>NZ_CP032382.1:0-4800000 GCF_003589925.1 Chryseolinea soli | reverse complement strand
GAAATTGAATGCGAATATTGAGGAAGCCAGCGAGTGTGATGACAGCAATGAGGCTTTATCATCGTCATCGTGCACGGAGCATTCTGAGATCACTCACGATGGTTCTAAAACGTTAAAAGAAGCGCCTCACGGTTCAACTGCTTTTGCGGGGGCAAAAAAGAATTTTAGAGATTCTTCTCGCCCCTTGAAATTTATTCGGGTAGCCATTCCGCTCATTGTCGTGGGGCTAGTCCTGATCCGATTGAGTTTGCCCATTCCTGGAGGGCATCCAGCGACCGGCGTTGCCATCGATAGCGCAAGACGCGTCCGCGCCGATTCTGTTTCCCGCAGTACATCGGCATCCTCAAAAAATTCGCCATCACTATCCGTCCCAGTCTCGGGATTATCTGACGCCTCTGCGATAGAGGAAGCCCGGAAAGGCACTGAAGGCGTCTCGGTCTATCACGTCATTATCGGCGCCTTTCGATTCGAAAACAATGCAGACAAACTGGTCGCCGAGCAACTGATTCGAGGACACGCCGTGTCGAAACTTGGAAAACGGAACGGCTATTACCTGGTGAGTTATGAAAGTACAACCGATGTGTGGCTGGCGAAAAAAATATGCAAAGATCTTAAAGCCTTTTACCCCGAGGTTTGGCTGGATAAACAAGAATAATCGCTGCACAACCAATAGAAATGCCTAATAACCAACCTATGAAAAACCTGCTTATTGTAAAAGAAATCCTAAACAGTAATGGCATCCCCATCACGCCGCTACGTCTCCTTTGTTTGCGGAGCATCATTCAATTTAAGGCGCCGTTCACCGTTCAGCAACTCGTGTCAGACCTGCGGTGGGAGACAAAGATCAATACATCCGTCGCGCGACGCACCCTGAGTTTATACAGCAAGGTGGGTCTGGTCAGCAAGATCGAATCCGAGATTATGTCCGAAGTAATTCTCCAGGGAAGAAAGAAAAAGCAGCGCGACGTAAACTATCAATGGATCGGCCAGGTCAATTCGTTGGCCGTCCACGATGAACCTCAAGCGATAGAGCCCGAAAGTCCCGACGCTAATCCAACCTGCTTATGAGAAAAATCCACTATCTCCTTCCCCGCAGGCGATGGCTATCGGCTTCGCTATTTCATCTGCGGATTTAGAAACCTCAGTGCCTCAATTCATTCCTATAACCAGTTTTAACAATTATTTTATTATGGCAAAGTTAAAGTATTCCTTCCAAGACAAATCCCTCGTTAGCATTAAAGGTGAACGGTGGAAAGACATTCCCGGGTTCGAAGGCTTTTATAAAGCATCCAATATGGGAAGAATCAAATCACTCGATAGGGTAATTCCACATCCCCGGCTGAATCAACAGTTTGTAGCCGGAAGAATCCTCAGCCAGTCGATTGCCAAGAATCGAAACATCAAGACCGGCGAACCCATGATCGATCTACGCGTGTCGTTATCCAAGGAAGGGTATCAATTTTATTTCAACACCCGACGCGTGATTTACAGCACTTTTGTACGTGAAATAAATTACGAAGACGACGGCATGTACGTCATCAACAAAGATGGCGACGGCTATAACAACTGTGTCAAGAACCTGAAGCTGGTCACCAAAAGCGAGAAGAGTCAGCGGGTATTCATCCGTGAGCGCGCCGATTCTTATCTAAAAACGGCAGACCGCTCGAAATGGAAAAACTACGGTGGCTATACGCGCCGTCTGCCGGTGAAGCAGTACTCCATAAAAGGCAAGCTAATGGGACATTACGAAAGCATCCGTGAGGCTTCACAGAAAACAGGCTGCGGCCAGAAGGAGATCATCCTGGTGGCGCGTGGCATTCATCACCAGACCAAAGGCTATATCTGGCGATATGCCTGATCTTCCCAGAACTCCGGCAGAAAATTCCAGCCGGAGTTCTTTATTTCCAGGATAAAAAAAACAGCGGATAAGGCAAAAGTGCGGTTTCAATCTTATTTTTAGGTAACCTGTACATCCGCTATGATCCATCCATTCTACATTCAGCTCGCACTCCTGCTGAGTGGTATTGCCCTTATTGTATATCTCACCACCAGACTTAAGGTCCATCCTTTCTTTGCGCTTTCCCTGGTTTCTGTTCTCCTGGGTATTGGCGCGCAACTCCCCGCAACGGAGGTGCTCGGCATCATGAAAGATGGTTTTGGCCAGGTCATGAAATCGCTGGGCTTTATCATCGTGCTGGGAACCACCCTGGGGATCATACTGGAGCGCACGGGGAGGACCACCGCCATAGCAAACTTCATTTTGAAGAGGGTCGGCGCTCGTCATGCTGCATTCGCGATGAGCATAACGGGGTTCATTGTGGGCATGCCCATCTTTTGCGATTCCGGATTCATCGTGCTGAGCGGTCTCGGCAACTCACTGGCACGCAAAGCCGGCCTTGCTGCAGCGTCGGTCTCGGTATGTCTGGCCACTGGACTATACGCTGTGCATTGCCTCATCCCGCCTCACCCTGGCGCGGCCGCCGCCGCCGGAATCATCGGCGTCGATTTTGGGAGAGTATTGCTTTTTGGAGTCCTCGTTGCCTTGCCCGCCATGCTTGTTGGCTATGGATGGGCGGTATACGCAGGAAAGTCAGCCGCATTTTCCGAAGAGACTGAAAGCGTTGAAGCCAAAATCCCGGCAAAGCACTACAACGTCCTTTCATCGCTTCTCCCCTTGCTGGTCCCCATATTTCTGATCGGCTTGAAATCTTTTTTGGTGAAGCCGACCCAAACTTCGTCGTTCGCTCAAGCCCTCGCGTTTGTTGGTGATCCTTCTATCGCCCTGGTCATTGGCATCGTACTTTGTTTTATCGGAAAAGGAAATCGCGATCGGGAGACTGTTTCCGTCATACTGCGCGAAGCCGTGGAGAAATCTGGTGGCATTTTAGTAATCATCGGTGCTGGCGGAGCCTTTGGCCATGTGCTCGCGGCCACAAAGATCGGCGATCATTTCAGCGACGTACTTCCGCTCCAGCACCTCGGCATTTTGTTTCCGTTTTTGCTGACATTTTTATTAAAGACCGCACAAGGTTCCTCCACGGTGGCTATTCTTACAGCGGCTTCTCTTATTTTTCCGCTGCTTCCGGCATTGGGCATGGACACCGAAAACGGTAAACTCTTGTGCGTGCTGGCAATGGGTGGTGGGTCTATGATGATCTCGCATGCCAACGATGCCTACTTCTGGGTGATCTCGCGATTCGGTGGTGTGGCGATGGAGCCCATGCTGAAAGTTTACACGGTGGCTACGGTTGGCATGGGTCTTACAACTTTGCTTATGGTATACCTCTTGTCTCTTGTTCTTTAAGATAACTTGTATCTGAAGCGTAGTCTTATCGCCCGGTCACGAGGTTTCTCGGTGAGCCCGCGAGAAAGCTCTTTATATTTTCAATGGTGGTAGTCAATATTCTCCTCCGTGCCTCCACACTGAGCCAGGCCGTATGCGGTGTGATGATACATTGCTTCAAGCCCGTCAGCGGATGACCCGGTGGTGGAGGCTCCTGGCTCAGTACGTCGAGTGCCGCTCCTTTTAACGTTCCTTGTGTCAATGCTGCGGCCAGATCCATTTCATTGATGAGTTGGCCGCGTGAGGTATTGATCAAAAACGCCGTCGGTTTCATGAGCGAAAGCAAGCCCTTGTTCACAGAGCCAACGTTGTCTGGCGTTAGCGGGCAATGCAGGGATATGAAATCGCTTTCGCGGAAAAGCGCTTCCAGTGATACTTGCTTCACAGGTAATGATTTTTTTGATGGACTGTAGAAAATAACCTTCATGCCAAAAGCCTCCGCTATAGCGGCCGTGCGCTGACCGATTCTTCCAAAGCCTACTATCCCGAAAACCTTCCCGCTGAGTTCAATCAATGGACTGACCGAGTAACACCAATCCTTCGCCATGGACCACTCGCCCTGGCGTACGCTGAGACTGTTCTCACCAACGTGATTAGTGAGCTCCAGCATTAACGCTATGGCATGTTGCGCCACAGAATCAGTACCGTAAGCTGGCACGTTGCAGACGGCAATCCCTTTGGCCTGTGCAGCGGCAACGTCAATTATGTTGTACCCTGTAGCCGTTACGGCGATCAGCTTCAGTTTAGTTGCTTGCTGAACGATCTGGGTGTTTATCGGCGTTTTATTCGTTACGATGATTTCGGCATGGCGGCATCGGTCCGTTATGTCCTCTGGTGCCGTTCGGTCGTGATAGTGCACGTTTCCCAACGCTTGTATCTCACCCCAATCTAGATCACCGGGATTGAGGGTGTAACCGTCTGTAATTACGATTTCCATAACAGGTGTTGAATGTTCATTTTGCAGATACTTGCTTTAACCAACCGTTGGCGGACAGCCATGCTTTGCAGCGATCAAGCCACACATCGTCGGTGGTCTTATTGACGAGTCCAAAGCCGTGGCCACCATTTTGGTAGACGTGCAATTCGGCCGGTACTTTGTGGCGAATAAGGTGCTCATAGAAAACAATGCTGTTCTCCGGCTTCACCACGTCATCGTCACTAGCGTGAACAAGGAACGTGGGTGGTGTGTCAGGGGTCACTTGCAACTCGTTGGAATACCAATTGATTTTTTCCTGGGAAGGCGTCTTTCCAATAAGCTGCTCCCGCGATCCCTTGTGACAAATGCTGTCCTGGAAGCTGATCACGGGGTAAACCAAGATCATAAAATCCGGCCGCAAGCTGGTTTTGGTTGGATTGTCAATGACAGGGCTCGTATAGTGTGTACCTGCCGTTGACGCCAGGTGACCTCCGGCGGAAAAGCCCATGATGCCGATTCGCTTTGGGTCGATCTTCCATTCCTGTGCACGCTGCCGAACCGTGAGGATGGCTTGCTGTGCATCCTGCAGTGGGCCGATTTCGCGATTCTCCATCGTTTCATCGCTTGGGATTCTGTACTTAAGGACGAAGGCAGCAATGCCCATGTTATTCAACTTCTTTGCTACGTCCACGCCTTCATGGGCTATCGCGTTGACCCAGTATCCGCCGCCTGGATAAATAATAACGGCCGCACCTGTCGCGGATTTTTCACTGGGCAGATAAATGCTGAGGGTGGGTTTGGATATCTGATCGACCACGGTGATCCCGTCATGGATCGAGGTTTTTTCTTTGTCTGCACTGGGTTTGCTGTTGGGGATCTGGCCCTCGTATAAGGAAATGGTTTTCTGGCCGAAAGCATAAAGGGTCATAGACATAAAAAGAATTAACAAGTAAGGCTTCATGATTCAGAAGGATTTAGGGAGTAATATAGAAAAAACAAAAAATAGTACCGTCCTCCCCACGCCAGGCAAAATATTGTCATTCTTCCATACACCGTCACTTGCGCACGCTGTCATTCAAAATGAAAAAAAATTATAAGTCTATCGGTTTTATAGACTATTTTTGCCGCGAACGTCATTTAGCATGATCCGGAAATCCATAGAAGCCCTCCAGCGTGAAGCCGCCGAAACGGGTACACAAACCCTGAAAAGAAGTCTGGGGGCCATCAACCTCATCGCCATTGGGATTGGGGTGATCATAGGTGCTGGTCTTTTCTCCCTCACGGGCATTGCCGCTGCCAATCACGCCGGACCTGCCGTTACGCTATCATTCATCATTGCCGCTATAGGTTGCGCTTTCAGCGCCTTGTGTTACGCGGAGTTTGCGTCTATGGTGCCCGTGGCAGGAAGCGCCTACACCTATGCGTATGCGACGCTCGGAGAATTTTTCGCATGGATCATCGGCTGGGACCTTGTATTGGAATATTCCGTGGGTGCCGCGACCGTGGCCATCAGTTGGTCGCAATACCTGGTTCGGTTTCTAAGCAAATACAACATCTATCTACCCGCGCAACTGCTCCATTCTCCCTTCGAAACGGTGACCCTTCCGGACGGGAGTGTCGTTACAGGGTGGATCAATATTCCCGCCGTGCTCATCGTCGTCTTCATCACGGCGCTTATTATCCGGGGTACAAAAGGATCGGCTTTATATAACATCATCGTCGTTTCCCTGAAGATCGGCGTGGTGATCGTTTTTATCGCTCTGGGTTGGAACTACATCAACCCCAACAATTTTGTTCCTTACATTCCGGCAAACACCGGCACGTTCGGCGAATTTGGGGTGAGCGGCATCTTCCGGGGCGCCGGCGTCGTGTTCTTTGTTTTTATCGGTTTCGACATTGTGGCCACCATGGCGCAAGAAGCAAAAAATCCGCAACGTAACATGCCCATCGGCATCATCGGCTCGCTGATCATCTGCACTTTGCTCTTTGGTGTATTCAGCTTTGTGATGACGGGACTCGCACACTACACCGAGTTTAAAGACAGCGCAGCGCCTGTCGCCATCGCTATCGAAAAAACGCCGTACGGGTGGATGGCACAGGCCATCATCCTGGCCATCATCATTGGGTATACTTCCGTGATCCTTGTCGACCTCCTGGGGCAGTCGCGTGTGTTCTTTTCCATGAGCCGCGATGGTCTTTTGCCCAACCTTTTTTCGCATGTTCATCCTAAATTTCAAACGCCCTATAAGGGCAACATGCTTCTTGGACTTTTCATTAGTCTGTTTGCTGGCTTCGTTCCCATCCGTGTCGTGGGTGAAATGACGAGCATTGGAACGTTGCTGGCGTTCATCATGGTATGTTTGGGGGTGATCATCCTGCGATACCGACAGCCGGACCTGCCCCGCGCGTTCCGCACCCCTTGGGTTCCTGTTGTGCCGATATTGGGCATCATTACATGTGTGGCCATGATGATATCCCTTCCCCGTGACACCTGGATCAGGCTGGTCGTTTGGCTGTTGATCGGGTTGGCTATTTATTTTTTATACGGCAAGAAGAATAGTAAGATCAGGAACGCCCAACCGTAATGTAGATTATTCCCATCCATGATTGTAAAACACAAACAGCCCGTCTTTACCAGCCACTACAATATCTTTCCAGGCATTTCCATCCACATCGGCCACTGCAAAATAAATTCCGGTTCCCTTTCCTTGTCCCAATGGGCCGTATGAGACGACTTGCTTGGTGAAACTTTCTCCATTCCAGGTAAAGTAGTACAATCCGATATCATCGAAAGAGCCGGGATCTTTTTCGTTATGCGCGCGATAGCGTTTACCTGTAATAAGTTCGCTGCGGCCATCGTTGTCAAGGTCTGTCCAAAGCATCGCGTGAAATTGTGAGTGCAGGAGATCAATGGTGTGTCGGATCCATCGGCGGGCTCGTTTCTCCATTTTCTGTTCGTACCAAACCAGCCCGTAGTCGTGGGCGTGGCCAACAATAAAATCGGTTAGTCCATCTTTGTTCACGTCGGTGACGATGATGGGCACACTGCCCTGGCCGATGTCAAACTCGGCATGAAACGTCCAGCTACCCGCTGATGTGGCCGGCGCTTCAACCCAACCGGTGCTGACAATAAAATCGCCGTGCCCGTCGCCATTCACATCGCCAAAGCCGAGGCCATGACCGTGTTGGTCTATCACTTTGTGAGCCGTGAAAGCAGGTTGTCCGCTTTCCTTCTGATAGTAGAACAGGGGCTTACCGGGTGTGTTGGGAACAATCTCCAGTTTGCCATCGCCATCTACGTCCCATGCGCGCGTGGTCTCCACGTTACCCGTTGTGGCGATGACGTGTTCAGGCCAGGGACCCTCGTTCCCCGGATTTTCCCGCCAACGGATGTTATTACCCCACCATCCGCCGGTGATGAAATCTATTTTTCCGTCCTCGTTCACGTCGTATGGAATGGTGGAGAAGTCGTCGTAGTATTCTCCCTCCCGGCGAACGTCACCAATAAAATATTTGAATTTAAAGTCGGGCCCCTTGTACCAATAGCTTCCGGAGACGATGTCGGGGTGTGCATCTCCGTTTACATCGAATACCTCCGCGGATTCAAAGCTCTCTGATGCGATCTGAACTTTAGTGAACTTCAACGCAGCAGCAGGATATGTATAAGGACCAGGTTGTGCTTCGGCTTGGAGAACACAAAGAATAAAAGTGAACGTCGTGGCGCAGGCTTTCATAGTCTTGGCAGTTAAGTAAACTTAATTCAGAAAAACTTAACCGCAAAAAACCGTCGTGAGTCCTGAGTCTTTAGTATTGAGTACTACCGACTGAGATTATTCCATCAGCTCAGAAAGCTCAAGCCACCGCAGCGTCTTAGCTTCCAGGTTGTCGATGGTCTTTTGAAGTTCCTCGCCCCACATGATCAATTGCTGATGATCGTTGCTGCCTGCGTTGAGATGACCGTCCAATTCGGCTTTTCTTTTTTCCAACGCGGTGATCTCCTGCTGAAGGGCATCAAACTCTTGCTTTTCCTTGTAGCTGAGTTTCTTTTTTACCGGAGCAGAAACGGGCTCCGCAGGCGCTGCGACTTTTGCAGGTTTCATTTCTGGGGCGGCCTGTTGATCATCGAGCCAGTCGCGATAGTCGGAATAGTTGCCATTGAAGAGGCGGATGTTTCCGTCGCCTTCAAAAACAAAAAGCTGGTCAACGAGATGATCCATAAAATAACGGTCGTGGCTCACCAGCAAGAGGCATCCCGAAAATTTCTCTAGGAAATCTTCCAACACGTTGAGGGTGTCGATGTCAAAATCGTTCGTGGGTTCATCGAGGATGAGGAAGTTGGGATTGGTCACCAACAATTTCAACAATTGCAACCGCTTCTTCTCTCCCCCGCTCAGTTTGCTGATGTAGTTGTATTGCTTTTCCGGAGGAAACAAAAATATGTCGAGGAATTTAGAGGCCGACACTTGCGAGCCATCGGCTAGCGTAATGAACTCCGCGATCTCTTTCACCTCTTCGATCAAGCGATTGGCTGGATTGAGTGCGATAGATTCCTGCGTGAAATATCCAAATTTCGTAGTAAGACCAGGCATTACTTCGCCGGTGTCCGGTTTCGCTTTGCCAACGAGCATGTCGAGAAATGTCGACTTGCCGATCCCATTCTTGCCCACAACACCAATGCGATCGTTCTTTTTGAACACATATGAGAAATCGTTCACGATCGGCAACATGCCATATTTTTTAGAGATATGCTCTACCTCGAGAATTTTTCCACCCTGACGGGCTTCCTTCATGTCGAGCTCCAGCCTGTCTTTCTTCAGGTCTTGAGATGCTTTTTTCTCCAGTTCATAATACGCATCCACGCGATACTTTGCTTTCGTACCCCGGGCACGCGGTTGACGGCGCATCCATTCCAACTCTTTCTTCAACAGGTTTCGCGCTTTAGTCACCTCCACTTTCAGGATCTCCTCGCGTTCTGCTTTTTTCTCTAGGAAGTAAGCGTATTTGCCTTTATAGCGGAAAAGTTGTCCACGGTCCAGTTCGATGATCTCCGTGGCCACGTTGTCGAGGAAGTAGCGGTCGTGGGTCACCATGATGAGGGTGATATTTTGACCCGACAAATAGTTCTCCAACCATTCAATGGCCGTCAGGTCAAGGTGGTTGGTGGGCTCGTCCATGATGATAAGGTCAGGCTCCAGCAACAGGAGTTGGGCGAGAAATATTCTTTTCTTTTGTCCACCGGAAAGTTCGCCAAACTTTTTATCGATGTCGGGCACTCCCAACTTCTCGATGATCTCGTGGACCTTGTTTTCATAGTCCCAAGCGTTCAACTCCTCCATTCGCTCCAACACGGCCTGCATGCGATCGCCTGACGTGTCGGGGTGGTGAAGACAATCTTCATATTCTTTTACAACCTTGGCAACTTCGTTGTCGTCGCTAAAGAGAACGTCTTTTACGGTAAGATTTCCGTCAACTGAGGGCTGTTGGGTGAGAAACCCTAGGCGTATGCCATCCCGAATGCCGACTTTTCCGGCATCGGTTTGTACCTCTCCGGTCAGAATTTTCAACAAAGTGGATTTCCCAACGCCGTTATTCCCCACCAGGGCCAGCTTTTCGCCCTGGGATATGCCCAAAGTCACTTCTTTAAATAACCAACGGTCATTATACGTTTTGGCAATTTGCTCGGCAGACAGGTAGTTCAAGACATTACAATTTAGGGCCACAAAGCTAACAGTTAAACCCGAAGATTCTAACCGCCCCGTCATCAAAGACCGGCCAAAACTTCACGTCCTCCTTGGATCTCAGCGGCTTGTGGCTAAAATCAGCCTTCCTTCCGCAAGACCTGCAAGGGAGGCGTACTGATCACTTCCCGCGAATTGAACCACCCGATCAACACCGTCAGCACGACCACGCCAAACGCAATGATCCCCAACTCCGCGGCATCGAATGCAAAGGTGATCTCGAAGAAGAATTTGGTCAGCAGCCATCCGCCGCCCAACGACAAGATCATCCCCGTCAGGGCAGAAAACAACCCGAGCCAGGCGTATTCGATCAAGGTGATCTTCGTGATCTGCCAGGTGCGCGCGCCAATGGTGCGCAGCAACACATTTTCGCGGATGCGCAAAAACTTGCTGTTGATGACGGCCCCGGCCAGCACAATGAGTCCGGTGATGATGCTGAACAATGCCAGGAAACGAATGACCAACCCAAGCTTATCGAATAATCCATTCACCGTGCTCAGAATAAGCCGCAGATCGATCAACGAAACATTGGGATATTGTGTCACCAACTGCTGCTGAAACGCGTTAGCTTGCTGTTGTTCGTCGATGCGCGTCGCCGTTACAAAGATCTGTGGCGCATTCTCCAACACGCCTTTGGGAAACACGAAAATGAAGTTGGGTGGATCTTTTGGCCAATCCACTTTTCGTATGCCGGCAATGCGCACCTTCACGAGCACGCCCTGCACGTCGAACACCAGCGAATCGTTCAACTTCACATCCAGTGATTCTTCCATGCCTTCCGAAATGGTTACCCAAACAGAGTCTTTACCATCTTTTTTGTGTTGCAGCTCTCCTTTCAGCAATTCTTCCGAATGGGTCAGGCTATCGCGATAGGTCACACGATATTCACGCGTCAGCGCCCAATTGGGGATTTTGTCGGTGGTGTCGGTCTGCAGGATGTCCGTCGGTTTGCCCTTCAATTCGTTCAGGCGACATGTGATGATGGGAACTACTTGATTTACTTTCAACTTGTTGTCCTCCATCAATTTTAGCACGCCTTCCTTTTGCGCGGGTTGTATATCAAAGAGAATGGTGTTTGACTGATTTTCTTGTCCCGTAAACTCCACCTGCCCCAGCATACTTTCCTCGACAATATTAAGGATCGAAATGATAAAAGCGCCTAGCCCTATCGTGACCATCAGCACGCGCGTTTGGTTGTTGGGGCGGAATAAGCTCGACAAAGAATGCCGCACGATGAACCCGGCGCGGGAAGGGAAAAATTTCCGCACGGCATATAACAACCCGGCGGCCACCAAGGCAAGACACGCCAAGGCCAACACAAGTCCCAGAAAGAAGAACAATCCAGTCAACACGTTTTTGGTTTGATAGGCGGCAAAGCCCATGGGAAAGAGCGCGATGAGGATCAGTGTGACAATGCGTGTCTTCGAAAATCTTCCCGCAGTCTCCGGTCCGGAACGCAACACGGTAAGGGGTGGCACAAAACGCACCGATATCAACGGCAGGATCGAAAACAACACCGACACCAACGTGCCAATGACCAACCCCATCAACAACGAAGACCACGACAACGAGAAGCCTACCTCAAATGGAATAAATCCTTTTAGGAAATACGGCAACACCTGTTGAATACCCACCCCAATGGCCGCACCGGCGATGCTGGCCAAAATGCCCAGCACAAAGATCTGAATGAAATAAATATTGAATGCCTGCCACCCCGAAGATCCCACGCAACGCAACACCGCCACTTCCTCACGTTTCTCGCGCGCATAGATATGCACCGAACTGGCCACCCCAATGCAGCCCAACACCAACGCGACAAACGCCAGCAGTGAAAAGAAACGGTAGATGGAAAGAAAACCTCTGCCCAATCCCTCCTTTCTTCGCTCCACAGTCTCATAGGAATAGCCCGCCCGTTTTATGACGGGGTCGAGTTGTTTTATCATGGCCTCCGTCTGTGCGTCGCTGCCGGTTTTGAAAAAGCGTTTGTAATTCACACGGCTGCCGTATTGCACCAGCTTGGTAGAGTCCAGTGCCTTCATCGAGATATACACCGACGGCGTAAACGACGCCATGATGCCGCCTCCACCGGGGATTTCCGTTACAACGCCTGCTACCTCCAATGTACTTTGACCGATGCGGATCGAGTCTCCCGAGCTCACCTCATATTGACTGGCCAGCGTCTCGTCCATCATGGCAAAGTTACCCTCCTTCATCTTCTCGTAGATGTTCGCCGGCTTGGTTTTTATTTGACCGTAAAAAGGAAAGGGTCCCGACAACGCCACAAGCCGGATCAACCGGGACTGCCCGTTGTTCAAAAATAAAACCATCGACGCCATATCGGCTTCGTTGGCTTGTTCCAGTTTTGTAGAATCGAACGCGGCGATGATCTTGCTGTCAAATTTCTTGTCGCCGTTCACAACCAGGTCGGCGCCGACGAGTTCTTTGGCATTGCGGTCGATGTCACTTTGCAAGGTGTGGTTGAACGAATCCAAAGCCACCACGGCTGCGATACCCGTCACTAATGAAGCAGCAAAGAGCATGAGCCGCGAAAAATTGTGGCGGGCATCGCGCCAGGCCATCCGCCAAACCCAGCGGTCCTTAAAGATGGAACGCGTTTCGCGTTTCAGTTTGATAATATATTCGATCATAGCGGCGAAGTCAGACGGTTTCCATTTGGTGGATCTCCTCCACCAACTTTCCACCCCGCATGCGCAAGATGCGCTGCGTGCGTTGGGCAAGTTCGAGGTTGTGGGTCACCAGCACCAAGGTTGTGGCGTTCTCTTTGTTCATGCCAAATAATAGTTCCGTCACCGAATGGGCGTTCTCTTCATCCAGGTTGCCGGTGGGCTCGTCGGCAAACAAAATCTTGGGGTCGGTAATAAATGCCCGGGCAATCGCCACGCGTTGTTGCTCGCCACCCGAAAGCTGCGAGGGATAGTGATGCGAGCGGTCGGCCAACCCAACCCTGCCCAACAACTCCCGGGCCTTGGAGGCCACGTCGCGTACGCCGCGGAGTTCCAGCGGCACCATCACGTTCTCCAGGGCCGTCAGGGTGGACAGCAATTGAAAATTCTGGAAGACAAAGCCCACATACTGGTTCCTCAAATAGGCCCGGTCGTCCTCGCTCATGGCGTTGAGTTTGAAACCCATCACCGAAATCGCGCCCGACGAAGGTGTGTCCAGCCCTGCGCACAATCCCAGCAACGTGGTTTTGCCGCTCCCCGAGGGACCGATAATGGCCAGTGAATTTCCCTGGTTCACCGAAAACGACACATCGTCCAGCACCGTCAGTTGCTTGTCGGCCGACCGGTATGTTTTTGTTAAATGCTCTGCCTGAAGAATGGTTGACATGATTTTTGTTGTATCAATAATGAAACTAAAGCGTTATTACCGTAAAATTGTTTCAGTTTAAACGTAAACACAACGGAGTTCGAAGATATGGTCGTAAAAAAGATGTTGATTATTTTAGTGATGGCCTTCTTTACGGCCCCTCCGCCCGCCAAAGTAATTCTTTTTTATGGCGACAGCCTTACCGCTGGTAACGGATTGTCCGTCGACGACGCTTTCCCGGCCCTCATTCAAAGGAAACTAACCGCCGATGGCAAAGCCGTAAAAGTGATCAACGCCGGTCTCAGCGGCGAAACCTCCGCCGGTGGACTGGCCCGCCTGGATTGGGTGCTGCGTCAACCTGTCGACATCCTGGTGCTGGAACTTGGTGCAAACGATGGATTGCGTGGTCTGCCCCTGGACCAAACCGAAAAAAATCTGCAGGCCATCATCGACAAAATGAAGGCGAAAAATCCCGCCGTCAAGATCATCGTGGCCGGCATGATGGTGCCCCCCAACATGGGCCCCGACTACACCACCAAATTCCAGAAGATCTTCCCCGACCTGGCCAAGAAAAACAAGGCAGCGCTCATCCCCTTCCTGCTGCAGGATGTGGCGGGCAACGAAAAGCTCAACAACCCCGACGGCATCCACCCCAACGTGGAAGGCCACAAGATCGTCGCCAAAAACGTACTCAAAATATTGGAACCGCTGCTGTAGCCCTGCACATCGACCAGGATCACAGCATAAACTAAAATCACCGGGCGGCCCCCTCGGAGGCCTCGGGCCGGGCTATCCGTTACAAGTCCGCCCATCCCTTATTCCCAACCACACTGAAACCCGACTATCCATTTGCTGGCGTCCCGCCAACAAATCACACGTCCTATTCCCACCGCACTCCGGGCTTTCCACTCCTATCCCTGGCCGAACACCTCACCCCAATCCAACTCACCATCGCCGTTGTGTCCGAATCCCTAAATATTTTTTAATACAATCCCACCGGGAAGACACATCTCAAAAAAACTATCAAAACGCCATAGAAAAGGATCGTAAAGGATGCAAACTTTGCAAATAACTCCTATACTTACCCCAAGGTAGCCTTACCGCTACCGTTGAAAAATACGAACTGAAATGAAGGTCGCCATTTTTATACCGTGCTACGTGGACCAGTTCTATCCGCAGGTAGGCATTGCCACGCTGCAGTTACTCGAAAAACTCGGCGTAGAAGTTCACTATCCTGAAAAACAAACCTGCTGCGGCCAGCCCATGGCCAATTCGGGTTTCGAAGATCTCGCCGCAAACTGTAACGATCTGTTTGTTGAAAATTTCTCCGGCTACGATTATATCGTCTCCCCTTCGGGCAGCTGCACCCTCCACATTAAAGATCATCTCCACGTCGAAAAACACGAAGCGGAAGCCGCGCACATCCGCAGCCGCATCCTGGAGCTCACAGAGTTTTTGACCGACGTGCTGAAGATCGACAAATTGCCCGCCCGCTTCCCACACAAAGTTGGCCTCCACCAAAGTTGTCATGGACAGCGCGGCCTGCACACTTCGCAAATGTCGGAGCTCGTCGCGCCGGGATTTTCCAAGCCACAGCACCTGCTTCGTCTCGTGCAAGGACTGGAACTCATTTCCCTCGACCGCGCCGACGAATGTTGTGGTTTCGGAGGAACGTTCTGTGTGGGCGAAGAAGCGGTGTCGGTAAAAATGGGAAAAGACCGCGTGGCCGACCACCTGCATCATGGCGCAGCCTACATCACCGGCGGCGACATGTCGTGCCTCATGCACCTGGAAGGCATCTTGCGCCGTCAACACAGCACCACCAAAGTGATACACATCGCCGAAATATTAAACGCCGGATAAGTGATGGAAGCAACCGCGGAACCCAAAACAAAGGACCACGCCGCCCTGGCCGACACCTTCAACAAAGACGAAGCCCGTGTGGATTGGCACGACAAAACCCTTTGGTTCATCCGCCAAAAGCGCGACAAGGCGGCATGGCAAATACCCGACTGGGAACACCTGCGCGAAACCGCATCCCAGATCAAACACAACGTGCTGAGCAACCTGCACCACTACCTCGAGACGTTCGAGAAACAAGCCCAACAAAACGGCGTCACGGTGCATTGGGCAGCCGATGCCGAAGAACACAACCGCATTGTGCACGGCATCATTCAGAAAACCGGCATCACGCGGGTTGTCAAGAGCAAATCCATGCTCACCGAAGAATGTCATCTCAATGACTACCTGGCCGCACAAGGCATCGACGTGGTAGACACCGACCTAGGCGAGCGCATCGTGCAATTGGCCGGCGAGCCCCCCAGCCACATCGTGTTGCCTTGTATCCACTGGAAGAAAGAAGAGATCGGCCAACTCTTTCACAAACACCTGGGAACCCCCGAAGGTAACAGCGACCCGCAGTTTCTTGCTGCCGCCGCGCGTGTGCATCTTCGCGAACGTTTCATGACCAGCCCCGTGGCCATCACGGGGGTGAACTTCGCCGTGGCCGAAACCGGAGAGATCGTAGTCTGCACAAACGAAGGCAACGCCGACTTGGGTGTGCAACTGGCCGATGTGCACATTGCCTGTATGGGCATCGAAAAAATTATTCCGCAACGAAAACACCTCGGTGTGTTTCTCCGACTGTTGGCCCGCAGCGCCACCGGTCAACCCATCACCACCTATTCCAGTCACTTCCGCAAACCCAGACCTGGCCAACACATGCATATCGTGCTGGTCGACAATGGTCGTAGCGAGCGGCTGGGCAGCGAGGATTTCAGGAACGCCCTGAAATGCATCCGCTGCGGCGCCTGCATGAACACGTGCCCCGTGTATCGCCGCAGTGGTGGCCACAGCTATCACTACGCCATCGCGGGTCCCATTGGCTCTATCCTCGCACCGGGTTTGGACATGAAAAAAAATGCAGATCTTCCCTTTGCCTCCACGCTGTGCGGATCGTGCTCGAACGTCTGCCCCGTAAAAATCGACATCCACGACCAGCTCTATAAATGGCGCCAGGTGCTGGCAAAGAATGGCTACGTCAGCGAAACAAAGAAGACCGGGATGAAGGGCATGGCCTTTGTGCTTTCCAGTCCCGGACTATACCGGTTCTCCGGCGCCATCGGGCGTTGGTTCTCCCGATACCTTCCCTTCATGGTCAATAATTCGTTAAACCCTTGGTATAAACAACGCGAAATGCCGCAGGCACCCAAGGAATCATTTGGCGAATGGTATCGCAAAAACAAAAAGAAGTCATGAGCAGTCGCGAACAGATATTGGCCAACATCAAAAAAAATCAACCGCCCCTGGTGTCGCTGCCGGCAGCAACCCAATCCACAACGTCAGGCCTACCGGATGAAAGGGTTCACAAATTCGTCACCGTGCTGCAAGCCATCGGGGGCCAGGTTGTGCCGGTAAACAGCTGGGACGCTATTGCCGCATACGTTTCAAAGCAATTTCCACCACCCGCACGAACGATCAATCTCGTTCAGGAGTTGGCCAACGATCATCCCCTTGCCGTCCTGGAAAACGATCCGCATCAATTGGAAAGTGTAACGCTTGCCCTTCTAAAAGGGCATTTCGCCGTAGCTGAAAATGGAGCGGTATGGATTACCGACACCCGCCTGGGCGATCGCGCGCTTCCCTTTATCTGCGAACACCTTGCCCTGATCGTTCACGCCGACGCGATTGTGCCCACGATGCACGATGCCTACGAGCGTATCGCCGGCGAGGCGCCTTATGAATTCGGAACCTTCATAGCAGGCCCCTCGAAAACGGCCGACATTGAGCAGTCACTGGTGCTCGGCGCACATGGAGCAAAGACCCTTACATTGTTTTTGTTGTCCGGGAACTAGCGGCGCGTGGAATACGTATCGGGGCGTCTAAATTTTTCCAGCTTTTCGCGCCGTAGCATAAAACTCAGGGCAAAGTAAAAAACGTTAGCGTCAATGTTTTGATACGGATGGACCACCACGCCATTGGCATCGGTCTCGGCAAAGTTGCTATTGTAGAATTTCGAGACATAGTATTTGAATTTGAGATTGGCGTCGTGCGGCAACTGAACGCCCACAAAGAGACCGTGTTGAAAAAGATTCATGCGATCGCTGAACCACCGGTTGAATTTGTCCTTCTTATCACCTTCTACAAACGTTTTTTCCTTATAGTTGAACGCCAACTCGACTTCATAGCCGGCATACACAAATGTACTGCTCATGTCGCCAAACTTAAAGGCGAAGGGAATGCCTATGTTATAGCTGCGTGCTTTTTTTCGGGTATCCGTTCCGGGAAGGTCATAGATAAAGCCAACGTTGCGAAGGGTGAAGCCTGAGAAAAACCCAAAGTGTTCATTTTGATCGGCATGTATCCACATTTGCGCATTGAACACCGGTGAAAATCGAAGCGGTGTTCCCTGTTCGGATTGATCTATCGAAAGATGAGCCAAAGAAAAAATAAGCTCACCTCCTGTCGTAACGTAAGGTTTAATTTTCTTACCGCTGTTTTCCTGGGCCAGGGCAAGCGATAAGGTCGTGGCACATAAAAAGATGAGGAAGCTTTTTTTCATAGGCAAGTATATAAAGCCACAGATAGGCGCGAACATGCATTCCTTCAGACAAGTTAGCATCCTTTACGCTTTATAGCAACTTGCAGATCGCTGGCCGGAACCTTTTTGTCGGTACCGGCTGGGTTACTGGCAATTGGTCTGCAGGAATTTCAGAAGGCTTTCGTAGTTCTCTTCAATTTTGGGTGTGGTCATGAGCAACTTGCGCCGGTAATAGTCCACCAGTGCGGAGAACCGCTTGTTCCGGTTCAGCATCGCCGCCACCGTGCCAACCACGGGACGCTCGATGATGTCATTGAGAAAAAGATTGGCCGGACGTTCGTCGCGATTTAATTCTTCATCGAGGCGAGCGGCTGAATAGAATGCATTAAAAAAGGGTAACATCTTGGATTCGACGATGTCCTCAAAAATAAAAAGCGAGGCCTCTACATCTCCGATGGTCTTCACCAGCAGGTGGTCTTCGTCAAGCCCCAGGTTTCGCAGATTGGCACCAATGGTTGGATTGCAACCATAAAGCTTCTCCGGGCAACCCAGGAATGGATTGGCAATCATGTTGACGGAATTGACACGCACATAAAAGTACGGCGTTATCCGCAACATCCGATCTTCCACGGTCGTCGATAAATACACCTGGTTATATCCGAATAGCGTGCCCCTATGAAAGAGCATCGCGTTCTCCTTTTTTTTGAAACTGAACCCCGCTGGCTTCAGAACCAGGTTCACCTTCTCCAGGAAATAGCTGCTCTTCCCTCCCAGATCAAAATGATGCTTTCTCTTCATGTATCCGCTCGTTGTATCGTCCTGGCAAATACGGCGGTGAAACTGAAACTATATTTCAGTAGCCTTTTCTATTGCTAACCAGATGGCCAAACGCAGGTCCAGATGTAATCTTTACATGCAATCGCAGGGTGGATTTGTCTTGACGAATAAATCACGGCCAGCCTTGGCCGGAAGACGAGCATTACGGTCAAAGGGCGCCAGAGAAAAAAAATCAAACTGGATGACTCGCCAACTGCGGATGCATCTCCGGAAGCCTGATAATGGCTTCGGTGCCCTTGCCGCCTGGGCTTTTCAGTTCGATGGTGCCGTGAAGCTTTTCGGTTATTTTCTTGGCGAGGTAAAGGCCCAGGCCTCCGCCCTTTGAATTATAGGTGCCTTTATAAAACGCATCGAATACCTTCGACAGTATATCTTCGTTTATACCGATGCCATTGTCGAAGAGGCAAAAAAACAATTCGTCGTTGGCCTTGTAAACGACTATGCGGATCTCCTTTTCGATCTGGCTGTCGCTCATATAGAGGATGCTGTTTTCGATGAGCGTTTCCAGCAGCGATTTTATCAGCTTACGGTCCGTCTGCATGATTTGGATCGTGTTGTCATCCATCAGCACTTCGATGCCCCGGCTTTGAATATCCTCCTTGAACCCGAACAGGATCTCACGGACGATCTCATAGATGTCTACGGCCTCCAGTGTCACCTGGTCTCTCAAAACTTCGCTTAAGCACTGCACCTTATTAAGCGTCCGGTCCAGCTTCAGTGTTACTTCCTCAATGAGAGAAAGATACTTTGTAGTCATCTCAGGAGACTGGTCCAGCTTGATCATGTTGAGCAGACCGAGTTGGGTGGAGATGGGTCCTTTCAGATCGTGATAGGATTTATAGAAAAATGTCTCCAGGTCCTGGAGCGCCCTGGTCCACTGATGCTCGAGCTCTTTCCGTCTTCGCTTCAGGGTGTAAAAGGAAAGACATTTCTCCAGCAGCGTAAACAGTTCTTCTCTTACCCAGGGTTTGCGGATGAAATAAAAAACACTCCCCTTGTTGATGGCCAGGATGATGCTCTCCGAATCGGTATAGCCCGTCATCAGTAGTCGGATGCAATCCGGGTATTCCCGTTTCACAAGTTCCAAAAAGTCAACGCCTGACATCTCGGGCATGCGTTGGTCTGTAATGAGTACTTGCACGGTTTGGCTACGCAGAATCTCAAGCCCTTCTTTGGCCGACAATGCTGTGAGAATGTTATAATGTTTTTTAAACGTCGTTTTAAATACGATCAAATTTTCATTCTCATCGTCAACATATAGTATGGTAAAAGGATGTTGAGCTTGCATAGCTATGGGGTAAGCGTAACCATACGTGGAGTCGTTAGATCTGAGAAAACTTTTGGGAAGGGCGGGCGAACAACAAAACTACGCCAAGTACTTGTTGAATATAGAAAGTAAAAAGCAAAAGAAGAAGGATTAATCTTTGTCCTTTGCAAGGACTCAACGACTGGATCTCGCGAACGCATGCTCTTTCTGTGCCATCGCACACGGCTTATAAATCTCATTTCGATATGTTTTTTTTAACGCTTCATTACAAGGATCAGGCCCAAACATAATAATCTGATTATCAATAAATTAACACAGTTTTAAGACTTTCATGCCAACGAAATATCGTTGGTTCGTCGGAATTTCGTCGGTCCTATTGCATCGGTAATGTTCACGGTTCATACACATGCCGTCATGCCTTGGCGGATTTGTCGCGTGTCGATGTGTACTGGTCGGGCCTATGAAACGAAATTTCGTCGGACGAACGAAATTCCGACGGTCTTCGAGACGATCACCTCTAAAATTTGATTGCAAACGGCATTTTTTACTGGCACAAAATTTATTGAAGGGGTTACGTTAATATCACAAACTATGGGCATACTTCAGATGACCGGAAGCGACATCGAAATTCAGTTCGCCGAAAAAGTGCTGCTCTCCAAGGAACCCGTCCTGGTAGAGTTTTATAAGAACTACAGTGGCTTATCTTTCCTGGCCGAATCGCTCCTGCAGGAATTCACAGACGATTTCAAAGACAAAGTTCTGTTCTACAAAGTCAACCTGGACGAATATCCCTTCTTCGAGCGTACCTATAGCATTTTGGAAATCCCGACGATCCTGTTGTTTAAAGATGGAATGGTTTCGGGTAGCGTGAGCGGTCCTTTTTCCAAAAGCCTGTTGGTGGCCGCAATCTTCGATAAAGTGTAAACCCAAACATCATCTGCCCGGTGAGATCATGCGAAAATTCTTGACCACTCTTCGCGGTTTATGCAAATGAAGGATTGAATTTCTCTAAATTATGTGTTACATTTTAGTGTATTATACAAAGGTTCAATAATGAATACGCTCTTGTATGTTGATGACGAAATTGAAAATCTTACTATTTTCAAATCGCTTTTCAAAAAAGAATACAACATCCTCGTGGCCGCCTCGGCCGCAGAAGCAAAACAGGTCATTAAAGATAACGCCGTAGACCTTATTCTCACCGACCAAAAGATGCCCGATCAAACCGGGCTCGACTTGTTAAAGGAATTGGTGCCGCAATATCCTGACATGGTGCGGATCATCATCACTGGGTACTCTCAAATTGAAACCGTCATCAACGCCATCAACGACGGCAAGATCTTCTACTTCATCTCCAAACCCTGGGATCTGAAGCATTTGCGGAGCATTATCGAAAAGGGTCTGGAATCCAGAAACCTCAAACTCGAGAATGCAAAACTGCTGGAAGAACTGCAGGTCACCAACAAACAACTCCATGAAAAGAATTCCATTCTTCTGGACGCCAACGAAGAGATCAAGAAGCTGAAAGGACGATTGGAACAAGAGAACCAATATTTGCGGCGCGAGATCTCGGCTCACAACAATCCCAGTGAGATTGTGTACGAAAGCAAGATCTTTGAAGAAGTACTGCAAAAAGTCCGTCAGGTGGCCTCCACCAACGCCACCGTGCTGATCACCGGGCAAACGGGTACCGGCAAAGAGTTGTTGGCCCGGGCCATTCACACGATGAGCAATCGCAGCAATCGGAGCATGGTGAAAGTAAATTGCGCCGCGTTGCCCGCCAACCTGATTGAAAGCGAATTGTTCGGGCACGTGAAGGGCGCTTTTACCGGAGCGCTGGTGAACAAGATCGGGCTTTTTGAGCTGGCGGATAAAGGCACAATTTTTCTGGACGAAATCGGCGAACTTCCGCTGGATCTGCAAGCCAAATTGTTGCGCGTACTGCAAGATGGCGACTTCCACAAACTGGGCGATGCCAAGGCCACGCGGGTAGACGTCCGGGTTATCGCCGCCACAAACCGCGATATTGAAGAAGCTGTGAACGTTGGAAATTTCCGGTCAGATCTCTTCTTCCGCCTCAACGTTTTTCCCATTCACAACCCCAGCCTGCAGGAACGGCGTCAGGACATTCCAGCCTTGGTGCATCACTTTGTGAACAAGCATAGCAAGAAGATCGGCAAAGAGATAAAACAGATCTCCTCGGCCACCATCGAACAACTGATGCTTTATGATTGGCCTGGAAACATTCGCGAGCTTGAGAATGTGATCGAACGCCTCATCATTACAAGTCCCGGCAACGAATTGTCTATCGGCGATTGGAAGCCCATCTCCGCCATCAAAAAAGACGATGGCATCTCGATGCTGGAGGCGGAAAAGCTTCACATCATTCGCGTACTCGAAAAAACCAATTGGCGTATCCGGGGAACCGGTGGCGCGGCCGACATTTTAAACCTGAAACCCACCACGCTCGCCTCGCGCATGAAGAAGCTGGGCATCTACGCGCCTCAAAAACCAATAGCTTAAAAAAGAGCCACTGCAAAATAATTGCAGTAGAGAATGCGACCTTTGCCGACGGGTTAATGATTTTTTGTTGTAAAGAGAAGCGCTACTCTTTTGAGTAGCGCTTTTTTTTCTGTCCTCTGTGGATAGCACCGAGAATGTGCATGCAGATCACTGACCTTCCAGAAACTTCACCCGGCCTGTGTTGATGTCGTATAGTGCACCGACGATCTTGATTTTATTCTGCTTTTCAAGGGCTTTCAGAATGGGGCTATTTCCGTGGATGTCGTTCAGGGAAATCTGAACATTGGCGAGGCATACTGCACGGATAAAATCTTGGTTTTCCGGCGCAGGGTCAGTTTCAGTAGCCATGGCATGGTCGACGGCGCGGCGGATCTTGAGAACAAGTGACGTGATGTTGCCTGTGCGCACGTTGTCGATGCCGGCCTTGATGGCCCCACAGTTTTCGTGACCGAGCACCACCACCACCTTTGCACCGGCCACCGCGCAGCCATATTCCAGGCTACCTAGAATATCTTCATTGATCACATTACCCGCCACGCGCGCTACAAAGACGTCGCCGATGCCTTTATCAAAAATATCTTCTACCGGTATTCGCGAGTCGAGGCAGGAGACGATGACCGCCTTGGGAAATTGTGAGCGTGCGGCTTCCCTGACTTGTTTGCTGTGATCGCGGGCTGTCAGGTCGTTTGAACAAAACCGGGCGTTGCCCTCGCGTAGGCTTTGAATGACTTGATCCGGTGTGAGTCGCGATTGTTCGTCGGCGGTGAGCACGGTCTCCACAATCAGATTGTCTTTGCTTTCTTCGCAAGGGGATTTGGAACATGACAGCGTCACGGTGAGCATGCCAAGACAGACGTACGTGAAAACTTTTTTAGATTTTGTCATTTTGATTCCTTTTCTAATTAACCATGCCTGTTGTGTTCATCGGATCAGCAATACCTGACCATATTTTTTTCCATTAAAGGAAAGCTCGCTGCCATCGACAAGACTTCCTTTTAAGGTCCAGGCATAGCTGCCGGCGGGTAGCATGACACCGTTGAAGCTGCCATCCCATCCTTGCTCCGTGACCGATCTCACGTCGCTGGCGTAATACACTCTTCGACCCGATAAGTCAAAAATGGCAAACTGTAGTGAGGCTATGCCGTCACCCCGTATTTTGAACACATCGTTGGAATTGTCGCCGTTGGGCGAAAATACGGTGGGAACAAACAGCGCTTGAACCAGAGGCTTTGGCGGTGGCTGGATCTCATCGTCGATGACAATCTCGAAAGTATACTTCGATTGGTCTCTGCCTCCATGGTCAACTCCACCGTCGTCGGTAAGCGTCACGGTGATCGTAGCGGTACCGGGCATATTCTTCGGTGAATATTCCAGCTTGGCTTGACTCCCTCCCGAATAGAATACCTGCGGTTCATTCAGAAGTTGGTCGTTTGCCGATGCGGTGAGCGCAATGGTTTGGCTGTTCTCCAATGGACCTGGGGTTATGCCGGTCAGAAAAACGATTTGGGTGGTGGCGCTGATCTTCGTGTGTTGGGTTGGCACGAGGTCCATAGTGGGTGGATCGTTTACCGGTTGCAGGGTGATGGCAAATGTTGCTGGTGCGCTGTGATCTTGTCCTCCGTTTGACGTGCCCGCATTGTCGGTAGCCTGAACGGATACGGGTGTGCTGCCATAAACGTTGAGCGCTGGTGTGAACGTAAGGTTCCCCTGGGGGTCGACGGATGGCCCTTCGAGGAAAAGGGTCTGATCGTAGCCGTAGAGCTGAAAGGAAATTTGCTGAAGCGGTTCATTTGTGCCCGCTGACACTTGGGTTGCCCAGGAACTGACTTGCTGTGGCCCGGAGTCTTCCAGTACGGTTATGTCCCCGCCCTTGACAAACGTTGGGGGTTGATTGGAAGGGATCGAAATGAAAAACCGTTGGGGAAGGCTGTGGTCGATCCCCCCGTTGTCTGTTCCACCGTCGTCCACCGCGGTAACCACAACACCGATCTGGCCTGACGTGGTGGGCGCGGGCACGAAAGTTAATGTGCCATGAGCGTCAATAGCAGGCTGTACAGAAAAAAGGGACGCGTCAAATCCGTTTAGTTCAAAATGAACGGTTTGTGCTAACTCGTCCGCTGGTCCTGGGCTGATGTCGGTCGCCCAAGATGGCCAAGTCTGTGGCCCGGCACTGATCGCAGAAAGGGATATGTCCGGTCCTTTCGTGAACGAAGGCGGGTCGTTGACGGGTAGAAATTTAATGTTTATCCTCTTTATGACACTGACTGCCCCGTCGCTGTCTTTTGCATAAACTTCTATGGAGGTAGCTCCATTCACGTTGGGTACTACGGTAAAACTTAAAGTCCCTGCGTTGATGGCGATACTTGAAAAAAAACGGGGGTCGACGCTTGAACTGACTATATGGAAGGAAACGGTTTGTCCCATTTCCGATTCTATCGCGCTTCCGGGACTCCAACCCGCAATGACATTTGGAATTCCTTGCGTGCCAAAATCCTCCACTACCGTAACCGGCGCAGGATCAGTGAAGATGGGTGGTTTGTTAACTTGCCCGAAACTCCGGTTTGACTCCATCAGCACGGCGATTGCGAGCGAACCACACACAAAAAATGAACTTGGTCTCATGCGCATAGCGATTAGGTTTTCTTTTTTCCACTTCCGTTAAAAAGGAAAAGGTGATAACCTCGGTCAACGTCTTCAACGTTGGTTATCACCTTACTTCCACGTCTATAAGTTTGGCTTTATCGAGAACAAAGATCAGGGTAGAGACTGCAATGAGATTGCAGTTTGATTTTTTCTGAATTTTTTTTTGACCCGGAAATCAGAAAATATTACGGGATACTTACCTGGCGACGAATGGGACGAAATATTTGCAACGGTGGGGATGGAGTCGTGAGTCAGAAGCCAGGATGCAGAAATCAACAACCAGTAGTCAGAATTCGGGAGAGCTAGTCAGGGTCAGGAGATGGATGTTGGAATTTCTTGGGTTGGTAGTGGTTTCTCAGGGTGGAGTGGTGTAAAATTCACACGATCTGCGTCATCGCATGATTGTTGGTTTTGTGATACCTTCGTGACGGTACAAAATCATTTTTGATTATGGAAAATGTTGCTAATGCTCGCCTTTCGGATGGGATTGTCAAAGCCATTATACTTGCCGGGTTGCTGGCAGGGACGATGGATATTCTTTCGGCGTTTATTCATTTCTATATCGTCGCCGGTGGGAGTCCGGTGATCGTGCTTCACTATATCGCTTCGGCGGTGTTTGGGAAGGAGGCTTATGCGGGCGGCGCGGGGATGGCCCTGACCGGGTTGCTCTTTCACTACATCATCGCTTATGGGTGGACGGTGTTGTATTTTCTCGCGTTTCCTTATTTATCTTTTCTAGCGAAGAACAAATATGTGTCGGGCGTTTTGTATGGAGCGTTTGTATGGGTCTGCATGAACAAAATTGTGGTTCCGCTCACACTCGTCAAGATGGGCCCCTTTGATGTGGCGAAGGCCGCTTTGCAAATGGGGATTCTGATGGTGTGCATTGGGTTGCCCATTGCCATACTGGCCGACCGCTTTTATAAGCGCGGAAAATAATCTGGCAATGATCTGTGCTATCCGTCAGTGCTGCTGTTCTGTCGGAATCTCTGCAGGGGGCGGCGTCGGCGGGAATCCAGCTCGCTCGGGTACTTCCTTGTTATGCTTTTTATAAAGCTGGCGCGAATCCTCCACGAAGATGCGATAGGCATCGCGCGCGGTCTGCGTCTTCACAATTTCCAGGGCCGCTTTGTCGCCGGGTTGCACAGGGATGATGTAATAATTTTTGTGGGCTTCGGCTGAACGGTAGATCCATTGGAGCCCGTAGGCCGCACTGTCGATGGTGGTGATGGCACTGTCGGGTTTGTAGGTGATCTTGGAGAGCTCCAGGTAGGCCATGCCACCGCCATCCGTGTAGCGCTTCCGTTGGCCGGAAACGAAATTTCCCAACGAATAGGCCACGAATTGATTCTTTTCCTTTCGCCACTCCATCGGCTGGAGCACGTGTGGGTGGGCGCCGATGACCAGGCGGGCACCGTGGGCAAAACAAAAGTCGGTGAGGTCTTTCTGTATTTTCGACGGAAGGTTCTGATATTCTATTCCCCAATGGGTGAACACGATGATGGCGTCGGGGTGCAACGACTGGGCCTTGAGAAGATCCTGGCGGATCACGGCGGTATCGAGCAGGTTCACGATCTTGCCTTTCGGAACGGTAATGCCGTTGGTGCCGTAGGTGTAGTTGAGGAGCGCGAGGGTGAAGCCATTCTTTTCCAGGATGAGGGGCGAGTCGTTGAGACGCGAAACGGTGTCGTAAAATGTGCCGGTGTGGGGGATGTTGAAACTGTCGAGCATCGCCACGGTGCGCTCTATCCCCTTCTTGCCCCTGTCAACGCAATGGTTATTGGCCGTGACCAAGGCGTCAAAGCCAACGTCTTTCAGGGTAACGGCGAGTTGGTCGGGTGAGCTGAATTGCGGGTAGCCACTGTAAGGCGGTCCGCCCAAGGTCACTTCCAGGTTGGCGATGGCCAGATCGGCCGATTCGATGTAAGGCTTTATGTACTGGAAGCAGGCCGTGTAGTCGTAGGTCTTCTTTGTGGCGTCGTAGGCCGCAGCGATCTGGGAGTCATGTCCCATCACATCGCCGGCAAAAAGGAGCGAGAGCCTTGTGGTATCTTGCGACCAGGCGTGACAGCCCGCAAATAAAAATACAAGTATGAGCCAACGCGACGTTTTGAACGATTGAGGCGATTTTGAGGAATTTAGTTTTTTATGCTGCATAGGTTCGATTCAGGTGAGCGCTTTACGTTGGACTTACTTCCATGATTTTATCTTCCAAAATAATAAACACTTTGTCGTTCTTCTTCGGATGGATGCGGGCCAGTCCCGTAAACATCCCGAAGGCGGGCAACAGGCCGGCGCAAGATCCGAAATAAAAACAAGGCAATGTCAACGATTGTCG
This sequence comes from Chryseolinea soli, assembly GCF_003589925.1. Lineage (NCBI taxonomy): Bacteria > Pseudomonadati > Bacteroidota > Cytophagia > Cytophagales > Fulvivirgaceae > Chryseolinea > Chryseolinea soli. The sequence goes on along the minus strand of NZ_CP032382.1, from coordinate 4,772,525 downwards.
GCCCTTGCCCCTCAGGTTGACGCCGGGATGGATGTGACCGGCAAGGTTGTAGGCCCCTTCCTCCACTTCTTCCATGGGATGGTGTGTAAAGATGAACGGATCGATTCGGAGCTCGTCATGGAGCAGGATGCCTTTACGACTGTATTGGATCTCGCTCATGATGTCGTGGTTGCCCATGACCAATTCGAAGGAAATGTTGTTGAAATGTTTGACCACCTCACCAAACACTTCCCACTCGGGGTTGTAGTGGCTGTGAAAAAGGTCGCCCAGGCAAATGACCCGTTTGGGATGGGTGGCCTGAATGAGGTCCATCAACAGCTCGATGTTTCGATCGTTCGCTTTTACCGGCAGGGGTATGCCCGACCGGCGAAAATGATTGATCTTGCCCACGTGTAGGTCGGCAACAAAAAGTATGTCTTTTCCAGGCCAAAAAACCGCCTTTTGGGGGTATAGTTTGAGGCGCTCTCCTAAAATCTCCATTTCCATGACCGGGTCAATCTAGTAAATCAAAAATTAATCCGCACAGCCTTTGCCAATCCGCTGAAAACCAGCCAAATGGGACTAATTCGGAGGTTTTCAGAAAAAAAAGTTAACATAGCGATAACATTGTGGACGGGAATTCACCCTAGATTGCACACGGAATAAAAGGTTTATGTTCGAATTAGACTTCGCGTACTCAGCCCTGCTTATCATCTGCCTTATTGCTGCCTGCTCCTTCGAATTTGTTAACGGTTTTCATGATACGGCCAATGCCGTGGCCACGGTGATCTATACCAATTCACTAAAGCCCTGGGTGGCCGTGATCTGGTCGGGCTTTTGCAATTTTATTGGTGTTTTTTGGGGCGGTATCGCCGTAGCGGTAGGCATTATCAACCTGCTGCCGGTGGAGACCCTGGTCGATCAAAATATCGCTCACAGCATATCCATGGTGATGGCCCTTCTGATGACGGCCATTTTTTGGAATTTACTTACCTGGTATTTCGGCATTCCCTGCTCCAGCTCGCATACCCTTATTGGTTCTATCCTTGGCGTTGGATTGGCCTATTCGCTTTTGCCCGAGGCTTCTGGCGATGCGGTTAACTGGGGAAAGGCACAGGAGATCGGGATTTCCCTATTGATCTCTCCCCTGTTCGGGTTTTCGATGACCATCATTTTGATGTACCTGATCCGAACGTTTACAAAGAAAACTTCCTATGGCGACAGCTTGTTCAAGGAGCCAAAGAAAAATCAGCCACCGCCGCTTTGGATCCGGAGCATACTGGTACTCACCTGCTCACTCGTAAGTTTCTTTCACGGCTCCAACGACGGTCAGAAGGGTGTTGGTCTGATCATGCTCATTCTCATTGGCGTGGTGCCGGCCTATTTTGCTTTGGACGAATCCTTCTCTCCCACAAAGTTGCCTGGATCGCTTACCAAGATCGAACAAGTCATCTCCAGTATCGACTCTTCTCATTTGTCCTTGACCGATCGCCGGAATTTACACGAGGCCAAACAGATTAACGATCGGTTAAAGCTGCGCTTTGCCACGCTGAGCGACATTCATGACATACCGAAAACCGAACGTTTCCAGGTCAGAAAAGACATCATGATCATGGATCGCGAACTCACATCCATCTCGAAAAAAGAAGATGTGAAACTCAGTGAAGCCGAAAAGAAATCGTTGAAAGACGAACTTAAAAATGTTCGCAAGGCCACCGACTACTCCCCTACCTGGGTTCTTCTCATGATCTCGCTTTCGCTGGGTCTGGGCACGATGATCGGTTGGAAACGCATTGTGAAAACCGTGGGGGAAAAGATCGGCAAAGAACATCTCACCTATGCCCAAGGTGCCAGCGCGGAGCTTGTCGCGGCCAGCACTATTGGCTTGTCATCTTATTTCGGATTGCCCGTGAGCACCACGCACGTGTTGTCGTCGGGGATCGCCGGTAGCATGGTGGCCAACCGCGGTGTGAAGAACTTGCAGCCCGATACGGTGCGCAATATTCTGATTGCATGGTTCCTTACGTTGCCTGTGGTGATGATCATGGCCGGCACATTGTTCCTCGTGTTCCGCTCTATTTTCTAGATCTCATACGCTATTCGCGTTCACTGAGTTCGTCCACTAGTCTGTGTCGAACTGAAGGGCCATGCGCTTGATGCGGTCTTCCAGTTTTTCGGAGGTTAGTTTCTCGCGCATGCGGTCGACCATGATGGGAAAGGCAAAGGGTGTGGGCATGGCCGGGCGGGTAATGATAATTTTTTGATGCGCGATACGCTCCAAGGCCCTGCGCAACCGCGCTTCCTCCAATTGAAAATCCATCACTTCTTCAAAGGCCTGTTGCAGCAACAGGTTGTGCGCTTCATAATCGTGAAAGACATTGAAAAACAGTTGTGACGAGGATTGAAGATGCCGGTCCTTCACCGGCTTGCCGGGATAGCCTTTGAACACGAGCCCCGATATGGCAGCGATGTCGCGGAACTTGCGCCGCGCCATCTCGGTAGAATTGATGCTCGCTTGGATGTCCTTCAGCAGATCCTCCACCCCCAGCACATTGGTCTCCACCGCTTCTTCGATGGGAATGGGTTGGTCGGAAAGCAATTCAAAGCCGTAGTCGTTCATGGCAATCGAGAACGTGATGGGTTGGATCTGCGCGATGCGGTAGGCCATGAGGGCGGCGATGCCTTCGTGCACAAAACGTCCTTCGAACGGGTACATGAGCACGTGATAGCCTTCGGTGCTTTTGAAATATTCGATGAGAAATTCGTCTTTGGCCGGCAGATGCGAGCGGTCTTTTTGCAATTGAAAAAGCGGTCTTAAAAAAATCAATTCGTCGTCCTTCTCCACGCCCCGGACCACTTCGTCCAGCTTCACGCGAATCATCTCGCTCATTTGCGACGAGAGCGGCATGCGCCCGCCTTGCCAGGAGGGCACTGCGCCTGACTTCTTATTCGACTTGCGCACCTGCGCCTCCATCTCTTTGATGCGCACCAGCTCCAAGTTCCGGCCGGCAAACCAAAAGACATCCCCGGGATTGAGACGCGAGATAAAATATTCTTCGATGGTGCCCAGGTATTTTCCCGACACAAAACGCACGAACAGGGAACTGTCGCCCACAATAGTGCCCACCGAAAGGCGGTGGCGCATGGCGATCATGCGGTTGTCCACTTTATACAATCCCTGCAAGATGATCACCTTGCGGTATTCATCATAGGCTTGCAACGAGTCACCGCCGGTGGTGATAAAATTCAAGAGCCAATGCCATTCGTCTTCGGACACGGATTGATAGCAGAACGTGTTTTTGATCTCCGCGTAGATCTGGTCGGGATAAAATCCATCGGAGACGGCTAGTGTCACGAGGTATTGGATGAGTACGTCGAAAGAACGGATGTAGGGCAACCGATCCTCGACGATCTTTCGGGTGATGGCTTCGCGGATGGCGGCAGCTTCCATGAGCTCCAGCGAATGGGTTGGCACAAAGTAAATGCGGCTGGTGGCGCCAGGTTGGTGGCCGCTGCGGCCGGCGCGTTGAAGAAAACGAGCCACGCCTTTTGGTCCACCCACTTGAATGACCGTTTCCACGGGGCGGAAGTCCACGCCGAGATCGAGGCTGGAGGTGCACACCACGGCTTTCAGCTTTCCTTCGTGAAGTTGTTCCTCCACCCAATTGCGGATCTCCTGACTGATCGAGCCGTGGTGCATGGCGATGAGACCCGACAGCTCCGGTGCTTTGTCCAGCATGCGGTGGTACCAGATCTCGGCAAAGGAGCGCGTGTTGGTGAAGATGAGCGTGGTCGTGCTCGTCTTCACAATGTCGATGACCTTCTGCAAGAGTTGAATGCCCAAGTGCCCAGCCCAGGGCAATTTCTCCAGCGTTTCGGGTAAGAGGGAAACCACTTCCACCTTCTTTTCCAGATCGGAGCGGACGATGGTGTAATTTTTTTCATGATAATAATTTCCCAGCAACGCCTCCAGCGCTTGGTCCATGTTGCCGATGGTGGCGGAGATGCCCCATACTTTCAGGTGTGGTGAGATGGTCTTCAATCGCGAAAGCGCAAGCTCCACTTGCACACCGCGTTTTGATCCCATCAGTTCGTGCCACTCGTCGGCGATGATGGCGCGCAGGTTCTTGAAAAATTCGGGGTAGCCCTTTTGGGCCAGCAGCAGGTGCAGGCTTTCGGGTGTGGTGATGAGCAACTCCGGCGGTTTTTCTTTTTGTTTTGCGCGCTCTTTCACCGACGTATCGCCCGAGCGCACACCCACTTTCCAGGGCAAGCCCAGCCCCTCGATGACGCGTTTGCCCGAAAGTTCGATCTCTTTGGAAAGTGCCCGGATGGGTGTGATCCAGATCACCTGCAGGCCATTGTTCTTTTGTGAGGCAAAGTTGGGATGGTCGCGGATAAATTCCAGCAGGCATGGCACCATCAGCGAATAGGTTTTCCCGCTGCCGGTGGGCGCGTTCACGAGACCGTGCTGCCCGTTCAGGTAAGCCTTCCACGCTGCTTGCTGGAAAGGAAACACTTTCCATCCTCTGGACGAGAACCAATCTTTTCCTATTTTTATAATATCAGGAGCCATGAAGAATAAAAGTATGATTTCCCCGCTTGTCAAAAAACAATTTCCGCACGGGCCGGTTAAAGGAGAGTAAAGGTTGGACGATGGGTAAATATTCTATAAAAGAACTCGAACAGCTTTCAGGAATCAAGGCACACACCATCCGCATCTGGGAGAAGCGTCACAAGATCATTGCCCCCAACCGAACGGCCACCAACATCCGCTTCTATTCCGACGAAGATCTGAAAAAGATCATCAATGTTTCGTTGCTCAACAACAACGGCATCAAAATCTCTAAAATTGCCGACATGTCGCTGGACGACATGAACCGCAAGGTGCTCCAACTTAGCGAACTGAACAACGACGCGATGGTGCACATCGATCAGTTGGTGGTGGCTATGATCGACATGGAGGAGGAATTGTTCGAGAAGATCCTGAACAATCTCATCCTCCGCTATGGTTTCGAAAAATCGGTAACGGAAATCATCTATCCGTTCCTGGAGAAGATTGGCATTTTGTGGCAGACGCATAACATCACGCCGGCCCACGAGCACTTCATCTCCAACCTGATCCGGCAAAAGATCATCGTAGCCATCGACGGATTGCCCCTGCCACCGAAATCGGCCCGGAAGATCCTGCTTTTTTTGCCCGAGGGCGAAATGCACGAACTGAGCCTCCTTTTCTACCATTTCCTCACCCGGAGAAGTGGGTATCGCACCTACTATCTTGGGCAAAATGTTCCACATGAGGACCTCATCTCTGTGTATTCCACACACCAGCCCGATATTTTGCTCAGCAGCATAACATCCGTCCCCAACACCCCTGTGGAGGACTATTTACAGCGTCTGACAAAGGATTTCCCGTTAAGCCCAATTCTTGTGTCTGGCCTCCAAATACAGCGTTTTAAAGGCCAAAAGATCGCCAATGTGCAGACTTTTTCCACGGCAGCAGAACTACGGTTGTTTCTGTAATACTTTCCTTCCAGTGGGCTGATACCCCCGTTTTTGAGCCTTTTATTAAAGGGTGAAATTCATTTGACCGAGAAATTCTGTTTAATATCGTTATATTATCATTAAACAGAATTATTGGTCAATTCTTTGCATTGGGTACGTTTGTTTAAACTTGATTCACCTTTACTTAAACACAATCCAAATGAAAACCCTCGAATTCACCCACGAAATAGCCGGACTGCGCAGCACCCTTCAAACCTTCACACGCCGTTTCACACACGATCGTGACGAGTCGCTGGATCTCGTTCAGGACACGATCCTGAAGGCCCTGACCTACCGCGACAAGTTTCGCGACAACACCAATTTGAAGGGATGGCTTTTTACCATTATGCGCAACACGTTCATCAACAACTATCGGAAAAATCAACGTACAAAAACTTCACACGATACCACCAAAGACCTGTACTTTCTGAATGTCGAAGAAGAGCATACCTTTAACCGGCCGCAGGAGAGCATGGAATTCCGGGAGATCTGGAACAACGTGAATCACTTGAGGGAGGAATTGCTCACACCCTTCAAGATGCACACGACCGGATATAAATATCACGAAATTGCAGCCCATCTGAACATTCCCATCGGCACGGTGAAAAACAGGATCTTTCACGCCCGAAAGGAAATTCAGAAGCGCTTGCATGGCTATTAGTCGCGTCTTGCGGCGACGTGTGAATTAACTTCCCGGAAGGGATTTCATATATGGAGAAGCGCCGCGTAGGCATTATCGGTTCGGGCTTTTCTGGAATTTCGGCGGCTTGTTTTTTGGCGGAGGCAGGGTTTGACGTTACCGTGCTCGAGAAAAATGATTCTCCCGGCGGCCGGGCACGAAAATTTCATGAAGCCGGGTTCACGTTCGACATGGGTCCAAGTTGGTATTGGATGCCCGATGTGTTCGAATCCTTCTTCCGGCATTTCGGAAAACGCGTCGACGAATTTTATCACCTCGTACGCCTCGATCCTTCCTATCGCATTATCTATGACGGGCACGACACGCTGGATGTTCCTGCGGGCGCCGACGCCTTGCGCGTCCTTTTTGAATCCCTCGAACCGGGCAGTGGTGAGCAGCTGAAAAAATTTCTAGCGGAAAGCAAATTCAAATACGACCTCGGCATGCACGACCTGGTATACAAACCAGGGCTATCGTTTACTGAATTTTTCGACGTAACACTGATGAAAGGCTTATTCAAACTTCACGTGTTTGAATCGATCTCGTCCTACATCAAAAAATATTTCAAATCCACCAAACTTATCCAGCTGCTGGAGTTCCCGGTTTTGTTCCTGGGTGCCGCGCCTGAAAAAACGCCGGCACTCTACAGCCTGATGAACTACGCCGACATGGCGCTTGGCACGTGGTATCCCCTGGGGGGCATGCACAAGGTGATCGAGGGGATGGTGTCGCTAGCCACTTCGCTTGGTGTGAAATTTTTGTACAACCGTAACGTTGAGCAGTTGGAGATGAACACGACAAAGACGAAAGGCCTGGTGGTGAACGGAACATTTCAGCCGTATGACTATGTGGTGGCCGGCGCGGACTATCATCATGTGGAGCAGCATTTATTGCCGGCACCCTATCGACGGTATTCAGAAGCCTACTGGCAGAAGCGGGTGATGGCGCCGTCGTGTCTTATTTTTTATCTGGGTGTTCGCAAGAAGATGGACAACCTGCGGCACCACACTTTATTTTTCGATGCGGATTTCAAACAACACGCGGCCCAAATCTACGATGATCCGCAGTGGCCGGCCGCACCTCAATTCTACGTGTCATGTCCCTCCAAAACCGACCCCACGGTGGCACCGGAAGGTTGTGAGAACCTCTTTATTCTTATCCCTGTTGCGCCCGATTTAGATGATTCGGAAGAAATTCGCGAGCACTATTTCCAGATGGTGATGAAACGGCTGGAGAAGTTGACCGGTCAGGACATTCGTGAATATCTTGTGTTCAAGAAGAGTTATGCGCATCGCGATTTTGTTGCCGACTACAACGCGTTCAAGGGCAACGCGTACGGATTGGCCAACACGTTGCTGCAAACGGCAACGTTGAGACCGTCGATCGTCAACAAAAAAGTGGACAACTTGTTTTATACGGGCCAGCTCACCGTGCCGGGGCCGGGTGTGCCTCCGGCTATTATTTCGGGGCAAGTGGTGGCCCGGGAACTGATCAGGAGGCACCCGGGGTTTTCTAAAGTAAATTGACTTATGAAGGAGCTGTTCGACCAGGTTTCGCTTCGCTGCAGCCGCCTCACCACGCAGGCCTACAGCACCTCCTTCTCGCTGGGCATTCGCTGCCTTGCCCGGGAATTGCAAGACCCCATCTATGCCATCTACGGTTTTGTCCGCTTTGCCGACGAGATCGTGGACACCTTTCATGACTTTGATAAGCGCGCATTGCTGGAGCGGTTCAAAGACGACACCTTTCGGGCTGTGCGGGAGAAAATCAGTCTCAATCCCATTCTCAACAGCTTTCAGTTTACGGTGAATGCGTACGGCATAGAAGACGAATTGATCACCCAATTCCTGAAGAGCATGGAAATGGATCTTTACAAGACCACTTACGATGAACAGGCCTACCAGGCGTACATGCTGGGTTCGGCCGAGGTGGTGGGCCTCATGTGCCTGCGCGTGTTCTGCCATGGCAACAAACGAATGTTCCACGACCTGAAGCCCTTTGCCATGCGGCTGGGAGCCGCGTTTCAAAAAGTGAACTTCCTGCGCGACCTCCAGTCGGATTATGCAGCGATGGGCCGCGTCTATTTCCCGGGCGTGGACCTGGAGCACTTCGACGAGCCCTGTAAAAAGCGAATTGAGGACAGTATCCGGAGGGATTTTGATGAAGCCTATGTGGGTATAAAAAAATTGCCACGGTCGGCCCGTTTCGGTGTCTATGTGGCGTATGTATATTACCTTGCGTTGTTTAGAAAAATAAAGAACACGCCGTCACACATTGTTATGCGCAGCCGTATCCGGATACCGAAACCCCAAAAAGCTACCCTCCTTGCCTATTCGTATGTGAAACATCAATTGAATTGGCTCTGATGGAACAGGTGATCCTCGTAGATGAGCGCGACAACGCCGTGGGCACGCTCGAAAAAATGGAAGCCCACCGCAAGGGACTTTTACATCGTGCTTTTTCCATTATCCTGTTCAACACCAAAGGTGAGCTCTTGCTGCAAAAGCGCTCCCCGACCAAATACCACAGCGCAAGCCTCTGGACCAACACCTGCTGCAGCCATCCCCTCCCGGACGAATCCATGGCCGACGCCACACGCCGGCGATTGAAAGAAGAAATGGGCATCGATCTGCAACCGGAGTTTGCCTATAAATTTATTTACCGTGCCGCTCTCGACAACAACCTCGTCGAGCATGAATATGATCATGTCTACGTAGGCACCTTTGATGGCGAGCCCGTGGTGAACAAAGACGAAGTGGAGGAGTGGAAATTTATGAGCCTTGCGTTATTGCGTGAGGCTGTGAAGCAGCATCCCGAGGCATACACTGCCTGGTTCAAGCTCATCCTGAATCATCCGGAGCTGAACAAAATCGCCGCCTGACCTTTCTTTACCAGTGTCAATTTCTTATTTTAGAGAGACCAACCTTCTCCCTCTATGCGACACATTCTATGCCTCCTGATCCTGGCGACGCCAGGCACGATCGCGTTTGGTCAAAACAAAGATCTCGACAAAAAATTAAAAGGATTCGATGCGTACGTTGTCTCCGTCATGCACGACTGGAAGGCGCAGGGCATTTCGGTGGCGATCGTTTATAAAAATAAAGTGGTGTTGTCGAAAGGATATGGTTACCGAAACGCAGAAAGAAAGCTTCCTGTAACGCCGCAAACCCTTTTTGCGATCGGTTCGTGTACAAAGGCTTTTACGGCCGCGGGGCTTTGCCTGCTGGAAGAAGAAGACAAGTTGGCGTTGGATAAACCCGTGAGAGATTATCTGCCGGATTTCAAACTCCAGGACGATTATGTTTCGGCTAATGTCACGCCACGCGATCTTCTTTGCCATCGCTCGGGGTTGCCACGGCACGACATGTTGTGGTATGGCTCGACCTATACCCGCCAAGAGCTCTATGAACGGCTGCGCTACCTGGAACCCAGCAAGCCGTTCCGTTCTACCTATCAATATCAAAACCTGATGTTCATGACGGCCGGTCTGTTGGCGGAAAAGGTCAGCGGACAATCGTGGGAGAATTTCACGCGCGATCGCTTCCTGGTTCCGCTGGAAATGACGTCTACTAACTTTTCCATAAACGACCTGCAACGTGCCACCGATTTTGCTACGGGCTATCGTGAGCAACATGACACGATACGCGTCATGCCTTATATGAACATCGACGCGCTCGGACCGGCAGGTTCCATCAACTCCAGCGCCGATGACATGAGTCACTGGCTGATGGCCCTCATTAACGGTGGCCGCTACAACAACAAAAAGATAATTTCTGAAAACAGCGTCCGGCAGCTTCAAACGCCTACGATGGTCGGCATTGCGCAGGTGCCTGTGCAGTATGACGAGTCGTTTTACAATACCTATGGATTAGGATGGATGATCACCGCCTACCGCGGCCACGTGCGCGTCGACCACGGGGGCAACATCGACGGCTTTTCGGCGAGCACGTGTTTCATGCCCAAAGATTCCATCGGGGTGGTCGTGCTCAGCAACATGAATGCCTCTACCGTACCCGCTATCATTCGCAATAACATACTGGACAGAATGCTGGGGCTCCCGGTCGTGGATTGGAACACGCGCTTTCTAAACGAAAGAAATAAAAACAAAGATCTTCAAGCACGCATCAAAAAAGAAGAGGACGACCAAAATCGTGTGAAGGACACTCATCCGTCGCATCCGCTGACAGCTTTTGTCGGAAAGTTCGAACATCCTGCCTATGGTGTAGTGGAGATCACTTCGGATGGCACTGCGCTGACCGCAGATGTACACGGATTGAAAACTAAACTTGAACATTATCACTACGATATTTTCCGGTCGACGAACGAAAAATATTTCGACGGCGAAAAATTTCAATTTATTACAGGCCTGGACGGTACCATCGACGAAATCCAAGTGCGGCTGGAGCCCGCGGTGAAAGACATTGTCTTCAAACGAAAATGGCAACCGCTCGATGTACCGGCTCCCACACTGGCCAACTATACCGGCGACTATGACTTTGGCGGGAACGTGGCCCGCGTATACATCAAAGAGACTTCCAAACTCTACCTGTTCGTGCCCGGTCAGCCGGAATACGAATTAGCGGCCACCAAACCCAACGAATTCAAGATCAAAATACTGGAAGGTTTCCAGGTGAAGTTTGAAGTCGATGCTTCGGGAAAAGCGCGTGAATTGGTTTCTATTCAACCCAACGGCACGTTCAGGGCGAAGCGCAAATGAAATTTCAAACCACTTCGCCCATTGTCTGTTAGAAGAAAAACGATTTTCGTGAAGGCTACCACATTCGAAGTTCCCGCCACATTGATCACATCGTCCACGACATTGTTTTGGTATCGGAGGGACCTTCGGTTGCAAGATAATGCCGGGTTGTTTCATGCTTTGAAGGAGAATCCGGATGTGCTTCCCGTTTTTGTATTCGATACGGTGATCCTTGACAAACTGGATGACCGCGATGATGCGCGCGTCACGTTCATACACCAGTCACTAGAGATTTTAAAAACGCAATTGGAAGCATTGGGGAGTTCGCTGCTGGTGTTGCATGGCGACCCCGTTACGCTGTATGCAAAGTTCAACCCAAAGGCTGTTTACGCGAATCACGACTACGAGCCCTATGCCCGGGAACGCGACGCGCAAGTCAGCAGTATCTTACAGAAAAAAGGTATTCCCTTTAAAACGTTTAAAGACCAGGTGATCTTCGAAAAGAGCGAAGTTGTTAAGGACGACGGATCGCCTTACACGGTCTTCACGCCCTACAGCCGGAAGTGGAAGGCAACGTTATCACCGCTTCACCTGAAGCAGTATCCCACGGAAAAACACTTTTCGAATTTTCTCAAAACAAAAACGCTTCCTTTCCCCACGCTCGAGCATTTGGGGTTCACACCATCGTTTATTGATTTTCCGGAACGCGTTGTCAAACGAACCATCATTGAGAAATATGATCTTCAACGCGACTTTCCTGCTTTGAGGGGCACGACACGGTTGAGCGTTCATCTGCGCTTTGGGACGGTGAGCATCCGCAAGCTGGCGCAGTTGGGTATGCAAAAAAATACCACCTGGTTGAATGAGCTGATCTGGCGCGAATTTTACCAAATGATCCTCTGGCATTTTCCGCAGGTACAAGAGCATTCGTTCAAGCCCGCCTACGATCGCATCGCCTGGCGCAACGACCCACAAGAGTTTGAAGCCTGGTGCGAAGGCAAAACGGGCTACCCTATCGTGGACGCTGGCATGCGGGAATTGAACGCTACGGGGTTCATGCACAACCGCGTGCGCATGATCACGGCCAGCTTTCTCACCAAACACCTCCTCATTGACTGGCGTTGGGGCGAGGCCTACTTTGCGAAAAAATTATTGGACTACGATCTTGCCGCGAATAACGGCGGCTGGCAGTGGGCCGCGGGATCCGGCTGTGATGCTGCCCCGTATTTTCGTGTCTTCAACCCTCAGTTGCAAACCGAAAAATTCGACAAAGAAATGGCCTACATAAAAAAATGGGTCCCCGAATTCGAATCCGAAAAATATCCCAGACCCATAGTCGACCACGCCTTCGCGCGCGAACGTGTTCTACGCGTATTCAAGAATGCTTTGGGGTAGTTCAATAAAAAAATACTTCGTCGAAGAACACCCAGCCCTTCTCCCCCTTGCTGTCGTGCCACGCGGGAAGTTTCGCCACCGGGTGCGCCACGATCTTGTAGAACGCATAGGGATGGGGTGACAAGGGTATGGTCAGGGCCGCGACCTTGTTGGGATCGTAACCCTTCGGCTGATCTATTTTGATGCGTTGGATCAGTTTGGCATCCTTCTCATCCTTACCCGCCCACACCTCTATACCGGTGGGGGGAAAACTAAATGCACCCAGGTTCCTGGCGTAGCTGAACACCATGCTTTTTGGAAACTCTTTATCAAACCAAAATCCGGCTGCAAACGGTTTGTCTCGATAGGCCAGCCACGACGGCTCTTTCAACACGTCACTCACACCCTTCCGGTGATCCATGAGGCTTGTCACGCCTTCGCCGGGATATTGCGGATCGGGCTCGTTGAAGAATTCCATTTTTACGGGATGAATGCCTTCCACAAATACTGTGGATTCATATACTTCGCTACAAAACCATGTGGCCTTGCAGGCCTGTGCTTTTACTACAAAGGTTTCCGTGGCGGGGAATGGTTCTTTAAACTCCGTGCCTTTCACGCTGTCGGGGACCGTTCCGTCGCGGGTATACCGGATCGTGACGCCGGGCATGGTGTGTTTTAAGGTTACCTTGCCGTTTCGTTTCACCACGCCCTCGTTTTCGAGTGAGGGTTTGCTGAGTCGCAGGATGGTATTGTCGTGGAAGGAATCTTTTATCAGGGTGATCTTCGGATGTTCTTTTTGAAAGGCTTCGATTTCGGCGTCGGTCACGGCGGTGTTCCACAGATACACCGTGTGCAAGGCCGGCGCGTCCAATGCCGGTGCGAGGTCTTTTGCCTTTATGGCCGTTCCCGAAAGGGAAAGGAGCTTCAGATGCTTAAGCGCTTTTAATTCGCCAAGCGTGCTTCCTGTGATGGCCGTGAAGTTCAGGTTCAATTGCTCCAGATTTTTGAAGGTCGCCAGCAGCGGGATCTCTTTGTCGGTTACCGGCATCCGTGAAAGGTTCACCACGACCAATTGATTGGCCGCCGCTTTCAATTCCTCCACCGCTTTTACTTCAAATGCTTTCTTTACAAAAAAATCGGCCTGCAACGCGGGACTGTTTTGATACAGGGGAAACACCGACCGGAATGGCGTATTGAGCTTGGCTACTTTGTCATCGGACAATCCCGGAAAAGTATACAGCACTTGATTTTCCTGGTCTGGCGTGGACGACGCAAAGGCGGTGGTGATGAAAGTGAGTGAGTCGCTCGTTTTGTACTCGGCCAGCTTTTTGTCAAAGTCGGCCCCGGCCTTTATCCATGCTTTGAGGGTGGTGATCTCGAGGGATGTGAGTTGGGGCTTGCCATCGGGAGGCATGTGTTTGTCGTCGCTTAGGGGAAGATAGAACGCCTTGATCATACGGCTCGCCTCGGGATGGCCCTCGGTGAAGGCTGTGCCCTCTTTTCCGCCGGCCTTGAACTTCTCTACCGTGGTCATGATGAGTCCACCCTTGGCCTTCGATTCGTTGTGGCAGGAGAAGCACTTCTTTTCCAGGATCGGTTCCACCGCGAAGTGATAGACGGACGCCGTCTCTACCGTTAACACCGGCTTTTTATCGTGGGTCATCGGGGCCAGCACAAAGTTTTCGCCATGGGTGAGTATGGCACCGGTGTGACCGGCCACTACCAGGGTGACGAAACACACCAGGCCCGCTCCAAAAAATACGGATTGGCGTTTTTTCTGCTGATATAACAAGACGATTAAATAACACAAGAAACTCAACAACACGCCACTCACCTTGTGACGCGTGAGTGCTTCGGCGCCATAGTCGCCCTGAAGGCTCAGAAAAAATCCAAACAGGGCGGTCACGGAAGCCGACAGCGAGGTTAGGATGAGCCCGAAGTTGATGATCACGGGGGCAACGGCCTGATCCAGCCATTTCTCCAGCAAGATCAACGCCACCAAAAAGATCATCATACCGATCGGAATGTGCAACACCAACGGATGCATGCGACCCGCCACCTGCAGCCAGGCCGGGAGTTGTATTTGGTCTTCGAAAAACAACAAAAAAATCAGAAGGACCTGGATACAAAAAATGATATTCAGGATGATGCGCTGTAGTCTCTCCATGAGCGGTTCAAGCCAGTATTCCCGAAACCACCTTACCGGCTACGTCGGTGAGGCGATATCGTCTACCCAAGTGTTTATAGGTGAGTTGTTCATGGTTCAGTCCCATCAAGTGAAGGACGGTGGCATGAAAATCGTTTACGTGCACGGGGTCGCGCACGATGTTGTAACCAAATTCATCGGTCTCTCCATAGACCAGGCCAGGCTTCACACCGCCACCGGCCATCCAGATGGTGTAGGCTCGGGGGTGATGGTCGCGTCCATAGTTCTCCTTGCTCAGCTTGCCCTGGCAATAGTTTGTGCGTCCGAATTCTCCTCCCCAAATCACTAAGGTCTCGTCCAGCAGGCCCCGTTGTTTCAAATCCATCACCAGTGCGGCGGTAGAGCGGTCAACATCTTCGGCTTGCAAGGGCATTTCGCCCACCATGTTGCCGTGCTGATCCCAGCCCTGGTGGTATAATTGCACAAAGCGCACGCCCGACTCGGACAGCTTCCGCGCCAGCAAACAATTGGAGGCGTATGTACCGGGCACGAGGCAGTCGGCACCGTACATCTTGATGATGTGGTCCGGCTCCTGGGTCAGGTCGGAAAGTTCAGGTACCGCGGTTTGCATGCGGTAGGCCATTTCATATTGCTGGATACGCGTTTGTGTTTCCGGATCGCCAAACTCCTGATAGTTCATGCCATTCAGTTCGGCGAGGTTGTCCAGCATTTTGCGGGTGCCGTTGCGGTCTCTTCCCTGGGGATCTTTCAGGTACAACACGCGTTCTTCGCTGCTACTAAATTGAACGCCTTGGTGGATGCTATCTAAAAATCCGTTGGACCACAGCTTCGAGTAAACCCCCTGACCGTTGCCGCGGCCACGGGAAAGCAGGACACAAAAAGCGGGAAGGTTTTTATTCTCACTGCCCAACCCATAGCTCAGCCAGGCGCCCATGCTGGGGCGGTTGCCTTGCTGTGCCCCCGACTGCATGAAAGTCAACGCCGGATCGTGGTTGATGGCTTCGGTGTGCATAGTCTTGATGAAGCAAACGTCGTCGACGATCTTGGCCATGTTGGGGAAGATCTCGCTTACCCATGCGCCGGACTGACCGTATTGCTTGAACGAAAAATGCGAGCCCACCAGGGGAAAGCTGGCTTGCCCCGAGGTCATGCCCGTGAGGCGCTGGCCCATGCGGATGGACGCGGGCAGATCCTGGCCGGCCATTTTATTCAGCAGCGGCTTGTAGTCGAAGCTCTCCAACTGCGAGGGCGCGCCATTTTGAAAAAGATAAATAATGCGTTTGGCCTTGGGGGCGAAATGGGGAAGGCCCGTTAACATCGCCCCTTCGTCGGCGCCGGGTTTGAACAGGTCGGGGATCAGCAACGAGCCCAGTGCCACCGAGCCCAACCCAAGACTCATCTTCCCTAAGAAATGTCTGCGGGTGATGTGGAAGCGTTGCTTTAAAAATTCATTTTCCATACCTCAAACTTTTGTGATGGATTCCTCCAAATTAAAAATCGTGTGCACTACCTGCATCAGGGCCGCCACCGAGGCCACGTCTTTGATCTCTGTCTGCGGGTATTCTCCCACGGCAATAAACTCCTTCGCTTTCTCCGGCGACTGATCAAAGCCTTTCTTCTCTTCTTCGTAATACGTCAACAGCACTTTCAGCTCTTCCGGTTTTGGCGCGCGCGCCACGATGGAACGGAACGCTTCAATGGTCTTTTGTTCAATCGTAGAATTTTTCTGCGCCAATCGCTCGGCAAAGACCCTCGACGATTCCAGCACTACCGGGTCGTTCAACAGTACCAGTGCCTGCAGGGGCGTGTTGGTGCGCATGCGCTTCACTTCACATTGGTCGCGATTGCTGCCATCCATAACCAGCATACTGGGGGGTGGCACGGTGCGCTTGATGAAACAGTACAATCCTCGCCGGTATAATTTGTCGCCGTGATCCTGCACGTATCGCGCCAACACGCCGCGACCGGAGGTAGACGATTCCCAGATCCCTTTCGGTTGATAAGGTTTCACACTCGGGCCGCCGATCTCTTTCACCAACAGACCACTGCTGGCCAACGCCAGGTCGCGAATAACCTCCGCCGACATTTTCACCCGCGAGCTTCGCGCCAGCAAAATATTCTCGGGATCTACCGCCAGTTTCTTCTCCGTCACCACCGACGATTGTTTGTAGGTTGCTGAGGTGACAAATTGTTTGATGAGTCGTTTGATGTCCCATCCATGGTCCATAAAGTCAAGCGCCAGCCAGTCGAGCAATTCGGGGTGGGACGGCATTTCACCTTGCATGCCAAAGTCGCCGGAAGTTTTCACGAGTCCGCGTCCGAAAAATTCCTGCCACATACGGTTTACGAAGACGCGCGCGGTGAGCGGATTATTCTTGTCGGTGAGCCATCGGGCCAAGCCCAAGCGGTTGTTGCCATAGCGCACGGAGTCGAACGGCAGGATGGCTTTGGGCAGACCAACGTATACCCTATCGCCCGGAGCATCGTAAACACCCCGTTTCAGGAGATAGGTTGCCCGTTTTTCCGGTCTGTCGGCCATGATCATGACGGGGACGGTCGCGGTATCTTTTTTATTGATGAAGGTGAGGATCTTCTCCACGTCGGCGGTGGTGATCTTCATGTTCGGGGGATCCGCCAGAGAGGCCAGCGTGATGTCGCCTACCAGTCCTTTTTCGGGTACCTGGTTAAAGAACGAGAACGTGCTGTAATAATCCTTTTGAAGGATGGGATCGTATTTGTGATCATGACACTTCGCGCACTCGAACGTCAGGGCCAGAAAGGCTTTGCCAAAGGTGTTGGTGCGGTCGGTCACATATTCAATGCGGTACTCTTCGTCGATGACACCGCCCTCTTGCGTGATCTTGTGATTGCGATTGAACCCCGTGGCCAGCAGTTGTTCTTTGGTGGGATTCGGCAGAAGATCCCCGGCCAGTTGCCAGGTGATGAATTGATCGTAGGGATAATTGGCGTTGAAGGCATGAATGACCCAATCGCGCCAGGGCCACATGGTGCGGAGACCGTCGTCCTGGTAGCCGTGGGAGTCGGCATAGCGGGCAACGTCCATCCAGTAGGCTGCCATTTTTTCGCCGTATTGAGGTTGCCTCAAAAGCTCGTCGACCACCTTGTCGTAAGCTTCGGGTGAGCTATCCTCTAAAAATTTGTCTTGCATAGCCAGGGTCGGTGGCAGGCCCGTGATGTCGAAGCAGACGCGTTTTAGCAAGCGGGCGGGGTCGGCCTGTTCGTTGGGTTCGATGCCGTTGCTCTCGAGGCGTGCGAGAATAAAATTATCGATCTCATTTTTTGGCCATTCCGCATCGTCCACTTCGGGCACTGGCGTCTTATGGGGTGGAATGAAGGCCCAGTGGGGTTTGTATTTGGCGCCCTGGGCAATCCATTTTTTGATGAGGGCGATTTCCTGTTCGTTGATCTTGAGATTGGACTTTACCGGTGGCATCACTTCCGCCGTATCTGTCGAGACGAGCCGGAGATATACCTCGGAATGCTCGGGATCGCCGGGTATGATGGCGTGACCTTCGGGATTGTCTTTCAACGCGGCCAGGGCGCCCTCCTGTGTATCGAGGCGCAGATGGGCTTTGCGCTGATTGGCGTCGGGGCCATGGCATTTAAAGCACCGGTCGGAAAGGATCGGCCGGATGTGGAGATTGTAATCAACAGAGTCTTTTGAACGCGATGCGGAGAGCTTTTCCCGACAGGAAGAAGTCAGCATGACGATAGCGATGAGGGTCATTGTCGCAACTGAAAACGAAAAGTTTTTCATAGCCTTACAATGCAGTTCCAAGTTCATTTTTTCGGAAGAATTTCAAAACCATTTTGGGCGGAATGTGTAGGGAAATGTATGAAAATTTATCCACTAAAACGTGTGCAGTTTACTCCATCCGTATGGGAACGGACTCGTTGATTTTTTCTCAAAATTCCGTCACATTCGCGAAGTTTCCAGGCGCGCGGAAACTACCGATGAAGTATGCTACGGTATTCCCTTAGGCCTCCGGCCGTTGTTCCAGCCTTTTTGCGGAGCGCTCGCTAAGTGCTATTTTTGACTATCGCCCATGAATCTCCTCACCCTGATATTGTGCTCGCTCATCATTGCCGGCACCTTTCTGTTGTGGGAATTCGTGGCTTGGCTCACCCATAAATATGTGATGCACGGAGTTTTATGGCGCTGGCACAAGTCTCACCACACCGTGCATGGACATGCCCTGGAACGCAACGATCTGTTTGCCCTCGTGTTTAGCTTACCGTGTATCGGCCTGTTCTACTACGCGTCGCAGGTGGTGTTTAACCCCTATTTGCTGGCCGTGGCCACGGGCATTTTCTGTTATGGACTGTTCTACGTGGTCTTCCACGACATCCTGGTGCACCAACGCATCCGGTGGCGGCCGGAAAAAAGAAGCAAATATCTTCAGCGAATCATCCACGCACACTATATTCACCACAGCAAGCATTCCAGGGAGGGCTGCGAAGCGTTTGGATTTTTAATTGCCTCCAAAAAATATGAACCAAAAGACTTCACCTATAAACAAGAACGCCAAGAAACCCAATAGCCTTTGAATTCAAGATACCTATACCTGTCCATCGATATCGTTTCCCTCCTGTTGCCGTTTCTGGTCAGCTTCCTGCCCAAAGCTCCCTTCTACAAGAAATGGAAATACCTGGGCATCGCATTGCTCATTTCAGTGCCTTTCTTTTGTATCTGGGATAGCCTGTTCATCCACCTGGGTGTGTGGGGATTCAACCCTCAATATCTTTGCGGCATCTTCATCGGCAACCTGCCGTTGGAGGAGATCTTGTTTTTTATTTGCATCCCCTACGCGTGTGTATTCACCTACTTCGCCTTGAATCATCTGATCGAGAAAGACTATCTCTTTCCCCACCAGGAGTTGATCTCGAGCGCGCTGATCATCCTGCTGCTCATCGCAGGCATCTTTCACATGGACAAGCTGTATACGGGCGTTACGTTCGTGGTCGTGTCGTTGTTCCTGGCCTACCTGATGCTGAAGATCCGGCCACGGTATATGGGGCGATTCTATTTCGCGTTCGTCGTGATCTTGCTGCCCTTTTTTCTCTTCAACGGTGTGCTTACGGGCTGGCTGCTTCACACGCCGGTGGTGTGGTACAACGACAAGCAGATTCTGGGTTTCCGTCTCGGCACCATCCCGTTTGAAGATTTCCTCTATGGCATGCTGCTCGTGCTCATGAACATCGCAATCATGGAGTGGTTTGAAGATCGCGACTACTACCGCGCAAAGTTCGGGGCAAAAAAATAAGCCCTTTTATCAAAGGGCTTAGTGTGTTTCTCGTGGTTGTCTTTTAGAAGATCAGCTCGCCAACTCCGAGTGCTTTTCCAGCTTTACATGCTTGGAGCTTTTCTTCTTTCCCTTTCCGCTCGCGGCGTCTTCCATGAATTTCTCGGCTTTCTTTTTTTTCTTCTCCTCGCGCTTCATAGCATCGGCGAAAATGATCGCCAGTTTTTTGGCGCTGCGGTGAAGAAGTTTTTTGGCCTTCTTGCTGGATTGCGGAAGCTCCAGGGTATTGAGGGATTGTTGAAGAGAGTCGTTAATGAGGCTTCTCAGAGCCTTTTTGGACGATTTTGGGGTCTTCGCTTTTTCCATAAAACTTGTGGTTGATTCACTAAGGTATCAAATGTTAGTCGAATGTGAATACATTAACAAAAACTTAACATTAGAACAAAAAAGGCTGCGAATTTCCATAAAAAAGGCGCTTTTCTTAAAAAAAGCGCCCCTTTTTGTCAGATTTCTTTCGACCTGACCCTATTCATACCGGAGCGATTCCACGGGGTTTGAACGGGCCGCTTTTATGGATTGGTAGCTCACCGTCAGCCAAGCCACCAGGATGGCTCCCAGCCCGCTCAGGATCACCACCATGGGATCTACGGGAATGCGGTAGGTAAAGCTTTGCAGCCACTGGTTGCTCACATACCACCCGCCAATGGCGGCCGGCACAAACGCAATCAGCACCAGTTTGGTGAACTCCTTCGACAACAAAACGGTGAGGCTGAACACGGTTGCCCCCATCGCTTTACGGATGCCGATTTCCTTGGTGCGTTGTTCCGAGGTGAATGCGGCCAGCGCAAACAATCCAAGGGAAGCAATGAAGATGGCCAATCCCGAGAAAATGCTGAAGAGGTTGCCCATGCGCTGCTCGGCGCGGAACAACTCGTCAAAGTTTTCGTCCAGGAACGTGTATTCGAACGGCTCGTTGGTGGAGTGTTCCTTCCAAAGTTTTTCAACCGTGGCCACCAATGCCTTGGGGCTGCCTTCGTAGCGGATCATGAGGTTGTTGGCATCTTTGGTGAGGCGGATAGAAATGGGGCGCACGTCGGTTTTGAACGATTCGAAGTTGAAATTCTTCACCACGCCGATCACTCGGAGGTGAGTGGTCGTGGTGCCGTCGCCATCGCCATTGTATAATATTTCTTCTCCGATGGGCTGATCAAAACCAAATTCGCGCACGGCGGCTTCGTTGAGGACGATGGCCGTCGAGTCGTTGGGAAATTCGCGGGAGAAATAACGTCCTTCCTTCATTTCAAACCGGATCACATCCTGTTGATCCTGGTCGGCAAAGTAAACCCCCATGATGTGGTCTTGTTCGGAGCCGGCCGATTTGAAGATGGTGGTGCTGTTAACGCCCGGAAATGTATTGGTGGTGTAGCTGAGCTTCACGATGCCGGTTTGTTGGGCCAGCGCGTTTTTAAAAGCTTCTTTATTGGTACCTAACCGGCTTGTGCTGCTCAGGATCAGAATGTTGTTTTTGTCGATGCCCAGGTTCTTCTCCTGCATGTATTGAATCTGTTGATAGACCACCAACGTGAAAATGATCAGGAAGATGGACAGTGCAAACTGGCAAATCACCAGGAAGCTTCTCACCCCCTTGGTCTTCATACCGGCGCGCACTTTTCCTTTCAGTACTTCCACCGCATTGAACGAGGTGAGATAGAAAGCGGGATAGCTACCGGCCACCAGCCCCACAAACACAATGAGCCCTGCAATGCCCAAGAGCAACTGCGGACTCGCCAAAACACGCATGTTCATGAGCTTGCCCGATAGCAAGTTGAACGACGGCAACAGGAAATAACAAGCGCCCAAGGCCAGCACAACGGCGACGAGGCTATACAACATGGACTCCGCCAGGAACTGACCGATCATCTGGCCGCGTTGGGAGCCCAAGGTCTTGCGCAGGCCAACTTCCTTGGCCCTTCCCGCCGAGCGTGCGGTCGACAAGTTCATAAAGTTGATACAGGCGATGAAGATGATGAAAGCGCCGATGCCGCCAAAGAAATAGATGTAGGTCACATTACCGCCCGCTTCCAGTGAATCCTGGGCAGTGGCACGCAAATGTATGTCCGTGATCTTGGTGCTGAAATAACCGAAGGCGCCGCCGCTGGCTTTCATCTGCGCCAGTGTGGTGCCCATGAATTTTTCCAATTCGGGACCGATGTATTTCTCCACCAGGTGCTCATACTTTTTGTTGACGGCCTCGATCTTGGCGTTGGGCTGGAGCATGAAGTAGCTGTACATGAAATTGTTAAGCCAGATGCCCGTTTTCAAGTCCTTGTTCGATTCGCTCGACAACAGGATGTTGAATCCGAAGTGGGAGTTCGATGGTGGGTTTTCGGCGATACCCGTCACTTTGAAGGCGGTCTTGTCGTCGCCAATGGCCAGGATTTTTCCGACAGCCGGCTCGTTGCCAAAGTACTTCTTAACCATCTCCTCGGTGAGCACCACGGTGTTGGGTTCTTTCAGCACATTCTTGATGTCGCCTTCCTTCAGGCGGAAGCTGAAGAACTCAAAGAAATTGGAGTCGGCATAGAAAACCTTTTCCTCCGTAAACACTTTGTCTTCGTATTTCACGGGCGGACGTCCAAAGCGGGGCGTTATGCGTGTGGCTGCCTGCACTTCGGGGATCTCGGCCACCATGGCCGCGGCGATCGGCGGGCAGGTGTTTGACGTGCGGATGTCCTGGCCACCAAGTTTTCCGTGAAGGCCCACCTGGTAGATGCGGTCGGCGTTGGCATGGAAAGTATCGTAGCTCAACTCATCGGTGATGTACAGAATGATGAGCAAGCATGCGGCAATACCCGTGGTCATGCCCAGGATGTTGATGGCGGAAAAGAATTTGTGCTTCAGGATATTCCTGACGGCAACTTTGAAATAGTTTTTAAACATATGCGCTTGGGAGAAGATTTCTAGGGTTAAACACGCAAGAGAAAAATTCCGGTACAGTACTTGAGACGATATTCAGAATGAAGATGTTACAGCGCTCCGGGGATTTCTGTAACATCTTCCTGTAGTCTTGATTTGATTTGATCACTCCACCCGCAATGTATTCACCGGGTTCATGGTCGCGGCGCCCAACACTTTGTAGCCGATAGCCGCTGCCGAAATGAAGAACAAAATGAACACCGAAACGGCCACGGTGACACCCGACATGGGGAGATAGTAATCCCAGATGCTGTCCATGAGCCAATCCACGGCATAGTAGCTCAACCACGATCCGAGCGCCGAGGCGATGACCAGGATGATCACGAATTCCGTATTGATGATGCGCGTGATGTTGGACACGGATGCGCCCAACACTTTGCGGATGCCGATCTCCTTCATTTTCTTGATGATGTTCAACGACACCAGGGTATACAAGCCCGTGCCCGACAGCATCAGGGCCACGATGCCCAGGAAGGCAAACATCTTCACAATGTTGTCGTTCACCTGGCGGGCTTCTACGGTCATCTCGTCTATAAAGCGTCCGTTGTAGATCCGGTTGGGGAACACTTGTTTCCACTGGGCTTCCATGGCTTTGTTGATAGAAACCATTTTATCCATCGGACCACTCACGATCACATGGGTGTATTGCTCGGGGCCGATGTAGCGGAGCATCAACGGGTCCATTTTATCCCACAGGCCGTTCGTGTAGATATCTTTCACCACGCCGATCACATATAACTTGACGGTGTCCATCCAGAGGATCTCTTTGCCCAGGGGTTTGTCCCAGCCGAAATCCTTTGCCAGTTTTTCGGTGACGATGATGGATTCTTTTTTGTCGCTTTCAGAATCTTTAATAAAGTCGCGGCCTTCCACCAGGTGCATGCTCATGGTGTTCAAGTAGCCGTCGCCCACTTCAATGATGTCGGTCTCCATTTGTTTGGATTCGTACTTGATCGGGTCGTTATATCCGGAAGAGAAAATACTGTGCTTGGAACCCGCGACGGAAACGATGTCCTTATTTTGTTGAATCGCGTTGCGATAGGTATCGAACTCGCCCTGGTTGCTCACGTAGGCGATGATGACACTCTTCTCATTGAATCCCAGGTCGAAGTTGGATTGATACCTGGAGTTGGCATAGAAGGCGATGGCGAAGATGATGGCGGTGAGGGAGATGGCGTATTGAAGGGCCAGCAGTGTGCGGGTGAAATAATTTGTGCCCCCAAACTTCATCTGGCCTTTTAAAATGCTGACGGGCTCGAAATTGCTGATGTAAAAAGCCGGGTAGCTGCCGGCCACCAGGCCTGTGAAAAACAATACAGCCACCAGGAAAATCAAAAATGAAGGATTGTCGAGGTAATGGGACGTGAGCTTCATCTCCGTCCACAAGGCATTCCATGACAACAATAACACCTCACCCAAAAACAAGCCGACGATCAATGCAACAAAGCAAATGAACATCGTTTCGCCGATGAATTGAACGATGAGCTGGACGCGCACGCTGCCCATCACTTTGCGGATGCCGATCTCCTTCAGTCTTCGCGAAGAAATGGCAATCGCGGTGTTGGTCATGTTGAAACAGGCGATGAGCAGGATCAACACGGCCATCACGATGGGGCTGATCACCGCGGCCTTTGGGCTGGAAGGGTGCAATCTCGACCACGTGTCCATGTTTTCGTCGCGTTGCGCCATGCCCACGAAGGGATCGAGTAAAAATTCTTTGATGACAAAATCCTCGCGGACCTTGTTGTTATTTTCCACGAACGTCTGAAGCTGCTTTTGCACGACCGGCACACGGCTGGCGTCGTCGATCTGTACGAACAGCATGTCGCGGTTCTTCCAGTCGTTTTCGGTGACCTCCTTCACGTCGTCGAAGAAGTTATCGAAGTGTGTGTAGGAGTCCTCGGCGAAGCTGGAACCGGCGGGTTGCTTTTTAAACACCCCTCCTACTTCCTTTTCCTTCAGAATGGCACCGTCTACCTGGGTGAGCATTTTGCCTACCACGTCGGTAGAGCCAAACAGTTTGATGGCCATCTCGTCGCTGAGCACCACCTTGGATTTATCTTTCAGGGCCGCGGGACTGCCGTTGATAAATTCAAATGTAAACATGTCGAAGATATCGGGATCGGCATAGGCCAGGCCGGCGCGAAAAATATTGTCTTCTACTTTAAAATCGGAATACGACCACCAGAGGCGCATGACGTGTTTCACATCCGGTATGTTTTGGCGGATGGCAGCGCCCAGCGGGATCGGGGCATGGCCGTAGAGCGTCGTTTGTTTTTCAAACTCACGGATGGAGCTTACACGGTAGATCGTGGGTGCATTGACGTGATGCGTGTTGAAACGCGCATCGAACTCCCAGTTAAAATAAGCCACAATGCAGCAGGCAATCGCGATGCCCATCCCAAAAACGTTGATGAAGATGAACAGTTTGTTCTTCATCATGTTGCGAATCGTGATGCGTAAAAAGTTTTGGATCATGCGGGGTTTTATTAGGTCGACAATAAGACTACAATCGTGCGTCACAGGTTGCACCCCTATGTCCAAGAAATATGCCATGACCTGATTCGTTCAAAAAACGATCGTTTTAACGATTGCCGACCGATCGATGTACGGAAGTGTACAGTGGTATGTCCGGCTTCAAAAATTAAGGGCGTACATAGCCCAGCCTTTTATCGCAAGACATCCCGTAACGCGGGTCAGGGCCTGGAAGCCGAGTCGGTTTACAAATCCCGGCAAGGAAAAAAAGAATTGTCCCCTGGGGCAAAACAAAATTGCCCGCCCGGACAACTTCTTACAGCAGCACCGGACCATAAGTATCAGCAGCACCGGACCATAAGTATCAGCAGCACCGGACCGTAAGTATCAGCAGCACCGGACCGTAAATAACGGCAGCCCGGACTATAGATAACAGCAGCCTCGGACCGCAGGTCAAGGCTGGACTGGCAACTGACATAGCTTCTAAAAGTGCTCTAAATAGAAGAGGCCGACTAAAAAGTCGGCCTCCGGTATGTTGCTTAGAGGAAGGCAGCTTCTTCTGACCGCCACAATCGCGTGGCTGCCTTCTTTGGTATGATCGCTTAGATATGGAATTGCTCCTTGATGTTCTCCGTTACCACCTTACCGTCGAACAGGTTGATGATGCGGTGAGCATAGTTGGCATCGTAGGGCGAGTGGGTTACCATCACGATGGTGGTTCCTTCCTCGTTCAATTGCGAAAGGAGCTTCATCACTTCTTCGCCGTTGGCAGAGTCCAGGTTACCGGTAGGTTCATCGGCCAGGATCACTTTAGGTTTCGCTACGATGGCACGGGAAATGGCCACACGTTGTTGCTGACCACCCGACAGTTGTTGCGGGAAGTGGTTGCGGCGGTGCATGATGTTCATGCGCTCCAGCACTTCTTCTACGCGTTGTTTTCTTTCGGACGCAGGCACCTTCATGTAGAGCAAGGGCAGCTCAACGTTTTCGAATACGGTGAGTTCGTCGATGAGGTTAAAGCTTTGGAACACGAAGCCGATGGAGCCTTTGCGCAATTGGGCACGCTGACGTTCGGAGTACTTGGCCACTTCGTGTTCGCCGAAGTGATACTCGCCGCCGGACGGATTGTCCAGCAAACCAAGGATGTTCAACAGCGTGGATTTACCGCAACCGGAGGGACCCATAATGGCCACAAACTCACCTTCCTTTATATCAAGGTTGATATTGTTGAGGGCGGTGGTTTCTACTTCTTCAGTCGTGTAGACTTTTTCAAGGTTCTTAAGTTTGATCATGGCTGGTTATTTTCAGATGGATGGTTAATACTCGTTTTTGGTTTGACTAATTACTTCTTTTTATCACAAAGGTTACTTCGTTAGACTACAAATTGCCTTCAGTTGTTACCGTATTGTCTTGAATTGTTGTCAATTCAGCATCAATACTTCATTGTTGCCAAAGTTCTCGTACGACGAGGTGATCACCTTATCGCCCGGTTTCAGGCCTTCCAGTACTTCGAAGTTCTCGGTATTTTTCCGTCCCAGTTTCACATCGCGGCGTACCGCTTTGTTTTCGCCATCCAACACAAATACCCAGTTTCCGCCGGTATCTTTATAAAATCCGCCCACAGGCAACAACAGCTCTTCCGACGACTGGCCCAATTCTATCCGCAATCTGAGGGACTGACCGCGGCGAATTCCGGGGGGCACATCCCCTACAAAATCCATGTCCACATCGAACCTTCCGTTTATGATGGTCGGATAAATATACATGATTTGCAGGGCATAATCCTTATTGTTAAACGTTGTCGTGGCGTGCAACCCGGTCGTGATGCGGGGTAAATACAATTCATCAATAGGCACTTTCACTTTATAGCTCCCCACCACGTCCACTTGTCCGAGGCGCTGGCCGGGGTTCACGTTCTGGCCGGCATCGAGCTGCGGGCGGGAAAGCTGACCATCCAGCGGGGCGCGGATAACGAGGTTATCCAGGATCTTTCCCATGCCGTCGAGGCTTTGGGTCATCTTCATTTCGGAAAAGTTCATTTGCGCCATCTGACGCTTCCGATCCAGGGAATCGATCCGGTACACTTCGTACGTGATCTTTTTATTCTGGAGGTTGTATTTATAGTCCGCCTCGGTCTTTTCAAATTCCTGTTTAGAGATCAGTTTCTTTTCAAAAAGTTGCTTCTGACGCAAGTATTGCGGACCCAAAATTTGCAACTGGCTCTCAATGAGGGCCAACGTTTGCCGCTGCTGCAAGTCGTTCTGGTTAAGCTGCAGGCGGGTTTCGCGCACGCGGTTGATACTTTCGTTCAGGTTTGCTTCCTGCGTTAAGACTGTAATTTCGCGGTTAAGGTTGCTTAGCTCTAAAATAACATCACCGGCTTTCAGCATGGAACCACTTTCAGCCACCACGCGCTTGATCGTTCCGCCTTCCACCGCATCAAGATAAACCGTGCGGGCCGGCTCGATGACACCGGTTTGCGGGATGAATTCCTGGAATACACCACGCTTCACGTCGGAGATGGTGATCTTGTCTTTTTCGATCTTGAGTTTCGACCGCCGGTCGGCAAAAATAAACTGATAGCCAATGAATATTACGAAAAGAGCAATGCCGCTGTAGGTGGCTATTCGTTTCACTGTCCAGATCTTCTTCTTGATTTGCTTGTCCATTCTATCGCTTTAAAAATTTCAGGTTTACCGTGAACGCATGCGGCGGCAGTAAAAATGCGCATGTCCGCTCCACGTCATGCTACCTCCAATGCCAACAAGTGTGCCAACCGCGGGAAGTGCATTTTTAGCCCTGATTTCCGTGTTCTGAACCGTCATTTCTCGTTCACATGTGAACGTAACTGTCCGGTTCCGAACGAATAAACGGTCTAAAAGGGCTATTTTTGATGAAATTAGCCAGAAATATGTTTCGGTATGGCCTTTGCCCATTAGCGGACAGCCGTGTTTGTTAATGATACAGTTTTTACGAGCCTAACCAACCAATTTGAATGGAACAGAAACAAGGAAAAATCCTCATTGTAGACGATAACGAAGATCTTCTGAAAGCCGCCAAGATGCACCTCAAACGGCATTTTGCCCAGGTCGATGTCGAAAAGAACCCCGAGGCCTTGCCCGCCCTCATGAACAACGAGGATTACGATGTGATCCTGCTGGACATGAACTTCACCAAAGACGTGAGCAGCGGCAGCGAAGGCTACTATTGGCTGGAGCGCATCCTGCAGCAAGATCCGTCGGCGGTAGTCGTGCTCATCACCGCCTATGGCGACATTCAAATGGCCGTAAAAGCCATTAAGGCCGGCGCCACCGACTTTGTGCTCAAACCCTGGGAAAACGAAAAACTACAGGCCACCCTCTATTCGGCCATGCGCCTCCGCGAGTCGCGCGACGTCATCGAAACCCTCAAGATCAAAAACCAGGAGATCAACCAGGTGCTCAACGACCGCTACAGCGAGATCATTGGTCAAAGCGCCGCCATGCAAAAGATCTTCCAGACCATCGACCGCGTGGCCAAAACCGACGCCAACGTGCTCATCCTGGGCGAGAACGGCACGGGGAAAGAGCTGATCGCCCGCGCCATCCACCGGAATTCCGCACGCAAGAACGAGAACTTTGCCAGTGTCGATCTGGGCTCCATCACGGAGACCCTATTCGAAAGCGAGCTTTTCGGACATAAGAAAGGATCGTTCACCGACGCCAAAGAAGACCGCCCCGGACGTTTCGAATTGGCCAACAACGGCACCTTGTTCCTGGACGAGATCGGCAACCTGTCCATGCCCCTGCAAGCCAAGCTGCTCACCGTGTTGCAAAACCGGAAAGTGAGCCGCGTGGGGTCCAACAAGGATACACCGATCGACATCCGGCTGATCTGCGCTACCAACATGCCGCTGTATGACATGGTGAAGGAGAATCGTTTCCGGCAGGATTTGCTGTATCGGATCAACACTATCGAGATTGAAATTCCCGCTCTACGCGAGCGCTTTGAAGATATTCCTTTGCTGGCCAATCACTTTTTGAAACACTATGCCGCCAAATATGACAAGCCGGTGACGAAGATCAGCGAAGGCGCGATGTCGCGCATGCACAAGCATCCCTGGCCGGGGAACATTCGCGAGTTGCAGCACGCTATTGAGCGGGCGATCATTTTGAGCAGCAGCAATGTGTTGCAGCCAGAGGATTTCAATTTCACTACGGCATCGTCTACGAAGGAGGATGGGCAGCTGAGCTTGGAGCAATACAATCTTGAAGAGGTGGAGAAGCTGCTTATTCGGAAGGTCCTGAAGAAGTACAACGGGAACATTACGCAGGCGGCTTCGGAGTTGGGACTCACCCGGTCGTCGTTGTATCGCCGGTTGGAAAAGTATGGCTTGTAAGAAATTATTTTACGTCATACAAAAACAGAAAGGCATGATCAAACTGCCCGGGCTTGGTTAACGCCACGTTAAAATCCGCCTTAGATTGAGGTAATTTAGATAGAATATTTTCGCTGTAGAGACGCACTCCTTTGTAGGTCACATTATCCACGACAGTAGTGCTGACTATCGATCCGTCGATGTAGGCGCTATGTGTTGCGTCATATAATTGAAAGCTCGCAAAGCCCTCATAAGAAAGGGCATTGTCTACAACAAATATTACCGAGTCGATTCCGGGATAGTTTCTTATATCAAAGTCGAATAGTTCAGTGTAGGAAAAACCGGTTCCTTGGCCGGGGTTACCTGCATTACTAGTTATCTTTACCCTTATCTCGTTTAAGGTCACACCATTCATACCGTTGCATACAAACATGGTTTGTTGGATTTCGTTCTCCTCGAGTGTTCCATCGCCGTTCGAGTCCCTCCCGGTTTCGATTTTCTGTCCACCAGCGCCGCAATTTGAACCCGCATGTTCGGTCGTGTATTTCGTGAGCGTATTCTGATTATTAACGCCATTGCAAACAAATTCTGTTTGCTGAACTTCTCCCGCATCGAGCGTACCATTTCTATTGGTGTCGATGCCGGTTTCCACTTTAAGTCCACCATCCAGGCACTTTGCGCCCGCAGCTTCATTGGTGACATTCATTAGACTTGTTAAACCGTCCGACCCATCGTGACATGACATTGCCATCGCTACAATACTGGCCACGAGGAAACTGCTAAAGGCCCGCGGTAATTTTTCATTTATCGTATTCATCTGACGCAAAGGTTATTATGATTGCTTACATCCAGGGCATGACGTTGTTCCCCCATGGACGCCATCAGGGCTATAGCGCCGGTCCTTTAATTAATTGGCGTTCGCAAAAAAGCACTTATTTATTTGCTTCACAAGCCATCGCCTAGCCCTGATAGGCAACTATTTTATTTTCGACTTTAGCCGTCTAATCAGGTATGGGATCGCTTGCACGTCGTTGTGGGGGGGGGTGTGGTAGCCTCGGTGTTTAGGGGGTTTCGTTTCAATTCGTTTGAAGTATATCCATTTTTTCGGTATCGAAATTCGGGGTGTCTTGGACTTCGGGCGTAGATCTTTAAAAAGCTTGTGCCTGCGACACGACGCGGGCTTGCTTTACAAGTTCGAAACCGTGAACTTGAAACCGGATACTGAGAAACGCACTTACCCTTGAACTTCGGATTTAATGACTTCAGAACCCGCGTCATCCTGCGGGTGATCCTGCTGGGCCTCACCATGGCTTTGTTTATGTACATGGTCACGCGCCCCAACATGCTCTTTGCCGCGTTGCTCACCGGGATCATTATTGTTCTCCAGCTCACGGAGATCTTCCGTTTTGTGAGCCAGACCAACCGGAAGCTTACACGCTTCCTGGAGTCGGTGAAATATTCCGATTTTATTTCGGGGTTTGCGTCCGACAATAAGCTGGGAAAATCCTTTAAAGACCTCAACATTGCCTTCAACGAAGTGCTCGAAGCCTTCCGCAGGGCACGTTCTGAAAAAGAGGAACACGGGCAATATCTCAACACGGTGGTGCAACAGGTCCGCACGGGTATTCTTTCGTTCGACACCGAAGGCAATGTGCAGCTGGTCAACGCCAATGCCAAGAAGTTCATGGGCATCACCAACATCAAAAATATCAACGAGCTCATTCACATCAACCCGAAGCTTTATCACTCCATCAACAGCGTGGAGTCGGGCAAGAGCGAGCTCTACAAGGGCAGCAACGAGCTTTACCTCACCATTCAGTCCACCGAGCTGCGCATCCGCGGCACGGACGTGAAGCTCGTGACGTTGCAAAACATCCAGCCGGAATTGCAACAACAAGAACTGGAGGCCTGGCAAAACCTCACGCGCGTGTTGCGCCATGAGATCATGAACTCCATCACGCCCATCTCGTCGCTCACCTCCACCCTGCGCGAGATCCTTGATCACGATATGGAGAAGAAAGAAGATCACTACGAGTTGCAGCAAGAGGGTGCGGAAGATTTGCGCGAAGGCCTCAGCACCATCGAGAACAGAAGCAAGGGTCTGATCAAATTCATCGACGCTTACCGCGAATATACCTCGCTTCCCAAACCCAAGATGGCGACCGTTCGCCTCAAAGATCTTATCGAACACGTGGCCCAGCTGATGAAGACGGAGTTGAAGAAAACACACATCAACTTTCACTACACGTGTTCATCCGAATACCTCACCATCCAGGCCGATGTGGAAATGATCGAGCAAGTGCTGATCAACCTGTTGAAGAATGCCATCGAGGCGCTGGCGGAAACTGAAAAACCGTTGTTAGAAATGACGGGGTTCTATGATGAGAACGCCGTGATCATACAAATCCGCGACAATGGTTCGGGTATTATCAAGGAAGCGTTGGAGCATATTTTTGTGCCGTTCTACACCACCAAACGCCAGGGTTCCGGCATCGGCCTAAGCCTTTCGCGTCAGATCATGCAAATGCACAACGGTTCCATCACCGTCGTTTCCGAACCCGACGTGGAAACGGTTTTTACCTTGAGGTTTTAAATAGAACATAAGATTGTCAGTCGTCTTTATCCGTCAATAAAGGGAAGCACATGCTATGGAATTTTTAACATTCAAGAAGTACAACGAAAAGGAGAGCGCCGAGGCCTTGACCAACCTACTCCTCAGGCACGGGATCGCTTTTGAACTCACGCAGGATCAGGAAAATCTTGACGTCTTGTACGGCACCCAGCCCTCGGCGCAGTTCTACTATGTAAAAATCAAATCCGATGATTTTCCAAAAGCGAATGCACTCCTGCTGGACATCGGCAATACCGAATTGGAAACCGTTGACAAAACACACTATCTCTTTGAGTTTACGGACGACGAACTTTTCGACATCCTGAGCAAGCCCGACGAGTGGAATGCGCTCGATTATCAACTTGCAAAAAAAATATTAACAGAACGGGGAAGAGAAGTCAATGATGAAATCATAGACTCGCTAAAAAAGCAACGCATCACTGAACTGGCAAAGCCAGACGAAAGCAACCGGGTGTGGATTTTTATCGGTTATCTGTCAGCGCTGTTCGGGGGGCTCTTCGGCATCATTGTAGGATGGCTCTTGTTTACGTACAAGAGGACTTTACCGGATGGCCAACGGGTGTATGAATATGCAGAAAAAGACAGGCGGCATGGCCGGCGTATTTTTTACCTGGGCATCATCGTATTTTATATTTCTGTTATCATCCGACTGGCAACCCTGGATTGGTAGTCAATCAGTGATCGGACAGCATCTTCAGCTTGGCCTAGATGCTGCCCGATTGTACTATCCTTTACTCGTAACGCAGACTTTTCACCGGGTCACTTGCCGCTACTTTCACGGAGTGGTAAGAGATCGTGACCAGTGAAATCACCAGGCAAACCACCGCGGCCATGATCAAGGTGAGATAGCCCACATCGACGTGGTAGGCATAGGTCTCCAACCATTGCGTCATGAGGTACCAGCCGAAGGGGCAACCTAAAGCGGCGGCGAACAGCACCAACACGGTAAATTCTTTGCCCATCAAACGGACCAGGCCCGGCATGGACGCACCCAGCGCCTTGCGAATGCCCAGTTCTTTGGTGCGGCGCTCGGCAGAGAAGGCCGAGAGTCCGAACAGGCCGAGGCATGAAATGAAAATGGACAGGATGGCCAGCGTGTTGAACACTTTGCCACGTTGGGCCTCGGTTTTGTAGAAGTCTTCCCAGTTCTGGTTGAGGAAGGAATATTTGAAGGGATACCCCGGGGCATACTCTTTCCACAAGATCTCAGTCGACCGGAGGCCGGCATCCTTTTCCGTGGGTTTCACGCGCACCAACAAGCAGTAGGTTTCTTTCGGATCCATGCGCAGGATGAGCGGATCCACGGCGCTATGGAGCGACCCGAAGTTAAAGTCTTTTACCACACCAACGATCTTGCCTTTGCGGTCCCACATGGTGAGGTCCTGGTCGGCCACGCCGTCTTTGAAGCCAAATTTCTCGGCGGCTTTTTCGTTGACGATGTAGTTGGACGTATCGCTGATGCGGGACCGGTCGAAGGGCCGGCCTTCCTTCATGTTCATCTTCATGGCCTGGATAAATTCGAAGTCCACGTTGATGTTGCTGAAGAGGATCTTTTCGTTGGGATCCTTGCCTTCCCACTCGACGCCTACGGTAGAATTGCCGATGTCGATGGGGATCTGGCTGGCCGAGGTCACGCTTTCAATGCCGGGTTGTGCCAGCAGGCGTGTGCGGAAGGTCTCCAGCTTGGGGCGGACGTCGCCTTCCATCCACAGGTAAAATACATTTTCGCGATCGAAACCGATGTCGCGATTTTCCATAAAATTCATCTGCCGGAACACTACCGTGGTGCTGATGATGAGGATGATCGACATGGTGAACTGAACCACCACCAGGACCTTGCGGAACACTGCGGCACGGCTGCCGCTTTTCAGTTGACCTTTCAGCACCTGCACCGGTTTGAATTCGGAAATGAACAAGGCGGGATAGCTACCCGCCACAAAAGCGGTGAAGATAATGATGATCCCGAAGATCATCAGCAACCGGGAATCCAGCAGGTTTAAGGTGAGCGCTTTGCCGGTGATCTCGTTGAAGATCGGTATGAGCAACAGCGCAAAGAGTAACGCGAGGAGCGCACTGATACAAACCGTCACAAACGACTCGCCCATAAATTGCCGGAACAACTGGCTTGGCACAGCCCCGATCACTTTCCGCAGCCCCACTTCCTTGGCGCGCTTGGTGGCTTGTGCGGTAGACAGGTTCATAAAATTGATGCAAGCGATCACGAGCACGAACACGGCCACCACGAAAAAAATCTTCACCGATTCGATGCGTCCGCCGGACTGCACGCCGTTCTCGAAATCGCCATAGAGGTAGGCCTCTGCCTGGGGTTGGATGAAAAGCTCTACGTTGCTTTTCTCCTGGTGTGCATCGATCTCATTTTTAAACTTGGCTGCAAAATTCTCACGATTCGTTCCTTCGCGCAACAGCAGGAAGGTGCGGATGTTGTTGTTGCCCCATTCGTGCAGCCAGGTGTTGTCATCCCAAAAAACTTCGAAGGGCAAGAGGTATTCAAACTGGATAGACGAATTGCGGGGAATATCTTTGAGGACGCCCGTGACAGTGAAAGATCGTTTGGTGTTCATGAGCAACACTTTGCCGAGCGGCTCCTGGTCGCCGAAATATTTTTTCGCCATCTTCTCCGTGATCACGATGGAGTTCTTGTCCTTCAGTGCAGTGGCCATGTTGCCTTTCAGAAAAGGGAAGCTGAACATCTCCACAAAATCCTGGTCCACATAGCGGCCCATTTCGTAGAAGGTCTTATCCTCCACCTGCATGAGGTTGTTGGTCTCCCACGTGAACCGTGTGGCCTTCTCGATCTCCGGATATTTTTCTTTTATAAAGGGCGCCATGGGACCCGGCGTGGCCGCAAAGGTGTAGATGCGACCGTCGGTATACTTCTGGTTCTCCATGACGCGGTAGAGGCGATTTGCGTTGGCGTGGAAATAGTCATACTCCAGTTCATCGTTCACCCACAAAAAGATCAACAGTGCGCTGCAAATCCCGAACGCCAGGCCCAGGATGTTGACGGTGGAGAACAACTTATTCCGGAAGATATTCCTTACGGCGATGAGGAGATAATTTTTGATCATGGCGACGTGTTTTATGAAAGACCTATGGATCCCCAGTGGGTTGCATGAATTTACTCGTAAAACGACAATTGGTTACACTGCCGGGGCAGATTTTTCCTCCAGCACCGAAGCGATTCCCCCGGATGGGGGCAAAAGAATAAAGAAGGTCGTGCCATCCCCTACCGTTGTCTCGAACCAGATCTTTCCCTGCATGTGTTCAATCGCCTGCTTGGCAATGGCCAGCCCGAGCCCGGACCCCGACTTCTTGGTGGTGAAATGCGACAGGAAAATGCGTTCCGCCACCGTGGGAGCAATACCCTTCCCGTTGTCGTGGAAAGCCAGCTGATAGCCTTCCGGTGTTTGGATGAGGCTGATCTTTACCTGCAGATTGTATCCCGGGCGGGCCGCCTGAAACGCGTTCAGGATAAGGTTGGAGAAGGTGCGTCCCAGCAATTGCTCATCGCCCTGGACATAGGCTTCGCGTAGCGCGGTCTCGAATTGCACATCTCCCGAAGAATGGTGAAGCACCACCGTGCGCCGCACCAGCGACACCAGTTCCAGGCGCTGGATGACCGGCTGCGGCATTTTGGCAAACGTGCTGAAGGAAGAGGCGATGTCGTTCAACGTATCCACTTGTGTGAGCAAGGTTGACACGGCCTTGCCTGTTTTTTCCGGCGTGTTCGTGCCCGACCCAATCCCGCGTTCCAGTTGCTGGAGCGTGAGCTTCATGGGGGTGAGCGGATTCTTGATCTCGTGGGCTACCTGCTGGGCTATCTCGCGCCACGCGCTTTCGCGCTGGGTCTGTTCCAGTTCGGCCTTGCTCTCGCTGAGCTTGAAAAGCATTTGGTTATACTCCTTCACCATCAACCCGATCTCGTCGTCGGCTTTCCAGGTGAGCGGTTGGTTGGTTTTGGTGAGCGACGTGCGCTGCAGCGATTGCGTAATGAATTTCAATGGGAAGGTGAGCCACCGCGAGACAAAATAAGAAAGCACCACCAACACAATGAAAATGAGCGAAAAGATGTTGAGGATGTTGGCCACGATATTGATCTGCACCCGCTCCAATGAACTGGCCGATTGAAAGAACGGGATCCCCAGGATGCCGATGAGCTTCCCGCTAAGCGGCGCGGTGAGCGGCGCATACGACACAAAATACTCCAGCTTGCCCACGCGCTCGGTCTCGATCACCACCCGGCTGCCTCCCTTGATCTTTCGCAGGGCATTGGCATTGATGTAGCGTGACATCAAATTATTTTCAAAGATGAGGGCCTGGCTGGTGGCCAGCAACTCGCCTTTGGTGTTGAACACGTTGGCATCCAGGTTGGTCAACTGCGCCAGCTCCCGGAGCTGTTGCTCGAAGTTGTTCACGTTTTCGGTGTTGCCGTTTACATAGCGGTCCAGTTGCGCCGACAATTGGCTGCTCACGGTCTCGGCCCGCTCCTGGTATTCTTCCATCAGCTGGTTTTGGGTGGAGCGGTTGGTCAGGTTTAGGGTGGTCACGCTCACCAGGATCAGGGGAAGAAAGAACGCCATGTTCAACAACAGTTGGATGCGCGCAGAGAAATAGATCTTTTCCCCTTGAATGTAATTGGCAATGCCCAGCGCCAGGAGCAACAACAGGATGATCACCAAGCCCAGCACCAACAGGAACGAAAAATTGGCCAGCGTGAGCATGATCGGTTGCTGCTGCGAGGACACTACGGCCAGCCGGTTGTTTTGATATTCCTGCGCCACGTGTGTGAAACCGTCGGCACTGATGCCCTTGCGGTAGAGGTCGGGATTGCCCAGCCAATCGCGGTAAAAAGCGGCGTCGTAGTTGAACTTGCCTGAACTGAAAAGGATCGTGGTGTCCGAGAATACGGCATAGCTGATGTCCTGGGTGTGGTAGAATTGCTGCGTCCGGTTGTCTACCAGCAATTCGGGGTAAACGTTGTCGGGGATCAGTTTCTTTAGCGACAGGTCGAGCATGACGTGGCCCAGCAGGGAGTTGGCGCGTTTGATGGGCACCAGCACGAGATACTTTTGGGTGACATCTTTTGCCGGGCTGGTCACAAAGTACACACGGTCGTAGTCGGTGCGAAAGGCGTCCTGGTCATAGATGCCGATCACCTGCGACAGCGTCGACGCCGACTGGTTGTCCAGCGGCTCGCCCCGGGAGTTGAACAGAAAGATCTCGACATCGTATTTATTGAAATAGCTTGGCAAAAATACCTGCCGTATTTTCTGACGGATGATATCGCGGCTCAGGAAGGGAACGTTGATCCGCGATTGAATAAAAGCATCGTCCGCAATTTTCAATGCCGTCTCGCGCAACAGGTATTCGCCAAAGTAATCGCGGTCTACCAAAAAATTCTCAGCAAACTTAAATTGACTGGCGATCTTTTCCTGGCGTGTGAAATAGAAGATGGCGTAGGCGCCGTTGGCCGACAGGAAAAAGATGGAGATGAACAGGTAAGAGAACGTGGCAAAGCCCAGTCGTCGCAGGCTCACATACAATTTCAACACATACACAATGAGGAAATAGCAGGTCCCCAACACGAGCGACGAGAGGTAGGGCTGTTCCGTCGCCGAGTTTATCAGGCCGAAGATGAGGGCCGACAGCATGAAAGCCCCCAAGACGCGAAGTTTATTTCCATCGCCAATGAGCAGCCGCAAGAACGTATGGCCAAATAGAAATGAGCAACCACCCGCCAACAATACGGCGAGCGTGGCCATCGACCGCAGGCTGTCGAATTGCAGCGACTGGGAGATATCAATCACGATAGACGAATTGTTATTGATCGTTTGAATGACCACAAACGGAAACAACGCTGCAAAAAGCACACCCAGTCCCGCCACAACGGAGAGTAACCACGCAATGGCTTTTCGCTGGTACAGGAAGTGGTAGCTTTTGAACTTCTGGTAATTATTAAAGGCAAATACGCTCAACAACAGCAAGGCCAGCTCATTGATCAAAAGATCGCCCAGCGAAGCGTTTAATGTTGAAGATGCAAAGACTTTGGGATCGAACAGGTCGGAGGCGTCCAGTGCTGCGGGAAAATTCAGCCGGATCATGACAAATCGAAGCCCGATCAAAAATCCATACAACAAGAGCAAGGCTCCTTCCGCATAGGGCAGGCGTTCGAGCTGCCCGTAGAAAAGTGCTACGAAAAGAACGATCGAAAGCGACAACAACAGTATGGCCGCAAACTTCACGGGGTCGCGCAAGGGTACGTGCTCCTGGAAGTTGACGCGAAACGGACATTGGTCCTCCACGCAGATGCTGGTGCCGGATGCCGCGCCGGGCTCCAGCAAGGTGATGTCGGAGGAGGGAAAGATCCGAAGATTCCACCACGGTTCCAGGTAGTTGTTGGTGATGCTGAACTTGCGATAGAGGGGGATGACCCCCACCAGGAATTTTGTATCGTTCACTTTCCATTTCCGGGCCAGGTAATCGCCGTTACCGCTGATGAGCATCTTCAGCGTAAACGGTTCGGCCACCGAGGCGGGCGAAGGCACGAAGCCGTTGTCGGTCCACGCTACGAGTTGCTGGGCATCGTATACAAAAAAAGAGAAGCGGCGGCGGTGCGGTGGCAACGTGGACGATCGTTGAAGTTTGGGCATCAACGTATCCACTTCGGCCGCCATGGTGGCAAGCTCCTGTTGCAGGTTCTTCACGATCGCGGCTTCGACGGATTGGGAGGATTCAAGACGCTGGGAAAAATAGGCCGCCAGCGCTCCTAACGCGAACGTCAACAGGCAACTTCCAAAGAGTATGAATGTCCGTGATTTCAATCGTCGACCAGGTGATGATCGATAAAGGTAAGAAAACTACTTTGTTTGCGACAGGCGGCGATCGTATTTGATGCCGCCGAAAAGGTAGAGATACACCATGCGCGAGTAGCGGTAATTCAGCGGGATGAGCAGTGCCATGCCACCCACGCTCGCGCCGATGTAGTGCCACTCCGAAACATCACCCAACGTATACAGGACGAGACTGACCAACGTGATGAAGGCGATGGTGAACCCATAGCCCACATACATGGCGCCCTGGTAGAACCCAGGCTCCGGTTCCAGTCGAATGCCACAATGCGGACACGTGGCGTTCATCACGTTAAACTTGCTCAGCTTTCGGAGGGGGTATGCAAACATGTTGCCCTGGCGGCAATGGGGGCACTTACCTTGCAACAGGGCCGTGAGATAGTTCCTTTCTTGCATTCCTACTTGTTTTATACCAGAAATACCACAGCACCAGCACGGCCAGGTAGGGCATGGAAAGCAAATACAGGATGCCGGTGTTCATGCCGGCCGCGATGCCGGGCTTGCCGTTGGAGTAGTTGTTCTCCAGCGTAGACCGGCACATGGCGCACTGTGCTACCGACTGCGCCGTAGCGATGATCACAAAAACGATGCTGAGGAAGGCTGCCTTTTTCATATCGATCTCTTAAAGATAACCAATTTTATGCTGCGTAGTATGGGCTGATCATCAGGTAAACGATCACTCCCGTCACGGCCACATAAAGCCAGATGGGGAACGTGATCTTGGCGAGCGCTCTGTGCCGCACATAGTCTCCACGCCAGGCCCGCACAAATGTGAAAAGCACCAACGGTATAACAGCGACCGACAACAAAATGTGCGTGATGAGGATAAAAAAATAGATGTATTTCAAGGCACCCTCGCCGCCATAGGACGTAGGGTCGCTGGTCATGTGATACAAGACGTACATCACCAGGAAAGCCGCCGAAAGCGCGATGTTCGTCTTCATTAGATTTTCATGCAACTTCCGCTTGCCGTTTTTGATCGCGATCAATGCACTCACCAGCAACACGGCCGTGACGCCGTTGATCGTGGCATAGATCGGGGGTAGAAAAGAAAGGTCGTAGCCGGGCACCTTCACGCCAAACAAAACCGCCACCACTAACGGGATGGCAATCGATACAGCAATGATCAATTTTTTGTAGGGCTCTTTCTGTTGTTCTACGTTTACTACATTCGGCTCCATCTCAGTATTTCTTTAATATAATCGTTATCTCCGTAATCAGTCGGTCGGCTTCGTCCAGATCGGCGGCGGTGTATTGGCCGCGGATGGCTCCTTTGCGATCGATGAGCACCTGATCGTAAGGCGGCTTCAGGAAGAAGATGCATTGCCATTTGGACGCTGGCTCTCCCTGGCGAATAAAGGCCACCGGGTAATTTGTGAACCTTTCCTCCACTCGCCTGATTTGGTTCTTCGCCTCGGTGGTGAGGGTATTAAAGGTGATCAATACCAGGCTATCACCTTCAAAAGGAATTTTCACTCTTACACTGTCGGCAATGCGATATGGCAGCGCTTTTACAGGAGGGCAGCCTTGAGGCACTTCAGGAAAGGTTTTGGTGTACAAAGGTGGCACTGCAAACTCGTTCTTCCCAAAAAATTTCAGAAAAAGAAAGACCAGTATCGGCAGCAACAGTGCGAGGAATAAAAGGAGTGCTTTTGTTTTTTTCATAGTAGCAAGGGATTATCCAATCGCTTAGATCAAAAAAAAGAGGCTTAAGTGCGCATACACTCAAGCCTCTGAAATGAGTTATGGATAATTTCTTAGCGAACGAGTGAAATGGCGATGCCTTCGTAAATAAAGGCTACCAGCATCCACACGATGAAGATCAAGGGGATGAGGATGGACCAGAACAACACTTTCACTTCATAGCGCAAGTGCATGAACTCGCCTACAATGTAGCCGGCTTTTATGATGGTCATGCCGATGAAGATCGCCGTCTTCAAAGGACCGTGGTTCATGGTGAAGGCGACAAGGAACTCTACAGCAGTGATTGCCCCCAAATACGCGGCCACTGTCCACAGTTTTTTGATTTTCGCTTTATCGGGAGGAAGAACGGTTACGTGCGATTCGTTTTCAGCGTGTGCCATATCTAAATTTCTTTATAAGATGATTCGATTGATTGAGAATGATTAAACCAGGTAGAAGAACGTGAACACGAACACCCATACAAGGTCCACAAAGTGCCAGTACAAGCCTACCTTCTCCACCATTTCATAGTGACCTCTTCTTTCGTAGAGACCGGTGACCGTATTGAAATAGATGAGGAAATTCAGACACACCCCGCTGAATACGTGGAAGCCATGGAAGCCTGTGATGAAAAAGAAGAAGGCTGCAAAATCCGGGGGACCGTATTGGTTATGGGCCAGGTTAGCGCCGAAGAAAGTTGTTCCTTCTGCCACTGCTGAACCGTGGTGTGCTCCATGGATAAAGTGAGTCCATTCCCAAGCCTGGCAGCTCAAGAAAGCGATACCGCCCAGCAGGGTCCAAAGCATCCATTTCTCAACGGCCTTGCGGTCCATACGGTGACCGGCTTCAACAGCAAGTACCATCGTTACGGAACTCATGATGAGAATGAAAGTCATGATACCCACGAAAACCAGGGGAAGCGACACTCCTTCCAGGAACGGAACGGATTCGAACACCTTTTCAGGAATGGGCCAGTAGCTTTGCGAGAACGTGAATGCATCTACGGCTTTTGTATATGCATGATGCGAAGAACGCACCAGGCCATAGGTGATGAGCAATGCGGAGAAAGTAAAAGCATCGGACATTAAAAAGAACCACATCATGAGTTTGCCATAGCTGGCTCCCATCGGTGAGGATCCACCGTCCCATGTGCTCTCGCCGTGAGCTGCTGCTGCTGTACTTGCCATAGTATTAATTGGTATACGTTATATAGGTTACGCGTTTAAATGAGGGTGTGGGTGAGTGTGCGAATATCGTCAAAAAACAGCCTTTTTATTAGCGGTTCAATAATAGAAAAACAAACAAATATAGCCAAAGGGCATCCAAAAAATGCCAGTATGTGGCACACATTTCCATCTGCGACATCCTTTTTGAGTGCACTTTATACTGGAAAGTGGCCACGAGCACGATGAGCAGAAATACTACCCCGCTCACGATGTGCAACCCGTGCATCCAGGAGATCACATACACGAAAGACCCGGACGGATTCCCCACAAAATGCACGTTATGCTCTACCATCTGCCCCCAGGCCAGGAACTGCCCAATCAAAAACGCCACCCCCAGCAGGCTGGTGATGCTGATGGCCAGCTTGGTCTGCTCCAGGTTGTCCCTTTTCGCCGACAAATAGGCCCAATGCATGGTGCCGCTGCTGACCAGGATAATGACCGAGGTGATCCAAAACAAGCTCGGCAATTCAAACACTCTCCAGTTACCGTCGGCACGACGCACCAGGTAGGCGCTGGTCCAGGCTGCGAAAACCATGATCACGCTTCCCATGAACAGCCACAGCCCAAATTTCTTGGGGTTCATCCCCAAGGGCTTCTGTGCTTCTTCAACGATCTTTATATCCAATGCCATACGCTTCATTCTTTATCAACCCTCGCCCTTGTTGGTGTTCTTCACCAACAAGCTTCCTTCCTGTCACTTTATTAATTCTTCCTTCACTACATCAAATCTTGTCCAACACATACGCGATCTGCACAATGGGCAAATACAAGAACGATGCAAACATGATCTTCAGCGCCGACTTCCGGTCGCCCGATTTCATCAATGAAAATGTCAATGCAAAAAATGCCACTCCACAAAGCGTTGCCACGATCGCAGAGTTGATGCCCGTGATGCCAAAGGTGGCCGGCAACAATCCCATCGGGATGAGGAACATGGTGTAGATCATGATCTGCACCGCGGTGTTCAAATCCTTTTGTCCGCCAGAGGGCAGCAGTTTGAAGCCCGCCTTTTTATAGTCCTCGTCGGCCACCCAGGCAATGGCCCAGAAGTGGGGGAACTGCCAGATGAATTGGATGCCGAAAATGATCAGTGCTTCATGCGAGATGATTCCCGTGGCGGCCGTCCAGCCTAACAGTGGCGGCAGGGCTCCGGGAATGGCGCCCACAAAAACGGCTACGGGGCCTACCCTTTTCAAGGGTGTGTAGACAAAACCGTAGAGGATCATCGACAACACCGACAAACCGGTGGTCAGCGGGTTGGTGAATTTCCAGAGGATATTTACGCTCGCCACGGTACAGATAGCCGCCACCAGGATGGCTTCGTTTACCGATACGCGGTGCGTTGGCAACGGGCGGTTCATGGTCCGGCCCATCAACACGTCCAGGTCTTTCTCAATAATTTGGTTGATGATGCCCGAGGCACCCGACAGCAGGAATCCGCCGAGGAACAGCATGCAGAAGGTGAGCCAGTTGATCTCACGTGAGGCCAGCACGAATCCAAACGCGCAGGAGAATGCCACGAGGAACGAGAGCCGGAATTTCAACAATTCCCAGTACGCTTTCGCTTTCGCGAGCACGAAGTTGATTCCGGTTAGCTGATCGATTTGTCCGACTATCATAGGCTATGCCAATGCAGGCTCTTCTTTTCTATTCATTTTCAGCAAGAACAAAAACTGTGTTCCGAAAGTGACTGTCGCAAACAGCAGGTGCACCGGCTGGAGGAACGGCGGCACAGCGAAATAGGCCATGCTCAAACCCGTTAAAATGGTCCCCAAAATTAGCAGGATTAGGGCAAGGGTAAAAGTTTTTGCCCCCTCAGTTTTACGCAATCTCAGGATTAATCCCACATGCATGATCAGCACAATC
Organism: Chryseolinea soli; assembly: GCF_003589925.1. Taxonomy (NCBI): domain Bacteria; kingdom Pseudomonadati; phylum Bacteroidota; class Cytophagia; order Cytophagales; family Fulvivirgaceae; genus Chryseolinea; species Chryseolinea soli. The sequence goes on along the minus strand of NZ_CP032382.1, from coordinate 4,728,738 downwards.
CACGAGAAGGAACGGTGAATAATGAACTCTCCTCCCAGGTTGGCGATCCATGCCTCGCGCACCACTACTTGCGACACGCGATCGATCGCTTCCCGCACCTGTGTGCCCAATAGGATCTGCACCAGCAACACGGCCATCGAGGCCACCAGCCACCAGAAGCCTATGGACGAATTGATCTCGGGGCGGTAGCTGCTCTGGTCTACGAGGTATACCAACAAAGCTACGATGAGCAGGGCCAGGAACATGTGTACTGTAATGGTCCACGGCGTGAGGTTGCTGGACACAACGAACGATCCCAGCCACCCTTGGAAACCGACCAGCACAAACGTTAGAAACGCCACCACGGTGAACCTGCGTTCGCTTTTCCAATAGCCCAGCGAAACCACGAAAACCGCGAAGATGAGAAAGCCGATGATAACCCCCACGATACGGTTCACATATTCGATCCAGGTCTTTACGGGATTGAAATCATTTTCGTGCAGCACCCCGGGATCGTTGAGGATACCCGCTGCCGTGGCGTCCATGCCTACGGCCGATAAATACTTCGCAAAGCGCTTATTCTTTTTGTCGCGGTGGGCGGCGTAGATTTCTTTGTAGTCCGGGGGCAATTGGGAAACCGAGGTGGGGGGCACCCAGTTGCCAAAGCATTTCGGCCAGTCAGGACAACCCATGCCAGAGCCGGTGCTGCGCACAATGCCTCCTACGAGGATGAGCACGTACACGGCAATAAGCGTTGAGAGGGTGAGCCTGCGAAATGATCTCATAATAATTTCCCCTGTGCCATAAAATGCGAGCGGATATGCTCTAAAAAATCAAGGTTCAAAGTGGGGAGAAGTCCGTCACTTTGAACCTTGAACCGAAGATCGTGTGTCGTCAATTAGTGCTTGCTTCCTTCCACCACAATAGATCCGTCGCCGTTCAAAGTCTCCAGTTTGATGAGATCATTTTCGTGCGGCAAGTTGGATTCCGGTGTTTCGGAGTACGGGATATTTTGAGGGATGTAGTCTTCCTTCGCACCCGGCTTGCTATAGTCGTAGGGCCAGCGGTATACGGACGGGATCTCTCCCACCCAGTTGCCGTGACCGGGATTGCGCGGTGTGGTCCATTCCAGCGTCGTGGAATCCCAAGGGTTGGCGGGGGCCAGTCTGCCGCGGAATATGCTATAGAAGAAGTTGAACAAGAAGATGAACTGGGCGCCCAGCGTAATGATCGCGGCCACGCTCACCAGCATGTTCAGGTCGGCAAAGCCGCTGAACGTTTCAAAGTTTGTCCAGGAATAGTAACGACGGGGGAAACCGGCGATACCGATGTAGTGCATGGGGAAGAACACCATGTACACACCCACGAAGGTCAGCCAGAAGTGGATGTAGCCCAGCGTAGGGTTCACCATTCTGCCAAAGAATTTCGGGAACCAGTGGTACACACCCGCCATCATCCCGAAGAACGACGCGCTACCCATTACCAAGTGGAAGTGGGCTACGACGAAGTACGTATCGTGCAATTGAATGTCGATGGCCGAGTTGCCAAGGAAAATACCGGTGATACCGCCCGTGAGGAAGAACGACACCAAACCGATAGAGAACAGCATGCCTGGCGTGAAGTGGATATTACCTTTCCACAGCGTGGTCACATAGTTGAAGATCTTCACCGCAGAAGGCACGGCAATGATCAGCGTGAGCAACATGAAGATGGAACCGAGGAAAGGGTTCATACCCGTTACAAACATGTGGTGAGCCCACACGATGAACGACAGGATGGCGATGAAGAGCATGGAACCGATCATGGCTTTGTAGCCGAAGATAGGCTTGCGCGAGTTGGTGGCGATGATCTCTGAAGAAAGACCGAGCGCCGGCAACAATACGATGTATACTTCGGGGTGACCCAGGAACCAGAACAAGTGCTGGAACAGGATGGGGCTACCGCCCTCGTGTGCCAACGCTTCGCCGCCGATATAAATATCCGACAGGTAGAAGCTCGTGCCAAAGCTGCGGTCGAAAACCAGCAACAAGGCAGCGGCAAACAATACAGGGAATGAAAGGATACCGATGATGGCCGTAAAGAAGAACGCCCAAATCGTGAGTGGCATGCGCGTGAAGGACATACCTTTTGTGCGCATGTTGATAACCGTCGTAATGTAGTTGATACTTCCCAGGAGCGAGCTCACAATGAAGAACACCATCGCTACCAGCCACATGGTCATCCCCAGACCCGAGCCTTTAATGGCTTGGGGCAATGCGCTCAACGGAGGATAGATGGTCCAACCGCCGGCGGCAGGTCCCGTTTCCAGGAAGAGCGAAATGAACATGATCACGCTCGACAGGAAGAAGAACCAGTAGGAAAGCATGTTCATGAAACCGGAGGCCATATCGCGGGCACCGATCTGCAGGGGAATGAGGAAGTTCGAGAATGTACCGCTCAGACCGGCTGTGAGCACGAAGAACACCATGATGGTTCCGTGCATCGTCACCAGCGCCAGGTAGAATTCAGGGTCCAGTTTTCCTTCGGGAGTAATCCAGCCGCCCAAAACAGGCTTGAGCCAATCCAGGTTTGTTTCGGGGAAACCGAGTTGCAGACGGAAGATCACGGAGAGTGTACCGCCCAGCAAGGCCCAGAAAATACCCGTGATCAGGAATTGCTTGGCAATTACTTTATGGTCTTGGCTAAAAATATATGTGGTCCAGAAATTACCTTCATGGTGCTCATGATCCTCATGATCATCGTGATGGTGAACATCTTGGTGGAGGTGAATATCGGTCGTTGCCATGTCTTGATAAATCTTTTAACCTATTGTTTTACTTCCGCTACTGTTGCGCCGGGATCTTTCTGCATGCCTGCCTGGATCATCGCCGCTTCCTTCAATGCTGCCGGTACCTTTTCGAGGTAGCCAGGGTTTTGTTTCAACCACGTTTCTTGCTTTGCCTTCCAGGCCTCATACGCCTCTTGACTCTCTACGACAACAGGCATTTTCATCGAGAAATGACCGCGTCCGCAAATTTCGGTGCACGCCAGTTCGTAATTAAAGTTCGGGTTGCCAAGCTCGTCACGCATTTCCTGTGTGGTCTTGGTGGCTTTGAATTTGAATTGGGTAGGCATGCCGGGCACGGCGTCCATTTTCACCCGGAAGTGGGGCAGGAACACGCTGTGCAGTACATCCTTGGCACGGATCTTCAACAGGATCTCCTGATCTACGGGGAAGTGGAGTTCCAGCGATTTGAAATCGTCGAAGGAATGCTTGTCGGAGAGGTCGAGACCAAATTCGTTACCGAAGTTGTCGATCAGTTTATAGCTTACTTTTCCAAGTTCTTTGTCTTTCACGCCGGGATAGCGGGCGGTCCATGCAAATTGCTGCGCCACGAGCTCGATCACTTCCGCATCTTTCGAAGCGGGGCTTGTGATGTCGTTCCAGGCGCGCAGACCGGTGAAGATCAGCACGGCCAACACGATCGCCGGAATGATGGTCCACGCCAACTCCAGGTAGTGGTTGTCGGGGAAATATTTGGCTTTGCGGCCTTCTTTGTATTGATATTGGTAGATGAACACGAACATCACGATGCTGATGATCACAAAAGCGATCACCGTCACCCACATGGTGATCCAGAACAAGTTGTCGGTGTGTTTTCCGTGTACGGAAGCGACGGGCAAAGTGTATTCGTGAAAATGGCTGAAGGAATACCAGAAGAACAAGCCGAGGCTTCCCACCATGAAAACGATAAAAAGGGCTGCATTTACTTTGTTCGCCGTACTTGACTTTTCGTCAACCACACCTCCTTTTGCAATGCTTACCAGGTTGCCTACCCGGAAGATCATATAGAGGATCCCCAGAATGAGAACAACGCCAAGAATAATAATCAAACTCATCATATCAGTTTCTATACATTAAATGTGGTGATGAAGACTCTCTTGTAACATCGGATCGTTTTTGCCCCAGAGCGGCAATTTCGTCAGACTATTCAGCACGACCAGCAGGAACACTGCGGCGAAGACCATGAACATACCGATCTCCACAAAGCCAATTCCTCCAGAGTGTTTCATAACGCCGGGCGTTACCATGTTGAAGAAGTCGAACCAGTGACCCACGATGACGATGGGGCAAACCAGCTTCAGTGTAGACAAGTGGCGCTTCGCATCGCGCGTCATGAACAACAGGAACGGCAACACGAAATTAACAATAATATTGAAGTAGAAGATCCAGCTGTACGGGCTGTTGCGCATCCGCTCCACGAAGTACACAGTTTCTTCGGGGATGTGTGCGTAGTAGATCAGCAGGAATTGCGAAAACCAGATGTAGGTCCAGAAGATGGAGAAGGCGAACACAAACTTGCCCAGGTCGTGGAGATGGTTTGCGTTAACGATCTTGAGATAGCCGGCGCTTTTCAAGTGTGCAGCGATGAGGGTGATCACGGCCAAACCGGTTACCCACCAGCTGGCGAATACGTACCAGCCAAACATCGTGCTGAACCAGTGGGTGTCAATGCTCATGACCCAATCCCAGGCTGCGATAGAGGAGCTGGCACCGAAGAATACAAGGAACCAAGCGGAAAGACCGCGGCTCTTATACCACCAGGAAGTTCCGCCTTCCAGGTCTTCGGAGATCATGTTCTGGCGGATCTTAGAGAAGAACCAGTACCACAAGCCGAAGAACAACACCATGCGGAAGATGAAAAAGACCGGGAAACTGCCGCCTTTCAAAGGCCAGAAAAAGAATGGACCTTTTTTGTTAATGATGGCGTCAAATTCAGCACCGCCTGTTTGATACAGATAGGCATGTGTCCAATGGAAAATGTCGTGCTTGGTAACGAACCAGAGGGCCAGCATGAGCAAGCCGGCAACCGGAATCCAAGTGCCCATGGCGAGCGCGATGCGCTGCACCCCTACCGACCATCCCGCTTGTGCTGCATATTGGACGGCTACGAAAAACAAACCGATGATGCCCAGACCGGCGAAATACACGTTGTTCATCCACAGGGTGGTGTACAGGCGCTTGATCCAATACTTGGTTTCGTGGTGCTCGGCACCGGCCTCGTGATGACCTTCGGAAGCTGCGGCATGTTCTTCAGCGCTGGCCACCAGGTGTGTGGCTTCTACTTTGGCACTGTGACCACCATGACCACCGCCATGCTCTGCTCCCTCAGCCTCTGCAGGGTCTTTCGACAAAAAGAGGCCAAGCACTAAAAGGAGTGCTCCAATGCCTAAGATGGCATAAAGCTTCGTCTTGAGCGATGGCTTGAATACATAATGTTCTTCCGTAACTTCTACTTGATGAGCCATTGTTTTATCGTTATCCGTTTTTCAGTTCTACGTTGGTACCTCAATTATTTTTGAAGGGTCTTCACATACTTGGCGATCTTCCAGCGGTCTTCGGGGCTGATCTGCGAGCCGTGCGACCACATGAGGCCTTTGCCCATGGTGATCACGTGGAAGATGTGACCTTCGCTCACGCCTTTCAATGCGTCGCTGGTCAGGTTGGCTACACCGGCGTAGATGGAGCGTTCTTTCTGTTCACCATTCACTTCGACCTTCACGCCACCGGCAGCTACTTTGCCGTCGCCTTTGCCTTTGGGGCCGTGGCAGTGGTCGCAATAGGTTTCGTACAATACTTTTCCGTCGGCAATGATGGCGGCCGTGGAGTCGAGCGGGCTCTTCACGTTGGCGGCAGCAAAGGCCAGGCTGTCTTTACCGAGACGGTAAGGCAACCATCCATGCTTGTTGCGGGCCACGGTGTGGGGAGCCGCCTCGCGCATGTTCATGCGGTACGGGTTGAATTTGTTGGAGTTGTAAAATTCGGCGTGGCCATCGGGATAGTCGATCGATGTTAACCAGCGTCCGGCGTCCTCGTCGGTGATCTGAGAATAGGGCTCATACGCCACGGAGTGATACATGTTGGGGGCATATTCTGTTCCCTGGTTTTCACCACCGGCGCCACAGGAAGTCAACACGACGGCTGCAGAAAATGCTACGAACAAGGTTGATACAATGCGCATAAAGTATATTCTCGGATTATTCAAAATTCTTTTCATTCACTTCACTGGCACCAGCGGCTTTCAGGATGCTGGTGATCTCGCTTTTGCTTTTGCCGTGGTTCAATGCCAGGTCAATGGCCATCACGTGTTTGTCGTCGGTGCTGCGCAGGTCGAACTGGCGGGGCCAGCGGTAGGGCTTCAGGTCGCTCACGATCATGAAGGTGGCCACCATGCCGAGGGCCGACAACAATACGGTGAGCTCGAACGTCACGGGGATAAAAGGCGGCAGCGACACGAAGTTCTTACCACCGATGATCATGGGCCAGTCGTAGCCGAGCATCCAGATCTGCATGGTCAAGGCGAGGCTGGTGCCGGTGAGGCCAAACAGGAAGGCCGCGATGGGCAAACGGCTGCGTTTGTAACCCAACACTTCATCCAGGCCGTGCACCGGGAACGGCGAATATACTTCGTGGATCTTCACACCGCTTTCGCGAATGGAAGTCACCCCGCTCAGGAGCACGTCTTCGTCGTCAAATACTCCTACTAAATAATTTTTTTCTGCGTCCATTGTCTCTGTTTTACAAGTGCATTAATGATGCGTATCGTTCGACTCTTCCATGACCGGAATTTCTTCCGCCGCTACTCTTTCGGAACCTACCTTGATGATGCTCTTCACCTCGGCCATGTTGATCACGGGGAAGAATTTGGCAAACAGCAGGAAGGCACAGAAGAACAAACCGAAGGTGAACAGGTACTCCCCGATGTCGTACATCGTGGGGTGGAACATCGTCCAGCTCGACGGTACGTAGTCGCGGTGCAGCGAAGTCACGATGATCACAAAGCGCTCGAACCACATACCGATGTTTACGATGATGGACAGGATGAACGTGGCCGCGATGCTGGTGCGGATCTTCTTGATCCAGAACAGCTGCGGGGAGATCACGTTACACGTCATCATGGACCAGTATGCCCAGGCATACGGACCTTGCACGCGGTTATAGAAAGCATATCCTTCATACTCCACACCGGAGTACCAGGAGATAAACAATTCGGTGATATAAGCCACCCCTACTACCGAACCGGTCACGATGATGATGATGTTCATCAACTCGATGTGGTAGATGGTGATGTAGTCCTCCAGCTTGAACACCACGCGGGTGACCAACAACAGGGTCAACACCATAGCGAAACCGGAGAAGATAGCACCCGCAACGAAATAGGGCGGGAAGATGGTCGTGTGCCAGCCGGGGATAACCGACGTCGCAAAGTCCATGGATACGATCGTGTGAACGGAGAGTACCAGTGGCGTGGAAAGACCGGCGAGGATCAACGCAACAGATTCGTAGCGCATCCAGGTCTTGGCACCACCCTGCCAGCCGAAGCTGAGGGCGTTGTATACATTGGCGCGCAACATGTTGCCTTGCACCACGGCGCGGTCGCGGATGACGGCGAAGTCAGGAATAAGACCGATATACCAGAACACCAGCGATACGGTGAAGTAGGTCGAGATGGCGAACACGTCCCACAACAGGGGCGAGTTGAAGTTGGCCCAGAGAGAGCCGAAAGCGTTGGGAAGCGGAAGCGCCCAGTAGAAACCAAGCCAGAGACGGCCCATGTGCATGAGCGGGAACGTAGCGGCACAGATCACGGCGAAGATCGTCATGGCTTCGGCAGCGCGGTTGATCGACATTCTCCAGCGCTGACGGAACAGCAACAAGATGGCCGAGATCAGCGTACCGGCGTGACCGATACCGACCCACCACACGAAGTTGGTGATGTCCCAGGCCCAACCTACGGTCTTGTTAAGACCCCACACGCCCACCCCGTTCCACAACAGGGTGCAAACGCAATAGAAGCCAAAGGCAAAGAAGACGGAAGAGACCGCCATGGCCATCCACCACAAGCGGGTGGGACTTCCCTCCACCTGGCGGCTGATGTCATGCGAAACATCCTTTACTGTTTTGCCACCGGTTACCAGGGGATCGCGAACTACTGAACTTACCTGCATTTTATGATTATAAGTTATCCGTTATACACTTATTCGTTTTTCAATTTTCAACCTCGGCCTTAGGCTTTGGCGGCATCCTTGTTTCTTACTTTGGTGAGGTACCAGATATTGGGCTTCACGCCGATCTCTTCCAGCACTTGGTAGGCACGGGGGTTGTCCGTGATCTTGTCTACGCGGTGCGGGCGTTCCGGATCGGCCGGTCTGATCTTCAACAGTTTGGAGATCTTGCTTTCGGGATTGTTGATGTCGCCGAATACAATGGCGCCCGTAGAGCAAGATGCCTGGCAGGCGGTTACCACTTCGCCGTCGTTCATCGGTCTTCTTTCGCGCTTGGCGGTGAGCTTGCCGGCCTGGATGCGTTGCACGCAGAACGAGCATTTCTCCATCACACCGCGTGAACGTACAGTCACATCGGGGTTCAATACCATCTTACCCAGGTCGGTGTTCATGGCCGGGTTAGCGGTCTCGAACTGACGGTTGTCATGATATTTGAACCAGTTGAAACGTCTCACTTTATAAGGACAGTTGTTTGCACAATAGCGTGTACCGATGCAGCGGTTGTAGGTCATTTGGTTCAGACCTTCGGTGCTGTGGGTCGTAGCCGCTACAGGACATACCGTTTCGCAAGGTGCGTTGTTGCAGTGTTGGCACAGCATGGGTTGGAACACCACTTCAGGATTTTCCGCAGCCACTTCAACACCTCTCCAATCGTCCGCGGGAGCGTCGGTGCTGTAGTAGCGGTCGATGCGCAACCAGTGCATTTCGCGGCGCTTGATCACTTCATCGCGACCTACCAGCGACACGTTGTTCTCTACGTTACAAGCCACCACGCAGGCGCCACAACCGATACAGGTGTTCAGGTCGATGGCCATGCCCCAATGGTGATCTTTGTATTCGTGACCTTTCCAGATGGCCACTTCACCGGGAGCGACTTTGTGTTTGGGATCGGCCCAGGTGGTAACCGTGGGATGGTATTCGCGGTCCCAATGTTTGTCCTGGTATTTCGCCAGGGTAGTTTCCTGCACTACGGTCTGACGGCCCATGTAAGTATTATGGGTTTGCGTCTGCGCGATCTGATATTCTTTGTTTGTCTTTTCGAACTTCACGTTGTTGAGCGTGTAGCTCAACGAACCGTTCACCATGGCTACGAGCGGGTAAACGTTCACACCAATGTTATCGGCTACCTTGCCGGCTTTGGTGCGGCCGTAACCGAGGGGTACACCGATCGTGCCGGGAGTTTGTCCCGGTTGAACCAGTAAGGGAAGTTCAATCGACTTGCCTTCCACACCGATCGTGAAATATTTGGTGATGCTTTCGCTGAAGTTGATGTCTTTCGCGTCTTTCGGCGATACGGTTACATAGTGATCCCAAACTGCTTTGGTGATCGGGTCGGGAAGCTCTTGCAACAGCGGGTTGTTGGATTGCGATCCGTTGCCGATGTTACCGCTTTCGTAGATCACCAGCTCGAAGCCGGCGGATTTCGGTGCGCTGGCAATGCTGCTGGCCGCGGCATTCACGTCGCCGGCAAAGGCAACGGCTGCTGCGGGTTCTGCAGGCAACTCCAGCACGCCATCATAAAGGGCTTTGTCCCAGAACGTTTGGAAATCGCCTTGGCCTTTGTAGAACCAGGTTTTCCAGTTGCTTTGGAGAATTTCAAAGTAGTCGGCTTTCGGTTCGCCGGCCCACAACAAAAGGCTTTCCTGTGCGGCACGCGACTTGAAGATCGGCGTGATGGCAGGCTGGCCTAAGCTGTACATATTTTTCTTCGGCTCGGCGTCGTTCCAGGCTTCGAGGTAGTGATGATCGGGTGCCAGGTATTGCGTCAGCGCGCCGGTCTCTTCTTCTTTATAGCTGGTGGAAATGGTTAAGGCAATGCCTTTCAGCGCTGCGCCTAATTTCGCGCCTTGCGGATAATCGTATACGGGGTTGCAATTGTAGAAGATCACGCCGTCTACTTTGCCACCTTCTACATCGCTTACAAATGCGGCCATCGCTGCATCGTCGCCTTGACGGTAGTTCACCGTAACGGCTGTGTCGATGGTGGTGCCGTAGCTTCCCAGCATGTCGTTGATGCCGTTCACGAGGATTTGCACCGACTTGTCGTTCGACCCGGCTACTACCAGGGCTTTACCGCGGGCAGCCCAGAGGTCTTCGGCCGCTTTGGCTACGTGGGTTATTTTATCGTCGCCACCCGAAACGGCAGGTTTGCCGGCTTTGGCAGCGATGAGGTTATACAAGGCAACCACCACAGCTCCTTCTTGCGAAGGCTTGACCTGCGATCTGTAGTCTGCATTGGCACCGGTGATCGACAGGATGGACTCGAACTGATAGTGGCGAGACATCTCTCTCTTTTCCTCGGTCACATCGCGGGTGATGGCGTATTGCTTGGTGTATTCTATAGGAGAAATCCAGCTGCCCAGGAAGTCGGCAGCAACGCTTACAATGACGGATGCCTTGCTAAAGTCGTACGAAGGAATGAACGCCTTTCCGAAAGAAGCTTCGTTGGCTTTCAACACGCCATAAGCAGACGTTTGATCGTACTGAACATGTTGTGTAGTGGGATACTTCGCTGTGAATTTTGCGATCGCAGCCTTTGTGCTAGGGCTCAGGATCGAGTTGCTTACAATGCGGATCTGGCCGCCTTTGCCGGCAATTTCGCTCAACTTGGCGCCTACCTGTTTGTCGAGGTCTTCCCAGGTGATCTTTTCCTTCTTCTCGGTGCCTCTTGTGAAAGGGCCGCGAAGCCTGGAGTTATCATATAAAGAAAGCACCGAAGCCTCTACCTGAGCGCTGGTGCCGCCTTTGGACACGCTTGACAGCGCGTTACCTTCAATTTTGATCGGACGGCCTTCGCGGGTCTTCACCACGATGCTGGCGTAGTCGCCGCCGTTGGTGTAGGTTGAAGCGTAGTAGTTCGGGATGCTGGGATCGATGTCGAGCGGCTTGTTCACATACGGAATAGCCTTGCGCACGGGCGCTTCGCAAGCGGCCAATGCTACGGCCGACACACCAAAGCCCATCATTTTCAAGAAATCCCTGCGGGAATGTCCCAGATCTTCTTCCGGTCCTGGCTGAGCAAATTCTTCGTGAGCGTGCTTTACAAACTCCGGGTTGTTGGCCAGTTGCTCTATGCCTTTCCAGTATACCTTCTTTGATTCTTCCATAAATCGTTTATCGCGATGCGTTGACCGTAATTATTCTATATATTAATAGTGACACTTGGCACATTCCAATCCACCTTCATCCTCTACCTTCATCGGTGCCTTCGATTTTTCCTTGTGCAGCTCTACCAGCTTGTCGTAGTAGGCGTTGCCTTTGGTGTTCACATCGGTTTTGCGGTGGCAATCGATACACCAGCCCATGGTCAATAAGGAGTGCTGACGAACAACGTCCATCGTTTCGATAGGACCGTGGCAAGTCTGGCATTCAACGCCCGCCACGTTCACGTGCTGCGAGTGGTTGAAGTAGGCCAGGTCAGGAAGGTTGTGGATACGAACCCACTCGATGGGTTTCTTATTTTCCCACGCTGCCGTGATCTTGGCAATTTCACCCGTTCCGGTCTGCTGTCCTTCTTTGATCTGGTTGTGGCAGTTCATACAAATGTTGACCGAAGGAATGGTGGCGCTCTTGCCTTTCATTACACCGACGTGGCAATATTTACAGTCGATCTCCAATTGACCGGCGTGGATCTTGTGCGAGAAAGCAATGGGCTGCTTGGGAGCGTAGCCTTGCTGAATACCGATAGAATAAAGACCATTGATCACCGCCTTGAAGCCCAGCGAACCGGCCAGGAACACCACGATGAAAATGAAGCCCGAGCTGCTGGTAACGGTACCGAGCGTGATGGGCGAATGAACCACTTCTTTTTCTTCTTCCGAAAGTTCTTTCTGATCGAGGAAACGCTTGAGGGCCGAAACGAGGAAGCCCAAGATCACCAACAACAACACCAGGATGAGGAGCATGCCGGCGAGGATGACGTCGAGGTAGGTTTTCGAAACACCACCATCGCCGCCGCCCGTGGGAGGAACCGGACCGTTAGGTACCGGAGTAACAGCCACCTTCTCCGTTTCAGCCTTGATGTAGGCCAGGATGTTCATGATGTCGGCATCCTTAAACGAAGAAAAAGCTGTCATCTGAGTTTTGTTGAACTCATTGTACAGCTTGTTGGCGTAGTCATCTCCACTTGCGATGACACCGGAGGAGTTCTTCACAAACGACTTGATCCAGTCGATGGAAGGGGCCCGGTCGTAAACGTTTTGTAGTGCAGGGCCTACTAACTTGGACTTTACTCTGTGACAGGCTTTACAGTTTGCATTAAACAATGATTCACCAGCGCTGATGGCAGCGGGCTCTTTGGAGATTTCCTGAGCGTTGGAGGTAAGATTGAGAAATGCGAAGACGAAAACCAGGGAGAGGAACTTGCAAGCGGAGGAGATAAAATTTCTATTCATGTTTGGTTCAGTGTCCGTTTTCAAAACAAGCGGCACAAATCTACTATCGGAACTCATTTTTTCAAATTTATTTAAGCCGTTGCGCAATAAAATATGGGGTTTTCCTGCCCCATTTCAAAACCTGCGAAAGGTAATTACGGAATGCTTAGATGGGGTCAATTTCCAACAATATCAGTGTAATTTAGAATGATTTTAAATTGAAATGAGCACGTTTTGCCCGTGTAAATCCTGACTTTAAGCTTGCTTTAAGAAGGCCTTCAAAAGAAAGACGGGAACTTTTCTATTTCGCTAACGATGGCAGAAAGGACGTGTGGTAAATCCCACATTTATCCGCGTTATTTCAAGGCTCAGCGGCTCCGATCAGGTGGCTTGTGCAAGCCCCGCACTCAATCTCCGCACGAAGTCAGCCTCCCCGCCTCGACCGTCCTTCTTCGATGCCCAAACCGAACAAAGCGAAGTCATACTTCACCGGGTCTGATGGATCGAGTCGCGATAAATTGGCGGTGAGCTCCAGCGCCGTTTGCCAATCCGTTTGTTTGCGACGGATCAGCTTCAGCCTCCGCCCTACCCTATCCACGTGGAGGTCGCAAGGGCATACAAGCTGTGCCGGTGATATATTTTTCCATAACCCGAAGTCAACACCTTTGTGGTCGTCGCGCACCATCCAGCGGAGGTACATGCTGAGGCGCTTGCAGGTTGATTTTCGTTCCGGGGTGGAGATGTGCTTTCGCGTGCGATGGGGATAATCGTCGAGGCTAAAGAAAAGATCGTGAAAATGGATCAACCCTCCCTCTATGGTCTTCGCCGCGGGATCGACAACAAAAGCCTCTTCTAAGGAACTGTGTTTTTGGTAGAACCATTTTAGGAACTCCACAAAATACAAGGTATCCGTCGCGTTGAACGTGCGGTGTTTAAACGTTTCGAGTGCCTTCAGGTCGCGCGGCCGGTGATGGAGGATAAATTGATGTGGATCGTTGTCCATCAGGCCTAATAGCTCCTGGCATTTGCGCACGATGGTGACGCGCTGCCCCCAGGCCAATACGGCAGCAAAGAGACCGGCGATCTCGATGTCCTGTGGCTTGGTGAAAGCATGGGGAATGGAGATGGGATCCAGCTCGATGAAGCCCGGTTGATTGTAGCGGTCCACCTTCTCGTCCAGGAACGCTTTCAGTTCGGCATCCTTCAACTTCTTGGCCACCGGTCCTCCAATATTAAATGGTTATGATAAAAACGATCACCGTCCGAAGTCATCCTGCACCCGCACGATGTCGCTCTCGTCGGAAGGATGGTTGGCGTCGGTGTGTTGCCAGATCTCGGCAATCATGCCCCAGCCGTCGAGGCCCACCAGGCGGTGACGCTGTCCTTGGCGCAGGCGGATAATCTCGCCGGGGGCCAGGCTCTTCACAACGCCCTCTGTATCCGTTTCGCTGGTCACCACACCGGCCGTGCCTGCCACCAGTTTCCAGATCTCGGCGCGACGGTGGTGATACTGCCACGACAAGCGTGTCTGCGGCTGCACCATCAGGATCTTCGGACTCAGCTTGCCGCTGATGCGCAGCGTATCGAGATTGATGCCGGGAAAATACAGATCGGCGAATGCCTGGGCCTGTGTTTCGTCCAGCACAAAGAAACCACCCCAGGGGCGATTAAAGTCCTTGGCGGCCACCGCGAAGCCAGCCTTAGCCAAATAGTTCTCAACAGTTGCAAATACGGCGGCTTTGTCGCCGGTCAAAGTCAAAGATGGGTTCATACCGGGTTGTAAAATGAAGGGCGAAAATTAGTTTAAATTCTTTATTCTGAAAGATTTCTTCAGGTCCGACGGCGCCAATAAATTAAAATATGGAGTTCCCAATTCTATTGCCGGTCGGCTTCATAGCGGATGCCGCAGCTTTTGCGGATGCGGTCCAGGGTCTCTATGAGTAACAGCGAGTCGGCGTGGCACATCACCGGGCTTTCGGTAAGGCCTTTGTTTAAACAGCTGTTCACGTGACGTGCCTCGAACTGGTAGCCATAGCCTTCTTCGCGGTGCACTTCGATGGTTTGGGGTGGTTGCTTATCCTTGACCATCGTGATGTGCGAGGTGGCATTGTGAAAGCGATTGCTCATGCGAATGTATCCCGTCGTGCCCACAATGGTGGCCTCCACGGGCGTGTCGGCCGCGAAGGAGGCGCTGAGGTTGGCCAGCGCGCCGTTCTCGAACACCAGCGTCATGGCGATCTGCTCGTCCACGCCGGAAGGATAGGGCTTCATGACGGCCTTCACATCCACAGGTTTGCCCAGGAACGACAGGGCGAGAAAAACCGGGTAGATGCCGACGTCCAGCAGCGATCCCCCACCCAAGGCCGGGTCGTGTAGCCGCTGTGGCGTGGGCTTCTCGGCGCGAAAACCAAAGTCGGCCTGGACCAGTCTCACTTCGCCGATGTCGCCCGACTTGATGAGCGTGCTTACCTTTTGATATTGCGGCAGGAATTTTGTCCAGAAGGCCTCCATTAGAAACGTGTTGTGTTTGCGGGCGGCGTCGATCATGTCGTGCACTTGGTAGGCGTTGAGGGCAAAGGCCTTTTCGCAGAGCACGGCCTTTTTATGTTGCAGGCAAAGCAGGGTATGGTCGCGGTGGAAGCCGTGGGGGGTGGCCACATAGATCACGTCCACATCGGGCGAGGCCGCCAGTTCTTCGTACGTATGAAACACGAGCGGCACGGCAAACTCTGCGGTGAAGGCGGCGATCTTTTTTGGGTTGCGCGAGGCAATAGCCACCAGCTCTGCATCTTTGACCAGCCGCAGGTCGGCGGCGAACTTGTTGGCGATTTTGCCACATCCTAAAATACCCCAGCGAATTTTTTCCATATACTTACGGTGTAGAGTTTATAAAAGGACCACCACTCCTTTCCTTTTCTTCTTAACGGAGATCATGGAAAGAAAGCTGTCCCGCGAACCCGGGCCGTGAAGGTATGAAAAGGAAAACGCATTTTCAGTTCAAACAATTTGAAGTGCAGCACGACCGCAGCACCATGAAGGTGGGCACCGATGCCGTCCTGCTTGGCGCCTGGGCCCACGTTGCAAACGCCAACCGCATCCTCGACATCGGCACGGGTTCGGGCATCATCGCGCTGATGGCCGCCCAACGGACCTCACCCCTCACGCAAATCGATGCCGTAGAGCTCGAGGGACAAGACGCCGCCCAAGCCGCTGATAATTTTTCTGCGTCACCGTGGGGCGACCGCCTGCATGTTCATATTACACCTATCCAGGATTTCACACCACCTCAAACCCCCTCGCTCTATAACGTCATCCTCAGCAATCCCCCCTACTTCATCAACAGCCAAGAGCCGCCCAACAAACGACGTCACGAAGCACGTCATACGGTGACGCTAGACCACGCTGCTTTGCTCGGGGCGGTCGATCGTCTGTTGACGCGCGAAGGAACATTCAACGTTGTTCTCCCCTACACCGAAGGCCTTCAATTCATTACCCTGGCACAACCACGGGGCTTTTTCTGTACCCGGCAATACAGCTTCCGGACACGTGAAGGCAAGCCCATCGAACGGTGGCTGCTGGAATTTTCGCGAAAGGAACGAGCGACGGAGACCGGCGAGATCTTATTATATAAGGAGAAACTGGAATGGTCTGACAGCTACGTTGAATTGACGCGGGATTTTTATTTGAAGTTGTAACCGGCCCACCGGCCCTTATTGGTGTTCTTCACCAACAAGAATCGCTTTCAGCGACATTCCCGAAGCAAACCCTTCGTGCCATTCAATACTCCCAAACAAAACATTGCCCATGGCCCCCACCCCCCTTTGTTGGTGTCTCACCAACAAAGAATCGCTTCCCGTAACATTCTTGAAGCAAGCGTATCGCTCCCACCTTCTTAAACGAAGATCGTTCCTCCCAATCATAATGGGGCGATGCGTAGTGTTATTTCGCGCGGAAAATTTCCCATCCTCATTTGGCTCGCCGCTACTAAGGGTATGGCCATAAATCTTGTTGGTGAAGAACACCAACAAGGGCGGGCGAAATATCCGGCTTGCAAATGATGGGCGGAGCTGTAGATGTTAATCAGAAAATAACTGTAAATATTAACACGGCGGGACAATTTTATGTGGAAATTGGGCACGGCGTGTATCCTTCAGTTCGGATGTCCATTCCTGGCGTCGCGGAAGTTTATTATCAGTATAGTACGCAATCCTTTGTTTACTCTCATGCGGTAACCATGACCGGTTTGCAGTATCCAATGGATGCAATGATCCAACAGCGAATAAGTGACAAGGAGAATACGCAATTTAGGCAAACCAATACGGCAATATTTCAAGGATTTACCTCCATGCCAAGCCCATTGCGCTCGACCTTACAGTGGTTTACGTACAACAAGTAAATTTAAGTAGGATGAAAATTGTGTTTGGTCTGATGGTGGGGGCAGCCTTCTGTGCGCTCCACATTACCAGAGTCTCGATGCCTAAGAATTATAGTGGATGGATTTTCGCAATTGAAAAACCAGACACGCCAGAACAGGAATATTATAAGCTTAATTCTAAAGGGGTGGTTTATATACCGAGGCAGACTGATTACAATGATTCTATAAAATTCAGACTGTACGATTCCAATCTTAATGATGTTAGCTCAAATGTCAAGTTATTTAAGGTTTCAGACTATAAGAAGACTGGAGACGCCAAGCCTCGGGGATTATACATCTTTTATTATCCATCTCCTAAGGAGCTAAAATTGCCAGCTGAACAGTGGTTCGATATTAACTTCACGCACACCTATACCGAGCAGATGATTGAACTTCAACAGAAGTTAAAAGACAAGGGTTATTTCGAGTAGTGCTATCGATTTTAATCATAATCAAAAAGGCTGCCCCGATGGGCAGCCTTTCTAATTTTCAAACGGAGATGCAAGCTTCGTCGCCTGAATTCGATTGTCATGAGGACAAGGTAATAAGTCGTTAAGAAAATTAGCCGTTTGCATTCGGATAATTTCGAATTGAAGAAGGGGTGTTTGACTTTCTTCGACGGGACGAAGATTTTACTTTTTTTCAGCGCTAAAAATGGACCAGTCGACCGGCCAGGGATAGTAGTGGAAAGCCCATAGCGACGGGTGGGCAGGTGCGCGGGGCGAGGACTTGGAACGGATAGCCCGGCCCCGAGGCCTCCGAGGGGGGCCGCCAGGTATACACTCAGGTTCAAAGGCGCATGAAATCTCCCCGTTCATGGCAAGCTATACTCGGGGACGGCTTCGTTTTTAATAAAAATCCTTACTTACCCACACCAACAAGGGCGGGCGGTTACTCCAAAACCACATCCAACGGTGTTACATAGATTTTATACTTTTTTATAAGGGTGCCGCTGGTGCTTAACGTGGTCACCGTTCCTATATTTTCGCTGCCGCCAACAATGAGTATGTTGCGGGATTTGTCGTAGCGTAGAAAAATGATGCCCGTTGGAAAGGAAGCTTCATTACTCTTGCTTAAGATCTCAACGTCTCCGGTTGCCAGATCTATTTTCTTTAAAGCATAAAATGTATCGTCTTCGTCCTTACTAAGAAAATACAATACGTTCGCGTCTCTGTCCAGGGCCGGTTGCAGACCACCCGGGCGATCGAAGACGTCTACTT
Source organism: Chryseolinea soli (assembly GCF_003589925.1). NCBI lineage: Bacteria > Pseudomonadati > Bacteroidota > Cytophagia > Cytophagales > Fulvivirgaceae > Chryseolinea > Chryseolinea soli. The sequence goes on along the minus strand of NZ_CP032382.1, from coordinate 4,710,706 downwards.
TTGCCGAGGTCGTGGTGATGGAAAGATCATCCGGATTGATGGATTGAATTTGTCCATCGGGAATGAGGATCCGGTTGTTTTTGTCCACGATCATTCCCGCCCAACTCTTTGCCCGGAGCGGGATGGTGCCGATGAGCTCGAGCGTGGTGTTATTATAAACTCTTATTTTATCGGTAAGCTTAGCAAACAACCGATTCCCTACCACAACAACATCCGTGAGGTACTCAATCGGTGGCATATGAAGCGTGTCTTCGGCCAACATGGTTTCCGGATTTACAATGTTTACCATGTCCTTCAGTTCATAGGAATTGATGCCGGGTATGTAAAGTTTGTTGTTGTAAAGGGCTATGCGCGTTGGCGGGTCGTAGAACTCCAAAGGCGTAAAGGTGGTAGTTTTTTCCAGGCTGTCGTTCAATAGATTGATCCGGTTCAACCAATGATAGTTCCAAAAAAAGTTATCCTTCGCAAGGACCAAAAGCTTGTCGCCCACTTTGCTGATCGCGACGGGCAATCCTTTGATGTCCGTAAGCTTTGTCACGCTGCCAGAGCCAAGCTTCAGGGAAAGCAATTGCCCGCGATATTTTGATGAGGAATCATACTTGGGCGTTACCACTACCAAAAGACTATCCAAATCCAGCTGTGGCCCCAGATCGGAATTTTTACACGAAAAAAACAGAATAGCCAGCAGGGCTAGCATACAATAACGGTAGGCCTGGGTTGATTTCATGGCGGCTAAGTGAGGTTTTGGCTATAGCTTTAACGACGACTTTATGGTCATTCGTATTCCGCTAATAAAAATAAAGAGGGTGCTCTTCATCGACAAGATCTACTTCCCCTCACCTTCCCGATCAAAACACATTGCCTCCACTCATCAAGCCGAGACACATCAACAGCCGTCGCCATTATTGGTGTTCTCACCAACAAGAATTCGTTTCTTGCGGCATTCCGGAAACTAAACACATCGCTTCCACCTCATCATTTGACTCGTTACGATAAGGTGTGACGGCATAAATCTTGTTGGTGAAGAACACCAACAAGGGCGAGGGCGTGAGGGCGAGCGTCAATAAAATAAAATAATATTTAACACCATTGCTACTTCACAACATGGATCCACCCCTTCCGCCGTTCGGCTATTTTTCTGCCGTGGGCGCCGGGATGGGAATATTCTATCGAATAATAATAAATGCCCGAAGCATTTGGATCGGTTCCGGTGATGCCGTTCCAGGATGGTGTTGCCGATGTGTAGATGGTCTTTCCCCAGCGGTTGACGACATGCATTCGGAATTGATCGTAATCGCAGTCGGATGTAAAAATGAACGTGTCATTCTTCCCATCGCCGTTTGGCGTGATGATGTTGGCGATAAAGTCGTTGCACGTCTCGCAATTCTTTACGTCAACGGCGCGAGACGCGGAGGTGACGCAGTTTCCTTGTGTGAGTTTTAATGAATATGTTCCGGCCTTGTCCACTTGGATGCGCGAGGTGGTGGCCCCGTTTCGCCAGTCAAAGGTGCCCGGTGTCGTTTCGGGCAGGCCCATCGAAAACGAATCGCCGTCGCAGATCACGGTGTCGCTCCCGAGCGAGATGCTCTTCAGCAGGCCATCGCATTGTGCGCAATCGCGATAGTGCAGGTTGAATTTGCTTTCGGCCAGGCATTGGTTGCGGGTGATCACGAGCGAATATTCTCCCGGATCACCCGCGGTGAGTTGGCGCTGGGATGAGCCGTCGCTCCATTGATAGGTAGCACCAGGAATGTCGGACGTCGGTCCAAACGTGACGGGCGTGGCAAAGCAAAAGTCGATGTCCTCCTGCAACACCGGAAGGTCTTCAACCACTTCGACCTTTATCTTTTTTACGGAAGTCCCGTTTGCCGTGAGCGTAACTTCGTAGGTGCCGGCCCGGGAGTAAACGTGCACGGGATCGGAGAGCGTACTGGTGTTCCCAGGACCCGGATCGCCAAAGTCCCACGCCCACGTGGTGCCCTCTTCACAATCCAGCGACTCATTTTTAAAATTCACTGCATGTCCCACACACGCTACGGTGTAGCTGAATTTTGCTTCGAGAATGGACACACCGACATCTTTTTGAACTGTCGTTCCAAAACAAAAATAATCATAGGCTCTTAAGGTCACGGTATATTTCCCTGGAGTCGGATAGTCGTGCGTGATCGGATCCGTCCCTGGATTGACATAGTAGCCTTGGTTTTCAAAATCCCACCCATAGTTAGGCGTGGCGCTCCAGGCATTGTAATCTCCATGGGCATGATCAAATTGAATATAGTCGGCCTGGATGGCAAACTCCACGGTCAGATTTTCGCAAACACTTTTGGAAGTGAAATCAACATTCCTAAAAAAGCTTACGGGTAACGCGGGGCACGTCCCGGAGCGGACGAGCGGCTTTTCAAAATAAGATTCGATGTAGTTGGGAAGTCCGTAGCCCGTGGCGATGGGGCATGGATATTTGATGAAGTCGCGGATCATGCCGGCGTCTGCACCGATTCCGTTGGGATTTGTAAAGACGCCCAAGCCACCATCGCCGTTGTAGAGTTGAAAATATAATCTGCCGTCGATGCCCAATTGCAATGCCCCCACCTCGGTCCAGACCGACATGGTTTGTCTTTTGGACATGATCAAGTCCGGTGTGCCGAGGCTGAGGTCGTATTGTACAATGTTTTGCTCGGTGCACAACCACGCACAAGCGAGGTAGAGCACCTTGCTGTTGGGTGAAAAGGAGGCGCCGTACATGCCCCTCAGCGAGGAAGTGATGACAAAATCGGAAGTGACCTTGCCGGTGTTTTTGTCGAATTTGAAAAGCTCGGGATAAATGCCATCGCTATTGTAGTACCCAATTTCAAAACTGTTGGCCACCAGGCGCTGGCCATTGGGTGAGAACTTGAGATAACCCCGGCCACCCGTATGCACCTGGCCGGTGGCCGAGACAATGGGCGTAGGGTTGAGCCCCGCGCTGGTGATGGAATAGGTATAGAATTCATTGTTCCGGATCCCGTGCGACACCAACCACACATCTTTGCCATTCGGCTGAAAGACGGCCGCTATTTTTTCGGCCACCGGGGCGCGAAGCGTTTGTTTTTTCAGGATCACATCCCCCAGCCCATTGTTTAACGACATGTCTACGATGGAATAGTTAAGCCCGTCGGCAAAGTAGTCCTCGGCGCAGTCGGTCGAGAAAATATAATATTGATTTGAGTTGCCGGGATGGGGAACAATGAGGGCGCTTTGTGTAGACGAGGGGTTATCGCCAAACCCGAGGCATTGGGCGCCAAGGTCGCTGCCGTTGGGCATGATCCGAAAATCCTTATTCCAGACCTGGTCTCCGTTGGTTATAAAAAGAAGCTTGCCGTCCGGGGTGGACATGGTTGATCCGCCCTCCAGCCCAAAAAACGGTGAGATGTCCAGGCGTGTATTGGCGCAGGTAAAATCCAGGCCGGCATAAGTTCCAAAGGCCCAATGGGCGGCCTCGTATTGCGCATGAAGCGCCGTGCTGGACACAACAAACAACAGGCATAAGCCCGCGTATTTAAAAAATGCAGACATCCGAATAAAGCCTCTTCATATTATTAATAGGGTATGTAAAGCTAGCACATTGCCCGCAAAACCTCCGTCCGGAAACGGGCGAAAAAGAATCCTATTCGTACAGTTTGCCTGGATAAATCTGGTCTTTTGATCCCGTTTGGCCCTTGGCGGTATATTTGCTCTACAAACGTTGAAATAATACCGGCTATGTCATCTCGCATTTATCTCGGGGAGTTGGAAGAATTGATTTTGTTGATGGTCGCCCTCCTGAACAAGGAAGCCTATGGCGTGACGGTGGCGGAAGAATTGAAAGCACAGGCCAACCGCGAACTCAGCATCAGCGCCATACACGCCGTTCTGCATCGACTGGAAGAAAAGGGATTTGTGAAATCAAAAATGGGCGGCGCATCCACCGAACGTGGAGGAAGAAGAAAACGGCTTTTTAGCATTACTGCCCACGGCCGCAACGCGCTGGAAGAATTGCGCGATACCCGTAACCTGATCTGGAATCTTATCGCCAAAACTACCACCTTATGAATCACAGTCTCAAACCACCAGCCTGGGTTGACAAGGTCATCGATTCCTTGTCGCCAACCGATCTCTCCGAAGAGATCCGTGGCGATCTCTACGAGATGTTCGTGAAAGATATCCTCAACAAAAATATTCAATATGCCCGGAGAAGGTATGTGCTGAACGGTGTGGGCTTTCTTTTCAAAAGTTTCTTCTGGAAAAAATCTCCGTATCAACCCAAACCCACCCCTATGCTCAGCACACATTTCAAAATGGCTCGCCGCAGTCTCGCAGCGCAGAAAGGTAACACCGTCATCAATGTTCTTGGGCTCGTCGCCGGCATCGCGGCCACGCTGGTGATCCTGGCGGTGGTGCGTTTTGAATTGAGCTTCGACACGTTCCACGCCGGCGCCGACCGCATCTACCGGATGGTGCGTGTGAGCGGCGATGACATGTCCGAGTTCCGAACGGGTATCTCCTATCCGGTTCCCGTCGCCATAAAAGAGGAGATCCCCGGCCTGAACAACATGAACACGACGGCCATGGAATATTTCGGAGGCGCCAATGTGGATGTGATCGACAAATCGGGCACCACCCTTCGAAGGTTCCGGGAAGAAAGCGGCGCCACACTGGTGGACCCCTCGTTCTTTAAAGTTTTCGACTTCGGCAAGGGTGGCCTCACCTGGCTGAGTGGCAATCCCGACAAGTCATTGGTCGAACCCCTTAGCATAGTGCTCACGAGGTCGTATGCCAAAAAATATTTCGGCGACGAAAATCCTATCGGTCAAACCTTGCGTCTTCAGAAACGGTACGATGCCCAGGTGACCGGCGTGGTGGAAGACTTCCCCAACAACACCGAGTTCCCCTTCTCGATCCTCCTGTCCTACAGCAGCCTGACAAAGCTGAACCCAGGCGCCCCCAACGAATGGACCGGTGTGAACGATGGCCACAGTGTCTACATCCGCCTGCCCGAAGGTATGACACAAGCCGACATGGAAAAACAGATCGCCCGGGTTCATGCCGCGCACGCATCGAAAGAATTGTCAAGTTCACGGCACTATCTGCTGCAACCGTTAAGCAATGTGCACTTCGACGCGCGCTTCGGCACGTTCAGTGGCCGGACGATCAGCCGCGAGACCATCCTGGCCCTGGAGTTGATAGCCTTGTTCCTCTTGCTGACGGGCTGTATCAACTATATCAATTTGGCCACCGCGCAATCGGTGCTCCGGTCGAAAGAGATCGGGTTGCGCAAAGTGATGGGCAGCAATCGCAAGAACCTCGTCATCCAGTTTCTGATCGAAACGTTTATGGTCGTGCTTGGCGCCGGGGTGATCGCACTCGGGTTGTCGGAAGCCTTGATCATCGCGCTACAGCCCATCCTAAACCTGAGGCTTACACACTATAATTTTACAGACCCGGCGGTCATTCTCCTGCTCGCGGCCATTGTCGCTGTCCTCACCCTGGTGTCAGGATTTTACCCCGCATGGACCATTTCACGCTTCCATCCGATCGATGCGCTGCGAAACACATTTGCCACGGAGCGGCTGGGGGGCATCAGCCTGCGCAAAGTGTTGGTGGTGTTTCAATTTACGATCACGCAAGTACTGGTAGTGGGCACCTTCATCGTGGTGAGCCAGATGCAATTCTTTCAAAATGTGGATATGGGATTCAATCGCGACGCCATCATCAGCGTGCGGGTGCCCGACCGCAGTGCGGCGGGCATAAAAGTGCTGGCCGACAAACTCCGGGCCCTGTCGTCAGTGGCGAGAGTGAGTTTTAGTTATACGCTGCCCTCGGGAGTAAACCGCAGCCACAGCTACCAGGACATCGGAAAACCGGAGGCGAAAGAGATGAAAGATTATGTGGTGTTCGAATATGGCTCCATCGATAGCGCTTACCTCGGCTTGTTTCAACTCAAATTATTGGCGGGTCGAAACCTGAACGCCGCCGACTCGTCGCGGAACATCCTTATCAATCAGCAACTCGCCAACTCCCTCCACCTGGGCACACCGGAAGAAGCCCTCGGCCAGCAACTGAAGTGGAATGGCCAGATCATGACCGTTGTCGGTGTGGTGAACAATTATTTTATGAACTCCCTGAAGGAAGGATACGACAACATCGCCATGCGCACCGAACCGGGTTCATACTCCACCGTGAGCATCAAGCTTCAAACTACGGAAGGAAAAAGCCTGATTCAGGCGGTGAAGGACATCGAAAAAATATGGAAAGAGAATTTCCCGGACCACTTGTTCTCCTATCAATTCTTCGACGAAAACATCCGGGCCTTCTATGCACAGGAAACTAAATACGCGCAGCTCTTTCAATTGTTTGCCTTGCTGTTCCTGCTCATCGGTTGTTTGGGGCTCTATGGCTTGATCACGTTCGTTGTGAACCGCAAGGGTAAAGAGGTGGCCATCCGCAAAGTGCTGGGCGCGAACGTGCGCCAGATCCTGGTGATGTTCTCGCGGGAGTATGTGCAGATGGTGGCGCTCTCCTTTGTACTGGCGGTACCCGTTGCTTATTATGTGGTCGACAGTTGGCTGAGCAACTTTGCCTATCACATCCCGCTGTCGTGGTGGAGATTTGTTTTGCCAGGAGTCCTGGTGTTGGTGATCGCATTAGTGATTGTGAGCACAAAATCGGCCCGCACGGCAAATGCCAATCCCGTGGACAAATTGAAATATGAGTGATCTTGAAGCACGAGACATGCTGCCTCGGAAAAGAGCTCCTGCTGAATGCTTCCGATATGAGAAGATCATCCCGGTCAATCCGGGATGATCTCTTTATATCCTTTCATAATCCAGGCTTGCTATTCCTATCGACGAAGTTTTACCTCTTAATTGGATCATCCCCAAGGCTTCTGTTTTAAGGTGATGATTTACGTCAATTTTCTCCAGCAGGTATTCTGAAATGAGAAATTTCTTGTTGTATTCGTTACAAACACTTTGGATCCTTGCCGTGGTGTTCAAGGTGTCGCCATGGTAAGCGATATCTCTTTTGATGTCACCAATTTCAACGACAGTCACCTTTCCCATGTGCAGGCCCGCTTTGAAGTGCGGGAGAAAACCATAGTTCGTTGTATAGTATTCCGCTCTGTCTAAAAAATGTTTTTCGCTGGCAAAGAAAAATCGTATACAGCAAAAGTCCCTTAGTCCATCGGGCACTCGCCAGGTCACCACAATTTCATCGCCTACATATTGGTAAACTTCTGCGCGATAGGGCAACAGCTCCCGGTTAATGTCCATAAAACTATCCCGGATGAATTCGCTGTATTTTATGTGACCCAATTTTTCTGCAATGGACGTGGAGGATTTCAAATCCATGAACATAAAGATCCGCTCCTCTTCTTTCGGAATACTATATTTTCCCAGCAGCAAGGGGACCAATACTCCTGGACCATATTTCTTATTCACCTGGTTGATGAAGTTGATCAGGAGGGTCATAAAGAAATAATAGATCGCCAGGATATAAAAGATATATTCCCATGACTTAGGACTCAGGCCGGAAGCCAGTTGCGGGGAGCGCACCCAATCAAATAACACAAATCGAAGGAGCGCAAAAAAGAGAAGTAAAACGCTGACGGATATGACGGTCTTTAAAAGGAGGAGCCGTCCCAGCGATTGCTTCCTGGCCATTTTCCTGTCAAAATAATAGTCGGCCGATCCAAGGCACACACCATTCAAAATCCCTATCGTGACACAAACCATGAGCACCGGGGTCAGCCGACCTAATCCGGTCAAATGAAAGGTTTCGCCAACCGAACGGGTTTGCAGGTGCATGATCGTCCCCAGGAGAACGTTGGCGATGATCCAGAAATTTATTTGAATGCTCAGAAAAGTGAGGAAGGGGAATTGGGCGAAAATTCGCTGCGCTGTGGCGGTATAGTCTATTTTTTTTGGCATCCCTTGCAATTTTATGGATGGACGTTTGCCATTCTTTCTTTAATCCGCTGGCATCGGGGGAAGGGAAAAAAAGAACGTAGCCCCCTCCCCGTCTTTTCCTTCGGCCCAAATGCGGCCACCATGTTTGTCGACGATTCTTTTTGTCAAGGCCAGCCCCACGCCGGTTCCTTCAAACTCGGTGGACTTGTGCAGGCGCTGGAAAACGCCAAACAGTTTGTGACCATAATCCATATTAAAGCCCGAGCCGTTGTCTTTGATGTAATAAACCACCTCATGTCCCTCGGAAAAAGAACCGATGCGGATGACGGGGTTTTCTTTTTTTGAAGAATATTTAATGGCATTGGAAATCAGGTTTTGCCACACCTGGTTCAGCATCGACAGGTCGCCAAAAGAAGGCTCCAGCGTTTCCACGATGATCTCGGCGTTGGTTTGGGTTGACGCAACGAGGTCGTGGATATTCTTTTCGACCAGCGCGGCGGTTTGGATCTGTGCTTTGGCCAGTTCCTGTTTGCCGAGCTTGGAGAACGCCAGGAGGTCATCGATCAAACGCCCCATTTTGGAGGCGTTGTCCTGGATCCGGTTGAGCTGTTTCTTTCCTTCGTCGTTCAGAACAGGATCAAAATCTTCCTTCAATATTTCCGAATAGCCGATGATGGCCCGGAGCGGCGCGCGCAAGTCGTGGGAAACAGAATAGGTGAACGCTTCCAACTCCCGGTTCGCGATCTCCAGTTTCTGTTGGGCGTGTTTGAGTTCGGTTATGTCGTAGATGATGTTGATGGCAAACTTCTCTCCGCCGTGCTGAATGGTTTCGATGGATGACAAGATCTCCACCAATTCGCCCGTTCTTCGTTTTATGGTCATCTCCATATGCTTGAAAGAACCGTCGCGGATCAAAGCCTTCAAAACCTCCTCCCGCTGTTTTATATCCACGATCAACCCCAGCTCGGTGGAGCTGTGATGAAGCACCTCTTCCCGGGAGCAACCGACCATTTGCAAAAAAGCATCGTTGGCTTCCACGTACCGCGAATCCGAAAGCCGGGTGATGGTGATGCCGGCAGAGCTCGCCTTGAACGCCTTTTCGAATTTATCTTCACTCTCTTTTAATTCCATCACCTTCCGCTCCAACGCGGCCGTCCGCTCCTTCACTTTTTCCTCCAGGGCGGTGTTCATGCTTTGGATGGCTTCTTCCTCCCGCTGGCGTTCGGTGACGTCGCGCACCATCCCCAACATGCGACCGTTGGTGAGCATCCGTGCACTGATCTCGACGGGAACGACAGAACCGTCTTTCCGGATCAGGTTCCGCCGGCTCAAGATCTTTTGGCCATTCAGCAATTCGGCAAACTTTGGAGGGTTGCGTCTCGCTTCTTCCGGTTGAAGCACATCTTGCGTGGTCATTTCCAGGAACTCTTCCTTGGTATACCCCAGCAGCGCACAGGCACTGGGGTTGACATCGATGTATTTTCCTTTGGCGTCGGAAATAAAAATACCATCCGTTGCCTGCTCGATGACCGAGCGATATTCAAGCTCCGTTTCGATCATTTTTTTCGACCGTTCCGTGACCAGTTCCTCCAAATCGGCATTGATGCGTTTTAATTTGTCCTCCGCGATTTTTCTTTCCGTGATGTCGATCATGACGGCCATCAAACAGGGTTCGTCGTTCAGGTTCACCAACAGCAGCGACAGCGACGTCCATTTCACATTTCCCTTCCGCGTACGGAGACTGCCTTCCGTATTCATCACCTTCTTATTTTCTTTCAACTGACGGATGATCTCGTTTCGTTGTTCCGGGTTGTCCATCAGGTTCAAACTTTCAGAGGTCTTGCCAACCACCTCGGCCTTGCCGGAAAACTCGAGCAGTCGCAATAACGACTCGTTCACATTGATGATCTTGGCGTCGTGCAAACGTGAAATCGCCAGGGCGGCGGGATTGTATTCGAACAGGGTAACGAAAAGATCGTGAGGATCGGTTGCGGGTTGAACGATGCCGGGGATGTACTCTACCTTCAGAATGATGAAGGGATTCCCTGCGCCCTCGAGTACGGGTGTGCATTCGATCCTGACCGTTTTGTCGGCGTCGGCAAAAAGCAACGGGGGGCCCGGTTGTTTATGGATCAGAACACTGTCTAACGCGGCCTGCAGCACGGGCTGCGGGGCGTTGAACACCGTAAATATTTCTTTGCCGATGATGTTTCCCTGAGCCTGCGAGACATGCTCCACGAAAGACTTATTGGCCGACACGATCTTGAAATTCGCGTCAACGACAACGAAGAATCCGGGCAACCACTGGAAGAAATCGGACATATATACTATTTCATTTAGACGGATGACTACAGCTAACCGGCCATAGGGACCGCCAGGTGATGAGCATGATTAAAGATAATCCTTTTTTAAGGAAAGTTAACCGCAACTACGCGGATGGATCCGGAGCCCGCCATGTCATTCGACAAACAGCCGCTCCGTTACCTGCTGGCTTAGGATGATCTCGTGGCCGGCTTTCAGGATCGCGAGGGACCCGTCGAAGGGTTCGCGCTTTTGGATGGTGATGGTGTCGCCGATGTGGATGCGTTTGATATTGAGGAGATCCAGGAAAGGTTTTTCATCGACCGACACGGCGATGATCTTTACGGTTTTTCCTTCCGCGACTTCGCTCAGGGCGATGTGTTTTTTTGCAGGGAGTTTTCCATCCGTATCCGGGATGGGCTCGCCGTGGGGATCGGCTTTGGGGAAGTTCAACAATTCATCCATCCGGTCATAAAAGCGCGGTGAGTCCACGTGCTCCAGTTGCTCGGCGATGTCGTGCACTTCTTCCCATCCCAATCCCATCACTTTCACGAGGAACAACTCGGCCAGGCGGTGTTTTCGAATGATCGACAGCGCTTCTTTTTTTCCCTTTTCGGTGAGCTTCACGCCTTTATAGGGAGCATAAACGATCATCTTTTTGACGGCCAGCTTTTTTACCATGCTGTTGACCGTGGGAAGTTTTACTTCCAGTTTCCGGGCGAGGTCAGTAAACGAAACTTCGCCGGTTTCGCCGGATAAGGAGTAGATCGATTTGATATAGTTTTCTTCCGTTAATGACCCCATAGCCTCGATTTATGTCAAAAATCGCAATTTCTGGGTAAGAATATTAAATTTATTTTATTAGATTCATCTAACATTTTAATTCTAACATTCGTACTTTTGTTCGATGAATACCCGAATATTTTCCCGGCCGAGCCTTTTTGCATTTTTGATACTGGGCGCGGCCTGCTCCGAATTCGAGCCCGGCGCACGCGAAAGCGATTCCCTTTTGGACGGTCCCGTGGAAGGACTGTCTGCGGCTGAGAATCAGCATTTTCTGAACGGCGATGCAGCCTTCAACAACGACATTTTCACTTCCGAAAATGGTTTAGGGCCCTTGTTTGTCGCCACGTCATGCGGCAGTTGTCATGCGGGCGATGGCAAAGGTCATCCCTTCACCACCCTCACCCGGTTTGGCCAAAGCGACGAAAGAGGCAATCTCTTTTTAAATATGGGCGGTCCCCAATTGCAGCACCGGGCCCTCCCGGGGTATGCCCCTGAAAACATTCCTGCTGGTGCTCCCTTCTCAAAATTTACACCGCCCGCCAACACAGGCCTGGGCTTCATCGATGCGGTGGCCGACGAAGAGATCCTCAGCTGGGCCGACCCTGACGACCAGGATGGTGATGGCATCAGCGGCGTGGCCAACTGGATCGCATTAAAAGGATATGTTACGCCCCGTGAAGGCAGTGTCGAAAAGGACGAAAAGTATATCGGCCGCTTTGGCAAAAAGGGCGCCACCTACGATCTCCTTCAACAAACTGTGACGGCTTATAATCAAGACATCGGCATCACCACAACCTACGAACCTTACGACACTTATTCGGGACTGGAGATCGACCCCGAAATTCCCAACCAAAGAGTCAACGACGTGGTGTTCTATCTGAAGACCCTAAAAGCGCCCATTGCCCGCGGACAAAAGGACGAACTCGTTTCGGGCGCGCAGATCTTCAACACCACGGGCTGCGCCAAATGCCACCGGCCCGAAATGAAAACGGGAAATTCTTCCATCAACGCATTGGCCCATAAAGTATTTGCACCCTATAGCGACTTGTTGCTACACGATATGGGTCCGGAGTTAGACGATGGCTATACGGAAGGATCAGCAAAAACCTACGAATGGCGAACGCCCCCGCTGTGGGGCTTGGGGCTTTCAAAAAATTCGCAAGGCGGAAAATATTTCCTCCTACACGATGGACGCGCAGGAAGTATTCAAGATGCCATCCGATTGCATGGCGGAGAGGCCACGCAAGCGAGAGAGCGGTATGTGAATCTTTCTGACGATGACAAAACCAAATTGATTCAATTCCTCGAAAACCTGTAGGGGCAATAGTATGAACAGAAGAAAATTTATCCGGCAAACCTGCCTGGGTTGTCTCGGCGGCAGCCTCGCTCCCCTGGTCTTAACAAACTGCCAGAGTACACACTACGCCACGGGCACCGTCGAAGCCAATGGGATCGTTGTGCCACTTTCTGAATTCAGCTATCTCAAAAAAGAGCAGACCGTTATACGCCCCTATATCCTGGTGCAAAACGATACGCTGGAGTTTCCCATCTACGTGTACCGCTTTTCGGAAAATGAATACAGCGCCTTGTGGATGAAGTGCACGCACCAGGGTTCCGAACTGCAAGCCTCGGGCGATCATTTGCATTGCCCCAGTCACGGCAGTGAATTCAACAACAAGGGCACGGTGAGCCAGGGGCCTGCGGAGAAAAATTTAAGATCATTCCCGGTCACGGTGGGTGATGGCAAGATCAAAATAGACCTACGACAATCATGAAAAGACCTTTACTCTTCGGTATACTTGTTTTGTTGCTGTTAACCTTTCGCGCGAGCGGCCAGATCGATTCCACGCTGCTGCGACGTGCTCCAAAGGACACTACGAAATTGCTCCTCAACATGGACGCGGTCTACAACCGGCCGTTCCTCTCGGTGGGCAAATTGCCGGTTGCCGTGGGCGGATACGTGGAAGCAAACTGGCAACACCTCGGGACCGATGGCGTTTCGGAAGGACACCAATTTCAGATGCGCCGGTTGACATTGTTTATTGCCTCCAGCATCTACCGACGAATAAAATTCTTGTCTGAAATTGAATTCGAAGACGGCACAAAGGAAATCAACATTGAATTTGCTTCCGTCGATTTTGAATTCCATCCCTTGCTCAATCTTCGCGGTGGGGTGATCATGAACCCCATCGGGGCGTTCAACCAAAACCATGACGGCCCCAAATGGGAATTTATTGACCGACCTATTTCTGCCACACAAATGCTGCCGGCCACGTGGAGCAACGTGGGGTTTGGTCTTTACGGGAAGTTGTACAAGAAGGACTGGGTCTATGCCTATGAAGTGTATCTCACCAACGGCTTTGACGACAAGATCATCAGCAACGCGGAAAATAAAACGTTCCTTCCTGCCACAAAACTGAACGCCGACCGGTTTGAAGAAAGCTTTAACGGTGAGCCGCTGATCACCGCCAAGGTCGCGCTGCGCAACAAGCGAATCGGCGAACTCGGTCTTTCCTATATGGGCGGAGTCTATAATAAATTCCAGGAAGACGGCCTGATCATCGACAAGAAAAGAAGAGTGGACACCTGGGCCGTCGATTTCACCTCCACGGTGCCGGTGACAAACACCTACATCCGAGCCGAGTGGGCCTTTGTTCATGTTGACGTTCCCGATTCCTATAGCCAGCAATATGGCAAACGTCAGGTGGGTGGATATATGGACGTGGTTCAACCGATCCGAAAAGGAAGTTTGCTCGGGTTTGAAAGATCGGTTGTCAACGCCGCTCTCCGGATCGAGTATGTGGATTGGAACAAAGGCACGTTCATGGAAACCGGTGGCAACATCCGGGAAGATTTCTTTTCCATCGTGCCGGGGATCAGTTGGAGGCCCACATCACAAACGGTGATCCGTCTGAACTATCGCTACAATTGGCAAGTCGACATCCTGGGCAACCCCGCTTCAAAAACCGCCGGCTTCCAATTTGGATTTTCCTCGTATTTCTAACCGGCTGTTACCCGCGCGCGTTTGCTTCCTCAAATCATGTGAAGCCAACACACGCGGGATCCTCCGGTTTTGACGTCAGCTTTTGCGTTTCTTGAGATCCTTTTTCACAACCCAGGTATTGGTCATGTTAAAAGGGGCCTTGATCAATATTTTGTAGACATCGGCTGATGCCGGCGCAGGAAGGTTGAACGTGTATTTACCTGCCTTGACCGGCGCTTTCCCCAGAGTAGTGTAGGTATCGATCCCTCCTTTTGCAAAATTATTCGTTGTCGCGAGCTGAATTTCCACTTCACCGGTTGGATTGAGTACGCTCCAGCTCAGTTCGACCTTGTCGCCGGTGCGAATGGCTTTCAGATTGCTGACCGACACATCGCCGATAAAAGACACACCGTCGATCTCCTTTTTAATATCCTCCGGAATAGAGAGATTCATAAACGTAAGAATGGAAGGCGCGATGTCGACCGCGCCAGGTGTCTGGTGGAAGCGGGCATTTAGCGGTTTGCCATTTGTGACGATCCAGGTGGTGCGTTCGCGATCGCTTTGGCCACCATGATCTTTGCCGGTTTTTGCGCCGCGGCCGTGGTCGGTGGTGATGACGATCATCCACTCTTCGCCAAATTTTCGTTCGCGTTCTTTTATGGCGTTCCATACTTTACCGACGCGCGCGTCGGCTTTTTTCACGGCATCATAAAACGAGGGACTGTCGCCGTACATGTGGCCCATGTCGTCGGTGAACTCCAGGTACACCCACGAGAGGTCCGGCCCGTTTTCGAGAATGTATTTTCCGGCTTCGGTCGATATGGCTTCGTCGATATCGGACATGTGCTTCGCGTCTTTGGTGTGGGGGAAACGCACGGTATCCAATTCCAATCCATCGTAGGAATAATCCAGTTTCACGCCGCCGGCTGCCGGCAAGTTTTCACCAACCAGTTTGGTGCGGTTGTCGGTCCACGAAGAGAACACGGCGGTCTTTACATTCGGGTTGGATGCTTTGGCGATGCGGAAAATATTCCAGTAGTGATAGTTCGGCGCTTCAATGTCGTTGTCCCAAACATTGTGTTTGTTCGTCCAAACGCCGGTGAGCACGTGGTTGTAGCCCACGGCCGAAATGGTGGGCGATTGGCTGTAGCCATCTTTTTCGCCGCCAAGGTATGCGTGTGTGTACCCCGTTTTGGAGGAAATTTCATCGAGCACGGGCGTTTCAACTTTTTCGATCACGTCCGCCGGTATGCCGTCAAGAATAATAAAAACCGCCTTGCGTTGCGCGTGTCCTAAAACGACCAGGTGAAAACACAGAATAGATAACAGAAATTTAACTTTTATCATAAAAGGGATATGCGTAATTTTTGTAAATCGTAATATATTGAATAACTGTTCAAAATTGAAAATTAGTTAGGACACCCAAAAGCATCCGCAATTATTGAATGATTATTTTTTTAAACGGCTCTTCTACATAGCGTAATGATAGAAATTATCGGGTGGGCCGGCGTAGTGGCCTATGTTGTTGCTTATGGTTTATTGAGTTTGGGCAAAATGAAGCCCGACCGGATAAATTATCACGCGTTGAATGCTTTTGGAGGCATTTGCCTGGTCGTCCTTTCCTATCATAAATCCGATACGCCCAACCTGTTTGTCAATGTCATTTGGGTGGTGATCGCGAGTCTTTCTATCCTTCGTATTTTGAAAATCAAGCGATAAACAGAAAGTGTATAATTAATAAAGAGCGCTGACGTGCTCTATAATATATTAAGCCGCCCAGCTTTCGCTAAAGCTTCAGCGAGCGAAGAAAGGTGGTTCAACTTGATTTCATATACTGCCGCTACAATCCCAACTGCAGAAGCGCATGTTTTTTCAGCATGTTGAGTTTGCGGGTATAGTCTGTTTTGGAATCTATCATGCCCAGGTAGTAATAGGCTCCTTCCATGAGCGCAAAAATTATCTCTACCGTTTCTTTTTCGTTGCGGATGCTGATCACACCGTTTTTATTGGCCTTTTGCAGGGCGTCCGTCAGCAGCTTGCGGAGGGAATCGTGCAGGGCTTTGAAGGCCGATCGTATTTTCTTGTCCCTGTAGACCAGCGCATAACAACTGTAAAACACGCTGTCGTCAAAAAGCTTGTTCCATTTTCTTGAAAATAGGTTGTCGATGAGCTGTTTCAGTTCGCGGGCATTGGTATAGTCCTGCCCGTTTGTTTTGTAAATGTCGCTGTATTGCTCCAAAATGAAGTCAATGAGTCCGGAAAACAACGCTTCCCTGGTTTTAAAATAGTGTACGATCAGGCTGGGATTGATGTCCATATGGTCGGCCACCTTGGCAATCGAGGCATTTTCGAGTCCTATTTTTTTCGCAACGGTATAAAATGCCAGGATAATTTCTTTCTGGCGGGTGTCTTTGAGGCTTATTCTTCCCATGTATTAAACTTTTGTCAAAGTAAATTAAATGAATTTGTTCCAATATGAAGAATCTGTTAAATTTAATTGAATGGTCATTCAATCTATTTTGAAACGATACATTTGAATACCCATTTGGATCTAACCTATCAAACTCAACCAAAACCCAAATTATGGATCATTTCTACAATCAGATGCTAACCGCGACAAGAGTGATGACCGTGTGCATGGTGCTCATGGTCATTGCGTCGTTCCCGGTTATGGCACAAAGCGCACGCGTTCAGGGCACGATCACCGACGCCGCTGACGGTACCCCTATCGTAGGGGCCAATATTTTGATCAAGTCAACCACCCAGGGCACGATTACCGATGTGGATGGGAAGTTTTCGCTGGAAGCCGGAGCCAACGACGTGCTGGTGGTCTCCTTCATTGGTTACCTGACGGAAGAAATACCTGTCGGCGGCCAAACGATGATCAATGTTCCGCTCAAAGTGAACACGACCTCCCTGGCGGAAGTGGTGGTCGTCGGCTTTGGAGAGCAGAAGAAAGCGAATCTTTCCGGCGCCGTCGATGCGATCGAAGGGAAAGTGCTGGAGGCTCGACCCATTACGAATGTCGGTCAGGGCCTACAAGGAGCGGTGGCCGGCCTCAACGTCGATTTTCTGAGTGGCGAGCCAGGCGGTACACCCAACATTAATATCCGGGGCATCACCTCCCTGAGTGCTAACGGACAGCCCCTGGTCCTGGTGGACAATGTGCCTATGGATCCCAAAGATCTCAACTTTATTGCCCCGGCAGACATTAAGAGCATTTCCGTCTTGAAGGATGCTTCGTCGGCGGCGATCTACGGCGCCCGGGCAGCGTATGGTGTGATCCTGATCACGACCAAAACCGGCACACAAGATGGTATCCAGGTGAACTACACGAACAATTTTTCATGGAGCAAACCCACCATCCTTCCCAATAAAATAACCGATCCCTACATCTATATGCGGTTGCAGGAAACGTCAACGGACAACACGCCTTGGGATTATGTCAATTATACGGCAGAGCAATACCAATGGGCAAAAGAACGCTCTGACGATCCAAACTCCAGCGCGCCCGTGCGGCTCAATCCAAACGACAACACCCAATGGCAATACATGGGGAATCGCGACTGGACAAAATACTACCTCGACAATCCCACCGTGTCGCAACGTCAAAACCTGTCGTTATCCGGCAAGGCGGGCAACACGTCTTATTATCTTTCCGGGTCATACGATTCTCAAAACGGAGCCCTCAAACTGGCCAAAGACAAATTTGATCGTTACTCGTTCCGGGGAAAAATAAATTTCAAACCCTATAAGTGGCTTTCAATCGGCAACAACACCTCGGTGGCCTTCACCGACCGGGTGAAGCCTTTCTATATGGACCTCCAAAACCTTTACAATCTTACCCCCACCAGCTGGGACAAAAACCCCGATGGGACCTGGGCGAACAACGATGTTGGATACCTCGGCGCGCAGCTCACCAACGGCGGCCAGACCAACAATAAAATAAATATGCTTCAAAGCACGTTCAGCGGGGAGCTTTCATTCTTTAACCGAATGCTGCGCATCAACTCTGATTTCACCGTGCGCCGCGACAACACCGACTCCACAAGCTATCAACGGAAATATGACATCGGATACGGTCCCGGCGACATCCGTACGCAAGGCAGCAACACCGCCTACCGGTCCGCTGCCTTCTATAGCTATTATGTATCGAACACATATGCTACGTTCGAAAAGACCTTGAGCCGTCATTACTTCAATGCCATTGTTGGATACAACCAGGAATTCAGTAATCTCGGAACGACGACGATGG
The DNA here is from genome assembly GCF_003589925.1 of Chryseolinea soli. Lineage (NCBI taxonomy): Bacteria > Pseudomonadati > Bacteroidota > Cytophagia > Cytophagales > Fulvivirgaceae > Chryseolinea > Chryseolinea soli. Next base: position 4,692,459 of record NZ_CP032382.1, on the reverse strand, counting down.
CCCGGACCGGGGTGATCTCCACTGCACTCCCCACACCACAGCTGGCTACCGGCATACCTACCGTTGGCGAGCGAATCAAGAGTTGGTCTATCCGGGGAGCTTTCTACCGCCTGAATTATATCTACAACGATCGTTACATCGTGGAATTGGACGGACGCTATGATGGCTCGTCCAAGTTCCCAAAGGACAAACGCTTTGGATTTTTCCCGTCGGCTTCTGCTGCCTGGAGGCTGGATAAAGAAAGTTTCTGGGAACCGTTGTCAGGTGTAGTGAACGCCTTCAAGGTGCGTGGATCCTACGGCGCGCTGGGAAATCAATCCGGTGTGGGAGAATATGGATATCGCGAATTGATGTACGCCGGCACCGCCAGCTACCTTTTCGACGGCGCCCGCCCGACGATGATCTCGGCACCTGCACCAGTATCGTCCAACTATACCTGGGAGAAAGTCTATACCCGAAATCTTGGTATCGACCTGGGCTTCCTCCAGCAACGCATCAGCGCGACGTTTGATATCTACCGACGCGACACCAAAGACATGCTCATGCCTGGAAAAACCCTTCCCGGTGTTTTTGGAGCAAACCCGCCGCTCGAAAATGCAGCAGACCTGAAAACGCAGGGCTGGGAAATGTCCCTGGCCTATGACGACGAGTTTTCGGTAGCGGCAAAGCCGTTCCACTTCAACGCCAGATTCATCTTGTCGGACAACCGCTCGTACGTTACCCGGTTTGACAACCCCAACAAGAACCTCACGCAATTCTATGAGGGACAACGACTGGGCGAGATCTGGGGATTGAAGAGTGATGGCCTGTTTAAAACCCAGGAAGAGATCAACAACCTCGACCAAACTTCCATCATCCCCTGGGGCGCGCTGAACATCGTGCCGGGATGGCCAAAATATCAGGATCTGGATGGCGATCATACGATCCAAAAGGGGACGACCGTCAATGATCCCAAGGATCTCTCCGTCATTGGCAACATGCTGCCACGCTACCGCTATGGCATCAACCTGGGTGGAGAATGGAATGGCTTCGACTTCCGTATTTTCTTCCAGGGTGTTGGCAAAATGGACTACTATCCTTTGCAATATCTCTACTGGGGATTCTATCAGCAGCCCTATGCCGGCGGCTATGAGCACCTGCTGGATTTCTACCGCGGAGCGGACGACAGCCCGACCCAAATGGCCCAGCATTCACAATCGTATATCAACGCGGGACTTGCCGAGGCAAACCCCGATGCCAAATATCCTGTACTGCAAGCCTGGCTTGCCGACCGCAACTTAGGCGAGCGCGTCGACCAGTCACAAGGGTTGGCAATACCCCAGACCCGCTACATGCTGAGTGCAGCCTACCTTCGCTTGAAGAACCTCACTATTGGCTACTCCATCCCGCGTGCCGTGTTGGAACGCGTGCACATAAACCGTTTGCGCATCTATGTGAGTGGTGAAAACCTCACGGAGTGGTCGGCCCTGAAAAAGTATTTTGATCCGGAAGCCATTACGGATAACGTCAACAAAACCAACCCCTCACTGTCGACCAGTTCGGGTTGGGGCTATGCCTATCCGTTCCAAAGAAGATATTCATTTGGACTTGAATTGAGTTTCTAAGAACCCAAAAGATCTAAAGACATGAAAAAATATATCGTATTACTCGCCGTTACCCTGCTGCTGGGCGTCCAGTCCTGCAACGATGATTTCCTGGAACGCGCACCCGAAACCGAGATCTCGAAGGAGAACTTCTTCAATACCGCCGAGGACCTGGAGATCTATATCAACAGCCTCTATGACTTCGAAGGATTTGATATCTACATCGACGACCGGTCGACCGACAACGCTGCCACTACCGGCATGACGGAGATCAAGAATATGATGCTCGGCTCACCAACGCCCGCCACCGTTCTCGACGGCTGGAGTCCGGTTAGCGATTGGGCGCAGCTGAGAAAAGTCAATTACTTCCTGGATAACTTCGGAAAGGCTCAAGTTGACGACGCCACAAAGAATCACTATGAAGGATTGGGTCGGTTCTTTCGGGCAAAATTCTACATGGAGAAAGTGAAACGTTACTCCGATGTGCCCTGGTACGACCGGACATTGACCAGCAACGATCCCGACCTGTACAAAGGACGCGACCCAAGAGCCACGGTGGTGGACCACATCTTTGAAGACTATGCCTTTGCCTGGGAGCATGTTGAAGACGATCCGCGCGTAGGCCCTGTTGACAAATGGGTTGTCGGCGCCTACTACGCCCGGCATGCACTCTATGAAGGTACCTTCCGGAAATATCACGACGAACTTTCATTGCAAGGCACAGCGGACAAGTATCTGCAGATCGCCCGTGACGTTTCGAAAGCGATCATGGACGGCGGTGGATTTTCGTTGTACTCCAACGGTAACCCTATGGAAGATTACGGAAAACTTTTTGTCAGCACGGATCTGTCGGGTAACCCGGAAGTAATCTTCAGCCGGCTCTATCAAAACGATCTGCTCAACAGCGGTTGGTGGGGGTATATGTTTGGCAACTATGAATCCAACCCGGGCAAGGACTTGCTGCAAGCCTACCTGATGACCGACGGAACTCCATACACCAACCAGGCCAATTATGAAACCAAACAATTCGTAGAGGAGTTTCAGGATCGCGACCCGCGCCTCTATCAAACCTATGCCTATCCAGGCTGGGAACTTATCAACTCCTCCACGTATGCCCAAGGCGCCGGCATCTATGTCCAGCAACTCACCAAAAACTTTTCGGGCTATCACCAATTGAAAGGCTTTGTGAATGACACTGATGTAACGGTTCAAAACAGCACCGACATTCCCGTTCTCCGCTTTGCCGAAGTGTTGCTCACCTATGCCGAAGCCAGTGCAGAACTTGGCGTGCTCACCCAAGGGGATCTTGATGTTTCCATCAACAGCCTCCGCGACCGCGTCGCCATGCCCCACCTCACCATGGCCCCCACGCCTGACCCCGTATTGCATGCCCAATACCCGAACGTGAGCGGCGCCATGGCCGATGTGTTGCTCGAGATCCGGAGAGAACGAAGAGTGGAACTCGCCCTGGAAGGTTTCCGCTTCGATGACCTCATGCGCTGGCACGCCGGCAAGCTCATCGAAAAAGAACTGGAAGGCTTGTATTTCCCCGGCCTCGGCAAATACGACCTGACCGGCGACGGCATTGAAGACATCATCCTCATCGCCGAGTCCGAATCCATCCCCGAAGAAGGCGACAAAGAGGAAAACTCCCTCGGAGTAAAACTGATCTACTACCGCGTCGGCCCCGAAGGCAGCGATGCCTCCTTCTACCTTTCCAACGGCACCAGCGGCACCTGCGTGACCGACCCGGATCGTGGCGAATTTGCAGAGCCCAAGTATTACTACCGCCCCGTACCCCAACCGGAAGTTGTTTTGAATCCTAATTTGAAACAGATCTTTGGTTGGTGAGTGAGTTGTCGGTCATAATAAAAAGAAAAGGCACCCCTGAGGTGCTTTTTCTTTTTATCACCGACAATGTCGCAGGCACAATCTTCATAAAACCGTACGCCCGCAATTCAAGACATCCCGAATTCCGACAGCAATGAAACCGGATATGCTGCGCACGAAATGAAACGAACACCGGCAAACCCCGTCATGTCGCTGGCACGCCTTTTTTAAAACCTACGCCCGAAGTACTTCTTTCATTTCGCAGTTTCAAAAAAGAACCACTACTTTAACACCATGGCCAAGGGCTGTTGTGTTTATATCCTAGTAAATAACCGCCACACCGTCTTCTACGTCGGCGCCACGTCAAACCTATACGCCAGGATCACCCAACACAGAGAAAAAGTCAACTCGCGTAGCTTCACTGCGAGATACAATATCAATAAGCTTGTTTATTATGAAACCTTCGATTCCCGCAAAGAAGCCATCGCCCGGGAAAAACAACTCAAGACTTATTCAAGAATAAAAAAGATCGAACTGATCGTCGGGTTCAACCCCGAATGGAATGATTTGTACAACACGGTCAAGTATTGGTAACATGCTGCACACGGGTTGATGTAAGCATCCGTCAACACCGATAGTGTACCCCCCGATTCGAAATGCAGCCAAATCCCGTGCGCTATCCACGGGGTTCCTTGAACACGTGCGAGGCCAGAGGAAGCTTGTGCCTGCGGAATGATGTGCGTTGTCGGAGGGTTTGTGGAGCTTAACGCATTTTTTAAATCCTTCTCGTCCATGGAACATTTCCCAAGAAAAAAATGTAGATAACCAAACCTATTGGGACATTAGCCATGGAAATTGGAATTGACAGTTTTGCCGCCATACAAAAAGATAAAGTTGACAGCACGGGCATTTATGCAATAGAGGCCATGGGCCACCTGCTCGAGAAGATAGAACAGGCCGACCAGGTGGGGTTGGATGTGTTTGGGGTGGGTGAACATCATCGCCGCGAGTTTCTGGACTCGGCGCCCACGGTGATCCTGGCAGCTGCCGCGGCCCGCACCAAGAATATCCGGCTGACGAGTGCCGTCACGGTATTGAGCGCGGCCGACCCGGTGAGGGTGTTTCAAAATTTCGCGACGTTGGATCTGGTTTCAAAAGGCCGCGCCGAAATGGTGGTGGGGCGGGGTTCGTTTACGGAGTCGTTCCCGCTGTTTGGGTTGAACATCCAGGACTACGACAAGCTCTTCGCCGAGAAGCTTGACTTGCTGCTGACCATCCGCGACAACGAACGCGTGAATTGGTCGGGCAAATTCCGTGCGCCGCTCACCGGCCAGGCTGTGTACCCGCGGCCTGTACAAAATCCCATACCGATATGGCTAGGCGTTGGCGGCACGCCCGCATCGTTTGTTCGCGCCGGAGCCCTTGGACTTCCCTTGATGGTGGCGGTGATTGGAGGGGAAACACATCGGTTCCGCCCGCTGATCGATATGTACAGAGAAGCAGGCGCCAAGGCCGGCCATTCTCCCGACCGGTTGAAAGTGGGATTGCATTCCCTCGGCTACGTGGCCGACACCACAAAAGAAGCGTTGGATGATTTCTATCCCGGATATGCGCGCACCTTTACCGAGATCGGCAGGGAGCGCGGTTGGCCGCCGGTAACGAGACCTCACTTCGACGCGCAGGCCAGCCCGCGAGGTGCTTTGATCGTGGGCAACCCGGAAGAAGTAGCGGAGAAGATCATCCGCCACAGCGAAGCCCTGGGTGGCATCTCCCGGCTGACGTTCCAAATGGACAACGCGCATCTTCCGCAGGAGAAACTGCTCAAGTCCATCGAATTGATCGGCACGCGAGTAGCCCCGATCGTAAGGAGCAAATGATCGAACCCGGTCTACTTGCCGGGGCAAATTCTTTTCAGGATGCGATCGGGCACTTTAGCACCGAGGTCCCTGGCTTTTGTGTAGCTGCTGCAGGCGTTCGCAACGTCTTTCCGTTCGTCGTAAAAACTCCCCACTAAAAAATACACGAGGCTATCATCCGGGTGGCTTGCCAAGACCTTGTCGTAGTCGGCCAGGGCAAGTTCGAAGAGCGCAAGGAACTGACTGCAGTAACCCCTCACCAACAAGGCTTCCCGGTAATTGGGATTCAGCGCGATCGCCTTTTCAAACTCGGGAATAGATTCCGTGCATTGGTCCTTGAAGTTGCGGACTTTCGCGCGCGTGAGAAAAGTCAGGACAAGACCTTTTTGATAGAAGCCTTTTGCACTGTCGGGGTATTGTTTGATGTACTGCTCGATTTCTGTGAGGGCATTGTAGCGCCCCCCTTGCATCATCCACAATTCGGAGAGATAGAAATGGGCCTCATGTTTTTTGGGATCGTTTCGCAATGCGCGCTCTACATCCGCCGTGGCATCCAGCCACATGCTCAATTGTTTCTTCAACAGGCCGCGCTCGAGGAAGAGCGTGGCGTTGGTCCGGTCGCGCGAAATGGAAACATTCAGATCTTCGATGGCTTTCTCCATCCTGACCCGGTCATCTTTGGAGATCTTCGTGGCAAGGAGTTCAAGCGATAACTCTCGCCGTCCCGAAGCAGCGTCTATGGAGGAAACGATAAGATCCAGATCGATGGGAGGATAGGCTTGCTGGCTGAACGCCTTTCCGGCAATCACTAAAAAGAGCAGTAACGTAATTTTTTTCATACCATTCATGATAGATAACGTAGCGTCAATAATAGATAAAAACTTTGAATTCTTTAATACATTATCTTTAATGCATGTTTTGCAGATGCATGATGCGAAAGGTTTGAATGGACAATGACATTTCAAACGGATGCGTCCTGATTTTTAACAACTCTGCCTATGAGCGACAAACTATTCACTGGCCTGGGATTACCGCACGACGAACTGATCGCCTTTAAAGAATCCTTGTCGGCACGCCAGCTCAGAAAAGGAGAATACTTTATCACCGAAGGGCAACTTAGTGTTCACCTGGCGCTCATTGAAAGCGGCTATCTGCGAACCTTTCACCTGGATCACCAAGGCAACGAAATAACCACGGAGTTTAACGGCCCCGGCACATTCTGCAGTTCATACCACAGCTTCTATTCGCAACGTCCGGCCTATGAATCCATTGAAGCGGTGACGGATTGCCAGCTGTTCCTGATCCGTTTTGATGCGCTGCAAAAGCTCTATGCGCAGAGCCTTTCTCTAAATGTGATGGGACGGAAAGCACTCGAGAAAGCCTGTATGGACAGAGACTACTTCCTGAAAAAAATTATCCATCTTCCCGCCAAAGACAAGTATGAATGGTTTCTGAAAGTTTACCCGGAAGTATACAGAGCTGCCCGGCTCGGCGATATTGCCTCTTTCTTAGGCATAAAACAGGAGACGCTTAGCCGCATCAGGCGGAAATTATCCTTAAACCAATAGCGCAAACCGAACGTCTTCGCTTTTTGACCTAGGTCAAAAAATACCAGGTATTACCCGCGTTGATTTGTACATAAAATTCAGAACTTATGTATGCAATCAATCACGCGGCGACCAGCTTGCTGCTCAAAAAAGATCGGCCAAACGTCCCCATTCTACCCCTGCTGATCTCCACCCAAGTCGTTGAACTATTTTGGGTCGCGTTTAACTACCTGGGCATCGAACATTTTTCTGTGCGGGACGGGAAACTTCATCTCGATTTTCTTCCCTACTCACACTCCATCTTCTCCAGCCTCTTGTTGTCGCTGATCTCCTACGGCATAGTTCGCTGGATCGTCAAGAACAAGCCCTTGGCCTTGCCTTTTGCGTTGGGCGTGCTGTCGCATGTGGCGCTGGATATTCTTTTTCACGAGAAGGACATCAGGCTTTCGCCGTTCAGCGAGACGCCGGTTTGGGGGCTGGGCATCATTTCATTCCCGTTCCTGAACTTTGTCCTGGAATTTCTTTACGGAATATTTTGCTGGTGGTATTTCAAAGGCAACAAGCGGCTTTTAGCGGCGATTATACTATTTAACATATTCGACCTGCCTGTGATGCTCGCGTCGGGGAAGGCGTTGGATGTATTTATCCTCTACCCTGCCATTCTACCCACATTTATACTTCTACAAATCCTGATCACCTGGTACCTGGTGGCGAGGTTCAGCAAAAGCGCAGACGAGAATCGCCATTGAATTTTCTGTCGCGAATTTCAGGACAGCGTACGGAATTCAAGGGCATTTCGCTAATTTCGCGGAGGCAGTTTTGTCGAATACGAACGATGGGATAAAAGAGGTTAGCGAATTCTCAAACTGCCGCACCCCTATTCATTTGACTGCCTTTGTTCATTATGTTCATCGTGAAGGAAAATCCGGAGTTTAAGGATCTGCATGACCCTATTGGTGAATCCATGCCGATGGTTGCGAGGGCTTACAAAGTATGAAGGACGAATCCATCACCCTGGAAAGCCTTCAGAAAGAACTTTCAGCCGTGCGCCACCAACTGAAAGAGAAAGAGGCTTTGTTCAACAGCATTACGGAGAGCACACTGGCGGGCTATTGGATCTTTAACATCCCGGAGAACACCATGTTCATCAGCCCGCACCTGAAGGCCATGCTGGGCTATGAAGACTCGGAATTAGAGAACTCGACCGAGACCATCAACAGGCTGATGCATCCTTCCGATCTGCCCGACACCTATGCACTGCTGGCAAAACACATTGAATCCGATGGCCTGATCCCTTTTGAGATCGAATGTCGATATAAACACAAGGACGGGTCGATCGTGTGGGTGATCTGTTCGGGAAATATTGTCGAACGCGATGAGCAAGGCAACCCGCTTGTCATGATCGGTTGCCACATCGACAACACAGAACTAAAGAAAGCGGAGGGCATCGCCAAGTACGCCGACGAGCTGGAGCGGAAAAATACTGAAATGGAACAGTTCGCCTATGTGGCCTCACACGACCTGCAGGAGCCGCTTAACACGATACAAGGCTTCATTTCTCTCTTGAGCAATAAACTCTCGAAAAATCCGGATCCGGAAGTTTCGCAATACATCGGCTACATCCAACAAGGCGCTACCCGGATGTCGGGTCTCATCCGGGGACTGCTGGAGTATTCCCGGATCGGAAAAGAAAATGTGATGTCAAAAGTCGACTGCAACGAGATCCTGAAAGAGGTGCGCGCCGATCTCAGCCATTTGATAGAAGCCTGTGATGCCACCATTGAAGTGGATGAATTGCCCGCGTTAATGGGCTACGCCATGGAACTGCGGATCGTGTTTCAAAATCTCATCAGCAATGCCTTAAAGTTCAGAAGCAAAGAGCCGCCGCGGGTGAAGATCTCCTGTATCAAAAAAGGCGAATATTGGAATTTTCTTGTGGCCGATAACGGCATCGGAATAGATCCAACGCATCATGAAAAAATATTCAGACTCTATCAACGGCTCCATCCCCGGGGTATGTATGAAGGCAATGGCCTGGGCCTGGCACAATGCCACAAGATTGTAACCGAGCTTCACAACGGGCAGATCTGGGTGGAACAAAACACACCGAAGGGAAGCGTCTTCAACTTCACCATACCGTAATGGAGGATCATCAAAAACTGAATTTGGCCCTGCTGATCGACGACGACGATGTAGTCAACGTTCTGAACACCATTATGGTCCGTCAAACCGGGTGCGTGGAGTCCGTGCTCTCCATCCAGTCGGCTGAAAAAGCGTTGGAGACCTTGTCGGCCTTTCAGCGCGAAAAGAAATGGCCTTCACTGATCTTCGTGGATATCAACATGCCCGGCATGGATGGATGGCAGTTCATCGACCAGTTCAGAGAAAGCTTCTCAACCCACAAGCAGAAATGTATCATCTGCATGCTCTCCAGTTCGCTCGATCCGCGCGATAAACAGAAGGCTGCGCAATCGGATATGGTGGACCACTATGCTTCGAAACCTCTCAGCAAGGAAGTCGTTCATACGGTATGGAAGAAGTATGTGGACTTTCGTGACGACCTAACGTAAAACACCATGGCCTACAGCGAGAAATTGGCCGACCGCATTCGCGAACGATTCAACGAACTCCGCCACGTGGAAGAGAAAACCATGATGGGTGGACTCGTATTCATGTACAATGGAAAAATGTGCGTTGGCGTGATGAAGGACGAATTGATGTGCCGCATCGATAAAAATTTTCACGCGCAGGCTATTGTAAAGAAAGGTTGCCGGACGATGGATTTCACAAACCGGCCGATGATCGGTTATGTTCTGGTGGATGAAAGCGGGATAAAATCGAAAAAAGATTTCGATTATTGGATCGATCTTTCGCTGGCCCATAATAAAGACGCGAAGGCATCGAAAAAGACCGGTACAAGAAAAACTTTGTTGAAGCGGGGTAAAAAATAGTTCGTTCGTTATCCGAATCGCATTTAATCCAAACCGAGATCATCGGTGATGCTATGGGTCAATTTGATTTCACTCACCGGTATGCCGGAGGATTCACTCACGATGTGGATGACTATTCGCTCGACCTCTCTTATATCCATCGCCTTTTCTGGGTGCATTGAAATTTTGGCATAGATACAATTCACAAAATCCTGAACGGTATAGATTTGCCCAGCCTCCTGGTCGGGGATGGAGATATTAAAACGTTTCTCCATGTTGATGAGCAGTTCGACGGTGTCTAAACCCATGGGCTGGTGTACATTAATTTATAAAAATAATCAACAGGAAGTATTGGCGTCCTATAGCGCACGCCGTCACACTACTTTATAACCAACCTCTTTCACACCAAACACCCGCTCCTTCCCCTCCATTAAAACGCGAAGCCTCCCCGACTCATCCACCCCTGCGATCATGCCCTCCACGGGCATGCCGTCCACGTCAAACGACAACGGCGTGTTTAATCCGTACAAGACATTCAGATAATCCTCCATCAGTAAAGTCATCTTCCCTTCGCGCAGTTGCAGGTAACGCGCTTCAAGAAATTTCAGTAACGTTTCCAACTCCGTCTGCAGGTCAAATTGGAGTCCGGTCAAGACGCTCAACGATGTTGCCGTATCGGTGCCGAATTTCTGCTGATTAACATTCAACCCGATGCCCACCACCACATGCGAGAACTTATTTCCCGAAATCTGGCTTTCCACCAGTATACCGCATACTTTTTTGGAGCCGACGTAAATGTCATTGGGCCATTTTACACGAACGGCGGTGCATGCTTTGGCCGTCACGTAGTCGTGGAGCGCCAGTGAAGTGAAGATGTTCAGGTAAAATTGGTCCTTTACCGCCAGCGTGGTGGGTTTCAGGATGAGCGAGAAGGTAAAATTCTTGCCGGGTTCGGCCTCCCAGCCGTTTCCGCGCTGGCCTCGGCCGGCCGTTTGATTCGGGGTGATCACCAAAGTGCCTTCCACCGGCCCGGAATTCTGGCAAAGTTGCAGGGCCAGGGTGTTGGTGGAATGACATTCCGGCACAAAAACAAGGTTTTTTCCAAGGAAAAGCGTACTGGCAGGAATTTTATACAAGGTATTTTTGATTAGTTTTGTGGGTTAAACAAAAAACGAAGATAGATTAATGGCTAAAAAAAGGAAGGGAGCCAGCGCCGAAAAGCTTAGCGATGTGATTGTAAAGGGCATGCAGGAGAAAAAGGCCACGGATATTGTGATCATGGACCTTCGCAAGATAAAGAACGCCGTTGCTGACTTCTTCGTGATCTGTTCCGGAAACTCCGACAAACAACTGGATGCTATTTCAGACTCCGTAGACGCCGAAGTTTTTAAGACCCTGAAAGAAAATCCCTGGCACACCGAAGGAAAAAACAATAAAGAGTGGATGCTGCTCGACTATATTGACGTAGTGGTCCACATCTTCCGCAAAGACCGACGCGAATTTTATGCGCTGGAAAGACTTTGGGGTGACGCGGACATTACCGAAATTGAAGACGGTAAATAAAAACCAATTCATTTACAACACGTTATTGATTTGATATTTTAAAAATTGACGAGGAAATAGATAATGGCTGACAAGAAAGAAAATAATAAGCCCCTTTTACCCAATAAGCCACCCCGTGGCAACTACCAGGTTTGGGTCATTCTGGCCACACTGGCGGTGATCTTCGGAGTCATGTATTTCAGCAATTCAAGCAACCTGAAAGACCTGGACTACGACGATTTCAAGACGATGGTGAGCAATGGCGACGTAAAAAAGGTGGTGCTGGTTCAAAACCGGAAATTCGTAGAAGTAACCCTGACGCAGGATGCCCTGAACAACGTCAAATATAAGGACGACCTCAACAAGGGCATGCTCAGCACGCCCAACAACAGCGGTCCGCACTATGTCATGCACGTGGTAGACGCCGGCAACTTCGACCAGGAGTTCCGCACCTTCCGCGACAAGCTGCCCGCCGCTAAATCGCCCGAATACAAACCCGAAGACCGCGAAGACTACTTTCAGCTCTTCGTGCAATGGGGCTTCCTCTTCCTGCTCCTGTTTGGCTTCTGGATGCTGATGCGCCGCATGACCGGTGGCGCCGGCCCCGGCGGACAGATCTTTAACATCGGCAAATCCAAAGCCGCCCTCTTCGACGCCGAAAGCAAAGTAAAAATCACTTTCGCCGACGTAGCGGGGCTGGACGAAGCCAAGGAAGAAGTAAAAGAGATCGTAGACTTTTTGAAGACCCCCGGTAAGTTCACCAAGCTGGGTGGTAAAATACCCAAAGGCGCTCTCCTGGTGGGCCCTCCCGGTACCGGTAAGACCTTATTGGCAAAAGCCGTTGCCGGCGAAGCAGGCGTTCCCTTCTTCTCGCTCTCCGGCTCCGACTTCGTGGAAATGTTTGTCGGCGTGGGCGCGGCCCGCGTGCGCGACCTCTTCAAGCAAGCCAAGGAAAAAGCACCCTGTATCGTGTTCATCGACGAAATTGACGCCATCGGACGCTCCCGCGGACGCGGCCAGTTGCCCGGTGCCAACGACGAACGTGAAAACACATTGAACTCGCTGCTGGTAGAAATGGACGGCTTTGCCACCGACAGCGGTGTGATCATCCTGGCCGCCACCAACCGTCCCGACGTGCTGGATTCAGCCTTGCTGCGCCCCGGACGTTTCGACCGCCAGATCAGCATCGACAAGCCGGACATCGTAGGACGCGAGGCGATCTTCAAAGTGCATTTGAAGCCCATCAAACTCGATCCGAGCTTGGATCCCAAAAAACTTTCGGCGCAGACACCCGGTTTTGCCGGCGCAGAAATTGCCAACGTATGTAACGAAGCGGCCCTCATTGCCGCCCGCAGAGATAAGAAAGCCGTAGACATGCAGGACTTCCAGGATGCCATCGACCGTGTGATCGGTGGTCTGGAAAAGAAGAACAAGATCATTCTCCCCGAAGAGAAAAAGATCGTGGCCTTCCACGAAGCCGGTCACGCTGTGGCAGGCTGGTTCCTGGAGCATGCCGACCCGCTGGTGAAAGTGAGCATCGTGCCCCGCGGTGTAGCCGCACTGGGCTATGCGCAGTATCTCCCCCGCGAGCAGTTCCTGTATCAAACCGAGCAGATGACCGACGAGATGTGCATGGCCTTTGGTGGCCGCGCAGCAGAAGAAATTGTCTTCGGCAAGATCTCGACCGGCGCGCTCAGCGACCTCGAGCGGATCACCAAAATGGCCTACAGCATTGTGACCATCTATGGTATGAATCCCGCCATCGGAAACATGTCGTTCTACGACTCCAAACAATCGGACTACGCGTTCCAGAAACCGTACTCCGAAGCGATGGCTGAGAAGATCGACGATGAAGTGAAGAAAATTATCGATGCGGCATACGCCCGCACCAAGCAGTTGCTGATCCAGCACCGTCAATACCTTGACCTGATCGCCAAGGAATTGCTGGAGAAAGAGATCCTGTTCCAGGCCGATCTGGAAAGACTCATCGGCAAACGCCCCTTCGAGAAGCTGACCACTTACCAGCAGTTCACCAACGGCCAGGGTAAGTATGAGAAGAAAGCACTCGAAAACGAGCAGCCGGGTGTTGACCCCACTCCTACGCTGGAGGGCGAGGCGCCCGAGGAAGCGAACTAGCTTGATTTAGACATTTTAATCTTACTTTTGAACTCAGGTGTCCCAAGCACCTGAGTTTTTTTATGATCGAACCCGTCGCCAGCCTTCACGGAAAGAAAATATTCTTTGCTTCCGACTTTCACCTGGGTGTTCCCGACCACGCCACCAGTTTGCAACGCGAAAAACGCATCGTAGCCTGGCTGGAGGAAGTGCGGCACGAGGCCCACAGCATTTATCTGCTGGGCGACATCTTCGACTTCTGGTTCGAGTATCGTCACGCCATCCCCCGCGGGTTCATCCGCCTCCAAGGCAAGCTGGCTGAGCTGCGCGACGCGGGTATCCCCATCGTGTTCTTCACGGGCAATCACGATATGTGGATGTTCGACTACTTTCCTACGGAGCTAGGCATTCCCATCTTCCGCGATCCACAAGTGCTGCAGGTGGGCGCACAAAAATTGCTTATCGGTCATGGCGATGGATTGGGTCCGGGCGACCACACGTATAAATTCATCAAGAAGTTTTTCAACAGCAAGTTGTGTCAATGGTTGTTTGCGCGCCTTCATCCCAACTTTGGCATAGGCATTGCAAACTATTGGTCGCGCAAGAGCCGCCTGGGTAATCAGAAGCGCGAGGAAAAATTTGAGGGAGAAGAAGGCGAGTTTCTTTGGTCCTATTGCAAAGACCTGGAAAGCCGCGAGCACTTCGACTACTACATCTTTGGCCATCGCCACCTTCCGCTCGACCTGCAGATCGGCGCCAACAGCCGCTACATCAACACGGGCGAGTGGGTGAATTTCAGCACCTATGCCGAATATGATGGACAGCAGGTAGCACTTAAAACTTTCAAATCCCCCACATGAAATATCCGCTCCGGTTTTTGTTTTTAGTGTTGGTGCTCAGCGTCTCCGCGGCGTCGGCGCAAGTGAAGATCAAATCCATTTCCCTCAGCGATACCATTCTCTACGCCACCGTGGACCGGCCCGGCGACCTCTACGTGATCACCAAAGGCGGGCAACTGCAACGGTTCGCGCCGGACGCAACCCTGGGGGTGGTCTACAAACTCGGCACCCTGCCCACACAGTTTGATCCCCGCGACGGCTCGCGGCTTTTTGCTTATTTCCGGAACGACCGCCATTATGCTTTTTATAATCCGTCGTTCGACATGACCGCCTCATATCACCTCGATTCGTCCTTTGTGATCGAGCCCTGGCTGGTCACCATCTCCGGCGACCACGACATCTGGGTGGTTGATGCCGCCGACGGTAGTTTGAAAAAAGTTACTAAGGCCACGGAGACCGTCGATGTGGACGTGAAGATTCCCCCCGGGCTTTATAAGGATGTCAAGGCGTTTACCGCTATCCGGGAGTACCAGGGGTTTGTTTTCTTGCTGCAGCCGCGCAAAGGCATCCAGGTCTTCAACCGGATGGGAAAATGGCTCAGGACCATCGAAAGCCCAACGCTGAAAAGCTTCAATTTTATCGGCGAAGAACTGTACTATATCGAGGCGAACAAGCTCAAGTTCTTCAACTTATTCACCACCGAGACCCGCGAACAGGCCCTGCCCCAGCCCGCCCAATTCTTCCTGGTCACCGACGAGCGGATCTATAGTATCCGGGACAAGACAATCGATTTTTTTACGCCAAAACCGTAATACCGTACTATAAAACTGTTCATTTTTGAACATCTTTGTACCCTCAGGGACAGTCGTGTCCGCTTTATGGGCGAAATTCGCTTGATTTCGAAGTTGGCACAAAATTCCCTGGAGATGATCATTCACCCTAAATCTACCATACACTGTGAATCCTGAAGGCGGCAAAATTTTAATGATCGATGATGATGAAGATGTGTTGCTCGCGGCCAAGATGTTGCTCAAGAAGCAAGGCCACCACGTGATCATTGAGAAGAATCCAAAGAAAATTCCCTTCCTCCTCAACAACGATAGCTATGATGTGATCTTGCTCGACATGAACTTCAGCAAGGACATCACCAGCGGCAAGGAAGGTTTTTATTGGCTGGAGCAGATCCTGGCCCACGACCCCACGGCCGTGGTCATCCTCATCACCGCTTTTGGCGATGTGGAGATGGCCGTGCGTGCCCTCAAACAAGGCGCGACCGATTTCATTCTCAAACCCTGGCAAAATGAAAAGCTCATCGCCACCATCGCCACGGCGATACGGTTGAAGCAATCGTACAACCAGGTCGATAAGTTGAAGAAAGCAAAGGAGATGCTGGAGGAACAGATCAGCAAGCCTTTCGGCGATATCATTGGCGACAGCGGTTCCATCAAGGAAGTGTTCGCCCTCATCGACAAAGTGGCGAAGACCGATGCCAACGTGTTGATCCTGGGCGAGAACGGGACGGGCAAAGAGCTCATCGCGCGCGCCATCCACCAACGCTCGCTGCGCAAAGACAACAGCTTTGTGTCGGTCGACATGGGGGCCATCACGGAGACCCTATTCGAAAGCGAATTGTTTGGCCACAAGAAAGGCGCCTTCACCGACGCCCGCGAAGACCGGCCCGGCCGGTTTGAACTGGCCAACGATGGCACCCTGTTTTTGGACGAGATCGGCAACCTGAGCATGAGTTTACAAAGTAAATTACTGAGTGCCCTGCAAGCCCGCGTAGTGACACGCGTCGGTGCCAACCAAGCCATTCCCGTGAACATCCGGTTGATCTGCGCCACCAACATGCCCCTCCACAAGATGGTGCAGGAAGGCACGTTCCGCCAGGATCTTTTGTATCGCATCAATACCGTGGAGATCCGCGTACCGCCGCTGGGCGAGCGCGTGGAAGACATTCCGCTGCTGGCGCAACACTATCTTGCTTATTACGCCAAGAAATATCACAAGCTGGTCACCACGATTGCCAGCGAAGCCCTCGACCGCCTGAAGCGCTATGCCTGGCCCGGCAATATCCGCGAGTTGCAACATGCCATCGAACGCGCCGTGATCATGACCGACTCGGCCACGCTGCAGGAGAGCGATTTCCTCCTCAGCCGGTCGCTCACGTCAGGCCCCGCGAACAACACCCTGAACCTGGACGAAGTGGAACGCACGGCCATTGCCAAAGCGCTGCAAATGCACAACGGCAACATTTCAAAGGCCGCCGACGAACTGGGATTGACGCGCGCCTCGCTGTATCGTCGAATGGAGAAGTATGGACTTTAATTTCAACTGGAAAACACCTGTACTCCCAAGGGTAGCGTTCTTATCTGCCTCCATATTTCTTTTTGCTTTTTTTGCTTTTTCCCGCGGCGACTGGATGTATGCCCTCATCTTCCTGGCGGTGAGCGCTTACCAGATCAAATTGCTGGTAGAGTACCTCGACCGTTCCAACGAGAACATGGCCTCGTTCCTCGACTCCATCCAATTCGACGACCTCTCCTATTCGTTCAAGACCGAAAGCGACGACCCCGCCGTGAAGCGGCTTCACCAGGAAATGAATGAAGCCATGCTGAAGCTGCGCAGCTCGCGTCGTGAAAAAGATTCGGAGTTTCTATTCTTCAAAAATATTGTGATGCACGTGGGGATCGGCCTCATCGTGTTCAAGGAAGACGGCAACATCGAAATTTTCAACAGCGCCGCGCGCAAGCTACTCAAGATCAACCGCGCCGTCAACATCCGCGACCTGGCCGAAGTGAGCGACACGCTGGTGAACGTGTTCGAAAAGCTGAAGACCGGCGGCCGCGAATTGGTGCGCCTCAAGATCGGGGAAGAACTGGTGCAGCTTTCCATCTATGCGATCGAGCTGACGCTGCGCAACGAGAACGTGAAGCTCATCTCCATCCAGAACATCCAGAGCGAATTGGAAGAAAAAGAAATGGAGGCCTGGCAAAACCTGGTGCGCGTGCTCACACACGAGATCATGAATTCGGTGACCCCCATCTCATCATTGGCCGGCATTGTAGAAGAGGAACTGAAACCTCACGTCAAGGAAGACAACAACGAGCCCCTCACCAAGGAACAACTCGGCGACATTCACCTCTCGCTTCAGACCATCAGCAAGCGCAGCGAAGGACTGATCCATTTTGTAAAAGAATTCCGCAGCCTCACCAGCATTCCCAAGCCCCGGCCCGTGCAAATCGACATCCGCACACTGCTGGAGGAACTGGCCATGCTGCACCGCCGCGACCTGAACGACCGCGGCATCCAACTCACCATATCGGTCTACCCCGAAGACCTCACCCTCTCTGCCGACAAGAACATGATCGAGCAGGTGTTGATCAACCTGATCCGCAATGCCATCCAAGCGTTCGAAGACCAGGAAGAGAAAAAGATAGAGATCAAGGTGTTTGTAAACGAAAAATCGCGCGCCGTCATTGCTGTCAAAGACAACGGCACGGGCATTGATCCTGAAGCGATGGAGAAAATTTTCATCCCCTTCTTCACTACGAAGAAATCAGGCTCCGGCATCGGGCTCAGCCTCTCGCGCCAGATCATGCGCGTTCACCAGGGCACGCTGACCGTAAAATCCACTGTCGGCAAAGGCACTGAGTTTTTTATGCGGTTTTGATCCCTACTTTTTATGGTGGTCCCCCGCCGCTTCTTGTTGGTGGGACACCAACAAGAGGGTTTTTCCCCCGCGCTTAAAATATTCCCCTTCACCGTCGGGATACACCTCGCACCCACCTATCGGTGTCCCACCAACAAGTTTTCGGACCCACGCACCATCACGCTCACCGCCCGCTCTTTTCACCACAGCCACCACTCCGAAAGTTTCCCCTCCCACCCCAAACCCGCTTGGAGGGCAAAAGCGGATTTAATACATTTACCCCGAAACAGTTTTATCGCTATGCAAGACATCCCGCAGAAAGTGACAAAAATATTGACGGAAAAGCTGGGTATCGCAGAATCGGAAATCACCCCCGAAGCCAACTTCGTAAAAGACCTTGGCATCGATTCGCTGGATTATGCAGAGATCGTCATGGAATTCGAGCAAACGTTCGATATCCGCATCCCCGACGACGACGCTGAGAAGATGCAAACCTTTGGCCAGGCTGTGAAATACATCCAGGAGAAAGTCAAGAAGTAGACTTCCATCATACGTCATTCACAATGGCACGCGGTCTGGTACCGGGTGCCATTTTTCATATCAGGCCATGGAGGTCCGCGAAAT
Organism: Chryseolinea soli; assembly: GCF_003589925.1. Classification (NCBI taxonomy): domain Bacteria; kingdom Pseudomonadati; phylum Bacteroidota; class Cytophagia; order Cytophagales; family Fulvivirgaceae; genus Chryseolinea; species Chryseolinea soli. The sequence goes on along the minus strand of NZ_CP032382.1, from coordinate 4,673,941 downwards.
GCGGAGGAATATCCTGGCCTTCAGACCAGTGGAGAACTTCAAAAAAATGACTAACGTTGAAGGCGAAAATCCACCGCATGAAAAAGGCCCTGTTTATCGTAAATAAATATGCCGGCACCGGCTACCAACCCAAACTGGAAGGCCGCATCATCGACACCTGCATCAAGAACGACGTGGAGTGCACCATCGAGTTCACCCGCGACCGCGGTCATGCCACGGAGCTCTCCCGCGACGCGGTGGGGAAAGACTATGCGTTTGTTGTAGCGGTGGGTGGCGATGGCACGTTGAACGAAGTGGCGCAGGGCCTGATCAACACACCCCTCCCCATGGGCATCATTCCCCGGGGTTCGGGCAATGGGCTGGGGCGGCACCTGGGCATCTCGGTAAAGACCCCCACAGCCATCGACCAGATCTTCACCAGCCGCGCGTTGGCCATGGACACTTTTCAAGTGAACGGCAAACTTTCGCTCAACGTGTCGGGTATCGGTTTTGATGGACACATTGCCAATCTTTTTGCGAACCACACCCGGCGTGGTCTCGTGGGTTACGCTTCCATTACCCTTCGCGAGTTTATGAAGTTCAAGCCCTTCGAAGTGGCGATGGAGTTGAATGGAAAAACGATCCACGAGCAAGCGTTTATCATTGCGTTTGCCAACTCGTCGCAGTATGGCAACAATGCGCGGGTGGCCCCTGCGGCTTCCGTGCGCGACGGGCTGCTGCACATCAATATCATGAAAAAAGTGCCGGCCTACCGTATGGATTTTGTCTATGCCATGTTTACCGGCCAATTGAAAAGCTCGGCCATTTGCCAGATCCTCGAAGCACCGGCCATTCTCCTCAAAACCAAGCATCCCGTGGCCTATCACGTGGACGGCGAACCGTGTGGCGAACACGACCATTTCGACATCCGGATCATGCCGGGTGCATTGCAAGTATTGGTACCGGAACGCGCGTTTCATTCGGTCTGATCAAAATACCTAGGAAAGGGTGACACCCAAAGTGGAGGCTATTCGTTTATCTTTACTTCAACCCTAACCAATAACTCATTATGAAAAAATTACTTTTCCTGGCCTGCGGCTTATGTCTGAGCCTGCAGTTGCTTGCTCAATTGGCCCTGCCACCCAGTGGTGGCAACCAAAAATGTACCGTTACACAATGGATCGGTCCCGCCTCGGTTTCCATCACCTACAACAGTCCGGATGTTCATGGCCCCAACGGAGAAGACCGCAAAGGTCACATCTGGGGGGAGTTGGTACACTACGGTTTTATCGATCAGGGCTATGGCACGTCCAAGGCCGCTCCCTGGCGTGCAGGTTCCAACGAAAACACGACGATTACCTTCTCCAACGATGTGAAGATCGAAGGCCAACCCCTGAAGGCCGGCACCTATGGTGTATATCTCGACGTTGAGAAAGAAGGCCCCTGGACCTGGATCTTTTCCAACAACTCCACCAGCTGGGGCAGCTACTTCTACAATCCGAAAGAAGATGCGCTGCGCGTGAAGACCACCCCCGTGGATGCCCCCTACACCGAATGGCTCACCTATGGCTTTGACGACCGCCAGCAAACCTCGGCCACGGGCTATCTGCAATGGGAAAACCGCCGGATCCCATTCAAGATCGAAGTGCCGAATGTGAACGACATTTATGTGAACAAACTTCGTGGCCAATTGGAAGGCACCACAGCCGGTTTTACCAATCAGCCCTGGATGGCGGCCGCACAGTTCTGTGCCCAGAATAAAGTGAACCTGGAGGAAGCATTACACTGGGCCGACAACGCGATCAGTGGAAACTTTATCGGCGTCGAAGATTTTAATTCCCTTCAAACCAAGGCCCTGGTTTTGCAAGCCATGGGCAAGGATGCAGAAGCAGACGTGGTCATGGACAAAGCCATTAAACAACCTACCGCCACGGTGATGGCCGTGCATCAATACGGACGGGCGTTACTGGCCTCCGGTAAAAATCAAAAGGCGATGGACGTGTTCAAGCTCAACCGCCAACTGCATCCCACCGATATGTTTACCACCTACGTGGGACTGGCTCGCGGCTTCACGGCCATGGGCGACAAAAAAAGCGCGATCAAAAACTGGGAACTGGCCATCAAGAATATTCCTGAAGACCAGAAAGCAAACGCTCCCGCGTATGAGGCCGAATTGAAAAAATTGAAGGGCTGATTACCGTGATGAATTACTGACGTTTGCCGTTAAACGACTTCTTCTTCGTTCACGAGGTTGGTGTCTTGCCGAACGGTGAATGTGAAGGTGGATCCTTTGCCCAGCTCGCTGGTGGCCCAAATGGATCCACCATTTTTTTCTATGAACTCCTTGGTCAGCAACAAGCCGATGCCGGCACCTTTTTCCTGAAACGTGCCCGGGTTGGAGAAGTGTGTTTCGACATTGAATAGTTTCCGAAGATCGTTCGACGTCATGCCCACACCCGAGTCGGTGATGGAGATCTCGACCAGGTCGCCTTTCAGCTTCTCGCGCACAATGATGAGGCCACCCGGTTTGCTAAACTTCAAGGCGTTGGCGAGCAGGTTCCGGATGATCAGGCTGATGTGATTCCGGTCTACCAACACCGACAGCGATTCTTCGATCTCGTTCACGACCGTGATCTCTTTCTGACGCGCGATCTCCTCGTAGAGCTGGATCTTTTCTTCCACCAGCGGGCGCACCTTCAGGAACGTGGGATTGCTTTGAAGTCCGTTCAATTGCGACTGGGCCCAGAACAGGAGGTTGTCGAGATCTTCGCGTACGGAGTCCAGGTTTTGACGCAGCTTCGTGGTAGTGGTCTGGAACTCCTCACGCGTCAGTTCCTCGATACTCATGATGTCCATCAGTCCGCGGAGGCTGGCCAAGGGGCTTCGCAGGTCGTGGCTGATGATGGAGAACAGTTTGTCTTTGGTGATGTTCACGTTGCGCAGTTGCTGCGCCTGATGTTCTATCTCCAGGTTCTTGGCGGCCAGTTGGTCGTTGGCCCGTTTCTTTACGCGGTTGTTGTAGAGCAACACGAAAGCGAGGAAGGCCATCAGCACAAATGATCCCACGGAAAAATAGATGAGGCTGCGTTGCACGTGCAGCTCTTCTTTTTTCAACAAGGAATCTTTTAACAACAACTCGATCTTGGCTTCTTTCATTTCCGAATCAAAGCGTGCCTGCATCAGGGCCATTTGTTCGCCGTTGCGCTGGTTGTACAATGAATCGTGAACGGCCAGGTATTGGGTTTGATAGTCGAACGCCTTGCCGATCTCCTTTTTTGAGGCATAGATCTCCGACACCAGTTTCAGCGAACGCTCCATCTCGTTTTTGAATTGATTCTCGTTGGCCAGCGAAATATTTTGCAACAAGTGGGAAAGCGCACGGTCCGGATCGCCGAGCAAATAATAGGCTTTGCCGATGCGGTGCAGCGTAGAGACTTTCAGGAAAACGTTGCCCAGTTCATCGGCAATGCTGATCACGCGGTGAAATTTAGTAAGCGCACTCTCGTACTGTTTGTCGTGTACGTCGATGTCGCCCAGGGTGCGATACGAAAATCCGACCAGGAAAAGTTTGTCTTTGCCGTGACTTGTTTTCAGCGCACGTTCGGCGTAAACCCGGGCAGAGTCGTAGCTCTCCATCCCCAGGAAACTAAACGCCACGTTATTCGTGCTGCGCGACATGGCCACGCTGTCGCCGATGTGTTTGCTTACTTCGTAGGCTTTCTTGAAGTTGGCGATGGCCACCATGAATTGTTTTTGTTCATAGCTGATAGCCGCCACGTTGTTGAGGCACCGGGCGATGGCCGACCCGTCATTAAATTTTTCGGCAATGGTCAGGGCTGCGGTAGAGAGTTCGAACGCACGCGAATAATCACCCTTGCGGTAGTGGATCCAGCCGAGATTCTCCAGGGCTTGTCCCAGTCCCCGTTCGTAGTTGAGCACGAGGGCCAGGTCGTGGGCCTGGCGGCCGTATTCCATGGCTTTGCTGTTGTCGCGTTCGCGAAGACCGGTCACCAGTTTATTGAGGAGCCACACCTTCGTGGTGTCTGACGGAATGTTTTTTACAAGGCTTTCCAGGCTATCCGTTTCGCTTCGTTGGGCAAAACAGAAAGCAGGCACCAGTAATAGCAACAAGACGACTAAGGTCGTTCGGTGTAACATAGGGGAAGCTCCAATTCCGTTCATGCAACTTCGCCAGCCCCCATCTTAAATTCCACTCAAAAAAACATGAAAACCTACATGCCGGGCTTCTATAAAAAAGAACCATAAAATGCCTTTTTATTCGCCGGATTTATCAAAAACGACCGCAAAAACCAATTTCGTCCATTCCAATCGGCTGACCGGGAGGCGCAACCAGGGGGACCTCCTTTTTATACTCGTCGGGATTTTCCTGGAATTTTTGAATTTGGGCCAGAGCATACGTATAGTGCGCTTTCCAGTCCTCATCCACCACCGATTGGTAGCGTGGGGTCATCCAGGCTTTGACTTGTTCGAGCTTTAAATAGGCGATGGCCCGCACCTGTGGAGAAGCATTGTTGTCGAGGGCCAACTGGATCAAATTGGTCAAAAGGACGTCGTTTACCGTGATTTGGAGGGCTCCTTCGTAGCCGCTCTTGCGCGGCGCCTTGAAGGTGGCCAGGATCACTTTATCGATCACCTCCTCCAGCGACGGCTGCTTGGGATCGCGGGCATGGTACTCCACCAACCGGCCGGCGCGGGCCGGGTGGAGCAGCAAACTTAGTGTCATTTGTGAGGCGCTCTCCGCAGCGCCGAGGGCATCGAAGGTGAGTTCGGTGCGGATCTTAATCACCTCGCGGTGACGCGTATACCCCAAAGGACGGGGAGGTATGATCTGGAGTAATTTGTCGGGAAACATCAGCGACTGGGGCGCAATCGTTTTCAATAATACATCGAGGGCCTTGGCTTGTTCGGCGGGCGACACCATTTCCGTCACGGGTTGACCGTCGCCACGGAGGGCATACCGGTAGTTGAGGCCTCCCACCAGCTTGGCGCACGCCTCGGTCTGGTAGCGGTGGAAAAAATACATGGGCACCAACGCTTCTTCCAACGTGGCCATCGGCGCACCCGGCTTAATGTTGTTTTCTCCAAAGTTCTTCAACACCGCCGTGCGGATGTCGAGCACGCGGCTCAGCTCATCGGCAGGGTCCTTGCCGTTGTCCCACAGGTGGGCGTACGGATGCGATCCACCCAGCGGACGGGCGTCCTGATCCGATAGAAATGTGAGGCCGGCTTTCAAGGCTTGTTGCAGGATATTGTTCAGGGCAGGTTCTGCGGCCGTGCCGGATGGAAAGTCCTGGTAGCCGTAGGTGATGGATACCTTGTCCCACGCGCCGATCTTGTCGTCGTAGGCATGACTCAGGTCCACTTTGCCATTGACCAGGGCGGCATACGGGTGGGGATAGTCCATGACCGATGCCAGGTTCTCGCTGCTGGACGAATACGCGTGAGCCAAACCCAACGTGTGGCCAACTTCATGGGCCGCGAGTTGACGCAGGCGCGACAAGGCCATGGCTTCCATTTCTTTCGATACGGGTTTACCTTCTTCGTAAGGGGCCAACAGCCCTTCGGCAATGAGGAAGTCCTGGCGCACGCGCAGCGATCCCAAGGTTACGTGGCCTTTGATGATCTCACCCGTACGGGGGTCGATCACTGAGGCTCCATACGACCAGCCGCGGGTGGCGCGGTGCACCCAGTTGATCACGTTATAACGCACATCCATCGGGTCGGCGTCTTCGGGCATCAGTTCCACCTGGAAGGCGTTGGTGTATCCGGCCGCTTCAAAGGCCTGGTTCCACCAACGGGCGCCGTCGAGCAGCGCCGAGCGGATGGGCTCGGGTGTGCCGCGGTCCAGGTAATAAATGATGGGCTCCACCGCTTCGCTTGAGGCCGCCGTGGGGTCTTTCTTTTTCAGGCGGTGGCGGGTGATGAATCGTTTTTGAATCGGCTCGCTGATGGGCGTGGCATAGTCAAAGTAGGAGATATCGAAGTAGCCTGCACGCGGGTCGAACTTGCGGGGTGTATAGTTCTGATCGGGCAACTCCACAAAAGAGTGGTGCTCCCGCACTGTGACACTCGACGGCGACGGCACCACGCTGCGGATATACGCACCTTCGGGTTCGCCCAGAAACGTGAGCGTAGCTTCAAACTCTGAATTCTTCGGAAAGTTTTTGGTGCGGGGGGTATAGATGGCCGATCTCGATTCGTCGAGCCGGTAGCTTCCTTGCTTGGTGGCTTTCAACGTTCCCTTCACATCGTGGATGTCTTGCAGAAAGAAGTTGGTAGCGTCTACCAATACTTTGCCATTTTCTTCTGCCTCGACTTTAAATCCATAGAGTACCGACTGCGCGAAGGCGTCTTCCACGGCCTTGCGTTCGTATTTGTCGTTGGAGATGGCGCGGTAGGCGTAGTTCGGTTGCACCAACAATACCTTGGGGCCCCTTCTGTCGAACTTCACGATTTGCTCCGAACCCAGTTGTCCGCGGTCGAGACCGATGTCGTTAGAGCCTACGCCGGCCGACAGCGAGTAGACATACAGGAATTCGGTGTCGAACTTGTCGATGACCAACCAGATCTTGTCTTGCTTTTCGTCATAGTAATATTCGAAATAGCCGGGAAGCTTTTTGAAGTTCTTCACTTTGTCGGCAATAGGCGAAGTGACGGGTGCAGGTTCGGTGTCGGCTTTCTTTTTTTGACCGAGCGAAAGCAAGGGAAAAAGCACCAACAAGAGCAGGGAGGGCAAGGTGGGTCGCATAGATTCAGGTTAATGAGTTTGAAGCTAAAAAAGAAAAAGAGTATCAGAAACTAAAAGCGGTATTTTATAAACGGAGAGAGGCCGCTTTGTGGGCGGCCTCTCTTTCCATCAAAATAACTCCTTTTCTGTTTTACGGTTTATACGTCAACACCCAGTCGCCGCCACCGTTTGTATAGGGTCCTTGCTCATACTCCACATCGGTGATCTCGCCAAAAGTAAGGGTTTGTGCCACGGGGTCGTACACGCCGCTGCCGCGCCACGAGATGCCATAATTGGGCTCGACGCCGTTCAACGTCAGGTCGTTGCAGATGTCAACGAAAGTTGCCGCTCCGGCCAGGTCGTTGAAGCCGCCATAGAAATCCAGGTCATAGTCGAAGTTGAAGTTATCGATTGTATAGGTGCCCCCGCCCACTTTCGTGAGGTTCACCGTATACGTTGCATCGCTGGACTCCACATGAATTTCCCATTTGCCTTCGGGAATGCTGGAAGGGCAACTCACCGTGTAGGTGAGGGTGACGGGCCGTTTGCTGAACACACTGGGGCTATAACCGCCGTTGAGGTAGCGGCCATCGACCATTTTCATGGCACCGCCGACGATGAAGTTATCGCCAAGGCTCAACGAGTCCTGGGTCACTACATCCGTGTCAAAGGCGGCCAGCAATTGGTTGAGGGTGATCTTCACCGTTGCCGGGAAAGTAGTCACGTTGGTATAGGTGACCGTCTCGCTGGTGCCGGTTTCCGAATTGTTGTAGGTCACCAACACATCGACGCTGCTCACGGGCGACAATCCTTCGGTCGTGACGTTGAACGACAACATGGTTTGGTCCGGATCGAGAAAATTCACCAGCCCCGAATCGTCGTCTTCCTGGGCAAAGAGCGGGATCGACCCTTGCTCGAAGTCATCGAACAATTGCTTGTCTTTGTCCTCGCACGAGAACGTGAGCAGCATTCCGAGAACCGCCAGCGCTATATAGTTTATTTTATATTTCATAAGCTAAGATTTTAAAGTACATCATCAGTTAGGGTCCCAAAACACTCTGTCAGTCGTCACCGTTTTTTGTGCCGGTGCATTTTGATTCAGGTTCAAGGCATTCGCATTGTAGGCGAGCGATACCGGATATCCCCGGCTGGTCACCGTGAAGGGAATGTTGTCCGTATTGGGATCGAACATGATGGGGAAGCCTGTGCGGCGATAGTCGGTATAAGTATCCATGGCAAAGCCAAAGCTGGCGATCCATTTTTCGGTGAGGATCAACTCCAGTTTACCGTTGTTATCGGCGGCGTCGTATTTCACCAACACATCATTCACATAGTCGGTGACATCGGCCGCGGCGATGAGCGGAGCGTTCGCGGCTTGTGCGATCGCGTTCACTTTGGCGAAGGAGGCCTGCATACCCGATTTGAAGAGCGCCCGGGCATCGCCGGTCACACCCGGCACGGTGAGGGCCAATTCGGCTTGCGTATACAACGCGCTGAAGTAGGGATACAACCGCTGGGCTACATTACCCGGGCCGGTAATAGCGCCCGAAGTATTTACGATGCCGCCTTCGTCATCGTCGTAGCGACCACCGATGGGATACAGTCCGAGCACGGTTTGCGACCGGTCTTGCTGCCAGCCCTGATTCACACCTTGTGAAGCAAAGTAGATCGACAGGAATCCGTTGGTATCGGTGTATTCCGTGGGATTTTGAGCATCGGCCGGGTCGGTAAGTTGCTTGAACCAATAGTAGGGCGTGCGCGGATCGGTGATGCCGCTGAGCACATCATTCAACGTGCTTTTGTTCATCATGATCTCGTAGAAGTAAGGGCTGATATAGGATGGGCGATTACCCAGCGTATATTCCAAGACGAAAGCGGGATTGCGGTCGTCGGGAGAAACCGATGTGCCATAGGCCAACTCGAAATCGTCGCCGGCCTTCATCAGGTCGCCTCCGGTCAGCAGCGCATTTACCTCCGCGGTGACATCGTCTACCAAGCGGGTTTGGTTGTACAATTTCAGTTTCAGGCTCTTGGCAAATCTTCTCCATTTATCCAGGTCGCCATTGTACAGTACATCATCACCTCCCGGCGAGACGCCGGAGGCTGCTGCGAGGTTGGCGATGCCATTGTCGATCATTTCCAGCAATTTCGGATAGATCGATGCATCGTCATCGTACTTCGGATAGTGCACCGCGTTCCCAACGAGGGCTTCCGAATAGGGAATATCGCCCCAGACGTCAACCATGACACTGTAAGAGTAGGCGGTCAGGATCTGGGCCACGCCGACATAGTGTGCGTCGCCGCTCTCCGTGCCTTGCTCAATGATGGCCAGGTAGTCTTCCAATGCCCCTGAATATAAATTCTGCCACGCGGTGGTGATCTGGAAGTCTTCTCCCGACACTACATACGAATCCACGCTGCCGCGTTGTACGGTTTGGTGAACCAATATGGAAGTGCTGGTAGAAAGACCGTTAGAACCGATGCCCAACGAGTTCACCATGGTCACTTCCGATTGCGTGAGCAATTGCGAAAGCTTCACCTTGCTGGGGTTGTTGGGGTCGGTGTTGATATCGAGAAAATCGCTACACCCTGATGCGATCCAGGCGCAAAGGGACAGGGCGATGTATTTAGTGCATGTCTTCATGTTCATGATTCGTTCGAGGTTAAATTAGAAGGTAACACGCAGGTTCACGCCATAACGCTTCACCGAAGGTGCTGTGTTGTATTCTATACCGGTGTAGTTCTGACCACCGAAAGAGGTGGTTTCCGGATCGTAGTTGGAATACTTCGGGAAGTTGGGGGCCTTATACCAGAGGTTGCGGCCGGTGAACGTGAGACTCAAGGATCCAAACGGTGTCTTTTTCAAGAACACTTTGGGCACGCTGTAGCCAAACGTTACTTCGCTGAGGCGAAGCACGGTGGCATCGAAGATGCTTTGTTTGTCAGAAGCATTGATACCAAAGCCACCGCCGGCCGTCTGGAAGTAGAGGTCGTTCTTAATAACTTGCGTGGTGTTGTGCACTTCCTTGTTGTCGACCAGGATCGGCTTGTTGGTGTTGGTGTCGCCGTAAACGCCGGGAATGATGAAGGTTCCATCGCGTTCCTCGGTGTAGCGCGTCACGCCTCTTCCGACATAGAACTGGTTGGTGGCCGAGAAAAGGTCGCCGCCATAGCGCAGGTTGAACAAGCAAGACAACGTGAATCCTTTAAAGCTGAAGGCGTTGCCCAAGCTGGCCAGGAACTTCGGGTTGGGATTTCCAATGTAGTGGAAGTCCTTGGAGATGATGGTCGCGCCCGTGGCGGGGTCGATCAGGAACCTGCCTTGATCGTCGGTCACATCATAGGTTCCTTTCAACATGCCGTATTGCTTGCCTACCGCCAGCATGGGGGTCACGCTGCCACCAAAAACGTTGCGCAGTACGATCTCATCCACCCCGGGAGAAAGTTTCTCTACGATGTTCTCGTTGTGCGTGTATGTGCCATAGATGTTCCAGGTAAAGCCGTTGGCGAGTTTAACGGGCGTGGCATCCAGTCCGAGTTCAATCCCCTTGTTCGACAATTCGCCGAAGTTGGTGATGATCTGGTTAAAGCCTGTTTCGTCAGGCAGCGCGATGGGTGCGATCTGGTCGGTGGTGTTGATTTTATACACCGTCGCCTTCACATTGATGCGATCCTGGAAAAATGACAGGTCCGTTCCCAATTCGATGGTCGTACTAAATTCCGGTGTGAGGTTGGGGTCATACACCGTCGTACCGGTCGTAGCCCCCGGGTGTCCTCTGAACGGCAGGTCGTTTCCAGGCAGCGCCCCTACGAGGTTGCTGCTGTTGCCTTGGTTGAGGTTGTAGGTTGCCTTCAGGGAATAGGGCAACGCGTCGTTACCCACCTTCGACCAGGCGGCACGGATCTTACCCATGGAAAGAATGCTCTTGTCCATGGCCAGCGCCTCGGTAAAAATAAAGGAGGTGCTCACCGACGGATAGAAGAAACTGTTTTTGCTTTTGGGCAAGGTAGACGACCAATCGTTGCGGCCGGTAAGGTTCAGGAACAAATAGTCTTTCCATCCCAAAGCAACATCGCCCATGAGGCCCGCCAGTCTTCTGCGATAGTACGTGCCTCCAAAGGGCGTCACCGAGTTGAAGTTGTCGATGTCGTCGATGTCAAACGCAATGGAGTTCACACCTTTCACCGCCTGGCTTTCGCCGGTGCGTTGGTTTATGTTTTGTCCGATGATCGCTTTGAGGCTCAGGTCATCCGTGATGTTTTTGTTGATGGTGACCAGCAAGTTCGATTCGATTTCCTGGTAGTAGATATTGTCCAGGATGATCTGTCCGAGTCCTGCCGCACCTACGGAGCCCTTGCGCGTAATTTCTTTCCGGCGGTCGTTGTAGGTGTTGACACCGATCTTATAGGTGACGTTTAGCCAGTCCGTGATGTCATACCCTGCATTTACGCTGGCGGCTATCCGGTCGACGTTGCTGCGAATGCCGTTGTTCTGGGCAGACCAGTACGGGTTGTCGGCAGCAGAACCCAGGAAGAACACGTTGCCTTGCGTGACTGGGTCAAACTTGGGTTGGCCAGTGATGTCCCAGCTGCGGCCCGGGAAGAGAATACGCGAGAATGCCGAGGCGCTCACCTGGTTCGCCGAACCGTAACCACTCAAAGGTCCACGCTGCGCGGAATTTGTATACGAGAGGTTTCCACCCACGTGAAGACCGTTCACCAACTGGGTTTGTCCACCCAAGCTGACGTTGGTCTTGTTGAATGACGAATGCGGGATGTAGCCATCCTGCTTCAGGTTTGATGCCACGAGGGTGAGCACCGACTTCTCGTTACCACCACTGATGGTGATGGAGTTTTCGAACACCTTTCCATTCTTAAAGAAATCCTTCACGTTGTTGGGATAGGCCTGATAGGGCACCATCTTGGGGCCGTTCGGAAAAACAGCCGCATACGAGGACCAGTACGGAATGGAATCCACTTCGCTTCCGTTGGGGGTTGTGCTGCCGTCGAGACCATAGTTCACGCCCGGACCGGGGCGGTTGAACGCCGGACCCCAGCTACCGTTGGCTTCTGCATAGTCGCCTTTCGAACCGGTGCCATACTTGTTTTGATATTCGGGAAGGTTGGCCACTTGCTCGATTGCGAAACCGGAAGAGTAAGCGATCTCCAATCCTTTGCGCGAAGCGCGGCTGCTACCCGATTTTGTGGTGATGACCACCACACCGTTGGCGGCACGAACACCGTACAAGGCTGCTGCGGCACCGCCCGGCAGGATGCTCATCGACTCGATGTTGTTGGGGTCGATGTCGGCGATGCGGCTGGAGTAGGATGCTCCATCGGTCACTTCGTTGGAGGTGACGTTGTAGCCGTTGTCGTAGGGAATGCCATCGACCACGAACAGCGGCTGGTTGTTACCAAACATGGATTTGTTACCGCGAATGGTGATGCGCGTGGCGCTGCCCGGCGCCCCGCTGGAGCTGAGGATGTTCACCCCGGCCACTTTGCCCTGCATGCTGCGGAGTAAATCGGGCTCCGATTTTTGCGACACCTTGTCGCCGCTCACCGAGTTCACGGCATAGCCCAGCGACTTGGCCTCTCTTTCAATGCCGGCGGCCGTGACAACCACCTCACCCAATTGTTTCACGTCGGTCGACATCGAAACGTCGACCGAGGTCCGGCTGGCGACATCTATTTCCTGCGTGGTCAATCCAATAAAAGAAAAGACCAGCACATTGAATCCCGATGGAACGCTAAGGGAATATTTCCCATCCACATCCGTGACGGTTCCAACGGACGTTCCTTGCACAATAACGTTCACACCCGGCAAGGGTGAGCCATCTTGCTCGGTTACCTTGCCGGTAACCGTTCGGTCCTGCGCCACCACACTCCAGGCTATGGCGAGGCACATACTACAGACTAGTAAAATTTTCCTCATACTTAATAGGTTTGTTTTTTAGTTATTCAGATCCAACTGTTTTCGTGACTAACACTTGGCAGGTTGGATTATCAAAACTCCCAAAACAGAACACTAAAAGAATGACTTCGTATAGGGTATATTACTTCATGAAAAGCTACCGTTGAATGGGTTATGAAATATCAATACATTAGATTTCGGGCACTTTTTTGGAATGAAAGGAGACGATTTGGAGCGACTACATACATCGGCAGGACGCTTGGTGCTCTCTGATTAAAGAGCCGTTGCGGGCGCTATAAAATTACCCAGCACGAATCGAAGTTTTAAAACGAATACATTTTAACCTTAAACCTAACCAAACCTTTGTATGCAAAACACGCCAGAATCCGACCCCGTTGAAACGAATGAAATTGCCGAGAACTTGGATGTTGTAGAAATGAACCTGGAAGAGCGCGCCACCCATGTACAAAAGGCGGCCTATTGGTTTTATGCCATTGCGGCGCTTTCTATTATTAATGTCTTCTTGCAAGCCAAGGGAGCTTACTTTATTGCCGGCCTTGCCATCCCCTCGTTTATCGACGGCTTTTTAATAAGAGACATCATCGAGGTGGAGCCCAATTATTTTATTCAGTTTGCCGGTGCGGCAATCTTCATTTTCTTTGGATACTTTGCCGCCAAGCTGCAACGCTGGGCGTTTATTGTTGGTGCCATTGTCTATGTGATCGATGCGGCAATTTATGCGCTCGTGGCCCAGTGGCTGGCCCTGGCCTTTCATCTCTTCATTCTATATAAACTGTTCCAGGGATTCAGGACCATCAGTGAATATGAGGCGATCCGAAAAAAGCTAAAGGCCTGAGAACTATCTATTTTCTATCCAATCCACCATTAGCTTGCGCTCGGCAAAAAGCCATTTCTCATTTTGTTTCACAAAGCGGTCATGATACTTAATATGGGCGATCATCAGCTGTTGCACGCCGTCCTTGATCGTTTGATGGTGCGCAATGCAATAGGTAATACCGGTTGCGGTGTCATCTCTCAGCTGTAGCACCGTGCTTTGTCCGTTGAAATGCATCGTGGCACGATACGTATTCAGGTTATCGAAGACGGGAAAAAGGTCTGCTCTTTTATGGAGGATTTGGGTGGGTTCGGATGATTTAGCGTCCATGAACACAATGAAACGGGTGTCTTCTGTAAAAAGCGCCATTTGTCCCTGCGCATCGCGCGTGTCGGCACAATACGCATATTGATCCACCAGGTTGCGGATGGCCAGTCTATCGGCCGCTTGTTGCCCTTGTTGTTCCGTATTCATTTTTCAATGTTTGTTTTGATTTCTTTGATCTTAGGGTTGTTGGCGGATGAGCGTCTCCGGCGTTACTCCAAATTTTTCTTTGAAAGACGTATAGAAATGAGAAAGATTTTCAAACCCCAGGTCCAGATAGATATCGCCTGGCTTTTGCTTTTTTTGTTGAATGAGGTAGTGGGCCTCTGCCAATCGCTTTTCTTGTAACCATTTGCGGGGCGATGTTCGAAATACTTTATCAAAATCGCGCTTAAAACCCGCCAGGCTGCGGCCCGTAAGCTTTGCAAAATTTTCGATGGGTACATTGTAATGAAAATTCTGCAACATGAATTTCTGAAGGTCTATCTTATGCGAATTGGCGAAATCAAAGAAAAAGGTTTTCAGCGAAGGCTTTTGATTTAACACCAATTCAATGGCCTCATTGATTTTGATAGCAGCTAATTTTTTGCTGATTTTTTTTGACTTCTCTATATAGGGCAACAGCGACTGAAAATAACTTTTCATCAATGCGTCTGACTTTAGCAGCAGGATATTTTCGCCTTCATACTTTTTGTTGTTGGTAAGGTCAGCCTCCGAAACAAATTGTTGCAGTGCGATATCTGTAAGGATGACCGAGATAATTTTATACTCCTTATCGGCCCCAGGGATTTTTACGGTTTTTGTCAGCTGATGCTTTCGCGCCAGCAACACCTGATTTTTCTTTAGAACGATGACCCCGCTTTGATGCTGGATATGGGTTTCACCCGAGAATTGAAAAGCCAGCACATGATGCGGAACGAATTGTTCAAAGCCGCGTTGTTTTTCAAATGCGCATGAATACACAAAGCTATCTTCCAAAACCCGCGTTATCGGAAGGATCTTATCGCTCATGGTTTTGCCGTTTGTAATTTTTGATGATATGCGGTATTCCGCGCCTCGGTATGACTGTCGATGAGCATCAATAATGTCATGAGGAGGATGGTTGTCACGCCGATGGCTCTCCACAAGGTCGATTGGGTAAATATAATGAGCAGGGTGGCGGCCATGGTGATGATGGGAAGCACTTTAAAAACCAAAGCCAGATCGTGTTTCGATTTTGCCGTTCGGGCGAGTTCACTTTGGATGAATGTGCCGGCATCCTTTTTATAAGCGGCTTCAAATTGTGCGATGCGAGGGGCGTTGGCGAAGTACAATCCCGCACTGACCGCCACTAAAAGTAAGCCCGCAACCAGCAAAGGCCACACAAAGGACTTTGCCATGGGCGTTTTGCCCAATTGCCAGAATCCCAGCGCAACCAAAAAAATCAGCAAGCTCAACAGGCTTACCATTTTTGATGAAATGACTTCTGCCTTGGCCCAGTCCGTGCTTAGTTTTATGATTTCCATTTACCGTTCACATTTACAAGGCGAAGGTGACGAATTGTAAATCCAATTTAGTTGGTGTACGGCTCAATTGCTATTTGGTCCGTGGCTCAAGCGTTACAGGGGTATAAAATAAAAAAGCCCTCCCGGCTGGAGGGCTCGCCCTTCGAAGAAGTTCTTTCATTAACCTAAACTTATGAAGAAATATTCTGCTTGAATGGTGAAGGACGGGCACAAAGGTGAAACACGCATGTGAATTCTCTGTCACCCACATAGGATGAATTTGTTAATAAAAAACTCAGGCCTTCTGTGCGACTGACTCTCGTTAGGATGGCGTTGAGGGTGACGCTCTTCTACAGGCAAAAGGCGCCAATCCCCCAGGTCTCTCCCCCATTCCTATTTTGAAACCCGGTTGAAATACGTTAAATCGGAAGTTAAACCTCAACCCCGCAAAGCCCCTGATGTGGTCGAACGTTCACACCCATAGTCATTTTTGCGACGGCAAAGGCACACTTGCCGATCACGTCGCGCGGGCCAGGGAGCAACGCATGATCAGTCTCGGCTTCTCTTCGCACGCTCCCCTGCCCTTTCCCTCCAAATGGTGTATGAAGACGGAAAACCTGTCGGCCTACCGGGACGAAATACAAAGCCTCAAATCGACCACCCCGGACCTTGAGCTCTACGCCGGCCTGGAAGTGGACTTCATTCCCGGCATGGTGGCTCCAACCGATTTCAGCCCCCTGCTGGACTTCACCATCGGCTCCATCCATTTTGTGGAGTCATTGCCCGATGGCACGCATTGGGAGATCGATGGGCCCCACGCGCATTTCCTGGAGGGTTATGAAAAGATCTTTCAAAAGAATATCCGCGACACGCTGGTGCGCTACTACGAGTTGACGCGGCAGATGATCCACGAGGCCTGCCCCACAGTGATCGGTCACCTGGACAAGATCAAAATCCAAAATGTAGACGGCCAATTCTTCAGCGAGCAGGATCCGTGGTATGTCGATCAGCTCCGGCAAACGCTGGACCTCATAAAAAAAAGCGGCGCCATCGTCGAAGTGAACACCCGCGGCTTGTATCATAAAAAATTGACGGATCCCTATCCCAGTCCATGGATATTGCAGATGATGGCGGAGAAAAATATTCCCGTCACCATCAACAGCGACGCCCATCGTCCGGAGGATCTGACCAACCACTTCCCGGAAACGGCCGCCCTCTTGCACCGTGTCGGATTCAAAACGATCAGCTGTTTACACGAAGGCCGCTGGAAACCCTTTTCATTTAACGCGCATGGCATTACCTTCTGAGTCGCCCATCACCCGCTGGTTAAAGCATACCCACAGTTTTTGGTTTGCGTTGTATGCCACCCTTATGGCGTTTTGTCTCTACACCTGTATCTATGCTTTTCGCAAAGCCTTCTCCGTAGCCACGTTCGAAGGTATGCGGGTGGGAGCGTTGAGTTATAAGAGTTGGCTGGTCATCTTCCAGGTGGTGGGCTATGGCTGCGCCAAGTTTGTCGGCATCAAGATCATCTCTGAATTGAAAGCCGCTTCGCGGGCCATGGGCATCCTGCTGATGGTGGGATTGGCCGGTTTGTCGTGGTTGCTGTTTGCCGTGGTGCCGGCGCCGTATAATATGGTATTTCTTTTTACCAATGGATTCCCCCTTGGATTTGTCTGGGGCATGGTGTTCGGGTATTTGGAAGGACGGCGGTTCACGGAAGTGCTGGGCGCCGGACTCTCGGTGAGCTTTATTTTTTCCGCAGGATTTGCTAAGTCCGTTGGCGGCTTTATCATGCGCGATTGGGGCGTTTCAGAAATGTGGATGCCGTTTGCGGCGTGTGGTGTGTTCGCGGTGCCCTTGCTGGTGTTTCTGTATTTGCTGGACAAACTTCCACCGCCCTCCGCACTGGACGAACAGTTGCGCACCAAACGGCAACCGATGGACGCCGCCGAGCGCAAGAATTTTGTCGCTACTTTTTTACCGGGGATCGTCTTGTTCACGCTCAGCTACATGCTGCTCACCACCTTCCGCGACTTGCGCGACAATTTTTCGGCCGAGGTCTGGAAGTCGCTGGGCTATGGAAATTCACCGGAGATCTTTGCCACCACGGAAACGCCCATCTCCATTGCTGTGCTCATTATTATTGGCAGCACGATGATCATTAAGAACAACAAAGTTGCCCTGATGGTGAATCACCTGATCGTGTTTGTGGGCATGGTGTTGGTGGGGGTGAGCACGTTCTTGTTCCAGCAGCACCTGATCTCTCCCACCGTTTGGATGATCCTGATCGGATTGGGACTGTACCTGGGCTACATTCCCTTCAACAGCATTTTCTTCGACCGCTTGCTGGCGGCTTTCCAGTATGTGGGTACCGTTGGGTTTATTATGTACATCGCCGACTCTTTTGGATACCTCGGGAGCCTGGGGGTGGTGCTGTTCAAAGAGTTTGGTTTTGCGGAGGTGAGCTGGCTGGATTTCTTTCTCCTGGCGGGATATGCCGTTTCGGCGGCAGGCAGTCTGCTGATCGGCGGATCGATGGCGTATTTCCATTTGAAGCACCGGCGGTGGCAATCACGCCAAGTTCAGGCATCGTCGAGCGTTTCCACGCCCGCTTAGCCTGGCCCGCTTCCAGAATTCACCGCCCGTTTTCCGGCATTCACCTACCCAAGCCCTGAAACGGCCTTTTTCCCATAGCCAAAGCCCATTTCCAGGCCGTTATTTACATCATAATCACAAGCCAAAATGAAAACGTCTCACAACACCATCAAAACAGGAAACAGATCAAGAGTCCGTTCTCTCCTCGCCATAGCGGGTGTCGTAACCGCCATCCTGGGCTCGCTGGTGTTTCTCCACGATTTCTATGGCAACGCTCCTATTAAGGTAAGTGTGCCACGCGCTATGGCCACCTCGAAGATCATCAACACTGATATGCTGATCCAGGTAACTTCAACAATTTGGTCATTCAAATAACGCACGGGATGAATACTCCCTTGTTCGCGGGGAATATTGTGCCAAGAGCCGCTCTACACAGATACTTGCCCAATCAAATCCGCCTTGCGGCCAACGCTCAACTCTCCTTCCCACTATCGCACTTATCAAAAATTCGATGAATCATTAAGCGAATTACCCACATACTTTTCAAAAAAATCTTTTCGATACACCTCCCCGACGGGAATCTCGGAATCGCCGATGAACAAAGTGTGATTGTCGAACGACTCGATGTGATCTTTATTCACCACATAGGATTTGCTCACGCGCAAGAAGAGGGTTGGCGGCAATTTTTGATGAATCGTCTTTAAATTCATCGCTGTGAACAGCTTTTGGTTTTTCGTATAAATGACCACGTAGTCTTTGAGGCCCTCGATAAACTTGATCTCACTGAAATTAACCTTGTAGTATCTCCGCTCAGCCTTAATGAGCAAAAATGATTCTGTATTTGATTCGACCGTACTTTTTTCGCTATCATCCGATAACAGTTTCCTGTAAACCAGGGCCTTGTTTATCGCTTTCTCAACCCTTTCCTTTTCAATAGGCTTCAGCAAGTAGTCGATGGCATCGAGCTCGTAGCTTTTTAAGGCGTATTGGGGGTAGGCCGTTGTGAAAATGACGAGCGTTTGTTTCGGAATGCGTTCGGCAAATTCCAAGCCGGAGACCATCGGCATTTCAATGTCGAGGAAAATAAGGTCAACGTCCGTTGTCTTGAGAAAGTCCAGTGCAGCGAGCGCATTTGAAAATTTTCCAAGGACGTCAAGCTGCGACACCTCTTTGATCAGCGCGTGCATCTCCTCTCTGGCCAAGGGCTCATCATCGACAATTATACAGGTCATAGGGGAATCGTTAGATTTACAGTATATACTTTATCTGTCGCAGTGATCTCCAAACTGTACTTATCCTGGTAAAGCAATTCCAATCTTCTTTTGATATTGACCAGACCTAATCCGCCATTCTTCTTGTCGGAAACAGGATAGGCGGGGTTTACCGAATTGGTACAGCTAAAATGAAGTTTGTTGTGGGTCGCTTCGAACTGTATGTCGATGTGTGCGTCTTTGTCCGTTAAGTCGACGCTGTGCTTTACAGCATTCTCGACAAACATGATGAACAAATTCGGCGGCACAAAAATATTGCGCGCGGTCTGCTGATCCATCTTATTTTGTATGGTGACAAAGAGGTTGTCCCTTCTTATTTTTTCCAGGTTGACGAAGTTCGACAAAAAATTTATTTCCGAAGTCAGCAACGTCTTCTCTTCGCTATTCTCATAGAGCTGAAATCTTAAAAATTCAGACAGTTTTATAATAACCGTAGTGGCCATTTCCGGATTGGTTCTGACCAGGGCCTTTATGTTGTTGAGCATATTGAAGAGAAAGTGTGGACTGATCTGGCTCCTCAATTCATTTAACTCCATGCGCAAGGTGAGGTTTTTCAGCTCGGCAATCCGTTCATTGTCTTTTGCCCACCGCTGCAAAAGCTTTAGTGTTGTCGTCACCAATATAACGCAAACCGATTCAATGGCGCCTTCATAGAAACCTCGCCTATCCTCCGGGCGCCCTTCGAGAATACGATAATCACCCAGGAGGATGTTGAGAATATAGCCCACAGCGGACAACCCCAGCGTGACCACGATGATTAAAAGTATCAAGTATAGTACATACCTGTCCTTAAAGAAAAAATAGGGAACGAGCACATACATATTGATATAGAACATCGAAATAAAAACGATGTACACCGAGAATAAGATATAGTATCTATACTGACCCGGATAGCTCGTGGAGAAGTTAGCGGTATACAAAAGTGCGAATAAACCCAGCAGAAAGATGACATGCCGCAATAGTCTGTGCCGGTCTTCGACGACAAAATTGATCAGCTTCCCGGTCTTTAGATTTTCACGATCGTCCGTCATAGTTCTGGAGATTTTCTGATTCAAAGATACGCATATCCGCCGGACCCGATTCCCGCAAACGTTGGTTCCCGATGCTAGTTAGAGCTTTCAGATCACATACACGCAGGCGCCTGGGGGATTTGGTATAAAAGGGAGGGGCTTTGGTATAATAACAAAATCCCGCAGAACCATAATCACGTCTTTTGCTTCAGGTTCTAATCAGCACAAGTAAAAATGCTGTTCCCCAAAAGGAAAAAACGAAGACGAATGAATAGAAGTACTTTTTTAAGCTTGCTGTTAATACTGCCAACCGCATTGTTTGCGCAGGATGTTTGGACGCTAAAGTCCTGCATAGACTATGGGTTAAAAAACAACCACAGCAACCAAGTATACGCCAATGAAAAGAAGCTTGCCGATGCCAAGGCGAGAGAAGCCTTGGCTGCGTACCTGCCGACCGTGACCCTAACCGGCACATTAGACGACAATCTAAAAGTGCAACAAACCGTTATACCGGCCGGTGTCTTTGGTCCGGAGGATGTCCGGGTTGCGTTTACCAAGCAGTACCAGGTTAACCCGATGGCACAGCTGGACCAAACGATCTTCGACAAATCGCTCATCACCGGTCTCCAGGCCAACCGCTATAGCAAACTTCAGGCGGAGCTCAACGTCGCCAAGAATGAGGAGACTTTGATCTACAATATCTGTAATGCTTATTTCCAGATTGCTGTGTATCGCGAACAACTCGAGTTGCTGCATTCCACAAACGAAACTTACCGGGGTCAAATGCAGGTAACGGAACAACAAGTCAATAAAGGCGTAACGCTGTTAAAAGATCTTGAAAAAATAAAAGTCAACTACAACACTTCGCTCACGCAAATACGTGTAGCCGAAACAAATCTCACATTATCCGAGAACCAGTTAAAGTTTGAAATGGGTTTTCCCATCCTGGAGCAACTGACCGTAAAACCCATAACGAACGAGACACTGGACTTCTATATACCCACCACGGACTCACTACAACAAGCTTCGGTGAGCAACCGCACAGACTATAAATTATTACAGGTTAATGCCAAGCTTACGGAGATCGATGAACGCAGGCTCAAGAACATCATCTATCCCAAACTTTCTGCGTATGCCCGTTACGGCAACGTTGGCTTTGGAAATGAAGTGAACCAGGCATGGTCCTCCATGAGTTCTTATTCCAGCATTGGGCTTAAGCTAACCATCCCGATTGTTGACTTTAAAAGACAGGCACAAATCACGCAAGCCAAATACAAGTGGCGGAATTCCATCGAGAATTTTAAGCTGGAAGAAAGCAGATACCAGGTTGAGCTTGAAAATACCAGGTCCAAATTCAAACAGGAGCAGTCGAACCTACGCCTTTACACAGAGAATATCGAACTGGCGCAATCAACGTTCAATGCCATTCATCTCCAATATCAGAAAGGTACTACCGACCTCACCGAGTGGCTGACCGCACAAAACACGCTGAGGGACTCACAAAGCAACTATCTCAATTCCTTATACAATTTTTTCCTGGCGAAGGTTGACCTTGAAAAAGCCCAGGGGACACTAAAAGACTTTTACCAGACGCTATCAAACTAAATTTTATGAAGAGTATGCATATCATCAGCATAATCGGCTTCCTTATCGTGTTGCTGATTGGCTACAATCTTTGGGCAAACAAAAAAGTGCTCGATGAAAAAAACACACCGGCTCTGCAGAGCAAGCTCCGGATTCCCGTAAAAATTGCTGTCGCCAGTGAACAGTTGCATGAAATCAATATGATCAAGACGGGCAGCATTGCGCCGTTCAAGGAAGTGAAGGCGCTGGCGCTGAGCGGTGGAATGATTCGTCAAATTCGCTTTGATCTGGGTAGTCACGTAACCGAAGGCCAGGTATTGGCGGTGATGGACATGCAAGCCTTGCAACTTGACTTACAGAAAGCTGAGACGAACGCCAGCAAATTACAACATGACTTGCAAGTATACACCGAATTGCTGCAAGGGAAAGCCGCTACCCAGGAGAAGGTAAACGAGATCAGCAAAAACTACCAGGATGCCCTCAACCAGGTAAGTCAAGTCAAAAAGAATATCAGTGACGCGGCCATTAAAGCGCCGATCAGCGGTATTATTTCCGCTAAGCCGGTAGAGTCGGGCATGTATGCAAATGCAGGAAGCGAGATTGCCACGATCATCAGCCTCTCCAAAGCAAAAGTAGCGGTTAACCTGACCGAAAGCGAAGTATACCAGATCCAGCAGGGACAGTCGGTGAAGATTAAAACCGATGTATACCCCGACAAAAGTTTTTCCGGCAGCGTTAGCTTCATCAGTCCTCAAGCGGATGAAACGCACAGCTACCGGGTGGAAGTCATGATGAACAATACGGAGACTTCACTCCTGCGATCGGGAACATTTGTTTATGTCGACTTCTCCAAAAACACCACCGAAAAAGTGTTGGTCATTCCACGCGAGGCGCTGCTGGAGAGCATCCAGAATGCATCGGTATATGTGGTCTCCGACAGTGTCGTTCATCAGCGGCCTATTCAAACGGGGAAAGCGCTTGGAGAAAACATTCAAGTCACCCGTGGGCTACGCGCCGAAGAGGTCGTGGTGACTTCCGGTCAGATCAATTTAAAGGAAGGTAGTGTTGTTCGTGTTTCCAACTAAAGCGCCAGATCATGTCAATAACAGAGATTGCCGTTAAGAGACCTTTATTGGTCCTTGTCATCTTTACAGTCCTTATTCTATTTGGAGTACAATGTTACTTTAGGTTAAACTATAACCTGCTTCCGAAGATGGAAGTCCTCACCGTATCTGTCAGCACCGTCTATCCGGGTGCATCCGCCGCAGAAGTCGAAACCTCCGTGACCCGAAAACTGGAAGATGTCTTTGCTTCGGTTGAAGGCCTCGACAAAATTAGCTCCACCTCACAGGAAGGACTGTCACAGATCGCCATTCAATTGAAAAGCGGAACCGATCTTGACGAAGCTGAGCGAAACGTGCAGCGCAAGGCCGATCAGGTATTGAATACGCTTCCGGAAGACATCGATCGACCGATCGTCAGCAAAGTGAACCTGGAAGAGACACCGGTCATTCGCGCAGGGATCACCTCACAACTGGCCTCGAAGAATTTGTATGACCTGGTTGACAAGCAGCTCCGCCCGGTCTTGCAAAACGTTACCGGCGTCGGACAAGTCAACGTCATTGGTGGCGATGAACGTCAGATACAGGTCAATGTTAACCAGGAAAAGCTCAATGCCTATGGTATCAGCATCACCCAGGTGACGGACGCGGTCCATTATGCCAATCAGTCTTTCCCGGCAGGACGGATCGAAACCGTTGATCAACAGGTGTCGATTCAGTACGACGCCAATGTTACTTCCATTGAGCAGATCCGTAACCTTATCATCCGCCAACATCCCGGGGCAGGAAGTATCTATATAAAAGATGTGGCGGAGGTCATAGACGCCACGGCCAAGACCACGGCGATCAATCATGTAAACGGGCTGCCCTCCATCGGTGTTCAAATCATTAAGCAATCCGATGCCAATGCGGTGAACGTTAGCAAAGGCGTCAGGAAGGTCTTCGCTCAACTGGAAAAGGAGTATGAAAAAGAAAAACTAACGTTTACCATATCCGCGGACCAATCCGTTTACACGCTTCGCTCGGCCGACCTGGTGATCGAGGACCTCGGGCTGGCCGTGCTCATCGTGGCGATCGTTATGCTGGGTTTTCTGCACAGTGTGCGAAGCTCTCTGTTCGTATTGGTGGCATTACCTGCCTCTATCATACCCACGTTCATCGCCATGTATTTGATGGGCTTCTCGCTCAACCTGATGTCACTGATGGGCATGTCCCTGGTCGTCGGGATCCTGGTAGACGACTCCATCGTGGTCCTGGAAAATATTTACCGTCACTTGGAGATGGGCGCAGATCGTGTGAAAGCGGCATTGGACGGCCGTAGCGAAATAGGTTTTACCGCCATGGCCATCACGCTCGTAGACGTCGTGGTGTTTTTGCCGTTGGCGATGTCGGGGGGGATCATCGGGTCCATTCTCCGGGAGTTTTCACTGGTCGTTGTCTTCTCGACCATCATGAGTTTGTTTGTATCTTTTACCATCACGCCCATGCTCGCCAGCAGGTTCGGAGCGGTCGCTGTATTGAATCCCAAAACTTTATGGGGAAGGCTAAACCTTGGATTTGAACGGATGATCGATGCCTTGAAAGATTTGTACGCAAATCTGTTGATCGCTGCCTTGCAAAAGAAACGCTATCTCTTGTCGGGAGTCATGATGCTGATCATCGGTTCCCTGATGCTGGTGGCAAAAGGCTTTATTGGCGCTTCGTTTATTCCTTCCGGCGACCGCGGTGAAGTGCTGATCACCCTGGAGCTTGCTCCCACCGCTTCCATTTATCAAACCAACATGGTGACGCAACAGGCTGAACAACTCATTCTGCAGCGGCCAGAAGTCGTGAAAGTATTCTCCAGCATTGGCTTTGTGGGTGGCAGTGTCTCCGGTGCGACTAGCAACGCCAACGTGTCGGAACTTAGCGTTACGTTGAAGGAGGCACAAGAAAGAAATATTTCATCCGAAGACTTCGGCGTGCTCATCCAACAGACCTTGAATGGATCCATACCGGGGATTAAAGTTACCGCGTCACCGATCTCTATCGCAGGCAATAGCAATTCCGCTCCCATTCAGATCGCTGTTAAGGGTGTCGACCTTGCGCAGGTCAGAAAGGTGGCGGAACAGTATCGCGATATCGTTGGAACAGTCCCTGGAACGCAATTCGTACAGCTCTCCGTAAAGAACCTCAAGGAACAGGTATATGTAAAACTGGACCGTGAGAAAATGACGTTGCTTGGGCTCAATGCAAGTCAGGTCGGCAGCGCATTGCAGAAGGCCTTTAACGGCGATAACAAAAGCAAATTCAAAGAAGCCGGGAATGAATATGATATTCTTATCGGCCTTGACCAATATAACCGGTCAAGTATTGAGAATGTTAGAAATCTGCCGTTCACAAACAACAACGGCGAGACCTTCCTTCTCAATCAGTTTGCGGAGGTCGGTAGCGGACAAAGCGAGAGTGTCTTGCAGCGCAGTGACCGGCTAAATGCCATCACCGTGCAGTCCAATGTGGTCGGGCGCCCCACGGGAACAGTGGCTTCCGACATCAAAGAAAAAGTAAAGCATGTAGAGGTCCCGCCTGGTATCACCATTGAATATTTAGGCGATGTCAAAAACCAGGGCGATGCGTTTGGCAGCCTGGGGCTGGCCCTCCTGACGGCCATTGTATTGGTGTACCTGATCATGGTCGCACTCTATGAAAGCATGATATATCCTTTTGTTGTCCTTTTCTCGATTCCCGTCGCTTTGATTGGTGCACTCCTGGCGTTAGCCTTGGCGATGGAGACACTGAATATATTCTCGATTATCGGGATGATCATGTTATTGGGGCTTGTTTCCAAGAATGCTATTCTCATTGTTGACTTTACCAATCAATTGAAGCGTGAGGGGCACCGTGTAAAAGACGCGCTGGTAGAGGCTGGCAAAGAAAGGCTTCGCCCCATCCTGATGACCACCTTAGCGATGATCTTAGGGATGCTGCCCATTGCGCTTTCCTCGGGGGCCGGTTCCGAGATAAAGAACGGAATGGCTTGGGTCATTATCGGTGGACTGACCAGCTCGATGATGCTCACGCTCTTTGTCGTGCCGGCCATGTACCTGATCATCGAAGGATGGAAGGAGAAAGCTACACGCAAAGATGTTCATCCCGCCATCGTATAGAAATACGGAAGCATAAACAATCCACTGCCGTATGATTCGATGTAAACATCCTCAGTTTAGAGTTTCCGATAGCCGGGACTCCAACATATTCTTCACCGTTGCCCTACCGGGAGGCAAAGCTTTGCGAGGCTCGTTTGCAGACTTTGACGCGATGATGGTTTGGAAGGAAGCGGATCTCGGCACATCCATGTTGAAAATGGTTTTATATGCCGACAGCGTATCGGCGAAGACCATGCGCCTCACGCGTAGATTGATGGGGCCGTCATGTCTGAACGCAGCTCAACATCGCATTATCACCTTTCAAAGTACGGAATGGGAAAGACTAACCGCGAATGAATATCTCCTCTATGGCAAATTATCGCTGTACGGCACGTCCAAATTGGTGGTCTTCGAAGTAACCGATCTCGGTACTTTGATCGATGGCGAGGGAATGCCCAAACATAACAAGCTTCAATTCGATAGCATCATCAAGCCCTCTGATTTTAATCTTGCCCGGGTGGCGCGTCCATGGCATTTCGATCGTGATATTCACCTCCAAGGAATTGTCGTATTCAAAAATGAAGTGACGTCGGATCTTGCCCAGGTTCAGCATTCTATCAACCGCGTATTCGAACTTTTTCATTCACTCCACCACTAGCCTCCATCCTATTGTTTGTCTATGAATAAATTCCATGTAGTAACAGGCGTATCGAAGGCCGCGCCCGGGAGTGCCGATTTGAAGATACTCCCAATTGTTTTTGGGTTAACCATAAGCGGATCGCTTCCTGATGTATGGAGCAATACCCGACGTTTCATTTTTGTATGCTTCGTGTTTGCATCATACACGACACCTGCACAAGAGAAGCAGCAGGTCAAAGATTCTCTCTTGAATTTAGCGGCGCGGATCAATAAGGTGTACCCCACCGTCAGACCCTATTCTATCCAGATCGATCGCGTGAGCGATCGGGTTTACAATGCAAATTTTCTGAAGCAGAAAATTGAAAAAGGCGAGATTGCGGAGACCTTCCGGGCACGGTCTTTCGTTACTTTTCCGAGCTTTAAAAAACGCAAATTTGTTCTTTACGGAACATTCACCCACGTGTATCAGAAAGAATCGCTGCGGAATACAGAAAGTCTCTCCCCCACCTATCCTCAATTTAGAGATCGGCGAGACGTTGAAACGCATGACCTGACGTTGTCGATCAATACCGTTTATAAAGATTCATTATTTGGCAAAACGGCGGTGTTCACATCGGCCCTGATGCTAAACAGCAGAAATTTTAAATCCGTCGAAAAGCTTCGAGGTCTTTTCACCGCCACCCTGGTCCTCAAAGCCAACCAGCGAACGATCATTACAGCCGGCTTGATTGCTTTAATTGACCCTACTGCCAACCTGCCCTTTACACCCCTGTTTACGTATTGGCACCGGTTGCCCAAGCAATGGCAGCTTGACTTCGTCCTGCCCTCGCGGCTTTACCTGAGACACCCGCTTCATGCCGGATGGTTTTCTGTCGGAACAGAACTCTCAACCGTCCACGGCTTCAAAACACCCGACCAATCCATCTTGAAGGGCGACTATGAAATCTCCAACATTCTTCTCCAATCGGGGGTCAACCTGGAATACCCTGTTCGAGATGGCCTGTTACTCGGATTCAGAACGGGCGTCGAATGCATGCTGGCTTATCGCATGGTTAAGCTTAACGGCAAAAGCTCCGATTATGTGAGTAACGCAAAAGCCGATCCCACGGCTTTCGCCAGCTTGTCACTCGCGTATGTGCCGGGCTTGAAAAGGAATAAAAAACGGTAACCGCAAGTCCCTACGTGTTAAATTGTCATTGGGCCAAGCACACATTCCCAAAAGCTCACCCAAGTCCAACGCCGACTTCCAAAAGCACCCGGGACGACTTCCTTGAAATACCCGAAAAGGTGGGAAGGGCGTCTTATCGAATCATTTTAAATTTGACAACCGTCACGCCCTTATCCAGTTTTTGAATATCGACACGCTCCAAGCCAGTATCCAACGCTCCCTCAAATAGCCGCTTTCCAAACCCAAGGATGTGCGGATGGATCATCAATTTCAATTCATCCACCAGCTTTGCTTCCAACAGCGATTTCACCAGTGTCGCGCTGCCTTGAACCAAGATCGGTCCTCCCTCCTGCTGCCGGATCGCTGCAATCTCCTTCAGGGCGTTTTGCCCGAGAATGGTAGACGGTTGCCAGGGCGCCGTCGTCAACGTGGTCGATACTACATATTTTTTTACGGCGTTCAACTTTCCGGCAACGCCCATTTCATTGTTCTTCAACGATGACCAATACGGGTACATCATCTCATAGGTATTCCGTCCGTAAAGCATCACCTCGCAGTTGTCGATCGTGTCGCGTATGGACGCAGCGCGGCTGTCGCTATGATAGGGTTCGAACCATTTGTTCATCAGGGTTGAATCGAAGACGCCATCTAATGACATCCATTCGGTGACGATAAGTTGTCTCATGTGTGATTGGTTAAAATTTATACAACGTTAGGGCCATCGCATCGGGAGAAATAGAACAGACCCGTCACCGCAAGAAAAACTTAAAAAAAGTCAGGGAATATATTGTGAAAGCTGGCCGAGGTATTGGGTTGGGGTGAGACCGGTAAATTCCTTGAAAACGCGAATGAAATGGCTTTGGTCTGCAAAACCGTTTTGATAGGCGATGTCGCTCAGCTTGGCGTGGGGATCCAGGTTGAGCGCTTGAAAGGCGGCATCGAACTGGCAGATGCGACGGTACATCTTTGGTGAAACGCCCACGTTGAGTTCGAACAGCCGCTGAAAGGTTCTTTCCGAAACGTTCAGTTCCCGACGGATGTCAGGGAGTTGGCGCAGGCCATTGTTTTTCAGGATCTCGGTGGTGGCGAACACGATCTTTTTATCGTCCGCTGTTTTGCACTCCATCCGCTTTTGGATAAACGCCGTCATCGCTTCCAGACGGTCCTTCAGCGCAGGCGCGTTCAACAGTTTTTCCTGCAGGCTAAAATCGGCTGCCGCTTTAAAAAAATTCAGGTCTGCATGTTCGTTCGTAAGGTCAGTACCGCTCACGTTGAATAGCGATCGCAAGGCATACGGATAAAAGAAATACGCTATCAATGTAAAGTCCCCCTTCATCACCAGTTCGCTGGGTGCGATGAATTGGCCGAAGAGCGTGAGATGGCCCACCGGCTTGCCTTCTCTTGACGCTTTTACGGTTTGAAAGACGAGCGTCGGAGCACCGTTGGCAAAGAGTGGAAGGATGAAGTCGCTTGGCCTGTTGGCGTCCTCGATCACCAATATATTTTTCACACACCGGGAGATGGCAAAGGGCGGCAGGATGAATTGGGCTTTCATGCAGATTAAAAATGCAGCAAATCACCGGCAAAACAAAAAAATGCCGACGGCCGTGCGACGATATACCCCATCTCTTTGTGTATTTTTCTCCACAATAAGGGGATTTTTATCCTTAAATCCCCAGGGTTGAAGCCTCAACGCTCATACCGTCAGTAGTTGGAAAATGTATTCCGGACAAACTACTACTGCGGTTGGTCATTGAGCGTAAAATAGAAGTTGGAGCCTTTGCCCGGGTCTGATTCAGCCCAGATCTTTCCATTGTGCTTATCGACAATTCTTTTCACGATAGCCAAGCCGACGCCGTTTCCGTTGAATTCTTTCTCGCTATGCAGGCGTTGGAATATTTCGAACAACTTGTCATAGTTCTTCATGTCAAAACCAGCACCATTATCCTTGACGAAGAACACCAATTTGTCTTGTTCTTGCCTGGCCCCGATCTCCACCCGGGGGCTTTCTTTTTTTTGAGAATACTTCACGGCATTGGAAATCAGGTTTGTCCAAACCTGTTTGAGCATATTGTTATCGCCCTGAACGACGGGCATGTCGTGAATGACGATCTCGGTCTTATCCAGCGGCATGCTCAGGGCAATGTCATGAATCACTTCATTTACAAGTTCTTTCATGCCGAACGCGGTGCTGGAAATGTCCTCATGGGCCTGCCGCGAAAAGTGCAAAAGGTCCCGGATCAATTTTGCCATCCGGTCGGAGGAGCGCATAATAAGATTTACCAGCTCGAGCACTTCACCATCAATTGGCATGTCGCGCAGCAGGGTGGTGAGGGCGATGATGCTGTTTAAAGGACCTACCAGGTCATGTGAAATCGACGAATTAAAGGAATCCAGAAACTCTACCTGCTCAAGTCTCTTTTGGAGACTTTCATTCAACGACTTTATCTTGGCTTCTGATAGTTTGCGCTCTGCGATTTCAAGTTCCAGTTTTTCGTTTGCCACGCGGAGTTCCCGCTCCTGTCTGATGAGCGCCCTGTTCTTCTCGCTCAGCTCTACGAAAGCCTTTACTTTTGCTTTCAACAACTCGGGTATAATCGGCTTGCGGATATAATCGACGGCACCGGACTGGTATCCCTTGTAAACGTTGCCCTCAATATCCATGGCGGTCAGAAATATGATTGGAATATTGATCAGCCTTTCGCGGCTGTAGATCAATTCCGCGGTTTCGAAACCGTTCATGATGGGCATGACCACATCCAGCAGAATAAGATGAAAATCCACGTCAGTCAACAAGATCGAAAGGGCTTCCCTGCCGGAATTTGCCTTGACTAAAGCGTAATTTTCATTCTGGAGTATCGATTCCAAAGCAAGCAAATTCTCACTACGGTCGTCGACCATGAGAATTTTAAATTCGGAGATATCATTCGCCATTCTGGTAGGATTGAAAGGGATGAAGGCGGGTACAGATCACTCGCTTTCAAGGCACCTCATGCCAAACCATGTGCCAATTCCGAAGTCCTGTGGCAAGCCGTTGAATCGGCGCCCGGGCACGCATGGATAGGATAAAAAAAGGTTCTTTGAAGAACCTTTTTTTTATCCTGCTCACGTTAGCCGCCGCTATTCTACTTCTATTTTCTGCGTCAGCTTCAGCGAAGGGCCGGCTTTGAGGATGTACAGCCCGGCCGGCAATGTGTTATCAAAAACCAGGTCTTCTCTCACGATGCCTGATTTGCTTGTCGTCAGTATTCTTTCCATGACGGGTTGCCCGAGCATGTCGAATATTTGAACCGGTATGTCGGTCACACCCTGAAAGCCTTTGAGCTCCACGGTAATTTTCTTTCCGGCAAACGGATTGGGATAAGCCTTCATCGAAACCGATGTCACACCATCGTATCGTACGGCCACCACTTTTGAGTAGGTGAACTTCCTGTCAAAATCGGTTTGCTTTAACCGGTAGTACGACAAACCGGGATAAGGATCCGGATCGCTAAAGGAATATTTATGACCCGTTTTAGTATCGCCCTGACTCGGAACCTTCACCACTTCCGTGAACGTCTCGCCATCCGATGATTTTTCTATCGTAAAGAAGTCGTTGTTCTCTTCTTCGGCGGTAGCCCACTCCGTCAATACGGCGTCGTCTACTACGCTCGCCTTGAAGTATAAAAGCTTGATGGGCAGGGGCGATGTAATGTCTCCGGACCCCAGTGTAAAAGGACTGAAGGAATTAATTTGCGTCATGGACACGGTGCCCGTGATATTCGTTCCCGATTGCGAGAAGGTGCCTCCACCCGTAGGAATATCCCACATCGCGCCGTCCCAATGAACAACTTTCAAATTGGCGACATTCCCAATGTTTGGCGGAATATAGCTGCCCACGTTGTAAGACAACGTGAGGTCGGCAGATGTTGCACCCGCGCGCGATATCAACCAATACTCAAACTCGCTGACCTTCTTCAAGAATGAATAATTGTAAATATTGTTGGAGTATCCACCCGAGGTAGGATTGGCACCCACATATTCGGCCGACCAGGTGTCGGGGCCACTCGTGTTGTTGACCATCGCAGGACGGTATCGGTTTGCCGAAGCGCTGCCCAACGGGAAGACAAAACTTGTTCCGGTCAACACCTTTGTCATCGGTCCCGACACAAAGCTATTGGCAGAGCTTCCGCTGGTGGTGGCGGTGGCTGTCAAGGCCAGGCCGTGTGTGGCCGACGACACCAGGTTGCCGGTCGTCAGCGTGAGCACATTATTCACCGTGGTAGTCGCCGTGCCGTTGAGCGTAGCATTGTTGCCGGTTTTAGACATCGTCAGGTTGTAGAAGGTCGTCGTTCCGCTGATGGTACTGGGTGTGGTTCCCGTGAACGTGATCGTCCCGGTGGACGCCGTAAAGGTTCCGTTGTTCACCCAATTCCCAGCGACGTTCACATTCCCCGCCGGTGCTGTTATGTTACCGGTAGCGGAAATGGTAACATCGTTGAACGTTGTTACCGCGGCGCCGCCTATCGAGCTCGTACCCTTGAAGGTTACCATGCTGCTGTTGCGCGTAAAGGTGCCGCCGTTCGTCCAGTTGCCGTATACATCAAGATTATTCGTGCCGTTGATCGTTAACGACGCACCACTGTTGATCGTGATGCTTTTACAAATGGCGCCCGCCGCGTTGATGATGGGCATGTTAGCCGCACCAGCAGGAATTACAACATCGGTGCTAGACGTGGGAACCGTCGTACAAATCCAGTTATTAGGGTCGAGCCAGTTGCTGCTAATACCACCCAACCAGTTTCCGGTGGCGGTGATGGTAATCGAACTGGTGGCGGTGATCGTGCCGCAAGGACCTGCCGGGGCAATGGTGTTGGTTACCGTGTAGGTGCCTGGCGTACTGGCCGACAGGTTCACTTGCCCGGTGGAGGTGCTTACGAACACCAATCCGGTAGTCGACGAGAACGTTCCAGCAACGCCACCACCGGTAAAGGTAGGGCTAGGGTTGGACGCATTCGGGCAATAAGGACTTGCCGCATAGTTAAAGGTAGCCACCGCAGGGGTTGTTGTCGTTATGCCTATGGTCCTGGCTGTTCCAGGTCCGCAGCCGTTCACCGCAGAAACGCTTAGCGTTCCATTCGTTGCTGCCGCACTGAAGTTAATCGTTACCGAGTTGCTCGATCCCACAATGGTTGCTCCCGCGCCGGAGTACGACCATTGGTACGATGTTGCGCCTGCCACCGCCGGCACAGTATACACGTAGCCGGAAGTGCCTTTACACACCGACGTAGACGCAGTCGTGAATGCTGAAGGTTGCTGCGGTGCGTAGGGGAAAGAGATCGAGACGCTGCTGCTCGATGTACACGAACCGTTTGTGATCGTCCATTTCAACGTGTACGTGTGCCCGGGAGGGCCACCAAAAAGTGCGTTGTAATTTGTGGCGTTAGGGGTGTTGAACCAACCGCCCGTTCCGGAGGTAATGGTCCACAAACCTGTTCCCACGGTCGGATTGTTCCCCGACAAGTTCAAACTGGTGGCATTACACAAGGATTGATTGGAGCCCGCTACTGACGTGGTTGGCGAAGCATCCGTTGTTACGGCGGTGCCATCCACGTTACCGGTAACCGTACTGTTGTTGTACTTAAACCCGGTTAACTGGTAGGATCCCGCTGCCGATGTAGGCAATGTGAAAGGAAGCGATGTGACCACGATCGGCGTTTGTGCCACGCCGTTAAAACTATAACTGATCGTGTAGTTCAACGTGATGGGCGAGTGCGTGGTGATCGTCACCGGAATACCCGCGGTTCCGCACACGGCGCCGGTTGGCGACAACACAGCAAGTGGTGTGGGGTCAGTGATACTTCCCAGTGAATAATTCTTCGGCGTTGTCGAAAGGTTCACGTTGCTTGTCGTGGTGGCACTGCCCAGGTTGTTTACACCTGTGGTCGTAGACGTCAGTCCTACCCACGACGACGTGCCGGTATTGTACTCGGTAACCTCCAGATCCGATATGCCATTCACGGTCATATATCCGTTCAGATCGCTTTGCGCATCCCAGGCAATGCCAACCCTGGCTGTTTTTGAAGCGGTAGCGGTTACCGTCCAATACTCGAGCCTGTTCATTTTAATGATAGGCGCTGTAACCGACGATGCCGTGGGGTTGGGGGTAAAATACTGTGCCGTGAAGAGCGAAGTCCCCGTCGAAGCCGAGGTAAGCGTAAAGGTGTGACCCTTTACCGAACCTTGTCCCAGTGGATAGACGAACGCGCCGCCATTCACAATTTGTTTTTTCAGGGGGCCGTTAATGTATGACGTGGCGCTGCCGCCCGTGGGTACTATGGCCGAGGAAGAAGTGTTGAGAATGCTGAGACTATTGGTCGACGTCGTCGTGACAATACCGTTCGTCAGCGACAAATTTCCGTTCACTTCAATGTTTCCGTTTGCGCCGATGGAAAGTCCGGCACTGTTGTCGATCTCAAGATTGTTAAAGGCATTCGCGCCGGTGAAATCGCCCGTTGCGCCGCCGAGTGTTTGTGCTGCCGAACCCGAGAACGTAACGGTTGCCGTACTGCCGCTACCGCTCAGGAAGGCACCCGCGTTATAGCGCTCCATCGAACCGTTGACGGTGAGCGACCGGTTGTTCACACTGTTATCCAACGTGGGACCGTCTATTTTGAGCGTGTTGCAAATCGTCAGGTCAGTGTTGGGCAAGATTCTCGTTCCCGTGCCGCTAAAGGTCAGGTTGGGTATCGAAGTAAAGCCGTTCAAGATCAGGGTATAGCTTCCGGTACCGCCGTATTCGATCGTTCCCGTGCCAAGGCAATCCAGGAAGGGCGTGAAATTTCCGGCGGGCAAATTGGCGCTTTCCAAATAGAGCGTGCCGGTGCCCAAGCTGGCATCGCCATCGACCGTTCCAAAGTTGTGGCCATAGGTAGGCGAAAGAATGGACAGCTTGCCGGTGCCTTGAATAACGGTGGTGTAGGCGAAGCAATTGTTTACCGTAGTGGACACGTTATTTTGAATGATAACGTTGTAGCCGTTTGGACCACCCACCGGACAGGGAGGCGACGCACCCACCGGCGTCCATATAGTATTGTCCGACCAGTTACCGTCGCTGTTGGAAATATAGGTAGGGATTTGACTCGGGATGGCCGGATCCTCACCCGCAGTATAGTCACCGTTCAGGTTGCTCGACCCCGCCGGGAAAGGGAACGTTATCTTGTGGGTCGTCTCGTTCACGTTGTCCGTTGCAGGACCTACGGCCGCCTTGCTCCAGTACGTTCCCGGAAGCTGCAGCCAGCCCGCTACATAATCGGACTCCGTTCCGTTCACGTCGCTCGCCAGGTAATTCAGCACGAGGGTACCGTCAAAGCCGACGATACCGGAGCTTGAAATGCTGAAATAGTAATCCAAAACTCTGCTGGGGTCGATCACCGTGGGTTGATACGAATCCACAGGCGCCACCTTGATATAGCCGATCGCACCGCTGGCATTGATGGTGAAAACGGCCGGCGTGTATTTCGACGCCACACCCAGGGGATAGGTAAAGGTTGTGGTCGACGAAATGACCGGGAAGAATTTTGTCAAGCCGAGGCTGGTAGCCACACCGTCGGTCATGATCATTTTTGTAGAGCTAAACGACGAACCCGAAATGTTTGCCGTTGTGTTCAGGATAAGGTTATTCGATTTGATGTTGAAGATACCATTGGTCATCACCAGGTTGTGATCGAGTGTAATGTCGTTCAACAAGGCCACATTGTTCGCATTGTTGATCTCCAACCGGTTGAACGAACCGGTACCCGAAACTTCTTGCAAGGATGAACCCGCCATGCTGATACCGCCGGTGATGTTGTCGTCTGAAAAAGCGCCGTTGTTAACGAAAGCACCGTCAGTCAAAACGGTGACCTTGTTGGCGTTCAGCAACAGGCTTCCACTGCCGATCGTGAGATCGTGATTGAC
This sequence comes from Chryseolinea soli, assembly GCF_003589925.1. NCBI lineage: Bacteria > Pseudomonadati > Bacteroidota > Cytophagia > Cytophagales > Fulvivirgaceae > Chryseolinea > Chryseolinea soli. The sequence goes on along the minus strand of NZ_CP032382.1, from coordinate 4,638,263 downwards.
GGTAAAGCTGTTGTTGACGGTTAGCGTAACCGACGGCGAGACGGTGAGGTCGTAGAAGTTCGTGGCCGATGTTCCGCTGATGTTCTGCGTCGAACCCGTAAAGGTGGTCAGGTTGGTGCCATACACATAGCTCGCCGTGCTTCCGTTGTTCACCAGGTCCTGGTTGATGGTCACGTTCCGGTTGTTAGCGTTGAAGAAGCTCTTGTTGTTCGAAAGCGTCAGAGTTCCTTTCAATACCAGCGGGTTGGTCATCAGTGTAACCGTAGCGTTGGTTCCATTAGAACCGCCAGCCGTCACCGACAGATTGTTCAGCGATGCTGTAGCATCCATGGTATAATTCTGAACGGCATTGGGAACGGTGTTGGAGAAAATGATCGTACCACCGGTCACGGTAGAGCTTGAAGGCCTGATGTACAAGTCACCAAACGTAGTACCACCGCCTCTTTGCAGCGTAAGCGTTCCGGCCGACATATTGAATTGACTGCCCGTGTTGAGCACTTCCAATTTTGCCCGTGTTAAAGATGTGGCCAACCCGCCTGCCGAACTGTTACCGTTGATGGTTACCGTTCCATTGCTTTGCGTGTAGGACAATGCACCGTTCGTCGATGCCGTGGATCTTCGGATCTGCCCGTTCACCGTCAATGTTCCGCCCGTCACCTGGATGGCCGCGGAGTTACCGGAGTACTCGATATCATTGTTGAACGCCGAAGTTCCCACTTGTCCAACATACACGTTCCCATTCACCACGGTAAGTTTTCCACTCAGCAACAGATCGCTGGCATCGGCACCGTTGCTGGCGATGAGCACGTTTTTGTTGTTGCTGTTGGTATAGTTGATATAAAGGCCTGCCGTCGAAGGTATGTTGAGGTTCGTGGCCGCAGAAATCGTGAAATCCGTATTGGGGTTTGGCCGTTGATACTGCAGCGTTCCGTTTTGCAACGTCAGCCAGTTATCTGCAGGCGTGGTGAGCGTACCGGCGATGTTCAGATTCAGCGTGGTGGCCTGCGATGATCCTTTGTTCACCGTAACCGAACCGAGTATGGTGGTTGGTGTTCCAACCGTATTGGTGATGCTCGCCGAGTTATTGCCGTTAAAGGTGACTGGAACGGTGCTCAATGCAACCCGCGCGATTTGCCCCGCGCCACCATTCGCAAGCCCGTTTCCATCATTGGTCAACGTCCCACCAATTGTCAGGGTTTGATTTGTTGCCCCCCCTCCAAAATTATCCAGAGCACAAACAGAACACACGGTAACATTGCCCTTCACAACCACGTTCTGTGCTACGTTTCCGTTGCCATACCACCCGAAAGCTCCGCCCTGTATGTCCAGGTTTCCGTTGATCGTAATGGTTTTGGCAACCGTTACTGCCGGAGCGAGGGGATAATTTCCAGACCAGGTCGGACACAACCACGAGTCTGCATTGCCGCCGGTTTCCGTGCAATTACCATAGATCAATACGTCGTTGTTCGGGAAAATAATATTAGAACCACCAAGAGGCGAGAACAGCAGGTTGCCATATGTCGTCACGCCGTTGGCCATCCAATACGTCGTTCCGTAGCCGGGGTTTGTACTATACAGTTCGGTCGTTCCTAAATTGGTATTGAAGCTGCTGAAGTCGCCGGCCGGATTGGCAAACGTACTTCCCGACGCCTGTGCGCAAGTAATTTTAATCCTTCCGTTACCCAACGAACTGTTCATGACGATCCCCAGGTTGCTGGAAGGATTATAACGAACATCGAGCACAGAACCCGCATCGATATAAAGCGTGGCGCAGCTATGCGGATCGGTATTCGGATTGGTCAGATAGTTTGTTGGTGTTCCAAAGCTGATGGTGTGCCCGGCACCGATATGCACCACGTCGGTTGCTCCCGGTGTACCGATGTTTACAAAGGTGGCACGCGTCGGATCGCTCGTCCAGCTTGCCGCGGTACCCCACGCACCCGTGGCATAGCTGTAAAATACTTTGGGCGTTCCAAACGGATCGGTCGGGGTATCGTCGCCGGCCGTGTAATCGCCGTCGATGAATGACACATTTTTCAAAAATGTTCCTGCAGTAGGCTGACCGATAATTTTGTTGGTAATGTCCAGGTCGCTGGTCGTTCCTTTTGTCCAGGAGGTGGTGTTCACATCATAGCGTGCGGCCACGTAGCCGTTTTCCGTAATATTCGTTCCCGTCACCACATCGTTCACCGAATACGTATAGCCGTGCGTTACTTTCGCCGTACCGAGTGTAAAGCCCGAAGACTTCACGCGCCAAAAATAGGTCAAGGCTCTTCCGGTAGTGGTTTCGTTGGGATGTGCATATCCGACAGGAACCACCGTAATGGACCCATAGGCTGTTGGCGCCGCACTAAGCCCAATCGACGCCGGTGTGTACTTCGGAACACCCACATGGCTTGTCGATGCTGCACCAATCGGAAAAACAAACGCTGTGGGAGAGGTGTACACCTTCGTGATACCACCGTCACCCGCCGTGCCTGCCGATTGTGCGTAGCGTAAAGTGCCTGCATTGGCCACTGTCGCCGAAGCATTGAATTTCAAATTGTATGTGCTGATGTTGAACAGATTGTCGCGCGAGAAAGTGAGCACGCCATTGATCGTTACATTGTTGGCCAGCGAGATCGGAGCCGTCGCGGCATTGGTGCTGTTCAATTCAAGATTTTGGAAGATACCGTTACCGTCGATGGTTTGGGTGGAAGTCGATCCGTTCAAGGAGATCTTTCCGGTACCCGCATGCACCCCGGAGTTGTAAACATTACCGGCTACAGAGATAGTATTTCCATTGTCGTTCAACGTGCCCAGCGTAAGGTTCAGGATGCCGCCGACATTGATGGCAGTTTGCGAACCCGCAAAATTTACAGCAACGCCGCTGGTTTTGGTGAGCGTCAGGTTATTCAGGGCGAGCGCGCTGGCCGTATTGACCGTGATGGTTTGCGCTCCCGATCCATTCAAAATGGTGGTGTTGGCCGATGTACCCGTGGCCACGTACGTTGCACCGTTGGCAATGGTGAAGTTGCCCCCGATCGTCAGGTTCTGTGCATTGGCATCAAAGCTTCCCGACTGAATGTTCACCTTCGACAGCACCGTAAGCGGATAGCCTGCCGCCAGTTGAACAACGGTCGAACTACTGGGTCGTTTGATCACCAAATTGCCCAACGCGGCATTGGAGGAGATCACATGGTTGGTTTCGTCGGCAGCACCCGTTCCCGCTGTCGGAATGATGGTAAGCGTACCGCCGGTTACACTGATGTTCGACGCAGACGATTTCACATCAAAGACATACGGTGCCGTGGCCGGAGGCGTAGCATCGCACACGTCATAGATCCAGATGTCGCCGCTCGACATATTGAAAATGTTTGCCGCATTGTTGATGTTAAAAGTTCCAAAGCCGGTGGTCGTTCCATTGGTAGCCCTGACGGTATTGATGGTAGTGGCTACAGTGTCGACCAAATTGGCTACGGTCGCATACGATAAAGGCACACGTTTCATGCGCCCGCGGAGGGCGAAGAAGCCACCGCTCATTTGAAACGACGCCGTCGACGAAGTGGCGTTCAGGAATTGCTTGGCATCCACATCGCCACCGTTGATCACGATCTGACCGGAACCACCGTTGGTGACGATACCCCCCGATTCGCGCATGGACAAATAACCATCCGAGATCTGCAGCTTACCATATACATAGAGGGCGCTGTAACCGCCTTGCAAAACACCGTTCGCCAGGCCGGTACCACCCGATACACTATAGGCGGTATTGACTTCGCGGTAGTCATCGGCCGTGCCCAGCACAACTACGTCGGGTCCGTTAATGTACAGCCCGCCGTTTGCAGGAATAAAGTAATCGGAAGTTGCCGGTAGCGTTCCCGTGGTGTTACCCTCGGTAAGCGAGGGGATGATCGTTGAACCTTGCAAAATCAAAGTTCCATTCCGGATCCACAAGGCTTTCTTGATGTTGGGATTGGTAGCCGTAGCGCCCGCCGAGGCATCGGCCACGGCGTTGTTGGCACCATACAATTTAAAATAACCGTACGCCGAGGAATTGACCGTAAGGGAATAGGTCTGGTCGTTGCCTTTATCCAACACCAGGTTGTAGAAGGTCGTGGTGTTGTTACACGTCAATACGTTGCTTGTCGAGCCCTGGAAATAAACCGTGGCAAATCCCGACGTGGCACCCGTCGACGTAGGGGGAAAAGCGTTGTAAACCGGGTAAGGAATGTTGGAAAAGCTTACCGTTCCATTGTTTGTGAAGTTACCGTTGATGACAACGCGGTGCGATTGATTGTCATAGTACTCGATAAAAGGACCCGCCACCGCGGTCGTGATGGTCGTGGGGTTGGTCGTGGTGTTGGTCACCCCTGTACCCACCGTGATTGCCGCGCCACTGTTCACCGTAACGTCGCCGTTAATGGTCAATTGACGCCGGGTGGACGTGTTGTCGTTAATTTGGAACGTGCCGGCCTTCACCAACAGATTTCCGTTCAATGTCAAATTCATCAATTGCGTTGCGGTCCGGCCGGCGCAATTAATGGTCAGATTGTTATACGTCGTCTGGGCAACTGGTAAAGCAAAAGACGCTGCGTTGTAGTACTCAACGGTTCCGCCACCGGCATTGATAAACGTGTTCGCCGCAATGGTAGGGAAATTGATGGAAGCCAATCGCACCGTACCTTGCCCGCTAAGGGTCGACAAGCCACTGGTAAAGCTGAAGGTCGACATGTCTACGAAACCGCCACCGTCGATCTGCAGGTTCAGCAATTGCGCGGTAATGTTGCTCGTCATTGAAACCGTGCGGCCGGTCAAGATCACGACATTGTCGTTGTAACCCGGCACCGTGGTCCCGCTCTGCAAGGTTCCGCTGGGGTCCGATGTCCAGGTCGAAGGCGTGTTCCAGTCACCGGTTTGATACGAGTAAAAGGTCGATGTGTTGCCCATCGTCCAGTATCCGCCGGCAGTGGCGGTGGTGTTGCCGGTGATGGTGAACGAGTTTGTGCCAAAAGAAGATGTACCCGACAGCGGGGGCCGTTGAAAGACGGTGTAGGGTGCCGGTGCATAAGAAATGATCTGCGTGGCGCCGTTGAGTTGTGCCGGATCATATTGAAAAGTAGCAGTGATCGTTTTGCCTGGCGTGCTGGTAACAAAATCCCAATACACACTGATGTAGCCCGGGTTAAGTGCCGTGGGCACCGCACGTATGCTGTAGGTACCCCCCGCCGTAATGGAGCTCAGCGTCATGGGCGTATAATAGCCGGCAGCGCCGATGGGGCTAAGCGTCTGCGTGGACGCCACGTTCCGGATCAAATATCCGCTACCATCCGTTGCAACCATGTTCGTGGCCGAAAAGGGCGTACCGGCAATGGCTGCGTTATTGGTCAGTGTTAGATTGTAATTTCCAATTTCAAGCACACCGGATGTCAAAGTGAGTATACCCGTGGCCGCCAGCGTAACGGAGCTACCCAGGTTTACCGTATTGTTGGTGCCGGTTTTGTTGATCGTTAAACTCAAAAGATTACCGCCGACAATCGGAGGCAAGCTCATCACGGGCGTGTTGCTTCCGCCGATGACGAGGGTCGACGTCGCACTGCCGACCAGTGTTCCCGATGCCGGGGTCAGGGTGCCGTTCAGCGTGAGCTGTCTTCCATTGAGCTGGAAGCTATCGTTGGCATTGTTTCCAAAAACCAAGCTGGAATTGATCGTACAATCGGTATTGGTGAGCCTCACAAACCGGTTTGATCCGGTAGACGTTCCGTTGTTCAAAACTACATTTGACAGCGGGTAGCGGCTGCCGGCATCCACGGTGAAGCCAAAGCCCGCAGACCCCGTGTTGTTGCTCACCCCGTCGCCGAAACTGATCGTGCTTCCACTAAAATTATAGGCATAGCCCGCGGTGGGCGTAATGAACAAGGTGGTTCCGTTGCCGCTGGCAGGAGGATCGACAATGGTGAGCGTACCGCCCGTAAAGGTTACGGCATTTGTCGCACTGGTTGACGAAAAGCCGATCATGACCGTGCCTGACGGATAATTATCGACCGCCTGGGGGTCGATCCTGAAATTACCCGACGTCATGTTGAACTGCGACGTACTGGAAAACGAAACACCACCATACATGTTCAGGGTGCCACCGTCGATCCACAGGTTACTGGTTGCCGCGTTCACGGCCATCACGTCGTTACCACTACCATAGGCAAACGTGCCGGCCGTAATGCGAAGCAACCCGGTCACCGTGGGGTTTCCAGGGGCGGTCGTCGTGGCCGTCTGCACACAAGAAACGTTTGCGCCACTATTATTGAGCCACAAGCCACCGGCTCCCGCGGAAATGGTGGCGGCACCATAATAAGGGGTTAGCGTGGAAGCACTCGACAATTTAAATGTACCGCTGGTCAGTGTCAGAAAGGCTCCCGCCGCTGTAGGCGACGACATGGTGATGGGTGCCTGGACATCCAGCACGTTGCCGACGGCGCCCTTTGTTAAAGTGATTTGATTGAAGCCGATCGTGCCCGTTCCTCCCGGCGATGTCACCGTGTTGTTGGTGGCACCGGAGAACGTAACGTTACAAACATTGCCGGGAAAGGTCTGCACCATGTTGAAAGTACCATCCACCTGCAGGTTGCCCGAAATGGATAAAAGATGCACCGCAGCAAAGGCACCCACATTCAATGTGCTACCCAGATCAACCTGGACATTCCCTGTAACGTTCAGGGTCTTCACCTGGGCGGCGTTGCCGATGGTAAACGTCGTGTTGTTGGTCACCAGCAAGTTTCCGGTCAGGGTCAACGTGTTGGCGTTGCCGCCCCATACCGTGGTGCCTGTTCCGTTGTTGTTCAGGTTTCCGCTTACCGTCAAGGTATTGGCATTGGAGACCACCACGTTGGCGCCGGTGATGTTGAGATCGTTGTTAATGGTGGTGGTATTTGAGAATGTTTTCGTTCCGCTACCGGATAATTTTACATGGCGGTAGTTGTTGGAAGCAAAAACAGTTTGCGTCGAAGCATTATTGTATTCCACGGTGCTTCCCGAGTTCGCCGTGGTGTTAAAGGTGCCCGGAGCAGCATTGGTTGCACCACCCAATATCCACTGGTGCGCCAGACCGGCACCCGTCATCGTGATGGTTTGCGGAGTCACCAGGTTTCCGACAATGGTCACGGTACGGGCGCTTCCCGATCCAAAATCAAATGTCGTGTTGTTGGCCATCGTAAAGGTGCCGTTCACCGTGATGCCACTGATCCCACTGAGCAAAACGATCGTGTTGTTTGTGGCGATGCTTATGTTGTTGAAGGTGGGATTGGTCGTTCCGTTCAGGTTTTGGGTGGTGGCCGCATTGAACGTGAACGTGCCGGCCGTTGACTGGAACGTATTGTTGGAAGTGATGTCGCCCTTTACGGTGATGTTCGACGTGGAGTTGTTGGTTACAGCCCCGCCAACGGTGATGCTGTTTAGCGTATAGGTACCGTTGCCCGTGAGCGAAGTGCCGTTCAAGATCAGGTTACAAACCTGTGAGGCGCTGTTCCACAGCGTCAGGGTACCCGCGTTGGTCAGCGTTCCACCGACCGTCAGTGAATGGACGGCATTGAAATTCCCCACGGCGATGGTTCCACCGGAGTTTACCGTAACATAGGTCGTCACGTTAAGGGTTTGGGCAGTAGTGCTGTTGCCGATGGTCAACGTCCTGGGGCTGTTCACCGTGAGGGAATTGACCGTCACGGAGCCAGCGTTCATGGTGATGTTCGTGTTGATGACCACGTCTTCAGCGGGAAGGGGTACGTGACCCAGCGACCAGCTTGCCGCCGCGGTCCACAAACCGCCAGCAACTTGTGAAGTGTTGGTCTGGGCAAAACTTGGTGATGCGAGGGCGAGAGAGAAAAGTAAAAAAATGGAGGTTTTAAGAGCAGTAAAACTTCTGGCCATAGACGAGATATTTATTCCGATATCCATCCGCAGGATTACCTGACCTGGATCATCAGAGATTTTTTAGGTAAAAAGTCTAGATAAACACAAGTGCTACGTGGAGCATTCCCCACAACGCTACTTTAAATCGGTTTGCTGAGCACATACTTCCACGGTCTCATCATCTGGGATGATAAGCTTAGGGTCGACGCACATTTAGGGGAAGGATGGGCTCCAACAGACTTATATCAAAGGTATGACAAAATGATGCCATATTTATCAATACCCGCCAGAAAACTTAAATAATAACCGACTGTGTATTTTTATACACAGTTACCTGCTTTCTCATTCTCAGTTTGGCAAAAATGAAGCTGTATTTTTCTCTTTATGAAACACGTCCACAGAACTCAAATCGTTTGCAAGCGATTGCATGATCCCGGGCTTGGGCGTGTAGGGCCCCAGTTTCAAATCCGGTCACCGGAACCCAAGGCTTGATATCCGTTTGTAGAGCGTATGATCGTTGAGCCAAACCTGGTTTTTTGTTCCCACTGATGGCCTACCCGCTACGGCTTGGTCTCGCTTTTACCTATTTTCTCAAAAGCCTCCTTCGTCATCACGATCAGTTGATCTTTTTCACAATCCCATATCGACACGTTCTTTTGAGACAGCACATAGTAGGTCCTCCACCGGGCAAATTTCGCATACAACATCAGGGTGCAAATGTCCGTGGCGGTGATCAGGTCTCCCGTCTCCGGCACATGGGTATGCATGGCCGAGACCGCCACTTCCCCGGGCTTGCCGTAGTCAGTACGGATCAAATTGTGATGAAGTCTTTTCGTATTCCTCAATTCATTTTTATCGTCAAACGTCAGCAGGTAATCATTGCCAAAGACAACGACCCCTACTTTTTTTGGACCGGTCAAAACGTAGACTCTTTTGCCCAGTGCATCATTTAAAGGAATGATGTTGGGATTCATGTCTTGATAGAATTTAAACAGCGTATCGGTTCCCAACTTGGCCAGGGCAATTTGCCGAATAGCCAACAAGTCAGACTCTTGTTTTGACAACGCACGCTCCTGTCCATCGATCATTACGGTATTCACACTGAAGGTGCTATCGAAAGCAAACGTCGCCAGTATTTTCGGGGCGGCGTCCTGAGAAAAGAACACACAAATCGTCTGGTGCTCTGTGGCATATGAAAAATAGCCCCCGGCCCTTGTACTTTTGTCTTTAAACTTATCCAGGAAAACATCGGTTCCGTACCAGGAAGCCATTTCCGAACGATAGAGCTTCTTCCCTTCCTCCACGATCCTTTTCTGTTCCTTTGATTGCGCCCAAGAGATGGTTCCCATCAAAAGGGCTAAAACGATACCTGCGCTTTTCTTTTTCATAGGTCTATATATTGCATCGTGTTGCGGAAGCGTTGTTTGATTCGCATACCGAAGAAGGCAGATTTTAAGGATACTTTCAAGTTCCTTTAAAACTATTGGCAGGGTCGATCATCTGAAATAGAAAGGCCCCAATACAGGATGTGTATCTGCCTTTAGCGTTGGATCGCGCAGCGATTTATCGTACTCGCAGGCCTGCCGCACAGGCCCCTCGTGAGCCTGACGCCAGTCCGGCGGCGGCACTACACTAAGTAATCCTCCCAGCAATATCTCAAACGGGGCACTGGGAATATTTTCCGCTCATACAACCGAGGTGAAAGGCGTGACGATACCTTGAAAACAGAGGGAAAGGGCTAACTAGCGGCGGAACGTCTTGCCCAGTCCCGACACCACCGATACATTAAAGAACCCTACCACGGGCGAACCGTTGCCATCCAGGTTCACGATATTGGCCGATACGTTGGCCAGCGGCACGGCAGAGAACAGTTCTGCAATGCCCCCATTGCGATCGGTTTGCTTCAGCACCTCGTTCATATAGTTAAAAGATGCCTCGGTGAGCGAGTGGATCTCCACATACAGCGAGTCGCCCGGCTCTACCGGTGATACCGGATCATCATTGGCATCGGTCTCCGTGGGATTAATGCCGGTGCGCACCTGGGCGGTAAACGTCACGCCGTCAAACGCACTGCCCGATACACGGGCGGCATCGTAAGCCACGTTAAGCTCGCTGGGTTTACTCAGCAGCACACCGTTCTTGTAGGTCCTGATCCAATAGGTGTCGCCTTTGCCTGGCAGATCGGTAGCCCAAAACTCGCCGCGGTAAAAGGTCTTGTCGTTGTCACGCACCATGGGCCGGTCCCATTCGGCGTACGTCAGGCTATCGATGGCCGGCACACGGCCCACCCGGCAGTTTGCTTGAAAGGTTTCGCCGCCGTAGTTCACATTCAGTGTATAGGTCAGGCCCGTCACGCCCAGCCCCTCGCCGCCGGCCGGCGTCCAACGATACGCCCCATCGGCCGACTCCACGTCTTCACTGAATGCGTATACGTTACCCCGGTTGTCAGTCACAGATACTGTTGCGCCAGATGCCGCGGGTGGCGGGTTGGCGTTGTCGAAATAATCTTGTGTCATGGTGAGGTAGATCGTCTGTGTCTCCGGCTTGTTGTTGAGCCAGGCATCGATGTTCAGTACCGGCGTAGAGGTACCGGTATTAACGTCTATTACATCGTCGCACGCGGTGAGGACTAGCGATGCCAGGGTCAGGAGCAGCCATAGGGCTTGTTGCCTTTTCATACTCGTTTAGAATTTAAAGTTGTAGGAGATAGACGGCACCACGGTACCGATGATGGAGACCTGGTGTGCTTCTGCCTGCATGGGCTGACCTACGGCCACGCGATCTCCGGTTTGAGAAAAGTAGATGGAAAAAGGATTCTTGCGCGCGTATACATTATACACTGAGAACACCCAGTAGTCGCGGTTCTTGCGCAGCTTGCCGTTTCTGTTGACCGTTTTTCCGTCGAGCCTGAAGGAGATATCCAGGCGGTTATAGCTGCTCATGCGGGTATCGTTGCGTGCGTCTTGCGAGTTGTAGGGTATCAGCACGCCTTGCGAGGTGTAACGCTGGTCGGGAAAGGTGGTGGGCGTGCCGGTGGTATAGACAAAATCGGCTGTGGCAGACCAGCGCTTGCTTAACTGGTAGGAGCCCACCACCTTGAGGTTGTGGGTCTGATCGTAGCGCGTGGGGTACCAGTGGCCCCGGTTAATGCCGTCTACTTTCAACTCAGACCGGCTGAGTGTATAGCTCACCCACCCCGTTACTTTGCCGGTTTTCTTTTGCAGGTAGAGCTCCAGGCCATACGCACGGCCATCGCCGCTCAGCAGATCACCCTCCAGGTATTTGTTGCTGCGCAGCTCTGCGCCATTGATGTAATCCACCTCGCCTGTTGAGGTGCGGTAGAACGACTCCGCGGAGAACTCATATTGCGCGTTGCCGCCCGGCGCGCGAAAATAGCCCAGCGTAAATTGGTTGGCCAGCGTGGGCTTGAGGTTGTTGGTGGTGGGTGTCCACACATCCAGGGGCGTTGAGGCGGTAGTGTTGGAGATGAGGTGCACGTATTGTGCGTTGCGGCTGTAGCTGGCTTTCAGCGAGCTGTTGTCGTTGATGCCAAAGCGCGCGGAGATGCGCGGCTCCGGCGTGGTGTATGAAGCGATGGTCTGGCCGCTGTTGTAATATTGTTCACCGGTAACCGTTCGCTTCTTGCCGGGTATGGTGTCGTTATACGTATAGGCAGTACCGGCGCCCAGGTATTGAAAGTGCGAAAGGCGCAAGCCATACTCCACATCAATACGGTCGTTCACCTTCAGCTTGTGGCTGATGTATGCCGCCGACTCCAATCCATACTTACGGTCCAGGCTGCTGTTGATCTCGCTGCCGTTGGTCACGCCCACGGTGGTAGACGGGTTAAATTGATAGTAAATGGCCTCGCCCCCAAAGTCAAGCTCTGAATGCTCGCTGATGTAGTAGCTGAAGTCTGGCTTGAAGCGGTAGTTGGTGATGGACGAATTCCAGGTAAAGGAGTTTTTATCATCCTGCTGCACGTCCAACTCATAGCTATAATTGCTGAATACACCCGAGAAGTTGGCAAACAGCCGATTGTTCAACACGCTGTTGTAGCGAATGGTGCCCGTCTGGTTACCCCAGTGAAAGCCACCCGCATCGGAAAAAGTCAGATTATCGCGACCGAAATAACCCGACAGGTAGATCTTATTCTTATCGTTGAATTTATAGTTGGTCTTGAGCGTGAGGTCATAGAAGTTGAGGCCGCCATCGTCAAACACCGGCTTGGCAATAACGTCGATATACGACCGGCGCGCCGCCACGATAAAAGATGCTTTATCTTTGACGATGGGCGCCTCCAGCGAGAGCCTGCTGAATATCAAACCCACGCCGCCATTGGCCTCAAACTGGCGGGTGTTGCCCTCCTTCATGCGCACGTCCAGCACCGAGCTGGTGCGGCCACCATAGTAGGCAGGCATTGCGCCTTTATAAAGCTTCACTTCTTTTACGGCATCGGGATTGAACACCGAGAAAAATCCGAGCATGTGCGACGAGTTGTAGATGGGCGCTTCATCCAACAGGATGAGGTTCTGCCCGGTGCCACCACCCCGTACGTTAAAGCCCGAGGCACCTTCGCCCGCGGTACTCACACCCGGCAGAAACTGCAGCGACTTGACCACGTCTACCTCGCCCAGGAGCGCGGGCAGCTTCTGAATGGTCTTGATGTCAAACTTGTTGGTACTCATCTCCAGCGACTTGACATGGGTAGACTGATCTTCATCCGCCGCCGTCACCACTACCTCCTGCAACTGTTCTGGAAGTTCGCTGAGCTCAATGGCTAGTTGAGCATCTGCCACCAAACTGATCTGCCGCGTGACCTTTTCATAACCTACGAAGGAATACTCTATGGTATATGTGCCTGCAGCAAGCGTAATAGAATAAAATCCATAAGGATTAGTCACCACCCCGCTGCCCGTTTCCCGTATCAGCACACTGGCGCCGATGATAAACTCACCATTGGCCGCATCCGTCACCGTGCCACTGAGCGTAACCTTACCCTGCGCATAAACATTGCCCTGACTAACCACAAAAAACAAAAGCGTGCACCCCACGCACATCAACCGGTTGATCTTCATGTTTGATATTTCCCGGAAAGATGAGCATAACCCTACAGCTGATTTCCAAAAACAGATTGGCCCCGATATTTCCCTGACCGACTCCGCCAATTCACCGACAAACCCGAATCCCCAATCCCTTATTTCTCAATCCATCAATACCCCGTGCCCGACATCTTCCCCGCAACCACCGCATGATGGAATAGCTCGCGATAGGATTCACCGATGGGAATGTATTTATCTTTCACCAACACCTGGCCATTGCGAAAAAGTATGATCTTATCCACGGCTATGATGTACGACCGGTGTATGCGTAGGAATATATCGGGCAATAGCTCTTCAATAGCCTTGAATGTGGTGATGGTCAGGATGGGGTGTTTATCGGCGGTATGAATCTTGAGGTAGTCGCGATAGCCCTCAATATAATGTATCGATTCCAGCGCCACGCGCAAGTTGTTATGTTCAGACTTTACAAAGATATAACCGTTGCCGGCCGGGGTCTGTTTGCCGATCAACTCCAGGGCCCGATTAGACGCCAGTAAGAACCGGTTAAACGACACGGGCTTTAACAGATAGTCTACCGCATTGACCTCAAAGCCTTGCACGGCATACTGGTCATAGGCGGTGATGAAGATGACCTTCGGCGGGTTTTGCAGCCCTTTGAGAAACTCGATGCCAGAGATGTCGGGCATGTTGATGTCCAGGTAGATCAGGTCGATCTTCTCTTCGTGCAGCAGCTTTACGGCATCTATCGCCCGGTGAAACGACCCGCGGAGTTGCAGATAGGGTACCTTCCGGATGTGCGAGCCGATGAGCTCCAGCGCCAGGGGTTCGTCGTCTATTACAATGCAATTGATCTTCATGCGGTCTTCCGGTTGAGTGCGTGGTCTGCGTCGTCCAGATGTATGGTGAGCTGTGTAGAGTACTGGTCGTTGCGGTCTTTGATGGTGAGGATGTAGCGGTCTTTGTACATCAGGTCGAGGCGCTTGCGCGTGTTGGTAATGCCTATGCCGTGATAGTCGTGGTGCGTGGCGTGGACAGTGTCGGCATGTTTCTTTTTGCTGTTGGTCACCTCAAAGTAAAATACGCCACCCGATACCCGCAGATCGATGTTGATAAACGAGGGCTGATCGTATGATACGCCATGTTTGAAAGCATTTTCCACAAAGGGAATAAGAATAAGCGGCTCGATGAATTGCGCCGTGCCATCACCCTGAAACTGAAATTCGATCTGCACCTGCTCACGGTCGGATATGCGCAGCCGCTGCATGGCAATGTAGTCTTCCAGGTGCTGCACTTCTTTAGCGACTTCTATCTTGCTGCGGTTGGCATCGTACAGCACATAGCGCATAATGCTGGATAGCAATAGAATGGCGTCTCCGGTCTTTTCTGATTTCTTGTCAGACAGGGCGTAGATGCTGTTGAGGGCGTTAAAGAAAAAGTGGGGATTGATCTGGGTCTTGAGCATGGAGAGTTCCGACTCCAATTTTTCTTTCTCGATCTCGCGTTGCAGCGTGCGCTGCTTCTCCCAGCCCAGAATCATCTCCAGGCTGGTACCCAAGGTGAAGATGAACAATAAGGGGAAGATGTGAACGGGGCGGACGGTTACGGATTCGGGCAGGTGCACGCTGGCTACGGCGGGCGTAAACCGCTCAAACCCGGTCCTGAACAAAAAGCTCACTAGCAGGCAAAGCGCAATGATGAGCAGATACATGCCATAGCGCTGGTTCTTCAACAACCGGGGCACAGCCCAGTACGAATTCAATAAATATAACGGCACAGAAAGTATGGCAAACCACTGCCAGTACATGAGGAACCCGTGCATGCGCGGACCGCCAGATCCCTCGCCAGGGCGAATGATGTAGCCCCACGGGAACATAATGATCAACGCGATCGAGAAATGAAACAGGTGCCGGTAGGTGTTGCTCTGTAAGCGCAAGGCGGGCAGTCGATGATCTGTGCAAAGATATCGACAATAGCTGCATAAACCGCGATGATCGGCAGATTGTCGACCAACCCCGGGTTGTTGTCTTCGAACCGGGCGACTTCACGGATGTAAAATCGCTAACGTTTCTTTTCCCGGATGTTGCGCCAGGGCCTCTGGGTCAATCCACCATCAGCAGAAAGCAACTTGCAGGCACACGCACAAAATGATATGACCCTCTCGATTTAGCGACGTCGCCACATCTTTTTACATTTCGCCGCGTTGCGTATCAGGTTCATAGTAATGATTGTTGACGTTGGCGGATAACAAACACTCTTGCGATTATGGAGCATTGGCAAAATGCAATTTCTGAAAATGAGATCTTAGACTTGAAAAGTAGTTAGATGTCCTGTCCTCCATATTTCTGAGGTGCTTACAAAACTATTATCGCCTTTGTCGCATCATTGAGGAAATCAGAAGAAAATCAGAAATGAAACGGCAATAATCAGCAAATGCTAAATGCAATCGATGAAAACTAATTGGATGAAGTTGTTCGTTTTAACTAGGGCAACGATGAGGCAAGACGACAGGTCAGATGCGCATTCAATAATGAAATCTCAACTATGCAGCAATAAAAAAGCCACTCACAAAAGACTCGTAAGTGGCTGATTATCAGTGGACCCGTAGGGATTCAAACCCCAAACCTTCTGATCCGTAGTCAGATGCTCTATTCAATTGAGCTACGGGTCCAAATGTGTGTTTCCGTGTGTGGGTGTGGAAATGGGAGTGCAAATGTAAAGAATAATTTCACTCAACAAAATAAACGGTTTTGCCCTGCCGACAAAAAAGCTATTTTTGGGCCTTTATTTACTGAATATTTGTATTACATGATCAAGAACCTAGCGTGCATCGTCCTTCTTTCGGGCATTTCCATTGGCGCCTTTAGCCAGGCTGCCACCACTACCAAAAAGACCACGGCACGCCCCGACATACCGGGTGCCTTTGTGCTGGAATTGGGTCTGAACCGCGCCCTTAGCGCGCCATCGGAATTCAAACAGGGCTTGTGGGGGTCGCGTACGATCAACTTCTATTATCAATACGAATTCAGGATCCTGAAGTCGCAATTCAGCTTTGTGCCGGGCGTGGGTTTTAGCCTGGAGCGCTATAAGCTTACAAACAACTACGTCTTAGACTACAGTTCTACCAATGCCACGACGCCCTCGCTGATCCCTCCGGGCAACACGGGGATCCCCAACATAAAGCGCTCGCAGATCATCACCAACTATTTCGAAGTGCCCCTGGAACTTCGCTGGACGGTGAACCCTGACGATCCGGCCCGTAGCTTCAAGGTGGGCGTAGGCGGCCGCGTGGGCTACATGTTCGATTCGTTCACGAAGGTGAAATACAGCGAGAATGGAGAGACCAAGAAACTCAAGGATAAGCAGGATTTCAACCTGAATAAATTCCGGTATGGCATTACCGGCCGCATCGGCATTGGGAATTTCAGCCTGTTTGGTTATTACAACCTGACGCCGTTGTTTGAAAAGGACAAAGGTTTGAAAGATGCCAACTCCAGCACATTCAACAACTTCAGCACGATGACCATAGGTATATCGCTCGCCAGCTTCTAAGCGAAGCTTGTTGCTGAATACTCAGAAAAGAGAAGTATGTTTTTCTGAACCGGGATGGAAGATCATCAGATCTTCTGTTCTGCGTTCTTTTTAGCAGGCACTTCCTTTTTGGCATACGTAGGGCACGTATACTGGCTACAGGCAGAGATAAAAGCTGCTAAAACAACGAAGGCTACAATCTTTTTCATTTCGATGGCTTTGGTAAAACAAAAATATCATTCTTTCAACAGAAAACAAATCCGCAAAACGATAATTCAGGCGGTGTGACGGTCCTTTTATCCCACCAGCAGATTACACCCCCGCACATCGCTGTTGTCCATACGGCCCAAAATTTCAAACGTTTTGTCCGAAAATACCCTTCCCAAATCCTCCGTTTCTATAAAGGCAATAGAATGCACGTTGGCCAGGTCGATGACATTAATGCCACAGGTTTCGTCAAGTAACCCCTTGCGCATCGGATCGGTCAAATCGCGGCCAATGACCCGCATGGCGGGGGCTCCTGAAAACGCCGTGCCGCCACGGGTATAGCCTTGCGAGAGCAGCTCGGTCATGCCGTATTCGGAATGGATGGCCTCCACCCGGAAGGCCTCCGAAAGGATGCCGTGGAGCTCCTGGCGGGTCATCTCTTTTTTGCGGCCTTTCATACCGCCGGTTTCGAAGATCATAAAAGGACGCAGGTCGCGCGGGGCACGCTCGGCCAGGTCCAGCAAGGCAAACGAAACACCCCAGAGGATCACCTTGCGGTGGTCGCCGCGGAGGGCTTCCAGGTCGCGCAACAGTTTGTCTACGTCTTGCAAATAGAACGCCGACCAGGGCGATTGGCTTTCGCGGATGAAATGGTCCATCATGGCGATGAGGGACGAGCCCTGGCGTTCGAGGTACGATGGCAACAAGGCCAGGAAATGATAATCGGTGAGGGGTCCGAAAAAAGATTCAAAGCAGCGTTGGGCGTGGCGCAAGTAAAAGTCAAGATCGTGAACAAAGTGACGGCTGGTCACGCTTCCCGTGGTACCACTGCTGGTGAACACGGTCTGCGGTTGCCACACCCCTGTCTGCACGGTGTGCGTTTTGAAAAAAGAAATGGGAAAAAAGGGGATGTCTTCCAACGTTTTAACCCCGTTTGGGTCAATAGAGAGGTGGTGGATGAAACTTTTGTAGACGGAGTTATTCGCCGCCTGAAAGCGGAACAATTCCAAAGCAATATCCGTGAAGGAATGGTCGTTTACGGTGTATAATTTTGATTCAAAACTTTTAAAAGTCTCCAAGCGTTCCTTAACTTGACCGACTCAAATGTACAGATGAAAGCACTAAAGGGCCTATTATTATTCGGAATTTCAGCATTGATTGCCGGGGCGTGCTTTAATCCTCCAGAACTTCCTGACACGCCGCAGATCAGCTACGACGGCGACATCTATTTCCGCGACGGCGGTGGCAGCGGCCAAAAAGACTCATTGGTGATCACCATCAATTTCAAAGACGGCGACGGCGATCTTGGTCTTTCGTCTGACCTGACGGACTCGCCCTTCAACGACGTGAACATGTACCTGGGCAACAACGGCGATACCACTGCCGTCGGGAAGAAAACTTTGCCCTACGATCTTCCCCAATTCCTGGATGTATCCTCCGGCGCACAAGGCAAACTGCTCACGATGCGGTCGACCCGGAGCGCCGAATACAGTTATCTTCCCAAATACACCGACGCTGATAACTGCCTCTACTACATGTATGATTCAGTCTATGTAGAAGACGCCTACAAAAGCATTTTCACCGGAACAGACATCCATGTCAAGGACACGCTATACCTGGAGAACCCCTCCCCGGGAAGGCCTCCTCTCCCAGCCTACGTGTTGCTGGACACATTCTTCTATCGTACCAATCCAAACTACGCCAACATCGATGTGCGATTCTTTTACAAAGTGGGAACCGGCAGTGACCTTTCAAAAGATTACGTCGAGTTCGACTGGACAAAAGAATTTTGTACGATCTCTTTCAATCAACGCTTCCCCATACTGACTTCCAACGCCGGTCCGCTGGAGGGCAAACTCACCTATGCCATGGTGACCACGGGCATCCGGTCCATCTTCACGACCAAACCGATGAGGTTGCTCGTCAAGATCCGCGACCGGGCGCTACACACCAGCAACGTGGTCGACACCGGCGACTTTACGCTGGACGACATCAAACGCGGCGGATAACTTTTGCAGTAAGATGTTATAACACGCTTCGCGAAAGCGACACGGGATAAAAGAAGAAGGGACTATTCGAAATCGAGTAGTCCCTTCTTCTTTGTTCTGATTTATTTCTTCTTGCTCAATACAGCGAAGGAAATTTCGAAGGATCCATTTCGGACATGATGCCGTATACTTTTTCAAAAACTTCCTCGGCATTGGGCTTTGAGAAGTAGTCGCCATCGGAGGCATAGGCCGGGCGGTGATCTTTTGCCGTGATGGTCACGGGTTTGGAATCCAGGTAGGCGTAGGCATTTTGTTCTTCCAGCACTTGTTGCATCATGAACGACGTTGCCCCACCGGGCACATCTTCGTCGGCAAACACGACACGATTCGTTTTCTTTATGGACTCCAGGATGCTGTGATGGAGATCGAACGGAAGCAGGGTCTGCACGTCGATCACTTCACAAGAGATGCCGTAGTTTTCCAATTCTTCGGCGGCTTCCATCACCACGCGGCACATGGAACCGTAGGTGACCACGGTAACATCCGTTCCTTCTTTCAGGATCTCCGGTGTGCCCAGCGGCACCGTGAACTCGCCGATGTTGTCGGGCAATTTTTCTTTGAGGCGATAGCCGTTGAGGCATTCGATGATGACCGACGGATCATCGGATCGCAGCATGGTGTTGTAGAATCCCGCCGCTTGTGTCATGTTGCGTGGCGCAATGATGTACATGCCGCGCAAGGTGTGCAGCAGCATCGCGATTTGTGAGCCGGCATGCCACACGCCTTCCAACCGGTGGCCGCGTGTGCGCACAATGAGCGGCGCCTTTTGGCCACCCTTGGTGCGATAGTATAAACAGGCCAGGTCGTCAGACAAGGTCGGGAGGGCGTAGATAAAATAATCGAGGTATTGAATTTCGGCAATGGGCTTGAGGCCTCGCAATGCGGTGCCGATCCCCTGCCCTACGATGGTGCATTCGCGAATGCCGGTATCGGTCACCCGTAAATCGCCGTGCTTGGCTTGCAATCCTGCGAAGCCCTGGTTCACATCGCCGATGCGGCCCACATCTTCGCCAAAGGCGAGCACGCGTGGATCGCGGGTGAGGGCGGCATCAAAGCACGCTTGCAGGATCTCGCGGCCGTCGATGAGCGGCGACGAATCGGAGTACACCGGATCGACGCGGGGCACGTTCAACGCCGACTCATCCGACACACTGTGCATGTGCGACGAGTAGCGATCGAAGTTGTCGGCTTCAGAGTGCTTCAGCCAGTGCTGCAGCTCTTCTTTTGCGGGTATGCTTTCCTGGTAGAGCAGCCGCAGCGTGAGCTTTGCGGCCCGCATGGTTTCCAGGCGTGTGGGGTTGATCGCTTTGGCCAGATCTTCTTTTATGCGGAGGATCTCTTCCTGGTGCGAGCCCTGCTCGGCAGCCTTGTCCAAGATCTCGTTCACGACATTCTGATCTTTGCGGACATCGTCCATAAAGGCTTTCCATGCACGCTCTTTGGCTTGCTTGGCCGCTTGACGGGCTTCTTTTTCGATGTCGTCCACTTCTTCGGGAAGGATCATCACTTCGTTGATGATCCACTCGCGCATTTTGCGGATGCAGTCGTGGTCGGCTTCCCACGCCAGGCGCTCTTTCGATTTATAGCGCTCGTGCGAACCGGAGGTGGAGTGGCCCTGGGGTTGTGTCATCTCATAGACATGAAACAATACGGGCACGTGTTGTTCGCGGCAAATGAGTTCTGCTTTTTGATAGGCGTCGATGAGGGCGGGGTAATCCCATCCTTTCACCGTGATGATCTCAAAGCCTTTTTCCGTCTCGGTGCGCTGCAGACCGGCCAATGCTTTTGAGATGCTTCCTTTTGTGGTGTGAAATTCCTGCGGAACGGAAATGCCATATTCATCATCCCAAATCGAAATGAGCATGGGCACTTGCAACACGCCCGCGGCATTGATCGCTTCGAAGAACATGCCTTCGGAAGTGGAGGCGTTGCCAATGGTGCCGAAGGCGATCTCGTTGCCGTTGTTGGAAAGTGTGGTGTATTCTTTTAGTCCTTCGTTTTCGCGGAAGAGTTTGGAGGCATAGGCCAGTCCCAGGAGGCGGGGCATTTGGCCGGCGGTGGGCGAAATGTCGGCGCTGCTGTTCTTGTTCTCGGCGAGGTTTCGAAGCTTGCCGTGTTCGTCGAGGAGACGCGTGGCATAGTGACCGTTCATGAGGCGGCCTGCAGAAGCGGGGTCTGCCTCCACGCTGGTGTGTGCGTAAAGTTGTGAGAAGTATTGTTGAACGGTCAGTTCATTGATGGCGAACATGAACGTTTGATCCCGGTAGTAACCGGCGCGAAAATCGCCGCGACGGAACACTTTCGCCATCGCGATCTGCGCCAGCTCTTTGCCGTCGCCGAAGATGCCAAACTTGGCTTTGCCCATGAACACTTCCCTGCGTCCGATGATGCTCGCCTCGCGGCTCTCTACCGCCAGGCGGTAGTCGGCCAGAATTTCTTTCACTCTGGCTTGCGAGAACTTTACCTTTACTTCCTTGATCGCGCTCAAATTTCCTGGGGTTGAAAAGGTGAATAGATTCGGTTCAAAAATAGGCATTACCATTTACTTTCCCAAAGCGAGGCGGTAGGCCACCCAGTCCCCGCCGGGCACCCGCTCGTCGTGGTCACCCGGTGTGGCGAAGATATAGATTCCAAACTTTCCTTCGGCAATTTGTTCCTCCGAAAAAATATATCCGGCATCCAATTCCATATCGTGTATGATTTGTTTTGTTTCCAGGTCTGGGATGGTGTACAGCTCCGCGACCAGTGTATCACGAGGGTCGCCCGTTTTCACGGCATAGGGATAATCGACCAGCGAGTAGAGCGCATATCCTTTTAGCACCACCGTGCGCTGATACTGCAAATCATGCTCGTATAGGGCATGGTTGTCCATGCCCCGGCGCAATGATCCATAGAACGCATACAGGAGGCTTTCGCTCATAATTTCAAAGGGTTACAGCAAACAACGACTGTATGTTAGTATATTTGCAGCCGTTAAAAAAACGATAGTTTTATGATCATAGGTGTTCCTAAAGAAATTAAAAATAATGAAAACCGTGTTGCCCTCACACCTGCCGGCACGCAGGAATTGGTGAAACGCGGTCACACGGTTCATGTACAATCCACAGCCGGTGTTGGCAGCGGCTTCAGCGACGAACAGTATGTTTCTGCCGGCGCTAAACTTCTTCCCGATGCTGCCAGCGTTTTCGCGATCGCGGAAATGATCATGAAAGTGAAAGAGCCCGTGGAGCAAGAGTACAACCTCATCCGCAAAGACCAATTGGTGTTCACCTATTTTCACTTTGCTTCCTATGAACCCCTGGCCAAAGCCATGATCGCCACGGGCGCGGTTTGTCTCGCCTATGAGACCGTAGAGCGCATCGATGGCAGCTTGCCGCTGCTGATCCCGATGTCGGAAGTGGCCGGGAGAATGGCCATCCAGGAAGGCGCAAAATATTTGGAGAAACCCTTGAAAGGCAGAGGCATCCTGCTGGGCGGCGTGCCCGGTGTGAGACCCGCCAAAGTGCTCATTCTCGGTGGCGGTGTCGTGGGCACAAACGCGGCGAAGATCGCTGCGGGTATGGGTGCCGATGTAACCATCATGGACCTCAACATCACCCGTCTTCGTTACTTAGACGACGTGATGCCCAAGAATGTACACACCATTGTATCGAACGAATATACCATCCGTGAAATGATCAAAGACAGCGACCTCATCATCGGCGGTGTGCTGGTGCCGGGAGCGAAAGCGCCCAAGCTGATCACACGCGATATGTTGAAGTCGATGCGGCCCGGCACGGTGCTGGTAGACGTGGCCGTGGACCAGGGAGGTTGTATCGAGACCTGCCGTCCGACGACGCACGAGGATCCTACATTTATTATTGATGACGTCGTGCATTATTGCGTGGCGAATATGCCGGGTGCGGTTCCCTATACGTCAACCTTGGCGTTGACGAATGCGACGTTGCCGTATGCCATTCGCTTGGCGAACCAGGGATGGAAGAAAGCGGCACAGGAGAATATGGAATTGCGGAATGGATTGAATGTGATCCAGGGGGAAGTGGTGTATAAGGCCGTGGCGGATGCTTTTGGTCTGGGATATACTGACGTGAAGAAATTCCTGTAAGACGAAATCATTTTGAACCGCCCTGCTTTCGCGAAAGCTTCAGAGGGCGTCCTCCTTCGCTGACGCTTCGGTCAAGCAAAGAAGGACGCCCTCAGTTTTTTTGGGGGTATGGTCAGCCGTTATAGGCTGGCATTTCTTCCAGTACCGCCGTCGTGTTGGCGTCCCAGTCGGTGGCGCAGCAGATGTGTTGGAGGCCGTTGGTGATGACGAGGTATTTGGCTTTGAGCGAGTGGTTGTAGACCGACGCTTGCCGCAGGGTTTGCTGGCTCATGGCCAGGTCGGGAGCCTTGCATTCGATGACCATCCAAGGTTTGCCCTCCCGATCGAAGACCACGATGTCGGAACGTTTTTGCAGCCGGTTGAATTGAAGTCCGCCTTCGATCCGGATGAGCGACCGCGGGTATTGCAGGGTTTGGATGAGGTAGTTCACGAAATGTTGCCGCACCCATTCCTCCGGTGTCAGCACCAGATATTTTTTGCGGATGCTGTCGAGGATCAAAAGCTTGCCCTCCTCTTTTTTTAGGACATATTCAAAATCGGGAAGGTTGAGCTTGACCATGCACACAAATAAACCAAATTTTCTCCACCCTCGTCACCGGCCCGCAAACGCGCGCGGATTATTTTTTGTTTACCGTTAGATACCGCCTGCAAATATTTCTACCGATTTAGTACTTTAGGCCATGAAGACGAAACAAGATATTGTTGAAAACTGGCTGCCGCGCTACACCGGGCAGCCGCTGAGCCATTTCGGCGAATACATCCTGCTGACCAACTTTGACAACTACGTAACCATGTTTGCCGCCTGGCACAACGTGCCGGTGAACGGCCACGATCGTGCCATGCGCAGCGCCACCGCCGAGGGCATCACCATCATCAACTTCGGCATGGGCAGCCCCAACGCCGCCACCATTATGGACTGCCTCAGCGCCATCAAACCCAAAGCCGCCTTGTTCCTCGGAAAATGTGGCGGATTGAAAAAGAACGACATCGGCGACCTCGTGCTCCCCATCGCGGCCATCCGCGGCGAAGGAACCTCCAACGACTACTTCCCTCCCGAAGTGCCGGCCTTGCCCGCGTTTGCTTTGCAGAAAGCCATCTCCACTACCATCCGCGATCACAAACAAGATTACTGGACCGGCACCGTCTACACCACCAACCGGCGCGTGTGGGAATGGGACGAAGAATTCAAAAGCTACCTGCGCAAGATCCGCGCGCTGGCCATCGACATGGAAACGGCGACGATCTTCTCCACGGCATTCTCCAATAAAATTCCAACGGGAGCCCTATTGCTCATTTCCGATCAACCCATGGTACCCGAGGGCGTGAAGACCGAAGCCAGCGATTCGGTGGTGACCAAAACGTTTGTAGAGCTGCACCTCAAGATCGGCATCGACTCGTTGAAGCAATTGATCAACAACGGCATGACCGTGAAGCACCTGCGCTACTAACGGACCTGCGCCGCCTGGATCTCTTTCGCCCGCACGGTCGATAAAATAAAGAAACCGATAAGGAAGTACACGCCCAACGCCAGGGCGCTATAGCGCATGCTCCCCGTGATTTGATCCACGAAGCCATACGAGAATGTGCCGATCACGATCGAGACGTTGTAGGTAACATCATAGAAACTGAAGTAGGAAGCGTGGTCCGTGGTGTTTTGTGGGATCAGCTTGGAGTAGGTTGCGCGCGACAGCGATTGAATGCCCCCCATCACCATGCCCACCACAAAGGCCAGTCCATAGAATTGATATTCCGTGGTAATGAGGTAGGCCGAGATGCACACCCCGATCCAAATCACGATCATCACCAACAACGAAAGACGGTTGCCTAACCGGCGCGACAAACGCGCGAACAAATAGGCTCCCATTGCACCAACGATTTGAATGATGACCACGATGGCGATAAGACTTTGATCTTTTAAATGGAGCACATCCGTTCCAAACAACGTGGCCAGGTACATCACGGCTTGCACGCCCATGTTGTAGAAGAAGAATGCAAACAAGTAGCGCTTCAACTGCGGTTGATATTCCAGGCTTCTCCAAACGCTCCGTATTTCCTTGTATCCGTTGGTCCAGATGTTGCCGGTAGGCTTTTTGTTGAAGGGGTTGTCGGGCAGCACGCGGAACGGTATTTGTGAAAATCCGATCCACCAAAGCCCGACCAATATGAACGATATTTTCGTGGCCAATGTGCTGGCTTCGCCGGGCGTGGCCCCCAGCCCGAAGGCCTGCGCATTCATGATCAAGACCAGGCAGATCACCATGAGCAGCACGCCGCCATAATACCCCATGGAATAGCCCCGTGCGCTGGTCACGTCATAGCGATCTTCGGTGACGATCTCCGGCAAAAAGGCATCGTAGAACACCAGGCTACCGGAATAGCCAATGCTGGCGACGATAGAGCAAAAAATGCCCCATCCCAACATCGTGATATCATCAAAAAAGAAAAGACCGATGCAGCCCATGCTGCCCAACCACACAAAACATTTCATAAAGATCTTCTTGTTGCCAATGTAATCGGCAGCACCGGATAGCAAAGGCAACATCGCGGCCACGACGAGAAAGGAAAACGATAAGGCATAAGAGTACAACACGGAATTCTGAATGGTGAATCCCAGGAAGTTCACCATGTCGCTCCCGTTGCCATCCACGGCAACCGCCTTGTAGTAGATGGGGAAGATCGCGGTGGCGATGACGAGCGAATAAACAGAATTGGCCCAGTCGTACATGTACCAGGCGCGGATGATCTTCGGGTTGTTTAGCGCGAGCGTTTGGGTTGGGGCGGTCATATGGGGTTGGAGGAGGCTGGTTAGGATGGGCCTGGGGCAAGCGATGGTTTTGTTCGGTGTTGGGAGTTGTCTTGAGGAGCCAGAAGTCAGAAGCCAGGAGTTTTTTTTGGTTATCCAGGTCGTGTGCTGCTTTTGGCTTGTGCTCTTTGTTCGGTGGAATCAAAAATAGGATGTTTTTTGGATTTTGTATGCGTAGGGAAAGCTCTGATGGTGCTACAAAATGCTCTGTGATTTGGTTGGAACATCCATTCGTGCTTTGAGTGCGGGGACTTTTATTTTGTCAAACTTAATTTTACAAGTGTTTGAGGCACTTTTAAGGGGTCTGCTTTTGTTGGGCAAGGTGGGATTTGGGGTGATCTACAGGTATCTTTGAGCTATGCCGAAGCTGCATTTTAATAACGTACGTTCTGCGGATCTGCCTTTGCATTATGGGCAGGTGCCGCCTTGGTTGGCGCAGCGGATGAGCTTGCTGGGCGGGGCGATTGTGGAGTCGATCGTGCTGGAGTATGGAAAGGGGGCGGTGTTAAGCCGGTTGAGTGACCCGTTTTGGTTTCAGGCGTTTGGGTGTGTGCTGGGGATGGATTGGCATTCGTCGGGGATCACCACGTCGGTGATGGGGGCTCTGAAGCGCGCCGTCAATCCGAAATTTAAAGATCTGGGAATTTATATCTGTGGCGGCAAGGGACGACACTCGCGGCAAACGCCCTTGGAGTTGATGCAACTTTCCGACAAGACCGGGTTGGACGGTGATGCGCTGGTCCGGAGCAGTAAGCTCACGGCCAAGGTAGACAACACGGCCATCCAGGATGGGTTTCAGCTCTATCTTCACACGTTCGTGGTTTCCGACACCGGCGAATGGACGGTGGTGCAACAGGGCATGAACGATGCCAACGGCATGGCCCGCCGCTATCACTGGCATTCGGAGAAAGTCAAGTCGTTTGTCGAAAATCCGCACACGTTCATCTACGGAAAAAATCAAGGCGAGATCCTCAACATGACCGACGTGGAGGCTGCCCGTGCCAAGGCTTCGATGCTGGAGATCGTGAAAGAAAAACCCTCGGTGATGTTGCCGGAGATCCAGCGCATCGTGATGCCCTCGCACCATGATGTCCGGGCGAAAGATGTTAATCTCAAGCGGCTGGGAAGTGTTTTGAACCTGGCGCAAGACCGGTCGCTGCTTGACTTCGAATCGCTGCTGCTATTGGAAGGCGTCGGCCCGCGCACGATCCAATCGCTGGCGTTGGTCAGCGAAGTGATCTACGGTGCGCCGTCGCGGTTCACCGATCCCGCGCGGTTTTCTTTTGCACACGGTGGCAAAGACGGCCACCCGTTCCCGGTTCCCACCAAGGTCTATGACGAGACCATCAACATTCTGAAGACATCCGTAGAGAAAGCAAAGATCGGCGACGCCGACAAACAAGCCGCCATAAAAAGTCTGACGGTGGTGGCGCAGCGGATGGAGCAAGATTTCGAACCCGATCCCGGAGCATTCGATAAAGTGATCGCCCAAGAGCGGGCCGAGTCCTACAAGCACGGGGGCCGCACGGTCTTTGGAAAAGCAAAGCCTCCCGCAGACAAAGATCAACTCAAGCTATTTTGATTGTGGTAATGATCCCATCGATCAGGCCGTGGAGACTGAACCGCCCTCGCTTTCGCTAAAGCCTCAGCGGGCTAGAAAAGAAGCAAAAAAAAAGAATACTACCGACCTGCCCCTCTCAGTGCCCGCCGACTTGCCCGTCGTAGCTTTAGCGAAGACGGAGCTTTAGCGAAGGCGGGGCGGTTCGCAGGTCTCACTGCAACCCCACTTCCGTTCCCACCGTTCGATGGCTCATGCGATGTTTGACAACGCTCATCACCGCCTCATTCTTCTCGAGGGTTAACCGTTCGATTTCTTTTTCGCAAGCTTCTTCGTTGAGGAGATAATGGAACGAGGCCTTGCTCACACGGTCATAAAAGTCGTAGTTGATCTCTTGGATCCTCTTGGCCTGCCGCGCATCGAGGCGGTACAGGTCCTGCACTTCCGCCGTGATGCACTCGACGGAAAATCTTCTGTCCTCCCATTGCTGAACCGCAAAGCACAGTCCCATGATCGTAAACGTAAATAGGACCCAGAGGGCATCTCGTAGATGTGATTGTAAGTTCACCTGTCAGTCTGTTTTAAGTTTGGATATGCTGTGGGCACTCGCTCACATCCCAGAGACAGGCGAAAGAAGACTTGCCACTATCGGCGGCCCGAAAAATTTATGCGGTAAGAAACGCTGGCCTCCCAGCCCACCCAATATTGCAGGGTTTGATATTGCTTTTGATGACTATCCACAACGATCACGGTGGTCACCATCGGCTGCGTCGCGGGCTCGCGGCCATAGGCCGAAAAACCTTGCGGGTCTCCCACAAAACCCGCCACCTGTGTGTAGCGCGACAGACTCACATCCTTTGTCGTAAAGGAGGTGTGCAGCCGGTTAATGGTCGGGCCGAAATTAAGATTGATATGACGGCCCAGCGCATACTGCACCATCCATTTCATCTGCCAGTGACCCGCCTTGAGTTGCACATTTTCGTCCACTTTGTGCCCATAGAAGTTGGTGGTATGCTTGTTGGTCTCCTTCATCGGCGAAAACGTGAGGGCCGGATTGACGGAGAAATTACGGGCAATTTTTATCGACGATCCTAGGCCATAAGACCCGTGGTATCGGCTGTCGGTCATCCAACTGGAGCCCATCACAAAATAAAGCGAACGCATCCCGGCCTGGAACACCGCGCCGATCGAGTAGTCATTCATCATAAACCCACCGCTGGCAAACCAGCCCAGCCGCTGACGCTGCCCGATCCGGCGAATGTATTGCGGCGGAATTTTTTGCAGCAGATCCGAATCAAAATATACTTGCAACGTTTGCAGATCTTTTTTCACTTGTGGATAAGACAGTGTTGCCGCAGAAAAATCGCGCGTATCGAAGGATGGGTTCGCGATAAGCGAAGTGGTGTACTGAAGATCTTCTACCGGTTCACTGACGCGAGCAGGCGTTGCAGGGACAATGGATTTTGAAATTACGGGTGCAGGCGGAAGGGTTTTGATCACCACATACTTGCCCTGGACTTTAAACGCCAGGTTCATTTGCTTGCCTAACTGCGCCAGCACTTCATCGAGCGAGTGGCGGTGGGCCGACAGCGTAACGCGGCCGTTTACTTCGATCTTGTCGGAGCTATAAATAAAATGAAGGCCTGTCACACGTTCCAGGTCTTCCACCACGTCATGAAAACGTTTGTCTTGATAGGAAAGGGAGATTCCTTTTGTCAGAATATCGTCCACGGCCTGTCCCCGGACATCTGCCGATATCCAGATCACCATGGCCGCAACCAGAAGATTACGGGCAGCCTTCGCCCTCCAATGTATAGACGCCTCCACTGCTTGTTACGGAAAGGTTTAAAGATTCCGCCATTAAATTTAGCAGATTTTCGGCAGAATCATTCTCAAAAGTAGCCGTTAGCCTGCAATTATTAATGGCTTGGTCCGATACGTTTATGGTATACGGATAGGCCTTTTCCAGGTCGCGAATCACTTCGCGCAGGGGGGTGTCTTTAAATACAAACCGGTGTGTGGCATAGCCCCAGGCGTTGCTGTTCACGGAGTCCTGGGTTTGGATGAGACCGGCCTTTTGGGCCACCCCCGTCACGCCGGCCTCCAGGAAGGTGCTGTCGGTTTTCGTATAGACCTGCACCTTACCCTCCTTCACCGACACCTCCACGGCATCGCCGTTCAACGTCACGTTAAAGGCTGTGCCAATCACTTTGATATCGGCCACCGCGGTGTGAATGATAAACGGGTGTTTGCGGTCGTGGGTCACGTTGAAAAACACCTCGCCTTCCAGCAACGAAACTTCGCGGTGGTGGCTGTTGAAATCGGCGGCATACGAGAGCTTGCTGTTTCGAAACACGGTGGCCACCGATTGGTCCGGCAGGTCCACATGCTGCACTTTTCCCTGGGTGGTCACATAGGTCAACGCCTCATCCGGCGAGGTCAGCATGTTATACAGCACAACGCCCGCTATCGCCAGCAACAGCAACGACGCGGCTATGCGGAACGCGCGATGACTGAAGCGCAACGCACGCGACTTTTTTTCTTCCGGCGAGGTCTTTACTTTTTGAAGTGGTCGCCGCGTCAGCCGGTCCTCGATGGCCAGCCAGGCTTCGGCTGCGTAAACTTGGTGTGTTGTTTTCCCCGGGTGGGTGGCCGCCCACGTGCTCTGCAGTGCGGCAAAGCGCGACTGGAATTTCAAATCCGTCAATGCATCCTGCACAGCCATCGCCTCTTCGGGGGAAGCTTCGCCGGCGAGATACCGCACGATCAGCTCATCGGTTATGGCGCTTTCATTTTCCTTCATCACGCGACACAGATTTTCATGTTAAACAAAATTATCTTTTAACCGCCCTCTCAAAATTTTCAATGCCTTGCTCACCTGGTTCTCGATCGTGTTCACCGACAAGTTCATCCGGGCCGCAATCTCGGCATACTTCATCTCCTCATAACGGCTCATCATAAAAATGATCCGGCACTGCTCTGGCAGTTCGCCGATGGCCGCCTTGATGCGCTCCTCCAATTCTTCCGGGAACACTTCGGGTTGTTGCACCTCGCCCAGTTTGTCGTAGGCGCCCTGCTCCTGGTGCTTCCACTTGATGGCACGGTGCTCCAACTGGTTCAGGCATTGGTGATACACCGACCGGAACAAATACGACCGCATCGACGTCTGGATCCCCAGGCTCTCGCGCTTCTCCCAAACCTTCACAAACATGGCTTGCACCACATCCTCGGCCTCGTCCATATCCTTCAGCATCGTGCAGGCATACTGACACAGGCCATCGTAGCAAGCATAAAACACCTGCTGAAAAGCGACCTTATCGCCATCACGAATGGCCCTGATCATATCCTCCTCGGGCAAAGTCACCATCCCTTTGTAACGTAAAACCAAATTAACGTTTTTTAACCCTAATAATCCGTCTAGAGACAGGTAAGTGTGGTGCCACCACTATCCGGAAGACCACTTTTTTAAGCGTTTTTAAATCCCGGGCGGGCGTGCCCCCTTCTTTCCACCCGCATCCCGCCCGCCGGGGTCAGGCTGTCCGTTACAAGTCCGCCTACCCCTTAGTCCCCCCATTTCAAGACCCGATCAAACCCATTGTTGGTGTCCCACCAACAAATCCTTCTCCCCTTTCCCCACCGCACTCCGGGCTTTCCACTCCCATCCTTCACGCAAGCAGGCCCTGTTCGCCACCCCAACCCCGCAAAAACGCCGCAACCAATTCCTCTCCTTTTCAGTTAACCTGGGATGGACCAATTGAACATGTTTGGCGAAAGCGGAATAAGCACCGGTCTGCCCGATGACCTCGTGGCCTACACCCCTCAACTTTTCACCAACACCGAAAGCGCCCACTACCTCCAAAAATTCATCGCCACCATCCCCTGGGAACAACGCACAGTCGTGATGTATGGCAAGCCGGTCATCACCCCCCGCCTCACCGCCTGGTTTGGCGACTCCGGAAAAAACTATGCCTACACCGGCACCCGTTTCCAACCCCACCCCTGGACGCCCGAATTGCTGGCCATCAAAGAACGCATCGAACCACTGGCCCACATCCGCTTCAACAGCGTCCTCCTCAACTACTACCGCGATGGCAACGATTCCGTGGCCTGGCACAGCGACAACGAAACCGAACTGGGCAAACAACCCATCATCGCCTCCGTCAGCTTCGGCCAGGTGCGCAAGTTCGACATCCGCCACAAAAAGGACCACGACCGCAAATACGCCATCCGCCTCGAAAACGGCTCGATGCTCCTCATGAAAGGCGACCTCCAACAACACTGGGAACACCGCATCGCCAAATCCACCACGCCTCTAAAACCAAGGATAAACCTCACCTTTAGAATCATTGTATAGCGCTTTGAAAAATCGACTGTCTTTACCAGGTCCTATCGATGAGGTCGCACGGGCTTAGCCGTATTCAAATTTGTAAACATGACCACGCCAATTTTCTGTTAAGCCGTTGATTTAATGCGACAAGGCGTGTGTCGATTTTGCTGGAAAGCTCGTCACTATCAAAAATGCCATCTTGATTTGGACATTATTGGCGCTTCTTCGGCGGCAAGCTTAAAATAAAGCCTGGGTTCTTTCGTCTACCTCCTGGATTCTTTACGTCTTAAGGCTTACAAACCGACTCGTATGATGACAACTGAACAAACGAAGCATACTGAACAAATGGTCCGTAATCACACGTTTTCGGAACTCCTTACTATCCTTGGGCAAACCAAGCAATTAGACGGCCTCCAGGTTTCCGTTGCCGAGAATGAGAAAAAGGCCATCCCTATTTTCTATCCTTTTCGAGTCGATCAGTATTTTCTATTCATGGTCACCTCGGGAGAAATATCCCTAAAGTTGAATCTCACACATCATGTCATTGGCGAAGGAGAATTTGTTTTGATCGAACCGGGTACGATCTGCCAATTCATCGGCTCTTCTGAATTCATCTCCAGCAGGTGCCTGTCCTTCTCTAAAGACTTTCTTCTTAAAGTTGGCATCTATCAAAAGTATCTTTCCGCGTTCAAGTTGCTCGGGCCGGATCTCAACACGCACGTCGCCTTGGAAAATGACGAGATCGTTTTGCTGTCCAGGATCTTTAACATGCTCTATGCCAACATCGTGACCCGGCAGAAGAGTGAATTTTCACAAGAGATCATTCACCACAATTTCAGCCTCCTGGTCTATGAGCTCGTCAATGTCTTTTATCATCACAATCAAAAATTAAAAACCAAGCCCACGCGCAAGCAAGATCTGGCCGCCCGCTTTATGAAGTTACTCATCAAGTACTATCGGGAAGAACGGAGTGTGCAATTTTACGCCGGCCAACTTGCCGTCACGCCACGGTATTTAACCCAAACGGTAAAAGAGGCCGTAGGTAAAACAGCAGGAGACCTGATCGACGAGATGGTCATCACCGAGGCGATGATCTTGTTGAATGACCCGGTCTATTCGATCGGGCAGGTTGCCCTTTTGTTGCAGTTCAGCGACCAATTCTTTTTCAGCAAGTTCTTTAAAAACAAAACAAGTCTCACACCCTCCGAGTACCGGAAAAGCAAACAAGACGCGTCGATCCTGGTGGAAGAGCAATCTGCACTCCTGCCCGAACGCGTACTTTCAGACATACATTAAGTACTTTTCAACATTCCGTTCACCTCCTGCGTGATCCATCTTTGTATCGTCATCCCCGAAGGATGTCATCACTATGGATCAGTCACTCAAGAATATCATTTCAATCGTTGCAGGATCAACGCAATCGCTTGAAATTTCGATTATCCGGCAGCTGCTTCAGCGCGGTGCGTTGGTCATTGTGCCTGCGCCCAACGCGGAAACGATTCTCCGGATAAAAACTGAAGTCGCCGACATTTCCACCGGTTCATTAGTGACGTTGGTCACCGACCCGACGGACTACGAAAGATCGAAAGAGATCGCCGATCACATTCAATTGAGTTACGGAAGGATTGACCTGGTTATTATTCTGTCCTGCGCTACCTACTCCACGCTGCCGCTCACCGAACTCGACTATGTTACCTGGGACAAGATGCAATACGAGAGCTTGTCCTCTTGGTTTATGGCGGCAAAGCTTCTCCTTCCGCTCATGAAATATCACGGACGCGGCACCTTCATCCAGATCTGCAGCGACCCCATACTATTAACATCCGCACCCTCCCCTTTGGGCAGGATTGCCAGCTTGCTGCACATGGAGATGTCGAAAGAACTTGATCGTGAAGTCGGGGCATATGGCGTGCGCTACTATCACGTATTCTCGCAGCCCGAAAATGAAAATGTCAACAGAGACAAGGAAGCCGATTTCATACTTGGTCTCTTTGAAGATAACAGCACGAAGACAAAAGCATTGTTTCATTCACCGCCACGAAACGTCTTGGTCGAAGATTTACTTTGACTCCCTCCCAATTTTTACAAACCGGTTTAGTCTCACCACAAAAAACAAAACGAATAATTTTTATGAACGTATTTAAGCAATTGTCCTCATTCAGTCTGGCCGTGATCCTGCTGGCAGGTTGTACCAAGAGCGTGGACAAAGAACCCGCTGCTCCTCCTTTGAAAGTCAGCACACGACAACTGGCAGCGAATGGCATAGCCGAGACCCTTTCTTACAGTGGCTCGATTGAGGCGGACAATTCCGTTTCGCTGGGGTTTTCCGTTCCGGGAAGAGTGGTCGCTGTTCACGTCGAGGAAGGGCAGCACGTTGCCGAAGGGCAGTTACTGGCTTCGATCGAAACCATCGAATACCAGAACAACGTCTCCCTCGCAGAAGCTTCCCTCGAACAGGCACAGGATAATTTCAATCGACTCGATGAGCTGTATACAAAAGGAAGTCTGCCTGCCCGGGAGCACATCGCCGCCAAGGTTGCCTTATCACAGGCGAAAGCAAACAAGAGTATCGCGGCCAAAAGATTGGCAGACACCAAACTCTATGCTCCGTTTGCTGGCATTGTTACGGCAAAAGAAATTGAAAGGGGTGCTATCGCCTCTCCCGGAGTGATGGCCTTCACCCTGGTGAAGACCGATCTGGTATACGCCAAGATCTCCGTTTCAGAAAGTGAGATCAGCAAGCTCGCTGCCGGCACGCCGGCAACGGTCACGGTTCCGGCCATACAAGAAACCAGAGACGGAAAGATCAATATCCTTAACCCGCAGGCAGATGCTTCCACGCGAAGTTTTGAAGTGAAAGTCAAACTTGTCAACGCCAATGGAAAGCTTCTGCCCGGCATGTTGGCAAACATCACCATTTCGACGGATCACAAACGCGAGGCATTGACCGTTCCCGCCGATGCCGTGGTTCGCGATCCGGAAGAATTTACCTACGTCTTCATTGTGGACAATAAAAACAGGGCCATCAAAAAGAGGGTCGTCGTTGATGGCCTGTTACGGGATGAGATCATTATCTCGGAAGGTCTTCACGTTGGTGACAACGTGATCATACAAGGACAAAGTCAATTGAAGGACGGTCAAACGGTGTCGCTTTAACCGACGCGCTCAAAAAATGAAGGAACAAGCGAATCTACAGATGGATAAGAACCCATGAAAAAACGAAGAATAAACATTATTGAAGCATCGATGAAGTATAGTCAGATATCGATGTTGATTGCGGGATTATTGGTTGTGGTGGGGATCGTGGCGTTGATCACGATGCCCCGGAGCGAGGACCCGCGCATTACGGTGAGACAAGGTATTGTCTTTGCACTCTATCCGGGTGCGGATGAGCTCCAGGTGGAAAAGCAGGTGACCGACAAAATTGAGCAGTTCCTTTTCAGTTTCGAAGAGATCAAGAAGGCGAAAACCCGCTCGGAAACAAAAGAAGGTCAGGTGGTCATTATCGCGGAGTTGAACGACGAGGTAAAAGACCCCAAAAAGTTTTGGAGCACCTTGCAGCATGGGTTGAATAGCACCTTGCGTCCTACCCTTCCTCCCGGTGTACAGGGTCCGATTGTCAATAGCGAATTCGGCGATGTGGTTGCGCAGATGATCACGGTGAGCGCACCCGGCCGAAGCTATGCCGAAGTTGAAAAGTATCTGGACAAGATCGAGGACGGCATTAAAACGATTCCCGAAGTCTCTAAGATCAATCGATACGGTGGACAGCGTCAACAGATCTATATCATTGTTGACGATGAAAAGATGCAGCAATATGGGTTTGATTTTGCCACGCTGTCGGCTGTATTACAAACACAGAATGTGACCAACTATACCGGCGACATTACTTTGTCGGCCAGTAATGTTCCCATCTTTGCCAACAGCCGGTACAAAGATGAGGCGGCCATCGGCAACCAGATCATTTTCAGCAGCCCCGACGGAAAAGTGGTCCGACTGAAAGATGTCGCACGGATTGAACGACGCTATGAAGAACTGAATAGTTTTATAAAGGTCGGCAGCGACAATGTGATGATGCTGACCGTGCAAATGCAACCTGGAAATAACATCGTGTTCCTTGGCGATGACCTCAACAAGAAAATTGAAGCCGTAAAGAAGACGTTGCCCGCCGATGTTACCATCCGGACCATCGTCGACCAACCTGAAGTGGTGGGCGAACGGGTAAGTCATTTCATGGTGGAATTTGGGATCGCCATTGCTGCGGTGATCGTCGTGGTGATGTTACTCCTCCCCTTCCGCATCGCTTCCATATCGGCGATTGCCGCACCCGTGTCCATCGCGATAACCTTTGCCATCCTCAATTTGGTGGGAATAGAAATTCATCAGGTATCGCTCGCCGCACTGATTGTCGTGCTGGGGATGGTGGTCGACGACGCGATCGTCATCGTGGATAATTATATCGAAAAACTGGATGAGGGCGTTGCGAATTGGACAGCCGCGTGGCAGAGCGCAACGCAGTTGATGATCCCGGTGTTTACGGCAACCGCTGCCATCATTTTTGCCTTCATGCCGCTGGCGTTTGTTCTGAGAGGACTTCCCAAGGAGTTCATCGTCTCTTTGCCGATCGCCGTATCCATCGCATTATTCGCTTCCTTTCTGGTTGCCCTGCTTTTAACACCTTATATGTGTTATGTCTTCTTGAAAAAAGGGCTCAAGCATCATGTAGCCGATCGTCCTGCAAAAAAGAACATACTCGATCTCTTACAGGACGGGTTCAACAAGGCAGTGGAGTTTTGCTTTCGTTGGCCAAAGCTTACGATGTTCACAGGTCTTTTTTCCGTCTTTCTGGCTATGGTGGTTGGCGGCGGTGTACAGGAGGAACTGTTTCCGATGGCCGAGCGAAATCAATTTAACCTGGAGCTATGGATGCAAAATGGCACCGATGTTTCGGCAACCGCCAAGGCCGTAGAAAAAGTAGAAGCCGCCATAAAAGATGATCCGCGCATTGTCACCACGGCCAGCTTTGTAGGCACTTCCTCTCCCCGTTTCCACGCCACCTATGCTCCGGAAACGCCGCGCGAAAATTTTGCGCAAATATTTATCAACACCACCAGTGAGGAAGCCACCGTGGAGATGATCGGTGAATACCTGACAAAGTTCAAAAATTTTCTTCCCAACGGTTATGTGAGGGTAAGGCAGTTGTCGAATAAGGAGACACCGGCTCCCGTAGAGATCCGCGTCGTGGGCGAAAATTTAAAAGACCAAAAACGGGTGGCGGCACAAATCGCTGCCATTGTTGAGAAGACGAAAGGCACGAACTGGATCCGCACCGATTACCAAGATGACTATTTTGGAGTGCGTGCCATCATCAAAGAGGACGCAGCAAGCCGTCTGGGTGTAAGTCACTCTACCATTACCCAAACGCTGGGGGGTGAGATCAAAGGAAACACTGTCTCCACGCTCTGGGAGGATGATAAACCCATTGACATTGTTTTGCGACTCGATGGAAAAAATCGCGATGGCCTGGATAAGCTTCAAAACATCTACGTCACGTCGCAATACAACACAAAGGTGCCACTCAAAGAAGTCGTAGAACTCCAACCGGCGTGGCATACCGGCGTCATTGCTCATCGCAATGGACTTCGCACGCTTACGGTTCGGTCTGAAGCACAGTATGGCATCACGGCTACGACCATCGTCAACGAAGTAAAGCCAAAAATAGCAGCCCTTACACTGCCCGCGGGCATCACCATCAACTATGGAGGCGAAGTGGAGTCATCCGGCGAAACTTCTCCAGACATGGGCAAGTCGCTTTTGATCAGTCTGATGCTCATTTTCCTCACGTTGCTGTTTCAGTTCAAAAGCATTAAAAAAGTGCTGATCGTGCTAGCGGCTTTCCCGCTGAGTTTGCTCGGTGCCATGCTTGGACTTTTGCTGACCGGCAATCCCATGGGTTTTACGGCATTCATCGGCATTATAAGTCTGATGGGAATTGTCGTGCGCAATGGAATCATCCTGGTGGATTATGCCGATGAATTGATTCGCGAGCACGGCTATACGCTGAAGGCCGCAGCCATAGCCTCGGCAAAAAGAAGAATGCGGCCCATCTTTTTAACTTCTTCGGCAGCGGCGATCGGCGTTGTTCCGATGATCCTCAGCAAGTCGCCATTGTGGTCGCCGTTAGGAAGCGTGTTGGCATTGGGTCTTGTCTTCTCCATGGTAATGACCCTCCTGGTGGTGCCCGTGCTTTATTACAAATTCATTAAACCGCAGGTGGTTCATGAAGAAATGAATCAACCGGACGCCGACGAGCATATCCAATATAAGCCGGAGCTCATTTGATTTGAAAGGGAAGCACCAGGCTTAGCAACAAACTAAAACATCATATAAAATAACATCAAATGAAGTCGACAACATCGGGGATCCTCCCGGGCTCCTTATTCATATTCATACTCGCGTTACTACAGTCTTCGTTCGTGGCGGCGCAGCGCAACATAACGCTGGATGAGTTTAGACAACTCGCTATCCGTCAGAATAACAATATAAAAACCGCGGATCAGAATATTCTGGTTGCCGAATCGCAAAAAAAGCAGGCCGACACCAAGAGTAAGTTTACCATTGACGGTTCGGTGACCGGATTTTATTTTGGAAAACCGCTCAACACGCTACTGCCCGAACAGGGTGTAAGTCCGGGGATCAATTTTAACCAGCCCATCTATTCGGGAGGCAGAAACCAATTGGAGAAAAAAGTGGCCGCCGCCACGGTGGACATTCAAACGGAACGCAAGGCGTTGACCACTTCCGATGTGCTGTACAATACCGAAGTGACCTACTGGCAAGTGATCTCCGCAAAAGAGCAAATTGCATTAGCCGAGCAGAGCCACAAGCAATTGACTGCGTTAGTCGTCGACATTAACAACCAATATACTGCCGGCATTACCTATAAAAACGATCTGCTCCGCGCCCGCGTCCAGCAAAATCAAAACGCGTTAAACCTGATCCAAGGGCGAGATGCACTTACGCTGGCAAAGCTGAATCTGGCGCAACTCACTGGCCTGGCCGATAGCATAGACTTCAATGTATCGGATAGCATCACCGGAACGTTTGACTCGCTTTCCATTTCCGACTTGACAACACACGCACAGACGGTTCGCTCGGAAATTCGCATCCAGGAGAAAACATTGGAATCTGCCCGGCTACAGGAGCGAATTTACAGAGGAGAACTGTTGCCCAGTATTTCACTCGGCATCAGCGGTGTCAGTGCGTTTGGGAAGCAAGGGATCAATCCGGAAAATAATGGCACATCGCTCGCCAGCTATTATGGTTTGTTAACCGTGAATGTTCCCCTATTCGGTTGGGGCAAGCGAACGGAGAAGGTGAGAGAACAGCAATACCGTATTTATGCGCAGGAACATCAACTCCAGGAGAGCAAAGAAATTATCTCGCTGCAAGTACAGCAGTCGGTCTTACAACTGAACCAAAATGCAAGACGCGTTAAATTGGCAGCGCTTTCTTTAGAACAAGCCGCCGAAAATTTACGATTAAGTCGAGACCGTTTCCAAGCCGGTACCATCGCCGGAAAAGATGTCCTGGATGCACAAACCATCTGGCAGCAAGCCTATAGCAACGTTATTGATGCAAAGGTCGGCTATAAAATAGCCGAAGCGAATTTAAAAAGAACCCTGGGAGAATTAGGGCATTAAGCGAATCGGATCGCATGGCGCCATGGCGGTCCCTGATACGAACTAGTTATGGAGAAAGATCACATACTGGCAGGGTGTGGACACCTGTTCGGAAAATGGGGATTCCATGGGGTAACCATGGATGATATCTCCAGACACCTGGGTGTCTCCAAGAAAACGCTTTACAAGGTTTACACCGATAAGGATGCCATGGTAACGGATTTCGTAAAACTATCCGTCGAAAAAAGCAGATTGGATCTCAAAAGCCGGATGACTCGGGAAGAAACGGAGATCAAACGACTCTCTATTTTTAACGGGTTCATCGTTAACCGCGCCCTCGAAGCGGGACCCATGTTCTTTTATGATATCCGGAAGTATTATCCTGCCGCCTACAAACTGATAAAACGATACAAACATGAACTGATCATCATGTTAAATGACTTGTTTGTGAAAGGTCAGCAAACGGGGATATATCGCAATTTTGATACGATGCTGTTAGCCGAATTGCGAATCAACGTGCTTGAATGGGACATCATGGAAGCCGACCAAACGGTGGAGTCTCTGGAAAGCAGACAAAATCAACTATTCGATTTAATTCTCAATGGGCTAAAAAAATCTTGACTTCCCACCTGCCTGTGGCAGCCACACAATACCTCGATCGGTGTCCACATTTTTGATGGCATGACGCGCCACCGCAGTTATGGGAATATTGTATCCAGGCGAATGCCTTTAAGCAGTGCCATAAAAAAGGGACTTCCTGCCGCGTAAGCAAACAGTCAGTCCCACAACCCAAAACAAAATAACGCCTAACGTTTAACCCTATCTTTACTATTCTTATCCCTCAACCTAAATCATCAACACCAACGAAGCGCCGGCATAATTTCCTTTCTGAAACGTCACCCCATCCGTGTAGCCATTGACCCCGGCACCCTCCTGCACAATGTAATGGACACTCAGCTTGCAGTTCTTTTTATTGAGGTACCAGTTCACGCCTGCATCATACAAACGGTCGCTGCCCGAAACCGATCCACTGCTGTCGCCGCTATAGTCCGTCAACATAAAACAAGGTTCCAGGAAATATTTTTCGGATACTACGATGTTGTATCCCGCGCGAATGTGTCCCGTCTGACCGCGAAGGGTGTGGCCTTCGGCTTTGCGTTCAAGCCATGACCATTCGCCGTCAAGGTTCAGGTTTTTGTAGTTGAAGAGCACGTCAAATCCGTTCACGTGGTTGTTTTGAAAAATATCGGTACGCCCCTGCTGCGAGCCAAAGACGGCGAAGGTCACTCCGTTGCGTTTGCTGTAATAGTTGTTCGCATCGTAGTTGATCGAGTAGGTCTTTTTTTCGGGATCACCAAAGGTGAACGTGAGCCGCTCCACCGTC
Source organism: Chryseolinea soli (assembly GCF_003589925.1). Lineage (NCBI taxonomy): Bacteria > Pseudomonadati > Bacteroidota > Cytophagia > Cytophagales > Fulvivirgaceae > Chryseolinea > Chryseolinea soli. The sequence continues at coordinate 4,597,677 of NZ_CP032382.1, read as the reverse complement.
AACGGCGACCAGTACTTGCCGGCGCTTTCGGGAAAGTTCTTGGGGTCGGCTGCGGTGGTCACATTGTTGAATATCCCTACGTTGTAACCAAACGAAAAGGACCCGGAATTTTTTAAGCCGCCAATGTTCAAACCCGTAGCCCGGCCATAGCTTTTGCCATCCATGTGCTGACGGATATAGGTTTGCGAAACGGATTTGTCGAACGAGTTCACCAACAAGTCGCCGGTAATACATTCGCGGCTGATCTGCGGTTGGAAATAACCCACGGTGATGGCGCCCATTTCATTTTTGGTAAAGCGCCAGGTGACATACGCATCCAGTATGCCGAGTGTTCCCGTGTTGGTAGCTCCGCGCACGCCGCTGAGTTTGTCTTTGCCCAGGTTGTCGTACTGGATCATCACCGCGTAGCTCAGGCCCTTGTATGGCTTTCCGCTAAAGCCCAGACGCGCGCGACGCGCCATAAAGCTCACGCGATTTTGGACGGCTTCCAACGGACCGTTTGCAGCAAACTGCGCCTTCTCGCCAGACGTATACGTTCCCCAAAATTGCAGGGCGGCCGAGGGCTGCACGTACTTGTAGAGACTGTCCGGCTTCACCCAATATTTTTCCTGCGCCAGGGTTGGGATGGACGTTAGGAGGAAAAGACTCGCCAGGACAAAAAGCCGTGGGCGTGAAGTGTAGTGTATCATCATACGGTCTGATAAGCTGTGCGTGTTGTCTGGACGTCAACCCCCGACGAACGAAGCGTATCTTTCAAGCGCTCGTTCTCTTTTTCCAACTCCACCTGCCGGCGACGCATTTGTTCGGAGGTAGCCTGAAGCTCTTCCTGGTTCTGGCGCAATTCTTCTTCCTGCGCTTTCATCTCCTCCGACATCTGCTGGCTCTGTTCCAGTAACTTTTTTGTGCGTTCATTGGTCTGGACGCTAGCGATGGTGCCCGCAATGCTTTGGGCGATCTTTTCCAGGAAGGCGATCTCGTGATCACCAAATTCGCGGAACGAAGCCATCTCCAAAACACCGTATACCACCTCATTATAGATCAGCGGCATGATCAACAACGTCCGCGGCACGGCATGACCCAGGCCCGACGTGATGTTGACATACTCCTCGGGCACTTCACGCAAGTGAATCGTGCCGCGCTCCAACACACACTGGCCCACCATACCCTCTCCAACGGCAATGGTCTTCTGCATATATTTTCTTCGCTCATAAGCGTAGGCCGCCACCAATTGCAAATATTGATCGTTCTCGCCCGATCCTTCTTCCATCATGAAGAGCGCCGCCTGGTTCATCTTCGTGTATTTCACCAATTCCCGCAGCGTCTCCGTGGCGAGTTCCTGGGTGTTCATGTTGTTGCGGCGCAGCACCTCGCCAAGCGATGCCAGGCCTTCGTTGGCCCAATCGCGAATGGCTTTTTCGTCGGCCGCTTTTTTCAGGTTGTTGCGCATCGACAGCAATTCGTTGCCGAGAATATCCTGCTGGCTCAGGGGCGTGAAGGTCTGTTGCAAGTTGCCCTCGCCGATCTCTTTGGCAAAGGAAGTATACGACGACAGTCCGAGCACCAGCGCATTGAGCGAGTGCGTCATCGAGCCGATCTCATCGCGGCGGTGCACATGCACTTGTTCCACCTGGCGTCCTTGCGCCAATTGCTCCAGCGTATCTTTGATGTTGAGAATAGCGGTGGTCAACGCCTTGCTAAAATAGATGGACACCGTCAGTCCAACGGCCAGGATAAAGGCTGCCAGCGCCAGAATGAAGAAAACCATCTGCCCCACTTGCTGGTTTGACGCTGCTTTTTTTTCCGCGACCGCCTGATCGATCGCATCGGTATAAAACCCGGTAGACACGATCCAGCCCAGGGGCTTATATAAACGCGAGTAGGAGATCTTGTTCACCACTTCCTGCGTGCCGGGCTTTTTCATAATGTATTCCACAAACGCATCGCCGTCGGCATTGGCACGCTCGGCACGGACCTGGTAGATGTTGCGGCCTTTCTCCTTTTCCACGTTGTGTTTGGGATCGTCCAGCACCTTGCCTTTCAGGTCTTTCTTTTCGGCATGCATCAGCATGGTGGGGAAAGGAAGCTTGTTGTCGGTCACCCAAAAATAGCCTTCGCCATTGTCGAAGCGGATGGACGACAATTCTTGCAAGGCGGGGTCCATCATAGCCGGTGTGAGCGACCGCTTGGCCTGGGTGGAGTCGGCGTGTTGGTTGAAGCGGGTGATCGAATCGGCGAGCGCTTTGTGTTGCGCTTCGATCACGCCATAGGCGATGTCGGTAATGTGTTTCAGATAGACTTTAAGCTGAGCAAACTCCTCGTCGTGATACTCCGCAATGTCGCGGTTGGCTTGGCTTTTGATCTTGTAGATGGCTACCGTGCTGATGACAACAGTAGGCACCAGCAGAGCAAGGCTGATCAGGAGCGTGATCTTTTGTCTTAATTTCATATCTGGGGGTAGTTGAGACTGCAAATTTCCACATTGGAAGAGCCGGACCGCCCCCCGATTATCAGGTGGGTGTCCCGGGTGAGTGAAAGGTTGATATTGACATGTAGGTGGAAGACAGCGCGTTAGACGTAAATTGACTGCTTATTCAACCTATGATCAGCTCCCTCAACGGTTTGTTTCACCGTTTCCTTTCACTTTACCAACGACTGCAACAGCTCGTACAACGCCTTCTCTTCCTGCGGAGGATTAGCATAGAAAGAAGTCCTCGGGGTTTTCACGGAGGCGTTGTAGTAATCGAAGAAAATGGTGTCGTCCGCATACATCAACGTGGTCCGCAACAGGGGGACGTTGGCCATCTTTTTCATGATCTGTCCTTCGTCGGGGAGCGCCGCAGCGAGGGCAAGGATCTTGCCGATGGTGGCCTCGTCGCGCAGCTCGCGTATGGCCTTGGGAGGCGTATTATCGCTGGCATCCGACATTTTTTCGTAATCCTCCACGATCACTAACGCACCGGGGCGAAACTTGAACGTGGTGGCGTATTCTTTGCTCACGGCCTTTGTATCGGTGAACGTTGGTTTGCTCTCCGGCCTGCAAGCCGCTAACCCCACAGCGCATAGCAACAGTTTCAGGACGGAGCTGGTCGTGGCGTTCAAACAGTACATGCTTCTTTTCACAGGGATACATTTTCTTGGTCCGTAAATATACCTAGAACGCAAAACTTGACCCCCTCTATTATCCCCGCTTTCAACCGTTCCTGAATTGGGATGGCCAGTTAAAAGAAACCCGATTTTCAAGCCATCTATTACGGCACAAATGGTACAAACCCTTCCTGCTCTTGTATATTTATCGTAATTTTAGACTCCAAAACGAAATTGGTCAAAAAATTAGATGAGCGTCGTCGTCCTCTCCAAAGATGAACTTATCCGCGTGGAAGTCCTCAAAGCTTCCCGGACCCTATTCCAGCGCTTTGGCCTTTTCAAAACCACCATGGAAGACATTGCCAAGGCCGTGGGAAAAGGCAAGAGTACGCTATACTATTACTACGAAAGCAAAGACGAGATCTTCGATGCCGTGATCCGCGAAGACATGCAGGAAGTCTTCAGCCAGGTGAAAGCTGCCGTGGAGAAGGCCTGCACCGCCGAGGAAAAACTCCGTATGTTCACCATCAGCAAGATCAGGGCCATCAACCAAAAAGCCAACCTCTACGGCATTGTCTTTGGCGAGATCTCCGAGAACCCCCAACTGATCAAAGGACTCAAGAAAAACTTCGAAGCCCAGGAACTGGAACTCCTCCGCGACATCCTCGTCTTCGGCATCTACAACAACGAATTCAAACGCATCACGGACCAGGACCTGGACGACCTGAGTCATATCATGCTGAGCGCCACGCGAGGCATTGAGATGGGATTGCTGGAGGATTGCCGCATTAAGAAAATGGGTGACCGGTTGGAGGTGATTTTGGATCTGATTTGCCACGGGATTAAATCAGGAGCTGGGAGTCAGGAGTTGAAATCAGGAGCCAGAATCCAGGAGCCAGGAGCCAGGAGTTAATTGCCAGAGTCAAATTCAGAATCTAGCGTTCAGATTTAGAGTCCAGTAGCCAGAAGCTTGTTCTCGGTATTCTAGTAGTCAGTAGTCAGTAGCCAATACCTGTAATTCAAACTCAGATCCTGAGATCCAGGCCAGGAGTTAGTAGTCAGTAGCCAGAAGTTCTCGCTCCTAAGAAATCACCCCAGCATACCGCTCCACAAAACCAGCGAATCCCTTACTTTTCGCCAGCATCATTTGAAAAAGCACGATTCCGGTGACTGCCACGGCAATGCCGGCCAGGACATCCAAAATGTAATGGTGACTCGTATAGACCGCCGCAAACCAAATGCCCACCGTAATGATCGCAAAGACGATCTTCATGAGGCCCATTTTGTTTTTCCAGGAGTGGTACAGTACCAGCAACGGATAGGCCGAGTGCAGCGAAGGCATGGCGGCGAAGACGTTGGAGCCTTTGGTGTAGAGGGATTGGAAGACGGTGATGTGGAAGAAGTGGTCGAAGCGGATGAGGCCGGCGGTGTTGCCCCGGGTGCCGGCGATGAAATCGAAACCGTATTCCTGGACATACCACGGAGGAGCAGCCGGGTAGAGATAGTAGATGACGAAGCCGATGAGGTTGGTGAGCAAAAACGTGAGGGAGAAATAGAGGAAACTCCGGCGGTTGCGAAAGAAGAGATAGGCGGCAAAACCCAGGGGCACGGGAATCCAGCATAAGTAAAAAATGCCGGCCAGCACATCCGCTAGCACGATGCTGTGGCGCTGGAAATATTCATTGGGTGTCAGCACCCCTTCGACGGTGTGGATGCCGAACAGGCGGGCCTCCGCGTGGTAGAGGCTGCCGATGTGCACGTCGTTGAACCAGTAGTTGGGGAAGGCCTTCATGTAGTCGAAAATGACCCAGAAGACGATAAAGATCGAAAAGCCCAGGATGAATTTCCGGGTGATGGCGGTCGACACATAGAGCACCGTAAAAATGCCCGCCAGCACCAACTGATCGGATTTGAAGCCGATGAGCAGGGCGGAGAGCAATACATAGACTGCCGATACCAGCAAAGCGGTGGCCAGGTAACGTCCAAAAGGTTTAGTTGCCTCAGCCGCCGGGTAATCCAGGTTATTTTTCAAAATCCGATCTGAATATTTTATCCCAAAGGGCGGAGCTCACACCGTAGCCCTTGGTGGCATCGCTGTAGTGATGCTGCATGTGGTGGTGTTTCAGCCTTTTCCAAAATGGGCTTTTAAAGGTAGCATGATGGAGGGCATAATGCGAAATATCATAGAAAAGATATCCGGCAATGAAGAGGGCAAAGGAGGCGGAAACCCAATCCGGGGGCAAAACAGCCTGGAAAAGAAAATAGAAACCGGTGGCCAGGGGAATGCTCACCGACGGGGGCAGGACCAACCGCAGGGCATCGTTGGGGTAGTCGTGGTGAACGCCGTGAAAAATAAAGTGAAGACGCTGGCCCCATTTCGACTTGGGTTCGAAATGAAAAATAAACCGGTGCATCACATATTCGGTGAGCGTCCAAAACAAGAGGCCGCCCAGGCCGCAGGCCACGAACGTGACGACGTTATTGTGCCAGACAAACAAGGCGCTGTAGATGAAATATAAAATCACGGGAATAAAAACGATCAGCGGCACACTGTAGTGGACTACGGAAAACCGCTCCAGGAAGTCGCTCTTGAACATGCGCGACGACTCGGTTGAATTGGAGACAAATTGCTTCTTCATACCCTAAGGTTTAAAGGACTGAATAACTTCTTTACCGGAAACCGGATCGATTCCCTTCACCTGCGCGCACACCACATTGGGAAGCCAGAAGCTTCCCCCTTCAATTTGCAGGAACACGCGGCTCACTTCAATCTGCTTCCCATTGACCGTGGCCAGGATGTGATAACGATTATCGCGTGCGGAACGTGACAGGTAGAACGGAAGTTTTTTATAGGACACAAAGCGGAGTTCAAACGTGTTGTTCTCCAGCTTCTTGCTTTTGATGCCGTAGGCATAATGACGTTGAATATACGAAAGATCTTCCCGCTGGCCATTCTCGCCATAGCGCAACCAATAGACCCGAACCGGCTCCTCTTCGTTGGGCACACCCTGGTCGAGGTTCAGCTCGTACATGATGGTGTTGGTGTTGGGTGTTCGTTGAATGTAGAAGAGCGAGGTCTGATCTCTTGGCGGCGTGGGGAACTGGTTGCTGATGGTGCACTCGCACGGCTCCGCCTTTGGAGCCTCTCTGACGGGGGCCATCCCCATCGTGATCAGCCATATGCTCAATAAAAAATTCATACGTCTTAAACGATCCTTATAATCCTTTCTGCTCTAATGCTTTCTTCGCTTCGCGTAGTCTGTGGAATGCCGTGATGTTGGTCAACACGGCCATGATGGTCAAGGGAATGGTGAACACGGAAATGGTCTCGAAGATCTGGAAGGGAATGCCGGGAACAAAAAGTTTATAGTCACCCCCGATATAATAGGCGGTGATGCCACAGGCCAGGGCCGAGACCCCAATGGTCACCACGCGCTCGGGCCGTTGCATCAACCCTCCTTTCACCTCCACCCCAAGACCTTCGGCCCGTGCCCGGATGTAGCTCACCATCATGGACCCGATCAGGGCGATGAAAGCAAACAACGAGCTGAGAAAATAATGATGGCCGATCAGGTAATAACAAATTCCCAGGAACATGATCAGTTCGCTGTAGCGGTCCAACACTGAATCGTATAGTGCACCAAAGGTCGAGCTCATGTTGCCCAGGCGCGCCACCTGCCCGTCGAGCATATCGAACAGGCCGGCAAAGAGCGTCAGTGCTCCAGCCCAGCCCACATACCTCAGGTCGCCGCGGTTGCCTTCTTCGGCGCCGGCCACAAAGATGGCGGCCACGCCTACGTTCAGGACCAGCCCCACCGTGGTCACGGCATTGGGTGTGAACCCGATGCGCACCAGAAATTTCACGAAGGGATTGATCACCTTATAGATCAGTTGCTGCAACACGATGCGCAACGGTTGCTTCTGTATCACTTGGGGGGTTGTCGTTGTATTCATACGATCTGCTAGCTTAAAAATCAAATTTAAATCTTGCGCGGATGCCCCAACTCGAAATCGTCGGGTGATCCAGGTAGCTCAGGCGTTTCACCATATCAACACGGATGAGCTTGAAAATGTTGGCTATCCCCACGCTGCACTCCATATAGGGCTGCGCGGCCAGCGAATAAGTGGTGGTCACCCCGTCGCTGTTCGTGGGGAAGGCAAAGGTCTGCGCGTTGTAGTTCGGATCGTTCTCCCTCCGGATACTACCATACAGCAACTTGAACGTAGCCACCTCGCGCCATTTTAACTTTTTGAACAACGGAATTTTATTAAAAATAAATCCATTGAAGTAGTGATCAAAGTTCACACTCACATATTTGTCGCTCACAAATTCCAGGAAGTTCATGAGGTTATAGGACTGCAACTGATAGGAGTACGTCTGGTTGGCCCGGTGGATGTTCAGCAGCGGGAACGGCACCTGGCCAAAAACATAGCCCCCCTCGGCCACCACATCGGTGTAGCCAAATTGTGACAAATAAAAACGTTTGAACACATTAAGGGCCACCGACTGATAATTGTATTCGCCGCCCAGGAGCCCCTTCACGCCCCCGATAAAACGCGCCGTGACGATGGGATACCGGTTTGGAATGGGAATCCGGTAGGCTTTACCCTGGTAAAATTGCTCTCCCGGCGCCCAGCGTAGCTCCAATGAAAATTCCGAAGTGGTCACCTGCTGGATTTCTGTCACGGTGTCGTCTGCGCGGATTTCATATTTCAGTCCTCCCGCCGGAATCTGTTTCCAATTCTTGAAGCCTAATCTATAGGAGAAGTGGCTGTCGAATTCGTGGAGGTAGTCGATGTTCCAGATGTCGTTGTACAGCCACTTGTCGTTCACACCGCGTTTGAACGAAAGGAGGAAGTTGTCTTCCTGAACAAACTGCAGCTCCTGGCCGGGAATTTTTGTGTCGCGCTGGAAACTCGCGCGGAGGGTGTGCACCGGAAACTGCCAGATGGATTTGCCGGTAAACGAATAGGTGGCGCTCAGAAAATATTTCCACTTCTCATCCTTAAAACCATAGGCGCCATAGGTCTCGAAATACAGGCGTTCGTTGAACTTGGGCGTCGTGCGTCCACCGACCCGGAGGCGGAAACCTTCCACGGGGTTGAAGCTGTAGAACGTGTTCACCGGTCCCAGCTCCCACCAGCCAAAACCTTTGTAGCCGGCCAGCAAAAGCGTGGCAATGTCCATCGTGCGTTTGAAGGAGGGTAGCTTCTGAAGGCTGTCGATATTTTGATACACTTTCGATTCGGCCACAGACAACGAGTCGTGGCGATTGGAGAGCCAGAATCCGTCGTTGTGCTTTTCCGAGTCGGTGAGCGTTAGCTTCGAGTCGCTTTCATAAAACTTGGGCTCGCGGGGTTTGTCGATAACAAAATTTTTGTAGGAGACCACGCGTTCGCCGTATAGGCCGCCCCCACCCTTCGACAATCCGAAATCACACTGCATGCGGCTCTTCACCACCTGGAAACGTCCCGAGGGGGTTTGCACAAAATCCTGGTCGATGTGCAGTTCGCGTACCCAGTTCAGGTTGATGTTTTTGTTCACGGTCATCTCCACCTTTTGCACGGCGTAGTGGGTGTCGAGCGTAACGTACAATTTCCCCTGAAATAAAAATCCACCGGCATCGCGCGGCACAAACACCAGCTCCACCAAATTGGGTGTTACGTTTTTCAGGGTGTCGGTAATGTAGAATTTATAGAAGGTCGGCGCGCTGTCGGCAATGGGACTCAGGAATTGGTTGGTCAGCAACACCGTGTTGTTGTCATAGATGTCGATGTCGCTGTATAAATAATTCAGGTAGGTGCTCAGACCCGCGTTGTCGATATAGTCGTCGAAGCTCACTTTTTGATGGGCCTTCGTGACGGCGATGTTCTTTTCGGGTGTGCGCCGGTAGTAGCGATCCGACAAGGTCTCTTGCAGGTAGATGGGCAGCAGCGCTTTGCCGGGAATGGTCGTGGTGTCTACGTTTTCGAACAGCCACTTGTATTTGCGAAAGATCTTGCGATCCTTGAATTTGTCCGACATGTTGCTGAGCGACATCTGAAGCTTTTCGTATTCTTCATACTCGGCAAAGTTGTAGCTCTCCATCCGGTTTTCTTTCTTGTGGGAGATCATTTCCCGCACGAGGTCCACAGCTGGATTGTTCTTGTTCCGGTAGCGTTCCCGTTGGTTGCCGGAGGTAACGGTCACCTCGTCGAGGATCTTGGCGTCGGGGGCCATCTTCACGTTCAGCTCCTGTGTTTCGCCGGGACGGATCTTGCGGATCACGGTCTTATACCCTAAAAAAGAAAAATGAAGATTCACATTTTCCAGGTTGGGGGTATGGATCACATAGGCGCCGTCGGCATCGGTGACGCTTCCCACGGTAGTACCTTCATAAAAAACGTTCACGAAAGGCAGGGGTTCTTTCGTTTCAGCATCGGTCACGACGCCGCTCACGGTGGTCTGTCCAAACACCGCGATTGCACTCATCCAAAGACCGATCACTATACTTATTCTATACATCACACTTCATGCGCGCCGTACGCGCCTATTTAAATACATATTTCTTTTGCAGTACGTAGTTATACGTAACACTTAAAAAAATCGCTACCAGTACTTTTGCGACACCATAATTAATATTGACGTAGTCCGTCACGGCCACCAACAATAAAAAACCAAGCGCCACATAACCCATCCAAACGATTGCATAGCGCAGTGCCTGCTGCTTTAGGTTGGTCGTTTCCGAAGAAATGAACACCCATTGTCTGCCGATGACGAAGTTGGTGATGGCTCCCACGATATTCCCCACAATGCCGGCATGGCCATACCAAACTCCTAACACCTCAACGCAAACAATAGTGCATGCAAAATCCACCAGCGATGCGATAAGTGAAGCCGTTTGTGACTTCAGGAATATGAGTCCGTCTTTTATGATCAGAGTATGGATAGTTTCACAGCCACCTGCAGCAGGATGTTGGTGTAAATTCCCGCCAGCACGTCATCTGCCATCACCCCCCATCCGTGGGGAAGTTTCTCCATCGAACGGATATAGGCTGGTTTGGCAATATCAAAAAACCGGAACAGCACAAAGGCTGCCAGACCGATGCCGAAACTTACGGGAAGGAACAACACACTGATGCCCATGCCCGCTACTTCGTCAATCACGACGCGATGACTGTCGATGCCCCAGTATCGCTCCACCACCGTGGCCGACCACACACCAATGGCGGTGATGGCCAGGGTAATGAACAGGACCACCGCCGGATCAACGCCGCCGGCAAATACATACCAGGCGATTGCGCAAACGGCCGCGGCCACCGTGCCACTTCCCTTGCGGATGTATCCGATGCCTGCAACGGTTGCAATGATCTGGTGTAGGGTCATGCAAGCTTACAATGACTCCACCAGATCCTGGTAGTAATCCAGGCCCAAGTGCGTAATGAGATCTTCGCCCATGATGTGACGCAGCGTATTCTGCAGCTTGATCAATTGTTTGAAGATGTCATGCTCCGGACGCAAGCCCGGCGCAGTTTGCGGCGACTTGAAGTAGAACGACAACCATTCCTGGATGCCGCTCATGTTCGCGCGCTTGGCCAGGTCGAAGAACAAGGCCAGGTCCAATACGATGGGAGCCGCCAGGATCGAGTCGCGACACAGGAAATTGATCTTGATCTGCATCGGGTAACCCAACCATCCGAAGATGTCGATGTTGTCCCAGCTTTCCTTGTTGTCGCCGTGCGGCGGATAATAGTTGATGCGGATCTTGTGATACAGGTCGCCGTAGAGTTCCGGGCTCAGCTCGGGTTGCAAAATATCTTCCAGCACGCCCAACTTGGACACTTCCTTGGTCTTGAAGTTATCCGGGTCGTCCAGCACGAGGCCGTCGCGGTTGCCGAGAATGTTTGTGGAGAACCATCCGCGGATACCCAGCGAACGCGCGTGCAGGCCGGGAGCGAGAATGGTTTTCATCAGGGTCTGCCCCGTCTTGAAATCCTTGCCCCCGATGGGCACACCGTTTTCTTTGGCCAGTTCGATCAGCGCCGGGATGTCGCATGTCAGGTTAGGCGCACCGTTGGCAAACGGCACTCCTTTTTTGATGGCGGCATAGGCATAGATCATGCTGGGCGAAATGAGCGGATCGTTGTTGCGCAAGCCGTCTTCGAAAGCATAGATGTTCTGGTGAACGTCTGCTTCTTCGATGTATTTCTCTGTGGAGCCGCACCACACCATGACGAGGCGCGAGCATCCGTTTTCTTTTTTGAAGTTGTCGATGTCTTCCATCACGGCCAGCGCGAGGTCGAACTTGGTCGCCGCTTCCTTGATGTTGGTGCCGTCCAGGTTCCGGATGTAGGTTTTGTCGAAGACCGCCTTCATGGGCTTGATCTTTTCCAACTCGTCCTTAATGGGTTGAAGCAATCCAAGCTCCAACACTTTGGCGTTCACCGCGGCTTCATAGACGTTGTCGGTGTATACATCCCATCCGCCAAACACGATGTCGTTCAGATCGGCCAGGGGCACAAAGTCCTTTATTTTGGGATAGCGGTTCTCGGTGCGTTTTCCCAGGCGGATGTTGCCGGTTTGAGTGAGCGAACCGACAGGTTGTGCCAATCCCTTCTTCACGGCCTCCACACCGGCGATCATGGTGGTCGCCACGGCACCCAGGCCAGGGATCAATATGCCCAGCTTTCCATTTGCTTGTTCGATCTGTTCTTTCATAGCATTTTATTAAAGTCTTTTGTTTGGGTTCACCTAGAGCCAGCGATTGGCTTTGTACCATTGAAGGGTTTCGTCTAACCCCTGCGCCAGCGTGTAGCGGGGCGAAAATCCAAGGTCCTTCCGGATGCTGTCGATGCTGCACGACCAGTTGGCGGCCGTGAGCTCGGCCAGCTTGTCCTGGTTCAGCGCCGGCATGCTGCCCTGCATCCGTCCCAGGGTCTCCTGGACAAACGCCATGGCTTTTACCATCCCCATGGGGATATGAACCTTTAACGTCTTCTTGTGCAATATTTCTTTGGTAATGTTGGCCAGTTCATAGCGGTCATAACTTCCCCCATCGGATACGTTATACGATCCTTTGACAACTGAACTGAACAAAGCCCCTATGCTCACCGCCGCCAGATCTTTCACATAAATGAAGCTCAACTGCTGTGGCTTTCTCCCGATGTAGGGCTCCAAGCCTTGTGCGATGGTTTTCAGGATGATGAAAATATCGCGGTCACGGGGGCCATATACGGCTGTGGGGCGCAACACGATGGAGGGCAGGCCGTCCAAGGCCGAGAGATAGCTTTCGGCCAGCAACTTGCTTTTTCCATAGAATGTCACCGGGTTCGGCGCGTCCTTTTCCAGGATGGGGTGCCCATTCTTTGCAGGGCCCATGGCCGCGAGGCTGCTGAGGAAAACAAATTTCTTCAACGGCACCTGCACCTCCGACACGGCCCGTGCCAGGTTGCGTGTGTACACGGCGTTGACCTCGTTGTAGGAGGCCTCGCTCAGGGCTTTGGTCGCCCCGGCTGCGTGGATCACGTATTGATAGTCCTTCGCCTCCAGCTCTGCCCGGATGGCCCTGACATCCGAAAAATCGGTGGTCACAAACTGGACCGGCAAATTCCGCAGGTGATCCACCCGGCTCGACGCGCGCACCGCGGCGGACACCTCCAGGCCTTTTGCCAAGGCCTCCTCGATGAGGTGATACCCCACAAATCCACTCGCCCCGGTGATCAGCACGCGTTCTTTCATATCGCTTTCTCAAAGATCCTGTAGCGCTTGTGGGGCACGCCCTTCACATGCAGCAAGGCATTATTCATGAGATCGTTGTCTTCCAAGATCCACGAAGCTTCCGCGCGCTTGAATTTCTTGCGGCGATACGCTTCGATGATGGTGCCATAAAAACACGCTTCAATGCCCAGCTTGCGGTATCCTTCCATCACCCCCAGGGCGATGACACGGATGCCGTTGATCTTTTTCAAACCAAAAAGAAGTTTGAACAATCCGAAAGGCAACAACCGTCCGCGCTTGATGTTGATGAGCAGTTGGTTGATGTCGGGAATGGCCAGCGCAAAGCCGATCGCTTTCCCGTCCTTTTCGGCCACCAGGCAGAAGTCGGTGTCCAGGATCATTTTCATGTCTTTGGCCAGGTAGTCGAACTCCTTTTCCGTCATCGGCACAAAGCCGAGGTTGCGGTCCCAGGCCGAGTTGTAGACCTCGCGGATCCGGGCAACTTCCTGTTCGAAATTCTTCTTGACGACGGGCCGGATCGTAATGCCTTTTGACTGGAGGCGATCCAGCAATGCCTTCTTTACGCGCACGGATTTGTCGTCGTAGCCGTCTTCGCCAAAGCGGTAGGCAATGAGGTCCACCTTCTTGCGAAAGCCGGCCTGGTTCAACAGGGACTCGTAATATTCCTTGTTGTAGGTCATCATGGCGAACGGCGGTGTATCGAAGCCGGCAATGAGCAGGCCGCAGGTTTCGTTGGTCGAAAAGTTGGCTGGCCCGATGATGGTCTTGGCGCCTTTGTCGCGAAGCCATTGTTCGGCTTGTTGAAACAGCAACGCGTTGATCTCGCCGTCGTTCACGGCATCAAAAAATCCGAAGAATCCGTCTTCGGTTTTATTGAATGTGTTGTGGTTTTTGTTGAGAATGCCTGCGATGCGCCCCACCACTTTGTCTTTGTCGTAGGCCAGAAAAAGCTGCACCGGCGAATGCTCGTGAAAAGGATGCTTGCCGGGGGTCAGCAGATCCCGCTGGGCGATGAACAACTCGGGCACATAGCAAGGATCATCCTTATAGTGATCATGCGGGAAATCGATAAATGCTTCAAGTTGGGCTTTGGTGGTGACGGGCTCTACACGCTTCATTAAATGCGTTCTTTAATTTTCAGGACTCCTACTTGCTTGAATGTATAAGCAAGTTTCTCTACGGCTTCTTCGATCTGGCTGAAGGTGTGCGTCGCCATCAGCGAGAAGCGAAGCAGCGACGCATGCGAAGGCACGGCGGGCGAAACCACCGGGTTCACAAACACGCCTTGCTGTTGCAGCAGGCTGGTGACAATAAAGGTTTTCTCATTGTCACGCACATAGATGGGGATGATGGGACTCTCCGTGTCGCCGATGTCGAAGCCTTCTTCTTTGAGAAGGTGCATGGCATAGCGGGTGTTGTTCCACAATTGCTCCATGTGCTGGGGCTCGGTCTCCAGGATGTCGAGTGCAGCCAACACACTGGCCGCAGAAGACGGCGTCATGCTGGCGCTGAAAATGAGCGAACGGGCCTGGTGTTTCAGATAATCGATCGTGTCGCGATCGGAGGCTACGAAGCCGCCGAGGGAAGCGAGCGATTTGCTGAACGTGCCCGTGATGATGTCTACTTTGTCGTCGAGTTTGAAGTGTGACGCGGTGCCTGCGCCTTTGTCGCCGATCACACCGAGGCTATGCGCATCGTCCACCACCACCGTGGCACCGTATTGCTCGGCCAGCGTCACGATCTCGGGAAGCTTGGCCAGGTCGCCTTCCATGCTGAAGATGCCGTCGACCACGATGAGTTTGATCGCTTCTTCGGGCAGCATGCTCAGACGACGGGCCAGGTCGTTCATGTCGTTGTGGCCATATTTGATCACGCGCGAAAACGACAAGCGTGTGCCGTCGTAGATGGAAGCGTGATCGTACTCGTCCAAGATCAAATAATCATTGCGCCCGGTCAGGCTCGACATCACGCCAAGGTTCACTTGAAAGCCGGTGCTGAAAATGAGCGCAGCAGGCTTGCCGGTGAACGCGGCGATGCGGTCTTCCAACTCGATATGAATGTCGAGCGTGCCGTTAAGAAAGCGGGAGCCGGCGCATCCGGTGCCGTACTTTTCGATTGCCTTCTGGGCTGCTTCTTTGATGCGTGGGTGATTGGTCAATCCCAAATAGGAATTGGAACCGAACATGAGCACGCGTTTGCCCTCAATGATCACCTCGGTGTCCTGTGCGGACGAGATGGGTCGAAAGTAAGGATAGATGCCCCTTTCACGGGCTTCCTTCGCCGCAGTGAAAGTGGCGATCCTGGCTTGTAAGAGTTTGTTCATGCGAATAGAAATCAATTGTTATCTGAACCTATTGGAGCCGATTTCCGTTTCGACTACTTGATAAGTCGAACGAAATCGCAGTTTATTCTAAAGAATGTTTCGAACGATTTCGTTTTACGGTCCAAAAGTAGAACAAGTTTTTAATTTTGATCTAACGAAAAGGTAAAAAAAATATAATATCCACGCTAAAAAAGGGGTTTTCAAACACTTGTTTAAATCCTGCCCTTTCTTGTTCAAAGCCCTTTGGACAAGCGTTAAAGCGTGCCCTTTCCCATGCCTTTTTCTCCCAAAAATGAGTGTTTCAATCGGGTGAAATTTTCCGATGAACCCGGGTAAGTATTTCTTTCCGAAGTCCACTCCGGCAAAAAAAAATTTTATACCAACCAGAATTATTTTGACCCGGCGCCGGTCCCCCAGACCTTCCGTCGATTGCCGGCACTGTCTTTTAGCCAGACTTCCTGTACCCCGGAAAAAATCGGGATCACACGGGTGGATTGCGACAAGTAGCCCGAACCATAGTATAGCTCTCTTTTCTCCACTTTGCCATCGGCCCATTTGAGTTCGGCCTGCACATCCGTCCGTCCCGGGGTTATCCACTGCTGGAGCCGGGGATAGTCTGAGGGCAGTTGCTCCCATGCCTGCAAACTATCGCGGTTCGCTGTAGCGATGTACAGCGGTATGTTGTTTGCCCGCCTCAGCAGGCCCAGGCTCTTGGCATCGGTGTCAACAGCAAAGTTGCTCTTTCTGACGGGGAGCGCCTGGAAGTTTCCTTTTCCATCGCCCAGCAAGCACACCCCCGTGCCGGCATCGTAATAGCCGGTAAGCGGATCGGCCGCATAGGAATTGCCTATGCCAAGGACATCGGGGTGATGATCGCCATTCAGGTCGGTTATTTGAACGCCGTTCAAGGGGGCGAATTGAGCTTCCACCGGCAAAGCTGTTATTTTGAATTTGCCTCCACCGAGATTCTCCACATAGGATGATGACAGCGTTGTCGCACGATAGACCAGCGCGCCTTGCAGTTGTTCCGGCGTAAGGATGTCCTGTATAGAAGCGCCTCCGTAGACGGCATAGCGAACTAGTTTGCGTTTCAAGCTCACGATCTGGTCGGTCAGTGTCTCGCGCGGATGCGTTAAATATTCCTTGCCCTGCACATAGCGCGTCACCAGCGGGTCGAACGAGCCGTTGCCATCAAAATCTTTTGCATAGATGCTGACGGGCTCTTCTGGCGAAGCCTGGAACAGCGAGTTGAGTCCAAGGTTCCCACAGATGTAGTCAACATCGCCGTCGTGGTCTATGTCGTCGCCGGTGATGCTGGTCCACCAACCGGGGGCGTCTTCGAAGGCTTTTGAGAAGGCCTTGCCCTGGTTGTTTTTGTAGAAGGAAACGGGCATCCACTCTCCTACGATGACCAGGTCGGTCCAGCCATCGTTGTCGAAATCGGTCCACAGCGCACCGGTGATCATGCCCACACGCTCGAGCAGGGGCGCCACCGATTTTGTTACATCAATAAAATTTCCTTTTCCATCGTTTTGCAACAGGAAGCTTTGCGGGGCTTCGGGATAACGCCCAGGCACAATCCTTCCGCCCACAAAAAGGTCGAGGTCGCCATCCTTGTCAAAATCGGTGGCGACTACGGTGCTCCCACTGGCGTTTTCCTTTGGCAGGGCCGTGGTGTCCTCTACAAGTTTCTTACCGTTGTTGCGATAAAAACGGTCCTGATAGGCACTCGGCGCCGCGCCGAATTCAGAGCTGCCGCTGACACAATACAGGTCCAGGTCGTTGTCGCCATCGGCATCGAACAAAAGCATGCTCATGTCCTCCTGTGGCTTTGCACCCAGCGAATCTTTTTTGAACGTCCCGTTCTTTTGCTGAATGAACATCGTGGTGCCGCGGGCGGCCGCGCCGCACAACAGCACATCGTCGAGACCGTCCTGGTTGACATCGCCGATGGTAAGACCCGGGCCGGCCTGCGAATATTTTTGAGGCAAGGTGGCTGTGGCTTTGTAGTCGATATACTCGTCTTCTTCGTGTTTGTAGGAAAGACCGGTAGCAGCGGTCACCTTCCCAAAAGAGACCAATGAAGCCATCTCCTCCAGGGGCAATGCCCAGAAACCGGCAGAATCGGCCGCTGCAGGCTTAACGGCATCGGTATACGCCAACGTCAAGACTTGATTGGCCTTCACATTTTTCAATGTCTGCTCATGTCCATCCGGCCAGCGAATCGCCAGTTCGTCAAGCTGTGTGAGGCTATCCAATCCGAAGTGAACAAAAGGCTCCACCGAAGATTGAAAACCGCGCTGCGTTTCAAACTCGCGGTATTGTATTTTATTACCTTGACGGATCTCGATCTGCGCACCCAACCCGCTCCGGTTTCCCGCCGGACCTTTCAGGGCGATGCGTAAGTAGTTGCTTTTTCCAGGCTCAAGCTCGCGCGCATTATTTTTATATACCGATGCTTCATCATTGATGTTGTTGATCACCATGTCGAGATCACCATCGTTGTCGAAGTCGGCATAGGCGGCGCCGTTGCCATAGGCTTCGTGCGTCAATCCCCATTCTTTCGATTTGTTGGTGAAGCGCAGGTCGCCGTTGTTCTTGAAAATAAGATCGGGCTTCTTCACGCCTTCAATCTTATTCACAGCATCTAACGTTTTTTTCATCCGCGTGGCGTCCGTGCCAAACATACTGGACTCCTTGCTGTAGGTAACAAAGTCGAGGTTAGTGATGTCCTTGCGATAGCCGTTGGTGATGAGCACATCCTGCCAGCCGTCGTTGTCCACATCGGCGATGAGACCGCTCCAACTCCAGTCGGTGGCATAGAGGCCCGAGAGATAGCCGATGTCGCTATAGGTACCGTTGCCGTTGTTGAGTTGCAGGACGTTGCGCACGTACTGCGGCTGGTATTTCATCTGGATATTTTTTTTGAACCGGTCGTAGCCGATGCCGCTAAACATCGTCTTTTGCCGCAGGTTGTCTTCGGGAAACATATCAACCACCAGGATGTCGTCCAGGCCGTCATTGTTGATATCGCCGATGTCGGCCCCCATACCGTTGTATTCCGTGTGTTTCATGCGCTCCTTCTCGTTCCCAAAGGTGCCGTCGCCACGATTGATGTAGACGTGATCATTGGAGAGGAAGTCGTTGGCCGCATACACATCGGGCTTGCCATCGCGATTGAGGTCGTCCACCACGATGCCGAGTCCCCATCCCTCCGTGCGGATCCCGGCCGCGGCAGACACATCTTCAAAATGCGGCAGCCCGTTGGCAGGACCGTTGTTTCGGAAGAGCTTGTCTACGCTCTTGCCCGTGCCGTCGGTGTGTTGCCCGGTGGGTGAGTTCCGTGTGTAGTTTTCCAGCGCGTTAGTGAGCAGGTACATGTCGAGATCGCCGTCGAGGTCATAGTCCAGGAAGGCAGCCTGGGTGGAGTAGCTCCGATCGGCCAGGCCCACTGCGGCGGCCACTTCCTCGAACACGGGAACGCCGTTGTCGCCGACGCCCTTGTTGTGGAAAAGCAGGTTGGGCGTCGATCTGTCGTCGTGGGGATTTACGGTGCACACATAGATGTCCATCCAACCGTCCTGGTCGATGTCGACTACTGAAATGCCGGTGCACCAATATTTTGTGGTCACCTTCGCTGGCTCCGTAATATCGTCGAAACGGAAGTTGCCTTTGTTGAGATAGAGTTTGCTGGTCACCATGTTCCCGGCAAAGAATATGTCCGTCAAACCGTCGTTGTTAAAATCGCCTACGCCAACGCCACCACCGTTGTACATGTACTCGAACGACAGGATGTTGAGCGTATCGCTCTCCGTCAGCAGGTTATTGAACGCAATGCCCGTGGTGCCGGAAGGCAAAAGCTCGAAGCGGGTGGGTTGCGTATGACAACCCATGGCGAGAAAAAGAACAAGGGCGAATAGCGGGAGGGTATTTTTGAGCATAGGTTCTGGTGAATTCATCTGAAAAGTAAAAAAACAGGGCGATGAAACATCGCCCTGTCTTCAGTTTAATTCGGACCGCTGATCAATACCCGGGGTTCTGCTCGCTTTGCGGAATCTCCTTGTTGGTATTGATCTCATCCTGCGGTATGGGGAGCAGCTCAAATTTGTTCGCTTCGAAATAGGAAATCGGTTCGGTGGTCAGCTTGCCGTTCTTCCTCCAACGGAGAATGTCGAAATTGCGTACTTCTTCGCCGGCCAGCTCTACCTGGCGTTCGTGTATGATGGCGCGGGTGATCTCTGCCTTGGAATTGCAAGGGAAGTCGGCTGTAGGATAATTAGGCATGCTCACGCTGGCGCGGTTGCGGATCATGTTCATATAGCTTATTGCCGCAGCGCCCGTGCCCACTTCGTTCTCGCATTCCGCCAGCATCAGCAACACGTCGGCGTAGCGGTACATGCGATAGTTGATCCCGATCTTGTCATAATATCCTCCCGGGTCCAGCTTATACATGACCGAGTATTTTCTCCAGCTGACCTTTTGGGTCACGCTGTGGAAATTGCTGGAGTTGCCTTGTACTTTATCGGCGGTCAGCGTCAGCGGTGCGGCCGGATCGCCGTACTTGTCGCCGATGAAATAAAAGTTTTCTTTCAGGCGGGGATCGTTTGCTTCGTATTCGTTCAGCAGCTTGTCGGAAGGGATCAGGTTGCGCCATCCCACGGCGGAGTATTCTTGCGAGCGGATCCACGATTCGTTTACGCTCGTTCCGTTGCCATCGGCATCCCAGTTAAAATTACCGCTGGAGGTATAAGAAAGTTCGAAGATCGATTCCTTGTTGTACTCCGTTTCTTCTTTGAAGTTATCAAAGTAGTTATCCATCAGCGCATAGCCCATACCTTTCACGGCTTCGAGTTGTGTTTTTGCGTTCGTGTAGTCGCCCGTGAAAATGTAAACTTTGGCCAACAAGGTCAGCGCTGCCCCGCGGGAAGCACGTCCCAGGTCGTTGCCGGAATAAGAAACCGGTAAGTCGGCCTGCAGGCTGTTCAATTCGGTGATCACGAATTTAAAAACATCGCTTTGCGGGCTGCGGGCTTTCACGTCCTCGAACCCTTTTGCGTAGGTATCGTACAGCGGAACATCTCCCCAGAAGGCGGCCAGTTGAAAATAACCCCATGCTCTTAAGAACCGGGCCTCGCCTACAATTCTGGCTTTCACACCCGCGTCGCCCGTAGCATCCGGTGCATCTTCAATGATGGCATTGACACGATGGATCAACCGGTAAAAGCCGTTCCACACGGACGTCATCACCGAATTGGTTGCCCCCAGGGAACCGATCAGGATCTGGTTCCGGGCAGTTTCCAACTGACCCCCGCCGCTGGCCACGTCATCGGAACGCAGGTCATGAAGGAAGAAATACTCACGCCCGCCAAGGTCCGTGCCTTGCAGTATGGCATAGGAACCGGTCAGCGCGGAGTTCAGTTCGTCGACGGTTTTGTAATAATTCTCCGTCTTCACGTTGGTCGTGCTTTGCCTGTCCAGAACGTTTTCGCCGCAGGAGCTGACGATCAGGCTCGATACTACAGTAAAAAATATGATTTTCGTTTTCATGGTTTTCATTTTTTGTTGCTACGCCTTAAAACCCAACTTGAAGACCGGCCATGAAGGTTCTTGGCGACGGGAACTGGCCATAGTCAATACCATTGATCAGCGTGTTGCCCGTACTGTTCTGGTAGCGATTACCGATTTCCGGATCATAACCCGTATACTTCGTGACGGTGAACAGATTTTGCGACGAGATATAGATCCGGAGTTTTTTAAGTGTGCCCTTGGTCAGGTCTTGTATGCCCGCCGACGGTATGGAATAACCGATACTGATATTCTTTAACCGGAAGTAGGAACCGTCTTCGATGAACCGGTCCGATGTCCGTGAATTTTGATTGGGATCGCCGTTCACTGCACGCGGAACATTGGTGTTGGTGTTGTCGGGCGTCCACGCATTCATCACTTCTTTCTCGGCGCCAAATAACCGGAGCATGCCCTGACCGAGCACCTTCGTGCCGTTGTAGATCTTGTTGCCTTGCACACCTTGGAAGAAGAGTGTCATGTCGAAATTCTTGTAGTTGGCCGTGACATTGAAACCGTAATTGAACTTCGGAAGATAGCTGCCTAAGCTCACTTGGTCGGAAGCATCGATCACGCCATCGCCGTTGATATCCTTAAAGCGAATGTCGCCAGGGGCTGCGTTGGACTGATACTTCGTGGACGCGTTGCCGTCGATGGCATTGGCTGCGTCGATCTCGGCCTGGTTTTGGAAAATGCCGTCGGTCTTATAGCCATAAAACTCCTGGATCGAGCTGCCGGCGATGGTGCGTGTGATTTGAAACCCACCAAAGTCGTCGTTCTTGCCGCTGTACAACACGGCGTTGGGTGCGTTCAGTTGTTTTACCGTATTGCGAATGATGCCGATGTTGGCGCTGATGTTGAACGTGATCGGGCCGGTTGACTTTGCATAGCCTGCTATAAATTCATATCCCCAGTTCTTCATCGATGCCACGTTCTGTTTTGTGGCCGACGTATAGCCCAGCGAGTTGGCGGGGATAACATCCAATAACAAGTCGCTGACATTCCTTACAAAGTATTCGGCGGTAAACGTCACGCGGTTCTCAAACAAACCCAGGTCGATACCGAAGTTTGACATTTTTGTTTTTTCCCATGTCAGGTTCAGGTTTTGGATCTTGTCGAAGTAGGCAGCCCCGGCAGCGGGTGCGTTGTTGAAATCGTAGGACGTGTTGGTGTTGATAAACGATTGATAGTCATACGCCCCTACGTTGGCAATGGAACCCAGTGAACCATAGCTGGCGCGCAGTTTCAATTCGGAGATCGTGGGCACTTGCTTCATGAAATTCTCTTCGTTCATGCGCCAGCCCACCGACAGGCCGGGAAAATTACCCCACTTGTGATCGGGTGCAAATCCGGAGAAACCGTCCCTGCGAATGGAAGCGCTCAACAGATATTTTCCTTTGTATTCATAGTTCACACGTGCCAGGTAAGACAACAACGTCGTTTCCGATTTGTCGCCACTCAGCGTAGGATTGGACGATCCCGTCATCTGGTCGATATCGTTGCGGGCCTGTTGCGCACTGGCATTGAGGTTTGACCCCGTGTAGTTTTGCTTCTCTGCTACGGCGATCACGTTGAGCGCGTGCGATCCAAACGTCTTATCGTAGGTGAGTTGATTCGACAGATAGGGAGAGAAGCTTGTGTTCCGGTTGTCGACCAGGTTATGCTGGTTGCGCGACACAAAGCCATCGTTGTACATGGGATAGTCTTCCAAGTGACGGCGTACGGCATAGTTCACACCGGCGGTGAATTTGTATTTCAACCCATCGAAGATCTTGGCTTCCAGATAGCCGCTTCCGATAATGTTCATCACATTGTCTTTGTTGGAGTCCATACTAACGATGCGCACGGGATTTTCAGGATCCGATCCATCATTTCCGCTTGGTGCCCGGAAGCCTCCAAGCAAGGTAGGATCATAGATCGGGATGTAAGGAACCGAGTGAATAATGTGCTGCAGAATGGTTCGTCCACCGCTTTCAGCCTGGTTCCGTGTGCTGGAATACGAGATGTTAAAGTTCTCGCCAAACGTGAACCGGCTGCTGATCTTATTTTCATAATTCAACCGGTAACTGTACCGGTCGAAGTTCGTGCCGAGCATAATCCCCTCCTGGTTGAATTTGCTCACGGAGGTATACAACTTGGATTTTTCCGAACCCACCGACAAGGCCACTTGCGTTTGAGAAATCGGAGCGGTCCGGAACATGGCACCCTGCCAGTCGCTGTTGGTTTGCGCGTAGGTTTGGGTTGATCCTGCGTAGATCGGGTCATTCATAGCCGAAAACCGAGGGGGCAAAGCGTTACCGGCATTTGTCAACAATGCTGTACCATATTTCAAGTAATCATCGGTGCCGAGCAAATCCAATTGCTTCCAGGCTTTCTGTACACCATAGTAGGTATCAACATCCACATGCACTTTGCTGTCGCGCGAACCGCTCTTGGTGGTGATGATGATCACCCCGTTTGCCGCTCTCGATCCATAAATCGCTGACGCAGCGGCATCTTTCAACACTTCGACAGACTCTATGTCCTTCGTATCAATATTGTTCAGGTTTCCTGCAGCAGGAAAGCCGTCGATCACGTACAGCGGCTGAGAAGCTCCGGTGATGGAGCCTATCCCGCGGATGCGCACCGTAGGCGTTGTTCCGGGGCTACCATTGCTGGTTACCTGCACGCCGGGAACACGACCTTGAATGGCCGACTCCACACTCACGACAGGCAACGCTGATACTTCTTTGGAGCCCACGGTGGCCACCGCTCCCGTCACGGAAGAGCGCTTCTGTGTGCCGTATCCCACGACAACCACTTCGCTGAGCTGCTGGATGTCGGGGGTCAGTTTCACATCGATTGTCGTGCGGCTGCCCACGGGCACTTCTTCGGACGTGTAGCCGATGAAGCTCACGACCAACACGGCATTTTCGTCGGGTACGCTGATGGAGAACTTACCATCGGCATCGGTAGTGGTGCCTTTCGTGGTTCCCTTCACCAGCACGTTTGCTCCGGGGATGGGGCCATTGTTCTCGTCGGTGATGGTACCTTGCACGACGATCTCGACAAACCGGTTCTCGGCCGCTGCTTCAAATAACGCTTCTGCATCTGCGGGAGAAGGACTGAGGTCAGCCGAACTATCCTTTTCAGAAGCGGCCGCACCGCGCTGATCGCGGGAAGTTTTCGGGGCAGTCTTAGGCAAAATGGAATACGTGCGGTCATTGATCTTTTTGAATCGCAGACCGACGGGTTCCAGCAAATTGGTCAGTGTGTTTTCGATCTTTCCTTTGATGGCGATCTTGGCGGAAACCTCTTTTCCTTCCAGGACGGTAGATTCATATAAGAATGATACGTTAAAATGATCCTGCACCTCTTCGAGTGCCTCGCGCAACGAACGCACTTCGGCACGACGCGGCGTGGTGCGGTTCATTTGGAGGGCGTTGGCAAAAAGTTGGTCCTGCGCCAACAAGAGCGCTGGAAAACTTAGCATCACCAGACATAAGCAACTCCTCCATACGGTGTAGTAATTACTGTACTGTTTTAGCATACGGGTTTGCGGTTAGTTTATTTGGAAGAAATATAAACACTGGTGCCATCGCGGGTAACGCTTAGGTTGAACGTTTCGGCGATGGCATATAAAATGTCATTGATACTGGCGGACGAGATTTCGCCCGACAATTCGCGGTCTTGCAGCGTGGCGTCGTCAAAAACAACGTCCAGCCCATACGTATCTTTTAAGAGAACAGCGACGTCGCGCAGCGTGGTTCGGTCGAAATACAAAGTGTATTGCAGCCACGATGTGTATTGTTTTTGTTTTACGGTGCGTTTGGAGAGGTGGCGGTCAGTGCCCAGGGTGGCCAGTTCTCCTGGTGCGAGGAAAACTGAACTGGCCTTTGCCTGGGTGTTTTGCATGTCCAACTTCACTTTCCCTTCGGTCAACATCACTTCGGATTTCTTTTCGCGGCTCTTCACGTTGAATTTTGTGCCGAGCACCTCCACGTTGAGTTGGTCGGAAGCGTGGACAACAAATTTCTGGTGGTTCACGGTGTGTTGCACGGCAAAGAAACCTTCGCCGTCGATCCACACTTCGCGTGTATGTTCATGATCCCACTTCCTGTGGTAACGGAGTATAGAGTTGCCATTGAGTGTAACCGTCGAATTGTCGGGGAGCGTGACGGCAATGCGTTCGCCATAGCCGGTATGCACTTCCGTGTAGCGGTTGGCATTCCAATATAATACGATTGAAACGGTGAACAGTAGGGCAAACGCTGCTGCAGCGAGTAACGCCCACGGGCGCCAGGCCACAACCTTGCGCGGTTGCATGCGACGACCGATCTCTTCTTGTGTGGCCGCAAACATCTTCTTTTTCAATACTTCGCGTTCCGCGTCCGACAAGCTGTCGAGATAGGATGTGTCGCGCATCGCTTCCTGCCAGATCTGTTCCAACAGATATTTATCTTCAGCCGAGGCTTTGCCCGCCCGGAGACGCCGGATCAGATCCGCCAATACATATTTATTCATCGCACTTTTTTCAGGCTTGGTATATATGTAAGAAGGTTATGACCCGCTGCTACCCTAACTCGATTGTAATTTTTTTTAAAACGATTGCATTTTTGCTACCTTTCTACGCCCAACCCAATTTTATGGCATGTTAAAGATCGGCTCAACCGGTATGACGGAAGCGGAATTTGAAGAGATTTACGATCTCTTCTGGGCTAAACTTTATGGCCTGGCGTATAACTATTTTCGCGATAAGACCACCGCGCAGGAATTGGTGCAGGATGTGTTTGTGAATTTCTGGATGAAGCGCGAAAACCTGGGCCACGTCGAAGACCTGAGCGCCTACTTGTTCAGGTCTATGAAAAATCGCATCTACGATCACTTCGATAAAATTGCGAGCCAGGAAAAACTGGTCCGCCAAGCCAAGCAGACTTTTTCGGAGGAGACACACACGACGGAGGAAGCCGTGGCCTATGACGAGACGCTGGAGCTGTTAAACAGTGAGATCGACAAACTTCCCGATACTACCAAGACCATCTTCCGCCTCAGTCGCTTCGACCGTTACACCAATGAAGAGATCGCTTCCCGTCTGAACGTGTCGGGAAAAGCGGTTGAATACCATATCAGCCAGGCATTGAAGAAACTTCGCCTGCGGCTGGATCATCTTATATTCTTTATGATAGCGATGGTGCTGCTCGGCGCCTGCACGTGATCATGCCACGTCCATCAAAGCTTAGCACCGCTCATCCCTAACCTGCGCTCTTCGCCGCTATGGCTTCGATCTCCAACTTCCACTTCGTTTCCAACAGCTGACAGCATATCACTGTTAACGCCGGCCTGTTGTCGCCCAGGTATTTCATGCGCAACCGGACATTGGCTTCGTCGAATGACGGATCGCTTAAATAAGTCCGTAATGAAACGATGTTCGCATAATTCATTCCCGCCGACCGCAGAATGGTGCCGATGTGTTTCCAGATCAGTTCACCTTGTTCCTCAAACGATTCGGGCATGCTTTGACCGTCGGCCTCGTAGCCGTTGAGGCCGCTGATGATCAACAGTTTTGAATCGCCGCTGATCTCCACGGCGTGGCTATAGTTGCGATAGGGTGGAAAAACGCCTTCGGGGTTGAGTTGGGTAATGGCCATGATATCGGAACAAAGTTTTAGATTCTAATTATATAATGAGTACAGATCTAATCGATCAGCATAGAACAGGATAGTTGTAGATATTATTCCACAGCGGGCTTCGAAAATAAATCGCGCCAGCGCTTAACCCGGGCGTTGGTCACCAGGGGTCGCGCCCCGATGCCAATGCTCAGAATGTATCCCAACGTCATGCACAAGACCAACATGGCGAACCTCAGTCCAACGCTTTCGGCAAGACCTCCGATGATCAGCGGCATCACGGCACCTCCCACGATGCCGGTGCACAAGATCCCCGACAGCGTGCCGTGATGTTTCGGGAGCGAATTCATGCCCAACGAAAAAACAATGGACCACATGATCGAAAGAAAAAATCCGGTGAGCGGCAACGCGACCAACGCGATGCGCACATCACCAAACAGTCCGGACAAAAGACTGAGCATCGCGCCCAAGGCAAAAACGATCAGGATATGACGGCTGTCGAAAAGTTTTAGCAGCAACAAGCCCACAAAACAACCAAAGGTGAGGAGGCCCCAAAAGTAAGCAATGCTGGTGGCGCCGACGGTGGCAGGATCTACGCCATGATAGAGTTGTAAGAATTTAGACATCCAGTTTGCGATGCCTTGCTCGGTGCCCACATAACAAAAGATGCCCACAAAAAAGCGCAGCACCGTTTTGTCGCGCAGCAGTTCACGAAGCGTTTCGCCAGTATCGATGCGGTCTTCGGCCGTGTATTCCACTTTTGGAAAGGTGATCGCGGCAATGACCACGATCATGACCAGGCAGGTAACGGCAAAGACCCAGTACAACGAGACCCATTTCAACTCCGGCGTCACCAGACCGTTGAACAGCGCAGCGATGCCACTGGCGTGATGGCTGTGAATGTTCCCCACGAGGTAACTATAAAGCAACGGACTGAGAAACGATGCCGCCCCAAAAAAGAAATTGGCCAACACCGAGTTGAACGCAAAATGCTCCTCCCCTCCTGCTTGCCGCAATAAAGGATTGATCACCACCTGCAACATCGCCATGCCGATGCCGATGGAGAACAACGAGAGCAACGCGATCGTAAATTGCGGAAAAATGGCAAACACCTGCGCCGCCACCATCGCCAGGACAAAAGCCACGATGATCACCGTTTTCCCGGAATACTTCTCGATCAACACACCCGACGGAATAGACATCACACCATAAGCAACAAAAAAAGAGAACGGCAGGAACCCCGCCAGTCCGATGCTCAATTGAAAGCTGTCTATAATATCCGGCACCAGCGGCCCGAGAATGTTGGTGAGAAACGAAATGACGGAGAAAATGAGAAAGACGAGTAAGACGATGACGGTGTTGCGTTTCATAGGTTTGTTTCAAGATGGCGCCGTTTGTCAGTCGCGACGAACGGCGTGTTGTATTTTTTTTATGGCCGCTGCAAACTGCTCCATATCTTCTTTTGATCCGAGCATGGCATGTTGCAAGATCCACACGGCTTCTTCATAGCAAGCGCGTTCGGCCACGGGGCAGTGCACACGGGTATAGTCCACCGTGTCGGGAAGGGCATAGCACATGAAGTTCTTTTGTTGAAATACCGGCTGCTCATAAATCGGTTTCGGATAGCCCATGAATGCGGGAACACCTTCGGCGGCCAGCGCTTCGGCAAATTCCTTTTTCGACAATCCTCCGAATTTCGATTTGTCGTATCGAAAAATAAACAAGTGATAGGTGTGCACCGTTTCGCCGTGTCCACGCGTGAGCGGGGCGATGCCGTCGATCGAAGCCAGTAGGTTGCTCAAATATTTTCCATTGGTGTCGCGTACCCGTGTTTGTTCTTCCAGGCGCGCAAGTTGTTGCGATAGCAGGGCCGCCTGGAATTGCGTGATGCGATAGTTGCAACCCAGGTAGTGATGCTCATACCATTGACCTCCTTTTACACGACCCACGTTGCGCAGGGAATTCATCATGTTGTAAAGCGACTCGTCGTCGGTCACCACCAATCCCCCTTCGCCGGCGTTGAGGTTTTTTGATGATTGAAAACTAAAACAGCCGGCATGACCGATCGACCCCAGCTTCTTTCCTTTATATACGCCGCCATGGGCATGGGCCGCATCTTCGATGACGGTGAGGTTATGTTTTTTCGCGATCGCCATGATGCGGTCCATGTCGCAGGCCTGCCCGGCGAAGTGCACGGGGATGATGGCCTTTGTGCGCGGCGTGATGGCGGCTTCGATCCTGGCGGGATCGAGGTTATAAGTATCGGGCTCGATGTCGACAAAAACGGGAACGCAGTTCGCCTCCACCACGATGGTGGCCGTGGCAATGAAGGTGTAGGGCGGAACGATCACTTCGTCGCCAGGCTTTACACCCGATGCGATGAGCGCCAGCCGCAACGCCACGGAGCCGTTGGCGCACGCTATGGCATACTTGCTGCCACAAAAGGAGGCAAATTCGTTTTCAAACTTTTCCACCAGGCCGCTGCAATCGGGGTTTCCCCACTGACCGCTTTGGGCTACCTGCGTGACGGCGGCAACATCGCTTTCGTCAAAAACCGGCCAGGAAAAATTCCGGGTCACGGTCTTGGGCCCTCCGCGAAGGGCAAGTGTTTCTTTCATTCTAAAAAGTCAGTTCTAGGGAAAGATACATATTTTCTTTAGACCCCCCAGAGTCCGGTCGCTGAGAAAGTCTGTAACCTTTCCCCCCTTTTCAAGTAAATCTTCAAATTTCTTTTTTTTCTGGAAGGCATTGGCTTTATTTACTTAACAAAATATAAGCAAATGGGCAAAGAGTATCTCGGCGAGTTCGAAGAATTGATCCTGACCATGGTGGGCGTGTTGCAGGAAGAGGCGTATGGGGCGGTGATCGCCGAGGAGATCGAAAAGCGCCTGAAACGCGATGTGAACCTTAGCGCTGTGCACGTGACCTTGTACCGGTTGGAAGACAAAGGGCTGATAAAATCCAAGGTAGGCGGGGCCACCAGCGAACGCGGCGGCCGACGCAAACGGATCTACACCATCACCAGTGCGGGTCTGGCTTTGCTGCGTACAATGAAAGAAACGCGGATGGATCTTTGGAAGCTTATTCCCCAATTAAAAATGTCGGTATGACCCCCCATCCCCCCTCCTGGGCACTTCGTTTTCTACGATCGGTTTGTCCCGATCATTTGGCGGAAGAGATCGAAGGCGACCTGATCCAGAAGTTCGCGTCGGACGTCAGGCGGTTTGGACTATCCAGGGCCCGGCGCCGATTTGAATGGAACGCGATCCGGTTTTTCAGACCCGGCATCGTGCTTCGAAATAAATTAACCTATCAACTTATCAACACCATTATGCTGCGCAACTATCTCATCATCGCGTTTCGGAATGTGACCAAGAACAAGGTCTTTTCGCTGATCAACATTTTCGGATTGGGCACGGGGTTGGCGGTTTGTCTGCTGATCTTTCAATTTGTGTCGCATGAACTGAGCTTTGATACATTTTTTGATAACGCCGATCGCATCTATCGCGTCACCAACGATCGTTTTCAAAATGGCAAGCTGATCCAGCATGGCACGATCACCTATCCCACCATCGGACCGACGATGGCCAAGGATTATCCCGAGATCGAGATGTATACGCGTCTCATGCCGGGTGGCGATATGAACGTGAAGATTGACGACAAAATATTCCGCGGCGACAATTGTCATTTTGTGGACGAGCACTTCCTGTCGGTCTTTAGCTTTCCCTTGTTGGCCGGAGATCGCGCGTCGGCTTTAAAGGAACCGTATGCGGTGGTGCTGACCGAAAGTGTGGCCAAAAAATATTACGGCGTTACTGGCGGCGACTACACCAGCATCCTGGGAAAAACATTCTATTGGGGTCTTGATCAGCAGCCCTATAAGATCACCGGCGTGTGTGCCAACAACCCTGACAATTCGCACATCACGTTCGATGCGCTGGTGTCGTATGCCACACTCATCCGTCCCGAAGAGCACGGCGCCGACGACAGTTGGACGTGGTCGGATTTCCGGCATTACATCGTGTTAAAACCGGGCATAGATTACAAGGCATTCGAAAGCAAGTTTCCCGCTTTTAGCGACCGCTATTTCAAAGGCGACAAGGTATCGGGCAGCGTCGAAAAATTCTATTTGCAGCCGTTGAAAAAAGCGCATTTGTACTCCGACTATGAATACGATATCGCACGCACGGCCAGTGGCAAGGCGGTGTGGGCCATGTTGATCGTTGCTATTTTTATTTTGGTGATTGCGTGGATCAATTACATCAATCTCACCACCTCCCGGGCACTGGACCGTGCGAAGGAAGTGGGCTTGCGCAAAGTGATGGGTGCGCTGAAAACACAATTGGTGCGGCAGTTTATCTTTGAATCCGTTCTCATCAGTTTGATCGCGTTTGTGGTGGCCGTGGTGATCACCTGGGTTTCGCAGTCGACGTTCAACGATATTGTCGGCAGCCCGCTGTCGATGCTGAAGGTGTTGGGTGAGATGCAAGCACCCTCGATCATCATCGCCGTCCTGGTTCTAGTATCGGGTGTGCTGTTGGCAGGATTCTATCCGGCCTTCGTACTCTCGTCTTACCAGCCGGCGACTGTCTTGAAGGGTAAGTTTCAACATTCGTCGGGCGGGAAATTTATGCGGAAGGCCTTGGTCGTTTTCCAGTTCACAGCTTCCGCTACCCTCATTACGGGAACGCTTATTGTTTCCAAGCAATTAAAATTCATGAACGAAGCCGACCTGGGCATTGCCATTCGCAACATCATGCTTGTGGATCCACCCGAACTCACGGCCTGGGACTCCACCTTCATGACCCGTGTTGAAAATTATAAGGACGAACTCACCAAGATCAACGGCGTGGTCAGCGCGGCAACGTCAAGCCGGATCCCCGGCAACCGGCTTGGCCGCACATTCGGACTGCGGCTCGCGGAACAACCTTCCGACACACATTACACCATGAGCTTTTTTGGTGCCGACCATAATTTCATGGATACTTATGATGTGCCGCTGGTGGCGGGACGTAAATTTTTACCGACCGACCACAAATTCAATTTTAATGCCATCAACAGTGTGATCATAAACCAGAATGCCGTGGAACTGTTGGGGATCGCCAATGCGCAGGAAGCCATCGGAAAAGAAATATTGGATGGAGATTTGAAGGTGCACATCGTCGGCGTCGTGGGCAATTTTCACCAGGAGTCGCTGAAGAAACCGATGGAGCCCATTGTGTTCGTTCCCACCTACAGCACCTACGCCGAAACATCTATCAAGATCAAAACCAATGATCCCAAGCCGGTGATCGCGCAAGTGGAGACGGTCTTCAAAAAGTTTTTTCCCAACAATGCCTTTCAATATTCATTCCTGGAAGACCGCTATAACCGCCAATACAATGACGAAGACCGCTTTGCAAAAGTAGTGACCATTTTCACCCTGCTGGGCATTATCATCTCTTGCCTGGGATTGATCGGCCTCTCTTCCTACACGGCCGTTCAGCGCACGAAAGAGATCGGCATACGCAAAGCCTTAGGTGCTTCGCGTTTGGGCATCGTTTCGCTTTTGTCGGCCGACTTTATCAAACTGGTGGCGGTGGCCATTGTGTTGTCGTTCCCGTTGGCCTATATGGCGATGCAGCAATGGCTGTCGAACTATCCATACAAGATCGCATTGCAGTGGACGCTTTTCCTCTTGCCGGCGGTGACCATATTGGCTATTGCCTTTGCCACCATCAGCTTCCAGATCTTTAAGACCGCGAAGACGAACCCGGCAGACACGCTCAAGTATGAGTAAGCATGTCGCTCCGATCAGCGTGAATAAGCAGTAAGGAACTCGCTTGATTTTACGACGGCTCCGGCACTAAAGCCGCAGCGCCCAACAAAGCAATGTTCGGGTTTTGTGATTGATAGATCTTGATACGCTTCACAGACTCAGGATAGATAAAGTCTTGGAGAGAAGTATACAGGGATGCTTCGTATAAATTAAGAGACTTCGATAACGATCCACCCAGCACAATGGCTTCGGGATCATAGGCGTACATGACGCTCTTGATGGCTTGCCCCATGTGGACACCGAATGCGTCCCAGTATTTTAAAGCCTCGCGATCGCCCTGCTGGGCAAGGCGGCTGGCTTCTTCGCCGCTGAGGTTATAGTTTACGCGAAAGAAATTCCCGCTGGCATAATATTCCATGTTGTGGTCGAGATAGGGCAACAGGCCGATCTCACCCGCGCCACAATTGGTGCCGGAATAAAGCTGGTGGTTGATGATGAGGCCACAGCCCAATCCTGTGCCCGAAGAAATGCCGACGCCGTTCCTCACGCCCTTCAACTGTCCAAAGCGGTGCTCGCCCAGCGCAAAACAATTCACGTCATTGTTCACATAGACCGGCACATTGAAGGCCTCGTGCAGAATATCTTTTATGGGCACACGCTCCCACGACGGAATGTTCGCCGCGTTGAGAACGATACCTTTGTCCACGTCAACTACCGAGGGCACACCGATGCCGATGCCTGTCACATCGTGGTCGAAAAGCGGGCGGATAAACCGCGTCAACTCGTCAAGCGTTTCGCGCAAATTGCCCCGTGTGTTGAACGGCGCATTCCGTGGATGAATGATCTCGCCACCGCGTTCCAGACCTGCGCGGATGTTTGTTCCGCCTACATCAACTCCAATAACCATATGTTTTCTGATGATTTGAAGGAAGCGAAGTAAGCAAAAACTTCGCGCAAGCCGAAAATGAAGAGTGCAAACTTTTTTGTTCCACCCCTTTCCTGCGTTCGGCTTGTGATTCGTGGAAAGAATTAAGGAATAGCGGCTCGCAAACGCGGCGTGAGGCTGTGAAGAATGGCCAGTGCCACCAAGTAGGCTGAGCCGGCGACCACAAAAAGCGGCGCGTAGGAATGGGTGGACTGCAATAAGAAGCCCGCCGTGGTCGCGCCGAACATTCCTCCAATGGCGCCGACGGTGCTGCCGATGCCGACCACAGAGCCCACCGCCTGTCGGGGAAACATGTCGGAAGGCAACGTCAACAAGTTGGCAGACCATGCCTGGTGTGCGAACAGGGCCAGCCCGATCAACCCCACCGCTACCCACAGGTCTGTGGTCTGCGATGCCAGGTACACCGGCGTCACCGTAACAGACGCCAGCAACATGGTGAACTTTCGACTTTTAGTGACCGACCATCCGCGCCGGATGAGGTGCGAAGAGAACCACCCACCGGCCATGCTGCCCAGATCGGACATGACGTAGATGATCATGATGGGCACCCCGATCTTATCCAACGTGAGACCATGCTGACTGTTGAAAAATTTTGGCAGGAAGAAAAAGTAGAACGAGAAGATCGGGTCGCTCAGAAATTTTGCCAGGGCAAACGCCCACGTCTGTTTGTACTTCAGCAATTGCAACCAGGGCACTTCCGTGGTGGGCTCGGGAGGATCGCTTTGAATATAGGCCAGTTCCGATGCCGAAAGTTTGGGGTGTTGCTCCACGGGACGATAGGTGGCCAGCCAAAATAGCAGCCACACAAAACCCGATGCACCCGTGAGGATGAAAGCCCACTGCCACCCATAGTGAATGGCGATGACGGGCACCGCCAATGGCGCAACGATCGCACCGATGCTGCTGCCGGAAAGAAAAATGCCTGTGGCCAGCGACCGCTCTTTTATGGGGAACCACTCCGACACCACTTTGACGGCGGCCGGAAAATTACCCGCCTCACCCAAACCCAACGCAAACCGCCACCCGCCAAAACCCACCGCCGTGCGGGCGACCGCGTGCAGCATGGCAGCCACACTCCACACCAACACGGAAAACGCATAGCCTCCCCAACACCCAAACCGGTCCATGAGCTTGCCCATGAACAGGAAGCCGATGGCATAGGCTACTTGAAAAGCGGTGACGATCAATCCGTATTGCGAATCGCTCCAATCCATTTCTGTCTGCAGTTGTGGTGCCAGGATGCCCAGTACCTGGCGGTCGATGTAGTTGATGGCGGTGGCAAAGAACAGGAGCGCACAAATACGCCAACGATAATATCCCACGGAGGTAGTCTTAGCAGACAGCGTTTCGATTTCCAAAGCGTTACGGCATTAAGGTGTGGCGCTACGACAAGCGCAGGCATCCAACCAAGCTATGAAATTCCAGGCGCTTGTATAGCGATCCGGCACGAATTTATTCAGACGGCGACCACCAAGAAGCATTGCCCTGACTTCCGGCTTAACGAGTATATACCCTCGACAAACGGCGTTTGTTCGGCTTTCGTGGTTGAATATCGTGACGGTGCTTTTTCCGTCATCACCTCTTCTTTACCCACAGTAAGATTGCGTTTATTCGGTTGTACAAACCGTTCAATTCAATCTAAAAAAATCCATATGAGGACTCCCTACGCTCTCGCCTGCTTGCTCTGTGCAGTCTTTTCTGTTTTTTCATTTCATCCCCGCGAAGCTAACCTCGCAGGCGAATCCCTCGCAGCAACCGAACAGGATGAACAAGCCATCCGCAGCATTATTGAAGCGGAGACCGCCGCCTACTTCAACAAGGACAGCACCAAACTCTTCAGCTTCTATGTCGACGACCGCATCACCCAAAGTGCCTGGAATGGTTCCAACGGATCGTATGGCTCTTTCAAAGGGCTGGCCGCCATCCGCAAAAATTTCACAGAAGCTTTTCGCAAGAATCCAAAGCCCCAGCCGCAACCCAACATCGTGCGATCGCAGTGGTTCTTCCAAAAATTTTCCAATGAATGGATGTGGGTCAACTTTCTGCAGCAAACCGATGGCGCGGACGGCAAGCGATATACGAACTATGAGACGCGCGTCCTGAAAAAAGTGGGGCGCGAATGGAAGCTTGCGGTCATGTATTCGCTGGGCGATCATGGGTTGGGTGGGCATTAACAAAGGTCACTGCAATTTTCTTTCAGTCTCATTTCTTAAGCTTGTAGCACATAGTTCAAGTTTAAGAGATGACCGATAGCCTAACCGTTTCAGACGACGCTGTGATCAGCAAGATCCACCTGATCCGCGGACAGAAAGTGATGCTCGATATGGATCTGTCCGCACTCTATGGCGTGGAAACCCGGTATTTGAAGCGACAAGTAAAGCGAAATATCGAACGCTTCCCCGAAGATTTCATGTTTGAGCTCTCGCCACAGGAGCTCGAAAACTTGAGGTGCCAATTTGGCACCTCAAGTTGGGGCGGTGTCCGCTATGCACCCATGGCTTTTACGGAACAGGGTGTGGCCATGCTCTCCAGCGTTCTGGGCAGTAAGCAGGCCATTTCTGTAAATATTCAGGTGATTCGGGTGTTCTCGAAGATGCGGCAACTGCTCATTACGTCAAAAGACATTTTATTGAAACTCGAGCAAATCGAACGAAAGGCAGCGCAACACGATGACGACTTCAGGGTCATTTTCGCCTACCTGAAAGAACTTCTGGAGCCGCCGCCCACCGAGCCGGCTCGAAAGATCGGCTTTAGACATGCGAAAGAAGAGTAGATCCAAATCCGTTGACAGGCTGTTGCGGCGTGGCATGAAGGAACCGGTTACGAAATAAATAATTCTTTAGTATCTTCTCGCGCCCGAACCGCTCTTTATGAAAACCTACTCCACCGCCTGTTTCCTTCTTTTTCTTCTGTGCTCATCCATTCTTGCTCCAGGGCAGATCAAGGTGAGCGACAACAATCGCCTTCTCGCCACCAAAGACGGCAAGCCTTTCTTCTGGCTTGGCGACACCGATTGGGAATTGGTCCATCGTCTGACACGCGAAGAAGCCGAAGAATTTATTTCCCTTCGCAGCGCACAAGGCTTCAATGTTTTGCAGATCGTGGGGCTAACGGAATTCAACGGTATCCGTCATCCCAATCGCTATGGCGATTTCCCGATCAACAACGAAGACCCCACCCAATTGGCAGAGACACCCGGCGACGATCCGAACGATCCTTATGCATATGACTATTGGGATCACGTGGATTTCGTTATCCGAAAGGCAGCCGAGAAAGGTATGTACATCGGTTTGCTTCCTACATGGGGTGACAAGGTCACTCAGATGTGGGGGGAAGGCCCGGTGATCTTCAACGAAAAAAATGCAGAGATATATGCCGCCACGCTGGCCAAGCGCTACGCCCGGGATTGGAATGTGATCTGGATCCTCGGCGGCGATCGTCCCGCATTCTACGCGGCCAATCCCGATGCCACGCGAAAGAGTTTCGACGACCGGCCCATCTGGACGGCTATGGCCCACGGCATCGAAGGGGTGCTGGGCAAGGAGGCATTCATCACTTATCATCCGTCTGGCGGCGAATACTCGACCTCACAACAGATCCACAGCGAACCTTGGCTGGACATGAACACGTTCCAATCGGGCCACGGTGCCCGCGAAACGCCCGCCTGGGATTGGGTGACGCGCGACCTCGCGCTGAAACCTCAGAAACCGACGCTCGACATGGAGCCCTGTTATGAAGACCATCCCGTGAACCCCTGGGACGGAAAATGGACGCGCGCCCGTGGCTACTTCACCGCCTACGATGTGCGCGCACGGATCTACCGCGGCATCTTCGCCGGTGGCTGCGGCGTCACGTACGGCCATCATCATGTCTGGCAATTTCTCGACACCAGTCTCAATCCACCGATCAACGTGGGCGATACCCTCATCGCCTGGCGAAAAGCCGCCACCGCCGAAGCCGCGGGCGAGATGCAATACCTGAAAGACCTCATGTTATCGCGTCCTTATTTCTCGCGCATACCCGACCAAAACCTGATCGCCTCAGCGCGCGGCACCACCTACCTGGATGTGATCATTGCCACGCGCGATTCCAACGGTTCGTATGCTTTTATTTACTTGCCTCAAAACAGTCCCGTTAAAATTGACATCAGCAAAGTCAGCGGCTCCACTAAAAATGTTTGGTGGTTCGATCCACGCACCGGAAAATCAACCGCGGGAAAGAGCGTGAAAGGAAGCGGCATCAAATCGTTCACGCCGCCGTCAGGAGGAAAAGATTGGATATTGGTGATCGACGACGGGTCGAAAAAATTTGCGGCGCCCGGAGCGCATTAATG
The DNA here is from genome assembly GCF_003589925.1 of Chryseolinea soli. NCBI lineage: Bacteria > Pseudomonadati > Bacteroidota > Cytophagia > Cytophagales > Fulvivirgaceae > Chryseolinea > Chryseolinea soli. The sequence continues at coordinate 4,560,347 of NZ_CP032382.1, read as the reverse complement.
CATGGCGACCACTCCGCGCTACGTTGACAAGCACCGGAGGATAAATCAATACAGGAAGTTATTTTCTGAGGTCTTTGGGAGTGATCCCAAACTTTTGTTTGAAGGCGGTGGAGAAATGGTTGGCGTTTTTGTAGCCGATGCGAGCGGCCACTTCATTCACGCGAAAGCCGCCTTCCTGCAAGAGCGATTTGCCAAGGGAGAGACGTTGATCCAGCAGGTAGTCGAAGACAGACGTGCCGAAGAGCTCGCGGAATCCTTTCTTTAATTTAAACTCGTTGAGGCCGAATTGGGTAGACAGTGACTTCAGGGAATGTTCTTCGGTAAACGCGCGATCGAGGTAGGTCTTCAGATCGTGGAACGTGTCCCGATCTTTCTTGCGCAAGGCCTGGGGATCTTTGCTTACGGCCAACCTTTCGTTTACCTGCAACGCCACGATCTCCATCACTTTCGATTCGACATACAGTTCTTTGATCTTTCCGGTGAGCGGCGTGCTGAACAAATCGATAAAAATATTTTTCATGGCCGTGCCGGCATGGATGGGGCCGCTGTTAAAGGGCTCTTCGCGCTGCACGTTCTTCTGCAGGTCGGTGGCCGGAATTTCAAATGTATTCAGCAGGTTCGTATAGTAGTCGCGGTTCATCGCCAGGTGAACCGTGCGTATTTTCTTGGGCAACACCAGTTGATACCGGCTGTCGGGAATGTAGTTGAAATGATAGCGCGAGGCTTGTAAGCGCGACCGGATCTTACTGGCGTCGAAGCGGATCTCATACTCCGTTCCCGCCATGCACATGCAGATGTTGACATAGTCCTCCATGTTCCCGTCTTCAAAATCCACTTTCAGCATCTGACTGAATTCGGCCTGGATGTCGCGGATCTGGTAGTGCGCTGTCTTGATCAGCTTTTCACGATAAACGCCCGACAAGGCGCTTTGCGAAACTACGTGTTCGTATTCTCCTCCCTGCGGCAAAGCATCCGCGTGTTTAGAGAAGGACATGACATCCTGTTGGGTGACGGCGTACAGATCGGGCATACGTATAAAAGATGGAGCCGGCTCCAAACCGGCTCCTGCTTCTACGGATGCGGGGTAAACTTCGTTACAGTGTTTGCTACCGGCTTCAATGTTTTCAGGTAGGTATAAATGGCGGCCAGGTCCGTGTTCGTCATGTTGGCGTACATGGTCCAGGGCATGATGGTGTTAAAATCTTTAGTGGGATCTACCGCCCGGTGGCTGTTGGCGCTGTCGCGATAGGCGGTGAACCGGGCGACGAAGAATTCTTTGGACCAGTTGCCAATACCCGATTCGTCGGGCGTGATGTTGGAGGAGCGCAGGGCGCCAAAGGGCATGTTGAAGAGGCGGCCACCGGCAAAAGCAAAGTTTTCGTCATAGGCACCTTTGTCAAAAGGCGTGTGGCAATCAAAGCATGCGGCGGCGTTCACCAGGTATGCACCATACGCCAGGGCGTCGGTGGTGTCGGGGCGTTCGGTGAAGGCGGCCTTGGCCGGCATGGTGTTGATGAGAATATTCATCGGAAAATCAGAGTGCGAGACCGGCGGTGTGTTGGTGATGGGATCCAGCGAGCGCACGTAGGCGATCACGGCGTGGATATCGTCGACATCCATTTTGCCATAGTGGCCATGGGGCATCACGGGGAAGATCGGCTCGCCGTTCCGCTTTACACCCGTAGTCACGGCACGGAAGATCTCGCCGTCAGTGTGGGCGCTTAGCGCGGCCGGGGTGATGTTGGCGGCATAGTAAACGCCGGGAAAGCCCGCCCGTTGGTCAAACACATCGCCTCCTTTCCCGAACGTACCGGGCACGATAGGTCCGGAAAACTCCGACCAGTTTCGCGTGCTGTGACAATCCATGCACACCATCACATTGTTGGCCAGGTAGCGGCCGCGTTCAATCTGTGCGGGGCTGATATCCACTTTTATGATCGGCGCGGGACCTACGTCGGGCAGGAACTTCGCGACATAGAAGGCGAGACCGGCGACACATAGAATGACAAGTCCGAGTACGAGCCCGGCAATCTTTAAGAACTTTTTCATAGGGATTCGGAAAACAATAATTGGATAATATAAGACAAATATTTGTATTGCTGGTGGTACGTAGGGGTTGGAGGTTGGGTTTGGGGGGAAGGTACGGTGGAGGGAATAATAAAATGTACGGTATCGGGAGTCAGTAGTCAGTAGTCAGTAGCCAGTAGTCAGTAGTTAGTAGTTAGTGGCTGGCATTCAGTTGGCAGTATTCAGGGATGAGTGAGATGGGGAGGGAAAGTTTGGTTTGGGATTTTTTTGGCGAGGGTGGGTTCGTCCTGGTTTGGATTTTGGATGATGGTGTTATGACTCCGGGTTGTTATGAAGGTAGGTGCGTTGCGTCAACCGTGGGTTTCGGGGGAGAATATTTGCAAAGGGGAAAAGAAGCTGGGTAAAAAAAATTACACGTTGTTATATTCTTAGTACAAAGAAATTGGTTTTTGTGACTGGGGTTGGTTCATTTTGTCGGGGAACGTCGCTGGGGATGTTATGCGAGGTCTCCTCATCGTCGTGCAGATCGAATAATGACCTGGGAATTTTTGATCAAGGACATTGTCACACATCACGGTGTGTCGACTTTAATTTGATTCCCGGTTTAAATCAATTACATTAGTGTATACTCCTTGATCCTTCCTGAACAATGCGCTCCCCCACTCCCCTCTCGCAACGCGTTGATCAAAACCTGTTCTTACAGACCACAGCCCACCTGGAGTAGGTAGTCTATAGTCCTATTTCTTAATCTTATCAATCCAGCTAACATGAAGAAGTGCCTCCTCTGGATGGCGTTGCTCGTTGTTGGTGCAACCCTCCAAACTTGTAAGAACGACACGGACCCGGTCGGTCTTCAGAACGTTCAATTTTCGTTCGGCCTCCGGCCACAGCCTTCGGGCGGGCGGACAGAGACGGCGGAACCTTCCGCTTTACTGATCAGTCTTGAAAACAGTGCGGGTGATCCCGTGTTCACACACAAGCGCATAAACTTGCTGCACGTGGGCACCAGTGTGATGACGGAACCCATTCAATTGCCTACGGGAACTTACAACATTACTGAATTTCTCCTGGTCGATGATGCCGGTTCGGTTTTGTATGCCACTCCAAAAGTCGGATCACCCTTGGCCAGCGCGGTCACCCATCCGCTTCCCTACGCTTTCACCGTATCGGCGGATGACGCCACCACGGTGGCCATGGAAGTGGTCGACGTTTCGCAAAGCACGCCGGAGGATTTCGGTTATGCTACTTTTGATATCAACCTGGTGAACACCTTACAAGTGGCCGTGTTTATCAACACCGGCGGCGAGCTTGTGCTGACCACGGCCAGCGCGATTCTCGATCATGGTGATGAAGTCATCGCCAACTATTCGCTGGAAGCCAAAACCAACCTCCTGCCCTTCGCGGGCGACACGCACGCGTCTTACCGCCTGATCGTCATCAAGGAAGGTTTCAAAACATACGTCAAAGATTTTATCTACAGCGAATTGCTCGCTTCTTTGCATGGCGCGCCTTTGCAAATTGTGCTGCATCAATTCACGATCCTGGTGAACACCGCGGATGGCGTAACTTCCGACTTCCGAATGAGCGTGGAAGGAGGCTCTTCCTTCCATGTGGATTGGGGCGACGGCACGTCATCGGAGAATAGCTTCGAACATAGTTACACGACCTTGGGCCGCTTTGAAATAAAGATCACGGGCGATGTGGAATCGATCACATCGATTCGACTAGCGTACGATCAGCCCAACATCGAAGCCATCGATGTGCAGGCCCTGACCAACCTGAACGAGTTCTGGGCCGTGCTGACGCCGGGCCCGAGTTCGATAGACCTCAGTCAAAATACGCAGCTCACTTCCGTAGCGTTTGCCGGCGATAGGAAACTGCATCATGTGTCGCTCCCCTTGGCCAATATGATCAGCTACATGGACATTCAGGGGCCTGGTGACCTGTCAACGGCAGAGGTAGACGACATCATTCAAAAAATTCATGATTCGGTGACACTCTGGAACACACGGAACGGCCGCTTCCTGCTCGACAAAAACTGGGCAAGCCCGACCAATGGAATGGTGGGGCCGCCTTCTCCCTCCTCCGTGGAGATGCTAAGAGATCTGAAGGAAAATTACGGTTGGCAAGTTCTTCCGGATCCGGGCGCGTAAGGAAGTACGCGCAGGTTTCAAATGCCTTATCATCAAACTTTAGCATTATTCCACCATGAAAAATATTCTATTTTGGATCGGACTCGTCGCGATGAGCACAGCCCTCCAATTTTGTAAGAATGAAAGTAGCCCGGTCGCCCTGCAAAAGGTTCAGTTCACGTTCGGCGTTCACCCCTCAGCTCCTTCCGGTGGCCGAACCGAAACGGCAGAGCCCGTCGCATTGTTGCTCAGCCTGGAGAATAGCATCGGCGATCCGGTGTTCACCAGCAAAAGGATACCCTTGTTGCACATCGGTTCCAATCTCATGACGGACCCCATCGAACTCCCGCCGGGCACGTATGCCATCACCGACTTCTTGCTGGTGGACGACGACAACAACGTGTTGTATGCCACACCAAAAGCAGGATCGCCCCTGGCCACGGCCGTGACCCATCCCCTTCCCTACAGCTTCGTGGTTTCGAATTCAGCAGTTACTACCGTAGACATGGAAGTCGTTGACGTGTCACAGCGCATACCCGAAGATTTTGGCTATGCCACATTTCAGATCAATTACGTCAACACCCTGAAGGTAGTGGTCTTTGTTTCCATCGACGGGGAAGTTTCGATGACCACGGCAGAGGCCACACTCAGTCGCGGCTCGACGACCGTCGGAACCTATCCGCTGGAAGCGCGAACCAATGTGATCGCCTTCTCGGGCGACCCGCACATGCCCTACCGGCTGGTCGTGACCAAAGAAGGATACGGGACCTTCACGAAGGATTTTATGTTTAACGAACTGTTCGCAGCCTTGCACGGCGAGCCGTTGAAGGTGTTGCTGAATCTATTCACCTTAACGGCGGTGGTTGACGACGATCTCTTTTTCTCATGCTCCATAGGTGGTGGTGCCAGCAAAACGATCGACGTGTCGTGGGGCGATGGCACACACGAAGAAATTGCCTTTCCTTCCGACGTAGAGCCGACCGGACTGAATCACACCTATCCGGCACCGGGCCAGTATGATATCTCCATCACCGGCGCACTCGAAACGATCCGGTGGTTCTCGGCGGGTTTCAACCTGGGCAAGATCGACGCGATCGACTTCCAAGGCTTACCGAATCTCGGGGTCATGCTGATCAATCGCAATCATGGGCCTGAAACCATAGATCTGAGTCTGAATCCAAAGCTATGGTCGGTTGGGCTGGAAGGTATCCCCCAATTGAAACATGTCATCCTGCCGGGAACCCACCACATCATCGATATGAACATTAGTGGTTCCAATCAACTCAGCACAGACGAGGTGGATGCCATCATCCACAGCTTACTCATGCTCGCCCACGACAACGGGCGTGGTACGCTCCAGCTCGACAGAGGAAGTTTTGACGAACCCACCAACATGTTTGTTGGCCCGCCTTCCTCCGCCGGCTTCCGGGATTTGGCCGGTCTGAAATTTGGTTACCAGTGGACGATTATACCGGATTTGGATATTTAATTTCGTAAACTCAGCGCCATCATTCCCGCGCGTTTCGATCGCATCCGCGACGGTACAAAATAAAACAACCAGCAAAATGCTGGTTGTTTTATTTTAAGAACACTTCATCAACGCGTCTACCAAGGATCGTTTTGCACCATCTTGATGTTGGTGTTGATCTCGTTTTGCGGGATGGGGAAGTATTGGAACTTGTCTTCGTAGAACTCGCGGCCTACTTTGTCGCTGTTGGTGATCTCTTGTTGCACGAGGCCCCAACGCTTGAGGTCATAGAAACGAAGACCTTCGCGATAGAACTCGATCATGCGTTGGTGACGGATCTCCGCCATCATGGCGTCGGCAGACATACCAACGGTCAGATCGGCCAGGTGGGCACGTTCGCGAATGCGGTTCATGAGCGGGTAGGCTTCGGCCTGGCGACCTTGCATGGTAAGCGTTTCGGCATACATCAGCAGGACGTCGGCATAGCGGAGAACTTTTTCGTTGATCTCGGAGATCCAGATGCCTTCGTTGTTGTTGCGCCAGTTTTGATACTTGCGGATTCTGGCCTTCGAGTTGAAAGGATTCGAGAACGAGGTGTAAGGAAGATTGTAGTACGTCGCTCCGGGATAATCCCATACCAGGGATGCATACATTCTGGGGTCGAAATCGTTGTCCGTTGTTTTCTCTTTTTCAAACTCGTTGAAGATCTTGTCGGTCGGGAACATTTCGAACCAGCCGGCCACTTCGGTGGGCGCAAATTCCTGCGCGGTGGTGACACCTTGCGATTCGTTTGCGTTCTCACCATTCCAGGGAGCGGTTCCGCCTACGTTCTGGATCTGGATCTCGAACAACGATTCTTTGTTGTTGTCCATACCCGCCAGGAAGTTGTCTTCATAGTTGGTGAGCAGATCATAGGTGAACGGCGACTGCGGCTGGCCATTGGGTTGAGCCAACAGCTTGAACGTGTTTTCGGCTTCGGGCCAGTTCTTGGTGTACACATAGGCTTTGCCCAGGTAACCCAGCGCAGAACCTTTCGTGGCACGACCCACACCGCTGGCATCATACGACACCGGCAAGCCGGCGGCCGCATCTTTCAGGTCGGTGATCACTTGTGCCCACACATCGGCTTCGGGTGATTTTGCGATGAAGGCATCGCTGGCCGTTTTCGGCACCGCGGTAATGATCGGCACCGATCCGAAATTCGTAGCGAGGTTAAAGTGGTTGACCGCGCGCAGGAATTTTGCTTCTGCCGTCAACCGCGTTTTAAGATCGGCGGACAATTCACTTGCCGGCAGATTTTCAATCACCTGATTGGCACGGAATATGGCATTGTAAGCGCCGGTGAACATGCTGGCGGGTGTGCCCGTGGTAGCGTTGTTCGTGAAGGTTGAAAGCTGGTAGAGATCTTTCACGTCGTTGCGGATGAAGGAATCATCGCCGCGTCCGTTGGTGAGCTCGATGCCACGCACGGCCCAATAGCCGTTGTTCACATCCTTCCACACTTTGTAGGAAGCGGCCAACCCTGACTCGAAATCGGCTTGCGTTTTCCAGAAATTTACCGTGGTGAGGCTGTTGGGATTTACCTGGTTCAGTTCATCCGTACACGCCGACACTGCGAGGAGTGTCAGCAAAACAATTGTATATCGTTTCATCGTGTTCATGTTTTAGATTAGAAGGAGAGTTGAACGCCAAATAAGGAAGTCCGGGGCAGCGGATAAGACACGTGTCCAAAGTCCACGCCGCGATCCAGCACCGAGTAAGGCAATCCGGTATCCTGACGACCGATGTCGGGGTTAAACCCTTTGTAGCCTGTGATGGTAAACAGGTTGTCGAAGCTCACATACAGACGAGCCGAGGTGATGCTCGCACGGTTCAGCACGTTCTTCGGCAGCGAGTAGCCGATCTGCAACGTCTTGAAGCGGAGATACGATCCGTTTTCCAGGAAGCGTGTCGACGTTTGCGAGTTGTAGTTCGGGTCGTTGATCACGGCACGCGGCATGTCCGTATTGGTGTTCGTAGGCGTCCAGGCATTCTTGGTCGATGCTGCATAGTTTTCTTCCAAGCTCATGCTTTCCAGGTCCTGGCGGAAACCGTTGTAGATCTTGTTGCCTTGTGTGCCCTGGAAGAAGATGGTGATGTCGAAATTCTTCCAAGCGGCATTACCACCAAAACCGTAAGAGAATTTCGGCGTCGGGCTGCCGGCATATTGACGGTCGTTCTGATCGATCACACCGTCGCCGTTGGCATCTTCAAATTTGATGTCGCCGGGTTTGGCGTTGGGTTGAATGAGTTGCCCGTTCTTCGAGTAGGCGTTGATCTCTTCCTGTGTTTGGAAGATCCCCGCATCTTTGATCAAGTAGAACGATCCCACGGGCAAGCCGGCTTGTGTCACGGTAGCGGAAGCACCGTGGTGCGTGGGCTGGCCGCCAAAGATCTGCTGGCTTCCGGTTCCCAAAGCGGTCACCTCGTTGCTGATGGCGGTGAACGTACTGATCAATTGATACTTGAAGTCGTTCACTTGATTGTTGTAGTTCAACGCCAATTCAAGGCCTTTATTGGTGATGCTACCGGCGTTCACATACGGGTTGCTGCCACTGGCACCCGACGACAACGGCAGGGGTACCTGCAACAGGATGTCGGTGTTCTTGCGAATGAAATAGTCGGCAGTCAGGTTCAGTTTGTTACCAAAGAAACCCCAGTCGGTTCCCACGTCGAACGTTTTCGAGCTTTCCCACTTGATGTTCGGTGTGGCAAATGCAGTTTGTGTGGATCCGTTCCAGAGGTGTTGATCCTGTCCTACCACATAGTTGATGTTCGCGTTGATGGTGGGCGAATACAGGTAGTCAGGGATTTCCTGGTTACCGAGCACACCATAGCTCGCTCTTACTTTCAAGTTCGATACCACCGGTTCCAGCACGCTGAAGAAGTCTTCGTTGGATGCGTTCCATGCCAGGGCGATGGAAGGGAATGTACCATACTTGTAGCCGTTACCAAACCGTGACGAGCCGTCGCGACGGAACGTACCGGTGATCACGTAGCGGTTGTCGTACGAATACACGAGGCGTCCGAGGTAAGAAAGCAAAGCGTACTCTTTGGCGTTGCTTCCCACCGACGCATTGGCCGTGCCGGCATCCAGCACTTCGATGCCCGTGGGCATACCGGTCTTATAGCCGGTGAGTGTGCGGTATTGCGTGTTCTGGTAAGTGAAACCACCCAAAACCTGGAGGCTGTGTTTGCCAAATGTTTTGTTGTAGTTCAGGGTATGCTCCTGGAGGAAGTAGTTGTTCTGGCTTTTGAATTCGGTGAGCTTGGAAAGCTGGTTCACAAACAAGGCTCCTACCTGATAGGGCGCAATGTAGTTGAAGTTATTCACCGAGGTGTTGGTGTATCCCAAATTGTATTTGTATTTGAGGTCTTTCATAAGCGATACCTCGGCAAACAAATTCAGGATGGCGGTGTTGGTGTTGTTCCGGATCTTTTGAAGATTCAACGACGCCACCGGGTTGGCCACGTCTACTACGGGACCGTAGGCACCGCTATAACCTCCAATGGCAGTGGGGTCGTATACGTTGAATACGGGGATCATCTTCGTCGCGGCTTCAACCGGGTTTCCACCTTGTCCACCCAAGCCCGGAGGCTGCGGTCTGGCATTCTCGCGGCTCAGGATAAAGCTTTGTCCAAATTTGAAAATGCCTTTGGTGAATTCCGATTTCATGCGCAGGTTGATGCGCTCATAGTTGCTGTTCTTCACGATACCATCCTGGTTGAGGTATCCGCCCGACACATTGAAGTTGTAGTTCTTTCCACCACCACCGGCGGAGAGTGTATAGTTCTGCACGGGTGCCGTGTGATAGATCTGCTTCTGCCAGTCGGTGCCGGCCGTTGTGGGTGCAGGGTTGTTGGCTGCATCCAGACGCGCGAGGCCTGCGTTGTCGTGGGCGGCGTTGCTCACAGCAGCCCAGTCAGTCGCGTTCAAAACGTCCATCTTTTTCGTTACGTTCGCAACCCCGACATAGGAATTGAAATCGATCTTGATGTCGCCTTCCGCTCCCGATTTCGTAGTGATCAGCACCACGCCGTTCGAAGCACGCGAACCGTAGATGGCCGCCGCCGATGCGTCTTTGAGAATGTCCATCGACTGAACATCCGAAGGGTTGAGGTTATTGATGTTGTCCACCTGAACACCGTCCACAATGTAGAGCGGGTTGTTGCTGTTCAACGAGCCGGTACCACGGATCAAAATTTTCACACCCGAACCAGGCTCGCCACCGGCAGATTCAACCTGCACGCCGGCCGCACGGCCTTGTAATGATTTTTGGATGGTGTTGGAACCTTGTGTTTTCAAATCATCTCCCTTGATGGAAGAGATCGATCCGGTAACGTCCTGCTTGCGCTGTGTACCATAACCAACTACCACCACTTCGCTGAGCGATTGCAATTCGGGAACCATGGTCACGTTGATAACGGTTTGCGAACCAACCACGATCTCCTGGGATGCATAACCGATAAAGGAAATGACCAATACGGATTCTTCGTTGGGAACCGCGAGGGTGAACTTGCCATCGGCGTCGCAGGTCACCCCGGAGTTCGAGCCTTTCACCACCACGTTCGAGCCGGGCAAAGGTTGACCATCGGTGTCGGTCACCCGGCCGGTTACGGTAACCACGCTTTGCATGCGCACGGCTTGTTCGTAGCTGCTGGCGGGCTCCTCAACGGCGGGAGCGGGTTTCAGAATGATTTGGTTGCCATCCACTTCGTAAGAAATGCTGGGGCCAAGCAGTTCGGCCAGGGCGTCGCTCACCTTTACGTCCGAGATCGCCATGGATACAGGCCCGATCGAACGGATGAGTTGTGACTGATAGGTAAACTTTACCTGTGCTTCCTGTTCGATGAACTGAAGAACAGACTTGATACTTTTCTTTTCAACGTGCACGGAGATCTTCCGGTCCAATATTTCCTGACCCTTCGATTCGAACCCATAGGCCCATACGCTGAAAATGCCAGCCATTACTGCTTGTATCAACGTTAATCTCATAAGAGCAATAATTTTTTTAGGAATAGGTTTATTCATACCTTTAATAGGTTTTGAGTGTAACAATTCAAAAACGAACGCCGAGTTCATCCCTTGGAAAAACCCGGTATGAGGCCGGTAATGCTGCAACATTATCGGCCTGCTTTTTTTGGTCAGATAGAATTATCTCATAGGGTCTTGGTTAAAGTTGGGTAGTATGTCATTTTGATATTGTCCCTTTTAGTTCGCGCAGCCATGGCTTTGTAAAACGATGCGGGTGCCCTGCACTTCGAAGGTCCCATCGATGGCTTTGCAAATAATTCTCAACCGCTCATAGAGTCCCTCTTCCGAAAACACCGTCGTGAGTTCGCAGGATTGCAGCGTCTTTTCGTCATACAAGATTTCCACGGCATACATTTTCTCCAGTGTTTTCAGAATGGCCACCACGGGCTTCTCGTCAAACTTCAACACCTGCGCTTTTTCGGTCTTGGCCACGGGCTGGGGATCCTCCACCAACGTGGTGGTCACCTTTTCCTCCTTCAGGTTGAAAATGGCTCTTTGATTGGGCACCAGGATCGCCTCTTCCTTTACCGATTTGGTTAAACCAAAATTCTTTTCCACCTGGCGCGACACCGAAACGCGTCCGGTCCGAACGGCCACCACGATGGCCTGATCGTCTTTCGCAGCCTGCACCGAAAAGCTGGTGCCGAGCACTTTGGTGATCACGTTCTTGGTGTAGACGAGGAACGGTCGCTGTTGATCGTGGGCCACCTCGAAAAAGGCCATCCCGGTCAACTGCAGTTCACGCCGCTCTTTTTTGAAGGGCTTGGCCAACCGAATGGTGCTCGATGGTTGGAGGGTGACGACGCTGCCGTCCTCCAGTGTCACCACCTTGGGTTCGTTTTCATCGTTGGTGATGACCGTTTCTGTTCCGGAGGCTATTTCAAAGTTGCCTTCTCCCATCTTGCGCTTGCCGAGATAGAACCCCACGCCCACACAGATGAAAAGGGCTGCGGCCACACCGGCGATCTTCCAGTAACCGCCCAGCGACTCTTTCTCTTTCTGGTCGTGCATGCGGAACGACAATTTCTGCCACAGGCTCTCCTCCAGTTGCTGCTGCCGGTCTTCATCCATGGAAAAGTTTACGTCCTTTCCAATCGAATCATACCATTGCTGCACCAGGGCCTGCTCTTCGGGAGTGCAGGTGCCTTTTTGATACTTGACGAGGATTTTGTCAAATTCCTTTCGGGGGATGGGGTTTTCGCGCATATATCAGTAGAAGACGAGGAAGCCGGGGGAATCCCTAAATCGATTTCGGAAAAAAATTAGGGGTCAGAAATCAGGAGTCGGGAGTCAGGATCTTTTTCTCGGCATTCAGTAGCCAGTAGTCAGTAGCCAGGAGGCAAATAGCGAAGGGGCCTGGAGCTGGGCAGCGGGCAGGCGTCGGGTATTTTAGCGGACTGGGGATCAGAGGAGAAAGAGGAGGAAGAGGAAGACGAAGTCTTTTAGGTAGACTTTGAGGACTTTGAGGGATTTGGTGAGGTGATATTCTACGGCTTTTTCGGAGAGTTGGAGGTCTTTGGCGACGTCGGCGACGGAGCGGCCTTCGAAGCGGCTCAGGGAGAAGATGGCTTTTGTTTTTTCGGGGAGACGGGCCATGCCACTCTCCAAGGCTTCCACCAGGTTGTTGTAGGTCACCATCTCCTGGGTGTTGTTGGTTTGGCGTGGGATGAACGTTTTGTAGTAGGTCCAGTATTTGTCTTTCACCATCCGGGCGCGGATGTGGTCGATGCATTTGTTGCGCAGGGAGGCTTTCAGGTAGTGCTGCAAATTGGAGATCAACAAGGTGCTGCGTTTTTCCCACAGCGTGAGGAACAGATCTTGCACGATCTCTTCGGCAATCTCATGCGACTGCAGTTTGGTGTAGGCCTGGTGATATAACGTTTTCCAATATTGTTTGAAGATGACATTATACGCCCGGGCATCGCTATTTTGCAATGCCACTATCAGATCCTGCTCGCTCCATTCGTAGTCTTCCTGCATCCGTTCTGCGGTTATAAGTGCCCAGCCTAAACCTGGAATTTTCAAACAAGTGTATGCATAACGTTTAATAAATGCAATCGTTTGTTCAAAATTTGGCAACGTTTGAGGGCTGGAAAGGCCGTTGACCAGAGATTTTATTCTTTGGCAAAGCATTCATATCCAGCGCATTGCAACGGGCGGGCTGAAATCTTTTTGAAGCTGATCACAAAGTTGGACGAGCGCGGAACGAGAACGTTACCGATAATTGTCACTTGCATGTTCCATCAACCACGTGCAGGCTTCGCGAACTTAATCAACACCACCTTCGGAATCAGAAGTATCCTCAGCATACGCCCTGTATTTTTTATTTCATCCAGACGTTTATGCAAATGCGGGTGCGTTAAAAACTTCATGAGTGCGCGCTCAATGGAACCCTTGGTAAAAAATCAAAGTCGATTCGGTCGTAGGTTGTATTAATCCAATTTCTTGAACTGCGTTCCATCATAATAAAAAGCGCCGTCGTTGACAGAGAGCAGGACAAACCTTGTTTTATCGATAGCGATCAAGCGGGTGACGTTCATGGGAGAACCTACGGCATAGGGTTGTCCATATTGCCAACTGAGTTTCGGTTTAAAAATGAGTTGCCAATTCTCCAGCTTCGAAAGATCCTTGTTTTTATTTCCTTTGAAAACTCCGTGCTGGGAGTAAAACCAAATGGAGCTGTCAGCCGGACTAAATGTAGCCGGTCCAATGTATTCTCCTGGCGCCATGTTCCCGTCTTTCATTTTTTCGCGGCTTTCCAATAACACCGACGCCTTCAGGTTGTCGAATCTGACGATGATGCCGCTGGTCATCATGTGCTGCAGCCCCGCGGATGCATAGACCGCGTCGTTATCTTCAAAGAAGGATTTGATCGGCCAGAGGGCAATTCTAAAATCGTTGAGGTCGGGGGTTAAAAATGTTTTGCTGACCGTATCAAAAATGAACAAATTCCCACCCCATTCACCATAACCAAAACCCAGCCAGATCCGGTCCTGCTTATCGATATAATAACAATACGGATTGCCCCAATTGTCTCGGATGCGAATCTGGTTGTTCAACGAGACGTTGGAGAAGTAGACCTCGCCGGTTTGCTCCTCCTCTATTCCCTTGTCGGTGATGAAATAGATATTGTCGCGACTGTCAAGCACCATCCCATAGGGTCTTCCATTAAATCTAGCCAAAACCTCCCTCGTATTCGTTTGATCGATGTGTCTCCAGATGTTATGGTCGCTGCCGGCAACTACCAGATTTCCCTTGTGATCCTTTGTCATAAGAAAATAGGTGACGGAGCTACCGCTATTCTTTTCCAGGCGCTCCCCCGTGGTCTTATCAAACTTGTGAAGTCTTCCGGTGCTGACCCATATAAACTTGTCAGTGACAGCAATCCCTGAATGATCCGTTTGTGCTTTAAGCGAAAAGCCCGCCAAAAGCACAAATAGATATAATACAGTAATACCTTTTCTCATGGCGTATACGCAACGGGTTAGTATATCATCTTAAAAGGTAATATTAGTGATATAGTTGTGATATTGAAGTAAGTCTGAAGACTTACTTTATGATGGGTCCAAGTGTGGCGGATCGGTTCTTTGCGGGCATTTGAATCGGAGTGAATTGTCCAGGTGGTCTGATTTGTTTTTTTACCACGTGAACAAAAACAAAGAAGCAGCCCGGGGGCTGCTTCTTTTTCTAAACCGTAAATCCAAATCGCTAACGTTTAATCTCTATGCGTTGATGGCGGCTGAACGAACCGGAGGTTACGTGGACGATGTAGTAACCGTTCGGAAGTTGGGAGAGATCAGCGGCGTAAGTATTGTCATCAGGGTCAACCGTGCCCGTGGTGCGGAAGACGGTGGTGCCCGTGATCGCGTGGGTGATGGCTACCTGGAAGGTCACTTTCTCGTCGGTGTCGAAGCGGAAGTAGAGTTGTCCTTTGGTCGGGATGGGATAGAGGACGAGGTCACAACGTGTAGGGCCGCCGTGGCAGCGTTTCACTTCCAGGTCGAGCTTGGCGTTGGTACCCACGTCGCAGCCGGTGACGGCACGTACTTTTACAGCACCGCTTTCGGAGCCGATCTGTACGGTGATGGAGGCTGTGCCCACACCGGATTGGATCACGCTGCCTTTGGGTACCGACCAGTCGTAGTACAACACGCCGGCCAGCGTATCGATGCTAAAGGTTTGAAGCGTTCCTTGACAAACTTCGGATGGACCATGAATGCTGCCGGGGGTGGCTGCTTTGGAGTGGACCGTCAACGTACGGGCTGCACTGGTGCCGCAGTCGTTGACCGCTGCCACCGTCACGAGGCCGCTAACAAAGGGCGGGAAAGTGATCGTGGCTTCGTTGCCTGTGGCGGAGATGATCGCGCCGGGTACGGTGGTCGTCCATTGGTAGGATGTTGCCTGGGGAACCGGGGCGACGCTGTAGGTCACTATATTGTTCGGACTGCAGATGGCATAGCTTTGACCTGCAATAGCACCGGGTTTTGCCGGAGGTGTGGAAGACAATGCCAGCGTGCGGAAAGCACTCGTGCCACAACCGGATATGGCCTTCACTTTAATGTCGCTCGTTTTGAACCGGGAAGTAAAGATGACTTGTATGGAATCTGTGCCTTGCCCGCCGACCAGGGCAACCTGCGCGGGGACGGTCCAACGATATTCAACGACGTCCTCCGTGGTCTCGATAAAATAAGTCGCTTGCGTGGAGGTGCCGACAAAGTCGCATACACTGGAGGGGCCATTGATCGTCTCCGGTGTGGCCGGCAATGACTTCGTTATGTTCAGTGAACGGGTGACCACATCGGTGCCGCAGGTACTGGTGATCTTCACGCCAATGGTTCCGCCAACAAAGCCGCGGAGGAATTTAACGCGAATGGTGTTGGTACCCTGACCGGACACCAGCGTGGCCTGCTTCGGTAACGTCCACGCAAAGTCAGCGCCGTTCGTGGCCACTACGCTATAGGTGGCCACTTCGCCCAAGTTGCCCATGAAGGCGCAGGCATTAGCAGGCCCCGAAATTTCTTCAGCCGACAATTGACAACTGGCCTGGTAACCTTCCAGCTTGTTGGCACCCGACAAGCGATAGACAAACACATGGCTCTTGTTGGTGGTGGCGGTAGCGATACCATTTTCCAATGGCGACGACTGGCCATAATCATTGTCGTTCGTGATGGCGATCGTGCTGTCGTTGAGAATGGCGAGTCCTTCGGCCTTGTCCAACACCGACGGCCATCCGTTGGCCAGCAGGTCCATGACCAGCGTCTTCTTCACGGGCTTGATGCCTTGTGCACTAAGGCCCGTGGTGTCGACGAGCGCTTCGAGGGTGAGGCCATTGTAGAGTGCAGAGGTCACGGGCGTGGCACCGCTCAGTTCGATGCGGTATATTCTTTTGATGTCCGTCGTGCCGCGCAAGGCTGCTTCCAGCACGAGGAAGGAATGGTCATTGATGGCCGCCATGTCGCCGATCTTCCAATCGCGGAGGCGGATCTGGTTGCCACCGGTGCCGATGATGCCGTCGTTCACATAGGCAAACATGCGCGTCGCGTTGTTGACAGGATTTATTTCGAGGATGCGATGGATGCGCGTGCCTTCGCCTACGCTTTTATTCGGGTAGAGTACGGGGCTTTGGATGATGGCATAGATCTTTCCGCTGGGCGTGATCGAGATGCCTTCGAAGCCGCGGTTGTTTTTGCGATACTTGAATACGGTATCGATCTGCACGTCCTGCGGTTGGGCGCCGGCCATGTTGGCATAGGGCGTGAAGCGTTTCAACACCACACCGTTGGGACTGATCTTCCACACGGTGGGTCCACCCTCTTCGCACACCCAGAAGTTACCGTCGCCATCGCGCACGATACCTTCGGAGTCGATGCCCCACACATCTTTGGGAGCGATCTTCAGATTGAAGTTGGCACAGTTCAACACCGTGTCAGTCGAAGCCATTTCCTGGGCCGTGCTGCCAAAGCCCGTCGGGTTGATGATACCGGTAGCATTGGTGCCGTCGGGACGTTTCATGGTGATGGTCTGTAGGATCTGCACCGAGTCGCCGTTGACCCGGATGCGATGGATCTTGGGTGCATACGAGGGGAAACCATAGATCTTGTCATAGGTGGGACGACACGCGGCAGGGTTGGCGTTGGCCGCATCTACGTTGACGCCTCTGTCGGAGAGCGTCCAGAATTCTTTTCCATTGGTGCCGGGAATGGCATAGAGTCCGGAGAAGCCGGCTTCGCGAAAGTTGATGCCCTGGAAGGTTCCAATGGCGGCGGAATGATTGTTTTGATAATCCTGTAGCAACGTGATCTGGGCTTGCACGCAAACCGTCGTGAACAGGAATAGGATGATGAGGAGCATTTGCCCGAGCCGCGAGGCCTGCAGGGGTGGCAACGGCCGGCCGTTGCACATACGCTTGGAAGAGAAGAGAGTAAAGGTTCTTTTCATGGTTAGGGGGTATGAGGGTTTGATTGTCCCCGTAAGTATACCCCTCTAGTGTTAACTGAAGTTCACTCCATTGTTACGGCTGCGTTTAGGAATGAAAGATTAAGACCAAAGGCTTGCTCGTATATCGGCGCCAGTTGCCGTATCGACATGGCGACTATGTACTCAATAATTAATACACAAGTCTGCCGACGGCGATGGCCCTCAGCGTTCACCATTTTCCGGGGATGGCCTTTACTTCCGAGACCCCACGGAGTCAGTCACATCTGCGATTTTTGTTTCAACTTCTTGTACAAATCGTTCATCCCCTCGCGCAACGCCATCGGCAGCCAAGTCCCTTCATTTTTTTCGCCTACCTTCGAATATCGAGATCATCTTTCCTGCATTGCAGGAGATGGGCTTTTGTGTTTAAACTTAATAAAACCCCTTAACCCTCTCTCGTTATGAAAACCCCTCCTTTTGCGTCCAGACGCTTTCGAAAATCCTGTGTGCTTGCTTTCGTGTTGCTGTTGCTGACCGTTTTACCGTTTGCCTGTCAGAACGACAAACTACGGCACGGTGACGTGCCGGTCATTCGTGGATCCGAGTTACCTCAAGACATCAAGGTCGATCCGTCCCTTGAAATGAATCCGCCACTGGCGAAAGCCGTGAGCATTCAAAAACTGAAGGATAAAGAAAACAACTTGCTAATTGTGGCTGAGTTTAACAAAGGTGCGATCCGATCGAAGTATCACGCGATCCAACTCTCCACCGGCAACGTCACGCTACGCGACGATGGCCGTGGCGTGGATGAAGTTGCTGACGATGGAAAATTCTCCATCGCCCTCCACGAGGACCTGGACGCGTTGCAGCGGGAACTTGACGAATTGAATAAAAACCGGGGCAAGCTGGAGAAAGAATTGTCCACGGGGTTCAAGGGGCGGGAAATCGTTGCGCGAGATATTTCCTTTCTAAAGGACTTCGATCCCGATGGCTTTAGAGACGGCAAACGAATACCTGTTCCAACGATCTCCCTGTGCCATCTCCTGCTGGACGTGTCTTCCGAACACTCCTTGATGGTAGTTCACAGCAATGTGATCCACAGTGCCGAAGCCAACTCGGTCTGGTCGTTTGGCACATTGATAACCGCCATTGCCAATACGCCGGTGACCGGTGTGACGGGCGAAGACCTTTTGAAAAGCTGGCTCCTGGCCATGCAGCACGACGCGACCGCCAACACCGACGTAGCGCACGCACGGCCCGACATCTATCAGTTGATCAAGTTTGCCGTGATCGCCAGTGGCAGCCCGGAAGGCAGCTTCGACGCCACCAACTGGCAGACCAAGCCGCTTGATCCCAGCCATTTTCCCATGCAACTCAGCGCCATTGTGAACCGGCTCGACCTGCGAGGCAACATGGGCTATGGAATGACCAACAGTGGTGAAGGACGCTTCATATTTATCGCATTGAATCCAGAAACCCTCGACCCAATCCTGCCCGGCACCACCATCATTCTCGAATATGGGATACCGTTGCACACCTGCGCCCAGGTAAAAGCCTTTGGTCAAAAATGGTACGACCTCAAAACCCAAACCCTCGGATCGCCGGCCTACAAAACCGCGCTAAAAGCCATTACCGACGTATTCGCCACCGCTAACGCCGCCCCTACCCGCACCAACGGCAGCGCGCTGAACCAAATGCGGACCAACGACATCGTGTTTAGCGGCAACACGGACGACAAGTGGGAAATGCGAGAGTTCAAACTGGATTCGCTCACCCATAAATTTATACTTTCCACCACGGCACAAGAGCCTATCGAAAAATATAACGAAGCCTCCGCCGTCGACACCCCGCCGGATGTGAACAACCTCGTAGCGTGGATCAATGCGAACGAAGCTGATGTGCTCGCCGACAAGCATCGCGTGCCGCTGACAGTCGAAGACCAGGTGACCCACCTCCCGGTGCCGTTCCTGGGCGCCAAGGCCCGCAGCGAAAACAACAGATGGACGGCACCGGGTGTTGCACTGGAAACCCGTCATCATTTTTCGTTGAACACCTGTACCGGTTGCCACCGCTTCGAAACCGGCACAAGCTTTCTACACGTGGGGGTAAGTTCCGGCCTTTCCGCATTCCTGACGGGCATTGATATTCCCGACCTGATGAATCCCCCGGTTATACACCACTTCAATGATCTTGAATTTCGGAAAGGTAAAATGGAGGACTTGTTGTGCACCACTTGCACCCGACCCTTCATGACCTTGCTGCAAGCGCTGACGTTCGAACCCAATGCGATGGTACATTGATGTCCGGTGAGGCACTTTCACAGGAAGACGCATCTTGAATTAAACTGAAGTCAGGTATTGTGGAAATGTAATTCATTCCCTAGCTTCGATTTCAGAGCCCATCTTGTTCCGACTCCTAAACCAAGTTCGGAAAAGATGGGCTTTGCGTTTTCGCGTTTAAACACGAGTTGATATTTCCCTTCCGTGTATCCCTGGTCCCGGGGTACCTGAAAACAGTTTTTGCTATGCATGAAGTCTAATCAAAATCGATAAAATAAAATGACACCCTTCTACATCGACTTCCACTGCCATCCTTCCATGAAACCCTATGGAAAAGGTTTCACCGCGGGCACCATCGGCATCAACAACCCCAATGCCTCCAAGCAAACAAGCGCCTGGTTCTATGATTCACCAAATTTGTTCGAGCGTGGCCTTCAGATGATCAGTGGGATCTCTAAATTTTCACAAGCCGATTTCTCTACGCTCTCCTTTGGCGATGTGCGCCTCGTTTGTGCTTCGCTCTATCCCATTGAACAGGGATTTTTCAAAAACAAATTGGGTGAAGGCATTCTCAGCGACCTGGTGAACGATTTCATTACCGGCGTTGGAAAAGAACGGGTCGATTTCATTCAAAACAACCGGAATTATTTTGAAGACCTGGAACGCGAATACAAATTTTATGAGTCGCTGGATGACAAGCCGGTGAAGACCGTGTCGGGCACCTTTAAATATAAACTCATCCGGAACTTTGCAGAAATGCAAGGCATCCTTCAAAACGATCCGATGCGCGACCAGATCGTGTTTGTCGTCATGAGCATCGAGGGCCTTCACACCTTGAACACCGATCACACCGCACCCCTGAATCTGCCGTCGCTGGTTGAAAACGTAAGGAAGATCAAGCAGTGGAAATACCCGCCGCTCTTTGTCACGTTTGCACACCACTTCAACAACTTCCTGTGCGGTCAGGCGAAAAGTCTCACCGGCATCGTAGGCGAGGCGACCGATCAAAGCGACGGACTGGGCGAAGGATTCAGCACCGAAGGCCTCGCGGTGTTGGACGCCGTGTTGAGCCGCGACAATGGAAAGCGTATCTATATCGACATCAAACACATGAGCGCCAAGGCAAGGGCTCAGTATTTCAACATCCTCTCCGCGCCTCCCTATGCCGGGCAGGATATTCCCATCATGGTAAGCCACGGCGCCGCCAATGGCCTGAAGTCGATGAACGACAAAACCATGGATCCCCTGGCACAACATACCGCCAGCAAATTGTTGCAAGAAGACATCAATTTTTACGACGACGAGATCGTGCAAGTGGCGCGCTCGAAAGGTATCTTCGGGTTGCAGTTGGACGAACGCCGGGTGGCCAATAAACAAACCTTGCAGGCCGTGAAGCACTCCATTCACATGAGCAAGATCCGGCACTACCGCGCCGAGCTGTTGTGGAACCAGATCCAACACGTGGGCGAGTTGCTGGACCGGAACCATTTGCCCGCCTGGGATTGTCTCGCTATCGGTTCCGATTTCGAGGGCATCATCAATCCCCTCAATGGATATCTTACGGCCGAGGCGCTGGTTCACCTCGAGGCCTATGTGGAGCGCTATGCGTTCAACTACATGAGTGAATTCGGCAAAAACTTACAGATCGGAAACCAGATCTCTTCTTCGGAGATCGTGCAGCGGATCTTTCATAGCAATGGGATAAATTTTATGAGTCTATATTTTTAACCAACCTGAAGAAAAAATCAGCAAAAACATCATGATCGAAAAACTCACATCACACATTCCTCCTTTGTTACAAATCCCGGCGGGAAACGATCTGTTGGATCTCCTGATCTACACGCTGGGCATTCTTTTTATCCTCAGCGTCATCACCGAAAAGCTCACGCAGGTCATTCGCATGTATCCTCACACGTTCCGGCTGATCCTGATCGCGGTGGGTTTGTTCTTCTACATTCCGATTGTGGATTCCTTTCAAAGCGGGCCCCTGAGCATCGTCGTGTTCATCGCCTTGCTGGCCATCAACACGGCGATCATAGCCCTCACGGTGGCCAATCTTTCTTCCACAAGAAAATATGCCGTCACACGAAAATTCCGCATCCTGCAGAACGTTCAAAAAACCAAAGGCATTGTATCGGCCGATCCTTACCTGCAGGAACGGGAAGTTACGTTGTTGAGCTTCCTGGTTGGTTTTGTTGTGGCGTATGTTTTCAACGCAGACTTTTTAAGCCTGATCGCAGATCCTACCCAGATCGGCAAAGCCAAGCCGATCGAACCTTTTTTCTTTACGAACGGTGAGATCACCATCAATGAAGCGTACTTCAGCTTTCGTTTTATTACCGGCATCGGCTTCGCGCTAACGGCTTTTTTTCTTTCGTTCGGATCGAAATTCTTTCACGATCTGCTGGACAATTTACTGCAAGTAAAGAACCTGCGCAGAAACCTGACGGAGATAACACAGCCACAGACCTCGACCACCCCGGGCAACCTGACGCCCACCCAGATCAAAGCCTTCCTCACAACAAAGTTCGACATCCTGAAAAAGTATCCCGGTTTTGAAAGCGCAAACGTGGAGGCGGAACTGACCTCTGCGGGAAAAAAAATTCTAATCAATCTACACTTCAACAAGGAAGTGACCGACGAAATAAAGCGGCAGTTGGAAACCATTTTTCAAAAAGAAGGTATTCCGGTTAAGATATCAGAGAACAAACCCGTTGCCCGGGTAAAGGTGGGCAAAGTCAGCCATGTTAATGAGGCCAACTACATCGGTAGCATAGCGTGTGGCCTGCGCGATGAGAATGGGACCGAATCTGTACTTACCTGTGCGCACGTGTTGTTGAGCGGAAACTTTGAGCCGGATAAAATAAACGACAAAAACCTTGACGAAAATGTAAACCTTACCCTCCGGCATGAAAAAAAACACGCATCTTGGTTCTATGGTTACCAGGATGACACCCTTGACATCGCCCTGATCAAACCAAGAGAACAAGTAGCACCTTCCGGGCTAACCGCCCACACGCCGTCGCACGACGACCTTGGCGACCTTGTACATTTCCAGGGGGCCGTCACCGACAATGGCTTTGGATTTCTCAAAGCAGTAGACGAAACCTGTCCCGTACTTTTTGAAAACGACACGACCGTGAACATGCGTGGCTTGTTGAAGCTCGCCCACACGGACTTCGGAATAGACACCAGTATTGCCGCTGGTGGCGACTCGGGCTCATTGCTCTTCGATGAACAAAATCGCGCGTTGGGTATTGTCCTGGCATCGACCGATGAATTTACGTATGCCATCCCGATGGGTACCATATTGAATAAAGTTAACCAACAAATCATTTGAGTATGAAAAAGACACTAACCCTTTTGGCATTACTCTTCACGATGACGTACTGCCACGCTCAACTCGTCGCAACGGGAGTTATAGGCGTCGATGCCGCAAAATTAAAAAAAGCGGTGGATGACAAAAACGTAAACGATTGCCTGGTCATTCTTCGCTATTATGTGAGCGGCGAGACCTTGCCGATCGTGGAAGATGTCCCGGCATTCATCAAGCGCATTGAAGGCAATAAATTTCTGAGTCAGCTTTTAAAAACCAACGACATGTGGGAGCTAATAAAAAAGGAAATCACAGAAAAGAAACCGCTTGAAAAAATAGGGGTCAACGGCGTAGCAGGACCGCCAGCGGCCCTGCCCCAAGGCGGTCTTTCGTCCCTTTTTCCTGCACAAACCGTTGCCGACGGTCTTGGAATTTTTATTGCCGAGCGTTTCAAGGAGGAATTAACCATGCGTTATCTTGAAAGTTTCAGGCGTAAATTAACGGAGGAGGAATCGACTTATCATTTCAGCCAGCTATTCCCCAAGACCTACGATGTATTACAGACCTATGCCAACGTATTTGACTACAAGGCCTTGTTGACCGCATTAAAGGAGGCTTTCAAAGACGACCTGGACAATGCTTCGCAAAATGTGATCCCCTTCGTTGAGAAAAATCTAGGAAAGAATACACCAGAGCTCAACAGCCTTTTTTTGATCTATGATGAAATTACCAATAAGATACCACAGGCTGAAAATCCTTTGAGCGCCTTGGCAGAAATAGTGTCGAATCCATATTACGACAGCATTGGCAACCAATCGCCTCAGGGTTATTTCAAGATCGTTTCGACTTTTGCAAATGCATTGAGAAATACAGATGGCACATTTATAAATTCATCTGACGTGAGCGGCTTTTTTAAAAAATTCCAGGATCCTCTTTATGCACAAGCTTTCTGGGGATTATTTTTAGAAAAGAACCACGCTTCGTTGGCCGCATCCGCGGTTACCTCATCCACTTCTGCCTATGATGTTTTAAATAACAAGACAGCCTCCGATCTTCTTGGGCTGGTCAAACCCTTTACAGATATTGTTGCTGCCGTTAAGGAATTCAATAATAATCCAGAGAAAAAGGATATCGCCGCCCTCGTAAAGCGCTTACGCCCCAGTATCGCAACGCTATCTGTTCAGCTAAAACCTTTCCTTGATTCAGCCACGCAAGCAAAGATCCAGACGGCATTGGGTTTAGGAGATCACCTCGTCAACATATACCTCCTTGCTAAAGAAGAGAAGTATGGGCTTGTTGTTGTGGAACTCCTAAAAACAGTGGAAGCGACCGGGCTGAAAACGAAAAACCCTAACCTATATGACATCCTGAACAAATATGGCACCTTCATCGCGAACGTTGCCCAGGCCAAGAGCGGCCAGGATGTGAAAGAAGCACTAGACATTGCTGCGTTGCCCGTTGGTAGCTATAAGATCAAACGAAATACCCTTTCGGAGATAAGTCTCAATGCCTATCCTGGTCTGGCACTGGGTATGGAATTCCGGCAAGACACTCCAACTGCCAATACAAATGTCTCCCCCACTACAGGCGTGATCGCATTCACTGCACCCATCGGCCTGGGATTTAACTGGGGCAATCGAAAGGATACGCTAAGGGCCAGTAATCGCAAAACTGCCGACCGGAATGAATACATGACGTACACGAAGGGCGGCCAAAAACGTTCACGCGTCGTCACCGGTTCGTCTCATTCCTTATTCATCTCCGTGATCGACATTGGTGCAGTGACTGCCTTCCGGATCAATGACGACGACACCGAAAAGCTACCGGAGTTTACCTGGGAAAATATATTGGCGCCGGGGGTGTTTTATATCTACGGTATCAAGAATTCTCCGCTATCGATCGGTGGCGGTTTGCAATACGGACCCCAGCTCAGGAAGATCACGGCCACAAACGCCGAAATATCCGAATCCATGTTCTCCGCGAGGATCTTCCTCAGCGTCGACGTTCCCTTATTTAGTTTCTTCTCCCGGGCGGAGGTAAAAAAGACCAAACAAGAAAAAATCAAGAAAGACACATCGATGAAAGATGTTTTGTTCAAATAGAAACCACACAGCATGACCTCGTGCAGGTCATGCTGTTTCTTTTAAACGGAATTTTCTAGCTGGGTATAAAGAAATACACCACCAACATCTCCGCTGTCGATTTTCCGATGTTAGCCAACGTGTGCTCCTCGCGGCCGTCGAAGAACAGTGAATCGCCGGACTTCAATACATATTCTTTTTCGCCGATCGTGTAGCGGATCGAGCCTTTGATGATGTACTTATATTCATAGGCTTCCGTTTTCACATAGGCCTTGCGTTTGGCGCCGGGTTTCAGTTCCAACAGCACGATGTCGATGGGAAGATTGCCAATTTCTTTGGTGAGGATCCTTTTGTAGGTAAATCCCTTGGTGGTTTCCTTTTCGAATTTTTGATAGTCCTTCGGCTTTTTGGTGATCACCTTGGGAACATCCGCCATGAGGGTAACGTCTT
Organism: Chryseolinea soli; assembly: GCF_003589925.1. Classification (NCBI taxonomy): domain Bacteria; kingdom Pseudomonadati; phylum Bacteroidota; class Cytophagia; order Cytophagales; family Fulvivirgaceae; genus Chryseolinea; species Chryseolinea soli. The sequence goes on along the minus strand of NZ_CP032382.1, from coordinate 4,535,102 downwards.
TAAAAAAGTCGTTCAGGTCCAGGTTCAGGGCGCGGATGATGGAGAACAGCACCGGCAGCGAGGGAATCGTGCGGCTATTTTCGACTTGTGAAATCAGCCCCTTGCTCACCTTGGCCAAATCGGCCAGTTCTTGTACGGTGGCGTTTTTCGATTTCCGGGCTTGCTTTATTTTATTGCTGATCTGTATTAATATGTCCTCTTGCATACAGACGCAATGATAAGTTAAAGTGCGGGATTAAGCGAATACAAAATACAATCTTCCACACCTTAGGGTTCATGTTCGTGTTAAAAAATCTTGTTTTTTGGGCCGCCCAGGCGTTGCCGGATCTTTCGGTGGCGAAACTCCGAAAGCTGCCCGGCGGGTTTCCTTTAACAAAAACATAATCCCCGGCAAAGGCGGAAAGGATCGGGAAAATCAGGGATATTTGTTTAGTCTTTATAAAACTTATTTAGTAGTTATGAGCGGCTCTCCCCAGCGCACCGAAGGCGATATCAACTTATCGGCGTCCCGAACTTCCTGGTATGCGGTGATCGAACACCCCGAAACGCGACACTACCTGGATGAGGATGCGCGCTATTTCCTGCATCAATCCCTCTCCACGCCGTGTCTGGATGTGCTGGCCTCCTGTCACGATATTTATCTGACCGACATCCGCGGAAAAGAATATATGGACTTTCATGGCAACAACGTCCACCAGTTGGGCTATGGCAACGCCTTCGTGCTCGACCGCGTGAAAGCCCAAATGGACCAACTGGCATTCTCACCCCGCCGCTATACGAACCTTCCCGCGATTGCGCTGGCTAAAAAATTAGGATCATTGTTTCCCGGCGATTTAAAGCGCGTGCTCTTTGCCCCTGGGGGTAGTGCTGCCATCAGCATGGCCCTGAAGCTGGCGCGCCTGGTGACCGGCAAGCATAAGATCATTTCGCTTTGGGATTCTTTTCATGGCGCCTCCCTCGATGCCATCGCCGCCGGGGGTGAGCGCGATTTCCGCAAAGGCATGGGTCCACTCGCGCCGGGTGTTGAACGCATCCCTCCTCCCACCACTTATCGCGGCCCCTTCAGCGCGAATGGCAACGACGACGTGGCCTATGCCGAGTATCTCGAATATGTGATCGAAAAAGAAGGCGACATCGGTGCCTTCTTAATAGAGACGATACGCAACACCGACGTGCAAATCCCGTCGAAGACGTACTGGAAAAAAGTGCGTGAGATCTGCACACGCCACAACGTGCTCCTGATCCTGGACGAAATTCCCATTGCCTTCGGGCGCACGGGAGAAATGTTTGCGTTCGAACATTACGATATCGAACCGGATATCGTTTGCCTGGGCAAAGGCCTCGGCGCGGGCGTCATCCCTATGGCGGGCATTGTGGCCCGCGAGTCCTACAACATTGCCGCGGAAATTTCACTGGGGCATTTCACGTTTGAAAAAAGTCCCCTGGGAAGCGTGGCAGCCTTGGCCATGCTGGAATACATTGAAGAAAACCATCTCCTCGAGAAAGTGCGCGACGACGCCCATTACATGCGCGAACAGTTGGCGCGCTTGCAACAAAAGTTCCCGTTGATCGGTGATGTGCGCGGCATCGGATTGTTGTGGGGTGTCGAACTCGTGAAAGACCGTGAGACAAAAGAGAAGGCGGTGCAGGAAGCGGAGACGGTGATGTACGAATGCCTTCACCACGGGTTGAGTTTTAAGGTTTCGCAGGGCAACGTGCTCCAGCTTTCGCCGCCGCTGATCATCACGCGCGCGCAATTGTCGGAAGCGCTGACCATTCTTGAAAATGCTCTGGACGTCGCGAGCAGCGGCGTCCGCTAACCGTATAGATGCCTCGTTGGGCGTCGATTCTTTCTTAACTTTTTAGCGCATCGCCCGTCTGCGGTGACGCCATTCTTTTATTGTGCCCACCCCATGCTCCCGGGGTCCGATTCTGTATAGCGTAATGGATTGTTAACGTTCACGTAACGCCGCGCCGGAGATATTTTCCAATATTTGGTACATGTTCAGTATAAGTAAACAATGTTTACAACTATTGAATCAGGGTTTAGTGGAGCAAACCCGCAACCGATCCGGACCAATTTTACATCCTTATACAATGAAAAGATTTTTACACGCACAAAAGATCCACATCGGCCTGATGCTGGCCATGATCAGCTTCGGGCTATGGCATGCGCCATCCGTCTATGCGCAAACCGCGTTGACGGTGGAAGGCAAAGTGAACGACGCTGCCACAGGCGAAAGCATTCCCGGTGCCAACATCGTCGTAAAAGGTACGCAAGTGGGCACGGTGACCAATGCCGACGGTTCGTTCCGCATTGAAGTAGCTGAAGCGACCAGCACGCTGGTGTTCACCTTCGTGGGCTACACCCCGCAGGAAATCGTCGTGAACGGCCGCACCCGCATCGATGTAACCCTACAGCAGGACGCCACGCAGATCGATGAGGTGGTGGTGACAGCGTTGGGTATCGAAAGAGAAAAGCAATCGTTGGGCTATGCCACGCAAGAAGTCGCCGGCAGCCAACTCATCGAAGCCAGAGACGGCAACTTCACCAACCTGCTTTCGGGCAAAGTGGCCGGTCTCGACGTTCGTTCGAACGCCGGCGTGGGAAGTTCAACCCGCGTGATCCTTCGCGGTGAATCGTCGCTTGACTTCAACAAAAACCAGCCGTTGTTCGTCATCGACGGTATTCAGATCAACAACGACATCAACAACACCTCCGGCGCCGACTTTGGCAACGGCGCTGCCGAGATAAACCCCGCCGACATCGAAAGTGTAAACGTATTAAAAGGTCCCGCTGCATCAGCCCTTTATGGTTCGCGCGCCGGCAACGGTGTGATCATGATCACAACGAAAAGAGGTAAGCTCGGACAAGGTATAGGCATCCAGGTAAACACCGGTGCTACGTTCGAAGACGTCCTTCGTCTTCCCCGTTTTCAGAATGCGTTCGGCGGCGGCAACTCGGGCCAGTTCGAAGGATCGAACTTCGGCTACCAGGGTGACCTCACCGCGATGCCCAACGGCGTCCAGGACGGATTCGACGAAAGCTGGGGACCTCGTTTGAACTATGGCCCCAAGCGGGCACAGTTCGATTCTCCTACAACCAACGGTTTTCGCGGCGGCGACGTCAATCTTCCCAATCGTGGAGACATCATCCCTACGCCATGGGTGTCGCAACCCAACAACGTAAAAGATTTCTTCCAGACCGGTCACACCGTTTTCAACAACGTGGCGGTTACCGGTGGTGACGAGAAATCAACCTTCCGGCTTTCCTATACCAACAACAAGCAACAAGGTATTGTGCCCAACAACGATCTCACCCGCAACACCCTCGCGCTCAATGCATCGATGCAGGTATCCAAGCGATTAAAGGCCGATGTACGGTTAAACTACGTAAAATCGGAAAGCAGCAACCGCCCGGACCAAGGCTACGGCCGCAATACGCCGATGTATTTCATGCTGTGGATGACGCGCCAGGTAAACATGAACAGCCTGCGGAACTACTGGCAACCCGGCCTGGAAGGCATTCAGCAGTTCCAGTATAACTACGGTGAAAATCACAACAACCCGTTCTTCTATCAATATCAGAATACCAGTACACAAGATAAAGACAGGGTGTTCGGCAACGTTGCGCTCACCTATAACTTTACCGACAACCTGAGTCTCATGATCCGCACCGCGACCGACTGGTCGATCGATCACCGAACATTCCGCGAAGCCTGGAGCACGGTTGACAATCCGTTGGGTTCTTATCGTGTAAACGATATCTATACGCGTGAAATGAATACAGACTTCCTGCTTCGCTATGACCTGAAAAAAGAAGGACGGTTTGGTGCTTCGATCTCTTTTGGCGGCAACCGCCGCGACGATGACAGCCGCTACCTCGATGTAAAGGCTCCGCGGCTCACGGTGCCGGGTATCTACAACCTCACCAACAACGCCGCGGCCCTGGACCGAAATGAATACAATTCGAAGAGACGCGTGAACAGTTTGTACGCGTTCGCGCAATTCGACTACGACAACAAAATATTCCTCGATGTAAGCGCACGCAACGACTGGTCGAGCACGTTACCCACGGGAAACAATTCCTACTTCTATCCTTCGGTTTCCGCCAGCGCATTGATCAACGAGTTCTTTGATGCTCCGGAAATGATCAACCAGATCAAAGTCCGCGCCGGTTGGGCGGACGTTGGGAGGGATACCGATCCCTATTCTTTGAATACAGTGTATGGCTCGGGCGTTACGTGGGGAAATACACCGTCGCTTGGTGAATCCGGCGCGCTGCTAAACCCGCAATTGAAGCCTGAATCTGTTAATACTCATGAACTCGGCATCAACGTCGTGTTGTTCAAAGGCAGGATCGATCTCGATGTAACGCGGTACGATACGCGTTCGAAGAACCAGATCCTTCCCCTTACGCTCGCAGGATCCAGCGGTTACGACAGCCGCAAGATCAATGCCGGTGAGATTCAGAACAAGGGCATCGAGATCATGCTGAAAACAACGCCCGTGATGCTCGACAATGGATTCCGATGGGACCTTGCTTTCAACTTCGCACGTAACCGCAATAAAGTGATCGAGCTTGCTCCCGGCATTCCAGCCTACGTGCAGACGGCGCCCGGTGAAGAGGCGACGATCGAAGCCCGAGTCGGTGAGCGCATGGGCGCCATCTACGGACCGGGCTTTGAGCGCGTGGCCGACGACGGCCCAATGAAAGGCGAGATCATCATTAATTCCACCGGTGTGCCGATCAAGACCACAAACCCGATCTACCTCGGAAACTTCAATCCCGATTGGACCGCCAACATCAACAACACCTTTTCATGGAAGGGAATTTCGTTGCGCACCTTGTTCGACATGCGCCAGGGCGGAATATTCGTCTCGAGGTTCTACAACAAAGGCATGGGCGCCGGTATTCTTGCCGCGTCCGCCATTGAAAGAGCGGCGCGCGCACCGGGTACGGAATACGATCCCGCAGTACCGTATTATCACGAAGGCGCCGCGCAAATGCCCGACGGCACCTATCAGCAAAACCGCATCAGCACGGACAATACGGCCAGCGAAGGCATCTATGGCACAAGCGCACGCGCTTACTACAAACAATATTACGATCACAACTCGGAAGCCCAGGTATTCGATGCATCGTTTGTAAAACTCAGGGAAGTTGCCCTTGGCTACACCATTCCGCAACGATGGCTGGGCAAGCTCCCATTCAGGGAAGTCAGAATACAGGCGGTTGGACGGAACCTAAAACTCTGGACGCCGAGCTCGAACAAAGACTTCGATCCGGAAGGAACCATGGCGACCACCGGCGGCGGCCTTGCACCTGGATTCGAGAACATGAGTCTCCCTTCCACCAAGAGCTACGGCTTTAACCTGAGCTTCAAACTTTAATCTGCAAGGATCATGAAAGCAAACTATATAAAACTCATTTTAGCGCTGATCGCATTCAACCTCAGCGCTACACGTTGTACCAACGATTTCGAGAAGATCAATAAGAACCCGAATCAACCCGAGAGTCTGACCAACCCCGCGTTGTTGCTACCCGGGATCATCCGTTCGTCGATGAGCGATTCATTCAATGGATCATGGAACCGCGGTAACATCGTTGCCGATTACACCACCGATCAGTTCGTCAGTCAATTCGATTGGTCGGCCGGGGATGCCGAAGGGTATTTCCTCTGGAGCTACTATGATCGCCTCAGGGACGTGATGAATATGTATAACCTCTCCGTAACAGGCAACCTGAAGAACTATCAGGGTATTGCGCTGGTATGGAAGTCGTTCCTGTTCCACTCGATGACCGACATCTACGGTGATATTCCTTATACCGAAGGGGTAAAGGCAAAAACCGACGGCATCAACTTCCCGAAGTATGATGCACAGGAAACGATCTACCAGGGAATTCTTGCAGATCTTAAGCAAGCAAACGACCTGCTCAGCACCAGCAATGAAGTGGTCACCGGTGATATCCTTTTCAATGGCAATGTGATGCGGTGGAAAATGTTTGCCAACGCGCTTCGCCTCAGATGCTTGTTGCGCATCTCCGACCGCGTCGATCCCAGCGCGGAGATGTCGGAGATCGTGAGCAATCCCACAAGCTATCCGCTCCTTACCAGCAACAGCGACCAGGCTGCGCTTCAATACCTCGACCAGGTCAATAACGAGTTTCCCAACTATAACGATTTTGGATATGGTTGCACCGCATCGAAAACGCTTGTCGATCAATTGACAGCTTTAAACGATCCGCGTTTATACGTTTTCGCGCAACCTACGCCTGCTACCGGAGGTGGTGCAAATCCTCAGTATGCCGGCGTACCCAATGGCATTGCAGACGAAGCCAATTACAACGGTGGTCCTACCAACCAGTCGTTGCCCGGTTTGTTGTGGGCACCCCTTAAAGCAAACCCTGCGCTGGCATCGAAGACGGCCGTTCAGACACTGATCTTGACTTACGCGGAACAGCAACTCACGTTGGCCGAAGCCGCCGAGCGCGGTTTCATCACAGGCAACGCAGCGCAGTATTATCAGGAGGGTATGCAGGCAAACTTTGATTATTACGCCAGCCGTATTCCTTCAAACTATACCTTCCCGACGGCGGCAGACGTGCAGCCGGATGCTGCCTATTATACACAGGCCACCGTAGCGTACACCGGCACGCAAGCAGAGAAACTCGCCAAGATCCATTTGCAAAAGTGGATCAGCCTTTACAACTGCGGCTTTGAAGGCTGGGCGGAATGGAGAAGAACGGGCGTGCCCACGATCACACCCGGTCCCGCCTCGCTGGGTTTTGTGCCGGTTCGCATGATCTATCCGCTCTCGGAGCAGAACACGAACCGTGAAAATTATGATGCCGCTGTAGCGGTTCAAGGTCCCGACAATACACAGACCCGTGTGTGGTGGGATAAGAACTAAGCTTAACGATCAGAACATTACCACATGAAAAATATTTCCAATATGAAGAACATTCTACTGACGATCGGTATATGCCTGCTCCTTCCCTGCGGCTTTATCCGGGCGCAAGCGCCAACCGTCTACCTCCCGCTGGATGCAGACTTGCAGGACGCCAGTGGCAATAATTTACACGCCACGGATGCCGGCACGGAATCCACGAAGTTCGAGGCGGATGCTCAACGCGGCCCGGTAGCGCGCTTCCCCATCGGGGCGCACGCTACACTGCCCCTCGATCCGAAACTGGATTTTGGTACCAACGATTTTTCGGTTGCCTTCTGGATCAGGATCGACAACACCACCATTCCCACCAGCGACCCGGCCATTCTCGGGAACAAAGATTGGGATAGTGGTGGAAACACAGGATTCGTGGTGTCGCTTCACGACGCCGATGATGCCGCTGGTCACCGCTGGAAAGTAAACGCCTCCGATCACAATGGCCAACGGTTGGATTGGGAGGCAGATCAGAACGGCGCGGCCACCTTAGTCGATGCCACCTGGCACTTTGTGGCCGTCACGTTCGATCGCGATGGCACCATGAACGTTTATATGGATGGCGTTTTAAAACAAACCGATGCATCGCCCAGCTCGAAAGACATGACGCTGATCCCGGGCGATCTTGCTCCCGACGCGTTGCCCTTCACCATCATGCAGGATGCTACCGGTCACTATGGCTCCGACTTCGAAGCCTTCCTGGACGACATCCTGATCTACAGCCGCGTGCTCACGGCCGCTGAAGTTACCGACCTCAACGACAACGGCTATCACATAGACCCAGCGTTGGGTGCTACGGTGTACCTGCCCTTCGATGGTGACCTGAACGACGCCAGCGGCAACGGTTTGAATGCCACGGACGCCGGCACCGCCCATACATCCTTCGACAATGACGCCGACCGCGGCATGGTGGCCAACTTCCCGGCGGCGGCACACGCAACGCTTCCGCTGGATCCAGCGCTCGATTTGAGCACGGAAGATTTTACGGTTGCCTTTTGGATCAAGATAGATGATACCACCATCCCCGGCAGCGACCCGTCGATCATCAGCAACAAGGATTGGGATAGCGGTGGCAACGCCGGCTTTGTGGTTTCGCTCAACAACGCAGATGACCCGACGTCCGACTTATGGAAGGTGAACACCGCCGCCGGTGCCGGCACTCGCCTGGATTGGGCCGCCAGCAAGAACGACGCTCCCAACCTGGTGGACGGCACCTGGCACTTTGTGGCCGTTGCTTTCGATCGTCAGGCCACGATGAATGTCTACGTCGACGGCGCATTGAAACAAACGGATGCCGCGGCAAACTCCAAAGACCTTACGCTGATCACGGGCAACATGGACGCCGGTCTGCCGCTTACCATTATGCAGGACGGCACCGGACATTATGGTCAAGACTTCGCCGCCTGGCTGGACGATGTGCGCATCTGGAAAGGCAAGGCATTGAGCGCCGGAGAAATTGCTGCGGTGTATGCATTTGTTCCTGCGAAACCCGAAGACGACCTTTCGTATGGTGCCGATGCCTATTTGCCTTTTGATAGTGATTTGAAAGATGCCACCGGTCACGGCCTCGATGCCACGGACAAAGGCACTGTAGCCACAACCTTTATCGACGATGCAGAGCGCGGCAAGGTCGCCAACTTTCCAGCAGAGGCGTATGCACAGTTCCCGCTCGATCCAAAGCTGGACATCGGCACAGGCAACTTCAGCGTGGCCTTCTGGGTGAAGATCGATGCCGCCACACCGGTGCCCAGCGATCCGGTGATCTTCGGCAACAAGGATTGGGACAGCGGCGGCAACCGCGGCTTCATCATCGGTCTTGACGATGCCGATTCGCCGGATGCCCATCACTGGACCGTGAGCGTATCCGACGGCGACGGTAGCCGGCTGGATTGGGATGCGGACGACAACCAGACGGCCAACCTCAAAGACGGCAAATGGCACTTTGTGGCCGTAGCCTTCGACCGCGACGCCAAGCTCAACGTGTATCTCGACGGCTTGCTCCATCAGTCGGACCCCGCACCGGACTCCTACGACATGACACTCATCCCAGGCTCACTCACCCCAGCCCATCCGTTGACGATCATGCAGGACGGCACGGGCGCCTACCCGGCTGACTTCGCCGCCCGTCTCGACGACTTGCGCCTCTGGAAAGACAAAGTGCTGACCGCCGCCGAAGTGGCGGCGATGTACAACCCTGCCGACAAGCCTTATGAGGCCACGGTATTCCTTCCCTTGAACAGCAACCTCGCCGACTTCAGTGGCCATGGCATCAACGCGGCTGACGCGGGCGCCGAACCCGCGCAGTTTATCAAAGATCCCGATCGCGGCGATGTGGCGCTGTTCCCTGCCCGGGCGCATGCCCAGTTTCCCCTGGCGCCGGAGTTGGATTTTGGAACGAACGATTTCAGCGTGGGTTTTTGGGTGAAGATCAATCCGCTGATTCCTGTTCCCAGCGACCCGGTGATCATCGGCAACAAAAATTGGGACAGCGGCGGCAATCGCGGTTTCATCGTCGGCCTCGACGACGCCGATGTGAGCGATGCACACCACTGGACCGTGAGCACCTCCGATGGCAATGGTGGCCGGTTGGATTGGGATGCTGACGACAACCAAACCGGCAACCTCAAAGACGGCAGCTGGCATTTTGTGTTGGTCGCTTATGATCGCGATGCAAAAATGAATGTGTACTTCGATGGCGCATTGAAACAAACCGATCCAGCGCAAGACTCCTACGATATGTCGCTCATTCCCGGCAGCCTCACTTCGGGATTGCCGCTCACGATCATGCAAGACGGAACCGGTGCTTATTCGGCCGACTTCTCTTCCTTGCTGGATAACATCCGGATTTGGAACCGCGTAGTCACCCCGCAAGAAGTAAGCAAGATCTACAACGAAGACAAAGGCAATGGTGCCGGTGGCGATGGAGAGATCATTGTCGGTGTGCCCGAGGCGGAAAACCATGCGCCTTCCTTTGTGGCGTATCCCAATCCAACCAACGGCGGCAACGTAACCCTCGCCTATCGCTTGCCCCGTGCGGCCGATCTGCAACTCAGCTTGCTGAACAGCCAGGGTATGCTCCTGAAATCGTGGACGCAAAAGAAAAGCGAGACCGAAGGTTTGGTAACGGTAGACACAGCCTATGAACCAGGACTCTATCTGCTGCAGGTAGAGTCTGCGAACATCCGGAAGATCATAAAAATCATTATCGTCAAGTAAAACGCTTTCAATTTACAGCTATGAAAAGAATATCCTATTTAAGCATCGTGTTCCCGATCATCCTGCTGCTGGCCGGATGCGATGAGCATGGCGATCCGCAAGCCGATATACAGCTCAGTGATACGCAGAAAGCTTCGGTGTCCATGCGGGGTCAATGGGCGCAGGCTTCAGACGCCACGCTTCCTTTCGGAACGACACCCGGTGTGTTAGATGACCTGGTGCTCACCTTCCGGATCGATGATGACTACAACCCCAGCCAATTCGCTGCCGACGGCGCCCTTTATTTCTTCGAAGGCGATAACGGCTCCTGGTCATGGACCGATGACACCCACACGGCCATTGTCCTGAACAATATCGAGCCCGTTACCCGCATCGATATCATGAAAGAAGGTTATGCCATCCGGTTGTCATTCACCTACAGCGGCCCCTCGGGTGGGCGGCCAAAAACCGTAGGCGACTACGGTGTGACCTTGACCAAAATAGCGCCATAGAAGTTAACGATGTGTGCGATTTAGATTGAGAAGTTAGATTGAGTTGGTTCAGAGGCCGGTCGAAATACCGGCCTCTCTCCATTGAAGGATGATGAACAAAAGTTAAAAAAAACATGAACATTACACTACAAAAAACAAGAAGTCGATCAAAAGCATACGCACCCAAAAACATTTGCTGGTTTATGCTCCTGGCGATCGCCTCGGCGTGTACATCATCGCCGGAGAGTAATCCGTCGGTAGCGGGCATTGAACACATTATCATCATCGGTGTCGATGGCATGAGTCCCGACGGTGTGCTGCACGCAGAGAGTCCGAACATGCACTACTTTATGGAGCATGGATCCCACACGATGCACGCCCGTGCGGTATTGCCCACGACCAGCAGCACCAATTGGGCCACGATGATCATGGGCGTTGGCCCCGAGCAACATGGCATCACCTCCAACGAGTGGGAACGGGATGACTTTACGCTGCCCACGGTCGTGGCCGGAGAAGAGGGCATCTCGCCCACCATCTTCAGCGTCGTTCGCAAGGCAAAGCCCGATGCGGAAATTGCCGTGATCTATGACTGGGATGGTTTTGGCCGGCTGTTCGAACACAGCGCCGTCAATTATGCAATTGACGCTGATGGCGAAGAGGATGCCGCCAACAAAGCCGTGGCCTACATCAAAGCAAAAAAACCGGTGCTTACGTTTGTGCATATGGATCACGTTGACCACGCGGGTCACACCTACGGTCATGGAACGCCACAATACTACAAAGCCGTCAGCCGTGCCGACTCCCTGTTGGGAAAAATCATTGATGCCTCCAAGCTTGCCGGAACGTATGCCCAAACCTTGTTTATCGTCACGGCCGATCACGGCGGCATTGGGAAGGGACACGGAGGCGAGACGCTTGCTGAAATTGAAATTCCCTTCATCCTCTATGGCAAGTCCGTAAAGAAAAATCACGAGATCAAATATCCCGTATTTCAATACGACAACGCCGCCACCGTAGCGTTCGCATTACATGTTGAACCGCCGCACTTCTGGATTGGCAAACCGGTGAAAAGCGCGTTCGAAGGTTTCCCCGACGAAGTGGCAAAAGTAAAACAAGAAGAACTGCGCGCGCCCATCATTCTGCCCGCAGCGAAACTCAATAATCCCGCAGGCGGTTTATTCATCGATAAGAAACCGGTAGTAGAAATTCAACCCGGCCAACCCGACGACACCATCCGGTACACCCTCGATGGAAGCGATCCAAGCCGCACATCATCCCTTTACAACGGACCCTTCTCTTTGGAACACAGTGCTGTCTTAAAAGCAAAAAGTTTTTCACAAGCCAAAGAAAGCGCGATCGCAAAAGGCTACTTTAGGTTGGTCGACAGCCACCGTCCTCAAGGCACGCGCTACAGTTACTACGAGGGCAGCGACTGGCACAAGTTGCCCGCCTTCGAAAAGATCCACGCCCTGTCGAGCGGAAAGCTCTACGAATTCAGAGTCGATTCCATTCGCCACCGCGATACTCAGTTTGCGGTCAAATTCGAGAGTCACCTGAAAATTAATACACCTGGAGAATATACGTTCTACACCGCATCCGACGACGGCAGCAAACTCTACATCAACCACCAGGAAGTAGTGGACAACGACGGCGGCCACGGCACCCTGGAAAGAAGCGGCAAAGTGACGTTGCCCGTCGGCCTGCACCCGATCACGGTAACCTATTTCAACGAAGGCGGCGGAAGCTGGATCGATGTCTTCTACAAGGGGCCCGGCATCACCAAGCAAATAATTCCGGCCGACGTACTCTATCTAAATTAATCTTCAAAGCATTCTCCATGGACGCTGAAATTTCAAGAGAACAAGGCGACATCAACACCGGCGATCTTCGCGCGGCCTACATTGCCACCCTCGACGAACACACCCGGTACTGGCTTGACCAGGATGCCCAGTATTTTTTGCACCAGGCTTTGTCTACGCCGGTCATGAACGTGTTGACAAAAACCGAAGGCGCCTACATCGAAGATCTCCGTGGCAAACGCTATCTCGATCTCCATGGCAACGGCGTGCATAACGCAGGCTTCTCCAATCCGGATGTCATCGAAGCAGTCATTAAACAGCTGCGCGAACACCTTGCCTTCACACCCCGGCGCTACACCAACATTCCCGCGGTTAAGCTTGCTAAAAAGTTGGTGGAAGTGACGCCGCCCGAATTGACGCGCGTTCTGTTTTGTCCAGGGGGGTCGGAAGCCATCGAAATGGCCGTGGCCTTGGCCAAACATGTTACGGGAAAATGGAAAACCATTTCCTTCTGGGATTCCTACCATGGCAACGGCTTCCAGGCATCGAGCCTTGGTGGTGAAGAACATTTCTCTACCGGCCAAGGCCCCATGATCCCCGGCGCATTTCACATCGAGTTCCCCAACTACTATCGCAACCCCTGGGCGCTGACCGATCAGCAGGCGATTGATGAAGCATACCTGCGTCAGCTAAAAGTTATCTTGCAACGTCATCCCGACATCGCGGCGATCATCGCTGAACCGATCTCCTCCACGCCGGTGGTGCCGTCGGAATATTACTGGCGACAGATCCGGGAAATTTGCGACCGTCACAACATCCTGTTGATCTTCGACGAAATCATTGAAGGCTTTGGCCGGACGGGCAAGTGGTTCGCCTGCGAGCACTACGTCACACCCGATGTCCTGGTGCTTGGAAAGTCTCTTGGCGGTGGTCTTCTCCCCTTCGCGGGCATTGTCACCAAAGAGAAGTTCAACGTCCTGCAACACCGCTCGATCGGCCATTTCACCCACGAAAAAAATCCATTGTGTTCGGCTGCGGGGCTTGCCGCGATTGAGTACATCCAGGAAAATAAACTGGTGGCCAACGCAGCACTACTCGGAGACTATTTGTTTGAAAAACTGACAGCATTAAAAACACGCTTTCCCGTTGTGGGTAATGTGGCGGGAAAAGGATTGCATCTCGGGATCGACCTGGTCCGTGATCCACAGAACAAAGCACGTGCAACAGCGTACGCAGAACAAATCATGTATGATTGTTTGGAGCAAGGCGTGGCCTTCAAAGTGATCGAGGGAAACATACTTACCCTTCGCCCGGCGTTAACCATCACGAAAGATGAATGCGACCTGATCGTGACTGCCCTTGAAAATGCGTTTGACCGAAACAAACTTTAAGCAACCGCCGTTAAAGAGGTCATTAGATTATTGGTTCAGATTTGAAGAGGCTGCCGTAAAACGCAGCCTTTTCTATGTACTGACTTTTCCAGCAAAAGCCATCCCTACGACCGGATCAACGCTTGATTTCTCCCGCCTTCTTTATCTTCTTCCCGGCCAGGCTTCCCAACCCATCATAGCAGGCATATTTGTACAGGTCGTGCAACGTTGGATAGTTGAACACCGTGGCGATGATCTCGTTGAGGGTTCGTTTATCTTTCACCGCACACAAGCCGAAGTGGATGATCTCGGTGGCCATATATCCCATAATGTGAACCCCCAGAATAACATGTGTCGACGTCTCGAAGACGAGTTTTAAAAAACCGTTGTCCTGGTCTCCCAGGATCTCGCCGCGCAAGGTGTCGCGGTAGTAGCAATAGCCCGTGCCATAGGAAATGCCCTCACGCTTTGCCTGCTCTTCGGTGAGACCCACCATTGACACTTCCGGCACCGTGTAAATTCCATAAGGAAAAATCTGTGAAAGGTTTTCCAAGTCGTGCGTTTGGAACATATGTGACACGGCAACGCGTCCTTGCTCCATGCTGATGCTGGCCAGCGCTGGAAACCCGATCACATCACCCACGGCGTAGATATGCGGTACGTTGGTTTGATAATGGGCATTCACTACGATGGTCTCGCGCTGACCTATCGCAATGCCTGCCCTTTCGCAATGCAACCCACGGATATTGCCACTTCGCCCGGCGGCAAAGAGAAACATGTCCACGTGAAGTACTTCTCCATTTTGCAACGGAATGGTTAGGGGCTTGTCGTGATCAGCGGGCACTTCAAAAGGACCGACACCGTTATTGAACAAAATGGAAATGCCGGCATTCTTCATGCGTTCCACCAGGCCGTCGGCGATCTCGTGGTCGAGGAAGCCGAGTATTTTATCGCTGTTGTTCACCACGTAGGTCGTGATGCCCATCGCGGCAAAAAGCGTAGCGTATTCGCAGCCGATCACGCCCGCGCCCAGCACACAAAGTGATTTCGGAAAACGATCGATATTGAGAATGGTATCGGAATCATGAACCCGCACACCATCAAAAGGAATAGCCGGCGGATGAAACGGGTAAGAACCGGTTGCCACCAGGATGTGATGCGCGTAAACAATTTTCACACCCGATTCGCTGGTGACCGACAATGTATGGGCATCCACAAATTCAGCCTGCCCGTGATACACGGTCACATCATGACGTTTCAGATTGCGTTCGACTTCGTTGGCTGCCCGGTGCGTGACCAGGTTCTTCCGGTACATAAAATCCTGTATGCCCGCATTCCCGGCCAGTTCGCGGTTGATGCTAAAGATGCCTTTATTGTAAACACCCGATAAGTAAAGCGCTGTTTCCTTCAAGGTCTTCGAAGGCAGCGTGCCGGTTTGAATGCCTGCACCTCCAAAAACTTTCTCTCGCTCTATGAGGGCCACGCGGTGATTGAAGTAGGCAGCCTTCACCGCCGCCTTCTCGCCGGCCGGCCCCGATCCGATCACCACAAGGTCGTAGGCGTTGGTCATTTCACGTGCATGATCTCGACACCATCCCAGGGCAGCGAAGGCCCGTGCTCGGCTCGCTTCTCACAGCGCTGCAGAAGAAGGGAGAGCAGGCCGTCGGCGGGATTTTTTTGATGAAGGGCCGCGAAGATCTGGCGGGCCTCTTCATGATCGCCGGCCTTCATGCGGGCGATGCCGCTCTCATAGTGCGTGAGGTATGAAATTTTGAGACTGTCTTTTTCAGGGTCCAACACTTCAAAAACGCGGATCGATTTCAGCTTTCCCTTCACGCGCACATCGTCCAGGTAGCGGAAATTGCGTTTGCTGAGCGCGTTGGCCTTGACGAGCGTGTCGTCCGAAACAATGATGGACGCATGATAATGCTTGCAGAGGCCTTCCAGGCGGGAAGCGATGTTCACGGCATCGGAGATGACCGTCGTCTCCAGCCGGTTCGCGTTGCCGATGGTGCCCAACACCAACTTGCCGGTGTGAATGCCCGTGCCAATCGCGATAGGCGCGATGTTCTTCGCCCGCAAATGCTCGTTGAAGCGGGCGATGGCCTTCGAAAAATCCAGCGCAGCATCGACGGCGCCGTCGGGCGAGTCGGGGAAAATAGCCATGATGGTGTCGCCAATAAATTTATCGATAAAGCCCTTGTGGCGCTCAATGACGGGAACCATCTCGCGCAGGTAGGTATTGACAAAATCGAAGTTCTCCTGCGGGCTTAACGTTTCCGATAAATTGGTGAACGCCCGGATGTCGGTGAACAGCACGGTCATCTCGCCATGCACCTGGTCGCCGGGACCTACTTCCTCGATCGAATTTTTTCCCAGGAACTTCAGGAACGGCGTCGGCACAAAGCGCGCGTTCGCTTCGTTGATAGCCAGGAGCCGTTGATTGGCGTGGTTTAATTCTGCGGTTCGCTCATCTACTTTTTGTTTGAAAAATTTCAGGTGACTGATCACCTCATCTTTCAGCAACGTAAAGTTCGCGGCCAGCTTGCCGATCTCATCCTTTGTGCGCACGGTCGGCGCTTTTTCCTCCACGGTGAATTGACTGTCGATGAAACGGGTGATGAATTCCGTAAGCTCCGTGAGCGGTCGCGTGATCCGCCGGGCGATGATAAAGCTGGCCACGACACTCAGCATCACCAGAAGCAACGAGAGAAATAGAAACAGGCGATTGAGTTGTGTTAAACTTTCCTTCTCGCGTGCCTGCGCCTCGATCACCACCTGGTTCAGGGAATGACCGATCGCTTTGAGCTTGTCGTCCATCTGCCGTTTCAAACCGGAGTTGTTGCGCAGGCCCATCCTTGTCTCGAGGGCTACCATTTCATTGAACCGGTCGCGGTAGCCGGCCAGGTGAACCGCGGCTGAGTCGGAAGAGGACGGGTAACGCTTCATGAGGTCGGTCACCATCGCGTTGAGCTTCATAACATATTCGGGTTCCTGCCGGATAATATAATCTTTTTCGTGCCGGCGCAGGCTCAACATCTTATCGGCGGGAATGGCGTGGTGGTTTTCCAACCAATGAATGTGACGGCGCATGGCGCCTTCGAGATTGTAGTCTTTGTAGCCGCGATCCAGCAGGAGCGCGGTCAGGGTGTCGAAGAGTGCTTCCGATCCTTTGAGTTGTCGCTCCACAACATACAATCCCGAATCCATCGTGTAGGGCAAATGCTGGAATGAAGCGATGGCGGCGTCCAGGGTCAGTTCGATGGAGTCTTTCATCCGCTGATGATCCCGCAAGTTTGGGCTGGTCCGGGTTTCAAAAAAAGCGGGTTGGTGAACATCCTGGTTGAACAGGTCGCTCTTGATGTTGATGTCTTTCAACATCAACACATAGGCCGATTCGATGAGGGCCGTGGAACGCGATATCTTTTCCCGGGCCAATTGATGATAGTGCGTGAGGATCACGATCAGAAAGCTTGCGCCGAGGATGAGCGAAAAACAAAAGAGCAGCCGTTGCCGGAAGGAAGTGAACATCCAAAAAGATAGTGATTCACGGTCAACCGCGTGCGCCGCCGGGTTTAAGTTATTGTTAAATAATCGAGACCTCCGCCACCCAAAACAAGACACCCGGACCATGGCCAATAGGGCCGGCTACCGGCAATAAAATAAGCATCGCGTCCGTTGTCTGTGCAGTCTTTAATTTGATTATTTTGGCAAGGACTGTTCTTCCGACCCTACCGCGCATGGCCCACAAAACCGACCCCGCCCCTGTTCCCTACCCCTTCTTTGATCGCGATCTGAGCTGGCTTTCCTTCAACGAACGCGTGCTCCTGGAAGCCCAGCGCGACGCGGTGCCCTTGATGGAACGCATCCGCTTTCTCGCCATCTATTCCTCGAACCTCGATGAATTTTATCGCGTGCGCATGCCCGCCCGCACGGCGTTGAGTGCCGTGGTGAACAAGAACGAAGAAAAAGAGCTGAAACAGACTTTGCCGGTCATACACGAAACCGTGGTGAGTCAACAGAAGCGCTTTGGCAGCGTGATCGAATCAGACATCCTGCAGGCGCTGCGATCCAACGCCATACACCTGATCTACAACGAACCCATTCCCGATTTTATCCACGACGCGGTGAACGACTACTTCACCTACACCGTCGCCACCTTCCTGCAGCCGGTCAAGATCGCGAAGCATACTGAATTCTTCCCGGAGAACAACAAATTATACCTGGTGGTCACCACGCGTTCGACGGGAAAGGGCAAGGAAGTTTACATTGTCAACGTACCGTCGGAGGAGTTGCCGCGGTTCTATCGCGTGGAATACAACGGCATTCAGTACATCTTGTTCCTGGAGGATATTATCAAACTTAACCTGGGTAAGATCGTTCACCAGAAGATTTTTACCCATCAAAGCATAAAGATCACCCGCGACTCGGACCTGAACCTGGAAGACGAGTTCAGCGGCAACCTTGCCGAAAAGATCGAGCAACGCATCGGCACCCGCGACTTGGGTTTTGCCACCCGGTTCCTATACGAACCCGGCCTCACCCCGCACACACTGGCCATCCTAAAGAAGAAACTACACCTGGGCACCGCCAACTTTATTGTCGGAGGCGCCTATCACAACCTCAAAGACCTGGCCACCCTGCCGTTGAAGGACAGCAAGTTCTGTTACGAGCCCTGGCCCATCACGCGCCTGCCCATTCCCCGGCAATCGTCGCTCTTCCAGGAGATCCGAAAAAAAGACATGCTGCTTCACCCACCCTATCACAGCTACGACACCGTGCTGCGTTTTTTCTCGGAAGCCGCGCTCGACCCGACGGTGAAGGCCATTTATGTGACCCTCTATCGCGTGGCCGCCGAATCGCGTATCGCCAATGCGCTGATCAGCGCCGCAAAAAACGGAAAGCACGTCGTCGTGTTTGTTGAATTGAAAGCGCGGTTCGATGAGGCCAACAACATTAAATGGTCAAAGCAGATGAAGGCGGCAGGTGTGCGCATCATCGAGAGCATTCCCGGTCTCAAGGTGCATGCCAAGCTGGCCCTCGTGAAACGCAAGCACCACAAAAAGACCTCTTTGCTCGGCTTGCTCGCTACCGGTAACTTTAATGAAAGCACGGCGCGGTTCTATACCGACCACGTGCTGCTCACCGCTCACCAACCCATGCTTACGGAAATTCAATGGCTTTTTGATTTCCTGAAAAAACGGAAAAAGCGGTCGCGCAAAACGGATCTCTCCTTCGAGCATTTGTTGGTGGGGCACTTCAACCTGCAAGAGCGTTTCCTCGCTTTGATCGATCGCGAAATTCAACACGCCAGGGAGGGAAAAACTTGCGGCATCACCATCAAACTCAACAACCTGGAGGAGCGCGTACTCATTGCCAAGCTCTATGAAGCCTCGCAGGCGGGAGTAAAGATCCGGCTCATCGTGCGGGGCATTTGTTGTTTGATCCCGGGTGTGAAAGGCATCAGCGAGACCATCACCGTAAAACGCATCATCGACCGCTATCTCGAACACGGCCGCATTTTTCTGTTCGAAAACAATGGCCAGTCCGAGATCTTTATGGGCTCATCCGATTGGATGATCCGCAACATCTACCGCCGTATCGAAGTCTGCTTCCCCATCACCAATGCCAACCTGAAAGCGGAGCTCCTGGAAATTTTACGCCTCCAACTCGCCGACAATTGCCAGGGCGCACTCATCGACGGCGAAGGAAAAAATGTTGAGCTAAGAATGCCCGGCAATGATTCGGCTATACGTTCACAGCGGGCCATTGCGGATTGGGTGCACACCCAGTATTAAACCGGCAGACTGCGTGGGTGAAGTGGTGGCCGGTAGCCACTACGGGATGCACTTTTACAGAAAAATTTGTATACTTGTTTCTTCATCCCGTTTAGTATGAGAAAATCGTTACCAATCCTTGTATTCCTTCTTTTCATTTCGTCCTTCGTCACCGGTCAATCGCTAAAATCAATTGGCCCCTGGGATATTTACTACGCCGTCGACCTCGTTCAAGGGAAAAACGGCAGAGTTTTTTTATCCACGTCCGGGGGCTCCTATTATTCCGACAACCAGGGAGCGTCGTGGACAAAAACGAAAGGTGACTTCAACAGTATTTATTACGAAGCTTCCATGACGAAGGACCGGGATGGGAATTTGTTTACCTGGACGTTCAACAACATTTATTATTCAAAGGACAATGGTGAAACCTGGAGTTTCATGATTCCGGATTTAACGAATGCTCCCAAGTTTTCCGCGTTGGGTGTCTCTGGCGACACCGTTTTCATTGGCACAGAAAAAGGGCTATACTACACGACAAGTCTTGACTTTTTCAGTCCAGTCACCGAAGTAGTTGCACTGCAGGACCAAACCATAACGGCCATCAGCGTGACCGGCAAACGGGTGATTGCGGGAACCCAAGCGGGTGGCGTGTTCATTTCAGAAGACAACGGAAAAACCTGGCAAGATAAAGCTACGAGCTTCCCTCCCAGTAAGCAAATCACTTGCTTGTCGGTTTCCGGGAACAAACTATTTGTGGGAGCCCTGTTCGACGGCATTTACTACACCGAAGACTGGGGTGACCACTGGGAAACCCGGAACACCGGTTTCTCAAATCCGAATATCTACGATATTTTCATTGACGACAATACGATGTATGTGGCTAGCAACAACAAAGCCTTTACGTCGGCCAACGATGGAAATAACTGGAATCAGATCTATTCGGAAGCTAATTACTCCACCGCTCAAACCATCTGGGCTCAAGGTGATCAAATTATACTGGGTCGGTGGCATGGCGTAATGAAAAGCAGCGACGGGGGCCAACAGTGGACCGAGGCGCTGACGGGGATCACAGGCGCCTTTGGCTATACCTCGATCCAGGCGTCCGACGACGGGTCGCTGTTTGCTTTTGCCACACATACCGGCATCTATAAAAAAGAACCTGGCAGCGAGTTATTTCAAGCCTTTCAAAAAACAGGAGGTGGATATATTGGAAGGGGCCCAATTGCCAACAACAAAGTTCCAATGGTTGGAAATTATTCGATCGCTTATTACGATGCAATCACCGGGGCAAAGGGAGAGGAGATCTCGTTGCACACGGATTCCAAATGGATCAATTTTGCCGATGTCCTCGTCACAACGCCCCAGGGACTTTTTTTAAGCACGCTCCAGGATGGCGTCTATCATTATGATGGAACATGGAAAGACTACAGCAATAACTTGACATCAACTTCCATGAACGACCTGGTATTGGTCGACAATACGCTTTATGCCGGTAATGATGATGGATTATGGACGACGGACATCACCGAAAATAATTGGAAAAAGATAAACATCGACGCCAACAATCCGGATGCAAAATTCATTTTTGTCCAGGATTCGATCTTTTTGGTCAGCACCTCCTACGGCTTCTATCGTTCGGGTGATTACGGGAAAACCTGGCGAAGCGTGGAGAATGTCTCTGCCGACGGTAAAATTGTCGCTTATAAGGACAGGCTTTATGCTCCGGCCATCAGTCAGATCTATGTTTCAGACGACCGGGGTAAGACCTGGCTTTCTACAACAGATCTTCCTTTTTACTTCTTCACCACCCTGGCCATCCAAAATGATGTGCTTTATGTGGGCGCCCTGGAGAGCGGAATATTGTCAGCAGAAATTAACAAGGAGCAGGAGATCAACCTCGACATGGTCCGGATCCCTGAAGGAGGCTCTCCTGCTATACATGCCTCCTCCACCTCGGGGTTGCCGATAACGTTAACCTCTTCAAATCCCGACGTGGCCACCGTCGTGGACGATACCGGAGAAGGATATAGCCTTAAGGTATTAAAGGACGGGGAGATCACGATCGAAGCCTCCCAGAAAGGAAACCTCTTCTATCGCCCGGCGAAGACGCAGCAGACTATTACCGTTGCATACATTACCGCAAGCGAGTCTTCCAAAACAAACGGCGTGACCCTCTATTCAAATCCCGGCAATGGGATTTACAATCTTACCCTTCCCGATAACATAACGACGGAAAATCAATACGTAACAGTGTATGACGCCATGGGCAGGCCCGTTCTTTATCGCAGCCAGAAAATCGATAGCGATCGTTATCTCCTGGATATAACCGGTGCACCTGCAGGGGTATATTTCCTTAACGTGCGCCACCCAAAATTGAATGCGACCCTCCATTTTGTGAAGGAATGATCCCGGGATCTAACAGGGTTACTGAGATGGAGTTGATCATGACTTCTAATTTCAAGAAATCTCCGCAAATCTTTGGCGACAACTTACAAGTTTGCGCCGGCAGGCTCAGTTTAAAAATCAGCCCAAGCCCGGTGCTAGACGTCTTCGGGCTTTCCTTGGTGGAACGATCAAGCATTTTTTCGGCGTCCAACATCAATGGCGCCGAATGGATCCACGCAAAAAAATAGAAATATTCCGATCCGCCGCGATTCGGATAAAAGCAACCTCTCCCGATACCCGTGGTCTTTCCTCAAAAAGCGATGATCGCCATGATAAAATCAATACGGCTAAGCCACGAAAAAAATTTGTGTTTGAAAATTACTTATGCCCTGGTGTTCTGTGCACTTACGGCAAATGCGCAAACTTACAAAAATCTCATTTTTGAAGGTGCCGGGGTCAGAGGCATTGCTTTCGCTGGTGCCGTACGAGAATTGGAGAATAGGCAACTCTTGTCTCCGGTAGAGAGAGTGGGCGGCACTTCGGCCGGCGCCATCGCGGCGTTGACGGTGGCTTTAGGCTATAACAGCGCTGAAATTGAATCGATCATTTACGATACCAAAGTGCAGCACTTCAAGGATGGGAATTTCTCCGTGATCGGCGGCGCCAAACGCATGAAAGAGAATTTTGGATGGTACCGTCACCAGGATTTTTTACAATGGCTGGACAACATTATCCGGGCGAAAACCGGAAATGGCAACATCACCTTCCGGGAGCTTCACGCCCAAAAATTCCGCGATCTGTACATCACGGGCACCAGCCTAAACCATCAAAAGCTTGTGATCTTTTCGCACGAAACCTATCCCGACATGAAAGTGAAAGATGCGGTATGCATCAGCATGTCCATTCCTCTGTATTTTGTTTCGGTGTGCATCAACGAGAAGGGCGAGATCATAAACCGGAAGAAAGCAACCGGCTATTATGATATTATGGCCGATGGAGGGTTCATCGGAAACTTTCCGATCGCCCTGTTCGACTCGACCGTCACCACAACGGCGGAGACCGTTCGAATATTTAATCCACACACGCTGGGCTTTCGCATCGATTCGCCGGAACAGATTGATTATGACAAGGCACATCGCGGCCTCGCTCCCATCGACATCCTGCGCTTGAAGGACTATCTCGGCGCCTTTTATACGTTCACCATCGAAAACCTGAACCGATCTTCTCTCACGACGGCAGATTGGGAGAGAACGGTATCGATCAGCTGCGGGACGATTGGACCAAAGATCAGGAAGTTGTCAGCGGAAGAGAAGAACATGCTCATCGCCAACGGACAGCATGCCGTTGAGGCATTTTTACAATAGCTCATCGCCGGCTACACGACGCCATTAAAAGTCACCGAAAAAACATGACATCCATTTTCATACCGGTATGATAACCCGTATCCATACGTATCGCAAATGCGCTTCACAATCGCCAGCCCAAGCCCAGTACTGGAAGTCTTTGGACTTTCCTTGGTGAAGCGGTCGAACATTCTTTCAGCGTCCATCGTCAGCGGTTTGCCGTTATTGGTCACCGTGAGCGTCCGTTCATGGAGCTGCACCCGCACACTGCCTTCCGGCGTATGGCGGACGGCGTTGTGGAATAGGTTGGTCAATAAGATCTCGATCAGGGCCTTATTGGTTTTGATCCGCAACGGCTCGAGCGCGCGGGTGATGGAAACATTTTCGGCATCGGCTGTGAACGTGACATTGGAGAGCAGATCGTCGGCGAGTTTTGACACTTCCACTTCTTCTTTGCCCGTGAATTGTTCGTTGTCGATCTTGCTGAGCAGTAGCAGGTTTTTGTTGAGACGCGCCATTCGTTGGGCGGTGGCCTCCAGGTCGGTGATGAGCGCCGCTTCGGCTTCGGACATGCCCGGCTTCTGCATGAGCAGGTCCAGTTTGGCCTGGAAGATGGCTAGCGGGGTTTGCAATTCGTGCGAGGCGTTTTCGATAAACTCTTTTTGATGCAAGAATACTTTCCGATTGCGGTCGGCCAGGTGACTCACGGTCTGATTCAAATCGTTAAACTCGATGATGTTGGTTTTCACCACGGCAATCGTTCCGCTTTTGTCCACCTGGTAGGCTTTGAGCTGATTCAAGGTTTTGTAAAATGGTTCCCACAGTCTTTTAGAAAGCGAACGGTTCAACAGCAACAATCCGCCGGCCAGCAACACGATCAAAGCAAACTGAACCAGGCCAATCGCGTAGATGAGCTCGTCGTTATCCACCAACGACATGCGCAGCGTGAGCAAGTAAGGTTTTCCTTTTATGACCACCTGCGAAGACAGTTCGCGAAACGGCCGCCGCTCATGCGCGACACTGTCATATGACGAAACCGTTTCGTAGCGGCTGGTCCCTGTGTCGCGGCCGTCCGATGGTCCGATGTCGATGTCATAGGCCAACTGGTCAAATACTTCGAGATCGGTTTCGAGGTCGTCCAGGTAGTCGAAGGTTTTAATGTGCTTCAGAAATTCGGCCGTGTGCGCCGCCAGCAATTCATCCACTTCATCGTTCAGGATCTTATGAAGCGAAAGCAGCGACACCGGGATGCTGATGAGCACAATGACGAGCGAATACAGCAATGAGCTTCGTAAACTAACCTGTAATAGTCTCATGCGGAAAACTTGTAACCCAAGCCGTAAATAGTCTTTATATAATCTTCACTCCCGGCCTCGGCCAGTTTTCGTTTCAAGTTTTTCATGTGCGAATACAGGAAGTCGAACTTGTCCAGCATTTCCGCATGATCGCCCGACAAATGTTCGGCGATGGCATTCTTGGATACCACGCGGTTCTTGTTGGCCAACAGGAAGATCAACAGATCGTATTCCTTTCGCGTCAACTCCACCGCGCGGTCGTTCACCGTCACGGCTTTCCCCGGAAGGTCGACGGTGATCTCGTGAAATTTAAGTCTGTTGTTTCCTCCAAACTGTTTTCTGCGGATCACGGCCGAAACCCGCGCATTCAACTCCGACAAATGAAAAGGCTTGGTCAGATAATCGTCGGCCCCCAGGTTCAGACCTTCCACCCGGTCGTCGAGCGAGTCGCGGGCGGTGATGATGATAATGCCTTCGGGTTTATTTGCCTCCTTGAGCCGTTTCAAAAGATTTAGTCCGCTTCCATCCGGAAGATTGATGTCCAGCAGAATACAGTCGTAGTCGTAGAGCATGATCTTCTCATCGGCTTCCTCTTCCGAACCGGCCACTTCGCATATGTAGCTTTCCTGCCGCAGGAATTGGAGCATGCTGTTTTGAAGGGCCGTTTCGTCTTCGATGATGAGAATTTTCATAAGTCGGGGCCAGGAGCCTGTCATCGGGCTGAGTAAATTTAGAGAATCTTCGCAGATGGTGGCTATGCGGGTCGATTGTTTTATGCCGTTGGTCCTTTGGGATTTCCGGTTTTCAAAGATTCTTTTGGGAGTGGTTTGAAATACCGAAAGTCTACAGAATTGGCTTTTAGTTTTCCGGGCATAATTTATTAGGATTGTTTCATTATGAAATTAACATTCTCTTTCGTCCTGATTTTCTTTTCGGTTTATGCTTATGCTCAACATACGCTTACGGTGACGGTGCGGGATGGGGCCACGGGCGACGCCCTTCCGGGCGCCAGCGTGCAGGTGGAAGGTTCCGATCGTGGGGGTGCGGCCGATAAGGCGGGAAATGTTATCCTGAAGGACTTGGCGAATGGAAGTTTCGCGCTGAAGGCTTCGTTTGTGGGGTATCGCGATACCGTGGTGACGGTGAATGTGCCGGCGATGCAAAATTTAACGATCGGGCTTTCGGCGTTGGAAGAAGAATTGGAAGAGATCATCGTCTCCTCCACGCGCACCAACCAGCATATCGAGGATCTTCCGTTGAAAGTGGAGGTGTTGGGATTGGAGGAGATGGATGAGGAGAGCACGCTGGTGCCGGGCAACGTGGCCAGTATCCTGGGTGACCTGGCCGTGATCACGATTCAACGGACCAACCCCATCAACGGCAACGACGCCATCCGCATGCAGGGTTTGGATCCACAATATACGCTGGTGGCACGCGACGGACTTCCGTTATACGGCGGTTTTTCGGGAAGCCTGGGTGTATTGTCCATCCCACCCCTGGATCTTAAGCAGGTAGAGATCATCAAAGGCTCGGTGTCTACACTCTATGGTGGTGGCGCCATTGCCGGCATGATCAACATTCTTTCCAAGGAGCCCACGGCAAAACCACAACGCACCTTATTATTCAACTATTCAACATTAAAGGAAAAAAACCTGAATACCTTTTTCAGCGGCAAGATCAACGCCAAGACCGGGTACACCTTATTTGCGGGTGTCAACGCCAAGTCGGCTGTCGACGTGAACCACGATGGCTATAGCGAAGTGCCCGAACACCAAAACTATACCGTCCACCCGCGTTTCTTTTTCGACCTCAGCGACAAGACCAAGCTCAACATCGGCATCACGTCCACCATCGACAACCGGAAGACCGGCGACATGACCGCGGTGAAAGAAGGCACCAACGCACAACATCCGTACTTACGCACCGAAAAAACATTTCGCAACGGGCTGGATGCGCAATACAACCACACCTTTTCGGAGAAGCATGTGTTCTCTTTCAAAACCGCCATCAGTGCCTTCCAACGCGAGCTCGCCGTACCTGTCAGGTTTGTACCCGGGTTTCGTTTCAAAGGCACACAATACTCATCCTATTCCGAAGCCAGCGAC
This sequence comes from Chryseolinea soli, assembly GCF_003589925.1. NCBI lineage: Bacteria > Pseudomonadati > Bacteroidota > Cytophagia > Cytophagales > Fulvivirgaceae > Chryseolinea > Chryseolinea soli. Next base: position 4,508,397 of record NZ_CP032382.1, on the reverse strand, counting down.
CGCCGCCAACTGGGCAAACACACGCTGGTGACCGGTGTGAACCTCATCACCGAATCGTTCCGCAAGACCGCTTCCGACAGCATACCCTTTAGCAACTACGACTACGTGACCCTGGGCGTGTTCGTCCAGGACGACTGGCAAGTGACCGAAAAATTCACCATCGAAACCGGCCTGCGCCTCGATCACCACAATATCAACGGCTATTTCCCCCTTCCCCGCATTGCGCTGTTTTACAAGCCCTCCGAAAAACTATCCCTCCGCCTGGCTTCCGGCGCGGGCTACAAAGCGCCGAACGTATTGTCGTTGGTGGATCCCGCCCCCACCCTGATCAACAACGGCGCCAACGTGAAGTCCGAACACTCCGTGGGCATCAACGCCGACATCAACTATAACACCACCTGGTTCGATGAAGTGGAGGTGAGCCTAAATCAAGCGTTCTACTATGGACGGATCAACAATCCCTTGCGCGTGATCACCGACACATTGAACCGCACCAGCTTCATGGAAAATCAAAATTACACCGTCACCACGTTGGGCACCGACAGTTATGTGCAAGCCACGTACAAAAATTGGGAACTCTATTTAGGCTACAATCACACGGAAGCCCTGCAAGACTACAACACCGGCACCAACCCCATGCCCTTCAACCCAAAAGACAAATTCTCAACCACGCTGGCTTACGCCGTCGAAGGTAAATGGCGCACGGGTATCGAGGGCAGCTACATGGCCAACCAATACGTCTACACCAGCCAATATTATTACAATAGCCAGACTATCTATCCCAGCACGCGCGTTCCCAACTTCTGGTTCTGGGCCGCGATGATCGAACGCAAACTTCCCTTTGGCAGCATTATTTTGAACGTAGAAAATATGTTCGACGCCCGCCAGGCGAAATTCGAAAAGCTGGTGGAAGGATCGTCGACGCTGCCAACGTTCAAACCGGTGTGGGGGCCGTTGGATGGACGAGTATTTAATCTCTCCGTCAAGGTGAACTTATAATCCCCCCATCGCAGGAGCATAGTCTCCCGCCTCGGGGACTATGCGATCTATGCTACGGCGGCCAATCCCGTTCTGCTGAATTTCTCAACTTCAATCAAAAGGCTTTCCCGGCCCCAAATTTATCTTTACATTTAGGTACGCCGCTCCGGTCCGCGCCCGACAAATGACGACTCCCTATACAGAATTCAGAACCCCTTATTTGAAAGGATGGCTGTTGATTTGCGCTTTGATGTTACTTCTTATGACGTCTGCTATGTCGATCTGGATGATCCTACTTGTCCCAAACGGCTGGGTTACATTGATATTTCTGGTTCTTGTACTATCACCTGCTATTGTTCTATGGAACTTTCAGGCAACTAAGGTCAGATTTGGCCCCGACTATATTGAGACCGCGACGCTATTTCGAAAAAAAAGAATCTACATAAAGGATGTAAAAAAATTCGGTGTCTTTTTCGCGGGCCAGAACAGATGGGCACAGATCACCCCTCAAAAAACTCTCGAAGAAAATAGCGACAACGACTTGGCGAGCCACAAAATCTATATAACTAAAAGCGAGGTATTCGACATGCGATCCTTCAGACCTGCGGAGCACGTTAAATTCCCCTACCGCAAAAAACTCTATCTGAAGGTCAAGGAAATGATAGAAGATCACCGGGCGAATGCCAATCTCACGCCTCATTGATGCTCTTCATCAACAAATTCATAAGCCCATCAAGATTTGCAAGTCTGGACTGAAGTCTATATCATTGCCTCATATGTTTTTACCACTAGTTGTATGTTGTTTCCCCATCTAAAAAAATCCCTCCTGGCTTCCAGTCTTGTTTGTTGTCTCATTCCCGGTTTTTCGCAGGAACGATCGGTCGATAAACTTGACGCCAAATACTTGAATTGGCAAAATCATGACCCGGCAACGGACAGGGAGTTGGGCGCCAGCGTTAACAAAGCCTACCGCGAACTGCTCGCGAACAAGACGCCCAAAAAAGTAGTGGTGGTTGCCGTGATCGACGGCGGCGTCGACATTGACCACGAAGACCTGCAGGGAAAGATCTGGGTGAATGAAGACGAGATCCCCGGCAACAACATCGACGATGACAACAACGGTTACATTGACGACGTTCACGGCTGGAACTTCATTGGTAATAAAAACGGAGAGAATGTGCATTACGAGAACTACGAATTCACACGCATTTTCAAGACGGGAAGCGGCCCCTTCTATGAGCGCGCAAAAAAATTACAGGAAGAGGCCATAGTCAAACATACAAAAGAAAAAGAGAGTATTGCCAGGTTTGAAACACTCTACTTCGAGGCCAAGGCCACGATAAAAACCAAAACAGGCATTGAGGTCAATTCCCTAAAAGATCTGGACAGGGTAATGCCCGAATACGGCGAGCCTGTGATGAGAGCCAAACGCTTTCTATTGCCGCGCTATGAGCAGGGCTTTAGTGAAAAGGGTCTCGAGGATTACAAAAGATACAACAAAAGTGTGCTCGAAAAATATCTGAATCCAGACCTGAACGCGCGTGCGCTGGTGGGCGACGATCCCACCGATATAAACGACGTGGCTTATGGAAACCCCGACGTGAAAGGTCCGCGCGCTGATCACGGTACATCTGTCGCGGGCATCATCGCTGCCGTTCGCAACAACAACCTGGGTATCGATGGCATTGCCACAGAGGTCAGGATCATGTGCCTCCGTTCAACGCCCGAAGGAGACGAACGCGACAAGGATGTTGCGTTGGCCATACGGTATGCCGTAAACAACGGTGCCGACATCATAAACATGAGTTTTGGAAAGCCCCTCTCTCCTCAAAAGAAATTTGTTGACGACGCCGTGAAACTGGCCGAGGAAAAAGATGTCCTGCTCATACACGGTGCGGGAAATGATGGCAACAACATCGACAACGTGGAAAGCTATCCCAGCGATCGCTATCTGAACGGCGTCGAGGCCACCACCTGGATAAACATCGGTGCCTCATCGTCCGCCGACGGGGAAGCCACCGCGGCCGATTTTAGCAACTACGGAAAAAAACACGTCGACCTGTTTGCCCCGGGCGTACACATCATCTCAACCGACACCAGTAGCCACTACAGCATGAACGACGGCACCAGCCTCTCGGCACCGGTAGTAGCAGGCGTTGCAGCGCTTGTCTTGTCCTATTATCCTGACCTGACGAGCAAGCAATTGATCCAGGTTTTACTGGAGTCATCTTATAAAATCAATCACAAAGTCTTGCAGCCTAACAAATCCGGAGCGAAACCGAAAAAAGTGAAGTTCAACACACTTTCAAAAAGTGGAGGCATCGTCAACGCCTATGAAGCCCTTCAACAGGCGGAAGGCCTGAAGTGATGGATTTATAGGAGATCACCAACCAGAATAGACAATCGATAGTGGACAATCACCAGCAAAAAATCTCCCACCTCAAAGCACTTTACCATCTTGCCGCGGCCGACGGTGTTTTGTCAAAGGTTGAAGGGATCTATATAAAGAATGTGGCCGAGCGGCTTGGCGTAAGTCCCGGGGAGCTGATGAATTTTGATCCTAAAATGGAACCAACGCTGGAACTACCGGACAGGGAGTATAAAATTTACGCGCTGTTTCACCGGCTTGCCATCATCATCATGATCGACGATGCGATTGACGAGCGTGAGAAACATTACTGTTTTACATTGGGTATAAAAATGGGACTTCACCCAAACGCTGTGGGCGAGATTATAGATCACGTTATTGCCAGGGGATCGATGAATGTAACGCCTTCGGAGGTAATGAATATTTTTAGAAAGTACTTGAATTGAGAAACCCATCACATGCCGAGGCCAGGAGAGCGCTCAAACATTCTCGTTGAAGCTAACTGGCTTTGCCATCACGGCCCTTTGGCAACCCATGAACAGCAATTATCTTTTTTGCAGTTTCCATCCTCTTCTTGGCGTTAGGATCATTGTTCCGATCCCAAACCCATTGGGGGACATTTATTTTAGGAACATCTCCTTCCGGAGCATCCCCTCTTCTCTTTTTCACTTTAGTGCCACTCATATTAATCGTTATCTAAAGTTAATCATTTCTCCTCAGCAAAAAGCCCTCATAATTTTGATTTTTAAGAAAAGCCTGCCAACCCATTTTGGTCAATCCATAGATCTCATACCGCAATCGAATCTTTTCCAACCGACTCGCAATGGCCATTTTGGTACATTCTATTTCTGGATGACGAGTTTCCCCGAATAAGAATGTAGGCTTTGAAATAATGTCCGCTAAAGATATTTATCGATTCAGCAACCGTCTCGATGATCTTGTTCTTGTCACCATTATCCGAAATCACGTCATCTCTAATTTGTTTTGTCGCGTTGACTGTATCCGCCAACGACAAGTTAAATACCTGATGAGGTTCGGCCTCTATTGGATCGAAGGTTATTACCTTAAGAATCGGTCCTCTATGCCCGAGGCTCAGAAATGAGTAGGACAGATAGTCATCACTTGCCCTGAGTGGATAGTGCTCTGAATTCATAAAAACGGCAAAACCTAAAACACAACGTCATGACTGGCCTGCAATAGGATGATACTGCGCTAGACAAGATTAGTGCAAGCCGCTGCAAAAAATCTTCAGTGGCAAAAAACTTTTAACTCGAAATAAAGTGATCCCTTCAAGACCAAGTCCCTTTAGCAGATTTAAATCCTTCCATTAACTTCGTGCTAAATAGCGCTTTGTTAACCAGAACCAGCGAATGATGAACACGCCCCACACCGTAAGAAACGCAACCCCCAACGAATTCGAAGCTATTGGAAAACTAATGGTCAACGTCTACTCCCAATTGGAGGGATTTCCAAAGGAGTCGGAGCAACCTCAATATTATCAGATGCTGGCTTCGGTGGGAACATTGACGGCCAAGCCTGAAACCGAACTCCTCGTGGCGGTCTCCGAGAGCGGCCATATCGCCGGGGCCGTGGTTTATTTCGGCGACATGAAATACTATGGCTCGGGTGGCACAGCCACCCGAGAACTTCACAGCTCCGGATTCCGATTGCTTGCCGTCGATCCCTCCATACGCAACCAAGGCATTGGCAAGCTTCTCGTGAACGCCGGCATCCGGAAAACCCGCGACAAAAATCTACACCAACTGATCATCCACACCACCCGGGCGATGCTCACCGCCTGGAAGATGTATGAGACCATGGGCTTCAAGCGATCCGAAGACCTGGATTTTAAACAGGGCGAACTCCCTGTTTTTGGATTCAGGCTGAAGATGGATTAAGGTAAGTCCGTTGGGTACCTTTTTTGCAGGGCATTAAATGACCATCATTTACAAAAGTCATGAAAACAAAAAAGCGTCAAACGGACAAATCAAAGGAGAAAGTGAGCAGCGACGAGGGTCACGGTCAGGCCGGTAAGTTTGGGTCGGACGGTGATTGGGGAAAGCACAAACGCATATCGCCAGACCGGTCCAGCCCCAATGTTTCGGAAAAGGATACACGGCGGGGACGCGAGGGTTAGCGCCTCTAAATTTCATCCGTATCCCTCCTGCTTTTCAGCAGGCCGATACCGGAAACAAAAAAGATAAACCCGAGAATAGCCAACGCCCAGGGACTTAGCGCCACCACGTTTGGGCCAAACACACCCAGAATGCCAAGAGTGAGACCTGCAATACCCAGTACCACAAGAATCAGGGCCAATATTTTTATCATTTCATTTTTTCGTTATAGACAGCATGAGCGCACGTCCGTATCAACGTTCGTCATACGACCGTTGTCTACTCGCGGGTCCCAATTTCTATACCTAAAATAAAATGATGTCCTGCCGACGCATGGTCTCACCAATGACAACAAACCAACGAAATCTCCCCCATGCTGCGGTTCCGTCAAAAAGCGATTCAGATCATTGCTGAAGAAATGCCCAAAACATTACCAGTTCCGGGGAACATTCTCCACAATACCGATAATGCGTTGACCAGCCTAATCCTATACGACGGCGTTGTATGACCGGCCGCCCTCCACGCGCATCGTTCCATATTTTGATGCATCCGTTTCATGGGCGATCACAACACCTGAGGTGACGACACCCTCACCATTGCGAATGGCAGCATAATGGTCGATCATCGTGTTGCCGGTGTCATCACTTCCTGCCAAAAGATGCCGTTGGTGAAATACCTCGCCCTGCAGCGCCCGGTCATAGTACTGTCTCATGATCATCCCATTTTTCAATGGCAAAGTTGAAAGGTCGGCGCCCACTTCCACATTCAGGCCCAGGGCCGCGTAAGATCTTTTCATACCCTTGTTGATTTGGAGCACTTTATAGTGCCTGTCAAAGACCATGACCGGCGCCTGGATGGCATCCAGCGTTTCCATGAATACCTTCTCTTTTTGTTGAACCTCCTTCAGCATGCGCCCCATCCCCTCTTGCGTGGCCTGCAGTTCCTCCACATTCTGACGCATCTCTTCCTCTTGCGCTTTCATCTCTTCGGCTTGTTGCTGCGACTCCCGGAGCAATTCCTGTGTACGCACATTTACCCGGGTAGTCTTGACAATGACGGCCAACTCTTCGCTGATCTTCGTTATAAACTCCACCTGGTGTTGATCGAAGTCTTTAAAGCTGGCAATCTCCAAAACGCCATACACTTCATCGTTTGTCACAAGGGGCGAAATGACCAGCACGCGAGGCAATGCCTCACCGAGGCCGGAGGTAATCTTGATGTAGTCATTTGGAATTTCTTTCAGCAGCATCAGGTTTTTCTCCAGTAAGACCTGGCCCGCCAATCCCTCGCCGGCATTGACCGTCGATTTCATGTGTTTCTTCCGGCCATAGGCATAGGCGGCCACCAGATCGAGTGCGCCTTGCTGCTCGTCGCTGATATATAAGACCCCCTGATTGGCGGAAAGATATTTCACGATGAAGCTCAGCACGCTGTCGTATAACATGCTGGAGTCCTGTTGCCTTCTCAGCAGCTCGCCCAATTCGGCCATTCCCTGCGACGCCCACGTGCGCTGCGCCTCTGCCGCATAAGCCACTTGCAAGTTGTTACGCATGCTCACCAACGACGCGGCGATGGGCCCCTGACCTTCGAACATCTGAGCCTGCACGGCAAAATTGTTTTGGGCCACATTCTTCACAAAGTCCATGAGGTAATGGATGTGCGTATTAAAAAGCTTAAGGGACCTGAGCATCCGGGAAAATTCATCCTTCCCGGCGTAGTCCTTTATTTCCGGAAGCTCGCCCGAAGAAAGGCGTTGCAATATTTGCTCGGTCTCTTGTATGGGAGCAATGATGGATTTACTGATGGCTAAAATGATGAGCAGGGTGATCATGAGGAGCGACCCGGAAAGCAAAATCGTGAACCATAGGTTACTTCTCCGGTTTTGGTCCATGGCCAGGATCACATTTTCTTTATGGTTTTGAAGCGCATCGATGAGCTTGATGGCTTGGTCTCTCAGCACCAGAAAGTGACGGTTGAGATCGACCACCAACAGATTTCGGATGCGATTGAATTCAACGGAGTCGTCCAACTGAACAACTTGGATCGCGGGCAAATTATCGAGGGTGAAAGCGATGTACGACTGCAGGGCGGCATCGAAATCACGATAGATGATCAACGTCTCGGGGTCCAGGCGCTCTTTTTGGATTCCGGCAGCGGATTCTTTGATCTGATCGATCCGTTCCTGCAAGAGCACGGAGGCGCCTTTCACATACTCCTGCTGCGTAATGGGATCGGCAATAAATACCTGCATAATGTCGCCGCGCATAGAGTTATAGTTGTTCCGGATTTGCCAAATACGGAATTCCAGATCGGTCAGGTAGTTGATCTCCTTTACATCCCGGTCATACGAGTGCGAAGTATTCCAAAGCAGTAAGACACAGGCCAGCGAAAAAATGACGATCAAAATGGAAATTACTCTCAACCGGCTATTTACAGTGAGGCTATTGATGAGTTTATACATAGGCTTAAAAAGTAGTATTGGAAAAAGAGCTAGAAAAATTTGTTGGCGTGTCGCCAAAAGAACACACGATCGCCCCGGAGATTCTCCGTGGTTTGATCGTGTTGACAAAAGCTCAGATCAATAGCTTATGCTGAAAGATAAAGACGGGACAATGACACCCATCGATACGTTCGATGGTTACTGGAAAGCAGGTGGGCGTATAGGGTGCGATCGATGCGATGATCACCGGGAGGATGTTGATGGCGGGCTTGACCGTCTCTTCGACATCCACCTCCTCGATCATGTCGGGTACTTGATTGGCAACGGTGGTGTGACCCATCGCATGGAAGGCTTTTTGTTGGGAAGGGCTGTCGACGATCCCTGTCTCCTGCATGCAGCAGCCATACGCCAGTACGGTCGCCAATGCCACGAGAAGATAGGTTAGAAATCTCGACATGATGGAATCAAAAAAAGCTAATCTAAATATACGCCGCGGCGGTGAACATGTTGGCTTTGTTAAAGAAAAAAATGTCACCCGATAGGGCATACGTGATCTATGCACGCTCAAATTGAGACCTCTATTATTATCTCAATTGCTTTTTCTTATATCCAATCAACAAAACAAACGATTGCGCTCCATCGTAAACATGCCCAAACTTTCACGGCATGTTTTCCGCATAGATTTCCTCAAACGTTTTATTCTTTTGCTTTTGAACGATGGCGCTGAATCGCGCGTCGATAGGACGCAGCAATTGCAGACACAACTGCTTGTCGTCGTCGGTTAGATCCTGGACCAGCATGGCCACCGCTTTGAGCAGAAGTTGTTTAGCGCGCTTCAGCGTTTTTTCACCCTTCGCGGTCAACCGGAGCCGCTTCACGCGTTTGTCTTCTTTGTCGGCATACTCGCTGATCAGCCCGCGCTTCATGAGCCGGATGAGCATGTTCGTGCCGCTGGAGAGCTCCAAAATATTGCCAAAGATCACCTCCGACTTTATCGGCTCCTTCTGATTAAAGATCGTGACCAGCATCCCAAATTCTTCGATCTGGTCCAGCGCCGTGCCCTGAAAGGCTTTGCTGGTATACACGCCGTGGAACTTCGCGATCCGGCCGATCAGCCTGACCAATGCGCCGTTCAGGTCTGGTTGCATTTGTCCTTCCGGCACCACCGTTTTCTCCTGCCGAAGCGTGGCAGATGCCTGGTGCCGGCAGAAGTCTTCTATGGTCGCCTCCGGATGGCGCTGTTCATACTCCCCCCAAAGCCGGACGAGCTCCACTGTCTTGTTCATGTAATTCCTTCCTTTTGGAAATAAATCTATAAAAAACTGTGGAAATGCGTTGTTTTTTACTACCAAAAGGTTTTGTTTCACGTATAAATACAACCAAAAGGTAGTTTTGCCAGCATAAAAAAACACGAGGAAACAACGTATAACAACAAAGCCATCGCATCATGAGAACACAGATCTTTCTGCGCATCCTTCTTACCCTGCACATCACCGGCATCGTGATCATGGCAGGCACTTCGTTTATTGATTACTTCACGTTTAAACTTTTTTGGAGGTTTGCCGACCACGGCGATAACCGGTCATTGGGCTTGCTTCCGCTTATGTCGCGCTACGGTGAATTTGTCAGAATAGGGGGTGTCATCATTATTGCCACGGGACTGGCGATGCTCCTCCTGGTGAAAGGCGTCTGGTGGGAACAGTCCTGGTTCAAGATCAAGATGGCCCTGGTGGTGATGGTGGTTTTAAATGGTGTGCTCTTTGGAAACAAGCTCGGAACAAAATTCAGAGAGGTGATAACAAACAACAGTACTGATTTTATTCAACAAACCGCACCCTTGCGTACACAGCTCAATCGCTTTTACATTCTTCAGTTGACCTTGTTTTTTGTCATTGTACTGGTAAGCGTCCTGAAATTTAGCCGGAGTGAGGAGTAATGCCGACACCCCATTTCCCATCAGTTGCCTAGCCAAAGGACTAACTACTCAGGACTAAAGAAATTCTTTGAACCACGCACTGGTTCGCGTGTACAGCATTGTTGAAACCTAACGTTTATCTTCTATGCTGAAATTGAATTTCGTGCTCGCGTTGATGCTATTCTCGTCCGTGCTTCAGGCCGCCTCGCCCCAACCCATCGCCGCGAAGACCAAAGTGATCAAACCCGTTGCCTGGTATGAAGAGCAGGCCCGCGCGTGGGAGCAGGAAATGGTCAATCAAAAAAACAGTCCTGCGTCGTGGATGAACTACTACATGGCCAGTCGCTATGCCCAACGGCCGGAAGAAAGGCTCTCGCACATTGCCGAAGACATGCGTGCCGCCGTGCCGGGATCGTTCGAATTGCTCTGTGTGCAGGCCTGGCAGGAAACCGATCGCACAAAGGCCCGCCAGCTGCTTGACAAAGCCTATGCCTTGCAGCCCGACAACGCCGCCACCTATGCCTCGCTATTCCTGGAGAATGAATTCTTTGGCCAGGAAGAAAACCGAAAAGCGTTTAGTGAGAAACTTTTTAGCAGCGGCCAGCTTTCACAATCGCTTTTACACTATAGTTATAACGTGTTGATGTCGGTGGAGAAAGATGCCGTTCTTTTCACGGAGGCCGATCACATCACGCTGCCCATCGTGGTTCTCCAGGATGTGCTCAAGGTGCGGCCCGACGTAAAGGTACTGAGCCTCGACTTGTTGCTGGAACCGGTCTACCGGAACCGAAAGTTCGGCGCATTGGCCCTGCAATGGGACGACACGGCCGTCGAGGCGTTGACCCCGGTCGAACAAAAGAAACGTCTTTGCGGCACATTGCCCAGCCAAAACCAAGCCGTGAAATTCTATTACACCCTCACCCTGGGGCAGGAAAATATCGCCGCGATCAAAAACCAACTCTATGTTGTCGGGCTGGCCTCGCAGCTCAGCACCGAACGGCTCGACAACCTCGCCATCATCAAAGAGAATTTGGAAAATCGCTTCCTGATGGACTACCTCACCGTGAATTTTGACGGCGAGGGCGAGTCGGCCGCCGGCAAAGTTTTGCAGACCAACTACCTCGTGCCCATGCTGCTGTTGCACGAGCACTATCAAAAAACAGGCGACCTGAAACATGCCCAGTATTGGGAAGGACTCGTAGTGAAACTGGCGGCCGAAAGCGGAAAGGAAGCCCTGGTCAACAACTTTCTCGCCGGCAAAACCTACGAGACCACACCCTTCGTTCCCTTCCCGCTGAACCTGAAAAAAATCGAGGACGATTTCAAACTTGTAAAGGATAACGTCTATGCCTGTGACGCCGAAGTGACCAATGCCGAATACAACAATTTTTTAGGCTATCTTCAGGATAACAAACGCACGGAGACCTATGAAAAGGCCCGGTTCGATCTTTCGCAATACGGGGAACCGGCGCTGTCGTTCATGAAAAGTTATATCGTGCGATCGACGCCGTCAAAGAAGAAAAAATATTTTACAAACCACCCGGCGATCAACATTTCTTACCAGGGGGCACAGGCATATTGCGATTGGCTTACGGAACAATACAACAATGCCCCGGGCCGCAAATATCAAAAAGTGAAGTTCCGGTTGCCGTCTGTGAACGAATGGCAGGTGGCCGCTGCCAGCCTGCGCAACGCCAAGTCGTGGGTGTTGGATGAAAATATGGTCGAGGTGAAAATATTTGAACCGGGACACGACATCTCCAAGAAATATGAAACCAAGGTGGTGTCTATGGCTGATAAAGATATTCTGTATCCGTGGTTCCGGTACTACAACATGCGCAACAGCCCGTTGAATTCCCGTGGATGCTCCCTGGGCAATTTCAGATATCCCGACCACCTCAAGCCCTGCCCGGGAACAAAGGCAACGACCGCCGATGGCTTCTGGCTGATGGGACCCGTGAAGTCGTATTTCCCCAACGACATCGGCCTATACGACGTCGTGGGCAACGTGGCCGAGATGACCAACGAAGAGGGCAAAGCCTGTGGCGGCAGCTGGAATCATCCGCCCGAAGAATCGACCATCAAAAGCATCAATGCCTACCAAGGCCCCGGCGACGATATTGGCTTCCGGGTGTTCATGGAAGTGTTGACAAAATAACCGCGCATGTTTTTTGACCGCATCGGTAAAAAAACCGACGAAGAATTAATGCAACAGGTGCAACGCGGCGACGATCGCGCCTTGACGGCCCTGTATGAGCGCTACGGCACACGACTGCTGCGCTACTTCTATCGTATGCTGTGGAAAGACCGCGAACGCGCCCAAGACTTTCTCCACGATCTGTTCGTGAAGGTGATCGAAAACGCCACGCGCTTTCAACCCGAAAGAAAATTTTCAACCTGGCTGTATTCCATCGCCCACAACATGTGTAAGAACGAATATCGCAAACATGCCTTCCGCAAAGCCCACGGCCCCGCGCCTCCCGACGAAAGTGTGGAGAACCTGGGCTATGCCGCTCTACAAGATCAGCAGTTCAAGAATGCCCTCGACAGCGCCCTCGAAAAACTGGAAGAAGCCGACAAGCACCTGTTCACCCTCCGCTATGAAGCAGAGTTGAATCTCGAAGAAATAGCCGCCATCCTGGAATGCCCGGAAGGAACCGTGAAGTCGAGATTATTCTATTTGAAGAAAAAACTGGCCGGCTACCTGGGCGCCTATCACCCTGAAAACGCAATGACATGACACCATCGGAAAAAGAACAAAAACTCGAGCGACTGTTGGACGAAAAAAGCTTCGACCAACTCACTCACGAAGAAAAAGAAGTGGTGCTCCAAGAATTTGGATCGGAAGAGCAATACAGACTCGCGAGAAAAATCGGTCAGGCTTTGGTAAAACTCAAGACCGGTCTTTCTCCCGATCCATGGATCCTGGCCTCCTTACAAGACCAGGTAAAGATCCGGCAACGGCCTTCCCGATGGACCAGTTTTTTCCAGGCGCAGGTACCCGCCTATGTCATGGCCGGCGTTTGCCTGTTTATCATGGTGGCCACGTGGTGGCTAAAACCCGTTCCTACGCCCCCTCCCGTCGCCGTGCGCATGGTACGTGACACCGTGTACCTGGCCACGGTTCCCGATACGGTGTATCGTCGTAAAATTATTTACCGGTACAGGTATCGTTACATCACCGTGGCAGCACCCTCCACCACGCTCCCCGGCACAAGGGTTGTCGAGCCCGTGGCGGGGTCGGAGGGTGTGACCATGAAGGATAAGGAAGAGCTGGAAAAACTATTGGTATCTGGATCGGATAAATAAAAAAGCCCATTGATCTCCAGTTCGTTTGCCCGTGACAAACGAACCCTGCCTCATATACTGCCCCAAGGATCATTCAGAAAAAGAAAATACAGGGTAGAACCGCCCAACCGGTTCCCTTTCCGCCCGCAAACCGGATGATTAACCTATGCCCCGGAGGTATTATCTTTCGTAACGAATCGCTATCCAACCCAAACCAACTGCTTTATGAAAACCATCTTGATCCTCGCCCTCTTTGCCATCACGATTTCGGTGAATGCACAAACCCAAACCAAGCTTGTTGCCTATGGGCCTTCCATTACCTTGGAGGCTGCCAAGAAAATCGTGGCCGCGGCCGAGGCTTTCGCCGTGAGCAAACAATACACGGTGGTCGTAGCGATCGTTGATACGGGAGGCAACCTGGTGATGCTCACCAAGATGGACAACACACAGCTAGGGTCTATCGAGGTGGCCATGGGAAAAGCAAAAACAGCCAACAATTTCAAGCGCCCCACCAAAGCGTTTGAAGATGTCGTGGCCGGCGGCGGCGCTGGCTTGAAAGTGCTCGGCTTGAATGTGGTTCCGGTCGAAGGCGGCGAACCGATCTACTCCGCTGACGGAAAGATCATTGGTGCCATCGGTGTTTCGGGGATGACGTCGGCGCAGGATGGCGAAGTGGTGAAGGCGGCATTGGGAAACAAATAACCATCGAATTTTATCTCGCGATTCAGTCTCGAATCGCCGCCATTTTCGCGGGTGATGTTTCGTTTTGCGTCAGCTTTAATGCTTCTGTATGGCACGCTGTACTCAGGTCAACCTTACCTGTGAAAAATTCAAGAAAAAATGGACACAACGCGGGCGCTGGTTAAAGACTTTCATGTCTCAAAATTCGCCGTTCATCTCTACCGGCAGTGAAGCGGCCGATTTGCGTTGGAAATAAGTTCCCTTTATTGGACATTTCTTAAAACCCAGAGCAAGCGTATCAATGTTTGATGCTTGTTTGAACCGATTTTTCCACTTTTAAAGTTTGGCCTCAACCTTGTGTTATCTCTTTCGTTAGAGAGAGCACTATGCGCTCGATAATGCCTTTAAATTCCACAATTCCCTCTCGTTGTGGGTTATAGATTCTACACTTTGGTCGGAATCCGGAGTTGTTTTAACTGGAATTGTTTTTGCACTAATGCGCTTGGAGGGCTTAATCTACATGTACTCATCGATCAGGAGCTTTAAAAAGCTCAACGCACACCGTTTATTGACGTTGACATTGCTGTCTGCCATTTTTTACTCCTGCAGCCAGCATGTCGCCCAGGTTTCCGTCCCTGTTCCTGCGAAAGCGGATACGACGGCAGTGGCAACGCTGGCCCCCGGGAAACCTGTTTTGTTGGATTCAGTCGTTTTCGGAAAATCGCTCAACAAAGAACAAGCCAAGGCACAACAATTTTACAGGCAACATTCCTTCCAAAGCCAGTGGCTGTTAGACAATCAACCCTCGCCACTTTACGCAACTGTAGTAGCTGCACTGAGCGATGCCGGCAAGTTTGGATTGAACCCCGCCGACTACGATCTGGAAGGCATACAGGAGAGCGTAAAATTGCTCTATGGCGATAAGGCCGTCAAACCACAGACGTTGATTGCCCTGGACCGGCACATCACCGAAATGCTTTTCAACTATACGACCCACCTCAGCGTGGGCAAGATCACAGAAGCGAGCGGCGGTCGCAGCATTTGGAAACCCAGTCCGCGTTTAGATCGCAACCTGGATCTTGAATTGATCGGCAAAGCACAAACCCCTGATGGACTCCTGGCGGCCATCCAACAACTTCAGCCGACGCAGGAGCAATATGGCAAACTGCAGCGGGCGCTGGCCTATTACCGGGCATTGGAAAAGAACACCCCCTCCTCTCCCCTGGAGATCACAAAGGGTGTGAAGATCAAACCGGATGACCACCATAACCTGATTACAGCTGTCCGCAAGAAATTATCGCTCACCGACATGAAGGTATATCCCGTCGCCTTCGACAGTGCCTCGTGTGCCTTCGATTCGACACGTTATGATGCAGGCCTGGTCGAAGCGGTGAAAGCGTTTCAAAGCAAGCATGGCTTGGAAGCCGATGGCATCCTTGGCGAGCGGACGTTACGATTCTTAAATCAATCGTTCAAAGAGAAAGCAGACCTCATTGCCCTGAACATGGAGCGCCTGCGCTGGTCGCGCGAAAAGTATGGCGACAACTATATCCAGGTAAATGTTCCGGCCTATACCCTCACGGTGTATGAAAACCACAAACCGGCCATGGACATGCGAGTGATCGTGGGCGCCGTAGACAAACCGACACCGATCTTCAACGACGCCATGGGCCACATTGTGTTCAGCCCCACGTGGACGGTTCCCACCAGCATCATCCGCGAAGAGATCATTCCGCGGTTGAAGAGCGATTCTTCTTATTATGTGAATAAGAACTACGCCTTTTATAAGGACGAAATTGCTATCGATCCCACCACCGAAACCTGGGACGATTCGGCCAACCCTTACAAATATCGCATCGTGCAACAACCCGGACCCGATAACTCCCTGGGACGGGTCAAATTCCTGCTGACCAACACCATGAGTGTCTACCTGCACGACACGCCGAATCACCGGTTGTTCACCAAAGACTATCGCGCTCTGAGCCACGGTTGTGTTCGCCTGGACGAGCCCGCGCGCTTCGCTGCCTATTTGATGCGCGACCAAACCGGCTGGGACCTGGAGCGGATCAAGAAAGCCATGAACGATTCGATTCCCGCTACCGTCCGTTTAAAAAAGAGATATGATGTCTACATCGACTACATCACGGTCTGGGTAGACGAAAATGATTCTGTAAACTTCCGGGAAGACATCTATGGTCATGACAGACGCCAACTGCAGTTGCTGTTCCCGAAAGAAAAAGAGAAAGCTAAAATGGGCGGTGATGTCGCCGGACTCTAAAGAATTATTACCTACAAAACATGATAGCTCCCAAAGGCAATCCAGGTTACTCGGCGCTGGCAGGGGCCGAAGCGCTGAGACTTGAGATCAATGGAGCGGGATTGAGATACGCCGAGCTTTGCAGATAGGCCGTATCGTTGTAGTAGGCGAAGATGAGTGTGTTATTCTTTATCGTTTGAATGATCTCCTTAGAAAGTCCCTTCGGCAACGCCGGGCATCCCTGACTTCTTCCTAGCCGGCCGTATTTCTTGATCCAGATTTCGCTCACATACTCCGCTTCGTGGATCACCACCGCGCGTTCGCGGGCGTTGTCGTTATAGCCTTTTTCGAGACCGTCGAGTTTCAGACTAAAGCCTTTGCCGCCGACGTAAGTTTCGGCCGTGGCAAAAAAGCCCATGCTGCTTTGGTTGGAGTGCACTATGTTTGAAAAGCTCGTGGCTTTGTTTTCACCTGAATTTTTTCCATGACTCACATACGTGTGATACACCACCCGCAGCGCAGATAAGTCGAGCGTATAAAATCTTTTCTCTGTGCTGGGTTTTGTGAAGTCGATGATAGTGATCATTTTTTTATCGCTGAGCCGGCCTTGTTGTTGCAACGTGCCATAGCCGATCATGCCATAGCGAAACGCATCGAAGGCCAGGCCATAGTGCGACAAATCCATCGCGTTATAAAGATGCATCAACGAGTCCTCAAATTGCAGACGCGCTGCTTCCGGTTCTTCGTTCGCAAAAAGGATATGGATCGTGCTGTCTGGAGGGATGGCTTGGGATTCGGAAACGGATTTTCCGGGTTGGCGGGGTGTTAGAAAGGGGGTGTGAAGCGCCAAAAGGCAGGCAAAGAGGAAGTACATGCTAAAACAGAGGGTTAATTTTTAGAACCAAAAATAGCCCGTCGAGGGACCCCGAAAAGTGCATGTATGGCCTAAAAAGCACGCAACCGATTTTTGTGTCGATTTCGCCGGTGGATCAACTTATTTGAAGGGCGAATGGGGCAACCTCCTTCGCTAAAGCTTCGACAGGCGCGGCCGGGAAGAAGCAACATCGCTTCCTGCCTTTTGGTCATTGCATTGAAAAGGCTGCTTTGAACCGGCGTTTTCTTGATTTTTGTCAAGTCGTTGTTAGGGCAAAGCTTTCATCTTTGCGGGATAAATAATAGCGTATAACCCATGACAACAGAGCATCCCAATCTTAAAATTATCAACACATTTTTTACGGCTTATGGAAACCACGACGTTGCCTTGATGCGTTCCGTGGTGGCGGAAGATGTTCGCTGGACGATTCCCGGTCACCATCCGTTGAGCGGCACCAAGGTTGGAATAGAGGAAGTAGTGGCCTTCTTTTCTCAACTGGCCAAGTCCGATTTCAAAGCCGATCCCATTGTGCTGGGCGTCAACGACAATTATGTTATCGATTGCCACCGCGGGTGGAGCAACCGGGCAGATGGCAACAACCTGGACATGCTCTGGTGCCTGCTCTGGAAAATCGAAGATGGAAAGATCAAGGAAGTGGTCAACTTTGCTGCCGACCAACACGAGGCCGATCGCTTTTTCCACAAGGCCTATAAACTCAAGCCTGTCCAGGATAGAATAGCCGGCTGATTCCGGGAAAATCTCTTCGGGGGCATTTTCCAGCATACACCTCACTGGCCTTTTTCTTATCTTTCATAAGCCTGTGCCTGTATGCGCTACCAAAAATTCCATCCTGCCAAAGCCCTCCTCCCCTTTGTGGAGTGCTATTTCATCTGGGAAGGTGAGGCCGCCGACGGCATGCAGGTGCAAAGCCCTCCCAACAGCTATTCTTCCATCGTGTTCAACTATGCGGACCTGTACAAGGCATCGCAGCACAAAAATGAACCGGTGGTGGTGCCCCGCGCATTTGTGTCGGGGCAGTTCACATCCAACTACACGTTGTTGCTCCACGGCAAGATCGGGATAGCGGGCATTGTGTTGCGGCCTTCAGCGCTCTATAATTTCTTTGGCGTTCGCATGTCACAACTGGTCAATGCCCGCGTGTCGCTCTCTTTCCTGCCGGGTTTGCCGGAAGAGATCCTTTGGACGGCCGTGAAGAACCAGCCATCCGACGAAGGTCGTATTAAGGTGTTGGAAGAATTGATGCTTTCCTATGCCACCGCTGCAAAAAGCAATCTCACCATCATCGACGAAGCGATCGACTACATCGACGCCTGCAAAGGATGTGTTTCGGTTGAGGCTGTGGCCGCTCAACTGAAGATCAGCCGGCGCTATCTGGAAAAGAAATTCCTGGAAAAGGTGGGCGTGTCACCAAAATTCTATAGCCGCATAAAACGATTCGGCAACTTGTCGAACAAGATCGCCCATCATGAAAAGATCGACTGGCAGGAAATTGTGGAAGAGTATGGCTTTCACGACCAGTCCCACCTCGTGAAAGAGTTTATGGAGTTCAACCGCATGAACCCCACCCGTTATCATTTGGTCCACCAGGAGCTGACCCGTTTTGTAAAACAATAACCCGCGCCGTTCGCATTTTTACAAGGGTGGGGAACTCCCGCATGCGAGCTTTACACCATCATCAAAACAACCCCTCATGAAAAAGACAGTTACCCTCCTGTTTCTCCTCTTCCTTGGGTTCGCTGGCCGTAGCCAGGAAACCAAACTGTGGACGGAAGCCGACCGCAAGTACCTCCTGGACAACCTGATCCGCTCGCGCGACGAATTGATCCGCGAAACGAAAGACCTCACCAAAGAACAATGGAGCTTTAAGGAATCGCCCGATCGCTGGTCGATCAACCAGGTGGTCGAGCACATTGCCACCTGGGAATTGCTGATGACCCACGACGTGAGCCGCATGCTTTCCAACGGCCCGCAATTGGAGATGGCTGTCAAGGCGAATGCGGACAGCACCTACTTCGCTTTTATTATGGAAGAGAAACAGCATATCACCACCGAGTATACCAAACCGTTCACCTATACCGTACCCATGGGATTGAACGACCTGAAAAACAATATGGCATGGCTGTTGAAAATGAGAAACGAGTCCATTAGTTACGTCACCAGTGCCACCGAGGACTTACGGGTTTATTTTATGCGCGGCGGTGGCAGCAATATTCATCAACGCTACATCACCATCTTCGGGCATATGGACAGGCACTTGCGGCAGATCAGGAAAGTGAAGCAGCATCCTAACTATCCGAAGAAAAAGTAAACGTATCTCTTTCATTACTAAATATAAATCAACGTCATCACCCAAAACCCTTTCACCATGAATCCCACAATTCACCAACAGGAGCGCGTGGACGTGCTCGCCAAAAAAGGAACTTGTATTGAATTCTTTTCCGCCTACCAGGATATGGATGTGGACCGTATGCTCGGTCTGTGTGCGCCCAATGGAACCGTTTCGTTTGTCCCGCTCGGAGCCGACTATGCCGGCAAGCTCCATGAAATCGGCAAGGCCGTCTGGTCAGCCTTGATGGATGCCTTCCCCGACCTGGATAACACCGTAAAAAGTCAGCAATACGACGAGGCTGCCGATGCGGTAACGTGCCAGGTAGTGATCTTTGGCAAACAGGAGAAAGAATTTGCCGGGCTCGCTCCGAAGGGCAATGGTTTCGACAGTGAGCATATTTTCATTTTCCGATTTAACCCCGATGGCAAGATCACGGATCTGAAGATCGATTGGGATCATGAAAACTTTGTGCGGCAGCTGACGAAGTGAAATCGTTTTTGCTTCATCGGTTTGGCTTTGTCTTAAGAACTAAAAAGCCTGAAGAAAACTTCAGGCTTTTTTCATTATGACCAAATCAATCCTTGTAACGCTTCAATGCCAAAAAAGGAACACCCTCCTGTAACAAACTACCCCGGCATGCGTCTCGCTACAAAACTTAAAGCATGCTTTCCCTGGAAACTCACAACCTCAGCCATCGCTTCAGCAGCGGACAAGATGTTCTTCGCAACATCAATCTCACGGTGGAACAGGGAGCGATCTATGGATTTTTAGGCCCCAACGGAGCCGGCAAGACCACCACACTACGGTTGATCCTGGGACTATTGAAACGACAGGAAGGATCGATCACCCTCTTTGGAAAAGCATTCGATAAAAATCGCATCGACATTTTACGCCGGGTCGGGTCGTTGATCGAGAGTCCGTCGGTATATGGACACCTTAGCGCGAAAGAGAATCTTGCCGTGTTCCAAAAAGTATATCAATGCCCGACGGCCCATATCCCGCACGTGTTGGACTTGGTTGGGCTCGGCGACACGGGACGAAAAAGAGCGTCACAGTTTTCATTGGGTATGAAGCAGCGGCTCAGCATTGCGCTGGCGTTACTGCCAGCCCCGGAGCTGCTCATTTTGGATGAGCCCACAAACGGGCTTGATCCCAATGGCATTATTGAAATGCGTGAATTACTAAAGCGGTTGAATCGAGAACACGGCACCACCCTCCTGGTCTCCAGCCACTTGTTGGCCGAGATCGAAAAACTGGTAACCCACCTGGGCATCATCCACCAAGGCGAGCTGATCTTTCAGGGAACGCTGAACGCCCTGAAGAGCAAGCAACAACAGACCCTCCACATTGTGCTGGAGGCCGGCGACCCCCGTGCGGCGATGCGCCTGCTGTTGGATGATCATATGGAAGCCCTCTACACCGATGGCCATATCCGTCTTCCTGCAATGACCAAAACGGAGATCGCCGCGATGAACAGAAAGCTGGTTTCGGCTGGGATCGAGGTGTACGCCATCCGCCCGGTGAAGAACGATCTCGAATCCATTTTTATAGACCTTGTAAATTCCTGATCATGGCATATGCTTATGTTGCCAGCCTTCAAAGCGAATGGCTGAAGAAAAAAGGAAGCCTGGCTTCATGGATGGTGGTGATTGGAGCGTTCTTCACCCCGACCATCATCATCATTGCCCGGCTCGTTTACTACGAGCGTTTGCCGGGGCTGTACGCATCGGATGGTTTCTGGATGTTGTTGTGGAAAAATGCATGGGAATCGATGGCCATTTTTCTATTGCCGCTCGGCGTCATACTGGCCACCAGCCTCATCGCCCAGCTGGAATACAAGAACAACACCTGGAAACAACTCCACACCACGCCGCTCTCCCTCACGATCATTTTCCTCTCGAAGCTCACTGTGATCGCCGTGATGATGATGCAGTTTCTTATTTTGTTCAACGTCGGCATTTGGCTGGCGGGGGTTGTTCCTCAACTAATCATTCCGGGGGTGTCATGGCCTGGGGCGATACCGTATGATTATTTTCTGCGCGAAGATCTATTTTATTTTATCGACTGTTTACCCATCATTGCTTTGCAGTATTTGCTTAGCCTGCATTACCGGAACTTCCTGGTCAGCATCGGGTGTGGTTTTATCTTTTGGATCGGGGCGTTGGGGACCTTGTCGTGGAAATATGGATTTTTGCTTCCTTACACCTATTGCATGTTCAATTATTTAAAAGCCGGTGTCGAGACCAAAGCGGCCGTTCCGCCGGTGAACATACATGGGATGGCACTTGGCTATTTCCTGATCTTCACGGTTGCCGGCTATTATTTATACATCAAGAAAAAAGAAAAAGGGTAGATAGCATGTTTAATGCGCTATCCTCTTTTCAAATTCTTTCCTAAAGACGGAAAGGTCGTTGGCAAAGGAAGATTGATCACAACCCGATTTTTTACTCAAACAATTGATAGCTACAGAGTCGCTCTTAACGGTATGCTCCTTCATATAGAATGGCTTATCGTAGTTATTCGAAAGCCTTTTTTGATAAATTAATTGATTCTCCTCGATGTAATATGTTGTTGCCGTATTTCCCATTTCCCCAAAGTGCCTGACAACCAATTTCCTAATGTCGTTTGATTTATCATCATAATAGCCAACGAATGCACTACCCTCGGTTGTCATACCTGGAACTTCTATCGCCAAGTTTTTTAATGAGTGATCTCTATCGATGGCGGTGACAAGGCTATCTACACTAACATGGTTCGAGAGATTTTTTTGAGCCATGCAGTTTGAAAAAAACGGGAAAACAAAAAGCAACAGGAATTTCTTCATGAATTATTTTTTATTCGGAGACGAATACCGCAAATTTGGGCGTCAAACGATCAATCATTTCTTTCTTCGTAAGATGCAGACCCCGGATCATTTCTGCGAAGCCTCCTGAATGATTTTATCATAGACGCTGCGGGCATGATCATACGCGGTAGCGGCTGCTGCGCGTTCACTGGCGCGGATCTGCCCCTCTTTCATTTTCCAACATTGGTCAACGGTCTTGCGACACCAGTCTGCGCTGCGCAATTCCCGAATCGGTTTGCCATCTACGATAACAAACACCGGGTTGGTGTGTGAGCTGGGATAAATTCTCAGCGCCAACCAGCTCGATTTACTGATGGGATACGAGAAGTTGATGTTCTTGAACGTGCCATCGGCCAATACCTCAGTCGACTCCACGGGTTCGCCATTGACAAGTAGTTCCACTTTGACATTGCGCGTGCTTCCCACGCGAGCCCTTTCGATGTGCCAGTAGGGCTGGCCATCTACGGCTCGCTTTGCGATGGATTTGCCTTCGTCATTTTGCTGCGCGGGTAAATTGGCCGTGACCCGTGCGGTCACCTTCAATGTTTGTTTGCCCTTCACTTGTACTTCGCTGTTCTTTGTGCCCGGCTCCGTTCCGTTGACCGAGAAGTCGAGAATGTGGGAGCCTCCTTCGGTGACGTATGACCGTCCCTTCTTTATCGCCTCTACATAGTTGTCGTAGCTCAACGGGCCATCGGGTTTGAAATAGCTTCTTCCCAATCCCACGCGTTCGTCGTAGATGCAGGGGAAGTCGGTTTCTCCGCTGAGCCTTGTTCTGAATCCGGCGTTGAGGGTGTTGTACCACATATTCAATTCCCACGGCGCGGGCGTATCGCCCAGGCTATAAAAATCAACGGCGCCGTGTGTGATGGTGACGATATATTCCATCGCACCTATCCCATCCATTTTGGGTATGACATAGTTTGGGAGATCTTTTGTGGGTTCAAGTGGCTCCAGTCCCCATCCCGAGTGCGCATAGCCCACCACGGCGTTTTGAGATTTGGCCCACGTCAACACGGGCAACGTCCAACTGGGCCAGTCTTCGATGGTTTTGGTGCCGGGATAGTCGTCTTCCTTCAACCGCAGCAACACGATGTGGCCGGCGTGCGACGAGGGGAAGCCGGAGACTTCCACATCGTTTCGCATGATGTTTTTAGATGTCGAGAGCGGGTCGTCCTTGCCTGTGAAGAATGTCTTCTGGTGATACCAACTCGGGCCCCACGCCAACACGGCCGACACGTTCAGGTCTTCGCCCAATTCCTGGCGCCACATGTCTGCGGGTGGCACGCCCTCTTCCGGGCTGTCGTAGTGACTGCATCCTCCGCCGTGCACATGATGATCGGCGCTGTACCATCCCAGTTTAGCCAAATCTATCCAACGCCGAAGCTGAAACGACGTGCTAAAGGTCGACACGTTTGGCGGAACAACCAGCTCGCGGGTTTGTGAGATGTATTCCGGGCCGCGGGTGAAGGTAACGGAATATTTGCCGGGAGGAAGCTGCACGTGCTCGCCGTGCGTGCGGTAAACCTGGGGTTGAAAAAAGAAATCGGGATACTCGTCGAACGCTGCCACCCTTCGTGACGGGAGCGGGTAGATGCCCCTCAGCCTTCCGGGGAGCTTGTAGTCGTCATAGTGAAATTCTTGTTGCGCTGCCCATAAGTGGAAGGGTTGGTTTTGCCGGTTCTCCGTGCTGTCGAGCAGGCGTTCGATCCCATCGGTGATGAGGAACGACGCCATGGTGGGGGAACCGTCGTCGTCCTTGACTTCGAAAGTGACCTTCACCGAAGGCTTGACGTCGAACAATAGGTTGATCGTATTTCGAAAGCCAATGTCCTGTGTGCCTTGGCCGATGTTGAACCCGATCTCTGCCTCGCGTTGTCCTGCATCTTTGCTATAGATCTGGGCCACTACATACTCCAGGCGAAGCCCCGAGAGGTGTGTCGTCAATGGACGGTTTCGATATACTTGCATCTCGAGGAAACGATTACCCGCCTGACCCGGCGAAATAATGTCTTCGTCCTTGACCTTTGGATTTTGGCTTGGCGCGTGCAGCGGACGGACGGCATTTGGACTTTCAATATTCAACTGCGCCGTGACACCCGCATCGTTTTGCACTTTGACAAGAAAACTCGTCCAGCCGCCTTGGATCAAAACCGGTTTCGCCGATCCCCGGGCGACTTTCACACGCGCCTCGGGGTTGATGCTGACGGCAGCGAGACAGTAAGGGTCGAGGATCGCCTGAATTTGTGTGACGGTTTCTTGCGTAAGCGCTTTGTCCTGCAAGGCCTTCAACCGTTTGGTATCGTCTGCCGACAACGCGCTACCCAGAAACGACAACGCCTCCTGTAGGCGAAGTGCCTGGGCAAGCAAGGGTTGTGGCTCGACCGTCGAAGTCGTTGGGACGGTGTGAGCGGCATGTTCGGTATGCTCGGTGTGTTGCCCAAACAAGACCGTCGGCGCTACGAAGCCTGCAACAATGACTAGAAAGCGTGGTACTTGGAACACAGCTTGGTTTTTCATAGGTAGGTGAGTTTACTTGAAGAATACATAAACCGTCATACTCCCTCGTTCCGCCCTATTAAGTTCACATTTTTTTCCCGGAGAACCAGAGTTTTCCTGTTTTCTTATTAAAGATTCGATCCTCTTGTATCGCCTGCTGACTGCCCGCGCGCGGATGCTCTTCGTCCGATAAACATAAAAAAGATGCAAGTCTGAAATCCAGTAGTCGGGGTACAACTAAAAAACAAACCCTATGAAATCGAAAAGAGTGAATTCGGTTGTACTAACCGCATGCATGTTTGCGTTCGCCTTGACCCTGGCGACAGCACAAGAAAAAACCGTGATGGTCGGTGGCGCGCAGATGTATCCTTCGAAGAACATCATCGAGAACGCCATGAACTCGAAGGACCACACCACGCTGGTGGCCGCTGTGAAAGCCGCCGGCCTCGTGGAAACCCTGCAAGGCAAAGGCCCCTTTACCGTCTTTGCTCCCACCAATGCAGCCTTTGATGCGCTGCCTGCCGGAACCGTCGAGACGTTGCTGAAACCGGAGAACAAGGCGATGCTGAGCGATGTGCTCACCTACCACGTCGTCGCCGGCAAAGTAGACAGCCGGGAGCTCATGAAGCGAATCAAGGCCGGCAACGGCAAAGCCGAGCTGACTACTGTGGCGGGCGGAAAACTTTGGGCCGGCATGGAAGGCAACAAGCTTAAGATCTGGGATGAGAAAAACAATGCTGCGTGGGTCACGGTGAAGGATGTTTATCAGAGCAACGGGGTGATCGAGGTGATTGATAAGGTGTTGATGGCGAAGTAAGCAGACCCGCTTGCTCACAATGACGGCGATCTCCCCTGGAGATCGCTTTTCACTTGTTAAATCGCAACGTCTTAAAAGCATTTAGTAACCGACGCTCATTCTCTGCATTCAGGCTTCTACCATTCATTTGAAACCTGTCGCGAGCAGAACCGGCCATCCAGATACTGTCGATATAGATGCCGGTCATTCCCTGGCCTGTGCGTTTCGGGGACACGATCTTTGCTTTTCTGCCATCCACGGTTGTCCAGGTAATTTTATTTTCCATGAACCTTTCGACATCAACCGTATCCGCTTTCCCGTAAAATGTAAAGTTTCTAACACTATCCGACGATGCGCTGTCCAACACGTAGAAGTCGCCATTCAGAATCTCAAATTTTTGGTCTTCCTCCAACGAATTGGAATACCATCCCAGATCAAAGTTTATCGTATCCCCGTAGTCCAGCGCGATAAGACCTACGTAGGAATCAATACCGCGTACCTTAACGGGACTCCAGGTGGCGGGTACTGTAATGGTGAATTGCCCAAGATCAAGCATCTTGGTCTCCGCAGGCTTCCGGGTATGACAAGCTGAAAGAAAGACAAAAATGGCAATCAGTATCCCGTGGTTCGTTAAGCTCATGGCATCTTCCTATTGTTCGTTTGCTAAGATATCTATTTAGCGCAACAGGTTATGCGCGCCTCCAATGCTCTCCGTTATCCCAAAAGACCTGCCATTCATCAAAATAACGTTCTCGGAGCGACACCCTTTCTCCCTCAGCATGCCCTTTTTTGCTACATTGACCCCCTGATTTCCAATACTGAATTCCTATGGATTTTCGTTCGTCGCAGCTGCAACCCGACGGGCATTAAAGAACCCACACATTATATCTTACAAACACATTTAATCTAGCCAAGCTATTCATGAACACCGAATCTTTTTCAAACCGATACTCCCTAAAATGCCTTGCAACGGTCGCGTTAGCCATTGGGCTTTTGGCGTCCTGTCAGCAGAAGGAAAAGGAAAAAGCTGTGGATCTCAAGATCAAGCAGCTTGACCCCAAACAATCGGCCGAAATGGCCCACGCAATTGAAGGGGTTGTCACGCCCCAGCTCGCCGAAGGCCTCACGCTCAAGCTGTGGGGTGTCGATTCGCTGATCGCCGACCCCGTGTCGATCGATGTAGACGACGATGGGAAGCTGTACTACACCCGCACCATCCGCCAAAAACATTCGGAATTCGACATCCGTGGACACCAGGACTGGGAGATCGAATCCATTTCCCTGAAAAATATTGAAGAGAAACGCGACTTTCTGCACCGCACGCTCTCGCCCGAAAACAGCGAAAAAAACAAATGGCTGGAAGACCTGAACCACGACGGCTCGCACGACTGGCGCGACATGACTGTTGAAAAAGAACAGGTTTATAGTGTCGAGGACGTTTCCGGTGACGGCGTAGCCGACAAATCACAAGTGGTGATCGAAGATTTCCACGACGAAGTGACCGACGCTTCGGGTGGCGTGCTCAAGCATGGCAAAGACCTTTTCGTTGCCATCGGTCCCGACCTGTGGCGTTTGAACGATACCAATGGCGACGGCGTGATGGACGATAAGGTTTCGCTGTCGCACGGCTATGGCATCCACGTTGGCTTTAGTGGTCACGGGATGTCGGGCGTCGAGATCGGTCCGGAGGGAAAGATCTATTGGCAGATCGGTGATATCGGTTTTAGCGGCAAGGATCAAACCGGCAAAGCGTGGGAACATCCCAACAGCGGTGTGATCGTGCGCTCCAATCCCGACGGCAGCGACTTCGAAGTATTTTCGTATGGCAATCGCAACACCCATGAGTTTGTGTTCGACGAATACGGCAACCTCATCAGCGAAGACAACGACGGCGACCACCCCGGCGAAAGCGAACGCATCGTCTATGTGGTGAACGGCGCCGACATCGGCTGGCGTACCAATTGGCAATTTGGAAAATACCGCGATCCTGAAAACAATACCTATAAAGTTTGGATGGACGAAAAAATGTATACGCCGCGTTGGGAAGGTCAACCGGCCTACATCACACCCGCCATCGCCAACTATGTGAACGGTCCCACAGGGATGTTGTACAACCCCGGCACCGCGCTGGGCAAAGAATGGCAGAAGACTTTTTTCATTGCCGAGTTCGTGGGCAACCCTTCGCAATCGGGTATCCATGCCTTTAAGCTGAACCCCAAAGGTGCAACGTTCGAGCTAGGCGAAAACAAGAAGGTCCTCGGCGGTGTCTTGGCCACGGGCATTGACTTTGGTCCTGACGGCGCCATGTATGTGGCCGACTGGATCGACGGCTGGGGCACCAAAGATCATGGCCGCGTTTGGAAACTCGATGTAGCCAATGCCGACGCTGCCGAGCGAAAAGATACCGAGACGCTTATCCGCGCTGATTTCACAACGTTCGATGACGCCAAGCTGGAGCCATTGCTGGCACACGCCGACATGCGCGTACGCCAGAAGGCACAATTTGAATTGGCTGCCCGCGGCGACAAAGGCATGGAAGTCTTCAAAAGAAGCATCGCACAAAAAGATCATCAGCTCGCGCGCGTAAATGCCATTTGGGGCATCAGCCAATTGGCGCGGAAAGATCTGAAGAATGCCGCCGTGCTCGTGCCCTTGCTCCAGGATGCCGATCCTGAAATTCGCGCGCAAGCGGCCAAGTGGATTGGCGACGTGCGCTATAAAGAAGCAGGCGCAGCACTGATCCCCCTGCTGAAAGACGACTACAGCCGCGCGCGTTTCTTCGCCGCGGAAGCTTTGGGACGCACGGCGTATGAGCCTGCCATTGGCGGCCTCGTTGAATTGTTAAAAGCCAACAACGACGAAGATGCTTATATCCGTCACGGCGCGAGCCTGGCCTTGGCCCGCATTGGAAAAGCCGAGCCGCTGGTTGCCCTGGCGAACAATCCTTCGCGCGCCGTGCGCATCGGTGCGGTGCTTGCCCTTCGCCGTCTGAGCGATCCCGGCATTGCCGCCTTTTTAAAAGACAGTGATGAATTTGTTGTGACCGAAGCGGCACGCGGCATCAACGACGATCTCTCCATTGAAGGTGCACTGCCCGCATTGGGTGACGTATTGAAAGACACAAAGTTCACAGCCGAAGCCTTGCTGCGTCGCGCCATCAACGCCAATCTTCGCGTGGGTACCGACGCGTCGATGCAAAACCTGATCGACTACGCCGCCAACGAAAAAGCTCCGGTGGCGATGCGTTCGGAAGCCTTGGCTGCACTGAGCACGTGGGCGAAACCGTCGGTGCTGGATCGTGTCGACGGACGTTTCCGCGGCAAGATCACGCGCGATGACAAAGTTGTAAAAGAAAAATCGGCCGCGGTATTGACTACGTTGACCAGCAACAAATATGCCGGTGTCCGGTTGGCTGCCGTGAAAGCCATTGACAAACTGAAGATCGCTTCCGCGTCACCTCAATTATTTGCGCGTTTGAAAAGCGATCCCAGCACTCCCGTGCGCGAAGAATCACTGAAAGCACTGGCCTCTATTGCCGATCCCAAAATTGGTGATGCCATAAAGACGGCCTTAGCGGATAAAGAAAAAGAAGTCCGCGTGACCGCGCTGGATCTATTGCCCAAGATGAATGTCGACAAGCCACTGATGGTGACATTGCTCACCGATGTGATCAATACGCGTACGGTAGAGGAAAAACAAGCGGCGCTGACAACCCTCGGCACACTTCCGTTCGAAAACACACAACCCGTCTTTGACAAACTCCTGACACAGCTCGAACAGAAAAAACTTCCGGTTGAAGTCAACCTGGAGCTTGCCGAAGCTATTGGTAACACACATAACAAAGACCTTGATGCACGTTTCAAAAAGATCAGTGCATCGATGTCTACCGATACGTTGAAGGCTGCTTATGCAGGAGCATTGCTCGGAGGAAATCCCCATCGCGGGGCACAGATCTTTTATGGCCACCAGACGGCACAATGTATCCGTTGCCACTCCTATGGCGACATGGGCGGCACGGCCGGGCCGCGACTTAACGGCGTGGCGGCACGCCTGACGCGCGAACAATTGTTGGAAGCCCTTATTAATCCTAGCGCGAGGCTTGCACCGGGTTATGGCATGGTGACCGTTGAGACAAAAGACGGAAAGACATTAAGCGGCATCTTGCAGGAAGAAAAGCCGGATTATCTAAAGCTAAAGATCGGCAACCGGCCTGATACGCTCGTACAAAAGCAAGCCATCGCGAAGCGGACGGATGCCGCCTCAAGCATGCCACCGATGCGGTTGTTGCTGACGAAGAAAGAGATCCGAGATGTATTGAGTTTTATTGCTACGTTGAAGGAATAAAAAGCACGCTTGATCTTTAATAAAAAAGAGTTATCGATAACCCGATAACTCTTTTTTTGTGTCGCCTCCTATCCCCCGGTTGCTCGAATGATGCTATAATGTCCTTTTAATTACCTTCTAATGGGAGTATAGTCTTCATTAGTCCCTGTTCGATACTAACGAACTCAAAATCACTGCACAAAACGCCCAGGCTGTTCTTCTTCCGGCGTGCGTTGACCGGCCGGGTGTTTTTGTAACGCTTGATGTATCCGTTTTCAGTCATACATGCACGAGTTTGCTACCGCCATAGAATATATATATTTAGGAGTCACACCTGCGTCTGAATATTTCTTTTTATGAAAAAGGTTAAAGTTTAGTTAATGTCGGCAAGCATGCATTTCTAAATTTCGCCGCTTACTTTTAGGTGTTTTTGCTGCTTTTTAAACTCAAACCATGCATGAAAAAATATCTTAGTATTGCTCTCCTCGCGTCGATCTCTATTTTAAACGCAAGCGGTCAAACGGACAATCTACCAATCAATCACATCCAGGTGATCGGTTCACACAACAGTTATAAGAAAGCCATCGATCCGGCGTTGTTCAAGATGCTGAAAGCTCGCGATTCGGTGGCGATGAGTAAAATTGACTATAGCCACATCAGCATAACCGACCAGTTGAATCTCGGGCTTTTGAACCTGGAGATCGATGTATATGCCGATACACAGGGCGGACGTTATGCTCATCCAAACGGGTTGGATTGGGCTCCTGGTCAACCACCGTTCGATCCGGAAGGGGTGATGAAGAATCCTGGATTCAAGGTTTTTCACATTACCGACATAGACTTCAGAAGCCACTGCCTCACGTTTCAACAGTGTCTGCAAGACCTGAAAAAATGGTCCGATGCGCACCCTACGCACAATCCCGTTTTTATCACGATGAATGCCAAAGACGAAAGCATCACAAAGCCAGGCTTTACGACCGTCGAAAAATTTACGGCAGCCACCTACGATGCGCTGGACAAAGAGATCGTCGACTACCTGGGAAAAAATTATGTCATCACGCCAGACCAAGTGAGGGGCAAATATAAAACGCTGGAAAGTGCCGTACTCGCCAACCATTGGCCTACTCTGAAAGAAGCCCAGGGGAAATTCATTTTCATCCTGGACGAAAAAGGGCCGAAGGTCGACCTCTATGTTGCCGGCCATCCGTCGTTAAAGGGCAGAATGCTTTTTGCCAACGCCACTGTGGGAACGCCCGAAGCCGCCATTCTCATCATGAACAGTGCGAAGCGTGACCAGGAGGCGATCAAAGACCTCGTAAAAAAAGGCTATATCGTTCGCACACGGGCCGACTCCGATACAGACGAAGCGCGCGCCAATGACAAAAGCAGCTTTGAAGCAGCACAACAGTCGGGCGCACAGATCATCACGACCGATTATTATCAGAAGAGCACACATTTCAAATCCGACTACGTAATCCGCTTTGAAGGCAATCCGTACTTTCGCGAATCCCCGCTTTTCAAGAGTAAGACAAGTCAGGCAGGTTCAAAAAAATAGTGGCTACGGGACATGGTCCATAAGGACCCTGACAGAAGACCCCCTCATTAACCCGGGCCTGCGTGCCCGGTGTTTTTTTGGAGAGACGTTAGCTTAGCGTTTGATGTCGATCTCGTAGGTAAAGCTGTCGCCGCGATAATAGCCCAGGTTGTATTCTACGGGGCGATCGCCAGGGTCGCAGACAATCCGTTTGCGGAACAATACAGGGTCGCCTTTTTTTATGCTTAGCTTTTTTGCCACATCGGTCGGAGCACCGATGGCATTTATTTTTTCTTTGGATATGGATGCAATCGTAGCGTGCTCCTGCTCCATGATCTCATAGAGGTGGCGGGTGAAATCTTCTTTGCCGGTGAGGCCGACGCGCGGATGAAAATAGGAGATGAAATATACAAACGGGCCTTTCGCCACGCCGCGCAAGCGCTCCAGCTTTAACACCTTCTTGCCTTCATCGATTTGCAATGTGTTGGCCACGTCAGCATCGGCATTGACCCAGCTGACCTTGATGTCGAAGTTGACAAACTCCACGCCTTTGCTGTGCATCTCCTCGCTAAAGCTAAGCCAGTTGTTGAGCCGCGTGCTCACGGCGTTTTTGACCGCCCGTGTCCCCACACCTTTTTTACGAACCAACAGGTTTTCGTGCTCGAGTTTGTTGGTGGCCTGTCGTATGGTGTTGCGCGAGATGCCGAGCCGCTTTGCCAGTTCAATTTCCTTGGGAAGCATTTTGCCGTTCTGATACTGCGGGCTGCCGATCAGCTGTCGCATCAAGGTCTCCACCTGCACGTGCAGTGGAATGGGACTGTCGTGATCTATCTTGAACTCTACCGTCTCTTTTGACGGTTTTGCTTTTACGGCCATACGAATAAGAAGTAATAGTTAAATTTACGGGTTCTCAGGGAAAGCACAAATTTATGTCCTAATGTCCCT
Source organism: Chryseolinea soli (assembly GCF_003589925.1). Taxonomy (NCBI): domain Bacteria; kingdom Pseudomonadati; phylum Bacteroidota; class Cytophagia; order Cytophagales; family Fulvivirgaceae; genus Chryseolinea; species Chryseolinea soli. The sequence goes on along the minus strand of NZ_CP032382.1, from coordinate 4,476,190 downwards.
ACATATAAAAGAACCCATTCGTCCGCACACGCGTGAATCCGATTCCTTAGAAACGCGGACCCTCCACAAATACCTGTCCTTCGGTGCTGCCCTTGAAGGTGTCGGTGCGAAAGGGAACGGCGGGTAGTCCTTCGGCATTGTAAAGGTCGAGCGGTCCGGGGTTGTTGTCCCAGGCATAGCGCACGGCGATGGGTTGCTTCACCTTGTCGCAGACCACTTCCACTTTGCCGTCGACCATCCGGGCCTGGGCCCAGTAAAACTTTTTGTCGGCGCCCGCCACTTGAAATCCACGCAGGTAGCCATACTTGTCTTTCGACACCAGGCCGCCTCCAACATTGTCATAGGAAATGATCAGGCGCACGCCGTCTACGCGCATACTTTTGAACGACGGACCGGAGGCCACCACGTTCTTTCCATAGGCCACCTTCATGGCGACGAGACCCAGGCGTTTGCCGACCTCCAGTTTGTTCAGGGGATGAATGTCTTGTGCTTCGCCGATGTCGATGGCCGAAGCCATGCCGGTGTTGGGTAATGAAAGCGTCAGGGTCTGGGCTTCGCGGAGTTCTGCCCAATGGCTCTCGCCGGGTTCCTTTGATTCGTCCATGTAGTTTGCCAGCTGCACAAACAAAAAGGGAAAGTCACCCTGGTTCCAGTGTTTTCTCCAATCACGGATCAGCGCAGGAAACAACTCGCGGTATTCATATGCGCGGTCGACGTTGGACTCGCCCTGGTACCAAATCACTCCCTTGATGGGAAACGACGTGAGTGGGGCAATGCTGCCATTGTATAAAACACCCGGAGACGAAAAGGGCGTCGCGTTCGGCATCTCCACTTTTGGAAATTTTGCCGGATCAATTGCCTCGCCTTTTTTATACAGCCAGCTGCCCAACAGGATCTTGCTTCCCCAAAACGGACTCGTCGTGAAGCCCCCGATGCCGCCTACATCGAATACACGCACTACCAACACATTGCCTTCCGGTTTCAGGGAACGGGTGGGGACGCTGTAGTTTCGGTGGTTATGTTTGCCATAGGTCTCTCCTATCTTCACGCCATTCACCCAAGCCATGTCATAGTCGTCGATCTGCGACAGGGCGATGTTGAAATTTTCGTCATGATAATTTTCAGGGAGATCGAACGTGGTGCGGAACCACACTTCGCCGTCGTGGTCTTTGAGATCGGGTTCATTTTCCCAGGTGTTGCCCGACGCATTGATCAGTTTCCAATCCGCAACATCTGTTTCCGGTTTGAGCCAGGCTTCTTTTACACCAACGCTTTTGAAATAATATTTTTTGAACCACGCAGCCTTGTTCTTCTCGAAGTCAGCCGTTAAAGCGTCGAAGCTTTTACCGTGTTTTACCACCGGCTGAATGAGGCTTGCAAATTCAGGGAATTGCAACAACGCCTCGTTGCTCATCCAGGCCTCTGCTGCCGTCGCTCCCAGGTTGTCGCTCACCAGGCCGATGGGAATATCGAGATGCTCGTACAGATATTTTCCAAAGTGATAGCCAACCGCCGAAAATTCATGAATGGTCTGAAGACTCAACGTCTGCCAACCGTTTCCTTTCACGTCCTCGCGGGGTTGATAGTCCATGTCGAACGGCACCGTGAACAAGCGGATGTTCGCGTGTTTCAACAAGACGGAATCCATTTCTTCATAGGGAGTCTGATCCAGGCGCCATTGCATGTTCGACTGTCCGCCGCAGACCCACACATCACCGATGAGAATGTTTTTTAGTTCGATCCGGTTCGTTCCGCTGACTACCACCTCATAGGGTCCTCCGGCTTGCAGCGCAGGAAGCACGCAGGACCATTTGCCCTGTGCATTGCTTTTCACGCTGACGGTTCTTACGCCCATCACCACTTTCACCTCTTCACCCGGCGAAGCCCATCCCCAAAAGTGCAAGGGAAGGTCGCGCTGCAACACCATGTTGCTACCGAAGATTTTTGGCAGGCGCACCTCTGCCCTACACAGAGGTGCCGCCAAAAACAACACTAAAAGCAGGATCGCCAAGCGATACGTATGAAGTCTCATTAACCTTCCGGGTTTCATTTATTTTTTTGTATGGACGGGTCATGCTATTCGATCGGCCCGCGGCGAGGGATGCCGCAGGCTCGGATCGAAATCACACCAAACTATGATAGCCGTTGATAATCTCTTCCGTGCGCACGAATGCTTTTAGCGTGGCACATTCCTTCCCTGCGGATTCACCATGAGGGGTGATGGTGTATTCGCCTACGGCTGCCGGCACAATGAACGTCTCGGCATAGTGGATCACATAGGGTCTGAAAAGACCCTTTGGACTTTCTATGATAACTTCTCTGCCCTCCACGAGGTTGATGACGTTGACACCACCGTGGGTATGGTGAAGCACTTTTTTTGTAAACCAATGCCGGCGCGTTTCAATAAACTGAAACTCATGCAGGCCGGTGCGTTCTTCAACCCATCCGTCGCCGGCGGCAACTTTCTCCACGCGGTTCAACAGGTTTTTGCGCGTCCAGGTTTCCCGGCGATCCCATTGGATCACTTTTTCGCCATGCTCGATGTTGATGGGTCGCGGCTTGCCGTCCAGCCCAAGTCTGCCCCAATCCCAAAGTTTGAACGTGAAAATATAGGGCGTGGCGCTGATCTCCAGCACAACGCTATCCTTACCCGAACAATGCACCGTGCCCGCGGGAATCAGCACGTGGTCATGCTTTTTGATGGGCCACCTCTGGACATATTTTTCTGCGTCAAAGGTGCTGCCTTCATTTTGTGCCTCCTTGAGCTCGCTGATCATTTGCTTCGGATCGGCATTCTCGTTCAGCCCGAGGTAAACGAACGCGCCTTCGCGGGTGTCGAGCATGTAGTAGCTCTCGTCCTGGGTGTAGTCCATTCCAAAATGTTCCCGGATGTATTGCGTGGTGGGGTGCACTTGCAGGCTGAGATTGCCGCCGTCCATCGTGTCGAGGAAGTCGAAGCGGATCGGAAATTCCGCACCAAACTTTTCATAGACGCGTTTTCCCAGCAACGCTTCCGGTTGACGAAAGACCAGGTTGATGGAAGGGACCTCCACGGTCTCATTCCCAAATTTTAAGAGCAAGCTGTTCTCTTCGGGAACGCAATCGAATCCCCAGGCAAAGTTCACGGCCGACCGGTCAAGGTCAGCCACTTCCTTCAACCACTGACCACCCCAGGGCCCGGGGTCAAAAAACGGGACCACCCGAAACGGTGTATGGGTCGCTTTCTCAAGCCCCTTCAACACGGCTGCACCGGTGATCATCTTGGGATGGTCCGGTTTGTTGCTATCGATCACAAAGTCCCAACGATCCATCAGCGCTACCTTGTGTTTGTCGAGCACGCGCCAATCCACGAAATAGGCTTGCTTATACTTTAAAGAAAACTCGGCGTCGGTATTGCTCACGCCCAGGTTACCTACCTCGTTGCGCCGCATACGCAACTGGATCTCCCAGCGTGCCATGTCGAGGTACACGAGCACATCAGCATTTTGAGCCACATAGGCAGCGCCTTCGCCATAGACGATGATCACCCCACTGGTGATTGCGTCGATATCTTTTCGCAGGGCTTGTAGTTTCTTCTCGTCAAAGAATTTCTCCAGCGTCAGGCGGGTCATGAAACCGAAGATCCGGTCGTCGGTGACGTCAGGATAGACCATGCGGGAGACTTCCATTTCCGAGAGGAATGCGGATGCGCTGTTGAAGAATGGATGAGGCTGTAAACCTTTTCTCAGCGCGGCTTCCGTTTCCTGATGCAACACGCCATGATAACAATCAATGGCCACCACGACGCGGGTCTTTCCACGGGTGGCGATAAATTCCTGGAGACGTTTACAGATGCTTTCCCAACCGGTGATGCAATCACGGCTTTCCGAACTGACTTCAATGGATGGGCATTTATCAAAATTTGACTTCATAATACCGGTTTGTAATCCTTCTGCAAAAGGGATAATAAATAATACATGCCTAAAATTCCTGCGTACTCCACTTGTTCGGCCACGACCAGCTCGATGGGATTGTCGTTTATCCACGAGTCTCTTTCAATCATGCGGCGCACATACGGGATGAGCAGATTCTTTCCCGTCATGATGCCGCCCCCGATCACTACGCGCTCGGGATCATAGGAAAGGATGAGGTTGAGTATGCCCGTCGCCCAGGCCTTCAAACAATTCTCCTGGATTTGGATGGCCAGTGTGTCGCCATCCGCCGCGCTTTTAAAGACGGTATTGAAATTGATCTCTTTTTCCAAAGCAAGGGCGCTGGTCTTATAGAGTGGCGACCGGGTCACCTGTTTTTCGAGGGCCCATGTGGACGCTTCCGACTCCACGCAACCCACGCTTCCGCAATTGCATTCCTCGCCGTGCAAATTGATCGCGATGTGACCGCCCAAATTGCCGGCATGATAGTGTTTGCCTTTTAACAATTTTCCGTGGATCAGCGCGGCCGATCCCACGCCCGTGCCCAGCGTGATCAACACCAGATTGTCACAATTTTTCCCGGCGCCATATTGCCACTCCCCCACCAGGGCTGCCCGCGCGTCGTTCTCCAGCGCCAACGGAATGCCCCACTGTTTCATCGCCCATCCCGAGAGATCGACTCTTCTGGCGTCGGGGTACTTGACATACTTTGACAATATTTTATTGTTGTCTGAATCGACGATGCCGGGAAACGCAATGCCCACACCCGTAGGTGTACAGTTGTTTTCAGCCAGCATCCGGTCCGTCTCCACGGCGATCTCGGCCAGGCGCTGCTCCAGGGTGACGTGTGCCGCGGCCGGAATTTTTCTTGCCACCACCAACACACCCTCGTGTACCAGGCCGATCTTTATGCGCGTGCCGCCCATGTCGATCCCGATTCCAACCTCCATTGATTTTACATTTTTTGTAGTCATAGCCAAGGACAATTGTCGCTGTTACCGATCCAAAAAATTATTGCTTCCAGCTTTGCTCGATCTCTTCGAGGGTGCGCTGTTTTGTTTCCGGAATTTTGCGCCAGACAAAAATGAGCAGGATCACGGCATTGATCAGGAAGATCCCAAACGTGCCGGCGCCCCCCATCTCCCCCTTCAACAACACCGGCGTGAACTGGGTGATAAAGACCACCCCAATCCAAAGTACCAGCGTGCAAAACGACATGGCCAGGCCCCGGGTTTTTGTGGGATAGATCTCCGAGATGAGCACCCATGGAATCGGGCCCAGCGATGACGCAAAGCACGCGATGTATGCCAATATAAAAAGCAGGAGCCACGGCCCTTGGGTGATGTTGTATTGAAAACACAACGCGATGCCCAACAGACAAACGATCATACCCCCTACTCCCCACATCAGAAGCGTTTTCCTTCCCGCACGGTCGATGAGCCAGATCGCCACGAAGGTGAACACGGTATTGATCACACCGATCAAAACCGTCTGAAGAAACGCCGACTCCGGTCCGAAACCGATGCTCTTGAATATCTCGGGCGCATAATAGATGATTGCGTTGATGCCGGTGATCTGCGAAAACAAAGCGAGAACAATCCCGGCGACGAGGGCCATGCGCAAACCGGGGCTGAACAATTCAGCGACGGTCCCGTTCTCTTGTGAAAGTGCAGACTGGATCTCATCAGCGATTTCGCGCGCCTTCTCTTTCCCGTTCACCTTCTCGAGGGTTTGCAAGGCTTCGTCATAGCGTCTCCGTTTGATGAGCCAGCGCGGACTTTCGGGAACCAGGAACAACAGGACGAAGAACAAAAAGGCCGGCAGGGTACCCGAACCCAGCATATAGCGCCAACCCCATTCTACATTCCACGCCGAGTCACCTTGTGCCGCGATCTTGAAGTTGACAAAGTAGATCAGGTTTATCCCCAACACAATCGCGAGTTGATAGAGGCTCACCAACTGTCCGCGAATTTTTGCAGGGGCAATCTCCGAAATGTACAAGGGCGAAAGCATCGATGCCGCACCGATACCCAGCCCTCCTACAAACCGGGCCAGTACAAACTGGGTGAAGCTTTGTGGAATCGCCGCGCCCAGTGACGAAACAAAAAACAGGACTGCCGTAATGATCAATACTTTTTTCCGTCCAAAGCGGTCGCTCAGATAGCCTGCCATCATGGCGCCGAGAACGCAACCCCATATGGCGCTGCTGGCGGCCCATCCCACCATGACTGGTGTCAGGCCGAATTTTATTTCCAGGAAGCCGATGGCCCCGGCGATCACGGCGGTGTCGTATCCGAAAAGCAATCCACCCAATGCAGCCACGACGGAAACTTTGAAAACGAATCCGGAAGTGTTTGCGGGTAGTGTCTGGGTTGCGTGTAGCGTCTCCATGAAATGCGGGTTAAACTATTTGCCTGCCGTAGGTGTGTTGAAAAGGATGCGAACAAACCGGGGACGATACAGGTCGGGAAGGGTCTGGATCTGCTTGAAGAAATCAAAGCTGTTCACATTAAAGCTCACCAGCAATTCGCCGGGTTTTGAAATGGCGGGGTGTGCTTTCGCGTTGTAGGTGAAGAGCCCTTGTTCATTGACGTCGGTGGTGGTGTTCCATACTATTTGGCGGGGACCGAATGGTCCTACCGGCGATGTTCCGATCTGCAGATAGATGGTGGGCATCAGCCCGGCGTATTGATAGATCAATGCATATTTGCCGTTGCCCAGCGGTGTCACGCTCAATTCGTTTGAAACGCTGTCGACCAGGGGTTGCGCGTCTTCGGGTTTGGAACTCCAGGCCGTGCCGTTATAAAATTCCCACGAAGAAAATTCCGTTAGTTGTGCGGGTTTGATCCGGGCCACCACCAGTTCTTTCGCGCGGCCTTTCACGCCATACACATAGACAAACCCATCGGCATCCGGGGCACCGGCCGACTGCGTGTTCGAAAGGACGCCCACACCAAAAGAAGTGGTTAAGGAATCTTTCGAAGCGGAAAACGGCATGTCATATTGTTTCTGCTCCTTGAATGGATAGGGCGTTCCCTTTGGGATCACGATCAGGTTGTTGCCCACTTCGCGAAAGGGGAAAGCCGTTCCATCGTTGGTGTTTCGGATGCGATAAGCAAAAATGCAGAGGCTGCCGTCCATGTCGTTGTTCACAAAGCCATCGCCCAGCCAATAGTAGTCGTCCTTTTTGGTTTCGGGTGAGGAAGGCACAAATAAGGAGGCCGGCTTCTGGTCGGCTCCTTTGTTGATGAGAAAATGAGCGGCGGAAGCTGACGGTTCTTTTCCGTGCAGCATCATCACCGAGTTGTTCACCATGACGTAGCCGGGTTTCAACGTACCCTTGTCGATGTCGCCCACCATGGTGTCACTGAACAGGAACATGATGCTGTCGTTGGCTCCGCTGCTTTGGTCAACGCCGGAAAAGGGAATGGCGAAAATACCATCGGCGCCAAACCATCCGTGGTCGCGCTTCAGCAACGCGGTCCATTCCGGGGCAGGCCCCACGCTAAAGGTGATCGGCCTCTCGGGTTGTTCGGTCTGCGAAGACTTGTTTTCCTTACAGGAAAATGCGGCAAGACAAAAAACTAAAACAGCAACGTTCAGGATGGTTTTCATGCGACGGCATTTTGGGTTGTGTATACAAAGCTAAAATTAAATTTGATATGTATGAACATATGAACAAATAAAATTGATACTTTTAATTTACAGACAACTTCAAAATTCTGCCTGTTTATGAAGCGCTCCCCTTGCTATATCGGCTTATTTTCCATTCTCGCATTCCTTTTTATGGTGGGATGCTCAACGCCTCCGCAAACGGAGAAAAACTACATTCCCTCGCTGGATCAGATTTCCGGAAAGTGGGTAAAAGCCGACACCGTTGCCATGGAACCGTCGTTGCGAAATTTCCGCGGCCAGGCGGTGGCCAACCGCGATCTCACGTCCATCAGTTGGTTTGCTTCGGCTCCGTATAGTGGTGGCTACCATACCGGTGTTTTCAAGATCGATGGCCAGGTGCCGCTCGTGGACATGTTCCGGTGGCAGCCCTACCAAACCCTGCGCAAAGCAAGTTATAAGAAGTTCGCTTTGTTGTCCACCACACGCATGCTCCCGGAAGAGGACGGCGTGTTGTGGCGAATCGAAATCACCAATCAAAATGACCACCCCGACACGGCGAACATTTCTGTGGATGCCATTGGCTTTATCAGTCAGTATGGTGGCGATTGGCAATGGTGGTATCCATATCCAAAAATGAAAGGCATGGTCACCAAAAGGGACGAGGAAGTAGAGATGGTCCGCAAAAGCATCGGCAGCGCAACCCTGGCTGAAGCGCAGGTAGATGAACTCGTGGATGGAAAACCCACCGGGAAGAAAATGACCCTGCGCGCACCCGATGATCATCAGATCTTAAACGCCACGAAATACAACACCACCGCTTCCGGAAAAAATACCTTGCTGATCCACGACACCGAAACCCCGGCCATCACGGGCTTCGCATTCAAAACCACGCCGGACACATTAATAATTTTCCACAGCGGCGCAACGGCTCAATGGAAATTGCCGCTAAAATCCGGAGAGACAAAAGTGATCGAATACCTCATGCACTATGGCAACAGCGACCGTGCGATCACCCAACAGTTAAACACCTGGACCACGACGTTTGACGAAAAATTTACCCAGGTCAAATCGGTTTGGGAACAGCGGTGGCAATCCATGTTTCAACCCCACAACACCTTGTTCTCCGGATGTTTTCCCGTGCTGGAAACAGAAGACACCGTGGCCTCCCGTGTGTATTACACCGGTCCACTCACGATGCTGTACTTGTTGAACACTAATTTACCCCAGCACAAAAAAGTGATCCTCACCGGCGGCCCAAAATGGGGCGCCACCATTTCCTTCTTCTGGGACAACACCGAATGGTCGACGGTGCAAGCGGTGACAGATCCCGTGCAGTTAAAAGAAAACATCGTCGCATGGATGAAGGTCGATCCCAGCAAATTTTATGGCGTGGATAATTTCGGCGGCAAGGGCGTTGGCAATCCTTACTCAGCAAACTATTGGGCCTTGTTTCAGTTGGTCCGCTCCTACTTAGCGGTCACTGGCGACTATGCCTTTCTAAAAGAAAAAGTCGAAGGAAAAACGATCCTGGAAACGCTGGAGCACTACGCCACCAACGGGCAACGCATGGCGCTCTTTGGAAAACCGGGCTATACCGATCCACTATACAAGCTCGCCGATTTTGGCAGCGACGAGTGGAACCTGCTCGAGTGCGTGCCCACCTACAAACAAATTGTCCCTTCGTTTAACGCAGGCTATATCTGGATGCTGCGCGAAACGGCCGACCTCTATGCCACAGCCGGTGATCAGGCCAAGGCCGGGCAACTGCGCAACCAGGCCACCGAGCTGAAAGGATACCTTATGAAACTTTACGCCGGCAACGGCGTGTGGAATTGCCTCTATCCCGACAACAAGACCATTGAAGTACGCCACTGTCTCGACTTCATGTTTATGGGCCGCTTCATGGCGCAGGATCTCAGCGACACCATGAAAACCGAAATGATCAAATTCGTAGACCAGGAATTGATGACCGATCACTGGATGCGAGCTCAATCCCTGTTGGACGTCGCCGCAAAGAATTCCGATCGTCCCGATCATGGTCCCCTCGGCGCTTACGACGGTTGGCCTGCCGGAACGATGGACGCATTTGTGCAAATGGGATATTCGGAGAAAGCCCTTCAATTCTATCACGCAATCGAGCCGGTAACGTACGAAGGCTCCTGGGCGCAGTCGCACGAACTGTGGGGCGATGACAAGGAAGACTCAAAGGCCAAGGTACGCATCGCCGAACGCGGGTGGCATGCCCGCGACGCCATGGCCGGCATCGGCATGTCGCAGGTGATGCTGAAATGTTTCTTCGGGTTCAATCCCGACCTGCAAGGAAGAATGATCAAGGAACCGGGTACCATCCCTTTCAGAGGCACGTTACGGCACGTGCTCTTCCACGGTGACTACTATACACTCATCAGCGCTGGTGGCAAAATAAACGCAACAAAAGAGAAATAATCTAGTTTGGGTTGAATATGGGGCTCGTGTCATTTTTTGCACGGGCTCTTTTTTTGTATCACAGCCGGAGAAATGCGCCTTCGCCTTTCTGCTCGCTATAATCAAACAAAAAACCTTAGTGGGGACGCAGTCGAAGGTGTCTCGATGAAACACTTTAAATAAAAAAATTCCGGCCGCTGTAGCAGCCGGAATTCTTTTCATCGCAAAACAAGTTCGTTTACTTAGGCTCCGCCGTGTATTGGTAGAGGAATGTTTCATCCGTTCCCAGTCCGAAGATCGAGAGATCGATGTCGATCGACATCTCCAGTTTGTCTACGGTGAGGGTCTGCATCTGGAACGAATCCACTTTCACAGTAGGATCGAACAGGCCGTGGCTTTTGAGGATAAAGTATTTTTCATCGGCGGTGAGATACCATTTGTCATAGATGGTGAAGCCGTCAAACACACAGTCGCCTGCCCCGGTGTCGGCGCCGTAGTTTACGGTGACCGTGCTGTCGGCGTTGAACAGGTAGTAGTTGTCCTTCTCGCAATCTTTCAGGTCTTGTGAATTATCGTTGTCCACCCAAAGCCTGGACGTCCATGCCCACTTTTTGCGGGGGATATTTTCGCGGGGTGTTAACGTGACCACGAGCGTGAGATCGCTGGTCAGCACCTTCCCGGCATCATCCTGCGCTTCGAAGGTGAGCCCAATCAGTTGGTCAACGTCTGTGTCCTGAAGGTTGTACGTAAAGTCGTATTTGGCCTGAAGCCCCGAAGGATCAACGGTGATCACCCCGTTTTGTCCAAAGGTGCCGTCCTTTTGTGCCGCCACGGTTTTGGTAACGGTGAACGACTTCACGGTTCCCATCGTCGACAGGTCTGCGGTGATCACCGCCTGACCGTCCACGAGTTTGCGCGAAAGCAGATATTGGCCATGACCAGGCGCTTTTATGGACACGCCGCCGGCCGTGAGCGGAAGGCCCGGATCGGCAGCGTCCGACTGATAGTCATCTTCACAGGAACCGAGGCTCAAAACCGTGGCCAACAGTATGACGCCGTATGCGATATATTGACGATACACATTCATGGTAGTAGATTTTACGGGTGATGCGGATGTATTTTCCCTGTTCATGATCAATAGTCATTTTGAGGTAAGTTGGGATCGAGATCGCGTTCGCGCTGCGGAATGGGGAACAGGTAATGCTTCGCCTGTGGGATCACGCCGGGTTTTGCCAGCGGCACGAGTTGCTCCAGCTTGCCCGTGCGCACCAGGTCAAACCAACGATGGCCTTCGGCTGCCAGCTCATGTCTTCTCTCGACCAGCACGGCGTCGCGGAAGGCATCCTTGCTCAACCCCGACAGATCCGCCAAGTTCGCCCGGTGGCGCACCAGGTTCACAGCGTCGTGTGCTTCTTGCGACCGGTCTTTTTCGTTCAAGGCTTCGGCATACATCAACAGCACATCCGCATAACGGATCACCGGGAAATCGATGTTGGCTTCGGAGGTGTTGAATTCAGTCGGCACCGTAACGTCCCAATACTTTCTAAAATAATAGCGGCTGAACGGCACGTTGTAAGCAGTTCCCCCCACCGTTTCGCTGAAGCGATTGAACACGGTCACATCGCGGCGTTCGTCGGTGGCATCGTAGCTGTCCACCAGGGCTTGCGTGGGCGCTGTCCATCCCAGCGTGTTGGAGGTGATCCCAGCCGAAGCCAGCTCAGGAGGCAACAAACGCACATGCACTTGCGCCACTTCCCAGAAGCTGAGTGCGCTTCCAGCGGTTCCAAAGCCAACCGAGAAGATGGCTTCTTTCATTCCGCGGTTTGCAATTTTGAAGATGTCTGCAAAATTATCCCACAATTCATATTTACCGGAGTTGATCACTTTCTCGCATTCTGCGATGGCGTTGTCATAGTCTTTACGCGTGAGGTATACTTTTGCTAACAGGGCATGTGCAGCACCGGCTGTGGCGCGTCCTCTTCCATCGGCCTGGTCGGCGGGAAGATTCGTAGCATCGTTGAAATCGGCGAGGATCTGCGTGTAGATCGCATCGACTTCTGCTGCTGGCGGGGTCGTTGAGGTTATGTCGCTCGTCAGCAGCGGGATTCTGCCGAACATGCGCACCAGGTTGAAGTACAACAATCCCCGGAGAAATTTCGCTTCGTTGATGTAGCGTGCTTTCAGCGTTTCGTCCATTTGGATGCCTGGGATCTTGGCGATGGCCACGTTGGCGAGGGAGATCGCTTTATAGTGTTGTTTCCAAATTTCATAAAGCGTCGCATTGTTGGGGTCTTGTGTAAAGGTGGCGAGCTGATCCTGGTCGGGCGATCCCGACTGGAGGTTGATCATCTCGTCGGAAGACAATCCTTCCGTTACCCAGAAGCCTCCAAAATAAACCCCACCAAACGTGTCGCCGCTCTGAGAATTCAAATGCGCATAGATCGCGTTCACGGCCGACAGGGCATTTTCCTCGGTCGTATAAAAATTCGTCGTCGTCTGACGGTCCTTCGGATTCTCTTCCAGGAAGTCCTTACAAGAAACTGACAACAGCGACAACAGGAGGATGGCACCGGCCGTCTTCATATGTATAGTCAATGATTTCATGGTTGTGATCGTTAAATTTTAAAAACCAAGGTTAAGACCCACCAGGTAAGTTTTTGTCAGCGGATAGCGGCCCTGGTCGATACCGGGATAAGCGGTGGCGGTTCCATAGCTGCTGCCTTCCGGATCATAGCCACGGTAGTTAGTGCTGGTGAACAGGTTGGTGGCGCTCACATAGATCCGGAGACTTCTCATACCAAAGCGATCCAACATCATCGAAGGAACGTTGTAGGCGAGGTTCACATTCTTCAACCGGATGTAGGATGCATCTTCGATGAACTTCGAAGAAATGGTGCCCACATCGGCCGTGCGTTTTGCCAACGCGCGGGGATATTCGTTGCTGGGGTTTGTCGGTGTCCAGCGATTCAAGGCTGCATCGGCCAACACGTTGTGCTCGCCGTTCATGTCCTCCAGGAACATCCGGTTCAGGTTGTTCATGTTGTTGCCTTGCGAGGCCTGGAAGAAAAAGTTCAGCGTGAAGTTTTTGAAAGAGAGGGTGTTGTTCAAGCCCCAGGTATACTTCGGCAGCGCATGTCCGATGATAGTGCGGTCCTTGTCGTCGATCACACCGTCAGGCACGATGTCCTTGTATTTCCGGTCGCCGGCTTTGGCCTGGCTTGCTCCGCTTTTTTGGTTGGCAAACACGGCGCTCTTACTGGCTTCTTCATCGGTTTGAAAAATGCCGTCGAACACATAGCCATAGAACGTGCCGATGGGTTGTCCTTCCCGCAAGATCAAGCCGTTGCCCAACTGCACGTCGCTATCGGTGGCCAGCTTGGTCACCTCGTTCTGGTTCATCGAAACGTTGAGCGAGGTGTTCCACTTCAGCGCACTGGAGGGACTGGTGTTCACCGTAGTGATCTCCAGGTCAAAACCTTTGTTTTCAACATTGCCCACGTTCAGATAGGTGGTCTCAAATCCGGTGGTGCTGGAGATCGGGGTGTTCAGCAACAAGTCGTAGGTATATTTTCGATAATACTCGGCCGTCATCTGTATGCGTCCGTCAAAAAAACCGGCGTCAAAGCCTGCGTTGAATTGCCGGGTGGTCTCCCATTTCAGGTTCGGGTTGTTGTAGATCTGCGGCTGGCTGCTGTTGTAGGGCAACACGGTGGTGCCGTTGTTGAAAACCCCTTGACCATAGGAGGCGACAGTAGGAAGCGATTGATACGGATTGATCGCCTGGTTACCGATCGTACCGAGAGAAGCCTTCAGTTTTAAGTCGGACAGGAATTCAATTCCCTGCATAAAAGACTCATCCGACATCCGCCACGCAAATGCGCCGGAGGGGAAGAAGGCATATTTATTCGCGGCCCCAAACTTTGACGAGCCATCCACCCGTCCGGTGACGGTGAACAGGTATTTGTGATTCAGAGAATACTGCGCGCGTCCCAGGTACGACACCATGCTCCATTTGCTTTCGCTGTTGTAGGGAGCCTGCGGGTTCGAGGCGCTACCCAAGTGGTGATATCCCAACTGGTCGTCGGTCCCAAAAACATTGGTGCCGAACGATTCGTTTTGAAATTCCTGCAGGGTGTAGCCCACCACCACGTTCAGGTTGTCTTTTCCACGAAGCTGCTTGTCGTAGGTCAGCGTGTTCTCATTCAGCCAGGTCACACCTTGCAAGGTCGCTTGACCGGCGGCGCCCTTCGCAGCCTGCGCAGCGCGGAGCCACGAGGGCTGAAACATTCTGTCCTTTGAAAACACACCGTCTATGCCAAAGCTGGTCTTGAATACCAGGCCGTCGATGATCTTATATTTCGCTTCTACATTTCCCAAGATCCGGGTGCTGGTGCTCAGGGCTTGCGCGCTTCTTGCCTCAGCCACAGGGTTGCCGGCCACAGTTCCGGTTTGTGCTGCCTGCGCCGGGCCGATGGTGTTCTCATACGTGTACCCTCCTTTTTGTGTGGCATCATACACCGGCAAGATCGGGTTCATGGTCAATGCTTCGCCGATCACACCCGGCGCAATAAATTGAAGACCCGTATTCAACACATTGCCGCGCGTGCTGGAAAGCGATAAGTTGGTTCCTACGCTAAGCTTTTTACTGATCTCGGTGTTGATGTTGGTGCGAAAGGAATACCGGCGAAAGTCGCTGCCGATCACGACGCCGTCCTGATCGAACAATCCACCGGAGATGGCATATTGTGTTTTCTCGGTGCCGCCGGTAAATGACAACTGGTAGTTTTGTATGGGTGCTGTGCGGTAGATCTCCTTCTGCCAATCGGTGCCTGTGCCGAGGTTTTGAGGATCCGTATAGATCAGCGGCAAACCGGCGTTTGACCGGGCCTCGTTCACCAGGCTGCCGAACTGGCTCGCATTGAGCAGGTCGAGTTGCTTCGAAACTTGCTGAACGCCATAATAGCTTTCGAAATTCAGGGCGCTGGTTCCCTTCTTACCACGTTTCGTAGTGATGAGGATCACGCCGTTGGCGCCGCGCGATCCGTAGATCGCCGTCGCGGAGGCATCCTTTAATATTTCGATCGATTCAATGTCGCTGGGGTTGATCGCGGAAAGCGGCCCAATGCGCGGGCCATTAAAACCACCGGCCGTAACATCAGCGGTGCTGCTGTTCACCAACATACCGTCTATAACATAGAGTGGCTCGTTGGCCGCCGTGATCGAACTGGTTCCCCGAATGCGTATGGAGGCTTCCGC
This sequence comes from Chryseolinea soli, assembly GCF_003589925.1. Classification (NCBI taxonomy): domain Bacteria; kingdom Pseudomonadati; phylum Bacteroidota; class Cytophagia; order Cytophagales; family Fulvivirgaceae; genus Chryseolinea; species Chryseolinea soli. Next base: position 4,460,984 of record NZ_CP032382.1, on the reverse strand, counting down.
ACCCGGCTGACCCGAAGTTTGTTGCACTTGTACGCCGGCAGCTCTTCCCTGCAGGGCCTGGTCGAACGATGTGGTGGGAATGGCTTTCAACTCCTCGGCCTTCACCGACGAAACCGAACCCGTGAGGTCCGACTTCTTCACTTCACCATAACCGATCACCACAATTTCCGAAAGCGCTTCCAATGCGGGGGTCATGGTCACGTCGAGACGGGTCTGATTGCCGACGGTGATCTCTTCCGGCGAGAAGCCGATAAATGAAAACACCAGGGTAGCATCCGGACCGGGAACGTTGATCGTATAAAGTCCATCGGCATCCGTCACCGTTCCTTCATTGGTTCCTTTGATGATCACGTTTACCCCCGGCAAAACCTCGCCGTCGGCAGAGGATACTTTACCGGAGATCTTGGTTTGTTGTACTAAAAAAATAGCCGGCGATGAAAAACCGGCCGGGGTTGCGGCCAGAAAGCAGGCTACCGTCAGGAGGAATAGTCCTATGTCGCGGTAAAATTTTTTACTCATAAAAAAGAATTTAGTTGGGCATTAAAGCATGATTCTCGCGTGCGGTCTTTATATGTATGAACATATGAACAAATCAAAATTGAACAAAAAACGATTACGAAAAAAGAATTTTTACTTTTTTTTAAAACGTTTGCATCGAAGGGAATCCTTTTGTCCGAAAAGGGGCAATGCGGTTGCGCGATCCTTGGTATTGACCGTCAATCAGGCCATTCGATCGCTTTCTTGCTGGATTAGGATGGGCGCCACACCCGCGTCAGTTGCCGGAAATCGTTCCCCAATTCTGGTTGGGCTCCTTTCCCAGCCACAATTCCAATTGACCGCCTTGTGCATAGTCGGCATGGCGGATCCAAAATTGCGGGTGGGATTTTCCGTTGAGTGTGGCCTTTTGAATATAGACATTCTCGTCGCTGTTGCCGTGCGTGGTGATCACAAACTGCTTGCCCTTATAATATTTCGGATCGAGTGAAATGGTGATCGTATCAAAAACAGGACTGGTGAGCTCATACACCGGATCGACGGCAGCATTGCCTTGCACGCTGAACAAACCGATGGCCATCAAGGCACTCGTTCCACCCATTTGCCCCTGATCCTCATCGTGCCCGCCATAGCCTAGGTCGGGCGTTGTGCCGCCAAAGGCTTTTTCTTTTACCTGGCGAACCCAGTATTGCGTGAGCCATGGCTTGCCGGCATAGTTGAAAACGTGCGCATTCGAACAGCCGGGTTGATTGGCGTAGCTCACATAACCATCGGTATAGGCGAACACAAAGTTGCTGGGCTCCGCCTTCTCAAAAGCATAATTCAATTTTGCGGCCAGCGAATCTTTTCCGCCCATGAGTTTGGCCAGCCCGGGCAGGTCGTGCGACACCGCCCAAGTGGCTTGCCACGCATTGGCTTCCACCCATCCCCTGCCGCTGAGCGGATCGTCGTGTAGAAAATTTCCCTTTGCATCTTTTGGAAACAGGAGATTCCATTTTGGATTAAAGCATTTTTTCCATCCCGCAGACCGGTCCATAAAAAATGTGTAGTCTTTTTTTCGTCCCAGTTTTTGCGCCATTTGGGCGATGGCCCAGTCTTGAAAAGCCGCTTCGACAGTGATGCCCGCATTGTCTTTCCACCAGCCGTGTTTTGTATAAAATTCAATGTCGGCGGTGCTTCCCAACATGCCACCGGGCAAGTGGTTGCGTTTCACAACCTCGAACGCATGGGCGGGATCAACCTTGGTGAGCATGTTCTTCATGTAGGTGCTGGCGATGAGCATCGTGGTGGGGCTGCTGGTCATAATATAGGAGTAGCCACCGCCGCTCGGCCCGCGGGGAAGCAGGTAGCCGTTGTCGGCATACTGGATCATGGAAGCCGACATCTCATCTTGAACCGACGGCCATGCCAGCCCCCAGAGCACGTTGAGATTCCATTGCGTGAGCCAAAACGCGTCTGAATTATACATGTTGTATTTCAGGTTTCCGTTGGCATCACGTGGCAGCGTTTTCACTTTGAATACGGCGTCGGTGAAGTTGCCATCGCGTTTGCCGGTGGTGCGATCGGGATAATCGCCCGAAACATCGTTGATCTTATGACGGCCCAGCAGCACGTGCCAGAGGTCGGTATAAAATTTCACGCGCTGATCGACGCGGCCGCCCTCTACTTTAATTTTTCCCAGCCAATCGTTCCAGATCTTTTGTGATTCGTTCTTCACCGCGTCAAAATCCCAAGTCGTGCATTCCGTCTCCAGGTTCTTTCGCGCGTTATCGATGCTGGTATAGGAGATGCCAATTTTCATTTGAAGTTGTTCGCCCGCTTTCACGTCGTAGCCTGCAGAGACACCGAGGCTGTCGCCCGACAAGGTGGTGAGGTCTTTCAACCGTCGCGCGCCTTTCCATCCGTTGAGGGTTTGAAAGGGTTTATCAAAACGGATGACGAAATATATTTTTACATCTTTGGGACCACCCCAATAACGCTTCACCGAGCTGAGCGAACCTTCAAATTCGGAAGGGGAAGTCTTCTTCACTTCGGCATTGGCCATGGTGCTGTTGGACAGGTAGCCGCCCAGGTTCGCGAGAATTTGCGTGTTCATATCGCGCGTGAAGCGAAAACGATAGAAGCTGACGCGCTCGGTTGTGGTGAGTTCCGTCCACGTGTCTGCGTCCTGAAGATAGACGCGGTGATAGCCCGGCTGCACGATTTCCTCGTCGTGCGTAAATTTTGATTTCCAGGCGGGTTCTCCCTTTGTGGGATCAACCGAAACCTGCGCCGGCATCACCTCGATGCCCGAGAGCATCCAGCAATGAATTTGTCCGAAGCCCAGGATGTGTTGCTCATTATAATTGTAGCCACCGCCATTTTGATTCTTGTTGCGCGTGTGGGGTGCAGCGCTCACCATGCCGAAAGGCCTGCTGCCGGTGACAAAGAAAAAATACCGGCCGCGGTTGGTCTCTATATACGGGTCGACCATCGACACATAGTCCGTGAACTGCTCCGGCGAGGAAAAGACTTCGATTTCCGAGAACCCGAGGTTTCTACCCGTTCCGTCGGTGGTGATGAACTTTACCCAGCGGACGGTCTTGGTATCAAACGCAATCGCTTTCCCGGTTCCATCATTGGGAAGCTGGTTCACCCAGATGATGCTGCCGTCGCTAAACAGGAGTTTGCCGCCCGCGATGTTCTCGCGCAGGGACGGCCGGTCATACAACACAACCTTGTTGATCTTCTGCTCCGACTTCCATTCCAGTTGGATCCACGGAAAACGAATATATCCCCAATCGGTCGTGTCGCCCACACAAGCCCATTCGCCTTTGCCCGGAATGCGGATCATGCCATCGGCAATGTTCCGGGCATTGAAATCGGCATTAAGTTCGGTGGACGCCGTGATGGTAGCCTGTGACGCAATGTTTCCGGGACCGGCCAGGAGCGGTATGGAAAGGCTGCTCAACGACAGAAGAAATATACCTTTTGACAGGAGATGTCTCATCGAAATGATTTTTTAGGATGTAGATCAGTGGTACAGTTTTTTACCTGACGCAATCCGGAAAAATAACTGATCGCTAAAGATATATATGTATGAACATATGAACAAGTCAAGAGATCCTTTTTTATGTGCTCATTTTTTTATTAAAACGGTCGCTGATTATTCCATAGGAAAATCAGCCATTTGCCGGGAAAACGTTTTTGACAGTTTCCCACTGTTGTGTACTGCCCATTCGGCCATAGCATAAAGCACAGGCCGCAGCGCCTTTCCGGATTTTGACAATTCATAGGTAACGTGCGGCGGCACGGTATCCTTTGCTTTTCGCGTGATCAATCCCTCGCTTTCCAACTGCTTCAGTTGCTGGATCAAAACTTTCTCCGTGATGGTGGGGACCGACCGTTTCAATTCGCTGTAGCGCTTGGTTCCTCCCAGCAAGTTGAACAGGATGATCGGCTTCCAGTAGCCGCCGATCTTTTCCATAACAAAAGTGACCGGGCAGGCGACAAAAGCTCTGCTCTTGTTTTCCTGGATGGTGGAAGTTGCTTTAATGGTGGTCATACATACTATAGGGTAAGTACTTGTACAAAAGTAAGTACAAAGATAGTTTTGCCCATACAACAAAAACAAAAACGAATATGAAAATTACAGTAACGGGTTCCCTGGGGAACATCAGTCGCGTATTGGTAGAAAAATTAGTCGCCCGCGGGCACGAAGTAAAAGTGGTGAGCTCGAATGCCGAGCGTGCGGATGACATCAGAGCGCTTCACGCCATTCCTCTCATCGGTTCCGTTGAAGATTATGCCTTTGTGTCCAAAGCCTTTGAAGGCGCAGATGCCGTATACCTGATGATCCCGCCAAACTTCCGGTCAACCGATCTAAAGCAGTACATCCGCACCGTGGGAGTACAATATGCAAAGGCTATTCACGCCAATGGAATCAAGTATGTCGTGAATTTGAGTAGCATTGGCGCACATGATCCGGACGGCCTGGGGCCGACGGGGCCTAATTATTTTGTTGAACAAAAACTCAATGCGCTCACTGATGTCCATGTGCTGCACCTCCGACCGGGCATGTTCCTCACCAATTTCCTGGGTGTGATCGGCATGGTGAAACATCAAAGCATGCTGGGCAACAATTTTGACGCTTCGGTCACCTTCCCCCTCTCCCACCCGCGCGACATCGCCGAAGTAGCCTTCCAGGCTCTTGATACATTGTCGTTTTCCGGAAAGCAGTTTCGATACATTGTCGGCGATGAAAAGAATGGAGCGGACGTAGCCAAACAATTGGGCAACGCCGTTGGGAAGACGGACGTGCGCTGGGTTGCGTTTTCAGATGAACAGCTATTGAATGCTTTGATACAAAACGGATTCTCAGAACAAATGGCGACCGTATACATGGTCGAGATCGGCATCGCGCTGCGGGATGGAAGCTTTACGGAAGATCTTCGAAAGCATAAAGCACACGTGGCGGGTCAAACTTCCCTGCAGGAATTCGCAAATGAGTTTGCTATGGTCTATCGGTCCAATTGACAAAATCTAAACAACGGGGTCAGCAAAGCTCAACATGTCGTTTCTTACCCTTGAACGGAGGTGGAGAACATAAGCTCCTCCTCCCTTACTACTTTGAAATATTTCGGAGCGAAGAACCTTCAGCGGTCAGGATTCTCGGTACGAATCGCTAACGCTTTGCCATAAAATTTATCTTCTACTTTATGAATGCCGATGGCTCCGCAGCATACGTAAGCGTCAATTGATGCATCGCCCGGGTGCAGGCAATGTAAAGCATGCGCTTGTCAACTTCGGTTTGATAGTTGCGCGCCGAAGCAAAGGGCACGATCACTTCATCGAATTCCAGACCTTTGGCGAGGTGAGCTGTGGTGATGATGATGCCTTCCTTGAAGGAGGTGCTATCGGGTGTGAGCAGGTGTATACCATGCGCCTTCACTTCGCGGTAGACAAACTCGGCTTGCTGGCGCGTCTTACAAATCACGCCCAACGATTTGAAGCCGGATTGCTCGAACTGCTTCACCATCTTTTTGATGGCTTCTATTTCCTCGGCATTGCTGCCAAAACCCGTCACAGCCGGTGGCGCGCCGTGACGCTCCATGGCAATGAGGTTGGGATTGAAGAACAAGCGCTGGGCAAAGGCCGTGATCTCGAAGGTGGACCGGTAGCTTCTGAAAAGTTTTACGGTGTCGGCCTGGGGGAACACTTGTTCGATACCCTCCGCATCGGAAGCGCTATACGGATTGACCTGCTGACTCACATCACCCAAGATCGTCTTCTTGCACTTGAACAATCGCGACAGCACGGCGTATTGCACCGGCGTGTAGTCCTGCATCTCATCCACCAGCAGGTGCTTCACATGGTCGTAGGTCTGCGCGCCCTCCAACCTGATCTTGAAATAGATGAGGGGGAAAACGTCTGCATATTCCAGGTCGCCGTGGGAAGTTCTTTTGAACAGCTCGGGTTGGCCCGACCAGGTGTAGAAGTCCTTGTAGAGATCGAGCACGTTGTTGAATTTCAGCATGCGCGGAATCGCCTCCCAAAGCCGCGCTTTTTCTTGTCCGGATAATTTGCGCTTGGTCTGATTGCGGATGTACTGCTGGATATCCTGGATCACTTCCGGGAAGCGTTTCAACAGGGGAATGCGATGATAGGCTTTGAACCGCTCCAGGATAAACGGGAAGGGCACCACCACTCCGGCGAGGTGCAATTCGGTGGGATCAAAATAATTGTTCTCCACATGAATGAGGTACTGGTTGAGGCGTCTCAAAAATTCGAACGACGATTTTGACCGCACGCGCGCGATGAACGCTTCGTCGTGGTGCTCGAGGAGTGCGGCGACTTGCTGGAAAAAATTCTGGAAACTGTATTTGTTTTCCAACACCTCCATGGCCAATTCTTCCATCTCCATCTCGGGGATCTGCTCTTCGCCCAATTCGGGCAATACGTTGGAGATGAAGTCGGCAAAAACTTTGTTGGGCGAGAGGATGAGAATGTCTTTCGATGCGATGCTCTCGCGAAACCGATAGAGCAGAAACGCGATGCGGTGCAGGGCGATGGAAGTCTTGCCCGAACCCGCCACACCCTGGATGATCATGACCGGCGCGGTCTCATTGCGGATGACGGCATTTTGATCGCGCTGGATGGTGGCGACGATGTTCTTCATCTTGTCGTCGCTGGACTTGCTGAGCTCTTTCTGCAGAATGTCGTCGTGGATGTTGACGGCGTTTTCGATCATGAACTCCATGCGGCCTTGTGCGATCTTGTATTGCCGTTTCAAAACGATCTCGCCTTTCACGGTTCTCGCCGGCGTCGTGTAGGTGGCATCGCCCAATTCAAAATCATAGAACATGGCGGAAATAGGTGCACGCCAATCGTAGATGAGGTTGGTCCGCGCCGTTTCATCAAAAAAGGTATAGATGCCAATGTATACTTCGGTTTTCTCGCTTCCCCCATACGCCTCAAAATCGATGCGACCGAAATAGGGCGACTCGCGAAGCTTCATCAGCTTCCGTTTACGGGCCACGGCCGACTCGCCGGTGAAGGCCATGCGGTCGATGGATTGGCCGGCGGCCACCATGTCGGCCTCGTCCAGGCCGGATTGGTGTTCGTGGATGTACTCTTTATTTTGTCTGAGTTCGGTCGAAAACTGCTTTATACGGTCGTCCACCCGTTGGATGGCAAACATCAGTTTTTCCTTGATCTCTTCCAGGTATTCGCGTTCTTGTTGCTCGGCGGTGAAACTCATTCGTGGCGTGTAAAAACGCAAAGATTCAACAAAAAAAGCCGCAAAAAAACCACCCCTATTCCTTCTAAAGACGGGCCGAATTGCGCACTTTTGTACTATAACTTCACCGTGTCCAAAATCCCCCCGGCCGGCTAAAATCTTTGTTTTTCTGGTTGTTTTGCCCGGATGAAAGTCCCGAGGGGCTTGCCCCGGCAAAGGATCTTGCCTGCGGGAGACGGAAAAGGATCGATCTTTTAATTATTGCACACATAAAACTTTAAACTTTTAACCATTTAAAATTATGCTAAGCGGAATAGGTGCCCAGGAGATCTTACTCATCGGAGTGTTCGTTCTGGTCTTCTTCGGAGGTAAAAAAATTCCTGATTTTATGAAGGGCCTCGGCAAAGGTGTTCGCGAATTCAAGGACGCGATCGGTGACGTGAAGAAAGAAGTCGATAGCGTGAAGAAAGAAGTTCCTAGAATTGATACGGATCTTTAATCGTCTTAAAAAAACTTAATACAAAGCCAGGAGCATCCTCCTGGCTTTTTTTATTCTTCCACAACCCTTTGGCTGTTGGCAGTGCCTGAAGTAAACGGATTGTCCTGGTAAAATAATTTAAGGATTGGGTCCGGCTTAATATTTCATAACGCAAATGCAGCAAATCTTTCCCCACGATGATACTGGAAAGCTGCTTCGTCGCTCTACTTTTCCGAGACGGCCGATGGATTCTGACTGTTGTTCATATTCATCCAATATAAAACGACCTTCGACAGTTGTTCCTCGAAATCGGGAAGCTCGACGGATTTGACCAGGTAGGCGTTGGCGCCTAGCCGCGCGGATTCCACAATGTGGTCGCCTTCGCTCGAAGAGGTGAGGACCACCACGGGGATGTGGCGCATCAATTCGTCGCGTTTTATTATTTTCAATAATTCCAGCCCGCCTACTTTGGGCATTTTGTTATCCAGGAGGATCAGCTTCAGGTCGTTGTATGCTTTGTTTTTGTAGATGAAATCGATCGCTTCCGCGCCATCGCCACAATGGTGGATCCCATCGACGATGTTGATCTTTTTCAATGCGCGTATCGCCAGCCGGGCGTCGTCCAGGTTGTCTTCAATTAATAATACTTCAACCATACCGGGATCTTTGAAACCAATTCTTAGCATAACGGCTTTCGCCTGGGGATTGTTTTTTTGAATAGGTTAAATAATGGCCATCATTGCTCCTTATGTTCAGCCACCGCGAACGTTTAGGCCGCGGGTGAACCTATTCCCGTTTAAATATAAAAAATGAAATCGTAAAAAATGTGCTGCCCCACCATATCCAGGATGTCCCCAAGCCGTGCTAAGTTTTTGTTACGGTTCCGGTCCCGGATTTCGCCAATACAAAAAACTCCCTATTTTTGTGTGAATCGTTCATGATCGGTATCTGGCAGAACAACGGATCGGCCGTCCTGGACGTCACCCTGGGACATGCCCGGTGTCTACAAAAATGTGACAGGTTACCTTTTTAATCAATCTCCCGTTGAGCCCCCCGGAAAAATCATGGCTGCCCTGAAAATAACCATTGCGGCCAGGAGGATGGATTCTTAAACGTCGTGAATGCCATGAAAGAGGTGTCCGAACCTATCGATACCGACCTGATCGCCCGTATCAAAAAAGGTGATGCCAAAAGTCTGGAGCTCTTGTTCCGGAGGCTTTACCCCAACCTGTGCGCCTATGCCCGCAAGTTTTTGAACGATGCCGTCGAAGCCGAAGAGATCGTACAGGATCTGTTTTCCACCCTTTGGGAAGACCGCCACAAACTTGACGAACAGCAGTCCCTTTCCTCCTATTTGTTCACGTCCGTAAAGAATCGCTGTCTCAATTTCCTCATCTTACAGAAACGGAAAACAAAGCACGCCGACCTGATGCGCTTTCTCTACGTGCAGGAAGTTTCCGGCGAGGCCGCCCACTCCTATCATGCCCTGCTGGCCAAAGACCTGGAAAAAGATTTCCATACGGCCATGGAAGATCTCCCCACCGAATGCCGGAAAATCTTTGAATTGAGCCGCCAGGAAGGACTTAAATACCAGGAAATCGCTCTAAAACTTAACATTTCAATAAAGACGGTGGAGACCCAAATGTCCCGGGCGCTGGCCAAACTGCGTCTTCAGCTCCGCGAGCACATCGCCCTGGTCTTGCTGCTGGCCTTTTTCAAATAAAAAAATTTTCGGGGGTTGTCGGGGTAAGGGCTAAGTTTATTGTATTAGCCACCGAAGCCTATGAACGAAGAAGCCCCACAACCGATCCAGGAGGTTATTACACGATTTTTGGAAGGCCATGCCTCCGAAGAAGATGTTGAAATATTGTACGCCTGGCTACAGGAAAGCGAAGCCCATCGCAATTATTTCCATGAAATGAACAACACCTACCAGGCCTCGGTCACGTTGGCCCGGTATAATCAACCCAAGATCAACGCCGCGTGGGAGCAATTGGCACAGGACATTCAAGCTTCCGGCCGGACGGTGGAGCACCCAGCGCTAAAACCTCATCCCAAATCATCATTCTTTTTAAAGATCGCCGCGTCCGTCACCTTGCTGGCCGTGGCCGGCACCTTCCTCTATATATTGTATCTGTTGTCCACAGAATTCGCAGCCAAGCAAAGCACGCTGGTTTATAATGCCGGCGAAAACAACATGCGCATTCTTTTGCCCGACAGCTCTTTTGTTTGGCTCAACCGGCATAGCACCCTGGAGTATGCTCCGTCTTTCGGAACCACCAACCGCGAAGTGCACTTGAAAGGCGAGGCTTTTTTTGATGTGCGAAAAAACAAGAAACAGCCTTTCATTGTCAAAGCCGAAAACATCCAGGTGCTCGTGCGCGGAACAAAGTTCAACGTGCAAGCCTACACAGCCGAACCCTCTATAAAGACAACGCTCGAGGAAGGCAAGATCGAATTGTATGTGAGCGGCATGGCCTCTCATTTTGTGATGCGACCGGGCGATCAGATCACGCTCGACACCGAGGCCAACAAAGTCTCCCGCAGAAAGGTGAACCCCGCCGATTTCTCGGCCTGGAAAGAAGAACAACTCGCGTTTGATAGCACTCCCCTACGTGATATCATACTCCAACTGGAGAACCGCTATAAAGTGAACATCGTGGCCGACTCAACGGTAGCCCTGGATGAACGCATGTCGATCACCATCGAGAACGAAACGCTGGAAGAGGTGCTTGGCCTCATCCAGGATGTTTCCACCATCCGGGCCAGAAGAGACGGAAAGAACATCATCCTGACGAACAACTAACGCAACCTAACAACACTAACTATTTACCCTATGGAGATTAACTACCGAGAGAACAGGAAACCGGGGAACGGATTCAGGCGTGGCGTGCTGCTGGGCATGGCCTTGCTCATGACCTTCCTGGTGAGAGAGGTTCAGGCAAATCCCAACGGCGGCGCCCCTACCGCGGCCGTGATTGAACTGAATCTGAAAAACACGCCGCTGAAGAAGGCCCTGAAAGAGATCGAACGCCAGACCAACTATCATTTCGTGGTGAACGACAGCCAACTCCAGGATATTCAAAAAGAAGTGACCATCTATATCCGGTCGCAAAATATCGAAGAAGTGTTGAGCATACTGCTCACCGGCACGAACGTGACCTATCGCATCAAAAAGAAACAGATCACGCTGACGGCCGCCACACCGCACGAGAAACCCGCGGGTGTGCTCACCGCCTCTGCAAAAACACGCCCGACGGGTGTCGCTTGGGTGGCCAATCAACCGTTGTTTGTGTTTGAGCAGCCTAGCATGATGGCCACGGTGGTTACCGGCACGGTGAAAGATGAATTCGGAAATTCTCTTCCCGGTGTGAACGTGGTGGTGAAAGGCACCACCATCGGTGCAGTGACCGATGCCGATGGTAATTTTTCGTTGTCCGTGCCCAACGACAACGCTGTGTTGGTGTTCACGTTTATCGGGTACCTCTCGCAGGAAGTTGTCCTCAACAATCAGACTACTTTGAGTATTCAGATGGAACCCGATGCCAAGACATTGTCGGAAGTCGTCGTGGTGGGTTATGGCACACAAGAGAAGAAAGATGTTACGGGATCCGTGTCTGTTGTGAAGGGCTCTGATTTCGAGAACCTGCCTTCCGGTGGTGCGCAGCAAGCGCTCCAGGGACGTGCCGCAGGTGTTAACGTGGTGCGCAACGGTGGTGCGCCGGGCAATGCGGGATCTATCCGCATCCGGGGTCTCGGAACGGTGAACAATGCCGATCCTTTGATCGTCATCGACGGTGTGCCTGCCGGATCGATGAACGATGTGAATCCTAACGACATCGAATCGATGGACGTACTGAAAGATGCTTCCGCTTCCGCCATCTATGGTACCCGCGCGGCAAACGGCGTGGTGCTCATCACGACCAAGCGCGGCAAGTTTGACGACAAGTTAAAGTTTACGCTCAATGCGTACACGGGCATTGGGGCACTCGACGGCAGGGGGATTCACCTGGGTGACGGTTCCCGCCGCATCAAAACAATCGACGTATTGGATGCGCCCACCTACACACAATTGAAGCAAGAGGCCTACACCAACGATACGCCCGATGGTTCCACCATCCCGGCCATCTGGAAAGATCCGCAGTATCAAACCCAGAAGACCAATTGGCAAGACGAAGTTTTCAGGCAAGGAAACACCAGCAACATTGATCTCTCTATCCGCGGCGGGGGCAAATATTCTTCGTTCGCCATCTCCGGCGGAAAATATGACGAAACGGGCATTATTGGAAAATCGTACTACAAGCGATACACCTTCCGCATCAACAGCGATCATAAGATCGGCGAAAAACTGAAAATCGGTCAAAGCCTGCAGTTCACCAACACCAACAGCAACAGCGACATCAGCGCCAACGCGCCCAACGCGCCGTCGGCACAAACCGGTCTGTTGTGGAGCGCCATTCGCTTTCATCCTGGCTTACCCGTAAAAAATCCCGATGGCAAGTACAGCTCGAGTATTCCCGGTTTTGGTGACATCAACAACCCGTTGTACACCATCGATGTGCAGGACGTGAACTACACACGCAATCGTATTTTAGGTAGCGTTACAGGTGAATATGAAATCATGAAAGGCCTGAAGGCGAAAGCCAACCTGGCGATGGATGCGTCATTCCTGGATTCGCACAACTTTGAAGTGAAGGTAGACGACCAATACCGGCAAACCAACTACAACCAGTTGACGTTGACCAACGAAAAGTATTGGGCATTTTTGCAAGAGTATTTCCTGTCTTATAACAAGGAGTTTGGCGAACACCAGATCGGCGCCGTGGCGGGTTATACCTCACAGACCTTTAAAGACATTTATTCGAGGGAAGTCGGACGCGAATTTCCCAGTGAAGAGCCGAGCCTGCGCTATATGTCACAAGCCGGAACGATTGTCAACCTCGGGGCTGACAACGGTGGCCGTACTTACGATGCATTACAATCGGCGTTCGGTCGCGTGAACTACGCGTTCAAAGATCGTTACCTGCTTACCGCAACATTCCGCGCCGATGGTTCGTCGCGATTCGCCAGTGGATACCGCTGGGGTTATTTCCCCGCCTTCTCTTTGGGCTGGCGTTTGTCGGAAGAAACCTTCATCAAAAATGCATTGCCATTCGTCAGCAACCTGAAGCTGACCGGAGGCTGGGGACAATTGGGTAATCAGAATGTTGCCTCGTTGCAATACCTTGCCCTGATCCGCAACGGCGGAACGTATAACAACTATGCGTTGGGTTCTGATCCGCAAAGCCAGATCAAAGGTTCCGCGCAAGCGCGCATTCCCAACCCTTACATGGGATGGGAAACCGCCGAGATGACCAACATCGGACTTGATGCCGGCGTGCTCGAAAACCGCCTGCTCTTTACTTTGGCTTACTTCATCAAAGACACAAAGAAAATGTTGCTGTCGCCGCCTTCGCTGGGAACCCTGGGCAAAGCGTCCATCCCGGACCAAAACGTTGGCCAGATGCGCAACAAAGGTCTCGAAGTGGAAGTATCGTACCGGAAAACAACCGGCGACCTGACGTATACCCTCAGCGGTAACGCCACCTTCATCAAGAACACCGTAACCCAATTGCTCACGCCGGGCAGCTTCCTGGCGTCGCAAACGTATGGCCGCACCGATCAGGAGATCACCCGCACATATGTGGGCAATCCCTATGGAACGTTCTACGGCTGGCGTGCTGATGGCCTCTACCAAAATCAATCGCAGATCGACAGTGATCCCAACATTGCCAAAGACAGCCGCCGGACTGATGGTCTCATTCACCCCGGTGATGTCCGTTTCGTAGATCAGAATGGCGACGGTGTGATCGATGACAAAGACCGCGTGATCCTGGGCAACCCCAACCCGAAGATGACCTATGGTATCAATGCCGGCTTGGGCTACAAGGGATTTGATTTGAACCTGTTCTTCCTGGGCGTAGCGGGTGTTGACCTCTACAATGCAGACCGGATGCAGGGCCTCAATGCTGCCTATTCGTTCAACATGTATCAGGAAGCCACCGGCCGCTGGCACGGCGATGGAACCAGCAACAACATTCCGCGCATGACTGCCACGGACCCCAACCTGAACTTCCGCACATCGAACCTGTTTGTGGAAAGCGGTGCGTTTTTCCGCTTGAAAAACATCACGCTGGGCTACACGCTTCCCCGGACGCTAACAGAAACCCTCCGTCTCTCGTCGGCCCGCTTCTATGTATCCGGACAAAATGTGTTCACCATCACGAAATACAAAGGTCTTAACCCGGAATTGGGCTATGCCGAAGGAAGCCGTTCGTCCGGCCAATACACGCAAGTGAATGTTGACTATGCGCAATATCCTTTGTCAAGAACGTTTACCATCGGTGCAACCCTGACTTTTTAATCCTATGAAAAAGAACAACGTATCCATAACGAAAATAATAGGCGCTACAGGATTGTGCTGTTTCGTACTCCTGAGCGCATGCCAGGAAAACTTGCTCGACTCCACGCCCTATGGCCAGATCACTTCCAATCAGTTCTGGCGCAACGGCGACGACGTATTAGCGGCTACCAACGCCATCTACACGCCTTTGCTGGATGAAGACGGTTTTGCACATACCGAGTACACCTTCGACAACAGCTCGGACGACATGGTCCGCGCCGGTGACCACGGTGATGCCGAAGCACAGTTGGAGCTCTTTACTTTCAACGCGTCCAACACGCACATCCTCAACACGTGGTCGACCAAATACGAGGTGATCCAACGCGCCAACGCCGTGCTGATGAACGCACCGAAAGTGACCATGGACGAAGCGCTGCGTACGCGCTGCATGGGTGAGGCCTATTTTCTGAGAGGCTTTGCTTACTGGCGATTGTCCGTCATCTGGGGTGAAGTGCCCATCATACTCGAAGCCGATGTGGTGGCCAACAATTTCAACAAAGACAAGTCGGCGCTGGACGCCGTGCGGGCACAAGCCGAAGCGGACTTTCAGAATGCTGCGAACATGCTCCCCGCTTCCTATTCGGGCGAAGACCTGGGCCGTGTGACCAAAGGATCGGCTTATGGTTTTCTCACCAAGCTGTATGTTTACGAAGAGCAATGGGCCAAAGCCATTGCCGCCGGAACCAACATCACCAACAGCGCGACGTATAAATTGGCCGACAACTTTTCGGACAACTTCCAACTCGCCACCGAAAACAATCCCGAAGTACTCTACGGCTTGCAATACGAAGGCGGATGGACAACCGATGATTCTCCCGCGTTCTATCACACGCCTGGTGGCTTGGGTGGCTGGGGCTTCCACGAACCTATCCAGGACCTCGTAGACGAATTTGAGCCAAACGATCCGCGTTTGGGTTATTCCATCTTCAGCCCTGGCGATCAGGTCCAGATCACCAAAGACAGCATCCATCCATTTGAAGTCGGCGATACCCGTCTCACGGGATACGCCTTCCGCAAATACACCAACTTCACCGCCGCCGGCGACATGAGCCAAAGCTTGAATGCGCCCTGGCTGCGTTCGGCTGACGTATATTTGCTGGTGGCCGAAGCCAAGATCCGCTCGGGTCAAAACGGCGATGCCGAATTGAACGCCGTACGTGAACGTGTAGGCCTTTCGCCAAAAAGCGGAGCTGTTATGGCCGACATCATGCACGAACGCCGTGTGGAATTGGCCGGCGAAAACGACCGTCACCAGGATTTGATGCGCTGGGACAAAGCAGGACTCGTCGACATCGTAACACTCTATGCGCAAGACCGTGGTCCCTACAAACCGGGCCGGACATTTGTGCGTCCTAAACATTACTATTACCCCCTGCCGCAACGTGAAGTCGATTTGAGCGCAGGTACATTAACACAAAATTCTAATTACTGATAAACGCATGATTTCATTTGTCCGTCACGCTCGGGCAAATTGAAAATGGAGCCCGCAAAGGGATTAGTGAAAAGGCAAGGCGTGTGAAACAGTCATAAGGCAGGCGCTGGTGAGCTCTGCGGGATATTTATTCCGTATCTTACCGGCGCCTGTCTTATGCGCCTTTTTAAAGTTATTGCTATGAATGTAAAAATTGTCCCTCTCGTCTTTGTTGTGCTCCTGGCTTGTTGTGCTCCCGATAAACGTGAACTGCTTCAGGGGTCATGGAAAATAGATTCTGTTTATAGTTTTTACAATGGCTTCGGTTATACGCGAACCGACACCGAAGAAGAACCCCTTCAGCATTACCAACCCGATGGCAGGCTTCGGATGACGCGGGAAGCTGAATTTCGTTTCTTCTTTTATGAGATGCCTGCCTCCGATACGCTGGTACACCGTAGTTTGGATAAAAAGATGTTGTCAAAATATCAGGTCGTAAAGCTTGATCAGGAGCATATGGTGTTGCGAAAGGAGATGCAGCCGGTATTTCCGGGGAAGGGGCAGGTGCGGTATGAGTTGAAGTATTTTTCGAGAATTAAAGAGTAGGTTGGACGGCACTGCTATGCGAATGATCACTGCTCATTATACTCATGGATCAGCAACACCGCCCTCAGGTATTTATCGATATCGCTATTCTTTACATGATGTCGCTTGAAAAACGCGGTCATGTCCTCAAGCTCTGATAAGGCTCCATTGTTCTCAATTTTCCAGCCGTTGGAGTCGACGATAAGAACGAAGCGACGTGCGCGACCAATCAAAACACCCACGGTGTAAATGCCGATTGGGTCATCGCCTAGCAACTTGGTTGAAAGCATATCATTACCATATATGGTCTTGAGGCACTTTTCTACACTTTTGTCCTTTTCAAAATATCCCCGTTCCTTAAAAAAATTCACAAGAGACAAACTAATACTATCCAGTCTTTCTTTAGCCATCCGGTCCTGTGCATGGGTATCCACGTGATGCAACGTAAGACAAGAAAATACCAGAAGGATCAGGCTCATTGAATTCTTCATGTTAGTCTTTTTTAGGGTTCTCTTTTTTATTGTTCTGGTGGGAAGCAACATACACCATCCTCCCACCGGTTATTGTAGATCATCACCTTTACAATATCCCCCACAATCCGAAGTTTGCGCGACGATTTGAGATAAGTATGTCCTACGATAACAAATTCCGGCCTGGATGGTTTGCCGTCGTTGTGGTTAGGATGGCGTGGGTGTCGTCAGGATGTATCGCCACGACTTGTTGTTGGTGAAGAACACCAACAACGGCGGAGAACACTAACAACGGCGGACGCAACGGCGGAGATCCTACATCATTGGGAACCATACCTTCTTTCTGCGAATCAAGCTTGGGGGCAAGACCTCCTCCACGTTATCCCATACCAAACACGACACAACGACTATGTTACCATCTTTCAATTCAAATTTGGAATAGGAATAAATCCCCCACATCATCCAATCAATTCTTTTGTCAAAAACAGGAGGAGACATGCAAATCGTGATCTCCTTGATATCATCAATAGCTACTGTAGACTTGATTCCTTTCAAATCAAAGATGAGGACGTTAACGACCTTCTCAAGAAATATCGCCATGCCCTTAGCCTTGGTTTTATGATTGAAAAAAAGAATTAAGAGGGGCGTTACAAATACTATAGCGCAATATATCCATGTACCCATGATGATTTTCGCAAACACAACTCCGCTTAATGGCCCCACATACCACCATAACCCGCCCAGAACGATAGCGTTAATTAGAAATAGTTTTATCAAGATAAAGTCCAAATACTTCCTTCTTGATTGAGGTGTATATGTTTTCGTTCCCAACTCGAAAGACTTGTTAAATTATCGTTCCTCCAGTTAAAAATCCAATGCTGTAATTTATTCAATCCAAACTTCACCTAACGCCATCTCGCCGTTGTTGGTGTTCTTCACCAACAACCTCCTTCCAGCGCACATTCCAACGGTCAGTGCGACGCGATATCCACCGTCCTGGATTGCCCATGGCTATTGTAAATCATAACCTTCGTAACATCCTCTTTCCTTCCAGTGCACATTGCGATGGTCAGCGCAACGCTATATATCCACCGTCCTGGATCCCTCGCCGTTGTTGGTGTTCTTCACCAACAACCAGCTTCCAGCGCACATTCCAACGGTCAGTGCGACGCGATATCCACCGTCCTGGATTGCCCATGGCTATTGTAAATCATAACCTTCGTAACATCCTCTGCAATCCGAAGTTTTCGCGACGATTGGGATAAATAGCCACCACCATAATAAAACTCTTGTTTGGATTGCTTGCCGTCAGCATGGGTTAGGATGGCGTGGATGTCGTCAGGGTTTATCGACACGATCTGTTGTGGGTGAAGAACACCAACAACGGCGGAGACGGACCCAGCGGTGGGCATAGGTGATGCACTCTCCCATACTTTCAGCGTATCGTTGTTTTGTGTACCCACCACAAGTGTCTTCCCATTGCGATCGATCAGCTCAGCAAGGGCTTTTGCGTTGCCATCCAACAGGATTCCAGTTTGGTTTGGGGGGAGCGGGCGGAAGTTTCCTTTGCCGTCGCCTTTTAGCAAGAGACCTTTGAGGGCGTCGTAACGGCCGGTCAGGACGTCGGTGTCGTAGGCGTTGCCGCTGAGTAAGATATCGGCGTGGCCGTCGTGATCGTAGTCGCCGGTGGTGATGCCGCAGACGGGGGCAAATTGGGCTTGGGTGGGCAATGGCTTGAGGGACCAGCCGGCTTTTCCTTTGTTTTCGAGATAGCTGGTTTGAAACGTTTCGCTTTGGAGTATAGTGGGTTTTGTGTCGGTTCCGGCGATGACCGTCTCGATCGTGGCGTCCGCGTAAGCCTTATACGATTGGTATTTCTTTTTGAACTGCACGATCTGTTGCAACAGGTCGTCGCGGGGATGAGCGGGGCGGTTCACGTGTTGGATGTAGTAGGCCAATATCGCCTCCTTGGTGCCGTCGTGATTGAAGTCGTCGACGTAGGCGCGCACGGGTTGGTCGGGCGTGGTTTTGTATTTGGTGTTCAGGCCCAGGTTGCCGGCGATGTAGTCGGTGTCGCCGTCCTCGTCGGCGTCAACGGCTTGCAGGCTGTTCCACCAACCGGTGGATTTGGGGACGGCCAGCACGCCTTCGGCAGGTTTGAATTTACCGCCGTTGTTTTTAAAGATCATGATGCCCATCCATTCGCCGGTGATCATCAGGTCGAGCGAGTTGTCGTTGTCAACGTCGGTCCATAGTGCGGCAGTCACCATTCCCGCGTGTTGAACGCCGGGCGCTATGGCGTCGGTCACGTCGGTGAAACGTCCCTGTTGGTTTTGCAGGATGAAACTTTGCCCGGGTTGCGGATAGCGGTGTGGTGTTGCCCTTCCCCCGACAAAAAGATCGAGGTCGCCGTCGCCATCATAATCCGCGGCGGTCACACACGAGCCGGAAGCGGTTTCTTTGGGGAGCGCTTCCGCATCGTAGGTGAAATTTCCTTTGCCATCGTTTCGGTAGAACCGGTCCTGGTAGTAGGGTGAACCCTCCTCGAATTCATTGCCGCCGCTCACGACATAGAGGTCATTGTCACCGTCGCCATCGGCATCAAAGAGCAGTACGCCGGCATCTTCTTCGTACTTCGTTTTTACCGTTAATGGCTTTTTCGAAAAAGTCCCATCTGCTCGCTGCAAAAAAAATTGTCCGGATTGTTTGAACGCTCCGCCCACAAAGAAGTCTTCGAGGCCATCGCCGTTCACATCCCCTACTGCAATGCCGGGCCCGCTCTCGGAATACTTATGTGGCAGCAGCGGCTGGATCTTGAAATCCGCATATTCTGTTTCCTGGTGACGGTATACGATCTGGCGATTTTTATCAGCGCGCAAAAAGAGCGGCGCCGGCTGGGGTTGGTTTCTCGAAGCGACCGGTTGTGCATCGATATAGCGCAGGGCCAACACCTGGTTCGCCTTCACGGCGCGCACCGTTTGTTGTTTACCATCCGGCCAACGCACGAAGATCGAATCCACTCCATCCATTTTCCCAATACCAAAATGAAGCCCCGGTTCCACGGTGGACTGATAGCCGCGGTAAGGTGAAACCTCCTGGTATTGTATGCTGTCGCCGTGATAGAG
Source organism: Chryseolinea soli (assembly GCF_003589925.1). Lineage (NCBI taxonomy): Bacteria > Pseudomonadati > Bacteroidota > Cytophagia > Cytophagales > Fulvivirgaceae > Chryseolinea > Chryseolinea soli. Next base: position 4,441,260 of record NZ_CP032382.1, on the reverse strand, counting down.
CGTAACCTTCACCCCATGACCATCCAGGTTCCCAACCGGGCCTTTCAAACTGAGTCGAAGGAAATGATTCTTCCCGGTGAGCTGCTCGGCATGATTCTCGAACACAAATGCCGGACCGTTGATGTTGTTGGTGACGTAGTCCAGATCGCCGTCGCCATCGAGGTCGGCATACGCCGCACCGCTGGAATAGGCTGGCGTGGTGAATCCCCAAGCCGCAGACGCATCCGAGAACGTGAGGTTGCCCTGGTTCCGGAAAGCAAACACGGGAAGGTGCGCGCCCTCGATGCTGCTGAGCGCCTCCTGCATTTTTTTCTTTTTCGATTGCTCGTTCTCCTGTTGTATGAACTCCTGCATCCGGTAGCTCACAAAGTCGCGGTTTGTGATGTCGCGGGGGTAGCCGTTGGTGATCAGCAAATCTTTGCGGCCATCGTTGTCGAGGTCGGCAAACAGCGGGCTCCAACTCCAATCCGTGGCTTCCACTCCGGCCAGTTGACCGATCTCGCTAAAGAGTGGTTCGCCATTGGAATTGTCGCCATCATTCAGCTGCAGGGTGTTGCGCATGAACTGGGGCGTGTAGCCGTACTGTACTTCGGAACGGTAGCGATCGTAGTTCGTGGAGCCGAACATGAGCTTCTGACGTTTGTTGTCGGGAGGCAACATGTCCACCGCCATCACGTCCAGGCGTCCGTCGTTGTTAAAGTCCGAAACGTCGTTGCCCATGGCCGAGTAGCTGGTGTGTTTGAAGTATTGTGCCAGCCGGTCGGTGAATGTTCCGTCGTGATTGTTGATGTAGAGCAGGTCGTTCGACAGGTAGTCGTTCGAAACATAGATGTCGGGCCAGCCGTCGTGGTTGAGGTCCTGGATGGCCACACCCAGTCCATAGCCTTCGATGGTGATGCCGGCCTCCGTCGAAACGTTGGTAAAGGTTTGGTTGCCGTTGTTCCTGTAGAGCCGGTCGGTGTTGATCATCTCGCCGTGCACGCGCTTGGGGCGGATCACATTGGGGCCGGTTTGGTCCATGATGTTGGTAAGCATGTAGACATCGAGGTCGCCGTCGCCGTCGTAGTCAAAGAAAGCGGCTTGCACGGAGTGGCCGGTGTCGGCCAGGCCATAGGCTTTGGCACTTTCGGTGAACGTGTTGTTTCCGTTGTTGATGTAGAGCTCGTTGGCACGCCGGGCCGGGTCGGCCAGGGGGCCGGAATAACAAACATAAATGTCGAGGCGGCCATCCTGGTTGATGTCGACCATGGAAACGCCCGTAGCCCATTTTCCGGACGAATTGAATCCGGCGGCCTCGGTAATGTCCTCAAATTTCAAATGGCCTTTGTTCAGGTACAGGCGGTTGCCGGTCATGTTGGCGGCAAAGAAAATGTCGGGCAGCCCATCGTTGTTGATATCGCCTGTGCCGACCCCCCCTCCATTGTAGAAATATTCAAAGGTGAGGATGTTGAGGTTCTCGTCTTCGTAGAGTGTGTTGCTGAAATCGATCCCGGTCTCTTCGGGTGAAAGCAGCGTCATGAGGGGTGGCGCTTGGTCTGGCGAACATTGGGCTAGCCCCAGGCAAACCAGCAGGGCGATAGGGAGGAGTTGAGTACCCGGGATCCTTTTTTTTCCGTCCATTTCAGAAGTATAGTAAGCTTGGCCGCTGGAAGGCTTCCATTCCATTTTTCCGTCCAAATTCTCGCTCAAGATAAGCTCCCGCGCGATAGATGTTACGCTCTTCCGGATATATTTTTAACGGCTAGCGTCTTCATGCTGAAGGGTTTAATAGGCTATGCGAAAACCGATACTTCCCGGGAAACCGAAGGGAATATCACATTTAAAATTAGCATAACATTCGATGCTTACATTTGCCCGAGCTAAGTGTGATCTTTTCCGATTCAAGCATGCCCATGAACCTGACTGATCTTTCAGACGAAAAATTGTTTCTCAAGATTCGGGAGGGAAATGCTGCAGCGTTCGATATGCTGTTCAACCGGTATTGGGAGAAGCTCTACCGGATCGCCTATGCCCGTCTCAAAGACACCGACGACGCGCAGGACGTGGTGCAGGAAGTGCTGGTTCGCTTCTGGAACAATCGCGAGAAAACAGAGATCAAGACATCGCTCGAAATGTATTTGATGGGCGCCGTACGCCTTCAGGTGATCGATCATTTCCGTTCGCGGAAAGTGCGCGAGCGCCAACTCCAGGAAGCCCTGGACCGGATCAACCTGCTCGAGAGCTCCATCCACGACGTGGCCGATTATCTTGAGCTGGAGCAAACGTTGGAAGCGATCGTCAATGAAATGCCGGCCATGCTGAAGAGCATCTACCTCATGCGCAGCGAGAACATGTCGGTGAAGGAGATTGCTTCCAAACTGGGATTAGCCGATCAAACCGTAAAGAACTACATCTCCGAGGTATTGCGTCGACTGCGCATCGCCCTCCAGGAAAAATATCCAGAAAAACATCTCACCTACCTGGCGCTGCTGATCACGCTGCTTAACAAATAGGTAACAATTACTTGATGTAAAATCCCGGTACTCCTATGCCTTCTCTACGGCTATAGTCATGAGAAGACATCATCCATGGATTTACAAAAGTTTAATAAACTCCTGAATCGTTATCATAAAGGAGAGGCCAATGAAACGGAAAAGGCACTGGTCGATGCCTGGTATAAATCATACCAAGCGGAAGAGTCTGGGGTCTCGTTGGATGATCTCCAAAAAGAACAGATCCGGCTTTCGATACAAAATCGTCTTGCCGAATTGCCCGGCATCAAACCTTCTGGCAGCGTACGGCGTCTGATATTGTACCGGGTAGCGGCTAGTCTGTTATTGCTTGCCGTCGTTGGTGTATTCTATTATACAGTATTCTGGAAGCGCCCCAGCGACGCTTATTCCTTTATCGCTACGGCTACCGGAAAAATAGAGAAGGTCGTGTTGCCCGACGGTTCGGTGGCATGGCTCAATGCCTCCAGCAAAATTCGCGTGCCGAAAACATTCGACGGTGCCACGCGTGAAGTCTTCCTCGATGAGGGCGAGGCTTTCTTTGAAGTGAAACGAAACGAGCACAAGCCGTTCAAGGTGCACACGGTGGCCCTGGAGGTGCAGGTGCTGGGAACATCTTTTAACGTCAAATCATATGCGGCTTCCGCCGATGTGAAAGTGACCGTGTCCACCGGCAGCGTAGCGGTGAACCGGAAAGTCGAACGGCTCGCTACGCTTTCGCCCGACCAGCAATTTAGTTATGAAAAAAACACGGGAACCTATTCCGTAAACACCGTGAATTCCGGGAACGAACAAGCCTGGAAAGACGGCGACACCTATTTGCGACAAGCCACTTTCGACGAGCTGGCCCTGGTGCTGAAAAACACCTATGGGGTTTCGCTGAAAACAAAAGATCCGGTCATTCAAAAATATCAATTCACGCTGCGTTTACACGGGAACGTGCCCGTAGAAGAAACGCTTCAATTAGTCCAGTCCATTCACAACACACATTACAGAAAGGAGGGCAACGATGTGATCCTGTACTAAAATAAAAAACGGGCCGCTGAAACATCAGGACCCGCCTTTGAATGGTAAAGTGACCGGGACGGCCATCCCAATACTTTATCTGCTAGTAATCTGTAACAATTACACTGTCTTCAAAAGTATGAAAAATTATTTACACCATATTAAGAAATCATTACGCCTCACGTGGCTGTCGCTTTGCATCGTGGCGGGCCCGGGAATGTGGGCCATTGGTGCCACCACGACCGCTCAAATTCTGGACACGCGCATCAGCATCGAATTTGAAACGCAAAGTCTTTATTCCGCCATCAACAAATTGGAGCAACAAACCGGAATTGTATTCGCCTACGACGAAACCTTTCTCCAATTGAAGCAACGGAACGTCCGGGCCGCAAAATTCACCAATGAGAGCCTGCGCGGTATTCTCTCTGCCTTATTGATCAACACGGATATCCGTTTTGCTGAACAGTCCGGCAATGTGCTGCTCACGAAGACGGTCACCAAGAAAGCCACGGGAAAAATAGTAGGTAAGGTCACCGACGCCAACGGTGAGCCGTTGCCGGGAGCTTCTATCCTGGTGGCCGGAACCACAACGGGCACTACCGCCGATGAAAGCGGAAACTTTTCGCTGACGCTGGAAGAGGGTGTCTACGGCATCATGGTGAGCTTCGTGGGCTTCACGACATCCGAATTCAAAAATGTTACCATCGTGGAAGGCCAGGACTATACCCTGAATGTTCAGCTGGGCACCAACACTATGCTCGACGAAGTGGTCGTGACGTATGGCACGCAGAAACAACGTGAAGTCACGGGCGCCATTGCACAGCTCGAGGCTTCTGAAGTGCAGGACCAACCTGTCGGACAGTTTGCCCAACAGTTGCAGGGAAAGTTCGCGGGTGTTCAGATCGCGCAATACAGCGGCCAGCCCGGCCGTGGCATTGGCTTTCGCATCCGGGGAGCGGCATCGTTGTTTGCTGAAAATCAACCGCTGGTTGTGATCGATGGCATTCCCATCACGGGGAGCATCAACAACATCAACCCTTCCGAGATCGAAACGTTCACCGTGTTGAAAGATGCGTCGTCGACTTCCCTCTATGGCTCGCGCGCAGCCAATGGCGTTATTCTCATTACCACGCGGCACGCCAAAGTGGGTGATCCGAAAATTGAATTCAACGCATTTTACGGCGTGCAACAGATCCCCCAAAACAAAGTGCCCAAGATGATGACGGCCCGCGAATTCGTCGATTTTCAAAATGAATATTACAACGATCGGGTGAAGTACGAAGGCTACAGCGCCCCGATCGATACGACCTACCTCCGTCCCGAGCGCTACGGCCGTGGCACCGATTGGTTCAAAGCGCTCACGCGCGTGGCGCCTATCCAGAAGTACGACCTGATCGTTTCGTCGGCGCACGAGAAATCATCGTCTACCGTCATGGGGTCCTACCTAAACCAGCAAGGTGTGGTCATCAACACCGGCACGCAGCTGTTTTCGTTGCGCCTCAACCAAGACTTGCGGCTGAACAACGACAAGGTGCGCATCGGCTTCAACCTGGCGCCCAGCTATCGCATGGATCACAACAACCGCCTCACCACCGACGGTCTGAACGGACTAATCGAAAAAATCGTGGAAGCCAGCCCGCTCATCGCGCCGGTGAACCCCGACGGCACGATGCCCCTGTATGTGAACTCCCCGGGCATGGTGAACAACCTGAATCCCTATGCGCAATTCACCCGGACGAAAGACGACTACAAGACCACCCGCATCCTGGGAAATGTATATTTGAACTACGAATTCCTGGACGGCCTCACCTTCAAGACCAACCTGGCCGTCGACAAAGGCGGAGAGACGCGCAATTTATTCGTCCCGTCCACCATCGTGACCACCGGCATCGCTACCGGCACCAGCAGTTCGACCGACAACTTTTCGTGGACTGCCGAGACCAACCTGCAATACACCAAGACGTTTTTTGAACACCACAACATTGAAGCGCTGGTGGGCTACTCGGCCCAAAAGTTTAGTCAGGAAACCAACACCCTCACGGGTACCAATTTCGCCAGCGACGATGTGCCTTGGGTGAGTGCCGCAACGGCCATTAGCAGTGGTTCCAGCAACACAACACAATTCTCGTTGCTCTCGGAAATTGCCCGTTTGAATTATAACTACAAAGGAAAATATCTCTTGTCGGGCTCCATGCGTCGCGACGGTTCCTCCCGCTTTGGGCCCGACCGGAAGTACGGCTACTTCCCTTCCGTGTCGGCGGGTTGGATCCTGAGCGACGAGAATTTTATGCAATCCCTGAAGACCTTCGACCTGTTGAAGATCCGGGCCAGCTATGGCATCACCGGAAACAACAGTTTTGCCAACAACAATGCGGGCAACTATCCTTTCATCCCCGGCATGGTGAACGACAACTACGTGTTCAACAAAACGCTCACCTCAGGCATTACCGTGAACAGCCTGGGCAACTCGGAATTGGCTTGGGAACGCAACAAACAATTCGATATCGGTCTCGACATGACGATACTCAACGGCCGCGTGTCGTTCACCTACGACTACTATCACAAATTATCCGACGGCCTCATCCAGGACATGCCCATTCCCCGGGCTTCCGGGTTTGCTACCATAAAATACAACGTCGGCGTATTCAAGTTCTGGGGGCACGAGTTCACCCTGAACACCATCAACACCACGGGCAAATTGAAATGGACCTCCAACCTCAACGTGTCCGTAGATCGCAACCGGATCGACTACCTGGTGAATCCCGGTTTCATCCGCCGGAACAACACCACCTCTTCGGACTACTACCGTCAGCAGGTAGGGCACTCGCTGGGTGAGTTCTATGGATTTATCTTCGACGGCCTATATAAAGACCAAGCGGATCTTGCCAACTCGCCCAAACTTCAGATCTCGGGTCTGACGTCCGATGTAGGGACCATCAAGATGCGCGACGTGAACGGCGATGGTTTTATTACCAACGATGACCGGACGTTCATTGGCAACCCGACACCAAAATTCATTTTTGGTTTTACCAACCAATTTGAATACGGGGCTTTCGACCTCAGCATCTCCATGGCGGGCGCCGTGGGTGGCAAGATCATGAATCCCTCCAAGTGGGCTTACCTGGCCAACCTCGACGGCGCACGCATGTTGCTGGCCGATGTGAAGGATCGCTGGCGGTCGGAAGAAGAACCGGGGTCGGGCGTCTATCCGCGTACCAAGACCGGCACTACAGCGTTGGGCCGCCAGGTGAACACCCAGTGGATCGAAAGCGGCACCTACCTGACGGTGAAAAATATTTCCCTGGGTTACAATGTGCCGATGAAAAACAACTTGTCGCTGAAGAACCTTCGCGTCTACGCGTCCGTGCAGCAGGCCTTTATCCTTACCGGTTATTCGGGCATGAATCCAGAAGTGAACGTGAGTGGCATGGACCCCACACAAGGTGTGGGCGTGGATGAGAACGCGTATCCTGTTCCCCGAACATTTTCCATTGGCATCAACACCACCTTCAAATAAGAATTCTCAGATTCCTCATACTGAAAAGCAAATGCAAAACATCATGAACTATAGAACGCTACTTCTCTTCCTGCTCGTGTGGACGGCCTCGTCCTGCAGCGATTCGTTTATCGAATTGACGCCGCAGGACCAGCAATCGAGCGAAACGTTTTTCAAAACGGAGACGCAATTCAGGCAAGCCGTCACGGCGGCTTATCCGCCGCTGCGAAACCTTATGGTCAACGACTACTTCACCGCCGAGATGCGGTCGGATAACACGCATTATGAATATTACGCCATCGATCGCGGCACCGCCAACAAACAACGCGAGACCATCGCCGACTTTGTGGATGATCCCACCGATGCTTATTCGAACGCTGTCTATTTTCATTGCTACACGGGTATCTCCAGGGCAAACATTGTGATCAACCGGATCGCCACGGCAGACCTCGCCGACAATGTAAAAAATAACATTGCGGGCGAAGCGAAATTCCTGCGCGCCTTCAATTACTTCAAGCTGGTGCGCTACTTCGGAGCCGTACCGTTGTATCTCGACGAAGTGACCAACGCGTCTGAAGCCTTCTTACCCCGTGCTTCAGTCGATGAAGTATACAACCAGATCATCGCCGATGCCCAAGCTGCCATTGCCGGACTTGATCCGCCCGCCGCATTTCCACAAACCGGGAAAGCCACCAAGGGTTCGGCCACGATGCTGTTAGCCGACGTGTACATGACACAGAAAAAATATCCGGAAGCGGAAACACTGCTCAAAACATTGCCGGCTATGGGCTACCAACTGCTGCCCGACTATGCCGCCGTCTTTTCGACAGCCAACAAGAATAGCAAAGAGTCCCTCTTTGAAGTGCAGTACATGCAGGGCGCGCAAGGAGGTCAGCAAAGCAATTTCATTTACCTCTTCCTGCCGCGCACCAAGAGCACCATGCTCGTCACCGGTGTGGCCACGAACAACACCACGACCGGGGGATGGAACACGCCCACACAAGACATGATCGACGCCTACGAAGCCGGCGACAAGCGCAAGGACGCTTCCATCGGCATCGCCGAGGGAACGTATGACGCCAGCAACATCTTCACGATTTCGGCCAACAAAAGCGTGCTGAACTACACCCCCGCAGCCGGAAAGGTCGGCGTGCCCTACATCAAGAAATACCTTAACCCCCACACCATTGCCAACAACACCGACGACAATTGGCCGATCTATCGCTATGCCGATGCATTGTTGCTGCTGGCGGAAGCGCTGAACGAACAAGGAAAATCCACCGAAGCATTGGAGTATGCGAATGCCGTGCGCGACCGTGCCTTTGGTGCCGGTGTCTCTCCCATCGTCACCACCGATCAAACTGCGCTGCGGGAAATTCTTGCACATGAACGCCGGGTGGAACTCGCCTTTGAGAATCACCGGTGGCATGACCTGGTGAGAACCGGAAGCGCCATCGATGTGATGAACGCCCATGGCATCAAGCTCAAACAGATCTATAGTTATCTGGGACCCGATACTTACCAGGTGAATGAAAACCGGTTGGTGTTCCCCATTCCGCAAGCCGAGCGGGATCTGAATCGCGACCTCTCGCAAAATGACGGGTATCCTCAGTAAACTTTCTGAAAAATTAAAATTCAACGATCATCATGAAGAGAAGAATATTTTTAAGAAACCTCGCAGGACTGGGAGCAGCCACCACGCTGATCTCGCCGGCACTGGCGGCCACTCCGGCAGACGGTGTGGGCCAGGTGAAAGGAAAAGTGCAATCGTCGGGAAGCGGCGTGGCCGGTGTCGTTGTGAGTGACGGCTACACCGTCGCTGTTACCGATAAAAAAGGGAACTACAGTCTTCCCTTGCACTCCGACGCGGAGTTTGTTTTTATTTCCATCCCTGCAGGGCATGCCATCCCAAGTGAAAAAGGCCTCGCCCGCTTTTATCAACCCCTGAAAAAAGGACAAGCACAGACGGCAGATTTCAACTTGCAAAAAAATCCGCTGGACGACACCAGGCACGCCCTGATCATTTGGGCCGACACGCAGATGGTGAAAGATCAGGATGCCGAAACGCTCGTCAAGGTCTCCGCTCCCGACACGGCCGCGCTCATCCAAAGCCTGGGCAACATCCCCACGCACGGCATCACCGTTGGCGACCTCGTGCACGATCGCTTCGATCTGTTCGACGACTATGCGCGCGCCGTGGAAGTGACCGGCATCCCGTTCTTCCAGGCCATCGGCAACCACGACATGGACTATACGGCGCGGACGGACGATCAGTCGCAAAGCAAATACAAGTCCTTGTTTGGCCCCTCCTACTATTCTTTCAACCGCGGCAAAATCCATTATGTCGTATTGGACGATGTCTTCTTCCTCGGCAAAGGCCACAACTACATCGGCTACATCACCGAGAACCAGCTCCAGTGGCTCGAGCAAGATCTGAAGCACGTGGCTGCCGGAAGCACGGTGATCGTGAGCCTGCACATACCGACCAACACCAACGCAGCCGACCGTGAACAGAAACCTGAAAATCCGGGCGGAACGGTGAGCAACCGTGAACACCTGTACAGCCTCCTGAAACCGTTCAAGGTGCACATCATGTCGGGCCACACGCATTGGAACGAGAAATGGGAGAAAGACAACATCATGGAACACAATCACGGAACCGTGTGCGGCGCCTGGTGGCGTGAACAAGCCGTTGCGGCCGATGGAACACCCAATGGCTATGCGGTGTATGAGATCAACGGAAACGATGTTACCTGGTATTATAAATCCACCGGTAAATCCGCCGAGCACCAGATGACCCTATACAAACCCGGACGCTCTACCACCAAACCCGAAGCCGTGGTGGCCAACATCTGGAACTGGGATGGTCAATGGAAGGTGGAATGGGCGGAAGACGGCATGCCCAAAGGTGCTATGGAACAGATTCGCTGCCAGGATCCCGTGGTGGTAGAATCCTATCCGAAGAACATGCACGTGATGAGTGATCATTTTTTTGCCGCGGTCCCTTCCGCCCACGCGAAGGAGATCCAGGTAAAAGCCACCGACCGTTTTGGGAAGGTGTATCAGGAAACCATACGGTTGGTTTAGAATGAAGACAGATAGGCCTGCTGCTTTTGGCGGGCTTATCTTCTTTTTTTTATTCTTCCACGGCCTTCAATATTTCCTCCATGATCGGAATGCCCTGATCCACAGGATCCGTTCCCCAATGGCTTCCCGACATGACCACCACCAATTGCAACGCCGGCACTACAAAAATATACTGCCCGCCATAGCCCCAGGCAAAAAATGAGGAAACCGTTTTTCCTTTGAACTCAAAATCCTTCGTCCACCAGAAATACCCATAGCCGAGCCCCGGCCGAGGTTGAATTTTTGGTCGTATGGATTCCGCCACCCAATGGGCCGGCACCACCTGTTGGCCGTTCCATTGTCCCTGGTTGGCATAGAGCAACCCAAACTTGAGCATATCCCTCGGTCGCAGGCCGATATCTCCGATCGCACCCATCGGCGTCGGTTCGTCGATGTAGCATTTTTCAATACCCAGCGGCTGTAAAAGGCGTGTCGTGAGTTCGTCTTTGTTTTCCATGTGCGTAGCATGACGGAGCACGGCATTCATCAGGATATGGTTAAGGGAGTTATAGGCAAAGACCGGTGTCGCCTTAATCTCGCGGGGAAGCAAAAACAAGTGCACAAATTGGTCGCTGTCGCTCGCCGCCTTTACGAGGGTGTTGCGTTCGTCGCCATAGTCATAGGTCTGTTCGTCCCAGGCGATGCCGGTGCTCATGGTGAGCAATTGGTGGAGCGTAATGTTTTTATGTTTTTCATCGCACGCCCATTTTTCATAGCCGGGCAACGACGTGCACAAAGTTTGCTGCGTGCTCTTGAGCTCCTTCTTTTCCAATGCTATGCCCGTGAGCGCGGACACCACATTTTTTGTTGCCGACTGGATGTTATAGACTTTGTCGCGATTAAATCGATAGAAATATTCTTCGACAACCAATTCATTATTCCTCGCCACCAACAGGCTATGCACATCCTTATACTTCCCATTCACCAGGTGTTTGATCACGCTATCCATCACGGCGGGCGACAACTTTTGAGCTTCGCGGGTGTCAGTCTTTATGCCATCTCCCATCAGCGCCGGTTTTTGATAAGTATAGCCCGGCGATGACCGGGGATGCAAACCGGAAACCGTATCGGGCATCACCGCTTGGAAGACCAACGGGTGGGCCAGGGAATCCTCACCGATCCAAATTCCTTCGATGCGATTTGCCCCAGCATCGAAGCGACCTTTGTATTCAGAATAATATTCTTTCATCCGGAAATGAAGCGAGTCACCCTTAAAGTAGATCGTATCCAGCGGAAGAGGATCGGCCTTGAATGTCACACCGTACAATACAGGAGCAGGCCCCTGGTTGTCGAGAAAGAGATGATAGGTGATGCCGGTCATCGCCAGCAACCCCAGGTAGCTGCCGCCTGGTTTGGGATGGGTATTTGCACAACCGGCCAAGAGAAGAAAAAGGAAAAGGTATGCCCTCATGTATATAGGACCGCGTCAGGCGTCTTTGCGTGAAAGCCATGACTGCAGACTCCAGCTGCCCGGGCCTGTGAAAAAGAACAGCAACGCGATGAGGGCAAAGAGGAAGGGGTGCTGATCTTCGTAATAGAATTTTCCGTTGCCCACAAAAAAACAAATGAACAACATGTCCGTCATCAGGAACAAAGTGGCCACGCGCATAAAAATTCCCAGACAAAAGCAGATGCCTGTCGCCAGTTCTAGTCCCTTGCCCAGGTACACCATGAACGTAGGTGCCGGGAGTTTTTTGATCACGTCCCAGGTCGTGTAGCCCGCCATGAGTTCCGGGTTGAAGACCTCCAGGCCGTGATACGCCATCAGGAGGCCGGTGATGATGCGGATAACGGCGAGACCTTTTTGTGGGGAAACTGGATCACTGGTAAGAATCTTTGTAAACATATAGGGGCTACGGGGGTAATTCGACACATTAAGATAAGTTATTTATCTTTAAAATTCTATCGCCGGCAACCACCGACGTGCCATCGCTTCGGCGGGACATCCGGTCTGGCGAGCAGCCGTGAACAAAACCCTGACATCATGGAAAAATTCTTTGAAGTCGTCTCCCAACTCAGCACCCTTTCGGTCGAAAGCCGGTCGGCACTCTCCGGCATACTCAAAAAACACGACCTGAAAAAGGGCCACATCCTGGTGCATCAAAATTCCGTTTGCAACTATTTGTACTTCGTTGAAAGCGGCCTCACCCGGACCTATTACTACAACGACGGCAAAGACGTCACCGATTGGATCAGCCCTGAGAATACATTCGCCTGCTCCATTGTCAGCTACATCTCGCGCAAACCCGACCGCCGGCAGATCGAGCTGCTGGAACCCTCGGTGCTATGGTCGCTTCAATATTATGAAGCCGAACAGCTTTGCGCCAAGCATCATGACATCGAACACATGATCCGGCTCCTCGTCAGCTCCGGCCTCATCCAACTCCAGCAACGGTTCGACGATCTTCATTTTGCCACGGCCCTGCAACGCTACCAAACGTTAATGAAAGAAAATCCATCCCTCATTCAAAGAGTTCCCCTGGGCATGATCGCTTCCTACCTCGGCATCACCCAGGAAACATTGAGCCGCATCCGCTCGCAGATCTGACTTTTTGATAAATGTCAAAGGACGTCGAAACAGGGCACCATACTTTTGATTCATCAAAAACAAAAAAGTATGGAAACAACAACCCTGACATCCACAAGGCTTACACCGATTGAAAAGCCTACATCTTTACTGCTTAAAATAGCATATTATATGAGTCGGAAACAGTTTGGGAAAGTGATCGCCCCCCTGCGCTACATTTATTCGCGGAGCATTCCCGCGTTGATGACGTCTATGAAGATCTACAAATCCGAAAACAAACTAAGCCTTACCAAGGAAACAAAAATATTCATCCGATATTACACCTCTCACCTGAACGATTGCCCCTTCTGCTCGAACAGCGCCGAGTTTATGGCGCAGAAAGATAAAGTCGCGCTTCAACAATGGAAGGAGTTTATGAATTTCAGAAACAGCGACAAATTCTCTGAAAAAGAAAAAGCCCTATTAGCCTACCTGGAAGAAGTGAACTTCACAAAAACCGCGACCGAGCAAACCTTCCAGAATTTGCGAAAATATTTCTCCGAAAAAGAAGTGGTAGAAATAACCTGGCTAAACGCCACGGAGAATTACTACAATCTAATGGCGAAGCCATTAGGTCTGACTTCGGATGAGTTGAAGATCTGAACTGCCGCATCGTTGAAGAAACGATTCGAGGTCTTCCTGAACAGAAGAATGACTGGCTAGACGTATATTTAAGCAAGATTTAAAAGTATGTGGAAGCTTATAAAACAACTTGACAACGGTCATCGGGTGGCCTGGGTAGACGATCTCCCTCAAGGTCAGCTCGTTTGGCAGTTTAAAAGTTTAACGTATCTGGATCATGATTTCAATTGTATTTGGGAAAGGCAATTCAATTCATTGAACCAGGCAAGGGGTTTTGACGCCAAGTTCGTCCTTGTTCAGGAAGTGAACGGAGGGGCAGTTTTTATGGTGTCAAAGGAAAAGGGAGAAATTGTAAAGGAACTGCAGGGAGGTTTATATTTATCAAATTCCCTGATGACACCCAACGGATGCTTAATCCGATCGGAAAGTGGAGGATCGGTCGATTGGAAATTGATATCACCGGAAGGCAACGTCATAAAAACTCCTCTGCCGGATAGTGTGCTTTTCAAGTTTAGTCATGATTCCTACCTGATCGCGGCGAATCGTACGACGATCGAGTGCTACAATATTGAAGACGGAGAAAAGAAATGGGGTATAAATACTACCGATCTGAAGTATTCGGCAGATGCCAAAGTCGACGTTCCTATCTTCATGACGGTTGTAAAGCATGTTCTTGTTACCGTTTTCACTTCTCATGCCGCTGCCTTTGATATTGCCACCGGAAAGTTGATTTGGGAAAACGGAACGGGAGCAAGATATATGTGCTGTGCAGCAGATGAAAATCTATTCCTCCTCGAAAACCTTACGCATCTCTATAGCATAAATGCAACTTCGGGAAATGTAATAATGCAAAATGATCTTATTCTTAAAAACAATCACAAAATCAAGTCAACACAGTATCAGAACTTGATGGAAGACCTTTACAAAAGCAATCTCGTTCAGGACGAACAGCATCTTTATTTCTGTTTACGGTCAGCACCTCACATCGTTGCCGTTAACAAGAGAACACTTGGAATCGCTGACAGCTTCCCTGTTGTTACCGATCCTCCTGGCGAAATGTTTAATGAGAATATAATACTATCACGCAACAGACTGTTCATTCCTTTCCATTTCAAGACCTTAAACCAACATTCCTTGAGGGTATATGAAAGAAGCTGATCTGATGGGAGCCTGCCGCAGCACAAGCCTCTTTTCGTCTTCTTTGCTTGCCTGCCTGCCCGCCGAAGCTTCAGCGAAGGAGGGCCCGCCGAAGCTTTAGCGAAAGCGAGGTGGTAAAAAGAAGCCCAAGCTCACGCCCGGGCTTCCCCTTCTCACAACTTAATCCTCAAAAAAAATCAATGCAGCAATAACTCACTTTCAGCAGACACCACCTTGCTAGTAGCTTTGGTGGCCTCCTGCTTAGCACTGATTTCCGCTTCCGGCATTTCAACCGCTGCTTCCTCTTGCTTCGACATGATCATCCGAGCTTGGATCTCCTCACCTGTCATCGTATACGGAATGCCATTGTCGACCGTGATGGACACCAGCAATTTTTCCTGCAGCAGCCACTCCTTCTCAAACGGGATCTTACCGTCTTCATCCGGCACCAGGGCTTGCGACAGTTCTTGCGTGGTGATGCGCACCTTGAAATCCGTGATCTGCTTGCGCACAAATCCGCCTTCAAATACTTTGATATACAAACGTTCAAGATCAAAGTAAACATGCGGTATAATGATGGCGGGCTTCGTCTTCCGCACTTCCATTTCCGGATCACCCAGTAAGTTCAGGGCCAGCACGGACCATTTGTTATAGTGATCCAGCGGACCGCGGCTGCTCGTCAACAGCACATTCAACCGGCTGTTGTGCATCAAGCCGATGTGCCGTGTGTTCACCAACTCATGGAAGAACGCGCGCTCAAAGTCATCGCCCAACCCAATCCAGGAAAACCGCGTGTGACCCACATACGCCACAGCACCGCCGTGTGGATTGTTGACCAGGCTCTCCGACATTGAGTCGGCATATTCATAGTCGTTGGTGAGACAGGAGTCGGCAAACGCGATAAAATATTTGTTGCCGTTGGTGGCGTTGCCGGCCGTCCAACTGTCGACACCACAGCAACCGCCCATCGATCCGTGTCCCGACAAGCTGAGGAAATGGTGACCGTCGTTCAAGGCCGTTTCGAGGGCTGTGTTGGTGAACCGTTGCACGGGGGCAGCGTTCCGGTTGGCCACCGGTAAACTGTCGATGTCTTCATAGAGACGATTGAACCGCCGGAAGAGCGGCAACTCGGCATCGATCTGTTCGCGCAACGCTTCGGAGTCCATCATAGAGCCGTCGGCTTCGGTGCGGTCGAGGATAAAATACTGCGGTGCAATGTCCGATGCGTTTCCATAGATCACGATCGTGTTGGTGATCAACGGGAACTCGAAGTGTATGCCCCACGGCAGATTGAACTCGATGATGGCGGGACGGAGATCGGTTGGACTAAAGGCATAGTACCAACCACGAACACCCGGTGCGGCATTTCGATCATAAGGGATCAACCACACATCGGTTTCGTTGATCCAGGAGATCAGTTCCCATTCCCAGTCTCTGGTAAAGTCGGCGTTCGTTTGAAGGATGGCGCGGCTGTGTGCGGCGTCGGTGTAGAATTGTCCGGCGGGTGGCGGGTTCATGGTGGTAGAGGAATAGCCGATGCGGCCACCCCAATTGGTGGACACCAGCAACATCTTGTCGAGGTAGTTTCGATCGAGCGATGTGCCGTCTTCCATTCTGAACTTTTCATAGGCCAGAACCTTGTCGACAAAAACTTCCGCTTCCGAAGGCGTCGAAGCCGGAGCGCGGCCCA
This sequence comes from Chryseolinea soli, assembly GCF_003589925.1. Lineage (NCBI taxonomy): Bacteria > Pseudomonadati > Bacteroidota > Cytophagia > Cytophagales > Fulvivirgaceae > Chryseolinea > Chryseolinea soli. Next base: position 4,425,169 of record NZ_CP032382.1, on the reverse strand, counting down.
CCATGACGTCGGCGTGCCAGTTCACGGGGTCAAAGTCGCTGGTCCACTCATGTTGTCCATACAGCCGGTTGTTGTTTGCATCCCAGTCGTGTTTGCCGGCGATGCCGTAGTTCGGGCCGAAAAGACTGGCGTAGTAAAAGTCGGTGGGTATGGTGTTCCAGGTGTAGTGGAAGCGCAGCGGCGCATGGATAATCGACGCGTCGCCATCTACCCGCACGAAGTTGGTCGGCGTGGCGGAGTAGGTGGTGTAGGTTTCGTCGGTACAGAAATACCAGCCGAGCCGGTGTTGGAATTGGGCGGTGGTTTCAAAGAAATCGATCGGCAAATGAATGAGACCGTTGATGCGCACATTTTCGAGAGCGTGTATTGTGAGGTGATTTAGCGGAGCTTTTTTGGGGATCAGTCTGCCCGTGCTCTTGTTGGTGAGTTTCAGGAAGCTGTCGTTCACGCTAAACCATTCCCCCAGCGAAACGGCTTTGATCTTTGTGAAGGTGCCCGTCCAGAAGGCTTCGTTGTCGTGGGGAGGATTGTTGGCCGTTTGTTCGTTCACATCGCCGCGGCATTCGCCTGCTGCCAGACGTACGGGCACGATCTCGATGTCGCCACCGAGCAGACACCAGGTGACGCCCCAGGCGGAGTGTGCAAATTTTAAGAAGTTACGGATCACTTCCTGTAGATCGACAGCGCCGGTCTTGAAATTGCCATAGACGCCGTTCACAATGTCGGTGATGGTGACCACGCGGGCCTTCAGACCTTTTTCGCGTTTCCAGTTGATCAGCTTTCCAAACGCCGTCACCATGTCGCCCACCGCTGTCGTCGGCTCGATGGTCTCGCTGTTCCACCGCTTGTTGTCGGTGATGACCAGGTAGTCGTATTGACCAAACACAAACCAGGGAATGTGTGTGATGTCGATCACTTCGCGGGGATTGATCACGGTTTCTTTGAGTTGATCGACCAGGCTCTGCTGAATGGTCTTGTTGGGCGACAGCGAGCGCATCGTGGTTTTGCGGTCGATCTTTTCCGAACGCTGGATCTTATAGGTGATTTGCAGGTCGATCACTTCGTTCAATACCGGGATAAAGTCGGAATTGATCGTAATGGGGTTGATGCGGATGGCGGCGATGAGGTTGTTGCCCGCCAGCGTGGTGTGCAGCAGTTCGGCAACGGGAACAGGCTTGCTTAAAAATTCATTGTACACTTTCGGGTCAGGCATGGGGCCATTGGAAAATGGAATGGCCCGCGGCTCCAGTTCCATTTGATCGACTGCGCGGTTGATAGATTCCATCCGTTGCTTTTCAACACGAAAGGTCTCCCGCGCCGAGGCAACTTGCAGATCTTGCACAGGCGCGATGAACACCGGCTTCTTGAAAAGTTTCTTGGTCGACTCTACGGTGGTCTCCAACTTCAGACTGCTGGCGTTGGCGGGCAGGGCCACGTTCACCAGCTTGGAAGGCAAGGCTGGCGTGCCGGGTTCGTTCAGACTCTTAAACTCCTTGCTGAATTCAAACCGAACGCCAAAGGGCGTCTCCTTGATCCTGAATTCATCAGGACTCATTTCAATTCTGAAAGCAAAAGCGTTCTCAGAACTCTGGTGCTCCTTCTGACTGCTCAAGTGTACTTTCATGTTGTTTTGAATTTAAGTGATTACTCCGAACACAAAGATTTAAACGCAAAGAGCCCATCTCGCTGCGGGGATGCAGTCAGATGGGCTCTGGGGTTCGAAATTGGAGAATTAGATCGGAACAGCAAACACAATTCTCATTTTAGTAGGGCATGCTTTTTGAGAATTGACAATGCTGCCGTGATGTAGTGATCACACGATCATTATGTCAGTTATTTAACGCGCACAAAAGATGGACCACATATTCTCTCGTAGCGGAAATTTGGAATAGGCCGGTCCTGCTTCATGTCCCCATGTTCTTCAAAACCGTCATCACAGTTTCGGAGAATAGGTGTACAGTTTTTGAGTTTTATCGTCACTTGTCGTCGTCACACCCGGCATGCCCGCCGGGTATGACGCGCCTTCCACAATCTTTGTAAAGTTGATGCTCGAATGCTTGAACTTGCTCACGTCGATTTGGGAATACTTCGTGGCAATCTCTTGGGGAATTGACAATCCCTTTAGCGTCACACCCGTGGGTGCCGTGACATTCCACCGGATATTCTCTGAGTCTTGCGTGTAAGCCCAGCCTGAATAGTAATAGGTGTAGTCTTCCGACAAATTGAACGAGAGGTTCTGTAGGCTATTGTTATTGAGTGAAAAGGCGAACGTGGGCATTGTAAATGAGAGATCGATGGCTCCGTTGTTCAGGTACATTACCGATCCATTCGCCTTGGTATTGGTTACGATCAAATCGTAAGAAACAAAATCATCGATATAGCCAATGACCGGTTGGTCGGTGGCATAGGCCGTTCCCGCAAGTTGATACGTGTTCAGAACAAGAAAGTTCGCGTTCGCCGTTGCACCAAATAAGGTGGCGCTGTTCGTGCCTTCAAAATCCAATTTGCGTTGGTGCGGAAAAGCGACGAAGTCAGCTTGAAAATCTCGTTTGATCACATCGCCATCCTTCACGCCTTTTGCCCAATTGAACACCGGCACTCCTGCGCGATACCCCGACAAAAGAAAATCGGAGGGAATGCCATAATAGGAAACTTCCGAATCCATCTCACTTGAAGTTATTGTGGTGGAGGCACCATAAGAATCGCCGTTCGAAAATTCCACTGACGAAAGCAAGTAATTGAAGTTTGAGATCATAAAAGTAGCCGTACCGGGCAGGGACTCATGGCTAGCGGCCTTCGGCTTTATGAAATGCAACACGGTGCCGCTGGAAATATGGGCATAGGTGGAAAAAGTGCTTGACTTTGACGCTGCCTCGTGATGAACGAAAAATGTGACGTTGATCTTGTCTCCCGCCTTATCGCTGACCAGCGTAACCGTCTCCCCACCCGCATAGGGTTTCACATCCAGCACTTCTCCGTTGTCGTCGGTTGCAAAGATCCAATTGTCTTCGGTATCCAACGTGTATCCTGCGTCCACCTGGAGTGTTAAGATCGTGTGAGGTCCGGTGACGTCGTCGTCCTTATGACACCCGAAAAGAAAAGTAATGCCAAGAACAAAAAGCAGCGAACGGTTTCTGAGTGGGTTCATAAAATGGCCTGCAGGCTGTTTAGAAGGCCGTAATATATAAAGTTCAAATCCGGATCACTTCATTTTTACGCCAAAAAGCACATTCCTGCGGGTGACCGGTCTTCTCAGATTCAATGAAATCAAAGTTTTGGACTATACGTATACTTTTTCAGGGTTTTGGGATCACTCACCGCCGTCGCACCCAGTATGTTCTCCAGGTAGGACCCGCCTTCTATGATCTTCGTGAAGCCTATACTCGTATGCTTGAATTTACTCACATCGATCTGAGGATATTTCGCCGCGATCTCGCTGGGCAGTGACATTCCTTTTACCGAAACACCCGGCGGCGCCTCAAAATACCAGCGGATATTTTCTGAGTCTTGTGTGTAAGCCCAGGCTGACATATAATACGTGTAGTCTTCCGAAAAGCTAAACGAGAGATCCCGCATACCGTTGCTCTGGAGCGAGAAATTGAAAGCGGTTGGCATGGTAAAAGAAAGATCAAGCGCTCCGATGCTTTGGTAGGAGATCTGTCCATTGGACTTATCACTGGATACCGTCATATCATAGGAAACAAAACCATCGATATAGCCAATGACCGGCTGGTCAGTTTTATAGGTCGTTCCCAAAAGTTGATACGTGTCCAAAATAGTCAGATAGTTCCCGTCCGCATCGATACCGTATATGATACCGTGGTTCGTACCTGTAAAATCCAATTTGCGCTGGTGCGGGAAAGCGACAAAGTCAGCATCAAAGTCCCGCATGACGACGTCGCCGTTCTTCACGGCCTTTGCCCAGTTGTATACCGGCACACCTTTGCGATATCCTGACATGAAAATATCGGAGGGCCCATAAAAAGAAAAATCCATATCCAGCATGCCACTGCCGACTGACCCTGTGCCCGTACCCGTATTCGAAAAATCCACCGTACAGGAGCCATAGTAGTAGTTTGAAATCTTAAACTTGACGGCACCCTGTTCAAGCTCTTGTGAAGACGACGCCGATGCTGCCAGGCGCAACACGGTACCGCCCGGAACGTCGGCGTAGGTCACAAAGGAATTTGTTTCGAAGGGTGACTCGCGACGATTGAAAAACGTGACATTGATCTTGTCTCCCGCCTTATCGCTAACCAGCGTAACGGTCTCCCCCGCGGTGTAGGATTTCACATCCAACACTTCGCCGCCATCGTTGGTGGCAAAGATCCAGTTGTCGGCAGTAACCGGGTATGCTGTATCTACCTGTAGGGTCAGGATCGTGTGCGGGGCGGTGACGTCGTCGTCCTTATGACATCCGAACAAAAGAAAAGTAATACAAAGAACAAAAAGTAAGGAACGGTTTCTCAGTGAGTTCATAGTAAAAAGCAACAATGACTTGCAAACTGTGTTAAAAGGGCCGCAATATATAAACATTCAAATCCAAATCACTTCTTCTTTGCTCCGAAAAGCACATTCCTGGGCGATCGATCTTCCTGGATCCACAAGGGATCATCAAAGATCTGGAGTATACGTATACTTTTTCACGGTTTTGTGATCACCCACCACCGTCGCGCCCAGTACGCTCTCCAGGTATGATCCGCCTTCTGTGATCTTCGTGAAGCTTATGCCCGTATGTTCGAATTTACTCAAATCGATTTCGGGATATTTCGCTGCGATCTCATCGGGGACCGCCAGTCCCTTTACCAGCGTGCCGGCCGGCGCGTTGAAAGTCCAGCTAACATAATCCATTTCATCAGTATAGTAGGACCATGTTGAAAAATACCCCGTGTAGTCTTCCGAGAAGGTGAACGAGAGATCACGCATACCGCTGCTGTTCAGCGCAAAAGTAAACGTAGGCATCGCAAACGAAAGGTCCGGCTCTCCGCTGGTCTGATAGACTACCGTACCATTCGACTTTTTATTGGAGATCTTCATTTCATAAGAAGCAAATCCATCCAGATAGCCAATGACAGGCTGCTGTTCGTAGGGTGTTCCTGCAAGTTGAGAGGTGCCGAGCACGGCCACGTAATTCGATTTTGCGTCCAAGCCGTAGAGATAGGCATTGGTCTGACCTTCAAAATCCAATTTACGTTGATGCGGAAAAGGAAGAAAGTCGACATCAAAGTCGCGTTTGATGACATCGCCATCCTTTACGCCCTGAACCAAATTGTACATGGGCACGCCGTCGCGATATGCTGTCAACGTAAAGTCGGACGGTACGCCGTAGAAGAAGACGTCTACATCCGTTTCACTGGAGGATTTAGAGTTATTCAGGCTAACCGAGTGTCCGTTTGAAAATTCCATGGCCAAGCCGTTGCTTGAGTCAAAATTTGAAATCATAAACGTGGCCTGACCCGTCTGACCCGTTGGCGCCGGAGCATTCGTGTTTTCCAAATGCAATGTCGTGCCGCGAAGAACATCGGCATAGGTCACGAAACTGTTCGATGCTCCGATTAACGCCTTGCGATTGAAGAATGTCACGTTGATTTTATCGCCTGCTTTGTCGCTCACCAGCTCGACCGTCGCTCCAGCCGTGTAGGGCTTGGCATCCAATATCTCTCCTGCATCGTTCGTGGCAAAAATCCAGTTATCAGCGTCTACCTGGTAAAATGCGTCTACCCGTAAGGTTAAGATCGCCGAGCTGGTGGTGTCGTTATCCTTGTGACATCCAAAAAGAAGAACAGCTATGGAAAAAACAAAAAGTAAGGAACGGGTTTTGAATTGATTCATGTAAAAAACCTAAATAGTTTGAAAACGGTTTAACGGATCGAAAGGTATGAACCGTTCAATCCTTAATTACTTCTTTATTGATTCAAAAAGCACATAAAAAGCACTTCGGATTTCGAAAATTCAAGGATAAAAATCAGCCATCGAAATCACATCACCGGTTCCCCGAAAGCTCGTCCAGGCGACGGCGCTCCTGTTCGCTAAGGCTGTCCATGCCTTGATTGGCAATTTTGTCGAGCAAGCGATCCAATTCTTGTTGTCGCTTATTACGCGCCGCATTGTAGCGCTCGTCTTTCGTTTCGTAGGAATTGTTGCTGAAATAAATTTTGTAGAGGTATGCCCCGATACCGATCAAAATGAGGATGCCGAAAATGCTCATGGGAGATCTTGAAGATTACAGCTTGGCAAGATAATTATTTTTTTTCTCTCCCGCCAGTGCGCATGCAGGCTAGCTTTTACCGGAACAGTATACACCTGCCCGGTTAATCGTTTTCTGAAAATTGCGTATATTATGACCGTTTGGCTGTTGCTTCAAAAAAACGCAAAACAGACAGACCTCTACTCCTAATGCCACGTCATGCCGTTATGAACTTTTTAAAACTTGCGCTTCCCCTTTATCTGCTTTTTTTCATTATTTTCTTAGGGTGTACCGACGACGGTTCGCCTGAACCCGTTGTTCCGCCTGTCGAGGATAACCCCAGTGGAATGTTATATGTCAACATCGTCGGCCAGTACATGAAGCTTGACGCTTCAAACGATTCCGTCTATTGGAGGGCCGAGACCCTTTATCTTTTTGGTTCCTATCGCAACCCGATGACCTTCAATTCCGACTATTTCTATCATGGCAACTATACGAGCATGACCTGCTACAGCGCAGTCTCGGGTTTACCGGCATGGTCGGTCTCCTGGCCTGCGTTCAGTGATGCGATCTCGTACCAGGATCCCGCTTTTAATGACAGCCTCATATTCTTCTCATCGCCCACCAGTGTGTGGGATCACGGCTCCCTCTATTGCAAAAACAAAAAAACCGGAGCTCCCAAATGGCAAGTGCCGATCGACTCCGGCGATGTGGACATCAACTTCAATGGCATCCCCTTGGTGAATGGTGATAAAGTGATCACCCTGACCCGCAATCAAAATAACGAGAAACACCTCACCGCCTTTTCGATCCGGAATGGCGCATGGCTGTGGTCAACCCCGGTCGGCGATGGAACAGCATCCAAATTTTGGCTCGTGGATGACCGGATCTATTCCGCCTATGGTCCGGAGGCCCTTTGCTTTGATGCCTCTAACGGCAAGTTGCTTTGGGAAACCGATATGAATACACCCGTTGCCGCATGGACCTATAATTTTTTCGACGCCGACAAGCTGATCGCCGTAAAGGTGTTGAACAACACCAACTATAAGATCTTGCAAATCCAGAAAAGCAACGGCGCCATCATCAGCACGAAGGACCTTACCATTCCCACCACGTATGCTCCGCAAACCCAGATGATTGCTCCACTGGGCTGTTCTTATGACGACGACAATCTCTATCTTGCGAGTTTCAACGACATCGACAGTCTCGACATCTTCTCCTATGACATGACGGGCATGTCGCAAAAATGGAAGAAGCGGTTTGCCAATAGTTATTTCACCGGTGAGCCGCCTATTCTCACGGATAAGTACCTCGTCTTTCCCATTAACGATCAATATAACGCACACGATCCGGCCCACTCCAACATGATCTTTCTTGATCATTCCGGAAAATTGGTAAAAAAGGTTCCGTTCAATTCCACTTATGTGGATGGGTTTGTCTACAAAGAAGACGGAATCATCTACCCGCAGCCCCCGCGCTTTTAGAAGGCTCCATGTTGCGTTCAGGTTATCCCTTCTCCGACCTTCTCATCCGGTTTGAACTGTCCGCTCACGGATGAAGATGTTCGGTAAAGGATTCACACAACTTGAAACCACACGTTATTAGCGAAAAATTAACACTGCAAATCTGGCTGAATAGTTGATAGAGCCCTTTCAACTACAACAAGCAATCCTATGAAACCCCTCTTTCTCGCCGCATGCCTTTTGGCCATCGTCACATCTTCCTGCGCGCAAACCACCCGGATACCACCGGACGTACAAACCCGCATAGAGCAAGTAGAAGAAAGCCTGGCCGGGGCCGTGTTGCTGGAAGGCGAGAAAAAATGGACGATCGAAGAACGCATGAAGTTCTACAACATCAAAGGCCTGAGCATTGCCGTGGTCAAAGACTATACATTGGACTGGGCAAAAGCCTATGGCTGGGCCGATGAGGCGGAACACCGGAAGGCCACCAACGAAACCGTGTTCCAGGCCGCGTCCATCAGCAAGTCGTTGAATGGCGTGGGTGTATTGAAACTCGCTCAAGAGGGGAAGATCGATCTCAACGCCGACATCAACACCTACCTGACCCGTTGGAAATTTCCCTATGATTCGATGTCGAAAGGAAAACGGATCACCGTCACCAATCTTTTGTCGCACACGGCTGGGCTAACGGTCCACGGCTTTGGCGGCTATATGCCCGGTGACCCGCTGCCGACCATTCCGGAAATTCTCGATGGAAAAAAGCCCGCCAACTCGGAGGCTGTCCGCTCGATGTTCGAGCCCGGTCTGCGCGTGGAGTATTCGGGTGGCGGCACCACCATTTCACAGTGCATCGTCAGCGATGTCACCCATCTTCCCTATGACCAATACATGTGGCTGAATGTGTTGCAACCGCTGGGCATGACCTACAGTTTCTATACACAACCTCCACCCTCCTCGCGCAAAGCATCGCTGGCCACCGGCTACACGCGCGATGGACAGGAACTACAAAACAAATTCCGCATCCACCCCGAGCAAGCCGCCGCCGGCCTGTGGACCAACCCGACCGACCTGGCCAAGTACATTATCGAAACACAACTCTCCTGGAAAGGAAAATCCGCCAAGGTCCTTTCGTCTGCCAACACCAAACTCAGGCTCACCCCCGTGCTGGACGCTGCCGGTCTGGGGGTCTTCGTGAGCAATAGGGGCACCGATCTTTTCTTTGAACACGGCGGCTCCAATGTCGGCTTTCGTTGTGTGTACATGGGCGGCGTGGAGAGCGGCAACGGCGTGGCCATCATGGTGAACTCCGATAACGGCGACATCCTGCAAGAGATCGTCAACAGCGTGGCCAGTGTATATGCGTGGCAAGGCAATTATGGTGGCCAGGTCAAAAAGATCGTCACGCTCCAGCCCGCACAATTGAAAGCACTGGAAGGTTATTACGAATTGGAAGGCAACAAAGAACTGCATCTGCAGTTCACCTCAAAAAACAATCAACTCATTCTGAAGCAGCTTTGGGATGGACGCGAAGTGACGTTCGATGCAGAATCGGAATTGGAGTTTTTTAACCGGCAGCGTCCGTTTCCATTAAAGTTCAGCAAAGATGCTTCCGGAAAGGTGAGCCAGGTGTTGGCGTTTGAGCGGGATACGTGGAAACGGGTGGATAATTATGCCCCGGCAAAACCATGAGCGCATGACCTGAATCAGAAAACATTGCGTTATCCTGTCGGGCAGCCTTAACACAATCTCATTTCAATGCCTTCTGAAAATCTATTCCCTTAACCTGCGTATCAATAGGGTTGGTAAGTATAACTTTCCCAGGTTTGAGATTTGTCTCCGGTCATGCCAGGCACAGTTTCCAAATAAGGTCGTCCGCTGACGGCCTTGGTGAATCTGACGAGGGAATATTTAAAGTTGCTCATTTTGATTTTTGGATATCGGACTGCGATTTCATCGGGCACAGTCAATCCTTTTACGGTCGTGCCCGAGGGGGCGTTAACGCTCCACCATGTGTATTCTGGTACTTCGTCATATTCCCATATAGCATTATAGTAGGAATAGTTCTCCGAAAAGTTGAAAGCGTAGTCCTGCATGTCGCTTTTGTCAATGGAAAACGTGAACGTTGGGATCGAAAAGGAAGGATTAAAAGTCCCGCCTCTGTTGTAAATGACCATTCCGTTCGCCTTTGTGTTGGTGACCGTCATTTCGTAAGAATCGAACCCATCAAGGTATCCGATCACGGGGTGATCACCCGGGCGACCGAGGCTTCCCGGTACATCCGTGTCTAGTAACGTAATGACCTTATTGTTGTCCGTGTCGACGCCCTCAATGATTGCATGGTTCCTCCCTTCAAAATTCAATGCGACCTGGTGCGGGAAAGGAATAAAATCCGTTGCGAAATTGCGATAGATCTGGTCGCCCGCCTTGACGCCCTTAGCCCAGTTGTATACAGGGACTTTAGATCGATATCCCGACAAGAGGAAGTCGGAAGGAGCGCCACCATAAAAGGAAACCTTTCCCTCAAACACTCCATTGAGTTCGGATCCGCTGGCACCGCATGGATAGCCGTTCGCAAATTGTATGGCGCCGTCGTTAAAGTTTACAATCGCAAAATTGGCATAGGCAACACCACCCGGTATTCTTGGGGACGCCTTCAACGTCAGGCCCGTTCCTACTGGAATGCCGGCATAGGTAGTAAAAGATGTGTATGTTTCATTTGTAGCGCCTACGAGGCTTCCCCAATGTTTAAAGAATGTGATATTGATCGTTTCCAACTTCCGCTTGCTTGTAAAGTGAACGACCACTTCGGGGGTATACGACGCGACGCCTAATAATTCGCCATCCGGAGCGGTCGCGAAAACCCAGTTGTCGCCTTCCAGATCATAGCCCGCATCCGCCGACATAACGAAAATGGTTCGTGGCTCGCTAAGTTCGTCACTATTGTCATCATCATGACAGCTGCATAGAACAGTACACGAAATAATAAGAAGCGTAGCAATTCTAAAATATCGGTTTTTCATAAACGGTTTCGCGCAAGACTATTTTATCGGTCGCGAAGATATGAAATCCCATTTGAATCCCTCCAAGTTGCAGAAAAGATCACTTCACTGCGTAGACATAACTCTCGGTCGCAGCGTCGGCATTTGCGTTGAACCCGTCCTGCACAGACTCCTCATAGGACAGACCCTTAACAACCTCGGTAAAGCTCAGGCTTCCGTATTTAAGCTTGCTCATGTCAAGCTGAGGATACTTCGTCAGGATTGCCGGAGGGATGGACAACCCTTTCACCGCATAGCCCGAAGGTGCATGTACCATCCACCAGGTATACTCCTTCCCGGTGACGTTTGTCCAGATGGCGCGATGATAGGTGTAGTCACGCGAAAAATTGAACGAGAAATTCTGAATGTCGGTGTTGGTCAGCGAAGCGGTGAACGCGGGCATGTCGAAGGACAAGTCGATCGCACCGATTTGATGATAGGTTGTGGACCCGTTGGCGTGAACGTTGGTCACCGTCATGTCATAAGCATCATAGCCGTCGAGATAGCCGATCACAGGGTGGTCACCCTGAGGAAGGATATAGGTGTTCATCAAGGTAATGTAGACCGACTTCTTAGCATCATACCCCTCGATGACGGCGTTGTTTTGTCCGGAGAAGTTCAATGGAGCCTGGTGTGGGAACGGTGTGAAGTCGGTCATATAATCACGCTCGACGATGTCGTTCGACTTTACACCCTCCGCCACGTAATACACCGGCACCCCCGACCGCCAGCCATATAGTAAAATATCGGATGGCACACTGTAAAATGAAAGATCGATTTCCAGGTTGCCCGCGATCAGGGAGCCACCATAGCTATAGCCATAGCCATTGGAAATCCCAATGATCGCCGAGCCCGTGTAATTTGAAACTTTGATGGTCGCCTTGCCCTGTTCGGGAGTGACCGGGTTGTTTGCTGTTACCGCCTTAAAATGCACCGTCGTCCCACTGGCGACGTCGCCCCAGGTGGTGAAGGCAATCTGCGAGCTACCATCTTCGTGTGTGGAATACTTGAATAAGGTCACATTGATCTTGTCCGGGTGTTTTTCGCTCTTCAGCGTAACGGTCTGCCCATCCGTATACGCCTGCACATCCAGGATCTCCCCATTCTCATCGGAAGCAAAAATCCATTTGTCGCCCGTAATATCATAGGCTTGATCCACCTGCAGGGTTAGGATGGCTTGTGGCTCGGGCTCGATAGGATCGTCATCATGGTTACAGCCGGAAAGAAAAGCACTGGCACAGGAGAGGAAAAGCAGGGTAGCGATTCGGGATTGGTTCATAGTCGATCAGATTAAAGACACACACCGGTTCAACTAACTAAAGTAGTCTAAATCGAGAAAATTCAAAAGTAAAATTCAGGTATCCGCTCGATCTCCCAGAGTGCAAACGTCGCATTCCTGATCAATCGCATTTCCCTTAATTTGGTGTATAGATATAGTGCTCAAATGTAGGAGGATCGCCGGGAGATAAGCCTGGTACGGTTTCCAAATACGTCTTTCCCTCAACGACCTTTGTGAAACTTATACCTTTGAAAGACAGTTTTTTCAGATCGAGATTGGGAAATTTCGCCGCAAGTTCCGCCGGAAGAGCCGTCAAACTCTGCACGGCGACACCCTTCGGCGCATGAATAACCCAGCTTGCATGGAGGCCGTCCGACCAGGATGCACGATAGTACGTATAGTCCTCGGAAAAATTGAATGACAATGCTTGCATATCCCCATTCGCCAATGAAAAAATAAAGGAAGGGATGGCCGGTGACGAATTGATCGTCCCCTGCTTACTGTAGTACACCGATCCATTGGCGCCGCTATTGCTCACCGACATGAGGTACGCATCAAATCCGTCGATGTAGCCGAGTATGGGATGGTCGGTGCTGTAGCCCGTGCCGGCGAGCCGGGCAGTATTGATGATCTCCCAGTAGCGCTTCCGGGTAGCGTCCGTCCCCATGATCCAGCCCATATTCTTTCCGTCAAAATCCAATTGAAATTGATGGGGAACGGGAACAAAATCAGTGGCAAAATCAAGTTCAAAAACGTCACCGTCCACAACGCCTTTGATCATGTTGTATACGGGCACGCCCTCGCGATAATGGGACATCAGAATATCGGACGGCGAGCCGAAAAATGTAAAGTCTACATCCAATTCAACGCCATTGAAAGAACTCTGGGAGATGTAATTGCTGGAGCCGTTCGAAAAAACGAGGCCTGTGTGGGTATAGTTCCGAATCATAAACGTGGCCTTGCTTTCCGTCATCGGCTCTGCTGGCGATGCCGCAAAATGCAAGGTGGTTCCTTTTGCAATGCCCGTATACGTATCAAAAGAAGCACTTACCTCCTGGTTAGGATCGTATCCTAGAAAGGTTACGTTCATCTTGTCCACTGCCTTCGCTGTAGAGAATGTAACGGTCTGGCCAGCGGTATACAGCTTCGCATCCAAAAGCTCGCCGTTGAGGTCGGAGACAATTATCCAACTGTCCCAAATTCCCTTATAATCGGCGTCTACGTGTACGGTTAAAATGATCTCTGGTTCCGAAGGCTCGTCGGACGCTTGGTGGCAGGCGGATAGAGAAATAAAAATAGAGACAATGAAAAGCAGGGTAGCGATTCGGGGGTAACGCATAGACGGTTTGTTAAAGCTGGTTCTGACAGCATCACAAATATACACATCTTTTTAAAATCAACTTCTTTCGTATGGCTCGACTCACGTCATCCAAAATCCGATACATAAGATTGAAACCACTACATATAGGAGCAAAGAACTTGTCACCAATTTCTTATAGAATGAAAGCTCAACCTCCATGCGCATCAGCTTGGACAACACCAGGGTAATTAAACAAGAAATTGAAATAAGGAATAGCATCACCAGCGCGTTCGCTAAAATTCTTCCGAACACAAATCCGTATGGACTTTCCCGCATGATCCCGTCAAAAGTCTCCCCGGATCCTATAAAAAAAGTGCTCGATAAATACACAAGCTTCACACCAAAAATCACCCAAATACTATTTATCCCATATATGATTACCTTTTTATTCATACACTAAATTATCCGATGTTCAAAGTCACCGACGCGAAACTCCTACCGCATCATCTTCGCTAAAATTCTGTCAATCCTTCACAAATCTCAACATCTGTTTTCTATTCGTTTGATCAACTATGGTTAAAAAATAAAGTCCCCCGGATAAGGTCGAGACGTCGAGGGTGTTGTTTTGGAGCGTGGGAGTCAGAACATTTTCTCCAACCGTGTTTGATACGTGGCATGAACGGATAGGCTGGGGACTCTTCACAAACAAAATGCCTTTGGTGGGAACAGGATAAATTTCCACGAAGGTGTGCTCCGCGTTTTCGGTTGCCGTCACCGGTTTTTCGGCGATGCGTAGTGTTCTCACATGCAGGGCATCCTCGGCTATGACTTTGATCTTGTCGTTCTCCTCGACCAGGGTCGTCTCCGTGATCCCTCCTGCCGGATGGCCTGCTTTCAAAAATTGAAAAGACGTGCCGTAGCCCAGCGTTATGTTCGACTTAAAATGCTGAAGGGTGGTGTTCGCGGGGACGTCGTAAATCAGACTGTCGCCGATCTCATACACCGGCGAAGTGATGTCGGTGTTGGACAAATACGGCCGGAACCAAATGCTTTTGCCCGTAGTGCCCACATAGAAACCGTCGTCCCCTTCGCGGATACAGTTCAGGACGGTGGCCTCGGGAATATTCTTCTCGGAGGCGCCATCCCACACGTCGCGTCCATCTGGTGAATAGAAGGCCGTTGTGTTGGCGACCCTGTACAGGTGATCGCCCCGCTTCAGCAGATCCATTCCGGTGGTGGCATCCATGGCCAGCGGCGTCCAGGTCGCGCCATAATCCGAAGACCGGTAAACCGCCACGTCCTTCACCGTGGCATATATTTCGCCCTCCACGATGCTGACCGAGGAAATGTCTTTTCCATAAAGAAAATCCACACGTTCCCAGTCCGTGGAATCGGAACGAATCTTATATAGCCCTCTGATATTGACGGCGACCAACATCGTGTCGTTAGCGGCCAGGTTGCGCATCTGGTAATCGTTCACATCAGAATTGTCCAGCCACTTCCAATGATCGCCGTTGTCGTATGTGGCAAAGACGCCGCCATCGGTCGCAGCGAAGACAGCGTCGGCGTTGGCGTCGAGCTTCCAAATGCGATAGGAAGGATTAATTCCCTGGTCGGCCAGGGTCCAATACGCGGCACCGGCAGATGTAAAATACAGGCCCCGCGATGTGCCGGCAAACAGGCGGTCGCCTTTCTTTTCGAACGTCATCACAATCTTCCCGTCCAACTCCGGTGCAAGTGTCCACTCACTTTGGCCTGGCGCGCGGAAGTATAGCCCTCCATCCGCAGCAGCATATAGTTTGTTGTTAAAGAGTATAACGTCGTTCACGGTCGCCGTAGTAACGCCGTGGTTGGAGAGCACAAAAGTTTTCCCGCCGTCGTTCCACCGGTAGAGGCCACGGTCGTCGGAAGCAAAGAGGTTCGTTCCGTCATAGTGAAAGGCTTCGTAGACGTGATCATCGATCTTGGTCCATGAGGTCTCGCCGTCGTTCAGTTTATAAGTACCCGCCGTGGAGGCAACAAATAGGGTGTTGTCAATGAACTCGATCTTCGATATGATCGCACTGGCGCCCACCAGGTCATGAATGGCGTCCGTCCACGACACGCCTTTGTCGGGGGAGATAAACAGGTTATACATCCCCGCGCAAAACAAGGAGCCGTTATGTTCCTTCACACAGAGCAATTGAAAGAAGCCCGACCCCGGATAGATCGCCGTCCAGCTTTCGCCGTCATCGATACTTTTATACATGCCATAGGTCTGCATACTACAGAATAACGCGCCGTCGACGCTGGCCAGATCGTTTGTAAAATAGGTGTCGTAGTCGGTAATGCCGTTATTTTTTGCAACCCATACTTTTAACGCCGCATCGTATTGATACACACCCGCGCTTGATACCGCAAACAACTTTCCATGCACCTGGTCAAAATCCTTCACAGCACCCGGCAACGACTGGCCCACTTGTACAAGTGTTTTCCGGACATCGTTGTAGCTGTATACCGCACTCCCTCCAATGAGCAACGCCGTGTCGGTGACATACAGGGCGGCGTTTTGAATGTCGGGAAATGCAACAGACCACGTTGCGCCGCCGTCGGTGGATTTATAGACGCCGTTGTTGTGGGAGCTGGCAAACTGTACATCGCCATAACGGGCAAAATTAGCGATACCGCCTGCAAACACGCCGTCGTACTGTTTCCAAACCTGGCCGTTGACAGTCGTTGTAAAACACATCTGCAGCCAGGCGGCTACTAAGATCACGATGATCGGGGAAAGCTTGCGCGTCTTCATAGGGAGAGTAAGGGTCAGTAGTCAGGAAGCCAACCGGGCAAATACACGCCAACCAAAATCACATTCAACGGCTCCTTTACAAAGAAAACATAAAAATCGCTAACTCCTACCGAGGCGCTCTTTATTTCAACCCTTCCTGCATTATACCACAAAAAACCTGACTTACTTCTTAGAAAAATACACCTGCACCCCAGCGTTCAATGTAATGTTCGATTTATCGTATGGAACGTCTGCTCCATCTTTCCAGGTCACCTTCATCTTCTCATAGCCCAACATAGCTTCCACGCCCACATGCCGGGTTATGAAATAGGTGATGCCCAAGCCCGCCGCGAAGGTTCTGATGTTTCCTTTCAAGGTGCTGGTCGTACTGAATGTATCGATATATTTCCGCGTCTGCCGGCCATAGGTATGACTGGCCATGGGAAAAACAGCCCAATGGCCAAAAGGAAAATAGTAGCGCACGGCCGGCCCGACCGCGTATGTTTCCATCGACATGGAACGATCCGGATGTTTATGGTGCACATACGTCCACGGCGCCACCAGACCCACGGCCAGTTTGTCCTTCACAAAATAAGAAACACCGGGAGTAACGTTGACCTGGTAGCTTTTTACTTCTACGGTGCCGTCGGTCCAATGGCGTACAAGGGGATAGACTGTCGCACCGGTCACAAAACTTCCGCGCTTAAGCTGTGCGTAGCCGTGTTGAAAGAACATCGTGGTGAGGGCAGTACAAAACAGAATGGCTTTCATGGGAGGTATAGGGGTTAGGTTAGTTTTAAAACAACGTTCGCAAGTGAGGCCACTTGCAAAATCCCTTCTACCAAAACAAAAAGCATACCGCTTTTGCCTATCCCCTGGCCATCCCGGCCTGCTTGACAATGCTATTCAACCCAGTTGGGTGGTTTTATTCCGGCAAGGCGAATATAAATCGCCGTCTGTCCGCGGTGATGCGTTTGGTGCGTGAAAGCTTTCAACAACCAGGCAAACCTTGTTTCTTCCTTGTCGCGCTCTTTTACTTTCTCTTCCAGTTTCGACGCATCCATCGTTTCTAGGGCATGGATGACATAGTCATAACTGACGTTTACAAAATACAAAACCGAATCCTTTGCCTGGGCTCCCGGGCTTTTCTCCAAACGTCTCGATCTTGGGAAGGGTCGCGGGGCACCTGTACCGAGGGACGCCATCGCGACATTGACCTGCGCCAGGTGCAACATCTGCTGAGCAAAGCTGCGTATGCTACTCTCCGCCTTGAAACTATATTTGTCAGCCGGCATGATCTGCAGGTACTCAACGGTAAGCACCTTGGCTTGCTTCCAGTCTTCGATCAGTTGGGCTTTGAATGTGTCGGCAAAATCGCACTGTGCATTTGATAACTGCGCCAGTAGAGAAAATAGCGGGAGTAAAATGAGGTGCTTCATCTTTTGAGGGGGTTTAGGAGTAAGTTACATGCAAATCCCTAGATCCCCTATTCCATCTTCAACCAATCCATCTCTCGGATTGGAGCATGCCGGCACCTCTTTACGGGACGAAAAATATTTTCTCTAGTCTAGATTTCGATTAAATCCTTCTCTTCTATGTCGAATTGTTGCAGACCGTCGACAGTCTCAATATACCATGGCTTTTCAGTGTCTACGGTCAATAGCTTTCTTCCCTGCGGGTCCGTCCATGCATCGATCACCTCGCAAGCAATAACGCCGTCTTTTGGGTAATCGCTCTGCGCAGTTAAATACTCGAGCGTGACTACTGGCACTTTCTCTACAAATATAAATTCCTTGCCCCACGCATCCGTGAATCTACATTCGACAAATCCAGGATTCCAGTCAATTGCAAAACGTGTAATGCTTACTTTGAATCCAAACGTTTTCTCTTTTTTCATAATCCGTCATTTTCCTCTACCCATGCCACGACCACCCACAATGCCGGCACTGTTTTGCTTGCGGCGTTCTGGCTAGCTTCCCACATTTCGGACAGTTATTGAAAAATACCTTGTCGCGTTGCTCCGATAAAATTCTGTTGGCAGCGGTTATCTCAAATGCATCATAGCCATGCTTCAGCAAATCCAACACCCCCGGGTCATCGTAGAGCCAACCGTTCCTTTTATAGGCGCGCATCAAAGGATCATCAAGGTCTATATCCTCGAGCTTTATATTGGAACGCGTGTGCCGGATGGCCTGGCGCTCCAGGTCGGTTAACAATTTGGAGAAGTAAGTGACGATATATCGTGCGGTTTCCTGATCCATTTTATAAATAGTTTCCATTTTGCGGCGTCGGGCTGTCAAGGGTTTAACCGCCCTCCTTCGCTGAAGCTTCGGCGGGCAAGCAAGCAAACCTGACACAAAGCCAATACCGATAATTTCTTTGCGTTGATTTTGCCCTCTTTTTCGCCTTTCTGTGCCCGCTGAAGCTTTAGCGAAAGCGGGGCGGTTCAAAATGAATTTTCCTCCCCTACTCCGTCTTCAACCCCTGCACCGGACTAGTCTTCACCACCTTCCGGATCTGCGTAGACACCGTCGCCGCCAAAACAAAAATCAAAATAACCACCGAGATCATCACACTCGAATAATCAATCGGCATATGCACCGCATAAGCCATATTCATCACCATCTTCATCAACACATAACTCACAGGAGCACCCAAAACCAACGCCACCACAAACAAAACCACATACTGATCCGCGATCTTCACCGTAATGTTCTTCGCCCCGGCACCCAACACTTTCCGGATGCTAAACTCCTTCGCACGGCCCGCCACGTTGAGCGTGATCAACCCATACAACCCCAAGCTGGCCAACAGCACCGCGATGGTAGCAAACGCCCGCCACACTTTCCCATGGATGCCGATCTCCTGAAAATAAAATCCCCACACATCTTCCTGGTGACCACCCTGAAACGGCGTTTCCGGAAAGAGCTTCGCCCATTGCCCTTGCAGCGCCTTGAGCGTTTGCAGCTCTGAACCTTGTTGCGCCTTTATCGACATATAATGGAACTCCGCTTTTGGCGCCACACTAAAGATCGTCGGTCGCAACGGGCGCGAGAAACTGTAGCTATGAAAATCCTTCAACACACCCACCACCGCATACTCCACCGTGTCGATCTTGAACGTCTCCCCTATCGGATTGCCCCAGGCCATGTTCTTCACCATAAGTTCGTTCACCACCACAGCGTGTTTATCGCTTCCCTCTTCGTGATGAAACCCACGGCCGGCTTCGAACGGCAGGCCCATCGTTTCAAAATAGTTGGCGTCCACCGCATAGTGCTCTACTTCATACTCGCGATCGGTCAGGTGCAGCACCGTAGTGGTGTGGCGCTTGCCCAACTGGTGCGTTGACCCAGCGATCAACACCACATTTGGATTTTGCAACAGGGCCGCATTCAGTTGCTCGAACGCTGCACCGTCGGGCACTTCAGCGTAGACGACGCGGGCCGGCTCGTAGCCCCAGCTGCGCTTGGCCAGGAAGTCGGAGTTGCGCGTGAAGGTGATGCCGCCGGTGACCAGCACGCAGGCCAGGATCAATTGGAACACCAACAGCCCCTTCGTGAGCGGGTTGCTCTGCCCGAACTTTACCGATCCCTTCAGGATGCTCACTACTTGAAATTTCGAAATATAAAAAGCAGGATAAAGCCCCGACAGGATGCCCGTGAACAACAAGATCGCCGGCAGGTAGATCCACAGCTGGGGATCGTTCAGCTTGAAGCCCATGCTGAAATCGAACAGCCCTTCAAACCAGGGAATGAACAGGAACGTGCCCAACGCCACCCCCACCACCAACGCAAAGGCGGTGATGAAGATGTTCTCCGTCAGGAACTGAACGATCACCCGGCTGCGGGCGGCGCCGATGGATTTGCGGATGCCGATCTCTTTCAACCGCTTGGCCGCCGACACAATGGCGATGTTGATGTAGTTGAAACACGCCAGCAACAACATGGCCAGTGCCACAACGGCCATGTAGACGATGGAGGCATAGTTGCTTTCGGAACTGTGCGCAATATCATCGCGAATGTCTTCGGAAGTTTCGTGCAGCGTGGCCAGCGGCTCGAGGCCAAACGCGGTGATGGCCCATTCTTTTTGCACCGCCTCATTTTGGACGTGGCGATATTTCTCCATGCCCTGGCGCAACAGCGCCGCATCGGCCGGGTTGTCGAGCTGGACGAACGTGGCGTTGACAAACGCCTTCCAATCCTGCAGGTCATAGCCCGGCTCGGCCGTCTTTAAATTTTCGAAGTTCACCAGGAAGTCGAAGCCGAAGGAACGCGACACGGGAAACTTGGCGGCCACGCCGGTCACTTTAAAAGCCTTGCTCACATTCTTGCCAAAGATCACCACCATGTTCTGGCCGATGGGGTTGGTCTCGCCAAAATATTTGATGGCCGCCTCTTCGCTCAGCACGATGCTGTTCACATCGGCCAGCGAGCCGGGTGTGCCCCACTTGAGCGGGAAGGTGAACATGTCGAGGAACTCGGGGTCCACAAAGCGCACGCGTTCGTGGAAGACGTTGTCGTCGTGTTTCACCACCACGTTGCGGTCGTCGAGACGACACACTTTTTTGATGTGGGCAAAGTCGTGGCGCAGCATCTCCCCCAGCGGGCGCGGCGTGCGGCCGAATTGTTGCACACTGCCGTCGCGGTCGGCAAAGAAGGTGGCGAGGAACACTTCGTGCTTATGTTCATGAAACTGGTCGGTACTGTACGTCCACCGCGCAAACGCAAACCCAAACACACAAATGCCAATGGCCGCCGCCAACCCGAACACATTGATGAAAGCACTCAAAGGACTCTTCATCATGTTGCGCGTGGAAATTTTAAAGTAGTTTTTGAACATAGCGGCTTGGTTTAGATTTCTTAAGAACTCAAAATTCTGTAGCAGTGCGGGACGCAACAACTTCACGGCTTCCCAGGCATATAAACGCCGGGCCTTTGCCGGGGAGAACTGCTCGAGGTTGTCGCGGAAGCATTCTTCCATGTCGCCTTCGATTTCTTCGAGGTATTGCTTTCTGAGGAAAAAGCGCAAGAGTCGAAGGGGCCACTCCGGCGGCTGGATATCGTTGGGCTGGGTTATCATTTCGTTTTTATGTTCCGCGGAAGCGGTGGTGTCGTCAGTGGACTCTCCTATTCAAGCTTCAATCTGTCTGCTTTTCAGATCGTTTTCAGATCGTGCGACAGCTGTGGTATGGCTTCCCAAAGCCCGGCGCGGACTTCGCGCATTTCGGCTAGGACCTTGCGGGCATAGCTTGTGGTGGCGTAAATGCGTTTGCGCTTGCCTCCTCTTTTTGCTGTGGCTTCGCCGAACTCGGAGGTGAGGAAACCCTTTTCTTCCATGCGCTTTAAGGCGGATTGAATGGAGCCTACGCTGAGCTTTTCTCCCAGGCGGGACTCTAACTCGCGTTTGATTTCTACGCCATAGGCTTCCTGCTGGAGGGCGGCCACGGTGAGGAGTACGAGTTCTTCAAATTCGCCCAGTTTGGTGATTTTCATGGGTTTTGGGTGATATTGTTCGTGATTGTAGTAGATATACGTGGGATATTGTTCGTGGTTGCAGTTTATATGGGAATTCTGCTCTGGACTCGAGTGAACGCAAAAGATGAGAGAATCAACTTGAGAAATTGTAGTTCCCTAATAATCAGAAAATTAGTATCTTTAATTTAATCCGTTTATTGGTCAGTTTGGCAGGAGATTATTTTTTTGACCACAGGATTGCAAGTTGTAAAATAGCCATTGTATATGAGTGTTCTGTCGACGCATACAGCACCAGGTCAAGCCTTAGGATACTATTTTCAATTGGAGAGGGCTCTATCCTGGCTTGCAATGGCGGAAGCAGGAGCCAACGTTGGCATTGAAACCGAGGATGATATTGTTGTGTCATTGAATAATGGTGATAAAATTTTTGAGCAAGACAAAAGCTCAATTGATTCATATCCATTTAACCCTTCAAAAATTGATCTCTGGAAGACATTGGACATTTGGCTAGAGGCAAGCAAAGCCGACGAACTTGACCTAAATAAAACGACTCTTTACCTAGTAACGAATAAAAGCAAGCCTGGATCTCTAGCTGAACAAATTGGTTTGGCCATTGATGAGGACGATATTAATAAAAGTCTAGCAGCCCTAAAGAACGCGGGAAAAAATCCTTCGGAGACAATCAAAGAAAAAGTAAATAACGTCCTAAGCAATTCCGACGATTTATTAAAAAAATTAATAAGCCGAATTAGATATAAGGACGGCAATTCCGTGTTCGGAATCGAACTTCAAGCTAAGCTTATATCTGATTTGCAATTGAATCATGACGATGAGCCGGAATCGATAATCGCTGAATTGTATGGATGGACATTTCAACTAGTAGTTGAGCAATGGCGGGCTAAAAAACCGGCTATTATTGAAAGAGATTCCTTCATAAGGAAGAAAAATAATTGCATTAAGAATCGAATAGAAAAAATATTTAATAGTAATGCTATTGAGGTCTCTAGAATAACTGCACATGACCAAAACAACGAACTCGACAGTCACTATGTAGAGCAACTCAAGATTATCAATTGCGAACAAGAGGAAATTATTGAAGCAATAAGAGACTATCTCAGTAGTGCCATTAAAAAAACAGAGATCTCCCAAAAAGGGTATTTAACCTCTCAAGATTTTCACAATACTGGTCAAGGCCTTATTAGAAGGTGGAAAATAATCTTCAACTCTGAAAAGGTTAACAATAAGAGAAACCCGCTCCCTTCTGAAGAATTAGGCAAAATGATACTTTATAGGACAATGGACCACAATGCCACTATAGGAACATTTAAAACATCAAACTACTTCTTGACCAATGGCATGTATCACGCTCTAGCGGATGAGCTTGCCGTAGGATGGCATCCAGAGTATAGAGCAAAAATAATGTCCTTAAAAAAGCAGTTATCCAATGAATGAATTCTCTATTATTCAGAATAGCGCATTAGGTTCGCTCGCCCTATTTTCCTTCGTAAAAGAATACCATTACTCTAAAGACAAACTTGAAGGACCGACGATCCCACTTCTTATGCCCATCCTTCCAATAGTTTTCAACGAAGAATCCAATTTGGCCTTGAGCAGAAATCAAAAGCGCCTAACGTCATATTACAAGACATTAGCAGATTGTAGAACTATTCCAGTTGGACTTCAAAAAAGAATGGAGCATATGTACTCAAACACAATGAATTCACTGAATATTGGATTTGCTACTGGAATGTTAATTTACAATAACGCATCCGCTGAAATTACACCACGTCCACGCCTAACCTTACCTGATTTGACAATCGCGGAAAATCACTCGATAATTCAAACTTCAAGCCTGTTAGGTTTCTGGTTCTCAAAACTAACTCTCGAAGAAATCTGTATTTCACTAAATATTCAGTTTTAATGAACTTCAAAATAAAGAAAATAATTCTCTATCCAAAAAACAAAACTTTGCTTAAGCGAGAAGTTAATTTTGACTTAAAGAGAGTCAATGTGATTGTGGGAGATAGTCAGACCGGAAAATCAGCAATAATCCCAATCATTGATTATTGCCTTGGTAGTAGTAAGTGCGCTATTCCGGTTGGTCCTATCAGAGATTATTGCGAATGGTTTGCCCTATTAATACAAACTGGGCCAATTGAATTGTTTCTTGCTCGAAGGGAACCAGGCGAGCAAGCGCAAACCAGCGACATGTTTCTAGATGAAGGAAAACGGGTCAAAATACCCGAGTCAATTTCCATAAAGAATCGAACTAATAAGGAGGTTGTAAATCGCCTTAATCAAATAGCCAAACTTCCAAGCCTTGACTTCGCTGATGACGAGTCTAATATCAAACCTTATGAAGAAAGACCGAGTTTTAAAGACTTCTTGGCTTTTTGCTTTCAGCCACAGCACATTATTGCAAATCCGTATACCCTCTTTTACAAAGCTGACACAATTGAACATCGTTTTAAATTGGAGACAATTTTTCCACTAGCGTTAGGCGTCATCAATAACTCCACTCTAGAGTTAAAAAAACGGCTAAAAGCTCTGGAAGAGGAACTACGAATGAAGCGACGGGAGCTTGATGACCGTCAAAAGATCCTAAAGGCGTGGGAAGTCGAAATTAAAAGTAACTATATCACCGCAATTGAATTTGGGCTGCTAAATGAAGCCCCAATGCCTGATGAAACATGGGTTCTTCAAGACTATTTGGTATTCCTAAAGACCATCCCGGAAAACATTAGAACATCGAAGGCGCCTCAGGTTGATATTGGCGCCACTAAAAAAGTCCTCGACTACATAAACACATTAAAAAATAAGGAAACTGAAATAATTGAAGATCTTTACAATCGTCGAACGAAGTTAGAGCAAATAAGAACGTTCAACTCCACGTCATCTTTATATGAGGAAGCTCTAACAACTCAGCTGAAAAAGTTGGAGCCAATAAATAATGGCTGGCTTCAATCAAAAATTCGCGATTCACATAGCTGTCCCTTATGTGGAACCGAAACCAAAAGTGCTACAAAAGAAATAAGAACATTAATTAGCATTTCCACAAAAATAAAACTCAAAGCTAGTGTTATCGACAAGTCTAAGGATATTTTGGACAAAGAGATAACAGAACTTCTTGGGCAAGTCGATGGCTTGGAAGATCAACTCAATAGAATTCGAAAGCAATTGCGCGAACTAAGCTCAAAAAATGACCAACTAGATCGCGGAAATAAAAACCAAGAGAATGTTTATAGATATCAAGGGCGAATTGAGCAAAATTTAAAAAACCTAAAAGAAACAGAAGGCGATGGACAGTTGAGTCAACAGATTAATAAGCTCGTCCAAGACATTGCCAATCTTAACGGAAAGATTGGCAATTTTGCTATTAACAAAAGACTTCAAGACGCTCTAAAACGAATTTCAATTACAATTAATACATATAAAGAAATACTGAGAGTTGAAAACTACAGCAACCCCACTGAACTAAACATAAAGGAGCTTACACTAAAGATTTCATCCAAAAGCGGTCGCGAAGACTATCTATGGGAGATCGGCAGCGGCTCCAATTGGATGGGTTACCACGTTTCAACAATACTTGCACTACACGACCATTTTCTAAAGCTTAAGGATGAAAATAATTACGTACCCTCGTTTACCGTTTTTGATCAACCTAGTCAAGCATATTTTCCAGAAATGGTTAGAAAGATCGGCAAGACACCCACGGTCGCATCAGATGATTTACCCCGGGTTAGAGCAATATTTCAATCATTCTCAAAATTTACCAGTGACAATAAAGCTAAGTGTCAGGTTATCGTTCTAGAGCATGCGGGCAATGATATCTGGGGCAACATAGAGAACATCCATTTTGTCGAAGGACACCGGTGGACAAAGGACAATGCTTTAATCCCACTTGCTTGGCTGCTTTAATATAATAAACCAAAGAAATATGAATTGGTTAAATTGCTTTAGTGAACAACGCTTTGGACTAGGTGAAGCATATCAAAGCGAGAGGAGTGAGTACGAACGTGATTACGATAGAATAATTTTCTCCTCATCATTCAGAAGGCTTCAAAATAAAACACAAGTTTTCCCGCTACCAGAACACGTATTTGTTCACAACAGATTGACTCATTCCCTAGAAGTCGCCAGTGTGGGAAGATCCCTTGGCAAAATTATCGGAAAACAACTAAGTGAAAAAGCAGAAATCCAAAAGAATGACAAGGCTCGCGCTTTTTATCGAAATCATTTAAAGAATGTGATCGCGTCAGCTTGCCTTGCTCACGATCTAGGTAACCCGGCTTTTGGACATTCCGGAGAGGAAGCAATTTCAAAGTTTTTTAACGACAAGGAGAAGGATACCAAATTCAAAAAGCAGTTCACCTCAGAAGAGTGGAAAGATCTCACAACGTTTGAAGGAAATGCCAATGCCTTAAGAATTGTTACTAAGAATTTCAAAGGTAGGCTGCCCGGGGGATTCAGGCTAACATACTCCACCTTGTGCTCATTATTGAAATATCCCTGTGAATCATTGGCGAGTAAAGGCAAAACAGGGCCTAAACATCTAGCAAAGTTTGGCTTTTTTCAAGATGACAGAGCGACGTTCTTAGATATCGTCGCGAAAGTTGGAATGATAAAAGAAAATGACAATCCATTATCCTATAAAAGACATCCATTTGTCTACCTAGTTGAAGCGGCTGATGATCTCTGTTATAGTATAATAGACTTTGAGGATGCCCACAGGCTCGGAATTCTCCCAACAAACGACGTAGAGTTCGAATTCAAGGAATTAATTAAATTAAGTAAACAAGACGACATGAGCCATATCGAAAAAACTTGCGATGAATTGGGAGTTGATCCGAATGAGAAAATCGCATATTTAAGGGCAAAAGCAATTAATTACCTTGTTGGGGCAACTGCAGACGCCTTCAGAAGAAATCAAGACGAAATACTCAAGGGTGAATTCGATTCCTCCTTATTGAAAGATGTGAAAGAGGCTGAATCCATTTTAAAACGAATTGAAGCGACATCTATTGAAAAAATATACAACCATTCTAGTGTTGTTAAAATTGAATTGGCTGGGTTCAAGATAATGTCAACGCTGATTGAGGGCCTTGTTGAGGCAGCATTAATCGACGAGAAAAAAAGACAAACGAGACACCGCAAGATTCTTCGAATTCTCCCAAATCAATATAAATTTGATGAGACATGCACCCCATATCAAAAAGTTATGTCAATTCTTGATGTAATGTCTGGGATGACTGATCTTTACGCCCTAGAATTATATAGAAATGTCTGCGGCATTGAAATGCCCTCTATCTAATGGGCGCCTCCATCTCTGTAAAAAGATAGTCGGCTCATTCAATTTTTGTCACATTCCTCTTTATTAAATGCTCAACTTTAGGGTCAACAACCTCATAATACTTCGCATTGTTCTGACCCAAAATATCATCTTCCCGAATGAGTTTATAATTTATCATCAGCTTAATTTGCCCTTCGGACTGAGCAGTATTTTGATTAAATGCAGTATTCAGTTGCTTAATTGTAAATCTGATTTGGCGCACAGCCAAAATCCTATTTATCATAGCCTTTATTTCTTTATTTCTGCCCGCCTTTGAAGGGTACATTGAATCATAATCATAATTTGCGCAAAAGGATGTCAACCCATTGGAAATGGACCGTCCATCGAAGAAAGTCACATTTTGATCATTGTTTGATTGTTCTAAATAAATATGCGAAAGGAGCGAAATCAAGTCCCTGGGGGATTTATTTGCGACACCTAACAACTGCTTCCTCTCATTCTCATTGGGAACCAAATCACTCAATGTCTTTTTGTCATTCGAAAAGTATTTTATCCTTTTATTTATCAACGGCTCCAAATCAGTGAACTTCCAACGTACATCAACAATCTGGAACTTGTCAAATCTGACAGTCCCGGCTAGTTCAGCCTTAAGCTCAGACCAAAGGCTAAAACCTATGGCTAACTTGGCATTAAGTAACAATTCTGTGTCCGACAGAATCTCGCTTGTAAAAGCCCCAATTCTCACTATGTCTTGATTCAATTCCTGATATTCATCAATCTTATCAAATAAAACTATTGTTGTATTAAAGCCCAGGCTCCTAAAAATGGAGAGAACCTCATCCAACATTTGCTTTAAACTATCCTTTGAACAATCTTGTTTGTCGATGTCAAGGGAGTCAAAGTTCACCTCTGTCATGGCTCCAAAATATTCAGTATAAACATTTTTTGCCTGTAAATTATCAAGCCCCAAGGCTTGCCTGATAAGATTTGATGTGATTGAAACTGCAGCAGAGGCTATCGTGTTAGCTGGAATCAGACCCCACTTATTAAAAATACGAATTATGAAATTTTTGATTCTAACTTTATGTATGCTATTGTAAACTGCTCTGTATTCTTCTTGGCTGGTAGTTTTGAAAAACAGTCGAATGAAAAATGTCAATTTTTCCTTCTCAACTTGCGTAAGTCCTTTAACCAAATGTCTATTCTTGTCAAGAAAAATTGAAAGCTTCGTAATTAAAGTTTTAAGTATTAAGATCAGAAAAGCTGTCTCATTTTTTTTTGCAGGAATCGTTTCGAATCTATCAATCTTAATTACAAAAGACCTCGGTTCCCTCTCAAGATCTTCGACAAGTTTATTGATTACAGAGGATTTCCCGTGTCCGCGTTGGCCAATTATAAAACGGCTGTCACCGCCTGAAAGATCGCTCAATAACGTTTTATAGTAGTTAGGCTCATAAAAAATGTTTTCCAAAAAGTCCAACTCTTGTTCGGATGACCTCTTCGAAAATGGATTCTTCGTAAAGCCAAGATTATCGTCAAGTTTCAAATGACAATTATTTAGATTGAAAGACTAAGAAAGTGCTTCATTACAACTAACTCAATAAGGACATTCAGGTAGACTTAAAAGATTATTTGGTTCCAGTCCGTCATTTGCTGTCTTTAAGTATTTGTTACCATTGTGCGTAGAAATTACGACGTCAATTGTTATACTAGCATATTTAACATAGAAACTCCATTTTCCTGACTCAATTCCATCAATCGCTCGAGCTTGAGAAATTCTCCATCTGCTACCATCGCCATTTAAACCACCAACGTTCTCTATTCGATCATATACACTTTGCCTATTCGACTTATTTATGCATTTTATCTCGTGTCTGTCCATGGGAAAACATTTATACTAAAATAATGAAAAAAGATAAGCTAAATTAATAACGGCATATTGTCATATATGTTATTGTTAATGTAACGCAAAGGCACTAATGAGAAGTGCTCTGAACTACGACAATCAAACTGTCGAAACCAAAAGCTCCCTCAAATCCACCTTCAAATACTTCGAAATCTCATACAACGTCTCAATCGAAGGCTGGACATCATTGGTACACCAGCGCGAAACAGTCGTCTCCGTAACGTCCAGATGATTCGCCAGGTCGCGACTGGTCTTATCACGTTCCAAAAGAATGATCTTAATTCTGTTCAATTTCAGTTTCGCCACAGGATTCTCAATTATTTCAATTCAAATCCAATATCGAAAAAGTTATTTTGTAATATATTTTACATTTAATGTAATTGTTTTATATTTAAATATAATTATAATTACTCAACATTATTCATTAATGTAATGAAATGCAATTCGAATATCATCATTAATAATTGTTGGCCACTAAACGCTAACCTATGAACACTTCCCCAATAACACCCCCCACCGACACCGAACTCCTCCTCTACCTCCTCAAAGAAGAACTAAAAATGAACCGCTTCTTCACCGATCTGCACGCCCTGGGGTTGGAAAACAACTCGCACTACCAGCTCGAACTAAGCCCGCTCATCCTCACCTACCTGGGCTATGACCTGAGCGACCCCGTCATCGATCTCTACGTGCAATTGCTCGATAAACACACGCAGGCCCTCACGTCCGACCGCCAATCAATCGTGCGCGAAGCCGCCCTGCTCTACACCGAACTGGTGCAGTTCAAAAGTCTCTGGCTGGTGTAGTTCCTCAAATCCGCGTCAGCGGGTCCCCTGTCATATGATGGGGAACCCGCTGACGCGGGTTATGGAGGTGGGTGTTCGTTTGTGGTCCACCTTCAACGAAGAAGACAGACAAATGGCTTTATGACGCCTTCTTATTTTTTTCCTCGAGCTTGGAGAAATCAATGTTCTTTAAAATCGCGAGCATCGCTTCCAGCTCTTCTTTTCCGCGCGGGTCGTCCTCATAGTACCAGGCTACTTCGTTCAAGTAGATTCTCTTGCGCGTGAAGTCGGCGGGGACTTCGCGAAAAGTAATGGTTTTTATCATAGCCCGGAACTTGGCTCGATCAAGGTTCCTTAGCCGCGTCACGGCAACTTCCATCGCTTCCTCTTCGCCACTGTCTTCTTCACAGTACCAGGCTACCTCGTTGAGACGGATCCTCTCGCGCGCGGGATCGATCGGTACTTTCCAATATATGATCTTTGTTTTCATGGTTAGTCTTGTTAAAACTTATGTTTCCAAGTGACCTCATTAAAAGGGCATTGTAGTTCACACAAATGCGATTCCATAACCAACGATCTAAATTTTCAGGCAACATGTTTCGGGCCAATTTTCAAGCACCCTCTGTAGTGACCCGACAGAAAGATAGTATTCACCACTGCAAAAATTTGCAGTCCAATCGATCGCAAGTCAAATTCCAAGGACCACATAGTCTCATCCTTTCCTACCGAGCCCCACGGCTGCAAAATTCTTGCAGTGGTGCCAACGATATTTCGTCGTTTGCCGACGAACCGACGAAATATCGTTGGCAAAACGGGCGGAACGTTTGGCATGGAAGAAAGTTGTTGGGCTTTGAAATATTTTCTACGATAGCTGTTTTTGCTATGCCCGGGTAAGGATGCGGTCTAATCCTTACATCACGCGATGATCTTGAAGTACATTCGGCGAGGACAGAGGCAACGAGTCGTATTATTTTTATCAGCGCAGCGCGACGCTTTGCTTGCCTTCATCTTCCTTCCTCCGACTAGCGTCCGCTTGTTTGCATGCCGTTGCCACATTTTTGCAGCGAGAAAAAATATTTTCACAATTGTCTTTAACGGCTTTACCATTGTATTGATCCCGTTTCACCTTGCAGCGCGTTTAATACTCGTTGCTCTCCTGCTTTTGTTTGTTGCTGCGGCCAACAAAACGGTTACAGTTTCTACTTTTCATGTCGCCTTTAAGAAGAAGACGATCCGCATTTTCATTTCTGCAATTTCAATTCCTCTCATTCACATTCGTCTTTCGCGTTCTCATATTGCCACCAACCTGAAACACATTGCAGGATGCTCCAAACGAATTGCATAATTCATTTCTACTATTGCATGGCGCCCAAAACATATTGCAATGCCCTCGAAACCTGTTGCAGTATCCCTGAAACCTATTGCAACATTTCAGAAACCTCTTGTAGAAATCATTCTACCGACAGCAAAATCCCCAAAGAACGTGGCCCCATTCGCGCATGCTCTTATTTTGTTTCCCCTTGCGCTCACAATCCTTCATCCTGCAATCGTCTTCCTGTTCGCGGTTGTTGACTTTCGGGAATGTGCAACAGCACACATCGTTCCTGCTATGACTTCAGTCATGCCTGCCATCAGCATTATTCTTTCTCCTATTGTCTATTGAGAAATGCTTTATGGTCGTTCGTTTTTTCAAATTGAGCAAAGTCCGTTCTTCTCTGCACACAAAGATGTGGCAACGGCACAGATGGCAGCATCAAAGGGCTCCATCGTTTTTTTAGATTTTCGCAACTGCCCTCCATTTGCAGCACTGAAATGACCTTGCAGTCTGTTGTTGGCTCCGTGAATTTCATTTTAAAATCTTACGCCGTGTGATCGAAAGCGCTTTCGCTTTAAAACAGGGTTTGGCATGCTTTGGCACCGTCTGGCATGGCGATTGACAAAGGCGTTGGCATAAACATTTCAAAATCTTTAAACCAAACTGTTTATGAAAAAGATTGTTCGTGTAGCGCTCAACATGCGCCTGATGAATGACGAGGTGCTGGAAGTAAAAATTCAGTCCATCCTGAGAAACATGGCCAACAATGTAAACTTCCCTGCGCCCATCCCCGAGGTTCAGGCGCTGGACGTTGCCTTCAAAGCCTTCCAGGCTGCGTTGGTCGCCCAGCGCACGGGCTCGAAAGAAGACACAGCCCGCAAAAATGAACTGCGCGCAGCGCTTGCCGTGGCCTATCGCAATCTGGGCAATGTAGTAGATGCAAAAAGCAACAACGACCTCAGCGTGCTGCTCAGCACCGGCTTCGACGCCCGCAAGGAGCCGACGAGGACCGGACGCCTGGAGAAACCGGATGGCCTCCAGGTGACGCCCACCACCCTGCCGGGTTCGGTGAAAATGAGCATCGGCAAAGTGGCCAGCGCCACGCTCTACATGTTCCAATACGCACCCAGCCCGGTAACGGAAGAAAGCCAATGGAAAACGATCAACAGCACCACCCGCACGAAAACGATCGACAACCTTGAACTGGGTAAGCAATATGCTTTCCGCGTGGCGGTGGCGGGGTCGGATCCGGAGGTGGTGCATTCGGATGTGGTGCTGCGGTTTGTGGCGTAGGCTTACTGTATTTCCCGATAGGAGCCCCTGGGCCGGAACGCGTGCCGGTCTTGGGGTTTCTTTTTTGTGGCTAATGCGGCCAAATCGTACATCGGCTTTGCGGCATTGTATTAGGCCGCTATCTTTGCTCACTATTTACTGACAGATATGCGTTATTTAAAAAGCACTGCCCCTCTTTTTGTGTTGCTCGTTTGCATTTTTCTTTCCGGATGCCAAAAAGACGAGGTAACCGGTCCGAAAGCCATTTTATCCCTGCAAGTAGACGCAAACTATACTGAAACGGGCGATCACTGGATCTTTGCCACTGACGCAACGGGTGAGGTGCTGGATGTGAAGCCGTATTCGGCCGGGGAAGCCGTGACCCTTACCAGCGAGAAGGCCGTAGACAAAATGAATGTCACACTCTTTCGGTATTACGAGGACGTGATCATTACCTCGACGTATAAATATACCAACCTCAATACCTATGCCGATATCCCGGTTGGTACGGCCTTGCACTTTGGAAGCACGACCGTTGACAACGGACCTAAGGCAACCGCACATTTCACGATCGCCAATACGAATGGCACCCAGGTTAATTTCACAAACGGCTCCAGTTTAAGCGAACGTTCTGAGACCGATTTTACAAATGGCGTCGGCGAGTTGGTGGATCTGTCATTTTACGGTGCACCGTCGGATATGTTGATGACCGGCTATCGTTCCGGCATTCCGGTCTACAATTGGGTGAAAGGCCTGAAAGACGGTGATGTTGTTTCGCGGGATTTTCAAACTGACTTTATGCCCTACCCCCATCAGTTGTTCCTCGATTTTGGGGGCACTAGCTCAGGCTATGTAAAGGCGCGTAACGCTGCCGGGAAATCATACTTCATGAGCGACAGCTATTTTTCAACGGGTGCCACGCCGGTGATCGGTTTTATCGATGGGTTTGCGTCCTATCAAATGTACATCGATAATACAAAACCCAATGGAACGGTATCGTATTACAAATCGGGCCCGTTCAATCTTTCGCCCACTATTCCGACGTTTAATTTTTCCATTAGCAAAAAGGATTTCCTCGACTATGCCTTCGATTTTTCGCAAGACTACACCACCTATGGTGTCACCTGGAGCTACAGCGATGGGCTGGAATATACGTGGTGGAGCGTGTCGGCCCCTGCCGGCACCACCCTCACCAAATTGAACATTCCCGACGAAATCGCCGCGAAATATCCCAAGCTTGACGAGAGCAAATTTGGAAAAATCAGCATCGGCTTCACCAAGGTACTGCAGGGAAAATTACGCCTGATGCCCGGCGCGCCGGAAAATTCTGACGACGTCGAAACCTATTCATATCAACCTAATTTCTGAGGCAGGGGATGCGTTTCAAGAAAATTCTCCCGACGCATTGATCGGTTGCTTTATACCGCTTGCCCAAGTGTGCTCAACCCAATTGCTAACCATGGCCTGAGCGATCTCGTAGTCTCACTAACCCGCGCCAGCGGGTTCCCCGGCATAACACCGGGTGCAACCCGGTGTATCCGAAAAACGTGTAGCATCTGCGCCACGTGCCCACGAAGATCGAAGCCCATCGCCGTCATGGCGCACACCGCGCTGCGCCTGGATACAGCGCACCTATTGCGCGCCAAATCGTTCGAGGCTCGATGAAGTTTTCCTGTGGCGCGCTTTTGTTTTGTGCGTTGTTTTGAGTTTAAGGTGGGTTGATTGTATGCAAACTGTGATAATTCTTACCGTCACCCGAGGTATTCACGGATCTTGATAAAAATTTCTCAGGAATGGGGGATCACTTTCACCCATGGTTCATGCAATACCCGTCGCGCGATTTCCGTTTCACTGCATATGCCTGACCGTCCGTTGATCGCCAAATGTTTTGTGGTTCGCGCTGCGTTCCCTTTCGCCGGCGTGGCCATTGTGCTGGCGTTGGCTTGCTGCCAACACGGCGACGAGGCGCCCTTCAAAAAAAACTGCTTGCCCACGAGCATGATCCAGTTCTTCGACTCCCTGGTGTTTACCTACGATGCCGACCACCGGCCAACCGCTTTACAATACTGGAGCGACGACGTTGTGCACCAGGAATACGTGATGGGGTATGCGGGCGGCCAGCTTAGCCAATGCACGCGCTTGCTGGACAATGTCGAACAGGAAAGCTTTTCCTTTATTTATGGCAGTCTTGGCAAACCCGTCACGCGCCTGCGCCGGGTAAACGGCGTAGCCACCGGCGATTCGGCCATTTATACGCACGACGCGGACGGCCGGTTGGTGCAGATGGATTTCAGATCGAACGGCGTCTTCCAACGCCGCACGCGCTACGAATACAGTGACGACAACAACGTTCACAAGGTCTATCAAAAGACCGGCGATGCACGCGAAAGGATCGTTTTCGAATATCTTTTGTTCGACCGGATAAAAAGATTCTTTGCGTATTCGCCCGAACTCACGATCGTGGAGATCTATCTCCTCGAAACAGAGCCCAGTTTGAACAACGTCAGCCAGTTCCACTACTACCCACCATCCGAAGACATCTACCCTTTGCCCGTGCTCATTGAGTATTACATGGGTTATACGCCGGATACCCTGATCAGCCAGTCCCATACCTTTTTTTATTACGACCCGGTTTTTAAACAATTCGCCAACACGAACTACACGTGTTATTAACCCTTCGCGGGCAGATACATGGCCGGCTTCTGGCTTTAAAATGAATGTTGCAACGCCTGAAAAAAGGTGGGCACAAAATTTTGTGTTCTACTGGAAGTTTTGTCTGCTTAACACTATCTTAACTATGGATTCCTTGAGTTGTCAGAATTTTCACGTGTTAAAGAGCCCACCTGGAATTCCGCTGTAAATCTTCAATGTGCTGAAGAAGGTCTTGTGTAGACGGCCTTACCTGTTTCGTGCTGATCCCTGAAAAGCGTGAGGCCTATCATTAAGGGAAAGCGCGTGTGTGCGTTTTGCTGAGACGGGCCGAAGATGAAATCCTATCGGCTGAAATGGGGCGTCGTTGTCAATGTCACTTCTAAAAATTGGTTATATGAAACTGGATACCACCACAAAAATTGTCGGACTGGTTTCGACAATCGTCGGCATCATGATTTCCATCGCCGTGTATGTAGGCGGACGGAAAATACAGGCCCTGGAAGCCAACCTCAAAAACCTGGACGCGGTCGACAAGCAAATGGACGTTTCCAAGAAGGCATACGATCTCTCGTCGCGCCTGATGTTGGAATTTCAGTTGCCCATGGCGCGAGCCTTTGCGCAATTGTATTCCGAAAATGGTGTCACCTCAAAAATTCCAATTTTGATCCCGACCACCGAACTCGTACAAGAATTTGAAAAGACCATCCCCCAATGGAAAAGCAGAAGCCATTTAATGACCGGGGACGCCCGCACGGCCGAAGGGCTAAAGGCACGTCAGGTGGTTACGTTGATCATTCGAAATATCGGCTATTCCGAAGCCAGCAACATCAAATTGAAAGCATTACAAAAGCGGTCGCCGCATCGCGATCCCCTGGTGGGATGGCAAGAATTCACAGACAACTCAAAGTCGGTCGTTATTCCATATTATGAGATCCCCTCAAAAAAAGTTAAGTGGGACACCGTCACCGTTACATTGGCCGACTTGGTTGGTCAGGATGGAAAAGATGCTGAGGGCGAGAAAGCACAGGTTGTTTTGGCAAGCGTTTCGGGTTCAAACGTGATGTACGGCACCGTGCTCATCCCCATCGAGATCTCATGGACCGATAGTATGAATGGCGAAGTAAAAAGAAAGACCATCATGGAGTCTCAACTTTCACAATTGCGATCGACCCTGTTGGGTGCAGAAATCGGGCGGTCGAGGTCGGCTAGTCTGGATTGATACAAAGAATTTGCAGTCACGCGCAACAAGACAAAAAAAGAAACCTAACTATATGAAGCGCTCACACCTACTCTTAACCGTCATGCTGTTAACCCTGTTCATAAATTTGTTCAGCCAGGACATCCCGATCAAAATTAAAGTCGAGTGTGCCGACCAAGATCTAAAGAACAAGGTTCAGAGCAATTTGCAAAACGAATTGCTGACAAAAGCCAAAGTCAAGATTGTTACCGTCAACCCGAAGTATGTCCTTATCGCAAACATCGTTGCCGTCACAGACGACGACGTCATCAGCCAGCTAGCCGTATTTGTCGTTTTGACAAAGGCCATAGACGGAAGCCCGGAGCGATTCGAATACCTGACAAGCCTCTTAAAGTCATCCACGCTGGATGATGTAAAAGCCAAATGCTCTGAGGTCGCCGATAAAATTGATGTAGATTATTTAATTAAAGAAAGACAATGAGCTGGGATGAACTCGTCGAAACGATCAAAAAACAATGGCCGGTCTCCGTCGCCTTGATCATTGTGCTCTCCTGGCCAATGTATGCCATTGCCGAAAGACTTGTGCAATCCAAACTTGACAGCTATCAAGTCAAAATCGAAACGCTGGAAGACAAGCTAAAAGAGCAAACCGAAAGCATGAAAAAGTTACAGGAAAAAAATTCCAATCTTAAAATTGTCATATCTGAAAATGAAACCAACTATGCTTCACTTAAATCCAATTAAGATGAGATCCATGATCTTGATTATCTTCTTCCCACTGTCGGCGGCCTTGGCCCAATCGAAAGGTGGAGACATCTCGATTGATGACGTAGAGAGAGGCAGGGACCGGGTTCACATGAAACTGACGGTTTCATTCAATGAAACCAAAGGCGACGAACAAGCATTTTTGATCTTCATGGTCGCCACGCCATCGAGTGAACAGCTCCGGGTCGCAGATTTTCAATCTGGAGACAATACTTACATCAAGTTCGAAAAAGCGGATGAATCTCCCCGGGAATTTGCCGTCTACCTCAACAGCAGGAGTTGGAACGGGCCCGCCATCATTTATCCCATTCTTGTCCAAGGCCCTCCAGAGAGTTTTTTAAGAGTACTATCCGTGATCGATGGTGAATTTGACACCATCAACCAGGTATTGAATGTCATCGGCAAATCAAGGTGCAAGCCGTTGACCTATGCCGAGCATCCATTATAACGGTTTTGGGAAACGGGGCGGTTATTCTAACTTTACCCGAGTTCTATCCTGTTCAGCATGCTCCTTACCTTGAAATTGAAAGGCCCCGTCCTCGTTGCCTTGTTACTCTCTCTGTCCTACGCGGCCACGGCGCAAGATTCCATACAGTTTTTGCATCCTTGGAAATCAGGAGAGCAGCTCAATTTCAAGTCCTCCCGGTCAAAGTCGGACTACACACGAGATACGCTTTATGCAACGACTACGTTTGTTTACGACGTGACGTTACAGGTAAAACAAGTAACGCCAAAGGAAAGCCTGATTGAGCTAACATATTCTGCCAACGCGAAAGATTATCAGGAATTCAAAAAGTCACGCGCCAAAGACATCGTTGGCAATGCCGTGGCCAGCTTTGCACGCCAACTGTATGCCTTCAAATCATTAAAAATAGTTTATACCATAGACGAGACCGGCGCATTTAAAAGACTAAAAAATGGAGCAGCGTTGAAGGAATATATTTCAAGCGCCCTGAATGCGTATCAACAAGACCCAAAGATCTCTTCCGATTTTAAAGGCGTTCTGAAACAATTTGCTCCCGCATTTCTTTCGGATGATTTTATTCTCTATTCATTTTTAATGGAAGTCCAAGCCCTTCATCAGGTCTACGGCGTCAAATGGGTGCCGGGCAAACAAACACAGGACATTGAAATGCCCAACCCCATAAATGGCGAACCCCTGCCGGGAACCTTAACGACGGCATTAAAGAAAGAACAGACCGGTGCACCCGATGGGGTTGCCGTCTATGACCTGGTTATGCAACAACAAATTGACTCCGATAAACTAACCAAGACCGTAGAAGGTGCCGTAACCGACACATATCAAAAAATAAACAAACCGGACAATGGTACACCTTCGATAGAATCCACCTTGACGTATCGGTACAAGATAATGGGCGACCTTGTTCAAAAACTCGAGCTAACAAAAAGAGTCGCCAGCGGTGGGTCAAGGAGCACAGAACAATATATCCTAGAATAACCCCTCCTCTTCTTCCTCGTGTATCTTTGAAATACGATAGCGACCTGCATAGGTGGCTAACGCATTCTCTTTCTTATAATTTCTGGATGCGATAAAAGGCAGATGCATACTGCAGGAAATAATATCCCGGAGGCAATGCAGAAATATCAATTTGACCTTCCATGTTCCGCTGTGGTTCAGCCACCACTTCACCCAATAGATTGGTGATGCGGACAGCACCCTGGTTCACGCCTCCTTCCACATACAACAATCCCGACGTGGGGGTGGGGTAAATCCTTAACTTCGATTGTGCAGGATCTTCCACGCCTGTGATCGTTCCCACCTGCAGCGGCTGGATAACTTCGGGCGCCGCAGTATAATTTTTATTTCCAGGCTGATAAGCAATGATGTTCGCCTCGCCTGGGCTTACTATCGTAACGCGATTGCCTGCGATGGTCGCAATGGCCGTGTGGTCACTCTTAAACAAGACGGGAAGGCCGGAGGTACTGGTAGCTGCGAGGTCGAACGGAGAATCTCCCACGTACACTTTGTTAAGGGATCCGAAGGTGATGGTTTGATCGATCGACGTAACGGTTAATGTTCCGTTCTCAAACACGAGCTCGTAGTCATCATCCGACCCGCCCGATAAAACGATGGGGTATGCATCTGCATCGCTGTCTTGGGTGGCCAGGCAGGTTAAGGAAGGCGTCTCTGCCAGATTGCTGCTTTGATCGGTGCCTGCGAATCCGTCGTAGGATAATGTAAACGTCGGGTTGGGTTGTTTGTAGGGACGGCTGAAGCTGTTGGCCTTAACCTTTAGCAAGGCTTTTTGAACCGTGAGTTGGCCATTGTTCAGCACAAGATCGTAGTTATCGTCTGCCCCTCCAGATACAACAATAGGAAATGTTCCGGGATGACTATCGATGGTTGCTGCGCAATTTAAGGTGGGGATCGTTTCCAGCACCGTGGCGTCGTCGTTGCCCACGAAGCCAACATATTCGAGTGTGAGTGTCGGGTTTGGTTGCTTGTACTTCCGGGTCTGGTTGGCCGCAGCTATCGTCAGATTTGCTTTTGAAACTGACAGTGTACCGTTCTCCAGAAGAAAATTGTAGTTGTTGTCCGCCCCACCCTTTAGAGTAATCGGATAGTCGCCTACGGGGCTAAGGGGTCCGGCCGTCAGTGTATAGCTCGGTGGAACGTCGATGCTGGCCGCTGTTTCCGTGCCGACAAAACCAACATAGGTCAATGTGATTTCCGGCAAAGCTTCTCCGTACTTCTTGCTTACCACCGGCGCTTTTACCGTGAGGTTCGCCTTCGAAACGGTTACGGCTATTTGTTTCTCTGCTGCCGGGAGATATTCCACATTGCCCAATTGCCCAACGATGATCGTGGCCGTACCGACACCTTTAAAGGTTAAGTTTCCATTCACAACCTCTGCGATCTCGGGATTTGTACTCCGGTAGTAGAGCGGAAGCGAGGAGGTGGCGGAGGCGGTCAACGACAACGGACCATCGCCATAAGCCTTGGTGATGGATGCGGTAGTTAGAGACACGTTCTGCGTTTTCTTTACAACAGTAAGCCCGGTATAGAACGGACGGACGCCTGTGGCGGTTGCGAACGAATGAATCACCGAAAGGACAGTGGCCTCTTGCGGGGCGTCCCATTTAAACAAAGTTCCCATCGGCGGATTTGTGCCACCAGTTTGGGTAAGGCCGTAGAGCGTGCCATTGGGCATGGCGAGGAGGTCGTTTACAGGATTGCCCTCGAGGCCATTGTAGATTACAAGCTTCCCCGTTGCCATCACGTACTCAAACACATATCCGAGGGTGCCAGGGTATGGGCCATACTTGGAGGTCCCAAAAAGATTCCCATTTCTCCCCACAACCAGGGTGCCTGTGGGATTGGAAAAGTTTTGGCGGCCGCCATCGACTTTTTTGGTGACGACATTGTTCACATAGTCGTATTCGAACAAAGTCCCATTGTTATTCACTCCCCAGTCAAGCAAAACCCCGTAGAACTTCCCGTTGGGATGCAAGGTCAGACCGCCCGTAGGATTACCACCGGTGGTCTGACTGAAGTCGAATTTCTTTACCATCTTATGCGTGGTGGGGTCGTATTCAATCAGCGTTCCAAGCTGATGGATGCCACCTGCGCCTACAAGTCCGTACATCTTTCCATTCGGCGCCAGCGCCAGTGAGCCAACCGGCGTTTTGCCCAAGCCTCCCGTAGTATTATCATAAAAGGCACCCAATGATGCTTCGTTGGTTATGGTGCCCGTAACCGGATCAAATTCCAAAATGTAACCGTCATCCGGGCCGTCCTCGGCCATGAGGTAGAGTTTTCCGTTCGGGTGGAGTGTAAATCCTCCCACTGGATAATCTTCGGCGGATGGATAGTTATGTGCCTTAAAGTCGAACTTTTTGGTG
This sequence comes from Chryseolinea soli, assembly GCF_003589925.1. Classification (NCBI taxonomy): domain Bacteria; kingdom Pseudomonadati; phylum Bacteroidota; class Cytophagia; order Cytophagales; family Fulvivirgaceae; genus Chryseolinea; species Chryseolinea soli. The sequence goes on along the minus strand of NZ_CP032382.1, from coordinate 4,384,617 downwards.
TACTTTTTTGTGGCGGGATCAAACTCATAAATAACACCGCCGTTTTTTACATCAACTCCCGTGTAGCCTGCGGGAGGGCCGCCACCCGCGATCGTGACGCCATAGAATTTTCCGTTATACGCTTGGGTAAGGTGGCCAACCGGATAGTTTCCGTCCAATGACTTTTCAAAGCTAAATTCGGTTTGAGCGGCCGAAGCCCCCAATTCGTAGCTATAGACCGTGCCTTTATACGCGGCGCCAGCTTCATAGTTGGCACCGTAGAGCCGCCCGTTCGAAGCCTGTATCAGGCCGGCTGAAACTGAACTCACCGCAACCGATTTTGTAACCTGGCCTGCCAGGGGATCAAATTCATAGAGTGAGCCAAATTGATAGGGTGAGCCGACACCAAGGCCATACATTTTTCCATTCGTGGCCAACAAAAGCGGCGAATTCGGCACGTAAAAATCCGATACCTTTATTTTAACCGCGTTCGTAGCCGGGTCGAATTCGTATATGTTACCCATCGCCAAGGCGCCCCCCTTGGTTGACGTTCCGTAGAACTTTCCATTGGGATGAGCCGTCAGATTGTCGATATTTTTAAATTCCCAATTACCATTCTCGCTGGCGTATTTTATCGTCAGCCCATTACTGGCTGGATCGTATTCATATACGGCGGTTGTCTCGCTGTTGGACCCCCGGAAGACGGTGCCCATGAACTTTCCATCGGCTGTAGGAATGAGTCCGGAAGCGGTGACCATGTTATTTGCCCCGAAATCATACCTCACCGTCAAGGTTTTCGTGACGGGGTCGAACTCCGACAGCGTTGCATTCCTTTTCGTAGCGACACGATTGGTCACAAACAGTAGCGTGTGGCTGGGGGTTTCGCAGAGGGCGCCAGTGGGCGATCCATTTTCGAAGGCAAAATCAAAAACGTCTGTAAGTTTTTTTTGAGCAATGTCAAATTCAAAAAGGAGGTCGCCTTTGGGTCCACCCCATGACGTGCCGTACAGTTTGCCACTGGCGGCTTGCATCAATTCCCGATTCGGGTACCAGGGCTGTGTGCCTCCCATGCTCCCAAAATCATACAGGACGGTATAGATTTTCGTCGTGGGGTCATATTCAAAAAGAACACCGCCATCGTTGATCCCGCCAGCGCTGGTTACGCCATAAAGTTTTCCGTTGGCCGCTTCCAGCAGCTTTGTCCTGGGCAATGCGCCCCGATTGACCACGCTAAAATTGTAGAGTACCTTATAGGAGGTTTTATAACTAAAGATTACACCCTTGCCCGAACTACCCCCGCCGGAGGTAACACCAAATAGTTCAACCTGCGAAAAAGCCGTGGAAATGGACAGGCCATAAACGCAACAAGCGAGCACTAAACTTTTAAAAGACATTTGACCAACAATAGATTAAAGCCGCGTAAACGTAACGTAAAATTTTCAATAGCGATAGGCGATGTAAGGTAATCGTGGAATTCCAACGGAGGCCCTGCATGTGGCGGATGCGTTTCCCGGCACCCGTGAATGTCTAAAAATATACCTACCTTTGACGTCATTTAGCCTTTCGCATTTACCTGTTATGGGAGCTCGTTTCGTTGGTCGTCTTTTTATTTTCTTTTTCGTATTGTGGGCGGCGCCAGCCTTTGGCGATTGCTCGGATTGGGATCAGTTGTTTATCTCCAAAGGCCTTATCCCGAGGCAAATTAAGGCCGACGCAAACGACAACGTCTACATGTTAGGATATGTCACCGGGTCGGGCTTTGTGCTGGGCGCTTATTCCTTTCTATACGAACCCTACGCCGACAACTACGTATTGCTCAAATTCGACAAGGACCGCAACCTGGTCTGGGGCCGTCGTGTTGCAGACAGCAACGGGGGGGCTTCGATTGAAATGGAGATCGATCAGAGCAATAACATCATTGTAAGCGGTTTCTATGAGGGGATCATCTTATTTGGCAGCATCCGGCTGAGTTTCTCGACCGGGCAAGATCTTTTTGTCGTGAAGTTTTCGCCGGACGCTGTGCCCTTGTGGGCCATCCGGTCCACGGGCAGCGGCCAGGAATATCCGACCGACATGGTTATCTCCGCCAACCAAAACATCATCGTCAGCGGCACCTATACCGGAAGTGGCGTTAAGATCGGTGGCAAGGCCCTCGCATCGTTTGGGGGCGAGGATTCTTTTGTTGCCTCCATCACACCCAACGGTGTAGTGAGCTGGGCAAATGGGTATGGCGGAACACCCGGTTTGAACCCGGATCACATCTGGGGCGTCGATACCGACAGTCAAAACAACATCGTCATGACGGGTACTTTTGCGTCGACCCAAATAAGGTTCGGCAGCACTACTTTAAATCTAAGCGTTAGCGGAACCGACAACTCTTTCCTCGTAAAATTGAATCCTGCCGGCACAGTGCTTTGGGCTCAAGCCGGCGACGGCGACGATACCGGGACCCTTTGGGGCACGGACGTGGCGGTCGGCCTACACGACCAGATCTACCAACTGGCGCGCTTCGGGGGAAGGACTACCGTAGGTTCACAAACCGTGATCTCGGCCGGCGGTTTAGACAACTATGTGTGTGAAATGGATCCGTCCGGGAACGTCCTGGCGGTTCAACAATTGGGCGGCGAAAACTATGATTGGGGAACGCAAGTAGATGTTGCCAGCGATGGCCACGTGGTGGTGTCGGGCTTTGAGTATAGCAATACTTTCGTGGCCGGACCGTTCCATACGTCGAAGACATTGCCCTTCGATTTCGGCAGCGACATCTTTGTGATAGAATATACCGAAGATCTCACCCCAGCCTGTGCCCATTTCGTTACCGGCCGCAATGGTGCTACCACTTTCGACATGAGCATCGATCCCTCCAACAACATCTGGCTCGGCATCGACTTTGAAATATTCGATTACTTCCACGACAACAACTTCGACAGCCGGTACACCCTCGATGATGCCAACATCTCCTTCATCGGTGCCCGAATAGGTCACGACCCCGATCTGTTGGTGTGGCCAACGGCGCCGCTCATACCACCGGACCTGGTGGTGTCGCTGGGACCCGATATTTTAAAGTGCCGTCAACAAACCGTTACCCTTACTCCCGCACCGCCGCACATGAATGCCCAATATCAGTGGAGCAACGGGAGCACCCAGAGTAGCACAGACCAGATTGCCGCAGGCTGGGTTTGGGTGGACGTTACCTGGCAAGGCCAAACCAAACGGGACTCGGTATTGATCTCCAACATTGCACCGCTCGACGTAACGCTTGGCGACGATCAGAAGCTGTGCGCCGGCAACGCGGTGTCGTGGAATCTCCCGCTCATAGCCGATGCCACATACACCTGGAGCGACGGCGACACATCACCTTCCAAGACGGTTACCACACCCGGAACCTATTCCGTTGAACTCAGCAATGCCTGTGAAACTGTTTCGGCGTCTATCGTGATCTCCGGCATCGCGCCTCTCCGTGTAACGCTCGGCGCCAACCAGAAGCTGTGCGCCGGCAAGACGGCGTCGTGGAATCTCACCCCCATAGATGATGCCACCTACACCTGGAACGACGGCGATACGTCACCTTCCAAGACCGCCGCAGCACCCGGGACATATTCCGTTGAACTCACCAATGTGTGCGAAACCGTTTCGGCATCCGTATTGATCTCCTACATCGCACCGCTCAACGTAACCCTTGGCAACGACCAAACGATTTGCCCCGGCGACGCCGTGTCCTGGAGTCTCACACCAACGGAGGGTGCCATATTTGCGTGGAACGATGGCGATACGTCGCCGTCCAAGACTGTCAAGGAGCCCGGCACGTATTCCGTGAAGGTCACCAATGTATGCGAAACGATTTCGACTTCCACGACGATAGCCCTTCGACCGTTGCCAGTGGTGAGCCTTGGAGACGATCGAAAGATTTGCGGGGAGAACGGAACGCTGGCGTACGAGCCGCAGGCCGATGAAACGCTACAATGGTCCAACGGCAGCACGTTGCCTTCGATCAGTGTGTCGCAGTCTGGAACGTACACGCTGGAAGTCTCCAATACTTGTGGAACTTCCTCAGACGCTGTGAGCATACAACTCGTGAGCCTAGAAGGCATGACGCTTCCCAACGTCATCACACCCAACGGCGACAACAAAAACGAATACTTCGTTCTTCCCGATGCCCTACACGACAGTGGTTTGAGGATCTATAACCGGTGGGGCGAAACGGTGTATCAAACCAGCGCCTACCAAAACGACTGGCCACAGGGTAACTTCGCCACCGGTGTGTATTTCTATACACTGCAAGGCGAATGTGTGTCAGCGCTAAAAGGCTCTCTTCACGTTGTGGACTGACGACAGAATTCAAAAAAAAACGTTCATTTCCGGACTCATTGTCCGCAACGGGAGACTTATGCTACAACCTTATCATGCATCTTTAGTAAAGCATAAAGACTTTCCAGGGATCCTATTGTATCCATTCCATTTCAATCGTAATTTAGATGCTCCAACTAAACAACGTTATGTTTAAAATAATCCTATTCTTGTCACTCAACATCACCGTTACCTATCTGGGTGCACAGGCGCTTTCAGCAAACGGTCCGGGGGCAGGTTCTGGAATGAATATTACCGATCATCTTCTGATCGCGGCAGCGAAAAAATTAAACAAACCGGAAGAGCCAGAGATCATCGACGGAACTCCGTACATGGAAGACGATTTTCAAACGGGAAAGGTCATCACGACAAAAGGCGTATTTGATTCCATCCCCATGCGCTATAATGTAGCGGAGGATTATGTAGAATTCAAGAAAAAAGACGTGACCTACATTCTTGATCCTTCCCCATCGGTGCAGAAAGTGAGTCTTCCTGCTAGCCAACTGGTGGTCGACAATTATACCGTTAAAGGCAAATCGATCAATGGGTATTTCGTTTTATTAGACAGCGGCAAGTTGACTTTATTGATGAAGAAAAAAGTAGTCCTGCATCCTGCACAACCGCCTAAGCCTATTGAGACGGAAGGTAAACGTGCGCGATATGAAAAACTAAAGGATGAATTTTTCTACAAACTTAATGGAGGTCCCATTACCGAAATTGTATCCACTAAGAAAATGCTGGAAGCGCTTACCGATCACAAAGATGAAGTTAAGGCCTTCATAGAAAAGGAAAAGATCTCAAAAAAGGAACAGGATCTGGTGAAACTATTTGAGTATTACAATCAACTCTAAAAGTTTCGACAACATCGTTCTTATGCCACTTGTTCCCATGCTGATTTTGATCGCAACCGTATGTTCTCAACAAGACGACAACGCGGAGCGGGAAATTGTTAGTCAAACAAACAAAATTGCCTCTTCCACTACCTCTCATTATATATTCGAACTGAAAGCTGTTCCGGAAAAGATATTGCGGCGCATGACCAGAACACACGATTCACTTTCGTATGTGTTTTACAGGGAAAAGGGAAAAACCGATTGGAAGAAGTTTCTCGCCGGCACCAACGAGGCCTGGAATGCGACCGACGTGATCCTTGATACTAAACTTCCCGATAGACGATTCTTATATGCCGCCAACATCGACACAAAATGGGTGGTCATCTATGAACACGGAGGCATAGGGTCTCACTTGCACGTCATGTATCTCGACTTGAGCGCCCCGGATAGCATAACAACTTTCGTTACTCTACAGCACTACGAAGAAATTCACGATCTCATTTATAAAAAACATCTTCCCGAAACCAAGGATCATCCCTTCGAAAGCATCGTCAACAAAAGCAATCTGAAACTATTGAACGGGCAATTAATAACTCCGCTTGACAGGTATGATCTGTTCTGACTTCTTTCCGGGTGTTACATTTTTTCGAACCATCTCAGATTCGGCGCTCATTCTTACCTATCCAGTATTTGCAGCAACTCTTCAGGGGGTTCGATAAATTACGTACACTGCCACAAGAACTTTGCTTTTCTCCCATCCCGGCTTATAAAGCCATAGCCCACACCCGCATCACCGAAATTAACATAGAACGGAACGTTAGTGGAATCCAATTGAATTAAGAGCTCCCACGTTTCATCATCGGATGGATATTCATCGCCTTGTAGGAAGACCGGCTCGCCCCTAAATTTATTCACAATTTCCAAGTCCCCATCAGTCTCCTTGTCGACGGATGGTATCAAGTTAACACTACCTTCAAACGGCTGGGGCGCCAACGTTTCCCGATCCGGTTGTTCTACCATCACATATAACGTGGGGCCATCGTGAACCTCGCGCGTTTTCACGGTGTTGTGGCCGGGTTGCAGAATGATGGCATTTTCACCGCCGTCCGGTTCCCACGTTCCGTCCACAAATTCTTCTCCGTCGGTCATAAACAAATAGGCAATCTTGGCCACATGGTTATCATACCCTATTTCCGCCAAATCGATTTGGCAAATGAATCGCATCGGTTCGCCGGTTTCCAAGCTTAGCGGCCATTCATTTTTTGTAAGCCAATCGGGTTGGCCGCCGAATTTGGTCTTCCCTTTTTGAGTCTTTTCTTCGGCAAATTCTATTTCAAAATTCTTTTTCATTTTTCACGGGGTCTACTGCGAGCTACGTCTAACTACTCCACTTTAAATAGCTCGCTTCTATAGGTGGCCATGCTCTGCCCCTCCAGCCAGCCTTCTATGACATATGAGCTCTCTTTGACTTCGATGATCTGTACAATAACAGGCTTGTAGTCCTTTACGGGTTTATCGCTCGACACATAGGTTAATCTATACCGACAACTATCCAACCAATCGACTTTAAATTTGGCCGCGGAACCACCTTTGCCTACTTCAATTTGATAATTCCCCTTACGCGTGATCCTCAGATCAACCTCGCCTTTGTGCTCATTGTTAAAGGTTCCTTCCCAAAACTTGGAGCAATTATGAACAATGAGCGTCTTCTTCTTTGTACAAGAAATCAAGAAAATCGCTGTCAACAGCAACGCGACGGTCATTCTCATAAAAAATTCCAGATTATCATTCTCCTGGCGTTTCCAAGTTAGTTCATTCCTTAAATTATCCAAAGACTCATGCTTTGTCCATAGTCTCCAGATTTTCCCTGCAGTCCACGGTGCCCATTACGAAATAATACTCGATTGCCACACCGGTCCGGCTTGCTTAAATTGTGTAGATTTAACCGGTATAAAACAGGCTGCAAATTTGTGACTATGATAAAATTCCTCCCCATTTTGATCAACCTCGTCTTAGGAACCCTGATGTTGCTGCTCGGTTTCAAGGTACTCGCCCCCAAATTCCCGTCCGAAGAAGTGAAGGCCACGTTCTATAAAAGGTGGTCGGCGTTTCTCATCATCGCGGGCTTTGTCATACTGGGCGCCACGGCGTTTTTGTTGGCGAAGATGTTCTAACGGGGCTCAAAGCGTAGGAACCAATTTTGGCATCACCCTCCCGGGCAGGTCGCGCGTAGGCGCGAGGTTGTTACATTTTTTTTCAGTCTTATTACATTTCTAGCGCTGTTCGTTTACCGGCTGTTTCATAGCATTTTTTAACCCTTCAACTTTGAAAGAAAAACAATAAGAAGTTGAGAAAGAATGTCGTGTTGCTGCTGGGAATACTTTCTCTGGCAGACTTATCCTTTGCCCAGGCGCCCAAGACGGGGGTTGGTCTTGGAATTTACCCTACGGGAACGGAGACCGGTTTTGGATTTCGCTCCTCGCGTGACAATCGTTGGGTTATCGATGTGCGGGCCACCCGGGCCAATGTGTTCACCAAACCAAATTCGGGGTCGTTTGTGAACGAGGCTTCCCTCCTATACCGAGTGGCCTATTACGAAAAGATCCGGTTTCACCTGGGTGTGGGTGGACGCGTCGATTGGAATTTTGCCGAAGGTCAATCGCATCGATATGGGTTTGTGACACCTTTGGGTGTGGAGGCTTTTCCGTTTCCCTTTCAACACGCTGGTTTGTTTTTTGAGGCCGCTCCTTTTTGCACGTGGGCCCATAGTGGCACGACAAACATGGGCATCCGCACCGTTGCAGGGTTCGTGTTCTATTTTTTGAAAAAAGACAAGGCGGAATAAATTCCCTGGCCTTCGGAACAGCGAAGTTAGTTTGACTGCAACGCACGCCGCATGCTGATGAACTCCAACGGCCGCTTTCCGCAGATCTCCAGAAAATTATTACTAAACGTAGACACACTTTCATAGCCCACGCTATGCGCAAGCTCCGACACATTCCGGGCGCCCTGCTCGATGCATTCCATGGCCTTCATGGCGCGGGCAATTTTTGTATACGTCGAAAACGGCATGCCCAGGTGATGTTGGAATGCACGGGTGAGCGTTCGGGATGAGTAGCCAAACTGCCGGGTCATGTCTTCCAACCCGAGCCGTTCGTGCAGGTTTTGCTGGATATGATCCAACACCGGCGCCAGCTTGTCATCGGCCGTGGTGGGGAGGCACACCGGTGCTGACTTTGCCATCTCGGCGGGAAGAATACTTTGCAGGGCCCGGAGAAAATTGTGCTCCTCATCATCGTGCGTCAGCAGCTTGTGCCATTTCGCCGTGTAGGCAATCATTTCTTTCAACAAGGGTGAGGCTGGAAATACGCAGGGTTCTTCAAATACTTTGTGAGCAGTCAGCTCATTTCCAAAATATAGCGTGCGGATATAGACATCGGTATGATTAGACCATACTTTATGATGTGTTGCGGCCGGCACCCAGGCACAATACCAACCCGGTAGCAGCAACTTCCTTCCTTCAATGTCGACATGGATACACCCCTTCTCAGCATACATCAGCTGGCCTTTGGGATGTTGGTGCCATTCCGATTCAAAGGCGCCCAGATGGTCGTGCCAAACAAACGACTGTTTTGTATTGGAGGCCGTAACGAGCGAACAGGTGACCTGGTGTTTTGTCATGGCCGATATTAACAAAAGTTTGACGCATTCCAACACGCCTGCAAATGCAGCGCGCGCTACTTTTGATTTTTCAAGCTTTACATCTCATACATCTTTTATGGAATCATCTCATCCCAACCTCCAACTCATCCACGATTTCTTCCGTGCCTATGCCTCCAACGACCTGGACGCGATCGGACAAATTTTATCACCCGACATCCAGTGGGTCATCCCGGGCCGTCATCCTTTCAGCGGTGTTAAGCAAGGGATCGGCGAGGTGTTGACGTACTTCAAACAACTCAGCACGTTTGCTTTTCAGGCACAGCCCATCGTTATGGGAGTCAATGACCGGTATGTCATTGATTGTCATTTGAACTGGAGCAACCTTCCCGGCGACGACAACTTGCGCAACATGTCTTGTTTGTTGTGGGAGATTGAGGAGGGTAAGATCAAGCGGGTTTATAATTTTCCGCAGGATCAACATGTGGTGGATGCGTTTTTTGTGGGGAGGGGATGATGAAGTGTATGGCCAGAAACTTGTTGGTGAAGAACACCAACAAGGGCGGTGGGTGATTGCGCTCACCCAAAATCAACGATTTGGGCTTGCCCCGGACCGAATACCTGCCCTCTGGGTTAATTCCCGGGGGATTTTATCACACGATCCAATTTCCGAACTTAGACGCCATAACAAGGCCAGCCTACGCGGTTGCCTTGTGTGATGGTACTGACTAAAATTGATTGTCTATGAAATATGGGGTCGTTGTTCTTTTTCTTGCCGCGATAAATTTCTGTTTCGCGCCAAAGACGGTATTTGTCTCCGAGCCGGTGGCCGTGGTGGAATTGTTCACGGCCGAGGGGTGTTCGAGCTGTCCGGCGGCGGATGAGTTGCTGGACGAGATGTCGGTCATCCTGCAAAAGGAAGGGAAACACGTGATCAGCCTTGCCTATCACGTCACGTATTGGAATCATCTCGGTTGGAAAGATCCGTATAGCGAAGAAGCCTATACCGACCGGCAAAAGGTCTACCAAAAAACGCTGAAACGGCCAAATCTCTATACGCCACAAGCAGTCGTGAACGGCAAGTATGAATTTGTTGGGTCCGATCCCGTCTCGTTCCGCTACTTCGTGCTGGCGGCGCTTGATTCTGTGCCGGCCCGCCCGCTCGAGGCCCTGGCGACGAAAAGCGATAGTGTGGTCACCGTACAATATTCGCTCAGCAAACTTCCAAAGAACAGCGTGCTGAACGTTGCCGTCATCGAGGAGCATGTCGAACACGCGGTGTTACGGGGTGAAAATAAAGACAAGGTGTTGAAGCACTACCATGTGGTGCGCTCCATGAAACAACACGAAGCAAAAGAAAAGGATGAGATCACCCTGGTGTGGCCGCGCGGCCTCGGCGAAAACAAGGGCAGCATCATTCTGTATCTTCAAAACGCAAAGAATCTAAGGATCATAAGCGCCGCAGAAATTAAGCTGAAGGCGTCCTAGGTAGCTCGAATAGCTTCTATCGATCTGAGCGCTTACCACCACAAATAGAGCAGCAGCAGAAACACGGCCAGGAGAATGGCCGCCCATTTTAATCCCTTGTTCTGGCCCGGGAACTCATAGTTGCATACTTCGCAGACCTTGCTCTTCGCATCGATCTTCATGGCACATGAGGGACACTCTTTCTTCTTCATATCTAAAGATAAAAAACAAGATCGACATTTCCCTTGAACGCCTCTACCGCGGGTAGACCAGCAGTATTGCCCAGTTATTGATTCACGCTCCGGGTTACTCCTTCATCACTTTAAATACCTTCACCCCATTGCTGTATTGCACTTTCACCACATACACCCCGGCTTCAAATCTCCGCAGGTCGGCTACGTGATCCGCAACCTTCAATGCCTGCGAACGGCCGGTCACGTCGGTGATGGCCACTTGCTGGATCGGCGATGACGATGAGAAGATCAGGAAATCTGCAGTAGGATTCGGATGGACTGTCACATTCGCCAACGGATCTTCTATACCCGTGATCAACTGGACCGTTAATTTTCTGGAGACGTTCTCGGCGGGTTCATAGTTGTCATTGCCCGGCTGAAGCGCTGAAATAAGCGTTTCACCCGATCCGTGAATTTTCAACACCTGGCCTTCCACCGTGGCCACCTCAGGATGTTCCGATACGTAGGAAACCGGCAACGTGGAACTTGCTGCGGCATCCAGCGAAATGTCTTCCGCGCTTTCCACCAACCCGATTTCACTGAAGCTGATCTGTTGCAGGGCTTTGGCTATCACGAGGGTTTGTTCTACCGGAGTGGCGGGCTGATAAATATCGTCGCCCGGTTGGAGCGCCGTGATCGTGGTTGTGCCCACGCCGACAATGACCACCTTGCCCGCTTCGATCTTTGCCACGTCGGGGCGTGAGCTCGTGTAGGAAAGCGGCAGCGATGCATCGGTGCTGGCCTCCAAGGCAAAAGGCCCATCCGCATATCTTTTTCCAGACATCTTTCCAAAGGTGATGTGCTGTTTCAAAAGAATTTCAGTGACATGACCTTGCGTTCCCTCGGGCGAAACAGAGATATCGACTTGTGCATTGCGAAGGGTGACGTCGGCGGTGATGGGCTCTTCCATTTGTGGTTCATCCAGTGGAAAAGAAATAAGCACCTGATACTGGCCTTCGGGCAGATTCGTGAACTGGTAAAAACCGGTATCGTCCGTTTGGGTCAGCCCCACTACATCGCCTGATGTTGACAAAAGAATGACGGACAAGCCTTCAACCGAACCTCGCCCGACAGGATTTTCGGTTTGACTGACGGTACCGCTGATGATCTTGGAACCTGAAGGGAGCGGGTTCACTTTTAGGATCTCGAGTCGCACGCCCTTGTCTTCTGTCAGCGACAAAAAAGACTGGTCGTTCAACATGACGGTTTTTCCCAGGATGGTCGGAACATAGCCGGGGAACGCCGTCTTGTCGGGAATAAAATACAAAGTGTACTGGCGCGTATCTACCTGGAAGCTAAAGGTGCTATCGGGGGTTGCCAGTTGTTTTTGGTCGACGAATTTTATCGTGTTGTTTTCCTTCCGGTATAGAAAAACATTTCCCTTGGTGAGGAACACACCATCCTCACCTTTTACCGTTCCGTAGAAGTTGAACTTCGCTTCCTGGATGGTGAGGGGAATGCTGTAAGGATTCGGGTCGTTCGCAGATTGAATCGTCAGTGTGTATTGACCTGGCGCCAGGGCGCTGCTTAAAGGCAACTCCCAATGAAATGCACTGGTCATCCCGGGGTACAGGTAAACGTATTCATATTTCATGGTAGAATAGACCTGGACATTGGAAGCGTTCCGGATGGAAACGGTGCTGGTCACGCCTCCACTGTAGAATGATCCGCGGTTGATCAGTGCACCATCCACTTCCAGCTGATTATCCAGGTTATTGTAGGCACCTGAAAAGTTTGCATTCGAAATCCCCACATTCGCCACCGGTGGGTTGATGGTGATGGTTCCCATCGACGTCGCCGTATTATTACCGGTGTTTGTTTCTGCAACGGCTCCGTCTGCATTCACTTTTATGATCACATAATTCGTACCCCACACTCTGGGATCTACCAAATTATTGAGATCGACCGAGAGGGAATTGAAAATTTGACCGCCGGCGGGAACATAATAGGAGTCGTGTGTCAAGGGCCAGGGCACATTGATGAGATAATCACCGATATCCAACACAGGGTCGGGAGAAAGATAGGCATTGATGGAATACCCCAACACGCCCGTCGTACCTTTGTTTTTTAAGTTAAAATCTACGTGGATTTGGCTCATACCGGCCTCGATATAGCTTGCGGAGGGCGCATTTCCGCTTGTCAAATCCAAATCAATATTGTTGTTCACCAGGGTCAGCGGCGCCGAAACGGTATTGTTGCCTTCATTGGTTTCGGCGACCTCCGATTGATCATTATAGTTCCGGTCGGTTATGCCAATAATGTAATATTGCCCCGTAGGTTTGTGTGGCATCATCAACTGATACCAGGTTTGACTCGTCGCTTGCCCGGAAGAGAATTTATTGTAATAGTCATTCAGTTTTACATCACTGGCGTCATACACATTGTCGGTGCTCAAATAAAAGCTAGTGTAAATGCTTCCGGCAAAAGGCGTAGTGCCTCCGTTCTTCACGGTATAGACTGGAACCACCACATCATCGATAGCCGCTGACGATTTGTTCAAGCTAAACGACTGGAACGTGAAGTCGATGTTGGGGGTGTTGACCACATAGCCCGAAACAACCGAGATATTATTCGACTCATCCGTTTCAACCTGAGCATCCTGAGCATCGGCTTTCAAAATAAGATAATATGTTCCGGGAGGCGACACCACGTCGTAGTATGCACTGAACGCAGGCACCAGGGATTGCCCCGCCTTTATCGACGTTACATAAAACGAGCCCATCTGAACATCGGCCCCGTCGATGACAGCATCAGTCGAGAGGTATGCATAAATATATGTCGCCTTGGCAATGTCTACGATACCTTGATTTGTGAGGGTAGCGGAAACTGTGAAGGGCATATACCGGTCAAAGGTCTTTGATCCACTGACATTGGTAATGACGAGGTCCTGACAATAGCCAGCAACGGCGGTAAGCACAAGGAGTCCTGTGCCGATTAGATTTTTCATAGAAAGCCAACTTATATGACATTCCAAAAATAGGAATTGCAACCAAACCCCTGACCGCTATGTAAGAAAAGACCTGCATTTGTATAATCCGCAATCCTCGACCTTGAATATTGGCCTGCTTTGAGGGTTCTTCCATTTCTTTAGATAGCCATACCGGTGCATTGATGTACAAACTGGTTTCGGATAGCCCTCCCTAGCAATCGCGGACTAATGCCAAGGGTAACGTCAATCTTCGAAATCCATGGATTGCCGCTGTATGGCCCTGTATTCACTCAAAAGCCTTTCATGCAACCCTTTTTCTTTTGTGTAGCCCGGCACCTTTATGCCTTCTTTATTTGAGTTCGTAACTCCCACGGGAGGGGTTATGCCGCTAACGTTCATTCCCGCTCTTTGCATGCCGTGAATGCTGTTGGTGAAAAAGTTATTGTTGGCAGCTTTTCCACAAACTTCAAATGTTCTTTTCGAATCGTCTTTTATAACTTCCCAACAGCTGGAGTACATAATGTATATGTTAAAATGATACAGGCTCGCCCATCGTCCCGGTGTCACGTTCCAACCCAGACCAAAGGACTTCCTACCCGATGCAAGTTAGCCAATTCTTTCACAATCATCTTCCGAGCGTTTCGCGTCCGGGATCAAACAAAATGGAACCCCTTCCGTTTAACTCTCTTTGCCGGCCAGCAAGGAAGTTTACTATATTTAACATGTCGCCCGGTCTTTGAAATCGTCAGCACGATGTCGACCCCTTACGCCAATGAAGCCCGTGACCATCATTCCCTATGAAGATCGTTACCAGCCCCAGTTCAAAGCCTTGAACCTGGAATGGCTCGATCTGCACCACCTCACCGAACAACGCGACCTCGATGTGTTGAACGATCCCAAAAAATACATCCTGGAGCAAGGAGGTTTTATTTATCTCGCCATGGAGGGTGAAGAGGTGATCGGTTCGGCAGCCTTGATGAAGGAACACCACGGCGTCTATGAACTCGCCAAGATGGCGGTGGGCGTGCATCACCGCGGCAAAGGGCTCAGCAAGCCGCTCATTGAAACGTGTATTGAAAAAGCAAAGGCGCTAAAGGCTGAAAAGATCGAGCTGTTCTCCAGCAGCAAGCTCCAGCCTGCACTAAGGCTTTATGAACGTTATGGTTTTCAACACATTCCCTTGGAGGATTCCCCCTTCGAAACAGCCGATGTTAAAATGGTGTTGATGCTTTGAGTTAAATGCTAATCGAGCAAAACGTGCGGCAGCTCCTCGTCTAACGGCAACGTGATCGTAAAGCGTGAACCTTGGCCGGGTACCGATTCTACCTCGATCGTTCCATGCAGGATCTCGATCTGTGATTTCACCAAATAGAGGCCAATGCCACGACCTTCCACGTGGTTGTGAAAGCGCTTGTAGAGTTTGAAAAGTTTTTCCTTGTGCACCCCAGTGTCGAATCCCATGCCGTTGTCGCGTACCTCCAGCCGGGCTTTCCCATCGACATAGCTGCTGGTGGCGGTCACTTTCAGATCGCGATTGGGTGAACGGAACTTCATGGCGTTGCTCAACAAGTTGTAGAAAGTACTTTGCACCATGGCCCGCACCGTCGCGATCTGCGGCAACGCTTCGAAGTTCGCCGTGATCTCCTCGTGACCATTGAGGCTATCTTGTAAAAGACTGATGCTCTGCTTCCATTCTTTTTCGAGCTCCACCGTTTCCCGGTATTGATGGGGTTCGTTGCGCAGGTCCAGGATCTTGTTTAGGTCTTTTATGATCAAGTCCAGGTCCGCCGCCGTCTTGCCGATCAGGGCAATCCATTTCTGGGCTTCGGCAAAATCCTGTTCAGCGATCACGATGTCAGAAAGCCCCAGCAATCTCGCTACCGGGCCACGCAGGTTGTGCGACACCGTATAGGAGAATTGGAGCAATTCATTGTTGTGCTTGGCCAACTCTTCGTTGGTGGTGCGAAGTTCCAATGTTTTCTGTGCCACGATCTGTTCCAGGCCGCGGTTGAGATCGCTGATGCTCTTGTTGCTGGCGGCGAGTTTGCTCGCCTGCGCCTGTATCTCTTCGTTCTGCTCCGAAACCTCGTGATACAAGTGCTTTAGCTCGGCATTCACTTCATGTAGTTTATCGGCTTGGGTCTGGATGCGTTTGTTCTTGTCGGTGATGGCGGCGTGGAGCGTTTTGATCCGTTTATAAAAGCGATAGTACACTAAGGCCAGGGCACCCAACAAGGCCAAGCTGATGACGCCTCCGATCAACAAAATAAATTGCTGTCGTATTTGGGCTTGCTGCAAGTTTATTTTATTCTCCGCCAGTTGTTTGTCATTTTGCAATGCCTTGATGTCGCGGTCGCGCTGTTCGATTTCCTGCATTTTCTCCAGGGTCACAAACCGTCGTGCGAGGTCCGTGCGGTGTATGGAATCTTTCAACTGACTGGCTAAAACAGAAAACCCTAAAGATTCTTTAAAGCGATTCTGAGCGGCCAACAGATCCCTCCGGGTATTGTAGTTGATGATCAGGATCTCATGGGCATGGATCAGACGACAATAGGCTTCCGATTGATCCAGATACCGGGCGGCAGTTTTGTAGTCGCCTTGCTTGAAATAAATGTCACCCATTCCCCAGTTTGACCACGCCAGGCCATAGGCATAGTTGGATGCCTCGGCGAGTCGAATGCTCTCTTTGTAAAACGCAAGGGCTTGGGAATATCGCTTTTGCTTCTCTTCTAAAAAACCAAGGTTCATCAGTCCTTCACTGATCCCGCGATTGTCGCCCAACTGTTTATAGATTTGGATCACAGAATCCAGAGATACCTTGGCGGGCGCGAACTCGTTGAGATCTGTGAGGACCACGCCTCTAAGGTTGAGCGCATTCGCAATGTCTGCCTGCGGCTGTCGCTTGGTGGTATAATTCAACGCTTCGTTTGCCAGTCGAAAGGCCTGCTTTAGATCGCCGAGGCGAAAATTTATCCAGCCGATCCGTGTACGGATCACATGGGTTTCGACTTCGTAGCCTCTCAGTTTGCTCAGCTCCAGGGCGACATATAAATTATCAAGCGCCAATTCGTACTCGCCCCGATCGGAGAACACTTCTCCAATGTCGATGAGCATCGTAACGTACTTCCTGTACAACAGTGTTCGCAAAAAATAATTGCGGGCCGAATCAAACAGCACCACCGCTTCATCAAACCGGCCCTGTTGAAAAAGGACCATCGACTTTAAGTGATGTATGTCCTGGAGATTTTCTTCGTCTTCGGGGTGTTCGACGGCAACCGTCAGTGCTTCGTCAAGCAAGGCTTCTGCTGCAGGCACATCGCCCGTCATCCATTTGTTGGTGGCCTTTAGGGTCAAGGCGTCCGTGAGCAGGGTTTTGTCAGGCAGCAACCGGCGGATGGCAATCGCGCGATCGAGATACACTGCTTGTTTTTCGTATTGATAGCGCTGGCCATATACTGCGCTCATATTGCGATAGACTTTGGAAAGCGATGCGGGCTGGGTGCTGTCTTTAAAAAATTCGTACGACCCTTGAAGGAAAAGCAAAGCGGAATCGTTCTCCACTTCCTCGAGGCTGCAATTGCCCAATTGAAGCAACGTATATCCTTGGTTTATTCTATCACCCACCTGCGCCGACAAGGCGAGACCGTGATGCAGATCTTTGTGGGCTTGCTGAAGTTGTCCGGAAAGATATTCGTGCACACCCCGGTAAGTATAGGCAATGCCCTCTCCTTTTGTGTAGGCGATCTTCCGCGAAAGGCGAAGCGCTTCGTCGCCGTATTGAATGACCTTATCCGTGTTGACGGATATGAACTCATACGTAAGCTGATTGAGGACGTCAACGCGCTCGCGATCGCGAGCGTTTTTTAGTTTTTGTTCAAGGCTGTCAATAACTTTCGTCTGACAAATGGCTTCCGCACCCAGGAATCCGAGAACGCACATGAGCCGTAGGCCTTTGCTGAAAAGCATTCATTAAACGTTAACAGCGAGCAAGATAGCCAGATTCGCCCGCTAAAAAAACCGCCGTTGAGCAAACGGTCGCCCAGCGTGCGTACATGGCCGATGGACAACATTTGCCCAGGCCGTGCCAATCCATATAAAATTCTGATCAACGCAACTCTGTTACAAAAAAGCATTGTCATTCCCGCCTCCTGCCTTATGACCGACTCTTCGAACATTGTTGTCCGGTTCTTTTATCTCATTTAATATTTTTTTAGTGGTTACCTTTTTTTTCGACAAGAGCACCTCAAGCGAAATGACATATAACGTTTGCAAACGCATGAAAGGAAAACCAAGATTGAAGACCGCGAAACGTTATTGTTCTGCCCGGAACCACTTCCAGAGCCTTGCCTTGCCGAGCATTTATTCACCATGCTTGCGGGACGAACGATCATAGGTTAGAACAATTGATGATGTAAACCCTACGGCTGACACCATCTTTCACTATATTTCCATAGCAGCACGAAAGAAAGGATGCCATCATGAAAACAGACGCTTATCCCAAGATCTTCCTCTACCGGCGCCTTGTGCAGGCCAAGCTTTTCATCGATACCCACTACGCAAAGCCCATCGATCTCGATAACATCGCCGATGAGGCCTACTCATCCAAGTTCCATTTTATCCGGCAGTTTAAGAGCATCTATCGCCGGACGCCACACCAGTATCTGATCTCGGTGAGGATGGAAAAGGCAAAGGCATTATTGAGAGATGGTCTTCCCGTTTCTAAAGTATGTTATGCCGTAGGATTTGAAAGCCTGAGTTCCTTCAGCGGATTGTTCAAGCGATTGTATGGCATCACACCTTTGGCGTATTCACAGCAGCAACAATATATAAAGGCACAAATAAAGGAATCGCCCCTTCGCTTCATACCGGGTTGCTTTGCGCACAAAAGCGGTTGGATCTGAAAAACAGCAATTTTAGAGAAATCAAAACCTTCGCCAGCGTCGTTCTTTGTCTTAAAAAAACAAAAGATGAAAACCGTATACGACAAAGCCACCCGTGACGAATTGATCCGACGGATAAACACCCTGGATGAAAACAGTAGCGCACAGTGGGGCAAAATGAAAGTTTACCAGATGGTGAAACACTGCCGGCTTTGGGAGGAAATGATGTTGGGTAAGACAAAATACGATCGCGCATTCATAGGGCGTATATTCGGCAAACTGGCTCTGAACACCGTACTGAAAAATGAAGCCCCGCTGGGAAGAAATTCTCCCACGCTCCCGGCGCTCATCATAAAAGATGATGGCGATGTTTCGATCGAGAAATCGAAATGGATCGCGCTCATCCAAGAACATGCGAACACCTGGGCGCCGGATCTTGTCCATCCTTTCTTTGGAAAGCTAACCAAAGAACAGACCGGGCACCTGGTCTATAAACATAGTGACCATCATCTCCGTCAATTTAATAGTTAAACCCTAGCTCAACCCATGATCACAAGATTAACACACGTAAGCATCTACGTGCTCGACCAGGCCAGCGCCTATGATTTCTACATTAACAAACTTGGTTTTAAAGTCGTCATGGACGTGCCGCTTGTGCCGGCCAATGGCCATCGTTGGCTCACGGTTGCACCGCCCGACCATCCCGACTTTGAGATCAACCTGACGCCGATCACGGAAGGTATGTGGTATTCCAAAGAAACGGCCGAAACGTTGAGAGACCTCGTGAAAAAAGGAACGTTCGGTTGCGGCGTCCTCACCTGCGACGACGTCTATGCCACCTATGAAGAACTGAAGGCCAAAGGTGTTGAGTTTACAAAACCGCCCAAGAAAGAATTCTATGGCATCGAAGCCCTTTTCAAAGACGATTCAGGCAATTGGTTCTCGCTCGCGCAATTGACAAAAGGATGAACTGATCGGATACGCTCAATCCTTCCTATCCCCTACCCACAGACCTCTGATCAACCGGACAAAGGACAACGTCAACGGAATGGCCACGATGCCTTGCAGGACGCCGGTAAATTCAAACCAAAAATCGTTGGGCATTTCATACGTCGGCGGAGGAAATAAAGCGATGAGTATTTGGTGACTGGCACCCGTATAGAACAGTGCGTTTTTTAGAAGATGATTGTAGACCCCTTCAAAGAGTCCGATCAACGCAACGGAAGCCACCAAGGTCAACACGAGGTATACTCCAAAGAATACACTCCGGGTGCGGATCCCCTTTTTTAGAACCCGGTAATAAAAAACGCCGGTGAAGATGATCACAGGGACGCTGATCATTAAGATGTGCAGGCGCCAGGGCGTGTTGTAGATGATCGCACCATAGGCATGGTGGATCGATGTCAGGACCATTAACGCTACGCTAAGGCGGCTGACGGTGGTAACTTCTTGTTTCATCATAACGTTGCAAGGTTATGAACAGGGTCACCGCAGGTCAAGTAGTTACCGGATGGGAACCACGGGCATACTGAATTAACCGACTGACTATCAAACGAATTGTTTTATGCCAATCACCACATACGACGCCTCCCTTTGCATGATGACCCGCATCTTCGAAATGATCGGCGGAAAGTGGAAGCCGATCATTTTATATCTGATCCAACACGACATCAACCGGTTCGGGTCGTTGAAAAGAAGCATGCCGCGGATCAGCAAAAAGGTGCTCACCGAACAATTGCGCGAATTGGAAGAGGATCAACTCATTGCACGCCGCATTGTTTTAGCCCATCCGCCGCAGATCATTGAATATAGCCTCACATCCACCGGCATTTCGCTGCGCCAGCTAATCGACGAAATGGTGCGCTGGGGCGTAACGCATTTGAACAGCCCGCACAAACCGGAATGGATCCGCCTAACGGGCGGGGTATCTTCCCTTTCGACGTTAACTGACCAACCTAAATCAATATGTGCCGGGGGTTAATGTGAACGGAATTTGCTGTCTTTTTGTGTGTTCATAAATACTTTAGTTACCAATTCGCAGTCGCTGAAGATGAACATTTGTTCTGTTTAAAGTCACTTTTGAGCAACGAGCTGCGTTTATGATCTTTTGATGAAATAAGCCCCACCACTACACAGTTCTTGCGGGTGTAAGAAAAGGACACGATTTCACAAGTTTGCTGCTTGAAATGCATTGAATTTTCGGCGTCTAAACTATTTGGCCGCAAAATGAAAACCGTGCTTGTGCTGTTGAGTACCGATCAGTTTTCTGTGCCATTGGTCCGCTATCTCGCGTTGGAAGGGAAACGCTACGGGTGGAAGATCTGTGTGGGAAGCATGTTTGGGGAAGGTGCCGTACGGCGCATGCGGGAGGAAAAATTCAGCAACGACATCCTCTTTATAAACGTTACCGACTACCGCCAATGCGATCACGCCATCCGCAAGGTGGACCTGGTCATCGGTATGATTCCGGATGTTATGTTATTGCAGGTGGCCGACAGTTGCATCGCTCACAGCAAAGATCTTATCACGCCTTCCCGCCTGACGCGCCAGTTGATGGCCAAAAAATCGCAAGCCGAAAAAAGCGATGTCTTGCTGCTGTTCGAATGCGGGTTCTCTCCCGGCCTGGATCACATCACGCTAAAAAAAGCCATCGACAACATTCACATCCGGGGAGGTATGATCGCCTCTCTGAAGACCTACAGCGGAAGCCAGATTGCCGAACAATGTATCGACAACCCGTGGGAGTTTAAATTGACGGAACCGTCGCGCGAACTCATCAACCTGGGCAAAGGCAACAACCGCTACTTGCTCAACGGCCAGCTTCAGCATATTCCTTATCATCAATTGTTGGAAAGAAGTGAGCCCATCACTATCCAAGGGCTGCCGGAGATCGTCGCCATTCCCGAAGGCGATGCACTGTATTACCGCAAATTATACGAGCTCACGGAAGCGCACACCGTCACGAAGGGAAAATTAGTACGAAAAGGATTCGAACGCCTTTGGAGTCTGATCACACAACTGGGATTGACCGACAACACCACCCGGATCGAGCTCTTTGAAAATAAATCCATTCGCTACTTCCTGCGCTCACTCCTCCCCTACTCAACCTCGGACTCGATCGAAAGCCTGTTGCAAAAGCATTTGCGCGCCACCTGGAGCGAAATAGAAGCGCTGCGATGGCTTGGTCTGTTTGAAGATGAATGGCTCGAAGGCCACAGGGAGATTACACCGGCCGTCATTCTACAACATTTGCTGGAGAAGAAATTCAACATGCGCCCGAATGACAAAGATTGTGTCATCATGCGGCACGAGCTGGAGTATGACTACCAGAACTTCCGGCACAAGTTCACCTCTACTCTCATCACGCAAGGCGAAGACCTGTTGAATTCCGCCACAGCCAAAGCCATTGGTCTCACCACCGGGGCGGCGGCAAAAGCTTACCTGGTGGGCAACATCAAAGTGAAGGGCCTTCACACGCCGACAAAAAAAGAGATCTACGATCCCATCCTGAACGAGCTGGACGACCTGGGCGTGGCGTTTCATGTAGAGGATCGCAAGATCGTCGACGCCGACGTGAAAGAGCCCTTTGATCAAATCGAATACATTGTTTCACAACTCCATAATCCACGTTACACCTGAGAACCTTTACCAAATTCTATACGCAATGAAAAAGATCATTGACTTCCTGAAATCAGAAACGCTTGTATTTCTTACGCTCATTTTTGTGCTCATCGCCCAGATCATTCACACGATGTATATCTTCGATCGCATCCGTGTGGCCGACATGAGTTTCAACTATGGTGGTCTAAGAATCACCGCGTTCAACTGGGCGCACGCGTTCATCTTTGCCGTCTCCATCGAGGCCGCGATCCTCATGTTCATCCTCAACGGAAAACGTCTTCCATCCAAGATCTATGCCGTGGCTTCTTTTGCTACCAACATCCTCTACTATGGAACCTGGAAATTGCCGATACCCGAAATGCTGGCTACGGTGATTGCCAGCAGCATGCTCGCGGGCTCCATCTGGTTCTTCTCCGACCTGTTTGCCGAAAAGGTGGACTTGTTGCCCTATGGCCAATCGCAGGAAGAGTTGAAAAAATTCCTGGCTTCACAAGAGTTGGAGGAGCGCAATAAAGTAACGTTCAAGAAAGCACTTTAAGAACATCACAAATAGTTATCAAATAATAATCCCCTGGTTCTCCAGGGGATTATTTATTTATGCCCATACCAACGCAGGGAGATGATGCCCTCAGATTCCCTTCAATCCCATCGCCGGCAACCACTTTGCGGCATTTTTGAAATATAGCTTGTCAACTACTTCACGCGGCAATTTCAGACCTTTGAATTCGCCCTCAAAGCCGGTCGATGTCATTTTAGTATCGGTTGTAAAAAATTCCCAATCGCGCAGCCTGGCTTCGTGTACGAGTGTTTTCATTTCCAGGGAGTCTTTGTCTGGATTCACGGCCCTGTCGGTTGCATACAGAAGGCGATCCTGGTACTTCACAAAAAAATCATGCGTCTTTTGCCAGTTGGTCATGGCGTGATGTTGCAGGTTGGGCATGCGCGCCAGGTCCACTGCGAAGTTAGGAAACCGGTCGAGGCGTTTGGCCAGTTCGTCCAGGCTCCATTCCAAACTGCCCAGATGCGCGCCGATGAAAATCAGGTCGGGATGCTTCTCGAGTATGTGATCTCTAGCGGCGATCTGGTCCTCATAAGAAGGATACTCCGGATGTAAATACATATGATAGTCGGGATGCTCGGTGTAATAGGCGCGGTTTCCTTTCATCGTCATTTTGTCGAGGGGCAACCAGCAGTCTTTGGGTTCGCCCAGGTGACCGATGAGGGTGATCTTATTTTTGGCCAGGTAGTTCAACAGGGAATCAAACCGGGGATGATCGATCATGACAAACTTTCCATCCTTATCGCGCAAACTCATGCCCACATTCTTCCACACTTTGACGGCAACCGCCCCGTGCGAAAACGCATCCTTCAGATGGTCGATCGTCTCTTGCTCCCAACGCTCGCTGTTCCAGTGCTTCACCGGGAAGGTGGTGGCGTAGGCAACCCGGTCAGGGAACGCTTTCACTTGTTTCTGCGCAATCTGTTCCTGGTCTTCCATCGGCAAACCAAAAGGCCGGTCGTCGACGATGTCCAGGAAACGAAAATTGTCTTTGGCCGACTGGTGTATAAATGCAGGAGCGTCAGTGTTCAGGTGAATGTGGGTGTCGAATTTTTCGATCGTTGCAAAATCGTTCAGCTCATAAAATTCCGACAGCTGCTCAGCGGTTGATTCTGTGCGTTTGGTTTGCGAACAACCTTGCCAAACGAGGAGACAAACGATCAGAAAACAAGAGTTCTTAAAGCTGGAGAAGTTTTTCATGCGGGGGCTGATCAGGTCGAGCGGACAAAAGAAGTTCACAAGCTAATCTGCTAAAACACACCACCCTGTCAAACAATGTTGTGGCGGGTAGCCAAATAGAAGTTTTAAAGGCCGGAAGAAAGGATGGAAATCCTAACCTCAAAAGCAACACCTGCGCGATGTCGCGCTATTTCAATTTCACAGCCATTTGAATATTGCAGCGTTCATAAGGGCTTGGCTCTCCAAATGTTTTCTGAAAGCCGAGTTTATAGTATAAGCTGATGGCCGGCTTGAGGATGGTATTGCTTTCCAAATATACAGACGATCCGCCCAACGCCTTTGCTTTTTTCAGGATGGCTTTGCCCAGCAGGAGGCCGATGTTCTTTCCCTGTGCTTTTGGAGAAACCGCCATCTTGGCCAGTTCGTAGCTATATTCCGGATGGTTCATTTTGATGAGGGCACAAACACCAACGGGTTCACCCTCGTACAGCGCCACTAAAATGGCGCCTCCTTTATCGAGAATGTAGCCTTTCGGATTTTCGAGCGATTTGAAATCAGCGGCTTCCATCTTGAAATAGGTTGAGATCCACTCCTTGTTTAGCGCCTGAAAAGCCTTCGCGTAAGCCGGTGTATAGTCAACGATCTTAACTTTTTTACTTTCGCGGATCTTCTTTTTTTCCTGCACGCGGCGCAACAGGTTCTTCTGGTCCAAAAGAATTTCCCATTCCTCGATGGCCTTCCAGAGATCGTTGGTTGTTTGGGTCAGCATTTCTTCGATGGCCTCGTTCACATCTTTATACTGATCCTGAATTTTCGCCGCCATGATCTTTCCCTTTTTGGAGAGACTGATCACGTTCCGGCGTTTGTCGGCCTTGTCCTTTTTCTCGGACACGATCCCCTTCCGCAGCATTTCGCTCACGATCTTGCTCACAGACGGATGAGAGTGGCCGATCTGTTGCGCGATCTCGGTGATGGTGGAATCTTCGCTGCACAAGCAGTAGAACACCGGAAACCATTTGGGCAGCAACTCCACATCATACAGTTTATAGATCTGTGCCGCGTCGGTGGTGACCTTGTCGGTGAGCAGCCTCAACCGGCTGCCGATCGCCATTTTGCCTGTTTTGTTGTAGAAATCCATAGCCATTGACTTTATCGTGAATCAATTACGTAACCAGTTACGTAAATATAGATAACAGGTTTCAAAAATTAAAATTCGCACGCTCTAAAAAAAAGGAATGCCTGGGTCTCCGAATCTTCTGTAAGCTGTAAGACAAAGCACAACGGCTTGGCCCGAAGGGATGGCTTCTAAACGTTCTTTGGCTTTATTTCGCTGTTTCATCGCTATTTCTACGTAATTTTTCTGCATGAAAAAGCTCCCCCTGTTGGTCTTCCTTGCGGTCTGTTTTGGCGGCTGCAAAGAAACCTCCCATCTCACGGACCAAGCCGGCGCCGATTCCTTACGACAGCAGAAAATGCAAGACGCCGAACTCGTGGCCGGCAATTTCAGCGACCAAACATCCTTTCATTTTGACAGCAGTGCCTTGCTTTCGTTTGTCAAAAAGTACCCCGACTTTGCTTCCTACGCCGGGGATCTTGAGAAATTCTATCGCGCCCGTGGCTATTCCTATGCCTGGTATGACCGCCGCGGACTGATCGAACAGGCCACGGGTTTATTCAACCGGATTCAAAATCTCAACGACGATGGCCTCACCAAGAGCCTGCCCTACATCCGCATGTTCCAGGCGCTGATGGACGACCGGGACACGCTGCTGCAACGCGAGCCGATGAACGCCGAGGCGGAATTGATGCTCACCTCGCAATACTTTAGTTTTGCCCGTCACGTCTGGCAAGGCATTGGCGAGGATGAGACGCGCAAACTGGAGTGGTATCTGCCCCGCAAAAAACTCGATCTCAAAACGCTGATGGACTCGCTTCTCCTCCATTCGTCAGGGCATCCCTTTGTGGCGCGTGAACCCGTTTACCGTCAATACGCCTTGTTGAAATCATATCTAAAAAAATACCGGGACATCGAATCGGCCGGTGGCTGGAAACCCATTTCACCGGAAAAGAAATCCTATCACAAGGGCGATTCGTCGATAGCCGTTCGTCAGATTCGCAAGCGGTTATTTGTCTCCGGAGAATACGGAGGGGACACGACATCCTTGCTTTTCACCGAAGATCTTGAGGCCGCCGTCAAGAGTTTCCAGGAAAGTCGTGGCGCCAACGACGATGGCATTGTGGGAACGGGCATGATCCGTGAAATGAATATACCCGTGGGAGATATCGTCGAAAAGATCGTCGTCAATATGGAGCGATGCCGTTGGGTGCCTGAGCGCATGGATGGAGATTATATGGTGGTCAATATTCCTTCCTTTAAGCTTTATGTGTATCAGTCCGATTCGCTGGTTTGGGATATGAACATCGTGGCGGGTCAAGTCCTTCATCAAACCGTGATCTTTACCGGCGATCTGAAGTACATTGTGTTCAGTCCCTATTGGAACGTGCCCACGAGCATCCTACAAAACGAGATCATGCCGGGCATTCAAAGTGATCCGGATTACCTGGAGAAACATAACATGGAACGGGTCGGCAATATGGTACGGCAAAAGCCGGGTCCGCGAAATTCGCTCGGCCTGGTCAAGTTTCTCTTTCCCAACAGCTACAGCATCTATTTTCACGACACACCGTCCAAAAGCCTGTTCAGCAAAGACAACCGGGCCTTTAGCCATGGCTGCGTCCGGTTGGCGGAACCAAAAAAATTGGCCCAATATCTTTTACGAAACGATCCCGAATGGACGTCTGCGAAAATCGACGCGTCCATGAATTCGGGTCAGGAAAAATATGTGACGCTCAAAAAAACGGTCCCCGTTCTGATCGCCTACCTCACGGCATTTGTCGGCCGCGATGGCAAATTAAATCTGCGCAACGACGTCTATAACATGGACACGCGGCTGGGGCAGATGATGTTTCAATAGGAATTATTCGTACCTTATCATCATCGGTGAATAATCATTATCAAAAATCATCATGCGCTTATCGATCTTACTTTTGTTTATAGTCCTGGCTTCAACAAAAGGCTTTTCCCAAAAGGCTTCCTGGACAAAATTATTGAATGAAAAAGATCTGACCGGCTGGGACACCTATTTAGGTCCCTCTTACGACACGGTTCAAAATACCTGGGATCACACGCCGCTTGGGTTGAACGCCGATCCCTTAAAGGTCTTTTCCATCGTGACCATCGATGGGCATGCGGCACTGAGAGTATCCGGCCAACGTTTCGGAGGCATTTCTACACAACAGGCATTCAAGAACTATCACCTGAGGTTAGAGTTCAAATGGGGCGAAACAAAATCGCATCCCAAGAAAAACAGCAAGCGCGACAGCGGCTTGTTATATCACGCCGTTGGCGCTCATGGGGCGGACTTCGGTTTTTGGATGCGCTCACAGGAATTTCAACTTCAGGAAGGCGACTGTGGCGACTATTGGGGTGTCGCCGGTGGCTCATTTGAAGTAGCCGCGATGAAAGATTCTGCTGACTACGTTTACAATCCCAAGGGAAAGCTGCTGTTGTTCAATGAGAAATCCCCTCAAGGAAGACACTGTATAAAAAATCCCGATGCAGAAAAACCGTCCGGAGAATGGAATGTTGTGGAGCTCTATTGCTACGGGAGCACCGCTGTGCACATAATGAATGGAAAAGTGGTCATGGTGTTGCAACAGTCCAGTCAGCTCGACGACGGCAAGTCGACGCCGTTGCAGGAAGGGAAGATCCAATTGCAAAGCGAAGGTGCCGAGGTTTATTATCGGAACGTCGAGATTCAGGCCATTCATAAAATACCAGCCGGTTTACTGAAGTGATGGAAGGACCACGTCATGTCGCCGGCACAAACGGATTAAAGACGCACGCCAGTGGTTCAAGACAGCCCGAATTTCGAGAGCAATGAATTTGGAAGCACTGCACAAGAAATAAAACGAAACCGGCAAATACCGATGATGCCGCGCTCTATTAGAAATGCATCACACACCGGAACCCGATCTGTTATCTACGAAATTCCTTTGAACCTGTGCGACGCAAGATCAAATACAAGCTCAGGGGCATCCTGAATTCCGGCACTGAATTTGACAGCTTGCATCAGCGATAGCAAGACCCGTTGCACACCGACTGTGTTCCTCCCAATTAATGCATCACCACACAGATTTCATTGTGCTATCCACGGGGTTCCTTGAACACGTGTGAAGCCAGATGCACGTTTGTGCTTGCGGAACGACGCACGTTGTCGAAAGATCTGCTGTGCTTCCTTATTCCTGCCGCAACGAATTTGTCGGGTTGGCGGTGGCGGCCCGGAAACAAATAAAACCCACGGTTGAAATAGAGATGATCAATAAAATGATCAGTGGCACGACATAGATATCCCAACCCGGGGAAATATGAAAGGCAAAGCTTGACAGCCAGCGGTTCACGGCAAAATACACGAGGGGCGTGGCGATGAAATAGGCCACCAACAGGAGCTTTATGAAGTCGCGGGAGAACAAGGCCAGGATGGTCGTTACAGACGCGCCCAGCACTTTGCGGATGCCTACTTCTTTTGTGCGGTGGACCACGGCGAAAATGGAAAGTCCCAGCAAGCCCATACAGGCAATGATGATGGCCAGGACGGTGAAGACGCCAAAGACGCTGCCCAGCCGGATGTCGGCGTTGTATTGACGGTTGAAGTATTCGTCGAGGAAAAAGTATTCAAAGGCATTATTGGGGAAAGCCTCGTCGTAGATTTTTTTGACAGCGTCGATCGATGCCGTCATGTTGCCGTTGCCCAGGTGAATGGAGATGTAATTAAAGGAAAAGAATTCGGGATTGATAAACATCATCGGCGTATAGTTCTCGTGCAGCGAGACCTGGTGATAGTTTTTGACGACGCCTACAATCTCGCCGTGTTGCGCTCTTGGTCCCATGCCAAACGTTATCTTTTCGTGCAGGGCATCTTCCGGTTTGGCAAAGCCCAGCTTCTGACTCATGATCTCATTGATGAGGATCGGCGCTTCCTGGTCATAGACAAACACGTCTTTCTTTGTCAGGTCGTGGCCGGCCAGCAGGGTGATGCCGAACGTGGAAAGAAAATTTTCATCGATCGATTTTTGGTAGCAGGCAAAATCTGCGTCGGGAGCCTGGTTGATCCGGCGAGCGCCGTTGCGGGCCAGCAGCACTTTGCCCGGAACACCATTGGAGACGGTGGCATTTTTTACGGACGCCAATCGACCCACGGCATCTTTGAACCAGGAGACGTGGGTCATGATCGTGGAGTCGAACACGGCCGGCGTCTTCAGCACCAACACCTGGTCTTTCGCATAGCCCAGATCTTGTTTCTGCATGAACGACAATTGACGGTACATGGCGATCGTGCCGGCGATCAGGAAAATCGACAACATATATTGAAAGGAGACAAGCCCTTGCCGCAGCCACTGACCCGACGCCGACTTATAGAATTTTCCTTTCAACACCTGCGCCGGATTGAACGACGACAAGAGCAGGGCGGGATAGGCACCCACCAAAAGCGTACCGGTAAAAAGAATGACAACTGCCAGAATTAAAATGCCGGGGTTGGCCCACAAGCCGTGTTCATACAACACACCGCTGATGTTCTTTTCGACCATCCGCTCGAAGAACGGCATCGCCACCACCAGCACACCGGCGGAGACCACCATCGCCATAAAATTCACGAGGAAAGCATCGAAAAAGAATTGGATCACCAGTTGACGCTTGCTGGCGCCTACCACCTTGCGGAGTCCCACTTCCTTGCTGCGCTCCAACGACTTGGCCGTAGACAGGTTGATGTAGTTGATCCAGGCCACGACCAGGATAAAGATGCCCAGCAAGCCGAGGAAGTAGACCACGCGTTCGCTGCCGTTGGTGTCTTGTTCCAGGGCCAGGTTGGAGGTGAGGTGAATGGAGGGCACCGGTTGCAGGAACATGTGGATATCCCATTTGTATTCGCGCTTCACATCGCCCAGGTATTTGTCGATAAACGCTGGAAGTTTGCTTTGTAAGGCAGCTGCGTTTGTTCCCGGTTTGAGTAAGATATAGTTGTAGAACTCCGGCCAGCGCCATTGGTCATATCCCCACTTCTCGCTGAGGGAGGAGAAGGAGACGAGCACGTTGAACGACAGGTGCGAGTTTTGGGGAACATCTTTTAACACGCCGGTGACCGTGAGGTTAACTTCGCGGTTCAGGCTCAATTGTTTTCCCAGTGCCGGCTCATCGCCAAAGAATTTTTTGCTGATGGCCTCGGAGATGACGATGGAATTCGGCTCCTTCAATGCGGTAGCCGGATTGCCCTGTAGCAAGGGGTAGGAAAACATGGTGAGGAACGGGCCGTCGGCGAGAAACATTTTTTCTTCATTGAACGCGACGGCATTTCCTTTTTTATCCTGCGTGGAGAGCGTGACCGAGCTGACAAAGAAGTTGGTGCGCGCCAACCGCGAAAACGCCTCTACCTCGGGAAAATCAGCCTTCATGGCGGGGGCCACCGCGGGATGGTTGGTGGCCGAAGTGTGTTGGGAATGGTCGGGGTCGATGTTGCCCAGGGTGACGCGATACAGTCGATCGGCGTTGACATTGAACCGGTCGTAGCTCCGCTCGAACTGAATGTATTGATAGATCAGACCGCAAATGGACAGCCCGATGGCGAGTCCTGCGATGTTGATGGTCGAAAACACCCGGTTCCTCACAAGGTTGCGCCAGGCCACGACCAGATAATTCCGGATCATACGCTAAAAGTTTTGTTTGGCGTTGCCAAATTCATTCCATCTTTCATCAGGCTCGAAAGGCTCTTTTTTACGTCATTTTGCGCCCATGCCGCATACGTTGTATCCGCTTTTGAAATCCGGGGGTTCGGAATCGGGCATCCCGGCGAAGTGTGTTCCAGGTTATTTCCCGGTTGGCGCAATCAAACGTCCAACCAAAACCAAACCGTCTGGGCAATACCACCACTGACCGGAGTGCCTGCACACGTTAACGGAAAATGCCCCATGTTGCCGGTAGCAGGATCACGTTGTTGCGTTGCCCGGTGCTGAGATCATCGTCGTAATCCAACAGGCTTTTGTTGTAGTGCAGCATAATGGTAACATCGGCCTTTTTTGATAGCCAAAAACGGTAACCGCCATAGGCTAACCCGCCCACTCTCCAAAAAAACACCATCCACGGAAAATCAGGTGCAGGTGTTGTGCTTTTTGGCCTCCTTCGAATGCCTGAAAATGCCGGCGTATTTAATCGAGAAGGCTTTGTTATGTCGTTGAAAATAAGATCATGGATCAGGATGTGGGGCGCAATCGCCCTGGCGCTGCCCATCTTCCCAACCTGGGCGCAGGACAAACCCGCAGCAACACTGGAATCTGTTCATGCCCCGGAAGAAAAGTTGAACCTCCTGTTCTATACACGCATGATCCGAAGCGCGGATGGCCAGTTCCGCTTGGATCAAAGCCTAGTCTCGAACTTTAAACTCAATCCTTGGTTGAGGCTGGAGTTGGGCTTGCGGCATGGTGAGCGCTCCGGGAAATTTATGGCCTACGATGGATACAAGGTGGAACTGCAAACCAAATCGTTTTTCAAGATCGTACGGTTTGTGGCGCGCATGTCGGACAAGATCAGCGACTATCCCACGCCTTCGTATGCCGAAAGCAACTACCTGTTGATCGCCGAAGGAAAGCATCCTGTTTCACATGCCTTTACCGTGCTGGGCGCTTTAGGTACGGTTTGGTCCACGCACCGCGACAACACAACGGATGGGCTGCCTGACATGAAGGGCGCAGGCGATCCTTATCTAACTTATAAAGTGGGTCTCCGTTATCGTCTGGATAAGGGGTTCCTGGAGGCCACCACGGGGTCTTATGATGTGTTCAATCCTTATGCGCTCGACAGCCCTTTTGTTCAGTTGGCGTTCGATCATGAGATCAGCCATCGATGGACATTCTATTCTTATTTCCGTCACCAATACGACTGGCACACGGGCGCCGCCCTCAACGAATTTCTTTGCCTGGGTGCACGCCTGCATTTTTTTAAAGAATAGCTCAAAATCCTGGCCCGCATTCGCGTAATGCTTGTTGCGGGTCATCGAATCTCGTTTTCACGAGGGGGACCTTCGCATTCGTTTCTTGAGTGTTTTCGTTATCTTTATCAGGCTCACCTGTTATCCATGAAACGAAATTTTTATTACCGGGGCATCTTTTTTACCGCCTTGTTGATCGCTGCGATCCTCTTGCAGGATGTTCTTCGGTTTCAGTTGGGGGATCAAATTACGCGGCTGGAGTCATTCATTCCATGGCTTCTGATCTTCGGTGTGAACGCCGCCATCGGTTCGTTTTTTATTTTAAAGTATTATCATGCCAAGCACTACACGGTTGCGTTCGTCACGGCAACACTTGCTGCGATCGCAGCGCTGGGTTATCTGATCGTGAACTATGCTATTATCGTGTCGCCTGCCCAGTTCGTGTCATATGGTGCACCCGCGTTCTTTCTTGTCTTTCTGACATCGATCGTTTCTGCTGCGAGCCTGGTGTTTTCGGCTACCCGCAAAAATCCATGGCTCCTGTCCGCCGGATGGCTCATGCTCATCCTCGTGGTTATGATCGGAGCAACCATTCTTTGGTACAATTCTTCACAGGACGTTCCGTTGAGGGCGACGTTGCAGAAGGTTGGCCTGTGGATATCCTTTGCTTATGATTTGATCCCGCTACTCTACATCCTGAATTTCCGGAGTGAACTTCGGACGCTGCCTCCCGAAAATTCCGACTGGCAACCGGAAAAAACATCGGATGGCGTATGGGCCATCGCGGGCACATTTGCCTTTATATTCACCTGTGTGTTTGGATTTGTGCTGGCCAATGAAACGCAGGGGAAACTGGCATGGGAAAAACAACTTGCCCTAAAAGCAAAAGAATGGGCCATCCTGTTTGAATCGCGCACCTTTGTTGATCAGCGCGGTGACACATTGCATTACCAATTGTTGAAGCCCTTGGACGTTGATCCGCAAAAGAAATATCCCCTCGTCGTCTGTCTTCCTTATGGCGGCGGTGTGGAAGGTTGTCCACCGGCGCAGGTGCTACTGACGGATCCCTACAGAAAAAAATATCCAGCCTTCTTGTTTGTCCCCTACTGCCGGCCCGGATCAGGATGGGGTGGCGTGCCCCGCTATCCCACGGTGGACACTTTGGTTTTTGATGCTCTCCACGCGCTGGAAGATGAGTTTAAAACGATCGATGAAAACCGGCGCTATGTGACCGGCGTATCACGAGGTGGCTATGGATCGTGGCATTTTATCTGCACCCGTCCCGACCTCTTTGCGGCTGCCATACCCGTTTGTGGTGGCGAAGACCCGAACCTTGCCGCCAACGCCGTTGACGTATCGGTGTGGGCTTTTCACGGCGAGAAAGACCGGAACGTGCTCGTGCAACAATCGCGGGACATGGTCGCCGCAATAAAACAAGCCGGTGGTCATCCGCGCTACACGGAATTTCCGGATGCCGGCCACGACATCTGGGACCGGGTCAACAACACGTCCGGTTTGTGGAATTGGCTTTTTGAGCAAAGACGTGATTCGTTGGCTGTGCGGGATTAGCATCAACCTGATTCTATCGATAAGAAGTGTCGATTCTTTTATTTTGTTCTCAAACCAATCGTCAACTGCAAGCTGTTCACGTGTGATCCTATCCTGTCCTTATCTCTGACATCTGGATCTACGATGGCGCCGGCCTTCTCGTAGCGGAGTTCTACAAAACTGTTCCAGTGTGGATGGATAGAAAAAACCATCCCAATGCCGCCCCACAGACCCGACTGACGGCTTTTGAGGGGCAAGTCTTCTTCCGGAAATACCTGTGGGCTCGTGTTTGGATACTGCAGCTCACGCTGTGTTGTCGCCTTCTTGTTCAGAAAAAAACCGGTTGAAAAACCGACATCGAAAAACGGAGCGACCTTTTGACTGGTAAATGTGTAACGAATCCCCACGGGGATGTGAAGCTGAGAAATATCGATCGAGGAGTTGCCGCGTTGCGTGGTCACGACCGATACAGTCTCCTTATGCAAGACGTAGGAAGATTTCAAAAATCGCGCCTCCACCAACACCGCGAGCCGTTCGTTTATACGCGGTGACGACATCGAGAATGTAGCTCCTACCACCGGTGCCGTTGAGACCGGATACGTGCCCGCCAAATATTCGTTCCATCCAAACTCCGACGTCATGTGCAGCCGTGACTGAACAACACCCGCCACTAGACCGATGCCTCCCTTAAACCAACGTTTTTGCGCTTTGGGCACCGCCAGCGATGCGCCCATGCAGCGATTATATTTTTCCACCAGGCGGGCAAGCGATTGTTCATTGAATCCTATATTTTCCATTTCCCCCTTGAGTTCCTGGCAATCGTTCAATAATGTCTTCACCACACCGATATACGTTGTCGACTTCTGTTTATACACGAGGCCATTACGTTCGAAGGCCATGTCGCGGCGGATGATTTTGTGAAGGTGGTCATCGCCTTCTTTCTCCATGAAAAAGAAATAGTCATATTTATAGAGCGACACCCGACCCTTGACCAGCAACTCCAGAAAGACCTGCTGCGACGTGCTGTCTTTTGTTTCCGCGAACTTTGACGAAAAATAGGTGTCGTTCACAAAGCCATATCCAACGAGTTGCGTGGGTTCGTATTTCACAACCTCCTGCTCGGGCGATGCCTTGAAACTGCAAACCCGATGGGCTTTAGAACCCTCCCGGTAGCTTAACAGTCCAGGGACAGTATCATTTTCCAGCGTTACAATAAATCCTTTTTTAAAATCCTGGGCATACAGCCCCAGGGAAATGAAGCTCAGCACGAGCGCGAAAAACAATTTCATAGGTGACAACGAATTAGGCTAATGCCAAAGATATGCATTTATAACAAACTCCAGTTGGGTCTGTTTTAGAGCATCAAGTCAAGTCATATCTGACCGCTACACGCAATGCTTCTGCCACTCCCCAGGCCTGTGCCACACAGCCTCTCGGGGCATGTGGCGTCTCGCCGTCGAAAACTTCAGAAACCGATCCGATGCAGGCTTCGTCGAGGTGGTTGAAGAATTTTAGGAGAAGACGCGCAGCTTCCGCTTTACCCTTGTCTTCTTTCACATACATCACGGCATCGATATACGGCCCCAGCAGGAAGCTCCACACCGTGCCTTGGTGATAGGCGCCGTCGCGATACCAGAGATTGCCTAAGTAAACGGGCTTATATTCAGCGTCGTCTGGCGACAAGCTGCGCAGTCCCTTTGGTGTCAGCAAATGATCGGTGACCGTCGCCAGGACTTTTTTCGCGCGCTCTTTGGTAAGCAAGGGAAACGGCAGACTTATGGCGAAGACCTGGTTGGGGCGCAGGGCACTGTTTTTTTCCGTAGCCGTGATGTAATCAAACAGCGCTTGCTGCGCTTCGTTCCAGAACTGAATGTTGAATTGTTCTTTTACCTTTTCCGCTTTGACGGCATAGGGTTTCCCCATGTCGGCTTTGCCATTTTCGGTCAGGAGAAAATTCATGATGCAGAGGGCGTTGTACCAAAGCACGTTGATCTCAACGGCCTTGCCGCGACGGGGCGTCACCACCCAGTCTTGCACCTTGGCATCCATCCAGGTGAGTTGCACGCCCTCCTGGCCTCCCGACAGCAAGCCATCGGCCTCGTCGACCTTGATGTTGTAGCGTGTGCCCTTCTCGTGCCAGGTCATGATCTCTTCCAGGACGGGAAGGATCTTTTTTAAGAAGGACTTGTCTTTCGTGCCGTTGTAGTAGTGATAGATGGCCTGGAAAAACCAAAGGGTGGCGTCGATCGTGTTATATTCGGGTGGTTCTTCGCGGTCGGAGAAACGGTTGGGGAGCATGCCTTCGCTGACGACGCTCGCAAACTGAAGCAGGATTTTCTTGGCCTCATCAAATCGGCCGGTGACCAGGCACAGCCCGGGCAACGCGATCATGGTGTCGCGGCCCCAATCGGCAAACCAAGGATAGCCCGCGAGGACGGTGCTGAGCTCTCCTCGCTTCACAATGAACTGATCGGCAGCGAGCGCGAGACGCTTCAGGTTTTCGTTGCCGGAAAATTTACTGATCAGACCTTCCCTTCTTTTTGTCTCCCGGGCAAACAGTTTGGCCGCGTCTTTTCCGGTGGGGTCGTCCGTGGAAATGATTACGCCCAAGGTATCGCCCTTCTTCAAGGTGATAGAAAAATTGCCCAGTGTATAAAGATCCTCGCGATAGTCCAGCCCTCGCTCCTGCTCCACGGCATATTCAAAATTCCGATACCAGGTTTGATTTTCAGTGAAGCGCGAACCGGGCACGGCGATAAAGATCTCCGGGCAGGTCTGATAATTCAGTGTACGAAAAACACCATCGTCAAAAATATACTGGGTGCCAATCGCATCGTTGGCAAAGGTGAGGCTGTGAAAGTCGCGGCATGAACTCAACGGCAGCAACTCTAACGTGAACGGTCGCCGGGCGCGGACCACGTCGTATATCACCAGCGTTGTGTTTTCGCCGTGCACGGCGGCAATGGTCTTTCGGATCTCGACGCCGCCGGCCTCATAGGTAAACACGGGAAAAAGTTGCCGTTCGAAACTTTTCAGATATTGGAATCCTTTGGGGTGTACGGCACCGGGATATTGGTTGGCGCCCAGCTCAAAACGTTCTTCTGTGTTGCCCGGCCCTCTCACCACCAGTGTTTCCTCCAACTTCGACAACGCCACCATACGCCCCACCGGCGGATGTTGTGCCGACACCAGCAAGCCATGATACTTACGCGAATTTGCGCCGGAAACCGTTCCACTGGCGTACCCTCCTATACCGTTTGTCTCCAGCCACTCCAAACGCAGGGACTGATCAAAATCTGAAAGTGTTTTCTTGTCAAACTTCATGGCCTCATCCTTTTGTAACGTTAGCTTCCTCACTAAAAAAGAAACGGCGTGAAATAGTTCCTATTTCTTTCTCCGCGGCTGTATCAATTTGGCAACGAGGCCAGTCCAGCCCGTTTGATGCATCGCACCTGCACCCCGTCCTGTGTCGCCGTGAAAATATTCGTAGAAGGGAATGTAATCCCTGAAGTGGGGGTCGTTCTGAAATTTCTCGTACGGTCCGAACACCGCGCGCTTGCCGTTGGAATCCCTGCGAAAAATGCTGATCATACGCTCCGACAAATCGTCGGCGATCTGTTTCAGCGTTCGCATGTTGCCGGAGCCGGTGGGGTGCTCTACTTTGAAGTCGTCGCCATAGTAGTGGTGGAAGCGTTGCAGTGACTCGATCAACAAAAAATTTACGGGGAACCAAATGGGACCACGCCAATTGGAGTTTCCACCAAACAGCGAGGTGTCGCCCTCGGCGGGGGTGTACTTCACTTTAAACTCGACGCCGTTGGCGTGCAACACATAGGGATGATCGAGGTGATAACGCGACAAGGCGCGGATGCCATAGCCCGACAGGAATTCGCTTTCGTCCAGCATGCGCTTCAACAGCCGTTTCATGCGGTGGCCGCGCAACAGCGACAAGAGGTGCCGCGCACCCTTGCCTTTCACGGTCCATCGCGAAATGAGGTTGGCGAGGTCTGGCCGGTGGCGCAGAAACCATTCGGCGCGCTCGTAGAAGGCAGGCATGGCATCGTAGAGCTCCTGGTCCAGCACCTCCACGGCAAACATCGGGATCAGGCCCACCATGGAATGGATCTTCATAATGGTGCGCTGGTTATCGGGGGTGCGCAACACGTCATAAAAAAATTCATCCTCCTCGTCCCACAAATCGATCTTTTCGTTGGCCATGGCCCCGGCAATGTAGAGGAAGTGCTCAAAGAATTTGGTGGCCAGGCTTTGATAGGTGGGGTTTTCTTTTGCCAACTCCAGCGACATGCGCAACATGTTCAACGTGAACATCGCCATCCAACTGGTGCCGTCCGATTGCTCGATGTATCCGCCCGTAGGAAGCTGCGCGCTGCGGTCGAACACGCCAATGTTGTCCATCCCCAGGAAGCCTCCCTGAAAGATATTGTTGCCATTATAATCCTTGCGGTTCACCCACCACGTAAAATTGAGCAGCAGCTTGTGAAACACTTCTTCGAGGAATTTCCGGTCGCCTTTGCCGCCCTGCAGCTTCTCGTCAATTTTATAGATGCGCCACGTAGCCCAGGCGTGTACGGGCGGGTTCACGTCGCCCAGCGCCCACTCGTAGGCCGGCAGCTGTCCGTTGGGGTGCATATACCATTCTTTGGTGAGCAGCACCAATTGATGTTTGGCAAACTCCGGGTCCACCATGGCGATGGGCAGGCAGTGAAAGGCCAGGTCCCAGGCGGCATACCAGGGGTACTCCCATTTGTCGGGCATCGAGATGATGTCGCAATTTTTCAAGTGCGGCCAGTCGTGGTTGCGGCCATGCTCGCGTTGTTCGGGTGGCGGGGGCTGAGCCGGGTCGCCCTTGAGCCATTCCGATACGTCGTAGAAATAGAATTGTTTGCTCCACAACATACCGGCGATGGCCTGGCGTTGGATGTTCTCCTTGTCGGCGTCGTCAATGCCGGCCTGCATATTATCGTAGAAAGCATTGGCTTCCTGCAGGCGTTGCTCAAACAGGGCATCGAAATCCTGGAAGGGGTTGACTAAATATTTTGGCGTCAGACGCAAGGTAATGGTGCTCGACTTTCCGGCAGCGATCGACAGGTTGTAGTCGAAGGCACCCTTTGTTCCCCGGTGATGGCTGCTGATGGCCTCGCGGTTGCCGTTCACTACATAATCGTTTATGCCATCTTTAAAAGGACCAGTACCCTCGACGTTGTAAAGGCGCTTGAGATTGGTTTCGTTTTCGCAGAACACGGCTTCAGGTTTGCCGGCGCCCACCAGGTAGTAGTTGCCCAGGTCGCGGTGATTGATCTCGATCACCCCCTCTTCGTCGCGAAACATTTCGGGCTTATAGTTGTCGTAGCCCCACGCCCAGGTATTTCTAAACCAGATCTGCGGCAACACGCGGAGTGATGCTTTTTTTGGTCCGCGGTTGTGCACGGTGATGCGAATCAGCAAATCATCCGTATCGGCTTTGGCGTATTCCATGAACACATCGAAGTAGCGATCTTCGTTGAAGATGCCCGTGTCGATCAACTCGTATTCGGGGTCGAGCTTGCCGCGACGGCGGTTTTCATCTACCAGCTGGCTGTAGGGGTATGCTTGCTGCGGATATTTGTACAGCATCTTCATGTACGAGTGCGTCGGCGTGCTGTCGAGATAGTAGTAGATCTCTTTAACGTCTTCGCCGTGGTTTCCTTCGTGCCCGGTGAGGCCGAAGAGTCGCTCTTTCAGAATAGGGTCTTGGGTGTTCCACAGGGCAACGGAAAAACACATGCGTTGCTTATCGTCACTTATTCCGCCAATACCTTCTTCGCCCCAGCGGTAGGCCTTGCTGCGCGCCGCATCGTGCGACACATATTCCCAGGCGGTTCCCCCGGGACTATAGTCTTCTCGGACAGTGCCCCATTGACGCTCGGTGAGATAGGGTCCCAGAAAGCGCCAGTTTGCTTTCTTGTCGCGGTCGTCCAGCAGGCGTTGTTCTTCGGCAGTTGGCGTCATGGTTGTTGTCGTGCTTGTATAGTTTACACTGGGTATTTCTTTGGGGGGAACAATTTTTACAGAGGAAGCTTCTGCCGTCAGAAATCTCCCTTAGCCATTATCTTCAAAACCGGGATAGAGCAACATGCCACCATCGACAAACAGCGTGATGCCGTTCACATAGTCCGAGTCGTCGGAAGCCAGCCACACGGCCGCGCCGCCGATGTCTTCTGCTTCGCCGATGCGTTTTTGGGGGATGAGTTTTAACAACTGGTTGTACGACTCCGGCGTTTGCCAGGCCGCGTGATTGATGGGGGTGCGGATGGCGCCGGGGCCGATGCTGTTGACGCGGATCTTCTGCGGTGCATATTCCTGGGCGATCGTTTTCATCAGCATCATGATGCCGCCCTTCGAGGCTGCATAGTTGGCGTGTCCTGCCCAGGGAATGACCTCGTGCACCGAGCTCATGCAGATGATCTTGCCCGCGGCCTTTGACCGTTCGGGCACCACACCGCGGCGCAGGAATTCTTTGATGGCTTCACGCGCACAAAGGAACTGGCCCGTGAGGTTGATGGCGATGACGCGGTTCCATTCGTCCAGCGTCATGTCGTGAAATTTAGCATCCTTCTGCAACCCGGCGTTGTTCACCAGGATGTCGACCGTGCCAAATTGTTTGTAGGTCTCTTTGAACATGGCTTGCACGTCGGCTTCGTTGCTCACATCGGCCTTGACCACGATGCCTTTGCCACCGGCCTTTTTGATCTCGTCCAGCACGGCTGCAGCCTTGTCGGCACTGGAAGAATGATTGATCACTACGGCGGCGCCTTCCGCAGCCAGGGCCTTGGCCACTCCCGCGCCAATGCCGGAGCTGGCGCCCGTGACAATGGCGGTTTGTCCTTCCAGTTTACGTTTCATGCAGTAGGGTTTTTACGTACGTCAAATTACGGGTTTTATCGCTATAAATTTATCGTCGGCCGGCAGTCTTCTGCCTTATCTTTTACGGATGGCCGTTCATGTTCTTGGCAGACGCGAACACGACCATTTTACCACCCGGTGATTCCTGTGCTCAGCCAAAGTCTGCATGGTCACATGGCCTTCCCCATGCTGCGCTGCCTTGATTCGCCTATGGAGATATCTACGCAAAACAAAAAACAACACCAGTAACGCGTGCGATAGTGTGTATCGGGCATACTTTTTTATTTCTGGCAGGCTCGCCTCTTTTTAAACGTCTTTTCAAACACCCTTTCATCGTCTGTTCTTGGTTCACCGGACTTTCGATCACGGTGCCGCAAGTTTGTCACGCTTCCGCAATCGTTTTTATTTCACATAAACATCATTACCTTGCCCCCAGGTTTGTTTTGTTAACCCTCAACCCCCAGGGTGTTTTTGCTATGAGAATTTTGCTTGTACTTGTTTTGTCTTGTTCCTTTTTGCACGTTTTTGGCCAAATTGAATACGAGAAAGGTTATTTTATCAACAACGATGGCGTTCGAAGCGACTGCTTTATTAAGAACAGCGATTGGTTTGGCAGTCCCGACAAGATCCGGTATAAGAATTCGGAAAGTTCCGAAGCCGTTTCCATGAACGTATCCGAGATCAAAGAACTGGGCATCGGCGATGCCAGGTTTATCCGAAAAACTTTACCGGCGGAACTCGCCACGCGGGATATCCGGAAGCTCACGATCACCAAAACACCGGAGTGGAAGGAACAAACCCTTTTCCTACGCGTCCTGGTCGAGGGCAAAGCCAACCTGTACCATCACCGCTTACAAGGTTTTGACTACTTCTTCTTTTCCGTCGACGGTGGCGACATAAAACAATTGGTGTACAAACTGTACTTGTTCACGGCAGACGAGGTCAGAAACAATGTGTACTACCACTCCAGTACCAACTTTGGACAGAACCGCGAATACATCAATCAGCTTCAGACGTTTGTGTATTGTGCCTCGTTTTCTACCGAAAAAGTAAAGCAGGTTAAATACGAGCGGAAACCCCTCGCAAAATATTTCACCGAATACAACGCCTGTCATGGTATCGTGGCTGTGGATCGCGAAAAGCATTCTCAACAAAAAGTCCACCTCAAGATCGCGCCCGGCATTGGCACGGGTTCTCTGACCCGGACCGATGGAGGCGACTATACGTATCGTGACTACGGGAAAGCAACCGACTACCGGTTGGGCGCCGAACTGGAATTTGTTCTGCCCTTCAATCGAAACAAATGGTCTCTTCTGTTTGAGCCTGCATTTCATTCGTTCAAAACTAGCGGGCGGTATGCGGCCACCTATCAGTCGATCGAGCCAATGCTCGCCGCACGGTACTATTTTTTCCTCGGCAAAAAAACGTCCATTTTTATCAATGCCGGCATGATCGCCGATCTTGCGCTCACCTATGAGGCTCGCGACTTCACGGCGTCCAAAGGATTTACGCTGAGTTTCGCGGGTGGCGCAGGCTTCCAGTATAGAAAATTTAGCATTGAAGCGCGCCCATACAGCACGCGGAGACTGTTGACCTCTGACCAGGACAGCTTTCTTAACTTTCAAAAGTTCTCGTTCATTTTGGGATACAAAATCTTTTAAGGATTAATTTCATATAGGACTCTAAATCAAAAAACATAAGCAAGGTCACCCTCGTCTTGCCTGACGAATCTCCAACCTTCATTAAACCATATCGCTATGACACAAACACAGAAACCCTCCAATGCCTTCATCGCCGCGTCGTGGATCGCGCTCCTGGCGGGCATGGTCTCCTTCAACATCGGCCTCTGGAATGCCGAAATGATGCTGAACGAAAAAGGGTATTACTTCACCGTGCTCATGTACGGATTGTTCTCGGCCGTGTCGCTTCAGAAAAGTGTGCGCGACCAACTGGAAGGTATTCCTGTCACCAACATCTATTATGGCCTCAGCTGGTTCTCCACCATTCTCGCCATCTTGCTGCTCGTGGTCGGCCTCTGGAATGCAACCCTGACGCTGAGTGAAAAAGGGTTTTATGCCATGTCCTTTTTGCTGAGCATGTTTGCCGCCATCGCCGTACAAAAGAACACCCGCGACCTGGCCAAAGCCGACAAAGAACAAGAACAACCTTAGTTGACAATCGACTGAAAATAAAAAAAAACGTCCTGTTATCCAGGACGTTTTTTTTATTTCAAAGTATCACGAAGCCGCAAGCTTCTATGTTGACAGCTTAGAATTTAGCCGATTTCTTCACGATCTTGCCCAGCTTGCCTTTCAGCTCTTCAAACAACACTTCGGTTGCATCCTGGCAAAGGGGTTGGATCTTGTTTACGTCCATGATCGGAATACCGCCTACCGCAGGTACTTTTCCTTTCGAAACGCCTTGCTCGCGGATGCGGAAGACCTTGTCGCACTTCTTGTCATACATGAACATGTTCAAATAGGCCACAGCACCGGCGGCAAAGCCCATGGCACGGGGTTGAAATTCGTAGTCCATCGTTACAAACAAAATGCCATCGGCCTGGGGGAAGATCTTGGCCAGGTTACAAGGGTCACGTTTTTCTTCTTTCAGTAAGCCCTGGATATCGCCATAGGCCCAGACAAAGCCCTTCACCACGGCATACTGGATGCCCATGGACTTGTTGAAGCCGCTGGCCGTGTCGGCCAACATAGACGACTTGAAGTTCTGATAATCGGGATTGCTGCTGATCTCGTTTTGGTCGATCAACTTGAAAGGAAAGTCTTTTGCAAAATCGTTCACAAAACGTTCGTAGGCTTTGTCGACGAGCGGCGCAAGATTGAAGTTGGGGTCCTTCATCAACGATTCGCCGATGGTGCTCATGCCGGTACCACCGATTTTTTTGTCGCCGAAAAATGTAACGAGGGCTACTTTTTTGTCCTGGCTAAAGCCGGTCAAAATCAAACTAAGAATGAGGGATGCAGATAAAATGATTTTTCTCATAGATAAGGTTTTAGGTAAACGTTCGAAAGATACGGGGACTTACCCATATTTCTTCACGGACAAATATTAAGATATTATGCTGCATTCGCGTTGCCACGTAATAATTCCGTCCCTTTTTCAAGAATTCGGGCTGACTTGACCCTTAAAACAGGGAGTCCAGTAGGGTTAGGGTGGTTATTTCCTCAGGTCGGCATAACTGATCAACTGGACGCCGCTACGGCGTATAGCCTCCCGTATACGTTTGTCCATAAACAAATCCGTTACCCCCTGCCGGTCCGTTGCCACATTCTCATAGCCAATATGGAAGATGGCCTGTAGCTCGGGGGTGTTCAGACCTGGATGGTCCACGAACAAGTAGGTTTCCCCGGGCTTTAGCGTTTC
Organism: Chryseolinea soli; assembly: GCF_003589925.1. Taxonomy (NCBI): domain Bacteria; kingdom Pseudomonadati; phylum Bacteroidota; class Cytophagia; order Cytophagales; family Fulvivirgaceae; genus Chryseolinea; species Chryseolinea soli. The sequence continues at coordinate 4,341,059 of NZ_CP032382.1, read as the reverse complement.
CAGCATCGCCAGGAAACTGCTCACCTTCTCTTCGAAGGTTTGATGCGGGCCCTTGTAGCCTATCCCCTTCACCCCTCGTTCTGCAGGGTCGATATCTATCTTATATTCCACGGCTAACCGTTTGGCCAGCTTCTTCACTTCGGGGTCCATGTCATAGCACCCCATGTGGGCGCTGATGTGGCTTATGCGCGGGATCTTTTTCAAGGCCAACCCGATCTGTGCACGCAACTCTTTTTCGATGTCGGCCAGCGTCCATTTGTTTTCTGTGAGCGATTGTCCCGGGTAATTCTTGTTGGGCCAGATCATGGGATAGAAATAGCCGTCGGCATCCGTCAGGCTAGGGCACGCCGACACGGGGCGGTATTTTATGTTTTCCCATTCGCTGGTCAGGGCAATGTGAATGCCCACGTCAACGGCCGGGTTGTCGCGCAGCAGTTTCACCGCTTCCGGGAACCAGGGCGAAGGCACGATCACTTCAATGGAGGTTTCGATGCCTTCCTTATAACTCTTTATCAAAGCCTCGTTGCCCGCGTGCGAAAAGCCCATGTCATCCCCGCGCACGATGAGTCGCGGGGGCGTTTGAGCCTGAAGTATCGAAGTGGCCAGCAGCAGGATGGGGAGTATGTATTTCATGCGTTCTTTGTTTTGGGATGGATCTTAATTATGGGTTGTCGCTTCAAAGACGTAGTCGCCGCTGGTGATCTCTACCACACCATAGCCGTTCACATAACGCACGTGCTTCGACATGCCTTCCTTACCGATGATGGTGCCGTTCTCTTTCAGGTCACTGCCGGGCGCGAACGGGATCCACACTTCGCCACGGGTGTTGGCGGGTATAGACACCGTGAGCTGAAAACGGTTTTCCTCTTTTTTCCATTCACTCACAATCTTTCCCTGGACGGAGGTGTAACTTCCCTTTGCCCACGTGAGGTCGCCCGCCGGCTGCGGCTTGATCTGTATTTTGCGGAACCCGGGTGCCAGCGGGTTGATGCCCAGCAGCGAGCGATAGAACCACTCGTCGATGGAGCCGAACATGGGATGGTTTTGCGAGGGCGCGTTGTCGGGATATTCCCACGACTCCCACAAGGTAGTAGCACCTTCCTTCAACATAAATCCCCACCCGGGATAATCTTTTTGATTGGCAATGCGATACGCCACTTCATTCTGCCCGCTTTGCCGCAGCACATCAAACATCATTTTGACACCAAAGATGCCCGACGCCACGTGATCCTGATGACGCGCAAACTCGCTCATCAACACTTCCCATGTTTTCTCCTTCTCCGGCGACAAGTCATACCACAAGGCAAACAGCTGTGCCGACTGTGTGCTGTTGTCGAACCGGCCCGTATGTGGCACCAGGTATTTCTCCACGATGCGTTGCTTGATCTGTCCGGCCAGCTTGGCATACTTCACAGAATCATCAGCTTTTTTCAAGATGCCCGCAAACTTCGCCGCCAGCAATGCGTGATGATAATAGAACGCCGAGGCACTGAAGGCTTCCGGTTTCGGATCGATGGCCACATGATCGCTGATGTCCCAATGAAAGAGGCCGTCGATGGCTTTGGCTTGGAGGAAGGTCATTTGCCGGACCACGTTGTCGTATTGCGTGGCGATGATGCGCTCGTCGCCATAAAATTCATAGAGTTGTTCCTGCAGGTAAGGAAAACCGAGCTGCCATCCCAGCGGGCCCGACTCATCGCCCAGGCCTTTGTCGGCGATGCCGGTGTAGGGGGCCGTTTCGGTGATGCCGCCTTCGGGTCGCTGCTCGTTGGCGAAATCGTGCACGGCCTTGGTGTAGAAGTTACTCATGTCGAAGTTGTACATAAAGGCGTTTGCTGTCACCACCATGTCGGCACCATAGCCCATCTTTTCACGGCCGGGACAATCGGATTGCACGCTAAACACGTTGCTCAGAAAAGTCCATTGGATGGCTTCGTGTATTTTGTTGAACATGTCGTTGGAACAGGTGAACTCGCCGTTGCGGGTCAGGTCGGCATTCATACGCAGGCCCTCGATGTTGTCGGGCGTTGGTTTGCCGGGCCACCCGGTGATCTCCACATAACGAAAGCCATGGAAGGTGAAGCGGGGCGACCAGGTCTCGGTGCCTTCGCCCTTCAGCGTGTAGCTGTCTTCCTGCCAGGCCGTGGCCGGTGCGCCCGGGCCGCCGTTCATGTTCCAGAGGGCTTTCAACTGGCCGGCTACGGTGGTGAGATAATTCAATGTGCCATCGGGGAGCAAGGCCTCGCCGTAGCGCAGGCTGATCTTGGTTCCCTTCTTTCCTTTCACGGTGACGCGGGCCACACCGGCAAAATTCTGACCCATGTCGGCAATGTAGACACCGGGTTTTATTTCAAGGATCCGGGTGGGCTTTAGCGTGCGGGTGATGCGGATCGGGGGCTGCAATTGAGCGTGCAGCGTGCCGGCCGGGCCTTCGGCTAAGGTTGCATTTTTCCATGTGTTGCCCGGTGCCTTCAGCCCACTCCAACCCTTCACTTCCAGGCGCGCGTCGTAGTGCTCGCCCAGGTAAACATTGTTGCGCACGATGGGGCCGTTGGTCGTTTGCCACGAAGCATCGGTGCCGATCACTTCGCGGGTGCCATCGGCATAGTTCAAATGGATCTCTGCCTTCACGCAAGGCCGGCCCGTCTGCTGAACCGTGCGCAGGTTGAAGCGGCCAAAAAGTCTCAGGGGCAGCGGGTCCCACCAACCATTGCCCAACATGACACCGATGGCGTTCTGGCCGGGCTTTAGCATGACGGTGATGTCGTGCGTGACATAAAGCGCTTCTTTTTTATAGGTCGTCCACCCCGGGTCCAGCACGTGGTCGCTGATCTTCTTTTCGTTTAGATAGGCTTCGTAATAGCCCAACCCGGAAATGTAGAGGCGGGCGGAGGCGAGTTTCTTTTGGACATTCAGTGTTTTTCTAAACAGCGGCATGGGATCGTCCTTGTAGAAATCCTCATCGCGCGCGGGTAGGGTGCTGCCGTTGTCGATCCACCTGGCCTGCCAGTCGGATGTTTTCAACATGGCGGTTTCAAACCAGGCTTCATCACTCCAGCCGGAGGGTTGATCGTGCGCATCATAGGTGCGCACTTTCCAGTAATAGCGGGTGAAGGGGAGCAAGGGTTCGCCTTCATAGTCGATCTGGGTGTTTCCATTTTGCATCACCTTTCCGGTAGACCAAACTGTGGATTGTCCGCCTTCCTGGCGAACCATGATCTCATAGGCCGTTTGGTACTGATCTCTCGCCGCCGTTTGAAAATTCCACCCCAACCGTGGCGTGCCCGTATCGATGCCCAGCGGATTATTTTGGTATTCGCAGGTGAGGTGAGCCGGTTGGAGGAGCGACGTGCGCTGTGCAAAAGAAGCGGAGACGAGGAGAAAGGCAAGCAAAAAAGAAATGAGCGTTTTCAAGATCGTGCTGGTTTAGGGAGAAGATGCTTTTCAAAAATATCGGGTATCACAGGGATGGCTATCCTGGGCTGTCGGGCAAATGGCGTTCCGCATGCTCATGAAAGTTACGCAACAACACGTCCTCCTGAAATAACCCGGAAGTGAAATTTTTGAACTACATTTCAGGAATTATGAAGCTCCATATTTACCCCGACTATAAAAGCCTCAGTCGCGCCGTGGCGGATGTCGTCGGTTTGTATATTTCCAAAAAACCCAAGTCGCTGGTCTGCCTCGCCTCGGGCCATACGCCGATGGGCGTGTTCGAATGCATGGTGACCGATATTTTGGACAAAAGATTGGATGTGAGCCAGTGCACCTTTGTGGGTCTCGACGAATGGGTGGGCTTGGGCCCGCAAGACGATGGCTCGTGTCGCACCATGATGAACGATTCTTTTTTTATTCCCGCCAGCATCCTGCCCGAGCAAATTCATTTCTTCGACGGACTGGCGACCAATCTGCAACACGAAGCGGACCGCATCAATGCATTGATCAATAGGCATCATGGTTTGGATGTTATGCTGGTGGGTGTCGGCACAAACGGGCACATCGCCATGAACGAGCCGGGAACACCCTTCGATGCCGCAGCCCATGTGAGCACGCTGGCTGAAGAAACAAAGACCGTCGGACAAAAATACTTTTCCCAATCCACCCGTCTTGACAAGGGCCTTACCCTGGGGCTAAGACATGTCCGCGAAGCGAGACTGCCTATCCTCATTGCCAACGGCTATACGAAGAACGCCATTTTGAAAAAGGCCCTTAAGCTTCCCGCTTCCGAAGCGCTCCCGGCCAGCATTTTTCAACAGCTGGAACACGGCGTGGTGATGGTCGATGCCGAGGCTGGTGAGGCCTTGTAGCTCCCGTGAGGTTACACCAGCCGTATCTCACACAACTCCTTCCCTATTTCCTGCATGCCCTCTAAGATCTTCTCCGTCTGTTTTGCCGAAGGCTTTTTCACGCCTTTGACATATTGGATCAAAAGCGTGTAGTTCATTCCCAACCGGTTCGAGAAAGCCTTTACGTTGATGGGAAAGATCTCAAAAAGATTGCCCAGATCGAGTTGGAAGTTGAGATCACGCGCGGTGACCTTCCTTCCTTTTCCTTCTTCGTCAAAATAGAGGTTCAGCGATTCGACCATGTTCGAGGAGAGCTCCGTCAAGGTCTTTCCGGTGGTGAAGGCAGGATACTTTTCACAATAGGCGGAAAAGCCTGTGCTTGTTTTTTCAATTTTTACAACCAGTTTCTTCATGATGTTTGTTTGAGAGTCACTAAAAATTCTTCCTGTTAAAGGCCCGCTTTTTTCTGAATGTTTCTAAGAAGCCCTTTACCAACTTCTGCACTACCATGGTTGGGCACGGAGATGAAGGCCTTCTCTTTTTCCGGATGCTTCATGATCACATGCGATCCGTTTTGCCTGTCCACATACCACCCGGCACGCTGAAGCGCGCGCAGCAATTCACTTGATTTCATAGGTTTCCATAGCTGCCAACGTTCTGCAACAAAGTAAATAAAAGTTTACCTAACCTCCAACAATAAAGTAAATAATAATATACCTGATAATGATCATAAACCTCTTAATCCCAATGCACTAACCGGGCCAATGCGGACTCTATTGATTATCAGATAAATAACCTTTAAATGCGATAAAGGAGGACCTACGCGCGGGAGAATCCCTGCACTTCTTGTGTTACATAAAGATTTCTTAATCTATCCACAGCATTTGAAATACCGTGGTAAACTTTCCTGCTCGCCACAATTTTTAACCGATGATGGACATCGTGACATCGCGTAGTTGTAAAACCAGGAATCATCTACACCGCCCGTTGATAAAAGTTAATATGATCGGCCGTTCAGCGCGCCTAACCTTTAGCGGCGATGAACAAAGATGCTCCGCGCAAACGCGAATACCCTTAACTCAAAAATAATTTACGCTTAATACTAACTACTAAATATTTAACGAGTGCGATATGCAAGTGAAAAACAGAAGGACAAAAAAGCAGATGAATGTTATTTACATGGGATTGATTATGGCGATCTGCATCAGCAGCGTTTCGCTGGCACAGTCGACCTACACCAATCCTTGGGCGCTCAAGGATGTGGGCACGTTGCCGCCAGTGGCCAGCCTTACGGGCGGCGTGTGGCTGAAGGGTGATTTGCATGTGCACTCGCGTCACAGCAAAGAGTCGTCGAACCATCCCATCTCAAAAATTATAGACTTTTCGAAAGCCGCTGGCATCGATTATGTCTGCATCACCGATCACGACAACCATGTCGACGGCGATGTGGCACATCACACCTGGGCCGATCCGGAGTTTAAGTCAGAGTCGGTGTTGCTTCTATACGGCGCCGAATGGACAACGACGCGTGGACATGGCAATGTCTTCTCGGCCAAACCTTATGAGCATCAGCGATTATATGACGTGCGCGATCAGCGGGATGTGAACGTTGGGGCGGTGAAGAAGGAGCTCGGCATTCACCTTTCGGCCAACCACCCGAGCGGGAAAGATCATTTTGGATACTCTTATGATATGCTCGAATCCATCGAAGTCTGGAACTCGGCCGTTTGGCCCAAGAACGCCAATGCGATCATGATCTGGGACGACATGCTTTCATCGGGTCGCAAGCTGACAGGCCGCGGAGGAAGCGACGTACATCATGGTGCACCTGACACGCCCGACAAGGCCACGAAGAATACCGTGCAAGTAAAAGCCAACAACATCGGAACGCCCACCACCTGGGTATTTGCCACGGCGCGGACTTCGCAAGCGGTGGTGGACGCCCTTACCAACGGGCGCGTTTCCGTTAGCGCAAATCCTTATGCACCCCGCGTTGAATTCTTCGCCGATCTCGACCAGGACGGCAAGATGGACATGATGATGGGTGACAACATGAAGCCTACCGGAAAACCCGTCAAGTTCCGCGTCCAACTCAGCGGCAATAGCGTCGCCGGGGAATACACGGTACGCGTGATAAAGAATGGCAATCCGTTCGACACGTTGCAAGTGAACGCCAAGACGCCTTATGTCGAGTTTACGGACACCCCTGCAAACCTGGGCAGAACATACTACCGCGTGATGATCGAGGGCACGCCCACACCCTACCCGCAGGTGCCTGAATCGATGGCACTGAGTGAGAACATGATCGCGCTGTCGAACCCGATCTTTTTCAATTTCGATCCGAAGTTCTGAGCATAAACATTGTTTAAGGGCCGATGGCGTGAGGGATCGTCGTGGTGCGATCCCTTATGCATTGGCCAATCCCCTGTCGAGGTGAACATATCCGCCGTCCACATAGACCAGCTGTCCCGTGGTGTGGCTGGAGCGTTCCGAGAGCAGGAAGGCAACGGCGTTGGCGATTTCCTCGGCCGTGGTCATGCGTTGGCCCAGGGGGATCTTGGATTCGATCTCGGCTAATTTTTCTTTGGGGTTGGGCAACGTTTGGATCCATTTTTCATAGAGCGGCGTATAGCATTCCGCGACGATGAGGGCATTCACCCGGATGTTGTATTTCAACAACTCGACAGCCCACTCGCGCGTGAGCGCATTGCGGCCACCGTTGGAGGCTGCGTAGGCAGAGGTTCCACCCTGACCGGTCTCGGCAGTCTTTGAACCGATGTTTACGATGGCACCGCGGGTTTCTTTCAATGCGGGGAGTGCGTAGTGCGCCATGAGATAGTAGTGGATGAGGTTCTTATGGAGCGACGCTACAAATTTTTCGTAAGAGCCCTTCTCCAAACCCACACCATCGTTCACACCGGCGTTGTTCACAAGGCCGTGGATCTTGCCATATTTTTGCAAGGTCGCCTTCACGGCACGTTCCGACGCTTCGGGGTCTGTCAACTCTGCCACAATCTGGAAAGCTTTGCCACCGGATGCAATCACTTCGTTGACGATCTTTACGTTGTCTTCTTCGCTGCGGCCAACGATCACAGGAATAGCGCCTTCGCCGGCCAGCACTTTCACGATGCCTTCGCCGATCCCTTTGGCACCGCCTGTGACGATGATCACTTTATCTTTCAGGAGTAAGTCCATATGTAAATATTTTTATAGGTTATAGAATTTCGTTGCGTTGATTCCAAAGATAGCGTCTTGCTCTTTTGCACTGAAGGATGAAAAATAGTTTCGTACCAGGTCATACACTTCAGCGTAAGCGGCAGCCACCAGGCAAACCGGCCAGTCGCTGCCAAACATGAGCCGGTGTGTTCCAAAGGCTTCGGTTACGGTGTCGAGGTAGGGAACAAAGTCGCCGGGCTTCCAGCGTTTCCAATCGGCTTCGGTCACCATGCCCGAGACTTTACACCACACGTTGTCGTGTGCCGCTAAGGCTTGTATGCCTTTCTTCCATTGCGATAGGTCGCCTGTGCGAATGGAGGGCTTGGCCATATGATCCAGCACAAAGGGTTGATCGGGAAACGCCTTTACAAATTTCTCGGCGTAAGCCAGTTGATCCTGGTAGATGAGTATGTCGTAGGTGTACCCGAATTTTTTCAATTCCCCAACGCCCCGCATAAACGCTGCGTTCAACATGTAGTCGCGCTGCGGTTCGCCTTGGAGCACATGGCGGAAGCCTTTCATTTTGGGGAACGCCTTGTAGTGCACCAATTGATCCTCCACATCGTCCGCTTGCAGATCCACCCAGCCGACCACGCCTTTTACAAAATCGTGACCTTCGGAATTTTTCAACTGAAAAACATTCTCCGCCTCCGACTGGTCGGACTGCACGATCACACACCCCTCGATACCCTGTGCATCCAACAAGGGTTTCAGGTCGGCCGGAAAAAAGTCACGTTGAATGGTGGACATGGTGGCGTCGATCCAACTGTCGCGAACGGGATCGAACTTCCAGAAATGTTGGTGGGCGTCGATGCGCATGCCGGGGTGTTAGAGTTGAAAGATCTTTTCCATGGGCATCCACTTCTCGCCGGGCTTGGCGTGGGGAAGCGGTTTCTGATAGTTCCACATCAGCTCTTCCCATTGCTGCACCTTCGGGTTGGCGGCATCTTGCTGGGCTTTCGCCTGCGGATCGAAGCTGTCGGTGGTTTCCATGATCATGAAGAGCCGGTTCAGGATGCGGTAGATCTCCATGTTGGTGATCCCGGCATCCAAAATGCTTTTCCGGATCTCGGGCCACACATTGCGGTGCCAGAATTCGTATTCAGAGATCAGCGCAGGGTCATCTTGCAAGTCCAGGGCGAAGCAAAAACGTTTCATAGTACGCTTTCCATTTTTATTGGTGGCTTTGACGGGGTTAGGAAAATTGCTCTCCTATCCCACGTACTTTATTTACAATCGTATGTAGGTCCTTAAATATAGTAGGATTCCTGCAAGACAAACAATTTATCTTATTTCCCCTCCGCCATAGCGCTTGACAAAAAAAGCATTTTCGTATTTTCGCCCGTCCTTTAAAGAGGCAAACGAAAAACGCGCACGACATGAAGGCATGGCTTCTCTCCGTAGGAAATAAAATCAAAAATGTTTTCCTATTCCTGTTTGCCGCCCAACTCATCTACATCATCATCCTGAAATGGGTGGACCCGCCCGTCACCGCCACCCAACTCATCAGTTGGGTAAAGGGCGACGGCCTGAAGCGCGACTACATCCACCTGAACGACATGTCGCCCAACGCCTGCCTGGCCGTCATGGCCTCCGAAGACCAGCTCTTCCCCGACCACAACGGCTTCGATGTGAAAAGCATCAAGAAGGCCATGGAGATCAACAAGAAAAAACCAAACCGCCTGCGCGGCGCCTCCACCATTAGCCAGCAGGTGGCAAAGAACGTTTTTCTGTGGCAAGGCCGCAGTTGGCTGCGCAAAGGCCTCGAGGTTTACTTCACCTTCATGATCGAGGCGGTGTGGGGAAAGAAACGCATTTTGGAGATGTATCTCAACGTGGCGGAGATGGGCAAGGGCGTATTCGGCATAGAAGCTGCATCCCGGAAATTCTTCAATAAGCCGGCCAAAAAGCTCACCCGCACAGAGGCGGCCATGATTGCGGCCTCGCTTCCTAATCCGAAGAAATATACGGTAAAGCCCGTGTCAAAATACATCGCCAAACGCTACCCCTGGGTTATCCAGCAGATGAATTTCCTTGACGGCGACGAGGACATCCAGGCGCTCATGCCTGCAAGAAAGCAAGGTAGATAGCGACAGACTCGTCCTGAAAATTAACCGGATTTATCCCTGGATTTGCCACAGGCTGCGGTAGCCTCCCCTCGCCGTCTATCTGGTTTTTACATCAACGGCGACAGCAGCCCTGGATTGTCATTGTTTAAATCGGAATTCTTCCTTTACCTTTCGTATTCCTTATTACCATGACTCTTCCCACTATGAAACGACCATTCTATTTTATCCTTTTCACGCTATGCTTGTCAACCGCCCTAAGCGCTGCACCCAAGCGTGAATTCTACGAGATCAAGATCTACCACGTCGCCAACAGCACCCAGGAACAACGAGTGGAGAAGTTTTTGAAAGAGGCCTATCTGCCCGCGTTGCACCGGGCGGGGATTGCCAAGGTGGGTGTTTTCAAACCAGTTGAAACCGACACCACGTTTGGTAAACGTATCTATGTGCTTACCCCTTTTGCCTCGATGGACCAGTTTGTTAAACTTCCGGAGACCTTGTTAAAGGACAAACAATACGAGTCGTCGGGCACGGATTATCTGAATGCCCCATACGACAATCCACCCTATGCCCGCATCGAGACCATCCTGCTCCAGGCCTTCACCGGCATGACCCAACTGGAAGTTCCCAAACTCTCCACACCCGTTACGGAGCGTGTCTATGAGTTGCGCAGCTACGAAGGGTATACCGAAAAAATCTATCGCAACAAGGTAAAGATGTTCAACGACGGCAACGAAGTGGCCCTCTTCAAGCGACTGGGTTTTAACGCCGTGTTCTACGCCGAGGTGATCTCCGGCAGCCGCATGCCCAACCTCATGTACATGACAACCTTCACCAACCAAGCTTCCCGCGACGAGCATTGGAAAGCATTCACCTCGGACCCCGAGTGGAAAACGCTGTCGGGCATGAGCGAGTATCAGCACAACGTGTCGAAGATCAATATTTATTTCCTGCGGCCGGTGGGGTATTCGGAGATCTAGAATCAGGAGCCAGGAGCCAGGAGTCGATCTTCAGTAGTCAGTAGCCAGTGTTTATCGCTTTAAGAGCAATGAGCACTGGCTATTTTGTTTTACCGGCGTCTGATTGGGTATTGGCTGGGAACCACTGACTAGTGATGAGTGATACGTAACTAATGGCTGATGGCCGACCACAAGCCAGGGCTACTGGCTACTGAATTCCGCTCCCCAATTCTGGCTCCTGGCTCCTGGCTTCTGGCTCCTTATTTCACCCCCGCCATCACTTGCCGCAACGAATTATAATCCGCATCCGATGCCTTTACGAATCCCTCGGAACCATAGAGTTCGCGGAGGATTTCTTTTCCCTTTTGTTCCGTAGTGAGTTTCACCAAAGCGACATAGAGCTTTCGCGCGGCTTCGGGGTCAAAGGCTTTGGAGAAGACGATGGGGTCGTTGGGAATGGCTTCGGTCTTCACAAGGGTGATCACTTTCTTTTCCACATCGGGGTATTTGTCTTTGACGCGGGCGCGGGCGTCGTGCATTTCGCCGTCGGGGCCGGGTGGGGAGTAGAAGGCGGCGCCGGCGTCTACTTTGCCTTCGTATACCATGCGCACGACTTCATCGTGTTTTTTGGCAAACACTACCTTGGCGGGCTTGATGTTGTTTTTGTCCAGGATCTGTTTCGGATAGAGATAGCCCGACGTGGAGAGCTCGTCGGTGTAGGCGATGCTTTTGCCTTGAAGGTCTTTAATGCTTTTGATGCCTGAGCCGGCACGGCAAATGATCTGGCCATAGTATACCGACTGGCCATAGCGCAACGACCGGAGTTTTACCTGGGCGCCGAATTTTTCGTGGGCCAGCACATAGCTTTGGCTGCTCATGATGGAGAAGCAGGGCTCTTTTTGCCCGAACTTATCAACCAACTCGTCGTAGGTGGGTGGCACGCCCAGCTTGATGGTCATGCCGGTTTCCTTTTCCAGGAAGTCTTTGATGAAGTTGCCGCTCTTCTCCATGGACTCGACTGAGACCGAGGGTGTGAGGTAGAAATAGACGACCGGTTGGGTCTGCCCATGGGCAGGGCCAAAGAGAAGAAAGGATGTCACGATCGAAACGATCAGCACAACCAACTTTGATTTTCGCATGGTGAGGGATTTAGGGGGTCTTTTTAAAATTTTACTTAACGCTTTTGCACCTTCGGGGAGCATTTATCGGCCATCCCACCTTGCTGACAACACTCTCCCGGCCTTCTTGTTCTTCCTGCAGTAAAATCAAATATAGCCAGCTTTTCAAACTGTGGAAACCGCGAAAGAACGATCTGGAAGGAATTTCCGGCGTATGGTCCGCAGGATAAGCCCGGCCAACGAAAAGGCCGGAAAAGGCGTTTTGGGGATGTGTGATAATTTTAGTTTTTTCGAACCTTAATTAGCTGTGTTTTCATGAAATATTCCCTTTTTCTGTCCGCCGCCCTCCTTTTCCTGCTCGCTGCTTCCTGCACAAAAAACTCGAACGCCGACTCCGAAGCACCCGTGGACACCCTGGCTTTGTCCTACAGCGTCCTGAAAACGCTGCCCCACGACCAGGAAGCCTATACGGAGGGGTTGCTGATCGATAAGGGAAAAGTGCTGGAAAGCACCGGCCTGAACGGAAAATCGTGGGTGGCCGAGGTGGACCCGGGAACGGGCGTCCACACCAAAAAGATCGTGCTCGACGGGCAGTACTTTGGCGAAGGCATTTCGGTCATCAACAATAAATTGTATCAGCTTACTTATCGCACTGGGGTCGGGTTCATCTACAACGCCACGACCTATAAACAAATCGGTGAGTTCAAGTTCAGCAACGCCGAAGGCTGGGGCATGACGCATGACAACAAAAACCTGATCATGAGCGACGGCACAGAAAAACTGACCTACCTCGACACCGCCAACCTGAGTGTAGTGCGCACGTTGACCGTCACCAACGAAGGCCAGAAGCTGAAGAACGTGAACGAGCTGGAGTATGTGGACGGGTATATCTATGCCAACGTCTATGAAACCTCCTGGATCGTGAAGATCGACGCCGCTTCCGGAAAAGTTGTGGGGAGAGTGGACCTTTCGCCGCTCACCGAAGAAGTGCGGCGGATGTATCCCAACATTGATTATTTGAATGGCATCGCCTACGATGTTAATTCCAAAGCATTCCTGGTGACGGGAAAGAATTGGCCGAAGGCATTCCTCATCCGCATCCAGAAGCCTGCCGTAGCAAATCCTTAATCGTCCTTCTTCGACCGGTAATCGTCACGCTTCCGGTGTGAACCCTTGGATCGTTTTTACTTTCCGCTAACGTGCATTTTGCGCTCGGCGAAATGCTTTACAGCAAACCCGATCATCAATCCAAAGCATGCAAAGCCCAGCACGATGAAGAGCAGGTTGTCTTCAAACACAGACGTCTTGATATCCAGGAACCGGCCGATGGAATAGCCCACGGCATTCACGGTCGACGACCAGATGAGCCCACTCAACAAACTGTAGAACAAATATTGCGCGGGACGGATGTTGCTCATACCGATCACGATGGGAATGATGACCCGGAAGCCATAGAGGAACCGGTACGAAAACAATATTTGTATTTTGTGAGTATCGAAGAATTGTCGAACAGGTGTCAGCTTTTCTTTTAACGCCGGGCGTTTCTCAACAAAGTATTTCCCATTCAACCGGCCGATGGTGTAATAGAGCCAGTCGCTCACAAACGAACCGGCAAACCCGAAGAGGATCGTGTAAGGCGCTTCGAACAAGCCTTGGTGAATGAGCGACGAAGCCACGAGGATAGCGGTCTCGCCCTCAAAGAAGGTTCCGATGATTAAAGCAATGTACCCGTATTGATCCAGAAAGTTTTCCACGCTGTTTCATTTACTTCACTTCCCTAACACCGCCGTGTAACGAAAGTTACCTAGTCGTCGGCGGGCTGGTCGAGTTTACAAAAATTGTCCATGCCCAGGTGCATGAGGGCATCTCCCGCATTGATGACGGGTATGTTGTTGAGGCCGATGACAAACGCTGTCTCCGGTGCCATCACTTCTTCTTTGAATTCCCCGAAAGGGTCGGTAATGGTTCCCACCCACTCGCCTTTGTGCACCAGTTGCCCGCACTTCACGTTGGGTTGAAACAGGCCCGCGTGGTGCGCGCGGATCCAACTCGTGTTCCAGACGATCCGGTTCTCGTCCGTTGCCTCGGGCGCCACGTCGATCATGTTCAGGTGTTTCATGACGCGCAGTGTGCCGGCAATACCGATTTCGATCGCCTGCTGATCAAAGCGCAGCGACTCGCCACCTTCGTACACGATGATGTATTTGCCTCGGCGCGCGGCTTCTTTGCGCAGGGAGTTGGGGCGGTACGGGGCATCGATGGTGAACGGGGCATGAAAAGCTTCGGCGAGTTTCAGGTTGGTTTCGTGTCGCAACACGGCCCGCACCTGGGGGTAGTTGGCGCGCATGGCGCCTCCGGTATGAAAGTCGATGCCGATGTCGATAAGGGGGATAACGTCGTGCATGAGGTGATAGGCCACACGGCTGGCCAGCGACCCCGATTTGTTTCCGGGGAACGACCGGTTGATGTCCTTGCCATCGGGCACGTCGCGCGAGTAGTTGAGGAAGCCGTACATGTTCACGATGGGCATGCAGATGGTGACGCCACGCTTGGGTTTGTGCAGGCCGCTGTCGAGCATGCGGCGCACGATCTCCATGCCGTTGATCTCGTCGCCGTGCATACCGGCCGTGAGGGCCAGCACCGGGCCTTCTTCCACGCCCCGCGACACGTAGATGGGCGTGTCGATCACGGTATGCGAAGGAAGCCTTGCAATGTTGATGTCTATTTCCTTGAATTCCCCGGGCAGGATCTCTTGCCCGGCTATGACGATCTTACGCAATGGTGATAAGGGTATGTGAAATCATGCGTTAATTTTATCCTTCTGTATCTTCTTCTTCCCCGCATTTTTCTCAATATACTGAAAAATCTTCCCAGCGATGTCCACCTTGGTGGCGCCTTCGATGCCCTCCAGTCCGGGGGATGAGTTCACCTCCAGGATGAGTGGCCCGCGAGCCGAAGGTAGCATATCCACACCGGCCACGTCAAGACCCATTTTTTTAGCGGCAGTGATGGCCGCCACTTTTTCGGCGCGGCCCAGCTTCACCACCTTGGCGGTGCCGCCGCGGTGCAGGTTGGAACGGAACTCCCCTTCCTTGGCCTGCCGGCGCATGGCACCCACCACTTCGCCGTTCACGACGAACGCGCGGATGTCGGCACCTTTGGCCTCTTTGATAAATTCCTGTACGATGATGCGGGCATGCAGCCCGTGAAAAGCCTCGATCACCGACTTGGCGGCCTTTTTGTTTTCGGCCAGCACTACACCCAAACCTTGTGTGCCTTCCAGCAGTTTGATCACCACCGGTGCACCGCCCACGGCTTCGATAATGCCTTCCGTTTCACGGGAGTAGTCCATGAAGATCGTCTTGGGCAACCCCAACCCTGCGCGCGAAAGGATCTGCAGGCTGCGCAGCTTGTCGCGCGAGCGGATGAGGGCCTGCGACTCTACGGCCGTGAACACCTTCATCATTTCAAACTGCCGCACCACCGCGGCACCGTAGAAAGTGACCGACGCGCCGATGCGTGGGATGATGGCGTCGAAGTAGTCGAGGCGTCGTCCCTGGTAAAGCACTACGGGGTTTCTCTTTTCGATAAAAAGAACGCACTTCATGTGGTCGATGATCTCAACCTTATGGCCACGCGCCTCCCCGGCCGCCTTGAGACGGCGGGTAGAATACAGCTTGGCGTTTCTCGACAATATGGCGATGTTCATGAGAGACTGGTTTGCTTTACGCGTTATCGATTTTTACTCTTTTGCGCCCGGCGCTGCCGGCGTTTTTCCTGGTAGGAAAGGTTCTTTTTGGTCACGTCGATGAGAAAGCGGTTTCGCAGGATCTTCCGCCCGATCAGGATCGGAAATTTAAGAGAACCCCGGTTGCTGAGCGAGAACTCGGT
Source organism: Chryseolinea soli (assembly GCF_003589925.1). Taxonomy (NCBI): domain Bacteria; kingdom Pseudomonadati; phylum Bacteroidota; class Cytophagia; order Cytophagales; family Fulvivirgaceae; genus Chryseolinea; species Chryseolinea soli. The sequence continues at coordinate 4,325,523 of NZ_CP032382.1, read as the reverse complement.
CGTTATCTCTTCGTTAAAAATTTTGAGCGTGGTGTGGATCACAAACCGGCGCTCGACTTCACCAAAGGAATTTTTGATCATGCGCTCCTCGAATTCGCGGAAGGTAAACTTCATTCCCGTAAATTCCGGATGCTCTTCATCCAATAGAATAAATTCAAGTACGCCGTCGATCACTTCGGCCCGGTGACAATGGAGGCTGGAAGTGAAGGCCCCGGTATCCACCTTCGCGTGAATATTTTTCAGCCCCAGCAAGGGTAAGTCAACCCGGTCGTAACGTCCTAGAATATACATGGCGGCATGGTAAGGGATGCCAATATGCGGAAAATAAAAAAGCCCTGCCAGTGCAGGGCTTTTTTAATATTTATAAGAAGATGTTAACCTTTCACTTTGAAGGCAACAGCGGTATTCTCCCATTTCAATTGCACTTCGTCTTTGCCGAGGGCGATGTTGAACGTTTCAACGGCAGCCGAAGTTTTGGTGGGTTTCACCGTCACGCGCAGCACATCGTCTTTATCCTTGTAGCTGTAAGCGCCCCATTGTTTTGCGTCTTTGTTGATGATGATGGTCCACTCATTTTCACCAGGGATGGTGAAGAGGGCATATTTGCCGGCAGGCAGGTCTTTGCCTTCGAGTTTTACAGGCTTGTCGAATTCAATGGTCGTCGCGTCGTTAGCACCGGTTCTCCACACTTCACCGAAGGGAACAAGGCCGCCCATGATCTTGCGGCCGCGGGCTGAGGGTTGACAATAAACGATCTTTACATTGGCGGCTCCGACTTTGCCTTCCACAGTGGCCTGGGGGCTGGCGGGTTTATCCTGGGCAAATGCAGTGGTGAAAACGGTTGCCAGGGCCACCATCAGAAATGTAATTCTTTTCATACGTTGTTTAAGTTTGGTTTAAAGTGTTTTACGATGTTGTGTATACGTAAAAATGCCCCGAGTAGTCGGGGCATTTTCTCTAATTTATATAACAACCTGTAAACTACTGTAAGAACGGTGATATTGCCGGTTTGGTTTGTATCCTTCGGGTAAATTTTTCAGAAAAATTAACACCGCAACCCGGCCGTTATCCGGATTCTTTCTAACGTATTGAACGGCAGTAATTTCACCGCTATTCGTCTGGAAAGCCTATGGCGTTGCACAACAAAAAGCTGAACCAAAGCCTTTGGTTTGGGATGATCGTTTTGGAAAATTTGCGGTTATCGACCGAACGGATTCAACGCTGAAAGTGCGCGCTTGCCGCCGCCCATTTTATTCATGGTCTTCATCAGTTTGCGCATGTCGCCAAACTGTTTTAACAGTTGATTGACCTGCTGCACCGTCGTGCCACTGCCCGCGGCAATACGGTTCTTGCGACTGCTGTTGAGGATGTCCGGATTCTCGCGCTCCTGCAACGTCATGGAGCGGATGATGGCCTCGATGGGTTTGAAAGAGTTGTCATCGATGTCGACGTCTTTGATGGCTTTGCCCATGCCGGGGATCATGCCCAACAGGTCTTTCATATTTCCCATCTTCTTCACCTGTTCCAATTGCGACAGGAAGTCGTTGAAGTCGAACTGATTTTTACGGATCTTTTTGTTGAGGCGGGCCGCTTCTTCCTGGTCGAATACTTCCTGTGCTTTTTCCACCAGCGACACCACGTCGCCCATGCCCAGGATCCGGCTGGCCATACGTTCGGGATAGAAGCGGTCGATGGCTTCCATCTTTTCGCCGAGGCTCATAAACTTGATGGGCTTGTCCACCACGCGGCGGATGGAAAGCGCAGCACCCCCGCGGGTATCACCATCCAATTTGGTGAGCACCACGCCATCGAAATTGAGGCGGTCGTTAAAGGCCTTGGCCGTGTTCACAGCATCCTGACCGGTCATGGAGTCGACCACAAACAAAGTTTCGGAAGGATTGAGGGCGGCCTTCAAACGGGCGATCTCATCCATCATTTCTTCATCCACCGCCAAACGGCCGGCGGTATCGACGATCACGATGCGATGGTTATTTTTCTTGGCGTGCTCAATGGCCGCCTTGGCGATCTTTACGGCGTCTTTGTTTTCAGGCTCGGCATAAACTTCCACGCCCACTTGTTCGCCCAATACTTTCAACTGGTCGATGGCGGCGGGACGATAGATATCGCAGGCGGTGAGCATGACGGAGCGGCCTTGCTTTTTGAGATAGTTGGCCAGCTTTCCGGAGAATGTGGTTTTACCCGAACCTTGCAAACCGGCAATGAGAATGACGGCCGGGCTTCCTTCAATTTTAATGTCCTCGCTTTGACCGCCCATGAGGGCCGTCAGCTCGTCGTTGGTGATCTTCACCAGCAACTGGCCGGGCGAAATGGCCGTGAGCACGTCCTGGCCCATGGCCTTGTCGCGGATCTCGTCGGTGACTTCCTTGGCGACCTTATAGTTCACGTCGGCGTCGATGAGCGCCTTGCGGATTTCCTTGATCGTGGTGGCCACGTTAATTTCACTGATCCTTCCCTGTCCTTTCAGGCTCTGAAAGGCTTTATCCAGCTTAAGACTTAAATTATCGAACATGGATCGTCGTATTATTTTTTAAAAATGAATTCAGGATGCTTAAAAACGGGGTTTTCCGTTCCCTCCCAGTGGGATAAGGGGCCAAAGTTAAGGCGCTGAGGGCTAAAGAAAAAGCGGAATAATTTCTTCTTTGATCCGCTGCCGGATCAGCGAAAAGGCATGGTGCATGGCCTCCTTTTCGGAAGTAGTTTGATTGACCAGGTCCACCACTTTCACGGCGCCCAGTTCCAGCAGTTCGGCCGGGGTCAGGTCGGACGTTCCGGCCAGGATGAACAAGGGCTTGCTGTGTTTTACGGCCAGTTCCGAGACGCCTTTCACCACCTTGCCATACAGCGTCTGGTGGTCCACTTTTCCTTCGCCCGTAAAAATGATGTGGCTTTGGGCCACCTTCTCTTCCAGTTTCACAAAGGATTTCAAAAAATCGATGCCCGGCTGAAAGTTGATATTCAAAAAAGCCCTCGCTCCCGCCCCAATCCCGCCGCCCGCCCCGGCGCCGGGAAAGTTAATGTCCACCCCAAGCTGGCGCTCTACCACGGCCGCAAAATTGCGCAGGCCGTCGTCCAGGCAAGCGACCGCCGTTGCGTCGGCACCTTTTTGGGGACCAAAGATCTGTGCGGCTCCTTCCGGGCCATACAAGGGATTGTTCACGTCACAGAGGGCGGTGAAGGTAATTTTCTTTAGGGTCGGGTCGATGTGTGAAGCATCGATGCGGTGTACATGAATCAGATTTTTTCCCACGGGCAACAACCGCTCACCCTGTGCATTGAGAAAGATAATCCCCAGGGCATCCAGCATGCCCATGCCCGCATCGTTGGTGGCACTGCCGCCAATGCCGAGGATCACCTTTGTGATGCCCTCGCCGATCGCATGATGGATCAATTGCCCTGTACCACGTGTCGAGGTCTCCAGCGGATTTCGTTCTCCCGGCTTGAGCCATTGCAAACCCGAAGCGGCGGCCATCTCGATGAAGGCTGTGGTGCCGTCGCCGGATATGCCATACGTTGCGGGCATGGGTTGGAGGCGCGGGCCGGAGACGGGTACGCTTATTTTTTGCCCGTGGCTGAAATGGGTGAGCATGTCGCAGGTTCCCTCGCCGCCATCGGCCATGGGCAAATGGAGCGCGTGGAAATTGAAACCGCCTTCGCGCATGCCCTCTTCCATGGCCTGGCAAACCTGCGCGGCATGGAGTGAGCCTTTGAATTTATCGGGCGCGAAAAGAATCGTCATCATAGCCGGCGCGGGTAAAGAGAGGGTTGGTGTTTATTGCCGGAAGGGAATATACGGAAAAGTTTCGCCCGCCTTAAAAACGGATGCTGTGGCCGGCAATTCCAGGAAACCGGTAACGTTTTTCAAGTTGGCAAAATCACCCGAGCCACCACCCGCGTCGGGATAGGCCATCAGTTTTCCATTTTCATTTTTTACCGTCACCTGCAAAAAGTAGGTGAGCGATGGTGCGAACGAGAAATCCGCCGCCAACACCGCATACAATAAATCGGTTGACGTCTTCAAACTCTTCATCACCCACGGCCGGATATAGCGATAAAAACACATGTAGGTAGACACCGGGTTGCCCGGCAGCGCAAACACCGTTAGCCCCGCACCGGAAACACCAAACCAAAAAGGCTTACCCGGCCGCTGGCTCACCTGGTGAAAAAGTTTCTTCACCCCCAACGCCTCCAGGGCGTCGGGCACAAAATCAAATTTCCCCTTGGAGACACCGCCCGATAAGATCAGGACCTCGGCGGTCTGGGCGATCTTCTTCAGGCCTTCGATCATCGATGCTTTGTCATCCTTCAAATGATGGATCGCACCCTCCCAACCCAGCGTCTTCATCGCGGCTTGCAGAGCGTAGGTATTCGAACGGCGGATCTGATGCGGAAGGGGGATGTCATCGATGTGCACCAACTCGTCGCCCGTGGAGATGATGGCTGCCTTGGGGAATACATAAACCTTCACGCGGCTTTTACCGACCGAAGCCAGCAAAGCAATTTCAGCGGATGATAAAAGTATGCCGGGCTCCAGTAACACACTGTCTTTCTCGGCGTCGACGGCTTGCCGGTGAATGAATGCATTGTCGGCGGCCATCTCTGAAGTGACGTGCGCTGTCGCATCCTCTATGCGAAGGTCTTCATACCGGATCACCACGTCAGTTCCTGCCGGCATCGGTGCGCCGGTCATTACTTCGATAGCGTTTGTTTTTCCTTTTAATGTTTTACGGGGCTCACCGGCAGCCTGCACGGCCTCCAATGGAAAAGTGCGCTGCCCCATCTTCCACGCATCGCGGCGGATGGCGATGCCGTCCATGGCCACGCGGTCGAAGGGTGGGAAGTCGCGGTCGGCCGTGATGCGTTCGGCCAGCACCTTGTTCACGGCGTCCGTGAGGGAAACGGACGTGGTGGCGGGTTGGAACAGATTTGAAAAAACGACCGAGGCGGCTTCTGCTACGCTTACCATGTTAATTCTTTTTACCTTTACTGGCACCCAAGATACATGAGTACAGACCAATTTACACACATCGACGACGCGGGCAATCCCCGGATGGTCGATGTTTCCGAAAAGAAGCCCACCACCCGCACCGCCAAAGCCCAGGCGCTGGTTCAGGTTGGCCCGGAAATTCTGCAACACCTGCAGGGCGACGAGCTGATCACCAAAAAAGGCCCTGTCTTTCAAACGGCCATCATCGCCGGTGTGATGGGCGCCAAACAAACCGCATCGCTCATTCCGTTTTGTCACCCACTAGGGCTGGAAGATTGCCAGGTGCACGTCGCTGTACGCAACAACAAGATCGTGATTGATAGTGTTGTCACCATCACCGCGAAGACGGGTGTGGAAATGGAGGCGCTTACGGCAGTTACCGTTGCCGCCCTCACGGTTTATGATATGTGCAAAGCCCTGTCGCATAACATTGTGATCGAGGAAATAAAACTGATGAGCAAGACCGGCGGCAAAAAAGATTTCCACCGCTAACCCTACCCCGCTACCCCCGAACTTTCATATGACCCTACGCCGACGACTCTACCTCATCCTGGACCCCACAGCCAAGGGCGACGTCTGGGAACGCATTTTCGAAACGGTGCTCATTGCCATCATCCTCGTGAACATCCTGGCCATCGTGGTGGACTCCGTGAAGGAGATCGATCATGAATATTCTGCGCTGTTCCGTCAAATTGAAGTGTTCTCCATCTTTTTCTACACGATCGAATACGTGGCGCGGATCTACTCCATCGTGGAAAGCCCACCCTATAGCGAGCCGGTAAAGGGCCGCTTAAAATATATGGTCACGCCCATGGCGATCATCGACTTGCTGGCGTTCCTGCCGTTCTATTTGATCTTCCTTCCCCTCGACCTCAGGTTCCTGCGGATCTTCCGGCTCATGGCCCTCTTTCGCGTCTTCAAAATTGCCCGCTACCTACAGGCCCTCACCATTTTCAAGCAAGTGCTTGCGAAGCGCAAGGAGCAATTGGTGCTGAGCTTCCTTTTTATCCTTTTCATTTTGGTGATCATCAGCTTCATGATGTTCTATGCCGAGCGCGAGGCGCAGCCCGATAAGTTCAGCAGCATACCGGCCACCATGTGGTGGGGCATCGCCACGATCACCACCGTGGGCTATGGCGACATGGTGCCGATCACTCCGCTTGGGAAGTTTCTGGGGGGCGTGTTTGCCATTGCCGGTGTCGGGTTACTGGCGTTGCCCGCGGGTATTCTCTCTTCCGGTTTTTTCGAAATGCTCCACAACGAACCTGTCAAAGAAAAAGAATCGTCCATCTGCCCGCATTGCGGAAGAGACATCCACGAGGAGAAGGAACATAAAGCCTGATGATCTTTCGCATCAACGCCGTTGACTTGGGTTGATCTCTCTATTGCTGGTATAGGATGGTTAAATGCAATCTGAATAATCCTGGCCTTTAGGCCAGGTCTATGCACACATCTTTCAAAGCCAGGGTAAAGGACCTGAATAACCCCGGCCGAAAGGCCTAGTCTATGCGCAAGTTTATAATGAATAGTGTATAACCCCAGGCTTTAGCCTGGGGTTAGCGCAACTTATAGTAACAGCGCCACGCTCACATCTCTTAAGTTGCACGAGCGGTCATGGCGCACCCTCACTACCTCAGGCTTCGAAGTGCCATTAGGACACTTCGCTCAAAGGATACGTCACGCTAGATGGAGGGGCTCGCCACGTCGGATCCAGAGGCCGTGTGTACGGTCGGTGCCATGAAACGTGAAGATCGATCCAGCTTTCCTATGGCACCTTTTTTCATCACTCGGATAACCCCAGGCTAAAGCCTGGGGTTATTATAAATACGATGCTTTATTGCTGGTATAGGATGGTCAACTCCACGCGCCGGTTCTGTGCCCTGCCCTCTTCCGTTTTGTTATCGCGCACGGGTTCGGCCATGCCTTTGCCTTCGGCGGTGATGCGCGAAGACGCCACGCCGCGTTCCAGCAGGTAGTCTTTCAGCGTTTGTGCCCTGTATTGCGAAAGCTTGAGGTTGAATTTTTCGGAGCCTACATTGTCGGTGTGGCCGATGAGTTTGATCTTCAGTTCAGGGTTGTCTTGCAGGGCCTTTGCCAAATCATCAAGATATTCGCGGGCATGTTCATCGAGTTCGGTGCTGTTGAATTCGAAGTTGAAGTGGAGCGTGGCTTTTTCAAGCACCAACGGCGTGTGGCTCACGGCGCCCACTTGCACTTGCGTGCGTACGGAGTCTTGTTTTTGTTTGAGTCGTTCGCTAAGCGCGGCATCCTTTGCCTTCTTGTCTTTTGTTTGAAGCGAGTCTTTTGGCGTCGCGCGGGGTTGAGGTTTCTTTACCGCGACTGTCGCTCCCAGTTTCTTTCCTCCCTGCCCCCCGGTGGTCTTGCGCTGGGCTTCTTCGCGACTTCGCTTCTTCGACACGACTAGCTTGCGAAACACCAAACCTATTTCTATTGCTCCGGTATTGGCCACGTTCCGCGTGACGATGGGAAAATCATAGCTGATGCCCACACCAAATTTCTCGCGATGCATTTGCAGCCCGATAATGCCCGATCGGCCAACAACATATTTTGTGATGAGATCCAAATGTGTCGCCGGTTGATTGGCTGTAGGCTTGAGATCATAGCGCGTGATGGAACCCAGATTAAAAACCGATGTTCCGGAACCCATCGTCAACAGGATCTCAGGAAAGATACTGATGTTGCCTTTTTGATAGGCTCGAACGCCCATCGTAGCCACGGCCGTACTGTGCAACGTGCTCGTGGCATCAAGAAAAGCTTCGTCGGGATGGTTGAAGTCAAAGAATGAGAAGCCGGCATACGCTACGCGGTTTCCTTTGCGATCTTCTTGCTGCCAGTACAGGCCCGCACTAAAGGTCATGAAGCTGGTGTTGAGTTGCCCGAGGTTCTCGCCGGAAGCAAGCGATTCGTCAAAGCCCCGGTCGGGGATGTATTGCGAGCCGGTGTAGAGGCCGTCGAGATTGATCTTGCGGGTTTGATAGAGCACCTTCACCCCCATGGACAGCACCTGATATTTGGCCATGGGGACATTGATCGCATACGACACAGCTGCTTCCTGCGTGTTGAAGATGCCCGCCTGCCCGGAGCGATCGTCCATCAAAGAAATGCCCACGCCAGACCAGCGCGTCCCGTTGCGCGACAGGATGGGATACGACGCGTTCACGATGTTGCTGTTCAAATGAAAGCCTCCCGCCGTGGCTTGGTTCCGGTAGTCAAAACTTAGCGACGCATAATTGCTCGTGGCCACGGTGGCCGGGTTGATGCGTTGAGGTGTGAAATTATACTGACTGAATTGAAAATACTGTGCCCTGCACCCTAATGATGCTCCTAAGCAAATGGCAGCCAGTATAAAATTCCTCATTCTTATTTTGTTCTTATCGCACCAAGACGATAGATCCACTCTCTTTGCCGTTTAACAAGACCTTGCCTCCGTCGGCCAGCACGCCCTTCACTTTCCAGAAGTAAACGCCCGCCGGTTGTCGTGACCCATTGCGTGTTCCATCCCAACCCCGCTGCACCGCGTCGTTCACGTCTTGCGTTTTGAAGACCAGGTTGCCTTCGCGGTTGTAGATGCTGAACGAAAAGTTTTGGGCGCTGGTGAGGCCATATACTCTCAGCTCATCGTTCTTGCCGTCCTCGTTTGGCGTGAACAGGTTGGGAATGAATCCGCCGCCCTCCACGATCACGTTGGCGGTGGCTGTGCCCTGACATCCCAACGAATCATAGCCGGTTACGGTGTAGAGCGTAGTGACCGGCGGCGATACCACCGGGCCGGCAAGATTGGCATCGACCATTCCCGTTGTCGGTGTCCACGCATAACTGGCAGCGCCGGTGGCCGTCAGTTGTACAGAACTTCCTTTCAGGATCTTCACTTCTTCCGGCGTCACCTGCACATCCGGCACGCTAATGCCTACCCCTGTTTTGCGGATGATCGTGCAACCCACATCGTTGGTAAGGATCACAGATACCGTGTCGGGCTGGGTTGCCGTGTAGGTGATGGTTGGCGCAGACCCGAGCCCCTTTTTGACGTCGCTCGTCCAGGTGATGGTTTGCCAGCCGGGTTCGGTGGTGAAGGTGAGCTGCGCATCTTTACATACGTAGCGTTGCAACTTTTCTGTTTTTAGGGTATCGTTCTTTACCTTCCAGGTATAACGCTTCAGCGCTGCACAGCCACCGCGTGCCGGCGTGTAGGAGAATACCGTGTCAACTTTGTCGGCACCGATGGTCCACGTCGAACCCTGTCCTAAAAATCCGTTGGCAAACGAAAACCACAGAGCTTCGGATGGAGCGGTGAGGGTGGCTTGTTCGTTTTTGCAAAGCGACAATTCCTCGGTGGTGGCGTCGGCACAAGGTGTCCGGCCTCCGATACACAATCTACCCCCGTGCAACGCATTGTCTACCGCTTGCACAGAGAAGGTGAAGGGGCCTGCCGGAATGTCTTTCAGCAACTTGAAATTGTTCGTGCCGTTATTACCATGCGCCGACACGAGGCGCTTGTCGTTTAGCCAGTCGAAGCTGACGGTCTGGTACTCCTTCGTTCCATTCAGGAGAACATCGTAGGTCACGGATGACCTTGGCGTGTGGTCGTCGCCGGCTTCGTCCCAATACAAAAAAAGACGATTGAATACCGACAGCCCCAGGCCCCTGGCCGGTGCGGCGGGTGCTTTGTTCTTTTCGGATTCGGTATTTTGATACACCACCACATGCAGCGCAGTTTCTTGTACAAGCTGCACCAGGTCCAGGTCGCCATCGTGCTCCAGATCGCCAGCAGCCTGTTGGATCAGGTTGGCCGAGGCCAACGTGTCATAGTCGCCTGCCGCATATTCAATAATGTTTACCGCATCACCGCCTGCAGTCGTGCCACGATACTGGACATCGGCCACGCCGTTAGAATTGAAGTCGGCCACAAACAGTTGTGCGTTGTTCAATGTAATGGGCAACGACACGCTGGTGTACAATCCTTTGTCACTTTGATACAGGCTTGTAAACAAGGTGCCGTTCTTATCCTTGCCGGCAACCCACACATCGAACAGGCCGTCGCCATTCATGTCGCCGATGGAGGTTGTGCCCTGGCGGGAAGAAGTCAGGTAACGCCTGAAATCTAAATTACCATTGTTCTTCAGAAAACCTGTGCACAATGAATCGGGCTTCACGCTTCCGCTGACAAACAGGTCGATGTCGCCATCACCGTCGGCGTCGAAGGTTTCGAGGGCGGTGGCTTTGATGTTCAGGGAGTCGTATACGCCAAAGGAGAGGTCGTCGTGTTGGACGTAGAGCGTGGTGGGATAGTCCCAGGTCCAGGGTTCGCCGCTGGCGATCCATTCTTCGCGGCCATCGTTGTTAAGGTCGGCGCGTTTTAAGATCGCGAACGGCCTTAGGGTGAGCGGCTGCTCTGCAAAAACAAATCCTCCCTGGTTCACATACACCGCCGTTACGCGCGCTGCATTCTTCACACCACTGACCACCACATCCATACGATTGTCGCGATCAAAATCCGTGACCACAAAAGCGGAGACCTCAATGGTCCGGGTCTTGTGCGCCAACAACACCGGCGTGTTCACCGTGTCACCCTTCACAAATTGAAGATAGCTCCTTCCTGCTTGCGACTTCGTGAGCAACAGGATGTCCAACACACCATCGTTGTCGAGGTCGGCCCATTGTGTGGAGGCCGTGGCGATGGAGTCGGGAAGAACAATATCGGTTTGCTTGGCAAATTGCTGCGCAGTCGCTGTCATGGCCACCATCAGCAGGAAGCACAATAAGGTCCACGGGCGTTTCATACCTATTCTTTTGATTTGATTCTCTGAATTTGAAAGGTAATGGGCAGCGCAATGCTGCTGGGCACCGGGCAGCCATTGAGCGTTGCCGGTTTCCAGGCAGGCATTCCAGCCACAAGCCGGCGCGCTTCCTTGTCGAACGCTTCACCCAGCGACTGTTTCACCTCCACCTTCTCTGCCTTCCCTTCGGCATTGACCACAAACGAAATCGTCTCCACCCCCTGAACAGAATCCTTCACGGCCGATGGCGGGTAAACCAGGTGGTCATTGAAATAAGCATACAACAAAGCATATCCCTGCACCGGCTCGGCTTGCACATAAACATCCTCTACTTTAGTAGAAGAGATGGTGCCGCTGGCGGGCTTGGGTTCATTTTTCTTCGCCCGGACCTTTTTAGTTTCTTCGGCTTGTGCCGGACCCTCTTCCTTTCTCAACGGAACGGTGGCCTCCGGCTTTACTTCCGACACGTTGGGGTCGGTCTTGGATGGCGTCGCTGCGGACTCCGTTGACGGAAGGGTTTCCTGTGGCGGAACAGGCTCAGGCTTTTGTTCTTCCCGGAAGAAATAAAGACCGCCGCCCACCAAAACCAGGAGCGTGACCGCGGCCAGCGACCACTTCACGACCGTATACTTTTTATTCATGCGCACGGCCAGTTGCTTGTCGGCCACGAGGCGGTCGAAGTCCATGTAGCTTCGAATCTCATCATCCGGGAGCTCGGGCTTGTGTTTCATTATCGTAAGGGATTGTTTCATTTCGTTTCTCAAGTCGTTTTCAAAAAGAGTTTTTTCATTCGGTCGAGGGCGCGATACACTTTCACTTTGGCATAGGTCTCACTGATCCCCAGGATGTCGGCCACTTCGCGGAAGGGCCGTTGATCAAAATAGCGGAGCTCGATGATCTGCAGGTCGTCGGCGCTCAGCTGTTGCAGGATGAGGGGCAGTTGTTGCTCCAGGTCTTCCTGTCGAGCAGCCGCCGTGAGTTCTTCGTGCAGGTTTTGGATGGTGTGTTCGTCCAGGCTCACCACGCGGTGGCGTTTGTATTTGCGGAAGAAATCGTGACACTCGTTCAGCGCGATGCGGAAGAGCCAGGCCGAAAACGGGAGACCACGGAAGGCATACCTGTCCAGGTGAAGTAAAGCTTTAAGAAAGACCTGCGAAGTGATGTCGGCCGTGAGCGCTTTGTCGCCTACGCGGTGCAGCACGAAGAGGAAGATCTTCTTGAAATACTTCTCATATAAAGGCCTGAATGCTTCGGGGTTGGCTTGCGCTTGCCGGATCATCGACGCTTCGTCGGCCGTTTCCTCGCGGGGTTGGATATTTTCCTTGTGCACGTACAACTTCGTGGTTTTATGAGTTCAGGTTTCGAATTCTAAATGCAGAATTTCGAAAAAGATACAGGCACAGCAAACTCTTTTTTGAAATTAATACAACGGGACCCGGTTACTGGAACAACTTTTTGGGTTATCTAAGCGTTAAGGGGTGAAAACTAATCCTCTCACATTTAAACTTAGTTGGTATGAAAACGCTTAAACTTCACATCAATCCCATCCATCGCGACTTGTTCATCGCTTTGGCGGCAGGTTTCACGGTAGCCGTCTTGATTGTCTCGGCCCTCGTGATCGCGATGGGATAAAAAAGAAAAAGGCCCCGACACCGGGGCCTTTTTTTATTGCCAGCTATTTGACCAACCCGGCTCAGGCTTTTTCCGCTACCGCCGCAGGGCGTGCAGAGATCCACTCTTCGCCATCTTCAAAAACTTCCTTCTTCCAAATGGGCACGTTCATCTTTACGTTGTCAATGATATATTCGCACGCATCAAAAGAATCTTTACGATGAGGTGTGGAAACCGCTACCACTACTGCTACCTCCCCGGGTTTCAACGTACCAATGCGATGACTGACGGCAAACCCTAACAAGGGCCATCGGTGTGACGCATCGTCTATAATTTTCCTGATCTCGCCTACGGCCATCGTCTCGTAAGCTTCATATTCCAGCCAAACCACGTTCTTTCCGTTCGCCTGATTGCGCACGGTACCGACAAAAACATTTACAGCTCCGGCACCTAAGCACGAAGCTGTATCAATGACCTTCTGAATGTCAATGGGCTTTTCCGTTATTTTAATCATGTTTTAATAGGGTTGGATTGAACAATAAGGAAGAGGTGATGAAGGTAACGAAATGCCACCCAAATCACAAAAGAAATCCCCCATTAACCCCCGCTCACGGGCGGAATGAGGGCGATCTCGTCGGCGGCGGTTAGTACCCGGGTTTCGTCGGCATAGTCGTTGTTGACGGCGATGTAGAGGGAGCGCAAACCCAGCAATTGCGGGTATTTTGCCGTTAATTCGGCCCTTAAAGCCCCCACGGTGTTCCCTTCGATCGTCACTTCCGAGTCCCGCGCCCCCAGGAAATCCTTCGTGATGCCGAAGGCTTTAATGCGAAATGTGTTCATAGGGGCTAATTTAACAAAGCTTTCAATTTTCCCGAAATTGGGGTCATCCCTGGGCTTGGTTAGATTCCGGAAATTTGCTTATACTTGTATATCAGTAACCAAAAAAGAAGAATTTGATAAAACTCTCTACCTAACCTAACCTAATGAAAAGACCGCTTACCTGGCGGTCTTTTTCGTTGGGGGGTTGTGCGTTAGGCTAGTAACCTGGTTGACGAAGTTCTTTTTGAAAATCCTCAAGGATAGACTGTGCCAGCCTCTCCGAAAAAGGTGCATGAACAAATGACTTTATATCGTTTTGATTGAATCGAGAAACATTAATGTAGACCCGCTCCAGGTCGAACAAGATTATAATCCGAAATGAAAAACGCCAAAAGGTAGAGCGTTTATAGTACGAGATCATTCGCCCACCCTCATATACCAAGTTCGTTTGATACCTTTTCTTTAATGCCGAAACCATCGCTTGTACATTTCTAGATGTATCTACGCCTCCCCTGGCTTCTATGAACTTATTGTCGCGGACTAATCCATAAATTATATAAAGCCCTGGAGCCACAAAGACAAGGAGAAGGACCAGAGCCGCACTCAGGTCGCCCTGCCGACTGAACTTGAGTATGAAACTAGCCGGAAAACCAATTGTGACAAATGAAAATATGGTCCCTAAAAATACATATACAGCTGCATTGAATTTCTGACTCAGACTTAACTTGACTGGCACAATCCTCTTTGCCTCCAACGATCTTTTAACATTGACTTGAATTCGCATTTATATAGATTGGCTCAATAACAGCTGAACAGTGACCTTCAAATTCTAGGACGACTCATAAATGTTAGCACATTTCCATATGTCCCGCCACTTATATCTTGAATTGAATGTGAGACATCATGATTTTCACCCAACTTACTGGACCAATTGCCATCTTCCAGTTTTCCTCTTCCGATCTTGATAGCTTTTTTAACGGGTCTTTTCCTTACTATCTTTTTTGGCTGTCTTTTCCCTGGTTTCGTAAAGGTGTCATTCCAATGGCACTAGCAAGCGCAAACAATCCGAGGTTACAAATATAAATTATTTTCCAATGTAACCATCCCCGCAACAGCGCGGGAGAGGTCAGGGCTAAAGCCCCGATACTTGTTTGATATAACGTTAAATTAATAGTGTCCAAAACCGCTCCCAAGCGTTTCGATTCCGGCCACCTTGCCCGCTACACGCCGCTCCATTTCAACACCAACGCGATCTTTCTTTAGCACAGTCTTTGCTAAGTGCCCTTCGTCAAACCGTCAACGCCCTTTTGATTTTTTACAGTGGACTGCGGACGGTGGACCTTTAGCACATTCACCATGATCAGGAACTACTTCAAAGTCGCACTGCGCTCCATCTTCCGGAACAAGCTCACCGCTTTCATCAACATTGCGGGCCTTGCCATCGCTATGACCGCGGTCCTCCTCATCTACTTTTTCATCAGCGACGAGCTCAGCTACGACCGCTATCACACCAAAATAGACCGGACCTATCGCGTGACCCGCGAATTCTTCGGCGAGAACGGCGAAACAACCCTTAACCTCCCCTGCATCGCCGCACCCTTTGGTCCCTTCCTCAAAAACGACTTCGGCGAGATCCAGGCCATGGCCCGCACACTCGCCTACGGCCGCTACGGCTTCGACGTAGCCGTCGAAGAAAATGGTGAAATCACCAAAGCAGCCCAGGAAGAAGACCTATTCTTCGCCGAACCCGACGTCTTCAAAATATTCGACATCCCCGTGCTCAGCGGAAACCCCGCCAAAGCACTCGAGCGCCCCCTCACCGTCATGCTCTCTGAAAGTGCCGCCCGGAAATATTTCGCCACCACCGACGTTGTCGGCAAGCACCTTAAAGGCAACGGCAACCTCGACCTTGAAGTGACCGGTGTCTACAAAGACTTTCCCGCTCAATCACACTGGCACCCCGATCTGCTCGTAGCCTTCAGCACCCTCTACAACATCTTCGGCCCCAATGCGTTCGACAACGACTATGGCGGCAACAATTTCTACACCTACATCCTCCTCGAGCCCGGCGCCGATCCCAAAAAGCTCGAAGCCGCCATGCCCGCCTTCATCGACAAGCACATGGGCGCCCATGGCCGCGCCAACTGGGGCGTGCCACAAAACTGGGTAGCTTCAAAGACCACCAAGCTATATATCGAGCCCGCAGCCGACATTCACCTCCGCTCCCATCTCGCTGATGAGATCGAGGTGAACGGCAACATCAACAGCGTCTACATGATGGGCGTTATCGGCCTGTTCATCGTCCTCATCGCCTGTTTCAATTTCGTCAACCTCTCCACCGCGCGCGCCACCAAACGCGCCAAAGAGGTAGGCATGCGCAAGGTAGCCGGCGCGTTGAAAAGCCAGCTCATCGGCCAGTACCTCAGCGAGTCCGTGCTCATCGCCCTATTTGCCCTCATACTGGCCACCGCTTTCGCCGGCATTGCGCTCCCGTGGATGAACGACCTCACCGGCAAGTCCATCGCCTTTCATCTTACCACCCATTGGCCCGTCATCATCGGCACCATAGCGTTCGCTTGTATCGTCGGCCTTCTCGCAGGCACCTACCCCGCGTTCATCCTCGCCGCCTTCAGACCCGCTGCCGTACTCAAAGGCCAGCAGGCTTCCCTGAAAGGTAAAGGCGGAATACGCCGCGTGCTCGTCGTCGCACAGTTCGCCATCTCCATCGTGCTCATCATCGCCACCGCCGTCACCGTCCAGCAGCTTGGATACCTCAACGCCCGCGACATCGGCTACAACAAAGACCAGATCATCACACTCCGCAGCTACCCCGAGCTCGCCGATAACTACGACGCCTTCTACAACCAGCTCACCAGCTCCTCCGCCATCCAAAACATCGGTCGCTCCTCCCGCATCCCCACAGGCCGACTCCTCGACTGGCAAGGCAACGCCTCCGTCGTCAAAGGCGATAGCCTCGTATCCACGGACGTATTGCTCAGGTCCCTGCAAGTAGACTACGAGTTCTTCGCCACCTACGACATCCCCGTCGTCGCAGGCCGCCTCTTCTCGCGAGACATACCGAGCGACGACTCCATCGCCTTCATCATCAACGAAACCGCAGCACGCCAGATCGGCTGGGCAACTATCGACGAAGGCATCGGCAAAGACATCAAAGCCGGCGACACCCAGGGAAAGCTCATCGGCATCGTCAAAGACTTCAACTTCGAATCGCTCCACCAGGAGATCGTGCCCATGGTTTTCCGCATCGGCGACGGCTCCAACAACAACCTCTCCGTTAAGATCGATGGCGCCCACTTCCAGCAAGCCATCGCCGACCTCGAAAAGAAATGGAAAGAGTTCCTCCCCACGCGCCCCTTCGAATACCAGGTCATGAGCGACCGCTACCGTCGCCTCTATGAAGAAGATCAGAAACAAAGCCAGCTCTTCACCATCTTCTCCGGCATGGCCATCTTCATCGCGTGCCTCGGTCTGTTCGGCCTTGCCACGTTCAATACCTTGCAACGCATCAAAGAGATCGGCATTCGCAAAGTACTCGGCGCATCCGTACCCAACATCCTCGCCCTGCTCTCGCGAGAGATCGTCGTGCTCATCCTCGCCGCCAGCCTCATCGCCTGGCCCGTCGCCTGGTTCGTCATGAGCGAGTGGCTGGACTCCTTCGCGTATCATGTGGATATGAATGTGTTGGTATATGTGCTGGCCGCCATAGGCGCTGTATTGTTAGCGCTGCTCACCGTAAGCGTGCAGACCATCCGTGCCGCCCTCACCAACCCGTCTGACACCCTTCGTTACGAATAGCGGCAATGCCAAAGCAGTTAAATTGAATGGTTGCCGCTGTTCTTCCCCCGTCAACAACTGCGATGCCGTTTTCTTAAAATAACTATCTTGCAAGCCGTCCGCCCATTATAAACCGGGCGATAGATTACTTCACCGTTATGATCACTCTCCGGCAGCGCATTATCAAACTTTCATCGTGGGACAAAGACCTCTTTCCAGACTTCCTCCGCGACACCTACCCGCAAACCTTGGAGTATGAATGGTTAAGGTTCAGAGGGTTTTCGTTCACGAATACAAGCAAGCCCTGGGCCGGGAAGGTGAGCCTGGATAAAACGCAGTTTAAGGTCATCCGCATCAGCCCGAGACTCTTTGGCAACGACCGATCGTCGGTGATCATCTACGGCAAAGTGATTGTCATCAATGATACGCCGTGGCTCAAACTAACCTATAAGCCATTCTGGTATTTGCCCGTAAACCTTCTCGCCTTTTTTTTATTTGGTGTCTTTTTCGCACTAAGAATTCCCTTGAGCGCTGCGGATGGACTTTTCGTCGCTGCAATCATACTCATTCCCGTGCTTGCCTTTTGTTGGGATCTGCGTCAGTCCGATAAGCGGATGCTAAAGTATATTCACGAGTCGAGAACGAAAGTGTATGAAGCTGTCGTGGCGTCCCGGGGTAGATAACGGAAAGGGCCGATCGCCGTTGTTGGTGTTCTTCACTAACAACAGCGACGCCAACAACGGCGAGTCAATTCCTTAACATAAATTTCGCAAGGCCGCAGTGGAACGAACAGAAATTTTTATTTAGTTTAGGTGAAAGTTTAGCTGAAACTGACCCTCTACGTTATGAAAATCTTTTTACCCCTCCTGTTTCTCTATGGTATTGTTTTGTTCACTCCTTATAATACCCAAGCACAATGTAACCCTCCGATCACTACTGTTCCCACGCTGAAAGGGCCGACATCGGTGAGCGTCGGGACCAGTTACAGTTTTTGTCTGGGCACCACGGCTGTCCTCAATTATTATTGGAGTCTTTCGGATGGCACCGTGGATTATCCGGGGCCATCCATCTCCAAGGTGATCTCCTGGTCGACCGCCGGAACGAAAACCATTACGGTTACATCCAGCGATATGTGCGGAAATACCGGGCCGGCCACCACCTTCACGATCAACGTGGTGAACCAGGCAGCGCTCGCTGCACCTACGGCGATCACCGGACCGGCCGCCCTGTGTCAGAATGCCGCTGGTACCTACTCCGTTCCTGCGGTATCGGGCATGACGCCGGCGTGGCATGTATGTTATGAGCCGCTCATTCCAACGGCACCCACACTGACACCCAGCGGAAACAATGTCGCCTTCACGGGGACGTTTCCGGGCACCTATACGCTATATGCCTCCTATTCCAACGGCACCTATACCAGTCCATCCCGTGCCGTGACTATTACCGTCAAGCCGACCACCCTCGGTACGGCTTCGATATACGGATCGAATCAGGCATGCCTCAACACGAGCACCGTGTTCGTCGGTGGCGCGCCAGGTGCCGACGCCGTGTCCTGGTCGCTGAATGACGGCGGCACCCTTACTCCCAACGGTGCGCAGGCGACCGTGAACTGGAACAAAACAGGTGGTCCCTATCAACTCACGGCTACAGCTTCCAATAGCTGCACCGGCGCTACACAAACCGCCACCTTCAACGTGACGGTAGGGCCCGCTCAGTTGGCCACGCCAACCATAACCCCCTCCAGTACGCAATTCTGTTTGAATGGCACGGTCACCTTTACCGCCACTCCTGCAGGAGCCACTTCATACACCTGGACCAAGACAGAGCCCAGCGGCCTCACCACCAACGTAACTACAGCGGCAAATACCTATGCTGTAACGTTCTACAATGGAGGCACCTACAATATCAAGGTAACGCAATCGAACGGATTCTGCTCCAGCGGCGCAGGGCAGTATGCTGCAGTCGTTCAAGACAGACCGACGCCGAGTGTAACCCTGCCACAAAAGACGGGTTGTCTTAACACAGAATATGTCATTACAGCAACCGATTACCCTAATCATACCTATATATGGGGTGTGGGCGATGGCACCATTATCGGTGACAACAACAAGAGCACCATTCATGTCACTTGGAATTCGCTCGGCCGCAAAGATATTTTTGTGACGGCTATCAATCCCTGCGGAATTGGTGGTGCGAACATGCTCGGATCAGAATTTTACATTCAACCCTCCAGCATCAGTCTCACGGATATCACGGGAACTACCAACGTATGTCCTGGCAATTATACTTATGTCATAAGTGCAGGCCTGGACGCGTCATTGATTACATGGCAGATCACACCTTCTGGTGGAGGTGTCATTACCATCCCCTCGTTTCCGTATCTCCCTTACAATCCGGGCGCCTCGATCAATTGGACAACGCCAGGCACGTATACGCTGAAAGCGACAGCGACCAACGGATGCGGTGGATCGAGTGTAAAAACGACTACGGTGACCGTTAGTGCCGGTACCAAGCCCAACGACGTAACCATCTCTGGCCCCGAAGTAAGCGGTAATTACACAGGGTGCGCCGGGACTCCGTATACTTTTTCGGTGCCCGCACAATCCGGCGTTTCCTTTGCATGGTCTGCGCCGGATGCCACCCTAACACCATCTGGCAATACGGCCACGGTGACCTGGTCCACAGCTGGAACCAAATACGTCTACGTAACGCCATACAACGGCAGCTGTCAGGGCAACACGGTCTACCGGCCTACTACAGTTTCTCTCCAGCCGGTGGGCGGTACGGCAACGGCTGCCACGCCTACCGTGTGTTCAGACGCTTCGGCGGTGATCAACCTGACGGGTAATACGGGCTACGCTAACTGGCAATATCGAAGCGGGAGCAGTCCCTCCAATCTTTCGGCCTGGCAACCTATCGCTTCGGCAATTGGCTTGAATACGCTCAATTACACCGTAACCAACACCACCAGTGCCAATTTCTACTATGAGTTTAAGGCGATATCCAGCGCTGGCACGAATTCGAATTGCAGTGATGCAACCTCAACGACGGCATCTGTCACCGTACCTCCACTGCCGGTAGTTTCTTTTCCATCCGGGGTCATTATTTGCTCGCAACAAACCGTTAATCTGGCCCTGAGCTCCAGTATGCCGAATACAACCTTTAACTGGACGATACTAGACGCTAACTCCGTATCCGGTCAATCGCCCGGCACGGGTAGCTCCATACAGCAGGTGCTCACCAACATAGGACCTAACCAACAGGGATACGTAAAATACAACATTGCCGGAACTGCCAATGGATGCACCGGCAACGTCGTAACAGCGCAGGTGACTGTGCAGGCGCTGCCTTCCATTACCAATACGACAGCGCAACTACAATCCACGATCTGTAACAATGCGAGCTTCAGCTTTACACCCTCAGTATCTCCCGCAGGCACTACTTACGCATGGACATCCGTGTCGTCCGCGGGAGTTGCAGGCGCTTCGCCATCGGGCACTAGCACCATCAACAACCTCCTGACCAATACAGGAACCGGAAATGGAACGGTAACCTATACGATAGTGCCTACCGCTTCAGGTTGTGTCGGTCCATCGAAAAATTATGTGGCCACGGTCAAACCTCCGGTAACCATCGTTGCTGCCAATAAGACCATCTGTTCGGGACAAGGCGCAAACGTTACCCTTGGGCCATCGACGAACACGTCTTTCTCCTGGACGGTTAAGCAGGTTAACGGCAACATCTTCGGTCCCACGAGCGGTACGGGAGCTACGATCAACAATACCCTGTCTAACAACAACAGTGCACCTGGCAATGTAGTCTACGCGGTTTCATCGACCTATAATGGATGCAACACCATCACGCCGGTGGATGTGACGGTCACGGTCAACCCGGTTGCTACCGTTAACTATACCGGTGGCACCACCTCCATCTGTAGCGGCCAACTTCTAAGTTTCACACCGACTTCAGCTACTGCAGGCGCAACGTTTACCTATGCGGTTACTTCAGCCGATCCTTCCATCAGCGGATACTCCAGCGGCACAGGCGCTATCAATCAAACCCTGGTCAACTCCGGGACCACCAGCGCGCAACTGGTTTATACCATTACGCCGGCCATCGGCGGATGTGTCGGGACTCCTGCTACCAAAACTGTGACCGTGTTGCCCACAGCGGCAGCCCCGTCCCTCACCGACAAATCGATCTGCTCGGGTCAGAGCACGGCGATCAATCTACCCTCTTCCGCCTATTCATGGACCGTCAAGAATGCCACGAATGTATCGGGCGGAGCTGCCGGATCCGGAAATGTGATCAACCAAACGCTGACGGCTACGTCGGCAACTGTAGCGGGTACGTTGACCTACGCCGTGGTATCGACCGGCGGAACGTGTCCTTCCAATCCCAAGGATGTGACGGTAACCGTGAACCCTCTGCCCTTGATGACGTCGCCGAACATTCAGCGCCTGGACTCGATCTGCAGCGGGCAGTCTGTGAACTTCACGCCGGCAGCCAATATTTCCGGATCGACGTTCGCCTACACCGCCTCC
This sequence comes from Chryseolinea soli, assembly GCF_003589925.1. Taxonomy (NCBI): domain Bacteria; kingdom Pseudomonadati; phylum Bacteroidota; class Cytophagia; order Cytophagales; family Fulvivirgaceae; genus Chryseolinea; species Chryseolinea soli. Next base: position 4,303,954 of record NZ_CP032382.1, on the reverse strand, counting down.
TCCAGTTCCGGTTCGATCACCGGATTTGCTTCGGGCACGGGCACCATTTCACAAACGCTTACCAATACGGGGGCCCCAGGCAACGTGACGTATACCATAACGCCGACAGCCAACGGCTGCGCCGGAGCAACCGCCAATTATATTGTATTGGTGCGTTCGAAGATTATTGCTTCCATAACGGGCGGCAATGTGGTCTGTTTCGGCACACCCAATATCCTGCGTGCCATGCCGGTGGGCTATACCTATTCATGGTCGACCGGTGCTACCAGTCAGAACATCAGCGTAACCACGGCAGGTACCTATACTGTAACCATATCTAGATCTGGCCTCTGTGCCGGAACGGCGAGCAAGACCGAAAGCGTATTCAATTCACCGGGAAGCATTTCGCAGAGCGGAGACCTCTGTACCAATGGCGTAGCGACGCTCTCGGCTCCCTCCGGCTCATCGTATAGCTGGTCAACCGGTGCCAGCAGCCAGTCGATCATGGTATTTAACCCCGGCACTTATAGCGTGAATGTATTTTATACCGAAGGGTGTCAGAAGAGTTTGTCTAAATCCGTGATCCTGCCCGCGCCTCCCCCAGGAGGTACATGCGGCCAGCCCGAGTTTGTGGCCAATCCGGAAGCACGCCCGCGCAGCAGTGAAGCAGAAGTGTCCAACGATCAGACCGCTGAAACGGGGAACCGCGCATCCTTCCGTCTTCACATCCAGGAAAACCCCTTCCGGGAAACGCTATCCTTTCTGATCGAGACGCCTGGCGAACAACAAGCTCAAGTCCGCCTGATCGATCTCAATGGAAGAGTGATCCACGAATCCACGGAGTCTACCAACGCATTGATTGGCATCACACCCCAGGTGGCAAGCCAGGTTTTGCTCCTCAGTGTCCGCACCGGGCAGAACCAAGTTGTAAAAAGGGTGGTGAAAATAGATTAAGACATGGCTGATCGGGCGCGGTTACAGTTGCCATCAATTTGCCCTGAAATTTCGATAAAGAGAGGTGCCTCAAAAGGTACCCTCTCTTTTCATTTAAGACATTCGTAATTACCCCGCTCCCTCTATGACCTCCCCCGCCGTTGTTGGCGTTCCGCCAACAACATCTTTCGGTGTGCCGTTACATTTAAAAGTGGCGCTGACCGGGGCACACATTAAAATTGTCTTCCTCTGCTTTGGCTCTTATTCATAAAGTTTTTTTGCTGCTGATCGTTGTTGGTGAGACACCAACAACGGGGTATGCTGGTGTTGGTTATGCGGCGGGTGAGGATTTGTGATTGGGGCAGATGTTTGGCGGTGGCCCGGCCAGGGATAGGAGTGGAAAGCCCGTAGTGGGTGGGTTGTGCGTGGACGGACTTGGAACGGATAGCCCGACCCGAGGTACGAGGGGGGCCGCATGGGTTGGCTTTAAAAAACATCGAGGTATATTGTCATGAATAAGTTTAGTCATTATGGAGAATAAGAATGTGTATGAGATCCTGGCGGAGGTGGTTCCGCATATGAAGGCGCGGCCGGGGATGTATTTCTTTCCTGTGAACTTCAACAATTTGAGGATCTATATGGAAGGCTTTATCACGGGCTTGGGTTGGGGGCCGGGCGAACAAGGGAACCGGGAGATCTCGCGGTGGCTCGGCAAGAAAGTGGGGCAGGGATCCAATCTTATTTGGACCGCCCATGTGCTTCACCTGGCAAACGATGACGAGCAGAAAGCCTGGGATCTTCTCTTCTACTACCTGGAAGAGTTTTTGAAAGAAAAAGGATACCCGCCTGCCAACGGATGAAGCTTTAGAAAGCAGGTATCAATCTGGCCCCCTGTGCGCCGAACTCACAGGGATGGTCTATACAACGGGGATGCGGTAGCCAGGGCGCACAGGAGAAGTATGATGGGGATTAATGACTCAATTGAAATCTGATGGGCAACACCATGCGCGCCATGACGGGTGTGTTGTCTATGCGACCGGCGATCCAGGGCGGCATGTTCGACACGACCCGCGCCGCTTCTTCGTCGAACTCCTTCATAATGCCCTTGATAACCTTCACGTCGATGACATGACCGTTGGTGTCAATGACGAAGCTGACGAACACGGTGCCTTCAACCGACATGCGGCGCGCGATGGCGGGATACTTCAAATTTTTGCGCATGTATTTTGCCAAGGCCTCCGGGCCTCCGTCAAATTCAGGCATTGCCTTGACACAAGAGAGTGGGTCGAAATGTGTTTCCGGCGGAGGTGTTGTAATGACCTCGGTCTTTGTTTCTATGGTTCCAGGGTCTGTGGGTTCCTCGCCCGTGAGCGGTCCATCGGGAGTTCCTGTGGTGGCGTCGGTTTGTTGTTGTTTTGTTTCTTCGGGGCGCGTTGATACGGTAGGGGCCGCGTTTCCGCGTGCGCGACGTACCGGCGATGATGGAGTGGATTTCTGTGGTATTAATTTGGGAGGAGTGAAATTGTCCAATATAATTCCTCTGTCGATCTTCGAGTCTACAAGCATTGGTTCGCCGTGAAAAAAGAGCATAGCGATCATGGCAGAGGCGAGTACAAATAATAACGCTTTTTGAACATTGTCGGCGTAGGCCCGGCGGATGGCGTAGGCGCCGTAGGCTTTGTTCCGGTTTTCAAACACGAGGTCATTCATGCTTTGTATTTCTGCATTTTCGATTCTCATAAGACAGACGATTTAGGATGAACAGGGAGTATTGGTTTTCCCGACGAAGATGAAGGGTAGAGTTTGCCGGGGTTGGTGTGCTTCACCAACCCGGTCAACTCAATCTTGCCCCTGTGCGCCGAACCAACGGAGATGGCCTATACAACGGGGATGCGAGTAGGCAGGGCGCACAGGAGAAGTATGATGGGGTTATCTATTTAATTGAAATCTGATCGGCAACACCATGCGCACCATCACGGGTACGCCGCCTTGGCGGCCGGCAACCCATGCGGGCATGTTGGATACCACGCGAACGGCTTCTTCGTCACATTCCTTGCTGATGCCTTTGATCACTTTGGCGTCGATCACGCGACCGTCGGTATTCACTACGAAACTCACAAAAACGGCCCCCTCAATTTCCATCCGTCGCGCAATGCCGGGGTAGCGTAAATTTCGTTGCATATATCGTGCCATAGCTTGCAAGCCACCTTGGTATTGAGGCATGACTTCGGCAATGTCTATGGGGCCGGCGGGTGCTACTACTGCGGGTGTGGCTACAACGGGGTCGGCATTCGCAGGTCCCGTGCCTTCCGTGGGGGCTACACCATCGACCGCGCCATCCGGTGCACCCGAGCCATCGTCCGTTACGGGCGGAACTATTTCATCCGGGATAACGCTCGTTGTTACCCTGGGTGTTGTTCTCGTGGCCGCTCGCCGTATGGGAGCACTCGGAGCTGCAGGCCGGGGTGCTTCTATGGTGGGAATAGTGAACGTAATAATTTTCTTTGCAACTTCCGGCACCTTGATCAGGGGCTCGCCCGGATAAAAGATCGTCAGCAGCATGACGCCGGCGAAGAAGATCATAACATAGAACAGCGCCTTGTGGACATTGTCGTAGTATGCTTTGCGGATGACGTAGGCGCCGTATTCTTTGTTGCGATTTTCAAATACCAGGTCATCCATGCTGGGAACTTCTGCATTTTCGTTTCTCATAAAAACAGACGGTTTAGGTTGAACATGAAGTATATGTTTTCGCGACGAACACAAAGGCAAAGCCGTTCCAGTCCGGGTCATTTTTCGCAACCGGCTTTGCCATTTGTGTGTTGTCACGGGCAATTCGTGTGTGGTACTTTGAAAGCTTGTTTCCCCTATAATTTCGGCGTCACGGAAAAGTCACGGGGTTTATCAGAATTTATTTTCACCCAACCTGGGCCATCCGCCGTTTGCGGAAACGGATCACAAATCCGATGAGGGCAAAGCCTACGAACGCCCACGGCCAAACGCTCACACACGCCAGCACGGCGTTCATGATGCTGCGCCAGCCGTTTGTCAAGGCTACGCCGAACTCTTGGGCGAAGCCTGTCGGCGGGGCTTCCAGTCGCTGCACGAAGACAACGTCCAGCGTGCAATAAGTGGTGAGGTTGGTCATGCGCTTGAAGCGTGCCTCCATGGATTCGATCTCTTCGCGGGTTGCGCCCAATTGCTCTTCGATGGCGAGCATGTCTTTTACGGTCTTGGCTTGTCGGAGGATCTCGTGATAGCGAACCTCCAATTCTTTTTTGGAGCGAAGGCGTGCCTGGAGATCGGTGTATTCCAGGGTGACATCCTGCGTGGTGACCGACCGTTCGACGATGCGCGTGGCCAGGGCTTCCAGCCGTTTCATCATGGGCTCGAATTGTTGTTCGCCTACGCGGATGGTCATGGACTTTCGGAGATCATACCGTTGATTGTCCTGCGCTTCATTGGAGGCATAGGCGTGGTATTGGCGGAGCAGCACGTTCACGGAATCGCTGATATTTTTTAGTGAGGTGACGTCCATCTGCAGGCGGGCTTCGCGGATAAGTTTACGATCAGTATCCACGGAGGATGACATCATCATTTTTTGAGGAGTTGGCGCAGCCATGTCGTTGAAGGTTTCATCGGCTACGGCAAATTTGGCTACTTTGAGTACTTCGTCCTTGCGGGAATGACACGCCATCATAGTTATGACGGCCAGAGAAAAACAAATTGCTTTCATGGCTTTAACGTTTAGATAACACCCTCATAATTCTTTTCCATGGCGCAAGTCACAACAAATAGAAAAAGAATTTCGGAGGGAAGCGTTGCTTGGGAATTTGTGCGGTTTCAAATAGCTTTGTGTTACTTCAAATACCCTCTGTATGTCCCTCACTACCATACGCGAAAGCAAGCAGTACAAGATCGCCGTGTCCACGGAAAAGAACCGGGCCTATTTGACCATCTTTGGTTTCTGGAGAAGTCCGGAGGTGGTGCCCGATTATATACCGGACTGGACCAAGGCCATTTCAAAATTAAAAAGTGGTTTCACCTTGTTGACCGATGCACGGGAGATGAAAACCCATCCGCAGGAAGTGCGCAAGCTTCATGAGCAGGCTCAGACCCTGTTGCTGAAAGGTGGGGTTAGAAAAGTGGCGGAGTTGGTGAAGGATGATGTGGCGGAGATGCAACTTGATGCTGTAGCGAAGACCACACAGTTCCCGAAGAAGAATTTCAGGAGTGCTGAAATGGCCGAGAAGTGGTTGGATGAGTAGAGGGGAGATCGCATAGTCCCTGAGGCAGGAGACTATGCTCCTACGATAGTGGGAACGACCACTCCCCCGAAACGGTCGGCGCTGCGGGCAGGTGCATGGGCTGTGTCTGCTCGTTTGTAACCTTTTTGAAAAGGCAGAGTATTGTTTTGTATGTCACTTAACATTCTAATACTATGAACCCTTTTAGCCGCCTTCTTGCCCCTTCCCTGATGGTTTTCATCATCGTCACGCCGGTTTTCTCACAGGGCGTCAGGCCGACACCTGTGCCTGTGCCTGTGCCCGTTCCCGCACCCACGGTGGTTACGCCGGCCAAGCAGGAGAAGCCCTCAAAAGTACAGACTCAAACAGACGAGCCGGAGGATGAACCAGACCGCGCAAAGGGACTAAGGAAGGTATCTACCCGGTCGAATGAATGGGAGATCGAAGCCGAGGTGGAATCGGATGTTGAACTGGCCATGGACATCGATGTTGAGCCTGTGGAAGTTGATGTCGAGGATGTTGATGTTGAGCCTGTAGAAGTTGAGATCGAGGATATTGACGTTGATATTGAACCCATAGAAGTTGATGTTGAGGAAATAGATATCGATATCGAGCCGATCGAGATTCAAGTGGCTGATGTGGATGTTGATATAGATACAGATGTGGACGTTGACAATGATTTTGATGTTGACGTTGACAATGACTTTGACGTTGATGTTGACAGTGATGTTGACGTTGACAATGATTTTGACGTTGACGTTGACAATGATGTTGATGTGGATACCGAAGTCGATGCTGATGTCGACTTAGACATTGACCGGGATAATGATCGCTTTAATTGGGATGATGATGACGAGGACCTTAACGATGATCATGAAGGCATCCTTCAGGAAGAGTTGAACTTGGCGACGGATGTGGATAAAGATAAGATCAAGGATAAAGACAAGAACAAAGATAAGGACAAGAACAAGGACAAGGTTAAGGATGAGTTCAAGGTCAAAGAGAAAGACAAGCAAAAAGACAAAGCTGAGAAGAAAGAGAAAGATAAGCCGGTGAAAAAGGAGAAGAATAAGTCGAAAGGGAAGCGTGGGGATGAGTAGTGGTGTGTGGGGTAAGGGAACGCATAGTCCCTGAGGCAGGAGAGTATGCTGCGGACGGAAAGCGTGGGGATGAGTAGTGATGTGTGGGTAAGGAGCGCATAGTTCTTGAGGAAGGAGAGACTATGTTGTGGCGGACGAGGGGTGGCTACTGTTTTATTTCCCAGCGGCCGTTCTGGTCTTTGCCGTAGGTGAGCCCGTTGCTCATCGTGTGGAGAGTGTTGCCGGCGGAGTCGGTGTCGGTGCGTTTTTCGTAGACGCGGATGCCGCCGTTCTCGAGGGTGAGGAAACGGATGAGGGCGTTTATGGTCGGGGCGATCTCCGATAGCGATTGTTCGTCGCCTTCTCTGACAAATGCCTGGCTCATGGGGTTTCGTTTATAATGTAAAGATACGTATCGTTGGCGGGTATTGGGAATGGGTGACGAAGGTGGTGTTGTTGGAGAAGAACTCTAACAACGGCACTCCAACAACGGCAGAACTCCAACAACGGCGCTCCAAACAAAGAGAGTGTCACATTTTTCTTTTCAAATTCCGTCCTTACTGTAACAACCCTGAAGCGATCCTGTTCGTTCTGGGGGCATGGATAGACGTGTAAAATTTGATTTTGAGATCTACTTCACCAACGGCGGCAACATCAAAGGTGAAGATTTTCGCCTCGACATCGAGGGTGATACCATCTCCGACAAAGCTTTGGCAGACTACATTATTGCCGACCTCCGCCTGCTCATGGTGGGGGAAGCTAAGATTCTGAACAAAGAAATTCTTACTGAGCCGCACAAGCGAAAGCCTATCAAAGAACAAAGTGGGTCGTCGGTACTCGTCGATCTCAGTCATACCATCACCTCCGGGTTGGTCACCTACAAGGGTTTGCCCGCGCCGGTGATCTGCGACTATCTGAGTCGTGAGGACTCGAAGCAATTCTATGCGCCGGGCACAACGTTTCAGATCGGCAAAATAGAAATGGTAACGAACACCGGCACGTATATCGATTGTCCCTTTCACCGGTTTGAAGGTGGCAAAGATGTTTCCGAGTTTGGGTTGGAGCGTTTTGCAGATCTTGAAGGCGTCGTGATCCGCGTGCCCTATACCGAGTCGCTGGCCATCACCGTCGAACATGTGAAGAACTATGAAATACGGAATCGCGCCGTGCTGTTGCATACGGGTTGGGATGCGCATTGGAACACGGAAACGTATTATGACGGGCACCCTTATGTGACCCGCGAGGCCGCCGAATTCCTGCGCGACTGCGCCGTGAAACTGGTAGGCATCGACTCCCACAACATCGATGATACCCGGGATAAGGAGCGGCCGGTGCACACCACATTGCTGGGCGCGGAGATACTTATTGTCGAACATTTGTGTAACTTGTATACACTGCCGGCCGACGGGTTCACATTCAGTGCCATCCCACCCAAATTCAAGGGCGTGGGCACTTTCCCGGTTCGTGCCATGGCCCGGATACGATGAGGGCGTAAACGGTTGACTTGTCTGTGGATCTCCATTCATAGGGAAGGGAATGCAGAGTGTGCTGTGCTGCTGGTTTTCTGTAGAGGCGTGTTAACGGTTTTGTCAACCTAATGCAACGCTTATGAGATTCCGAGTTGTCGCTGTGATCTTGATCGTGACGGGAGCCTTCTTTACGGTCTTTCAACTGGCCCGTACGGGAAATACCTGGTATTGTCTTCTTTACGTCATATTCTCGATGTTTTATATTGTGCTGGTCAATGCCCAAGCCGCGCGAAAGCATCACAAACATTGAATTCTATTGGCCCGGAAAATGTTCTCAGAACACTCCCTACCGCTTGAAACAAGCGACCGGGGAATTGTCAAATATTGAATATCTTTGACTTTTATCGACTGGTAAATTCAACGCTGCTGTGACCCCGCTTTACGACAATCATGGGAGGCCCCTCACCTACTTGCGCCTGGCCGTAACCGACCGCTGCAACCTGCGTTGCTTTTACTGTATGCCCGAAGACGGCATCCGCTATCTCCCTAAAAAAGACTTGCTCACCTTTGAAGAGATCGAACGCCTCATCACACTGCTGGCATCGCTCGGCATTTCGAAGATCCGCCTCACGGGGGGCGAGCCGTTTGTGCGCCACGACCTCATGGACCTCATGCAGCGCATCACGGAAATTCCGGGCGTCAAAGACCTGCACCTCACCACCAATGGGGTGTTGACGGCACCGCATGTGGGCGCCCTCAAAAAGATGGGCATCGCGTCGGTGAACCTCAGCCTGGACACGCTCGACCGCGAACGCTTCCGGGTGATCACACGCCGCGACGAATTCGAGCCCGTCATGCACACCCTGAACCTGCTCCTGGAACACGACATTGCTGTGAAGATCAACGCCGTGGTGATGGAAGGAAAAAACATCGACGACATCGTGCCGCTCATCGAGCTCACCCGAAACCAGCGCGTCGAGGTCCGGTTCATCGAAGAGATGCCGTTCAATGGCGAGGGCAACCACTACCCCACCCTGCATTGGACGTACACCCGGATCCTGGACTATATCAAATCCCATTACCCCAACCTGGTCAAACTTCCCGACCCGCAACATTCCACGGCCTACACCTACACCATCCCCGGCCACCTTGGAAACCTCGGCATCATCGCCGCCTTCAGCCGCACGTTCTGCGGCACCTGCAGCCGCCTCCGGGTCACCGCCCAGGGCACACTCAAAACCTGTCTCTACGACGACGGCGCACTGGACCTCCGCGCCCTCCTCCGCGGAAACCACTCCGACGACTCCATCAAACAACAGCTCCACACCGCCTTCCAACACCGCGCCAAAGACGGCTTCGAAGCCGAACAACACCGCAAAAACCACCTGCCCGTAAGCGAATCGATGTCCACCATAGGAGGCTAAATCGCACGACAGGCCCCGATCTAACGCACTGGCCATTAAACAATTGAGCCCCTTTCGACCGCAGAAATCTACTGGCTCCTGGCTCCTGACTCCTGGCTCCTATTTCTCCCAAATCCTTCTTATTTTGCACCCCTTATAAATTCACATCCCCTTAAACGGATTCATGAAAAAAATAAACTTCGCCAAAGACGTTCTGCCCCACGGCGTGGCCATTGGAATCTTCCTGATCGTAACGTTCTTCTTCTTCAACCCGGTGTTCTTCGACCACAAGGTGATCAACCAGCATGACATCCAACAGTGGGAAGGTTCTTCCAAGGCCTCGCGCGACTATCGCGAGAAGACCGGCGAGGAACCGCTTTGGACGGAGACGATGTTCAGCGGCATGCCCGCCTACCTGGTCAACGTGCAATGGAGCAACCAGGCGGTGTCTTACCTCAAGGCGGTGATCAGCTTCAAGCTTCCACATCCCGTTTGCAATATCTACCTCGCTTTTTTGTGTTACTATATTATGCTGATCACGTTCGGCGTGCGACCCTATTTAGCGATCGCGGGCGCGATTGGATTTGGGTTGTCCACGTACATGATCATTGGGATCATGGCCGGGCACAATGCGCGTGTTGGCGCCATTGCTTTCATGCCCTTAGTCGTCGCGGGGATTCATCTTGCTTTCTCCGGGAAACGCATCCTTGGATTTGGTGTGACGACGGCAGCGCTTGCCTTGCACTTTCGTGAGAATCACTTGCAGATGACCTATTACTTGTTGCTGATCGTTTTGATCTATGGATTGATCCGCCTCATCGAAGCCATCCGCGAGAAAACCCTTCCCGACTTTGCGAAGACCATCGGTGTGCTGATCGTGGCCGCCGCCATCGGTGCGGGCACGTTCTTCGGACCGATGTGGGCTGTGACCGAATATACATCGTATTCCATTCGTGGAAAGTCAGAACTGGTAGCACACGGCTCCTCCGACCAAGGTCAAACCGGCCCCGGTAAAAACTGGGCCTTCGACTACAGCAACGGCATCCTTGAACCGATGGTGTTGCTCATCCCGAACTTCTATGGCGGCAGTTCCAGCAACCTGATCGCCAACGATCAGAACAGCGAGGTATACAAGGCGCTGGTGCGCTCGAAAGATGAACAAATGGCCAACCAACTGGCGAACTACACGGTGGCCTATTGGGGTGAGCAAGGCCTCACGGCGCCTTACTACGCCGGCGCGGTGATCGTTTTCATTTTTGCCTTGGGCATCGCTTTCGCGGATAAGAAATATGTTTGGTGGTTGACGTCGGTGGCAGTGCTGGGGATCATGTTAAGTTGGGGAAAGAATTTCTCCGCGTTCAATTATTTCCTGTTTGATTATCTGCCTGGCTATAACAAATTCAGATCCGTAACCTTCACACTGATCCTCTTCTTGTTTGCCGCCCCTTTCCTGGGATTGCTCGGCGTGGAGAAGATCATGCAAAAGGGCTTAACAAAAGAAGCCAAGCGAAAAGTACTTATCGCTCTTGCCTCCACCGGCGGCTTGTGCCTGTTGCTTTGGTTAGGCGCCGGCATGTTCAGCTTTCTCCGCGAAGGCGAGAACCAACTCCCGGTCTGGTTCACCGGCGCGATGATCGACGATCGCATGAGCCTCTTCAGAAGCGACGCGTTCCGCTCCCTCGTCTTTATCGTGCTCGCGTTTGTCACGATCTACTTTGAAGTGTGGACCAAAATATCGCCCGTGGCCTTCTACGCGTTCTTCATCGCCCTCGTAACCCTCGATGTGGCCATCGTCGACAACCGATATTTCACCAAGGCCAACTATCAGCGCAAGCGCGAAGATACTTTCTACACCATGACCGAAGCCGACAAGGCCATCGCGCAGGATAAGGCGATGTATCGTGTTTATAACATCCAACCCGGTGCGTTCACCAGCGAGGCGCATACCTCCTACTTCCACAACTCCATCGGCGGCTATCACGGGGCGAAGTTGAAGCGGTACATGGACCTCTACGATTCTTGTCTCTTCAAAGAGACCAACGCCTTCATCACCGATGCACAAGGTGGAAAGTTTGATCTTGAAAAGCGCGGCATCATGAATATGCTCAACATCAAGTACCTGGTGTATGGACCGGGGCGCGATAATATCATACCCAACGGAAGCGCCTTGGGAAATGCCTGGTTTGTCAACGAAGTGGTCACGGTTAATTCCCCTACGGAAGAGCTGGCCAAAGTATGCGGCCTCGACACACGCCATGTCGCCGTAGTGGATGGCTCGAAGTTTAAACCCGCAAGTTTTTCAGCGGACAGCTCAGCTTCCATTACCTTGACCGAGCATTCGCCCAACCGGATGAAATACGAAAGCCAATCACAACAAAACGGATTCGCGGTGTTCTCGGAGATCTACTATCCAAAAGGATGGAAAGCCACGATCGATGGAAAAGAAACCGAGATCCTGCGCGCTGACTATGTGTTGCGGGCCTTGAACGTTCCCTCAGGCAAGCATACTATAGAATTCAAATTCGAGCCTGCAGCTTATGTAACAGGCAACAAGGTGACGATGGCGGCGTCCTGGATTATGGTGCTGGTGTTGCTGGGTAGTCTGGGATGGTCGTTGCGCGAGGAGAAATCATGAATTGAACCGCGAGGCGCAAAGCCAACTTTGCGTTGACTTTGCGCCTCTGCGTCTTTTCAGCGCTCGCCGAAGCTTTAGCGAAGGTGAGGCAGTGAAAAATTCTACACCGTAGGATACACCCACTCTCCCCGATACGCCCGGCTCAAAAGCTTATTTGCCTCCGCATCGTTCTTGATCAAGCCTTTCTCTCCATCCCACTCCACGCTCCTTCCCAACTTCCAACTCAGCATCCCCAACAAACTCATGTTGGTAGACCGCTGCCCAACCTCGATATCACACATCGACAGCTTATTCGTCTTGATCGATGTTAAAAAGTCAGCCCACAACGCGGCGATGTTTTGCTGATCAGGTTCGTCCAGCTTTGGCGCTTCATGGATGATCTGCTTTTTTGTATCGGAAGGATAGAATGTCCAACCGTCGAGCCAGCCCATGTGGAAGGTGCCTTCGGTGCCATAGAAGTAGCAGCCGATGTTGGTCTTCTCCGCTTCGTTGCCGGCATAGAGGCGGTGTTCCCACGAGGCAGTGAAGGTTTCAAATTCGAAGAGCACGTTTTGGGTGTCGGGTGCATCGGTACTGTCCTCGCGAATGAAACGGTTGGCGGTGGAGTATACCTTCTTCGGATGTTTCTCTTCGGTCCACCACAGGATCTGGTCCATCCAGTGAATGCCCCAGTCGCCCAATTGGCCGTTGGCATAATCCAAATACGAGCGGAAACCTTTCGGGTGCATGGTGGGATTGTAGGCGCGCAAGGGCGCAGGGCCACACCACATGTTCCAATCCAAGGTAGACGGTGCTTCAGCATCGGGTGTCTTCTTACCCGGGCCTCCCGGATAGTGCACGAACGCTCTCACCGATCCAATCTTCCCGGCCTTCCCGGATTTTAAAAATTGCATACCGGAAATATTATGCGGCGACGCCCGGCGGTGCGTTCCCACCTGCACGATGCGTTGCGTGTCGCGCGCCGCTTTCACCATCGCTTTGCCTTCGTTGATGGTGTGACAGATGGGTTTCTCCACATACACGTGTGCCCCCGCTTTCATCGCGGCGATGGCGATGAGGGGATGCCAATGGTCGGGCGTGGCCACGATCACGATCTCGGGTTTCTCCTTGGCCAGCAGCTCGCGATAGTCGCGGTAGATCTTTGGGGTGTCGCCGCTGAGTTTCTTCACTTCCTCCAGCGTCGCTTTGATTTGATTTTCATCGACATCGCACAAGGCCACCACTTTGCTTTCGCCGGCCTGGATGGCGCAGCGCAAAATGTTGCCGCCCCACCATCCCGAGCCAATGAGTGCCGTGGTATATTTTTTATCCTTTCCCAGAACTTTGATAAGCGGTGCCGCGGCAAATCCCACCGTGGCGGCAGCGGTTGTTTGAATGAATGTTCGGCGTTGCATAGTCTTTATGGTTGACGTTTACTGATCGTCGCTTCAAAATATAACTTCGATGTAACCCTGCGAGGGCAGCTTCTCGTGGCCGTGCAACAAACCGGGACGCCACGCGGGTCCTTCTTTGACAACGCGTATGGCTTCGGCATCATGTTCCGGCGACACACCCTCGATCACCACAAAGTCCCACATCGACCCGTCGACGCCTACATTGAACACCACCTTCACGGTGCCGCTCTTGAAACCGGGTGGCTTGCGCGTATGAAGAAAAAGATATTTCCGGTATTCTGCCATACCGTTTACAGGAAAGGCATAGAGACTCGTCTGGTCGTAGACATAGCGCTTACCCCGGTCTTCCGACATACCGCGGATGATGCGGTTGTCGCGATAGATCTCATGGAAATAGGGCTTGCCATCGGGATGAAACCCATACCAGTCGCCATCGCGTCGCCCGTTTTGATACGGGCCTTCTTCGGATACCTGTCCCGTGGCGTACCAGCGGATGGCTTTGCCGCGACCGTTCTCTACTTGGGGATTCCCCAACGAATCCCATACACTACGGGTATACCCCTGACCGTTGTAGAACACTTCGCTTTCGAGCTTGCCGTTCCAATGATATATTTCCCAACGCCCGATGGACTCTTCCTTGTCATAGCGTCCCGCCGAAGTATAGGTTCCCCTTTCCGAATAATAAAGAAAGATCCCATTCTTCATGCCCCGCAGATATTGTCCTTTCATCTGGATAGTGCCGTCGCGATAGTAGTCGCGCACAGCACCTTGCCACCGGCCCGCCGAATCTTGCGTGCCGATGCGATAAAAGCGCGCCGTGTTGGGATCGTCGGTTTCGTGCCATGCGGAATCAAAAAAGACTTTCTTCATCTCCATCGCGGGCGATGCCGTTTCGGTGCTGTCAGGCTCCGGCTCACGGGGAGGCGTCGTGAAGTTGAGGCCATATTGCAACGGCGGCACGGTGCTGAATTTTGCCGCCACCACCTCGAGGCTGTCCATGTAGACATAGGATTCGCGCTCGATGAGGTTGATGCGATACCCCGTTTCTTCCTCCCGGAAGCTCACATACATTTTCATGGAGGCGGTGTCGGAGGCAAGTGCCTGGGGAACGGAGGGAATATCCTTTAGGGATTGCCGAATGCCTTGCCAGCGTGTTAAGATCAGGTGGAGGCTGTCGCCCAGTTCGGCATCGGTGCGGAGATCGCGAAAGTAATGATGCGTTTTGTCTTCGGTGGCGCGAACGCGTTGATAGATGCGATAGTATTGAACCTGGCTTTTGGGAAGGAGCAGCAAGGTGAAGGGCAAGGCAATGGCGATCACCGCCAGGTGCCGGTTGTCGATGAAGGCACGCAACTTAACGTGCAGCACGGCCAACACCAGGCCCGCCACAAAACCTCCGGCGTGGGCAGCGTGATCCAGGTTCATTAAAAACGAAACCGCGGTCATGATCACCAGGAAGATCACAAAGTTGATGATCACCAACGTGAACTGCCGACGATCGTCGTAGGTTCCCATGAGATCCGCGCCCAGGCGGTAAGCATACAATCCGAACAATGCTCCCGACGCGCCGACACTGGGAACATAAACATTGAACGCAAGGCTCGCCAAGCCACCTGCCAAGCCGCAAATAAAATAGAGGATGACAAAACGAAGTGGACCCACATCTCCTTCCAGGTCACGGCCCAGCGAATACAGGGCAAACATGTTGACCAGCAAATGAAGAACGTGACCGTGGAGGAACATCGATGTGACCAGCCGCCACGGTTCTCCCCCGAGGGTGAACGGATTGAAATTGGCGCCGGCATTTAGGATCGTGACGATGTCGACAGGGTCCAATAACGGGCTCTGCTGGTAAGTAGCCATGATGGCGTAGGCCACTACATTGATGGCCATCAGCACGTAGGTTGCAATCGGTTGGTTCTTCATGCGCAAGTGTGAAAGTAGCAAAAAAACGTTTTAATCCCTGTTTTGTTGGGGGCAACAGGAGGTTCACCGCCTCACCTCCACTAAAGCTTCGGCGAGTACAGAAAGACGCAAAAAGGGTGGTGAAATATTTTTACCGGCTTACCAGTGCACTCAATTTAGCCTCAACCTCCGCGAAACGGAATTCCGTCAGCGCACGCTCCATCGCAGCGCGAATCTCGCTGAGGCAAAGGTTGCCAATGCTTCCTTCATGGGTATGATGCACGTTCGTGTCGGGATGATAGATACCTTTCTCGATGTCCATACCCACCTTTTTATAAGCATCCCGGAAAGGCATGCCGGCAAGCACGAGCTTGTTCACTTCCTCCACACTGAAAAGGAACTTGTATTTGTCGTCGTTCAGAATATGGTCCTGCACTTTGATGTTAGAGAGCATGAGCTGCATCATCCGCAAGCAATCCTTCAGGTTTTGGATGGCCGGAAAAAGCAGTTCTTTCAAAAGCTGCATGTCGCGATGATAACCGGAAGGCAAATTGACGGTAGCCAGCGCAATATCATTCGGCAATGCCTGCAGTTGATTGCACCGCGCACGGATCAACTCAAACACATCCGGATTCTTTTTATGCGGCATAATACTGGATCCCGTTGTCAACTCATCCGGGAAACCGATAAAGCCAAAGTTCTGATTCATAAACAAACAAGCATCCATCGACAGCTTGCTCAATGTGGCCGCGATGTTTGCCAGCGCACTGGCCATAATGCGTTCGGTCTTACCTCTTCCCATCTGCGCGTAGACGACGTTGTAGTTCAAGGATTCAAATCCCAACAAGTTCGTGGTCATCGTCCGGTTCAAGGGAAACGAAGAGCCATAGCCCGCAGCGGAACCCAAGGGATTTTTATTCGCCACACGATAGGCCGACTGCAGCGTGATCACATCGTCTACCAAGCTTTCCGCGTAAGCGCCAAACCACAAGCCAAACGACGAGGGCATCGCCAACTGCAGGTGGGTATAGCCCGGCAGCAGATGATCTTTGTATTTCTCACTTTGTTGAAGCAGCAAATCAAAAAGAGGTTGCACTTCGCCAATCACATTTTCGATCTCCGCGCGAAGAAACAGCTTGATGTCCACCAGCACCTGGTCGTTGCGCGAGCGGCCGCTGTGGATCTTCTTGCCCATTTCGCCGCAACGCTTTGTCAGCTCCAGTTCCACTTGCGAATGCACGTCCTCCACCCCAGCCTCAACCTTGAAGTCACCGGCGGCGATGCTGGCGTAGATATTCTTCAGCTCTGCCGAAAGCACTTTCAATTCCTCGGCCGTCAGCAACCCGATAGATTCCAGCATGGTGATGTGGGCCAGCGAACCCAGCACGTCAAACGGCGCGAGGAACAAGTCCATTTCCTGGTCTTTTCCTACCGTGAATTTTTCGACCTCTTTCAACGAGGCCTTATCTTTTTGCCAGAGTTTCATGCGATTAAGGGTTTGCTTGTGGGAGTCAGCGATGCGATCACTTCCGCCGTGGTGGCAATGGAAGCGTACTCATCTTTTAAATTGGACAAGGATACCTGGTGGATCAAGGTGGATGAATATTTCGTGCCGTCCACCCCAACCTTATCAAAGCTCGCCGTGGCATCCGACACCACCGTGGTGTGAAAACCCAACTCGCCGGCCATACGCGCCGTAGCCTCTACGGAATTGTTAGTGACGAAGCCCGTGATGATCAGCTTTGCAATGTGCTGTGCTTTGAGAAATGCTTCCAGATCGGTTTTGATAAAGGCGTTAGCCGTCGATTTATGTATTGACTTCTCGCCCGGCAAAACGGTTACGAAATCTTTTAACAGATTTCCTTTCTGTCCCGGGCGGAAAGGTGACGCAGGAGAAACCGAATCGTGTTGAACGATCACAATGGGTAAACCCAAAGCACGGCAATGTTTTAATAACCGTGCGATATTCTCTTCCGCCGTGGGATTGTTCCGGTTGCCACCCCAATGTCCGGCCTCGTCAATCCCGTGTTGAACATCGATCACGATCAAAGCCGTTTTCTCGGTGGCGGTCATGACAGGATCACGTTGTCCAACAGTTTGATGTAGGTGGTGATGCCTTGTTCGATCTCATGCGCAAAGATGAATTCATCTGCCGAATGAGAACGCGCCGAATCCCCAGGACCCATTTTCACCGAAGGCACAGGAATAAGGGCCTGGTCGGACGTTGTCGGGGAACCATATAATTCAAGCCCCAATTTCTTGGCCGACTGCACCAAGGGGTGGTCGAGAGCAATACCCGACGAGCGCATGCGCAATGACCGGGGTGTTACCTCGCAGGTAACATGTTGTTTGATGATTTCCAGCGCTTCTTCCAGGGTATAGGCGTCTGTGACGCGTACGTCTACCGTGAACCGGCATTCGGCAGGCACCACGTTGTGCTGGCTTCCGGAGTTGATGATGGTGACCGTCATCTTCATTTGCCCCAGCGTTTCAGAAACTTTCGGATAGCGGAACGTTCTGAACCATTCAATGTCGGGCAGGGCCACATAGATGGAGTTGATGCCTTCTTCGCGTGCCGCATGGCCGGGTTTTCCCTTGGCCAGGCAGTCCAGCACCATCAATCCCTTTTCGGCCGTGGCCATGTTGCAAAGGGTGGGCTCGCCAACAATCGCAAAGTCAATGGGCGTCAATGACGACCAGATGCTTTCCACGCCGCCGGTGCCGGAGATCTCTTCTTCGGCGGTGGCCGCGATCACGATGTTGTACTTCAGGTCGGTGCGATTATAATAGTGCAGGAACGTGGCCATCAGCGACACCAGCGGACCACCGGCATCGTTGCTGCCCAGGCCATACAACTTGCCGTCGATGATCTCGGGTTTGAAGGGATCGCGTGTGTAGCCGGAGTTGGGCCGTACGGTGTCATGGTGGGAGTTCAGCAGCACCGTGGGTTTGGCAGGATTGAAGTGCTTGTTGCGCGCCCACACGTTGTTGGCCCGGCGATAGGTGTGCACGCCGTGCTTCTCAAAAAACTCCTCGATGATGAAAGCAACCTCCTCTTCCTCCTTGCTAAACGAAGGCGTTGCAATGAGCTTCATCAAGAGTGCCGTGGCTTCTGTGTGTAATGATTCCATAGTTATTTTGCTGCGGGATGCCGGGGCAAGCCAGCAGCTTTTACAAAGTTATCAAAGTACCTTCCGTTTCCGGGCCGGTGTTCTTCACCAGGTCGATGGCTTCGCCGATCAGCACCTCTTTCACGCCTGCGTTCAGTGCAGCGTAAGCATTCTCCAACTTCGGCAATATGCCATCGGCAAAAACACCTTGTGGCAAGAGCTGGTCGTAGAGCTCCCGGGGCAAATGGCGGATCACCGATTCTGCTTTATTCACATCGCGCAACACGCCTTTCTTCTCAAAGCAAAAGATCAATCGCACATCATACAATTTCCCCAAGGCCACGGCCAGCACCGAGGCGATGGTGTCGGCATTGGTGTTCAGGATCTTTCCATCGGCATGCGTGAGCGGGGCAAACACGGGAACCACATTTTGCTGCAAGAGTGTCGCCAGCAATTTTGTGTTCACGTTTTCCGGTTTGATGTCGCCCACGAAACCGTAGTCGATATCTTTCACGGGCCGCTTGGTGGCCTGGATCAGGTTGCCATCGGCGCCGGTCACACCCCAGGCGTTGCATCCCAGGCGTTGCAGTTGGGCCACCAGTTGTTTGTTCACCAACCCGCCATACACCATCGTGACCAGGTCCAGCGTAGGCGCATCGGTGATGCGGCGGCCGTTGTGATAGTTGGCCGCGATGCCCAGTTGTTCACCCAGCTTCGTGGCAATCTTTCCACCACCGTGGATCAATATCGTATGCGCTTTGATGGTGGCAAAGTCTTTCAAAAAGGCTTCGAGCGCCCCCGCATTGTCCAGCACATTGCCACCGATCTTGATGATGAATAGTTTCTCCATGCGTTGTATCGACCGCTAATCTAGTGTTTCTCTTTCAAAATCTCCGACAGCACCGCTTGCGCAGCCCACACCCGGTTCGAAGCCTGTTGCGTCACCACGCTGTTTGGTCCATCCAGGATCTCGTCGCTCAGCTCCACATTTCTGCGCACGGGCAGGCAGTGCATCACTTTCGCGTTGTTGGTGAGGGCCAGCTTTTGGTTGGTCAGCATCCACTGGGGATCGTTGCAATAGATGCGGCCGTAGTCGGTGTAGGTGCTCCAGTTCTTTACGTAGACAAAATCGGCCTGCTTGAGAGCTTCCGATTGATCGGTCACGATGGTAGCGCCTTTTGTAAAGCGTTCATCCAGTTCGTAGTCTTCCGGGTGGGTGATCACAAAGTCCGCTCCCCCCCACGCATTGATCCACTGCGAGAAACTGTTGGCCACACATTGCGGCAAAGCTTTCACATGCGGCGCCCAGCTCAGCACAATCTTGGGACGGCGCTTGGCGGTATCAAAGTTCTCCATGATGGTGATCACATCCGTCAGACTTTGCAACGGGTGAAGCGTAGCGCTCTCCAGGCTTACTACGGGTATGCCGGCGTATTTTATAAATTGATTGATGTAGAGCTCGCTGTAATCATCCACCTTGTTTTGCAATGAAGGGAACGTGCGAATGCCTAGCACATCAAAATAATTTCCCAGGATCGGGGCGGCATCTTTCACGTGCTCCACGGTGTTGCCACTCATGATCGCCTCGTCTTCAAACTCCAATGCCCAACCGTCCTGGCCCACGTTGAACACGATGGCTTCCATGCCGAGATTTTGCGCGGCCAGTTGCGTACTGAGACGGGTGCGCATACTCGGATTCAAAAACAATAACCCGATGCGTTTGCCTGCACCCAGCGACTTGGCTTTGAAAGGGTTGGCTTTGCATTCCAGGGCTTTCTTTACGAGCCCCGGGATGTCGGGGACATCGGCGGCGGAAATAAAGTTTTTCATGACAGCGCTGCGTTGAGGGCGGTAAGGAAAATATCGATTTCATTTTTGGCCAGCGCCAGCGAAGGCAACAACCGGATGGTGTTGGGCTTTGCTTCGCCGGTGAAGACCTTGTGTTTCGTGAGCAGATCGTTGCGCACAGATTTCTTTTCTTCGGGAAGATCGAATCCGATCATGAGGCCTCTTCCACGAACATTTTGGAGAAGCGGTATTTTTTTAAGGGCCTGCATGCAGTAGTCGCCCTGTTGTGAAGCATTCTCCAGCAATTTTTCATTCTCCATCACTTCCAGCACAGCAAGCGATGCTGCCGCCGCGAGGTAGTTGCCCCCAAACGTAGTGCCCAGCATGCCACTCCACGGTTTGATATCCCCCTGGATCAACACGCCCCCTACAGGGAAACCGTTGCCCATGCCCTTTGCCATGGTGATGAGGTGCGGCTTGATGCCGGCAAACTGGTGCGCAAAGAATTTACCCGTGCGGCCATAGCCGGACTGGATCTCATCCAGGATCAGCAACGAGCCATTGGCGCGACACTTCTTATCTAAAAATTGAAGAAACGAATCATGGGGCAGTTGTATGCCGCCGACGCCTTGAATCCCTTCGATGATCACTGCCGCCACTTCATTGTTGAGGGCTTTCTCAAAAGCAGCTTCATCGTTGAACGGAACAAAAACGATGTCGTGCCCCGCGTTGAACGGCGCCACGATCTTCGGATTGTCCGTCGCTGCCACAGCGCCGGATGTGCGACCGTGAAAAGCTTTCGTGAACGCAATCACTTTCTTGCGACCTGTAACAAACGACGCGAGCTTCAATGCGTTCTCGTTGGCTTCGGCGCCCGAATTACAAAGAAAAAGTTGATAGTCGGGATATCCGGAAAGCTCACCCAACTTCTCGGCAAGTTTCACCTGCAGCGGGTTCTGCACGCTGTTGGAGTAAAACGCGATCTTGCTCAATTGATCCGACAGCGTTCTCACATATTGAGGATGCGAATGGCCAATGGAAATAACGGCATGGCCACCGTACAGATCGAGGTACTTCTCGCCTTTGTCGTCCCAAAGCCACGAGCCCTGAGCCTTGACAGGCGTTATGTTGAATAAGGGATATACGTCAAATAATTTCATGGTTCCAAGATTTTATCGAAAAGACACTGCCTGCAGCATCTTCACGGTTTGACTTATGACATTGTGATCAGGAAGACCGGACTAAAAAACGATGCTCTTCAGCTTCAGTCCCGCGGTTTCTTCCAGTCCGCACATCAGGTTCATGTTTTGAACCGCCTGGCCCGACGCGCCCTTCAACAGGTTGTCGATGGCCGTGTGCACCACCAGCTTGTCGCCTTCTTTCTCCAGCGACAGCAAGCATTTGTTGGTGTTCACCACTTGCTTCAGATCGATGGTCTCATCGGACACGATCGTGAAGGGATGCTGTGCATAGAACTCGCGATACAGCGCCCGGAGTTCTTCCAGGGATCGGTCTGCGGCAATGATGGAACTCACAAATATGCCGCGTGTGAAATCGCCTCGCCAGGGAACAAAGTTTATCGATGCTCCAAAACCGGGTTGCAATTGTTGTACGGACCGACCGATCTCTTTCAGGTGTTGATGTGTAAGCGTTTTGTACGCCGAGATGTTGTTGGCACGCCACGTGAAGTGCGTGGTGTCCTGCAATTTTTGTCCCGCTCCCGTTGAACCGGTGATGCCCGTGGCATATACTTCCTTCAACAAGCCCGCTTTCGCTAACGGCAAAAGACCCACCTGGATGGCTGTAGCAAAACAACCGGGGTTGGCAATGTTGTCGGCTTTTTGAATGGCACTCTTATTCAATTCGGGAAGGCCATAAACAAATGACCGTGCACCGCTGGTCTCTCCCAAACGGAAGTCCTGGCTAAGGTCGATCACTTTGGCTTTTGCTTCCAGGGGATTTTCCTGCAGGAATTTTTTGCTCTCACCGTGTCCGAGACACAGGAAGATAACATCCGCACCCGGAGCGATATGATCCGAGAACGTCAGGTCTGTATCGCCCAACAGATCGGGATGCACTTCATGCAAGGGGTTGCCGGCATTGCTGCGGCTGTGCACGAAGGTCAGCGTCACGTCGGGGTGGTTGAGCAGGAGCCGAATGGTCTCGCCCCCGGTATAGCCGGCACCGCCTACTATTCCGACTTTCAATTTACTGGCCATCCACGTCTTCTTTTACCTGGTGGAAGATGGCGGCCTGGTTGCCAAAGATCTTGGTGAACCCTTTCACATCATCGCCCGTCCAGCCCAGGTTCATTTCACCATACTTGCCAAACTTGGACGACATGAGGTCGTAGGCCGACTCGATGCCCAGCACCTGGAAACGGTAGGGATAGAGTTGGATGTGCACATCGCCCGTCACATGCTCTTGCGAGCTGGTGAGGAACGCTTCGATGTCGCGCATGATGGGGTCGAGGTACTGGCCTTCGTGCAGCCAGTTGCCATAGAATTGCGCAAGCTGATCTTTCCAGCTGAGCTGCCATTTGGTGAGCACGTGTTTCTCCAGGGCATGGTGGCCCTTCAACACCAGCATGGGTGCTGCGGCTTCAAATCCCACACGGCCTTTGATGCCGATGATGGTATCGCCCACGTGGATGTCTCTTCCCACGCCGAATGGTCCGGCGATCTGTTGGAGGTATTGGATGGCTTCGGAGGGGTGGCCAAAAGCTTTGTCGTTCACTTTGGTGAGTTCGCCTTTCACGAACGTGAGCTTCACCGTTTCGGGGGCGGTCTTGGTCACTTGCGTGGGCCACGCTTCCTCGGGCAACATGCCCAGCGATTTCAGGGTCTCTTTTCCGCCGACCGATGTTCCCCACAACCCTTTGTTGATGGAGTACATGGCCTTCTCAAAGTTCATGCTCACCCCTTTCGATTTCAGGAACGCGATCTCTTCTTCGCGCGACAATTTCAATTCGCGGATGGGTGTAATGATCTCGATGCCGGGCACGAGAATGTTCAGGATCATATCAAAACGCACCTGGTCATTGCCCGCACCGGTGCTGCCGTGGGCTACTGCGTCGGCTTTCAATTCTTTGGCGTAAATGGCCACGGCTAACGCCTGCGACATGCGCTCGGCGGAAACGCTCAACGGGTAGGTATTATTTTTTAAGGCATTACCATAGATGAGGTAACGGATCACCTTATCGTAGTAGTTCTTGGTTTCGTCTACGGTCTTGTGAGAAGCCACGCCCAGATTTTTGGCACGGGTCTCGATCTCTTGTATCTCCTTTGCATCAAAGCCGCCGGTGTTGACGGTGATGGTATGAACTTCATAACCTTTTTCTTCGCCCAGGTACTTTACGCAGTAGGAAGTGTCTAGTCCTCCGCTGAATGCTAATACGACTTTCTTTTTCATGTTTATTGTTTATGCCTCCACCTTTCCGGCGCAGGCCGGCGATGGAACGCTATTACCAAAAAAATATGCTTAACAGGGATCTCTTTTTATCCGGCGTGTCGCCGTTGTCGTCATCCTTGCGTTTTGCTTTCAGGAGGACGAATTGTTTGAAGCGCACCCACCGGTCGAACAACGTGAGGTTGCCCTGGAAGTGGCGATGGCGGTGGTGCACCAATTCGCCCTCAGACGAAACGGTGGTGGAGACCGCTTTCTTTTCTTCCTCGGCCTTGGCGGCGCGGGCGGCTTCGGCGGCTTTCACTTTTTCTTCGGCTTCGGCCGGATCGAACAACATGGCGGTGCACATGCAGTTCTTTCTGCCCTTGCTCATCAGGATCTCGTAGTTCACGCAGCTTTTGCACCCCTTCCAGAACTCCTCATCCGAGGTCAGCTCCGAATAGGTAACAGGTTCGTAGCCCAGGTCCGAGTTGATCTTCATCACGGCCAGGCCGGTGGTGAGGCCGAAGATCTTGGAGGTGGGATACATCTCCCGCGAAAGCTGGAAGATCCGTTTCTTGATGTCGGTGGCGACGCCGGTCTTGCGGAAAGCTGGGGCCACGATGAGGCCGGAGTTGGCCACGTACTTGCCGTGCTCCCAGGCTTCGATATAGCAAAAGCCCACCCAGGTGCCGTCGGGATTCACCGCGATCACGGCCTTGCCTTCCTCCATCTTCTTTTCGATATAGGCAGGCGAACGCTTGGCAATACCGGTGCCACGCGCTTTGGCTGATTCCTCCATCTCGGTGGTGATGGTCTCAGCGTAATGTTTGTCCCCGGCGGTTGCCAGTCGGACGATGATATTATGTTTTTCCAATGTATTTTAAAATTATAACCTTGATGAAACATCCGTGCCAAAAGCACAAAAGGCGTAATGTCCTGGACACCACGCTTTTTTAACAAAAAAGATTTGTAATGGAGGTATCAGATACGCACGAAGCGTGTCGGTCGAGGTCGCCTGGTCACCGTGCAGGCAATAGTCAAGAACTGAACCGTTCTCTGGGAATGGTAAGCAGCGATCGCTGCTGATAGGATGGTGAACAATGTTTTCAATTTCTTCCTTAGCGTTTAATAGTTGAACGTCAGATAAAAATCATTCAGTTTAATTTTAGTTGTCATTCAAGAATGCAAAATTAAACGATAAAGTTTGGTAAAAGGTAACCTTTAGATTAAAAGACTGTAATTTTTTTCGTTTTGCTAACGAAAGTTAGTATTGGTTTTTACTTCGCGATCGTTGCGGTTCTTTCTCCCGAAAGGATTACCTTTGCGCATCGTTTACGAATAGCTGTTATGGTAAGAAAGAAAATTGTGATCACCAGCATTTTTGCAGGGCTTATTGTTTGCCTGGCCGCGATCTTCCGGCCGGTGCCCGCCGCCTCACCCGAAAACACCCTCAAAAGCCGCGGGACGGTGGAGACTGTGTTTGAGACGGGCGAAAACGATCTCGTTTTCAAGCTCAAAGGCGACGACCGCATTTATTACCTCAACCAAGGCCTCGAAAACGGCCCCACCCTCGCCGAATTACGGGAGGACCTTTCCGGACAAGCCATCGAGATCTACTACGTGAAATACTGGACCCCCATCGATCCCCTCAGCAAACTGAAACACATCGCCAAAGTGGACGTGAACCAGACCACGCTGTACTCCGAGATCGAGTAAAACAAAATGTTTTGTATAGAGGGCCAGGACTCCTGACCCGCCATTCACCCCTTGAAAAGGATAAGCATTCTTCTCACGGAAACTACCGAAGCAACACCACTTTGCCCTGCCGGGTAACCATTTTTCCCTCCACGGAGAGCATCAGCTTGAAGATATAGACCCCGTTAGGAAGAGCTCCTCCCTGGGCACTGCCATCCCACCCGATCTCGTTTTTGCCGCTGTGAAAAGTAGGGAAATCTTCCGTATCGAAAGCTGCTACCTGTTGGCCGTTCACGTTCAGGATCTCGAGGGTAGCCTGGTCGGGCAGCAAGTCGCCGGTGATCACCACGCCAAAATAAACCTGGTAGTTAAACGGGTTGGGATAGGGTGGCGTCACGGTGAGGGTGCTTTCGTTCTTCACCACAAAGGTGATCACATAGGGTTCGATACCGCTCTTGTTTCCCCGCGCATCCGCTCCTTCCACCTGCAAGGTGTAGGTGCCGTCGGCCAATTGTCGCGGGTTGAATTCCACCCGGAACGGCGTAGAGGCTGTCGCCGGATACCATTTCGCCGTTTCGCTGCCCAACGCTATGGCAGTGGCCGGACAAGTTTCCTGGTCGCAGGGGTAAGTCAGAAAAATGCGCACGCCGGTGGTGTCCTTTTTCAACACCAGCGGGTCCTCATCCCAAACCTTCACCACGATGGCGGGGTTGGGCGAAACAAAATCGCCGTTCTCCAGGTGCCGTCCGTCGACCACCACATCCAACACGGGGTTGAGCCGGTCCACATGCACATCCAGGTGAGCGGCAAGCTGCAGGATGTTGTTGTCATAATACTGTTCGGGCATCACACGCGGGTTGACATAAACATCGATGTCGTTCAGTCCTCCTTTTTGGGTCGTATTCACCCGCACGGAAAACGCGGTGGTGTCGCCTGGCGCCGGGGCTTTGATCTTGATGTGCTCGTTCTGCGATGTCCGCGAGGTTTGGTTGAAGATGTCGTAAGCAACCGTGAGGGAATCTTTGAAGGTCTTGTTGCTGATGTTCACAAAACCGTAGTCCCCCTGCCAGGAATCTCCTTCATTCAATTTTTCCTGTTCGGCTTTGCCGTGGTATACCAGAATGCCTTCGGGAACCGGCGTGTAGGCCACCACCCAATTCTTCAATTGAGCGGCGGTGAGTTGGGTGTCGTCGCCGGTCTTGTAAATGATTTTGAGATACGGGTAGTCGTCGGCCGAGATGGTCGTCAGATTCTGATCGCCGGTAACATCGGGCATCAGCGTTTGCTCGGCACCATTCAGCTTCACGCCCACGATGTCGAAGCTCACCACATCGGTCGCCTCCACGTCGCGGGTGCGGCTACTAAAGGAGGCCCAAGCTGCAGCCGGGCCGATCAGACCGGAACTCATGGTGCCCGACGAATAGCCGCCGGTGATGGTCTGGTTGACGTTCAGCACAGCAGTAGCGGGTGACGGCTGCGTGCTGCGGAAAACTTTTGCCGTTCCCGGGGCGCTTCCCTTGCGTCCGAAAATAATGATCGGCTCGCCCACCACGAGCTGATCCCACAACGCCGCGTCTATCCCCAACTCCGCCAGTTTTGTTTTGGCTGCGCTGGGCCAGTAGATGATCCCGGGGTAGCCATAGCTGAACAAGAGCACCGAATCGCCGGCGTGGATATTGTCTACATATTGAATGATGTCGTCGTTGTTGCCGGTCACCAGCTGCGAAGCCTGGAAGCTGTTGATCACCCAAGGCTCACGACCACAAGCCCGGCCGTTGCGATTGTACCACTTAAAGGGAACGCCGATATACGGCGTGGTCGACTTGCGGTCGAATGCAATCAGGTTAATGGTGTTCCCCCCACAGACAAAACCCTGGCGGGTTAGATTATATTCCGCACCGGAGATCTTCACGCTCAACGTGGCCCAATTCGGATTGGAACTTCCATAGACCGTCAACGAAACCGGGGTAACGGTTTCGAGGAATTCAAATTTGCCTGGGGGAATGTCTTTCGTCAAACCCACGGCATCATTGTACAAGTATTGTGGAAAGTCTACCTGGGCCCATCCTTCGGGGCCGTCTTTAATATAGGTAAACGAACTCGACGTCCATTCTTCACTTTCGCCGGCCTTGGGATCGGCCAGTTTGGTGCGCCAATAATATACGAGGGTGTCGGCGTCCAGCATGGCTATTTCCTGCCGGGCCAGCACCTGACCCTTTAGCTTGAACTGTTTTTTATAATCGCTGTCGAAGGTATAGGCCGTGTCGATCTCCAATAAGAAGTCGCGCTCGGCCGACAACAAGTCGGTTGATTGAAAAGATACACTGACCTGCACGGTATTGACAATGGCATAGGCCGAAGGAAATAAATTCTTGGTGCCATTGGAGGGAATGAACAAGGTCTTGCCGGCTACGTTGTTTTCCTCATTCAATTCGGGCAAGATGTTATCGGGATCGAGGGTGATGCGGAAGGTGTTGTTCCCAAATCCTTCTTCTCTTCCTTTGCGGATAACAAACGTGAGCGTGTCGCTGTATTTCGTCGCGGGGATCAGCGTGTCATAGGTGATGGTGGAGTTGTCGTTCAGCGTGCGCAGCACCTCAACGCGGATGGTGTTCTCCTTGGCCTGGCCAAAATTGCGAACAATCATCTTTATGGCAAATGAATCCACCAGCGCCGTGATGGGCTGGCCGTCGAAAGATTCAAAGGAAACATTATTGTCGTTGATCTCCAGGTCGGCCTTGCGTGGACCAAACAATCTCACCGCGGGATCGCCCAAGAGGATCATCTGTTGAACCTGGCTGATGTTGGCCGGCGACACAAAGGCATCTGCCATATAGCGCTTGGCGGTCTCCCGCAGAATGTCGCCGATGCCTTGCCGGATATAGGTGGAGTCGCCATAGCCTACCTGGTAGAATGTTTCAGAGTATTTTTTTAATAGCTCTACAAAAGCAAAGGAACTGTGACCGATAAAGCCGGTGGCTCCCTTGTCGCGGGCCACCACCCAGTCTTCACCAAACAAGGTGTAGTTCACAAAGAATGAACCGGCATTGCAACCGTTCATCAGCAGGATGGGATATTTTCCCTTGTTCTTATACCCCAGCACCGGGTCCGTCACATAGCCTACATCAAAATCCAGCGTGCTTACCGACGAGTGGCCGAAGAACGTGACCAGGCTCAGGCCGGCATTCACTTGTTCGGCAATGTTCACATGTTGGATCTCCTTGGAGTATTTGGCCAACGCGGCCACTTTGGCTCCATAGTGATACCCCTCGGCAATGGTCTGAAATCCTTTCAGGTACGACTGGAACAACTGCGGCTCACCTTCTTCGATGCCACCGCTGAGGTGAAGAATGTTTTTGCGCCAGAGGTCATCGAATGGCGTGGCTTCCATTTCTTTTATTTTGTCCAGGTAGGCAGCCACGTCGTCGGCCTTGAGGGCGGGTAAGCGTCCCGTGGCGACGGCGGGCTCATAGATCGTCCCTCCCAGCCCAGCCGTATAGGCCGCATCGGATGCCGGAACGCCCGACGAAGGAATGAGATCGCGAAACTCTCCCAAGCTATTGGGGGGGTTGCGGAAATAACGGTAGTATACGTCGAGCCCTTTTCCCACCAACAATAAATACTTCGGCATCTTCACGCCGGCCAGGTATTTCATAAAATTGAAAATGGCCGTGGGCGAAGGTTCGCCGTAATTAAACTGATCGTACACCTGCTGCACATTGACCAACAACGTGTCATAGCCGCCACCTTCCGGGGAAGCCCTGTAGCCGGCAAACGCCTTCACCGGATCGCTGTATCCGGCAGCCGCCTTCCGAAGCAGCGGGTGGCTGATCATAATATAGTCATGTTGCGCCGGGTTGATCTGCCGGAAACTAACCGGTTTGATCGCCGGCGTAAAAACCGTCGTCGTGCCGTATATTTTCCTTTCCGTATCCGTCGCGGGCACCACAGCGTTCAGCGTCGTGGAGAACGTGGTGCCGATGGCGGTGACCGCATTGGGATCGGTCACGTCGAATAATCTGAGCCCGGCAGCATTTTCGATCTGTACATAAGACTTCCCCGTGGGATCTGCCGGCAACACAAAAGTTTTCTCGGCGGCCGAAGCGGCGTCTGTTTTTTGAGGATATCTTAATTTGACATAGACCGTACTAAACCGATCTGGCGCGCCGCCGATACCAATGGCCTTTAGCGTCACCGTTACGATCCCCGAGCCGGGAATCATGGACCAGTCCAGCGTCTGGCTGAAGGTGTAGGTGTCAAAACCGGTGAATTGAAAAGACGTGAGGAATTGATTGTTGATGTAAACCTCGCCCGAATGTTGCATAGGGCCCCTGCCCACCACTTCAATTTCCACCACGGGCACGCCACCCGCCGGAACGGTCTGCAAGACGTTATTCAGGACATAATTGATCGACTGATTTTCATAGACCGGCTCGCCCATCCATCCCTCTCCCACATCGTAGAAAGAATTCTGAATGTCGCCAAATTCTGTACCGGTCGAATAGCTGGTGGTGAGCACCAATAGTTTTTCATCGTAGTGAAAGGTGGCCGTGGGTAAAGCCCCGGGTGCCTCCGAGAAGTTGTCCATCCGCTTTCCGGATGTGCCGGCGATGGTGAGAAAATAGCAGGTGGTGTCGCTATACAGGTTATAATATTTATTGACCTGGGCCGTGACCGGTTTGTAAAGCCCGGCGTCTTGGGTGCCATCATTTCGCTGGCCGTAAAATTCTATAAAATCCGCCGCATCGAACTGCGCGTCTCCTTGCCCCTCTACATAAATGGACTGCTCCACACCGCGGTGAAAAATTTTGATGCGGGATGGGTCGACAGCGCCCACGGGAAAACCTGCGGCTTGCAGATCGGAATAGGTGAGCCGGTAAATGCCTTCCTTGGCGACGGGGATTTTGAAATAGGGCTGGCTAAAATCAATCCACTCGTTTCCTACCTGCGAATAGGCTGAGAAAGCCACGAAAAGCCAGAAGAAAACAGCCAGGTACGAAGATCTCATCAACAAGCGAACAGCCCTCATGGTGAATACCAAACGAAATGCGAAAGTAATCAAAAAGCAGGAGACGCCTGGAGTTCTGCCAATCGCCAACGCGATTTCACTCCTGCATGGCAATTGCTATATCTCGGTTATGTCAACAACGATTCTGGAACACAAAACACAAAAATCCCTGCTGGATACGCGCCTGCGCGGTTGTCACTACGATTTGACAAAAATTTTGGGGCTGAATTCCCTCCAAGTCTCACAAATTTTGAACACAACGCTGTCCATATATGAACATAATCGGCCTTTCTCGAAGGCGAGTGGTCGGCAGGTTGGAAACACAAACCTCGTTTCTAGCATAAATAAGGCACTTTTTACAAAAATTTAAACTTTTCTAAAGGTACTTGGTCATACATAGTACTTTTGCGTATAAAGAATTAGAAGAACTAAATAAGGGCGGTATGAATCTCGAAAACACGCAAGTACAAATGAGGAAGGGAATATTGGAATACTGCATCCTCCACATAATTTCGCGGGGCGAAGTTTACGCGTCAGATATGTTGGATGAATTGACGTCAGCAAAAATCATCGTCGTGGAGGGCACGCTGTATCCCCTTCTTACTCGGCTTAAGAACGCCGGGCTGCTGGAATATAAATGGGTAGAATCCAAATCCGGGCCTCCCCGCAAGTATTACAAGCTCACCGACAAGGGAAGCAAATTCCTGGGAAGCCTTACGGAGACCTGGGACGACCTTGTGCACTCTACCCAAATGATCACCTCCAGACCCATCGCTTAATCCCCAAACGAGACTTACAGAGTTATGAAAAAAAATATAAGCATCAACATCAGCGGTATAATCTTTCATATAGAAGAGGATGGTTATGATACGCTCCGGAAATATCTGGACTCGATCAACAAGTATTTCGCCACCTTCGAAGATAGCAGCGAGATCCTGGCCGACATCGAAAGCCGTGTAGCGGAGATCTTCCTGTCCAAGCTCAACGAGGGCAAGCAGGTGATCACGGCCGAGGATGTGCACGCGCTGGTGGCTACCATGGGTAGTGTTAGCGACTTCAAGGCTGCCGAGGAAACGGATGGCGCCCCCGAAACGGCGAGCCGTCAAAGTACCCAGAATTCCCAAAAGGCCGAAGCGGAAACCAACACGTCATCTGACGGCGGCGGCGCCAGCACGGGCATGGGCGGCGGCAAAACTTTCCGGCCTTCCCAGCAACTACTGCGCGACCAAAAGCGAAAGATCCTGGGCGGTGTCTGCTCGGGTATTGGGAACTACTTCAGTATAGACCCGGTGTGGATCAGGCTTTTCTTCGGCTTGCTGGCCTTTGCCTATGGCCTCACCATCTTAGTCTACATCGTGATGTGGATCGTGGTGCCCGGGTCGTATGACCTGGAAGAGACCGACATGGGCAAAAAGATGTTTCGCGACCCCGAGCGCAAAGTGATCGGCGGTGTGTCGGGCGGTGTAGCTGCCTATTTTGGAATGGACATCGTGGCGGTGCGGCTGTTGTTCGTGCTGTTCACCATCTTCTTCGGCGTGGGTTTCCTGATCTACATCATCATGTGGATTGCCTTGCCGGAGGCAAAAAGCCTTACCGATCGCATGGAGATGCAAGGTGAACCCGTGACGCTGTCGAATATCGAGTCGAACATTAAAAAAAATCTCGGTGACACGGGCACCGGAAAGCAAGAAAACCTGGCCACCAAGATCCTGTTGTTTCCCTTTCGATTGATCGGCTTGCTGCTGAGCGTCCTGGGCAAGATCCTGGTGCCGCTGGTAGAAGTGTTGAGAGTCGCCATCGGTATCGTTGTGATCCTGGTGGGCCTGAGCCTGATGCTGACGGCCATCATTTGTGGCGGTATTCTGATCGGGCTGTTCTCAGCTTCGGCTTTCTCCTGGGTGAACCAGGCCGACATGAGCTTGCCCCTGCAAGCTTTCACCAACAGCTTCTCCGGATGGATCGTGTTCGCGGCTTTTCTGGCCCTGGTCATCCCCGCTTCTTTTGTCACCTTGCTGGGATCGTCCATCATTGCCAAGAAATATGTTTTCAATCCCACCGTGGGCTGGACCATGTTTGTCCTGTTCTTTGTGAGCATCGCCATGCTGAGCGTGGGCATTCCCAAGATCGTTTATTCCTTCAAGGAGGAAGGCGAATACAAGGTGGAGGACACCTATAAGATCAACGGCAAGACTGCCGTGCTCAAGATCAACGAAGTGGGCATGGACGATTACCACGCCGCTACCCTGACCTTGAAAGGATATGAGGGCCCCGGTCTGAAGCTTGTACAAAACTTCAAAGCCCAGGGAACGACCAAGCAACAAGCCATTGAGAACGCCCACATGGCCCAGTACCATGTCGACGTACAGGACTCGGTGCTCACGTTCGACTCCAACATCCTGTTTGCCAAAGACGCGCTCTTCCGCGCACAGCGCCTGGACATGACCTTGTATATTCCCTATAACTTTCCGTTCATCATGGACGAACATTCCAGCCGTTTCATCAGTCAATATGTAGAGTATGACGATATGGAGGGCCAAACCTGGACGATGACGGAAAAAGGGTTGACGTGTCTGACATGCCCGAAATCGGAGGAAGAAAAGAATTCCATCACAGACGAATTCGGCCTGCGCGATTTCAATGAGTTGGAGATCCGCGGTGTCTTCGATGTGCACATTAAATCCGGCGACGACTATGCCGTGGAACTGATCGGATCGGAATCGGAAAAAAACAAGTATAAAATTTTCCGCTCCGGCGAAACGCTGGTGATCAACTATGAGAACAAAAAGAAATTCAAGTGGAATAGCGAAATGACCGACATCGATGAGATCCGGATCAACATCACCATGCCCCATCTTGAAAAAATTGAAGCGGAAGGCTATGGCAAAGTGCAGTTCGAAAGTTTTACGATGGACAACCTGGACATCGAATTGCGCGGGCCGGTGAAAGTGCGTGGCGAATTGGACGCCCGCAACGTGGTGCTCCACCTGACGGGTAAATCGGAAGCCGAGCTTTCCGGCCGGGCGACCAACCTGGATGCCGAACTGCAGTTTGCCTCCAAGCTGCGGGCCTACAACCTGGAAGTCCAAGATGCCATGGTAGACGCCAACGGCGCCTCCTCGGCTAAAGTAAATGTGAGTGGCAGCCTGGAAATGGACGAAGGGCTGGCCAGCGACATCGACTACCGGGGCAACCCTAACGTTATAAAGAAAGACTAATCCCCAATCCCTGTTGTTATGATCATTTTTATCCTTTTCCTGCTGGTGTACCTGGTTAGCCTGGTACTTTAGTAAACGCTATTTTTGTACCGGCGCCTTAACCGTTTCGCATCGATCCGGGTTAAGGCGCTGAGGTATTTTACGGGGTTTTGACGCCTGGAAACAATTTTTCAGACGCCGCGCAACCCCGGCTGCCACCGCTGCATCTTACCTGCTGGAAACCCTTTAAATGCAATTCAAAATTTACCGGGCAAAAGAAGACGAACTGATCAAAGGATGCCTTCGGCGCGATCGCAACGCGCAGAAGCTGCTTTATGACACCTATTCGTCAAAAATGTATGGCCTCTGCTATCGTTACGTGAAAGACGTGATGGAAGCGGAAGACATCCTGGTGACGGCATTTATGAAGGTTTTTGACAAGATCGCGCAGTTCAAGAGCGAGGGCAGCTTTGAGGGATGGATCCGCCGGATCGTGGTGAACGAAGCGCTCACCTACCTGCGCCGCCACCGCTCGATGTACCTGGAAACCGAGCTGGAACAGGCCGACCGCGAACCGGACTACAACAGCCTGAGCGATCACCTGGAAGCCGAAGACCTCCTGAAAATGATCCAGGAGCTCCCCACCGGCTATCGCATCGTCTTCAACTTATACGCTATCGACGGCTACTCCCACAAAGAGATCGCCGAACAATTGGGCATCAGCGAAAATACGTCCAAGTCGCAGCTGAGCCGCGCACGGACCTATTTGCAAAAAATATTACAGGATAAAGATTGGGTGGAGAACAAAAAATTAAGCAGCGATGAATCAGCAACCTGACAAATTCTTCCGCGACAAGCTGGAGAACTACCAACAACCGGCCCCTCCGCGGGCTTGGAACAAGATCGAAGCAGAACTTGAAAAAAAAAACACATAAAGGATTATGGTGGAAAATAGCGGCATCCCTCCTGTTGACCGCCCTGGTGAGCTATACCCTATGGATTGGGATGACCAAACCAGACGCCGCCCAAACGGCAACCACCACTGAACCGAAAACGCAAAAGCCCGTTCAGAAAGAGTCCTCGCCAACCACCACAACCGAGTCGGCCACACCCGTGATCTCGCCTCCACTGAAAAAAGATCCGGCGTCTGCAGGTGTTGCGCACGAATCAAAAAGAAATCATGCGGTCACGGGCACGCATAAAAAGGAACTTCCGCGTCAGGCAGAAAAGAACGAAGCACCAGCACCGACAGACGTCATCCCTAACGAACCGGCGTATACCAATGACGTTGTAAACAGCGTTGCTATGGAGACCTCAACACCACAGACTTCTGCACCGGCTGTTGCCGAAACTACTGTGCCTGCCAATGCTGCTCCGAAAAAGATCATGATCACCATCACCGCGGCAGAGTCGGAAAAATATTTGGATAAAGTTGCTTTGGCTGAAGCAACCTCTGAGGAGAAGAAGCCATCTACGTTTCAGAAGCTGTTGAAGAAAGCAGACGACCTGAAGAACAACCAGGATCCGTTCGGCGAACTTCGGCAGCGGAAAAATGAAATTCTCGCGCTGAATTTTAAGAATGAAAAACGTGGACAAAACAAGTAAAAGAACATGGACAAGAAAATATTACTAACGCTACTGCTAGGCGCCACCATCACCTTCGGCATGGCCCAGCAAAAGAGCGACACGGTGATCGTAGAGCTGGGCAAAACCAGCCGGGTCATCTTCACCATAAAAGACCGCAAGGACCTGGATATCTTAAAGCACTACGACTTCCAGCAACTCTTCCAGGACATTCTGGTGAAGATCGAAAAAAGCGATACGTCAGCCCTCGTGAAAAACGATTCCGCCAGCACTAACACTGTAGCCACTACCGAACCTACCCAAGAAAATTGGAGCAGCAACTCGGGCAGCAGCCATGATGACAACGACGACGATGACGATCACGACTGGAAAGTGAACGTGCACGAACGCGGCTGGGGTCGCACGTGGCAATCGTTCAACTTCGACCTGGGCACCAACAACTATCTGCATAACGGCAAGTTCCCCGACAGCGACAACGCACTGTATTCGGTTCGTCCCTGGGGCTCGTGGTATGTGGCCCTCTCCTCGATACAACGCACGCGGCTGGGCAGGAAATTTTTCATGGAATGGGGCATGGGCGTGAGCTGGTACAACTTCAAATTCCAGCAAGACAACGTGCTCATTCAGAAAGACGACATCGGTGTTCATTTTGTAGAAGACCCTCGCGAGTTGAACTTCACCAAAAGCAAACTCACAGCTTCCTACATCATGGCCTCGCTCGTGCCCATCATCGACTTCGGCGATCACAGCCGCAAGTCACGCATCTGGGAAGGCTACGACAACTCGTTCCGCATTGGCCTCGGACCCTACGTTGGCTATCGCATCGGCAGCCACTCCAAACAAGTATACCACGACGACGGCAAGCAAAAGGACAAGAACCACGACAGCTTCTACCTGAACAGCGTGCGCTACGGTGCCCGTCTGCAGATCGGCTACCGAGCCACTGACTTATTCCTCAACTACGACCTGAACGAACTGTTCTCCTCAGGCAAAGGACCGGCATTGAATGCCTTCAGCTTCGGAATTATATTTTAGAAATAAGTAGCCAGTAGCTTAGCAATGAGCATCAATCTCTAACTACTAAGTACTGACTACTGGCTACTGGCTACTAAGAACTCAGAAGCATCGAATCCCCGGGTGAAAAAATCGCCTGGGGATTTTTTTTCTACTAACGATTGTTTGTGTTTTATGAAGGTGAACAATCCCGAATGTGGTGGGTTTATATCATTTTGAGATTTCACGCTCATTAACAGATTAAATTTTTTAACTTTAAGTTATTTAATGAGTATGTCAGACGCCATCGCCAATCTTTCAAGGAAGGAACAAGTCATCCGGAAGGCCGCAGAACTCTTCAAAGACAAGGGGTATGCCGCCGCCTCCATGCGCGACCTCGCCCAACTGTTGGGCATCGAGGCAGCAAGCCTTTATTCACACATTAAATCCAAGGAAGAAATTCTACGCAGCCTTTGCTTTGATATGGCCGCTGAATTCAGGAAATCACTGGAAGAGGTGGAGAAGCAAAATGTGCCCGCCAGCGAAAAGCTACGCAACGGCATCATCGGCCACATCCAGGTGATGGCCAAAGACCTCACCGCCTCGGCTGTTTTCATGAACGAGCATCGCCACCTCAGCGAGCCGTATCTGCGCGACTTCCTCTTGCTCCGCATCAACTATATCAACCGTTTCAAGACCATTTTCGAAGAAGGCGTCCGCACCGGCGAATTCAAGAGCACGATCGACAAGAAGCTGGCCGTCATGACCCTGTTCTCGTCCCTCAACTGGATGCCCATGTGGTATGATCCGGACTCTTCCATCGACCCCCAGGCCCTGGGCGACCAACTGGCCGACATGCTGGTGAATGGCTTGAAGGCTACTTCGACCACCGCCGGCTAACAATCGTTTGGTTCAAACGTTTTAATGTTGTAAAATCGCTGCTATTACCAGGGTCACGGATTTGACCGGGTAAATATCTGTGAACGGTTTTTCCATGTTTAAACGTCAAATAGACTATGTACGGTGGGGGAAATACTTTTGAAGGAATAGCGTCCGACAGCCTGGCCACGGAGGACCCCGAAAAGCTGGCCGCTTTTGAGGCCCGCATTGCCCGGGGCGAAAAAATAGAGCCTGCCGACTGGATGCCGCAACTATACCGCAAGCAGCTCATCCGCATGATCGAGCAGCATGCCCATAGCGAGATCATCGGAGCCCTGCCCGAAGGCACATGGATCACCCGCGCCCCCGGTTTTAAACGCAAACTCGCCCTGATGGCCAAGGTGCAGGACGAAGTGGGTCACGCCCAACTGCTCTACAGCGCCGCCGAAACCCTGGGCAAGACCCGGGAGCAAATGATCCAGGACCTCATTTCGGGCAAATCCAAGTATTCAAACATCTTCAACTACCCGGCCTTTACCTGGGCCGACGCCTGCTTCATTTCCTGGCTTGTCGATGCCGGGGCCATTGTGAACCAATTGGCCAACGTCAAGGGCAGCTATGGCCCCTATTGCCGCGCCCTGGACCGGATTTGCGCCGAGGAGTCATTCCACCTCAAATACGGCCACCATTGCGTGATCTATCTGGCAGCAGGCACCCCCAAACAGCGGGAAATGTTCCAGGAAGCCATCAACCGCTGGTGGGCTCCCATGATGCATTTCTTCGGCCCGGCCGACAAGATCTCGGCCCATACCCAGGTGCTCATGAACTGGAAAGTGAAAATGGCCACCAACGACGACACGCGAAACCAGTTTCTCGACATGTATGTGCCCAAAATCTGGGAATTGGGGTTCACCGTCCCCGACCCGGCGCTGCGAAAAAATGCAGAAACCGGGCGCTGGGAATATACAGAACCCGACTGGGAGGAATTCAAACGCGTGATCAATGGCGACGGACCGTGCAACAAGGAGCGCCTGGAAGTGCGGAGGGTGGCGGAGACCCGGGGAAGATGGGTGCGCGAAGCCTTGCGGTCGGCGACGATGAAATACGTAGAACCTTTGGCGTGATGCTCAATTGTTTCGCGCGAACGGACCTGCCAGCAGCAAGATCTCTTTCCAAACGGCGGTGAACGCTTCGTAAGGCGATTCGAAACAGCTCTTCAAATAGATGAGGCTGCTACTGTCTTCGGGGAGTTCGTTGTTGATCCACTTCCAGATATCATCGGCCAACAGCAGCAACTCGTTGGAGTGATACTTCGGATAGTAGCGATAAAGCAAATCCAAAGCCCAAAGAAAGTCCAAGTATTTCATACGCGCATGGGTGGTAGCATGAAAGGTAACACCATTTGCAGGCGTAAAGTTTTAAAAATACACGAACGGAAAACCCTGAGGGAGAATACGGTATGAAATTCAAAAAAAATAATCTTGCAGTAATATGAAATCCCTCGATCCGCGTGTAGAACGATTGCCCATCCCATCTCCGGTGGGAGCGCCTTTGCCCCTGGATCAATTCGGAACGTTCGAAGTTTTTGTGCAGCCCAAAGACGGCAAACCGTTTCAGCACGAAGGCGCTGTGCACGCACCCAACCTGGAAATGGCATTCGTGCTGGCCAAGGAAACGTTCACGCGGCGCTTCACCTGCGTGTCACTCTATGTGGTGGAGACAGACAACGTCTTTGTTTCGGCGGTGACGGAAGGAAATCAGAATGTGTACGACACCCTGCCCGATGTGGGAAGTTATAACGGGAAAGAAGAATCCTTTGAGATCTATCATTTGCTGAAACGCGGCAAGCAGCCGGTGCATGTGGGAACGGTACAAGCGTCGGACGCAGCCCACGCCATGATCCGTGCGCGCGAGCGCTTCAACAGCGGCGCCGTCGTGTTCAATGTGTGGGCAGTGCGCACCGGTGACATTCGATTTACTTCGCCGGAAGAAAACGGATTCTGGACGACCCTTCCGGAAAAAAAATTTCGCGACGCCGGCGATTATAAAGGCGGCGACAAACTGAAAGAATTTTTAGAGCGCACAAAATAGTTTTCCCAAAAGCGTATGAACACACCAGCATTGACCGAACTACTTTTCAAAATGGCAGACGATCAACTCATCCTCGGCCACCGGAATTCCGAATGGACAGGCTTTGGGCCGCTGTTGGAAGAAGACATCGCTTTTTCATCGATGGCGCAAGATAAGGTGGGGCACAGCCAGGCCTTGTATGAACTGCTGCACAACCTGGGACAGCCTGCGCCGGATGAGGTTGCCTTTCTGCGACCGGCCGGCCAGTTTCACAATTGCATTTTTGTGGAGCTCCCCAACGGCGAATACGACTTCAGCCTGATCCGTCACTTTCTATACGACACGGCCGAGCTTATCCGGTTCGACCTGCTGCGGAAATCCTCGTACGAACCCTTGGCGCAACTGGCCCACAAGATCCATGGCGAGCTGCGCTATCATACCCTGCATGCCAACACGTGGATAAAACAACTGGGCACGGCAACCGAAGAAAGCATTTCCCGTTTGCAACACTCACTGGCGTTTGCTCTGCCCTATGCGTTAGGGATTTTTGAGCGCTCGCCGTGGGAAAAAGAATTGGCTGCCGATGGAATATTCGAAGGGGAGGAAGTGTTACAAGAACGCTGGAGGACGAACGTGGAGGAAGTCATTTCCCAAACCGACCTGACGCTGCCGGCATGGAACACGATCGCACCGGTTTTGGGTGGACGCCAGGGGAAACACAGCGAGCACCTGAGCCCACTCCTGGATGAAATGGGTGAAGTGTTCCGCATCGACCCCACGGCCTCTTGGTGAAGCATCGCGCGGAAGCGCTAAAATTTTAGAGTACTGGACATGAAACACACCATTGATGAACTGCGCCGCCTGGTAATCGAATATACGTCGAAGATCAGTGACCTGCCGGAACCGGAATTTTCGGCAAAGCCCCTGCCGCACAAGTGGAGTAAAAAAGAAGTGCTCGGCCACCTGATCGATTCGGCGCAAAATAATTTACGCCGGTTTATTTGCGGACAGTACGAACCGTTCCCTCCCCACATTGTTTATCACCAGGACTTCTGGGTCTATGCCAACGCCTATGGCCACGCTCCAAAAGACGACGTGATCCAACTCTGGCGACTGACGAACGAACGCATCTGCGAAGTACTGCACACGATGCCACCGGAAAACTATGCCCGTGCGTGCAACACCAGCAAGGACGACGTTCAACTGCGCACGTTGGAGTGGCTGGCCGAAGATTATGTGAAGCACATGAAGCATCACCTGAACCAAATCATTCCCGGTTCGTTTGACATTGTTTATAAATAAAAAATGAAACCTACTCCGGCAACTTCACGTGATGTGTACACCTGGCTCGAGGCCGTGAAAGACCCGGAGATCCCCGTGTTGTCGCTGGTCGATCTCGGGGTAATTACGGACGTGGTGGTGGAAAACACTACGGTGGATATCGAGATGACGCCAACGTTTGTGGGTTGCCCCGCATTGGACATCATGAAACAGGAAATAACCGAAACGTTGCTGCAGCGGGGAATGACGGAAGTGCGCATCGTGGTCAACTTTCGCGATCCGTGGTCGTCGGATAAGATCTCGGAAAAAGGACGGCGCGCATTAAAAGAATTCGGGCTTGCCCCTCCCCTGCCGGCAAAGGTTTTTACCGACCTGGAGGTGCTGGAACACGTGTCCTGCCCGCGGTGCGAAGGGACGAATACGACGCTCAAAAATGTCTTTGGACCAACCCTGTGCCGGTCCATTCACTACTGTTTCGACTGCCAGGAGTCGTTCGAACAGTTTAAGCCCCTTTAAAATCACAAAAAACCATACATATATTACAAATCACCTGAAACGCAAATAACATTTCATTTCTTTGCCACGTATTTGACCAACAGGAGCCAAACGTAAATCATGAGAACTGTCCTTCCCATCCTTTTAATTTCCTGTTGCGGAATAGCGTTGATGAACTGCGGGGAAAAAAAGGCCGATGGCCCCACCACCACCTTCACCAAGATCGATTCCCTTACCGACCGCTACCTGGCCTTGCAGGACAGCATGCTGCAGTCGTGGAATATGATGATCAACGACGACAACCAGAAGCTTAAAGCCATGCACAACCTGCTGCACGAGCTCATCGTTTCCACCCCCGACAAACGCGATGTGCTGAGCGGCTACGAAGAGCAGCTGAGCCAGCTTTATCGATTGCGATACACGCAAAAGTCCATGGGCAATGCCGACGTAGTAGAAGAATATGATTTTGCCTCCACCTCGCTCATCAACGAGCTGATCACCCTCACCGAATCCAAAAGCGAATTCACCTACAACACCACCCTGCAAAAACTGGTGGACGACATCCAACAGGCCGACCAGCGGGTGAACAACTACCGCGAAGAATACGATTTTATCACCAGCCACTACAACCAGTTCCTCACCCGGAACAAGTCCTATCTGAAAGAAGTCGCCCACAGCGATTCCCTGGAAATGAAGCCCCTGTTTCAGATGGTCTCCGTCGAATAAATTTCTTGCTTTACCTGGGCCCCGAACGGGGTCAATCATTCCACAAACCTCGCCTCTACCCGTCTGTTCAACTGACGGGCATCTTCGGTGGATGCTGCCACCAACGGCTTGCTTTTCCCATAGCTGAAAATTTGAATCCGCGAAGCCGCAATACCCTGCGAGGTGCAGTAGGCTGCCACGGTTTGAGCACGCCTCAACGAGAGCTCTTTGTTGTAACGGTCGCCGCCCACATCATCGGTATGGCCGGAGAATTGGACGTTCGTGTCGGGGTGCGTTTCGAGCCAGCCCACCAACTGGTCAAGCTCTTCAAACGATGAGCGAAGGAGTTTGTAGCTGTCGAATTCGAACTGGATGTTTCGCAGCACATAGTCTTTGTCCCACTCCACCTCGCCGGCCAAAAATATGGGGGCGTTGGGCGGCTCTACAGGCACGGCGTTGTGCGGGATCACTTGGACATCGTCGATGTAGTAATAGGCGCTGTGGGCCAGCATGATCTCCTGAATGGGCTGAAACTGGATTTTGTAGAAGTGCGTGTCTTCGTCGGAAGAGAAATTGCCGATGAGCAAATACTTTTCGCCTCCCTTCGCCCGATACTCCATCGTGGCATATTCCCAATAACCCGTCCTCAAAGTCAACGCAGAATCCTGGACAACGGAAAGTGTTGGCTTTAGTTTCAACACTTTGTCATGCCGGATCTGCGCCGTGGAGTCCACCAGGTGGAGGCCGATGCGGTCGATGGCATACATTGAATAAGAAGACAATTTATAGCGAAACTCGATGTGGTAGAGCGAATCTTTCACGAGGGGTGTGGTGAGGCGGCATTGCAGGTATTCGCGATAGCTCTTGCCGTTGTCGGACCAGGCATAGAGGCCGGCATAGCCCTGTCCTTCGTAGGCTTCGGCCACCCCGGCCCAGTTGTAGGGCACACCGGCTTCGCCGCGGCTGCAGGCGTGAAAGTGGTCAGGGGTGCCGGCGGTGGTGGAAGACCAGCCGGGTATTTTAAACTCGGCTTTGTCCTGCGTATAGCTGCCAGGACAGCGATCGTAATCTTCAAAACCGGAGTTGGGCACCAGGTTCTGGGCGCCGAGATGGGCCACGGTCAACAGGGCGGTGAACGTTGTGAAGAGGAGTTCAGAACGCAGCGCAAGCTTCATGGTCGTGTAAAGGTTTATCACCCGCCGGCGAAGGCGGATCATTCCTTTTCCTAAAGCAAAAAAAGGGAAAATATTGTCCGGGCTGAAGAAAATCTTGCCGCCGTTGTTGGTGGCGCCGTTGTTGGTGTTCTTCATCAACAACATTGGGTGGCGAGCAGCAATAAATGCAAGGGTACAACCCAATGGACGGCTGCCGCCGTTGTTGGTGTTCTTCACCAACAACACTGGATGGCGAGCATCAATAAATGCATGGTACGACCCAATGGACGGCTTTGTATTGTTGACTAAGGACAATAACGCGGGCCGGATGAGTTGTTGGTGAAGAACACCAACAACGGCGGCACGAACACCAACAACGGCGAGACAACGGCGATGGCCGTTACTTATAATACGTCACCTCTACCCGAAACCGCGGGTCAATGGCGCCGAGACGGTCATACGCTGATTTTGAAACTTTGATGACCAGCTTGTCGGTGAGGGCCGTGTCGGGCAATTTGCCCATGACCCGCACAAAGACTTCGCGGTTGTTCATTTCGTTTTTCACTTTCAGGATCGTGCCCACGGGAGCGGTGCGGTGCAACGCGAGGTATTTCCGGTTGCCGTCGGTGCCCTCGATGAGCTCGGCCAGCCCGCTTTGTACGATCTCGTCGCTGTTCTTCACCGACTCGGAGATGACAATGTTAGCGGGCTCCTTGACAGGCGTTTTGGGTGTGGTCGTGACGACAGGTTCCTTCTTTATCTCAGGTTCTTTCCTTGTCTCAGGTTCTTTCTTTATCTCGGTCGCATCTTTCTTCACTTCCACCACCGGAGGGATCGCCGCGGTTTGAACCTGTGCTTGGCTCAGGCCGGCAGCAGCCACCACCAGTTCCTGGCCGATGCTGATGTCGTTTTCTTCCAGCTTGTTCCAATCCCTGAGCTGCTGCACGGTGATGCCATACTGCTTGGAGATGGAGAACAGGGTTTCCTTAGAGGCTACGATGTGAACACCCTTCTTGGGGGCAGCGACTGGAGGCGTGGCCGTCGTCTGTGTCTGTGTTTGCGTTTGAGCCTGCGATGTCGAAGCGGTCGTGTGGCCGCCTT
The DNA here is from genome assembly GCF_003589925.1 of Chryseolinea soli. Classification (NCBI taxonomy): domain Bacteria; kingdom Pseudomonadati; phylum Bacteroidota; class Cytophagia; order Cytophagales; family Fulvivirgaceae; genus Chryseolinea; species Chryseolinea soli. The sequence continues at coordinate 4,260,466 of NZ_CP032382.1, read as the reverse complement.
TCTTGACGATGATCTCCTGGCCGATGGACAGGTTGTTGTCGGTGATGTTGTTCCATTGCTTGAGCTCGTCTACGGTGATGCCGTATTGCTTGGAGATGGAGAACAGGGTTTCCTTGGCCGCCACAATGTGTGTGGTGCCGCCCTCGGCCTTCTTGGCCGTGGTGCGTGGTGTATAGGGGATTCGCAGCACCTTGCCAATCTCCAGCCCTGTGTCGACCCCGGGGTTGTATTGGACGATGGATTCGACCGTGGCGCCGTAGCGTCTCGAGATGCCGTAAAGGGTTTCTTTTTCGTCTACCTGGTGGAGCACGAAGATCTTGCCGTTCACGGTCTCTGTTCCGATAGAATCTTGCTGCACTTGCGGATGAAAAAATGAGACACCCGCCAATATCAATTCATTAATCATAGATCTTGTAACTATCCAACTCTCTTGTATTCTTCACGAAAAATACGCAACCTGAAAGGATGAAAAAAGTATCCAGACCGATTCCTTTCCGCTGTTCGTCTAATTTTTCTTTCAACAACACGTTGGCTTCTGCCGAAAGCACCATCAAATAATTCGCCAATTCTTCCTCCCGGAGATAAAAGGAAATAAAAATCAATGCATCATGCTCCAGATACTCCAACGCTACCACGGGAGATAAATTGAATTTCTCCTCCAAAAATGTTTTCACCGTGGCAAAGTACGGGTTCTCCTCCAGGTATTGATACGGCCTCCGGATCGCCGAGGATACAGGCGCCTGGACCGCCTGCGCGGGATCAACGGCCTGGCCTGTTGCGGCATCCAGCACTACCTCGCGGTGACCATACTTCGAGGCAATACCTCGAACGAAAGCCCCCGACACTTCCGTCAAAGACAGATCATTGTTCCACCAGAGGATCTTCTGCTCGATGAGGTGATAGGCCAACACGCCCTTGCGATCGGGATTCTGCGTTTCCAGGTACAAGGTAAAGAGCACCACATCGCCCGTTACGCCCGCCAGGTTGATCCACCACGGCTCATCAAAGGTGACGTCGCGCCAGAGGAATTGGCCTGTCTGGCAATGACAAGCCGAGAAAGTAACCTGCTTTTTTTCGTGGTTACGCACCTCGACAATGAGCACGTCGTGTTTTTCGGAGGCGAGCAGGTTCCATACGGTGCCGTCAAAAACATGCGAAAAGTTGTGTTCTATGCTACGCCCCAACCGGTTTAATCTTAATTTTATGCAAATTAAAACAGGAATCCGATAACTATCGGATCCCTCCGCTAGTTTATCGAGCCGATAGTTTATCGGAGCCGATAGCTATCGGCTTAAGCCTGCACCCCGATATGAAAACGCTCAAACCCTGGTTAGCCCTCCTCCTACTGATTGTATCGTCTATTTCCACCCTGGCCCAGCAAAAGCGGGTGATGGTGATGGATATCAAAGACGAGATCGACCCCCGCATGACCCGCTCCGTGTCGCTGGCCCTGGAGCATGCCGAAAAAACAAACGCCGACATCATCATCATTGAAATGGACACCTACGGCGGCGTGCTCACCGATGCCAAAGACATCGTGGACATGATCCTGAAAGTGAAAAAACCGGTCTGGGTGTTCGTCAACTCCGACGCTGCATCGGCCGGCGCACTCATCTCCATTGCCTGCGACAGCATCTACATGTCGCCCGGGGCTAGTATTGGTGCGGCCACCGTCGTGGACGGCAGTGGGCAGAAGGCTCCCGACAAATATCAGTCTTATATGCGCTCTATCATGCGTTCCACGGCTGAGGTCAACAAAAGAAACCCGACCATCGCCGAAGGAATGGTAGATGAACAAGTGGAGATCGACAGCATCAAAAAAATTGGCCAGGTCATCACCTTCTCCACTTCCGAAGCCATTCACAACGGATATTGTGAAGGCGAGGTAAATTCCGTGGAAGAGATCCTGAAAAAGAACAACATAAAAGATTACACCCTCGACCAATACGAGTTGAGCGCGGCAGACAAGATCGTCGCCTTTTTCCTGAACCCATTCATCAGCGGCGTGCTCATCCTTATTATCCTCGGTGGGATCTATTTTGAACTACAGGCACCCGGTGCCACCTTCCCAGCCGTTGCCGCCGTGGTCGCGTTGACGCTCTACCTGGTGCCCTACTACCTCAACGGCCTGGCGCAGAACTGGGAGATCATCGCCTTCTTTATCGGGATGGCGCTGATTGCCGCGGAGGTCTTTGTTATTCCCGGATTTGGGGTGGCCGGCATTGCGGGGATCGTGCTCACGGTCGGGTCGCTGGTGCTGATCATGATCAACAACAAAGACTTCGATTTTGAATTCGTACGCATGAACGACATCCTGCTCGCCCTCGCCGCAGCAGTGGGCGGACTGCTGGGAAGTGTGATCTTATTTTTTATCGGCGGCGCCAAGCTGCCCGACACCCGTTTCTACAAACGCGTGGCCCTCACCCACACGCAAGACAGCAGTGAAGGCTACAACAGCAACTTCAACAAGGAATCGTTAAAAGGCAAGAATGGCACGGCCCACACCGTGCTGCGCCCCAGTGGCAAAGTGATCATCGAAGGACATCTCTACGATGCCTTCACCCGCGGCGAATACATCGACCGCGGCGCTTCGGTGGAGGTGATCAGCGAGACAGGTTCCAGTGTGCAAGTAAAACAACTAACCGAACAATAGATGAAGATAATCGGACTGATACCCGCGCGGTATGCATCATCGCGGTTTCACGCCAAGCCGTTGGTGGACATCAACGGAAAATCCATGATCCAACGGGTATGCGAACAGGCAGCAGCCGCCAAAAGCTTGTCGAAAGTGGTAGTAGCCACCGACCATGAAGAAATCTACAACCATGTGAAATCCTTCGGCGGCGACGTCTGCATGACACGCGAAGACCACGTGAGCGGCACCGACCGCTGCTACGAAGCCCTGGCCCTGCAAAAAGAAAAATTCGACTACGTCATCAACATCCAGGGCGACGAACCCTTCATCCAACCCGACCAGATCGACCTCGTCGCCGCCACCCTCGACGGCAAGACCGAGATCGCCACCCTCATCAAAGCCATCGACGACCTGGAACAACTCTTCAATCCCAGCGAAGTAAAGATCGTGTTGAACGCCGCACGCGAAGCTTTGTATTTCAGCCGCGAAGCCATCCCCCACATCCGGAACACCGAGCGAAACCTGTGGCTGGAAAAGCATCGATTTTACAAACACGTCGGCATGTATGCCTACCGTTCCGACATCCTCCAAAAACTAACACAACTTCCTGTTTCCGCTTTGGAAAAAGCAGAATCACTGGAACAATTGCGCTGGCTGGAAAACGGCTTTAAAATCACCGTCGTGGAAACCACAAAAGAAACCTTCGGAATCGACACGCCCGACGACCTGCTAAAAGCCATCGAGTACTTAAAAGCATAAGTGGATTTCTTTGCTTGCCCGCCGAAGCTTTAGCGAAGGAGGGCGCCTTTGCGGTTTAATCTGAAAAAAAGAAGGAGTTACATCAAATGATGCAACTCCTTTTTATTTGATACGCGTGCTCGTCAATTCTCCACCAGCATTTCTTGTCCAGCACGTGTCAGTTTCAATTTCCCCAAAGCAAACTTCTCCACCGCCCCATACACCGCCGGATAGTCCTTACATTTTTTCTCAAACCCCAACGGATGAACACCCGCACCAGGAATAGGCACAGCTTCTTTCATATCGTCAGGAGTGCCCAATGCTTTGTTCATTTCCAGCATAGCGCTGACTTTCACCGTAGGGTCCTGATCTTTCTCATCTTTGTAATAATACACCGTAAGCGACGGTTGCTTAACACGCTGAAAAAGATCTTTGGTCATGGTAGACTCCACTAACTCTTCTAATTGGGTGGTGGCTTCCAGCCTGTAGGTATCATACCAGTATTTAGAAAATTCATCGGGCTTATCCACCGAATATTTTCCACCCTTCACCAGCCGCACGATCTGCAACCCCCACGGATCGTTCAGCAGGAACGCCGCGCTATTATTGATGGCAATGTTGGGCGAAAGGTTGATGAGGGCATAGACATCGTTGGGATATTCAGCCGCCAGCTTCAGCGACAGTGTGCCGCCCGTGGAAGTGCTCATCAGGATCACTTTGTCGCCCAGTTGTTTTCCAATGGCCAGCGCTTCTTTGGCGCTTTCCCAGAGGCGGTCGGGTGTCATCATGAGCAAGGCCTCGGTGGTGTCGAGGCCGTGGTCGGCCAGGCGGGGCAGGTAAAGGTTGCAGCCGAATTCCTTGGCAAAGCGGCGGTGGGTCGGTTCGCCTTCCATGGGGCTGGCCGAAAATCCATGCACATACACCACGACATATTCGGTGCGTTTCGGAACGCTGTCGTACCACTCGATGCGCGATTCGTTCTCGGGCTTAATTTTATGATGCGATTCTTTCTCCTTCACATACGCCACCAGCCCCGTGGGATCGGCCGGAACTTGCGGCAAGGCCAGGTCAAACTTGGGTTTCGCCGGTTCGGAGCCTAAAAAATAAGCGCCCGCCAGCAAGATGATCGGGAAAGTGATCTTGATAATTCTTTTTGTGTTCATGAAACTAACGTTAGCAGCCGTAAGATAATGAAAGCGTGTTCGAAACCCAATGCACGGTCCCGCAGAGGTGCGAACGGAGGCCTTTAATCCTGTCTATTTTGTTTCTATATTGACCCGCCTGCGCTAAAGCTACGGCGGGCGCGGCCCGCCTACGTTGAAGCTTCGGTGGGCGCGGCCCGCCTACGTTGAAGCTTCGGTGGGCGCGGCCCGCCTACGTTGAAGCTTCGGTGGGCGCGGCTCGCCTATGTTGAAGCTTCGGTGGGGCACGCACGCCCCTTCAAATGCAACGTCGTATGGAAAAATCTTTGTCAGGATCACCAAAACACGAACTGAAAAAAGTGCTGGGTGTCAGCTTTGGCGTGGCCGTGATGATCGGGGGCACCATTGGCGCGGGCATCCTGCGCACGCCGGGTACGATTGCTTTGATGCTGGACAACTATTGGCTCATTGTTTTGTGCTGGCTTTTCGGGGGAGTCTATGTGCTGATGGGTGTGAGTTCCTTTTCCGAAATGGCGACCATCATGCCCAAGGCCGGTGGTCCGTATAATTACGTGATGCGGGCTTTCGGTACCTACTGCGGTTTCCTCACGGGCTGGCTCGACTATCTCATCAACGCCATTGGGCCGGCTTACTTTTGCATTGTGATCAGCGAATATGTGGTCATCCTGTTTCCGGCCTGGGCTGGCTACGAAACGTTGGTGGCGGTGGGGTTTCTGTTGGTGTTCACAGCGTTTCACTTGGTTGGTGTGCAAGGTGGCAGCATCGCGCAGCAGATCATGAGCCTGGCGAAAGTCATTTTCTTTGTGGTGTTGATCGCGGCTTGCTTCTTTGTGAAGGTCGATCATATTTCTTTTGGTCAACCGTTGCCCGTATTGAAGGGTGGGTTGCTCATCGGTATGCTCAAATCCATGCAGTTGATCGTCGGTGCGTATGATGGATGGTGGTCGGCGTGCTTTTTTGCTGAGGAGGATAAGGACCCGGAAAAAAATCTGCCGCGTTCGTTGTTTATGGGGGCCGTTACGGTGATCCTGATCTATGTCATTTTCAATATTGCACTCTTTTATGTTGTCCCGCTCGATTCCATCTCCACCTCTACGCTGGTGGCTTCTGATGCTGCCAAGGTAGTTTTTGGAAGTGGTGGGGCCACGTTTGTGGTGGTGTTGGCGATCGCTTCGCTCGTGAGCATTCTGAATGCTTACATGATGATACCGGCGCGCATTCTGTTCGGGCTTAGCCGCGATGGTTTCTTTGTGCGGCAGGGGATGCAAGTTAATAAAGGTGGCACACCGACGGTGGCTTTGCTATCCTCGGCAGCGCTTGCATTGGGATTGATCCTTGTAGGGTCATTCGAAGCGTTGTTTTCGCTTAGTGCTTTTATATCGTTGATCGTGTTGGGGTTTGCATTCGGCGCGCTCATTAAGCTGCGCAGGGTTGAGCCTAACTTGCCCCGTCCCTATCGCGCGTGGGGTTATCCGTGGACGTCGGCGTTGGTGTTGTTGGTGACGATTGGGTTGTTTGTTGGGTTTGCAATCAGCGACCCGTATAATTTCGTGCTTATTCTCATCATTGTGGCGTTGTCGTATCCAGCGTACCGGCTGCTGATCAGAAAGGCTTAGATTATCTGCTAGATGGCCAAAAATAAACATGCCCAATAATCCCAGGCGATCAGGCGAGGACAATCATCTTACATTTCTATTGCGACGGGTATCGAAACAAACCTCATTACCGCCTTCGCCAGAATGCGATGGATTTTCTGGTAAAATTTGTTAATTTGGCCAAGATTCCTTGTCCCACCTGATCCAATCTGATCGCTAGCCCACCTGGAATCACCAATTGTGAACATTTAAACGAGTAAATGAACTATGACAGGTGACAACATCACAAACATAATTTTGGCTGTGATTGCAGCCATCTCTGCTGGGGCAGCCGTTACATTTTATGTAAAATCAAAAAAGAGCAACAAGTCCATAATCAAGGGCAACAAAGTTGGCGGCGATCTTGCGGGACGAGATATCAAGAAAAAGTAACCTTAGATGGCGAACGAAGTTCAGATTACGGATAACGTCGTAACAGGCGACGTTATCGGGCGTGACAAGCATGTAACAATACACCCAAGTGCAAAAACGACAGCATACTTAGAAGGGCTATATAAGAAGTTTCTTGAAGAGGTAAAAACAGCCGAGGAGCGGCTCTTTATCGATGATCTTCAACATTACACCAGTCAGGCTAGCGGTGATGTTCTTGGATTAGAAGAAAAATTGAAGGCAGGAAATAGAGGGGAGATCCTGTGGTATGCAAAAGATTTAAAAGAAAGGTACCATAAAAAACTCATAAGAACATCACAATTCTCAATGGTTGCCCAAAAGATAAACTTACACCTTCTCACTTTGATTCGAACAAATTATTTGACCGAGATATACCCAATGATTGTTGAGAGGAAGGAGAAAGCTATTATTGACAACTTAATAAACGAAAAGATTGTCAAGCCGTTATTGACGGAGTTAGGCGAAAATTGCCTTGAGTTCAACGCAGATCATATACTAGGAATGGTCTATTATTTGACCGGAAATTGCCACATAAAGTGGACCGAATAATTTATGTTGATCTACCATCCTGCATTTGATCTATACAATTGCATTTTCCGAGTGCTACAATTGCTCATCCACCTTAAAGATGAACAGATCGAGATCGATCGTCTCCGAATCTGGGATTTCTATTTGACCTTCCCCGGAGAGATAAGAAAAATGCAATTCCCAAGAGAGCTGCATGAGCTTAAAAAAATTTTTAAAGAGAAAGACCCAAATCCATATGAGGATTTAATTGACCCAAAAAAAATCATCGAACGAATGAAACCATATCAACTGACTGCGGTAAAGGCCATTGCATCATACGGATTTATTGACGGGCAGGAATTATCTAAAGGTCTTGTAAAAAAAACTGGGATGGAGGCCATACCAACGGAGCTACGCCAGATTCTCCTGACAGACTTGACCATCGAAAGACTAAATGTTCTAAGATTGGTTACCGGGTTTCGTGACCTACCACTATTTGGCAAATCGGGACTAAAATATCGCACTGGCTTAATTGAATTTAAGTATGATTCACGTTGACCCCTCCCTTTTCTTGAGAAGATTGGTGATTATCTCCTACACAGGAACCGTTGCCTATGATCAGCATTTTCACAAGGGTTTGAATGTCATAAGGGGGCAAAACAGTTCCGGAAAATCCACTATAGCCAATTTTATTTTCTACATTCTAGGTGGCGACTATAACAATTGGACTACCGAAGCCAGTAAATGTCGAGAAATCTATGCTGAAGTTCTATTGAATGACTCTGTCGCAACACTAAAGCGAGGCATTACACAAGCTGTTCATCAACCGATGAGTATATACTGGGGAAGTTACGAAGAAGGGTTAAAAGATGGATTGAAATGGCAAACCTATCCATATAGGCAAACAGAAAATTTAATAAATTTCTCAAGGGTCATTTTCAATGCTTTAGGATTTCCCGACGTTAAAACTGATGAGGATGCAAGCATCACGATGCATCAGATACTAAGAATTCTTTACATCGACCAGGATACAGCAACCCAAAATCTGTTTCGAGCTGAGAAATTTGATCCGCCTCTGACACGACAGACGGTAGCTGAAATTTTGCTTGGGATTTATGATGATTCTCTTTATTCCGATCGCGTTTCTTTGCGAAATAGCGAAAAGCAATATGATGAAAAAAAGAGCCTCTACGAAGGAATAAGACGGGGCTTCAGCCAAGCAGGTGAAATAACACCAAGTGAACTAGAAAGAAGCCTTGAGGAGGCAAAAATATCACTTGATAATCTTGACGGCGAAATTATCAAATCTAAAAGTCAGAATCGAAATTTTTCGTCACGGAAAGCCTTAGAAAAGGTGGATACGCTTCAATCTGAATTCACCGCACTAAAAAAAATTATAATTACTGACGACAACAATCTTCAGGAGCTCGAAGTAGATATTTTCGATTCTCAACAATTTATCAAAACGTTGGAAAGGAGAATTAAGGAAATCGATTACTCCCTTGTAACAAGAAAATACCTGGGCGAACTAACGCTAACACATTGCCCTAATTGCCTTGCAAAATTGACAGAGACAGCGCTGGACGGACATTGCTTTCTTTGCAAACAGCCGCTCGAAGAGGAAGCCGAAAGATCAAACGCAAAGAAGCTCAAACAAGAACTTGAATTACAAATTCAAGAGTCCAAGAGTTTACTTGAAAACAAACAATCAACAACCAGAAATTTAAGGGCAAATATGCCCGCTAGAATTGAAAGAGCCAAGTTCCTGCAGCGGGAAATTGACAGGGCTGTCAAGCAATCTCAATCAAGCCGTGACGAAAAAATCGATGAATTACTCATAGGAAAGGGAAGAATTGAACAACAAATTCGACACCTAACAGACAGAATCAAAGCAGCAAGCATTCTCTCACAGCTGAGAGAGGAACTTGCTCAGCTTGCCCATGAGATTGAAAACGTAAAACTACAAATCAAGGAAAAAGAAGATTTGCAGACAGTTAAAAGCCAGGCTGCGATGAGTAAAATTCGTAGTTACACTTTAAATTTATTAAGAAATGACCTCCCGAGACAGGCAGAATTTCGGTCGGGCACTGAACTTGAGATCGACTTTCGTAGAGATTCATATTCCTTGGATGGCAGTAATAACTTCTCTGCTAGTTCAAAAATTTACCTAAAAAATTCCATTCTTTATAGTATCTTCTTCTCGTCCCTTGATTTGGATTTCATGCGCTATCCACGGTTCATTTTATGCGACAATATGGAAGATAAGGGAATGGAAAAGGAGCGTTCGCAGAATTTTCAAAACATCATTGCGCGCATATCCCAGAATCACCAGACTGAACATCAGATAATTTTTACTACATCAATGATTTCGAATGAATTAAACAGCGATACGGCTGTCTGTATTGGTGATTATTACACCGATCAGCACAAGACGTTGCGGATTTGACTCAGTTGGTTCGATGATTGGCATTTTGCGGTCAGTTAATGAATTTTAGAGGAAGTAGAATATGCGGGAAATTTGACCACTTGCCCTAGTTGGTTCAGTATGGCATTCCTGCACATTTTCGCATACTCAACGTCATTGTTCTCTACGATCACTCTACAAACTAAAAAAAGGTCTTGTGTCTTGATGAGTCCAATGTTCTCTCTTTTCGCTCCGCTTTTACATTTAGCCGTAAAATCAAGACTTCTTTGATCCGGCTCAGTTAGTCTTTGCGGATTCCCAAACAGAAGTCCAAATGCCTTTTCTGTTACATGGTCTTTTGCAAAGTCAGCATTAAGACCGTCTAAAAGCTGCCTAAATTTGGTAACTTCGATGTCCTTACTATCTTTACCTTCACATTCGCCTATGAATCTATGACCTTCTGGTGAAATTATAATTTGGTCAAGTTCAAGAGAACCATCATCGTAATTTTCGGCAGAATACCCCAGAATTTTAAGACCCCTTATGACCGCAGTCTCCAAAGCTTTTCCGGTTTCAAAGAGTAAATCCTTTAAAGACTCTTGCTCTTCTAAAATATTCTTCAGCCGTTCAAGTTCTTTATTTTTGAGATCTACTTCATTTTGGATTGACTCAATCTTAGTTTTAGTTGCTTTCGATTGAGGCAGTTCAAAAACTTGGGCATTGATCCAATTTGGCTTGGGTGTTTTGGCCATTTTTTTTCGCAACATCTTGTCTATTTCCACGAGGCAATTGACAAAAACTCTACCTTTCTTGAGCGCAGCAGCTGTCCAGACTTCTTCGTTTGTTCCTTTATCCTTTCTAACGAATTCGGAACTATCAAAATTAATGCTGGGCAGGAAAATCACATAACCACTCCCAACTTCTACCAACGCACCAAGTACCCTGTCTTTATTTTTTGTAGTGAAGAGATTTTGCGCATCTGCTTTAGACTCTAGGTATGTCTCATAAGAAAACATATCCTTGAATTGCTGAAACAAATCAGCGATTATCGGCGATTGAGGCGTCACAGTTTTGCCTGACGCGGAGAAGTAGGTAACTTTTTGGAACGGCAAAAAATCGTAATTAGAAAAGGGCACAACATAATGTCTCTTTAACTGGGTTCTTCCGGTCCCGGTAACGTCCATTTCCCCTGTGTATATGAAGAAGTCTTCCCGTTTACTGAGTATTATGTATAATGTTCCACCAGAGTGCAAAAAACTATTCAGTTCCTTTTTCCAATGTTTGCTATGTTCCTTTATCAAAGCCGAAGACGTTTTATTATAACGTTTTTTTCCTTCATGCTCACCCGTATCGGAATAGTCTCCAAACCTAGAGTAATCTGTAGTATCGAGATTCGGGGAAAAAATTGCTATATCTATGTCTGACAATGACGCTAGACTGTTCAATGGAATGAAACTTTCTTTGTCATATGGTAAGTAAAAACCAATACCTTTTATTTCTTTCATTATCGCTTCCAATTTGATCCAATCTCCCTAACGTAATGCTCCAAAAAATGTCACTATGAACTACAAATTAACATAGACCAAGTGTTCGACTCCCTCACTTGTTCAACCTATTTTCCAACAAAGCGATTTTTTCATCTTTTTCTTTTAACAAAGCGATGTAAAGACTTCTAACTTCATTAAGCAGCTTCTTATTCTCTTCGACCAACTCAATAACCTTGTCGTTGTGAAAAATGCACTGATTATTATAAGGTCCGGACGCGTTGTCATAATTATTTTGAATGTTATTGACAACTTTATCATCGTCGTAATTCTTGATCGCCTCCGGCGAAAACCCCAACACCTTACTGATCCGCTCCAACGTCAACTCCTCTATGGTCTCGCTTTGCTCGATCTTGGAAACCGCTTGTTGGCTGATGCCCAACGCTTCGGCCAGGGTTTCTTGTTTCATCTCTTTCAATTCGCGGAGGCGGCTGATCTTGCGGCCGATGTGGGTTGGTTTCGTCATAAGCCAAAGGTAATAAAATGCGGGGTTGTATAAAACAACCTGCCGGGTTGTGCGATATCGGGTTGGCAGCTGGGGTGTCTAGGGGGTTCTCCCTTAATTTCATTTTTTACCGCGGAGGCGCAAAGACGCAAAGGCCATGCAAAGTCTCTGTAGGAAAACAATCTCGTCTTTTTGGTTTGAGCTTTTCCCCTGCCGGATTTTTCCGCGGGAGCGTGGCAAGGCATTAACCAAAACAACATATGGAAGCACCGTTCAAAGTTACTCCCGTGGTAAAAGAGGCCCTCGCCCACCTGTTCAACACCTATCGACCCGTGGCCTACCGCGATACCATTATCGACATCTATCTTCGCTATCTCGGTCATGAGCATGGCCACTTGCCGGTTAATTTCGATAAGATGGGTCATCAAATGTACCTGTTGCTGGAGTTTCTGCGAACCGTCATGGAAGAGGCCGGAGAGAGAGCAGGCAAAGGCGATGGCTGATCGGATGTTGCTCCTTGGGCAAAGTACGGAATGATCAAATTTTCCGTGCACAACACACCAAGGGCATGAGTGAAATGAATAACCCCGGACTTCAGTCCGGGGTATATAGGCCATATCCAATCACGGGCTTAGCCCTGACCGGTCCCTTTTTGAGAACACGACACATTCCGGCTCGAGGCGATGTGTGCAGGTCGTGCCATGAAACGCGAAGATCGATCCGACTTTCCTTTGGCACTTTTTTGTTTTCACGCCCTTACCCCGGGCTAAAGCCCGGGGTTATTCAAATTGCATTTAAGTCCAAGTCGTAGACAGGGCGTAGACATTCATTCTTTCCTCCCTTGCTTATCAAATTTATACAACGCAACTTCTACTTCAATGATGGCAGCAAGCAAGAGCATTAGGGTGAACAGCACTAGATAAATACTATCCACCTTGTAGTACCAAAATACTATGCCGATCAAGTCAGACAGGATACCGATAGCAATGGCATACCTTGCCGTTCTTTGATTGGTAAACGCCCAATGGGCCGGCGATTTCATCGACCGGGGCGTCCTGTAGCCTAACCAATAGTTTCGCCGGACATTGGTATACTTAACTATCAGTCCAACGACCAAAATTGCCAGTCCTGCCACGAGATATGAACCCATAAAGTATATATTTTATTTATTAAAGGGCTCCGGCTTTGAATTTCTGCATTTCCACTAACGAATTTGCAGTCTGCATCCCATGTTGAAAAAACAAGTGGACCAATTTGGAATTTATGACAGTGCCTAACGTTTCTTGGCACGGATAGAAAGGCACGTCAAATCCCCTTAATCAAACATTCATCACAAAAAAGATACATGTTCTTACTGCAAATGGCTTGCAGTATCGCAATTGCGCACGGTCTCTCGCCGCTTGCCTTCCCGACTTTGTCCTTCCGTCCATTCAATTAAGCCAACAGCATAGCGATTTTGATCATTGCCTTTTTCATCCCAACAACAAAACCACGGCCCCGACGGTTACTCTCTCAATTCGTTCAAACCACATGACGATCCCTGCAATCCGTCATTCCATCTTGACAAACCACATCATGGATTTGACAACCAACATTCGAACAGTGATCATACAACATCCCATGCCAACTACCATTTTAAAAGCGCCTTCAACCAACATGACACCACAGACAACCGGCATAAGAACCTTGATGACAGGCCGAAAGGTTTTAACAACCATCGTCACCCTTTCATCAACTGACATCCTTATCTTGACAACCCGTGTCTCCCTCCCGACAAGATACAAATAGCGCTTGCCTCTCAACATCTCCCCGGCTTGCGTTGCGGCCATCAAAAATACAGTCGACTTCCTCGTTCATACAATCGATCGCCTCCTTCATTCGTTCGCAGTTATCACATCGCATGTTAGAGGCATCAACCATACAATCGACACGCTCCTTCATCGGCTTGCAGTAAAGCCCCTGCATGTTAAAGCAACCAACGATGCAATCGACTTCTTCGATCATCCTATCATCGCTATGCGGCTACGTATTGCAGCCATCAACCTGCATTGGCTCGGCACAGCCTGGTGTATGGTGGAAGAAAAGACTGCCATTTACATCTTCGTTCGCCGTGTTGTATGCAAAGCTGCCGCACACCACAAGCCTATTTTAATTGACAACGGAAGGAATCGCAGGAACAATAAAATCAGGATCACATTTGTATGCACAACACATTCCGTCGACATTTTTCTGTGCGACTTGAAATATTACGTGGCCTAATCTGCAGTGACTGCAAAGACGTCGGCGCCTGGCATGCCGATTGGAAATGTGATGGCATAACAAAAAGTTTTTTTTCAAAAATCAAATTATCAATTGTATGAAAAAAGTGATTCGTGTGGCACTTAACATGTACCGGTTAAGCGATGAGGCCCTGGAGGTGAAGGTGCAATCCATTATCAAGAACATGACGAACAATGCGAGCTTTCCTGGGTCCATTCCCGAGCTCGATGCGGTGTCGCAAGCCTTCACGGCCTTTCAGGTTGCGTTGGTGGCGCAGCGCACGGGTACGAAACGCGAGACGGCCATTAAAAATGATCTGCGCGCGGCCTTGATCGTCGCCTGTCGCCACCTGGCCAATGTAGTAGACGCAAAAAGCAACAACGACCTTGGCATCTTGCTCAGCTCGGGCTTCGATGCCCGCAAAGAACCCACGGCGGCGGGGCGTATAGAAAAACCCGGTGGTCTGCAAGTAACGGTGGGCAACTTGCCGGGGACGGTCAAGGTAAGCATCGGCAAAGTGGCCAATGCCGTACTCTTCGTCTATCAATATGCTCCGGCACCCGTTACCGACCAGACCGAGTGGAAAACCCTCAACAGCACCACCCGCACCAAAACCATCATCAACCTCGAACCTGGCAAACAATACGCCTTCCGCGTAGGCGCCGCCGGCCCAGACCCGGAGGTGATTTACTCTGATGTGGTGCTGCGGTTTGTGGCGTAGCCCGATCGCATACAATAATTGTTGGGAGCCCTCCAGGCCGGCACATGTGTGTCGCGCCTGGAGGTGTGCTTTGTATGAAAACTTGGAGGCGTGCTTTTTGTGAAACCCCGGAGGGGCTACCGGTCATAACCCAAATCGGGCCATTTGATCGTATAGACGAAAATCCTGACCTTCTTTGCTTGTTCAAACAGGGCAATTCCATCACCGACAACATGGTCACAAGCCATAATCATGTTGCTGTCCGGCAACGCTTTTCAAGTTAAGTTCTAGCGTGAATCCCTTTGAGAAACGATCGTTACCGGGCAGCAAGCAGCATATCGATCTTTTCACGGGCGGCTGCCGACTCAAAAGAATCCTGGGTTTCAAGCTCAAAGTTGTCCTGGAAATGATGCAGGAAAAGAATGTCGGCCCGTTTCAGGGAGGGGACGTCGGTAACATACTGTTTTACTCCATACGATTTACTAATCCCGTTGGCGTAAAGTTCTTTATGTTGGTTCAGGGATCTTCGCCATTCCTCGTTCGGGACCCGGATGGTTGGCGGAACCTGGATGGCCGCGGTATTTTTCAGGACGCTGATCACGTTGAAAACAAACCCTTTCTTCTTAAACGGTTTAATCGCCGCTCCGGAGCCATCGCCCTTAATCGCAATTTCTTCCGTAAAGGGTTCGATACACCGGACTTCCACAATCAGGTTGGATTCTTTAACGATATCCGACAACTCCACGGGCGTATGGTTGATGATGCTCATGAAAACTGGTATGCGGCTTCGAAGGTAGCGAAATCCGGTCAGGAATATTGCCTCATGACCCGGAAGATGGATACAGATCAAACCGGCGTTTTTATATCTTGCGCCAATGTATTCATCAACGATCCCTCGGCGGCGGGCATGGCTGTTCACTCTGTTTGTTTTATTTTTTGCCTGTTCCGGGGAAAAGACCCAGCGGGAGCTTTATGAAGATACCACTTCCGGGTTGACCTATCGCACATATAAAGCAACTTCGGCCACGACCCTGGGGCCGGCCGTAAAATTGTATAACGACCAGCGACCGGATTCGCTGGCGCCCCTGGATCCGGCGTATGCACATTTGCTGCTAGGGTATGGATGGACGGTTTCTGCAAAACCTGCCCTGGCGTTTGCCGAGGCAGACCTTGCCGCGGAAGAAGGCGATGCTACGGTGAAGTACCTGGCGCAATCGCTGCGGTCCATCACCATGTATGAGCAGGGGTGGGACAGCCTGGCACGCGAAGAATCACAGCAAGCGAAGAAGCACCGGCTCTTAAAACCCGGCTCTTCGGTACAGTATGAGGCCTCTGTGTTCTATATGTTGATGGGGCTGGCCAGTGCGTACGACAAAGATTTTGCACAATCTAAATTTTACTGGGCGGGGTTTGCCAACGAAACGGCTATTCACTGGCCGTATAAATTAACCGATGCCATCGACGACCTGCAGAACCATCGCATCCAGGCAGGACTGATCAAGCTCAAGGCGCTGTCGCAAGATCCGGATGTGCCGCCGGCGTTGCAACAGGCATTGGGACAACAGATCGCCTCCATCGAAGCAAAAGCCGGCGACGTCAATTCGCGGTTGTTCTGGCCGAAGGTTATTTCGGTAGTCGTGCTGGATCAATTGAAGAAGTCCTCGAATTCACAGTTGGGCGCGGTGGTCAGGATGGTGGAGAATTTACGGGAGAAGGTGTGATCGCTTTGCTGTTCGCAAGTTTGATCACTTGATGCACGCCAGGCACAAGTCACCTGCTTTCACGCATTTCTAAGACGTGCGCCGCTTTAATTTTTATTGTGGACGTATAGGGATGACAAACCGGATGGTGCTCCATTCGAAGACGGCGTCAATGCCTTGTTGGGCCTCGGCCATGGAAATCGTGAATTTTTCTACGGATGTGGAGGCGGTGGCGACTGGAACTTTTGTTTGCAGAATGTCGAATTGATGGTCGGGCATTTCGGCGCCGGATTTGCCGAGCTCGGTGTTTAACATGATCTCGAAGCTGTCGGCGCCGGGGATGGCGTACATTCTGTAAGTTCCCGCCTTGACGGGCTGACCGTTGAAGGTAACGTTGCTGCTAAGCGTTATTTGAGTGGCTTTGTTGGCACCGAGCCGCCAATAGGTGCCAAAGGGTTGCAAGGCTTTTTGTTCTTCGGGCCCGAAGATGAGGCGACCGCGCACGGATGGCCGGCTGTAGGATACAGAGACCGTCAGGTCTCCGACGGTGAGCTCCACGGATCCGGGAGGGCTAGGCCGGGTAGCGCGGTAGATAAAGAAACCGGCGGCGATGGTTGCCAAGAGGACGATGCCGATGAGGACTTTCTTATTCATGATCGTTGCGTTATTGTCAAAGATAGGGATTGAATCCTGACACTTGGTAAAAAGACCGGCGAAGGGCATAAAGATTTACGTCACCCGCTTGCCATCACGCATTCCTAAGACTTGCATCGAAAACCTGGCCCCTAATTTGGTACGATACTGAAATCGTTCTGAGCACTTTTCGACACCGTGATAGAATCAGCAGGAATAACAATCGACGATTCCATATCCCCCGTTGAAAAGATCATCATTAATTTAATTGACCTGTTAGCGCATCCTATACCAAAAACAATGAGACTTATTCTAACATGTCTGACAATAGTTATTTCGGCAAACCTGGCTGGACAACAACTGCGTGGAAAGATCAACTATACAAGGACCAACCCGATATCAAGCATCATTTGGGTGACCGCCACGGACATCAATAAACCTAAAAGCAAACCGCTCTCCGTTAGATCCGATAGCTTGGGATACTTTAACCTGTTCGTTAACAAAAGTAGCGAGTATCAACTGTCGATCAGCGGCGTGTTCGAACCTGATACCACGTTCAACATCAAACTAAAAAAAGATTCCACTGTCGAAATCAAGATTGACTATCCACCTAAAATCTGCCCGTACGAGAAAACAAAGCTCACTGGAATATGTCCAACGGGCAACCACAAGGACAATGTGATCCCCATTGTTTACGGATTAGTTGCGGGCCCCAAGAGCTTTTTCAGAAAAGTTAAAAAAGGTAAAATTGAACTTGGCGGATGTGTGGTTACAGGCTGTGATCCGAATTGGCACTGCAAGACACACGACAGGAGATTCTAATTGTCCAGTCCGCCCGCCCATTTGTCCACTTCACCCATAATCACTTCGATGCTCCCTGGTTTTGAAGAACCTTTGTTTATTAAAACCAAGATGATCATGAATTTAAAAACAGCAAAGACAATTTATTGGGTAGGTACAGCATTGACCGCATTGTGGTTTGGTGCTAGCGGCTTTTTTGAGCTCACCACAAATCCTGTTGTATGGGACGTCACGTTGGCCCTGGGATACCCGGCGCACTTCATTTACATACTCGGCGTTGCCAAACTGCTGGGCGTTGCCGTGCTTTTAATACCGGGCAAATTGCTTCGTCTAAAAGAATGGGTCTTTGCCGGCGTATTCTTTGATATCATTTTTGCCTTCTTTTCTAAACTGGCGGTGTTTGATTTCGCTTCGACCGGCGATGCTATTTTTGCGTTGGTTATGGTCGCTGTCACCTACGTCATGTTCAGGAGACTATATCCCGCAAGTTTTGCCGGCGTTGCGGCAGGCCAATAGGATATCAAAGGTACACGTGGCGCACGTTTGGGGAGTTGCTTTTGCTCCGGGTACCCCGATATGAATCGGGTACCCGGAGATTATGATAAAAAATCCTCACTGGGTTAAATTCGAAGGAGTACATTTTGCCTAATTAGCTAAACAGCAAAACGACAAATAGTATAATCCCAAACGCAAGAAAACCTAATGGGAGGTATATGAGTCTGCCGGAGTAAATTTCAACCTGCGTCGGATCTTCGGGGTTATACATAATTTCTATTTCCTCTCCCTCGGGAAGAGCCCGAGGCATAGCGCTGCCAGCTTGTTGGGTTATCCATTCTTGTTTGTCGTTCTGAAAGCGAACGACGTGGTAGTGAAACGAGCCTGTTTCGCCTGGCGAAGATTCGATGGTCTTTACTACAACGCCCTTTGTGGTCCTGGCTTTCTTAAGAAACCGGGAAACTTTCAACATACGGGCACCTGAAAAATAAATGATGCCCATTGTCATCAGAAAAGAAAAGACCGCCCCAAAATCTTGTCCGGCATTCATAAAACAGGATTAAAAATACTTCGACTCAATTTCGATGCCGCAGCCTGGCCAACGCTTCGCCCAACTTCTTGGGATCGTGCGCATAGGGCTCCAGGTCGACGAGCTCTACTTTTCTGAATTCAACCGGGTGGCTTTCGCTTTGCAGGGAAATGGATCCCTTCGTGAGGAGTTTGCCGTCGACCATTTCCTTGGGGTCGTAGTTTGAGACATTGCCGCCGCCGATTTGGGGCTTTTCATACGTGAGCACGGTATCGCCTTCCACGATGTGCTTGACGAGCGAGTCGCCCAGCACCAATACTTCAACCCGGACCCACTGGTCGCCGTGAAAGGTCTTGGAGGTGGAGTTGATGCAATGGTCAGTATAGAGCTTGCCGTTCATCACCACGTTGGTGCCCGGCGTACAGAGGTTGGCGGTGGAGCGCTCATCTTTACCATTGCCGCCCAGCAACTGCACTTCGATGGAGATGGGAAAATCCTGTTTCACCCCCATCGATTCGGGCGACTGGCCATGGATCATCGCCCCGCTGTTTCTAATGGCCCAATCGGGACCGCCCTTGACTTGCTCGCCTGTGAACCGGTATTCCACGGCCAGCAGGTAGCAGGAAAATGGCTTCTTATAAAAAAGGTGGCCGTATCGCTCGTCAAAGGTTTCGTAGCCGCCATAGCTCACTTTTATTTTCCCATCGCTCACACCGAAGGTGCCTGCAAAGTTTTCGCCCAGCGGATAGCCGGCTATTTTCGGTTTCCAGTCATTGAGGTCCTTTCCATTGAAGAGTTGGATCCATTTTATACGACGATCCTTTTCGGGTACCGCCGCGACAAATAGAACCGCCACCAGGAAGAATACGATCCAGCGCATCATAAGCATTCAGTTTTTTTGCTAGATAGCAAATTGCCGGCAGTCCAGGGCCGGGTTTGTGATGAAAATTATAGCGACGGGATCAATGCTTCTTTTCAGGCCTGTTATGAAATGTTTTATCTTTACTCCATTACGTAGCACATGAAAAATATTTCAATCCGACAAGGTTTGGCCGCCGATGCTCCGGTCATTGCCGCTCTTCACGCCGCAAGTTGGAGAATTGCCTACCGGGGACTCCTGCTCGACGAATACCTTGATAACGATCTGGCCGGTGAACGTGCGCGCTATTGGTCTGAAAAGATGGGAAACTTAAAGGACAACGAATTCGTGCTCCTGGCTGAGATCGGCAACGACGTGGTGGGCTTCATCGCTGTCATGGACGTGCCGGACGCCGGCTACCAAGCGCTGGTGGATAATCTGCATGTCGTGCCGCATTTGAAAGGGTCTGGCATTGGTGGCAAACTCATGCGGGCGGCGGCCAAAAAACTGTTGACCGATGGAAGGAGTAATTTCTACCTCTGGGTGTTGGAAGGGAACCATCCTGCTGAAAAATTTTATACGTCTATCTCCGGCCGGCCGGCGGATCGTAAACAATCGGATTTTGGTGGTAAGGAAACTTGGGCAACGCGTTATGTTTGGGATGACTTTAGCGAGCTGCTGGGTGGGGACGATAGAGAAACAGACAATTTGCAACATCAACAATGAACCGAATACGAAATATCCTCAGGGCGTTTTTCCTCCTTCTCACGATTTCACTGCTTTTCTATTTGAACAAAAGAACCGACCTTAATGTTGGAGCAATTGCCAAGTTCAAATACGAAACACTTAACAAAATCCAATCAGATTCCTTGGATAGCAAGGACAAGTTCGACTTGTTAGTACAAGAGACCGAGAAGTTTAACGAACAAATTAGTGAAGACTCCTCGCGGGCTCTGAAGGTGATATACTTGTTAATCGGCGTTGTAATCCTGTTCATTGTGAGCGAGCTGATGTTCACGGTTATGAAGAAGGGAGTGTTTGTCGACAAAAGTCAAAATTGATTAAACAAAAATAGAGAATTCTTTCCGGGCATCGAAGACCATGACGGTGACGAATTTTCGTCAAGTCAGACAAAGATTAATGAATTGAGGAATATTTTGAAAAAGGATCAAAATTTGAAGTGATGATTGATAAAAAGCAACTCCCCACAGCAAGGCCATGCTTGGAATAAAAAATACAAAATGAATTTAAGAGAAGCTATTATAAAAAGTCCAACTTTAAATCCGGATTTGGTCTTATATGCCAAGAGAATAGACGGACAACTGCTGCCATCGTCCGAGGCCATTCTTTTAGACTTGACGGAAGAAGAACAGGAAATGAAAACCCATGAAGTCGCAAACAGGAAATGCCCTGGATTCAGTTATTGCATGGAGATTTTCCTAATTCAAGAGATGATGGAGGATTTAGATGGACTCGCCGACAAAAACGACATTGATACAAGAGTTGATAGAGTGATACATTACATCGAATACGATGCTTGAACCACCCTCAAAGAGCTAAACCTGAACAGACGCATCGTTTTTCTCCATACCAAAAGGCCTATTTCACCATCACCACCTCACTCCTCCCCGACACCCCATTCTCACTAAAAGCCTCCACAGCAAAATAATACGACACGCCCCGCGACAACGCACGGATCTCTTTCGTGACGGGCTCGTCTGCAAAGATCTGGTAAGTTTGATAAAGCTTGTTTTTATCGATGCCCCACAAGATGTTGTATCCCACGGCGCCGGGCACCGGCTTCCATGAAACAAAAGCATTGCGCACATCCGTGTCACGTTTGGCTGCGACGTTAGAAGGCGTAGCAGGAGGCTTTCCCTGACCATTCCCAAAAACGCGAATATCGCTAACGGCCAGATTAGGCGACGCCACATAAACGTGTTCATACTTGATATACCGGGCCTTCACGGGTTTTTCAAACTCCACATAGGCGTTAGGCCGATCGCGTTTCTTCTCTCGCGTGAGGTCGGTGATGAGATCCCATTGTTTACCATCGCGGGAGGCGAATAATTTGAATTGGGTGTATACCCGGGCCGTATCGTTGTCAAAAATATCCGATTTGTAGTCCGTATAATTTACTTGCAGCGCTTTTACATCCTGTTCTTTTTGGAGATCGATGGCGATCCACTCGCCGGCTTTGTTTTGTTGCGCCACCCAAAATGTACGCGGGTTTTCATCGGTAACGTTGGCTATGCGAAAGGTATCCCGCACCGACGATGCCGTGGCAGGTTTCTTATAGGACAGCAACATCCAACCGGTGAACAGCTCGTCTTTGCTCGTCCATTTCTTTGTCGGCAGCCGGTGGGGCAAATCACCAAAGCGCGTGTTGGAAAACATTTGCCCATCGGCGTCGAAGCCGGCGGGGAACATGGCGATGCGGCGTTCGAAGTTCCAGTTCACGGCGATCCAGGGCGTGCCGGTGTTCCAGTAGTTTCCATAAACATCCTGGAACGTGTTGCCATGGCCCGCGCCTGTCACGAATCCGCCGGGTTTGTACGACACGGGATTATAAGGCGCATATGCAAACGGACCCAGAGGATGATCGCCGACATACGTACCGTTGGCGTACACGTTATATTCCGTGCCCGGCGCTCCGTATTGCAAATAATATTTGCCGTTATGTTTCGTCATCCAGGCGCCTTCCATGAAGGGTTTTATGCTGCTGGTGTGATCTTTTCCGAAGCGTTCCCAGCCGTGTTCTTCCGGCTGCAAGTAGAGCATTGGTTTGTATGCACCTTTGTAGCTGAGGCGTTTGTGTTTGTCCAGCTCGCTGCCGTACATGGGAAACACATTCGATGAACCCCAATACATATACCATTTGTTCAGCTCTTCGTCATAAAACAACGCGGGGTCCCAGGGCCCGACTTCCTTGGGCAATGCGGGGAGCCAGCGGTTATAGAATTTCAGCTTTCCTTTTTCGGGTTCCAGCGAATAAAAGATGGGGCGTTGCTCAAAAGTGGATTGAAAGAGATACAACGTGTCTTTCACCGACATCGCCGCCGGAGCACACATGTCTTCCATGGGCCATTTGTCGGGTACGATATAGGACCAGTCCACCAGGTTGTTGGAGTGCCAGTAGCCTCCCGAGATGGTGACAAAAAGAAAGTATGAGCCTTTGTGATTCACGATCACCGGGTCGGCGCCGGACCGGTAGGAAATGCTGTCGTTCAGTTGCTCGTAGTTGTATTTATAGTCGATGTCCATGGGGTTGCAGTACGTGGTCCGGCGCGCGGTTTGTGCGGCGGCCAGCAGGGGCAACATTCCCACGATAATGCTCCATCCTAACCCGTTGATGATCGATCGCATAGCTGTACAGTCAGGCCGTGAAGGTAAATACATTTTTGGCCGGGGCGAAGGAAAGGCCGGCGAAAAACGGACGCCCGGCTGAACAAAAGTGAACACTTTCAAAGTTTAAAAACGCTATTTCCGTCTATCAGGCAACCTTTTGAAAAAAAGCACAGTCTTTGTGTAACGAGAGTCTATTGATTCAGTTTACCCTGTTTGTAACCCTATCCGTATGATCAAAAACTATTTGAAAGTAGCCCTGCGGTCCATCTTCCGCAACAAGCTTACGGCCTTCATCAACATCGCCGGGCTGGCGTTGGCCATGATGTGCTGTATGCTCATCTATTTATATATCCGCGACGAGGTGAGCTATGACAAGCAACATGCCTCGGCCGACCGCATCTACCGCGTCACCCGGAATTTCCTGTCCGACGACGGCACCCCAAACCTGCACCTGGGCAATGTGGCCCCTCCCATCGGACCGCTGCTGAAGAACGACTTTGGCGAGATCAAGGTCCTGGCCCGCACCGTCAACTTCGGGATCGTTATGGGGCTGGAGGAAAACGGGAAGCTGGAAAAGAATTTTTCGGAGGACCACCTGTTCCTGGCAGAGCCCGACATCTTTAAGATTTTCGATTTCAAGATCGTGACCGGCGACCCGGCCACCGCCCTTACGCGCCCGATGACGGTCATGCTGTCGCGCAAAACGGCCATGAAGTTCTTCAACGACGTGAACGTGACCGGCAAACGGCTGCGCGCCAACAATCAATTCGACATCGAGGTGACCGGCGTCTACGAAGACCTTCCAACCCAGGCCTTCTGGCATCCGGAATATCTCGTGTCCTTCAGCACCCTGGAGGATGACAATATCTACGGACGGAAGAACCTGGAAACCAACTGGGGCAACAATTCCTTCGGCACCTACATGCTCCTGGAAGAAGGCGCCGATGCCAAAAAGATCGAAGCCCGGTTCCCCGCGTTTCTCGACAAACATTTTGGCAACTACGCCAAAGCCAACTGGGGCGTTCCCGCTGATTGGGTAGCGTCCAAGTCCACCACCCTCTTTCTCCAGAAAGTAACCGACATCCACCTCCGCTCGCACCTGGACGACGAATTGGAAGTGAACGGCAACATCAACACCGTATACATGATGGGCATCATCGGATTGTTCATCATCCTCATCGCGTGCTTCAACTTCATCAATCTCTCCACAGCCCGCGCCACCAAGCGCGCGAAGGAAGTGGGATTGCGCAAAGTGGTGGGTGCGTTCAAGATGCAACTGGTGAGCCAGTACCTCAGCGAGTCGGTGCTCATTTCTTTCTTTGCACTGGTGTTGGGAACAGGGTTTGCTTTCATCAGCTTGCATTGGCTCAACTTGTTCACCGGAAAAACGCTTTCCATGAACCTCATTGCCAACTGGCCATTGTTGATCGGGCTGATCGCGTTCTCCATCCTGGTGGGCATACTGGCAGGTGTGTATCCGGCCTTTGTGGTTTCCGGGTTCAAACCCGCTTTGGTGCTGAAGGGACAACAAGGTTCCACCCGCGGCAAAGGCAGCTTGCGCAAAGCCCTGGTGGTGGCGCAGTTTGCCATTTCCATTGCCCTCATCATTGCCACGGCCATCACCTTCCAGCAGCTTGGTTATCTCAACAGCCTCGATTTGGGCTATAGCAAAGATCAGATCATCACACTGCCCTACTACGATGAAGAGCTGGATCCGGTATATGATGCCTTTTATAACGAAATGACAAAATCGTCACACATCAAAAATGTGTCCCGCTCCTCGCGTGTTCCAACGGGAAGACTATTGGATAGCCAGGGCGCGCCGCTCATCATGAAAGGCGACAGCCTGGTATCTTCGACCGTGACCACAAAAGACGTGCGGGTTGATTATGAATTCTTCAAAACCTTCGACATCCCCATGGCTGCCGGCCGTGATTTCTCGAAAGACATCACCACCGACGACACGCTGGCGTTCATCGTCAACGAAGCCGCGGCGAAGGCCTATGGATGGAAGACGCCGGCCGATGGCGTCGGGAAAGATTTCGCCTATGGCGGTACTACGGGAAAACTCGTCGGCGTTGTCAAAGACTTCCACTTCGAGTCACTGCACCAGGAAATCGTGCCGCTCGTGTTCTATCCCCGCAAGGGCGGCTACCGCCGGATGGCGGTGAGCATCTCGGGAAAGAACATGGAGGAAGGCATGGCCCACCTGGAAAAGCTGTGGCACGAATTTTTGCCCAAGCGCCCGTTCGACTACGAGTTCCTCAGCGAGCGATATCAAAACCTCTATGCATCCGAACAAAAGCAAAGTCAACTGTTCACGATCTTTGCAGGCCTCGCCATCTTTATTGCGTGTATGGGTCTTTTCGGATTGGCCACCTTCAACACCATGCAGCGCGTGAAAGAGATCGGCATCCGCAAAGTGCTGGGTGCTTCCGTGCCGAACATTCTGGGACTATTATCGAAAGAAATTGTGATACTCATCGTCATTGCCAATGTCATGGCGTGGCCTGTGGCGTGGTACTTCATGCAAAAATGGTTGGGCACCTTTGCCTATCACATCGACATGAACTTGCTCGTCTATTTACTGGCCGCTGCGTCGGCGATAGCGCTGGCACTCATCACGGTGAGCACACAAACCATCAAAGCCGCCACGAGCAATCCTTCACAGACCCTGCGATATGAATAGGACCCGTTGACGTTAAATCATAAAACAGAAAAGAGGCTGCCTCAGAAGAGCAGCCTCTTTCTTTTTTTGAGCGACAACAACCAAACAAATCCTTGCCTCACTTCGGATTTAATAACCCCAGGCTTTAGCCTGGGGTAGGGCAATCCTATCGTAACTGCGCCACGCTCAGCCATCTCACAGTAGCACGAACGTTCTTAGCGCACCTTTCACTACCTCTGGCTACGAAGTATAATTGGGCCACTTGCTCAAAGGATACCTCACGCCAGGAAGAGTGCGGCTCGCCACGACAGTGCCCGAGGCTGCGCGTACAGTCGGTGCCATGAAACGTGAAGATCGATCCGACTTTCCTATGGCATCTTTTTTTATCACACCGATAACCCCAAGCTAAAGGCTGGGTTAATATAAATTCCTTTTGGACTAGAGCCTGGGCTTACTAAAATAAGAAGAGGCTGTCCTTTTGAGACAGCCTCCCTTCAATAAATCCTCATTCAATTTTATCAACAAATCAAAAATCTCACAAGGAATTCAAACCCTCATTTCAACACAGTTCACCTGCGAGATGGATTGATTTGATTGATTTTGATAAAATTTCATTGGGACTAGACATTTGTACCTCCTTTCTTTTAGTGAAACATACGAAGCGGGCAGGCAGCACAAGCGGCTGCGGTCGCAGCTTCGGATAACGCCCGTCATCGCAATCAAAACGCAGAAGTTTCAAAATTTGTTTGTGTGGCGTCGATAATATTTTCAATCTGGCAATTTGTCAGCCAGATAGAAATACGGTTCAAAAAGGTGGTGTGTGAAAATTTTTTCTTTGCTGTCGGGGAACTTTGTGAAATATTCGGGATCGGCCAGCAAGACGACGAATGCGCCCGTGCGCACATAATCGGTCGAGTGAACAAAGGCCGGTGTGACATAACCCGGCAAAGCTTTCTTCACGCGCTTTGACAGGAAGCCGCCGAGGTATTTTTCATATTTGCGCTGCGCTCTCCGCGGTGGCTTTTCCAGTTGGTTGTATACGTGCTTCAAGGCGAGTTTCGCCGGGAACTTTTGCTTTTTGATAAACGGCCGGGCGTTCACGAAAGCGTTGGTCTTGTTGAAGTCGTTCACGGTTTGAAGACTGATGGGAGTCTCCGGCACCCAGTCGGCGGAGTTCACCACGTTGAATGCCCATCCCAGGGTGATGCTTTCATATTCGTAGGCATAAAATAGATTACCGGGCTTTGGTCCTGCGCTGCAGTAGGTCTTGAATTGTATATCGGCGGGCAGGTGCTTCTGTTGTTGGATACTGCGCAGGTGCGACGTGATCAGATAAGAAAGGGCGCCGCCCTGGCTGTGGCCGACGATGAAAAAATCTTTTATACCGGCCTTGTAACAGGAGTCGATCTTCGGAACGATGTCTCTGGCCAGGAAAGCTGTGCCGATGAGCCAGCCGAGGTGCACGGCGGCCTTTGGGTTTTGGCTGAGCGAATAGCTGAATTCATAATCAGCGGCCACCCTAATCTTGCCTGTTGCCGGGACCATGGCGGCATAAAAATTTTCCAACCACCCCACCGGATTTGCCGTGGTGCCGCGGATGCTGATCACGCCCACGCCATCGCCATTGGTCCAAAGGTCCCACCGGTTGTCGAGTCCCATCACGGGCGACCTGTACGCCTTTGCAAAATCCTTTGGTCCGGGGATTTTGAGAATGGATGCCGCGGTGTCAAAATGCCGCGACGTTATGCGAAGCATCTCGATGTATTCCGCTTTGTTGAATCCAGGTTTTAATTTTTGCGCTGTAGCGAACGTTGTCGACAAGATCAACACCAACAGGGCGATGTATTTTCTCTTCATGTTCTACAAATAACGTTTACCTAAATTACTATAATTGTTGGATCTCATCCCAAACCTTCTTCAACACGGGTATCCCATTCTTCGTATTTTCTTCGCGTGTAGCCAGCACCCTCTCGCCCGGGAAGATCACGCGTGAATTTCCATCGGGGCGCGAGGCGTGATAGTCGTCGAGGATCTGTTGCAGCGAGGCCGCCATGGTTTTGTAGTTCCCCAGTCGTTTCAGGTCGATGGCCATGAACACCTGGGAGACGCTCGTCTCCGCCTTTTGTTGGGAGACGCCGGCGGTGGAAAGTCCACCCGAAAGCAAGGTGGCGACGATATCCAACAAGAGCGACAACCCCGAGCCCTTCCAGTAGCCGATAGGCAAAATGCGTTGTGACTCACGTATGGCGGAAGGGTCAGTCGTCAGCACGCCGTCTTTTGTAAAGCCGCCGGGTACGGGGAGTTGTTGTTTTTTGAGTTCATAGAAATCCAGGGCACCATAAGAATATTGCGACATGGCCATGTCGAGCACGATCGCTTCGCCCTCGTGGGGCACGGCAATGACGAGCGGGTTGTTGCCCAGTTTGTTGTCCATGGCGCCCCAGGTGGGCATGTTGGCCGTGGTGTTGGTCCAGCCGATAAAGACAAAGCCTTCTTTGGCGGCTTTCCAGCCATAGGTTCCACCGCGCATCCAGTGGTTGGTGTGCGCGAGCGCTACACAACCCATACCCTGTACGCCGGCAATTTCCATCACGCGCTCCGTGCATTGCAAGGCATTGAGCGGTCCTGCAGCCGACTGACCATCCCATTGCTCGATGCACCCGGCGGCCTGTTTCAGCACGGCTTCTTTTTCCGGGAGGATATGACCTTGCTGGGTGTATTTGACAAACCGGCTGAAGCGGTTCACGCCATGCGTGTACACACCATCGATGCTGTTTTCGGTGAATATGGCTGCGCAGGTTGCTGCTTTGGCGGACGGGAAGCCGTGGCGAAGCAATATCTGCCGGAAGGCTTCTTCCATTTGAGATTTAGGGATGTTTATGAATTCGGGTTTTGTCTCACGCATAAGGCTGGTTACCGTTTGTTAGGTTGATTAGGGTTGTTAGTTCGTTAAAATTTAAACTGATTTTTATAATTTTTGTATTCTTTTGTGCTTCACTGGGTTGTTTTGGACCCTTGATTTTGTAGATCGATCCAAACTACTTTATTTTGCCCTCTAAATTTAGGCAGCTCGTGCCATACCTGAACGGCTTTTCTTCGTTTCGACGGAGAGCCCTCCAAGTTAAGCGATGCTTGTCTCAGTTTATATAACCAGACTACCAATTCGCCTTAAATGAAAATTACTACACGCTTCCTCCTTTTGCTCCTGGCCTTCACGCTTTTCCCTGCTGCCCATTTGTGGGCTGCCGATGCGCCGGTCATCGATTCCGGTGCCACGGCCTGGATGCTGACCTCCGCCGCGCTGGTGCTTCTCATGGTTCCCGGCCTGGCCATGTTCTACGGCGGCCTCGTACGAACCAAGAATGTGCTGGGCACTATGATGCACAGTTTTGCTGCCATGGGCATCATGACCGTTTTGTGGGTGGCCTGTGGTTATAGCATGGCCTTTGGCCCCAGCGTACTCGGTGGCTGGTTTGGGTGGAGCGACGACTATTTCTTTCTTGGCGGCATCGACGACAAAGTAATGTCCGCCGGAGTTCCGGAATATGTATTTTCCATGTTCCAGGCCAAGTTCGCCATCATCACACCCGCATTGATCGCGGGCGCGTTTGCCGAACGGGTTTCCTTCAAATCCTATTGTTTCTTCATTGCCTTGTGGGGCATTCTTATTTACAATCCCCTTTGCCACTGGGTTTGGGCAGCAGACGGATTCTTGTTCAACCTGGGTGCTAAAGGCGCGATCGATTTTGCCGGTGGCACAGTGGTACACATCTCCGCCGGTGTGAGCGGGCTGGTGGCCGCGATCTATCTGGGTGGACGCAAGTCGTTCCCCCATCTTCCCATGCGTCCGAACAACCTGGTGATGACCATGATCGGTGCAGGGTTGCTTTGGGTTGGATGGTTCGGTTTCAACGCCGGCAGCAGTATCTCCAGCGGACTGAGCACCGCACAGGCCTTGACAGCTACCCAAGTGGCAGCAGCGGCCGGTGCCCTCACGTGGATCATCATCGAAGGATTCCATCAAGGCAAAGCCACGGCGGTGGGATTTGTGAGTGGTATTCTCGCAGGCCTTGTAGCCATTACGCCTGCCGCAGGCGTGGTGAAACCGGTTGGCGCTTTAGCGCTGGGAGCACTGGCGACGGTGATCTGCTACCTGGCCATTATCCTCAAAAACAAATTGGGCTATGACGACACACTGGATGCTTTTGGGATCCACGGTGTGGGCGGAATTGTAGGCGCTATTTTCCTTACGTTCTTCATCCGCGATACATGGATGGCCGAAGCGGCCACTGCTGCAGGCGGCTGGACCGTGTGGCAACAATTGGGTGTGCAGGCATCGGCGGTGGGTATTGCCATTGTTTATGCAGGCGTAGGGACGTGGGTCATCCTGGTGGTATTGAACAAGATCATCCCGCTGCGCGCCAACGCCGAAGCCGAGATGCGTGGGTTGGATAACTACTACCACGGTGAAAGAGGATACGGCATGACGAATCCCAGCTAATTCATTCACGCAAAAAAGTTGGGCATACCACCCGGCGCTTTACTAAATTGAAATATCCAATGAAACTCATTATAGCAATCATTCGCGAAAATCAACTCGACCAGGTGCGCGAGGCCCTGATCGATGCCGGCATCACGCGCATCACGGTGAGCCACGTTTCGGGTCACGGCCGCAGCAAAACAGAAGAGATCTATCGCGGCCAGGTGGTGATCCCCAACCTGGTGCCCAACATCCGTCTGGAAATTGCCGTCAACAACGAGTTCGTAGACGTCACGTGCAACGCCATCATCAGCGCCACCAAGGCCAACGACGGTGGGCTGATCGGTAGCGGCAAGATCTTTATCACGCCGCTGGAAGAAGTGATCCGTCTGCGCACCGGCGAACGCGGGCCTGACGCTATTTAAAGAAGTTCAATACTTCGCTGGAGAATTCTTTGGTGGAGGATGCTCCGCCATGATCGCCGGGCACCGTATGAAACGTTGCTTTCGGGATCAAGGCAGCCAACTTGCCGGCCGATCCATTATCCGAATCTTTGTCGCCGCAAAGCACCAACACCGGTTTCTTTATTTTTCCCAATGCTTCTTTGCTGGTGGAAGGCTGTTCTTTTTGCATCATCGCCAGGGCTTGTTGATCGAGACCGGTGTCTTGTATGCGTTTCACCACGGCTTCCAATTCTTTCACGGGTTCTCCGCTAAGGGCTTTGTAGAACATAATTCTTCGAGGCCACTCGGGGTTTGTGAAGTCGTCGCCCATCCCACCGAGCACGGCGTGGTCTACGCGTTTATCCAACACCAGCAACCGGGCGGTGATGATGGCTCCCCGCGAGTAACCCACCACGTCATACGATTTGATCTTTAAGAATGAAACCAGGCCCATGATGTCGCGTGCTTCTGCATCGTTGGCATAGGCTTCTGCGGTGTGGGGTTTGTCGGACTTGCCGTTGCCGCGTTGGTCCAGGGTGATCACTTTGAATCCGTTTGTCAGGAGATCGTTGTACAGTGCCGTGCGTTTCCATGATTCACCGTCCACGATGAATCCGTGGACGAGTACTACGGCTTTGCCTTCGCCTTTCACGTCGTAGTGGATCTTTACGCCGTCGGCAGCGGTGAAAAATAGTAATGAGTCGGAAGGATTGGATGATGGTTTCGAAGCTCGCTCCGTTGCAATCGTGGGCATCGATAGGGTCAAAAGTAAAAGGAGATAAACAAGCTTGCGCATAGAGGGTATTTAGGTTGTCCCTAAAATACAATTTCTTTGCTCCTTTCGCGAATCTTTAGGTTCACCGCCCCTCGCCTGCCAACGCTTCTATGCCAAAGGCGAGGTACACCAACGGCGCATTCCAGTTGATGGCAATTTCATTTGAGGCATACGAACACACATCATCTACATAGGCCTCGTCCGGCAGGGCGCTGGAGTATTGACACTTGTCCTGCATCGAGGGATTGGGTCCGCCGGCCAACAGTCCGGGTATCGGTTCCACAATGCCGTCGGCTTCGGATGGGCGGTGGTGTGGGTGCATGGGGGTTTTCGAACCAAAGCCGGTGACAAAGGAATAGCCTGTGGCGTTCCGTCCCAGGAGGTAATCCAGGTTGGTCAGGGCGTACGACACATATTTTTTATCCTTTGTAAGACGATAGCATTGCAGCAGCAATATCCCTTGATTGGCCGCCACGGAGTTGCTGCCCCAAATAAAATCTTTTGCGGTCTGCCCCATCACGGTTTGATAAGGCTGTGTGTCCACTTGTCGAATAAGATCGTCGCCGGTTTGTAACAATCGTTTTTTGATCTCGGGGAAATCTTCCTTTGCTTTCCCGGTCAAGGCATCAGAAAAGCGGGCCAGTGAATAGTATCCCAACAGTCGCACTTGCGGCCACGACGGCAAGGGCATCTTTTCATCCGGAAGCATGGTCACAGCATTGTAGTAAATTTCTTCGTGTGTGGTGAGATATAATTCGGCTGCGGCCCACATCCATTCGTCTTTCACGTCGCGGTCGCCATAGGCTCCTGTGGTGATCTTCGGTTCGAAGGAGGCATTGAGCTTGTTCTGGTCATACAACACATCCGGATTTTTCACGGCCCATTGCCACGCGTTGATGGATGCTTTCAGACAAGAGTCGGCCAAGCCCGGGAACTCCTTGTCGAATTTTCTGTACACGCGCGATGCCTGCGCTGTGACCGCAGCCAAATCCAGCGCGGCGGCTGTACTTTTTTGTACGACATACCGGGGGTCCTTCGTTACTTCGGGCATCACCATCCCGTCGAATTTTGCATTGGTGCATTTGTGATATACTCCCCCGTCGTTGGGATCTTGCATGGTGAGCATCCAGCGGAGGTTCCACAATACTTCGTCCAGGAGATCGGGTATGGCGTTTTTACTTTCGGGAATATTCCAGGAAGCCGCGTTCATGTATTGAGGAAAGTCTTCATACAACGAAAGCAATGTTCCGGTGGTGATGCCGCTGTTCACGACATATTTATTGTAGTCTCCTGCATCATACCAGCCGCGTGGTGATGAAATGACCGTGCCGGCTTTTCGTTGCGTCGATGCAGCAGAGGGATGCACCAAAACTTTTGTGTCCGGATGTCCGGCCGTGCGGGCCCACTTGTCTGCATAGGTTTTGGAGAGCGCAGTGGAGGCCCGCATAAAGTAAAACGCTTTTATGGAGCCTTTTGCCACGGCTTCGTGAACGTTGTTTTGGATGGCGAAGGGATAGGAGTATCCCAATCCTTTTATGACAAGACGATAGGTGCCTTCGTTTTGAAACGAAGTGAAGTCGGCGATGCGTGTCTTTTTATTGCTGAACGTCACCGTGCGATAATCGCTCAGTTTTCCTTCCCATACTTTTTTCTTTTCGCCTACGGTTTCGATATAAAATTCAGTAGGGCTTTCTGCGGTAATCACGGCTACTTTCTGGCTTGCGGGGTAAAAGCCTGTTTGGTTAAGTCGAATATCCGTGGAAAGTCCATCCTGTGCTTTGCCCGCGCAGGTAGCATGGAGAAACAAGACGGTGACAAGGATGCCTTTTTTAAATGACATAGAATTCAGTTTTGTACTTTGTCGCACACGAACTAAAACGAACACTGACAAACACCGATAGTCGCACGCCCGATTGAAATACATCACCACACAGATTTAGTGCGCTATCCGCGGGATTCCTTGGGCCACATGCGAAGCTCGACGAAACGCGTGCCTGCGGAATGACGAGCTTGCCGGAAAGCCCAACAGGCCCTGACGTAAAGTAACGCTAAATTATTGTGTCATTAATTTATCCAGCAAAATCATTTTGGAGCCCGAGACCCGAATGAAGTACAGTCCTGCTGGAAGATGGGCATGAAATTCTGCAGAGGTTTGGGATGGATCGATGGCTGCTCTAAAAGCGGTTTTACCGGTGGTGTCCAGCAACTCCATTTTGTCAAATCCGGCAGTCGGCAAATCCAGTCTGAAATTCTCGGTAGCAGGATTGGGATAGACCTTCATTTTCTGAACGGGTTGTTCCTTTTCTACGGGCGTGATGATGTTCTCGCCGTTCTCGACCAAGACGTACACTACTGACCTGGGTGGAGCCGTCACCTTTACCCCACTGCCAACAAGCGCCGAGCGGGCTTTGATGCTTTCCACATTTGCCGGTCCACCGGATGAAAACGCCGGTGCCTGGCCATTGACAGAGACCTTTAGCGAGAATTCGCCATTGTCGGTGCCGCCGGTCAACGTGTAGGTATAGAACCGGTTGCCATAGCCAAAGTGTTGCAGGTTTACACTTACGGTTTGCTCGGAGGTGCCTTTGTTTACGATGACCACTCCCGACTCTCCGGAATGAAATGAAGAAGCATAGGCCACCACATCCGAACTACCCGACACCGTTGTACTCACCATGTTATCGCCAAAGTATTTTTGGAAGTAATACATGTAGTAATAGATGGCGCGTGGATTCCATTTGGGAATGCCCCCGGGCTCATCGCCGTTGTTGAACATGCCGTGATCATCGCCGTTGCTCCATCCATTGGCCAGATCCCAGCGGCTGGCCATGCCGAATTTGTTTTTTATCAGCTCACCCAAAACCATCGTCGCATGCACGCCGCTGATGTAGGATACCATTTGTTTGGAGTGCACGGCAAAGATGTTCCACTCCGTGAGCGCGATGGGTTTGATCGGTTGGCCGGCATCGGATATGGTTTTCTTCAGAAAGCTCATGATGTCTGTGGGAACCGTCAACGCGGTGCTGAGAATGTCGGCAGCTTTGGAGTCCGTGTCGTAGGGGGTGAAGTAGCTGTGGGCGATATAAAAATCGGGCGACGATGTCGCGTTGGACAACACGCCTGTATTCCAATTCCGTTCAATGTCACCGGACCAACTGGCCGGTGGTGTTTCAAATAACTGGGCGCCGATGTGAATTTCCACGCCAAGCTCCGTGGCGGCCTTACGCATGGAGTCGGCAAATACTTTGAAGTGTTTGCCATAGATCTCACCCGTCATGATCTCGGGTTGGCCGTCTTTGTTGTCGGCGGTCTTGATGCGGTAGCCGGCCTGCCAGGTCCCATAGTTTTCGTTTCCGAGCTCCCAGAATTTGGTGCGACCGTTGTCGTAGCGCACCCAGTCGGCGGCGAGATGCGCGGCGGCGGCAACCGGATTTTCGGCGGTGCTGTAGCGCGCATAACTGTAGTTCACGGTGATGATGCCGGTGCTTTTTGTTTGCTTCAGCATTTCGTAATAGTTATCGAGCGACATGGTCCAGCTTTCAGCATTCTTCCCAAACCAATAAGGATTCGGATCGCCGGTGGTGCCATCGGCATTGACCAGCGTTGTGGGTACATCGGCCGGAAGCTGTGAAGCGTTTTGCGCATTCCAAAAATAAACACTGCTGATATTTCCACCGGGAAAGCGAAGGACATTTGGCGATAGGGTCTTGATGTAGCCCAGCAACGCGGGTTGATCTACCATTTGAGTCATGTAGATGTTGGCGTTGTTTCCGTAGATATATTTCGATACCGGTGCCACCACATTGGAGACATCCACCGACACCGTAGCCGTAGAGGGTTTTGCAGGTTTATCAAATTCAACAAAGGAAGGTATGACGGCATCCTTATCGGTGGCGTCGTCCAGGAAAAAACCTTGCGTGTCCTGGGCCATGACCGGCACGGACAGGAGGCTGACAAAAAAAAGGGTAGCGTAAAGTCTCCGCATGTAAAAGAGTTGGTTGACGGCAAAGGATGCCGGTGTAAAAAATCCGGTGGCACATCGTTACAGACGCACCACCGGTATAAGATCAAAATGCTTTATAATGTTTACAATAATCCGATATCATCGATAAAGATCACGTAAGGAGCACCGCCCTGATCCTGGAAAACAAATTCATTGATGGTCGACGGGCTGCCCAGTTCCGAGAGCGGGATGGTAAAGTCTGTCCACACACCCTCCTGGATGGCCAACGATTTTTGAGTGCCCACGACACCATCGTTGTCTTTGATAAACAACATCACACTCTTGCCGGTTGTCCCCGCGCCTCCAAAAATCGACAACTTCACTGCGGTGTAGTTATTGACCAACACAAACGTGTTTGACGGATGTGATTGTGAACCACCCCAGGCACCATCGTAGGTGATCTTCATGGATTTGTCGCCGCGCTTGGCTTGCTGTGTGCTTGTCCAATCGGTGGTGCTGCTCCATCCACCCCATTTCTGCCAGGTGGCCACCAGATCCTCGTCGTAGATCACGAACTTGAAGCCAAAAGCCGACGATGACTTCACGGTGCCTGCCGAGGTAGTCACGTACAAGTAAGCCGACGTCACGCCGTCTGGAACTTTCACTTCAATTTCTTTTCCGCTCGCCGATACAACCTCCGCTTCCGCATCATCGAAACGGACGCTTTGCAGGTTTTCAAAGAACTCGCCCTTGATGGTCACAATGCCACCGGCGCCAATGAAGGCGGGGTCAAAGCTGGCGATGGACGGTCCGGGTTGTTGGATGACAAAGTCCAGTTCGGCTTGCCCGAATTCAGTAACCACCCTGATCTTGTTGGGCACGTTGGCAAACGGGGCGTTGTCGGGGATCCGGATGATGATGTTATCGTTGCGCACCAGCGTGACGTTCAGCGGCGCCAGCGATTCGTTGAAATACACCTCTCTGGTCGTGGCCAGGTTGTTGCCATAGATCACATACGTGGTCCCTCTCCTTCCGCTTTGCGTGGTGGAGTCCTTGGCCACCAAACTTACACGCTCCAGGGCCGGGGTGCCGCCTTGATCGTCGTCGTTACACGCCACAAACAATGACGCCACAACGATCAACAGGCTCATCGCCGTCAATACTTTTCGCGTTATTTTTTTCTGTATATCCATAAGTTTATTTTTTAGGCTGAGGCAAGGCCTTTCATTTTCTCAGGCCCTGTCCAGCGTTTTTGTCGATCAGTTAAAAACATAAGGAACGGGTGTCTTCGACAGGTTCGGAGCCCGCAACACTTCGGTGGAAGGCAACGGTATTTTAAAGTTACCGTCGTCAACGGGGAAGTTCCGGGATTGATCATCGGGATCGACCGCGATGGTCCACTTGGTCGGGTCGGGGATCTTATCCGGTGTGATCCGGTAGAAGCCACGGTCTTGCGTACTCAGGATGTCGTAAGCCTTTTGAGGATTATAGTAGTGCAGGCGAACGAAATCATACCAAAGCTGTCCCTCCATGGCGAACTCTAAATGGCGTTCGTCAAAGATGTCTTGCCACGTGATGACACTCTTGGTCGCAACGTTCGCGCGAAGGCGCACGCGGTTATAGTATTTCAACGCTTCAGCATCGGAGGTCGATGCCGCATCGCCCAATATCGCCTCGGCATAGATCAGGTATACTTCGGCAAGACGCATCATGTAGGTGCAGTTCTCGGTATGTTGTTGAGAAACTTTTCCGTCGTTGTCTTCCGGGCGCCCCACTACATATTTCTTCACCCATGCACGATTGTTGTAGCCGCTGCCTCCGAGCGGAACACGCAACTCCTGTGTTATAGGATTGCCGGTGTTCGGATCGATCACCTGTTGGTGGATGTAGGTGTAGTGATCGCCGGGGAACATAAACGTAGCTTTGCGGCGCGCGTCGGGCGTGTTGCCGTTGTCGATCAAACCATCATACTTGTTCAGCAAGTACAGCGAGGCGCCGATGTCGCCACCCCATCCATCGGCAAAGCCGGTGATGCTGGAACCGAAGGCGAGGAAGGCCTGCACGCTGTTCTGTGAGCCCCAGTCTGCACCGTTGTATACCCATTGCAAAGCGAACAAGGTTTCCTGGTTGTTGTTGTTCTTGGTCTTGAACAGTTCTTCATAGTCCGTCATCAGCGAAGCACTGCTGTTCTCGATCACGTCTTTGGCCAGGATGCGGGCGCTGTCCAGGAACACGGCGTCGCGGGTCAGGCTTTTGCCCACGCCAGCGCGCGTCAGGTAAACTTTGGCCAGCATGCCTTCGGCGGAATATTTGGTGAGTCTTCCCTTCATGATGGGTGTTTCAGGCAAATGCGTCGTCCCATAGCGAATGTCACGGGTAATAAATTCCCAAATGGACGGCACGGTATTGCGCGTGATCGTCGTGTCCTGCAGCAACGCGGTGTTGTCGGTGATGATCGGCACCTCACCCCAGTTCTGCACCAGGAACATGTAGGCCATGCCGCGCATGAAGCGGGCTTCGGCGATGGCGTGTTCGACGATATTCTGTGGTACTTCTTCTCCCGCATATTTGCGCAGGTTGGTGATGAGTGTGTTGGATTGCCCTACAATGTTGTAGAACGCACGCCATGCACTCAAATTCTCCGCGGTAACGCTGGTGGTTTTGAACTCTACGTTTTCCAATTGATAAGAGCCCGACGTGAGCACGCCACCTCTTCCATCGCCGATACCGTGCGAAGCTTTGTCGTTGTAGGCAAACCAAACAACGCCATACAGGGGCCCGCTACCCGCCAACACCTGTTCGGATGTTTTGTAGAAGTTTACATCGAGGATCGTATCCTGAGGCGGCTGATCCAGAAAATCGCTGCTGCAGCCAGCAAACAGTCCAACCAAAAGCAGGACAGCGAGGCAGATTTTGATTTTGATATGTTTTAATGTTTTCATTGCTCTTGCTTTTTTTGTGACTTAAAAATCAACGGCCAGGTTGAACGTATACACCGGTGTCATCGGGTATCTTCCAAAATCCACGCCGATGGATTGATTCGTGGATTGAGAATCGCGTCCTACATAGGCACCCACTTCCGGATCATAGCCTTTGTACTTGGTGAACGTATACAGGTTTTGTACACCCACGGCGAGTCGCACGCCTTGCACGACATTCTGTTTTCCGATGAGGGTCTTGGGAATGCTGTAGCCAAGCGTAATGTTCTTGATGCGGATGTAGGATCCGTCTTCCACAAACTTGTCTGTAAAACGCAAACCGTTGCCGTTCACGTCGGGCGTCACGATACGGGGAATGTCGGTACCGGGATTGGTCAAGTGTGTTTCCGAACCGCTGCCCTCTACGCGGGCATAGTTGAACGTTTCTGCCATCAAATTCCGGCCGAGGTTGATGTTGTTGGGGTTCGTGTTGCTGAACCGGAGAAAATTGTAGATGTCGTTGCCATAGGAGGCCGTCAACAAGATATTCAAATCAAAGCCCAGGTACGTAAATGTGTTGGTAAAGCCGAAGGTTGCTTTAGGCCAGGGGTTACCAATGTTGGTGATGTCCTTTTCGTCGATCTTGTTGTCGCCGTTCAGGTCTTTGTATTTGATGTCGCCCACCCAAACTCCACCGGGCGCCACATCCTGACGATCGCCATTGACCTTGACGGGGATGGCGCTGTTGTTGATCTGGTCCACGGATTGAAAGATGCCGTCATACAAATATCCGCGGAACAACCAGGGTGCCTGGCCCACGGCCGAACGTTGCGTCCAGTTGTTGCCGGAGCCTGTATCACCGATGAACCACGCTGTGCGATCAAAGAATGCGTTGGCTGAATAAAGCTGTGTCATTTCGGTCTTGAAACCCGACACGTTGAAATTGCTTCGCCAGACAAAACCACCGCGATCGATGTTCACGGTATTCAAAGTGAATCCCCAGCCTCTGTTCTCGAGCGACCCTACGTTTACTTGCGGGGGACCGATCGATCCTTCCGCGCTCACGCCCATGTAGTCGGGAAGCGGACTTGTCATCAGGAGGTTGCTGGTTTTCTTTACGTAGAAGTCACCTTCCAATTGAATGCGGTTTTGGAATAGGTTCAGGTTGAAGCCGATGTTGTTTGTATGCGTCTCTTCCCACTGCAGCGCAGCGTTCGGATAGCGGGACAACGGAAAGCCTGTGCCCCAAGGGGTGGACACACTGGCCAGCGGTCCATAGTACGAGGTACCTCCCTGGTTACCCGTCACGCCGGTCTCGACTCTCAATTTCAATTCGTTGATAAAGGACACGTTTTGCATGAAGGGTTCTTGTGTCACTCTCCAGGCAGCGGACACGGAAGGGAAGTATCCCCATTTGTTGTCGGGACCAAAATTGACCGAGCCATCGGCGCGGATCGAACCTTGCACGATGTACTTGTCATTAAAGGTATAGTTCAAACGTCCGAAGTATGATTCCATCGCCCAGGGAGATTGTCCACCCGAGGTTGTCGCACCTTGTGTGTTGCCCACGTTCAGGTCGGGCACGGTGTTGGTCACAAAGCCTCTTTTGGAGCCACTCACATTTTCCCAATGCGATTCCTGCGATTCGTGGCTGGCCATGACACCCAGGTCATGTTTTCCGATGCGCGTATTGTATTGGAGCATCTGGTTCCAGTTCCAGTAGGTATTGTCGCTGCTTCCGGAGGTGAGGCTGGCCACATCGTTGGTCTTGTCGCCTAGCCTATAGGTGGGTATGAAGTAGTCGGTGCGGTTGAAGCCGAGGTTACCATTGAGGGAAGTGCGGAAAACCAATCCCTTCAGCAAGGTCACGTCCACATTGACACCACCCAAAACCTGAAATTTTTTCTGTTTGTTCTGGATCAGGCTGGAGATTGCCACGGGGTTGAGGGGCGTGAACTGCACGCTGCTTCCGTTGACGCTGTTGGCACCACCCCATGTTCCGTCGGGATTTTTCACCGGAATGTTCGGCGCCAGTTGAAGCGCATTGAGAATGGTGTTCTCCTGCGTGGCGGTGATCTTTTCCTTGGTTTGGTTCACACTCAGGTTTGCACCGATCTTCAACCATTTACGGGTCTGGTTGTCCATATTGAGGCGAATGCTGGAACGGGCAAAGCTCGAACCGAGGGCTACACCTTCCTGGTCGAAATGTTCGCCGGATAAATAGAAGGTGGTTTTTTCGCTTCCGCCGCTAAGGCTTAGCTGGTGTTTGGTGAGTGGCGCGGTTTTGAAAAGCGCATCTTGCCAATTGGTGCCGGGACCCAACAACGAAGGATTGCCAAATTCCGGCGGCGGTGTGCCACCGGTGATGGCGCGGATCTCGTTTGTCATTTCGGCAAACTGTGGCAGCGTCATCACGGCCAGGTTCTTCGGTTTTTCTTGCAAACTGTAGGTGAACCCATAGTTCACTTTCATGTCACCAGCCTTGCCACGCTTGGTACTGATGAGCACCACGCCGTTCGTACCCCGCGATCCATAGATGGCGGTGGCCGAAGGGCCTTGCAGAATTTCAATGTTGGAAATATCGGAAGGGTTGATCCCCGCCAGGACGTTCGCGGAACTCGTAGCCCCATAGCTCAGCGTGGCCGGTTGGATCTGCACGCCGTCCACCACATACAACGGCTCGTTCGATCCGGTGATGGTATTCACACCGCGGATGTTCACCGAGATGCCACCCCCGGGCTGGCCGGTGTTTTGCGTTACATACACACCCGCGGCCCGGCCTTGGATGGCCTGTTCGATGGTGGTGTTGATGGTTTTTGCAATTTGATCGGAACCCACAGACGTTTGGGCTCCCGAAAGATCCGTGCGTTTCATTTCACCGTATCCCACGACAACCACTTCCTGGAGCGTGGACACATCTTCCCGCATGTCGGCATCGATGCGGGTTTGGTTGCCCACCCTGATCTCCTGCGATTTGTAGCCGATGAAGGAGATGACGAGCACATCTTCATCGTTTGCCTCCAGGGTATAGTTTCCGTCAATGGTGGTCGTGGTCCCATTGCCGGTGCCCTTGATGAGCACGTTCACACCGGGCATACCATTGCCCGCGGGGTCCTTGATTGTTCCCGTGACGAGGTGCTGGCCATAGGCGGCCACGCTCGTCAGCAGCAACAAAA
Source organism: Chryseolinea soli (assembly GCF_003589925.1). NCBI lineage: Bacteria > Pseudomonadati > Bacteroidota > Cytophagia > Cytophagales > Fulvivirgaceae > Chryseolinea > Chryseolinea soli. The sequence continues at coordinate 4,219,258 of NZ_CP032382.1, read as the reverse complement.
ACACGGAAGCCCTCTTGAAAAAGCTTCGGTAGACTTCTTTCATAATCATAGATTTGGTTTAGTGGATAGAGTATAGTTTGTTGGGTAAACCGCATTTGTTCAGAATCGCGCCCGCCGCGAGGGTTGCCGGAAGGAGGCCGTTTCTATCAGCCAGCCTCCCCGGCAACGCCCGAATCATACCTAACCCAGGTACCGTTCTTTAGCAGACCAACCGTTTTGATTTCTTTCGATTTCACAAACGATTGAAATTCGTCATGACAAATTTGGGCCGTAAAGGCGCGGAGGAGGGTATGAAAATGTTGCGGATTACTTCCCGTGGCGTTAACCGGGGGGATGAAATGTTTCAGGAGACAGGGTAATTTGTTAACGCCGCACGGCGAAAAGCCCGGAGCGGGCAGAAAAAAGGCGTTCAGGAGTCATCCTAAACCTGTGGTCAATAACAATCCAAACTCAATGTTTATAGACTTGGGGGAAGTCGTTGTTCATTCCCACGAGCAGGGTTTTACCATCCAGGAGGATCATGCGGCGGGCATCGCCGCGAAGGCAAAGGCCGGTTTCTAACGGGTCGGCTGCGCGGAAATGGCCGTGGCCATCGCCCAACAATGCGGTACCAAAATTTCCAGTCGCTTTGCCAAAACGCGACCGCGTGCGCGAAAGGTTGCCGCCGGTCACGAGATCGCCGTGGCCGTCGCCGTTAACATCCAGAAAGGCCAGGGCCAGTACGGGAGCAAATTGAATTTGGATGGGCAGTGATCGCCTCACGAAGCCTGCGCCCGTGTTTTCAAACCAACTGGTTTCGAAAGTGACGGCCTCAAACATCTGCCCTTTCTTCAAATCTTCCGGTGTGAGCATGGTTTGAAGCGTGGCCTGCGTGTACCGGCCATAGTCGGGGAATTTCTTTTTGAAGGATGGCACCTGATCGGTCAATTCATCACGCGTGGGCATGGGATAGGATTTTCCACCGATGAAATAGCTCATCAGCGGGTCGATGGAGCCGTTGTTATCGAGATCCAAAGCAAACAACGAGACCGGTTGTCCCGGAGTGGCTTTGAATTGATTGTTCATTCCAAAATTTCCAATCACCAGGTCTTTGTCACCGTCACCATCGAGGTCTTCCATCAGGATGCGATTCCACCAGCCTTCGGTTTTCTCTTTAATATAGAGCGCTGACTGGTCTTTCAGTTTTCCTTTGTCATTCAGATACACCTTCACCGGCATCCACTCCCCTACTACAATAAGGTCTGCCCACTCATCGCGGTTCACATCCAGCCATGTTGCGTCCGTTACCATGCCCGGGCGGATGAGGTCGGGTGCTATCGTTGGGGTGTGCTCGGAAAAATTTCCTTTGCCGTCATTCAACAATACATAGCTGCGTGGAGCTTCGGGATAACGGCCTGGAATTATTCTTCCTCCTACAAACAGGTCGAGATCGCCGTCGTGGTCAATGTCGGCAGGCCTGGCGCAAGAACCGCTGTTGAGCATCCGTGGCAAGGCTACATCTTTGAAATTTCCTTTTCCATCATTCCGATACAGATGATCGCCTAGGGCGACGTCGGTAGTATCATATTCATAGCCGCCGCTCACAACATAGAGGTCCTGGTCGCCATCGTTGTCCATGTCGAAGAAAACAGCATCTGTATTTTCAGATTGGTCATCCTTCCAGGTTTGTGATTTCGCTGCAAAGGTTCCGTCCTTGTGCTGAAGAAAGACGGCGCTGCGTTGTCCTTTTGCTCCCCCTGCAAATACATCGGCCAGGCCGTCGCCATTAATATCGGCGGAAGCCAATGCCGGTCCTTCCGTTGAATACATGCGGGGCAGCAGGGATTGCACTTTAAAATCGATGTAGTCATTCTCCTTGTGCCGGAAGGGAATGGCATTTTCAACCTTCGTGAACCATGCTGGCGTTGAGATCTTTTTTTCTTCTTCTTGCACGGCGGCATCCTTTTGTTGCAACACCAACACGCGGTCGGCCGTCACGTTTGTTAACTTTTGCTGTTCTCCCTTCGGCCAGTCCACCACGAGTGAATCGATCGTTGACAGCTTGCCCAATCCAAAAAACAACATCGGCTCCACCGAGGACTGAAAGCCACGATAAGGACACATCGTTCGTTTCAAGGTTTGGCCTCCGGCAAACACCGTCACGGTGCTACCCAACCCTGCGGTGTTCTTGTCGTTTCCCTGCAAGCGAATGTTGAGATAATGATTTTGCAGGGTACTGCCCGCATCGTTGCGGTAGATGCCGGCCGTTTCATCGAGGTTATTCATCACCAGATCCAGATCACCGTCGTTGTCGAGATCGGCATAAGCAGTTCCGTTGGTCAGATTTTTTGGTGCAAAGCCCCAGGCGTCGCTCAGGTCCTCAAATTGGATTCCGTTCGTATTATGGAACATGTAATTGTGCTCCTTGCTCGAGGGCATTTTATTGAGCACATCTTGCAACGTGGCATCGCGTTGTCCTTTCTGTGCTTTGATGGCCAGATCGATCTTGTAGCGAAGAAAATCGTTGCTGGTGAAATTGCGTTTGAAGCCATTGGAGATAAACAAGTCCTGCCACCCGTCGTTGTCATAGTCGGCAATGAGCGCCGACCAGCTCCAGTCGGTATTGGAGATGCCGGCCAGTTGCCCGATCTCGGAAAACGTACCGTCACCGTTGTTGAGGTGCAGCATGTTGCGCATGTACTGATGGTGTCGCCCGCTTTTCACCATGGCGGCGTAGACGTCGTAGCGATCGGGCCAAAAGAATTCCTTTTGGCGTTGATTGTTGTCGGGCAACATGTCCAGCGTGACCAGGTCGAGGCGGCCGTCGTTGTTCACATCGGCCATGTCTACGCCCATGGAAAATTGCGACATGTGGGTGAGCAGGCTGTCGCTCACTTCGTTGAAGAAACGGCCGTGGTCGTTCAAAAGCACGTTGTCTTTTTCGGTGTAGTCGTTTGAAGTGTAGAGATCGGGCCAGCCATCGGCGTTCAAGTCCCCATACACAATGCCCAATCCATAGTTAGAGGCGGGGCCATAGATCCCCATCACATCGCTCACATCGACAAACTTTTGGTTGTCGTTGCGAAATAACTTGTTCCCTACATACGGCACGCGTGTGGTCTTGTAGCGCTGGGTGATGTCGTACGAATTGGAGATGGTGAGCCGCGAGTGATTGAGCAGAAACATGTCGAGGTCTCCGTCGCGATCGTAATCCAGGAAGGCGGCCTGGGTTGAATAGGAGTTATCGTCCAGACCGAATTCCTTGGCTTTGTTGGTGAAGGTGAGGTTCCCGTTGTTGATGTACAGCGCATTTTGCCGGAGCATTTCATGCTGCGGTCCGGAACGACACACATAAATATCCAGGTATCCGTCGGCGTTGATATCCACCATGGCTACGCCGGTCTTCCAACCGCTTTTGGCTGTCACGCCGGCTTTTTCGGTGATGTCTTCGAAGGTGAAATTCCCTTTGTTCAGGTAAAGTTTGTTTTCTCCTTGATTGGATGAGAAATACAAGTCGACATATCCATCGTTGTTAATATCGCCCACGGCTACGCCGCCCCCGTTATAAAAATATTCGTAGGCGAGAATGTGTTGCCCCTCCCCTTCATGGTTCAGGTTGGAGAATGAGACACCGGTTTGTTCCGGTTCCAGCTTCTGGAAAAGGGTCTTCTTGGTTTCGGAAGCAGGCTTGCTACAGGAAAGCAACCCGGAGAGTGCCGCGGCAAGGACGATGTAGGTTCGCATGCTGGTCATGAAGCGGTACGCCAAGTCCCCTAGGTTACAATGGCATAGGCCATGGCGGAAGCAATAAATATATAGAGAATAATCTCGAGGACGAGCATGAAGCGGGAAAGTTTCTTCTTGTGATTGTCGACCGGCATGATGGTGGCTCCGAGGTAAATTTCTTCAAAGCTACACGCCGGCCCCTCCCGGCACGGTTATCAAATCGTAACAATATGGGTTTGAAATGTTGCGTGACCCAAAATTTCACAGCGCAGAACGTTAACCCATAGGGTTGCAAATGTTAAGTCAGCCTGCCGCGGGCGCCGGACCATTCTTTTTTGTGGCTACGTAAGCGGACGGAAGCATCCCGAACTCGTCCTTGAAATATTTGGCAAAATACTTCGGGCTGTTGAAGCCCACCTTATAGGCCACCTCCGAAATGGTGAGCTGGCTTTTCTCCAGCAGTTGCGCCGACCGTTGCAGGCGAATGGTGCGGATAAACTCCAGGGGCGCTTTTCCCGTAAGGGCCAACAGCTTTTTATACAGGTGCACCCGGCTCATCCCCAGCTCGCGACTCAGGTCCTCCACGGAAAAGTCGGGGTTCTCCAATTGATCTTCCACCGCCTTGATGGCATTCTTGATCAGTTTCTCGTCCAGCGAGGTGATGTTGATGTCGGTGGCCTTGACCTCGATCTGCTTGCGAAACTCCTTGTGGAACAATTCCCGCTGATGGATCAGGTTGCGGATACGCGACTGTAGAATTTCGAAGTTAAAAGGCTTCGTCACGTAGTCGTCGGCGCCGATCTCGAAGCCTTCCATTTTTTGTTCCTCGTTGGTGCGTGCCGTCAGCAACACGACGGGCGTGTGTGAAACAGCGGGATCGTTTTTGATCTTCTTGCACAACTCGATCCCGTTCATCACCGGCATCATCACATCGCTCACCACCAGGTCGGGTAGATGCTGCACAACTTTTTCCCAGCCTTCGCTGCCGTTGCGGGCCTCCAGGATCTGGTATTGTCCTTTCAAATTGTCTTTCAGATAGAACCGGAAATCCTCGTTGTCCTCCACCAACAGCAGCACCGGTTTTTTGAGTTGGGGTGACTGGCTATCGGGGGCAACCCACGCCGTCGCGGGTTGGCTTAGTGTGGTCTCTTCCCATTGCGGCTGAGCATCCTGTACGCCTTCGCCCGAGATCTCAACGACGGGGATCCTCACCGTAAAGCAGCTTCCTTCGTTTGGTGCGCTCTCCACCGTGATGGTGCCGTTGTGGGCTTTCACAAACTCCCGCGTGATGGACAGTCCAATACCACTTCCCTGGTTCACCATCGTGCGCGGCAGGTCATTTTGGAAAAACCGCTCGAAGATCTTTTCGTGTTTTTCGGCCGACACGCCAATGCCTGTGTCCTTCACTTTTATTTCCATCCATTTCGACTCGTCTTCCTGCACGCGCAACGCCATGGCCACATCCACCTTGCCCCCCTCGGGTGTAAATTTGAAGGCGTTCGATAAAAGGTTGAACAGGATCTTCTCCAGTTTGTCTTTATCAAACACGGTCTCCAAAGAAGGCACCGCGGTATGGAAAGCGAGTTCGATATTTTTCTTTTCCGACAAATCGGAAAACGAAAGCGTCGCTTCTTTCACAAACGCCACGATGTCGCCTTCGGAACTGTTCAGTTTCACTTCCTGCACCTCCAGGCGACGAAAATCAAGAAGTTGATTCACGAGGTTGAGCAAACGGCGGGCATTGCGGTGGATGAGTTGAAATTGTCCGCGTTGCTCGTCGTCCCTGGTGGTCTTCAGCAAGCGCTCCAGCGGGGTTAGGATGAGCGTGAGCGGTGTTCGGAATTCATGGCTTACGTTGGTGAAGAATTTTATCTTCATCATGTCCAATTCATGAAGCTGTTGCGCTTCCTGCCGTTCCTTTTCAATCCGGTATTTCATACGCTCGCGCTCCAGGATGAGCTGACGCGAAAGCAACAACGCGCCCAGGATGATAAACACATAGAGTACAAAGGCCGTCTTTGTTTTCCAGAAGGGCGGCAGCACGACGATCTTCAGTCGCGCCGGCTTTTCGTTCCAGACACCCTCGTTGTTGGATGCTGTCACGAGAAACGTGTAGTCGCCTGGATCCAGGTTGGTGTAGGTCACTTTGCGTTGCGTGCCGTCGGTGGTGAGCCAATCTTTGCTGAAGCCTTCCAGCTTGTATTTGTATTGACTCTTTTGAGGATGGAAATAGTTGAGCGCCACGAATTCGAGGGAGAATACATTGTCGTTGTGGGGCAGTGTGATCGTCTCTGTCTCGCCGATGGATCGCTCCAGGATCACTTGCTTGTGAAGCGTCTCCCCGATCTTCACGCTTTTGTTGAAAATCTGCAAATCGGTGAGGATGACCTTGGGAATGTTTTTGTTGACACCGATCTCATCCGGGCGGAAAAGGTTGAAGCCGTTCGATCCCCCGAAAACAAGTTCACCCTGTGGGGTTTCTCCCACAGCGTTGTCATTGAATTGCCGGCCTTGCAATCCATCCGACTCATCGTAGTTCTTGCAGGAAATTTTTATGGCCTGCGAGACGGAGTCATAGCCTATGACAACATTGGAAAGTCCATGTGGTGTGCTCACCCACAAATTCCGCTGGCGATCTTCCACCAATGTAAGAATGGAATTATGGGGCAAGCCATCTTCTTCCGTAAAATGTTTGAACGTTTTGGTGCGTGCATCGAAAACATTGAGCCCGCCGTGCGTTCCAACCCAAATCAACCCGCGGCTGTCCTGCAGCAGGAAAAGCACGCTGTTGTTGCTCAAACTGCCGGGGTCTTTCGCATCATTGAGGTAGTGCAGTATTTTGCCGGTAGATTTTTCCATGACATCGATGCCATAACCGGTGCCCACCCACAAATTGCCATCCCTGTCCTCCATCAACGCCGGGACGTAGGTGGAGTGAACGGAATTTTCACCGATCGGGTAGTGATGGAATTTTTGGGTTTGTTGATCGAACCGCTCAAGCCCCTGGTTTAATGTGCCGATCCAAAGTTGATGTTGCCGGTCTTCCAAAATCTCCCACACATTGTCATCGGCAAGGCTCGACGGATTGTCGGGATCATGTTTGTAGCGCGTGAACTTTACACCGTCGAACATGTTGAGGCCGCCGAAGTAGGTGCCGATCCATAATTTCTTATCATGCCCCATCCGCAGACTCACGATCACATTGTTGCTGATGCTTTGCGGGTTGCTGGGGTTATGAAGGTATTGCGTAAACCGGTTTCGTTCACGGTCAAAAAAAATGAGGCCGCCGCCGTTGGTGCCGATCCACAAGTTGCCTTTCTCGTCGCTCACAAATGCGTTGATGTCATCAAAGGGTAAACTCGTCGCGCCGGGAGCATGCCGGTAGAGGTTGAAGCGGATAATGTTTTCGTGGTAATAGTCCACGCCTTGTTTAAAAGTGCCAATCCAGATAATACCCTCGTAATCCTTGTACATGGTATTGATACTGTTCTGACTCAGGCTCTTTTCATCGGAGGGATCGGTGAACAGGTAGGTGACCTGCTGCTCTTTTTTATGGATCAGGTTGATGCCCCCATGATCGGTCGCCACCCAGATCACCCCCTTGTTGTCTTGCACGATGCCCCGCACAATGCTGGTCTTCAATCGCAGCGGCGATGAACGGTCGTCGATGTGAACAAAAGTTTTCCCGTCGTTGGCAAAATGAAAGATCCCCCGGTTGCTGTCGGCCATAAAGATCCACACGTCGCCGTCGGCGTCCACGGTGATGACATATCGCTGGTCGTCGCTCTTCAGAAAGTTGTGCAATGCAAAACTGCGATACGTAACGGCGCCTGTTTTTGTGTCCGCCCTTTCCACGATGCCGTTCTTGTGCACGAGCCAGAGATTTCCATGGGTGTCGTCGGCCAGGGATGCAATGTGATTGGTGGCGATCGAGGTGGTATCGGCTTCTTTGTGAAAGAGCGGGGTCAGGGTTTGGGTGGTCGCCTGGAATTTGAAAAGCCCCAGGGTGTTGTGTACAAACCAGAAATTCCCCTGGCTGTCTTTGCGAATATCGTTGATGGTGCCGTTGGGAATGCCGAAGCGGTTAAGGTAGACGCTGGGGTTATGATGAAAGGTTTCGGTTGCGGGATCATACACATCGATGCCGGTCCAGGTAGCGATCCAGATCCTGCCATCGGGGTCCTCAAACATTTTGTTGATATCGCTGTTGCGGATGGAGGTGGTGTCGCCCGCAGTGTTGCGGAAGACTTTGATGGCGTAGCCGTCGTAGCGATTCAATCCCGAAAGGGTGCCAAACCACACAAAACCGCGGCTGTCTTTGAGAAAGCACTTGATCTGGTTGTGGGACAGCCCTTGGTTCACGTTGACGTGCGAAAACTTGTATTGCTCCGTTTGCGCACAAATCTCCTCAAAATCGCATACGAGGATCGACAGAATCAGGAACAGGTGTAGTCTCTTCTTCACAAGTGGAAGAAAAGTAGGAAAAATCTTTCGGATAATCACGCGCTTGTTGCGCGACGGTTGCCGCGTGAAGTTGGGATGGCCAATAAAAGCAGGCTTAGGATGATCGGCTACAATTTTACCCGCTCCATTTTCGGCGCCAGCAAATGCATCATCCCCCAGGCTAACAAATAACCAAAACCGCAAATGACAAACAAAATGTTATACCCGATCGTGATGTTGCCCGCCGCTTTATAATGGTCCAGCAAATTTCCCACGAGCAACGGAAAAAGCATGCCGCCAATCGATCCGGCCATACCCCCGATGCCCACAACAGAACTCACCGCATTTTTTGGAAACATGTCCGACACCGTCGTAAATACGTTGGCACTCCAGGCCTGGTGTGCCGCTGCAGCCAAGCTGATGAGGGCGACAGCAATCCACACGTTGCCCGCAAATTGCGCAGTCATGATGGGGACCACACACAAAGCAAAAAATAACATCGACGCCTTACGCGCTTTGAACACCGCCCAACCTCGGCGGATCAAATAGGAAGACAGATAACCGCCACCAATGCTCCCCAACGTCGTCGCTGTGTAAACGATGACCAGTTGCAGGTTCGGCTTCTTCAGATCGATCTGGTAGGCTTCGGAAAAATAAGAGGGCAACCAAAAGAGAAAGAACCACCAGATCGGATCGGTCAGCAATTTACCAAACACAAAGGCCCAGGTCTGACGGATCCCCAGCAGCGTCTTCCACGACGGCGAGGCGATGTTTGCCTCGGCCTTCTCATCCACATCGCTGTGGATGTACTCAAACTCTTCCGTCGACAATCGCTTTTGCCTGGAAGGAATTTCATAAAAAATAATCCAAAAAATCAGCCAGATAAATCCCAAGGCGCCTGTCCAGACAAACGCCTGACGCCATCCATACATGCCCAATATCCAGGGAACCATCACTGGCGCCACAACGGCCCCGATATTGGAACCGGAATTAAAAATACCGGTGGCAAAGGCGCGCTCCTTTTTTGGAAACCATTCGGCCGTGGCCTTGATGGCGGTTGGAAAATTTCCTGCTTCACTGATGCCGAGAAACGCACGCACCGCGCCAAACCCCAGCGTTGTATTCACCAGCGCGTGCAACATGGCGGCGATGCTCCAGAACACCACCGAAACAATATACCCCATCTTTGTCCCGATCGCGTCGACGATCTTTCCAAACAGCAACAGACCCAACGCATAGGCTGCACTGAAGGCCATCACGATGTTGCTGTAGTCCGTCTCCGACCAACCAAAGTCCTGCTCCAGCGTTGGCTTCAGCAACCCGATCACCTGACGGTCGATGTAATTGATGGTCGTGGCGAAGAACAGCAGGGCACAGATCACCCAGCGGTATTTGCCTACAGGTTGGGACAGGTTTTGCACAATAAATAATTTAAGGGAAAGAAGTTTATTTTCGTATCGCCTTCACCAGGCGCAAGGTCTCTTCCACGCGTTGTTTCAACAAAGGCCAATTCCGTTGTTGAAGTATATCTTTTGTAAACAGTTGAGAACCCATACCCACGCACATGGCACCTGCCTTGAACCAGGAAGAAAGGCTTGCCTCGGTGGGTTCCACGCCGCCCGTGATCATGAGCTGCAGATCCGGCACAACGGGCATGATCGACGACACAAAGTTCGGACCTAACACCGATCCCGGAAAAATTTTTATGACCTCGGCACCCAGCTGCTTCGCATTCACAATCTCCGTAGCGGTGGCACAGCCGGGGATCCACAGCATGTCGTGAGCGTGGCAGACTTCGGCCATCTCGGGTTTCATGATAGGAGAAATGATGAAGTGTGCGCCTGCATCGATGAAACGCTTGGTGGTTGGTCCATCCATCACCGTGCCAATGCCGAGCATGAGATCGGGGTACTTCTCGCGGGCACTCAACAAATGTGAAAACACTTCGAAAGAATTTTTCTTACGGTTTGTAAACTCAAACACGCGAACGCCACCGGCATAGGAGGCTTCGATCACTTCCTGTGCATCTTTGGGATCGTCGTGCGTGAACAACGGGACCATGCCCGATGCTTTTATAGTCTCCACTATCTTTTGCTTGCTGAATGTCATGCGCGTTATCGTAAAAGTTTTCCAATATTTTCACCCTTCATCAGTGTCTCCACCTCTTCGACGGACACCAGGTTCACATCGCCTTCAATGCTGTGTTTGAGCGCCGTGGCCGCCGCGGCAAACTCCACGGTTTGTTCGTCGGTCTTGCCGGTGAGCCAGCCATAAATAAGACCGGCCATGAACGCATCGCCTCCTCCTACCCGGTCAACGATGTGGGTGAGCGCATAGGTTTTGGAGGTGCTCAAGGTCTTGCCATTCCAGATCACTGCCGAGACGTTGTTGTGCGATGAGCTGATCGACTCCCGGTAGGTGCACGACACCTTTTGGATGTTGGGGTATTGCTTCATCGCGTGGTGGCTGACTTCTTCAAAGGTCTTGCCGCTCACGCCGATGCAGTTCTCAAAATCGGTGATGCCGGCCACTACCCGATCGGTGAGCTGAATGAGTTCGGGCATTATATCGCGGGCGGTCTTGCCGTATTGCCACAAGTTGCGCCGGTAGTTGATGTCGCCGGAGATCATCACACCGTGTTTGCGCGCGGACACCAGGGCCTCGCGACACACGGTGGCAGCACCCTCCGAGATGGCGGGTGTGATGCCGGTCCAGTGAAACCAGGCGGCGTCTTTCATAATACTGTCCCAGTCTACACTCCCCGGGGCAATGTGGGCAAAGGCGGAGTCGAAGCGATCATAAATGATACGCGACGAGCGTTGCATGGCACCGTTCTCGAGAAAATAGAGACCCATTCGCTCGTCGCCGTAAAGGATGTGGCGGGTATCCACGCCGTTGCGCTGCAGGGTTTGGGTGGCTGCTTTACCCAGGTCATTGCTGGGAAAGCGCGTGACGTGCGCCGCTTCAAATCCAAAATTGCGCATCGATACCGCCACGTTTGCCTCCGAACCGGCATACATCGCATCAAAACTTTTCGCTTGTGTAAACCGGGCGAACCCCGGCGCAGAAAGCCGCAGCATGATCTCCCCAAAAGTGACTATCTTTTTCTTCATCGTTACCTATATTTTTACCGCCTCACCTTCGCCAAAGCTTCAGCGAAGTAGGACGCATCTCCTTGCTCGCCGAAGCTTTTAGCGAAGGCGAAGCGTTTTAAGATCTTTAGGCTCCAGGAACCGCCTTGTTCAAGCGGCTGCTCTCATAACACAATTCAATCAACCGGATGACATCGCGCGACTCCTCCGGCTTCACCGCCAACGCCTTTCCTTCCCGCACCGCCTCGTATACATTCTGATAGAATCCCAGATAGTTACCCGGCACGGTTTCCACAGCACCCTCCACATGAAGTGATCCGATGCTCGTATTCAGCGTCCCCCACCATTCTTTCCCCTCTATAGCCCATGACGTAGATTTCGGGCTCTTACCCTCTTTTAAAGCTTGTTCTTGCAGATCAATTCCATATTTCACAAAAGAACCGTCCACGCCATGCAAAATATACCGTGGCCCAGGCTCCCGCACGAGGTAACTGGATTTCACAATGGCATGAAAACCATCGTACTGCAGGCGTATATCATAATAATCGTCCACTTTTCCACCCGGGCGCTGTGTGCCGATGCGGGCATCTACCATCTTGGGCATGCCGAACATGACCAGCACCTGGTCCAGCATGTGTGAGCCCAGATTGTAGAGAATCCCTTTTCCCGGGCCGGCCTCTTCTTTCCACGTGTTGGGTTCGATGTAATTGCGGAAGCGGTCATAGTGCAACTCGATCTCCACGATCTTTCCCACAAGCTTGTTATCGATCACCCGCTTTAGCGTGAGGTAATCTCCATCCCATCGCCGGCTTTGAAAAACCGTGAGGGTCTTGCCTACCTTTTTTGCCAAGGCGATGAGGCTGTCGGCTTCCGGGGTGGTGACGGTGAAAGGTTTCTCCACGATCACGTGCTTGCCGGCTTCCAAAGCTTTGGCCGCATAGGGTTGATGCGTATCGTTGGGGGTGTTCACCACGACCAGCTCAATACTCTTGTCGTTGATCACCTCGTCCAACTGGCGTACGATCTTCACGTTGGGGTACAGGTCCTTGGCACGCGTGGAACTGCGCTGCAAGACGGTGGTGAGGTTAAATCCGGAATGGGCGTTTATTAAAGGGGCATGAAAAACTTCCCCCGACATGCCGAAGGAAAGGAGTGCAGTGTTGATGGGAGTCATTTGAGAATATTCAGGGGTTTTACCGTGGCCTGAATTTTACGAATACTTTTCAATAATGCTATAAGATTCTGTTCAATGGCTTTCCAGTTTTTTTCGGCGATCAGGTCTTTGGTAAAAAGCAGGGCGTTCAATTTCACGGCCATCGCCCCGGACTCGAACCATTTCATCAACTCGGCGTCGCGCAGATCGGCTATGCCGGATGGTATGAATTGCAAGTCGGTGAACTGGCGTGCCACCGTGGCGACAAATTCAGGACCCAGCACGTTGCCTGGCGACACGTTGATGACCTCTGCGCCCAGCGCTTTTGCTTTTTCTATTTCCGGTACTGCGGAGCATCCGGGCATCCAGAGGATGTCGTGGCGTTGGCACACTTCGCCCATGTCGGGGCGCAGAAAAGGCGATGCTATAAAACTTGCACCGGAGTGAATGTAGCGCTCCGTCATGGTGGCATCCAGCACCGTGCCCACGCCGAGCATGAGCCCGGGAAATTTATCGAGGCGCTCTACGAGGTATTCGAAATAGCGCAGGCCTTTGTTGTCGCGCTGGTGCATAAACTCGAAAGCGCGAATGCCACAGGCATAACTCACCGACACGCTGCGGAGCAACATGTCTACGTCGTGGTGAAAGTAGACCGGGACCAGGCCCGTTGCCCGGATATTGATAATCGCATCTTTCTTGCTTACTGACATTCTGGTATAGATATTTATGCAGGATTCATCCAAATAAAATTTTTCCGTACTAAAATTTTAGATTTATCACTTGCAATCGATTGCGCAAGATAGTTTTTTTACCAGTATGTCAAACACGTTTTTAAAGATTCACCCGGCCGACAATGTGTTCGTCGCGTTGACCGACCTGAAAGCCGGAGAAAAAATTTCGTACGAAGGCAAATCGCTCGTTTTGAAAGACGATGTGAATGCCAAACACAAGTTCGCCGAGAACGATCTGGCGCCCGACGACGAAGTGTTCATGTATGGCACCGTGGTGGGCAAAGCCACACAGCCCATCAAACAGGGCGGTGTGATCGGCACACACAATCTCAAACACAAAGCCGCGCCCTATTCCGGAAGAACGAAGACCTATCAATGGACGCCGCCCGATGTTTCGACATTCAGGAACAAGACGTTTATGGGTTTTCATCGCGCCGATGGCCAGGTGGGCACCGCCAACTATTGGCTGGTGATCCCTTTGGTCTTTTGCGAAAACCGGAATGTGGAAATGATCCGCCAGGCCTTCCAGGACGAACTGGGGTTCACCAAACCGGATGTGTATAAGAACTATGTCCACGACCTGGTCAACTTATACCGCGAAGGCAAGACCGAAAAGCTCGCCGACGTGCGTTTTCAGCCGGCCACGGAAGTGCCCTCGAAACGGGTGTTCAAAAACATCGACGGCATCAAAGTGCTAACCCACCAAGGAGGCTGCGGTGGCACACGCCAGGATGCACAAACGTTGTGTGCGTTGTTGGCGGGCTACATCCACAACCCCAACGTGGCCGGGGCGACCATCCTAAGCCTGGGCTGTCAGAACGCAGAAATAAAAACCATCCAGGAAAGGCTGGCCACACTCGACCCGAAGGGGTTGAAGCCCGTGATCATCCTGGACCAGCAGCAATCCGGCACCGAGCAGGAGTTACTGAGCCAGGCCATTCAAAAAACATTCCTGGCCCTCATCGAGGCCGACAAGACCGAACGCAAACCCGCGCCACTGAATAAACTTGTGGTGGGCCTCAAGTGCGGCGGCTCCGACGGCTTCTCCGGTATCTCCGCCAACCCCGCCATCGGGCACACGTCCGATTTGCTGGTTGCTTTAGGAGGGAGCACCATCCTTTCCGAGTTCCCCGAGCTTTGTGGTGTGGAGCAGGAACTCATCAACCGCTGCGAGGAAGATGAGGCCGGCAACCGGTTCATCCAACTGATGCGCACCTATTCCGATGCCGCCGAAGCGGTAGGCTCCGGCTTCGACATGAACCCTTCGCCGGGCAACATCAAGGACGGCCTCATCACCGACGCCATCAAGTCGGCCGGTGCCGCCAAGAAAGGTGGTACCGCGCCCGTTGCCGATGTGCTGCCCTATGCCACCTACATCCGAAAGCCCGGCCTAAACCTGCTGTGCACACCCGGCAACGACGTGGAAAGTACTACCGGCACCACGGGGTCCGGCGCACAGATCATTTTGTTTACGACCGGCCTCGGTACACCCACGGGCAACCCCGTGTCGCAGGTGATCAAACTTTCCACGAACACGCGACTGGCCCAAAAGATGCCCGACATCATCGACTTCAACACCGGCCAGATCATTTCGGGAGAGAAGACCATCGAGCAGGTGGGCGAAGAGATCCTCGACTTCATCATCGAGGTGGCCAGCGGCCGCACCACGGCAAAGTCCGTCGCCCTGAACCAGGATGATTTTATCCCCTGGAAGCGCGGCGTTTCACTGTGACCATCCTCATCCACTATTTCAGTCTTTACTCCGGTTTACCCACTCGGCGTAAAGACTGAATACTACACCGTCCCTGATTAGCGTTGATCCTTTGCCGAAGCCGCTCCCCGAAGCAAGAGTGCGTATTTTTACTAATTTTGCCGGAATACTTTTTCAGGATCCGGTGGTCCGGCTTCATTTTTTTAACCTTCTTCTGTGACTCGGAATAAACTGCATTACGTCTTCGGTCTCTGCCTGATGGTCATTGGCTTCCTGCTGATGCTGTCGTGGGTGAAGCCGTTTGCGATTGGTGCGTTGCGGGTTAAGAAAGTCGACCCGCTTGCCGACGTTCGGCTGACCGTGCCCGACACGGCTTTCGCGGAGCTGGACTCCCTGCAGCGCGACTCTACGTTCCAGAAAGTGGATTCGCTGGCGAAGGTGGTACGGCGGGGTTGTCCCATCGGGATCACCTGCATCGAAGATTATTCCCCCGACAGCACGGGGATCCGGAATTTCGTGCGGGCCCTGAGTCATATCAAAGACCAACACAATGCCGTACGCATCGCGTTCTATGGCGATTCCTTTATCGAGGGCGATGTGTTCTGTGGAAGCTTGCGCGACACGTTGCAATCCGTTTTTGGAGGTGAAGGGGTGGGCTATGTCCCGCTCACGTCGGAGGTAGCCGGCTTCCGCACCACCATCAAACATCAATTTGAAAATTGGAAAACCTACTCGCTGATCAGCAAGAAAGACTCCACCGTGACGGTTGAACTGGGACCGGTGGGCTTCAGCTTTGTGCCGCAGGAAGAGAATTGGGTGGAATATAAACCTACACACCATCGTTTTCTGAAGACCTTCAACACCATCAAGCTTTACTATAAAAATCAGGGCCACGCCAGTGTGGAGTACACACTGAACGATACGATCACCTCCACCGAAGAACTAAAGACCTCCAACAAGCTCCAGGAGTGGACCCATAAAGGCAAAAACATTGAAGCTGTGCGTCTCGCGTTTCTTCAACCCGACAGCCTGAATTTGTTTGGCGCAAGCTTCGAGTCGCGCAGTGGTGTTTATGTCGATAATTTCTCCATGCGCGGAAATTCGGGCATCGGCCTCTACAAGATCGACGAGAACATGTACAAAGATTTCAACCGCTATCGCGATTATAAATTGATCATCCTGCAATATGGCTTGAATGTGGTGTTGGAAGATTCGATGAACTATGGGCGATATGCTCACGGTATGATCAAGGTGGTGAACAAACTGAAGAGCGTTTATCCCAAGGCCAGCATTTTATTGATGAGCGTCAGCGATCGCAGCTCCAACACGAGTGGTGAATACAAAACCATGAAGGCTATTCCGATCATGCGCAATGCACAACGTCTGGTGGCCGAGCGCACCGGCATTGTTTTTTGGGATTTATACGAAGCCATGGGTGGCGAGAACAGCATGGTGAAAATGACCGAGGGCAAACCCGCCCTGGCCGCCAAAGACTACACGCACCTCAACTTCAAAGGCGGCCGGAGGCTTTCGGGCAGGATGGCCAAGAGTCTTCTGTATGAATTGGAAAAGTATAACAAACGCCACAGGAAATGACGATGACCGCCGCCTCACCCAAAACCAGCTTATGCGCCGTCGCGATGACGATGCTGCTGCTATGGGCAACGACGCACCCTGCCCAAGGCCAGGGCACGGTCAACTTCACGTTCCCCTCCTATGGCCTGGCGAACGATACCATCAACCTCATTCAAAACGCAGATTATCTCGACAGCTTTTTTGAATCACTGCTGCAATTGAAAGCCACCGGGCGTGGCAAGGTAAATATCATTCACCTCGGCGACTCGCACATCCAGGCCGACTTTATCACCGACGTCGTGCGACGCAATTTTCAAAACGACTTTGGGAACGCGGGGCGTGGTCTCATTGTGCCGGGCCGTGTGGCCGGAACGAACGAACCCAACAACATCCGGACGGGATCGACCACCACCTGGAAAGCCAAACGCTGCACCTATCCCGAACAGCCTTTGCCCATCGGGATCGGGGGCATTACCGTAAGCACAGAAGAATCGGACGCGCGCATCTCCGTGAAAGTGGACAACACCTTGAACGACTACAGTTTTAGTTCGGTCACCTTGTTCTTTCAAAAAGATCCCAGCAGCTACAGTTTCTCCGTGAACGATGCCACGGGCCAGGAGCTGGGCATCACCGGTCCCTACGAAGAAGGGATGGCCAACGTGTCGCGCATCGAGTTGAACAATTGCGTGGACCAGGTATCCATCCAAGCCGTAAAATCAAACGACGATCAAAAACAAGCCACCCTTTTTGGGATCGAATTGGAGAATGGCAACGACGGTGTGTTGTATCATGCCATCGGGGTGAACGGTGCCAAATACAAGCACTACAACGCCGCGGTTCACTTTGCCAAACAGACAGCGGCACTCGACCCGGATCTTTTTATCATCGCCCTGGGCACGAACGAGTCGGTGGAATATCCCTACCTCGACCCTACCCTGCTCTATCACATCGACAAGCTGGTGCAGTCGTTGAGAGAAGTCAACCCCGAGACAAAATTTATCCTGGTCACTCCCCCGGATGCGTTTCGTAGAAAAGTGAAACCCAATCCGGGCGTAGAAAAAATCAGGAACCAGATCATTCAATATGCAGTAGAAAACGGGCTGGCCTTTTGGGATTTCTACAAGGTGGCCGGTGGCAAACATTCCGCTGCCAAGTGGCGCGAGAGAGGCATACTGCGCCCCGACGGCATTCACTTCACCAAAGAGGGATATGAATACCAGGGGAATTTATTATACGAAGCGTTTATAAAAACCTACAATCACTATGTTGGGCTTCGACATCCATAAGCTGGCAGAACAATTTGTCTATCATGCCGACGAGCCCCTGTTGTTCAACAGCGGGTTCTTCCTGTTTTTGTTTACGGGCTTCATCTGGGTCTATATCGTGCTCAGCCCGATGCAGCGGCCGAAGCTGATCTTTGTGACGCTTTTCTCTTTGTACTTCTATTATAAATCGAGTGGCGGTTATTTCGTGCTGCTCATCTTCGCGGCCGTGGTGGACTTCACGTTAGCCAAATGGATCCACGCCAGCACCGACCCGTGGCGGCGAAAATTCTTCATCGTCCTGACATTAGTGATCAACCTGGGTTTGCTGGGCTATTTCAAATACAGCAATCTCCTGTATGAGACCTTTTGCTTTATCGCCGACAAGCCTTTCGAACCCTCGGATATTTTTCTGCCGGTGGGGGTTTCGTTTTTCACCTTTCAATCGCTCAGCTATACGCTTGATGTTTATCGCGGCACATTGAAGCCTGTCGACCACCTGGTCGACTACGCTTTCTTTGTATCGTTCTTCCCACAGCTGGTGGCCGGGCCAATTGTACGCGCCGCCGATTTCATCCCGCAGATCTACAAACCCACGGTCGTGACCAAGGAAATGCTGGGCCGCGCCGTCTTTCTGATCGGCTGCGGACTTTTCAAAAAGGCGGTGATCGCCGATTACATCAGCGTCAACTTTGTCGATCGGGTATTCGACGCGCCCGCTCTTTACACCGGTCTTGAAAATCTTTTTGCCGTGTATGGGTACGCCCTGCAGATCTATTGCGACTTCTCGGGCTATTCCGACATGGCCATCGGCATCGCGCTGTTGTTGGGCTTCCACTTCAACATCAACTTCGACTCGCCCTATCAATCGAAGAACATTACCGAGTTCTGGCGGCGTTGGCACATCTCGTTGTCGTCGTGGTTGCGTGACTATTTGTATATTTCATTGGGCGGGAATCGGAAAGGAAAGGCCCGCACCTATGTCAACCTGATGATCACCATGCTACTGGGTGGTTTGTGGCACGGCGCGTCATGGCGTTTCCTGATTTGGGGTGGGTTGCATGGGGGTGCGCTCGCCTTTCATAAATACATTACTGAAAAGGTCGACCTTTCATGGCGCGGCTGGCACATTGCAGGCGTAGTCATCACGTTCCACTTCGTTTGTTTCTGTTGGATCTTCTTCCGCGCGCCTGATCTGGGCACAGTAGGACAAATGCTGGCGCAGATTACCACCCACTTCAAGGCGCAGATTTTCTTCGACTTTATTGCAGGCTATAAAGGTGTGGTCTTGCTGATGCTGTTGGCGTATATACTGCATTTCATGCCCAAGCGCTTCGAATTCAGCGCCGAAGAAACCATTACACGCATGCCCCTGGTGGCGCAAGCTGCTTGTCTCACGGCTGTGATTCTGTTGGTGCTGCAGATGAAAATGGCGGGGGTGCAGCCTTTTATTTATTTCCAGTTCTGAAATCTGGGTGAACTAGATACTGAGAACTCAAGCCCATTCCGAGCGAACCAATCGAAATCCTCCGAGAAATATATAATTCCATCGACGTCTCTCATTTCGCACTAGGCAATTTCAATGTTATGAGCAATTAACCCCTTGTCAGTTTTCTTCAATTGAAACGTGACTTTGGCTTTGGTTTTCAATTTTTCAAAAATCTCTGGCCTTTCATTATTTTTATGAAAAAAATACCGCTTTCCATCTTCTGCTAAAATATCTCCCATGGAAACCTTAGGCAGCTCACGTAGATTTACAATTATACCATTCATTCTCCCACCTAGAATAATCTGTTGCCTTGGTTTCTTCTGTGGCAACTCTATGACCTCGGGTACATTAGGCAGCCCATCGTTGCCCCCAGGAACCGTTACTTCTTCCTCAGCTACGACGCCAGCAATTTGTAACTCTTTATTCTTTGGCGCTTCACCAACGAACCTAACGCTGTAACTATCGGCTAGTAAGCCGTCATAACTAAAGCCCAAGTAAAACTCCACTTCACTGTTCAAATCACTCCGAGTAAGTTTGGCTTGAGTTGGACTAAAAAAGACTTCAAGCTTGTCCGCCAGGACAATCAAACCACTTCCATCGTGACGAAACTCGGTAAAATATCCCCTAACCAATTCCAACTTGCCATCCTTTTCCTCGGATTTAAGAGAATTACGATGTACCAATCGTTGTAGGTCATTTCCTTTTCCGTACCATTCCAAAATCGTGGTATTACCTCTACCCTTCGCCTTACACTCTTTAATCAAATTAAAAGCATCAATAGTGTCATTTGTATAACCTTCAAGAGCTCTAAATACTTTTAAAACGTAAAAATAAAATACTGAATCCGTGGTAATACTATTGATCTTCCATTTGCCAACGCGACTGAGGGCATCCTCCAAGGAGATGCGAGATAGTCGCGCAGCTCTAAACCACAGATAAAAATTTCTCTCGTTGTCAGGCTCGCTGTTTATATTTTGCTCCATTAAAGAAAGGAGATCGTTCAAAACCTTATTGTCGCTGATTTGAATCTCCCTCTTAAAGTAAATTCTGACTATCTGCCTTCTTATCCTTCCAGGATTCCTACTTTTATCGAGTTGGCTCCTGAGATTCTGAAGTATTTGATTGTAGTTATCATACAGTTCCAATAACTGGTTGGAACACTCTTCCACTTTTGAGCTATCATCATCTGTAATATGAATACGCCTTATCTCTTCCAGCAAAGACTCGGCAAGATCAAGCCAATCGATAAATGGCTCCTTAATTTCCGCCAGAAAATCGCCCTTTGATTTGTCCGCTATCTGCGCGCCAAAATCTATTGCGCGTATTAACATTTGAATATGAGCCACATAACCATGCTCATCCGCCTTGTTCTGTTTTCTTGCAATCTGTCTTGATGTCTCAAATTCTTTTGCCGCACTGGGAATTAGTTTATCCAGTATCTCTTCATACTCATCGGGGTTATAAGTCCCCTCGCGAGACTTACTCTTTGTGTTTTTGTCCATAAGATCGAAGATTGTTGACCTTATACACATCCCCTTTATATGGTGTAACAAAGAGTCTTGAATGTCCATCGCTTCGGATAGTCTGATTGCCTCATCAGCATATTTTAACGCCAGCTCTCTATTTTTATCGTAATAAGCATAAAACCGCGCTAGATGTGAGCAATAGTGCGGATTGTCTGGAAAAGTCTCCTTTAATGTTTTGAATAAGCGTTCTTTATCCTCGGTGGCAGTAATATCTCTGATGATGTCTGTAAATGCTTCTCCCGCGCGGTCTCTCCGTGACCCAATAAACAACTTCTGAAAAAGTTCCTCTGTATAGTCTGCCGTCAATGACTCAGAGACACTATCCTCAATTAATTTGATGCAATAGTCCGCTAAATTTTGCTTCCAAATTTCAGGATTTACAGACTCGCCTCTCAAAAGCTGCTCTTTTAACTCCTTGGAAAGAAATGGGTGCCGAATCTTCCAGACTTTCTGATTTCCCTCGGTAAAGGAAATAATAAGAGAGCTGACGATAGATGAATCTTCTGAAAAATATTTTTCGAGATTTATTATGGAATTTTTTCCTCCCTCCTTAAAAACAGTTCTAAAAAAGGATGCCGGCAAGCCTTGACCTAAGTAACTGTCGCAAATCGACAAATAGAGCAGCACTCTTTTTTGTTCTTCCTTGCCACGAACCTCCTCAACAAATTTTTTTATAAAGTCTTTTATGGCTATAAATTTCTCCTCAAATGTCACCAAGCCAATATAAAACGGAGTTTTTTTATAGTTGTCTGTCGAGTTAATTATTTCATCCAATTCCTTTGCCTTGTCCTCTTCAGTCTTGGGATTGTTGTATTCCGAGAGGTAAGGCTTATAGGCTCTCACTAAATCAGCAGCATCATTACCCCAATCGTTAACGTACAAATCCCTCGATGGCGGAATAGGCCTCCCTCTTTTTACGACCAAAAATACAACTGGTCTTGAAGAAGGTAATAACTTATACAATGACTCAACCTCGTCCGACGAGATAGCTTGCGGAACCTCCATTACTATAAACAAGGTCTTTCGAGTCAATTGGTGAAGCTGAACTATTTTACTAAGAGTCTCTTTATCCCTGTATTTTTTCAGAATGAGAGTCGGATAGCTATCATGAATCTCCCATGCAATTCGTCTGGCAATTGTACTGCCTCCATATCCCGCTTCGTGAATCAAATTCACCTTCCCCCGCCCATTCTCAATCAATCGCTCGATTGGCTTCACATATTTTTTGACAAAATTTTGTCTCTCTACATCAAAACGATACTTTATCCCAAACCAGCTAATTTTGTTCTTACCACATAAGAACTCTCTTTTATCCTCATCCGTGTCACTTGCTTGTGGCAGGGCTTTATGCAGAACTTCAAAATCATCTTCTAACTGAAAAAATTGTTCAGCCGTGAGCTGGCCCGTCACGTCTTTCGATTCAGAGTTTTCAAGAAATGGTATCAAATATTGATTTAGATGTGGATTTGTTATGCCGAAATTTGAACTAAAATTGACAATTCCTTCAGCAATATCAGAAATAGATATTTCCACTTTTACTCCATTCGCATCTTCAATTGTTTGCCCAAGGTCGGAAAGGTTCGATCCTACAAAGACAAAAACCACGTTGTCTCCAAAGTATTTATATATTTTGTCTATCAACAAGGCAACATGCTGCCTTGAATTATACATAACAACAACTATAGTCTTTTGAGCTGGCAATTGACTAGCAAAGTTCATCAGGAAGGAATCAATAGGCTTTTCGTAGAGTCGGAACCAAGCCCTATACTCCTTAACTTCTGGCTGACCGGAACCTTTAAAGTTATTTATAAAATAATGATAGTGAGATTGACTAAATTTTGAAAACATCCTACCCTCAATGGGATCGGAGACCTTAATTTTTCTTGGCTCAATGTCTCTATCGCTAAACGCCTTCGAATACAAGCCGTTCTCCAAAGATTGATAGTCAAAATCTATAACCAGGTCCCATGGCGGAATACCCAATTCCTTGAGCGCGTTACTTTCCGCCTCAGAAGCCCTGCCAGTTATTAAAATATAATTTCGTTCCTCTTTTGTAAATTTGTCGCATGAAAGGTAAAATGTATCCCAATTCTGAAAGTCAACCATCTGATAGTCTGAGACACTTTTCAAAGCTAGATTCTCATCTACATATTGCGTTACAAACTTTCCAAGCTCTAAGAAGTACTTTTTCTGTATTTCGAAATCAGGTCTACTTCCCTTATGCTTGGCCTCATTTGTCAAAACCTTTTTATTGTCTCTTAGAAAAACAAAATCAACCGTGGGATCAACTAGGTCGTTCACAGTTTTGTACAATTGGCCATTGTCATTACCCTCCTTGTCAATGTACCGTCCGATCAATTCATGAATATCTACGCGGCTTACATTAAAATATTTTTGCTCAACAGCCTTAAGGCTGGCCGACAAATGGTGCTTCATGGCATACTCAAGAGTTTGTGAGATGGCCTCCCCTGCGTTTCTTGAATGCCTTACAGCTTCGTCTGGCTGCCCTTTTTGAATTGCCATCTCGGTCTTCGCTATTTCATAAGCCGCGTCATTGTATCTTTTTCTAATAACATTCTTATCCTTGTAGTCCATAGTAGAAACTTGATTATATTAACCAATAAGAAAGCCTCTTCCCAACCTGGAAATACAGATTCTGTAGCGTTTCGACCCAATTAGAATCTAAAGAAAGCAGATACCGAGGCATCCATTCCTAGAATACGGCTATATCTTGAATACTTTTACCAGGTTCAGCGAGGAAAAACGCCCTACCCCTCCTTTCCAAAAATTCTACTTAACAACGCAATCTTCTCATCTTTCTCTTTCAACAACGCCTCATACAATTTCCGCTCATTCTCGTGAGATTCGATTAGTTTATCCAACGGATTAAACGTACAGTGATTATTTGGGCCGACAATACCCGTGCTTGAATCGTAGTTATATTGAGTAGTGTTGATCACCCGTTCCTCGCTATACTCCTTAATCTCCTCCACCGAAACCTTTAATGCCCTGGCCACTTCCTCCAAGATATCCGGATCAATAGTCGCCTTGGCCTCCAGTTGTGAAATCTTCTTCTGCGTCCACGGATCGCCCATCAAATCAGCGAGTTCATCTTGCTTGAGTTCGCTCTTTTGGCGAAAGTGCCGAACATTTCGGCCGAGGTGAGCTTTGGGAGTTTCTTCGGTTGTCATGTTTACAAAGATAGATCATTTTGGAATTTGGCAAAGGGGCGTTCGCGCAATGTCTGCAACCGCGTATAGCCCCGTATAGTACCCTACGGATAAGGCTGTAGCGGCATAAAAAAGGGATTGCAGCTTTCAGTGCCTGGGCCGAGGTTCAACGTACAAAACAACATCACCATGAAATCCACAAGCACCATCGGCACGGACATGCATAGCATGCCGCAAACCTTCCTACTGCCTGCCTCCACACCCCTCACCGAAGAGGCGGTAAAACTGCTACACGATATGTTTACGAACCTGCACCCTTTCGATGTGCGCAATACGTTGCTCGAACTCTATCACACCTATGTGCGCCACGAACACGGCAACTTACCAATCAATTTCGATGAAATGACGGCCCACTTCTTTTGCCTTGACAACATCTTGAAACTGCTTACAGAAAAACAATTGAGCGGAAACGCAGATGGACCAGCATAGCACGGTGCACAGTCCTTATTTGTCCCCCCGCAACCCCAAAAACGACGGATGCCTGATATGCCCATCGTCCGTGATCTCGGCATATTGAACCTGCACCGAAAACTTCGGCTTCGTCCAATGAAAGCCGTTGTCTTTTTTTACTGGCTCGTCCAACGGGCATTCGTCAACTTCGAGTAGCTGTATTTTATTGAAAAGGCTTTTCAATTGCACAGCCGTAAATCCCGTACCCACTTCGCCAGCAAATATCAATTTGCCGTCTCGCTCCTGCGCCAGTATCAACGCACCGAAATGCTGCCGGCTTGCCTTGGGGTCAGTCCAGCCGATGACAATGAAGTCGTCGACGTTGATGTTTTTTATTTTCAGCCACTCTTTCGAGCGTTTGTCGAGGTAGTATTTGCTGTCGGCTCTTTTGGCGATGATGCCTTCGAGCTGGATCTTGCGGGCTTGTTCGAACAAGGCCTTGCCATCGCCCACCACGTGGTCGCAATACTTCACCACGTTGCCATTGGGCAGGGCCGCCTTCAACAGTTCTTTGCGGTCGGCAAGCTTTAGCTTCGTCAGGTCTTTGCCTTGCAGTTGCAGGCAGTCGAACACCACGAATTGTATCGGCACGTTCTGCGTGCTCTTGTAGTTTTGAATGGCCTGGAACGACGGCAGTCCGTCGCGAAAAACCACCACCTCGCCATCGAGTATTGTTCCGGGCAGGTCGATCTTGATCAGCTCGTTGTATACTTTCGGGTAAGCCTTGTTGTACGACAGGCCGTTGCGCGAATAGAACCGCGTGTTGGCTCCATCCAGTTCGGCGATGGCCCGGTAGCCGTCCCATTTTATTTCGAAAAGCCAGTTGGGGTCGTCAAAAGCAGGTTGGTCGCTCAGGGTGGCACTCATGGGCGAGATGAACTTCGAGAACTTAACGCCTCCCTCGATTTTCACGTATTTCATGGGGCTCCGTGTGGATGTACATTTTTAAAGGTACTGCAATTTGACTTCAGTTTAAAAAAAAACATGCCAGTTTACCGACGATATTTCGTCGTTTGCCAACGAGCCAACGAAATATCGTTGGCAAAACCGGCCGAACGGAGAATGGTCATTAAAGTTTGAAGATGGCTTCGAATAATTTTTTTGATGTCATTTCACAGGACCGTCTTTAACAACTCAACCGAAATCATACATTCACTGAAATACAATTGCATTTTCGCGATGGCTCAGCGCTCGCCTTTTTCGAATTCTTACTTATAGCATATATAATTTTCTTTCCGTTCGTGCAACTTCTCTTCGTGAAGAAAGCCAGTTCATTCATCAGCGTTCAAGGCGGTGTATTCTTTCCTGCGCCTACTTCACTTAGTTTTCATTTTCTTCGTCAATCTCAACCGCAAGTTTGATCGATCTAGATGCAACGTTTATCAATCTTGCCCCGGGCCTTCATTGGATTTTCCATTTTCCTGATCCATTCCAAGGCCATCACGATCGATCCTGCATCAGCCTTCATTGAGTTTTTCATTTCCCTGATCGATTCCGAGACCATCGCGATCGATCTTGCCCCGACCCTCATTGTGTTTTCATCTTTCCCGATCGATTCCGAGGCAATTTCGATCCGTCTCACCGCAATCTTCATCGATTTTACTTCAATCTTTATGAAGAAAAACGCGAACGTCGTTGCGTTCATCATCTTTTGCATTACACTAGCGGAAAGAATCATTGTGCTTTTGATCCACCAGCTTCTTGCTGCGTTCATCCTGCGTAACACATTGTCGTGGCAAATCGATGAATGCATGGCGGATACAGGGACACCCTATAGTTATACTTTTTGCGTTGACCCATGCACACAGCGGCTTGCAAATTGCCGTTGCTACGCCCGCGCAAACGGCGTTGCATGAGGCGCGCGACCTTACAATGTATCCTTTCTATTTGTTCTCTTAAAAAACGTCAGTTGGCACGACCTGGCAGGGCTTGGTACGGCGATTGAGAAGGGGTTCGGCAAACGTAAAAAACAATTTCTATGAACAAAGTCATTCGCGTAGCGCTGTACCTGTCTAAACTTTCTGATGAAGCACTGGAAGTGAAGGTTCAAACGATCATCAAGAACATGACCAACAACGCAAGCTTTCCCGCACCCATTGTCGAACTCGATGCTTTACAAGCGGCGCTCACTGCTTTTCAGGCAGCGTTGGTTGCGCAGCGCGCCACGCCCGTAAAAGAAAGCACGTCGCGTAAGAACGACATGCGCGCTGCACTCGAACAAGCCTATCGCATTCTGGGAAATTTCGTGGAATCAAAAAGCAATAACGATCGCACGATATTGTTGAGCACCGGCTTCGAGGTGCGCAAAAGCTCGGCGCCCACGGGCCGCCTGGAAAAGCCGACCGATTTACAAGTAATCGTCACCAACAAACCCGGCACGGTAAAGGTGAGTGTCTCGAAAGTTGCCGGGGCCACGGGTTATCTTTTTCAATATGCGCCCAGCCCGGTAACGGACGAAGGCCAATGGAAAACGATCTCGAGCACCTCGCGAACCAAAATGATCGATGGACTTGAATCGGGCAAGGCATATGCCTTCCGCGTGACGGCCATTGGCGCCGATCCAACGATTGCCTATTCGGATACGGTGACGCGGTTTGTGTCTTAATCCATTCTTCCGCAGCAGGCACGGCACGTACTTGCTGCGGAGAATTTTTATACCGTATGATTCCGGTGCAGCCGTTCATCTATTTCCAATTCTAATTCAAAAAGAGGGCTAATAGCTGCGGCTAACCTGGAGCAAGCCGGCGATCTTTATTTTAAGTTTCGCTCTTTTAAAAGATTTTCCAATTCCTGATTATCGTATTTCGACTTATTGATCAATCTATAGGCAAAAAATAAAGGGATTAGTGTAAAAAATCCCAAACTGTTTTTCATAATGCTGTAAAATACAATTCCTATAAGAAATCCAATGAATACAGCATTCGTTATGGAAATTGATTTTATTTTTTTTGCCTCTTGTAACAATTCCTGGTCTGTTAATTCTGATAGGTTTCTTTGTTTCATTTCCTTTATTTGGTCGTGATCCTGTTTTGCTTGTCTACTTGTTTTACCGGGCCCTCGTTGCCAATCCTGCAAAACCACCGGCGCCGTCGGAGTTCTTCGCCAAACGCTCGCTGATCCATTCTTACTTCTTCTCCTCAAACACTGTCGTTCCTTTCTTGTCCACTTCCTTCGCCCAAATCCGGATATTATCAATCTTCCCACTATCATCAAACGACCCAAACCCAACATAACCTTTACCGAAAGTCGTGTCCTTCGCCTCCTCCACTAAAGTGCCGTCGAAAAACACTTTGATCGTACCTTCCTCGATGCTGCGCTCCACGCGCACTTTATGCCAAACATTTTGTCCCCAAGCAACGCCTTGCGTCGTGAACGTGCTGATGTTGGTGCGCGGCGCATTGTTCACCAGCATGATCTGGTGTGCATTCGGGTCCATGGCCGTGGCAATGTGGGTGTAGTAGAAATGCGATGGGTCGTTGAACCCGAAGATGATGCACATGTCGCGGTGGCCGTATTCACGTCCCGTTTGCAACATGTCCACTTCCAGCACAAAGCTGCCCACTTGCAGCGTCGAAAGCAGGCCAATGGTGTGCGGCGATCGAAAAGGCGGTGTGTATCCATCGCTGATGCCGGTAAACTCCAACGCCATGCCCTTGTCTTCTTTGCTCAACAACCACTTGACGGGTTGTGTAAAACGAAAATCTTTTAGCGCCTTTTCAGAATTGAAATCCTGCTTATAAACTTCCTTATATCCCTTGGGAATTTCTTGTGCGACCAATGAAGAGGTGGCGAAGAACAGGCAGAGTGCCGTTGTGCAAATTCGGTTCATGGTATTTTTATTTTGGTAAAAATTCTTCTCTGATGGGATTAAAACTATCGATGATCCTCCCCGTCTCCGAAAGGAGCTGAATCTTGTGGAGCTTGCCGGAAGGCACGCTGAACATGTCGCCGGCTTTTAAGCGCTGGTCGGGTTCGCCTTCACAAAAAAAGATCAGCTCGCCGGAGACAACGTACGTAATTTGTTCATGCACGTGGTGATGCGGCGGCTCAGGCACCGGCCAGGGGCCTTTGTCAAAGTCGAGCACCACCACCATGAGGTCATTGGTGTGGATCACTCTTCGTTGAACACCGTCCCTTACCTGGAAGACGGGCGCATCATCGGCTATCAGAACAGGCATGCTATTTTTTGATATATTTTATTTTTACAGGCGAAGCCAATCGCTGCGCCATCTCCGTGAGGTAGGCCGTCCACTTTTCGAACGTATCGAAACGACCGGCTTTCTTCCATCCAAAACCATTGTAGTAGATCACTTTGCCATCGATGGGTTTGGCGATCACATACAGGTGACTCAAATCTTTTTTCTCTGTGCGGAATTCCTGGAAGCGGATCACATCCTGGGGGTTGATGATCACGCCCGTCCCCAGATAAGAATCATCGAGCGGTTCCCAATAGCTGGTCCAGCCGTGGATGGAGTCGGTCTTGGTCTCTCCTTTCTTATCATGAAGCGTGATGCCGATGGTGACATTGGGAAGCGGCGCCGACGTACTGAGTCTTAATTCAACTTTGCTCATCTGCGTGCCCAGGTCGATGGTGATCCGTTTGGTTTCGTTCACCGTGATGTCGTCTACCTTCCAGGGCGCATAGGTAAGCTCGAAGACTGTCCGGAGTGGACCGTTGGCGAGTCGCTTGTAGGTCGTGAAATTTTTTGAAACATAAAGGGAATCATTTTTCCAAACACCAATGCCTCCATTTCCGCGGCTGGCGCCCACGTGATAGTTGTCCAATCCTTCGCCGTCGTCGTGGTGATAGGTGCCACCGGTCTCGCCCTTTTTATACCACTTGTTGATGATGGGATAGTCCACGCGTTTCAGCCAGCAATCTATTCCGCTGGAAAGCGTTCCACCGGGTTGATTTTCGTCCACGAGACGCTGGGCTTCGGGGCCATAGGTGCGAAAGGCCACGCGGTCGTTCTCCCAGGCGTAGTCGTCGATGCGTTCGGGCACAAACCGGGCGTAGGTCCGCAGGGTTGTAGTGGTGTCGCTCATTTTTTCCGTCCTTTCAATGGACACCGTTTGGGTTTCCTTGGGTTTCAGGGTGGACTGAAAAATGATCTCGTCCGGCTTTCCGTCACCATCCTCATCCAACTCCTGGCTGGGCAATACATTTCCTTGCGCATCCTTCACTTGGAGGTGTGCATTTTTATAAAGAGAAGAATCCAGCAAATGCAGACTGAGGGAGATCACTTCGGTGCGCTCCAGGTCCAGTTCGTTGGTGAGCTCGATAGCCGCTCCGGGTTTGCTACAGGAAGCCAGGGCGATACATCCGGCGGCCAGCAGGGCGTAAGGATTCAACTTTGTTTTTAAAGGAGTTTCTTTCATGTCAAAGAGATGTTCAGCGCCGACGGGTTTATGCAAAGGATGTACATGTTATCAACTTATTCTCACAATGAAAAGTAAATCGTTTATTTTCTGCCGGAATCTGTTTTATGCGGTTGCCCCCCGCCTTCACGCTCCTGGATTTCATCCTCATCTCAACGGCAAAGGCATCATTTTAAATTTAAAGTATATTGCACCACCACTGCATCCGATCTTATGAAACACGAAATTCGCTACGCCATCCATCCCGACGCCGTAAAAACATTTCAAACCCAGCAACTTCGCGAAGCCTTTCTCGTGGAGAATCTTTTTCCTGAAAATGAGCTGAGCGTTTGCTACACGCACTACGATCGTCTGATCATCGGCGGCGCCAACCCCACCACGGCACCGATACAACTGGAGACGTTCAACGCGCTTAAAGCCGACTTCTTCCTGCAACGCCGCGAGATCGGCATCATCAACGTGGGGGGCAAAGGCAGCGTGACCGTCGATGGCATGGACTATACCCTTGAGAACAAAGAAGCGCTCTACATTGGCCGGGGCACCCGGGAAGTAACCTTTCAGCCCGGCGCCGACAAGCCGCTCTTCTATTTCAACGCCGCCCCTGCACACACTACCTATCCCAGGCGCAAGGTCACCTTGGAAGAGGCAGAGACCGTCACCATTGGCGCACCCGAAACATCCAACCACCGCACCATACGCAAACTGCTGGTGAATAGCGTGCTGGAGACCTGCCAACTCCAAATGGGGCTGACCGAATTAAAAACCGGAAGCGTCTGGAATACCATGCCGCCGCACGTGCATGACCGGCGAATGGAAGCCTATTTTTATTTTGATCTCCCCGCCAACCAAGTGGTGTGTCATTTTATGGGGGAGCCCGCGGAGACCCGACATTTGTTTGTGAAAAATAATCAAGCGGTGATCTCGCCGCCGTGGTCGATTCACAGCGGAGCGGGGACGAGTAATTATACGTTCATCTGGGGAATGGCGGGGGAGAATTTGGATTACGGGGATATGGATGGAGTGGCTCCGGGGGAGTTGAGGTAGTGCGAGTCAGGAGCCAGAATCCAGGAGCCAGAAGTCAGTAGTCAGTAGCCAGTGAAATTCGGGAGAGAATTTTAGAAGTCAAAATTCAGGAGGCTTGGGCTGGAACGCCGGGAGTTAGTAGTCTGGAATTGTGATAAGAAGCCGAGCTTGTTGAAGGGAACGGCAACGATATATATCTAAAAAAAGAAACCGGCAGTTTGATGGCTGCCGGTTTCTTTTTTTATGTGGGGTCAGTAGTTGGCTGATGTTTCTTCGGTGTTGTCGTCGTCGGACTGGAATCGCTTCATGATGTCGTTGGCGAAGATCAGGACCATGAGGGCAAGGAGGAAGACCATGCCGATCTTTTGGGCTGTTTCCAGGAATTTGTCGGAGGGCTTGCGACGGGAGATGATCTCATAAGAGAGGAACATCACGTGGCCGCCATCGAGGGCTGGGATGGGCAACAGGTTCATGAAGGCCAGCACGAGGGAAAGCATGCCGGTGAGCGACCAGAAGCGCACCCAGTCCCATCCGGGATCGAAGGCATTCATGATGCCCAATGGACCGGACAGCGATTTCTTGAATGACAATTGCCCGGTAACCAACTTGCCGAACGCCTTCACCTGTGTGAAAAGCATGACAAAGGCGCGCTTCGTTCCCATGGGGATCGATTCGCCTAACCCATAGGTTACCCGGTGCTTTGCTGCGGCAAAAAACTCTTTCACCTGGGGATAGTATCCGATGACCGGTTTTTTCTTATTGAAGGGTTCTGTAAACGTAAGCGTGCTTCCCGCGCGCAATACTTTGATCTCGATTGTTTTTGTCTTTATCGCGCGGACTTGCTTGAGAACTTCGTCCTGGTAGGCTACCGGCACACCGTTTATGGCGGTGATGCGATCGCCGTTCTGCAACCCGACTTTCTTCGCCATGGTTTTATCTTCCACGCGATCGACAACGGCCTCCACGCGGGGACCAATAAAATCCTCCGAACTTCCTCTCTCACTAAATTTTTCGATAAAGTTTGTCGGGATAGCAATTTCCATCCGTTCGCCATTGCGCTCGATGGTGTAGGACGTTGCGTTCAGTAAAGTTTCGGGTTTGGTGATATCATCCGCATACTCGAAATCCTTGCCGTTGATGGCCACGATCTTGTCGCCGCTTTTCAACCCAAGTGATTCGCCGATGGATCCCACGGCAAAACCGCCTCTTTCATTGATCACATCTTTCAGTAAATAGGTGTCACCGTAGATGTAGGTCAGGCCGATGAAGATCAACACGCCCACCACCACGTTCACGAAGATGCCTCCCAGCATCACAATGAGGCGCTGCCATGCAGGCTTGGCGCGAAATTCCCAGGGTTGGGGTGGAAGCTTCATGGCTTCGGTATCCAGCGATTCGTCGATCATGCCGGAAATCTTCACATACCCTCCCAGCGGTATCGCGCTGATCGCATATTCGGTTTCGCCCTTTTTAAAGGACCAGATCTTTGGAGGAAAACCAATGGAGAATTGCTCCACCCGCATCCCAAAATATTTCGCCGCCAGCAAGTGCCCCATCTCGTGCACCGCCACTAAAAATGACAAGCTCAAAAGGAGCTGCGGCAATTGAATCATCCATTCCATTCTGTAATCCTCGTGTTAAGTATGTTAAATTCCTTTAATTTCTGCTAAGACCTGCCATTTACAAACTCGGAAGCCCGGATTCGTGTCTCTTTGTCAGTATTTACGTAATCTTCGTAGGCAGGAGTCTTTATATAATCCATTTTTTCCAGGCATCGTTCCACAACATCCGACATCTCCAGGAACCCTATCCGCTCCTTCAAAAATGCTGCCACGGCTACTTCATTGGCAGCATTGAGCACGCAGGGCATGTTCCCGGCCCGGTTCAGGGCTTCAAATGCTAGCGCAAGATTACGAAAAGTTTCCATATCCGGCTTTTCGAAGGTCAGCGAGGGGTAGTTCAGGAAGTCAAACCGCGGAAAATCGGACTTTAGGCGCTCCGGATACGACATGGCAAACTGGATGGGCAGCCGCATGTCGGGCAATCCCATTTGAGCCTTCATGGACCCGTCTTCAAATTGTACCAGGGAATGAACGATCGATTGCGGGTGCACGATCACCTCCACCTGCTTTGTCGTAAGCCCAAAAAGCCATTTTGCTTCGATCACCTCCAGCCCCTTGTTCATGAGCGTCGCCGAATCGATGGTGACCTTCGCGCCCATGCTCCAGTTGGGGTGCTTCAGGGCCTGCGCCAGGGTCACCCCTTTGAGGTCGTGAGGCTTCTTTCCCCGGAAAGGTCCACCCGAGGCCGTGAGAATGATCTTTTCGATCTTATTGTGGAACTCGCCCACGATGCATTGAAAAATGGCCGAATGCTCCGAATCCACCGGGTAGATGTTCACCCCCTTTTCACGCGCCAAAGAAGTAACGATTTCACCCGCCACCACCAGCGTCTCTTTATTAGCCAGGGCGATGGCCTTGCCGGCTTCGATGGCTTTTATGGTAGGGCGCAATCCGGAGTAGCCCACCAGCGCGGTCAGCACCAGGTCGATGGTATCCATCTGCACCACCGAACTCAACGCATTTTCGCCGGCATATACCTTAATGGGTTCGGTCTTTAATGACTCCCGCACAAAATCGTAATGCTCATCGTTCACGATCACCACGGCATTGGGCTTGAAGCGGCGTGCCTGTTCCACCAACAGTAAGGCGTTGTGATGGGCCGTCAGCACCTCCACCTCAAACACATCGGGATGGGACGCGATCACATCCAGGGCTTGTGTGCCGATGGAACCGGTGGAGCCTAAAATGGCAATTCTCTTTTTATCTGTGGTCAAGCGGAGACTGATTTATCGTGTGGATTTTTTTATAGCGCATTCAACGCGTTGGCGATCTTGCGGTCGTTCGACAGGCGGGGCACTTTGTTCTGGCCACCCAGTTTACCCATGGAACGCATATAGCTGATAAAGGCATTTTTCTTCACGTCGCGGATGCGCAACCGGCTCAGGATGCTGCCGGAGATGAGGTCGTCGTAATACACGTTGAGCTTGCGCAGTTGGTCGTCGAGTTCCTGCGCAAAGGCTTCCAGGTTGTCGGGGGCTTTGGCGAATTCGATGAACCACTCGTGATGCGGCAACCCGTCGGTGGGTGTCACCTCGGGTGCGACGGTAAATTCGATCAGCTCGACACCCGGAAATTTCTCCATGGTAAACTTCATGGCCTTCTCCACTTCTTCACCGATGACGTGTTCGCCAAAGGCGGAAATAAAATGTTTGATGCGGCCCGTGACTTCAATGCGATACGGATGCTTCGAAACAAACTTCACGGTGTCGCCAATGGAGTATCCCCAAAGTCCAGCATTGTTATTGATGATGACAGCGTAATTTTTTCCAACCTCCACCTCTTCGATGCCGAGACGACGCGGTTTTTCATTGAAGTATTCTTCCGTGGGAATGAATTCATAGAAGATGCCGCCGTTCAGCAGCAACAGCAATCCGGGTTCGCGCTGGGAATCCTGGTAGGCAATAAAACCTTCCGAGGCCGGATAGGTCTCGATGCTGTCCACCGGTTTGCCGATAGAGTCGAACAATTTGGCGCGATAGGGTTCGAAATTCACCCCACCATAGACAAACAGGGAGAAATTGGGAAACACGTCTTTTACTTTCTTGCCCGTGCGGGCGCGGATACGGTCGAAATACATTTGCGCCCAAGGCGGTATGCCCGAGATGAGACGCATGTCGGCCTTCAGGGTTTCGTCGATGATGCGGTCCAGTTTTTCTTCCCAATCATCGATGCAATTGGTTTCGTAGCTGGGCTTTTGATTGGTGCGCAAATAGGCCGGCACATGGTGGTTGATGATGCCCGACAAGCGCCCGGTCTTGATCCCCGCTTTCTCATCGAGCACGGGGCTGCCGGAAAGAAAGATGAGGCCACCGTCCAGAAACTGGGAGCGGCCGGTTTCGTGTACGTAATTCAAAACGGCATCGCGCGAGCTGGTGAACTGGTGCACCACCGATGCCTTGGTCATGGGGATATATTTTATACCCGACGTCGTGCCCGAGGTTTTGGCAAAATAGGCCGGCTTCCCGGGCCACAGCACGTCGCGTTCGCCGTGTAACACGCGCTCGATGTAGGGCTTCAGGTCTTCATAGTCGCGAATGGGCACGCGCTTCCGGAAGTCTTCGTGATTTTTTATGGATTGAAAATCATGATCACGGCCGAACTGCGTGTTGCGTCCTTCGGCGATCAATTTATCGAATACCCGTTGTTGTGAACGAAAAGGGTCCAGGGACCATTTCCGGGTTTCTGAAGCGATGTAAGCGGCAATCGGTTTTGCCAGGCGAGATCGTATACCCATACCTTGCAAAACTAAATAAATTTGACCGCTCGACCACACTCCT
The DNA here is from genome assembly GCF_003589925.1 of Chryseolinea soli. NCBI lineage: Bacteria > Pseudomonadati > Bacteroidota > Cytophagia > Cytophagales > Fulvivirgaceae > Chryseolinea > Chryseolinea soli. Next base: position 4,184,090 of record NZ_CP032382.1, on the reverse strand, counting down.
CGTTTCCCCCCATCGTTCAATACCCGCCGCACGATAAACTTCCGCGCGGTTTGCCGCGTTATTGCTAATAATTTGAAACTTTTTGATTTTCGCACCCATCAGAGGGAGACTAAAACTTTTCTTTCCTTATAAAAGATGAAAAACGCATTCAAGATCATCCTATTGGGCGCCCTGGCCGGTTTTGGGGGAGCTTTTTTATTTTATATCGGATTTATCAAACCGGAACTGGCTCAGCACCAATCGGAAACACGATTCAACACCATAAGCTATGACTCGCCGGCCACCACCTCCCCTGCGGTCCCCTCCTATTCCACCTCCCCCACGACGGCCGTAACGCCCATCGACTTTAGCGACGCTGCCGCCAAGGCCACACAAAGCGTGGTCTACATCAACAGCATTTCGCGCGGCGCCACCTATTCCACTTGGGACTGGTTTTTTGGCGAAGGCACAGGCGGCGGGCGCACACAAGTGAGCAGCGGCTCGGGCGTGATCTTTGCGTCCGATGGCTACATCATCACCAACAACCACGTGATCGAATCCGCCGAACGCATTGAAGTGAATTATAACAAACGCGTTTACCCCGCCGAACTGATCGGCACCAATCCGTCCACTGACCTGGCCGTGATCAAGATCAACGAATCCGGGTTACCGGCCATCGCATTGGGCAGCTCAAAAAATCTGCAAGTCGGTGAGTGGGTAGTCGCCGTAGGGAATCCCTTTTCATTGGCCTCCACCGTCACGGCCGGCATCGTGAGCGCGAAAGGACGCCGCATTGGCATCCTGGAAGACAAGTTCCCCATCGAATCGTTCATCCAAACCGACGCCGCCATCAACCCCGGCAACTCGGGCGGAGCGCTGGTGAACAAGAGTGGCGAGCTGGTCGGCATTAACTCCGCCATCCTCAGCCGCACCGGGTCGTACACAGGCTACGCGTTCGCCGTACCGGTCGACATCGCCCGCAAAGTGTTTGACGACCTCGTGAAGTACGGCGTGGTACAGCAAAGCTTTATCGGCGGCAACGTCGTGGAATACAACTTTGAGAACGCCACCAAGTATGACCTGAGCACATCGGTCAAAAATTTCAACGGCGTGCTGTTGGAGAGCATCGAAAAAACCGGGCCTGCCATCGAAGCCGGTCTCAAGCCCGGCGACATCATCACCCGCATCAACAACACAGAAGTGAACACGCAAAGCGCGTTCGAAGAAGAACTCAGCTATCACTACCCTGGAGACAAGATCACCCTCACCTACATCCGCGACAACAAAACGGCCACCGTGAATCTTACCCTGGTAAACCTCAACGGCACGACGGACATCATCAAACGCAAGATCTTCAGCAACACCGCCATCGGCGCGCAACTGGAAGCCACACAATACGGGGTGAAAGTTTTCAAGATCAAAGACAACAGCATTCTGAAACAAATCGGTGTGCCGGAGAACTTCACGATCATCGCGATCAATCGCGTGCGGGTGAAGGATCCGGAGGAGATTGTGGATTTCTTTGGGAAGTATAAAGGAAGGGGTTATCTGTATGGGATTAACAGCTCGCGACAGCAGGTAGAGATTCCGTTTATGGTGAGGTAGCTTGTAGCACACCGAGAGATGTTGTTGGTGGGACACCAACAACGGCGGGGGTGTCTTTATTGGTATGGCGGGCAAGGGCAATTGACCGCCTTTGTTGGTGTTCTTCACCAACAAAATCAGCGGCCGACACACAATCATCCGAAAAAAAAGTAAAACGAGGTGATCGATAATTAGCGAGCACATTTGGCGGCCCCCCTCGTACCTCGGGTCAGGCTATTCGTTACAAGTCCGCCCATCACCCCAACCCAGCGCACTTCGGGCTTTCCACTACTATCCTTGGCCGGTCCACCGCATGTCAGTGGTTCTTGTTTGTTCTTCACCAAACAAGGGCGAGTCGCTAGCATCAAAATATCAGTCTCCACTAAACGAAATAACCCCGGCCTTAGGGCCGGGGTTAAGCACCGATATCGAAAACGTGCCACAGGAAAGATCAGATCCATCTTCACGCTTCCTGGCACGAAACGTACACACCGGCTCGCACTTCGCACCGGCGGACACGCATCTCTTAATTTAGTTCCTTTATTTTAATGCTGCGATACGACACATTATCACCGTGATCCTGGATCAGGATGCGTCCTTTCTCCGCCATCCCGAAGTTCGGCCACTCCGCATATTTACTGCGGGCTACCAGCGCATAGAAGATCGGCGTACCGCGTTGATACTCCACTACTTTATAGCCATTCAACCAATGCTCTATACGACCATCCGGAAAAACCACAACACGCCCGAAGTTCCACTCGCCGATGGGGTGTTGGCTTCCTTTGGGTTTTAGTGACGGGATGAGATCATACAAAGACGCGATCGTGCGATTGCCCACAGCGCCCAGCTTTGCATCGGGATGTTTCTCGTCGTCCAGCACCTGGTATTCGAGGCCGATGGCGGAACCTTTGTTTCCCTCTTTTTCGGTCACAAAATATTTCACGCCGCTATTGGCACCTTCCGTGAGCCGGAATTGAAATTGCAGATCGAAAGCACCATATTCTTTTTGCGTCACGATGTCACCTCCGTTTGCCGACTCTGCACCGGCAGATTTTACTACACTGAGCAATCCATCTTTTATCTCCCATCCGTTGGTGGGAAACTGATCTTTATAAGCACCGCGCCAGCCGGTGGTGGTCTTTCCATCCCAAAGCAGCGCGTAGCCATTCTTTTTTTCTTGTTCCGACAACGCATTGGGGAGCGTGTTCATCACAAAGATGTTGTCGGGCGGCGAAGCCTTCACGCCTTCCGTTTGAATACGGATGTTACGCCACCGCACTTTCTGTCCGGCTTCTTCGGGCTTGCCCACGGCGTGCACTTGCAACCCAATGAAACCTTTCAGGGTAAGATCGTCAGAAAGATTCGCAGTAGCGACGCCGTTGATCCACGTGCGGATCACGGGGCCGATGCATTCAATGCGACACGTGTTCCATTCGCCTTTCTTAAAAGCTTTTTTGGCGTCGGGGTTATATTCCAGCGAATAAAGCCAGCCACGTCGGGCTTCGTCATAGATGCCGCCGGTCCATGCACGGGCAGACGGATCGATTTCCGATTGATAGCCATGCACGCGTCCGTTCTGGTAGTCGGCTTTGCTTTCGCTTCTGAATTGGATCCCCGAGTTCATGTCGGCATCCAGTTTGAATTCAAGTTCCAGGATGAAGTCGCCATAGGTTGCTTCCGTCACCAAAAATGAATTGGGTTCGTTGAAGACGGTGGTCCCCACGATCTCTCCGTTTTCGGCTTTGTATTGCGCCTTGCCGTTCAATTGCTTCCAACCGCTCAGGTCCTTTCCATTGAAAAGTTTCACCCATTTCGCTTGCGCCTGGCAAAATCCGGCTGCGAGCATCATGGCCATCACGGCCAGCATTTTATGTTTCATATGGAATACAAGTTTTCGATTTGCATATTTACCGTAAGACGACAATTCTTTCACTATACCCTTACATGACGGACGGGGAAGATGGATGAGTGGTCACATTCCGGCGGCAAGCATTGGTTTAGGATGATCGCTTTACAATTCTTGCTACCTTGCCCCGCTAAAATTCTATCATGAACCGCCAGCAACTCATCGCAACCCTGCAGACTTACCCTTCACGCGATCCCGATGAAATCGCCTTTGTCCCCCGCTTTCTCGACCTGCTGCATCACGCCGACGCCTATCACCGCACGCACCTGCCGGGGCACATCACCGGCTCGGCTTGGATCGTGGACACGTCAAAGAAGTTTGTCCTGCTCACGCACCACGCCAAGTTAAACAAATGGCTGCAACCGGGTGGTCACGCCGACGGCGACGAAAACATTTTGAACGTCGCGTTGCGCGAAGTCAACGAAGAAACGGGCCTTCATCCACTGGACACACCACAAAGTCCATTCGACATCGACATCCATCCTATTCCTGCGCGACCGGATTTTCCGGAGCACCTCCACTATGATGTGCGCTTTCTATTTATCGCCGATAAAAATGAACCCTTGTTGCTCTCGGAAGAATCGCATGCGTTAGCCTGGGTGCCCTTGACAGAGGTCGCCGCGATCTCCCAAAACAACCGGTCCATGATGCGGATGGTGGACAAGCTACTTTGAGCTCACCAGCAACATGCCAAACGCCACAACAACGATCCAATATTTATAGGGGCTGATGGCCGGGATTAACACCCAATGGAATTGCATGACGAGGGTGAGCAGCACTAAGATCACGGCTGCAACTTTGAGGATGGAACGGGTGCGGTTACTCATAGGATCTGACCGGGTTAAAAGGTTTCAATCTAAATTAATTTTTAGAATTCGGATATGGCTTTTCGCCGAGGGTCAAAATTATTTCAATAAAAGACATCAATACCATTCTTCGATCTTGTCGGCAGGTTTCCATTTGGAATCGGGTTCGAAATAATTCCACAACAGTCGCGATACCTTGCGCAACAACACGTAGCCTTCGTTGGCGGGTGTCCAGCGTTGGTCTTCTTGGTTTTTGGTGATGACGCAGAAGACATAGTCCCCGTGAGGCGCATTGACCAGCACTACTTCGGAACGCGATTGATCCACGGCGCCTTGTTTCGAAGCGGCCTGAATGTAGGGCGGTATTTGTGAAAGCGATTCGCTGTCCCAATAGATGCGGATCATATTCCGGTAGATCCGTTCGCTCGCCCGTGGGCTGATGACCTTCCCATCGCGGATGCGGGTCACCAGTTCGGCCATTTCGCGTGGGGTGGTTTGTCCCCAGCCGTAGCGCGTGCGGTTGGCTTCGCGGCCAGGCGTTCGCGAGTTGACACGCGTATTTTCAAAGCCGTTTTTCTCCAGCCAGGCGTTGATGGCCGTGCCCGTGCCGGCGAGCGATTGGCACCAGAGGCTCGCCGTGTTGTCGCTGGTGGTGATCATGAGCATCATCACCTTGCTGAGGGCGATCTTTTCCCCGTTTTTGAACGAACCGAGAATGTCTTCGCCTTCATAGAGCAGGGAGTCCTTATAGGTTAGGAGGGTGTGATAATCGATCTCACCCCGATCGATACGGTCGAACATACCGATGGTAATGGGGATTTTGATCATGCTGGCGGTCGGAAAAAGCGTGTCAGCGTTTATGGTGACAGTCTTTCCGGTGCGAAGGTTGCGGACATACACACCGGCCACACCTTTGAAGCCCTGGAGGGTTTCCTGTAGCTTGCCGGTGAGCACCTTGTCCTCCTTCTGACCGTACGTCGAAAAGGCGAGCAAACTCACCCAAAAAAACAGGGCATATTTCATAGGGAATATCGTTTCCTTAAAGCGTTGAATAAAATTTTTATTGCAATTCTTTGAGACCTTCTTTGTACTAAATTCGCGGTCTCGTTACGCACAGAACAAAAGACCATTCCCAAAATTGGCAACCGTTGAACGACAAAATCTTGATCAACAATAAAATCATGGCTTCCTTTAAACACTGAATTATATTTTTTATAGATTGAAAAAAGGACAGCAGATTCCGTTTTCAAGGGTTCAAAGTATACTAATAAAAGAAGAACAATACTAATCTCCGGAGTATAAAAAGGGTGACATCCCCGAATAAATATCCGGCAAGCTTTAAACAGAATGGCAGAAATAGGGACCGACATTTTAAAAGCGAAGGCCCTCCTGGAAAACGGAGAACTGGTTGCCATTCCCACCGAAACCGTATATGGTCTTGCCGGCAATGCGCTGCAAGCGGAAGCGGTAACAAAGATCTTCAAAGTAAAAGAGCGTCCCGAATTCGACCCATTGATCGTGCACGTTCCCAACTTTGACCACGTGCAAAAATATGCCGCAGAAATTCCGGAAGGTGCCGCGTTGCTCGCCAAACATTTCTGGCCCGGCCCGCTCACACTGCTGCTGAAAAAAAAGGACATCATCCCCGACCTCGTAACCTCCGGGCTGGACACTGTTGGCCTTCGCTGTCCCGATCATCCATTCACCCGCGAGCTGCTCTCCGCATTGGCCTTTCCCCTGGCCGCTCCCAGTGCCAACCCCTTTGGCTATGTGAGCCCGACACGCCCCGCGCACGTGAACGACCAATTGGGACAGAAGATCCCTTACATCCTCGACGGCGGCCCCTGCGGTGTGGGCATTGAATCGACGATCGTGGGGTTTGAAAAAAATGTTCCGGTCGTCTATCGCATGGGTGGGCTGAGTGTGGAAGCGATCGAAGGTGTGGTGGGCAAAATTATTTTGCAGGCCTATTCGTCATCAAATCCCAAAACACCCGGTCAGTTAAAAAGCCATTATGCGCCGGGCCACAAAGTGGTGATCGGGAAGATCGAAGAGTTGCTGCGCCGCTATCCAACCCAAACCTGCGGTTTGCTCACGTTTCAAAAAAATTATCATTTCCCTTATCAATACGTGTTGTCGCCGTCGGGCACACTGGAGGAGGCCGCGCAAAATTTATTTACCGCGCTGCGCGAATTCGACAAGATGCCCATCGACATCATTCTTTCCGAACCCGTACCCGACCAGGGCCTGGGCCGCGCCATCAACGACCGTATCCGCCGCGCCGCCGCTACCGACACCCCCTGAGACCCCGGTTGTCAACTGTCAACTAATTTTTTTAATATTGACTGCTACAACCGTACTGCCATGTCTAAAAAGATCCTTATTCTCACCGGGGGTGGTGACTGCCCCGGGCTCAACGCCGTCATCCGTGGAATTGCAAAACGTGCCCGCAGGGAAAGAGGCTGGGAGACCTACGGCTGCATCGAAGGGTTCAACGGCGTGTTCAACGAACCCCAGGAAATTGTCCGCCTCACCTCCAAGCTCACCGGCGGCATTCACGTACGCGGCGGCACGATCCTGAAGACCACCAACAAATCGAATCCCATCAATTTTCCCATGGTGCAGCCCGACGGCACCACCAAATTTGTGGACCGCTCCGACGAGCTTGTGGCCAAGTTGAAAGCCCTTCACTTCGACGCCGTGATCAACATCGGTGGCGACGGCTCTCAAAAAATTTCGAAAGTGCTTTTCGACAAAGGCATTCCCGTCATTGGCGTACCCAAGACCATCGACAACGACCTTTCGGCCACGGACATGACGTTCGGTTTTCAAACCGCCGTACAAATTGCCACCGACAGTTTCGACAAACTCGTGACGACCGCCGAAAGCCATCACCGCGTCATGATCATGGAAGTGATGGGCCGCGACGCCGGGTGGATCGCCCTGCACACCGCCATTGCCGGTGGCGCCGAAGTTTGTCTGATCCCCGAAATTCCTTACGATGTCAATAAGCTGGTGAAACGCATTGCCCTTCGCTACAAAAAAGGACGCGGCTTTGTGAACATCGTTATCGCGGAAGGCGCTTGTCCAAAAGCGGGAACCATCCACTCCACAAAAGGCGACAAAGGCTCGGAGCATGTTCGCCTGGGCGGTGTGGCTTATCAACTTTCCAAACAATTGAAAGATGCCGGATGCACGGCCGAGATCCGCGAGACCGTGCTGGGTCATGTGCAGCGTGGCGGAAGCCCCGTAGCCTTCGATCGCGTGTTGGCCACCTTGTTTGGCGTGAAAGCTTTTGAGTTGGTGCTGGAGAAAAAATTCGGCCGCATGGTGGCCTACCAGAACAACAACATCACCTCCGTGACCCTGGAAGAAGCTACCAAGGATTATAATTTTGTAAAAACGGATTCATACCTCGTCAAAGCCGCCAAAGGATTGAACATCAGCTTTGGGGATTGACACTGCTATCGAGTATGATAAAAACGCATCACCGCCTTTCACTGGAACGCATCGAGAAAGCCGCCGAAAAAATAGACAGCGTCTTTCTTCAAACACCACAATATGCCGACGACGCCTTGAGTCAGGCACTGGGCGCACGCGTCATATTGAAGGTGGAGACGCTGAATCCCATCCGTTCCTTCAAGGGTCGCGGCGCCGGCTTGCTGGTTTCGGAGGCCGATCTCCACACCCCACTGCTCTGCGCCAGCGCGGGCAACTTCGGGCAGGCGATGGCGTATGCTTGCCGCAAGCGAAACATGAAACTGACGGTCTACGCCAGCGTCCACGCCAATCCATTGAAGATCGAGAAGATGCGACACTTCGGCGCCGAGGTGATCCTGCGCGGCGAAGACTTTGATGCGGCCAAACTGGAAGCCAAACGCGCTGCATCCCAATCCGGCGGACGCTTCGTGGAAGATAGCCTCGACATCGAAACCCTGGAGGGTGCCGCCACGATTGGACTTGAACTCCTAAAATTTAACGAACCGATAGACACCCTTTTAATTGCCTTGGGAAACGGCGCCATGATCAACGGTATCGCCCGGGTCTTCAAGGCGCGCAACCCGCAGACAAAGATCATTGCCGTGCAAGCCCAGGGCGCACCGGCCATGGTGGAGTCGTGGCAACAAAAGAAAGTGATCACACACGAGCGCGTCCAAACCATTGCCGACGGTGTGGCCGTACGCATACCCGTGCAACAGGCCTTGGAAGACATGGAAGGATTGGTGGACGATGCCCTGTTGGTAGAAGAGACCTCGATACTAAACGCCATGCAACTCATCCATCTCCACACCGGTGTTGTGGTGGAGCCCTCGGGCGCACTCGGCATCGCCGCCCTGATCGAGAACAAAGATCGTTTCCAGGGCAGCACCGTGGCCACTATTCTTTGTGGTGGAAATGTCACCGAAAAACAAATGAACGATTGGCTCTGGCGACGCGTATAATGAACATGAGCGCATTGTATTTCTTCGTTGCGAAAAAGAACCTCCGCATAAAAGCTTTCTTCACGCTTTGTCTTGGATTTTGGTTGATGACCGCGCCGGTTGCAGCCCAGGAAAATCCCGAAGAGCAGGCCATGATCCAGGTCCAACGAATGGCGGCTTACTTCAACAACCGGAACTTTGTAAAATACACCGGCTTCATCGCTCCCGGTGAGTATGGCAACAAGGAAACGCAAAAAGAAAAATTCATCGCCAACCTGAAGGAAAACGTACCGGGTGGCGCCGAGATCATGAACCTTGAACGCGTGGCCTTTAAAACATTCGACACCTCCCAACAGATTCTCTTGCTGGCCAACTATCAGGATCAATATCGTTTCATCGCCGGCATCTCCGAAGATGGTGAACGTTGGTTGTTCACCCAGCCTTTGCATCAATCCACGCATTTCGAGATCATCCAGGAACTCATCCCCTTGTTCGACACTTCCTTTGCTTCGCTCATCGATCCGGGTTTTCGAAAGCGCGTTCGCTTCACCTTGGGGAAGCCACTGCCCCCGTTTAAGTTCATCGATCTGAAAGGCGATTCCATCACGCTTGACCAGTTGAAAGGCAAGCGCATTGTGTTGAACTTCTGGCTGGGGGGATGTAAATCCTGCATCGATGAGATCCCACAACTGAACGATCTCGTGAAAGCTTCCGATGGAAACACCGTATTCATTGCTCCTGTTTTTTATACATCAAAAGAATCGCTGCAGACCTCGGTGGCCGCGCAAATATTTTTATACAAGGTTGTCACGCCCTATAACCATGACGGCTACAGTGTGCATTACTTCCCCATGCATATCGTGACCGACGAGAACCACGTGGTGGTGCTGAAATTGCAAGGCGATGATCCCGACCACCTGAAAAAAATAAGGGAAGCGTTAGAGAAACGCGCGCGATAGTTCTCCCCTTTTGTATTCTTTATCAAAGAAATTGATCACTGCAAATACGTTGCAGTAGGTCGCTCTATATTTGTTCCCTGATTCACAAACTCACGTTCGGCGTAACAAATCCAAACGTTTTGTGTTTGACCCTATGGAGCATTTCATTTGACCTCTCCTGATACCTTACTATTCAAAAAAGACCGACGCCATTTAGAATGATTTGATCGTGATTTCTCCTCGATGGACAGAAGAACAGTGCATATGAAAAAGCGAAATTCAAATAAACCGGTCATTCCCCTTCTTTACTATCTGGCGGTAGGCTCTACGCTTGCCTATCTCTTTAGACACGGCGGCTCCGAACACGATGGTTGGCTGGGTTTCATGATCTTTCGGGCGGCCTTTTTGCTGAGTGCTATCCTGATGTTCTACACCCTGAACAAGGCCATGAAAGGAGACCGGACTTCCACGCTGGCAGCGATGGTCCATGCCATCGCCCTGTTCTCGTCGATCGTGCGACTGGCCTTCCTCTAAAAAATAGCCTTGCCCGGCATAAACGGCTTTTTCCTTCGTTTAAATCGTTTGCTGAAAAATAAGCCCAGCGCTTGCGAGGAGTTCTGGCGAGTTTCCTAAATTCGTCCCCGATCTACAAACAGCCAGACCTCATTTTATGAAAACCATCAACGACATTAATTTTAAAGGCAAGCGCGCCCTGATCCGCGTTGACTTTAATGTTCCCTTGGACAAAAGCTTCAACGTCACAGACGACAACCGGATCCGTGCCACCATCCCAACCCTGAACAAGATCCTCAAGGACGGCGGTAGCTGCATCCTCATGTCCCACCTGGGCCGTCCCAAGGAAGGACCCGAAGATAAATACTCACTCAAACACGCGATCTCAAAAACGGAACAACTGCTGGGACGCCCCGTAAAATTTGCCGGCGACTGCATTGGCGACGAAGCCTATAAACTCTCCGCCGCGTTGCAACCCGGCGAAGTGTTGCTGTTGGAAAACCTTCGCTTCTATAAACAAGAAGAAAAAGGCGACGTGGCCTTTGCCGAAAAACTTTCCAAACACGGCGACATCTATGTGAACGACGCCTTCGGAACCGCGCACCGCGCCCACGCGTCCACCACCATTGTGGCCCAGTTCTTCAAAGAGAAATGCGCCGGCTACGTCATGGCTGCCGAACTCGACAACGCCAAGAAGGTGATGGAAAAAGCCGCGAAACCTTTCACCGCCATCATGGGCGGCGCCAAGATCAGCGACAAACTGCTCATCATCGAAAACCTCCTCGATAAAGTGAACAACCTCATCATCGGGGGCGGTATGGCCTACACCTTCTTCAAGGCCTTGGGAGGCCACATCGGTAACTCATTGGTAGAAGAAGACAAACTTGAATTGGCCAAAGAACTCATCCAAAAAGCAAAGGCAAAAGGTGTAGACCTCTTGTTGCCCATCGACTCGATCGTGGCCGATAAATTTGCCGCCGATGCCAACACCGCCATCGCCAACAACCACGCCATCCAGGATGGTTGGATGGGGCTGGACATTGGTCCCCAATCCATCGCCGTCTTCTCCAAAGCCATTGGCGAATCCAAGACGATCCTGTGGAATGGACCAATGGGTGTTTTTGAAATGGAAAAATTTGCCGGCGGCACCAAAGCCGTGGCGGAAGCCGTGGTGGATGCCACCAAAAAAGGAGCTTTCTCTCTCATCGGTGGTGGTGACTCCGCTGCTGCCGTTGCACAGTTTGGCTTTAACGATCAAGTGAGCTACGTGTCTACCGGCGGCGGAGCCCTGCTGGAGTATTTCGAAGGAAAAGTGTTGCCCGGTGTGAAGGCGCTTGAATAAGCTCCCATCATCCTAAATCAAATACAAAGAGAGGTCGCACCAAAAAGGCGACCTCTTTTCGTTTCACCCCGCAGAATGTCGCCATTGCGTGACGCCAAACTTTCTGCGCAATAAAAAAAAGGAGAAGGACAAGTCTGATGGTTACTCCCGCTCGCCCCGGAGTTAGATTACTTTATGGCTTTCAGGATGGCGTCTGCCACTTGTGTTAACTCGGCAGAAGATGGGGTGAGCTTGGGTCGCGTGAAGTTGATATCGTTCATGGTGGTCATCGGAATAAGATGAACGTGCACATGTGGCACTTCCAAGCCGACTACCGCTACGCCTACGCGACGGCAGGGCACGGCTTTTTTGATGGCGTGCGCAACTTTCTTTGCAAACACCGTTATTCCTCCGAGCGTATCGTCGTCCAGGTCAAAGATGAAGTCAACTTCTTTTTTGGGAACGACGAGGGCGTGGCCCAACACCAGCGGGTTGATGTCGAGGAAGGCGATGTAGCGCTCGTCCTCGGCCAGGATGTAGGCCGGGATTTCGCGGTTGATGATCTTCGTGAAGATAGAGGCCATGCGTTTTTCTCTCCGTGTTGATTAGGCGGTGATCTTTACCACTTCAAATTCCATTTCGCCGGCCGGTGTTTTGATGGTGGCCGTCTCGCCTTTTTTCTTTCCCAACAATCCTTTGCCGATGGGCGACATAGTGGAGATCTTGCCGGCCTTCAGGTCAGCTTCTTCTTCCGACACCAGGGTGTAGGTAACCGAAGCGCCGTTCTTCTTATTCTTGATAGTGACTTTCGACAGGATAGATACTTTCGAGGTATCGATATTGGTTTCATCGAGCAGGCGCGCGTTGGATACGAGGTCTTCCAGTTGGGCGATCTTGGCTTCGAGGTGACCTTGTGCATCTTTGGCAGCATCGTACTCTGCATTTTCACTGAGGTCGCCTTTGTCGCGGGCTTCCGCGATCTGGTGGGCAATGTCGGCACGACCCTTCGACTTGAGGTGTGTCAATTCACCTTTCAGTTTTTCCAATCCTTCCTTCGTATAGTATGATATTTTCTTACTCATAACTAAACATGTTTTCGCGTGAGGTGTATAGTGGACGACTCCGCCAGGTTTCGACAGAGGTCAAAAAAAGAAACAACGGTCTCATCCCTGAGACCGTTGCTAATGCACAAATGTAATACTTTTTTATTCGGAAATGCAAAATCAAACGCCCACCAAGGCCGGCAGTGCGGTTTTGATCTGCTCCAGGATCTCTTCGTCGAACTTGGCCAGGTAGAGGGTTTTCACTTTAGCGAGCTGCTCCACGGTCAATCCCTTGGCCCCGCGCAGGTCGGCTTTGTAGAGGCTGGCATTTTCAAAGTCAGCACCCATCAAGTAACAATTCTGCAGGTCGGACTCCATCAAAAAGGCATTGTTGAAATTGGCTTTGATGAGGAAGGCGTTCTCGAAATGGGCCTTGATCAAAAAAGCATCCTTGAAGTTGGCTCCACTGGCGTAGGCACCCTTCAAATTGGCTTGGTTTAGGTTGGAGTTCTCGAAATTCGTTTGGTTGAGCCGCGCATTCTCCAGGTTCGATTCAATGAGCGACGACTGCGAAATATTCGCCGAGTTCATGTTCGATCCCGCGAGGTTGGCATAGTTCAGGTTGGTCCTCGACAGGTAGCAATTCACCAAATTGATCTCGTGGATCTTGTGGCGGTTCAGACGTTTGATATTCCCCACCGTACGAAAGGCGGCTTCTTCCGACTCCCACAAGCGAAAGTCGTCGATCTCGTCTTTATAGGTGCGGATGCGTTGGCGGATCTCGCCGTTTTGGTTGAGCCAGAAAATGAGAATACCGATCACGGCAATGTCGAAGATCATGCCATGGGCCTCGGCCAACACCTGCTGAATGAAGGTGTCGAACTCGTTAATGTAATACTGCATGCTGAGGCCCAGCACAATGATGGTGACGGTTACCAAGACCAGCGTGGAAGTAAGGAGCGGCTTTTCAATGATGCTATTGAAAAGTTCGTTCAGCTTCTTCAACCGCTTCTGTACAAAACTCATTCGGCGAGTAGAATTACGAAATGGAAATTAACGATTTTAATCTAGTAACGCTAAACTTTTTTCTCCAACTGTAGCGCCTTGATTTTCTCTACCAAAGCTACATTTATTTTTACATGTGATTCAAATGTCCAGCCCGCAATGTGGGGGGTCAATATTACATCCGCCCGCCCGGCCAGGAAATCGAAGGCCTGGCGCTGGTTTAGGGTGAGTGTTGCGAGTTTTTCGTTCTCCAGCACGTCCAGCACCACCCCACGCACCAAGCCCTTCCCCAGGGCTGCGGCCAGGTCGGACAACGACACAATTTCGCCCCGGGCCGTGTTCACAAAAACAATCGGCTTTTTAAAACGCGCCAGGTAAGGGGTGTCTACCATCATCCGGGTCTCCGTCGTCAGGGGAATGTGCAGGCTCAGGATGTCGGTTTCTGACCACAAGGTTTCCATCGATGCCTCGCGGGCAAAAGCGTCGCTGAAGCCGGTTTTATATTTGTCATAGGCCAAAACCTTACATCCGAAACCCGAGAGCCGCCGCGCAAACGACTGGCCCATGTTGCCATAGCCCACGATCCCCACGGTCTTTCCCATGATCTCTTCACCCCGGTTGCCCTCGCGGTCCCACACCTGCTGGCGCACTTGATGATTGGCCCGTGGTATGTTGCGCAGCAGGCTCAACAATGCGCCCACGGCATACTCCCCCACCGCATCGCGGTTGCCTTCCGACGCATGCAACACGTGAATGCCCTTCTCCTGCATGTATCCCAGATCGATGTTGTCCAACCCCGCCCCGGCCCTGCCGATCAACCGGATCGTGGGCGAAGGCCCAAACAGGTCGCGGTCGATGGTGGTCTTGCTGCGCACGATAAGACCATCGTATCCTTGATGAATGGATTTGATCTCGTCGCGCGTGATGGTGGGTTTGTAGTCCACTTGCCAGCCAATCGCCGTCATCATGGCGAAGAGGCTTTCGTGCATGGGATCGATAACAAGGCAGAGGGGCATATGCTTCAAAGCATTACGTGAACCGTAAAAAAGTAGATCGTCAATCCCAGCAGGTCGTTGGTGGTGGTAATAAAGGGTCCGGCAGCGAGGGCGGGATTGAATCCGAATTTATTCAAGATCAACGGGGTGATGGTGCCGATAAAAGAGGCAAACAACACCACGCTGAACAACGCCAGCGAAACCACCAGCGATAATCTGTATTCTCCAAACAGCAATACGTTGGCACCGAACACCAGCAGCGAAAGAAACACGCCGTTGAGGATGGCCACAAAAAATACTTTGACCAGACGTTTCCACAAGCCTTCATCCACAAAATCGGGATTGGCCAGCGACTGCACGATGAGCGACGAAGATTGTATGCCCACATTGCCGCCCGTGGCCTGGATGAGGGGCGTAAAAAAAGCGATGGCGGTGATGCGCACCAGCTCTGCTTCGAACAGGCCCATGAACTTGGCGTTCATCAAGCCTCCAAAAATACCGATGAGCAACCACGGCAGGCGCGCACGGGTATTACGCCACACGCTGTCGTCTTCTTCGATGTTCTCCGTAATACCGGCCATGATCTGGCGTCCTTCTTCGGCTTGTTCGGTGATCACATCCACCACGTCGTCGATGGTGATCCTTCCCACAAGCTGGCCTTGCACGTTCACGACGGGAATGGATTCCAAATCGTACTTCTTCATCATCTCGGCCACTTCCGTATCCGGCAAATAAGTCTCGGCCGAAACCACATCGTGCTCGTAGATGTCGGCCACCAAGGTCTTTGCGTCCGACACGATCAGGTCTTGCAACGCCACGCGGCCCAACAACACGTCCTGCTCGTCCACCACGTAGACGGCATAAAATTTATTTACATTTTCGGCTTGCTTGCGGATCTCGTTCACGCATTCCACCACCGTCCAGTTGTAGCGCGCTTTGATCAATTCCTTGGCCATCAACCCGCCCGCTACGTGTTCTTCATAGCGGAGCAGTTCCGTTACCTGCATTTTCAGTTCCGGCTCCAGGCCGCTCAGCACCTGCTCGCGCTCTTTGATGGGGAGCTCGTTGAGGATATCGGCCGTGTCGTCGGAGGCCAGTTGGTTGAGGAAGTTGACGATCTCGGAGGGAGGATAGACTTTTAAAAAACGCTTGCGCGTGTCGCGGTCCAGGTCGCTGATGATCTCGGCCTGGGTCTCGATGTCGAGCAGGTCCATCACATATTTCGACTCTTCGGAGGTGAATTCGTATAACAGCGTCGTGATGTCGGCGGGCTTCACATCCTGCAGCGTCTTCCGGATGAAATCAGCATCGTGCTCGTCCAGGGCTTCCTGGAAACGGGCCCGGAATTCTACGGTCAACTCAAATTCAACCAGGGGTTGTTGCTCCACGACTGCGCTCGATTAAAGATGTGAGTTCTATAAAATCATTGACCGACAATTGTTCAGCACGTTTCTCCATGATCGGCAAGGCTGAAATTTCGGCTGCCAAAGTTAGATTTTTTAAAGCGTTGCGCAAGGTCTTGCGGCGGGTATTGAACGCCTGCTTCACCACCTGCACAAACAGCGTCTCGTTACAGGCCAATCGCTCCACGCCATTGCGTTTCAAGCGGATCACAGCCGACATCACCTTGGGCGGCGGTGTAAAAACTCCGGGCGGCACCTTGAACAAATATTCAATATCAAAATACGCTTGCAACAACACGCTGAGGATGCCATAGGTTTTACTCCCCGGAGGCTCGGCGATGCGTTCGGCCACTTCCTTCTGCAACATACACACCACCTGCGTGACACGGTGCCGTTGCTCCAGGGCGCGGAAGAAGATCTGCGAAGAAATGTTGTAGGGAAAATTGCCGACGATGGCGAAGGGTCCGCTGAACAGCGTGTCGATATCGATATCCAGAAAGTCGCCTTCAATGATCCGGCCTTTCAAGACCTGGGGGTAGTGCTTATGAAGATAGGCCACCGAGTCGCGGTCGATCTCGATTACCTTCAGGTCCAGTTCGGGGCGCTGCAACAGATATTGCGTGAGCACACCCATGCCCGGGCCGATCTCCAGCACGGCAGCATCGGGTCCTTTCACGTCCAACGCATCCACAATGCGCCGGGCAATTTGCTGGTCGTGCAAGAAATGTTGCCCCAACGACTTTTTAGGTCGTACCTTGTTCATGGGTTCTCGTCGATACATCCGGCGCAATACTACAAGGAACAAATAGATATTTTCACTAAATCGCAAAAGAATTGAACGCAACCTAAACGATGCAACCACAGAAACCACGAATCGGTATCACCCTTGGAGACCTGAACGGCGTAGGCCCTGAAGTCGTCATCAAAGCACTCGCCGACAACCGGCTGCTCGCCATGATCACGCCCGTCATCTACGGCTCGGCCAAGGTCATCTCGTTCTATAAAAAACAACTCAACATCGAGGAGTTCAACTATACGCAGGTGCGCAACAAAGGACAGTATGCTCCCAAGAGCATCAATGTCGTGAACTGCTGGGAAGACAACCTGGAGATCAATCCGGGCAAAGCTTCCAAAGAAAGCGGCAAAGCTGCCTTTATCGCGTTGAAACAGGCTTGTGAAGAACTGAAGGAAGGGCTCA
Organism: Chryseolinea soli; assembly: GCF_003589925.1. NCBI lineage: Bacteria > Pseudomonadati > Bacteroidota > Cytophagia > Cytophagales > Fulvivirgaceae > Chryseolinea > Chryseolinea soli. The sequence goes on along the minus strand of NZ_CP032382.1, from coordinate 4,166,978 downwards.
TCGACGCGCTGGTGACGGCGCCCATCGACAAGCACTCCATCCACAGCGACGATTTTCCTTTCAAGGGACATACCGAATACCTGACACAGTTCTTCGGCGGCGAGAGCCTCATGTTCATGGTGAGCGACACGCTGCGCGTAGGACTCGTCACCGAGCACATCCCCGTGCGGGAGATCGCCACGGCCGTGACCAAGGAGAGGATCGAAGCCAAGCTGAAGGTGATGGACCACTCCCTGCGCAACGATTTCGGCATCAACAAACCCCGCATCGCCGTGTTGGGCCTCAACCCACATGCCGGCGACGGCGGCCTGATCGGCCAGGAAGACGAACAACTCATCAAACCGGTGGTGAGCGACCAGAAGAATAAGGGCAAACTGGTCTATGGCCCCTTTGCTTCCGACGGCTTCTTTGCCACCGGCAGCCACATGAAATACGACGCCGTGCTGGCCATGTACCACGACCAGGGCCTGCTGCCCTTCAAGACGTTGGCCTTCGAAGAGGGTGTCAATTTCACCGCCGGACTGCCCATCGTGCGCACCTCGCCCGACCACGGAACGGCCTACAACCTGGCCGGGAAGAACCAGGCCAACGAGAGTTCCATGCGCGAAGCCGTTTATCGCGCTGCGGACATTTTTAAAAGCCGGAACGAACCGTCCACAGAAAAATAAGCTTATTTGGAGCGGTCTTTCCCCGTTTGACCGGACAGAACGCCTTATTTTTTTTTATTAATTATATTTGGTCTTCAAGTATTAGTTGAAATGGATATTGTCACAAAAAAGCAATTGAACATACTTATTCAACTGGCCGAGGCCGATAAACACTTCGCCAAGATTGAGCGGGAAATGATCTTTAAAATAGCCCGGGAGCGCAAGTTCCCCGAAGAGGAGGTTCACGACCTCATCCGGAACCCGGAGCCCATCGACTCGCTGGGGGCGCTTTCCATGGATCAGAAGTTCGACTACCTCATGTCGAGCATCGAACTCGTTTTCGTGGACCAGAATGTGTTCGAGAGCGAGATTATTTTCTGCAAGAACATCGCCATCAAATTGGGCTTCAAAAAGGGCGTAATCGACTATTTTATCGAAAATTATGGGAAAAAGTCCCATAAAGAGTTCCGTGATGCTGCCATTCTGGAGTACATCTAGGCCCCATTTTTCACCGTTTTTTTACTTTCTAATATAATTATCATAAATTTGCCGACTAATTTTTAACGCCCGGTAGGGTTTAGAGTTGGGGGCATACGGGATCAATATCGTCGGCCTGAGTAACAAAGAACACCATTTCGAATTTGAAATTGGTGACGCGTTTTTCAGGAAATATGGGTCGGACCTTCTTTCGGAGGGCACTTTCCATGCTGACGTCTTATTGTTTAAACACGAAACCTTCCTCGAAGCCGAGTTCAAGATCAAAGGAATTGCCAAACTGGTCTGCGACCGCAGCCTGGAACCCTTTGATTATCCGATCGAGAACGTGCACAAGGTCATGTTCAAGTACGGGGACGCCGACGAAGAAATTACGGATGAGATCATGATCATCCACCGGGACACGGCCACCCTGGAACTGGGACAATTGATGTACGAGTTCATCAGCCTGGCCGTTCCGCTGAAAAAGCTTCATCCTAAATTTCAGGACGAAGCCGACGATGACGACTCGGAAGGAAAGATTGTGTATTCGTCCGGTGGCGACCCGGAAGATGGCAAGAGCAACGACAAAGATGACGATGATATAGATCCTCGTTGGAATATTTTGAAGAATTTACAATAATAAATGTATTAGACTATGCCGAATCCCAAGCGAAAACTCTCGAAAACCCGTAGAGATAAAAGAAGAACACACTATAAGGCTACTGCGAAGCAATTGGCCGTGTGCCCTACTACAGGCGAACACCACCTGCCCCACAGAGCTTTCTGGCTCGAAGGCAAGCTTTACTATAACGGTAAGGTGGTTATGGAAAAAGAAGTTCTGGCATAACATTGCATGAGCCCGCTGCACCTCGCGAAATTTCAGTTCACTGAAAGCAGTATTCAAATTTTAGTGATCGAGGACAAGCCGGATTATCCGTGTTTCCCCTAGGAGAATTATGTTTCATGCTCGGTGTTTAAAACGCCGGGCATTTTCTTTTATATAAAATGCAACTCTACCAGGAGTTGAACAAAAGTTAACAAAAACTATGACCAAGATCAGAGCGGCTATTACAGGTGTCGGAGGTTATGTTCCTGACTACATTCTCACCAACCAGGAACTGGAGACCATGGTCGATACCAGCGATGAATGGATCACCTCCCGTACCGGCATCAAAGAGAGAAGAATTCTGAAAGGTGAAAACCAGGGCGTATCGGTGCTGGGCATCAAAGCCGTGGAGGACATGCTGGCCAAGACCAAGACGGACCCCAAAGAAATAGACTTGCTCATTTTTGCTACCGTAACGGCCGACATGACCTTCCCCGCTACGGCCAACATCGTGGCCACGGCCATCGGCGCCACCAACGCCTTCAGCTTCGACATGAGCGCAGCGTGCTCGGGTTTTCTCTACGGATTGAGCACGGGTGCCAGCTACATCCAGTCGGGCATGTATAAGAAAGTGATCGTGATCGGCGGCGACAAAATGTCGGCGATCATGGACTATACCGACCGTACGACCTGCATTATCTTTGGCGACGGCGCCGGCTGCGTACTTTTGGAGCCCACCACGGAGGACCTGGGGGTAATGGATTCCATCCTGAAAAGCGATGGCAACGGCGAAGCCTACCTGCACATGAAGGCCGGCGGCAGCCGCAAACCCGCCACCCACGAATCGGTGAACAACCGCGAGCATTTTGTTTACCAGGAAGGATCGGCGGTATTTAAATTTGCTGTGACCAACATGGCCGATGTATCGGCACAGATCGCCGAGCGCAATAACCTGAACGGCGAAAACCTGCAGTGGCTGGTGCCCCACCAAGCCAATAAGCGCATCATCGACGCCACGGCCAACCGCGTGGGCATCACCGAAGACAAAGTGATGATGAACATAGAACGCTATGGCAACACGACGGCCGGCACCATTCCGCTGCTGTTGTGGGACTATGAGAAGCAATTAAAGAAAGGCGACAACCTCATCCTGGCCGCCTTTGGCGGAGGCTTCACCTGGGGTGCGGTCTATGTGAAATGGGCCTATAACAGTTAACAGACCAAAGGGTTTCAGGCCGGTAGCCCTCGGGCAGGTTGGCGCAAACTCTTGCAATTCATCAATTCATTTGTAACTTAAAGTTTGATTTTTTTATGGCAACCGTCTCTGATTTAAGCAAAGGAAATTACATCCGCTACAACGGCGAAGTGATGCAGGTGGAAGAACTCCAGCACCGCACGCCCGGCAACCTGCGCGCCTTCTATCAAATAAAAATGCGCAACGTACGCAACGGTAAAGTAGCAGAAAACCGTTTCCGCCCCGGAGAAGAAGTTGAGATCTTGCGTGTCGAAACAAAAGAATACCAATACCTCTACGCCGACGGCGACAGCCTGGTGTGCATGGACAATATTACCTTCGACCAGGTATACATCGACAAGCGATTGCTGGGCAACTCTGTGAATTTTATCAAAGAAGGTGTTACTTTGCTCATCGCCTTTGAAAACGGCGAGAGCGCCATCACCGCGGAAGCCCCCACCCATGTCGTGATGGAAGTGCAATACACCGAACCCGGTATGCAAGGCGATACGGCTACCCGTACATTGAAGGCTGCCACGCTCGAGAACGGCGTCGAGATTCGAGTGCCCCTGTTTGTAAACACCGGCGACAAGATCAAAGTCCAAACCTCCACTGGAGATTATGTTGAACGCGTAAAAGAATAAACTACACCATGAGCAAAGCACGCGCAGTAAAACCCGCAGCCAAAAAGGCGCCCGCTCCTTCAAAGGCCGCGAACGAATCAGGATCCGCTAACCAACCCGCAATGAAAACGACAGAAATAAGAGACCTCATCGACTTCATTTCCAAGTCGGGATTGAACGAAGTAAACATTGAAACCAAAGAGCTGAAGCTTCACGTGAAGCGCGAGCCCGATCAAAAGGTATTCAAGTCAACCCCCGTGATGACACAAGCCGCAGTGGCGCCAGTAGCGCAAGCCGCAGCGCCGGTAGCACAAGCCGCAGCACCCCGTGTGGAAGCTGCACCCGCAGCAACGGGCAAGAAGACCGTAGAGATCAAGTCGCCCATGATCGGAACATTCTACCGCTCCTCGACACCCGACACGCCTGCATTTGTTTCCGTTGGCGACAAAATCTCCAAAGGACAAACCGTGTGTATCATCGAAGCCATGAAGTTGTTCAACGAGATCGAATCAGAAGTTTCAGGAACCATCGTGAAAGCGATGATCGAAAACTCGTCGCCCGTGGAATACGACCAGGTCCTCTTCGTAGTAGAACCGGATTAATTAATTACCATATTCCGAAGTCTTTTTGTTTACGCTGACGCGTGATCCTTCCCAAAGCAAACGGGTGGACATTTCAGCCGAACAATTTGTAGCGGAGCATGTCATTGATGAGACGTTAACCCCAGACCACTGTGTTCAAGAAAATATTAATAGCAAACCGGGGCGAGATCGCCCTGCGGATCATCCGCACCTGTCGCGAAATGGACATCAAGACCGTGGCGGTATATTCTACCGCCGATCGCGAAAGTCTTCATGTGCGCTTTGCCGATGAAGCCGTGTGCATCGGCGCTGCGCCGAGCAAGGAGTCCTACCTCAACATACCCCGCATCATTTCAGCCGCCGAGATCACCAACGCCGACGCCATTCACCCCGGCTACGGCTTCCTGTCGGAGCGGGCCGAGTTCTCGGCCATCTGTCATGAGTACGGAATAAAATTCATCGGCCCCACACCTGCCATGATCGAAGCGATGGGCGACAAGTCGACCGCGAAAGACACCATGAAGAAAGCGGGCGTGCCCACTATTCCCGGATCCGAGGGATTGCTGGACTCTATCGAACAGGGTATCGAACTCGCGAAAGAGATCGGCTATCCCGTGATCGTGAAAGCGACCGCAGGTGGCGGTGGAAAAGGCATGCGCATCATCAACAACGAGTCGGAATTCAAGAAGGCTTGGGATGATGCCAAGCGTGAAGCCGGTGCCGCCTTTGGCAACGACGGCCTTTACCTCGAGAAATTTGTAGAAGAGCCCCGTCACATCGAGATCCAGATCGTGGGCGATCAATATGGAAAAGTGTGTCACCTTTCCGAGCGCGATTGCTCCATCCAGCGCCGCCACCAGAAACTGGTAGAAGAAACCCCCTCGCCCATCCTAAGCCAGGAATTGCGCGAGCGCATGGGAGAAGCGGCCGTGAAAGGTGCGAAAGCCATCAATTATGAAGGCGCCGGCACCATCGAGTTCCTCGTGGACAAACACGGCAAGTTCTACTTCATGGAAATGAACACGCGGATCCAGGTAGAGCACCCCATCACAGAAGAAGTGACGGACTACGACCTCATCAAAGAACAGATCAAAGTAGCGGCCGGTGTTCCGATCTCGGGCACCAACTACTTCCCCAAAATGTTTGCCATGGAATGCCGCATCAACGCCGAAGATCCCGCGAACGGCTTCCGTCCTTCACCCGGCAAGATCACCAACCTGCACATGCCCGGCGGCCACGGTGTTCGCATCGACAGCCACGTGTATGCCGGCTACACCATTCCCCCGAACTACGACTCGATGATCGCCAAGCTGATCATCACCGGACAGTCGCGCGAAGAAGTGATCACCCGCATGAAGCGCGCGTTGCAGGAGTTTGTCATCGAAGGCATCAAGACAACGATACCCTTCCACATCAAACTGATGGACAACCCCACGTTCCGCTCCGGCAAGTTCACAACGAAGTTCCTGGAAACTTCATTCGATTTCAGTACACTTTCCGAGTAAGCAAGCACGAGCCGCGAATAACCACTCATATAATCTATTGACAGAGGATACCTTTTTAGGTATCCTTTTTTGTTTCTTTGATTATTTTACAATGAATAACTCATAGGAATAAACTCATTAACCTAAACCCATTACCCTTGAAAAGAAGAGAATTCGTTCAAATGGCAGGGCTTGGCATTGGCGGGATGCTGATGACAGTGCCCTTGATGGGCAACCCCATTCCCGTGGAAGCATTGCTGGACGTTCCCCTGGATACGGCACAAAAAAAGCAACTCGCCGATGTTGCTTTGAACACCGCCAAATCCCTGAGCGCCTCCTATGCTGACATCCGGATCGGGCGTTACCTCAATCAATTTATCTCTACGCGCGAAAACAAAGTACAGAACATCGTGAACACCGAGTCGTTCGGCGCGGGCATCCGCGTGATCGTGAACGGCACATGGGGTTTCGCTTCTACCAACACCGTCACACCCGATGGCATCAAAAAAGCCACCCAACAAGCGGTAGCGATCGCGAAAGCAAATTCAAAATTTCAAAAGGAACCCGTAAAACTGGCCCCGGTAAAATCCTATGGCGAAGTGACGTGGAAAACCCCGATCGAGAAAAATTCTTTCGAGGTTCCGGTTTCCGAAAAAGCAGATCTGTTGCTCAAGACCAACGCCGCCGCCCAACAGAACGGCGCCAGCTTTGTGAGTTCAAACCTTTTCCAGGTGAACGAACAAAAATATTTCGCCTCCACGGAAGGCTCCTACATCGATCAGGACATTCATCGCATCTGGCCTACATTCTCTGTGACAGCCGTCGACAAAGGTTCCGGCACGTTCAAGATCCGCCAGGCCCTGAGCGCACCGATGGGTATGGGGTATGAATACATGATCCCGAAAGCGATCGATAAACTTCACGGACCCGCCGACGTCATGTTGTACCGGAACAGCTACGACATGATCGAAGACGCCACCCTGGCCGCCAAGCAAGCCAAGGAAATGCTGACCGCAAAATCGGTAGAGCCTGGAAAATACAGTGTGGTCTTGGAACCCAATCACCTTGGTCTCACCATCCACGAATCCGTAGGCCACCCGTTGGAACTGGATCGCGTGCTGGGCTACGAAGCCAACTACGCCGGCACCAGCTTTGCCACCCTCGACAAGTGGAAGACCGGCAAATTCAACTACGGCAGCAAGCTCGTCAACATCTTTGCCGACAAGGTGCAACCCGGTTCCCTCGGCGCCGTGGGCTATGACGACGAAGGCGTACAATGCAAGCGTTGGGATCTGATCAAGGATGGTATCTTAGTGAATTACCAGGCGATCCGCGACCAGGTGCACATCCTGGGACAAAACGAATCGCACGGTTGCTGCTATGCGCAAAGCTGGAGCGATGTTCAGTTCCAACGCATGGCCAACATCTCGCTGGCACCGGGCAAAGACCCGTATTCGATCAACGAGATGATCAAAGATGTGGAGAAAGGCATCTACATCGCAGGACGTGGCTCCTACTCGATCGACCAGCAGCGGTATAATTTTCAATTCGGAGGTACCGTATTTTACGAGATCAAGAACGGCGCCATCGTGGGCATGCTCAACGATGTGGCCTATCAATCCAATACACAAGAGTTCTGGAACAGCTGCACGAAGATCTGCGACGAAAAAGATTACCGTTTGTTCGGATCGTTTTTCGATGGCAAAGGCCAACCCTCGCAAGTCAGCGCCGTATCGCACGGCAGCTCCACGTCGCGCTTCGACGGCATCAATGTGATCAATACAGGAAGAACCATTTAACCGGCATACGTATGAAAAGAAGAGACTTTATTCAATTGGCCGGGATGGGCGCGGGTGCATTGATGCTCCCCGTGACTTCACTGGCAAACACCATCACCGCGGAGGAACTCCTCATCCCTGGCCTGGACGTGTCGCAGAAAAAACGCCTGGCGGATGTAGGCCTCAACACGGCCCGCTCCAATGGAGCAACCTATGCCGACGTACGCATCGGCCGCTACCTGAACCAGTTTGTCATCACCCGTGAAAACAAAGTGCAAAGCGTGCGCAACACCGAATCCTACGGTGTGGGCATTCGTGTGATCGCGAACGGCACCTGGGGTTTTGCAGCCACCAACGAAGTGACACCCGATGGCATCAAGAAGGCCACCGAACGCGCTGTCGGCATCGCGAAAGCGAATTCAAAATTCCAGAAAGAACCCGTAAAGCTCGCGGCCGAAAAAGGCTATGGCGAAGTGTCGTGGAAAACACCGATCCAGAAAAACGGCTTTGAGGTTCCCATCAAGGAAAAAGCCGACCTGCTGCTGAACGCCAACGCAAAAGCGATGGAAAAAGGCGCCAGCTTCATCAACAGCATCATGTTCCTGGTGAACGAACAAAAATATTTTGCATCCACCGAAGGTTCATACATCGACCAGGACATTCACCGCACCTGGCCCAACTTCCAGGTCACGATGATCGACAAGGCATCGGGCCAGTTCAAGACACGCTCTGCGTTCAGCGCACCCGTGGGCATGGGGTATGAATACATGGACGGCAAGGCACAAGATAAGATCCAAGGCCCCGGAGGCATCACACTCTACAACAAGTCCTACGACATCGTCGAAGACGCTACGTTTGCTGCCGAGCAGGCCAAACAGATGATTTCTGCTAAATCCGTAGAACCCGGAAAATACGATCTCGTGTTGGAGCCTTCACACTTGTGGCTCACCATCCACGAATCGGTAGGTCACCCGTTGGAGTTGGACCGCGTGTTGGGTTATGAAGCCAACTATGCGGGAACCAGCTTTGCCACACTGGATAAATTACAATCGAAGACCTTCCAATACGGCAGCAAAGCCGTGAACTTTGTGGCCGATAAAGTTCAGCCCGGTTCTCTCGGTGCCGTCGGCTATGACGACGAAGGTGTGAAGACCAAGCAATGGGACCTGGTGAAAGACGGCGTGCTCGTGAACTATCAGGCCATTCGCGACCAGGTTCATATCCTGGGGCAAGGCGAATCGCACGGTTGCTGCTATTCACAAAGCTGGCGCGACGTGCAATTCCAGCGCATGGCCAACGTATCGCTGCAACCCGGCAAGACACAACTCACGCCAGACCAAATGATCGCGGGCGTGGAGAAGGGTATTTACATCGTGAAGGACGGTTCCTTCTCGATCGATCAGCAGCGCTATAATTTCCAGTTCGGTGGTGTGTTGTTCTTCGAGATCAAGAACGGCAAGATCGCGGGCATGTTGAAAGACGTGGCCTACCAATCCAACACGCAGGAGTTCTGGAATTCGTGCGTGCAGGTTTGCGATGATCGCGACTACCGTATGAACGGCGCCTTCAACGACGGCAAGGGCCAACCCGCGCAGTCGAACGCCGTATCGCACGGTTCGGCAACCGCGCGCTTCAACGGCGTGAATGTGATCAATACCGGAAGAACTCTTTAACCCTAACCTATAACAACAGCATCATGGCTATATTTTCAAAAGAAGAATCGAAAAAAATATTGGAGAAGGTGATCGCCTTTTCCAAAGCAGACGCCTGCGAGGTGAACCTGAACGGCACCAACGGAGGCAATATACGCTACGCCCGCAACAGTGTTTCCACGGCCGGCGAGAACAGCGACGTGACGCTGATCGTGCAGTCCAACTTCGGCAAGAAGTCGGGCGTGGCAACGATCAACGAATTCGATGACGCGTCGTTGGAAAAAGTAGTGCGCCGTTCGGAAGAACTGGCCAAGCTGGCGCCCGAGAACCCCGAGTTCATGGAGCCCCTTCCACAGCAAACCTATGGCGAATCGAAAACCTATTTCGAGTCCACGGCGAAGATCACGCCTGAATATCGTGCACAAGCCGCTGCCAATAGCATCAACCCTGCCATCGCGAAAGATGTCACCGCCGCGGGGTTCCTCGAAGACAACTACAGCTTCGCGTCGATGATGAACACGAAGGGATTGTTTGCCTACAACCAATCCACCGGCGTGAACTTCACCGTGACCATGCGCAGCAACGACGGCACCGGTTCAGGCTGGGTGACCCGCAGCTTCAACGACGTGAGCAAGCTCGACACGGCAGAGGCTTCGCGCATTGCCATTGACAAAGCTTTACAATCACGCCAGGCCAAAGCCATCGAGCCCGGAAAATATACGGTGATCCTGGAGCCCGCCGCTTCTGCCGAATTGATCCGCAACATGATGTTCAACATGAACGCACGCCAGGCCGATGAAGGCCGCAGCTTCCTCGCCAAAAAAGGCGGTGGAACTAAGATGGGCGAAAAGATCATGGACGAGCGCGTGACGATCTACACCGATCCGTTCAACCTCGACGTTCCCGCTTCTCCCTGGTCGGGCGATGGCCAGGCGCGCAAGAAAATGGACATCATCAAAAACGGAACGGTGGCCAACATGTTCTATGACCGCTATTGGGCATCTAATAAAAATGTTGCTCCCGTGCCGTTCCCCGGCAATGCCATCATGGAAGGCGGCAACGCTTCGTTGGAGGACCTCATCAAGGACACGAAGAAAGGCATCCTGGTCACCCGTTTCTGGTATATCCGTGCGGTGGATCCCCAGACCCAACTCTACACCGGCCTCACGCGCGACGCCACGTTCTTTGTTGAAAATGGCAAAGTGAAGCACCCCATCAAGAACTTCCGCTTCAACGAAAGCCCGGTCATTATGTTGAACAATGTGGAGACGTTGGGCAAGCAAGTGAGGGTTGACGTGGACGGTGGTCCCGGGGGCGGCGCCAGTTTCCTCATCCCCTACATGAAGCTGCGCGACTTCACGTTCACCAGCTTGTCGGACGCCGTTTAGTCATCTAGTACTTCGATAGAAATCCCTGATAATCGTCAGGGATTTTTCTTTTTATACCGGATTTTGTGGTATTGTCCAAACAAAAAATTACGGGGGGACCATCCCAAAAGATTGAATTTTGCAAAACTTTTGGATATTGCTTTTCGATAAAGCTCATAACGAATAACTCTAAACCCTTAAACTTTGAAAAGAAGAGACTTTCTTTACCTGACCGGCATGGGCACGACAGCGGCCATGTTATCGGCCATTCCCGGCATGGGTCGCCCCATCGCTCCGGAAAGAGCGCTGGAAACGGTTGACGTGGCCCTGAAAAAGCAGATGGCCGACGTCGCGCTCAACGCAGCCCGCGCCAAAGGAGCAACCTACACCGACGTGCGTATTGGTCGCTACCTCAACCAATTCGTCATCACCCGTGAAGACAAAGTGCAAAACATTGTCAACACGGAATCCTACGGCCTCGGCGTTCGCGTGGTGGCCCAGGGCAGTTGGGGCTTTGCCGCCACCGACAAGTTGGACAAAGACAGCATTGCCAAAGCCGCAGAGCTGGCCGTGGCCATCGCCAAAGAAAACTCGCGTCTACTGACCGAACCCGTTCAACTCGCTCCTCAAAAAGGCTATGGCGAAGTGAGCTGGAAGGCACCCATCGAAAAAAATGCATTCGAGGTTCCCATCAAGGAAAAAGTTGATCTGCTGCTGGGCGTGAATGCCGAAGCCATGAAGGGCGGCGCCGACTACATCAACTCGTTCCTCTTTATGGTGAACGAGCAGAAGTACTTTGCATCCACCGACGGTTCCTACATCGACCAGGACATTCATCGCATCTGGCCCACGTTCTTCATCACGAAGATCGATGCCGCCACCGGAAAGTTCGAGACGCGCAATGCGTTGAGTGCACCGATGGGTATGGGCTATGAATATTTATACGCCCGTCCGCAAGATAAAATCCAAGGCGTGACCACGCTGTACAAAGGACGCTACGACATGCTGGAAGATGCCAGGGCAGGCGCCAAGCAAGCGGGCGAAAAGATCAAAGCAAAATCCGTTGAGCCTGGTAAATACGATCTGATCCTCGATCCTTCACACTTGTGGCTCACCATCCACGAATCTACCGGTCACCCGACCGAACTGGATCGCGTGCTCGGCTACGAAGCCAACTTCGCCGGCACCAGCTTCCTGACGCTGGACAAGTGGGAATCCAAAAAATTCAACTATGGCAGCAAGCTCGTCAACATTGTAGCGGACAAGACGCAAGTGGGTTCACTGGGCGCAGTAGGCTATGACGATGAAGGCGTGAAGTGCGGTCAGTGGGATGTTATCAAAGACGGCACACTCGTTAGCTACCAGGCCATCCGCGACCAGGCGCACATCCTGGGATTGCCTGCCTCACAAGGCTGTTGCTATGCCGACAACTGGAGCAGTGTTCAGTTCCAGCGCATGGCCAACATCTCGCTGCAGGCCGGCAAAGAAAAGAAGAGTATTGATGACCTCATCAAAGGCGTTCAAAAAGGAATCTATATCATCGGCGACGGATCGTTCTCCATCGATCAGCAACGGTATAATTTCCAGTTTGGCGGACAGCTGTATTATGAGATCAAGGATGGAAAGATCGCGGGTCCGTTGAAAGATGTGGCCTACCAATCCAACACCCAGGAATTCTGGAACTCGTGCGTCGGCATTGCCGATCAGAGCGACTATCGCCTGGGCGGATCTTTCTTTGACGGAAAGGGACAACCTCAACAGGTTAGCGCGGTGTCGCACGGCTCGTCCACGACACGCTTCAACGGAGTTAACGTCATCAATACATCACGTAAAATCGGATAACCTATGCCACTACTCACACAAGACGAAGCTCAGGCTTTATTGAAAAAAGTATTGAGCTATTCAAAAGCAGACGAATGCGAGATCAACCTCACCGGCACCATAACGGGCAACATCCGGTATGCACGCAATTCGGTCTCCACCAGTGGCGGCATCAGCACCAATACACTGGTCGTTTCTTCCGCCTATGGCAAGAAACTCGGGGTGGCTACCATCAACGAATTTGATGATGCTTCGCTGGAAAAAGTTGTCAGACGCGCCGAAGAGTTGGCGCAGCTGGCACCCGAAAATCCGGAGTTTGTTTCTTTCCTCGGGCCGCAAAAGTATGCAGAGCCCGTGATGTTCGTGCCGGCCACCGCGGCCATCACTCCCAAACAACGGGCCGATGCCGTGGCGCAAAGCCTGCAGGTAGCCAAGGATACAAAAACAGTAGCTGCCGGCTTCATGGAAGACACGACCACCATGAACGCGATGATGAACAGCAAGGGACTTTTTGCTTACAACACATCGACCGGCGTGAACTTTTCCATCACCATGCGCACGGAAGATGGTAAAGGTTCGGGCTATGCAACGCGCGGCTACAATGACTTCACCAAACTCGATACGAAAAAGGCATCCCAGATCGCCGCCGACAAAGGCTTGAAGTCCGCGACCGCCCGCGCCATTGAGCCCGGAAAGTACACCGTGATCCTGGAGCCCGCCGCAGCCGCCGTACTTCTTGAAAACATTTTCTTCGGTCTCGACGCACGCCAGGCCGACGAAGGCCGCAGCTTCCTCAGCCAACCCGGTGGCAAAACCCGCCTTGGCGAAAAGCTGGTGGACGAACGGGTGAACATGTATTCCGATCCGCTCAACCCAGAGCTGCCTACCAGCACCTGGGCCGGCGATGGAAGACCGCAGGAAAAAGTGAGCTGGATCGAAAAAGGCGTTATAAAGAATCTTACTTACTCCCGCTACTGGGCTGAGAAGAAAGGCGTGAAAGCGATCCCCGGCCCCGATGGGGTGATCATGGAAGGTGGAACGAAGTCCCTTGAGGAATTGATAAAGGGCACTAAGAAAGGCATTCTCGTAACACGCCTATGGTATATCCGCCCCGTTGATCCCCAAACCCTCCTGCTAACCGGGTTAACCCGCGACGGAACTTTCTACATCGAGAATGGTGAGATCAAATTCCCAATCAAGAACTTCCGCTTCAACGAAAGCCCCGTGATCATGCTGAACAATCTGGAAGAGTTGGGTAAGGTTGAGCGCACGGTGAGCGTGGAGTCGAACGTGAACTACCTCATTCCGCCCATGAAGATCCGGGACTTCACGTTCTCGAGTTTGTCGGACGCGGTATAATATCTTCTATGCTTATGAACAAATCCCCGGCCATCACGCCGGGGATTTTTTTCTTTTGATATCCGGCGAAATCGTGTTCGGGGAAGTTGATCCATACGATCCCTGATCCCCCGTTCCCGCTTGTATAATTTCGTAGTGGTGATGCCAAAAGAAACCCGCAAATTGCACGATTATCGTATGCGCGACGCGAACAAATTTTTCTTTACACGCCTGCAGTATGAGTCGGGCGACTGGGATGTTGATCAGCGCATGCCGGCCAACTTGCTGAACTCACTCATTGAGTACACGACCTTGCCCGTGGACACGCAGGAAAATATTGTGCCCCTCAGCAGCACCGACATTTTTCAGTGCCCCTTCTGTTACCTGAGCGGTCATAAGCTGGTGGAGTTCACCCAGCAGGAACGCGAAAACTTTGAACGCTATGTGCGACAAGGCGGGTTTGTTTTTGTCGACGACTGTAACCACGACATCGACGGGCTCTTTTCAAAATCATTTGAAGGACAAATGGAACGGATCTTCGGCGCCAATGCCTTGAAGAAAATACCGAATCATCACCCGATCTATTCCATGTTCTTTCAGTTCGACGGACCGCCCACCACGTCGCAAGAATTGAATGGCTGGGGAGACGACATTGTACATGACTATTTAAAGGCGATCGAGATCAACGGCCGGATCGGGGTGTTGTATAGCAACAAGGATTATGGCTGTGAGTGGGACTACGATTTCAGGAACAAACGATTTTACAAAATTGACAATACGCGTTTCAGTGTGAACATCGTGATGTATGCCATGATGCGTTGACAACAAAAGAAAACAAAACCGAACGTTTAGACATTTTACTGATATGACCCAGGATCTGAAAAACACCGAGCAAACCGTACAGGAGATCATCGGCAAGCTGAATGCCCTCAAGCAGGAAATACGAAAAGTGATCGTCGGCCAGGAAGAGACCATCGACCAGCTGTTGATCACATTCCTCGCCGGCGGACATGCGCTGCTGGAGGGCGTGCCCGGCCTGGCGAAAACCCTCATGATCCGTACGCTGTCGGATGCGATCGATTTGAAGTTCAGAAGAATTCAATTCACTCCCGACCTCATGCCTACGGACATCATCGGCACAGAGATCCTAGAGGAAGATCACACCACAGGGAAACGTTTTTTCAAATTCAACAAAGGGCCGATATTCTCCAACATCATCCTGGCCGACGAGATCAACCGCACGTCGCCAAAAACACAAGCCGCTTTACTGGAAGCGATGCAGGAGTTTGAAGTGACCTACGGGGGAATTACCTATCCGTTGGAAAGGCCGTTCTTTATTTTAGCAACACAAAATCCGATTGAACAAGCGGGGACTTTTCCATTGCCCGAAGCACAGCTCGACCGGTTCTTGCTCTACGTGAGAATAAATTATCCGACAGCAGAAGAAGAGCGCGCCATCCTGGAGAGCACTACCGGAAGAAAAAGCAATCCTGTTCAAAAAGTAATTGAAGGAAGTAAAATATTAGAAGCCCAGCGTCTGGTTCGTGAAGTGCACATCAACTCCGACCTGATCGAAGTGGTAAGCCGCATCGTTCGCGCCACCCGTCCCGGCCAAAGCGAAGTCGCCTTCGTGAACGAGTGGGTTCGCTGGGGAGCAGGTCCCCGCGCCGGTCAGGCCATGATCTTAACGGCAAAAGCGCGGGCCTTGCTGCACGGCAATTTTGCCGTCACGCTGGAAGACATTCAGAAAGTGGCTTACCCCGTGTTGCGTCATCGCATCCTGATGAACTTCAAGGCTGAAGCGGAAGGTGTGACACCCGACCAGGTAACGGCGAAATTGTTTGAAAACATAGCGAGCGTAAAAAGCAACCGAATCTAAAAAATCGTGAACCGGCAGATCAAAGACTTGCTGAAACCCGAGATCCTCAACACGGTGAACGGCCTCGAACTGGTGGCTCGTATCATCGTGGAGGGATTCATGAGCGGCAGCAACAAAAGCCAGGCCGTCGGTGCGGGTCAGGAGTTCAGCCAATACCGCAGCTATGAACCGGGCGACGATCTGCGACAGCTCGACTGGAAGATGTATGCACGATCGGAACGGTATTACATCAAGCAGGCTGAAATTGAGACCAACATCACGGTCAAATTTATTATCGACGCCAGCCACTCCATGGCGTACACCGAAGCGGGTGTGAGCAAACTCCAATATACCAATGTGCTCGCCGCCGCGTTAGCCTATCTCTGCCGGAAGCAAAGCGATACGTTCGGACTGTATACAGTCAACAACAAGGTCCTCAACACCGTACAACCACGTTTTGAGCAACAGCAATTCATCCGCTTTATCAACGCACTGATTCACATAAAAAGCGAAGGCACTTGGAAAAAAGACAACGGGTTGGAGCAACTGTTTGATCATCATGGCAAGGAGTTGATCATTTTCTTCACCGACCTTTACGACGACGGCGAAGACCTGCTACATTTCATTTCGCGCTTGAAAACACCCCGCAACGAAGTGATCGTCTTTCATCTGATGGGGCACCACGAAATGGAGCTCGACCAGGAAGGTTCCTTCACTTTTCAAGACCTGGAAACCCGTGCACAAGTAAAGGTCGATACCGTACAACAACAAGAGCAATATGTTTCGCGCATCAAGGACTGGATCCGTCGCTCGCGCATGTGGATGTTGGAAAAGCAGATCAGCTATCAACTGGTTTCCATGGGCGATCCCTTTGAAAAGACCTTACGCGATTTTTTGAAAGTACGTAAAACCATGATCCGCTGATGATGTTCGCCCACCCGATATGGCTTTGGGGTTTGACGGGATTACTGATCCCGATCGGCATCCACTTGCTGAGCCGTAAGGAGGGCAAGGTGGTTCGCATGGGCAGCATCCGGTACCTGGAAGATTCCACAACCAAACAATTCAAAAGCCTGCGATTAAATGAAGTGCTGTTGCTCGCGTTGCGTTGCCTGGCCATTGCTTTGTTGGTGTTCCTGTTGAGCGGATTGCAATTCAACGCTTCGGGGAGCCATCAAAAAAAATGGCTGGTGGTGGAAGCCGGCCTGGAGAACGACGCCCGGTTTTCTTCACTTAGCGATAGCTTGAAAAAAGAAGGCTATGAATTGAAGCAATTGGCGAAAGGCTTTCCCTCGCTTGACAGTGCAACAACAGAACGGCTCAACTACTGGTCGGCCGTGGATCTGTTGAAGAGAAAATCGCTGCAGCAGGCAGTCGTCCTTTCCTACAATTACCTATCGGGATTTAAAGGTAAACGCATAACGCTGCCGGCGAACATACGATGGGTCACCGTTACGCCCGAACCAACAGAGTTTCCGCTACAAGCCATTAGACTTGCGAGCGACTCGGTTTCGATTCGAAAAGGAGTATCAACACCTCGTGAGACGCACTTTGAAACGGTAAAGGCAATCGCGTCGCCGAGTGGATACTTTCACCTGGGCAATGATTCCGTTCACATCAATGCCCCGGACACGGTTTCCCTGGCCATCGTCGGCTATGATGAATTTGGTTACGATCAAATGATTCTGACGGCGTCGTTAGAGGCGTTGAAAGAATCCATACCAACGTATATCCAGTGGCAAAAATATAAGCTCAAGGATATTCCGGAAGCATCAAAAGCTGATTGGCTCGTTTGGCTTTCGCCGGAAAAACTACCAGAAGGAACGCCCTTTCGTCAAATCATTCTAAAACCGGAAACGGGTGAACATGGCCCACTGCTATCGCGGCAACCGGGCAAGGCTGGATCAGAAACATGGATCATCACAAAGCGGCTGAATGAAGAAATCGCCCTCCAGGAAAAACTTCCCTGGCAACTGGCCAATGTCATCCTTACCAAACCGGAAACCGATCCAAAATTTGACCGGCGAACGCAGCCCGAAACCTCACAATGGTCAACCGAAACCACCACGGATGGGCTGTGGGCGGGAGCACCGGCAGGTCAACATAATCCCTCTCCCCTGCTGGCCTTTGCTTTTATGGCTGTTTTATTAACCGAAAGGCTTGTGGCCTTCAAACGAAATCAATGAGCGCAAAGGAGGCACGATATCATCTTCTTCGCCTGAAGCGGAAATACAGAATGATCCGCGTGACGGAAGCATTGTTGCTGGCCTTAGCCGAAGGACTGATCACCTATGCCGTCGCATATTGGTTTGTCCTTCCCCTGTCCGGTCTTTGGCTGTTGGCAGGAGCAGCCGGCTTAAGCTGTTTCATCGTCCGAAGCGTTCAACTCGGCCTCTGGCAAATTTCAGAAGCCGGTGTGATCCATTATATGAACCAGCACTATCCCCAATTGGAAGAAAGTGCCGATCTGTTCCTGCGTGAGGACGAAGGCCTCACCTCCTTGCAGCAACTTCAAAAAATAAAAAGCCTTCGCCAATTTGAGATCCTCTACCCTTCCGTAAAACTCCCACACAAGCTTTTACAAGCCTTGGGAGTTTTTGCCCTTAGTGCACTGATCGCGTTTGTGTCGATGGGGTTTGCCGGAAAACACAAAATATCGAGAGAAGCGGCGACCGTTACCCGCAACGCACAAACCGGCACATCACCGGAAGAAGTTTTGCCGGCCGCCATTCGCAGTGCAGCCATCACGTTCACCCCGCCTTCCTATACGGGAATTCCAAAGCAAACCGTGAAGACGTTCAATCTTCGCGTACCGGAAGGAACGAACATCCAATGGAACATTGCTTTCACCGAAAAAGTAACGGACGCCAAGATGATCTTCTCCACGCACGATAGCGTGAAACTTGCCACTACAGCAAGCGGCGAATACTCCATACAGAAGCAATTCACAGAAACGGCCTTTTACCAAATCGCCTGGAGAAATGCAGATGGTTCCGTCAAATACTCTGACTATTTTACCGTGGAAACCATCCGCGACCAGCCACCCGTCATCACGGTAGAAAACCTGGATCAGTTCATCACCCTAAGCCTGACCGACAAGTTGAAGGTCAACCTACAATCAACGCTGTCGGACGACTATCATATAAATGACGCCTACATCATTGCCACCGTCAGCAAAGGGAGTGGTGAGTCTGTGAAATTCAGGGAGGAAAAATTGCGCTTTGACAAACCGGACAAGATCTCCGGCAAATCCCTCCGTGCCAACCGGACCATCGACCTGGTGAAGCTTGGACTCGATCCCGGCGATGAATTGTATTTCTACGTCGAAGCCCTCGATAATAAAGCACCCCAACCCAACAAGGCGCGCACGGAAACATTCTTTATCGCGCTGCAAGACACGACGCAACAAACCACGTCCATCGACCCGGGTCTGGGCGTGGACCTCATGCCCGACTATTTCCGGAGCCAGCGACAGATCATCATCGACAGCGAGAAGTTGCTGAAAGAAAAAAAGAACATCACCAAGGAAGTCTTCAATTCCCGAAGCAACGAACTGGCCTACGACCAGAAAGTGCTCCGCCTCCGCTACGGAGAATTTCTGGGTGAAGAATTTGAGTCCGGCATCGGTCCGCAGGCCGCCCTTCCCAGTGATGACGACCACGAAGAAGACGTGACCAAAAAATACGGCCACGTGCACGACACGGAGAACGAACACAATCTCGTAGAGGAGAAAAAGTCAGCCCCCACCCAGGATCATCACGACCATGGTGGCGACGACAAAGACGATCCCGTGAAAGCCTATACCCACGCCCACGACAGTGAGGACGAGGCTACGTTCTTCGCCCAGTCGATACGCTCGAAATTGAAGGCAGCCATCACCGTGATGTGGGACGCCGAATTGCACCTGCGTCTCTACGACCCGGAAAAATCACTGCCCTATCAATACAAAGCCCTCAAGCTGTTGAAAGAGATCAGCCAGGACTCGCGCATCTATGTCCATCGCACAGGATTTGATCCGCCGCCCTTGAAAGAAGAAAAACGACTGACCGGCGATTTAACCGAATTGAAAAACGCTACAGCCGAAAAGTCCACTTCGAAACCGGAAACGTATCCACATATTCGAAAAGCTGCCGCGCTGTTGGAGCACATGTTGCAAACCGGCAAGGTGGTCGTCACACCCGATATCAAAAACGATTTCCTCAAGGCAGGGCAAGAGCTCTCGGCAGTCGCCATCGCCCAGCCGGGGCGTTACCTGAAAAGTTTGTCGCTATTGAAAAGACTTTCCGAAAACGAGATCGAGCCTGCTCAGCAATCCGCCGCCGTTGAAGCCATACGCGCTTCGCTGTGGCAGGTGCTTCCCAAAGAGGCGGCCTCACCCCAATCCCACACCCGGTCCGTCCACGCGTTGGATGAACGTTTCTTAAAGAGCATGGAGGCATTGAAACAAAAATGAAAGTCATGATCACGTTCCATGCCCTCGTATCGCCCGCGCTCCTCGCCGCGCTGCTGATTCCGTTGACGCTGTTGTTTCTGTGGCTGGAATGGAAACGCAAAAACCGCTTCCTCGTTTTGCGCTGGATTGCCGTGATCGTGATGATGGCAATGGCCGCAAGCCTGTTTTTGCGACCGGTTGTGACGTCCAAAAAAAATTCATCCATTCTATTGTTGACCCCTGGATACGAGAAAGGGAAAGTCGATAGCCTCCTCCAACATTATCCTGACTTGCAATTGTGGCATTTGACGGGAGCAGCTCCCTACAAAAAATCATCCCCTCTTGCCGATCATGAATTGACCATCAGAGGCGATCAGCTCCGTTTTGTGACAGGCGAAGGCCTACCGGCCACCGATCTGGATTTACTCGATAACAAAACGTTCACCTTCATCCCAAACCAACCCACCGCCGGCATCACGTCGTTGTCGGTTGCCCAGCCCGTGTTGGCGCATCATCCAGCACAAGTTCAGGGAACATTCTATTGTGCAACGCCTGGAAAAAAATGGATCGCCATAAAAGGTCCTAACGAAAAAGAAGACTCGGTGCTGGTGGAAGGACCGGGGCCAAGATCATTCCAACTATCGTTCACCCCAAAGCAAAAAGGCGAATGGTTGTACACGCTGGCCGTAAGAGACAGTACTGAAAAATGGCAAGAGGAAAAACTTCCCGTCTATGTCGAGGCCGACGCACCCTTACGCCTGCTCTTCATCCAGGACTTTCCAACCTTCGAAACGCAATACCTGAAGAATTATCTGGCGCATGCCGGCCACAAACTCACCTTGCGCTACCAGCTCTCCCAAAAGATCTTCCGCTTCGAGTTCGCCAACCGGCAACCGACCCAGATCAACCGGCTTACACATGATGTGCTTGAGGAAACAGATCTTCTCATCATGGATGACGGCGCTTTACAAAAACTCTCCGCCGGTGAGAAGAATATTCTGAAAGCGTCCGTTCACGCGGGACTGGGGGTCCTCATCCTACCCCACGCCACGAAGACCAAACCCGACGATCTTTTCCCTTTCATCCTCACACCGGTAAAAACGGATAGCGCCACCATTGCCTTGCAAGGCAAAGCCATCACATTACCCGCGCTACCGGCGCGCCTCCAAAATAATTCCACGGTTCAATCGCTCGTGCAAAACAAGAGTGGCATACTGACCGGGTATGCTTTCTCCGGAGCGGGCAAGCTTGGATTTCAATTGCTCCAGGAAACTTATCGCATGACTTTATCCGGCGACTCCGTGGGCTATGGCGCGTTTTGGTCGCCGGTGATCGAAAAATTATCGCGTCGCGCCACGCAGGCATCGTCCATACAAATCACCACACCCTTTCCGTGGTACACCGACGAACCCTTGCAAACAACCCTACTGTCATCCCAACCTAATCCAACTCTTTTCGCCGACACGACCCAGCTGCCGCTGCGGGAAGACGAACGGCTGGACGATGCGTGGCATGGACAGCTCTGGGCTGGAACACCGGGCTGGCACTCGCTTCAAACGGACGCGTCTTCGCTTCATTATTACGTGAGTGAAAAGGGAAGTTGGAATTCGCTGCGGCAAAACGCACAGCGCGAGCAAAATCAGTTGGTGTCGACGACCGGCGATTCGAGTGGAGAGCAGGTGTTGGTGCAGAAGGAACTCCCAGCGTTGTATTTCTTCCTGGCCCTCGTGGCAGCCGCTGGATTTTTGTGGTTCGCACCAAAACTTTAGGAAGATGTATGGTCAGGGAACCGTTTCGACCCAGTTTAATCAAAATACAGAACGATGGTAGTAAACTGCCACCGAATCATTCAAAAATGAACCCATGCCAGATTTCTCTAATCTCAACTTATCCTTGGCAGTTGCCTTCGATTTATAAAAATGAAAATAGTAACCACCGAGATCGTGCCGCAGGTATAGAAAATTTGTTGATTCGAACGGGAGGGACTTGTCATCAAGCCTTAAATACGTTCTTATTCCTATGCAGTTCAACTCTTCTAGCAAAAATTTAAGTCGCTCAATCTGACTTTTCTTAATTCTATTCTTTCTTATCGCTTCAAGGTCAGATACCTCTTCTAGCTCTAAATCATAAAATGTTTCAAGATCGAGCGCATCCTTCTTAATCCAAACGGTATACTTGCCGTTTTCATAAGACAAATATTCCAAATTTTGCATTTCATTTAATAAGTTAATAGCCGCTTTAAAGTTTTCTTGATCTACGGACAATCTCCCTGACATTTCGATCAAAACTTCCTTTCGCTCTTTAGAGCATGACAAAAATGTAAACATCGTTAGGACAAGCCATTGCAGCTTGTTTTTCCAGGGACAATGCATATTCTAAAGCGATATTATATTGCTATTTATAGGGCTGTATCTGGTGGGGGGACAACATCCATATTTTGACCAACGATTCTATAAAGATTTCGCTCTATGATGAGCTCTCCCTCAACTTTATGCTAAATCAACAACGTATCAAGGCAGTCACATTTTATTAACGCAAGTTCAGGTTTTTGGCTTCTTCGGCGCAGGCTTAGGATGCTGCTCGATGGTGTCTTCCAATTCCTTGTACCACGCTTCCCCGTATTTACGGACCAGGGGGCCCTTCAGAAACTTGTAGACCGGCACCTGCAATTCTTTTCCCAATGCACAGGCTGGCGAGCAGATATGCCACTTATGATAGTTGAGGGCCTCGAAGTTTTTCTTCTGGGTTACACGGATGGGATAGAGATGGCAGGAAATCGGTTTTTTCCAATCAACCACGCCGTCATTGTAAGCTTCTTCGATGCCGCACTTTAGAATTCCTTTTTTGTCGTAGATCGCATACACGCATTCGCGGCCGGCGATCACGGGCGTGCAAAGCTCGCCTTCGTCGTCTACCACGTGGGTGCCGTGTTTCTCGATTTCCTTGATGCCTTCCGGCGATAGGTATTTTTTGATTTTGGGATAAATCTCGTCGAGAATGGGGATCTCCTCTTTCGACAGGGGGGCACCGAAATCACCCTCCACGCAGCAGGCACCTTTGCACTTCTCTAGGTTGCAGACAAACTCCTTGTCGCGGATGTCGTCAGAAACCAAAATTTCTCCAATTTTCATCATAGTTCGTAAAGGTACGGACAATGCCGCGTATGTTCATCATTTTTTCAAGACAACCCCCTGGGCCTTAAGGGCAACATCCATCCTCAACCAAATAAGTCGAATTGCAAATGCTCGCTCACATTCACATCGCGCTGAATGGCCTGGGCGGAGAATTGCCGGGAGAAAAATCCCATATAGAAGACGGGCAGGTTGATGAGATGCGACTCCAGTTTGTGCACCGACAACGCCGTGTTCATGCCCATCACCAGCATGTTGTTTTGATAGAGGCGCACCAAATGTTTGTAGAATTGGATGTTGCTGGTCACTTTCGATAAACTGTCGAACCCCGTGCCCCCGATATACTTTCGCAAGGTGTCGGGATGGTCTTCGGTGTAGTGCTGGTAGGTGAGCCGGTCGTTGAGGACGAAGGTGAACGGCACCACAAAGCTAAAGCCCAGCGCAGACCACTTCTCCATGAGCCCCAAGGGCATGTCCAGCGAAAACGGGTCGACCAGGCAGAGGACTGCAACTTTATGGCCCCGTTTTGATGTTGGTAGGGAAGTTCTGAAGCGGTCGGTCAGTTCCGGCAACGCATCGGAAAAGACAGAGACGTTTTTTTCAGGCCCGTATTTCTTCACGCGCACCTGCAGGGCGTAGGCCTGTTCCGGGTCGCGCTCACAAAATATCCACCGATGAATGGGAAGATCGCCGGCCAGCGTGGCGAGTGCAACGCTGGGAAAGATCGCTTTTTGATGACCTGTGGAATAGAGCCCGCTACCGGAAAATGCGTCAACAAAAATAATTTCATCGGCCTTGGCCGCGGCGTTCATGATGAAGGCCTGTAGGTAACGCTGAACAAGTTGAACCTTTACTTTAAACCAGGGTTCGGCGGCGGTGATGCTCAATCCATCGGCTTGAAAATTCAGCGGAGCGACGGGCGTTTTTACGTTCAAAAAGTTTTATGTTTAGCGTTTTTCGTTATCAAAAATAAAAAGACAAAGCGGTCTGTGAAAGGCCGGCGGGAAGTATCTGAAAAACCGTGATAAAAAAACACGGCATGCCGGGCATTCCCGAATCTCTACTCTAACTTGCAGCCCATATGACGACGGATTATCTCGATAGTTTAAATGAGCCCCAACGCGAAGGGGTTGTCAATACCGAAGGACCTTGTATGCTCATCGCCGGCGCCGGCTCGGGCAAAACCCGCGTGCTCACCTTCCGCATCGCCCAACTGATGAACAAAGGGGTGGACGCGTTCAACATCATGTCCCTCACTTTCACCAACAAGGCCGCGCGCGAAATGCGCGAGCGCATCGAAAAAGTGGTGGGCCACGATGCCCGCAACCTGTGGATGGGCACCTTCCACTCCGTGTTTGCCCGCATCCTCCGCGCCGAAGCCCATCACCTGGGATACCCGAACAATTTCACGATCTACGATACCGACGATTCCAAAACGCTCATCAAGAACATCGTGAAGGAAATGGGATTGGACGACACCGCCTACAAGGCCAGCACCGTCTACAACCGCATCTCCGCCGCCAAGAACAGCCTCATCAGTTGGGAAGACTATCTGCAAAACGCCGAACTCATGGGCGACGACGCCGCCAACCTGCGTCCCGAGATCGGCAAGATCTATAAAGCCTATGCCCTGCGCACCTTCCGCGCCGGCTCCATGGATTTCGACGACCTGTTGTTCAACACCGACAAGCTTTTCAAAGAACACCTGGAAGTGCTCAACAAATACCAGCAACGGATTCATTACGTCCTGGTGGATGAGTTCCAGGACACCAACTTGTGTCAATACTACATCATCCGTAAGCTCGCCGCCGTGCGGCAGAACATCTGCGTGGTGGGCGACGATGCGCAAAGTATCTATGCTTTCCGCGGTGCGGACATCACCAACATCCTGAACTTCGAGCGCGACTACCCGGATTTGAAGGTGATCAAACTGGAGCAGAACTACCGCTCCACGCAAAACATCGTGGAGGCGGCAAACTCGGTCATCAAAAAGAACCGGGCGCAGCTCCCCAAAAATGTGTGGACGGCCAACGAGCAAGGCCCCCTCATCGAGCTGATCAAGGCCGTATCCGACAAAGAAGAGGGCAAGCTGATAGCCGGCTCCATCTTCCAGGAGCGCATGCAGCACCAGCTCAAGTTCAGCGACTTTGCCATTCTCTACCGCACCAATAGCCAGTCGCGGGCCATTGAAGAGGCCCTGCGCAGCATGAACATCAAGTATAAAATGGTGGGCGGTCTCTCCTTCTATCAACGCAAGGAGGTCAAGGACCTGCTGGCCTATATGCGTTATGTCCTTAACCAACAGGACGAAGCCTCCTTTCGCCGTATCATCAATTTGCCCAAACGGGGCATTGGCGATTCCACGGTAGATAAGATCGTGGTGGCGGCGAACGATCATAGCATGACCATCTGGGATGTTTTGCAAAATGCCGGACACTTTGTGGGTGGCCGATCTGCGGCACCCATCGAGGATTTTGTGGCTATGATCAAACGGTTTACGCTGGAGGTCGAGCGCAAGGATGCCTTTGACGCCGCTTTCGAAATTGCCAAAGGCTCCGGGCTGCTACGCGAACTCTATGAAGACAAGACCGTGGAAGGCCTGAGCCGCCATGAAAACGTCCAGGAATTGTTGAACGCCATCAAGGGGTTTGTCGAGGACCCGGAGCGCCAGGAAAAAAGCCTCGGCTCCTTCCTCCAGGAAATATCGTTGGCCACAGGCCAGGACGAAGACAAGGACAAGGATCCCGACAAAGTCACGCTCATGACCATTCACATGGCCAAGGGGCTGGAGTTCCGGAATGTCTATATCGTGGGACTGGAAGAAGACCTCTTCCCTTCTCAAATGATGCTGAGCAGCCGCGCCGAACTGGAGGAAGAACGCCGTCTTTTTTACGTCGCCATCACCCGTGCCGAGAAGCGCTTGTTCCTGTCGTATGCACTCACCCGCTATCGTTTCGGACGGCTAAAGAACTGCGAACCGAGTCGTTTTCTTGACGACGTGGATCAATCCTACATCAAGGTAAGCAGCAAGTTCGGTGGTCTGGAGTCAGCACCACCCACCAGTCAGTATGCCAAAACCCTGGTGAATGGCATAAAGAAAACCATTGCCTCCACCCCGGTGAGCAAACCACCCTCGGGCTACAAACCACCAGCTGATTTTGCTCCCAGCGACACATCCGCTCTGAAAGAAGGCATGAAAGTCGAGCATCCCAAGTTTGGGTTTGGCACCGTGCTGCAGATGGACATGAGTGGTGCCGACCGAAAGGCTCGCATCAACTTCGGGTCCGCCGGAGAGAAGACGCTCTTGCTCAGCTTCGCGAAACTTCGAATTGTAGAATAAAATCTTACATAAAACTTTTTCGCATCATTTTTTACAGCAAGGCTCAAGAGGTGTAATGTACTTTTATGGTCTGCCCCCGTGGCATACAAACCCTCTTGACCTAAATGAAAAAAGCTGCCTTCTTCCTTCTCGGTTGTTTCCTGATCTCTTGTTCCGACGAAGAAAAGTCACCTTCCATCCTGACGATCACCCCGAGCGTCGCCGACTTTGGGCAGCAGGTAACGATCGCCGGTTCGAATTTCAGCACCACCTTATTGGACAACGAAGTGAGCTTTAACGGCACCCCCGCCACGGTGACGTCGGCCACCGCCACCGAATTGACAGTGACCGTACCCGTCAACAGCACCTCGGGAAAGATTTCCATTAAAAGCCAGGGACGCCAGGTGATCAGCGCCACGGACTTTACCGTGACCTGCGGACAGTGGTTTTCTCGTGCAGCACTCCCTCAAACCGGAGAAAGCGATAATGCCATCACCTTCACCGCTCTGGGCTATGCATTTGTCATGCTGGGGCAGGCTAGCGTTGGTGGGGCACTCCAGGATGCCGTTTTATACCGATTTGATCCGACCAACAATAGCTGGACACCCAAAACCATCTACGATAAAGAGTTCTTCGCCAGCTCCTTTGCCAGCTGGGGATCGTACGAAAAAGGATTTGTGCTGGAGCCCTACGGCGGCGACCTGCACGTCTACGACGCGAACTCCGATTCGTGGTCGATAAAATCAAATCCCTATACGGCTAACAGCGGCGACAAATACCCCATAATCGCCTTCAATATTGGCAACGATGGCTATGTCATGCTTTCCGATAACAACGTCTGGAAATACAATATCGCCGGCGACAGTTGGACGAACCAGGGAGTATTCACCGGTGAACTGGATTTCTCCTACGAAATTTATGGCCTGGCCACCAGCACCAAGGGCTATCTCGGCAACGGCTCTGCCCTTTGGGAATTCGATCCTGTCACGAAGCAATGGACGCAAAAGGCGAGTGTCTCCGCCCAAACTTTTTTGATGTTTGCCACGCATGATGGCGTTTACGCTGCCGACTGCAGCACCGAAGGCAAAGGTCTTTGGGAGTTCAACGTCAGCAAAAACATATGGACTCGGAAAGCAAGTCTGCCCGGCGGTCAACGATATTCGCCCTTGTTTTTCGGTCTGGGTGACAAAGGTTACGTGGGGGGCGGAAACCAGACCTCCAACGACCAACCGTTGAAGGATTTCTTCGTGTATATGCCTGCTGGTGGCATTGATTGACCCCGTCTTGATTTAAGCTGAGGTCGGGGAAAAATCGCCCCAATCTTTCCTGCCTCTAGAGCCAAATTTCAATTTTATTCCGGTTTAAACGATTTCGCGGCTGCCAGATTTTCGATTTTCGAACCGAAACAGTATACTTGCTGTTCCAAACCGTAGGTAATACGCGAATTACAAGTTCATTTTTAATAAGCCAACGCGTTTTTTCGTCACATTAACGACACGCTTTTACATTTTACGCCAACACAAATCATGATCGGAGAATACAATTCATCGCGCCCGCATATTATTCTGAAAGAATATGGCCGCAACGTCCAAAAGCTGGTAGAATACATCAGAAGCCTTCCCAGCATCGAAAAGCGCACAGAGCTCTCCTATACCCTCATCGAGCTCATCAAACAACTTACCCCCAGCATCAAAGAACAACCCGACAACCCGCAGCGGTTGTGGGATGATCTATACATCATCGCCGACTTTGACCTGAGCGTCAACAACCCCTATCCGGTTCCTGAGCGGGAGATCCTGTTCAAGAAACCCATGCGAATGGAGTATCCCAAAAATGACGTCCGCTTCCGCCACTATGGCAAGAACATCGAGAAGCTGGTGAAGGAGGCCTTGAAGAAAGACGATCCGCAAGAGCGCGAGGAGTCCATCATCTACCTGGGCAAGCTCATGAAGACGTTCTATGGCAACTGGAACAAAGAAACCCTGGACGACTCGGTGATCCTCCGCGACATCCAGGCCATGTCGGGTGGTGCGTTGAACATGACCATCGAGAAAGTACGCGACGAAAACCTGTTCGAGAAGCTTTACAAAGAGCGCAAGAAAGTGCGCCCTCAACAAGGCCAGGGACAGGGCAACAGCAGTCATCAACAGCCCCGTCATTCCGGTAGCGGCGGTGGCCATCGCCCGTTCAACAAGAACAACAACAAAGGCGGCAACAACAATTTCCGCAGAAGAAGAGATCAATAATAGCAGTCAGGCGCAGACCATTCGGTGTGCGCCTATTTTTTTTACTGCCGGTACGATACCCAGTACTAATTTTTTAAGTCATCCCCATGAGCATTTTCAAGATCAAAGGAGGAAAAAAGCTGAAAGGCGAAATCATTCCACAAGGCGCAAAAAATGAAGCGCTTCAAATCCTCAGTGCCACCCTGCTTTCGGCCGAGCCCATCACCATCCACAACGTGCCCAACATCGTGGACGTGAACAAGCTCATCGAACTCATCGGCGACCTGGGTAGTAAAGTAGAGAAACTGGGACCGGAGTCGTATCGTTTCACGGCGTCAAACGTGAATATTAATTTCCTGGAGACAGACACCTATCGCAAGAAAGCTGCCGCACTTCGCGGATCGGTCATGCTGCTGGGTCCCATCCTGGCCCGCTTTGGTAAAGCCACCATGCCCAAACCCGGCGGCGACAAGATCGGAAGGCGACGTCTGGATACACACTTCCTCGGCTTCCAGAAGCTGGGCGCCAAATTCAACTTCGATTCGGAAGAACACCTTTTTCATATCGATGCTTCGGAATTGAAAGGATGCTATATGCTGTTGGACGAAGCCTCCGTGACCGGCACTGCCAACATCGTGATGGCTGCCGTGCTCGCCAAAGGAACAACCACCATCTATTACGCCGCCTGCGAACCCTACCTGCAGCAGCTCTGTCTCATGCTCAACCGCATGGGCGCCAAGATCAGCGGCATCGGCTCCAACCTGCTCACCATCGAAGGCGTAGCGAAGCTGGGAGGAACCGAACACACGCTGTTGCCCGACATGATCGAGATCGGCAGCTTTATCGGCCTGGCGGCCATGACACAGTCGGAGATCACCATCAAGAATTGCCGCATCGATATGCTGGGAATCATTCCCGAGATCTTCAAACGCCTCGGCATCAAAATGGAATTCCGCGGCGATGATATCTACATTCCCTCGCAAGAGCGCTATGAACTGGAAACGTTCATCGACGGCTCCATCCTCACCGTATCGGACGCTCCCTGGCCGGGTTTCACACCCGACTTGATCAGCATTGTGCTGGTCGTTGCCACGCAGGCAAAAGGCAGTGTGCTCATCCATCAAAAAATGTTTGAAAGCCGCCTGTTCTTTGTCGATAAACTGATCGACATGGGCGCGCAAATCATTCTATGCGACCCGCACCGCGCCAACGTGATTGGCCTGGATCGCAAACAGCAGTTAAAAGGCATCAAGATGTCATCGCCCGACATCCGGGCAGGGGTGGCGTTGTTGATTGCCGCATTGTCGGCCAGCGGAACCAGTGAAATTTCCAACATCGATCAGATCGATCGCGGCTATCAAAATATCGACCAGCGCTTGAAAGCGTTGGGGGCCGATATTGAGAGAATCGCCTAACCTGATTTCCCTATATAGCCCTCGTTGCTTTTTCATGAAACCTTCAAACACGACGAAGCCTTTTCGCCCTCTCCTGCCTGCTTGTCGTGAAAGGTTACGGCCATTGCACAAACACTCCCAATCGTTCTATTGATAATCTTAAATTTTAATAAACTCGTTTTAATCCCATCCATTTGTGAGAACCTCAGCCATAGTCATTTTAAGTTTCATTGCCATCACTGCTTTCGGCCAGAAAAATTTCAGACCCGGATACATCCTAAAAGAAGCCGATACCGTGCGGGGCGCGGTGCAATACCGCGAGGGAAGTGCCGCGTTTGGAAAATGTACTTTTCAAGCGACCGGCCAGACAGAAGCCATAACGTATGCCCCCACGGAGATCAAGGGTTTTGGATATGAGACCCGTCATTTCAAATCGGTGGTGATCCGTCATGAATATCAATTTGTTGAGATCATTGTTCAGGGCCGGGCAAATCTGTTGCGCCGGGGGCAGGACTATTTTGTTCAAAAAGATACCGCGCTCGTTGCGCTGACCTCCACAACGACCGATGTATTTATCAGTGGCCGTCAATACAAAAATGAGGACAAAAATTTTGCCAATAGGCTAAACGGTCTTTTCTCAGATTGCCCCACCTTCAAAGGAGGGTTGGAGAAAATCAATTTGTTTACGCTCTCGCCACCACAGGTTGAAAGCAAATTCTCTGATGTCGTTTCAGCCTATAACACCTGCTTGGATGGTCCGTCCAAGAAACATCAAATTGCCAAGGATAAGAAAGCATTCTCATGGGGAGCCGTGACCGGTGTCGTGATGGCAAATGCCGACGGCTATCTAACCACGCTCAATCTTGGCACGCTTGATTTCAAAAGCAATCCCTCGGTGACGGCAGGTCTTTTTCTGGATTTGGTCAATCCTCGTTTCAGTGAGAAATTTCACTTCCGGCTGGAGGCGAACTACCTAAAGGCTAAACTCACCGCCACCAAACTTTACCCCGCAACAAATCCAACATACCCAGACGATAATTCAATCGTCACCCTGGAGTATAGCGCTATCAATGTTCCGATTACGTTTGGATACAATTTTAGCACAGGAAATTTTTCGCCTTATCTACGCGGAGGATTCAGTCCCATTTTTCTCGTGAGCAAGAAATTCGGACGAACAATAGACTATGGTGATCCTTCTAAAAAAGATTATGAATCACCCGAATTTGTTCCCCTGGTGAGCACAACCTTAACGTTTTGTCTCAGCGCTGGGGCCGATTATAAGATTGGAAAACACACGACCTTTGCTGAAGTACGCTACGAACCAAAAGTTCAAATGCTATTTGGATCCGACCCAAGCAACACTTCCAAAGTAGGGTACCTGAAATTTCTGGTTGGGATTCGTTTCTAAAGAAACCTGTTGGATCTGCTCTTTAGAGGACGATTTTAGTCGTCCTCTAAAGAGCATTTTTCCAAGGGGAATGCCCATGACAAAATAGTCTCTGCATAGACTACAGGAATAGGTCTGCGCTTCTAAAATTCGATCTTCAAAGCCACCGGGCAATGATCCGAGCCCAGGTATTGATTGTATATCAGCGCGTCCTTGACGTTACCCATAAGTGACTCGCTCACCAGGAAATAATCGATTCGCCAGCCCGCGTTTTTCGCCCGCGCGTTGGTCACAAAATTCCAGTAGGTGTACTTCACCTCTTCCGGGTAAAACCGGCGGAACGTGTCCACAAAGCCCGCCTCCAAGAGACGCGTGAAGCCATCGATCTCGCGCTGCGTATAGCCCGCCGACTTGTTGTAATTTTCCTTTGGACGGGCAATGTCGATCGGCTGATGCGCCACATTAAAATCGCCACAAGCAATAACGGGTTTCCGGCGGCTGAGCCATTGCAGATATTCCATGAACTCACGGTCCCATCGCTCGCGGTAGTCGAGCCGTGCAAGTCCCTCGCCGGCGTTGGGGGTATATACGGTGACCACGAAATAGGTTGGATATTCAGCAGTGATCACCCTCCCCTCCTGGTCGTGTTCCTCCATCCCCATATCGTAGGTGACGGACATGGGCTCGGTCCTGGAGAGAATGGCCGTGCCCGAATAGCCTTTGCGGGCTTTGGATGAGTTGATGTAGGTGTGATAGCCTTGCAACTGCTCGAGTGCCCCTCGCGCATCCTCCACGCCCGCCTTGGTCTCCTGGAAACAGAGAATATCGGGATTCATCTCGGCAATGTCCTTCAAGAAATCCTTCTTGATGATGGACCGTATTCCGTTCACATTCCAGTTGACGAGGTGCATGGGCAGGGGTTGATGGTAAAGGTGCGTAAAATAAAAAAAGTCCCGCTTTGGCAGGACTTTTTCAATATTTTAAAAGGAGGAAAGATTAAGCTTTCTTCGCTTTGAATTCTTCTTTGATCTTTTCTACATCCACGTTCTTGATCACGGGCTTGAAGTTTTGATTCTTCAGCGACTGACGTCTCACTGCGGATACTGCCTTATCTTTGCGGCCTTTTCTCTTAAGTCTGGTTACTGCCATGATTGAAATTCTTTAAAAGGAGCGCAAAAATAACCGCTAATTCCGGTTTTGCAAAGGCCCTTCGCCTTTTTATTGAAGAAAATCCCCAACGATCATCCTAATCCGGCTTCAGGACTGGAAATACGCTTGTTTTCCAATTCGATCCGGAAGTTTATTTTCGCCTTCAGCGCATCAAATATCCGCAATACGGTGCCTACGGTCACATTCGTGGCGTTTTTTTCCAATTTCGAGATCTGTGCTTTCTGAACGCCCACCAATTTACCCAATTGCTCCTGGGTTAAATGCCGCTGCTGACGGGTGGTCTTGATCATCTCCCCCAGCAATTCGAGGGTAAGTTCAAATTCGTATTCATCGCGCCGGGCGGTGCCCCGCTTGCCAATCATTTCGTCCTTGACCTGGTCGAGGGTGTAGGTTTTCAATTTCGATTTCATGTGTTATTGTTCAATATAAAGCTGCCTTAGACTATTTGCCTTTTTTATCTTCTCACGGGCCACCTTATCGGTCTTTTTCACAAATCCGTGCGTGGCAACCACCAACGTGGGCTTTTGTTTCACATCCCAAAACGCCAGCAACCGGTATTGCAACCCCTGGTATAGTGTTCTGAACTCCCAGATCTCCGGCGTCAGTTTCTTAAGCAGGCTAACATCGTTCAGAAATCTGGCCTTATCCATGTTGTACAGGATCTTCCGCTGCGCTTTTTCATTATAGACCCTATAAATGAACGTGCCTCTTCCAGGAACACAATGTCAAATTTTGCCTCCATCTGGTCATAGCTAACGAACACCCAAATCTACAAAAAGTTTCCATATATGGAAACTTTTACCAAAATTTTCCACCCGAATTCTGAAAGTCCCCGATTCCCTCAAAACGTCGTGCAGGCCTCTTCAAATCCCCGATTTCCTTTTTAGCTTTGCGGCCATATTATGGAAAAACCCACCTTACCCAAAGGCACGCGCGATTTTGGCCCTGCCGTGATGGCCAAGCGGCAATTTATTTTTGAGACCATTAGAAGCGTATTCCAGAAATTTGGCTTCCAACCCCTGGAAACCCCCGCCATGGAAAACCTTTCCACCCTCACGGGGAAGTACGGCGAAGAAGGGGATCAACTGCTTTTCAAGATCCTTAACTCGGGCGATTTTTTAAAGGATGCCGATGCCCAGTTGTTAAGTACTAAAAGCTCAAAACAGATCACGTCCAGCATCTCCGAAAAAGGCTTGCGCTACGACCTTACGGTTCCCTTTGCACGCTTTGTGGTGATGAACCGGAACGAAATAACATTTCCTTTTAAGCGCTACCAGATCCAGCCGGTCTGGCGTGCTGATCGTCCCCAAAAAGGACGGTACCGCGAATTTTACCAATGCGATGCCGACGTGGTCGGAACGGATTCATTGCTCTGCGAAGCGGAGATCATCCTCATGATCACCGAAGTATTCAAAGGCCTTGGCATTGCCGACTATACCATCAAAATCAATCACCGCGGCATTCTCTCCGGCATCGCCGAAAGCATCGGCGCAAAGCAAAACGAGACCTCCTTGTTTGTCGCCATCGACAAGCTGGACAAGATCGGCGAGGAAAAAATAAAAGAGGAACTGCGCCCCAAGGGTTTCTCCGAAGAAAGCCTCACCGCCTTATTCGACATCCTGCATGTAAAAGGCACAACCACCAATAAGATCGCCTTCCTGCAATCGCGCTTCGACGCCAGCGAAAGCGGCCAAAAAGGTTTGCGCGACCTCCAGGAGGTTTTCAATTTGTTAAAGAACTACAACGCTTCCGACAATCATGTGGAGTTTGATGTCTCGCTCGCCCGCGGCCTGAGCTACTACACCGGATGCATCTTCGAAGTAAAGATCAACAACGTCGCCATCGGCAGCGTGAGCGGTGGTGGGCGTTACGACAACCTGACCCAAGCGTTTGGCGACAAAGAAAATCTGTCCGGGGTTGGATTTTCATTTGGCGTTGATCGCATCTACGACGCGATGGACGAGTTGAATCTTTTTCCTAAAGGAGCCACAGCAACGTCGAAGGTACTGGTCTGTCATTTTGATGATGACAGTCTCTACTATGGTTTGGGTGTGTTGTCCGCGCTCCGGGCCGCAGGCATTGCTTCCGAGATCTATCCCGACCACGCAAAGCTGAAAAAGCAACTGGATTTTGCGAACAAAAAAGCCATTCCGTTCGCGATCGTTATTGGCCCCGAAGAAGCCCAAAGCGGTCAACTGGCCCTCAAGCATATGGATCGCGGCGAGCAGGAAAAACTCCCGATCGAACGGATTATTGAAAAAATAAAACAACCTTAGCAGGCGCCGACAACGACTATGGTGCATTACATCTCCAGCGCGAAGCTAACCCTGCAAGATCTCGCCCGCCTGCACGAAGGCAAGCTCACCGTGCAGCTCTCCGAAGAGGCACGTCAACGCATTGCCCGTTGCCGCGACTACCTCGATAAAAAACTGCAAGGCACCACCCAATCCATCTACGGCATCAACACCGGTTTTGGGTCTTTGTACAACAAGAATATCTCCGCCGATCAACTGGAACATCTGCAGGAAAACCTGGTGAAGTCACACGCTTGTGGCACGGGCCCCGAAGTGCCCGAAGAAATTGTGAAGCTCATGTTGTTTCTAAAGATCCAGTCGCTGGCCTATGGCTATTCGGGGGTGCAGACCGATACCGTGGACCGTCTGGCAACGATGTTCAATCACGATGTGCTTCCGGTCATTTACGAGATGGGCTCCCTGGGAGCCTCCGGCGACCTCGCACCGCTGGCGCATCTTACACTGCCCCTGATTGGGCTAGGCGAAGTGCATTTCGAAGGAAAGCGCATAACCGGCAATGCGTTGCAAAAAGCGATGCAATGGCCCCCGCTCCGTCTC
Organism: Chryseolinea soli; assembly: GCF_003589925.1. NCBI lineage: Bacteria > Pseudomonadati > Bacteroidota > Cytophagia > Cytophagales > Fulvivirgaceae > Chryseolinea > Chryseolinea soli. Next base: position 4,131,382 of record NZ_CP032382.1, on the reverse strand, counting down.
CAGGCAAAAGAAGGATTGGCGTTGCTCAACGGCACGCAGTTCATGAGCGCCTACGGGGTTTGGTGCACGCTTCATGCCCATCGCCTGTTGCAACTGGCGAACATCATCGGGGCGCTTTCGCTGGATGCGTTTGATGGCCGCATCGAACCTTTTCTTCCCCAGGTGCATGCCATCCGTCCTCATGCGGGGCAAATGAAAGTGGCCGCACAAGTGAACGATATTTTATCAAACAGCGAGTTGATCCTGCAAGTCAAGAAACATGTACAGGACCCCTACTCCTTCCGTTGTATCCCGCAAGTGCATGGCGCGAGCGCGGACACGATCGATTATGTGACGAACGTCTTTTTGATCGAGGTCAACAGTGTGACCGACAACCCCAATGTGTTCCCGGAGGAAGACACCATCATTTCGGCGGGAAATTTCCACGGACAGCCCCTGGCACTGGCCCTCGACTTTCTATCGATTGCCCTGGCAGAGTTGGGCAGCATCTCGGAGCGGCGAACGTACCAACTTATTGCAGGATTGCGTGACTTGCCCAATTACCTTGTGGCCACTCCCGGTATCCATTCCGGACTGATGATCCCGCAATACACGGCCGCCTCCCTGGTAAGCCAGAACAAACAGCTCTGCACGCCAGCCTCCGTCGACTCCATTGTTTCGTCGAACGGACAGGAGGACCATGTGAGCATGGGGGCTAATGCGGCCACCAAGGCGCTCAGGGTGGTGAACAATCTGTATTCCATCCTGGCCATCGAATTGCTCACAGCGGCTCAGGCCCTCACCTTCCGCAGGCCTTTGAAAACTTCTCCGTATCTTGAACATTTTGTGGATACTTTCCGAAAGACGGTGCCGTTTATAGAGGAAGACCGCGTATTGCATGACGACATCAAAAAAGCAGAAGAATTTCTGAAACACTGGAGCCCCTCGCATGAATCGTAGATCGTTCATACTGCTTTTCTTTTTCCTTATGGGCGTCCTGGTCGCGCGTGCACAATATACCAGCGATGATGGCGACTTTAAAGTGGATCAAATCAAGGGATGCGCGCCGCTCACGGTGAACGTGGTGAGTACGGTTCCGCCTTGCAATGGCACGACGCCATGCGACATGGACTACGAGGGGAATAACAACTTTCAATCCCTGGCCTTCAGCCACGTATACACACAACCCGGCACGTATACATTAAAAATTCTGTTCCAAACCCTGGGTTTTGATCAGATCACCATCACCGTGGTGCCGAACACACAACCTGCATTTGACCTGTATACATGCGGTGGCAATGAAGTGCAGGTAAAGATCTCGGACACAAACTACAATCAATACGTCATCAGCTATAGCGACGGCACGGTGATGCCCCCGGTCCCGTCGGGCAGCCTGGCGAAAGACACGCATCCGTTCGGATCCTCCGGCAATAAAAGTGTGAGCGTGAAGGGTGTAAACCTGGGCGCTGCCGACAACTGCAATGCGGCCACACAATCCGTCGATGTGGTGCCGACACTGGCAACACCCACCATCACACAACTGACCGTTCTAAGCGCCGACCAGATCCAATTGGATTTCAACGACGTTCCCAACACGCTCTATAAACTTGACATCGCCACCAACGCCGGCAACTTCCAGCAACTGCAGACTGTCTACAACGCGACCACGACCACGGTGAAGAACCTCCTCGCGGACGACAACTATTATCGTTTTCGAATGGGTGTTTTCGATCCGTGCGCCAACACGACAGCCTACCCAACCGATGTGATCGCCAGCGCGAATTTTGACGTGTCGCCACAAAACAACGTGAACAAGGTCACATGGTCCACGTCGGCAACCGGCATTAGCGGTTACTCACTCTCCAAAAGCACCGCGGGCCCCATCGCGGTCGCCGCCGGCGCCACTTCCTATGACGATACGGCCATCACCTGTGGAACGGAATATTGCTACCAGCTCACCTCAAACTACGCGAACGGCAGTAAAAGCATCTCCCTTCAAAAATGCGCCACGGCCATTTCCACCAATATCCCATCCGTTGTGGAGGATGTTTCCGCCGTCGTGACCGACAATTCCGTCGCCCTCCAGTGGACGCAGGACCCGGCCTTCAACGCCAAAACCTACACCATCACAAAAGCGACGAACGGCAATTACATCCCCCTGGGAACGTCGACGACGCCATCCTTCACGGATGACGCCTACGCCACAGATGCCACGATCTGTTACCGGATCGGCTACCAGGATGTTTGTGGCAACAGCAGTCCCGCAAGCGTGGATGTTTGTCCCATCCAACTTTCCGGCACTGTGCAGTCCGACAACAGCATTAACCTTTCGTGGACGTCCTACAGCGGCTGGAAAAATGGCGTGGCAAACTATCGCGTAGAAAAATTCGACGACCAGGGACAACTGCTCCAGGCGTTCGACACCGGCACAGCCACCACCCTGTTGGACGACGCTGAGGATTTTACACACCAGGTATACGTCTACCGCGTCACGGCCACCGCGGTGGATGCGGGCATCCCCGTGTCGGTCTCCAACGTGATCACGCTCATCAAGGAGCCGAACCTGTTCTATCCCTCGGCCTTCACGCCTAACGGCGACGGATTGAACGATGAGTTCAAAGTCGTGGGACAATATACGGCCCGGTTCGAATTCAAGATCTTCAACCGCTGGGGCGAACAGCTTTTCTCTACCGACAACGCAATGCAGGGTTGGGATGGTACCTACAAAGGCAATATCCAGCCCGAAGGCACATACGTATTCAAGGCAAAGATCACCGACCTCATCAACCGCACCTCCGAGCAGTCGGGCACCATCGTGTTATTCAGAAAGCGGTAAAATCACAGCACTCCGGGATCCTGCAGAATGTATTGGATTTTGCCCACGCCATTTACGTACAATCATTTACCTTTACCGGGAAGAAAGCAAGTCACAAAACCGAAACGAGCAACCTATGTTTGATATGATGAAAATGATGGGCAAGGTCAAAGAATTCCAAGCCCGTATGAAAGAAGTGCAGGACAACCTGGAGAAGCTTCAGGCGCAAGGCGAGTCGGGTGCCGGCATGGTGAAGGCTACGGTTACCGGAAAAAAAACATTGATCGCTGTCGATATCGATCCGGCCCTGCTCAAGAGTGAAGACAAAGTCATCCTGCAAGACCTCGTGGTGGCCGCCGTCAACAAAGCCATGGATGCCGCAGATGCCATGGCCAAAGAAGAGGTGCGCAAGAACACGGATGGACTGCTGCCCAACATTCCCGGTATGGACCTCGGTAGTTTGATGGGATGAGCCAAACGGCCGTAGTCATCCTCAACTACAACGGCGCCGCGCTGTTACCGACGTTTTTACCCTCGGTGCTGCAGCATTCCGGAGGCGCGGAGATCATCGTGGCCGACAACGCCTCCACCGACAACTCTCTGGCCATACTTCAGAAGGATTTCCCGTCGGTGAAGCGCATTGTGCTGGACAAGAACTACGGCTACTGTGGCGGCTATAACCGGGCCCTGCTGCAGGTGCAGGCCGACTACTACGTGTTGTTGAATTCCGATATTGAAGTCACCCCCCTTTGGTTGTCCCCCCTGACGCAGCTCCTGGATTCGGATGAGACTATTGCCGCCGTGCAGCCCAAGATCCTCTCCTATCGCCAGCGCGACACCTTCGAATATGCCGGGGCCGGTGGCGGACTTATCGATGCCCTGGGCTATCCCTTTTGCCGCGGCCGCCTGTTTGATGTCGTGGAGCAGGACATGGGGCAATACAACGACACCACTGATGTGTTCTGGGCCTCGGGTGCATGCCTGGCGATCCGGGCCGATGCGTTCCACGACAGGGGTGGTTTCGATGAGGACTTCTTTGCCCACATGGAAGAGATCGATCTGTGCTGGAAGCTGAATCGCGCCGGGCTCAGGGTTTGCTACTGCGGACAGAGCACCATCTATCACCTGGGTGCGGGCACCCTGGGGTATAACAATCCCCGTAAAACGTATCTCAATTTTCGCAACGGGCTCTCGCTGATCTTTAAGCATTTCGATCGCGGAGAATTGCTATACAAACTTCCCTTTCGCTTGTGGTTGGATTGGCTGGCAGCCGTCGTCTTTTTGCTCAAGGGACAGCCGGCAAATTTTCATGCCGTAGGAAAGGCGCATTTACATTTTATACGGCACTACGCCAGGGATAAACGGAAACGACGCGCGATCCACGACCAATATCCCCGTTACTCCCGAAAGGCAATTTACCCGGGTAGCATTGTGTTCGACTTCTATGTGCGCGGAAAGAGAAGGGTTGGTCAATAGTCCCACACCGGGGTGCGCTTACGAAGGTGCTTGCGCATGTTCATGATGAAGGCCAGCGACAGGTAGATGATGACCGGTGACCCGAACGTGATGAAGCTCGCATAGATGAAAAAGAGGCGTATGGAGGATGTTGCAACACCTAACTTCTCACCCAGGTGAGCACACACTCCAAAGGCATAGGTCTCAAAGAAAAGTTGGATTTTATCTGCTACACGGTCCATAGATGCCCTTTATATACTTTCGACTTCCCAAAAAGTTGATTTGTCGACCAAAAGTTCGGCTCACAAATATAACGCGCCACCCCCCTCAAAATGTCGGGGTCCTTCATATTTTTTTGAGTATAATTGCAAAAAAATACACATAAGTATAGTTTTGCAAACCTGTTTAAATCAACCAATAAATCTAAATCCAATGAGAAAAGTAGTTTACTCATTTCTGATCTTCGCAGTACTTACCCTCGCGGGCTGTACCCTGCCCAAGATGGTGAAAATGTCAAAAGACCAGCAATTGACGGTTACTCCGAACCCGCTGGAGGTTCACAAGGATACGGTTGCCTTCGATATGGCGGCTAACCTTCCGGTTAAAATGTTGAAGAAAGGAACCGTCTACACGGTAAACACCTTCTACAAGTATGGCACCAACGAACTGGCGCTGGACCCCATCCCGTTCAAGGCTGAGGACTATCCCAACAGCAAGACCGAGCCTCCCCGTGTAACCAAGAGCTTCTCATTCCCTTATCAACCCGCATACAAAACAGGTACTGTGGAAGTTGAAGGCGTTGCTTCCAAAGGCGAAAAAGCTAAGAAAACTCCCCGTCTCCCGGTGGCTACCGGTATCATCACCACTTCTAAACTGGTGAAACCCGTATACTTCGCTGCTTTCGCAGAACATGGCTATAACAACCAGGAAGAACTGGTTCCCGTAGTGATCCCTGATTTCATTTTCGAGCAAGGCAGATCGGTACTGAGACCTACTGAGATCAAGAGCACAAAAGGCAAGCAACTGGATGCCTTCATCGCTTCCAAGAACGCTACCCGTACCGTTACCATCACCGGTACCCACTCTCCTGAAGGTGCTGAGCGTATCAACGCTAAATTGTCTCCCGATCGCGCTGCTGCCATCGAAAAATTCTATCGTGCTGAAATGAAGAAGTACGACTACAAAGGCAAAGCCGATTCGATCAACTTCATCCTGAAGCCTGTTATCCAGGACTGGAACGAATTCAAAAACTCACTGTCTACTTACGAAGGCATCACTTCCGAAGAGAAAGCAGAATACCTGAACATCATCAACGCCGGCGGTTCTTTCGAAGATGTTGAAAAACAATTCAAGAAACTGAAGACCTACAAGAAAGTGTTCAAGGATGTATATCCTAAACTGAGAACAGCGAAGACCGAGATCCTGGTGGTGAAAGACAAGAAGACCGACGCCGAAATGTCCGTCCTGTCCAAGCAAGTAACACAAGGCGCTATCTCTGCCGACACCCTTTCGTTCGAAGAAATGATGTACGCCGCTACTTTGACTCCTTCCCTGGAAGAAAAGGCAGCGATCTACGAAGCTGCTACCAAGAAAGGTTCCAACTGGAATGCCCACAACAACCTGGGTGCTGTATACATTGCTCAAGCGATCGAAAACCCCAGCAACGCTGCTGCCCTGGCCGACAAAGCTCAGGCACAATTGGAGATTGCTGCTAAGTTGAACGAAGCTCCCGAAGTACTCGCCAACCTGGCTTCCGTGAACATGATGAAAGGCAACGCTTATGCTGCCTACAACAATGCTACCAAAGCCCTCGGCGCTGGCCTGAAAGGCGACAATGCTGCCGGTGTGAACGGTGTGAAAGGTGCTGCTGAAATCGTAAAAGCTCAGTACGCTGCTGCTGTTAGCTCCGAATCTGCTGCTGCCGACAACGCCGACAACCTCTTCAACAAAGGTTTGGCTCAAGTGTTGAACAAAGACTACCAAAATGGTCTGACTTCCTTCAAAGAAGCCACTGCCAAGAACAGCAACCTGGCCATCGCCTATTATGGTGCCGCTGTAGCTTCTGCCCGCCTCGGCAACGCCGACGGCGTGGTGAGCAACCTGAGCAGCGCTGTGAAGGCCGATCCTTCCCTGAAAGAAGCTGCTTTGAGCGACCTGGAATTCTCGAAATTCGCCGCTACCGAAGCCTTCAGAAATGCATTGAAATAATCGATCTCATTGGTTAAACAGAGAGCCCCGGCCAAAAGCCGGGGCTTTTTGTTTTGGGGTACCCAATAAAAAGCGGGGAATGCTTTTATCCTGTTTGTCCGGCCCCTATTTTTACGCACTTTCTGAAGAAATGCTATGAGAGAAATCCAGTTTAGAGAGGCCCTCCGCGAGGCCTTGAACGAAGAAATGCGCAGAGATCCCAGCGTTATCCTGATGGGGGAAGAAGTGGCCGAGTACAATGGCGCCTACAAAGTGAGCCAGGGCATGCTGGACGAATTTGGACCGGAACGCGTCCTGGATACACCCATTTCCGAACTGGGCTTCGCCGGCATTGGCGTGGGAGCGGCCATGAACGGCCTCCGTCCCGTGGTAGAATTCATGACCTTCAACTTCTCGCTAGTGGCCATCGACCAGATCATCAACGGTGCCGCCAAGATCCTCTCCATGTCGGGTGGCCAATATAGTGCCCCCATGGTGTTCCGTGGCCCTACGGGCAACGCGGGCCAACTGGGTGCCCAACACTCCCAAAACTTCGAAAACTGGTTTGCCAACACCCCCGGTTTGAAGGTGGTGGTACCCTCCAATCCATACGACGCCAAAGGCCTCCTGAAGTCGTCCATCCGCGACAACGACCCCGTGATCTTCATGGAGTCGGAAGTGATGTATGGCGATAAGATGGAGGTTCCCGCGGAAGAATACCTCATTCCCCTGGGCGTGGCCGATGTGAAAAAGGCCGGCACGGATGTGACCATCGTTTCGTTTGGCAAGATCATGAAAGTGGCCCTGGCTGCTGCTGCCGAGTTGGAAAAGGACGGCATCTCCGCCGAAGTGATCGACCTTCGCTCGGTGCGCCCCATCGACTATGCGGCCATCGTAGAGTCGGTGAAAAAGACCAATCGCCTGGTGATCGTGGAAGAAGCCTGGCCTTTGTCTTCCATCGCTACGGAGATCACTTACCACGTACAAAAGCATGCCTTCGACTACCTGGACGCGCCCATTCAACGCGTGAACAGCTTCGACGTGCCCCTGCCCTACGCCCCCACGCTCATTGAAGCCATTCTGCCCAACGTCAGCAAGACGATAAAGGCTGTGAAGGGTGTATTGTACAGAGACTAAGACCTTTTTAGTTTAGTTTAACATACGAGAGGCTGCCCCCAAAAGGCAGCCTCTTCTCGTTTGTTGTGGGTTGAATTAGTATACCCGGACCGTTGCTGGTTCAAGCAAAGGAAATATTCGCCGGTGTTTTCAGGCCAGCAGAATGCTCCACGCTTCCGCTACACGGCCTTGCTTCAAGTAAGCTTGCGCCAGTTTGTGGATCGCTTCTCCACCATTCGTCCGGGCCTGGAGAAAATCGGGTTGGTTCCTGATCGTTTGAAGGGACGACTCGCCTGGCAATTTTTCGACGTTCCCCAGCATGCCGAGGTCATTGCCCGTGAGGACGTTGCTAAGTCGGATGTGATCAGGGATTTGATCGATACCGATGCCAATGGTCTGCAGGGGCTTGGGCACTTTAAAAATAGATTCCGGTCCCACGCGACAGTACCAGTCGCCCCCTAGCCGGGCCACGGCGTCGAGTTTGAAGGGATCGATCTTGCCTTGGTCGTCGAGGATCTCTTCCTTTATGTGCATCAGAACCACCTGGCAAAGCACGAGGTTGCCCGCCCCCGCCTGGTCGCCTGTGGCAATGACCTGCGTCACCTTGCACTCGAACGATACCGGCGCCTCGCCTACACGCGGTGGCTTGACGACCGATGAAGCAACGGGCGTGAGTCCTGCCTTCACAAATTCGTTGACACCGCGTGGGTATTCAACGCTGGCCAGGGAGGCTTGCTGCACCATGGCGTGGTTCACGATGTTGATGACCACCTCGGGCACCTCCAACACGTTTTCATAGGTGTCCTTGGTCGTATTGTCGCGCCCTCTCCGCGAAGGCGAGAAGATCAGGATGGGTGGGTTGTAGCCAAAGCAATTGAAGAAGCTGAACGGGCTCAGGTTCACGTTCCCCTTTTTATCTACCGTGCTGGCAAAAGCAATTGGCCGCGGCGTGACAGCACCCAGCAGATATTGATGGAGTTGTGGCAAGGGTATTTTTGTGGGATCCAGGGTCAGCATAGGGTCAGGGCATAGGCGTGATATCCTTGTTGGCAGCAACACCGGGATTGACCGGTGACTCCGGGAAAACTTCATCCGGCTTGGGTAGCCTCACCAGCGCGTAGGTAAAGAGCACGATCAACAGGGTGGGCAGCAGATAGGCGCCAAAACGAAAACGCAACCCGGTATGACTGTACGTCCAGGTTGAAAAATCCATACCTGTTTTAACGAGGGTGGCAAACGAGACCGCGATGAGGAGCACCAGCACAACGGTTCCCAACACCCGCTTCAAAGTTCTCCGTTTCACTAAAAAACTGATCAGCTCGGCCAAGGCAAAAGCGATGACCACCACGATGGACACCGTGAGCAGCGTGCGGGGAAAAGTGCGCAGGTAATGATATTTATAAATGATCAAGCCGATCTTGCCCAGCAGGTTGGGTTTTGAAAGCAGAAAGCTGTCCAGGATGACCAGCGCGATGAGGCAGAAATAAAATGACAGTTTACGCATAGACGTTTTGTTTATAACGAAGGAAGTATTTTACCGCTACAGGCTCCAAAGCCAATGCGAACACCGTCGCGTTCGGCATAGGCGTGCAGCGTCACCGTGTCGCCGTCGTGCAGGAATGTGCGTTCGGTGCCGTCGGCCATGTGAAGGGATTTTTGTCCGTTCCAGGAAAGCTCCAGCAACGAGCCAAACGAACCGGGCGACGGGCCGCTGATAGTGCCTGACGCATAGACATCGCCGACTTGAATGTTACAGCCATTCACCGTGTGGTGAGCCAGTTGCTGGTTCACGTTCCAATACATGTATTTGAAATTCGTCCGGCAAACCACGGATGCCTCCACGCCTTCGGGCTGGATGAGCGCTTCCATCACAATATCAAAATTCTTTTTCCCATCGTAAGAAAGATAAGGAAGTACGTGCGGATTTTGGGAAGGCCCCTCCACGCGAAAGGGTTCTAAGGCATCCATCGTCACGATCCAGGGCGACAAGGTCGATCCAAAGTTCTTTCCTAAAAACGGTCCCAGCGGAACGTATTCCCACTGCTGAATGTCGCGTGCAGACCAATCGTTGAACAATGCAAAACCGGCGATATGGTCTTCGGTTTCATGGGTGTGAATAGGATGCCCCAGCGGTGTTTCGCTGCAGGTAATAAAGGCCATCTCCACTTCAAAATCCAATTTATGCGACGCGCAAAAAACGGGCGGCTCCTCTCCCATCTTCACCTGACCGCGCGGCCGGCGAATGGGCGTGCCCGACACCACGATAGAGGAAGCACGACCATGATAGCCTACGGGTAAATGTTTCCAGTTGGGAAGCAATGCATTTTTAGGGTCACGAAACATAGAGCCCACGTTGGTGGCGTGTTCTTCGCTGCTGTAGAAGTCCGTGTAGTTCGGCACGCGAACCGGCAAGAGCAGGGTCGCAACCTTTTGAGAGATCAATATGCTTTTTACACTTTCGTGTGATGAGAGTTCGTTGTTGTCGTGACGCAGCAATTGCGAAATCCGCTCCCGCACGTTGCGTATGGTTTTCTTCCCCAGTGCAAAAAAATCGTTGAGCGTGGAGGAGTTGAAAACGCTGGAGGGCAGATTCAGGTCCTTGAAAAAACCTCGCTCCGCCAAAGCGGCCAGGTCCACGATCGAGTCGCCTATCGCCACGCCCGCCCGCGGCGACGTGTCGGCCGTCCGGAAAATGCCGAAGGGCAGGTTTTGGATGGGGAAGTCGCTGTGGGGAGGCACAGGCACCCAGCTTTTAAGGATCGGGTCGTTTGGGTTGGTCATACGAAAGCCAAGTTAGCCATTTCTCAAAACTGATCTTCAAGTCACCGTGATCAAATCGAATAAATCAAACACAAAGCGTTAATTTGCCCCGCTAACAAAAAAGGAATGCGTCGGACCGGCGTGCTCTCGCGACTTATCCTGACCCTTAATTTTTTTCATGAGCGATACCCAATTTCCACCGTCATTTGAGCTGCGCATGCGCGAGCAATTGGGAGTGCGCTGGGATGAATTCAGCGCGGCACATCAGCAACCCTCGCCGGTGAGCATTCGACTCAATCCAGCCAAACAGCAAAGTCCACCCCCAGGTGCGCTGCCTGTGCCCTGGACTACTTCGGGATATTATCTGAACGAACGACCCTCGTTTACACTCGACCCTCACTTTCATGCTGGTGCCTACTATGTTCAGGAGGCCAGTTCCATGTTCCTGGAACAAGCTTTCCGGCAGGCGGTGGATGCGCAAAAAGCGATCAACGTGCTGGACCTTTGTGCGGCGCCCGGTGGCAAGTCAACGCATTTGCTCAGCCTCATGAATGCGCAGAGCCTGCTGGTATCCAATGAGGTGATCCGGTCCCGGGCTAACGTGCTGGCCGAGAACATACAGAAGTGGGGACATGGCAATGCCGTGGTCGTGCATAACGATCCACAGGATTTTCAACGTCTGCCTGGCTTCTTTGATGTGATGGTGATCGATGCGCCCTGTTCGGGCGAAGGATTGTTTCGCAAAGACCACCACGCCATGGAAGAATGGTCGCCCGACAATGTGGCCCTCTGTTCCAAACGGCAACGTCGTATCCTGAGCGATGTGTGGCCCGCCCTGAAGACCGGCGGCCTCCTCATCTACTCCACTTGCACCTATAATCCCGACGAAAACGAAAATAACCTGGAGTGGCTTAGCCAAGAACACGATGTTGAATTCGTGCCGTTGATGCTGAATGAACAATGGGGCGTTGAGACCGTCGACCACCACGGCATCCCCGGCTACCGGTTCTATCCGCACCGTGTAAAAGGCGAAGGATTTTTTATTTGCGTGGTCCGCAAAACAGAGGAGACAAGGGAAAGCCGCGCGCGACACAAAAACTCGTTCACCGGCCCCTCAAAAAAAATAACGGACCAACTAAGCGCGTGGATAACGAACGGCGCCGAAAAAACATTCATCCTCCGGCACGACCAGGTGCAATGCTTTCCCCAAAACAAAACGCCGGAGATCGACTTCCTCGCCAAAAATCTCTACCTCATCACGGCCGGCACCGTCATGGCCACGGTGAAGCACGAAAAGCTCATCCCCGAACATCCCCTGGCTTTGTCGATAGACCTGCAACCGGAAAACTTCCTTCGACTTGATGTGGCCCTCCCGGAAGCGTTGCAATACCTGCGAAAAGAGGCCTTGGCGATATCCACAGAAAAAAAAGGATTCACGTTGATCTATCACAACGGAATTCCCTTGGGTTGGGCAAACGTTCTGGACAACCGCATGAACAATCTTTATCCTTCCGAATGGAGAATCCGGAAAGGGTCGTGATGCTCATTCGTCATGAACAATTCTTATTACGATAGCGGGCTGTCGAGTTCGCGGACCGGATAAAAAAAGAATGGCCGGTCAGAAAAAGCCGACCGGCACATTCTTCATAAACCAACCGTTGTTTACATTTTAAAAAGCCTGAATAGTTTCCAGGATACCATCCGGCAACGCCACGCCGCTAAAAAATATACCAACACAAAAGACTTTGTCGTGAAAAGAGGCCCGCTGGATCGCCATGGGCAGGGAACTCACCGACAGTGATGTGAATGCCGCCGTAAACACCACCATCATGACAAACACCACGACCGTCGACTGAAATACAAAGATGGACAACATACTGGCCATGATCAGCGCAAAGCTGATCCAGAAAGATTTCTCCAGCCCGTATTTGTTCACCAGGTTGCTTACCGGCCACGAGATGAGTGCAGAAAGAACCAGGATGTTCACCAGGATGATCTTGCCTTGCCAACCGTTGAACAACATACCCACTTTGGCTTCGAGCAAATCGGGGAACAAATTGAACAACACCGTGGTGGCCGTGCCAAGCACGACACCCATAAAGAAGATAAAACCATAGCTGGACTTTTCCTCCACAGGAATAGCCGCAGGGGATTCATCCTTCTTTTCTTCGTGCAGGGCAAACAGGGTAAGTGAATTCTTCTTCAGCGCCAACCCCGACACAAAAACGACCGCACCGCCAGACATAAACGTGAGCGGCGCACCGATATAGTCAATGATGTCGACGATGACGGGCTCAACCGCATAGATGAGGTTGGCCACAATCGTGAGAATAGCCATGGCGCGGGGCAATTTGTCGACAGGAGAGAAAAGCTCCATGGTCGATAAAGCCGGGCTCGTGAAAATGCTCATGGCGATAAGCCAGAAGACGATGAGCACGGGCAAGATCCAGCGGAAGACCTCTCCAGGATTGGTGAACAGCGTGAACGCCACGGCCATAAAGACCATAGAGGCAAAGCTGATCCCCGCGGTGATCACGGGAATGCGATGGCCCTGTTCGAACCGGTAGCGGTCGCCTATTTTGCCTGCCAACGGCGGCGTGACCACCAGGATCACGGCTTGGGCCAGGGTGAGCAGGAATGTAAAATCATCGAAATGGAACTGCACGAGCAGTTTGGGCTGGTAGTTCTGGTAGGCGATCCACCCGATAACGATCGAGCCGTATAGCGCGGCCAGACTCAGCATTTGTTTCCATTGTATGGTCTCCCTTTCGGGGGCCAGCAGTACTGCTTCCATGAGCTTGGGTTCGTTAGACATGCGATATACGAGGTATTGTAAAGGCCGGGATTTCGGAGGGCGGAAATTCCGTATTCAGGCCAATTTCTTTATTTTTACGCCCATTTTGAATCATTTTCAACCAACTGTACCGCCGTCGCCCCATGCTATCAACCAAATACAACCCTTCTGAAGTAGAAAATAAGTGGTACAGCTACTGGATGGAGCACGGTTTTTTCCATTCCGAGCCCGATCCCTCCAAGGAACCGTATTGTATCGTCATACCCCCCCCAAATGTAACCGGTGTGCTCCACATGGGCCACATGCTGAACAATACCATCCAGGACATCCTGGTGCGGAAAGCCCGTATGCAGGGCAAGGAAGCCTGTTGGGTGCCGGGCACCGACCACGCCTCGATTGCGACGGAGGCCAAAGTAGTGGCCATGCTCCGGGAGCGGGGCATTAAAAAATCGGACCTCACCCGCGAGGAATTCCTGAAATATGCCTGGGAATGGAAGGAAAAATACGGCGGCATCATCCTGGAGCAGCTCAAGAAACTGGGGGCCTCCTGCGACTGGGAACGCACGAAGTTCACCATGGACCCCGACTACTACGACGCGGTGATCGATGTATTTATCGACCTCTACAACAAGGGGAACATCTACCGCGGACTTCGCATGGTGAACTGGGATCCCGCCGGAAAGACGGCCTTGTCGGACGATGAGGTGATCCATCGCGATGTGCCGTCCAAACTGTATTACATCAATTATCCTATCGAAGGCAATCCCAGCGAATTTGTTACCATCGCCACCGTTCGCCCCGAAACGATCATGGCCGATGCGGCGATCTGTGTGAACCCCAACGATGAACGATACAAACATCTCAAAGGAAAAAGGGCCCTCATCCCACTGATCAACCGGGCCATTCCCATCATCGAGGACGACTATGTGGCCATGGACTTTGGTACAGGCTGCCTGAAGGTGACGCCCGCGCACGACATGAACGACAACATGCTCGGGCTGAAGCATAACCTGGAAGTGATCGATATCCTCAACGAAGACGGCACCCTGAACGACAAGGCACAGATCTTTGTAGGGGAAGACCGTTTCGTGGCCCGCAAAAAGATCGCCAAGGCCCTGGAGGAAAAAAGCTACCTGCAAAAGACGGAAGACTATACCAGCCATGTGGGCTTCTCCGAGCGGACCGACGCCGTGATCGAACCCCGCCTCTCCTTGCAATGGTTCCTGAAAATGCAGGACATCACCAAGCCCGCCTTGGAGCACGTGATGAACGACGACATTCAGCTCATTCCTTCCAAGTTCAAGAACACCTATCACCACTGGATGGCCAACGTGCGCGACTGGTGTATCTCGCGCCAGCTTTGGTGGGGCCATCGCATACCGGCGTGGTATGATGAGGAAGGATTTTATGTGGTTGCCAAGACAGAAGAAGAAGCTCACAAAGTATATCAAACGAAAAAACCGGGAACACCCAAACCCAGGCTGACCCAGGAAAGCGATGTGCTCGACACCTGGTTTTCCAGCTGGCTGTGGCCGATTGCCGTGTTCGATACTTCCGTCTTCAAAGGCGACGGCAACCAAGGCAACAATGATTTAAACTATTACTATCCCACAAACGATCTGGTAACGGCTCCCGAAATTCTTTTCTTTTGGGTGGCCCGCATGATCATTGCCGGTTATGAATACCGCGACAACCTGCCCTTCCGCAATGTTTACCTCACGGGAATCGTGCGCGACAAGCAAGGCAGAAAAATGTCGAAGTCGTTGGGCAACTCGCCCGATCCACTGGACCTGATCAGTAACTTCGGCGCCGACGCCGTGCGCACAGGCATGCTCTTCAGCTCACCGGCCGGCAATGACTTGCTGTATGACGAACGGCTGATCGAGCAAGGCCGCAACTTTGCGAACAAGATCTGGAATGCCTTCCGCCTGGTGAAGGGTTGGACGACCGACAGCCTCGCGCAACCAGAGGAAAACAAAGTAGCCATCGCCTGGTTCGAGTCGAAGTTCAATGCTTCACTGACAGAATTGAATGATCACTTCAGCAAATTCCGTATGTCGGATGCGTTGATGACGGTGTATAAATTGATTTGGGATGATTTCTGTGCATGGTACCTGGAGATGATCAAACCGGAGTTCGGCAAACCCATCGATGAAGCGACTTACCTGAAGACCGTTGATTTCTTCGAGCGTCTCATGAAGGTGCTTCACCCGTTCATGCCCTTCATCACCGAAGAGTTGTGGCACGAGCTAAAAGAACGCGTGCAGAATGAGTGCATCATCGTAGCGCCCTGGCCCGCAACGAACGACCAGAACGATAGTTTGCTGGCCGACGGCGTCTTCGCTTTCGAGGTCGTGACGGAGATCCGGAACTTCCGGAACGCCAAAGGCCTCTCCCCGAAGGAAGCACTGAAGCTCATTGTGAAAGCTCCTGAAGGAACGCTTGTAAAATCCTTCTGGCCCGTCATCAAAAAACTTTCTAACCTCAGTGAGGTATCCTTCACCGCTGATAAGGTGGCTAACGCCTCGGGCTTCATTTTGAAATCGACAGAATTCTTTATTCCTGTAGATGGCAAAATCGACGTAGCCAAAGAACGCGAGGCCCTCCTGAAAGATTTGGAGTATCAACGCGGATTCATGGTATCGGTGGATAAAAAACTCTCCAACGAAAAATTTGTGAACAGCGCGCCCCCACAGGTTATCGAGATGGAGCGCAAAAAGAAGGCCGACGCAGAAGCCAAGATCCGGTCGTTGGAAGAAAGCCTGGCCAGACTTTAATTCGCTGCGATCAAGCTATTGTAGTGATTGAAAATGGTGATCAAGTCTGCTTCGCGTGAAATCGTGAGGGCTTGATCTTGTATGAACTTCCCCATCGCATCCGCTTTGTCGCCAAAGAGCGGCAACAGTTTCTTTTTGGACGATGGAAGCGCTGTGACTTGGCCATCCCTGGCAAAATAGAGTTCCGTCTTTTTCAGGATCTTGTCGTCGCGGCTGCCCACGTCGAATTGGACGCTGTAGTCTGCTTTCTTGACGTAGACCGTGGTTTGTCTCAGCAAGGGCAGCGGACCGTCCACGACCACCTGGAAAAATCCGGAAAGCCTTGTCTGATCCTTGTCCTTGAAATCTTTTGCATTCACGAAATAGCTCGGGATGCGGCTGGCGGAATCGATCCAGATAAAGCTCTTCACTTTATCGCCACCCACGACTTTTACACCACTTTGCGTCTTTACTTCTATTTCGTTGGCGCGAATGTCGTAGCGAATCAGGAAACCCTCGATCATTTTTTCATCCTTGTACAAAAGAATGGTTGAGGCTTTCCATTGCGTGGAGAAGTACGTGTTGCCTACCACTTTCCCTTCCGGTTGAGGAATGCCATACAGCATGTCGGTACGCCCCAGGCCATCGGGATCATAGAGTTTTTCCAGGGTATTTACAGAGCGGATGTTGTTCGGAACGACGTTGGGTTGGGCCAAGGCATGCAGGCCGGATAGAAGACCAAGAAAAATAAAGACTTCCTTTTTCATAACCAGCAGGTATAGGGTGTGACCAAACTTACAGGTTAAAAAAAGGAGGTCAATACCCCGTATTACGGGTTATTCGTCCGCTACAAAATCCGTCGATTATTTTGAATAAAACAAATCAGAACCGCGCAGCCAAAAGCAGCTCGATATTCTTATGCTTCAAACCAAATTTTCGCGCCACGTGCTCGTTGGTCAATCCACCCTTGTACGTGTAGACGCCCTTCATAAACCACTTGTGCGAAAAGATCATCGCCTCCACGCCACCTTCTTCGGCAGCGCGCAAAATGGTAGGTGTAAAAATATTACTCAACGCATTGGCCGCCGTATGGGCCACCCGTGATGCGACGTTTGGTACACAATAATGGATCACACCGTGTTTACGGAACACCGGCTTGCTCAGCGTGGTGATTTCCGAGGTCTCCACACATCCACCCTGGTCGATGCTGAGATCGATGATGAGGGAATCGATTTTCATTTGTGTCACCATTTCTTCCGTGATCACATGCCGAGGTCTTCCTTTTTCGGCCCGCAGGGCACCCACGACGACGTCAGCTGTCTTCAAGGTGTCGCTTAATGTGATGGTGTCGATGGTGGAGGTGTAGATCTGCTGCCCCAGCAAGTGTTTAATGCGGCGCAGCTTATATAAATGATTGTCAAAAACCTGGACGTCGGCACCCAACCCCAGGGCCGCACGCACAGCATATTCCGCCACGGTGCCGGCACCAATGATCACCACTTTTGTCGGTGGTACGCCGGTGATGCCCCCGAGAATAACACCTTTTCCATTGTTGGCGGTGCTCAGATATTCGGACGCGATCAAGAGCACGCTGCTGCCGGCAATCTCGCTCATGGCGCGAATGATGGGCATGCCCCCCACCTTATCTTCAATGAACTCGTAGGCCAGCGCGGTGATTTTCTTTTTCATCAACGCTTGCAGGCTCTCCACTTTCAGGTGGCCCAGTTGCAACGCAGAGATCAGGGTCTGCCCGGCGTGCATCAGTTCGATCTCTTCGAGGGTGGGTGGTTCGATCTTGAGGATCACATCGGCCTGGTATACTTCCTGGGGCGAGTACACGATCTTTGCGCCCGCGTCGCTATATTGTTTGTCGGAAAATTTGGAGCCGATGCCGGCCTTGGCTTCCACCCACACTTCGTGGCCGTTGTTCACCAGCAGCGCCACGGCGTCGGGGGTGAGGCTGATGCGGTTTTCCTGCAGCGATATTTCTTTGGGCAACCCAATAAAAAACGTGTGCCGTCTCTTTCGTACTTCAAGCAACTGCTCTTGCGTTTGCATGCTGGCTTTGGCTAGCGCCTCAAAGCCCGTTTTCTTCTTCTCGGTCATGGACTGAAATCACTATGGTTCGTTCTGTATTACTGTCTACCTGGATGGATACTTCCGCATATCGCGGGGGGATCAGGGAAGGGATCTTTTCCGGCCATTCTACAAAGCAGGGATAGCCCGAATAAAAATACTCCTCTGTTCCAATATCATATGCCTCCGCTTCGTGCTTTATCCTGTAAAAGTCAAAATGAAAGATCTTGGTATGCGCCCGGGTCTCGTATTCGTTCACAATCGAAAAGGTGGGGCTGCTCATGGCATCCTGTACGCCCGCCAGCTTGCCGATCGCTTTGATGAGCGTCGTTTTGCCTGAACCCATCTCACCATGAAATAACCATACCGGGAACGCCCCCAGGCGCTCGATCACGTTATGTGCCACGTCTTCTAAACCCGATTGTGTTACCGAACGGAACACGGCCTCCTCTACGATCATGACGCATTCTTCGAAGTTAAGAAAATTATGGGTATGATGATCTCCTCCATGCTCACCCCGCCGTGCTGAAAGGTGTCTTTATAGAAATTCACGTAATAATTGTAGTTGTTCGGATAGGCAAAGAACTGGTCCTCGATGGCAAACACATAGGAGGACGACACATTGAGTTTTGGCAAAAAGAGACGTTCCGGCTTTTGCACCGTCATCACCTTTTCGCCTTCATAACCGAGGTTCTTGCCCTGTTTGTAACGCAGGTTGCTGTTCACGTTCCGGTCGCCAATGATCTTGAAAGGCCGCTTCACCCGGATGGTGCCGTGGTCGGTGGTGATGACCACTTTCACGTCTTTCTCTGCGATCTTTTTTAGAATATCGATCAGGGGTGAATGCAGGAACCATGATTTGGTAATGGACCGGTATGCGGATTCGTCCGGCGCCAACTCGCGCACCATCGCCATGTCGGTGCGGGCATGCGAGAGCATATCCACGAAGTTGTAGACCACCACGTTGAGATCGTTCTGAAAAAGATTGTTCACCGTGTCGGCCAGGCTTCTGCCTTCTTCCAGGTTCTTGATCTTGTGATAGGACATCTTCACGTTTAGATTGTTCCGGCGAAGTTGTTTGGACAAAAACTCGGACTCGAAATTATTCTTGCCCTCATCTTCGTCCTCGCCTACCCACAGGTCTGGGTTGGTCTTTGCCATTTCGGAGGGCAGCTGTCCGGAGAAGATGGCATTCCGGGCATAGGCCGTGGTAGTGGGCAGAATAGAGTAATAGGTTTCTTCGCTCGTCACATTGAAATATTCCGTGAGCACGGGCTCAATCACTTTCCACTGATCGTAGCGCAGGTTATCGATCAGGATCACGAACACGGGTTTCTTGCCCAGCTCGGGAAATACTTTTTTCTTCATGAGCTGGTGCGACAGCAGCGGCTTTTCGGCCTTCGGGTCGTTGAGCCATGAATCATAATTCCGGATGATGAACTTGGCGAAGTTGGCGTTGGCCTCCGTCTTTTGCATGTCCAGCACTTCGCCCATGTCCTGGTTGTCGGCGTGGTCCATTTGCAGTTCCCAGAACACCAGTTTCTTGTAGATGTCGGCCCACTCTTCGTGGTTCATGTTTTCCTGGAAGGCCATGCTGATCTTGCGGAACTCCTGTTGATAGTTCAGGTTGGTCTTCTCGATGATCAGACGTTTGTTGTCGAGTATTTTTTTTACGGACAGCAGGATCTGACTGGGGTTGAGGGGCTTGATGAGATAGTCGGCGATCTTCGAGCCGATGGCCTCTTCCATGATGTGCTCTTCCTCGTTCTTGGTGATCATCACCACGGGGAGGTTAGGCTTATTGTTTTTGATCTGGGTGAGCGCCTCCAGTCCCGACATGCCGGGCATATTTTCGTCGAGGAAAACCACATCAAAGTGTTTGTCGTCTGTGAGCTCTACCGCCTCCGTGCCGTTGTTTACCGGCGTGATGTCGTAGCCCCGTTGTTCGAGAAAAAGAATATGAGGCTTCAACAAATCAATTTCATCATCCGCCCACAAAATGCTATATCTTTGCATAGTTGAAAATTTCACCAATTTAACCATTAATCGTTATCCGCTGACACGATCATCAGATAAAGGATTGACGCAGAACCCTGAAGGATGAACAAAAAGAAGATCATTAACGATCCCGTTTATGGGTTTATCACCATCCCAACGGAACTGATCTTCGATATTATCTCTCACCCCTATTTTCAACGGCTCCGCCATATTAAACAACTCGGTTTGACCGATTATGTTTACCCGGCCGCCCAGCATACCCGCTTCCAGCACGCCCTTGGCGCCCTTCATCTCATGGGGCAGGCCTTGGATGCCCTGCGGCTGAAAGGCGTCGAGATCTCGGACGAGGAATACGAGGCCTCCCAACTGGCCATTCTCCTCCACGACCTGGGCCACGGCCCCTTTTCGCATACGCTGGAATACTCGCTTCTGCCCGGCATTCGCCACGAAAGCCTGTCCTACCTGATGATGGACAAGTTGAATGCCGAATTTAATGGAGCATTGAACCTCACCCTGAGAATTTTTCGCAATAGCTACCGGCGCAAGTTCTTCCACCAACTCGTATCCAGCCAACTGGATATCGACCGGCTGGATTACCTGAAACGCGACAGTTTTTTCACCGGGGTGCAAGAGGGCTCCATTGGCGTGGACCGCATTCTGTCGATGCTTACCGTGCATCGCGACCAGATAATGGTAGAGGAGAAAGGCATCTACAGCATTGAAAACTTTCTGAACGCTCGCCGCCTCATGTATTGGCAGGTATACCTCCACAAAACCACCGTGAGCACCGAACGCATGCTGGTGAACCTGATCCGCCGGGCCCAGGTGCTGGTGCGAGGAGGCGAGACGGTTCCGGCCAGCCGGCCCCTGATGTCCTTCCTGGAAAATGAATTCACCCTGGCCGACTTCAAAGACACCCGCTTGTTGGACGCTTTCGGCCGCCTGGATGACAACGATATCTGGGGTGCCCTGAAATTTTGGCGCGATCACGACGACCGGATCCTTTCGTTGCTTTCGGAAATGCTCATCGAGCGGAGGCTGTTCCGGATAAAGCTCAGCGCCGAGCCAATCCGCAAAAGCCAGGTGGAAAAAATACGGGTGGCGGTGATGCGCAAATATGGAACGCTGCGCTCGGAGGCGGCCTATCTTTTTTCGCACGGCACGGTCAGCAACGAGGCCTACGCCGAAGGGCACCAGATCAATATCCTGATGCGCAGTGGCGAAGTGCTGGACATCGCCCAGGCTTCGGAGTTACCCAACATCAAGGCGTTGAGCAAAATCGTTAAAAAAAACTATCTGTGCTGGCCTAAAAATGTATCTTTGTAGATTCGTTATGCTGTGACCTCGCACGCTTTAACCGATAGCACAAACTTGGCTTTTGTCTGAAAGAAGAATAACGTATCGACGAACGATTTAACCATCTAAGGAATGGAATTTACGGTCAATCAAATAGCCGCCATGCTGGGCGGAGAAGTTAGTGGCAATGGCAACGAAAAGATCAACATGCTGGCCAAGATCCAGGACGCCAAAAAGGGCCAGATCGCTTTTCTTTCCAACCCCAAATACGAACAATACATTTACACCACACAGGCTACGGCCGTTATTGTAAAAAAAGACTTTGTACCCAAGAAAGAGGTTGTTTCAACGCTCATCCTGGTGGAAGATCCCTATATCAGTTTCACACGCCTGCTGGAAGAATACCATAAGCTGATCAGCTTTCAGAAAAGCGGCGTAGAGCAACCCAGCTTCATGTCGGAAAGCGCCACCATTGGCAAGGATTTCTATCGCGGTGCCTTCTCCTATATCGGCAGCAATGTAAAGATCGGCGACGGCGTAAAAATCTATCCACACGCTTATGTTGGCGATAACGTGGTGATCGGCGACCACTGCATAATACACAGCGGCGTAAAGATCTATGCCGATACCCGGATCGGTAATCACTGTGTGATCCATTCCGGTTGTGTGATCGGCAGCGATGGTTTCGGATTTGCCCCGCAGGAAGACGGCACCTATAAAACCATTCCTCAACTCGGCACCGTCATCATTGAAGACCATGTAGCCATTGGTGCCAACACCGTCATTGATTGCGCGACTTTGTTTGGCGATGCCACCATTGTGCACCAGGGTGTGAAACTGGACAACCTCATTCAGGTTGCCCATAATGTGGAAATTGGCAAAAACACGGTTATCGCGGCCCAGGCAGGGGTTTCCGGATCGACCAAAATTGGAGAAAATTGCATTATCGGTGGCCAGGTGGGCATTGCAGGGCACCTCATCATTGCCAATCATACGGGTTTGGGCGCCCAATCGGGTATTTCCAAATCCATAAAAGAAGAAGGCCAGAAGCTCATGGGCTCTCCGGCCTATGAATATGGGGAGTTCTACAAGTCCTATGCCGTCTTTAAAAAGCTTCCGGACTTTCAACATCGCCTCCGCGAGCTGGAAGACAAGGTTAAAAAGTCGGAAAACACTTCACTTTCAGTGGATTAGGGGTTGCTCAGCGGGGTAAAAACGCAAAATTGGATAATCTCCAGTTTGCAGTTAACTTTGCCCACTTTTGCAACACTAAATGCTCAATATCAAACAGCAAACTATCCAGAAGTCAGTAGCCCTTTCGGGTGTCGGGCTTCACAGCGGGGTGCAGACCAACATCACTTTTGTGCCCGCCAAACCCAACCACGGCATAAAATTCCAACGCATTGACCTGCCCGGATCCCCCATCATCGAGGCCGACTGCGACAATGTGGTGGACGTATCGCGTGGAACCACGATTGAGCAAAGCGGTGCCCGGGTAAGCACCATAGAACACACCCTGGCCGCCTGCACAGGCCTGGAAATCGACAACGTGCTCATCCAGTTGGACGGCCCTGAGTGCCCCATTATGGATGGCAGTTCCATCGAATTTGTGGACGTGTTGAAAGCCGCCGGAACGGAAGAACAAAACGCCCTGCGCGACTTCTTTGAAGTTCAGGAACCCCTGTTCTACCGCGAAGCCGCCCGCAACGTAGAGATCGCCGCCCTCCCGCTGGACGACTATCGCGTTACGGTAATGATCGACTACAACTCCCCAGTGCTGGGCAGCCAACACGCTTCGATTACCGACATCCGTCAATTCGAAAAAGAGATCGCTTCCTGCCGCACCTTCTGCTTTTTACATGAGCTGGAGATGCTGTACAAAAACAACCTCATCCGCGGCGGCGACCTGAACAACGCCATCGTGATCGTGGACCGTGTTGTACAAGAGAACGAACTGGAAAATATTGCCAAAATGCTGGGCAAACCCAAAGTTGCCGTGAAGCAGGAAGGCATCCTCAATAACATCGAGCTTCGCTACAAGAACGAGCCGGCGCGTCACAAGCTCCTCGACATCGTGGGTGACCTCACGCTGGCCGGAAGACCTTTGAAGGCACAGATCCTGGCCGCACGCCCCGGTCACGCCGCCAACGTAGCGTTCGCCAAGAAGCTGAAGAAGGCCATGCAGGAGTCGGACAAAAAGGGAAGACCTAAGTACAATCCCAGCCTGCCCCCGGTGATGGACATCAACAAAGTTGCCGCTACCCTGCCACACCGTTATCCTTTCCTCCTTATTGACAAGATCATTTACCTCGACAACGAGAGTGTGTCGGGCGTGAAGAATGTTACTGCCAACGAGTATTTCTTCCAGGGGCACTTTCCCGGAAACCCGGTGATGCCCGGCGTGCTTCAGATCGAAGCCATGGCGCAGATCGGTGGTATCCTGGTGTTGAACACCGTGCCCGACCCGGAAAACTATTGGACGTATTTTCTGGGCATTGAAAATTTCAGATTTAGAAAAATGGTATTGCCCGGCGATACGCTCGTGATCCAGTGCGACCTGCTCGCACCCATCAAGCGCGGCATCGCCAAAATGACCGGCCGCGCCTACGTAGGCAACACGCTGGTTTGTGAAGGTACCATGACTGCCAGTATAGTTCGTAAAGACGCATGAGCCGATTCCCTTTGACCAACGTACACCCCGACGCCATCATCGGCGAAAACGTGACCATCGAGCCGTTTGCCACCGTTCAAAAGAACGTTGTGATCGGCGACGGTTGCTGGATCGGACCCAACGTCACCATCATGGAAGGTGCGCGCATCGGCAAAAACTGTAAAATATTTCCCGGCGCCGTGATCAGTGGCGTACCCCAGGATCTGAAATTCAGGGGCGAAGAAACCACCGCCGAGATCGGCGACAACACCACCGTGCGCGAGTGCGTGACCATCAACCGCGGCACCGTAGACAAATACAAAACCGTGATCGGCTCCGACTGTCTCATCATGGCCTACGCCCACATCGGGCACGACTGCATCATTGGCAACAATTGTATCCTGGGCAACACGGTACAGCTGGCGGGCCACGTGGTCATCGACGATTTCGCCATCTTTGGTGGCGCCTGCGCGGTGCAACAGTTTTCCAAGATCGGCGCCCACGCCTACATCGGCGGAGGCTCGCTGGTGCGCAAAGACATTCCCCCTTTTACAAAAGCCGCGCGTGAGCCGCTTTCGTATGCGGGTATCAACACCGTGGGTTTGCGCCGCCGCGGCTATTCGTCGGAAAAGATCAACGAGATCCAGGAGATCTACCGCATGATCTTTATGAAGGGACTCAACAATTCGAAGGCCATCGAAATGGTGGAAAACGAGGTGCCCAGCAGCGAAGAGCGCGACTACATCCTCGATTTTATCCGCAATTCGGAGCGGGGTATCATGAAAGGTTACGAAGGCAACGACTAAGCCGTGCCCCCCGTCAACCCCCCCCTATCGATCCAGGTCCAGCAATTGGGAAAGAAATTTAACCGCGACTGGATCTTTCGCAAGCTCGACTACACCTTCCAATCCGGCCAAACGTATGCCATCACCGGTCCGAATGGATCGGGGAAGTCCACGCTTTTACAGGTACTTTGGGGACAAGTGCCCCCCAGTGCCGGTACCGTTGCCTACACCACAAGCAACGGTAGCATACCCGCCGAAAACATTTTTCAGCACCTCGCCATCGCCACCCCCTACCTGGACCTGATCGAAGAATTCACCCTGCGGGAACAATTGCGGTTTCATTTTAAGCTGAAGCCCTGCCGCCAAGGCTGGAGCGAAGCGGAGGTTTTAGAAAAAATGTATCTCACCCACGCCCGCGATAAATACATTTCCAACTTTTCTTCAGGCATGAAGCAGCGGCTAAAGCTGGCCCTGGCCTTTTTTTCGCAAGCCGACATCGTGTTTCTGGACGAACCGGGCACCAACCTGGACCAGCAGGCATTCGACTGGTACCTGCAGCAATTGGCCAGCCTACCCCCACACTGCCTGGTGTTCATTGCCAGCAACCAGCCGTCGGAATACCCGGCCAGTGCGCAAAAAATCGACATCATGCGCTTCAAATAGCGGTTACAACCGGGGGTCGGACGCCATTAAGATATGTTTCTTCCCCGCAAGGGGATACAGTTTGATTTTATTATTTTTACTGGCATCTTCGTATTCTTAACAGTTAACGCATGAAACATTTGAACCGAGTATTTACCCTTTTGATCCTTGTTAGCGCATCTCTCTCCTACTTCGGTTGTGGTGGGGGCGACGACAAACAGTCCGAAGAAGAAACGCAATTGAACAAGCTTAAATCCGATCAGTGGACCCTCGTATCGGCCTCAGATCCTTCTGACCGGACGGCAGAATATCCCGGCATGAAACTCACTATTTCTGGTAATTTCAGCGAAGGCGGCACCTATCAATACACCAGCACGGCCACGTCGTGGCCCAGTGTGAGCCCCTGGAAAAAAGATGACAGCTGGAAATTCCAAACCGGCGCAGTAGGCAGCATCATTGTTCGCCAAGCCGACCTGCAAGTTATCAACTATGCCTTATCTAATTCGGACAAAACCCTTACGCTTAATTTCACATATCCCGAGACCGGCCCCGGTTTCAACAACGCTGGCCGAGTAGAGTCGGTCGCAGGCAATTGGACGTTTGTGTTCTCAAGACCTTAAGGTTATTATGCCTTTACAAAAAAGCTTCCTCAAAAGGGAAGCTTTTTTTGTGGCCTTTCTATGATCGTTGCAAATTGAATATCACAAAATCCATAGCCTTGCCCGCATTGCAAAAACATTTACCTTTACAGGCCCTCATTACCCCTTGTTGTCCAACACTATGAAATTCTCATTCCTTCAGGTTTTTGCTGCCGTAGCGTGCCTTGTCATGGCTTGCAGCGTCGTGAAAAAAGAAGCGTCCGATAAGGAAGTCCGTATTTTTCTTTCATCGTTTCAGGCCTCGCTGACGCAGCCGGACGAGGTGATCCTGAAGCAATTTGATAGTAAGCAGTCGCGTGAAGCGTTGGTGTCCGCGATCCGCATCCTTAAAAATGAAGAGAGCGAATATGTGACCTGTGAGGCCCTTTTTGAAAGCGCATCCATTTTGAACAATGGAAGGGGAACGCAAGTGAACATCCCGGTGGTCTTCCATTCGAAAAATCTGGAAATGGACTACCAAAAAGAGTCCACGCTCACCTTGTGGGTTACAGCTCGCGCAGGCTCGATCGTGATCACCCAATTGGATGGCATGGTCTTTTACGCACAATTCGCCATGCTGCGAAACGAAATGCAGTGGTCGACCGACCGCGCCGTGGAAATAAAGAAGCGTCAACCACTCTATGCGAGAGCCAAAGCACTGCAACAGAATTTCGATTCGGTGATCTGGTGTGCCACCTACAACACGAAAAATTATTTCTATGTCGTCAACGGAGTCTGGAACAATTCCGCCAGAAAACGCGCAACGGAAGGCTATACGATGGGGCTTGTGGACGAGAGCGGAAACACCATTATACCGCCCGACTATGAATTAATTGGTACGATCGGGTTTGATCTGCCCGGCATGGTGGAGATAAAGAAGGCAGGAAAAGTGGGCTACTTTAACATTGAGACAAAACAACTGGTGGCAGAACCCGCCTATGACATGATCATACCCTATGGCCGCGAAAACATCCTCTGCATCGTGAAGCAGGATACCGTTTACGGATGGATTAACGATGCCCACGTTTATACCGCCGGATTTCCGTCCGAGAAAATCAACGAATGGGTAAACGGTTTCGGATTCCTCCCCAAAGACATTCGCTTGGCCAACGGAGTGCAAACCCTGTGCGAAATACCAGCAGAAGGCAATGCGGGTTATGGTATTTTAATGCCTCCATCGTATCTGGTGAAGACCGGCTTATTCGAGGAGATCATCGAAGGGCTTTCGTCTACCCCTATCCCCATGAGCGGCGGGACAGAATACGTGGAAGCCAAAGGCACGATCCTTCAAACCATAACCGACCAGATCAACGCCATGTTCACCACCATCACAAACCGGTACCTCGATGGGCGTGAAGAATTTTACATCGAGAACAGGCTTGTCTTCGTGGACAAACGCAATGACACCCTGGCCGTAGCCGATATTCCCACGAAAAAAGTCGAGCACGTAAAACGCATTGGCCAAAACGTTTTGGAAGTGAAAGCTATTCCTTACACCGAATGGCATGACTACGACGCCCCGGAATACGACATTCCAGAGTATAAATACTTTACCCTGGGCGAAGATCTCTCCATCGTTCCCCTCCGTGCGAATCGAAAATATACCCAAACACAATTTGCAAAATTAGACAGCAGCTATTTAACAGGAGAATTCCAGCGATATGACCGTGTTACCGGCGAAAACCTGCCACCATCATCATTCCTTTCCGCCGAAACATTGGAGTACATGCAGAAGGATATTCTAGCCAGTTATGGAATGACCTACCCGGAAGGAGAACGCTATGATTTTCCAAGGGATTACAATCCGCGCTATACCCGAAGAGAAGAGTTTGAAGATCAAATCACGGACATCGACCGTTACAATCTTCAGTTCCTGGAGAAGATCATCGCACTATTGAAAACGAAACCCGCTTGATCGGTTGGCCACGCCATGAAACGCTTGCTTTGGGGATTGGGATTTTTGCTTACGGCATTGTTGGCAGCCAATGCCCTCACCTATCTGAATTTCGATCCGACTTATAATTTTCTCCGCCTGAAGCAGGCGGCCATTGCCACCGGATGGTATTTACCTGCCTATTACGCGCACGTGCTGGTGGGCGGCATCATTTTAGTGGCAGGTCTTTTCCAACTCCATCCTAAATCCATCCAAAAATTTAAAAGCATCCATCGTTTCCTGGGATATGTTTATGTGATGGGGATCCTCTTTTTTGCGGCGCCGGGCGGGTTGGTGATGAGCCTCTTCATTCAACGTGGGCCCTGGGTACTCACCAGCTTTCTTCTCCAGGCATGCTTGTGGTTTGTCTTCACCGCACTCGCGTTCGACCGGATCCGCAAGAAAGACATCGCCGCCCATCGCCGGTGGATGATCCGAAGTTATGCCCTTACGTTTGCTGCCGTGACATTGAGAGTGTACGTACTCATCAGTTCCTTTCACTACAGCTTGAATGTTCCCGAAGCTTATGCGACCATCGCCTGGCTAAGTTGGGTGCCTAACCTCTTGATTGCCGAGCTTATTATCCGCCAAACGACCTCGAGCCACCGTACCCCACATTCCTCGCACACACAGCAGACGAACTAACACCAATCTTCTTGTTGGTGAACAAGTATTTAGTCTGTGGCCCTCAAATTCAATACCGGCCTTTACTGCTAACGAGTCTTTGTGATTACGTATAGGTCAAGCGTTATGGACGGTGCCTCGTACCCTGTTTTCTGCCGATTTTATAAACTGCAAGAATATTGCAGTGGGGAGATCCATTTTTGATTCGTGACAGGAATTTCGCACGACTTAAAGCCACGTAACCCCACTTGTATGAATTTTGAAAATCTTATTACAAACGACCGCCGGCGAAAAATCTTTGACGCCGTGATGTCGCAACCCGGCCCTTTCACCATCAAGCAAATTCTAAGTTCCGCTCCGGACGAGGGCTTCAATTATTACATGGTCCGGGAGTTGCTGCAGGCCCTGACCTATCGCGGATTTTTAACAGAAGAATCGATTCGCACCAACAAGGCAAAAGGAGGACGTCCTACGACACTTTACATTCTTTCAAAGGCAAGCCGGTAGCGCTTTTTTTAGCGACGGAACGCTGCGTGAAATTTTGCGGGAGGTGTTACCTGACGGTGTCCATAAAAATGAGGGCTCATTTCAACACCACGACGGTAATGCCATCCCCTCCTCTTTCGATGTGTTCGTCTTTGATGCTAGCCACTTCCTTGTAGGTCTTCAGATGATCGCGCACAACTTTTCTTAACACGCCCTCACCCTTGCCGTGGAGGATGCGAAGTTCGCCCTGGGCCAGCAAGATGGCCGTGTCCATGAATTGATCGAGTATGCCAAGGACTTCGTCAACGCGTTTGCCGCGGATGTCGAGGGTGCTGTTGAATTGGGTGCGCTTCTCGTGGACGTTGATGCCGGCCGATCGCAGCTTGGCAGCGATTTCCTTTTCTACAGTAGCCGTGATCTTTTCGAGTTTGTCGAGTTTGGTGATGGACTTTAGCAAACCGAATTGCACGGTGGCGTTCTTGCCTTGAATGTTGAGGATCACGCCGCTGCCCTCCTGTCCCGCGATTCGCACCCGGTCGCCTTCTTTCAATTCGACCGCCGGTTCCTTTTCTTTTTTGGGTGCCTCGCCCACTTGCTGCGTGAGGGTCTCGAGGTTCTTGCGCACCTTGAGGGTCTCCTTCTTTTCCGCTTTGTTTTCCTTGATGTGGCGGATGGTCTTTTCGATCTCGCGGTTGGTGTTCTTCAGCAGCTGGGCAGCATCTTCTTTGGCCCGGTTGATGATTTCCTTCTTGCGCGTTTCCAGGTCGGTGGAGAGCGTTTGATATTTGGCCAGCGATTGTTTCAGTTCGGTTTCCTGGCGCTCCATCCGTTTTATTTTTTCACTCAGCTCATGCCGCTCTTTTTCCAGCGAGCGCACCATGGTCTCAAATCCCGCCAGGTCTTTGCCCACGAGCTTTTCGGCTTCTTCCAACGTCTGCTTTGGCAATCCGGTTTTACGGGCGATCTCCAGGGCGAACGAGCTTCCAGGCTTGCCAATGTCGAGGATGTAGAGCGGTTCCAGGTGCTGGTCATCGAAGCGCATCGCGGCATTGCGGATGCCGGACTGCTGGCCTGCAAATAATTTCAGGTTATAATAGTGGGTGGTCGCCACACCCCATACCCGTTTCTGCAGCAAGGCATCGAGGATGGCTTGCGCGATGGCGCCGCCAAAATCGGGGTCGGTGCCCGAACCCATTTCGTCCAACAACACCAGCGATTTGTCGGAAGCCGACTGAATGAACACGTTCATGTTGCGCAAGTGACTGCTATACGTACTCAAATCGTTTTCGATGGACTGTTGATCGCCGATGTCGAGAAAGATGTCTTGAAAAATTCCTGCGCGCGAGCGGTCCGACACGGGTATGAGCATGCCGCACTGCAGCATGTATTGCAATAGCCCGACGGTTTTCAAGCATACAGACTTTCCCCCGGCATTGGGACCCGACACCAGGAGCATCCGTTGCTGGGCATTGAGTTCGATGGTGAGCGGCACTACATCACGTTTGCCTTTAAGGCTTAGGTAGAGCAAGGGATGCCGGGCCACGTACCACACCATCTCGGGCTTTGTTTCCAGGATGGGCAGGTCGGCATTGATCTCGACGGAGAACCTGGCCTTGGCCCGGATGAAATCCAGTTGTGATAAAAAGCGGTAGGCGCTTTTCAGTACAGGTAGTTGCTCGCGAAAATCGTCGGTAAGGGCTTTCAGGATCCGGATCACTTCGCGTTTCTCGGCGTGTTCCAGGTCACGGATCTCGTTGTTGGCGTCCAGCATTTCGGCGGGTTCCATAAACACGGTTTGGCCGGTGGCCGACTCGTCGAGAATGAAGCCTTTCATGCGGCGTTTGTGCTCGGCCTGGATGGGAATGACGACCCGGCCGTCACGAATGGTGGGCAGGGCACCTTCGGGCACCCAGTTCTCGCTCACGGCGGTGCGAAAGATCTGGTCGGCCAGTTTGCGCAGGCGACCTTGTTCATCGCGCAGTTTTTTCCGGATGCGGCCCAACTCGGCGCTGGCCGAATCGCGCACCTGCGCTTTGTCGTCGACAGTTGAAAAAATGGATTGCACCAGCGCACCCGTTACCCTGACGGGCTCCGTCATGCGAAACAGCTCGGGATAGATCTCAGCGGTCTTGGTCAGAAAGTTCTTGCAGGCCATGATGGTCTCCAGCGAGTAGGCCATGCGCAGGAATTCGTCGGCGTCGAGCCAATTGCCCTCTACGCTGATCTTCTGGATCCATTCGGTGGCATCGAGGAAATATTGTGTCGGAAAGGCCTCTGCTTTTTCCAGGATCTGGCGAAACTCCAGGTTCTGCTTTAACAGCACGCGTATAAATTCAGGCTCGGTGCTGAAGCGCATGCGGTCCACCCACTCTTCACCGGCCGGCGAATGGCAATAGCTTTTCAGCTTTGCGCGGATCTGGTTGAAGCCCAGCTTTTCTTCGAACGACTCGGGGTAGATCATTTGGGTTGGCCTGAAAGAATGCGTTGCTCCCGGAGGTTCATGGAGTCCACGAGCTGGGAATAGATGCTTTCCATGATTTTCGGGCGTTCGATATAATAATCCAGTGAAAGGCGGAAAATGGAGTCGGTCGTGCCGGCTTTTTCGAAGACCTTGTCTTTCAGTTTTTCAAAGATCTGGTCTGCCGTATCGCGTTTCAGGCCCAGGCTGTTCACTTTTTGTTCCACCACATAGATATCCGACAGCAGTTCGAGCATTTTGTCCTCGGGGAGTACCCCTTTCTCGGTGAGGCCCCCTTTTCCACACGAAAACAGCACGGCCACCACCAGGGCAAAACACCAGGGTGTGATGGGCAGATGCAGCAGGCCTTTCGCAGATTTTCTCAACCTATATTCAATTTTGGATCGGCAAAATACTCATAATTGTTCTATTTTTGGCCAATTCCCTATTATGGAAGGGCCTTGGCGGGCGGAAACTTGTTTCTTCCTGCGGGGTTTTCAATCAAATTCAGTACCAACCGGTGAAAGCGCTTTTAAAAAAACTACGCCGCTACGAGATCCAGATCCGCAAGGCCATCAACAGCCAGATGCAGGGTGATTTCCACTCTGTGTTCAAAGGATCGGGCCTGGAGTTTGACGACGTGCGTCCGTATCAATACGGCGACGACGTGCGCATCATCGATTGGAATGTTTCGGCCAAGGGGCACGGCACATTCGTCAAAACCTTCCGCGAGGAAAAAGAGCAAACGGTATTCTTCATCCTCGACGTCAGCGCTTCCGAAGACATTGGCAGCCCCGGCAACACCAAGGCCGACATCGGCAAGGAGATCTGTGGGGTGCTGGCCTTGTCGGCCTCCAAAGAATCGGCACACGTCGGACTCATTTGTTTTTCGGATGTAAAGGAAAAATATATCAAACCCAGCAAGGGTCACTCGCAGGCTTATGAGATCATCAGCACGCTGGTCAAGCTGAGACCCCAGTCGCTGAAAACGGATTTGAATAAAGCCATCGCTTTTTCCCTGAATGCCATCCGGCGTCGCAGCGTGGTCATTCTTATTTCGGATTTTATCGATGAGGGTTATCAGAAAAACCTCAAGGCCCTGGCCCGTCGCCACGACCTGGTGGTTATTCACATCAGCGACAAGCGCGAAACCCGGCTGCCCAAACTGGGTATCATCCCGGTGATCGACAAGGAAACGCAAAAGACGTTGTGGATCAACACGTCGTTTGGCGACTTTCGCGAGAAGATCAGCAAGCGCCACGCGTCGCGCAAAGCAGAGCTGGAGCAATTCAGCCGTAAGCATGAGATCAATTTCATTTCGCTCGATACGGACGAAGACTATGTGCCCAAGCTGCTGCGGTTATTTAAAGTGAGAAACAAATCGCTAAAAACTTCGTGACCGGATGAACCTGAAGTATAAGCCCTGGTGTATAGCTTTATTTCTTCTTCTTTGTGGCGCGGGCTACCTCCGCGCGCAGGACGTGACCGTGCGCAGTGGTTTCTTCAAGGATAGCCTCCGTGTGGGCGATGTGACGGGCTATTACCTCACGGCCCGCTACCCTAGCAAGCTCAACATCCTTTTTCCGGACTCCGCCTTCAATTTTGCGCCTTTCGAATACGACCACAAGAAATACTTCCCCACCGAAACAGAAGGGGGCAAGAGCTACGACAGTGTGGTTTATTATTTATCGACGTTCGAGATCGACCGCCTCCAAACGCTGAGCCTGCCCGTGTTCCAATTGAACCCGCGCGATTGCGTGACCTACGCCTCGGCAAGCGACACGATCCTGTTCACGTCGCTGGTGCCTGAATTACCCGACACATTGTCCATCCAAAACCTGCCGCTCAAGGTCTCCATCGCGCACCAGGATGTTCCCAAAGCGTTCAACTACGTAGTGTTGCTGATCGTGGTGGGCGTCCTGCTGGTGTTGTCCGTCATCGGGTGGTTTGTTTTTGGCAAGCGCATTCTCAAGCACTATCGCCTGAAACGCCTGCAGCAAGCGCATCAAAAATTCCTCGAAGCCTACACGCCGCATGTCGACGCCTTGCGCGCTACCTTTTCGGCACCCACAACGGAGCGCGCGCTTTCGCAGTGGAAAAAATACATGGAACAACTGGAAGCACGGCCCTTTACCAAACTCACCACGCGCGAAATTGCGCGTCTGGAAAACAACGAGGCCCTCGGCAAAACCCTGCACGCGGTTGACGGCGCCATCTATGGCCACGACACCGCCGTAGTCGATTCGCTGGAGACCCTGAAGACCATCGCCGGCCAACGCTTTTCAAAAAAATTGGAGGAGGTGAAACATGGATAATACGACCGACCTCACCGCCTGGCTTTCGCTGGATTGGTTTATGCCTTCTTCGTGGAAGGCGTTTACCTGGGAGAATCCCGTTTTTCTGTGGGGCATCGCCGCCGTGCCGTTGCTATTCTTGTTCCGCTGGCTGTGGCGCTACCGGTTCAACCAGAAATTGCCCGTGGCCATGACGCAGAAAGATCTGCACGTGTCGCCACTCACCCTCTTCCGGTTGCTGCCGGAATTTTTACTGATGTTTTCGATGGTCTTCATTTGCATGGCGCTGGCCCGCCCTCAGAAGACCAATGAAAAGGTGGAGCAATGGACGGAAGGGATCGACATCATGATCGGGTTGGACATCTCGCAGTCGATGGAAATTTCGGACCTTTTACCGAACCGACTCGAAGCCGCAAAAGATGTAGCCCGCAACTTCATCAGCGGCCGCTTGCAAGACCGCATTGGCATTGTTGTTTTCTCTGGTGATGCTTTTTCGCTAGCGCCGCTCACCACCGACTACGACCTGCTCAAATCGTATCTCAACGAGATCAGTTTCGAAATGATCGAGAACCGCGGCACCGCCATCGGCAGCGCCCTGGGCGTGGTGACCAACCGGATGAGCGAGTCGGAAGCCAAATCAAAAGTGTGTATCCTGTTGAGCGATGGCGACAACAACGGCGGCAACATCGACCCCATCACCGCGGCCGAGCTCGCAGCAGCTTATGGCATCAAAATATACACGATCGTTGTAGGCAAGGAAGGACAAGTGCCTTATGGAAAAGATTTCTTTGGCCGCCCCATGATGATCGACAACACGGTAGACGAAACCACCATGCGCAAGATCGCCAAGATCGGCGGCGGCGAGTTTTTCCGGGCCACCGACAACAAAGCCCTGAGCCAGGTATTTACGCGGATCGACCAATTTGAAAAAGCCGAGATCAAAGAGACGCGGTTCAAGGACACGTCCGATTATTACTTTGTGTACCTGCAATGGGCCATCCTCTGCTTCCTGCTGTGGCTGGCGTTGAAGTCGACCTTCCTGAGCAACGTATTGCAGGATTAATGCGGAATGGTGTTGGGGAAGAAGATGAGCTTTCCGGCAAAAATGATCAGCACCACACCCAAGATGATGTTCATGATCCGGATAGACCGCGGTGTGATGATCGCGCGAAGTTTGTCGGCAAGTTTTGCTTTGAGCAGGTCGGTGGAGAATACCGTTCCGACGATGGATCCAAAAAATATAAACGCTTCGTTGGGCAACGTATAGCCCAGGCGCGTGGTGGCCACCCCGACGGTGGCGATCCAAAAGAAAAGCACCATGGGGCTGAGGCCGTTGATGATAAATCCTTTTAGCGCTAGTCTCATCCAACTTCTTTCGGCAATATTTTTCGGATCGAAGACGATGAGTTTCCTGCTTTTGACGGCCAGGTAGTAGACCCCAAAACCTAACAGCACCAGGCCTCCGCCGTAGGCCAGGTAGTGCCGGAAACGTTCGGCTTGCATAAATTGGATCAATCCCAAATACGACACCAGGATGTAGAGCGCGTCGCTACATGAAATGCCGACCGCTACCCAGAAGCCACTCCAGAAGCCCCGCTCGATGCTGGTTTGCAGCAAAGCAAAAAATACCGGCCCGATGAGGAAGGCCAGCACGATCCCGTAGAGAACACCGTCACGAACGATTGCCATTCGAATGGGTTTGAAGGAAATTTTTCCAATCGTCCAACTGGGCGTTTTTCATTACCCTTGGAAATTTATTCTGACCACCAACTTTCCCCTTCGATTCCATCCAATCATAAAACGTTTTCACCGGCAGCACATCCACAAAGATCTCGCGCAGGGCGGCGCTACGCTCTACGGCGTAGTCGTCGTTCAGCACTTTGAGGTGCTCGTCTATTTTCTCTTTCAGTAGTTTCTTGTCCACCTTGTCGTCGGTGCCCACAAACCAGTGGTGAGCAAACAAGGATTGATACGGGATGCCCGCCACGGCAAACTCGGGGATGTTGATGTTGAAATCGTTCTGCACCAGTTCGATGGCCTTGTTCATGTTGTCCACCGAAAGGTGTTCGCCACAAAGGCTCAAGAAATGTTTGGTTCGTCCGGTGATCACAATCTCCGCTTCTTCCAGCGAAGTGAATTTGATCACATCGCCAATGATGTAGCGCCACGCGCCCGCGCACGACGAAAGCAGGATGGCATAGTCTTTTCCCTCCTCCACTTCGTCGATCATGAGCGTTTCGGCGTCGGGTTTTATTTCGCCGGTGGCGTCGAAGTTCTTTTCATCGAACGGCACAAACTCGTAGAAGATGCCGTTGTTCAACACCAGTCGCATGGTGCGGCGGTTGGGGTATGC
This sequence comes from Chryseolinea soli, assembly GCF_003589925.1. Classification (NCBI taxonomy): domain Bacteria; kingdom Pseudomonadati; phylum Bacteroidota; class Cytophagia; order Cytophagales; family Fulvivirgaceae; genus Chryseolinea; species Chryseolinea soli. The sequence continues at coordinate 4,095,287 of NZ_CP032382.1, read as the reverse complement.
CTGAAAGGCAATGAAGCCTTCCGATGCGAGATACGTCTCGATATAGCTGATGGGCCGGCCCAATAATTTCTCGAATCCTTTGCGGTAGGGATCAAACGACACGCCGCCGTGCACGTACACCTCCAGGTTGGGCCAGATCTCGTGAATGTTTTTGATGCGGTGATACTTGATGATCTTCTCCATGAGGATCTGGATCCACGCCGGCACACCCACCACGATGCCGATGTCCCAGTCGCCGGCCTTGCGGGCGATCTCATCCAGTTTGGTATCCCAGTCGCGGTTCTTGGCGATCTTCTTGCCCGGTTTGTAAAAGTGCTGGAACCAGAACGGCAAACGGGCCGCCTGGATGCCGCTGAGGTCGCCTTCAAAGTAGCTGCCCCGCTTGTTGAGGTGGGTGCTGCCCCCCAGCATGAGGATGCCCGACTGAAAGATCTCCGGCTCCAGGTCGTACTTGGAAAGCGACAGGATCTGGCGGACGCTTGTTTTCTGGATGGCCTTGGTCATGTCCTTGGTCACGGGAATGTACTTGGACGAAGCCTCGGAAGTGCCCGAGCTCAAGGCGAAATATTTTATCCGGCCCGGCCAGCAAACGTTGCGGGCTCCTTGCAGGGCCAGCTTCCACCAGTCGGCGTAGATTTTGTTATACGTATGGAGGGGTATCGATTTGCTAAAGCGTTTATAAAATTCCTTATCGCCTTTGCGAAAGCCCTGCAGCACATGACCAAAGTTGTAGTGCTTGCCAAATTCGGTCTGGCTGGCGGTCATCAGCAGCTCCTTCAGCTCTTTTTTTTGCAGATCGAAGGGAGAGGTATATTCCTGCTCCATCATCTCACGGAGCCGGATCCCTTTTTTCAGCAATGTTCCAAGGAGTGCCATATTTGCGTAGCTTTGGTGGTTTAGGGGCTAAAAATAGGCATGAATATTAAGAATAACATCAACAATCTTCGCCAAAACTTACCCGCGGGTTGCGCCCTGGTGGCCGTGAGCAAGACCAAGCCCGTGGACCAAATCGCTGAAGCATACGCCGCAGGGCAGCGCCTGTTTGGCGAAAATAAGGTGCAGGAACTGGTGCCCAAACACGAAGCCCTTCCGAAAGACATTGCCTGGCACATGATCGGCCATCTGCAATCCAACAAGGTGAAATATATCGCCCCCTTCGTGGCCCTCATCCATTCCGTGGACAGCGCCCGCTTGTTGGAGGAGATCAACAAGCAAGCCGCCAAGGCAAACCGTGTTGTCCCCTGCTTGTTGCAGCTACACATTGCCGAAGAAGATACCAAGTTCGGATTTTCCGAAGACGAAGTGTTGCAACTTTTTCAATCCACCGCGTTTGCCGGCCTGACGCATATTGAAGTGCAGGGCCTCATGGGCATGGCCACGCTCACGGAAGACGAGCAACAGATCCGCAAAGAATTTCACGGCCTGAAAACTTTTTTTGAAAAACTAAGATCCGCTGCACTGCCTCCTCATGCCGTCATGAAGGAACTGTCGATGGGCATGAGCAGCGATTATAAAATTGCCGCGGCCGAAGGCAGCACGCTGGTGCGGGTGGGATCGGCTATCTTTGGCGAACGTCATTACGAAAATCAAAAATGAATCAACGAAACACACTTCTGAGCGCGGCCGTTATGGGATGCCTCGCTGTCATGGTCGGAGCCTTTGGAGCACATGCGCTCAAACCCACATTAACCGCCACGGGACGGCTAGACACCTACGAGTTGGCCGTCCGCTATCAGTTCTATCATGCGCTGGCCATGTTGGCGGTGGGGCTGTTAATGGGTCAATTCTCCTCGAAGAAACTGTACTATGCCGGGTTGTTTTTCTTTCTCGGCATCTTCCTTTTCAGCGGCAGTTTGTTTGTGCTTTGTTTCACCGGCCTGGGTGTGCTGGGCGCGGTGACGCCATTGGGAGGCGTGCTGTTTATCCTGGGATGGGTATTCCTTTTTCTTGGAGTACTCAAAAAATAGTTCACCATCGGTTCTCAAAATCTCAACCATAAAAAAGCCATTCATTCCGAATGGCTTTTTTATGTCTTTTGACAGAACCTGATTAAGGCTGTTGCACTTTTTTCTCCAGCACGTTTGTCGTGAACGAGATCTGTGCTCCATCGGCGTTAACGGCGTTGGAAACGATCGTTACCACTTTGTTCTGTTTACCCATTTTACCGGCGCTGTTGAAAGCGATGGTCACTTCACCTTTGCCACCGGGAGCGATGGGATCGCGGGGCCAGCCTTTCGGCGTGGTGCAACCGCAGGTCACCTGCACGTTGGTGATGATCAGGGGTTCCGTTCCGGTATTGGTAAATTTAAATACTTGCTCAACCTTGTCACCTTGAACGATGTCGCCGAAATCATGTGTTTTCTTTTCAAACGTGATCACAGCACCGTTTGCAGCGGCGGTTTGTGCGCTGGCTTGCAGTACGAAACCTTGTGCTGCCACGGCCAGGAAAATGATCATGAACAAATTCTTCTTCATACCTAATGTTTTTTTCAAATTTAAAACCTTCATTCAACAATTCTGCCAGAATATGAAAATTTCTACGCCGGAATCCACGAATTTACGGTCAATATCATTTTTGCCTTACCGGTAACCGAATGGATGCAAAAATCAGCGAAACCTATGGTCACAAGGTGCGGGTGCGCGCCTGCGGTCTTTGCTGGCAGGGCGACCGCCTCCTGCTAGTGAACCACCAAATGCTGCGGGAGGGCGACTTCTGGGCACCTCCGGGCGGTGGCGTAGAAGTAGGCGAATCGCTGGAAGAGGCCCTAAAACGCGAATATCGCGAGGAAACCGGCTTGTTTGTCGACGCTCCCCGTTTTCGCTTTGGCTGCGAGTTCATTCAACCTCCGTTGCACGCGATCGAGCTGTTCTTCGAAGTGACACAAACCGGCGGTGAACTGAAGGCCGGCCACGATCCCGAGCTCCAATTGATCGCCGCCGTAAAATTCATGACCCCAGACGAAATCCAACGCCTACCCGCTGGAGCGTTGCACGGCATCTTCCGCCTTGCCCGCACCCCCGATGATCTGCGACAGCTATCCGGATTTTATCGTATTTAATTGACGTTCCGCAAATTCCACTTTGTGATTTCCCCTTTAAAATAATTATTATTGCACAACGTGAACCCTGACTGGATACCGGACGGTTTCGACCATTCTTCTCCGCTCAAGCGTTTGCGTCGGCTCATGCGATAACCCATGATAACCCGGCACTAACTTTGGAGACTACGACGCTTACCTACAAATTGATCCGAAAAATCAAGGATGATCTTTTTGATGAAGAGTTCCTTCATCAATATCACCTGCTGATCAATATCGGTGCGCGCGATTTCCAGCTCTCCGTCATCCGGCCCGAAGACGAGAAGGTATTGCTCCTGGAGGACTTTGTTCTCCCCAACCTCACCTCCAACGAAGAACTCATCCACATTCTGGACCAACTGTTCGATTCGCACGCGTTGCTGAAAGCGAACTTTTGGCAAAAGATAAAAGTCTCGGTAAAGAATCCGAAGTTCGTGCAGGTGCCGCAGGCGTTGTTTGCCGAGTCGTCGATCGCCGACTATCTGAAATTCAATGCCCACATCGATCCCGCCAAGGAAGATGTGCTGGCGTCGTTCAATGAACGCTCACAGGCCGTGACCGTGTTTGCCATGAGCAGCAGCTTACGGGCATGGCTCAACAGCGTATATCCCAACAACCCACCGGTCTATACGCACCAGTCAGCCGCCCTCATCGAGGGCACCATGCAGTTTGCTGAGAAGCGCAAAGACAATCCATTGTACATTTATGTGGACCGCTTCAAGCTCCACATTTTGGCTTGCCGCGACAAAAAGCTGTTGTATTACAACCAGTTTGCCATCAAGCAATTTTCGGATTATATCCGCTACATCATGCTGGTGATGAAGTCGCTGAACATGGATCAGCAAACCAGCCAGGTCATTTTATGGGGCTACATCGGCAAGAATTCGCCCCATTACCACGAATTCTACAAATACATCAGCAACGTCACTTTCGGCGGCGAACCAGACGACCTCAGCTTCGGCTACGCCTTCGACGAAGTGCCCGAGCACCATTACTTCGATCTGTACAGCATCCACCTGATCCATTGATTTTGCCCATGCCACACGGGGCAAATAAAAAATACGCGCTCTCCCGACCTTAACGCTCCACCCCATGGCCAAACGCATTGCTCTTTTTCCCGGATCGTTCGATCCCTTCACCAAAGGACACGAAGACATCGTACTCCGCGGACTCCAGCTTTTTGACGAGATCATCATCGCCATTGGCTACAACAGTCAAAAGAGCACGCGCTATTTCGAGATCGACTTCATGGTGGAGCGCATCCAGACGGCATTTCAAAAATATCCCAACATCAAAGTGGTGAAGTTCTCGGAGCTGACGGCCGGGTTTGCCCGGAAGAACGGCGCGCGTTTCTTGCTAAGAGGACTGCGAAACACGACCGACTTTGAATACGAAAACAGCATCTCGCAAGTGAACCGGAAACTCTATGAAGAAATGGAGTCGGTATTTTTGATCACCACCCCGCAGCTGGCCTGGATCAGTTCGTCCATCATCCGCGAAGTGCACAAGTATGGTGGAGATGTTTCGGAATTTATCCCCTATTCGCTTTAAGCGCTATTTGGCGGGATTGATCTCCATCACCTCATAGTACTGCTCGAACACATAGTTGATCGATTTGTAAGAGTGTTCCAACGCGTGATACACTTCCTTGCGATTCATCCAACGGGTTTCCTCGATGTCTTCGGTGGGTTGGGGTCTCATGCGTGTGTCGTCGACGATGTCCATCACGTACCAGCGCGTTTTTTTGATCATGGCGCGCTTGTTCATGGTATAGGTGTGCCAGGTGGTACAGATCTTTTGGCCTAGCTTCACGGTCACGTTGCATTCCTCCTCCACTTCGCGCACGGCAGCTTGTTTGCTGGTTTCGTCTTTCTCGCGTTTGCCTTTTGGCAGATCCCATTTTTTGAGACGGTAGATCATGAGGAATTTATCCTTTTTGCGCACAAGGCCGCCGGCGGCTTTCACCACTTTGAATTTGCTGCGGAGATATTGCTTTGCCACATCGTAGTCCTTTACGGAAACGCTGATCGAGAGCACGCTCGTGGGCACTTTGGCATCCAGAAAGTTGAGCAGGGTGTTCAATTCCTGTTCGCCCACGTTTTGGATCCACACGTGATAGATGAGCTTTGCCAGCGTGACGGGTTCCTGGGCCGCGTCGATGATATGGTTCACACGCCCTTCACCGGGTTGTTCATCTGCCTTGAGGATTCGGACGGGAATGTCGTTGATAAAAATGATCATGGGGCGATGAGTTTACAACTTAACCATGTTCGCAAAAGAGCGAATAATTCTCAAGGTGGCAAGGTGGATTCGGGATTTTTTACTGCCGGCAAATAAGTTTTTTTTCTACGGGCGGTTCGGGGTACCCGGCATTTACCGGAACGATTTTTAATTCTACCTTTCGGCATTATGCCGATCATCAAAGTCCAAGAAGAAACCGCCGCCAAGGTCGCGGCCATGTTGCTGCAAATTCAGGCCATCAAATTGAACACGGATAAACCTTTTACGTGGAGTTCAGGCTGGAAATCGCCCATTTACTGCGATAACAGGCTTTCCCTCTCCTATCCCGAGATCCGGACCGCCATTAAGCATGCACTGGTGCAGGCCATTCGCGAAAATTTCTTTACCCTGGAGGCCGTCGCCGGTGTGGCCACGGCAGGGATTGCGCAAGGTGCCCTGGTGGCCGAGGCCTTGAACCTCCCCTTTCTGTACGTCCGCCCTAAACCAAAAGATCATGGCATGGAAAACCTGATCGAGGGCCGTGTGGTGAAAGGTCAGAAAGTGGTGGTCGTCGAAGACCTGGTCTCTACCGGGGGCAGCTCCCTCAAGGCGGCACAAGCCCTGCGCGAGGCCGGCTTCGAAGTGTTGGGCATGGTCTCCATTTTCAACTACGGTTTCGATATTGCCACGCGCAACTTCTATGAAGCCAACACCTCCCTCATCTGCCTCAGCGACTACAGCCATCTGCTGAAATATGCCCAGGAAGAAAAATACATCAACGAAGACCAGGTGACGTCGCTGAAAGCCTGGCGTGTTGATCCGGCCAACTGGAAGAAATAATCCCGCTTATGGCATCCCCCAACCTGAACACGTTTGCTCCCCGGACCCGCGCTGAAACCGGGACACCGAAACGGAATCCCTCGCTTCCCACAGGAGCATCCGTCGTGGTGGTGGGCGCGGGTGCTTTTGGAGGATGGTCGGCACTCTACCTCCTGCGCAAGGGCTTCCGGGTAACCCTGGTGGACGCCTGGGGCGCCGGCAACGTGCGGTCCAGTTCAGGCGACGAGACCCGCGTGATCCGTTCCACCTATGGCGCCAACGAAACCTACTTCAACCTCAACGTGCGCGCCCTGGAACTGTGGAAGGAAAATCAGGCACGCTTTGACAAAAAATTATTCTTCAACACCGGCGTGCTCTGGATGTGCTATGAAGCCCAGACACCATTGGTAGACGACTCGATCGCCTTCGCGCAACAACAACGGATGGAGTATGAATATTTATCCACCGAGGAAATAAACCGCCGCTACCCGGAAATCAACGCACAGGATTTGCATCACGGCTATCTTGATCCCTACGGCGGCTATTTGAAAGCCCGTGAGTCTGTACAGGCCGTGCAGGCCGCATTTGTTGAAGAGGGCGGAGAATTTATCCAGGCACACGTGATGCCGATGGGCGATGTTCACAAGGATGTGAACCGTTTGTCACTTTCCAATGGAGAATCCCTTCAAGCCGACGCCTTTATTTTCGCGTGTGGCTCCTGGCTGGGTGACTTGTTCCCTCAATTGCTTCGCGAACAGGTGTACTGCACCAAGCAAGAGGTATATTATTTCGGGCCACCGTCCCAGCACGCCGCAGCGTTTGAGCGCCTCCCGGTTTGGGTGGATGTGGATGGAAAAGATTTTTACTACGGCATCCCCGGCAACGCTCACCGCGGTTTTAAAATCGGCGTCGACATTCGCGGCGAGATCTTCGATCCCACGAATGGCGATCACACCCTGACCCCCGCGGCATTGCAACGCGCGCGTCAATTTCTGGCCCATCGTTTTCCGTTGCTCAAAGACGCACCGCTGGGTGAGAGCCGTGTTTGCCCCTATGAAAACAGCACCGACGGGAATTTCATTTTCGATCTTCACCCAGAGACGCAGAATCTCTTTTTGCTGGGCGGCGGATCGGGCCACGGGTTCAAGCACGGGCCGGCGCTGGGGGAATGGGTGGCGCAAACGCTGGCTGGAGAAAAAGAACTTTTCGAAATGTTCGCGTTGAATAAACGGGATTGATCCGTCTGCATGGTATGTTTGCTTTCTGAAACGTTGAAGCCGAATGAACGAACTTCGCATTGTCTTTATGGGCACCCCGGAATTTGCCGTGCCCAGCCTGGAGATCCTGGTTGAAAATCACATCAACGTGGTGGCTGTAGTGACGGCCCCCGACAAACCGCAGGGACGCGGGCAGAAGATCGTTTATTCGCCGGTGAAGGAATGCGCCTTGAAGCACAATCTTCCGGTGTTGCAGCCCACCAATCTGAAGGCCCCGGAATTCATAGAAGAATTAAAAAGCTATAACGCCAACCTGCAGATCGTGGTGGCGTTCCGCATGTTGCCAGAGGTGGTGTGGGCCATGCCCGCGATCGGCACCTTCAACCTTCACGGCTCGTTGTTGCCCGACTATCGCGGCGCAGCACCCATCAACTGGGCCATCATCAACGGTGAAAAAGAAACAGGGGTCACCACATTTTTCCTGAAACAGGAAATCGATACCGGCAGCATCATCTTCCAGGAGAAAGAACCCATCGATGACAACGACACGGTGGGCACGGTATATGAAAGGCTTATGAAACTGGGGGCCGGCCTGGTTTTGAAAACCGTGAGAGCGATCGCGGCCGGGAATTATTCTTCCACACCGCAGCCCCCCAACGCCATCGTGAAGCATGCACCCAAGATCTTTAAAGAGACGTGCGAGATCCGGTGGGATCAGCCTGCCCGCGTGGTGCGAAACTTTGTGCGGGGATTAAGTCCTTACCCTGCGGCCTGGTGCACGTTGGCAGGTAAGAACTATAAGATCTTCGCCGTGTCCCTGGCCAGCAAACCTGCCGGACAAAATTCTCCCGGCGACCTTGACACCGACAACAAAAATTATCTTTACATTAAAGCATCCGACGGTTGGGTTTCCATTGATGAGCTTCAGCCAGACGGCAAGAAAAGAATGTCCGTCCAGGATTTTTTCCGGGGAAATAAAGTGTAATCAGTAATTCATAAATAACCCTTCGTTCTTGAACTGGTATGGCCTTGGCGCCGGGCAGTATCAAGCATGTAGAAAACCGAACAGCACATGATCATCTCGCTCATTGCGGCCTTGTCGCAGAACCGGGCCATCGGCAAGAACAACGACCTGCCCTGGCATTTACCCGACGACATGAAATATTTCATGGACACCACCAAGGGGCATCACACCATTATGGGTCGCAAGAACTACGACTCCATTCCCGACCGATACCGGCCGCTGCCCAATCGCACCAACATTGTGGTGACACGGCAATTGGGTTTTAAAGCGCCGGGATGCCTGGTGGTGCATACGCTCGACAAAGCCCTGAACATCGCCGAGAGCAACGGTGAGCGCGAAGCCTTTGTCATCGGGGGCGCAGAGATCTATTCGGCGAGCATGCCCGTGGCGGACCGGCTTTACCTTACGGAAATTCACGCTACCGTGCACGGCGATACATTTTTTCCCGACTTCGATCCAAAGGCATGGAAGGAAGTGTCGCGAAAACCCCATCCCGCCGACGACCGGCACCAGTATGGTTTTGATTTTGTCGTCTATGACCGCATACGGGATTAAATCTGAAACGTTAACGAACCGCAGAGGTGTAACATGTCAAATCTGAAGAACAAAGTCATCTGGCTAACCGGGGCATCGTCCGGGATCGGTGAAGCCCTTGCGTATGAGCTGGCAAAAAAAGGAGCCAAGCTTATTCTTTCCGCACGACGAAAAGAAGAGCTGGAGCGTGTGAAGGGCAACTGCGAGGCCGCCGCGCAACCGGACATCCGCACCCTGCCCCTGGACCTCGTGCAACCGTCCACCCTGAAGCTCTCCACGGAAGCCGCCATTCAACTCTTCGGACACGTGGACGTGCTCATCAACAACGGGGGCATCAGCCAGCGAAGCCTTATCGGCGACTCCGACATGGATGTGTACCGCCGTTTGATGGAGGTGAACTATTTCGGGGCCATTACGCTCACAAAATATTTGCTGCCTCATTTTATCGAACGCAAACAAGGGCACTTTGTCACGGTGAGCAGCGTGGCCGGAAAATTTGGAACGCCATACCGGTCGGGCTATGCGGCATCCAAACATGCCCTCCACGGTTTTTTTGATGCTTTGCGCGCAGAACATTTCAAAGACAATGTTATCGTGACGCTGGTTTGCCCCGGTGTGATCCGCACGCCCATCTCCTTCTCGGCCTTGACCGGTGACGGCACACCGCTGAACAAAATGGACAACGCACAGGCCAAGGGCAAACCCGTCGACTGGAGTGCGCGGAAGATCGTGAAGGCCATGGAAGGGAAAAAGGAAGAGGTCTATTTTGGGGGCAAGGAAATACTCCTGGTCTACATCAAGCGATTCTTCCCGCCGCTGTTTTCAAAGATCATCCGGAACGTTACCGTGCGATAAACAACCGCCGATGCGCGTTGCTTTTTTACCATATCATGGTTACGGACATATGCACCCGGCCCTGGGATTGGCCGCTGTGCTGAGAGACCGCGGGGACGATATTATGGTAGCCGGCGCAGCATTTTTTCAGGGCTATGTCAGAACGTTGGGATTCCCTTATCATCCGCTGAAATCCGTACCGTTTGGGATGGGCTTTGAATATTGGGTTAGTGACGTCCAAAAGAAAAAATTTCCCTACTGGTCTTCCCTGTATGCCCGCATAACGGACCGTCTATATGCCGACCGGGAGAAAGAATTTGTTCAGGTGCTGGACACCTTCCGGCCCGACGCCGTCGTGTTGGATTGCGCCCAGGCCACAGATTTCATCGTCTTGTATCCTCATCTCAAATCGCGCGGTGTGCGCATGGCGATGGTTCACGCCATGTTTCCCACCTATATCCTCCCCGGCCTGCCTCCCGTGAACAGCGACGTTTTTCCCGCAGACGAAGAAGGCGTTGAAGAGGCCATGGAAACCCTGGAGCAAAAACAACATGAAAAAGCAAAACGTCAGAAATTAAAATATCTCGGGTTCGACGACCGCTATCTCATCGCACGACGGTTGCGCCGGAATGGTGTACCGGGGAAATATATCTCCAGACTCCCCAATCTGTTCAATTTTTCCGTCGATCAAATCCCTCAATTCCTTTGCATGCCGCCCGAATTCGATTTCCCGGGTTTTGTGCCGCCGCCCTTTCATTCCTATATCGGCTTTCCCCGATGGACTAGGATGGTCACTGGATCACAGGAGTACACCGACCGGATGGCGGCGATCCTGAAACAAAAAGACACCCAAAAGGCAAGGCTCCTGTATTGCGCTTTCGGCACGCTGGAAGCCGACACCAAAGCGCGGGTCATGCACATTCTCCATAGGTTATTCGCCGCCGTGAAACGCACCAACCACATCCTGGTGGTGGCGACAAAGTTGAAGGACGACCTTCCGGCACTCCCCGATAAGGTGCATGTTTTTGACTTCGTTCCCCAGGTGGCCTTGTTGCAACACGCCGACTTGTTCATCAGTCACGGCGGCTTCAATTCCATTGTGGAGTCGATCGAAGCGGAAGTCCCCCTCCTGCTCTATCCCGTGCACGACGACTTCGACCCCCGGGGAAACACCACACGGGTGGTCTATCACGGCATGGGGCGACGGGGCTCGGAAGACGACACGGAAGACGACATGCTGGAGAAGATCACCGACCTGCTGGCGAATGGGTTGTACAAACAATGCATCCGCAGCATGAAACAAAAAAATGCACGCTACACCAACGAGACGTTCGTCGACGCCTTTCATCCCGTCCTCGTCGATTAGGGGTGAATCCTTTGTGCGGGACACCGCCATTCCAAAAAACTCACCGGGCTTTTGTATCTTTCCTTACAAACCTCGGCTATGACAAAAACCCTCTATCTCCTTCCGCTGGTCTTTTTACTTTCCTGTAAACAAAAGCCCACGCCGGAAACAACAGCGAAAGAAACAGCACCTGTACGGTATGAAGAAAAATACCGTCCGCAGTATCACTTCTCACCCGACCACCATTGGACCAACGATCCGAACGGTTTGATCTACTACAAAGGGGAGTATCACCTCTTCTACCAATACAACCCCCAGGGCAATATCTGGGGCCATATGAGTTGGGGACATGCCGTGAGCAAAGACCTATTGCACTGGCAGCACCTGCCGGTGGCCATCGAAGAATATGCGAACGCGGGAGGCTCAGATTCCACCATGATCTTTTCCGGAAGCGCAGTAGCCGACGATCAAAATACCAGTGGGTTCTTTCCCAAAGACTCCGGCGGGATCGTGTCCATCTACACCTCGCATGTTCACAGCCGGGGACAGCAACTGCGGCAACACCAAAGCGTGGCGTTTAGCAGCGATCGCGGCCGCACCTTCACGCGCTATGAACACAATCCTGTGTTGGACATTAAATTGAAAGACTTCCGCGATCCAAAAGTGATGTGGTATGCCCCGGAAAAAAAGTGGGTGATGACCGTCGTGATCCCCGATAAATTCAAAGCGCAGTTTTATGCATCCAAAAATTTAAAGGATTGGACCTTGCTCAGCACCTTCGGACCGTTGGGCGACACCGCGAAGATCTGGGAATGCCCCGACCTGTTGCAGGTGCCCGATGTCGCCGATCCATCCAAAAAGAAATGGGTGTTGCTTATTTCCAATTCCCATCCACAGGGTCCAAAATATGTAGGCATGCAATATTTTGTGGGCAACTTCGATGGCAAAAAGTTCACGCCCGATAATCCTTCGCAGTATCCGTTGTATTTGGAATATGGAAAGGATTTTTATGCGGCGGTAAGTTTCAGCAACATCCCCACTACCTATGGCCGCACCATCCTCCTCGGCTGGGCCAACAACTGGGCCTATGGCCAGCACATCCCCACGTCGCCCTGGCGGAGCGCCATGACGTTGCCGCGCGAACTATATCTGGCCAACACGCCCAAAGGGTATCGCATCCTTCAACGCCCCGTGCGCGAGCTGGCAAGCCTTCGCGGCGACAGTATCGCATTTGATCCCGCGACAGAAACTGCTCTTGACAAAGCCAGCGAGATCGAGTACATCTTCAACGGCGGTTCGGCTACAGGTTTTGGATTGACGCTTCACACCGGGTCGAATGAAGAAACCCGCATAGGGTATGATAAAACTAAAGGCGAGGTATTTGTCGACCGCACCCATTCGGGTCCCGTTTTCGATCCTGGTTTTCCCAGCGTCGAACGCGCCTCTGCACGGTTGAAAGACGGCAAATTAAAACTTCAGATCTATGTCGATCATTCCATCGTCGAAGTGTTCGTTAACGATGGCGAGCAAGTCATTACGGACCAGATCTTTCCCACCGGTGACTACGTTTTGAAAACCTGGAGCGAAGGGGGTGATGCCATCGCAGATGTCAAACTCTGGAAGATGCGATCGGTCTGGAAATAGATCGCGGAGTTGAGGCGGGTAGCTTATCGGGGTTGTGTTTTCGCGGCGTGAGAATGACGCTGATTTCGGGAAGTTTTGTGGAGCTAAGCTTGTTGGTGAAGAACACCAACAAGGGCGGCGGGCTCAACGGCAGACTTTGATCTATGTTCAAAGGTCTCCCAACTGTGGGCGCACGATGATCTCCTCCACCACACTTCTTCCGGAAAGCGCATAGGCTCCGTAGATCGCATCGGCCACGTCTTCGGCGCGCATAAAGCGTTCGTCGGGGAGCGCCGTGCCGTCCCAGCTTTCGGTGCGCGTGGCACCGGGCATGACGGCCGTTACGCGGATGCCTTCGGTTTTTAGTTCTTCACGGAGGCATTTTGAAAATCCCAGCAACGCAAATTTGGAGATGGCATAGGAGCCGCCATTGGGATAGGCCATAAAGCTGGCGATGGAGCACAGGTTAAAAATATGGGCTGCCGCATGGCGCGGAATGAGCGGCACGAGGCCGCGTGTGGCGTGATAGGCACTGTAGAGATTGCCATTGATCATTTGCTCGAGCGTGTCGTCGGCCTCCGATAATAGCTGGCCTGGGATGAAGAACCCGGCATTGTTGACCAGCACGTCGACGGGGCGTTGCAGGGTGGTCACCCACACGCAAAAAGCCTTCACTTGTGCCTTAAGCGAGAGGTCGGCGGCCTGCGTGTAGACCTTCACACCGAATTTCTTTTCTACTTCGTCCTGCAGTTGACCTAGGGCGGGCTTTTGGCGGGCACAGGTGGCGACATCAAAACCCTGGCTGGCAAACTTTTCGATCACCGCCCGTCCGATACCCCGCGTGCCCCCGGTCACTACGATGAGTTTGTTCATGAATGTTAAATGTTAGATTTTTGGGTATCTTTCGCAAGGTAGTGATTGCCTTCGTTTATTGCATCTATGATCAAAGAGATTGGAAAGTATTTCATGTTTCTCGGCAACTTGTTTGTTAACCGTGAATCATTCAAAACGTATTACAAGCTCGTGCTGGAAGAGTGCATGAACATGGGCATAGGGTCCGTCTTCCTGGTGGCACTCGTGTCTACTTTCATCGGCGCGGTAACCACCGTGCAAACGGCCTACAACATGGTGAGCAGCTTCATCCCCGACTATGTTATTTCGCAGGTCGTGCGCGAAATGGTGGTGCTGGAACTGGCTCCGACCATCATGGCCGTGATCTACGCCGGCAAGGTGGGCTCGAGTATCGCCAGCGGTCTGGGCACCATGCGCATCACCGAACAGGTCGACGCCCTGGAGGTGATGGGTATAAATTCCATCTCCTACCTGGTGCTTCCCAAGATCATTGCGTCGATCCTGATGTATCCCCTGTTGGTGATCACGGCGGGTGTATGCGCATTGTTTGGCGGCTATCTTGTGGGCACGCTCACGGGCATCATCTCACCAAATGATTTTGTGTATGGCTTGCGCTCCAGCTACAATGAATTCACCGTCGTGTTTGCACTCATCAAGTCGGTGGTGTTTGCTTTCCTGGTGGCGTCCATCTCGAGCTACAAAGGATACAACACCCAAGGAGGCGCCCTGGAGGTGGGTATTTCCAGTACCCAGGCCGTGACCAGCAGCGTGATCGCCGTGCTCATCGCAGATTATTTATTGGCCCAACTCCTCCTCGCAAAATGATAAAGATCCAAAGTATAACCAAGTCGTTTGGCGAACGGGTGATCCTCAACGAGATCAGCGGCAGCTTTGAAAAAGGAAAGCCCAACCTCATCATCGGTGCCAGCGGCACGGGCAAAAGCGTGTTGCTCAAATGCATCGTGGGACTGGCCCGCCCCGACTATGGCCAGGTGTTCTATGACGGCCGCGATTTTTATGGCAGCGATTCAGAAGAACGAGTAGAGATCCGTCGCGAGATGGGCATGCTTTTCCAGGGCGGTGCGCTGTTCGATTCCAAGAACGTGGAGCAGAACGTGATGTTTCCCCTGGACGTACTCACCAAGATGCCGCTGAATGAAAAACTGGAACGCGTCAATTTCTGTCTCAAGCGCGTGGGCCTCGAAAATGTGAACACCAAAATGCCCTCCGAAATCAGCGGTGGGATGAAGAAACGCGTCGGCATTGCCCGCGCGATTGTGAACACCCCCAACTATCTGTTTTGCGACGAACCCAACTCCGGTCTCGACCCGCAAACTTCCATTCTTATCGACGAACTTATCCAGGACCTTTCTGAAGATCTTGACATCACCACCATCGTGGTGACACACGACATGAACTCCGTGATGGGTATTGGCGAGAAGATCATGTTTCTCTACAAAGGCCTCAAGTTATGGGAGGGCACCAACAAAGACATCACACACTCGGGTGTGAAGGAGTTGGACGATTTTGTGTTCGCCAATAAAGTCATGAATAGCCTGCGAAATAAATAGCGGCCTCCCGACCGCTGTCGCTCCGAAAAAAAATAGCTGCATCTTCACGCCTTTAGCAGGTCGCAAAAATGCAGCTCACCACCAGAGGTCTTCCGGCTGAAGGATTATTACATCACGAAATTTTTCTAAACACCGCCGTAGCGTTGTGTCCGCCAAAACCAAATGTATTGCTCATCGCCACATTCACCGGCTTCACAACTTTTTCTTTCAGCACGATGTTCAATCCCTTCGGCAGATCCGGATCCAAGTGTTCAGTGTTGATCGTGGGAGGAATCACGCCTTCGTAGATGGCCTTTATAGCGATGATGGATTCGATGGCACCCGCACCGCCCAGGAGGTGGCCGGTAGCCGATTTGGTGGCACTGATGTGCATCTTGGAGGCGTGCTCGCCAAAGAATTTTGACACGGCTTTCATCTCACTTTCGTCACCCACCGGGGTGGATGTGGCGTGAGGGTTCAGGTAGTCCACGTCTTCGGGTTTCAGATCAGCATCTTCCAGGGCCCACTTCATGCCCAAGAGGGCGCCGGCGCCTTCGGGGTGCGTGGCCGTTAAGTGATAGGCATCGGCCGACATGCCGCCGCCGGCAACTTCGGCATATATTCTTGCGCCGCGGCGTTTAGCATGTTCGTATTCCTCCAGGATGAGCGCGCCGCCGCCTTCGCCCATCACAAATCCGTCGCGTCCCACGTCGAAGGGGCGTGACGCGGTTTGCGGGTCGTCGTTGCGTGTGGAGAGCGCCTTCAGGGCACCAAAGCCGCCGATGCCCGCTTCGTTGACCGCCGCTTCCGAGCCGCCGGTCACGATGATATCGGCTTTGTTCCAGCGGATGTAGTTCATGGCATCGATGATGGCCGTGGTAGAGGTGGCGCAGGCCGACACGGTGGTGAAGTTCAATCCCATGAAGCCATACTTGATCGAGATCCATCCCGAGGCGATGTCGACGATCACTTTCGGAATGAAGTAAGGGTTGATGCGCGGGGTACCGTCGCCGCGGCCAAATTCAATCATTTCCTGTTGAAAGGTGTAGAAGCCCCCGTTGCCGGACCCCCATATAACGCCGACCCGGGTCTTGTCCACTTTGTCGAGGTCGAGGCCGGAGTCTTTCAAGGCTTCGGCCGTGGATACCAGTGCGTATTGGGTAAAGGGGTCCATCTTGCGTATTTCGGTCTTCTCGAAGTGATCTTTGGGATCGTAGCCGGTGATCTGGCAAGCAAACTTCGTTTTGAACTTCGATGTATCGAATCGGGTGATGAGGGACGCGCCACTTTTGCCGGCGATCAGATTGTTCCAGAATTCCGGGATGGAGCTCCCCAGGGGTGCCAGGGCGCCCAGCCCGGTAACGACTACTCTGCGTTGTTGCATGTGCTTCATTTTGTTACAAATCTACTTTATACGAAAGGCCTGGCGGCTCTCACCAAGGCCCCGCGAAACTACAATGGCGCTTTTTCCGGCGCAAAAAAATAAATACGGGGGCCACCGTGCATCCCAACCCTGCCGGGAGGGTGCGGGCAGTCCTTTGTTGTGAAAACTGAGGTAAAGATACGTGATTTTTGACAATTATACCGATCGGTATAATTTTTTACAAAAAAGCGGGCTTGATTATCTCAAGCCCGCGGAGCCCAACATGAGGTTTTTTTTAGGGAGAACTAACAGACAACCGATTTCTTAGCAGTAAACGTTAGCATTCTCAGACAACGGTCAGATTAAAGTTTTCCGGATTAAAGCCATTTAAACCAGTTCTTTTTCTTTAGACAGTAATCATTTGCTGCGCATAAGCCTTCTGTATCAACTGCGCAGAATTTTTGGCTTCGCTTTTCCGCAGCAGGTTCTTGCGATGGGTCTCCACCGTGTGGTGGCTGATGCTCAGGTGCGCTGCAATTTCTTTCGTCGTAAGTCCGGCAGAGATAAGGGCCAAAACTTCTTTTTCTTTCATGGTGAGGGAGCTCATAACATTAAATGGTTAGGTGTTTTGCCTCTTCATGATAAACCACCCCGGATGTAACCCATGCGTTCAGATTTTTTTTATTTTTTTTGAAGCGGACCTTAAAATAGGCCCCTGGAACAACCGGAGCAGTCTTTTTGATGTGACCACCGTCTTTACAGATCGCGCGGTCTCTGGAAGAAAAGTCAGGGTCTCCGGTTTGCCCGACGGCTCTTCCGGGTTGGTCTCGTTTGGTCTACTGAGCGATCGCTTTTTTCTCAGCAAGGCACCCAAACTTTTGCAATTCAATCACATTCCTTGAAAATTGCTATATTAATTGTTTCAATTTTTAGTTCTTTTGAGCCATCGAGTGAAAAAAATACATTAACCTGGGTTACAAATACGTTCACTCCACATTAAGTGCGCTAAAGATGATGCAAAGTGAAATCATAGAAAAAATACGGTCCGGGGGTCAAGCCGAGCTAGCATGGATCTATGAGGAATACCGCCAGGAGTTCCTTCAATGGATCGGCAAGGAATACCGTTGTTCATCAGACGACAGCAAGGACATCTATCAACTCACCATTCTCATCTTTCACGATAACATCAAGCAGGGGAAGCTGGAGCACCTGGTCAGCAGTGTAAAGACCTACTTGTTCGGGATTGGTAAAAACATAGCCCTCGAAAATATGCGCAAGGAAAAACGATACACCCCCATCAACCAGGAGAAATGGCTGAAGGAATATCTCATCGACGACACTCCCCAGGGCACAGACGAGTCTTTTTTCGACCTGGCCAAAACCGCGCTGGAGAAATTGGGCCAGCCTTGCCAGAAACTGGTGGAGATGTTCTATTACGAAAAGAAAAGCATCACCGAGATCGCTACGGCCATGCAATACAAGAATCCGGAGACGGCCAAGAATCAGAAATGCAAATGCATGGCGCGACTGCGCAAGATCTTTGATACAGAAATGACAAAACCTCAAAACGTTGTTCCGCATGGATACCACTGAAAACGACATCCTGTTGCTGGAAAAGTTCTTCGATGAAGAAATGAATGCAGTCGAGCGCGAGCAACTGATGCAACGCGTCAAAGACGACGAACCGTTTAAGGCTTTGTATGAGCGGGAGAAACTCTTGATCATGGCCATTCGCCATGACGGCCTCAAAAACAACCTGGGCTACTTGCAATCGTTGGAGGCAGCCATGGAGCGCGAGCCCATAGCCACCACGTCGCGAAAATGGTATTACCTGGCCGCGGCGGCCATCACCGGAGTGCTGGTTACCCTTGGTGTTATGCTCTCGCGCCCCAACGACCCCGAACAACTCTTTCAGAGCTATTTCACTCCCTACCCCAACGTGTTCGACCCGACGGTGCGCGGCGAACAAACCACGCCCCGGCACACCGAGGCCTTCCAGGACTATGAGCAAGGCCACTATGCCAAGGCTGCCGACGAGTTGGGAGCCCTATATAATGAGCATCCCGATCCAGGCGTGTTGATGCTGTTAGGCAACGCCAACTTAATGGTCGGCCGGGTGGAGGAAGCTAAACAGAATTTTATTACCTTAAACGACAAATTCGACTCACTGGACCTTCAGGCTAAATGGTACCTGAGCCTGTGCTATCTGAAGACCGGCGACATGGAGCAAGCGCGAAAAATATTAAAGGAATTGGGGGAGACGGATATTTCGTATGGGTCGAAGGCACGGGAATTACTGGAGAAAGTAAAGTAAACCTATAGCCCACTTTTAACTATTTCTGTATCATGACTCTCACAAAACAGGACATCTCGCATGCCAAGAACTTTATTGAGTTCAATCTGAAGGTGAATGCACACAAGAAAAGCAACGAAGCCCTCAGAAAAGCCAAAAAGGAAAATCCCGGAGCGGTAATGTATCACAAGGCCACCGCGGCACACGCCAAAAAGGACAAACCGGTTATCTACGACGAAATCCTGGAGATCGAACTGGATCTCAATCCCTACGGCCGGATCTTCGACAAAGGCGAGGCCATACTGAAGCCGAAAGAATTGAAAGCTTTCTTTCAGTATATGGTCAGCTTTATCGACCGGCTGGAGAAAATAAAGAAAAAAGATGCTCGTGCCATCACCAAGGTGTCGTTCAAACAGAACAGCCCGGCCATCTTCAACATCAGCTACGCCACGTCCCTCAACGGCGACGCACCGCCCCCGAAAATAAAACAAGCGCTCTAATAACGCGACCGGAATTTCCGCAGCGCTGCGTATCCCACAAGCAGGACCATGAACGCGCCCAACACGGCGAACAGGGTCCTGCTTCTGTCTTTTTGAAAGACCGGATCCAGGTTTCCATAGGCCACGAGCGGCGCCCATATTTTGGGATCGGCCGTTATTTCATCCGAATGGTTCACGTAGTCCAGCTTGGCTTGGGCCAGGGCCTCATCGATGCGTTCTCCTTCCAGCAGCCCGCCATAAAAATTATCCATCAGCACTACCGCTGCCTGGTCGTTCACCTTCCACAAACTCATCAAAATGTTCTGGCACCCCGAGAACACAAAAGCGCTGGCCATGCTGATCATGCCCTCGCCTTTATAGGCCCGCCCCAATCCCGATTCGCAGGAGCTGAGCACGGCCAGGTTTGCTTTCAGTTTTAGTCCATACAATTCGTAGGCGTGCAACTCGCCATCTTCCAGTGAATCGGACTTCGACCGGAAAAATAAACTGGATGAATAGTTTTGTTCCGCGTCGCCCTTTCCGTGGATGGCGAGGTGAATGATGTCATACGCGGGCGCCAGTGTCTTGAAGTTTGCCTCGGTCACCTCGGGGCCCGACAAAAATTTGCCGGTGCTGAACCGGCGCTCCAACGCCTCCAATTCTTTTTCAGCGCCTTCGATCTCTGTTAGCGACTCCGCTGCCGCCCGGAGGCGCTTGCCCCCCGTATAGCCCATGGCCAGGATGACCGGGTTAGGGGTGTGGCGTTTGGCTTTGTTCAACAAGGTCGATGAGGAGTACGCATAGCCCACCCGGTTGTAGCGAATGAGGTAATGTGCCGCGTGGTAGTTGACCGGGTTGGGTTGGGATGGTTTGGTGAGCAGCACTTCAAAAGGGATCTGGCTGCTGAGGCCGTCGGGGATGATCTGCAAGCGTTGGTTGGGCTGTAGCATTTCTCCAAAAGGTGCCACCAGGCGTTGGTGCAAGGCATAGGCATTCACGGTAAAATTCGTGAACACTTCCTTGCTGATACTGGAGTGCTCGTCGGCAAAATGTTGCAGGAGGTTTTGGACGTGCGTCTGCAGGCTGTCGGTACGGCCCAGTCGTTTGAAGGAGGCGTGGTCTTTGTTGAGCGCGAGGCCGTAGACCCACCGGTTGCCCCAAAAATATTCGATGATGACGTCGTTCTCCTTTTTCAGGAAGTTCTTCATCTGTTGAATGGACGGGACGGGTGGTTCGCTGGTCACCGTGAAATAGCCGGGATATTTTTCCTCCAGCTGCGGCTTGAGGGCCTGTATGTCGCGATCGAGGCTCACCACCTCCTGGCGCATGGCGTCGATGCTCTTTTCATCGGGGTGATCCTTCTCCTTTTCGCGGCTCAGCTTGTCCTGGGCGGTGAACAGGGCGCGGGTGAGGGCATTGTATTTTTGGAAGGCGGCGTCGTTCACGTTGATCTTGCGGTCGCGTTCGGCTTTGCCCAGGGCGCTGTTGAGGGTGTAGGATTTGCTGCGCTCGAAATAGTGGAAGGCCAGGTTCAGCAACGACTCGTTGGGCTGCAAGGTCATCATCGTGTGGAGGGTGGACACGATCTGGTCGTAGAGATGGAAGTTGGAGTCGAGGAATTTCCATTTCGACTCTTCGATGTCGAGCGCGTTGCGTCCCTGCGTCATTAACTTCTCGGACAGCATGAGGCACGCGAGCGCCTGGCGCAAATAGCGGGCATCCTTTTTTGTTTCATAGAGGATCGTCAGTGCCTCCGCTTTTTTACTCAGCATGCGATAGGTAAAATAGTGCAGGCCCACCTGTTGCAGGGTTGGGTTGGCGTCGTAGGGCATGGCGGTGAAGCCGGGCGCGGAAACGGTGAGCGCTTTCTGATAATAGAAAATGGAAGAGTCGACACTGTGGGTGGCCCTGAAATAGTCGCCCAACCCAACGTAGGTTTCAGCCATGATCCTTTCCTTGGCCATGTTCATGCGCTTCACCGTGAGAATGAGTTCCCGGTATGTGTCCAGGGCGCGGGCATTATCGCCACGGTGCAGGTAGGCAAGGGCC
The DNA here is from genome assembly GCF_003589925.1 of Chryseolinea soli. Taxonomy (NCBI): domain Bacteria; kingdom Pseudomonadati; phylum Bacteroidota; class Cytophagia; order Cytophagales; family Fulvivirgaceae; genus Chryseolinea; species Chryseolinea soli. The sequence continues at coordinate 4,074,008 of NZ_CP032382.1, read as the reverse complement.
ATGTTGAAGAGGCATTCCGTATACAACAAGATATTATCGTTCTTACTTTTCCGGTAGATAGCCACCGACTTGGAAAAATTAACGATGGCCTCATCGAAGAGGGAGTCTTCATCAAATGACTTCGCCAGTCCCTGGTAATGCCAGGCCAGTTGCCAAACCTGTTGCTGGGGGGCGTTATGATTTTTCAGGTTCAAGCTGATGGCTTGCTGATAATAGACGCGTGCTTGTTTGGTATCGCCCATGTCGCGGTAAATGTTGGCGACAATGTCGTAGCATCGTTCCAGGAAGCCGGGGTTGTTCATCCGCTTCACGATGTCGATCGTCTTGATGCCATAGGCGATGGCTTTTTCGTAGTCTTGCTGCGAACGGTTGGTGGTGGCCAAATTATAATAGAGCCGGGCAAAGTCACCCTCTTTTTTCCAATGAATATGTTCCCGGATCTGCAGCGATTTTTCGTATAGCTTCTCGGCTTTCTCGAAGTCGAACAGGTAGTATTTATACATATCCGCGCGACCATGATAGCATGTGGCCACGAGGTCGTTCCACTCGCCGTACAGGGTGGTCAAGATCTTTTGGGCGAACTCGTAGTGATAAAGGGTAGAGTCGTAGAAATGGTTGGCCTCACTTTGCAGCAAGGCGGCCGACATATGCAACAGGGCTATGTTTTTTTGCTGGCGTTGTGCCGCGGCTTCCTTCAGCGCCTGGTCGATCCAGGTGAGGATGCGGCGTTGACGTTCGGGGTTGCCTTCAAAGTCCAGCTTAGACAGGGTGACCACGGACAGAATGTGAAGTCCCGTCTCCTGGCGGACCTGCGCCTGGTTCATCGCCCGCTCCAGGAGTTGAAAGCTTTTTTCTTTATCGCGTTCGGCCCAAGCCTTGCCTTCTTTGTACAAAGTGGAATCGACGGAGTTCGCCAAGGCGGTAAAGCCGGTGGCCATCCCGAACAGGAGAATAACGGTGTATTTGAAAACGAAACCTTTCACATCCCTGAAGATAGGGATAGATCGACCATTTTCTATATTATTATTGTCCTCGCAAAAATAAGCGTTTGAGCGGCAGGCAATTACTTTTTACGACTCCACTTTATATCCACGTGCGCCAAAGAAGAAGATCACTCCGAAGGCAACGAGCGGAATATATAGTGCATGCTGCATGTTGCCCTGCGACAACAGACCGGTGAGCGGCGGCAACACGGCACCTCCCACGATGGCCATGATGACCAGCGCCGCGCCCAACTTCACCTGGTCGCCCAGGTTTTTGATGGACAGCGCGAAGATGGTGGGGAACATGATAGACATAAAGAAGTAAGCACCCGTGATGGCAATAATGGCGGCAAGCCCCTCGCCTATCAAGGCGTAGCCGATCAGCAACATACACGCGGCGGCATAGGCAGCCAGCAGGTTGTGCGCCTTGAATTTGGTGAGCAACCAGGTGCCCACAAATCTTCCGGCCATAAACAGTGCCAAGGCAAACGAGGCGTGAAAGCTGGCGATCGCGGTAGACGTGGAGTCGGCAGTGATCGGGTAGAGCCATTCCACCAGGGCGATGTTGTGCAGTTTTGACAAGCCAAGTTTCAAGTCAACAAAATAACCCCAGAGGGAAGCTTGTGCTCCCACATAAAAGAACTGCGCGATCACACCAAACACCAGGTGGCGATGACGGAAAATACCTTTGAACGATGCGTTCTTTTCTCCGTCGGAGGATATTTCGGGCATTTTCGTGAAAGCAAATAAAATCGCCACGAAGAGCACGATGCCGCCGAGCACGAGGTAGGGCATCTGCACAGACTGGGCTTCGGCGATGCGGATAGCCTCTGCGTGTTCGAAGGGCATTTCATTCAAAAGGTCGTTGGTATATTCCTTTGTCGAATAAATAAAAAGGCTGCCGATGATGGGACCGAGGATGATGCTCAACCCATTGAACGATTGCGAAAAATTTATGCGGCTGTCGGCCGTGGCCGGATTTCCAAGCACTGTAACGTAGGGGTTAGCCGCCGTTTCCAGGAAGGCCAATCCGCAAGCGATGATGAACAACGCAAAGAGGAACAGGCTGTACACCCTGATCTCGGCGGCCGGGTAGAAGATGAAGGCGCCGATGGCATAGAGAAACAACCCGATCAGGATGCCTTTCTTATAGCCGATGCGGTTCATGAGAAAACCCGCGGGCAAGGCCATCACAAAATAGCCGATGTAGAACGCCGAGTCCACAATGCCGGCCTGCGCCCGGTTCAGGTTCAGGGCAGTTTGAAAGTGTTTAATCAACGTACCGTTCAGGCTATTGGCCAGGCCCCAAAGAAAAAACAGGCTGGTCACCAGGATGAACGGAACGAGATAGGACTTGGTCGACGTTCCGTTTTGCTCTACGCGCACGGCGGCGTCAGTGTTCAGGATCGGCATATAGGGTTTAAGGTTTTGATTGTAGTGGCGGTTTCGATGGATCAGCTGCGGGCGGTTTGTTTTTGATCGCCCAGGCCTGCAATGCCCAGCTCGACAACATCGCCGGGTTTCAGATAGATGGGTGGCTTGAAGCCAAGACCAACGCCTGCGGGTGTGCCGGTGGAGATCACGTCGCCGGGGAGCAGGGTCATGAACTGGCTGAGGTAGCTCACCAGGAAGGGTACTTTAAAGACCATGTCGTCGGTGTTGCCGTCTTGCATGGTTTTGCCATTCACTTTCAACCACATGTGGAGGCTGTCGACGTTGCCCACATCGTCGGGCGTGACGAGGTAGGGGCCGAGCGGCGCGAAGGTGTCGCAGCTTTTGCCTTTCACCCATTGGCCATTGCGCTCCAGTTGATACTCGCGTTCGCTGTAGTCGTTGTGGAGACAATAGCCGGCCACGTAGTTCAGGGCGTCGCTCTCTTTCACATAGGATGCTTTCTTGCCGATGACCACGGCCAGTTCCACTTCCCAATCGGTCTTCACACTGTTGGGCGGAATGACCACGTTGTCATTGGGACCGGTGATGGCGGTGGTGGCTTTGAAGAAGATGATGGGCTCCACGGGCAGCGGCATATTGGATTCGGCTGCGTGTTTGGCGAAGTTCAGGCCGATGCAGATGATCTTTGAGGGCCGTGTGAACGGGGGGCCTAGGCGCACACCGGGTTTTACTTTGGGAAGCGAACTTTGGTTTTGTTTTAACCAGGTGGAGAACCGTTGCAGGCCATTGGTTTCGAAAAAGGTCTCGCCAAAGTCTTCGCCAAACGAAGAAGCATCGAGTATATCATTGTTCACCAATACACCGGGCTTTTCTTTCCCCGGTTCGCCAAATCTTAAAAGTTTCATGTATTAAATTTTATAAACTACTTCTTTAACTGTCGCTGCAGGCTCCATGCGATGCGATCAGGTATTCAATTTGATAAACCCGCCGTCGATCGGGTAGTCGGTGCCGGTCACAAATGACGCTTCATCCGAACATAAATACAAGGCCAGGGCAGCAATCTCATCGGGTCGACCCATACGGCCGATCGGTTGGGTCTTCGAGAGCTTGTCGAACATTTCCGTTTCCTGGCCGGGATAATTCTTTGCCAGGAAATTGTCGACAAAGGCCGTGTGCACGCGCGCGGGCGAGATGGAATTGCAGCGGATGTTGTCTTTGATGTAGTCTTTGGCTACCGACAGGGTCATGCTCATCACGGCGCCCTTGCTCATGGAATAGGCAAAGCGATCGGACAACCCCAGGCCCGATGCCACGGAAGCCAGGTTGAGGATGACGCCACCGCCTTGTTTTTTCATTTGATGGATCACAGCATACATGCTGTTATACACACCCTTGATGTTGACCTGGAAGATGCGGTCCATGTCTTCGGGCGACGTGGTTTCCAGTTTGCCGATGTGCGAAATGCCGGCGCTGTTCACCAGGATGTCGATGCGTCCGGCTTCCTGGCTGATGACGGAGACTGTTTTTTTCAGTTGATCCTGGTCGGCCACATTGACGGCGAAGGCTGTGGCTTTACCACCGGCGGCTTCGATGATTTTTACGGTTTCGTCGGCGGTAGATTTATTCAGTTCGAGAATAAAAACACGGGCTCCCTGGGCGGCGAACAATGTGGCGATCGCCTGACCGATGCCGCTCCCTCCTCCTGTAATGACTGCAGTTTTGCGTTGAAGATTAAACATGATGGTTGAAAAATGTCAATGACTATGATGGCCGTTTAAAAAAGTGTCCCACTCCCCGGCCTGACCATTCATGTGGTCTTTGAGGAAGATGGCGTAAGAAGGTTTATACGGTTTTTTGCGCAGGGGCATCTCGGCGTCTTCCGGGGTGTAGTCGCCTTTTTTGGCATTGCATCTTTTGCAGGCCGTCACCAGGTTGGTCCAGGTGTCGGTGCCGCCTTTGGCGCGGGGTTGCACGTGATCGATGGTGAGATCGCGACGGGTGCCGCAATACTGGCACTCGAAGTTGTCGCGCTTAAATATGTTTTGCCGGGTAAGATTAACGCCCTTGTAGGGGGCGTTTACGTAGCGGTTTAACCGGATCACAGAGGGCATGGGAAAGCTTTGGGTCACCGAATGCAAACGGTGCCCGTTCGCTGGGCGTACCATTTCGCTTTTGTTGAGGAACACGAGAATAAATGCCCGCTCCACCGAGCAAACCATCAGCGGACTGTTATCCTGATTCAGCACCAATACCCTACTGTTCATTTGAAAAAAGTTTAGTAGAGACTTCCCGATACGGCGGAAAACGTGTGTTTTACGTTGTTTCGCGATGGTAAGATAAAACCAATCTAGCTACCAAACAACGCGCCCACGCGAAGTTTAACCCGCAAACAACCGGATTACACCGCAAATGGAAGGTACCTGCCGGTGAACGTCACGGCAAACTACTTGGGCTGCCCCATGCCCGCTTAATCGGCGAGAATGCGGCGGAGGTGCGAGAACTGGTGGGTGTAGATCTTTGTCTCCAGGTTCAGGATGCCTTCGTCGTTGAGATGGTCTATCCGCACGCGCCCCGAGGCATGGATGATCTTGTCTTCTTCCAGCAAAATACCGACGTGGTGGATCTTGTCTTCCTTGTTCTTAAAAAAGACCAGGTCGCCGGGCCGGCTTTCGCCGAATTGTTTTATCGACTTGCCCTGGTTGGCTTGCTGGCCGCTGTCGCGGAAAAGGCGGAAGCCGCAGATCTTGAAGACCATTTGTACTAAGCCGGAACAGTCTATGCCGAAAGGGCTTTTGCCACCCCACTGGTAGGGGGCGTTCAGGTATTTCAGGGCCGCGCTTCGCATGAATTCGAACTCGCGCTTTTGTCCCAGGTTCTTGGCCTCGCCGTTGAAGGCAAACTGCTCCTCCATTTTGAAAAGCTCCGAGCTGGAGATGGGGATCATGCTGCCCATCAGGATGATCTGCGGACTCTTGTTGTAGAGGATGCTGGTGGTGATGTCGGTGGTGATCTTGAACTCGGCACGGTTCAGGTACTCGAAGTAGTCGTGCGAGATGGTGTGATGTTGGCGGGCGTCGATCCAGCCTTCGTATTGATCGAAGTGGACGCGGATGCGGATCCATTTTTTATCGTCGGCCTGCGAGAGCACTTCATAGTGGTCGCCAAAGAGAAGCTGTGTCACCTGTTCCGACTGGTCGGCGGCTCCAGCACGTACGGGCACAACACTGAGACGGCACACGCCATAATCCTGAATTTCCATGTATCGAGAGAGTCTACGTTTGTCCTTATTTGAGCTTCAGGCGGTTCAGTTCGCGTTTGGCGTCCCGTTCCCTGATGTTGTCGCGCTTATCGTGCATTTTCTTTCCTTTGGCCACGGCGAACTCCAATTTCGCCAGGCCACGATCATTAATAAACAGCCGGGTAGGGACAAGTGTTAATCCCTTTTCCTCGACTTTGCCTTCCAGTTTTTTCAATTCCGACCGCTTCAGCAGCAATTTGCGTTCGCGGGTCGCTTCGTGATTATAGTGTGTGCCCTGGGCATAGGGCGTTATGTTTATGCCTTTCACAAACATTTCGTTGTTGCTAAGGTAGCAATATCCGTCCTGAAGATTGGCTTTGCCTTCGCGAATGGATTTTATTTCTGTTCCGGTCAAAACCATACCGGCCACGTATTTGTCCATCAACTCGTACTCGAAGCCGGCTTGCCGGTTCCTGATATTGATATCGTTGGAGAATCTCGATTTCTTCATTTTCTTTTGTTTACGCCGGGCGCTCTTCCTTCCGGAACAACGCCGCGATCTTGTCGCGTTTCAGGATCTTTTGTCCTGTTTCGCCGGTGGCTATTAAACGGCTGCCTACCCTGGCCTCGTATGTACACACCAGTTCATTACCCTGCAACAAGCTAATGGTGCCGGTGAAAACAATCTCCTCGCCTTCAAAAGCAGGACCTTTGTGACGGATGCTCAATTCGGTCCCTATCCCCTCCTCGTCCTCGTCGCGCATCTGCAATACAAACTGGCGCGTGGTCCATTCGGCGTCGCGCGCCAGGGCAAAAGTAGCATAGACCGGGTGCACCACCTCGCCATGAAAGGCAGCCACGTCGGCCGCGGCGACGACTTTCCGGTATTGCAAGGTATCGCCAATCTTAAAAAGGTTCTTCATCCGGGGTGTTAAATGGGCATGCGGGCCAGGGGCGTTACATCCAGCGCGCTGAATTCTCCTTTTAAAAATTTATAGTGTGCCGCCATGGCGATCATGCCGGCATTGTCGGTGCAATATTCAAACGCCGGAATAAAAATACGCCAACCTTTCTGTTCTCCCACCGCTTTTAGCGAATTCCGCAGCCCCGAATTGGCCGACACGCCCCCGGCAATGGCGATGTCGCGGATGCCGGTTTGTTCGCTGGCCTGTATGAGCCTCGTCAGCAGCATGTTCACCAGGTGCTGTTGCAGGCTGGCGCTGATGTCGGCCACGTTTTCCTCCACGAAGTTGGGGTTCTTCAGCTTCTCGTCGCGCAGGAAGTACAGGAACTGGGTTTTGATGCCGCTAAAGGAGAAGTCCAGGCCCGGCATGCTGGTTTGGGAGAACTTGTACGCGTTTGCATTGCCCTGTTGGGCATACTTGTCGATCAGGGGGCCGCCGGGATACGGCAAGCCCATAATCTTGGCGGCCTTGTCGAACGCCTCGCCCACGGCATCGTCCTGGGTTTGGCCGATCACCTCCATGTCCAGGTAGTCTTTCACCAGCACGATCTGGGTATGGCCCCCGCTCACGGTGAGACACAGGAACGGGAAGCTGGGTTGGGATGGTCCTATAAAGTGGGCCAACACGTGGGCCTGCATGTGGTTCACTTCGATCAGGGGAATGTCCAACGCCAGGGCGAGCCCCTTGGCAAAGGAAACGCCCACCAGCAGGGAGCCCATCAAGCCCGGCCCGCGGGTGAAGGCCACTGCATCGAGATCCGTTTTGGTAAGGCCCGATTTTTGGAGTGCTTCGTCCACCACGGCCACGATGTTTTGCTGGTGCGCACGCGAGGCCAGCTCGGGCACTACACCACCGTATTTTTGGTGCACTGCCTGGGTGGCGATAATATTATTAAGTACCTTGCCGTTTGTTATAACGGAGGCGGATGTCTCATCGCACGAAGATTCGATGGCAAGGATAACGGGACGCATATGTTGACAAATGAACTTGCAAGGTATCAAAAATAGGATAAAGAAAATACTGGCCTACACCGTCACGGCCGTCCTTTTCTTTGTCATCTCCGCCTTCCTGATCCTGCAAATGCCCCCGGTGCAAAACTACCTCATCGGCCGGTTCCTGGCCGACTTCACCAAGATGACCGGGTTCAAGACCACCATCGAGAACTTTCACATGCTGTGGTTCGACCGGTTGGAGTTGGAAAACGTGTCGGTCTACGATCCGGCCGGCAACAAAATGATCGGCGCCAAGCAGATCCTTATCAACTTCAAGCTGAGCCAGCTCATCGAAAAGAAGAACGTCAACATCGACGGCATCTATCTCGATAGTGCGCACGTGTACCTCACCAAAATAAACGAGTCCGACACGTCGCGCGACCTGAACATCAACGTGTTCATCGCCAACATCAACGCCCACTATGCCGGCAGTGGCGGCAATGGCAAATCGCCCAAAATCAACATCGGCGAAGCCTTTGTGAATGCCAGCCAGTTCACCTACGTGAACCAGGACCGCGACAGCATCAAATACGGATTTGACTACAACCACTTCTCGCTGGGCGTGGACGAAGGTCAGCTGGATGGCTTTTTTATTTTGGGCGATACCACGGAGTTCAAACTCCAGACCCTCATCGCTCAAGACCTGGAAAGCAAGTTTACGGTGAAACAGATCTCTACCTATTTCCGCATTTGTCAGACCTCGATGGAGTTTTTGAACGTCAATTTGCAGACGGGTCGAAGTACGGTGTCCGACACGGTGATCTTCTCCTATAAGCAACTGCGCGACCTGAATGATGTCACCGAAAAAGCAAAGCTCCACGCCAACCTGAGCAACACGCTCATCGATCCACGAGATCTTGCGCTGTTTATGCCGGGGGTGGAAAAGATCGAACAGCCCTTCCACCTCGACGGCGTGTTCAACGGGCGCATCAACAAGTTCAAGTTCACCGAGATGAAAGTGGACATCGGCAAGTCACATCTGGCCGGATCGCTGGACATGGACGGACTTCCCAACATCATGGAAACGTTCATGATCGTGAACCTGAAAAATTCCGTGGTGGACCCACACGATCTCCGGTTCCTGTTTAACGACGACACCTACCACCGCATCCTTCCCCTGGGAAGGCTCGTCATGGATGGACAATTCCTGGGCTACCCCAACGACTTTGTGGCCAAGGGACAATTCTCCAGCCACCTGGGCGACATCACGTCCGACATCAACTTTAAAGTGAACGAAGACGACATCGATCTATCGGTCTACAGCGGCCGGCTTTCGCTGAATAAATTCAAGCTGGGCACCTATTTGAACGACACCGTGACGTTCCAGACCGTGAGCATGAACGGCCAGGTGCACGGCAAAGGCATGTCGCAACACTCGGCCGATTTCAAATTAGACGGAAGGGTTTACCAGATCGGATTTAAAGGCTACAACTATACCAACATACAAACCAACGCCCGCTTTGCGGCCGAACGCTTTAACGGTTTTGTGGAAATCGACGACCCGAACTTGCAGATCCGCGCCCGCGGCTCAGTGGATTTGCGCGAAGGTAAAAACCAAATCAACGTGCAGGCCGTGCTGGACACAGCCTACTTGCACAAGCTGAAGCTCACCCGCGACAGCATCTTCCTCCACGCCAACTTCGTGGCCGACATCCAGGGACTCACGCTGGACTCGCTGCGGGGCCAGGCCGACCTCAGTGACTTCCAAATCGACTACAACCACGAGTCGTTGCACCTCGACACGATCCACCTCAATGCCCAGCGCGACAAACGCCAACGTTCCGTGCTGATCGAAACTTCGCTGGCAAACGCTGAAGTGAAGGGGGATTATTATTTCAGTGATCTGTATCGCGATATTCAAACCTTATCAAAAGAAATTTCGCTCAACATCAAAAACAACGACAAGGTGCGGTCGGCCTATTACCGGGCGAAGACCTATAAACCTAAAACCTACCAGGCGAAGATCAACGTAAAATTAAAAGACATCCGGCCCTTGGTGCCGTTGCTCCGATTGGACATGGACCTGTCGCGAAACACTGTGATCGAAGGAACGTTCACCAGCGGGTATACGACGATCTTCCAGGCTTATACCCGTTTCGATTCGTTGAAATATAACAAGATGCTGTTCCTGCATTCGGATGTGGACCTCACCGCTTCGAAGATCGCCGACAGCACGAGCATCCTGGCCATGACCACCATCAATTCGCAGCGCCAGGAGCTAAATAAAAATCTTAAAACCAAGAACCTGTTGTTTGAAGGCATCTGGAACAAGAGCCACATCGATTTTGGACTGGACATGGACCAGGAAGGACAAAGCAACAACGTGCGACTGAAAGGTGCCGTGGACTTTTTGCTGGACAGCACACGGCTTTCGATGAGCCCATCAGTGGTGAAGCTATTGGAACGTGAATGGCATTTTGTACCAAACAACTATGTGATGGTGAAAGACAAGGATTGGTCCTTTCACAATCTGGCGCTGGTCAACGAAGAACAGTCCATTGACTTGAACGGAAAGTTATCCGAAGACGCTTCCAAGCTTTTGTCGCTCCGCGTGGACAAACTCGATCTTTCCCTGTTGAATGCGCTCACCGACAAACAATTTACGGGCGTGATGGACGCCGAGGTGGACATGAGTAATTTCTACCGGAACCCATCGCTGCAAAACAGCATCAGCATCCGCGACCTCACCATCAACAAGTTCCTCATCGGCGACATCACCGGCCGCAACCAGTGGGACACGACACAAAATAAATTCGACATCAACCTGTTCATCGACCGCCTGGACAACCGCATCCTCAATGTTGCCGGCGACTACACGCCCTCGCGGGCTCACTCGCCCCTCAACATCAAGGCATCGCTGGAAAATGCCAACCTGAAAATTGTGGAGCCTTTCCTGGAAGACATTTTCAGCAACATCGGCGGCACGATCACCGGCGACTTCATGATCACCGGTCAACTGGAAGCCCCCCAGATCGAGGGCGAAGGCACCATGCACGAGGGGCAGATCATGATCAACTACCTGAAGACCCTCTACGCCATGTCGGGACACATCGGCCTGACACCGACATCGATCTATTTCAAAGACATCGAGCTGACGGACGCTTTCAAAAACAAAAGCCACCTGCATGGTGCCATCAAACACCACGACTTCAACAGCATGTCCATCGACCTGGATGGCACGTTCAAAAACTTCCAGGTGCTCAACACCACGGCAAAAGACAACAGCCTGTTCTACGGCCAGGCCTATGCGACGGGGGACCTCAACATTACGGGACCGCTCTCGAACCTGAAGATCACCTCGTCGGCGCGCACCGAAAAGAACACGAAGACCTACATTCCCATCGGCGGCACCTCGTCGACCGACCAAAAAGAGTTTATCAACTTTGTAAACTTCACCGACACCACGTTCATCAAAACGATCGAGAAGCACGTGAGCAAGAAAGTAAACCTCACCGGCCTCACGTTCGACCTGAACCTGGACGTGACACCGGATGCCTACTGCGAGATCATCTTCGACATGAAAGCGGGCGACATCATCCGCGGCCGCGGCAAGGGCGATCTGCACATGCTCATGGACACGAAAGGTGACTTCAACATGTATGGTCCGTTCGAGTTCACGGAGGGCTGGTATAACTTCACGCTCTACGACATCATCAACAAAGAATTCGACATCCAGAAAGGCAGCCGCATCACGTGGTTTGGCGATCCTTACCAGGCCGTGATGGACATCAACGCATCGTATAACCAGTTGGCCTCGCTGATGCCGATCGTGAACGATCCCACCATTGCCAACACACCCCAGTTGAAAAGAAAATATCCCGTGCAGGTGTTGCTGGCACTGACGGGGCCCATGCTGTCGCCCCTCATCAACTTCGACATCGTGGCCAAAGACCTGCCCACCAACGTGACCACCGAGAGCGGCTCGGTAAATCTGCAGCTCCAATTCACAGCCTTCAAGAACAAGCTCGACGAACAGGAACTGAAGCGCCAGGTGTTCAGCCTCATCGTGCTGCGCCGCTTCTCGCCGCCGGATGCATTCAACACCAGCGGTACCGTGGTGAGCAGCTTGAGCGAATTGCTGTCGAACCAGCTCAGCTACTGGATGAGCCAGGTGGACGAAAACCTTGAGATCGATGTGGACATTGCCTCCATGGACCAGGAGTCGTTCAACACCTTCCAACTTCGTTTCTCCTACACCTTCATGAACGGCCGCCTGCGCGTGACGGGCGACGGTACGTTCAACAACACGAACGGCCAGGCCACGGCCGGCAATCAACCCAATCCATCCAATGTGGCGGGTGACTGGACCGTTGACTACAAACTGACGGCCGACGGCAAGCTGCGCGTAAAAATGTATAGCCGCACCAACGTGAACCCTATCCTCGCGTCCGTGAACACCCAAACGGCGATGACCACCGGCGCCAGCCTCATCCATACCCAAAGCTTTGACGAATTGCGGGACCTGTTCCGTTCCTCGCGCAAGCAGAAGAAAAAAGATCAGGAAGATGCCGCCACCCTCAACAAGGACGCCATAAAACCCGAAGATGGTACGGAATAGTATAAGTCTCCTCTTGCTGCTCCTCATCTTCACCCTGTCGCAAGCCCAGGTGGCCGACTCTACGCAGGTAAACAAAAAGAGACTTCGAAGTTTTGTGATCGGCTCCACCGTGGGCTATGGCATCACGCTGGCGGGATTGAATGAACTGTGGTATAAGAACTCCGGTCACCAATCGTTTCGATTCTTTAACGACGACGATGAGTGGAAACAAGTGGACAAAACGGGGCATTTCCTTTCGGCTTTCTATCTCAGTTACGGCACCTCGCGGGCCTTGCAATGGTGCAACGTGAAGCCAAAAAAGTCGGACCTCGTCGGCGCCCTTGTAGGGTTTGGGGTGATGGTGCCCATCGAGATCTTTGACGGCTTCTCGCAAGCCTATGGCGCCTCCGCCGGCGACCTGGTGGCCGATGCCGCCGGGGCAGCCTTTTTCCTGGGCCAGGCCCGCCTCTGGAAAGAACCCCGCATCTTTCCCAAATTCTCCTTCCACCGGACCGACTACGCCCCCCTTCGCCCCAACACGCTGGGCGACGGCATGCCGGGCGAGATCCTGAAAGACTACAACGGGCAAACCTATTGGCTCTCGGTGGACATGGACAAATTCATCCGCTTCCCACGCTGGCTCAATATTGTGGTGGGCCATGGCGCCGAGGGCATGGTGTATGCGCGCGTGAACGAGAACATCGCCGCCGGCTATCCCGCCCCCTACCGCCAGTTCTACCTGGGGCTGGACTTTGATTTGCGGGCGATCAAGTCGCGGTCCAAAGTGGTGAATACCCTCATTTTCGTTGCCAATATGATCAAGCTGCCCGCGCCTACCTTTGAGTTCTCCTCCAAGGGTACCCGTTTTCATGCATTTTACTTCTAAGGAAACACAGCGTTTACCGTAAAGCGCGGTAAAATTAATGTTCCCACGCCTTCAGGATGCGCTTCAATTTTCCTATCTTCCTTGGCACTTTAAATACAGAGCCAAATGAACATCATGAATTATGTTCAGCAATACGCTGAACAGATCGGCGGTCAGTTCACAGACTACGATCATTCGAAATCAGTAGTGGTTGTTCCCCTCAATGGCAGCCGCTACCAGACCGTGTTGGCCATCACCCAAACCAGCGCCGTTTCCGGTCGCGACCAAGCTGTTTTCACCTCCAAGGTCTGCGAGTTTGCGCCCAACATCGACCTGAAAAATTTACTGGAGCAAAACGCCAACTTCGATTTCAGCAAGTTTGTGCTGGAGGAAGGTTATTTGAAAGTGGAAGCTTCTTGCCTTGCCGCCAGTGTGTCGCAGGAGCAGATCAAGGAGATGATCCAGGAAGTGGCGCAGTTGGCAGATCATTATGAGTTGAAATTAACGGGGAAGGATATTCACTGATCTTTACTTTCCAATTTCTTCCGGATTGTTTTTTTTGCAGAGGCCGAAAGTCTTTGCTGTAATTTTTTTTGTGCCTGGCCGCGCATGTTCTGGCACGGATCTGCGTCCTTCCACCAAGCACCTTTCACGCTGATGATTCTTCACCGGCAACATTGACCATGCATCCTGCGTTTCTGCATGTTCGTCTTATTTTTCATGGCTTTTTTCCCGGCACAACGGCATCGCAAGACAAAACCTCTATTTTTGGCGCATGAGATATTTGCTACGAATACTGACCATCACCACTGCGTTCGCCCTGTTATCATGCGGGAGCGATTCACCAGAAGAAACCGTGAAACAGTTCTTAAAGAACGTTGACAATTTTGAATATGATAAAGCTGAGGCATGCGTTACCGACCATTACCGGGAATCCCTTGACAACATAAAAAAAGCGTCAGCCGAGTGGAGTGAGAGTAAAAAACAGACGTACAAAAAACTAAGCAAGGCTTATAACGTTCTCTTAAAGGAAAAAACCGATTCAACGGCCTCAGTTTTTGTCGGCTTGGACGGTGACAGCGGCATGCCCTTGAGAACGATGTTCTTCTTGAAGAAAAGAGATGGAAAATGGTTGATCGACCAAACCGAGGAACAGTTTTAACCAACCTTGAACCGCCTCCGCGTTGCTTATTGTTCGGAACACAATGTGCTATATAATATCTATCAGTCTAGTACCTTCCCAGCCGCCAGCTACATCGTTGACTTACGTCGCATCATCGTCGTATATGCGCCGGGTATCGCCTGTTTAACATGAACAGCGCAAGCGTCAGTAGGTATAAAACAAAATCACTGGGAACATCACAAATGCCTTCATCTGAGTTGCTCTTCCGGCACGGGTAGATAGAAGATTGGTTTTCTCTTTTTCGCGGCGGCAACCGCCTGGTTTCTCAATGTCTTGGCAAATCGTTCGACACGAACCTCTAATGCGTCGACTTCCTTATTATAGCGGCTGATAAATGTTTTGGGGCTCGGATAATATTTGTGAACCAGGTGCAAGTATTCCTTTTTACTCCATTTATACTCTAAATCGTACTTAGCATTAATGGTGATTGTCTTGTTAATCTTCCGAAGACCGTTGACGACGCTTTGATATTCCCTTTCAACCGCCTTGTTCCCGAATTTACTTTCGTAAAAGAGGAGCGCTTGGCTAACGTTCATGATTTTTTTGAAGAAATTCAGATCGAACTCCGCTTTTCTAAATTTGCTGACCGACAGATTCCATGAATTTTCCTGCAGCCCTGTTCGTTCGAAAAAGTTTTCCAAATATTTGATCCGGTTACGATTTGTTTGACCGTTATAGTGGAGATTCAATTTATCCTGGAGTTCGGAATACCCGCCTGACACAAACTGCTCAACAAGTTGCAGCGAATCTAAATAGGTTTCCTTATACGGTTGCAACGCCACGACGAGTTCATGAAGTTCTCCATTATCGGCAGAATAAGTGTTGTTCCACGATGCCCATACCGGCTTTAGCGCATCTCGTGAGCTTTGAATGATACGAATAGCCTTGCCAACTGCAATTTTTGCCGAGAACAAAGGATTGCCATCACGTATTTCGTCTCCGTTTCCATACTCATTTTTCACCCAATCCTTCAACGCGATTTTCGAGAGGCCTTGGATTGAACTTCGCCAGAATTCCTGGTTGGTTCTATATATCCCTTCCGCTTTTAGAAATTTTTTGAAATCAGCGTTATACTCCATCATACTCTCTCTTTAGGCCTTATGATAAAAGCAATTCCCAAACGGACCTCCAAGTCCACGCGTTCCCTATAGCTTTTTGGAAATGACTTAATGAACGGCTTACCCATTTCTTTAACGCATATTCCACCATTTTGTGACGCCTGCTCTATGCATTTATGACACTGCTGAAAACCCAGTGTCCGCATCAAGCGATCTTTTTTTGACAATTTAGCCTCCAGGCTATCCAATAGCGATTTCCCTTCGTCATAATATAAGGCTTCCATTTGAGACCAGGATTCCGATTCTTCTAAGGCGACACCCTGCGCCTGAAATCTTCCACGATGATTCATTTTATTTAACGGCTAACATTTATCCAAATATAAAAATTTGTTCCATCAAACAGCACATTCCGGACAAATGCGCGAACACCGCGGGACACGCCTTGTGCATCGCCGGTACAGCCGTGATTCCTCTGCTGCATAACGTGTGTACTGTCGACACAGATGCCAATCCTCCGTAGCACGATGTGTACACTGCCGACACAAGCTCGAATCCCTCAGTAACACGATGCGTATACTATTGACACAGACGCAAATCTTCCGTGGCACGATGCGTATACCGCTGACATCGACATGAATCTTCTGTGGCACGACACGTATGCTGTTGACACAGGCATGAATCTTCTTTGACACGAAGCGTATACTGTTGACACAAACGCGAATCCTCTGGTACACGACGCGAACATTGGGCAACCCGGGCGTGATTTTGGCACACATGTTCTCGTTCACCAACGATATATCGTTGGTGCGACGAAATATCGTTGGCAACTCGCGGTATACCAAACTGCAAGGGATGGTAACCCCAGTAGTTTTTTTGGGGTTTTGATGACGTTAATAAAAATATCTTGATGTCATGTTTTTCCGTGATGCGGTGATCGCTTGCGCATTTGAATGCGGAAAAAATAAAATGGCGATGTACTGAATCCTTGCAGTATGACGATGCGATGATCACCCAACCTAAAACTGGCCCGCCGCTTGCAAAAGGCGTTGGCAAGCGCGCCGGTACCGGCGGGCAGGTTTAAATTTTAAAAAATACATTTTATCTAGTTGTTATGAAGGGAAGTTCGAACATGTCTTTTGCAGCGAGGCTGCAGAAAGCAATCGATGTGTTGACATTATTAATGGGATTCACCGGCTTCAATCCTCCACCGGACTACAGCCTCGTCAAGTTTCAGGAACTGATCACGGCCGTTACCAACGCCAATAACGATTTGCAAGCCAAAGTGCAGGCCTATCGTCAGGCGGTGGTGACACGCGCCACCATGTTTAAGCAATATGCAGACTCGGTCATTCTCAGACCTGTCAAACTCCGTGGCGCAGTGGTCGCCGCCTACGGAAGAAACTCACACCAGGACAATATGGTGAGCGACCTCATCCGCCGCCTGCGGCTCACCCGGATCGTCATCACACCGCCCGATCCCCAAACCGAGGCGGCCGAAAAGAAGGTGATCATCTCCGACCGCGGCTATGGCGCCATGCTCGGTCACTATCGCAACATCGTGGAGGCCATCAAAACGTTTCCCGACTGGGACACGAAGATGCCCGACATGACCATCGCCATCCTCGAAAAAGCGCTGAACGACACCCTGGCCGCCAACACCGCCGTGATGGATGCCTTCGGCGCCCGCTCGGCCGCCCTCAAGAATCGCAAGGATCTTTATTTGAAACTTCGGGATTTCGTTATACGGATGAAGGGATATGTGAAGAGCAAGTACGGACCTGGAAGAGAAGACAATCTCATTAAGTCAGTGAAGATATAGTCTTCGCCCTATCGAAACAGCAGGGCTGCGGTACCGCAGTGCCTGCTGTTTTTGTTTTAGAGAGTTTGCGTTTGTTATTTGAAAATTTTACTTTAGTAACGGTTCCTTGACCCACCTGATCCAATCTGATCGCTAGCCCACCTGGAATCTCCGTTTCAAATATTTCCTACAACAGATCATGAAGATTACAATATTCTTTTCCTGGCAATCTAGAACCAGCACAAAGTTCAATAAGAACTTTATCTTCGATTGTATCGAAAAAGCCGCAAAAAAATTAGAGAAGAACCCTGATCTAAAAGAAATAAACTTTGAAGTTCAGGAAGGTGTTCGAGGTGAGCCCGGTTCCCCAGAAGTCGCATCCAAGATTTCAGAAAGGATTCAAGAGTGTGATATATTTATTGCTGATCTCTCCGTCGTGAATTTCATCAGCCCACTGAAACAATTCATTAGAAAGATAATCAATGATAAATTCAAACCACATCAAAATAACAATGTGATTAATGAATATGGAATGGCATCGAGTGCAATTGGGTATAATCGAATCATTGGAATACTGAACAAACACTTTGGATCTCCAAAGGACAATCCAGAAAATATCCCTTTTGACCTAAGGCACGTTCGATTTCCGATCGAATACAACTATTCCAAAAACACCAAAAACAACGAAAAGACAAAAGCTAACTTAATTAATGAACTAGCGAACGCAATTCACGCAAGTGCAATCTTCGCTCTAAAGGAGCGCGACAAAAAACATAGTCCATTTATAGTTTGGAGAGATTGGGAAAAAACCATTTCAACGAAAGAAAGGTTTATCTCAAACGAAAGAATAAAAAGCATTTCAGAACAAGTATTGGACGGACTAAAACAGCCACAAAAGACCATTCGAATCCTCGGATTATCAGGGATAGGAAAAACTAGAATTCTATTGGAAATGTTCAGGCCAAGCGGCGATGAGGCAACAACATTGTTATCAAGCAGAGTTCTATACTTAAATCTCAATCTCTTTCCCAATGCCGACTACCAAAACATTTGGCTGAAACTGTCGTCGGAAAACGAAAACCACATCCTTATTCTGGACAACTGCTCGAGTCGCGTCCATAGAAACCTGCTTAATTTCACAAACATGGCTGACAATAAGCTGTTTGTAATTTCCATTGACTCAAATCCTGAGGAACTTTTCGACGATCAGATCAATGGCGTGAATTACATACACATTCAGAAAGACCAACTGACATCTGTTGTTGAAGATATCCTAACAAGAGATTTCAGCAACCTCGAGAAAGAAAACATTGAAAAAATTAGAGAATTCTCACAAGGGATTCCCTTGATGGCCGTACTTCTAGGCAACAGCGTAAAAGATGGGGAAGAGTTTATCGGAAAATTAAATGACAAAGAACTTCTGGATAAACTCTTGGGTCAAATTGGTCAAGAGGAAAAAAACCGCAATATTCTCAAATCTTGCTCAATTTTTAGCAACGTTGGCTTCGATGATGATCTATCATCACAACTTGAATTTATAGCAACCTGCAAACTTATTACGCCCATCGACGGTGACGACAATGTTCTAGTTAATAAATTCAACGAGGTTTGCCAGTATTACCTAAAGAGAGAAATTTTTGAAAGAAAAGGGCGCTATATTAGTCTACGTCCCTTCCCGCTCGCCATCTCCCTCGCACGAGAATGGCTTTCCTCATGCACGCCAAAACGTCTCATAGAAGTAATTGCAGAGATAGCCAAATTATCCGAACCAGATAGGGGAAATTTATCAGAACATATGGCCGAACAAATGAAGTATCTGGGCTATGATGACAAGGCAATGAAAATAGTTGAGGCTATAACCGGGCCAGATAGCCCTTTTGACGACGCGGAAGTCTTAAATACTGAGCTTGGTTCACGTTTCTTCCGCTCATTTGTTGAAGTGAACCCTGTCTCGATATCTAACAACCTTGCCAGAGTCTTCGGCAGGAAATCGATCGACGACTTACTGAATATTACAGATGGAAGAAGGAATCTCGTGTGGGTTTTAGAGAAATTATGCTTTGACAAAAGAACATTCAGTGACAGTATAAAAATACTATACGCCTTTGCGGTAGCTGAAAATGAATCTTGGGCAAACAATTCAACCGGACAGTTTTTGCAATTATTTAATATATATCTTTCCGGCACTGAGGTTACGCTATCTGAAAGATGGAAAATTATCGAATGGGGTATGCTACGAGCTGACTCTAGATATTTCGGTCTTGCTATTAGTGCTATGAGGACAGGACTAAATTTTAACTATTTTTCCAGAGGCGGCGACGCAGGAAAGCAAGGCACCAGAGTGCTTTATGACAACGAGCCTTCAACCGAAGAAATCGAAAACTACTGGAATCTGATCCTAAGTAAGCTCGTCGAAATAATAAAAAATAACAAGGAATTTTCGGAACGTGCGAGTGAAGCCATATCACACAACATTCGATCGATTGTTAGGGCAAATTTAG
The DNA here is from genome assembly GCF_003589925.1 of Chryseolinea soli. Classification (NCBI taxonomy): domain Bacteria; kingdom Pseudomonadati; phylum Bacteroidota; class Cytophagia; order Cytophagales; family Fulvivirgaceae; genus Chryseolinea; species Chryseolinea soli. Next base: position 4,054,493 of record NZ_CP032382.1, on the reverse strand, counting down.
GAACCATATTGATACCCTATCTTCGAACCGTTTCAGAATTCAAAGACCATCAATGGGAAGAAGGCCTTCAGGTTCTAAGGCTAGCAAAAAAATTCGATAAGGCTTGGATGGATGAACAATTACTAAAAGACGTCACCGATTTGATTCAGTCACTCATAAAAACAGACTTTGTTTCTCGATACAAAACCTTGGCAAGATCATATTACTTAGATAGCGGAGATGAGGATTACTCAAACGAACAAGTAATCGATGCAATGGTCGGTCTGGCTGAAGAATTTATCACTTCTTCAATCTCATGGGAGGAAACTATTCCGCACTTTTACACAGGAAATCAAGTCTTCTCTTTTTACTTTGGCAAAAAGTTATTTGACTTACTAAAAACCGACGAAACTAAACAAAATCAATTTATAACGCTGTCCCTCGACGTCCTATCTCAATCTATAAAAGAAGAAATAAATGTCAGCGTCCTAGAAGGATTTGTCTTTGATTCGCCAAATCATGTAAAGGAATTATTATACGAAAACCTGTTCAAATCCAGTACAATAAATTACCTATTGTTCAATTTTCTTTCCAGCGATATAAATGGAAAAAAATACTACAAGTTACTTTTTAGACTTGTGGACAACAATCAATGTGAACTTTCCGAGTTTTATAGGCTTGATCATGGAAATTCTCTTAAACAGTTAAATTTTCAGGAACTCGAATCACTTAGTGAAATTTTCTTCAATTATGGAGACGAAGGCTTTGAGATTGTCTTTAATCTCTTCTTTGATCTTGCCTATGGAGATGACGAAAAAAAAAAGGCACTTTCTCCAATTTATAAGCAGTGCATTTTTAGACTTGGCGTGCGCAAAACAGAACGGCGTCGATTAGACAACTTCAAATGGACCCGGGCCATATCAAACATCCTTTCGAATAGAAATGAATCGGATTTTGCACTTTTTATTAATAACTCTACAATATCCTCAATTACATGGAAAAACACTTATAACATTGATCATGAGATACAGAGTGTCTATGATTCATTAATTCACAATCATTTTTCAACAATTTGGAATGATCTATCAGAAGCATTACTTTCAGAAGGCGATAGCTATATTAAATTCTATGGATTAAAATACGTTCTCGGCTCGCATATCGGTGGAGTTCGTAGATCTGTAGGCATTCTTTTTTCTGGTGATCTTCAATCAATCTTTGCATGGGCTTGGAAAAAAAGACCTCTTGCTCCCGCAAGACTAGCTCTATTAGTGCCCATCTTTGCAAATGACAACAATAAGTATAATGAATGGCATCCTATTGCTTTCAAACTTCTAAATGAGTTCGGAGAAATTGAAGAAGTCCTGCAGAACTTAGGCTCGAACATGGGTACATATTCCTGGAGCGGATCTATTGTACCTTTGCTAGAAGGAAAAAAAGAGTTATTTAATACGATAAGCAATCACGAAAAGGAAACAGTCCGGAACTGGGCTAACTCACACCTTATTTATTTAGAAAGCCAAATCAAACTCGAAAAGAATCGTGATGCGGAATCTTTTATTTAAAGAAAGCATACTAAAATCGAGTATTTATCTATTGGAAATAATTAGTTCCCGAACATTTACGTTAAGCACATCTGAAATCTCCACCAACGTCTCAAGAGATGGTTGCATTTCATTAGTGCACCAACGTGAAACAGTTGCTGCATTCTTATCTAATTTTTCTGCTAGCCATTTGTTTGTACGCCCTTGTTCCGCAAGTACAACTTTTATTCGATTTATTCCCTTCTTAGCCATTTTTAGCGCGTTTCTCGCAAAGAGATTATAGTATTACGCTAAAAGTATTACTTACTATTTTTAGAGTTTATTATAATAAATAAGCATAAACATAACTTTTTACATCATTTTTTTTAACTTATAGGTATAATACATATAAATTTAAATCACAAATAAATAATCGAGTCTATTTTTTCAACCTAGCCTGCCCTCGGCTTAACCAATAGAGTTATGCCCAAAAAACAAAAAACCACCACTCTCCCCTCTCCTCCAGCCCTCACCCCCGAACTCAAAGACGCTCTCCTCCACTTCTTCCAATGCAACCCACCAAAGAAATTCTCTCGTGGGTTGCGGAATATGGTGGTGGAGTTGATGAGTCACCAAGTGGAGGGGCACCGGGAGTATGTGTTCGAGTTGTTGTTGGGGTTGGAGATGTTTTTTGATGTGCTGGATTTGGCGGAGGATGTGGGGTTTGGGGAGCGGAAAATTTAAACGGGCTTGATCTGATGGGGCCAGGAGAACGGCGGATGGTGTAACGGGTGTTCCCTGCTCGTGGAATGCTGTTCCACCCGGGCAGCGGGGCCAACTTTGAACCGGTGCATTGATCGTTTGTTTGCCTGTTACCCCATCGGGCAATCCCTCCCAGTTTATTCAACTTGTCTACCTACACAGGCTCGGCCAGAGCTAAAGGGACAGCCTGAACGTAATGATCATAAAAATCCTGGCATCCTTGGCTTCGCCATCGATCGTGAGCGGGAACCATTCTTCGTCTATCAATTGGACCACCCGCAAGGCTTCTTCGTCCAGTCCATGCCCGGGTCCTGTTTCTATTTTTTCGTCGATCATGGCGCCCTCTTTGGTGATAGTGGCCGAGATCGTCACGTCCCCCATGTGTCCGCCCTTCCGGGCCTTGGCCGGATAGCGTATCGTGCGCGTGATCGAACGGGCCACCGCAGACATGCCCCCGATCACCACTGGTGGTGTGCCGGATGTGTATTCTTTGCGTTCACCATTTTCCAAAAGCCAGGATTTTGCCAACGGCTTAAAGGGCTTCGAAAAAACAACTTCATGTTTGGTGAAATCTATTTTCTGTTCCAAGTCACCACGACTATCGTAGAACTCCCACACGCCAGCGCGCACGTTGTTTTCATACTGGCCTGTGGACGTGCCATAGGAAGTCGTCTTCGTGTAGGGTCCCTGTTTGGTTTCGAGATGACCTTTCAGTATATAATATTCTTCTTCCACCGGAGGGTCACCCGTCGTGGTGACGACGCGTTCTGTTTCTTGTGCCAGCGACGTGAGGGAGGTTAAAAGGCAAATGGCCAGGAGATAGTTGTGCATAGCAGGATTGGGGATGGCAGGAGATACCCAGAAGGACTAACCTTGAGTGTTCCGCTACCGGGTTAAACAAATTTAAAACCAATTGAAAGCAAGATCTTAGCGTCTTTCGGTTCACCATCGATCCTTAGCGGATACCATTCTTCCTGCAAACTTTGGATGATGCGCAGCGCTTCCTCGTTCAATCCATGGCCGGGTCCTTTTTCCACTTTTTCATCGATCATAACACCCTCTTTGGTGATCGTGGCCGACAGCACGACGTTGCCCATGATGCCGGCCTTCCGGGCTTCGGCTGGATAGCGCAGGGTGTGGGTGATAAATCTGGCATATCGCTCGAAGCCGCCCAGCATGAAGGGCTCGTTGTCGATCTCGCTCAGCAAGCGTTCCTTTCCCTCGCCATTCTCCAGCAGCCAAAATTTCGCTACGAAGGGCTGCGATAAAATGATCTCATGCTTTGTGAAATCTATTTTCTGCACAAGCCTGCCGCGCTCGTCATAAAATTCCCAAACCCCCACTCTGGCATTGTGCTCATAGAGTCCTTTTTCGGATAGACCGAGGTATGTCCTGGTGCAAGGTCCGTGCTTGATGTCCGGCTGATCCCGCAGTACATAGTACACGGTCTTCGTGGGCGGCTCGCTGACTCTTGTTACAACCTTCTTCGTCTCTTGGGCAAACGACAACGCGGACGGGATGAGAAACGCCGCAATAAAAAACTTGTTCATTTTTATCGTGTTATAAAACGGGTCGATTAAATATAACAAAAAATTGCAAAGCGCCGCCAAATCTTTATCAACCCATGAACCTCAATGCCGATTACTTACGGCTTCCGGCGCACCCGCAAACCGGCGATGTTTTCCGGCGAGCTTACCCAGCAGCAGCGTGATGGGAAATATAACCTTCTTCACCAACACCGGAATTTCGATGACATCAAACTCCGTTTTGTATTTCGATTGAAGGTAGGCGCCGTCAAACGCCGAGGGTGCCTTTCCGCCATTGGCTTTCGTGGACCGATAGATCTCGGTGAGAAAGTATTCCATGTTGTAGGCCGGTCTCGCCCACCCCTTGCAGATAAGCATGTCGTCGCCTGCATTCCAAAACCGATGGGCTATGCCGCGCAGGAATGTAACGGTTTCGCCTGGACCATGAAACGTGGGCTCCCGACCGGCAACCTGCGCACCGATCTTGCCTTCGATCACCGTGAGGCTTTCATCTTGCAGGTGGTGAACGTGCATCGGGGGACCTGCACCCGGATGGACACGGTTTTCTATTTCCAGCATGCCGCCTTTTTCGTTATCGTTAAACCGGATGAACGTGATTTGTTCGCCGGAGCCGTTGTCGATGGTGTGGGGGTAGGTATATCTCATAGTCGTAGTAGTCAGTAGCCAGTAGTCAGTAGCCAGTAGTCAGTAGCCAGTAGTCAGTAGCCAGTAGTCAGTAGCCAGTAGTTTTCTTTGATGTTGCAATTAATACCATAAATGCAAGCACGGCGTTCGTGGCACAGAGGGTGCTTCGGAGCCAGTTCATGGTTGACCATTCTTGCCATGCGAGCTGAACGACATTCGCGGTGGTTTCTATCGGGGCGACGAAGAGGATCTCGTTTCGTGGATAGAAATAGCCAAACGTAAATACATCGGCCAGGACGGCAAGGACCAGCGATCCAAGGGCAATATAACGCAGGTTGCCGGACTTCCAGCAGAGGATCACGGTGATCAGGGCCAGCACTTGATTCACGGGGGAAATTATCCGAAAGAAATTGCCGGGATTGGCAACCGTAAAGTAGTGGCGGGCCGCCACTAGTGAGTTGGGGATGTCTGCGCCCCAGTTGGGGGCGTCGACCAGGGAGTTGTAGAGATTGACGAAGAGGATCCCGGCTGCCGTGGCCGCCGAGAGGCCCAATAAAATTGAACGAATCATGGTTTTAGAAGAGTTTTGTGGTGATATTTGGACAATGACCTAATTAACGAGGGTTCTGACAAAAGGTTAGGACATTGACCAAATTTTTATGGAGAGTAAATCGCCAACTGAAAAAAAGATCGTGGAAACCGCGTTGAAAATGTTCAACGAGTCGGGTGTTGAGTATGTGGGCATGCGCGAGCTGGCCGCAGTCTTGAAGATGAGGGTGGGCAATCTCACCTATTACTTCCCCACCAAGGACGACCTGGTGAACCGGCTTTCGCTTGACCTGGCGGAAGAGAACAACCGGACGATCGTTCCCGTGGAGCACGTGACGATAAAAGGTTTTTTTGAAATGCTCCACCAGGTGTTTCGAAACCATATCCGGTATCGCTGCCTCATGCTGAGCTTTGTTCACATCATGGAACGAAACCCTATCGTTGCAAAACGCTATAGCAAGATCCAGTCTACGCGAAACGACACCTGGTCCACCAACATTCAAGCTCTTCAGAAGGGAAAATATATTTCTGCCGACGCCACCGAAGTCAATTTCCTCGTCTCCACCATTGCGTTGATCGCGAGGTTCTGGATCTCGGAGGCGGCTATATCCTTTAAGCAGCAGACCGAGGAGCAACAAATGCAACACTACAGCAAGATGATCGCGCGGATCTTTCTTCCTTTTGCCACGGCTAAGGGAAAGCGGGAGTTGGAAGAGTTACTCTCCCATCACTAATCAAGGGGACCAAACAAATCTATTCCGACCGCAAGCTTTTCACTGGATTTGCCAGCAAGGCTTTTAGCGTTTGAAAACTGATCGTTATCAAGGCGATAACAATAGCCAATAGCCCCGCCAGAATGAAGATCCAGAGCGTGATATCGATTTTGTAGGCGTAGCCACTCAGCCAGCCGTTCATGACATACCAGGCGATCGGTGAGGCCATCACAATGGCAATCGAAATCAAAATGAGCAACTCTTTGGACAATAAATTGAACAATGAGACCAAGGGGGCGCCTAAGATCTTCCGGATTCCAATTTCTTTGGTGCGTTGCTCGGTGGTGAACATGGTCAGCCCCAACAATCCCAGACAGGATATAAAAATGGCCATGAGGGCAAAAGCGTTGGATAATTTTTCTATGACTTGCTCGCTGGCATACAGCTTTTGATATTCCTGATCGGAGAACTGATAGTCGATTGGAAAGTAAGGATTCAATTCCTTCCAGGTCTTCTTTATGCCGGCAATGGCTTCGTTGGTCTTTCCCGGTTCTACCCGGATCATCACCCAACCTCCGTTCATGGCTTCATTCAGGCGAAGCATGAGCGGTTTTATTTCCACATGCAGGGAGTTGATATGAAAATCTTTCACCACGCCGACGATCGTGCCCTTCATGCCCCAAAGCGTTAAGGGCATGCCAATGGGATTTTTATAGTTAAAAAGTTTCAACGCGGTTTCGTTAACAATATATCCCGCGGTGTCGGATTTGATTTCAGGGGAAAAGTCGCGACCCTGTAATAATTCAATCCCCATGGTACGCATGAAGTCATAGCCCACCGCCACCTGGGTAATGTCTATGAAAGCGCTTGGATCTTTTCCCTCCCATGTCACGCCTCCGGTGCCATTGACAATTCGTGTTGGCCGGTTGTCGATGCGGCTTACCAATTTGATGCCCGGAGTGCGCAATAGCTCATCTTTAAACACGTCATACTTTTTTGCAAAAGGTCCGTCGACCGGAACATAGATCAGGTTCTCGCGATCATAACCCAGGTGAACGGATTGGACATAACTCACCTGGCGGTAAACCACGATCGTTCCCACGATGAGCATGATGGATAACATAAATTGAAACACAACCAGGCCTTTCCGAAACCATAACGCCGTGCCTCCAAATTTCAACGTCCCTTTAAAGGCATGAACCGGATTGAAGCCCGATAAATACAGCGCCGGATAACTTCCTGAAATGAAACCGATCAGCAAAACCATAGCGCCCAGCACAATCCAAAACTCTCCTTGATCAAAAGGCAGTTGAATTTGTTTCTGTGTGATGATGTTGAAAACAGGAAGTACGGCAACCACCAGGAGTATGCCCACCACGAATGCAAACGCCGTGATCAATATCGCTTCACCGATAAACTGGCGGATCAACGCTCCCCGAAAAGCGCCGACCACTTTCCGGACGCCAATTTCCTTTCCCCGCTTTATCGAACGGGCTGTGGTCAGATTCATGAAGTTGATGCAGGCAATCAAAATGATGAACACCGCGATGACGCTAAAGAGGTTTACATACTGAATTCTGCCGCCGGCGATCTTGCCATTTTCAAATTCCGAATGGAGATATTGTTCGCTGTATTTTTGCAAACCGAGCTTCGCTTTGAACGTTTCGCTCTGGGCATCGGGATGTCGATCGAGATAATTATGAAGCTTGTCGTTGAGAGCGGAAACGTCGGTTCCCTCCTTCAACACAATAAAGCACAGGGAAGCATTGTTACCCCAACTCCGGGACCATTGCTGCTCGTCCATGAAGGTTTCCCAATTCAGCAAATAATCAAACTTCATGGAAGAATTCGGCGGGAGATCTTCGAATACGGCCGATACTTTCAAATCCGCCTTATTTTCATATCGCAGTGACTGCCCCAGGGCAGCCTCGACCGATCCGAAAAAGATCTCTGCCATCTTCCTCGATAGGGCGATATCGTTTTTTGTCTTTAGCGCGGTTTCCTTTGTTCCGGCCAGCAATGGAAAACTGAAAATTGAAAAGAAATCGGAACTACCATAGTCTCCATCCTGCTTAAAAATTTTCCCGTTGGCTTCAAACGTGCTGGAGGTGGTCCAGGCCATACCGGTTGAATATTCAATTTCGGGGTAAACTTGCTTCAGATCTTCCGCCAAGAGACCCGGTGTGGCATAACTTCCGTTCACGATCCCATCATAGTGCTGTTCCTGGTAAACCATGTATAACCGGCTGTCGTTCGCGTGAAAGGCATCGATACCTTTCTCATCCAAAACCCACAGCACAATGAGCAAGCTGCACGCCATGCCCAGCGCAAGTCCCGAGATATTTATAGCGGAGAAGCTTTTGTCTTTCAGCAAATTTCTCCAGGCGGTGTTGAAGTAATTTCGATAGAGCATAAATAACCGGTTTTGAGTGGGTGAGAGGTGGTTTATAGCAAAATGGCCGGAGAGCTTTATTACCCCCCGGAACACGTAATACTCGCCAAAATTGGAATCGTTACCGGCAATTTCCGGAAATCTTAGGGAAGATAAGAAATTCCAATAGTCCCTAAAAAACAAAACGCGCGATGATATCATCATCGCGCGCCTTTATTTTAATTCCCGAAGACAAGCTTCGAGCAGTTGGGCCTTACTTGGGCTTATCAGAAATAATTGGGATAGTCCGTAATAATGCCGTCTACGCCAAGTTTTACAAGCTGTGCAATCTCTTCTTTCGTGTTTACCGTCCAGGGAATGATCGTCATCTTTTGCTGATGGCAGGCTGTAACCACTTCGGCCGTCACGGTTTTGTAGTACGGGCTGTAGATATCCGGGGTGAAGCCCAGAGTCGTCAGGTTTTCGGTCACCGTCTTGGTATTGCCTGTGAGGTACGACAATTTCACCTTGGGGTACTTCTCGTGAAGGATCTGCAACGGCCGCACGTCGAACGACTGGATGTTATATCTTTTTCCAAGCTTCATCTTATTGCATACGGCCATCACCAGTTCCACAAACTCTTTAGGCTCGGGATGCGCGACGTTGTCGGAAGCGGGCGAACATTTTATCTCGATGTTGTAGTTGGGCAGGGGAAGTTTATGCTTGCGTGCATAGGTGTCCACGGAATCAAGCAATTCTTCAAGCAACGGCTTGTAGGCTTTCATCTTCTTTTGCTCCGGGAAATTTGCCAACGGCCGCAGCCCCACGTCATATTGCCGGATGGTGGCATAAGGCATCTTGAATAAAATGATCTGCTTGGCTTCTTCCGCTGTCACGTCGCTGCCATCGGGTTTGCGCGAGATCTCGGCCGACATGTAGGTGTCGTGCGAGACAACCACCTTTTTATCTTCCGAGATCACCACATCCAGCTCGAGGGTATTGACCCCCAGTTCTAATCCCCTGATCATCGCGGCCACGGTGTTCTCGGGCATCAGCCCGCGGCAACCGCGGTGACCTTGTTTGTCTAACGTTGCCTGCGCCATCAGCATACCGGGGCACAGCAACAAGAGGGAGAGTAATTTTCTCATGACGTAAATCATTGTTAAAGCTTAGAAACTGTAACGAAGTCCCACCTGGAGTTGGTAAGGATTTCCCGAAGGCGTCACCACGCCAGCGGTGTTCACACGGTAGACAAACTTCTGGTTTGCCTTGTCAAAGCCGGCCACGGCGGGTGTTGTTGCCGTGGCAGGAATACCCAAGGCATAGAGTGCTTGCGTACCCAGTGATTTGTTCGTGCCCCAGTCCTTGTTGAGCAGGTTGGCGACGTTAAAAATGTCGCCCGAAATTTCGATGGCTTGGGTCTTGTAGACTTTGAATTTCTTCACCACGCGCAAATCCCATACGCCATAGAAGCCATTCACACCGCCGTTGCGTTCGGCGATCTTGCCGGCGTATTTGTTGATATAGTCTTTCACGCTCTGGCTGGCATTCGGGTTATCCATCAACGCCTGCAGACCGGTCCGGATGTTCTCGGGGGTGGAAGCACCGTTGCGATCAAAGATAAATGCGAGGTCGTTGGTACCCGACACAAAGTCGGCATTGCTGTTGGCACCCGACAACAACGAGTAGCGCGTGCCACCGATACCGGAATAGCGCACGCCGACGCTGATGCCCCAGAACGAAGGCAACGCACCGTACACCACTACTTTGGAACGGAACTGGTTGTCGGAATAGGTCATGGCATTCAGGTTACGGGGATCATCCTTCACCGGCAACGACAGCGTGGCGGTGTTGGCCACGTTACCGTTGAACGACGTATTGTCTTTGGTGTCATTCCACGTATAGCTCACATTGATCACACCATCTTTATAGTATTGATACGTAGCATCGGCCACCACGGCAAACTGATTGATCTTGCCTTCGCTCACCAACTCCAACACGCGACCGAACTTTGTGCTCTTCCGGCCTTGCAGCCAGTCGCCGGCACCGTTGGCCGGCATGGTGTTGAGGGGAACATATACGCCGCGACCACCTTCTTCGCTCAAGGTAAAATACGGGTCATCCACCATGTTGCGATCGACATAGGTATAGTTATGACGACCCAGCGTGGCGTATCCTGTGAGACCCACCTTCAGGTGTTCGGTGATGTAGCGGTTATAGGACACGTTTGCTTTGTAGATCACCGGCACACGCGCATCGGCGCTATTGGTGTTGATGGTGGGCAACTGGAACGCCGCCAGGCTTGGGATGCTGTTGTAGTTGTTTCTGTATGCTGCAAAGTCAGGCGTTGGTAAATTCGGGGCGCGCACGTCGACGGTTGCCAGGTGCTTGCCGTCGAATGTAAGGTTGTTGATCAACATATAGTTGTTGATGTCGGAAGCAAAGATCCCTCCCCCGAGACGGAAGATGTCGGTGTGGTTGTCGTTCACATCCCAGGTGAATTGCAGGCGGGGCTGCACCACAAACGACTTGAGGCGGTTGTCGGTACGGATCTGGAGTTCATCATACAATTCCTGGTTGAGCGGCGACTTTGGATAGAAACCATAGTCAAATCTCAACCCTGCCGTCATGTCTAGGCCGGGTGCCAGGGTGGTCTTCATCTGCGCGTAGGCGCCGGCATTGAAAATATTTCCATTAACACCCCAGTCGTCCATCAGGGGCACTTCGCGATAGTAGCGGTAGGGCTGCAGGGCGTCGAATTTATCCAACGCTGTTTTGCCCGCGGCCGCGTCTACGGTATAGTGGAAACGGCCGTTCACTTCGCTGCCATACACCGAGTGTGCATGCGTATACATCAGGTCTACACCAAAGGTATAGTCAATTTTGTCGGTAGTCACATAGAGGTTGTCGACAACCTGAAACACGTTGTTCTTGAAACTCTCCTGTGCAAAACGGTGGCCGCCCATCTGGATATTGGTCGACCGCGTGGTGCCATCGCTCAACGTCGACACCACACCTTCTACGATGGCGCGGGGGATGTTGGCTTCGGGAAGCTGATCGCCGGGGCTGCTCTTCTGATAGGTATACAGGTGTTGAAATTTCAATTCGTTGGTGACGCGCGAACCAATAGACGTGCGCAACGACGCCAGCAAACTGTTGTCGACGTTGTAGTCATTGCCGTACGACTCATAGATATTGATGGCGGTGTTGTCGGCCAGCCCCAGTTTGTTCCGGTCGCTGGTAAAGTTATCGCGGATGGTCAACAGGTTCTTTTTGTTGAGCTGCCAGTCGATGCGTGCAAACGCAGCATCCGACCCACGCCCTTTGTCGAAGCTACCAACCTGCGGATCCTGCGACACGCCATATTTGGCGCGGGCGATATCGACAAACTGGTTGAGCGTTGCTTGTGTGACGTTAAAACGGTTTTCGTCCACCGGACTCTTGATGTCGGCGATGATCAACGGACGCGTGTCCTGCTGATGATCCCACGCCACAAAGAAATGCAACTTGTCTTTGATGATCGGGCCACCCAGTGAAAAACCAAACTGGTTGGTTGAAAACTTGTTGTTCGTTTTATTGCCCCGAATATCGTAAGGGCTCGACAGCCGGGCGTCACGGCTGTAGAAAAAGGCACTACCACTCAACTGGTTCGTACCCGATTTGGTCACCGCGCTGATAGTACCACCACCGCTCCGGCCATAGGTGACATCGTACTGGTTAGTGACCACCTGAAACTCGCGAACCGCTTCCATGGAAATGGAATACGGCGCACCACTGCGGCTGGTCGTCGACCCGGCCGAAGTCGGGTTCTTGGCATTCATGCCATCGATGGTATAGTTGGTGGACGAGCCCAATTGACCGGCAATATTTCCACCGCGACTCAACGGCGAAAGGTCCATGAGCGATGTAAAGTTTCGTCCGTTCACGGGAAGCTTGGTGATGTCCGTCGCCGAGATGGACGTTGACGCCCCCAGGTTCTCCACCTGGTTGCGCAGGCTCGACGCCACCACCTCCACTTCATCCAACGCCTGATCCGATTCCTGCATGCTGATTCTCACGCGGATGGCATCGCCCTGGTGAAGTACATACCCGGTTTGCTTTTGTTCCGCATAGCCAACGTACGTAACGGTGACGGTATACGGTCCACCCAAGGGCAGCTCCTTGAACAAATACTCGCCGTGAGCATTGGTTAACGTACTGGTGGTGAATCCGGTGGACTCATTCTTGACTTGCACCGAGGCGCCGGGAAGAAAAACATTTTGCTGATCGGCAATGGTGCCCGAAATGGTGGCGTGCGTATTCTGCGCCATCACCCCGCCGACGGGAAAGGCGATGCAGGCGCAGATAAATAAGAAAAGAAAGGAAAATTTCGTCATGAACTTTGGGGGTTAGTGAGTTCAGGCGCGAAATAGGCTTTTCAACGTCACCCCTACGTTACCTCATCATTATTCAATTCGAAATTTCGACAAACGGATTTTCTTTATCACTACGACTTCAGACCCGATAGTTTTCAACTGTACACAGGTTCACTCATCTGAGATCAGTGCCCGGATGCAGACACCCACATCGTTGCACGCATCTGTTACCCATCGGACAATCCTTACCATTTGGATGTTCGTTTGATTATATTTCAGGTATATTAACATCGCTTTTTTAATCCGGGAACGCCTATGCCTGAAAATTTTTTCATACTCCGTGTCCGCAATCCCGGTCGGCTAAGGGTGTTTTCAGGCCGGCCATCCATGCCATCGTTTGTAGTCCTTGCGTTGCTCTTGGTGTGCACAAACCCCCATCCAGGACATTCTCAAAATGTTGATACGCTGGTGGATGTTGGTGGATACAAATTACATTTTAGTATCATCAAGGGTAAGGGCACACCGATTCTGTTTGAGGCCGGTGGAGGGGAAGACGCAACGAACTGGAAAAATATAATTACAAAAATTGCTACGGTTACAAAAACCACTTTGATAACTTATGACCGGGCCGGTTTTGGCAAAAGTTCTTTTGACACTACCAGACATGGCATTCTGAACGGTGTGATCGGGTTGGAGACGGGCCTTCGTAAACTACATTACAGCGGCGACCTTATCCTGGTCGCGCATTCCCAAGGCGGTTTGTATGCGACGCTCTATGCATCCCGGCATGCCGAGAACGTTAAAGCCGCAGTTTTGATCGATGCCACCACAAGTTGTTTTTATGAAGAAAACCGGCTTAACGCCACGCAACGAATTATTGACGCGCAAAAAAACAACTCCAGAAAATCCAATCCGGGTTCCTATTACCAGGGAGCAGACTTTAGTAACAACATTAATTTCGTGCGGAATGTCTCCTTCCCAAAAAATATCCCCGTCATAGATTTTGTGGCTGAATATCCGCCCTTCTCCGAAAAAAAGGATATTGACGACTGGAAAGCTTGCCATAAGGAATTTGCTGCGGCTTCACCCCTTCACACGGGCATTATGGCTTACGGCTGCGGTCATTTCATTTTCGAGGATAACCCTCCCCTTGTTATTCATGCTATTGTCAAAGCTTATGCTACAACACTTGATAAAACCGGCAGCCATGAATTATTAAAACGTGAAGCCGACTATGCCATCGACGCCGCCAATGATCGAAACCGGGAGGAGATGGCCTACAGGCATTCCGCGGATGATCTTAATTCGTGGGGATATCAGTTGATAAAGCAAGGAGACTTGCAGAAAGCCTTGCGGGTATTCAAATTAAATATCGAACTGAACCCGAATACCTGGTATGCCTATGAGGGCTACGGTGAAGCCTTATTGAAAAACGGAGAGAAATCCGAGGCCATAAAAATGTATCAAAAGTCTGTGGAATTGAATCCCACGAACGAAAACGGCAAAAAGAAGCTTGAGCAGATTTTAAAACAATGAATTTTCTTTAAGCAGAAAGGTTCGCTATATTCCTTCTGGATTTAACCTAACCAGACGAAATTTATGCTAGTCGTAGCCCTATTGTTCATCGCTTTTTCCGCCGGCACAGGTTTTACCGTGGCCTATGCTATTTTAACCAAGCGATTCCCCACACCAAAAGTACCGGTCTTTATGCATGGCGTGATGGCCTCGGTGGGTCTCACGTTGTTTATTATCTATGCTTTCAACAATGCCGATAATTTTCCAAAAGCAAGCCTGTATTTCTTCCTCATCACCGCCCTATTGGGATTGTATCTGTTCCGAAACGATCTCTGGAAAAAGAAGCCAGGGCCGGCATTGATCGTCGTCCTCCACGCACTCTGTGCCGTCACAGCCGTGGTGCTTTTGATCTTGTTTGTTTTCTATTGACCGGACCTTAAAAAAAACGGTCGCCCTTTTGTAACCCTTTCCAAAGTCGCCCACTCTATTGGTTCGTAACTAAACCTTACGAACATGCTCTATCTTGCTATTGCTTTATTTGCCGTCGCGGCGGTTTTGGGTCTGACCATTCTGGTAAAATGGCTCACGCATAAAAACGCGCCCCGGGGCGTGGTTTATTCCCACGGTATTGTGGCGGCCACCGCCCTGGTGTTGCTGGCTCTTTTTGCCCTGCAGCATCCCGACCACTTCCCCAAAGTGAGCCTCATCCTGTTTGTGATCGCGGCGCTGGGAGGTTTCTACTTGTTCTTCCAGGACACGATCAAGAAATCCAATCCCGTGGCCATCGCCCTGGTTCATGCCCTGCTGGCCGTGAGCGGCTTTGTGGCGTTGTTGTTGTTTGCTTTTGCCTGACGCCGGCATGAAGATCTTCGGACACCCGGTGCATGTGATGCTCATCCATTTTCCGTCGGCGCTTTTTCCCATGGACCTGGTCTGCTCCATCATTGCCTATGCCTATGGCCTCAACTCGTTTGCCCATGCGTCGTTCTATGCTATGGCCGGCGGCGTTGTCCTAGGAGGTATGGCGATGCTGGCCGGTGGCGCCGACCTGCTGACCGTCTCGAAAGACAAACCTCAGTTGGTGGTTAAGATCTTGATCCACGGCAGCATCAACACTGCCGTGGTGATTGGCTACAGCATTATCGCATTCATGGCCTACAAAAATTATCCAGCGTTGCTCCCCGATTCATTGCTGATAATGGCCTTGAAAGGCGCACTGGTCGCGCTGATGGTCGTGGGCAATTATTTTGGCGGCAACCTGGTTTTGAAAGAGAAGATCGGCGTCGATTAATACGTAAATTCACTTTGTGAAAAATCAAACCGAGCAATATACCGACCTGGAGATCATCGAGAAGATCAAAAACGGAGAGGAGGCGATCTATGAGATGCTGATCCGCCGGTATAATGCTTTTCTTTACAAGATCGGCCGGACCTACCGGTACAATCACCAGGATACGGAGGACCTGATGCAGGAAACCTACGTCAGCGCCTATATGAACCTGGCCAAATTCGAAAACCGGTCGTCGTTCAAGACGTGGCTCACACGCATCATGCTCAACCACTGCTTTCAGAAAAAACAAAAGTTCAGTTTCCAAAACGAGATCACCACCGACACTACCCCACCTACCGCGCCTATGTTTCACCAACCTGCCAACACGGAAAAAAATCTTGTCAACAAGGAGCTCGGCCGGGTATTGGAGAATGCATTGAGCCGGATCGACGAAGACTACCGGATCGTTTTCACCCTCCGCACATTAAACGACCTGAGCGTTGCCGAAACGATGGAAGTGCTCGACTTGTCGGAGAGCAATGTGAAAGTGCGGCTGAACCGGGCAAAGAAAATGCTGCGGTCTGAGATCGAGAAAATGTATTCGCCCGAAGATATTTTTGAATTCAACCTTGTCTATTGCGACGGCATGGTGTCGCGGGTGATGAAGGCACTCGATAGTCTCCGTCATCCCACGCCGCGCCAATGATCTCCTGCATAGTCTTCCGTCTCGGGATTATGCGGGACGCCCCTTACTGATTCATCATGATGAATTGGAAGCTTATCCCGATAACTTCGTTGCGACCCGGCGCCGTACTCTCCCCATAGCTTATCAGGATAAGATTCCGGGCGTCGCTATTTTTTTTACCAAAGCTAATGCCCGCCTGGCACCGAATGCCGCCAATGTCTATGCTTCTTTCACCAGAGTTTTCGGCGTACAAATACGCCACGCCGGCACCCACCACAAAACCCACACTTGAGTTTTGATTGTTGCCGGCGGCCGATCCGATATTCAGATCGACCATGGCAGGGAAGTCAACATCAAAGAAAACATTGTTCCGCAACCAACCCACCGTGATTGGAAAACTGAGTGTGAGTGCGGCATCTCTATTTTGCAACAACCTGATTCCGGGCGCGACGGTCACCCCCGGCGCATACAACGTGTGATTTTGCCTAGGAGTATAGGGAAAGAACAAACTCACTCCTGCCCGGACATAGAATAAGGATCGCTTCCCAAGGGAAGGCTGCGCAACCGGGGCCGACGAAGTGGTTATCGTTGTGTCGGGCAAGGGCGGCGAAACAGGAATGTGCTGGGCCCACAACGCCGGACATAGGTTTATGCAGGTGAAAATGATGAGGACGTGCTTTTTCATGGCATGCAGGAAGATGAAAGGAGATACTGTTGCCAAGCTCACCGTTGGGCTATTGGTTGACCTAAGAAAGATCCAGGATCTCCGCGATAAATGCAAGGCTGGGTTGGGGTGCGTCTGCGCCCGTGCATAGTCCTCGGGGACTGTGCCGGTTTTAGTCAGCATAAGTCCCTGAGGCGAGACTATGCTGCCGGCGGTGATCCCTCCGCTATGAGATAATCCCCGGATGCCCTACCTTTACCTCCAACAAGCCGCCTTATCGCCTCCGAGCTTGCTGGGGGGAGGAAAGTCCGGGCAACACAGGGTAGCGTACTTCCTAACGGGAAGGGGCTTCGGGCAACCGGGGTCACAGACAGTGCCACAGAAAACAAACTACCCTTCCCGACTTGTCGGGAGGGGAAAAGGTGAAAAGGTGAGGTAAGAGCTCACCGGCCGGCTGGCGACAGACGGTGCAGGGTAAACCTTACGCGTTGAAAGGTCAAATAGGCCATGGTTGGAATTGCCCGTTCCTTCGTGCGGCGCAAGCCGTATGTAACCGTGGCGGGTAGACTGATTGATCATGACGGCGACGCCATGACCAGATAAATGATAAGGGTCCCCGACAGTTGTCGGGGAAACAGAACCCGGCTTACAGGCTTGCTATTTTTAAAACCTGCCCGTTTCAAAAAAGCGGGCAGGTTTTCTATTTTTAACCCCTCAACACCGAAGCGAACATGTCGAAAATCCTCATCATTGAAGACGACCAGAAAATACGGGCCATCCTGAAAGAGATCCTCGAAGAAAAAGACCACGACGTAGAAGAAGCCGGCGACGGCCAGGAGGGCTACAAAAAACTGGAACAAGGCCAGTTCGACCTCTGCATCTGCGACATCAAAATGCCCAAAATGGACGGGCTCGAAGTGCTGGAAAAAGCCAAGGAAAACGGCATCGGCGCCAACTTCATCGTCATCTCCGCCCACGGCACCATCGACGTGGCGGTAGAAGCGGTGAAAAAAGGTGCTTTCGACTTTCTGCAAAAACCCTTTGACCTGGGGCGCCTGGAGATCACGCTGCGCAACGCGCTGGACAAATCGTCGCTGGTGAAGGAAACTAAAACATTGAAGAAGAAGATCTCGCGACGCTTCGAGATGATCGGCGAGTCGGCACCGATCGCTCACGTGAAGGAAATGATCGAAAAAGTAGCGCAGACCGATGCGCGGGTTTTGGTGACAGGACCGAATGGCTCGGGCAAAGAGCTGGTGTCGCGGTGGATCCATGAGAAAAGCAAGCGGGCCAACGGGCCGCTGGTGGAAGTGAACTGTGCAGCCATTCCTTCCGAGCTTATCGAGAGCGAGTTGTTTGGTCATGAGAAAGGTTCGTTCACGTCGGCCATCAAACAAAGGCTTGGCAAATTCGAACTCGCTGAAGGAGGCACCCTCTTTCTCGACGAGATTGGCGACATGAGTTTATCGGCGCAAGCTAAAGTGCTGCGTGCCTTACAGGAAAATAAGATCACCCGTGTTGGTGGCGACAAGGAGATCAGTGTGAACGTGCGCGTCATCGCTGCGACGAACAAAGACCTTCGCAAAGAGATTGACGCCAATCATTTCCGCGAAGACCTTTACCATCGCCTCAGTGTGATCGTGATTAAAGTACCCGCCCTCAACGATCGCAAGGATGACATCGGCCTACTCTCCGACAAATTTCTGGATGACATTGCCGAAGAATACGGTGCCCGGAGAAAAAGCTTGCAGCCAGCAGCGCTGGAGAAATTAAAAGAACACAATTGGACTGGGAATATTCGCGAGCTGCGAAATGTGATTGAACGGCTTGTGATCATGAGCGGCGAAGAGATTACGGCCGCAGATGTAGCGAAGTATCTTTGAGATTTATTGCTCTTGCCTTTTAGAAATTTGCATAATGCAGGGCTCGTTGAATTTCTTCGGTCCGCGTGTGCACGCCGTTAATTCAACCAAACCACATATCTTCCCTTCGTAAGCATGGCACAAGACTGGATCCCGCCATCCCCTATTAACAAATAGATGGTATCCGATTTAACGTCACCGTTAAAGATCAGTCTATAAATCTCTCTTTCGGTTAATGATTCACCAAAGTCCAATGCGGTATCGCCAGGTCTCACCTCCTCCGCACGCAAACTTTCTCCAGCATCTATTCTTGTCTTGCATTCAAAAGATAAATGCGTCAGGATATTGCATCTCTCAACCGGGCTCCGAACGCTTTCGTCGACAAAGGGCTGACGACAAACCTCATCTAGTCCCGACGACTTTCGAACATAGTTGACGTAATTATTCAAGTGCTCAATTTTGCTGTTCTTCAGCTGACACGACCCTATCGTCATGACTAAAATGAACACGAGCGCATGATTACCTCCAAGCCTCATTATCGTTGACCTTACCTTAATCGCTAAAATCTTACTGCCCGATAAAAACAGGTTTCCTCTTTTCAATAAACGCTTTCACACCTTCCTTGTGATCGACACTGCCCCCGGCAATCTCCTGGCAATACGATTCATACGTGAGCATATCCTCCAGCGACGCCGTGGCGGACTTGTTCAACATTTTTTTAATAAGACCGATGGCCTTGGTAGGAGCATTCGCATAATATTGCGCATAGCCCTTCACAGCGTCAGCCAGTTCGGCAGCTGGAACAGCCTTATTGATCAACCCCATGGCCAGCGCTTCCTTGGCCGACACACGCGATCCCATACTACACAATTCAAACGCCTTGGCCATGCCTACAAGCCTTGGCAAGAAGAACGACGATCCCGAATCCGGCACAAGTCCAATTTGTACGAACACCTCAATCAGTACCGCCTCCTCCGACGCCACGATCACATCGCACGCCAACGCCAGTGAGCAACCTGCTCCCGCAGCGACACCATTCAGCTGACAAATGATCGGCTTGGGCAATTGCCGCATGGCGCGGATGATCGGGTTGTAGCGCTTCTCTAACGACTCTTTAAAAGACCGATCCGGCTGCGCTGCCGAGGCTTTCAAATCCTGCCCGGAACAAAACGCTTTGCCCTCCCCTGCCAACACGACCACTCTCACGTTTTGATCTTTGTTCACTACTTTAAAAGCATCCTGCAGCTCGAACGTGATCTCGTCGTTCAAAGCATTGTAGACTTCGGGGCGGTTCAGTGTAATGGTGGCAATGCCGCCTTCCAGCGTGTAGCGGATAAATTTATAGTCCATAAAAAGAAATTTATCAAAACAAGAGCACGATGCTTCCGAAGCCGGTCACGAGACCCAGGATGCTTCCGATCATCACTTCGCGCGGCGTGTGCGCGTTCAATTGCAACCGCGAGGTCATCACCACACCGGCAATGACGATGCTGGCCAGCATGGGATAGAACAAGGTGCCATCTTCGACTACTTTATTTAACGGCAACAAAATACCCACGATCCCCCAAGCCCCGATGCTGTGCACGCTCACTTTGTAGAACAGGGTGACCACGGCGCCCACTACCACAAGTACGTCGATGATGATCAAGAATTTCAACAGATTGTCGTGAATACCGATGCGTGTGCGTGAGTAAAACAGATAGGTGATGGCGCAGTACAGGAGCGACATGAACAAGAACGGAACCACGCGGTCTCTCCGGTCTTCCATGGCTACGGATTTAACATAGCCCAGCATCTTGAACAAACCGATGTTGAGCGCGGGCAACAAAAAGGTGACGCAGAAAATGAGGAGTACAAATTTGAAATGGCCATCTTCTTTCAAAGGCGAAAAGGCCTGGGGCAGCGTGAAGGCAAACAACCCAAACAGGTAGGTTGCCAGCAACAACGGATGGAAGAGAAACGAGACAATACGCGCTACGCCATTCACCACTTACATCTCCTTTCTTAACCGGGCCACGGGTATGTTCAGTTGCTCGCGGTACTTGGCCACGGTGCGGCGCGCAATGTTGTAGCCTTTCTCGTTGAGGATGGTCTCCAGCTTGTCGTCGGAGAACGGCTTGTCTTTGTCTTCGCTTTCGATGATGTCTTTGATGATCTGTTTCACTTCGCGGCTGCTCACTTCCTCGCCCGAGTCGGTGGTGATGCCCTCGGAGAAGAAGTACTTCAGCGGGAAGATGCCAAACTCGGTTTGAATGGCTTTGCTGCTGGCCACGCGCGACACGGTGGAGATGTCCATGTTGATCATGCCCGCAATGTCTTTCAGGATCATGGGCTTCAGCTTCGTTTCGTCGCCTTCGAGGAAGAAGTCGTATTGAAAGTCGATGATAGCCTTCATGGTGCGCAGCAAGGTTTGCTGGCGTTGTTTGATGGCGTCGATGAACCACTTGGCGGCGTCCAGCTTTTGTTTCACAAACGTGACGGCTTCCTTCAGCTTCTTGTCTTTCTTATTGCTCTTGTCATAGGCCTTGAACATGTCGGTATACGACCGGCTGATGCGCAGCTCGGGGGCATTGCGGCTGTTCAGCGTCAGTTCGAGCTTGCCGTTGTTGTTGGTGAGGATATAGTCGGGGATGATGTATTGGTTCTTCACCACGGAGTTGGTGCTCTCCCCGCCCGGTTTGGGATTCAGTTTTACGATCAGCTCCATGGCGTCGCGCACGAAGTCTTCGTCTTCGGTGTCGAGCTTTTTCTGGATCTTCTGATAATGTTTTTTGGTGAACTCTTCGTAGCACTCGGCGATGATCTTCTTGGCCACGGCCACGTCGATATCGTGTCCGTTGTCCATGCGTTCCAGTTGCAGCAGCAGGCATTCCTGCAGGTTGCGCGCGCCAATGCCGGGGGGATCGAAGGTTTGGATCTTTTTCAGTACCGTCTCCACTTCATCGGCCGTGGTCTCGATGCCTTGCGAGAAGGCCATGTCGTTCACGATGGCGTCGAGGTCGCGGCGGATGTAGCCGTCGCTTTCGATGCTGCCGATGAGTTGTTTGCCGATGTTGTATTGGCGCTCATCCAAACCCAGGAAATCGAGCTGGCTCATGAGCTGCTCGTGGAGGGAGGATGACATGGGGATGGGCATTTCGCGATTGTCTTCATCGTCGTCGCCATCGCCTTGCATTTTGTAGCCGCTGTAGTCGTCGTCGCCCAGATAATCTTTGATGTCGACGTCGTCGCTGGTGGAAGCCGGTTCGGGGATATCTTCCGTTTCCGTTTCGTTGCTGGGTTCTTCTGTCTTCTCTTGTTCCTCGCCTTCTTCCAGCGCAGGGTTGATCTCAAGCTCCTCCTCGATCCTTCCTTCAAGCTCAGCGGTAGGCACCTGCAGCAGTTTGATAAACTGGATCTGCTGCGGTGACAGTTTTTGTTGTAATGACTGGTTTAACCCAAGCTTTTGCATGAATAGAAATTCCTTTTGTCGTTAGCGTTTAAGAACAGGTACAAAGTTAGAAAAATACTCCACAGTCAGGCGAATGTCGTGCCAGAGTTTCCGACGAACGGAAGTCTATGAAAATCAATCGTTTTTTCGTTTTTTTGCAACCCTTTACATAACGTCTTACTATACTTTTCCCCATGAAGCGCATCAAGATCAAGGAATTACTGGCCACGGCCCCCACCGGCCAACCGGTGGCGGTACACGGGTGGGTCCGCAGTTTTCGCAACAGTCAGTTCATCAGCATAAACGATGGATCGACCCTCCAAAACCTGCAAGCCGTGGTAGAGCTCAATGCGCTGGGCGAAGACACCCTGAAACGCATCACCACGGGCGCCTGCATTTCCGTTTCCGGCGACCTGGTGGCCTCCCTGGGCAAAGGACAGGCCGTGGAAGTGAAGGTGAAAAGCCTTGAAATTCTCGGCGACTGTGACCCGGAGGCGTATCCCCTGCAATTAAAGAACCGCCCAAGCCTGGAATATTTGCGCGAGATCGCCCATTTGCGGTCGCGCACCAACACGTTCAGCGCCGTTATGCGGGTGCGCCATGCCATGGCGTTTGCCGTTCATAAATTTTTTAACGACCGCGGCTTCTACTATATCCATACCCCGGTCATTACCGGTTCGGATGCCGAAGGCGCCGGCGCCATGTTCCGCGTCACCACCCTGGACCCGGCCAAGCCCCCGTTGGACGACAAGGGCCACATCGACTATAAAGAAGATTTCTTTGGACGCGAAACCAACCTCACGGTTTCCGGCCAGCTGGAAGGCGAGACCTATGCGCTGGCCTTGGGTGAGATCTACACCTTCGGCCCTACGTTCCGCGCCGAGAACTCCAACACCACACGCCACCTGGCCGAGTTCTGGATGATCGAACCCGAAATGGCGTTCTACGACATCCAGGACAACATGCAACTGGCCCAGGACTTCCTCCAATTCCTGACGCGCTATGCGCTGGACCACTGCGCCGAAGACCTGGAGTTCCTGAACAAACGCGCCCTGGAAGAAGACCAGGCCAAACCTCAGGAACAACGCAGCGAACTGACGCTGATCGATCGTCTGAAATTTGTGGCGGAAAACGATTTCCAACGGTTATCCTACACCGAGGCCATCGACATCCTGCGCAACAGTAACCCCAACAAGAAAAAGAAATTTCAATTTCTCATCGACGAATGGGGCACCGACCTCCAGTCGGAGCACGAGCGCTACCTGGTGGAGAAACATTTCAAAAAGCCCGTCATTCTTTACAACTACCCGGCTAACATCAAATCGTTCTACATGCGCCAGAACGAGGACGGCAAGACCGTTGCGGCCATGGACGTTTTGTTCCCCGGCATTGGCGAGATCATCGGCGGCTCGCAACGCGAAGAGCGCTACGACCGGCTGGTAAAACGCGTGAACGAATTGGGGTTGCCCGAAAAAGACTTGTGGTGGTACCTGGAGTTGCGCAAATATGGTTCGGCACCCCACAGCGGATTTGGGTTGGGCTTCGAGCGCCTTATCCTGTTTGTGACGGGCATGACCAACATCCGCGACGTGATCCCCTTCCCGCGCTACCCCGGCAACGCTGAATTTTAATTTTTCTGGAACGCAATCCCTAGGAACACATGAACCCTACTTTCGCCAGCGACAACTATTCGGGCGTTCACCCGGAAATTATGGACGCCTTGCAACGCGCCAACCCCGGTCATGTGGGATCGTATGGCGCCGACCCGCTCACGGCGGAGGCCACCAAAAAATTCAAGACGTTACTGGGCGAAGATATCGAGGTGTTCTTTGCCTACAACGGCACCGGCGCCAACGTGCTGGGGCTAAGCGCCATGACACGCTCGTTCGATTCGATCATCTGCTCCGACCTCGCCCACATCAACGTGGACGAGTCCACCGCACCGGAACGGTTCACGGGCTGCAAGCTGGTGACCATCCCCACCCGGGATGGCAAGATCTATCCGCACGAGATCGAAGAAAAGATCCAACGCGTCGACGACCAGCACCATCCGCAGGTGCGCGTCATTTCCATTTCGCAAACCACGGAATATGGCACCGTCTATTCCATCGACGAGCTGAAAGCGATATCGGCAGTAGCAAAAAAACACAATCTGCTTTTCCACATGGATGGCTCGCGCATCTCCAACGCCGCCGTGAGCCTGCAAGCCGAGTTCAGGGCGTTTACCCGCGATGCCGGGGTGGACGTGCTTTCGTTTGGAGGAACAAAAAACGGGATGATGTTCGGTGAGGCCGTAGTGTTCTTCAACACGGAATTGGCTAAGAATTTTAAATACATCCGCAAGCAAGGCATGCAACTGCACTCGAAGATGCGCTTCATCAGCGCACAATTCGACGCGCTGCTCACGAATGATCTGTGGCGCCGGAATGCCAGTCACTCCAACGGCATGGCTAAATTGTTGGAGGCCGAAATACGTCAATCGCCAAAAGCAAAGATCACCCAGAAGGTAGACGCCAACGGCATCTTTGTGATCCTTCCCCAGGAGATCATCCCCGCGCTGCAAGAAGAGCATTTCTTCTATGTGTGGAATGACAAATTATCGGAAGCACGATTGATGTGCTCCTTCGATACCACGGAGGCAGACGTTCGGAGCTTTGGTAAAAAATTACGGGAATTGTTGAAGTAGCCGGACCGGTTTACTTCAGTTGCTTAGCGTTTCAGGAATTTATACGTGCCTTGCAATTTGGCGTGATCATCTTTCAACGCCAGCAGGTAGTAGCCGGTATCAAGATCTTTCACTTTGATCCGGATCTCGTGTTCGTCGATCAATTCGGACTCGAACGGCATTTGGTTGCCGATGATATTGTGAAGACTAACCTTTACTTCGTTGAAATTCACATTTTCCAACCGCACGTGGACGTAGTCCATTGCCGGATTGGGAAAGATCTGGATGTTTTTGGCAATTTCCTGGCGTTCCTGGACGGGACCGCCATCGAAACTGGCTTGGGCATGCCCAAAAAAGGAGCCCACCAGCAGGGAGAGTACGATGAAGGCGGTAAAAACGCGCATTTGCTTTATTTATTTCTTATGTATACGACAATTTTCGGACCAAAGTTACCCGCGCAACGGGACGATCTTCGGTTTATTATGCTTTAGATGCAGAAGGGTGGGGAAAAGTTTAAATTCTGCGATAAAAAAGTTTTGCAAACGATTTTCTAAAACCGCAAAGACGCTGAGGCGCAGGGAAAGGCGCAAAGGGCTTTTGTCGAAACTTTTCTTTGACGACAAACACAGCATCCTCTGCGACTTCGCGGTTTATCCCCCCAATCGCGCGAACGCCCCACTGAGAAATTCGACAATGTCGCTGGCAATGAGGCTGTCCATGCCCTTCTCCCACGCGCCCAGGTCACCTGCAAAACCATGCAGGTACACGCCGAGCAACGCTCCCTCTAAAGTATCATACCGCTGCGCCAAAAGCCCGGTTAATATACCAGTGAGCACATCTCCGCTACCACCGGTCGCCATTCCGGGATTACCTGTGGGATTAAAATATACTTTTCCGTCGGGTGCGGCGATGGAAGTGTACGCCCCCTTGAGCACCACAACCGATTGCAACTGCCCCGCCAGCTGTTTTTGCTTCTCCAATCGCTCGAAATCATTTTGCCAGGGGCCTACCAGGCGTTCGAATTCTTTAGGATGTGGGGTGAGGATGCTTCCCTTCGGAACGAGGTGAAGCAGTTCGCGATTTTCGCCGAGTATGTTCAGCGCATCGGCGTCGATGACCATGGGGTGTGGAAAATTTTCCAACAATTTGTGGAAAGCCTTCACCGTTTCGGGCGCCTTGCCCAACCCAGGGCCTATGCCGATGGTGGTGTAACGTTCGGGCTGCACTTCGCCGGCGAACACAGACGCGTGCCCGTCGATGCTGAGCATGGCCTCGGGAACGGCCGTCTGAACAATGGAGATCCCCGCCTGGGGCGTGTGCACCGTGAGCAACCCCACCCCCGAACGAAGCGTGGCGCGCGCCGACAAAACCGCAGCACCCATTTTTCCCAGCGAGCCGGCCACGAGCAGGGCATGACCATAACTGCCCTTGTGATCGAACTTCGAGCGCCGTCTCAGCAGGCTGCGTGCGGTGTTACGGTCCATAAAGAAATGGGACGTCAGCGCCTGGCGGATGAACGCCTTGTTTAAACCAATGTCCACCACGGCCCACTCGCCAACGTACTGGAACGACGACGGGAAGAAAAACGCCAGCTTGGGCAGTTGGAATGAAACGGTATAGCGCGCTTCCACGGAAGGGCCGGTGGTAGGCTCGTCGGCCATGAAGCCCGAGGGGAGGTCAACGGCTACGCGTGTTCCCCTGGCGGTGTTCATGCAGGCGATGACCTTGGCGTAGATGCCCTCGACGGGACGCGACAGGCCTGTACCGAATAGCGCATCGATCAGGAAGTCTTCATCAGAAAAGATAGAACATTCCGGCGCCGCGGTGATCTCATCGATCTGCACGCCACCCAAATGCTTTAGCCGGTCGAGGTTGATTTTGTAGTCAATGGATTCGGGAGCACCGCCCTTTACCAACCAGACGCGCACGGGGTAGCCCCATTCCTTCAACAGGCGCGCGATGCCCAGGCCATCGCCACCGTTGTTGCCGGTGCCGCAGACGATGCCCACGGTGAAGCTGTTGTTGAAGCGCTCGGTGAACCACGCCACAAAAGCGCGGCAGGCACGCTCCATCAAATCGATGGAAACGATGGGTTCGTGCGCAATGGTATAGGCATCCAAGGCCTTGATCTGTGAGGCGGTTAGGATCGGTTGCATGGAGCGTTTTTTTATCGGTCCACTTCCCCCATCACCACATCAATGGAGCCGATGATGGCGATGAGGTCGGCTATTAAAATTCCTTTGGCAATTTCGGGAAGGATGCTCAGGTTCACAAAGCTGCATGAACGGCACTTACACCGCAAGGCGATGTCGTTCCGGCCATCGGCGCGAAAGAAAAATCCCAGCTCGCCTTTGGGGATCTCCGACCGCACATAGAGGTCTTGTGCTTTGGGACGGATCTTTTTAGGCACCAACGCTTGCGGGTCGAAGTCACGCGTGCGCTTGTGTTCGCCGGTGAGCTTGATCACACATTGCTCCAGGATCTTCAGCGATTCGTGAATTTCCTGCACGCGCACGTTGGTGCGATCCCAGCAATCGCCCACGGTGCCCATCTTGCCTTCGCCGATCGGCACATCAAAATCCAATTCCGGGTAAACCGAGTAGCCGTCAACGCGACGGAGATCGAAACGAAGACCCGAGGCACGTAGCATCGGGCCGGTGACGCCACCGTTGATGGCTAAGTCGAGTGGAAGCACGCCCACATTGGCGGTGCGTTGAACGAAGATCTTGTTTTGCAATAGCACGGTGTCCAACTCGACTAGCTTGGGACGGATGTAGGCGATGAATTGCTGGCAGCGTTCTTCGAAGCCAATGGGCAAATCGTAGAACAATCCCCCAATCCAAATATAGTTGTAGAGTAAACGGGCACCCGAAGCCCACTCGAGCATGCGCAAAATATGTTCGCGGTCGCGCATGAGCCAGAAGAACGGTGTGAACGCACCGATGTCCATGCCATAGGTGCCGATGGCGATGAAGTGTGACGCGATGCGGTTCAGCTCGGCCACCATCACGCGCACATACTCCACGCGTTTGGGTATCTGATGCTCGATGCCCAACATGCGCTCCACGCCCATGGCATAGGCATGCTCGCTGTTCATGGAAGCCACATAGTCGAGACGGTCAACAAAGGGGATGACCTGGTTGTAGGGCAAATTCTCTGCGTGCTTCTCGAAGCAACGGTGCAGGTAGCCGATGTGCGGAACGACCTCTTTTACGATCTCCCCTTCCATCAACACTTCCAAGCGGAGCACGCCGTGGGTCGAGGGATGTTGCGGCCCCAGGTTCACGATCATTTCTTCTGAACGCAGTTGTGCTGCGTCGAACTTATAAGGAACCGAACGCGTGAGGTTGTCGGGGTGCGATTTGTATTGGATGTGGTCGGTAGGCATGGCGGCTAGTAGGCTACTTTGATGTCGCGGTAATAGCCCTGGTGCGTGTAGTCTTTGCGCAAGGGGTGGCCTTCCCAGTCTTCGGGCATCAAGATCCTTCGCAGGTCGGGATGACCGGTGAAATGGATGCCGTACATATCGAATATTTCGCGCTCCTGCCAGGTAGCCGTTTTCCAAAGATTGCTCAGGGATGGCACTTCAGGCTTTTCGCGCGACACCTTTACTTTCAACATCAGGTGGGTGTGAAACGGTATCGAGTAGAGATTATACGCCACCTCCATGGTATTCGCGGCCGGCCCGTTGTCGATGCCCGTCACGCAGGAGAGCATGTCGAAGTAGGTTTCGGGTGACGCGAACAGTTGCTGCGCCACCGCCACAAGATCTTCCGCCGCCACCACGATGGCTTTGGGTGACGCATTCTCGTCCACCACCGGCGGGGTGTGCGTGCAGGCATTTTGCACGAGGGTTAGTATCGACTCAAAGGCTGGCATGTGTTTCTTCTTTCTTCAATAGTTTTTCGATGGCCGTGGGCGCCATCATGCTTTCGTTCCGGATCTTTTCCTGGAGTTTGAGAAAACCCCCGATGAGGGCTTCGGGACGCGGCGGGCAACCGGGCACATAAACATCCACCGGAATGATGCGGTCCACGCCCTTCACCACGTGATAGCCATGCTGCCAGTACGGCCCACCACAGTTGGCACACGAACCCATGGAGATGACATAGCGCGGCTCGGCCATTTGTTCGTAGAGACGCTTGATGCGGTCGGCCATTTTGAAGGTGACCGTGCCGGCGATGATCATGACGTCGGCCTGGCGTGGGCTGGAACGGGGCGCCATGCCAAAGCGGTCCATGTCGTAGACGGTGGTGCCCGTGCTCATGAACTCGATGGCACAACAGGCCAGCCCGAACGTCATCGGAAACATGGACGACAGCCGCGCCCAGTTGAGCAGGTCGTCGAGGCGGGTCACGATGACGCCGCCGTGTTCAAAGCGTTGATCCAGTAGTCCACCCATAGCGTTCGTTATCCGTTGCCTTGTTCAGGCTTCTGATGCGTTTTATATTTTTCGTTGATGTTGTCGTACAAACTTTTCGGCACCTGCGACTTGAAGTCGGTTGGTTCGGGATGCGGCTTGATCCAATCCAGATGACCGTTCACCCAGGCATAGGCCAATCCCAGCGCCAGCACACCGATGAAGACCAACATCTCTATCATGGAGAACCATCCCCAGGCGCCGTTTGTTGCCGCCTGCAGCTTTTTGTTGGCGAAAATGGTGGACCAGGGGAAGAGAAAAACGATCTCCACTTCGAACAGCAGGAAGATGAGCGCCACAACATAGAAGCGCAGGTTGAACTGTGACCAGGCGGAACTCACGGGCTCCTCCCCGCTTTCGTAGGTGGAAAGCTTTTCGGGGTTGGGGCGGTGGGGGCGTATGGCCTTGGAAATCAACAGGGTGACAAGGATGAAAAGGACACCCGCCAGGATGTAGAGGAGGATTTCGCCAAAGGCTGATAGATAGAGGGGGTGGTCCATGAGATCAAAGATAATACTTCGGGTTGCACCGTTAGATAGATGGGGAAAAAACATTGGTCCTGAACGTTTCGTGAGATAGAAAATCTTTGTAGGGAAATTTCTTTGGGCATTTCATAGCTCCGCTCCGGGGCCGCGGGGGCCCCGCATGTTTACATCAGAGCTTAACCCTATCCGCGCATGCCCCTGCCAGGCCAAAGATAGGCTTAGGCCCTGATGTAAACATGCTGGAAGAGGTGTGGGTGTGAGGGACGGGTGTGAGGCAGTTTGTAAAGGCTAATTCATATATTGGGGAATTAAAATTAAACCAACCCCCGCCATTGTGAGATATCGTTTTGCTTTCCTCATCCTTCTTTTTGGATGTTCGTTCCCTTCGAAAAATGAAAAAAAAGCTGCAACCCAAACTAGCGTTCTCAGCCCGTCCTTTGTGACGCACTTGGCGATCTACCTGTTGGAGAACGAGTCGATTACCGATGCCACCCTTTCAGACCAAGCGCGACAGTCTTTAAAATCTTTTCCGAGGACAGAGGCACCGTCAGCAGACTCTTTGTCCATTTTGAAAGACGGGTTTTATCTAACGCGGATCCAAAAGGGCGATGAGGAATTTATGAAACCCGACATTGAAAGTTGGCCCTCTTCGTTTTTCCAATTGACTGAAAAGGAACTCCAAGCATTTTCCCTTTCCGATAGAAACCTGGACCTCGTTTTCTTTGGAACAAGCAACGATGTCGTTGAGAAACAAAAACAGATTGCAGATTTCATTTATGCGCTAACCAAGGAAAAAAAGGTAGTCATCGCAGATCTCGTCTCGATCGAATTTTATAGTCCCACCACTTGGAAGACACGTCGTGTAGATGCTTTCCAGGATCAAACGATTGACATTACTGGCCATGTGACCATACACACCTATCGCGAAGGCGAATTTTGTCGCGCGGTGACGTTGGGCATGAGCAATTTTTGTTTGCCCGAAATCTCGATCAGGAATTTCCCTTGTTCGGATCAAATTTCGTATGGAAACCTTATCAATGCCGTTACACAGACGCTCGTGGAGAACCCTTTCATAAATGCGGATTCAACATTGCATGTCGAGCTAAAAAAAATCAAAAACAAAAAGATGCGGGATTTGCTTCTATCGGACATAAAAACCGATGCCCAATTGGCTACTTCCGTAAAATTGAAATGGGCATCTCCCGAGGAAGGCGATAACCCATTTATCCAACTGCTGATCGCCTTTGAAAATCCCAAATACTCCTCGCCACAGGAAGAAGCCAATCAACTCGTCGCCGATTTATTTGGCATGCAAGAATCGTACACGGTCGCCCAGCATGATGATGAATTGCTAGCGGCTAGTGAAAATGCAAAGAAACGGCTACCCGAGCTCAGGGCGTTGTTCAATAAGGGTCTGGATCCCGGATACTCGATCATGGTAAAGGCGCCGTTTGAAACACCCGATGGTGGGCACGAATGGATGTGGGTGGAGGTGACGCGTTGGAAGGGCGAGCAAATGGAGGGCGTTCTGCAGAATGATCCTTATGAAATTCCGGATTTAAAAGTTGGTGCTATTGTGATATTTAGTGAATTGGAAGTTTTTGATTACATGCTGAATAAACCGGATGGTACCTCGGAAGGGAATGAGACGGGGAAGATATTGGAAGGGAGAGAGTGAGAGGTTTGTCGTATTCCTTCTGTTCTTTCTCAGCGCTGAACGTTGTGTGGGATAGAGAAGCTTTGGATGTAAGTTCTTTCGGGCATTTCATAGCTCCGCTCCAGGGCCGCGGGGGCCCCGCATGTTTACATCAAGGCTTAACCCTATCCGCGCATGCCCCTGCCAGGCCAAAGATAGGCTTAGGCCCTGATGTAAACATGCTGGAAGAGGTGTGAGGGGCGGGTGTGGGTTTGATGGTCCGCTTTGTCATGAACACTGAACCCGGAAATTTTGCGAAAGACGACTTTACGTCCATTGCGCCTTTGCGGTGAAGAAAAAATCTGGTCCGCCTCATTAAAGCTTTCCTTCGTCCCTTCCGACACGGCTTGACAAGAAGCTATCGCGAAACCCGCTTTCGTCTATGCGTCAGATCATAGGCAACGATTCCCAGGACGGGGACGGCAACGACGATGATGGCCCAGCCGCGTTTGCGTTGACATTTGCTTGTTTTGAGGAGATCATTCAGGACAATCGAAGAAACGCAGCCATGCACAACGGCCGCCGCACTCAGCGCAAAACCTATCATACCACAGTTTAAAAAATTTGAAACTTCGGAAAACTAAATTTCAGAATTCAAGATTAACGGATGGCGAAAAAAAAGTTAATAAATCTTTATCTCTTAGGATATTTAAAAAAAAGCGCGGGTTTTCTAACCCGCGCCTGGCATTGAATACTTCGTAAAATCGTTTAACTCAAAAGAAGAACTGTTCCAAAACAATTTTTCCATCGCGCACCTCGTAGACGGCGATCTCGTCCATCTTCATCCGCGGCTGGCCTTTCACGGTCACGTCCATGCCCATTACACAAGAGAAGAAGTTGCCGGCCACCTGCGGTTTGTTGGTGTAGCCGCCGTGCATCTCTTCCACGATGGATTGCCATTGCTGGGCTTTCTCCTTCACCTGGCCAAGGCCTTCCACATTCTGCCAAGTGGACGTTGCCGGTTCAACGCTTTTCACACTTTCGTCGTACAGCTCGTCCTGGATCACATCGAATTTTCCTTCCTGGGCCAATTCGAAGAAGCGATCGGCAACCTCCTGGGTTGTCATTATTTTTTCTTGCGTTGTCATAAATATTGGGTTTTTATTTGGTCACGGAAGGTAGCTATAAACCGCGGTTAAACGGATGAAGTAATTGTTAATGTTACATCACTACCGCATTTTGGGGAAGATCTTTTGTCCAAAGATCCGTCGATTCGCATGGCGGTTGTCGCCGGTCAAGAACCCCTTATCGCAAGCGGCAAAATTCAGGTCTTTTTCGCGTTCAACTTAAACCGCAGCGTGTCCTTAAACAATTCTTTGTTTTCCGGGTTGAACTCATTTAGCCGCGACACAATGGAAGGATTGATCGCTATGTGTGTCGCTACTAGCTCGTAAGCCAGTTCCGTCAATGGCTCGCGCAGTTGCTTTTGTTTTTTGTACTCGTGCTGAAGCACCGTGAGAAAAGATTCCCGGTTTTGGTCGGTCACACTTTCAACGCTTACTGCCTTGATCTCTTTTTCCAATTGCTCTACGTCGTCGATGTTGGCGAAATAATTATTCAGGCAGTTGACCGCGTCCTTATTGCTGTCCCATCCCTTTCGCAACATGGATTGGCCCGCAGTGGGATCGTCCATTTTATGCTTATAAAACAACGAAGCTTTCACATATTGGTCCAGCTTCACAAAGTTGTCAGCCACTTTTTGATAGTGCACGAACGCCTCCGTGCGGTTGGATACGGTCATGTACAGGTCGCCTACCTTTTCGTGGTCAGACAACTCTTTATAGAGCTCGATGGCATCCATGGTCATGTTGCCTTTCTCGTAACACTGGGCCGCCCTCTGTTTATTGTTGCATTGTTTTAAAAAGATCGTCGCCGCCTCTGCATAGTACTTGCCGGCCTCCAGCGTCTCGGCGGCCTGGAGTGGATTCTTCAGCAGCTTCAAATAGACAAAGGCCGCTTTCTGATGTTCATTCTTTTTTACCAGTGCCTCGGCCGTTTCCCGGTATTGCTTTTGCAAGAGATGAAAGTGGTCGCCGATGCTTACCGTTCCACCGCCTCCCGATCTGTGATGATCCCCCGTGAGCGAAAAATCAAACCAGCGACGGGCAAAATCAAACCTGGCCGGCTCCTGGCTTCCCCGGCCCGCGCCGTGCTCGTCTAATGGAATGGCATATTTCAAGGCTTCCTCGGGATCATTCTTCAACATGTCCATGAGCCGCTCCACGTGTTTCTGATTTCGTTTTTCAAGATCCTCAAAGTCCATCAACAGCTTGTCAAACCTATTTTTTGAGGGGAAAAGTTTTTCCATGATGCCCGCAAGCCGGGAGCCCCAACTGGTCGGCTTAACGCTGGCGGGTGTATTACCCTCACCTTTGGTCTTTGTAAAGAGCGTCCTGTAAAATTGCAGCTTCAGTTTTTCAAAAAGTGACAGCGGCTTATTCTGCATGTTCTCCTTCTTCGGAAAAATATTCTCGGTCAAATTCTTCAATACCTCTTCCGGCGGTGGCGTTTGTATGTGGAAACTTCTGATCGTCTGCGGTATGAACGTTGATGGCGCTGGCTTCGTCACGATGACTTCCTGTTGCGTAAAGCCGGCAACCAGCGTATTGAAATCCACTTCTTCGGTTAGTTCGACCAATCCGAAATCAGGATGGATAATGTGCCTGCCAGAAGAAAACATTTTCTCCATCTCTCCCTCGGTCATCGCGGGAAAGAGCGCCGATTTCTCAGGGATAAAAAGATTCGGCGTCACGACTTGACAAAGCTCATGACGGCCTGCCTGCGTCTTGTCGAGCGGACCATTGGTTACGGCCAGGCACCCCCACAACACGTTCGGCGTCACGTTTGGAATGGGATAAACCTGGATATTCGTCAGCACCAATTGCAAGGCCTGAAGCGCTTTCACCCATGTGATCGCCGAAGCGCCCCGGATGAGTATCGCGCTTAAAGGATACGTGTTCTTATCGTAGGGGATGATCTTAAGCTCCATGATCGAGGATATTTTTTATAAAAGCAGCAATGTGTTGTCCAAAGAAGTCGGTGGTGCTGATCTTCTCCATCTTCGATTCAAGATGATGGATTCGCCTCACCTCTACTTCCGCTTGAATCTCTTCCAGTTTTTCTTTTATTTCCACGGCGCTTTGTTCCTTAAAATATACAGGCAATACGGCCGGCGTATTCTCGGCCAGCGTCTTGACCTCCTTCAAGCTCATCTCGGAATTCGCCCGTATCGTTTTTATCGTGGCCAGTAGTTGAGGACCTGCATTTTGAAGCACAATTTCAAAAAGGGGTTCTTTGTAGTAGAATTCGTTGCCTGCGAAACGGTATAAAGTTGCCACGCCTAGAGGTGAATCGATCAAAGAAGGAACGTAAACCGCCGGTATGGCGATGGTGCTGCTTTTAAGGGTTATCAGGCCTAAACGATTTACTTCGACCAGACTACCGTCGGGAAACTCAAACGCAACATCGCTAATCCTCCGCGCATTGATCTTTACAGCCCGATCGGACGATTGTAAAAATCGGATGCTTTTATCGGTAGCCTCCAACATTAGCGCATGTTTGTTGAAAATCAGCTGACCAGCCGAATTAATAAACACCTGGTGGATATTTTTGAAGACCCCCGTATTAAAGGTGTATTTGTTGGCTACTGCCGCAAGCTCATCGGCACGGGCTTTAAATTTGGCTATTTCCCAGGTTGTTATTGCGTCTACTTTCCCGTCGAGGGTTATTGTCCAGGCACCGCCGGGATGATAGTGGACAAACTTGCCAGTCTCAAAGATAAACGAATGAGTGCCGTTGGATCGCCATTGATCAAAGGTAAGGCGCTGCTTTTCGCCAGTGGAAATGTTTACCAATAAAACTTCGCGCGTGTTGGCATTGAACAGGAGGAACACATACTCGCCTTTTTCTGAAAGGCCGACTTCGGCAATGTTGGTGTTGAAAGGTAGATTTTCAAAGACCAGGTCCCAGCCCACGGCATGTTTCTCCTTTGTTTTATCGTAGAACCGGAAGATGGCCTTATTGCCGCTTACCTGAAAGATCTGTCCGTTGGGCGCAACGAGTACTTTTTTTGCATGGCCCGCATCGCGAATCAAAATAGGATAGATCCCAACGGTCGATTTTGTCTCCTTGATGGCTGAGCGCGATACCTTCTTTGGCTTTTCCTTCTTCCAAAGGGTATCCAGTGGAAGCTTGATGTGCTGAAGATGCTTCTTGCTATTTTTATGCCGTTTATACACATCGATGTTTCCCTCTACATCGGTGAGCACCTGGTAGTGGATATGCTGATGGTTTTCGGTCATGGTCTTCAGCAACGCCCCTTGCTTTAGGGTGGACGCCTCGGTGATAAAGAACACCTCTTTGTTTTTATCTTTCCCATGGTCGTTGAAAAACGCCGCCAGACCACCGCTGCAATGCAACGTGCCGGCAACGATGTCCATGGCATCAATGATGGTATGCATGTTTTCGAACGATACGGGGTAGTACTTTTCTGCCCCTAGCACAAACGCCTGGCAGTCGATGTCGGTCTTCGGATGTTTGGCAATGGCCAACAGGGTGGCAAACGCCATGGCTTTGGGTGTGCCCCAGCATTTCATGGAGGCATCGATCAGGATGATGCGGTGCAGGTCGTTGTGGGCCGGTGGTATTTCGCGGTGGATGTAGAGCGCTTCGTTGTTGGCCAGCCGCGACATAAAGAAAAGATCGTCGTTAGCAAACTCGGAAACCAGAAGCTTGTCGAAATCACCCTTGTTGGTAAGGTCCGATATACCCCCCAGCGGTTGCGCGCTGGGCAATGCGCTGTGCACGGGAATGTTGAGGCCGCCCCAAAGCCAACGCACAAGCGAACCGACGGTAAAGGTCGTCGAGTTGGCTATGAGTTGATCGATCAGGTCGAGGTCGGGCTGGGCTGACGAATTTTCGCCGGGTGTATGATCAAAATCAATTTCAATTTGATCTTTATCCGGGAGACCACCGATCGCCTTGATGATCAAATCAACCGAATTAAAACGGGAGTCCATCAAGGCGATTATTTTTAATTCTCTTGTATCTCCCGCGACTCTTTCCACCGGACTATCCAACGGTAGGCTTCCGGATTTCAGAAACTCATACGCAGCTTTTGAATCTTTAATAGAATTGATATTGTGACAGCCTTTGAAAAGCACTTGCAGGAGCAGCGCTCTTTTATCGCCTTGTTTGTATTCCTGCGGCATCGTCGCCAACCGCTTTAGAAAGATCATGGCTTTTGCCAGCACAACATCGTCTGTCGTTTCCATGAAACGGGTTATTCTTACATACACGGCATCCAACGCCGCATCGGCGTTAGCGTTAGTGGCGATGATGGCCAGAAGAAGCGATCCAAAGGGAGGCAGGCCTTGGGGAGCAAGTCGCTCTAAAATTTCGACCACTTGGTTTTTGTAGGCTATCGTGGCTTCATCCGGAATAGCAATAACTTCCCCATTGTCCTCCCATTGCCAGAAGTAATTCTTGTACGATCTAAAGTAATTATAGCTATCCATTGGGAAGCGAAAGAGATTGACGCGTTAACCGATAAGCACTCCGCGACAGTGGCATCAAACTCTCCTTGAGAATGCTCACATAGGAGCTGTCTTTGCTCCACAACACCCAGCGGTCTCTCCCCGGGTTGATCTTTTTCTGCAACGTGTCGGCCAACAGAAAAAGTTCGAGGTCCTGGCCCGTGGGGATCAGGAAATCTTTTCGTTGCCAGAAGGTTTCGCCTGGAATGGGCAACAACGGTTTCCCCAGTAACAAAGCTTTTGTGTTGTCGAGGATTGCCCATCGTATCTTTTGGAGCCTGACGGCGGGCGCCGTCTGCAAGTAGTGCTCCAGCACGTCGAGCGTTACCAGCATCGCGGCAGTTTCGGCTTCGGTTTCGCGGGGCACAAAACGGATGTCCATTTTTTCATGGATGCCGAAGTAATTGTGGTTGAACGCAGGGAGCTTCACGGGCAAAGCCCTGTCGATGGCCGTCCACAATAACGAAGGAGCAGACCTTTCGGGCAGGCGGCTGTCGAGGAAAAAAAGTTTGTTGTCACGTTCATAAAACAGATCCTTGAACGGGATCGACTTCACCTCCACCGAATGGATCTGGGCATAGTCAAAGTCCCTCACCCAGATCGTATGCTCATCAAAGCCAACCTTCAGGTTGTTCCATTGACGGATGCGGGCGAGGTCGTCTTTGTTCCCGGCGGCGATCGCCAGATAATATCTTATGCTGTTTGCAGCATCCGGTGCCATAGCTGTTCGATTTCCGTCTCGATGTGTTGCTTGTGCTCGTTTTTCTTTATCCAATTGCACCGCGTTTGCACATAGCGCAGTTTATCCTTCACCACGTTCTGTTCCTCGAACGACAAATTTCCGCCGTCCCAGCGGCTGGCTAACAG
Source organism: Chryseolinea soli (assembly GCF_003589925.1). Lineage (NCBI taxonomy): Bacteria > Pseudomonadati > Bacteroidota > Cytophagia > Cytophagales > Fulvivirgaceae > Chryseolinea > Chryseolinea soli. The sequence goes on along the minus strand of NZ_CP032382.1, from coordinate 4,016,980 downwards.
CTGCACTTCTTTCATGAGTTCTTCTGCATTGGGCATCTTGTTGTAGCGGGCTTGGGGGTGCGCTTGCGAGGAAGTATCCTTTTCGATGATGGAATCGATGATCCCCGCCAGGATCTCGATCTGTTCTTCGCTATCCCAAATGTACTTGAGCACCCACAAGTCGGAAGGGATGGCTTCGGTCCGGTTGCAGATGAGCGCGCTGGCCGCCAGCAGGTTTTGGATCTTCACTGCACGCCGGTCAGACACCTTTATTCCCGTGTTCCTGAGATTGTGCACCAGGTCGACAAACTGTTTGCGTATGGGCGTCAGGTCTACTTTTTTGCTTTGCTGCTGTAGCTCGATAATATCATTGGGTGTGATGGCCGGTTTTTCGGTTGATCTATTTTCCAGTTTCCAGCCGGCGAGCAATACTTCCTCCAAGAGGTCGGTGTCCACATAGTCGCAGCGGATGCGAACGAGGAAGCGGTCGAGCAAGGCGTTCAGCGCTTCGTCTTCGGGGAGCTGGTTGCTGGCACCCACAAACATGAGGGCCGGCAGCTTGCGCGTTTCCTTGCCCCGGCGGAAGATCCGCTCGTTGAGGGCCATGAGCAGGCTATTGAGAATGGCGCTGTTAGCGTTGAAGATCTCGTCCAGGAAGACCATAGAGGCTTCGGGCATCATGCCGTCCGTGTTCGTGACCAGGTCACCCTCTTTCAGCTTTCGGATGTCGAACGGACCAAAGATCTCGTTGGGCTCGGTGAAGCGTGTGAGCAGGTATTCAAAATTTTTTCCTCCATCAATGCAACCGGAGAGCTCACGGATGATGGCACTTTTGGCCGTGCCCGGGGGACCTAGCAAGAACGCATTCTCTTTGGCAATGAGGCTAATGCCCAGCAAGTCGACGATCTCATTCTTTCCAACAAAGGAATCTTTTACAAATTGTAATACATGGTTAAGCTTATCGATGGCATTCATGCAAGCGAGGATAAAGTATCGGTTCTAAATTCATTCCAAAATTCTGGTCCATACATACCCATCTGGGCGGCAATGGCCTCTCTGAAAACGGGATGTTGCGCCAGAAGCAGTTTCCGGTGGTCAACAATCCGTTGACAATACAATTGATGCAGACACACATCGGCCACCACCGGCGCAAAGTCCGGCTGATCGACGGCGAGGTTATGACGCACGGCGGAGAAATGCCATTGCTTCAGGATCGATTCCAGCAACGGAATGAGCGGGTCGTTGGTATCGATTATTTTCAATTGCACGATCATATCCGGCAAGAAACGCAGACATAGATCGGCCGACAAAATAGCCGCAGCATCGGGTGTGAAAGAAAAAGTAGGCAAGAGTGACGGGACATCCTTTTCTTCGTGCTTCCTGTATAAGATCAATTGCGCAGCAACATAAACCGTTTGGGCGGCCCATCGCGCAGCATGGGGATGGAACGATGGCGTTGTGTGGGGATGGTCGAGGGATTCGCGTTCGTATTCTTCCTTCAAAAAGGCCACGACATCCTCCGCTTCGGCTGATGAGATCTCGAGAATGTCGTTGTACAATACGACGCCTTCCTGTCGGCGAAGGGTCTGAATCATTTTCAGGAAACAGCTATCGGGTGGGCTCTGCATGGCTTCGCAATATCCAACGCACAAACTACCGGGACAAGTGAATTGGTGGTAAAAACTTACTTGAAAATATAGACGTCCCCATCCATAGCGCCATCTCTAAGATAGAAGGGAAGGTCTGTTCGCAATCGTTTTATGCCGGCCGGATGTCCGCTTATAATCCGCTATTTTGCCGGCGATTCCTTCATCGAAAATCGATGAAACGGGCCAAAAAATCAGTATTTTACATTCTACAGCCCCATTGCACGTGGCTGGAGCCCCAAGAATACAACCTATTGACAAAAAATGAGCGACTCGGAGAACCTGGACAGGAGATTAGGAGTGTCTTCTAGAAATACACTGTCGGGTATTTTAAAAAAACTATACGACTGGATTGTTCCCCCGGAGGTGACTAGCGAGGAAGTTTCAAGAAAGGCTAAACTCATGGCGAAGATTGTTCTCTCCATGGTCGCCACCAATACGATTGGCTTTGTCGCCGCCCTGTTTGAACCCAAGAATACGTTAAGCGTAACCGTCGCATTCTATGGGTTGGTTTACGCTGCCCTTATTGTCTTCGTGGTTGTTCTACGGCACGGAAAAATCAAGCTCGCGGGCTGGTCTTTGACCATCTTCATGTGGTGCATCATTGCATTTGCAACTCTTTTCTTTGGCGGGCTTCGGAGTCAGGTTCCCGTAGTGTTTGTAGTCGTCATCATGTTTATGGGAAGTTTTCTAGGGGGTCGTTCGGCGCTCATCCTTGCCTTGATGACGATTGTTTTCTTGGGCATCGTTGCGTTCCTGGAGTTCAACAACCTGATGCCCGTGCAGCTTGGCCCGGAATACTCCCCGCTAAATGCTTGGGGTGGTCTCTGCGTCGCACTTTTGCTGATGTCTTTATTCCTTCACAACTCCCTTGCCTCGATCAAGGAAAGCGAAGAGCGGTACCAGTTGGCCGTCCGAGGTTCGGCCGCAGGACTTTGGGACTGGGACATAAAGACCAACGAGGTCTACTACGGCCGGGGCCTCAAAGAAATGCTGGGATATGCACCCACTGAATTTCCTTATAACTCCGCCACCTTCAATAACGCCATTCACCCGGAAGACCTTCTCCTGATTAAAGAGTCGCTCGACAAGCACTTTATCTCGCCGGAGAATCGCTATGATGTTGAATTCAGACTGCGCGTTAAGGGTGGCGACTACCGCTGGTTTCATTCCCAGGGCGAAGCCGTGCGGGACAAACACGGCAAGCCCTACCGCATGGTGGGATCCATTACCGACATCACAAAACGAAAACTCGCCGAGGAATCCATCACGCAAAAAAACGAAGAGCTTGTAAAAATAAATCAGGAACTGGATCGCTTTGTCTATAGCGCCTCGCACGACCTGCGTGCTCCCATCACTTCGCTGTTGGGTCTGATTGAAGTGGCCCGGCTGGAAGACGACGTGTCTTCCATTAAAAAACTGTTGACCATGCAAGAGCGAAGCCTTATCAAGCTCGACAGTTTCATTTACGACATCGTGAGCTACTCGCGCAACAACCGCGTGGAGATCGAAATAGAGAAGATCGACTTTCAGTCCTTGCTAGACAATATCTACGATTTATTCCACCACATGGAACCCGCCAAGGGCATCCGGAAAGAAACGGAGATCGATCCTGGCCTTTCTTTTTATAGCGACAAGAAACGGATCTATGTCGTGCTCAACAACCTGATCTCGAATGCCATCAAGTACTGTGACCTTTCAAAACCGGATTCCTTTATTAAAATACGGATTGAAAATTCCGGAAATGGTGTCACCCTTCGTGTGATCGACAATGGTGAAGGTATAGAGGCGGAGTTCATCCCGAAAATTTTCGATATGTTCTATCGCGCCTCCGAACGCAGCGGTGGGTCAGGTATTGGTTTGTATATCGTCAAAGAAGTTGTGCAGAAACTTCAGGGAACGATCGAAGTGAGTTCGCAGAAATACCAGGGTAGCGAATTTATTGTGCGGTTGCCGGATATGAAGGGGCGATGACCGGGTAGAAGTTTCCGCGGCGCTGCCCGATATTGAACAAAAATTCTCAATTGCGCACTGACATGAAGTGCCTCATCACGAACCCAGGCTCTCCAGCGCGAACATTATGGCATTCCCTTTGGTACGACTGGTGCGTTGCCTAACAACTTTCTGCCTATGCTTACCAATTATCTGAAAATTGCCATCCGCTCCCTGCTCCATAATAAAATCTATTCGTTCATCAATATTATCGGGCTTTCCATTGGTATGACGGCGAGCATTCTGATCTTGATTTTTGTGGTGCACGAATATCGCTACGACCGCTTTCATGAAAAGGGAGACCGGATCTTCCGCGCCGAAAAACAGTTTTCGCGCGATGGGCGCTACAGCCTCTACGCCAACCCCGAGTTTGGGCCCACGATGATGCAAACCGATCCCAAAGTGATCAATTATGTGCGCACCTATTCCATGGGACGGAAAGTGGTGAAGACCGACAATACACACAAGTTTTTTGAGGACCGCTTCCTGTTCGCAGACACTTCCTTCTTCAGCATCTTCTCCTTTCCGCTCATCCAAGGCCAACGAAGCGCTCTTGCTCGTCCGCTCACCGTGATCATTACCGAGCAGACCGCATCCCGTTATTTCGGAAATGCCAACCCCATCGGCAAATTCATCACGCTCGATGCGAACTATACGTTCGAGGTCACTGGTGTCGCCAAGAACCCGCCCTCCCACTCGTCGGTCCAGTTTGATTTTATAGCCTCCTATCCATCGTTGTTAACCATGCCCAACGAGCGAAACATTATCCTGAACAATTCATCCGGGTTCCCCACCTATCTCCTCCTGGCCGATGCCAATGCCATCGCTGGTGTGCGTCAATCGATTCTTAAAACAACGTATACGAACGACCACATCACCTATTCGCTTCAACCCCTTTTTGCCAATCACTTTAATCTGAATTTTGGCGACGTCGCCAACACGCGCTATGTTTTTATTTTCCTTTGTGTCGCCCTGCTCATCCTGGCCTTGGCACTGATCAACTACATGAACCTTACCACGGCACGGGCCACGGTGCGCGCCAAGGAGATCGGTGTACGGAAGGTGATCGGGGCGAGTCGGAAAACGCTGTCGTTTCAATTTTATCTGGAGTCGGCGCTCACCACCGTCGTTGCCTTTGTGCTGGCCATTGCTTTGATCCAGATATTCAAACCCATCTTCCTAAATGTCCTGCAACAAAATATAGATACAACTTTCCTCACTTCGCCGGTATTCCTGAGTGTAGTGGCCGGGTTACTTTTTGTCTGCGTCCTCTTGGCGGGCAGCTACCCGGCACTTGTGCTTCCTCAGTTCAAACCCGTTGAAGTGCTGAATGGAAAGTTCAGCAGTGCCAACCAAGGTTCGGGGATAAGAAAGCTGCTCACCATATTCCAGTTCACGGTCTCTATAGCACTGGCCATCTGCACGCTGGTGATGAACCACCAACTTCAATACCTGCAATCGAAAAGCACAGGCCTTGAACGCGACCAGGTAATGGTCATACCTGTAGAGCAGTTCTCCAACGCCGGTTTAACAGGGTTGAAAAATGATCTTCAACGACAGACCGGAGTGGAGGGACTGGCGATGGCCTCGGTTCCCCTCTATCGCTCAACCCTGCCGGGACTCTCGATGGTGACCTCACCCGCTTCCCAAGAAAAAGTCGGATTGAAATGGATCATGGCCGATGAAAGTTTCTTTGCCGTGTTGGGCATCACGTGGCACCAAAAACCGGAAACAACAAAGCTCGAAGGAAATCACGTCATCAATCAATCCGCAGCGGAGGCCCTCGGCATGGTGAACCTCTCCGGTGGCGATGACCTAACGATGGGTGGAGATCATGTGCCAGCCGTAACCGGAAAAATCCTGGGCATGGTGAATGACTTCAACTATGAAACCCTGCGCTCGCCCATCCAACCCCTCATCGTTAGCGTGGTGGCCGACACCCTGCTGGCAAAAAACGAAAGTCCATCCTTATACCTGCGCATCGACACCCACAGCGCGCTGCCTGATAAAATCGCGGCCATCAAAAAATCATACGAAACCTATGCCAACGACACTCCCTTTACCTACTATTTCCTGGACGACGCGTTCAACGATTTGCAGAAAGGTGAGACCCGTCTGAGTAAAATATTCACGGTGTTCACGGGCATATCGCTTTGCATTGCTTGTCTGGGACTTTTTGGATTAGTGACGTTCTCGGCGGAAAACAGGACAAAGGAAATAAGCATCCGGAAAGTGTTGGGCGCTTCGATGGCCAACATTCTGATGCTGCTCTCATCCGAACTCATCCTACTGTTGTTGCTGAGCATTGCCATCGGTGTGCCGGTCGCTTGGTTTTCGATGAAAGATTGGCTTAGCCAGTTTTATTATCAGACCTCTATTCCGTTGTCGTCCTTCCTCGTACCGGGTGTCGCGGTGATCGTTATTTCGCTCCTGGTGATCTGGGCAAAAGCGATACGGGTGGCTTTGGAGGATCCGTCGAAGAATTTGAAAAGTGAATAGCGGTCGAAATTTCAAGTCGACAACATTGATTTCTTCATCAGTGCATGATCTGTACTTGGTTCGTCCCAATAGCCTGTTTGCAATACGAATGAAACATTGCCAGGGAAAGAATTGGCTTCAACAAGCAGATCATTAACGCCATTCGCTAAAAATCGACTTCAATGATGTCTCTTTGAAATATCATTCACCTAAAATGAACGCTATAACATTACTAGTTAATTTTCTCCCAAAACTCCCTATTCGTCTTGCTTTCGATCTTTTTCTGGGCATTGTCGCTGAGTTCGCTCAAAAAATTTAAACCCGTCAATTTTTCGATATCATCCACGGGAACCATATAGTCAAGCAGGTCCTCAAATGGGAGATCCGATCTATCCCGCACATGCGGGAAAAGGAATGCCCCGGTGATGTACTCCTTTGTGGCTTTGTCCTTGAATATAAGGATCTGATAAAACTGATCTGGCACGGCTATGCCTGTCTTCTTTCTTTTACCGGTTTTCACCACCTCAAAATGGTCAGGGTCACTAACAATGGCACCCGTATAAATATTTAGCTCCATATTATTATCCCCCACTAAAACCTTCCTGATGAATGTCTCCAGTTTGTTCCAAGGTCCTGCTGATCCGTTAAAGGCCCCAGGGTCTTGTGGTGTGATGTTTGACATAAAGTTGGCTTGGATGGCAGTGCTGTCATCGTATGGATCTCTCCTTCTATCCTCCGCATCGGAATAAAAATTGTTTTTATCACGATCACCCCCCATAGCAAAGAACGGCGCCATGTGCCCCCGGTCAAATCCACTTCCTGTATATTCGTCTTTGGTGACTGGGTCTGGCACCTGCGGGTCGGTTTTAAATGATCCGAAACGTCGTTCACGTTCGGGTGCATTCAAGTAGTCTGGTTTTATATGGTAACATACCCAATCCGGAATTCGAAACACTTCATTGTATCGCATAACGTATCCCTGCCTGACATACACCGGCTTCTCCCCATCGGGCTGGCCTTCAACGATGTGCTCCTTGTACAATTTCTTCTGAGCGGCGGAGAGTTCGGAAAACTTCTGCTGACCACTCACTTGAATTATCGCCGCCCAAATCCAGGCAACAATAAAAAGCAACGGCTTCTTCATGGGCTATTTCTTTTCCGTAGTTTTGAGAAGCACGTACGTACCGTTGCTCAACCCCAGAAGAAGCAGTTGCGTCTCATCGAATGTCGGCATACTGTAGTCAAGTGTTACTGATTTTATAAAAGCAACACCAAAAACAATATTAAAAATGAATACCTGAAATCGATTTATATTCATTCCATTTTTGTCCGAGAGAATATCCTTGAAGAAGTTTCGTCTCGAAGTGCGGGATTCTATCAGGTCTTTCATGGCCTTATCATCTTTCTCAGCTTCCTTGGTCTTTTGATTATCAAGCGTTGCGGCAGCTGCGAGTGTGCTGGAACTTATTCCAAGGAGGATCAACGCTGTAGCATTTATGGAATGAAGATCGGTTGTAAATGCCCAAATATAAATGAAGCTGGCAATAATGATAAATGTCCAAAATGCCATTTGGGATTTCCCAAAGCTGAATGCCCCGCTTTTGCCCTTTGCTGTTTCACTGTTAACCTCGTTCGGCAATTCATCCCTCAGCAGGGAATCGAACCGGTAAATCATCACCAGAAAAAAGAGAAAAAAGCCACCCACCATCACCCAACCAACCCAACCCCACAGATCAATATCAGAAAAAAACATCTGGGATTGATGTCCAAAGTTGATCGACGTATCGCCCGCCTTAATCCCCAATTTGATTTTCTTTGTTGCACCGCCCTTCAAATTGTATAGTAATCTTCTGTTCTCCTCGCTAAGGCCATCTTCGGAAAATTCAAAACGTACCACACCGGATTCAAGACTTTCAACAAATGCCGGAAATTCGGAGAGAACAATACTGTTGAACATCATGTGAACATCCTGAAGAAGAATATGATTGTCGCTCATAAAATCACCAAACGCTGGGATATCAAAGGCAATGACATCCCCGTCTTTAATTACCTGGCCTTGTATTGGAAATGACAGGGTGTCACGTTCAATATACACTTCGTCAATCGCTTCAATTTTTGTTTTTTGGGCCTGGCTTCCCAAAGCTATTAGCCATAGTAACAGTATTAAATAAACTTGCTTTGTTTTCATGGTAGAGCTTTAGGGGTTCAGAGTTCCAATTCTGCAATATCCTCATCGCCGTCGTTATGCTCAAAGGGAATCGCATGGACGGGAAGCTTGCTCAAGACCTGGCTGAGGCTATAGCCCGCGAGTGCACACCGCTTTCCCGCAAGCTGTTTCATATTTGCCACATACTCACCCGTTAGCTCGGGAGCATTTTCCATTCGATCGGAGCCTCGCAATGCCCCATTCTGATGTACGATGGTCTTGGCTAATTCAAAACTCTCAAGGCTAATGGCCCGCGGATCAAACGCTGCACCGGGTTTTGGTGTAGTCGCTATCAACTTCTCGCCTTGAGATTTTATCAACGCAAAATTTGAACCCTTACCCGGCGACTGATCCCATACGGAATGTAGTTTTGCTCCCTTCCCCTTTACCCTGACAAAAAACAAATTTCCTCCTCTATCCCCTTCCGGGTAAGTAGCGTTGAAAAGAGATGCGTTATGGAGGGGCTGATAAATATCGCCCACCAAATGAATGAGCCATGCCAGGTACATTGCTCTCACCTCATGTTCCAAGTCTTCATTGAAAACCTTTGACTTCACAAAATCGATTGTTCCAACCACGTTGCGTTCGCTAGGCAGGTCGGTATTATGTGCATTGGGAAAATGAAGTTTATACGTAACATAGTGCCATTCGGGACGATGGAATCGGTGATTAGGATTATTCGGGTCACGAATCACGTCTGGCCACAAGCTGGCCTTCATCATCAGAAATCTTCCTTCCTCCACCTCATCCCGCCACGACTTATACTCCTCAATCCAGTCGTTGTAGTCCGGGTGAAAACTTAACAACTCCATAACGATCGCCCTTTGCTCTTCACTGAGCTGAGTGTACGAAACAGAGGCCACCAGCATGTGACCCCTTTCGCCCCACCCATAAGCATGAAGGATTGGAGCAACCAATAGCACAAGAATGAAAATTTTCTTTTTGTCCATATAGATTAAGGTTTGGTTTCAATCAAGACTATAAAAGTTCACCGTGAACGTGCGTTTTGAAGTCCAACGATTTGTAGCAGGCTTCCAAATACTACATACGAAAAAATCAAAAAGCATTCTTTCAAAAAAATAAAAAGCCCATCCACCTGATCGTTACACCAGGGTGGATGGGCTTCCATGAAATGAAAGTACAAAATTGCAACCTGTTAATTTAAATTCACTGCGAAATATTTTTTTTTGATTGAACACAAATTCAAAGTAAATACTAATTTAAGACAAGTCGTCACTTAAATGTTCAAACGCTTAAGGCAAACATTTTGAGTTATCTAACGCCGTTCGACTATATCCACCAAAAAGAAAAGGCCACATAACAGTAGCCTTTTCTTTTTATGAGAAGTCAGACAGTTAGGGATGCTAGCGCTTAACAGGCTTCCTTGGGCTGGGAAAGTCCGTTCCTGGCGTCTGCAAATCTCCCAACTTCTCTCTTGAATATTTCTGTGTCAGCGTGTCGGCCAACACCAGGTTTTCGAAATTGGTATACAGGAGCAAATGCTCATCGGGGCCATTGCCGTTGTCTGCGCTGTAAGTGTCCCAGGCTTTTATTTTTTCGAAGGTGAGGCCCGTTTGCGATTCGATATTGGCAATGCTCGATTGCAACGTTTTGAACACGTCGTCATAGGCCAATTCGAAATTGATATCACCCACCAACGTATCCTGCTTCAGGATAAAGCCCGTGGTTCTCATGTCACCGTCAGGGTTGCGCCACACGATTATTTTGAAAAATTTCATCGGCACCTGTACACCTTTAAATACCGGGTCGTCCTCGTGAAAGATCGGTCCGTTGAAGACGACGATCCTGGGTTGGGTTTCGCCATCGGCTTTCACTCCCTTTTCCAGGATCTCCTTTTCAAGCTGTCCCCATTTGCCGTGATACCCCCAGCCTTCGCGGTTCAGCGCGGGCACTTGCGGGCAGGCGTTGGTGTAGGAGCAGGTCATGTCGGCCGCAAGCTTTGCAAAGTTGAGATTCTTGCCCCATTCGGCATCTTCACGGCGGCACATGTGGCCGCGGTCGAACCCACTCGACTTGTAATATTCGTCGCTTAGCTGCACTTCGTAGTCAATGCGGTTGTCCCTAAACCATTTGTCGTCGCGCCCCTGTAATTCCTCATAGCGCTTCCGGCCTGTGATGTTTATGGCCGACACCACCGGCTGCTTTCGCACAGCGTGCTGGATGCAACTGTAGTGATGATATTTGAGCACGAACGCCCTCGGGTTGTTCACGAAATAGGCAACCTTCTTTTTTAGCGCCGCGCTCAGTTTGGGCATCGGCGTGTGTTCGCCCAGGAAGTAGGTATCAAAGCCGTTGCAATTCGAAAAGTCAAGTTCGTCTTCGTACTTCTTCTCCAATGTCACTGGTGCGCTGATCTTCTCAACACCGTTTCCATTCATCAACGCGGTGACCGATGGCGCACCATTCCCCAAGTTTATATGTATATGCACATTCTGCGGCGGCGTGTTGTTTTGTATTTCCTGGCTCTTGTTCTCAGCAGCCGTTAGCGGTTTCTCTTTCGGATAGGATAAGAACACCAGGTTCTTGTCGTCGCTGTAGCTGGGGCTGAAGAGCTCTGCGATGCAGGCGTTCATCTTTAAGGCGGCGTTGGTCATCAGGTCGTTCATGATCATGCTGATGCGGGCGCCTTTGTTCTTTATCCACACCACGCGATTGCCGTCGATGGTACCGTCGTCATTGGGGGGAATGACCATGCCGTCCTTGTCGATGTATTGGCCTTTTGCATTCTTCTTCCCAACGCCTGCGCTATGAAGGGCAATGACCTGCCATTGGTCGTTCATCACCGGTCCGCCGCTGCTACCCACCGACGTGTCGGTCGTGTACTCCAGAAAAACGGGATCGTCAACGTTTATGATCTTGTTCTCGCGAAGGCCCACCATCATCGGTTTACCATCGGGATGTTGAAAGATGCCAGCGAAGTCCCCCATGCCGACCTTTCCCTTGGTGCCGTTCAGCACCAGGTATCCGCGCGAGCGAATGTCGACTGCACCCGTCACGTCCTTTTCCTTTATGCCGATAATGGCCATGTCGAGCGCCTTGTTGGAGTAAAAGAATTTATCAGGGTCGAGGTCAAATGTTATTTTTGTTTTCTCGCGGCCAAACACATCGTACTCGTAATCAAATTCGATGATGGGATTGGCAAATCCGCCGGGTTCCGAAAAGACGTGATGGTTTGTCATCACCAGGTGATTTGAAATCAAAAAACCGGTGGCGTAAGCATTCCGGTTGACCTTCAGGTCCCGGTAAAAAATTCTCCCTACCGAGCGGCTCCTCAGCACGCCGAGCTCCATGTAGTTTACGGGCAAAAGATCGTTACCCTCTACGTATCGCTCCACGGCATCGGCATACGGTTCCACCGCAACACTCGCCAACATGCGTATTCGCAATTGTCTTTGTTCGGGGTTGTCGAGGGTTTCGGCCGTGGCGGTCTTTACATCCTCGAGCGTGTCTTTTACATCTTGTTCTGTCGTTTTGTTTTCCTTCGCATAACGATCCATTAATTCCAGGGAAATGTTCATAGCCGTAGGGGTTTTTAGGGATATAGGACAACATAAATACAAAAGCCCATCGTGAAGAAGTTTTGCTTCTTTTTGATGGGCTCATAGTCAAATATAATTCTTTAGGCCGTTGCTCTAATCATCATGGGTTAGAAATAATAATGATTTAATGTGTTTGAACATTATTTCATAAAGACTTATCGATGCTCAGGACAAAACTTCATTTCAATACCTTCGCGTTTGTTTTTTCCAATGTCCGGCGTCGGAGGCAGAACTTTTGTCGAGCCATTCCTGCTGAGGCATATGCAGGCAGCTCGCATCGCACGGAATTATCCGGATCTACTTTCAGTGATCTGGCGCCACAGGGTTTCTAAAATTCCCAGTCGAGTTTTACGATCCTATTCCTAACAGCATACATGACAAGACCTACCCTGCTCTTGACATTGAGTTTTTCAAAGAGGGAATTGCGGTAACCGTCGATCGTTTTTGGGCTGAGGAACATTTTGTCGGCGATTTCATGATAGGTCATTTCACTGCAAGCAAATTGGAGGAATTTCTTTTCCTGTTCATTCATGAGATCGGAGTCTCTGCGTTTATCCTGTCCGTCAATCTGAAGCGAATGAACCAGTTTGCCGGTGATAAAATCCGTATAGTAAAATCCCTTGTGAGCAATTGCCTTCAGCGCCTCCCTTAGCTCCTCCGGCTCAACGTCTTTGCACAAGTAACCTTTCACGCCCAATTTCAGCATCTGGATAATGGTCTCTTCCTTTTCAATCATGCTGACCACAAGGACCTTTATATCGGGATAGTTTTCTTTCAGCCAACGCACGCTGGCAAAGCCATCCATACCAGACATGTTGACATCCATGAGAACGATGTCCGGCAGATTCTTTTTATCAATTTTTTTTTGAAGATCGAAGCCGTTATCGGCTTCAAATAAAATGGCGCAATTTTCACAAGCCATTTCGATCAAGCTGATCAAGCCTTTTCGAAACAGTTTATGATCATCGACAAGCCCAAGTTTGACTAACCCTCCAGGCAACATTATATTGAAAATTCTATCGAAATTGTGGTTCCTTCCTCAGGTTTACTTTGGATGGTCAGTTGCGCATTTATCAATTTGGCCCTGGTTTGCAAATTCACCAGCCCAGAGCCGCCGCCGCTCAGTTGTTCGTCCCTATTAAAGCCAACACCATCATCGGTATATACCAAGGTAAACAAATTTTCGGTAGCCTTCAAAGCAATGGCAATTCGTTTTGCTGCACTGTGCTTTACGATATTGTTAATGATCTCCTGCGTCATTCTAAAAAGGATGGTCGCCGTGTTGGCATCCAATTCGGGAATCCTACCTTCCTGGTGCAACGTGGCCGTGAATTGCCCGGTTTTGTTCAGCCTCTCAACTTCGTTCTCTATACTCCGAAAAATCCCAAACTGTGCCACCCGATCGCTGTTCAGGCTTATGGACAGTGATTTCAAATCGGTTATGAGCTGACGGACCAGTTCCTTGGTATCCTCAATCTGAAGACGCATCTTCTCTTTGTCATGGGTCTGAAGCGTGTTGAGGTTTATTTTGATCAGGCTTGCCACCTGGCCGAGATTGTCGTGAAGTTCAAAGGCGATCCGTTGGAGGGTCTGCTCTTTTATTTCCAATTGAGATTGAAGCAGCACCTGGGAAAAGTGCGTCTGAAGTTGTTCTTTTTCCGCTTTATGCTGTTTTCTTTTCCGGATATAAAGGGCGGAGAAGGCAACAATAAAAGCACATAAGAAAAATAGCAATAATGATCCTGCTATTATCGATACAAGAATGTCTTTGTCCACCTGATCAAATGCCATTTTTTCTCGTTAAGTGTCTCGCTTTAATTTCGATGAAAAAGCCAAATGAAAAAATTAAGTACATGAAGATATTGAACAGGTCGTGTATAATCCACAGGTTGTTCAAATACGAATCCCGCTTGGTCATGATATAGTACCAGAATGAAAAGATAAGCATCGTGCAACTTGAGTAGAGAAACAAACCGGACAGGTAGCAAAGCAATGATGGCGCTAGTTCCGAGAGCTTCTCATCATTATCATAGAGATCATACAGGAGGATCAACGTCCACGCGGTATACATCAAGTTATTTACACATAGCCACTCCGTCAGGAACTTCGCATAGAAACCAAAAAGAAACACTGAAACAACACCCGATACTACACAAACCGTTGCCAGCACGATAAAAAGCATGTTTCTCTTTTTCGTACTGTAGCTATCCCTGAAAAAAAGGATGAGGATCACCAATTCAAGAAGAATATTAGTATTGTAAAGAACATTTAAAATAGGTGTTCTTCCCATAAACGCTCTTGCGAGTTGAGGTACGCACGCCAGCAGCACGAGAAACAAGATAAACCTGGACTTTGGCAAGAGCTTATTAAAGAAAGAACACCCCACAATCGTCGGTATCAGGATGCTCCAGATTGATATTTTATTGATGATCTCTTGAATATCTAAAGATAGCTATTTACTCGGCAACCAGGAAGAATCCATCAGGAAGAAGTCCCTCCTTCGGTTCAAGCTGGAGAACAACTTGATGAGGAGGATATTCGTTTGCAGCTTCAGGAATGTTAAGGGCATAAAATCCGACCCTGTCCTCGTCATTGACTTTTACAACACGCCGTTCACAGCCGGCCGTCAAAACGGTGAAAGACCCTGCTTTAAATTCCTGACCATCCCTAACCACATCCTCCGTATGCGCCCCTAAAATAACCATCAAAAAATTGGCGCTACGTGGGTTGCCAAATTCATCCTCCTCTCCTCCATCAAAAAAGCGCATAATCAGATCCTTCGAAAATATGAATGCATTGCACCTGTTTCCGTTTAATTCCACCGCCCTGGTCCTTCTTGACGGCTCAATGTTTATACCCTGTCCTCCATCCTGCTTTACAGACTTGACAGTAATCGCATTTAAATCGATAAATTCCTTTATCATTTTGTTGGCATCGGCTAAAAGGATTTTTTCGCCGTAAGTTTTTTTCATCAGATTCTCGATGTTCATAATTTTCTTTGGTTTGGTTATTTAATAATGAAATCTAGCAATAGATTGATTGTGTTAGAATAGACCATAGAAGAATCAGTCATTTTCCCTCCGCAAATACAGGAAAAACCCTGTGCCTATTCCATTCTTTTCCGGTTGATCCAGGCCGTTGATCTCATAACCTTTGACTAACGATAACGGATTAGCATATTCAAAAAACTGGCGCATTATAGAATACCTAGCATAAACAAAAGGAAATGAAAACAATCGAACATCTCTTAGCCATGACGCGGTTGCCTTGACTTCTCTTCACCAACAACAATCATGTTTACGCCCTTATTCTCACTTCGAAAGTCACTAGTCAATCCACATCTGAGCGCACCAAAAACGCTAGATGCGAAATTAGCAAAAACCGCGACCATTAACCGCCATTACATCATTATGCACTGACCCCACCAATCCAAATAAAAAAATGAAAATAATCCCTCTACTATTTAAAGTGGCAATACTTCTCCTGCCCATATGTCTATTGCATGCGCAAAATGCCCCCGAAGACGCGGTCGTTACGATAGATCCCGTAACCGGATTAACCGACAAGAACTTTCCCTTTGACAAAAGCTTCTACGCTAAACTAAAACTGCCCGTAGGTGATGATGTCTATTCAGTGGGAATAGTAAAAATCTCTAACAATGGAGATAGGGAAATAAAAACTCCACAGATACTTTTCAACGTCGACACCGTACTCTATGAGACGATCAAGGATGAGCCCGGAAAAAAATTCATTAAAATTCTAATGCCGCCACTATCGCCGAATCGTCTCTATGACATAGTGATCTATAAGGCTCTATCGGGAGAGCCTCTCAAAATACTTTTAGAAGTCAACCAAATGTTATACACCCGACAGTTTGGGCCTCAATTCCTTAATCTCACACCCGGCGTATTTCCCGTCATGGTCCTGCCTCCAGACGTATTGAACGAGCTTTCAGAACAATTGCAAGTACCCCAAGCGACTATACCCGTAACACTTGACTCACTGATTTTCACCAATAGCCCGGCCTTTGGAAATCAATACAATCTTTATCAAGCGATTTCAGATGGACGCATATCCCCCACTTCGCGATTGGATCCGGCACAGACAGCGTACATCAACCGGGTACTTTTAACCGACGCTCAGACTGCAACGCTCTTTAGAAAATATAACGGCCTCCGACCTTTCTTTTGGGGTCAGCCGTTGCTATCAAATCCAACATACCACCTGTGGTACTACCAAGAAATTTTCACCACATCGCTTCTACCCCTGTATACTCGACTGAATGGCCCCGAGAATTTCATTGGAACTGATATTACCGAACTAAGTAGAGATACCGCCAGAATTCACGACATCTACAAGACCCTTGTTGCTGCCAAATCGACGAATAAAGATGCCTTAAAAATACTGAACAATTTATACTTTGGTCGAACGCTGGGCCTCACCCTTGGCAGGCTAAACGGAGACACCACCGTAAATGCAAATTACAACGCAACCGCCGTCCCTGCCTTCGACCTTTCGAAACGAATTATAATATCGGAGAAGAACAAATCTTTACTCACATCGCTCAACGAAGAAATCAAGGATCTCATGATTGTTAAGCCTGTCCTTCAGCAAACCGCCTTATTACCCTTGATCCTGGAAATTGACAATATCCTCGCAAAACTCACTACCCGAATAGCGACCATGAAGGAAGTAATTTCAACTATGAATTCCTTCGATAATTTGAAACTCAAAACAATAGTTAGCGCGAATACCCACTTTATCCAAATCTCAGATGAAGCCAATACGATTGTCATACCGGATTTTGGACTGTTATTCGTTCCGAATAAAACGCAAAATATTCTACGTCCATTTCTAGGTGTTAATATTAATTTCGGACCGGTCAACAAGGATGTTAAGACCCGCTTCCTCTCCAAAAAAACAGTTCCCGGCGACAATTTAATCTTGCGTCATATTCGAAATCACGTCTCCCTCACTGCAGGTGTGGTCCTGGGAAGCATTAAAATCGAAAACGAGCGGGACGATTTGTTCAACTCTGTTAACATATTTACTGGCGGCGCCTATCGCATTAATAGAGCCATTCGTTTTTCGGGGGGCGTGCTTTGGTATAATAATGAAAGTGATAGCCCCCTCCTCTCCACGAAAAAAATCAGCGGCTATGGCTACGCAGCAATATCATTTGATATTTCGTTCAAAAACGCCAGTGGCAGTACTTTCTCATCAATTTTTAAATAATATGAAAAAAGTCATTATCTGTATCCTGATTATTCTGGTTATGTCCTGCGGGGAAGATCAACTCAACCCTTCTACCGTGATCTTTATCCAAATTGAAGATAATAAGACCTCCATCCTCGCCGACAATTCATCCACTTTAACGGTAGAGGCTCTAATTGACGTTAAGGCCGACAAGGACAAAAGAGAGATCACCTTCACCACTACCGGAGGCTCGTTCTCATCGAATGGCACGCAGGAGCTCAAAGTAATCGCGAATGATACGCTCCTCAGGGACGGGAACCAATATTTGGGCGCCAAGGCGACTTTAAAATCAGGATACACCACTTCGGAGTCGGTCGTTGTAACCGCCGACATTGAACACTACAAGGCCAGGACCTCTCCAATTCGTTTCACGCCATCAGAGCCAGTTTCAATTAAACTATCCTCAAATGTCTTCGGTATTGCAAATACGTATGACTCCGAGGCCATCCTTACTGCAAAAATTTCATCCGCTACCGGCGTACCCTCAAAGGGGGAATCTGTTCAGTTTCACGTTCTAGATGCTGCAACAAATTCCGAGTTTTCCACTACACTATTCCGCGAGGAACATCTGTCGTTCAACTCAGAAGGCATTGCCTCTGCTATCTTCTCCGCAGGCAATCTTACGACGGGAAGTACGCCCTTTATAGGAAATCTTCTTGTGATCGCCAAAGTGGCCAACCGGGAAAATTTAACGGACACTTTAACACTCAATGTCTCACCTAAACCAAAATAAAAAAATGAAACCTATTAAAAATCACGATGCGGAAGAGAATCAAAAAGATATCACTCCTGCCAAAGAAGGCCAAGTTAATACTCCAAAGTCAAATGAAATCGGAGAAGATAAAGAGAAAGAAATAATTGGGCATCTGGACGATTTTCGCAAGATCATCGAATCCGTGATCAATCTCAGCCCCCTTCCAAATTCAGATATTGAAAAATTATCTCTCGATTTTACAAGAAACGCGAAATGTCACAAAGTCTGCGTAACCATCGCTGGCAAGGAGGTTTGTTGGTGCCAAGTATAGTATAGAGATGTATACATTTTCGCTTGGATGATGTCTGACGGATGCGGATAAAGCGGAGAATGACTTATACTTTATTTTAGCGGGTCTGACCTCGTCGATCCGGGAACCATAAGAAAAGAGCAATTCAGTAGAATGAAACTTTGAAGAATTCCTTCCATTAAAACAGATCGTGTCAAATGAAAAAGCACACCCTAATTCTGATTATCCTATTCGCCTTTGCTTTAAGTAGCCAGGCGCAACAGGAAGCGTCGAGGGATGGAAAAAAAGAAAATCAAGAATTTACTGTCCCTAAGAATAAAACAGCCATTAACGAAGCATTAGAGGATATCAAGGTAAAAATTGCCAAAGCAGACGCTAAAATTAGCGGTTTCAAGGCCTATGGAAGATCACTTGAAAACCTCAAGACGAGGCTATCATCTTATGAGCCCAATTCGATTGATCAGATACTCAAAGACATTGAATCTGCTATAACCGCCAAGTCAAACGACGATATCTACAGCCAGGAAGAAACCCTGATCGCCAATCTGAATATTTTCAGTTTTGAGTACAGCGTTCGTTTCTATTCTTTTGGCACCGGTGCAGACGACGACTTTAGTTCCGATTTTTTTAAAGAAAGTTCCGAGATCACGAAGCCGATAAAAAGTGAATTATTAAGATCAATCGAAAACAATCACGAAAGCGACAACAACAAGGTCATTCTTAACAGCCAAGAAAAACTAACCAAACTAAAATCGGTTCTCAACGCCAAAAACCTCAGCGACATCAAAGCACGGCTGACGACTCGAGTTGATACAGAGTTAGCAGTCAACAAGACCAATATCGAAAATACTGAAACCGAAATCAAAACCGCAAAAACCAACAAGGCTAAATTGCTTGATCAGTTAGATGAACAAGAGACGCAAATAAATGACCTTGCTATTAAATTAGGGCTGCCGCTATTCTGTTTAACCATTCTACTTCTTTTTTTGGGCCCCAAAATTCTCATCGCCATTAAGAAGACCGCCATTAATATCGGGCAAGGCGATGAGGCATCACAAAATGTATTGTTGGAGATCGGCACCGTTTTGCTGCTAACAATGTCCATCTTAATTCTAGGATTGTCCGGAAAAATACAGAGCGATGTTTTAGGAACTTTAATCGGAGGAATTTCGGGATATGTTCTTAACAGGATCAGAGCCAAGCAGTGACCGCGGGTCCGATTTTGTCGGGGCCACTCCCTTGGGAGCGTAATGAGAACTGATTTTGTCCGGCGAAATTGAATCTGCAATTGGCTATCGGCGAGGCCTTCGTTGCCAGGGGAAGTAGTAGGTTGCTTGCCATCCTAAGCCGAGGGAGACTTCCGTGAACGCTTCCACTTTATAGTAGCGGGCAAAAACGTTGATCCGGCGTTTCAGTCTTTTTCGGAGTTCGGCGTTGTATTCGGCCAGGCCATTATAGATGGAGGCTTTCACTGTTATGTTCGTGTTGATGGGCCTGCCTATCCATTTGCCGAGACCAACGAGGGGGCCTGACCGCTGCTGGTGTGTGCCGCTTTCCAGGTCGTTGAAGCTAATGGCGCTGTAGCCCAGCAGGAGAGAGAGCCCGCCTTTGTTGGCAAAATTAAGGTTGGTTTGGATCGACTTTGAGGTCATGTCTACATGCTCCTTCCACTTCACCTTGTTGTAATTGAACAACAGGTCCTGGTCATAGTTACAGGACAGAAAGAGATGATCGAGGCCGGCTTGTAGATTGAGAAATTCATTGCCGTTGAAATTGGTTTGATAGCCAACGGCGGCTTTCAGATTTAGATCCTTATAAAATGCCGGGCCTGTTAATTCTATCCTCAGCCCGGCCGGTGTATGCACCAGCCCACTGGAGGCATATAAGCCAAACTTCTGAGCGTCGAAAAAATCACGGATACAATCCACCTTCAGGGCGATCTCGACATAGTCCCTTCCCTGCAAAGGAACCTCCGTGGTAACACACCCGATAAACGAAATAACCAGGGTCGCATCCAGGGTACTTACGTTGAGACTGAATTTACCATCGACATCCGTCACCGTACCATTTTGCGTTCCCAGTTCGACAACATTCACCCCGGGCGCCAAGCTGTTGTCGGGCTTGAACCTGACAATTCCTGTAACGGACTGGCCTATTCCATGAAATGAGATCAGCAGTGAGACGGACAAGGCAATGAATCGGTAGATCATGGGCTTAGGATTTTATGTGGGATGCAACGGTGCTCCAATCTCCACAAAAATTTTGGCAGATTCTTCTCGGCCTGCTTTAGCTGTAGCGTTGCATTTATCCCTTAATTTATGCTTATTGTATAGCCATTAAACGCGTTTTAAACATTTCGTAACCTCTCCCTCGTTGCCTATGACTCACCCTAAACCCCAAAAAAATCGCCTGTTGGCTGCGGGCGCGTTCAGCATTTTTTGCTTCGTTTTAGTGGTTATCTTGGCGCAGTGTAGCGGCGATGATGAAGCGACGGCTATTTGCTCGCCAGCCGTTGTATTTACAGGAAGCGATTCGATTTTCTACGTTTACGATGGCACCAACCGGCTGGCCGAGATCCAAATCATGGATGGAAAGACGCTCGCAGAGCGCTATGCGATGACCTACGCCGAAGGCAAGCTTACCCAATGTACGTATAGTTTTCCCCAGGTCTCAGGCCCCGACCTCGTAACGAAAACCTTCACATTCACCTACGGCAGCAACGGAAAACCCGCCACGCGCACGTATACCTATGGCAGTTTCCCTGCGTTCGAAACCATCGTTTACTCCTATGACGAAAAAGACCGGCTTACTCAACGCGTGACCAAGAGTTTCGACTCGCCGATCATGAGCACGCGATATGAATACAACGGCGACAATGTTTCAAAAATATATTACGTGCAAGCCCCGGGGGACGACGAGATCCTCGGCGCTGAATTACTGAGCTTCGACAATCACAAGCGATTCTTCGCCGGGTCGCCCGATCTCACCTTAGTGGAGACTTATATTTTCAATTATGAGCCCAGCGTCAATAATGTCCTGACGATGACAATCACTGCCACTCCGGGAACCACTTATGGCACGCCATTTTCTTACACCTTTCAAATGGGCTACAACGAGCAAGGCTATGTGAAGTCCATTCACAACGTTTCTTCCGGATACATTTTCCCGATATTTACATTTTCGCAAATGAACTACACGTGTCGTTGACAAGCTGAACTCACCCCAATCCAAGGCCTGGTTGTCGGGATGATGGCATAAACAAAAATTACGATCTCATTATTACGCCACGGCGGCGTGAAGCAACCAAAAATAGGGTAAATGCGCAGACTGCCTTATCTTGCGAGCTAAACGAACCTGCCCTCTATGAGACTCACGCTCACAGATCCTAAAACCGGTGGCGATCTGATCCTGTTTAAAGGTGAAACCGAAATTGAAAGCCTCTTCTACAAACGCGACCACGACAACAAGTACTTCACCATCGCCTGGAATCACGGCAAAAAGCAAACGGTCTATATCGATAAGGAGGCACATACCTTTATGCCGCACACGATACTGCCGATCATGTTCAACCAGACCTTTCAATTTGAACGGGCCAAAGATGTGGTGGCCTGGCAATTCAACCGGGAGTTCTATTGCATCATCGATCATGATGCAGAAGTGAGTTGTGTGGGGTTCTTGTTTGGTCTTGGTGATAATCTGTTCATCACTTTGAATAAACAGGAACAAGAGAAATTTGAATTGTTATTGAATGTGTTCGTTGAAGAGATGAACACCTCCGACCACATTCAGAGCGAGATGTTGTTGGTGTTATTGAAACGCCTGATCATTCTGATCACCAAGCTGGCCAAATCGAATTATGCGCCCGAGGAGAAAATAACCGATGAACGGCTAAACCTCGTCCGCAAATTCAATTTACTGGTAGAAGCCAATTTCCGCTCACAACACGCGCTGGGATACTATGCAGAGCGGTTAAACAAATCGCCAAAGACCATATCCAATCTCTTCGCACTCTACAACGACAAAACGCCGCTGCAAATCATCCAGGAGCGGATCTTGATAGAGGCGAAACGTCTCTTATACTATACCGACAAATCGGTCAAGCAAATCACCTTTGAGCTGGGCTTTGAAGATTCGGCCTACTTTTCTGCATACTTTAAACGACACACTCTACAATCCCCGCTGGAGTTCAGAAGCGGCGCCAAAATAGCACGGACCAAGTAATCTCCAGGTTGTCCAGCAGAAAGGGAAGTAATCACAATCCTTCGGGAAGAATCCATATTTCCCCGGCCCGGCCGTTGCTGCACCTTTGTACTGTTGATTTAAACATAACCCATCAACAGAAAACAAAATGAAAACATCAAATTTCAAATCCAAAATCACAAGAGGTCTGATGGCCTTTGTTGTTGCGCTGTCTGTCCTCGGAAGTGTGGACGCTGATGCACAAGCCCAAGCTGTAAAAAATGTTGTTCTCGTACACGGCGCTTTTGCCGATGGCTCGGGCTACAAGGCCCTTTACACTGTTCTCACGAAAAAAGGCTATCACGTCACGGTCGTTCAGAATCCACTCACTTCACTGGAAGACGATGTGGCTGCCACCAAAGTGGTGCTCGACAAACAAGATGGACCGGTCATCCTGGTTGGTCATTCCTGGGGTGGCGCAGTGATCACAGAAGCTGGCAATCACCCGAAAGTTGTTGCCTTGGTCTACGTCGCCGCGTTCCAGCCCGGCAATGGCGAAACGGCCTTGCAATGGTTGCAAACTGCACCTCCCGCACCGGAAAATGGTGTTTTGCCTCCCGACGAAAAGGGCATCGTATACTATGACAAAGCAAAATATCACGCCGGGTTCTGTGCCGACCTCAGCAAAGAAGAAGCAGAATTTATGTACGCCTCGCAAGGAGCGTTCTACGCCAAAGGATTTGCCACACCCATCACCAAAGCGGCCTGGTTGGACAAACCCTCCTATGGCTTGGTAGCCACGGACGACAAAAGTATCGCACCAGAAATCCAACGCGCCATGTACAAACGCTCCCACACCAAAGTGACCGAGATCAAAGGCAGCCATGTGATCTTCATGTCACAACCCGATGCTGTCGCCAAAGTAATTATCGAAGCGGCTGTAAAAGCTTCCACTACGAAATAGGGTATCGCCTGTATCGCTTCCAACCACATGGCATGTCGCCGTGTGGTTTTGCGCGTGGAGCACGATTAGTAGCCAGTAGTCAGTAGCCAGTGGTCAGTAGCCAGTAGAAGCCATGTATCGGAAAAATGTTTCTGGACAATAGGCTTGGCTACTGGCTTCTCGGACTAAATACCGCGCATTGAAATCCTGGCTACTGGCTACTGACTACTGGCTACTGATATTTATATTGCCTCGAAACAATCGTACTCCCCCCTGCATCGATCTGCGTATACGTCGACCGGTCAGGAAAGTCCTGATCGTTGTAGGCAAATATCGTTGGGGCATCATATTGCAGCACGCCATCCTCGATCAATTCGGTGTTGATGATGTTATTCAGGGAAAGCACTTCTTCAAAACCTCCCACGTAGGCAAAGACCAGGTTTTGTTTGGCGGGGTTGTGTTTGTTGTCGTAGGTGTAGTTATAGGTAGCATACAATTGTCTTTCGACGCTGTTTACAAGATAGCGGTTGCTGCGCGTCACGTTGCCGGCTTGCCATTCGTATTCAAATTCGAAGTAATAAGTTGCCGGCTGGCCCGCACTGTTCTTTGTGGGGCGCTGTGTTTTCAGGATGACGTTACCCGCGTCGTCGTAGGCATAGGTGCGGGTGGCGTAAACTTCTTCTTGCCCCGCTGCCGGGAACCGGTACTCAATTTCTGAAATGCGTTTGCCTGCGTCGTCATACGTCAACTCTATCCGGCTGGCGACCACATCGCTGCTGATCACTTCCACAGAGATGAGGCGATCGCCATCATAGTTAAATTTTGTGTAGGTCTTGGTATCGGAGCTTATTTTGAAAGTGCTCAACCGGTCGTGTTCGTAAGTATAAAATTGCGAGTAATTGGATCCGACTATTTCTATGAGCTGGTTTTTTACCGGCGAGTCGTCATGACAACCGGAAAAGACCATGCAAGTCAGGCTAATGGCCAAAGGTATGAGTTGGGGGAATCTTTTTGTCATAGGAGTATCCCTAAGCTGGTGGGATGTTGTGGTTAGAGCGCGTGGGGAGAATTTGAGTGCTCTATACAAATATAGACGATTTTACTGCTTATCAAAGCGGGAAATCAGGAGCCAGAAGCCAGGAGCCAGGAGCCAGAATTTTAGTAGCCAGTAGTCAGTAGTCAGTAGCCAGTAGTTGGAAGTCATTTGTTGAGAAAATATTTCTCAGCAAACAGATCAGCTGCTGGTTTCTGAATAGTTGAAAATACTGTGTGCTGACTAGTGGCTACTGACTACTGAATGCCGAGCACCAAATTCTGGCTCCTGGCTCCTGGATTCTGGCTCCTGACTACGCCACCATCGTCACCGCCGACTGCAACGTCTTCTTCGCTTTCACCTGATATTCCTTCGGCGTGAGTTTCACGATCTTCTTAAATTGCTTATAAAACGTGGATGGATTATTGAAGCCGCAGGAGAAACAGATTTCCTCGATGTCGTGGTTGCCGAATTCGATGAGGAGCTTGCAGGCGTTGGCGATGCGGATCTCGTTGAGGTATTGGAAATAGCTTTTGCCGGTGTAGAGTTTGAAGTAGCGGCAGAAGGAAGTCTCTGTAAAATTTAAGAGGCTGGAGACTTGCTCCAGGGAGATGGTTTCCTGGAAATGTTCTTGGGTGTAGTCGAACACTTTGTTGATCTTCTCGAGGTCGGACTCTCCCATCGTGTCGTTTGTGAATTGGATGGAGTTGAGGCTATCGAAGCGTTCTTTGCTCAACAGGTCCAGCACTTTCAGCACGGAGACCACGGGAACGATGCTTTCGCCGGTGGCGACAGTGGTAAACACGGGGAGGAATTTTTCTTTGTCGACTTTGAATTTAAGTCCTCTGCTGGTTCGTTTAAGAAGGTCTTCGACGGACTTGAATTCGCGGCTATAGAAGAAGCGCTTGCCCAGGAAATCCTGGTCGAATTGCAAACACATGAGGTGAGCTTCTTCTGAAGTTTGGATGAGCGCGTGGGGCAGGTTTTTGCCGATCATAAACAGGTCGCCTTCGCCAAAGGAGTTCACGTAGTTGCCGGCCATGATAGTGCCGGTGCCGTTCAGGCAAAACAAAATTTCAATCTCGGCGTGGAAATGGAAAGGCAGATTGCACCCAGTGATTTCATTGATCAAAAAGGATTTCCCCGGATGCTGGAGGAAAATTTCCTGTGGTTTGCTGGTGGACTTCGCTTTCATACGCACTTAACCCATTCGATTTTACAACGATTGCGCCGCAAAAGAAAGCCATTCATATAATATTCGCAAGAATTGGATAAAATAGCGGAGGAGTGTGAAAAAATGGCACAATACAAACTAGCCGGTAACGCCTACCTTGAATTGGCGTGAACGTGAAGAATCATAAGCCCCTGCTGAAACTACGCTATGCAAAAAATTTCTGAGAATGACATTTCAAGGTACGAAGAACGAATTCGCAACATACTTTCCTCCAAGAAGGCAACCCTGGGATTCGATGGATTCATAGATTCGATTGTCAAGGTTATCCGTCAAAAGAGTTCGCCAGCGGACACCTATTTTGAATCGAGTCGCGATTTCGCACAGTATATCCTGGAGAAGAAAAATAAGAATTTCTCTCTCGAGCTAAAAGAGCAGACGCTGAAGCTGGGCGGCAACATGCCCATCATGGCCAATGCCCTGGGCCGCTTGGGACCAAAGCTCTCGTGCATCGGTGCCTTGGGGATGCCCAAGATCCACCCCGCCTTTCACAAGCTGCCCCCGAATTGCACGCTCTACAGCATTGCGGAACCGGGGATCAGCACCGCACTCGAATTCCAGGACAACAAGATCATGATGGCCGACATGAAGGAAGTGGACAGTGTGGACTGGAGCTTGCTCAAAGAAATCATCGGCACAAAAGAATTGATCGAACTTTTCTCGCACCGCGATCTTTTCTGTTTGCTCAATTGGAGTGAACTCCTGTTCTCGACCAGCATCTGGAAAGGCTTGCTGGAAGAGGTCTTGCCTTTCATCGCAACAACCACCCCTCCCATTGGCTTTTTCGATCTGTCGGATTGCTCGCGCAGAGATGATGAAGACATTGCGGAGGCGCTGAATTTATTAAAATCTTTTTCAAAATATTGGCGCGTCACCTTAGGTCTCAACCTGAACGAGGCGGACAAAGTTTATGACGTGCTGTTCCAGCACCGCAACCAGGCGCTGGACGTTTGGGAGAAAGGTCAGCATATCTATGACTCGCTGGGCATTCAAAACCTGGTGATCCATTGCGCTTCGAAAGCAACCTGCTGGGACGATCATGGAAAACATTCCTGGTCAAACGAATTGATCAGCTCACCCAAAGTGCTCACCGGCGCGGGTGATAACTTCAATGCCGGCTTCTGTCTGGGATTGTTGCTTGGTTTGGGTGGGTCGGACACTTTGGAACTGGCGCACACGGTGTCCAAATATTATCTACTCCATGGCGAAAGTCCAACGCTTCAACAATTGAGTTCGATCTTGAACAAACCGCTGCTGGTAGGAGAAATTCAATAGAAATAAATGACGCAAAAAAAATAACCCGGATCGATGGTCCGGGTTATTTTTATCAGGGAAGTTCCACGGTGCTGGTGGCTTCAACGCCTTCGCGCAAACGCTCGACATACCACTCCACGAATTTCGCTACCTCCAGTTCGACGGGTGCATACGGACCGGGTTGATATCGGCTGGACTCGATGCCGTTGAAATTGTTTTCGCAAAGCTTCCAGTCTTGTTCGCCGGTGATCTTCCAGAATTCGGTGAGGCGTTCGACGTTGTAGTCCTTTCCTTCTTCTGCTTTTCCGTCGACCAGCCAGGTGAGATCGATGCGGCATTGCGAAGCGCTCTCGGCGGTGATGCGCATGGTCCATACATAGTCGCCCACGGCATCCATCCAGAAGTTGGGATAGCAGACCAATCCTACCACGCCCGCATCAAGATCCTTGTGCGCACCCATGGGAATGGCCACGGCTTTTCCGTCGAGGCTGTAACTTTCTACGCCGTCGCGCAGGGGATAGCGGGTAGCAAAATGGAAGGTGTCTGTTTCAAAGTCCACGCCTTCGGTCACGAGCCCTTTGCTCTTCCAGGCGGCACGGCGTTCCAACAGGATGTCGTCGATGGATTCGCGGAGGTTGGCGCCTACCACGGCTTTGCAATATTCGGGGTGAGCGGGGCCGCAATGGTAGCACTCGCGGAAATTCTCCGCGATCAGTTTCCAGTTGGTGCGGATCGTATAACTTTTTTTGAAAGCTACTTTTGATTGATCGACCTGGTAGGTTTTTACATACGGTGCCAGGTCTCTTACCACGGGTTCGAAATCTACAGGCTCTTCGGCCAATGAGATGAAGATGAGTCCTTCGATGAGGCGGAGGTGCACAGGATGCAGGCCATAAGATGCCCGGTCAAAATCGTCGGGCATGAGGCGGGCCTTGAACAAGCTGCCGTCGCTGTTGTAGACCCATTGGTGATAGGGACACATCAATTTTGGGGCGTGGCCTTTTTCGTCCTGGCAAATGGTGGAGCCGCGATGGCGGCATGTATTAAAATGCGCATGCACTTTTCCTTCGCGTCCGCGGATGATGATCACCGAATCGCGACCGACGGCATACGTGATATAGTCCCCTTCTTTTGGAATTTCGGCAGTGACGCCCGCAAAAAGCCAATACTTTTTCCAGATCAATTCCCGGTCGAAGTGAAAGATCTCCTCGTTGGTATAAAAAGCTTGTTCCAGGCTGTGACCCGGAAGATAGTTGTTCAATAGATTCACAATTTCGGCAGCTTTCATATGTCTCTATTTTTTAGATATGCTCCTAGGAACGGGATGATAGCCCCCGTCATACATCAAAATTAATCGGTCCGGGTTACCAAATTCTCCACCTCCTTTGCCAATGGTTACAGTATTTTCGCCAGAAAAGCAATTTTCCCCTCAAACGTTTGCCGAAGTTCCTGCGGTTTGCAAGTTTTGTTTACACCGGATCGTGACAGACCCGGATTTTAACCAGACACTAAACACTATTTAACATGAGCAGTTCGGATAAAATTTCCCGTAAAAAATTCATCTACCAAGCAGGACTGTTAGGAGCCGCTGCTTCCCTTACGCCGCTGGTATCGTCGGCAAAAAACTCCGTTCAGCAAAAGAAAATCAAGGTAGCGATCATTGGTTGTGGCAGCGTTTCCACCCAATACCTCCCCCACCTTTCCAAATCGCCGTACGTTGAATTGGTGAGCACGTGCGATATCATTCCGGAACGCGCCGTGAATGCTGCGAAAAAGTACTCCATTCCCAACAATTTCCCGTCCATCGAAAAATTGCTGGCCGGTCCTGCCTTCGACTTGATGGTGAACCTCACCAACATGCAGGAGCACGGACGCCTGAACAAGCTGGCGATCAACGCCGGCAAAAATGTTTGGAGCGAGAAGCCTATGGCCACTACTTACCAGGAAGGAAAAGAATTGCTGGAGCTGGCCAAGAAAAAAGGCGTTCGCATCTGGGGTGCACCTGCGGTGGTGATGAGCCCTCAATTTGCGTTCATGGCCAAGGCCATCAATGAAGGCAAGTTGGGCAAAGTTTCTGCAGCGCATGCGCACTATGGTCACCTCGGTCCGGATTGGTCGGCTTTCTTTTATGAAAAGAACGGCGGCAGCATGCCCGACCTGGGTGTGTACAACATGGTTACGCTGACGGGGCTTCTCGGTCCCGTAAAATCCGTCGTCGCCATGTTGAACATCATCACGCCCGAGCGCAAGGTGAGCAATCGCCCCAACCCTATCAAGGTAGAAGAAGAAGACAACTCGATGGTGTTGATGGAACATGCCAGCGGCGCACTGTCGCATGTGCAAAGCGGTTTCAATTATTTTGATCCCTATGGCCACGCCGGAAAAGGACAAGACAAGCCCACCGTTTCCATTTGGGGAACCGAAGGCAACCTGCAATTGATCGGCTACGACTGGGCGCCTTTCGGCGTAGACATGGCCACAAAAGATAACGAAGCCACCCAACGCATGGCCACCGACACCGGCACCTACGTTTGGCAACAAGGCGCTTCCGCGATTTGCGAAGCGATGGCCACCGGCAAAGAACCGATCATCACCGCTCCCCATGCCCTTCACGTGCTGGAGATCATTGAAGCCGCGCGCCAGTCGCAAGCTACCGGACGACGCATTACGCTGCAGTCGACCTTCAATTATCCCGTCATTAGTTAATGTAAATATTGCCCATTCATTCACTAAAGTTCTTCCTCGCTTGAGGAAGAACTTTTTGCTTTCATCCTGATGCAAACTTTTATCGCTTCCACTTCAGAAGAATTTGCGCAACAAACGGCAGATTTTTTATTTCAACGCTTTGTCCAGAAACCTGATCTCATCATCGCCCTGGCCGCTGGCGAAACGCCGTTGCTTCCGTATACCCGGCTTGTCGAAAAACTGATCCACGAACGCGTGGACATCTCGCGCTGCACCTTCATCGGCCTGGACGAATGGGTGGGCATCCCACCGGACAATCCCGGGAGCTGTGCCTACTTTTTTCACAACGTTGTCCTGGGTCCGCTAAAGATCAAAAGCGACCGTTTCAAACTCTTCAATTCCCAGGCCGCAGACCTGCAACAAGAATGCCGGAACATGGACGCGTTCATCCTTTCAAGAGGTGTTCTCGACGCCATCGTCGTGGGCATTGGTATGAACGGTCACATCGGCTTTAACGAACCCGGCGTATCCGCAAAAAAATATTCGCACGTGATCGACCTCGACGCCAACACAAAAACCGTCGGACAAAAATATTTTACGCAACAGACTGCTCTCTCAAAAGGTATTACCTTGGGGCTGCAAACTTTAATGGACGCCAAACAAGCCATCCTCCTGGCCAATGGCGCCCGCAAAGCGTCCATCATGAGAAAAGCATTGGAAGGGCCTCTCTCCATTGAGGTGCCTGCCTCCATTATGCAACAACACACAAATGGCTTTATCTTTATGGACGAGGCAGCAGCCGGGGAATTAACCATAAAACAAAAGCGGGAATAGCAATTTATGCGGCTTACAGAGGTCAACCGTTTACGGTTACTTTATTTTCTTATCCTGAGCTGCACAGCTTCATGGCTTCCTTTGTTTGCCGACAACCTGAAATCCCGCGGACTTTCCGGTATCCAGATCGGGATCATACTCAGCGTCACGCCCATCAGCATGTTTCTGGTCCAACCTTTCGTGGGCATGTTGGCCGACCGGTGGGGTTTTCGAAGAAGCATGATGGTGTATAGCCTCATGGCAACGATCGCTTTCTTTTTACTACAACTCGATGCCTCATTTGGCATGCTGGTGGTGATGACCGTTTTCATGTCCGTTTTTTACAACGGCCTGCAACCCGTCATGGACAGCCTCACCTTACAACTCACGCAACGCGACCCCACGTTTAGTTATGGAAGCGTGCGATTGGCCGGCGCGGCGGGATGGGCGGTTACGGGCATTGTGATCGGCTACTTTATCGACGCCCTGGACACGCGCGTGATCTTCCTGTATTCGGGTGCTTCGTTGTTGCTGGTTTTCTTTCTTTCGATCACGATCCCCCATGAATACACTAAGGAAAAATCGACTGAAGAATTTTCGTTCGGGTCGGCACTTCGCGAGATCGTTACGCCCTCGCTGCTGGTTATTTTGATGGCCTTCTTCCTGGTGTCTGCGGCGGCGACCACGATCTGGAATTTTTATTCGATCTACATGAAGGAGAATGGTGCCTCCGCATCGCTGGTGGGGTTTGGGCTCTCGTTGCAGGGTTTGTGTGAGATCCCGTTCTTTTATTTCAGCGACGCGATCATTCGCCGGATCGGTCTCCGCAACACGCTGCTGCTCACCACAGCGGCCACAGCGCTTCGGTTGTTGTTGTACAGCCTTGTGCACGTGCCGGAAATGGCATTACCGATCGAAATTCTGCACGGCCTTTCGTGGTCGTTGTTCTGGGTGGCGGGTGTGGAATATACCAACCGTTTGGTGGCGGTGCGGTGGAGAGCTACGGGGCAATCCCTTTTGTATGCGGCCTATTTTGGGATCGGTCAGATCACGGGAAATTTCTGGACTGGATTTTTATACGATCAACACATGCCGATCGCTTCCATTTTCTTCTTAAACTTTTTTGTGGTGGCCCTCATCGTGGTGCTCCTGGCGTTTACGGTGAAGTCCGTTCAGCGCCCGGCGACTTCCTGACGATCAGAAAAATTTGTCCTTGTGTTCCTTTCTGAATTTTAGCGGCGAAACGCCCGTCACTTTTTGAAATTGCTGATAGAAGTTGGACACATTTTTAAATCCGCTGTCGACGCTGATCTGGTCGACGTTGAATTGTGTTTCCGTCAGCATCTTGTGAGCGTGTTCGATCCGGATCTCGTTGAGGAATTGGATCGCGGTTTTGTTGGTCCGGTCCTTGAAATAACGACAGAAGGCGTTGACCGACATGTTGGCTACACTGGCCACGTCTTCGAGTTTGATATCGTTTTTAAAGTTGATCAGCAAGTAATCCAGCACGCTGTCGAGCCGGTGCAAATCGGAGGCGTCTAATTTTTGTTTGTAGTGTTCCGAACAGAGGTAGCTGTAGTCCGTGCTCTCCGAAAGAATTTGCAGGATGTCCATAAACAAAAAGAACTGCTCGGTTCCCTTCAACGTGAGCGCTTCCTGGAATTTGGACACCATTTGTTTTTTTGTGGCCGCGCCGAATTTTATTCCTTTTTGAGAGCGCACCAACAATTCCCGCACTTTGTCCATTTCCGGAACAGAAAAGAATTCCTTCCCGAATGAATCGTGCGTGAAGACAATATAGATCGCTTCGGCGAGGCTGAATTGATTGCCTTTGAAATGGGTGTCGTCGCTTTTCCACACGTGCGCCAGGTTGGGGCCCAACATCACCAGGTCCGTTGCCTCGAAACGCTCCACACTGTCGCCTACAAAGCGGGTGCCTTGTCCCTGCGTGACCAGCATGATCTCGATCTCGGGGTGAAAATGCCACGGCACTACGAAATAAGGGCGAACCACCTTAACGACGTCGAAAGACCTGTTTTCGGGAAATTGGATTTTTATAAATCTGGGAACCTTCATCAGGGGTTTAATTTCCTAAAAACTTCTGAAACCATCGCGATATCGGCATCGCAAACCATTGAAAAATGATAAGATTCAGAAAGAAATGGAAAAATTCCACTACTAAAAGCCCGCCCGGTAGAGGGAAATTATGCAGGATTTAGTACCACTTTATTAAACACCGATCTTATGTTAAAATTCTATCACATTTTTAAAGGCATGCTTTGTCTGCTGATCCTGCTTTCTCCGGGCTGGACGCTTGCTCAAGAGCGCACCATTACCGGAAAAGTTACATCAGCCGATGACAATATGCAGCTTCCAGGGGCCAACATTTTGGTCAAGGGCTCGTCTTCGGGGACGGTTACCGATGCGGAGGGCCAATTCAGCCTCGCGGTTGGAGAAAACACCACCCTGGTGATTTCCTTTGTTGGGTATGTTAGCCAGGAGGTTGCGGTAGGTAACCAGACCAGCATCAACATCAGCCTCGTTCCAGACGCAACGTCGCTGGCAGAAGTTATCGTGGTGGGCTATGGCACTGTTCAGAAAAAGGACCTCACCGGCTCAGTCACCAACCTGTCGCAAAAAGATTTTAATGCAGGGGTCAATCCAAACCCGCTGCAAGCCATTCAAGGAAAAGTTGCCGGCTTGAACATCACCCAGCCTTCGGGAGATCCCAATCAAGCACCCACCGTGCGACTGAGAGGCTACACGTCGCTGGCCGGTGGTAGCGACCCGCTCTATGTTGTGGACGGCGTTATTGGCGTGCCCATCAACAGCATTTCACCGTCCGACATCGACAAGATCGACGTGTTGAAAGATGCCAGCGCCTCCGCTATCTACGGCTCGCGCGCTGCCAACGGTGTGATCATGATCACCACCAAACGCGGCAAAGACGGCAAGCCGACCATCTCGTTTAACAACTACGTCGCTATGGAAAACATTTCCAAGCGCCTCGACCTGTTGAACGCCGGTGAATACCGGGACGAAGTTACCCGCATCAAAGGCCCTGCGTCCCTGAGCGACGGTTTGAAGTTTCCCACCGACGCCAACGGAAACGGTTACAGCACGGACTGGATGAAACAGATCACCCGCACGGGATACACGAACAACCACGAGCTCGCGCTCGCGGGCGGTACGTCCCAGCTTTCCTATCGCGGCTCCTTAAATTACATGAAGCGTGAAGGTATCGTGAAGAATACGGACTTCGAACGGATCACGGGTCGTATCAATGTGGACCAAAAAGCATTGAATGACAAATTACAGGTTCAGTACAACCTGGCCATCACCAGCGTCAATTCGAATCTATCGAACGACGATGTTGTCAATCGCGCCATTTTGTTCCTGCCTACCCTGCCTGTCAAAAACACTGACGGTACTTACTATGAAGTGCCGGGCAGCTTCGACCTTTACAATCCGGTAGCGATGCAGCAGAATTATCAGCATCCAAGCCACAACACCATCCTGGTGGGCGCCGTGAATGCGAAATACGAGATCGTGAAGGGACTTACACTGGGCGTGAACGGTGCGTTAAAGAGCAATCAGACCCGCGAGGCACAAGCGTACAACGTGAACACCAAAGCCTACCTGGGAAATCTGGGCCAGGTTTCACAAAACTTCGATCAGTCCAACGACAAACTCATGGAGTTGACCGCGCAGTATAAGACGAACTTTGGCGCCTCCAATAACCTGACCGTGTTGGGCGGCTATTCTTATCAGGGTTTTATCAACGACGGCTTTGGCGCCATGAACAATATCGGCAATGCAGCGCTGGCCGATATCGGCTTGTATAACCTATACGGCTACAACAAGCTCCAGGCGTATCAAGGAACCCTCGTAAGACCACAGGGCAATTATACTTCCTCCTATAAGAACACCAGCACGCTCGTTTCATTTTTTGGACGGGCCACAGCGAACTTTGGCGACAAGTATAATGTCACTGCTACGGTAAGACGTGACGGTAGTACGAAATTCGGAGCGAACAACAAATGGGGTACTTTCCCCTCACTGGCTGCGGGATGGACACTCAGCAATGAAGGTTTTCTTTCCGGTGGCAGCACGCTCAACTATTTGAAACTGCGCGCCGGCTGGGGTCAGACCGGAAACCAGGAGGGTGTTGATTCCTATCGCTCTTTGCTCCTCTATGGACAAATCGATGGTACAGGGGCAACCTACTACGATCCGATCCTGAAAGCGTTCCTGCCCGGTGTTGACATCACGCAAAACGCAAACCCGAATCTGAAGTGGGAAGTGTTGGAGCAATTGAACCTGGGATTGGACTTTGAACTTTTTGATGGAAAAATTACCGGTACGTTGGAAGTCTACGACAAGCGCACCAAGGACATGTTGTATAACTACACCGTGCCTGTGAATGGCAACTTCTATGTAAAAAATCAATTGGCCAACGTAGGCGAGATGTCAAACAAGGGGATCGAGTTGTCGATTGGTGGCGATGCGATCAGCAGCGACAACTTCCGTTGGAATACACGAGTTGTAGGCTCCGCATTCAAAAACAGGGTTGAGAAATTGAGCGGTGCCGGCTATGAGTCTGGCACAATCTTATACAATAACTTCAACGGTCGCGGGTTGGGTCTGATCACGGCTTCCCAATTGCGCGAAGGCCACCCGATGGGTGAATTTTATATTCCTCATTTCAGAGGGTATGACGAAAATGGACTCATCCAGTACGAAACCGAAGACGGTGGCGTGACCACCGATTATGGCAGCGCCAAGAAGTTTGAGAAAGGCTCGGGCATTCCCAAAGCCACCGTTTCGTGGATCAACACGTTCACCTATAAGCATTTCGATTTCTCCTTCCAGTTGCGTGGTGTTTTTGGAAACAAGATCATCAACAACCTGCGGTCTAACCTGACCCTTTCGGGAAGCATCCTGGAAAACAACATGCTCCGCGACATCGATCAGTATCCGGCAAACTACAGCATACCGGGCTTGTCTGACCAATGGTTGGAAAGCGGATCGTTCGTGCGCCTCGACAACTGGCAACTGGGCTACAACATCCCCGTGGGTGGTAATGCCATTAAAAACGCCCGTGTGTATGTGGCGGGAAACAATTTGTTTGTGATCACGAAATACAAAGGTATAGACCCTGAATTACAAGTGAAGGGTGACCTGGGTACCGATCTTGCAACGCCAAACAGTATCGGCATGGACTACAGCAATGTGTATCCAAAAACCAGATCCTTCCAGCTTGGTGTTAACCTTACTTTTTAAAACGACGACTATGAAAAATTTTCTGGCTATCAAAAGAAAAGTGGCCTACGCTTCGATCCTGATGATCGGCTTCAACCTCTGTTGTACGAACCTGGATGAAACGGTCTATGATCAGATCCCACAAGATCAATACGGACAAACCGAAGGGCAACTGAACACGCTCATCGGCCCGCTTTATACTGGCTTAGGGGGTTACTTCAGCACCTTCGAGCTTTTGAATTGCGTAACCGACGAAGAACTCGCTCCCACCCGTGGTGGCGACTGGGGAGAACCGGAGTGGAAGTTCATGACCGAACACACCTGGCCCACGAGCTTCTATGGCTTCGACAACCTCTGGAACTGGATCTATTCGAACATCGCCAAGGTAAATCAAAAGATCGCCAACCCCGGATTTCAAAGCCCCGAGGCACAGGCCGAATTGAAAGCCCTTCGCGCTTTTTACCACTATGAGGCCCTCGACAATTTTGGCAATGTGCTCATTTCCGAAAGTGTCGGCACCGACTCCCCTCCGCAAAGCAGTCGCGCAGAGGTTTATGCTTTTGTTGAAAAAGAATTGCTGGACGCCCTGCCCAATCTTTCTACGGATGTGCGGGCCAAGTATGGTCGCATCTCGAAGTATGTGGCACATATGATTCTGGCGAAGCTTTACCTCAACGCAGAAGTCTACACCGGCACCCCGCAATGGGCCAAAGCGATCGAGCAATGCGACGCCATTATCCAGTCGGGACAATTCACCATTGCCACCGATTTTCTTTCTACGTTCAGTGTGAACAACGAAAACTCAACGGAGATCATTTTGTCGACGCCGTTTGACAAATCTCAACGCACCGGCCTCTACTTGCAGATGTCGACCTTGCATTATCTGCATCAGTTAACCTACGACCTGGGTTCTGCTCCCTGGAACGGCTATTGCACCTATGCGGAGTTCTACGATACATTCGAACCGGACGACGTACGGAGACAAATGTGGCTGACCGGTCAAATCTATAGCTCCAGCGGTGAAGCATTGTTTGACGACACGCAACCCGCCATCCTCACGAAGGAAATTCCTTCCTTCAAGATGCCCGCGGGGCCCGATGCCCGCCTGGCAGGTTATCGCAGTGTGAAATATGAAGTGGAGCGTGGTGCTACCTTTGATATGAGCAACGACTTTGTGATCTACCGGATCTCGGATGTATACCTCATGCGTGGGGAAGCCCACCAACGACTGGGGCACCTGGGAGAAGCCTTGGATGATGTGAATGCCGTGCGCAGCAAAAGAGGCGTAGACGCTTTCACAATCATGAGCCTCGACGACATCCTTGCCGAACGCGGCCGCGAACTGGCCTGGGAATATCACCGTCGCCAGGACTTGATCCGCTTTGGAAAATTTGAGAATGCCTGGGGCTTCAAACCCGTTACACAGGAATACTTGCGGCTTTTCCCGATCCCGCAAAGCCAGATCGCGCTTAACCCGAACCTCACTCAGAACTTTGGTTATCCGCAATAATCTGTCGCTCATTCCTATCGAATAAATGCTTACAAGAACCGGGATTCTCCCGGTTCTTTTTTGTTTTTTGCTGCTGCTATGAAACTTTGGAATGCTATCATTTTTGTATCCGGAATTTTGGCCATGGGCACTTTTCAGCGTTGTACGCCGGAGCGGAAAGAATCAACTTTATTTGAGCGAGTAGATTCGTCCGCGACGCACATCGGCTTTGTAAATGTTGTACCGGAGCAATTCGGCAAGTTGTCGGTGGTGGAATATCTTTATTATTACAATGGCGGCGGGGTGGCTACAGGCGACATCAACAACGACGGCCTTGTCGACATCTTCCTGGTGTCCAATCACGGCGCCAACAAGCTTTATCTGAATAAGGGCAATTTTAAATTTGAAGACATCTCACATTCCGCCGGCATCGAAGGGTTCTCCGAATGGAAGACGGGGGTTACCCTGGCCGATGTGAACGGCGACGGATGGCTGGATATTTATGTCTGCGCCCTCGGCAACTTCAATGGTCTGGAAGGCTCCAACGAACTCTACATCAACAACCACGACAATTCTTTCACCGAACAAGCCGATCGCTACGGCCTTGACTTTTCGGGCATGGCCACACAATCCGCTTTTTTTGACTATGACCACGACGGCGACCTCGACCTCTATCTCCTCACGCACGCCAAACATGTTGCGCGCTCGTATGACCGGGCAATGGGCCAAACCCTGACCGATCACGCCGCCGTCGATCACCTGTTCAGAAACGACAACGACATGTTCAAGGACGTGTCCGTTGCTGCGGGCATCGATACAGCCTCCTTGAGTTACGGACTCGGGTTGTCGGTTGGCGATCTGAATAACGATGGATGGGAGGATCTCTATGTGGGCAACGATTTTTACGAAGGCGACGAAGTCTACATCAATCAGCAGAATGGGACGTTCAAAGAGCAGGGCAAGGATTTCTTTCCTTACTTCTCGCGCTATACCCACGGCACCGACATCGCCGATCTCAACAACGACGGGCTCGACGACGTGATGACGCTCGATATCCGGGCCGACGGCAACGCCCACGAAAAGGTGACCTTAACGGAAGATCCATGGGAGCTTTTCAATTATAAAAAAAGTTACCACTATCCAGCCCAGTTCACACACAATACTTTGCAACTCAACAACGCCGGAAAAAATTTTTCGGAGCAATCCATTTCCGCGGGCGTTCACGCCACCGGTTGGAGCTGGTCAACCCTCCTCGCCGATTTTAACAACGACGGACAAAAAGACATCTTCATCACCGCCGGCATTCCCAAGGCGTTGAACGACCTCGACTATCTCGACTTTGCCCACAAAGATTCGCTCCGCTATGCCGTCGATCTGAGCGATGTCCATCGAAAAAAAGCTCTCGACATGATGCCTGACGGCCGTGCATCTTCCCGCGTTTTTGAAAATATCGACGGCACCCATTTTCAGGACAGAAGTCAACCGTGGGGCATCGATCTTCCGGGATATGCGAGTGGGGCGGCTTATGCCGACCTCGACAACGACGGCGACCTAGATGTGATCACCAACACGATCAACGGGCAGGCTTCGGTCTTTAAAAATCACACGCGCGAAAACAATAATTCCAATTACTTAACGGTGCGGCTTACCGGCGAGGGCAAAAACACAGGGGGCATTGGGGCGGTGGTGCATCTCTTTGTGAAGAGCATCCATCAGAAGTTACAGGTCATGCCCACACGTGGTTTTCTCTCGGCTGTTAGCAACGATCTTTTTTTTGGTTTGAAAGACAATGCCACCGTGGACAGTCTGATCGTGCAATGGCCTTCGGGAAAAAGGCAAAGGCTTGAGGGTGTGAGATCAAACACGACGTTGGTTGTTGATGAAAAAAATGCAAGCTTAAAGAAACCTTCCTCACTTGCAGCGGCCGAACCGGCGTTGTTTGAAGACGGACCAACCCAAGCCTACCAGCATAAAGAAAATGAATACTTTGATTTCTACCGTGAACCACTTATTCCTTTTCTGATTTCACGTGAAGGGCCAGCGCTGGCGGTGGGTGATGTGAACGGTGATGGCCAGGAGGATTACTTTGTCGGCGGCGCCAAACACCAGTCTGGTGCCCTATTTCTGCAGCAACGTGAGGGAAGCTTTCAACTCAGCAAGCAACCTGCTTTTGATAAAGATGCTGTGTTTGAAGATGTCGATGCGACTTTCGTCGATGTTGACAACGACAAAGACCTGGACCTCTATGTGGTCTCCGGCGGCAACGAGTTCTATGGCACGATGGAAAATCAGCAGGACCGGCTTTACCGGAACGACGGTCATGGAAATTTCAGTCGCGATGCAGCAGCCCTTCCAAAGCTTCTTCAAAATAAAAGTTGTGTGCGGCCTTGCGACATCGATAAAGACGGTGACATCGATCTTTTTGTGGGCGGGAGAGTTGTTCCCTTTCAATATGGAACGCCGGCCAGCTCCTATATCCTCATCAACGACGGTCATGGAAAGTTCACGGACGAGAGCATCCGACATCCGGCGATGGGGTCCCTGGGCATGATCACTAACGCGCAATGGCTGGACATCGACAAAGACAACGATGCCGACTTGGTTGTGGTTGGCGATTGGACGCCGGTAAGATTGTTCATCAACGAAAACGGAACACTACGGGAGTCTGCTCTATTGGATGACACGTCCCCGATCAAAAATCTCAATGGGTTTTGGCAAGGCATGGCCGCCGGCGATTTTGACAAAGATGGCGATGTGGATTTCGCCGTAGGAAATTTAGGCTTCAACTCCGTCCTCCACGCCGGATATAAAACCCTCTGGCTCTTCCAAACCGACATTCGCCTATCCGGCAAGCACAGCCCGGCCATCACCGCGCGCGAAACCATGGACGGCCACGTTTATCCTGTAGCACAATGGAACGAGATGATGACCGTAATGCCCGAAAATTTTAAGGAGGTTTTCCCTACTCATAAAAGCTATTCAGGAGTATCCATGGAGGATTTATCGAAGCAAATCGGTTTTTCTTATCCCGCGAAAACGAACGTCGACCAATTTGCGTCCTTGTATTTCGAAAACAGAAATGGGAAATTTATAGCCAAGGCTTTGCCCGATGCCGCACAGCTCACCAAAATATTTTCTATTGTGGCGAACGATTTCAACGGAGATGGACATGAAGACCTGCTCCTGGCTGGAAATACCACTTCGATAAGTCCCGTGCAGGGCGAATATCTTGCCGGCAGAGGCGCCGTGCTATTGGGCGATGGGAAAGGATCCTTTCTTGCCGCGACGATAAACGCTACGGGCTTGAACAACACGAAGGAAGTCAGAAACATAAAACCCATCCGGTTAGGGAACGGTCGTCGGGGCTTTCTGTTTGCTCATAACAACGATTCCTTGCAGCTGAGAATTTTAATAAAATGAACACACCATTAAAAAAAGCCATTCGTCATCTTGCGCTCTTGCCGGCACTGTGCCTGTTCGCGTGCGGCCGTCAAGAGGATAAGAAGGTTGAGGACACGCTGTTTGAAGAAATCTCTCCCGAGCGATCCCATATCCAATTTCAAAATAATATTACCAACTCCGAAGCTCTCAATATTCTGACCTACCGGAATTTCTACAACGGCGGTGGTGTGGCCATCGGCGATATCAACAACGATAGCCTCGCGGATGTCTTCCTGGTATCCAACATGGCCGACAGCAAGCTTTATCTCAACAAGGGAAATTTTACTTT
Organism: Chryseolinea soli; assembly: GCF_003589925.1. Lineage (NCBI taxonomy): Bacteria > Pseudomonadati > Bacteroidota > Cytophagia > Cytophagales > Fulvivirgaceae > Chryseolinea > Chryseolinea soli. The sequence continues at coordinate 3,976,240 of NZ_CP032382.1, read as the reverse complement.
TGAAGACATCACCGACAAAGCCGGCGTGAAAGGCAAACGGGCATGGAGCACTGGGGTCACGATGGCGGACGTTAATGGCGATGGTCTCTTAGACATTTATGTATGTAACGCCGGAAATCTTCCCAACGACGACCGTGCCAATGAGCTGTTCATCAACAACGGCGACCAAACCTTTACAGAGTCAGCCAAAACCTACGGCCTCGACGACCGCGGCTTCTCAACACACGCTGCTTTCTTCGACTATGACCGCGATGGAGACCTCGACGCCTACATCGTGAATAACAGCTTTATGCCCATCGCCAAACTGGCCTACCGAAACCTGCGCAACGAACGCGACTCGCTGGGAGGACACAAGCTGCTTCGAAACGACGACGGCAAGTTTGTCGATGTGAGCGAGCAAGCCGGCATCTATGGAAGTGTGATCGGGTTTGGGTTGGGCGTAACCGTGGGCGACGTGAACAACGACGGCTGGCCCGACATGTTCATCTCCAACGATTTTTACGAACACGATTATCTCTACATCAACAACCACGACGGCACGTTTTCCGAACAGCTGAAGTCCAGCATGGGCCACATCAGTCACGCCTCCATGGGCGCCGATCTGGCCGACATCAACAACGACGGCTTCCTCGATCTTTTCGTGACCGACATGCTGCCCGGCGACGACAAGCACCTCAAACAAGTGATGAGCTACGAAGGCTATGATCTCTACGCTTTAAAATTATCGCGCGACTATCACCACCAGATCACCCAAAACATGCTCCAGGTCAACAACCAGGATGGCACCTTTAGCGAGATGGCACGCGCCAGCAAAGTAGAAGCCACCGATTGGAGCTGGGGAGCCCTCATCTTTGACATGGACAACGATGGGTGGAAAGATATTTTTGTAGCCAATGGGATTTCCAAGGACCTTACAGACATCGATTTCTTAAAATTCCTGGCCGACGAGACGACGGCCATGCAACAGCGAAGGGAAGGCAAGATAAACTACAAGGTGATGGTGGACAGCATGCCCTCACGCCCGGTGCCCAACTATTGCTTCCACAACCGCCACGACCTTCAATTTGAAAATGTCTCCAAGCCATGGGGCTTGGAGGGACCTGGATTTTCCAATGGCGCCGCCTATGGCGACCTGGACAACGATGGCGACCTCGACATGGTGGTGAACAATGTGAATGCGTTTGCCTCGGTTTATAAAAATAAAACACGTGAGCGCAAACTTGGCCATTCGGTGAGCATGATGCTGGAAGGCTATTCAAAAAACAAATTTGGCATCGGCACGCGCATCGATCTGTTTGCCGGCGACCAACATCTCACCTTCGAGCAGATGCCCAGTCGCGGGTTTCAATCCTCCGTAGACAACAGGATTGTGGCCGGCGTGGGACAGGCAGTCGTGATCGATTCAATAAAGATCCGGTGGCCCGATAATCATGTACAAACGCTCCGCCATGTTCCGGCGGATACTTTGCTCACGTTCTCCCATGCCAACGCCGTTGAGGGATCAAAGAAAATTCCATCCGTGCCAAAGCAAGTGCTCCTGGAAGACATCACCGAAAGATCAAAATTGAACTATCGTCACCACGAGAACGAATACGTTGACTTTTATCGCGACCCCCTCCTAAAGCAAAAGTACTCCACCCCAGGCCCGGCGGTGGATTGTGGGGATTTAAATGGCGATGGACTTGTCGACCTGGTCTTTGGTGGAGCGGTGGGCCAACCCATCAGCGTCTGGTTACAGCAACCAAATTTTACATTCCGCGAAAGCAAACCAAAAGCCTTCGACGCTTTCCTCCAAACCGAACCTGCCGACTTGTGTTTGTTCGACGCCGACAACGACCACGATCTCGACCTCTTTGTGGCTACTGGCAGCAACGAGTTTGAACGCGACAATGCCAACCTGGCCGACCACCTTTTTATCAATGATGGCAAAGGAAACTTTACCGTCTCGCAGGAAATTCCCGCGCTCCTTGCCAGCGGCTCGTGTGTGGCCCCCGGCGATTTTGACAATGACGGCGATGTTGATCTGTTTGTAGGGAGTCGACTGATGCCCGGCGAGTATGGCCTGGATGCCACAAGCTATCTTCTCGTAAACAACGGCCGTGGCGAATTTAAAAATTTTACCAAACGCTACTTTCCTCCCGGCATCACCGGCATGATCACCGGAGCGGTGTGGGATGATGTTGATCGCGACGGGTTTCTCGACCTGATGGTGGTGGGCGATTGGATGGACGTCACGCTCTATAAAAACATCAAGGGCAAGAGCTTTTCAAAAAGCAATCCCATACCTGCTGCCGATGGCTGGTGGAATTGCATCGTGAAGAGCGACATCGATCAGGACGGTGACCAGGATTTTATCCTCGGAAACGCCGGCGTGAACAGTCGCCTGCGGGCAGACTCGCTACACCCCGCAGAGTTATGGGTAGCCGACTTTGACCATAACGGCGCCGTCGAGCAAGTGATTACCTGCGTGGCGCAAGATGGAAAGAACTACCCCATGGTTTTGAAGCAAGACCTGGAAAAACAACTGCCCCTCATCAAAAAGAGATTTGTAAAAAACAATAACTATGCAGGCAAAAACATCCACGAAATTTTCTTGCCCGCCGAGTTGGAGGCAGCAACCAAAAAAACAGTGCATCAATCAGAAACCGGCGTACTGCTGAATAATGGCGCAGGTTCTTTTTCCTGGAAGCCCCTCCCCTTCATGGCGCAAATCTCACCGGTGTATGCCGCCATTGCGACAGACCTTTCCGGCGACCAGGAACCAGAACTTATTCTCGACGGAAATTTTTATGACGTGCTCCCCGAACTGGGTCGCTACGACGCCAGCCATGGGCAAGTGTGGCAAGGCGTTGGAGAGCATCACCCTAGTCTCATTCCCTCCGCCCGTTCCGGTTTCTTTTTAGAAGGACAAATCCGTCACATGAAGCTGATTGAACAAGGTGGCAAAAAATATGTGCTCGTCGTAAGAAATAATGACCAGGCCCGACTGTTCGAAATAAAGCATCAGGATAAAGCCACAGCCATCTCCGGTAAATAGCCGGCCCGAAAAGCATTGACGACAGACTTTGGTGTAAGCACCGATACTTTGTCGATCTCCGGAAATGATACACTCTGCAGGTAGCCAGAGGGTGACCAGGGGAACAATACATTGTTGAACACTAAAAATGCGTTGTCGTTGTGTGCAACAAAACATCCATCAGGAATATTATGGACATCTTCTTCGAAAACTACTTTTGAACCCTTGCGTTCTATTCTTTCGCGATGAATGATCTCATCTATCTTTTGAATGGAAGTTTTTTGACCGAAGCCGTACTCCGGATTTCCCTTTAACCATAAGGTCTTAAATCTGCCAGCATCTTCTCTGCGACATTCGAAACATGGACGGTGACCAGCGGCAAAGGCCGTGGCTTCGTCCAGAAAAAAAAGCTCTGTCCAGCGATTGGGCGACATGATCGTTCTGTGCCTTCCTTTAAATTGAAGTTTGCATATTATCCATGCTTTTAATTTGAAGGGGCGAAGGATCACCTGGTTTTCATCGTGGATAACTCCCCGGTTTCCCATCCATGCGCCGCGGGCTTTGGTTTTTATGAGGTTGCCAAATGGATCGACGCGGTTTTGGAGCATAGGAATTTATTGGTGGGCAATAACGGAACTATTGCCTTGAGCATTGCAACGTAGCGCACAAAAACCGGGTTACAGATTGTTGGTATTAAACGTATCGCCTTGATTTACATCGCCCGTTTCAAAGCCTTTCTTGAACCACTTCATGCGTTGCTCAGAAGTGCCATGCGTGAACGAATCGGGGACAACATAGCCCTGGGCCTGCTTTTGCAGACGGTCATCGCCGATGGCGCTGGCTGCGTTCAGGGCCTCATCGATGTCGCCGGGGTCCAGGATGTTGCTCATGCTTTGGGCGTGATTCGCCCAGACGCCGGCGAGGAAGTCGGCTTGCAGTTCAAGTTTTACGGAGAGCTTGTTGTATTCTTCCTGGCTCAGGTTGCCCTGCATGGAATGAACTTTGTCGGTGATGCCCAAAAGATGTTGCACATGATGGCCAACTTCGTGGGCGATGACATACGCTTGGGCGAAATCGCCGGGGGCTTCGAAACGGTCCTTCAGTTCCTGGTAGAAGCTGAGATCGATATAAACACGTTCGTCTTCACTGCAATAGAAAGGACCTGTGGATGAACTCGCCGTACCGCAGGCCGACTGCACCTGGTCGGTGAACATCACGAGCGTGGGCTCGCGATAGTCTTTCATAATGCTGTGCCACACATCTTCGGTGTCGGCAAGTACCACTTTCACAAATTCGCTGAGCTCTTGTTCTTCGGCAGTAGGTTGATAGTCGGGGGAAGTTTGTTCCGTGACAACGCTACCATCGGTTCCTTGCACTTGCGACAATAGCTCGAGGGGGTTTTTCCCCATGATGAGACTGATGATCAAAACGATCACCACCGTTCCGAGTCCTCCCTTGACGGCCATGCCGCCACCGCCGCTGCGGCCGCGTTGGTCATCTACGTTCGAGCTTTGTCTTCTGCCTCGCCATTGCATAATCGTTGGGGTTGTTGTATTGTGCCTAGGAAAATACGAAAGACATTCAACCCCTGCAACGAAAGCGTGCATTAGTTTTGAAACATCATTCCGCCCGGCACCGCTGATTTAACAGGACCCGGGCGGAATAGTTTCTGGATTTATTTCCACGCGGCCAGGATCACGCCCATGAGCGTGAGCGACACCACGCTGTAGCCGGCATTGATGAGAAACAACGCGAACGACTTGCGTTCAAAAAGATAGTGCGTGCCCACAAAGGTGGCCACCCAGCCAAAGCCAGCGGCAAAGCCCCACAAGGCACCCATGGCCGGGCGATTTTCAGGCCCCAGGAACATGGCCAGGTTGATGGCCGAGATCAGCGCCAGGAAAAATGCAAGACCGAAGATCTTGGCCATGCTGCGTCCTTTCATGCCCTCTTCCGTAAAGCCGTTCTCGCGCATCCAGGCTTTTCCAAAGAGCGCAGGCGAATACCAGAGGCCACCAACAAGAAAAGTGGACAGGGCCGCGACGATGACGGCCAAATAGTTGGGTTGAGCTTCCATAGTTTTATTAAGGTTTAGGTTTGAGTATACATGCCGGGAGGGTCAGGATTTCATCTGCACCACGATGATCTCGTTTCCGTAGAGGTCGCGGAAGTGAAGGAATTGGTAGTCGGCCATCACGACGGGCTCCTTAACGATCTGCACAGCGTGTTCAAGAAGGCGTTTGTAAACGACGTCAAGCGACTCGGTGTAGAGTACAAAGGCGGGCTGACCATCGGTTTGCTTTCCCACGCGCGATTGCTCGCGGGGATTTTCGGCCTTCAGGAACCAGATGCCGCTGGTGTCGGCCTCGTCGAAGCCGATGTGCAGATAGCGTTGGCCATGGGGTGTGATGTCGTCGTGAAGGACGCGGGCATTCAGCACATTTTTGTAGAACAGGAGGGCTTCATCATAGTCTTCCACGAGGATGACCATGCGGCCGAGAGAAATTTTCATAGCTTGTAGTGTGGTGGTTTCCATGTAAGGTATTTAAATTATTATGGACAAAGTGTGTAAGTGCTCCCTGAATTTGTCAATTTTATAATTGCGAAACCTGTCCGCTAAACCCAAACGGAAGAAAACGTGCCTCAACCGGAAAACGCCTTGCCCGAACCCCAGATCGAGCTGAATGACAAAACCATCCGGCTCATCGGCATTCCCTTTTTTGGCATCGCCATCCCCAACCTGATCGGTATTTTTGGTTCGCTGGGTGTCCGCGACGGCGCCTATTGGTTGGGTTATGTCTATTTCATCACGCTGGCGGCGCTCATCTGGCACGGCAACCGCTACCTGCTTTTCCGCACGCGCCAGCGCTTCACGTGGTTCGACCGGCCCATCGAAAAACTGATCCTGCTTTTCATGAACAACATCTTTTATACATCGCCCCTCACCATCGCCTGGCTTTGTGTCTGGTATGTGTGGGTCGGGTTCGATGTGAAATGGAATACGATTCTTATTGTGACGCTGGTGAATGTGATTTGTGTATTGTTTGTGACACATGTTTACGAAACCGTTTTCATGGTGAAGGAGCAACAAGGCGAACAGGTTCGCAATGCGCAACTCTCCAAAGCCAAGGCCGAAGCCGAACTGGAGGCCTTGAAGAACCAGATCGATCCCCATTTTATGTTCAATTCCTTGAACAGCCTCTCCTACCTCATCTCCACCCACCCTCCTACGGCCAAGCTCTTCACCGAAAACCTTGCGGATGTTTACCGCTACATCCTTTCTCAAAAGGATCGAAGCCTGGTGGTACTGGAAGATGAGTTTGCCTTCATGGAAAAATATGCAGAATTGTTGCGGCTAAGGTTCGGAAAGGCACTTGACCTGCAAAAACATTTTAACGGATCCACAGAAAAAGAATTTCTAATCCCTCCCATCTCCGCCTTCGTGGCCCTCGAAAACGCAGTGAAACACAACGAGATCTCAGAGCGCATACCCTTGCGCATCGACTTCCGGATGGATCACGACACCTTAAGGATCGAAAATCATCTTCAACCCAAACGAAGCATACAACATTCGTCTCACATCGGGCTAAAAAATTTAGATGAACGTTTTAGGATCATCACGGGAAAAGGAATTGAATCCGGAAAATCGGCGAATATATTTTATGTATTACTACCGCTGATCCGGATTTAGAGGCGTAAAAGATTGATGTATAGGCTGACCTATTTATAGTATCGCGCATATGAAAGTCATTATCATTGAAGACGAGTTGCTTGCCCAGGCCAAACTGGAAACGATGCTGACGGCCCTGCACGACGGCATCGAGGTCGTGGCCAAGATCGCCAGCGTGAAGGAAGCGTTGCAATGGTTGCCCACGCATCCATCGCCCGACCTCGCCTTCGTGGATATTCAACTCTCCGACGATCATTCATTCGAGATCTTTAAGAAGCATCCCGTAGCCTTCCCGGTGATTTTTACTACGGCCTATGACAAATATTTATTGGAGAGCTTTGCCTTTAACGCGATCGACTATCTTTTAAAACCCGTCACAGAAGAAACGTTAAAACGATCGCTTGAAAAAGTCAAAACACTGGAGCGTCATTTCCTTCAGGGCAACGTATTGAGGTTCTTACAACAACAGCAGGCACCGACAAAAAACAGGATCGTAGCGCGGAAGGGCACGGAGTTCATTGCGCTGGAATTGGATGAGGTCGCCTACTTTTATACAGAACACAAGATCGTGTTCGCGCGCGACTTTTCGGGACGACAACTGATTGTTGATAAAAATCTGGGTGAACTGGAAGAGTTGGTGGACCGGAATAAGTTCTTTCGCTTGAACCGGAAGTTTTTAGCGCACTTGAAGTCCATTGAGCGTTTTAAACCGGACAATGGGAAGGTCAGGATTTTTATAAAGCCGGAGATGCAGGAGGAGATCTTCGTGAGTAAGGAGACGGCGCCGGAGTTCAGGGTTTGGATGGGGAGCTGAGAATGCATCAAAATTTAAACCGCCAAGGTGCAAAGACGCAAAGTTTGTTACAAAGAATCCTTTGCGTTGACTTTGCGTCTTAGCGCCTTGGCGGTTCAACCTGCATTTAGTTCTTCGTCACGCCCGGGTCGCGATGCAAGAACTCATCATACAATAAGGTCTGGCGGCTCACCATCGGCACTTGCCAACCATCGATGTACACCTGCAATATCGTGGTCTTCGTCTCAAAGGGATCTCCATCGCTCACCAACAAAGTGGCGTTCTTGCCCACTTCGATCGAGCCCAGTTTATCGGACACCCCAAAGATCTCTGCCGGCACGATCGTGACAGCACGCAAAGCCTGTTCTTTACCCAGTCCGTATGCAGCCGCAAAGGCCGCATGATAAGGAAGGTTGCGTACGTTGGAAGCTTGTGCTGTGCGCAGGGCTACTTTCACCCCAGCCTTTTTCAACAGCCCGGGATTTGCATACGGTTTGTCATAACGATCGTAGTCGCGCGTGGGAAGCTCTTGCACGGGGCCGGCCACCACGGGAATGTTGGCCTTGGCAATTTCATCGGCAACACGCCATCCTTCGGCCACGCCGGTCAGGATCACTTTTTTCACTTTATGATCCTTCACCCATTTCAAAGCAGCTTCTATGTCCTTGGATGCATTGGCTTCGATCATCAAGGCCCGTTCGCCTCTCACCACCGGGAGCAACGCCTCCATTTCAGGATAATAGCCTACCCCTTTTGATTTCGTAGCTGAATCGAGCTTGTGATATTGCACCGCCATCTCCCAAACAGAGTTGATCCGCGTCATCGCCTTTTCGGCTGCCTTCTTGATGTCTTCATCCGTGCGACGATCGAAGAATCCCTTGCGACCGGTGTTCGGGAAATTCAACACAACGCCTTCAAATCCGCCATACATTTGATCAGGCGTATAGCCATACAGATTTATGAGTGCCGCCGTTCCGGGCACGAGATCGCCTTCGGGCGCTGCAATCACCGTGGTCACGCCGCTGATTCGGGTTACCGGGATCAACGCCGAGTTAGGATTGACGGCCGTGAGCGCTTTCATTTGAGGAATGACATCGCCCACTTCATTGAAATCTTGTGTGCGGGCATCGGAGCCCACTTCAACCAAACCCAGCGTGGTGCCGCTATCGATCAGGCCGGGATAGATCCATTTGCCTTTGCAGTCCACCACTTCCGCGCCGGAGGGGATAGACACATTGGTTCCTACGGCGGTGATCTTGCCCTGGCTGAGGATGACCGTGCCATCCTGGATAACCCCCTTGGTCACCGTTTGAATGGTGGCATGCGTCAACGCAAAAGTTGCGTATTTTCCTTTTGGCTGTTGGGCCTGCGCGGTCGTGCCGATGAGCACGACCAGTGCGAGTATATATTGAATTTTTCGTTTCATGAGTTCTGCTTAGTTAAGGCCAAACAATTTACCAAACGCGTCTTCCGCGCCGTCCATGCAATGATCTTCTTGCTCGCCGCCTTGAATCGTGGCGATGTCGACCGCCTGGGTGGGATCGACGTAGATGCGCACATCATCGGCATCCTTCTCGCGATCGAAGCGCACCACACCGTCCACCACGGTGATCATGGGGATGGTGTACGAGGAGAGCGGATGCGCGTTGAAGATGGCGATGTCTGCCTCCTTGCCCACTTCCAGAGAACCTACCCGCGAATCGATGCCCAGTTGCTTGGCCGGATTCAACGTGATCAGGGCCAAGGCCTCGTCGTCGGTGAGGTTGCCATACTTTTGGGTCTTGGCGGCTTCATGATAGAGGTGGCGCATCAGCTCGGCGTCGTCGGAGTTGATGGAGGTCACTACGCCGTTGCGCGTAAGGATCGCCGCGTTGTAGGCCGTCGAGTAATACACTTCAAATTTATAGGCCCACCAGTCGGCAAACACCGACGCCATGGCGCCAAACTTTGCCAACTCAGGTGCTACTTTAAAGCCTTCGTTGACGTGCTGGAACACCAGTCGTTTTACGCCGAAATCTTTGCACACGTTCAACAGCATGTTGATCTCGTCGGCGCGGTAGCTGTGGCAGTGAATAATGATGTTGCCTTTTAAGATTTCAGCAAGCGTTTCCAGGCGCAGGTTGTAAGCGGGTGGGGTGCCGCGAAAGCCTTTTTGTGTTTTGGCCTTGTTGTATTTGTCCCACGCCTCCATGTATTCCTTGGCTTTGCTGAACGATTCGCGGATCACAAACTCCACCCCCATGCGGGTGCGGGGCACAATGCTGCTGCCACCACCGTGAACACGCGTAGGGTTTTCACCAAGCGCAAATTTGATGGTACGCGGCGCGCCTTCCATGCGAAGACCGTCGCCGTCCTTCACACCATAGCGCAGCTTGATCGTTTCGCATTGGCCGCCGATGGCATTGGCCGAGCCGTGCATGGCGTGGATCGTGGTTACGCCACCGCCTAATGCGCGATACAAGGTTACTTGGAAAGGATTTAACACATCGCCCGTAAATACTTCCGCTGTTACGGGGCTGGTGGCTTCATTGATGGCGTCGAGGCCTGCGTGGGAGTGCGCATCGATGATGCCGGGCATCACAAATTGTCCCGTAGCATCGATGACTTTCACGCCTGCGGGTGCGGCGATGTTTTTGCCGATCTGGCTGATCTTGCCATCTTTCACGAGCACGTCTGTATTTTCAAACGTGCCTTTGGTCACCGTCAACACGGTGCCGTTTTTTATCAGGAGGTTGCCGCGCTCCACCTGCGCATGGGCGAAGGTGACAAGGGCGAGCAACGCGAAACTGTAGAATATCTTTTTCATGGTGTTCATGAGGTTTAAGTCTTAGCGATTGGGATCCTTGGTGCCCTTGGTGGGAAAACTTCCATACTGAGCGGTGGTCACGGAGCCCTCGAAGGTGTCGGCGTCAACGGTTACCGCAGCGTCTACGTTGACCGTGCTGCCTTCCACCTGAAGCGAATAGGAATACGTCAGTTGATTGTTGTCCAGCGATACGGTTTTCAGTTCAACCTCTTTGTCGGCATAGGGTGAGGTGATGGTGCCGGTGTAGTTGTCGCCTTGCTTCTTCAACTTCAGTTTGCCACTGTTGGCACCCTGTGGCGTCTCGATAGAATAGGACCACGTACCGCTAACGTCAATTTTCTTGGCGTCTGTTTTCTTCTCTTCTTTCGCCTCATATTTATAGACCACGCCGTCCACGAACACATAACGCACTTGCGCTTTTTCATTGAAATACGGTTTACGCGTGATGACAAGGTTGGCGATCTTGCCATTGTCTATCGAGCCCAACCGGTCGGACATGCCCAGAATCTGGGCTGCGTTTGTGGTGAGCGCGGCCAACGCCTGGTCTTCGGTGAGACCTTCCTTGATCATGCGACGCAAGTTGGCGGGGATGTCTTTGGTCTTAGCGGTGAGGGTCGAGAATCCGAAGGGCACACCTGCTTTTTGAAAGGCCGTAGGTTGCGCAGCGTAGAGCGTAACAAATTCAGCCTTGCGTTTTTCCAGCTTTTCTTTCTCCGGGTCGGGCTTTGCCTTCTCTTCTTTCTTTACATCTTTCTTGTCGTCCTTTTTCTCTTCTTTCTTTTCTTCGGGAAGATCGAGGCTCAGGAACACTTTCACGTTGTTGGATTTTATTTTCGGGAGCACATCCCATCCTTCTTTCACGTTGGCCGCAATCAGCGAGAAACCTAAGTCAGTCTGCAGCGTGATGGCGCGTTGAACGTCGAGTATTTTTTCGGCTTTGAACAATACAGGCTCGCGCTTGTCGATGACGGGATAAAACGCTTCCAGGATACGGTCGGGCGACGGACGCTCAAGTCCCGTGCGATTGGAGGCGTAGAGCGATTCATACGATTTTGCCTGAGCCGCCTGCCGGTACAATTCACGATACTTGGCCATCACCCCCAGCACCGTGGCGGGGTAGATGCGTTCGGCTGTAGTGAACTCCGAATAGAGCGCCGTTTTCGAAACCAACACCATTTCGTCGGCCGACTTTCCACCCAACGACACCACCGCGGCGTTGCCGGGCAACATGCCACCATAGGGTACTACCTGCGCCGTGGTGAATCCGAGGGCGCGTAAGTCTTCTACCGTTTTGTCGGTCGGGTTCAAAGCATTGCGCACGTCGTTTTGCGGCGTGATGCCCGCGCGGTCCGGCGGCGGATTGCCCGGGTCTTTTACTTTCTCTTTTGTTTCATCTTTGGGCTTGACGACGCCCGTGCGGGAAAGACCGTCAATAAAGCCGGCATACACAAAGAGGCTGTCGCCTTTAATGACGATGGCTTCGGGTGGGACGGCGATGCCTTTGCCCACAGCGGTGATGATCCCGTTCTTGATCACCACAGTGCCCATGTCCAGCTTGCGTCCGGGGGCCTGGATAACGGTAACGTTCGTGATGGCATACGTGCCGGAAACGGGGCCCAGGGTTCGCTCCTCCTGGGCGCGAAGCAGGGTTGGCATTCCCAGTCCCAACACCAGCACCATAGCGGTAAACAGGTGTTTCAGGTAAATACTCTTCATTCGGAATAAAGTTTAGGTTAATGATGGGCGTCAATATAGGAAGGTTTGTCACAGACAATCAACCGGAATACACGGATGGCGTTTAAAAAGTACCTGAGGACGGAATGACTCGCAAGCGCGCAAAAATGGGCTGTGGGGCTGGATTAGGCTGGTTGCCGGCCAACGTTTGCACTTGCACGTTCGTTTTCGATCGCGCCTTCTGACGTGCCTTTTTCCAGGGAGCAACGGTTCAGTACACCGGTCTTACAGTTCGCTACATATCCCTTTCAAGGGGTGTATCTTCTCCGGATACTTGTACCGTAAACACGCTTAGAAACAAACGCAAACTTGCTATGACGACGCAATCTTGGTACCGGTGGATCTCTTCTTTTATTTTCATGGCCTCCCTTTCGATCCCGGGCCGCGCGCAGGACGAAACCACGGTTTCCTCCTCCAGCGACAAATCAACCAACATCAGCATTCACTCTTCCAATGGCGTCCAACGGTGGAAAACTTCCACGGGTGTCACCAACTTCAACGTGGAGATCCGCGGCAAAATTGAAGTGACCGACGACGACAAAGACATCAAAAGCCTTTCCGACAACGGCTACCTGGAAATCACAAAAACCGTCTTCGGCAGTAAGCGCGCCATCGTGGTGGAGTCGCTGGGTGGCGGCAAGATCAAGAAGGAATATTATGAAGGCCGCAACAAAATGGACTGGGAGCCCAACGGCAAAACCTGGCTGGGTGAGATCCTGCCCGAACTGGTGCGCACCACTACACTGGGCGCTGAGGGCCGGTTGAACCGGTTCTACAACCAGGGTGGAAGCGCCGCAGCAGTTGCCGAAATAACGCGACTTGAAAGCGACTATGTGAAGGCACACTACGCAAAGCTTTTGCTGGAAAAGAATATCCCCCCCAGCGAGATGTCGAACGTGGTAACAAAGATCGCTTCGGCCATCAGTTCGGATTATTATTTATCTACGGTATTACAAAACAACATCAACAAGATGATGGCCACGCCGGAGTCGGCGGATGCGTTCTTCAAGGGTACGCAAAAGATCAACTCCGATTACTATAAGTCCGTGGTGTTGAAAGAAGCATTGAAAAAAGTTTCGGCATCGCCTGCTCAGATCAAAGTAGTGCTTCAATCGGCTGCTGAAATAAAATCGGACTACTATCTCTCCGTCGTGCTCACTACGTTGCTGGAAGAGGATGGCGTGAAAGAAGAATCACTGAACGAAGTGGTCCTGGTGTCCAAAAACATTCCTTCCGATTATTATCGCACGCAGGTGCTGACCAAAGCCTTGAATAAACCCGGCATCTCGAAGACCATGTTGAAAAGCACCGTGAACGCGCTGGCCGACGTAGGTTCCGACTATTATAAAACTTCCGTCTTCAACACCATGGCCACACGCAACAACATGGACCCTGAAGTGCAGGCACAAGTGGTGTCCCTGGTGGGCAGTTCGGTCGAGTCTGACTACTATGCTTCTGGAACCTTGAAGAATATCCTGGAGCATCAAAAGTTCTCCGACGAATCGTTCAAACAATTGATCACCGTGGCCGGACACCTGGGCTCGGCCAATTATGCCAGCGAGGTATTGCGCACAGCCGCCCGGAAAGACCTCAGCCGGGCCCAACTGATCGACATCCTCAACGCCAGCGGCAACATCGACAGCGACCATTACCTCACCGAAGTATTGATTTCTCTTTCCGAGCAGGTGAAGAACAGCGACAGCACGGTGAAGGACGCTTATCGCGCGGCCGCGAAAAAGATCGACTCAGAGACCTACTATGGAAGGGTTATGAAAGCGATTGACTAACCTGCGCGTGAGCCTTTTTATGTGTACCTTAGTTGCATGAGTTCTTCATCCCGATCCTACTACATGAATGCCTTGTTTCGAAGAACGCTCCTGGTCACCTTCATCTCCGGAGCCTTGGGATGGCTGCTCTTTGCTTACCTTCATTTCAGTGAAACGGATTCTTTCCCCACGATCCGCGAAAATTTCACCGGGATGCTGGTGGGCATCGGCATTGGGTGCCTCAACGGCTTTGCATTGTATTATGCGAACCGTCTGCTGGACCGGGCGTTGCCTTGGAGAAATTATTATGCCGCACGCTTTGTCGCGGGCTACCTGGCCAACTACGCAGTTGCCCTGCTCCTCACGCTTGCCCTCGTTCAAGGCTGCATCGCGCTCTTTGGCGCCGATGTTTTTTGGAATGGATTTTCCTTGCAGGATGTCGATTTGAAAGTGAAGCTGGGCATTCTTTTGCTGGCCACTCTGTTTATCTACAAAGTGATCTATGCGCTGCTCTACTCCTATCAACATTATGCCGTAGCACAGATCGAAAATATCCAACGCGAACGCAAACAACTGGAGTTGCAGTTCGAAGCGTTGAAGAGCCAGATCAGCCCGCATTATTTGTTCAACAGCCTGAACACGATCTCATCGCTTCTCTATAAAGACACGCCTTCCGCCGAGCAATTTATTCGCCGGCTGGTGCAAACCTATCAATACATTCTATCCACCCAACACAAACAGTATGTGACGCTGCAGGACGAGATCGATTTTGTACAGTCATATTATTATTTGCTCCGGATCCGCTTTCAGCAGCTCTTAACCGTCGAGATCAATCTGCCCCACAACATCATGCACACCAAGATCCCGCCACTCACCTTGCAGATCCTGGTGGAAAACGCTGTGAAGCACAACAACCTCAACACGGACAAAAAGCTCTTCATCTACATCACGGCCCAGGACAACATGTTTTTGAAAGTGATCAACACCAAAACCGGAAATCTCACGGGCGTACAGTCGTTCCGGGTAGGGCTTGAAAATATTCAGAAGCGATACGAATTCTTTACGGACAAGAAGATCGAGATCAAAGACGACGACAAGTTTTCGGTCACTTTACCGGTCATTCATTTGAAAACACGCGAGCAAGAACAGAAACACAGCGCATGAAGCGGTATTTTATCCATAATGCATTTTTCCGGCTCCTCACCCCCCTGGTGTATGGCGTGATGGCCTATTTACTGGTCCTGCTCATCAACAACCATGTGTCGCAGTTGAATGACTTCTTCAGCAGCCAGGAAGTGTATGTGTTTATTGTGTTGATGTACCTCTCGCTGGAGTCTATGCGGGCGGTCATTGTGCTGCTGGATAAATTTCTTCCCGAGCGGTACCTGCCGGTGAGGGTTCCGGTTCAGTTTATCATCACCACATTGCTTTCCGTCGGCTTGGTCTTCCTGGGATTGCATTTGTATTTCAAATATGGCGTTGGGTTCAGCATGAGCGGCGTTCAGACGTTGATCTTCCTCATCCTGTTCACCGTGACGGCGCTGTTATACAATATCCTGTACTTCAGCAACCATTACCTGCAAAAAGAGAACACCCTAAAGCTGAGCATCGAGAAGCAACAGCAGGAAGTGTTGGAAGCGGAAATGGTGGAATTTAAAAACGACGTAAATCCGGAGCTGCTGTACGAAAGCCTGGAAAGCCTTATCACATTGATGTACCGCGACGTGGAGCAGGCCGAAGAATACATCGATTGCCTGGCCAGCGCCTATCGCTATGTGCTCAGCAATCGTCACAAGGAGCTTGTTCCCGTGGCCACGGAGTTGGAGGCCGCCAAAAACCTGGTGAAATTGCTCAATGAAAAACATTTCGGCCAACTTCGGTTGGAGTCTTCCCTGGAGGCGGCCGAGCTCGATGCCATGCTCATCCCCGGCTCGCTGCCCATCATCATCGAAAGCCTTGTGCGCAACACCATCATCTCGCGCTTCGAGCCGATGATCATTCGCTGCTACTGGGAAGACGACTATATCACCATTCAAAGCAAACTGAACGACCGCCTGCTGCAGCACCCCAATACCGAGCTGGCTATGAACCGGCTGCAACGTTCCTATTCCCTCTACAGCGACCTCACCCTGATCAAGGTGAAGGCCTACGAAGAAAATTATATTAAATTGCCCGTGATTCGCGTGGCGGAAGAAATCACGACATATTGATGAAGGTTTTAATCATAGAAGACGAAATACCGGCTGCCGAAAAACTGGAACGCTACCTGTTGAAGTACGACGCCTCCACCACGGTGGCTGCCATCCTCGATACCGTAGAGAGCGCCGTCGCGTGGCTGCGCGACCACCAGAGCGAGGTGGACCTCATCTTTATGGACATCCAATTGAAGGATGGCCTCAGCTTCCAGATCTTTCAACAGGTGCCCGTGAAGAAACCCGTGATCTTCACCACGGCGTTCAACGAGTTTGCCCTCGACGCATTCAAAGTGAGCAGCATCGACTATTTGCTGAAACCCATCACGTTCACCGATCTCTCGGCCGCGCTCAAAAAACTGGAAAGCCTCCGCGAGCAACTCCATCAGCCGAAGGATCAGCCCGAACGCATGCAGGCACTGGTCGCCAACCTGAAAACGAAGGAGTACAAAACGCGTTTCATGGTAAAGCTGGGCGAACACATTCGCTCCATCACCACCGACCAGATCGGCCTTTTCTACGCCGACGGCCGCGACGTCTATTTAGTGACCACCCAAAACCGGAAATTCATCATCGACTATACGCTGGAATCACTGGAGGATATCCTCGATCCGAAGGTTTTCTTCCGGCTTAACCGAACATTTATCTTGAACATCAATGCCATCAAGGATGTACTGGTATATTCCAACAGCCGGCTGAAGATCACACTTGTGCAGGAGTTTGATAAGGAAATTATTGTGAGCCGGGAAAAGGTAGGAGACTTCAAGGAATGGTTTGACGGATTACAAAACGCTTGATTCGACTCCTATCGAGGTGTACTTCCTGTCGTTTCCTTACATCTTCTTCAAGTGAACAGTCTAGTTAGTTTTCCACTATCTGAATTGGCGACCAATGTGCTCGCTAAATTCTGTATTTCTGCTTCCCATCTTCTCCAATGCGATGTAACGGGATTGGAAACCTTTATTACTGTATCGATATTGGCGGAGATAATATGAATTCTATACGAGACACCATCTAGCGTTATACCTTTGTTAGCATCAAACAAATCCAATTGAAAGCAGTCGATAACTGGATCAGCATGACCATCTGTCTTCTCTTGATAAAACTCTTGAATCTGGTTGTCTGCTCCTATACTAAAGATTCCGCGAACAAGTTCATCAGGGTGTTTCTTCCCTCTAAAGGTATGCTCGTTGAATCTTACTGTTACTAATCCCCCACGACCAACGGAATGACGATTCATCATCACTATCCATACATATTCGATTAATTTTTCATCTTGTCTCCAACCCCGATCGTCTCTTATGGTCTTCCATCCTGAGGATAATTTAGGAACACCCATCGCGTTCGCAAGGGACTCTTCTATTCGTTGTACATTGCCAAATTCTTGAATTTGATCAGCAGTCATGTCTGTTACAAAATTCTAAACAACATTTATCGGCCGTCTGCCCAGGGGGTTAACCCACCCGCTTCGCCTTATAGCCTTCCTTCTGCAAGATCTGAACGATCTTATCACGATGATCCCCCTGAATAATCACCTCACCATCCTTCACAGACCCCCCCACCCCACACTTCGATTTCAAAAGTTTTCCCAACGTATCCAAATCATCGCCCGTACCCACAAAGCCCGTCACCAGCGTCACTTGTTTTCCAGCGCGCATGCTTTTATCGAGCTGCACTTTCAAATTTTGTTGTTGCGGGGGAAGCGTTTGGGCTTCTTCGTTTTGCTGATAGGAGAATTCAAAATCGGAAGACGTGGAGTATACCACGCCGTCGCGTTTCTTCCAGTCGTTCTTTTTGCTCATGCTACAAAGATAAGATTATCAGGGTCATCATCACCAGTACGATGGTGCTGGTAACTCCAAAGTTGAATCCCGCCTCGATCTTTTTTCGCTGGTACACGCCCAGCGCTGAGATGACGAACAAGCTCAACGGCAAAAAAAGAAAGTTGCCATACAGCGACATGCCGACGTGGTGAATATAACCACCCGAAATCACCTTGCGGGGAACATTGAACAGGAGCGACGAGCGGAAGGTGATCGGCTGACCCGGCTGGAAGAATTCCATCAGTTCGGCAGGGAAATCCAGTTTGCGTCCTTTGTCGGTCTCCACCAACCAGCCGCGATACGCGTAGCGTCCTCCGGCTTTTTCTACCGTGTTGGCATAGACGATCTTTTCCTCCGTGATCCGGTTTGGTAAAAAATAGTCGATGAGCAGCACCAGGGAAATGGCCAGACAAAATTGAGAAGCCTTCGAAGCCCAGGGGAGATATTTTTTCATGGACTGCCGCAAGGTGGGCCTTCCATTTTTTGGTGGCACCGTGGCCGCGTGGCCGCGGTAAGCCGGGTCGCGATGGCGTGGCCGGACGTCTACATTGGTATGGACGACCACGGCATACTGGTTATAGCGCCGCTGATCATAGACGCTCTTTTTCGCCGGATCGCTCAACACATCATAGGCCGCGTTGATATCCTTGAAAAGCGCGTGCGCTTTCGGGTCGGGATTTTTATCGGGATGGTAAGAAACGGCGAGCCTCCGGTAGGCCCGCTTGATGTCTGCAGCACTGGCGGAGTAGCTAACGCCCAAAATCTGGTAATAGTCCATAAATGATAACCTATAAAAAAGCCCGGCTTTCAACAACCAGGCTTTCTAATGCTTTCTTCTCTATACCGTCAACGTGTTTAGGGAAACAAATTATTTTCTACGTTTCGTCACAAACGTTAGCACCGGACGTCTGGAGTGGCTCACCACTTCTTCGGCGATGCTGCCGGCCAATACGTGCGCAAAACCTGTGCGGCCATGCGTCGCCATGGCGATCAGGTCGGCGTCGATGCTGTCGGCAAAGTAAACAATGCCCTCTTCCTCGCTCACGTCGTTGAACACATTGATGGTATAGTTTGTCAGTTGCAATTTCTTTGCAAAATCCTCCATGGCCTTTTTCACCACCGCATCGCGTTGGAAATTGCCCGGGGTGTTGATGCGCACAAGGTGTACGGTGGAGTTGTACAGCTTTTGCGTCGTTCTCACAATGCGGGAGAACACCTCTTCGTCTTTTTCCATCGCGGTGGCGTATACGATGTCCTTGAAGTTTTTGCTCGCGGGTTTTTCATGCACCGTCAACACGGGGCAGTTGGAAAGACGTACTACTTTTTCGGTGTTCGATCCGATGATCATTTGCTCGAGGTCGGAACGGCCGGCCGTGCCCATCACCACGAGGTCCACTTTCTTTTCGGTGATGATCGCATTCATGCCATGGTAGGGCGAGCCGATGCGGAGCGCCTGCTTCACACGCACGCCTTCCAGTTTGGGGTCTTCCACCAGTTTGGACATTTGCTTTTTTGCTTTCTCGATCAGCTTCAAGGTGAAAAGCCTTTCCTCCCAATCGCCCTCCACATTTACCTGGCCTTCTACGTTCAACGAGTTGCCGGTAGCTTCTTCGATCACGTGCAGAAAGGTGAGCTCGGCGCCGGATTTGCGGGCGATGTCTGCAGCCACAGTGGCGGCGATCTGTGCGGGTTTAGAGAAATCGGTTGGGACTAGTATTTTTTTCATGCGTTCTAAGAATTTGTTTTTTTAGCGGACAAGGGTGTGAACCCGTTTGTTTCAGTTTAAGTGTTCTTAAAATTAAAATAAATCCTCAAACAATGATAGTCCTGGCGTGTTTTCGCTCATGGCCCTTCCCGCTATCCCTAAAAAGCCTCATCCTAATCCAGCTCTAAATTCCTTAATTCCAATATTTTACCCGGAATTGCCCCGTCGGACCCTGGTCACCGCAAGTTTGCGACGCAAGCCCAAAAATATGCCACATGAAAACCTGTTGCACTACCCGCCATCCTACCTTTGCGTATGCACGATCATCAACACGATCACCATCACCATGCCCTCGATATCACCCATGTCAGCCGTATGCTGGTGGTGGGGATCATCCTGAACCTGGTGTTTGTGGTGGTGGAGTTTGTGGCCGGTTTTTTCTCTAATGCCTTGTCGCTGCTTTCGGATGCCGGACATAACCTTAGCGACGTGGCCAGCCTGGCGCTGGCATTGGCGGCGTTCAAGCTCCTCGCCGTGAAGCCTACCCCAAAGTACACCTATGGGTATCGAAAAGCCTCCATCCTCATCTCGCTCCTCAATGCGGTGATCCTGTTGATCGCCGTGGGCAGCATCGGGTACGAATCCTTCTATCGCTTCTTTTCACCAAAGCCCGTCCACACGGCCACCATCATTTGGGTGGCATCGGTCGGCATCGGCATCAATGCGCTGTCGGCCTTGTTGTTTTTCCGAAACAAAGAACAAGACCTCAACATCAAGGGCGCTTACCTCCACCTGCTGGTAGACGCGCTGGTTTCGGTTGGTGTGGTGGTGTCGGGGATTGTGATCTACTATACGCAGTGGCTGTGGATCGACCCGCTCATCAGCATCGTGATCATGGTCGTCATCATTTCCAGCACGTGGCGGCTGCTGCGCGATAGTCTGCTGCTTTCCATCGATGCGGTTCCGCGCGAGATCGACATGAACGCCATTCGCGCCGCGGCCTTGAAGTTGCCCGGCATCAAAGATATTCACCACATCCACGTGTGGGCGCTCAGCACGTCTGAGAATGCCTTGACTGCCCACCTGGTGCTGGGTGAAGCGCTTTCGCTAAAAGATAGCGCCGAGGTGAAACGAAAATTGAAACACGACCTGGAACACCTGGGCATTCAACATGCCACGTTGGAGACCGAAATATCGGATTGCCATGACGAATGCGGCACAACCGTTTAGCCTTGTGCACGTCTAGTGCGACACAAATTTCAATCCGACAATAGAAGCAATGAGCGTGGTCATAAAAAACATCCGCCAGAAATCGGCGGGTTCCTTAAAAATAAGAATCCCCACGATCACCGTCCCGACAGCACCAATGCCCGTCCACACCGCATAGGCTGTGCCGATCGGCAAGGTTTGGATGGCCTTGAACAACAGCACCATGCTGATGGTGGCCGACACAAAAAATCCTGCCAGCCAAAGCATCGACGCTGTGCCACTGGTTTCCTTTGCCTTTCCCAGGCACGCGGCAAAAACGACTTCAAAAATACCGGCGATAATCAGGATGATCCAGTTCATTTTTAGTTTTTCTTTCAGCGGGTGAATATACGATTTTTGCCCGGGGCGATACAGGGCGGTCGCGCTGATTTTTATTATCCTACCTTATCGATATACTTCAACACCCGTTTTGCCTTCCGGCTTGGCTTGAAGCGATACACAAAATTCAAACGGGCGTTGCCCGTGTTGAGCGTCACCTGTCCTTCGCCTCTGGCGTGCATATGAACCGCGTTGGTCAGATAAAGGGCACTGATGGCCCACACGCGGGTGTTGTATCCGCAAAAGACCCGAAAGAATGTATTGGGACTAAAGCCATACACCCACTCGCTTCCCGAGTTCTCGGAGATCTGGGTACCACCGTAGTCTAGGCTCACCGCCGCGGAAGCCGTGATGTAAAAATGTCTTCGGATAACGAGACTATACGCATACCCGACATTCGGCCCAAATTCAAAAAACTTCAGGTGGTCGGCGTTGCCCGTGGCCACGGGTTTGTCCACGGCCGTGGGCACAATGGTACTGTCGGCCAACACCGTGCCATAGTAGCCTTCGAGCCCGGCGATGAACGTGCCGGCAGATTTTTTTTGCCACTCGTTTTGGTGGAAGGCCGCGCGATAGGAAAACCGGTCGTGATTAAAAATATATTGTGTAGAAATACCGATGAGGTTCACTTTCAAATCGGGCCGCAGGTAATAGCTGTTGTCGGTAGTGATGTCGGTACCGGCCAAATAAAATCCCCGATAAAACTGACCGAATGCGTCGAGTATGATCTTGCGACTGTAGGTATGGAATTGCAGGTCGAGGTAGCGCGTGTCGCCCTTGCCGCGGTCGGGATTGAGAAAGCCAAAGCCATAGGCCAGGTTTAGGGTGGCCCATCGATAGGTGGCGCCCACTCCCATGTTCAAGGTCGTGTTGGGCCGGTATGAAAAGCTATAGCCTTCGGCAAAGTTCCGAAAGCGCAAGAGAGTATATTTCTTGGAGAAATAGTAGCGACCCGTGATCTGATTCTCATAGGAAGTATAGTAGGTGGTGTCGTGCAGGTCGGGCTTGTGTCTTTCTTTTTGTGATCGTGATTGCGCCTGCGTCGTGAGGGCAAGTAGGGTGAACGCCACGACCGCGAAAAAACGAAATAGCGCGATCATCAATCTACTTTTAAAAGTTGACACAACAGGACGCTGCCTTTGAACAACTTCAATCGTCTCTCACCCCATTCAAACCGGTCGGCGTCCTGGAGGGCTTTCATAAAAAGCGCCTCCACCGAAGAGGTACACGCCATTTTTGTGCGTGTGAGCTGTTGAAAGGCAATCGCATTTCCTTGTGTGATCAGTTTACCCGAAAATTCATTGCACCCGGTGTAGCCCATAATGGTGCCTGCACCAGGATTGAGTTCCATACGGGGTTGCCCGTGGGGATAATCTTTTTCCGTCACAGCAACACCGTCACCGAATTCCTTTAACACCCAAAGGTCGTGCAGTTTATAGTCAACGAGGTAGTGGCCGCATCCTTTGAACGTCTTATAGTCCGACGCCGCATTGTGTTTCACATCAACGCTTACCGTATAGGGAAATGTCTCGTCCGACATGTTATCGCGACACTCTTTTTTCTCGATCTGTACGATAAGCTCCACCGATGCACCCACCCCACGGTAGCGGGTCACCTTCGCATCCTGCGCCGACTGTGGTGGTGGAACAGGCGTGCTGATCGCCGCTTCATCGTTGAAGGATTTGAACATCATGATACTGTCAAAATCCACCTCCAGGATCCAGGAGGGCTCGTTGCCGGTGGCCACAAAGTCAATGCCTTTTTGAAAACGCGTGATGTCTGCCTCGCCGTTGTGCTCAGGGGGAGGAGCCACGGACGTAACAGTCGGGGCGGGCTTCACAGTCGAGCAACCGGCTGCAACAACGCAACTGGCCAGAAAAGAGAGGGTGGGCTTCATTTACGCGGATTTGAGTTCACTGCCATCCTGCAGCCTGCGCCGCATAGCTAAAGATAAGAAACAGATACCCCAATAACACCGGCCAGCCAGGTAATGTTATCGGCGCGTTCGAAGGGACCTTATGGCCGGAATTGCGCCACATCCAAAAGCATGTCCAGGTCGCGCTGCCCGATCTCATTGCTCCACGTCCGCCATTGAATAAACCGCCCCGCTCCTAATTTCTTTACCCAGCAAACCGGCCGGCCATATTCATTCGTCGCCAGCGTCTCGTTCACCGCGCCCGGCTTCACCGAAAAATAGCCTACAAAAAAATCACTCAGACCGTAGCGCTTCCCCGCGGCCGTCACCGCGCACGAATATTCACCGCCATCGTGAACCAGATCGAAGTCCATATCCAACAGGGCGTTGGCCACATCGGGTTTCTCGCCTAAAAAATTTCCTTTGTCATCAAACGAAACCAGGTTGGGCGCAAAGCTGGTCCAGACCACCGTGCCTCCCGCTTCGATATATCTCCTGAACGTTCCCGTCTTTTCATTTGGGGTCAACAGGTTGCGCGGAACAGTGCTGTGGTTGAAGATCAATACACTTGACGCTTTGTCCTTTATGCGATCGCTCATGAATTCTCTCAGCCCAGCCGAATCCAACGCCTGAATTTTTTGCGCTTGCAGGAAGGCTGTGATCTTTGGGTTGCCTTTCAAATAGTCATGCCCCAGGTCGGTCGCAAAAAAAGCCAGATGCTGCACGGGCTCATGCGCGCTTCCCTGCAAGGCGTACATCGCTCCATCGTCGCTCCCGATGTATACGGTCGCGCTATCGAGCACGGGCGACGAATAGATGCTGCCCTGCGTCTTGAACGTCCATTGCACTTTGCCGTTAGTCGCATCGAAGCCGTAGAGCTTGTTGTCGCCGCTGCCAACGATGACCGTATTTCCAGCTACTACGGGAGAAGAATACACATAGTCACCGGCTTCATACTTCCATACCTCTTTACCCGTCTGAAGATCGACCGCGGAGAACAATTTATTATCGGACCATCCGACAAACACTTTTCCTTGGTGCACCAACGGGGAGGATATGCTCCACGTGGGACCATAGGTAAATTTCCAAACCAATGTTTTTGTGGTCATGTCGACGGCATACAGATTTCCATCGCGCGAGCCAAACACGATTTTGTTATTGGTCACCACCGGCGTTGCATCGATGGCATTGCGGTCCCATCCGAAGTCTTCGGATTTGAGGTGAGCGCCTTCGGTTTCATAGCGCCATTGCAGCGTGCCCTTGGTTTTATCCAGCACGTAAAGAACACCATCGTAGCTCGCCACCAACAAACTCTTGTCCTGGATCACCGGCGTTGACCGGATGCGGCTGTTGGTTTTGAATTTCCACAACACTTTGCCATCCGAAGCCTGCAAGGCATAGCACATCCCATCTCCGGCACCTACGTAGAGCACGTCGTTTTCGATCACCGGTGTCGACTGGAAATATTCCCAGCCCCAAAAATGCGGCAGCAGGCTGCCCGTTTGGAATTTCCATCGCTCCTTGCCCGTCGCTGCGTCCACCGCATAAATGTTGAGGTCGCGGCTCGTGACATAGAGCGTGCCTTTGGCGAAAGCCGGTGTGCTGCTGATCGCGCCGGCCGTTTTAAACTTCCAGACCACATCGCCATTTTTGCGGGTCACGGCATAGAGATTTCCGTCGGCGCTGCCAAAATAGACCCGGTCCCCCGTCGCCAGCGCACTGCCGCGGATGCTGCCCTGTGTTTGCACTTTCCATTGCACGGCCGCAATGGATTTAAACCATGCATCTTTCAGGATGCGGCCGGAAGGATGGGCATTTTGCGCGCTCCCACGGTTTCCGGCGAACATCATAAAAACGATGACGAATAAGGCGATGGAGGTAGAAAATCTCATAGGGTAAGAAAAGGATTATCAAACAAGTATCGCATTAAAATCCAACTTATTAATCCCCCCGCACTCGTTATTTGGAGTGTCCGGGATCAAACAGTTTTGGCTAACTTTATTACCTTTGCCCTTCAAGTCGAGGTAAGCCTTTCTGCTCGGTACGCATGGCTCAGCACAATTACTGCCTCTTTTTTTCATCCATTAAATCTCAAAAGACTATGCAGATCACCAAAAACAAAGTAGCAGGCATTCATTATACGCTACGCGACAACGAAGGCACCATCATTGACACCAGCGACGGTCGCGACCCGTTATACTATCTTCACGGCGCAGGCAATTTGATCATCGGAATGGAAGAAGGACTCGAAGGGAAGTCGAAGGGTGATAAATTTCAATTGAAGATCGCTCCTGAAAAAGGCTATGGTCAGAAAGACCCTGCCATGACCCAGAAGGTTCCTCGTTCTGCCTTTGGCGACCAGGATGTGCGCGTGGGCATGAAGTTTTCCACCGACCGCGGCGATGTGGTGACGGTGACGGAAGTAGGCCTGGATTCGGTAACGGTTGATGCCAACCATCCGCTGGCCGGCGTAGAGCTGAATTTTGCCGTAGAGGTCATGGACGTGCGCAACGCCACCGAAGAAGAAATCACTCACGGCCACGTGCATGGCCCCGGTGGACATCATCATCATTGATCCTTGGATAAGACGGACGCCGTATTCAGCGTCCATCCTTATTTAGCCATGTTTACAAAAAAAAGAGGCTGCCCTGGGGTAGCCTTTTTTTTGTAGTTATTTCTTTTTGGCAGGTTTCTTCTTGGCAGGAGCTTTTTTCTTTGCCGCCGGTTTTTTCTTCGCCGGCAGCTTTTTCTTTGCCGCTACTTTTTTCACCGCGGGTTTCTTTTTTGCGGGCTTTGCTTTTGCGGGCTTTTCCAAACCGGGATCTTCAACGCCCAATTCCACCCGGGCCTTGCGGGTCAGGTTCGCTTTTATCAGTTCATAGGACTGACGAACAAAATATTCCCAGTCTTTCTGCTTCACCCGGTCGGGATTTTCGATGGAAACCCATTTGTTGCGAGCCATATAGGGCGCGGGTATAAAGCCATCGCGGGTGGATACTTCATCGAATTCTTCGTCGGTTACCTTAAAAGAAAAACGGTGTGGTGGTTCCAGGCCAACGACGCAAAACATTTTTTCGCCGATGGTAAAGCACAGATCGTTGCCCCACTTGATGTCTTCGCGAACAGCAGGAAGGGCGTTGCAAAAGTTCCGGAGGGTTTCTACGTCCATAGTAAGGTTGTGCAGTTAGAAGGAAAGCCCTTAAAAATCAGGGCAGGGAATGATGAGTTTATCTCTTGGCGGTTTGCGGGGGTTGCGCATAGGCCAGGTGTAGGTGAGGCTGATCTCGTGTGCTCCACCACTGCCGATCCCCAGTTTCGACACGGTATAGTCAAAGCTGTAGCCAATGTTGATGGCATCCTTGGCACCCAACTGCGTGAAGCCGATCAGCAACACAATCGACTCGTTGTTCACAAAGCCGTTCACCGATTTGAAGGGAATGCCGCGATACCAGGCACCCAGCACGAGTGGCGAGCTGGTAAAATAGAGTCCCAGATCCGCCTGGTCGAATTGTCCCTGGTGGCGGTATTGGAAGGCAGGAGCAATGCTGCGCTCGGTTTTCTTGGCGTATACGCCTTTACCCATGGAGCCCGACTTCAGGAAAAATTTAAAACCACCATGTACGGAAAGTTTCAGGGGCAGCGGGGTGTTTTCGCCGATCAGGCTTTGGTTGGGCTGCGTTAAATGCCAGGCAGAGACCCCGAGCCAGGCCGTGCGGGTAAAAAACACACCGCCCATCGACAAGTCGACAAACGTCTTTTTAAAGTTCGTATTGAACTGTTCGGCTGTGGGTTGATCCAGGAACTGGCCCGTGGTGGGGTCGTACTGGTCACCAAAAGTGAGCTTGCCGAAGTTGATATCACGGTTGTAGAGCGATACTTGTATGCCCGGGCGAAAGCCGAGGTTTTCATTGATCCTGAGCTCGTAGGCATATTGGAGGCCCACGCTAAGGGAACGCAGCCCGGCAAGTCCCTCGCGGTCGCGGGTGATGATCATCCCCACAGAGCTTTTATAATCCTCGATGTAATAGTCGAAGAAAGCCGATGTGGTGGTGAAATTTGCATCGATGGCGGGCCACTGATTGCGGTAGTTGATGCCGGCGCGGGCCTGACCCGTCGCCCCTGCCAACCCAGGGTTGAGGTAGAGCGGCGCGGCGTAAAACTGTGAAAATTGAGGGTCCTGGGCAGTTACCGTCCCCTCAAGCGCCAGTATTAACAGACTTAAAAGCAGGCATATCCTGTACATCAACTTCGGTGATTTTAAAGTACGCAATCAAGGCAAATTAAAAGTATATCGGAAATTTATGAAATAGTTTGTCGTTTCCGGTGTCCGTTGTCAGTTATATGGTCGATAGCAATCGCTGAACGTTTCGTCTCTTGATTTTCCCGTTCGGTAGGGTTAGCCTACCATGATGACGACAGATACATAGTAACGGTCTACAGATAACGATATTTTATGCAAATTGTATACTTTAATTAACCCTTGGCGTTTTACATTTGAACAAGGATAGTTTTGAGCGTAAGTTGAAGCGTGAATACCCTATGAAGAAACTGAATACTAAATTATTACGATCGTTCTTGCTCCTGCTGCTCCTGCCCGTCACCTTGATGGCGCAGAACTTCGCGAACTACAACTGGTATTTCGGGAACAGCCCACAGGGCGTTCGATTCAGTCGTTCGAGCAACACGGCCTCGCTGGTGAGCAACCAGGCCGTTCCCTTCGGCACCGGCGGTAGCGCCGTAGCCAGCGACCAAACCAACGGCGACTTGCTTTTTTACACGGATGGCGCCAAGATCTACGACATCACGAATGCCGTCATGCCCAATGGCACCGGCCTCAACGGATTCACCTCCGGCAACCAGCCTGTAACGGTGGCCAAAGTACCCGGTCAACTCAATCAGTTCTACGTCATCACCAACAGCGCTAATTTCACAACGGGAGGTTCGATCGAATACCGCATTGTCGACATGTCACTGTTTGGCAACGCCGCCTTCCCTACCCCCGCGCTGGGTGACGGAACCAACAACACCAACACGGCCATCGCCGGCCTGACCAATCGCTCGGAAGCGATGATCGCCATTCCCCACGACAACGGCGACGACTTCTGGCTCATCACCCACGCCAACGGCAGCCCTGACTACAGCGTGACCCTGGTGACCACTACGGGCCCTTCCACCACGACGACGTTTGCCGGTTTAGGATTGATCAACGTAGCCGCTAACTTCGCTTATCACGCCGGCACGAACCGCATCGCTGTATCGCCCCAGGAAGGCACACGCGACGCCGAGATCCTTACCTTTGATCCCGCGACCGGCGCACTCACTTTTCAACAACGCATTCTCAACTCCGGACTGCCCACCACCACCAATCAATCCATCTACGATATCGAGTTCAGCCCCAACGGCGACCTCGTGTATTTATCGCGTTCTGGTGAGGCCGGCATACAAGCCGATGTGTTGCAGTACAACCTGATTGGCGGCGTCACGGTATCGCTGGCCTCCGTGTTGCCCGATCCCAACACGATCGCCAGAAGCTATGGCTTACAGATCGGACCGGACAGCGCGATCTATCACCTCTATCAGGCCACCACGAACGGACCGTTCCTGTTGGGCAAGATCACCGATGCCGACTCCGTTGCACCGAAAGCGATCTACACCGCACAAGCCTTCCCCGGCAACATCGATTTTAAAGGCACACAGTTTCCTTCTTTCGCACCGCGCGACACGGTGGATCTGAAAGTGACATTCACCGCAGATGGTCTTTGCGCCAACTCGCCTACTTCGTTCTACCCAACGGTAACGCCCAGCGCAGACAGCCTTTCGTGGGACCTGGGTGATGGAACCGGAAAGAGCCACGACTGGAGCCCTGTTTACACGTATGCCAAAGACGGCACCTATTCCGTGACCGTGACAGCTTATTTGAATGGCCAGAAAGCAACCTATACCGCACCCGTTACCATCACGCCGTTTGACACGCAGATCAATCTCGTGCAGGATACCACAGCCTGTAGTTGTGAGCTGAAGGTGCAAAAAGCCTCACCGCCGAAACCCAGCTGCGGCAGAACCTTCAAAGTAACGGCTAAAGTGAACGGCTCCGGCTCGCCGCAACTGCAATGGTTCGGTCCTGGTGGTCTCATCCCCGGTGCTACGTCGGCAACGCTTCAACCGGATTCGGCCGGATATTACTATCTGGTGGCCACCGCGGGCGGATGCTCCACCTATGCCGGTGTGAATATCAAAGAATACGACGTGCAGGATCAGCGCGCCAACATCTGGTTCTTCGGCAAGAATGCCGGGCTTGATTTCAATCCACCCAATCCCAACAATCCAAGTCCGCCGCCCGTTCCTAACCCCATCAAGAACAACGTGATGGATGCCCCTGCGGGAACTTCTACCATCAGCGATCGCAACGGACAAGTCGTTTTATTTACCGACGGCAAAAGCGTGTGGAACCGACAGGAACAGTTGCTGTCAGCCGACATTGGTGGTGATCCGCTTTCCGCACAGGCCGCCCTCATCATTCCGGTGCCCGGCGATGAGACCCTTTACTATATCTTCACCACGAAAGCTGTTTATGGCGACGGCACTTTTGAGCTTCGCTATACGCTCTTCGACTTGAAAATGAACAACGGCACCGGTGGCCTAGTAGACCCGGACGGAAACCCCGCCACGACTTCGCCCAGCACGGTCTTGTTTACCAAGAGTACCGAACGCATCACCGGCAACGCCAACTGGCTCATCGCACACGAGTATGGAAACAATTCCTTCCGTGCCTATAAGATCTCTCAGCAAGGCATCGGCAACCCGGTGATCTCCAGCATCGGCTCCGACCACAACTATGCTACGGCTGCCAACGGCCAAGGCTATATGAAGCTCGGCGCAAAAAATCGCCTGGCGGTAGCGCTCTCCACACCCGGCGTGTCCAACGTGGTGGAAGTGTTCGACTTTGCCGATTCGTCGGGAACGGTGAGCAACTTCAGAACGGCCGATCTCAAAAATGCAAACGGACAAGTGTATGGCGTGGAGCTTTCGTCTGGCGGAAATAAGTTATTCGCTTCGCTGCAAGGCTCAGGCTCATCACAGATCGTCGAGTTTGCCTTCGACTCGCTGGGAATGCCCTACCTGAAAAAACCTCCGATAGCCCCCGTCGGCCAAAAACTTGGCGCTATCCAATTGGCACCCAACGGGCAGGTCTATGTGGCGGCCGAGGGCGACACTAAACTCGGCGTCATTACCGTGAATGAGGATACGGCGACAGTGTCCCAGTTCCAACCCAGCAAGCAAGACCTGCTGGCCGGAACCAATAGCCGCCTGGGTCTGCCAAACTTCATTCAAAACTTGGGGAATCCTATCCAAGGTCCGGGCTTGGCCGTCAACGGCAGTTGCGTACAAGACTCCATAAGCTTTGTCGGCACGCCTACCGACGCCATCGATACGTTAGACTGGACGCTTTTGCAAGGGGCGACGGTTTTGAAAAGTGTAAAGAATCAAGCGTCATTTAAATATTTGTTTGCTGCGCCAGGGAAGTATCAAGTCAAACTTCATTTACACAATCGCTGCGGACTGAATAAATTGCTCACACAAGACTTCGAGATCTTTGGCGCGCCGCCGGATCCCACAACCGCGGTGGTGCTCTGTCACGGGCCGGTAGCGATCGATGCCAATCCTAACGATTTGCCGGACCTCACCTACGCGTGGTCTACGGGAGCAACCACGGAAACGATCACGGTGAACAAAAAAGCTTTGTACAAAGTCACGGTCACCAACAAGGCGGGTTGTACAACGGACGGTGAGATCTTAGCTTCGGATAGCCGGCCGATCATTGAGCTGGGTCCAAACACCACGATTTGCCAAAATGTATCCATCGGCAATCTTGATGCACAGAACCCCGGTGCCACGTATGCTTGGACCAAGAATAATGTTGCTTCCGGAAACACGCGCCTGCAGGCTGTCGACACATCGGTGCCCAGCCCTCCTACGATTGAGTATGAAGTAACGGTAACGGACCCGATCAACACTTGCTTTGCAAAAGATTCGGTGATCTATACCATTAACCCGCTGCCCGTCATTGGACCGTTCAACACCACCAGTCCCACTACTTGCGGGGCGGCTGATGGAACGATCACAAATCTTAGCATCGGCGGCACACCCTCTACAACCCTGTATTCCTACTTCATCGTCGGTCCATCAACTTCCATCTCCGATACCGATCAAAGCGTAGGACCGCTCCCGGATGCGACGGGACTCGCTGCAGGAACCTACGGCATTACGGTGGCCGATCAGGTCACGGGTTGTGCGACAACAACCACCGCCAGCATAAATGACAATACCTTCCAGGTCAACGCCAGTGAGGCAGGAACACTCTGTGATCGCAAGATACAAGTTGCCCTCGTGGCCACGCCTGGTCCGATTACATACCCTGTAAACTACACGGTATACGACAAGTCCACTTTCACCCCAGTGGAGACCCTGACGGCCAATGGAACTCCTTTCTTAACCGGATCGATGAAAACCGACACCTATACGGTGCAGGTTAAATCCGGTGCCTGTACGGCAAGCGGAGATGTGAACATCACCGTCGGAGCTAAAGTCCCCGTAACCCTTGCGTCCGATGTTTGTACGACCCCGAATATAACCTTGACAGCAACAGGCCCAGCCGGTTCGACCTACTTGTGGTCTGGTCCCAATATTGTAGGATCCAATGCCGCTGGTCAAATTTTCGCTAACCCGCCCGTTGGCAATCAGACGTATAACATCAATATAAAACAAGCCACCTTCTGCGACTTGGATACCGTCATGACCGTATTTGTAGACAAGCCGCTATTGGCTAACTATACGCAAACAGACGCCTGTGCAAACCAAGTTACACTAAACGCCACACCAAACGGCGCCTTTACTTACTACTGGTTTGTGAACGCTGCTCCAACGCCCGATCCTACATTGGGTGGGCCAGTAGTCACCGTGCCCATCGCAAATGACGGCTTCACGTATGCTGTAACCATCAAAAGTCCTGTCACGGGATGTACCAATAACTTCTCGAATACTGTGCAGGTAGACGGCACGTTGACTGTAGCGCTAACCAGCACGCCAGCGTGCGAGGGATCGCCGTTTACACTAACGGCCACGCCGAGTCGTTCATCCGTGGTGTCCTGGGCCTTGAATGGCAACACCATCCCTAACCAAAGCAGTGGCACCTTACAAGATACGCGTGGCGGAAACTATACCGTCACGGTCACGGCGGCCACCTGCGTGGCTACGGCCGACATGGACGTGATCGTCAACCCCACAACACCCGGCTTTATGAAGGACGAGGCCCTGATCTGTCCTGACCCGGCAAACCCCGACCCCAACACCCGCGAAGTGGTGCTGGATCCAGGGGAGTTCACGTCGTATGACTGGTTCAAAGATGGGGTGACGTTGAAAATCACAACGCCTACGCTGACAGCTTCCGAGATCGGATTGTATTCGGTGAACCTTGTGAACGGCTTTGGTTGTGCCAGCAGCGACAAAACCCTGGTGAAGGAACAATGCGATCCCGTCATTGTCGGTCCCAACGCCTTCCGCCCGACCAGCGTCGTGCAGGGACAAGGCGGCGACTATGTGAACCAGACGTTCATGCTGTTTACCTTCTTTATCGACGACCAGAACTTCCAGGTCTTCATCTTCAACCGTTGGGGCGAGATGATCTACCAGTCCAATCAGCGCGACTTCAAGTGGAATGGCGGCTACAATAACAACGCCGGACAGCAGGCTCCACCCGGTACCTACACCTACCTGGTGCGCTATCAGAGCTCTTATCGCCCTGAAAAAGGCGTCCAGGAAAAACGCGGTGGAGTGGTGCTGCTTCGCTAACTTTACTACCGGAGCCCTGTTATTACAGGGCTCCGGATTTTTTATTGTAAAGCCTCAAAACGTCTGATCTTATGAAAGCATCCTTCAAAATCTTTTCTGTATTCTTTCTCGCCCTGACCTTCCTAACGGTTTCCTCGGGCTTCCAGATCATTAAAACCCAACTATCGGTCACCGTGCGCGACGAACTGGGCAACACCGTAGAAGGTGCCTCCGTGCAGCTCTATGAAAACGAAGACGACTACGCCGCCGAAAAGAATGTGGCCGCCCAGGGCGTTACCGATGCGAAGGGTGTTTTAAAAATGAAAGAGTTGAAAGCCATCTCCTATTATGTGATCGTTCGCAAAGACGATAAAGACAACGTAGGCGGCGGCGAACAAACGGGGAAGCTGGACGCGAATCGGATCAATAAGGTGACGATCGTTATTCAATAGACGCACGTTCGTTGCGTTCCATTTTTTAAAGAATAAATCTATCCCGGTGGATCTCCACCGGGATTTTTTATTGCACGATATAGTGATAAACAAATACCCCAAAATACCAGGTCATCACAAAGCACACGATCAGCTTGAACAGGGTGCCAAATAAAAATCCCGCAAAGGAGCCCAACGCCGATTTGAAAGCGCGGTGTGCATTGTTGCTCGCCATCATCTCCCCGATAAATGCCCCTACAAAAGGCCCGATGATGATGCCAAACGGTCCGAACCAAAGCCCGGCGATCAGCCCGATCGTGCAGCCCCACATGCCCCATTTGCTGCCCCCAAAAGTCTTTGCACCGTACACCGGGATAAAATAGTCCAGCACGGTCACCACGGCCGTAATGCCCGCCCAAAGCCATAGAAAGCTTGCCGAAAAGGGTGGGTCCGAATTCAGTTGTTGCAAAAGCAAGCCGACAAAACACAGCGGCGGGCCGGGCAGGAACGGCAAGACACAACCAGCGATGCCGACCAGCATCAACAGAGCGCCCAAGATCATCCAGAGTATATCCACATGAATAGGTTTTCAACGAAAATACATAATTTCGAACATGCTTACCCTTCGCGCTGTTCACCACGTGGCCATCATCTGTTCTAACTATGAGGCGTCCAAAAAGTTTTACACCGACGTGCTGGGCTTCCGCGTCGTGGCGGAGCACTATCGCGCCGAACGCCGGTCGTACAAGTTGGACCTCGCCCTCGGCGACCGCTATTGCATCGAGTTGTTCTCGTTTCCCGATCCCCCGGCCCGCGTCTCGCGACCGGAA
This sequence comes from Chryseolinea soli, assembly GCF_003589925.1. NCBI lineage: Bacteria > Pseudomonadati > Bacteroidota > Cytophagia > Cytophagales > Fulvivirgaceae > Chryseolinea > Chryseolinea soli. The sequence continues at coordinate 3,942,144 of NZ_CP032382.1, read as the reverse complement.
GCTTGTGGCTTGCGTCACCTCGCCTTTGAAGTGGCCAATCTCGATGAAGCAACGGCATGGCTAAAGCAAAAAAACATTGCCTTTGAGCCGGTCCGAATCGATGAGTACACGGGCAAGCGATTCACTTTTTTTGCCGATCCCGATCATCTGCCGCTCGAATTCTACGAACAATAAATCCGCTCTATGCTCTCCTTATCACACTATCTCGAGAACTTTGCCGCGCTTTTTCCCCGCCATGTAAACGAAGACCCCTGGACATTTTGTGCCAACATTCAATCGCTGTTGACCGAGCGCCTAAAAGGCTTGTCAACCGATTATGTGGTAAAGGGCCACGTGGCCATTCACAAGAACGCGCGGATAGAAGAGAACGTGGTGTTGAAAGGCCCTTGCATCATCGGCGAGGGTTGCTTTGTCGGAGCGCACGCCTATTTGCGCGGCGGTGTTTTCCTGGGCGAGAAGGTTTCGGTTGGGCCGGGATGCGAGATCAAATCGAGCTGCATTTTGCCGGGCAGTGCACTAGCGCATTTCAATTTTGTGGGCGATTCACTGCTGGGATCGGGAGTGAACATGGAAGCCGGAAGCATCATCTGCAATCATTTTAACGAACGAATCGAGAAGGCCATTCACGTGCTGGTGGATCATCAAAAACTGGCCACGGGTGTAACTAAATTTGGGGCGCTGGTGGGCGATAACGTGAAGATCGGGGCCAACGCCGTGTTGTCGCCGGGCACGATCCTGGCGCCTGCGAGTGTGGTGAAACGTCTGGAATTGGTAGAGCAAGTCCAATAGGACTATTGTAACCCCTTGTACTTGCCGGCAACGTCGTTGCGAAAACGCTCCATGCCTTTGCGGTCTTGCAACGTCACAAACACGAGCTTTCCATTGAGGCCGCCAAACACGAGGTTGCTGCAGTTTTTCCCTTTCAATTTTATCTCACGGATCAAATCACCGGCGGGCGACAACACGGCCACGGCGCCTTTGCCATAGCGCGTCACATACAGGTTGCCTTGTTCGTCGCATTTCATGCCATCGAAACCAAAATCGGGAAATTCGGCGAAGAGTTTTTTGTTGGAGATGTTTCCTTTTCCGTCCACATCAAACTTCCAGATCTTGCGCTGCACGCTTTCGTTCACGTAGAGGGTGCGTTCATCGGGGCTCAGCTCGATGCCGTTGGTGGTGCCCATCTGGTCGGCGAGCAACACCGCCTTGCCGCCGCGGTCGATGCGCCACAACTGGCCCGTGCTTTCTTTCCAATTGGGGTCCGACACAAAAAGCTGATCGCGCGAATTGATGCAAAAGTCATTGGGCTGGTTGAATTTATCGTTGTGAACGTAGACGCTGATCTTCTTCGTTTTCATGTTCACCTGCAACACGTTGTGGCCTTTGAAATCGGCCAGCAACATCTTGCCTTTGCTGGTGAATTGGATGCTGTTGGCCACACTGCCTTCCGGCAAGGTCACAAAAAGCGATACGGTGCCGTTGGGCTGCACCAATCCGATGGTGCCATCCTTTTGATAGTTCACCACAAAGAGGTTTCCCTGCGCGTCGAACGCCGGACCTTCGATGTTGTTGGTGAAGAGATTTTCCTGGGTGAAATCTTCGGCTTGATAAAGGCCATACAAATCCTGGGCCGTAAGCCCGGTGGCCATGATCAACAGGAGGATGGTGAGCGAGAGTATACGGCGCATCGGTTCGTTCTTTTTTTGAGAACGTTAAAGATACGGCAGGTCCTTCAAATAATGAAACCGGTTTGGGTTAGGCGGTAAGCCCCAAACGGTGTTGGAAAAGGGTGGCAATGCTGGCGGCCCGTGTCTTGGCTTCTTCGGCTATGGGGCCGGAAAAGTGCTCATTGAGGGTGGTGTAAAAAAGATGGAGCCATTGATCAAAGTGCTCCCGGCCGATGGGCAGGTGAATGTGTTTTTGAAAGGGGTTGCCGCGATACGATTGATCGCCCAGCAACATGGACGACCAGAAGTTGACCATGATGGGTAAATGGTGCGGCCAGTCAACATGTCTAAATACAGGCCCCAGCAAGGCATCCTCCGAAACCCGCGCGTAAAAGGCGCTGATCAGCTTCTCTACTTGCGCTCGCGAACTCAGATCAGGCTTCATAGACATTTCTTTTAAAGATCTTAACAGGAACAAATGTAGGTCATTTCACGCCTATTCCATTTTTTACGTCACCCCATAAACGACAAAAAGCCGTCGCGCGCACGCGAAGGCTTTTTGTTTCTCGAGAACCTGAGGTCTTAGAAACGTACGGTCTTTGTGTTACCGGCGTTGTCCGATACTTCGAACGTATAAGAACCAGAAGCTTTGATGGTATACAGTTGAGCGAAGTCACCGGTTACGGTTCTGCTTTCGCTGTGCACCAGGTTGTTGGCTTCGTCATAGATCTTCACGTTCACTTCAGAACCAGCAGTCTTAGAAACGGCCAGGAGGAATTTACCTTCTTCGTTGGCAAGCTTCGATACGTGGATCGTGCTGGTTGCTTTTGCAGGTTGGAAGTTGATCTTCTCAGTTTTCTTGCCAGCAGCGTCGATTACTTCTACAGTATATTCGCCGAAAGGCAGGCCAGAGAAATTCAGGGGACGGATAAATCCTTCTGCGTTGCTCAGGGTTTCGGTGAAGATCACTTTCGAAGCAGCATTGTAGATGTTGAGTTTTACTTTGCTTGCTGTTTCAGATTTATAGATCAGCTTGAATACTTCAGATCCTTTAACAGGTACGATGGCGACGCCAGCACTACGGGGTTCATCTTTTCCGACCGCGGCTACAGCTGCACTGATAACGATAAGTGCTGCGAGGTAAAGAGACTTTGTTTTCATAATTCGTGTTTGTTTGTTTTTGTTTTGTGATACAAATGTAACGGGAGGTTGCGCAACAAAGCCGGAAGTTGTAAGGAAACCTGTTTTAAAACCTGAAACAACGTTTGCGGAAAAAATTATGGGGGAATCACCCAAAACCTCCTGTCGAAAGTGTCCGCAAACGCAATCGGCAAAAAAAAAATTAAGACAACGTTTGCAGTAGGGGCCAATTCCACCCTAAACCAGCCCTAACCCCACCCCTAAACAAACAAAAAAGCAACCCGGGTGATGGGTTGCTTTTTGTATTTTCTTCTGCGCTCCGGGCGCATCACAAAATATTATATCCTTATTAGTAGCGTAGCGTCTTCGTTACACCTTTGTCATCGCTGATCTCGAATGAAACTTTGCCGGTGATCTTTTCCAGGTTGTAGATCTTGGCAAAGTCGCCTTTGATCCTTTCGTTGCCGGAATAAATCAGGGTTTGATCTTCTGCGTAGATCTTGATCTGCAGATTTTCGGAGTCTTTATTAGACACCGTGAGGATAAAGCGCTCCGAATCGCCATTGAGGCGCGACAAATGCGCCAGCTTTTGAACGGTGCTGGTGTGATAGCTCACTTTTTCGATGCGTGTGCCTGCTTCATCGTTCACTTCGATCGTATAGTCGCCTTCGGGGAGATTCGTGAAATTATAGGGACGTGCAAAACCTGAGGTATTTTTCACGGTCTCTTTATATATAATCTCTTTGTCGCTATTCAGGATGGTCACCTTTACTGTATTTTCTTTGGGTCCTTTATAATAGACCTTAAAGATAGAACCGGTCTTCATTACCGCCATGCCGGATGCTGCAGCTGCAGCAGGCGTATCGAGTCTTCGCGCAAAAGTCAACGTGCTCATCACCATCAGCACAGCTAAAAGAGATACTGTTTTTTTCATAAGGATTTTGTTTTGATATATGTACCTAAGACGTCTGGTTTCGATTGAATGTTGCAGCGCAAACGTTAATTTTTGTTAACATCCCGTTCATGAAACAAAAATGTGACACCAACGGCATGGCTATAGCACGTGTTTTTTACAAAGGCGCATCAAACGGACGGAAAGGAAAGTGGATACAAAAAAATCAATAAATCTTCACGTAACGATTTTATGCGAATAGGGTTTCGCAGAAGCGGGTATATTTAATTTAGATGAAAATTATCCTTGCTCCGCTCCTCCTGCTCGAGGATGTGCACCTGGAATTTCATCCGGTTCAACAAAAAAGCCTCCCGGCGGTCTTCGGGGGTGGTCAGAAATTTATAGCGGTCACCCAAATCCAGGTTCAATTCATTAGCCACCTGGAAAAGATTGAAAACATTAAAGTGCTGGGTGATGTTTCGCAGCTTTAAATAGTGAAGAAAAAGGTCGTAGAGCTCGTGATCGGGGAATGCGTTTACCTCCACGTTCCAAAACCGGACATGGCCACCGGGATACAGCTTGGTTTTATAGGTTCGCAGCAGCATGTCGAGGCTAAAAATATCCTCGCACCGCACAATGATGTCCGTTTCGCCACCCGGATATCGCTTGATGATGCTTTCCAGCTTCATGAGCGACCCGATCTTTTGTTCGTTGCTTTCGTGGCTGAAATAAATGCCGAAAGAGACGTCGTTCACCTCCGCGTCGTGCAAAAGCTGCCGGTACCGGGGCTCGAAAATATGGAGAGGCACCAGTTCTCCCGGCAACGGCAAGATCGACAGGGGAAACACGGGGATGTGTGCAACTTCGGACATACTATGCTTTAACAGGATTGATTGCCGGATGGTTAATAGCTGGCCAAATAATGTGGCGGCAGGCCAAAACGCTCCTTTAAATTTTTTTCTCCCGGCAGAAAGCTGAGGTTAATGATAAAAGAGAATCCCACCACCACGCCGCCCAAGGCTTGAACAAGGTCGGCCGTTGCGCCGGCGGTGCCGCCCGTGGCCAACAGGTCGTCGTGCACCAGCACGCGCCAGCCGGGCTGTATCGCGTCGGTGTGCATTTCGATGCTGGCCGTGCCATATTCAAGCGCGTAGCTTTGCGACCGGGTTTTGTAGGGAAGCTTACCGCTTTTACGGACCGGTATAAACGGGCAACCCAACTCATAGGCGAGAACCGACCCGAAAATAAAACCCCGCGCCTCCGTGGAAGCAATGGCATCGATCTTCTGGCCCGCATAATCCTTGATGAGCTGCTGCACCATTTCCCTCACCAACACCGGGTTGGCCAGCAGTGGTGTAATGTCCCTGAACAACACGCCCGGCTTGGGATAATCCTGGATGTCGCGAATGGAATTTTTGATCTTTTCGGAAAGCTGCATACGGTTAAGGGGAATGGCTCGGCCAAAAATAGAAGAGTGGCCGCGGTAATCAAATATATTGTAAGTTTAATACTGAATTAAGACGATTTGAAAATTCACCCCATCACCGGCTGCTCGTCACCCCATCGCCACCCTATGGCTCATCGTTTCGGGGAGGCTTCACGTTTCAACTTCTTATGCTGACGCTCCAAAATTTTTCGAAGCACTACGGCGATGCGCTCGCGCTGACCATCCCAAGCCTGCAGTTGGAACCCGGCATCTACTGGATCAAGGGGGAAAACGGTTCGGGGAAAACCACCCTGTTCCGTTCGCTCACCGGCTTGCTCCCCTGCGAGGGTCAAGTGACCTTCAACGACAACATCTCGCTAAAAGATACACCCCTCGCCTACCGCCGCCTGGTGAACTACAGCGAAGCCGAACCGTTGTATCCCGACTTTCTCACACCCAAAGAATTGGTGCGCTTTATCGGTCAGGCAAAAGGCGCCAGCCGCGAACAGCAAGACCGGTTGTCGGCTCATTTTGGCATCGACCAGTTTTTTGATAAACCCTGTGGCGCCTGTTCCAGCGGTATGTTGAAGAAGGTATCGCTCACGTTGGCATTCCTGGGCGCACCAAAAGTGATCATCCTCGATGAACCCCTCATCACGCTGGATGAAACGGCACGCCGGATCTTGTTTGCGCTCATCCAACAATACAACGAAAAACAGGATGTCATATTTCTGTTGTCATCGCATCAATTACTGGAAGACACACAACTGCTGCTAAAAGGAATATTCACCATCCGCGACAAAACTATTCACCCGGGGTGAACGCCGTCACGACCATATTGAATAAAGTCCTGGTGAAGGAATTCTATCTCGCCAATGCCACGTTCTTCCTGGTGGTCGTGGGGTTGGCTGGTGGATTCATGCGGTCGATAGACCATATCATCCTGGCAGAGCTTTTGGTGAGCTCACCCATCCTGTTATTGATCCCTATCGGCATGTGGACGGCCTACAGCTTTAAAGTGACACGTTTCAATCGCGCCATGTTGAAGCGAGGAGAGAATGAGTTCCTTTATTATGTTTCTACGCTACCGGTAAGATCACAGTTGACGGCGCTGACAAAAGCGTTGTTGGTGCAATTGCTTCCCATCTTTTTATACGCATGCTTCCTGATTGCCACTGCTGCAAAACACGGTTTGTATCTCACGTTGTTCTTGATTCCCCTGGCTTGTGTCGTGCTCGTATGCCTGGCGGTAACCGATTTGTTCTTCGTTTTATTGAAAGGACATCGCGAACAAAAGCTCTCCGCGCTGGCGCAATGGATCCATGAACGTTTCACCAAACCCTACCCCCTCTTCTTCCCGGAATGGATTGTGCGTCGCGCTCCCTGGATGGCTATCGGCACAAAGCTCGCGGGCGGGTTGCTGCTCTTTGGCGTTGCCCAGGTATACAAAACCGATACCTACGATGCTCGTCTGCTAGGCATGGGGGTTGTCTTTGCCTTCGCGGCCAACGTGAACATAATTTGGGAAATGCACCGGTTTGACAATCATCACTTCGACATCAATCGAAATCTGCCCATTCCCTTTGCACGGCGTTTTCTCTATTTCATGATCACGCTGGCCATCCTAACCCTGCCGGAAGCCGGGCTGCTGATCAGCCACTTCACCACCGCGGTTTCCTGGGTTGACTTGGTGGGAGCCTTGCTGTTTGGGTGGAGCATCGCGCTCTTTCTTTATGGCTGGCTATTCAGACATACCTACGGGCCGGAACAGCTGCACGCCATCGTTTTTTTTACGTGTATCGGGCTGGTTGTTTTGATCCTTTTCAAAATCCCTTTTTTGGTGCTGGCCTCCATCAACATTGCCGGTGGACTTTACCTGTGGCGGAAGTATTTTTATACGTTCGAAATCCCCATGAACGAGGAGAAGGCATAGTGCTCACGCGATGATCATCCTGATTTGAAAAACCGCGATCAGATCGCGGTCACCATTTTTCCCTGAAGAATCACCTGGTCCACAAACGGGCTTCCAAAAGCATAAGGTAAATGTGCCACCGACGGAACAGGTTTAGAGATAAACACATTGGCCACCTTACCTCGCGTGATGGAGCCATGTGTTTGCTGAAGTTCCAGGGCCGCCGCTGTATTGATGGTAGCGGCGTTGATGGCTTCCTCCGGGGTGAGTTTCATGCGAATGCAGGCCAACGCGATCATGAGCGGCATGTTTCCGCTCGGGGCGCTGCCCGGATTGTAGTCACTGGCAATGGCCAACGGCAGGCCCGCTTGCAGCATGGCACGCGCCGGCGGGAATGGGAGGTTCAGAAAGAACGCTGCGCCAGGCAGCGCGGTGGGCATCACACCGCTGTTTTGCAACAGGGTGATCTCTTCATCGCCAATGTTCTCCAGGTGATCGACACTGATGGCCCGTGTCTTCACACCCACCTGCACACCACCGGAGCGGTGCAATTGGTTGGCGTGAATGCGGGGACGCATGCCCACGCGCTTGCCGGCCTCCACGATCATTTCCGTTTCGTCCATCGTGAAGAAACCTTGTTCGCAAAACACGTCGATGTAGTCGGCCAGTTTCTCTTCGGCCACGGCGGGGATCATTTCGCGGATCACCAGCGACACGTAATCTTCGTGGGTGTATTCTTTGGGAATGGCATGTGCGCCAAGGAAGGTGGTCTTTACAGTGAGTGGTGTCTCTCTTCCGATGCGACGCGCCACGCGCAGCATTTTCAATTCATCTTTCACCGTGAGGCCGTAACCACTTTTAATTTCCACGGCGCCGGTTCCGGTGGCCATGATCTCCCCGGCCCGTTTATAGGTGCGTTCGAACAATTCATCCTCCGACATCTGTTGCAACTTGCGCGCAGAGTTGAGAATGCCGCCGCCCTTGGCCGCAATGTCGGCGTAGGACGCGCCTTTTATTTTCATGACAAACTCTTCTTCACGCGGCGCAGCAAACACCAGGTGAGTGTGCGAGTCGACGAAGCTGGGGAAAACAAAACGACCCGAGGCGTCTAACGTGTGCTGGGCGTGGTGGACGAGAAGCGTATCCATATTGCCATAGTCGGCAATGACACCGTCTTTGATGGCAAGGTAGGCATGGGGAAGTATGGGCAAGGTTGCCATGGCATCGCCCGCAACAACTTCTGTTCCGGGTTCGCGGGCCTGGACCAGTCCTTTAATGTTGGTGATGAGAATGTCCCAGGACATCGGTTCGCTTATTTTTTTCGTTTGAGTAAAGATAGACATTTTGATTTAGGTTGATGTTGTTTAAAAGGCAGGGAACCCCCACCAAAGACATCGGCAGAAAGCCTGGGGTGGAGTGGGTAAAAAATATTATCTTGATCCGTTCACGAACCCTTTCGATCACCTGCGTATGCGATATTTTCTCATCCTGCTCTTTTGCTGCTCTGCCATCGCGATGCTGGCGCAAAAGCCACCGCGCGTGGGACTTACCCTAAGTGGTGGCGGGGCGAAGGGGCTGGCGCATATCGGGATATTAGAGGCCATCGACAGCGCAGGACTGAAGATCGATTACGTTACGGGCACCAGCATGGGCAGCATCATGGGGTCGTTGTATGCCGCGGGCTATTCCGGGAAGGAAATCGAGCGCATCGCGCGGAGCATCGATTGGGCCGCACTCTTCTCAGGAAGACCGTCGCTGCGCAACGTGAACATCGACGAGAAGGATGAGGTTGAGAATTATGCGCTGGAACTGCCCCTGGAGAAGGGTAAGATCAAAATATATTCGGGCATCATCGAAGGGCAGGAGATCTGGCTGAAGTTCCAGGAATTGTTGTTGCCCGTGTATGACGTCAAGGACTTTTCGAAACTCAGCATCCCCTTTAAATGCGTCGCCACCGACGTAGGCACGGGCAAGGCCGTGGTGCTCGACCAAGGGGAACTCGTATCGGCCATCCGCGCCAGCATGGCCATCCCCTCCGTGTTTACCGCCGTGGATTACAAGGACACCAAACTGGTCGATGGGGGACTCGTACGGAATTTTCCGGTGAAGGATGTGGTCGAAATGGGTGCTACCAAAGTGATCGGTGTGAACCTGTCGCAGGGTCTGCTGCAAGCCAAAGACCTGAACTCGGCCATCGATGTGTTGTACCAGATCGGGTTCTATAAAGACGCCGACGATTTTGAAAATCAGCGGAAGCTCTGCGACGTGTATATAGAGCCCCCGTTGAAAGGCTACTCCGCCGCCAGCTTTGGCAGCAGCGACAGCCTGATCCACATCGGCAAAGTTACCGGTGACAAATACTATCCCATCTTCAAAAGAATGGCCGACTCGCTCAAACTGTTGTATCCCGACTATGCATTTGCCAAAGAACGCCTGCCCAAGTCAACCTATGTCATCCTGGACGACATCCGCATCGACGGCCTCAAGCGCACCACGCGCACCGGCTTCACCAACCGCTTGAACCTGGAAAAAGGACAGGCTTACAACGGCGTGGACGTGGCCGAGGCCATCCGGAAAGTGTATGGCTCGCGAAACTACAAGCGCATAACCTATAGCTGGGAACCAACCACACCGGGGCATGCCGTGCTCGTGTTCAACGTTCTTGAAAGCCCGCTCACCTTCCTGAAGGCCGCTTTGCATTACAATACTTACAGCGACGTGGCACTCATTGTCACGGCCGAGTCTAAGAACCTCGTGTTCGACCGGTCCAAGTCTACGGCCAAATTCAACATCAGCGAAAACTTCCGGATGTATTTGGAGCAGAACCAAACGTTTGGCAAAAGGGAAAACAACAACCTGATCCTTTCGTTCTATCATGAACGAATGGGATTTCCGGTCTATCAGGATTTTAAAAATTCCTTTCTCTATCGCACGACGTTCACAAAATTCGATGCGCATATCCAACACAACATAAAATTCAATGCTACGTACGGGCTGGGCACGTCGCTGCAGGATATCAATCTAAAGCCAAAGATCGCTGCCGACGCTACGGTGAAGGCGGGCAATAAATTTGCGAACACCTATGTGTTCTATCAGTTCAACACCCTGGACAAAAAGAACTTTACTACTTCGGGATGGAACATCTACACCGAAGCTGGGTGGGTATATCATCAGCGTCCGTCCGATCGATACTACTCCAACGGGACCATCGAGGTCTCTACCGACAGCTTGTCGTTCGCTGGGTACGGTCAGATCAAAATGAGGGTCGAGAACTACACGCCTTTGTCGGCACGTGTCACCCTTTTGTCGCAATGGCATGCCGGTGCTAACATTCATTCCGACGACGCTTATCTCAATTTCTATAATGTGGGCGGGATCACCGATTTTGTGCGCAACCAGTATGTCTTCTCCGGATTAAATGAGTTCCAGGTGACTTCCAATAGCGTGGCGACTTTGTCTCTCGGTTTTCAATATGCGGCATTCAAGAATATTTATGGGATTGCTCGGGCTAATGCCGGGGTGTATGACTTTTCGGGAAGAAAGTGGGAAGGGATCAATTCGCACAATTTCTTGAGCGGGTATAGCCTTACGGCGGGTTATGATTCGGGAATCGGGCCAATCACACTCACCATTATGTATAGCGACCAGGTGCAGAAATTGTATGGGTATGTGAATGTGGGGTTTCACTTTTGATGGTCCGTTCCTTCATGTTGAGCAGCAAAGGCGCAAAGTTTGGCGCGAAGGAGCTCTGCGATTTTTCTTTGCGTCTTTGCGCCTCTGCGGTTTAACCCGTTTACCTCAGCAGCAACTTCCAAATCAGGAACATGACCCCTAACAGGAATATAACAATGGAGATCTTATTGATGCCGTGCATCATCTTGATGTTGATGTTGGATGGGCGGTTGGGATCTTTCTTGCGGAAAAAATAGTTGCCTACTTCGCCCAGGGAAAAGAATTCCTTGATACCGTTCTTTTTCTCCTCGTCGGTCTTCCCTTTATTCTCCTCCATAATCTTTTTTTGATGTTTTAATGTGTGACCGCACCATTGCCGTCAGGCTCCAGCCAGTCGCCGTGCTCGCGGATAAGGTTGATGAGCTCGTCAACGGCTTTGGCGGTGGGCACGTTTTTGCGCACCACTTCTTTGCCTTTGTAGAGCGTTATCCTGCCGGGGCCGGAACCCACGTAGCCATAGTCGGCGTCGGCCATTTCGCCGGGGCCGTTCACGATGCAGCCCATGATGCCGATCTTGATGCCTTTGAGGTGACTGGTGCGCGATCGTATTTTCCCTGTCGTTTCCTGCAAATCGAAAAGCGTGCGTCCGCAGGAGGGACACGAGATGTATTCGGTTTTCGATATGCGGGTGCGTGTAGCCTGAAGGATGTTGAAGGCGGTTTCGTTCACCTTCTTATCAGGGCCGCAGTTTTCGGCTGCAATAAAAATGCCGTCACCCAGGCCATCCACCAGCAAGCCTCCGAAATCTGTGGCGGCATACAGTTGCAATTGCTCTACCTCCAAGTCTCCATAGGCCCGGCCGATGATCACCGGCACATCACACCCTTTGTTCATGAGCGTCACAAACAGGCGGCGTTGCTCGGCCATACCATGGGCGTTGTAGGTATCGATGAACAACACGGCCGTTTTGTCGCTTTGCAGGGCGTCGACAAGGGCGTCGTTCACATCGGCCAGCAACGCGTAAACAAAATTCAAGGTGTTCGATTTTTCAACGCCTTGCAGATAGTGCTCGGCGCGAATAAAAGGGTATGCCTGTGGCCTTGCTTTTTGTGTAAGCCAGGTTTTGTGATTGTAGATCAACCCCAGCGTACCCGGGATTTCGAAGTCAACTACGGTATCGCCAACAAAAACATAGTCGCACGCCATGTCGGCGATGTTCCACTTGTCCAGCGGTACGGAGTATTGATAGCCCACGCCAAACAATGACGCAGGTGTTACTTTTTGCTTTCCCGAAAAATCAGCAACCACGCGAGGCACAAAATGCTCACCGCCGATATTCAACACGGCCCGTGTCTTTCTGCGATTGTATTCGAATGGTGTAATGGGATAATGTTCGATAGCCGGAATAGGATCGTGCGGCGCGCGCTTGTCATAGCGACGGGCCAGTTCAAAGGCCACAGGCACTTCCGCTTCAGGCTCCTCGGTGAGCGATACGCGAATGGTGTCACCCAGGCCGTCTTCCAACAACGTGCCGATGCCCACCGACGATTTTATGCGGCCGTCTTCACCATCGCCCGCTTCGGTCACGCCGAGGTGGAGCGGATAGGGTTTGAAGCCTTCCTCATCCATCTTTTGCACCAGCAGGCGATAGGCTTGCACCATCACCTGGGGATTGCTCGACTTCATGGAGAGCACAATGTTGTAATAGCTTTCGTCTTCGCAGATGCGCAAAAATTCCAGCGCCGATTCCACCATTCCCACCGGGTTGTCGCCATAGCGGCTCATGATCCTGTCGGACAGCGAGCCGTGGTTGGTGCCGATGCGCATGGCCGTGCCGTATTCTTTGCAAATGCGGACGAGGGGGATAAATTTTTCGCGAATACGATCCAATTCGGCCTGATAAGAAGCCTCGGTGTATTCGATGGTCTCGAATCTTTTCTTATCGGCGTAGTTCCCGGGATTGATGCGCACTTTCTCTACGATGCGCGCGGCCAATTCGGCGGCATTGGGCGTGAAGTGAATGTCGGCCACCAGGGGCACGGTATAGCCTCGTTTGCGAAGCTCCTTTTTGATCTCCTCCAGGTTTTGTGCCTCCTTGATGCTGGGCGCGGTGATGCGCACGTATTCGCAGCCGGCCTCCACCATGCGAATGGTTTGGGCCACCGATCCGGCGGTGTCCATGGTGTCGATGGTGGTCATGGACTGGATGCGGATGGGGTTGTTCCCTCCCATCGGCAGGTCGCCGATCTTTACTTCAACGGTCTTTCTCCGGCTATATTCCACCAGGCTGTTGCAATACTGCCTGATGCCAGCAATTTGGTCGTTCACGGTGTGCAGATTTCCTGCAAAGTTAACCTGAAAAAGCGGAATTTTGTTCACCCCGCTCCTGACGTCCTGTGAGCCAAAAAAACTACACCGCAGGATGCACCCAAGGCGTCCGGTAAGCCCTCTGCAACAGTGCTGTAGCCTCCGCATCGCCTTTCACCTCGCGCCGCGCTGCGTCATAAGAAACCGGGCGGCCCAGTTTCATCGAAATGTTTGCCAGGATGCAGCTGGCCGTGGAAATATGGCCTTCTTCGATGTCGGCCACTGGTTTTCCGTGTTCTTCGATGGCTTGGAGGAAGTTGAGCATGTGTAGTCGGGTCGCCGGTGCGGCATTGAGTTCGATATCTTTTTCCTTGAGGTCTTCGGGATATTTTTCTTTTTCGTAGACCACATCCTGGTGAATGGTCTTTGCTTTGGGGTCTACCGGTATGAAATCGTAGCGCATGGTGCTGGCTTTTAGCGTTCCCTTTTCGCCGTAAATAAAAAGCGCCCATGGGTAGTCCGGGTCGGCGGGTGTGCCCCAGGCGCGGTGCTGCCACACGCAGTTCAGGCCGTCATATTCAAACACAGCGGTTTGCGTGTCCGTAATGTTGGATTTTCCGGTCTTGTCCACGTAGATGCCCCCTTCCGAGCTGATGCGGTTGGGCCATCCCAGTTTAAGCATCCAGCGCGCAGTGTCGAACATGTGGATACACATGTCGCCCATGATGCCATTGCCATATTCCATGAACGTGCGCCACCAGCGTACATGAGGCAGGCCGTCATAAGGCCGCATGGGCGCAGGACCCGTCCACATTTCATAGTCGAGGAAATCGGGCACGGTCTGCACGGGCGGGTTGCCGTTGTTGCGCATGTGATAGTAGCAGCACATCTCCACGTGCGAGATCTTGCCCAGCATGCCGGTGTCGATGATATTTTTCTTGGCTTCGATCAGGTGGGGCGTGCTCTTGCGCTGCGTGCCCACCTGCACCACTTTATTGTATTTCCGTGCCGCCGCCACCATGGCCTCACCCTCGATCACATCGACGCTGATCGGCTTTTGCACATATACGTTCGCACCCGACTTAACCGCCTCTATCATTTGAAGGGCATGCCAATGATCGGGTGTTCCCACCAACACGATGTCAAATTGATTTTCGGCAAGCATCTTCCGGTAGTCGCCATACAGCACCGGGGCTTTGCTCCCAGCCTTTGCGCGTTGCTTCACCAGATCGGCCGCGCCTTGCAGTTGATGTTTGTCCACATCGCAAAGCGCCACTACATCTACAGGCGCCACTTGCATGAGGCGGAAAAGATCGCTTTTACCATACCAGCCCGTGCCAATGAGGCCAACGCGAAGGTTCTTTGCGGGGTTGATGATGTCCATGCCTTGCGCACCGATGGCCGTGAGCGCAAGGGAGGCAGATGCCGTGCGGAGAAACAATCTCCGGTTGATGTTGAAGTTGTTCATTTCGTCAGGGTTAGGATGGCCCATCATCGTGGTTGGCGTTCTTCACCAACTACGATAAGGCAGGCTGACGAAAATATAATGAAATATCGGGTGGCGCAATGGTTTAAATGATGGGTGGTTTGTTGAAGCGAAGCTTCTTGCGGCGAGCCTGCAAAATGGGGGCTCACCACCGATCTTGTTGGTGAAGAACACCAACAAGGGCGATGAGCGCGATGTATTTCTTTACGCCGACTTTGCTTGCCGCCGACTTGCCCGTCGAAGGTGAGGCGGTGAAACCCCTACTCCGTCCGTAGGATCTTCGCCGGATTAATATTCGCACCACGGAAGATCTGAAAGCTGACCGTCCCCAACGCCAACAAACTCAAGATCACCACCGGCACCACAAACAGATCCCACTGTAACCCTATGCGAAACGCAAAGCCCGCCAGCCACGCATCGATCCCATACCAGGTCAAAGGAATGGCAATGACGCTGGCAATGAGCACGAGCTTAAAGAATTGCCACGACAACAACGACATGATGCTGCCGACTGACGCCCCCAACACTTTCCGGATACCGATCTCCTTTAATTTTTGCGCCGTCGTGAAAGACGCCAACCCCCAAAGTCCCAGGCAGGCAATGATGATGGCCAGCATGGAAAACATGCTAAAGATCTTGCCGAATTGCTGCTCCGATTTGTATTGGCTGTTAAAGAAATCGTCGAGGAAATAATAGTCGAACGGATTGCCCGGGAAAGCTTCCTTGTAGAGGCTTTCGATCTTGGCGATCGTCGTCTGCATGTTGTTGCTATTGATGTGGATGGAATAGTTGTGACCGGAGATGGTATCGGCTTTTAACAGCCATGGACTATGTTCCGTTTTCAACGAGTTCCAATGATAATTCTTTAGAACGCCCAGGATCTGCACCGTATCACCGCCCAGCAACAGGCGTTCTTCGAGCGCGTGTTCCGCAGTGCCCAGCCCAAATGTGGTGAGGGCGGCTTCGTTCACCAGTACCGACCGCATATCGGAAGCAATGGAGGGATTGAACGAGCGACCGGCCAGTATCGTGATGCCATAGGTGGATACGAAATCGGGATCGACCCACACCACTTTTCCATCCTTGCTTTCCTGTTGCTCGGTCCCTGAGCGCCGCATACCCGTACCCCAGTTATAGCCACCTCCGGGAATGGCCGCCGATGTTGCCACACCGGTGACGCCCGGTACTTCTTTCAATTGGTTCTTCAATGACATGAGCCGTGTCTTGGCACTCTTTCGATCCAAAACACTTGGGCCGTTCACGATCAGCATCTGGTCCATGGTCAGGCCTTTGTCCTGGTTCTTCATAAAGATCATTTGCCGGTAGATCGCAAACGTGCCGGCAATAAGAATCAGCGACGACGCAAACTGGAACACCACCAAAGCTTTGCGCAACGAAAATCCACCGGTCATCTTCTCCACTTTGCCCTTCAGCACTTCCGTGATCTTAAACGACGATAGGATGAAGGCCGGGTAGATCCCCGAAACAAATGACCCGATCAGGAACAACGTGGTCAACACCACCCAAAACCGGTAGTCACCAAAGTCGAACGTCAGATCCTTTCCAACGATCTCGCCCAACACGGGCAACAAGCCCACGGCCAGCAGCGTCGCCAGCACCACGCTGATGAGATTGACAAGGACAGATTCAAAAATAAACTGGCTGATCAGTTGGCTGCGATGTGCTCCCACCGACTTCTTGATGCCCACTTCTCGCGCGCGTTCCATAGCCCGGGCGGTAGACAGATTGATGTAGTTCACCCAGGCAATGGCCAGCACAAAAATGGCGATCACCACAAAAAAGTAGATGGTGTTCACACTCACCGTCGCGCTCGATTCATAATCCAAGCCGGGGCTCAGGTGAATGTCCAGTATAGGTTGAAGCTTCAACACATTTTTGCTGTTGGATTCGGCCAGATCCTTGCCGCGATATTTGTCCACAAAAGCGGGCAATTTGGCTTCTACTTTTTTGGAATCGGTGTGATCGTGGAGTTCGACATACGTCACAAAATTATTCCAGCCCCACCCGTTGTCGTGTGTGTACTGTTCATTGCGCAGGAGATTGTGTGTGGGAAAAAGAAAATCAAACTGGAAGTGTGAGTTGCCGGGGACTTCTTTCAGGACGGCGGTCACTTCATAATCGCCATCGGCCCAACCGCCGGAGATCTTCAATATTTTTCCCAGCGGATCTTCACCCGGTTTGAAATATTTGTCGGCCATTTTTTTGGTGATCACTACGGAGGCGGGATTGTCCAAAGCGGTATTCAGGTCGCCTTCCAAAGCGGTGTAGGTAAACACATCCAGAAAAGTAGAGTCTGCAAACTGCATGTTCTCCTCGTGAAAGGTCGACGGGTCGCCGTTGTCGCGTTTGTAGATGACCACGGCGCCACCATACATGGGGTGCGTGCGAATATAACGCTTCACTTCCGGCACATCCGCCAACATCGCCGGGCCTTGTGCATAACCGGAGATAACGCTGTTGCCCCGGAATTCGCCGGCGCGGTAAGACATGGTTGTCATACGGTATACGTTTGCTGCGTTGGGATGAAACGTATCGTAGCTCAATTCAAAATCAACATACTTCAAGATCACCAGGCACACGGCAACGCCGATGGCCAGGCCGAAGATGTTGATGAACGAATACAGCTTGCGCTTCCGCAAGTTCCGAATGGCGAGGGTGAAGAAATTTCTGATCATGATGGGGTTTGTTTTTATTCGCCTACTACTCGATGACGCTATACATTTTATCTGATGCAGGGAAGCAAATTTAAGTTGCACAAAGGCTTCCCTTTTTATCCGCCGTCGCGAGCTGTCATTATTCTGACCTCAAGCCTATGTATTCTGTAGCGGATAGCACCACCGTCTCCAGGATACTTAGTGATCTGAAGATGGTTACATTATAAGAGAAAATCCCGCTACCGGACGTTATTGTTCTATTTATGGAGATAACGGTCGGCATAGCTGAGAAAGGTTGGCCAGTTGGGACCGGTCGTGTGTCCACCAGCATGTTGACGAAAAGCAATGTCACCATCCAGCAATCCGGTTTCCAAAGGCGGAAAGGTCGCGGTGCCCAGATCCTTTTTATCCAACAGTTTATAGACCGGTCCCGCGTGCACGCCGGCCAGAAACATCCCCCGGGCATCAACCCACTGTCCTTCCACCGCCGGCGAGCCAACACTGATAAAAACCGGCCGTGGGGCACAGAGATCAATCAGTTCATGCGCGTCCACGGGCAGATCGTTTGGCGTGAGCGGGCCGGCATATTTTATAAAGTTGCCCGCAAACCAATGGTATTCGCCCGACCCGGCGAGGTTCTCCACCTGCTCGCCAAAAACACGTCTCAATATTTTTGCACCCCCGGCGCCGGAAGACCCGATGAAACCAATGAAGAAGCGAGGATCATACGCCATCGTCACCAGCGCAGCTTTACCAAAACGCGACAGCCCTTCAATGCCCACGTGTTTGGCGTCGACGGCTTTGTCGGTTTCAAGATAGTCCAGCGCACGGCTGGCACCCCAGGCCCAGGCGCGCAGGGCGCCCCAGTCGTCGGGTTTGCGGGGTTGGCCTAGGTTGGTCAGGCCGATGATACCCTGGGTGAGGCCTGCGCCGTTGTCGGCCTGGAAGCTGGTGGGTATGATCTGGGCATAGCCCCAGCCCTTGGCGAGAAGCTGTTGTTTCCAGTCGGGTTCTGGCTTGGTGCCCGCCGGTGGTGCAGGCGGGGTGAATCCCGGAGGAAATATAAAACTCAATTCCATCATGACCGGCACCGGGCCCTTGGCTTGGGCTGGGGTGGTCAGGGTGAGGTCGATGTTTACGGTGAGGGCCGGGTAGGCCGCATGATCGACATGACCGAGCAGCTTTTTGGTGATCACGGCAACCGCACCGTTCATTTCGTTGGCGGTACTCACAACTTCCCAGCGGACCTGGGGCACATTTACCGGGACGCGTCCATACACCTCGCGGTCAAAATCCTCCACGATCTCCGGGCGGCGCTTCTCCCACCACAAGGCGGGGGTAGTGACGCGTTTCCCATTTTTTAGCACGAGTGGATCGGGCAAAACTTTGTAGGGCGATGCCTTCGACTCGTCGGTGTTGGCGGCGTTGGGCGCTTGCGGGTTGCCGGAGGGTCCCCGGCGGGTGGAGTCGATGTGGAGCTTGGCCAGCATCGTTTTATAATCCTGCTCCGTGATCCGTTTCAGGCTATCCAAACGGGCCTGTTCGGCAGGGGTTAGCTTGCGCTGGGCGTGGGCACATAGCGCACTTAAAATAAGTATGCAGCAAACGACGATGTGAAGAGAAGGTGCTTTCATGGTTCGGGATGGTTGATTTAGGATGCTCATCGTCCGGCTTTGTCCATCCTACGTTTAATATTCAACATAATCGTCCCCCGATGAAATGAATTTACATCGCCGGTGTTGATCGCATCACGGTTCACCCCAAAACCTGTAAATTTGAACGTATGACGTACCAGGAATTTACGCCCCATCCGTTGCTGCAGCCGTACATTGTTTGTTATTGGTCATCCCAATCGGGCCGGTCGTCGGCCTCCAGCAACATCTTTTCCGATGCCTGCTCCGATATCATCTTTTCTTTGGGTGCCGACGTCGCGGTTACGGGCGGAACCCTGAAACACGGACATCAATACCTGGTCGGCATCATGACGCATTTTCACCAGGTGCAGACCCCGCCCGAAACATACCTGTTGGGCATTCGCTTCAAGCCGTTTGGCATCTATGCATTGTTGGGCATTCCCCTTCAAGGGATGGCCGATCAAACCGAAGCGCTCACGTCATCCGATTTTTTCTTTCCCGGGATCAACCCCAGCGCCACCGGCGTCATCCAAAAGCTGGACGCGTATTTTCTTCAACGGCTAAATGACAAGAACCGGTTGGTGGTTTCTCTTTCCGAAACGATCCTCGCGGTCAACGGAAATATCAGCGTGCAACAGTTAGCCTCCCGTCATCACATCACCGAGCGACAAATTGAACGTCTCTTTCAATCGCGCGCCGGCGCCACCGTTAAGGAAGTGTGCAAACAAGTGCGTTTTCAGAGCACATTAAAGAAGATAGCGGCCTGTCCGACGGCAAGCTTTGCACAAATCGCGTTTGAGATGGGCTATTACGATCATGCGCACATGCTGAAAGATGTGAAACGGTATTCGGGTCTCACGCTTTCGCGGATAGCGTCCTGAAATTGTCGGGTTTTTACGAAAGCCTTTTTCCTTAAAAGCTGCACCTTTGTTAGCTTCACGAACCGGCAAACCAAACCGGTTAAACATAGCTTACGGGAAACTATTCACACTAACTTATTTTTGTATGATAAAATTCGGCTACACCATTCTGTATGTGAAGGATGTTGAACGCTCCATCGCTTTCTATGAAAAAGCTTTTGGCCTGAAACGGAAATTTGTGGCGGGCGATGCCTATGGCGAACTGGATACAGGTGCTACGACGCTTTCGTTTGCCAGCATTCCACAAGCACAAAGCAATTTGAAAACCGAAATTCAAATCAGCAGTTTAAAGGAAAGACCTTTTGGCATCGAGATCGGGTTCACCACCAACGATGTGGAGGGAACTTACAAAAAAGCTATCGCTGCCGGGGCTACTGAAGAAGCGAAGGCAGCGCATAAATCGCATGGGCAGACAGTGGCCTATGTGAGGGATCCCGATGGTTTTTTGGTGGAGATCTGTACGCCCATGGGGTGATCAAAATTTCTTTTGTTATGAATGATAAACAGGAAAGTCTAAAGGCATTGCAACAGATTCCCGGTGTAGGAAAGACAGTGGCCAACGATCTTTGGCGAATGGGGATTCGTGCGGTCGCCGATTTGAAAGGGAAGAGCGCAGAGGAATTGTATGTGTTGCACAATGACGAGCGCGGGCAGGTGCAGGATATTTGTATGTTGTATACGTTTCGGTGTGCGATCTATTTTGCGAACACCGTGAATAAGGTGCGTGATCCGGAGAAGTTGAAGTGGTGGAATTGGATGGATAAGGTTCGGGTGAGTAGTGTGGAGAAGGATCGTGCCATACGGGAAACGTTTAACCGCCACACCTCCGCTAAAAGCTCCCGTCTTCGCTAAAGCTTCGGCCCTCCTTCGCTAAAGCTCCGGCCCTCCTTCGCTGAAGCTTCGGCGGGCAAGCAAGCAAGCGAAGTCAGCGCTAAGGATTTGAAGGGTTCTAAAAACAGTGAACCTTACTTGCCGGGAACGGGCGGGGTTGTTCTCTCTTTTGCTATCACGTAATCGTATAGCGTTTTGGATACATCGTTCAGGGTTTCTACGGCGGCTTTTTCGTCCTTGAGATCTTTAGATAATAGTACCAACACGTATTGCCGTCCATCCGGTAGCATGACGAGCGCAGAGTCGTGATGGAGGCCTTTGATCCAGCCGGTTTTGTGGGCCACTTTGACGTCGCGTGGAAGTTTTGCGGGGATGATGTCGTTGTATTTTTGGTCTAGTAAAATGGCGATCATGGCCTTGGAGGCTTCGGGGTTTACGGCCTCACCTTTTCCTAACTTTTCGAAGATGAGCATGAGGTCGTAGGCGGTCACGGTGTTGTTCAGCTTTTTCTCAAAGGCCTTATTGTCCTCTACACCGCGCAATACCTGGATGTCTTTCGCACCGAGGTCGCGCATGGTTTGCGTGACGTTTTTGGCGTCAACCCATTCGATGACGATGTTGGTGGCCAGGTTGCTGCTCACCGTGATCATTTCGTAGACCAGCGATTGCAGGGTGCGTTTCTTTCCGATTTGCCGGTACAATTCAAATTCGCTGTCATCATCCTCCGAAAGACCGTAGGGGCTGCCGTCGACGATGCTTTTAAATTCATTTTTTATGAGGACCGAGTCGGTCAGGGAAAACTTTCCTGCGGCGGCTTGTTTGAACACTTCGATCATCACGGGCGTTTTCATGGTGCTGGCCGCATGAAAGGGCATGCGCTCGTTGATGAAAATCTCTTCGCCGGTCGACAGATCTTTGAAGGCCACGGCAAATGTTCCCTGCTGAGCGGCCAACGCTTGGGTTATCGTTTCCTTGACTTTGTCGTGATCGGATTGGCAAGAAAAGAGAGTGGCCGTTGCTGCAACAAGGAGCACGGGAAATATGCGTTGGACCATACAGGTTGTCGACGAAAAGGGTTAAGGTGTCTAAATTTAGCAATACAAATCGTTTCAAATCACTATCTTGAAATTTAAATCGACTACCTCATGAAACGTATTCCGTTCCTGTTCCTGGTTGGCGCCCTGCTCGCTTTTGGTTGTGTTGAGAAGAAGAAAGCGCAGGCCTCAATTGACCAAGCCAAAACCCGGGCCGTCATTGAACACCACTGGAAATCTTTCCAGGATCGCGACCTGGATGCCCTCATGTCGGACTACACCGACGAGTCCATCCTCATCACCCCTGACAAAACCTTCCGGGGCCTGGCCGAGATCCGCGAAAGCTATGCCCAGGCGTTTGTTGTTTTCCCAAAAGACTCCACCTCCATGCAGGTGAATAAAACCATCGTGGAAGACGATCTCGGCTACATCTTGTGGGAGGCCACCGTGCCAAAATTCAAGCTGCCCTACGCTTCGGATACCTTCGTGATCCGCGACGGCAAGATCGTGCGGCAAACCTTTGCCGGCGCGCCCGAACAATTATAAACATCCCCCATGCTGCGTCAAGTCGCTGTTAAGTCTGTGCTGAACAAGACCAAACGCCGCGACACGTGGTTCCTCGACGACTACACCGTGAATCCCTTTAGCGGGTGCGCCTTCAATTGCCTGTATTGCTACATCCGCGGCAGCAGATACGGCGAGCACATGGAGGAAAAGCTGAGCCTCAAAAGCAATGTACTGGAGGTCTTGGAAAAGCAACTCAAACTTCGCGCGAAGAAAGGACAGTATGGCTTCGTGGTGGTTTCCTCGGCAACGGATCCCTACTTGGCGGCAGAAGAAGATTCGCAGGTAACGCGCCACCTTTTGGAGTTGTTGCTACACTACCGCTTCCCGGTACACGTCATCACAAAATCAAACCGGGTAGCCCGCGACTTCGACATCCTGAAACGGATCGACCGGGAAAGCATCCTCCCCGCCGATCTTCAACCCCTCCTCTCCCACGCCGCCCTCATCACCTTCTCTTTCTCCACGCTCGACGACACCGTGGGCAAACTCTTCGAACCCGGCGCGCCATCGCCCACCCTACGCCTGCAGGCGTTGCAAGAAACGCTGGCGGCCGGCTTTCACAGCGGCGTGAGTCTTATGCCCCTGATACCGTATGTGACCGACACAGGCGAAAACCTGCACCACCTGTTCTCCACATTTGAAGCGACCGGCGCAAAATATATTTTCCCTGCCACGCTCACCTTGTTTGGCGAAGGACCGGCCGATAGCAAGACGCTGGTCTTCCGGGCCATCGAAAAACATTATCCCCATCTGTCCGAAAAATACCGGAAGCTTTTTGCTTACGGCGGACAGCTACCCCATTGGTACCGCGATGCGTTCGCAGCAAAAGTGAAGTCGCTGAGCGAAACACACGGGTTGAAAAACACCATCCTGGAACAGTCCGGAAACGCACAGGGTTGACCGTGGTTGAACAAACATTGCAGGGAAAACAGGCTTTCCGGCGTTTTTTGGCACTCCTCCGTTTTGGTGTGAATTTGGAATATCCATTGGGCACAGCATTGAAGGATAAAAAAACATAAGTCTATGACCCTCAAACCCCTCACCCTGGCCTGGCGCAACCTGATGCGTCACAAATCATTCACCTTCATCAACCTGTTGGGGCTCTCCATTGGCATCACGTGTTGCCTGGCCATCACCATCTTCATCCGCTACGAGACGAGCTTCGACACCTATCATCAAAAAGCTTCGCGCACCTATCGGGTGGTCGAGAATTTTAAAAGCGCTGAACAGGTGGAGCATTGGAATACAACGGCCTACCCACTGGCCGAAGCGTTGCGAAACGACTTCAAAGAAATCCCTCTCGTCACGCAAGCGGCGGGCCCCCTGCACCGCCTGTTCAAGATCGAGGACGAGGACGGCAACGTGGCGCGCTATGAGGATCATGCGCTCATGGTCGATCCTTTCTACCTGCAAGTATTCGACTTCACCTGGTTGGCCGGCAACCCGGAAACGGCCTTGACTCAACCCAACTCCGTGGTACTGACCGAAAGCATTGCCCTGAAATATTTTGGAACGGCGATGCACGAAAAGCAATCCGTTCTGGGCAAACACATCCTGCTGGAAAATAAGGACGAGCTCACGGTGACCGGCCTGATCGCCGATGCGCCTCACAACACGGGGCTGCCGTACAGCGTGCTCATTCCCTATGAATTCTTTAAAAAGAACAATCCCTATTTCGCGAACAACTGGTCGGGGAACTATCAGGGCACTACGTTTGTGACGCTTGAGAAGGGTCAATCCGTTCAAGACCTGGAACAACGCATTGCTACCTGGAAGAAAAAATACCTCAAACCCGAAGACGACCGGCGCATTACCTATGCACTGCAACCCATCACCGAAGCCCATAACGATGTAGTTTATGGAGCGGGACCGGGAAGCTACACCATGCCACTGAAATTTATTTATGCCGCCACCGGCATCGCGTTCTTTGTTTTGCTGATCGCGTGTGTAAATTTTATCAATCTCTCCACCGCGCAAGCCGCCAACCGGGCAAAAGAAGTCGGCATCCGCAAAGTGATGGGCAGCTCAAGGTTCGGGTTGGTTGCACAATTTCTGCGCGAAAACTTTTTGCTGCTGGCATTCACGCTCGTGGTCTCCCTGGCATTTACCCAGATGGCGCTCGGCTATATCAACCAGACGCTGGCCATCATTGACCTTCACTTGGCTATGGATACGCAAACCGTGTTGACCGCTTTGGTCATTGGCGCGGTCGTTATGGCGCTGGCGTGCTTCTACCCCGCCCTGGTCATGTCGTCGTACAAACCCATCGAGGCGTTGAAGAGCAAGTTTAGTGGCGGCGCCGAACAAGGCATCACCTTTCGCCGTGCGCTCATCGTCTTTCAGTTTGCCATTGTGCAGATCTTCATCATCGGTACCATCGTGGTGGCCGCGCAAATGAAATATTTCAAAACCAAAGACCTCGGTTTTACGACCGAATCCGTTGTGATCACCTATCTCCACAACCGCGAACACGATGAAACCCTGCGTGACCAATGGTTAGCAAACTCGGCCATTGCCGACGTTAGTTTTGCCTCCAGCAGCCCCCTACGCAGCTATCATGCCCGCTATGGCACAAGTTTCCGACTGCCCCACCAGTTGGAGGAAGAAGGACAGGAAGCCGAGATGAAGGGTGCTGATGTCAGGTATCTCTCCTTCTACAACCTCACGTTGCTGGCGGGGCGCAACTTCACCACGGTAGAAGACAGCTTGAAAGAATTCATCGTAAACGAGAAACTCATTGCCGGCCTGCATTGGACACCTGATCAAGCCATCGGCCAGCACCTCACCATCAACGAAGGCGAAGGCACCATTGTGGGCGTCGTCAAGGATTTTCACAACGAATCGCTACAAGACGACATCACGCCCTGCCTGCTCATCAACTGGAAGCCTTTCCTGGGGGTCGCTAACATCAAGATCGCGAAAAATCAAAACATGGAGGCGACCCTGGCATTCATCGAAAAAACCTGGAAGGCCCGGTCACCCGATGGCATCTATTACTATGATTTTCTGGACAAAACCCTGGCCCGAAAATATTCCCTGCAACACATGGTTTTCCAAGGATTCACGGCCTTTGCGTTGCTGGCCATCAGCATCGGATGCCTCGGTCTTTACGGACTGCTGTCGTTCATGGCGTTGCGCAAAACCAAAGAGGTCGGTATCCGGAAAGTGCTGGGTGCCTCGGTGGCACAGATCGTTGGATTGTTCAGCAAAGAATTCATCACCCTGCTCCTCGTCGCTTTTGTTATTGCTGCGCCGCTCGCCGCGTATTTCATGAACGAGTGGCTACACGATTTCGCCTATCGCATTTCGCTTTCCTGGTGGATGTTTGCGTTGGGAATTGGGCTGACGGTCATCATTATGTTGCTCACCATTGCCTACAAAAGTATTAAGTCGGCATTGGCCAATCCGGTGGAAGCTTTGCGGAACGAATAAGGTCTTGCCTGGGATTTTTTTGCTTTTACGTAGAGAAACCGACATTTCCGATGCCGGTTTCTTTGCCCGGCTTGTTATATTCGTCATCGATCCGGTAATGGCGTGTAGCCAATACTCGGCTCAACCTAAGCCATGAAAAGAAGAGATTTCCTCAAAACCGGTACCCTGGCAGGAATAACCCTCCCCGCCTTGCTGCAAGCCGCCTGCCAACCGCGCACACCCCAAACCAGCACCGCGAACCCGGAAACCAACACGGCTTTTCCACTGGAAGAGGCAACGCTCGAGAGCTTACAACAAAAAATGCAACGCGGCGAGTACACGTCGCGGGCCATTGTTGAACTATACCTGAAACGCATCGAAGCGGTCGACAAGCAAGGCCCGGCATTGCGCTCCATATTGGAATTGAATCCCGATGCCCTCGCTATCGCCGATGCGATGGACCAGGAACGCAAAGAAGGAAAAGTGCGCGGCCCGCTACACGGCATCCCCGTGTTGGTGAAAGACAATATCGACACCGGCGACAAAATGATGACCACCGCCGGTTCCATTGCCCTGCTCGGGAACCTCGCCACCAAAGATGCCTTCATCATCGCGCGTCTTCGCGAGGCCGGGGCGGTGTTGCTGGGCAAGACCAACCTGAGCGAGTGGGCCAACTTCCGGTCGGAACGGTCCAGCAGTGGCTGGAGCAGTCGGGGCGGACAGACCAAGAATCCTTATGTGTTGGATCGCAATCCCTGTGGCTCCAGTTCAGGGTCGGGCACGGCTGTAGCCGCCAACCTTTGCGCGATCGCCATCGGCACCGAAACAAATGGCTCGATTGCCTGCCCATCATCGCTCAACGGCATCGTGGGCATCAAGCCAACGGTCGGGCTATGGAGCCGCTCGGGCATCATTCCCATTTCCAGCACACAAGACACGGCCGGCCCCATGACACGCACTGTAAAAGACGCGGCCATCCTGCTGGGCGCTTTATGCGGGGTTGACGCCGCAGACGGTGCCACCGCTGCAAGCCAAGGCAAATCGCAGGCTGACTATACTACCTTCCTGAATGCCCAAGGACTCCAGGGCAAACGCATCGGCGTCGAAAAAAACGCTGTTGAAAGAACACGAAGCCGTGGATGCCCTTTTCCAAAAGGCGATCGACCTGATGAAACAGGCCGGGGCCACCATCGTGGAAGTAGACGTTCGCTCACAAATGAAAGATCTGGGGCCGGCGGGCTATAATGTTCTGAAGTATGAATTCAAGCACGGTCTTAATCAATACCTCGCCACTGCACCGGCTGCAAAAGTGAAAGATCTGAAAGCGCTCATTGCTTTCAACCGCGAGCACGAGCGCGAGGCCATGCCTTTTTTCAAACAAGAAATACTGGAAGCCTCCGAAGCCCTCGGCGACCTCGACAGCCCCGAGTACAAAGAGTCGGTAAAGAAAACGCTGACGCTTTCGCGCACAGCCATCGACAACGCATTGCGTGAAAACAAACTGGACGCCATTTGCGGACCGGCAAACGGCCCGGCGTGGTGCACCGACCTCGTGAACGGCGACGCCTTCAATGGCTATGGTGCCTATAGCACGGCGGCCCGGGCGGGCTATCCGCACATCACCGTTCCCATGGGCGCCGTTGAAGGCCTGCCCGTTGGCATTAATTTTTTCAGCACCGCTTTCGCTGAGCCGGTTCTCATCACCATCGCGTTTGCGTATGAGCAACTGTCGCACAAAAGAACGATCCCGGCTTTCCTGACCACCTTCGCCCCCGGCAGCTGACCATCCTAGTCCGGCACGCTTCTTTATTGTAGAAATTTTTCAGCACACCGTTTCCGAACTGCGCAAATCCATAGACGTCCGGCACTGTACCCAGGTTGAAATAGGCTTTTTTTTGACATTTATGATGTTCCGCGTTGACCGATAAATTGGCACGCGTTTATCAGGACGTCTGTCAAATGAATGTCTTACCTAATCCCTGAATGTCATGAAAAATGCACTGTATCTCGTCGCGGGGATGTTCCTGATGAGCATTTCCGTTTCAATCGCACAGGTCACGAACGACACCACGCAAGTGGTGCGCGAAGGCAATCCGCAAATTGTCGAACCGCAGTTGGAGCAAAGCATGAACTACACCAAAGATATGGTGAAGATCAAGGCGTCTGACGTCCCCAAGCCTGTGCAGCAAGCGCTTCAAAGCACCGAATACAAAGGTTGGGAAAATGCCGCCCTCTACCGCAGCAAATCCAGCGACATGTATCTGGTGGAAATGAAAAACGGCGACATGACAAAGACCTATCGTTTCGACCGCAACGGTAAACGCATTAAAGAATAGTGTGTCACCCAAAGTAGACTCTATTTTGAATGACACACAAGAAAGGAAGTAACTGATCGGTTCCTCGGAAGGGCTCCTTCTCACTCCTCCCGGATCATACAGAATCAGTTTCTTCAGCCCACCCCGCACTGCAGACCTTCCCGCCGGAAGCATAGCATGCGGCGTGGGCACTTTCATTTTTTACCGGCCCCGTAGACTCCCTACCAAATCAATTTTATTTTAAATACATTGTGGTTCTACAACCATACTGTATCCGCATGAAAAAACTCTATTACCTCCTCTTGCTCATCACCACCACCACCTTTGCCCAACAAGGCCTGGTGAAAGAAAGTCTGAAAGTGAAAAGCGCCGCCCTCGGCAAAGACGTGGAATACAACATTTATCTGCCAGCCGATTACGACAAATCCAACCGGCAATATCCCGTGCTCTACCTGCTCCACGGCTATGGCGACGATGAAACCGGATGGACACAATTTGGCGAAGCCCAGATCATCGCCGACAGACTCCAGGGCGAAGTAGCCCCCATGATCATCGTGATGCCCGATGCGGGTGTGAGCTGGTACATCAACAGCTACGATGGCAAAGTGAAGTATGAGGACTTCTTCATCAAAGAATTCATTCCTTTTATCGACGCCAACTATCGCACGCGTCCCACGAAACAATACCGCGCGGTCGCCGGCCTGTCCATGGGCGGCTATGGCACCCTGATCATGGCTACCAAGCACCCCGAGCTGTTCTCATCTGCCGCACCCCTAAGCTCCGGTGTTTTCACCGACGAAGAGATCATCAATGGCGACCCCAACATGTGGAACAATGTGATGGGCAATCTCTATGGTAAAAAAGATCTCACCGGCAAAGACCGCCTCACCGATCACTACTACAAGAACTCCATCCTCAAGATCATCGAAACCGCCAACGCCGACGAACTAAAAAAGGTCCGCTTCTACATTGATTGCGGCGACAAGGACTTCCTCATCAAAGGCAACATGGCCCTCCACGCCGCCCTCATCGACAAAAAGATCCCCCACGAATTCCGCGTCCGCGAAGGCGTCCACAACTGGACCTACTGGAGAACCGCCCTACCCGAAGTACTAAAATTCATCAGCGTAAGCTTCCACCAACAATAGTATTTTAAAATCAAGAGACGCAAAGTTCCAACCTAACTTTGCGTCTCCTTTGTCTGATCGCTAAAGCTTTAGCGAAGGCAAAACATTCCAAATCTACTGACACACTGCTGACACATCCCGTGGTTTTCTTTACAAAAATTTAAAACCCCATGGCCAAGCAAAAAGAAATCCACCAACTCGCCAGCGTCACCAACGAAGCCCTGAAGAAAGCCACCGGCAAAAGCTGGACCGCCTGGATCAATGCCCTCGACCGCAAAAAAGCCGACACCCTCTCCCATCCCGAAATCGTAAAACTCCTCGCCCCAAAAATCGAAAGCCCCTGGTGGCGCCAAAAGATCGCCCTCGGCTTCCGCGAAGCAAAGGGCAAACGCATCACCGGCCAAGTTGCCGGCGGTTTCCAAATCGGTGCGCGACGCGTCTTCCCCCTGTCGAAAGACGAAGCCTGGGATTTTCTCCTTTCCCCCGGAGCCATGAAGATCTGGCTCGGCAAAGCGCTGGCCTTGGATGGTGCGCGCCCCTACAAAGTAAAAAAAGGACTCGCCGCCGAGTTGAGAGTGTTCAAACCCGGCTCCCACCTCCGGATGGGCTGGCACCCCGACAACTGGCTCTCGCCTTCCCTCTTGCAGGTGCGGGTTGTTGCCAGCGGAAAAAAGACAGCCCTGAGTTTTCACCACGAAGGATTGCCTAGCGAGGCAGCGCGCGAAGAAATGAAAACCCATTGGACCGTTGTACTCGACAAACTGGAGAGGCTCTTCGAAATGCGATGACGCCGCGGTCGCCAATTTCTTTTACCGGGAAATCAACCTAACTTAGCCAGCAAAAATCCGAAACGATTGAGCCACTCTAATTTCTTCATGGCCCTCGTGCTGGCAGTATTGTATGCGTTGGCGCGTGTGCAGCCCACGGAAGAAAATTATCTTTGGCTCCTGCCTTTTCTCATCCCGGGCGTGCTGGCCCTCAATCTATTGCTGGTTTTGTGGGCGTTGGTCCGGCGCAAACTTTCGGGTGTGTATTATTTGGTAGCCTTGGGCATTGGAGCCCCTTACCTGGCGAGCACTCTCCCCTGGAAAGGTTTTGTTCATCGACCACCGCCATCGGCCCAAAGCTTTTCCGTGCTTAATTACAACGTTTCGCTTACCGGTTTTCCCTATGTGCAGGACTGGGCTTTTTATGCGCCGCCGCCGCTGGCCTTTCAGCTGAAGGACTGGATCCTCCAACAAAACGCCGACGTGCAATGCTACCAGGAATTCATGACCTTCGACGGCGACAAAAACTTTGACATGCTCCACCGCTTCAAAGAGAAGGGCTATCAATACTATTTTTCCGCCGACATCAAACAACCTCACTATCCCGTAGTGGGTATCCTCATCGTCACAAAATTTCCTATACTGAAGACGGGCGATGTAGCCGTTAGCGAGAACGGTTTTAATCGTGTAGCTTTCGCCGATGTGCTGGCTGGCACGGACACGGTGCGCATCATTGGCGTCCATCTCCAGTCGATGGGACTCAAACAATACGACCCC
Source organism: Chryseolinea soli (assembly GCF_003589925.1). Classification (NCBI taxonomy): domain Bacteria; kingdom Pseudomonadati; phylum Bacteroidota; class Cytophagia; order Cytophagales; family Fulvivirgaceae; genus Chryseolinea; species Chryseolinea soli. The sequence goes on along the minus strand of NZ_CP032382.1, from coordinate 3,911,584 downwards.
AGCAAGGCGTGGGACCTGCCGTCGGCTTTCGCAAAGGTGGGCCTCATCCTAAACCAACTCAAAACCGGTATGCAAGACCGCCGTGTGCAAGTCGAAAAGCTTAAAGCCTTTATACAAGGTTCGCCTCACCCGGTGATCTGCGTGGGCGATTTCAACGACCTGCCCTATTCATATGCCTACCAAGCCCTGAAAAAAGATCTCAACAATACCTTCGAAGAGGCCGGCAGCGGGTTTGGATTCACCTACAATGGCAACACGCTGCGCACGTTGCGCATCGACAATCAGTTCCATTCGCATCGTGTGCAAGCCTTGCAATTCAAGACCCTGAACGCGGTGGGCTACACCGACCATTTCCCTTTGCTGGGAACGTACAGCATCACCCCCTCGCGACCATGAGAAAGGAACTGGCAAAGGACGAAGGCGAGCGAAAAAAATTCACAGCAGTGTTTGTGCGCCTCGGAAAAAAAGTGAACTACAAGGGTTATTCGGAAGAAACGATCTTGCTCCAACACATCAAAGATGCGGAATCGCAGCGCATCGTTACCGATCACATTTGGTTTAGCTTTACGAAAGGGTTTCAACAACTCGCGCTATCGGAGGGCGTCACGATCGAGTTTGAGGCGCGGGTAAAAGAATATACCAAAGGCTATGTGAACCGCCGGTACGGCATCGACAAAAGCAAGCGCGACTATCGCTTAAGTCACCCCACAAAAATAAAAGTGGTACAAAAGTAAGTACCCGCCGGACGGGGCGGGTACTTTACTTCAGAAAGAAAATGTTCAACGGGTCTAACGCAAATCTGCTGTGTTGCTGGTATACACCGCATGGATATCGTCGCGATGAAAAGCTTCGTTAAGCGCATTGACGATTTGCGCAATGTATTCCTTTTTATTGCTTACCACGGCATTCTTCTCACCCTCCGCAGTGGCAATGCGCACGGCGTAGCGCTCGCGCACAATGACCATCACGATCAAACCGAGCATCAGCAAGCCACCACCAATCCACAATGCCAAATAATTGGCCGTGTAGTAGGTGCCGTTGATTTGCGTGTCGGCGATGACGGTGTTGGGAATGAGCTTCAACATTCCGAACAAACCCAGCAGGATGCCGATGCCCGCCAGCAGAATGCCCGGCAGTCGCTCCGGCTGGATGGTGAAGAGGCCGTGTTTAGTAATCCCGTTTAGTCTATACGACATGTTCTTAACTTGAAAGGTCGAGTCGGTGACCGTGATGCCACGGCCATCGGTGTAAAGCACTTTGTCAGGTATCATATGGTTAATTTTTTAATGACTGAAGATCTAGATCCTTCGCTTTCCCGCTACCAGGATAACCACGCCGGCTGCCAGTAATATGCCGCCCGTGATAGGCGACCAGTATACGGGAGTCTTTTCTTCTTTGTTGATCTCTACCGGACCCAAATCGACCACCTTTTTTTTGGTCACGATGTTGAACCCTGTAAACACGGTCATGACAAGTCCCAGGACGAGTAGCGCAATTCCTAAAGTCTTCATATTTTTTTGGTTTGTGCTGGAAATGCAGCAATTAGCCCGCCACCCGCTTTTCCCGGAGAATTCGCCGGTTTTGATCTTTTTCATTGTGTACTTAACTCCACACTCGTCCACAACGGATCAACCTATTGTCCCCGCAAATCTGTTTTGTTGCGCAATCATGCCTGTGTCACCACCAAAATGAATGTCACAACACCTTGATCTCCTATCGACTTAAAACCGATGACCGGTAAAACTTATTAATACCCGTTGGGTTGTTCAGAAGGATAGCAATAAAAGGGACTTACCCGTTATCTTTATGCGAAGCGGCATTCATGAAGCAAATACTCAACGTCATCCAGTCACCGGTCACTTACCTGCGCGAAAAATTGTCGCAGCGGCAGTTCTTCATTTTGTCCGCTATTCTCGTCGGACTTTCCTCAGGGCTCGCAGCCGTCATTCTGAAATACATCGTGCACTCCATCGAGGCGTTTGTCACGTATTATAGCAACTATTACGAACGCTTCTTCCTGTTTGCCATCTTCCCCATCGTGGGCATCCTCCTCGCGGTGGCCTATGTCTGTTATGCCTTAAAAAACAAATTCAAAAAAGGAAGCGCCGAGATCGTCTATACCATTGTCAAAAAATCCAGCAACATCGAGCCACAGCAGATGTATTCACACCTCGTCACCAGCGCGCTCACCGTCGGTTTTGGAGGGTCCACCGGCTTGGAGTCGCCCATGGTCAGCACCGGCGCCGCGATTGGCTCCAACTACGCACAGACCTATAATCTCTCATATAAGGATCGCACCATCCTGCTTGCCTGCGGCGCTTCGGCCGGCATTGCAGCTGCCTTTAACTCTCCTATCGCCGGCGTGCTCTTTGCCGTGGAAGTTTTGCTGGCCGACATCAGCGCCACGGCCTTTATTCCGCTCATCATCTCTGCCGCCTGTGGCGCTTTGCTCTCCAAGATCATCCTCAAGCAAGGTGTTGTGCTCTCCTTTTCGCTGCAGCAGCCGTTCAACTATCACAACATGCCGCACTATGTGCTGCTGGGCATTCTTGCCGGTTTTATTTCGCTGTATTACGCCCGGGCCTTCACGTGGATCGATGGGAAAATGAAAGGCATCGTTAACCGTTGGATCAGGGTGGTCGTGGGCGGCTTGTTACTTTTTGCGTTGCTCATTCTCTTTCCGCCGCTCTTCGGCGAGGGCTATGAGTCGATCAAAGTCCTCGCGTCCTTGCATCCTTCCGAACTCACGAATGCCTCACTGCTGCGAAACTTTATTCACAGCGATGGTGAGATCCTGGTCTTCCTGGGTGCCCTCATGTTCCTGAAAACCTTCGCGGCCGGCATCACCATCGGCAGTGGCGGCAATGGCGGCAGCTTTGGCCCCTCCTTGTTTGTGGGCGCTTATATGGGTTATATCTTTTCACGCATCGTCAACCTCATCGGCTTTGCGCATATACCGGAAGTAAACTTCACGTTGGTGGGCATGGCAGGGATTCTCAGCGGTGTTTTTTATGCCCCGCTCACGGCCATCTTTCTCATTGCCGAGATCACCGGGGGATATGGCCTCATGATCCCGCTCATGATCGTGTCGGCGCTCAGCATCACCGTGGCGCATTATTTCGAGCCGCTTTCAATGGAAGGCAAAAAACTTTCGTCCATGCTCGATATCTCCGTCGAGAACCGCGACAAATTTTTGTTGAGCAAACTCGACCTCGGCTCGCTCATCGAAACCAATTTCTCAGCGTTGAAACCCAATGACAATCTGCAGTCGCTCATCCGCGTCATCTCCACCTCTAATCGCAACACATTCCCGGTAGTCGACGAAAAAAATGAGTTGCAGGGGATCATTCACATGGATCACGTGCGAAGCATCATCTTCAGCCCGGAGAAACATGAAAAGACGGTGATGAAGGATCTGATGACAAAACCGGCAGCGACTATCATGACCACGGAGAATCTTCACAGTGTCCTTAAAAAATTCGACGATACGAATCAGTGGAATTTGCCGGTGGTGGACAATAAGCAATACCTCGGATTTGTATCGAAGTCCAATGTGTTGACAAAGTACAGATCGGAGTTATTGAAGTCTGTGTGAGTTCTAATCCCATGGATGATCACCAAATCCCAGAATATATTGACAAGCCTGAAAGGCTTCCCGAACAATGGCCCCCAGTGAAACTGGGGGTTAATTATTGGCAGATGATTCAACCCCGGAGGGGTTACCCTGTCCGACGTTGCATATTTAAATTTCCACCATCACAATGCGCCCATTTAGCCTGGAAATAGGATGCCTTTACTGTCCCTCACTCGCGGTCCTCTATTCAAAACTCCTTTCTTCACTGTGAACTTTACTGGAAAGCGCCTTACCGGTAACCCCTCCGGGGTTGAATCCACCATAAACAAATAACCCCCAGTTTTCACTGGGGGCCATTGTTCGAGAAGCCTTTCAGGCTTATACTATATTCTAAGATTTGGTGATTCTGGTTATTGGTTGTTTCCTTTCTTCACGGTGAATTTTGACAAGACTGCGTTCCGATCGATTTTACCGGCGTTGAAATCCTTCAGCACAGAGGCTTTCAGGGTATATTCCAACGATGAAGGAATGTCGCATTTGTTGCAGCGGGTGATCTTCACTTGGAAGACCAGCACCTCATCATCTTTCAGGCTCTTCAGAGTGCGGCCGTATTCGACGATGTTATCTTTTAACTCGGTCTCGAATTTCGGGTAGAGTTCTTTTGCTTTTTTGTCGCGGGTGGCCTGGTCCACATCGTTCAGACCCAGGGTGGGCATGATGTAGCGGCGGCTGTCGCGCTCGCGTTCAATGCCGCTGTAGGCTTGCATGTAGTAGATCACACCGAAGTCTTTGAGACGTTCGAAATAGATGTTGTCTTCGGTGAAGTAGGTCTTCGACAAGTCGGGGCTGTAGAGGCGGCTGAAGATGCTCGCCAGCAGTTCCAGGTCGGGGGCCACTTCTTCTACCGTTTCGGTATTCACCACTTTCAATTTAGCCAGCGCCTGATCACGGGTGATCTTGCCCGTGCGGAACGCGGTAATGTCCGACTTCAAGCCTTCCACGGAAAGATGTGTGCGGTTGGGCGCGTTAAAGAATTGATTCACCCAAACGCGCGGGTTATTGCCCTGGTTGGAGACCACCACACGCTCCGTGGGTTGCAGTTGTGCGATCATGTCGCCGTAGTCGAGGATGAAGGTCTTGGCGGCTTCGATCACTTTCGCGTTGTAGGCGTCGCGCACGCTGTCCATGTCGTTGTTGCGCTTTTTGTTTTCTTTGGTGATCAGTTTAAATCTGTCTGCATCGTCCGGATCCGGGGGCAAGACCGGCGAATCTTCCTCCTCCTCCAAGTCATTTTCGCCACCAACGTATACATTGTTGCCATTCGCGTCATTGCTATACTGCATGCTGTTGTAGTTACCACCACTGCCGAAAGTGATCGTGGTGCTACCGTTGCCATCCGTCCACACCATAGGCGTGGTGTAGTCAGCCGGCAAGGTAAAGGTCACTCCATAGCCCGACTGGTAGCTGCCTTTCACTTCCAAAGGAAAGAACGTGCCCCGATTACTGATCTGTTGTTTTATAAGCGTGCTCAGCACGTTCTCAGCCACCGCGATGTCGCGCTGCATGCGCTCTTCGTCAAACTTCTGGGCCCAGGCGGGGGTCAGCATCGCCGTCATCATCAGGCTCACTACCCCGGCATACCATCTACTTTTCATATGTGTTGCCATTGCGTTCTTTTCTCGTTAATCGTTGTCGTTCAAAAAATCTTAGTTTGCCATGCCGACGCTGCTCCTCGTATTCACCTTGCTGATAATGCTGGTCAATATTTGTTCGGTCTCTTTTCTAAACACGTCGTTGTTCTGTTGGAGGCTGTTGATCTGTGTTCTCACCACCTGCAAGTCGTCGTTGCGTTGTTGTTGCAGATATTTGGCGAAGTCCACCAGCAGGCCTTCCACATATTGTTTCTGTTCGTTGGCGCTCAGCTGGAAGTAGCTCTTCACCAGTTTCGCGTTTTCGGTTTGCATCGAGGCCACAAATTCGCGCACCTGCGCCTCGGAAGCGGTGGAAGCTTGTTGCACCAGCTTGTCGATCTTGCCCGAATTCAAAGCCAGGCTCTGATTGATGGACGCATTCAGCTTCCTTTGCGTTTCGTCCAGGCTGGCTTGCAGGGTCGCATTGTTTTGTTGCAGCGAGTTGTTGATCATGTCCTGCACTTGCTCGGGGGTAAGCGTGGCCGCAACGGGTTGAGGGACGGACGTCACGGTCTTCACTTCGGGCACATCGCCAAAGCTGATGCGCAGTTCTTGTTGCTGATACCGTATGTTAAGACCCGAAAGTTTAGCGACGAGGATCACCACCAGCAGCGAGGCGGCAATGCCTATGATGGTCTTCACGTAAGGCGCCTGCCAGAACCGTTGCGAGGGATGCTCCCCCACAAAAATGGGCGGGGCAATCACTTCCTTGTCCTCCACCTGGGCCAACATCCGGCGCAGGCCGTTCATTTTTTCTAGCTCCAGGCGGGCCGTGGGATTCTCCAGGAGATATTGCTCCAGCTTTTCGCGTTTGTCGTCTTCCAGCTCGCCATACAGGTAAGCCATCAGATCCTGTTCACTGGGTTTATAGCTCATAGCCTATGGTATCTTTGTTGATATTCTTTCGTTCCAAAATTTTGCGCAGACCGTCCAGTCCATAATACATGCGCGACTTCACCGTGTTCTCCGAAATGTTCAGCACCTCCGCGATCTCCCTGAACTTCAGACCCTCGTACTCTTTCATGATCACCACCTCGCGCTGCTCCTCGTTCAGCTCACGCAAGGCCTGCTGCAACACATCCGACAATTCGGCTTGCTGAAGCTGGCGCTCGGGATTATCAAACCGCTGCGATGAGGTCTCCCACGCCGGCGAATCCTCGGCTTCGCGATTCCAGACCACATCAAACGAAAGGGACCGGTTCCCTTTCCGCTTGCGGGCCTCCTCGCGACAGTAGTTCACGGCAATTTTATAGAGCCACGACTTAAAACGGGCATTGTCTTGCAGGCTTGGCAGGCTGCGGCACATGGAAATAAACGTCTTTTGCGACACTTCCATGGCCATGTCGTGGTCCATAAAGAACTTATAACCAAAGTTATAGATCCGTTTATACCAAAGTTGCACCAGCTTGCCTTGCGCAGCCTGGTCCCCCTCCTTCGCGCGGGCCAGAAGGGTGTCAGAGTGCATCATGGCAATGTCCAGTAAAGTCTCGGTCACAGATCAGGAATTTCAGGTTATTTATCGTTCGATGCCATAAAGATGGGGGGTGGCGGGAAAAAGTTTTAGCCCTCAGCGCAATATTTTGGCGGCCCCCCGTCGGAGGCCTCCGGGGCCGGGCTATCCGTTCCAAGTCCTCGCCCAACCCCGCCACCCAACCCTTCGCTGTGGGCTTTCCACTACTATCCCTGGCCGGGTGTTCCCCCAGATACCGGGTGTTCCCCAAGGGCCAGCTTATTCATGCAAGTCCATCCAAATCCCAAGTTCCCCCATTCCCCAAACCCCGACACCCATTTGTTGGTGTCCCACCAACAAATCACATTCCCTTTCCACCCCACCCCTTTCGCGCCCTCCCCTCAAAACACCCCCATACCCCCAAAAACCAAATATCCACCCCACACCAACAAATTCTCGCCAACCCTTAACTTTGCGGCCGCATGAAAAAAATTATCGCGTGGCTCATCCGCTATGTGCCCCGGAAATACCTCCAACGGGTAAGCGGTGTGGGATTAAAAGCCGTCAGCCTGTTTTATATCGGAAACAACGTCACCTGCCCCGTCTGCAGCCGGGGGTTCCGCCAGTTCCTTCCCTATGGCCGCATCCACCCGCGTCCTAACGCGCTGTGTCCAAATTGTTTGTCGCTGGAGCGGCACCGCCTCATCTGGCTGTACCTGCAACAGAAGACTAGCTTTTTCACGGCACCCCATCACGTGCTGCACATCGCGCCTGAAGCCTGCTTCATCAAACGCTTCGAAGCCCTTCATGGCGACCGCTACATTACGGCCGACATTGAGTCGCCTCTTGCCAAAGTGAAGATGGACATTCACCAGATTCCCTTCCCTGAGAACACCTTCACGGTGGTGCTTTGCAACCACGTGCTGGAACATGTGGCTGATGATATTAAGGCCATGAGCGAGATTCATCGCGTGCTGCAGCCGGGAGGATTTGCCATCATGCAGATCCCATTTTTCAATCCTATCCCGGATGTCACTTTTGAGGATCCGACCATTACCGATAAACGCGAACGCGAAAAGATCTTTGGGCAGGATGATCATGTGCGGAAATATGGGCATGATTATACGCAACGCATTGCCCGCGCAGGATTGACTCCTGTCGCTGACGAGTTTGTGAATCAACTTCCCGATGATATCCGACGGAAATATGGATTAGTGAAGGGAGAAACGATTTATGTGGGGTATAAAAACTAGTGCGACGTCATGCGTCATGTCGCAGGCACAAACTTTTTAAAACCTACGTCAGAAATTCAAGACATCCCGAATTTCGAGAAGCACAGGAACCGGATGACCTCCGGAAGAAATGAAACGAAATCCGGTAAAAAACCGAGCACACAAAAGATACGATCGCGCCAGGTTTCCATTCGCGCTTGCCTTCACGGTCTTTGACGTGCATTGCGATAGCATGGCAGCGTGCGTTTAGGTTCGCGATGCATTTCATAGCTCCGCTCCGGGGCCGCGGGGGCCCCACATGCGCCATCGGGGCTTATTTTGATCCGCGCATGCCCCTGCCAGGCCGAAGATAAAAATAGGCCCCGCTGACGCATGCTGGAGTGCAGTGTGGGTGCGAGACGGGGTGCGATGAATGCGCACTCGTGAGCCCATGGTCAGCACACAATTGAGCGGGAGCAATCTGCGCATGGTTTAGGGCTACTTGCCACACGCTTGGCCCGTGTTGTAGTCTTTGAAAATCTGCACGACGTCGGAGCTTGTATACCATTGACTTCGCATTTTTCTGACCAGGGGCGCGCAATCTTTAAAATATTCCGTGAAATAGTTGAGAAATGGCGTTTCGCGATCAATGAGCGGTATCGTCGCATTGCGGGAAGAATAGGTCATCGCTGCTGTACTGAAGCCCGATTGTTTTGTTACTTCAAGGGAAGCGTTCATGATATTGAATTCCTGCTCATTTCGTTTTTTAAAAATGTATTTGTCGCCGGCCGGCATCTCGTAGCCCGGATAAAAGTACAGACTCACCCTGCCGTCCGTGATCAGGAGCATGAAGAAACTAAAATCTTTGGCGTATAAACTTTTATAAAACTCACCCTCTTTTATATAACCCTCAATTTCTTTGGGTGCAATCTGCTTCACGTTGCCCAGGCTGTCCAATATCTGCAGGTTCGTGTAGTTCAGTCGCTGTTGATCTTTTCGTTTTTTGGCATTCAGAATTTTGCACGCAATCGTGTCCCTGGACAACGTGATGATCTGTCCGTCCACGGCATCCTGTGCCGAAAGCGCGCTGCAGATGAATAGCAACAAAAGAATGGCCGTTATACGTTTCGTCATTATTACTTCCATATGATCTTGGCGAGGCATTGGCCAGGCTGTTCATTTTAAGTTTCAGCTAAAAAACAGCCAGCAATCTGATGCAGCAAGTTTAAAAAAAAATTTATTAAAATCGTCGCCGATCATCCCAAAACCGCACAACCAACTGGTTAAACAACACGGCACAAACAATCGACATCAAAACGTGCCCTAGCGTTAGGCAACAAATGTTCGCCGGGTTCAAGGTTGTCGATGATTTTAGTGCGGGTTGTGCTGTCATTGACATTTGCTCCGGAGGTCTTTCTCGTGCGTTGCGATAGTATGTGTCGTGCGTTAGGTTCGCGATGCATTTCATAGCTCCGCTCCGGGGCCGCGGGGGCCTCGCATGCGCCATCGGGGCTTATTTTGATCCCCACATGCCCCTGCCAGGCCAAAGATAAAAATAGGCCCCGCTGACGCATGCTGGAATGCGGTGTGGGTGCGGGGGCAGGGTGTGATGAGCGGGCATTCGTAAGGCTCTTCACTTTAAGCTTCAGGCGGCAATCGGATAGCGAGTTTAAAAAAAGCAATTTATTCTACGGTTGCTGATCATCCCAAAACCGCACAACACTTGTAGCGATACAGAACACTGTTGTTGGAGCCCGCCCCGAATTTGATTCGCAGCTCAGCATTTCTCTGGCATCATTTTCATTGTGTCGTTCGTACCAACCACCTTGCCTATGAACGTCAATGCTGTACTCATTGCTTTGCGCCAGCTTCGGAAAAATCCGTTGACTGGACTGTTCACCCTGGCAGGACTTGCCATCGGCATCACCACCTTCACCTTGTTGTTGTTTTATGTCCGGAAGGAAAGCAGCTATGACCGCTTCCACCAGGATCCGGATCAGCTCTATCGCATCGTTAACCAATATCGCATCGGCACCGATCATCAGACCACGGCGTGGACTTCACCTGCCATCACCACCTATACCCAGGAAAAACTTTCCGAGGTGGCTGAAATGGTGAGGCTATTCCGCTATCGCTCGCCCTCCGTGATGGTAGAGGAACAAACCGGCAAAAGTTTCTCCGAAGAAAATAGCCTGTGGGCTGACGCGAATGTGTTTCGCGTTTTCACTTTTCATTTCATCAAAGGCAATCCGGCGCAAGCGCTCATGAGACCAAACACGATGGTCATCACATCATCTGCAGCAAAGAAATATTTTGGTAACAATGATCCCATCGGCAGGTCGCTGAACGATCTTACCATGGGTGCCACTTTCGAGATCACCGCGGTCGTGGACGACATGCCCGTTACGTCGCATTTTCGCGCCGACTTTCTCTGTTCGCTGACCACGCTTCCCAAACTATGGGGCGAAAACATATTATCGAACTGGAACAATAGTTTTCTCTACACGTATGTGCGCCTGGCTAACGGTGCCACCCCAGCGGCGACCGAAACAAAACTCAACGCCGTGCTGGCCACCAACACGTCGTCCACTGCCGACGCATCCTCTCACTTTTCGCTGCAGCCCGTGCCCGACATTCATTTGAAGTCTCATGTGCTCAACGAATGGCAGGCCAACTCCGACATCCGGTACATCTATATCCTTACGCTGGTAGGTGTACTCATCCTGCTGGTCTCCACCATCAACTATGTCAACCTCTGGATCGCCCGTGCAGAGCAGCGCACACGCGAGATTGGCATCCGCAAGGCCATCGGCAGCAGCAAGCTGCAATTGGGGAAGCAGTTCGTCGTTGAAAGTCTTGTGCAGGTAGTTCTGGCGTTGGTCCTCAGCATCGCGCTGGCCCCGACCATCGGACCTCAGATGGAGTCGGCTTTTGGTGAGCCTGTCTCATGGCTGCCTTCGGCAAATGTAACGACCTGGGTTGCGATCGGTGTGGGCATCGCGCTCTTCATGACGGTAGTGATGCTTTATCCCATCCGCATCATTTCAAAGATCCAACCGGCGTGGGCCATCAAAGGCACGGTCGTGAAGCTACAGAAGGGATTTGGCTTGTGGCAGGGATTAGTGGCCTTCCAGGTGCTGGCAACGACCATGCTCATCACCGGCACGCTGCTCGTGCAGCGGCAGCTCACCTTTATTGAACAAACTCCCATCGGCTATGATGCTGGTCATCTTCTCAACATCGCGCAACTTTCCAACACAGCGTTGCGCGAGCAATTAAAAAATGAATTATTGCAACACCCACACATCAGGGCAGCCAGCGGCGTGTCGCACCAAGTGGGTGGATTGCTTTATCAATCGGGATATACGGTATACAAAAAAGATGAACCGGAAATTGTGCTCTGGCAACGCATGCACACCGACCACGACTTTTGCAAAACCTATGGCATCCCCATCCTTGCCGGACGCGATTTTTCAAAAACAGTCGCCTCCGACACCGCCAACTTCATCATCAACGAAGCCGCCTGCCGCCAATTGCTTGTCTCCCCCAGCGAGGCCGTTGGGTTGGAGATCGCCGGCGAGAACAATGTGCGGGGCAAGATCATTGGGATCATGAAAGACTTTCACTTCAAAACGCTTCACACGGCCATCGAACCCCTCATCGCCCACATTGTTCCCGATCGTGTACGCATGCTATCGGTCAACATCGACAACGAAGACCGCGAGGCCACGCTGGCATGGATCGGTGCAAAATGGAAAACACTGGAACCGGCCGTTCCCTTCATGTACACATCGCTCGACGATTTTAACCATCGCCACTATGCCTTGGAACACCAGTTTGAAAAATTGATCATGTTCTTCACCGGCGTAGTATTCCTCCTCTCGGTGGGCGGTCTCATCAGTTTGAATATTTATGTGGTCAATCTCAAACGAAAAGAGATTGGGATTCGAAAAATATTGGGTGCGGACATTCAAGGTGTTTTGCTGACACTATCGCGAAGGTTTGTATTGCTCACCGTGGCCAGCGCCATTCTATCCGTGCCTTTTAGCTGGTATATGCTCAGCGCATGGCTCGATGGTTTTGCTTATCGCGTAGACATCACGCCGGGGTTGTTTGTTTCTGCGGGGTTGATTACGTTCGTGCTGTCAATGCTTTCTATCGCGCTGCCTTCTATTCGGGCGGCTTTGAAGAATCCAGCGGAGGCCTTAAAAACAGAGTGACCTTTTTAGCATGGCCATTACATGTTTCGCGCTCGTCGCCCGAATTTCGTTCGTGCTTACGTCCACAGTCTTCATCGTGCGTTGAGATAGACGGCATCGTACATTTGTGTCGCGATGTATTTCATAGCTCCGCTCCGGGGCCGCGGGAACCCCTCATGCGGACAAACCATATTCGCCCAAAAATTTCTTCATATTCTTTCAAGGTCTTCGATACGAGGATGGGGCCCGCGCCATTAAAGATGTGAACTGCAACAATAAAAACCGCTCTCATACAGACTAGATCACTAGGACCCTGACGACGACTTGAAGTTGAAAGATGCCACAAGGTTCATTTTCAGATTCTATTGAACCGAAAACGTTTGAGTGAACTGTACACTTTGCTGAGTGGCTTGAACGCCTTTCGGATTTGTAATCGTCCCGGTGGGTGAAATTTTGTCTTGCAGGTCGTGCGTGTACCGGGTTACAAAAAGGTAACTGAAACACATCCGTGCACACACTACTTTTTAAAACAGTTTTCGTATACATCGGTTGAATTTGAACAACTGTTTAATGTAGCGTCTTTATGAAGTCTTTCACTCTATGCGCCAGTTTTGTACTGAGCTTTCTACTTTTGTTTACGGCTCATGTGCATGCCCAGTCCACGGCCCCAAGTAAATTATTCAGGTTCTATGAAGACAACGATTTTCTAAACGTCACGGGCCATGGAACAGACCGCGCCTATACCAACGGCACGCGCATGGACCTCTTCTACCAACGTAAAAGGCAGCATCATTTTTTTCTCGATAAGCTGCTGCCCAAAGCGGGAGAAGGCAGTGTCGACGTGTACGGCTGGAGCGTGGTGCAACTTATGGTGACGCCCAACAACATCAGCACCCCGGAATATCAACCCAGCGACTATGCATACGCCGGCGCGCTATTCGCCATCCGTTCTCATTATTCATTCAATCCCACGAAGAAGTTCAGCTACCAGACGGAACTCGTCGCAGGAGTGCGCGGGCCGGCAGCGTTGGCCCAACAAACGCAAACCGCCATGCACAAGCTGATCCATTATCAAAAGCCGATGGGTTGGGATAACCAGCTTGACACGCAACCGCTGCTCAACGTTAACTTCACAGCCGAAAAAAATCTGCTTTCATGGCGTAACGTCGTCGAGATCAATGCAGGCGCCCAAGTCCGGGTTGGCAGTATGATGGACGCACTAGCCATTTACCCCATGCTGCGGGTCGGGCGCATGGCCCCCTACTTTAATGGATACCTGAGTCAGTACAGCGCGTTTGTGCGGGGCAATAAACAGGTAAGAACGCAATACTATTTTGTGTTCAAGCCGATCAACACCTTTGTGGTCCACAACGCATTATTGAAAGGCGACCGCGAACATTATCCCCGCTCCGCGACCGGTCGCGCCGACAATACCTCCGAGCGCATTGCCCACCGGGTTATGGATTTGCAATGTGGCGTGGTACTCTCCCATGGCAACTTTAGCGTTTCTTACCTGCAAACCTACAGCACGACTTATCGAAAAGGACTCTACAAACACACCGTCGGCACGCTAACGCTCCATTTCCTTTGGTGAAAAAAGGAATTGAGAATGACACACCTATGCTCCCCTAAGGGCTTCAATAAAGCCGTCAAAATCCTTTGCCAACCACTTAGCTTCTTTCCGCGACATGCCGATAAACGGTATGGCATACAATGCTCCCGTTAGTTTGTCCACAGCATAAGAAGTATCTCCTCCATCGGATCCGATGATGAAGAATCCAGGAGCATATCTTTCTACCCAATAGCCTTCGTTGAGAGTAAATAAGGCTTCTATCGACCAAAGTGCGAGGTATGAATTATTCAGAAAACCTTCCGCTCCGTTTGAACTCCGGATAAATCTCTCGTATCCTGCTGGCAAAGTAAACGCGACACGTGATAAGAATACTTCCATGATATCTGGAAGCGGAGGGGGATTCATCATCAGGGGCATGGCTCCAATTTAACAGTTTGATTCTGAAGTAAACAAAAAAACTGGGCAATACGCCACCGCATAGTCTCCGCCTCGGGACTATGCGGACTTCAAAAAAAAAGCCGGACACAAACCCGGCTTTTCATTTCATATTTCAAGGGAAAAATTATCCCAATTTCTCCAACACGTCCATCACTTCTCTCACCGCCTTGCGGCTGGATTCCATCAGAGCTTTTTCTTCGCTGTTCAAATCAAGCTCGATGATCTTCTCCACACCGTTCTTGCCCAACACTACGGGCACGCCCAGGTAGCAATCCTTGATGCCATATTCGCCTTCAAGTTTGATACAAACGGGGAACACACGACGCTGATCTTTCACAATGGCTTCCACCATTTGCGCAGCAGCGCTTCCAGGTGCATACCATGCAGAAGTGCCCATGAGTTTCACCAGCTCGCCACCACCAACTTTGGTTCTTTCCAGGATGGCGTTGAGTTTATCTTTATCGATCAGTTCCGTTACAGGGATACCAGCTACCGTCGTGTATCGAGGCAGCGGCACCATGGTGTCGCCGTGGCCGCCCAACAGGATGGCTTGGATATCTTTAGGAGAAACGTTCAAGGCTTCGGCCAGGAACGCGCGGTAGCGAGCGGTGTCCAGGATGCCGGCCATACCCATGATGCGGGTGCGGGGCAGACGCGAGGTGAGGTGCGCCTGGTAGGTCATCACATCCAACGGGTTGGATACTACGATGACGATGGCGTTGGGAGAGTGACGGATGATATTTTCCGTTACCGATTTCACAATGCCGGCGTTGGTCCCGATAAGATCGTCGCGGCTCATGCCCGGTTTGCGCGGAAGGCCCGAGGTGATCACCACCACATCCGAGTTAGCGGATTTGGAATAGTCATTGGTGGCGCCTACCGTGCGGCTGTCATACAGGTCGATGGGGGCTTTCTGCCAAATATCAAGAGCCTTGCCTTCGGCGAGTCCTTCCTTGATGTCCACCAACACGATTTCGTTGGCCACTTCGCGGTAGGCCAGCACATCGGCACATGTAGCGCCCACATTGCCAGCGCCAACTACAGTTACTTTCATTGTTAGAATATGTTTAAAGTTATGTTTAAGAAATGATGTTCTTTCCCGGGGGCCTTTCTGAATAGGCGCGGCAAGTTATACATAAGGCAGGATTTTGGAAATATTTTCTTGCAAAAGGCAGGGCTTCCAACCGGCGGGCCCTGCGCTTCGCGGGCACGTTCCCGGAGCGTCAGGGAGGATTGATAAACAGGCCGTTGTAGAAACGTAGGACACATTCGCACACACGGTGTATCCTCCCCGATCAAAGCGATATTATACTCCGGGTTTTTCCTCGTGATTGGTCAGGACAAACCGCAGGGCGTGTTGGGTTTGGGGGGTCACTTTGAAGCGGTCGTCGATGCGGTGTCCTACCACCCAGGCAATCTGACCGGCCGACTCCAACACCGTGATCGTTTCCTTATCTGCCACGCTCAACTTCTTGTCGATAAAAAAATCGCTCAGCTTCTTTTTGTGATCCATGCCCAGGGGATGAAAGAAATCGCCGGCGCGCCACTTGCGCCACACCAAGGGAAACTGTAGATGTGCGGCATCGAGCACGGCTTCGCGCGGGTCGCTTCCCCGCACCGCGGGTGGTGTATCTTCCAGGCTGAGCCGCCAAGGCCCAAGGGTATGACGACCGTTCACGGTCCCAATATGTTGTTCGCTCCAATCTTCGCTGCGGGGCGTGATGAAGATATTTTCACGGTCCACTACCAGCAAGAAAGCAGGTGCTAAAAACTTCTTGCCGGGCTGGCCATTCAAGGCGTGGATGATCTCGCGCGTTTGCTCATAGTTGAACCCGTAGGTTTTTATAAAGCGCCACAACATGGCATTCACCTGCGGTCCATGGTTGAGCGCTTTTTTATCGATGGCAATCTTCTCGGCCGTTCGCGTGATGCTGTTTTTACACCAGGCATCAAAGGCGTCGTGAAGAATGGCGAGTTCGCCTTGTATTTTTTCGATGCCGTTTTGCCACGTGGTTTCCAGGGAGGGGTTCAGCTCCTTGAGTTGGGGGATGATCTTGTGACGGATGAAATTTCGTTGATAGTCGTCGGTCAGGTTGCTCTTGTCTTCGCGCCATTTGATGCGATGGTCGGCCGCATATTTTTCAACTTGTGCGCGGGTGGCGAACAACAGCGGGCGGATCACGCGACCGTTCTTCACCGGGATGCCCGCCATGCCATCCGTGGCGGCCCCGCGGGTGATGTTGAGCAGGATGGTCTCCATCGAATCGTCGAAATGGTGACCGGTGGCCAGCGCGGTGTAGTGGTGAATTTCCAACAGGTCGTCAAACCACGCATAGCGCAATTCGCGGGCGGCCATTTGGGTGGAGAGGCCGTTCTCCCAGGCATAGGCTTCGGTTTCGAAGCGGTGTACAAATACAGGAACATTCAGCGTCTTGCAGGCTTGCGCGACAAAATCTTCGTCGCCGTCCGAGTCTTTGCCCCGCAGTTGAAAATTGCAATGGGCGACACCTACCGTGAAACCTGCCGCGGTGAACAGGTGGAGCATGGCCATGGAATCCACTCCCCCGCTCACGGCCAGCAGAATGGGGTCTTCGCGCCGGCAGAGGGCGAACCGATCAATGTGGTTCAGAAATTGCTCCAGCATGGCAGCAAAGGTACGACTTCACCCCCGATAACTAGGGCCGGGGGTTACGATTTTCGCGTTTAGCGTCGTAGCTTGCAATGTTTTTTATGGATCTACGCTATACTTTGGGCACACGCTTTTCTATGGGGATGAAATGCCTCATCCTGGCGGCTATTGCCTTGTTTTCGGGCATGACTTCTGCGTGTGCGCAAAAAAAGGTGCACCTGAAACAGGCCGACCGGTTGCAGGGTGGCAAGGCCGGGGAAGACCGTTTTGATCGCGTGATCGGCAATGTGATCTTCGTCCAAAACACCACCACCATCTATTGCGATTCCGCCCACTTTTTCAAAAAAAGGAACTACATCGAAGCTTTCGGCCGGGTGCGCATCCTGGAAGGCGACTCAGTGACCATCACGGGCAACAAGCTGGAATATGATGGCAATGTCAAACTGGCCAAACTGCGCAACGACGTGGTGTTTACCAAACTGGCCACCTCCACCCTCTACACCGACTACCTTGATTTTGACCGGCCCAAGAACACGGCCTACTATTTCAACAACGGAAAACTGGTGGACAGCATCAACGTGCTCACCAGCGTGAAGGGCTATTACAACCTGACGTCTAACATGGCCTCGTTCAAAAAAAACGTGCACGTGAAAAACCCCGACTACACGATGACGTCGGATAGTTTGCAATACAATTCGCGCAGCAAAATTCTCTACTTCCGCACCCCCACCACCGTGGTGGACAAGGACAGCGCCACGTTCGTGTATAACGATGGCGAGTACGACACCAAGACCCGCCGCTCGGACCTGAAGCTGGGCGAGGCCGAGTCAGTTGACTATAAGCTGGAGGGCGACGATTATGCGCTCGACGACATCCGCAAAGTATACAAGCTGCGGGGCAACGTGATCATGACGTCGAAAAAAGAGAACATCATCATCTATGGCCAAGCCTCCGACTATTATAAACTGAAGGGCGTCTCTAAGGTGTACAACAATCCCTATCTTGCCAAGGTCGGCGACGACTCCGACACCCTTTTCATCTCGGCCGACACGCTGGTGTCGATCGACAGTCCCGACCCCCAGAAGAAAAGACTGCTGGCCTACAACCACGTGAAGATCTACCGTGGCGATTTGCAAGGTCTTGCCGACTCACTCGAATACCGCGCGGCCGACTCCACCATCTACTTCTACAAAAGCCCCGTGTTGTGGACCGAAGGCAACCAGATGACGGCCGACACCATTCGCATGCTCATCAAGAACAACACGATCGACCGGCTCTTCATGAACGTGAACAGCTTTGTGATCTCGCAGGATTCGCTGATCAACTTCAACCAGATCAGCGGCCGCAAGATGACGGCCACCTTTGAGAACAAGAAGATCAGCCGGGTGTATGTCGAGGGGAATGGCGAAAGTATTTATTATGCGCTCAGCGAAAAGAAAGACGACAAACCCGTAGGGACCATGGGTACGAACCGCATCATCTGCAGCAATATTCTCATCCGCTTCCGCGATGGCAAAGTGAACAACCTCAGTTTTTATACGCGTCCTGAAGCACGTTTCATTCCGCCCCATGAGTTGAAGAAAGAAGACATGACGCTGAAGGGTTTCTCCTGGAAAGGCGACAACAAACCCAAACGCGAAGACGTCGTGAAACCCTTTCACCGCAAGTCGCCGTCCATCCAACCCTGAGGTTAACATTCTGGTAACAACAAATTTATTATCCCCCCAGAGACAGGGGATGCAAAACTGCCGTACGACAGCGGAATCGTTTGTGTGGAAAAAAAATGGCCTCAGTCAACGAAAAAGTTCTCTTTCTATTATGAGGTACCGTTAAAATGTTTAAATTTTGTGAAATACATATAGACCCCGGGTATGAAGCGTTTCTGGTTGTTGGCGATTCTGATTTCTGCCTCCCTTGTGGGGTTCGGGCAGGGATTCGAGCTCACCAGTATCCAGGAGTCATACAAGGGCATCATCGGTGAGACCATCAAAGCTCCCCTCCGCTTCCGCAACACCACGGAAAAACCCATCACCCTCATCATCCGCAAAGTGACCGGCCAGATCGGCGGCACCCAAAAGAACTATTTCTGCGTTGACAACAACTGCCTGGATTCGAAGGTGGAGGACTACATCGTGAAGGTGGAACCCGGCCAAACCCTGAATAATCTCAACATTTCCCTGGAAGCCGGCTTTGTGTCGGGTCCCAGCACGCTGAAATACATCGTCTACAACAAGTCAAACCCGGGCCAGCCCGTGGAATTCGTGCTCAACTTCGACGTGGAGGAAAAGCCCGAAAAACAGAGCCTGTACAGCTCGAAGTTCATCACCCTGCACGACGTCTATCCCAACCCGGTGGTGGACCATGCCCAGGTGGAATACAAGATCCTGAACGACCAGATAAAAGCCAAGATCGTGGTACACAACCTGTTGGGTAACACGGTGGGCGAATACCAGCTTCCCAGCCTGGAAAACCTGATCCGGATCAAAACCGACGATTTGAACGCCGGAATCTACTTCTACACCCTGTATATCGACGACGAGGGTGTGATGACGCGAAAGCTCATCGTGAAAAAATAAATCAACTTTTTGGGCCGCCCGTGCATCTACAGGCAAAAAATGACGTTTTCCAGTTCTGGCTTCTTATGCTATATTTGCGGGCTTATGCAACGAGTATCCTCTATTCTTTCCCTTGCGCTGATCCTGATCGTGGCGGCTTCCTGCAGCAAATTCCGCAGGATTGAAAAAAGCGCGGATTGGCGCGTGAAATACGACGCGGCGTTGAACTACTACAACAATAAGAAGGACTATTACAAAGCCTCCGTGTTGTTCGAGCAGATCATCCCCATCGTCCGCGGCCTTCCGGAGGGAGAAAAAGTGCAGTTTTACCTGGCCTATTGCCAGTTTTACGACAAATTGTACCTGTTGGCCTCCGAGCAGTTCAAGACCTTTTATGAAACCTATGGCCGCAGTTCCATGGCCGAGGAAGCGCGCTACATGTACGCCTATTCGCTGTATGAGTCATCGCCAAATGCCAACCTGGACCAATCCAGCAGCAAAGACGCCATGGCGGCCATGCAGTTGTTCCTGAACCGCTATCCCCAAAGCAGTTTCCGCGACAAGGCCATCGAGGTGATCGTGGCTACCCAGGAAAAGCTGGAGAAAAAGGGTTTTGAGAATGCCTACCAATACTACCGCATGCGCAGCTACAAGGCCGCCATTGTGGCCCTGACCAACTTTAAAGACAATTTCCCCGACTCGAAATACCTGGAACGTACCTACTACCTGGTGATCTCGTCGGAATACCGCCTGGCCGAGCAAAGCATTTATTCCAAGCAATTGGATCGCTACAAAGGCGTGGTGGATCATTATAAAGAATTCGTGGACCGCTTTCCCACCAGCACTTACCTGTCAGACGCAGAGAAGATGTATGGGGACAGTCTGGCCAAGATCAATAAATCAAAAAACAATAATCTGTAAGCATATGGCAGTTCAATCATCTGTAGTAACACGCGATGTAGAGAAGATCGCAGCCCAGACCGGCAACATCTATGAGTCGGTAGTGGTTATTTCGAAGCGCGCGCGCCAGATCGCCGTCAACATCAAGGAAGAGCTCAACAACAAGCTGGCCGAATTTGCCACCACGGTAGACAACCTGGAGGAAGTGTTCGAGAACCGCGAGCAGATCGAGATCTCCAAGTTCTACGAGCGCATGCCCAAGCCTACCACCACGGCAACGGAAGAATTCCTGGAAGAAAAACTGAACTTCCGTCTCCGCGGCGAAGACGACACGAAGGTCGAACTTTAACAACGGCGAGCCATGCTGAAAGGCAAGCGGATCGTGGTCGGAGTATGTGGGGGCATTGCGGCGTATAAGTCGGCAGTGCTCGTGCGGCTCCTGGTCAAAGCCGGGGCCGACGTGCAGGTGATCATGACGCCCGACGCCCACGAGTTCATCACGCCGCTCACACTGGCTACGCTTTCCAAAAAGCCTGCCCTCACCCACTTCCAAAAAGCCGACACCGGCGAGTGGAACAACCACGTGGACCTGGCCCTGGCCGCCGACGCCATCGTGATCGCACCCGCCACGGCCAACACCCTGGGCAAAATGGCCCACGGCCTTTGCGACAACTTGTTGCTGGCCGTTTACCTGTCGGCGCGCTGCCCGGTTTTTATGGCCCCGGCCATGGACCTGGACATGTTGCAGCACCCGGCCGTAAAGGAAAATCTTAGAAGACTTAAAAGCTTTGGCAACCACATCATCGACTCCACCTTTGGCGAACTTGCCAGTGGATTGGTGGGCACGGGCCGCATGGCCGAGCCGGAGCAAATCGTGCAACACCTGGAGGAATTCTTTATTCCCCAACAAAAATTGGCGGGCAAAAAAGTGCTGGTCACGGCCGGCCCCACCTACGAGGCCCTGGACCCTGTGCGCTTCATCGGCAACCACTCCAGCGGCAAAATGGGATTTGCCATCGCCGAAGCGCTAGCCAACTTGGGCGCCATCGTGGATCTGGTTGCCGGTCCAACCCAACAACATACCGAAAATCCCCGCATCAGCGTTAAGCATGTAACTTCTGCTGAAGACATGTACAACGCTTGCACCACCCTCTTCCCTGCTGCCGACATCACCGTGTTGGCCGCCGCCGTGGCCGATTACCGCCCGGCCGTGATCGCCGATCAAAAGATCAAAAAGAAAGACGACGTGTTCCATCTCGAGCTGGTGAAAACGCGCGACATCGCCGCTTCGCTGGGCAAGCTGAAACACAATGGACAGATCGTGGTGGGCTTTGCCCTGGAAACAGAACACGAGCAAGCCAACGCTTTAAAAAAGCTCGAGTCCAAGAATTTTGACCTGATCGTGTTAAATTCGTTGCGCGACAACGGCGCCGGTTTTGGTCACGACACGAACAAGATCACCATCCTGGACCGGAACAACACGGCCAGGGCTTTCGACCTGAAAGACAAGAACGCCGTAGCACAAGATATTGTAGAGGCCATCATCGAAAAACTACATGATTAAGCGTGCTTTTCTTTTGTGCATCACCCTCTGCGCATTCGGTTTCGGATGGACGCAGGAGCTGGCCTGCACGGTCACCATCAACTCCACACAGATCGCCACGTCCGATCGCGGCATTTTCCGCGACATGAAAACAGCCATCGAGCAGTTCATGAACTCGCGCAAATGGACGCCCGATTCCTATAAGGCTTACGAGAAGATCAACTGCAACATGCTGATCACGATCACCAAAATGCCCGCCGTGGGCAACTTCACGGCCTCCGTGCAGGTCCAGGCGGCGCGCCCGGTGTTTGGCACAAACTATTCCAGCCTCATCTTCAACTTCGCCGATCGCGATTGGGAATTTGAATACATCGAATCGCTTCCCCTGGAGTTCAACGACAATACGTACACCACCAACCTCACCTCCATGCTGGCCTTGTATGCCTACATGATCGTGGGCGTCGATGCCGATACGTTTAGCGAATTGGGTGGCACAACGTATTTCCAAAAAGCACTGGCCGTGGTCAACAACGCGCAGCAGTCCAACCGCGCAGGCTGGCAAGCGCTGGGGGGCAACAACCGGAGCCGCTATTGGATTGTTGAAAACTACAACAATGCACAATCTGTGGATATGCGTAAGGCCGTCTATGCTTATCACCGCCTCGCCCTCGACACCTTTGATAAAGATCCCGACAAAAGCCGCGAGATCATCCTCAAAAGTCTGCGCGACGTAAAAAAGATGCGCGATATCAACCCTGCCTCTATCCTGGTCATCAGCTTTTTTGACGCCAAGGGCAAGGAGTTATCCAATATTTTTTCCAGCGGCAACATCCAGGTCCGCCGGGAGGTCTACGACATCGTGACCGCCATCGATCCGTCCAACACCCGGGCGGGATATAGCAAGATGATCGAGAACTGATCTCCCCTCGCCGGTGTTTGGATTCATGCCCCGATTTCGACAGTTTTGCTTCTAACGCGTCTTTAATCCTGAGTCACTCGTATTTAAGTACTCCGGACTAAGGACTGACCACTAAGGACTAATTCCTATGAGCACTAAACAATTACGCCTCAGCGATGCCGCGCAGATCCGGAAACGGGTGGCTGAATTTCTGGGTAAAAAAATTAATATTGTGCTCACAGACAGTACCGCCATGTTTGGCGAACTTACCGACGTGAACGCCACCGAGATCAAGCTGCTGAACATGCGCCGCAAAAAAATGACCTACCGGATCGACACCATCGCCGAACTCTATTTCGACACCTTTGCCTGAATGCTGAAGCACATCACCATACAAAACTATGCGCTCATCAAGCACCTGGAGCTGGAGCCCTCCCCGAGCCTCAACGTGATCACAGGCGAAACGGGTGCGGGCAAGTCCATCATGCTGGGCGCCATCGGCCTGCTCATGGGCAACCGCGCCGACACCAAGGTGTTGTGGGACGAAGAACAGAAATGCATCATTGAAGGCTCGTTCGCCATCAAAGAATATAAACTCAAATCCGTCTTCAAAGCCGAAGACCTCGACTACGACGAGACCACCGTCATCCGCAGGGAGATCAGCCCCGGTGGAAAATCGCGGGCGTTCATCAACGACACTCCCGTGACGCTGGAGGTGATGAAACGCATCGGGAATTTATTGATGGACATCCACTCCCAGCACGAAACGCTGCAACTGGGACAGCAAAGCTTCCAGCTCCGGCTGATCGATGCTTACGCGGCCAACCAGACCCTGCGCGAACAGTATGCAACGGACTGGCAAGCCTACGTGAAGGCCCGCAAAGATTTCGAGACCTTGAGCGCCGAAGCCGACACGCTGCGCCAGGAAGCCGACTATGTGCGCTTTCAATTGGACGAACTGAACCAGGCACATCTCGAAGAAGGCGAACAGGAAACGCTGGAATCGGAAGTGAAGGTGATGGATCACACCAGCGAGATCAAAAGCAGCTTCAACCAAATGCTCGACGCCGTGACGCTTTCGGATTTCGCTGCGCGTGGCAAATTGGGTGAGGCACGGGCTGCGTTGAGCAGCGTCTCCTCCTATTCACCCGCCTATGCCGCCTTGCTGCAACGCCTGGAAAGCGTGCTCATCGAACTGGACGACATCATGAGCGAAATTGAGAGTGAAGAAGAAAAGATCGAGTTCGACCCCCAGCGCGCCGAGTTTGCGAAGGAAAGACTGAGCACGATCTACAAGCTGCTCAAAAAACACAAAGCCGACGACCTGAAAGCTTTACTGATCATTCAGGAAGCCCTGTCCCAAAAAGATACGCTCACCTCCAACCTGGACGAATCGCTGGAGAGAGCCAAGCAGGATTTCGAAGCCGCTCTCAAAGTGGTGACGGCCACAGCAAAAAAGCTCAGCGACTCGCGCGCAAAAGTTTTCACCCCGCTGTGCAAACAACTCACCGCCCTGTTGCAAGAGCTGGGCATTCCCAACGCCACATTGCAAATCGACATACAACCGGCCGAGCTGTCGGCACAGGGTGCCGATCGCATCGATATTCTTTTTAGCGCCAACAAAGGTGTGGCCCCACGCCCGCTCGCGCAGGTAGCATCGGGAGGCGAATTTTCGCGGCTCATGTTCAGCATTAAATATGTGATGGCCGAAAAGACCGCGATGCCCACGCTCATCCTCGACGAGATCGACACCGGCATTTCGGGGGAAGTGGCCATGAAGCTGGGCACGCTCATGAAGACGATGGCTACACGCCACCAATTGATTGCCATCAGTCACTTGCCACAGATCGCCGCCAAGGGCGATGCGCACTACTTTGTCTATAAAGACAACACGTCGTCCAAAACCATCAGCGCCATAAAAGCATTGAGTGCGGAAGATCGTGTGCAGGAGATCGCCAAGATGATCGGGGGCGCCAAGCCTTCGAAGGTGGCCCTGGAAAATGCCCAGGAACTTTTAGGAAAATAGTATACCCAACGCCTCCGCTACTCGTTGGTGGAGACGGGTTTCTTTTCTGCCTTCTCCAATTCCTCCTCCAGGCGGCGTTCTTCTTTCACGCGGCGGCCCATGGTCCCCTGGAAGCGTTTCCAAAATCCTTCGCGCCGCGTGATCGATACAAATCCTGCGCGATAAGCCTTCGTGGTGTCGATGAGGGGCAACGGTTTGGCTTCGCGGTTCAAAATATCGTAGACCACCGGGATGGCTTTCACGCCGGGACAATATTTTTTCGAAAAACTTCTTAACAGGCGCGACTGGAACGGATCGGTGGCGAGGGCAATTTTTTGAAAGCCCAATTGCTTGGCCATCTTCCAGGAATAATAAATATTTTCGGTACTGTGCTCTGCCTTGGTTTCAGCAAAGGTGTGGTCCGGGGGAATGCCCAGGGAGTCGGCCATGGTCTTCATCACGATGCCTTCCACAAAATGGGTGTAGACGGCCGAGCCGGAGAAAATAATATTTTTGGTAAAGCCGCTGTCGTAAAGATGTTTGGCCCAATAGACGCGCATGCGCATGATGGAGGTCGTGTTTTCTTTTTCGTAGGGAACGCCGGGCACGATCACCACGTCAAACGGTTTGTCCTTCTTCGCCCGCTCATACGATTTCTTGGCGTAGTGCGAGAACGAGCAATGGGTCAACAACAAGGCCACGGCCAGAAAGACGTGGACATAAATAAAGATCATAAAAAAATTTTTCAACCGTTTCTTCATAGGTTATCTGTTTGTTTTACCCCCGTGGCCCCCAACCACGGTCAGTTTCCATCCTGTGTCATATTCCAATTCGCCTTCGTCAACCATGTCGCGGATCACGTCCACGAAGAGTTCGTGGTCGCGGGGGGCGATGATCTCTTCCACTTCTTCCACGGTGAGGGGCTTCTTTTTCAGTACGGTGAGCACTTCACCGTGAATATCTTCGAAGGCGTGAATATTTTCTTTCTTCCGGTTCTGTACGCAGACATCGCATAGGCCGCAGACCTTAAAGGTTACCTCGTCAAAATAATCCTGTATCACCTGCATACGGCAGCGGTGGGCATTGGTCACGTAGCCGATCATGGCGTTCATCTTGCCCAGGATAAGTTGCCGGCGTTCTTCCATGCGCTGGAGGTTCAACGGGAGCCGGTCCGCATCCTGACGGGGCATCAGGAAAGTTACCTGGGGCTTGTCCTTTGCCGGCTCATAAATTAAAACCCGTAAACCGTGAAGGTGTTCCAGCATTTTATACATTTCGCTGCTGGAAATTTTCAACGCCTTGGCCAGTTGGGCTTCCGATATGTTTACAAAACCGGACATCAGCTCGCCGCCGTATAGCCGGAGCAACATTTTTATAGCCGGGTCAAACCTCGCGTTGGCTACCTGGAACTCATAGAGTTTGCCTTTGTCGAGCGACATGTGCAACCGCGAGGGGCTGTAATAGCTTTCGTTGAATTGGATCAGGCCTTCTTCCTCCAGCTTCTTGAGACCGGCATATACTTCCGTCGCCTGCAGGTGGAACCGCTCCACAAAATCGTTCAGTTCGAAATTATAGCTCTGGCCCTCCGCGCTGCCTTCGGCCAACTGGTAGTAGTTGGCCAACGCCTGATATACTTTTTTCAAATAGGCCGGCGAAGGCTGCGACTGCTCCACTTTGGTTTTGAGGTTCACCAGGTCGGCCTCCTGGTAGATCACGGCCGCATACGCACGTTGTCCGTCCCGGCCGCCGCGGCCCGCCTCCTGGTAGTAGGCTTCCAGGTTTTCCGGGAGATCCAGGTGAATGACCAGGCGAACGTCGGGTTTGTCGATGCCCATACCGAAAGCGTTGGTAGCCACGATGACCCGTTTTTCATTTTTGATCCATTCCTCTTGCCGGCGACCGCGCTCTTCAAAGTCGAGGCCGGCGTGATAGAAGGAGGCGGAGATCTTTTTTTTCACAAGCCAATCGGCAATGTCCTGCGTCGCTTTGCGCGAGCGCACATAGATGATCGCCGAGCCCTTCACTTTGGTCAGGATCTCCAATACTTTGCGGTCTTTGTTTTCCGTATGACGAACGACGAACGAAAGATTATCGCGGGCAAATGATTTTTGAAAGACGCCCGCCGGTTCTTTGAAGGCCAGCTGCCGCACGATGTCGTCGCGCACCTGTTGCGTGGCCGTGGCGGTGAGGGCGATCACGGACACATCGGGTTTCAGTTCGCGTAGCGATGCGATCTTTAAATAGGATGGCCGGAAATCGTAGCCCCATTGTGAAATGCAATGGGCTTCGTCCACGGCGATCAGCCCTACCTTCATGCGCTTCACGCGTTCGATAAAGATCTCGGTGAGCAAACGCTCCGGCGATACGTACAGGAATTTGATCGTGCCGTACACGCAATTGTCCAGCAGGATGTCGATCTCGCGGCGGGCGAGGCCGGAGTGGATGGCGATGGCTTCGATCTGGCGGCGCTTCAACTGTTCCACCTGGTCTTTCATGAGGGCAATGAGCGGGGTGATCACCACGCAGACGCCCTCCATCAGCAACGCGGGCACCTGGAAACATACCGATTTACCTCCCCCGGTGGGCAGCAACGCCAGGGTGTCGTTGCCCTGCAGTACGGAATTGACAATATCCTCCTGCAGGGGCCGGAACTGGCTGTGATTCCAGTATCGTTTCAGTATGGTATGCGGGGTCTCCAACGAAACGAAGATAGCCGAAAGGTTGCGCTATAAAAAAAGACCCGGCAAGTTTCGGCCTGCCGGGTCTTTTTCAAGGAGGCAATTCTTTATTTGGTTTGCGACTGCATGAGCTTCACGCCCGCTTCGCCCATGTGTTTGAACAAGATGGTTTTGTATTCCTTGGTGTTGAGGTACCCGCCGTTGGCGGCAAAGAATTCGTCGAAGACGGGGCCCCAGTCGGAACCCGAGGGCATGATGAAGCCGAATTGCTCTATCGCTTTGTCTGCCACGGGGTGGCGTTTTATGCTTTTCTTCATCTGTACGGCTTCCAGGTAGAAAGCCAGGTCCAGATAGGCGAGGCCCTTGGGATCGGCCAGCATTTTTTCCAGCGATTCCTGGCTGGTGGTGGTGTAGGACACCTTGAGATCGGGAAAATATTTTGTTTTCAGGTCCACGACGCGTTGTTCATTGACCGTGCCCTTGGCCGTATAGGCGGTGAGGTCCGAAAACGTTTTGGGCATGTCTTCCAGTTTCGACAGCGTGGATATTTTGCCTTGCGTGACCAGGATAGCAAAGTTCGTGATGAAGGGCGGACTGAACTTTACTTCTTTTTTTCGTTCGTCGGTAATGGTGATGTTGCCCATGCCCACTACGCCTCCCTTGGAGATCTTCACTTTGTCGTACATGCCCTTGAAGTTCGAGCCATCGCCCACAAATTTAGATTCGAGGGTTACTTTTTTATTTTCCTTCACCCACGCTTTAAAGTCGCTCATGATGTCGATGCAGATGCCCGCGAGTTGACCGGAGTTATCGATGTATACGAAGCTGGGGGTTTGCACATAGGCCAATGAGAGCTTGCCTTGTCCGTTTTTCTTTGCTTGTTTCCAGGTGTCGCCCGAATAAGATTGCGCCAGACACGATGCGGCGCCTAACAGGATGAGAAAAGTAAATAAGGATTTCATTGGTTAAGATATTCAACCACGAGTTTAGAGGTTTCGCGCCTATAAATACCGTTGGCTGTAATATCGGTGTGAGTTTTTTCTGGTAATTGCGGGATTACCCCTCACTTTCTTCGTTTACCAGGTGATTTTTTCCTTCCTTAGAAAAGCGTCTACCCCACGCCTGCAATCCTCGGTGGCACGCGCGGCGGCGTTGGATTCCGCTGCAAACGTTAACGCTTGCTCTAGGGGAAGATCCTGCACGCGGGCAATCATTTGCTTGGTTTGCATCATGGCTTGTGCAGAGTTGGAACGGATGAGCGACGTCGCATAGGCCATCGTTTCCGTTTCCAGATTTTCCTTCGGGATGATTCGATTGATGAGCGAGAGACGAAGGGCATCGTCGGCGGTGATGAGCTCGCCGCTGAGGAGGAGCTGTTTTGATCTGGCTTCGCCGATCTTGCGCAGTAAGAAGATCATGACGATGGCGGGGATGAATCCAATTCTTACCTCGGTGTAGCCGAATTTTGCTTCGGGTACGGAAAACACAAAGTCGCATACCGTAGCTAGTCCACAGCCGCCGGCCAGCGCATGGCCTTGCACCTGGGCAATCACGACTTTCTTTAACGTATAGATCTGCAGAAATAATTCTTTCAGGTGATTCGAATCGGCAAGATTCTCCTCGTACGAGAAATGCTGAAGCTGCTGCAGGTAGCCGAGGTCGGCGCCCGCGCAAAATGCTTCCCCTTGCGCTTTGAGGAGGATGATCTTTACGGTGGCGTCCATCTCCAGGGCGGTGAACGCCGCTTTCAATTCGCTCACCAACTCGAAACTCAGGGCGTTGCGTTTTTCGGGCCGGCTTAGGGTGATGGTTCCGATGCCTTGGTCTGCATTGTATTGGATGTATTTCATGTCCTTTGATTAAATCATGGTGGAGTTGATGCTTTGAATTTCATATTGATCGATCAAACGCGCCGTCGTGCCACACGGAATAAACCGGCTCATCCCGCTCTTTTGCTTGTTGGAGCAACCGGTTGGCAAGATAAAATTTATTGCTGCTGTCGATGATGATTTGTTTGGTCGCAACCTTTGACAACACGGAAGAAAGATCGCGTACTGCGTTGTGACTCAGGATCAGGTAATCGACTTGCAAAGCGGAAGGAAGCGAAAATTCCGGTTCGTAAATACGAAGAATAGATTTGCCATGCCACACCATCAGCGTGCAGCCTTTCCATTCTTTTAGGGGTGGTTGGGATGCCGTTTCCTGGGCGCCGTAAATGATCCGGTTGGGAGCCAGGTGAAATTTTACTTTCGATCGATCTTGCATCAACGCCGTGTCGGCCCAGCTAAAGACCGTTCCTTCATGCATCAGATCCACCGCCGTGTGTCCCGAAACTTTATAGACCGTCACATGCCGTTGATCGACCTGCTCATGAACATACGTACCGTCGAGCATGGCAAATCCCACCGCGGCAAAACAAGCGGTTATCAGCCATGACATCTTTCGCGTTTCCAGCAACCGAACAAGACAGAACAACATGGCGGTGAGCCATGCAAATTGCCAGGGCGTGATATAAACGTTGTCGATCTTACTGAAAGGCAAATTCTCCAGGCCGAACACAAACCCATTCATCACCTGCACGATCCATCCCAACATCATCCCCAAAAAACCGGCCACGGCTGGCATGGCGCTAACGGCCAGCAACACCAAGCCGGCAATGAGTACGCCAAACGAGGCGGGAATGACCACGAAGTTTGCGATCAGAAAATAGTTTGGAAACTGGTGAAAATATAACAGCCCCACCGTGAACGTCGCAAATTGCGCCGCCAGCGAAACGCTGCTCACTTTCCAGATCTCATCCCACAGCCTGCCCTTGGGCTCCCACAACGTGTAGAGGCCGGGTTGAAAATACACGATGCCCAACAGCGCCAGGTAAGAAAGCTGAAAGCCTACCGACATGATCATGAACGGATCGACCAGCAACAAACAAAAAGCAGAAGCCGCGAGCGTGTTGTAAATATTCATTTGCCGGTTCATCGGTCGTGCCAGCGCCATGAACGAGAACATCGTGACCGCCCGCAACACGGAAGGCGAAAGCCCCGTCACAAACGCATAGCCCCAAAGCACAAGAATGCTGACGACGGCCAGTATCCATTTACCAGAATAAGTTTTCTGAAGGGGTCGCAGCACCAATAACAGCAACCAATACACAATGCCCACGTGCAATCCCGAAACCGACAACACATGCAACGCTCCCGTGGCCGCATAGGCCTGTAAAACCTCATTGTCCAGCCCATCCGTTACGCCCAGGACCAGAGCCGATGCCAGCCCGTATTCGCGTTCGCCGGGCACAAAGCGACGGATCACCCCGTCGGCCCAAAGCCGCACGGCGATGGCGTGGCGCATCAGCGTTCCCGGTGGATCGTAAGCAATTTGTTTCACCTCGCCGGCGTGCACGAATTGCTGATGATAAATTTGGCGGTAAGAAAGGTATTGCCGGTAGTCGAATTCTCCCGGGTTGCCGGGCGCGGGTATGGATTGGGGTGTGCCTTTCACCAGCAAAACATCGCCATAGGCAAAAGGCTTTTTAAAATCCTGTTTCGAAAGATAGAGCAGCACGTTGCCATGCCGGGGCATCCACTGGCCTGCGGTGTTTACTTGCCGCACGGCGACCTCTAATTTCCAGGATTTACTTTTCTCTTCCGAAGGCTTCGTTGCTACGGCCGTGTAATATGCGACAGGCGTTTTCAGGTGAAGAAAATGCGCATCGCTTCGTGAGGCGGTGCGTTGGAGCGTGATGCTAAAAGCGGCGACAAAGATGGCCAGCAATCCAAACGCCCCGGGGTTGAGCTGCCAGCGGCGATACGTCAGCGCGAACACAAAATACATAACGATGAGCACCACCAACAGAGCTTGCGCTACCAGCGCGTCGATCACGTCCGGGAGATGGATGGCCAGCAGGATGCCGCCACATAAAAATACCACCATGCGGACGAAGGCGTAGGGTATCCAACGGTTCATGAAGAAAGGTAGTAAAATTCCGTCAGGAACTTTCCTTGTCGTAGGCTTCGATGATGTCGCGCACGAGGCGATGACGCACCACGTCTTTTTCGTTCAGTTCCACGATGCCGATGCCTTTCACATCTTTCAGGATGCGCACCGCTTCCTTGAGGCCCGAGCTTTGCCGCGTGGGCAAGTCGATCTGGGATGCGTCGCCGGTGACGATCATTTTGGATTCGGGGCCCATGCGGGTGAGGAACATTTTCATTTGCATGGGCGTGGTGTTCTGTGCTTCGTCCAGCAGGATGAAGGCATTGTTCAAGGTGCGGCCGCGCATGTAGGCCAGGGGTGCGATCTCGATGATCTCGCGTTCCATGTAGAAGCCCAGCTTCTCGAAGGGGATCATGTCGTTCAGCGCATCGTAGATGGGACGCAGGTAGGGATCGATCTTTTCTTTCAGATCGCCCGGCAAAAAGCCGAGGTTCTCTCCAGCCTCCACGGCTGGGCGCGTGATGATGATCTTCTTTACCTGTTTGTTTTTGAGCGCTCTCACGGCCAGGGCCACGGAGATGTAGGTCTTGCCGGTACCCGCCGGGCCAAGGGCAAAGACCAGGTCGTTGTCTTTCACCAACTGCACGAGCTTGAGCTGGTTGGCGGTCTTGGGTTTGATGGGGTTGCCTTTTGTGCCATAGACGATCACGTCTTCGGCGGCCTGGTGTTCGGCTTGCACCACTTCGTGTTCGCGCTCAATATAGGCTTGCACATTTTCTTCCGTGATGCGGCCGTACTTGTGATAGTGGTCCACCAGCGAGGTGAGCACGTCGTCGATCTGGCCGATCTCGGCCGTGGGTCCTTTGATCAGTATTTGGTTGCCGCGCGATATGATCCTGCTTTTGGGAAAGGCTGCCGACAACGTGTCGATGGTCTTGTTCTCGATTCCCAGGAAGTCAACCATGGAAATATTTTCCAGTGTAACTACTTTTTCGGTCAAATGAATATGAATTTAGAGTAAAAGCAATGTGGCTTAAAAATGTTTACTTTGCCATACCAAAATTAACGAATATCTGCGGTAGCATCAACCATGGCCATTGTTACGCTTCTTACGGACTCCGGCGAAAGTGATCACTATGTGGCCGCGATCAAAGCCCGGATCATCAGTATAAACCCGGGGGTACGGGTGGAAGACATCAGCCATCACATCAAACCTGCAGACATTGCCCACGCCGCCTTTGTATTGCGGGCTGTTTTCCGCGATTTTCCCAAAGGCACCGTTCACCTGGTCGGCGTAGATGCAACAGGAAACCGGGGCGATGCGTTCATTGCCCTGCAGTTGGAGGACCATTTTTTTGTCGGCTGCGACAACGGTCTGTTCGGCCTCATCAGCGAAAAACCCCACCAGCAACTGGCCGAACTCAATGCCATCGCCACGATGAGCACCACCTTTCCCGAACGCGATATCTTTGCGCCGGCGGCCGCCAAACTGGCCAGCGGCATCGGCATCACGACCTTGGGCAAGCCCATGCCGGCCTTCAAAAAGATGATCGACCGCCAGATGAAGGCCACCAAGAAGCAGATCACCGGCAGCATCATCCGTGTGGACAACATGGGCAACCTCATCACCAACATCAGCAAAGAAGCGTTCGACGTGCTGAGCCAGGGAAAGGCATATACCATCCAATTCGGGGGCGAAAAATTCCGCCGCATCCAAACCCAATACAGCCAGGCAGAGCAGGGCGAATGCTTCATCGTGTTCAACACCCTGAACCTGCTGGAGGTCGGCATCTACAAGGGGAACGCCTCGGAGCTGCTGGGTCTTGGTTATGGGGGGACAGTGAATGTGATCTTCGAGGAATGATCACCAAAGGATCATGCTACCCATGGTCCAGCCCATCCGTGTTTTTTTGCAAGCCATAAAAAATGAATCCACATGCTCATCCGAATCGTCCGCATGCATTTTAAAGAATCCGGGGTCGAAGCATTTCTCGCCGTCTTCAACCGGCACAAAACCGAGATCCGGAATTTTGATGGGTGCTCGCACCTGGAGTTGCTCAAAGATGTTGACGTGCCCCACACCTACATCACGTATAGCTACTGGCGCGATGCCGCGGCGTTGGAGCGCTACCGGCAGTCGGCACTTTTTGAAAGTGTATGGGGAAGAACGAAGGAATTGTTTGCAGACCGGCCGCGGGCGTTTTCGGTGGAGAAATTTATCGACGTGCCGGGGAATGCCTGAGATGGTTCTTTTTGAAAGAAGCCAGGACGCGATTCAAATCACATAAAAAAAACAAAGACTGCCCTTGCGAGCAGCCTTCGTTTATTTCAAGGTATTGAGATTCTTTACGGCTTCTCGATGCAATTGAACATCCAGTTTATTCCATAGCGATCGGTGAACTCCCCGAAGTAGGCACCGAAAAACATATCGGCCAAAGGCATCGTAACGTTGCCGCCTTTTGACAGCGCTTCAAAAAGCTTTTTGGTTTCGGCCCGTGTGGAAGGCTCCACGCAGATGTGCATGTTGTTGCCCTGGATGAGGTTCATGCCCATTTCCTTTGGTGCATCAGTAGCCATCAATACATGTCCGCCCAGGATGGGTAGCTCCACGTGCAACACCATCTTCTTGATCGCGTCGGGCACCGGGGGATGTCCCGATTCCGGGGGAATGTCGCCAAAACGCTTGATGCCTTCTCCGCTGAACTCCGTTCCAAAAACCGACCGGTAGAATTTGAAAGCTTCTTCCGTGTTGCCCGGGAAATTCAAATACGTTGTGACCCGGGGTTTTGTACTTGTCTTTAGTTGTTTGCGAATTTTGAATTGGGCCTGCAGGTATTGTTCCAGGTTTCCGAGCGCCATCGTGAAGCCGCTTTCGAAGCCCATCGCCAGCAACTGCTGGAGGCTAGCCTCGCTTGCCGACGTGATCTCCACGGTGATCTCCGTTCCGCTTCCCATCGCGCGAAATGCGATCTTCCAACGCGTCTCGCCGAATTCGGTATTCTTCACACCTTTTTCGTCAACGAAATAGTCCGTGGTCTCGAAGCTTTTTTGAAAATCGATCTTGCCAAAATCCACCCTTGCCCAATGCCGCTCGTTGTTGGGGCCTACCATGGCATAGAGCCAGTGGCCGCCTTCACTGAAATCCATGGCTTTGGTTTCGGTGTGCCAGGGTTTGGGCGCCCACCATTGGTCGAGCAATTCAGACTCGGTCCAGGTGAGCCAAACCAACTCGGGCTCGGCCTCAAAAAACCGGGTGATGGTGATCTTTTTGTTTGCCAAGTCTTTCACGACTTGTGTCTCTTGTGTTTCTACGTTACTTACCATGACGTTTTGATTTTAGTTGTTTTAAAACATTATCCAGTTGATCGAAGCGCTTTTCCCACAACCGTCGGAAAGGCTCCAGCCATTCGTCTACTTCTTTCATTTTTTTGACATTACAGTAATAATAGATCTCCCTGCCCGATTGTTCTTGATTCACCAGTTGGCATTCGGTCAGGACCTTTATGTGCTTTGACACCGCCTGACGGCTCGTATCAAAATGCTCCGCCAAGGCATTGGGCGTCATAGCCTGCAACGCAATGAGCGTCAGGATTGCCCTCCGTGTGGGGTCGGCAATCGCCTGGAATACATCTCTTCGTTCGATCATAATTTTAATCAGCAACTATATGGTTGCAAATATATAGGCAACTATATGGTTGCGCAAGTCTTTTGCTTAAATTTTTTTAACGATCCCGTAACACCTTCATACAAAGCGTTTTGATTGTTGCCGGGCCGGGCTTCGGGAGTTTGGTTCTGGATCTATTTGTTAAAATCCGCGCAGGGTATACAGGTTCTTATTTTTTTCCTTTGTACCGGATTTTTCTCCCTTCACGCCGGTTTACAAATTACCTTGCACGAAATACGCATCAGAAATGAGAACGCTTTTATCGTCCCTATTCCTTTTCCTGACGCTTCAAGGCCTGGCGTCCGCCTGCCATCCGGCGCCGGAAAAAAAGGCGCCCACGTTTGTAAAGGGCGCCGACATCAGTTGGCTGCCGCAGATGGAAGCCGGGGGTTATATTTTCTATGACGACCAGGGTAAACCACAGGATTGCTTCCAGATCCTCAAAGATCATGGCATCAACACCATCCGGTTGCGCACGTTTGTCAATCCTTCCAATGATCCCCACAGTGGCCATTGCAGCAAAGACGAAACCATCGCCATGGCCAAGCGCGCACAGCAGTGGGGCATGCGGGTGATGATCGATTTTCACTATAGCGACAGTTGGGCCGACCCGGGCAAACAGGTGAAGCCAAAAGCGTGGCAAGGCCACGGATTCCCCCAGTTGCTCCAGGATGTTTATGACTACACCCACGACGTGATGGCCGGATTAAAAGCCCAGGGCATCACCCCGGAGTGGGTGCAAGTCGGCAATGAGATCCCCGGCGGCATGATCTATCCCGAAGGCAGCACAAAAACCTGGGACAGCCTGGCGCAACTCATCAACAAAGGATATGATGCCATCAAGGCCGTGAGTCCGAACAGCAAGGTGATCCTGCATGTCGATCAGGGCAACAACATCCCCCGCTTCAGAACGTGG
The DNA here is from genome assembly GCF_003589925.1 of Chryseolinea soli. Classification (NCBI taxonomy): domain Bacteria; kingdom Pseudomonadati; phylum Bacteroidota; class Cytophagia; order Cytophagales; family Fulvivirgaceae; genus Chryseolinea; species Chryseolinea soli. The sequence goes on along the minus strand of NZ_CP032382.1, from coordinate 3,875,730 downwards.
TTCGATAATGCAAAAGCCCATGGCGCAAAATATGATGTGATCGGGTTATCCTACTACCCCTACTGGCTCGACGGCAACCCCGACTACACGCTGAGCATCGACGACCTCGCGAAAAACATGAACGACATCTCCGCGCGCTATGGTAAAGAAGTGATGGTGGTGGAAGTGGGCGGCGAAGACGACAAAGTGCAAAACACCTACGACATGCTCGTGGCCGTCATCAAAAAAGTGAAGGCTGTGCCAGACCATAAAGGCCTCGGCGTAATCTACTGGGAGCCCGAAGGCGCCCAAAGCTGGAGCCGCTACAAGCTGAGCGCCTGGGGCAGCGATGGCCGGCCCACAAAAGCCATGGACGCTTTTTTGGCGGAATAACCTCGTCTGGGCGCTTTTTGCTGGGAATCCGGGGAGGGAATATTATTTTTTGTTCGTAAATAGTGGTAAGGAAGGTTTCACCTGTCTTCTTGAAAACCCCTACCCCTATGAGATCAGTTGCCATATCCATTTTGCTGGTCGGACTGCTGGCACAATGTCACGAACCCAACATTGCCAACCGGGATTACTTTCCCCTCAACGAGAACACCGACTGGGATTACCTGCACCAATATTTCGCCACCGACGACAACAAAACGTTCCTCTGGGCAGACACCATAAAACTCACCATCAAAGGCGACACCGTGCTGGACGGCATTACCTATAAAAAGGTAGTAGACGACCAGGGGGCTATCGACAAAGCCTTGCGCAAAGAGGGAAACAAATACTACGGCCGGAGCCATGAAGTGTACCAGGGTTTTACAAACGAATACCTTTTCCTGGATGAAGACGCCACCCTCAACACAACGTGGACAAACGATAAAGGCAATGGTAACCGCACCGTCTACACGGTGGTGGCCGTGAACGGCACGCGCACCTACAACAGCACCACGTACAAGGAAGTCATGGAGTTGAAAGTAGAATACTACCTCGGGGATGATCTTAACTACAATACACGCCATTATTATGCCCGTGGCGTTGGAGAAATTTATGCTTTTTATCCATACCCCTCGTCGTTCACCTATAGCGACCTCGATATCTCGCTGTTGAACTACGCTCCCTAGGGTTCGCTGTCGATGTGATGGCAAGTGCTTTGTTTGGATAGATCCCAACAAAAAAAAGGTTGTCTTTCGCGACAACCTTTTTTCATGATCGATCCGCTCCGAAACAACGTTTGATCTTACGCCGGACATTTATAATTTTATCGAATGACACTTACCAAAACACAGGCCACCATACCCAAATATGCTTTTGAACAAGATCCGGTCACGCGCAATAAGGCGTTTCGCGTCAAGAAAAACGATAGCCTTATCAACTACCGGAAATCCGATTTCCTGGTTCCCCACCGGAAGGATTATTATTTCATGGCGTTTGTAAAGAACGGGGGCGGCCGTCATTGGATCGATATGACGTCGTATACGATCAAGCCGAACAAACTCTATTTCACCATTCCGCAACAAGTTCACCTGAAAGAACAGGCTGCGGAATTCACCGGGATGATCATCTGCTTTACAAAGGACTTTCTTGCCTTGGACGAGAGCGATTCGCTGAGAAAACTTCCCATCATCGAAAATCCGCACCATGGCCATGAATTGGACCTGAATAAAAACGACGTCCTCTTTATAGATGACATCCTGGAGAAGATCCATCGGGAATACAACAACGCAAAAGGCGAATGGCAAACGAATATGCTCCTGGCCTATATGGAGGTTTTATTGATCTATTTAAGCAGGCTTTATACCGAGCAGTTCAGTCAACCCAAAGAATCGCCGGATCGCCAACTCCTGAAAACATATCTTTCGCACATCGAAGAATCCTATTCCGAATTTCACGAGGTCGCGGCCTATGCCGACCGGATGAATATATCGGCTGGACACCTGAGCGAATTCGTAAAAAAGCAAAGTGGAAAACCCGCCATTGCACACATCCATGAGCGCTTGATCCTGGAGGCCAAACGCATGCTGCTACATTCGGACGACTCCATCAAGGAGATCGCGTTTCAACTCGGCTTTGAAGATGCGTCCTACTTCAACAAGTTTTTTAAACGCCTCACGTTGCAGACCCCGCTCCAATACCGAACAGCCATCCGCGAAATTTACCATTGAAACCTGGAAGAGTGCCGTTCCGGCCCGGTGGCGAGGAATACCTTTGTGTTGTTAAATCAACACTATGAAAACAGCATTAATTACGGGAGCCAATAAGAGTATCGGTTTCGAAGTCGCAAAACAACTCGCACAAAAAGAGCACTATGTCTACCTGGGCAGTCGCGATCTTCAGAAAGGTGAAGAGGCCGTTGCCAAATTGAAAGCTTTGGGATTGAATAACCTCGAAGCCATTCAACTCGACGTCACCGCACAGGATTCGGTGTCGTCTGCCGCGACTACGCTGGGACAAAAAATAAATTCGCTGGACGTATTGATCAACAACGCAGGCATCAGCGGAGGTTTCCCACAAAGCCCAACCGAAATTGACACGGGTGTGATCCGGGAGGTTTTTGAGACGAACTTTTTCGGGCCCATAGAAATGATCAAAAAATTTTTGGACTTGTTGAAAAAATCAGCTTCACCCAGGATTGTGAATGTCACTTCCGGTTTGGGATCGCTTACACTGCACAGCGATCCTTCGTGGAAATACTATGCGGTGAAAGGCGCAGCGTATGGTCCTTCAAAAACAGCATTGAACGCTTACACGCTTGTTCTCGCCCATGCATTGAAAGAAACTTCCTTCAAGATCAACGTCATTGATCCGGGCTACACGGCCACAGACTTCAATCAGCATCGCGGTCCTGGAAATGTCGAAGACGCCGCGCGGTTTGTGGTTAAGTATGCACTGTTGGGCAATGATGGTCCCACGGGGAGATTTTTCAGTCATGACTTTGAAGGGAAGGATAATGAGAGTCCCTGGTAGGATTTTCCAGCTGGAAATTTCCAGACTTCCGACAAAAGGAGACTGCGTTGAAAAGACATCTCGCAACAACAGTGTGAAGCCAGATCGAGCGCCGCTAGCCCGTGCCAATCCAAGTGCGGAAGATCGATCCGATCTTCCTTTGGCACGTTTTTAAATTCATTTGCGCAACCCCGGGCTAAAGCCCTACTCTATGCACACATTTTTTTGTAGCTTAGAATCATGTAATTTTTTAGACTATATGAAACAACTACAGTCGGTTCCGCAATATGCAGCGGAACAGTTTCCGGCCAATTTTTTGGGAGATTCCCGGCTGGTAAAAAGGGGCTGTCATTTCTTTCGGATTTGATCGCTAGGCCATCTGCTATCCTTAACCGAGTTGCTGCCGGCCGGGCCTCAGTGGTCGGTTATCATCGATTTCTTAATAATGTAAAGGTCTGTTATCACGCCATCATGGAAGGTCATTATGAGTCATTGGCTGGTCGGATAAGCGGGAAGGATCTGATTTGCATCCAGGATACTAGTGAATACATGTATGGGCACCATAAGGGTATCCTCAAAGACGGAACATTGGGAAGAATTACTGATGACTATAACTTAGGTTTACGGGTTCATCCCATGTTGGTGCTTGACGCGAACGATGAATTTGCCTATGGTTTTTCCAGCTTGGAAATAGTCAATAGGGAAGCTCAAGCGGAGAACAAGACTCAACGCAAGTACAAGCAACTTCCGGTTGAAGAAAAGGAAAGCTATCGTTGGATTAATGCCGCCTTAAACACCAAGCAGGTCCTCCAAAAGGCTAACTCCATAACAATTGTCGCTGATCGCGAATCAGATATTTACCAACTATGGAGCAGGATACCAGATGAAAAGACGCATCTGGTCGTTCGTTCTTCCCTGACGCGCATTTTTAAAAATGAAGGGGGAGAAAAGCTTGATCCGACGGATAGGCAAAAACGGGTTGGCCAGATAACCCTTCTTATTCCGGCAGATTTCGACAAAAAAAGAAAAGCCCGGGAAGCCAAAATTGAATTATATGTGCAAAAAGCACAGACGCGACGGCCTGTAAGTTTGAGAAGCTCTAATGATGGTCAGCACGTGCCCCTTTACGTGGTAGTTGCCAAAGAAGTGATTAATCAGCGTGAAGAAATTCAGGACCCTGTTGAATGGATTTTGCTAACGGACATAAAAACAGACACCTTAGAGGAGGCTACTACCATAATTTCGATTTATAGATCACGGTGGAATATTGAACAGATATTCAGGCTAACCAAACAAAAGGGATTCCAATTGGAAAGTAGTCAATTAGAAACTGGCCATGCCATAGAGAATCTCATTGCCATGGTCTTTATCGCAGCAATACGAATTTTCCAGATGGTCAAGAGTCGAAACGATCAGGGCCGGCTCGCTTTGGATCTTTTTGACGCGCAGGAAATTACCCTACTAACAAAAGTAAACAAGGGCCTAGAGGGCAGTTCACCAAAATCAAAAAATATCAATAGGCCGGAATCTATTGCCTTCATCGTTTGGATTGTCGCCCGATTGGGTAATTGGAAGCCGGAAGACAAAGATCCACCTGGCCCAATTACCTTGTTGAAGGGGTGGATTGTGCTCCAAAACTACCTCAAAGTAAATCAAATATTATTATCCAATTAATGTGTGCATAGAGTAGGGCTAAAGCCCGGGGTTATGTAAAGGAAAAGAGACTGCCTTAACGGACAGTCTCTTTTGTGATGACCTGCTTGTGAAGAAAATTTAGCAGGACCGAACTATTTTTTAGTATCATCCGGCTTCTTCGAGCCGTCATTTTTCTTCGGGTCCATCATTTCCATCAACTTCAGGCCGAGCAAGCCCTCCATAGCGGTTCCGTTACTGTTGGCGCCGCCGCCGATGAGCACGTCGGGGATGAGTTTGATGTGACCTTTGGAAAGTTCTTCCGTGATCTTGTAGCGGGTGAAGTTCTCACCGCCCAGGGCTTTCACCGCCAGTTCGTAGGCTTCGGCTGTGGACTTACCGATGGCGAGAATTTTTTCAGCTTCCGCGTTACCCGTCAGCGAAATTTGCTCAGCCTGTGCAGATGCACGCAACTTGATCGCTTCCGATTCGGCTTGCGCGCGTGCTTTCGTAGCTTCGGCTTCGGCGTGGGCCCGCATCTTGGTGGCCTCCGCTTCGGCGCTCACCGCCAACTTCACGCTGGTGGCATCCCCCTCCGATTTTTTCACGGTGGCGTTGGCTGTGCGCTCGGCGATTTCCACGCTTTGTTGGGCCTTCACAATGTCTTTTTGCATATCGGCAATGGCGGTTTCCTTTTCCATTCCCTGCCGGGTTTCTTGCGCTTTCTTTTGCGTGTCGTAAGTAACTTTTTGTTCTTCCGCAATTTTACGGTCGGTCAACGTTTTCATCAGCGACTCCGGCGGAACAATATCACCGATCAGCGTGTCGACGGCGTTCACGTTATATTCGTCCAACACTTTTTTAATATGAAACTTGGCGGCCTCCTGTCTTTCCTTACGCGTGCTGAGGAAGGCAATCACGTCGCTGTCTTGTGCCGAGTTCCGGAAGTAGTTACCGATCGTTGGTTCCAGCACCTGCGACACCAGGTTGATCATGTTCCCGAAACGCGCAATCACTTTCGGTGCCTCCGTGGTGGGCACATGGATGATCTGCGCCACATCGAGGTTGAACGGGAAGCCGTCTTTCGAGCGCACGGTAATGGTGCTGAGGTTTTTGTCGAGGTTGTGCGCCTCACTGCGGGCGCTGGCCCAGTTCAACACGAGGTTTGTGGTGGGCACCTGCTCCACCTTCATGATGTATTTATTGATCGGATACTTGCCGGGACCCAGCGGTTCGAGCCACACGCCTTTAAACCCTTTTTGAACAATGTTACCGTGTTTGAATTCCACACCCGTCAGGTCGTGACCGTCCTGACCGATGTAGGAAATTACTACGCCTACATAACCGATGGGAATTTCCGTCATGGGAATTTCTTCCACCTGCACGGCCCAGGGATTGAGGTTATACGATCCGGCCAGGATCACCTGGGGTTGAAGCCCGCGGTTACCCTGGTTCTTGATAAACCTGTCGAAGTCCTGAAAGTTGTTGTGCCCTTCCACCAGTTGCCCGGCAATTTGCCCGGGGTCGATGGGCTGGCCGTCGAGTGTGGTAACAATGCCGACCATGCTTTCCTGGATGCGGATCATTTCGGTGACGGAGATCTGAAAGAGCAACGTATTGATCCGGTATGATCCCGCAGTAATGTAGTTTGCCTGGCGGCCCCGTTGTCCGTTGTTGTTGAGAAATTTTTCGGCGTCCTGGTAGTTGTCACAGTCCACGCGCTGCCCCAAGATGTTTCCGGTGGGAATTTCCGCGCCGTCTTTGGAGAGGATCAAACCGATCTTGCCTTCGGGGATGATCACAAAAGGCTGCATGTTCACTTCATATTGCCAGAACCATTTTCCAAAATACAAACCCGGCGCCAGCGTCTTGGCCTGAAAGCCGGCTTCACCGCGCGTCGCCACGATGCGGCCGTCAGGCAGTTCGCGAAATTCACCAAAGAGCACGAATTTTTTTGTCACCAACCCGATCCGGTCTTCCGGCACGATGACCATGCCGAACAGGAAACGCAGAATGTACTTGTAAAGAAGGATGCAGATCACTACCAGGAGGACCCACCAATAACTGAAAATTGGAATTTCCATACGTGTTTTACTTTTTTAAGATTAAATGAAGGGGATAACTATAGACGGAGATTGTGAAATTGAATACTGGCCGTAAAAGATGGGATGAAGGGCTCGATGCGGGGTGTTCCGAAGAACCGATGTTTTAACTTTCATTAAACTCCGTATTGGCTACGGGCTTGTTCGGGATGAAATTAAAGATAATCTTCATGCGTAAGGAGCCGCGGGTTAACAATATTTTTATTGCTTACAACATTCTGGTTCTCATTCAATTACCACCTTCGCAAAGAAAAACCGGCAAAAATTACTACCCTTTCTGACGGGCCCGGATTTTGATTCACACGAGGGCTGAAATTCACAGCCTCAACAAAATGAGGGGTTTTTAATTTGGTTTGCACCACAAACTAGATTTACATTTGTTTATAAACGCAGCGCTATGGAAACCGCAGAGAACAAACTAGACCCCGTGCAGAGCCTGCACATCATCACGGAGGCGATCGCCAAAACGAAGGAAAATATCAAAGCGCATGGCTTTCTATTTCTCTTGTGGGGATGGCTGATCGCGATTGCCAGCATTTCATTTTTTATACTGCAGGCCTACACATCGTTCCGATGGTTCTTTCTTCCTTTCCCTGTATTGGTGCTGATCGGCATCATTCTATCCGTTCGGCATTATGCCCGCGAGGGTCATCAGACAGAAACCTATATGGGATACTATCTAAAAAAAATGTGGCTGGTGTTGGGCATCAGTTTTATCACGGTGGTTGTCATGAATGTGATCATCACCCAGCCGCCCTTTACCTATACGCTGCTGATCGGCGGCATCGGCACGATGGTTTCCGGTTTGGTACTGCGTTTCAGACCACTTGTGGTCGGTGGTGTTCTATTTTTGCTTTTCGCCGTAGCCAGTGTATTTACTCCGGATCTTTATAAACCCCTTTTGCAAGGCATCGCCGTGGTTACCGGCTATTTGATCCCGGGATATTTATTGAAACATTCTAAAGTATAAACGGGCATCCTGCATGTACAATGAACTGGACCCTGTTTTAAATACTCCCGTGCGCCTGGCCATTGTGTCGGCACTGATCAAAACGAAACAGGCGGATTTTGCCTATCTCATGGAAATAACCAACACGACCCAGGGCAACCTGAGCCACCAAATCAAAAAACTGCACGAAGCCGCCTATATCGAAGTAACCAAAACGTTTAAAGGAAACTACCCACACACGATTTGCAAACTGACTTCCAAAGGAAGAAAAGCGTTTGAAAAATATGTAGAGGACATTAAGAAGTATCTGCACTTATAACGTGTAAAATTTCCACACCAGCACTCCGGTGCTTTTATTAAGGTTTTTTAGTTTGCAATACAAACTACATTTATATGTAAAATAAAATACAGCACCCTGCGTCTTTCCTAAAAAGTGCCCTTTTTAAAACCATATCATTTCGTCATTCTAAAACTATATTTTATGTATGAAGCAACCCACCTCACGCGGTCTCCCTATGAAAAGCATCGCGGGCCGCACCCTGGCATCATCGCCATTATCTACGTCTGCCTGTTTATTGTCAGCCTGATCCTCTTTGGCATTTTATCGCAGGGATCAGGATTTCCAAGGCCCTTCGCATCGCCGGAGCAGGCACAACAAATCTTCCGGCAGTTCCCGGATGCCATCCGGTTCAATGCGCTCTTCCAGTTTGGCGCCGCCATACCGCTTGGACTCTTTACCGCCGCCGTGACCAGCAGGCTCAGATTTCTGGGGGTGACGGCCACTGGGGTGAATATTGCCCAGTTCGGCGGCATTGCGGCCTCTTTGCTCATCACCTTCTCGAGTCTTTGCAGTTGGTTGCTGTCGCAACCCGGAGTAGCCAACGATCTGCCGGTCATGCATGCGCTGCAACTTTTCGGATTTGCAACCGGCGGCGTAGCTCATATCACGGCGTTAGGTCTGCTGTTAGCGGGAATCTCCGTGCCCTGTCTTTTGGGCGGGTATACACCGAAGTGGGTGGCCTGGCTGGGGTTGATCCTGGCCGGCATCGCGGAACTTTCAACGCTGAGCCTGGTGATTGAGCAGGCAGGCTACCTGCTGCCCGTGGTCCGGTTCGGTGCCTACATCTGGATGATCAGCACCGGATTCACGCTGGCGAAAAACAAACCTGAATCGATTCACTCAAAGGAAAAATAATTCAACCATGAAAAATAAAGTAGTATTGATCACCGGCGGCACCTCCGGATTGGGCGCGTCCGCTGTTAAAGCTTTTGCAGCGTTGGAAGCCAAGGTCGTGTTCTGTGGAAGGCGCACGAAGGAAGGAAGCAGCATTGAATCGCAGATCCGGTCAAAGGGTGGCGAGGCCACTTTTGTGCAGGCCGATGTAACCCACGAAAAACAAGTTGAACACCTGGTATCCGAAACGATCCGCTTGCATGGCCAACTGGATGTTGCTTTCAACAACGCCGGCGCCAATCTCTCCTTCGGGCCGCTCGAAGCGATGAGCAGCGAACAATTCATGAATACCGTCACGCTCAATCTGACCGGAACATTCCATGCGTTGAAGTATGAGATCCAGGCCATGAAAAAAAACGGGGGCAGCATTATCAACACCGCCAGCACGGCAGGAGTGAAAGGTGTTGCTCAAGGAATTGCTGCCTATGTTGCTGCAAAGCACGGGGTGATCGGTCTGACAAAAGCGGCTGCCCTGGAACAAGCACGCAACCAAATCCGGGTAAATGCGCTTGTCGTTAGCGCGATGGCTACCGAACAATGGCTGCAGGGGGTGAACCGAACGCCGGGGATGTATGAAAAAATCGCGGCCGCCATGCCGTTGGGAAAAATAGCGACTCCGGAAGATATTATTCCCTTGATCACATTCCTCGCGGGCGATCAATCCACCTTCATCACCGGGGCTGCATTGGCCATCGATGGTGGCGTCACTGCCGGATAACGGCATCTGATCTCGCTGGACTAGCGTCACCTTGCCCTGCCTTTTGACCCAACAAAAAATTTAGCGGCATTTGGCCTGGACCATGCGATATTTAAAAGTTTCTTCTAAATTTGCCCCTCGCTTGCCCTCAGCATGACGTGCTGAATTGCGAAAGCAAATCCATAAGGTTCAAAAATGACGAAATTGAGCAAATTTCGAGGTTATTTGGAAAAATGGAGCAAGCCAAAGTGGCGGAATTGGTAGACGCGCACGACTCAAAATCTTCTGATTACCTCTTTTTTCAATTTATAACACACAGGCTATCAACTATTTAACAACTCCGCAACTCGAGTCGTGAGTTGCGTTGCCCCGCCAGTTGCCCCGCCGAATTTACATTTTTTTAACTGGTGAATATGCCAGATGAATGGTTGCTTCATACTATTTTACATTCACAAAGTTCCTTCCAAATTTTCAAATTATTGGGCAATTTGAAGAAACGAAGATGCAGCGGGATCTGAGAGTCAATGAACAAATCGACAAAAAAACTTACTCGTTTGACATCCTAGAATCAACCCTATTGCGGCGCAAAATTCGTGCCCTCGACCACGTTACGGAATACCTGGAAACCTTAAATATTGAATTGCTAACGATAGCCGATGAGTTACCTCCGACGTATAACGAAATTGTTTGGCAAGACGGAGAAGTACTATGATAGCTATAAGCAAATCATTCAATCTCTTAATTCATTCTTTAACGGACATCTTACTACCCGTCATAAATTTCATGCTGCCACTGCGCACTTTTAAGTCCCACGGATTTACGGAAACTGGCCCCTGATTGTAAATCAGTTTTTAACTATCTTCGAGGGAAGGTGCAAAATTTAGTCCCTTTACGAAGTTACTTAGTCGTTACCCTTTACACACTTTATTAGGCAGTGTCAGAAATTACCTACTTTCACACCTTTTTGAAGAAGTTATTTCGTCCCATCTTTGCAATAGTAAGTTACGTTATCTGCTGAGTGTTAAGTGAGTTATTTCTTTCCTCGTTCATTTTATAAGCTCCACTGTTTCCATAATTTAAAAGTTAAATTGGATTGTTAAAATTATTTTCAACAACTCTAAAGCACTTATTTAGAATTTATAAACCAAGCGCAAGGTTGGTCTTGTGCCTTCCGAACGATTTTTAGCCGCTGTTTCAAAAAATACTTTTGCCTCCATAAAGAGCCCCGTGGGAGTTATGTAATTCAACCCTAGGCCATAAGCAAAAACTTGCTCGCGTGTATCTGTTATTCCATAGGTGGTCTGATAATATCGGCTATCACCTTTAAACGAATCTTGCGTAAGTTGTTTTAAATAATAACCAGCAATTTCGGCACGCAAGGCTTTATAGATGGTATGCTCAATGGAATAATTCATACTAGCAAATATGCCTGGTCGTATTTCTGAATCGAGAATTTTAGTATTATAATTAATATGATTTCTGGCGCTTACACTGAATTTTTTTGTAAGAAAATAGGTAAACGTATAATGAGCGGAAATAGTAAATAAATGCGCAGATGGATTGATGGCATCATTAGAGCTATAGGAACCTGTCGGAAAAACAAAATCAATTTCGGCACGGTGAAACAAGGCCTTGTTGAGAAGTTTTTTATCGAACCATTGAATGACTGGTCCCATAATAAAATCTCCAAAGACTCCAGGATTTACTGATGGTACACTGCCCGTAGAATTAGTAGCAGAGATTTTCACTATCGGTAACAAAGCAGTAAAACCAAGGTTACCTCCCAATACTTTTGTTTTGGAAATAAAAGCAAGTTGGTGCATCACTAAGAGTGAGTTTACTTTTAAATCCGTAAGTAGTGTGCTACCACGTGCATCTCTCATGGATGTAGTTTTATAAACCTGCATGTGATTCATATAAAATAAACCGGGTCCGGGAGGAACTGCATCGAGCATATTTGTGAGTCCCAAATTGGTTGCAGGCAAACCCGGGTCTTGACCAAAAGTTTTTTCCATTACACAGGTACATATGACCAAAGGGAAGAGTATGGCAAAAGTGTTTCTTGTTTTTAACAAAAACAATTCTCGATATCCGACAAAAGGATGTGTTTTCATTTACGATATAGCTATGCTTATTTACTACCTATTTTCTTTATCTTATTGCGCTGATTTTAATTCCTACAGCTAGATGAGTTCCTTTCCCGAAGCCTCAAGTTTCGAAGTTAGTTTATGATTTTCTTGCTCATAATATCCACACAATTGACTTGTTCTTTCTATTTCGGCCTGTTGCCTAAGTATCTCATTCTCCTGCATCCTTAATTTTTCCATATTGTTGACCAACAACTGTTGTTGTTCATTCGATTGGACGTTAATTTGTTCCAATTCTTTTATACGTCTTGCTTCGGCTTCTTGCGTTGCCTGTAGTTCTTCCATATTCTGACGCATTTCTTCTTCTTGTGCTCTGAGTTCTTCGGCTTTTTGCTGGGACTCCATTAACAATTTCTGTGTTTGCTCATGTAGTTGTGATGCAGCAATTGCAGATGCAGCACTTTCGGCCAGCTTTTCCAAGAAAGCTATTTCGTGTAGGGCGAATGGATTGAAGGAAGCTATTTCAATGGCGCCATAAACTTGCTCATTCAGCTTTAGTGGTACAATCAATATACTTGAAGGAGGAGCTTCTCCCAAACCAGATGTAATCTGCACATAGTCTTCAGGTACTTTTGTTAAATAAATGGTACCTGCCTCCAGCACAGCTTGCCCAACCAAACCTTCGCCCAAATGAATTGTCTTCTGAATGAATTTTTTTCGTTCGTAAGCATAACAAGCCTCTAATTCTAAATATCGGTTTTCTGAATCTCCTCGCAGAATAAATAAACCACCCTGATTGGCTTTTAAGTATCGTACCAGGAAACTGACCAGCTCAATCCCTAAAGCGCGTTTATCAATTGTATGATCACGTAGAAGGGTGGCAAACTTAGCTATGCCTTCAGCTACCCAGTTGCGTTTCTTTCCATCGCTCTCTACCTCCTGAAGCCTCTCTTGCATGATAAGCAAGGCATTGCCCAACGTGTCATCTCCACTGGCCGGTATAAGTTGATTGTCATATTTCCCTGCTCCAACCTGGCTGGCAAAATTTGCAGAGGCTTTCAAATGTGTTACCAATCTGTTAATGGAACCGATTATTATACCCATTTCATTTTTAGGTTCTTCCATGTGAGCAGGCTGCTTACCTAGTGCTACTTCCGACAGATAATCGCTTACTTTTAATAACGGATTAATAGTAACCTTAACCAACGAATGCACTAGTAAGAGCGATGCCACTAGGCTTCCTACAATTAGCCCTAGAATAATAAACTGGGCAATTCTCATCCGGTCCGAGAGTGTGTCGCTTTCAGTATGAATCAATTCACGTTGCTGTTGAATAAGTTTAGCGGAGCCTTCTTTAATGGCATCGAAGACAGGGCGCTGATATTGGTTGATCTCTAAAGCCATATCGGCTTTTCTATCCTTATTCTCAGATCTTGATGCTGAATCTTGTTTTTGTACCGCGGTTAAAAGAGAACGGATTTTAATTTCCGTCTGCTCCTGCAATTGTTGGTAGGTGATTAAGTTAGCCAATAATTGAGCAACTTCTTTTTGGTTAATATTTGCTTGGTCTTCCTCCAATTTGGATTTCAAAACAGCAGCAGCGGGATTAATCTTATCTTCCCATATTCCTCTGCGAAGCGTGTTGAACTCCTCCTTTTCAATTAATAGATAGGAACGTGATTCAAGTTCTGCTAATGCCACATAATTGCCTATGGTTGCCAGTTGCAGCAGGACCTGTAGCCGCTGACCGTTAAGCTGATCTTGCTGAGCAATTACTTTACTATTACTATAGTAGCTGTAAAGATTACTCAAGGCTATGATCAGCACGAGTAAAGAAGAACTGAGGATCATTCGATTTTTGATCGTGAGACTCCAAGTATTAAAGAGATTTTTCATTGTTTGATTGTTTCGATTGATAATTGATGTTAAAAGGCAATCTGGTAATTGGTCATTTCATTCTGTATCCTGTGGGGCAACAATATCAGCTTCCCGTACATCAGCAATCCATAAATTTTGTTATGCATTTTCTTTTTTTTTCACGCAGTAGTTTCAAGCCATCGTTTAACCATGACCTGAATTCATGTGAATCCATAAATCCAATTTGAACAACAACCATACAGGGCACCGTAGCGTCATAATCAATTCTTCCGTGTTCAAAAGTTTGAAGTGTAGTAATCATGTCAGTATATTTTTAAATTATTGAGTTATGAGATTCTTTTATCCAGTCAATAGTTGCTGGCCTATTGTCAAAGTCATTTCATTGAATTTCAATGATTTTCTAAAATTACCCTTTAATGAATAGCAGGTGGCTATCCCTAAATAGCACCCAATTAGCTGATTGCTCATTCTTTGACTTTCTGTATTCATTTCCGGCATGGACAAAGGATATTCTAACCCGAGCGCTAAAGTGCATGATCAATCCCTGCTCAGGAAGAAAAAAGCATTACAAAAAAGTAAACAAAAATTCAGGGCTAATTATGCCTATAACCTATATTTGCTCGTGCAGTACTAAATAGTAGACAAAGGCAAATGAACTTTTTGTCGGAATGAAATATAAAAAAAACAGGTGTGTTATTCGCGTTGGTAACGTAGCTTCCCCTGAGTAGCTACACTCGAATGTAATAATTATCATCGTAAACCCCTTGTTGGAATGTGGGATACTCGGTGTCGGCTTGTGTGGCCGGGAGTCTTCCACATTTCAACAGGAACGCCCGTGGCGTAATGTTATCTAAGCTGTCGTGGGGTCGAACATTGTTTTATTTCCAGATAAACTTTTCTGTCTCATGTCTAACTTGATGTAAATCCTAGAACAAATAAGCACCTAGAACTTCCTCCCTATAGGTTCTGTTGAAACGCTCGATGTATGCATTCTGATTTGGCTTCGCTGGCTCAATAAATTTCAACTCAACGCCATGGCTCTCGCACCATGCCTTCAACGCAAGAAACTCTGGTCCGTTATCCACCCTTATTCTGGTGGGTTTTCCGCGCCATTCAAATATCTGACTCAGTTCACGCGCCACACGCGCTGAGCTGATTGAAGTGTCCACTACAATGTTTACGGCCTCGCGGTTGAAGTCGTCCAGGATGTTCAATGTGCGAAAAGATCTGCCGTTGGTTAATCGATCAAAGTCCATTGACCACACCTGATTAGGAAGTTCTGGTTGGTATAACGATTCCTTTATTCTCGAAGGCTAACGCTTCTTTGGTTTTCTACGAATGTTCAAGTTGAGCTGCGTATAGATTCGATATACGCATTTGTGATTCCAGAGCATAGCTTGGCCGCGCATGTAGTGAAACATCTTCCAGAATCCCCAACGACGATGTTCTTTAGCAAGACGCGTTAAAACATCCTGAATCGGTGCATTCTGGAGATCAACGGTGCGCCTGTAATAATAAACCGACGAACTAAGTCTCATAAGCATACACGCCTGTCGAAGACTTACCCGATGCTCTTGCAGGTAAGCCACAGCTTGTCTTTTCTCGTCAGGCGTTAAAGCTTTTTTTCGATGAGATCTTTCAATGCATCACGCTGAATGCTGACATCTGCAAACATTCTTTTGAGCCTGTTATTTTCTTCTTCAAGCTCTTTGATGCGCTTGACTTGGCTCGCCTCAAGTCCGCCATACTTTGCTTTCCAACTGTAAAGTGTTGCGGTACTGATTCCGTGCTCACGGCAAAGGTCCGCTGCAGGCGTTCCGCCATCATACTGTTTGAGAATTGTCACAATCTGTATCTCTGTGAATCGACTCTTTTTCATGGCTCCCTAAAGTTAAAAATTCCTACTTTTGAATTCTTCGCTTTTTAGGGAAGCTTACGAATAGTTGCTGGCCTATTGTCAAAGCCATTTCATTGAATTTCAATGATTTTCTGAAATTACCCTTTAATAAATAGCAGGTGGCTATCCCTAAATAGCACCCAATTAGCTGATTGCTCATTCTTTGACTTTCTGTATTCACTTCCGGCATGGACAAAGGATATTCTAACCCGAGCGCTAAAGTGCATGATCAATCCCTGCTCAGGAAGAAAAAAGCATTACAAAAAAAGTAAACAAAAATTCAGGGCTAATTATGCCTATAACCTATATTTGCTCGTGCAGTACTAAATAGTAGACAAAGGCAAATGAACTTTTTGTCGGAATGAAATATAAAAAACCAGGTGTGTTATTCGCATTGGTAACGTAAGTTTCCCCTGAGTAGCTACACTCGAATGTAATAATTATCATCGTAAACCTCTTGTTGGAATGTGGGATACTCGGTGTCGGCTTGTGTGGCCGGGAGTCTTCCACATTTCAACAGGAACGCCCGTGGCGTAATGTTATCTAAGCTGTCGTGGGGTCGAACATTGTTTTTATTTCCAGATAAACTTTTCTGTCTCATGTCTAACTTGATGTAAATCCTCGAACAAGTAAGCAGAGATGGTCTAATATAACCTATTATCGGGAGGCCTAGTTTTTCAAATTTGTGAAACAATCCCCGCTGGCACGCAAACTTAGTCCTGCAACCTACCGCGTGAGAATATTATCCATTTGCAGGGATGGGCCATAGGTCTTTATCAAAATAGCCTCACATAGCGGCCGTTTGAGAAAAGTACCGCTACAGTTATGAGCCCTAAAGCCAAAAATAAATGTTTAGCCATCATTCCAAAACTTAACGCGCTTCACATTGATCAAAGTAAGGGCTTGGCTTTCTCCACATCGCCTAAAAGGCGATCGTTCCTACTGATTTGTTTCGGAGGCAAGAAAGTGACTTAAAAGACCTGAAATTCAATGAAAAACACCTCTTTTACAGCTTACTTCATTGATTACTTTTTTGTCCCGACGCCTTTTCCTGAAAGTTGAGAATTGATTGGCACATTTGATCTTCCATCATATAAAATGATAAGAACACAATGGGCTATAAAAATCCAGCTTTGAAATTTTCTCTTGCATCACCTGTTTTTACCGTAATCGTTTGCATTTCCCTAGAAACTAAACTGCCCCCTAAACCTGCTGTTGACAAAGAATTTTTCAAGGGTATCCGTCTTTATTAGACCGCGGGTTTGAGCAATCAAAATCATCCTTTTTTAGTATCGATAGAAGATACGCTGAGATCAGGTACCGCGCACCAGTTTCGCAGGCCTCGAATCAGTCATAAAATGGACGAATATTTCTTAGTCTAAATGCCAGCAAAGGAGTCACTTATAAATATCAAAATTATGATTACAAAAGTCTATGACCGCGAGTACGTTACACTTGACTATGATCCCTCTGTGCCCTGTGTTATTGCCACCTCCTTTAAATTCATGACGCTCGATGAATTCAAATTGCAATTGAATTTCGGCCTTAATTTCATGAAACAAAGAATCAGGGAAACGGGTAGAATGTTATGGTTGCCTGATATTACGTTAGCCTCCACTTGTGATAGAGAAGGCGTTAAATGGGTCCGTGAAGATTGGACGCCCCGTGCTTTTGAGGCCGGTATCAGGCATATGGCTCTTGTAGCGTCTGAAAGTGAATGGGCAAAAATGGGATTAAATCATGATACCGATGACGCTGAGGAAAAAGGAATGGGGATGACGACGGCCTTTTTCAAAGACGTGGAATCGGCCAAGAAATGGTTCAGCAATATGAAAAGCTGAAAAAAAGCTGGTTCAAGGACTTATATTTTCCCAGCGCCATATGGTCAAAGTGCCTATAAATAGTATTTGAATATCGCTCGCAGTGGTCATCTTTTTATTTTAATAATTATGGTAAAGATTGTTATCATCGACGATCATACTTTATTTAGAATGGGTTTAATTGCCCTTTTTGAAAAGGAGTCAGGACTTGAAATAGCAGGTGAATTTTCAAGCTATGGTGATGTTCATCCAAATATCTCCAAATTGGATGCGCACCTCATTTTACTGGACGTCTCACTTCAAGACGAAAGCGGAATTGAAGTAGCTAAGTGCATTAAAAAGAATAGACCGTCGATGAAGATCATTTTTTTAAGCTCTCATAAAGAGGAATTTTACCTCATTAATGCAGTTGAAGCAAACGTAGACGGCTACATTCACAAAGCTGCGCACCTACGAGAACTGGTACTTGGAATCAAAAAAGTAATTCAAGGAGAGAAATTTTATTCACAGGAAATATCCAACCTCCTTGTAGATAGCTTTAACAAAAAGACATGTCGCGGACTCCCATTCCTTACATATAGAGAAAAGGAGATCGTTAATTATCTGATGGAGGGTTATTCGAGCAAAGAAATAGCTTCTACACTGGGTATTAGTCCACGGACCATTGACTCGCATCGTGCGAACGTCTTGGAGAAATTCGGGTTAAAGAATACGACTGAACTGGTGAGCAAGATATCGAAGCAGAAAATCAGGTTTTAATTGGGTTGACACGGCCGGGTTACTTTTGGGATTTAACAGATAATGAACCTCGAATACAAAAGTCGAGATTCCGAGGTGTTGACCATTTCGTTTCGCGTACCTTTGATCGCAGTATTCGGCTTCATCGAACAATTCATTCCGTGCCAAATTGACCATTCTTGCCATTGGTCCCTTGGCTAGCTTGATATAATCACAGCCTCACGAAACGAAGTGGTCAACCATGAAAATTATCATCGGCAACGACGAACAAATAATCCAAATTGATCTTATCTTGGTGCCAGATATTTATCCATGCAAGCCGAGGAATCGTTCATCCGCCTTACTAACGACAACATCATTGAACTTGTGCGAGAACGACGGAATGAGCTAATCACTAAATTACTAGACGCCGCCGAATTGAACCTTTTCCTTAAGGAATCGTTTGGTATTACAGAAGTATCCCTGATCAAGCAAGAATTTATAAAGCGCGCGCTCAAGGAGTTGGAGCTATCCCCCATTAACCTTCCACATTACGGCCAAATTATTCTTGAGATTCGAAAAACAGGATCACTTACCATTTCCAGCGATAACGAAAAGCGTTTTTACCTGGACATCAGAAATTCAATCAAAAATTATCTACTTTAAAATCGTTCCTATCAAATTTTAATTAATGAAAAGTCCAATCATACCCGGAAGCAAGTTCCTTCTGGACGGCACTACTGAGGTCATTGTCTTAAAACCGTCAACCCGCTCAAATTCTTCCTACACCGTCGAGATCCCAGGGCGAAGTATTGAAATAGTTTCTACCGACCGCCTTATGAGAATTACTCAACCCATACAAAAAACAATAATTGACGATATTTTTGATTACGAGCAGTAATCGATTCGAATCAAACCTTCTTTCTTCTTTACTTTACTTTTTTTCATATCAACTCAGTTTGAAAGCGTCCCCTGAGTAACTACACTGGAATGTAATAGTTATCATCGCATACTCGGTGTCGGGTTGTGTGGCCGGGAGTCTTCCGCATTTCAACAGGAACGCCCGAGGCATAGAGTTATCTAAGCTGCATGTGTAACCAGCCACTTATCCATTGCCACACTTAATCACTGACGTTATCGTAGACAACTTTCACAAAGTCAATTTTTGAAGCAGAGGTTATAACGTTCCAAATAGACGACTCAACCCACGTTGCCGTCGTCCTAAATAAGGTGTATTTTTATGCAATGTACTTTAATAACAGTATAATGTTATGAAAAGATTGTTCAGATTTTTGTTGCCTTGCTTGATTTTCGTCCTTTATGGTAAAGTCATGATGGCACAATCCACTGTTGAAAAGGTAAATTTTTCAAGAATTGAAGTGGGTTCTGGGCTATCGAATTCTAATGTCACATGTATCCTCCAAGATTCAAAGGGATTCCTCTGGTTTGGTACGGAAGACGGTCTCAATAAATTTGATGGATATACCTTTAAAATTTACCGGAATAATCCGGATGATACTGCCAGCTTATTAACAAATACAATCAACTGCATTTTTGAGGACAGTAAAAATAAAATCTGGGTGAGCACCCGTAGTGGTGGCTTACAATATTATGACAATAAACTAGACAGGTTTATCAGGATCAGTGAGTTTTCAACGAATTCTCATATTCTTCAGATTACTGAAGATTATAATAAGAATGTCTGGATAACCGGAAACAAATACTTTGATGCCTTTGTAGCACAACTAGATCGGAACACCGGCAAATGGAACAGCTATATTCTATTTCCATCAAAAGAACCAATTGAATCCCTTATAAGAGAATCAGAAAATGAATTTTGGATAGGACTAAGACGGGGAGGTTTTTTGAAATGGAACAAACAGACCAATACTTTTAAACGATATCTGCATGACCCTAAAAATTCAAAAAGCCCGGTCTGTTTTGATATCCACAAAATTCTCAAAGATGACAAAGGCTACCTTTGGATTGCAGCAGGTGAAGGACTAAGCAAATTTGAAATCAAAAGTGAAACCTTCACCAACTTCACTGCAAATCCCTCCAACCCGGAAAGCCTCCTCATCAACCCTATTAGGGATATAGCTTGGGCTAATGGTCATTTATTGCTGGCAACAGAAAACGGAGGACTAAGCAGGATGGATACCACCACCAATCAGTTCACCAACTTTTTATTTGATAAAAACGATCCGTATTCACTTAGCGATAATTCCGTCTGGTCTGTCTATTCTGATCATCAGAACAGAATCTGGATAGGTACTTTTTCAAAGGGGTTGTGCGTAATAGACAAATTGCAAAACAAGTTTTCCCAACTCGATGTCGTTCTCGAAAATGACGTCGTAAACGCCATTTATCAAGACCACAAAAAAAGGATTTGGATTGGTACTGAAGGCGGTATCGTGCTTAAGGATGGCAACAAAGTGAAATATTACAAACATGAACCTAGTCAAAAAGGCAGCCTTAGCAGTAATCCAATATTGTCCATCTATGAGGACAGTCAAAACCGAATCTGGTTTGGAACATGGGCCGGCGGTATAAACCGATACGATGAAAAAACAGATCACTTTGTGAATTATTCACCCGATGAAACAAAAGCACAAAGTCTTTCCGATCCTAACGTTTATTCTATCCGCGAATATTCAAAAACAAAGCAATTATTGGTAGCTAGTTATAAAGGGCTAAACATTCTCACAGACGAAAACAACGGAAAGTTTGAGAACTATAAAGAAAGCGAAAATGAGTCAAACAACTATATCCGAAGCATCTATGAAGATAGTGGCGGTAACGTATGGTTGGGTACTATCGAAGAACTCGATTTATTTGATACAAAAAACAAAAAAATCATCCGTTTCGATTCAAGGACAAACAAGAAAGAAACCAAACCCAGCGAAATCGTAAACTGTGTCTTAGAAGACAGAAAAAAAAGACTCTGGGTCGGAGCAACAGCAGGACTGGAACTAATCATAGATAAAAAATTCATTAAGCGCTTTACGACCAAAGACGGATTACCCAATAACATTGTCAATGGCATATTGGAAGATAACAAAGGTAATCTCTGGCTGAGCACCACCAAAGGAATCTCCAAATTCAATCCTGACAACAAAACAATTCAAAATTATAATGTAAGTGATGGATTGCTTAGCAATGAATTCAAACCCAATGCCTGTTTCAAAAGCAAGGACGGTTTACTTTTTTTTGGAGGCAAAGGCATAAACGTATTTGATCCTGATGACATCCAGCAGAATCCGTATGCCCCGCCCGTTTACATCACCGACTTCAAGATTTTTAATAAATCCGTAATAATAGGAGAAAAAGACTCACTACTTAAAAGTCATATTGGTGAGACACAAGAAATCTATCTGTCATACAAGTACAATGTTTTTAGTTTGGAATTTGCTGCCCTTAACTTTTCATCAAGTAACAAAAATAGGTATGCCTATAAATTGGAGGGTTTTGATAATGATTGGAACTATGTGGGCAATCAGCGTTCCGCCACATTCACCAATCTTGATCCGGCAACGTACACATTTAGGGTTAAGGCATGCAATAACGATGGTCTTTGGAATGAGTCGGGTGCGTCACTTATCATTCATATATTACCTCCATTCTGGAAAACATGGTGGTTCAGAATAACTACCGGCATCGTAATAGTAAGCCTGTCTATCGGTTATTATCGAATAAGAGTTAACGCCATTAAACAGCATAACAAGAAACTAGAGATACTTGTCGCCAACAGAACTGCTGAACTCGTTAATCGAGATGAAGAAATTCAGGCCCAGAATAATGAACTCTTCAATCAACGCGAAATTATTGAAAAGCAGAACATCGAAATTTTATCTCGAAATGAAACGCTGGAGGAAGAAGTAAAAGACAGGACTAAAGATTTGATCGAATACAATCAACAGCTTGAACAATTTGCTTTCATCTCAGCTCATAACCTTCGGGCACCAGTTGCTCGTATTTTAGGTCTGGGTAATATTTTAGGTTTTGTACGCAAGAATCCTGAAGAAGAGAAATCGGTTATTGACAAGATAATTTTCGCAACCCAAGAATTGGACACTGTTGTAAAAGATCTGAGTTCCATTTTGGATTTAAGAAATAATAACACATCGTTTATCACTAACATAAGTTTAGAGGAGGAGCTGAAATTGACAAAGGGAATTTTAGAGAAAGAAATACGGGAAACTAGTGCATCCATCATAGAAGATTTTTCCAGAGCACCTTTCATCCGCACGTTGAAACCTTATCTGGATAGCATTCTTGTTAATTTAATTGGTAATGCTATTAAATATCGCCATTTAGATAGGCGTCCGATCATTCAAATTAAATCGGAAATAATCGAGAATCAAATTTGCTTAACAATATGTGACAATGGTATGGGTATAGATTTGTTGTCTTATAAAGAGAAGTTATTCACATTCTACAGTCGTTTTCATAACCATGTAGAGGGTAAAGGTATGGGACTATACCTGGTAAAGACTCAAGTGGTCGCCCTGGGCGGAAAAATAGAAGTTGAAAGTGAAATAGACCAAGGAACGACTTTTAAAATTCTATTCAAAAATGAAACTGCAGTAAGCAATATGTAACTTCCACTGGCGGTCTAATTTAGACGGCACGTTCTGGCTGAACATTTAGAAAACGTAAGCGAAGCCTGCCTCATGATGGGATATCCCCGCGACAGTTTCCCTCGCATCAAAGAACTCTATGACGCCGGCGGTCAGCTGGCCCTGAAGGAAGTAAGTCGGCCTAAAGCCATCCCAAATAATAAGGTCGAATCTCATATTGAAGAGACTGTGAAACTCGCCGTTGATTAGCCCGCACTTGGACAGGTGCGTGTGTCCAAGGGGAAGATGGTATTTGATATCCATTCTCATATTCTTCCAGGTTTAGATGATGGCGTTTATTCATTTGAAGTAACTGAAGGGATTAATCTTTATTTTATGAAGTCACCGTGGCTTTGAATTTTACCATGTCAGATCTTTTGATTTTAACCTGATTTAAAGGTGGGAGCGAGTCCCTGTTGCTCCGTGTTTTTAGGTCACGTAAATGAGTAAAATTACCGAGAGGCTGGATGTATCTGAACTGCTACTTTTAGAACGAAAAAAAAATGTTCTAATGATCAGTGCTGAAGCTTACTACCGTGCGTACACAATTATTTTCGATTTCAAAGTTCCATTCTTATTTTATATTGGACTTATTACTCTCCTGTTTGTTCCTACTCTTTCGAACGCCCAGATCAGAATACCAAGCCTGGAAATACCCAGAAATACCTCTTACGAAATCCCAGGGGATACTTTGCTTGTTGATCACCTCATTATGCATGATTCTTCGAAACTTATACTCAACAAAACCTGCAACGCCAGTTTTATCAAAGCAAAGAAGATAACTGCTGGGGTTTCTTGCAGTATAGTGGGAAATGGCAATAATGGCACTAATGGCAAAAATGGTAAGGATTCTGATCATCCGTATGGACCGTGTAAAAGTGGAGTTACGGGAGAGCAGGGCAAAAGTGGAACCAATGGCACTTCAGGAAAGAACCTTACCCTGGAAGTTGACTATCTTGAACTAAATCACCTTATATTAATCAATCTAAATGGTGGAAATGGAGGATATGGCGGAAATGGCGGAAACGGCAGTTCGGGCAACAAAGGTACTGCCCACTGCCTGAGCAATGGTGGAGACGGTGGAAATGGAGGGAACGGTGGTGATGGAGGAAGCGGTGGCAGTCTTGCACTTAGTTGTACAAATTGCGGGTATAACTTCAGTTTAAGTGAAAAGGTAAAGCTTGTAAACCATGGCGGATATCGGGGATTTGAAGGAGAGGGTGGCATGGGTGGAATCAAGGGAAACGGATCTTCAGAAAAAGTATCGAGACACGGCAACAAAGGGAAAAATGGACTTGCCGGTAAGAATGGAAAAGATGGTAACTTCACTTATGCCAAATAGCATCGAAACGGCGCGTCAGCAATTCCTCTTTCCAATGTTTGAAATGTTTTGGATCGGGGCAAAAACGAAACAATTACAGGTCGCATGGTGGAAATTCCAAGGCCTTGATCATTTCGTTTCTCCTTGATCAAATTATTTTATTTCGCCACGATGTGGCGGCTGATGGTCAAGCCCTAGCGTAACCAATGGCCAAGGTGATGGGCGCAATCAGTGAAAGTTATCCCAACACGTTTAATGAATCCTAAACCTATATTCTCTAAGTGATGAGCATGCAATAGTCAATTTCATTGCGAGTGAATTGACTGGCGTCGCAAAAAAAATAGTGATCACTGATTGACGAAATGAAGTGGTCAGCCTGCGCGGAATATTCATGCCTTACCAAAAACAGATAAAAATTCCCAAACTGTAACTCCGCGGTAATGACGTCTGCGGCGACGGCGACATGGCCGGTAACTTCGGAAAATGAATCACAAATTTCGTACCATGACCTACTTCGCTTACTACGTCGCTTTTTTTCCACCCATAACGCTTACCTGCATCTTAACCAAAAATAATCCAAAACATTTGCCGGGAAATACTAGGATGAAAACGCTGATGTAGCATAAACATCCTGTTCCGCATCTATTGCATATCAATACCGACGCGTTATCTTCGACGATAACAATAATTTTATCTTCAGATTGGTTTGTTGAGTACCTAATGCTTGATTCAATGTGAGGCGTCATTTCGCTTGAACTTTCCATTTTCATCAAATTAATCAACCCTTTAAGTCGAGCGATTGGTCCCTTATGTTGTGGGCCGTAATAAAAGTAAACTGTCCAAGCTGCGTCTTCTGATTTATAAGATCTTCGTTTAGACGATGAAGCGTCTGCGTCCGGTGTTCTACACGCTTCTCCAACGTCGAATTGTAATTCGAAAGCGTCTCAGCTTGGGCTGTCAATTCCTCTGAGTGGTTATTTCCTCCCTTTGAAGCTGAATCTCGAGTGTGCGCTGTTCAACCATCCATTGAAGTTGAGACCCCGCTTTTTTCAAAAACAAGCTTCAACGATTGGTTGTTGGCGTGAAGAGCGGAAATGCACCTTCGCCCGGATATGTGTCATCGCCAAAGTATCTGTTGATCCCTTGGTAGCGGATGTAGGCGAAGTCTCTTTCAAAGTAAGCGTCCATCATAAAACTAAATTGTTACAGAGTTGACAATCGATAAAAGGTGGCGGGAGTCTTGGTGTAGCCATGACTCCCGCCAAACCCTCAAGCAAAATAAACGGACGTGGACAAAGGCGGGACCATCCTGACCGAAAGCATCTTCCACTGTGTTCGTTTTACCTAAAGATTTCTCAGTCTTTCGATATGCATTCTGTTTTACTCCACAGCAAATGAGATGGTCTTGCTCGATTCATTTCCAAGTATATCAAAAGCCTGAATAGTAATAGAGTAATTGCCAGGAGCAAAGCTCGTCAGGGGTGTCGTGTAGATGGCTTTTGCTCCAGTGTTGATTTTGTAGTACACGGTCTGTGTGCCGACATTTTTATCCCTTGCTGCCAAGTACAACTTCAGTTCTTTTGGATAGATAACATAAGACTTATCATTAATCACCTTTGCTCCGATTTTATCCACCCCGTATACCTCTACAATTTCTGGAGGCACATTATCCACATAAATTGTTTGTCCGGCATCGGATCCGTTGTTTACCTGGTCTGTTGATGTTATCTTCAGATTTCTCAAACCATCTCCTTCTATGCCGAATCTTTCCACGTAAGAAATAGGTGCTTGATTGTCTATCTGGTATTCTAATTTCTTCAGACCAGCCTGACCTATACCAGCATCGATCGAGGCTATGGTAATTTTCGTTACTTTATTAATAAAAAGAGTGTCATTCCGAAGCAGCTTAGGGCCAACGGCCTGGTATTTAATAAGCGGGGCTTTTACATCGATGTAATAGCTAACTGTATTTGTTTTGCTCAGGTTCTCTACCCGGTCATCGGCACTATACGAAAGCTTGTGTAAACCAGGTGCCTGATCTGTATTTACTGCTGCTTTATAATCAGTTTTAGTAGCGTGATCAACAGCAAAATAAATCTTGTTTAACCCAGCTTTATTGTCAGTAGCTGTAAGTTCAAACGCCGACCTGTTGGAAACATAGACCTGGCCGATGGATGATTTGAAGTAATCAATTGATACATTGTACTCTACTCTTGGTGCTTCAGCATCTAAGAAGAAATCATAGGCTTTTTCCGTCTCTCTATTGCTAACGTTGTCAGTAGATGTGTAGCGGACATAATTTTCATTCGGCTTCAGATTTGCTAGTGACAATGGTATGGTGTACAGCTGACCCGCTTCCTTATTGAAGCCATACGTGGTTTTGGAAACACCGCTGCTTCCGTCTTGGGCTGAGAGTTTAATTTTAGTTTTAAGCGATACAATATTATCTACGTTTGGACCAATTAAGGTCAGCGTGGACACCGGGGCACTATTGTCTACATAAAATTCGCTCAGTGTTTTATTGTTGAGATCAGCGTTTTCGCCATTGCCTACATGATCATTCGAATAAAACTTCAAGTTGATTTTTGAATCAGCAGGCAACGTAAACGGTTGGCTATAGGTTTTAAAGCCATCGCCAATATTAAAATATGTTGCTTCCACTCCGGATACAGCATCTCTAGCTTTTAGTTCAATAGAAATGTCACCACTGTAGTATACCTTTCCAGCAGAAACGAATTTCCCCTTGGCAACTGGTGTTGCCGTGGTAATAGGTGGTAAACCGTCTGACATTACCGGCCATAAAATTTCACGTTGCGGAACAAGCGGTACACCGGTAGTTGAATCGGTAGCCCAGCGTGAACGTATCCAATTAATCCCTTCAGTGTCCAAATAGTAGGGACGCACATGGTTTACATTTTCTTCTTTCAGCACTATACCCTTTGTAGGGTCGGGCGAAGTTGAGAGCGATACGTATACAGGAAGTTTCTTATTCCAGTACAATGTGCCGTTAGCATCATAGTACGTTTTAGGTTCTGTTGTGGGTTGCTGTGCAAGCACTGTACCTTGACTAAGAAAAATGATGCAGATTAGGTAGAATAAAATTCTCATTACTTTTGGATTTATATGGTTCTAGACGAAAAAACCGAAGTAGACTGATGAGTTTAAATCGGGTGCTGGCTTTTAGACAGTGTCATTAATGGGCTTTGTCGATTGTTTTTATCTAGTCTATAGCTGCCTTCGTGTTGTCGAAATAGGCTATTGGAATAGGGTTGTTAACTTGGCTTATCATATCCTCTACCACCATTAAGTAAAGATGTTCTGTGACATTAGCAGCTTGAGAATACCCAATATCTCGTGCCTTGTCGTAATGTTCCGTAGTCGTCCAATGTCGATCCAAAAGCGAAATTGCATCCATTAGAAGTGTATCCCAAATTGCCTGGCCAGTATTGAAATGCTTCATGGCTGATGTGGTCATGCTCATTCCCTTCTTGGATTCTGCTGAGGTAGAGGAAAACCAGCCATAGTGGACTATCAGTACATGAATGTCTTTGTCGTAGTTGACATCGACATAATCATTTTTAAAATAGGTTTCCATAATAGTAAAGTCTATAATTATTAGTTTGATTTAGAGTTCAGGGGATTGGAAAGTCGTCACCTCATTGACCGCATAACTTCTTCAAAATACTAAGCGCAATACCCCCGAGAACAACGGAAATCAATAACGGTACCAAACCAAGATTAAATACAAAAACACACACTATTTGAATCATGGCAATGCTAATACTAACTATGCTCCATTTTATAATTGAGCTTTTTACTGGTGCTCCCATAAACTGCTTTTCGTTTTATCTTCGTTTATCATCTCTTGAGTATTGATGAGTTCATATTTTTTTTACAGCCAATATTTGCATGAGTGTCTTTAACGTACTTGTATGGTGACGTAACCTTTCTCTAACCAAGTCTGGACGTGTTTAAAGAATTAGGTATCTCTCTTTTTTTTAAAGGCTTGAATATAATTTTCACTTTCAATTCAGGAATGAACCAAGTTGAAAAATTAGAACACCTAGGAAAGCCGGTTGAATCATTGTGATGATAGCTAATTTGTTGTTCGGGTGGAGAACTGTTTGATCCAAACAATGGCTGCTTCCATGCTCTTGAAATAAGCAGTTGGAAATGCAACGGCGACCCGCTGATTCACTATACCCTCTACTGACATCTGTGTAAGAGCGTCCTCTGAAACGATGACCGCAAGGTGGGAGTACCCCACCATCAGTGCACCGTGAATCCACTCTGTTGATACCCAGCGTTGATCTTTGGGTTGAATAATTCCTAGAAAGGTCGTATCCGAGATCACCTTGCCTGTATTAAAATGCCCCATAACTTCAATAAGGGATTTTACACCGTCCCTGAATTCAACAGAGTTTGGTGGGGCTAGCCATTTTTGTACTATTACATGATTGACCTTATCGTAGCTATATGTGACAAAGTCATTTTCAAAGTAGATTTGCATCTAGTGCGGTTGTTTACTGTGTTTGTCCCCTGAGCCAACTCTTGGCCGATTCCACATCTTTGAAAGAGGCTGTGGTCATCCCCTTATCCATAGTATCTTGAGCGTATTCGTCTAACCCGATCTGCCCCCACTGATTTGCAGATATAACAAAAGCTACATGCTTGATGCCTACAGCAAGCGCGCGTGGAGTCCAATCTTCAACAGCGTATTTTGCGCATTCATCATCAATTAAGGTTAATTTGGAATCGACTATCCACATCATTCTTCCTGTTTCCTTGATTTTTTTTTCCACAAAATAAAGCCCAGAAGCCTGTGCGGATTTGAATTCTTCAAGCATCATGAATTTGAGGAAGGTGGCGATAATGCAGGGTACAGCAGGATCGTAATCAAGTGTTAAATATTCGCGGTCATAAATTCTTGTGATCATATTATTGGTGCGTGAATTCTTGATTGAGTATTACTTTAAGATTTTTTTGTCTACGTTCGTCGTTAGATTTTTTCTTCGTTCTAAAAGTAACAGCTCAGATACATCTAGCCACTCAGTAATTTTACTCATTTAGGTGCACTAAAAATACGGAGCAACAAGAGCCCGCTCAGATCTTAACATTGGAATTCGTTCCGAAAAACCTGTTGCATTAATCCATATTCAACTATCTACATTGCCCATAATGCTTTTGTCAAATTAGTCTATTGCTGAATTCAAGTTCTTAATCCCGGCAGACCAGTACAGCGATGCTTTTTGTTTCTGTAAATCTGCCATCAATTTTAAAAGCTTCGACTGGGCGAGCAGGAGCTTTTCTTGTTGAATGTTGATTTTGAACAAGTCACTTTCGCCGTTTTCAAGATTTAAAAGTTCAGATTTCAACAGACGGTCATAGAGTTCAACAATTTCTTGTTGTTGTTTCATGACTGCGAGTGTATTTTGAAGTTGGTTGAATGTGGTATTTATCTCATTGATAATTTCGCGCTCTGACTGTCGCTGTTGATATTGTGTATTGTCAATTTTTAATTTAGTAAGGGCAACTTTCGAACGTTCCTTGCGCAAGAATATCGGAAAGAAAAAATCAAGCCCAATTTTGTAATCATTCAATGGGTTCACACGATGAGGTGCAGACGGTTGGCTGAGAAGAGAATAGTTGATGTCCAATTGTGGTTTTAAGAATTCTCGTGCCAGCGCTCTTTCCAATTCCAGTTGGTTAAGTTTAAGAGAGAGCTTCACTAGCTCAGGATGATTTTCTTTGGCTTTGATCACCAGATCTTGGAGTAGCTCTTGGTTAAGGAACGCCTGATCGTCGTGGGTCATGATGGGGGCAATATTCAAACCTACCTGTAAAGCATCGCCCTGCTCACTCCATACGTAGTTTGATATCGTTATACCCATGTTTTGAAATACCACCCAAGCTTCTTGACTCTCCACCCGCCTGGATTGGAGCGCTATTCTCGCCTGAATGGTATCGATCACGGCCGCTTCACCTTGCTGCATGTTTAGCTTGATGCGCGAGAAAATTTCTTCGGCAATGCCAACAGACTGGCTCGAAAGCTTGTATTGGTAATAGGCGTAATACCATTGCCAATAATCTTTGGCAGCCTCCAGCAAGATTTTATTTATAATTTTGACTTGTTCTGCAGTAGTGATACTATTGAAAATCTCCGCTTGCCTTACCGCCGTCCTCCGTTCGTCTGTAAGAAGTCCTTTACCAAGGGGAATGGCGACGCCTGCGTAGAATTGTTCTCCGCCGGAGATGATATCTTCATTATTTACAAGTTGGCCGGTAGCCCGCGTGTAGCCCACCTTTGGGTTTACGGGAAACCAAGTCGGGAAGGTCAGGTATGCATCAAGTTTGCTATAGTAGGTTTTATCCTCAAATTCTTTGTGGTCGAGGCTCGATACTACTTTAGGATCAAAACTTCCTCGAGCGAGTCGGAGTTCCTGCTGTGCAACTTCATCTAACAGTTCGGCTTGCTTAACGACCGGGTGGTTTTTCAAGATGATCTTATAAAATTGATCGAGGGGAAGCGTACGGGAAGTATCACTTAGGGCGAAGATAGAATCCATTGCCGACTGTGTTCGGCCGGGATGGGCATACAGCAAGCTTAAAACCAAAAATACAATGAACAAGCAATCGTGCATTCGCGACATAGAGATCTTTTTTACTTTTTACTTTCGGTAGATTGTTTATCAATTTTTGGCTTCATGACTTCGTCCAAAGGTTCTTCGTAGAGGCTGGGGGGGAATCCGTTGAGCTGTCTCCAGATTTCATACCATACGGGCACGTCATCAAGCATTACCCATCCTTTTATTCCTGAGCCATTTCTGAGTTGTTTAGGCCACGGCAGGTCTTCTGCATCGGGTACTACCAGAACTCGGAACTCGCCAGGCCTAGAGTTAACGTAGTCGATCACTTCAACTGTTCCGGCGAAGGTCCCAACCGAAACACTTGGCCAACCCGAAAACTGAAGGGCGGGCCACCCATCGAAATGAATTCTTACCTTTCTGCCTTTGCTTAACAAGGGAACGTCCATGGCTTTCACGTATAGTTCCACAGCCACGTCGGCGGCTATGGGCATAATGGTACAGACAGGCTCTCCTTCCTTGATGGTTTCACCTAGCCCGGCCTTCATGGCCTTTACCACCGTGCCGTCTTGGGGTGAAAGGATTTGATATTGACTGACACGTATCTGCGTGTTGGCAAATTCATTCCGGTATTTGGCCAATTCACCCTGGCCATCGAAGATTTCTGCAAGGGTGTTGCTTAAATCAGACTCTACTTTATTGATTTTATCCAGGTATTCGGCTTGAATTCTATCGGGCTCAATCCTTGCGTTTGTGAGGTCCGCTTGCGCGCCTTGATACTTATACTCGATGTCCTGAAATTTGGTCAGTGGAATGTTTCCGGCTTCGTACAATTTCTTGTTACGCTGATAGAGATTTTCAGCGTTTTGGTATCTGAATTTCTCTGCTTGCAGCTTGGCCTTAGTCTGATCTATTTTATTCTGCATGCCCTCATGTAGTGCTTTGATCTGACGTTTCAAGGCCTGGGACTTTTGATCTTTGGATTGAAGACTGCTCTCTTTGGCGTTGATCTGTTCGCGTAGCCGAAGGAGGAGCTGCGGGTCGAAGTATTTCTCTTTTACTTCGCTGATGGTGACTATGGTGTCCCCTTTTTTAACGGATTGCCCCTCGTTTACATGCCATTTCCGGATTTGCCCTGCAATGACGGCCTCAATGGTTTGGGGTCTGTTCATGGGGTTCAAGGCTGTTACCTTTCCCGTTCCACGAATGTTCTGTTGCCAGGGTAGGAATAGAAAGACCAGAAATATCAAACAGAGGACAAGGAGCCATCGGGCCAGGACCTTTCCGGCCTTTGGTGGCTTCAGTGCTCGTAGGGAGTATAACTTGTCCTGCGGAATCATCTTGTCAATATGATGAGAAGAAAGCTTTAGCATAGTGGACGGATTTAATAGATGTAGGTATTGAGGGCACCTTGTTTGACTAAATCTTCAAAGGCTCCTTGCGTAGAGACAATTCCTTTGTTAAGTACAATGATGCGGTCGCAGGCAGCCATTACGATAGGGTCATTAGACACGGCGATGAGCGTCCAGGGATTAGCGCTGGATATGGCTGCATTCACTAAGGCCAGTTTCGTATCTTTTTTTAGACCGCTGAAAAAGTCATTGAGAATAAGAAGTCCAGGTTTTTTCGCCAGGCAGCGGGCCAGTATCAATTTTTGAATCATGGAAGAGGACAGGCCTTTGCCTGCGCTGAGCAGCGGGGTGCTGAGGCCCTCAGGTAGAGCATTGATTTGATCGGAAAGGCCTACTTTCTGGAGTGCCTGGATAGCATCTTCAACGCTTTCCATTGGCTTGCCTATGGTAATGTTTTCGTAGATCGTTCCGTCAAAGATGTCTTCCGGCGAAATATTCTTGGCAATCTTGTCGCGCAAATGTGCCAGGTCAAGATCACGGATGGAGTAGTTGTTGATGGTCACAATTCCTTCAAAGCTAGGATGCATACCGGCTAGAATGTTGGTTAACGTTGTTTTTCCAGACCCGCCCCCCCCGGTAATGCAAACACGTTCACCGGCTTTTATATCTAGGTTCACGCCTTGAAGAATGTAGTCCTTTGTATCGGGATACTTATAGCGTAAGTCTTTTGTGGTAATTGCATATCCGGCCTGCCAAGATCCCTTTGGGAAATCGATCCCCCCTACTTTTTCGAGTGGCAAATCTGTTACATGCGCTATTTTATCCACTGCCGTAAGAAGGTCATAGACGACGTCCATGTACATGATAATCTTCTCAACGGCACTGAGAATAAGAATAATGATGACTTCAGAAGCAACGAATTGTCCAAGTGTTATTTCGCGGTTGATAACCAGAACCGTACCCATAATGAGTAGGCCTCCGGTGACGGCGGCTTTGAAAAGGAGGATAAAGGAGAATTGAATGAGCAGGGTCTTAAAATGAATCTTCCGGTACTTCAGGTAATTATTAACGTTGTAATCTGTTTTCTTAATGGGAAGGTCCGTCGTTCCAGCGAGCTTGAAAGAGTTAAGCGCCCGTGCGAGTTCTTCGAGCCATTGCGCCACTTTGTATTTGTACTTTGACTCTTGGATCGACGAGTGCAGGCCTTTGGGACCGGTTAGGTAAAAAATAATGACTAATGTCGCCACCAGAATTAGGCTAAAAAAAACAAAGAATGGGTGGTAAAGAGAAAGCAACGCCAGGCCGAATAAAATCTGAATGGTGCCTGAAGAGAGATCGATAAGAAGTTTTGGTAGGCCCTTCTGTATGGTAAGTATGTCAAAGAACCGGTTGACGAGCTCGGGCGCATAATTGTTTAGAATTGACTCGATTTTTATCCGTGGAATGCGGAAGGTAAACTCCAGGGCGGCCTTGGTAAAGATTCGCTGCTGCAGGTATTCCACGAAACTGATCTGCATGATTTGAAGTCCACCGGCGATAAGTACCCCCACGATGACGACGGCGATAAGGATATAAACAGAACTAAAAACGACACCTCCGGAGATCAGTTCAATGGTCGATTGAATGCCTAAGGGCAGTATCAAGCTTGTCAAGCCGATAATAATTGCATAGAATAAGATATAAAATATGTCCCTCCGCTCCGTTGCCAGCAAGCGGAGCAGCCTACGGAGTGGGGAGAGATATTCCCCTTTGGCAGACTGGTCAAATTCGTATTCGCTGACCAGATTCTGGTAGGCGACGACCACGAAGAAAATTATTTGGCCTTGATCGTTGGTAAGCCAAGAACGCTCTTCCGAGTTAAATTGTTGCTCAACCGTCTCATGTTCCCGAATTTCAATTCCATGCCGTTCATTGCGTATCACTGGGCTAAGGAGGAACGGCTCCAGGGCATCGCCTTTTTTTTGAAAAAGAAGCAATGGGCTGTCTTCTTGTTTAGCAAAAGCATGAAAGGTGTCCCATTCCAGAGTATACTCCAGAAATAGCATCCGGATTTTACTTCCGGCCTCAAGCAGGTCGCGTTTGAACTCGGCGAAATCGGACAGGGCATAGCGACGATTGTTTACCTCGATGAAGCGCAAACTGGTGGCATCAAAGTCGTGCTTTAGAACCAGAGCAGCCTCCCGTAAAATGCGAACTATTCGGTCGTTAGTCATACGTTTATTTTCAGATTGAATTGAGAAAAACCCTTCAAGAAAGTCATGGAGCTATTTGTTTATTTTTTTTTTAATCTCCGAATGGCCTTAACAAATTTGAGTCATACCTTCGAATTAACGTTCTAAATGACTTGTGAAGATCTGTTAGCTTGTCAATTCCAACGCAATCCAATTTCATCTCTTCGGTATCGTGGAGCATATGTGCTACGTTCGGGTGGTAGAGGATGGCTTCGATATCCCGATGCAATTTCCCCAAACTCTTGGATAGTGTACCGTTACTGAGTCGGTCTTGCGAAAGCTCCTGAGTTGTCGTTCTAATAAGCACAGGGACTTTTTGCAAAATGCGATAAACGTCTAGCTTGCCTCGCTTATCCACAATTAAGTCAAAAAAGCCAACTTGGTTCAGATCGGAGACGAGCTGAGTAATGTAGGGACGTTCTTTATCCCTCGCCTTCACTCGACGAAATCCTACAACGACTAACGCTGCGAGACAAAAAGACAAAAGAATTCCGATTTCGCCGAAATTTGGGACAAGTTCTATGAGCTGATGTTCTTCCTGCATGTTTGAATGTCCGGTAGGTTATGACGATATATTGGTCGTTGACAATGTTACTATTCAATGTCTTATCAGAAAGAATGGCATAGTTGCATTTATTAACCGTTGCCATCCTTTATCCCTGTGTCCCTATGAAGAAATCATTTCTTAAGTTCCCTTCCTGATCATTTTCAAAAACGCCTCGACACAACTGGCACATGGGTGTAATTTGCAGATCCCATGCTGTTCGGCGTTTCCTTTCAGGTCCAGTGCCGACATAAACGCTTTTCAGATCGTCACATGATTACCGGGACTTTAACTAGTGAATGAACGTAGCACGCTTTCTACTACCACGATTATTCATCAACTACCAGCTTAAGTTTAATCGCTCTGTTATCAATAAATAGGTCTATCACATACACGCCGCGTGCAAGCGTTGAAGTAGAAATATTAACCTGCCCATTCACAACGGCATAGACAACGTCAATCTTTTGTCCCAGGCTGTTGACAACCGCTAGGGAATTGCAGATAGAACCGTTCAGGTCGATGCTCGTCGATCCGTACGCAGGATTGGGAAATAAAGAGAAATCGTCTTTTTTGCGGCTGGCTTTCACTGCGCACAAAGAATGATACGTGGCCTTTCTGTCGAAATCCACTTGCTTCAGCCGATAGTAGAACATTCCGCCGTGCGCCGTCAGGTCCAGGTACGTGTACTTCACCTTAACATTACTGTTCCCGCTGGCCTCGACGCGGCCGATGGCGTCAAACGATTTTGCATCGACCGTTCGTTCCACGTCAAAATAATCGCTTTCCCTTTCGGAAGCCGTCGTCCATTTTAATTCCACGATCCCTTCGGCATTTAATCCGCAATCAAAACTTGCGAGTTCAACAGGCAACGCATTTCCATTGTCAGTCGTCCCGAATGTAAATGGACCGTACACGATAGACGGCGCAGCATTTACCACCGTGCCCGCCGTCGTGGTTCCCGTCGTGCCGCCGCTTCCTTCATCCGTCCACAACGAACCGTTCCATGCCGCCACACGCAGCGAACTTAAGTTTCCGACGCCGCCACTATTGCTTGCCCAACGCAGCGTCACATTCACATTAGAGGTGCCTGCGGTCCTGCTCAACATCCAATACTCAGCGTTGCTCACGTGATCAAGCGTCACGGCGCGTTGGGCGTTAGGATACGCTCCGTTTGGCGTGGTGTTGAAGTATTGTGCCGTGTACGCGTCAGTGGCAACGGCCGGCGCGGAGATAGCGATCGGCCGATATAATGCACCTTTGCCAATCGGAAAGGTAAACGCATTGGTGCCAACTTTGGTCATGGACCCATTGACAAAACTACTATTGGAAGCACCTGAAACTGTACCCCCGTTCAACACTTGTAGCGTCGCATTTTGAGTAACGATTCCATTGGTGAAATTCATGTCACCGCGTACTTGGTTTGTGCCCGAGGAAAAGGTAATCCCGTTGTTTTTATTAATAACTAGGTTATTAAAGGTTTGCGGGTTAGTGGTAGCAACGGTGTTGCCGCTATTTGTGCCCACAAAACTCACCGTACCGGTGTTGGCCGCAAATGTGCCGCCATTGTTCCAGTTGCCATACACATCCAGGTTAAAGGCATTGGTGGTAAGGGTGGATGCTGCAATGGCGTTGTTGTACGTACCCGCCGCAATAGCCGGGCTAATAGTAACATTTCTGGCCACTGCACCACTGCCTGCGATCACCGGCATGTTCTGCGGCCCAGCCGCCAGGATCAGCACGTCGGTTGCGGAGGTAGGCACACCGTTGCACCAGTTGCTGGCGGTGAACCAGTCGTTGCTCGTCCCGCCCAGCCACACCGAAGTGCCGGCAGTTTGAGCTACGAGACTGAAAGCAACCTGTAGAAACGAACCGGCCGTGATTTGTTTCATTTGCCACTCCACCGTAGAGTTTGCGTTCAGAGAACCTGTCCACACATTGGTGTGGGCGTCGCAGCACCCGACGTGCTGTGCTACTTGAACGCCATTGATGAACAAGAAAAAATCATCGTCGTGCGCCGGAACATCCAGTTGATAAACACCACAGGTGAATCCCGTCCGTTTGAAGCTAAGGCTGATGTTGGTAGCGTTCATGGTGCAACCCAACCAGGCCGCACCGTTTGTCGTATTTGCGGTGGATGGGGCAGCGCCCGAAGTCCACCTTGTTCGCGTATCAAAACTTAATCCTGTAACGCCACTTCCGTTTTCTGTATAGTAGCCTTGATAGCTGGTGCCAATGGTAGTTGAATTAAAGCCGTACACGTTCCAAGTCCCTGTCGGGAAGGTGGAGACCGAGGCAAGCGGAATCACCGTGATGGTCGATGTTGCTGAATTGGTAGCGCAGTTGTTGGAGCCTTGCACCGTATAGGTGGTCGTAACGTTCGGTGTGGCTACAACCGAAAAGCCGGTGGTCGCACTCAGCCCGGCGGCGGGGCTCCATATATAACTGGCGGCCCCACTCGCTGTCAAGGTAATTCCAGAGGTTGGGCAGCTGACAGTACCCGATGTAGGCGCTACCGTCGTATTGGGCAGGGGATCGACTGTCATTGTAAAAGTTTTTGAAGTCGAACAGCCGGTCTTCGCTGCATCGGTCAATGTATTGGTGACGGTATAATTTCCGCCTGGCGTGGCACCCGTCGTTTGAATCGTTGGGCTTGACCCGGTGGCCGCAGGCGTAAAACTGATTGTAGCGGATGGACTTGCCGACCAGCTATACGTAGCGCCTGCGATGGCCGATGTGGCGCTAAGTGCAGCACCCGTTCCTGCGCAAATCACAATGTCGGTGTTCAGCGACTGCGGCCGCGAGGAAGACGCCACGAAAGAAACTTGCAGGGCACCAGACCCTCCCAAATTGATCAACTGAAACTCTACGGTGGAAGTCGGCCCCAGAAACCCCGTCCATACATTGCTTTGCAGCGTAGAAGTAAAGGCATTTCTTTGAAATACCTGCACACCGTCTATTAACAGGGTTAAGTAGTCGTCCTGATAGGGAATATCGATCTGGTAATATCCGCAGGCAAAGTTGGTGCGGCGGAAGCTCATCGAATAGTTTGTGGTCCCCGTCGCACATCCCTGGTATGCTAAACCGGAAGCCGCATTCGCAACCGACGGTCCGCTGGCACCGGCCCATCGCGTGGCGGTATTAAAGCTGAGGTTGTTTTCGGTGTAGTAGCCGTAGTAATCGTTTAATGTAGTGTTGTTGTGGCTAAAAACATTCCATGTGCCATTGCCAAAGGTGGTAGGCGACGGCGAACCGGGCACGTTCTGAACGGTCACAGTGGTGATTGCCGAAGCGCTGCCGGCAGGCGCTGCGCAACCATTGTTCCCCACTGCGGTGTAAGTGGTTGTCGACGGCGGATTAGCAGTGACAACATTTCCCGTGGTGGCGCTTAAACCCGCCGATGGCGACCAAGTATACGTAGATGCCCCGCTCACAGACAGCGTCGAGGTCACCAGGCCCGAACATATGGTGGCCGGCACGCTAGTAAGCGTAAGTGTGGGCGTGGCATTTGAAACGGTCACGGTAACTGTTTTCGCTACACTGCAGCCTGTCGCGGCGTCCGTGCCGGTAGCAGTATATGTGGTCGTGGTGGTGGGAGCAGCCTGCACGTTCGCGCCTAGTCCACTGGCCGGGGTCAAACCGGTCGTCGGCGTCCAGGCATAGGTTAATGCAATCGGCGCGCTAACCGAAAGTGTAGCCGGCGTTACAGGGGCCGAGCATTGAACAATATTTGGCGATATCGTCAGCGGATTTGCCGTTGCACTAAAGGCCACTTGCAAATAGCCCGGCCCGCTGCCATTCAAAAACTGGAACTCAATAGTCGACGACGCATTCAGAAAACCTGTCCACGCATTGGTATGCGAATCGCAACACCCGGCAATGTGACTGAACACCAGGCTTCCGTTGATAAACAATCGTACATCATCATCGTGCGCAGGAATGTCGATCTGGTAGTAACCGCATGTAAAGTTCGTTCGCTTGAAACTAACCGAATAGCTTGTTGCCCCAACGGGGCATCCTGCATAGCCTGAACCCGAAGAAGCATCGGCCGCACCCGGCCCCGCAGTGTTGACCCATCGGTTGCGCGAGTCAAAACTCAAATTGGTTTCCGTATATGTACCCAGATACGTGTTGTTGGTAATGGGAAAAGCAGTGCCCGAGTATGCATATGCATTCCACGCGGTGGTACCAAACACATTCGGGTTCCCTGCGCTCGCATTGATGGTCAGGTCGACTCCGTTATTTGCACCGATCACACCCGTACCCGGGTTGGAACTGACTACACGTATGCGATAGGCAGTACCGGCCACCGTTCCCCCAGGTATGGTCGCTGCAATGGTGCCCGGGCCTGTGGCGGTCACTGTGCCAAGGGTCGTCGGAGCGGCGAAGCTTCCCAAAGGGTCTGACAACTGTGCCGTAAAAACGTTATTCGAGGGCGTGTTGGGAAAGGCACAGGCGTTTTGAATCGTATAACTTATTGTGAATGGCTGGCCCTGGCAAAACGATGTAGCTGCAAATGTCGGCG
Source organism: Chryseolinea soli (assembly GCF_003589925.1). Taxonomy (NCBI): domain Bacteria; kingdom Pseudomonadati; phylum Bacteroidota; class Cytophagia; order Cytophagales; family Fulvivirgaceae; genus Chryseolinea; species Chryseolinea soli. Next base: position 3,836,628 of record NZ_CP032382.1, on the reverse strand, counting down.
CGTTTATGCCGAATGCATTGATCGTGAGGTTGGTGCCGTTGTCCGGGCTGGTCACGGCAGGGTTAGAAGCTACCACGCGAATACGGTAGCTGGATCCCGACGCCGTGGTTGTTGGAATAGTTACGCTGAAACTCCCCGGCGCGGTTGCACTTGAAGTTCCAATGGTGGTGGGCGAGGCAAAGCTACCCGAGGCGTCGGAGAGTTGCGCTGTAAAAGTATTCCCAGCGATAAAATCACAACCGCTCACAAAGGTGTAGCTCAGCGTAAAGGTCGCCCCAGAACAAAAAGTAGTCGCCGCAAAGGTTGGCGCAGTCAAGTTGATTGCATTCACCGTCAGGTTCGTGCCGTTGTCTGCGCTGATCAGGCCGGGGCCTGGATTAGAGCTCACAACGCGTATCCGGTAGCCATTGCCGGGAATGGCACCTACCGGTATCGTCGCGCTAATGGAGCCTGACGTGTTTGAGGTTGCTGTGCCGATGGCTGTAGGACTGGCAAAACTTCCAAAGGAGTTAGATAACTGGGCGGTAAAAACATTGGCCGAAGGTGTGTTGGGCAAGCCGCACGAATTCAGAACTGTGTAATTCACGGTGACGGCCTGGTTGGGGCAAAAGGCTGTCCCTGCAAAAGTCGGCACGTTAAGTCCATACGCGCTGACGGTGAGGTTGGCGCCATTGTTCGCACTGGTCAATACTGGGTTCGTACTGGTAACACGCATTCTATAGCCCGCGGCGGGCGTCGTCCCCGTGGGAATTGTCACACCAATCGCACCGCCGCTCGTGGAGGACGATGTGCCGATGACTGTGGGGGCGGCAAAACCTCCCGACCCGTCTGAAAGCTCTACATTGAATATGTTGCCTGCCCCAAACGTGCAGCTGTTGCTGAGATTATTAGTGATGCTGTAGGTGCCGCCCAAGCAAAAAGGCGACCCCGTCACGGTCGGAGCATTTAATCCGAGGTCTCTGATCGTAAATGCCGCGCTGTTAGTGCCCGTTACAACCGGATTGGAACTCACCACGCGGATCAAGTATCCTGCTCCCGCCGTTGCCCCAATTGGCAGGGTAACCGAAATATTGCCCGCCGTAACAGACGCGGTGGAACCAATGGTGGTGGGCGCGGCAAAACTTCCGGCGCTATTGGATAGCTGAACCGTAAAGGTATTTCCCACTCCGAAATTACAGGCGTTCGCCAGGTTGTTGGCAATATTGAATGTCGTGCCTGCACAGAATGGAGACCCGGTCACAGTGGGTGCGCTTATACCAAGGGCAGTAATCGTAAAAGCAGCACTGCTACTGCTGGTCAACGTAGGGTTGGTACTGGTTACACGCACCTGGTATCCAGCGCCTGCCGCCTGTCCAAGTGGTATTGTCACAGCCAGGGATGTTGCATTTGTACTGCTAACCGATCCCAAAGTGGTCGGTGCTGCAAAGGAACCGGCTGCGCTCGACAATTGCACCGCAAACGTGTTCCCCACAGTAAAATTACTGGAGATAGCCCAGTTAATAGTAATAGACGAACCTGCGCAATAAGGCCCCGCTGATGAAATTGTGGGCGCGCCCGTAAACGTTTGGGAATACGAAGCGAGTGTGGAAAAAATAAAACAGACAACGAATAGGTACCGAAGGCTTCGGACACCGGCGAAATGTGAAATCATGGTCTAAGACTAATTTTCAACAACCTAGTTCTCTAAAAAAGTTATACTTAAATGATCTTCCGAAAGCTTGAGCTTAAGTACTCACGATGCTCATACCTTGAGGCCTTTAACTCGACCCTAATGACAACACCCAAGCCGAAGCATACTCGACATATGCACTCATTAATTTATGTCATTCCTCACGACTGTTCAATTGAATCGATATATTCCATTGGGATAATGACTGGCATAAAAAAAAACATACACCGTCGCCAGGCAAAGACCAAATATCTATCGTCGATCAAGCTTTCTATATAGCCTTTCATGGTTGCGCCATCCATCATTTGTATCTTTACTTGATCTCTCTCATACAGATAGTCGTGAACTACGGTTAACGATATTTTCATAGCCAATCATCTTCGAGTGTTACTTTCAGCGTTTGTTAGTTTTTCCAATTTCTTACAGGCGTAATACAATTAGAACCCTTTGAGAAGCCCCCGCCACCAGTGCTCCTGTACAGCCTGACCAAAGCCCGATGGTTGCTACTGATGGCGAAAGGAAAAAATTAAACGTAGTATTTGCCCAAAATCAAAAATACGTTCCCAATTAATAGAGCTTCTGTCAAGGGGCAGCCGCACAAACGTGAAATCCTACATCAGAAATAGAACCCAGCAAAATCATCTATCCGAGTTTTTCCGTTCCATGCAGGCGATCGACAAACCGCCAACTGAAAGCTTTCACTTTATCCTGGTCGATGATCAATTCAAAGGCGGCACTGGTTTTCTCGTCCCAGCCTTGGCATCGCAAAAAATAATTTGATGCGCGCGGTACGACGGCACGTACAACCATGACGGCCCCAGTGTCAACACCATCTTTAAACTGCACCGCCTCACCTAAAGTATATTTAGGCTTTACTCCATTCATCCAGAGGAGTAACTCAAACGTGTACTCAAATAATATAGCCATGAAATTCAATGTTAAACACTTTCAAATAGATTTGCTGTTGTCAAACTCAATGATAAATCTCGCTCCTTCGTCAGGTTTGCTTTCAACCCGGATTCTACCGCCCATAGCCTTCACCAGTGTTTTCACAAGAAAAAGACCACAACCCCTACCCGGAATATGCGGATGGAACCGTTGATGAAACTGGAATATCTTTTCTTGCGCGTAACGCATGTCAATTCCAAGGCCATTATCGCCTACAGTCATTACAATTTGCTGATCAGCCGTTAACAGTGCGCAACACTTTACCATCAGCTTTCTGTCACTGCTGGAATACTTAATTGCATTATGGATAAGATGGTAAAAGATGCTTTGAATTGACGTCTTGGAACCATAGGCTTCGAGATCTTCAAATTCTGAAATATCGATCTCCGCTTGAGCCAATTCAATATCTGCACGAAGGGAATCCAGAACACTTAACAATTCTTCCCGCAATTGAATGGCCTCAAACTTTTTACGAGCGCCATCATTTACACTCAAGACGTAGCTGAGATCTTGAACGATGTCTTCAAGCGCTATTACACTTTTATCAAGATGGCCTAGGATGTCATCATCCATCTCGATTTTAAGTACCAATAATAAATGAACGAGGCCTTTTATTCTGGCCAGCGGACCTCTAATATTATGCGCTGTTATAAAACTAAATTGCTCAAGTTGATAATTCCGATCGATCAATTCTTCGTTCAATCTGTTTAAAGTCTCAGTTCGCTTCTTGATCCGCGTTTCTAGCTCGGCATTATTTCTCGCAAGTATTTCAGCTTGAGCAACCAATTCCTCATTCTGCATTGAGATTTCCTCTTTCTGAGCCTGGATTTTAAACGTATGTTTTTCAACAAGCTCCTGCAGATTTTGAGCCCTCCGCTTTAAAAAGATAGTACGTTGACGATTACACAGAAGTATAATAAGAACGAGCGCAGCTATGATACCTGACGGGATCCAAAGGGACGTCCATAGTGGGATTACAGTCCAGACGTTCCCCACTCCAAAGACTTGAAAATCCATTCCCTCAATGATGCTCGTACGCCTTCTATTGTACGAACTTGCTTTTGCAGCCTGGGTGGTGACTACAACAAAATAAAGGAACTGAAATAGTAAAGATTTCAGAATGACCGAACTAGTTTTTAGCCAGACCGGCATAGACCAAGCGAGCATTGGGTCTAAGGTCAAAGCTTCAGTTTGACAGAATTGATCGTTCTGAGAAAGACCCCCAACTGTCACGTATCTTGCGCCACGCACTTTCTTATAAATTTTCATTCAATTAAACCGGAACGTAACGCATCTGCAGGGTTGTCCAAGTTGCGGGCTTTCGTAGGGGTATATCCCCTACCTGACAGATCGAGGCCATGGATGAAATCAGATAGCATGCTTACAGCCCCCCGCTTGACCAGACCAGTTTCGGCCTCCAAAGTGCCTTTCTCACTGATTTTACCGCAGTTTTGCGCTAAAAAGAAATGAATGAACTGAAGCATACCAAAGAATACCCAAAGCAGCGTAATGAGATTTCCCATTTTCTTCACGGAACCAGAGTTTTACGACTTTTCAACCGCAATAGTCATGAAACGATCCGAGCATAGAATGATTTAATCGGTAACAAAATGGTGTACAAATTAAATTGAGTGGTATTTTTGAAGAATATGAAGCCTTTTTTGAGTTTTCATTTGATCCTTTTCATCTCCCTTAGTGAAAGTGTTTTTGCTCAGCCCAGAAACATCGACAGCCTTCGTCTACTCCTCCAAGCCACTGGCCAGGACTCCAACCGCGTAAATCTGCTGATAAGCATTTCCACTTCTCAATCGTTTTCGGATAGGGAAGACATGTTTTCTAGTGCCAATGAAGCGTTGGCTCTAGCAAAAAAAATAAACTTCGATAATGGCCAAGTCAGAGCACTTTCAATAATAAGTTTTTACTACGAACACAGTCTGGGGAACATGGCCATGACCCTTAACGCGCTTTTGGAAGCTAAAAAAATTTACGAAAAACAAGGAAACGAGGGAAAAGTCGCGTCTATGAATAACCGCATCGGACGCGCATATTTTGAGCAGGGTGATACAAATGAGGCTCAGACCTTCTTTGCACAGTCCTACGCCATTTGGCGTAAACTCGAATACAAACCAGGATTGTCACTCGTATGTGAAAATTTAGGTGACGTAGCCAAAGCCAATCAAAATTGGTCACTGGCATTAGAGCATTACCAACGATCGCTTTTGTATGCAAAGGAGATGGATGATATTCCGACACGCCCGATAAGAATGAGCGGTGCCCTACGTGCCATAGGTTCAGTTTATATCCATCGCCAAGAGTATTCATTAGCTTTAAAATATGAACAAGATGCATTAGAGATGGCTCTAAAATCCGGAAATTCTATTATGCAAATTCGTGCCTACAACACCATGAGCGAGCTCTACCTAAGCCAGAATCAACCCAAATTAGCCTTGCAAATGGCGGATAATGGGTACAAGCTTTTATTAACTAAAGTTGAATCCAAAATAGATATAGTACAAAGTTATAAACGATTTTACAATGCATATGAAGCATTAGGGGACTACAAAAGAGCTTTTAATTTTCAGCAGCTTTATTCGACATTGAGCGATAGCCTCACGAACGCAGCCAATCTAGTAGCAATGGAAAGGCTGAAATCCAAATATGAACTTGAAAAGAAAGACAACAAGATAATACAATTAACACAACAGCAAGTTTTAGCTGCATCAAAAAGGAACACCTTGATTATTGCATTTGTTGGCGTCATGTCTATCATTCTACTTCTATTTAACCGACACCGGATAATCATAGGAAAAAGACTTGCATTAAAAAAACAATTGCTCGACGTTTATATCTTGACGCTTAAAGAGAAATCAGACGCGTTTGAAAAAATCCAAATCGAACTTGATGCAATAAAATTAAGTCAACCCGAAGTAGATGTTCACCTATTTAAGCTCAACGAAATACTTAAAGCTAATATTCTTACGGATGACGATTGGCAGAACTTCAAAAGAGCATTTGAAGACATCTATCCCGGATTTTTCGTCAAGCTACGCGATCTCTATCCTTCGATCACTACCGCAGAACTCCGGATAGCATCCCTTATTAAACTGAATCTTTCCAGTAAAGAAATGGGCGCAATGCTGGCTATTTCTTCCGATAGTGTCAAGACCGCGCGTTATCGGCTAAAACGGAGACTTAATCTACCAGAAAACGAGTCCATTGAAGAATTTATTAACAAACTTTCCATTTCCAAATCGAGAACAGTTGAAATAGAGTAGATACCAACTCGGATAGCTTGCAATTCTAAGTAACCCCAACTGTCAGATTAAGTCGAAACTTCACGTAATGATTGCTCTCACAACGATTAGTAAAATTACGTTATCCGCATTACCCGAAAGTGACCTGTTAATTTCTCCGAGCTTTTTTGATAGTAAAACTGAATTTACTCCCTTTATTCAATTCACTTTCAATCGTTAGCGTCCCACCATTCTTCCCAATAAACTCCTGGCATAGGATCAGTCCAAGCCCCATACCCTTCTCCCCAGAGGTGCCCTGCCTGGTAAAATGATCTTCATTGAAAAATAACGAAATTTCCTCCTTTGCCAGGCCTATTCCCGTATCCGCAACAAAGATCATGATGTAATTCCCGTGATGCTCAGATCCAATGGTCACCTTTCCGTCACCCTTTGTAAACTTGATTGCATTGTTGATCAGGTTACGAAGCACGAGTCTTATCATGTCACTGTCGGCGTTTACCCACAGACTCCCTTCGACCGAATTGATTAAATGAATATTCTTATTTTTTGCAATTGGCCTAAACAGTTGAACATTTTCCTCAACAATACCCCAGACATCAAAATCGGAAGGCTTCACTTTTATTCCACCCATCTGGTTTTTCGCCCAGTACAACAGGTTATCTGTGAGGTTTAATGTTTGACTAATGCCTTCTTTAAGACGGGGAAGTAATGTTCTTAATTCTTCCTCTGATACATAGTTCATTTCGACCAGATTAAAGATATCCTGAACCTGTCTGATAGGACCTCTTAAGTCATGAGAAACAATGGAGAAAAGCTTGTCTTTGGTTAAGTTCGATTTTTTTAATTCTTCCGCCTGCTGTCTGATCTCCTCATTCTTCTTATGCACATCTTCATTTATTGCAGATATTTCCTCATTCTGAGCCAGTATCTCATTATTCATAGCCGTTAGCTCTATCGTTTTTTCACCGACCTTCTTAATGAGCTCGATTTTCTGCATTCTTATCCTTCGGGTGTTTAATACTATTCCCAAATAAAAAAAGAACACAAATAAAATTACGTAAATAGAATAGGCCCACCATGTTCTATACCAGGGCGGACAGATATGGAAAGAGAAAGAAACAGGTTCACTTATCTTTTTGTACAGGTTTTTTGCCCTCACCGAAAAGGTATAAGTGCCTTCCGGTAAATTGGTAAAAAATGCCTCCTTACCGAGCGCCCAGGCAGACCACTTGTTTTCAAAACCGTTTAATTTGTATTGATACTCCATCCTCTCCGGGCTTTCATAAAATGCGCTAACAAATTCAAACCGCAGGTTGTTACTGGCAAATGGCAAATCAAGGTCCGATTGGCGCCTACCATTTATGAAGATCAAAGAATCCTTTGCCCATACCTTTTTAATCGACACCGAAAATAAATCTTCATAAAATGTTTTTTGCGCAGGGTTATAGCTAAGAAGTTTTTTACCCTGCCCAATCCAGATTTCTTTAGGGCCTGCAACAAGTACAGGGGCGTCTATATCTACTCTCAATTCATGCGCAGGCACAGCAACCTTATTAAAGGGAGTTAGCAGTAGCTTTAAAGTGCTGTCTGGTTGTTTGATCAACATGCCTGCAATTTCGTTATCGTGTGGTACGGCTCCCCAGAAATAAATATTTCCTTCCGGACCTTCGGTAAGGGTATAAACACAAAATTCTTTTCCCAACACCCGCGTGAATTTTGCTTCCGGCTCAAACCGGTCTTTTATTTGGCTATAACTATAAATTCCATTCGCGGTGGCCACAATAATCTTTCCGTCTCTCAACCGGTAGATGCGGTTGTTGACATTGGAAGGTAATCCATTGTTGCGGTCATAAAAGGTTTTGCTGATAACTGAATCCATTTTTCCGTTTAACCGGAGCTTGTATATTCCTTTGTTATAATGGCTGATCCAGATGTTTCCTTCCTCATCTTCCTGCATAAAGCGGGTCTCCTCCTCGAACCCTTTGATCTTATGCTTATGCCAGGCGCTGCCTCTTTTTTCCAAAAGCCAGATACCGGTAGTGGAAGTACCCATAATCATACGATCTGACCGTCTTTTGAGCTCGCATAGCGCATGAACGCCATAGTGGTCTATCAACCTAGTGGTCTTTTTTCCCTGCAGTTCAAAGACCCCAGTCTCGTGAGCGGCATATAATCTCTGGTTGAAATTGTAAAAATTCCATGTCTGGCCTATCGTGCCCGGAAGAAATGAAAACGATTCCTTGCTCTCTTTATAAAAGATACCATATGAAGTTCCGGCATACTGATGCTGAGCCGTTTTTCCTAATGCTAAGATTGTTCCTTTAATGCCGTTATGCCTATCATAGAAGGAGAGCGGGGAACTAGTAATCACTTGTAAAATAATTGAGTTTGCATTTAGCCATAGGTTATGCTGCAGATCTTCAAAAACAAAACCATCCCTCATATCATCCTCAAACCAATGTTTTGGAACAGAATATAAAGGCTCTCCATTTTTGTTGACAATGTGTATTTCATCTTTCAACACAATGGCTATATTGCCATTCGTCATAGATGTTATTCTAACAATGGGTAACCCTTTTAGACGGACGTTGAGGGTTTCGGAAAAAGGTCGTAATTTGCCATGAAGAGAACCCTGAGGATTGAGCACCCACAGCTTATTTTGATCGTCCAGCACCAAAAAACTGTCTTGTATATATCCAGTTATCAACCAAATTGCCATTCCCTCCAGTTCTGTGTTAAAATCCACGGATTGAAACCTTCCATTGCCATAGACACACAAACCGTTCTCCCTTGCCAGGTATAGATGGGTTCCTTGTGTAATGAGTCCGTAGTTATATATGTTCAGAATTCTGAGTTTACCATCCGAGTACATGTAAATACTTTCTAAATCATTAAACAACACAACGTCATCGAATACGATTGTTTCTATAATGTCTTTTACATTTTTTCTATGCTCCACGGGTAACTGAGGCATTAAAGAATGGTATTGGTATATTCCAACATCGTCTTTCTGAAAGTAGCCCAATTCATTTACCGAGCCTACATAAATTTCGCCCCTAGCATCAACGGCCACTGAAGAAACAAAATCCTTATTGGGCAGTGGCATGAGATCCCACGAGGTTCCATCGTATCTAAGTACGCCATCATTATTGGCAAAATAACTAACGCCCTGTCTATCCTGAGCCATAACCCAGTTTTGGGTTGCTCCCTTGTAAACTTCAATGGGATACGGCTGCACAAATAGTTGCTGCGCGAAGAGGGCCGGTTGACAAATTAAGGTTAGAACAAGTAATGGAAATCGCATTTTATAGATTTAACATTTCATCCGATCTTACTATCAAATTCGTCTTCGAGGAGTTGCGTTAAAATCTTATTCACACATAGGTTACCACACATCGTTGTCAATGCTTTTCGCGTCGTATCAACTCTTTACACAAGGCAATATTTTCTTTGATTTGATCGTATCCCCTCTGATCGTCTTTCATCTCCATTACGTGAAGTTCCATTGCACTTTCGTTAAATTCAAGAGCCTTTTCAATATTGCCCTTCGCAAAAAAACAAGTGGCAATTCCCAGGCGACATCCAATGATTTGCCTCATGTTATTCAAAACCTCGTATTCTTTTTCCGCTTGTGTGAATAATGAAATTGCTTCGTCAAAACGATTGTCAGAGAATTGTTTCATGCCTTTGGCAAACAATTCATCCGGGTTAATAACCGCATACCCCCCTATTGCATGAATAGGTATGGAAATACATATTACTAGAATTAAATAGCTACTCACTTTGACAACAGCAATTCTTGCCGAACTCCAATCCTTTGTGATCATAGTATACTTTTTAAATTTTAGAATCATTACAAATCCTTTTTGTCGTCAGTTATTCTTACAAACCCTATCTGGTCGTTGGTCTCCACGCTCAAAACAATGGTCAGCTCTTTTACCATACAGTCAAGTTCATTGGCACTTATTTCCAGTTTATCCAGATATTCATCGTGGTCCGTTCCGTTTGCAGGATTTCTCCTCATTAGGTAGATCAGGCCAAGCACTCTTGCCAATGGGCCCCGGATTTTGTGCGAATTGACAAACGAGTAGTCGATTAATTTTTTATTGAGTTGCAGAATATCTTTTGCTCGTTGCTCCACCATAGCTTCTAATTGCGCATTGTAACTGGCTATCGTTTCGCTCTGTGCAGATATTTCAGCATTCGCTTCTTCTAATTTTTCATTGACTTCCAGTACTTGCTGTCGTTCATTTTTAAGTTCGGTCACTAAAACTTTCAATTGATTATTATAAGCCGTTGTGTACCTACCGTAAGCGAGTATCTCTGTGTTTGCTTGTTCCAGCGTTTTGTTTGCTTCAAGTACTTGCGCCTGCTCTTCTTTGAGCTTGAACATTGTCATCTCCAACTGATTATTGGTGGAGACGATCACATCATTTTGCAGGGAAATTTCAGCGTTCGATTCTTCCAGTCTTACACTTGTCAGGAGTGCCCGGTCACGCTCCCTTTCATATTCTGTTTTATACAAATAGCCTACGTACAGCATACTGCAGATCCGGGCCAGCATCTCGGCAATATCAACGAAAGGCGGGTCGTCGGCTTCATAATTCACGATCCATTCGCTATGAAAAACCTGGATACTACTTAATACCACCATCTGTAAAAGATAGAAGAACAGAAATGTGCGCCTTTCACTCCCTGAAAGAATCATGTTCAGCGGCACTACGAACGCACAAAAATCCAGGGCGGTAATCCCCGTGAAACCGCCCCGGAAGAAAAACTCTGAAACGGCGGACAGCATAAATAATATTAACGTAACCCGTATGCTGAGACGGGAGCCATTCGTGTATTTTACAAAGCCATAACACCCGCCAAACGCCAGCAACCAAAGGAGGGCCTTTAACAGAGCTGAATCGTCCTGGTAAAAGAAATCATACACGCCAAACAGGCACACGATAACCATCGTGCTTCGCAGGAAACGCAGTAGTATATTATTTTCTAAAATATTCTTCGTACAATAAACTAATGCCATTATTCAGCTCCTTCACTTGTGAAAACAATGTTTCTAGGGGATTGAGTCGCTTTGTCGTCTAAATTTTTGGCTACTTTTTCTATCTCATCAATTAGAAGGATAGCCTGGCCCGTTCATGAACTTCTCTCAGCCCCAGAGGATAACTTTTCATTTCTGTGGCATCCATTACAAGGGTTGACCCTTTTGCAAGAGGGGATGTGGCTTTCTTACAATCGTACAAATAATCAGAAACCATTATATTTATGATTTGAGATTTGTTTCGACTACATGAAATGCAAACTATTATTGGTTACCTGGTTATTTCTCTGAACCATTTTTTTACTGATTCCACGTCCTTGAAGTAGCCTGTGGTCATCCCTTCTTTGGCTGTTTCACGATACTCTTCTGCTGCCAGGTTAACCCACTCGTTTTCAGTTATTACAAAGCCTACATACTTTATACCAGCAGCAATAGCGCGAGGCGTCCAATCTTCAATGACCCATTTTATACCCTCTTCATCAACAGCACCTGCTAATGTACCATCAGAAAGCCACATCATTTTTCCCGTTTCCTTAACCTTTTCTTTCATAAACTCAAGTCCAAAATCAAGATGAGCTTTGAATTCTTCCGGCATCATGAATTTCAGTGATGTTGAAATAACACAGGGGACACTGGTGTCATAGTCAAGCGTTACACATTCTCTTTCGTAAATTCTGGTGATCATATTGCAGTTTATTTTATTATTATTAGTTAGTTTTTGCATCAAGCCACTTCAAAACCTTGCTGTCACACCAAGATTAATTACCCTTCCCCTCATCGGAACATAGTATCCATCAATGCTTAACGGAAAGCTATTCTCCCTGTCAAATACATTTTGAGCTAAAGCATAAAGACGGATGGCACTGCTAAGGTTGTAGGTGATCGATAGGTTGGAAACAGTGTTGATACCGGCTGCCTCTTTGGTGTTCACTACGTATCCATTCGGCATGGGGCGCTTACCCCTAAAATAAGAAGTGAGGTTCACATTAAAAGACTTCACCTTTAAATTCACTCCGCCATTTATATACAGAGACGGAAGAAAATGAACCTCTGAACCTTGAGCCGTCTTCGTTTTAAGTTTAGCCATGTTGAAGAAGATATATGACTCCCTGGTTACATAATAATTCAGACTCAAATCCGCTCCAATCACGTTTGTCTTGCCTGCATTAAAAGCCTGCGTGGTATCTCTGTCCGTTAATTTTTTGTCAATGGGAAGGTAAATAATCTGGTCTTTATAAATCTGATTAAACGCACTGATCTTCAATTTTAATCTATCCTTTTTGTAAAGAATATTCATCTCGTAATTGTCAATGTTTTCCAGTTTTAAGTTTGGGTTTCCATAGAGTGGTAGCAAGGTTTGTCCGGTCAATTCGTATAATGTAGGGGGGCGGTGCGCCGTTGCGTAAAGAACCTTTACCGTTAGATTCTTATGTAGTTTATAAGATAAGGCTACCCGAGGATTTATTGCTGACACTTTGGTGTTTGCGAAATTCTCGTAATGATCAAACCTGGCCCCGGCAAGAACTGAAAACTGATCGGTAACAGTCCAGTTATCATCAATATAAAGTGAGGTTACATTGCGGCTTTGATTTGGAGAAAGCGGATAGGCCGTGGTATCTCTGAATTCATTGATCTTACCGTCCCAGTAATACGTTGTGTTTCCGATCTGGCCTTCCCGTTCAATTTTCCCTCCAACCAAAAGCGCATGGTTTTCATTTATGCCCAGGTTTCTGGTGTAGTTCGCCTCCAGGTAGGTATCGAAATTAGTTTGAGTATTATAAAATGGGAACCCGGGATAAGCAAGGTAATGCCACATATATCCGGCAGTCACATTCAAATGATGTGTCACTTTCCAGGCTAAATAATTCTGAAATTGGCTTCCGATATAGTTTTGTGAGTAGCCCGAAGCCCATGGCAAAATCCCAGCGAGGTATCCATCCTGATTTGCAAATTTATACCACGACCCGAACTCTACTTTTTTATTGGGAGATTGTATGTTGAGTGTTATGTTATAAGCTGACTTGGTGCCGTCCCGCATATATTTTGGATTGGCCTGAAAGCTGCCGCTACCGGGGCCCGTACCTAAATTAGATTCCCGCTGCACGCCTTTGTCATCATAGAACTGAAGAGAACCACCTAAATGCCAACCATCAATTTTTTTTCCAAAAAGAACGGTAGCTTTTTTGGAAATCAGTCCATCTTTGAACCCAGAGTTGATGAAAACTTCCGTGCCATCAACAGATCGATCCCTTGTCACTAAATTGACAATGGTCACTGCACTTCCTCCTTGCAACGGAACAGGAGACGTACTTATCTCGATTTTTTCAATGGCCTCCAGCGTAAATTCAATAAAGCCCAAGGGTTGCCCGAAGGTGGTTTCATTGAATTTATTCTTTCCGTTAAAGAGATAAAGAATTTGCTGAGAGAAATCAGAATTAATTCCCCTGGAATATACCGTCTCCACGCGATCACCGTACTTCATGGAAGCAGGCAAGGCATCCATTCCGGGAACAAATACATTCAATACATCTTTAAGTGTACGAGCATTCATATCCATCATTTGTTGCCGCGTTATTACAATTACATTTCCAGGTGCGTCATCAATATTTTGCTCTACTTTAGTAGCCACCGAAACGGTGATATTCATTAATTCTTCCAGGCTCATAGTATAGACGTCAGTAGAATCTTTCTCCTGTGCATAAGAAATAAAAGAGGTACCAAGTATCAAAAAGAGCAAATAAATCCGCATAAGCACAGGCAATAATGAATTGTTCTCCGTTGATCGTATCTGGTTCATTGTTTTATGTAATCGTTCCTTCTTGTTTTCTAATTGAGGGTTTCCCGCTTTAACAGTTTTATCAAACCGATCAGTAGCCCCCCGTTTTTGTTCTCCCGGCTGCATGGCTCCAAAGTTGGTAGTATCCGAAACCTGTTTTCCGGTTTTAGAGCGTTCCATTGCAGGATGAATTGCATTCGGTGCTTTCCTGAATTCATCAGACGTGTAATCTGTTACCAGATAATTTTGCATAGACATTTATCAATAATTGAGATTTTTGTTTTAGAGGAAGCCTGAACTATTTTATCCAATCAATAGCATCCTCGGTGTTGTTGAAATAGGCAAATAGCAAAGGGCTTTCCAACTGGTTTATGGTATCTTCCACTGCCATCTGTGTAAAGACATCCGCAGGAATAATGATTGCAATTTTCGAGTATCCAACTTTGGTGGCACGTTGTTTCCATTCAGTAGCTGACCACCGTTGATCATTGGGATGAATTGTTCCCAAATAGGTTGTGTCCGTAAGAATCTTCCCCGTTTTAAAATGCTCCATGGCCGCGATAAGGGAATTCATGCCTTCCCTGAATTCAGCAGAAGTAGGCGCTATTTTCCATTTCCCTACTAGTACCTGATTGGCCTTATCGTAACTGATGATGATATAATCTGTTTCGAAAAATAATTGCATACTTGGTGGTTTATATCTGATTTATATTAAATACTCTTGACATTCCGCGTTTGGGCTGATGGTGAAACCAAATCATTTTCCTTCACAATGAGGTTTTCAGCCTTGTCCATGAGGTTCGGTTCAATTTCGATATCATAAAAAACCCGACTCAAAGCCCTGGAAGACCCATCCGCAGTAACCCATTCCATCCCTGAAGTGCAATAGCACCAGCGCCCCCCTTTGTCGGACAGTCAAAGCTTTCACCTTGTTCCTTCAAAAGTCTGACGCGAGCTAATCATTATAAGGACTGCTTTAAGCTACTTAATCAGGTCTGATAGAATAATGATATTAGAACTGCTTTATCCAATCAATGGCGTCGTCCATATTATCAAATGTTTTGGCTGGCAATTGATCACTCGACTGACTTGACATACCCTCCAGAGACATGTGGGTAAAAACATCATCAGGTAAAACGGCTGCCGAACAGGAAAATCCCGCTTTAACGGCTCTAGAAATCCAATCATTTGAAATCCACTGCTGGTCATCGGGATGTACTGCGCCTAGCTGACGGATATCACTCACCAGCTTACCTGTCTTGAAATGTTCAAAAGCAGTGATGAGCATATTTGTGCCTTCTTTAAACTCCGGCGATGCGGGAGCTAGTTTCCATTCAAGGATCAGAAGGTGATTCTTTTCATCGTAGCGGATGAAAAGAAAATCGTTTTCGAAATAGTTTTGCATAAAATATTTACTAGTAATGGAGATTATTTCAGTTATAGTTTAATTATCACTGATTGTTCGCAAATTGGCGATGGCCTTCTCTTTCAGTTCGAGTTCTGTCAACAATTCGTTTTCTCGCTTTTTAAGTTTCTCAAGAGACTCGATCATCATTTGTTTTTGAGCTTCTGCTTGCGAGTTTGTCCGCTCAAGAACTTTGATTCGTTCTGCTTCAGCTTCGACGGTGGCCCGCAACTCTTCTTCCTGGGTGCGGAGCTCTTCGGCCTGCTCCTGACTTTTCAGTTCTTTTTGCTTGAACTTCTCAATGTGTTTAATCATCATCAGCTTTTGCGCTTCTAACTGCGCATTGGCGCGTTCAGCCTCTTTACCTCGTTTTGCTTCTAAATCCAGTGTTGCTTCCAATTCTTCCATATTCTGGCGCAGTTCTTCCTGCTGAGCACGTAGTTCTTCTTCTTGTGACAGAGCCTCTTTTTCCTTCTCCTTCAGCTTTTCAATCACTTTAAGCATCATCTGTTTCTGAGCTTCCATTTGCGAGCCGGCCCGCTCAAGGTCTTTGTTTCGTTGTGCTTCGGCCTCCATAGTCGAGCGCAACTCTTCCTCCTGTGCCCGGAGCTCCTCAGCCTGTGCCTGGCTTCCCCGGAGCATTTTCTTTGTTTCTTCCTGTGCCTGCATCAGTCTAGTAACATCCGTTGAGAACTGAGCCACGGCCGTTACTTTACCTTGTTCATTTTTAATCGGGATATGCTTAACTATGAAATGAGTTTCCAGCTGGGTTTGATAGGTTATCTCAACGGCTTCACCGGAAAGACCTGCATCAAACAATTGTTTAAACATCTCCCGTTCTTCGGCCGGGATGAGTTGTAAAAGATTAGTACCCGTTTTTCCAAGATCAATATCCATTGCGCGGTATCCAGCCCTGGCAACCTGGTTGAAATGGATAATTTTATATTCGTGATCGAAAGTAAGAATAGAATCAGTTGAAGCATCAATCAGGTTTCGCATATAAAGCTCTTGACCTTTCGACTCTTTCATCATGCGTTCCATTTCCTCCTGGGTCGTCTGCAACTCTTCCATGTTCTGCCGCATTTCTTCTTCCTGGCTTCGCATCACTTCTGTCTGCAGCTGGCTTTGCTTCAACAAGGATGCTGTCTGCTGCGCTATTTTTACAGTTGAAATGGCCGACGCAATAGTTTCACACACTTTCTCAATGAACTCCAGCTCGTATTTCTGGTAAGGTTGGAAGGAAGCCAGCTCCAGAACACCATAAACTGCATCATTCAGCTTGAGTGGTGTCAATACAAGACATCGAGGCGTAGCGTACCCAAGACCAGAAGTAATCGTGACGTAGTCATGGGGAACCTGGGTCATGAAAATAGAAGTACCTTCCACCCAGCATTGACCCACCAGGCCTTGCCCTTCACGAATGGTTTTCTCGACATGCTTTTTTTTATCCCAGGCATAGCAGGAGAGCAATCGCAGATGCACATCGCTTTTATCTTCATCACTTATTACAAATAAGCCTCCCTGGTTAGACTTGGTATACTTTACAATGTTGCTGATGATGGCATCGCCCAGTTTTTGAAATTCGGTTTGATTACGGATGATTTCAGCAAACTTAGCCAAACCTGAAACCGCCCAATTCCTTCGTTGCTCTTCTTCGGCATTGTGCTTCAGGTTTTCGCGCATGTCCAGCAGTGCTTTACCCATAGTATCTTCACTACTTAAAAGAGTGAAGTCACATGTGTAATTCCCATTGCCAATTTGCAGAGCGAAAGCAGCCCTTGCATTGATGCCTTTCATTAATGTGGCAATAGCATGGCTCATTTCCCCAATTTCATCTTCCTCTATTTCAAACTTCTCTTCTATGGATTTACCCTCCGACATTTGGAGAACGGTATCCTTGAGTCGGAGTATAGGCTTCAATATTTTCTTTCTTGAAAAGTAATAAGCAACGTAAGAGATACAGATAAACAGCAGTACCATCGTCCCCAATAACAGGGCAAGAAAACGGTAGGAGTTTTCTTTATCCTCCTGCGCCTGGTTCATCTTCCGTTCCTGTGCCTGCATGTAGGCATGAAGGTGTCCAGCAAGAAGCTTCGTTTTCGGTTTTATGTCCGCATCCAACAAGGCGATAGCCTTGTCTACTGAAAAATCATTTTCGTACACACTATCCGCAGACAAAACATGCATCAACTCACGTTGGGCACTGAGCACCATTTCAAATTCTTTCAGCAGCTCCTGCATATCATTTGAATTGTCTCCGGAAGCGGCCAGCAATTCCTCCAGCCCTTGCTTCAAAGCAGGAAATTCGGTGGTATGAATAGCCTGGAGTTGTTGTTTTCCTTGCTGATCAGGCTGGTAAATCCAACTGTTACTTAATTTCAAAGCATCGCCCTGAAGAGCGTAAAGATCTCTTTGTAACAGGTATGTGGGCAGGTAAATTTGCCGGATGCGATCGTCTAACTTTTGGTTATTCCTCAGCGTAAAAAAGCAAAACAAGCTGGTTGCCAGGGCCACCAAAACTATTAACAGGTAGCCGAGGGAAACCTGTCTTGAAAGATTCAATTTCCACTTTACCATATCAGCACTACTTTCACTTTTTTCTTTGCCTCCTCTGTTAGAGACCGGGCATTTACGTAGGCAATCGCTCCAGGCTCTTCTTCCACGAAACGGATAATGTCCCCATCGGACAAAAACTTATCATACGGTCGTTCTGCATTCTGAAGCTGCCTGGCGGCAAAGTATTGTTCTACTTCATCGGCTGTCATGCCAAGCACCTGTGCATAAAAAGCATCCTGCTCCGCGCACTTGCTTTTGCGGCCGGCCGGGCGTATGTTCTTGTTGATTCCCGGCCAGCGTTTTTTGATCTTCCGTAAATAATAAAGCTTCACTTCACCGGGTGCGAGGTTAGCTACGGGGTTCTCTTTATTTACGATAATGGTTATACTTTCTCCTGCAGCAGTCTCTCGGTTGAAGGAGGTGAGTAGCACACTGATCAGAAGAAATACAAACAGAGTCGATATTTTTTTCATAATAATAGGTTAAGGATCAGAAGCCGATAGCCCACAAAAGTTTTACTTGATTAATTTTTTTAAAGTCACCAGCTTCAAATGCAAGCGCCTCAAATTTTAATACCGAAAGAGCACCGAAATTGTAGCGCAGCCCAAGCGCGGCGTTGTTGGTATTAGTGGTATTGATCACATCATTGGCAATTACAAAATTGGAGAAGTAGGTATAGGGGGTAAACTTTTTTATTTTGTAGCCCCCATAAAAGAAGAAGAGATCCTGAGTGCTAGTTCCCGTAAAATCGTTAGTTCGATTGACCTGTATGTAATCCATCGAAAACTCAAAACCCTTGCCACTCATATACATGGCGCTAGCATCAACAAAATTGAGTCTTACCTCCACGGGTGCAAGTGAGCCAGCCGGTATTTTCTGATGATGTCCAGAAAACGAAAACTTCAAGTTGTCTACCGGTTCGGCAGAAATATTATAGGTTATTGCTTTGGATGAAGTACTGCCAAAGTTACCATTGCCTACCATCAACCGATAGCCCAGCCTGGCACGGGTGATATTATCGCCACCCAACTGAACACCCACATCTCGTGATCCACTTGATGCCAAAATGGGGTTGTCAACGGTCGGCGTCAGCACCCGCGCATAGTGGTAATACGTGTTATTCCACAAGCCGATGGGTACGTACAGTTTCCCGGCACTTAAATTAAAATAATCGTTAAACGAATATTTCAACATGGCTCGGTTTAACAACACAACACCATCAGTTAAAAAGACAGGCTCCGCGAGCACCGAAATTTTATCAGTTACCTGCGAGGTCAGTAACATTTCAATATTTCCATATTGAAATACATTACTGAACTTTTGCGTTGAATCACGCGCTGCCTTGAACCCTGCATCGGCAAAAAACCTGATCTGTGTATTATCAATTACCGTTTGCGCCTTGCCTTGCTTTAAATACGAAACCAATATGATTAGCACAAGAAAGTATTTTCCTTTTCGCATAGGATATAATTTATAATAGGAGCTTTTATCTAGATGACGGTCATAATTATAGTGTGCCAATATTGAGTCAATACCAGACCATGGCAGCACAAGATCTTCTTCGTGTTGAGAATGCTATGGGGAGTGCAAACGATAGCAGAAGAAACCTACTGAATGCAATAAGATATTTTAGAATCATTTCTTGTCTGTTGAGTTCGGCACCTTCTTTAACATATTCATATATCTGAAAGCCGAAATATCCGCATTTGCGTTGCCGTTCAAATAAAAAACGACCGGACAAAAAGGTGAACAAAAAGTTGAGGAGAAATTCGGTTCAAACGGGGACTCAATTGGGCAATGACGAGCAGTGTAATGAGGAGTAGAATTGCGTTTGCCCTATATATTTAACCCGGGACAAAATAGTAGACAACCACAAATACATTCGCTAAACCCCATTTACAAATCACTTCAGGCAAATACCCGAAAGATCTTAATGAAGGTTTGCTATTCTAATGGATCCAATACAGATCGAGGGACTAATATTTATTAGTAGCAAAAACAACCTAGGTTATGACTTGTATTACATATTTCAGATACTCTATTTGAATTTAAAGGTTGCTCAGACCCGGAGGCGGTGTTGCAGTCCCAAAATCCATCGGACGCTGGCAGTTAATGCGCGACATAACTTTATCAACACTGTGAAGCGACATTTCGGAACGAATTGACGGTCAACAAATCACGAAGCCTGTAATGGGAAAGGCTGCCGATGATCTAGCGGCACATGGGACCGACTACTGAAGCCACCACTTGAAGTCGCCCATATCGAGAACCCGGAAACCCAGATGTGACACCGGCCCTTCGCAACGACAAATATATTCCATGCATACGTATACCCGCTGTGATTTGCGCTGAAACGAAACCCAGATGCTTACGTAACGTTTCTATTTCCAGATAGATCATAGAGGTGGTTTTAAGGACAGCAAAATATAAACTCGATACCCATCATTTAAGAAAAATATTATTCCACAGTGATTTCCATTTTTTCACCTTTTTCCTGTTCCGAATTCAACACCAACGCCATCGGTTGCATAAATAAAATTTACTTAACAAATGTTAAGAGCTTAGAAATATTCCCCTGATAGTTTGACTAGACAGAACGTTTTGTTAAATTTTAAATGAAATCTACAGCCAGACTCGATTGTAATAGAGTCATTTTTTAGTTCAGGTACCAATAAATTATAAACACACGGTTCTCCCACCGGTTCCACAATTAAACGTTTTGGTAATTCTTCGATTCTCGACAAAGTGTCATTGATGATCACTATAAAAATTGATAGATGTCAACCGTTATCGACAATGAACGATTTAGAAAGTTATTGCGCTCTTATCCTAAAAAGGCCGTAACCCTTCTACATGATCTTTATCACCAAGATCTTCAAAAACTTTCGTACAGTCTTACCCACAATATCGAGGATGCCCAAGATATCGTGCAAGAATCCTTTTACCACCTCTGGAAAATCAGCCTCCAACTTACCGATTATCATGAGAAATCGATTCAGCATTACCTCACAAAAATCGTTCGCTACAAATCCATAACGCATTACAGGCGCAACATCCGACTTAACCTGGATAAGCTAAAATTCAGCAATGGACAAGCGAGGATCACAACACAAAACGCTTTTGAAAATACCCTGATTGAAGCGGAAATAATTGAAGATGTGCGAAGGGTAATCGAAAATTTTCCCCCTCGTGAGCGGGAATGCTTTCTACTCAGGGCCGATACGGACATGACCATTGCCCAGATCGCAGATTCTCTCAAAATATCCATCAAAGCCGTGGAAAAGAATCTGACCAAAGCCCGAAAACGTCTTCGGCACTACCTGAACGAGAAGGCATAACATATTTATTAGATGTGAGGTAGGGTTGCGCCTCCCAGATGAGAGTATATTTCGTACAAGCTGTGCTCTTGGGTTTACGCGTACTATCAATTTCGGCAGGTCAATGTTACAAAATGTAAAATATGAACTACAGGAACTTGAACGCCTCTTCTCTTCAGAGGGCGTAACAGGCGTCGACAATCTGCCGACCTATCAGCAACAGGTCCTTCAAGAGGTGGAGCGAATTAAGAAAACTCTCATTCATGAAGTATTCCACTTTGAAGACGAACGACACCTGGAGCGCTATATTCAATATCACCAGCAGGCGCTCATCCAACTTATGGACAAAAGCGCACAGGCCTCATCTGATCAGAGCAATAAGAAAGCACCATTTTTTCAGATCATGTACCATGGCTTTGAAGACCTCCTTTCCTTCATCGAACGGCACTTTACCAAATATTTTGATCAAGATGCAAAAGCACCAGAGGGCTACATTCTCATCTCCAGGAAAGACACTAAGGTAAATCTACGTAAACTTCAAAAAATGCTTGCAGGCAAAAATGCCGATATAACCCTTACGGAACTCCTCTTGCATGTTCTAAAAAAAATCATCGAAGGGACCGCTGCAAAATCTATCACCTATCGAAAAGTCTTATATGTCAAAGAAGTACAGAAGGAGCTAACCCGCTTGCTTGAAAAGCCGCTTGAGGGAAATGCCCTGAATGACGAACTTCGTCAAGTAATGTATTATCTGAATTATAATTCAACGCGTGTCCTCACCTACCATGCACATTTTTTATCGTCCTTACTAGATGCGTCCGAATTCAGAACAGAAAAGATCGAGACACTGTCCTTTGAACTCAAGAAAATCACACAAGCACAGGTAAAGCCTAGCATTGGTTACAATCTTGGTGCTCCCTCTTTAAAAAGTCAGCTTATCGATTATATCCATGTCGAATTAGAATATCAGGAACGCCTGCAACAACTTTCGAATCGAAGATCAGATCCTCCCTCCGGAAATATGATGGATGGGTTTAAACTAAAATTTGAAGCTTCGGTCTCCCAGTTGGCCTATTTACTAAAATTATTTCTGGAGACCAAGGTCATTATCAACGACAACCTAAGCCAGGTTATGACATTCATTGTCCGATTTGTTACCACAAAAAAATCCGAAAATATTTCCATGGGAAGCCTTAGATCCAAATTTTATAGTGTAGAGAGCGGGACAAAGGAATCCGTCAGAAATATGCTTCTGGCCATGATCCAACACATCGACCGCACCTAAAGAATCGAGACACCTCCACTTCTGTTTTGCAGGTATGTCCGGAGATATCGCACATCCTTTTTCCATTGTCCAAAAACTATTCTGTACTCGAATTCAAGTATGGTTTTTAGATCAAGCCACTGACGTTCACCCTCCTTTAGGCGTACCATCAGAAACTCAAATTCTTCAATTTTCTGCAAATAATAGAAATGATTTATATTCCGATGGAGCACCAGGCTTTTTTCTTCGTACAGCCTGGAGGATAGCAATTTCAGTCGGGCCATCAGCTTTTACATAACGTTCGGAGCATTCCATGAAATGTCTTTTTTAAAATAGGACCGGACACCTATTTCCATTAACCTAACCTATTAACCAAAGGAAATCCATAAGTCGGTGTTCCGGCCCCATCTTGTTCCTTCAGGGTTATATGCCGCGAAAGAGCGAAAACCCATAGCGGCCATAGAATAATTTTTTTTTGGGGCTGAATTCAGAAATGGCTATAAAACAAAGGGACTCGCTATACCGGCCGCCCATTGCTTGAACGCAATCGACAGATCCTTAGATTCACAAAATGCTTGGATGGGCTCCTAAATTCGCGAAAGCAATATCCTTGAAATCCTTGGAAATCCAATAGGCTGATCAGGTATATATATGGTTTTTAATCAAAAATAAAATCACCATTCCCTTTAAGTTGAGGGCTTAAATTTGAGACCAGTGTCGAATTTCTGGCTTCTTCTTCCCTTTGTTGTAGAGGGGCAATTCATCCTTTAGGAATAGTTTTTCCCAACAAATATGAACTCGGAAATCCTGGTTTATTGTGACAGGATTAAGGCTTTAATCTCCATCTTCGAGGTGACCGATACAAATCAGCCAAATGCAGATACCTGAAAATAAAGTAGAGAGAGAAAGAACCGATTGACACTAGCCAAATTGGGGGGGCTCATCTGCGTTGAGTTCAGGAAGGATTGCCGTCATTTTGATTGATGGCATAATCATGATAAAAAAGTAGTTTCATTTTCTCAACGCTCGACAGCTTGAGGCCGTGCACTTTTGTTTCCATAAACTCAAGCATCTTAATTCCACGATCCACAATTTCCGCATGATCCCAGATGTCCTTTTCTGCTATATCAATTTCGTTGTAAGATCCCGTGCGGAATCTGGCCCGCTTGTCTTGCCAACTTTTATTGCCAACGGAAGAATTTTTGCCGTCACGAAGAATAGTAAGGTTACCGAGTGTGTTTAAAAGTATCTTGATGGACATTTCGTGATTAGAGGAATCCGCCCCCAGGAGAAACTTGTTGACTTCTGTACTCCAAAATTCCTGGAAACTTTGCGGGATGATATGTTCGATCGTCGTACTATCGTAATCGGAGAGGCTCACTTTGCTATTCTTTTCGCCAGCTTTCTTCTTGAGATTGTCTTCGTACTCGAATAAAAAATATTTCAATCCTCCCCAACGGTGGAATCCTTTTGCCCCTCGTTCATATGTGAATAAAATGTTCATAGTGTCAATTAGATTCCCGTTATGAATTGGCGTGCCCAACAGTTCATCCATCTGCGCCTCAAGAGCAGTGAGGTTTTGCTTGCCTATGTATAGGTCGTGGCCCCATGAAGCCATCGTGCGTTCGTCAAACAACCAGATTACCCGGGTTCTGAAAAGCAACTTTTCAACTTTGTCAAGGATTCGAGTGATCGACTCTTCGTTGCGTGTGTGCAATAGTGATAGCACGAAAACCTTTAAATCTTTACCATTGTTGAGCACCAGTATTTTCTCAAGAATAGGGCGATCAGGGTTGTGAATGGCATACCAAAATGGAGCTGCCTCTGATAATTTGATGATATAGTCTTCGATTTTCTCAGAGGTAACTGGCTGTTCTTTTTCGCCAGATTGATCACGGTCAAAAAGATGAGCTCTATTGCAAAACATCTGAAAAACTTTTTCCTCAGCTACCTTCTCGGAGAATACAGATTCCTTGGATCTTCTGTATAAAGATAAATGTGCCGAAAGAAATTCATCTTCATTCAGGGGGCTTATTGGATTTTGTGCCAGTGCTGTATATATCTTACCCCACGCAGTATTAATTTTGTCACGAAGTGTATTTTGGTCCACTCGATCGTCAGGCAGTTTTTCATTCAAAAAAATCAAGCGATTCTTTAGTTTTTCCAATGTAGAGAGCGCCTTACCTCGGTTGTTAAGAGTTTCAAAAACCGCCTGCACGTTCAGATCATTGTCGATTTCGCGCACATCGAATTGTAGAGAAGTAGTTACTTTCTCAAAGATAGCTTCCAACTGCTGTGGTAAAAGCTTTTCCAACTTGATGGCAAAGAATGTTTTGGCGTTGAGTAAATTTTTAGTGTAAAGGTTCATAACCACGTCACTAATTATACTGGAATCTTCAAAAATGGTATGTGACAGGAAAGTTGAGTTCTTGCCCGTTGGCTCGTAGCTGAACTTGTATATTTTACTTTTACCCGAGAGATTGGTTTCAAAAATGAACTTGGCAGTCAAAGCATCTTTCTTTATTTCGCTATAACCAACCTTCGCTTTTTTTATTAGCTCAAAAAGAAGGATGCAAATGGTGGTGAGCCGTTGTTGGCCATCGATGACGTGATAGAACTGAGTGCCTTTGAGCCATTTTTCATCCTCTTGCGGCTCAATTTTTTCGAGGAACAACGTGCCTGTATAGTGTTTTCGATACTGATTATTTTCGAGTACGAGTTCATCGATGTCATCCCAAAGTTCTACAAGTTGTTTTTCCTCCCAAGCATAACCACGTTGGAAATCAGGAATGCGAAAAATCCTTCCCGCAAACACATTAAATAGATCGACTGCTGGCATATCCTTGGTGAGTTTGTATGGACTAGTTAATCGTACCTCCAACGGGACGGAATTTCGGATGGACTTCTAAAATCGCGATGACAATATTGTTTAAAGCCATGACACCTCAAAGGTCAATTTGATGATTTTATAAGAAAAAGGAGTTTTTTTTGCGTTTCAAGGGTTATTTTTGGTATTGTTTTAATGATTTTCCACCATTTTAGCCATCTAATATTTCTGATGAAAACATCCCTGAGTCATCTGCCACCGAATAAACAGCAAGAGATTTCGCGCATCGTTGAGATCATCAGGGAAGTGGTGCAGCCGGAAAAAATTATTCTTTTTGGAAGCTATGCGAAGGGCACTTTTGTCGAGCATCGCTATCATACCAAGGATGGGATTGATAACGAGTATATAAGCGACTACGATTTTTTGGTGGTCACAAAAGAAAGTCCTGAAAAGCCCTATTTGCAGGAAAGCACAATTCTGGATCGCGTAGATCGGTACAAGCCGCCGGTGAATCTAGAAATTCATTCAATGGCATATATTAACGATGGATTGAGTTGGGGGCAATATTTTTTTACTGAAATTGTCAGTGAGGGCATAGTTCTATATGCCACTGAAGATAGCGCAGATTTTATTGCACCCAGGATGCTCACTGCCGAAGAGGAAAAAAGTAAAGCTCAGGATTATTATAATATCTGGTTTGCTAGGAACGAAGACTTTTTGACTGTGGCGGGTTTCTGTCTGGTTGAAAATAGACTGAAGGTAGGGGCATTTAACCTTCATCAAGCTGCTGAGTCACTGTATTATGCCCTTCTTCTTGTCTTCACAGGGTATAAACCACGTGTGCATAATCTTTGGAAATTAAGAAAGAAAACTAAGCAATATTCAGAGGCGTTATTTTTGATATTTAAAGTAGAATCGGATAAGCAAGAAGAACACCTTTTTGATTTGTTAAAACGTGGGTATATAGACGCCAGGTACAAAGAGGACTATGTCATTACCAGAGAAGAATTGGCCAGCTTAATTGATCGGGTCAAAACGATGGTTTCGCTTGTTGAAAAGATTTGTCGGAATAAGATTGACTCTTTAGGCTAAGCGGTCGTTACGATTTTGCTTTTTTGATTGACTGATAGAGATTCCTTCCTTCTCGCCTGATTATTCTTAGCAATTTGTTTTTTGCAAAAACTAGAAGCGCACCTGATGTGTCTTTACTGACCAGTTTTGTTCCGGTCACTTCAAAAACGTACTCAATTACATTTTTAACTGATTTTGGATCCACAAAATAACCTTCCGAAAATAATTTCTGTATATGTCCGGTTGTGCCAAGTTTTTCCTTTGGCTTCTTTGGAAAGGAATTGTTTAATTTAATGGGATACTTAAAGTCTAGCAATTCTGACGGAAGTTTGCCTAACGCAGCAGCAATTGCTTTAATTGTCTGGAGATTAGCGGCTTCGTGACCATTTTCTATAACAGAGATTTGGTAATCACTTACTTTTGAATAAATGGATAAATCGACTTGCGTCCAGCCCACCTTTTCTCTCAGTTCTCGCACACGATTTCCAAAGGCTTTTTGATAGCCTAAATCTGGTTCCAATTCACGTTTTGCCACACATCAAAATCGGTCTGGAATCGGCTATTTAACATGGGGTTTGCCCCAACGATTTTTTTTTATTATGTTTAGAGCACAATCTCATCTACTGATGCCTGAGAAACAACAGAATGAGATTATGACACACATAGCAAAAATATCAGCCTCATTAGGTGCGGATGCCTTTTGCTTACTGGCGTACCCGGGTATTTTCTCAGGCCTCAGTAATGATGGTAAGCAAGGCACCGCACCTATTCCTCTATGTACACCACACATAGTTGTCTATACAGCTATCTCCCGCTGGAAAAAATTCACTCGCTTAGTGCCCACGTTGTTCATTCCTGATGACAAGCGAGGCTTTAACTGCCCCCCTTTCCAAAATCTGTATACGGTATGAAGATTCTCCTGGACCATACCGACATGGAACTGTTGACGCTGTTTATTAACGGCCATGAACAAGCTTTTAACACAATTTATAGACGCTACGCCGGCAAGCTTTATACTTACGCTCGCAAAAGCATTTCCGTCAAGGAGGACTGCGAGGAAATTGTTCAAGACATATTTGAGTCCATTTGGAACAGACGCGAAAAACTCACTCACCTCACCGCACTAGAGGCATACTTATTCGGAATGGTCAAGTACAAAGTGATCCGGTACTTTCACCATTCACTTGTCAAACGAAAATACGAAGAACACTACAAGTTCTTCGAAGCCGTGTACGATAGTATGGATGACGTCGAAAAAGAACCATCCATTATTCAAAACATTATCGACAACGGTTTATCCGAGCTACCCGAACGTTGCCAGCAAGCCATAAAGCTCCGATTGATTGAAAATCTTTCCAATGCAGACATTGCTAAGCGGATGAATATCAAGAAAACCGCAGTCGAAAACTACATGGTAACAGCCCTTAACCACCTCCGGGCGTCCTATGCCACTTCCCGAAAAAGGAAGCTGACAATATAAATTCAGCCGTTCCTGCATTTCTAAAACGGTTGAAATGTATCCCTTCAAATTCTTGCAATCTATCACCATTTTTTACTCCAAATCCGGTAAATTAATCGGTAAGCAATAAAATTCCTCCCTTCTCGGTGGGTTTTCCACCCATACTGTCATGTTTACGGTAAGGCATTTTATTCTAGGATAAAGTTGTAACCAAACATTCTTGCCATGGAAAAATCAAATTTTGACGATCTGCTTAAACGGTATTTGACAGGTAATGTCTCTGAATCAGAAAAAGTAAAGATAGAGGCCTGGCTTGATATCATGAAAACAGAAGACACTCATGACATGGATCTTAGTCAGGATGATGAAGAACAACTATACCAACGAATAGTCAGCAAGAGGGACAATACCAAAGAAATAGAATCCTTCAATCCACTTAAACATCAACGAAAGAAAAACTCCATCATCGGATGGGCATTCCGCATTGCCGCATCTATAGTCGTAGTCACCCTTTTCGTTTACTCTGTCTGGAAACTCATCGCCCCAGAAGTCACAAATTACAGAGCAGGCTTGAATATGGAGAAATTCATTCTTGAAGATGGCACCATAGTCTGGCTTCAAGCAAATACCAAACTGTCCTATTATTACAAATCATCAAATGGAACGCGCTATTGTGAATTAAGTGGCGAGGGATTGTTTGAGGTTGCAAAGGACCCTAACCATCCTTTCTTCATTCAGTGCGATGGCGCCAACGTAAAAGTTTTGGGAACGAGTTTCAACCTTAAAACGAACAATGGTCACTTTGAGGTTAAAGTCTTAACCGGAAAGGTCAATGTGTCAACAGCTTCCAACGCTATTGGTATTAATATTGAACCGAAGCAAAAGGCGGTGCTGAAACAAAATGGCGCCATTGAGAAGTCACCAATGGTGGCCGAAGAAGTCCTAACCATTACGAAAGGCACCGAATACAACATGGCTTTTTCAGATGTAGCGTTGAAGGAAGTATTCAAATGCCTGGAGAAAAAATTTAACATCTCCATTAAGGCAAACGAAGCAGCCTCCACCTGCCAAGTTACGGCAGATCTCACTGATCAGTCCCTTGAACGTTCACTGGAAACAATTGAGGAAATCGTAGCCCTCAAATTTGAGGTTGTTGGAAAGAATATCACCACCACCGGACCTGGATGCCCCACCCCTTAAAAACCTAAACCACTAAGCAAATGCCTGTTCACAAGCGTCCACCACCCAGACTCCATTAAATAAAAAACAGGAGTGATTCGACCACTCCTGTTTATCGCCCTCCTTTAAAATTTCCAGCCCTTGCACGGGCCAGAGAGAGGGTGCTTTGTTCAAGTCCAATCACGAACCTATTACAAAACACTTAAAGTTATGAAGATTTTCTGTACGGAAAAACTCTTTTGGCTCATGAGGATGTGTATGTTTCAATGGCTAATTATCCTGACGTTTAGCGGCGTTTCCATGGCCATCGACAATCACGCCCAAATCCTGGAAACCAAAATTACACTTAATGTAGAAAATATCAATATTGTAGAAGCCCTTGATGAAATCTCGGCAATGACCGGGTTAAAATTTGCTTATAGTTCTAATGTAATCATTCCAATAGAAAAAGTTAGCATCAACGTGCAGGACCAACCTTTGCGCACAATATTTAATGATCTTTTTGGTACCCGCCGCATTGATTACAAGATCCGCGAGCAAGACAACATGGTTTTTCTAAAAAAACAAAGTCCGGTAAAAAAGGGACCACTAACAGCGCCGCTGACAATGACAAGCGCTGAAACAATTATTATTACCGGACAAGTTACAGATTTCAACAATGTGCCGATGGCTGGAGTCAATATTGTGATCAAGGGAACAACCAATGGAACCACTACCGACAAGGACGGCAACTTCTCTATAGAGGCGGAAAATGACCATGTTCTCGTTTTTTCCTTCATCGGATATTCAACGCAGGAAATTCAGGTCGCCAATCACACCACTATTAATGTCATACTGCAAGAAGACATCAAGAGTCTTGGCGAGGTGGTGATCAATGCTGGTTACTGGGAAGTCAAGAATACTGAACGTACCGGAAATATTTCGCGCGTAACCTCAGAGGAGATCAGCCGGCAACCTATCTCCAATCCGTTGCAGGCACTGCAAGGACGAATGCCTGGTGTTGTTATTCAACAACAGTCAGGCATGCCGGGCGGTGGATTTGTAGTCAGAATAAGAGGCCAGAATAGCTTGCGCGCCGATGGAAATGAACCGCTGTACATCGTTGACGGCGTGCCCTACAATGGTGTCTCCTTCGCCGGCGCTGCCAGCAGCGAAGTCATCCCGAATGGAAATCCCTTTACCGCGCTCAACCCGGATGACATCGAAAACATCGAAGTCTTGAAAGACGCTGACGCCACCGCGATTTACGGTGCCCGCGGTTCAAACGGCGTTATCTTGATAACAACCAAAAAGGCCAAAGACGGAAAGCCAAAAGTCGACGTTGGCATCTACTCGGGATTCAGTAAAGTCGGCCACTTTTTAGACCTTCTTTCCACGCCACAATACTTGGAAATGAGAAAGGAAGCCTTGAGGAACGACAAGACAGAGCCCGGATTCCTCGATCCCGATCTTAAACTTTGGGATTCAACCCGCTATACGGACTGGCAACGTGAGCTTATTGGAGGAACAGCCTATGCGACAAATGCGAAAGTATCAATATCCGGAGGCACCAAAGACACACAATTCCTGATTGGCGGCGGATATTTCAGACAATCCACAGTATTCCCCGGAAATTTCAATGACCAAAAGATCTCAGGTCATGTAAATCTCAATCACAATCCGACCAACGGGAAATTCTCGTTCAACTTTTCAGGGTCCTACCTGTTCGATAACAACAATTTGCTGCGCAATGATATCACACGGTACATCACATTACCTCCCAATACTCCAGTGCCTTTCAACGAAGACGGATCACTTAACTGGGAGAATTCCTCATGGGAAAATCCGTACGCATTTCTACAAAAGCCTTATGAGGGAAAAACAAACAATTTGATTTCTTCGCTGTCACTGAAGTATCAAATTATCCCTGGCCTATTTGTAAAAAGTAATCTTGGATTCACCGACACGCAGGTCAAAGAGTTTTCAGCTTTCCCAATTGGCACGACAAATCCGGCATATGGCATTAATACAGCAATCTCAGTCTTCAGTACCGGGAGCATCAGAACCTGGAACGTAGAGCCACAAATTGAATACTCCCGACCATTTGCAAAGGCTGTTCTAAATGTTTTGATCGGCACAACATTTCTTCAGAACAGACAATTGGGCAACGACGTCGAGGCCTATGGTTACACCAGCAATGCCGTCTTGAAGGATTTGATGTCTGCAGCGTCCTTAAGCGTGGTCGAAACAAGAGATATAACCTATCGATACAATGCTATTTTCGGACGCATAAATCTTAACTGGGACAAAAAATATCTTCTCAACCTTACCGCAAGACGTGATGGATCGAGTCGATTTGGACCTGAATCCAGGTTTGCCAATTTTGGCGCCATTGGCGTTGGATGGATTTTCAGCAACGAAAATTTCCTCCTCGAAAATAGTGTCATAACCTTTGGCAAACTCCGCGCCAGCTATGGTATTACAGGAAGTGACCAAATTGGAGACTACCAATACCTTGATACCTACCAGGCGACCTACAACACCTATCAGGGCAAAACCGGTATCGTTCCAGCACGCCTGGCAAATGCCATTTATTCTTGGGAGAACAATAAAAAACTCGAAGTCGCATTGGACCTTGGGCTTTGCAATAACAGGTTACAAGTCTCGACAAGCTACTTCAATAACAGATCTTCCAACCAACTTGTCGGCCTAGCACTGCCCTCCATCACTGGGTTTAATTCCATTCAATCAAATTTCCCGGCTACGGTTCAAAACTCTGGACTGGAAATAGAATTGCAATCCATTAACGTGAAGCACCTGGACTTCCTCTGGACTGCATCTGCCAATCTGACATTCCCTCGCAACAAGCTTTTGGAGTATCCCAACCTTCAAGGATCATCCTATGCCAACACCTATGAAGTTGGAAAGTCTCTCTACATCAAAAAAAGATACCATTTCACAGGCATTGATACCCAAACCGGATTAATCACTTTTGAAGACAAGAATAGTAATGGCGTCGGAACCAACTATCCCGCGGACCTGCAAGCCATAAAACAAATCACTCAAGACTACTATGGCGGCATTCAAAATACACTCTCCTACAAAGGGTTCCAGCTTAGTATATTCCTTCAATTTGTTAAACAAACAGGATACTCATACATGGCCAGCCCTGCTTTTGTTGTTCCTGGTCGGAAGGGCAACCAAATGACCGACGTCTTAAGTCGATGGCAAAAGCCAGGCGACGTTTCGGAGTTTCAAATGTTCACCAGCTCCTATTCCTCCAAAGGATCTAGTTTATATTCTACCAGCACGTACGCTGGCGACAATTCAATAACTGACGCTTCCTTTATCAGACTACAGAATTTGTATTTCGCCTGGGAATTCCCTCAGACGATGGCGAGAAGATTACACATGAAAGGTGGAAAACTGTACACTCAGGGACAAAATATATTCACGTGGACCAAGTACAAAGGGCTTAGTCCGGAAACACAAAGTCAAACAATGCTTCCGCCTCTTCGCACTATCACTATCGGATTTCAAATTTCTATTTAATTGAACAGGACCATGAAAAGAAATATTATTCAAACTTCAGCCATCGTTCTTGCAGCCGCATTCGTACTTCAATCATGCGTCGATTTTCTGGACGTAGAAAAACCAACTACTCAAATCGGAAGCACCGCGGTATTTGAAGATGAAGCCACGGCTAACGCAGCCATACTTGGAATTTATAGCGCTATGACAAACTCCGCAGGCTTCGTCAGTGGGGGCCTTTCGAGCATTACCTCCCTAGCCGGAAGGTCGGCTGATGATTTTATCAACTACGCACCGAATGCCCCTTCCGAATTCGCTGCAAACGAGCTCACCGAAAACAATACCTATGTCAATGAGTACATCTGGAAAGAAGCTTACCGGTACATCTATGATGTAAACGCGATCATCGAAGGGGTCTCAAAGTCCTCCACCCTCTCCGTAGCCGCAAAAACAAGATTTGCAGGTGAGGCCAAATTCTTGCGTGCGTTCTTCTATTTTTACCTGGTCAACTTATTTCAGAACGTCCCGCTAGTTACTACTACCGACTACAGATTGAACAGCATCAAGGCAAGATCGTCCGCCGATGAGGTGTATATCCAAATCGTCGACGATTTGCTATCGGCAAAAGCATCTTTAACAGACGATTACACAGTATCCGATGGACAAAAAACACGTGCCAATAGACTGGCAGCAATAGCCATGCTTGCCAGAGTTTACCTATACCAACATGAGTGGGAAAAAGCAGAATCCGAAGCTACGTTGGTATTGGAATCCACCATTCAGCTTGAAAATGATATTGACAAGGTATTCCTAAAGAATAGCAATGAAGCCATCTGGCAACTTATACCGCCAGAGGGATCTTTTGCCACTAACGAAGGCTCCATGTTTGTCCTTACCGGAATGCCTTCCGAAGTATCGCTTTCCCAAGACCTAATAGAAACCTTTGAAGAAAATGACTTGCGAAAATCTCATTGGACAGGTAGCCTTCAGGTAGAAGCGAATACATTCTTTTTCCCGTTTAAATACAAAATAAAGACCGGCGAAACCGAGCTATCGGAGTACTCCATGATACTTCGGATAGGTGAGCAATACCTTATTCGCGCTGAAGCGCGCGCACACCAAAATAAAATCCAGGCAGCCCTAGTCGATATCGACGGTATCAGGCAAAGGGCATCCCTCCCATTGTTACAGGATACCCATCCCGCGATAACACAACCTGACCTCCTATTGGCCATTGAACAAGAACGACGAGTCGAATTGTTTTCAGAATGGGGACATCGCTGGTTTGACCTTAAAAGGACCAACAGGGCAGATCAAATACTGGCGGACAAATTCGGATCATCCTGGCAATCATCCGATGTCCTATACCCTGTACCTCTACAGGAAATTCAAAACAACCAGAACCTGCTCCCACAGAACCCGGGATACTAAGCCACTTCACCAATATATGCCCAATTTCGGCAGCGCTTTCATAGGAGCTGCCTTTAACTCTATTTTCAAAATGAAATATCTGATCACAATACTTTGCACTCTATTCGCGCACGCAACGATCTCAGCGCAGACCTCTCCACCAAAAAGCAAGTTCAAACTAGGTGATCAGCTTCCCGCCATCACCGTCAAAAACCTAATCAACTACCATTCCTCGACAGAGAACCTTACCAAATTCAAGGGTAAAACCGTTATACTGTATTTTTGGAATGATGGCTGCGCGTCAAGTATACAAGGCTGGCCCAAGCTTCTTCACCTGCAGGAACAATTCAAAAACCATGTTCAAATAATACTGGTGAACGAATCGCAGGACAAAAAAGCGGTACAAGACATTCTGACTGCACAGCGCAAGATTTCTCATGTCGACATGACGCTTCCTACTGTATGTCTTGATCGCGATCTCAACGTTCTATTTCCGAGGAATTCAATTCCTCATTTAGTGTGGATCGATACAGCAGGAAAACTGATGGCCATTACAAGCGGCGACCAATTGAACGCGGTCAACCTGGGTGCATTAGCAGAGGGACGCGCTATCTCTATGCCGCAAAAAGACGGCGTGAAGTATAGAGTAGACTTCGCCAAGCCGCTTTTCATAAAATCAAATGGCGGTGACGGGGATTTTGTGCAATGGCAATCTATATTGTCAGAGTATTTTCCTGGTCTTACAGGAGAATTTTCGATCGATAGCACTAGTGGCACGATTTCGAACTCGACCATGATTACCATGTTTCGGTTTCTTCATAAAAGAGAAACAGACCGACTTGGCTCATTGAACCTATTCCCTGCAAGCCGGGTAGTCCTAAAGGTAAAGGACACGGCACAGTATATGATTAGGGTAAACGATGAACTCAAACTAAAGAATTTTTATACATATCAGCTGTACTCCAAAAAACCAAAGGCACCCAGCATCCTTCGCTCTATGATGGTCGTCGATATAAAAAAATATTTTGGTGTCGAATGCTACTGGAGTAAGCAACGAAAACTATGTCTTGTACTGGCCGCAACAGACACATCAAAATTCCCCTTTCTGAATGGTGAAACCATGGCCGCCATACGGCCCACAGGCGTTCATCTAAACAATGTTACTTTTAAGGAATTCTTGGACGCAATGTTGGCTACCGAATACCATCATAGCCCATATCCGTTAATCGACGAAACGGGATATAAAGGCAAGGTTGGAAATATAATAGCCGAGGCTAACGTAGTCAATCATCAAGATTTAAATCGAGCCTTAAACAAGTACGGACTCCAATTTACATTGCAGCCCAGAGAAGTTGACATTCTCGTTATCTATGAGACTGACTACTTTAAGCCTCAACCAGGCGTTCAATTTGCTAATTGATGCAAAATGGGTACCCCTCCATACCCTTTCCTCAACCATTCCAATAAAGCCATTCCGCGGCTGTTTAGAGGTATTGCAATTCTGAACTAAAATCGCCATCTTCACCACAAGAGCCCATCTTTTCATTCACTTGCAAACAAGTGAGAAAGGATGGGCTTTTTGTGCTTAATACCCCTCTCATGAAAGTATGCTCTACATGTAAGGCAGCTA
The DNA here is from genome assembly GCF_003589925.1 of Chryseolinea soli. NCBI lineage: Bacteria > Pseudomonadati > Bacteroidota > Cytophagia > Cytophagales > Fulvivirgaceae > Chryseolinea > Chryseolinea soli. The sequence continues at coordinate 3,801,306 of NZ_CP032382.1, read as the reverse complement.
TCCTTACTTACATTTCTGTGATTTGCTTGGCAAATCCTGTCCATTCACAGTCCTCTATATATTCAGAGGAAACCATCAAGTTTGATGTCTTAACACAAAAACCTGATAAGCCAATACCTTTCGATCGCTCATTTACGTTGGAGGTAAGCAAGGTCCCCGTAAAAGACGTGCTCCAGGTAGATCTCTACGAAGCACAAGTCCAAAATGGACAGAGATCCTTAGTTCAAAATCAAGTTACTTGCCGGACCAATACTTTTCTTGCCTCCGTAAAAGACGCAACGCTTTATTTTGACAACTCCGGTGAATCACTACTCATTTTCTTTCCTCCCTTAAAACCAAACCAGCTATTTGACGTCAATGTTATTACAAAGCTTTCAGTGGAAAGCAGAACCCTTCTAAGAGAGGTTGATACGCTACTGGTTCGTCGTGCCAACGCAAACGCCAAATACCAGCAATTCATTTTAAGCACCATAGGCAAAAACTTCAATCGAACTTATACGGACTGGCTTACAGTCGTTCAATATCAACCATTTTTTAATACGAGCCTATTACCACTTTATGGGCAAATTCTTCGTCCAGCAAATTACCAAATATCAACCCTAACTTTGACAGAGGTTGAGATTCAGGCGATAGGCATTGCTTCTGACAGCGTCGTCGACGAATTCAAGGACGGCAAATATTTCCAGGCCCTGATAAACCGACCAACACTGCCGCCTTGGTCAATAGGCCTGATCGATATCCGAAACGTCTACGCGAGAGAGCCTCAAATTAAGCCCCTTGATCTTCTTAAACGCCAGCTAGCACTAAAATCAAATATCTCCCTTCTTGATAGTCTCCTCCGTCGTCTAGACCTGATTCGCACCCACGGCATCGACGCCATCTCCATCAATAGACGTACCGTCACCTTTGCCACCATCCGCGCCAACGTTGCTACAGCTCTCTCACAAACAATACTAAATAGTGAATTTATTGGCAACACCATCAAACGCCTTGATACACGAGTTGATTCTATCGGCCACCTCGCGCAAGGAATATACCTAGCAGGCAATACCCTTGCCAGCGATTTAAAAACCCAGGGCGGGAATGTGCTTTTTGTAGATGCTGGTCTAACGAACATGATTGTTCCTGGTGTTACGTCCTCAGCGGTAAACATCCCCAAACTTTACTACGGCGTAAGCATCTATTTTCGACCTATCGACAAAAATACACGTCGCAATAAGTTCCCGAAAGACTTCACCCAATACAGCCCGCCCTTGAATAGACGATGCATCATCAACGGCACCGATACTGTATATGGGCCTGACTACGCTGTACTGGCGCGCAAGACCATTCTTCAGCAACTGTCCTTAAATGTGGGACTTACTGTTGGCGGTATGACCAACAAGGATTTTGACAATTTCTTAACCAGTAACTCGCTGTTGATTGGACCGGCCATCCGATTTAAAAGAGCGTTCAAAGCAAGCGCCGGCATATCCCTGGTACGACGAAATTCACGCGACCCATTAATTTCTGAAAAAGTTACTGTCATGGGATCCTATATTTCACTTTCCGTGGACATAGATTTTATTCAAAGCATTAAGGACATCACTTCAATGGTATTAAAATGATGAAAAGAACACTAGTAGCAATCATACTCATATCGGGCGTCATGATAACCTGCGATGAAAATGTCGAAGTCGGCGACGTGTTATACAATCTGAAATTAGAAGAAAAGGAAACTCCAGCAGACGGGCAATCAACAATAAAAATAACGGTCAACCTTAACGACAGATCAAGTGCTGACAGACGCAGTGTAATCTTCGCCACAACCGCCGGCACCTTCACTTCTTCATCAACCTCAAAATATACAGCAAAGGCAGAATTCCTAGATGGGCTCCTTACAGCAACCGCGACCCTGCGCGCACCCGTCAGTCCAGGTAAAATTGGAATATCCGTTCAGCCGGAATTCGATAGCCCGATAAAGGATTTTATAGTATCCGACACCATTGAAGCTGTTAAATCATCTCCGGCTACAATTCACCTGGAAGCTTCAGCCTTAGGTCTCTCCGGAAATTTTTTGACCGAGGTGCGATTGGAAGGGCTGTTAAAAAATGACAAAGGAAAAAATGTGTCCAAAGGCGCAAAAGTGGCCTTTGAAGATTTTCTCCAGGACGGAACGAAAGCCAACGGAAGATACAGGCAACTACAGCTGGCTTCCAGTGATACGTCATATGTCACAAGTTACTATGGCGCACCTTTTTACCCCATTGGAACGAACATTAAAATCAGAGTGACCGTCCTCAATGACGTCGGCGCGAAGACAAACGTTAAAGATTCTCTACTACTAACTGTTAATCAATAAACCTATGCCAAAACTAGAAAATGATGAAAAGAAGGTTATAGACCGATTCATTACCGACAACGGAATAGTAAAGCTATTGAATTCGCATTTGAAGGAAAATGGTCTGAATGACTTTGAAGTTGAATTTGTTAAAATTCGTCGAAGAGAGGCCCTTATATGTAAGCCACACCAGAAAAAAGTCGAAGTGTGTACAAAAAATGGCATATGTCGTGAAATTTGCTTTCCACCAGACTGAAACTCAGTCCCAAAAGGCATCTGGTCTCATTTCATAAGCAAATAAGTGCTGGCCATACACTGCCGCGATACGATTTTCAAAAACAGCAAACGAGGTGAGTTGATTCCTACCCGCAAAGGGTAGATAAAAACTAAACTTGTATTGATGAGTAGCTAAATTGTATACATCCATCAACGCATAACGACTCAAATCGTTCGGATCTTCGTTGTCCCCGACAAGGCCCGATTGAATGAACAACCAAACGCCAAAAACACAACTCCTTCGATTTACAACGACAGGTGGCACACCAAGCGTGGTTGAACCATCGGAGTCAATAATCGAAACCTTAATTCTTGCCCGACTGGTCGTATCAATCGTTCTGAAGCGGTTTACCCGGGCAAGGTTTGTATCGGCAAGTATATACTGGTTTCGATAGTAATAGACATAGACCACCCTCCTTAACACAGGAGAATAGTGCAACATGCCGTCCGTACAAAATACACCATCAATTTGACGCTCCAATATCGTCGTATCGACAGACATCGTTCGATTTGTTTGCTTAATAAGTATATCTCGATGTGTTTGGGAGCTTTCCGATTTCAATATAAAAGATCGAGCATCTATCGGAATTGCATTTTTAAAATATAAGCGCTCCCTGAAGAGTTCATCCGCTATTGAGTCCATTGGAGATCTAAAGTATATTCTTCCGGTTCGGCCATTCAACACATAATAAGATGATGACGGCTCAACATGCAATCTAACAGAACCCCGATACAAGCTATCCGGCGGCCGTAATCTAAGGCGTTTTACCGACCCGTCCGCCAACTTCCAGTCAAGGACCTTAACTGTCAAAGGCGCGGTGTGGTTACCTAGATATATGCTGTCCTTCGTTAAACCAGCAATATAGAAGGAATTAAATTCAAGGTTCACAGACGAAGAAGTAGACAAGGGTGCCGGAATATAATTCCGAATAAAGCCGCCTCCAACGTAACCACGATTCCAAATGCTGTACCAGTGTAGCAGGAATACCAATCCCACACCACCGAGTAGCGCGCTTCCGATTCTAAAGCAAATCTGCCTAGTGTGACGATTCATAGCGTGGCCAATAAAATAGGGCTGGCTATTGCCAGCCCTATGCAGGTTAGGTTAAGAAGGCCGGAACAATGGTTTGGAAGGAGCTGACACCTTATAGGCATTGGACGCACTTCCGTTTTGCAACGTACATTGCGCCCCACCATTCAAATCGTTGTCGCAAACATTCGCCTCAATCGTCGCGAACTGATTTGACGTGTTCTGGATGACACCATGATTGGTAATGTCGGTCATGGTTTTGGAAGTCACCGCACCGGCAAATCCCAACAACAGCGCAATAATGCTCAGAAAAATTCTTGCAGTTTTCATAATTAAATTGGTTTTAATCACTATGCCTACTCTTTCCCAGGTTTTCGGCGATCTCCTGCTTTACTAGTAAAATCTTATAGCCCAAGCTTTTCTTTGGATGGTCTACTCCATGCTAAACCAGGAACTTAAAGGAACTCAACGCTTGCTTGATATTGCTTAATTCCGGTCTTCGGCTAGGAGTTGGGTCCAGGCATTCCACAATGAGCTTGACAATTTCTGCATGACCAATGGATTTCTGTAGCAATGCAATCAATTTCCCGCGGTCCTTCAGGTTCGCTGTCCTTGGATGCATATGGGCTAATCCGTTCAGGATTAATGCCCCTATTGCGTAGATATCATCTTGGACAATTGGCCTGGAGCCACGCAGCTGCTGCGGCGAAGAATATCCTGGGGTCGACCCTTGGAACAACGGACGTGACCTCCCTTGGCCTGCAAAGTCAAAAGCCATCTCCATATCCAATAAATACAATTGCCCAGATTTGGAGACAATAAAATTCGAAGCGGATATATCCCTGTGTATATATCCGAGGGCATGCATTTTTTCGATTATCTGAACAATCTCCAAAAGCCAGCTGATTATGCAACTCCTTCTCTCTTTTGAAAGGGCCGAAAAGGAATGTTCAATAAAAACTCGATCTATTGCGTCCTGCAAAATTTCACCTTTGACGTAGTCTAACACAAGGTAGGCGGCATCTTCTGACTCAAACATGCCAATAGGACTGGCTACCGGCAACTCACCAGCGAGTCGCTTGTGCAGTTCAAACTGCCAGGAAAGCCGCTCTCGTCTGGTTCTACTCGCCAAACTCATATCAAGTATAATAGCTTCTTTTAATACACAGGTTCTGAACCAGAAATTCCTGAAGTATATAGCCATCATCACCCTTCCTAACGGACTAGCCTTCATAACAGAAATAATCCTATAGTCTCCAATAAAAGAATTTTCAATTGTCCCGCGCATTTCAACGGAGGTCGGTACATTCGCGCGTTTCATAGTTGGCGCGGTTTACAAATCAGATCTTTTTTGTCTATGTCATGGTGACTTAGAATCCCTGCCAGTGCAACCAAAATAAATGCACCGTTAAAAAACAAATGTTCCCGCCATCCAAGCTTTGCTAGTACACCACCACACGAGCAGGGAATGTAATAGCTGTAGTTCATAATAATGATGATATAGGTGGTGAAGACTATCATTAGGCTGAAGGACGCGTACATTCCCACTAGCCGGTACCCAGGAACAAAAACAAGAATCGCCAGCAGTATTTCCACTACAGGGATGATGAATGAAACCGGGACCGCTATAAAGTTCAGCATTTCCGACTGCCCTAGCTCCACCTGAAATTTTTGGACGTCTAACAATTTACTCCCCGCCGCATAGGAGAAGAGTGACGCCAACAAAAATGAGCTCAGGTTTAATATTTTATCTCTTTTCACAGGATAACTGTTTTTACACTACGAAATTAGAGGAGTCTCGACAATAAATTCGTTATCCAGGGTTCAGACTTCTTATACCCTAGGTTCAGACTTTCGCTTAACAAATGTTAAGACCGCTCATTTCGCTTTTTCATTCGACTAAGAGATTGTGGAGCAATTCCTAAGTAGGAGGATATCTGCTCTTGCGAAAGGACTTGTTCGATGCCTGGAAATCCATTAATCAGTTTACGATAGTTCTGGATAGCACTTAAATTTTTCATGTCCTCAATGCGTGCCTGACTCTGCTCAAAGTATTGGTGAAGCACGGCCCTATACAAAATATTAGTCTCCGGATAGGCCTCAAACAACTTTAGGAGGCTGTGATAACTCATGCACAAAAGCTCACTTGGTTCAACCAGCTGAATAAATTCTCTGGAGGCGACTTGTTCAAAAAGACTCTTTCCCGCTACCATGATTCCACCAGCAGGCCAAAGCCATGTAATGTCTTTCTTTCCTTCAAAATAGGTATAGGATATGGCAAATCCGGAATTGATAAAATAGGAATGACCCGCAACATTGGGTGGTTCTAGCAGTACATGATTCTTAGGAAAAGAAAGCTGAATAAGCTCCCTTTCAATGGCATTCCTGAATTCCTCGGAAACAGGGTAAATCCGGTTTAATAATTCAAAGAGCCTTTCTGTGTCCATGATAAAATATTCACCAGTCTAGAGACATTAAGAAACGTATGACCACCTCTTTTTACCTTCTCGCTTATAGGCTCTCAACCCCTACCCCTATTGGCCTGAAAATTTTCCGCAATCATTTTCAGTTTATGGAAAAATGTTTTTTTATCCTGATCCTGAATCATTTAGGGGGGTACCGTACCCTTTGTATCTGGTTTGCGAAGTCCCCAACTGAGTTCTTTGTACTGGATCGCTAATCGTAACGCTATATGACAACAACAGAAATAACACAGGAAAAACTGGAGAATTTCAAGCGGGACCTGCTTCGGGAAGTCAGAAAAATGGTGTCAGAAAGTCAGAGCCCTCCCACTCGTAAGTGGCTGAAGACTCAAGAAATTCTGAAGATGCTTTCCATCTCCCAAGGCACGCTGCAGCACCTCCGAATCAAAGGGATCTTGCCTTTTACTAAAATCGGTGGAGTTATTCTTTACGACCGAGACGAAATTGAAAAAGTGCTCCGGGACAATAAAAGTAATCGGGATTTCCCTTCCCGAAAGAACAATCCCTGGCGAAAAATCTAAGGATATGACACCCAAAGCAACAACCCTCCTGCTTATACTCGATGCCGTCTTTTCGGCATCAGCAAGATGTACAAATGCTGGCGCATTTGTTCTCTTGCCCCTCACCGCATTCGCGCTTCGGGGATCGAAGCCTCGGAACTCGGCTTCTGTGTCCACTTTAAATATTAAATCATGACGCGCAAAAAAGTTGAAGCTGATGAAAAGCTCATTCACAAAATCACCATAAGAGTGTCTGACCCTTTTCTTAAGAAAATGGAAGGATGGCTTTCAAAAAGCAATAGCAACTCACTTGGAGAGTTAGCTCGCCTGATCCTGTACAAAGAGGAAATTATATGGTATCACAAAGACGAATCGAAAGAAACGCTATCGGTCGAAATGACAGCAATCAGAAAAGAGTTGAATGCCATTGGCACCAATATTAACCAGGTCACACGCTATTTCAACAGCACCACCATCCCCGCGCAAAAAATATTTGAAGCGCTGAAGGTACTGGACGAGTACAACAAGGTGAAAAGTGTGGTAGAAAAGCTAACTGTACTGATCAATCAACTTAATAATGGTCGCCAAAGTGATTAGTGGAAAAGACATACAAGGTGCCCTTAATTACAACGAGCACAAGGTCCTCGAAGGGAAGGCGGAATGCATTATGGGCAACCTGTTTAAAGACGAAGTCGGTAAGCTTACGTTCTATGATAAGCTCAACCGGTTCACCGATCTCAATAACCGGAACAAGCGTACCAAAACCAACACGCTTCATATCTCGCTCAATTTTGACGCGACCGAAAGATTAAAGGTTAGTGAGCTCAATGCAATAGCCACCACGTACATGAACAGAATCGGTTTTGGCGATCAGCCTTATCTAGTATACGAACACAAGGATGCAGCGCACCAGCACGTCCATATCGTGACCACCATCATAAAAAAGGATGGTAAGAGAATCCCGATTCACTATCTGGGAAAAAACGAATCCGAAAAAGCGAGAAAGGAAATCGAAAAGGAATTTAACCTGGTTGTTGCCGAAAAGCAGAACAAGAGTAACGATGTTGTCATTCAACCGGTGAATATCGAAAAAGCGATTTACGGCAAGTCCCTAACCAAGAAGGCGATTTCAAATGTGGTAAACGCGGTGACACGATCCTACAAGTACACCTCCCTGCCGGAATTGAATGCCGTCCTCAGGCAGTTCAATGTTGTCGCAGACCGCGGCAATGAGCAATCAAAGATGTTTGAAAAGAAAGGACTTCTCTACTCCATGGTGAATGAAAAGGGCGAACGGGTAGGCATCCCTATAAAAGCAAGCTCCATTTGGGGTAAGCCCATGCTGAGTTACCTGGAAAAGCAATTCAAACTCAATGAAGTCCTTCGTCAGCCGCAAAACGAAAAGCTAAAGGTACTTATTGACAAGGCTCTGCGTGATAATTCGATTTCAACGCGTGAGAAACTGATAAAAGTATTGCTAAAGAACAATGTGCATACCATCCTCCGAACGAACCCACAAGGACGCACGTATGGAATCACCTTCATCGATAATACAAACAGGACCGTGTTTAATGGTAGTGATTTGGGGAAAGCCTATAGCGCCAGCGCTATTATGGAGAGACTCACCATGAACGAAGATGCGGTAAAACCTTTCCGTCCGGGATTCTCACGAGTCGATCCAATCACAGATGATCATACATCCACCTCATCCGGTGATTCTTTGTTACAGCAGCTCATCCAATCGGAGCACACCCTATCCGCAAATCCAGATGCCGCATTACGGTTAGGAAGAAGAAAAAAAAGAAGAAAAGGTCTTCGCCTCTAAAACAATGTGAATTATGTCAACTGGAGAAAACGAACAGGCACTACGCAAGATCATCGATATGACAAGGATATGCAGTATGGTTATTCTTTGCATGCATTTCTATCATTACTGCCACCCTGCACTTTATAAGTGGGGCTATACTCAGGAATTCACAGATCGTATCATGACCAATGTTTCCAGAACGGGATTGTTCAATTCGATCTGGAATTCCAAGCTGCTTTCACTACTGTTTCTCTTTACCTCCCTGATAGGGGCAAAAGGTAAAAAGGAAGAAAAGATAAGCTTGAGGTACTCTGCTATCCTGATGGTGACTGGCGTATTGCTATTCCTGCTATCGCATCTCATCTGGTATTTCCACCTGTCACGACTGATCATGACCGCAGTCTATATACTCATAATGACCTCAGGGTATATCATGATCCTCACCGGAGGAACGTGGTTATCGCGGTTGATCAAACTCCAGCTTCGTAATGACATTTTCAACTCTCTGAATGAGTCTTTCCCCCAGGAGGAACGATTGATTGAAAATGAATACTCGGTGAATCTTCCGGCACAGTATAAACTCAAAGGAGTGATTCGAAAAAGCTGGATTAATTTCATCAATCCTTTTCGTGCATTGCTGGTCATTGGCACACCTGGCGCAGGTAAATCCTACTTCGTCATCCGGCACGTCATTACCCAGACGATAAAGAAAGGCTTTTGCATGTTCATCTATGATTTCAAATTCAGCGATTTATCCATCATCGCCTATAACACGCTGGTGAAGTATGCCAGCCGCTACAAGATAAAACCGAAATTCTATGTCATCGCCTTTGATAAGATCTATCACCGATGCAATCCGCTCGATCCGGCTACCATGGAAGACATCACCGATGCAAGTGAATCCTCGCGGACAATCATGTTGGGGCTTAACAAAGATTGGATAAAGAAGCAGGGCGACTTCTTTGTAGAGTCACCTATCAATTTTGTAACCGCTGCTATTTGGTTTCTGCGAAAGTACAAAGACGGTATTTACTGCACCTTGCCCCACGTGATTGAGTTGATGCAACTGGAGTACCGGACACTGTTCCCGCTCCTCCGTACCGAACCGGAAATCGATGTGCTCATCAACCCCTTTGAATCGGCTTACCGACATGAAGCTTGGGAACAACTCGAAGGCCAGATTGCATCTGCAAAAATTGGTATGGCGCGTCTCTCTTCACCTCAGCTTTATTATGTGCTTTCCGGGAACGATTTCACCCTCGACATTAATAATCCGAATGAACCGAAAATTGTTTGCATGGGGAATAATCCGCAGAAGCAACAAATCTTCGGAGCCGTCCTTTCGCTCTACATATCTCGTCTCATCAAGCTGGTCAACAAAAAGGACAAACTGAAATGCAGCATCATTGGGGATGAGTTCCCAACAGCCTATTGGGGTTCCATCGACACGCTTATCGCGACAGCGCGTGCCAATAAGGTGGCAGTAACACTGGCTGTACAGGACTATTCTCAATTGAAGAAAGATTACGGGCGCGAACAGGCGGAGGTCATCATGAATATCGTAGGCAATGTCATCAGCGGCCAGGTGGTAGGTGACACAGCAAAATCGCTATCAGAACGTTTTGGGAAAATTGTTCAGGAACGCGAAAGCGTCTCTATCAATCGAATGGACACTTCCGTCAGCCGCTCTACGCAAATGGATTCGGCCATCCCACCTTCCAAGATTGCTTCCCTTTCATCAGGGGAATTTGTAGGCATGGTGGCCGACAATCCCGACCAGAAGATCGAGCTCAAAGTGTTTCATTCCGAAATCCTCAATGATCACCGGGCCATCCGGAAGGAAGAAGAAGCCTATCTGCCGATCCCAGAGGTACGGAAGGTTACTCCCCAGGAAATCCAAAATGTATATCTCAACATCAAAGAGGATATCAAACTCATCATTGAAGATCGACTACCAGAAGCAGCATAAACCTATAACATGTTATTGTATGGATATTACAACATTCGCTGAAGGACTACAGAACAGGCTGACAGAATTCGAATCCACGGAAAGTACGACCGATCTGACTCAAACAGGCAAGGTGCTTTCTTTCGTGCATCAATTGTTGCATGAACTAAAAACGTTTACGCTTACATACACCTTTCAGGGTGCTGTTGAGGAAATTCATTTTTTCAAGAATACGAAACCCGTGCTACTCAGCCAGTATTATTACTACAAACGAAAATTTGCGATTCAGGTCTTTGATGCCTTTCGCGACCGAAAGAGTCGGCTGGAGAACTATAACAAAACACTAAGAAAAATGCAGACATATATCCTGAGCAACCGGGACTTCTATGAGTATTGTATATCAGGAAATTCATACTTGGACAATGCATACTTTAAAAGAAGTGCCGTGCCCACGGTTTTGGCAATCAACCATGACCAGCAATTTGCTACCGGATTTGACATAAAGCTCTCAAAGATACTAGCAAATGAAATGATCAAGTCCTATGTGCAGGATTGTATCAGGACACTTCAGAAGGACAACTCGACTTCCGCCCAGTCATCCCTTACATGGACTGCTCCTAAAACGGACTTGGTTGAATTGATTTATGCCCTTCACGAAGTCGGTGCGTTCAATAATTCAACGTCTGATGTCCGAAGGATTGTGGAAACGATGGAAGCGTTATTTAATGTCAATCTTGGCAATTACTACAGGACATTCCTGGGGATTCGAATGCGTAAGACCGGCCAGACCGCTTTTCTGGATCAACTGAAAGGCCGGCTCATGCAACGAATGAGTGAGATGGAGGGAAAATAGATGGCGGGAAGGAAGACATTGATATCAATAATATTTCTGAAAATTGTTATTTCTAATAATAAATAGAAATATTGACGAGATTTCTGGGCTTTAAAGCCCATTTTAACAATGGCGAGGCAAAACAAATCAGAATGTTTGAACAGTATCTCAAACAGGTAGAACTATAGCAATCCCGTACAATGCCAAAGGCATCGTAAAATCTTTCGACTCGATCCATTTCTTCAAGCGGGCTTGCTTCCACATGGAACATAACCGAATCAAATTAAATCAATGCTTACTGCGCAAGGGAAGAATTTCATAGTATCTGCTTCCTTTTGGCGCTCGCTATTGAGAGGAACAAATATTGATCCCTACAGCCTCAGAAAAATAAATCGCACGCAACTTGCTGCAAGTTGTGCATAGTACTTTTTAAACTGACTGATTTTCGCCTTCGAATCAAACGCGAAGGCATATGTTCAACTTTATCTCCTGGCAATCATTCCTTACCCTCACAACACTTCTTGTTGCGGGTTACTACTCGATCACTTCACTCATGCTGTATCGCAAAGAAATTGCCGATTGGGTAAAATCTTTGTCTCACCCTTCTATCCCATCCCCTTCAGCTGAACCCGAACTAAAAGAACCCATCGAAAATCTCATGGGTGTTGCGCAGGCTTTGCCTGAGTCGTATGCAATCCGTTCCTCAGAAATCTCGTCAGAAGATATCATCACATCCGGCAAGGATGAAGAACCAGAAACAATTCATAGCGGAGAGAAAGACCAGCTCTTGATCGGAACAGTAGCTGACCTGCTGGAGGAAATCAAAACGCTCATTCAACTCATTGCAGAATATGGGACGGGTAAGTCGGAAAGCGAAGCATTGTTCAATGCATTGTTTATCCGCTACCCCCATCTGCAAAATACCTCCTATCCATTGGCGATCAGCTTCTACATCTGCGATGCTTCCAAAGAGCAATTCGCCTTTGAGCTCTCCTCCGATGAAGTAATGAGTTGGTGGAATCTCACCTCGCAATCCGCAAACAAATAATCATTCAAATCAAAACTTTTATGCTATCAAAAACTAAAACACAAATCATCTTCAGGAAAGGCAAGGCCTTCTTTGTGGCACTCACAGTCTATTCGCTCACTTACCTGCAAGCCTATGCACAGGATGGCAACGCGGGTATTAACGAAGCCAACATGCGCGTTCGAAGTTACTTCGACACGGGAACTAATCTCATGTATGCCATCGGTGCAGTACTCGGTCTCATCGGTGCTGTGAAAGTATATCAGAAATGGAATGGTGGCGATCCCGACACGGGCCGCGTTGCAGCCGCGTGGTTTGGCAGTTGCATATTCCTGGTGGTCGTTGCTACCGTGCTGAAGTCTTTCTTCGGAGTGTAAGCAATGGCGATTATGAAATCCAAACACAACAAACCGACCAAAGACGATCGCTCCGAAGATCAGCTTGAACGTGAGATCGACATCCTCGAAAAGATGTGGGATCGAAAACTTGAAAAAGGTGACGATGAACTTTATGAAAGCGCAAATCGCCATCGCGCGAATCCAGAAAAGAAAACGGATATCCCGGACGATAAGCCTCTCAGGAATCGCAGAAAAGGAAGAGGAATTTAATCACGAGCAACTATGAATAGTGTATACAAAATCAACAAAGGCATCAACAAGCCTATTGAATTCAAAGGCTTGAAAGCCCAATACATTGGATACCTCGGTGCAGGCATAGTGCTGCTACTGGTGGTGTTCGCGGTACTCTACATCGCTGGAGTAAACATGTTTGTCTGTCTGGGAATCATTGCCCTTCTCGGAACACTGCTTTTCATTGGCATCTATAAACTCAGCGACAGCTACGGGCAACACGGCCTTTTAAAACGGCTTGCCCGCAGAAACATCCCCGACAGTCTGGTTGGGAACACCCGGACTCTTTTTATCCAACTCAAAAAAATGTAACACCATGTCACAAAGTATTCCATTGCTCAAAACATTTCCCATCTATAAAGTAGAACACGACTGCATTCTCTCCAAACAGGGAGACATCACGCTTGCCTACGAAGCATTCCTGCCGGAAATATTCACACTCTCTAACCAGGACTATGAAGCCTTTCACCAGGTGTGGATTAAGGCCATTAAGGTTCTTCCAAAGAACGCAGTTTTCCATAAGCAGGATTGGTTCTTTTCTCAAAAACACAAAGCGGATTTTGAAAATACCGATCTCTCTTTTCTGTCCCGTTCTAGCGAACGTTTTTTTAACGAACGCCCATTCCTGCAACACAAATGCTACATTATGCTTACACAGAAAGCAATGGACCGGAAACAGTCGAGCTCCATGTTTTCAAATCTTCTTCGAAGCAGCATTGTGCCACAAGAGACCATCAATCCATTGCGCACACAGGAGTTCCTGGACTGTGCCGGTCAGTTCGAACGCATTCTTTCCGACAGCGGCTTTGTAAAGCTGAATCGGATTGATAACGATCAGCTTGCCGGAACCGCGCGAAGTGCAGGACTACTCGAACGATACTGCTTTTTACTGGCAGAAGACGAAGCCCCCATGATCAAGGATATTCATTTCAAAGACGGACTTAAAATCGGTGATCAATATTGCCAGCTCTATGCACTCTCGGATGTGGAAGATCTTCCTGGTCTTTGCGGATCACGCATCAACTTCGACAAGTATTCTTCAGATAAAACCAAATTCAGCATCGGCTTTGCCTCACCACTCGGCCAGCTTCTTTCCTGCAACCATATCTACAATCAGTACATTCTTATTGAAGATGTGCAGAAGACCATAAAGCTATTGGAAGCCAAGCGTCTTCGCCTCCAATCGCTTTCCACCTATTCCAGGGAAAATGCCATCAGCCGGGATGCGACCAGTGACTTTTTAAATGAAGCCATTGGTTCACAGCGTCAGCCTGTGAAGGCACACTTCAACGTCATGGTGTGGACCGATAACAAGAGCGATCTCAAGGAACTCAAAACACAGGTCTCTTCGGCATTGGCACAGATGGATGCCGTAGCCAAACAGGAAATGGACGGGGCTCCACAGATTTTCTGGGCAGGTATCCCTGGCAACGAAGCGGACTTTCCAATGAATGATACCTTCGACACGTTTGCTGAGCAAGCTACTTGTTTTCTTAACCTGGAAACTTCTTACCGCTCTTCCATTAGTCCGGTAGGAATACGCATGGGGGATCGTCTTACCGGCAAACCGGTTCACGTGGACATTTCCGATGAGCCGGTCAAGAGGGGGATCATCACCAACCGGAACAAGTTTATCCTGGGTCCCTCCGGAAGTGGAAAATCATTCTTCACCAATCACATGGTGCGATCCTACTACGAGCAAGGAACTCACATTGTACTGGTGGACGTAGGACATTCCTACAAAGGTCTCTGTGATCTGGTCAACGGCTATTATTTCACCTACACGGAAACAAGTCCGATCAGGTTCAATCCGTTTTACATTTCAGAAGGCGATATACTCGACACTGAGAAAAAGGAAAGCATTAAAACGTTGCTGCTGGCCCTGGCCAAGAAGGACGATGAAACATTTAGTCGCTCTGAATATGTCGCGCTGTCCATTTCCCTTCAGATGTATTACGATAAGCTAGCCAAGAACAAAAAGCTATTTCCCTGTTTCAATACATACTATGAATTCGTACGCGATGAATTTGTCAAAGTCCTCAAGGACGACAAGGTCAAAGACAAAGACTTTGATGTTGAAAACTTCCTTTACGTACTGCGTCCGTACTACAAGGGAGGTGAGTTCGATTACCTCCTGAATGCAAGTGAAAACCTTGATCTGCTCACGGAACGCTTTATCGTCTTTGAGCTCGACAACATCAAAGACCATCCGATTCTTTTCCCGGTGGTAACAATCATCATCATGGAGGTCTTTATTTCCAAGATGCGCAAGCTCAAAGGGATCCGGAAAATGATTCTCATTGAAGAAGCCTGGAAGGCGATCGCAAAGGAGGGAATGGCTGAATACATCAAATACCTGTTCAAGACCGTGCGCAAGTTCTATGGCGAAGCCATTGTCGTGACGCAGGAAGTCGAAGACATTATCAGTTCACCGGTGGTGAAACAAGCCATCATCAACAACTCCGATTGTAAAATATTGCTGGACCAAAGCAAGTACCAAAACAAGTTTGACCAGATACAGGAACTGCTGGGACTTACCGACAAAGAGAAAGCGTTGGTGCTTTCCATCAACAAAAGCAATGACCCCTCACGTAGATACAAGGAAGTGTTTATTAGTCTGGGTGGAGTGCTTTCGAAAGTATATGCCACTGAGGTATCGCTCGAAGAGTACCTGGCTTACACCACTGAGGAGTCGGAGAAAATGAAAGTGCAGGCCTATACCAAAAAATGGGGCGGTGATATCCGTAAAGGAATTGCTGCGCTGGCCAATGACATTCGTTTAGGAAACGCAGCTTAACCGGATTGACTATGCAATGGATCAGACTAAAACTCTTTGTCCTGATAATCGCGATCGTATGCCTTACCGCCACGCCAACGAAAGACGCGCATGCCGTCATTCCGATTGTAGCGATCATCAAAAAAGCAGTGATCCAAGTCATCAAGGCATTTGACCTGATGATTCAGCGGCTACAGACAAAGACGATCTGGCTTCAGAATGCGCAGAAGGTACTGGAAAATAAATTGTCCGAACTAAAGCTCACCGAAATTGCCGAGTGGACCGAGAAGCACCGAAAGATCTATGAAATCTATTATGATGAATTGTGGCAAATCAAAAACACACTGGCTGCCTATCAGCGAATCAAACAGGTTATCGAAAAACAGAAACGGATTATTACCGAATACAATCGCGCATGGAATCTGGTGAAACAGGATAATCATTTTACCGAACGGGAGATCGATTACATGTATCGTGTTTACAAGGGCATCCTCAATGAAAGCATGCGAAACCTGGATCAGCTGGTGCTGGTCATCAATTCATACAAAACCAAAATGACAGATGCGCAGCGTCTCGCCATTATCATGCAAACCGGTGAGCGGATTGAACAGAATCTGATGGATCTGCTGGAATTCAATATGCATACCTATCAGCTCAGTATCAGCAGGGCGAAGACGCAGAATGAGATCGATCGGGTGAAAAAAATATACGGCCTGAAAAATGAATAGTGCAACCCTTCAAAGCGTACCGCAGCACATCAGCAACCTGATTGTAATAAGCTTTCGGTTCAGTCATCCGCTCAGCCAGCTAACTACCATCCGGGAGAAGATCATCGCACGCGGTTTCCAATCCTTTGACAAATCCGACATCAAAGATGAACTGGGAAGGTTACAGCACCTTGGCGGGCGAGCTTCACGGGGAGATGCTTCGCCTGCATGATTTACTCAAAGAGATAAAGTGAAAACCAAAGACAACGATAATAAGACAATAGCCATGAAAAAGATCGGAATGACAATAGGGATGGTACTATGCTGCGTCATCGTCCTGGCGCAGTCGCCAAATTTAAACGAATGGCTTAGGCAAAAGAAAACTCAGCGTAAATACCTGATCCAGCAGATCGCAGCCCTCAAAGTCTACCTCGAATATCTGAAGACGGGATACAAGATTGTAGACAAAGGCCTGACCGTCATTGGTGATATTAAAGACGGTGCGTTCAACCTTGACAAGGATTACTTCAATTCTTTAAAACAAGTCAATCCACTAATCAGGAAATCACCCAAGGTGAATGAAATCCTCATGTACCAGCAAACCATCATCAATGAATTTAAGCGCCTGATCGACTATTGCAATTCGGATAGTCACTATACCACCGGTGATATCAACTATGTGAAGGCAGTATATAATGGCATGCTTTCAGAAGGAAACAATGCAGTAGATGAACTCACCTTCATTACCACCGCAGGTGAAGCCGAAATGAAAGACGATGAACGGCTTGAGCGTTTGGACAAAGTTCATGCTGACGTGCAAGATCAGTATGCGTTCACCAAAGACTTTGTAGCCGGTACAAAAATGCTCGGCCTTCAAAGAGCCAGGGAGCAGCATGAAATTCAATCTATAAGGAAGCTCTATACGATCAATAATCCATAAACAACCTGTTCTATGAAAAGGATAAAAATACTTATGGTGGTTGTCATCACAATGATCAACATCCGTTTGGCAATTGGGCAGGCGCAGGAAATACAGCAGCTTGTTCTGAACTATACCAAGCTTAAACAGCTGGAAGAGATTCTGGATAACATGTACAAGGGATATAAAATACTAACCAAGGGATACAACACCATCAAAGACATATCGGAAGGTAACTTCAATTTGCACCGGACATTTCTGGATGGATTATACGCGGTTAGTCCCGTAGTCCGGCAATATAAACGAATACCCCTAATCATTCAGTATCAGGAAATGATTGTCAAGGAGTATAAGCGGGCATACGAGGTATTTCGAAACGATCCCAACCTGACGGTAAGAGAAATCAAATACCTCAACAACGTATACAGCTACCTCTTCAAGCAGAGTTTGCGCAATCTGGATGAACTCATCACCATCGTAACGGCCTCCAAGATACGCATGAGTGATGAGGAACGAATCAAATCCATTGACAGAATTTATCTCGAAATGGAAGAGAAGGTAATTTTTCTAAAGGTATTTAACGGTAACACGAAAATACTGGTGATAGAGCGGGCTAAGGCCCGGCATGAAGTCAACACAAATAAGAAACTCCACGGAATAGCTCCTTAACAAAAATAATATGAAAGACAGGTTTTTAAAGACCGCCGTCATCGCGGTCACGGGAATACTATTTCCACTGTTTTCCAGCGCACAAACATTCGCAGGAGAAATTCACAGCATGCAGAGTGTACTCGACCAGCTGTACGAGGACATGATCCCCTTATGCTATCAGCTCATCGGTGTAGGCCAGGGCATCGCGGGTTTCGCAGCCCTTTGGTACATCGCCTCGCGCGTATGGCGTAACATCGCGAACGCCGAGCCTATCGACTTCTATCCATTGCTTCGTCCTTTCGCCATAGGACTTGCTATACTGCTGTTCCCCTCAGTACTCGCGGTGATCAATGGTGTGCTGCAACCAACCGTGACAGGCACAGCCGCCATGGTAACCAATTCAAATAATGCCATTGAATATCTGCTCGAAGAAAGGGAGAAAGCTATTCAAAACACAACTTCATGGCAACTGTTTGGTGATGAAGGAACGCACGGCAAGTGGTATAAATATGAAAACCCAGAGGGTGGTGACGAAGATCCTGATTTGTTAAGCAATGGATTGAAATTCCTGATGGCCAAGACGGCCTATGGAATCAAGAATCTCATCAAGCAATGGCTTTCCGAGATACTCGAGATTGTATACGAAGCGGCAGCGCTTTGTATCAATACACTTCGAACGTTTTACCTTATCGTACTGGCTATCCTGGGACCATTGGTGTTCGGCCTGTCGGTATTTGATGGGCTTCAAAATACACTCACCGTTTGGATCGCCCGGTACATCAATGTCTTCCTTTGGCTGCCAGTCGCCAACATCTTCGGGAGTATCATCGGCAAGGTGCAGGAGAACATGCTCAAGATTGATATGCAGCAAATTGAGCGGTATGGAGATACCTTCTTTAGTGCTGCTGATACGGCATATATCATCTTTCTCATCATCGGTATCATCGGCTATTTCACTGTGCCTTCCGTGGCAAGCTATATCGTTCATGCCGGGGGGAATAATACACTACTGCACAAGGCAACAAATCTTTTTGGCGGTGCTACAAGTAGTTCTGCTTCCATGGTCTCTTCAACAGCCGGTAGCGTTGCGAGCTCCTTCAAATCAACTTCAGCCAATCAGGAAAAAGCATCCGCAGCAAAAAGCGAAGGATCAAACTCATCCAATGGCTTTATGCGCGACAAGCTTTCTGGCAATAAATCATAACCCATGTTTCAGCAACTCAAAAATATTGACACTGCCTTCAGCCATGTTCGCCTCTTCACACTGGCAATCATACTGGCTTGCGTATTCATCTGCTGCTATACGGTGTACAAGAGCTACGCACTCATCACCAGCACGCAGCAACGAATTTACATTCTCTCCAATGGCAAAGCATTGGAAGCCTATTCCGCTGAGAGAAAGGATAACGTGCCGGTCGAAGCCCGCGACCATGTTAAAATGTTTCATCACTACTTCTTTACGCTCGATCCGGACGACAAGATGATTCAGGGAAACGTCAGCAAGGCCTTATACCTGGCGGACATCTCGGCAAAACAGCAGTACGATAATTTGAGAGAGAATCGGTACTACTCCAATATCATTTCAGGTAACATTAGTCAGACTATTGAAACCGACAGCATATCCATCGACCTTAATAGCTACCCGTATCACTTCGCCTACTACTCCAAACTCCGGATTCTGCGAGCTACTTCCATTGTCATCCGTAGCCTGATCACTGAGGGACATTTACGAAACGTAGCACGATCCGACAATAACTCTCATGGATTCCTGATCGAGCGATGGAACACACTGGAAAATAAGGACATCAAAACCATTAACCGATAACGCATATGAAAATCAATGACAAAATCGAAAACGCTAAACGTCAATTGGCAAACCGACTTAGTGCCGCCAGTGAACAGTATTCATCGAAAACCAAAAAGTGGACATTAATCACCGCAGGTCTTTGCTGTGCCTTCGTCTGCCTTTTGCTGATGATACTGCCATTCATGGAACCACAGAAAGGCAAATTGAATAAGAACGCTGTGATACCGGCCGTCATCGGCCTACCTCAACCTGGACCATTGCTCACACACAAGGATCAGGAGGTTCTGCAAGGCTTTATTCAGACAATGGACAGTCTCAAGCGCGTGGACAGAAATACGTATGACAACGCTATAAAAGGCCGGGAGGGAATGATCGACAGCATACTGTTCCTCTTGAGGTACTCCGGCCACGAGCTCATCAACAAATAAACTAACAACATTAAAATTAATCACTATGAAAACGCATTCACAACAATTCTTACAACAACGCAGGTTCTATATGGTACTTCCGCTTCTGGTGCTTCCATTTATCACGATGATCTTCTGGGCACTGGGAGGCGGCAAAGGCGGGGAAGTGCAAGCTCAGCCAGTAAAGTCTGGACTAAATATGGAATTGCCCGGAGCACACTTTACAAAGGAAGATGAACTATGGGACAAGTTCAGTCTCTACGAACAGGCCAAACGCGACTCGCTGAAAATGGAGGAAGCAAAACGAAACGATCCTTACTATGTCATGGCCACACTGGAAGGCGTCAATAGCAGCGATACGATTCCGGGAGAGAGCAACCTCAACACATCACTCGGCACAAAGGACCGCTATACACAAATCGATCGGGACGAGAAAGAGATTACCAAAAAGCTTGAATTGCTGACAAAGCAATTGAAGTCGGAAGAGTCTAGGCCGTTACCGGCACCAGCGTCATTAACCACTACTACTCCGGTTGAACAATTACCGACAGAACCCAGCATTGCTTCCGAAGATGTCAGGCAGCTCGAAAAGATGATGCAGATGATGAATGAGGAAAATTCGAGCGATCCCGAAATGCAGCAAATGGATGGGATGCTCGAAAAGATTCTTGACATCCAGCACCCGGATCGTGTAAGGGAGCGAATCAGGGAACAAAGCCTGCTCCATCAGCAGCAGGTTTACAGGGTAGAGACTACTCCCCAAGCCGATAATATCTCCATCATGGGCAACAGTCCCGCATCCCTTACCACTACGGATTCAATAGTGACCACACCGATGGCGGTAAGTACGCAAAGTCAGGTTGGCTTCTACGGACTGAGCGATGAAACCGGCTTAGAGTCCGAAGAACCAAACGCAATTGACGCAGTCATCCATGACACGCAAACGGTCGTTGCCGGCTCAACTGTCAAAATGAGGTTGCTCGCAGATGTATATATCCATGGAGAGCTCATTGAACAGGGTCAGTTCATATATGGTGTATGTTCCATTAGTGGAGAACGACTGACTATTCAAATCACTTCCATACGTGATGAACATTCCCTGTTTCCTGTTGCATTGGACGCATTTGATTTGGACGGCTTACCCGGCATCTATATTCCAGGAGCCATTTCGCGAGATGTAGCCAAGCAAGCCACAAGTCAGGGTATTCAAGACATTCAAATGTATTCTATGGACAATTCGCTTGGAGTTCAAGCCGCGACAGCAGGCATTGAAGCTGCGAAGGGTCTGTTCAGCAAAAAGGTCAAGTTGATCAAAGTCACACTCAAGGCAGGATACCAGATCCTGCTAAAAGATAAAAACGCATCGAGGGTCTAATCAAAATCAAAAACAATCAAAACAAAAAAAATATTCGAAGGCCATTGCCTATAGCCACGCTTTATCTAAAACAAAATAAACACTATCACTTTAAACATTTAATACCATGAAAAAGAAACTTGTAATGATCGCGTTCGTGTTGGGATTCTTTGCCAACCTCTATGTTAAAATCTACCTCTGGATAACAGGTATCAGTGATTTAATGTACTGACCTTCATCCTACACTAATTAGCTCAGTTAGAAAACAATTTCATCATCAAACACACTTGCTATGTTGCTAAAATTAAAATGCTTAGTCACAACAGTACTTCTCAACACGATACTGTTGTATTCATTCGCGCAGCCGCTGGTTGAAGTCTCGTCTAACAAAACATCCACGATTGTTTTTCCAGCATCCATCACCACGGTAGATCGTGGCAGCAGGGATGTACTGGCACAGAAAGCAAAAGGAGTAGACAATGTGCTTCATCTGAAAGCTGCCAGGGTAAATTTCAAGGAAACAAACCTTACGGTGATCACCACCGATGGGACGCTACACGTCTTCATGATCAGGTATTCGGACAAGCCCGGAACATTGACTGTCAATGCTCACGGAAATACGCCCTCCGAGAGTCCTGCATCACCCATTCAATTTGTATCGGAAATGACTTCCTCGGAGTTGAAGTCGCACGTGGAGAACATCCTGAATAATCCTTCAGGGCATTCGATGAAAGGCGCCAGCCATTTCGATATGCGTCTGGCGCTTCAGGACATTTACATCGAGGGAAACACCCTGTTCTTTCATTTGAAACTGGCCAACAACTCCAACATCCCTTTTCATACCGATGTGCTACGCTTCTATGTGAAAGACAAGAAGAAACCGAAACGCACCGCCACGCAGGAAGTGAGCCAAATGCCAATATATCATTATGGCAACGCTTTCGTCATCAATGGCAAGTCTACTGAAGAACTGGTATACGCGCTTCCAAAATTCACGATCCCCGATGCAAAAATGCTCACTATTGAATTGATGGAGAAAAATGGAGGAAGGCATCTTCACCTGAAGATCAAGAACAAGTCCTTGCTCAAAGCACAACCAATTCCCGTTGACTAAGGAACGGTATTGAATGCTCTTAGATACGCAATCACAATTTAACATAAGTAATCATGAATATCGAAAACGCAGAATATCTCAAAAGACAGGTGTATTACCTGGGATTTGGCGAGAATCTAAAGGAGGACCTGGAGAAAAACCTGAAGGCCGGAAAAGACAAATTTGAATTGCCCTTCACCGCAGAATTCAACAAAGGGGAAAAGAAGCAAGTGGTGGAATACAATCTGAATTTTTCGAAGTCCAATCAGAACGATATGTATTTTCTCAACAACTACAAGGCCACCTTAAAAGACGAAAACCCAGAGAAGGATAAATCACAAACCTTTTACGTCAACAAATCCAATAGCGTCACCGCGAAGGAAGCTTATAATCTATTGGATGGAAGGGCAGTTCATAAGAAGTTGGAAAACCGGGAAGGTGAACCTTACGAAGCTTGGCTTCAATTGGAAAACAAGAAGCAGGACAATGGCAATCATGCTGTAAAGCAATACCATTCCGCGTGGGGATATGACCTGGACAAGAACGTATCCAAAATTCCGACGAAGGAACTCGACAGTCCTGAACAAAAGGAGCGTCTTATGAAGTCGCTTGAAAAAGGCAACCTTCAGCAGGTAACATTGAACCTGGCAGGGAAAGAAGAGAAAGCTTTTCTGGAAGCTAATCCCAAAGACCGAAACATCATTCTCTATGATGCGAACATGATCAAACAAAATCAAGGAGTGCGGGAACACAAAGGAGAGTCTCAGGGACAACAACAGGGTGAGAAAGCGGAAAGCAAATCGGAGTCGTCAAAAAAAGAACAGAAAACAGAACCCGACGGGGGGAAGAAATCGAAAGGTAGAAAGATGTCCGTGTAGACAGTTCTGTGCAGGTCTTTCATTTTTATTTCCACTTCGCAAAGCAAGGATCAGTATTTTCCATGTCAAGGGCAGACAAGTGCCGGGTGTTTTATTATTTTTTGCCCCGGCACCCTTGACATTGGAAAATGCTTATCCCTATTGCTGCTCTGTTTCAACAAAAAGGATAGACCATGCAAGATCTCAAAATCCAACTTCACCTTTCCACCGCCACATACAATCAACCTCATTTCTTCATCCAATCAAATGGATATAATGCGGGCAGGCCTTCAGCGAAACCATACAACAATTCCTATGTGCTTCTGGTCAATGACGAAGTGGAAAAGGGGATGCTATTTTGGATATGCTTCAGTCTTTGGAAAACAAACCGTTTTGTACCACTATTAGAAGGATCAGGTCATCCGGTTTTGAACTCAAAGCTTGCAGAAAATCTAATCGATAAGACCTGCAGGAAGCTCAGTGAGCAACCTGGTAATTTCCTATCCAACGTAAAGGAATTGAAGGAATTGATTCAGACAGAAAATCTCCTGGCAGCGCAGATCAAAATGATTAAGCACATCAAGAAAGCGCTAACAAAGAAAATGCTGCGATAGAGTGCCAAGTCGAGCTTCATTGGAACAATAACTCCATTCAGTCTACTACCATCCAATCTCTCTAAACTTTATTACTAAGCTTCCAAAAGGAATGATTCCGATCGGATAATAGGTCATTCAAGGGAATCATCTCCAATAGAGTTCCGTAATTAAGCGTGAGGAAGTTGTGCTCACATTTTTATCAGCAAATCTCGGATTTGTTCCCGGACTTCCAGCCAAAAGCTTCCGGCATAAAACGGAACCTGCCTACGGCCTGCCTTCCAATTTATTCCTTTGCCTTTTGGCGGAAGCTCTTTTGATATGGTCTTTCAGCTTGTGTAGGTCCGGTAAAAATCCGGTGGTGATAGCATTAAAAAATGTTCAATCAAACAATTAATGCTATGAAAAACAATGAATCAATCAACCTGAAAAATCAATTGCAGAATGACAACGTATTTGTCAAAAATGAATTGATTAGTCTTTCAACCATCACCGGTCTTTCGTCAAGAAAGGGACTTGAGAAAGCAATTATTTCAGAAAATCAAATCGTCAATGTGGTAAGTAACTCTTATGGACATTTGCCCAATGAGAAGTTCTTTTACGAAGTAGAAGCTAAGCTAATCGATGCCGGGTTGGGATACATAAACCGATCCATTAACAGGGACAATCGATCCTTCGCAGTAGACTACATTCTATCAGATGACAATTGGTTGGTAACTGTCAAAAATGGAAACGACAGGCTGCGTCCAATGCTACGATTTACCAACAGCTATGATGGGTCCTGTAAAACATCCGGACATTTTGGATTTTATCGTGAGGTTTGTACTAATGGTTTACACATCGCGCAATCTACCATCGGATTCAGCGTAAAACATAAAGGCAACATTGCACAGGTAATCATACCCGAAATTAAATTACTGGTTGATAAGTTTATGAACAACGAGTTCTATAGCCTGCATCGGAAATTCGAAGTACTGGCTGAAAGGGCCATTAACGACTTGAATGATTTTGTCAAGATTACAGCTGAGCATTTCAAATTGTTTCAGTTTGAATGCAGTGAAAAGAATACAAGTCCTTCTATCAATGCAAGAATGGTATTGGATATCATTCAGAGAGAAAGTGTCATGTTGAATTCCGAACCTAACCTATGGCATGGCTATAACGCCTTCAATGCCGTACTTCATAACAAACTCAAAAAAACTTTTGAAGTTCAAAAGAGATTGGATGAGAAATTATTTGACCATCTATTGACCTACTGAAGCAAAAGGAGCCAGCAATGCTGACTCCTTTATTTTTTGTTCACATATTAGCGGTATCCTTGCCTTTTGAGCTAAATTTAGTCCTAGTTATCATTAAATGAACTGAACCGGAAAGGTCGGGGCTGGATAGGGAAAAAGATGTATCCAAAAAACGCAGGTTCGCGGCTACTAGATATCACGTCCTGAGTACCCGCCAGCCAATGATTTTTCCCGCTAAACCCATACCTGATGCTATTGCTCAATGGCCCCGAAAACGCATCTAATTCACATGAACAATGTCCATTCTAGGTTTGTTAAAAATAAACTAATATAATTAGCTCATTTATTATAAAAACTAGTTATATTAGTTAAATGGTACACTTTAAAATGAAATTAAATATCTTTTTCTTAACGCAGCAACCAGCGGCCGGGAGACTTGGAGTTTAAAAAATCGAGATCGATCTTATTGGAAAGTGGGAGTGTTTTCCGTGCCTCCAAACATCGCCGTGGGGCGTAACCCATGTTCCGATCGATCTCAACATGTTGACGGACGAAGATTCAGTAAAAAAATGGCCCAAACCATAGTAAAAAAGCAAGAATTAAGGGAATATAAAGCCAATTAATCTTATTTTGTAGGTAGGTTTACGTTATCTATTTTTTAAGCGTTAAATGATCAAACACAACCAGAAAATGACCTTCTCAGGTCATGAGACCTTTCAATGCCGACACCTTTGGTTAAAAAAAGGGTACGACTTCGTCTTTCAACAAAATTCTTTTTCCTCAGATGACGCGGTGGTTACACTCGGCGTGGGCCGGAACATGGTCAACTCGATTCGATTCTGGATGAAAGCTTTTAATCTATTGGATACACAGGATCAGCTGACGACATTCGCCCATAAACTATTCTCAGACGAGACAGGATGGGATCCTTATCTTGAAGATGAGGCCAGTCTATGGCTATTGCATTATCATCTTGTTAAATCAGGCTTTGCCTCCACTTATTCGATCATCTTCAATGAACTCAGAAGGGAAAAGATTGAGTTCATGAAATCGAATTATGTGTCGTTCTTGAAAAGAAAGGCAGATGCGGAGAAGACCTTTCAAATCAACGAAAACACTGTTAATGAAGATTTTTCTGTAATGGTCAAAATGTACATGCGATCTGATGCGACCACAAAGGACAAAGAGGAAAGATATCTGGGATTGCTTTCTGAGTTAGACTTAATCAAAATCTTCAGCAAAGGTAAGGATGATTTTTATGTAATCGAAAACACGGAGCGCGAACACATACCTGTTGAAATATTCCTATATACGCTTTTAGACAATGAATCGTACGGAGAGTCAGTTAGCCTTAGTAGTATTGAAAATGATCACGACAGTGCTGGCGCCGTATTCGCCATAAACCGAGCAGGTATTGTATCGAAAATCGAAGAGCTACTTTCGATACAGCGATACAATAACTATATAACATTTAAAGATCACGCAGGCGTAAAAGAACTACAGTTCAAAAGAAAACCGAATCCGAATTCGATATTAACAACCTACTATGCCAACGCCAATTAAACATACTACATCGATAAATATCATTCGCGATTCATCTCGAAATCTTAACTACATACCAACTCCCAATGGAATATCGGTGGTAAACCAGATTTCGAATGATTTCAAGAAAGGCATACGGTCCTTCAACATCATCGGTTCCTACGGAACGGGTAAATCCTCATTTTTGTGGGCATTGGAACAAAGCCTGCTCGGCAAACAAAAGTTTTTCAAACCAAATTTCCTACCAAATCCCAAAGTGAAGTTTATTCATTTTGTAGGAGAGTACGGTTCTATCATTAATCATTTCGCCGGGTATTTCGACCTTGATCTTAGGAAACTTGAAAATGAAAATATTCTTCTGGAGATTTTTGCAAAGTACAAGAACCTTGGAAAAAACCATCCACTGCTTGTCATAGTAATCGATGAGTTTGGAAAATACTTGGAGTATGCTTCCGAAAATTTCCCAGAGCGAGAACTCTACTTTGTCCAACAACTGGCTGAATTCGTCAATAATCCGGACAACAATATCATATTAGTCACTACGCTGCATCAAAATTTTGAGGCGTATGCCTTGGCACTAAACCGCACGCAAAAGGCAGAATGGACGAAAGTTAGAGGGCGGTTTCGAGAGCTAACATTCAATGAGCCTGTTGAGCAATTACTCTTTCTCGCCGCTGAACACTTGAAAGTCAAGACCACCGCAAAAAACCGAGAGAACGAAATAAAATCATCATTGTCTCTATTAAAAAAGTCTCGCGCATTTACGGTTAATTACCAATACAGCTCCGAAGTAGCCTATAAACTATATCCGCTCGATATTCTCTCCGCTCACGTACTTACTTTGTGTCTACAACGATACGGACAAAACGAGAGATCGTTGTTTTCATTCCTCGAATCCGCTGACCGTACCAGCTTAAGTCAATTCGATTCAAAACGTAGTCTGTTTTACAATATCGCCAACGTCTACGATTATTTTATTTATAACTTTTATTCGTTTATCAGCTCGCGCTATAATCCCGATTTTGCTGCTTGGGCATCGATAAAGGACACTTTGGATAATGTTGAGCGCACTTTCGACGTCAACATTGAATATTATTCCAAAATCGTCAAAACGATAGGACTATTGAATATCACTGCAGTGATGGGGGCTGAATTGGATGCCACTTTTCTTATTCGGTATAGTGAGATTTGTCTACAGATTCCGACGGCGGAGAAGATAATTGAAGACCTCAAGTTAAGGAAGCTGATTGCCTACCGAAATTACAACAAACGCTTCGTCTTACTTGAAGGAACGGATCTTGACATTCCCTCGGCCCTGCAAGAAGCCGGAAATCGAGTTGACGAGATCAATGATGTTGCTACATTACTGAATCGGTACTATCAGTTGCCTCCAATGTACGCAAAAGCCTACTATTACAAGACAGGTACGCCGCGGTTGTTTGAATATAAAATCACAGAGTTCCCATTTGACGAACCACCACGGGACGAGATCGATGGATTTATCAACTTGGTCTTTAGTGAAAAAATGTCTTTAGATGACGTCATTGCAAAGTCCCTCGAACAAACAGAAGCCATTATATATGTCTTCTATAAAAACTCTCGAGTAATTAAAAACCTATTGTTTGAGATCGAGAAAACTAAAAAAGTGATTGACGACAATGCTACTGATCGAGTTGCAACGAAAGAGCTTAATCAAATATTTCTTCATCAAAAGCTCCTCCTTAATCACTATATTATTACCAACCTATATGCAAAAAAGTCAGAGGTGACTTGGATATATCAGGGTAAAGTCATCAAAATTCAGAGCAAAAGAGTATTTTCAAAATTTCTCTCTGAAGTTTGCTTCCAGATTTACTATAGTGCGCCAGTATTTAAGAACGAGCTAGTAAACAAACATAAAATATCCAGTTCTATATTTCAGGCTCGAAAGTCATATTTTACAGCCCTTGTAGATAACTGGAATCAACCTGACCTGGGATTCCATGAGGATAAATTCCCCGCGGAAAAGACTATCTACCTGACGCTCCTCAAACAAAACGGCATAAAACTGTATTCAGACGAAAGTGAGCATGTCGTGCAATTGTCCAGGAAGTCCTCATTCATCCATGTCTGGAAATACTCCATTGACTTTCTAAATAGTGCAAAAAAGACAAGAAGGTCGATCAATGAATTTATAGAACCATTGACACGGAAGCCTTTCAAACTGAAACAAGGTCTTATCGATCTGTGGATTGCATCGTTTCTTTTTGTCAAGAGAGATGATTTTGCTCTATTTAATGAATCTGGATTTATCCCTAACCTCACTGAGGAGGTACTCGATCTTCTTGTAAAGAAGCCTTCAGATTTTGAGCTAAAGACATTCGATATTGAAGGCGTCAAGCTCGACATTTTCAATAGTTATAGAATGTTCCTTAATCAAGACTCCAAGGAAAAGATTAATACCAACACCTTTATAGAGACCATAAAACCGTTTCTCACCTTTTATCGAAATCTCCCTGAGTATTCGCGTGGGACAAAAAGACTTAAGTCCGAAACGATCGCAGTTCGTGAAGCTATCGCGCAAGCCAAAGATCCGGAGAAGGCGTTCTTTGAAGATTTTCCCAACGCACTCGGCTATTCTGTTGAGGACCTTCAACAGAATAAAACCGATCTGAAAAACTATATCACCAAACTTCAGGAAGCAATCCGGGAATTGCGTACCGCTCATTCGAATCTTATTTTGAGATTTGAAGAATTCATTCAAACCGAGATTATTGGCGAGGATTCTCCTTTTGAGGTTTATAAAAAGAAGCTTCAGGATCGTTACAAAAAATTGAAAAAGCATCTTTGTCTCCCACATCAGAAAACGTTTATAAATCGAGTTGATTCTCCGTTAAGCGACCGTGATGCCTGGCTGAACTCACTCACACAGTCAATCCTTACAAAGAATCTTGACGTGATGAAAGATGAGGACGAAATCGTCTTTTACGATAAGTTCAAAAACATGATTCTTGAACTGGATTCACTAACCTCTTTACTTAAAGACGATATTGATGCAGTTAATGAAGACGTGTTCGGAATTGAAATGAATTCCTTTAATCATGGTTTACAAAAGAAATTAATCCGCTATCCCAAGAGCAAAAAAAAGGAGATTCACGCAATTGAAGAAATTATCAAAAAGAAATTAGGTTCGGATCAGACTGTTAACATCGCTGCGTTATCCAATATTCTACAAGACCTTATAAGTTAGATGAAGAAACTAAGACACGTACTAGGAATATCGGGAGGCAAGGATAGTGCCGCGCTGGCAATATACATGCGAAATAAATTTCCTGATATCGATATCGAGTACTACACATCAGATACTGGAAAGGAATTAGATGAGACCTATCGCCTCGTTGAAAACCTGGAGGGGTACTTAGGAAAAAAGATTGTTCGCCTAAAGGCGTTCGAGGATAGCCCCGAAGCACCATTTGACCATAAGCTAAAATCGCTTGGTGGTTTTTTACCGTCCCAAAGATTTCGGTGGTGTACTAAAACATTGAAACTTGATGTTTTCGAAAGATTTGTCGGCGATGACCCGGTGATTTCTTATGTTGGCATTCGTCACGACGAGGCTCGTGAAGGTTATATTTCAAAAAAGGACAATATCCAATCTATTTTCCCTTTTAGAAGAAATATCTGGAGCGAGGATGTTATCAACAAATTGTTAGCACCTGCGAATTTAAATGAAGTGATTTCTTGCTTAGAACGCGTCATAGATAGCAGTAAACAAGACCGATTCAAACATCTTCTTAAATCTACTACATCATTGACTTTCACGCGAGAGAAAAAATTGGATAGATTGTTTGACCTAGGTGTTCCAGACTTTAATTATCTCGTCTTCAATTTTTTACAAAGTACTGCTTATCCGTTGTCTAAATGTGATTCTTTTCCTTTACTCGATAAAGTAGATGTTCAAATTCGTGAGGATGTATTTAAAATATTGGAGGATTCTGGCGTGGGTATTCCAGGTTACTACAAGGAAATTGACTTCGAAGTCAACGGTAAAAAGTCCAGCTATTGCCGGAGTCGTTCGGGTTGCTATTTTTGTTTTTATCAACAAAAGATCGAATGGGTCTGGCTGTATGAACAGCATCCGGATAAATTCAAACTCGCAATGGAATACGAGAAGGACGGCTACACATGGAATGACGACCTTTCATTAGGGGAACTCATTCAACCTGAGCGTATCGTTGCAATTAAAGAGGAGTATATCAAACGCAGTGCAAGGACAAAAAAAGGTTCATCCGGGCTCTTGGTAGATATCTTGGAGGATTCCGAGGCAGAAGGTTGCGCAAGTTGTTTCATCTAACACTATGCAAGAAGAACAAGAAGACATTGGCGCGGAAATATCATTTTCCGTCGACTCAGGCTTAATTGACCGACTCGGCAGAGAACTTGTGGGTAAACCAGAGACTGCACTCTCCGAATTGATCAAGAATTCCTATGATGCCGACGCTACCGATGTCGTTGTGCGATTTATTGAGACGGATGCCCCAGGAGGTACTTTGGTTATCGAAGATGACGGCGTTGGCATGTTGCCGTTGCAACTTAAGAATGGCTTCATGCGGATTTCATCCACAGATAAGGTCCATAATCCAAAGTCGACAAAGTTTCATCGAAGCAAAGCAGGCAGAAAAGGGATTGGTCGTTTTGCTACCCAACGGCTTGGGAACAAATTGACGATCATTACCCAGACCTTTGACCGTCCGCAAGCATTGAAGCTGACCGTCAATTGGGATGACTATGCCATCGACACTGAAATTACAGATATTAAGAACTCCATTGAACAAGTAGATAAAATTAAAATTGAAGGTACCGTATTAATCATTGATGGTCTGAGAGAATCTTGGTCTGAGGCAACGATCACAAGGGTCTACAGGTATGTGTCAGAATTATTACAGCCAGATTACCTGTCGGATCGATCGAAGCGCCTTAAGACGGCAACTAAACAAGATGCGTCCTTTAAAGTGAGCTTCGTAAAAATCCAGGGTGACCAGGAGAAAGTGATAGCCGATCCAAATACGTTGCTATTTGAAAAAGCATTGGCAACAATTGAGGGTTATGTGGACAGTAGACACGACGCATTTTGTCAGGTTCGAAGCGCAAGTCTCGATGTAGACCAAGACGTCATCCCGATTCTCCACAGCAAAGTATATAGCGAAGGCGAGGTTCCCGAGAATCAATATAGGAATCTTAGCCACGTCCACTTCAAAGTCTACTATTACATTTTTCAACGAGAAAAGTACTATGTCAACATTACCAAACAAGAGCTTGCCAATATTCAGAGATTGTCCAACGAATTAGGCGGCGTTCGATTGTATCGGAATGGATTTCGCGTACTGCCCTATGGTGAACAGAATGACGATTGGTTAAGGATTGATAAGCGCTACTTTTTTGAGTCGGGGACCAATATCCCATTTGCAAACAAGAACCTATTTGGTTTTGTAGAGATCCTTGACGATGAAGGAAAGTTCTTTGAGGAGACGGCGAGTAGAGAAGGATTGGTTGAAAACGAAGCATACAATGAGCTGATCGATTTTCTGTATAAAGCGTTGGAAGCAGCGCGAATGACTCTACGTTATGGTGTGGAAAAAATTAAAAAGGAAGTCCAAATCACTCGCGCCGCCCAGACTGTGGGGGTGTCTCCCGATACCGAGAAAACCACTATTGAAAAGCTGGAATCCCTGGAGAAAAGCGTTAACGATTTCTTCAATTCCGCAGCTCAAAGTAGAACAGAAGCGGGTACGTTCAAGGAAGACACCATTAAAATTGTTGAGGACTTAAAGACGCAATTTCAATTGCTACTTGATGAGCTAGGGATGCTTCGCGTTCTTGCAGCTCTCGGCCTTACGATTGGGGAATTCACGCATGAGGTTGTACAGTTCTCCCCTTCAATCATGGGGGACATAAGCGTGCTTGGAAATCAGAACCTTAATTCGGCCGGGATTAGATCATTGGAAAACCTACAACGAACCATCCAACTTTTTACAGCCTACACTTCTTACTTCAATGCTACAGTTTCTGCCAATGTAAGCCGTGAGTTGAAACCACAACAACTGGACCGAGTCATCCAACGTTTCAAAGATATCATCGCATCGGATCTCACTAAACTTGATATTGAATTTCAAGTTGATTTTTTCGGTTATGACTTGATCACAACACCCATGCATGCTTCAGAGTGGAGCTCAATACTTTTTAACTTATACACCAATTCAAAAAAAGCGATCCGCAGGCAGGGTGCAAAAGGGGAGATAAAAATCATTGTTGGCAAGGAAGACGACAAAAAGGTCTATCTCGAGTTTTTGGACAATGGTGACGGCATACCAATTGAAAATCGACAGAAAGTCTTCGAGGCTTTTTTCACAACATCGGTTCCCTCGTCATTCGATGCTTCGGACGAGGAGAGACTTACCGGTACAGGACTTGGATTGAAGATCATCAAAGATATTGTTCAGGCATATGGGGGTACAATAGAAATCATTGAGCCAGAACAAGGATATGCCACGTCTTTCAGAATTGAACTCGCTATGGTTACCGATAAACAGCGGACAGAATATGGCTTATAAGTATTTATATATCGATGACCTGCAAGGTCAGATCGAGCAAGGAACGATCAACGGATTACAGGATGGTGGTGAAATTGAGATCGCTTTTAGTAAGCCAAAGCTTTGGGAGGAATTGCTGAGTGATTTGGAAAAGAATCTCCCCGGATTAGACGGCATCATTCTCGATCTAAGACTCAATCAGGAAGCCTTTGAGAAAGGAAAGTTCGCAATGTATCGAGGTAGCACGGTTGCCCAAGAACTCAGAACCCTTGCAAAAGAAAGCACCCCAAAAAATGACTTTCCAATTATTCTGATTTCGGCTAATGAGAATATTGAAAAATCGCTAGACCAAACCAGTCTGGATTTGTTTGATTTCACTATCAGCAAGAACGAGATTGGTCACAAACCCGAGTTTTCGTTTAAGGAACTTCGTAGCCATTTGAAATGGCTTGTGGATGGTTATCGCTACCTCAATTCAAGTAAAAAGCAAGTTGAGCCAGTCTTAAATTTAAAAGACGTATCAATATTGGATTTCAGATTTGTGGAGCATCTACGTAAACTTTTGGATAAACCAGTGCACATTGTTGCCGGATTTCTGATACACAAGGTGATCAGCAAGCCCACCTTTTTGATAAACGAAGATTATCTTTCTGCCAGGCTTGGCATTGATATGACTTCGGATGATTGGAGCAAGTTATCAAAGGGTGAACTGGAATTCGCGATCTATAACGGCGCTTTTAGTGGCTATAATACGCGTTGGATTATGCCTTTACTGGAACTTTGGTGGGAGGATAAAATTTCCAAACAAAAATCTCTACGCACGCTAGGGGCTGCCGATCGCGTTGCCCTGATCGCTGAGAAAACGGGACTTAAAAACCTAAAGCCTCTTGTAAGACAAGGAAAAGCTAAGAGCGATTCGTTTTGGGTGGTTTGCAAGGCCACTAAGGTTCCTATCGACACCTCAGATGGATTTGTGATCGAAGGTCAGGACCACAATTTTCCTTGGCAGGAAGTACAATACGTTTCTATTGATGAAGCTCTAAGGCCTTCGAAGCCCGACATCTGGAAGGACATCGCCGCAATTGAAAAAGACCGTTTTAAGAATTTGAAGAATATTTTTGAAAAGCAGGAATCGCATGTCAGAAAGTAAAACCATTGGATTCGATTTGATCAAACTTGCTGAGCTACTTAGAAAGTATCGCCTCTGCAAAGACACCACGCCGTTGAACAACGCCGGACAATCTTGTATTAGCAAGTCAAATGGTGACCGTTGGTTGTACAATCTTGATAAAATTGTTTTTACAGCTGATTACGCAAGTGGGTGTATACCGGGGAAAACGGAGGAAGTTCAGGTTTCGCTCTCGCTTTCCATTTGCGGGGTTCTTTCTTCACAGGATATTTTGCGAAACCCATTGGAGAAGCTCGAGTTTAATTTTGAAATAGAGGGTTACGTAGTAAAGGAGAATGAAGAGGGGGTCATAATTGATGAATTGTTCGCGGCCTGGCACCTGGATCGGCATATAACTTCGGAGGGCGCGGACGATGGGATAACGAAGTTTTCTCACCCGCTTTACCACCTAGCCTACGGTGGCTACCGAATGGAGGCAAAGGGCAATGCATTCGGCATCTCCCTAATTATGCCAGCACCTCGATTATTGTATCCTCCAATGGATGCAGCGTTAGGGATAGATTTCCTCTTGCAAAATTACGTCGAACAGAAAAACATAGCCAAGTTGGTCATTGACCCTGACTATGTTCGAATAATGAAGAACAGTCAGGAAAGGCTTTGGAGACCTTTTTTCTGTTCCATTTATTCGCATTGGAATTCACAGCATTTTACAACGTCCCCAGACTTTTCCCCCCTGAAGTTGTTGCCACTGTATTACTAGGCAACCTCTCCTTCGATCAGTCTTTTGATACTGGTGATCACATGAGGTAGTTCTTCAGCGGTATTAAATCGGCCCAACGAGAACCGGATAGAAGCCATAGCGTCTTCACGCGTCAGTCCCATGGCCAGCAACACGTGTGATGGCTCGATTAGTGATGCAGTGCAAGCTGAGCCGTTAGACACAGAAATATTCGGCATCCTTCCAATCAAATGATCAGCGTCATGGGAAGGGAAACAGATATTTGTCACATTGTACATACGGCTAGAAATGCTACCGTTTACAAATGCTCCTTGGATTGTAAGAAGTTCGTTTTCAAGCCGGTCTCGGAGATCTTTTATTCTTTGGACATCGGCATGAATCTCTTCAAACGCAAGGTCACAAGCCACTCCAAGACCAAAGATGCCAGGAACATTGAGCGTACCGCTGCGAAGTCCATCCTCGTGCCCACCTCCGTGCAGGATAGGCTGAAGCTTAATTCGCTTCCTTTTTAAGTCACGAACGAACAGCCCTCCGACACCCTTTGGGGCATAAAATTTGTGACCTGAAAACGCTAACATGTCAACCGACAAACTCCGTACATCAACGTAAGTTTTTCCAACTGCTTGAGTGGCATCACAAAACAGTAAACTACCATGTCGATGCACGACGTCCGCAATTTCTGACATGGGTTGTATAACACCCGTTTCATTGTTTGCCAGCATAATACTTACCAGAAGTGTTTCCGGACGAAGGGCTCGCTGAAGATCGTTCACACTTAAAAGCCCGTCCTCTTTAACGTCTAAGTAAGTTACATCAAATCCTATTGACTCGAGGTACTCACAAGTATCCAGCACCGCTTTGTGCTCAGTCTTCAGGGTTACAATGTGATTTCCCTTGGATTGATTAGCAAGGGCATATCCTTTTAAGGCAAGATTAATGCTTTCTGTTGCCCCAGAAGTAAATATAATGTCAGAGGAGCTGCAGTTGAGCAATTTAGCCACGTTGGAGCGTGACTGCTTAATAAATTTATTTATTGCATGGCCAAAGTTATGAGTGCTAGCCGGATTGCCGTACCATTCCTTTAAAATAGGCCACATGCTTTCCAATACGCGAGGGTCGACTGGTGTCGTGGAGTTGTTATCCAAATATATTATGTCTTGCCGTTTCAAACACCTAGCTGTTTATTATAAAATCAATTTCCATTTAAGTGGTTATCTTCTAGCATATCGATGAAGCAGTTATCGTTATTATCAAAAAATGTTGGTTCGGTTTCAATCTTCGACCGAATCATATCGAAACCACCATTCGCATACTCTTCCATAAGTTTACGGATGTTTAGAATTTCCCGTTCAATTTCTTTCTCCTCTCTTTCCTCCAATTTATTGAAATCAATTCTCGCTTTTGAGAGGACTCCCATTACAACATAGTCGGCCAAATCTTGTGGGTGCCAGGCGTTTATTGCGATGAATTTCTCCCGTTGCCCATCGGGACTCAGCGGAATCCGGTAGTTGCGTTTTAGACCCAGTAATGTGGCGTACATGTAGATTTCATATTTGGTAAAAAAATATTTACCCTGCTCCCAGGTACTGGCTTCTCCCGCCGTTCCAGCACGTCCGCCCTGAAGAACCGTGAACTTAGAAATCAAAGACTCATAAATTGCATCATATTCTGGAGTCCGGTCCTTTATTCTTTTTAACAATTCCATATTTAGTTGTCAAGTTCAACTTTAGTAAAGAGATTATTTCGATTATTTCTTTCGGTTTCTATGATACTGGGGGTAATGGTGTAAACCTTACCAATTTTTATCTCAGGATTGGAAAGTAATTCATTCTTAAGATTCTGGTTTTTATAAAATTCCTTACTCATAATAATACTCTGCTTGTACACCTTGCTAATGGTCTTACAAAAACCAATTGTATAGTCTTCGCCAAAAACGGAAGTCGGGGCGTCGGTAATAAGCGTGTATAGATCAACGAGTCCAGAACTGCTCTTGGCCGATATAATTGCCATGATCGCAGAAAGCTTAACAAGGATAAGGTTGCTCGTGTTAGATCCAAGTAATGGCTTTCCACTGTCGTCAATTATTTCAGGCATATAGTTGCCGTTGGGTAACTTTCGCAATTTGATCTGTCCCTTCACGGATTTATTACCTGCAGTCATGGCCTCGTAGTGTTTGTTCGCTTCGTTTTCAAGCTGAAGGATTAGTTGGTTAAAAACTCTCTCCCGAGTCGAAATAGCCATCGCCTCGAAATCGTTTAATATCTCCCGCTTCTCTATCAACGATTTAGGAATCTCATCGACCAATGCTGCCAGTTTGTCATTAACATCTCGTAGTGTTGACCGGCTATTTTCGAGCTTTTGACTTAATGCGTTTAGTTGCTCAGAAAAATCCTTGACATACTTATTCTGGATTGAATATTCTGCGATGATGTTTTCTGCAGTCTCGGCACTCAAGGATGTATCTGACAACAACTTTTGAATCTCCTCTTCTACTTTTTCAATTTGTTTGTTTACTTGGCGAATTCGGGTGGTGATGTTGGCTATCTTTGTTAATGTTTCATTGATGTCCTCATCTAACTCATCAATTCGGTGAACAAGGGCTAGGCCATTCTGGTACAACCGTTTCAAATCTGCTGAGAAATCATGTTTGACCGGTTCGGGTAAATTACTCGTGTTCTTTCGATCTGGCCTGTCTATAAGCTCCTTGATTCGATTCCACGGATCGGAGTTTTCTTTAGCTTCGCGGTCGCAGACCAGGCATCGCTCGGCATCAAGCATACGCTGGACGTAAATGGGCTCAGGAACATCAAGTGGCAGTCTGAACTGTAGCTTTTTAGCAATTTCCTCCTCTATATTTTGTTTTGCTTTAATGTCAGCCGCGGCTTCAAGTTTTAGGTTCTCGTACTTAGAAAACTGCTCGCTGTAGTCGGTATGGAGCTTTGCCGTTCCTTTGAGTACCCATTTACTCCTAAACATCTTTCGGTGAAAACTAATCTGCTCCTCTTTTTGTAATTGGTTCAAATCAACCAATTGGCTCAAAAGGCCTTTCTTTCGCTGTTGCAGTTCGCTTACCGTTGTTGCATCTCCGATTTTGTTTAGCAGCACCTCACACTTCTCTTCTGCTCTTGACAGGTTTTCCTTTACTTCAGTTTCTTCATCTTGATATCGTTGTATTTTTCCCTCCAGCTGTTTTTTTTCGATTTCCAGTTGTTCGCTTTTGTCTGCGTCTTTGCTCAGTCTCTTAACTTCTCGGTCATACTCGTTGTTCCCGGTTTTGGCAGCCACGATTGCCAGTGCTTTTATTTGGTCATACCTTGTAATACTGGAGAGTACGTTGATAGCCTTGGTTAGGGTATCCTGTTTGTTAAAATCAATAATCGATTCGACCTGCTCTCCCTGAAACCATAGGTAGTCCTTCACCGGGGGCGGCAGTATCCGTTCCCTTATTTTATTTTTCTCCTCTTCGTCAGTTACCATTCTGGCATTCAGATAAGAGAGATCCTTTTTCATGACCGTGAATTCACTGTCGTTATTTTCCTTGATCACACCGTCCTTGGTATTTATAGTATACTTTCTTTCTAGGATGTAGAAATTGCCTCGATCAACGTTTTTGAATGTTATCTTAACCATACAGGTTACCCGTCCATTGGGCGTTTCTGTTTTAGCTTTATCCGAAATTATACCGGACTTGACTATCTTGGTGTTCTCGAAAATCTTTTTCTCAGTTGAAAATACCTGATCATACATTACCCAATAAAATGCGTCATATAATTTTGACTTTCCGTAGCCGTTGTCACCAATGATTACATTAATTCCTTCCTTGAATTCTAGGATATTCTTGCCAGCATAACACATGAAATTTTCCAGTTCAATTTTTTCTATAATCATATCCTCAACGGTTTAGGTATTGATTGATCTTACGACTCGTGACACCTTCAGGTTCCTGCTCCACATTGCCTGTTATGGCAAGCTTGATTACTTCAATGAGCTTGTTATTGGATGGTTGCGAAAAGGAGGCATCTTTAATTTTTTCCTCCGCGATGTGCTTTTTCTCAATAAGCAAAGGATCTTCGAGGAAAGTTTGGAGTATTTCTTCTCTGGTCATACCGCTGAAAGTTCGTTTTGAATAGAATAAACATTGAGATCATAGTAATCACAAACGCTTTTAAATACGTCCTCAGCGTTGTACGGATTTCTAGATAGCGATGCGAAGTGCATGACTCTTTCAAGTTCCGCTTTAACCAGTCCCTTTTCGAGCGCGTAGGTATCCGCATCAAGATTGCGTTCGGTGTAATCTGGTATGACCACCAAGTCATGAATAACGGCGTGATCCTTTTCAGGATGATTTCGTAAAATGCGGCCGCGTCGTTGAACGAATTGTCTTGGATTTCCTGTACTGCTGCAAAATATGGCCACTTCTGCCCTTGGTATGTCCACGCCCTCGTCAAGGCATTTCATGGACGCAATAACGTCGATCACACCCGATTGAAACTGATCCAGTATCTCTTGACGATCCTTCATACCACTTATGAACTGATTGACTAGAATATTGTCGTCAATTTTTGCGATCTCCCTCGTGTATTGATTGATCAACTTAATATTGTCGGCAACAAGTTCATCGGCTTCCTCTCGTATTTCAAAACTCTCACCCTCGGGAACATATACAAATGTATACTTTAGGTTTCCACGCTCTTGGAATTGATGGGTAAGAATGTCAATGGTAGTTGGTAGTTTGTGTGTGGCTTTATGAATGATTCGTTTCCTAGTTAATAGCAAACGTTCAATGATGATGTCGTTTTCTGGCGACCGCTTAAAACGGGATAGTTTTGCAAGCCTATTACTAATCTCAATGTAACGGCTCAATTCATCTGGGGCCAATCGAATAATATGCGGAAAATAGTAGTAACTGCATAGTACACCCTGCTTAATGGCCTGCTCCATCGGAAAGGAGAAGGTATAAGGCTCTCGGTCGTCAAAGAAACGCTCCATCCCTTGTGTACCCTCAGGGTCATATATCCTTTTGGGCGTAGCCGACAATCCGATTCTTTTTTGAAGCTTGAACCCTTTGAGTTTTTCGGCTACAATTGGAGAAGCAAGATTGTGGCCTTCGTCAGCAATAAATATGGTATCCTCTGGGAGGTCGTTTACGAGTCTTCGAAATTTGTCCTTGACAAATGATGCATAGGTACTAACGATGATGAAAGAAAGTGAAATACGCTTTGATGTGGATACTAGAGTAGTTAGTTCGTTTTGCCAGTCGTTCTTCGAGGAGACCTTGAATACCTCTTGAAAGTTAAAAGATCGCACTTCTTTCACCCATTGATCTACAAGAGTTATTGTCGGGACTAAAATCAGCGCATGATAAGTGTGGCTGGAGTTTTTCTTGAATTCTTGTAATATACAATTCAGCGATGTGATCGTTTTTCCAGTGCCCGTCGCCATTGCGAAAATTCCCTTTGTTCCTTTTTTCCTCCAGCGTTCGTAAGCTTCGATTTGATACGCCCTGGGCCCATCGAGGTATGGGAAGCGTGGCTCACGGATGATATACTCCAGTTTCGCGTTAACCTTGTCAAATGTTCTTTGCAAAAGTGGGTTTTCAAAGAACTTTCTCTTTCTTTCAAGGAGCTCTCTTTCCTCAATCAAAAGCTCGCCAATGGTTTTGTCACCGAACTCTTTTTGGATCGCCACCGTAACAGCATTAACATCAAGATATTCGACAAAATCGGCATCCCCAGAAAATATTTTCTGAAAGTATTCCGCTTGATTGTTAATCCACTGGCTTGATCGCCCATTCTCCCAGCTCAAATACACGTCCATCTCTTCCAAGTTTTCGAGGAGACCGTATGCAGTAAAATTGCACGATCCTTTGAATCCAACTTGCTCTATTCCGTCAGAAAATATTCCAGATTTGTAATGAGATATTCCTCTTCGATTTTTCGGCCGAATGATCTTCATCTGAATTCTTTGATTAGCTATCAACCATGAGAGACATTCAAAAAAATGTCTACCATAATCATCCAACGTTTTTCGAAGGCCCTTCACATTTAATAGATCAATCGGAAATAAAGCAGCCTCACGTTGGGTTGCTTGCTTTATTGCATGCTTGTCCTGATCCGACAAAACATCATTGATCACTATTCGGGCTATACCGCCAGACGAGAGAAAAACGGCAAACCCCCCTGAGAGCACGCTAATCGTCGCAGAACTGAAGTATCCCAGTAGAAGGTCCAGAGATTTGCTCTGGATTAACGCATCACTATAAAATTGATACGGTTCGCATTCTGTTTCGGATCGATATGTTCTAGATACTGACCAATTGACTTCCTTTAGCATATTAATCTTAATCTAGCTGATCAATTGTTTATTACCTCCGAATGATTTCCGCCGCGATCGCTTTAACCCAGAGATAGGTGGTAGTAGAGTAATTCCTGTCATCAAAAAAATAGCGTTGAAAGCCGGCCCTCAGTCAGGGAGTACTTTAAGGGTGGGTTCTTCACGGGAATTTCCTTTTTTAATGAAATAGTCGTCCTACATTTCTAGTAAAAATATGCGAAAATTGATCCGAAAACGATGTTTTTTGGAAAGAAAAAGATGCGTTTTGGAACGTTTTTTATCCTAAAAATGAAGGCCTTTAACGATTTATTGTAATCTCTGCTACTTTCCGATTCATCCGGCACACGTAGTATATTTTTGGCTTTAAAGGTAATCGCCTGTGTTTTAATTCTCTCTCGGCATGCATACTTTATGAATATAGTTCATTGAGCACAGAAGAGAGAAGAGAGCCTCCAGTAATCAGCAATCCTGCAATGTCATTTGAAAAACCGTAGTAGTAAATATATTGGTTTAAATCTTTGTAGTTGTAATTATATATTCTTCTACTAATCACATACGACTTTTTGAAAGAAGTTTTTAAGTTTGATTTTGCAGATCGCACTTCTTTAAAGTTCGATGACTCTAAGAGAAAATGTGAGTATTCTGTATAACTCAGTTGTTCAAAATTGATCATCTGAGTATCCCACAAGGAATGAAGATTAATCGAGTCCTTGGACCACTTTACTTTAATCAAATTCCCACCTCGATCAATTGATCTACCCAAATGCAAAGGCTGATGAAGGTCACCTATAAAATGGACCAAAAATTTCAGCGCCTGAATATCATTTCGATTCTTTCTAAGCACTTTAATCAGACTGTCAATCGCAAATAAAAGATTGTCATTTCTATTTGTAGCATTTTCAAACACGCTATCCAGGTCATTTGAGTCATATTCACCATCAACATTTAAATAATGCCATCTCGCAGAATAGTCAAACGCATGGTCACTTCTAATCTCATCCGCCCAGTTCGAGACATTTGCCAGTCCATTTTTACCTAGAATATTCTCAATTCTTAATTTTGCCTTCGGATGTAAATTCATTGAAGCTATTTGCGCGATGATTCGATGACCGATTTTATCGTATCCCTCAGTGTTGTGTGAAAGAATAAAAAACACTAGTCCCCAATAATATTTTCGCATATTCAGCACCTTGTCAATTACATAGCTCACCAATCTCTTTTTAACAATTCAAGAGGAGCATTCTTCTCGATTTCTTGTAAAAATTTTTCGTTGAATTTAAAGTCTGTTTCAGTCGCAAGGGACCTTGCATACTCCTGTAGCTCACGCGTGATGGTTTTTCCATAGACCTGTCTATTTACAAGGTCTTCAATTTCACTTGGCCTGTTCGCCCAATTAGTCTTGCATTTCGCCAATACAGCTTTTGGATCAGAGGCTGGTTTACTTCCCATTTCAACTTGCCATTGCGCCACAATCAGGTCTTGCTGCATCACTTTAAATGCGAGCTCAAAATTTAATTTGTCCTTATCTGGCTCGCATATGAATTTATGGCCCGCGTAGAAAATAAAAGCCGGATGATTTGAACCTATAGTAGATATTGTCCTGTTGTTATCCAATTTGAACGTGCCCACTGTTAAAACATTTAGTGACAATCCATATTTTCGCTTCAACCATTGCCTGATAGGCGCACCAAAAGCAACCAGCGGCTTACCAATTAAGGGATCTGAAGTCTTTGAAAAAAAATCCAATAGGCTCAGCGTGTAGCCGTCAAAATCGCCATTATAAACACCTTCCTGATCTAAAATAGCTCCATCTCCAGCCGGAGCAGCTATCGGCACTATATCTAAAATTGACTCAAATTTCTCAAGGTCAATCTTATCCGCACCATTCAACAGCAGTAGCTCGGACCAGCGATCGCTGGTTTTGGAATTCAAGTAATCTTGCTTTTCCAATACCAGGGAAACAGGGGGAAAATCCATCATTTCAATGGTCTTATGATTAAAAATTGAAATGCCAAGAGGTAATAAGAATCTCCAGTTAGCCTTCCATTTTTTCACGTTGTTTCTTTTGATCGAAAGATCGAAGCCCAGTAGCCCGATTTCAAGAAACTTTATTAGGTTTTTTAAGTATTCACCTGAGAAGGTTTCACCATCCGACTCAAGAAATACATCATTTCCGGATACCGTAATGGTCAAGGAGGTTGTGTTATATCCATCTCTTTGGATGCTCTGTGAAATGTAGTGTTTAACTGTTTGCTCTAGGGTCCAGGGCAAATAGCAAACATTACTGCAATTATTTGGATGAGAAAATAGGTTGACTATATTCTCTTTGGTTCCAATTTTTTCTCTAATCATAACGATTTTAATGGCTAAGGGTGCTTTATATAAATGTTACCTACAACAAAAATCTTTAAAGCCTCTTCTGGCTTGGAGCTAATAAGAATTACTATGCGCCAGTGATTGCTGCACCAAGTAAACATTCCAAAAATGCTCGAAGTCTTAAGCCCGAGCTTTTCAATACATGCCTGTAGCTCAAATATTTTCCCTCTGGCAAGTCAAATACAAGAGAATGTGCGCATCCCCTATTGTGTGGGGCAATCTTCCCACTTAAAAAATAGTAAAATTTGGCCGGATTTCGACCATTTCTGGGCCACAATTCGCCCTTTTTCGTAAATTTATGAGA
This sequence comes from Chryseolinea soli, assembly GCF_003589925.1. Taxonomy (NCBI): domain Bacteria; kingdom Pseudomonadati; phylum Bacteroidota; class Cytophagia; order Cytophagales; family Fulvivirgaceae; genus Chryseolinea; species Chryseolinea soli. Next base: position 3,757,060 of record NZ_CP032382.1, on the reverse strand, counting down.
GTAAAGACGTTCATTAAGAGACCAAAACGAATCAAAAGATACCAAAAATCACGCGGTAATTTTTGGATTTTATAAGATATAATATTCTAACCTTCAGGAAGTTAGATCGATAAAAAGTACCCCAGCGGGGTTCGAAATTGAAAGGACGCAATACTAAAGGCACAATTTGATTATGAAAATAGCCGTGATACAGATTTATTTTGATAAACATGATATCTGACGCTGTGATTTTGGCGCACGTTAATTCTGTCGGCGGGTTCAAGACTCTAGCGTCTTGAAGAAATCATATTTAATAAGTTCCCAGAACTTTCCCCTCGCGCATTTTGGATCAAAGTCGCCATCGGCGTTTGAAAAATCGGTGAAGTTTTCTCTTATAATCGCTTCGTTGTGATTATACGGGTATCGCTCCTGGTGCAGCGCAATCATTGCTTCTATGCTGTAGTCCTCAATCACTTCATGCAGGTCCCAAAAATCTTTTTTCCTGCCGCGACGCTGAACAATGTCGATTTTCATCGCCACAATCTCCTCCACTGTTGCCAGTCTGTAGGGACCTAAAACTAACGGATCTCTTATGAACTTGTCGGTGTAATAAAGATCAAGCTTGACAGTATCATCCTTGCTGTTGCCAATGAAATATGACCTTCCCATCCCAATCGGACCTGTTGTTGGTTCGGATACATAGGCGAAGGAATCTCTGAGGAACTTATCAATCTTATCAAAATCAATTGACTCATAGACTTCATCGGTGAACAAATCAATGTCGTCCGACATTCGGTGTCCCAACTGTAGGCTCAGTGAAGTACCCCCCACCAAACGGAACGGGTCAAATATTTCGCTTTCCATCAGGATGGTGAGCGCATCCTTCAGCAGGGGAGTAACGGTATCCCAATGCAAACTATCCGGCATGGCTCAGATTCAGTTCCTGCAGAACCTTTTTTACAATATCACTTCCATAGAAGCGTCTTATTTCGGCTTTCTCCTGTTCATCACCGCGTTCAAAAATTCTTTGAATGATTGCCTTGCGTTGCCTTTGCCAATCAATCTTCGAAACATCAGTGTCCCAGAATAATCCGCTCCTCAATATTGCCAGGTCAGGATGAGACATGTCCTGTTGCTTGCGCTTTTCTTCTTTGATCTCATAGTGAACCTGAAGCGTCATGAAGAAACCCTCCTCTAATCCCAGGGCGTGCTCGATTCTCAGGCTAAGTGCGGTATTCATGCCGCGTTTGCCTTTTGTAATATCCCCTAAAATCTGAGGATACGCATTTATGGATATAGCAAATGGACCTTTCCTAAGGTTCTTCTCCTTCAGCTTTCTTTCCAGGACAAACCCAGGGTGAATGCCCTTCAAAAGATCAATTTCATTAGTTTTCATGATATAAATATAACAAATATATTATAAATATTATGTATAAACAATTTTGTTTATTTAAAATGACTGTTTTTCAATGGATTGTACGTAGCGGTAACTTCCATATTATTAGAAGGGCTAATTCTTGTAAAACGGCCAATGAAAGCGACTCAGCTCCAAAGGAGTACGGGCATAAACGGTCTCCCCTTTACAAGCTCCGTCCTCCAGGAATTCCCCAATTATTAGGCGAATGCTGTTGCCGTCCAGGTCAAGCTTTCTTCAAAAGTCCAGAATAGCCGTATTAAGAGTCCAGATTTCATGACTGCTTTGTTCAGGGAAGTGTGAAATTGTCAAAACCTTTAGATTCAATATTCTGACCTCAAGGAATACTATCAGCGAAAAACGCTGTTTTAGAACCCGTATGTAAATTTTATCACCAGAACTGCTAAGCAATCGATCATTAATTAGAGCTGTACCACCAACTGCGTTTTGGCTACGGAATTCCTGATTTTAACTACGTTATAATTCCATCGAACTCAGACTTTCGTATCCTATCAAATCAAACAAATATGTCAACTTCAATAGGTTTAAAGCGAACTTCAGCAAGCACAATAAAAGCAGGAATTTTGATGACTGCATTGTGCATCAACTCGGGTACTATTTTTTCACAAGATCCAGCGACTGCCTCTCGAATTCCGGTTATTTCATACAGCCCGGTTGTGCTACGAATGGCAGGTCGGCATGTCGATCTTCAAATGAAAGTTTCGGCTCCGGCAAGCGGAGTGAACCTTCCAGTACTTTTACTTTCACATGGTCATGGACGTTCCAATTTTCTTTCTTCATTTCATGGTTACGGACCGCTTGCAGACTTTTTTGCGTCGCATGGTTTTGTCGTGATTCAGCCAACCCATGAAAACTCAAAAACATTAGCCCTTGACCCGTCCTATTCGGAAGCCCCTCTGTTTTGGAAATCACGAGCCCGGGACATGCGATTTATCATTGACAACCTTGATAAAATAATTCGTACGGTGCCAGGATTGAAAGGGAGGGTCGATTTAAGTCAAATCGCCGCTATCGGACATTCTTTGGGAGGCCACACCGTGGCGATGCTTGCTGGTATGGAAGTCACTGATCCAGCCAATGGTGAAGTAATAAATCTTGCAGAGCCAAGGTTAAAAGCTCGGGTAATAATAGGGGCTCCGGGTGCGTCAGCCACACTTGCTACATTTGCCAAAGAACATTACCCTGTTTTAGCTGGGACGAACTTCAATACAATGACTCTTCCCGCGCTGGTCGTGAACGGCGATAAAGACAAGAGTTCGAACTTCTCCGATACCGACAATTGGAGGGCTGACGCATATCATTTAAGTCCCGGTCCCAAGTGTTTGCTGACAGTCTTTGATGCCGGCCATTTGTTTGGCGGCGTTTCTGGCTATGACTCTGTTGAAACATCTGATGAAAATCCGGAGCGCGTTGCTTTTCTTTGTAACACGATTCTCGCTTACCTCCATTCCCAACTCAATCCAAAAGAATCAGACTGGGACGATGTTAAGAATAACCTAAATGGATCTCAGGGAGCTAAAGGCAAAATTGACTGCAAATAAAAACTACTAATCTTTGAAATGTGATGAAGAAGGAAGAACAAAGCCCACAGAGATTAGATTCATTGTCGAAGGTGCATAAGGTATTGAACATACCAGCACCTCTCCATTCCCTTGTGAGCTTGATTAATAATTCTGAAGGTACAATTGCCTTGAAAAATCTTCCCAACCCACATATCCTGAATTTTTACAAGATTGCATACAAGAAGAACCTGCATGGGAAGTTTAAATACGGACAAGACTTCTATGACTTTGATGAAGGTGGGATGTTCTTTGTGTCACCAAACCAAGTCACCTGGACACATGATCAGCGTGGTGATCAATCAGGCTATACCTTGCTTTTTCACCCTGACTTTTTATTGGGTTATTCTTTAGCAAAGAGAATCAAACAATATGGATTCTTTTCATACGCTGTGCACGAGGCGTTGCACCTGTCAGCCGGAGAAAGGACAACCATCATTTCCATCTTCAAAATTATAGAGGATGAATTGAAAGGTAGAATTGATGACTTTAGTCAGGATGTTATTATCTCACAAATCGAATTACTGCTAAATTATTCGAATCGATTCTATAAACGTCAGTTTATCACGCGAAAACCTGAAAGACTGCGGATGTTCGAAGCCCAGTTCGTAGGCAATTTCACTTACGGACAAACTCGTAGTGGAAAGCTTTTCTTTGGCCTTTTTTATCAGCATTTCATGAATGTGCTGCTGTGTATTTTGCCCTGTCAACACTTTGAGTAACGCACTCAAGTACTTCGGTGAAACATTCAATGCAAAAGCGATGTCCTGAACTACGGGCAACCCTTTCACACTTACTTGCTCACCTTTGAAGTACTCCTCCAGCAATCTTTCCAGACGAATCAATACCTGGTGATTTGATTTATCGCGGGTAATGAATTGCCTGCTATAAAAACGTTCTGCATAATTCAGCAGCGTTTCTATCTGTGAAACAATAATTTGCTTACTGAACTTGTCAATATTAGAATGATACTCCAACTGAACGTTTTGAATAATCTGGTTAATCATTGACTCTTCTTTTTCGGACACAAACAATGCTTCGTTTACGGAATAGTCAAAAAACTCGTATAGTCTTATGGATTTCGCCAACGCTGTGTTCCAAAAGAAGTCAGGATGAATCAGCAGCATCCAGCCTGACTTTTCTTCTGTTGCTTTAGGTTCCGCTTCAATTCTAAAAACCTGGTTGGGCGAAATAAAGAACATGACTCCTTCATCAAAGTCATATTCCTGTTGTCCGTATTTCAATTTTGCATTGAGACCTTTCTTCATCGAAATATTATAGAAATCAAGCACCCAGTTTACCTGGCTGATCTCCGGTGAACGGACTATTTTCGAATACTCTACAATACTGATTAGTGGGTGCTCAGGTTTTGGTAAACCTCTGAGCTTGTGGAATTCTGTTATTGTTTTTACTCTTTTCGTTTTACGTTTTTCCATAACTGGTTTCATTCTATAGCTGCTATTCAATTCCGCTACTACTTCCAAAATCCTTTTGATTTAATACGGCTTCCATCAATTCCGTGCGTCTTTAAAAGTTTACGGACACTCATAATCAGCTGCGCATTACCCACCACATAGAATACATTATTCTCTTGGTCGTCTTTAATTTGTATCGCCACCTGCTCCGCATGATCATATAGCCGTTGATAATCCGTAACACATTTCACTTGCAACCACGGACAATTTTCAGCCAATCCATTCGCAGTCGTTATGTCATTGAAGACAACGCAACCGTCTATATTTATCTCTGATGATGCCAGTTGCTGTATCGCGCAAAAATGGCCAATAGCTGTCCGGTCACCAAAGAAGATATGACGTCTGCCCCACTCGGGGAGGTGAGACTCCTCTTCGATGTTAAGATAGTAAAAAACGGCTTCCCGCCTTTGTCTTTTCGCCCATTCGCTTCCCTTGCCGGCATGGCTTGTATCGATGTATAACGTGCAGGTTTTCTCTGTGGCATCCCACATGGCAGGAGTATAATCCGTATAATGTAGTGAGGATATTCTGCATTTGATCGATTGTGTTTTTTTCCACGTATCAAAATCCACATCGGGCAAATGAAGATGCAACTCGTGCATGTTACCACCGTTCCATGCGCGTGTGGATAGGATCTGTCCGGTTTTCACAAATACTTTCTCTATTGCCGATATCCTAGTAGTCGTTACCATACATTCAGGGTTAAAATGATTCTAAGTCGTATTATCAATGACCTAATTCGCTATGAGTTATTGAATACGGAATTGTCTATTGCTCCTCCATGGATTATTCCGCATGATAAGCAACAGCAAATTGAATTGCGAACGAATCCAGTTTCACTTTACCTAACGTTGGTTTATTAAGATAGTAGTCTTCATATAACAAACCACTTCGCTGACTGGCCTGCATCTCCACAAAGCCACGGGCAATCTGTGGGTTGAATCCACCTTTTATCCAGCCGTTCAGAAGCTGCTCGTCAGAGATTACCTGCCATTGCAAATCCGGCTTGCCAATAGCATTACCCAACGCTTTTGCAATTTCATTTGGCGACACTTCATCGCTTGCCACATAACGAACATTCCTTCCTCCAAATGGTTTGTCCATCTCTTCCGTTATGGCAGCAGCGATATCTTCCGGTGATACCCATGGTTCTTTTTTATCGCCTCCATAATTAGAGATAATTGCACCTTTCGTTTTGATGCTCCTGATGAATCCGAACATGTTGGTGTAGAATCCAACCGGGCGCATGAACTTAATGCTCACCTCTTCCGGGAGTTGCTTGAGAATGGTTTCTACGTTGTGATGAAATTGCAAAAATCCATTTCCTTTTTTCATGTGAGCACCGATGCTACTCAGATGCACTATTTGGTTGATACCTGCTTCAAGAACGGCCTGCTTGTAATTCTGTCCGATCTGGCTGATAGCATCAATGAGATCACTATCCTTGTCACCAAAGTCACCACCTACGGCATCAAGTGTTTCCATCAGGTACACGATGTCTGCACCCTGGAACGTTGTTGCCAGAAAGTGAACGTCAAGCATACTGCCCACAGCTGCTGTCGCACCGAGTGATTCAATCTCTTTTATCCTCTCCGCTTTACTTGTGATAACCGTTACGGAGTGGCCTTTACCTACCAACTCCTGCGTGAGTGGCTTGCCTACATGGCTTACTGATCCTGTTAATACGATGTTCATATTGTTTTCGATTTTACTTGCACAAAAGTCGTCCGCAGTAAGAATCCACACGTAGTCGAAATTCAGATTGTTGTAGCCAAAAGGCATTTCATGCGCCATACGATGCTAGCAATGTGATGAATGCCTGACGCAGTTAGTGTGCCTGGAGGAGTTGTCTGTGGTGTACACACTTTTGCCCGCACTCCCTTTACCTATGATTCCAAGTCACATATCAAAGGATCCAGAGGTAAAAAAAGCCCTTCAAGATTTTATGGAAACCTAACTCGTATCGGGAAGCCAGATGCACCTAAATATAAATTAATCTAGGATGCATTGGGCGCGCTTAGCCTAAAGGATTCTGACATTCTATAACTTAATATTTCGTTTGTAATTATCAGCTGGAGAATCGGTTTTGTACTATCAAGTCGTACAATAACACGAACAAAGAGCAGCTTCAGTGTACTCGTGCCTATACGATGACTAAAAAGGATAGTCCACGAAACAAAAGTTCAAATATCCCCTTTAGCTCCTCCTATGGACGTCCTTTTTGCTAGATCGATCAACCGCTTGGCATCGGTATGAAGTCAAGGTTAATCACCGAATTGCTCCGACCAATCAGGCAGCAATTATTTCATAATATTGCTGTATAAAAATTTCACCAACAGTTAATTTTCATCACAAAAATTTTAAATTGAATTGATTTTGGTTGTAGAATCGATCAAAAAAACTACAACGTTTGAAATATTATTTCTTCGACCTATTACCGAAAAGCGACTTGCCTTGAACTGCTATTCGACATATGACGACCTTAAACTGGTTCAGCTGCTCCGGGAGCATGATGACAAACATGCGTTTGCCGAGCTATTCAACCGCTACTGGAAGAAGCTATTGGTACAGGCAAAAATCAGACTCGGTTCAGAAGTTGAGGCCGAAGAGATCGTTCAGGATGTCTTCATGAACCTATGGAGACGCAGGAATACCTTGATACTCCGCCATTCGTTCCATACCTACATCGCTTCCTGCGTGAAATACGAAATCCTGGCAAAATTGGCTCAGTTTGCAAAGGACCGCATGTTCGTCGACTCTGACGATGCCACGTCGCTTGAAGTAAACACCACCGCCGAATGGATCGACTACAATGGCGCACTATCCGCGATCGAAGACACCATCAAATCCTTACCGGAGAAATGTCAATTAGTATTCCGCATGAGCCGAGAAGAGGGCTATTCCCAAAAGGAAATTGCAGACAAGCTCGATATCTCGCCAAAAACGGTTGAGGCCCATATTACCAAAGCGCTACGGGCAATACGCTATTCCATCCAGACCGCCTTGATCACGCTGTTCCTTGGATTTTAAGACACTCAATGTTAGTCCGGATACTCACCTTTGGCTAAAAAGATTAATTAATTAATAAAAAAGGAGCCATTCTCATGGCCCCCTTCCTTTTAAACCTAAACTAACTCGTACTCTTTGGCACTAACTTGAAGGTTAGGACATTTTTGTCACTGAAAAACACTTGCGAAGCTTTTAACAAGCTTTCAGCGGTCACCCTGGATAAGTCTTTGTGAAACGCATTGATCGCACTCAAATCCTCTTTTTTCCGATACTGGCCGGCTAAGTATTGCAACCAGAACTCGTTCGTAGTTAATGACTGATCATGCCTCTTTTCACACGCCACTTTAAACTTCTGAACCTCCTCAGCGGTTACTCCCCGCTCCCGAATATCCTTGAGTGCCGCTGTTACCAAGGAAATTAGGCGATCCGCATTTTGCGGAGAGCAGCCAAACCCAATTCCAATGGAAAACTTTTGTTCCTCTTCTATAAACGCCCCCCGTACAGACGGGGTATATACGCCCCCCTCATCCTCCCTAAGTATCTGCACAAGTCTCATTTGAAGAATTTCACAGAGAGCCCTAAGTTTCATTCTTTCAACTTCAGTGTTCTTAGCCTTTCCGTGTACAAACATTCTTACCGATGCCTTATTTTCCGTACCTGCTGACACAACTTTCATAACCTTTCCTTCGAGACTCTTCAGTTTAAAAGCCCGCGCCTTTTCAGCCTTATGGGTTGCCGGCAAAGACCCTAGATATTTCTCAATGAGAGGAAGTAGTTCCCTTTCTTCAAAATTACCCACAAACACAAAAGTAAAGCCAGAGGCGTCAGCAAACCTTTCCTTATAGATCCGGTACATCCGATCCAAATTTAACGCTTTGATATCCTCTACCGATGGCGCACGATGGCGAGCATCACGGTTACTGACGATAGCTTCGATAGAATCTGAAAACACATTTTGGGGGTCAAGATATCGGTTCGCAAGAATCTCCTCAAAGTTCGCCAGCATATTACCAAACAGCACCGTGTCTTTGCGAGGGGATGTAAACTTCAGATATAGCACTTGAAAAGCTGTTTCAATATCTTTCACCGATGCGCCGCCGCCAGCAGCTTCTATTTTCTCACCGATATTTACCGACACCTGAGCTGTGCTACCCGCAAGTTTCCGCTGCATCTCTATCGAGGTAAGCTTGCCAAGCCCCATTTCATCAAAGAAGCTCGTCGCGTACGCTGCGTTGAAAAAGTCCTTCAAATCGTAAAGAGATGTTCCTCCCTCGCTAAACGCAGTAAAAATTATCTGGTCGCTTTTATATGCAGTCGGCTTTAATATCACATTGATACCATTCGACAGCTTGAGTTCGGTGACACCAAATTCTCTTTTCTGCGTTCTTGAAACAACCTTCCCAGCCACCGGCAAAGTCTCCAATAATTCTTTTTCGGATTCCTGTTCCCGAAATGCCGATGTTTCTGCCTGAGCAACCTCGGTCATCCACCCCTCAATGTCTTTTTCAGTCGGCAGCATGCCTTTCTCGGACGTCGGTGCGCCGACCACTATATCGCGGTCATGCGGTTCCAGATATCCCTGTAACAGCGCATTGATATCACTCACTGAAATCTTCGGCAATGTCTTTTTTACAAAATCATATTCCCATGCTATGCCCGGAGAAGCCTCACCTCTTAGGAACAGAGACACATACTCCTGCGCATAGGATTTCGATTCGTTATGCTCGCGTTCCTCAAATCGCTGCTCATAAAAACGCAGGAATTGTGTTCTTGCGTTTTCCAGGTCTTGCTCAGTAAATCCATATTTCCTAAGCCGTTCTACAAGGCCCCACGTTTTTTTAAAAGCCTCCTTCAATTTCCCTTTCTTCCCGGTCACCGAAATGCCCATCGTCTCCACTCCACCCACGAAGCCTTGCTTACCGATTCCCATATTGAGGTAAGCAGGCGCAGGATCGCTGTTAGTCATCTCTAACTGTCGAAAGCTGATCATCTGGTTCATCAGCTGACCTTTGATCGCTCTGACATATTCTTCCTCGGTGTATAGGTCGCCGCTTTTGCGTTTAAAGTAAATCTCTATCGACACATTAGGTTGTTCATCGTCCGTTGCTACTATAAACTGATTGTTACCTTTCAGTTCGATCTCGTATCGGCTCCTTGTCCGCTCTTTCACGGGATTGTTTAAGTCCGTAAACCTCGTCTTGACCAACTTCTCCGTCTTGTCAAGATCTATGTCCCCCACCACAATGACGGCTTGAAGGTCGGGACGATACCAATCGTCCTTGAAGCGTTTAATTGACTCTGGCTTGAAGGTTCTGAGTATATCAACTTCACCGATGGGGGAACGTGCGCCATACTTCGACCTATTGGTGAGCATCGGAAAAGTCTGCTTATCTATACGCTCACCTCGACCACGATGCAAGCGCTCCTCTTCCAGGATGACGCCTCTCTCCTTGTCAATCTCGACAGGATCCAGTGTCGCCTCCGATGCCCAATCGCGCAAAACATCCAAACCCTTAGGAAGCATCTCGGGATTAGTGGTCGGAATAGGAAGTATGTATACTGTTTCGTCGAACGACGTGTAAGCGTTCAGATCTGCGCCAAATGTCACACCCGACTTTTCAAGAAAATTGACCAGTTCGTTTTTCGGAAAATGCCTGGTACCATTGAAATTCATGTGCTCCATAAAATGCGCCAGCCCCAGTTGATCGTCGTCCTCAAGGATGGAACCCGCTTTGTTGACAATCATCATATACGCTTGCTTCTGCGGTTCATTATTCTTTCGCAGGTAGTATGTCAATCCATTAGGCAATCTGCCAGTCCGCACTTGCGGATCTAAAGGTATTTGCTGACCAAAGACCATGCTTGGTGTGAATAAAATCACTCCCATGGCACAAAGTCTTATAAACTGTCTGTACATCTTTTGCTGTATTTAATTGTTAATTAGTTTGCTATTTCATTCGGGTTTGGAGCCCGTTGGCCGACTAAAGAAGAGAATCAACAAGCAACTTGACTTCTCGGGCCGCTCCACGGGTGTACCCGTCCCAGCGTCCCCTGACAACGCCTTTTTTGTCTATCACCAGAATTGTAGGGTTTCCCGCTTTTATCGAGTTGCCTAGCACATCGTTATCGGAAGCCATTGGAAATTTGTAGCCATGGCGCTTCCAATACTGCATTGCCGCCTCAACCTTGTTTTCCTGAAAGTTCACTCCGATCATCTGAAAGTTAGGAGAGGAGTGATAGGCACCCAGAAGGCTGTCGACTTCGAAGGTGAGCTTTCGGCAGGGACCGCACCACGAAGCCCAAAAATCCAAAACAAGAATCTTGCCTTTGAGCTGGTCAGCCTTTAGGACTTTGCCATCTGGGGTCTTCATTGCAAAGGAAGAAATAGGCTCCCCGACTCTTGCTGAATCTTTCAACAACACGGCATGATCGCACGCCGTGACATGGGCGTTACAAATCGAAACAAAGCCAAGCAGACCAAAAACAAACACCAATATTGTTTTCATATCATTTATTTTTCGTTTTGAGTGTAAGCTCCTTTGGAACTACCTACCGAACATAGTTCATTTTCATTTCCACCTGCTCGGTAACCGGCACCAAACACCGCTCACCGTTACAAGTCTGGTAGTGAATCGTCACATTGACCATGAGTTCTGGAGCAGTTGCTCGAGCGTCATCGTTAAGTCTGAACTTTTGAATAAACTTTATGTCATTGCCATTGTAGATTTCAGAGCCGCCTTTATAATGACTTTTGGGAAGCACAGGCGGATCAATGGCTTCCATACCCTTTGGAAAAGTGAGCTCCATCTTTGTTGGTATCCAACCTTGGGCCTCATTCCCCTTCGTGTCAGCATAGAGATACCATCCCTCCTGGACAGCAAAGGAAACAACAATGCTGTCCGTTTGATAGCTTCTCACGGCGCCTGGAGCCTTGACGTTCACTTGCACCGGCCCCTCCCCTATGCGCTTCGCTATCTCGTTTATTACAGGCTTGGCATCTTCCTGAGCTATGACGGCTACACGCGGTTTAGCAGCGACGGGGTTCTTCTTGCCCAGCATCACATAAGCATACCCGCGATGACGAATCGTTAGGTATTTGGAATCACGCAATTTTCCTAGGTAGTAAGATTTTAAATCAGCATCTGACTCAATCTTCTTCTTAAATGCCTCTATCCCGCCACTATACTCAATAGCACGTCCGGCGTCTTTGCCCGGCGCTTCAATACCCAGATCCTTTAAATAACTCCACGACGCCAGTGAATCAATCTCAAAACCATTTACCGTTGGAAGTGACAACCCGATCACCAGGTCCTGAACGCCATCATGGTTATAATCGGTAATCCTAATGTTGGGTTGACATCCGGGAAATGTCTTGTACATGCCCATAGCCGTAAACAATGATTTCGAAGATTCAAACCGCAGTCCTTTGTCAGTTTGAACTCCTCTGAAGAATACAACAGGATCAGGAGTCTTTTTACTATCATACACATGGGTCACAAGCAAATCCAATACACCATCTCCATCCCAGTCAACAGGGTTTATAAAACTCTTGTAAACACCAGCGTAGTGAGGCGAAGTGAACGCACGATGGGCTTTCAGTAATTGCTCATCGCTCGGGTTAACAACCGAGAGCGGAAGCCCATCAATTCCCAATAGATATTTTCTTAAACCAAATTTAGGCGACTCCTTCGTTCCGACGTTTAACGCTACGCGAAGCTCTCCAAACCCGCCTACAAACAAATCGAGCAACCCATCCTCATTGAAATCGGCAAAATCAGTCGATGTGTAGTTCCAGTAGTCATTTGACTTTGGATCCAACTGATCGCCGGAGCCAGAGGCGAATTTTTCAACGTAGCCTTCTTGCTCCACAAATTGTCTTGGCAAAAAGCCTTCCTTCGAGCCTCGCCACCATGAAACTTGCCCAGGATTGTACTGGCCGGTCAATATATCTGGATATCCATCACCGTTTAGATCCACAACCCGTGGGTGTACCCCGATACAACACCATTGATACGCCGTCAGAGTATCTCCCTTTACGTCTCGTGCATAAAAGTACTTCCCGGAGTAGGCTGGCGCGTTGTTACTACCCGTGTTCAGATATACTTTAATATAGGATCCTGTTTGGCCCGTTTCAAATTCGCCCAGCAACAAATCCATTTTCCCGTCCCGATTCCAATCATAAAAAGCAGGGTATGCCAAGCCATGTTTCTCAGTCCGAATTTCCTTTTCCTTACCAACAATAAGTGCCGGCTGAGAAAGTATAGGTGCTCCCGCGATATCGACATTGGACACTTGCGGAAACTTCGGGAAGTTCTTTGATCGGATACGATCTGTAGCACCCTGTCCAAACAAAAACTCCGTCAGCGACAAGAAGGTAGCGACCAGCAAATTGACCTTTATCATTCGAAATAAATTATTACCACTAAACCATCCAACATAAAATGACTCCACCCAGTGTTAGCCATCCTCCGCTCGGCGAATGATATCGAGTATACCTTCCTTCCGAATGATTGTCATTCCATGCCTGTCGCTCGATATCCCCGTTTCCAGACGGTAGCTATATTGCGGCACTTCCTCTTTCAACATAGTTGGCAAAAACAAAAATTGAATATTGGGTTGTTCCCGCAATGCATCACCCACTTCCACGATGTGCGTTGAGATCACAAAAAAGCAATTGTCATATTCCGAAAAAGCCCGCGTCACCTCCAGCGTAGCATCGTAGGCATCCTTCACATTGGTGCCTTTGAACAATTCATCAAAAATCACGACCATGTTCTTGCCGGCACCGACTTGCTCGGCAGCATGTTTCACCCTCAGCACCTCCGCATAAAAATGACTATAGCCAAGATTCAAATTATCAGAGACGTTGATAGACGTATATAATCCGTCCATTACAGAGAACGCCATTGACTCCGCCGCCACCGGAAATCCGATATGCCCCAGGTAAATCGAAATACCTATTGACTTCATCAATGTTGACTTTCCTGCCATGTTTGCACCAGTGAGAAAAATCATATTCTTATCCCGGCGTAACGAAATCGTGTTGGGAACACCTTTATTCAATGACGGATGCCTTAGATTAACTGCGTGCAGCGTGATCTGGTCACTGGGATGAGCTGACGCGTAAGAAAACTTCCGCTCCCGAGCCACGCCACTCACGGCGATATAGACATCAAGCTCATGAATGCACATTAATAGCTGCTCTGCCTTCTGATGCATCGCACCACGCAGCAGATAGTCGTAGGTCACAAACTCGTAGAAAGGGCCATCTGCGGACGGAGCTTTCTCCAACACCTTCTTAAGTTCCGACCGCCCTAGGATATCTTTCACCTCCTCAATCCGATTTCGATACTGGCTTTTATTCCCATAATCCAAATGATTGATCACATACAGCAGCTGCTCAAGGATTAAAATGGTTATACGCTGCTTCTTTCGAAACTCTTGGTACAGATCATCGCGAAGGAACAGCCCTTGCATTCGCCGAATAACCCATGAGAGCAGGTTCCCCAGTTTCGATGTGTTTAACCCCAGGCCCACATAGTCTTCGGCGATCTGGACATTTGCAGGAGCGAAAGGAAAGGAAATATCCTTTTCCTGGAAATATTGAAACAAGCGCGCCCGCATGTTAATAGCATCGGCATCATCCAAGGGCTGACTGAACAGCTTATCGAGTAACTTCTCCCCTCCTGTCGTCTTAACCTTTCGAAAAATGCTATACACAGAATTTATCTTATACTTCCCGACCAGCGTTAAGTCCTCCAGCGTCTGCTTGTCTACCATCAGTCCCATTCAATTCCCTCGTTATACTTTTATAGCACGGACATGCCCTTCTTGGCTTTAATCCCTTCTTTCAACATCTCCAATATCTTCTCGTTTCGGATAATCACCATGCCGTGTCGGTCGGCAGTTATACCTTCCTCAAGTATATAGGTATATACCGGAACGTGTCCCTTCATTTTGGTCGGCATGTAGATGAAGCGTATATTCCTATTGTTCTTTTCCAACAAATGACCTGCCTCTATGATGTGCGTCGACACCACAAATAGACTGTCCCTTCTCGTGGCAAAGGCACTCACCACTTCGACGGTAGCTTCGTGCGCATCGCTGACATTTGTCCCACGGAACAGTTCATCAAAAATGACCACGAGCTTTTTACCCTCTCCCAATTCGTTGGCAATCTTCTTCAAACGCAACACCTCCGCGTAGAAGTGACTGCTCCCAGCACTCAGGTTATCGGATAAATTGATGGTTGTGTAAAGGCCGTCCATAACAGAGAACACCATCGCAGTGGCAGGCACGGGGAAACCCATGTGTGCCAGGTAAAGCGCGACGCCCAACGTCTTCATAAAGGTGGATTTGCCCGCCATGTTTGCCCCCGTGAGAAACAACACATTCTTGTCGAAACCAACGTCCAATGAGTTTGCTATGGCTCCCTGGACCGCAGGATGGCAAACACCTTCCAATTTCAATAGCAACTGTTTCGACGTACTTATTATCGGGAAGATAAAGTTCCGTTCACGCGCCACCTGGGCGACGGCTAAGTATACATCCAGTTGATAGACCAGTCGCATCAGTTTTTGCATCGGTTCACGATGACGAAAACGCAATAGGCTATCAAAGGCCGCTAGCTCACGATCATTGAACTTATCCTCGTTTACATCTTGGAAGACAACCTCTAACTCGCCACCGATTAAGATCGCCTGAATGGCGTCCCGCTCGGCGCCATAGCTTTGGGCAGCCTGAATCACTTGCGAGGTTATAAATGTCCGTATCGACCGCAATGCCATCACAAGCTCAGCAACACCGCGCTTGATTCCGTTCTCCACGATATCCGGGGCCAACATCTTTTCAATTCTGTTGCCCATTTTGCCCTCACCAACCGATAGCCGAGTACGCTCGTCACTTGTGGCTAAGTACGGCTCAATCACATCAAACTGCCCTCCCTTGATTGGCAGGTGAAACTCTCCGGCAGCGAAATCCTCGATGATTCGGCAACGATTCGTGATCGCTGCACCGTCCCGTAGCGGCGCCTGAAACATCTCCTCAAGCAACGCTGAGCCACCGCGTGAGACACAGCGATTGAATATCGCCAAGATAGATCCACCACCCTGTCGGCCGAAGATATTCAAATCTTCCAATGTTTGCTTATCTGTAGCGAAAACCATCTCCTATTTTCGTTTGCGTCTAATTAATATAACCGTCCCACAGGCAAGAAAAATACCCGGTATAATCCATTGAAGGATGATGCGCTGGAATCTCAAATCATCCATCGTTATCTTGACACCGGTGTCCTTCGCCGTCGGCCTGCTCGTATCAACAGGAAACTTACCATAGCTCATCCAACTGAACAGCGATGTACTAAACATGAAGTTTGCTGTTCCTCGGCGCGACAACTCCATGTTACTCAGAAAATCAGCGTCACCCGCTACGATAATGCGTTGCCACTTACCTTTTACCGTGCGGGTCAACCCTAGTACCGTTGTAAGCGGCCCGGCGACATCACCTTGTGCTTGGGAAAATGTTACGGTTCCGACGGTGTCTTGAATTGCGGCCTTCTTTCCTTCTACCAATATTTTCCTTCCGTCTTCACTTCGAGTTTCTTTCGCAACAGCCCTCGTCACCACGTCCAAATTCAATGGTCTGATACGATTCCACGTCTTGTATTTTTCAGTAGTCGCAAACACCTGGACCGTAAACCGGTCGTCTCCAGTATAGTTTAGGGCTGCCACACCAGGCATGGTCAACTTGGCGCTGTCGGCAATAGCTTCGCCGAGGGGTTTAAAAACTTCCTGCATCTGTTTATTTACAACGGCTTCAACAAAATTCGGCGCATTGACAAGGCCCTCCTGGATAATCATCCCGTTATCCATTGCCACACTTAATTCATCAAGAATAGGCTTCAGCGTGTTCACCTTCCCCGGCTTGGTTGGCTCACCAGCAATCATGATGTTTTTACCTTCTTGAATATACTTTCGAATCTTTTCAACGGCAGTCTGTGACAAGTCAACCCGAGGATCGGCTAACACGACGGCCGTGATGCTTTCCGGAATATCTTCGCGATCTAGCGAAATGTCGACTACATCAAAGCCTTGGTTAATCAGTGAATAGCGGAAGGTAGGAAGGTTTGTCAATGCCTTATAATCACGGTCACCTAAGGTATTAATGTCGCGTTCCAGATCACCTTTGATGAATGCTATCGTTGGCAGGTTTGCCTGTTGCAAACGCAGAAACGCCGCTGCTACTTCCGTTTCGCTTGGCCACATCATCATATCGTCGAACACGCGAAGCTTGGTTGTGCGATGCCTCCACATTAATTGCATGACATATCGGTTCTTCTCTTCGCTCAAATCAATTCGCTTACGAATTTCCTCCGGCGCTACTACGTCCTCCAGATCAATATCCATGGCCTTCGCATACTGTTCACCCAGTTGCTTCAACGTCGGATTCTTACCGGGGTCACCCATGCGTCCTTCGTCTATTGTCACACTATCGTAATACATCACCGTATTAAGGCTGATGTCAGTTTTAAACCGACGAAAGGACTCCCAACGTTCCTGGTTGGCTTTATACGTTCCCGGACTTCCAAGATGAAAGGTTCCATCCAGCAAATTCGCATAGGCCGTTATCTCTACCGGCTCTTCTCCGAAGTCTGCAAGAATTTCTTGGACCTTTGGAGTAAGGGTCCTTGTATCTCCGAAGGTGACATCCCAATATGCGATCAATCCAGGAATTGAAGAGACATATCCAACCAGTAGGGCTGAACCCACAATCGCTGCATACCGACCTGCTTTCACTATACCAGACACCGACTCCATGCCTGCCTTGAGTCTGTAAATGCTCAGACCCAGAAATATGTAGACGATGACCACAAAATAGATCACATCCTTGCTCGTAATTAATCCCCGAAGCATCGTCTCCGTTCGGCCATTGATGGAAAGGTAATACGTCATTTCCCGCACGAAGGCGACCCTTTGCCACACCTCGCCCAGATAACTCAACAACCCAATCATCACAAATGTGCTTAATGCTGCAACGACTTGATAACCCGTCAGACAACTCATAAACAGACCGATTGCCGAATACGCACAGAGCAACAAAAAGAAACCGACCATCGCTGATAGCAACATGTAAATTTGCGGCTCCTTAATATGGAACGTGCCCGCCACAACGAATACCACCATCACAGCAACCAGAATCAAACTATACCCGATCATCCCCATATACTTACCAAAAACAATTTGGGAAACGCTTATCGGCGAGGAATACAAAAGCTTAATGGTACCTCCGCTGATCTCCCGGCTAACAAGGCCCATGGTTAACAGAGGAATATATAAGTATAGATTCCTCATTACCTGCTGAAACATTCCGAAGTTGCTTAGAAACACAAAGTCCGTAAGGTGAGAGTAAAACATTCCCCTTCCACCAATGGAAATTTCCTGTTGTTTGGCGACCATAGACAACACTGAAAAGTATTCCCCCCCACACTGTATCATAAAAACAATCATCAGCAACCACGCAATCGGAGAATAGAAGAGTGTACGAAGTTCAGTTATTGCTATCTTAAAAACGACTTTCATTTTTATAAGAATTAATGCTTTAGCTAGTGTGTTGTTTTAGATGACAACTGTTTAAATATTTCATCAACGGATGTTTTATCCAGGCTGATCTCTCGTAGGCGCCAGCCTTTCTTCACACTAGCTTCTACCACACGTTCAGCGATCTCCTGGTCGCCAGAAAAATGCAAACGCACCTGGCGTTGGGTCAGAAAATCAACATTGGCGATTCCTGGTATTTGCCTAAGCTCCTCTGCTGAGGGCGGGATCTCAAAATGGATTAACATACTATGAGGCTCCACATAATTATTGAAGGCATCCATGGTATCAGAGAATACAATTCTGCCATTCTCTATCATCACAATGTCTCTGCACAACACCTGTACCTCCGAAAGCACGTGAGAGGAAAAAATGACAGCACGATCAAGGGCGATCTCCCTGATCAACGCGCGAACTTCAATGATCTGATTGGGATCTAAACCGTTGGTAGGTTCATCCAAAACAACCAGCTTGGGTCGGTGAACAATCGCCTGAGCGATACCTACGCGCTGACGGTAACCCCCGGAAAGATTTTGCAGCAACCTATTACTAAAGTGTTGCACACCACAACGCTCCTTGGCCTCATTCACTGCATCTTTGATCCGCTCCTCTGGTAACAATCGAAGGCTAGCGCAGTAATTCAGGTATTCGTCGACGGTTAAGTCAAGATATAACGGCGGGTTCTGTGGAAGAAAGCCAATTTCCCTCTTCGCGGCTACACGATCATCCCGCATGTTGATTCCCTGTATATATACATTTCCCTCAGTCTGATTAAGCGCACCACACAGGATATTCATCGTCGTCGATTTTCCGGCACCGTTCGAACCGAGCAGCCCAACGATCCCTGTTTTATCGATCTCAATATTAATGCCCCGAATAGCCCACGCGTTGGTGTACCGATGCGACAAATTTTCAATTTTGACAATTAAATCCCGCATTCATCAATGATTTAGCTCTTAATTTTTTTCTGTTATTAGACCCATTATGCAATCGTGTGAGCGTCCACTGTTGGCTATTGTTGCACCCATGACACCTGGTCCAGAAAACCAACACGCGCACTGGCTTACCAGATCAAGGTATAGCAGCATCATTATAGCGTACGAACAAGCTAACATCCCTTAGTCGTCTCTAAAACTTTACAAACTATATCAATGCGATTTGCGTCCTCCGAAGGGCATCATGCCACACGCCTGGAGTTTACCTATGACCATGCGCATGGTCAGTAAAACAGTACTAGTTGGCCTTCAGACCTTTTAGTCTATCGCGTAGGCGTTTTGACTCCGATTCCCAGGAATTTATTTTGTCGGATATGATCTTCAACGCCCTCTCTAGGAATGCTATCCCACCTTCCTTGTCCCCATCCTGAAGGGCCTCTTCGGAGAGCACAATAAAAAGGTCAGCATTATATTGCAGATTGGCTCGTTCAACGACATAGTCAAAGGCGCGGTCTTTTGTTAATCCCATGATGTCTTCAACATAGTTTGTGGGAAGTTCAGTGCGCTTGAATTCTGCCTCCACCGTCGCCTGTTCCTTGTCAAATTCAGATTGCACGATCGCCGTCACGATCTTCTTATAGTCAATTGCATTAATTAATACAGGTCTGATGAAATACAACGCATCCGATTGTGACTTTTCCATCAAAATAGAAAATCGTAATGGTGCGACATATTCAACCTCCTCTGGGTACTTTGCCAAAAAAGCGCTGCTGAAATACTCCGCTTTCTCGTAGTCGCCTGCGGCAGCAGCCCGCGAAATATCTTCTATACCGATCTCCGGATTGTCCAGCAAAACTGAGGTAAACATTGAAACCTCACGCGCCGTGGAAGGCGTCCAGGCATCCCACCTACCTTTTACGATTCCATCTTTTCCAATGACGACGATGGTTGGATTCCCAGCTGAAATTGACTTACCGTATGCATTGTTGTTGACTGTCATTGGAAACTTGTAGCCATGCTCCTTCCAGTACTTGATCGGATCGCCGCCTTTTGAAACCAGATCCTCGTTGTAGTTGACGCCAATCATTTGAAAGTCGCTACGCTTGAAAAACTTCCTTTGCTGAAACGCGCTACTAAGCTCGGCGGTAAGTTTCTTGCACGGCGAACACCAAGTGGACCAAAAATCCAAGACCACAACTTTGCCCAACAGCTGATCATTCGACACGACCTTACCATCCGGCGTCTTTAGTTTAAACGGCTGAATCGGCAAGTCCACAATAGATACAGTTTCTCCTAAAAACAATTGCCCTCGGTATTTAGGGAAACCTTTCTCCTGTGCAGGCCGCACCTTCTTCAAGGCCGCCTGCCCTACCGCTTGACAGCTTACAAGCAAAACACATACTAATGACGCACAGCAGCCTATTCCTAAAAACGATTTTTTCTTCATATTCATTTTCAAAATCAGAACCGAGGAAGGTGTACGAGGCAACTGTTTAATCCTATTTTCTCATCAACCTAAACCGCAAAACAGCAACTCCACAGAACCTCGACACCCCCTCTAGTTCAAAACAACTTCAGACTATTGATCCTTAATTTCAGTATCGTAGATTATACCAAAGTGCTCACCTCCGGATTCTGTTCCATCATAAACCGAAGCAAGTGTCAACGCTCCGGATACGCCGTTGACTATAAATGCATATACCTTGCCCTGATTGGCGCCATTTACCGTTGCGACTATCATCATTCTATTCGAATACTGATACAAGCTCGTTGAATTTCCAGACGATTCGTATTTGATAATCTTCACCATCGTTATCACCTCCCCGTTAGGAGCTGAAAAAACCGACGATGCTGTGTTTGATCCTTGGAACAAATACTGGTATAAATCTTTCGTCGTCGCATAGTAGGTCAAATTAACGCCTCCTCCTATCGCATAAAACTGCGCATCATCGATCTGCGGAAGGTCCTTCATCGAATAACGACCTGTCGTCACCTGTGCACGATCACCCGCCCAGAAGTTGAAGACTCCTAAAAACTTCTCGCCGGTCAAGACATCCTTCATGACCGCCCGCGTATCCTGCCCACGCGCCGAAACATCCATATAGATCAAATCCGCATTCGTGTTACCCGGCTCCAATCCAACACCAGCCACGGTCGAGGTCGGGAACTTATACAAATAGGTTGCCCCTTGACTGTACAGGCTATACATGAACCCTTTGCTCAACTTATCAAATGCTATGGTCCCGATGCTAGTACCCCCACTCCAGCCGGCATTGCCAATACTCAGGGCAAAAGGGGCTGCGTCATATTCAAATTCCTCATTGTACAACGGACCTACAAAATAGCCATAGAACACACGTCCATCGTCAACGAGCGCCCGTGCACTTCCCGTTCCGTATACTGAATAGAATTCTGGCTTTCCGCTCGCATCGGATGGGTTAATAAACAATGCGGAATAATCGCTTGAGGTCTTTGAAAGCGTGAGGTAATTGGCACGTGTTGAACCTTGGTCAGTAAAAACGTAGAAATTGCATTCGCCAAATATTTGACCAAACCAACTATCAATGTATCCATCCTTTACTAACTGTCGCCCGATGCCCTTTATTTTTGAACCCTGATTGTAGAAGGAATAAAAATCAGGCGTCACATTCTTGGTCACCACGTCGGTTGCCTTGGGCAGAAAGATGTTATCCTCAATTAGACCCAGATCACATTGGGTGCCGTCACCATGCAGCACCACCAGTCCTCGAAACAGCGCCGAAACAACGTTCAACGTAACGATCCCCGAATACACCTCATTCCCGGTCGGCGCTTGCTCTGATACCGGCAATTTTTTATTTGCAACGGAAAGTCTGATCACATACGAACCAACATCACCAACGAACTCATCTATACCGCATTTATACTCCAGGTTCTTTCCCTCCCGGAAGGTCACATATGTATTACTTAATTTATCCCACATTTGCCACGAGTACCTCAAATCCGACTCAGCACCCGCATATGAAATCACGGGACTAATCCGCACCGTGTCGTCGCTAAGCATGGCCGAGTAATCCTTTGGAATTGAGCTCGCATCGATGATGATACGGCCCGGCATCTCGCTATAGTCGTAATTCCCGATATCGTCGTAACAGCCCTGAACAAGCAACATCACTAGAAGAGCATGCACAAAGTATTTAACGTTGAATTTTTGTTTCATAGGTTTAATTCTTAGGTTAGATTTCATGATGATCGTCAGTAGTTAATCCAATCCACCTCCCACGATATCGCTCCACTTTCATCAGACAAGGGCTCCTCATGCGTTGCGTTGTAGTCTACCAACGCCCTCTTCAGCTTAAAAACAGTATACATAAACCCATTTTCCGGAGCGAACGTATTGGGCGCATTCGCCGAGCCCATGACATCGATGTAAAATTTCATTCTGATCTCCGAAAACGGAAACTCATAGAAGGTTCCATCCCACCAAGTCGGTTTCTCAATTTTGTCAGAGAAGTATAATCGGAAAGAAGTGTTTTCAGGAAAGCCCGCAACAAAAACTTCCTCCGAATCCCGAATCTCAAATTTAATTAGCTTGGTATCGGTAGCGATGTCTTCCGTACGATACAAAACCACCTTCAGGTGCGCATTGAATGAATCCTTGCTCAGCACCACAGGTCCGAGAAGCTTGTAGTGCACACCCGCCGTAGCAGTTGATTCCACAATCGGAACCTCCACAACCCTGTCATGACTTGCCAACTTTCCAACAAGCTTGATCACAATGTCCACAGTGTCTTGGGTAACGGAACTCGGTTGGATATAGAAAGGATGCACTACACTATCCTTTTCAAAATGCACAGTGCTTTTACTCTCAAATATTGGAGTTTCTTTCTGGCAACACGTTAAAGCGAAGAACACAACGACAGAGACGATTATTGATACATTTTTCATAGTCTTTCGATTTTAGAATTGTGAACTCTCGACACTATCTGCCGCCGAATGCTGTTTCGTCTGCAGGTAAGTCAAATACATATAACTTGGTGTCCGAGAAACTAAAGGAATACGGCAATGACTCTAAATTCTTGCGTTTATAGTAGAACCAAAGCTGGCCCTCACAAATGAATTCCTTTTGAAATTCCTTTTGAATTTCAACATCCAATGTCTCGGCATTCGGAACCGTCGCGGCATCTAGAACACTCAATTTCCGAACCTGCCGGACAGTGTTAAGCCACACTAGA
Organism: Chryseolinea soli; assembly: GCF_003589925.1. Lineage (NCBI taxonomy): Bacteria > Pseudomonadati > Bacteroidota > Cytophagia > Cytophagales > Fulvivirgaceae > Chryseolinea > Chryseolinea soli. Next base: position 3,733,862 of record NZ_CP032382.1, on the reverse strand, counting down.
CCGTCTTCAACATTCGGTTCAGATTCTGCCGCGATATAGTACATCTCCGAAATGCGAATGAGCGGCACCTGATTTTTAAACCAGCTTGACGTGACGGCGTCCTGATAGAGTTTGGTTGGAAAGAAGTTGCTGCCATCAGCTAGAAAAAGGTATTGATTCCGAGGATCAAGGGTATTGGATTCATATATCTGATTTTTGATGTATCGGCTTGAATACAGCAACAGTCCCGTAGAAGACCCCATGCCAACGGGAGAAAAATGTAAGGGAACAGTGCCTTCGAGCGCACGTACGTTTAATCCAAAAATATGTTCCGTTGTAAAAGTCCTATCTTTGTTGGTCGCATTCGCTGTGCTGATGCTTGTCAAATTCGCATCCTCAACCCATGGAAATCGTGAAGCCTGAACGGCTATGACTTGCTTAGCATACTTCAAGGCGTTCACTTTGTCACCCTTCCAGAGATATACCCTGGCCAACGCTGCAGCAGCAGCATAATAGTTAAATCGGTATTTGCGATTGTGATAGCCCGGCATGGTCTCAGTCGAAACAGCAGACGATAACACTATTGATGGTTGTTCACCGCTTATAATGGGATCTTTTTCCATCAGCATCAGGGAACGTTGGAGTTCCGATATAATGCGATCAGCCGCCTGTTCAACTGTAAGCAGAGGGCTTACGCGTGAAGATAGGGTGTCCACATATGGAATTGCATTGGCCGCCGGATCTACTGTATAACTCGGGCCGAACATGCGGAGGAGATCAAAATGAAGAAAAGCACGAAGGCCGATCGCCTCGCCTTTCATGACCTGGTAGTTCTCACCTGAAAATACCGTCTTGTTATCGTCGATTGTTTCAAGTAAACTGTTCAGGTTGGCAATAGCGCCATAGGTATCCGACCACATCTTATCAACGACGGCTACACAAGCATCATCCTTCCCTGCGTTGTCGAGTTTATAAGGATATTGATAAAAGAATTTATAGTACGTAGTCGTACCCGATTGCGTCGGGTTGTAGTAACCCGCCAGTACGTCCAACGCTCCAAACGTCATTTCGCGACCGTAAAGGCTCGTGCTCGTCATCTGCGAATATGTCCCTGTGATAGCGTCACGATAACCCGCCTCTGTCGAGAATAGTCCGTCCCGATCAAGCTGGGTCGATGGATTTACATCCAACCAGTCCTCGCAGGAGATTGTCATCAGACATACTGCGACTAGTATGAATCCATAGCTGAGTTTGTATATTTTTTTCATAGTGGAATTTCCTTTTACATTAAAAAGTAGCCTGTACCGAGAACGAGAAGTTGCGCGCGAAGGGATATTGCGCCCCACGTTCTGTCTTTACAGATGATATCCTGCCTAGTTCATTGGTATAGAAGGCAATCTTCAGACGTTCCATTCTGAATGTTTCCAAAAACTTTCGGCTCTGCACCTCATACCCAACATTGATTGTTGAAAAGAATAGTTCGTTGTTATCCTGAATGAAGCGCGTGGTAGGTTTTGTAAAATTGATCACTTGTATCGAGCTACTAACCTCCGGCCTTTTATAGCGCGAAATGTCTCCTGGCTCGCTCCAGGCGTCATAAATCCTACGATCAAGATTGGAACGCCCATCGATGTTTTCAACCCGCTCAACCAGCGTTGCGTTATAGATCTTACCGCCAACGTTGTACAGACAAATAAGGGATATGCTGAATCCTTTGTATCCAACATCGAACCCTATCGTACCACGCAACGTTGGGTCAGCATTACCGGCAATAACTAAGTCCTGGGCAGACCACTGATCCGTGAGATTGCCATTCCTATCTACAAAGACTTCATTCCCAGAGGCAGGATCTATTCCGAGTGACCTAACAGCCCAAAGTGCACTCAAGGACTGCCCTTCGATATAGCGAGCCACCGGCCCTGTGTACAGCTTGTTTTCGCCAGTGACATTTTCATTCTGTTTTTTGTTATAGCTGCCAAACGCATTGGATATTTCCTTCAGCGTATTTTTGATATGCGTCGCCGTTCCGGAAATATTCACATAGGCACGCCGTGCAGAGTTATGGAACACCTGATATCGAAGCGACACCTCATAGCCTGCGTTCTGAGTCTTCCCTAAGTTTGTCTTGTAGGTTTCAAAACCAAACGAAGGTGGCGCAGAAAGGTCTACGAGCAAGTTCGTCGTGATCTTTCTGTAAATATCAGCCGTTATCGCCAGCTTATCACCAAACATGGTCAGGTCAACTCCCGCGTTATAGTCCATGTTCTTTTGCCATCTTAAGTCAGGATTAGGCAGTGCAATAAGCGTCGCTCCTTTTGTACCGTCATAAACTACAGTGCCATACCTGTATGTCGCCAGAGTCATGTAGGAGTTAGCATTCTGTGAGCCTGTATATCCGAAAGACCCGCGGATTCTGAAATTGCTGAATATTCCTAGATTCTGCACGATACGTTCATTGTGTAAATTCCATCCAGCACCCACAGACCAGAATGATCCCCATCGGCTATTCGCACCGTAAATAGAGGACGCGCTCGTCCGATATGACACGTCAACCATGAATCGGTTATCATACATATAGTTTCCAATGCCGACAACGCCAAGGGTTCTGGCATGGTCATCCGTCCCGGTCGGAGAACTTGCGCGTTGATAATGCGTTCCCATCGAAATGTCGTTTGCATTATCACTACCAAACCCCTCGGCTACATAGGTGTTTACTTTGGTGAGTTGGTCGGCAATATTCAAGGTTGCATTAGCAAACAGAAAGTGCTTCCCAAACACCGCATTGTAGCTCAGTCCCAGGTTGCTCTGCACCATTCGCATCGTCCCGTCGGTCTTTGCCCACAGCCCTTTGTAATCAAGGAGGCCATTCGCCTCCGTATAGCCAATAAAGTCGGTATGGCTTGGCGGCAAAAACTTGTCTGATCCGTTCCGTTGACTGGTGTAGCCTAAACTCCCTGTGAACCTGAGGTGATCAACGATATCCCATTCCGTATACAGGTTATTGATCACTTGCGTATAACGACTTTCATCAATGATATTCAGCGAAGCATTATAAAGTGGGTTATAGGTTATCGCCCAACCGTCCGACGTCGCACCGTTGGGATAGAACCCGGCGATTGGTTTCAGCTTTCCATTTTCGTCGTAGGGCGTCCAATACGGATTCAAACCAACGTAGTTAGCAAATGACCCATAGGGAGAATTGTGCGCGTTATTCTGCGAGAATTCGAGCATGTTGCGAAAGCGTAGCTTCTTCAACCGGTAGGACAGCGTTGTACTACCGGTATAGGTCTTCCGGTCCGACCCCTTCATGGCACCGGTGATTCCATTGTAGGAGAAACTCGCGCCATACCGGAAAGCCTCGTCGCCGCCATCAAATAAAACGGAATGCTTTTGGTCAACACCCGTCTGCACCGGTTTGGCTAGCCAATAGGTATCCACGCCTTTCGTGTATACATCTTGATATAGCTTGTTATAAGCATCTTCTCGGAAGCTGTTTATTTCCGGCAAAGGTGATGTCCACATATCATGATCTCTTTCCCACTGAAGCTTCTCTTTCGCATTCATCAGGTTGTACCCACTGAGATCCGGAGCCTCCAAATTCAAGCTGCCCGTATAGTTTACACGCATCTGCCCACTTTCGGGTTCAACGGTTTCAATAACGACGACGCCATTACCGGCCTTCGCACCATAAATCGCTTTCGCGCTAGCGTCTTTGAGAATCGTTACACTTTTGATCCGGTTGATATCCAGGTCATACACACGCTGCAGCGTCGTCTCAAAACCGTCCAAGATGAAGAGTGGCTGATTCGGATTGCCACTAAATGAACCCGTCAAGTCAGGCATGCTCGACTTGCCACGAAGATTGACAACCGGGAGGTTGTTAGGATTCGACCCCATAGCCAGGTTTTCTTGGATTTGGAAGGAGGGGTCGAGATTCTTCAAACTTAGAAACAGGTTCTGATTACCGGCAGCTAGCAACTGTTGCTTGGTCACCGTCTTCACCGAACCCGTAAAGCTTTCTGCATTTCGATTCACAAGACCAGTAACGATAATTTCTCCTAACTCCGTTGAATTCTCTGTCAATACAACGTCAATATAAGATTGTCCTTCGATCGCCACTTCATATTTAGCGAATCCTATAAAGGAGAACACTAATATATCCGTCTCCTGAGCCTGAATGGTGTAAGCACCGTTTGAATCCGTTACCGTTCCCGACTTTGTTCCTTTAATGATTACGCTTACCCCTGGAAGCACGGGGCCTGTTGGCTCACTGACAACACCAGACACGGTGATAACATTATTCGTAAAGTGTCCCTTTGGAAAACTCTTGCCTTTTTCAATAACAACAGTACTTCCTTGAACAGAATAAGAATATCCACTTTGTTTTAAGCAAATGTCCAAGACATTCTCAAGCGGTACATCCTTCACATCAATGTCGATACGACTTGCTTTTTCAAAATAGGCTTCATCATACACGATCGATATTCCAGTTTTACGAGACAATTGTTTCAAGACCTCCTGAACAGTTGCATTTTTAAGTTTCAGGGTGACCGTTTGTGCATTGCTGTGGGCGCTGATCTTCATTAGAAAAACCAGCGAGATGAAAACTGTCAGTTTCGCGACTCGAAAAATTTTGGGGTTTGCGAAATTTTCTTTTGCCTTTTTGTACATAGGTTTAGGTAAGGTTTATTTTAGACATGTGCATTACGCATAGGTATATAGTTGTACAGTTTAGGTGGTCTAAAAAAACACAATAAGGCATCGTGCACCGACCAAATTAGGTCAATACAATTCAACTTCAACTAAAAACATTGAACAGTGGTGGATATACCTTACACCAAAGGATGGTTAAGACCTTACAACCAGCACGCCGTCCTCCATCGCGAAATCGGCGCCACTGGCGCGCAAAAGATTCAGGATGTCCTTCAAATTTGTATGTCTACTGATACGTCCTCCATACTTCTTCCCTTTCGATGCTCCTTCGAAACGGACGTCGACATCGTACCATCTGCTTATCTGTCTCATTATTTCTTGCAAGGATGAATTATTGAATTCAAAGAACCCCTGCTGCCAAGCCATTACTTGCTCCACGTCAACCTGGCTCTTCTGAATATCTCTCTGCTGTTGCTTTTGCACAGCCTGCTCACCAGGTTTGATGATCACAAACGAGTCCTTATTCCTTACTTTCACCGCCCCCTCCAACAGAGTTGTTCTTATATACCCCTCGTCTTCGTATGCATTGATATTAAAGTGTGTTCCCAGCACCTCGACCACAGCGTCACCGGATTTTACCACGAACGGTCGTTTAGCATCTTTCGCAACCTCAAAATACGCCTCACCTGTAAGCTCAACTTCGCGCAAGTCGTCAGCAAAATGCGCGGGGAATCGCATCGATGATGCCGAATTCATCCATACCATTGTACCGTCCGAGAGCTCAAGCTTATATTGGTTCCCGCGCGCCGTGCTAATAGTATTAATATGAACCTCGCCACCATTATCATCAGCCGGCGTGAGGTACGAAACCTGACCACCTTTCTTGCTCACCACGACGTTCCCCTGCGTGGAAATCGTCCCATCTCCCACTTCCTCCAACTGCACCACAGAACCATCTCCCAATGTCAAGGTAGCGGCATCTCTTCCGGGTAGCCGATCAATATTCGTTTGCGCGATAGTATGATCTACTTGCGTCTGAGAATTAAAATCAACCGTATACCACAAGGTCACCGCCGTTACGATCATGGCTGCTGCAGCATATTTCACATACCTTATTGTACTGGTCGGGAAAGGCACTACCTTAGTTTCTTCTCCATCTACTTCAATATTGATCTTCTCCAGTAGACTGTTCTTCAATGTCTCTTCGTCATCATGCCGACTCCAAAGAATTTCGTCAGTCGGTTCCTGGTTGTACCAGTCTTCCAGTTTGGCTTTTTCTTCCGGAGTAATGGTCCCCTTCCTCCATTTGTAGGCTAACTCTTGTACTTCCTTTGGTGGTAATTTGGAGCTCATAAAAATATTTACTGCCAACAGTATAGCGCGAAAAATCCACACTATCCCTTAATAGGAAAGTAACTTTTTATTAACACCCTTCTTAAACTGAATATCAATCGATTTAGTAAAGCGTGTTATCGCCGTTATACCTTCAGATACCAACGGTAGTCGAGGTCTCGTTCCGCATTTTAGAGCTTTCCTGGGAGGAGGATGTAAAATTCGAACCGCTCCGCGGCGCCCCGATTTTGCCCGTCACCAACATTTTTAATCAATGCTATTCTTGCTTGTAGTTAGTTGTCCTGCGTACCGGTAATCTTTATTTCAGCAAGCTTAGCGGTCGAAGATGACTTGAACGACACCCGTAAATAGCTTCCTGCCTTTACCCCTTTGACTTTAAGATGTACATTATTTTCCGGTCTGATACGGTTCATGTTATCAGAAACCAGCGTCCAGTCCGTCTGATTGTCAGAAACCTCCACCTTATACTGCCAAATAGCTTTTGAAGGAAATTCCAATTTTACATCAGATACGTTGACCCCCCGCTCCATATGGACCGTTAAGGAAGGATGGTTGTCTTCGCCTGCCGGCTCCCACCATGTAGCAGGACTACCGTCAGTTGCGAAACCCGCTCCATGTCCCTGGTTTGAACTGCTGGCAAACGTTGGATTATTCCTTCCAAAAACTAAAACTCGTCGTTGACCATGTTCCTTCGGCGCCAAGAGCACCGGGCCTACCCGATCATTTTGAGGGTTCCCCTCGACAAATGTGACATCTCCTGTGAAGGACAATTTAAGCCTCCCAGTTATTAGACCGGCAGATTCGGCCCATATCTCAGTATTACCGGCAAAGAAGGACCTGAATTCAATTGCCGCCAGTCCATCCACAATCCCTATCAGGCTCCCCGGTTCGAACGTAATACTTCGCCCCGTCGGGAACTGGCCGGGACCACTAACCACGCGCAAGGTCACTGCAGGCGAATTCGCGATGGGTATGCCGGCCATATCGACAACAGTCACCGTCAACATCACATCATCGGTCCCGTCAGTACCTACAACCATCTTGTCGCTGCTCAATACTAGCGCTGTCGCCTCCCCTGGTTTAGGCCATGCAGGTGGCGGAATATTCAAGCTGTTATTCCGATACCAAAACCAGGAACGCTTCGGAATACGGAAGTAATCGATTATTCCCATGCGGGCCAGACGTGACCCAGCGATGGAACCATGATCGAAGGCACACCAAATCGCCTGGCCACTTCGCCATGGATGAAGCTCCATACCGTTGTCTTTGGACAAGTCCCCCCATCCCGGCGAGTAGTCCCCAGGCCGCTCGGCAATCGTGCTCCCGTATTCAGAAACAACACTTGGAACACCCGGATTCTGAAAGGCCTCAATCGTGGCACCATCCCCATTATACCCAGCAATGTCCCCCAAACGATCAATGCGTGTTTGATCCAACGGCCTCTGGGCACCTCCAATGGCTGCCGGACGTGTAGGGTCCATGTTGTGAACAAGCGTCACACATCGTTTCAGCAAGTTGCTAAGGGGTTCAATAGTTGCGGGCAAGGTAAAGAATGGCTCATTGCATAAGCTCCATGTGATGATAGACGGATGGTTACGGCTTATCCGGATCATTTCGGCAAGCTGCTGCAATACGCTGGCATCAAATCCTGCGCGATCAGCAGCATGTGGAGGATAAGCATTCGTGTTCCAATACCCTTCTGGATTCTCAGAACTTCCTCCAATTCCCCAAAACGCATTCTCTGACCAAAACAAAACCCCCAACGAATCGCAGGCTTCAGCAAAGGCAGGATCATGTGGATAGTGGGAGCCCCGTATAAAATTAAAACCCGCATCCTTTATTAACTTAACATCGCGAAACAAACCTGCATTCGATACCGCATCACCCCAGCCCGCGTGATCCTGATGTACGTTTGCTCCCCTCAGATAAACATGCTCGTTGTTAAGAAAAAAACCTTTATCGACAGTCCAAGCTATTTTACGAATCCCAAACCGCGTGCTGTAAACATCCATCAGATCGGTGCCATCCATCACAGAAATTACTGCCGTATACCGTTGAGGATTGTTCAGGTTCCACAGGATCGGCTGGCTAAGTTTATTAAACTGTTGCGTCACAACAGCGGTGTCGCGCGGTAATATGGTTGTCCGTTCAACGAGGCTGGCCACAGACTTGCCACTGGGATCAAGCAATTCAGTTTTCACCAATACATGTTTGGTGACGGATTCACCATTCACAAGTTCCGTCACTACATTAACATCGGCACTCATTTTATCTACATTATTACACGTAATAAATGTCCCATACCAGGCAACGTGAACAGCATCAGTAATTACTAATTTAACATCGCGATATATCCCACCCGAAAAGACATGTTCGCCCGCCCGGGGCGCCAATCGTGCATTCCATAGATTATTCACTCGCACTGCGACAACATTCTTTCCTTCCCGCAGGTGCTTGGAAACCTCCAACGAAAAACCGGTATAGCCGCCTTTGTGTTCACCCACCTTATTTCCGTTGACGAAAACTTCGGCTACTTGAAAAACGCCTTCGAATTCAAGTGATATCGCCCGCTTAAACTCTTCCTTTGTCAAGAAAAATTCCTTACGATACCAGCCATAGCCGACATAAAAATCTGTTTCCAGAAAGTAAGGGGTACTAAAGGAATGCGGAATACCCACACGATCCCAATTGCGATCGTCAAATGCTTCCTTGTGGGCACCGGCATGATCCCCAATCCTGAATTTCCAATCCCTATTAAAATTGAGTGTTTTTCGCGGAGATCTGGAAAAAACAACGATTGGCAAAAAAATACAAATAAAAAGTAGGGAAAACGTGCGGATACTCATGTGATACCATGGTTTCAAGTTTGACAAGACAAATCAGGTTTTGGCTGAAAGACAACGCTCTAAACTTTTTATACTCTCAGGTTGAGTATCGTTTCCGGAATCGTTTGTCATATGGACAGCCGGTATAAAAAGGTACGCATACGGCAATGCTTCTCGCCGGCTTAGTTTCCTCATTAAACACCTGAAACAAACCTCGAAAGAATGAAAACAGTAAGGCAAAATTCCGGATAGTAGTACGCTCCCTGTCACACCACCGCGGCCACAGCCCGCAGTAGTGGAAACCTTAGTAGTTAACCAAACAACTAAACCTAAAACGAAAACAAATGCACATTTCTACAAATCAAATAATTCAGGCTCGTAATCGATCACCGCGATTACTAGTCACGATCATTGCCATGCTGTGGGTCATGCTGCCCTTGCTGGCACAGGCTCAGCAGCAAATCTCGGGGACTGTCACGGACTCCGAAAACAATCCATTACCCGGTGTAAGCGTCCTCTTAAAGGGCACTACCACGGGCACCGTCACGGATGCCGGGGGTAACTATTCGCTTTCTGTATCGGATACTTCGATACCATTAGTGTTTTCATTTGTTGGATTTCAATCCCAGGAAGTCGCCATCGCCGGCCGATCCTCAATTACCATCGTACTAGCCGATGACTTGACAACATTGGGCGAAGTCGTGGTCGTCGGATATGGTAGCCAGGACAAGGCGCAGGTGACCGGTGCGGTCGCAACCGTAAGTGGCCAAGACTTAAACAAACGTGTGGTCACAAACCCGGCGGCGCTTTTACAAGGACAACTCCCAGGGCTCCAGGTTGTTCAAAACTCAGGCGAACCTGGCAATGAAGGTGTCAACTTTAAAATCCGCGGGATTGGAACCTTCAGCGGCGCAGGTACTGATCCTTTAATTATTATTGATGGCCTTCCGGGAAACATCAGTGCGCTTAACCCCAATGACATCGCTAATGTCACCATCCTAAAGGATGCTGCCGCGGCAGCAATCTATGGTGCACGTGGCGCCAATGGTGTGATTGTGGTTACAACAAAAAAAGGACAATCTGGTAAAACCAGTATAACCTATACATTCAACAACGGTACCACAAAAGCCACGGCCCTTCCTGATTTAATAACCAACTCGGCTGAGTTTATGGCACTCAACAACGAGGCCCGCGTCAATTCAGGACTCAATCCGATTTATTCACAAGATCAAATTGACTTGTATCGAAACGCTACAGATCGAAACAAATATCCAAATCACAATTGGCTGGGTGATATGTTCCGAACCGTCAACGTCCAAAACCATTATCTCAACGTGAATGGCGGAAACGAAAACACAAGCTTCAGTATCGGACTCGGACATACCAATCAACCTGGTGTGATGCGTGGTTTTGACTATCGCAAGTCCACCCTGCAGCTCAATTTGAAAACCAAAATCAACAAGCACATCACCTTCGGAACAAACTCCATGATCCGATATGGTAAAAGGAAGGGTGCACCACAAGGTTCGACCGATCAATTCCTCGCTACGCTTGCACAATCGCCACTTTACGCGCCCAAATTATGGGATGGCAGCGGACGATATACTTTCCGCGCTTATTCAAATGAGGCCGGTAACAAAAACCCAGTCGCCATCGCCGAAAACTTATCTCAAAACACCGACGAAGTTTATGCACAGTTGAACGGATTTATTAATGTTGAATTGATTAAAGGCCTAAACTGGGAAACAAGAGGAGGTGCAAATTACAGAAACGCAAAATCTTCAGATTTTCGCGGCAGAATTCCCATGTATTTGTATTCCGACCTGTCTGCGCAAAATTTTGTTGACGTCGGTACGCTCGGTCTAAAAGTCGGTCAAGCTCAGAACCTTTATACAGTCTTATATTCTCAGCTGACTTATGAAAAACAAATGGGAAAACATTTCGCGAAAATTCTGGCTGGTGGTCAGCAAGAACAGAACCGAGCCGATACCCTCGGAGCATCGCGTCGTGAATTTCCTACCAATCAGCTCACCCAGTTAAACGCCGGTCCCGCTGATGGACAGACCAATTATGGCACAGCAGCCGAATGGGCCATTCGCTCCTACTATGGCCGTATCAACTACGACTACGATGATAAATACTTGCTGGAAGCAAGTACCCGCTACGATGGAACGTCCCGTTTACCGAGCGATAATCGTTGGGGACTCTTTTATGCCTTCTCCGGTGGATGGCGAATCAGCAGGGAATCATTCCTTACCAACGTGTCATGGCTGAATGACCTGAAGTTGCGAGGATCCTGGGGTAAACTTGGCAACCAGAATATCGGCACATATCCGTACCAAAATGTTTTGTCACAATCGGTTTACCCGTTCAATGGCCTCTCCACTGGTTTCTACGCACCAGGCCTTGTTGATCCTAACCTTACTTGGGAAACAACAAAAACGGTCGACTTTGGCTTCGATGCCCGCGTGCTCAACGATAGACTTGAATTCTCTTTCGATTGGTTCAAGAAGGACACCTACGACATTCTGCGGTCTTACCAAGTACCTTTGTACACAGGTTTGAATGCTCCTACGGTAAACAATGGAAAGATCAGAAACATAGGATATGAGGCACAAGTCGCCTATCGCGGCACGATCGCCGAGGACATCAATTTCAGATTGGGCGCCAACATTCAACACTACAAGAATAAATTAGTAAGCTATGGAAGCCGGGACATATCCGACAACTCTATCCGGGAAGAAGGGCATGAACTTGATGAATGGTATTTATACCAATGGGACGGAATATTTCAATCTCAGCAAGAGATTGACAACTCCCCGAAGCAACCCGTCGTTCCGCAACCTGGTGACCTCAAAATTAAGGACGTAAACGGCGACGGCAAGATCGATGCCAGCGACAGAACCTATACCAAGGGCCGTTATCCCGTCGCCTCCTATAATCTGTCCGCGAACTTTGCTTGGAAAGGGTTTGACTTGGGAATTCAATTCTACGGCTCCTGGGGGCAGAAACTATACGTATCAGGCTGGGGAATCGAGCCTTTCAGACAAGGATCAGCACCGACTACCGCCTGGCGAAACCGCTGGACACCGGACAATCCGTCGACGACCATGCCTCGGATTTATGTTGCCGATAGTTATCCCGCCGTCCAAAATTATAACTCTACCTACTATCTGCAGGATGCAAGTTTCTTGCGCCTGAAAAATCTCACGCTAGGATACACAGTACCCTCAGCGCTGGTCAGCAAGATCAAAATGCAAAGCCTGAGATTCTTCTTTTCCGGCGACAATCTGCACACGTGGAGCAAATACAAAGGCCTAGACCCCGAGAGAACTTCTGTCAGTGGTAACTACGTCGCGTATCCGCAAAACCGGGTATTCACACTTGGCTTGTCCGCATCACTTTAAAGACTCATAACAACGAACTTATGAAGACATTAAATAATCACATTCTGGCAGTACTGCTGATTTTAATAAGCGCTACTTCCTGTGACCTCGACAAACTGGACGTCGCACCTCTGGATAAGCTGTCGTCGTCAGGCTTTTGGAAAACGGAAAGTGACGTTCAAGCCTCACTTACAGCTAATTATGCTTTTCTAAAAAATAACTCTGCCGCTGTGTCACTGTTCTTTCCTGCCGGTTGGGACGCACTTTCTGACGACGGATACAATCAGTATCCGTGGGATGGGCAACTTACCGAAATTAGCACTTCCGGCCCAACCCCAAACACCGGCGGCTATGTGTACAACACTTACAACATCTGCTACCAAGCCATTGCGGCGGTTAACGACCTGCTCTATCACGTCAAGGACATCCCAATGGAGGAGAGCAACAGAAATAAATATATCGGCGAAGCAAAATTTCTCCGTGCCTACTTCTATTTCTACTTAGCACAGCTCTACGGTAACGTGGTCATCATGACCGAACCAGCCACCACTTCCTTCCGCGAACCAAAAGCAAAATCAACCAGAGCAGAAGTACTCGCACTCATTAACGCCGACTTGGAAGATGCTGTAAGCAAATTACCCGATCAGGCTTACGGCGACGGTCATGCCGTAAAAGCAAGTGCGCAGGGTTTTCAAGCACGCGTATTCTTGTATCAAGGAAAATGGCCCGATGCGGCGGCGGCGGCTAAAGCCGTTATTGACGGTGGCAAAGCTAGCCTTGCAGATGACTTCAATGCAATTTTCTACAAGCCAGGACAAAGCAACAATCCCGAAATCTTGTTCTCTATTAAGAATCTCCCTCCCAACTCCTACCCTACACAAGGGATTGATCTTGTTATCGGAAACTGGCAAGCGTTCCAGCCTACGAAAGACCTTATTGATGAGTATGAAGGCGCCGATGGGTTGCCGATCGCTACCTCTGCAGTATACGATCCGCTAAACCCTTACGAAAATCGCGACCCGCGCCTCAGGCAATCGTTCTTCTTCCCAGGCGACGACGCAAGCAAAGGATGGATGCAGTACAATTCACAGCCGGTCTTTATAGGTGGTTCAAATGCAAATACCACAGGTTTTGCCATCAAGAAAATGTTGGATCCGGCTCAGAACAACCCGGGCTACAGCACGATCAGCTCTCAGGACCTGGTATTGCTGCGATACGCGGAAGTGCTGTTGACGTATGCCGAAGCAGAAAACGAGAACATCGGCCCCGCTAACGCCTATGGCGCCATTAACGAAATTCGCGCTCGCGCTGGTATGCCGGAATTGCCGCTAGGTTTAACAAAAGATGAAATGCGCAACCACATCAGACATGAACGTCGCGTTGAACTGGCCTTTGAAGGACTTCGCTATATGGACCTACGCCGTTGGGGCATTGCGATGGACAAACTGAACGGGTTTGAAAACGTTCCAGGCAACACCAACGTCAAGAAAAAAGTGTACAATCCTAAGTTCGACTTCTGGCCAATTCCACAAGCCGATATTGACCGGAGCAAAGGCGTGCTCATACAAAATGACAACTATTGATTTGGGTTAGTTAGTTGATTAAAGCGCCCCGAGCTTTCGGGGTGCTTTTTTTGCTTTTAGAGCCCTACGGATACGTCGCCTTTACCCTCATTTCACTACTATATAAGCCCTCTAAACACCCCCGTTTCGCTCATTTGAACTCTGTGGAAATTTGGCTATTTTATCTGCATAGATTACGCAACTTTGTGGTGAAAAACCGCTAATCAAACGCGTTTGACAGACGATGAGAAGGATATTGATTGCTATGTGTGCATGGTCTGTCGTGGTGTTATCCACGCTCTATTGCCATGGGCAAACGATTTCCCGACTAGATGTACAGGCCGGATTGTCAAACAGCACGGTGACCTCTATAACAAAGGACAAATACGGCTTCATTTGGATCGGAACATTTGACGGATTGAATCGCTACGATGGCTATTCATTTACGAAGTTCCGAACGCGATTTGAAGACACGCTCAGTTTACCAGACAATCAAGTTAATGCATTGACAGGAGATAGCACAGGAAAGATTTGGATTGGAACACGCCGTGGCGCAGCCGTGATGGAACCGCGGTCCTCCACGTTTTCCCGAATACGATTCTACGATGCAAGCGGACATGAACTATCAAACCGACCATACGTCAACATTCTACGCTATCATCATAATCATGTTTTTATAGGGACGTCCTTTGGCGTCTTTCAGTGCCCAATTGGGTCGACGCGCGCAACCTATATTGATCTGGGCACAACCCAACCCGTCAACGTACTCGACATTGGAGAAGGGCACAATGGAACGCTGTATCTGACAACCGTAGCCAGTGGGGTTGTCATACTTGACTGGAAACATCGACAAGCAAAATTTCTATTCAAAGATATCCCAACGTCAAACTGCATTGCCGAGCAAGCAGACGGCACATTTTGGATCGGCACCAACGCAGGTATCTATGAGTTTAATCTGAAGGCGGGAACACTCCTGCCCCTCAAGATCAGCAACAGCGACATAAACAGCAACAGAATCATGCACATCGTCCATGACTCGAACGGTTTAAACTGGATTTCCAGCGATGGTGGCGGCCTATATGTCGTAAACCCCAAAAATAAGAATGTCGATAAGGTTTACCGACAGGATGAGTTTCATTCCATTTCTAGCAACCACTTGTATTGTGTGTACATTGATGAAGAACAACGAAAATGGATTGGCACCATGCGAGGCGGTGTCAGCATAATCGAAGGCAAAAAAAGACTCTTCAACGTCATTCGCCACGAACCTAACAATCCAAATAGCCTAGCGTCCAATGTTGTCTTCTCGTTATGCCAAGATGGCGATAACGTCTGGATCGGTACGGACGAAAATGGCCTTAGCGTCTGGAACCGCATCACCGATAAATTTGAAAATTTCCAACCTTCAAAGATGGGTTACCCGAGAGCTGCGGACCATGTACCTTCTATAGCGAAGGACAAATTCGGTGATATATTCGTAGCAACTTATGGAGCCGGCGTGTTTAAGTTCGATAAGAAACGCAAAACTTTTATCCCCATTAAATTTAAAGGACGAACGCAAGAACAGTTCGTCTGGAGTTTGTTCCTAGGTCCGGACAGCACCTTATGGGCCGGATGTATCCACGGCAGCGCTGCCGAACGTGAACAAAACGAAATGCTGTTCAAGTATAACCGTGAATGCGATTGCTTCGTTGACGCCGGCTTCCCCATAACCGATCAAATAGTTTCAATCGGCGATGATCATCGCGGAAACCTTTGGGTCGGTACTTTTGACGCCGCCATACGATTAAGTAAAAACAGCCCTCAGATACAGCGCATAGACGTCGATGCGAGCGTGAGGGATTTTAGCTTTGAAGAAAATGGAACAGTCTGGATGGGTACGCAAGGCACCGGACTGCTAATGTACAACGCCACAAACGGTTCTATTAAAACATTTACTGAGCGCGAGGGACTACCTAACAACACCGTCCAGCGGTTTGAAAAAGATAGACACGGTTACATCTGGGTCAGTACACTCTCAGGATTGTCGCGTTTCAAGCCCCGTAACTCTCCATCGTTTCAAAATTACTCAGAGGCAGATGGGCTCCAAGGTGATCAATTCTATTTCAATGCCTCGGCCACGCTCTCTGATGGCACACTTCTATTCGGTGGTCTAAACGGACTCACCGTGGTGAGCCCCGATACCATCGGTCAGCAAATGACCTTTCCCAATCTCTACGTTACCGGCATGAGAGTACTCAACAGCAATGTCGGGCTCGACAACAATTTTGTTGAGAACACGGAAAATGGATACGACTTTGACAAAATAGTTCTGCCTTATAGCAAGGCTATGTTTTCACTTGACATTGTCGCCCCCGAATATTCTTACGCCGGAAAAATCAAATACTCTTACTTTTTGAATGGATGGGACAAGGACTGGAACTACCTGCGCGACAGCAAAATCATAAACTACTCAAGTCTTCAGGACGGCACCTACGTACTCCAAATTCGGACGACCAACGCCAATGGCGAATGGAGTAAAAGTCCAAAGATAATTACCGTTGTCGTGCTCCCGCCCTGGTATCGCACCTGGTGGGCGTATATCGCGTATGCCCTCATCATTGCCGCTTCCCTGTACGGATACAGCTACTATCAGCGAAAGAAAGCTGAAATGGAGCATGAGCTTGAGTTATCCAAACTTAAAGCAGAACAGGAAGTAGAACTGAATGAACGGAAGATTTCCTTTTTCACAAACATTGCTCACGAACTTCGCACACCACTTACCCTGATTGTCAATCCGATCAAAGATCTATTGAACAACGAAGGCAAAAATATCAATGTAGTCGACATCAGTGCCGTACATCGGAATGCCTCAAGGCTTTTGAGTTTGGTGGACCAGCTCCTCCTTTTCAAAAGCACAGAAAACGACGTCGCGCAATTTCATTTGCAAGTAATCGACATGAACGATGTCTGCAACGAAGTATACCTGTGTTTTACAAATCAGGTTAAAGCCAAGAGAATTCAATACAATTTTCAATCTTCGGCAAGCCGTATAACCGCCTACACGGACCGCGAAAAAGTGGAAATTGTGCTTTTCAACCTCGTATCCAACGCCATAAAATATACCCCGCCGGAAGGCATGGTGTCCATCACCTTAACCGAACATGCCGACCTCATTGAAATTCAGGTACGAGACTCTGGCCCGGGAATTCCAGTGGCAACAGGACAAAAACTTTTCGACAAATTCTATCGCGCCGATGATCCTTCAGGTCCAAAAAAGAATGGTTTTGGCATCGGACTCCACGTTTCTAAGCGCATTGCCATGATGCAACAAGGAAGCTTAACGTACAAGAATTCTCCAGACCGCGGCACCATGTTCACCTACCAGTTCCCTAAGGGAAATCCGCCTGATGACGCAGTCACCGTCACTGACGATGCACCAAATCTCATTGAAGAATTGGCTTTCGAACTGGCTGACATTACACCGATCGTTTCCGAAACAGCACCATCGGGTGAACAAGTGGAAAATCTTATCGGCGGAAAAGCCACTGTTCTGGCAATCGATGACGATCCTGAATTACGAAGCTATATCCGAAAGATTCTGCAAGACTATCGCATTATCGAAGCCGGCAGTGCCAATGAGGGACTTGAGATCATGAAAAAAACATCACCCGACATCATAATCTCTGATATCGTTATGCCAGGCATGAACGGTGTAGATTTCTGTTCCATCATTAAAGAATCACCGGACTACAGTCATATTCCCGTCATTCTTCTGACCGGGACTTCTTCCCCCGAAGTCAAACTGAAAGGTATTGAATGCGGAGCAGATGACTATATAACAAAACCATTTGAAAAAGAGCTCCTCCTGGCACGTATTAAAAATATCCTTAAGGGTCGAAGCTCGCTACGTAAATATTTTTTTAACGAGATCACACTCCAACAAAACGCAGAAAAAGTATCCGAAGAATATAGATTGTTCCTGAGGAAATGTATTCAAACCGTAGAAGATAACCTTGTCAATGAGGATTTTACG
Source organism: Chryseolinea soli (assembly GCF_003589925.1). Lineage (NCBI taxonomy): Bacteria > Pseudomonadati > Bacteroidota > Cytophagia > Cytophagales > Fulvivirgaceae > Chryseolinea > Chryseolinea soli. The sequence continues at coordinate 3,716,089 of NZ_CP032382.1, read as the reverse complement.
GTGGCCATGTTTGCAAAGGTCATGAACATGAGTCACTCAAACCTATACCGTAAAGTAAAATCGATGTCAGGCCTTTCGGTAAACGAGTTTATTCGCTATCTTAAGTTGAAACGCGCTGCCGAATTACTCATCACAACCGACAGCCGGATCAAAGAAGTGGCTTACACGATTGGCTTTGAGAATGTGCAATATTTTAGGGAACAGTTTACAAAACTGTTTACGATAACTCCTTCAGAATATGTAAAGAGATTTAGAAAAAAGTTAAATCAATCATCGTTATGAGCTCTAAATATGTCAACCGCTTTGGATCTGAACATCAAGGCTTCCAAAATGGAGCCGTTGATCTTCCATTTGTCGTGAAGAAAAAAAACATTCATCCATCGAAAATACGATCTAGTTTTAAGTCAATTATGAGAAAGATCAACGACCTGAAAGGCGCCACCGCCATGAGGACAAACGATCGCCCCGATAATGATTAAAATATCATCCACTGTAGCCTTTCAGCATCTGTCGTATTCCAAACCTGCTAAATAGCTTCCTTTCTCATTGAAAGTCTTTCAATGAAAGGACCAGCGTTCCCAACGGACTTATTGGTAAGGTCTTTGTTTTGTCTTTATAGCGACATGAAACCGTTCGCGCCTCTGTGTTCGTTGACCGAACAACGGCTCTCTCAAGCTTACCTTCGCGCCAAAAAACATCCACTTCGTAGCCTCCCCTTGCTTTTAGACCCGTAACATTACCCGAAGGGTATTTCGATGCTAGGGCAGGAAGTAGCGAAATCTCCCCATCCTGACTTTGCAACACCATTTCAGCAATAGCTGCCGTTAACCCCAGGTTGCCATCGATTTGCCAGGAATTGGCAAACTTACAGGTGAGGTTCGAATACAACGCTTTGTCAAAATGAATGTCTATAATGCTTTGCACACTATCGCCCTCACCGAGCCTTGCCCAGAAATTAGCTGCGAACGCACCGGTCCAGCTTGCCGCATTTTGACCATGTCCAGGTTTGCGAAATTCAACCGTCTTGCGAAAAGCTTCTGCCAACTCCGGGGTCTTGTGCACCGAGATAAGGTTACTTGCCACCAGTCCCCAACCCTGTGGCACTTGATCGTTTTGATCCGTGGCCTCCCAGTCATCGTCCCATTCCTGTAGCCGACCCGTCGTCGGACTTATCTTCATTGGAGCAAGTCTTTCATACCCTTCCAGGAGACTCTTCTTGAATGACTGATCCTGATCCTTTTTCAAAATGTCGATTGCCGCTAACGTGTTTTTAAAGAGCGACCGCATGATTTGCATGTCCTGAGCCGGACCCGCACACGCCCATCCTTTTTCTCCATTTGATTTCCGGTAGTGGTTCTCAAAAGATACCGCAGGGCTTGTGACGAGATGACCCTCCCGGTTGGGTTGTAAATTATCCAGATAGAACAAAGAGGCCTGTTGTAATATCGGGTAGTTCTCATTCAAAAATTGCTTGTCTTGCGTGAACAGGTAGTGCTCCCAGATGTGCTGGCATAACCACGCACCGCCCACCTGATAAATGGCCCATAGCCCTGTTCCCCCCACCGGCCAGGTCGTTCGCCATAGGTCCAGATTATGATGAGCGACCCACCCACGTGAATGATAGAGATTCCTGGCAGTCTTACTTCCGTCAACCGTCGTCTCGCGGATGAGGTCAATGAATGGCAGATGGCATTCGGAAAGGTTCGCTATTTCCACGGGCCAGTAGTTTATTTGGGCATTACAATTGATCGTCCAATTCGCACTCCAGGCAGGTTGCAACAAATTGCTCCATATCCCCTGCAAATTCGCAGGCTGAGAGCCAGGGCGCGAACAGGAAATCAACAGGTAGCGTCCAAACTGAAAATACAACGCCGTTAACGCAGGATCATGACCGTCGTAACGCCCGATTCGCTTATCGATTGGCAAGTTGGAATCTGACGTATTACCGAGATCAATCTTTACCCGATCAAATAACGAAGCAAAATCTTTGATATGCGTTTCGTACAATCTCTTATATTTCTTCCCTTTAAGTCTTTCCGCGTAGGACTGGACGAGCCCCTTCTCATCTTTTCCGTCCTTGTATGGATCTTTGTCAAACCCGTTGTAGCTCGTGGCAGCTATAAAGGTGAGTGTCACACAAGAGGCGTTCCGCAACTTTAGTTGATCGCCCTCTCCTGTCAGTTCACCATCGGTCTCCGAAAACAGTAGCCTCCCCTCAAACCGCATTCCGTGGTCCGGCACATAAATGGGATCGTGCACTCCTTGATAATTCGGTTCGATATGCACAGGCGCCTGGCCCCTAATAACCAAGGCGTTGTTTTCCGTCGTGGTCTGATGCCTTATCAAACTGGTGAGCCCTGCTGTCAAATTGATTGCCCTTTTCTTACTGGCTGTTATGCGAATTACAATGGTTTGATCCGGAAACGAAGCGAAAATTTCGCGCTCATAGTTGACACCTTCACTGGCAAAAGAGACCGTTACTACCCCGGTGCGCAAGTCAAGCTCGCGTCTGTAGTTTGTTGCTGAATCAACCGCCATGCTTAATAGAATATCAGCCAACGGCATATAGCTTTGGTTCCAGGGGCCTAGCATATACTCATCTATTAATCTGGCCGCTTCAGCTGTGTTACCGTCATACAGTTGCTGACGGATTTCTGGCATATAAGCATAAGCGCCTGGACGTTGCAAATCGCGCGGTTCACCAGACCAAAACGTATCATCGTTGGTCTGAATTCGTTCGCTGGACGTTCCGCCGAAAACCATTCCACCCATTCGGCCATTGCCGATCGGAATAGCCTCACTCCAGGTTGAGGCCGGCGTTGTAAAATAATACAATAAGGAAGGCTCCACAACTGCTTTTGTCTGCGAGTAGCCATTCAAACAGAACAGAAAAAGCACGATCAGGATTTGCAGTCTCATAACAAACAAAAAATGGTAATAACCAGAGGCGTGGTTGCCTTCGCGAATGGCCTCGGTCGGGGTAAATAAGTGGTATACGGCTACAGTCTGCACGGATTCTTCTTCACTAAATTGACAACTCACTAGAATGGCATCTACAAAGTATTGAACCTGCCTATCAGTTCCCCAGGCATGGGCCAGTGCCCTTTTTCTAACCCCATTGACAACCGTTTTGTCGGCCTGAGCCTCTTGACGGAATGACGGTAAACTTTTTTTCCTGAGTCGCAAAAATAGCTTTTCAAAAAACCTGTATGACAAAAGATGGCACTATTTCCGGCAACCATAGTTCGTTCCTTTCTCTAGTTCTAGACAAATTATTTCCGATTCCATACCCACCTGGAGAGTATAGAACAAGAAAAATGTCCAGCCATTAAAAGGATTTTGGCGCGTGGCAGCTTGGCGATGGTTTATAGAAAATACCAGGATCCTGAGTAATTAGACCTTAGAAGGCAAAAATCCCAAAGGAAAGCCGCCATTGCTGAAGTCAAAAACCTGATTTTTGGCCCCGTCTGGTCGGTTTGCACGATTTGTACTCCTTTTTTGACCGTTTTGACCTTCCCTACCCCCTGAAGCTTTTATTGACCTTAGGTGCTGCAATCGTGTGCTAAACATGAGAACAAACCTAAAAGCCTATGCAAACCTCAAATCAATCAACGAGACTTTCGCAACTCTGGGATTCAGTGTGTCAGGGAAGTGAGAATTGCTACGCAACCTTCCATTATCACCTCTATCCCGGGCTCATTTCCTACGCACGTGGCCTAGTGTCATATGAAGAGGTGGCAGAAGACCTGGTGCAGGATTTATTTGTCAAAATGTGGGTAAAAAAAGAGCAAATCGGCCGAATCGAGAATGTAAAGGGCTACATGTATCGGGCCATCCGGTCCATCTGTTTTAACCACTTGAAAAGCGCGAAGAAAAAGCAAACGCCAATCGACCCCCTGGATGAAGACTTCCAGATTAGCTATGAAGACATGCTTGCCCAAGACGAAACACAAACTTTCCGTAAACAGCAAATCGAAAGGGCCCTCAATGGACTACCAGCCCGGCAACGCGAAATCCTATACCTCCGATTTTTTGAGAAACTCGAATATGAACAGATCGTCGAGGTTACAGGTGTCAAGTACCAATCCGTGGTGAACCACGTGTATCGCGCAACACAGTGTCTCCGCAACCAGCTCAGGAATTCGTCGACATTGGTAACTGTAGCATAGCGTAAGATCGACAAGTCGTCAAACTCGAAAACCTTGAAAAAAACTACATTCCACGTGATTTTGATCGTGTCGATCATTGCGCTGGCTTCGTGCTATTCTTCCGAACCCGCCGATGAATGGAGAAATCTGTTCAACGGAAGTGACATCAGCAACTGGATCGTTAAAATCAATCATCATCCGGTCGGCGATAACTACGGCGAAACATTTCGGGTCGAAGAGGGCATGATCAAAGTTCGATATGATCACTATAAGAAATTCGACGGCCAATTCGGACACCTTTACTACAAGTCCCCTTTTTCAAAATTTCACCTTTCCCTTGAATACCAATTTATCGGACAGGTGCGCGACGACGCGCCAGCAAATACCGCTCTCAATAGCGGCGTCATGTTCCACGCCCAAGACCCCAGAACGATGAACGTGGACCAAGGTTGGCCGATCTGCGTTGAAATGCAGTTCCTGGCTGAGCTGGAAGACGGCCAACCTCGACCGACGGGTAACATGTGCTCACCCGGTACAGAAATACTGTTTAACGGAAAACGATACGAGAGCCACTGCCTTGACTCTTCCTCCCCATCCTACAAACCTGGTACGTGGGTCAAAGCAGATTTAATTGTCTTGGGTGATTCCCTGATTACTCATCTAATCAATGGCGACACGGTACTCCAATATTCCAAACCTACTATCGGCGGTGGATCAGTAGAAGAGTATAACACCAGCGAGTGGCAGCCGGGAAAGGCGTTAAAATCCGGTTTCATCGCTCTTCAAAGCGAAGGACAGCCAATCAATTTCCGCAACATCAAGATACGCCTGCTCGAATGAGGGCCTGCCAGGCGCTTTCAGGGCACGCATCGGGTTGAAATGCAATGCCGTGTCACCCCCTTCACTCAGACCATCTCGTCAACACTTTGATTTCTGCAGACGCAGGATTTGCCCAATCAGGAAAACCGGTCAATATCTCCTCCTGCGCCGCGCGCCTCGTAATATAGGCTGACGAATTAAACCTTTTTTTCCGAATGGCATTCATCACAAAAATGAAGTCCTCACGGGTAGCGTTTCTGCAGCACATAATGGTTGATTCCTTTGCATGAATGGCCGGATGATGGAAAGACAATTCGCCCTTCGTCAACCCGACTAGCATAAAAGCCCCGCCGTGATTCATAAATTTAATCCCACCTTCTATCGCAGCGCGACTGCCAGTAGCATCAAAAACATAATCCGCCAGATTACCGCCAGTGAAATCCCTAATCTTTGCCAAATCATCATCACTCTCGCGTACAGCTAAGTCGGCTTCAAAAAATTCTTTGGCAACCTGTAACCGATGTTCATTGATATCCACAGCAATCACACGTGCACCAATGTATTTCGCGAGCTGAATAATTCCAAGACCAATAGGTCCACATCCCATCACCACAATAACATCCGTCTTCTGAACATTCGCCCGCCTAAGGGCATGAGCGCCCACAGCCAGCGGCTCAACAATTGTTATTTCATCAAGGGTCAGCTCATCCGCCTTAATGAGCAGCCGCGACGGCACTGAAATCACCTCTTGCATTCCTCCGTCGATATGGACGCCGAGCACTTGAATGCGTTCACAGCAATTTGACCTCCCACTCCGGCAGGCGACACACCGCTCACAGTTAACATACGGAATGATGACCACTCTGCTTCCTTGCGTGATCCCTTGCTCATTCTCGTCGACTTCAAGAACGACCGTCGCCAGCTCATGGCCCAATATCCGGGGATAGTTAAAAAACGGCTGATTACCCTTAAAGGCATGCAAATCAGTTCCACAAATGCCTACTCGCTTAACCGTAAGCAGCGCATTACCCGACTCAAAATCCGGAATCTCTTTCTCCTTTAGAACGAATCGACCCGGCTGTTCACAAACTATGTATTTCATACTGTTTAATCTCAGGCATCAGCGTTTTAAGTTTCAACGTCTGCCAATGGTTACACGGCCAAAACAGACAACTTAAAATAACGTTCCTGCTATGATTTTGTCCGCTGTCCGCTGAAGGTGTACGTCTTCCCTTTCTGCGTTTTAAACGTCGTAATATAGTAATCTCCTTCGTGCTTGCTGGTCGACTTCAATCCCTGCACTTTGATTGGCACCTTCGTGCGTATCGTGCAAGGCCCGCCGATCAGTGACCTTACCTCGCCATTGGTCAACGTATTCTGATCCCACTCGATCGCAATTTCAAAATTACCTCTCGCACGAAGTCCTGACACGCGTCCCTTTCCCCATTCATCCGGAAGGGCAGGCAATAGAAATATCTCATTGAGCTGACTCTGTAAAAGCATCTCCGTAATGCCTGCCGTGCCAGCGAAATTACCATCAATTTGAAAGGGAGGATGTGCATCAAAAAAGTTGGGATAGGTTCCTCCTCCGTCAACCATATTCGTTCCGCTGTCCTCAGTATAGTGCAGTAATCGTCGCAGCAATTTGTGGCTGTGATTCCCATCCAGGAGGCGCGCCCAAAAATTGATCTTCCACCCTAGGCTCCATCCGGTACCAACGTCAGTCCGAATCTCTAGGCTGCGCTGAGCTGCACTGGCAAACGGTATTGACTGCATCGGCGAAATCTGAATCCCAGGATACAATCCATAGAGATGGGAGGCGTGCCGGTGGGTTAGATCTCCATCCTCCCAATCTTTACTCCACTCCTGCAGATTACCCCTCTTTCCGATTTGAAGCGGAAGTAGTTTACCACGTTTTGCTGCCAGTTCAGAGACAAAGATATCTTTGTCCTCCAGGATCTTGCCTGCCGCAATAACCATCGTGAACACATCCCACGTAATGGACATATCCATCGTCGAGCCGACTGCCACTACCTGGCGTTTTCCTTTATCATCGATATATTGATTCTCCGGAGACACCGAGGGAGAAGTAACCCAGTAACCATCCGCGTTTAGCACCAGCCACTGAGAAGCAAATCTTGCAGATTCCTTCATCACCGGGTATGCTTCCTTGAGGAATGCAAGGTCTTGGGTAAAGTTGAAGTGTTCCCAAAGATGCCTGCAAAGCCACGCACCCCCCATAGGCCAGTTCGCCCATTGTGGGCCACCCTTACGCTCACCCACCGGGTTGGACGTCGCCCAGATGTCTGTATTGTGGTTTGCAACCCATCCACCAAGTCCATAGAATTCTTTGGCTGTACGCGCTCCCGTGACGGAAAGATCGCGCATGATAAAGCGCAACAAAGGCTCATGCATCTCGGAAAGGTTGGTAATTTCTGCAGGCCAATAGTTCATCTGCGTGTTGATATTAATCGTATAGTTGGAGCTCCACGGTGCACGCAACTCCTTATTCCACAGTCCCTGAAGGTTAGCCGGACGTCCTTCCGGTCGCGAACTGGAAATGAGCAGGTATCGTCCATACTGAAAATACAACGCCTCAAGTCCATGATCCGAGCTTCCCGTCGAATAAGCTTTTAAGCGCAAATCAGAAGGCAGGTTTGCATTTGCGTTCTCACCATCCTGGTCGATCTGAAGCCTCACACGCGAAAAATATTTCGAATAATCGGCAACATGGCGGGCTCGAAGCGCATTGAATGGCATTTTCACGGCAGCTGCCATGGCATCGGACGCTAATTTATTTTCATCCTTGCCTCCGCTATCCGGGCAAACATCAAAACCATTAAAGCTGGTGGCAGCGGTAACGTATACGGTTATGTTGGTGGCGTTTCTAATCACTAAGGCCGACTTATCATCAATAACCTGACCATCGCCCGCGAGAACACGTATCCGAAACTGGAAACGCATTCCACTACACTTTGAATCATCTTCATAAACAATTGGCTCCCGAGGCTCATGTAGATAACTGGGATCAACGTGCGCAGGTGCTTTGCCGGCTACAATCAGTTCGTGCCCCGAAACAGCTATCGAACTTTGGAGCAAACTGCTGGCGCTTAACCTCATATTCAACGCGCCTGCCTGTGATGCCGTAAATCGCAACACCATAACGTTGTCAGGCGCTGATATAAAGCTCTCTCGCGTAAACGCTACACCCTTAACCTTAAAGCGGGTTGTTTGTGTCGCCGTTGCTATATCGAGGCCACGATAATAGTCATGCATGTCACCCTTGCTAAAGTCTTGCTCGATTGAAATATCGCCCATGGGGAGAAAAGACTCTGTGTAGTTACCCTGCGTAAGACGAACCAAACTGTCGGCCTTGGAGGTCTGTCCGTTTGCCAACGCCTTGCGAACCAGTGGCAGAAGGCCAGGAGCATTCGGGTTAATGTCCGACTTAATCGGACCTCCTGACCAGAGCGTTGTTTCATTCAGTTGGATCAGCTCTTTATCAGGGATACCAAACATCATAGCACCAATTCTCCCGTTTCCTAACGGAAGGGCCTCCACCCACTTGGTGGCCGGCTTTGTATACCACAGCGATAAGTCAGCCCTATTCTCCTCACGAGTATTCTCCTGTACATTCTGTGCGATTGTCGTTCTGCTGATAGACAGAACAGCAAACACTGCTACGAAACAAAATAAGATACGCATGTGATGAGTTTTTAGATAGACAACCAAAGCTGGAAGATATCGCCTTGGCTGTTCGCGAATGTTACTAACGGTCATTATAACTGATAAAAAGGTTAGATTGAAAATTTAGCTGGGACTTGTCGTCATCAGTAGCTGTCGTACTGCGTTACAAAGCGAGTTGACTCCGCTGAGCAATGCCAGAATTGTCAACGTGAGTCACCCCTTTGTCCCAAACCAAGGTTTAACATGCCTACGCATCTCCCTGCTGCAGTGTGCAGAAAGACTGTGGCGCTATCCTGATAGACAACGCCGCCAGCTCGCAATACTCACGGAATATTAAGATATCGTTAATTTTCCGCTTTTTTTTAACACCGTTCGTAGTCAAGAAATGCCATCCACCATTGTACAGCGCTCCGCTCGTGCAATTCCTAAATTTAGGTGAGTATCAAATGCGTCGCTGTTTGTCATCACTCTACACGAGCGGACACGCATGCGAACCGCAATGGAGGTCCCGAATAAGTACACAGACGCTATACCAAACGATGTTTTCATTGGCCAAGAAAAAAGTTGTCATTACCGGGGGTGCAAGTGGAATTGGTCGTGCCATCGCTGAAACATTTGCTCTGCACGAGGCAGAAGTCCATATCGTGGATGTCAATCCCAAGCTCGCAATGGATGTTGTGAATGAAATACGCAAGGCGGGAGGAAAAGCACACACCCATCGATGCAACGTTGCCAACCACATCCAGGTGAAAGATTTGCTTACAACAATTGGAGATATCGACATTCTAATAAACAGTGCCGCCGTATCGCACCTAGGTACAGCCGATACGACATGCGAAGAAGACTTTGACTGGTTAATGGCGGTTAATATCAAAGGCACCTACAACTGCATACACGCTGCCATCCCGTTGCTGCGTAATTCTGGCGGTGGCGTAATTCTGAATATAGCGTCCGTTGCCGCATCAATCGGCCTCCCTGAAAGGTTCGCGTATTCTACCACAAAAGGTGCCATCACGGCCATGACCCTTTCCATTGCCCGAGACTATTTTTACGAAAATATTCGCTGCAATTCCATTTCACCGGCTAGCATTCACACGCCCCCCGCGCATGCATTGGTCAATGACACTTATCCCGGACAGGGGACAATAGACCTCAAAAAGCTGTCCAGGTTGCAACCCATCGGTCGCCTAAGCACTCCTAAGGAGGCAGCCTCGCTTGCCCTATATCTATGCAGCGATGAGGCAGCATTCATTACCGGAAATGATTACCCCCTCTACTGGGGCCTCATAAAATTGAATACTTGATTAACGCGCCAAGAAGGTCAATCAACTATATTGAACTACAACCAAAACAACCATATATGGATTTCTTATTGAAGGAGAAAGTATTCATAGTTACTGGCGGAGCAAAAGGCATCGGAGAAGGAATCTCAAGGACACTCGCCCGCGAAGGCGCCATTCCTGTCATAATTGGACGAAGTAAAGCTGATAACGACATAGTCCTAGCGGCCATCAAGGCAACCCAAGGAAACGCATTCTGTATTGAGGCGGAATTAACAAACCCAGAAGAGTGCCGAAAAGCTGTTGACATCTGCGTCGCCAACTTTGGCAGAATCGACGGCTTGGTAAATAACGCAGGCGTCAATGATGGCGTTGGACTGTCGAACGGCAACTATGAGCTTTTCATCAACAGCATTCATAAGAACTTGGTGCACTATTATCTCATGGCACACTATGCACTGCCGTGGTTAATCAGAAGCAAGGGATCAATCGTAAACATCGGAAGCAAAACCGCCGAGACTGGTCAGGGTGGAACCTCTGCATACGCTGCATCCAATGGTGGGCGGAATGCTCTGACTCGGGAATGGGCAGTCGAGCTGTTACCGCATGGCATCAGGGTTAATGCCGTTATTGTAGCAGAATGCTATACGCCCCTGTATGACTCTTGGATCAAAAGATTTCCTAATCCGTCGGAAAAGCTCGCGTCCATAACGGGCAAAATTCCACTCGAAAAAAGGATGACCACAGCCGACGAAATCAGCAACATGGCTATCTTTCTACTTTCAGAACGTTCGAGTCATACTACCGGCCAACTCATTCATGTGGACGGTGGATATGTCCATCTTGATCGATCTATATCTTAACATAGTTTTTAAACCTCAGCACATTATACTAACCTTTTAAACACGCAAACATTAACTTGTAAAACAAACTTACCCGCCATGGACCTTCTCAACTTTATCAACTCAAAAGTAACACTAACCGCACAAGAATGCGCGGAAGTGGAGCAAAAATTTCAACCAGCATCCTATACAAAAGGGGCCCTCCTTATAACGCCAAATAATTACTCATCAAAAATATTTTTCATCCAAAAGGGTCTCGTCCGAACATTCTACTATAAGGATGAAAAAGATATAACCCAGTTCTTCTTTGACGAAGGCACATTTACTGCGCCCCTGAACAGTATATTTCATCAAATATCCGAACCCTATGGATGGCAAGCATTGGAGGACACAACGGTACGAACCATCAATTATGAAGAGCTCGACCCCATGCTGACGAGAATTCCAGCACTGCAAAAAATGTTTTTTCATGTTGCCATAGATGTATTAACGCTGTTCTCCATAAAATTGGAATCACTCCAATTTCAGACGGCGGAACAACGCTATCACACCATGATAGAAATGTATCCTAAGATCCTGCTACGTGCACCACTCGGACAAATAGCGTCTTACCTGGGCATTACTCAACAGACATTGAGCGTAATACGAGCAAGGCGTTAACAGCACATTTGCGTTTTTAATGTAGATTAAAAACTTTGTCGGTTGTATTGCCTTCCTTTGCAGTCACGGTTATCATTACTCATTGTATGGCTACGCCATGTTCATACAATTAAGTAACACGAACGAAAGAAACCATATCATGGGCCATTATACAGAAAAAATCAACAGGATATATATACTGGTCTTAATAATTGCCTATGTAGCCGGCATCGATGTTTTTGTTTGCCTTAAATTACTTGGTATCCAAGAATTAACAGAAGTAAATGAACAGGGCCGTGGAGCACTCATCCCCCTTGCGACTTGTATGGGTTTAATAATAGCCCTCGGTATCGCGTGGTTGGAACTTAAAGTCTTCATCCGTTGGAAATCGTTGTCCTTCGGAAAGTTTGCTTTCTGTAAATATGGGCTCATTATACTATTGGCGACAGCAGGCTGCATTTTAGTTTTCATAATGTATTTGCTAATCCTTGAAAAACGTTCAATGCCGGAGGCATTCAGTGCTGTACCGGAGTTCCTTACCTCGGGGATCTTCCTGTCCATACTTTTTTTTGTGATCCTTTTTAGTATTGTCCTGAATATGATAATAACGATCTACGAATATCTCGGACCACACGCCATTGTGGGCGCATTGTTGGGCCGGTATAACCAACCTATGGAAGAAGACCTCACGTTCCTTTTCGTCGACCTCAAATCGTCTACTTCTATTGCTGAGCGGATGGGGCATAGTCAATATAGCCGATTTATCCAAGACAGTTTCCAACTACTCACCGACAGCATATATCAATACAACGCCACCATATATCAATTTGTAGGCGACTCAGCCGTTCTCCTATGGTCGACAAAGGCCGCACGCAAAACACTTGCCCCCCTGGAATTATACTTTGATTTTACCTGCAACATCGCCCACAACAGCAAATACTTCATAGATGAATTTGGTGAGACGCCTTTGTTCAAAGCAGCAATTCATACAGGTCTGGTTACCGTTACAGAGATACAGACCGTAAAGAAAGATATCGTATATCATGGTGATGTACTCAACACGTGCGCCCGAATTCTCGAACAATGCAGTCTTCGAAAGAAAGATTTAATTGTTTCATCCCCCATTGCACAATGGACCATGACATCAGACAGATTCAACACGTCGTTCATTGAACAACTGCCACTTCGCGGCAAAACATCAGAAACAGCTATATATTCTGTCAATCGCAGCCATTAACTGATTTGATGCTATAATATAGCCTTACAATCCTCTATTCTATTACTTCCCCTTTCAAGCTCATCGTTGGATTCAACGAGGGCCCTACACCTAAACGCGTGACCTAACGTCCGGGAAATAAACTACACTCCCTGCATATATTTTCCATGACGGCTTCCTTTTTAATCTAGATTAAAAAGGGTCTCGAATATTGTTGGTTCCTTTGATAAAAATTACAGAGATGCAACGTTCAACGAACGAAAATCATTGGGTGCTTATTGCAGATGAAACGGGACTAGCCTCGATCTTTCCAAGTCTGAAAGAAAGGTTATCACAAGAGAACCTAACAATAATTACCGTAGTATACCACTCAGATCGAAAGCATTTTACATTTCGTCCCGAGCTAACGATTCTAACGTCACATTTTCCAGCACGACTGTATGTGATATACGAAACAGTACCATACGGAAAATGTAAAGCAGAAGCCATCGAACCGGTCATCAATGCCAATACAACCACAGCAATCAACTTTACTGTCTCAGGAAGCCCCGAGTTCACGATGAAAGCTAAACATATCTTGACCTTTTTGGGTATTCACGACATCAATACACAAGAACAATTCTTCAGGTACCAATAGCAACTCAGGACGTTTTGCCCAGCTACACAACAAACACAAACTCTTATCCAGTAACAATTATATTCTATGAAGCTTAATCATTTTACCTTGCTGCTGTTGTTAATTGCAACAGCATGCGTCAGCAACAAAGAGACACCACACGCAGATGCCGATAGTGCCATACCCGTTTCCATACAAAATCTGGCATCCCAACAACTACCTAATGAAATATTGTTGAGTGGCAGCATTGAAGGCAAAACAACCGTCAACTTAGCGTTCATGGTACCCGGTAAAGTAGAATACATTTCGCACAAAGAGGGCGAAACGATTACCAACGGACAGCTATTGTCCAGACTTGAACTCACTAGTTATACACTCAATAAAGAACTGTCAGATGTACAAGTGGTCCTTGCCAAAGACGAGTTCACCCGGCTTAGTCTAATGTATAAAGCGGGCAGTCTCAGCGAGAGCGACTTTACAAAAGCCGGTATGGCCGTAACGCAGGCCGAGCTGCAAAAAAAGATTCAGGAAAAAAATATTGCGGATGCACATATCTATTCTCCGTTAAACGGAGTGTTGCTTTCAAAGCAGACCGAAGTGGGCGAAGCGGTTTCTGCCGGGGTTACATTATTCGTTGTAGCGGATATCCGAAAGGTTATAGTAACCGCATATATACCCGAAGGAGAACTACACCAAGTCGCCATCGGTCAAATGGCGGAAGTGCATATCAGTGCCTTGAACCAAAGTTTCCCGGGCAAAGTAACTGACGTAGGTGCAGTGGCCGATATGGTGTCACGGGCATTCACCGTAAAAATAGAAATCGACAACAAGGATCTGCTTATACGACCCGGTATGATTGCTGAAGCTAGAATAGCAGGCAACAGGAACGAGCATGATATCTTAATTCCCACTGAATCCGTCGTTCACGATCTGAATAATCAAAACTATATCTACATAGCCGATATCAAACAACAAAAAGCTTTTAAGCGAAAAATCAGCCTTGGCCGAATTGTCGAAAACAAAATTCAGGTCGTATCCGGCTTATCGACAGGTGAAACAATCGTGGTTGACGGACAATCGAAACTAGCCGATGGCGCACATATAACCATTATCAAATAACGTTATGAATTTCATTGAAGCTGCCCTCAAATACAAGCAGGTGACACTCGCCGTCTTGTTTATGCTATTTGCCATAGGAGTCAACTCGCTGCTTGATATGCCCCGCAGAGAGGATCCTAAAATCACCATCCGACAAGGACTTGTTATAGCCTTTTTTCCCGGTGCCAATTCATCCCAGGTGGAGGACCAAGTTACCAAGAAACTCGAACAATATCTTTTTCAATATGAAGAAGTGGATAAGACCAAAACCACATCGACTTCCAAAGACGGAATGACGGTAATAACCGTAGAGCTCACTGCCAATGTGAAGCAACCCGATATATTCTGGAGTAAACTTCGCCATCAGCTATTAATAGCGCGGGCAGTAGATCTCCCGGAAGGCGTAAACGGACCCATCGTCGATTCTGATTTTGGTGACACAGAAGCAATGGTGATCGCTCTGGATAGTAAAGACGCCAGTTTTGAACAACTAAAGTATTATGCACAGAAACTTGAAGACCTTATACGCACCCTACCCGCCGCGTCAAAGATCAAACGCATCGGTGATCAGCGTGAGCAAATTGTCGCGTCTGCGAATTCGCAGAAACTTTCACAATATGGTGTACGCCTTGACCAAGTGGTAGACCTGTTAAAATCACAAAACAGTATTAGTGCCACCGGTGAAGTGAAGACGCATACCAGCACAACACCGCTTTATACAACGGGATTTTTTCATACTGAAAATGATCTATCGAGCCAAGTGGTAGGCACATCTTCAACGGGAGCTATCGTTCGCTTGGGAGATGTAGCCAACATGAAGAGAGATTACGCGGAACCTGATGAGATTATTGCCGTCAACGGCAATAAAGCTATCATGCTTAGCATTCAAATGCACGAAGGGAACAACATCGTTGACTTTGGGAAAGCTGTAGAGCAAAAGATAGACGAGGCGAACCGATTAATGCCGACCAACATCAAACTCACTACGCTGGTATCCCAGCCCACCTTGGTAGACCATAACATATCGCATTTTATAAAAGAGTTCTTCCTGGCAATTGTCTCGGTAATTGTAGTTGTACTTCTGTTGTTGCCATTTCGAATAGCATCCGTCGCAGCGATGGCTATACCTATGACGGTGGCCCTCACCTTTGCTATTATGAACGCCGTGGGTATTGAGTTGCATCAGGTATCGCTGGCTGCGCTCATTTTGGTCCTCGGTATGGTCGTGGATGACGCTATTGTCATTGCCGACAACTATGTGGAATTATTGGATGAGCAAGTCGATCGATGGACAGCCGCCTGGCGCAGTGCCCACGACCTTTTAATGCCAGTGTTAGTCGCTACCATTACAATCATTGCTTCCTTTTTACCGATGGTTCTCATCAGCGGTGCGACTGGAGAATTCATCGCGACTCTTCCGATTACAGTAGCCATTGCATTGATCGCATCATACTTCGTGGCATTGTTCTTAACGCCATTGCTTTGTTACACATTCATCAAAAAAGGGTTACACACCCATGCGCAAGGACATGAAACCAATGGCGCCAAACAAAAAAAATCGGTACTAACCTATATGCAAGATGGGTACAATGTAGCGCTCGACTGGTGTGTAAACCATCCCAAAATTACAGTCATCGGAAGTTTCTCTTCGCTGCTTCTGGTCGGATTGCTGCTCAAATTTGGCATCCGAGAGCTGTTCTTCCCGCCAGCAGAACGCAATCAGTTTATCGTTGAGCTATGGATGCCAACCGAAACGAAACTCGAAAAAACAAACGAGACTATTTTAAAAGCACAGAAAATCATACAGGGAGATGACCGAGTGTTATCGTACGCAACGTTTACCGGAACGTCTGCTCCCCGGTTTTACTATAACTTTACGCCAGAGTTTCCCACCAAAAACTACGCACTCATCCTGGTCAATACAACAAGTGAGGCAACAGCAGAGCAGTTATCACATGAACTGAGTACCAAAGTCAGAAACCTTACGGCAGGCGGTACATTTTTCGTAAAACTGATGCAGCAGGGTTCTTCTATGAGTGCACCGGTAGAAGTAAGAATTGTTGGAGAAGATGTAAACCGATTAAAGGAAATCAGAGATCAGGTTAGAGAGATCCTAAAAACTACTCCGGGAAGTTTGTTTGTTCGGGATGACTTTTCTGAAGATTACTACGGTATCGATCTTCAACTCAAGGAAGAAGCCAAACGCCTGGGCTTCACTACCAGTAGCGTCGCACAGTCCGTCTATACAGGGTTTAATGGAGCCCCTATATCTACTATGTATGAAGGTGACACCCCGATTGATATAGTCTTGAGACTGGATGCCAACAAGCGAAGAAATACAACCGACCTTCAAGATATATACATCACATCCCCGGCAACAGGAGCTGAGTTACCACTCCGACAAATTGCTACACTTATTCCTCAATGGCATTCAGGCAAAATCATGCATCGAAATGGCGTACGAACGCTTACTGTGCAAAGTGAAACACAGCCTGATGTGTTACCTGCCGAACTGCTGGAAGCCATTAAACCTAAGATTCAAAAACTAACACTACCGGAAGGATACCGGATTGACTATGGCGGAGAGGAAGCAAACAAGGACGAGGTATTTGTAGAGATGGTAACGGCGCTGGTAATAAGTCTTGTCTTGATATTCTTCATACTGCTCTTCCAATTCCGAAACATGAAGGAGACGATCATCGTCATGCTCACTATACCGCTGAGTCTACTTGGCGCTATCTTCGGCCTAGTAGTAACAGGCAATAATTTCAGCTTTACGGCTTTCATTGGACTGATTGCGCTCTCAGGCATAGTAGTTCGAAACGCGATTATCCTGGTTGATTATACTAACATACTGCTACGCCAGGGGATGGATATTCGCACCTCCGCAATCGAATCGGCCAAAAGAAGATTGCGTCCTATATTTCTTACTGCGATGGCCGCCGCTATAGGCGTCCTACCCATGATCATTTCAGGCTCTGGAATGTGGGCGCCTTTAGCCAGTGTGTTAGCATTCGGAGTTGTGTGGAGTATGATCATGGCACTCCTTACCGTTCCCGTCTTGTATATAGCCATGATCCGTGACCGGGACAAAAATATTCTTCCAACCGTACAATAATTGTTTCTTATGAATCTGAAAATAAAATATAGCCTCGTGCTATCGGCCATCCTCATGCTTACTTGCACCGGATTGCAGGCACAGACCGGGAGTAGCTACACCTTGCAACAACTTATTGATTCGGCAATTTCGCGAAGCCACCCGATGGCGATCAAAAGCTGGCAGGTAAAAGAGAAGGTCAGCAAGCTGAACGAAGATCAAATCAGGCGATACCCTTCGGTAATGGTCGGTGCGAATTATCAGTATAACTTTTCAATAGGAGAGCTAAATATACCGGCAGGTTCTATCGGAGTCGCACCGACTTCAACGGGTGATCAATTGTTTCCGCAGGAGAATACCAATTTCAAAATGGGCCAACACGACAACTTTAGCACAGACGTTGCACTGTACCAGCCTCTTCTTCAACAGGCAAAGATCAAAACAGGACTAGCAATAGATAAGATCGATGTAACAGTATCAGAGACAGAACAAGTAAAAATTGCACAGCAACTCACGCTAGCGGTTCAGGAATTGTATTATGGCATCCTCATTAGCGAAAAACAATGGGAAGCGGCCTCTACCCGACTTGAGCTTGCGAAAGCTAAGGTCAAAGACGCGGAGAGCGGAGCAGCAGCCGGAAAAGTAATTGCCCCCAATCTAGCGGGCTTGCGAGCAGCCGTTGCCGAGGAGGAACAAAATATGCTCAAGCAAGAAATCATCGTCCAAGATTATAAACGTGAACTAATCGTGGTTGCTAATTTATCAGAAAATTCTCTTACAAAGCTTCAGGAGCCGGACTCGGCAACGATAGGGATGCATGTCATCGCGTCTGTAGATACTTACACGAATCGCATATCCGTTAATACGGATCTTCAGCTCGCACGTCTAAACCGTGACAAGGCGCTTCTTTCTATTAAAGCCGCTAACCAAAGTAATCTCCCCGATCTCGGATTGATTGCCGGATATTATTACCAGAGAGGGAACCCCATCCTTCCGACCTCGATGCCCTATATCGGTATAAACCTCAAATGGAATCTTCAAGACCTCTTCGTCAACCATCACGTGTTACATCAACGAGAAGCACAACTCAAACAAGCAGAACATACCGTGGCTTATCAGCAACAGAAAGTATATACCGATGTTGAAAAAGCCTACCGCAAAATAAATCAAACGATCGCCCTGGTTACAGTGGCAAGGAAAGCACTGAAGTATCGACTGGAAGAGCTAAAGGTACAAAAGGATAAACAGGCAGCAGGGCTAAGCATGAATAGTGATCTGCTTGCCGTCAAGGCCGATGTTGCCAAATCCGAGGCCGACCTATACGCAGCACAGTTAGCATACTTCATCGCCGTGGCCGAGCTTGAAAATCTGATCGGGCGCTGACCTGCATTTACTCAATAGACCAATTCATAACCTCATTTTCATATATGATAATACTCCTCTTCAAAACTACAATTCTCAATAGTCGGGATGTAAATCTGGTCGCTGGAGGACTTTCTCTTTTAGTCGGTGTAAACAATTGGTCCGTTGATATCGGTGATGAAGACAAAGTCTTGCGGCTGAAGACGCAAAGAAATATAGCTGAGGAAGTGGTGGATCTCCTGAGCAAGCATGGCTTTTCTTGTGAAATATTAAAATAATACAGGCATATGAAATTCATTTTAGTTTTTTGCTTAGCAGTCTTATT
Organism: Chryseolinea soli; assembly: GCF_003589925.1. Classification (NCBI taxonomy): domain Bacteria; kingdom Pseudomonadati; phylum Bacteroidota; class Cytophagia; order Cytophagales; family Fulvivirgaceae; genus Chryseolinea; species Chryseolinea soli. The sequence continues at coordinate 3,696,960 of NZ_CP032382.1, read as the reverse complement.
GTGCATCACTGCAGGGCATGCCCAGTCCAATACTGAAGAAAAGCATCGGAAGCCATCATACTATTTCAACGGTGGTATAGGGCTTTATAGTCCAATAAAAACACACAGTGCCCTTAACGAAACCGGATTTGCCAGCAGCTTTCAATTTCAAATTGACTATAAAAAACATCTTTTTGGCCGGCTGTTCTTCGATCAGTATAACATATCATTTCATACAATGTATACCGCGCGCGACGGAGCTACTTTGTTTATCAATGGAAAATTACCATCGACAATACCGGGTCTGGAAGTGGGGTATAGATGGCAGATCCGCAAATTCTCGCCGTATATTTATGCTGGTACGGGCATAGCGATCACAGATGTACCCTTTCTGGAAGAGAGCTCGACTTCGAAAGATGTAGTGCTAACGAGTGATTCGCGATCCTCTTTTACGTATCGTGGCGGAGTCGGCGTCACAGTCAAACTAAGTAAGTTTTTCATCCTATACCTCGAATCACAATACCTGAGTTTCCCTATCGCCACGCAGGTATATAATGGGACATTAGACGGTGTTTGCTTGCAGTTTGGATTCAAAACTCCTTTGCAATAGAAATCTTAGCACTTTCCTATATATCAACGCCAACCATGAGATGCAATAGAAATATATCCGCACAAAGCTTGGCAGGAGCGTACGTTTGGATGGATAAAATCCGCTAACCCTCGACGGGATTGTCAACGGGACCTTAAGCATCGGAACATCATTCGTCGAATTTAGCCAAGTTTAGAGCGGTGATTTTAAGAATGTCGCCGGCCTTCAGGCCTCAGTATGAGGATCGGCTTTGAGGCCGATTTTTATATCTGGAGTCAGTCGAGCGCCCTTTGCCATTTCAATCCGTTTGTGTCCGTTTCGACGATTGCATCCCCCATTTTGATGAATTTCCATGCCCTGTTTGACTATTTTGCCCTTCTTCCGATCATAGTGATTGGGCGACCTTTGGACCGCAATCGAATGTGATGAATGGGTGCAGGTCAACAGCTTTGGCCCAGCCATCACATGTGATGGGCCTACATAGCCCACCTAAACTTTACCCAACGCACGATGCATTTTACTTCAGACGCACCCGCCACCATACAACCACAAAAAGACTCATACTTGATTCCATTGACTTTGGTAACGAGTCTCTTCTTTTTGTGGGGCTTGGCCTATGGACTACTCGACGTATTAAACAAGCATTTCCAGGATACGCTAAACATCACGACCTCCCGTTCAACATTCCTTCAAATGGCGTATTTCGGAGCCTACTTTTTGGTTGCCCTTCCCGCCGGCATTTTCACTCACAGATTTGGATACAAAACTGGGATCATAGCAGGATTGCTGCTGTATACCGGGGGAACATTCCTTTTTTATCCAGCCGCCGAGTGGGTAAGCTTCGAATTTTTTGTCCTAGCCATGTTTGTACTGGCGAGCGGACTGGCATTTCTGGAGACCACGGCCAATGCCTACATCACAGTTCTGGGTGATTCAAAGTCCTCCGAATTTCGTCTGAATCTCTCACAGTGCTTCAACGGCATCGGTGCGTTCTTAGGGCCTATCCTGGCAGCCACCTTCTTCTTTGGCGAAAAAAGTGCTGGCAGCGGACTGGACGCTGTCAAGATGGTGTATATCATGATTGGCGCCGTGGTCTTTCTGATTGCCGTCGTTTTCAGTTTCACACACCTGCCTGAAATTGCCCCAGCCCATACGATCGCGGAGGAAGATACTCACTCAAGAAACCCATTGTTCGCGCGCCGGCATTTTCGAAATGCTGTTATCACCCAGTTCTTCTACGTCGCTGCACAGGTTGGCATTGCGGCCCTCTTTATCAACTACTGCACGGAAACCATTACCACGATTGACAATGCGCAGGCATCCTACCTGCTCTCTATCGGGCTCCTCTTGTTTACCGTTGGCCGTTTTGTCGGCACCGCACTCATGAAGCGCATAGCACCCAACACGCTGCTTTTCACCTATGCTCTACTCGCCATTCTGCTTACAGGCATTGCCCTGCTCGCCTTCGGATGGCTGTCCGTTTATGCGCTTGTTGGAACATTCTTTTTCTTATCCATCATGTTTCCAACCATTTTTGCCCTTGGCATCAAAGACCTGGGACCTGATACAAAAAGAGGATCCGCATTTATCATCATGTCCATTGCCGGTGGCGCATTCATACCATACATCATGGGAACCATAGCCGATCATTACTCTACTGCCAGCTCATACGCTGTGCCGACATTGTGTCTGACGGTAGTGGCATGGTATGGATGGAATGGACATAAAGCAAACTAACACGCATGAATACCGTATTAAAAATCGATGACCGCGACAATGTAATTACCGCTCTAACGGACCTCAAAAAAGGATCATCCATCATCGTACAGGAAAATACCTATATACTGCTTGACGATATCCCACAGAAGCACAAGTTCTTCACACAAGATCTTCAAAAGGGCGATCCTATCTTTATGTATGGCGTGCTTGTAGGAACGGCACAGGAGCACCTGCTCGCCGGAAGATTAATGACAACTTCCAACACCAAACACGCAGCACAAGCTTATTCCTATAAACCCCACAACTATCAATGGTCTCCGCCCGATGCAACACGGTTCAGTGCTCGCACCTTTCTTGGGTATCATAGGCCCGACGGCAGCGTGGGAACAGCAAACTACTGGCTTTTCATTCCCACGGTGTTTTGTGAAAATCGCAATCTGGATGTTATCCGCGAAGCACTGCATAACGAACTCGGTTATGCGATCACGGATAAATACAAATCCTTTACCCACCGCCTGGTACAAGCCCACAACAACCAAACCAACCTCGAAGACGTCGACCTCGACACCTTTACTTCCACGAACTCGCATCGCCTTTTCCAAAACATTGATGGCGTAAAATTTCTCAATCACACAGGAGGATGTGGCGGCACTAGAGAAGACGCAGCGACGCTAAGCAGACTGCTGGCGGCATATGCAGATCACCCCAACGTCGGCGGCGTGACCATCTTAAGTCTTGGATGCCAGCACCTTCAAACCAATCAACTACGTGAAGACATCCTGGCTCGAAATCCAAAATTCAATAAGCCGCTACTCATATTCGAACAGCAACAAATAAAAAGCGAGGAGCAGCTGGTCATCCAGGCGATACGAAAAACGTTTCAAGCAATGGTTGAGCTTAATAGAATTGAACGGAGACCGGCGCCACTCAATAAACTTTGCATTGGCGTCAAGTGCGGAGGAAGTGATGGCTTCAGTGGGATCTCTGCAAATCCAGCGGTAGGGTATGCGGCCGACTTACTGGTGGCACTCGGAGGCAAAGTGTTACTGGCAGAATTTCCTGAGCTCTGCGGCGTTGAACAAAATATTATTGATCGCTGTGGGGATCAGAACAGCGCTGAAAAGTTTATCCGGCTCATGAAGGAGTACGACGCCCAGGCACATGCCGTTGGCTCTGGGTTTCATATGAATCCATCACCGGGAAACATCAAAGACGGCCTGATCACAGATGCCATCAAATCGGCAGGTGCAGCCAAAAAGGCAGGTAACGCGCCCGTTGCAGAAATACTTAACTATACAGAACCGGCCACTCGTGCGGGCCTAAGCCTTGTCTGCACACCCGGCAACGATGTGGAAGCAACAACCGGGCAAGCTGCATCCGGCGCTACCTTGATTCTATTTACAACCGGACTTGGAACACCGACCGGGAACCCCGTATGCCCCACTATTAAGCTCGCCACCAACACACGCCTTGCCCAGCAAATGAACGACATCATCGACATTGACTGCGGGACCGTTATTCGAGGCAAGAAAACGATCCCGGGCCTTGGAGAGGAGATTTTGGAATACTGTATACGGGCGGCTAGCGGCGAAGTCGTTCCGAAAGCCGTTAAACTTAATCAAGATGACTTCATCCCCTGGAAGCGTGGCGTGTCATTGTGATCATATATACCTGCATAACCATCTATCCGACTACATAAAACTATGTTTGTACTAACCAACAAGAAGGCTGTCATAACAGGCGGAGCCAGCGGAATCGGCAAAGCCATTACACAGATGTTTGCCAAGCAACATGCCGAGGTCCACATCGTCGAGCTTAACCCAGATAACGCCCAGCACGTCGCTGACGAAATTAATAGCTCGGGAGGAAAGGCATTCGTGCATCGTTGCAACGTCGCCGACCAGAAAAATGTGTCGAACACATTGAGCTCCATTGGACAATTTCAGATTTTGGTAAACTCCGCTGGCGTTGCTCACATCGGCAAAGCGGATACGACCAGTGAAGAAGACTTCGACCGCCTGGTGGCCGTCAACATGAAAGGCGTCTATAATTGCCTGCATGCGGCACTGCCAGTGTTCATAAACGCAGGTGGTGGTGTCATTCTCAATGTCGCATCGATTGCTGCCTCCGTTGGCCTGCGCGACCGGTTCGCATATTCAGCTACCAAGGGAGCTGTATTAGCAATGACACTGTCGGTTGCAAAAGACTACCTCGAAAATAACATTCGCTGTAATGCGATCTCGCCAGCCCGGGTGCACACACCTTTCGTCGATGGATTTTTGAAACAGAACTATCCAGGCAACGAAAAAGAAATGTTCGAAAAACTCTCCCATTCGCAACCCATCGGAAGAATGGGCAGACCGGAGGAGATCGCGGCGCTCGCGCTTTATCTGTGCAGCGATGAAGCAGGCTTTGTTACAGGGAATGACTATCTCATCGATGGGGGATTTGTAAAACTCAACAACTAAAACCTTCAATATCATTATATGAAATTATTTCGATTTGGCCCCCTGGGCAAAGAACGTCCCGGAGTGATCATAGCACAGGCAAGGCTCGACGTCTCCAGATTTGGCGAGGATTACAATGAGCGTTTTTTTGAAAGCGATGGGCTTGCCAGGCTTGAAAAATGGCTCGGCGCGAATTTAGAAAACTGTCCTGTGGTACCGCCAGATGCCCGGCTCGGTTCCTGCATAAGCCGGCCAAGCAAAATCATCTGCGTCGGCCTTAACTATGTCCGACATGCCCATGAGACCAACGCGCCCATTCCGAAAGAACCTATACTATTCTTCAAGTCTACAACGGCATTATGCGGTCCTTACGATAACGTAGTCATTCCAAAGAGATCATTCAAAACGGATTGGGAAGTCGAACTCGCCGTCGTCATAGGCAAAGTAGCAAGACATGTTGAGGAGCGCCGTGCACTCGACTTCGTCGCCGGATACGCCTTGCATAACGACTACAGTGAACGTGCCTTTCAATTGGAACGAGGCGGCCAGTGGGTAAAAGGAAAAAGCGCCGATACCTTCGCGCCACTGGGCCCGCTGCTGGTGACCGCGGATGAAATCGAAGACCCCAACAATCTGTCCCTGTGGCTGACGGTGAATAACGAAAGGCTGCAGGACTCGACCACCAGTGACATGATATTCCCGGTACCGGTTCTAATTAGCTATATTAGCCAATTCATGACGCTCTTACCAGGGGATGTGATCTCTACTGGAACCCCTTCCGGGGTTGGACTGGGATTGAAACCCCCGCGATTCGTTCGCCCAGGCGACGTCATTGAACTCGGTATCGACAGGTTAGGCACCCAACGACAGATCGCTGTATCCTATGAGGAGCAACCTGCCTAACTGAATCTATTTGTTGGAGAATACTACAACGCAGACTATGAAATTGCAATTCGACACACGGTATCCTTCCATCGAGGATTTGCGTGAACGTGCACGACAACGCATTCCCCGTTTTGCCTTCGAATATTTGGACGGGGGCTGCAACGAGGATGTTAACCTAGAGAAGAATACGCGTGAACTGCGCGAGATAGAACTAATACCGCAGTATCTCAAGCCCTACACCACGCCTGATTTAAAGACGGAACTCTTTGGACATACCTATGATGCGCCCTTCGGAGTGGCCCCTGTAGGCCTTCAGGGCCTGATGTGGCCCGGTGCCACGGAAATTCTAGCCAAGGCAGCATACGACCATAACATCCCTTTTACACTTAGCACGGTAACGACTGCAAGCATCGAACGGGTGAGTGAATTAACCCAAGGCAGAGCTTGGTTTCAATTGTACCATCCGGCAGAAAATTCCTTGCGCGACAACATCATCAAACGACTGACCGAGGTCCAATGCCAGGTTTTGGTCTTACTCTGCGACGTTCCTTCTTTTGGATTTCGTCCGCGCGACATCCGTAACGGTTTGGCTATGCCTCCACGGATGACCCTTCAAAACATGTTACAAATTTCATTGCGGCCCACCTGGGCACTTCAAACGCTCTTTCACGGCCAACCCGAATTCGCCACACTCAAGCAGTACATGCCCAGCGGACTTAATATGTCACAACTCGGACAGTTTATGAATCGCACATTTTCTGGCCGGCTCAATGAGCAAAGAATCTCTGCCATACGCAACAAATGGAATGGCAAACTGGTCCTCAAAGGCGTGGCCAGCCTCGAGGATGCCGAGATGGCCGTCAGACTTGGTTTGGATGGCATTATTGTCTCCAATCATGGTGGCCGGCAACTCGACGCCGGTCAATCTTCCATCCGCTCTTTAGCACCAATCGTAGACAAATTTGCGAACAAGATTAAAATACTCATGGATAGCGGCGTTCGTTCTGGGCCGGACATAGCCAGAGCGCTGGCTGCCGGCGCAAACTTCACCTTTCTAGGAAGATCATTCATGTATGGCGTGGCTGCGTTGGGACCGTCTGGTGGCAATCACGTGATCTCGCTGCTCAAGACGCAACTGCAGCAAGTAATGGAACAACTGTGTTGTGAACAGGTTCAAGATCTCCCGACCCATCTTTTCATCCGTCAAAAAGCTTCTACCCTTAACCCACCATCCCATTAGCTGCTATTCCAGCCACCCGGCATAAGCGAACCAGTTCAACTGAACTCTGGTTACACGCGTTTTCCCAGTCCCTCACTTGTTCCCTGAAAACCCGGTTACTACACCATTAAACCGCAACATAGGGAAAGTGCATTGAAGTAAAAGGACGCCTTACCAAAACCCGTTTCGGTGACGCAGTTCCTATTCCACTGTGATTCGTAAAGTATATATACTTTACGAATAAATGCATTATTAGGTTTCAAACCCAGCCGCTTTATCAAAAAAATATTTCCGGGCGATTTCAGCGCCAAAGTCAATTTTAATCATTAACTTTATATAAAGTATATATACTTTATATATGTGATAGATAAAGAACTATATTTATCTCATTGCCGCTATTTTATTGGTACTATCATAGCTTTTTAGTTCTTAAAGTACTAACTTTAATAAAGTATATATACTTTATTAAAATGACTATTATCAATTACCTGCGGAACTTCCCTTCCCGAGAAAATATTTCCAGGTGCATAAGCCAAAATGTAGTTTTAAATGACTAACTTTGTAGTAAAGTATATATACTTTACTATTTTATGGCTAACAAATCCCGATTCATAATTGCGGAAAGTAGCATTAAGTCATTCTTTAAGAATGACTCGACTAAGGTTTATAGCCTTGCCCAGTTGGATCAGGTATTGGAGGATAATCGTGCTAACTGGAATCTCCCCGCCTCTATGAATGTTGAGAAATTCACCGAGAAGCTGACAAATAGCGAGATCTTGTTTAAGAATGTGTTCTACTTGGAGGGCTTAAAAGCGAATAAGGAAAGATTTCTCTCTCAGGAAGCTTCGGTTTTTCAAGTTGCTGTGTCGTTGATAAACAAATCGTACTTATCACATTACTCTGCCGTATTCCTTAATGGGTTAACCAACCAGGTCCCTAAGACTATCTACATTTCATTTGAACAAAGTAAGAAGCAGAATATTAACAGAACATTGGAGCAAAGTGCTATCAATTCAGCATTTGCCAAACCTCAGCGAAAATCTGCTAACACTACTACATTCCAGGAATATACTTTTTTGGTGCATAACGGCATGTACTCAAATCGATCCGGAGTATTTACTTTAAATGATCTTCCTGTAACCAACATCGAAAGAACATTAATAGATATCGCTGTGAGACCTGACTATGCTGGCGGCGTTGATTCAGTTCTCGAAGCATACCGACGGGCCTTGGATAAAATATCGATAAATAAACTAGTGGCCATTTTAGACCGATTTAACTTCATATACCCTTATCATCAACCAATTGGCTTTTACTTGGAAAAGGCGGGGCTTGACGCTGGAAAGCTCCGGGTTCTTCGCGAGAAGGAAATGCGATATGATTTCTATTTGACTTATGATATGATAGAAAAAGACTACGACAAAGGGTGGAGACTTTACTATCCTAAGGGAATGTAAGGCTCGCAAATTTGTTTACCACATAATCACGATAGTATTCAAAGGTCTCCAATGCTTCTGATGCGGGTAAGGTAACTACAACATCTTTCCAGTTGTCAGCATGAAAGGCACTGCCTGACTGAAGATCTTTAATAAAACCTACAGGGACTTTCTTCGCAGAAAAAATATTCTGAATCAGCTCCAGGTTTTCCGTTGTCCCCGGATCAATTTTATACTGTTCTACCATTAAATGAATATCGTAGAAGTCCTTTGCTCGGGCACGGGGACTGAAAGAAGGTACTACCTCCTTATAACGAGGCAGCTGCTGGCACAATGCGCGCACTTTCTCAAACACGATCATTTCTGGCGTATAGACGTAAATTTTAAATCCATCCACATGAGCTTCGACCTTCTTCTCAACAAACTCGAACTTACTGAATTCAAGTTCGAATTTGGGTGAGTTATCCATATTCACAGGAATTGACATCCTGCTCAATTTCTTCGGGTCTTCTTTGTTTTCCTCATAAAGGGAATTTGAAATCACTTTGAATTCGACTTTGTAACCACCCCAGAAATCGGCCACCTCTTCACGCGCAATCTTCGGCTTGGGGCCAAAACTATAGTCAATCATGGTATATCCGTCTTCATTAAAGGTCTGGGCCAACGTCCGTTCTATCCTATCGGCGATAGGTAGGTCCTTATCGAAATCACCATGATCAATTGAATAATCCAGATCAAAGGATGTTCGGGCGCCGTGGCCAATACCCTGTTGCTGATAGGACAAATCGATCGCATTGCCTCCTTTCAACACCAGTGCTTCGACCAGCTCATCATCAGAAGCCAGGGCAATAATGGCTAACCGCTTTATTCGATTTACTATGTGAATATCCATTAAGGATCGGATTAAGTTTCTTCTAAAAATATAAAATAATCAGGTTGTTTCGATCCCGTTGCTTCGTAAATTTACGAGTTTCACTATTAGTTGTTTTGATTTGATGCATGCGGATACAAGTCGTTAGTGATTTACATCAGGAGTTTGGATCTCTGGATTTCAGCTTTAATAATGCGGACTTGGTCATCTTTGCAGGCGATGTAAATCTGGGAACTAAAGGAATCGAATGGATTAAATCAGTGATCAAAGATATCCCCGTTCTTTATGTGCTCGGGAATCATGAGTATTACAAAGGAAGTTTTCCTAAGACATTAAACAGCATAAAAAGCCAATCCATTGACACGAATGTTTATGTTCTGGAAAATAACAGTATTGTTATTAACGATATTACTTTTCACGGAGCAACACTATGGACAGATTTTGCATTACTTGGCGATCCCAAAATTAATGGGAGTATCTGCCAGCAAAAAATGAACGACTACAAATATATCCGGAGGGATCCTTCTTTCTCCAAGCTTCGTTCCATTGACACCTATATTATTCATCAGGCGTCTTTGACGTGGCTCAAGTCTAGCCTAGAATTAACGACCACTGAAAAAAATGTTGTAATCACCCACCATGCACCAAGTATTAAATCGATACCCGAAAAACTAAAAGACAACATCCTCTCCAGTGCCTATGCATCCGATTTGGAATCCGTTATCTTAAAATATCAGCCACGCTACTGGATTCATGGACACATCCATACACCGGCCAACTACCAGGTCGGCAACACCACGGTACTTTGTAATCCCCATGGATATATAAATGAACCTTACAACGGCTTTGACAAAAACATGATAATCGAAATTTAAAAATATCGCTGTCTAATAAAAAACGCAACTTCAGGAAAATATCGATTTTGAGAGAAATATCCTGAGGCAGCCATTGTCAACAGTGGAGTGCTCAATAGCAAAGGCCGGAGCTGGCAAGACGCGTCCTGGCAATCGCGATACTTAAAATTATCGATGCCCCAACGGAGCGAAAAAACCATTTCCACATACAATATTGCTGGCTTCGATTTAACTGAAGTGCGTCATGATACTTAATCCGGCAAAATCCAGCGGCATCGTTGGTATCAACCAAGAAGCATTTGCCATTCATTGGAGGGGCGGTTGGTCGTCCAAAAGAAGAGGAAAACTCAATGCCCTATTTTCTATAGCATTAAGTTTCCCTTCTTTACGAACGTGCCCACCACCTACGGTGCTATATATTCGATCGCCCAATCGTCAAAAAACGCTGGATCGCCGTCTTGGTCAGGCTCGACTTTAATATTAAACGTTGATCCGGCAGTAATCAAAGCAGTCTCTATCTCGAAGGATGTCCAATCGCTCGTAGCATTGACGCGCTCCGCCCCGGAAAAGTTGGGAACCATCCAGAATCCTCCGTTCGCCTTCTTAACCTTTAGAGTGATTTTATACTTTCCGGCAACCGGAGCACCACCCCAGTCGCATAAAAGCTGGGCTTTGCCGTTTACTATTTTAAGTGCCTTTGAGGAGCCTTCATAGCCTTCTCCAGAAACAACCACCGGACTACCTTCCGTATAATAGGCGACGCCATATCCAGCCGCCGGGTCAACCCTGAACGTCCAGGGATTAATTACATAACCATCCACGTCGTTCTCAAACGTATCTATAAAAAAGTATCCTTTGTTGCCCATATCCGAGGCAAATGTAGTTGACGCACCATTATCATTAACCGCATACACCCGATACTCCACAGGCGTTACCGGAGCCTGGTTATCGGTGTACGAAGTTCCGACAAATTTCTCAGCGATGAGACTACCATCTCGATAGATATTGAAAGAGGTTGCAAACCTGCCGCCAGACCACGTAATAGTGCAGTTCTTGTAGTTACTGCCGTCAGATGCTGAAATAACGGGCGGTCGAGGCAAGATACCAGAAGGTACAGCAGAATAGCCAGAATCACTGGCATAGCGGTATGATCGCCACCCATCCCTGCTTACAGCATACACCCGATACTCTGTTAACGTATCTGGTGCAAAATCATCGACAAAGCTTGGGGAAGTCAGACTATCGGCAATCAGTTGCAAACCTCTCACCACAACATAGCTGGATGCGTCCCCGACAGCAGTCCAACTTAAGAATACAGACGTATCCCCTTTTGTCACTTCAAGACCAGTCGGAGTTGAGGGCCGATTCGGGTCATAATGTGGATCCTCTTGGCAGCCTCCTATCACCACGACCAATGCCGTTAAGAAGAAGTGTGTTTTCAGAATATAGGTGTTCATTGTTTTCTGTTTAAGTACCCATTAATATCCATCGTTTTGTCCCAGGTTTGGATTGGCATCTCTTGCAAACTGCGGTATGGGCCAAAGATAATTTCCTGAAGCAAAGACTTTCGTACTTCCAAGGTTGTACGTCTCATCGGAAGTGATTGCAGCAAATGCTTCTTCAGCAACTCCCCATCGCCGCATATCAAAATACCGTAGGCCTTCAAAAGCAAATTCCCATTTCCGTTCATTTCGGATGGCCTCCCGCATTTGACTTTGACCCAGACCACGGGGCAAAAGATCGACCCCTGCCCGGTCGCGGACCATATCCATGATCTCATAAACAGAGCCATCAACCTGCCCCAATTCTGTCTTTGCCTCAGCATACATTAACAACACATCTGTGTACCTGAGAATGATATCATCTGAATCATCTTCATTGGTCCAATTGAGTTTTATATTCTCATTCATGAAACCCTTGTTCACGTTGAATGGGTAGTCGTTCTTGAAGGTACTGTTCCATGTACCGACACTTTCAACTGTAAAAGGCAGGCCGTTCACAGTGGAATATCCGCCAATGTAAAATGTACTTTCGAAGCGTACGCCACGGTTGGCCCATGGATTGTTATCGTCGTATAGCGGAGACTCATCGGCGGGCAAGCCATCGGACATGGGAAAGGAATTGATGAATTCTGGTGCGATAGCAGAAGCCTGCCAGGATCCGTTTATTCCACTCGATGCGATGCCCGGCATATTATTGGGACCGAAAGGTGTGGAATTAGTCGCACCCTGTTTTGTCCCGTTGCCAACGAACTTAATACTAAAAAGTATCTCACCATTGTTCTCGTTATCGTTGGCAAATATTCGTGCAAAGTCAGGGAGGAACTCCACCGTTGAGCTCTTTTCAAAATCCATTAACGTCTTTGCCGCTTCAACGGTTCCATCGTAGTCCTTGATGTAAAGCAGAGCCCGCACCTTCATTCCCATAGCCGCCTGTTTGGTGGCACGTCCCCATAGATTGCTGTAGGGCAACTCGCCCAGATTTTCGATTGCAATATCAAGGTCCGGCACGACAAGATTGTTTGTAATATCCTCGACCGAGGTCCGGGGGAGCTTAGCTTCAGAAGGCGTCAATATGCGGTCGACCAGCGGCACGGCGCCGTAAACACTGGTAAGTCTCAGGTACGCAATAGCACGGACAAAATGCGCCTGTCCGATCACGTCTCTGCCCAGTTCCTCATCAAGAATATCTTTCTTGATGTTATACTGCTCGATAATCGTGTTGGCCCAATTGATCGTTTTATACGCATCTTCCCAGATAAACCCAATGCTTTCTGTGTTCGGATTGACATTGCCCCTTGAGATATCAAACCATGGGTTATGCCATGAAAACTGAAAAAACATAACATCGGCTGCAACCTCCCAGTACAATCCCCCAGAATAGGTTCCCCCTCGACCGTCGGCACTACCCGACCGTAGACCCGAATAGAGACCAGTGATAGCCTGTTCAAAATCGTTAGCATTACTAAAGAACGTTTCCTTTGACACCGCATCCTGAGGTTGCAGATCAAGAGTCTCCTGACACGCATTGAAAATCGTTGAGATAATAGTCAGTATAGATATAATTGTAATTCTTTTCATCACCCAAAAGCTTAAAGTGTAACACTTAATCCTAATTTCAAAATGCGCGCTTGTGGCAGCCCGCCCCTGGCGCTTGCTTCTCTTGTTCTTTCAGGATCAAACCCGCCGTAGTTGGTCCACGTATAGGGATTTTGTGCGCTCAGATATACCCGGATGTTACTCATGGAAAGCCGCTGCACTATATTTTTGGGGATGGTATAACTGAACACCGCATACTTAAGTCGCAGGTATGACCTATCCATTAAAAAATAAGTACTTTGGTTTTGCGTATTCGGTCCGTTGTCCACCCACAATCTTGGCTTGGAGGTGCTTGGATTTTCTGGAGTCCACCGATCTATCCATTGCTTGCCAATATTTGATCCTTGAAATGTTGGATAAAAATATTCGTTTGAACCGTATGCGTACGCATCGGCTATTCCCTGAAAGTCCGCCGATAAAGCGAACCCACCATACTCCAAGGTGATGTTTGCCCCAAACGTCCAAACCGGATACGAAGTGCCCTTGATTTGTCGGTCGTTACCATCGATAACACCATCGGGTACTCCGTTGGGTCCGCTCACATCCTGGAAAACCAAGTCGCCAGGTCCTGCCCCAAATTGCGCCGGACTGTTGTCAACCTGTTCTTGATTTTGGAAGATGCCTCCGGTCCATCCTACCAGGTAATACGAATCAATCGGATAGCCACGCGCTAAAATTTTATCGCCGTTGATATACCGGTCTGTCTCCCCGGTAGCGTCCGGATTAATGGACAGCACTTTGTTCTTGACTCGTGTGGCATTCAATCCACCGGATATTGAAAATTTATTAATCCGTTTGTCAAAATTTACCGATGCCTCAAACCCTTTATTACCAACACTAGCCAGGTTACTTACCACGGAAGAGAAGCCGGTTTCACGAGGAATCGGAGTGTTGTATAAAACGTCCGATGACTTTTTATAGAAGTAATCTGCTTCAAATTTTAGCTGACTATTGAACAGGTGAAATTCGAGACCAACATCGCTCATCGTCGTTGTCTCCCAATGCAGGTCTTCGTTGCCGTAAGTCGATGCCTTCGCTCCCGTTGCAACGCTTTCACCCCAAACATAATTAGCATCGCTGTAGGTGACCTTCGCTACATAAGGAAAATCATCGCCGAAATTCTGGTTTCCAAGTTGCCCCCAAGAGCCTCTGATCTTAAGAAAACTGATTGCTGGAACGTTGCTAAAAAAGTCTTCGTTGGTTACTACCCACCCGGCAGAAAAAGACGGAAACACTCCGTATTTGTAGTTTGCGCCAAATCTTGAGGAACCATCGCGCCGAATGTTGGCTTCGAACAAGTATTTGTCTTTATAGCTATAATCTATTCTTCCAAACTGCGACACAATTGCGCTACTGGAAATCCTGCTTTCATTGCCCACCGTCGTCGGATCACCTGCCTGGAGCACTCGGATATAGTTTGATGTAAATTGACCTCGTGACGTGCTTACATAGTTGTATGTCCTTTCCTGGGTAGTAAACCCTACCAGACCCGAAAGTGTATGATCGCCGATATGTTTGGTGTAGGCTAACTTTATATGCGGATTCAAACTATAGGTCCGCGACGACTGTACCTGTAGTGAACCAAAGCCATAAAAATCGGGCGACACACTACTCGGATTCACATTGGGATCCTGTAAGATCTCTTTGTAGCGCCAGTTTCTTGCAGTAGGTCTCCCATACCACCCGGAATAATCCCATAGCGCTACGTTGGCATTGAAGTCTGCAGCCAATTTAAGGTTGTCTATGATCTCCCACTCGGCATACATGTTACCAACAATTTCATTGGTAGTCGAGTGAATGTCATTCGATGAGAAACTAGCAAGTGGGTTGCCACCTTGAACCTGGCCGTTGAAGGTTAGCGTGGTCCAATCGGGAAGTCCGAAATAACCATCGTCCGTATATGCCGGGGTTGTTGGCGTAGCCCGCATCACATCCAGAAGTGAGTAGTCATTTATACCCCCGTTAGGCGTTCGCTGATTACCATACGTGTACCCAAAATTGGTGCCCATTTTTATCTTTGGGGTAATCTGCGTTTCGAGGTTAACGCGCGAGGTCACACGCTTGTATCTACCGTCCAGCACAATGGCTTTCTGATCCATATAGCCTAGTGACAAGTAGTAGCTAGTCTTGTCTGTGGCGCCTCTGGCGCTTACATTGTGTTCCTGAATCTGGCCCTTTTGATAAACTTCTTTCATCCAATCCGTACTTACCGCGTCCCTGTAAGAGGGAGTACTGTACAGTTCCATTACCTCATCGGAGAAAGCAGGCTGCAGATTTGAATTCGTTCTTGCTTCATTCATCAGCTGCATAAACAAGACAGGGTCTTTGATCATGTCCGGCTTGCTTTGCTTGGTGATCTGGGAAACCGACCATCCGCCATCGTATTGAAAAACCGGTTTACGGCCGATCGATCCTTTCTTGGTGGTAATCAATATTACGCCATTTGCAGCCTGCGATCCATAGATAGAGGCAGACGCCGCATCCTTGAGAACAGAAATAGATTGGATGTCACCGGGACTGAGCATATCCATTCGTTCAGTAATGACTCCATCCACAAGGATCAGGGGATTTGTGCTCCCAAGCGTTCCCAATCCTCGAATAGTAATCGTTGCCCCATCACTGCCAGCTATACCTGAACTTTGGGCAATGTTCACGCCGGCAATTTTGCCTGCTAGACTCTGCGATGCACTGGTGATTGGCTTACTTTCGATAAGGCTTTCATCGATCGAGCCAACGGATCCTGTAAGGTTTGCTTTCTTCTGGGTGCCGTAACCGACCACCACAACCTCACTAAGTCGCTGAATGTCCGGAGTCATACTAACATTGATCGACTGGCGGGTACCCACGGACACCTCCTCAGGGCTATACCCTATAAAGGAAAAAATCAGGATTCCCTCAGGCGGTACGGCAATAGTATAACTTCCGTTAGCATCGGAAGTGGTTCCGCGAGTGGTTCCTTTCAGGATGACATTTACTCCTGGCAGACCGCCACCAGTTTCATCTTTAACGGTCCCTGACACCGTATACTCTTGAGCGCTTGTCAAGAGAGGACATAACAAAAAACACCAACATAGTAAAAGTATTCCTTTCATATTTTATGGGGGATTAGATAATAAATTGAAATGAATCATAAAAAAACTCGCGAGTCTACGCGTAACAAAGTCTTTTCATAGGCAGTTAGGTTTAGTGAATTGGGAAAGAATTGTGTTGATATGATTATGGCCATTGAGCTATTGACCAGTCGCCGATTTAAAGACATCGACCAAGTACATACAGGCAAATGAAATCCCGTCGCACCTCTGGGAAGAGGTGCGTTATTTTCTGCCAGTCCTAAAGTTTTGTTGTGTTAGCTGAGTTAAATTCTCAAAACAGCGACCGATGAGGGAAGAAACGCACGACGCATATGTTCTTTTTTACACAAGACAATTAAACCTGCAAAATATCATCACCGAAATCGATTTAAATTATCAATTAACGTATCTGCGGAGGGGCCGGCACGATACATGGTATCAGCCCGCGCATAGTTTCATCACCAGAAGTCAAATATTTGTTCCCAACAGAGAGTATTACCTACAAGGATTCCTGTTACCATGGTAAAAGGGGCACGCCTCACGTTATGGCGGACCGATGGCAACCATTTCACAACCCATTGGATTCGCCCTGAGCAACCTATGGCTACATTACAAAGTTATGACTCTCTGAACGGGAAAAATAGGATCAATAACAGGGCGAAAATTCGGCATCGAAGGGATGTCATACGCTCTTCCATCCAGTAAGACTAGCGCACCGACAACGGTTGCTAGGTATGTAATCGGTCAAATTAGGGGTATAAATCCGGCAAATATTTTGAACACATGACATCTTTTCTAATTTTCAATCTTATCACTTCCAAGCACTTGTCGCCGCATTTAGCCAAGTGATAAGCGGTGCTGTCGTCATAGTCGCGTAGAAAGCTCATGCGCTATTTCAATTGAAACCAAACATACTTTAAAGGGCATATGATGAGGAATATACTATTGGTCGATGATGACGCCGTGTCCAATTTCATAAGCGAACGAATGCTGCATCGCTTTGACGCAGCTGCCAACATATTCAAAGCGGAAAATGGACGAAGAGCGCTCGAGATCCTAAATGACCCGGTGCTGAGCTTTTTTCCGGATACAATGTTTGTGGATATAAACATGCCCGTTATGGATGGATTTGATTTCATTAGAACATTTTCCGAAACGTTCGAATCGCAGTTCAACCAGGTTCAAATTGTGATACTAACCTCATCACTTGATAATTACGATCTGTTTCGTGCGGACAGGCTCGGCATTAAAAACTATCTCGTTAAACCTATCACTGAACATCACATACAAGCCCTATTTCTTTAGGCTTGCAATAAATCAAATAGGGGCATGCCAACCTATACAAATACTATAACAACCCATTCCATAAGAGCAATATTCTTGAATAGCGATGTTTACTCAACCCGCAGCAAGCTTAGGACTGATACCTAGTTTTCTGAAGCGTTCATTTCAACAATCGATGCCATGCAGACAAGATCGGACAGTCGTCGGCTCAAAAAAAGCGATAGCTCGCGGCCGAAAGTGTGCCTCAATGCCATCCTTTGTGAGCGCATTTTCAAATTGTCTATATTTCAAAAATACTCCCGAGGCATTAACTATCTCCCTAAGATCAAACCTTGAAAGCTTACTAGTTGAAAAAGAACGAATTACGGGGCTGCAAAAAAATCGGTAACCGAACTCCCCTTTCAACTGGAGTTTTACGGGAACGCAAAGACAGGAACAACACAGAACTCAGCACATCGTACATCCAAATACGATTAAGGACAAGAAGAAACTACTTGAAAAATTGATAGGAAGGGCACCAAAATAACCGTTGTTGTGATTCGCGTATTTTAAAGCTCAACATGTAAAAGCAGGTGTAACAGCCTGCTTTTTCTATTTAGGATGGTAGGGTTTGCATCTGGCCGGGGTCGCATATAGATAGATTTGCCGTTTCTCCATCCCTCTGTAATGATGGTTATACAGCAGGGTGATGTCTTTCGTGACCATCCTATATTGGCAGGAGCCAAAAAGGAAATAATCACACAGCGTGTCGGCTGGCAGATCCATGTACTTCAGGACGGCAAAATATAGGTCATCAGGTATTGGCTCATCTGCCAGCAGGTGTTGATAAATCTGTCCGCAAATAATTTTCAGGGCAAGCCATTCGGCCGCTGTCATAAACTCCCTTCCCATAAACGACTACTTTAAAAGTGGTCGTTGCTAGTACCATAACAGGTAGAAACGCAATGTAGAAAAAAACATAGTTAGTTAGTTCTGAATGGTTTTCAAAACACCATTGGAGATTCCGACTCCCGTGCCCACTTATTTCGTGACGGTATGATTACCATAAGTTAAGTAAGCATAGGTTAAATCGTGTTGGACGTAACTTCAAGATAGTCAATACGAGGGATGGTCAGTTCTCGCGGAATAAATTGTTCGATAGTCCGGAATGTTGTGGTCACGGCCGAACGAAACAAAGTGGTCAACCACGTCGGAATCGCCAATTAACCAGCATGTCGCGAACTAAGGTGTCGTCAGTTATCGCCACTGACTTCATCAGCGGTGGAAGTGACCAATTAATTTGGAACGCCATTGACAACATGTCCGCTCGTCACAAGCTTTTCGTTCATTTGTAGAGAGGCTATGCTGATCAAAGGAACAACTTGCTTCTCATTCGGCTTAGCCTCCAAATTGACTGAAATGAAATACAGCATTTGTTTTGGATAGCGATCCCAAATAATACTTATACCCGAAAAGGGATGAGTGACAACGTCCTTAAAAAGATTATATCCTAGTGAGTAAAGAAAAATCCTGGTTCGTTCGGACGGAACGCTTCATTGGGCCTGGCCCGTTTGGTATCAACATATAATTTTCCATCAATTTCACAATGCAGTTTCTTTAAGCTTTCCCTTTGTGAATCACTGTTATCATGCGACTGGCAGTATTGACAATTAATTGATCCTTTCGGTCAGCTCGAATGTGGTCGATGATTTTAAAAATATCCCGAAGTCCTCCTGGCGTTGGATGCCATACACAAACTTCGTGCTGTCCCGTTCGCTGCTCTGATAAATGATATCAAATGCCTATTCGGGTCGATGCTCCACACCAGGACAAATGATACTCCGTTTGATTTTGACTAGGGCTATTTTACCCAACTACTGTTGAGCAAACACAAAGAATATCCAAAGGATGAAGAAGGAACACCAGTCATTCATTTTAATTTCAAAAAATCATCTACGGTCAATAATTTTATTCGCCGCCTTCCATATAGGAAAATCTTTATCAAGGAGCTTTTGCGGCCAACTGCCATACCATGCATATCCGTTTCTTCTTTCATACTCTATATCGGATACACTTTTCCTTTTGATTCCATCCCGGCCGGTGAAGAAGGGCGCATTCGTTTCAATCTCATAGAACCTTGCCCAAATGACAGCGTGTGCATCAGCAACCAGTACTCTGTCTTTTTCATTTTGATAAGAAGCTCCTGTCACAGTTTCAAATTGGTATCCTTCAATCCTCGAATTCTCAAACCATTCCATGGCACTGGTGATCGCCTGCACCAACTTGGGAGATGGATTCTGTTGACGCATAAGGAATCGCACAATGCCTGCCGACTCCGAACTATTTAACGCAGCAGGTTCAAACGCACGGGCATTGGCAGGTCTCAACGTCGTAGTATCATGCTGCGCACACCAGGCCGTAAGTTTTCCATCAACCTTCACCTGCGTTAAAAGAATACACTGAACTCCGCGATCAACCGCCTTTTTACTAAGCGCAATAAGGGACGAATCTATCACTTCCATATTCTTCGTCTTATCCACGATGTCTTGCAAAATCTCCAGGTTGTTAACCATGGCATCGTCATTATAGGTGATATGGCTTGGATATCCTTTACGCACAGGATAGAATTGCGGCCACCCTCCATTGGTTTTGTATTGACCGTTGAGGATATAACGAATTCCTTTCTCTGCCGCGCGTAGATATTTTTTGTTCCCGGTGGTCTTGTAGGCTTGAATCAAATAACGGATCTCACGGCTCGTAGAATGGTTATCATACGTTGCATCACTGGCCAGCGAGTCAGCACGAATAGCGTCGGCCTCTTCATCGCTTAGCGCTTTTGAATAATCAACCTTCACCCCCTTGTGATCCTTATCGTAGAGAAATTTTGGCCACCCTCCAATACTGCGTTGGTACACCAGCATCCGGTCAGCGATGGGATCGTGAGATTGCGCTTCAACACGATTGTTTACAAGCGTTATTAGGCAGGATAGCAAGAGAATAGGCCATAGGTTCATCCCGGCAAGATACAATGTTTGAAATCCAGGGTTGATAAGAGATTCGCGAAAAAAAAACTTACAGCATGTTGCTTTAGTGCGCAATCTCATGAAACAATCGGTTGAAGCAAATAACATCTTTGGAGAATCAAAATCTTTACGTAAAATCAAAAAAATAGCATCGAAAATAAGAGAGAGATTATTAGCGTCCTGAAAATCGGAAAGAATCCTTACACGAAAAAATAGTACAATTCTATTATGCCTTTAATTACCAACCATTGGCCCTGAGATTCTTACTTTAGCGACCAGAATTTAACGTTGTGTTCAGGGATTGGCGTATTTTTAAAGCCCAACAAAAGGAGCAGGTCTAAACCACCTGCTTTTTTTGTTCTCCTAAAAGAAAAGGGTGACAAACGTCTATCCAATTCATCGAAAATTGCCAAATAAATAATCCTGTAGCGTCTACAGACGCCTCGCTAGCCATCTAATCAATCGGAATAACAAACATACTCCAACGCCAATCCACGAAACCGCCAGTACGGTTTCAACAACCCGTATTGTTTCAACACCCTGCATTTTGCCGCCAGTCAAGTTTTTCAATCAAAATTACTGTAGCATAATATAACAGCCCGGGTATCGCTACGAGTATAACAACGCCAATAATCAGGACATCTATAGTTTTGGTTTGGTTCATGTTTTGCATCAGTTGGACTACTATTAAGTAATATAATTTTGCCATGAAAAATAGTAGAATTGTACTACCCGTTTCACGGGGAAAGAGACTATTGAAAAGGGGCTTTCTTCCCGGCTGGATTACTTACCCCTTTAACTTCTGAGCGCTGGTTACTAGTACGCCCAGAAAGAAACTTAATAGATCTACTTATACAAATTATCAAACATCGTTTTCGGCTAATGTCAAAGGCAAAAATATTGCATGAAGATGTAAATGGGTGTCGCTATTTGAAGACAAAAGGGTGAACAAAAAAATAGACGTCGCCTTGTAGGTAAAGATAACAGATCCAATACGGGCGAGGTTTGTCTACTATTTTGTCCCGGGTTAAATCTGCTTGGGCACTACCATCAAGACTGCATCCTCATTATACGACTCTTAATTGCCGATTTGAGTCCGAATTCATCGAAAATTTGCCTCACATCTTTGAGCACCTTTTCGTCCCGTGTTTTTTTATTCGAACGGTGGCGTAATTGCCGATATTTCGTCCCTCATATATATATGAATATGTTAAAGAAGGTGCTTATGATTTCAGTTTAAGCCAAACTTTTAGGAATTGTTTTTCTATTTCCAATACTTTAGGCATTCGTCATTGATCATTAGGTGTTTTTCCCTTTTAAAAATAGCGGTTCGGATACGTCCAGCCGGTCAGTAATTTTACTGATTTACGTGCACTAAAAACACTTAACTCGCGCCATTTTTAGGCAGATTAAAAACAGATCTGACATGGCACCAAAGTGATACATTTGGAATCACAGTAACTTCATAAAATAGAGAATAATCCCTTCAGCTACTTCAAATGAATAAACGCCATCATTTAACCCAGAATAGATATCAACTACCAGTCTCCCCCTTGGCATCCTGAATTCGTTCTAAAAACCAATTGCTTATCAATTGATATTCAATTTCCTTAATTTAATATTTTATTCATTTTGGCTTCCGTCAACTGACTTCCCAACTCACTCACTTTATTCCTTTAAAAGTCACCATTCATAACGATGCTGCTTCGGTCACCTTCTCATCACGTTCACTATGAGGATTCCGAAATATGGAACCTGTTCCGGGCGGGCGATCGTATGAGCACCATTGCCGGGATTATTCCAAATAGTATGTGTTTGAGATTTGTCGTCTTTAACTTCTGTTGGCGTCAAACGGCTAATGCTGTAAGTATCAGTTATCGCGCTTTGAATTTCGCCGCTCTTTATTTTGGCAAGCTGATTTTCATCAGCATTCGGCACAAAGTGTTTTATGCCATCGGTTGCATACCAAACAATGGTATCGCCAACCAAAACTTCACCGTTGGCATTTAACACCACTTGATGACCGTTATCAAACCTTTTGAGGCTTAAGCTGTCAGGAATTGCCGCGTCAACCGCGCTGCTAAATATCGAAGCGATCTTGTGAGATGAAATCCAGGGTTGATAAGAGATTCGCGAAAAATAAGCTTGCCTCATGTTGTTTTCGTGCGCAATCTCATGAAACCAAAAAGCTCCCCGTCTTTGACAGATATTATCGGTCTGCTTGATGCTTCGTAGCCTAAAACCAGAAAATTTCGGCCGGGCTCACCAGAATGTTTAAAATTTATTTACGGGCAGAAAGCTTATAAAAGTGGCATTTGTCACCAAAACCCACTAAAAGAAATCTATTGCTATTCAAACTGCTGAACAATTTCTTATTTGCTTGCAGGTGTCAAATGCCGGCAATATGAATTCACAAGGCAAAACTCATAATCCATTTGAGGCAATCGAAAATCAACTCAGTCGAATTGAGTCTCTATTACTCGAATTAAAATCTGATAGACATTCGTTTTTAGTAAATAAAAGTATCGAGACCAACAACGACAATGGCATCAAATTGGCAATGAGGATAACTGGGTGGAAGCGTAAGACAATTTACAATCTTGTCTGTAAGCGTATGATTCCTCATTTCAAGAGAGGCAAAACCCTATACTTCGACGAACAGGAACTTAAAGACTGGATAAAGGCTGGAAAAAGACTAACCCAAGAGGAAGCTGAGAAGTTAGCATAGCTTGATTACCTGTCTCGAATTCTACTCTTTATCGCATCAAGGGACATGTAGTTCGTTGCAATTTCCTTGAATTTATCATCGCCAAATGATTCATAATAGTTGTCTGCCGTAACAATGCTCATATGTCCAAAAAGGTCCTTAACGACCTCGCGAGACACACCATTTCTTTTAAGGATGTTGGCCAGAGCATGGCGTGCATTTCCCAACTTGACTTTCGCTTTTAATCCCAGCTTTTCGCCCAGAATCTTCATTGACCTTGTCACGTCGGTGGTAAATTTTTTCCTCGCAAGGAATCTCTTCTCATCGTCCATCTCATCCGTATAGCATTGAAAGATGTAGTTGTTTGGCGCCGGTGGATTGCCGAACTCCAGAATTAACTGACGAAGTTCTGGTGTTATGAAAACTCGGATAAGCTTTCTGTCCTGCCTCGTAGAATACTTTATTTTTTCGCGATAGAAGGAAATAAAATCTCCCTCAATGTCCCTGAATCTAAAATTCAGGAAGTCGGCCGCGTTTGCTCCATTGCAATAGAACGATACAAGCCATGCACAATGAGCCTTTCGCTGTGCAGGTGTATCAAATCTCTTTGTCTCTGAAAACTTAACCAAATCAGCCTCGTCCAGATACTCCTTTGACTTACGCTCTAAGGGTATTACGTAAGCATCCTTGAAAAACGAACGCTCTCCGCTCATTCGCTTAAAAGGGTACCACTCTCTTGGGATGTACCCTTCTGAAATCGCCTCGTTAAATAATATCCGAATATGCCTGAGGTTAATTCCCGCGCCATTTCGGGTAAACTTCTTCGACTTATTGTACATATATTCCTCATACTCCCGGCAAAAGCTCGGAGTAATCGCCCGCATGGGCATATTTTCCATCTTAACGAATTTTAACAAGGATCTGGAAGAATCTCTCATTTTCACTGACATGGAATACTGTCCCTTCCGTTTGTAGTTGTTTGCAACCGTCTCACAGATGAACATTAGTGAAGATTCATCGACTTGAATCTTAAAGTTCGGAGCATCAAAAAATCGCTCTTTAAAATCCTCAAATCGAAAGAACGGCATGAGGTCTCTAATAATGTTATCTGCCTTTCGTAGCTTAGCATTTAAATGAACCCAGATGTCCTTGTAGGGTGCTCTGGTAGCATTTGTAAGTAGCTCTGCATACTTCTCCTTGGTGAAAGTATACCCAATGGACCATTTACGATTATCATCCTTACCCCAACCTATTTTTAATTTCAGGGGATGAGACCCATCCCTAAGGATCGTACGGCTGTCCAGTACCAGGGATGCCGTTGGTTTACTATCGTGCGTTTTAGTCATCATTTTGCCGTAATATTTATACGTAAAATTTGCCCCGGATTTGCACCGGGACAATGAAATATTTAAAACTTTGTTCTAAATTTGCCCCGCACTTGCCCCGCCGCAGGATGAACTTTAGAGAAGAAAAGGGAATCAAAATGGCGTAAAAAATCTTCGAAATTGGCTGAATTTCGATGTTTTTGGGAAACAAAGTGAAAAAAGCCAAAGTGGCGGAATTGGTAGACGCGCACGACTCAAAATCGTGTACCGAAAGGTGTGTGGGTTCGATTCCCACCTTTGGTACTTAAAGGATGGCGAAGGCCGTCCCGAAAGATGTGTAGGTTCGCCCCGATAGCTATCGGGGCCCACCTTTGGTACTTAAAGGATGGCACTCGCCATCCTTTTTTTGTTTGCAACTATTTTAAGCTAGTGGCATCTGTTTATATTCTTTACTCCGAAAAACTTGACAAATTCTATACCGGAAGCTGCCTTGATTTCCAATTTCGCTATCAAGAACATCTTGATAAAGTCTACCCTGAAAGCTTTACATCAAATTCAGACGACTGGCAACTTTTTCTTCTTGTAGAAAACCTATCTACGTTAATTTAGGCCAATTTCTACGGGTCCTATTTTTTTTACCGCCCCGGGGTACAATGAGCACTCAGGAGCTTGACACCTCGTCCTACCGCTCTCGCTCATGGACTCCTTTTTCAACAAAGAGCACCGCCATCAACGTAGCCCCAAAACACAACGCTGCGGCCAGGATCATGATCGTTCTGTAGGCATTAAGAAATCCCTGCTGATAAAGCTCCTGTATCTTCTGCCGGTCGGCGTCCGGCAAATGTAAAGGCGCCTTTGCATTTCCAAGATTGACGACTTGCGCGGCGATTTCCCTTTTGCTTTCCTCCGAGAAAGAGGTCTTCACCAGGTCTTTTTGCAAGGCGCTGCTAAAGAGAAGAACGGCCAACGCTCCAAAGATCGCATTGGCAAAAACACCCGACGTCCTCGTAACGGCATTGTTCACTCCCGAGGCCACGCCCGAATATTGATCGCTCACACAACCCATCACCGTGGCCGTCAAAGGTGCAATAACGAAAGTCATCCCTGCTCCAAAGATCAAAATCCCTGGAAAGAACGTGGACCAATATTGCGTGGGACCACTGGTCTTTGGTATGAAGGCAAGAAAAAGCAAAGCAGCTCCGGTGATCGTGGCGCCCGCCACCAAAAAAAATTTGGGCCCATAACGGTCGGACAACTTGCCAGCAACCGCTGACAACAGCGTCAGCAAAAGCGTGAACGGCAAAAATGCAAGCCCGGCCTCAAACTGGCGGTAACCCTGTATCTGGATCAGGTTCAACGAAAGAAAAAACATGCCGGCGCTAAGCCCCGCGTAGAGGAAGAAGGTATAAAGATTCATTCCGCTAAAAATCTTATTCTTGAACAAATGCAACGGCATCATCCGATGTGGCACCCTTTTCTCACAAGCGATGAACACCGGCAGCAACAATATCCCCGCCACCAGGGAAACATAAACCTGCCAGTTATTAAATCCTACCTTTGGTATTCGTAGAAATCCATACGTAAGCGATGCCAAACATAAGGCGATAATAAGCGCCCCGACAACATCGATGGGCTTGTCCGCTCCGCCTGCTTTCACTTCGCTAACCTTGGCAAACAGAATGAACAACGCGATAAGTCCAAGGGGGACATTGATATAAAATATATAGCGCCACCATCCAGCATCTGCCAACGCACCGCCCAGAATGGGGCCGCCGATCGTAACCGCTGTGCTCACTGCCGACCAAATACCAATCGCTTTGCCCCGCTCACGCTCGTGTATGGACGAAGAGATCAGCGACAGACTACCCGGTATCATCAAGGCGCCGCCGATGCCCTGAAAAATCCGGAACACGATCAGTTGAAAAATAGTAGCCGACATGCCGCACGAGGCCGAACTCAGAATAAACAGAACAATACCGGTCATGAATATTTTCTTCCTCCCCAACGTGTCGCCCAGTGAGCCGCCAATGAGGATGAGCGACGCCAGCATCAAGAGGTATGCGTTGAGCACCCAGAATATATCCGTCACCGATGCTTGAAGTTCTTCCTGCATCGAGGGCAACACAACATTCAACGCCGTGGCGTCAATAAAAGCCATGGCCGACGCCAGAATGGTCGAGACCATGACCCAAATTCCTTCTTTGCTTTTTAGCGCGACGGTTGGCATGATTGGCCGGGGTTAGTGCCTTTAACGCTTGTTTTTGTTAATACGTCCGAAAAGTTAATATGACGCCCGGTTTTTATTGTAATTGATGAACAGGTTTTTCAGAGTAACCTATCATTATTCCCAAAGTGAATCTACCCGTAGCTATTACATTTTAAATCTGGTGTCCAAAAGTTCAATGAATTCAACAAAGTACAATGGCCTTTAGGTCAATGCTTCATCCATTTCGCAACACAGCGCGTTTTTTCGTTCCGGAGCACCAGGGTGTAGAAGCCTGCGGGAAGTCCGTTAAGACTATACTTCAGGTCTATCATGCGCGTCGCGTCTTTTTCGTCTTGAAAAATAAGCCTGCCCAAGTTGTCGCACAGGGCTATGCTGAACCGAATGGCCACTTTCTGATCCATCTTCACGTGTAGCAACCCAGTGGATGGGTTTGGAAAAACCTGAAGCGCACTTTCGTCGGGGGCGTCTGCATCCATAGGATGCAACGCCAAATAGGCATTCACGCGCCCGAAGCCATAGAAGCGATCCCAGCCGGGTGTATCTTCTGTCGCTGCGCCCACGCCATCTTCGGCGCCTGCTTCAATGCCCTGCTCAAGTTGCGTCACGGTGAGGTGAGGATTTTTTGCGCGCATCAACGACGCAATGCCGCTCACCAGTGCCGTGGCCTGCGAGGTGCCGCTCAACACCATGCTATAGGTTGTGTCGGAGAGATGGTGAAGACCATAGATGTAGTTTCCGGGTGCCACCACGTCGATGTGTTCGCCATAGTTGCTGCCATAGATGGTCCCGGCAAACGATTGGCTCCGGTTGTCGTCGGGGTCGGTCGCCCCCACGGCCAATGCGCGTGCGAAGCCCGCCGGATAGAACACGATGTCATTGTTCAGGTTTTGCATGCTCGCCACCACCAGTACGTTTCGATCCCATGCGTACTGCACGGCCTCCTCCAGCGCCTGAGAATAGTCCGCGCCTCCCATCGACATATTTATGATCGCCGCGCCATGATCAACTGCATAGTGGATGGCGGCCACCCAATGGCTGTAGTATCCCCGTTGACCTTCGTCGAGCACTTTCAGGCACATCAGTTTGGCATGCCAGTCCACACCGGCATAGCCCACGTCGTTGTTGCCCGTGGCACCGATGATGCCGGCAACGTGCGTACCATGGCCGGCGTCGTCCTGAAGGGCATTGTTGTCGGCCACAAAGTTCCATCCGTTCACATCGTCAACATAGCCGTTGCCGTCGTCGTCTTTCTGATTGTCGGCTATTTCGTTTGGGTTTTTCCAGAGGCGCCCGCTGAATTCGCGATGATCTGTTTTCACGCCGGTATCCAGAATAGCCACAATCACTTCCTCGCTTCCCGTGGTGATGGTCCACGCCTCGGCAATGTCGGCATCGGCATCAACCTTGGCTGCGGCCAACGGAAAGCTACCGTCGTTGTTGTGTGACCATTGCCGGAGAAAGAAAGGATCGTGCGGAAACACTGCGGCAGGCGTTACCGCTGCAGCGCGGCCCACGTAGTCGGGTTCAACATATTCAAACACGTTGCTGTGTTTCAGATAATCCAACATAGCACGCGCATTGGCATCGGCGTCGCTCTTCAATAGAAATAGAGAACCCGCCGGAGCCGTTCGCAACAGGGTTGACGCACTGTGCCGGTCTATCTTCACCGCCACCACCTGGCGTGGTGCAGCGCGAAGGGTGAGCACAATGGTCTCGTCCGAAATTTCTTTTTTTGCGCGGGCCAGGAACCGAAGGGGCATGCCCTGCGCCAACACCACGCAGGGTGCGGCCAGTGTAGCAACAAGCACAAGGGTGGCCAGCTTTGTCAACATGATTCAGCTTTTTCGCTTGCGGGCAAATGTCCGGGAGGCTTCTTTATAGTGCGCCAGCATCTCGGCCTGCAGGCTATCGGCTGTTCCAATCATGACAAAAAACTTGCTGGTGTCGAACAGCACCATTTCATACTTCAGCTTTTTGGCGGGCGTGTATCCCCACAGCTCCACGCCATCCAGACTGTCCACCGACACGTGTGCAATCGAGCTTTCGGCCAGCATACACGTTGGGCACATTTCCTGAAACTGGCTTCGTGCCGTTTCTTCTGCACCCCACCCGATCATGCGGTCTGACGAGCCCGCAAAGAACGAAAGGCTTTGCAACGATGCGTTGTTCCAATCGCCCTGTTCCGTATACACCACCGAAGGTCCCGGCAAAACCTTTGCCTGGCGCAGCCCCTTCACACGAACACTAAACGGCAACGCTGCGTGCGTCGCCCGGGCATCGAGCTGCACCGACAGCAGCGCAGCTTTGATCCCAGCCGCGAGTTCTTTCTCGTCCGTTTTCACATATGTTCCTGTCACGGAAATGGTGGCCTGGTCGTAGGGCAACAACAGCATCCATTGTTCGATGTTGGCACCGTTGGTGAGGCGTCCGATTTTATAGAGCACACCGGTTTTGTTCTGAATCTTGACGTCCTGGCGTTCCAGCAAACGTATGCCCTGCTTTGCGAGCGTGTCCGAAACAATTTCCGCGGCCGCTTCCTGAAATGTGCTAGGCAGTTCGAGCGCCATAATGGCCGAGCGCTTCGAAGCATGTTGAAGACCACCCAGCGCGGGTGCGGGTTTAAATCCCGGCGGCGGCACCAACCGCACCGGTGTGCCTTCGAGGTGAAAGGTGAGTGGTTCTTTTTTGGTGGAGCAACACAGGCAGCCCGCTGCCAGGAGCATCATGACGATAGTACGTTTGAGACAGTTCATGTTAGGCGTTGTTTTAAACGTTCGCATAAAATAAAAAAGAGGGAGCCGAAGGGTTGAGACATCCTTCGGCCTCCCCTGGCCAGGTAAATCGATCAAATTTATTTTTTAACCACCCGCGTCACCTCTTTCGAAGTGCCGTGAACCGACTCCACATAATAGGTTCCCTTTTTGAGTGAGCCACCCACTTTGGTTTCGAGGTTTGTGTTGGTGTCGAGCTGTTCTACAACCACGCCACTTTCGTTGCGCACGGCGATGTGCAAGGCTTCTGTCGTCGGCGTAGCGACCAACACCGTTGTTGTAGTTTCGAACGGCACCGGATAAACCGACGTAGCGCTCTTCGCGCCTGCTCCACCCGACGCACAGGCGTTCACGGTGAGTTTAATGGTTTTGCGGAAGAGATACAGATCGGGCACGTTCGCGTTAGAGATGGCCACTGAATAGCGGTTTGAATTGGCGGCTGTCACGCCATTCAACACCAGGTTGGGGCTTGCCGACTCTTCCGACACAAATGAACCGTCGACCGCGAACCAGGTGTAGCGATTGTTTGCGTCGCTTTCAATGACATCGCCATGCAATACCACCGACGAACCTGCACAGGCCGCCACGGTGCTGCTGGTGCCCACGCTGTCTTGCGGAATATAGCTTCCGGGCAACATTCTGCCGATGCTGGGTTGAATGTCGGCAAAGGTCAGCTTGTTGTCTGCCACTACCAACTGAAACAGCGATGTGATGCCCGACAGGTTGGGCAGATCCACAATGTCGTTGCCCGACACGTTGAAGAGATAGAGACGCTTCAGTTTGGTGAGCGTCTGGGGCACGGCACCGGTGAGGTTGTTGTTTGCCGCATTGAAAAACACGAGGCTATCGGCATCGCCCAGCGACGTGGGCAGAGCACCGCTCAGCTTGTTGTTATCGAGATAAATGTTTGTGGCCTTCTTCAGTTTTCCGATCGATACCGGCACGGCACCTTGCAGTTTGTTGTTGGAAACATACAATCCCTGCAACGACGCCAGCAATCCGATCTGCGACGGCAGGCTTCCTGTCAGTGCGTTGTCCGAAAGGTTGAGCGCCTTCAGTTTGCAAAGCAGCACAATGGTTTGGGGAATGGCGCCTGACAATTGATTTTTGGAAAGGTTCAGATCGGTGAGCGACGTTAACAGTCCGGTAAATGAAGGAATGGCGCCTGTGAATTTGTTCTCGCTCAGGTTGAGCACCTTCAGCTTTTGCAAAAACACAAAGGCCACCGGCAGCGTGCCTTGCAAATTGTTAGACGACAGGTTCAGCGACTGGAGCTCCTGTAAAAAGCCGATGTGATAGGACAACGCACCGCTCAGATTGTTGGCGGGCAACGCCAGTTCGCTCACACGTCCGCCGGTGAGGGTCACGCCTTCCCACGTCGAAACCTTTCCGGTAAGCCAGTTGGTCTTCGAATTCCAGGCGGCACCGTTCGTTTGATTGTAGATCTCAACCAACGCGAGCGAATCACCAACGGATACCTGTGCTTTTACGAAGGTAGAGCACAGTGCAAGGAGCATCATCACCATGCCCTTGAAGAGCATGTTCTTTGGGTAAATAGAATCTCTTTTTGTTTTCATTTGTGTGTTATGTTTATACAGCCCGGCCATGGGCCCTCCAGTACAAATTGATGTTCTTTATTTTTTTCGCAGCGGCTTGCGTGAAATGGTTTTCAGCGCCATGCCCGAAAAACTTCCGCGTTGCGCACCGCCACGTCCGGTGGATTCTTCCACTACCAATCCGGTTGGCGCATTGCCAGCTTGCACCGAGCCCTTGATGGCATACACGCTTTGAACATTGGATGCCGGGTCGGTGCCCGGAATCAATGCGCCGTCATAGCGTTTACGATACACGTTTGTGGTGCCCACGTTGTCGAATACGGCCCAATACACATACTGATCCTGAATATCGAGCGACATCCCAACCAAGACTTCTCCCGGTGTAATGGTGATGAACGAACTTAGCGTGCCGGTCCCGTCGGCGTTGCCTGCCAGGATGGTTTCGGCGCCATCCACCACAAACATTTTGTTGTTGTCGGTGTCTACCCGCACGTCGTGTGGGTCGGTCAGGCCCTGCGTGTAGAGCTGGGTGGAGGTTCCGGACCCATCGGCTTTCATGCGCCCGATGGCGGGTACAAAATTCACGGCGTCATATTCAATCATATACAACATGTCGTCGGTGGGGTTGTAGGAAATGCCGTAGGTGACATAGCCCACGTTGCCGTTTTCATAGCTCAGCAGTTTTTCCGGAGCGCCCGAACCGTTCACATCGCCGCGCATCACCATGGCATCACTGGTTGTCCAGTAGAGTTTTCCATTCGCGGTGTTTAGCGTGAAGTCAGAAACCGTCCCCGCTTCGGCGTCGGTGTATAATTCTTCGTAGCCGGTGTTGGTGAAATTGCACCGTGCCAGCGACGAACCTCTGAGCATATAGATTTTCTTGTTCGTGAAATCGGCGGCCAGCGTAGAGATGGTGAGCCCTGCGTTGTTGGCATTATACACATCGGTGACCGTGGGAGGGTCGAACGTCGATTTCAAAATTTTCCAGGTTTGCCCTGTGCTGATGGTCACCTGCGCGGCCATGTAAACATTCTTCACTGCCACCGGCTTTTCTTTTACCCGAAACACCACCGGCGCAGAAACATTCCCGACTGCGACCGTTACCTGATGATTGCCCGGAGCCACATCAGGAACGTAGACCGTGATGCGATCGGGAAACGGATCATTTGCATCGGTAACCGTAGCTTCCACCTCGTCGAACTTCACGGTGTTGTCTTTTTCAAGCGCACCAAAATCCGTTCCCTCGATCGTCAAGATGTTTCCAGGAAACCCCTCGGTGATGGAAAGGCTTTTGATTTGGGGCGAGCCGTTCACAAAAACGGGCAACGCATTCGAAGCAACGCCAAACTGAAACACCTGAAGCGCCTTGGTGCCGGCAGGGAAATTGTTTGGCACCGTAGCCACCACTTCATTCGCTGCAGACGACACCACGGTCATCTGCCCAACCCCGTCGGGCATGTTCACAACAATGTCTTCTTTCACCGCGCTGAAGTTGCCGCCGCGCAACGTGATGGTCTCCCCGCGCGAAGCGTTGGCGGGCTGTATGGAGGATATGAAAGGCTTGGCGCCCCCGGTAGTCACCGTGAACTTGGGGCCGATGCCCGTCAGGCCTGCCTTGGTGACGGACACGGGGCCGGTCGCCGCAGTGGCAGGTATTTGCACGCTGAGTTGTGTTGCCGAGGCCGAAGTCACCGTAGCCGCCACGCTTCCGATCTTCACAACATTTCCAGCCGTTGTAGCGGCAAAGTTTTTTCCATTCACCACGGCCTCGCTAAGCGCGGGTCCGCTGTTAGGCACAATACTATAGATAATAGGGGCATCCGGATCGGCCTCCGAAAACACCGGGCCGTCGGCCTTCCGTTCGTTGACCGTCACCCATACCGGCCCGGTAGAAAAACCCGACGGCACAAGGGCCACCAGTTCGGTTTCGGATGCTTCAGACACGACGGCCAACTTGCCGTTAAAGTAAACCTTATTCTCGTCGGCGATGTGACTAAACCCCGTGCCCGAAATGGTGACGGGCACACCCGCCGAGCCACTCACCGGCACCACTTCTTTTATTTCTGGATATACTTCAAAAATCTGTTCGCTCGAAACGTAATAGGCTTCGCTGTACTTCAAGGTCCACACACCATCCGTAGCATGAACAGGCACCACCACGTTCACTGCCCGGCTTGTTGACTCGGTTCCGGAAAACACAGTTCCCAATCCATTTAGCGAAGCTTGTGCCGACCCGTCGTAGGGCAAGCCTTTGCCATAGAGGGTCACGATGGCGCCAACGGCACCATGCCCCGGCACCACGCTGCTGATGAAGGGCGTTTTCAAAGAAAGCTTCGGGCCATCGAAGCCGAATATATTGGTCGTGCTCTCTTTGGTCGTCCAGGGCACGATGACTTTCAGTTCTGTGGACGAGCCGCCCACCACAACGGCTGGGTTACTTTGTCCGGGTTTGAAATACACCCGGTTCTCAAAAGCCCGGGGGCGGAAGTTCACACCCGTCAATGTCACCGTGTCGCCAACCCATGCCTCGGCGGGCTCCACTTTTGTGACAGACGGAACCTTGATAAACACCGATGGGCTGCTGGCCACCTCTTCGTCGAGGATGTTCACTGTTACAGGGCCGGGCGTGGCACCATCGGGAACCACTACCCACAATTGAGAGGCTGTTTTTTTGATCGGGACGATGCGCGCTGCGCCTGGAAAGAAGATGCCGTTCACGCTGGGGTCAGGGCTAAACCCTTCGCCGGTAATCACAATCGTGTCGCCCACCAACGCATCGGCGGGGAGCACGGAAAATATTTTCAGAGGGACAAACTTTTCTTCTTTCTGACAGGACGAAAACCACAGCGACACGCAAAGGATGGCCACGAGGCCCAGGAAGTAGTAAAGTTTCTGTTTCATTCGCGTTCTAATTTTTATAAAGAAACAGGCGTACGTACGCCTGTTTCTAAGTTCAGTTCCAGGTTAATGAAGCCGTTCAGCGATCACTTGAACGGATGAGTTTTTGTTAGTTATAAGGTGTGTTCTGAGGATCGAAATTGAGCCATGTTCCGCTCAGATTCCAACCATTGTCGTCGGCTGCACGACGTGCGCCTTTGAAATAGGTGGTAGGCGAAACGGCCACGGTTCCGTTCACATCAAAGAAAGGATTGATGAGGCTGGCGTTTGTGCCGGTGGCCAATACGGGCGACGTGTAGGCCGGAGGAACCGGACCTGCCAGGTTTGCCTGTGGCAGGAAGCTGGGGTTTGTCAACGTCCACGCTGCCGATGTCAGACCGCTCTTGCGAATGAGTCCGTTGTTATCGGTTGATGAAGAAGTGGCCAGTGTTGCGGCGGAGCACACGTTCGATGCGCCCAGTGTCCACGCGTTGTTGGGTGCTACGGGCTCATACACGCAGCTGACGCCGGTGATGAACGGTTGAGCGATCAGGTTGTGTGTGAGGATGGAAGTCGTCACCAATTCGGCAGCCGGGGTATCATCCAGGTACAAGCCGCGTTTCCAACCCACTACCAACGTGTTATACACATCGAGGCCGGTGTTTCTTCTCAGGTGCAAGCCTTCGCCAAATTCGGCGGTGCCGGGAGTGTTGATAACGGTGCGGGTGTTGGCCGGATCGTAGGGACCGATCAACGTGAAGTTGCTGAATTGTGCTGTGGTGCGCGTTCCGTTCACGCCATCGGCATCGGTGTCCGATTCAAAGCCGTTTGATTTCGAATCGTCGGCCACTTGCGGGTCGCGCACGGCAACACCGTATTGCACGGCACCGCTATAGCCCCAGTCGGTATCGAAGTCATCATCTTTGTTGCGATACGACACGAGGTATTTGGCATTCACACTTCCGCCAAACCATTCAAAAGCATCGTCGCCGCCATAGGAAACCTGGATGTGATCGAGAATGGTTCCGCTGCCCACGCTATAGAGCGTCAAGCCGTTTTTCTCCACATCGGCCACACCGGTTTTCTTGCCGCCGAACTCAATGCGTACATAGCTGAGGCGACCCGAATTGTCGTTGCTCACCGTGCCGCCATGCTGAGGCGCTGTGAGACACACGGGATATCCTTCGGGTACAGCGTTCACGCTTTGATTGTTGGGTGCTTTTCCAAAAAGGTTCACACCACCCCAATCCTGCTGTGCACGCGAGCCGGCCACAGCCGTCGACGTGAACACGATGGGTTGGCTGGCTGTGCCAATGGCATTCAGCTTGCCACCGCGCTCAACCGACAACGTGCCAACCGTCGCCTTGTCGCCTTTCACAATGGTTCCGGCGTTGATGGTCAAGGTCACGTTGTTGGGTACGCGCACATCGCCTTTAATGATGTAGATGGTGTCGCGCCACGTTTGTGTCGTCAAATTGGTCGTGACACATTCGGTGGCACCGCCAATAATTTTGATGGGTAAAGCGGCAGCAGAGCCTTGTAACCCCTGGGTGTTGGCCACGGGTTCGTCGCTGCAGGCGTTCAAAAACGCCGCCATGGAAACCACCCCAAGGGCAGCCACGGCTAATTTCTTCAACTTGTTTTTCATTGTGCTTCAGTTTAATTTTGTATATGATTTGAAACTGGAACTGATCTTCTAGTTTTCATTGTGTGCGCAGCCCCGGCCATGGGGCTGCTGCTTTTTATAAGTACTTCAGAAAGTGAAATTGAGTCCGATCATATAATAGCTTCCGGGTTTATATTCCTGAAACATCCAATCGCGGTACTGCAATTTGTTACGTTTCCAAGGGTCGTATCTAGCATCGCGGTCAAAATCCCGATACAACCGGCGCGGTTGATTGAGAATGTCCTGGATGGCAAATCGGAACTCCATGAATTTGGTCACGCGTTGGCGCACCGTGAGGTCGAGCACGCTACGCGGAAGTTCGTAGGTGGCAGGCCACACCAGCGAGGGCGCATAGACCAATCGCTGGCCGATGATGTTGTAGAGCAATGATACTTTTGTTCCCCACTTTTCCTGGTCGTAATACAAGCCGGCGTTGATTACATAGCGGGCCGTGCCTTCCAAGGGGCGAACGGATTGACGGTTGTCCAGAAAATATTTTCCTTCGGAGTCGGGAATGAGGCCATCGGTGAATTTCACTTCGCTGTGCAAGAGGGCAAAGTTGGCAATGGTGGAAAATCTTCGGATCCATTTCACCGGCACAAAGTTCAGGCTCTTGCGTAATTCCAGTTCCACACCATACACCGTTGCCTTGTCGGTGTTGTCAAACTTGATGCGTTCCCGAAGGCCGTCCTGGGCCGCATATTGCTCGATGGCATCCCGCAGCTTTTTATAAAACACGCCCACCGAAATAAACTCGCCGTCCCTGGGGTAAAATTCCAATCGCAGGTCCATGTTGTGAATTTGCGCATCCGTCAACGAGTCGGTGCCGATGGTCATGTTGTCGAGGCGTGGATCAAGGATCTGCAATGGAATGTATTCGCGATAATTCGGACGGTTCAGGGTTTTGCCATAAGCCGCGCGCAGCAACAATCGATCGGTGAAGCTCCAGCTCACGTTCACCGAAGGAAGCCAGTAGTAAACATATTTATTGATAAGATCCGTGGAATAGCCCATCACCTCCAGCATGCGCGAAGGGCGCACTTTCACCAGCAAATCCTGCCCTTCATAGCGAAGGCCACCATAGATGTTCAGTTTCTTCCGAAACGCCTGAAAGTTTACGGCGGTGTAGCCTGCCAGAATTTTTCCTCTAATGTCGTATTGACCACTCAGGTTTTCATTGTCAAAGATATAGCCACCCGAACCGTCTTCACGGAACAAGCTCGCGCTCATCAGTCGGTTATAATTGCGTTCACCGATGGAATCGCCTTCCACCACATAGCGATCATCCATGTTCGTGCTGATGTTGATCATGCGGGTGTCCATGCTTTTGGTCTTCCCCTCATAGAAAGCACCTGCACGAACAAAAATGCCTCGACCGAATTTCTTCTCATAGTCCAGCGTGTAGGTGTGGTTGGTCTCTTTCGTATCAATATAATACAGCGCATTGGTGGTCGACCCGCGATTGGGAAGGATGTACTGAAACGGATAGCGTGTGTTGTAAAAACTGCGCTGGGCAGGAACATTCTCTATCGACGTCGAATAGGCGGCCGACCATTTTAATGAATGTGTTCCTGATTGCCCTAACGTGTGACTGCCTGCCACCTGCGCAGCCCCGATGCTGCGACTTCTATAGGTGTAGATGATGTTGCGCACATAACCGCCATCGTCTACAACAATGCCTTCGTTCCCTTGCCGAACCAACGTCTCGTCGGTGCCCAACCGGTTAAAGATGCCCTTCAGCTCAACGGTGTGACGCTCATTGAATGCAATTGACAAATTCTGCAGCACTCCCCATCGCGCCATCTTGCGGCTAACCGAGTCCTGGAAGGCGCGCGAGTCGCTCACACTTCCATCCTTGGAAATAACGCGCTGTGGCACAAAGCTTTGATTCACCAGCTGAACGGCCTGTGTGGTGTTGATGGAAGTGAGATTGCTCAGTCGCACATTTCCGATTTTCCAGGCATCATAGTAGTTGATGCCGGCGCGATAATCAGGACCAGACCGCGCACGCTTCAGGTCCCACGAATTATACAGTGACTTGGCGAGCTTTGCGTTGGTCGCCATATTCTCGGGCGATAACACCAGTCCGTGAAAGTTCACGGTGTCTGTCCGGAAATAACCGGGCGACCCAATGCCACCCGCAGGAATGTCGCCCACGCCGGGGAAGCCTGCTGGCAACGCCCGTGTGCCGTCGTCTTTTCCGAGCCAATCTTTTTTGCCACCTGTGTTTGTATAATAATCTTCGAAAGTCGATCCCGGTCGATACCATGAGGAAAGGTTTACTTCAAACTGTCGCGCAATGGATGTGTTCTTGGTTTCAATCTTAATGGCCCCTCCCGCCCAGTCGGCCAGCAACTCCGGGCCAGGACTTCTGTATACCGTCATCTTATCGATCATGTTGCTGGGCAGCAGGTCATAAGAGAATGCCCGACGATCGGATTCCGAGCTGGGCGCCACCATGCCGTTGAGGTAAGTGATGTTGTAGCGCTCGTGCATGCCACGGATGTTCACAAAATTGTTTTGCAGCGACACACCGGGAAGGCGTCGCGCCACCTCCCCTGCATCTTGATCCACACTGCGTGCAATTTGTTGTGCCGAAATGCCGGTGATGATGAGCGACGAGTTTCGAATTTCCTTCACCAACGCCGACTCGTTTGTCTCCACCACATTGCCCGATAACACACGGTCGCCGATAACGGTAATGTCCTGCAATTGCGTGCCCGACGCCTTCAACGCGCGGTCGAACACCGTGTGCTGGTTAGCCGTGATGGCCACGTCGCGCGCAATCAATGTTTCATAGCCGAGATACGATACCGCCACCTGGTAGACGCCTTCGGGAATATCGCGGATCAAAAAATCTCCTTCTGCGTTCGTGATATTCCCATAGGGTGTGCCGATAAGGCGAACGCTTGCGCCAATGAGCAGCTCGCCCGTTGCATCATCTTTCAGCTTGCCGCCCAGGGTTCCTTTCTGAAGATGCTTGGCCGCAGGCTTAACAAAAATGATGATGTTGTTTTCGTGCTCGCGGAAGCTGAGCGATGTTTCATGCAGCACGGTCTTGAGCGCGTCGGCCACGGAGACACGGGCCGAATGATAGGTGACTTTTAAATCCTTGGGGAGGTCAGCATCGTTGTAGGTGATGCCGAATCCGCCTTTGGATCCGATCACGTCGAGGGCTTCCGGCAGCGATGATTGTTGCAACGCAACCGAGATGAATACCTCTGTCGATTTCTGTTGCTCGCCCCCGAATGCTGCCTGGGTGATTCCAAATACAAAACAATGCAAAGATGCCAGCCTGGGAAAAAGAACGACAAGGACATGGCAGCTCATTAAAAGTTTTTGCATACTTTTAAAGGTTTTAAAAATTAGGATTCTAACCGGATCACTATGTTTTAAGACCCGGACGCTTCGTCCGGCCCAAGACGGAGGCGTTGGCGCGCTTCCGTCTTTCTTTTTATGTCGATTTTATGTAGTCAACTCATGTGTTTGCTTTTTTCGGGCGTTCACGATTCTATTTTTTTATGTCGCAGCCACGGGCCACCACGTCAATCTTCTGCGCACTATGCAACGTGTAGGTAATAAGACCCGTCAGCTTCACCGACTCCAGCACGTCTTGGAGGGGTGTGCCTTCATTGAAGGCGGCCGTCACTTTGCACGCGCCGGCGGGCACATCCGAGAGGTTTATCTTCACAGCATACCAGCGCTCAAGTCGTTTTATCATTTCCGGCAGCGGACAGCTTTTGAAAACCAATCTTCCTTCATGCCATGCCACCCGTGTGGCCGAGGCAACCGAATCTTTTATCCACGTGTGCTGTCCCAGATCGTAGCGCACATGATGGTTGGGGGTCAACAACGCCAATTCATTTTGCTCGTGGCGTGTTGAATCAAACAGACCCACCGCAACCTTTCCCGTAGCTACCGTCACATCAATAGTAGCGTCGTCGTCATAGGCTTCTATGTTAAAGGACGTACCCAACACCCGCGTATAGAACTCGCGCGTCTGCACCACAAAGGGTTTATGCT
Organism: Chryseolinea soli; assembly: GCF_003589925.1. NCBI lineage: Bacteria > Pseudomonadati > Bacteroidota > Cytophagia > Cytophagales > Fulvivirgaceae > Chryseolinea > Chryseolinea soli. Next base: position 3,657,354 of record NZ_CP032382.1, on the reverse strand, counting down.
CATCGCGGTGCACTTCAAAGAACGCCTCGCCCGTGAGCGCCACTTCGCGCAGCGCACCGCGAAACGATGCCGGATAACGAAGTCGCGACGACGCATTGAGCCACACCTGGCTGCCGTCGGGCAACTCCAGAAGGCGCTGTTCTCCAGCCTTTGTTTCCACAGAAACATAGCGCACCGGATCAACACGATCACGAATGGCATCCCAATATCGCGTTGTGAAATAGGAACACAGCATCAAGAACACTACGGACGCAGCGACCTTATAATAAACTTTACGCTGATCGGGTTTGATCTTGCTGCGTACGCGCTGGTAGCGCTTTTCAGCAGCCCGCCGATCGGCCAAGGGCTCCGTGGTTTCATCCCACATCTGCTGCATCATGGCATCGATCTGACTGGCAAACTCGGGATTCTCTAAGTACTGTTCTGCCGTGCGCTTTTCATCGGCCGTGCAGGTGCCTTCTAAAAATCTTCGAAATAATTCCGGATGAAAAGTGTTGTTATCCAAGTTGTGATCTTTGTCTATAATACACCTCAAATCACAACGAGGTCTATGCGAATAGAAAATATTTGTTTGGACCGTCTAGAAAACCGAAACCCAAACCATGACCCACACCATAAAAAGACTATCGGCAATGTCGGAATGCAGTGACATGAACCGGCGGATATCTTTCAAAGACTGAACAATTTGCACGCGAACCGTATTTTTTGAGATCCCCAAAGTCACCGCTATTTCCTCATAGCTCTTTCCTTCGTTGCGGCTCATTTTAAATATAGACTTACGTTGGGGTGGAAGGCAATCGATCGCCCGGTCGGCGATTTGAACATACTCATTAAAAAAGATCTGCTCCTCCGTGGCATTCCGCGATGTGACCATCGACAAGCTGTAGGCCTTCTTCATGGCAACCTGCGCGGTATTGCTTCGCAGATAATTGAGAATACGATTTTTAGCGATCTTATAGACAAATGCGCTGAACGAAAGAGACATATCCAGGCTCTCGCGGCATTCCCAAAGCTTAACAAATGTGTCTTGTAGAATTTCTTCGGCCACCTCGTGCGACCGGGTGAGCCGGAAAACATAGAGAAGAATTTTTTGCTCAAACCTCAAGAACAATTCTTTGAGTGCTGGCTCGCTTCCCTCCTTTAATAGAGTGACTAACTCATATTCAGAACAGTACCGAAAATTCTTTTTCATAATTGAGCATAAAAAGACAACGATCGAGAGGACACGAATTTATGCGATTCTTGTGTTGAAACTCTTATTTCAATATTAAGGAACCATTAAGATACCGGGACAAGGACTTGAACCGGCAAACGTTGCTGCATTGGCTGTAGCACGATTTTTGACTTTCACCTTGGAGGTCAAAATCTCTTCTCTTCATTTTTTATCCTTCTTTCGACGTAGACAAATCGGTAACGAATTTCTGCATATTGTTTACCGGAAAAATGGTTCGATATTCGGAACCTCCAGTGTACTAAAAGGAAGGCGAAGGCCATCCTTTTTTATCGTTATCAGCTCACCGATTGAGCTCGCGCAAAAAGAAATTGATATTTTGCTTGATCGAACGGACCACAGATTGCAGCTGATTGATCATCTCGGCCCGTGCGTGCAGGTCACCGGCTTTGTATATCCCTCCGTTTGAAAAGTTGACGGACCGGCCCGCTGCCTCCAGTTTACCGTCAAACTGGTAGGTGATCCACCGTTGGCGGGTGTTGCTCAGCAAAGAAGTGGTGCCGGCGTTACTAAACCGCTTTTCGGTAAGCATATACCAAGCAAACGGCCCGATCTCATGAGCGTTCTGCTGTTGCCAAACATTTCGCAGGAGATTTCTATCATGAAACAGCGTTACCTTTTTTCCTTGCGGATTTAACGTAGCTAAACCCAGCCCGGCACCCAACGTACCGGCACCGATGGCAACACCTTTGTTCCAATCATCATTGTTGATAAGCGCTCCCATGACAGCCGCAGCAGCCCCAACGACAATGGAAGCAACGGTAAGCCTGGTGGTCAGTGCGGAGTTGATGTTATCCACATAGCCGGCAATTTGATCGATCCGCTCGCCCTCACAATCCAGTTCCGCCGCCAGCGCATCAATTTCCGAGTCGGCCAGCAAGATCCGGCCATCAATCCGTTGTCTCAAGGAAAGTACCGCCATTCTGGCTTCCATCGAAGTGTCTTGCCGCAGCTCCTCCAGGCGCTTCACATCGTTGCCTATGCCGAGGGCGTGCATGATCAAAATGCTTTGTTCCGCATATTTCGTCTTGAGCTCCGCATTACTGACCAATACCGAATCGGTGTTCGAAGAAATAGTACGCTGAAACTCCGCAGTAAGTTTGCCAGGATCGCAATAGCTGTCTTTCGCTATCAATAGTTGCTGCGTGTTTTTGCTAACGGTACATGCATTGAAAACGAGCAGAACGATTATCGATACCATTGGAAAAATAAAGCGGGTTTCAATACCCCTGAAAGGCCGGCGGTTCATCATGGCTGTGAATTTCTATGTATTTCAACCCTCTGAAAAGGTCTTATCTGAACGCCTTTCAATCCTTTACTTTCCAGGACCACTTTTGCACTTGGGCTTACCAGCAGCGAATTGTTAAATCCCCACAATACGTCGTGTTGCGTATTCAAAGCCATGGATTTAAAGTCCAGCATCACATTGTCATTAAAGCGCTCGGTGCGTTTCTGATTAAACGCTTCGAAATTGGCGAAGCCTCCTTTTTGCGTCTCCACGATATTCCCGGTCTTCAGATCCACATACTTGTATTCAGACATCTCGTAGTCCATGATATGCATGATCGACCCGAATATTTGAAGCAAATAATACATCTGCGCCTCGTCCCTGTTCTCATAATTGATCAGGTTCAGTGGATAGTACCGGTGTTTGGGCATGGAGAAATTCTCCAGAATGGCCTTCATTGCCTCGCTCACAATCACGGCAAATCCATCACGGAGTCTGAACGCTTTGTAGGTGATATCGTCCGACCAATATACCAGGTCTGCATCGAAGGGCTTTTGCCGCCGGGCCGGCTTGTCCCTGATAACGTTGATCAAAAACATCGTGATTGGGCCAGCCATTTCGAGCTCCGCTTCCCGCGAAATTATCTCGTTAATATCATAGCTGCCATTCGTACCTTGGATAAGAAGGGCTCTCCACTCTTCATTTCCATCGCCCAGTGCCTTGGCTTCAAAAAACATAGTTTGTTGTATCCCTTAGTTTGTTAAAAACGATATGGTTCCAGAAGTCGAGACCCATTCCCAGGTTGATCGACGAGCGTTAAAATAACACTTATTAATCTTACCGCTGAAATGTTCGCCGAGATTTAGCTTAAATTCTGAGATTCAACACCCTCGATAGGCCTATTTTTTTGAAGTAAACGCAACTGCCCCGCCAAAATCACCAAAAACCAACCTGCGTAGTTGAACGATAGGTCTACGCGCTCATTTTATCACTACTTCAAATTCTTTTTCGGATCGCTTCACCACCTGAATGATCAGGGCGTCTCCGGGTGCATTGCGGGTCCACGTGACCGGTGTTTTCGCCGTGGCCTTTTTGCCTCCTTCGGGTATGGCTCTTCCCTGATAAAAAACTTTCGATTGATTTGGCGTTCCTTGCAATGTTATGGAATAGCTTCTCTCCGCACTACTACCGGTGTAGTGGCCTTGCAGGGCTCCTATCTTCACGGTAATCCTCTTGTCTGTCTTGTTCCGTTCGCACGTGATCATGGTCTTGCCGACTTCGCCCTGTTGATATTTTGTCGACACGCCGTCGTCTTCATAGAGCATAAACGAAGAAAGCGTATCGACCGGGAAGATCTCGAATGCGAGTTGGTCGGGCACGGAAGGATCGATCCATTCGGTGGCCTGCCGCGTGGGGATGATGGCGCCGCTTCGGATGAACAGGGGCAGCGTGTTGATATCTTCGACATTGTAGGTGATGATTCCACCGTTCCGGAAAATCTCCCGGGTGTTGTAGTCGATCCAGTCGTGGCCTTGTGGAAGGTAAATTTCCATGGTCTTGAAATCGCCGTAAACCGGTGCCACCAGCAATTCATTTCCAAGCATGTATTGATAGGGCCACGCATCCGACGAACAAATGTAGTCGTCCGGGAAGGCCAGCAGCATGGGACGTACGATGGGCATGCCGGTCTGGTACGTTATGTGCGCGTAAGAATAAATGTACGGCAGCAACCGGTAGCGCAGTTGAAGATATTTCCGGATGCTTGTCTCAGCCGTTTGGGTTTGTGTTTCTTCTATTTTCTTCACCCCCGTGATCGTATCCCTTCCGGTGATCCGGATCTTGTTTGTGAAGTCGAGCACGTCGATGTCGCCCGACCAGGGTTTTGGATTGTGCGAGCGTGCTACGGCGCTGAGTGCGGTGAACTGATTCCACCGTGCCTGGGCGCGCCAACTTGCGGCCACACCATCCGAACTCAAGTAAGTGTAGCCACTCAGTGGACCAAAGGTGTTGTTGGTGGCCTTCAGTTGAAATCTCAATTCGTTCCATGACGACGAGGCGTCTTCCGTCCAATGAAATGGATAGCGCCGGGCGCCGATCATGTTTTCAGTGGGCGCGACACTGTAGCGGAAGTCCCAGGGGTTCAGGGCCACCGTTTTGCGACATCCCAGAAACATCACCCGTTTGCCGGGTTGATATTGCTCGGTGAGGTTCCAGATGTAGCTGTCGGTGATGTCGTTGATGCGCGTATCCTGCCAGGTGCCTGCGATGCCCATGTCCAGCTTTTGTTTGTAGGCGTTGTTCCATACCGCTTCATCGTATACCGTTTCAGTCCACCCCTGATGTTTCCGGTTTTTGAAATCCGGCGCACTGTGATGAATCAGCATCACGTCGATGTGAAGGTCTTTCAACTTCCGGATCATTTCTTCCGGCGTAAAGGGCGTAGTGTAGTTCGGGGACCAGTTCAGCGATTTGCCCCACACGGTTTCCTTCTGGCCGTCGCAGCCATCGCCCCATTCAAAGTCTATTATCAAATTGTCGATGGGAATGTTTTTGTCGCGAAATTGTCGCGCTACGTCCAGCAACTGTTGTTGCGTTCCGTCGCAGGCAAGGTGTTGGGTTTGGAAGAAGCCATAGCCTTTGCGGGGCAGCAGGGGTTCGGGGCCGACGAGCGTGTTATACTGAGCGTAAATCGCTTCGTAGGACGGGCCGAAGATAAAATACAGATCTTCCAACACATCCTCCGCCAAATAAACATCGGTGTAGCGCTGTGTGATTTGACTATAGAACCAATGCGCAAAGCGACTGTTTTTGTTCGCCTCATTCAGGGCGCTGGCATTGTCGAAAAAAGTGTAGCCGTCTTTGAACATACCGTACGTGGGGCCGTCGGACGGATAGATTTTCTTTTTCCCATCACCGGACCACACTGTCCATGATAAGCCTCGCTTGGCAATCCGCAAAATGATCTTATCGGTTTTGATGCTAACTGTATTTCTATCTTCCGATTTCGTATACGCCACTTCTTTCCAGGGTGTCGTTTTTCCAATCGCAAAGGGAATGTCATACTGCTTAGGGAATTTCTCTCCTTGCAAATGCGAAATGCGTACGCGGAACATCGTGGGCGAATACAGGGAGACCTCCAAACTATCCTGAAACACCACCTTGGTAGAATAGAAATTATTTACAGGCGACGGTGTTTGGCCAAGTCCGGTTGCTGCGTGAACACAGACAAATAGTAAGGCGAGCACCAACTTGTCCAGCATTGTGGTTAATTTTTTCCGATTCATTGTACTGCGATAAATCATTCGACAGAAACGCCTTTTAACACAAATGAATAGCGATATTCAGCGGGTTTTATTTTATAAGCATCATGTACGGGGGCGCCCCACGAGTTATCACCGCCCACGCCCATTTGCAACAGATCGATGTTCCAAGTCACAAAGTCGCGCTGCACCACATCATAGCTATGCTTCGACACGTTGGGTACCAGTCCTGATGCCGACACACCTTTGCCTGCCTTGAAATCAAGCTCATCCTGACTGAAGGGCCACGCCGACGACGACAGCAGTTGAGCGTCGGCCAAGAGCTTCAAACCAATCCCGTCGAAGTTGGTAAGTGTCATCCAACGCACGTCGGTTTTGTTTCCCGTTTCCTGGGGTCTTGGATACAAATAAATCTGGTCCCACAACATTCCTTTGTACGCTCCCACAGCCGCACCGGATTTCCGGTCGGCATAGGATTCGTGCGGACCCCGGCCATACCAGGCCATGTATTGAAATTCCTGTGGCAAGGTGAACTGCATACCCAATCTCGGCAGGTCGGGCAATGTCTTTGATCCCGGAAGAAAATGATACTCCACCTTCACCTCGGCGTGCGGCCGAACCGTGTAGCGCACCTCAACCGTCGACTCCACCGTTGGGAGATAAAACTTCGACAACACGACTACCTCGTCTGCTGCCTCCTTTTCGATCCGACAGCTGATGAGTTTTGCGTTGTTCCCCGCGTCCTTCCACACCGCAGCCCAAACCTGCATGTTGTTTCCCAGGTCATTGTCTGTCGGTGCACGCCAGAATTGGGGTTGCAATGGAGTCCGCAATACTTTTTTGTTTTTGAAGGTGAAGTCTGACAACGTTCCATGGCTCAAATTGAACGCAACAGAAAAGTCTTCGCCCGATATGGTCACATCCGTCTTCGTCTTCATCGTCTTTAATTTTTCGGCCGATAGTGACGGCGATGCCACGTGTCTTTCCTCGATGACAAATTGTTCCCAGGCTACTTCAAATCCAACCGGCAAAAACGGAATGTCAGAATTTACGTGAGCACTAAGCTTGAGAATATATTCCAACGTATCGGCGGCGAACCGTGGCAATGAAATTTTGATGCGCGTGCCGTCACCGGGCAAAGCCTCAACCTTGTTCAACCACCCCTTCGACATCACCACGCCATCAGCCATCAGTTGCCATTGAAAACTCAACTTGCTAAGGTCGGAAAAGGTGTACTTGTTCCGGATTTCAAATTCTCCTTCCGCCATGTTCACCGCCTGAAAGGAAACCGGTTGGTATACTTTCTTTACCTCATAGTAATGGGGTATCGGCTCGCGAAGGCCCGTCACCAGTCCTTTGTTGATGAAGGCGCCGTCGGTAGGAAGGTCGGGATGATAGTCGTGACCATAGGCCATGTACTTCACGCCTTTGTTGTTGGTGTATTGCAGGCCTTGGTCGGACCACTCCCAGATGAAGCCCCCTTGCAACACGGGATATTTTTCGATCTCATTCCAATAGTCCTGCAGGTTGCCGCCGGAGTTTCCCATCACGTGAGCATATTCGCACATGATGAGTGGACGCGTGGGGTTCGACTTTGCATACTCTACAATCTGTGGTATGCGCGCATACATCGGCGAGAAAATGTCGGTATACGTATGCAGCTTGGCGGGCTCATACGCCACGGGACGCGTATGGTCGTGGCGGTGAAGCCAATGATAGGTGCTGTCGAACACCGGGCCGTCGCCCGATTCGTTACCCAACGACCAGATGATGATGGAGGGATGATTCTTGTCTCGCTCAAACATGTTGCGCGTCCGGTCCACGTGTGCCGGAAGCCAGCTCATTTCGTTGCCCAATTTGGTGCTGTCGTCCGACGCCAGGGGTTGGCTTTCGATGTTTGCTTCGTCGATCACATAGAAGCCGTATTGATCCATCAGATCGTACCACACCGGGTCGTTGGGATAGTGGCAACCGCGCACGGCATTAATATTGGCCTTCTTCATAAGTTCAATGTCACGGAGCATGATCTCTCTGGTGATGTAGTGCCCCTGCGTGGCATGCGCCTCATGCCGATTCACGCCTTTGATCTTGATGGCCTTGCCGTTGACCAACAACTGTGCATTTTTTATCTGCACTGTTCTGAAACCAATTTTGTCAGATATTACTTCTACAATTTTCTTGTCGGCGTCCTTCAACGCCACCACCATCGTATAAAGCTCAGGCGTTTCCGCCGTCCACTTTCGTGGATTGAAAATGGTCTGTGGGAGGGAAATCGACAAGGGCTTACCCGGGATAATCTGCAGGGGCTGCGTGGTGTTCCAAATAGCTTTTAAATTGTTTTTATCGTCGAGCAAAGACATTTCGGCGACGCCTTTGAACGTTTTCGCAGTCAGGTTTTTGAATTGTACGTTCACCAAGAGCTTGCCATTCCGATAGGCCTCATCCAGACCAGCTTTCACAAAGAAGTCCGACACTTTCACTTTCGGTGTAGCATACAGGTAGACATCGCGTTCGATGCCCGAAACTTTCAGCATATCCTGGGCTTCCAGGTAGCTGCCATCGTTCCAGCGAAAAATCTGGAGGGCTACGGTGTTTGTTCCGGCCCTAAGATATTTTGTGATGTCGAATTCTGCAGGCGTCTTGGAGTCTTCGGAGTAGCCCACTTGGATTCCATTGATCCAGACATACACCGCAGAGTTCACAGCGCCCAGGTGAAGAAACACTTCCCTCCCCTGCCACTCGTCTCGAAGCTCGAATGTCCTTCGATACGAACCCACAGGGTTGTAGTCTTGTGGCGCGTCAGGCCAATGCGTATTGAAAGGATATTTTTCATCGAGGTAAATCGGATGATCGTAGCCTTCCACTTCCCAGTTGACCGGCACCTTGATATTGTCCCATCCGGTCACATCAAATGCCTCTTTGTAGAACCCCTCGGGCCGGTCGGCCGGTTGTCTTGCAAAATTGAATTTCCACATCCCGTTTAACGACTGATACCCGGCAGACTTTTCCTTTTCATCCTGCACAGCCTGCTCCACATTGTCGTAAGAAAAAAATGTAGCGTGTGCTTCCTCTTTGTTGATTCTGAATACGGTGTGATCCTGCCACGGATCGCGCTGGGCAAACCCGTCGGAGACTATAGCAAAACAAATCGTGCACAGTATGATCCGTGTCGCACTCAAGTAAAGTTTGGTCATGATTTCGTTTCGGGGTTATTGAACACGCATGACATCTTCCCGCAGCACGCCGGTGATGGCGTCGAGCAGGAAATCGGCGTTGGTAGAAGAAAATACCAGGGGCGGTTTTATTTTCAGCACATTGTTGAAAGGGCCGTCGGTGCTCATCAAAATACCTTTGTCGCGCATGCGGTTCGCGAAGTAGGATGCCTGCTCTGTTGCCGGCGTTTTTGTCACCCGGTCCTTCACCAGCTCGAAACCAATGAACAACCCAGGTCCACGCACGTCGCCTACAATGGGAAACTGATCCATCAGGTTTTGAAGTCCCGCTTTCAGATAGTTTCCGACGGTCTTTGCATTTTGCTGAAGCCCTTCTTCCCGGATCACTTTCAACACTTCCAACCCAATGGCGCATGACACGGGGTTGCCTCCAAACGTATTGAAATATTCCATTCCATTTTTGAACGCGTTGGCAATGGCCTGCGTCGTCACCACCACGGCGAGTGGGTGGCCGTTGCCAATGGGCTTGCCGATGGTCACGATGTCAGGAACAACGTCGTGTTGCTGGAAAGCCCAGAAATGATCACCCGCTCTTCCACAACCGGTCTGCACTTCGTCGGCGAGGCAAACGCCGCCCGCTTCGCGCACATAGTGATAGGCTTGTTTCAAAAAGTTCTCCGGCAGTTCCACTTGTCCGCCACAGCTGATGACGGATTCAAAAATGAAGGCGGCGGGCTTGCGTCCCTGCGCTTGCATGTTCGCTATGGCTTGCTTCACATGCCCGGCATATTTGCTCCCCGCGTGTGGATCGTCGGCCCGATACAACCCGCGATACACATCGGGAATAGGCACCACGTGCACATGGGGTGCCGCGCCCTTTCCTCCCGCGCCGTCAAATTTATACGAGCTGATCTCGATGCAGCCCCCGGTGTTGCCATGATAGCCTACTTCGGAAACGATCATATCTTTTTGTCCGGTATAGTTCCGGGCCAGCCGCATGCCCAGTTCGTTGGCTTCGCTGCCGGAGTTTACAATGAAGGCCACGTCGAGCTGTGGTGGCATGGTCTCCAGTAGGGCCTCCACAAACTTCACAATGTTGTCGTGCAGGTAGCGCGTGTTGGTGTTGAGCACCGCCATTTGTCGCTGCCCGGCGCGCACGACGCGGGAATGTTCGTGTCCCACATGGGCCACGTTGTTCACCGTGTCCAGGTATCGCCGGCCTGTGTCATCCAGCAAGTAGACGCCGCTGCCTCTCACCATCTTGATCGGCTCGCGGTAGGAAATGCTCAGGTTCTTGCCGAGGTGTTCTTTGCGGTAGTCCACAATAGATTGCGAGCTCAGGCTCGCAGGAGATTCCGATGCTTTGCCGGTGAGTAAGATCCACGGGTCAGGACAAATGCTTTTCCAAAGGGCGCGCTGCGGCGCATTGGCCACCCCGGGAAAGTCGCCTTGTTTCCCCAGCATGTCGAGCACGATTTGAAAGTGCAGGTGCGTGGGCCAATTACCATTTTCGTGCCGGGCACCGACATGACCGATCACATCGCCGCGGCGAACTACCTTTCCCACCTTCATCGCCGTCAACGAGTCTGTTGACAGGTGTCCGTAGAGCGTGTAGAACACAAGATCATCGGCCACTTTATGTTCCAATACGATCGTGGGACCATAGTCGCGGTCAGCGGCGTTGTTGGCAAAACTGTGGACGGTGCCATCGCACACCGCGAAAACCTCCGCGGGTTGTTGGGTGAAGAAATCCATGCCGATGTGCACGGTTCGCCATGTTTGGGAATCATTTCCTGTTGCAGCAAAGGCATCAGTGGTATAGAATGCCCGGGCTTCATCGTAGCGGCCAATGGCCAGTGTCGCGTCCCCGTCGGCCATCAAGGTGCGGACTTGTTTGTCGAGGAGATCGCTGTCGTGCAGGTTTTGCGAATTGCCCACCTCCAGGCTGCCGACGCTCAGGTCGAGCCACATCACCTTCCTGGCGTTCTTCACCGGAAAGTCAATCGCTTTGTAATGCGACGATGCCCAGCGCACAAATTTATCATGCTTCGTGCAGGCTTCCTTGCCATATGCATTTCTGAAAGCATAATGTGCCAGCTCCGGTGAGATCGACCGGAGTTTCTCCAGCAGGTCCCACGCAGGACTGTCGCTGATTTGCAAATATCCATTATCCGGATGCTCCTCACGATTCATCGCGGCACACGTCACGCTGATGAGCAACCGCGCTGCCACTAAGGGAAAGATGACAGAAAGTTCTTCGTCTGTCAGGGCATAGACATTATTGAAACCTTTCACAACCCGACACGCCGCCTCCAGCGGATCGTTTTTTCCCATCGCCGCATAGGCGATAGCGATGGCCAGTTCGTTCACCGTGTGGGTATACACTACATCGCCAAAGTCGATGACGCCGGGCACGCATGGATTGGCCGGATCGTTGCTCACGAGCACATTGTAGTCGTTGGCGTCGTTATAGTTGACGCTCTTGCGCAATGCAGGAAGGATAGGGACCACACGCTGTTCGAACAGCGCGTAGAAATAGTGAACCCACTCGCTTCGCTCCCCCTCGGCGAGATGGAGATGCGGCTTGATCCACGCCGCTTGCGATGGATCCCACTTCATGAAGCGGTGGGCCTCGGCATGATCGAAGTCAGACAACGCCTGGCAAAGCTTTCCACACATTTCACCCATCTGTTCCAGCAATGCGGGGCTGTGTGGATTCACGTTTGCCCATGGTCGTCCGTCTACCCACGTCAGTAGCCGGGTCATGCGGGGCTGGGATGATCCATCAGCCATCTCAAGAATGTCGTTTCCGTTGATGGCCTTCACCACAGCCGAAACTTGCAGTCCCACATCTTTGCGTGCGAGGTGGTGCATCACAGCGTTCTGCAGCTCAAGACATCCGCGTTTCTCTTGCGTATTGGCGACCTTCAAAATAAAAGACCGGCCGTCGGATGCACGGAGAAAGAAATTTAGATCAAGCTCGCCGGGCAAAGACCGGACTTCTGTTTGTATTCCAAAATTTTTCAGCACAAAGCCGGCAATCTCGAGGGTGGAATAGGTTTTCATGGTCGTTTCTCGTGGTGTTCGCATGCAATATAAAAAAGTCACCCTCTTGCGAGGGTGATCACTTCTACCAATCTACCGGATGAGGAACCGGCTTACCATTTATCGTTTTGAACCAGGTTTTTGTTTAACCCCATCTCCGAAGCCGGTATGGGGCTGATCTCGTGTTTGCCCTCCACGAAGTTGCCAGCAAAGGCTTTGTCATGGTTCGTCAGGGTTGTCTTCATGCTCTCCGTCGCCGTGCTGCCTTTGCTCCAGCGGTACAAGTCCATCCAGCGAATGCCATACTCCATCGACAATTCACAGGGACGCTCATGATGGCGGATCTGCGTGCGGAGCGTCTCTTTCGTGAACGCGTTGTCAAGGGGTTTGGCATGCGCGCGGGCTCTCACGGTATTGATGGCGTCGATGGCGTCGCCGGTGTTGCCGCTTTCATTGAGGGCTTCGGCATACATCAACAACACGTCGGCATAGCGAATGAGCGAAACGTTGGTGCCCACATAGTCGCCTTGCTTGTCCGTCCACGCATTGTATTTTTTAAAGTATTGTGGAAAGGTGAGCGAACCTTTCACGTCGGCATAAGGAACCGGGTCGGTTTCGGTTGGGCGTCTGATGGTGGAATTGGGATCGTCAAAGAAAAGGGATTCGTATACGCGGTCGCTGTAAGCATTGCCGGCGGTGACATCGGTTTTCATTTCAGCCAGGATCCAGTCCGATGCCGAGAACAACTCCCAGCCATCCAACGCTGACGGGGTAATTTCCCAATTGATAGGTTGACGCTTGTCTACACCGCCGTTGCGATCGCCGGAGAATTGAATTTCAAACACCGACTCCACTCCGTTTTCTCCCACGCCATTGAAATTGTCGGCGTAGTTCGGCAGCAGACTGTAGGGTCCTTGCTCTACCACTTCCTTAAATTTAGTAGCCGCGTCGCTCCATTTCTCCTGGAACAAATAGGCTTTCCCCAACAGGGCTTTCGCCGACCATTTGGTGGCACGACCCGTCCACGCTTCGTCTTGCACGGCGGGCACGGTAGCCTCAGCCGCTTTCAGGTCAGATTCAATCAGCGACCAAATCTCGCTGGTCGCGGCTTGCGAAGGAATGAGCTTATCGAAATCCGTTTCGAAGACGGTGACCATCGGGATCTTCTCGAAGCTACACACCAGGTAGAAGTAATTCAGGGCGCGCAGGAATTTCGCTTCGCCAATATAGGCTTGTTTCAGTTCATCGCTGAGGCCGGGAACGTTCGGTGTGTTTTGGATCACCTGGTTTGCGCGGGCAATGCCGGCATAGCGGGTGAGCCAGTTGTTTGATGCCGTACTCTCGTCGGCGGTGTTGGTGAACGAAGCGAGTTTTCCGGCGTAGCCTGAGCTTGGATTGTTGCTGACCTCGTCGGTACGGATCACCATGCCGAGAAATACTTCTTCAAAAAATGTCCATTTGCTTCCATCCCAACTGGCCAATGCCGAGTAGGCGGCGGTGAGACCTTGTTGAACATGTTGTTCCGTTTGCCAGAACGAGTCGTTTGTTAAATTCCCTTTGTTGGGAACTTCCAGGTAGTCGCTGCACGACGAAGCCATGAACATGATCGCCAGCACCGCGAGAGTATATTTTGTTTTCATAGTCTGCTGTAGTTTGAATTAAAGACCGATGGTGATGCCTGCTACAAGCGAGCGTGAGATGGGATAAAATCCTTTGTCCACACCGCGCGAGAATTTTCCCGTATTGGAAAGGCCCGGATCAAAACCTGTGTACTTTGTGATGGTGAACAAATTATAGCCGCCCGCAAAAATACGGAGCCTGGTGAGCCCGATGCTCTCCGCGAGTTGTACGGGAAGGGTGTAGCCGATCTGAAGGTTTCTCAACCGAACATAAGAAGCGTTCTCCAGGAAATAGCTCGACGCAGTAGTGTAGTTGCTGTTGGGGTCGGTGTAGTTCAGCCGCGGAACGTCGGTTGCGGTGTTGGTGGCTGTCCACGAATTCAACAGATCGGGGGATGCATTCAGGCGATACATTTCCATCTTGAAGGCGTTATACATTTTGTTGCCCGCCGTGCCATTGAACATGAGGGTGAAATCAAAATTCTTCCAGCTGGCATTGAAGGTCAACCCAAACGACGCTTTGGGCAACCCGCTTCCAAAAGAGCGTTTGTCTTTGTCATCGATCACGCCGTCGTTATTGATGTCCACAAATTTAAAATCGCCGGGAGCTGCGTTGGGCTGCAGCTGTTCGCCGTCTTTGCCTTTGTAGGCATCGATCTCTTGCTGGGTTTGAAAAATGCCGGCCACTTCCTTCAGGTAGAATTCTCCGACTTGCGTTCCTACGGCCGTGCGGGTGGTGGCATAGTTGTTATACTCAACATAGCCATCGATAAATTCCTGTCCTTCATAGCCCAGCCGGGTGACCTTGTTTTTGGACGTGCCCACGTTGCCGCTGATGCTGTATTTGAAGGCACCCGACTCGTTTCTGTAGGTGGCGGTCACCTCAAGACCCTTGTTCTCCAGGTTCCCCGCGTTGGTTGTGGGTGCTTTCTGAATGCCGGCCGATCCCGGGGGGCGGCGTTCCACCAACATGCCTTCTGTTTTCGATTGATAGTAGTCGATGGTAAACGTCAGTTTATTCTCCACCAATCCCAAATCCAAGCCGATGTTGCTGGTGGTGGTCTGCTCCCACTTGATGCCGGGTGTGCCAATGCCAAGCGCCGTTGCACCCGTGGCCACAACCTGAGGTCGCGACGATCCGAAGGGATAGTTCACGGCGCTGGGATAATCAGGGTCGCTGCTCCCTATCGTGATCAACGATTGATACTTGTAGTCGCCAATACTCTGGTTACCCACCACGCCATAACTGAAACGGGGCTTCAGCTCGCTGATGAAATCGATATTGAAAAAACGTTCGCGATGAATGGCCCATCCGCCCGAAACTGCATAGAATGTTCCCCAGCGATTTTCGGGGCCAAAACGCGTCGACCCGTCTTTGCGCACACTGCCCTCAACGAAATACTTGTTTGCATAGCTGTAGGTAGCGCGTCCAAAGAACGACAGCAACCTGTTCTCGACGATGCCACCATAAGCATTCCGCGTGCCAATGCCCGCATCCAGCGCAGGCACGAGCGATGAAGGTTGCTCCAGGTTGGAACCTCCCACGGAGCGCGTTGCGTACCGTTCGCTCGACTGCCCCAACAGCACGGCGATGCTGTGATCGTTAAATTCTTTTTTGATGTTCAACAGGTTGTTGAAGATGGAAGAGTTTGTCCTGCCACGTTCCTGCCACGTGCGCGGCGTCTCCACGGTGGCGCCCGGTCCGAAGTTGTAGGCCGGCAAGAAGGTGTCGTTGTAAGTGTTCTCGGAGTTCACCCCAAGTTTGAATTGATAGGTGAGCCACGGCAAGAGCTTCAGGTCGGCACCCCAGTTCAACTGTATATAGTCATCCTGGTTCTTGTTGTTTTGCAACGTCTGTGAGCCGATGGGATTGCCCGCGCCCACAACACCCAGCAAAGGGTCCTGTCCGGCAAAGCCGTTGGGGCTGGTCGGGTCATAAATTTCCTTGTGCGGAAGGGCTGTGTAGAGCGACATGATCGGAGAAAAATCGGCGTTGCCTTGGCCAAGGGTTTCGGAAAAGTTCTTCAGGTCTTTGCGGACAAACGAAACGCCGAGGTTAATTTTTAAGTGATCGTGCAACAGATTTTTAAAATCCAGGTTCAGGCGCGAGTTGTAGCGATTCAACCCGGTGTTGATGACGGTGCCATTGTTTGAATAATAGCCGCCGGCAAAACTGTAGGTCACATCGTCGGTGCCGCCGGCAATGCTCAGGTCGTGCTTTTGCTCGAAGCCGGTTTTGAAATAGGCATCGGCCCACCGCGTGTCGGCAAACTTGGAATTGTCCATTGCCCAGGTGGGTGGCGTGAGCCCCGCATTGTTGTAGGCATTTTGCATGATGGCGTTCTTTTGCGCCTTGTTGACGGCTTCCACACCATTGAGGTTAACATCGTTGGCCGCTACAAAAGAGTTGATGGTGATTTTTGGTTTGCCCGACTTGCCGCGTTTTGTGGTGATGAGAATAACCCCGTTCGATCCGCGTGCCCCATAGATGGTGGCGGCCGATGCATCCTTCAACACCGAGATGCTTTCGATCTCTGCGGGGTTGAGGTAGGAGGGCTCGCTGGGAATGCCGTCGATGACATAGAGTGGCGAACTTCCATTGATGGTGCCCAGACCGCGGATCTGCACCACCGGCGCAGCACCCGGCGCCCCCGTGGCGTTGGCAACACTTACGCCGGCCACTTGTCCCTGCAGCGCGTTGAGCGCATCGCCCGTGGGTACTTTAATAAAGTTATCCATGTTGGTAGACGCCACGGCACCGGTGAGGTGACTCTTTTGTTGTGTACCAAATCCAACCACCACCACCTCCTGGAGTGCAGTGACATCCGCTTCCAGCTTAATACCCAACGTTGTTTGTGCAGGCGACAAGGTCACCTCTTGCGTTTTGTAGCCGATGAAAGACACAATCAACGCATTGTCCTCCTCCTTCAGCGCGATCGAGAAAGCACCGTTCGCATCGGTGGTCGTGCCATTGGTCGTGCCTTTAATGACGAGATTCACGCCGGGCATGACTTCTCCCGAAATAGCGTCCGAAACGGTTCCGGTCACGGTGCGGCTTTGGCCATAAACGGTTATCAGCGTACTCGAAATGAGCAAATGCAGCAACAGCATTTTTCTCCAAATTTGTAAACCTGTCTTCATACTCGTATGGGGTTAATAGATGTTTGGTGAGGTCCGATTCCCCGCAAAGGGATAGACGAAAGTATTCCTTAGCCCAACCAAAACTGAAATTTTGGACCTCTACATGAACTCTACAACGCACACGATATTTCCAAAAAGCAGCCCAGTTCATTTGAAAATCAACTTTCCTGAACACACCACCCAACCCAGTCCATCGACACGCGTGCATCGCAAACCGGGAAAATGAAGACGGGGGTTGAAACCTGTCTCCTTTATATAAGACATCCGTTTGCGGTTTCTATATATTATTGAGTCTCGCTCTTGCTTCCCGACTTTCCTCCCCAGTCTACTAACACGATCGCGGTCCGGTCAAACCCTTAATTGCACAACCGTAGAGTTGTTGTAGAGGTGACGCACCGACGGTATTCTTGAGGTCCAACCTATATTGCCCATTATCTATACAAGGCATGGAATCATCAGGAGAAGGTTTAAACCGGGCCATCGGCATCAAGAGCCTTGCGGCCAGCGTAGTTAATTTGACCGTGGGCGCGGGGATCTTTGCGCTACCGGCCTTGGTGGCCGAGAAACTGGGTCACGCCAGCACGGTGGCTTACTTGATTTGTGGTGCACTCATCTTCATGATCATGATGTGTTTCGCCGAAGTGGGGAGCCAGACGTCGACCAGCGGCGGGATCTATAAATATGTGGAAAGTGCGTTTGGTCCCTACGTGGGCTTTCTCACCAGCAACTTATATTGGTTTGGGTTTGGGATGATCAGCGATGCGGCCATCGCCAACGCGCTGTTTGAAATGATTGTGCTCTATGTTCCCGAAATAGATACGCTCTTTGGCCGGCTGATCTTTTTTCTGTTGGTGTTTGGTGGGCTGGCGTGGATCAATGTGCGCGGTGTGAAGTATGGCGCGAAAGTGATCTCGGCACTCACGCTGGCCAAGCTTTTGCCCATCGCCTTGTTGTTGTTTTTTGGCTGGCCGAAGATCGATGCCGGAAATCTGAAGTTGTGGGATGACTTCGAGTTCAATCATCTGGGAGAAGCATGCCTCATCCTGTTCTTCGCCTTTGTGGGGGGAGAAGCGGCATTGACCACCGGAGGCGAAATCAAGAATCCCAAACGTTCGGTGCCGCTGGGGTTGCTTTCGGGTATTGCGATCGTCATTCTCATTTACCTGGGCATCCAGATTTTGGCGCAAGGCATTTTGGGGGCCGACCTTTCGCTTTACAAGGAAGCACCGCTCGTGAAGATCGCCACCGTCATTTTTGGAAGTGTCGGCCCCACGCTTATTGTATTGGCTACTGCATTGGCCATACTGGGCGCGATCAGCGGCGACATCCTGGCGATGCCGCGATTCCTGTTCGCATCTTCAAAAGATAAACTCATTCCAGACATCCTGTCGTCCATTCACCCACGGTTTCGGACGCCCTATATTTCCATCATCGCCTATTCATTTTTGGCCTTTGTTCTTTCGCTCTCCGGCAGCTTCAAGGGGCTGGCCATTCTTTCCAGCTCGGCCAATCTCATCACCTATTTTGCTGTGGTACTTTCCCTTTGGAAGCTCAAGAAAAATGAGCGATTAGCCGCGGGCGAGCCGGGCATCCGGGTGCCCGTGTATCTCATCCCATTCATTTTGATCACCATGCTGTGGCTGCTTTCACATCTCTCGGCTAACGAGTATGCCGCACTCTTTATCTTTTTATTGCTTTGTTCCTTGTATTTTTTCAGAAAGCCCCTGGCGCTATGGCTGAAGAAAATCATGATTGTTGAAAAAAGCAGTTGATGCCGAGCGCCGGCCTGCTGGGTGGCGCCCCGTGTTAAATATTCTTACCTTAGCAGCCGATGAAGCGTCTTCTATTTCACTGCATCCTCGCCTTGTCTCTTCACTCGCTCGCGTGCCACGCCCAGTCGCTTCAACACCCTTGGGACGATGCCGCCAGCCTGGCGTCGATGACCGTCGAGAAACGCATTGAAGCTTATCTGGCTGCGGCTGATTTCTATAAGGACTCCTTGTTGCTCTCCACCACCTACGGCAATCAGGCCCTACAGCTTTCGCTCGAAAACAAAAATCTCCTGATGGAAGCACGGTCGAAACAAACGTTGGCCATGATCTATCTCGAGCAGGACCTCTACGACAAAGCGCTGATCTTCGCCTACGAAGCACTGGCCGACTACCAGAAACTCCACGACGAACAAGGGCAGCTGCTTGCCAACGGCGTTTTGGGCTGGGTGTATTACGACGCCGGTCAAACCGAAAAAGCCCTCGACTTCCACCAAAAACTTTTATCGGCCTATCAAAAAAAAGGAAGCAAAGAAGATGTGGTGTGGACCACGAATGCCATTGGTCTTGACTACAGTGTGCTGAAAAACTACGCCCTCGCACTGAAATATTTTAAAGCGTCGTTAGCCCTCAGCCGCACGCTGAACCAGCCCGAACGCATCTCGGCAAGTCTTAACAATATCGGGATGATGCAAACCGCTCAGGGTCTGTATCGCGAAGGCCTGACCTCGCTGAAGGAGGGCTACCGGTTGTCCATACAACTGGGCAACGTGCTGAAGCAAGGCGAAAACCTCAACCAGATGGGGAACACGTACTATCAAATGAACAAGCTCGACAGCGCCGAGTATTATTTAACGAAAGCCCGGGCCATCATCACCACTTCGAAAGCCAATGCAAGAAAAGAAAAGCTGATCGACAATTACGAGTTCAGCACCAAGGTGTACCTGGCCAAAAATGACTATCAGAACGCCTTTCAGTTTCTCACGCAATACATGAAACTGAAAGACGAAGTGATCTCCCTGGAAAAAAGTAACAACCTTACCAACGCGTTGATGGTGCACCAGACACAACAGAAGGAACAGGAAATAAAACTGCTGGAAAGCGAAAACAAATTAAAAGTGTTGCAGCGCGACGCCTTGGCCGGCGCCATTCTGCTCATCACCATCATTGGTGTTTTATTGTACAGCAAGCAAGTGACCACACAAAAGAAGGAACGCCTGATCCTGGAAGCTCAACAAGCGCTCACGCAAAAAGAACTGGCCCGTGCCTCGCTGGAGAAAGAAGCCTTTGAAAAGGAATACTTGCTGTCGGAAGCACAAAAGCAATTGGCTCAAAACGACCTGGAGCGTGCCAACCTGGAAAAAGAAGCCCTGCAGGCAAACCTCGATTTCAAAAATTCTGAGTTCACCAATGCCGCCATCCATTTGTCGCAGCGCAACGAACTGATCCGCTCGTTCCTCGACGAGTTGAAACAATTGAACCTGCGCTCACCTTCCGAATCGTCGAGCCGGATCACGAAAATCATCGATCATTTCTCGCAGGTTCAAGGCACCAACAAAGATGCAGAGGCGTTTCACCTGAACATGGAAGCGGAATACAAGGACTTCCTTTTCAAACTGACCACCCGCTTTCCCGATTTGACCGACAACGAAAAACGGCTGTGCGGTCAGATCAGGCTAAACCTTTCCATCAAAGACATCGCCTCCATCAACAACATCTCCGTCAAATCGGTGGAGATGGCGCGCTACCGGCTTCGCAAGAAGCTCAACCTGGAGCATGAAGAAAATCTTGGAGGCTTTTTGAATAGTCTTTAACCGACACCGCGCTTCGGTCCTCATTCTATCATTTCCAAATCAAACTGAATGCCTTGTGCCATCGGCAGGTTTGCGGCATAGTTGATGGCGTTGGTCTGACGACGCATGTAGACTTTCCAGGCGTCGCTTCCACTCTCGCGTCCGCCACCGGTATCTTTCTCTCCTCCAAAAGCGCCTCCAATTTCGGCACCCGACGTGCCTGCGTTTACGTTGGCAATGCCGCAGTCGCTTCCCGCCTGTGACAAGAACAACTCCGCCTCCCGCAAATCGAGTGTCATGATAGCCGACGACAGGCCCTGGGGCACATCGTTTTGCATGCGGATCGCTTCTTCGATGGTCTTGTACTTCATCATGTAAAGAATGGGCGCAAAGGTTTCATGCTGCACCACGGCATAATGATTCTGCACTTCTGCAATGCAGGGCCGCACATAGCAGCCACTTTCATAACCCGCACCTTCCAGCACACCACCCTCGACGATGAACATGCCACCCTCACGCTTACATTGCTCGATTGCCGCCACGTAACCTTCCACCGCACCCTTGTCGATCAATGGCCCGAGGTGATTGCTTCTGTCTAATGGATTGCCGATGCGAAGTTGTCCGTAGGCCTTCACCAGTTTTTGCTTCATGGAGTCATAGATCGCTTCGTGCACGATGAGACGGCGCGTCGTCGTGCAGCGCTGACCGGCCGTGCCCACCGCCCCAAACACAGAGGCCATCAACGCCATGTTCAGATCGGCTTGTTTCGAGATGATCACAGCATTGTTTCCACCCAACTCCAACAAGCTTCGCCCCATGCGTTTTGCCACGGCCACGCCCACAGCGCGCCCCATGGCCGTTGAACCCGTAGCAGAGATCAATGGGATGCGGCGGTCCTCGCTCAACCATTCTCCTACTTCACGCCCACCCATCACCAGGCAACTCACACCTTCCGGCACATTGTTTTCCTTAAACACATCAGCAATGATCGATTGACAGGCCACCGCACAAAGCGGTGTTTTTTCCGAAGGTTTCCACACACATACATCGCCACACACCCACGCCAGCATGCTGTTCCAACTCCACACCGCCACGGGAAAATTGAACGCGGAGATGATCCCGACAATACCAAGAGGATGATACTGCTCATACAGGCGGTGCGAAGGCCGTTCACTGTGCATCGTCAAGCCGTAGAGCTGGCGCGACAAGCCGACAGCAAAATCGCAGATGTCTATGATCTCCTGCACTTCACCCAGTCCCTCTTGCAGGCTCTTGCCCATTTCATACGACACCAGTTTTCCAAGTTCGGTTTTGTTTGCCCGAAACGCATCCCCTATCTGCCGCACAATTTCGCCGCGCCGCGGCACCGGCCACTGTCGCCACGCATGAAAGGCCGCCTTTGCTTTTTCGATCACGGCCTCGTAAGTGTCTTTGTCTGCTGCCGTGACCGTGCCGATATAATTTCCATCCACAGGAGAATAAGAGGCGATAGACGCTCCCTTGCTCTCCAGCCACTGTATTCCGGTTGATACACCGCGATTGTGATTTTTAAAATCGAACGCACGTTGCCCTTCCATGGACTTTGTCATGTTGTGTTGAATTAAAATGAAAGAAAAAACTTAGCTGATCTTGGTCGTCTGAGAGGAGTAGGTGCTCTCAAAAATCCGGTTTGCATTTTGGGCCTCAAAGCCCTCACGCCGGTGTTGGCGACCAATCTCCTGAGGGGGAAGATTACGAAACTGTGGAAGCACGCGCCGTTCGGCGAATTCAACATACGATCCGGAGATGGTGTGTTTCTCGCCGTTGGCAAACTCCGCTTCGATCATCTTGGCCACGGTTGAACTTTGCAGCAGCAAACCGTCGGGGCTCTGTTTATATTTTCCACCCGAATCGTTGAGCACAAAACCGTTTCGTTCCAGGAATGTATTAAATTCCTGGATGGTATTATAGCCCGGCTTCAGGGAATGAACGCTGATGGTGAAGTGGTTGAGGTAGTATTTGTTGTACATCACCCAAGCGGCATACTCGCTCTCTTCCTGCAACGCCAGATAATCCTGCAGGGTTGGGATGCTCCAGAAGTGGCTGTGCAAAAACGCATCGACTTTTGCCACATCGTTCAGGTCGAGGCTGTCAACCGGATCGCTATGCAACGTGCCGGTATATTTGCGAATCACTTCCTGGGAAGCTGGCGACAAATCACCGACGCGCAATTCGCTGATAAAAATGCGGGGAAAATTTTCAGCCGGGGGTGCATACCAATAGGCATTCAGTTTCTTCTCCGGAAAAAAATAATAGTCGCGCTTGGTGTAGCCGAGGTGAAGAAATACCTTCTCCAGCGACTGAATCCCCAAATGAGGCACTCCCAAACTACGGAACGCGATGTGATCGTTCTCGATTTCGCTGTCATTTTGAATCACACCCTCCTTCTTCATGGCCGCCATCACAGCCGACACATCCGGTACCCTTTCTTTATAGCGGCCCATCAGCCCCTTCAGGACGCCCTCCAATAGTTCATTCATAATGCGGTGCTTTTTGATTTTCAAGACAAATATATCACAGTCGCCAGAAACAACGATATTTTTAACCTCTACATGGCCTCTACAATGTTAAAATCATAGAAAGTTTGACATCAGAAATTTATTCATCAACGAACCTTTACGTTCATTCTGAATCTTTTCGGCAACGAAGTGCAATAAATTTGGCACAAAACTCGTAGTTTAAGTAACCTTAACCCCGACCTATGTTCCTCCGCCAATTGACCACCGTTTCGATCATCTTGTTTGGTCTGCTGCTTGCCGTTGATGGTTTTTCACAAAAAGACAACTACAAAAAGAACGACAAAATATCGAAAGCCGAAAACAAACGCTACGAGAAAGACCTCAAGGAACACCCCAACAGCGCGGAGCCACACTGGCGGCATGCCAATATTGTCGGGGCATTCAATTTCAGAGAAGCGGAGGAGGCCTGGAGATATTACGACAAGGCCTTGAAGATCGATTCAACCAACGCGGCCATCTGGTCTGACTTCGGCGACTACCTGCTCCGGGTACATGAAGATATGAGAACTTCCCTGTCCCTCTATGAGCGTGCACTAAAACTGGAACCGGATAACAAGAAACTTCAGAGCAAGGTGGACGAGTTGACAAAAAGCGTCGAGCAGATCCAGGAAACGGCTCGCCTTCGGAGCATCGGCAGATCGGCAAACAGAAAGATCGACCATGGCATCCAGTATTCGGTGATCACCAACTTCGATTCGCTACAGGCCATTACCATGAACGCAGAAAGTCCTTATGCGTATGAAAAGCTGCTCAAGCGATTCCTGGAAGATGATCTGCTGAATGAATGGGAAGTCTATCTTCTTTGCCTGGGTTATGCGAAGACGGAGACCTATAGTCCGTATTCAAATGTCTCAAATGATCTTTATAAGTACAACAAAGACGGCCAATACGACAAGACACTGGCGAGCGGGCAAGAATTGTTGAAGACAAACCCCGTCAGCGCGTCGTTGTATCGCGAGATGATGTACGCCTCTCGGCGTAAGGGAGAAAATGAAATAGCCGATCGCTACCAGCGCCGCGCACAGCGACTGTACGAAGCCATGATCTTTACAGGCGATGGAACCTGCGACAAGCCTTATATAACACTCACCACTACCGAAGAGTACGCGCTCATTAACTACCTTGGACTTTACAGCACCGGGGCGCAGGCTTTGACGAGATGTAACGGAGCGCAGACCGATCGCCTGAGCATTGTGGACCGGGATGAAAAAAAGGGTGAACTTTATTTCGACGTAACGCTACTTTTTAAAAAGTTGAGCGAATCGTTTAAAAAATAGACTTAGAGGTCGGTGAAGCCTTGAAGCCAAGGTCCTTCAAATCCAGGCAGAGCGCTTGCAAGTCCAGCGATTTTAATTTATCTTTCTTGTATGAGCCCATCATCGCCTTTCTCGAAAGGGCATGGTGGGCTTTTTTTATTACCTACCCCTGTACTTACCAGTTCTTCGCATGACGAATCAACGATACCAGGCACCTGCAAAAGATCCGATCATCAATTGTCATACACATATATTCACCGCCGATCACGTGCCCCCCTGGCTGGGACGGACATTCTTGCCATTGGGCACTTACTTTCTTTTGACTACCGGTTTCATCGTTGGCCTGGGCAAATTCTGGTTTATGGGGAAATTCATGAGAAGGCTCCGGAGGCTTCGCAGATCGCGGGTCTCTCAGTGGATGTATACGATCTCGTGGGCTATCCGAAGAACCTGGATTTCCGATTTTCTGGTAAGCACTGTCGGATATTGGCTTACCGCTCACACGTTCTTCTACGTCTACCACGTGGTTTCTTCTGTGATAAAACCAAACACCGGCGAAAAACAAGTGGATGATGTCTATCAGTGGTTTCGTCAGAGCCCGTTCTTCATGGATATTACCAATCCCTGGGGAAAAGTTGCTATTGCTCTGATCGTATTGTTGTTTTTCTCCTCTGGCCGGAACTTGATTCTATTCACCTTTAAAAAGCTCTTTCGCTTTCTCGCCATGCTGCCCGGCCCGGCGACGCGTGAGTTCCTTTTGCGCTATATTAATTTGGGAAGATTTGCTATCTACAGCGAACAATCCCGGATCTACAGTCGGCTTCGAAAACAATATCCCCCGGGCTCGGCCTTCGTCATCTTGCCGATGGATATGGAGTTCATGGGTGCTGGGAAACTCAAAAAAGAGCATCGTTTCAAGACCCAGATGCAAGAGCTCTCGACGATCAAGAAAAACCATCCCGAAACAACGTTTCCCTTTGTCTTTATTCATCCCGAACGAATGAAAGATACATCTTTCTTTGACTACGATCTCATCGATGGGAAGGTCGAACTAAAAAAGGCGTGTGATGTTTACCGTTACATCGAAAAAGAAAACTTTACTGGTTTTAAAATATATCCCGCGCTGGGCTACTATCCGTTTGACGAACAGCTACTACCCCTTTGGCGCTACGCCGCCGATCACGAAATACCCATCATGTCGCATTGTATTATCGGGACGATCTTCTACAGAGGGCCGAAATTGAGGGACTGGAATCAGCACCCCGTCTTCGAGGAAGTGCGGTCACTGGCAGCGGAGGAAGAAGAAGATTTCGGCATCCTGGAACAGCCCGAAGAAAAGAAGCACCGGAAACCAGCAGCTCCCACCGCTTACGAAAGGTTCCCACTGAAAATGCATGAACTTGAAAACAAAGAATTCCAACGAAATTTCACGCACCCGCTGAACTACCTGTGTTTGCTGGACGATGACCACCTGATCAAGGTTTTAAAGAAAGCAACCAACCCAAAAACCCGCGAAGTATTTGGTTTGAAGAACGGTAAGTTGGAATACAACCTTCAAAGGCTAAAGATCTGTCTGGCCCATTTCGGCGGGGATGACGAGTGGAAACAATACTACGAACTGGACCGGCACCATTTTGTTCATCAATTGACCATGAAGCCGGATTGGGGCATCGATTTCTTCGAAACGGACGGAGAACCCCGCCCCGGAAAAATCGGCCAGCTCTGGAAAAACAAAGTAGATTGGTATTCGATCATCTGTAGCCTGATCCTTCAATATCCCAATGTCTATGCGGACATCAGCTATATCGTACACAATCCCGAGATCATCCCGTTGCTAAAAAAGACCTTAGCCAAGGAAAATATCCGGTTACGCAGTCGTGTGCTTTTCGGTACAGATTTTTATGTGGTCCGGAACCACAAATCGGAACGAGAGATGCTCACCGAGTTACAAGCTGCCCTGAGCGAAGAGGATTTTGATCAAATTGCCCGCACCAATCCCCGGGATTACTTGTCTCGCAAAACATTTCATCCTTAACGCCCGTCATGTGTGCCGCGTCAAAAAACGAACTAAACTAGCAGACCAAATTAATTAGACGACAGCCTTAAAAAATACGCTCCAGTATGCTCAACAGTGGCAAATACTTCGACACGATCATCGAAAACATAACCATCCTTCGCAGGGAAATCGAATCTAAAGCAGCGTTGGGATTCACCGACCTCAACAAATACTGCGAAGATTTTGTAAAAGAAATACTCAATCGTGTTTACGGCTACGAACTCAAGAATCTAAATCAAAAGAGTTCATCCTTTCCGGGGCTAGACCTCGGAGACAAAACGGCGGGGATTGCCTTTCAGATTACATCCACGCGAACCAGTGAAAAAGTTGATGCCACGCTCCTCCAATGTCTCGACAAGAAGCACTATCAAACTTTCCAAAAGATAAATGTGTTCGTTCTGACGTCAAAACAAACGAGTTACACAATAAGAACTGTCACCGCACCACATTTTTCATTTGATTGGAAGGTGAATGTATTGGACTTTGATGATGTGTATGCAGATATCGCTGCACTTGATGTGGACCGGCGAAAACAACTAAGGGATTATATCCAAAAAGAGCTTCCGCATTTTCAGAAACGAATCAATTCAAGCGCTGGCAATGGCTGGGCACAGATCGGACAAATCGTTAAGGTCCTCGCACCGCTCGCCTTAACGCTAAGCGTCTTCGCTGCCATGAATTATCCGTCCTGGCTGACTTCGCGCTGCAACGAACCACTGGATCGCATCATCATTCTAACTTCTAAATTCTCACCCGGACCGCAAGATGATTTCGGCGTCAGTTTGAGGAGCCAATTGGCTATGGATATTGATGTTGATAGCATAAACACGGATTCATTGAATCGCTACCTAACCCTCACCGGAACTACCTTTAGAGACTCCTTGAAGTCAATCTTCAAAGAAAAATGCAGATCCCGGGGTCTTTTGATTTTTGGAAACTATAGCCTAGAATCGAAAAGAGTTGATTGCGGCATATTCGTCAACCTTGAAGATGTGGCAAAGAGAAACGGGGCATTGGTTTATGTCAAGAACCCCGATTCCGTGAAATTTGTCATTGACAATCAAGTAGAGATCATCTCCAAGTTCGTCATCGCGCTCCTGCTCGGCAGATCGGATCAGTCTTTGGATCGCTCCGAAAAACTCTTGCGCGAAGTATTGAAGTTGAACACGAGTAAGGCCAACAAACATTTCATTGCATATATTCATTTGTACTTGGGAAATGTTGCGTTTCGAAAACGTCAATACTATGACGCAAAAAAGGAATTCGCGTATGGCCTTAACCAAGGCGTCGACAACGCGTTTTTAGAGTACAACATGGGCGCAACTTTTCTAGCGTTGCATCAACGGGATTCCGCATCAAAAGCCTTTGAGCGAGCCGCACGCTTAAATCCAAAACTGAAGGTCTCACCTGAACTGTTGGCATTCGAAACATGGATTGCCGGTGAAGACATGTTTATCTTTCAGGATTCAAACAAGCTATTCGGACTTATGGATCTGGAGGGCCGAATATTGTTAAAGCCAAGTTATACCGATATTTCCCCATTTAAGAATGGGCTTGCTCGTTTTGAAGATCGCAAGGATCGAGCGCTGGTTGGTTTCCTCGATAAAAAAGGCCGTGTTAAAATTCCCGCCAAATTTAAAGATGCTACTTCATTTGACGGCGGGGTGTCGGTTGTTACTAATCTTGACAACAAATATGGAGTTATTGACACGACCGGAAGGACGGTCGTATCTTTCGACTATGATCAAATCGCTTCCCTAAAAAACGGAGAATTGTTCTTAGCCGCAAAGGGCGACCACATGGGAGTCATAAACAGAAACAATGAAGTTGTTGAACCCTTCAAATACATTTATACTGTCGCTGATTCTGGCTTTGAGACGCTCAGCCATAGCCATCGTATCACGTTTTCGGCCATTTCATACGACTATGATTTTGATGATGCATACCTGCTATCTGTGAACGAATCCCAGAGGGGTGGAAACTCAAAAAGCATAGATAAGAAATGGGGTCTGGTTGACATTAAGACGGGATATGTTACGGAATGCAAGTATGACAGGCTGATCGATGCAGGTTATCCCTATGTTGAAGCGTTCCTGAACAATCAAATCGCTTTGATAACGGCACAGGGTGACATTGTCGTTGATTTTGGCAGTGGATTTACTTCATTCCAATCACTCGGCACCCCCGGTAATAAAATGATCGTTGCCTGGAAAGGCAATCATACTCAATTGTTGCGGCTCGCCAACGGAAAAGTAGCAGAGACCATGCCGATCAGCGCCGACTCCTGCCATTATATCAGATATGCCGGCGCCGGCCGATTGTGTGGCCAGACCAGTGACGGCGCCATTTTGTTCGACCTTACGGGCAAACGAATTGCAAAAACGGATTGCGAAAATTTCCTTTCTTTTGATGATGAAGGTAAATCGACCTGCGAAGTTCGTGGATTAGCTCATGTCATCGATGTTAATGGAAACATGATTTCTCAATAGAACGTCTTTTGAAGAGTTGAAATCTATTCGCGCCCACAGACACCAGCATTTTTCATTGACAGTCTTTGCGTCCGCTGCCCTCAATCAAGCGTAGTTTGGATATCTCAAAATATTTGTCTTATTTACTTAACAAAATAGAAGCAAATGGGAAAAGAATACCTGGGCGAGTTTGAAGAGTTGGTGTTAATTCTGGTAGCCGCTCTTCAGGACGATGCGTATGGTGCGGCCATTGCCGAGGAAATAGAACGAAGGCTAAAACGCGATGTTACGCTCAGCGCCGTCCATGTCACCCTCTACAGGTTGGAGGACAAAGGCCACGTAAAATCTAAAGTGGGCGGCGCCACCAAGGAGCGCGGTGGCCGGCGCAAAAGAATTTTCACGGTCACCAGCGCCGGCATGGCCATGTTGAAGGCGATGAAGGAGACGCGTCTGGATCTGTGGAGCATGGTTCCTCAATTGAAGATGAGCGTATCATGAAAGAAAAAGATTCAACACCGCCCGCCTGGCTGTTCCGTTTACTTTCGTGGTTCTGCCCGGAACATCTCCTGGAGGAAATTGAAGGCGATCTCTTCCACCAGTTTGAACAAAATGTAAAACGTTTGGGAGCGGCAAAGGCGAAGTGGAGGCTGGCATGGAGCATCATCCGGTTCTTCCGCCCCGGGATACTTTTGAGAAATAAATTTTCGCCTCCCTTAAATTCATATCCTATGCTGCGCTATCACCTCAAATTCGCCACGCGTGCTTTTCTGAAAGATAAATTTTTCTCTACCCTCAATATTCTGGGATTGGCGTTGGGCATTGCCGTGGGCGTCGTCTTGTTGCTGATCCTTCAAAGCGACCTTTCGTACGACAAGCACTATGCCCTCCACGATCGCATCTACCGGGTGGGATGTCACCAGCAGCAGACCGGATTGGATATTCGTTGGGCCCGGTCGGCGATGAACCTGGGGATGGTACTGAAGACCGAAATGCCTGAAATAGAAGAGGTGGTTCGCATCAACCGGGATGGTTCACGCATATTGGTAAAACATGAAGGTCGCGATGGGTTGAAAGAGTTTTACGAGGAAGGAATCATCGATGCAGACACCACTTATTTTAAAGTATTTGATCATCCCTTTGTCTATGGCGATCCGAAAACCTGCTTGCAAACCGCCAATGCAGTCGTGGTAACGGAAACGATCGCGCACAAGTATTTTGGTTCCGAGGACCCCTTGGGACAGTCACTCGTCATTGGAAGTGACTCCTGGATCGTTACCGGTGTCATCCGGGACCTGCCCGAGAACACGCACCTCAAGTTCGACCTGTTGATGTCGAACCGGAACTTTGTAGAGGGAGAAAAGATCGCCTCGGAAAATTTCTGGAATCCGGGGAGCTATTTGTACATCGTGGTTCCGAAGAATTATGAACCACAGACTTTTCACGCAAAATTTCCGGCACTTTTTGACAAATATTTTAAAGCGTTTAGCGTGGAAGTAGACGGGAGATATTCTCCCATACTGGAGCCTTTAACGGAGATCCATTTTCATTCCGACCTTGACCAGGACGAGCCGCGGGGCAACATCGCCTATCTCTATGGTTTTGGGGCAACGGGCATCCTAATCATGCTCATGGCTTGCATCAACTACATGAACCTTTCGACGGCAAAGTCCACACGCCGGGCAACGGAAATCGCGATAAAGAAACTGGTTGGCTCCAACCGGCAACTCCTGGCCATTTCCATATTGGTCGAGTCGGTTTTCTTGTCACTGATCTCTCTGCTGCTTGCGCTTGTCATGGTGTATGGTGTCTTGAATTTCACGTCTTTTGATCAGTTGATCGGAAAGAATCTGGTCTTTGATCCTTTCCAAAATCCGGGGTTGATGGTGGTGTCGCTAGCGGTAGCGTTGTGCATCGGTTTATTATCGGGACTCTACCCTGCCATTTTCCTCTCTACTTCACCCCTGCTGACCGCGTTGAAGGGCAAGTTTAAAACAAGTCCATCAAACCGGCTGTTCAGAAAAGTTTTGATCACAACGCAATTTGCAATTTCCATTTTAGTGATCGTATGTACCTGGTTTATGGGCGATCAGATCGAATTTATCAGCAACAAAGCGCTGGGTTTTAACAAGGATAATATTTTGGTTTTGCCCATTCCGGATAGCGCGGTGGAGCACAACATTCCGGCCCTCAAAAATGCGTTGCTTCAAAATCCTCGCATAGCCGGAGTGACCACCGGGGGAACGGTGGTGGGAGCGAACGCGGGTGGAGCGATGAATTTCTGGGCAGAGACTTCTTCGGGGATGAAGCAATCGGGTTATGCGGTGATCTTCGTTGGCGAGGACTATGTTAAAACCATGGGCCTAAAGATCCTGGAGGGTCGTGATTTTAAGGCCGGCCCCGTGGCCGATGACGAAACACCCTACATCGTGAACGAAACCGCGGCCAAACGGCTGGGTTGGGGTGCTCACGCGGTGGGGAAGGCCATGAAGTTTTTTCATGGTGATATTCCCGGGCATGTGGTTGGCGTGGTCGAGGATTTTAATTTCAAGTCGCTGCGCAACGCGGTCGAACCGCTTCTGATCATTCGAACGAATAGCGAGAGCGGCTATCTCCACATCAAACTGAGCGGTGAAGAACTCTCCCAAACCATTTCCGACATCCAAGCGAAATGGACGCAGCATGCGCCCGGCCATCCCTTTGATTTTTTCTTTCTCGACCAGCGCTTCAACGAGCAATACAACGACGATGTGCGGCAGCATAAGTTGTTGTCGATCTTATCCGGCATATCTATCTTCATCTCCCTGTTGGGCTTGATCGGCTTATCGGCCTTTGCGGCAACACAGCGCGTTAAAGAGATCGGGGTCAGAAAAGTGTTGGGAGCAAACATCCCGGATATTCTTTTCTTATTATCAAAAGACATCCTCCTTCTGGTCGTCCTCTCGGCCGTGCTGGTGATCCCCGTTTCATGGTGGGTGATGACGCAATGGATGGAAAATTTTGCGTACAAAACCCAATTAGATTATTTGCTCTACATCGCGGTGACCGTCATGGCATTGATCCTGGTTTTTTTAACCATAGGCTTTCAATCGTTCAAATCGGCACGCGCCAACCCGGTCGATAGTTTGAAATACGAATGACGAGCTTCACTACCAGCCCTTCAATGATATTGTAAACCGACAAGGGGCAACAAGGCCCCGGGGAACCCATCGCACAGTCTTTATTTTATTCTGAACCGATTCAATCCATGTTTTCGCACGCACCCCCAAAAAGAGACGGGTTGTGAACGCCTGATTATCTGTGATTTATAAAAAAAGCGCCAATTCTTGTAAAACCGTGTCACGTTTTTCCGGGCTGTTTAGTCTTAAGCGAAACAAAACAAAAAATATGAAAGCAGTTAAAGTAACCTACACCGCAGCACGGGAGTTTGCAGAAAAGAACAACCAAAACATCCAGGCCTTTTTAGAAGAAGTCAAAGCGATCGGTGATCACGGCATGCGCTACCATGTTTTCCTGGCGGAAGATGGAAAGACTTTCACGCACCTGTCCATTTACAACAACGACGAGTCGCAGAAAAGATTCCTGGCACTGAAGACCTTCCTCTCCTTTCAGCAGCAACGCGATGAAAACCTGGAGTCCGAGCCACGCATTGAAATGCTCAACCTGCTGCATACCTCACACGCCATCTTTAACTAAACGTCTACACTACATGAAAACGCAGCCCAAACGATGGAAGATCTCCGTCCTTACCTGGATAGCGATCTACCCCACCCTTACCATATTGTTCGGCCTTTTTGGCGACATTTTTAACCGCATCAACCCCATGCCGTTAAGAACGCTGGCGATCACGCTCATTGTAGTGCCATTTATGGTATTTTTGCTGATGCCATTCCTGTTTAAAAAATTATCCAAATGGCTGGAATCTTAGCGAGCGACCAATGAAGAATTATCAACGGGTTCTTTTTCCATATGCCTATAACATCCTTGGCTCGGCCGACGACGCCAAGGATGCTATACAAGACGTCATGTCTGCTTTTCTCACGGCAAACCACGAGCATGTGGGGAACGAAAAGAACTACCTGATCCGGAGTGTCATCAACCGGGCCATCACCATCAAGAACAAAAAGAAGAAGCTACGCTATGGCGATGTGTGGCTGCCGGAGCCTGTAGCCACCGAAGGTGCCGATACGCAAGCCGACCTGAAAGATATCGTTTCCTACTCCCTGCTCATTCTACTCGAGCAACTCACAGCAAAAGAACGGGCCGTGTTCATCTTAAAAGAGGCCTTCAGCTACTCACATGAAGATATCTCGGGCGTGCTCTCGACTACGGTTGAGACCTCGCGAAAAATACTGAGCCGGGCCAAAGAAAAGCTAAAACAACAGCCGGCCAGCACCAGGCCTAAAACAGGTTCCTCTTCTGAAGTTCTCCACCATTATATCGCTGCCATTCGCGCACGGAACATCGAACAGCTGGAAGCGCTGCTCTCGCAAGACATCGCATTCCATGCCGATGGTGGCGCTAACATGAACATCGTCGCCAAGTATCTTTCCGGCGCGCACGAAGTTTCCGGTCTTCTACTCTATATCTACGACAAATACCAGACGGGTTTCTTTATTATTCCCGCGGAAATCAATCACGAGCCTTCGCTCCTGTTCTACTCCGGGTCAACCCTGGTAAGCTGCCAGGTGTTTGATCTTTCGCCCGAAGGAAAAATTCTACGGATCAACACCATCATTGATCCCGAAAAGCTCAAGAATATTCAGCTTCCGGTCAGGTAGGAGAATTGGGAACTCAATGAATATCCGGGTTCCTACATTTCTTCTTTCCTTGAATATCCATTTATCGGTTTCCTGATTAATACACACTGACTACCACGGAAAGTGCCGGGCGCTGATCCACTTCACATCGTAGTTGGTGCTATAAAAGAGATACTGCCCGTCCGGCGTCAGATAGGCACAGTATTCATACGTCTTCGTATTGAATTTACTGCCCATGTTTTTCGCAGGGCTCCACGTACCATCGCTGCTGCGCTGTGAATAGTAAAGATCGCCGCTGCCGTACGAATCGGCCCGATCAACGGAAGTAAAAATAAGGTATTGTTCATCCGGTGAGATCATGGGATCGTGTTCCATTTGCGCCGAGTTGATGGCCGGCCCAAGGTTTTCTGGAGTTATATACCCGCCATCGACGTGCCGGCTGACATAAATGTCATGCGATCCCAGCGTCCCCGAACGATTGGATGCAAAGTACAAATTGCCATTGGCCGCACGGGACATGTAGTATTCGGTACTATCCGAGTTTACACCTTCGGGATTTTCGGGCTTAGACCATGAGCCATCGGGTTGCGGGCGGATAAACCAGATATCGTAATCCGGAATGGTGTCGCCCGCATATCGGGGCCGGTTTGAAATATAATATAACGTTCCGTCGCGGGATATAAAGGGGTCTGCTTGCGAATACTCGGTTTCAGTAAACGGCGCCAGCACGGGCTTGCCCCAAGAACCTTCCCGCAATTCCGTCATGTAGATCATCCATTTCCCATGGCTTGATCTTGAAAAATAAAAACGCTCTCCATCCGAAGAAAAGGCTGCATTGAAGTCAAGCGAGTCGCTGCTCACAATTCCGGGAAGGAAAGGCAGGGCAATGGAATCAGGCAAAGGTTGGGGATAGTTGCCCGAAATCTGGCGTCGCTGGTCACGGACGCACTGCATCATCAGCATCGTGAGGGCTATCAGGAAAAGATTCTTCATGGATTTATCCAAAACCATAGGCGATCGCGATTTATTTGCTCTAAATTACTATTACCATCTAACGTCATTTTAATGGTAAAGTTATGGTTATATTAAAAATCGACGAGTTGATGTTCGACGGGCTAAAAAATTACTTCGATTTTACAATTTCATCGAGGTCGATCTGATAGATGTTACCCAACCCGTTGAGCGTGCCCCGGAAAAACTTTACCAGCTCGGGATACGTGAGGGGCGCGGTGGGCTTTCGCAAGGTTGTAAAATCGCGTTCTGAAGTAAAGAACAGGTATTTGCCGTCGGGCGAGATCCGTGGACTGTAGTCGCGAAACGGGGAGTTTATTTTTGGGCCTGCATTCACGGCCTCGTGCCATTGTCCTTTAACCTGCCGGCTGATGAAGATGTCGAAGCCACCCAGTCCATCCGGTCTTCCGGCGGCGCCAACAAGAATATAGCTTTCATCAGGCGCAATAATGACATCCAGCTCGAAGGCATCCGTGCTCACGGCGTTCATGCGCTCCGCTGTTTTATACGTTCCATCCACGCGTTTGCTTGAGTATACATCGGAACCGGTTTGGTTTCCAGTGGAGTCGGGACGTGTTGAGCTGAAGTAGATGTTTCCGCTGGCAGCCATCGAAGCGAAATGTTCGTCGAATGCGGAGTTGACCGGTTCGGGAAGGCGGGTTGGTTTCCCCCACCCGGTTCCTGTGCGTTGCACCATCCAGATGTCGTAGTCATGCTTGGCCTCATCGCCCACGGGTCTGTCGGATGCGAACAACATCGTTTCTCCGTCGGGCGCAATCACCGGGTCGAAGTCACGGTAGGTGCCGGAGAAAGGCGCAACCTGTGGCGCAGTCCACGTTCCGTTTTTGAATTCTGAAAAGCAGATGGTATAAAAATAGGATCCCGGCACGCTCTTGGAGAAGAATACTGTTTTTCCATCGGGTGTAAACGTTCCACCGAATTCATCATCCGGTGTAGAGATAATGCCTTCGCCAAATAAGGTGATGGTATCGGCTTTGTCCTTCTTGGCAAACGGTAAGGCCTGCGCTATCGCCGCAGATGTCAGCGTGATGAACAAGCCGATCTGGACCAAACGTTTTGTCATTGCCCTTTTGTTTTCAATCCGTCTGTACTCACGGCATAGATGTTTCCCAAACCATTCAGCGTGCCGTGCAACTGCTTTTCCAGCTCCTGGTGATTGAGCTTTTTGGCCATTGGTATCGATGCAAAATTTCTTTTGCTGGTGAAAAAGAGTGTCTTCCCATCGCGCGACACAGCGGGACTTCCGTCGTCGGCGACCGAGTTCAAGGGTTCGGGAAGAATCGTTGGCTTTGACCACGTTCCCTGGATCTTGTAGCAGATGTATAAGTCGCTTCTCGGATAAATGACACCCTGCTTCGGAACGATCATGTCGTCGTTTCCGGCCGAAGTAAACAACAGGTAACTTTCATCGGGCGCGATGCAGGCATCCAAGGCCGGCAATACGGTGTTGACCACTTCGCTCAGCTCCTCGGGTGCCTGGTATTCCCCATTCGTCAACCGCGATACATACATGCGTACATCGCGGCC
The DNA here is from genome assembly GCF_003589925.1 of Chryseolinea soli. NCBI lineage: Bacteria > Pseudomonadati > Bacteroidota > Cytophagia > Cytophagales > Fulvivirgaceae > Chryseolinea > Chryseolinea soli. Next base: position 3,621,441 of record NZ_CP032382.1, on the reverse strand, counting down.
GTTTCTCCCGCTGCTCAGATACATGTCGCCGGTGTTAGCAAACGAACAGGCATATTCGACATACGGGCTGTTCACCGCTTCACCGAGGTGGACCGGCTCACTCCAGCCGTTTGTCTTTCGTTCGACAAACCAAATGTCGCTGTCGTTTTTGGCTACACCGGTTGTCACGGGTCGCGTTGACATGAAGTAGAGTTTGCTGCCGTCTGCGGAGAACTGCGGATTGAAGTCGCGATACTGCCCCGAAAACGGAGCCACTTGCACGTTGGCCCACGATCCGTTTTTATTTTCCACAAAACAGATCGCGATGTAATTGCTCCTCCCGGTTGTGGGCGCACGTTTACAAAAGAAGAACAGCTTCCCATCCGGCGACAACGTTCCGCCAAACTCATCGTCTTCGGTCGAAAGAATACTTTCGGCCATGATCACGGGAGTTGCCACGGCCGCATCTTTCATACGAAGCGATGGGTGTATCGATGCAGAAGCAATCGACAGACAGATTGCGTATAGCCAGGGGAATAAGAGATTCATAGGATTGATCCATGCACCGGCAGGTCGATACAATATTAGATACAAATATGCTCTTTGTCATGCCACGCCCTGGGGGATGGATTGGGATGGTTATTTTTCTCCTGGCATTGCCGTTGTTGTATCTTTCTTTGACCATGTCGCATTTACCCTCAAGACTTCCGCAGCCACTCCACGGCATCCGGCTCCGAAGAGAATAATTGCACGGCCACCCCGGCTATTTTAGACTGACTGTGAATTTTTGAAACGGCTGCCAACGCAAAAACATCTTCGGGCATGACTATCGCGACCCGCTTCACCCGGCGGTCGACCACCTTGGCAGCGTTATCGAGGATCAACGACTGCATTTCACCCGACAGCACTTTGATATTCCGCTGGTTGATCAACAGCGCCCGGACTCTTTTCTGACGGATGGTTTGGTCCAGTACCTGGTTGTCTTTCGCGGCCTCGTCCGGTTTCTGAAACCCATGAAACCGGGCGATCAAAATAGACCCTTCTGTCTGATAGATAAACTCCGTATTCGTTTTTGTGGCAATACTGTCGTTGTTCATGTGAAGTTGTACTTTTAAAATTTTCTATGATCTTGTTTCTGAAAACTGCTGATCGTACCAAGATGAATGCACAATCATATCATCCCGGTAAAAACCACAAGCAAAGGCTTTTGAGTTGGTCTCCTAGACGACTAGTGCTGTCAATTTAAATTGTCGTTCCCCTTCCAATTCACCGCGCTCAGCAATCGGGATAAATGCATCTTGCCCATGTCGTGATCCAGCGGATCAGGCGTTGCTGTTATGGTCATCAACGTGACTCCCATCATGGCCAGTAAAAAAGCCTGGTCAGAAATGGAATGGCTATCGAATTCGGTTCGTATGTTTGAAATGAAGCGTTCGATCTCTGGCGCGGATTGACAATTGCGGATGATCTCCGTCAGCTCGCGTATGGAAAGGACTGGTTTATTTTCCATGTTTTTATTTTGTTAAAGGATGATCAGTGCGACACTACCGTGCCGGAAAGCGTTTCTTCTTTTTTTGGAAATCTCTTTCTCCAGAGGTCGCCCACCCGGTCAACACAGTAGTATACGATCGGCACGACAAAAACCGTGAGACACAGGCTTGTGGTGAGTCCCCCGATAAGCACCCAAGCCAATCCATTTTTCCATTCACTTCCCGCCGCCGTGCTGGTGGCAATGGGAATCATACCGATCACCATGGCCAGGGTCGTCATCAAGATGGGACGCAACCTTGTTTTCCCGGCAGCGATCAGTGCCGTCCAGGTGCTGTCGCCGTGCTCTTTGCGATGGTTGGCAAAATCGACGATCAGGATCGCATTTTTGGACACCAACCCCAGCAACATGATCATCCCCAGGATGGTAAAAATGCTCATCGAAGATTTGGTAAGCGCCAGGGCAAGAAACACACCGATAAAGGCAACCGGAATGGCAAACAACACGACGAAAGGATAAACGAAATTGTTGTACAAGGCCACCATCACCAGGTACATCAGCAGCAGCGCCGCCACGATCGCCGCGGCCAGCGATCCAAACGATTCAGACTGACGCTCGGCATCACCCGTCCATCGCATGTCGATACCTGCCGGCAGCGGTTTTTCGGCCAGCGATTGGTTGATCCTGTCGCCTAGTTCGCCCGATGTAATACCGAGTATGTTGCTCTTCACCGTCACGGAAGCGCGTCTGTCCTTGCGCTCCAACACACTGGGGCCGCTGCTCTGCACGACGTTTGCAAACTGCGATAGCTTGATGATCTGCCCGGAATTGTTTACGAACGTGACATCTTTCACGTCCTCTACATCGTGTTTGTTGAAGTCATCAAACTTTACACGGATGTCGTATTCATTATTGCCGACGCGGTACTTCGCGTCATCGTTGCCGGCATAGGCGTTCTGTAATGTCGCACCGACGTTGTAAATGTTCAGTCCCAACTGTCCCATTTTCTCCCGGTCGATGTTCACTTCAACTTCGGGATTTCCAGCTTCTACGCTCAAACTGGTATTGATCGCACCGGGCATGAGGGCAATGCGCGCTTTCAGTTCGTTGGCCGCAGCCATCAGCTCCTGGCTGTTCTCGCCATTCAAAACGATCTGAATCGGGTCGCCGCCGTTGACCAGGCTCACCATGCTGGGACTCACTTTCACGCCGGGGAACAGCCTGGAGATTTCCTGGCTCTTCTTCAACATCAGTTGCTCAGTAGAAACACTCCGCTCCGTTTTATCGATCAGGGTCACCGTCAACTCGGTTTTATAATCCGAACCTACCCCGGCAACGAGCGAGGACGTGCTGCTACCCGCCACGTTGCTGAAAACCGTAGTCACGTCGGGTTGCTTGCGCAGATAGTTCTCGACCCCGATGCTACGCAGGTTGTTTTGTTTCACTGTCAGGCTCTTGTCGAACTCCAGGGCAAGACGGAATTGTCCTTTGTCGCTTTCGGTAACAAATTCATTGCCGATCACGCCCATGTTCATCACCACCCCGATCACACCAAAAAGCGCAACAATAAAACCCGACATGATCAACTTGTGCTTCAACGCCCATTGCAGTGCCCCGGTGTACCATTCGGTCAACGCCTCAAGCATCTGCTCGAACCAGATCAGTGGTTTATGAAAAAAGCTATTGTTGCTGAGTATCGTTATTTTCCCAAAACGCGAGGCAAGCCAGGGCGTGAGGGTATAACAAACAAACAAACTCATGAGCGTTGCCACCACGATCGTTACCGAATACTGGCGGAGCACGTCACCAATGGTATTCTGTATGAGACACAGCGGACCGAACACCACAACGTCGACCATGGTGATGGCCAGTGCCGAAAATCCGATTTCATTACGACCGTCCAATGCTGCCGTGCGCTTGTCTTTACCCATATGCAAGTGCCGGTGGATGTTCTCCAGCACCACGATGCTATCGTCAACCAGGATGCCGATGACCAGCGAAAGGGCCAGCAAACTCATCAGGTTCAGGCTAAACCCGAAGAAGTACATGGCAATGAAAGTAGAGATCAGTGAGGTGGGAATGGCCACTAAGACAATCACAGAATCTCTCAGGCTATGCAGGAACAAGACCATGATGGCCGCAACCAGGATGACCGCGATCATCAGATCATGCATCACCCCCTCGGCCGAATCGAGCGTGTAATCGGCCGAATCGTCGGCGATAATAAATTGAACCCCGTCGTTTGCATATTTCTTTTCCAGAGAAGCGATCTTTTCCTTCACCTGTTTGCTGATCTCCACGGCGTTGGCATCGCCTTGCTTCTTTATCAACAGGCCGATCGCATTCTGTCCGTTGTACCGGAAGACTGACGCCGGATCTTTTGTTAAATCAGAAACGGTTGCCACTTCCCCCAACTTCACCGGACTCCCTGCCACGGGAAGGGCAACCGTAAGATCATTTAATTGCGAAACAGATGTAAATTTTCCAGCCAGACGCACCGTCATCTGCCCATGGCTTTCCGACTTCACTTTGCCCGCCGGAAATTCTACGTTAGCGTTGTTGATCGCTTGTGTTATGCTCAGGATAGAAAGACCATAGTAATCGAGTTTATCCTTCATGACATTCACCTGTATTTCCCTTTCCTGTCCACCGATCAACGTGATCTCGCCCACACCGGAAATTTGTTGAAACTGCGGGTTGATCTCGTTCTTCATGATGTCGTAAAAATCCGCATTGCTCAATTTCGACGTTGCGGCCAATTGCATGATCGGCGAGTCGCTCGGCGTAACCTTTGAAATGCTCGGCGACTTCACATCGGTTGGGAGCTCACTTAAAATATTGTTGATCTTCCGCTGCACTTCCTGCTCTTTGCTGTCGATGTCAGTGCTGACGTTGAATTCAGCTGTGATGATCGAGTTGCCTTCCAGCGACTGCGACGAAATGGATTTGATCCCGTCGACACCGCTGAGCACGTCTTCGATTTCCTTGGTCACCGTTTGTTCGACGTTAACGGGTGCGGCACCCGGATACTGGGTCGTTACCACCAGCGTAGGCTGACTCATGTCGGGCATCAGCTCATAGCTGAGCTTGGTGTAGCAGAAAATGCCCCCGGCAATCAGGACCGTAAAGATCACGATGATCAGGGAGGGTCGTTTGATGGATATTTCGGTTAATGTCATCTTTTTATCATTTAACTTTTAATGAAATCTTGCAGGCGCTCAAGGGCGGTTAATTCGCGATAGACACTTTCGTTCCGTCACTCAGGTTCACCAACCCACCCGAGACAACTATTTCACCCTTTCGCAAGCCGCCAACAACCTCGATGCGGAGTTCATTTCCACTTCCCGTTTGGATGTCGCGGAGTTTTGAAACACCCGCTTCCACAACGTAAACCTGGGGCTTTACAGAAGAGCCCAACAACGCCGAACGCGGTATGGTGAGTGCATCGCCTGAAGCCTCGGAGTTGAGCACCACCGTGCCGTACATACCTGACTTTATAGCAGACTTGGGATTTGGAACCAGTATCTTCACCTGGAAATTATGCGATGCATCGGCCTTCGACCCGATCATGTCAACTTTTCCCCTGAAGGGCGCGTCGGGATAAACATCCGTCTTCACGTAGATCGTCTGGCCCAGGCTGAACTGTGCGATACTTTTTTCGGGAACGCTGATCTCCAGTTTCACCGAACTGATATCGGTCAACGTAGCCATCTGCATGCCGGGCGATACAATGGCGCCCAACTCGAAACTACGGCTTGTAATAATGCCGCCGAACGGCGCTGAAATTGTAAACTGCCGGATCTGTGTTTTCAATTGCTCTATTTGTGCTTGCGTGGTCAGGATCTCCGTTTTTGCATTGTCCATCTGAAGCTGTGTTACGCCCGAGCTGCCTTGTTGATATCGCGCAAGAGTGTTCACGGCCCGGTCATAGCTGGCTTGTGCAGATTGCAATTGCGCCTGGACAAGCCGATCGTCTAACTGGGCAATGCGTTGCCCCGTGCTCACCTGCGACCCCTCCTGAACGTTTACGTTTACAACTCTCCCGCTGGTCTCTGAACCAATGGTCACTTCCCGGTTCGGACTGAACGATCCGGTAAACGCGGCCGTCACATCAAACCTGCCCGCATCGACCGTGTCGACCTGAACCACCACCGCGGTATTGATGTCGGGGTGGTAGACTTTGGCTGCTACTTCTTTTTGATTGCTCATCAGCTTGAATGCCACAGTGGCAACCAAGGCTCCTGCGATCACTACGGTGATCGTAATTTTTGTTGATCTGTTCACGTGTTTACTGTTTTATGTTTTTGAGTGCGTTAAGTTTAATCGATACGGTTGGCTGCATCGGGCAGCAGCGTTCCCTGTGCTTTTTTCAGATTGATCTCCGCTTGCTTGAGATTGATCACCGCCGTTACGTAATTGTTTTGCGCGGTTTGCAGGTCATTGGTGGTGTTGATCACATCACTCACCTTCACAATCCCGCTTTGATATTGCTGGTTGATATCGGCCATTACCTTCTGTGCCAGGGCAAGATTTCTTTTTTGATTCTCGTAGGTCACCCGGTTGCTGCGGATGTCGGCGAGCGCGTCGGCTACATCTTTTTCATTTTGCTGAAGGGTCTGCATCGCCTGGACATCCAGTTTATTGATCTCCATTTGCCGCTGCCGGGCTTGGTACCGGATATTGAAGCCATCGAAAACCGTGATTTTTAACCGGATGCCGACAGCGGAGGTCGGATAGAATTTGCCGTTGATGTTCTCGAACGGATTGGCCGTATTGTTATAGCCATAGAGTCCGTAGTTGGCGAATAGCGACAGGGTTGGGAGATAGCCCGCTTTGATGTTCTTGTAGTCCAGTTCGGCAACCCGTTTGCTTTGCATCAACTGGAGATAATTTGTTTTCTGCTTGGCATCATAGTCAGCTTCCGGCATCACCATCACTTCGCTGTCGCGGAAAGCGTCGATGGCCACAGGCTCACTCAACGGCACGTTCATCAGCACTTTGAGCAGGTTGTAGTATTTCTCTTTATTGTTTTGAAGACTTTCCAGGTTAGCCCGGGTGTTGTCGCGTGTGACCGTGAGGCGGTCTGCGTCGGTTTGCGTGGCCAGGCCGGCTTTCAATTGATCGGTGGTGCTTTGCAAGAGTGCTTCCGTGTTCTGCAGATTCAGCTTCGTCAGTTCTTCCTGCTTCATCAAAGACTGGATGTTATAGTAGGTGGCCGCCACGTTGTAAACCAGGTCCTCCTGGCTGCTCCTGATCTGCAGTTGATTGCCGGTGACCAGGATCTTGGCGGCTTTCAAACCGATGAGCGCCGAGGGATTGTATAAATTCTGCGAGAGCTCCGCAGTGGCGTACTTGGTCTGACGAACACCTAAACGTGCAGCCGTGTAAGTCCCCTCCGGTCCGCCGAATGTTTCTGCGGGAATGACGCTGGCCTGTACCTGGGGTGCATACTGGTAGGAGCCATTCACCGTGACACTCGGCAGTAAGGCACTATAGGCTTGTTGGATCGACGCATCGGTTTTCGCCAGATCAAGTGCATCCGCCTTTAGTTGAAGACTTTGTTTGAGTGCGATCTCCGTGCATTGCTGAAGGTTATAGGTTTGCTGCGCTTCTACCCTTCCGCGCGCCATGAGCGCTAAAACAGCAAAGACCACAAATGCTTTTCGTTTCATATTATCTCGTTTATTGGGTTATTTGACATCATTATTCGACAATTTAATTCGACATTTTTGTCGAATTCAGGACAAAAAAAATTCCTAGGGCCTAAAAGCGGTTTCCACGATGTGAAGCAAGTGTTCTTTCCGGGCCTGCATCAGTCTCATGAAAGTTTCATCGGAAAGCCCCATGATCCCTTTGATCATAGACATGCCCGCAAATGGAAACATACACATGGACATCAGTGTCATGAGAATTTGGTTTGGCTCGCCGGCTATTTCGCCCTTGTCAACGCCTCTTTGTATGGCAGCCAAAAACCGTTCGGGAAGATCATGATCCAGTGAACCCCTGATCTCGCGGAAGAGGTCCGGATTCTCATTGAATTCATTGAGCATAAACAGGTCTATCTCGGGCGACTTTATCGCGGTGTCCATATAGTCTGTTACAAAGTGTTTCATCCGTTCGATGATCGGCAATTGTGCATCGTCAAAACTGGGCATTCGCGATACCACTTCTTTGAAAAAGTCCTGCAACACAGCCACAAACAACTTTTCCTTGTTGCGGAAGTAGTAATGGAGCGCCGTACGGCCAATGCCCGCCTCATCCGCGATCTCCTGCAACCGCGTGCCGGCAAACCCCTTTTTGAGGAACACCTTCTTGGCAGCGATTTTTATCAGGGTCTCTGTGTCGGTGGCCGTTTCGTCGTACAGCATTCGTTAAACTTTTTTGTCTGACACAAATGTCAGACGTTTTTCTGATATTTCCAACGAATCCAGGTGCGTTTTGTTTCAATTAATTATTAAATCATTGATTACAAGCATCTTACATCATGTTCTCGATGACGGTGGATAGACTTTTTAATTCCGGAGTCGCCTCCAAAACGCCCCGGTCCGATGTTGACATCGTTTCCTATCTTAAGCCCATGAATTTGTCAAATTACATGAAGGCAGTGCTCAAAGTTTCGCGCGACATTGCCATCGATCTGGGTTACTCCCATATAGCGACCATCCATTTTATTCTGGCTGACCTGGAAAATGAGAACAGCTTCTTGCTTCCGCTGTTGAAATCAAAACATATCTCATCCACCGATTTAAAAGATAAATTCAGACTCGGGCCAAGGCTGGAACACGTAGACGCGCTTCCGCTTACCGTGGTGGCCGAAAAAGTACTCAAAGAAGCCAGTCTCGAACGAGCGTTTCACCAAGGCACTGAAATCGAAGGTTTTCACGTCCTGCTGGCGGCCACCCGCGTGGACGACGATTGCAGAAGATTGATGAATAGCTTCGATCTGGGATACCATGCCCTGCAGCAGCATCTCCTGGAACAGAAAGTTATCGCTACGTTGCGCCCTCACTGGGAGCCAGTGAATGAACTGGAGTACCTACTCGCACAGGCCATCGACGAACCCGCTTACCGGCCAGCCTTCACGCGCAATTTGAGAGCGGCGGAAATTATATTCTTCACGGCCTTCGACAAGCCACCCGAAAACCACCAATACCAGATCCTGCGATTCGAAGGCGATGTCGTCCCGATATTCACTTCCATTCACCGGGCAGTTGAACAACAGCCGTTATCGGCCGATAAAAAACTCGTCGCCATCAACTTCGTAACGTTTTGCAAGAGTTTTCCCGAGCCCTTTCCAACGTTAATACTCAATCCGTTCTCTCTGTACAAAAAAGAATTCAACCCAAACGAGGTGAAATTCTGGGCTACCGGGGTCACTCCTGTTTCTTCAAAAGAAAAAGACAAAACAGAAGATAAGAATGTCTATGAGTTTCGTATCCAGGTTGGCACAGCGTATGCCAAGCTAAAAGCATCGCTTGCCCTATACGCCCAAACAAGACCACAGGTTCTTCAGATAAATTTCGGCGTTTCCACCAACGTCACCCTGGGCATAGCACATCGCGTGCTCATCGGACTCAGGCTCAACGCCGGTGAAGACAATGTCATTCCTGATATTATAGAAGATGTTGAGAGCATCGCCTGGGATCTTCTCGGCGACGAGCTTGAATTCATGATCGGAAATCTCGACCACCAAAGCGGATTGATGAATTCATTTCGCGAAGCACAGTTTATCATTTATGCTCCCGGTCAACCCACTGCTCAACCTGTTCCCGATCAGCCAACGCCGCCACAACCGGAGAAATGGTGGAAACGACTTTGGAAATAGGTATGTTGAGATTTCCCCTGGCACGCAAAAGCTCTTCAGATATCTTGAGAGCTTTTTTCTTGATGCTCAATCGCGTTATGAGTATATTCAGACAGCGTCAGCAATACCTCGGACACACCAACCTAAATAATTAAAATATGAAACACTTCATTCAGTCACTAGTGCTTCTATTCTTTGTGACAGGAGTTTCTCAGGTCACATTTGCTCAAGACCCCCGGGAATCTGAAATCAGACGACTGGAAAAACTGGAAAGGGAATCGGTATTAAAAGGCGACTCCATCCCCCTATTCGACAAAATCTGGTCACCAAAAATGATCGTCAATACCCCGGCCAACGTGGTAGGGACCGTTGAAGGAACGAAGGCTCATTTCAGATCGGGTGATCTCCATTACTTATCCTTTGAAAGGAATATTGAGAAGATGTCGTTTAATGATAACGTCGCCATTGTCATGGGGGGAGAAGTGATCAAACCTCAAGGCAAGCAGATAAATGCGGGCAAAGTTGTGACCAGGAGGTTTACGCATGTCTGGCAGTATGCTAATAATAGCTGGAGTCTAATCGCGCGACAAGCAACGATCATAAAAGTAGAGTAGCAATTCGGCGAGGCTGTTCAAATTTCTTAACTCAGTTTGATATTCAGGTCTCCAAAGCACAGCGAGTCCCAGCTGCACGGCAACTGGGACTCCTGTTAGCTTGTCCGTTTTTTTGAATCATTTGAATGTAACCTGACCAGATCCGACACTCCTTTCACTACCGGGTCATACAAAGAGAATTTGCCAAATAAACCAATGCATCCGGCGATTTTTCATCGACGCTTAAGGCCACATCCTTCCTCTTTTCCGGGTCGATCACCGAAGCCGTTAAGGCGACGTCGGCATATTTCCAAGCTTCGTCAAATTGCTTTTTAATTTCTGCGGCCTCCGAAGTTTTTCCTTGCGCGGTCAAACTCTCGAATAGCCCGTTTAGCGCAAATCCGTTTTTGGGCCAGTGCGTTAAATCCTCCCGGTAAATTTTTTCGGCTTGGGCGTAGTCCTTTGCTTTCAGCAATACATGGCCCAGGGTGTGGCGCACCGAAAAAAACCAGTCCGGCGGTTCATTGTAGTTGAGGTTGTCCTCGATGGCGATCGCGTCGGTAAGCAGTTGAATCGCTTCTTTGAACTGGCCAGCTTTCACAGCAAGTTCCGCTTGCAGCACTTTTGAAGATATCTGGCAGACATCGGTCACTTTATTTATTCCCCAGTTCATTTGCCCGGCTATCGACGGCGACTGGCTGAGTTCATTCAACTTCTTGAGCTCTTCCTTTGCTTGCTCAGCCTTATCCAGGTTGGCATAGGCCATGCCCCTGGTATAGTGCCAGATGGCCGTGGGGTAGATCAAATCTTCCGTCGGTTGCGGCAGTGTTAATATTTTTTCCCATTGGCCGAACTTGATCAATATATGGTTGGGGATGGTCAGGTAATGCTGGACCATCTCAAATCCCGGTTCGTGATAGTATTTCTTATCGACGAGGCCAGCCGTCTTGTAGGCGGCTTCAATGGAACGTGCGACGCGGCCTTCGAATGCTGCTGTCGCCGCGAGGAAGTGATAGTTGTGCGGGTAGTACATCTGTGGGTAGTAACCTTGCGACTTGCACTCGGCGATATAAATACTATCGGCAATCACCGCTGCCTCGTTGGCGATCGACCCTTCATGATAATCGCCGGTGTTGATATAAATATGAGAAGGCATATGCACCAGGTGTCCGGCCGAGGGCACGAGCGTCTTTAGCCTTTCGGCACTTACCAACGATTTCGAAAAGTCGCCACCTGCCTCGGTGGCGTGTAGATAAAGATGATTGGCCAGGGGATTTTCCGGATCTATTGATATCACTTTTTCGAGAAGCGACACGACCTCCGGTGTCCAGGACCGGGGCTCTCCACCTCTTCCGGCATAAAAGTCCCAGGGATGCAAATTCATGACCGACTCGGCATAAAGCGTGGCCACAAAGGAATGGTCGGGAAACTGGGTATAGGCTTGCTTCATCGCGTTGGCGAAACCTTCTGCATCGGTGGCCGCGGTGTCCATCGGAAATTTGATCTGAATGGCTTTGATGGCCGCTTTCTCCCAGGGCGATGCTCCCTCGCTGAGACCAACGGCTTTTGTCACGGCTTTCCTGATTTCGTTCACCGTTCCCATGTTGTCGACTGAATTAAAATTGGGGCCCAACACATAAGCTATTCCCCAATAGCCCATGGCAAACGTCGTATCTTGACGGATCGCCTCTCTGAACGACCGCTCCGCCTCTGCATGATTGAAATTATTGGCCATGATGATCCCCTGGTTGAAGAACATCTGAGCATGCTTTGACTTGGTGGTGACGGGAACGCTATAGCTTCCGATATTCTTCAAAACAGGAGCTTCAAAAGCAGGTTGACTTTCCTTGCAGCCTACGATCAACAAGGCTGCGGATGTCAAGAGGAAACAGGTTGTAATTATTTTCATATGTGGGGGTTTTTGGATCAAGTCGTTTGTCCAGCTACATATGATGTTGGATGAGCGTCAAAAGCCAAATTACAGGGAGTGACTTTGATGATCTGATCCGTTTCTGCCCCACAATACCGGACATCGTGAAAACTAAAAATACAAAATAATTCTTACCCCACAACAGGATGGCTACCGTTTAGCAAAAAGCGAGGACGAAGGAACTGGATCATCAAGCTGCTGCAGATCCCTAGATAAACTGATACTTCGCCGCCAACCGGATCAACACTGCCGTATTGTTCACGCCGAATTTCTCCAGCAAGTTCTTGCGGTGTGTATCGACGGTGGTGGTGCTGATAAAGAGTTTGTCGGCCATCTCGTGATTGGTCAGGCCTTCCGCGATCAGACTGAGCACTTCCTTTTCCCGCCGTGTAAGGATCGGCATTTTCGAATCCTCATTCTTCTTTACCGTCATGGCGGCTTCGTGGCTTAAAAATTTATGCCCTGCTGTGACGGCCTCAATGGCTTCTACGATCTCTTCGCGCGTCGCATTCTTCAACACGTAGCCGGAAGCGCCATGCTCCATCATTTTCTGAATGAAGCTTTGCTGATTGAATGAGCTCAGGCCGATGATCGAAATACGCGGGTACTTTTCTTTCACCTCCCGGCACAGGTCGATGCCGCTTTTATCGGGGAGGTTGACGTCCATGAGGATAACGTCGGGTTGTTCTTGCAACAGAAACGCCAGACACGATGCCGCGGTCATGGCGTGCCCCATCCATTCGATCTTCTTTTCCGGTTGAAGCAGCGAACGAATGCCTTCAATCACCATGTAGTGATCGTCGACGATAAAAATAGAAGTTGCCATTATACGGTCAGTTCAATGAGTACAGACGTTCCTTTTCCGGCTTGGGAGTTCACATCGAGTTTGCCTTTGAGAAATTCCACCCGGTGTTGAATATTTGTCCAGCCGATACCGGTGGACCTTCGGAGGATGGCGGTATCAAAACCCTTTCCGTCATCTTCCACGGTAACAGACACCGCACCTTCATTTTTCGTTACCTGCACGATGGCCGATCGCGCACCGGCATGCTTCACAATGTTCGTCACCAGCTCCTGGATGACGCGATAGATGGTGATCGCCGCAGTCTGGTCGATGGAGGCATTCTCCAGGCCGAAGGATTGATAATTGATTTGAAGGGCACCACTTTGGTGGATGTCATTACAATAGTCCCGCAGTGCGGTATCGAGGCCGAATTTCACCAGCGCTTCCGGCATCATGTTGTGCGCCACCCGGCGCATCTCGCGAATGGAACTGTCCAGCATGTCCATGCTGCGTTCGAAGGCCTGCGCGTTCTCAGGCGTCATGATCTGGTTTCCTTTCATAGTGTTCAGTCCATATTTAATGCCCGACAGCATGCCACCCAAGCCATCGTGCAGATCTTTTGCCAGGCGTGTACGCTCCTGCTCTTCGCCTTTCAGTACCGCTTCGGTGGCGGCAAGTTTCTTTTCGACTTCAAGCTCGGAGATGCGTTGCAACTGGAGCTTTTGTTTTTGACGGTAGGTACGATACGAGAGCACCAGGATGAGCAACAAGGCGCCGGTGCCGCCGATCAGCACATAGTTGATCATATTTTTTTGCTTGATCGATGCCTCCTGCAGCCGCTTCCCGGCTTCCAACTGTTCAATTTCGTTTTGCCTTTTTTCGTAATTGTAGCGGGCTTGCCGGAACTCCAACTGTTTGATGTTGTCTGCCTGGTACAGCGAGTCCTTGATAGCGCCCACGGAATCTTTGTACGCAAACGCCTTCGTGAAATTGCCCAACTGCTTATATACCTCGGCATAGTTCTCAAAGTACATCTGCTTCGACACGGTCCGGATGGAGTAGTCGAGGTATTTGGCGGAAGAATCGAGATGCGCGGCCGCCAGCCGGGGTTTCTTCAATTCGGCTTCGCACGCCGAGATATTTAAAAAGTTGTTGCCGATGTCGGGAGTGGAATTGTACTTTTTTGCAAAGTTCAGACATTCTGTGTAGTAGCGGATCGCCTGGTCGTACTGCTTGGTGTTATAGTAGTACATCGCCTTCATGAAGTCACTGCCATACATATAGTACAGGTTGTTCAACTCCGTTGCCATTATTTTTGCGGAGTCGAGGAAGACCAATCCCCCATCACCTTTTTTTGCCGTCACCAGGTTTCCGCCATAGGCATACAACGCGCCCATGCGGCTCGCCTTGTCTTTGCCCCGTCGCGCGAAATCAAGTCCTTTTTTGCTAAAGGCTAATCCTTCCTCGTATTTATTGATGGTACCGTAAGCGACAGATAGATTGCTGTACAATATACCCAGATCGCTATTGCGGGGATCTTCTCTCAGATAAACATCTTCGGCCCTCAGGTAATTTTCAATGGCCGTTTGATAATCGTTGTTCTGGTAATGGAGCAGGCCGAGATTGACATAGGCGGTGGCGGACGAAAGATTTGCCCGGCGATTTTCCGGATACTTCGAATAGATCCGTATGGCCTTTTCAAAATTGCCAATACCTTCCTGCGGATGGTTGGCCAGTTGCAAGGTGGCGGCCAGCGCATACGACTCGCCCCGGAAATAGTCGTTCTTCTTTTCTTCTGCCAAGCGGGTTATTTCTCGCTGATGGCGCCAGGCATTTGTGGTATCGGCGGTGCGCAGCTTGTTTGCGATCTGAAAATGGAGCCTCACTTTCACGGTGTCGTTCTTTTCGATCTTGATTTTATTTTCCAGGCTGTCGATCAGTTCCTTTTGTGCAGAGGACGGAAGCTGTGCAGATGCCGGAACATGCAGGAGGCCTATCGCGAACACTCCTGCGATGAAGAAACAAGTTATCGAAAGCCGCTGGCTCGGTTCGTGGTGAGTAGGCATAGGGTGGGTCTTTTCCCTGAATTTAATTCTAACCATCTACATTACAAATAAACGGCTGTACGCCGCCCCCTTACCTCCTCTTTTTCCATGATTTTTTCGACCCCGCGAAATATCCTGTTTTTACAGGATCACATCTTCTGTTTGTACACAGCACTTTTACATCATCAAAAAAGACCCTCTTATGAAAACATCCTATGTTCCAACTTCAACATCCCCACGTCTACGCACAGGCTGCGCGTGGATGTTTGCCCTGGTGTTGGTGCTGGCATCTTGCAGCGATGCAGACAACCCCTCCCCTCAGCACAACGATCCTGTCATCACCGGCGAAGGTACACCCAACGGTGAGCCAACGTCGGCTTTAATCGGCGCCCAAGGCGGAAGTCTCTCGGCTTCGGATGGTCAATTCACGTTGACCATCCCAGCCGGGGCGTTGGCGGCCAACACGACCATTTCCATCCAACCGATCACCAACGAAGGACCCCTCGGCATCGGCGCCGCCTACCGGCTGCAACCGGAGGGCCTCACGTTTGCCGTGCCGGTGGAGCTGACATTCTCCTATAATGCGGAAATGTTGAAAGGCATTCCGGAAGATTTTCTATGGATCATCACACAGGCTGCTGACGGCAGTTGGAACGCCCTGTTGAAAAGTGAAGTAGATGCCGGGACAAAAACGATCTCCATCGAGACCACCCATTTCAGCGACTGGGCTGCCGGAAAGTTTATCGACCTGTCGCTGACCCCTGCTTCTTCGAAGGTGATGAAAGGCGACGCACTTCAGTTGATCATCACCGGGTTTTCGCCCAACGACGAAGAAGACGAACTGGTGCCCCTCGC
This sequence comes from Chryseolinea soli, assembly GCF_003589925.1. Taxonomy (NCBI): domain Bacteria; kingdom Pseudomonadati; phylum Bacteroidota; class Cytophagia; order Cytophagales; family Fulvivirgaceae; genus Chryseolinea; species Chryseolinea soli. The sequence continues at coordinate 3,605,962 of NZ_CP032382.1, read as the reverse complement.
CCCAATCACCTCCGAAAGTGATGATCTCGTTCCGTTAACCAAGATCCCACCCGTGGAGTCGCGGATCATGACCTTCAAAGTGAAGGAGTGGACCCTGAACGGAAGTGCTGCCCCGGTTTCCAACAGCAACGGTCAGTTGGAGTCCAACAAGAACACGGCGACCTATACGGCACCCAACAAAATACCTGCGACAAACCCTGTTGCCGTGTCGGTGGAGCTGGAAGCGTCGAACAAAGAAGGAAGCAAGCTCAAGTATTTACTAACATCCACCATCACCGTTGTAGACAGTGATCTGTATCTCAGTGTCACCGTCGACGGACAAACACATGTGTATTATCAATATGGATACAATGGAACAATCCCTCCCAATGGCAACGACATCTCGATCGCGAACAGCGGGCTGTCGGATGAAGATGTTCTGGAGATCGTGGGAACGCGGGTTGAGGGCAACATCAATCTGATCGATGGGTTTGCGCTTGCTGTGAAGAGTCCTGCAAAGGGCACACGCTCCCTGGTGTGCTTTAACAACGACGGCGATGATGATATGTCGTTTGCGATAGGCCAGCAAACCGGGTATTTGCTGAGCTACACGAAGCGAACCCCTATACCAAATGATTACTGTGATACCGAGTATATGTGCGGCGAGACTTCGATAACCTTCGACGAAGATCCTAAAGATGAAGAAGGTTATGTGCGCGGTTCCTTCTCCGGCAAACTATATGAGGACAAAACCGAGTTTGGCATCCTCTGCAAGTCGCCCATCATGCATACGGTGAGCGGAGAATTCCGCTTGGTGCTGGCGAACTAAAAATCAACGTAACCAAACGACGTCATGAAAAATAACATGAACATCCTTTGCAAGCTTGCCTTGGGCATACTCAGCCTGACCGGCATCTTCTTTCCATCATCACCGGCCGTGGCGCAGTGGTCAACCAGTGCTTACGCCAACAATAGCATCTGCACCGCACCGGGCAACCAGGATCAAACTGCCATTGTCTCAGACGGCAGTGGCGGCGCCATCATCGCGTGGACGGATTACCGAGGCGAGAGCAGCAGGGTTTACGCGCAACGCATCGATGCCAACGGGCTGCTGAAGTGGACCATCGATGGCATCGCCGTCACCACCTCGCAAAGTTTTGTACAGGGCGCAGTGGAAGATGGCAGCGGCGGCGTGATCATCACCTGGGTTGATCTGCGCAACGGAAATGACTTTGACATCTATGTCCAGCGATTCAACGGGCAAGGACAACCACAATGGACCACCGGCGGCATACAGGTGTCGGCTTCCGATGGATTCCAGACAAACCCCGTCATCACGACCGATGGCCATGGAGGAGCGATCATCGCCTGGATCGATGACGGCCCGGAGATGGACGCAGCGAAGGACGTCTACATTCAGCACGTGAACGCCGACGGATCGCTAGGATGGCCCGTGAACAACCCGGTAACAGAAGCGTACTACCGGCAAGAGGACATCAAAATCATCTCCGACGAAAACGGTGGTGCTATTGTGGCCTGGACCGACTACCGCAACACGACCACCGGTACAACCGCCGTAGACGTTTATGCGCAACGCATCAGCGCTGGCGGCAGTCAGGTTTGGACAACGGATGGTATAGGCGTCGCCGTGTATGACCGGTATCAACAATATCCACAATTGACAGGCGACGGCCACGGCGGCGCCATTATCGTTTGGGAGGACGACCGCGATGCCGACAATACCAACGCTTTTAACGTGGACATCTATGGCCAACACATCAGTGCCGTGGGTGACGTGTTGTGGACCGCTAACGGCGTTGGGATTGGCGTTTCCCCGGATACACAAACGCGGCCCGTCCTGACAAAAGACGGCACCGGGGGTGCGATCATCACTTGGCAAAACGGAAGTGGATCCTACAATGCTTACGTCAGCTACCTGGTGGCCCAGCGTGTCAATGGCAACGGCGCAAAACAATGGGCCACTGCCGGTGTTGCGCTCAATAACGCCGGGATGGAAAATCCACAAATCACTCCCGACGGCGCCGGTGGAGTGATCATTGCCTGGGAAGATTACCGGGGCCAGTTACCCATCGGCGCCCTCAAGGATATTTTTGCCCAACGTGTGGATGCCAACGGTCAGACCTTATGGCCAAATGGCGGTAGCGCGATCAGCAACTCCACCTTCGTACAACAAAGTCCGAGGCTCATACCCGACAACCAGGGTGGTGCCATCGTAGCCTTTGTCGACGCGAGAACCAACACCACGACAGATATCTATGCCCAGCGCATTCAGGCAGACGGTACGTTGGGCGGCGGCAATGGTGGAAAATCAGACCAGTTGATCACGTTCAATGCTTTGCCATCCAAAAAAATATCGGATGGTGATTTTGCGCTCACCGCAATCGCAAGTTCGGGGTTGACGGTGACCTATACGAGCGACAACCCATCGGTGGCCACGATTTCCGGAACTATCGTGGTGATGACGGGCATGGGTACAACCACCATTACGGCCAGCCAACCGGGTGGTACGATGTACAATCCCGCGCCACCGGTGTCACAAACACTCACTGTAGTTAAAGGCGATCAAACCATTACTTTCAATGCGCTCCCGGTGAAAGTGCCGGGCGATCCGGACTTTACTTTGAACGCCACGGCATCGTCGGGGCTTGCCGTGAGTTACACCAGCAGCAACGGTGCCGTCGCTACAGTGTCGGGCAATACGGTTACGATTCATGGCACCGGTTCAACCACCCTTACCGCATCGCAGGCGGGCGACACTAACTACAACGCGGCACCCAGTGTGGCGCAAACGCTCTCCGTGAGAACCGCGCAAAGCATCGGCTTCCCGGTCGTGGCCGCAAAAACGATGGGCGATCCGAGTTTTGTCTTGTCAGCAACCGCCACGTCGGGATTGACGGTTGTATTCTCCAGCGCATCCGATAAAATTTCTATTGCGGGGAATATCGCATCACTGCTAAAGGCTGGTTCCGTGACGGTGTTTGCCGATCAGCCGGGGAACACAACGTTCGCTGCTGCCCCGCGCACATCACAAACTTTTTGTATCAACCCCGCCAAGCCCGTCATCTCCGTTTCGAATGCTGATCCTTCGGCGCCAGTACTCACCTCCAGCAGCGTCGGCGGGAATCAATGGTTCAAAGATGGCGTGGCGATGAACAATGAAACACAACGCACCCTAACGCTGCTCGAAGCAGGAACGTATTCCGTAATAGTGACTGTCGATAATTGCCAGAGCGAACCCTCAGACGAAAGAACCTTTATCGTTACCGGCATAGAAGATCCTTCAGGGTCGGTAAATGTCTATCCCAATCCCATGCAAGATCAACTTGTTGTGGATGCCGGTGTGTTGGCCTCCGGAAGTCCGGTAAAGGTAAACCTCTACGACGCCATCGGGCGTGTCGTTCACGAGGATAGCGGTCCGGGAAAATTTGTCATTGATGTAACCGCCTTAAAGACCGGCCTCTATGTGTTGAAGGTCTTCAACGGAAAACAAGTCATCACAAAAAAATTACTGAAATAATTATCCTATGCGCATTACAATTCCTTTCCCCGATAAAATCTGGTCACTGACCTCCTTGCTATTCCTGGTATGCTTATTTTCCTGCCATACTTCCCCGGAGGAGAGCGCTCAAGATAAAGCGCGTAAACTGTTAACCACTGGCACCTGGCAAGTTTCCAGTGTAACGGCAGACGACATGGATAAAACCAGTGCATTTTCCGGCTTCACGCTGACCTTTGCCGCCAACACTTACACCGCACATGAGGGCTCGCCCGTTTGGGCATCGTCCGGCACGTGGGCTTTTGCCGATGAAAATGCCGCATCCTTTACGCGCGATGACGATGTGTTGGTGACCATTCATTCGTTGACCAGTACGCATCTCACGTTGTCCTTGATTTCCAGCTATCCGGTATTCCAAGCAGGCGGCAGGGCAGAGTCTACGACCGGCGAGTTTGTTTTCGAGTTCAATAAATGAACATGAAAACGACAGGTGTCACGATTCGGCACATTTCGTATTTACATGCGAAACCTTGGCGGCAGTGGACAGGCCTGCCTCGTCATCGGAAAATAAAATTCTGATTGCTTATGGATGATTTCGTAAGCATTCAGAATTTTACAGCACCTCATCAACACTCCTCCGTGATACCGGCCAAGTCGTCGGACGGTTTTGCTGCATGGTTTGCGCTAGGCAGTTCCATTATATCTTAGGATACAAGTATCTCGTTATTTTTATCAGGTAGGTTGTGAACCAATCAGGCAAGTCGTGAAACGGCGCATAAAAAGCCACTTGACCACCCTCTATATGTAATAGGAGCTTGGGAGCTGTCTCCGAGGTATCAATAATTCTCAGTGTATCCAACATTTTGAAATGACGATCCAACTGCAACAAGTTTCCGTGATAGTTCAGATCGATCTCTGCAAGTGAAACATTGTGCCCCCCCTTGATTGCACGGTCGAAGACGCGCATCGCCGAACGTTCAACATTGATCAGACCAAAAAAAATCAGGTGGACGCTGTACCCCTTTCTTTTAAATTTATTGATAACCTTCCAAGCGGACGCTTCTCTGAAATGTCCCTCATATGCAAAATGATCAGCGCTACTTAGGGCATTCTTAACCTGTTCATCAAAATGCTGACCTATCCATTCATTAGCCAGTGCTTTCGTTTCCTTATCACTATGGTGTTTAGTGGCTCTTAACTCTTTAATCTTCTCCAGCGTGAGTTTATCACCATCAAACACAGTGTAGTTTTTCTTAATGTGCGTTGGTAGATAGTCTGCGCCTATGGAAGATTTTCCCGCGCCGTTTGATCCCGTAATTATATGCAGTTCAGGCAATGCTATTGGATTGGTTCGAGGTCGAACTTTTTGCGAAGCGCTGAACTTTCGTCGCTTTCGAGCTCACGAACTATGGTAAAATCATTCGCACCCAACTCATAAATTGCAAGTCTGATAGTTCCGTCCGGAAATTCCAAGTAACAATGATCGTCAGGCAAGGAATTCAGATTGATCATAAAAAACTCGCCTCCCTTGAGCTTGCTTCTGCGCAATTTTTTTACCGCGTTTATGCCTGCGATTTCTATTTCAGTCCGGCCTTTCATTATCTTAATACAGGATTCAATGTACAAAGAAACAATCTTTTTCCTGGACACAACATAGTTTTTTACGAAAAAATTCGTAATTAAAATACATTTTGCTGATTGCAGGATGGCTATCGGGAAGCTCTCAAGTATGCCCTTTATCACTTCATAGGTCTGGCGAAGATTCCGACCTCAGAAAGAAAGCTCTAGCTTTTTTACTGCGGGCGCCTACATGATTATCACTATATTTAGTGTACCTCGGTGGTGCTCCCTACCATGACTTAAATCTCTCGTTCAACCCCTATGAAAAAAGTCAAAGCAACCCTCTTTACACTTTTGATGCTTTTTTCGTTTTCCCTGAAAGCACAAATGGGTGTTCTCACTCAACACAATGATTTAAATCGAACGGGTTGGAACGCCCAGGAAACTATTCTCCATACCAAGAATATCAAGCCCGGTTCCTTTGGCAAACTGTTTGTCCGCGCGGTAGATGATCAAATCTATGCCCAGCCCCTGGTCATGCTCAACGTTAACATGCCCTCGGTAGGAAAGAAGAATGTTGTTTTTGTGGCTACCGTGAATAATACCGTATATGCCTTTGACGCCGACTCCGCCAAGGTGGCAAACCCCTATTGGAAAGTAAATCTATCGCCGGCCGGAAGCCGGGCCATAAAGAACACCGACATGACCGGCGCCTGCGGGGGTAACTATCGCGATTTCTCTGGCAATATGGGGATCGTCGGCACACCCGTCATTGACCCTGCAACAAACACGCTGTATGTTGTCGTACGAAGTGTGAGTACGACAACCAATACATTTCAACAACACTTGCACGCCCTGGATATTCTGACGGGACAAGAAAGAGCAAACAGTCCTAAACTCATCACGGCACAAGTGAATGGCCACGGAAGCGGCAATGTTAACGGCGTAGTAAACTTTAATCCGCAAAAGCAAAACCAGCGACCCGGACTATTATTACTCAACGGCATCGTCTACATCGCGTGGTCCTCGCATTGCGATTGGGGCCCCTATCACGGTTGGATCATTGGTTATGACAAATCCTCCTTGGCGCAATCCATCGTCTACAATACGACACCGGAAGGCTATAACGGTGGCATCTGGATGAGCGGTGCGGCACCGGCTGCCGATGAATCGGGAAATATCTATGCCTCGGTGGGAAACGGATCCGTTGGCGTGACCAATAACCCCTCCGATCTCACCAATCGCTCCGAGAGCGCTTTAAAACTCAAACCCTCCGGCTCTACGTTAACGGTCAGCACCTTCTTCACTCCAAAAAATATCGCAGAACTCGAAGCGACAGATCTCGACTTTGGGGTCACCGCCATGCTGCTCATTCCTAATACCAACCGCACCATGACGGCATGCAAAGACGGCCGCATCTACTTGCTGGACCGCAGCAACATGGGCGGCTATGATGCGACTACCAACCATGTCGTTCAAACGATCGACCTGGGAGCAACGGCTCACCTTCGCTCGTCGCTGACGTATTACAAAGGCCAGCAAAAAGAATTTGTATACTCCTGGTCGGAAAACTCACTATTAAAAGCATATCCCTTCAACAGAAACACCAACATGTTCGACTTGAACAACACCATCAACAGTGGCGTGCAGGGTCCGACCGGTAATAACGGCGCCGTGCTGTCCGTGTCATCCAATGGGTCGATCGATTCTACGGCAGTCCTATGGGCAAGCTATGCCGCCAACGGCGATGCCAATCAATCGGTTCGTCCGGGTATATTAAGAGCTTTATCCGCAACGGATGTGACGAAAGAACTGTGGAATTCATCTCAATATTCAACCGATGTCCCGGGCAATTATGCCAAGTTCAACTGCCCAACCGTCATCAACGGAAAAGTGTACTTAGCCACATTCTCCAATCAATTGGTGGTCTATGGCATGACCGGAAATGCCCAAGCCGACCAATGCAATTCACAAAACATTGGGTTGAAAAAAACGGCCACAGCTTCCTCCACCGAAAACGTGAACCGCCCGGCCAGCGCAGCCTTTGACGGAAACTTAACTACCCGGTGGAGCAGCCTCGCCTCCGATCCCCAATGGCTCTCGGTTGATCTTGGCGACCGCTACGACTTGTGCAACATCATCATCCGTTGGGAAACCGCGTTGGCGAAAGATTTCAAGATACAAGTTTCAGATGATGCTGTCACCTGGAAAGACGTGATGAGCCGAACGAACAACACCACGCTCGAAAACTATTTGCCGGTGACCGGAACGGGGCGTTACGTCCGCATGTACGGAACAGCACGCGGAACACAATGGGGTTACTCCATATGGGAGTTTGAAGTGTTTGGAAAGAAGCATGTCAATTGTGCCACTCCGACGGCACTCAGCGTCACGAACATCTCCGAACATGCAGCCTCGCTCCACTGGCAAGCCACCGGCGCCACGCGTTACAATGTTCAATACAAAACGGTATCCGCCGGCGGTTGGACAACCGTTTCATCAAACACAAAGGATCTTACCATCAGCGGACTGGCCTGCGCAACCGACTATCTTTTCCAAGTTCAAAGTGTTTGTGACGCCACGAATTCCAGCAACTATTCAGCGTCCACGTCATTCTCAACGTTGACCTGCACCACCCAGTGCTCTCCCCTGCCGACACGATGGACCACGTTGGATATTGGACAGGTTGGCGTGTCCGGCTCGGCCTGTTACGACGGAGGCATTTTCGAACTACAGGGCTCGGGCGACGACATTGGAAACACACAGGATGCGTTTCGTTTTGCTTTTAAAACATTGGTAGGTGGCGGAGAAATAGTGGCCAGGATAACGAGCCTGGATCAAGCCAACGCCTGGAATAAGTGTGGGATAATGTTCCGCGAGAGTTTAACACCGGGATCGAGGTATGCCTTCCTGGCATTAACCAGTGGCAACGGGGTCACGTTTCAAAACCGGATCGTCACCGACGGCGCGAGCCAGGAGGAAAATACAGTGGCCGGAATCAGTGCCCCGGTATGGATCAAACTCGTGAAGAACGGATCTGTCTACACCGCATACCGCTCGGTGGATGGCATCGGATGGACAAAAGTAGGCAATCCGGTGGACGCCGGTTTTGGCGACGTGCCGATCTATGCAGGCCTTGCCATAACCAGTCATGATAACACCAAGCTCTCGAATGCCCTGGTCGACAACTATCTTCTTTCCGGAATTCTCGACATTGAACTTCAAAGTTTCACAGCATCGGCAACCCTGTCAAGAACCGTTGCTTTAGAATGGATTACAACACTGGAGACCAACATCAACAACTTTGTTTTAGAACGCAGTGACAATATGTTGAACTTCACCGATCTCGATACGGTCGCGGCCCTCAGCAATGGAAGATTTACCCACACCTATGCGTATGAAGACACTGAACCGCTTCAGACCCTGAGCTATTACCGGTTGCGGATCACCGACAATGATGGTGTAACCACCTATTCGGCGCCGGTTTCCATTTCGTTAATTACTTCGGTTCAGCCGGCCCTGGACGAAATTCCACCGACCGTATATGCTAACCCCACACAAGGGGGTGTCATCCATGTTAAACAAGGAACCAGCCACATTAAGACCATTGCGCTATATGACAATACCGGACGTCTGATGGTTCTCCGTGACGCGATCGCCTCAGACATTACCGACCTCCCCGTCCATGCGTTTGCCAATGGGCTCTATACGATTGAGATCAAAACTTCGAAATTGGAATACCGAGAGAAACTGGTGATCCGAAATTAACTCAGGTTGAATTCCCAATAAAGATCAACCGGGCGACTATGCGCCACAAAAAACACGGTTCGGCCGTTCTATTTGATTTGATTTTTTAGATATTTGATTTGGCCCATTCATTGGCGCATAATGTATTATGAAGATCACGCTCAGTGTCATCCTTATCGCCTTCACATGTTCGGTGCATGGGCAATTCCAAGGTAAAATAAACGCGAACGGTTTCGGAACAGTCAGAGCCCTGGCGATAGACTCTGCAGCACGGGAGCTGCTTGTGGCCGGCGATGGGATCATTTCCGTTTTTGATCTCCTCTCGCTACGACAAAAAGAAACCATTCCAACAGAAGGCGGTTTGTCGGGGATGGTGGTGACCACGAAGGGCCAAATAATCACGTTAAGCCGGGGAAAAATTTATCGTACCGATCGGTCAGGTAAGAGTACCCTTCTCTATGGAAATACCGAGATTGCCGGCATCCAGTATGATTCCGAAACGGATCGGCTGTATGCCCTTTCGGTCGATGGAAAATTAATGATATTCCGTTTGAATACCGCCGCAACCACACAACCGGTTCAAACCATTTCCCCGCCACAGAAAATAACTTCCGTTGCGTTTAGCTCACGGCAAGTAGCGCTCGGCCTCCAAAGTGGCGAGATCCTGCTTCACAAGAAGCAAACCCTAATGCCCCAGGGTTCTTTAAAAGGTCATGGCGCAAAGGTCGTCTCCATGAACTTCTCTGCGGACGGAAATCTCCTTGCTTCTTCTTCGGGTATGGATCCTCAACACCAGCTCTATTATGAGGAAGCTATTTTGTGGACTGTCGCCGATCAGTCTATTCGATTCAGAACGGGTCAACAATACAACAAAATTGAAAGCGCCGCGCTGGCCGGTGATCGCGTGATTCTCGCGCTCCGCTCAAGTCTTAAATTCCTAACGGCCAGCGGGCAGCCTTCCAGCGAATTGAGCACATACCCGTACAACAATCCGACGGTAGTCATGTATGGGCAAAAGCTTATCTATGGGATCGCCGATACCGGCTCCGCGTCAAGATATCTTTATGTAGTTGATATCCCCTCAGCAAAAACCGAAAGAGCGTTCACGTTCCATAGCAACCCGGTATGGCAACTGAATTTTACGCAGCGGGGTGATCTTGCCATCACCCAGGACAACGAAGTGACGGGCATTGACAAGAGCGGCAATGTCGTTTTCAATGAAAGAATTTTTGCACATTCCAGCGATCTCCCTTTTAAAAACGATGCTTTTATGGGAATTGGCCTGAAGAAAATACCGGACGCTACCCCGGATTCAATTCTCTTGTGCGATTTCAAGTCGGGAGGAGTCACGGGTTACCGCATGCCGCGCGAACTCTTGGAGCGAAGATTCTCAAGCGATTTCATCTACGACAACAAAAGTGCATTTATTCTAACCAACAAATACCTGCTAAAGGTGGGGGAGAAAGATCATCTCATCGATTTTACGATACCGGTCGATAGCACTTCAAAGATCCTGAGCCTCATCAATCGCGATGACTTTTTTAATGTGACCAGTCCGCAAAGAAATTTCATTCCAGGCTCCGGTCTTTTTTACGAATATGACGCAGAAGCGCAGGTGATCAGCCTGAGAAGGATCAGCGATGCGATTTACGTCAAGCAGATCAAGGGCTATAAGATCATCAACACACAAACGCCTGGCCATTGTATTGTCTTTCATCCCTCCGACAAGGCACTCTACACCTTGGACCTCTCCAAATTCGATTTGAAAAAATTGTGTGAAGTAAGCGAAGAACCCGGTGTCGCAGAACTTTCTCCCGACAAGACACGGCTGGCCTTGCAATACCAGCCGCGGAGCAATCAGATCGAGTTGATCAACCTCCAAACCAAGGAGACCAAATCATTCTCACCAAGCGCTGGCACCGTCAGTTGCCTGGCCTTCGCCCCGAATGGAAAGTATCTGCTGATGGGAACGTACAGCGGGGAAATCAAGCTCTGGGACCTGAAAACAGGTGCACAAACGGGGTGCATCTTTACATCAAGCCGGTATAAAGATTACGTGATCCTGAACGACGGCGCTTATGATGGCACAGCGGATGGGATCAAATATCTGATCAAGCCAAATGCACAACAAGGCATGAAACAAGTTAAAAATCTGTTTAAGACTTGTATTACGGATTAGCGATGCGTGACGCTAAGCCTGTTTTACCAGATCATCACTAAAAGGATCTTCCGGCAGCCCTTTGTATTCCGCGGCATCGAGATTGACCTTCACTTCATGGAGAATATCATCCAGTTCGATAGACGATGCTTTCAACAGGCGATGGATCTCCAGCGCGTCGTCGCTTAACCGATGCGTTTCGTAGCTCAGCAGGTTGACCAGTCCCTGGATGCGCGCCAGCGGACTTCTCACTTTGTGTGCATTGATAAAGGCGTGGTGAACAAACTTCTTGTTCTGATCGATGATGGTTAACGTTCTTTCCTTGACCAGGTCGTTGAGATTCTCGTTGATCTGCGTCAACTCTTCCTGCGACGCCATGAGTTCTTCCTGTGACGCGCGAAGCTCTTCCTCGGAGGCCGTAAGCTCTTCGTTTTTTTCCTGCAGTTCGGTCTTTAACAGCAACTGTAGTTTAAGATTCTCTGCGTCCTGGACGGTGCGTTTATAGATGATATGACTCCAGTAGGCCGCTACGGCGCAGACGCAGGCCGCCAGCACACCGTGGAATATGAACGTGGTGAGATCCATATAGTCCAGCTGGGTGAAATAGATCTCTTTATATCCCACGAATTGAAGATAGGCAAAGGAGGCATGGTGAACCACGACGATCGCGATCAACGGGATTTGCAGTTTCCAGTTTTGATAGATGATGAGAATGGTAGAACAGATGAACACCCAAAAGTGCATTTCGGCCATGCCGTGCATCTGGTAGATAAATTGTGCTGCAAAAATTGCCGAGACACCACTCAATACATATTGATAGATGTCAGACTCCGGCAACATCTTTTTTGAAATATAATAGGCCGCCAGGCACAGACTCCCTACGGCAAAAGCCACCAGCCACGTGTCGTAAAAAAAAGCAATGAAGATCCCGAAAATGAACATGGCGAAGAGCAACCCCTCATTCACTTTGTCGGCAAATAAAAAGATATCCTTCTTGATCTCCTTCAGCTCGCTTTCGCTGAGTGCCTGGCTACCTGACATTTTCCCGGTATAGAATGCTGATGTGCTCATTGGATTTCCGGGGCTTCGGTGGTGGGGATGCTGCAGCCATAGGATTGTATGGCGAGTTCATTGAAAAGAGGCGGTCTCTTGTCGGCCACCAACGAGTCAAGCGCCATTTGCACAAAGTTGCTTTCCTTGTTGGTGCAGTATCTTGACCGGTTATAATTTCCTCTAAAGTAAAGTCGATTCGACGTTTGTATGATGGCGGCCTGGGGGGTGGAATAAACGCCACAGGCCTTTGCCAATTTTCTGTTGCCGTCCACTACGATCGTCACCTCGCTGCTGATCAGACCCTTTGCTGGCTCGACCTTATCTTCACTGTCCACCACCACGTAGAAATCGATCGCCTGACCATATTCCCGGCGGAGTGCCTGGAAATGTTTCAGATTGAATCGGGAACAGGGGCATTCAGGGCTGAAAAAGTGCAGCAGCTTCGGTTTTTTATGTTGCTGCGGAAGGAGCACGGTATCGTACTGGATAAGTTCTTCCGGGTGGATCACCTTGTAGCCGACCGGCACCGGCGTAGGCATCAGATACCGCATCTCCTGATACCAGAAGACACCGGCAATCGCCACAAGAATGCCGGACAGGATAATGATCAACGCAACTTTCTTCATCGGGGTCTTCTTTTTCAAAAAATCAATGCGATCCGCCAGCACCCGGACGGGCGACCTTCTTGCTGGCCCAGTGCCAGCTTCAAATGGTCTCGTCCGGTAAGGTGGTGGCAGACAACAATCAAATGACGCCTGAAACAGCATCCATTTGAGATCGGATAAGTGTCAAATACACAAATATAGTGCCTTAGTACCCTAACGAGAACCCTAGGTAACCAGGGCCTGCATAACAGCGTTTTTTGGGGTATTTTTCTAAGAGAAGTGAAGTTATTGTTCCGGTCAATTCCTTAAGAAATGTCAAAATGGGACGGATAAATTTCAATTTGGTAACGGTGGGCCTACGTGGTTCAGACGAGGCCTGCGTTTGGGCGGTTTTCAAAGACCCAAAAAGGGCCCAAATCGATCGAATATCGATAGGCTGACCTTGGCGCGATCGGCCCGGTAGTTTGTCGCCTCCTACACCGCCGCGCGGCAGATTTTCTTGCCAACTTTACCTTAGAAAATCAAACAAAAAAACCATGACAAAAAAAGCATTAGCAACGTTCAAGGCGGTGCTTCAAAAAAGTCCCTCGAAGGGTGGATGGACCTATGTGAAGTGGCCGGAATCCGTAACTTTTTTTGGAACGAAAGGCCTGGTCAAAATAAATGGCACCGCCGACGGGCACCCGTTCCAAAGCGCATTCATGGCACTCGGCGACGGCACCCATAAATTGCCCATCAAATCCGAGCTGCAAAAAACGATCAACAAAGCACCAGGCGATCAAGTAACCATTTGCATCAGCGGCAGGAGGAAGTAGGGGTCGGCCGGGCGCTATGGCGTCCCCTCAGCCGTTGCACGCGTAGCTCCGGAATAGCATCTGCGATTTTTTTTCAATATTTTAACCATGCGTATGTCGCTATTCCTGCGAAATCTATTCTTTACCATCCTGCAACCCGGCGTTGTGGCGGGGCTGATTCCGTTTCTGCTGGCCCGGAAAAATTTCGAGAACGCCTTTGCCGGTTCACTCCAGATGTATCACTACGGGGGCATGCTGGTATGCCTGGTGGGAATGGGCGTAACTCTTCATTGCATCGCAAATTTCGCCGTCCATGGCCGCGGCACGCTCTCTCCCGCCGATCCAACCCAACGCCTTGTCATTTCGGGGCTTTATAAGTTCTCCCGCAATCCGATGTATGTAGGTGTGATGCTGATGCTTGTCGGTGAGGCAATTTTTACCCAATCGGCTAACTTATTCGTGTATGGCATCGGAGTCTTCACGGCTTTCAACCTGTTTATTGTGTTCCGGGAAGAACCGCGTCTGAAAAAAGACTTCGGAACAAGCTATCAGGAATACTGCAAAACGGTGAGACGCTGGATTTAACATCCTCCCATCACTTTTCCTTCAATGCAACCATAAATCATGCGAATCACGTTTTATCCGCTCCCCGATTAGCGGGTCGAATAGCACGCTATGACCCAAAAAGGTGATAGACAGCCATCGCTCTGACCAATACCTTTGCTTCGTCAAAAAAAGTTGGTTATGAAAAAAAATCTGATCCATCCCACTCTAAGAATGCCCGGCACTTTCACGCGGGGCTTTTCAACGCTTTTTGTCGTGGCTATTCTATTGGTCACGTCCTGCAACAACGATGACGATGCGCCATCTCCCAGCGGTTCCAATGCAGCCTGTCAGCTCGTCACCCAAACCAACACGGGTACGGGTAAGTATGACGCAACCATCACCTATACCTACAAATCCGTGTACGGCTTTTCGTATGATGATGCCGGAAATCAGACCCAACAGTCCTATAAGTACGATTATACCTACAGCGACGGAAAGACCAGCAGTTCGACATCCACCACCAGTTTTCAATATGACGACAAAGGATTTGTATTGAGACGGATAGGACAATATAATTCCACAGACAGAGACGGCAAATCAACTTTTGAAACCTCCAACGGAGACTTCACTTATGCGAATGATCGCCTGACCAAAGAATCTTATTCCTATACCCGCGACGGCAAAGTCACCAGCTATGTGACACAGTATGAATATGACGACAGCGGGAAGCTGACCAAATACTCCAATACCTATAACAACTCTTCCATCAAAATCGAATACAACGGCAATGTCGTTTTGAAGATCACAAAAACCGATGGCGTAGGAAATACCACGTCCCCATTTCTGGAGTATAACCAAAAGGGCTTACTCACCAAGTCGATCGAAACGGATGGAGGGTATACCGAAGAATATCGCTATGAATACACCACAGAAGGGTTAGTGGCCCGCGAGGAGCGCTATCTCAATGGAAAGCCATCGTCGGCGACGGTTTACGAATACGACGCAAAGGAAAATCCGAATGCTTATGTTTATGGGCGTCAAAAGGGATATCCCGTGGTTCCCTCCACGAGAGCTAACTTCAGCTACAAGCGCAACATCACCCGGCTAAATTACCTCTCGTCAAATGCCGCCATGACCGGCTTTGAACCCAACAGCTCCACGACCTACGTTTATGACTACAATGCAAAAGATTTCCCCATCAGCTATACAAGCAAGACACTTGATAAAACAGGGGTAGAGGTTTCTACGGCAGGCACAACGTTTGAGTACAAGGGCTGTCAGTAAGTATTTTTTTCACGCCATCATGATCGCATCGGCCACAAAAGAGCCTCGAAAAAACCGAGGCTCTTTTTGTTGTACTCCGTTGAAAACAAAAAAAAGTATTTAATCGGATTCTGCTGACTGAACTTTCTTCTATTCGCAGCTCGTGACTTTTATCCGATTCCTCCAATATATTATCCCTTGCACTGAAGACAGAACAGGGTGCTGCTAAATAGCAATCCCTCGTCTCACGATGATCATTTTACTCGGCTTGCGTCCGCAATAAAATTTTGGAGTGGCAACAACAGCGGGATAAATTTTTAGCGAAATCATCCCAAATCTTACATAAAGTATCATTCTTAAATGAAATTGGATATATTTCCTAACCCTCAGCTTTTTGTGCAACATTAGAAATAAAGAAGAGTAGACGTGGAAACTCCGGCAAATCAGGTCATCAGTTGGGTAAATGAAAACCTACCTCCATTAAGTTGGCGAATCATTACCATGGAAAACATGAAAGTCATGTCAAAGAACAAGATCTATCCCTCCAAAATAGATGACACTACCCAGTTCAATACGGAGGTCATGATCGGTATCAACAGTTCGATCAGGCAGCGATATCAAAAAGAGTTGCCCAACCACTGGATAAAATGAAAGGACGCATCACCATTTTTTCTATATCCGCCCTTCTTGCCGTGATATCGATGGGATGGATCTTCTGGGAACAAGAGGCAAAGTATATTTTACCTACGCCCGTGCCACCCCAATTTAAAGATGTAAAGTTCGGGGCGAGCATCGACCTCTCCCTGTATCACGTCGCGCCGGGGCGTATCACCATGCTGCATTTTTTTAATCCCGATTGCCCGTGTTCGCGCTTTAATATGATGGAGTTCGAACGCATCGCATCCAAATACCGGGATCAGGCAGACGTTTACGTGGTCTTACAATCAACCGATGAAGAGGATGTGGAAACTTTCAGAAGAAAGTATGACCTGAACCTCCCCATCCTGCTGGATCACGACGGCGCTATCTCCGACCGGTGTGGCATTTATTCGACGCCGCAAAGTGTCGTGCTGGACAAAGAATCAAAACTTTATTTTAAAGGCAACTACAATGTCGCACGCTATTGCACACGCAAAGAAACCAGCTTCGCGGAAATAGCGATGGATCACCTCCTGAAAGGTGAGGCGCTGCCACTGTGGGTCACCACGGAATTGACACTGCCCTATGGCTGCACCCTTCCTTCCGACGATCCAGATCAGTCGTTCGAAATTTCAAGTTTTTTCTAAATGATACCTATATGACCAGTACCGCTACCACCGACATGCAAGCCCTTCAGGACAACTACCTGGATCGGCTCACCCGCGAAATCAACAAACGCTCCGATAAACTCATTGAAATTTTTCTGATCGGCTATTTTCTGTTTGGAGTAGTCATCGCCGCGCTGTACGATACCTGGTTTATTGCCATCGCGGTAGGAGGAATACTACTCGCTATTTATTTTCTGTCAAAGAAATTGTTCCCCGACGGAAACGTCAATCAGTTTGTTGCCAGCGCTGTGGTGGGTGTTTACATGGGGCAGTTCATTTATCAAACGCATGGTTTGTTCGAGATGCATTTTTTTGCATTCATCGGTGCCACACTCCTCATCACCTACCAGAATTGGAAAGTCCAGATTCCGCTGGCCATTGTCATCGTTTTGCACCACGCGCT
This sequence comes from Chryseolinea soli, assembly GCF_003589925.1. Lineage (NCBI taxonomy): Bacteria > Pseudomonadati > Bacteroidota > Cytophagia > Cytophagales > Fulvivirgaceae > Chryseolinea > Chryseolinea soli. Next base: position 3,589,030 of record NZ_CP032382.1, on the reverse strand, counting down.
TTTTGGATACCTGCAATACAAGAGCTTCCTCCAAAACACCGATGCCCGGGTGTATTTCACGCAATTGAATTATATGGACTTGCAAACCTTTATCATCCATTGTTTTCTGGCCGTGATCATCCTGACCATTTGCTGCTTGTGGGCTATCGATATGAAAAAAAGAACTTCAGAAAACGCTAAAAATATCATCGCGATCGAGGAAATGTCGTCCAATTTTTCAAAGAATCTCGAGTTTGCCAACATGCTTGCCCATGGCGTTTACGACCAGACCACCGAGGTCGACAGCAACGATCCCTTTGCCGCCGTTTTGGTGGAGTTGCAAAGCAAACTTAAAAGGGCTTAAAGTTCCGGACGCAACGTCGTTTCCCCTGACATCGCCCTCAAAAAACTGGACACACGTTGAGACCTGTCCGGTTTAAGGTTTTTTCATGCTTCAAGAGGGAATTCTTAACCTTGAACGAATCTTAACTTTATCATCGTCTCTTAGCACACAACGGATGTACTAGGAGACCTTGCTGATTGAACCTGGCTTTAGGATTGAATTTTTAAAGTTTGATTTCCAATAGACCTCTTTAAAAGCCTTCTAAGGTTCTTTGCGCGTCGCCTTTCAGAAAAGGCTTTACAACGCTCATTTCAGTTTGTTTTTAGCATTATTTTTAACTAACATCATACAAGAATTCGACGCCTTTCAAGGGGCGTCGAAGCGCCTTAAAACATCTCGCAGGCTTGGATCGTGGAGAAAAACAAACACGATTTCGCAACGCCTGAATCCATTTCTCATCAAATACCGAAAATGTAATGCATTAGGAAGGAAAAAGACTTAAAAACCACTGGCCGTGAATCGTTTTGGCCAAACCGCGCGAAAAGATCTCTGGTGGGTACGCCCGCTGATGGTCTTTATTGGTCTTTTCTCATTCATCGTCTATGCCACCTGGGCGGCCTTTCAAGGCGAACACTACGCGATCGGCCCCTATATTTCTCCCTTCTACTCACCCGAAATTTTTGGCAACTCCCCCCATAGCTGGTTTGGTCCCAAGCCTTCCTGGTGGCCGGCAGTGTTGGGCTTTTCACCGGCCCTGCTCATCCTCTGGGCACCGGGTGGAATGCGGCTTACCTGTTACTACTACCGGGGTGCCTACTACAAATCGTTTTGGGCCGATCCCCCGGCGTGTGCCGTGTCGGAGCCGCGCAAAACCTACCGCGGTGAAAATTCTTTACCACTGATTCTGCAAAACGTCCACCGCTACTTTTTATACCTGGCCATCCTCTTTGTCATCGTTCTTTTCTATGATGCCTGGAAAGCTTTGTGGTTCGTTGATCCCGCCACGGGCCAGGAACATTTTGGTATTGGAGTGGGCACGATCGTGCTCACGCTGAATGCTACCCTACTGGGTGGCTATACGTTCGGTTGTCATTCGTTCCGCCACCTGGTGGGCGGGTTCAAGGATCAGCTTTCGAGGTCGCCGGTACAACGAAAGGTTTACAATTGTGCCAGTTGTCTAAACAAACGACACATGAACTGGGCATGGTGTAGCCTCTTCGGCGTTGCCTTTGCCGATATCTATGTACGCCTTTGTTCCATGGGCATCTGGACAGATTGGAGGATCTTCTAATGACAAACTACGAAACATATCACCACGATGTCTTGGTCATCGGTTCCGGCGGCGCCGGGTTGAGGGCCGCGATTGAAGCTTCGGCTGCCGGCGTTTCGGTGGCCGTGGTTTGCCGGTCGTTGCTCGGAAAAGCACATACCGTGATGGCCGAGGGCGGCGTAGCGGCCGCGTTGGGCAACGTGGACGACCGTGACAATTGGAAAGTCCATTTTACCGATACACTCCGCGGTGGACAATACCTGAACAACGAACGCATGGCCGAACTCCACGCCAAGGAATCGCCCGACCGCGTGCGGGAACTCGAAGCCTGGGGCGCCGTATTCGACCGGACCGATGACGGCAGGATCCTGCAACGCAATTTCGGAGGACACAAATATCCGCGCCTCGCGCACGTGGGCGACCGGACCGGTCTTGAAATGATCCGCACCCTGCAAGACTACACCATCCACCTCGGCGTGGACATCTACCAGGAGTTTACGATCGTGAGTCTGCTGAAAGAGGGAGAGAAAATTGTCGGGGCGTTTGGATACGATCGGGAGAAGGGCCTCTTCAAAGTGTTTCACGCCAAGGCAGTCATCATCGCCACGGGAGGCATGGGCAGAATTTACCGGATCTCCAGCAACAGTTGGGATTGCACGGGCAGCGGCATCTCGTTGGCCTATCATGCCGGCGCCGAACTTATCGACATGGAGTTTGTCCAATTTCATCCTACCGGGATGGTGTGGCCTCCCAGCGTTCGCGGTCTGCTGATCACGGAGGGCGTACGCGGCGAAGGCGGCGTGCTGCGAAACAATGCCGGTCGCCGGTTTATGTTCGACGACGTGCCCGAATCGTATCGCGCCCAAACATCGACCGATGAGGAAGAGGGGTGGCGCTATACGCAAGGCGACAAAAATGCAAAGCGGCCACCCGAGCTGCTCACCCGCGACCATGTGGCGCGTTGCATCATGCGCGAAATAAAAGAAGGACGCGGCTCTCCGCACGGCGGCGTATACCTCGACATCGCCTGGATAAAAGAAAAAATTCCGAATGCCACGGAGCACATCCGGCGGAAACTGCCCAGCATGTATCACCAGTTCAAAGAACTTGCCGGTGTCGACATCACCAAAGAAGCCATGGAGGTGGGCCCGACCACGCACTATATTATGGGCGGCGTGAAAGTCGACGCAGATAGCCAAATGACCAGCACCCCCGGACTCTTTGCCGCAGGCGAATGCGCGGCGGGTTTGCACGGCGCCAACCGGTTGGGTGGCAATTCCCTTTCCGATCTATTGGTATTTGGCAAACGCGCCGGAGAATATGCGGCTGCCTATGCCAAGAAAACGCCGGCCGGAAAAATCAACGAGCAAGAAGTTCAAGAGATTGCCACGGCGGCACTCGCTCCTTTTGAAAGGGGATCGAGCGCTGAGGGAGAAAATCCATTTCAGATTCAATCCAAGTTGCAAGACCGGATGCAAGACCTGGTGGGTATTGTTCGGACAGGGAAAGAATTGGAAGCGGCCATTGAGCATATCGTTCAATTCAAGGAAAAAATCAGTCACGTGGCTTGCAGCGGAAACCGCGGATACAATCCGGGGTGGCATACGGCTTTGGAGCTAACCCATATGATCACGGTGGCCGAAGCCATTGCGAGGGCAGCACTCCAACGCAAAGAAAGTCGTGGCGGCCACTACCGTGAAGATTTTCCCGAAAAGAGCGATGCCTTTGGGAAAGTAAACATCGCCATCAAAAAGGACGACAAAGGTGACATGACCGTCACCCAGGTGACAAAACCAAAAATGCGCGACGACCTGCAGCAAATTGTCAATGAAATGAAATGATCCGCAACAGAAATAACATCATGACCTAAACGATAGTGCCTATGGCCTCTGTAACCTTTCAAATCTGGCGTACGCATGGAACCGGTGGGCAGCTTCAGGAATATAAAACTGAAATTTCCGAAGGCATGGTCGTGTTGGATGCCGTCCACCAGATCCAGGCCGAGCAAGCCAACGACATGGCAGTGCGCTGGAATTGTAAGGCGGGCAAGTGCGGTTCGTGTTCGGCCGAAATCAATGGCCACCCGAAACTGATGTGCATGACCCGCATGAGCGATATGCCCCAGGACAAACCCATCACCATCCACCCGATGAAAGCGTTCCCTGTGATCCGGGACCTGGTTACGGATGTGTCGGTCAACTATCGCATGAAAAAGAAAATAAAAAAATTCAAGCCGAGACCACCGGATGCACCGGACGGCACGTGGCGCATGGCGCAGGCCGATATCGACCGGATCCAGGAGTTTCGAAAGTGTATCGAATGTTTTCTTTGCCAGGATGTTTGTCATGTGTTGCGCGAACACCAGCTTCACGAAGAATTTGTCGGCCCGCGCCACATGGTCTATACAGCAGCCCTGGAAATGCATCCCCTCGATGTGGAAGACCGGAGGGAACAACTAAAAGATACGGGCGGCATCGGTTTTTGCAACATCACCAAATGTTGCACGACGGTATGCCCGGAGCATATCACGATCACGGACAACGCGATCATCCCCTTGAAAGAGCGTGTAGCCGACAGGTTCTATGATCCCCTGATGCGGCTGCTCCATTTGTTCAGTAAGAAAAAAAACAACCATTAAGTCCCAATGCCATGATCCCACAAGCACAGACGACCGAAAAAAGAGAGTTTGCGTTAAAGCCACTTTCAAAAAGCGGAATCGACGCCGCCCTGGAAAAAGCCGAACAATACCGGCTTCTCAACCAACCGCGATTGGCTGAAAGCATCTGCCTGGATATCCTGGCCGTCGAGCCGGGTCATCAAAAAGCGTCTGTTGTTTTATTGCTGGCCCTGACCGACCAGTTTGGACAATCGTCTGCCAAAACAGCCACCCAGGCCAAAGACATCGCCAATAGTTTATCGGACGAATACGACCGGTTGTATTATACGGGCATCATTCACGAACGCCAGGGCAGCGCCTCCCTGAACGCGCGCACGCACGGCTCCGACTTCGATGCCTATGAATGGTATACGGAAGCAATGGAGTACTACGAAAAAGCCGATGCGATCAATCCAAACTCCAAAAACGATGACCCGATCCTGCGTTGGAATACGTGTGTCCGTATCATCTCCGAAAATCATCTCCGGCAAAGGCCGTTGGATGATCTGCTTCCCGCACTGGAATAGTTCGACTAAAATTCCTTTTTATGAAGACCCGGCTTTCGGTTCTCATCGTGCTTATCCCATCCCTGCTTTTGGCACAGAAAAAAGTAGTGTCCATACAAATTGATGGGACCATCAACCCGGCATCGGCGGCCTTTATTCAACGCAGCATCGAAAAAGCCGGCAAAGAAAACGCAGAATGCCTCGTCATCCAGTTGAATACACCCGGAGGACTGTTGAAGTCGACGCGCGTCATTGTCAGTGATATTTTGGAATCGCCTGTACCCATTGTTGTCTTTGTTTCTCCCGGCGGAGCGCACGCCGGCTCTGCGGGAGTTTTCATCACACTCTCTGCGCATATTGCCGCCATGGCCCCCGGAACAAACATTGGCGCGGCCCACCCGGTCGATCTGCAAGGAAAGCTCGATACGGTGATGAGTGAAAAAGTTACCAACGATGCCGCGGCATTTATCCGCTCCATTGCCGAAAAGCGAAAACGCAACATCAAATGGGCCGAAGAATCGGTACGCAAAAGTATTTCGATCACCGAGAAGGAAGCGCTGAAAAAAGACGTGATCGATCTCATTGCGGAAAACACCGAAACCCTGCTGGATCAAATCGATGGCAAGACGGTCGCCCTGAGTTCAAAAACAAAGACGCTCGAGACCCGCGATGCCAAAATCGAAACGGTTGAAATGGGAGCCTTTGAAAGAATTCTCGATTTGATCAGCGATCCCAACGTCGCCTACATTTTCCTATTGCTCGGACTCTACGGCATGCTCCTCGAACTTTATAATCCGGGTGCCATTCTGCCCGGCATCGTCGGCATCATTTGTCTGACGCTGGCCTTTTATTCCATGCATACCTTGCCGGTGAACTACGCCGGGTTGATGCTGATCATTTTCGGGGTCATCCTCTTTCTGCTTGAAATCAAGATCGTAAGCCACGGCATGCTCACCCTTGGCGGCATTGTTTCGCTGCTGCTCGGGTCGATGATGTTGATCCGGCCCGATTCGGAAATAGCATTTCAACACCTGTCGTGGGGCGTGATCATTTCGTCGGTGGGATTTTCTGCACTGTTCTTCATATTCGTGCTGGGCATGGGCATACGGGCACAACGGCTGAAACCTGTGACCGGTGTGGAAGGAATGATCGGCGAGATCGGCGAATCGCTCGAAATGCTCAACCCCGTGGGCACAGTCCGCGTACACGGCGAAATGTGGCAGGCCGAATCGCTTACGGGCCCCATAAAAAAAGGCGCACGGATCCGCATTGCCGGAATAAAAGACCTCCTTCTTTTTGTAGAAATCGCAGTAGAATAAACATCGCCATGGTTATGAAAATATTTGCACTGGAAGTCGTACTGATCGTCGTGTTCAGCATTATCATTCTCGCCAATTCCATACGCATATTGCGGGAATACGAACGGGGTGTGGTCTTTCGTCTCGGTCGGTTGGCTGCCGGCGGTGCCCGCGGACCGGGCTTGATCATTCTGGTGCCCGTGATCGACCGGATGGTAAAGGTCAGCTTGCGCACGGTGGTCATGGATGTTCCCCCGCAGGACGTTATCACACAAGACAACGTCTCGATCAAAGTGAACGCCGTAGTTTACTTCCGCGTGATCGCCCCGCAAAAAGCCATCGTCGAAGTGGAAAATTTTCTTTTCGCCACCTCCCAGATCTCACAAACCACATTGAGGAGCGTCCTGGGCCAATCCGAACTCGACGACCTGCTCTCGCAGCGCGAAAAAATAAATCAAAAGCTGCAACAGATCATCGACGCCCACACCGGTCCCTGGGGAATCAAAGTCTCCAATGTCGAGGTAAAGCAAATTGATTTACCCCAGGAAATGCAGCGGGCCATGGCCAAACAAGCCGAAGCCGAGCGCGAAAGACGATCGAAGATCATCGCCGCAGAAGGCGAGTTCCAGGCCTCCAAACGATTGGCCGACGCAGCCAAGATCCTAAGCGAAGAACCCAGCGCACTCACCCTGCGTTACTTGCAAACCCTTCGCGAAATTGCAACCGAAAAGAATTCCACCACCATTTTCCCAGTCCCTATCGACCTCTTAAAACCGTTTCTTTCCGGGCACGAAAAATAAGCCACTCCATCTTTCATAAGATGGGCACAAGCAGAACCAGGGTCTTGGTATATATCGTTATATTTATTCCCCTGAGCACTGCCCATGAGAAATACCAGCCTGAAATTATCGCTACTCCCATTTTTGATTTTCCTCGCATCTGTGCAACAACATGCGGTTGCCCAAACGAGCCTTGCGCCAGGCGAGCAACCTCAGATGACGGTCGACAGCAAAGGAACGGTGCGATTGGTCTTCGGCGAAAAAGACAAGATCTTCTATTCCGTATCCAACGACAAAGGGAGCACGTTTTCCAAACCCGTTTTTGTGGGCGAGGTCAAGGAGATGCATTTGGGAATGACCAGGGGTCCGCAACTGGCCACCTCAAAAGACTATTCCGTGGTCACTGCCATCGACAAAAAGGGAACGATCCATTCCTTCCGGTTAACGCATAAAACCGGTGCATGGGAAAAGATCAAAAACGCAAATGACGTCGAAGCTTCCGCGCCGGAAGGATTGATGAGCATCGCTGCCGATGCTAAAAATAATTTTTATGCCGTCTGGCTGGACCTGCGCGATAATAATAACAACAACATTTGCTTTGCTACATTAAAAGAAAATTCGACCTGGTCGAAAAACAAATTGGTTTACCGTTCGCCGGAAGGTCATGTTTGTGAATGTTGCAAGCCTTCTATCGCCGTGAAAGACAACGGGGTTTCGATTATGTTCAGGAACTGGCTAAAGGGCTCGAGAGATCTTTATCTCATCACCTCTTCCAACGGCGGCGAAACGTTTTCGGAGGGTCAGAAGCTTGGGAACGGCACCTGGCCGCTAAAAGGTTGCCCCATGGACGGTGGCGGATTGACAGTCGATCTCAAGAACAATATCCACACCGCCTGGCAGCGCGACGGTCAAATTTATTACGCCCAGCCCGGTCAGCCGGAACGGATCATCGGCGAAGGGAGAAGCGTTGGCATGAGCGGAAACTTATTGACCTGGGAAAAAGGCTCGGATCTGTTTGTGAAACCCCTGAACGGAACCCCGCAAAAAATCGGCGAAGGCACTGCACTCAAAGTGTATGAATTTACGGATAGATCCATACTCGCGGTTTGGGAAAAAGATGATCAAGTGGTGTTCAAACGAATATAAACTTAGCGATCGGGAGTAGCGATCACCCTAACCCAAAGGGCCAAAGCATTTTTGTAAACTCCCGGCACAGGATGAGCGGAAGGAAAACAGGGATATTATTTTTAGAGACTGGATCGTATCTTTAAAATAACCTCTCCTCTTGTCATGCATCAACCCCTACGCTATTTCCTTTTATTGTGCATTCTTTCGTCGTGCGCAAAGCCCGAGAAAACAAACTTCTACATGCCCGCCGAATGGGAACCACACGATGCCGTATGGTTGGGGTGGGAAGATGAATACCTCACTTATCACCCCGTGGTTTTCAAGATGATCAAAACCCTGATGCCCCACGTGCAGGTGAAAATTGGCGTCGAATCCGACAGCCTGCTGCGTGTAGCAAAGCGGATCGTATCCGAACAGTCCATCGACACCACGCGCATTAAATTTTATGTGATGCCAGGCGAGCGTTATTGGATTCGCGATCACGGCGCAGCCTACCTCGTCAATAGCAAAGGCGAACTGGGCGTGGCCGATTTTTCCTGGAACAGCTATGGCTTTCCGTATTGGTTGCAAGAAAAATTTGACAACAACATGGACAGCGTCAAAAAATATTTCAAGCCCGACCGGACCAAAAAGATCGGCCAGGTCGATAGCCTCATGGCCGTCGCCGAACATGCCACGCGGCTAACCACGTGGGTGGTCCACGAAGGCGGTGCGATTGAAGTGAATGGGAAGGGTACGCTGATCCTCTGTGAGGCCACGGTCTTCGATCGCAACCCGGGCAAAAACAAAGAAGAGCTGGAGCCCGAGTTCAAAAGAGTGTTGGGCGTAGAAAATATCATCTGGATGAAAAAAGGCCTGGCCGACGATCCCAAGCATTTCTTCCGGAGGATCGTGGATAATTATGTTGGTGGTGGAACGGGGGGCCACACCGACGAGTTTGTCCGCTTTGCTAATCCACACACCATCATGCTGGCCTGGGTGGACGAGCGCGAAAAGGATTTGAATCCCATCAACAAAATGAACTATGAGCGCATGTCCGAAAATCTGAAGATCCTCGAAGCCGCCCGCGACCAGGACGGAGCGCCGTTCACCATCATCAAAGTACCCCTGCCCGATCTCGCAGCGCGAAAGATCGTAGCCCGTGTGCACCTCGACGATTGGCAAACATCCCTCGATGTACGACCCCGTGCCTTCAAACCATCAGAAGCGCCCCAGGCCGGCGACACCTTGCTCCGCGTGCCCGCATCAAGTTATATGAACTACCTAGTCACTAACGGCGTGGTACTCCTGCCGACTTACACCGGCACGGGCTCGTCCCATGAAAAAGAAGAACGCGTTCGCAAAATATTTGAAGAGCAGTTTCCGGGGAGGGAAATCGTTTTCATCGATGCCTTGCCTTTGAATTGGGCAGGCGGCGGAATGCATTGTTCGACACAACAGCAGCCCGCGGTGATCAAACATTAGGTATAAGCCACGGCAGATCGCTATCCAATCCTTTCAACAAGTTTCTAGCGACAAGTCCTACAACTATGCCCTTTCCACCGGCGATTGAAGGTTTGATCAGCCGTCGGTTAGGGACGGTCATGGGCAGGTTAGGAACAGGAATCTTCCGGTTCAGTAAGATTCCCGGTATACCCATCTTCAAAGTTTGTATTTTCAGTAATCGAAATGTCTGATCAACCTGTTAAAACCTATGAGAGCTTTAAACGTTCTTGTCCTACTCACACTCTTCGTGCTTTCTTCCTGCACGTCGAAAGAAACCAAAAGTACCCTGGCAGACGATCTCGTCGGGGAATGGAGGAATGTCTATCTCAACGTCACCATGCCCACCGTGGGCAGCAGCGACTCCTCCATGACCACTGTATGCGACAGCTCCAACTGGGAAGCCATGCTTCACATCAAACCGATCCATACTTTTTTTAATAAGGATGGAACCTATCGCTCGGAATACTACACCCTGAACGATAGCCTGTTCCGGAAATCAGCCGGCACGTGGCACGTTTCTAACGACACGCTGATCATGAACGAATCGGATGGTGTCACCTACAAACTTCGTACAACCATTAAAAACAACCTGGCCGAGTTCGACGGCATGCTTGATTTTGATGCGGACGGAAAAGCCGACGATCACTACGTGGGACGACAGCGAAAACATTGACACACAATCCACCCAGAGCGAAAGGGTTTGCGTAGATGAGAATATCCCTATACAACTAATTAGGCTGGACTTTGAAAGGAGGCGTAAGGTATCCTTCCTCCGCACGTTGCTTGCCCATCCGATCGTACACTTCCGGGTCGTCGGGCGCCCAGGTGGCCAGGCCATCGACATACCGGTTGAACATGCAAAACGTGGCCGCAATAAGCACGGTATCATGGATCTCGATATCGGTGGCACCTTCTTTTCGCGCGGCATCAACATCGGAAGGTTTGACTTCTTTTCCACCCAATTGAACTTTGGCGGCAATCTTCAGCAAGGCTTTCAATTTGTCGCTGATGTCGGCTTGGTCGGGGTCGATTTTTACAGCCGAAACGATGTCGGCATTCTTCAGGTGATGCTTGGCGATAGCGCCATGTACGGTTGCGCAGTATTTGCAGGTGTTTAGGCTGGAAACGTAGGTAGCAATCAGTTCCCGTTCACCGGGACTCAGGCTGGGATGGGGATTGTGAAGCAGGGTTTGCACGAGCGCATTGAGCGGGGCAGCGGTCTCTGGACGGTAAACAAACAAACTCCGTACCCCGGGATATTCTTTTGGCAGATCGATGTGCGGCATAAATTGACATTTTGAACACGCCTAAAATAGGAAAATCCCAACGAAACCGGAACCCGCTCATCACTCGATTTGTGAAACCCCACGGACTTGACTCCCCAGAAAGGCGTTTCTCGAAAAAAGATCAAAAAGATCGCTGTTTCAAAAATGCTACTGACATACCGCTGTCATACAGGCTTTGTTTCTTTATGGAACAAATCGGACAAAAAAGATCAATTGCCATGAAAAAGCTAATTCTGCTCGTAGGTGTGCTGGTCGGTATCCTCGGAATGCTCGCCGCCCTCTCCACGCAAGGCCAACCCAAAAACCCCAACACAATGAAAGTGAACGCCGGCATCATTACGCCAAAACTGAAGGAGTCGAAGGATTTCTACGCCAACGTGCTGAAATACAGCGTTGCTTTTGAGAACGAGTTTTATATACTGATGCACGCACCCGACAACACGCCGGCAGTCGCGTTCCTGCTCCCGAACCACCCCACACAACAACCGGTTTTTCAAACGGCATTTCAGGGAACCGGCATGTTCTTTACCATTGAAGTCACGGATGTCGATGCGGAATTCAAGCGGATCAAGTCGCTGGGCGTCCCCATTGCGATCGAACTCCGCGACGAGCCTTGGGGAGACCGTCATTTTGCGGTGGTGGACCCTAACGGTGTGGGTATCGACATCGTCACGTACAAGGCTCCTTAGATGGACTAGGATGGACATTTATCATAGACCCGTCGTGCAGAACAATTTACAGACACTGCTGTTAAAAAAATAAAGCCCCACGCCTTCCTTCACTGGAAGAACCTGGCCATCAGAATTACTATGGCACGCTATTGTTTTGATTCCTCAGAAAAATGAACAAAAGAAAAATTTATGCAGACGCTCGGAAAAAATAAATCAACAAGCACTCCAAAAAAGCAGGAGCGGAATGTCCGGAAAACAAAAACCACAAAACCGGATCATCAACTTCAGGGACCCGCCGGAACATTGCACATCGATGACGGCGGGAAAGGCGAAATCGCTATCGTATTCGTTCATTCATTCGGTGGAAGCACGGAACACTGGAGAAAACAACTCGACCACGTTCGCGCAAACTACCGGGCCATCGCTTTGGATTTCAGAGGTCACGGTCAATCCGAACGTCCCCGCGAACTGAAGTATACACCCGAAGATCTTGCCCAGGACATTGCAGCCGTCGTGGATGATCTTCAGTTAGATCACTTCATCCTCGTGGCACACAGCATGGGTGGACATGCCGCCGTGGCCTATGCAAGTCAACATCCCGAACGTGTTTCCGCCTTGCTTTTATCGGGAACTCCCGGCAAAACACCCGCCGAAATTTCCAAACAAGTGACCGCCGCTTTGGAGTCACCGGCCTATCAGAAAGTCATGGACGACTATATGCATCAATTGTTGACGGAGTCACGTCCTGAAATCGCTGAGGTCTTGATCAAAGATTTTCAAGCTATCCCAAAAGATGAAACGATCAGCATCATCAAAGGCCTGTTCGAGTTTGACCCGCTTCCCAAGATTGACAAATACAAAGGACCCTTGCTGCTCGTCGTCTCCGGTGCCGAAAGCAAACAACCCGGCACCCTGCAATCTCAGCTTCCGAACGCTGACTTTAAGGTGATCGATCACGCCGGTCACTGGACGCAACTGGATCAACCCGAAGCCTTCAACCAAATATTGGATTCGTTTCTTGCCGGTCATTAACTATTTGCTGGACAAAGCGCGGCAATAACACAGACGCCTTCAATTTTTCACAAACCGGGCCGAATAGGTTTGAGACGACGTAGACACTCTGAGAATGTAGAGTCCGCCGCTCCAGCCTTCGGTGGAGATGATCAGGTTGTTGTCGAACGACCGCGTGTAGCTGGCGACCAGCCTGCCCTGGGGGTTATACACGGCCGCATCAAACGGCACGTCGCCGTGCAAGGGAAGCCGGGCAATGATCGTCGCCGTAGTTGGATTGGGATAGAGATCAATTTCCGTGGCCGTGGCGGCTGGGGGACCGGAAGGCAACACCGAACACACCATGGCTTCGATGCCGAGCGATGTGCCCATTCCACCCGGACTAATTTGTGTCATGGGCGCCCATCCCGAACCAAGCTTCACGTAAGCGGTGTTGGTGGCTGGTGCACGCCAGGGTGCCTGGGCAAGCGCGAACGTGTCTTCTTCGGAATAGGTCATCGTGTAGGTAATGAAGTAATCGCCTTCCACTTCCAAATAGGGATGAAGGCCCACATAGTTCACCTCTTGTGACATTTGAATGTAGGGAATATAGGTTTGAAAAAGATCCGTGCCCTCCGGCAAACCGTTTTTACCCGAGTTAACAGAAACGACAAGACCACCCGGAGCATGCACATTGAGACTGCTGGTGAGCAAGGTGATGCCGGTCAAAAGTTTTTTTCCATCGCTGGAAAACCGTTCGGCATACGAGGCGATGCCGTCGGAATTATAACCCGAAAAATAACCCTTGCCTGACGCGTATGGAATCAGGTTCATCGGCTCCGCGGCCGAAAAATTTGCAGCCGTGTCACAACTGACGTTCAGTGTTTCATAGGGGTCGAACCCATCCAGCGTTTGGATGCCCGATGAGCGCGGGTCGAGCCAGTATTTCAATTGTTGGTCCAGTTCTGGCGCAGGCGTCCAGCTTTGCGACAAGCGTTGAAAGAAATCATTAAAGGGAAAGCTGCACGTAGAGCCTCCGCCTGCCAGGCTGCCGATGATGTGATGATCCAGATTAAACAGCGGCGCACCCGACGAGCCCCCGTTGGTTACGCCCAAATCCCATTTGGTTACACGCCAAAACGCATCGGGCGCACGCGGTTGCCCGGACGGCACTTCGAAATCGCTTGGCGTCACCGCGTCATTGCTGAGCGAAATTTTTCGCGGCGTTCCCATCGGGTGATGGATGCAGCTCACGTGATCCAATCCCGTATCGGAGATGTCCCAGCCCGAGTAATAGGGCTTAAAACCCAGCGGCGGCACGGTATACAGTTCTACCAAAGAAAAATCATGTTCATATAACGAAGCCTTATAATTGGCACCCACCAGCGCATTGTCTTCCGTGACCGTACTGCCGTCGCAAAGCAAGTCATCATAGTTGAACGTGAAAATGGACCTGCTGGCGTCGAACTGACTTCCGATGCAATGTTGTGCCGTCAGCACATAGGGCCGCTGGTTGCGCTCGGCGTTGTTGATCAGGGCGCCCGTGCAGACCACGGCCGCATTGCTCCGAAAGACCATGATGCGGATCACGGCTCGCCGGTCGTCCTGCCAGAACGTTCCCTCCACGCAAGGATAGCAAGTATCTTCCTGCTGCGTTCTTGAAATGGATTGGTTTGGGGTGGCCGGTGCTGTAAAAACGTCGCGATAAGCATGCGAGATACCGGCGATGGTAAAGGCGCCCCGTTTGGCGTTGCTCACCGGCACATCAAATTCGATAACGATCTCATCGCCTTTCAGGAAATTGGTAAGCCACACACCGGTGTCCGATACATCGTCGCTTACCAACGTACGCATACTGTTCAGGTTATAGACGTATAGTTTCTCCCCGGGAAGCAATTTCACATCCGTCAATAGTGCAGCCATACCATAGGCTCCGGGTGAGTTGACTTTTAGTACCCAGGTATCGTAGTCGGGTCTGTAGCGTTTCCAAACGCCCGCGTTGTCGGGAGTCAACGTCATGCTGAACGTATAGCCCACTTCGGGAGAATGGGAATCATCAGCTGCGCGATTTGTACTCGCCGTTCTTGTGCGAACAGAATCCGCCAGCGATAACGCGGGAACGTCTTGGTATATTTTCAGATCTGAAATCAGCGGCAGCGATACGTCACGGGATTGTGCCTGGGCAGCGCAACACATCCCGTTAAAAATAAACATAGCACAAAGCATGGTCGCCCTGAAACGCAGGGATGGATAGCCGTCTTGTCCTGCTGATTTGCTACGATGAAGGGTGCTGAAGTGAAAATATGGTTCGCGCATGACAAGGCTCACTCAACTGCAGCATAGAGTGACCTTGTAATATAACTCAAAATCTTTTTCCAGTCCTGTAAAATTCCATGCACACAAAAAAATCAACCGCGGTTCATAACGTATAACCCGAAATGTGTTAGGCTGTATGGTGTGGACAGGAATTAAAAAGAGAGATCACTTGCGGTAACCCGGAATCCAGATCTTCCCTTGCGAAGTTTTATACCATTTGCCCGGCACCCAAATGGTTCGATTACTAGGCGGGACAGGATTATAACCCTTTGACCAGCCAACGTGCCCACTGTGATACACATATTTGGAGGAGCGTGACACGGCTTGTGTTTGGATCCGTTCGGCCCGGGTGAGGTTGTCGTGGCTGGAGCAGCAAAAAAAACACGCGCTGGCCAGTGCGATGAAAGCGGCTATAAATGTTCTCTGCATGTCATTCGTTGTTTAGAGGGTAAGATTTGCAGGTCATCGACAGGTCATTCCGTGGTCATGCCAAGCAATCTTGCGTTAGATGCACTCAAACCCCGGAGGTTTAAGACTACTAACGACCTAAACAGTCATTTTTTATGCCGGAACAGAGGGATACCATAGGATTGTCGATGAGTCGTTTTGTATGGCGACAAAGCGTTGGAGATGGGGAAATGCTTTCGAGCGGGAAAAGAGAAATGGGTTATTTAATACCCAGTTTATTGCGGTACTCTGAGGCTGTCATCCCCACCAGTTTCACAAAGATCTTGCGAAACGATTTGGGGTCGGTATAGCCCGTCTCGTTGATGATTTCGGAAATGTTGAGGTCAGAAAGCTCCAATTGTCGTTTGGCTTTCTCGATGCGAATATGCTGAAGGTACTCGATCGGCGGCACGCCCGTGGCCTGCTTGAAACGGCGCACGATATTTCTGCGACTGGCCGGAAGGTCTTTTGTGATCTCCTCCACCGTGGTGATGTGCAAATAATTTTCTTCCATGTTGCGTTGGATCTTCTTTACCAATTCGTCATTATGCGAATAGTCGGGCCGGAAGGTGCTGAAGTAGCTTTGTTGTGAGCGGTTGAGATCGATGCAAAAGATCTTGGAGACCCGCACGGCCAATTCGTTTCCCCCATACTTTTGGATGAGAAAGATCAGCAAGTGAAACGACGATGTGGCTCCACCACTGGTGTAACAACGCTCGTCGATGGTGATGGTTCGTCCGGGTTTTACATACACGGACGGATAATCGACGATGAAGTCGGGACAGGCGTCCATGTGCGTTGTGGCCAGCTTGCCGTTGAGCAGACCCGTCGCGGCAAACAAATCGGCACCTGTGCACACACTGGCCATCTCGGCGCCGGTCTTAAACTGTTTTTGAAGCCACGGAACAAACGGCATGTTCTTTTGTTTCGTGGCAGCTTTGTCGTGCAGGTTGATCGCCGGGATCAGTACAATGTCGTAGGGTGTGCGGGCGTGTATCGACTTCACGGGATGACCGTGAAAACTGGAGCCGTGCTGCAAGATCTGCTCAGGTAGTTGCACGAGGGTGATGGCAAAAGGAGCTTGTTTCTTTTGTCGCTCGCAAATAGCGTTCGCCGTACCCAGCACGTCGAGGATGGTGGCAATGCTGAAGAGCTGGTAGTCGTACGGCAACAAAAGTCCGATCCGTTTCATGGGGGGAGAGCGTATGCAGCGAATTTAAGGCTTTGTCCGGAATGCCCCTAAAGTTGGCGCTTTTTTTACACCACTGCTCACCCGGTCGTGCTATCTTTGTTAACCACAAAATAGCAACAGGCATGGTACAAAAAATAGCCGCCCCGAAAACGAAGGTGAACAACAAAGCGGCGGTCCGGAAAGTGATCGACAATTTCATGGCAGCCCTTTGCAGCAAGGACGTGAAGAGCATGATGTCGCATTATGCGCCCGACGCCGTCCTGTACGATGCGAAGCCACCGTTTCAGGTTCGTGGCGCCATTGCGTGGCGGCACGTATGGGAAGCTTGCCTGCCGTTTTTCCCTCCCTCCTTTCAGGTGGAGATCAAAGACCTCGTCATACATGCCGGCACCGACGTCGCGCTATCACACTATCTCTTTCGTTTGATCGGCACCGAAAAAGATCACCCGGCGGCACAAACTTGGATGCGCACCACAACGGGCTTCAAAAAAATACAAGGAAAATGGAAAATCGTCCACGAGCACGGATCCGTTCCTTTCAATCCTCACACGCTGCAAGCACAATTCACGCTGGAGCCTTGAAGCGCTAACCCACTTTGCGGCAAAAGGCTGGTCGCCTACATCAAAATTTTCTTCACCTTTCATAAAACGTCGCCCTCGCGATGAGGGAAGGCTATGCATTGACTTTCTCTCCAGTACTCAACCTATATCAACCCAAAAACAACAACATGCAAAAAATCACGCCTTTTCTATGGTTCGACGGCAACGCGGAAGAAGCCGTTAACTTTTACACCTCAACGTTAAAAAACTCGCGCATCGTGAGCATGAGTCGCTATGGCGAGGGAGCACCTGTCCCCAAGGGCACCGTGATGTCGGCCACATTTATTTTGGAAGGACAAGAATTCATGGCCTTAAACGGTGGCCCAATGTTTACTTTTTCGCCGGCGATCTCGTTCTTTGTAAAATGCGAAACACAAGAAGAGATCGACACGTTGTGGGAGAAGCTCTCGGCTGGAGGAAAAAAAGACCGGTGTGGGTGGCTGAAAGATAAGTTCGGCGTGAGCTGGCAGATCATACCCCCGATCTTGGGTGAAATGCTGCAAGACAAAGATCCACAACGGGCGCAACGCGTCATGCAAGCCATGATGCAGATGGACAAGATCGACATCAAAAAATTGAAGCAGGCCTACGATCAAAAATAAAATCCGTGCCTCAACCCAAACCATGGCAAAAAGCAGTCCCCCAAAAAAAGTCGTGAAAACCGTTGCAAAGACAACGGTTCAGAAGAAAGCGAAGCCCGATGCTTCGCCTTCTTCTCTCCTGGCCAAAGATTTTTTAAAACAACTCATGGCGCTCCAGTCGGATGACGAATTGAGAAAGATACAACGCTATTTCAAATCGGGTGAAGGTCAATATGGCGCGGGCGATAAGTTCATCGGTGTTCGCATGGGGCAGTTGTTTGCACTTGCCAAAACGTTCATGGACATGGAACCTGCGGAAATTGAAAAATTGTTGGAGAATCCCATTCATGAAGCGCGGGCCGGTGCGGTAAGCATTATGGATTTTCAAGCCCGTTCGCGAAAAATTCCGGCAAGTCGCCGCAAAGCATTGTATGATCTTTATATCGACCGCCACGACTGCATCAACAATTGGGATTTGGTTGATCGCTCCGCCCCCTATGTCGTGGGGGGATACTTGCATGACAAGTCCCGTGATGTGCTCTACAAACTTGCCCGCTCAAAGAATATGTGGGAGCGGCGCACGGCCATTGTGAGCACGTTCTTTTTCATTCGTCAAGGCGATGTAGACGATACGTTCAAGATCGCCGAGATTTTGCTTCGCGACAAAGAAGACCTCGTTCAAAAAGCTACCGGCGGATGGCTCCGCGCCGCCGGCGGAAAGGCGCCAGCACGACTCTATGAATTCCTGGACAAATATGCCTCCACCATGCCTCGCACCACGCTCCGGTATGCCACGGAACGCCTGGATAAAAAGAGACGGGCTCATTACCTGAGCCTGGCAAAGTTGTAGGGTTGATTTCCTCGTGATAAAGTCTGCTCCATGATCAATCTATGGAGTGGCCCTTTACTTCTTAAGGCGTATCGTCGGTTCGAAAAGGAGAAGCGGGAAGGCCTTCTTTGTTGAATAAATTTCCTCCTTGGGGATTGTCTTCCCAACCGTAACGCACGGCAACCGGATGGGACACGCCATCGCTCCACGCCACGACCTCGCCGCCGCGAATGACGGCTTGCGCTTCGACAAAATTCTTATCCGCTCCCGCGATCGTGAAATGTTTTAGCGCTTCGCCTTTGGAGGAAAGTCCCGTTCCCGTATTGGCGAAAGTGAGGATGACCTTATTTCCTTCTGTTCTCATGGACAAAAACGTTGGCCCGGTGTAGACCACCTTTTTGTCGTGATAGGCGAAATGTTGAGCTGCCCGTGCCAGCCGTTTTCCTACATCTTCCTTATCTAACGGATGCAGGTCATTCCATTCGCCGATGTCGATGGTTACGGCCATGCCGGTGTTCGGGACGCGCAGTGTTTTGCGTTGCGCTTCGCGAAGCTCGGGCCATCCTTTTTCCGAACTCTTTACGGGAACATAGTTTGCCAGCTGCACATACAAAAACGGAAAGTCACCTTGCTTCCACTGCTTGCGCCAATCGGCGATCACCGCGCTGAACACGTCATGATATTTTGCGGCTTGCATCGTATTGGATTCACCCTGATACCAAATGACACCTTTGATGGCAAAGTTGGTCACGGGTGCGATCATGCCGTTGAACAATCCCCCGGGCGTATATTGAAAAAAAGTCACCGGTGCCAATGTGTCGGATACCGCGCCGATTTTATAATGCCAGGCTCCTTTCAGGTCCAGCGTTTCTCCTCCAGCCGAAAGTGTGTAGGGCTTGTCTGTGATAAATCCTCCTCGTTCGGATGTATTGATAACGCGGATGACGATCGTGTTCTTCCCTGCTTTCAAGATCGTGTCGGGAAGCGTGTATCTTCTGGGCGGGTATTGATAGCCTGTCGTGCCGACGAACGTTCCGTTCACATACACCGAGTCGCTGTCCACAATTCTTCCCAGCAGAAGTTTTGCTGGTTTGCCCGCGAAAGAAGCCGGTACCTCAATGTCCTTCCGAAACCAGACTACGCCGTGCACATCCTTCAAACCCTGGTCGGTCCAGTAGCCGGGGATTTGCAGGGTTGGCCACGCCGCTACGTCGAGATCCGCTGCATACCACGGCACCCCTTTCATGCCTTCATCCTTTTTCCGAAGTGCGCCGTACCATGCTTTTACCATGGCGCCCTCTGTCTGCCGGATGCTGTCGGTGTAGGCCGCGTTCTGAAATTTTTGTGTGCGCTGTAGGTATTCCGGAAAAGCTTTCAAGGCGTCGCCGCTTAACCACGCTTCGGCCGGGGACCCGCCAACACTGGCGTTGATCAACCCGATGGGCATGTGATATTTTTCATAGAGGTCGCGGGCAAAAAAATATGCGGTAGCCGAAAAACTTAGCACATTCGCGGGCGTTGCGGCTTGCCAGGAACCGGTAACATCGTCTTTGGGGTGCGCAAAATCGAAGGTGGTGGGAATAAGGAATTGCCGGATAAACGGGTTACCGGCCTCGGCGATTTGTTTTGCATACCGCTCCTTCACCCGTTCCATAGGCAACACCATGTTTGATTGACCGGAGCAAAGCCAGACGTCGCCCACCAGTATATTTTTCAGCGTGATGGAGTCGGTGGCCAGAATGTCCATCGTGAACGGGCCACCGGTTTTCTGGGGAGGGAGCTTCACCGTCCATTTTCCATCGGCGTTGGCTTTGGTTGGATATTTTTTGCCGGAAAACACGACCGTCACGGCCTCACCGCCGGCAGCCCATCCCCAAAGGGTGAGTTCGGTGTCGCGTTGCAGCACCATACCCTCGCCGATCAGCCGCGGAAGTCTGAGCTGGCCAATCGCCGGGTAACTCGCGAGCAAGGCCCATAATCCGCACATGATCCATCGTTGCTTGTTCTTTTTCATTGAAGTCGGGGAGAAAATGGGTCGCTCATAGGCTTCTCAAAACGCGTGAAATAATCGGCCGCGAGCGGGTTCAAAGTCTTAAAATAAAAGTTAAATTTAAGTTATCCCACTTCCTTAATCTATTTCCGCATGAAAGACGAACTGTTGCTTCGGACCATCTGCAAAGTATCGCCGGTCAGTATCAGGATCGTCGATATTAAGAATCGCGAACTCATCTGCAACTGCGAATGGTCCACCGAGCAACTGGGCTATACCGAGGAGGAATTCTTCACCTTGAGCCATAACCTGTTTGAAAAGCTTGTGCACCCCGATGACCGCCCGATCCAACTGAAGGCCTACCAATCGGTGTTTGAGCAACCTGACACGCCCTTCCAGGAATATACGATCCGCGTGCTCAAGAAAAACGGAGTCTATGAACACCTTCAGATCCGGTTGGCCGTTCTGGCGCGGGACGAATTCAAAAAACCAAAAACTGTACTCTCCATTGCCACAAATGTGGAAGAGGTGGTTGCGCTTAAGGAGCGAATTGAACGGCAGGTGAATAAACTGGATCTCATTTCCTTTAAAAATAGCCATGACCTCCGCGGCCCGGTGGCCTCCATCCTCGGGCTCGTTCAGCTCATCGAGCATGATGGCTTCGACGGGGCGCATGCGAAAGAGCTCATCGATTGTTTAAAGCGCGCCGTCATCAAGCTGGATGCCGTGATCCATGAGATCAATGAGCATGCCTTTGATGAGTAGTGGAAGAAACCCGCAGGTGAAGAAAACCCATCGGTACGGAGAAAAAAAAACCTGTTGGCGAAGAACACCAACAGGCGTGAGGAGCATGTTTGTAAAGAACACCGACGACGGCACAACCGCCGAGGCTGGCATTCCTTCTTGAATAACTTCCCTATCGATAGGTTAACGAAACTCCACCGTTAGACGACAGGTTGACAGCAATACCGCCTCCGTTGGATTTACCACGGATCACTTTTTCATCAGATGTTCCCGAGAAGTTTGTCAAGGGCACATGCAGCGACTCGCCTTTCACGTCGAGGTCGAGACCGAGATGATCCGGGATGCTGATATCGATGTTGCCGTCGCTGGTGCGCACGGTGAGACTCTTTTGCAGTTCGATCATATCTCCCTTCACATTGCCGTCGGATGTGGAACCACTAAATGAGCCGGCGATCTCCCGGAAAGAAATATCGCCGTCGGAGGTGCTGGTGGAAATTTCGCCCTTGGCTTTTGTGATGCTGATGTTGCCGTCGCTGGTACCCACGGTGGCATTGCCGGCGATGTTTTCCAGGCGGATATTGCCGTCGCTGGTTTTCATATCGATGGCGCCGGTCACCTGGGTCACGTGGATGTTGCCGTCGGAAGTTCTTCCGAACACATCGCCTTTAATGGAGCTCACGCGAATGTCGCCGTCGCTGGTTTTGCATCTCTGGTTGGCCGTCACACCCGACAATGCAATGTTCCCGTCTGATGAACGCAAGTCACAGGCGGTTTGTGTGGGCACCAGCACCCTGAAGTTCACGCGCATGCGGTCGTTGAAACCAAAGGTCCATGTGCTGGGCGGGTATTCTACGTCGATGGCGACGCTGTTGGCGGTGGTCTCGATCGTCAATTTCAATTCCTTGCTCAACTCCGCCTTTGAGATCTTGAGCACATTGTTGCCTTTCTTCACCTGGAAAAACACTTCAATGGCGTTTCCTTGCGATGGCAGCACTTCGATATTGCCATCGGAAGAGGAAATGGAGAGCTGGGCTGGGGTGGATACTTTATAAATTTCCTTGAAAGAATATTCGGGGTCTTGTGCCATGCAAACGGAGACCGCGAACAGACAGGCCGTGATGAGGGGTAGGGAGAGTTTCATAAGCGTAAACGGGATCGTTAGGTTGATGAACAGCGGGGATATGACAATCGGCATGCCACCCAAAAAAACGGGCCGTCCACCCCAATTCAAGGGCTGGGATACTCGCAGCATGTCCACAATTGCGATTAAGGGTGTGCGTTAGCGGTCACCCTAACAGACGATCCGGTTAAAAAGAAACGCTCGCGTCAGCTCCTGTGGCTCCGCCAGACTGTCTTAATTCTTTCTCAATAAAAGCGTCAAGATCCTTGGCAGTTCGTCCCGGTTGTCGTCATCGAAATACTCATTCAACTCCACCGTGGTGAGTCCATATCGTTTGGCACCTTGAATGAAATCGGAAACGTGATGATTGAAACATTCCACCACCTGCAGTCCTTGCTCGGTTTCAAAGCGCGCTTTGCTTCCGGAATATTGTTTGAAGGGATGAAGTTCGCCAATGTACACGTATCCACCCGTCTTCAGCGCAGCCGCTGTTTCTTGAAAGACGAAATCGAGCTGGTGAATATGTTCCAACACGAGGCTGAAGGTTACCAGGTCGTACGATCCACTGCCGAAGCCCCAGGGCTTCGTAATGTCGGCCTGCAAAAACCGGACGCTGTTGGAGGTGATCTTCTCCTTTGCTTTTGCCAGCATGTTTTCGGAAAGGTCGACGGCGGTGATGTGTTTTGCTTTTTTGATCAGCCATTCCGTATTCTTTCCCGTGCCACAACCGATCTCCAGGCACTGCTCTATCGAAAACTGCGACAGCATCTCGCGCAGGGCTTTTCCTTCCAGGTCGCGGGTCCGGTTTAGGTTGGTGTCGTATTGAGAGGCCCACTGGTTGTAGGCTTGCTGTGTATTCATGATTTTGAATCTTGATCGTTTTACTGTTTTGTGTACTGGTCGTATACGACGCGTGAAATTTGTGCGATGACCAACTCCAGTCTGGGTATGTCCTTTTCTTTCGTCTGTGAAATATAAACAACGACCGCCACGTGCGATCCACCCGGAAGCACGATGATGCCGGCATCGTTCATAGCACCCAGTACGCCCTCCGCGTTGTAGTCTCCTGTACCTGTTTTATGAGCCACCACCGTTCCTTCAGGTAACAAACCTTTTATACGCTTGGGGCCGGTAGAAGTTTCCACCATAATTTTCCAAAGAAACTCGCGACTGGTGGGCGACAAAATGTTTCCCCGGTCAAATTGTTTTAGCAACGCCACCATCGCAACGGGTTCGCACCAATTCGTGAATTGCACCGGCCAGGCCTGATGCATTTCTGTCTCCGTGGCGGCAATAGTGATCTGTGTTATCCCGAGACCACGAAGGAAGTCATTCACCTTTTTTGGGCCTCCCATCAGACGAAACAACACATCGCATCCGCTGTTGTCGCTTTGCGAAACGGTGTAGCGAAGAATCTCCGAAAGGGCGAGATCCACATTGCCCTCCGGGTATTTCTCCGCCATCGGGCTCCAGGTGTTGAGCAGCATATCTTCCTTCCGCAGGTGGATCTTCTGATCGAGCGCCAACGTTCCTTTGTCGACCTCGTGCAAAACCATGATGGCCAGTGGGAACTTGAAAACGCTCTGCATTGGGAAATGGCCCCGGCCATGCAAGGTCAGTGTGTCGCCCGTGTCCATGTTCAGCACGGCTACACCCACATCTGCTGAAACGGATGCGGTTATGCGTGCTATTTCGTCTCTTAGACGCGCATTTTGGGCATCGACATCGTGTGCCATCAACGTCGATAAAAAAATTGTTGCTGTTAATGCCAGGGCGCTCTTCATTATCCAGGGTGATTATGGGTACAAGATGATGATTCTGGAAATCCTCCCTTTACGTCACGCAACGGGATGGATTAGGTTGCTCAGGCAAATAAATGAAATGAGTCTACTAATCAATTGAGAAATGATCCTAACACGCCTCGTCAAGCGTTTAGCTTCGCTGCGGCGGCCTCATCCAAAAACCAAAATAGCCTGCCTTGCTCGGGTTGTATGCTTTGCGCGGGATATTCATCCACATTCCGCTCTCCCTTCAGGACG
Organism: Chryseolinea soli; assembly: GCF_003589925.1. Classification (NCBI taxonomy): domain Bacteria; kingdom Pseudomonadati; phylum Bacteroidota; class Cytophagia; order Cytophagales; family Fulvivirgaceae; genus Chryseolinea; species Chryseolinea soli. The sequence continues at coordinate 3,564,782 of NZ_CP032382.1, read as the reverse complement.
TGATACAGCGCGTTGGCTTTGCTTTCGCCAAACACCAGGAACGCCACGTTGCTGGCGCAGTTGATGGCGCGTGCCGTCAAGGTGAGACGAAACATTTTTACCTTCTCGACATATACTTCCTTCACCAGAGCTTCTTTTTCGTGCAACACCTTCGTGTGGGGAAACAAGGAAGCTGTGTGCGCATCATCTCCCAACCCCAATAGCACCAGGTCGAAACGCATGGGGCGGTCACCGAAGTACGCCCGCAGATCGCGTTCATAGGCCAGCGCGGCCTCCACGGGGGAGAGGTCGGTATTCATCCGGAATACCTGGCCTGGGGTGGTCTTCATCGGGTCAAAAAGCGTTTCGCGCGCCATGCGATAGTTGCTGTCGGCATGATCGGCGGGGACGTAGCGCTCGTCTCCAAAAAAGAAAAACAATCTATCCCATTCCAACCGGTCGCGGTAGGCGGCCGAAGCCAGGAGCGCGAACAATTTTTTTGGTGAGCTTCCGCCCGACAACACCAGCGAAAATCTTCCGTGTTCACGAATCGCGCGGCGCGCTTCTTCCACCACAAACTCGGCCAGCGCCTCGATGACCAGGTCTGGGGTTTTCAGGATGCGCAGGGTATGCCTATCCATGATGACCATTATTTTTCAACGGCAGCGTGAACCAATGGAATCCATCCCGTGCAATGAGGGCTTCGGCTGTTTCCGGTCCCCACGAGTCGGCGGAATAGTTCGGGAAGCTGAGACTCTTTTTGCCCGACCACGCATTCAGTATAGGCATCAGCAAATCCCACGCGGCTTCCACCTGGTCGCCTCGCATGAACAAGGTTTGATCGCCCAGCATGGTATCCAGCAACAAAGTTTCGTAGGCTTCCGGTGTGTCGCCAGTATACGTACCGTTGTAATCAAAGATCATATCAACCGGATTCAGCGCCATCTCCAAACCCGGGCGTTTGGCCTGCACTTGCAGACGAACACTCATTTCCGGTTGGATGCTGATGATGAGCCGGTTCTGCTGCCATCCTTCCACCGCTTCAGACGGAAAGATCATGTGGGGCACATCCTTAAACTGAATGGTGATCACCGACGATGACTGATGCATTCGTTTTCCCGTCCGCAAATAGAACGGCACGCCATGCCAGCGCCAGTTGTCTACAAAGAATTTAATCGCCGCGAAGGTCTCGGTATTGGATTGCGGGTTCACACCTTGCTCCTCGCGATAGCCGGGCACTTCCTTGCCTTCGATCCATCCTTTGCTATACTGTCCACGCACCGTATTGCGCTGGATGTCTTCCGGTGAAAATTTCCGAACGGAGTTCAACACATCTACTTTCCGGTTTCGCACCTCGTCGGCCTGGAAGCTAACCGGTGGCTCCATGGCCACCAGACACAACAGTTGGAGAATGTGGTTCTGGATCATGTCGCGCATGGCGCCGGCTTCATCATAGTATCCGCCGCGGTTCCCCATACCGAGTTGTTCGGTGACGGAGATCTGCACGTGGTCGATGTTGTTCCGGTTCCACAGCGGCTCGAAGATGGAGTTGGCAAAGCGGAAGGCCAGAATATTTTGTACGGTTTCTTTTCCGAGGTAATGATCGATGCGATAGATCTGCCGCTCGGAAAAAATGCTGCACAATTGCTTATTCAATTCCTTTGCGGATTCCAGGTCGTGACCAAACGGTTTCTCAATAACGATCCGTGTTCGCTCGGCGTCGGCCGCCAACTTATGGCGGGAAAGATTTTCCGTGATGGTGCTAAAGAAACGCGGGGCCACGGCCAGGTAGTAGATCACATTGGGTGCCACACCCGCTTCCTGGGTAAACTTGGCAATGCGCGCGGCCTGCTCTTCGTAGGTGGCGGTATTGTTTATGTCGGACACCTGGAAATATACACTCTTCGAAAAAGCATCCCACTTCGCTTTGTCGGCTTTGCCGCGGCGCGAGAATTGGTTGATGTCTTTCAAGAGCTCTTCCCGGAATTGGTCGTCGGTGAATGCGGTGCGCCCCATGGCCACGATGGCGAGGTGCTTGGGCATCCAGCCATCCAGGAAAAGATTGAACAAGGCCGGCACCAGCTTGCGCGACGTGAGGTCGCCTGTGCCGCCGAAAATAAAAAAGATGGTAGGATGTGTTTTGGATGAATCTGCGGTTGCACTCATGCGAATAGTATGGGTTGGGTCTTCAATAACAAGGATCGTCTTACTTCTTGAACCACTGGGTATGAAACACGCCTTCCTTGCCGTTTCGTTCGTAGGTGTGGGCTCCAAAATAATCCCGTTGCGCCTGGATCAGGTTGGACGGCATGCGGGCGCTGCGGAAGGTGTCGAAATAGCTGAGCGATGCGGCATAGGCGGGGGCGGCGATGCCGGCGGCGGCCGCGGAAGAAACAACGCTACGCATACCGGCCGTGGCCCCGTTCACTTTTTTGGCGATGCCGGCGTCCAGCAACAGGTGCTCCAGGGCGTTGTTCTTTTTATAGGCCTGGTAAATGTCCTCCAGGAAAGTAGAGCGGATGATGCAGCCTCCACGCCAGATCAACGCGATCTTTTCCATCTGCAGCGCATAGCCAAATTCCTTGGACGCTTGCGAAAGCAAATGCATGCCTTGCGCATAGGCGATGACCGTGCTAAAATATAAGGCTTCTTCCAGCGCCGTGAGACTTTTTTGGATGTGCGCTTCGTTGCGCTTCGGGTCCTTATAAACACGCGAGGCGGCTACACGCATGGTCTTGTATTTGGAGAGGTCGCGCATGGCCACGGCGGTGTCGATGGTGGGAATAGGAAGCTGCAAGTCCATGGCGACCTGCGAGGTCCATTTGCCCGTGCCTTTGGAGCGCGCTTCGTCCTTGATGTCTTCGAGCAGTAAGTGGTCCACCCCAGGCTCGCGGAATGCAAAAATGTCGCGGGTGATCTCGATGAGAAAAGACTGGAGACGGCCTGCGTTCCATTTTTTGAAGGTGGCGTGAATTTCTTCGCCGGACAGGCCTATTCCCTTTTGCATCACTTCATACGTTTCCGCGATCAATTGCATGAGCGCATATTCAATGCCGTTGTGAACCATTTTCACAAAATGTCCGGCCGATCCGGGACCGATATAGGTCACACAGGGTTCGCCTTTCACTTTTGCGGCAATGGCCTCGAAAATGGGTTGCACCACTTTATAGGCCTGCGGGTCGCCGCCGGGCATCATGCTGGGTCCTTTGCGCGCACCTTCTTCGCCGCCGGAAACGCCCATACCAAAAAAGTGAAGTCCCTTCGCTTTGAGTTCTTCGGCCCTACGGTTTGTATCTGAAAAATGAGAGTTACCACCGTCGATGATGAGGTCACCCTTGTCCAGCAACGGCGCGAGGTCGGCAATGGCGCTGTCAACGATCTTACCGGCCGGAACCAGCAGCATGACCGCGCGGGGACGCTGCAGGTTTTGGATGAAGTCGGTCAGGGAAGTGAATCCCTTCACGTCGCCCTGGACAGCTTCTTTGCCCAGAAGCTCTACTTTGGTGGCGTCTTTATCATAGCCTGCCACTTTGAAACCGTGGTCGGCCATGTTGAGCAGCAGGTTGCGGCCCATGGTTCCGAGGCCTACCATGCCTAAAATGTATGCGTTGCCTTGCATTGTTTTGAATCGGGTTTTTGGTTGATGTTGGAGCGCGTTTTTTTAACGCGGTACAATATCGCTGTTAAATTAAATTAACCAAAGGGCAAGCACCTGCAGCGGGGCCAGTATTTATCTGTGTTTTAGCGAATTCTTTTTGACGGGATCCTGTTTCCGAATGCCTTTTTTCCGAACAACCGTCGTCCGCTATTGATCACGTCGAAATAGGAAGGCTTTGATTCCAGCCTACCCTGAGCGAAATTTCCTGGCCTCATAATTGGAAGGGGCAAGTTCAACCTCGTACATATGTTAAAGAATCATCTTCTCCTCGCCTTCCGGAATTTGGTCCGCCACAAGTCCTATTCGTTCATCACCATCTTCGGTCTCGCGGTGGGCGTGGCCTGCTGTCTGCTGCTGGTGCTTTTTATCCAGGATGAAATGCGTTATGACCAACAACATAAAGACGTCCAATCGCTCTACCGCATCGTCAGCCACCTGACCCGCGATGCGCAAAGCGAAGATCTTGGCGTTTGTTCACCTCCCACCGCCATGGCGATGGCCGACGAGATCCCCGAAGTGCAGAAAGGCCTGCGTTTCGTGAGCAGCCCAGGCGTGACCGAGAACCTGATCCGCTTCGAGAACCAGACGTTCTATGAAACCGATGGCTACATGGCCGACTCGACGCTGTTTGATTTCTTTTCTTTCACCTTTGTGGAAGGCACACCCAGCAACGCATTGACCCGCCCCAACACGGTGGTCATCACCGAAAAAATAGCCGCTAAACTTTTTGGTCAAAGCAGCGCACTCGATAAAGTGATCAACATCACGCAAGGCGGCCCCAGCGGCGACTACAGGATCACGGGCGTTGTCAAGGAGATGGAACATAGCCACATCAAAGCCAACTTCATCATTTCACTGTCCAGTCGCGGCGGCTGGACAGAATTTATCCGCACCTCTCCCGAATGGGCCGGGCAAAACTTTGTGCCTTCGTATGTGAAGCTTCAGACGGGAAGCCAAATTGCCGCCGTCGAGAAAAAAATGAATGATGTCCTCGCACGTCATGGCGCCGAAGCCATGAAAGCCTTTGGTTTTAGTAAAACCCTGAGCCTGGAGCCTGTGAAAGACATCTACCTGCGATCGTCCGTCGATAAAAATCCACGCATCGTGTACGTGTATATCGTCGCCGCTATCGCCGCCTTCGTCCTGCTGATCGCCTGTATTAACTTCATTAACCTGACAACGGCCAGGGCTACACGCCGGGCAACCGAGATTGGTGTACGCAAAGTGATGGGTGCCTTCCGGGGCGTATTGATCCGCCAGATCCTCGGTGAGGCGATGCTTGTGGTGATCACGGCGGTGCTCATCAGCCTGGTCATGATCGAAGTAGCCCTCCCCTGGTTCAATACCCTGGTGGGTAAGTCCATCACCTTGCACACCATGCCTTCACTGTCGTTCTTGTTCACCTTGCTGGGCATCACCCTGCTCACAGGTTTGTTGGCAGGGAGTTACCCTGCCTTTTATCTCACGGCCTTTCAACCCGCAACCGTGTTGAAAAACAGGTTCTCCACCGGCGGTTCCGGCGGACTGCGCAAAGCCTTGGTTGTATTTCAATTCGTCATCGCCATCGTGTTGGTATGCGGCATGATCATGGTGTCGCAGCAACTGGCTTTCATTCGCAACAAGAACCTGGGCTTCGACACGAAAGCAAAACTTGTCGTGCCGCTGCGCACCGAGTCCGCCCGCAAGGCATACGCCGCCCTAAAGCAAAATTATCAGCAGCAGCCCGCGGTACGGAAGGTTTCGGGTGCCGATTATCTCCCGGGCATGTATTGGAACGACATCGTGCTCTTCAGGCCCGGCAAAACCCGTGAAGAAGGCGTCGGTCATTTCATGAACGATGTAGCCTACGACTTCAACGACGTGCTGAACATCAAGCTGGTCGCCGGCCGGCCCTTCACGGCGAACCTGGCCAGCGATCAAAATAAAATCATCATCAATGAAGCTTCTGCAAAGGCCCTCGGGTTCACGCCCGCGCAGGCCATCGGCCAACAAGTCGAGCAAAGTTTCTTTCAGCAGGCCGACGGCACGCTGGTGAGGTTCGAGATCATCGGGGTGATGCAGGACTTTCATCGCATGTCCTTGCACGAACCTATAGAGCCCGCCTTCCTGAAACTCCCCAGGGTCGAGCGTGGTGAAGCCTTCGAAAACCTGGTGGTGGACATTGGCCCCGGCGCGCTTCCTGACGTGACGGCAAATCTGGAAAAGAGCTGGAAGAAAATTGTTAGCGACACGCCCTTTGATTATTCTTTCCTCGATGAAAACATCGGGAAACTGTATCGTGAAGATCAAAAAGCCTCCAGCATCATCGTTACCTTCACCTGTATTGCCCTGGTGCTTTGCTGCCTCGGGTTATATGGATTGTCTTCCTACACCGCCGAACGCCGCGTGAAGGAGATTGGTGTGCGCAAAGTGATGGGCGCCTCCGTACAACAAATCGTGCGGCTCATGTCGTCGGAATTTGCTAAACTGGTTTGCATCGCCATCGTCATTGCCATCCCGTTGGCGTGGTATGGAATGGTGCTTTGGCTGGAAGGATTCGCCTATAAGACTTCGATAAACATCATGGTCTTTGTTACCGGCGGATCAATCGCGCTTGCTATCGCGCTGATCACGGTGAGCTTTGAATCTATTCGAGCGGCCCTTCGCAATCCGGTGGAAGCGCTGCGCAATGAATAAGCGAAGCACTTTGGCCCCCATCATTTCAAAGCGTTAAATCTTTCAAATAAAATCGACGCTAGGGCTTTGTGTATTGGTACATCCAATCGTAAATGTCCATTGCGAAGGGATCATAGGCCGGATCTTCCTTGCCCATGCCCGAACCTGTATAGGTCATTTTCCAACTGTTGTGTTCTACACCCGGGTACAGGGTTAGTTTTGCGCGGACCTTGGGATTCAGGGCATTTATCGCGGGAACGATGGCCTTTGAAAAATCCGGAGGCACGATCTTGTCGGCCTCTCCGTGAAAGACCCAGATCGGCACTTTGGAAATTCGTTGTGTGAACAAAGCGTTCACGATGCCACTGCCGGCGATGGGCACGGCCGCTGCGATCTGATTGTCATCATAAGAGTTGAGCTGATCAAATGTGCCATACCCGCCCATGCTCAGTCCCGTGAGGTAAATGCGTTTTTGATCTACGCGATATGTGGTGCTGATGAATTTAATAAACTGCCGTACGTGATCGCGGTCCCACCATCCTTCATGACACTGCGGCGACACCACGATCATGGGATGTGTGGGTGCCCAGGTTTTATTTTTGATCATGTTTGGCGGACCGTTCACTAACACCTTCTCCAATTCGGCCGGCGAAGTTTTGCTGTTGCCTGTTTCGCCTGCGCCGTGAAGAAAAATGAGCAACGGAAATGCAGGGCCGTCTTTTTTATAACTGGATGGCGTGTAGACATAATATCCATAGGGCGCTGCATCCGAGCCCAAGAGCATGGCCTTGTGCGTACCCCCCGTATCGGGTGTGGGTTTATTGTTGGTCGCCGTGTCCGCCGGGTTGGACGTTTCCGGTTCGGGCGAAATTTGTTGAATAGGATCTTTCGAGCATCCCAGCAAAATCAAAGCCGCCGCCAGCACGTTTACCATTGTGTTTTTCATGATTTACTGAGGTTGAGAGGTCAAACTTTTTAACGACCTCAAAGGTATCAAATTGCATACCGCTAAAACCGGCCCTGGCCGTTGGGTTGGGATGGAGCCCAGAATTTCGCGTTGAACGCAGGGCTGGGCCGTTGAGTGCCGCCGGGTAGCAATAAAAAAGGTGCCGGAACAACCGGCACCTCTGTGTTATAAGCCCCCATACTAAACCACAAATTCAACAGGCGGTCCTTGTCGGGATGCTAATGACTTGGCTTGGTGTATTGATACATCCACGTGAAGACGTCCATATTGAAGGCGCTGAAAGAAGGGTCTTCTTTGCCCATGCCTGAGCCCGTATAGGTCATTTCCCCGCATTCATGGGCCACCCCAGGGTATAAAGTCAGCTTGGCGCGGACGGTGGGCGACAGGGCATTTATAGCGGGTGCAACGGCCATGACGTACTCAGGAAGAACCGTTTCGTCCTGTTCGCCATGAAAGAACCACAAGGGCACGGCGGCCATGCGTTGCGTAAACAAATCGTTCATCACGCCACCCGCTGCGATGGGCACTGCTGCAGCAATCTGATTGTTGTCGTAAGAATTCAATTGATCGATGGTAGCGTTGCCGCCCATACTCATACCGGTGAGGTAAATGCGTGTGGTGTCAACGCGATACGTGGTGCTGATGAACCGGATGAACGTGCGCACATGTTCGCGATCCCACCATCCTTCATGACACTGCGGCGCAACCACGACCATAGGGTGCAGCGGTGCCCAGTGTTTGGTGTCGATCATTTTCGGGGGACCGGCGCCCAGGACTTTTTCCAATTCGGTAGGGGAACCCTGGCTATCGCCGGTTTCATCGGAACCGTGCAAGTAGATCAGCAGTGGATACTTCAAGGTGTCTGTAGTGTAAGCTTCCGGGGTATAGACATAATACCCGTAAGGAGCATCGTCGGTACCGCGTGGCATGGCTTTTAGTATGCCTTTGTCTTCGGTAACAGGATTTGTGTTTGTGGTGTCTCCCGGGTTCGTACGGGTGGTGTCTCCGGGAGTGTTTGGATTGCTGGGATCGGTGTTAGGGGTAACGGGTTGCACGGGATCTTTGGTACATCCTAGCACAATTAACCCGAAGGCCAACAGGATAGAGATCTTGTTTTTCATAAAACGAAAGGGTTGTTAGGGAACGCTTAAATCTAACGGGGGGATATCAAATTGTATACCGTGGTATATACCCTTACTCTGGGGTAAAGGTAACCCTTTAAATTCGCTCAGAAAAGGGGGATTTGCAGCCTTTCATGTAAAAACCAAAGCCTAAAGACCTGGCATCCACGCGAACAAAAGCCCAAAATGGAACTCGTTTTTCCCATAAATGCGGCTCGCCATCAGGCTTAGGGTGGGCATTGATGCCATTAACCGGGCATCTCTCGTGCAAAAATCACTCTCAACTTGGTCGTTGTTTTCTGTTCATTTTTTGATGCTTTATCTTCCTCGAATCTTGTGCATTTCGATGATTATTTGGTCCTCCCCCATCGTTCCCGTTAAGGTTAGATCCGAATCGTTTTGTGAAGTCAGTATCGCCTGCAACGGCGTATGGAACGTTGGCGGATAATGCCACGCAGCGTCTAGCTTTCCGGTTTGTTCCGCGTAGGTGTAGTGACCGATCAGGCGTCTTTCCGGGTTGTTAAATTCAAACACCACGTCGTTTCCGACATCGAGATATACCGTAGTCAATACGCTGTCCTGGCAAGTGCCGGGCTTCAACGTTGCGTGGTTCAATTGCAGTTTCGTCACGTTGTATTTGCCTGTCAGCGAAGGATGTTTATCCGGATTTTCATAGGCTGCAATAAGGAGGAGGGGAATACCGATAACCGACAAACGCATGCCTTTTTTGATGTGCATGTTTTTAAAGACAACGGAAGGCATGGCGGTCTGCGCTTTAAAAAAGAATTCCACCAGCCGGTCATATTCCGACAACAGGAGATAGAGCAGTTCCCCGAAAATGACAGAAGCATAGAGCCGTTCACCCCAATCCAACCCATAAAAGAAATCGATCAACACGATGTTGAGCAGTACCGGCAACAAAGTGAACAACGCCAACAGACGCGTGCGGTTAAAAAGCAACAGGAACGACCCCAGGATCTGCAGGCTACCGATCGCCACCACCATGGGATAGGAATGTCCGAAGTAACTCCACGTAAGGTCCTCGCCGGAAAGGCTGCTGAAGGGCAGGTCGAGCAAGCCCAACGGTGACACCATCTGAAGGTGGAAGATCTTTTGCCAACCGAACATCGAGAGGTCGAGCGCAACGGCATAGCGAAGCAGGGCCTGCCAAAAATTCAACTGCATCCAGAGGGGCGAAGATGCGTCCGGAGCTTTGGCTTTCTCTCGTCTATGCCATACCACGGCGAGAACTATAGCAGATACAAAAAAGATAAACGCAAAGGCCGCGATGACCGGAAGGGGAATCCAAGGAGAAATAAATCTTCGGCCGATTCTTAGCGTGGCGGCCATAACGGACAGGCCGGCCAGAAAGCAGGCGACAAATTTTTGAAGAAAGGAACGGGCGTTCATTTTGATTTTTGATTTAGGATGAGCGCTAAAAGTAGGCAGCTCCGGTCGCCGGGATGTTCCGATGGAACCACCCGAACCCCTTTCCATTCCTTTTTTCGTGGATCTAACCAAAAATTGCTTTTATCCGTGTGTGTTCATCCGGCCTTCCCGGGATGTGCCGGCGGCGAAGACCGGACTTCCGCCAATGCGTTCCGTTGGAATTGGGTGGGCGATTGGCCGGTAAACTTCTTGAACGTTGTATTGAAGGTGGTTTTGGAACTGAACCCCGCCTCGTAGGCGACGCCCAGCACGTTGAGATGGCGATGTTTGGGAGAAAGTAAAAGTGTTTTTGCTTCCTCTACACGGTAACGGTTGACAAACTGGAAAAAACTTTCTCCAAACCCGGCATTGAGCAGGTAGGAAAGATCATGTGAGGAAATGTGCATGCGTCGGGCCAACTGCGGCAAATCCAATTCCTGGTCCAGGAACGCTTTATCGTGTTCCATGATCGATCTCATTTTCTCCTTCAACGCCGCTACCGCTTCGCCGGAAAGACGGGGCGCTTTCGTGGTGAAGACCGGGTCTTCTTCCAATATTTCGCGAATCGCTTCCACCTCTTGTTTCTCAAAGCGGAATATTTCTTGCTGCCGGAGCGAAAAGTAGCCGAGGAAATAAACGGCCACCAGGTATCCGAACGGGGCCAGGTCTTTAATGATGGTGATGTCAAAGAACAACTCGTTGAACCAGAGAAAGATCATGAACACCAGCGCCCAGAGAAAATATTGCAACCAGCGGAGGTCAATACTTCCCGTTGCAGAGGCAAATAACCGGATGTTGCGTTGGTGCCGGACGAGCTTGCCGTAGCTCAACAGCCAATAGACCACCACCTGAATTTTCACACTCAGGAACACAACCACTCCCAGCATTTTTCCCAAGGCGGGTGGGAGTATCGGCGATGCGTGCGGCGACAAAAAGAAAGTGATGAGCGAACACAAGGCGAAAAGAAGGAACGGCAAAAAATGAAGATACTCGGCCTTTTTGAACTTTCGCCCCGGTGATGTAAAATTCAATACGCTCAGGTACAACGCCGGTGCAAGGGCAAACCTGGACAGCTCCGTCATCACGATGAATGCCTCGGGTGGTCTAGTCGGTGGACTCGACAACAAAGCCCGCTCCAGCAACGCACAACCAAACGAAAACAGAAAAACTCCCAGCCATTTATTTGCCGCGTCGTTTGTTCCCTTTGGATTTGCGACGGACAGAAAGGCCAGTAAAAAAACACTGCCGGCAGCGAGGGTGTAAAGTGTAAGTTCTTGCATGCACGAGATTGTTCGATGCAAGATATTTAATTATTATTTATAACTATCTTTCGTTATGGAACCTGCCATCGTCAACATATTGAAAGTTGAACCGGTTACGCACAACGTCAGGCGATTCACGTTGGAAAGACCTAAAGGCCTTACCTTCGTGCCCGGCCAAGCAGCCGACATTTCCATCAACACGCCGGAAATGAAGGATGAGAAAAGACCCTTCACCTTCACCGGGCTGACGGAGTGGGATCACCTGGAATTCACCATTAAGATCTATACGGATCACAACGGCGTCACCAATCACCTGGGCAAGTTGAAAGCCGGCGATCAATTGATCATCCATGATGTGTTCGGTGCCATCCACTACTATGGCGAAGGTGTTTTCATTGCAGGTGGTGCAGGGGTAACCCCGTTTATCGCCATCTTCCGGCAATTGAAAAAAGAGGGGAAACTGGGCAACAACACGCTGATCTTTTCCAACAACACCGAAAAGGATATCATCCTGCGCGAAGAGTTCACGCAAATGCTTGGCAAGAATTTTATCAACACGCTTACGCAGGAAGAGACAAAATCATTTGATCATCGCATGATCGATGCGGTTTACCTGAAAGAAAAGTTGCCTACCTTCTCTTCCTATTTTTATCTTTGCGGCCCTGACCCCATGGTGCTCGCTTTGCAAAAAACACTGATCTCGCTGGGAGCAGCATCCTCAAAAGTTATTGTTGAACAATTTTAGAGACGGTCTTATAGTAAGCGGGTAGATCAGTTTCCGGTCACCACAGTGTATGTAATATGGTTTTTGTCCTTTCCTGCTAAACTCCCCCAACTTCGCGCTGCAAAATACCGGTATATGCCACTAATGGCATATATTCGCTAGTTGGCGGCAAGCCATTAGACTAATAAAATAACATGAAAAAAACGATTAGCTCTTCTGATTTTCAGTTTCCTCATTTACAATTGTGGGTTTGGACAAACAACCCAGGGTGATTCAAAAAGACCCGATGACCTACATGACGGCATTACGACTTCTACATTGGAAGATGTAGGAATGAATAGAGCAGTAATTAAACAAATCATTGAAGACATTGATTCGGGTTTTTATCCCAACAGACACAGTCTGCTTATATACAAAAACAATAAACTTGTTCTGGAGAAATATTCGAAAGGAGAATTAGGTGGCTTAATTATTAAAGAATTTTCAAATTGAAAATGGATAGACACGACATAGGGTTTCAAATTGATAGGATAGAAACTTACCATGAAAAATTCAAAGTAAGGTTATCATCTTATGTAGAGGCATTAAAAATAGATTTTAGATCGCGAGACATAATTTCCTTTTATACAAGCATAATAAATGACATTGGATACTCGATTGTTTTAAACTGCGATAAAGATGAAATTTTTCAGAGCTTTTTTTACGCTCTTCAATTTGGGTTGAATCATTTCAAGTTGGCTTCTAACCCAAACAAAGAAAGAGAAATCCAAGTAGGAAAGACAACAATCAAAACGGTTGGAAAGGAGACTAGAGATTATATTGATTTCGGAACATGGATGACAGTGTTTTATACAGCCATTATTTTAAGGGATAAAAAAGCTATTGATTTTTTAACAGGTCTTGAGAACAGGTTTATGAAACAAGGAAACGTTTCTTTTGACGATGTAAGAATAGCCGAAGTCGAAGTTTATAAAGTTCTTTTTGAAGATTCTAAGTATTTAGAGAAAGCTATTGAGATTTATGAGTTAAAAGAAAAAGAGTTTAGTAAAACTAATCCATCAAGAAATTGGATTGACAATCAGGGAACTCCGGTTATAATGTTATGTAAATCAGTTCTTCAAAAAGATGCATTTGGTTTTAATGATCTTCTTGAAAAAGCTTTGAATAAACATAAAGAATATTTTAGTAAGAAAGATAGAGCGGCTGATTTCTGGGGTTGGGTTTCCTTTCCACTCCTTATGATTTGCTCCTATGCCTATGATAACGGAATTTCTATTACTGTAGAAAGTGACTATATACCTCGATGGTTATTTGAAGGTGATTTTAAAGATTGCGAACTAAATATAAAATAATTTTTTCTCCGCAGAGGCCGAATGCTTATTTCCGGGGCCGGCCAGGGATAGCAGTGGAAAGCCCGAAGTGCGTTGGCTTTGTGTGTTGGGCGGACTTGGAACGGATAGCCCGGCCCCGAGGTCTCCGAGGGGGGCCGCATAAAAAAAATCACCTCCCCCGTAGTACCTTCCTTTTTTCACCATGCATCCGCCTGCATCGCTAACGTGTTTCCCGGCATCCGGAACAGAACTGATACTTTTTTAACATCGAAATATCCGTTAGTTTAGACCCAGCAAAACATCATCATGCAACCCGTACTCGAAAGATTGCCAATAAAATCGGAGGAATCCTTTGTGGTGAAGTATTTCGACTATCGCTACTACCCTACCCCGTGGCATTTTCATCCCGAATACGAACTGGTGCTGGTCACCGCCAGCACAGGGCAGCGCTTTATTGGAGACAACATCCGGACCTTTCATGAAAACGACCTGGCGCTTATCGGTCCCAATCTGCCGCACCTCTATAAAAATGGGGCCGAGTATTATCGTTCTAAAAGCAAGCTCCGCGCGCAGTCCATCGTGGTTCACTTTCTCGAACATTCCTTTGGCGCCGACTTTCTTGCGCTACCAGAATCCCGAAAAATTAAAAGCCTGCTCACCCGCAGCACTCGCGGCCTTGATATTTTGGGAAAGACCAATGAGAGCATCCGCAAAAAAATGTTCGAGCTCTGCTCGCTGAAAGGATTTCCCCGCATGCTCAAACTGCTGGATGTCCTGCAGGAACTTTCGGAGTCGCGCGACTATCGTTACATCTCCAACGAACCGGTGAAAGGCGTGAACGCTGTGGAGTCGTCGCGCATGAACGAAGTGTTCGACTTTGTTTTCAACAACTATCACCGCGAGATCCGCCTGGAGGAAGTGGCTTCGCTGACCAACCTGGCCGTGAATTCTTTCTCCAGGTTTTTTAGCCAGCGCACACGCAAAACCTTTACATCTTTTCTGAACGAAGTGCGCCTGGGGCAAGCCACCAAACTGCTGATCAGCCAGGACAAGAGTGTCTCGGAAGTTTGTTTTGCCTGCGGGTTCAACAATCTCTCCAATTTCAACCGGCAATTTAAAAAGGTATATAAAGTCAGTCCGCTGGTGTTCCGGCAGGAGTATTGGAAAAAGATCATGAAGTAAACTATCCGTGCTATGGAAAAATTTGCATTACAACCCATTGGCTATATACGTTCATCGCTAAAGACTTTGGAAGATTGTCCTTTACAGGAAAGTGAAGGGGCACCGGAGGCCGTGATCGAAATCGATGCGGCGTACACCGAAGGTATTGAAGGCATCCGGGTAGGAGCTCCCCTGGTGTTGCTCACCTGGTTCCACCTTGCCGATCGCCGTGTTCTAAAATGTTATCCGCGGCGGGAGACCACCGCGCCGGAAATTGGCGTGTTCACGACGCGTTCTCCCGACCGACCTAATCCTGTCGGCCTGCATCGCGTGAAGGTCATTGAAGTGTTACCGGGCAAATTGAAAGTACATCCCCTGGAAGCGCTCGATGGCACGCCGGTGATCGATATCAAGCCGGACATTTCGTCGCGATAGCACGCCACGGAATCTGAGTCAACCGAACGTTGCGCGGACTGCGATCATCGGATCGTCGCCGGATCGAAGAGCAACGGAAAAAATTGTCCTTGCATTTTATTACCCGTGGCAATGGCCGGCACGCCCGTCAAGACTGCCTCATCGGTATTCGACACCGTGCCGTCGGCAAATACATTCAATACAAATGCACGGCGCGAGCGGGGCGAGCGGTTCTCATAGGAGCCGTGCACCATGAGCGGATGATGGAACGTGGCGTAGCCTCGCGGCATTTCGATGGCCACTTTGTTGGCAAATTGTTTTTTCTGTTCTCCGGTTAGAAATCTTTCCAGTCCTTCCATGTCGCCGGCCAGGCTGGTTCTGTCCAGCAAATCCCAGCGGTGACTTTTGGGAACGTATTGCAAGCAACCATTTTCGCTCGAGGCATCATCCAACGCCACCCAACAGGTGAGGTGTTGCATCGGTGTGGTGCGTGTCCAATAGCTATAGTCTTGGTGCCATGCCACAACGCCGCCGTGGTGTGCAGGTTTGCAAAACAGTTGATCGTGCCAAAAACGTACGGCGCGATTTCCCAACAATTGTGACGCCGGAATCACAAACCGCGGATTCCACAAAATATCATGAAAGCCCGGTGTGATGCGCCAGTGCCCCAGGGAGTGGAACAAGACGGAATTTGCATCCTCCGATTCGTTGGAATGGAATTCGTAAAACAAATGATGCAACGGATGCGTGGGGTCCATGATCTCGGCCAACTCCCGGTTGAGCTGATCTATCTGGTCATGTTCCAACAATTTGATGTTGGCCAGGTATCCGTTCTCTTCAAAAAACGCAAGTTGGTCGTCCGACAATTTATAGGCCTCCCAAAGTTCGCGTGTGTTGGCTTCGGGAAACATCGAACCCAGCAAATAATGATGCTCTGAAAGGTCGCTGTACATGTCCATAGTTCTTCCGGGTTTGGGATGAGACAAAGTAGCAAAAACAACGGGGCTCAGTTCTTCCTTTATTTTAACAAAAAAATACACTATTTTGTAGTTCACAGTGGAATAAAACTCATTATCTCATACAAAATACAGGATAAATGAAAGCCGTCTTTGAAAAAGTAAGGGCGCATGAAGAGAGCTCGGTGACCGCGTTCGATTACCAGGGACCGGTGTTCGACGCCCCGTTTCATTTTCATCCCGAATATGAATTGACCTACATCGTCAAGAGCAAAGGCATTCGCTATGTGGGCAATCACATCTCGCCGTTTGCTGAAGACGACCTGGTGCTCATCGGTTCGAACGTGCCCCACTATTGGAAAAGCGACAAGACCAAAACAACCGTTGCACGGTCGCTGGTGATCCAGTGGAACGACGAGATCATACAGCCCCTGAAAGAATTTGCGGCCATCGCGTCGCTGTTGAAACGCGCAGAACGCGGCATCAAATTCGATAACGTCTTTGCCCGTCGCGTAAAAAGTAAGCTGCAGGAAATCATCGACAGCAAGGGCGTGAATCGTTACCTGCAGCTGCTCGCTTTGTTGGAAGAATTGACGCATCAAAAAAAGGTCGCATTCCTTTCCACACCCGATCATACCTTCACACTTTCGCACGATGTGCACGACCGGTTGAAGTGCGTACAGGAATACGTACACGAAAATTATACGCGCCGCATCACGCTTGCCGAAATGGCTTCGCAGGTGTCTATGACGGAGCAATCGTTCTCGCGCTTCTTTAGCAATGCCATGCGAAAGCCTTTTTTCAGCTACCTGAACGAATACCGCGTACAGGTGGCCGCGCGGCTTTTGGCGGAGGGCTCCACACCCGTGGCACAGGTAGGATACGGCACTGGTTTTGAAAGCCTTCCCTTTTTTTACCGGCAGTTTAAAAAATACAAGAACACTTCGCCATTGCAGTTCAGAAAACTACAAATGTCTGGCCCATCGTAGGAGTTGTCCCGCAGCATCAGCCGAAACCAAGCCCATCACTTTGCCGCTTTCGGCCCTGCTTATTGTCGTTTTCATACAGCCGTTGTTTTCATTCGTATCGCTAGATTGTGCTATCATCAAAATCCTGCAGACAATGGCAAAGACCATGACAAACCCTCCCGCCGAAAGCATCGATGCCTACATCGCGGACTTTCCCTTGAACATTCGAAAAATGCTGAAGACCATCCGGACCACTATTCGCAAGGCCGCGCCACGGGCAGAAGAGACCATAAAATATGCGATGCCCACCTTTACGCTCGACGGAAATCTCATCCACTTTGCGGCGTATCAAAAACATATTGGAATCTACCCCGTGCCGATGGGTGTGCCGGGTTGGGATGAGGCACTGGCGCCTTACGTGACCGGCAAAGGCTCTTTACAGCTTCCGTTGGATAAGCCCATGCCTTTAACACTGATCAGCAAGATTGTAAAATTCAACGCAAAACGTAATGCCGAGAAAATGAAGGCTAAAAAGAAATAACGGAAGCGAATGCATGCTTTTGTGCAGACTCGCTTCCGTTATGTAGTATTCCGTTGTACCGAAAATCAGGATTGCAGCGTGGTCTCTTGGGCCGCCACCACTTCTTCGGGCTGGGCGATGACCGCGCCACGTCCCCACTTTATTCCACTCCAGATGCGTTCGTGGATATAGAAGAACGCCACCTTCGTAAATACTTCAAAGCCGCCGATCTTAAGCGCGTCGAGGGGAACCCCGGTAATAAAATAGGCGATGAACATGGTGTCCAACGTACCCACTGCACGCCACGAAACGCCTTTCAACAAGCTGCGCAAGTGCGAAGGTTTTTTGTCGCGGGTCCGGCCAAAGGATGTCGTGTTCCAGATCCGTTCGTGGAGATAGTATAAAAATATCTTCGTGAACACTTCCGTGAACCCGATTTTGAGCGCGTTGCCGATGTTTCCTGTAACGATAAAGGACAGGATGATGGTGTCGATGGTTCCCACGATCCGCCAGCTCACGCCCTTCACGACGCTTCTCACGTGGCTGTCCATCGTATTCTGGTTGGTCAAAAACATGTTCTAAAGTCTATTTTTATTATTTACTCTATCGAATTAGTAGCGCATAAGACACAAACATTGACCGCGTTTAGACTGTTTTTCTTCGAAAATTGCGGGAAATGCAGGTTTTCTGCGTTCAGGAGCCCTAAAGGTAAGACCGCTCCGGCCAGAAACCAAAGATCGAAACACTCAATTGCAGAATAAATACGACTAGCTAACGCCCGTTATTGCCTTTCTTTAGTCGCCGACTTGCTTCAGCGAAGACACGAGCTTCAGCGAAAAAAATCACGCCCACCCTACTCCGTGCGAATAGACTTCACCGGATCAGCCGAAGCCGCGCGATACGAATGATACCACGTCGTCAACCAGGCAATCACTAAAACCAAGATCCCCGCCGCAGCATACACCACGAGTCCAACTTCCGCCTTATATGTAAAGCTCTCCAACCACCATTGCACCCCAGCCCAAGCCAACGGCACGGCGATGACAAAAGCAATAACAATCAATTTTGTAAACTCACCCGACAACAAAAAGACAATGCTTGCCACGGAAGCCCCCAAAACCTTTCGGATACCGATCTCTTTTGTGCGCTGTCGCGACGTGTAGGCTGTCAGGGCAAACAATCCGACGCAGGCAATGATGACGGCAAAGGCAGCAAAGATGCCGAACAATTTTGCCAGACGCTGCTCGCCGGCATACATCCGCCCGAATTCCTGGTCGAGAAAGGAATATTGAAAAGGCTGACCGGGCGCCATGCGTTTCCACGCGGCTTCCAATCCCTCAATGACGCGCCGAGGATCGCCGTCAAACCGAATGCTGACAAACCCGTCACTCCTGCCCAGGAAAAGTGCCAGTGGCCCGATGTTCTCTTTCAATGAAGAAAAATGAAAATCGTCCACGACGCCGACCACGGTATAGAACAACGGATGATCAAAATCGGGGACACGGCCGCCGCCAAATGTAGCGATCCGCTTGCCAATGGGATCGGGACCCAGGCCAAAGTGATCGGCGGCAGTTTTATTCAAGACCACACCGACGGAGTCCGATGGGAAGTCCTCTGAAAAGCCCCGCCCGTCGACTACTTCTAGCCCTAGCGTTGTGATGTAGTCAAAATCCACACTCCATTGCTGGATGTTGACCAAGTTATCCGACGAGGGCTGAGTCCCTTCTCTCCAAAATGAGCGATCGCGCCGGGGAAAGTCCGAACCACCTTCAACGGGAATAAATCCCGACACGGTGGTGCTGCGCACGGCAGGGATCTTCGCCGCCTCTGTTTTATACGCGCCGCTATTGGGACGAAGGGCGTAGGCGTCTTTCACGAGCAACACGTGATCCTTTTCGAAACCGAGTTTCTTGTTCTGAATATACGCCACCTGTTGGTTTACCGTGAGGGCCCCTACAATGAGAAAAATAGAAACCACAAATTGAAACACCACCAGGCCGCTGCGCAAAACACCTCTGGAACGCAAGGGGGTTTGTCCTTTCAAAACATCCACGGGTTTAAAGGCCGACAAGAAAAGAGAAGGATATGCCCCTGCCAGGAAGCTCACGATGAATGTGGCGACGCACAGCGCTGCGTAGAACCACGGCTCCGTTAGCGGAAGCTGCAGTGGTTTCTGAAGGATATTGGAGAACATGCTCGTCAGCAAATACGCCAGGCCCACGGCGGCTGCGAAACCCACTCCCGTAATGATGAAAGACTCCAGCAAAAATTGCCGGACCAGGTGTCCGCGCTGTGACCCTAACACTTTCCGGATGCCGACTTCTTTTGCACGCTGTGTGGATTGCGCGGTGGCCAGGTTCATGAAATTGATGCAAGCGATGATGAGAACAAATACTGCCACCGTAAAAAACAAATAGACATAGATGATGTCGCCATTTGTTTCCAGCTCGCCTCGGAGCTGCGAATGCAAATGGATGTCCAGCAGGGGCATCAGTTCAAGCCGGGCAAAATCGCCGCCTTTGGATGGGCCATTGTACTTCTCCACGAATGAAGGTAGTTTGGCTTCCAGTCTTTGCGCATCGGCTTCAGGCCGAAGCAAAACATAGCTATTGAAGTTGTTGTTGGAAAATCCATTGAACCTTGCCTCACGCGCCGCGGGCCAATCGCCCGCCAACGAGATGAGCATGTCGGCATGGAAGTGAGATGCCGCAGGGAGATCTTCAAAAACAGCGGTGACCTGGGTGTGGATGCGGTTGTCGAGCACAAGGGATTTTCCCAGTGCGCTGGCATTGCCAAAATATTTCACAGCCGTGCGCTTGCTGATCGCCACGCCGTAGGGATCAGCCAAGGCGTTGTTGGCATTGCCTTCGAGCACATGGAACGAAAAAATTTTAAAGACCGTACTGTCGGTCCACAGCACATGGTATTCCTTGACGCTTTCCTTGGCTTCGGCCGTTCTAACCAAATACGTACCATAGTCGAGGAACCGCGTGGTCGATTCAATTTCGGGAAATTCTTGTTGCAAGGCGGTGGCGGCCATCGCTGGTGTGGTGGCCATATGCGCATGGTTCTCTCCGAAACGATGTTCAAAGTTCAGCCGATAAATGCGGGGCGGCTTTGGCATTGTAACGGTCATAGCTCAGTTCATGTGCAATGAACAATACGATGATAAGACCGACGGCACCGGAAATGGCCAACCCGCCGATGTTCACCATTGCGTAGCCTTTATTTTTGACCAGGTTCCGGAATCCAATCTTTAAGTAACTGAGAAGCATTGCCGTTTGTGCGGACGAGCTCGAATAGGGATGAAACGCAGCCGTTTCTTTTCTTCGCCGAAGGGCATAGGAAAAAATCAGTGATAGCACCTGTTGCCAGTACCTCCACTTGGCGCGGCGTACCGACATTCTCTCCAGGTTTCTGAAAAACAATTCTTCCAAGTCGCCATGCAAATCCTCAATAGAAGCGTTGCTGCAGTACCATTCAAAAAGCCGGTCGGCCAGGTGTGGGGGTTTAACGGAGGGTTTTGTTTTCATTTGGCGAGCGTAAGGGTGGCTTTTGAAAGTTTCCAAAGTTCATCGCGCAATGCTTTGATATCGTGCAGCGCGACCTTTCCCTGGTGAGTGAGTTCAAAGAAGCGCTTTCGTCTCCCTCCCCGCTCTTGCGTGGGTTCGCCAAGCCACGATTGAATAAATTTTTTTTCTCCCAGCCGCGTGATGGTGGAATGCAACGCTCCCAGACTGATGTCGCGGCCGGCCCGCATTTCAATGTCTTCTTTGATCGCTACGCCGTAAGCATTTTCGCCCAGGCTTGCGATGGTGATCAGTACCAGCTCTTCAAATTCGCCAATGTAGCCTTTCATTCACAAACTTTGTTTGTTGTAAACAAAGCTAATGATATGTTTCTACTTTTCAGATATAATTAGATGCTTTTTATTTCACCCATGCAATTGTCGGGGTGTCATATGTATTTCATCCATGCTATTTCCGGATGATCGGCCTTATACCGGGCATACCACCGGCAGACATAATAGAGGATCACCACATCGATGGCCCACACCAGGTACAACAACGGCAGGCCCCATCGCTGATCTTCGGCCATGCCCACAAACGGTGCATTCGTGTACCAGTCTTGATGTATTTCCCCATATAACAAAAGATTCACGATGAACGCAGAAAGGTGGATGAGCAACAAATGCAGGAGGTAATAAAACATGGGTACGCGCCCGATGATCTTCACTGCGTCGGCCAGGCGGCCGCGTGTTTTCTCAGCCCAGGGCACCAACGCAATGATGGGACCGAGGGTCATCAGCAGGAAGAGTTGAGAAGGCGGATATTTTTTTTGACCGAGAAACCGGAACAGGAAAGGTGTAGTGTCATCGGGAATGGTGTTCAATATCGTCATGGCGATCCCGCCGACGAAAAAAAGAACTACGGCTCCGATGCCGATTTGCCAACAGAGCTTTCTCACTTCAGCTGACGGGCGGAGCAGCAACGTCCCAAAACCGTATCCCGCCATCATCACCCCAATCCAAGGGATGATCACATAGAAAATGCTGAGGCCAAACGGTTTGTCCATGCCCGACGTGCCGGAAAGATTTCCCGCGCCAGCCAACCCTTCCATGGCCGGTGGATAGAAGAAGCCCCACAGTTTTGCTACTGATCCTTGCAGGGACGCTGGAAAAAGCTGCGGCACAAACTGAAAAACCTGTTGACCAAAAATGATGACCAAACCCGCTATGCCTAGCGTTGACGGACGCAGGTTGACCAGCGCCGCCATCAGCACCATGCACCATCCCAGCATCCAGATCACGCCGGTGAAGGTGAACGTGGCATAATCGAAATTGAACATCCAGAAAAAACGGATCACCGTCATTTCCAAGAACACCAGCAGCAGGCCGCGGGTGAGCAAGAATTTTGCAACGGCTCCCTTATCCCCGGTCTTCTGAAAATACAGGAACGCGCTGGTGCCCGCGAAGAAAACAAATGTCGGTGCGCAGTAGTGGGTGATCCAACGGGTAAAGAAAACATCGGCGGTCGGTCCCCCGGCGGGAATGCCGGAGTAGACACGCACGTGGTCAATGGCCATAATGATCATGACAGCTCCTCGCAGGAAGTCCACCGACTGTATGCGAGAAGGTCCACCGATGTTGGGAGAAGGATTCATGGGGAGAATGGGTTGGAGTCCTATTCAACTAAGATACTATTATCTTCTCTTATTTTTTAAGCGCTGGTGGTCGGATCCATAATGCTTCTCACTTCCGATACTTTGTCGGCGGGGAAGCCTCCCTGGCGGGCATGCTCCAAAACCGTTTCACGGTCGGGCGCGATGTGGACGCAATAGAGTTTGTTGTCGGTCACGAAGGTCTGGATCCAGTGATACGGTGCCTCCAGGTTGTCGACTACGTCGCACGATTTGGTGGCAATGGCCTTCAGTTCGGAGGGGGTGAGCTTGCCGGCTCCCGGCAGCTCGCGTTCGATGATGAATTTTTTCATGAAGCGTTTGTTTAATGCTTCTGCAAAGCTGGTTTAGGATGGGCGGTTGTGCGCCAGGGGAATTCCCTATTTTACCCCTCGGGTCTCCCCTATTTTAAAATGCCCAGCTTTTGCGCCTCCAGCACGGCCTTCGCGCGCGAGCTCACCTCCAGCTTCGAGAGGATGGCCGAGATATGATGGTCTACAGTTTTGGGCGAGATGAACAACTTGTCGGCTATCTCTTTGTTGGGTGCGCCGCCTTGCAACAGGGTCAGGATCTCGATCTGGCGGCCGGTGAGTTGGGCTGGATTGTTCCGCGTGCTTTCGCGCGGGCCTCTCGGAATGTTTCGCACACCCAGTCCTTTTAATTTCAGCTTTAGCATTTCGCTGGTGGCAGTGGCGCCCATCTCGTCGAGCAAGAGGATGCCTTGCTTTTGATGTTTCTCGTCGCCGGCCAGCAAGGCCAATGCGTGTTCATAGCGGCACCCGGCTTGCTCCCATTCGTCTGCGGCGGCTTTCCAGTCGCCTTCAATTTCTAAACGGAAGGGGCCCACAAATTCGATCTTGGTTTTGTCGTTTAATGAGAGTCCGCATTTGTGCATCCAGTAGGCCAAGGCGGTATAATGCCAGGAAGTATCCTTTTGAAAGAACAAGGACTCTTCCGCTGCTTTCAATTCTTCGAGGGGAAGCGGTTCTCCGGTGATCCAGCTAAATTCCATCGCGGCGGTCAGCACGGGAACGATGCGCTGGGCTTCGCTGGTTTGAGGGGCGATCCTTTTTCCCTCATCGATGAATTGTCGCGCTTCCTCAAACGCGCCGCGCCGTGTCTTCAGGCGCGCCAGGGTAACGATGGCGCCGATCTTCGTGGTGATCGGTTGCAAGGCATTGCTCAACAACGACAGGGCCAGTGCTTCGGCTTCGGGCCAGGCGCCTGTATCCAACAGGATCTTCACCCTTTCGCTCTCCATATAATATGACCACGATTTCAAGTCGCGTTCTTCACAGTACTTCAGTCCTTCATCAAAAATTGCAGCCGCTTTCTTATACTGCCGGATCAACACATAAGAATAGGAAAGATTGGTATAGGCCCGGGCCGCGTGTTCGTGCAAGCCATTCTTTAGCGCAATGGCGAGGCTCTCCTGAAGCTTCGCTGTTCCCTCCGTTGCATCGTGACTGAATTTTACTTGTACCGCGCCCACGTTGTTGAGCGCATGTGAAAGGATCTCCTGGTCGTCCATGCGCTGGGCCAGGTCGATGGCTTTGTTTCCCCAGAGCAACGTGTTCTCCGGATCGTCGGCCAGCATGCTGAGTTGTGCCAGGTTGCTATAGGCTAACGCGCGCTCGCGCGTAGGGAAACCGTTCTCCAGAACTTCGATCGCTTCACGCGCCAGTGCGATGGATTGTTCGCGATGACCGCTAAACCACCATAGTCTCGACAAAAAGCGAAGGGTGTCGCCTTCCCTCAATTTTACTTTCCGTTCACGCCACATCGCCAACACAGTTTGTTGAGAGGCGATGGCCGGTGCGATCTGGTTGGTGAGGTAGCATTCGTAGGCATGACGCTCATAGAGCTCCACCAACGCGGGATCGCTGGGGTCGGTGTATTCGATGGCGGTCAGATAGAGCTTGGACGCCTGGAGGTGAGCTCCCAAACCAGCGGCCTCTTTTGCGGCTTGTGGTGCCAGACGCGCTACGGTCGCGCGGTCGTCGGCTAGCCTGGCGTGGTGCACAACCTCCGAGAGGTTATTGAACTCTACGGGGCAGTCCAACATGATCTGGAGGATCCGGTGGTGCAAACTCTTGCGTCGATACGGCGTCATCGACTCTTCAATGGCGATGCGGTAGAGTTCGTGCTTGAAGTACAGGAAATCATTTTTGTTTACGATGATGCCCGATCGCATGCAATGCTCCAGTCCCGCGGGAAAGTTAGAATCGATCTGTTCCGCCTTTTTGTAGTCAATGCCCGAGGGCAGGATGGACAAAAATTCCCATAGCGCTTGGGTGGTTTCGTCACGCGTATGAAAGACGGTGAGGATCGCATCCTTCACTTTTTCGGGAATCCCGGGGCTATAGCTGGCGAGGATCTCCGTCACGTAAAACGGATTCCCCGAGGTGAGGGCGTATACTTCCTTGCCCGAGGCGTAGCCTTTCTCCAGCGCCATGCGGTCCACGGCTTCGCGCGAAAGTCTTTGCACCATGAGCTTGGTGAACAGCCCCGCCGGCAGTTCACCGAACAAGGCTTTCAGGGGAATATAAAAGTTGGCTTCTTCATCGCGGTACGTCAGCAGAAACAAACACGGAATACGAGCGATGCGACGGGCCAGGAATTTTATAAAGTCGATCGTGGCTTCATCGGCCCAGTGAATGTCTTCGAATACAAGGACGACCGGAGCCTCGGGGATCGACAGCGCTTGCAGAAAAGAAGTAAAGATGAGGGCCCGGTCTTTTTCATTGCGCAGCAGTTCCAGCAAGGGTTTTCCCAATTGCCCGGCAATATCATAGAGAGGACCGAGCGGTCGCGGGGTGAACAGCGAATCACAGGCACCGGTATAGATCTTGGCCTTGCCTGCTATGCCGTCGAGAAAACGATTGACGAGCGAGGTTTTGCCCACGCCAGCCTCGCCTCCCAAAAACACGGTATGCCCCACGCCATTGACGAGGCGCTGATAATGTTCTGCAAGCACATCCAGGTATGCATCGCGCTCGACCAATTCCATTTTTGCAAGAGAGGGTTTAGTAAAAATAGGGAACCGGAATACTAAAACGGGGAAAACCTCCGATGAGATTTGATTTCCCTTGGATTTCCTTTGTCCTAGTTAAAACTAAATCACGAAAAATGAAAAAGACCTGTATTGTTTTCCTCTCCCTGGCCCTGGTTTTGGCCGCTTGTTCCACGAACGTCCAACAGCCTAAACCAGTCGAACGACAGCTTTACATCGATGTACACAACCTGGAACCCGGTAAAGTAACGGCCGCCGACGTGGCCGGTGCCCACCAGAAAGATCTGGCCACCCAAGGCAAATTTGGTGTGAGTTTTCTAACCTATTGGGTGGATGAAATGAAAGGCAAAGTGTATTGCCTCTCCGAATCGCCCGACGATTCTTCTATTTATAAGACCCATCAACAGGCGCATGGCCTTGTACCCGACCTGATCGAACTCGTTACGAGCGGTACGGCTGCAGCCTCCCAGTCGCGTGGCGCCCTCTTTCTGGATGTTCACCACCTGGGTGCCGGCAATGTTACCGCGAAGGCAGTCGCCGACGCGCACGTGAAAGACCTGGCTGTTCAAGGCAAATACGATGTGAACCTGATCAACTATTGGGTAGATGAGAAAGCCGGCGTGGTGATGTGCCTGGCCGAAGCACCCGACTCGGCAGCGATGGTGAACACACACAAAGAAGCGCACGGTCTGATCCCCGACGAAGTACATTTGGTGAAACAGGGGAATTGAGCGCGGAATCGATAGACTTCAATTGAAGTGAATTGTTAATAGTAAAAAAGGACTGCATTTTGTTATGCAGTCCTCTTTGCGTTTACATCTATCTTTTTAAATCAAGGAACATTCACCACGCCGACATCCGTCACCACACCCAGCGACACGGATACAGCTGTTTTCTCGGTAGGTTGATAGTTCGGTTTAGGGCTGACCTTCACGGTATACATGCCCGGATCGATGCCGCGCAACAAGAATTTACCCGAAGTGGTATCGCTGTAGGTTGTGGCCACCGTGTCGCCGCTCATGTTCACGGCGAAGATCGCGGGTTTTGAAGCGGCCGGCACAATCACTCCCTTAATGGCACCACTGGTCGCCTCGCTCACGCCGCGAATCACCGGCTTAAGATTGAAGCCTCCATTGCCCTTTTCAACAATCGAACGAGCCGCATCGAAGTCCAGTAGAATGGTGTAGGTAATCCCCGGTGTAAGGTCGGCATTCACCTTTACTTTTAAACCCGACTGCTGAGCGCTGGGCGTTTTCAAAGGCGTTAATATGCCGTTCTTCTTCACGCTGTTATTTTCACCCAGGATCAGTCTGATCTGGGAGATATGTCCGGCGGGAAGTTCCACATGGCTCAATACGGTGTCCAAACCATTGGTAAGCTTCAGGAGGTTGTAAACGCCACCGTGGATATCAATCGTTTTCCATCCCGAATCTGAGTCCGTCTCGCTGGCGTTGATCTCGACGGATTGGATGTCGATGTTTACTTCTTCATAGTCGCCCGGGGCGTCGGTCAATCGAATCTCGAGTTGTGCATTTTCGTTGTTGTCGGAATTGCTACAAGCGGTCGCGATCAGCAAAACAGAAAATATCTGAAATAGCTTTTTCATAATAGTCATTGTTTGTCAGGGTTAAGCTTTCGTGCGTGCATGCTATGTATACACCTTTCGGTAGAAATGTATCCAAGCGATATGCATTCAACGCTTGGCACCTACGATGTACACGCACCAAAAACTCACAATGATAACCATCTTAACGCAATCCTGTTCGTCCGTTAAAAGAAGCATAGACGCTGCTCATCGTCGCGAACAATATGTTCACCGCCGTTGCGATTTCGGGGACCTTTTTTTTATCGTTTCACCTCGTGTCCACCGATAAAAACAGCATTTATTTTTCTTACATTCTTTATATCGCTCAACGGATCAGCATCCAACACTATGAAATCGGCCCAATGACCTGGAACAAGCGTGCCCACATCTTTCAAACCCAGGTATTCTGCAGGGTTCTTTGTCGCCGACAAGAGGATTTGTTCCGGTGTGAGGCCTGCGTCGGCCATCATGCTCATTTCGACATGTTCGAAGTAACCGATAAAACGCGTGGGCACGCCACTGTCGGTGCCAAAAACAATCGGGACGCCCTGGTTGCAAAGGGTCTTGAGGTTAGCCTTCGCTACCGGCAATTGCTTCTTATAGGTTTGTGCGCTTTTGCTTTCGCGCATCTTTTGCTGACGAGCAGGATCCAGCAGGGGTTTGATGATGGCCGTGTCGTATTCGCGTGTGAAGAACGGATCGGAGAAAAATTCAGCCGTATCTTCATAAACAAAGGTGGAGAGCTCGCGGGTTAGGGTTGGGCAGTAGCTTGCTTTCTTTTGTTTGATCAGTTGAATGAAGGCGTCGTCTACAGGGAGGTCGCGAACGCTGTGGGCCATCATGTCGGAGCCGGCGTCGAGCAGTTTGTGGGCATCGTCGAGGTAATACATGTGGGTGGCCATTTTATAGCCGAGTTCGTGTGCGCGTTTGATGGCGGCGCGATAAATTTCTTCAGGCATTTTCGGAGAAGTCCCGAGATTATCGTCCACCCTGATCTTCATGATGTCGACGCCCATGTGGTGGTTGCTGTCGGCCACGGCCATCGCTTCTTCGGGGGTTTTCCCATTAATGATTTCGCCGGCGATGAACAAGCGTGCGTGCTGCGTGTTGACGGTATCTTTCACGGCGCGCAGGGATTCCGCGTCGGGTTTATCGCCGCCCAGGCTCACCACCGTGGTGATGCCATAACGCGCATAGATCGATAAGTTATCGATGATATTTTCGCGCGAATAATGACCGCCGTCAATGCCTTTCACATCGCCCACATGGCCATGGGCATTGATCAAGCCGGGGATAATGGTCTTGCCCACCACATCGTGCACGGTAGCATGCTCGGGGATCTTTACACTTTCTTTCGTGCCAACTGCCACTACGCGCCCGTTGGAAATAAGGAGCACGCCATCCCGGATCGGGTTGGAACCATTGCCATCGATGATGGTGGCGCCGGTGTAGGCGGTGAACGATTGGTTTGTTTGTTCGGGGCGCTTGCATGCCATCAAGGCGAGGAAGAGCAGGGGGAGGAGTCTCACGAGGTTCATGGAGGGAAATTAAACAGTTTCCAGGTATGATTGTTGGGTTATTACATTTCCGGCAGCGGTGCGACAATTTTTCTGACGCATCTGCCCCCGAAAGTTGACGTTTTCAGCACGTCGCCAAAACCGTCCTCTACTTTACCTTTGAATTGCGCAACGATGCGGGCTTTGAATCACCAAACGGTTCGGACGTATCGGTTTAGCATGGCCATTACATTATATCATTCATAAAAAAACAACTTTAACCATGACAAAAATCACCAAACGAATCGCCACGGGGTTGTGGTTCGACACCCAGGCCGAAGAAGCCGCAAAATTTTACACGTCGCTTTTTCCCAACTCGCACGTCGGAGTTATTGCACGCTATGGCAAAGAAGGCTATGAGGTTCACCACCAACCTGAGGGACAGGTGCTCACCGTAACCTTCAACCTGGACGGCCAGGAATTCATGGGTACCAACGGGGGGCCGA
This sequence comes from Chryseolinea soli, assembly GCF_003589925.1. Lineage (NCBI taxonomy): Bacteria > Pseudomonadati > Bacteroidota > Cytophagia > Cytophagales > Fulvivirgaceae > Chryseolinea > Chryseolinea soli. The sequence continues at coordinate 3,535,860 of NZ_CP032382.1, read as the reverse complement.
TCTTCAAAATGAATCCGACCATCTCCTTATTCACGGTTTGCGAGACGGAAGCGGAAATCACAAAACTCTGGAAGGCGCTTTCAAAGGATGGAAACGTGATGATGCCACTGGACAAATATGACTGGAGCGAAAAGTACGGCTGGGTCAGCGACCGCTATGGACTGTCGTGGCAACTCAACCTGGGTAGCGTCCAAGAAGTCGGTCAAAGAATAACACCCATGGTGATGTATGTCGGAAATCAATTTGGAAGAGCGGAAGAAGCCGTCAAGTTCTACACCACCGTGTTTGAAAATTCCTCCATCGAAGCCGTTCATCGTTACGGCCCGGAGATCGAGGGTCACGAAGGCAAAGTAATGCATGCTCGTTTCAAACTGGCCGGCCAAACGTTTATGGCCATGGACGGCGGCTTGCAGCATGACTTCGAATTCAATGAGGGCATCGCGCTGGTCGTGAACTGTGAAACACAAACCGAGATCGACAATTACTGGAAGAAACTCACGGCCGGCGGACAGGAAAGCATGTGCGGATGGCTGAAGGATAAATTCGGTTTGTCGTGGGAGGTTGCCCCCGTACAGCTCGGTGAGATGCTTGTTGATCCCGATCCGAAGAAAAAGGGAAGGGTCATGAATGCCTTTTTAAAAATGAGGAAATACGATCTGGCTACGCTGGAGAAAGAGTATGCGGGATAAAATGGATCCCCGAACGAAGATGTTGCATTTATAAAATTTACGCCGCAGGGCAAGCAAAAACTTTGCTTATCTGCGGCGTTTTTTTCTACTTATTTATCAACCCAGGCTCGGCAAAACATTGCTGCACGCAGATTGTTAGATGCTGTGTGAAGATGTGAACAGTGAATTAACCATCTTAAAAAGCCTATGAAAACCGACATCACCGACAACCATGTTGTCAACAAAAGCATTCGCATAAAAGGAACCCCCGCGCAGGTTTGGGATGCGCTGACCAATCCTGAAAAAACAAAGGAATATTTTTTTAACTGCGAAGTGATCTCCGATTGGAAAGTAGGCCGTGCCATCACCTTTAAGGGGCACGTCATGTCGAAAAAAATCGAATTGCGTGGCGAGATCATCGCCATCGAGCCCGAGAGACTTTTAAAATACACGTTGAAGAATTCCGAAGACAAGCATCCGGACAGCACCTCGACGGTAACGGACCGCTTAGCATACGCGAACGGCGAAACCGTTGTTTCCATCACAGACGACGTCGGCGCAGGAGCCGGCGCCGAGGAAAGGTATGAAAAGTCTGTGCAGGGGTGGGATAATGTTCTGAACGGGTTGAAAGCGATCGTGGAAAAAAAGACTTCCTAGTCCTCAAGTCAATCAACTTCACTCGGCCACAAGAACGATCCATCCCAAAAACGCACACTTCGACACCAGGCCGAACGCGTCGACTATAGGGTTCCAAAAAAATTCCTTCACAAAAATTGTAACCTTTCTGTTTTACGCTGATATTTAGGCAAAGGTGAAACATATAAATATGAAAGGAACCTATTTAGGTGAATTTGAAGAACTGGTCTTATTGGCCGTAGGCATTCTTTTTGGCGATGCTTATGGATTGGCCATCATCGACGAATTGGAAAAGAAAACGGGTCGCAACATCATGATCAGCTCTGTACACAAGACGCTGGTGCGCCTGGAAGAAAAGGGTTATCTCAAATCGCATATGGGCGGTGGCACGCAACAACGCGGCGGAAGAGACAAGCGTTTGTACACCCTCACCCAAGGTGGCAAAAAGGCTTTACAAGAGGCCAAGGAATTGCGCAACGCCATGTGGAAGGAGATCCCTAAGGTTGTGTGGGAAACCGCAAAGCTATGAAGGGCAGCGCTCATCCCAAACCAACCCCACCCCGGTGGGCGACGCGCTTCTTGCGCTGGTTCTGCAACGATCACCTGTCGGAAGCGGTGCTCGGCGACCTGGAGGAGCTTTATGAACGCCGCGCCGACACGCTCGGAAAACGCAGAGCAGACCTTCTATTTATCTGGAACGTCATTCAATTCCTGCAACCTTTTGCCTTTCGAAAAAGTCATTATCGAACCACATTAAATCAACGCGACATGTTTCAAAATTATTTCAAGATCGCCTGGAGGACCATGTCCCGCCAGAAGATGTATGCCGGCATCACTATTGGTGGCTTTGCATTGGGGTTGGCCACGTGCCTTGTCATTTTCCTTTTCATCCGACAAGAGTTGAGCTACGACAAACAATATGCCGACGGCGATCGCATTTTTCGCTTATACAATGAATACAAGGGACCGCAAGGCGACCGGTGGGTCAATATTCCCCCACCCGTGGCCGGCATCCTTCGAACCGATTTTCCGGAAGTGGAAAAAGCAGGCCGGCTCATGCCCAACACGCTGCTGGGCTTTGGCACAAAAGGATTGTTCCGTCGTGAAGACGTCGTTGAAAATAGTTTTGAAGAAGGTTTTGGCTATGCCGATCCGGATTTGTTGGAGATCCTGGAAGTTCCCATGGTCTATGGCACCGCCGCCACCGCGCTCGATAAACCCAACACGATTGTCCTTTCGAAGCGCAAGGCGGACAAATATTTTCCGAACGAAGATCCGCGCGGAAAAAGTATCATCCTCAACGATGACAAATCCAGGCTGTATACGATCGGCGGCGTGATGAAAGACATGCCGGCAAACACACACTTTCAATTCGATTTCCTGATCACGCTGAAAGGCGAAGAGTTCTGGCAGGGCGAACAAGACAACTGGTGTTGCTGGAATTATAGTGTATACGTCAAACTGCGACGGGGCGCAAGTCCACTTGCGCTTGAAAAGAAGATGACCGCCATGCGGGACACGTATTTTGTCAAACACCTGGAACAACAAGGCGATCAATCGGCCGCCGACGTAAAGAAATATCACTTCTTCCGACTGCAACCCGTCGGAGACATTTATCTGAAATCGAACGGAATATATGATGAGATGCGACACAGCGACGCGCGGTACATCTGGTTGTTCGGTGCCATCGCTGCGTTCATCCTGTTGTTGGCGTGTATCAACTTCATCAATTTGTCCACCGCCAAATCGGCGAACCGTGCCAAAGAAGTAGGCTTGCGCAAAACGGCAGGCTCTGTCCGCGGTTATCTCATCACCCAGTTCTTAACCGAGTCAGTATTCTATAGTCTGGTGTCATTCGCGATAGCTTTGGTTATGGTTTGGGTTGCTCTTCCCTACTTCAATGCCCTGGCGGGGAAATCGCTCACCATTCCCTGGTTATCATGGTGGTTCTTTCCTTCACTGGTTGTAGCCATGCTTTTTATCGGCGTGGTGGCCGGGCTCTATCCATCTTTCTATTTGTCGGCCTTCAAACCCATCGATGTGCTGAAGGGCAGCTTGAGTCGTGGAAGCAAAAGCTCGGGGCTGCGCAGCGCGATGGTCGTATTTCAGTTTACCGCCTCCATCGTCCTGATCATCGGCACGTTGGTCATTTACCGACAGATGAATTATTTGCTCACCACAAAAACAGGTTTTGACAAGGACCAGGTCGTCATTCTCTATGGTACACACACCTTGAACAACCAACAACTTACGTTCCGGGATGAACTGCTGGGTTTGGCTGATGTGCAACACGTCTCCATCAGCAGTTACCTGCCGGTAGGAGGTGGAAGTCGCGAAGGATACGGCTTCTGGCGTAAAGGAAGAGAGAAAGCAGACCTGCCCATCAACGCACAAAAATGGCGCGTCGACGCCGACTACATCAGCACCATGAAGATGCACATCGTCGAGGGACGCGACTTCAACCGGGAGCTTGCTTCCGACTCGCAAGCGGCGGTGGTGAACCAGGCGTTTGTCAAGGAATTCGGTTTAAAAAAACCGCTGGGCGACCAAATCACAAACGGCCACCAGACGTTCACCATCATCGGTGTGGTGGAAGATTTCAACTTTGAGTCGATGAAACAAAAGATCATGCCGCTTTCCCTGGTGATCGAAGGCGGGGGTAACTCCATGATGACCGTGCGGGTAAAATCAAAGGACATGCAGGCCACACTGGGATCGCTCACGAAGGTGTGGAACAAGTTCATGCCGCACCAACCTTTTCGCTATGGATTTCTCGATGAAAGCTTCGCCCGCATGTACGATGACGTGCAGCGCATGGGTAATCTCTTTGCAGGCTTTGCCACACTGGCCATCATCGTGGCCTGTCTGGGTTTGTTTGCCCTGTCTGCCTTTATGGTCGAGCAACGCAGTAAGGAGATCAGTATACGGCTGGTGCTGGGCGCCACCACGCAAAGCATTTTCCGGATGCTCACCCAAAATTTTGTAAAGCTCGTCTTCATTTCCATGGCTATCGCCACTCCTCTGGGATGGTACCTCATGCAAACCTGGCTCGCCGACTACACGTATAAAATTCCCATCACGTGGGATGTGTTTGTACTGGCCGGAGCGATGTCGGTATTCATCGCGTTGTCGACCGTGAGCTATCAATCCATCCGGGCGGCACTGGCCAACCCGGCGAAGAGCCTGCGATCGGAATGAACGTGGCGGTGTAACTAATTTTCGCCCCGCTTTGTTATAAGTAATGTAACCATTACTTGCAGGTGGGCACGCTACGAATCGGTACCAGCGGAATTGTTGTTCCCGGGACGAAAGAGACCTTTCCCGAAGAATATCGCTCTGCCAGCCGGCTGCAATACTACGGATCGCTATTCAATACACTGGAAGTAAACAGTTCATTCTACAAAGTGCCTTTGCCTGCGACATTCGAAAAATGGTCGCAGGAAGTGCCGGATGATTTTAAATTCACCGTGAAGCTGTGGCGTGCGATCACGCACAAAAAGAAATTACCCTACAACCCGGATGACATCACGACCTTTCTGAAAGCAGCCGACAAGATCGGAGCAAAGAAAGGATGCCTGCTCATCCAATTTCCGACCAGCGTCAAAATCGAACTCCGGCGGGAAGTAAAAAACATCCTGAAACAGGTCCATGCCCTGAACAGCGTGCCCGGGTGGAATATTTGCGTCGAGTTTCGCGATATAAATTGGTATATCGGTCCGGTATACGAACTGCTGGACCGATATGAAGCCTCTGTGGTGATGCACGACATGCCGGGTTCGAAGCCGCCGGTTTCGGATGAGGCAACCCGGGTTGTTTACCTGCGGTTTCATGGACCTGACGGAAACTATCGTGGTGGCTACTCGCAGGAATTTCTGGAAGGCTATGCCGCTTTAATTCGAACGTGGCTGGCAAAAGATAAGGACGTGTATGCCTATTTTAATAACACGATTGGCACCGCTTTCGAGGATGCCCAAACGCTGAGAAAATTGGTGGAGCAACCAACGCCTTAAAAAACAGTCCAACGCCGGCGAAGCGCAACCTAATCCAACGGAAAATGCTGTTCCAGGCCCGAGGGTAATGCCGGCTGTTCGCGGCGATCAAACAAAAAATTTCCCATCACCAGGTAATCCATCCCGGTGCGCATAAAGCCGGCGTACGCCTCCTGCGGTGTGCACACGATGGGCTCGCCCCGCACGTTGAACGATGTATTGATCAGCATTCCGCAGCCGCTGATCGCTTTGAAGTCGCGTAGCAATTGGAAAAATTCCGGATTGCTTTCCCGGGTCACGGTTTGGATGCGTGCAGAATAATCGATGTGTGTCACGGCGGGCACATCCGACCGCACATGATAAAGACGGTCGTGCAAAGACATCGTCTGGTAGTGCTCCGGCTCAGGTTGACGCAGCTCGCAGCGCAGCGCGGCGACAAACAGCATGTAGGGTGAGGGCTCGGTGGTCTTGAAATAGTCCTGAAGATCCTCCAGCAAAACACTGGGCGCAAAGGGCCTGAACTCTTCACGAGACTTGATCTTCAGGTTCAGCATCTTTTGCAGCGACGGGTTGCGCGGATCGCCCAGGATGCTCCGATTGCCCAAGGCCCGCGGCCCAAACTCCATCCTACCTTGAAACCATCCGACAATCTTTCCCGCGGCGATCTTTTCACTCACCTGCGCCGTGAGGTCCGAAAACTTTTCAAAGCGACGAAACGGCGCATTGAATTTTTGAGCCGCATTGAGAATTTCCTTATCCGTGTATTCAGGACCCAGGTAAGCATTTTGCATCGCATCGCCCGGGGTGGGCGTCCGCGGCTGGTGATGACCGATGTGATGGGCCGCCAATGCAGCACCAAGTGCACCGCCGGCATCGCCCGCTGCGGGCTGAATCCATACTGCATCGAATATACCTGCCTCCCGGATCTTGCTGTTGGCGACACAATTTAGCGCGACGCCACCGGCCATGACCAGGTTTCGGCTCCCGGTGAGCTGCTGCGCCGTGCGCGCGAGCATCAACACGATTTGCTCCGTTACCTGCTGCAAGGCCAGGGCAAGATTCATGTGTACTTGCCGTATTTCCGATTCCGACTCACGGCGGGGCAGGTCAAAGAGACTTTCCCATTTCTCGTCTCGCGTCATCGTGAGTTGAGTGGCGAAGTCGAAAAAGTCCATGTTGAGGAGTATCGAACCGTCTTCTCTCACGTCGACGAGCGTGGAGAGAATTTTTTGGCGGAATTCATTGGTTTGGGGTGAAGCCATGTCGCCATACGGCACCAGCCCCATTACTTTATACTCTCCACTGTTTATCTTGAAACCGAGGTAATAGGTGAAGGCCGCATATAATAGTCCAACGGAATGTGGAAAATGAAGCTCCTTTAAAATTTTTATCGTGTTGGATTTCCCATAACACAACGTGGTGGTAGCCCATTCCCCGACGCCATCGATGGTCAGAATAGCTGCTTCCTCGAAAGGCGAAGGATAAAAGGCGCTGGCCGCATGCGACAGGTGATGTTCCGGGAAAAGCATCGGCACGCGGGCATCCCCCAAAGCTTTTAATTGCTTGCGCAATACATTCTTCATAAAGAGCTTTTCTTTCATCCACACGGGAAGCGCAGTAATAAAGCTCACCAAACCGCGGGGTGCAAAAGCGTGATAGGTTTCCAGCAAGCGTTCAAACTTCAATAAGGGCTTGTCGTAAAACGCGATCGTCGTGAGGTCATCAAAGTCGACACCCGCCTCCCGCAACACGTAACGGATGGCGTGGATGGGAAAGCCTGCGTCGTGTTTCTTCCGGGTAAAGCGTTCTTCCTGCGCGGCGGCTACGATGGTTCCGTTCACGATAAGCGCCGCAGCACTGTCGTGATAGAATGCCGAAATGCCCAGGATAACGATCCGCGCCATATTAGAACAAAGCGTAGATGAAAGGTGCCAAGGCCGAGGCGCTGGTCAGCGCGATGAGCACCGCGAAAAGCAACAGCACCACAATAAGCGGCAGCAGCCAGAACTTTTTCCGGGTGCGTAGAAAGCGCAGGAGTTCTTTTAGAAATTCGATGGCTTTAAATTTTAAGTATTCAAAATGTATCTTTCAGGTCATCCGCTGTATAGACATGGTCACGGTCGTTCATCACCGACGATCTTCCCTTTTTGAATTGACGAAGCCGCAAAGTATCGCGTCCCAACATCCGCCGCACGAAACCGAGGGGCGTCACCATCACAAAAAACAAAATGCCAAGCACCACCGGCGGCACTACTGCTGCCAATAGTTTTGCCAGCGCGAACCACACCACGGCAAATGGATAAAATACCGTGGGAACCACGATCGTAACCAATGTCAAAAACAAAGCCGCCAAGAGGAACCCGTGGTCATCTCTAAAATAAAGGGCAGCCAGCAACGCGATCAGCACAGCCACCTGCCCGAATTCCAAACATTGCTTTCGCGTAACCGATGTAACGAATGACTTCATGCTTCCCGTTTCGTTTTACTTGTGACCAAGCTTTGCCTGCAATGCCAGCGCGGTGGCATTGCGTGCATCGAGTTTAAATATTTTACCAATGTACTTTTCTGTTGCATCCCGGTTGTCCATACGATAATAGGCTTGCGCAATCTCATTCAAAAGCATCACGTTGGCGGTATCTTTTTTCTGAATAGTCTGAAGCTTGACTATTTTTTCCGCATAAGTTTTCACCGGCAGCAGCGCAGCGCGTGAAGGGCTGTGAGCGATGGCATAGTCCAAATACGGTATGGCATCGGCTGGCCGGTCTTGTTTCAGGTAAAGAACAAAAAGGTATCTCGCTTTCTCGGTTGTGGGTGCGCGGCGAAAGGCATTCTGGAAATATACGAGTGCATCGGACAATTCGTTTATCTCGCCACTCAACATCGCCGCCTTCTCATAGAACGCCGCGTCGTCCGGATATTCGAGCGCCAGGGTTTCCATCACGGTCTTTGCCGCGCGGAAGTCGCGTTTTGCCAAATAGTACACGTACAGGCTGTCGTTGGCCGCTTGCCAAGTCACTTGTCGGTTGGCCAGTTTCAACGCCAGCATTTCTTCGTAGGTCTCCACTTTCACGGAATCGCGGCGAAGGGCTTCGCGGAAAGGCCAGCTTCTTTTTAGACGATCTATCTTATACAGACCCGCAAGGGAATCCACCTTCGTGATCGGCATTACCCGCAGCAGCTGCTCTACGGTCATTTCTTTTTGTGCATCCGTTGCGATAAGATTCTCCTTTTTTAAGGCCTCGTAAAACGCGTCCGATAACAAGCCATAGCCCGTCAGGTTGGGATGGACGTGCTCGAGGATCAGCGCATCGCCCGTCACCCCGTGTGACGACGCCCTTTCGAAAAAAGCTTTTGCGTCCACAACATAGGCGCTGCGATGTTGCTTACACGTCTGCCGGATGATATCATTCGCTTCTTCCGGGGCGCGGAAGCGAAGGCCGTCAAAGTCTTTTGCTCTTTGGAAAGCGCGCTTTGCTTTTTCATAGTCTCCATACCGGTACGCCAGCTTCCCCAGGTAATATTGACTCAGCGCATGGCCGTCATAGATGGAATCCGCTTCCTTTAAATAACGATACGCCTGCGAAAGATCGTTGTCTCGAAGAGCCCTTATAGCAAAAGCAAACCTTTCCCGGAAACCGGGGTGCTTTACGCTGTCCACCCGAAAACTGACAAAGGGCTTCAAGTCTCTTTCATTGCTCACCAGCGTGCTGACAAAAACCGGAATGTTGTGCTGTTGGAAAACATCCAGGGTCTCGTCCAGATTGGCCTTGAACTGCTCCATCCCCCGACGGTAGCGCTCCGATCCAAAGGGGATCTGCTCATCGGCCACCATCCTTTTCATGCGGGTGCCCCCGCTGGTTTGGGATGAGGGTCCAAAAAGTTTCTCATACATCCGCGTCATGCCTTGCACAATTTTCAATTCGCGCAACAAGAGCATGGTCTTCACGACAAACCGACTCCCTCCTATCCGATCTGTCGACGCCACACCTAGTGTGCCGTAGTATTCGTTGTGACCCGTATAAATAAAAACAGCATCCGGCGAATAGTTCACCACCTCCTTGGCAAAGCCCATCACCGTATAGGAATTGACGGCCGTCAGCGCCAGGTTGATGATCTCAAAGTCGCGTTCCGGGAAAGTATGCTGCAGGCGATACTGCAGCCAGCGGTGAAACGAGCCGTTGTGAAAATACGGGTAGCCCAGCGTGGTAGACTCGCCCAGTACAAAAATGCGCAACGTGTTTTTATTTTTCACCTTTCTGAAAAACTCCACGTTTCCCACGGTCGCCGCCGAGGCATTCGTGAAATATTTCTTGGAGGCATCCGGGTTCATGACCAGGAGATCCTTGTTTCCCGAATACGCTATAAAAAGATCCGTGGCGTATCCGTAGTGAAACACCCGCAATAAAACCTCAACCAATACTAAGAACGCAAACGGCAACAACACGCCGATCACCTTAAACGCCAGCACCCTCCCCGGACCCGGGGGTGATGCTTTGGGTTGGTCATTGGTGCGGGGCTGTGTCATAAAAAGGATTCTTCAGGGTAAAGTACGAAGGTGCTCCTTCATTTCCGTTCCGGTAGTGTAAAAGTGAGCGGCTTTTCGCCCCTCAACATTTTCGCTGCCTCGCCGGTGAGCCAGAGATAATGGTCGGAGGGTTTGTGATCCAGGTCCATGAATTGCGTCGCACCCCCCACGGGTGGGGTATCGGTCACCTTGAAAATAGCAGTGCCCTCGTTTACTTCGTCGAACATGGCCACATACAGCATCTTCGCGCCGGTGTTCAGGGCGGTGGAGATCAGTTGCCAATAGAACCTTCCTCCCTGACGCGGAATGGAAGCCACCGGCTTGATGTCGTCGGGGAAAGCATGCACACTGAGATTGTGCCAGCTAAAACCCGGGTATACACAGGGCACGTAGCCGACGCGATTGTCTTCACACCATTTCATATCGGCTAGCATCAGGTCACGGTAACGATCCATGTCATTGTGCAGCAACGGAGAGAAGCGCTGCACGGTCCAGGGCAACACTAAGTCAGCGGCCCGGATGAGATCGTGCAGATAGGGATCGGGCAAACAATCGGCATTCAATTCGCGCCATGCCGTGGGCACGCCCAGCATCACAGAACAATTGCCATAGACGGGGTCATTCTTTAAAAAGTTCATCAGACGCTCCAACCCGATGTTCCGGATGTTATACGGCCGGTCGGGAAAGCCCACGCCCCAGATCACCACCAGCGGCTTGCCGTTGTGATGCAGATACGTATTGTTTTCTTTCTGACTGGTAACGCGAAGCTGATCCACCAAATATTTCCAATCCTCGATAATAGAGGAGCAATCTTCTCCCGATCCTTTCAATCCCGAGAGATCGTACATGACGGCGATGGCACGCTTATATTTCGTCGCCGCCTCCATAGCGTTCGTCAGAATAGCAGACGATTCTTTTTTCCGGTTATTATCGCGGGTGTCGTCAAAGAAGCGTTGCATGAACACGCCGTCTACGCCGTATTGTTGCATCCATTTGAAATGCAGATCCACCGTGCTTTTATCCACCGAGCTGAAGAACTTTGCTTTTGATCCGTTCGGAAGCTTGAAGGGGGTTTCGTAAGTTTTTTCATATTCCGAAACGTCGGGCCATGCGTCGATGCTCGAACGGCTCTCGTCGCCGTAGGCATAGTGCCGGGCTTGGCTGCCGTCGCCGGCCGCCCGAAACCATCCTTGGTAGCCGGCCATGACCAGGCCGTTGTAAGTGGGATATAAAGTTTTGGGATTGTGTTTGGATTGGCCAAAAGCAAAAGGTGCTGTCGCAAGGAATATTAGAAAAAGTATTTGTCGTTTCATTTTGTGCTGATGTTATAGTGAGATTTGTGTGCGGGTCGCGCAATAGGTGTGGGTGTGAGTTTTGTGTGGGAGGTGCTCTGTAGGAAGTGTGTATCGAAGGCGCGAAAGAACGTGATCACCTCTAGATCGTGCGTAGGCGCCTTAGAAAATCTTTTTGCTGATCAGGCACCAGCAGGGTGCCTGATCAGCAAAAAGATTTAAGATGCAAGAATATGCTGCGCATGTTCTTGTTGGCTTTCGAACCGCAAAAGCAAGCATCCGCTACGCGGATGCTTGCCCTTAAAAGATGGTTGGTGTAGCAAAGCTGTCCGTCTAGGACAGCTTTGCTACACCAACTATCTCCAGCCGCGCCGCTGCGAACGAAATAGATCCGTACGAACGCTCCGCGGCGCGGAACAGCACGCACTAACAAAATGCAGGGGGAAGCTGGGGAACCCTTGCCCAGCCCAACCCCGCATTAAAAAGTTAAACCACACCCGAAGGCATGGTTTAACGAATTCCAAACAAAAATCAATACCCATCATTCTGTTGCCAGAGTGGATTTCTGTACATCTCATTCTGAGGGATCGGTGCGAGATATTTGTCGTTTAGGTTGCCCGAGGTGTTGATCGCATTTTCTTTGTCGCTCCGGGCGGCAATAACTTGTGGCAGCAATTGCAGTCGCACGATGTCGAACCAGCGGATACCGAACTCTCCGGCAAATTCGTAGGCGCGTTCGTAGACCACAGAATCACGAAACGCGGTAGCGGACAATCCGGTGGTGAGATCCTTCAGACCTGCGCGGTGGCGCACGGCGTTGATGGCATCGTAGGCCGCCTGGTCGGGGCCGGTAGACATGGCCTTGGCTTCGGCAAAATCCAGCAATACCATGGGATAGCGGATGATGTCGAGCGCTTTGTTGGTGCTGGGGTTCATGGTGATGATGGAGTTAGCAGTCTCGGATACGCCATCGCCGTTAAGGCCTGCACGGAACTTTTTGAAATACGGGTGACGGGCGTGGGTTTCCTCAGCATCCCAGTTCACCAGTTTATACGTTACATTATCGGCTTGGCGCAATTTGATCGTGGTGTAAAACGTTTCATCGGTGCGTTCACACTTCGGTGCGTTCAGATAGAAGTTGATCTCAGGATAGTAATCATCCCATCCGCTGGAACCATTCAATGCTACTTCCTCCAGGGGAACAGACGAAGAACCGAAGCTGCGTTGGGGTGTTCCACCAGCCACGTTGTACTGCAAGGCAAAGATCGACTCCGAGTGATTGTTGGTGGAGAATACCGTGGCGTAGTCATCCAGCAACGTGTAGGTGCCGTCCATCACGCCTTGCGCTTCTTGTACAGCCAGTGCATAGTTGCTGGTTTGGTTCAGCGGCCAGCCGGCCATCGTAAGATACACGTCAGCCAGCAGCGCGCGTGCAGCCATCTGGTTGGCTTTACCCGGAGCACCATCGAACTTCACCGGCAACAAAGATTTTGCGGCTTCCAGATCGCTGATGATGGATGCATAGATGTCGGCAACCGGCGCACGGTCGGGACGTGCATTCACGTCGATCGGGCCAGTGATGAGCGGCACGGGACCAAACGTGCGCACGAGGTTGTAATAGCCCCATGCTCTTAGAAAGTATGCTTGCCCTGCAGACGCGTTCTTTGCGTCTTCGGAGGATTCTACTTTCGCATAGTTCGTGAGTACGTTGTTGGCTTGGTAAATGCCTTGCCAAGGACCCGACCACTCGGCCACCATGCTGCTGTTTCCACTGCCTCCGGCAAGACGGTCGAAGTCACGAAAGTCGGCTTTATTCAGGGCGGGATCCGTAGTCAAATCGTCTGCACCGAAGTATGAGGTCATGCGGCTGGTGAATCCATAAGCGCCGTCGATGGCGAACTGTACGTAGATCGCGGACACGGCCGCATCGAGATCGGATTGCGTTTTAAAATAAGTCTGAGGCGTAAGATTCGCTTTCGGGTCTTCGCTCAGGTCCTGGCAACTTGCCAGGGCCAGCAGCCCGACGTAGGCGAAGGGTATGAAATATTTCTTGTTCATAGTTACGTTTTTAAAAAATGTTTGTGATGGTTAGAAGCCGGCTCTCAAACCGATGGTGTACGTTCTCGGGTTGGGGATCACACCCATTTCGAGGCCTTGTGTTACCGCGTTCTGAGCGTTGTTGATTTCGGGATCATAGCCTGGGAACTTTGTGATCGTGAAGAGGTTCTGGCTGCTCACATACACTTCCAGGTTCTTCATCTTCACTTTGTCGAGCAGATCCGTCGGTATGTGATACGATATCGAAATGTTCTTCAACTTGATGTAGCTGCCGTTATACACGTAGCGGCTGCTGTTGATGAAGTTCTTGCCATTGCCACCAAACGAGGGATTGTCGGTCTCGTTCGTAGGCGACCACATGTTCATCGCATCGCTGGTTGTAGCATTTTTGGCTTGTCCTTGTCCGCCCCACAGGTAAGCCATGGTTTGCGAATAGATCTGGTTGCCATGCGTACCCTGGAACATAAAGCTGAAGGTGAAGTTGCCATAGGTCACGTCGTTAATAAAACCAAAGGAATACTTCGGCGTACCGTTTCCGATGGGCTTCAGATCGGCCGAGTTGTAAGCATGGTCGCCATTGACGTCGGTGTATTTAGCGGCGCCGGGCAACAATCCAAATTTGGCTGCTTCGTCGGCTTCGCTGCTTTTCCAGGTTCCCAGGAACTCGTATCCGTAGAACTCACCCAACGGTCTTCCTACACGTAACAGCGAGGCGCCGTCTTGTGCCGAGCCGATGTTACCCACTTGCACGTTGTCCAATCCACCCAGGTCAAGCACCTTGTTGCGGTTAAAGGAGAGTGTGAAGAAGCTGTTCCATTTCAATTTGCCCGTGTTCACAGGCGTTCCGCGCAGCGCGAATTCGAGACCTTTGTTTTCCACCGTTCCGATGTTGCGCTGGTAGTAGCCACCGCCCATGTAGAAGGGTGCCTGGTAATTATACAACAAGTCGGAGATTTTCTTCTTATACGCATCCACGGTCAGCGTCAAGCGGCCTTCCAGGAACGATGCGTCCAAACCGATATCATATTGGGCAGAGGTCTCCCATTTCAAAGTCGTTGAAACCGGGGCGCCCAACGGTGTGGATACACTGGGTGTGTTGCCGTCAAAATAGTAGGAAGGGTGCGGACCACCTGTCGTGATCTGGGCGATGGAAGAATAGGGAGGCACGGCCTGGTTGCCGGTCTTACCATAGCTGGCACGCAATTTCAAATCAGCAAACAGCTTGGAGGATTGCATAAACGACTCACGGGAAATGTTCCACCCCACGGCCACGGAGGGAAACGTGCTATACTTTTGTACCAAATGCGACGAACCATCTGTACGCACACTGGCCGTCAAAAGATATTTCTGACGGAACGCATAGTTCACGCGACCCATGTACGATTGCAACGCGTCGTTCCAGTAGCCGGTGTTGATCTGTTGTGTCTGACCAAGACTCAGTCCATAATAACCAAGCGCATAGCTCGACAACTTCGATGAGCGTCCATCCAGGTTCCGGTTCAAGTGGTTCTGTTGTTCATACAGCGCCGTTACGGTCAGTGAATGTTCTCCGAAACTGTGATTATACGTCAGGAAGTTACTGTTCTGATAGGCCCTGTAGCGGCTGGCCGAGGTCGAGGCATAAAAAGCAGACGTAGGATCTGTGCCCGGACCACGCAAGGCGTCGGAGAACTGCGACTGTATTTCATAACTGTTGTTTGACGTAAACGTCAGGTCTTTAAAGATTTTGTACGACAACGTAGCCATACCGGTCACGTTGGTGGTCGACACATCTTCCTGTTGACTCCGCGCTTGCGCGATGGGGTTGAAACCTGTGGAGCCATAAGACGAGTTGTTCACATACTCGCCGGTTGCCGGGTTGCGGATGGGCGATGTAGGGTCCCAGATGTTGGCTTGCGAGAATGGATCGGTGAGATCGCCCTGGTATTTTGTGTTGCGGCTTTGCGGAAGCAGCGCCGTGATCTTGAATTTGAGGTCCAGCCGGTCGTTCACCTTCACATCCACGTTGGTACGGAACGTGGTACGCTTGTAGTACTGGTTCACAATGAGACCCGGTTGGTTGAGGTGGTTGAATGAGAAATAGTAATGCACCGCCGACGTTCCTCCATTCAAATCGAGCTGGTAATTTTGGATCCAGGGTTTTTGCTGGAGTTCTTTCTGCCAATCGGTTCCACCATTTTCTTTCAGCGCCTGCAGTTGTGCGTCGCTGAATGCTGCACCCTGGCCGATTTGCGATTGTTGGAGGTTTACCGTCTTGGCAAAATCGTAGGCGTTCATGAGATCCAGCTGTTTGCCGATCATGGCCTTGCTGAACCACGTGCTAAAGTTGAGTCGGGGTGCTCCTTCTTTGCCGGTTTTGGTGGTAATGATCACCACCCCGTTCGACCCGCGCGAACCATAGATGGCCGTGGCCGACGCATCTTTCAGGATCTCCAATGACTCTATATCATTCGGGTTGATCGATTCGATGTTGCCGCCGATATAGCCGTCGATCACGTATAGAGGATCGTTGGATCCGCTGATCGAATTCGAACCGCGGATGCGCACACTCAAAGGAACGCCGGGCTGTCCGCTGTTGCTGCTCACGACCACCCCGGGTGTAGTGCCCTGCAAGGCTTGCTCCACGCGCATGATCGGGCGTTTCACAATTTCGTCTGATTTAACCGTGGAGGTAGCGCCGGTAACGTCGCGCTTTTGTTGTGTACCATAACCCACAACGACCACTTCTTGCAAAGTGGAAACATCGGGCGAAAGTGAAAGGCTTATGGCCGATTGCGTTCCAACGCGCACTTCCTGGGATGAATACCCGATGAATGTAAATAACAATACGGCATCCGGTCCGGACACATTGAGCGCATACTTTCCTTCCACATCAGTAGTCGTACCATTGGAAGTTCCTTTTTCAATCACATTCACGCCGGGCATGGGGTCCCCGCTTTCAGAAGTTATCACCCCCTGCACAGCCTGCGCCGTCAGTGCAGCGGCCAATGGCTCCTCATCGGGGGGAATCGTAGTGTCAAGAGCAGTCGCGTTTGCGATCCGCCCCGCGTTGCGATCTTCGTTCAAAGCATCCTTCCGGCCGGCGTTGCCGGCTTGCAGAAGGGTACTTGTGCCAACGAAGAGCGCCAAAAACGTGTAGATTTTGATCATCGTTTTGGATAGTTAGTTAAGTGGAACATGGGTTGGTATAATCATCGTTTGCGATGGGCAATTCAATCGTTTACGATGAATCAAATCTATCCGGGGGGAATTAATTATCTCTTAAAAACCTATTAACAGCGATTTTTTTGAAGGTTTTTGCTTTTACAGATGAAAAAAAATCAAGCGCTATCCATACGATTGAACCGCAATTGTAAAATTTGATCCGCGACGATCCTTTTGACATGGCTTTAGAAAAAGCAGGGCGTTGGATTAGGATGAGGTGAACAGGCTACCGGTACGTATTCCACGCCGTCATAATAAAATCGACGATGGGGCTTGGATCCGGAAGGCTGTGCGGATGATGTGCGAAGCCTGGTTTGTGGATCACCGTGATATCGCCATGAAGCGCCTTTACCTTTTGTTCGAAAGGGGTCGTGTTTTCGATCATGGGTACATCGCGGTCCGCATCACCGCAAACGTGCAACAGCGGATAATGTCCGTTTACGATCAGCGCTACCTTGTCGATGGGGCTTCCTTGAAACGCCAGCGCCGCCTCATCCGAAACCAGCCCAAAATCTTTTTTGAACATCTCCCACTCCGGTCGCTCGGTTTTGGTTCGCTGACTGCCCGGCCAACTCTTCAGGTCCAGCACCGGATTGTCCACATAAACACATACTACTTTGTCCGGATTTGCGGCGGCCCAGTTATAGCAGTACACCGCGCCTCGGCTCATGCCTTCCAGCGCTACTTTGCGAAAGAGTCCGTTCTTTGTGAGCGTCTCGTAAAATGTATTCCAGCGCTGCACAGCTTCGGCGTTGCCGAACAATTCGGCTACATCACAGTAGACCACGTGAAATCCTCGCTCCAGCAAAGCAATGTCCGTTTGCGGTTCGTGACCCCAAAAGCGCGCGCGCCAAATCCACGGATGATGCTTCGCAGCGCGTTTAGGCTGGACGATCTTGCAGGGATGCCCTTCCATTGTGAATTCCGAACACGCATAACCATAAAACGATTGAAGGTTTTCGGGTTTTAGCGTTTTGAAAATATCGAAACGCTCGTCATAGTCTTGGGTGAGAAAAGCGTGAAGCCGTTTTGCCATCATCAACGCCCCCACGGCGTCGGGATGTATTTTATCCGGCATGTACGCGGATTGGTTCAATAATAACGGATGCATATCCAATACCTCGCAGCCCGCATCGAACGCAACGTTGCGCAAATGCGGGATGATGGTTTTCACGATGGCGGCATCCCAGATTTCCATCGTGTCCGTCACAAACGAGACGATCGGTAACAGCAAAATAACGCGCGGGTGCGAGGGAAGCTGTCGAAAGGATTGAATGAGGTCCCGGCCATCCTGTTCCAGCGCACCGGCGTTTACGCGATTCACCAGCTTACTGTCGTTTCCACCTAAGTCGATGAACACGATGTCGGGATTGCTGGCCAGTGCTGACGCGTATGCTTTTGTGCTCCAATAAGGATGATCGCCCTGCCGTAGGAGCGTAGTGCTGTTCACACCATAATTGGTCACGGTATAATGGTCACCCAACAGGTTTTGAAGTTGCGCGGGATAGGATTGCTTTTCGCGATCCTCAAGACCGGCGCCATACGTGATGCTAGCGCCAATGCAAGCGATGCTGACCTTACGGCTGGGCTGGGCGCAGGTAAACGAAACGGAAAGCAGCGTCGACAGCATTCCAATCATTAAAATGTAGACACGCGCGATCATGGAATAAAAGTGGATATAACGCCTTGAATGAATGAACTGAATTTATGTTAACGGCAAAAACGGGCGATCACTCCATCGTATTACGCAGTCTCCTGTGTTGAAACACCATCCAATATCCGTTTCCGTTGGTAGCTGATAATGTCCTTCATTTTACGGATCCGGCTTTTGGCCAGACTTAGCTTCTCTTGAGTTTTGCGCAGTTGGGTGTTTTTCTTTTTCATCTTGTCGTGGGTCTGGGTCAACAACATCACCAGGTCTTCCTTCTCCAGCTTGGCAAGCTCCTCTTGTCGCATAATATTTCGGTGTATTTCTTTTTCGGTTAAGTTGTTAAAAAAATCAGGGCGTGATGGTGGGATGCGCCGACATGACAAATTCCAACGTGCCTCCCTTTAAAATATCCTCGTGTGTGATGAACGGGGTTTTGAGCGGCGTCCCGTTCAAGCTCACTTTGGTGACGTATTTATTAACCACACTGTTGTTCTGCGCTTTCACCACAAAGGTCTTCCCATTTTCGAGATGCACCTTTGCTTCGCTGAACAGGGGACGGCCCAAGGTGTACGTTGGATCACCCGGGCTCACCTGGTAAATTCCCAGGCTGCTCAGAATATACCATGCCGACATCTGTCCACAGTCTTCGTTCCCGGATAAACCATTGGCGTCGTTGAAATAAAGCGTGTTCAGGATTTTATCGGCAAGCTCCTGGGTCTTCCAAGGCTGGCCTACATAATTATAGAGATAGGCAATGTGGTGACTGGGCTCGTTGCCATGCGCATACTGCCCAACCAAACCCGTAATGTCGGCCGAAGAATTGTTGCCCTCGATATCCGATTGCACGGAAAACAAACTGTCGAGTTTTTGAATGAACGGCTTCCGGCCGCCGTGCAGCGCCATGAGGCCATCGATGTCGTGGGGTACAAACCACGACCACTGCCAGGAGTTCCCCTCCACATATTCGTCGCGGCGGTGATTCGAGAAACGCGGGTTGAACGGTGTCTTCCACGAACCATCGGCATTCACGCCCCGCATGAAGCCGACGCGTTTGTCAAAATATTTTGCGTAGCGCCGCGATCGCTCCATAAATTTTTCATAGTCCTTGGTTTTGCCCAGGCCTTTCGCCATTTGCGCAATGCACCAATCGTCATAGGCATACTCCAGCGCTTTGCTCACCGACTCATTGTCTTTGTCGCACGGAATAAAACCCAACGTCTCGTTGTAGTACTTGCCCACGGGCATCACATTGTTTTTTATTTCGGCATCGGGAAAATGGACGGACACGGTGTCGAAGTGCGGTGCACGCAACAAACCTTCGTAGGCTTTCTGCACATTGAAGTTGCGATTGCCTTTCACATAGGCATCGGCAATGACCGACGCGGAGTGGTAGCCGATCATAGTGCCCGTTTCGTTGGCGGCCAGTTCCCACATGGGCAGCACGCCGTCTTGTTCATATTTTGTGATGAGCGTCCTCACCCAAGCTTCGTTGCGCGAGGGGTTGATGATGGTCATCAACGGGTGAAAGGCGCGGAAGGTGTCCCATAGCGAAAACACGGTATAACTCTCCGATCCTTTTTCGGCCGTGTGGATTTTCTTGTCCAGGCCCCGGTATCGTCCATCCCAATCCGTGTACAGGTTGGGGCTGATGGCGGAGTGGTACAAGGCCGTGTAGAAAATGGTCTGCTGGTCGGGCGTGCCGCCTTGCAGATCAACTTTGTTCAGCCATTCGGTCCAGGCGGCTGCGGCGTTATCTTTTACCTTCGCAAAGTTCCAGTCCGGAATTTCGTTCATCACGTTGTTGCGGGCGCCTTCCATGTCCACCGCCGAGATGCCAACACGTACCTGCAATTGACGATCTTTCAGGTTTTCAAATTTCAAGACGGCTTTGGCGCCTGCGGCATTTATGCTGGATTGGGATGAGGTGGCATAGGCATCGCCGGACGCCAGCCGGTAGGTGAAGGGTTGCGAGAACACCGCGTGAAAGTAAACATGATGTTCGCGGGCCCATCCGCGGGTGAACTTGTGGCCCCGTATTTCGTGGTCGTTCACGATTTCGATGAGATTCTCCGCGTTTTGATGGCTTTGCAAGGTGTGGCCCACATCGATGATCAGGCCTGGGTTGGTCCCTGCAGGATACGTATACTGGTGCATGCCGGCGCGCGTGGTAGCGGTGAGCTCGGCGGTGATGTTGTCGTCTTTGAGGGTGACACGGTAATAACCTGGCGTGGCCGCCTCCGACCCCTCCACCTTACGGGAGCAATAGCCGCTCTCCGGGTTGTCGGCCGTGCCTTGGTTTAGCCAGGGTTGTCCGGCTACGGGCATAAATAAAATGTCGCCGTAATCGCCAATGCCGGTGCCGCTCAGGTGGGTATGCGAAAATCCGAGGATGACCGGATCAGACGCGTGGTAACCGGCGCAGGCGTCCCAGCCATTCAAGCGCGTGTCGGGACTCAGCTGCACCATACCAAAAGGGACAACGGCGCCGGGAAATGTGTGGCCGTGGCCACCGGTACCAATGAAAGGGTTGACGAGCGCGATTTTGCCTTGCGGCTTTTTCTGTTGCGCTTTCGCGGGATGTTGGGGCAGGGCCACGAGGGCAGCCAACGTCAAAAAAGAAAACAACACTCTCAGGGCCATGCGTCTTTTATTTTGGATCGCCGTGAAAGTAGGAGTGCCCTCTTAAAATCGAATTAATATCGGATTAAAGACGCCGTTCAAACGTTTTTTTATCGCGTAATGAGGATTTTTTTGACTAAATTCGTTTTTAAAACAGTGATGGAGAAATACAGGTTGCGATGCTTTCTTTAACTCGAACTTTTCTTCGCGTACTCCCCCTCCTCTTCTTCGTTACTGGTCTCTTTGCGCAAAAAGTATCGACCGTTCCCGACTACGGATTGTCCTTTGCGTCGCACGAAGTGATCAAGGATCAGCGCACATCCCTTAACCTCACCCCCGAGGACCCGTTCGCGTTTGACAACGGCTTCGAGCTCACCTTCCAGCTTTCCTTTCACCGCCTCACCAATGCCTATGGCTATGTGGTGCGCATCATCGCCAACGACTCGGTGAACATCGACCTCTTGTCCAGCCCCGAACACAGCGAGTTCCACGACATGGGCATCATCGTGAACAACAAACAAACCGACATCCAGTACGAATTCCTGGACGTGAAACTCCAACCCGGCACGTGGACGCCCGTGCGGATTGCCTTCTCACCCCAAACCAACCAGATCACCGTGACCTGGAACGGCGTAAAAAAAACGCAATCTTTTCCTGTAGCCCAACTCAAGACCTTCCGCTTCTTTTTTGGCGCCAACGACTTTGGCCGGTTCAACACCGCCGATGTGCCCCCCATGAGCATCAAAGACGTTGTCCTCCGCGACAGCGACAAGGTGGCAGCGCAATGGGAGCTGAAACGCCATGCCGTCAACGAAGTGTATGACAGCCAAAAAGAGCGCGTGGCCCTCGTAAAGAACCCCACGTGGCTGATCGACCGCCACATCAAATGGGTGCACCGGAAGAATTTTGTCATTGGCAAATATCCCGGCGTAGCCTTCAACGGTAAGGAGGGTATTTTATACGCCGCCGACGTGAATGGTGTCTACACCTGGAACCTGCAACACGGCGAAATACAATTCGAAAAAAATACGGTGGGCAACGTGGTTCACACCGATGCCAACCAGTTGTTGTATGTCGAACAGAATCATACGTTGATCAACTATGACGTCTTCACCAACACGCTCGCCCGCTACAACCCTGAGCGCCATACCTGGACAAATCGCGATACAGCCTATCACGAACCAAGCTACTGGCACAACAATAAATTCTACAACGCCGCCAACGGCATGCTCTATTCGTTTGGGGGCTATGGATTCTTTTCTTACAAAAATGTTTTTTGGCAATACGACACGGTTGCGGGAAAATGGATCAATCTAAAAACCAACGGCACCATCCCACCCCGCTACCTCGGCGCATCCGGCGTAACGGCGAAGGGCGACAAGGTGCTGCTCTTTGGAGGCTATGGAAGTCAAAGCGGCAAACAAGAATTGTCGCCCCAAAGCTTCTACGACCTCTATACGTTCGACATGAACGATCACCGTGTGAAAAAACTGTGGGAGTTCCCGGAGGGGCACAGCGCGGAAGACCTCGTGTTCTCCAATTCGCTGGTCATCAACGAAGCCGACAGCTGCTTTTATGTGCTCAGCTTCCCAAAGAATAAATACGAAAGCCACATCAAGCTGCGCCGCTATGCCCTGCGAGCACCCGAAACCGAAGTGCTGGCCGACTCCATTCCCTTCCGTTTCCACGACGAGCACTCGTTCTGCGATCTCTTTCTTTCGCGCGCCACCAACGAGCTCGTGGCCGTGACGGCACACAAAGAAAAAGGCCAGTACAAAGTGGACGTTTACACGATCAACTATCCGCCGCTGCGCACCCAGGATGTTCTCCAACAACCCGCAACCGCATCTGCCGCTGGATACTACGTTGTGCTCGTGTTTGGTATCGGTGCGGTCGTGCTCTTTGTTTTACTTCGGAAAAAATCGAAAACGCCCGCGGTACAAGCTAACGTCCACACCCACGATGCCGGGCATGACATCGACTTCTTGAAAAATCTGCACGAAGAAAAACCCGTGGCAACCATCAATCTTTTTGGCGGGTTCCAGGTCTTCGACAAGACGGGTCACGACATCACGGGCAAATTCACCATGACGCTAAAGGAGTTGTTCGCGCTCATCCTTTTGCATTCGGTCAAAAATGAAAAAGGCATCTCCACCACCGAGCTGCAGGAATATTTGTGGCCCGACAAAGACGAAGTGAGTGCGCGCAACAACCGGAACGTAAACATCAAAAAGCTGCGCACGTTACTGGAGGAGATCGGCAACATCACCATCGAAAACAACAATTCCTACCTCCGCCTCGACATCGGCTTGGAAGTGTTCTGCGACTACCAGGCCGTCTTCAAAATTCTAAATGCCGACAGCAGTGCAGTTCCCGAGAATCAAAAAATAGAGTTGCTCTTAAAATACGTAAAGCGCGGCAGCCTGCTTCCCAACCTGCAAACGGGGTGGCTCGATAATTTCAAGTCAGACATCTCCAACAAGGTCATCGACGCGCTGTTGGCGTACTCGGCAAAACTCGATTCCTATAAAGACGACAAGCTCCTGCTGGATATTGCCGATGCCATTTTCAACTACGACACCATCAACCAGGAGGCCTTGGTGATCAAGTGCTCGGTGCTCAACAAGAAAGGAAAATACTCGCTGGCCCGCACGTGGTACGACCATTTTGTGAAAGAGTATAAAAATCTCTACGCCGAAAACTATCCCAAGACTTTCGACGACGTAATCTCCTGAGCGCAAAAAAAATTCTTCCTTCCATCCTATTCCAGCGTTCTTTGAGCTCGCCGATATATTTTCCAAAGGGTGTATAAGACGATAACCATAAAGGAAAAATTCGAATACGATCTACCATCAGAAGCGGGAAAAATTTATGCGCTCAATTTTTTTGATCTTGTATTGACCATCCCGCAGCGTGGGTGAAAACGAGTAACCAAGACGGCAACATCAAGATGATTGTTGTCCGATCATGTCCCGTCTTTAAGGGGAACGACTACATCCCATGAAAAAAATTGCGCCTTTGCATAACAACAGCATGGGGCACGCGTTGCTATGTTGACCACCCTAAACCAAACGCACCGTTGAGAAATAATCCGTAACTTCCATCTCCACCACCATCATCCCTTCCCTATGAGCACCTCCCGCATCACCTTTCTTCCCACGCTTTCTGTCAGAAATTGCCTGGGTGCAGTCGATTTTTACAAACATGCTTTTAACGCCGTAGAACTTATGCGAAATGTGAGTCCCGACGGCGAGGCTGTAGCTGAGATCGCTATTGGTGACTGTCATTTTATTGTGGCCGACGAAGCACCGACCTATGGCAACTACAGCCCCGAGACGTTGGGAGGCACGACCATTCGCATGGGGTTACAGGTAGAAGATCCCGACGCGGTTGCGCGCCAAGCCGTTCATGCCGGCGCCCGAGAAGTTTACCCCGTGGCCGACCAGAGTTATGGCTACAGGCTCGGACGGGTAGTCGATCCCTTTGGCCATCATTGGGAAATTTTCAAGCCGTTGAAGTAAACCCGCAAGGATCGTCTTCACCCGTTGCCTCTCTTGTAATCAAAATTGAATACTGTCCTATAATTTTCATCTATGCAAAAAACAAAACCCGCCTCCTGGACTAGCCTCCTCACTGTGGTGTTGGTCTTATTTGTGTCGTTTACCTTATCGGTTTGCTCTTCCTCCTCCGTGGTGCAAACAGACAACGATGGTTGTATCGATCCAGCCAAAATCGATTTGAACGGCACCTGCATGACGCTGTACGCACCGGTGTGTGGATGCAACAACGTCACCTATGGTAACGAGTGCCTGGCCACACGTTCCGGCGTGCTTCATTGGAAGGAAGGCAAATGTAAATGAACGTGATCTTTTAAGTCGATGTCTATGAGGGGTGCATCACCGGCAATTTCTCCTGAAAATCTTTTGCTGCATCGAGCACGGCACCTTCATCGCCTGCCCTGCCCACCAACTGAAGTCCCAAGGGCATATTGTTTTTATCCATGCCACACGGTATGCTGATCGCCGGCAGGCCAAAGTAGTTTGCAAAAAAAGTATTGTTGGGCGACACCGCTTGAGGACCTAACTTTTGCGCGACGTCAATCGTTGGTGTCAAATCTGTAGTGGTGGGTAAAAGTAAGAGGTCTATCTCTTTAAAAAGTGTGGCATTGATTTTTTCGCGATCAGCATCGATCGTGCGGATGTCAAAAACAGCCGAGGCAAAGGGCACATCGGTTTCTGTGAAAATGTGTTTCGATTCCTTCAGTCCTTCCACCGTCGCGTAAAACAGGTCACGGACATCGGCGGTGCTTTCGAAATTACGGACCACCCCCATCCTGTATTTTTTTCCGGAAGCAAAAGCCAAACGGTAATCATCTTTGTATTCACGCTTGGGATTAGGATGGTCGGCCAGCGCATTCAGCAGGATGGCCGTATCCGTCACCCAACGTGTGGTTATTCCCACATGGGCTAGCTTTAGGATGGTGTCGTCCGTGCGTTCACCGGCCAGGATGCCCTGGCCACTCAGCAATCCGTAGGTTGCTTTAAAGCCCGTGACACCACAGCACGAAGCCGGCAAACGGCACGATCCCACAGCATCTGTATCGACGGTGGCATAACACAACCCGGCAGCGACAGCCGCGGCCGAACCACCCGAAGAACCGCCGGCCACATACGCCCCGTTCCACGGATTGTGGACGCTGCCAAAATAGCTTATCACAGACGTTGTGCCCATCCCCAATTCGTGCATGTTGGTTTTGCCCACCAGGATAGCGCCGGCCGCTTTTAATTTTTCCACCATCACAGCATCCTTCGCCGGCACACGGTCTTTGAAGTGAACAAATCCGGCCGTCGTACGAATGCCCGTCGTATCGTAAAAGTCTTTTACGGCTACGGGAATGCCATGCAGCGGCCCCCGCCATTGTCCTTTTTTGATTTCCGCTTCCGCCACGGCAGCCTGCTTCAAAGCTTCTTCTGACAGCACGGTGATAAAGGCATTTAACGCTGGGTTCAACTGCGCTATACGCGCCAGACATTCGCTTACCAATGCAACCGGTGTGACCATTCCCTGCCTGATCTTTTCGCTCGCTTCCAGGATGCTCATATAGCCATATTTTTCTTTTTCCATGATAACAAAGGTTTGAAACGCCTCAAAGTTGCGTATTTCAGCGCACGGATGGTGATAGGGATCGCGACAACAAGAGGGGCATTCGGGACAATCACCCTCCCTGGCCCCTCCCTTCGGGAATCTTTCTTATTTTTGCCGCGTTTGCCGGGAAGCTCTGGCTAAAAGTCATTTTATGTTCGACATCTGCTGCATCGGTCACCTTACACACGACAAGGTGGTGACCACCAAAAAAGAAGTACACATGGCGGGAGGCACCTCCTTCTATTTTTCCAATGCCATCCGCAACATGGATCTTTCCTATGGCCTGGTCACGGCGTTGGGGCAGGATGAAATACGCTTTGCCCTGGCCCTTCGCGAAAAAGGAATCGACGTGCAAGTGCTCCCCAGCACACATACCGTATACTTCGAAAACATTTACTCCGGTAATCTTGATCATCGCACCCAAAGGGTCTTGCAGATTGCCGATCCCTTCACGGTGGAACAACTGGCCGATGTGCAGGCGACCGTGTTTCACCTTGGCCCCTTGCTGGCTCACGACATGCCGCTGGAACTTATCCAGTCCCTGGCCGCCCGCGCCAAAGTCTCCCTCGATGTGCAGGGATTCCTTCGAAAAGTCGAGAACCAACAAGTGCTGCCCATCGATTGGGCCGACAAGCACGCCGCACTCCGCCACATTCATATCCTGAAAGCCAACGAGCACGAAATGGAAGCTTTGACCAAGCAAACCGATCCCCGAACCGGTGCACGCATGCTCAACGATTGGGGGGTTCAAGAAGTGCTCATCACCCTGGGCAGCAAAGGTTCCATCATCTACAGCGAAGGGATCTTCTATGATATTCCCGCCTATGTGCCGGCGGCCGTCACCGATGCCACGGGTTGTGGCGACACGTATATGGCCGGTTATCTCTACCAACGCCATCACGGCGCAGGCTTCCAGGAAGCCGGGGAATTTGCAGCCGCCATGGCCAGTCTGAAGATCGAATCGTCAGGACCTTTTTCCGGCACGTACGAAGACATCCTGGCACTGTTGAAACAAGGTCAAAAGGTGATGCCGGTCGCTTGAGCAAATAATTTGGCGAGCCCGTCGCTACCGGTATTTTTCCACTCAAAACTTTTATCCGGACCGGGAAGGAAAAAAGCGCCAAAACGTTTGTTCACCAAGATTTTACGCGATAGTATTGTTATTCCCCGGAGCGGGCTCTCCACACACCGCTCTGCTAAACCGTACTTTTATGAAGCGATCTCTTTTGATTTTTATTTTCGGATGCCTTCTCAGCATCACCTTGAAAGCCCAGGCCCCGAAGAAAGACAGCATCATGTTGAATCACATGGCTATGTATGTGCACGACCTGAAGAAAAGCACCCAATTTTACGAAACCATTCTTCGCTTCAAGAAAGCCGACGAGCCTTTCAAAGATGGCAAACACACCTGGTTCGACCTCAGCTCCACCAGCCGTCTCCACCTCATTGAAGGAGCACCCAACGATATTCCACGCGACAAGAATGATCATTTATGCTTCAGCGTGCCTTCGGTGGAGGACTTCATTACGCGGCTTGAAAAAAATAATGTGTTCTATTCCAATTGGAAGGGAGAGCCCAAAACGTTTACGCTCCGCGTCGATGGGGTGAAACAAATTTATTTTCAGGATCCGGATGGGCATTGGATTGAGATCAATGATGATGGGTTTAAGAAAAAGTAAGGGGCTCGAAGGATGATGCGTGGCATTTAATCAAGAGTGCTGGATGCTGAATGGGGCTTGTTGGTGGGACACCAACAAGCGGGCGATGGGCATTCTTTGATGAAATGTGTTGGGCGTTGAATGAAACTTGTTGGTGAAGAACGCCAACAAGGGCGGTGGCGACAGCGCGTCAGGCGAGCACCGCCCGGTTGTATTTATTTCTGTATTGCATGGGCGACAGGCCGGCGATTCGTTTGAAGGTGGTGCGGAAGGCTTTCATGTCGGTGTAGCCGACGTTTAGCATCACTTCGTTGATATTCTCATGTGATTTTTCAAGACTGATCTTTGCGGCTTCTACTTTCACGCGTTGGATGTACTCCACGATCGTGTTTGACGTGGCCTTTTTGAATCGTCGCTCCAGGTTGCGGCGACCTACCGCCAGCATGTCTGCCAATTGGTCGACCGTGATGCGTTCGCGGAAGTTGGCTTCAATAAACTCCTGCGCTTTTTTGATCGACTCGTCGTCGTGGTCCCGTTGGCCTTCGAACATGATGAAGGGCGACTGGCTTTTGCGGTCGATCTCGATGGCAAACAGCTTGGAGGAAAAGATGGCCATGCTGCGGTCGGTGTATTTTTCGATGAGATACAGGATGAGGTTGAGATAAGAATAGGCGGACCCGCTGGTGTAGATGCCATCTTGCTCGGTGAGGAGTCGATCGTCGACCAACTGGGCGTTGGGGAACATTTTCCGGAACTCGTTGATGTGCGCCCAGTGTGTAGCACATTTTTTACCCGTCAACAAACCTGTTGACGCCAGCAAAAACGAGCCGGTACACAGGCTGGCCACTTCCGCACCGCCTTCGTGCTGGCTCACGATCCAGGGCACAAGGTCCCGGTTCAGCGACAGACAGTGATGCATTTCGCCGTGCATGGCCGGAATGATGACGAGGTCGAACTGAACGCCGTCTTCGATGAGCACATCGGCGTGGATGCTGAAGAAATTGTTCTTGATGCGCGAATCCCGGCGAGGGCCCACAAGATGGATGTCGAACAAGCGGGGTTTTCCTGCACGGACCAGCGCCTTGTTCACTTCGGTCAGGATGTGATGGGTGCCTTCAACGTTGCTGACGCTGATGTCACCGGAAGGAATTAAGATGGCTACGTTTTTCATAGAGCAACGATAAAAAAACATGATGTCGTAATCAACCCCTTTTATTTTCGGAATCTCCCCCTCTCATTACCGCGTCCTGAAACTAAGTTTGTTCCATCAACACGCGTCTATAAAAGAAAAGTAAAGCCGATGAAAAAGCAAGTACTATTCGTCCACTGTGGCGGCACCCAAGGACCCAATTGCGGCAGCCGCGACTTGGTAGACTACTTGAAAGGTGCATTGGGCGCTCCTTATGACGTGTTGTACCCGCAGATGCCCGATCCCGACAATCCCCAATACGCGTTATGGAAACATACCCTCCAGGAAGCGCTCCATTATGTCGGCGACAACATTATCCTCGTCGGCCATTCGCTGGGTGGATCGGTGTTGATGAAATTTCTGTCGGAAGAGGTTCCTGAAAAAAATATCGCGGGTCTGTTCCTTGTTGCCCCGCCATTTTTTAGCTCAACCACCTGGGCCGTGGATGATTTTATCATGCAGGATTGCCTCTTCCAGCGCCTGCAACAAGTAGAACACATTTTCCTTTACCACAGCCGCGACGACGAAGTAGTGCCCGTCAGCCACCAGGTTCTTTTTTCCGACCGCCTGCCAACGGCCGCAGTACGCGAGCTGGCAGAAGGCGGCCACTTGTTCACCGGTGGCATCGAAGATTTGGTCGACGATATAAAAACGCTGCACATTCCTGAAACCCATATCACCTTTCTAAACCCCCAACTTAATTAATACAAACATGAACGCGCTCATCATCATCCTGCTCATCATCGCCGTGCCGGTGGTCCTTTTCCTGCTCCTCGGTCTGTTCGTAAAAAAAGAATATTCCATCGAACGGCAGATCACCATCAACAAAACCAAGCAAGAGGTCTTCGACTACGTGAAGTTCCTGAAAAATCAAGAACACTATAACAAATGGGTCATGGTCGATCCCGCCATGAAAAAGGACTTCAAAGGCGCCGATGGTACTGTTGGATTTGTGTATGCGTGGGATGGCAACAAGAAAGCCGGCAAAGGCGAGCAAGAAATTAAACGTCTGCGCGACGGCGAGAGCGTTGACGTCGAGCTTCGTTTTGAGAAACCCTTCGCGGGAGTTGCCACGGCATTTCTAACTACTACGACTGCACAGGCCGGTCAAACGGTTGTGAAGTGGGGAATGAATGGCCGTAGTGCTTTCCCCATGAATGCCATGAATCCATTCGTCATCGGCATGCTTGGCAAAGATCTTGAGCAAAGCCTCTTCAATTTGAAAACGAATCTTGAAAGGGCGTCTTAATACGCTGCGTCTTTCTTTGCGCCTCTGCGTCTTTGCGGTTCAAATTTTCCACCACAAAGACGCAGAGACGCAAAAGTAAGCGCAAAGTTTTTCTACTGAATGAGTTTGGCCTTCGATGATAGAATAGTCGTACCCAATCCGAGGGCGGCAATGACGGCGAAAGAGTAGCGCAGACTTGCAGCTTCCGCGATGAAACCGATTAACGGCGGGCCAATAAGAAATCCTAAAAAGCTGATGGTCGACACGGCCGCCAGTGCCATGTTTGGCGACAGCGTCGGTGATTTCCCTGCAGCGCTGTACACCAGGGGCACTACGGAAGAAACTCCGAAGCCCACCAGCAAAAATCCAATGGTCACCGGCACGATAAAAGGAAAGATCACCGACACCATCAATCCCACGGAAATGAAAATCCCGCTCATCTGTAGCATTTTCCTTTTGCCAATTGTGTTGGCCAACCAATCGCCGACAAAGCGTCCGCCCGACATGGTGCTCATGAATGCCACGTAGCCTACCGTGATCAGGGCCTTAGGCGCGTTCACAACTTTTTCAAAATAGACGCCGCTCCAATCAAACATCGCCCCTTCGCAGGCCATGCCGCAGAAGCCGATGAGGCCCAGGGCCAGCAGCGCATTGTCGGGTTTGGCAAAGAAGGGTTGACTGCCGCTGCTGATGTTGCCGCGCAACGTGAAGCGATGCGCGATGAAGATGGCCAGGTAGCAAAATACAGCAACATCTAAAAAGTGAAACAACGGCGGCACGCTGTTATACCTCAGCACGGTGCCAATCGCTGCACCGGAAAGTCCAGCAAGACTCCACGCACCATGAAACGATGCCATGATCGATTTCTTATAAATATTCTCCACACCAATCGCCTGCGTGTTCACCGCGATGTTCACCAGGTTGCCGGTCAGTCCAAAACAAAACAGCGCGGCCACCAGGTGCCAGGTGGCACTCACTAACCCGATCGACACCAGGGCCAGCACATAGAGCATGGCGCCAAACAGCAACACACGTTTGCTCCCCAAGCGCGCCACCACCCATCCCGACAAAGGCAAGCCCGCGATGGAACCGGCGGGAAGTGCAAACAACACACTGCCTAAACCCGCGTCGCTGAGGCCTAACAAGTTCTTGATGTCGGGAATGCGGCTCGCCCAGGAAGCAAAGCAGAGGCCTTGCGTAAAGAAGAAGGTGCCTACGCCCAGACGGATCGATCCTTTGATGGAGATGGCCCGGCGAATGTTCCAGATCCGCATCTTCGCCGCGGGCATGACCGGCAAATCTACCGTTCCGGGTAAGGATTGTTTAGAGACGGGCTTTTCATTTTCTGCGGGAGGGTTCATGAATAGTATGCGTTAGGATTCGGTTGGAACACGTTGAAGTGGCGGCGAGGCTTCTACCGCGCGGGCCATACGCTGGGCAATGAGGCTGACAAAAAGCAATTGCAACGCGTGATACATCATGATCGGCAGCAACATGATGCCGGCCACAGACGACTGCTGAAACAATACCTTCGACATGACTGTGCCATGAACGATCGATTTCTTCGATCCGCAAAACAACAACGTCACCCGCTCTTCGCGCTGCAAGCCGGCGATGCGTGCCACCGCCGACAAGATGAAGTATGCCGTAAAAAACAACAACGCCAGTAACCCACCCAGTAAAATAATCTGCATCGCGCTAAGCTGGTCGAACACGTGCCCGGCGAAAGAATGACAAAACGAAGTATACACAATCGTCAGGATCACGGATTGATCGAAGTAGCGTAGTTGTTTTTTATGTCTCAGCGCCCAGTCGCCAAAATACGAATGAAGCGAGATGCCCACCAGCACCGGCGCCAACACTTGCAACGCCAGCTTGAGAATGATCCCACTCGTATCCAGACCACTCACATCGGCAGAGAGAAACAACGCCATCCACAACGGCGTGATGAACACCCCGAGCAGACTGGAAATGCTGGCGTTGAAAATGGCGGCCGGTATGTTTCCCCGCGCCATCGACACCATGACCACCGAAGAAGATACCGTAGACGGCAAAGCCGCCAGGTAGAAGGTGCCCAACCAAAGCATGTCGGCCTGCGACGGCACCAAAGGTCTCACACCCAATAGCAGCAAGGGAAATAAAACAAACGTTGCCGCTTGAACCAGCAGATGGAGCCGCCAGTTGGAGAGACCCTCGCGCAATTCCTTCGGACTCAATCGCAAACCATAAAAGAAGAAGACGACCGACAAACCATAATTGGCGAGACTTCCCAACGATGCCGGTCCTGTGACCAGTCCCGGGCCAGGCCAGAGATAGGCCAGCAGGATCAGGGAAAGGAGCGCCAATAAAAAACCGTCGAGCCCCACTTTGTTCAGGAGCGTTTTCAAGGACAGGGAAGTTTGCTTCATAAAAAGAAATCGCCGGATCCGGAGGCTACATGAGATGCAAAGGTAAGCAAGTCAGTGCACATTGACGCTGCCACGCATCCCCCGCTGCCCATAAAAAAATTATCGCGAAAGCCGTTGACGACTTTCGCGATAACTTTTATGGAGCGCCCCAATCCCGGGGCGAGGAGTATGCTATTGTACGATCGCCGTTTTGCCCGTGTCTATCTTCAGGCCATTCTGGAAAACGTGATAGATATACATCTCACCGGGTGTGAAGAGCTGTGTATACATTTCCGGTTTCCATTCACCTTGGAAGATGCGACGGCCGGTGCCGTTATAGATCACGACGGTGTAGTTGTAGCCGCCGGGGTACCGGTTGTCCAGGAACACAAAGTCGTCTTCCGAAGGCGTTGTCACGGTGGTCGTCGACTCCACCCCTGCAGAGTCTGCCGCCGGCGCAGTAGGCGCCAGGTCTACGTTGATCGTGCGGGCGGTGGTGAGGCCCTTGGCACTCAGGTTTTGTTCTTGTGTCAAGTCCGTAACCACAATCCAACCGATGTAGCCAAAGTTCATGGCGCTTCCGGCCATTTTGCGTGCACTGATGCCGATCTCGCCGCTGGCATTGGGAGTAAGCGATGCATACTCTACTTGCAAGGTGGCGTTGTTGGTCACGTTCAAGGTCTTCACTACGCCGCCTACACGGTATTCGAATGTGCCGTATTGATCGGAAGTGCCGTTACCGGTGGCGCGCGAAGCACCCATCTGGATCGTGTACTGATGCGCAGGATTGAGCTGGGTAAGTTTCAGGTTGTCGCCCTGCAAAACACCGTTAACGGTAGTGCCATACGCCGCGTTGTAGTTGAACCAGTTGTTTTGCACGACGGCAGCCGGTTGAACCGTGCCGTTGGCAACACCACCGGCATACGAGCTGGTCGCCGTACCATAGATGGCCGGATTCCATTGGCCGGTAGCCACACTGGTCACCTTGATGTTGGTCGACGGGTCGGTTGCCGTGATCACGCTGGCGTGAGGTGCACCGGCCACGCTGATCCAACCGCTGATGCTGGCGGCTGTGGGCCTGAAGCTGAAGCGTGTTACAGCACCTTCCGAAACACTCACCGAAGCATCGGCGCTGGCAGCAGCACCGGCGTTGTCTTTCACGGTCAAACGGAAAACATAAGCGCCTTCCGCCATGCCGCTGACCGAAGCCGTGGACGACGCTGCGTTTGAAAGGGTACAAGTACCACCAGAAACTTTGGACCACGTGTAAGAAGCGATCGTACCATCCTGGTCAGATGCACTTCCCACCAGGGAAACCGAGTTGGTGGGCAACACCAGGTCTTTGGCTCCACCCGCGTTAACGGTCGGGGCTACGTTGGTAGCAATCGCCACAACCACGGTCTTATCCGCGTAGGCGGTAGCACCACCATTGTCGGTCACCGTGAGACGAAATACATAAGTACCGGTAACCAGTCCGCTAAGGCTTAAGGTAGCCGTGTTGGCATTCGTCAACGTAGCGGCGCCGCCGGATACTTTTGTCCACGCGTATGTCGCAATGGTACCGTCTGTATCGGAAGCCGTACCCGTGAGGGTAGTTGTTGCCGTGGTGATGTTTAGTGTTGTGCCTACGCTTACCGTCGGCACTTTGTTCGCACTAACCGTCACGGTCACGTCGTCGCTGGCGGTGGCGCCGGCATTGTCTTTCACGGTCAGTCGGAACACGTAGGTACCGGCTACGAGGGCGCTCACAGTCACGGTGGCCGATGTGGCATTGGTCAATGTAGCCGCAGTACCCGATACTTGTGTCCAGGTGTAGCTGCTGATGGTGCCGTCCGGATCGGATGCTGTGCCCGTAATGGCAACAGAAGCCGTCGGCAAGGTCACGGTTTTATCCGACCCTGCATTCGCCAAAGGGGATTGATTCGATGCTCCCCCAAATTCAAAAGCACCCTGGTCGTATGCCCCCACGCGCGCGCTGCCGTCCTTGTCGACGGTCACGCCATAGCTGGACAAGTCCGTACCCGCGTTGATGGCCGGTGAACCGGTCAACAGATGATAGTCCATAGCAGCAGCATTTGTAAACTTCACGCTGGCGATATTGTTTGTCTTCAGGTTATTGGCTTCTACCGTGCGCGCCTGTGCCGTGGGGCTGTTGTATTTAATATAGGTGTAGCCGCTGGCCTGGTCCGTCACAAAAATGTTGTTGGCAATGCGCGACGTGGGCGGGCCCTCGCTGTACATGATGATGTCGAATTGCGGGCAGTTCACGATGGTATTGTTCATCACCATGAACCCGGTCGGAGCATAATTGCCGGCATAGTCTATTAAAGAGAAACCTCCCAGCAAACCGTTGCGGGCGGTGTTGTTGTAGTAGATACCACCCCCTCCGGAATCCCAGAAGCAATAGCCGTTACCGGTATCGATGATGTTGTCGTATACTTTTGCTTGTGTGGTACCGCCGCCGGCCTGGAAGCCGTTGGTGTGTCCATAATTATTGAGTGCACCGTAGTTGGTGACGGTGTTGTGGTGCACTTCGCAGCCCGAAACCGCGGCCCCGATCTGGATACCGTCGTTCCCGATGCTTTGCAATGTATTATTATAGACCTTAACGTTTACCACATCGTGCTCCATAATGGTGAGGTTGGTGCCGTTACAAGTCTTGCCTACGCCCGTGTCGTAGTGTGAATTACCTATGTAAAATCCTTCGCATCCCGTGTTGCTGATTAAATTGTCGTGAAATGATGTATTCTTCATAACGAAGTTGCCCTTCCAGGTGGAAGCGTCGCAAGTGGGGTCGGTCTTGGCCACAATACCCACACAACCCGTGTTATGAACATAAAGGTGATCGACTTCGAAATCGGAGCTCAACTGTTGAAAGTTGATCCCCATCTGGCCCCCGGTGATCTCAATGCCGTATTTAACAGACGGATTGTTGCTCCCCGTGAACTTCACATAGGTCACATTATCGACCTCAATCGCATTTCCGTACGACGATGGTGCGCTGATAATGACCGAACTGGTGCTTTCATTCGAAATAATAACCGGCTGTGCTGCCGTACCGTGGATATTTACAAGTGCAATACCCGTCCTGGTCCCCCCTTTGAAACAGATCCTGTCCCCCGGTTTCACCCCCTTTGCCGCCCCATCAAATTGCCACTCCGTCGCCGAGGTAGAAATTGTGAATGTACAGCCGCTTTGGGCCATTACCGCCATCGGAAACAGCAGTACAGCCCCCAACAAACCTAAAATCCTTCTTCTCATTGTACATTTATTTATGGCACAAATGTATAATGGAATGTACTTCGTGTATCATAAACCGGACATTCGGTAATAGTTAATCGTCACCCTTGTAACTTTATCTGTTTTTTGTTTAAATTAGGGTGGCTTTAAACTTTACCTCAGTATGCCTAAAACGCTACAAGAATTGCAGGTCATCATCCGGAAAGAACCTATCCGGCGGGTCAAGGATTATATCGAAATTCGTCACGACGCCAAAGTCTTAATCGACGCTTCGGGCGAAAAATTGGAGGACATAGCGAATGCACTTTGCATAACCCGGCAAAGCCTCTACCGAAAAAAAGAAGGTGAAGCGTTGTGGAAACCCGAAGAGCTTCTGATGCTTTTTGAGTACCTCGGAATCTGATCATGTACCATTTTTTGGTGTAGGAAAATTTTTTGGCGTTGATGCTTCAATCTTCGCTCAAACCGCTCATGATTTTCAGTTTTTTTTAAGTTAAAAAAAAATTTCTGAGTCGCAACGGTATGGCTATGTAAAAATCAATTCCACACTTTTTAAGGAGTTTTTAAGGGAATACGCCACAACGATTAAAACGCAACACGCTTTTTTTTATTACATGAAAATTACAGCTCCTGAAATTTATTTTACGAACAACGATCGCGCACAGCGATAAGTGAATCAGCACTTTTCATAGAGCAAACGTGTGCGGAAGCAGCAAATATGTTGACATCGTTTTTCATTCACCAACGCCCGGGACAGACAACAGAATTTAAACTCCATCCCATGTCAACTCACATCGTCATCCCGCGCTTCATCGACTCCTGCTGGCAAGTGTCGTCACCGTGATGCTTTTTTGTGTTCTCTTCGCGGCGTAATTTCTTCCTGCGTTTTTTGTGCGCTTACTTTCGGGAATTTGAATGTATTTTTGATGATGCCGCGCATCGTCATCCGAAAAGATCATCTGTTCTCCATCCTCCTGTTCGTTCTTTGGTTTGGGATCCACTTGGCACTCTTTTTCCACTATGGTGTCCGCGACCTTCTCGATGCCCATCGCTACGCATGGAAAGCGGATTTTCTGCTATCTCACGGCTATCTCGAAGAAGCCAGCGACCTTTTTTATGTGGTGCACATCGCACTATTCGCTCTTTTCGGTACCGTATTTCACCCGCCCGTGCTTCCTTTCATCATTTTCCAATGCCTGCTTTCGGGAGTCGCCACCGCGGCCTTGTATAGAGCCTCCTCAAAGCTTTTCGACAATGGCATGGCCGGTTTCTTTACCGTGGTCATTTTTCTACTGTGGATCGACCACCTGCAATGGAACCTGGTGACACTCACGGAATCGCTGGCCTGCAGCACCGCGTGCTTCGTGCTCTATGCCCTGGTTTACTTTGATGGGAAAGCGAAAGGGTTCTTCGTTCTCGTCCTGCTGCTTGTCGTGAGTGTCTTCACCCGCCCCACCGGTCTCCTGATACTCGGCGGCCTACTCGCTTTTTTTGCATTCTACTATCGTTCGCTGTGGAAAACGGCGCCTTTGGTCATGACCGCGGCCAGTGTTGTGATCGTGATCCTGGGAATTTGGGTCGGTCTCATCGTGATGGACCAATGGGATTTCACCGATCAACACGCCCGGGGCAACATTGTCACGTATATGGACACGCTGAAAGACGGCCCGCTTTACGACGAAAGTCTGCGCATGGATACGACGGAGATCATCCCCCCGCGAAACATTCCCTCTGCTGTCGGGAAATTGTTGCTCTTCTTTCGCGACAATCCATGGATCTCGGCGAAGGCCGCCTTCCTGAAAGTTTTTTATTTGGTCACCGCGGTCAGGCCCTATTACACAAAATGGCACAATACTTTTTTATTGGCGTGGATGGGCGTAATCTATTTTGCATTCTTCACAGGATGGGCGATCGTCCGGCGCAACCCCGTGGCGTATTTTGTTTGCACGGTAATCGTGTTGAACGGTGTGCTCATCGCGATCTCTACGGTGGATTGGGATAATCGTTTTTATGTTCCCATGGAACCCGGGATTGTTTTGCTGGCGGGAGGCGGGATGGCATCCGTCTGGAAGCGATGGATGGAAAGAAAAAACAACACCGTGTCCACCAAATGATTTCGCTTCTTCATATGGGCTCGCCCGGTTGAGCGCTTGATTATTGTATTTTCTCTTCACCACTACAACGATCACATCAATCCGCTGGCAACGGCCCGCAGAATGATCTCACGCGCTTGCCGGCCTTCTGGCGTCGGCATGCCTGCGTAATTGTGTGGCTGCCCCTTTCGCAGATGAAGTTCAACCGGCACTCCCGCGGCTCGCGCCTTAGCCGCCAGTTCGATACTGTCGGGATAAAGAAGATCGCACGTGCCCGAGAATACGAGCATGGGTGCAAGTCCACGGAAATCGCCGTGCAAGGGACTGATATAGGGATGGGTGAGGTCCAGATCGCCAGCATAGAGACGCGCCCCTTCCAGCATGCCGGGAATATCCAGCACCGGGTCACGCTCAACGATAGCCAATCGCTCCGGGCCATGGATGGACGCATTGATTCCAGGCGAGATCAGCACCAGCCTGCTGGGTTGCCGATGACCCTGATCTCGCAACCATTGGGCTGCTGCCAATCCCAAGCCTGCGCCGGCGGAATTCCCGACCACCGTAACGCTCGCAGGTCCGACATCTTCCAGAAGCTTACGCAACAAATCGCCAACCACGGGCACGACTTCTCCTGCCGTAGCGTGAGGCGCCAGCGGATAGATCGGGACGATGCACTTGGCGGGAGCATGACGCGTCAACCAACCGATGATGCGCCAGTGGGCGCGAACGATCTCGTTGATATACCCTCCTCCGTGCAGGAACACAACATAGTTGTTTACCTGTGGATCAGCCGTCGGTACGGTATAATAGACAGGCCATTGTGCCCAGGTTTTCAACGTCACCGCTACACCGCGACCCAGGCCAGTCGGTTCATGAGAAGGCTTTCGCACCGTCAACTTGCGAACGCGTTCCCGCACGGCGTCAGCCGACGCCGTCTGCTTCTTTATCGGGAGTAATCTCAGTAGACCATTGATGCAGCGGCTCTGCCAACTGGGTTCCGTGTTGTCCGAAAGCCAATCGCGCGTAGTTTTTCCATCAGCGTTTGAAACGCCATTCATTTCTTTCATCACCATTTTTTTACTGGCAAAAGTATTTCGTCAGTAAAAAATAAACATTGACAAATGATAAAAAAGCGCTCGCTTACTCTTCAACAATCTAACGGCAGGCCTATCACTGATAACTAATATCGTAGCGCTTGGCGAATAGCGTCTTCCACAGGGGAGTATCCACCGTCTCTTTTGTGAATTAAAAAGGGTGTCTTGGATATCAACGGCGGTTGAGCCATGAAGCGGGGTGTGGTGCCTTTGTGGGGTTGGGCGGCGTGTGCGAGGAAGGGGTGGCAGAGGTATACGGTGCCGGCCTCGCCGGTGGCCAGCACTTGTTCGCAGCCCTCTGTAGCACTCAGTTGAGCCGCGAGCTCCATGAATGACATTCCCTCCTCTCCTGCCGGCTCCAGCATGCGCGCGACGATGGGATGTGAGCCCGTGCGAATGCGGGTAGGTGCATCGCGCTCGCCGACATCGGAAAATAAAAAGAGCATGAGCAGCGCGCGGCCTTTCGAATGGATATTGATACGCCACGAGAAAAAAGATTCGTCCTTTCCCGGAAAGCTCGCGTCCACGTGCCAGCCGGCATCGCCCGGATCTTCATCGCTGGGAAATCGCACAGGGAAGGAACCCAGGCTGCCGCGGGGGATCCAACGCCCCTCGCCCACCAGTTGATCGAAGGCGGCATGCAATCGCGGCGTGTTGGCCGCTTCCACAAACGGCGTGTGAGCGTAATCCCCAAGACGAACGACCGGAAATTTCCACGTGGACTTATCCCTTGGATCGCACCCCGTGTCGCGCCATAAAATATCGCGGGCGCGCGACGCCACGTCTTTTGAAAAGGCGTCTTCTATTTTGACAAATCCTTCCGCAATAAATTGTTGAACCTGATTTTTCGATAACGCTTCCATCTTTGCATGCTCGTATCCTGCTGGAGTAAAAAAATTACCGCTCCATGATCATCGTGATCCCCTGTCCTCCTGCCGCACAAACGGAAATAAACCCGCGTCCACTGCCCTTCTCTTTTAGCAATTTTGCCATGGTGGCAATGATCCGTCCTCCTGTGGCGGCAAAGGGGTGGGCGGCGGCGAGGCTGCTTCCCTTCACATTCAGCTTGGTGCGGTCGATACTTCCTAACGGTGCATCGAATCCGAATGTTTTCATCAACTCGGCACTCTCCCATATTTTCAACGTCGCCAGCACTTGCGCGGCAAAGGCTTCGTGGATCTCATAAAAATCAAAATCCTGCAAACGCAATCCCGCTTTCTTCAACATGCGCGTCGACGCATAGACGGGCGACAGCAGCAGGTTATGCTGGTGCTGCACATACTCGATGGCCGCCAATTCAGCAAACGTGATGTAGGCCAGCACCGGCCATCCGTTCTCGCGTGCCCAATCCTCGCTGGCGAGCAGCACACAGGAAGCGCCGTCGGTCAGGGGTGTGGAGTTGCCGGCGGTGAGGGAGCCGTTCACTTTGTCGAAGGCGGGCTTCAATTTAGCAAGCTTCTCCAGGCTGGTGTCTTTGCGCATGTTGTTATCGCGGTCCAGCCCCAGGTAGGGCGTGAGCATGTCGCTGAAGAATCCTTCCTCGTAGGCCTTCACCATTTTCTGATGGCTTTGCAGGGCGAGCAAGTCCTGGTCTTCGCGCGAGATGCCGTAATACTTCGCCGTGATCTCCGTGTGTCCTCCCATAGACAATCCGGTGCGTGGCTCCACATTCGCCGGCGCAATGGGGGCCAGGTCTTTGAATCGTATTTTAGCAAAGGCTTTCAACTTGGCGCCGGTGGTTTTTGCACGGCGGGCTTCCAGCAAAATTTTCCGCAGGTTTTCTCCCAGGAGCAGCGGCACATTGCTGGTGGAATCCACCCCGCCTGCAATGCCCACCTCAATCTGACCCAGGGCGATCTTGTTCCCAATGTACACGGCCGCTTCAATCCCGGTGTCGCATGCCTGCTGCAGG
The DNA here is from genome assembly GCF_003589925.1 of Chryseolinea soli. NCBI lineage: Bacteria > Pseudomonadati > Bacteroidota > Cytophagia > Cytophagales > Fulvivirgaceae > Chryseolinea > Chryseolinea soli. The sequence continues at coordinate 3,495,272 of NZ_CP032382.1, read as the reverse complement.
TCGCATGCTGGGGTCGATGGATCGAGCGCCGTGCTCATCACGCTTTCGCGCATGAGGTTAAAATCGCCGCTGTGTTTGATCACGGCGCCGCCGGCCACTTCGCCCATGCGCTGACCCTGCAGTTTGTAACGGTCAATCAATCCGTTCAGTGTCGCCACCATCATGTCCTGGTTGCTGGCGGTGCTGTAGGCGGTGTTTTGGCGTGCGAAGGGGATCCGGTTGTAGCCGATCACAGCTACTTTTCTTCGTTCATTGGGAAGGAGCATAGTTCTTTCGTTAACGTGGTTGAAAGATAGGAATTCAGGAGCCAGGAGCCAGAAGCCCGCAGCCAGAAATTCAGGAGCCAGTAGTCATTTTTTTGGGGTGTGTGTCGGGAGATTGAGCGTTCGTGGGGGAATATTTTTTTGCGGGACTTTCTTTTGGGAAATTTCGTTTGCGGACGTTTGGTTTCGTTTCCGGGCAAGGTGTGGTTTGGGGAGGTGAGTTTTGGGTGGTTTTGTTGGGGAAATGGATTGGTCTGATAGTTGGATTGGGGTGTGAGGAACAAAATGCGGATGGCTATGATCAAGAATTATGTATTGGTGGCCTGGAGAAGTTTTCTGCGCCAAAGAGAATATTCGGTGTTGAACGTGGTGGGGCTCACCATCGGGTTCACGAGCTGCATGATCATCATGCTCTATGTTATAAACGAGCGGAGTTTCGATCGCTTTCATTCGAAGGCGGATCGGATCTTCCGCGTGGTTCAGAACCTTCCGGCGAACCAGGGTTGGGCCTGGACGGGTGGAGTGATGCCTTCACTGGTGAAGTCTGAATTCAAAGAGGTAAAAAAAGTTGTTTCCATTCATTGTGCGACCAGTTGGAATGCCAAGCGTGCCAACGCGCAATCCTATACGTATGTGAGTTATGAAAAAGATAACCAGGAAGCGGTTGCCTTTGAGGAAACCAAGATCTTCTACACCGATCCGGAATTTTTTGACGTCTTTGATTTTGAATTTATCAAGGGCTCGCCCGGAACGGCCTTAAAGGAATCCGGACAGGTGCTGATCACGGAGTCGACGGCGAAACGTTATTTTGGATCGGACGACCCGATTGGAAAAACATTAAAGCTGGACAATTTCCTGCCGGTGACGGTGACCGGCGTGTTGAAAGATGTTCCTTACAATTCTCATTTCCGGTTCGACTTCCTTTGCTCGTTTGCCACCTTCAAGGCCTTGCAAAAAATGCCGACCACATCGGAGTTCACCAGCCACTGGTGGCCGGTGGTGTGGACCTATGTGTTGCTGGATAAACCCGAGTCGGCAGAAAAGATCAACGCTGCTTTTCCGGAGGTGATCCGTAAACACCGGTCCGCGGAAGAGGCTAAGCTTTTTGTTCCTCATTTGCAGCCGCTCACCAGCATTCATTTGTTCAGCGATTTACAAAACGAGATCAACCCGAACGGAAGCATCACCAATGTTTACATCTTCACCACCGTGGCCATTTTCAGTTTGGTGCTGGCGTGTATCAACTTCATGAACCTCGCCACGGCGCGGGCGGTGAAGCGGGCGAAGGAGATCGGCGTCAGAAAATCGATCGGCGGTCAACGGAAACAGATCGCCCTGCAGTTCTTCTATGAGTCGGCGTTGCTCAATGTGATGGCCTTTGCTTTTGCCATTGTGCTCACAGAAATCCTGCTGCCCCTGGTGAATCTCCTGCTGCATCAGCAGTTGGCGCTCGGCGATGGCTTGCTTTGGTGGGGCTTAGCAGCGGGCATCGTGATGGTATCGACTTTGCTTTCGGGGTCCTACCCGGCGCTCTATCTCTCGTCTATGAAACCGAGTGCCGTACTGAAGGGTATTCAGGTGCAAGGTGGAGGAGCGGGGCTCCGTCGCGGGCTGGTGGTGTTCCAATTTGTGCTTTCGGTCACGCTGCTCTTCTGCACCGCCGTGGCCTGGTTCCAGGTGAATTTTCTAAAGGGCTCCAACCTGGGGTTTGAACAACACCGCGTGGTTGCTGTCCGCACCGGGCCCTCCGTGACCGACCGGTATAGTGTGTTGCGTGACAAACTTTTGCAGGACAAAAATATCGAGAGTGTGACCGGCGTCAGCGACCTTCCGGGCATCGATCCGGGTTGGGGTCCGCAAGTGGAATTCGAAGGATACAATCCGCAGGAGTTTCCCTTCATCTTTCAACAATTCGTTGACTATGATTTCTTTTCCTCATTAAACATTTCGCTCTTGGAAGGCCGGACCTTTTCGCGCGAATTCAGCGATGAAGGAAAAAGCAGTTTGCTGCGCAATCAATTCCCCGCTCACGAGGGAAGAAATTTTGTGATCAACGAAAGCGCAGCCCGCTTTTTTGGAAAGACCCCGGCGGCGGCCATCGGGATGCCCTTGCGCCTGTTCACCGAGGAGAACGGTGAATTGTTTAGCGAAACCAAAGGCATGATCGTGGGCGTTGTGAAAGATTTTCATACGGCCGATCTGCACAGTCCTATTCGTCCCACCGTATTCACGCTGTTGAACCCGAATGAAAATGCAGAATTGTCCTACGCCTTGATCAAGATCGCGCCGGGAAATTTCTCCACCACGCTCGATGCCATCAAGAAAAGCTGGCGCGATGTGAATGGAAACGCCGCGTTTGAATTTTCATTCCTCGACGAAGACATCAACAAACAATATTGGCAAGATCAACAACTGGGCGACGTCGTGGGCGTATTTGCCGGCATCACCCTGTTGATCTCGTGCCTGGGCTTGTTCGGACTCTCCGCCTACACGACGGAGGTGCGGACAAAAGAAATCGGTGTGCGTAAAGTACTGGGCGCCTCCGAGCAAAGCATCGTGAAATTGCTTTCGCGCGAATACCTGGCGTTGGTCATGTGGGCCATCGTCATCGCGCTCCCGCTGGGCTGGTGGATCATGACACAATGGTTGGCGAAATTCCCTTACCATACCTCGATGAAGATCGGATTGTTTCTTTCGGTGAGCGCATTGGCGGTAGGCATTGCGTTGGTGACGGTGAGTTTTCAATCCATCAAGGCGGCCACACTCAATCCGGTAAAGGCTTTGCGGAACGAATAAACACTTAAAAAAACTTATTTCAGTCCCCGGATCATTTTCTCGACCGACTGCACGACGGCCTTCCGGTAACTATTTTTGCCCGTGGCCTTGGCCACCATGATGCCGCCTTCGATCAGGGCGATGATGGCGATGGCGGTTTGTTCTGCATCGACCGTGGCGCGAATTTCTTTTGTTTTGATGCCTTTCTCCAGCAGGCTCACCAGGCTGTTCTTCCAGGAAATGATGGCCGCCGCGACTTTCTTCCGAAGCTCGGGATGGGTATCGTCCGATTCGGTGGCCGTGTTCAAGATGGGGCAACCGCCGAGGGGAAATGGATATTTTTCAAAGCCCTCGTATACCGACACATAGGCCATCAACTGGTCCAGCACGCCGGTGCGTTTCGCCATTTCGGCCTTCACAATGTTTTGCACGCTTTGAAAATTATGATCGAAAGCGGCAAGCGCCACTTCGTCCTTATTGCTGAAGTTGCCATAGATGCTGCCTTTGGTGAGCCCTGTGGCTTCCGACAGGTCCGCCATCGATGTGCCCGCATACCCCTTCGTGTTGAATACAGGAGCGGTCTTTTCGATGATGAAGGCCTTGGTTCGCTCGGCTTTTGACATGATGCTGGGTTCTTTCGTGAAAGATAATAAATATACCGTTCGGTACAATTACAACACGGCATGCCTTTTTTGGGTTCCGGAAAACAAAGAGGCCTTACCACGAATCGTCTTGGGGAAATAAGGGTAACTGCTCATTCCCCTCGTCGCGTCGCGATCTTTCCCCAGGCTCGCCAAAGTTGGACAGAGAGATCCCCAACAGGCGGATCTTTTTCTCTTCGAGGTCGGTGGCCAACAGCAACTGTTGCGCTATATCCAGGATCGTGGCTTTATCGTCGACGCCTTGTGTGAGCGATTGGCTTCGGGTGACTTGCTTGAAGTCGTGGTATTTTATTTTAAGTGTGATGGTGCGGCCTTTCAGTCCGTAGCGTTTCAGGCGGCCTTCCAGGATGCTGGCGATTTTATCCAGCTCCTCCACCATTTCGCCGGCCTCTTCCAGGTCGTAGGGAAACGTGTCTTCTGCCCCCACCGATTTTGTTTCGCGATCGGGTTGCACGGCGCGGTCGTCGATGCCGCGCACGATCTTGTAAAAAAATTTGCCCGGCTTGCCAAAGCGTTTGACCAATTCCTCTTCCGAAAGCTGCTTTAGGTCGGCCCCTTTGTGCAGGCCCATGTTGCGCATCTTCTCTGCCGTGACCCGCCCCACGCCAAAAAATTTCTCTACCGGCAGATCCTCCATAAACTTCTCGATGCGCGAAGGCCCGATGAAGGTGAGGCCGTCGGGCTTGTTCATATCGGAAGCGATCTTCGCGACAAACTTATTGATGGACACACCCGCCGAGGCTGTGAGCTGCAATTCGTCGCGGATCGCCTGCCGGATGAGCTTGGCGATGTCGATGGCCGAGCCGATGCCTTGCTTATCGTGCGTAACGTCGAGGAAGGCTTCATCCAACGAAAGCGGTTCGATGATGTCCGTAAACCGGTGAAAGATCTCGCGGATCTTTTGCGACACTTCTTTATAAACATCAAACCGCGGCCGCACAAAAATAACCGCCTCGCAAAGCTGACGCGCCCGCTTCGACGGCATAGCTGACCGGATCCCAAATTTGCGCGCCTCATAACTGGCCGTAGCCACCACACCCCCACGCCCCTCCGGCGATCCCCCTACCACAATCGGCTTACCCCGGTATTCGGGATGATCACGCTGCTCGATGGAGGCATAGAAGGCATCCATATCGATGTGAATGATCTTGCGGAAATTTTTGGAGGAGGAGGTCATATCGCGGGGATCAATCTAGTAAATCAGCAGACAGAATCCAGGAGCGAGAGGCGGAATTCAGGAGCCAGAAGTCAGGAGTTGGAGGAGTGTGAGCAGCCAGGAGGCAAGTATGGGAGAGCTGATCGTTGGGGTCAGTTTTTTAAAATACAGAAACGTCGCTTACAAATTCAAGACTCACACACACCGCACTCCCGCACCCACACCCTCCTGGCTCCTGGATTCTGGCTCCTTTTTAGTATGTTGTTGCATGAATAAGGGAGTCAGCGCTACTTCGGACAAAGACACCATTGTCATTCCCAGTGACTTTCGGCTGGAAGATGACCTGGCCGCCGCCTACCACATGATGGAATTTACGAGCGAGACCCTTTTTCTGACCGGACGTGCGGGGACGGGGAAGTCTACGTTGTTGAATTACTTTCGGAAGACCACGACAAAAAAACATATTGTGTTGGCTCCTACGGGGTTGGCGGCGCTTCATGTGGGTGGGGGGACGATTCATTCTTTTTTTGGGTTTCCGTTGCGGACCTTGGTGAAGGACGATCCGGAGATACAGCCTTGGGGCAAGGGACATCCCCGGTTGCGTATTCTTCGCAAGATGGAGACGTTGATCATCGACGAGGTGTCGATGGTGCGGGCCGATGTGTTGGATGCCATCGACTTGTCGCTTCGGCTCAACATGAATAATGACCTCCCTTTTGGGGGCAAGCAACTTATTTTTATTGGCGATGTGTTCCAGCTTTCGCCGGTGGTGAGTGCTCAGGATTTTCAAAGCACCGACCTGGACACGTATGAGAGTCCTTATTTTTTTAGCGCCGATGCCTTTCGTGCCAGCCGTCCCAAGGTGGTGGAATTAAAAAAAATCTACCGGCAACTGGACGATGATTTCATTTATCTCTTGAACCGGATCCGCATGAACAATGCCGACGGTCACGACCTGGAAGCCTTGAACCGGCGCTATCGCCCGGGAGAAGATGAACACGAATTTGCGGTATCGCTCACTTCCATTAACGCAATTGCCGACCAGGTGAATTTGCAAAAACTTATGGCCTTAAAGACACACGGTGAAGTGTACCGGGGCAAAACGGATGGCACATTCGATCAACGTCTCTTCCCGGCCAGCTTGCAGTTGAGCCTGCGCGAAGGGGCACAGGTGATGATGGTGAAGAACGATATGCAGGGACGATGGGTGAACGGCACCATCGGCATCGTGGACCAGCTCACCCCGGAGGTGATCATGGTGCGGTTCGCCGATGGGGCTATCCATCGCATCGAGCCGGTGACGTGGGAGCGTAAGGCCTATACATGGGACAAGCCATTGAACACGATCACCTTTGAGGTGTTGGGTACCTACACGCAATACCCCATCCGTTTGGCATGGGCGATGACGATCCACAAAAGTCAGGGCCTGACCTTTGATAACATCTCCATCGACATGGGGCGTGGGGCCTTTGCCCACGGGCAGTTGTATGTGGCGTTGAGCCGGTGCCGGACCCTGGAGGGAATAACATTGAAATCGAAGATCAATGCCCGGGACATGATCGTTGATGAAGCTGTGGAGTACTTTGCGGGCCGTTGCGGTTTGGGATAAGCTGGATTTCGGTATCCTTTGGCTTGGGATGGGCGACTCCATCCTAGTTCGATGCCTAACAAGGCAGGCAAGAACCCGGCCGGGACGTTGTAAGCGGCCTATTGTTTTCTTACTTTTATCTCCCGTTCGCAAAAACCGGGTCATGAATCCCGGCACGCAACCGGTGGGATTCATTCCTTGTATGAATATGATCAGACGACTGCTTACATATGCCTGGTGCTTTTGCTGCGCAACGGCCTGGGCTCAGACCTCGATATTGGAGATCGCGAATCCCGCACCACGTGCCGGCGAGGAAGTCGAGATCATCATCACGGTGAAAAAAGAAAGCCTGGAGGCCATCGAAATCAAGGAGAAAAAATCCACCGAAGATTTTGCTGCGCTGCGCAAGAACAAGATCGCCTTTGGCAATCTAAAAATATCACAAGTGCTACCGGACACGGGCAAGGTAAAGATCGGACCGTTTCGTTTTTCCATCGCCGACCGCGTGTATGAAACCAACAGCCTCACGTTGCGCGTATACCCCAAACTTCCCGATACGGCGCGCGAGGGACTTTGGATCCGCCAGTTAGACTACAACGGACAGAGCTACCTGATCATCGAACAACGCAGCGAAAGCGAAGACGCAAAATTCGCCCAACTGAATCGCGACAAGATGGAAGCTTCCGGTCTCAACATCGTGACCAGCACATCCAAATCAGAAAGCCAGTTCCTGGACAAGAAAACGACGGCAGGTGCCACACCGGTGAGCTATCGCATATCGACCTACAAATTCAAACGCACTTCTGCTTTCAAAGGAAAGGTGAAGATCGATAAAAGCCTCTTTCTTGATTTCCCGCCCAACGTCTCGATGGACGAGCTTTGGATCAAGGGGTAAGGGGTCCCGTCAATCGCCCGGCATGCGCTTCATGTTGTTGCGAAAATTCGCGTAGCACTTCAAACGTGTAGCCCTTGCGGTGGCACCAGGACAACCAGCCATCAAAGGCTTCGATCATCTTTGTTCCCGTCTTGCGTTTTACGAACCCCGGAAAACCAAAGCGTGGCAGGGTGAGGTCTGTAAATTCCCAAGGGTGAAAGTAGATGTTGAGGTAATGATCTTTCATCATCGTGATCGCGCACAAGCCGCGGTATAGCCCTTGCGGCAGGTTGTGAAACGACAACCAAAAAAGCGGGAAGCGAACGAAGGGTGTCGCCGACGCTGGGATCTCCAACAAAGTGCCGCTGCGAAACCAGGTTCTCTTTTTGAAATAGTTGTTGTACCGGCCGGGAATATAAACTGGGTTTAACGACGAGTTGTACCGGTACCCCGCCCGGATGATCTCCCCCGTCTCCACCGGCATCATGCGCGCCATGCGAAACCCCTCGATGCTCCTTCCCGATAGTCGCTCAAGCTCCAACCGCGATTGTAACAGGTGTTCGTTTTTAAAATCGGAATGATAAAAACCGTGTGAAGCCAACTCATGTCCTTCGCCGAGAATGCGTTGAATGATATCGGGCACATTTTCTGCAAACACCACCGTACTAAAAAAAGTGGCCCGTGCGGAATGCTTCTTCAGCAAATCGAGAATGTGATGACAACCGGCTTTGGATATGGCAATCTGTTCTTCGAATGAAATGGATTTTCCATACTCCAACGGCATGTCGAATTCTTCTATGTCGAAAGAAAGGTAAAGACGCGGTCTAGGCATAGGTTGCTTTAACAACACCGGGATGGTTCGTGGTCCGGATAACATATTGGGGTCTTCCTTTTCCCTGAACAACAATGCGGCCGAGATACAGACCGATAATGCCCAGCATGAGCAATTGCAGGCCGCCGAAAAATATCACCGTCATGATGATCGAAGTCCATCCCGAAACGGCATGGCCCGTAAAATAACTGATGAGGGCGTACGGAAGATAGATCAATGAAATAAGGAAAAATATGATGCCGAGATAGGCCGTGATCACCAGCGGCTTCGTGCTGAACGAGGTGATGCCTTTGAAGGCCAGGGCCACCATGCGCATCAGGCTATATTTGCTTTTTCCTGAAAAGCGGCCATTGGGAACATAACGCACAGCAGCTTGTTTGAACCCCATCCACTTCACCAGCCCACGAATGAAGAGGTCGTTCTCACCAAAGCGGATAAACACATCCACCGTCGACCGGTCCATGAGCCGGAAGTCGGCCACCCCTTTTTCCAAATCGATGCCCGACAATTTGTTCAGGAGTCTGTAGAAATAGGATGAGCTTTTGCGCTTGAACCAGGAAAGACCCGGATCTTCTTCGCGGACGGTGTAAACGACATCGTATCCCTTTTCCCACTGGGTCACCAACTGCGGAATGATCTCCGGCGGGTGCTGCATATCACAATCCATGGAGATCACGCCATGTCCGCGCGCCACGTCCAGACCCGCCTTCAGCGCATGCTGGTGTCCAAAGTTTCTTGACAGTTCGATGAAAAACACGTTCGATTGACCCGCCGCGATCTCTTGTATGAGCTCCAGCGAATTGTCGCGGCTTCCGTCGTCCACGAAGATGATCTCACAATCATAGGGAAGGCTGTCGAACACACGCAACAGTTCCGAGTAGATCTTGCGGATGTTTCCGGCTTCGTTGAAAACGGGCACCACCACGGAGATGAGTTGTCGGTTCATTTGGTTCATGATCATGCGATTGTTTTTTGCCACTTCGACGATGGACTATATTTCAAAAGCTCAGCCATTAAATATAACCAAACCAACACACACGGAACAGCCTTCAATGAATAGGAAGTGATGAACGCCCTGACCGGCCGGGGCACGAGGTCCGTGGGCGACAACGACGTCAACACAAAGGCAAAGATCAACAATCCTAAAACAATCTTTGCCGGCGGTGGTTCATGCAACAGGAACCAAAGCGAAACGCCTGTGAAGGCAATGATGTAGGTAGACGACTCCGTGCTGCTGCTGAATAAACAAATGAATAGCAACACCGAACACAGCATGAGCTGCTGGAACGTAGGGTCGTCGTAATATTGAGTTTTAAGATAGGGCAACAGAAAAAGTATAAGACCGGGAATCAAAAAGTAAAGCATCGGTATGTCGCGGTGGCCCGACACACGCCGCACCACCCCCGACAGGGAGATGTCCTGGTGACGCGACTCCTTGGCATTCAGTTCATCTTTGGTTTTGATGGACGTATACCAATCCCGGTACGACTGCACTACAAAGGCGGGACCCGAAATGACCATCGGCGCTGTGAAACATACGATCGCCCAAAACAAGCACGCCGCCACCAGGCCCGTTTTGTGTTTCGAAAAAAAGAAGAATGCCAGGCCGGCTATGCTATACAATTTTATAAAGGTGCCGGCCATGATCACGGCGGCCGCCCAAAAATCTTTCTCTTTCCGCATCCATGTGTAGGCCAGGATAATGGACGCCGCCACCATGGGATTGATCTGCTGGTTGGAATAGGATGTGTAAAGCTCGTTGGTGACCAGCCACAGCAAGGCTATCCCGGTGGATTCTTTTAGCGGAAGCTGACGGATGGCATAAAACAATACCACACCATTGAACATGATCCACAAACAAAGCCCGAGGGCGTCGGGCATCAGCGCGAAAGGTGCAAAGACCACGCTGAAGAAGGGTCCGTAGTGATTGGAGTCGTTGTGTTCGTCCGGATAAAGCGCGTAAAGGTTCTTGCCTTCCACGCTGTTCCAAAACACATTTTTAAAAATGCGATAATTGTTATAGTGACCCAGTGCATAATGCTGAAGGCCTGCCACCGTGGCCAACGAGAGCCATACTACCAGGATGAATATGGGCTTTCTAAAAATCTTTTTTATCAGGGGCACAACACGGATAGAGAGGCTCACTTTACATAGGTTTATGTTTCGATCCTTTTTTCCTTAGACACGAAGATGCGACAAGAAGATGGTTTCCCTTGAAAATTTAAATTCGGGAATCCATATCGTTTTATTCCAAAATGTCTGTCGATACAATCGTCGAACTGCTAACCTTGGGGGAACAATCAGAAATGCAGTTGAGGGGGGGGTAGACCGAACTATGGCCCACAGTCCAAAACTACAACACATGCCGGTTTTATCGACATCCCTTGATTCTATTATTTTTGCCTCCGCGTCCCCGAACAGTTGTTCAGCAAGATCAAGGCTTTCATCCGCACCCAAACGAAATGAACGAATGAAAGGCCCGGGTGTTGCCTTGCCGTTTAATAACGGAGAGGGTCCTGGTTGGTTTGCGTATAAAAATTTTTTGCGCTTGTCAACTTTACAATGTTCCTGTTATCTTGCGGCCGATGGAGAATTTTGTCGTATCGGCACGGAAATACCGCCCCACGGGGTTTGACGAAGTAGTGGGCCAGGAGCACATCACCACCACGCTCAAAAATGCCATCGACAACAACAAACTGGCGCAAGCGCTGTTGTTTTGCGGCCCTCGCGGCGTGGGCAAAACCACCTGTGCCCGCATCGTTGCCCGCCTCATCAACGGGTTTGAAGAAAAGGCTGAAACCAACTCCCTGAATATCTTTGAGCTGGACGCCGCCTCCAACAACTCGGTGGAAGACATCCGGAACCTGATCGACCAGGTGCGCTACCCTCCCCAGTTTGGAAAATTCAAGGTCTATATCATCGACGAGGTGCACATGCTTTCCAACGCCGCCTTCAATGCCTTTTTGAAGACGCTGGAAGAGCCGCCCTCCTATGCCATCTTTATCCTGGCTACCACCGAAAAACACAAGGTGATCCCCACCATCCTGTCGCGGTGCCAGATTTTCGACTTCAACCGCATACAGATCAGCGATATCGCGCATCACCTCAAAAAGATCGCGCAACGCGAAGGCATCCCCGCCGAGGATGAGGCCCTCCACCTGATCTCACAAAAAGCCGACGGCGCCCTGCGGGATGCGCTCTCCATCTTCGACTTGATGGTGACCTATTCCTCCGGCAAAGGCGTCACCTTCAACGCTACCCTCAGCAACCTCCACATCCTGGACTACGACTATTATTTCCAGGTAGTGGACGCCCTTTTGACCCAGAATCACACGCAACCCCTCTTGTTGCTGGACGAGATCCTGCGCAAAGGGTTTGACGGTCACAACTTTATCGTAGGCCTCAGCGAACACCTGCGCAACCTGCTCGTATCGCAAGACGCGCGCACCACCAACCTGATGGAGGTGCCCGAAAGCGTGAAGAAGAAATATGCGCAACAAGCGCAGTCCTCTCCCCCTTCGCTCCTGCTCACCTGGCTGAACATCGCCAACCAGTGCGACATCAACTACAAAGGCAGCAAGAACCAGCGGCTATCCGTGGAGCTTGCGCTCATGAAAATGGCGAACGTGGGAGCCGTGCTCCAATTGCAACAGTTGAACCATCTGGGGGATGGGTTAAAAAAAAAATTAGTGTAACCCCGGAAGAACCCGGAGCCGCACCGGCAGAACCCCCCACGGTAGCCGAAACACCCGCTGCGACGGCCCAAACCAGTCCAACACCATCGTCCTCCACTCCGAAAGAAACACCGGCGCCTACTCCAGAAACACCGCCGCTTCCCGGACTTTCACAAAAGCCTGACTACTCCGAGCGCTCCCGCTTCAAAACGGCTCCTAAAACGACGGTAAAACTTACCGGCCTCACCAAGGTAGAACCCAAACAAGAACAGACCGCCGAGCAGCAAATCGAGATCCAATCGAGGGCCAGCCAGTCGTTCACACCCGAGCAAATGCAGGCCGCCTGGAATACCTTTGCCGAACAACGGAAAAAATTCCAGGCCGAATACCAGCTCCTCAGCCAACCCTATGAACTCCGGGGCACACAGGTTATTGTTCATTTGTTGAGTCCCGTCCAGGACACGATGCTCAACAACATCAGGGCCGAGCTCATCACCCACCTGCGCGACACCCTACAGAACTATTCCATCCTCGTAGTGGGCGAAATGCGCGAAATGGAGGAGAAGAAAATGATGTACACGCCCCGCGACAAATTCGACTACCTCGTGGAGAAGAATCCCAACCTGAAGGAACTGAAAGAAAGACTTGGGCTGGACCCTGATTTCTAGGTAAATTGGTCATACCCAAACCTCTTGCCTATGAAACGGATCTTTGTTGCGTGCCTGGGCATGACCCTGGCCTTCCTTCTTGTTTCGGCGCAAAATCCTGGCTCACCCCAAACTCCTGCTGTTATGTATGTGGAACGAAACGTCTTCACCCTCAAGTTCGGCGCCAGCAAAGAGGCGGTGCCGATGTGGAAAGAATATCTGGAACGCGTGCAGAAGCGCGATAAGAAGATTCATGCGCGCTTGTTGACCGATGTGTCGGGGGCGGCGTATAGCCTGGTGTTGGAATTGGGGTATGAGACCTTCGCGGAAGCGGAGCCTTCGCAGTGCAGGCTTACGCATCAGGAGGATTGGAAGGAGTTTTATGCGAAGTTTATTCCTTTGTGTGAGCGGTCGGAGCGGACGTATTACAGGTTGCAGGTGGAGTTTTAGAATTCAGGTTTCACCGCAGAGATGCAAAGGCGCAAAGTCAACGCAAAGGCGCTTCGCGTTTTGATCCAGCGCTTAAAATAATCCCCCTCTCCTTTTCGAACTCCGCCGCGTGCTCGTCCCAAACAAAACCCCGAACACCCCCCTCACCAACTCGCGCCCTACTTGCTTTGCCACCGGCGACGCAATCACTTCTTCAAAAGTAGATTTCTCCCGTCGCGACGAAGTCTTCGCTTGTGCCTTCTGCTCCTTTGCCTCCGCCTGCTCTTCTTCGTGCTGCTTCATGCGACCATCCAACATCTCAAAAGCACTTTGAGGATCGACCGTCTCTTTGTATTTCTTATACAGGTCCGACGACTCCAGTTGCGTTTTATATTCACCATCGCTCAACGGCCCCATCACCGATGCCGGCGGCGCCAAATGCGTCACCACGGTTTCGGTGGGAATGCCTTTCTCATTGAGCACCGTGATGAAAGCCTGCCCGGTACCCAGTTGCGTAAACTGTTGTTCCATCTCATAGTACTCCGACTTAGGAAACGTCTTCACCGTTTCTTTTAGTGCTTTTACGTCATTGGGTGTGAACGCGCGGATCACGTGATGCACACGATTACCCAACTGTGCAAGTACCGAAGGCGGCACGTCTTGCGTGAGCTGCGTGCAGAAGAAGATGCCCACGCCTTTCGAGCGGATCAACCGGATAATTTGATCGATCTGATCCAGGAATGCTTTTGGCGCGTCGTTGAAGAGCAGGTGGGCTTCGTCGAGAAAGAAAATGAGTTTGGGTTTATCCAGGTCGCCGGCTTCGGGCAGGCGCTGATAAAGCTCGGCCAGCAGCGACAGCATGAACGTGGAGAAGATGGCCGGTTGGTTTTGAATGTCGGCCACGTTGAGCAGGCTGATGACACCACGGCCATCGATCTTTTCGAACAAGTCTTCTACGTCGAACGAGGTCTCTCCAAAGATGCTGTCGACACCTTGTTGTTCCAGGGCCACGATCTTGCGCAGGATGGTCGAGGCGGTGGCGCCGGATATTTTTCCATAGTCGCTCTTGATCTCTGCGGCGCCCGGGCCCTCCGTGAGGTAGTTCAACACTTTCTTGAGATCGTTGAAGTCCACGACGGGCAAATTCTTATCGTCGGCATATTTGAAAAGAATGTTCAGCACACCGGTTTGGGTGTCGTTCAGTTCCAGGATTTTGCTGAGCAACGTCGGACCGAACTCTGTGACGGTGGCGCGCATTTGTGCACCTAGTTTTCCGGTCAGCGAATACAACTCGACAGAAAATCCGGAGGGTGTATATTTTATGCCCAACGCATTGGCGCGCTCGGTGATCTTCTCGTTGACCGCGCCCTCTTTGGCCATGCCCGACAAATCGCCTTTCATATCGGGCATGAAAACACAAACGCCGGCGGCCGAAAGTTGCTCGGCCATGAGCTGCAAGGTGCGTGTTTTACCCGAGCCGGTGGCGCCCGTCACCAACCCATGCCGGTTCATCATGCGCAAGGGTAAATTCACTTTGGCTTCCGCGATGATCTCGTTGTTGAGAACACCCGCGCCAAGATAAATAGAGGGAAGCGACGTGGTGTAGGCCTTGTTGATGGCGGCGATGAAATTTTCTTTTGACATGGGGCGATGGTTTTTATGCAAGTTAAAATTATCGCGCTATCAAAAAGAAAAGGCCTGAAAATTTCAGGCCTCTCCAATATGGCTGTTGGGACGTCTATCCTATTATTTCGGTTCCTCGTAGTTCTGGAAGGTGTAGGCAAAGCCCAGGTTGAACGCCTGGCTGATCTGCGCGCCAGAATCCTGGTCGTAATCGTAGAGCAGTATCCCTCCTAAACCAACCTGGATGAACCGATTCACTTTTGCATTCAGCAACAGCTCCAGGCGGTGGTCGATGGTTTTCAAGGCCAGGGTCTCGTAGTTGGCGAACATGATGTAGCGCCATTGCAGGTTCATGTTCTTGGCGATGTCTTTATTGAACTCGGCCATTAACTGGAACGCCAACCATTCAAAACGGGTTTGGTCGGGCGGCGTTACGCCATAGGGTTTTACGGGATCTACGGAAGGAATAAACCGTTCGGAGTTGCGCACAATGGTCACCCTGGGGGCAAACGGTGAAATGCGCACTTTAAAATAATCCACCGGGTGATACTCCAAGCCCCAGGCTGAAGTAATGTAGCCGGGGGCCAGAAAATCGGAGATCAAAATACTTTGCTCTACGCCATTGGCGTCCTTCTCATATTTGTATCCTGGGGCAAACTGCGAGATAAAGTTGAGCGAAGAGAACAAACCCCAGTTCTTGCTGAGTTCGTAACCATACTTGGTGTCGATAAAAATGCGGTCCACCGTTTTGCGATAACCCTGCCCCGCGTTGTTCACAAAACCGTAGAGCAGATCGATCTCATTCTCCCAGCCGTTCCGGCCGTGTTTGTAGGTAAGCTTATAGTTGAACCGGGCGTTCAAACCGATGGAGTTCGTACCCCCAGCCTTCCAGTTAGATGAAAATGAAGCTTGGTTTAGGTTGATATTGAACAACAGCTTCCGCTTCCAGTGTGTGAGCGAATCAGGCTTCACAACTTGAGCCTGCAAACCCGGGGCGATGATCAGTAAGAATAAAGCAACAAGGACAGAAAGGAGGGTATGGGTCTTTTTCATAACAGTGGGTTTTTGACAAAACTACTAAGTAGCGTTAAAAACCCAAACAATGAAAAATCAGATATTGTTTAGCTTGATCTCGTCGAGGGCCACTTCGGTGAGCGGCTTGGTGATGAACTTGATCACGTGATTGTTGTTCACAATCTTGTCGATGTCGCGTTTGTTGTCGGAGCTGGAGAGGATGATGACCTTGCACTTGTTTCTCACCACTTCGTTGAACTTCTCAAACTCGTAGAGAAATACGAAGCCATCCACGATGGGCATATTGATGTCCAGGAAAATCAGGCTGGGTAGATTTTCGGCATTGGTCTGGTTCTCGCGTAGGTAATCCAACGCGGTCTTGCCGGAACCTTTTACTTCCACGCGCTTGGCAAACTTGGTAATCTCAATGATACGCTTACTGATAAAGTTATCAGTGTCATTATCATCAACGAGCATTACTAAGTCAATGGCTTTTGTATCAGTTTGCATCAATAATCAGTAAATCAGGCCTCACTTTCAATTCCACGAATCACAAAAATATCCTTTTGTTAGAATATCCGGCATGGGTTCCGTAAAATTCATGAAGTCAGGTAATAAATTATCTAAAAACGTAAAAAAACCGCAATTTACCTACTCTTGATTTTCAGCCGCTCGCCAATGGACAAGGTAAAGTCCTTTTTATTGTTCCATTCCATCAGTTCCTTGATCGTTACGTTATATTTTCTGGCGATGCTGTAGAGCGTATCGGTGGATTTTACCTCGTGTTCGATCTCCTTGACTGGGGTCGCGACGGGCGTCTCGACCTCAACCGGCTGACTATCAACCAACTTGATCACCTGACCCGGTTTTATGCCTTCCTGCAGGTTCAGCTTGTTCCAGTTTACCAGGTCCATTACGGCCACGTTATACTGTTTGGCGATGGCATACAGGGTTTCGCCCTGCTTGACGATGTGTTCTCCTTTGTTTTCGGGAACGACAACTTCGATAGTTTGTTGTGTTGCTGTATCAGGAGCCATGGCAGCCGGGGCGTTTGGCTGTATGTTTTGAACTGAATCCTTCGGTTCCGGGGCTTTCTCTACCGGAACGGTGGCGGTTGACACCTGGGCGATGGCAGGGCCTGTCGCAGGCGTTGTGGAAGGAGTCGACGACGATGTTGTTCCTGTGGCTGACGGGGCAGTTGCAGGGGGCACCGTGGCCGCCGCGGGCTTTACCGATACCGTTGGTTCCGTCTCTCCGGAAGCACCCCACGAAAATGTCTGGCCATTGTCTACTTGTACCACTTCGGCCGGCGGCGTCATCTTATCAGCATCTTTTGGCTTCATAGACGCCAGCCAGAGCGTGGTGCCCGCCGTCAACGGCGCTTCGGTCGACGACAGCCGGTTGTAGCGGCGCAGCTTTTTCATCTGCACACCGTACTGCTGGCTCACAGCCCAGAGGTCTTCGCCCACCAGCACTTTGTGGTAGGCTTCGGTTCCGCGGGCGCGTTTCTTGCCCAACAAATAATAGCGATCCGGCACCAGGGCCGTGGTGATCGTGATGTCGTTCCATTTTGCAAGCTCACTCGCAGTCACTCCCGCGCGCGTGGCCAATTGGGTCACGTTCTCGCCGGCCACGGCCTTCACCGCGTTGATGCCGTTGATCTTGATGCGCGTGGCCTTGCTGGCGATGGCTGCTCCGGCCGCAACCGGGGCCGCCCCGGCTTGTGCGGAAGCCACCGTGCCGGCAGCTGTTTCCGGAAGCTTAAAGGGCTTGCCGTCGCCTTTCATGGGAATGAGCACGATGTATTGACGGTCTTCCGGAATGGTGCCTTTCTTCACCCATTTGTTATACTGCACCAGTTCGGTCTCGTTCACGGAAACTTCGCGGGCCAGGTCGCTCAGGCTTTTCTTGCTCCGGTTCTCATAGGGCACCACTTTCGTTTCGCCTTCGCCTTTCACGGCATTTTCAAAAGCTACTTTGTGCGCGAGGAATTTCTTTACATACCAGTAGGTGCTGCTGTTGATCTCCATGCTCTTGGCACCACTTTCTCCTTTATCCACGGTCTTCATCACACCTCCTGCACCCATCTGGTAGGCTTGCAGGGCGTAGACCCAGTTGTTAAAAAAGAAGTTGTTCTTCTTGATATAGCGCGCCGCGGCGCGCGAGGATGAGACGATGTTGAGCCGCTCGTCGATCTCCTTGTCCACACGCAAACCCATTTCCAGGGCGGTGTACTCTTTGAATTGCCAGAAGCCCACAGCATTGGACACCGACACGGCATCGGCAATGAGCGCGCTTTCCTGCAGTACGAGATATTTGAAATCGTCGGGCACGTTCTCCTCTTCGAACACCTTTTGGATCAGCGGGAAGTAGGTCTTGGCCCGTTCCACCTTGATGTTATGATGGCGGGGTGAAGCGGTAAGCGCATCCACGTCCTTTTGGATCTCGCGTCGGGCATCGTCACGGATCGTGAGCGTCATGCCGGCGAATTCCATCTTATGCGGAACTTGTGGTGTTTGCGCGGCGACTGTAAAACAGGTCGCAAAAAATAGCGCGAATAGTATTCTCATGATCAAACCGTTCTACAAAGATACTTTTCTTATTGTCAAAATCCCATCTCTTAACGGAAGAAGTGCGTTTTCAACGCGCGGATCGTTCTGAATTTTCGCGTTGAAGTCGATGATCGCCTTCGTGTCCTTGTCCACGTTGCCTTGCAACACCTTGCCGCTCCACAGCACGTTGTCGGCCAACAGGAAACCGCCTATGCGCACTTTGTCGAACACCAGGTCGAAATAGCGGGCGTAGTTCTCTTTATCGGCATCGATAAACACCAGGTCGAACGTTTCGTTCAGCGTTGGAATTATCGCGCGCGCATCGCCCACGCGGTAGTCGATCTTGGCGTTCATGCCCGATTCGCTGAAATAGGCCCGCACACGGGTCTCCAGCTCTTCGTTGATGTCTATGGTAATGATCTTGCCGTCGGCGTGTAGTCCTTCGGCCATGCACAGCGCAGAGTAGCCGGTGTAAGTGCCGATCTCCAGGATGCGCTTGGGTTGGATCATATGACTGACCAGGGACAAGAAGCGTCCCTGCATGTGCCCCGACAGCATGCGGGGCCGCAGCACCTGGGCATGCGTTTCACGGTTGATGCGTTTCAGCAACGCGCTTTCCGGCGTGGTGTGTTCTTCGGCATAGCGCTGGATGTTCTCGTCTATAAATTCCATTGGGAGAGGGTATTTCTTTTTACTTCAGATCGGGCTCCATGGTGAGGTAGCTCAGGTGACGCGGGTCAAAGGTCTCCTGGGCTACGGTCTGCAAGGTTAACGCATCCACCGCCTCGATCTTGTCGAACGTCTCCTGCAAAGGCGGCACTCTGTCGAGATCTATGACGGCTCGTCCCATCATGATCATCAACCCCAGGTTGTTTTCTTCAGACATGGCCAGTTGGCCCTTGATCTGCTCCTTGGCCGACGCCAGCTCGCGGGCGCTCAGTTTCTTGTCGCACAGCTTGTCCATCTCGCGGCGCACCAAAGTGAGGCATTTTTTTGCTTGTTTGGGTTCTGTGCCAAAGTAGATCGCAAACATGCCGGTGTCGGCATAAGCCAGGTATTGCGCGTCGATGGAATAGACCAGCCCATGTTTTTCGCGCACCGACAAGTTCAGGCGGGAGTTCATTCCCGGTCCGCCCAAAATATTGGTCATCAAATAAAGGGGTATGCGTTTTTCGTTTAGCAGTGGATAGGCCGTTCGCCCGAGGGCACAACGGGTTTGCTTCACGCCGCGCTTCAGGTTGTTCTCCCCTTGTTTGTATTTCGTGAATTTCTTGCGCGTGGCGCTGGCCTTGAGACGGGGCTTGGGCTCCAGGTATTTTTTTACAAGCTGCTCCACTTCTTCGAGTGTGATGTTGCCAATGCAGCTGAACACAATTTTCCGGCTGTCGGCATGGTCAGCAAAGAACGATACAAAGTCTTTTTTCCGGAAGGCGCGCACGGTCTGTTCATTGCCCAGGATATTCATCCCCATGGGATGATCCTTGAAGATGAGCGCTTCCAATTCGTCCTGGAGCGAATCGTCGGGGCTGTCGAAATACATGGCCATCTCTTCGAGGATCACACCGCGTTCTTTTTCAAGTTCCTTTTCGGGGAAGGTCGAGTGGAAGGTGATGTCGGTCAGCACATCGAGTGCGCGCTCAAAGTATTCTTTGCGCACCGAAGCATAGAAAACGATCTTTTCCTTGTCGGTAAACGCATTCAATTCACCTCCGATGGAGTCGAGGCTTTTGATGATGTCGAGTGAAGTGCGTTTGCGGGTGCCTTTAAAGGCCATGTGTTCCCAGAAGTGAGCGATGCCCTGGTTGGCGATCTGTTCATCGCGGCTGCCAATGCCCACGAAAATACCACAATGCACAATGGCCGTGGTCGGAATATATTGGTGTACAACGCGCATGCCGTTGGACAATGTAAAGATGGTGCAGTTTCTCATTTGGCCACAAAGGTAACCCATTCAGCCGAATTCACGGCCGCAAAATACGGCCACCGGACCCCAAAAAAAGGCCTTTTTGGCCGTTCTGGCCACCTCCGCCGGGTAGACGCACCGCCCGCCCGCCGTCTCGAGTTATGTTTTGACCACCCCTCACCCTTGACCGAATTTGTTATCTGACCTCCCGCCTTTTGTTGGTGTCCCACCAACAAAAAAATTCCTTCAACGTTCCTTCAAACATGGTTGCACCTCGCCGCCACACCTTACCCCACCGACATCCATGCCTATGCCGAAAGCAAAACCACCTCACAAAACGCAGCCTACCCTCGAACGGGGTAGGCCGTTCAACACCAAAAAACACCGCTTCCCAACGGCGAACACTTATGCCCGTTCGCGGTCAAACACTTGACCTGACGCATCGTTTTTCTGTATTATTATTACGAAAATCAACTGGCACAACTATTGTAAAATTCTACTTGCTATGGACACACAAAAAGTAAGAACCTGCTTCACAATCACCTTCACGGATGATCAATACAACCGCGCGAAAGGCTACGTGGAAGACATGAAACGCCATCCCAATCGCATTTTTTGGCAAGGCAAGCAAGGCAAGACTGATGATGAGCTCATCATCGAACAAATAGCCCACCGCATCCTTTCCGGCTTCTACAACAACGAGCCCTTTGCTGCTGCCAAGCACATTATGCGGATGGATAGCTCCGTGAATATTTAGCGTTTGCCGACGTCGCTTATCGGGGCGTGCGCTTCACAGAAGAGCGACACGAAGGCAAGTCATTTTAGAACTCTAGCCCTAATAACAACAATGGCCGCCGGTGATGCCGGCAGCCATTGTTCAATAATTCATTCACGTTTCGATGCCTGTTCCGGGATCAAAACAACGTCTCCTAAATTCTCTCCAGCACTTTCTTGATCAACGCGTCGATCACCTTGTTCGGATCCTTTGAGAATTTGTTTTTCACCCGGTTGGCGATGATGGCGTTCACGCTCAGCACATCGTGTCCCAGCAGCCGCGCCAACGCATAATATCCGGCCGTTTCCATTTCAAAATTCGTCAGCCAAAAATCGTTGCTCTTATTGTGATAGCGCGTCAGGTCTTCCAGCAGTTTGGGATACTTGATGGGGATGCGCAGCGATCTCCCCTGTGGCGCATAGAAGCCTGGTGAGGTAATCGTGTTGCCGGTGATCATGTCGGCGGCGATATGTTGTTTTAGCGCGGGCGCTCCTTTCACTACATAAGGCGAAAATGGGAGCGCTAGTTTTTTCTGGATGTCGCGGGCGATGCTTTCTTCAAATCCGTCGTTCTCCAGGTTGTAGAAGCTCATGAGGTTGTCGAACCCGACCGCATATTCGGTGGCCAGGTGTGCACCGAGGGGAATATCGTCTTGCAGGGCGCCCGATGTGCCGATGCGGATGATCCTCATGCGCTTGCGGCGCGGTTTGGGTTCGCGTGTTTTGAGGTCGATGTTCACCAGCGCATCCAGTTCGTTGAAAAAGATCTCGATGTTGTCGGTGCCGATGCCCGTGCTGATGACGGTGACGCGCTTGCCTTTGTATTTGCCCACGTGCGTGATGAACTCGCGTTTGTTCATCTCAAATTCAACATCGTCGAAATATTGACTCACGCGGTACACGCGGCTGGGATCGCCCACGGTGATGATGGTGTCGCTGATGTGTTTGGGCAACAGGTTGAGGTGGTAGACACTACCATCCTTATTTAAGATGAGATCTGTTTCGGAGATGGGCATATTACGATCCTTTTGTCCACTTTATACCAAGGCGGATAATGAAGACACACGCTGCACCCCACGCGATGACAACAATGCCTTTGCCAACGATGGTTTCAACAAGATGAATGCCTCTCTCAGAAGGTCCCTCGAGGCCCTTCAAAAACGCGACGATCGAAATCAACGAAATGATCGAGCCCACGGCGATCACCACCCATCCCAAAATTTTTTTCAGTATGATCACGCCTTTATTTTTTGGGCGGGATTGCCAAAGACTGTTTCACCGGCCTTCACGGGTGCCACAACCACCGACCCTGCGCCTACCCGTGCGCCCTTGCCGATCGTGATGCCGCCCACAATAGTCACTCCCGAGCCGATAAACGCTTCATCCTCCACGACCGTCCCTGGATTAATCACAGTACCTGAACCTACCTGCACAAAATTGCCGATCTTCACTTCCATGCCCACAATAGCCCCCGCGTTGATGATGTTGTGGTGCCCGATCACGGCGCCGGCGCCAAAGATCGCGCCGTTATCAATGAAATTTCCATGCCCCATCTCCAGCGACTGTGGCAACACGGCCGCTTTGGGCACTACGTTGATAGGCTGCACATGGCGCACTTCCTGCAGCATAGCCACCAGGTTCTTGCGCAGCTTGTTTTCGTCCGCGGCCACGAAGGCCTCACATTTTTTTCCGATCAGTTTCAGGAAACCGTCGTCGTCGGTGCTGCCCAGCACGACAATGTTGTCGATCTCCGTATTGTGCAGTTGTTTGTTGTCGTCCAGGAAACCATAAACCACATTGCCATTGCTTTCGAGGATCTCTTTCGCTTGGCGCCCTAAGGGATTTGCACCAAGGATGATGACGGGATTTTCCATACGTATTTTGCGAGCAGCAAAGGTAGAGTCCGCTGCCCTACCGAACAAGGCGGGCCCATGATCTTTCTATGAAACGCGCGGCTTGATTCACGACGGGATTTTCAATCGATATCAACAAAACAAAAAAAGGAAGAAAGCCCACGCGATACCGCGCCAAGGTGCCATAATTGGGGGTGGACAAGGCCAGGAATACGCACAACAACACGGTGTACAATGAGATCGACACCACCAGCATGCGGTGTGGCGACGCCAACCCTTTTCGGAGGTTTGTTAAAGCGAAGGCAGCCAGGATGAGCAAGCCCACGTTTTCCCAGGCCAGCGCCGTCTGAAGCACGTTGCCGGCTTCCCAGGGGAAGGGCCTGAAAAGTCCCGCCACCAAGGCGCGCGGCGCATTGATCACCATAGACGATGCTGTGGCCTGCAGGCCGGGGTACTCCACCACGTCTTCCGGCTGCGAAATGGAGTGGAAGGCTTCATAGTTGGAGACAATGACCTCAAGGAATCGCTCGGGATAGAAATTCGGATGAATGAGGGTGGCCACACAGAGCGGGATCACAAATATCACCACCCACAACATACCCTTCACGGCGACAGAAACCTGCAAGCGGCTGAACAGGAATTGGACCACGAGCGCACTGGATGTTACTGGCAGGTAAATGGCCAGGTAATAGTATTTTAATCCCCATCCCAGCCAAAGACAGATTCCCGCGACCACACCTTGCCACCAGGCTACACGCTGTCGTTGCCAGAGTTTTAAAAAAATGACGGTGATATAAAAAAGACAAGCCATCGCGATTCCCTCTTTGATCAGTCCTGTACTCCAAAACACCGCGGAAGGAAAGAACAGCAGCGCAAACACGGCCGCATTTCGCCATGCCGCCTGCATTTGCACAAGCGCCTTCACGAGCAGCCACGAAGAAAAGAACGCCACACACGAAAAATACAGCGACGTCACCCAGTAGTTGTCGTGGGTGAAGAGGTTGGCGATGCTGGTGATCTTGGCCATGAACAAGGCGCGGGGCTCCTGCAGGTTCAGGGTGTTCCACACGGGGAAAGTTTCATCGCCGCTCCAAAGAAATCGGAGATAGGTGGCGGGATCGGTGCGGGCCAGGTCCGCCAGGTGTGTACCGTCATTGAAGTAGGCCAGCGTATCACCCAGACCATAGTGGTATTTATAAAGTGCCCCCAGGCCTATGCCCGCAAGACACTTCACGATGAGCCCGGGCCAAAAGAAAGGCTTCAAGATGGCGGGTTCTTTTCGCCACAGGCGGAACGCCACGAAGAGCAGGAATCCTACATTGATGATGGCAAAGAAAACGTCCATTTCGTCTTGTAAAAATAAATCGCGTTACCCTGCAGGCACACCCCGACCGTTGTAGCAACCCCGGTTTTGTTCACGCCGGCCGTCCCGGTTTCACCAGCGACGCCCCGATGCTGCACTCCAAACACCGCCGCTTCAGGCAGAAGTTGTTGTAGAGCTCCACCAGGGCCTGCGAATCGAACGCTGTCTTGCACGCCATTCCTACGTTCTTCCACTGTTGGATGATCTGGTTAGCCTCTGCGTGAACCTGCTGCAAGATAGCGACTGCCCGGTCAACATACAGGTTTTCATCTTTCGATTTTCCATAGGCCACCAGCAGCGGCGCCACGGTGTTGATGATGATGTTGCCCACACTCGCCACACCGATGTTGGCCACCGCTTCCTTGGAGGCCTTGAAAAACTGATAGTGACGTTGCCAGTAGTCCGATTGCGACACCGAAAAAAGTTCTGCCAATTGTTTCGCCGTCTCCGCTTCCATGAGACTGGAGAAAAGTTTGGGCCGGTGATGAATGAGGGAAGCACATTGGGCGATTCGCAGCGTCGGAAAATTCGCGGGCCTCAGGCGCATGAATTTCCATTGGGCCTTTTGCATCTGCTTACCCCACAATTGGTATTTGTGACACAGCAAATCGTATTCGCGTTTCAATTTTGAAAAGTAGTCGTCGGTTTCGTCGGCCTCCAGAAATCCGGCTTGTCCAAACAGCAGGGCTTCGATCTGGAGGAGATGGTCGCGGTGTTTCCGCAGCAAGCGAAGGGGCAACGCCCGGGCCAGTTGCTGAAAAGGATCCACGTTCACTTTAAACCCAAAATTGCGCGCGAGCCATTGATAGCAGGTCTCTTCCCAATCGTTGCGGTTGCGCTTCAGCAGATCGGTGATTACGGCGGTCTTGGCTTCCAGGCGGTGCATGAGTGCACGGTCCAGCATGGAGATCTTCACCAGGTCGTGTACGCCCGCCAACTGCGGTGCGCAGGGAATCGTGCCCGGCGTTTGGAGCAGCTGCCTGAAATCGGTCAACAACTTGTGATCCACGCGATGTTTTAGTTCCAGCGCAGGCAGTGGCGAGCCGTCGCTGCGGATCACGGGCTTGTCGTTGCTCCACACCACGTGCAGCACCACGTTTTCGTAGGCGGGATCCGCGTGGTGATGATGCTCCATCCAACTGCCGGCCTGGATGTGGATCTCCACATTGCCCACCCACTCGGTGGCGCCGATCTTCAGCCGGGCGTTGAAGAAGTCCGGACCTGCATGTGTATTTTTTTGGCCGGGGTGAAAGATCTGCAAGGCGTCGCCTTGCGTGGTGCGCAGTTCTGTCTTATCAAAATACTGAAACTGCCACAGGTAGTGTAAAAATGATTCGGTCACGACACAACGATTTAGAAACGAGTATACTATTTTCTCGTTCCAAAAACAACGGTATGGCCACTGTTTATTTGTAGTAGTCCTGCAAGTGTCGCGCCATTTCGTCTCTCACGTTGACAGCCTCCTGACGGGCACGTTGTGCAAAATCCTGACCATTGGAGGCATAGATGATGGCGCGGGCAGAATTCACCAGCAGTCCGCATTGGGCGTTCATACCATATTGCGACACCATTTTCAGATCGCCGCCCTGCGCGCCGATGCCCGGCACCAAAAAGAAATGTTCCGGCGCCTGGGCGCGGATGCTTTCCATTTTTTCGGCTTGCGTGGCGCCCACCACATACATGAGCTGGTCGGGTGTGGCCCATCGCTGCGATTTCAGCAATACTTCTTCATACAATTTGCGGCCGGTCACGACGGATTCGATCAGCTGAAAATCGGAGCTCCCAGGGTTGGAGGTGTGGGCCAGCAGGATCACCCACTTGTCTTTGTACAAGAACGGCTTCACGGAGTCTTCTCCCATGTAGGGGGCCACGGTCACGGAATCAAAGTTGAAGTACTCAAAAAAAGTCCGGGCGTATAGCGCCGAGGTGTTGCCGATATCACCGCGTTTGGCATCGGCGATGGTGAAGAGGCCTTTCGGGATATAGTCCATCGTTTTCTGAAGACTCTCCCACCCCTTGGGGCCCAGCGCTTCGTAGAAGGCGATGTTAGGTTTGTAGGCCACGCAGTATTCGTGCGTGGCGTCGATGATCTGTTTGTTGAATTCAAATATCGGATCGGCAGTGGAGCGCAAATGTTGGGGAATTTTCTCGAGGTCCGTGTCGAGGCCAATGCAGAGATAGGAGTTTTTCTTTTTGATTTGCTGGAATAGGGCTTCGCGATCCATAGTACCGGGGTTGAACGGCGCTAAATTAAGAAAGTTAGGGTTGTTTTAAACGAAAGAAGCCATCGATGAGGATGGCTTCTTTTTATATGGGCTTAAATCGAAACTTATCGAAGATCGATCACTTCCACGCCGGGGTATTTTTTGGGGTCGAAGGTGAAGAGGTTGTCTTCCACTTTGGCGTTGGGAACGAATTTGGTGATGGTGTATTTGTATTTGTTGCCCCCTTTGTCGAACATGGTCCAGCTTTGAATGTTCTTGTCTTTTTTGTTGATGAACATTTTTACCTTGAAATACTGAGCATCTTTTTTCTCGGGCACCAGGTCGATCTCTTCGCAAAGCACACCGCCTTCGGTTTTGTCCTGGAGGTAGAGGTATTTAAAGCCCTTTTTGTAGATCTCGTAAATTTTGGAGGGGTTCACATCGTCTGAATTCTTGTCGTAGTTGTCGATGTTCACTTCTTTGGCTTCGGGCAAATAGGTCCAGATGGTTGCGCCGTTGTTGATCACTTCCTGTTCGGGCAATACCATGCGGAATTTGTCGCCTTTCACGGTGAGCTTGCCTTTGAATTCTTCGTTCACTTTTTCCACGTCGTTGGTGAGCACGTACGAGAAGTTGGCTTCAAAGGCGGGGATGGACTTGTATTTTTTACTCATGGCCTCCAGGATTTCCAGCGCTTTGGGGTCGTACTGGGCGAAGACATTTACGGTCAAAAGGAGGCAAAAGCCTGCAAAAATCAAATTTTTCATTTCTTTTAAAACTTAAAAAACTGCGTAAAGTTAAGATTGACTGTGTTTTTCTTTCAATGTGTTCAATAATTGTTCCAAACTGAGCTCGTCCTTGATCAAAACTTCGCGGGCTTTGCTGCCTTCGAACGGTCCCACCACCCCTGCGGCTTCCAATTGGTCGATCAACCGACCGGCACGGTTATAGCCAAGCTTTAATTTTCGTTGAATGAGCGACGTGCTGCCCTGCTGATGCCCCACGATGAGTTTTGCCGCTTCCTCGAACAGCGCGTCGCGCTCCGAGAGGTCCACGCTGGACGGTCCCGATTCTTCGTCACCTTCGTATTCCGGCAGCATATAAGCCGAGTCATAACCGCGCTGGCCACCGATAAATTCCACCACTTTCTCAATTTCAGGTGTATCCACAAAAGGGCACTGCAGACGGATCACATCCGAGCCCGACGACAACAGCATATCGCCCTGTCCCACCAACTGATCGGCACCGCCGGCGTCGAGGATGGTGCGCGAGTCCACTTTTGACGTTACGCGGAACGACAAGCGGGCCGGGAAGTTTGCCTTGATCACACCGGTGATCACGTTCACCGAAGGCCGCTGCGTGGCCACCACGAGGTGGATGCCGATGGCGCGGGCCAACTGTGCTAGGCGGGCAATAGGTGTTTCCACTTCCTTGCCGGCCGTCATCATCAGGTCGGCGAGCTCGTCGATCACCAGCACGATGTAGGGCAGGAAACGATGGCCTTCTTTCGGGTTGAGCTTGCGCGACACGAATTTGGCATTGTATTCTTTCAGGTTCCGCGCTCCCGCATCTTTCAGGATCTCATAGCGGTTTTCCATTTCGATGCAGAGCGAGTTCAGCGTGTGCACCACCTTGCGCGTGTCGGTGATGATGGCTTCTTCGCTGTTGGGCAACTTGGCGAGGTAGTGGCGCTCCAGTTTGCTGTAGACCGACATTTCCACCTTCTTGGGATCCACCAGTACAAATTTCAACTGCGACGGATGGCGTTTGTAGATCAGGGAGGTGAGAATGACGTTCAACCCCACCGATTTCCCTTGCCCTGTGGCACCGGCCACCAGCAAGTGGGGCATTTTGGCCAGGTCGATCACCAGCACTTCGTTGGAAATGGTTTTTCCCAACGCAATGGGCAGTTCCTTGTCGGTTTTGGCAAATCCCGGGCTGCCGAACACCGAGCGGATGCCCACCATCTCGCGGTTCTTGTTGGGGACTTCGATACCGATGGTGCCTTTACCGGGAATGGGCGCAATGATCCGGATGCCGAGGGCCGACAAGCTCAAGGCAATATCGTCCTCCAGATTTTTGATGCGCGAGATCTTGATGCCGGCATCGGGCACAATTTCATAGAGCGTCACCGTGGGGCCGATGGTGGCCTTGATGCTTTGGATGCCGATCTTGAAGTTGACCAGCGTGGCCACGATACGATCTTTATTCTGATTGAGTTCTTCCTGCGTGACACCCGCTTTTCCCGCGTCGTATTCGTTCAGCAATTCGAGGGGCGGGAATTTGAAGCCGCTCAGATCCAGGGTCGGGTCGTAGAGGCCTTGCTCCTGCACCAGTTGCTCGGCAAGCTTTTCGGTGTCGGCGGTTTCTTCCACGGTGAAGACCGGTTCGGCCGCTTTGGTTTCTTTTTTAGGGGGCAGTGGCGTTTCGATGTCCAGCTTCACCTCGTTCATGGCCAGAACCTCTTCAACGGCTGGCTTGGGAGGGACAATCGGTTTGGGAGGAGCCTCCACTTTGGGCTCTACCTGGTCGGGCCAGTTGTCTTTATCATCGGTATAGGCCGAAAACAGGGGGTCTTCCCCTTCCTTCTCGTCGTCCAGGATCGCGTCGTTGCCCATGGGTTTGGGGTCCTTCACGAAGAGGGGGATGGCGGTGACGTTGAAGTAGAAGATGATGAAAATGAAAAGGCTGAGGATCAGGATCAGGAAGGTTCCCCAACCAAACATGCCATCGCTCCACACGGCCAGGTAATAGCCCATGCCGCCCCCCAGGAAGCTCCATTCGCTCACGCCGTCGTTGATCATGGTCATGTAGCCCAGCAACAGGCTCAGCCAGAGGCCCGTGAAGATCGATAAAATGGAAAATGAGAAAATGCGCAGCAATTCGCGGTTGAAAACGATCTTGAACCCGATGATGAACAGCAATGGCGGAATAAAGAACGCGGAGATCCCGAACCACCGGAAGATAAAATAATGCGATGTGATGGCACCGTAGAGACCCAACCAGTTCGCCGCCTCCTTGCCCGCCTCGATGACAGACGCGTCGTGCGCCTCCACAACACTTTGGTCGGCTTGCCCGGTGAAAAGATATGAGAACAGCGCCAGGAACAGGTAGATACCGGCGATCATGAGGAAAAATCCGACCGCCAGTTTGAAGCGGGGATCCTTCAGAAATCCGAGTGATATTTTAGTTTTTGAGGACGATTTCCCCTTCTTTTCCTTCTCCGGCTTTTTAAATGTATTTGACTTATAGGTGTTTTGTGCCATTTATTATCAGTGTCGCAAAACTAAAGAAAAAACTGCCATATCCCTACCCCAGGCACGGGCTATTCTGCCGCACGGCAACGCATAAAAAAATGCGCGGTCTGGCCCGAACGACGGGCCGAATTTCACGGCCCGCCGGCATCGCACACCCTTCGGCTCAACGTCCATCCCAATTCAAAGTTTTTATTGATCACGGAAAAACGTGAGGCGCTCTAGCAATCCCGTTTCAGGAAATGCAACGAAACGTACACTGGTCGAAATTATTTCGCGACGCTGGCAATTTTTTTTAACTTTCAAACTTGTTTTAAACCCTTTCCGAATGACTGCCGCTACTCCCACGTCAAGAAGGCTTGTCACCTTTTTGGCCGCGTTGTTTTTCACCTTCCGCCTGTTGGCGCAATCGGGGGACCACCTCCAGGATAATTGGATCCCCAACAGTGGTGTCAACCGCGTTGAATATTCCAACGGTTATACTATGCTCTCCGGGTACTTCACCCAGGTCGGCCCATACCAGGGCGGTGGCGTGGCTACCGATCCGACAACCGGAGCGGTCGATACGGCGATGCCGAAAGTGCACGGTTCCGTGGAAGAGGCAATTTCGGATGGATCTGGTGGATGGTACATCGCAGGATATTTTGAAGCGATCGACACCGTGCGCATCCAACACCTGGCACACATCAAGAGCGACAAGACCGTCGACCGGACGTGGAAGCCCAATCCCGATGGTGGCGTGCAAGTGCTCAGCCTCAGCGGCAACACCTTATATGTCGGAGGAAGTTTCACCCTCATTGCCGGACAAAGCCGGAAAAACCTGGTATCGTTCAACACCACTACGGGTGCACTAAACGCCTGGAACCCCGCACCAGACAATGTTGTCTACGCCCTTGCCGTAACGGGTACTACGGTATACGTAGGCGGATACTTCAGTAATATTGGCGTCGTCGCCCGGACAGGCGTGGCAGCCATCGATGCATCGACCGGAGTCGCCACAAGTTGGGCGCCCGTCCTGGCGGGCTCATCGACACCCTATGTGTACGCCCTCAAAATAGATGCGAGCAATATTTATATCGCGGGCTATTTTCTGACGGTGGGTGGCGTGGCGCGCGCCTCCCTGGCCCAGTTTAACATCACCACCGGTGCCCTTACGGGCTGGGATGCCAAGCTCTCGATCACGCCTTACCAAGTTTATATATACGACATCGAGGTCACAACCAATGTGGTATTCGTTGCCGGGTATTTTGACACCGTCAACGGCACGCCGAGAACCACCCTGGTGGCGCTCGACAGGGGCAAAGCTTCGTTGCTACCCTGGGACCCTGCGATGGCGGGCACATCCATTTATAAGCTCGCCCTTTCCGGCAACACCCTTTACCTGTCCGGCTATTTTGACTATGTCGCTGGGGTTGAGCGCTATGGCGCCGCGGCTGTCGATATCTCTAATGTGAGCACCGTGAACGTTACAAACTGGGCACCGAGACCCAACACATCCTATACCAATGCGATAGCGCCCACAGCGTCGGCCGTCTTCGTAGGCGGCTACATGAATGGCTTCAACTGGCTCGACCGTTCCGGCTTCGCGCTCCTGAGCGATGCCACGCACGAGGCATGGCCGTTTCCCATCGACCTGAGTGGCGGTGGCAACATCAACACCATCGCTGTAACCGGCAATAAGCTGTACATCGGCGGGCGCTTCAATCTCATCGGCAGGGCTACACGCAACAACTTGGCTGCATTCGACCTCACCACCGGCGCTTTATTGCCATGGGATCCGTCGGTCGACGGCCTGAGTGTCGGAGATCCTAACGCGGAGGTCTACAACATTCGCATCAAAGACAACCTGCTGTATGTGGCCGGCCGGTTCAGGTCGGTCAACAACGCCAACACGGTACGCTTTGGTCTTGCGGCGGTCGACCTGACCACAGGTGCAGCCAATGCGTGGAACCCCTCCGTTGGCGATGGCAAGACCATCGATCAAGTCGTGAACTCCATCGACATCGTAGGCAACACCGTCTATGCTGCGGGATCCTTTAGTCTCGTCGGGGGCAACAATGCGCGCGGCAATCTCGCGGCCATCGATGCCACCAGTGGTTCGGTATTGCCGTGGGCACCGAAGAGCAACGGCGAGGTGCGCAAGATCCGAGTGGCTCCCAATGCTGCTTACGTCGTGGGCGATTTTGCCAATGGCATCGGCGGACAGGTTCGGGACGCGGGCATTGCCGCGCTGGATCTCAGCACGGGAAATACACTTCCTTGGGACACCCTTTTTGGCGGCCGGGTTACCGATGTAGCCTTGAGTGCCACCGATCTGTACGTGTCTGGATATTTCAGTTACGTTGGAAAATCGCTTTCGAATCGGCCGGGATTGTGCTCCTTCTCTTTGGCCACCGGCGCACTCAACAACTGGGTGCCCGACAATGGCGATGGCGGCGAGGGAGGCTACGACGTCGAGTCCATCACCCTTTCACCTACTAAACTTTACATCGGCGGTTACATCAACTACTTCGGCCTTGAAAACCGCGAGAACTATGGCGAATACGGCATCTGCCCGGCCGCACCGGTGATCAATTCTTCAGCAGACGGCACCCCCCTTACCACCCCCACCCCGCTCGCGGGAAGCACCATACAGTGGTATCGGAACAATGTCGCGATCAGCGGTGCTACAACCGCCACGCTGCCGATCAACGTCTATGAAAACGCCGTGTACGCTGTCGAAGTAACATACTTTGGCTGCGTTGGACGATCCATAGATTACACGTATCTCATCACGGGCGCGGAAAAACAAAGCCTCTGGTCATTGTACCCGAACCCGGTACGCGACGAATTGAACGTGCACCTGAAAGAAGCTGCACCGTCGGTAACGTTCACCATCAACGACATCACCGGCCGGCCGATGAAAGTCATTCAGGGCAGCGGCCAGGAACACGTGTTGTCTTTGCGCGACTTGCCCGCAGGTCCGTATGTGCTCATGATCGACATCGGCGCACAAAAGCAGGCCCACAAAATTATCAAGGTCAACTAATCCAGCACCTCACAGCCAATTATCACGCTATGAAATCTATACTTGTCAAAATAACTGTCCTTGTCTTCCTGGTCCTCGAAATGTCGTGTGGCGGCGGAGACATACCCGATTGCCCCAGCAAGATGTGTGTACTGTCGGGCGAGTGGCGGCTCACGCAGATCTACGCCAACGGTGTGCTCGACACGTCGATCGACCTGGAGAAATACAAGCTCACGCTCATCATGCCCAATCCCACTTCGGCGCCCACGGCTAACTTCAACCGGGTCAACCTGACGGGTGTGACCGACACCGGCATCTGGACCATCGGCAACAACAACACGGTGCTGACACTGACCCCGCAGTCAGGCATCGCGGAGCCGTACATCATCAAGTCGTATACGCCGCGGAAGATCGTGCTCGTCATCGAGCGCGATGTGAACAAGACCGGCCCCGATGAATTCGAATATGTTTTAGAACCTTTTTAAGCCACGACCATGAGAATAGCATTACTGATCCTTTTTCTTTTTTCCGCTTCGCTGGCCTCTGCGCAGATCTGGTACGTCGGTGTGAAAGCCGGACCGACCTTCTCCAACTATAAAACCAAAACGCCGTGGAAGGAAGCCTCCAATATCGGCTACACGTTCGGCTTCACGTCGTTCAAACAGTTGGGGACGCATTTTGGTCTCGCCCTGGACTTTCATTATATCCAGAAAGGCTATTATCACAAAGTGTGCAACACCATCACCGACAAATTGGAGGCCCATTACCTGGAGGTGCCGATCATGGTTGACTATACCTTCATCATGCCGGGACTAAAAAATTTCAAGCTGCATGCCAACATGGGGATCTATACGGCCTATTGGCTGAACGGCATCTACAAAACCAAAGGGTTCGATCCCGATGGGGCCGACAACGTCGACTTTAAGCAGACCGGTACGAAACGCTTTGACTTCGGTCCGAACGTGGGTGGACGGTTGGAGTATTTTTTGAAGAATGGAAGTTTGTCGTTGGACCTCCGGTATGAGTTGGGGGTGTTGGATCTTCAGAAGAATGCGCATGACGATACGAATAATACTAACCGGGCCCTTATTGTGGGGATTAGTTATATGAAGCCTTTGGGGAATTAGTTCTTCGGTTATCCATTCGGGCGATTTCAATTTCACCGCAAAGACGCAAAGAGCCACAAAGTTAACGCAGAACTCAGTCTCCGTTTTCCATGCTTCGTTGCACACATTAGAGAAACCAGTAGGCTTCCCCCTTAGACGCAAAGTTTAGAACCGGGAGGTGATGATGGTGATGTCGGCGTTTTTCCAGGAGGTGGAGAAGCGTTTGACGGTGCTGAGGACGGCATCTTTTTTTCCTTGTTCGTGTTGGGCGCGGTGCAGGCCTGCGAGGGACCAGCCGTTTTCACGGTTGCGCTTTAAGTCTTCGTTATATACTTGTTCGGCTTCGGCAAATTTGCCGGCTTCCAGTAAGGCGGCTCCGAGGAAGTGGCGTGTGGGTATTTTCCAGTCGGGGGGCTCGTTGTAGCGCATGCCGTCTTCGGTTTTCACGGCTTTTTGGAAGAACGAAATGGCTTCGTCAAACTTCTTTTCTTTTAACGCGATCTCGCCGTGCAACAGGTCGGCGGCAATGCCGGCAGCCGTGGAGACGGGGTTGAAGGAGATGTACATCGACTTCAACGCATCCAGTTTGGCCAGGGAGTCGAGCTTGGAGAGTTCATACTTGGCCTCCAACGCAAAGCCTGTACGCAACAGGGCCATGCCGCGGCTGAAGCGCCACATCACTTGCGGGTAAGGCTCCTTGCCCGGATCGGGCAAGGCGAGGATGTCGTTCCATTTGCCAAAGCGTGTGAAGGCGATCATGGGTTCGATCTGCATATACTGCGAGAAGCCCGGAGAGGTCGATAACATGAAATTCGATTTATA
This sequence comes from Chryseolinea soli, assembly GCF_003589925.1. Taxonomy (NCBI): domain Bacteria; kingdom Pseudomonadati; phylum Bacteroidota; class Cytophagia; order Cytophagales; family Fulvivirgaceae; genus Chryseolinea; species Chryseolinea soli. Next base: position 3,460,897 of record NZ_CP032382.1, on the reverse strand, counting down.
GGCCAGCTTCAGCGCCGATTGAATGCCCAGGTTGCTTCGGCCTTCCATGTAGGAGCTGAAGCAGATAAAATCGATGTTGTGCGGATAATACATGAGACGATACATGCCCTGGTTTTCCGACCGTGCTAAATATTTCTCGTCCACTTCGGCCGCTTTGACATTGGAGAGCACTGCGCGGGTGTAGTCGCCCGTGCGAACGTAGATGTGGGAAGGCATGTGCACGATGTGCCCCGCGCCTGGCATGGCCGCTTCCAGGAACTTTGCGCTGTTCAAGCCCAACTCCGGCGTGGGCGAGGCTTCGATGAGGTGAATGTAGAGGTGGTGTGCGCCGGGATGCCGGGGAAATTTTGCCAGCGTCGATTCCAGCACGCGCTTCGCCTCCTGGGTTTGTAGCTTGGCTTTGCCATCGGGCAGCCAGTAGTCCCACGGCATCGTGTTCATCACGGCGTCGGCATAGAGAATTTGAACTTCGGCATCTTCCGGATAGCGTTGGGCGATGTTGCCCATGGCGCCGGCGTAGACCTGGTTGAGCGAGTCGCGCACTTCGTAGGCCTTGCCGTTGTAGCGGGTGGCGAGCGCATCGATCATATCTTTTTCTACCTGCGAGATCCGGGCCTTTCTTTTTTGGGCTTGCTGGATGGCGTCGAGCGCGATGCGTTCGCGGTCTTTTGGATTCACGTCGTTGAGATTGGGGCCATAGGCAAGGGCCAATCCCCAATAGGCCATGGCACATTCGGGATCGAGGCGTGTGGCTTCGCGGAACGATTGGATGGCTTCCCAATGATTGAAGGCATAGACCAGCCGCAAACCCTGTTCAAAAAACTTTTGCGCTTCCAGCGAAGTGGTGGTGACGGGGTAGTGCAGATCGCCGAGGCCACTGAGCAACCGCGGCTGGGCCAGTAAGGTGTCGGCCAAATCCCACGAAACGCCACCGCAGAGCGCGACGGGCGTGTTGGGCAATTTTCCATAGCCCTTCGCTTTGGGGCGCTCCCAGGTTTTCCAGGAGATGAAGAGCACACTACAAAGCAGAAAGATACAAGCAGGAAGCAGGGTTCTTGTTTTCATGAGAGGGTCGAATGAGTCGTGAGTATCTGGTCGTGCGTACTTAGTAAACCGTAAGTATACTAAGATAATGAAGAAATGTGCAACGAACAATGTATTATGCTGCAACAACGCTTCTATTATCCGTTCGTCCCGCAGACCGGAACAGAAGGACGAAAATCGCGTTACAAATATAGATCTTTGTCGAAACTTATAAACGAAAGCATCATGACCCCCCGCATTATCACGTTCTTCCTGAGCCTGAGTTTCATTATCCTGCTATCGTGCAAGGACGATGAAAAGTCCTACCCTTCCGTGACCGGAAAATGGCAAGGCACTTTGCTCACGGCCGAGATCACCGTCTTCGGCGTCGCCCTCCCCAACAAACAAACCGACGATACCTTTGACGCCCTGGTGGAATTCAAGTCCGATGGCACAGCGGTGCTAACCGACAACAATCAAACCTCCACCGGCACATGGTCTCAGAACAATGACAAGCTCACGCTCTCCGTCACCTTTGGCACTGAATTTATCGATTTGTCGGGCACCTACACCATTCAAGAGATCACCGATACCAAACTCGTCCTGTACATTGAAAAGGATGGCAGCTATACCGACCCGGACACGAAGACCGAAATACAGGGCACGGTGAAGGCCACCTTGAATTTCGATAAAAAATCATGAGTTGACGCCCTGGGTCAACCGGCGCTCAGGCTTTTCGCTTCACCAGACTTTTATTGATCCTTTTTGCAAGGGCGGGCCCTTCGTAAATAAATCCGGTATAAAGCTGCAGGAGATCGGCGCCGGCGTCTAATTTTTCGATAGCATCCTGAGGTGTAAAGATGCCGCCAACGGCGATGATGGGAAATTTGGGGCCAAGTGACGTGCGCAAATATCGGATCACTTCCGTGGAACGCGCTGTCAGCGGCCGGCCACTAAGCCCCCCGTTGCCAATTCGGTCGAGGTCCGCTTTGCTGGCACGCAGGCCATCACGGGCAATGGTAGTGTTGGTGGCGATGACACCATCGGTTCCGGTTTCACGGAGGATGTCGACAATATCGTTGAGTTGTTCGGGCGTGAGATCGGGAGCGATCTTCAGGAGCACGGGTTTGGGGCGAGGCTTGGCCAGGCTTCGTTGCTTGATGGACTGCAACAATTTTCCCAGCGGATCCTTTTCCTGTAATGCGCGCAGCCCAGGCGTGTTGGGCGAACTCACGTTGATGACAAAATAATCGACATGATCAAACAGAGCGTCAAACGCACGGACGTAATCGTCCATCGCGTTCTCGTTGGGTGTGACCTTGTTCTTGCCGATGTTGCCGCCGACGATGACGCGCGACGTTCTTTTTCTAAGTCGTTGCACGGCGGCCTCCACGCCTTCGTTGTTGAACCCCATGCGGTTGATCAGCGCCTGATCCTGGGGCAAGCGGAAAAGACGCGGCTTGTCGTTGCCAGGTTGTGGCAACGGCGTGAGCGTGCCGATCTCGATGCTGCCAAAGCCCAGGCAGGCCATCTCGTCGATGAGCCGCGCATCTTTGTCTAACCCTGCCGCAAGGCCGATTGGATTTTTAAAACGGATGCCAAACAGCTCGCGCTCCAGGCTGGGATGCTCATAGTGAAAAGCCCACCGCAGCAGCGCTTTGCCGCCAGGGACACGCCCGACGAATCGGAGAAAACCAAAAACAATGTGGTGGATTTTTTCAGGATCGACGGCAAACAGCAGGGGACGGATCAGGGCGTACATGCAGGGCGTTACTACTTTTTCTTTTTATTCCGTTTGGGAAATTTTTTAAAGGCTTTATAGACAGACGCATCCAACGCGCGGTGCAGGTCGGCACCGTTAAGCACGAGGTTGGCGTTGGCTTTCCAGAGTTCTTTCTTGGTGCGCGCGTCGTCGATCTGGATCATCATCATGCCTTCGCGGGTTTCGCGCGACCAGCTGCGCGACTGGTCCATGTCCACCGGATTGTCGGCGGGGCGTTGTCCAAGGGGACCGTTGGAGCCACCGTCGGTAAAGTTATAGCCGCCGGCGACATAGCTCACCACCATTTGGGCGGAGTCGGGTGCGTAGGTGTAGCCGCGCATCTCCAGTTCTTTAACAATGGATTTCTTTATAGTGGCAAACAGCTCGTCCTCAGATGTGTTTTTTTCGTCGGCAGGGGTCATGAATTCCCCTTTGGTGACGGTGAAGGTTTTGTATTCGGTGAGGTCCACGCCTTTTTGGGTGTGGGTTTCAACGGTTTGCGCCTGAGAGAAAGTCGATCCAAGGAAGAACGCACACAAGGCAATTGCGGTGATTCGAATCATGGGGCGAAGGTACGAAAGATATTTTTATGAAAGCCTTTAAAGAAGGGCGATCCGTCCGTGTTATTCAAATAGCATGACACCAAAGTTCTTGTAGTCATGAAAATTGGTTTTGACTTTATTCCATGACCATGCACTTCTGCCATCGTCGAAATCGACCCGGTACATGTTCATGCGCCAGCGGGTCCCTTTTTGAGGCGGTACGTGCTGGAGGGGTTGAAGCAATTTGTAGGGAACGAATATCTCCGCCGTCCAGGAAGTGACGTTTCCCGTTGCCCCCTTGGCGGTGGTGACCAGGTGCTTTATTTTTCGATCCCCTTCATAATGCCAGGGCCGCCATCCCAAAAAAGTCCCGTCAAAATTGGGAATCAACAGGGCGAGCTCGCGATTAAGAGGCGATATTTCATATTCAAAATAGAGGGGCGAGGACTCGTCGGTCCAGAAAAAAACTTCCATCACATCTTCTTTCCATAGGTCGGCGAAATCTTCCGTGTTGGTTGCCGATATTTTTTCATCGTCGCAATGGAAGAGCACGTAGATTCCTTTATCACTATAAAGTAATTTGGCTTTCGTGGCGTAGGACTTGTTTCCCGTTCGTTGTGTCAAGGTGAGCCAATCGGCATCCTTCCAGGCCGCTGCATCGCCTGCTCCTGTGATTTCAAAATCTTTAGTGGGCTTGATGTGAATTGTTTCGTACGGATCTTGGGCCAACGACCGGGAAACCAGTAGTAGGACCATCAATGACGTTGCGCTAAAGAGTTTCATATAGCCATGGTGTTGTGTCAGTAAAAATAACCGTTTTCTTAGTGTATTGTACGGTGTCCAGCTTCATCTCGCACGTTTCCCTTATGCCCGTGGATGAAATTCCTGGATGACCTGCCGCAAATAATCGCGATCCAAATGCGTGTATATTTCAGTCGTAGTGATGGACTCATGACCTAACATCTCCTGCACAGCCCGCAAGTCTGCCCCCCCTTCAATGAGATGCGTAGCAAACGAGTGACGAAAAGTATGCGGACTGATCGTCTTGTTCAACCCGATCTGCAACGCCAGATTCTTGATGATGGTAAAGATCATGACCCGCGTGAGCTTCTTCCCATTTCTATTCAAAAACACGAAAGCCTCATGCCCCTTCTGTGGCAACTTATGCGGCGAGCGGCCGCGAATTTCCTCCACGTAAAGCTTTGTATACTTCAACGCATCGCGGCCGATGGGCACGAGGCGTTCCTTGTTGCCCTTGCCTGTGACGCGGAGAAAGCCCACGTCGGCGTGGATGTCGTTCAGTTTGAGGTCAACAAGTTCGCTGACGCGGAGGCCGGAACTGTAAAGCACTTCCAGCATGGCGCGGTTGCGGCCGCCTTCGGGTTTGGATTGGTCGATGGCCTGCAGGAGCTTTTCGATCTCGGGATAGCTCAGTGTATCGGGAAGTTTGCGGCCCAGCTTAGGGCCCTCCAGCAGGGCCGTGGGATCTTTTTCGATGAGCGATTCGAAGAGCAGGTATTTAAAAAAAGCTTTGAGCCCCGAGAGGATGCGCGCCTGGCTGTAGGCGCTCATGCCCAGCTCGTTGATATATTGAAGGAACTGCTGGCATTGTTTGGTGGTCACCGTGAGCGGAGACGTGTTGGGATGTTGCATGCTCATAAATTGCTGGAGCAGCGCCACGTCGTGCAGATAGGCCTGGATGGAGTTTGACGACAGGGAACGCTCGATCTTGAGGTAGTGATTGAAATGTTTGGCGTGCAGATCCCAGTTCATTCCGCTAAGTTAAGTGCCCTGTCCGCCGGAGCTTTAGCGAAGGTGGATTTTTTATTTCGCCTTGGGCCTGTAACTTTCCTGCTTAACTTAACCCCATGAACATACAGATCATCAACGGGCCCAACCTGAACCTGCTCGGCAAGCGGGAGACCTCCATTTATGGCAGCGAATCGTTCGAGGACTTTTTCGAGACCTTGAAAAAGCGTTTCCCTTCGCTATCGCTCCACTATTGCCAGTCGAACGTGGAGGGGGAGATCGTGAACAAGTTGCACGAGGTAGGCTTTTCGTTTGATGGCATCGTGTTGAATGCCGGGGCGTATACGCACACGTCGGTGGCCATCCACGACGCCATTGGGGGGATCAAGACGCCCGTGGTGGAGGTGCACATTTCCAACGTGTATGCCCGCGAGGAGTTCCGGCATAAAAGCCTGATCACCTCCAAATGCGCCGGCATGCTCACCGGGTTCGGCATGGAAGGCTATGCCCTGGCCCTGACCTATTTAATGGGTCGAAAATAGACCTCGATGCTTCATTTGGAGGCCTATTTTGTAAAACGGCGCAGGCCGTTGTGACTTTGTTCTCCGGCCAACATCTAAACCACATCGAAAGCCGTTAAGGTTGTCGAACCCAAACAGATACTTCCCCCATGATCAGCTTTTATCCAGGACCTTCACGCGTACACGACGAAATACCCGGCTATGTGCAAGACGCGCACGAGCTGGGCGTGATGAGCATAAACCATCGCAGCGATGCCTTCATGGCCATCTCCGAGCGGACGGTTTCGTTATTGAAGCAGCGGCTGAATATCCCTTCCGACTACACGATCTTTTATACATCGTCGGCTACCGAGTGCTGGGAGATCATTGCCCAGTCGCTCATTACCGACAAGAGTTATCACTTATATAACGGCGCCTTCGGACAGAAGTGGCACGAGTACACGCAGCGGCTGCACAGCGGGGCCACAGCGGTGCCTTTTGGCGTGGAGGAAAAACTGGACCCGGCCAAGCTCACCTTCCCGGAAGAAGGTGTGATCTGCATCACCCAAAACGAAACCTCCAACGGAACACAGGTGCCGTCGGCGTTGATCAAGCGCATAAAAAAGAATCACCCGCAACATCTCGTCGCCGTCGATGCCGTGTCGTCCATGGCCGGCATAGCGTTGGATTTTAAGGCGGCCGATGTATGGTTTGCGTCTGTTCAAAAATGTTTCGGACTTCCCGCCGGCCTGGGCCTCATGATCTGCTCTCCGCAAGCGATAGAGCGGTCTAACCACATCGCCGAAAAGGATCATTACAACAGCTTGACCTTCATGACCTCGATGATGACCCGCTGGCAAACCCCTTGCACACCCAATGTGCTGGGCATCTATTTGCTGATGCGCGTGCTGGAAGACAGCGAGAACATCAAGGACACACACGAAAAAACTGTAGCGCGCCAGGAAGACTGGATCGCGTTCTTGTCGGAACGGAAGAAGATCGCGCCACTGGTGAGTAACGGCGCCGTGCAGTCGCATACGGTGGTGCCGGTGACCGGTGATGCCGACACGTTACAACACATCAAGACGCTGGCGAAGAAAAATGACATCTTGCTCGGCGAAGGCTATGGCGAATGGAAATCGACAACGTTTCGCATTGCCAATTTCCCGGCATTGAAGAAAAAGGAGATCAAAAAGCTGATGAAGATTTTAGAGAAATTTTAAGCTCTGTTTAAGGTTTTTGCAATCGATTGTCATGAAACGCATGTAAGAAAATCTGCAGGAGACGTTTTCGATTATCACGGATTTATGTTAACCTTTGTTCCTGATAATGAGCGCAATGTCGAGGATATCCAAGCAAATTGTTAGAGTAGCACTCATCCTGCTGCTGTTTCAATTTCTTGCTCCGGCATTCCTCCCCATGGTGGTGCAAGAAATTCCTGCAGACCGGGAAACCGCCTTTCATTCGCACCATAATTCCATTGTCGTCCCCCTGCTGTTAAAAGAAAATGACGAAAAAGAGCACGATGACGTGTTCACTTCCGAGGGCGTGCCTCCCCTGTTGGACCTGGCGGCTCACGGTGTGAACCTGATCGCGTCTTATCAACATAAGCTTACCATAGTCAGCGCGCCGGATAGCCATCCGCAACGTCCGCTGTTTACGTTGTTCTGCACCTTCCTGATCTGATCCTCGTCTTGCTTTGCGCCGGGTTCCGGGGTTGAATACCGACGCTTCCATTCTTTTCATGTTCAGCAATAATTTGACGTTCGACAGGTGGCCTTAGGGTGATGTCGACGCAGGTGTCAAAACTTGTAAGCGTCATTTTTTTGACAGGATTGGATGGTCAAGGCATACCCCTTTCTGCCTTGGGCAACATCGCACCCCCCCTACTTGTATTCCAAAAAAAATTATTGTCTGACTCATTTTCACGCGGTGTTGCACCGCCGATTTTGAGACTAAAATTTTCAAACACATGAAAACATTAGAAATTCCTAAAGACGGTTTGGAAGGCCTGAAGCAAAACTGGCGCACCGATGCGCTCTCAGGCTTTCTTGTATTCTTATTGGCCCTCCCCCTCAGCCTGGGTATCGCCAAAGCCAGCGGTTTCGACGCTGCCATGGGGGTGCTCACCGCGATGATCGGTGGTTTGGTGGTCAGTATTTTTCAGGGTGGCCGCCTCACCATAAAAGGTCCTGCCGCCGGTTTGATCACCGTTTGCGCGGGGGCTGTTGCCGACCTCGGGGGATTGGGTATTGAGGGCGTTAGCGCCACCCAGTTGGCTTGCGGCGCGGTGGTGGTCATGGCCATCATCCAGGTGGTTTTCGGTTTTCTGAAATTCGGTTCTTTCAGTGATTTCTTCCCACATTCTGCGGTGCATGGCATGCTGGCCGCCATCGGGGTGTTGATCTTTGCCAAGCAATTCCCCATCCTGATGGGTGTTGATCCTTCGTTCACAAAAGGTCTCTCGCCCATTGAGTTGTATACACACATCCCCGTCTTCATCGCCAACGCAAACTGGAGCATCGCCCTGGTGGGCATCTCCAGCTTGGTCATCATTTTCGGTTTGCCGATGCTGGGCGGTGTTTTCAAAAAGATCCCTGCCCCGATGATCGTACTGATCATCATGATCCCGCTGGCTTTGGTCATGAACTTTAAAGGGCTCTACAAAGGCTCGCTGGTTTCCATCGGCGATTTCTGGAAAAACGTTTCCTTCAGCGCCAGCTTCGCTGCCATCGGCACGTATGTTTTCTGGAAATATGTTTTCATGTTCTTGTTTGTGAACAGCCTCGAGTCGCTGCTCACTGTCAAGGCCATCGACGGCCTGGATCCATTCAAACGCAAATCGGACTACAACAAAGACCTCCGTGCCTTGGCGCTGGGCAATGGCATTTCCGGCCTGTTGGGCGGTCTGCCCATGATCTCGGAAGTGGCCCGCAGCTCGGCCAACGTGAACAACGGGGCCCGCACCCGCTGGGCAAATTTCTTCCACGGCTTGTTCCTGTTGGTGTCGATGCTGGTGTTGATCCCGGTCATTGAAATGATTCCCACGGCCGCCCTGGCCGCCATGCTGATCGCCGTGGCGTATCGCCTGGCCTCGCCAAAAGAATTTATCGGTACCTATAAGATCGGCCCCGAACAGTTTGTGATCTTCTGCGTGACCATTATCGTGACCGTGGCCGAAGACCTGTTGCTGGGTGTGGCCGCCGGTATCCTCACCAAGTTTGTCTTCCACATCATCAACGGTGCGCCCATAGCCAGCCTTTTCAAAGCCGACTATACGCTGACCGACAGCGGCGACGAGTACAAAGTGAAAGTGAGAGGTTCGGCCACCTTCTCGAACTTCCTCGGCTTCAAAAAGCTGTTCACCCAAATCAAACCCGGCAAAACCATCGTGTTCAACTTTGCCGATGCCAAGCTGGTGGACCACTCGTTCATGGAACAACTTCACCATTTCGAAGACGACTATCACCTCACGGGGGGCAAAGTGATCTGGGAAGGTTTGGATAAATTCAACCCGTTCTCCAATCACCCCCTGGCTGCACGTAAAAACACGCCAGGCAATGCTTCGAAACTGGAGATCCGTTTGTCGGGCCGCCAGATAGAGCTTCGCCGATTGGCGGAAGACAACGACCTGGTGTTCTATCCCCAAAAGGTGAAGAACTCGCTGAAGTACCGGAATTTCCCCATCCAGACCGGAACGAAGATCCAGTACGAAGAGAACATCCTCACGAAGTACACCGAATTCGGCAAAGTGGAGATCTCCGATCTTATCCTGACGGAAGGCGATATGACCAAGAGTGACACCACCATCACCGTGGTGCAGGTGTCCGACATCGAAGGCGTGCTCCCGCATTTTGCTTTGGAGCCCGAAAAATTATGGAACAAACTTTCACAGACCCAGGGCAAAGACATCGACTTCAAGAACCACCCGGAATTCTCGCGCCTGTTCTACCTGCGCGGCGACGACGAAAATGCGGTGCGCGAATTCTTCCGCGAAAGCGTTCTCACCTACCTGGAAACGCACGATGGCATTCACGTGGAATCACACCGCAACCGACTGCTCGTGTATGCCAAGCGTGACAAGCTGTCGCCGGAAGAGATCAAGTCGGTGCTACTCTTCGTCAATGGATTTATGAAAGCAGTAGGTAAATACGAAACCCAATTGGCATAAAAACAATGAACAGCCTTTCGACGCTAAAGCCCTTGATCGGGTTGAAGAAGACGTTAGTGATCACCTGCCGGGAGTGTGGAATGCAAGTGACGGATGATTTTTCCGGACAGGTGTTCACCCATTCTTCCCTTGGCGCGATGCTGCAACGTCACGACTATTTGCAACAAGAGAGCCTGGAGTACTTCGTGGGAACAAAAGGATGCACGCAGATCATTGTAGCCGGCCACATGCATTGCCATGTCATGGACACCTTGAAGAAGGATCCGTTTCTGGGCCGCATGCTGCAATTCAACCTGGGTGCCTATTTTAAAAATCCCAACGTACGGGTACTCCCCAAAACCGTGCGCGACCAAATGCTGCTGGAGCTGAACGTCATCGATCAGTGCAAACTGCTGCTGGACTATCCGTTTCTGCGCGACCGCATGCGGACGAACGATTTACACCTGATGGGAGTGGTGATGGGCAATCGCCCGGATCAACTCAAGCCTGTTTTTTATAACAACATCCTCTACAACACGGTTATTGCTTTGAATTGAATTACGCATCCGCATACTTTGTGTCTGCGTTGCAAAACAAACCAACACGAACCCATGAAAAAACCAACCCTAGCCATGCTCGCGGTGGTGGTCATACCCTTTATGCCCGCGTTTGCCCAGGAGTCGACTTCGCCCCCCACGCCGAAGCCCGCACTCGAAGAGATGCGTTTGAAATTGAACGAAGACGGAAGCCACTATTTGAAATGGACCTTCCTGAACCAGGTGTGGGTACGTTACAACGATAGCAACCCCGGCACTATGGTACTGAAAGATCCCGCCAGCAACACCACCGACATTGGCTTGCGCAGAACCCGTATCCAATTCTATGGCCAACTCACCGACCATGTGTTCTTCTACACGCAATTCGGACAAAACAACTTCAACTTTCTTTCCAACAACGCCGGCAACCGGAAGCTCCAGGTGTTCTTCCACGATGTGCTGGGTGAATACAAGGTGTGGAAAGACAATGAGAAGCTGAAGCTGGGTGGCGGTCTCACCATCACCAACGGCTTGTCGCGCTTTAGCCAGCCCAGCATCGGCACGATCATGACAATGGACGTTCCGGTTTTCGCCCAGGCCACCGTCGACCAGACCGACGAATTCTCGCGCAAGCTTAGTGTATATGCCCGCGGCCAACTTGGAAAATTCGATTACCGCATCGTGATGAGCGATCCGTTCCCCATCACCACCAATGGCGCGGCACTCCCGGCGGTGAATCCCAACGCCACCTTTGCGCAGCAAGGTCACCACAAACAATATCAAGGATTCTTCATGTACAATTTCTTTGACAAAGAATCCAACACCACGCCCTACATGACGGGCACTTATCTGGGCAAGAAACGAGTCTTCAACATCGAGGCCGGTTTCATCACCCAAAAGAATGCCCTATGGACTTCGGAAGATGCAGGCGTTACGCAACAATATCACAACATGAACTTATGGTCGGTGGCCTTGTTCTATGACGCTCCTTTGAATGCAGAAAAGGGCACAGCACTTTCGGCCTACGCCGGATACTTCAACCTGGATTATGGCCCCAACTATCTCCGCTACAACGGCATCATGAATCCCGCCGACGGTATGGCTGCGGGTACAAACCCCGGTGGATACGCCGGCACGCAAGGCAACGCCTTTCCCATGTTCGGCAGTGGAAAAGTAGTGTATGCCCAGGTAGGCTACTTGTTGAAAAAAGATCTCTTCGGCGAAGGCAACGGCACACTGATGCCCTACGCGTCCATCCAGGCGGGCAACTACGATCGCCTGGCCGACAACATGAATGTTTGGAACGTGGGCGTGAACTGGCTCATCAAAGGCCACACCAGCAAGATCAGTTTGGACTATCAGAACCGTCCGTACTTTGAATCGCAGGGCGCCGAGATGGTGAAGGCCGGCAACAAGGGGCAAGTGGTGCTGCAGTATCAGATCAACTTCTAAGGTTTACATAAGTAAGGTTTGAAAGGAAATGCCGGGCGAAAGTCCGGCATTTTTAGTTTAGCTTTGTTCCAAATTTTGGTTCATGCTGGACGTTAAAGAAATCCTTTCGGTCACCCTCATTCTCTTTTCCGTGATCGATATCCTGGGATCTATCCCGATCATCATCGCCATCCGGAGACGGGAAGGAAGGATCTATGCCGAACGGGCCACGCTGATCTCGGCGTTCCTCATGGTCATCTTTCTCTACCTGGGGCAGTCCATCCTGCACCTGTTCGGCCTGGATGTGCAGTCGTTTGCCGTGGCCGGTGCTATTGTGATCTTCATTGTGGCCCTGGAAATGATCCTGGGCATAACGCTCATCAAAGACGATCCCGACGCCACGGGCTCCAGCTCGGTCGTGCCCCTGGCCTTCCCCCTCATTGCCGGGGCGGGCACGCTCACGACCATCTTGTCGCTGCGCGCCGTGTATCATGAGTGGAACATCCTGGTCGGCATTTTGCTGAATCTCGTGTTTATTTATATCGTGCTCCGTTCCTCGTCGTGGCTGGAGCGTGTGATCGGCAAATCGGGCTTTGCTGTTTTGCGTCGTGTGTTTGGCGTGATCCTGCTGGCCATCGCCGTGAAGATCTTTAAAACTAATGTGCTCCCCGCATGATTCGCATTTACACCGATGGCGCCGCCCAAGGTAATCCCGGCCCCGGCGGATATGGGGTGGTGATGAAGTTTCAAAGCGCCGTGAAAGAGATCGCTCAAGGCTTCCGGCTCACCACCAACAACCGCATGGAACTGCTCGCGGTGATCACCGGCCTCGAGGCTATCAAGAAAGAAGGCCACCCTGTGACCATCTATTCCGATTCCAAATATGTTGTGGATTCCGTGGAGAAGGGTTGGATCTGGGGATGGCAAAAAAAGAACTTCGCCAAAAAGGCCAACCCCGACCTGTGGCAACGCTACATTCCCCTCCATCAAAAATACAAACCAAAGTTTGTCTGGATCAAAGGTCATGCCGGCCACCCGGAAAATGAGCGGTGCGACCAGTTGGCCGTACAGGCCGCATCGGGCGGGTCGCTGCCGGCCGACCAGTGGTATGAAAATCATCGCGACAGCGTGGATTCATAAGGTTTATTAAAACCGGGGGTTATTTTTATCTTTATCCCAAACCCTATTTTTTCATCCCAAAAATTACCGCCCTTGCATCCGGAAACTCCTAGCATCAATTTCTCAGAAGGCAGCATCACGCTGATGAACATCTGCCTGGCCTTCATCATGCTGAGCACGGCCCTGGAAATCAAACGCGAACATTTCACGCAGCTGCTCTCCCAGCGGAAGGCGGTCATCACGGGCTTGCTCGGGCAGTACGTGTTGTTGCCGCTGGTCACCGTCATCGTCGTCACGCTGCTGCCGATCAGCAACGGTGTGGCCCTGGGGTTGATCATGGTGTCGTCTTGCCCGGGAGGAAGTGTTTCCAATTTCTTTTCGCTACACGCCCGGGGAAATGTAGCCCTGGCGGTAGCCCTCACCGGATTTTCGTCGATGTTTGCTTTTATCATGACGCCGGCGAATTTTTTCTTCTGGTCTTCGCTCGTGCCTTCCCTGCATTCGGACGTCAAAGAACTCCACGTCGACTTTTGGTCGCTCACCAGCAAAATGATCCTGGTCCTGCTGTTGCCCTTGGTGACGAGCATGTTCGTGGCCGAAAAATGGCCCGCCATTGCCAAGCGCGTGGCCAAGCCGGCGCGCATCATTTCCATCATCATTCTCACGATGTTCGTGGTCATGGCCTTCCTGAACAACAAGAGCATCCTGATCGATACCTTTCACAAGATTTTCTGGATTGTGCTGCTCACCAACGGCTGCGGCCTGGCCTGCGCTTATTTTTTTAGCAAGGTGCTCAAGAACAACGAGGCCGTGAACCGGACGGTGGCCATCGAAACGAGCGTCCACAATTCGGGGTTGGGTCTCATTCTGATCTTCAGCTTTTTTGGGGGCAATGTCGAGATGGCGCTGGTCGCCGCCTGGTGGGGCATCTGGCACCTGGTGAGTGGTTTCGGATTTGCGTCGTTCATGCGAGGCAGGCCCCTGCCGGCACCGACAACCTAATCGCGAAGTCTGCCCTCGCGAATTGTTTTTTACCGCCACTCCATTAATTTAAGGCCGTGTTTGCATTAGCTTTTTACGTTTCCCTGAAGCAGTATTGCCGCCTGGCACTGCGTCTGTTTTTCCGGCAGTGGCAAGTCCGCTTCGTGGCTCCCTTGCCAAAAGGTCCCGTGATCTTTGTGGCCAACCATCAAAGCGCCTTCATGGATGCCATCCTGGTCATCTGCAGTTCGGCGGCCAACCCCTGGTCCATCGCCCGGGCCAACATCTTTGGAAAACCGTGGGCCGTCAAAGCCCTGACGCTGGTGCAGATCAAACCGCTCTACCGCTTTCGCGACGGCTTCAGCACCATGCGAAAAAATGACGCCGCCATGGAGGAGTACGCGCAGATGCTGGTCAACGGCAAGTCGCTCCTCATTTTTGCGGAAGGCAACGACGACGGCTACTGGAAACTGCGCCCGTTGCAAAAAGGATTTGCCCGCATCGCCTTGCGCGCCGAAGAAAAAAGCAACTACACCCTCGGGCTCAAGATCGTGCCGGTGGGCATTCAATACGAAGACCACGCGAAGTTCAGGTCCAGGGTGCTGATCACTTTCGGTGAAGCCATTCCCGTGGTGCCCCATCACGCCACTTCCGCAGATAACGGACAAAGCCCGAAAGACAACCTGGACACGGACAGGCTGGTGGACAAAACCAGCGATGGCCTCAAACCCCTCATGCTCCACATCGCAGGCGACGGCGACGAATACGAGCGCAAAGTGGCCTATCTCTACAAACATCATGTACCCCAAAACGACCTGGCCGCACAGTTGGCTGCTGATCAAGCGATCATAAAGAACATGCCGGCTACAGTAGAAAATGTTGCGCCCGTACGCGTAACGAAACGCTGGCCTTGGTGGAATCCATTATTCCTTTATGCCTTTATCAACCATCTCTTACCGGCCAGCATCATCTCCTGGTTTGTAAAAAAGAAAGTACACAACGAACAATTCCATTCCTCCATCCAATATGCCTTCGGACTCGTGCTCATACCCTTGTTTTACTGCCTGCAAACGGGAATGTTTTTCGCCCTCACGCACTCCGGGCTCTGGTCGCTGCTCTATTTCATCTCCTTGCCGCTATCCCTATCGTTAACCCGGAGAAGTTAGGTTTTAGAGGTAATTTTTAAACAGTTCATAAAAAGGAAGATGATAGAAAGAAAATTAATGAAAACATTAATCATTGTATTCATTGTGGGATCCATCTCAAGTTGTGCTGTTTTTGACAAATATCAGGACAACAAGCATACCTGGTATCATGCCAGTCTAACGAAGGCTGAAAAAGACAGTATCGAGACGAAAGGTTTGATTGCTAAAAAATGGGAAGGCAAGAATACGAACGGTGACTTTTCAAAAGGCAAATTATACGTGGTCAAAACCGGAATTAAAAATTATTACGAATTCATAGAAACGGGAGTTTGGATCGAAAAGCACTCAGCCTCTGCTGCCAAGGGATGGAAAGCCATAGTCAAAGACTCGGCCGTTTATGATGTGTTCGGCAATATTCTTTTTAAAGAAAAAATCATGGACGAACTTAACGACAGTAATGATCCATTCATTATTGAAAAATGGACATCAACACTAAGTGACAGCTTAAGGCAAACCGTGGTCGTTTTTTATTCAAACGGGCAGATAAAATCTAAGGAAACCTTTACCGTACTGGACTACAAAACTATCCGAAGCGATGATAGAAAAGAGAAACGGCTGACGCGCATCGAAACCTACTTGAAAAATGGGAACACCTGTTCACCCTCTGAACTTAATTATGACATATGGTATGAGCCAGCGGTTCCAATGAAAAAATCAAAATAGTATTCTCGCGCCTTGCTCAGTATTCCGTTTCGATGAGACGAATGCCAAAGGAAGCCAACTCCTCCAGGATGGGATCATAAAATTCTTTTATCACGGGAATAGCAACGCCGCGTGTTTTGAGCTTTCCTTCCAACAACAATTTGGCGGCGATGCCGACCGGCAGCCCGACCGTTTTGGCCATGGCAGTATGGACCTCGTTCTCCCCCGTAGCGACCAGGTGCGCCTGTATTTCTTTTTCTTTTCCCGCCAAGGTGAATCGGAAGCGGTGCCACATCACGATCAGATCTTTGTCGCCGGGGTTGAGCTTCCATTTTTTTGCCAGGATATGCTCCAGGATCTGCGCCGGTGTTCCCGACGACAATCCCACATTCTCTTCCGAAAACAGACCGCTCCATTGCAGGCGTTTCATTTCTTCGCCTTCGCGGGAAATATGAAACATCGCGGCGATCTTTTCCTGGAGTTGTCCAGCCGGCGCTTCCACGAAAGCATGGACAAAGCCACGATGGGTCATCTGGTCAACGCCTTCCATGGCATACGTATCGTCGCAGCATCCCAATTGCGCCAGCACATTCCACGCGGGACAATAGCCTTTGTTTCGCAGTGTGCCTCTCACCATGGTTTGTATGCCTTGCAGCCCATAGGTTTCCAGGTATTTCAAAGAGTCGCGGTTGGCATAGCCTTCGTATTCGCCATAGCCGGGAACCGACACGGTGGTGAAACGTTGGAAGAGTTGTTGATAGGGAATGTATTTGTATTGCCCGCCTTGTAAAAACTTTGCCGTGCCCTGGCCGGCCATCACCACATTGCGCGGGTTCCAGGTGAACTTATAGCGCCACGGATTCTCGGGGTCGGTTTCGGGAGCAATGAGACCGCCGGTGAACGACTCAAACGAAGTCAACGTCCCACCCCGCGCCTTGATCCCATCGATCACTTGCATCGCGCTCATGTGGTCGATGCCCGGATCGAGACCACACTCATTCAGGAAGAGTAATCCCTTTGCTAAAGCGTCGGCATGATACGACCGCATTTCGTCCGACACATAGCTGGCATTGAGAAGATGCTTGTTCCACCGCAGGCAATGCCGGGCCACGAGCGGGTGCAGCGTAGCGGGCATGAGAGAGATCACCACATCGGCCTCCTGGATGGCCGCGCTGCTTTGCACTTCGTTGTTGATATCAAAGGCGATGGCACGGCCGTGCGCCGATGTCCCGATCTTCTCCCGGGCCGCAGCTTCCGAAAAATCACCGACCACGACCGTCCACGGTCCGGCCGCAGCGTGCTGCAGTAAGTATTGGATCAACGACGAGGAGGAGCGCCCAGCGCCCAGAACAAGAATGGTCTTCATATCATCCGCGATTTTAAGCAAGCATCAACAGGACATCTGTTGGGTCGGGGCAAATCTATCATTTATCAGGAAATTGCCGCTTCAACCGGCTGGGCTAATTTGAGCGCGGGAAGTATCAGGAGCCAGAAGTCAGGAGCCAGGAGCCAGAATTCAGTAGCCAGTAGTCAGTAGCCAGAAGTTGGAAGAGTGTGAGCAGCCGGGAGGCATGTATTTGGAGCTGATCGTTGGGCTTTAGTTTTTCAGAAGATTGACATGTCGCTTACAAACTCAAACTCACACTACGTTCTCACGCTCACACTACACCCTCGATCTCACACTCACTCCCACACCCCTACTGGCTACTGAATTCCGGCTCCTGGATTCTGGCTCCTGATTTATTATCTTTCGCTACAACATCCGTCCTGCCCTCATGAAAGACTTTGTCCTTGCCCCAACCCTCCACGACCTCGATCCCGAATCGATCGACTTGGTGCGTCACGCAGAACGTGCCCTGCCCACCGCGCATGCACCCTATTCGGAATTCCAAGTCGGCGCAGCCTTGTTGCTGGACAATGGCGTGATCGTGACGGGCGCCAACCAGGAGAATGCCGCCTATCCTTCGGGCATGTGTGCCGAACGCGTTGCACTTTTTGCCCTGGCTTCTCAATACCCGGGGCATGCCATCAAGAAGCTGGCCGTGGTGGCCCAACACAAAACGGGCACCGAACTGACACCCGCCACCTGCTGCGGAGGTTGCCGGCAGGTGATGCTGGAGTTCGAATACCGCCAGGGGAAACCGTTTGAAGTGGTGATGCTCACGGAGGAGCGTCGCTGGGTGAAAGCACCGTCGGCCCAGTCGCTGTTGCCCTTCTGCTTCACGTCCTCCACACTTCGAGCAGCCAAAATCAACTAAGTTGCCCTTAACCTGACATCCTGTTTTGGCTTTCGCCTTATTTTACTTTCTTTGTTTACTTTATTCTGGATTATGAAATTTTGGCGCGATAAATCTCTGAAGCAATGGGGCGTATACATCCTGATGCTGATGACCATTCTTTTTGTCGCGGAGTATTTTGCCGTTCATCACACGATCCAGCGCCTCAACGAGTCCGAGCGCAAGATCGACTATGCCCGCAGCATCCAGGTGAAGAACCAGGAGATCGCTCTGCAGGCACAACAATTTATCAACGGCCGCAAAGACCTCGCCGCCCCGCTGGCGGCAGACCTGGAGCAGCAAGATCACGAGCTGCAAACACTGGCCAAGGGCGGCCGCATGGACGGGACCGATTTTTTTTTGACACCCCTGTCGCGCCTTCCCCGCATCACCTACGATAATCTCTACCCTTATTGGACCCGTTACAAAACCGGTGTTCACACCTTGCTTACCGAGAGCGAAACCATCACGCTGAAAGCCACAGTGGCCGCGCCAGTCGATTCGTTGGCAGCCGCTGCTCCGGAGGCGTCATCCACCGCGGAGGGCAACCCAAAATACCTTCAGGCAAAAGCTGACTTTGAAGCCCAATGGATCTCCGTTTCCCATTGGTACGACAAGCTCATTAAAGACCTGGAAGACGAGATCGCGTCCCGTCAACAGGCGGTGCTCAGCTGGTTTGCCTTCTTTCTGCTGGCCGACGTGCTCCTGCTGGGCGGTCTGTTCTATGCCTTCAACCGCTTCGTGCTGTCACCCATCAAACGGCTCGAAGACAACACGGCAAATCATGCCCATACCCGCGACCTTCCCGGTAACGAGATTGGCCAACTGTCGCAAAGGATCAACCAGACCATCGAAAACCTGAAAGATGCCACCGACTTCGTGACAGCGATCGGCGAAGGCAAGCTGGACATGGACTACCGCCAAACCCTCGACAGCGCCTACACGCAAGGCAAGAACAAACTGGCCGACTCGCTCATCGAAATGCAGGCGAAGCTCAGGGCCATGAACGATGAGGAGCGCAAGCGTCAATGGGCCAACGAAGGCCTCGCCAAATTCGTGGACATCCTTCGCTCCTCCAACGACAACCTGACCACGCTGGGCGACCGGGTGATCGCCGCCCTCGTGCAGTATACACGCTCCAACCAAGGCGGCCTCTACCTGTTGAACGAAGACGACGCCAACGACAAGCACCTGCAGCTGACCGCCTTGTTCGCGTTCGACGTGAAGAAATTCGAACAACAAAAGATCAAATTAGGCGAAGGCATCTTGGGCCAGACCTTTCTTGAAAAAGAAACCACCTACCTCTCGGAAGTACCCGAAGAATACATCCGCATCACCTCGGGCCTGGGCGATGCGCCGCCCAAATCCATCCTCATGGTGCCGCTCAAGGTCGACACACAGGTGTATGGCATCATTGAGTTGGCTTCGTTCAATTCTTTTTTGCCACACGAGATCGCTTTTGTCGAGAAGTTGAGCGAATCCATTGCCTCCACGTTGGCGTCGGTCACAGCCGCGCAGAAGAACCGCAACCTGATCGAGCAATTCAAGGAGCAAACGGAGGTGATGCGTTCCCAGGAAGAAGAGATGCGGCAGAATATGGAGGAAATGCAGGCCACGCAGGAAGAGGTGTCGCGGAAGGAGAAGAACTACCTGGCGCGTATAGCCGAACTGGAAGCCCAACCGAAATCAACCGCCAACCGTGCCGAAATAGAAGCCCTAGAGGCCGCGTGGCGTAAAAAGGAACAGGAATACCGACAAGAAGCAGAAGCCTTGCAAAGCAAGCTGACCCATTCGCCCAAAGCCGACGACTGGGAGCTCGCCGTGGCCGTGGAGCAGGCCCTTCAGGTGAACTTGAAAGCGTTGCAAATAACGCAAGAAGAATTGGATAGAAAGACGGCGCGCTGAGTCTGGACGGCCTTTTCCCCGCATTGAACGGCAAGGCGAGGTTAACGGTCATCCCACTTTTTAACGTCCTTTTCCTCAAGGAATTAGTACGAATGGGTTAATTTGATTTTCTTTAAAAATAAAATGCTTCCGGCCATATTCCACGCGTGTAAGATTTCTCGCTGAAATACGTCCGGCAGTAGTATGCATGAAGTAATTTTGAGTTCCCTTTTAAAAGACCACCATGTTGGACATTGATATTGCCGACCTTAAACGGATCTCGGAGTTCATTTATCAGAAGTATCACTATGACTTTCGGAATTACGCCATGTCGTCTTTCAAACGGCGTGTGCTGCGGATCATGGAGCTGAAAAAGCTCTCGGTGGAAGGTCTCCTGAAAAAACTGAACGACTCCCCTCCCTTTATCAACGAATTTCTCGACGAACTCACGGTCAATGTTACCGAAATGTTTCGTGACCCCAGCTTTTGGCGCGTGATGCGCGAAGAGATCCTGCCGGCCATTATGCTCAACCATAAGCAATTCAAGATCTGGCATGCCGGCTGCTCCTCGGGCGAGGAAGTGCTTTCTATGTGCATTATGCTAAAAGAGATGGGCGTATTGCACGATGTGACCATGATCGCCACCGACCTGGACGTGAACATCCTGGAGCGCGCGAAGGCCGCTACCTACCCCATCAAGAACATGGAGCTCAATGAAAAGAACTACATCCGGTTCCAGGGCACCAAATCCTTCAAAGACTACTATCATGAAGAGAACGGCATGGCCGTTTTCAATAAAGACCTGTTGATGAACGTTTCGTTCCGCCGTCACGACCTGGTGGTGGGCGACATCTTTAACAAGTTCGATCTGATCTTGTGTCGCAATGTGATGATCTACTTCAACCAGACGTTGCAAAACGAGGTGTTGAAGAAATTTCATGAAAGCCTATTTAAATACGGATATCTGGCCATTGGGTCAAAAGAGTCGTTGATATGGTGCGATTACGCCAACCGTTTTATCGTGGTGAATAATGAGGAGAAGATTTATAAGAAAATAAAAGATTAGGAGAGTTGTCTATTGACGAATGAAAAAAATCAGCCTAAATAACAGCTACAAGGCCGTTGTTATCGGTGGGTCAGCAGGCAGCTTTCAGGGTGTAGTCAAAATCCTGGCGCAATTGCCCAAAGGCTTTCCATTGCCGATCATCATGTGCTTGCACCGGCTAAAGCACGTGCGCAACGGCTTTGTGGAGGCGCTCTCCATAAAAAGTGTGGTGCAGGTCACTGAACCCCACGATAAAGAGAACATCAAAAAAGGCAGTGTGTACCTGGCGCCGGCCAACTATCACATGAGCGTGGAACTGGGGCATAGCTTTGCCCTGTCCACCGAAGAGATGGTGAACAACTCACGGCCGGCTATAGACATTACGTTGAGCAGTTGTGCTTTTGTTTATAAAGAAAAACTGGTAGGCATCCTGCTCTCCGGCGCGAACAAAGACGGCGCCCTGGGCATGAAGCACATTCACGACCGCAACGGTCTGACCATTGTGCAGGAGCCCACCGAATGCATGATCGACACCATGCCGAAAGCCGCACTGGCCGCTACGGAGATCGATTATGTGATGAAAGTAGACCAGATAGTAGAGTTTTTAAAAGAACTAGATAAACAATACCGATGATTGGCCTCATTAACGACCGATACAAAATAAGCCTCTTCCTGGCTTCACTGTTCCTGTTGGGAGCGGGTGTATCCGTGTATTTCATTTATTCTTTGCCCGGCAGCCTGAACCTGGCCCGCGGCTTCGAGCCCAGCTTTATGAAAGTATACCTGGTGATCGGCGTCACGTTCCTCATCGGGGCGATCAGCCTGGCGAACGCACTGCGTTACAAGAAAGAGGTGATCGTGTTTCGCGACCGCAAGTTGGAAGACTCCCTGGCACAACAGGAAGCCGCCGCATCGGGCAAAAGCACCATCAGCCTCGAAACGGTGAAAGCCAGCGTGGACCAGGCCAAGGGTGAAAAACAAATCTTACAAGCCGGCCTCCACGCCATTTGCAAGCAGGTGGATGCTGGTCAGGGCGCTTTGTACCGGATCGTGGAAGAAGACGGAAAACGTTTTGCCGAGTTGAAGAGCGGCTATGCGCTGAACCTCGCCGAAAGCTCGGTGATCCGTTTCGAATTCGGGGAAGGCCTCATCGGTCAGGCGGCCGTAAGTGGCAACACCCTGTATGTCGACGATGTGCCGGAAGGCTATATCAAGATCGTTTCGGGATTGGGCAGTGCGTCGCCAAAATTTTTATTGATCACCGCCTTGAAAAAATCAGGACAGGTGCAGGGGATCCTGGAGATCGCCGCCTTCAGTCCCATCAACGAAGATCAACGCAAGTTTGTAGAAGAAGCCGCCCAGTTGATTGCCGACAAGATTTCCTAAGCACAAATCCTAGCGTCCAACGCATATGATGAAAAGCATTAACATAAGTACCAAGATCACCCTCCTTATCCTGGCGATTTCCCTGGTGGCTGTTGCGGCCATCAGCTTTTTCAGCTTCGACTATCACCTCAAGGCAAACCAGGAGAAGTTCGCTACCAACCTCGGCGTTATCGCCGACAACCGGGCGGCCTACTTCAGCAACTATTTCGAAAGAGCGGGAACGGCGATCAAGATCCTTCAAAATTCCGATCGCGTCAAAGGTGGCGGCAGTGCAGCCGCCGCAGCGCCGGCCGCCGACGACATGGCCGCCCTGATGGGCGGTGCTCCTGCTCCCGACGCCGTGAGCGGAGACACGGTATTGAACACTTCAGTTTCCACCGACCAGTCGATGTCCGATTATCTCAGCAGCCAGAAATATGTGCTGGGCGTCGATGAGATCACACTTACATCTGCAACGGGTGCGGTATTGGCGTCGACCGATCCGGCCGTGAAAGGCAACCTGGTGGACCCCGACGGCGTGACCTTCGACCGCGCCAAAAGCAATCTCTATTTCTCCGCCATCCTGCGCGACAAGACGAAAAAGAATTATTACACCTACGCCGTGGGCGCGGTGACCGACAATGCCGGTGCACAACACCTCATCTTCATCAAGCTTGACTTGAACGTACCCTACAAGGTGCTGAAGAGCTACCAGGGATTGGGCACCACCGGTGAAGTGATCATTGCCCGCGAAGACCCCATGTCGCGCAAGATCGCGTTAGTGAGCCCCCTGCGCTCCGACACCACCGCTGCCATTCAATTGCTGGACCCGAAAGATCCAAAAGATAAATTCGTAGCCGCCTTCACCCCCGTGTTCGAAGGCAAGAACGCTCCCGTGCAGGGCGTCGACTATCACGGTCACGACGTGCTGCAAGCGGGTCGCAAGATCAACCTGGCCAACCTGGCCCTGTTGGTCAAGATCGATAAAGAAGAAGCCGACGGCCAGGCCTCCGATCTCACGGCCCTGTTTGTTTATGCCGCGCTCTGTATCCTGGCCCTGTCCACACTGTTGGCCATGATGTTTTCCCGCTCCCTCACCCGTCCGCTCTATGGCATGCGCAACACGCTCGGCCTGGTGGCGCAAGGTGTTTTGCCCGAATCTTCGGGTGAGAAAAGCGGCGACGAGTTCGGCCAGATGAGCACGAAAGTGGATGAACTGGTACAAGCCCTGAAGAACAGCGCCGATTTTGCGCAACGCATCGGCGAAGGCAAATACGACACCGCCTTCAAGCCCGCCAGCGACAACGATATTCTCGGGATGTCGCTCATTAACATGCGCAACAACCTCATCGAGAACGAGCGCCGCGACAAGGAACGCAACTGGATCGTGCGCGGTGTGGCCGAGATCAGCGAGATCCTGCGTATGCACGACTCCACCGACGAACTGGGCGAGGATGTGATCAAATTCATTCTGGCAAAGATCGGTGCCATCCAGGGCGCATTCTACATCGTGAACGACGACGATCCGAAACACCCCGTCATCGAAATTCGCGCCAGCCATGCCTATTCGCGCAAGAAATATCTGAAAGGAAAATTCAAGTTTGCGGAAGGCCTCGTGGGCCAGGCCGCGGCTGAAAAAGATACGATCCTCCGCACGGAAATCCCGTCCGAGTATGTGACCATCACGTCGGGTATTCTCGGTGACCAGCGCCCGCGTTGTATTCTCATCGTGCCGCTCATCACCAACGAAGAAGTGTATGGCGTGCTGGAGTTTGCCGGCTTCCAGAAGTTCGATCCCTCGCAGGTGAACTTCGTAAAAGAGCTTTCGCTGATCCTGGCCCGGACCATCTTTAACATCAAAGTGAACGAGCGCACGCGCAAGCTGCTGGCCGAGTCGCAGGAAATGAGTAACGAGCTGAAGGAGAAGCAGGAAGTGCTTCGCCAGAACGCCGAAGAAATGCAAGCCACCCAGGAGGAGCTGCAACGCTCCAACCAAAAACTGGAAGAGCAGATCGAAGAAGTGAACCGCACACAAAGCCGGATGCAGTTGTTGCTGGAAAACGCGTCGGAAGTGATCACGATCTACGAAGAGGACGAAAGCATCCGCTACATCTCCCCTTCGGTAGAGTCCATCCTGGGCTATGGCCAGAAGGAAATGATCGGCCGCAGCGACATCGACAAAGTGCACCCCGACCATCGCGATACATTCCGGGAAATTTTCCGGAAGATGAAAGCAAGCCCCGAGGAAGAAGTGACGATGCAATACGAGTACCGTGCAAAAGACGGCAGCTTTATGTGGATCGAATCCACGGGCCGGAACCTGATGTCCAACCAGGCCATCCACGGCTTCATCCTCAACTCGCGCGACATCACCGAACGCAGAAGGGCGGAACAGGAGCAACGGATGCGAAGCAAGATGCAGGCCTTGTCGGAAAACTCGCTTGACTTGATCACGCGTTTGGAAGGCGAATCGATCTCGTATATCAACCCCGTTATCGAGGAATACACCGGCAAGAAACCGGCGTCGTTCCTCAACCAGAAAGTGAAGGAAGTAGAGCTCGACAGCTCGATCCTGGAAGGCTGGTTGAAGGTGGTGGAAGAAGTGAACAACACCAACGAAAAGGCCTCCGCCGAAATGGACTTTGCCTCCGAAATGGGCAAGCGGGTGATGCAGGTAAACGCCATCCCCGAGTTCGACGAAAGCAACAAGCTGGAGTCGGTGCTGGTGGTGTCGCACGACATCACGGAGCGGAAGATGATCGAGTTGGAAATTCAGAACAAGAACAAGAAGATCACGGAAAGTATAAACTATGCCAAGCGCATCCAGAATGCCATCCTGCCTAACTCCAGGGTGATCAACAAAGCGCTGCCCGATTCCTTTATCCTGTACAAACCCCGTGACGTGGTGAGCGGAGACTTCCCCTGGTTCGTGCAGATCAAGGACGATATCTTTATCGCGGCCGTAGACTGTACCGGACACGGCGTGCCTGGAGCCTTGTTGTCGTTGATCGGCTACTTCCTGCTGAACGATATCGTACGAAGCCGGAAGATCACCGAGCCGGGCAAGATCCTGGACTTGCTGGACGAAGGCGTAACGACCACCCTACGTCAGGATGAGGATGCCACCACCAAGGACGGTATGGACATCGCCCTGTGTAAGATCAATATGGCCGCCGGCGAGGTGGAATATGCCGGGGCGCACCGCCCGCTTTACATCATGAAGAACGGTGTGATGGACGAGGTTAAGGGAAATAAATTCCCCATTGGAGGCGGTATTTTTAAGAACCAGACTAACTTTACCAATACAAAGATCAAACTCGAGAAAGGGGATTCCATTTACTTTAGTTCAGACGGGTTCCCCGATCAGTTCGGAGGCACGGAAGGCCGCAAGTTCGGTCCGAAGCGCACCCGCGAGATCATCGAGCAGGTTCACAAGCTGCCCATGCAAACCGCGATGAACACGTTTGACGAGCAATGGGAAGGCTGGCGCGGCGACACCAAACAGACGGACGACGTACTGCTGATCGGTATTAAATTTTAACACGAACACCCTCTCCGGTGTAGTGCCGGAAGGTTTTAAAGGATAAAACGTATATCTTAGTGAACCACAAACTTAATCATCTAATCTTCTGAAGCATGAATTTTATTTATGACCTGCACCGCACCATGATGTCGCAGAAACTGATTCTGGTGTATCAGGGTGATTTCACCCAGGAGAGCACCAAATCCATACTGTCCATGGCCGAGCGAAACCTCGATTCTTCAGGGGAAGAATCCAGCATCAAGCGCAAGGTGTTCAATGTAATGGTCGAGGCGCTGCAAAATATTGTGAAGCATAGCGATGAACTGGTCGACGGACAGGTGCGCAGTCATGCCGCCATCTTCCTGATCGGCAAAGAGGCTAACCGTTACAGCATCATGTCGGGTAACCCCGTTCAAAAAACCAACGTGCCCAAGCTTAAGAAAAACCTGGAACAGATCAACGGGTTGGATAAGGATGGACTAAAGGAGTTGTACAAGGAGATCATTAAGAACACCACCATCTCCGACAAAGGTGGTGCAGGATTAGGGTTTGTGGATATGGCCCGGAAGTCTGGCGGTAAACTCGAATTCGAGTTCCCCGAAATGAATGCCGACTATTGCTTCTTTTGCCTGAAGGTGAACGTACCCCGCGACAACGAATAAATTGATGAACCACTTAAAATAGATTGATACCATGGAAATTTTAAATCTTGAAGGAACGGAAGACACCCCAAAGATAATCCTCGATAAAAAGAATGGCATATTCGAAATCTCCGGTCGTTCATTGCCCGAAGACTCCGCCGAGTTCTATCGCCCGGTATTGGAATGGATAGAAGCGTATGGTGGCGAGTCCAACCCTTCCACGGATTTTGTCTTCAAACTGGAGTACTTCAACACCGCATCGTCTAAACTCATCCTCGATGTGCTCTCCGCGCTGGAAGACATCAAAGGCATGAAAATACTCTGGTATTTCCATGAAGACGACGAGGATATGGAAGAAGCCGGCCAAGAGTTTTCCGAGTTGGTGGAGATCCCCTTCGAGTTCAAAACCTACTGAGTTAAGCCCTTCATAATTAATCGGTTACTGGCCATTTCTAGAACTTCCTCGCACGGATTCTATAGGCTGGTAACCGATATTTTTTTATTACCTTTATAGTCCAACTCGCTATCTATGAGTGAAGAAATACTCAAGGCCCTCACCCAACTTTTTGGCATCATCACAAAACAAGACGGCGGGGTCACCGTTCGTGAACGTCAATTCGTCATCAACTTCTTTCAAACGGAACTGGACCAGGATTCTGTCAAAGAATACCTCGAACTCTACGACCAATACTCCGGCTTTGGCAAAGAGGAAGAAGAAGGCAAGTCCAAACTTACTTCGGTAAAAGATTCGGTAAAGACCCTGGGTATTTGCAAGAAGATCAACAAGACCCTCACGCAAAAACAAAAGGTAGTCGTGGTGATCAAGCTGCTCGAGCTGGTCAGCACCGACAAGAACTTCACACCCCAACGGATGGAGATCATCAACACGGCCTCCACCGTGTTTAACATCGTACAAGACGAATACCAACTCATCGAAAATTTCGTCATTTCCGAAGACGCCAAGTCCCTCAACTTTGCCGACATCCTCTTGCTGGACAAAGCCGACAAAGCCGATGAAGGCAAGCTCTACAAACACGTACACGGCCACATCGAGGGCAGTCTCATCTTTATGCGCGTACGCGGTGTGGACATGTATTTTGTGAAGTACCTCGGTGAAGAATCCAATACGCTGAATGGATTCCCCATGCCCTCCAACCGCGTGTACCTCTTCTCACACGGCAGCACCATCAAGACCCAGGCCGGCGACGCACTGTACTATAGCGACCTCGTGGCCAACTTCAACGAAGAACTCAAGACCACCAAGCTCAGCTTCAACGTGAACATCGAAGAGCTGAAGTTCGCCAGCGGCGGCATCGGGCTCAGAAATGTGATGATCTCCGAAGGCCCCGGCAAACTCATCGGCATCATGGGGGCCAGCGGCGCAGGCAAGACCACGCTGCTCAACGTCATGGCCGGCCTGGTGAAACCCACCAAGGGCCAGATCCTCATCAACGGCTTCGACATCAACCTTCAGAAAGATAAAATACACGGCGTCATCGGGTATGTATCGCAGGACGACCTGCTCATCGAAGAACTCACCGTCTATCAGAACTTATATTACAACGCCAAGCTTTGCTTCGCCTCGTTCACCGAAGAACAACTTCACAAACGCGTGATGGAAGTGTTGGAGAACCTCGGCCTCGACCAGCGCAAAGACTTGCGCGTAGGGAATCCGCTGGACAAAACCATCAGCGGCGGCCAGCGCAAACGCCTCAACATCGCGTTGGAACTGATCCGCGAACCAGCCATCCTCTTCCTGGACGAGCCCACGTCGGGTCTCTCTTCACGCGACTCGGAAAACGTGATCGACTTGTTAAAAGAACTTTCATTAAAGGGCAAGCTCATCTTCGTGGTGATCCACCAGC
The DNA here is from genome assembly GCF_003589925.1 of Chryseolinea soli. Lineage (NCBI taxonomy): Bacteria > Pseudomonadati > Bacteroidota > Cytophagia > Cytophagales > Fulvivirgaceae > Chryseolinea > Chryseolinea soli. The sequence goes on along the minus strand of NZ_CP032382.1, from coordinate 3,432,658 downwards.
CGTCGTCCGACATCTACAAGATGTTCGACAAGATGATCATCATGGACACCGGCGGCTATCCGGCTTACTATGGCCCGCCCATCGAAGCCGTTACGTATTTCAAAAAATCAACCCACCAGGTCGACAGCAACCGCGGACAGTGCGAAACCTGCGGTAATGTGAACCCCGAGCAGATCTTCAACATCATCGAAGCCAAGGTGGTGGACGAATACGGCCAGCCTACCAACAAACGCAAGGTGACGCCGCCGCAGTGGTATGACCTGTACAAAGACCGCTTCAAGATCAACCGCGTGGACGACGTGCGGGAAGAACCACCCCAGTCCCTGAGCCTGCCCAACAAACTGAAGCAAACCCTGATCTTCGCCACCCGCGACACGCTGTCGAAGCTCAGCAACAAGCAATACCTGCTCATCAACTTGTTGGAAGCTCCCCTGCTGGCCATCATCCTGGCCGTGATCATCAAGTACAAGAGCGCGCCCGGCGGCACAGGCTATATGTTCCGGTTCAACGAAAACCTTCCGGCGTTTTTGCTGATGAGCATCATCGTGGCCCTGTTCATGGGGTTGACCGTGAGTGCAGAGGAAATCATCCGCGACCGCAAGATCCTGCGAAGAGAGTCCTTCCTAAACCTGAGTTGGAACAGCTATCTGATGTCGAAACTGACCATCTTGTTTGTGTTGTCGGCCGTGCAGACCTTTTCGTTTGTGTTGATCGGCAACCTCATCCTGGAAATCGAGTGGAGCATGTTGTTGCCCACGTGGTTCATCCTCTTCACGGTGTCGTGTTTTGCCAGCGTGTTGGGACTCAACATTTCGTCGGCCTTCAACTCGGCGGTTACCGTGTATGTCATGATCCCGCTGTTGCTCATCCCGCAGATGATCCTGAGCGGTTTGCTCTTTAGCTTTGACAAGCTCAACAACATCATCAGCACCAAAGGCAAAGTGCCGATCGTGGCCGATCTCATGGCCTCGCGTTGGGCGTATGAAGCGCTGGCGGTAGATCAGTTTAAAAACAATAGCTATGAGAAGCCTTTCTATACCCTGGAGAAAGTAGAAAACCAGGCCGACTTCCGCGCGTCTTATCTCGTGGATGAGATGGACAAAAAGCGGAAGTTCATTGTAGAAAATGCCAAAGACAAACGGGATTCGGTGCAACAGATCATGCGCACGGACCTTCACATCATCGAAGAGAATCTGAAGAACGATCTGTTTACACGGCTGGATAAAAAAGGCTTTGCCAAATACTTCGCTTCGGAGTGGACGCCCTCCAAATTCACACCCGAGCTCAACAAGGCGTTGGAAGAATTTCTAGCCGACTACAAAAAGTTCTACCAGGACATCTACAACAAGGCGGTGGCGCAAAGGGAGAAGCTGATCTTCCAGATGGAGAACAACAAAGCCGAGAAATATGACCTCAACATCGCCAAGAACCTCTATTTCAACGAGAGCCTGTCGGACCTGGTGAGGAACGTGTCGGAGAAGGACCGGATCATCGAGTACAATGGCGCGCTTATTCAGCAGATCAACCCCGTGTTTCTCGATCCCCTACCCCGCAGCCCCCTGGACTACCGGGCGCAGTTTTTTGCACCGCAAAAGGAGTTCCTGGGGCTGAAGATCGACACGTTTGTGTTCAATAACGTGGTGATCTGGCTTATGACCCTGTTGCTATACGTCACCCTGTACTTTGAGTGGCTTCGCAAGCTGATCAACTCCTTCGATAAGGTGCCGGGCAAGTTCAACCTGCCAAAGAGTAAGCCGAAAAATAAATAAAGCATTCAGGTAACTTTTTGGCTGGGAATGCTGAATTTCTAACTTTGTGAACGAATAATTTTATAGCTATGAGAATTGTATTGATCGGGCTAATACTGACGCTCTTCGCATGCGGCGGCTCTTCCAAGAAAACGGATGAGCAGGCTTTCATAGAAGGGCTGGACACGGCGAAAGCCGAGGGGCCTTCGATATCCGAAGGCGTTATTGGTGATATCCTGCAGCAGATCCCAAGCCCGTTGGAGATCTCGGTATTGCTAAAAGAGTCCGGCAAAAAGTACAACGTGGGCTACCTCAACTCGGCCGACAACAGCTCGAAGTACAACAGCAACTACAAGAAAGCCCTCAACCTGGGCGTTTATGGCACCGACCTGGGCTACACCAACATCTACGAACAGAACAACGATGGTGTGAAATACATGGCCTCCATCAAGAGCCTCGCCGATGGCCTGAACATTGGCCAGTTCTTCGACATCGAGACCATCGGCCGCCTGGCCACCAACAGCAAGAACCTTGATTCGCTGTTGCTCATCACCACCCAGAACTTCAACAGCATCAACCACTACCTGCAAACACAAAACCGCTCTAATCTTAGCGTGTTGTTTTTGACGGGCGGCTGGCTGGAAGCGCTTCACATCACGTGCGAAGTAGCACAAGCCAACCCGACCAATAAGGAACTGCAGGAAACCATTGGTGAACAAAAAATCATCCTCGAAAACATACTTCTGCTCCTCTCCTTCTATAAGGAAACGGACCAAAATATGGCATCATTGTTGACTGACATGGAAGAGTTGAAGAAGATCTATGATAAGGTAAATATCACATACACTTACAAAGAATCAACTTTCGAGATCGTGGATGGCGTTATGGTCATTAAGGACAACAGCTCCAGTACGATCGACATCAAGCCCGAAGATATTGCCAACATCCGGGCCACAGCCTCTTCCATCAGAAACAAGATTATAAGCTAAGCATATAAAAGGAGCCTATGAAAAAGTTAATTGCTATTGTTCTATCCGTTTTCGTTCTAAGCGCCTTAGAAGTGATCGGACAGTGCAACTCAGAAGCCTTAAGCAACCAATGCATTCCCAAGCTTTCTGCAGGTTTCAACTTCCTGAAAAGCTATAAGATTGAAAAGGGGGGAAAAGATTTTGTAGAATACAGCTACGTGTTCACCAAGGGCACACAGTACATGATCAACATCTGTGCAGCCGCGCAGCCTACCGATGGCATCGTGGTGAGCCTCTACGATTCCAACCGGAACAAAGTAGCTACCAGCAAGATCAACGGCCAATTCATCTCGGCCATTGCCTATCCTTGCAACACCACCGGCATCTACTATATCCAGTACACCTTCGATGGTTCTACCGGATATTGCGGCGGCAGTGCACTGGGTTTCAAGCGCTGATCCCACACCGGACCAACATCACAAAGGCTTCCCTCACCGGAAGCCTTTTTTTATTGCTTATTTTTATCGCATGGAGCAACACCCGATCGTCATCCCCTACCAGGCCCGTTACTTCACCCTGGGTACACTGAGCCCCCAAACCCGGCAGATCTGGTTTGTGCTCCACGGCTATGGCCAACTGGCGGAATACTTTCTGAAGAAATTTAAAGTACTGGAAGACCAAAACATCTTCGTCATCGCTCCCGAAGGACTCTCCCGTTTTTACCTCGACAACCTGCAGACCACCGGTCGCGCTTCCGACCGCGTAGGCGCCTCGTGGATGACCAAAGAAAACCGGCTGATCGACATTCAGAATTACCTAACCTACCTCAACACCATCGCGCAAAACGTAGTGACGAAGGTCACGAACATTCCCGTGACCATCCTGGGTTTCTCGCAGGGCGCTGCCACCGCTTCACGCTGGGCCGTAGAAGGCAAAGTGAACTTTCAACGCCTGATCCTCTGGGCCGGTGTGTTCCCGCCCGACATGGATTTTCATTCGGCTCACCAAATTCTGGAGCACAAGGAAACGTGCTTCGTCTATGGCACATCCGATCCCTTTATCAACGACAGTCGCTTCGCGGAGATGAACCTGCTCTCCGCCAAATTGGGCATCGCGCCACGTGTCATTTCCTTTGACGGGAAACACGAAATGGACAGCGCTACGTTGTTAAAATTTCGCTAGGCGCTTTAGACTCTTTTCACCAGCGCTGCGCTGGCTTGTGCCGTGGGGAACACCGTGATGTCGGCCAGCACTACGTGTGGCGGTGCCTGTAGCACGTACAGCATGATGTCGGCAATATCGGGCCCCGTCAAAGGCTTCATGCCCTTGTACACATTGGCTGCCTTTTCTTCGTTGCCCTTGAAGCGGACCAAGGCAAATTCGGTTTCGACAAGCCCGGGGTTTATGGACGTTACTTTTATGTTGTAGGCGTTCAGGTCGAGGCGCATGCCTTTGGTGAGCGCGTCCACGGCAAATTTGCTGGCGCAATACACGTTGCCACCGGGATAGACTTCCTTGCCGGCAATAGACCCCAGGTTGATGATGTGGCCGGAGGCCCGTTCCGTCATGCCGGGGATCACTTCCCGCGACACATAGAGCAAGCCCTTCACGTTGATGTCGATCATTGCATCCCAATCCTCCAGGCTCCCGGTTTGAATGGGGTCGAAGCCGTGAGCGTTGCCGGCGTTGTTGATGAGCACATCAATAGGCTTCCATTTCTCCGGCAGCGAGCGGATCGCTGTCTGCACGGCCTGCACGTCGCCCACTTCGAAAGAAAGCGTGGTCACGCTGGTTTGGGCGGAGAGCTCTTTTTGAAGGGCGTCCAGCCGGTCTTGCCGGCGGCCGCAAAGAATGAGATCAAAATTGTTTTTCGCCAGCAGACGGGCAGTGGCTTCTCCGATACCCGACGTGGCGCCGGTGATGAGGACGATTCTTTTGCTCATGGGTCGATCGATGGATTTTTTTGGATGGCCTAAAGTAATGCAAAAACTTCAGGCGACGGCCGCGAAAAATCGCTTTTCCTTCGCACCCAGAAACCGGAAATTTGAACGGCGGTCAGGTGTTTATTGGAACATGAAATACAAGGTGATGGTATTGGTGTTCATCCGGTGCAAGGGTTGGCCGTACACGTTGTTGGGGTTGCCCAGCACGTTGACGATGCCCCGCGAAAACCGGAGCTCGGGCGAGAACTTGAAAAGCGGATAATAGAGATCGAACCCAAATCCCGCCTCCAGGCTCATGTTAGAGTTGGTGACTTCCAACGTCTCGCCTGAATCGCTCTTCTTGCCTGATGCTTCGATGGCCGGCTTCACCCCACCCACCATGTACATGCGGATGTTGCCGCGGCGTTCGGATTTGTATTTCAGCAGCATGGGGAATTCCACCATGGTAGATTCGATGCGTTGGTTGTCGATGCGTTCATCGGTATAGCGATACTGAACCCGCTGTTCATAGAAGGCCACCTGTGGTGTGAGCCGCACGTCCAAATATTCGGTGAGCCGGTAGTTCACAATAAAGCCCAATGAAAAGCCCGACGTCCACGACGGATTGATGGAGTGGACCGTGTCGAACGGGTGGGTGACAAACTTGTCTGAATATTGAACCTGGTAAATGGCCGAGTGCAGGGCGATCAGGAAGCCGTAGGTCAGCTTCTTGTTGTCGTAGTTCGGGTTGTTTTTTTGGACCCAGGTATTCTTTTGCGCCTCCGCAGTGAAGGTACAGACCAACAACGCCAGAGCGAAGACTATTTTGTGCCGGTGTAGATAGAGCTTATGCCAAAAGTGAGTGACTTGCATTGGGTCTGTTTAAATCCTACGTGGCGCAAGATGCGAAGAAAATCCTCGCCATCCGGGAAGGCCTCGACTGACTCCGGCAGATAGGTATAAGCCGTCTTATCACTCGACACAATCCTGCCTATTTTAGGTAAAATGAACTTAAAATAAAAATTGTATCCTTGTTTGAACGGAAACTTGCGGGGCCTTGAAAACTCCAATATCACTGCCACGCCACCCGGTTTTAGCACCCTGTAGATCTCTTCCAGGCCGCGTTCCAGGTGTTCGAAGTTCCGCACTCCAAACCCAACGGTCACGGCATCGAACTTATTTTCCTCAAAAGGTAGATTTTCGGAATCGGCCAGCTGTAAAACGATCTTATCGGCCACGTTGCGGTCCTGAATTTTTTTCCGGCCCACCTGCAGCATGCCGTCGGAAATGTCCACGCCGGTGATCTTTTCGGGGTTCAGACTCAGGGCCTGGAGGGCAAAGTCGCCCGTGCCGGTAGCCACGTCCAGCAGTTGGCGGGGCTTTAGGGGACGCAACAGGTTGATGGCCTTTTTACGCCACCCCCGGTCGATGCCCAGGCTCAGAAAATGGTTGAGAAAATCATAGCGGTGGCTGATGTTGTCGAACATCCGGGCCACCTGCTCTTTTTTTGATGTGCTCTCCTCTTTGTACGGTACGACTGCCATGCTTCACTAAAACAGGCCCGAAGGTAACGGGTTTGGATTTAGGAAAGAAATCACGGCTATTTCTCCAACACCTTGAATTCCACGCGGCGATTCAGCTCGCGTCCATCCTCCTCGTCGTCGTTGCTGGCCAGCGGCTTCGATTTGCCATAGCCCACGGGCTTGACGCGGCGGGTGTCGATGCCTTTCTTCACCAGGTAGTCTTTCACGGCCTGGGCGCGGCGCTGGCTGAGGTTCTGGTTGTATTCCTTGGTTCCCACGGCGTCGGTATGGCCTCCGATCTCGACCACCATGCCCGGGTTCTGGTTGAGCATGGCTTCCAGCTTGTTCAGCTCGGTGTAAGAATCGGTTTTGAACGATGCCTTGTCGAAGTCGAAATAAAGGTTGCGCAGGATCGAGAAGGTGCCCACCACGAGCTTACGCATTTCGATGGTTTTGTTGATGGTCTTCTCCTTGCTGGTAGCCCCTTCGATGCGCAGGTTCTGGTTTACGAACACATAGCCTTCCTGTTCCACCGACAGGCGGTAGTCCTTCGGCTTCGCACTGGTGACGCTGAATTCGTATACGCCGCCACCTTTCGGGGTCATGGCCACGATCACGTTGTCTTTGGCACCGACCAGGCGGATCTTGGGTTCCAGCGGTGTCTTATCGTCGGCTTTCACTACGGTCACCACGTATTTGATCGGCACGACGTCCTTCTTCTCGGGGACTTTTGCCACGACCACCACGGGAGGTTTCTTGTTGTCGTCAGGCTTCGGGTCTGTGGGGGTGACGTCCGGCTTCACAGAAGCCGTGGCGGCGGTATCCACCGGCGGCAGATCGATCGGTTTCTTGGAGGTGACGTTATCGGTGTTTTTCAGACCTTCCGGGATGGTGATGCTGTAGATATCCGTATAGCCCATACCGTCTTCGCGCACCGACGAGTAGTAGGCGCGCTTGCCGTCTTTGGAGGCCACAAAATAAATGTCGTCGTCGGGGGTGTTGATGGGGTAGCCCAGGTTTTCGGGTTCGCTCCATTCGTTGGTTTTGAGGTCGAAGGTGGACTTGAACACGTCGAAACCACCCATGCCTTTGCGGCCCTTGCTGCTGAAGTACAGGGTCACCAGGTCGTAGTCAATGAACGGGCCGTCGTCGTCCAGGTCGGTGTTGATCTTGGGGCCCATGTTCTTCACGTTGGTCCATTCCCCCTTCGAATCTTTGGTGGCCCGGTAAATATCGAGCCCCCCAAATCCGCCGGGGCGGTTACTGGAGAAGTACAGGGTTTTCTCGTCCTTGGAAATGGTAATGGATTTCTCTTCGAAGCTGGAGTTGATGATCCCGGGCAGGGCCACGGGTTCGGAAAACTCACCTGTAGGCTGGCGCTCGCAATAGAAGATGTCGCCGCCGCCTTCGTCTTTGAAGATGAACAGCGTGCTACCGTCGGCCGAAAGGGCCAGGTTGGAGTCGTGGTAGGGTGTGTTCACGATGGGGCCGATGTTCTTGGCGTAGGCCCAGGCGCCGTTCACCTTTTTGGAGGTGAAAATATCTTCGTAGGGTTTGTTATCGTCGAACACGTTTTGGTTCAAGTTGTCTTCGCGACGGCGGGTGGTGAACACGATCTCGTCTTCATTTTCGTTGAGCACGGGAGCGTAGTCTTCAAATTCCGAGTTGATCTCCCGGCCTATGTTGACGATGGAAAAATTGCCGGGGTTAGAGGTAAATTCTTTGCCGTTCTGGCACTCGAAAATGGTGCGGTCCACCGTGGCGGCATCGACTTTGTCTTTGCCCTGGTAGCTCGATTTTTTGGCCAGTTTTTCTTTATAAAGGGCATAGAATTGCAAGGCCTTGTCGAATTGCTCCCCGTATTGGTAGCTGCGGCCGATGAGGTATTCGATATCGAACTTATACGATGGATCCTGGCGGTAGACGCGGAGAAAATACTTCACGGCACGGTCTTTTTGCACGGTGCGCAGGTGCATCCAGCCCGCCTCGTAGTTGGCTTTGATGAAGGTGGTATCCAAATCGGCGGCCGTCACCATGATTTCTCGGGCGTCGTCCATAGCCTTTGTTTCACTGAGGATCAATTCGGCCTGTTCCAGGTATTGGCGAGCTGTTTCTTTGGGGTCTTGCTGACTAAAACCGGGGGTGATAAGGGCCAAAACGAGTGTTAAAAAAATCAGTACACTTCGGATACTGGTCATCGTTTAAAAAATTTTAACAATAAAGTTATCTAAAAAATCTATTCCAATATAGCGACAAGATATGAAAAAGAGACAATTTTGGCCCATAAAATTGAAATCATAAGGCACACAGTTATTACATTCTTAGTATTTTGACCTTCAATCATTACTTTAACCATGAAGATAACCTCCGCGGAATTCATTTCAAGTTATGCCGACGTTCAGAAATGCCCTGCGCCCGACCTCCCGGAGTTTGCTTTCATAGGCCGTTCCAATGTGGGGAAGTCTTCCCTCATCAATATGCTCGCGGGCATGCGCAAACTGGCCAAGACCTCGGTGACGCCCGGTAAGACCCAAACAATCAACCACTTCCTGATGAACAAGGCCTGGTACCTTGTGGATTTGCCCGGCTATGGCTTTGCCAGCGCAAGCAAAAGCAAACGCGAGGGGTTTGGCAAAATGATCGAGGAGTATGTAAAGAAACGTGAGAACCTGAATTGCCTCTTTGTGCTGCTGGATTCGCGTCTCCCTCCCCAGGCCAACGACCTCGACTTCATCGAGTGGGCTGGGGGCCAGGAAGTGCCCCTGGCGTTCATCTTTACCAAGACCGACAAACTCAAGCAGAACGAACTGCAAAAGAACCTGGCGGCCTATAAAAAGACGCTGCTCACCCGGTGGGAAGAGTTGCCCCCGATCCTCCTCTCCTCTTCCGAGAAAAAACTCGGCCGCGACGAGATCCTGGCCTTCGTGGAACAGGCCATAGCGAGCGGCAGCGGGAAGAAGTGAAACGCTGCTGGACTTTTCTCGCCATTTCTTTAGCTTTGCCCCTCATTTAAAAATCACATATGACCATATCTGAAATCGCAACGGTATCGGGAAAAGGAGGACTCTACAAAGTGGTTGCCCCCACCAAGTCGGGCGTCATCCTCGAATCGCTGGACGAAGCCAAGACCAAGCTCGTGGCCACCACCAACCACCGGCTCTCGTTGCTGAATGAAATCTCCATCTACACCACCACCAAAGAAGGAACCGTTGCGCTGGAAGACATCCTGAAAAAGATCCACAAAGATTTTGGCAACGACCTGGGCGTGGATGGCAACTCGGATGCGGTTGAACTCAAAGCCTTCATGAAGGCCGTCCTCCCGGAGTATGACGAAACCCGCGTATATGTCTCCGACATCAAGAAACTGGTGCGGTGGTATGAAGCGATCCTGAAATATGCTCCGGAACTGCTCACTGCAGAGAAACAAGAAAACAAGGAAGAGAAATAACAAAAAACAGTGCGGAATTTTAAAAATATCCGGGCGGAAAATGATGCGTTTCCCCCGGGGAGAAAATGATCTTGCACGGCCGCATAATTCCACAAAATGCCTGGGCATCTTATGAAAAGATCCCCAGGCATTTTAAGTTAAGATCAGACTTATTTTAATTCGAAATCCCACTTATTTCCACTCGAAATCCCACTTATTTTAACTCAAGATCCGACTTATTTTTATTCAAGATCCGACTTATCTCAACTTAAGATCCTGTGGGATTTTTCTTAAATCTCTCCAGGCATTTCAAGAAAAAGTCCCCAGGCTTTTTTTCAATTTCTGAGCTACTTCTTATAGCCCGGAGCTTTAGCCGGCGAAGTCCAGGGTTAATGAATACCAAGTGACTCAGCTTTCTCCACCATGTTTTTCGAGCCGACATAGAAAGCGGTGCGCTGATGCAATTCTTTTACTTCGATATCCAGAATGCGATCCTTGCCATTGGTGGCGCGGCCTCCGGCTTGTTCTGCTACGAAGGCCAGGGCATTGCACTCGTACATGAGGCGCAATTTTCCCTGTGGTGATTTCGCTGTCGCGGGATAGATGTAGATGCCGCCCTTTAGCATATTGCGGTGAAAATCGGCAACCAATGAGCCGATGTAACGGGCGGTATACTGGCAGTCTTTGCAATACTTGATGTATTCTTGTACAGCTGCCGGGAAAGAATTGGCGAGGCCTTCGTTGATGGAGTAGATCTTGCCGTCTTCGGGCATTTTCAGCTGAGGGTGCGACAAAAAATATTCCCCAAGGGTGGGTTCATAGGTGAAGCCGTTCACACCGTGTCCTGTGGTGTAGACCAGCATGGTGGAGGAACCATATAAGACATAGCCTGCCGCCACCTGGTCCGATCCTTTTTGGAGAATGTCGGTGGGTTGGATGGGGGTGCCGGCGGGGCTCTTACGTCGGTAGATGGAGAAGATGGTGCCGATGGAGACGTTCACGTCGATGTTGGAAGAGCCGTCCAGCGGGTCGATGGCGATCACGTATTTGCCTTCGTTGTTGAGGTCCACATAGGTGTCGGATTCTTCGGAGATGAGGGCGCACACCTCGCCGCCTTTGGCCAGGGCGCGGGTGAAGCGGATGTTGGCCAGCACGTCGAGCTTTTGCTGATCGTCGCCGGCCAGGTTTTGGGAGCCCACGGCACCCATCAGGTCGATGAGGCCGGCTTTGTTCACTTCGCGGTTCACGACCTTGGAGGCCAGGGCGATGTCGCGCAGCAGTTGGGAAAGCTCGCCACTGGCATAAGCAAACTGGTCCTGGTTGTTCTTGATAAAACGATCGAGGGCTGTGCCGATAGAATGCGCGATTCTTGACGACTCGATGCTTGGCGCATTACCATTATTGAATGATCTTTGCATGCTCATAGGTTAGCGCAAAGTTAGTTCGCAAACGATTTAGTGCAATAAAAATGAAGGTTTTTAAATTTGGAGGGGCCTCCCTGAAAACACCGGAAAGGATCCGGCATGTGGCTTCCATCATCCGTTCGCATGCCACGAGCGACCTGCTGGTGGTGGTGTCGGCCATGGGCAAAACCACCGACCTGCTGGAAACCCTGGTAGCCACCAACCGCACCCCCCAGACCATGACCGACGCCCGGCTGGCCTTGAAAAAGTATCACTACGATATTATCGATGCGCTCTTCAAAGACGCTTCCCTCGTCCGTGCCGCGGTGGATGCCCAGTTGGAGGAAATTGCCGACACCTTGGCCTCTTCCCTGGAAGGCGATCTGTTATATGACCAGGTGGTCTCCAAAGGCGAACTGATCTCGTCGGTCATCCTCCATCATTATTTCACCTCCGAAGGCATCAAGAGCCATTGGCTGGACGCGCGCACCTGCATCAGTACCGACAGCACGTTTCGCGAAGGCAAAGTGGACTGGGCCCTCACGGCCACCAATGCACAACCGCTGGTGCCGCTGTTGAAAGACAACATCGTCATCACCCAGGGCTTTATCGGGCGCACGCCGGATGGCTTCACCACCACGTTGGGTCGCGAGGGGTCGGACTACACGGCGGCCATTTTCACTTCCACACTGGGTGCCGAGTCGCTCACGATCTGGAAAGATGTGGCGGGGGTTATGAATGCCGATCCCAAGCGCTTTCCATCGCCCGTGGTATTCGAGGAGCTGCCCTTCAAGGAAGCGGCGGAGATGACCTATTATGGGGCAAATGTGATCCACCCCAAAACCATCAAGCCGCTGGCCAACAAGAACATTCCTTTGCTGGTGAAAAACTTTGACGACCCGTCGCTGCCCGGAACGCGCATTCACGAGTGCACCGTCGACCAGTTGCCGCCGCTCATTGTGTTCAAAGACAATCAATGCCTCATCTCGTGCAAGGTGACGGACTATACCTTTATTTCGGAAGAGCAACTAAGCATCATTTTCCATGCACTTTCCGAATTGGACATCCGCATCAACCTCATGCAGAATTCGGCTATCTCCTTTTCTTTCTGCATCGATTTCCGCGAGAGCAAGGTGATCAAACTGATCGGCCGACTGCAAAAGCGCTTCGAGGTGTATTACAATACGGGGCTTACCCTCATCACCATAAAGAACTACGACGAGGCGACGTTCGATACCTACCGGAAACAGCCGGGGGTGATGCTGGAACAGTCGTCGCGAAGCACGTTGCAAGTGTTGGTGAAGACCGGGACCTAGCGAAATCCCGCGTTGAAAAATTTCCCGCGAAGGCCGGATCAGGGAAGTCGGGGATGCGAAAAAATATCTTCGCAACAATAATGGTACATGGCCTTTGACAAAAAAGCGTATGAGCTGAAAAAAATATTATTTTGCACCCTTTAGCCTCCAGAGACCAAAACCTTAAATGAAAAAGATTCTCATTCTGTATTACTCCCAGTCGGGTCAACAGCTCAACATTCTCCAAACCTTAGCCAAGCCTTTTATCACGGCGGGCCACAAAGTCCACTTCGAAGAAATTCAGCCCCAGGAAAAATTCCCGTTTCCGTGGAGTGCATTTGATTTTTTCAATGCCTTTCCCGAAACGTTTGGTCAAAAGCCGCTGGCGCTCAAATCGCCATCGGCGCAAGCCTTTGATGCCTACGACCTGGTGATCCTCGGCTATCAGCCTTGGTTCCTCACGCCCTCACGGCCCGTGAGTTCGTTCCTGCAAAGTGAAGAAGGCAAGAAAATATTACAGAATCGCGACGTGGTCACCATATTGGGTTGCCGCAACATGTGGCTTGGCGCCCAGGAGAAAATGAAGCGCCGCCTCACCGAAGCGCAGTCGCGCCTGGTGGGTCACATCGCCCTCTGCGACCGCTCGGGCAACCTGACCAGCCTCATCACCATTTTGCGTTGGATGTTCACCGGCAATCGCAAACCTTTCTGGTTCTTCCCCCAAGCCGGTGTGTCCGACCAGGACGTGCGGCATTCGGAAACCTATGGCGAATTGATCAATCAATCGTTGGAAAGCGGCCAGTACGGCGGTCTGCAAACGGCCCTGGTGAAGGAAGGTGCGATCGACATCAAGCCGAACCTCGTGCTCATGGAGCGACGCGGTCAGAAAGCGTTTGGTGTATGGTCCAAATTCATCGCAGCCGGCGGCGGCATCCAGTCGACCGCGCGCAAGATCCGCGTGTATATCTTCATGTACCTGTTGCCCACCGCCATCTTCATACTATCGCCGTTGCTCTGGATCCTATCCAAAGTCCAGCTCATCGTCAAGCGTAAGGAGCTCATCCAGGACGTAGAGTATTTCAAACAAAATTCTCTTCGCTAGCAGAAAAAAACATACGGGAAACTGAACGCGCGTTAGCCCCCAAAATGCGTCAATAGTTTTATATTCTTAAAGGAAAAAAGTACTTTCGGGGCTCGAAACTTTAATGAACTGTAGCAAAACATAAAGCAGAGGATGAATAGGAGTGTTTACATTACGAGGCTGGCGAGTTTTTTACCGAACGAGCCCGTTTCTAACGAGGAAATTGAAGGTATCTTGGGATTGATCAACCATCAATCTTCAAAAGCAAAGCCCTTGATCTTGCGCAATAACCAGATCAAAACCCGGTATTACGCATCCGACAAGCAAGGCAACACTACGCATACCAATACGGACCTCACCACAAAGGCCGTTGAAAAACTCCTGGACAAGGATTTCACGTTGGATCAAATCGAGGTGCTCTCGTGTGGCACCACCACCCCCGATCAAATGTTGCCGGCCCATGCGGCCATGGTACACGGTGTGCTCGGTGGTCAGCCGGTAGAGATCAACTCAGCCACGGGCGCATGCAGCGCGGGCATCCAGGCGCTTAAGTTTGGTTATCTGTCGGTGTTGTCGGGAACTGCCGAGAACGCTGTTTGCACGGGCTCGGAAAGATTTTCAAAATGGATGCTGGCCAAGTTCTTCAAAGAAGAAGCCGCCAAGGTTGCACAACTGGAAGGCGACGGTATCATTGCTTTCGAAAAAGATTTTCTCCGTTTCATGTTGTCGGATGGCGCGGGTGCGGCCCTCCTGGAATCAAAGCCTAATCCCACCGGCTTGTCGCTGAAAGTGGAATGGGTGGAGCAACGCTCTTTTGCACACGAGCTTCCGGCTTGTATGTATTCCGGCGCCGTGAAAGACAAAGAAGGAAAGTTCATCGGCTGGAGCGACATCGACCAGGAACATTGGACCGCCGAATCTGTTTTTTCGATCAAGCAAGACACCAAGCTGCTCGGAGAATTTATCGTGAAGAAGGGCGGCGAACTCTTGAAGAAGATCGTGGACGCCAAGAACATCGACGTGGAGAAGATCACCTATTTCCTTCCGCACTTGTCGTCACAATATTTTGCCAGCCGCATCGAAAAGGAGTTGGCTTCGCTGGGTATGAACATCCCCGGATCGAAGTGGTTCACCAACTTATCGTGGGTGGGCAACGTCGGCGCGGCTTCGCCTTACCTGATGTTGGAAGAGCTTTTCCATTCGGGAAGACTCAAGAAGGGCGACACCTTGCTGATGATGATCCCGGAAAGTGCGCGCTTTAACTACGCGTACGTAATGCTTACTGTAGTATAGTCAGGCCGTTGATCCACAGGTGATGGTTGACGGCATTGAAGAGGAAGGAGAACCGTATTCGATCAACTAACCATAGACGATTAAACGTTTTGAGCCTATGAACCAGGAACAAGTCCCCCAAGACCAAGAAAACCTGAACGAAGGAAAACTTGCCAAGCTGTACTACGCCACCGACGAGAAAGGTCACTATGTGAAAGTGAACAGCATCGGGTGGGAGCCCGAAACGGTGGCCATGCAGCAAGCCTGGGATGTGGTGAACGATGAAGTGGAAGAGGCGCGCCAGAAAGTGTTGGCCGGCAAAGCCAGCCCGTTGCTCTATCACATCAAGAAAAATATCATGACACCGGCCCTGGTGGCTTCCTATGCCGGCACGTTCGGGTTCATGGTTCGGCTGCATTGTCATCCTTCTTTCTTCCGGCGCCTGAGCCGCAAACAATTGGAAAAATACGCCTATACATTTCGCATCCCCGTGGAGCAGCTCACCGATGTTGAACGCTTGAAAAACCCCCAATGACCGTAGACTTCACCCACAAACAATCTGCACATTGCGAAAGCGGTGTAGTGTCCAACCTGCTCCGCTTTCACGGCATGGAGTTTGACGAACCGATGGTCTTTGGCATCGGCTCGGGATTGTTTTTTGTTTACCTGCCCTTCGTCCGTGTGAACGGCATCCCGGGCACCGCCTACCGCACATGGCCGGGACAGATCTTCAAACGTTTCTCCGAGCGCATCGGCATCAAGATCGAGCGCCATAAATTTTCCACACCCGAAAAGGCCATGACCGCACTCGACAAGATGCTCGACAAAGGTCAGCCGGTGGGCATGCTCACTTCGGTATTTTATCTCGACTATTTGCCGGCCGCCTATCGCTTTCACTTCAACGCCCACAACATTATCGTGTTCGGCAAAGAGAACGGCCGCTACCTGGTGAGCGACCCGGTGATGGAACACACCACCGACATTTCTTACGAAGACCTGGCCCGTGCACGCTTTGCGAAAGGCATGCCCGAACCCAGCGGCCGCATGTATTACCCTGTGCAGGTGCCGGGTGAATTCGGTCTCAACAAAGCCATCTGGACCGGTATCAAACAAACCAGCGATCACATGACCCGTATCCCCATGCCCCTGGTGGGCAGCAAGGGCATGCAATATCTGGCCAAGCGTCTGCGTCACTGGCCCGAGCGCCAGGGCGACCGCAAAGCCATTCAATGGCTGGGCAACGTCATCCGCATGCAAGAGGAGATCGGCACCGGGGGCGCAGGCTTCCGTTTCATCTATGCCGCCTTCCTGGACCAGGCCAGTCAGCGCCTCCAAAATGAAAAGCTCTTCGACTTGTCGAAACGCCTCACCAAAAGCGGCGACCAGCTTCGCGACTTTGCGTATCACGCCGGCCGGGTGTGCAAGAACCGGAAATCGGACGTGAAGACGTTTGCCGAGTTGGGCGATATGCTGGAAGCGGTGGCCCATGAAGAGCAGGCCATATTCAGTGCACTATACGATGTGAGCCGATCCCAATGAGCAGCGTAGTTCGCCTTGATCATCTTGTCAAACAATACCCTAATGCCCCGAAGCCTGCCGTTTCGAACATGACGCTCGAAATTCCGGAAGGCGCTGTGTTCGGCCTGCTCGGACCCAATGGTGCGGGCAAGTCCACCACCGTGATGATGTTATGCGGATTGATGCGTCCCGATTCCGGCAGCGTGGCCGTGATGGGCCTCGACATGCAGGAGCACGGAGCCGAGGTGCGCAAAAAGATCGGCGTCGCCCCCCAAGAAATTGCGCTCTTCCCTACCCTGACGGCCTATGAGAACCTGGTGTACTTCGGCCGGATGTATGGTCTGAAGTCTTCGCATATTCATGCACAGATCAAAAAGTACCTCTCGGTCTTTAATCTCCAGGAGAAAGCCCACAAACAAGTGGGTACGTTTTCGGGGGGAATGAAAAAACGGCTCAACCTCATTGCTGCTTTATTGCATCAACCCAAGCTGGTCATCCTCGACGAACCAACGGCAGGGGTAGACGTTCAGTCGCGCAATATGATCCTGGATTTTCTGACCGATCTGAAATCGGAAGGAACGTCCATCATTTATTCATCGCACGTATTGGAAGAAGCCGAACGGATCTGCACGCACCTGGGCATTATCGATGAAGGCAAAGTTTTGCAAACCGGAACGCGCAGTACGGTGATGGGAGGCCATCCCGATTGCATGAGCCTGGAGCAGTTGTTTTTGAAATTAACCGGTAAAAACATTCGCGATTGAAGATCCTGTCGACCATATATAAAGAATTCCTGTTGCTGGTGCGCGACCCGGGCGGCATGGCGCTGATCTTTATCATGCCCCTGGCGCTGGTGATCGTGATGGCGCTGGTGCAGGACGCACCCTTTCGCGACTACCAGGAAGTGAAACTCGACGTGCTCTTCGTGGATGCCGATGCCGACTCGCTGAGCGCAAAGATCCGGCAAGCTTTCGGTGCTTCGCCCAACGTGAACCTGATCGTGGAAAAAGATTCGGCAGCCGCCAAGAAGCGTGTTCAGGCCGGTGAGGTAAAAGCGGCTATCGTGGTGCCTCCACAATCCAGTGTACGGCTGCGCAATAAGACGCGACAGGTCATCGCCAATGTCTTTGCCAACTTCGGCTTGCCCGCGCAAGTCGATTCCACCGTACTGCCTTCCACCGACATAAAAATATTTTTTGATCCCGCCATCAAGGCCAACTACAAACAAGCCCTGTCCGGCGCCGTAGAAAAGATCATCGCCAACGTGCAGGCCGACTGGATGCTCGACGAACTTCAGAATCAACTTGGCGAAGGCAGGCCTGAAACAAAAAAGACGGAGATCAACCTCACGGATATCATCCACGTGAATACGGCTTACGCTTCCGAAAACAAATACCAGGGTGTCATGTTAAACTCGGTGCAGCACAACGTGCCGGCGTGGACCATGTTTGCCATGTTCTTTATCCTCTATCCCTTGGCGGGGAATTTTATCAAGGAACGCGAAGAGGGGAGCATGTTGCGCTTGCGGTTGATCTCGGGATCACAGTTTCCCGTGATTGCCGGGAAGTTTGCCTTTTACTTTTTGGTTTGCCTGGTGCAGTTTGTCATGATGGTAGCCGTGGGCATTTTCGTGATGCCGCTGTTGGGTTTGAACCGGCTGGTGTTGGGTGGCGATGCCCTGAACATCTTTATCACCGCCTGCGCGGTAGCCATGGCGGCTACAGGCTACGGGGTGTTGATCGGCGTCTATTTTAAAACGGCGCAGCAGGCATTGTCTTTCGGATCGGTGTCGGTAGTGATCCTGTCGGCCATTGGCGGGGTCTGGGTCCCGGTTTATGTGATGCCGGAGATTTTGCAGACGCTTAGCCGATTTTCTCCCATGAGTTGGGGCTTGGAAGCCTTTAATGACTTATTTTTACGACAGGCATCCATCGGTGTGATCTTGCCCGACGTACTAAAACTCGTTGGGTTTGCGCTGGTCACTTTGTCGGCCAGCGTCCTTATCCATAAATCGAGGACGGTTGTTTAAATATGGGCACGGAAAGATCATACGATGCAAACGCCGCGGTCAGCCCCCCAAGGAATGTACAGGAGCACGATCATTCCATGTCCGCTAATCAGAAATTAATAACTTAGGATATACATGAATCAAACGATAGAAGAACTCACACAGGAACTTCGCCAGGAGCTGATCAAACAATTGAACCTGGAAGACATGATCCCCGCCGACTTCGACGAGAACACACCCCTGTTTGGCGAAGGGCTGGGCCTGGATTCGATCGACTCGCTGGAGCTGGTGGTGTTGCTGGACCGGAACTATGGCATCAAGCTGAAGGACCCCAAAGAAGGACGCCAGGTGTTCCATAGCATCCGCACGATGGCCGAGTACATCCAAAAGAACCGGGCGCAAGTATGAGCCAACGTGTGTTCATCACAGGTTTTGGCATCATCACATCCATCGGAAAAAATACAACAGAAAATTTAGCTTCCCTCCTTCACCGCCGGTGTGGTTTTGGCGAATTGAATGTGCTCGACACCATTCACAGCAAAACTTTGCCCGCCTGCGAGATCAAGCTTTTTAACCAGGAGCTCTGCGAACTGGCCGGCGTCCCCAATGGCAAGGGCTACACGCGCACATCGTTATTGGGGTTGATCGCGCTGAAAGAAGCCATCCAATCCGCTTCGCTTTCGTCCACGGAGGTGCGGGATGCAGGTTTGCTTTCCGGCACCACAACGGGTGGGATACGCGAATTCGAACGGCACTTCTACGAGCTGATGGATCCCCAACAAAAAGGAGACTTCGCTCAATTTGCCGACACCGCCAACCCCGGCGAACACGGCGAACGCATGGCCGACGCGGTGGGCATCAAAAAATATATTGCTACGCTCAGCACCGCGTGCTCCTCTTCGGCAAACTCGATCATGCAAGGTGCGCAGCTCATCAAACACGGCAAGCTGGACCGCGCCATCTGCGGCGGCACCGAAGCCTTGTCGCGCTTCACGCTGAACGGCTTCAATTCACTGATGATCGTTGATCCCAACCATTGCCGCCCCTTCGACAACACACGCAAGGGATTGAACCTCGGCGAAGGTGCCGCATTTCTGGTATTGGAATCCGAACGTGCCGTGATCGAAAAAAGAAAAACACCGCTGGCCGAGCTGCGCGGCTATGGCAACGCCAACGACGCCTTCCATCAAACCGCGTCATCGCCGGAAGGCACCGGGGCCTATAACGCCATGAACCTGGCCTTGGCCATGGCAAAGCTGACACCCGACCAGATCGACTACATCAACGCACACGGAACCGCTACGGAAAACAACGACCTGTCCGAGGGCTTTGGCATCCAGAAGTTGTTTGGCGACGAGGTGCCGTTGTTCAGTTCTACCAAACCCTACACAGGCCACACCCTGGCCGCCGCCGGCAGCATTGAGGCGGTGTATTGCTTGCTGGGCTTGCAACACCGGGTGGTTTGGCCGAATATTAATTTTCATGAACAAATGCCTGAACTCTCTGTTTCCCCCGTTAGAGAATTGAAGCGGGAGGTGGACCTCAAAAACGTATTGTCCAACTCCTTTGGCTTCGGCGGCAACACTTCTTCAATACTTATCGGATTGGCATAACTATGGCGGGAAAGGCGCAGTACTTCATTCAGGGCATCGGCATGATCTCTCCGCAGAAGACATTTGACAACCAAATGTTTTTGGACGAGATCACGACCTATGATCAAAACGTACTGACCTCTGTTGTCCCCGATTTCAAAGCCTACATCAACCCCATCCAACTGCGGCGGCTCAGTCGCATGTTGCGCGTCGGGCTGGCTTCGGCCACGATCTGCTTGCGCGATGCGGGCATAGAACACCCCGATGGCATCATCACGGCTACGGGCTATGGCTTCCTGGACGAGACGGAGAAGTTTCTTCGCGAGATGCTGGAAATGAAGGAAAAGCAGCTCACCCCCACCCACTTCATGCAAGGCACCTACAACGCCCTGGCCGGCCTGGAGGCGGTGACGATCAAATGCATGGGCTATAACAACACCTATGTGAGCAAAGGGTTTGCCTTTGAAAACGCGCTACAGGATGCCATGATGCGCCTGGAGGAGAATCACGCGGCGCATTACCTGGTGGGGTCGTATGACGAAGCCGCCGCCGTACAGTTTATCGCCAGCATTCGTGAGAATCATTTCAAAGCGGAGCCGATCGTCAACCTCAATTTGTTCAACACCACGACAAAGGGAACGATACAAGGTGAAGGCGCCGCTTTCTTTGACCTCACGGGCACGCGCAGTGAAAATACCTGGTGCGAATTACGGGATGTGGCCATGGTCTATCGCCCCGAAACGAAGGACGACCTGGCCTCCTCCCTGGCTGGCTTCTTAAAAGCAAACAACACTTCATTGGACGAGATCGATGTTTGGCTCAACGGCATTACCGGCGACGTTGTACGCGACGTCGTTTTGAAAGCATTAGAGGTTTCGGATTTGAAGGCCATTCCGCAGGCCCGATACAAACACCTTTGCGGTGACTATTGCACGGCCGCGTCGTTCGCCCTCTGGTTGGGCGCCTCTATCTTAAAGAAACAAGCTATTCCAGAGGTAGTGAAAGCTTCGGCTTTTGAAACTCCTAAAGAAATCAAAAAGGTATTATCCGTGAGTCATTACATGAACCGGAATTACGCGTTCATGTTGATGCAACGGGCCTAGCATCCTCTTCTACAGGCCTTCTTTTTTCGCAGCGCTCGTCTCTTTCAAAAGTTTTACCGACATAAAGCCCAACACGGCAATCACGGCGATCACCGCCACCCAGATGAAGGCTTTTGTGGTGAAAAACGTTGGCGAAGCTTCCGGTTGTTTTTGTTCGAACACGGTGATTGCGCCCGTATGGATCACTTGAGGCTGATCCGGGATGCTGTCTTTGAAGAAGGCGAGGTCGTATGCGGGGGTTGACAAAGATTCCAGACCAACATCCAAAGTATGCGTCACGCCGCTTTTCAGGTAAGCCGTTAGATAGCGGCGCCGTTGATAAGGCTTTGCCTCGGCGACTTCCAGGGGTGGGTTATCCTGGTTGTCGATCACGATCAAAAATTCTTTCACCTTTAACGCGGGAAATTCCAGCGTGGTGGGGTGATGAGAATTCACTTCCATTTCTTGCAGACGATTGTAATACGTAGACGTTTCGCCTTTTTTGGATATGCGTTGCTGCGGTTCGTACAACACAGCGTGCCGGAGAAAATAGGGCGCGCCTTTCATTTTCAATTCCAACTTGTCGACTAGGCGGGCGGTATCGAAACGAATGGTGACATACGTGTTCTTTTCTCCGGGCTTCTGCCCTGTGGTTACTTTTCGCACAGGCACTTCCGTAAATTTTGCTTCCTCCACGCGGTTATCTTCTGTGTAGCCGGCATTCAGAATGTTCAAAGGCGCGCTGGTAGAATCGGCAATCCGCAGGGAGTAATAGCGGTAGTTGCTCAGGGGGAAGTCCACGATCTTGACTTCGGATGTTCCATTGGCGTTGGCAGCGGGGGAAAGCGAGAAATGCTGCTTCAGCGCGAACCATTGTTTGCGGTCGTCGCTGCCTAACAAAGTCGCTTCCTTTGTGACCTCCGCGTTGCGAATGATCAGTTGGATGGAGTTGAGTTCGCTTTGCTTTGGATTATGGAGGATCAGCGACGTGCAGCATCCCTCCTCTTGCTTTTTCTCCAGGATCTCGTAGGGTGTGAACTTTCCGGCGTAATAACGCGCCGATTCTTCGCGCAAGAGATAGGGCACTTCATGATGCTGGGCATCGTAGAGGCGAATGTTTCCGAAAGATCCATTCAGGTACACTGCCAGCGCCGGTACGATCTCCACTTCATAAAAACCGTCTTTGGTCACCGCGGGCAACGAGGCTTCGGCCACAAATGCGGGGGTCTGTGCAGTCCCCGATGCTGCAATCAAACAAAACGTCAAAACTATCAACAAACGTCTCATGCTTCTGGGTTGTTTTCTTTGGTGGACACTTCATCGGCCAGCAACAGCTTTTTCAATCGCTGATACATGAACGAGACCACGAGCAACAGGACGCCCAGCGAAATGAATGCGGCGATCTTTCCGCCTTCCGAGATGCCCCGGATATCCACGGCAAAAAGCTTTACCAGCGTGATCAGAAAAAGTGTCAATGAAATGATACGGAGGTGTTTCTTTTTGGTTTTCAATCCCACGGCAATGAGCAGGAACGACGTCACGCCCCACAGGATGGGATAGCCGATCTTGTGGTTCTGTGTGATGATGTGTCCCAGAGACTCCGGAGTAGAATAACCGATGCTCACCACGAGGTTATCGAGTTCGGCGCTGGCCACGAATAAATAGAAGAATACGAAAAACCAGGAATAGGCATTCTGCGAGCTTTGATTAAAGGACTCCATTTTTTGGATCTCTCTCAAGCTAAGAACCGACACCACCAGCAACGCGGCGACCAAAACATAGTGAAACACAAAGCCCGTTGCACTGGTCATGTCCAAAAAATATTCGTTTCGAGCGATGACGCTTTGGCCCTGGTAAAAGAATAGGTAAAGTAACACAGCAAATACCCCCAATACCGCCGGGGCATATTTGATCTCCTGCGGCAGCGGCAGTTTCTTCTGCGCCAAAAGCAACCCGGCGATAAACACCATGTTGTATACACCGATGATGATGTTTTGCGCCTCATACGAAAATCCATAGGCCGCCAGGTGGTAGCGCAACTCCAACAACTGCGAGAAATACAGCAGGGCGATGCCGGTAAATGTGAGCAAGGTTTTGTATACCTGCACTTCCAAGCGCTCCTGTGTTTCCGATTTCAACAAGATCACCGTCAATACAATGGAGGCCAGGGATACCAGGCTGGTGATGTATCCTTTGTTAAAGATGATGCGAAGGGTCTGATCGCTATTGCTCCCGAGATAGATCTGTCCCCAGTCCATCAGCAAACTTATGACCATCAATGCCATGACGATCACGGAAGTCAGTTTCATTAACCGTATGCCCGACTTTTGGGAAAGCCACAACAACAGCACCGCTTCAGCGGCCCAGAAAAGCGTGATATAGTTGCCTTCCAACTGAACGGGGGCCGCGAGACTGATGAAGGTTAAAACGAGACCAATAAGTAAGTACACCAGGTTCTTATCGACGCGTGTACTCTTGAATAAGGTGTAGGCAAAGATGAAATTAAAGATGCCGAGGCTGGCGGTGAACAATCCTTTGAAGTCTTCGCCGTGCGGATTGTTCAGGATCACCATGCCAGCGGCGTAATAGAAAAAGGTGGTGCTCAGCAGCATGCCAATTTCCAACGCTTCGAATGACGTGCGTTTGCGCAGGTTGTTGATCATGTTCATGGCGAAGAACACGAGGTAGAACAGCGTGGCAAAGATCATCGCCCCGGCAATCATGGAAGTTTTCTCGCCGTCGAAGCGCGCGCCCAGCCACGATCCAAAAAGCAGGATCGTGAACGCATAGCAAATGATATTGACGACATTCCATTTCTTGTAGTACGCCAACACCAGCATACCACCATCCAGGATCAGCACATACGTGAACAACACCACATAATTCCCTTCGCCGGTGCTCACCATGAAGGGCGATGCAAAGCCACCCAGGATAGAAAGGATCGCAAGCTCCTTGCGGTCGTATCCCAACGATAGCACCACGGCAAACGCGGTGATGACGACCATGAGCATAAAAGCGGCCGTCTGTGAGAAGATTTGATAGTCATGAAAAGCGATGTAGATGGTGAGGTAAAGTATCGCGATGCCTCCACCGACCAACACCGAGCTGAAGGCCACAAAGGTTTTGCGCAAGCGATGCGCGACGCCGATCAAAATACCTCCACAGAGCACGCCGATGAATACACGGCCGATCTCGCTGATCCATTCCCGATCGATGGCATACTTCACAAAAAATCCAATACCCAACACCAGGATCCCGATACCGATCTTGTTGGCCAGATTTTCGCCGATGAATTTTTCAAGATCCGGATTGCGCTCGAAGAAGCCGGGGCGTTCGGGTTTCGGTGCCGGCACGGGTTTGCGCGGACCGGGCTGGTAGGTAGGTGTTGAAATGACTTGGGGCACAGACACCACTTCCTCGGGTGGCCGGGGGCTTACTTTTTCTGGCTCCTGCCTCGTCTCCGGTTCCGTCACGGGCTCCACCTTCTTTTCAGGAATGGGCACAGGCTTCTGTACCGCCGTGGTGTGCGAAGCCACGATATCTTCCAAGACGGAGCGGGCGGGTGGCGTGGGCGGTATGGGAGGTTG
Organism: Chryseolinea soli; assembly: GCF_003589925.1. Taxonomy (NCBI): domain Bacteria; kingdom Pseudomonadati; phylum Bacteroidota; class Cytophagia; order Cytophagales; family Fulvivirgaceae; genus Chryseolinea; species Chryseolinea soli. The sequence goes on along the minus strand of NZ_CP032382.1, from coordinate 3,408,232 downwards.
TTGCCGCTGTAGCTTTCGCAACTCTTCCCGAAGGTCTTCGATGGTCTTTTGAAGCGTGTTGAAATGAGCATTGACCGTGCTCTTGACATTGAGAATAAGCGCGACAAAAATCACCGCGAGAAGAAAGACAAAAAACGCTTCCATAGAGCTAGGTTAGTGCAGGTATAAAATACAGAATAATCTATAAAACAGGTTCTTCTTTGCTAAACAGGCTCCTTTTTTCTACATCCCTCTTCCTTACCTCACAAGTCCTCCAACTACTCGCTCCGGCGATCTGGTGGCGCTACCGTAACCCCGCAGTATTGGATGTATCCATTTCGAATTAAGATTGCTGCTGAAATTTACCACCGACGCGAGCATCCTGAAATCGGATCTGCTCCTGACTAGAATCCGTCATCCGTTTCTTTTTTCTTTTCGTCGTCCTTCTTCTTGATGGTGGCGGTGCTGTCGCCAAAGCTATAGGGCACGTCGTTGCCAAAGTATTCGCGGCGGAAGCGGTTGATGAACGCCAGCGTTTCATCATCACTGCCGGGAATGAAGGCCACCTCGCCGATCTTTGCCTTGCCGGCATTGGATTTCTTTGAAATGATCGTGTTGAATTCGGAGTTAGACGACTGCACCATCAGGCGATTGTCTTCCAGACCGAAATAGTACCAGGCTTCCGGTGAGGCCTTAAAGAAGACGTGGAACACGGGGGAACCATCCTCGTTCTTTTTTATCTCCATGAAACCTTCAAACGCGCCATTGATATCGTTGCGTCCGCTGTTCGACATGCCCAGCGGTCCTTCGCTATAAAACGCCTTGTGCTTGGGGGACCATTTCAGGTTCACGTTGGCAAACACCAGCGGCTTGGCCGTAGGCGCCAGCGTTCCCAGCGAGACATAGCCCTGGAGGCTGCGTTGCTCAAAATCTTTTACCGCTTTTTCACCAAGGAAATCACCGATCTTATACAAGAGTTCCGTTTGATCACCCAATCCTTCTTCGGCCCCTTCGTTCTTGATCACGTCCTGGATTTGTTTCGCCATGATGTCGAAGGCCTGGATCGGCACATTGGAGTCGACCATGATAAAGCTGTTCATCTTGATCTCGTTGTTCTCCATGTTGCCCTGGCCAAGGGCGGAGGCGGTCACGTTGAAGTCTTTGCTTCCCTTGAAAAGGTTGATGGGTCCTTCAAACCGCACCTGCATGTTTTCGTCCTTGTAGGCAAAAAGTTTTCCCGACAGTTTGTTGCCTGCGGCCTTCTCCATGTCTTCGATCTTGAATTCGCGGGTAGCGGTGTCGTAGTGCAGCATGCCCTGAGGCAAAAAGAAATCCTCGTCGTCGTCGGACTTCTTGTCGTTCATGAACGTGATGTAGAGGTCGTTGTCGGAGCCCACGTGCAGACCGGCATTCACTTTCTTGCCGTCTTCGGTCACCGCGTTGGCGAAGTCGACGGCCACGTCGGTCTCATCGCCACTTTGCGAATATTGGATCCACGTGTTGGCACCTTTGATCTTTTTGATATCGAGTTTCACATAACCCGACAATTGCAGGGCCGGACGCGTGGCATACATGATCATGTCGCCTTTGTAATACATGCCCGCTCCCAACACCAACATCTCTTTGTCGGTCACGGCGCCGGTCGCTACGGTCTGCATGCTGGCCTCGGATGACTTCCGCTTCGACGACCGCTTGGTCTGGTCAATGGGCTCGATGGGCTCCAAATGGAAGTTGGTCATCTTAATGGCAAACGTATCCTGCAGGAAGTTCACATATTGGTAAGTCGCGTACCCGGCAAACTCTTTCCGCGACACGATGTCCACCACACCCTCGGTGAGGCGGTGGTAGCCGTTCAGTGTGTCGAGCACGATGGTAGTGTTCTTCAAGGTTCCGATCTTGGCGTTCTCCAGGATCAACACCTCGTTGTTCTCGGGTGTGATCTTGGCGTCGGCCACGATGATGTAGGGAATGCCGCTCACTTTCAGTTCCTGGGTCTTCAGGTTGTATTCCGCTTTTTCGGCGTTGAAGTTCAGCGAGTCGAGATCTTTACGTGTCGTGTAGAAGTATGAATTTTCCAGGGGCACATCCGGGTCTTTGCTCATAGTGATCTTCTGCGCGTTCAGATCCCACCGCATCTTGGGGATGGATGTTTTGAATTGCGCAAAAGGGAACGCGATGGCGGCCACACCTTCTACTTCCGGACTGATGTCGGCGTAGTTTTGTTCGAGGTTAAACTTCAGGCGGATGTCGTTACCCTGCAACAGGGGTTTTTCTGGATCGTCTGACTTCACTTTGAAGCGGGCGTGGCGGGCACCAAAATCCTTGCCGTTGAAGTTCATGTTGCGCGAGATCAACTCGGTGCCCCGTGTCTCCAGCTTGCCGGCGCCGGCCACACCTTCCTTGGAGACCGTGACCGTTCCCTGCATCTGTGCCGTGGAGTCATAGAAACTGAAGGGCTCCTTCATGTTCTTGAATTTCATCTTGTCGCTCTTCGGATACCACTTCATGTCGTAGTCCGTCAGCGAGGCGTCGGGAAATTCGACACCGCCAAATTGTTTCTCCGATATCGTGGCGCGCATACCGCGGGCCAGCACCGAATCGGGATAGTATACAAAGTCATTGGAGGTCACAGAAGCCGCCAGGTAATCAATCTTACCCGTGCCGCGCAAACCGCGGTTGTTCATCGAGAGACTTCCGTTCATTTTTCCTTCACCCTGATAGAGTTGGTAGCCTCCTTTGGGAATGGTGTGATCGAAGCCTAATGACTTGTCGGGCTGCGTATGCAATTTCTCTTTGAAGCTGGGGAACATGCCGCTCACAAACGTACCATCGAAATTGATGGAGGCCGGGTCGGCGTTGTTCAAACTGTCGAGCTTGAACGGTGGCACCACAAAGAACATGGACCGGTCGTAGGCACCTCCCAGCACCTCCTCTCGATCGAAGTAGATCACACCACCAGCCGCAGCATCCAGGCGCGGATAATGTGCCAGCTTTTGTTTGCCGGATTTGTTGTTGGCCTTGCTGATGAACAGCGTGCCCGAGGTTTGCTGTTTGTTGTCCAATCCCCCGGCCGCCGCCGCGGTGGAGTCGGTGCCCACCATGGAGTTGTTGATCTTTCGGCGCACACTCTGCCCTCGCGCGTTGGTTTCCGTCACGTAGAAGTTGATGGAGTCGATGTGCGTGAGGCTGATGTAGAAGCTGTCGTATTTCAGGGTGAAGCCCTTTCCGCTGATCTCGAAGTTCCCGGCGTTGATGGTTCCGTCAAACTTGATGTCGCGGTTTTGAAGGAGCGTGATCACGCTGCTGTCGGGTTCGATGCGCACGTTCAGCGAGTCGCTCACATCGAATTCTTCCACCCCGCGCACGACCATATATTCCTTCTGAAAATTCAGCGTAGCGTTTGGAAAACTGTCGATCACCGAATGGATCTTGAGGTTGTCATAGTCCATTTCGCCACGATAGGCTTTGTAGAGCAGAATGGCTTTTTCTTTTACATGGATGACGTCCGTTTTCGGGGAATAGTCGATCAATCCTTTTTCGCTGAGAAATTCGATAGCCGCTTTGATGTCGGGCATTTTCTTTCCGGAGAAGGACGCCAGGTCGCCGGAATAAAAATCGCGCACTTTGTTTTTTAAGCAATAATTGGCCACCAGGGCCAACGGGTGGAACGTGAACCCTTCGCCTTTCAGCAATCGATAATCTTCCGCGTCGAAGTAGTCCACCGATTCGATGATCATGGGCACCGTGTTGCGGCCGCCGTCGGTCATGATGTTCAAGCTATCGGCAAACAGATCCCAGCGGATCACGTCGGCAGCAAAATCAATGTTGAAGAACGATGCCGAGTAGGGCGTGTGCTTCATGCCGCCCTTATCCTTTTGCAGCACCAGGCGCTGCGTGCTGTCTTTCCCAAACGTGTAACGCATCCGCACCGTGTGGTGGGTGATGGAGTCATTTTTCATCCGAATGTTCACGCTCGAATTTTTTGCCGAGATGGTCGAATCCGTGAACACGAAGTCCGGCGACTTGGAAGTGAATTTCAGTTCCCCGTTGTGATACACTTCAATCGTCGACGGGTCGCCCGTGACCGAGGCGCTGGAGATCCTCCGGCCGGTCAACGAAAAACCGCCGCTGTATTTCACGTTCTCGTCGCCAATGCCTTTGATGGCCAGGTTGTTTTGAAACGACTTGAAGCGCGGGTAGCTGGACGGCACAGAATCCTTGCGGGCGGCCGACTTGAATTCGAACGTACCCGGGATATAACCGGGTGTTTTGCCGAGGTAATTCAGCTTGACGAGGTCCGATTTAAATTCGGGCTTGTTTACGTTAAAATTGTAGGTGGTGAGGTTGCAGTTCACGCTGTCGGCGCTCAGTTGGGCGGGCGTCCAATCAAAGGTTCCCTCTTCGCCTACGAATAAGGAAGTGCGGAAGGAGAGCATGCCCTTGGTATTTTTCAGGAACACGGAATCATAGCGGGTCACGAAGTTCAGCGTTACACGGTTGAACCGGATCACGGCGCCCTCCACGATGGGTTGCGGCGGTGGGTTCATCCATAGCGGTGGCATTTCCACATAGGAAGTGTCGGCCGAGGCGTCAGTGTTATCGTCATTGGAAGAAGAGACCAGCGGGTCCGAGGTCGGCGGGGGATTTGAATCTCCCGTGCTGGTGGTGTCATTCATATCGAAGGCCGGCGCAGGGGCGATGTAGTCGAACGCATAGTCGTCGTCGCGAGCGTAGAGCCGGAAGGGTTTCTCGTAGTGTAGGGCGTGGTGTTGAAAAAAGGTGTTGCTGATCTGCAGGAAACTTGCTGCTTTTTGGGTCGTTTCCTTCTCGATCACCTGGCCGGCCACATTCAGGAAGCCGGAGATCTTGGAGGCCTCGGCCCGCTCGGTGGAAACGGCGTTGGCGATGGCGCCAAAGTAGTTCACCTGGTGCGGGCGCAGGGGGTATTTCTTCCTGCGCATCATGAAGGCCTGTTTCCGGACAAGGTTCTGCTGATCGGGAGCCAGGCTGTTCCAGGCCGACGCAAAACTGGCGCCGACCACTGTGGCGTCTACATTGCGGGTGTTTTCCAGGACGATGCGAACACTGTCAGGGAAGCTAATGGGAACCGCCGGCTGTTCCTTCTTCTGAGCCATGGAAACAACCGCCGGGAGAAGGAATGCGACGAAAAAATATGTTCTGATCTGGTTCACAGAAAATCTAAACCCTGAAATTCGGAAATATTGTGCTAATAAACTAAAGACCATCACCGTCCTAAACGACGATGTAAGAAAAAACGTGTTATGGCTCGCTAAAAAGCGTTTTGGGAGCGTTTTTCAGGGCCTTTTTCGTGGTAAATGCGCCACGCTAACGATCCGGTTTCAGGGCAGCGAATGCGTGAAGGAATTGCGGAAATACTCGTCGATATATTTCTTATAGTTCACACCGATGGGCAGCGCCACCTGGTCCACGAAAACATCCTCGGCGTTGTAGGCCGTGATCTTGTCCACGTTCACGATGAATGAGCGGTGGATGCGCACAAAACCACTTCCCAGCAACTTTTCCATTTCGGCCGTGCTCATCTTGGTGACCACTTTGTTTTTGGTGGTGTGGACGTATACGTATTCCCGCATGCTCTCCACATACAAGATGTCGCTGAACATCACTTTGGTCATGGTCTTCTTCACATTGAAAAAGGCAAAGCTTTTGTCGGAGGTGGGCTGGGCCTTGTTGTTCAGTTGCTGTATGGCGGCCGGGTCGGGCTTGGCGGCGATGCGGCCTACGGCTTTCAGGAAGCGGTCGAATGAGAAGGGTTTCATCAGGTAGTCGCGCACATCGAGTTCGAAGGCTTCGATGGCGTATTGCGAATAGGCAGAAGTGATGATGACCTGGGGTGGATCTTTAAGGATCTTGAGAAATTCCAGACCCGTGAGCGTAGGCATCTGGATGTCGAGGAAGATCATGTCCACGTCGTGCCTCTTTAAATAATCCAACGCGCTCACGGCATCGTCGAAAACGGCGGCCAGGCGGATCCATTCCGTTTTACCCAAAAATGATTTTAGCACTTCCTGGGCGGGCTTCTCGTCCTCGATCACGATGCACGTAATGTCAGGCATAGGTCAATGATTTTTTTGCCGGAATATAGAGTGACACGACATATTTCTCCTGCGATTCATCCACGTTCAAAGCATATTCTTTTCCATACAACAAATCCAACTGTCGCCGGATGTTGGAAATGCCATGGCCGTGTTTGTGGCCGTTGCGCTGCATGGGCGACGGCGTTTCGTTGTCGTTGCCGATCAACAAATGCAACCGGTCTGCTTCGCCCCGGATGGAGATATCGATCGTGATGGGCCCACGTTTGTTCAGCAGCGTGTGCTTGAAACTGTTTTCCACAAAGGGCAGAAAGATCAGGGGACTCAGCATCATGTGGGGATTTACGTCCGTTACCTCCAGGTTCACATTCAGGCGCGCCCCGTGGCGCAGCTCTTCCAAAGCTATAAAATCTTTCACGACTTTGATCTCGTATTGCACGGGGATCAACGGTTTCTGGCATTCGTCCAAGATAAAACGCAGCAAGTTCGACAGGTGCAACACCACCAACTGCGCTTTTCCCGAATCCTGGATGGTCTCTGAATACAGGGTATTCAGGGTATTGAACAAAAAATGCGGGTGCATCTGCGCCTTGAGAAATCCCAATTCCGCCACTTTCTTTTCTGCCGCCAGTTCCTCGTTCTTTTGTTGCAGTTCTGTTTTGTTCTTGATGAGCTTGATGGCAATGGCCATGCAGATCACCATCATCGACTGCAATATTTCAGAAAGAATGCGCCGGAAGTCCCACACATCAAAGTCGATTACCTGGTCGGGGTCTACCAACGGCCCGAGGATAAAATAGCGATAGTAGCGCACGCCCACCCCCAGAAACACCATGACCCCCAGTATCCAGAGAAACAATTTCCCCTTGTCGCGCTCTTGCGAAAATTTCGGGATGAGGTAGTAGAGGATGAAATAGGCGGCCAGGGCAATGAGCGGAATGCGGAAAACGATCTTGTATACCTCCACGGACGTGACCTCCGTGTTCACGGAAATGATGAGGAGATAGTTGATGATATCCGTCACCCAAAACAGCACGTGCCTGAAAATTCGAATGCCCGGGCGGTTGCTGTAGATGAAGGTGGTCAGAAAACTCATGGGTGAACAGAATACCGGTTCAAAGTACAAAAGAAAATACACCTCCAATTTGTGACGCCGACGGATGTGTTATTGCATCATACCAATTGGGCGCTCCGGAGGCTCAATCCGGGTTATTGGCTCAAAAGGCTTATTTGTACCGTTTCGCGGGGTGTCTGTAGCCGCGCCCCGTTTTGCGTTACAAAACTCTCGTACTTAAAGGTATAAAATCATCGTTCAAACAAAACCCAAAGGCTATGCAAGTAACTCTACAAGAAATTTCTTCGGCCACCGGCAAGCTACCCTTACCCCTGGCACCCAAAAATGTGACCCTCATCGACCCGGACGAAAATTTCTCTACCGTGGTCTCTTCCCTCATCAAAGTGTCGGGCCGCTACAACCTGGTGAGCACCTACACCGATTGCCGCGAGGCGATAAAAAGAGTGAAAGACGACCTCACGGAGATCGTGATCATGGACATCGATTTTGCGGAGATGAAGGGCACGGAATTCATTTTGAAGTTGCGGGAAAAAATTCCCGGACTGGAGATCCTCGTCACCACCCATCACGAAGACGAAGAGGTGGTGTTCTCGACCCTCAGCCACGGCGCTTCCGGCTATCTGTTGAAGCGCAACTGCATCGAACATCTGCTGGACGCTTTGAACACCCTCATGGAGGGCGGATCACCCTTGGATCCCATCATTGCGCGGCAATTGGTAAGGTCTATGCACATCAGCGAGATCTCGCCATTGTCGAACCGCGAGTCGATGGTGTTGAAGCTTTTGATCCAGGGAAAGACCTACTCCACTATTGCCACGGAACTCTATATCTCCGGCGAAACGGTGAAGTCGCATTTGAAGAATATCTATAAAAAGCTCAATGTGAATTCAAAGGCGGATGCTGTGCGGAAGGCAGTTACTGATCAGTTGGTGACGGGGCATATGGGATATTTTATGAGTCATTAAGGGAATGTTCACCGCCTCGCCTTCGGTAAAGCTTCGGCGAGCAAAGAAAAGCGCAAAGTAAACGCACGATCTCTTGCATTTACTTTGCGCTCTTTGCGTCTTACGGTAAATTTTTTATACGTTGCCCTTCTTACTTTCCTTTACTGCATAATCAACTGCCCGGGCCGTCAACGCCATATACGTTAGCGAGGGATTCTGTGTGCTTGTAGAAGTCATGCACGCCCCATCCGTCACAAAAACATTTTTGCACGCGTGAAGCTGATTCCATTTATTCAGCAACGAAGTCTTGGGGTCGTTCCCCATCCGGACGCCACCCATTTCATGGATATCCAATCCTGGTGCTTGTTTGGAGTCGCTGGTCTTGATATTGGTGAAGCCGGCCTTGGTAAACATTTCTGTGAACTGCTCCAGGTAGTCTTTCACCATCTTCTCGTCGTTGTCGTCGTAGTCGATGTTGATTTTTAACTGCGGCATGTCCCAGGCATCTTTTTGATCTTTGCTGAGCGACACCGTGTTGCTTTCTTTGGGAATGGTTTCTCCCATGATGTGCGAGCCCACGCTCCAGTTGCCCAGTGCGGGATGCAACAAGCGGCTCTTCAGATCCTGTCCTACGCCATCGCGATTTTGTTCCATCCGGCGGAAGCCGCTAAAACCCGCCGCATAGCCGCGGAGGAAATCCGTTTCCTGTTTGTAGACGTTCCGGAAGCGCGGCACATAGCATCCGTTGGGGCGGTTGCCATATTTAGTGAAGTTCTCGAAGCCTTCATACTCACCGGAAACCCGTGCGCGGTAGTTGTGGAAGGCCACGTACTTGCCCATCAATCCATTGTCGTTGCCCAGTCCGTTGGGGAAGCGCGACGAGGTGGAGTTGAGCAGGATCAGGTTGGTGTTCAACGCGGCGGCATTCACAAAAATAACCGGCGCGAAATATTCGGTGGCAGCCTTGGTCTTGGCGTCGATCACGCGCACGCCGGTGGCTTTGCCTTTTTGTTCGTCGTAGATGATGGAGTGTACCACAGCATCGGGGCGCAAGGTAAGATTGCCCGATTTCAGCGCCCAGGGTATCGTTGAGGCATTGCTGCTAAAATAACCTCCAAACGGGCAGCCGCGCTGACACAGGTTGCGATGCTGGCACGAGGCGCGGCCTTGTTCCGCGAACACCGGCCCGGGTTGCGTGATGTGCGCACAGCGGCCGATGATGATGTGGCGGTCTTTGTAGGCACCGGCTACTTTTTCGCTGAAATATTTTTCTACGCACGTCATCTCCATCGGGGGCAGAAACTCGCCGTCGGGCAATTCTTTCAGACCGTCTTTGTTGCCGGAGATGCCGGCGAATTTTTCTACGTGGCTATACCACGGCGCGATGTCGCTGTAGCGTATCGGCCAGTCCACGGCGAAACCGTCGCGGGCGGGACCGGTGAAATCGAAGTCGCTCCACCGCTGGGTCTGACGCGCCCACAGCAGGGACTTGCCGCCTACCTGATAGCCGCGGATCCAGTCGAAGGGTTTATCCTGTACGTAGGGATGTTCGTCGTCTTTCACAAAGAAATGTTGCGCGTCTTCGCGGAAGGCGTAACACTTGCTCACCACGGGGTTGGCCTTGCGCACTTCCTCGGTGATCTGGCCGCGATGTTCAAATTCATAGGGCTGCAGGCTGGTGGTGGGATAATCCACATTGTGCTTCACGTCGCGTCCGCGTTCCAGCACCAGCGTTTTCAGTCCTTTGTCTGTCAACTCCTTTGCGGCCCAGCCACCGCTTATACCCGAACCGATCACAATGGCATCGAAGGTATTTTCCTTCTTGCCGTCAATGTTCATTAAACTCATCCGATTACAGTTTGAATATCATTTTTATCTTTTATCTCCACGCAGCCGTCGAAGCGGCCGGGGATCATTTTGTGAACCAGCACGGTGGTCATGATGTATTTCGAATTCAGAAAGCCCTGCACGGTGTGACGCTTAGTCATGCCATAGAAGTTGGCCAGGTCGCTGGGTTGGGTTTGTGCTTCGTCGGCTTTTTTGCGTTCCGCTTCCAGTGCATTCAAAAATGTCTCCCGTGCTGCGGTATCGCTATCGGTGAAGGATTTGCCGGTTTTCTTTTTCATTTCTTGGTCCAGCGACGTCAGTCCCGCCACGAAGCTTTTTTGCTGCTCCGCATCATAGCAGTCGTCGACCATGCGCAAAACAAACGATGGCACTTCCAGGGCTTTGGCACCGGGAATGTCGGTGGCCGGAAGGATGGTTTCGGCTACTTCGGCCAGCAGTGCTTCCTGGTCGCCGGTGATCGTGATGTGTTTCAGCGTTACGGAAACTGCTTTGGCCTGCTTCACGCAGGAAGGGAGCAGCAGCACGCCGCCAGTAATGATGCCCAATTGCTTCAGGGCGATTCTTCGGTTGATCAACATATGGTCAGCTTCTGATTATCCGGTCAATTTCTCAACACTCCTGCAAGGGTCTCCAGGAGCGGCCTTAAAGTTAATAAAGTTCGGAATTCCGACAGGCTTCGGACATTTTTTTTGCGGGCGGCCCCGATGAACGGTTTTGACGGGCATTCAGCGGCTAGTCCCCGCTTTTTGCATTTCGGCCACTTGGTTTTCACTGTCGTGGGATGATTGCCTTTGTGCTCCTCGAATCAGAAAAGGATCTGGCCAATGAACCGGCTCTCTTTCTTTCCCATAGGATACAACGGAATGGGTACTGGCCGATATTGACGCGTTTGTCATCACAAAAATTCCGTCACTGCAATTCTGTTTCAGTTTGTGCCTTCACCTTTGCAAACGAACCTCCTGCCCTATGAAAAAGAAAACAACGCATCCTTTTTGGTCGCTGGCCGTCACCGTGATCCTTTCTATCCCGCTTTTTGTTTTTTTGTTCCAGGGTTGCAGCCGGAAAGATGAGCCCCCCTTGATTCCTCCCACCATTTCTTCGATCGATCCCGACCATGGTATGCCAGGAACGGAAATAAAGATCAGCGGCACCGGGTTTGGTACCGACATCGATCAGGTTTCCGTCACCATCAACGGTGTGCCCGCAGTGGTGAAAAGCGTGACGGAAACCCAGATCGTGGTGGTCATTCCTGAAGATGCCGGTTCCGGGCCGGTGAAGGTCACGGTGAATGGCGTGACGGTGACCGGACCGTCGCTCGCCTTCCAGGAGAAGCTCACGATCAAAGACATTCAACCCAAAGAAGGCACGACGGGCACCCTCGTGGCCATTATCGGAAAAGGCTTCAGTGCCAAGGCGGCCGACGACGTCGTGACGTTCAATGGCAAAACCGCCATCCTGAAAAGTGTAAAAAAGGATACGCTCTACGCCGAGGTGCCCTTCCAGGCCGGCGACGGCGCCGTGGGATTGGCCGTGGGAAATCAATTGGTGACCGGGCCATTTTTTGATTTCATCGAGGCTACCGGACTCACCATTAGTGCCGTCAACCCGATGACCGGAGTTGCCGGCACGCAGGTGACCATCTTCGGCTCGCAGTTCAGTGGCCATGTTGCACAAAACATCGTAAAATTTAACGGAGTAGCCGCGACGGTCACGAGCGCCACAACCTTGCAACTTAAGGCGACCGTTCCCGCAGGGGCTACTTCCGGGTCCGTCAGCGTAGAGGTGGCGGGTCAACGCGTGACCGGGCCTTTGTTCACGGTGTTCGGGATATCACAACTTGCACCGGCGGTGGGCACACCCGGCACTGTGGTGACCATCAACGGCGACGCCTTTAGCCTGGTGCCTTCCGGCAACACCGTGCTTTTCAATGGCGCGCTGGCTACCGTGACTTCGGCTTCGGCGAAGCAATTGTTGGTTGTCGTTCCACTGGGCGCCACGACGGGAGCGGTGACGGTGCAGGTTGGCAACCTGATGGCTACCGGCCCGACGTTCACCGTAAGTCCATCGGCCATTTCAGATATTTCTCCAAGCCGTGGTTTCCCCGATTCGGACGTCACGATAAACGGGCAGGGGTTCGATACCCAGAACGCGCCACTGGTAAAATTCAACGGGCTTGCCGCCGAGGTCAGAAAGCTTTCCTCCACACAAATTAAGGTGACCGTGCCCACCACCGCCACCACGGGCTACGTCACCGTTGAGTACAGCGTGCGGTTGCTTAGCGGACCCATCTTCACCGTCATTCAAACCAATATGGCTTCGATCCAACCGGCGTCGGGTCTCGCCGGCACGACGGTGACCATCAACGGAGCAGGCTTTAACACCGACGTCAGTCAAGTCGTCTTAAAATTCAACGGTGTGCCTGCGGTCATTCAAAGCATTACGGAAACACAGATCGTCGCTACGGTTCCCCATGGGGCGAAAACGGGGAACATCTCTCTGAAGTATGGCAAGCGCGAAATCTATGGGCCCGTGTTCACGGTACAGCAACTGTCGCTCGCCTCTTTTGCACCGACCAGCGGACGCGTTGGTACTACCGTCACGCTCACGGGCACAGGGTTTGATCCAACGCTCGTGGGTACGCTCGTGACCTTTAACGGCGTGTCGGCTACCGTGGTGAGTGCTACGTCCACGGAAATCGTCGTCACGGTTCCGGCGTTGGCTGTTACGGGTGACCTGGTGCTTACCGTCAATGGGTTTCAAATGAACGGCGGCACCTTCACCGTCACACCGCCATGATGGTCACCACCCGGTGAGCGGTTGGCGGCGGCACCGCTGGGTATTGCCATCGGGTATACATCTGCGGTCATTTTTTCTACCATGCCCTCAAGTATGATCACCTTAAAAAGAACTTAATTCCGTATATTTTCTTTCGGATTGTATGTGACTTTGTGGACAAGCAATGATCTATAAGCTTTGTTTTGCTTGGTGATGGATCAAATTCCAGTTGAATTTGCTCTATCTTTAAATGTTTTTTTAACCTCATCCCGGGTTCATGCGTTATCGAATATCCTTTCTATTGGTGCTGGGCTACTTTGTATGCCTGACCGCGGAAGCACAATCGTCTATGAGCCTGCAGGAGGCTTTGAAGGCCGCCCGTGTGAACAACCTTTTTCTCAAGACGGAGCGCTACACGATAGAGGCGGGCCAAGCCGATGTGGTCTCGGCCAAACTCCGGCCTAATCCCGCGCTGAACAATCAAACGCTGCAACTGGCCAACAGCAAATACTACCAGGAGAACACCGCCTGGAACAGCCCACATAACCGCCAGGTTTGGTGGCAACTGACCAAACCGTTTCAATTGCCTAATCAGCGGAAGTACCGGATCGATGTCGCCAATCAAGGCTACAATCTCATCAACAAGAATTTCCTGGAGTTGGAGCGCAACGTGTTTTTCGATGTAGCGTCCAAATGGCTTGATGTGTGGATCGCCCAAAATCAGATCCGCGTCATTGAAATCGCCAAGAACAATGCCGATACGCTGGCCAAGATCAACGCGCTCCGTTTGAAAAACCAGGTGATCTCGGAGACCGATCTGATCCGGACGCAGCTGTTGTCCGAACAGTATGCCGTGCAATTGAAATCCGTTCGGCAAGATCTACTGAACAAGCGAAGTCAATTGCGTTTTTTGATCGGGACAACCGATTCCGTGGATGTAGATCTGACCAATGAGTTCCTGTTTCCCGAATCCATCAATATCGATACGCTTTTGCGATACGCGCTCGCCAACCGGTCGGACATCCAACAGATCCAGTCCATGATCACGCTTTCGGAAAGCAACATAAAATTCCAGCGGTCGATGGCCCTTCCGCAGCCGGAGCTTGGCATGATCTGGAACCCGCAAAACACGGTGCCCTATGTCGGCTTCTTCGGCACGATCGAATTGCCGATCTTTTCCCGCAACCAAGGTGAGATTCAAAAGTCAACCATCTTAAAAAAACAGGCCGAACAGAACTATGTGACGGTTCAAACGCAGATCCAGACCGAGATCAACACGGCCTATAAAAGTTTTATCGTTCAACAACAAAATGTAGAACGGTTCACCGGCATCCTGCAACAAGCACAATCCATACTCGACCGGGTGCGCTACGCCTACCTGCGTGGCGGCACCACGATCATTGACTTCCTCGAGGCACAGCGAAGCTGGCTGGAAACGCAGCAGCAATACTACGACGCACAACAACAATACCGGCAAAGCTATATCCAGCTCTTATTTGTCTCAGGCTTAATAAACCAATTGGCACAATGATATCTCGACGTTTAACATGGGCCTGCACGGCAGTTTTCCTGCTGCTGATCTCGTGCGGTAAAAAAGATCAGCAAACACCTGTCGTAAACTATGCTCCCGAAGTCAAGGACCATGGCAATACCATCGTGTTTCACGACACGTTGGGCATCAATTTCTTCAAAACGGAAGTGATCGGTAAAAAAGGCGTCACGGCCAACCTCACCATTCCGGCCAAAGTTTCGGCCACCGTCATACCTTCGGTCGAAGGGGCCACGCAAAATATTGTGCTCTTCGAAAACCCTGACCTGGCAGCGAACTACACATCGTTGATCCAACACCAGATCAACATCAACCAAATTCAAAATATCAACATCAAACAAAAGCAGATCGAGCTGGACCGGATCAAAGACCTGCAAGCTCACGGTGTGGCTACGGGCAAGGACCTGCTGGATGCCCAGACGGCCCTGGCGATGGAACAGACCAACCTGGCGAATGAACGTGCCGCCCTGATCGAACACGAAACCAAATTGAAGTCAAACGGCTTTAACCCTGAAGTCCTGCGAAAATCATCGGCAGGCATGGCCTACATTACGTGCGACCTGCCAGAGAATCAGCTCAGCAGAGTCACGGAGGGCGGACCGTGCACCATACTGTTCACTTCCTTTCCCACCGAGACATTTCACGGAAAAATTGACGACATCGCCGATGTTGTGGACAACGCCACCCGAATGGTGAAGCTCCGGGTAACGTTAAAGAATCCCCAAAACAAGTTGAAGGCCGGCATGTTTGCGTTGTTGTCTTTTGGCGTCGACGAAGGTGAGGTCATCAGTGTCCCCAAATCGGCGGTGATCACGGTGCAGGGAAAGCACTATGTTTTTGTTAAATCGGATAGTCTGCAGTATCAGCGCCAGGAAGTGAGCATCGGCGCCCAAGTGGGAGACCGCACCCTCATCAGCAACGGCATCGCGCTCGGTGCGAAGGTGGTGGTGGAAGGCTCCATCCAATTAAAGGGTCTATCATTCGGCTACTAACCCCCATACGCATGCTGCAAGCACAGATCTTTATCGACAAGGACGAACTCCACGGATCACAGCCCTTGTTTGAATACATCATCCGATTTCTGATCCGTCACAAGATAAAAGGTGCAACAGCGTTTCGGGGCCACATCGGCTTTGGTTTAAATCAACACCTGAAACGCCCCGACGATCTTTTCAGTTTTGACGAGCCCCCCATGATGATAACGTTTATAGACGAAGATGAAAAGGTGATCAACACCGTTTCCCAGCTTCGCAAGGAATTTAAAAATGGATTGATCATTACCCATCCGGTAGAAATTCACTAACCCATGATCAGAGGGCTCTTACTTTTCTCGCTTCAGAACAGGTTGATCGTTGTCGGCATCAGCGTAGCCATGATGGCCATCGGCTATTGGTGTTTCACGCAATTGAAGATCGAAGCTTATCCCGACATTGCCGACACGAACGTGATCATCGTGTCACAATACCCCGGAAGAGCGGCCGAGGAAGTGGAGCAGCAAGTGACCGTCCCCGTTGAACGCGCCCTGCAAAACACACCACGCGTGCTGGACAGACGAAGCCGGACGATCTTTGGCCTCAGCGTCGTACAGCTAACATTCCAGGATGGAACCGACGATTATTTTGCCCGCCAGCAAGTCTTGGAACGCTTGCAGTCCGCACAATTGCCCGATGGCGTTTCACCCGAACTGGCACCACTGTCCACCGCGGTGGGCGAAATTTTTCGTTACGTTGTGGAAGGACCGCCCTCCTTCACCCCCACCGAGTTACGCGATTTACAAGACTGGGTGATCAAACCCTACTTGCTCCAAACACCCGGTGTGGCCGATATCACCACCTTTGGTGGTCCGTTGAAACAGTTCCACATCCTGGCGTCCCCTGAAAAACTCCGCCGGTATGATCTGGCGATTTCCGATGTCGAAAATGCCGTCGCAGCCAATAATCAAAACACCGGTGGAAATTTGATCGACCAGGGTGAACAAGGTTATGCCATCCGCGGTCTGGGGGCGATCAAATCCGAAACGGACATCCAAAACATTGTATTGAAATCCGAGAACGGCGTGCCGATATTTTTGCGCGACGTCGCCAGTGTGGAAATTGCCCCTCCCCCACCGAGTGGTGTGTTGGGCTATTCGGTTGCCGATGACAACACCAACGTCAACAGCGGTGTGGAAGGCATTGTCTTGTTGCGTCGTTATGAAAATCCCAGCGATGCGCTAAAAGCCCTGAAACAAAAACTCAAAGACCTGCAGGAGCACGAGCTGCCCGAAGGCATCCGCATCCGTACGCTCTATGACCGGAGTTTTCTTATCGATCATTCGCTTCAAACGGTGGGAAAGACCCTGGTGGAAGGCGTTAGTATCGTCGTCATCATCCTCGTCTTGTTTTTAGGAAGCATTCGAAGCGCTTTGGTGGTGGCCTTGACCATTCCGTTCTCTTTGTTATTTGCGTTTATCCTGATGCGGCTCACCGGCATCCCGGCCAATTTACTTTCGCTTGGAGCCATCGACTTCGGGATCATTGTAGACGGAGCCTGCGTGATGGTGGAACACCTCGTGCGAAAATACCGATCGTCCAGCGCGGCCGACCGCCGTCAGGGCATTATTCGGATCACCAACCTGGCCGCCCAGGAAGTGGGCCGGGAGATCTTCTTTTCCGTCACCATCATCATCCTGGCCTACATGCCGATCTTGCTGATGACCCGCGTAGAAGGCAAGCTCTTTTCGCCGATGGCATTGACGCTGGCGTTTGCCGTGATCGGTTCCATGCTTGCTGCGCTCACATTGATCCCCGTGCTGGTGTCGTTTGCCTACGGGAAAACGATCGCCAATGTGGATGAACCGATCAAAGAGCATAAAAACAAAGTGCTGGACTTTCTGCAAGATCAGTATGGCGCGCTGGTAAAGGGCATTCTCTCCAAAACAAAGCTGACCGTGCTGATCGGGTTCGCCATCGTGCTGACCCTCGTTGGTTTTGGATCCAAGCTTGGAACGGAGTTTCTGCCCGAGCTGGACGAAGGCTCCATTTTTCTCCGGGGCAATTTTCCTTCCGGGATCACCATCCAGAAAAACGCACAATACTCACCCCAGATCAGGGCGATCATACGGCACTATCCGCAGATCGCCTTTGTGATCACACAAACCGGCCGGAACGATGAAGGCACCGACCCGTTTCCCGCCAACCGGAACGAGATCCTCGTCGGCCTAAAAGATTATCATTTGTGGAGCGACACCGTTTCGAAAAAGGAATTGGTTTCGCGGATCCGCGTCGACCTCGAGCGAGCCTTCCCCAGCGTCCGTTTCTCGAGCGGCCAGCCGATCATCGACCAGGTGATGGAGATCGTGACGGGAAGCGCCGCCGACCTTGCCGTGTCCATTATCGGCGACGACCTCGTGAAGATGAGACCGAAAGCGGACTCCATTGCCGCCATCGTCCGGAATATGAAAGGCAGCGAGTCGGTGAACATCGAGCAAGAGGGCCCACAAGAGCAATTGGCCATAAAGATCAACCGCGAAAATGCAGCGCGCTTTGGGATCAACATCTCCGATATCGAAAACATGATCGAAGCTGCCGTGGGCGGGAAAGTCATTTCCGTTCTCTATGACGGCACCAAACGCTACGACATCGTGATCCGCTATCTGCCCGAGTTCCGGAACAACGTCGAAGTGATCAAGAACCTGCAAGTGTCCTCGATTGCCGGTGCGCTGATCCCCATGAGCCAATTGGCCGACATCACCTTCGTGGAGGGACAGACCAACATCTATCGCTACAGCGGCAAGCGCATGGTCACCGTGAGAACCAATATCCGCGGCCGCGACCAGGGTGGATTTGTAAAAGACCTTGAAAAAAAGATCCACGAGTCTATCAAAATCCCCAAAGGATACAGCGTGATCTATGGCGGGCAATACGAAAACCTGGAAAGAGCCGGCAAGCAACTCCTGATCACCATACCGCTCACCATCGTGATGGTGTTCCTATTCCTGTTCATGTTATTCAAAAGTCTCAAGCACACCTTGGTTACGATGAGTTGCATCCTGTTTGCCCTCGCGGGTGGAATTCTTGCCTTGCTGCTCAGGGGCTACTACTTCAACGTATCCGGTGGTGTGGGCTTTGTGAGCATCTTCGGGATCTCGGTGATGGCAGGCGTTCTGCTCGTCTCCGCTTTGAACCGGGCCGCGCTGGAAAGTTCGTTTAATGTCGACACCGTGCAGAAGACAGCAGAGGAGCAGATGCGGGCCATCCTGTCCATTCTCATCGTGGCCATCGTGGGGTTAATCCCCGCAGCGACCTCCTCCGGCATTGGCTCGGATGTGCAACGCCCCCTGGCGACCGTCATCATTGGCGGCCTCACCTCCACCCTCATCTTCGCGCCGATACTCATTCCCCCGCTGTACTGGTGGGTAGAGCGCGGCAATCACACCGAAGAAAAGACGAACGACGAGAGCGAGGCCTAGACCCGTCACACGGTCACGGCCCTGGGACATGAAGTAAAGCGGTTAAAAGTCGAAGAGCTCTTTTGGCGACACTTTGAGCGCGCGGGCCAGGTCGAACACGGTGCAGACACCGGTATTGAGGTGTCCATTTTCCAATTTGTTTATCGTTGAAAACGCCACGTTGGCCCGGTCGGCAAGGTCTTCCTGCGAGATCCCTTTTTCTATTCTGATGCGTTGAAGATTACGTCCGAAAGCAGCCAGCTTTTTGAGGTTGCGCTGTTTTGTGTTCTGGGTCATTTTAACGGCGTTGATGTATAGCGAATTTGCTATATTTTCTTTGAACGGGGTATAGCAAATTAGCTATACATTCCGTATTCTTGTTGAGGGCACGAAAATACCCTGTTCCGCAACCCAATTCCCGATAAGGGACCGTGGAGTCCAACTTCCCCGCCCGTGGCTGCATGGCCACGGGCATTTTTGTTCGTTGGAGGTTTCACCGCCCCGTCTTCGCTAAAATTTCGACGACGCAGAAAGACGCAAGGAGCAACACCAAAAAGAAACGCCCCGACTGCACAGTGCAACCGAGGCGTGAGAAACTAATTAACAGATGGGCTATTTCTTTCGCGACAAGTAAAGGTCGTTGATGAGCATGCGACCGTTCTTTTCAGTGAGGAAGACCTGACCCTGCAATGTGCTTGTGGCGGCGTCAACAAAGACAGGGTCATTTGAAAAGTCTCCCTCAAGATTTTGCCGGGTGAGCCTGCGTACGGGCGCATCCCATCCGGTGCTGTAATAGTAATAGGTCTTACCACCGGTCTTGCGATGGCCGGAGCGTTTGGAATAAATGATCAGGCCGGCGGCGTCGAGCACTTTGTAGTAGCCGGACGCCGAGAAAATATTTTTTTTGCCAAAGGCACGGTAGCGGTACCCGTCTTTGTAGTAGCCGGAGAGCGTACCGAATTTATAGCGTTGTTCGAGGCCGTGGCGGATGAGCAGCACGTTGTTGTCGACGTTCACGACGGTATTGAGATCGTCGGTTTCGGCCTGTTCGGAAACGCGGTTCGTGGCAAGATCGTGCGGCGTGATGAAGATGCCGTTGGTCAATATTTCCCCATCAAAATGCCCGTTGCGTGCGCTGACGGTGATCAGCGAAAACAACAGGCAGAGGAAATATACTACTCGTTTCATGCGCTTTGTGGCTTATACCTACGGCCATGGCTGCGGCGATTCACCAGTTCATAGAAAATGGGAAAGATCAATAAAATCAGAACCGTGGCCGTGATTAACCCCCCGATTATCACTATGGCCAACGGTTTCTGACTTTCTGACCCAATGCCTGTGGACAAAGCCGCAGGCATAAGACCTATAGACGCCATCAGCGCCGTCATCACGACGGGCCGAGTGCGATGCTTGATCCCGAGCGCAATCGCGTCGGACAAGCTCATATCTTTATTTAAGTTTTCATTGAATTCTGAGATCAGGATCACCCCGTTCTGCACGCAGATGCCGAAAAGCGCGATGAACCCTACCCCCGCCGAGATACCGAAGTTGATGCCGGTAACGTGAATGGCAAGGATCCCCCCGATGAGCGCAAAGGGCACGTTGATGAGCACCAATCCCGCGTCTTTGGCGTTGCCGAACGTGATGAACAGCAGCACAAAGATGGCGATGAGGCTCAGGGGCACCACTTGGGCCAGCCGGGCCGTTGCCCGCACCTGGTTCTCAAACTCACCTGTCCATTGTATGGTGTAGCCTTGCGGTATGTGCAGGCGTTGTTTTACGCGTTGCTGTGCTTCGGCAATGGTGCTGCCCAGGTCGCGCTCGCGCACCGTGAACTTCACGCCGATGAAGCGGCTGTTGTTGTCGCGGTAGATGAACGCAGGGCCCGTGATGGCGGTGACGGTGGCTATTTCCTTTAGGGCCACTTTACTTCCCTTCAGCGTGGGCACCAACAAGTTGGTGATCTCCTGTTCCGACTTCCGGTATTCGTAGGGGAAGCGCAGGCGGATATCAAATTTCTTTTCGCCTTCATACATGATGGACGCGGTCTTGCCGCCGATGGCCATTTCGATCACGGCCTGGGCGTCGCTGGTGGTTACGCCATAGAGTGCCATTTCGTGATCGTGCAGTTTGATCTGGATCTCGGGTTGGCCCACGTTGCGCAGGATGCCGGCGTCCTTGATGCCCGGCACGTCCTGAATGCTGGCGAGCACTTGCGTGGCCAGTTTGTCGAGCTCTGCCAGGTCGGGGCCGAATATTTTCACGGCGTTGTTGGCGTTCATACCGGCCACCGCTTCAGCCACGTTGTCGATGATGGGCTGCGAATAGTTGTAGTTGATGCCCTGGTATTTTTTCAGCTTTTTGTCCATTTCGCCGATGAGGCCGTCGAGGCTGATCTTGCGGCCCCACTCCTCTTTCGGTTTCAGGTTCACCTGCATCTGCACATAATAGAAACCGCTGGGGTCCGTGCCATCGTTGGAGCGGCCGGTTTGCGACAGCACGCCGTTCACTTCCTTGAACGAGCTCAGTTCATTGCGCAGGGTGTGCACCATCTTCACCGTCTCGTTCAGCGACATGCTCATCGGCATTTTTGCTTCCACCCACAAGGCACCTTCGTTCAATTGGGGCAAGAATTCGGTTCCCAGCCATTTGGTCGAGAACAAGGTTGCCGCTACGATCACCAGAGCTACGGTGAGGCTTATGGTTTTATGTGAGAATGTCCAGTGAAATCCTTTCGATACGATGCGATCGAAGAAGGTTACGATGAACGTATGTTTTTCTTTTACGTTCTTTTTCAACAACACGGCGCTGAGCACCGGCACCAGCGTGAGGGTAAAGATCAGCGCGCCTAACAAAGCAAATCCAAGCGTATAGGCCAGGGGCGAGAACATTTTTCCCTCCACTTTTTCGAAGGAGAAAATGGGCAACAGTGCAGTGATGATGATGAGCTTGGAAAAGAACACGGCGAGGCCCGTGCGGGAGGCGGTCTTTTTGATGATGCCAAGTTTCCCGATCTTGTTGAACCGGTCCATGCCAAACTTCTTCGCCGTGTGATCGAGGGTCACAAAGATGCCCTCCACCATCACCACGGCGCCGTCGATGATGATCCCGAAGTCGATCGCCCCCAGCGAAAGCAGGTTGGCGCTCATGCCCTTCATCTTCAAACAAAAGAACGCAAACAGCAACGACAGCGGAATGATGATGGACACAATGAGCGTGGTGCGCCAATCGGCCATGAACAACATCACAATGGCCGTTACGAAGATGATCCCTTCCACCAGGTTGTGCATCACGGTGTGCGTGGTGTAATTCATCAGCACATCGCGATCGTAAAACGTAGCCATGCGTATATCGCCGGGGAGAATGTGGGTGTTCAATTCTTCAATCTTGGCTTTCACGCGCTGCAACACCTCACTGGGATTTTCGCCCTTGCGCATGACGATGATGCCTTCCACCACGTCGTCTTTTGTATTCAATCCCACCTGTCCCACGCGAGGGAGGTCGGACATGATGACGTTCGCTACATTTTTTACCAATACCGGCACACCGCCACGATCCTCGATAATAATATTTTCAATGTCTTCGATGGAGTTCAGCAACCCCATACCCCGCACCACATACGCCTGGCCGTTCTTCTCGATTACGTCGCCACCGACGTTGATGTTGCTTTTCGTAACGGCCTGGTACACGTCGAGGGGTGTGATCTCGTAGCGGTTCAGTTGGGCGGGGTTTACCTGGATCTCGTAGATCTTTTCGCGGCCGCCAAAGGCTACCACATCGGCCACACCGGGCACGGCGCGGAGCTGACGGTCGATGATCCAATTCTGAACCGTGAGCATTTCGCGGGTGTCCTTCGTTTTGGACGTGAGGACATAGCGAAAAATCTCGCCGGTCGGGCCATAGGGCGGTTGCACTTCCGGTTCAGCGCCATCGGGAAGTGACACCGTCACCAATTGGTTGTTCACTTGCTGACGGGCAAAGAAATCTTCTACGTTGTCTTCAAAAATGATCTTGATCACCGACAACCCGAACATGGAAATGGACCGCACATTGGTTTTTCGCTGCACGGAGTTCATGGCCACTTCGATGGGAATGGACACAAAACGTTCTATCTCCTGCGCACTTCTCCCCTGCCATTGCGTGACAATGATGATCTGTGTGTTGGTGACATCGGGGAACGCCTCGATCGAAGTGTTCCGATAGCTCACCACGCCGGCGATCACCATGATGGTCACCCAAAAGAACGTGAAGAACCTGTTCTTTAACGAAAACGCAACGATATTTTTTATCAGCTTGATCATCCGTTAGTCGTTAAGAGCATCGTAAATGAAGAGCTGATTATGACTGATCACTACCTCGCCAGGTTTCACACCTTGCGTGATCCACGTGATGTCGTCGGCCGTTTTATACACCTCCACCTCGCGGGTGTCGATGTTGAACCGGTCTTTGAAGATCATGACGAACTGGCGACTGTTGTCGAATATGATGGCCGACGACGGGACGGCCGTCAGCGATTTGTCTTCGTGGTACGTGGCTTTGATGGTGGCCAGCATTTGTGGCTTCAGCTTGAACAGCGGGTTGGGAATGCGGATGCGCACCTTCATGGTTTTTGTTTCCGGGTCCAGCACGCTGAAGATCTTGTCGATCTTGCCGCGGATGAGGTCGCCGGGATAACTTAGGGTGGTCACACACACATCCATGCCTTCGCGGATGCGGGAGATATCGCTTTCATAGACGTCGGCGATGGCCCACACTTCGTCCAACTCGGCCACTGTGAACACACTTTCGGTGTGGCCCGCGGGCAAAGTCATGTCACGCGTCAGGTTTTTGTAGATCACAAAACCGTTGATGGGCGCCTTCAGGCTGTATTCGGATTTCTTGTTGAAATTGTAGATCGAGAATGTTTCCGTGATCCGCCGCAGGGAGGCTTCGGCTTTTTCCAGTTCTTTTTGAGCGGCCACCAGTTCGCGATCGGAAGACAATTTCGAATCGTACAGGTCTTGCTTCACGCTCAGGTTCTTTTGTGCCACCAGCACGTCCGACTGTGCTTCGATCAGCTGACGATCGTATTCCGCTACTTCCCCGCTTTTAATGGTCGCGAGGGTTTGATTTTTCTTAACATAGTCGCCCAACTCGGCATCCACTTCCACGACGTTCCCACCGACGATAGGAAATATTTCTACGAGCCGGTTTTCGTCGGCCACGATCTTTCCGTTCAGGTTCAGGGTGCCGTTCACCGGTCTCACGGTTACGGTATCCAGTTTTATGCTTTTCAGCATGGTGTCGCTCAAGGCAAACGCCTTGTTCTCGGCCGGGTCTTCTGTCTTCTTCGGATCACATCCCACTGCCAACAGCACAACCAACCACACCAACGGCATCCATGGGCAATTTTTAATGGAGATCTTCACCCACGGCATAATTGAGTTCTTCATATGACTTATTTAAATCGGCTTTGAGTTGATTTAATTCGATGATGCTGGAGTTGTAAGCTTCAAACATGTCGGTGAATTCCAGCAGGGAGATGTTGTTCTTGCTATAGTTGCTCACCAGCCCTTTGCTCAACAGATCCAGCTGCGCTTCGAAGTCTCCACCGGATGCTTTGTATTGGGCATCCAACAGTTGAAAGACCTTCCACGCGGTTTCTACTTCGTGACTAATTTCCTGGCGGCGGCTTTGCAGCAGCACGTTCGCCTGGGCCATGCCCGCTTTGGCTTCCTGGATGCGACCCTGGTTCCGGTTGAACAAGGGGAGTTGCAACCCGAACGACACACCGCTGTAGTTGGGCACGTAGCTACCGGCCTGGTCATACACGGCACCCGCCATCAGGTTTGGGATGGCCTCTTTGCGCTCCAATGAATAGCGCAGTTGGGTTTGGGCTTGTATGCTTTGTGCGGCTTTAATTTCCGGGCGATTCTCCATCGACTTCTCTACCAACTCGGGCAGTGTCGCAGCGGGCAATACGGCGACCACGGCATCCGAGGCTCCACGCACCGGGGCAACGGCACGATCGTCGGCCAGCAGCACCTTCAGGGTTTCCTGGAGTTGCACCAACTCGGTCTGCGTGTCGTTCACTTTGTTGTTGATCTCGAAGTAGGTCGACTTCAAGCGTGTGAGTTCCTGCAACGAGATGTTGCCTTTGTTGTATTGCTGCTCGTAGATGGAGATGAGATTTTTTAACAGATCCAGTCGCGAGCGGATGTTCACGATGGCGTTGTTGAGATAGTAATAGCGATAAAAGCTCACGTGAAGCTCATACTTCAGGCTCCGCGCCAGCTCATAGTATTGCCACTCGGTCATACGCTTTTCTTCTTCCGCCAGGCGGATGGCCGTTCTACGCTGCCCGGCGATGCGGAAGACCTGTTGCAATTGCACGATCTTCTGCCCGTTCTTGCCGGTGTCAAACCATTTTTGTGCCGTTGGGTTATATAAATTCCATTCTGTATACAGTTGAGGGTTGTTAAACAACTTCTCCTGTATCGTCCTGGCCTCTGCCTTGTCTACTTCGTATTTATACGCCAGCAACGACAGGTTCCGCATCACGAGCAAGCTGTCGGCCTGCTGTATGGAGACCCGTAAAGTGTCCTGAGCGTGAAGTGAGATTGTTATACACAAGAGCGCCACCACTAATCCAATAAACCGCATCATTTTATGCAATGCACCATTTCTAAAGTCATACAAATGAACGCCAGTAGACTTTAGGGGCGCTTAAAGGTGACCTTAAATAAACCTTAAAATTTCAGGTGTGCGGGATAGTGATCTGGAAATGGTGTTTTTCGCTTTCGAAATAATAGGCAACCGTGCCGTTCATCAGTTCGATGATCTGCTTCACAATGGAAAGTCCCAGCCCGTGTCCGGGTTTTTCCTGTTGTTGGGTCTGGCGATAGAACGGCTCGAAAATGCGCGTGTCGGGAATGGGGTCGTCGCCGGCGTTGACAAACGTGAGCTGCAGGCCGTGACCTTCTTCGGATATTTTTATGTTCAGCTCCGGTGTGGAGGCGTACATGGCGGCGTTGGCGATGAGGTTGCGAAAACAGATCTTCAACAACAACGTATTGCCCACCACCGTCAGCTGGTCTTCGGTTTTGATAGACGATTCGATGTCGATCTTGACGGCCTGTTGGGGAAAGGTCTCGTTCACATCTTTTACACTTTCATAGAGCGATTCGTCGATTCGCACCTTGGCGGTGTTCACCGGCAACTGCGACTGGAGACGCTGGATCAAGAGCAGCGACTCCACCAGATCGGCCTGGCTGTCGACGTCCTGCTCCAGGCTGGTCAGCAAGACTTGCATCTCAGGGTTTTGAGGTCCCGCAAGTTCGTCCAGGCGGTCGAGCTTGCCGTGAATGAGGGCCAATGGTGTTTTCAATTCGTGGGCCGCGTTCCGCACGAAGGCGCGCTGCGACTCGAACGCCTTGAAAAGCCTCCCCAACATTTGATTGTAGTTCACGGCCAATTGATCGAGTTCGTCGCGGTTCTTTCTTCCATTCACGGGGATGAACTCATGTAAATTGTTTTCCCCGATCGTTTGTATCGAGGAATTCAAGGCATCGATCGGGCGGAACACTTGCCGGATGTAGTAGTAACTGGATATCGCGATCAACAACGTGCCCAACACCAGGGCGATGATGACCAGGGTCTTTAAATTTTCCAGCTTGCTGATGCCATAGGTGTCGTAGGCGGAAGCCAGCACCACGTAGTCGTGGCCCTGGCCGGTGTAGTGCACGCCAACCACTTCGTCGCCATCGTCGTCGACGTAGTATTTGTCGGCACGCTTCCGGATCTGTTCAATGGTCTTTAGGGAATAGGGGATCTTTTCATCGTCGAGGCTGCTGTAGATCAGGGTGTTTTGTTCGTCGAAGATGAGGATCTTCTCGTCATACATTTTGTTGATGGAGTTCTGGTCGATGATCTTCAGCAGGCCGATGTCGATCTCTTTTACATCGATGAGCAACTTGGCCGTATTAAAGCTCTTTTCGCGGAGGCGCGCGAAAAATTCGTCGCGCCGGAATTCCGAATAAGAAATGTAGATGAAGACGAGGATGGACGACAGCACGAAGAAGAAGAGCCCTACGAAAAGCAGCGTCAGCCTCGTTTTATAGTTCATCGCGTTGATCGTTTAGATAATAGCCGAAGCCGGGCTTGGTGAGGATGAGCTTCTTTTCAAACTCCTTGTCGATCTTGTTTCGCAGGAAGTTGATGTACACTTCGATGGTGTTGTGGGTCACGCCGTAGTTGGCGTCCCAGAGGTTCATGGCCAGTTCGTCTTTGGAAATGATGCGATTCCGGTTCTTCAGCATGTATTCCAGCAAGCCGTATTCTTTGGGCGTGAGGTTTATTTCCTTGCCTTCGCGGATGGCGATCTTCTTGTTGGGGTCCAGCTTGATGTCCTGCAGTTGATAGAGGGGCTGGGCCGCATTGGGCTGCTCGGCGCGTTTCAGGAACACTTTCACCTTGGCCAACAGTTCGCGCAAATGAAACGGCTTGACCAAGTAGTCGTCGGCGCCCAGCGTGAACGCTTCCATCTTGCTGTCGATGTCGCCAAAGGCGGTGATGATGAGGATGGGGATCTCGGCGTTAGTCTCGCGGAATTTGCGGCAGAGGTCCATGCCGTTCATTTTGGGGAGATTGATGTCGAGGAGCACGAGCTGGTAGCTTCCTTGTTGAAAATACTTCAGGGCCATGTGGCCATCGAAGGCGGGTTCGCAACCATAGCCTTCCTTTTCCAGAGCTTTGGT
Source organism: Chryseolinea soli (assembly GCF_003589925.1). Taxonomy (NCBI): domain Bacteria; kingdom Pseudomonadati; phylum Bacteroidota; class Cytophagia; order Cytophagales; family Fulvivirgaceae; genus Chryseolinea; species Chryseolinea soli. The sequence continues at coordinate 3,380,824 of NZ_CP032382.1, read as the reverse complement.
GACAGACTCTGAAAGGCGGTGATCATCTTCAACGACAAGGATCTTTTTCACGGCGGATGATATTTAACGGGGGAAATTTATAAAAAATTCACGGCTTTGCGTTTTCCTCGGCGTCCTTTGCGGCTCGGCGGTCAAATTCTACCGCAAAGGCGCAAAGGACGCAAAGAAGACGCAAAGAAATGCAAACTACTTCTTGCGGGTCAGTTTGTCGTAACGGAGCAGACCTTCCAGGTAATAGTAGTCGGCGTAGACGATGGGGGTGTCGATTTCGCTGTTGGCGGGTTTGTGGCCCGTGGAGTGCTTCAATAGAAAGTTGTGATTGTCGGAGGAGGCGAAGTATTCCGGTTTGGACAGGTTCTGCAACACTTCTTCCGCGAAAGCGAAATAGGCCTTGCTTTTCTCGCCTTTCACATAGCCGCTTAGCTCCAGCAAGGCAGAGGCGGCGATGGCGGCACACGACGCGTCGCGAACATCGTTGGGGATGGCCGGCGAATTAAAATCCCAGTAGGGAACTTTGTCTTTGGGCATGTTGGGGTGATGCGTGAAGAAGTCGGCGATGTGCACGGCCTGGTCCAGGTATTTTTTGTTTTTGGTTTCGCGATACATCACCACGTAGCCATAGAGACCCCACGCTTGTCCGCGTGCCCAGGCCGATTCGTCGGCGTAGCCCTGGGCGGTTTTGCGGGCGATCACGTTCCCGACGCTGTCGTAGCACAACACGTGGATGCTGCTGTAGTCGGGGCGGAAGTGATTCTTCATCGTGTTGTCGGCGTGCGTGACGCTGATGTCGTAGAACTTTTTGTTGCCCGAAGTTTTGGCCGCCCAGAACAGGAACTCGAGATTCATCATGTTGTCGATGATGACGGGATAGGTGTAGCCATGAAAGTTGTTCCACGACTTGATGACACCCACCTTGGGATTGAAGCGCGTCGACAGCGACTCGGCGCCCTTGAGCATGATGGGCTTGTAGGCCGGGTTGCCCGTGAGGCGATAGCCGTTGCCAAACGAATTGTAGAGCATGAAGCCCAGGTCGTGGGTGCCGGTGTTGTATTGTTCTTTCTTCAGGGCCATCGTCCATTTTTCGGCAGCGGCCTTCATTTCAGGGTCTTTGGTGTATTCGTAGAGATACCAGAGCGAGCCGCCAAAGAAGCCGGTGCACCACCACTCGCTCGGCATCTTCTTGTAGGTGCCGTCGGGATTTACCGACTGCGGGAAGAGGGTGGTGTCGGTGAATTCTTTCAGCATGCCTTTGTATTGCTGCAGGCTCAGCTTCATTTGTTTGTCGACGTCAATTTTAGGTTGTGCAAAGGCTGCACACGCACTCAGGAGCAACGCTGCTGACAGGAGATTTTTCATAGTATAGTGATCAATAGTTTGGGGTTTCTTAGGGGGTTTAACCACATCGCCGGCAGCAGAGCAAGCCATTTTCTTGTAAAGCACGCTTTTGCGGACGGACCGTATTTTTCAATCTAATATTTGACATTATTCCGGATTGATGCAACACTTATTTTCCGGGACGGTTCCCGCGAGCGGCGTTGAGATACTCAAAATCAACAAACTGTACCCGCGTCCCCATTCCGTCATCCCGTTATGCAGGATTTTTTTGGATGTATGTTTCCGGCGCGAAAAAACAAACGCCAGGATGTGAATGCAAGGATTCGCAGGAACCTCTTGCACAAAATTTAAGGCGTTCAAAAAATTATTTACAAACTGCAAATGCGTTTCAGTAGCCATACCGTATTTGTCGCGAAATAATTTCAGGCCATGAAAATCCACAAAGAGTTTTTAGAGACGATGCTACACCGGCGGAGCATCCCCGCCACGCCACTGCGGCTGCGCGTGTTGCAATGTATTTTCGAATACACCGAATATTTTACAGCGGAACAGGTGGCTCGAAATCTGGGCAGGACAGAGAAGGTGGATAGTGCACATGTATCGAATATCCTCACGCAATTCAATCGCAGTGGGTTGATCACGCGCGTTGAGGACGAGGAGGTGAACATGCGCCGGCCGGGGCGCAAGATCAAGAAATATATCTGGCTTCATCAATACCTCCGCCGCATCAGCCAACGCACGAGTTATGTGCCCATCAATTGAATACGTGCATCGCATTCTTTCACTACCGATGTGTTTGTTAGGTGTACTCACCGCCTCGATTAAACTCGCCGTTGCTTGAATCCTTCCCCGATCGCAGCTAAATCCGCCCTTTCACCAACCTCTTGTAACGCCTAGCGTGCTGCCGGCCGAAAAAGGCCGTTAACTTTCGTCCCTCCGGTGCCGCTTTATTCGGCAAATCTGAATACTTTACCCTCCGGAAAAACGCTTCCTTCCGCGCCGGCGGTAAGGAACGTTCACTAACCATCCTAAACCATTATGGCGCAACCTGAAAAGACACAGGGGCAACTCGTACGCTCCCTCGGATTGTTCTCGGCCTTCATCCTCACCGTCAGCTCGGTCATCGGGTCGGGCGTGTATAAAAAAGTGGCGCCCATGTCGTCCGAGCTGTTGTCGGCCGACCTGGTGCTGGCGTGCTGGGTACTGGCCGGTTTGATCACACTCTGCGGCACGCTGAGCAACGCCGAAGTGGCGGGGCTGCTGGCCGACTCGGGTGGCGAGTATGTTTACTTTCGCAAGATCTATAACAAATTCTTTGCGTTCCTTTTTGGCTGGACCGCCTTTACGGTGATCCGCTCGGCAGCCGTGGCGTCTATCGCCTATGTGTTTGCCCACTCCTTCAACGCGCTCGTGCCCCTGCCGGAGCTTCCCGCCTCCTGGGCACAGATCTCATTAGGCGGCGTCTTTACGCCCTTCGACAATTTTGGGGTCAAGACCCTCACCGTGCTGCTCATCGTGGGCTTGTCTTATAACAATTATATCGGTCTGAAATTCGGTGAAGGGTTGAGCAAGACCGTCACCATCATCGTGGTGGTCAGCATCTTTCTAGTCATTGTACTGGGCCTCACGTTGGGCGGTGGCAGCTGGGCTAATTTCACTACACCGGCCACCGGCTTTGTGCACCACGCCTGGACCGAGGGTGCGTTTATTCAAAGCATTTTCGCAGCACTACTAGCAGCCTTCTGGGCCTATGAAGGCTGGAGCGCTACGGGCTACATCGGCGGGGAGATCAAGAACCCGAACCGGAACTTGCCGCTGGCCCTGGTGCTCGGCGTTTCGTTTGTGATGCTGGTCTACATCAGCATCAACTTCACCTACCTCTTTGTGCTTCCCATTGACGAGATCATCGCGGCTCATAAATCACAAAACACGATCGCCGCCGTGGTGGTGATCCGCCATTTCCTGGGGGAGGCCGGGGCATTGTTCATTGCGTTGCTGATCCTGCTCACCACCTTCGGTTGCACGAACACTACCCTGCTGGGGCCGCCGCGTTTGTATTATGCGATGGCCAAGGAAGGCATGTTCTTCTCCTCGGCGTCCTACATCCATCCCCGCTATAATACACCATCCAAAGCCATCTTGATCCAGGCCGTGTGGTCGTCGGTGCTGGTGTTTTCGGGGAGCTTTGATCAGTTGACGGATATGTTGGTGTTTGCGGCATTTATTTTTTATGGGGCCACCACGCTGGGGGTATTTGTGCTGCGGGTGAAAATGCCGGATGTGCCGCGCCCGTATAAGGCGTGGGGATATCCGGTGGTGCCGGCAATTTTTATCTTGTTTTGTGTGGCGTTGATTGCGGTTACTTTGATTACCAAGCCGCGCGAGGCGTTAATTGGGTTGGCACTTATGGGAAGTGGGTTGCCGTTTTATTGGTATTGGACGAGGGGGAAATAAAAAGGTGCACGCACAAATGTTGTTGGTGAAGAACACCAACAACGGCGATGGCTATCATGCCATGATGATAAAAACAATAGGGCGAACAGCATCAAATATACCACGCTCCCTCTATGACGTCCACCCCGTTGTTGGTTATGCGGCTGGTGAGGATTTGTGATGGGGGGCACATGCATGAGGTGGGCCGGCCAGGGATAGGAGTGGAAAGCCCGTAGTGGATGGGTTGTGGGTGGACGGACTTGGAACGGATAGCCCGGCCCCGAGGTACGAGGGGGGCCGCAAGATGTGTACAGTAAATTTTATCTATTTATTTGGTTTGATTTTTTTGCTGGGATGTTTATGAGTGTTGCGTTTTTCGTCCCATTCTTTTGGGTGAGGTTGAAGGCGAGAAATGTTGTTGGTGGGACACCAACAACCGGGGGTGCGGTCAAAATGTTGTTAATGAAACACCGAGGATGATACTTCGTAAACGGTGGTTCTTAAAAAAAATGCCATTACGCTTTGAGGGTAATGGCATTCAAATCAAATCTGAAATATTTTTACTTAGGCTGGTTGTTCAGTTTGCTGCGTTTGATGCTGTAGACGAAATAGATGATGATGCCGAGGGCCATCCAGGCGATGAGGCGGATCCAGGTTTCGAGGGGTAGGGTGGCCATCACGCCCAAAGAAGTGAGTACGCCCATGATGGGGACGAAGGGGAACAAAGGGGTCTTGAAGGGGCGGTGGATGTCGGGGTTTTTGTAGCGAAGCATCAGCACGCCGGCGCTTACGAGTACGAACGCGAGCAAGGTGCCGATGGAGACAAGTTCACCCAACAAGTTGATGGGGAGCAGGCCGGTGATGATCATGGCTACGCCGCCGATGACGATGGTGGTGATGTAAGGGGTTTTGAATTTGGGGTGGGTCTTTCCAAAGCTTTTGGGTAAGAGACCGTCGTTGGCCATGGAGAAAAAGATACGGGATTGGCCGATCAGCATCACGAGGATCACGGAGCTCAATCCGGCGATGGCGCCGATCTTGATGGGGGTGCTCAGCCATGTCAAAGCAGATCCCGCAGAGTCAACGGCAACGGCGATGGGAGCAGCCGTGTTCAATTCTTTGTACGACACCATGCCGTTCATAACAAACGCGACGGCGATGTAGAGAATGGTGCAGACGACGAGCGAGCCCAGGATGCCCCAAGGCATATCGCGCTGGGGATTCTTCACTTCCTGTGCCACGGTGGACACGGCGTCAAAACCCAGATAGGCATAGAACACGATGCCCGAAGCGCGGAAGACCCCGCTCCATCCGAACTTTCCAAAAACGCCGTCATTTGCGGGGATGAAGGGCTCGAGGTTGTCCACTGACACATAGCTCAACCCAAACCCGATGAACAAGAGGATGACGGCCACTTTGATGACCACGATGATGTTGTTGAAGTTGGCCGACTCGCGGATACCGATCACCAGCAGGGTGGTGATGACGGCGATGACGAACATGGCCGGAAAATTCAAAAGGCTTCCCGTCCGGATCCATTCGTGCGTGGCCGTGTCGTAAGTGAATGGCGCGTTGCAAAGGGCGGGGGGAATTTGGATGCCAAAATTTTTCAGGAAGCTGACCACGTAGCCCGACCAGCCCACGGCCACGGTGGCCGCTCCGAAGAGGTATTCGAGGATGAGGTCCCAGCCGATGATCCAGGCGATAAATTCTCCAAGGGTAGCATAGGCGTAGGTATAGGCACTTCCCGCGATGGGGATCATGGAGGCGAACTCGGCATAACACAGGCCGGCAAACCCGCAGGCAATGCCCGCAATGACGAACGACAGGATGATGGCCGGGCCCGCATAGTTGGCCGCCGCCTGGCCGGTGAGCACGAAGATGCCGGCACCAATAATGCCGCCCACACCTAACATGATCAGGTTAAATCTACCCAGGGTTCGCCGCAGCCCAACAGCCTTGTCGGCGGTTTCGGTCATGAGCTGTTGAAGCGGTTTTGTGATCCAAATGTTTGCCATGTAATGTCGGTTATTTTAGCCGTCGCAACTCAAAATACGAGGGTCTGTATGAGGAACCTAGCTACGGCCATTCAAAAGATGCGCTAACCGGTAAGCCCAGAGTTTGCTCGGTCACAAAGTAAACCAAATGTTTCGTTAGTCGGGTACCCGGCACTGGAAAATATTGGGGGAAAACGTCACACGACTTTGACCTTTTTCGCCGGCTTTCCGTGCCGCACCACGTTCATGGCACCGTGTGTGGCAATGCGGATCCAATAGTTGAAGACCGATTTTGTGGGGATGCGGGTCTGGTCGATCGTGGCCGTTGCCTGGTGTCTGTTATGCTTCAGCACAATGCCGTCGGCCAGCAACGTGAGCAGGGTACTGCCCAGATTTTTCTTTTCGGGGTCGGTCTTGGAAAACAATTCGAGGTGCAGGTTTTGGTAGCTCATGGTGGCACTGCCCAAAGCCCTTTCGCGGTCGGCCGTCACATCGATATGAAGTGCCTCCAGGTCGCCTGACTTTATCTCCATGGCCTTTACAGGGACGATCAGCTTGTTGAGGACGGTCAGATCAAATGGCAGGACATCGATGGTCAGGGCAAATCGTTCCGGGGAAAGAAATTTATAGTTCAGGTGAACCTCTCCCTGGTCATAGAGGCGCGTGGTCGCGTTCACCACCAATCCATCCGCCAGGTATTTGCGAGCGTCCACGCTGTTCGCTTCAATGTTGATCTTGTGCAATGAAATTTCTCCTTCTCTTCCCGTGATATCGGACGTTTCGCGATAATGAATAAAGCCATCCCGCACGTTCAATTTTTTGGTATGAAGCACCGGCAAGATCATCTCGTGGAGCAGGAATGGTTTTTCTTTTGGTGGCGCGTCGGGCAGGCGTTTGTCTTTGGAAATGTGCAAGGAGAATTTGTCGACGTTCACGGCACTGGCCACGAGGGTGTGGTGTTCCATCAGGCTGTCGAGGTTGAAGTCGACGAGGGAAATATCGTTTAGTTCACCGGCCAGTACGCTGGTCTCGACGGCGAGGTTCTTCACAAACGACGCTTGCGGTGTGATGGTGAATCGCTTTATGGTGAGCTTGCCCTCCTGCACGTTCAACCCGTTCAATTGCAAGGCCATTTTTTCGGTGCCATAGGTCGCCTGGTCGAGCCGGAGGGTTTGATGCGGGGCTTTGAGATCGCCGTCTATTTTTGTGAAGTGCAGCACCTGTCCTTTGGGTAAGGTGAGCTCGCCATCATAGAGTGCAAATTCTTCCACCATATCTGTGGGAAGTTTCTTTGACGTCTTTTCTTTTTTCGATGCTGACACGACGGGCTTCGGAAGATGGATGATGGGGCGATGGGCCGCCAGTGATTTTATATGCGGATCTTTGCCTGGCCGCAACGTGATGCCCTTAACCGTCAGGCTGTCGGTCGCGAAGCGCAGCACGCCGTCCTGTTGCACGTTGATGTTGTCGACGTGAAGATAGGACACGTGTGTTGCCTTGCTTTCGAAGTCCACCCGGCCCATGGTCGCCGACGGTACGCTGACATCGTGGTGCTGCACGTGTACCCGGGCGTTCTTCAGGTGGGTTTCTTTAAAAAAGTTAAGCTCCAGTGACTCCACGCTCACCTCCGTCTCCGGTTGCTGAAACCGGAAATGATCGATGTTCCCTACCATGTGTTGATAATTCACTTTGCCCCCGCGAAAGTGGATGCTGCGCCCCGTCAGTGCGTTGGCGTTAAATGCGATGTGCTTCTCTTTCAGGTGAACGTCGGCTTCCAGCTTGCCGATCTGGAAGTCCTTCATCAATAGGGCAAATGCGTTTTTCTTTTTTGTTTTCGCATGCTGTTTACCTACGGGCAACACACCCTTAAGCGAAAGCGACTCGATGTAGATCTTCTCCAGCACCGCACTGCCCAACGTGTCTTCTGCCAACACATAGTCGTGAATGCTGATGGATTTTCCGGAAACCGCCAGTTTCTTCATTTGCATCTCTACACGACCCAACGAAAATTGATTTTTTGAAAGCGACAGCTCACCCACTTTGATATGCGTGCTGTCCTTCGGACTGTCGAACGTGATACTTCCGGCGCTGAAACGGGAAAGCCGGGAGATCAGCGTTTTTACCGACGTGGTGCTGAACGACTTCACCTCCAGGTCGGCCCGCTGTATGATCATGGAGCGCGTACCGTCGTTGAACCGGATGTTGGCGTTGCGCAGGCGAAGGCCACCGATGTACTTGTCCAGTTTCTTTTTTACCTGGGTAGTGTCTTTCACGTCGGAAGACATTTTAGGAAACAGGTCCAGGTAGTGCGGTGTGATGTTCACGTCCGCATTTTCGATCAGGGCCGATTCCAGGTGGAGCTTGCGATAAAAAACAAAGTCGATCAACCCAAATTGGCTTAGCTCGATGTGCTGGCATTGGATGAAGGATTTTTTCGCCGCCACATCGATGAAGCTCGCGTTGGTGATGGCCAGGTAGTGCCCTCGCAGAAAGGTAAGATCATCGCAATGCAATGTCACGTTGTTGTTGAGCCGCACGGAAGTTTCGTTGAGATCGATGCGCAAGCCATCCACCAGCAACGCCGACGTGTCGGGACGCACCTCAAAGTTACTTAGGCCTACATCGACGTGGGGCAGCCGGGTGTGGATGGAGTCTTTGCCATGGTACACGCTCACTTCGATGTTGGCATCGTTGATGATCGCGCTGTCGAGAAGGGCTTCACCAAAGGTTTGCTGCAGGATCTCCTTCAAGGGATGTTTCACCTTGTGGTGGGTGCCTCCCACCCGCAGTGTTCCGGAGATGACCGGCTTTTCGATGCGGATCTTTTTCAGCTTATAGCGCTGGTGGTTATACAATTCGTTGTAGTCCAATCCCTGGATCAACACCGACGTTCCCTCGATCTTCATGTGCGACCGGCTGATCGTGTCTTCCGACTCCAACGTAAGATCCTTAAACTCCAGGAAATGTTCGGGATACTTGAACGCTATTTCCGAAAAGGCAATGGAGGTTTTGCTGAGCAACAGCCGTTGCCCCTGGAGGTTGAGTCTCACCCGGCTGCTGTCGGTGAGCTGACGCATGTTCCAATCGCGGATGATGAAATCGATGAGCCGGAGACTGATGAGGCTCTCCCCTTTCTTTTCAATTTGCAGCGCACCGCGCTGCAACGTAAATGATTTGATGAGAAATTTATCCAGCACGGCTTCAATCGCCGGAAAGATCTTCACGAGGCTATGCGCGATGTTCACATCATGCTGCGCGCTGTTTTTCGCAGCCATTTTTAGGACGGGCTCTTGGATGGTCAGTCGTTCGATCACCATCTGTCCTGTATTGAATAGCGATCGCAGCGAGCCGGCTTCCGCTTCCATCGAGGGTATTGTCACAGACTCGACACCGTTCGGGCCGGCCTTTTCGGTTTTTACGAGCGACACGTCCTTCATTTCGAATTGGAGTTCGCGCAGGTTCATTTTGGCGTTGCCGATAACGAGCTTGTACTGGCCGTGGGTTTTGGTCTCCACCAGGTCGGCAAGCGAGTCTTTAAAGCTCATCAGCTTGTAGTAACGGAATCCCAGCAGGAAGAGCACACCGAACAGCACCAATGACGCCGCCAAAATGATGAGCTTCTTTTTCATACTTTGGAAGCGTTTAACACAACTTCGTGCGCGACATCTCCGCTAAGCATCACGCCCTCGACCGGGCGTTTTAATGACGACAGGGCAACGGTTGTCGCACCCGCCACGAGTACGGGGGGAAATACACAGCTGAGGGTCATTACGCTAAAGATAACGCATCACCCCCAGGTTTTAAAACCTAGTGTCCGGTCAGCTTCGCGATGAGCCACTGATTCAATTTATCGTATTGCTCGGGATAGGTCCAATGCCCCGTCTCCAAAACCAGCAGCAACGATTTCGGTGCTGTGATGGAATTGTAAGCGGCGTACATCGACGTGGGTGGGCAAGTCTCGTCGTTGAAGCCCCAACTGAACCATGCCGGCTTCTTCAGTTGCTTGGCAAAATTCACGACGTCGTAGTACCCACAGGTAGCGATCTTTTCTTTTGTGTTATTGAACGCGATGTTCGACGGATCAAAATAATGTGGCCATCCACCGGCGCGTCCTTTCAAGTAGCCGGTCACGTCGCTCAGTGCCGGATAAAATGCTCCCAGGCATTGCACGCGAGGGTCGAGTGCCGCCGTGATCACCGACAAGGCTCCCCCCTGGCTTCCTCCGGTCACCCCCAGGTTAACGCCATCGAATTGCTGCAGGCCCACCAGGAAGTCGTTCGCCCGCACACAACCCAGGTATACACGCTTATAATAAAAGCGATCGCGGTCGTCGAGGTTGTAATTTTGATATCCTTTTAATGCCCCAGCGCCCAGCACCGTGTAGACGTTGGGATCCATGTTCACAGGAATACCGTGAATGCCGATCTCGAAGGTAATGATTCCTTTTTCCGCCATGGCCACATCACCGTTATAAGCCCTCACGCCCGCGCCGGGCACTTTTAGCAAGGCCGGATATTTTCCCGCCTTCTTTGGAATACAAAGGATCCCATAGAGGCGCGTGCCCTTTGCAAAGTTTTGTAAGTTGACATGATACACGTTTACGGTTTCGGTGCATCGTTCGGGCATCAGCGTCATGCGGGCGTCGACGGGCACTTCGGCAAGCTCGGCCTTGGCTTTGTCCCAAAACTGTATGAAGTCAGCGGGCATTTCAACGGTAGGCTTAAGCGTCAAGGGTTCAAAACCCGCGGTGGCGAGGTTCCGGTAGGTGACGCCATCGATCTTTGCGGTAACCACACAGCGTAGAAAACCGGCACTTTTCATCGTTCCACCGTCGAGCGTGATCTTGCCCTCTTTTAGCACGATGGAATCCTTTTTAAGGGGCGTCATTTTTTCGGGGCCGATCTCGTAATAAATCTTTACGTCCTTCACGGCGTTGCTGTTCTCCAAGACGGTGACATCGAACTTCACGGGCTCGCCATTTTTGTACGTCCAGTCACTGTGGTTCGGGGCTACCCATATTTTGATGAGTCGCTCGGTGGGTTGTGCCAGCAGCGGGGTGACGCTTTGTATAAAAAGATAAAGAACGAGGAAAGACAGTTTTCTCATAGCGGATATGTGTTGGTCTGGGATGGATGATTAGAGGGACTTCAGGTATTTCAGGCTTTGGGGAACTTGCGTCTTCACAGCGCTGCTTTCATCTTCAATGTAATAGTGCTCGATGGCCGATTGCTGCGCTGCCTTGATCACCTCGGCAATGTTGATCTGACCGGTGCCGAGGGCGACGTCGTTCTCCTGCGAGGTGCCGCCCGTAAAATCGCCTTTCACGCCTTTGCGCAAGTCTTTCACATGCATGAGCTTGAGCCGCTTGCCATATTTCTTCAACAGCTGCGCCGGGTCCTGACCGGGGTGAAAGGCCCAGAGGATATCCAATTCAAAGTTCACGTAGGCCGGGTTGGTGTTCGCCACCAGGTAGTCGAACAACGTACCTTTTTCATAGGACACAAATTCATAGCCGTGGTTGTGATAGCAGAAACTGAGGTTGAATTCTTCCTTCAGGATTTTGCCGGCCGCATTAAAATCGTCGGCTGCTTTTTTGATTAAGACGGCATCCACCGTTTTTCCTTCGTGTGGGATCCACGCCACCCGCACAAACGAAGCTCCCAATGTTTTGGCGTTGTTGCCCACCTCGCGGGTTTTGTTGTTCAGGTCGTCGTAGCTCACACCAAACGAAGAGCAGTGCAAGCCCCGGGCGTCGAGCAGGGCGCGGAGCTCTGCGGCCGTTTTGCCAAACAGGTTCGAAAATTCAATGTCGGTAATGCCCAACGCCTTGATCGTGTCGAGCGTGAGGGCTACGTCTTTCTGAAAGCTGTTGCGATAGGTGTAGGAAACAATGCCCGGTGTGTTCTTCAACGTTTTGCCAAAGCGCTGCGCAACGGCGCCGAAAGTCGCGGAAGCAAGGAGCAGGATAATCAAACTTTTTTTCATGCTATAGGGGATGGAGATTTGTTTAGTCTTTTGTGACCTGGGAAAAGTCTACCCAGTAATGATGACTTGTGGAATGATCTTCAACACCAACTTTTAAAAAGCCGGCAAAGTCCTTTACGCCGAGCAACAGTTCTTTCTTGTCGTTTCGCGTCACCAGATCAAGCGTCCCACCGTCGTCGAAGACCAGCGTGGCCGTGTAGTCCGACCAGTTCATGTCGTGGGATTGGATCCGGCTTTGCACGTGTTGGGCAAAGTTGGCTTTGGTGATCACGATGCGATCCAAGGCGTTGAACTTTTTGGTTTCCTTGCTAAAAGGAATGCCGAGCATGGACAGATAGTCATCATACACTTTCTTTTCCAGATCGATCGCTGTGACGTAACGCGTGGTGAGAATAATGGCTGTTAGCAAGATCAGCACTACGCCCCACAGCGGATGTCCGATCGCAAGCACGTATAAACCGGCAAAAAACAAGACCGGTGAAAAGAGCTTAAGTCCTACGGGAAAATAAGGAATGATTATTTTCTTTGTCATAGATACGGCCAGGTGCTTCCTTAAAGATAATGATTTTACACACTTCCTTTTCGCCAGTATATATGGACGGCTGGAGAGACATTTCTCCGGAAGTTGATCCGGCCATCATCTTAAAATCCAGCGTGTCATGTAAGGGTGACAGCGTTTTTAAACGTCTCGCAAAATTTCATCGACACAAAAAAGGCTGTCCTTGTGAGACAGCCTCCTAAACTTGAACACATGCCGATCAGCCGTTGACCTCCAGGTCGCCACGCAGTGCATCCACCTCATCCAACACGGGCTTCAGAACCGTTTCGAGTTTTTCTTTTGAGCCGTCTGCGTACTGCAGGTAGGCTACCGGTTTTTCGTTTTCATCTACGATCACAATATCGCCTATCTTTTCATTGTTGGCCTTCAGCACGAGCTTCACGATATTGTTCCAATTCACTTGCGATTGGTTAGCGGCCTCCACGTCGATGGTGCCTTCCAGCTTGAGGTTTCTCACCTGCACAAAGCCATCGATCTTTTTCAAACTTTCTTCCGACTTGGTGTTGTCTTTGTAGGTGGCCGTCACTTGTGTGCTCACCAGTGTCGTTTGATCGCCCGACAATGCGATGGCCAGGGTGGACGTGGTGCTGCCGGCAACATCGAACCCAACAGTGATGGTGAAAGGTTTTGCCAGGGCGCTGATGTCGGCCGTTAAAGGAAAGCCGTAGTCATCCCAGGTCATCGCGAGGTTGAGCGCTGCTAGTTTTTCGTTGCTGACAAACAGCTCGGCTTTCAGTTCCTCGGGTTGGTAAAAATATTGCTGATTTTCTTCGTCGTAAACCTCCACTTCAGTATAAGCCGATAGTTTAAGCTCGGCGTCGTTGGTGGCTGAGCCTTCGGTGGGGAATTGAATGCGGATGGTGCTGGCGTCGGCGGTTCTCTGAAATTCTTCATTCTCCGAGTTCCAGGCATATACGCCGGTGTTGGCCTCGAAGTCAAAAGGTTCATCGCCTTGTGTGCGGCCGGTCGCTGCCTTCGCTGTGGCGAACACAGAACGGAACGCTTTGCCTTTATCGCGGAAGAAATGTTTGGAGTTCTGTTCTGCTGCGCGACCGAAGGGATCGTCGGAAGACGTGAGGTCGAAGAAATCTTTCACGGCCTTGAAACCTTGGGCGCTGGACAGGTCTTGCAGATCGGTCTTTGCATCGGTGTTGAATTGCGAGATCTTCGTTTTCGCATCCTCCTTCGAGGGCTGACTGACCTGATCGTCGTCTTTGTTGCAGGCCGAGAGGCCCACCAGCAGTGAGAAAGAAAAAATGGAGAGAGTCTTTTGGGTAAGGGTCATAAAAAATTTACGATTTGTGAGTTTTGTTTTTACTTTCGTGTTGTTGCACTTTCCGGATATGCATATCGAAAAAATCAATAGGGGCTTATACGGCGATGCCAAAGGAAAGGGTTGCAAAAAAATTGAAAATAATTTCATGCACGGGGCGAGACACGGGACGCTTGTAAAAGGTTGTGAAGACTCTATAATTTTTGCTCCGCCTCGCGTAGGAAAGACTCCGTCCAGCGTACGAATGAACTTAAACCACCTATAACTATAATCTCTGCGATCCGTATGTTCCTGAACAAAATTCTATTCGGTCTCTTGTTGTGCTCCCTGTTTTCATCGTGCATCGTTTCCAAAAAGAAATACGATGCGTTGTTGGCACAAAAAATACAAACCGATGCCGACCTCTCCGATCGCGCCACGGCGCTCGACAAAGCCAATGCCGACATCAAAGATCTCAACGACAAACTTGCGCGGCTGAAGGAAGACACCACCAACCTGGGTATCGACCAACGAAACACTTCACAACGGCTGGGGGCTTTGGAGAAAGAACACCATCAGCTGAACACCACCTATAAAAACCTGATGACGAGCAGCGGCAAGCTGAACCGCGACCTCACCCAACAACAAGAACAACTGCTGGCCATCCAGCAAAACCTCGAACAAACCCGCAAGCTCAACGACTCGCTGAGTGTAGGACTTGCCGAACGCGAGAAAAAAGTAAAAGAACTGGAACAGGTGTTGGCCGCTAAAGACAAAGCCGTGCAAGATCTGAAGAACAAGATCACCGGCGCGTTGCTCAACTTCAAGGAAGGCGACATCACCGTCAAGGTGAAGAATGGCAAAGTATATGTATCCCTGGCCGAACAACTTCTCTTTGGCTCCGGAAGCATTGAAGTCGACAGCAAAGGGGTTACGGCACTGCAACAATTGGCCAAGGCCATCAAAGATCAAAAAGACATCAACATCCTGGTGGAAGGTCACACCGACAATGTGCCCATTTCCAAAAAATCGCAGTACATGAACGACAACTGGGACCTCAGCGTGATGCGCGCCACGGCCATCACCAAGATCCTGACCAAAGCGGGTGTGAGCGCCCAACAGGTGACACCGTCGGGCCGCGGCGAATACATGCCGCTGGCCGCCAACGACACACCGCAAAACAAACAGAAAAACCGCCGCACGGAGATCATCATCACCCCCAATCTCGACGAACTTTTCAAAATCCTGGAATCAAACTAAACCTTACCTATGGCACGCCTGATATCTCTCCTCATTCTCATCCTCGATGTTGTTGTGATCCTCGACATCCTGCGAAGCAATAAAGACAACGAAAAGAAAATATTGTGGATCATTGCCGTCGTATTTCTGCCCGTGCTGGGACCGATTTTCTATTACGTGATCGGCAAAAAATAAATCGACGCCAAAATTTCAGCCTTGCCTGGCCCCGGAAACACCGGTGTCCAGGGCAGGTGCTGGACAGATTTTGGCCGGAAATGGGATGGAGCCCGGGCATTTGCTCCACCCCAGCCCTACCCTTTTATCGAGTTCCGGTTGCTCCGGATAGAGATATCTCCTAAATTCCCTACCGCTACCGTGACTTTTCCCCTCCTCCGGGATTGACTACAGGGATGGAATGATTTTTGGCGTTGTTTTCGCGTGAATGGCATTTTTACGATCACCTTAACTGTTTTCTTATGAAACGTCTTTTGATCGCATGCTTTGTTCTGGTTGGCTTATCCGCGTTCTCTTACCCTATCAGCCCGGCACCCCTGCGCACGTTGGTGATCGAAAGTGACTATATCCTGGTGGGATACGTCATGGACATCCGCGACATCCTGGAAAACACCAATGAGCAGCAACCCGATTCGGCCACCGGAAGACTCTCGCTCCAGGAATATTTTCAGAAAGGCTATTCCGTCGACTATTCGATCGCGCGCATCCTGGTGCGGGAAATGTTGCAAGGGGAAATACAGGAATCCATCATTGAGTTATCGTTCGAACCCTTTATGGTTCGCCCCGCGCCCGACCAATTTAAGGTTGGCACGGAGGTGCTTTTGTTTCTGAAGAAAAATGAAAGCGGCGAATACTACACCCACACGCCTTCCTATGGCGCCAAAACGCTGGAGCTTCCACAAATCGAGGTCTACAAAAAGCGCATCCAGGAAATGCAGCGCATCATGACCCATCCCGACGGGCTTGATAAATATATGGAAACCGTGGAATGGCTGGTGCGATGCGCCGAAAATGAGGCCACGCGCTGGGAAGGTGTTTACGAGCTTTCGCCCGAAAGCGACTTCATGTCTTACTATGCCCGAAGCCCCTTTGAATTTTTCCGTTTCCTCCTCAGCCCCGAGCAAAAAGAACGCCTCCGCACCGCCTTGCTCGCCAGTACAGAAACCGAATACAATAACCTCGGTCTCATCGACCTGGTGTATGTTGGCAAAGAGAGCGACGACGTCTATCAATACATGTTTCGCTCCCTGAAAAATCTTCCGGAAAATTCATATTGGTATGCCGATGAGTTTATGCAACGGATGCTCTACGCGAAATCATCACCCGAGCTGGAAACGCTCACCAAATCCTACCGCGAAGCCAAATACGAACAGGATGTTTCGCGCCGGCGCTTGAAAAGCATCTTGAATGACTTCATTGCACGCGCCGGCGGAAAATAAGATCATGCACCCGGACGCACCTGTGCGTCGTGTTTGTTGCGTCGCAACTGGCGGCTGGCGCGATTTTGTTTATGCTCAATCTGCGCCCGTTCGCGGCGCGTCACTTCGCCATCCGCTTTTGCCCGGCGTTCGGTGCGGCGGATGTTGCGTTGATCGTGGCGCGCTTGGGCCGTCTCCCGGCGGGTGAGTTCACCACTGGCGGCGCCGCTGCGGATGCGTTCCCGCTGCAAAGCCTCCCGCTGATCGACCCCGGGCGTAGCCACCTGGGCTTGGGCGTGATACAAACCGACAACTGCTACAAAAGCAAAAAGAGCCATCACCTTTTTCATCTTCCAATGTGTTTGATTTGGCCCTTTAGACAGAGATCTTGGATGGAGGTTTAATGGAGGAAAATGCTTTTTTTGAGCGGGTGCAAACCGCAATCCGTCGGGAATCCCACAAAAGGGTCCATCCCAAATCACTAAATCAATTGTTGTGGAGCGGGAACCGGATCGTGAACGTGCTTCCTTTTCCCTGTTCCGATTCCAGGGCAATGCTGCCTTTCAAACGGTCGACCAGGGTCTTTACAATGGCCAGCCCAAGCCCGTTGGACGACTCGCCGTCGGTGGGACGGGCGCTCAGCTTTTTGAATTTCTGGAAGAGTTGCAGCTTGTCTTTTTCGGAAAAGCCCTGCCCCTGGTCGCTGATGGAGATCCAAAGTTCACCATTGGACTTTCCTGCCGATACCGACACGGAAGTCTGCCGCTTTGAAAACTTGACGGCGTTGGTCAGCAGGTTGTCTACAATGCGGCTCAGGTAGTCGGCGTCCATCTGCACTTCAACGCTTTCGATCTTCGCGATGTGCAGGTGAATGCTTTTGGCTTCGGCGGCGGGCAGTATGTTGTTGGTCTTCTCCAGCAAGAAGGCGCTGATGTCGAATATTGAGAGGTTGAGGATCACGCTTTCTTCCAGCATGTGCACATCGAGCAAATCCTTGATCAGGTCCAATCCCGCTTGTGTGGCGTCTTTTGTCATGCGCACAAAGTCCTGCTGGTCTTTGTTGAGGTGGCCCTCCATCTCCATGAGGTCGGTAATGCCTTTGATGCGGTTGAGCGGCGACTTGAGGTCGTGTGCCACAATGCTCATGAGCGTATCCTTTTCGTGATTGAGGTCCGACAGCTGCTGGTTGCGGCGGGAGAGTTTTTCGTTTTGATCCACGATCTCTTCACGCTGGTTTTGGATGAACTGATTTTGTTGCGCCAGCTTCTCGTTGATCTCGCGACGCTTCTTGCTGCTGCGCCATTGCACAAAGCCCAGCAAACTCACGGCCACGATGATGATGCCCAGAATGATGTTGGACATGCGTTGTTGCTTGATGATGGCTTCCGTCTTCACCTGGTCCACCTTCAGCAACTCGTTTTCCCTTTCCTTGCGCTCAATCTCGATCTCGAATTGCAGCCGCTCCACCTGGCGCGCGAGGTCCAGGTCTTTGATGGAATCTTTCAGCAACAAGTAGGCGTTGAGGTTGGTCAACACCGAGAGCTTGTTTTTTTCTTTTTCAGATATTTTCCAAAGGTAATAGTGCGCCTCCATCTTCGAGGCGATGTCGTTGGTGGACTTGGCGATGTCGAGGCCCAGGTTGAAAAATTTCTTTGCCGCGATGAGATCGCGTTGCTCCAGCTTGATCTGGCCCATCGAGATGTAGGCCTGGGGCAGCATGCGCATGTTGCGCTTTGCCGCGATCACCTTGAGCGCCTCGGCGCAAATGCTCTCGGCTTCGTTGAGCTCGCCCCGGTTGAGAAAACTTTCCGACAGCGAAATGTGCACCTCGGCCAGGTTGATCTCATCGTTTATCACACGCCCCGCAGAGTCGGCCAGGTGCAGGTAGCGGAGGGCCTTGTCGTGTTGGTTGTTGTCTTGATAGAACCGGGCCGTTTGCGAATAGCCCGACATGATGTCGCGTGTATTGCCCAGGGCAAGCCTGATCTTGTTTGCTTTGAGATAATTGCTTTCCGCTTTCGGATAATCGTGCTGGGATTTGTAGAGGTTGGCCAGGCTCTGGTAGGTGTAGGCCAGGCCGCTGGAGTCGTTCAGGTCTTCGAAGATGGAAAGGGCGCGGATGAAATAATCGTAAGAGCGTGCCAGCAGGCCCTGCTCAAAGAAAAGCCTACCCAGGTTGTTGTTGGAATAGGCCGTTTGAATGGAGTCGTTTTGGTCCATGGCAACCTTCAGGGCCTTCCCATAGTTGTCGAACGCGCCGATCCGGTCGCCCTTGTAGTTGAGCGCTACGCCGATAAAGTTGAGGGGCTCGGCCAGGCCGGAAGGAAGCTTAAGACGCTGCCCGAGTTCATAGGACTGGCGGGCGTAAAATACGGTGCTGTCTGGATAAGAAAACCGGTATTCCCAGGCCACATCGTTTAAAAGCTCGAAACGGGTTTTGCCTTCCGCGGAATGCAGTTGTCGGGATAGGCTGTCTATTAAATGCAGGTTCTGGGCAATTGTGCAGGTCGACCAAAAAAGAAGGAATAGGGAGAGAATGAGGGGCTTCTTCAACACGCGTGAATCTTTTTACATGGAAAGATTGCAATAAAGTTAATCTTTCACAAGAACCAATTTGGCGCTAAAACCACTCTAGTCTATCTCCTCAAAATTCATATCGCGTCCAAAGGTCTCGTCAATTGCTCCCAGGGCAATAAAAGCGATAATAATTGTTGTCACACCAATTATCAGCGCGCCATGAATAGGGCCTACCTGGCCTCTCAAATAATTAAAAATCATGGCCAGCGGAATCACGGTGCCTCGAATAAAATTGGGTACCGTTGTGGCCACCGTCGAGCGCAAATTGGTGCCAAACTGCTCGGCGGCAATGGTCACAAACAATGCCCAGTAGCCGATCCCCACCCCGAGTAAAAAGCATGTGAAGTAAAAGAAGGTTGTGGTATGCACGGGCATGAACAAATACAAGCAAAAGAACGCCAGGGTCAGGAGAATGAAAACCATCACGATCTTTTTTCGCGATCCGACCCACTGACTGATAGAGCCGCTGGCCATGTCGCCCACGGCCAAGCCGATGTAGCTATACATCACGGCATCACCCGCCGATATGGTACCTTCTATTCCCAGCGTACGCGCAAACTCCGGCGAGAAGGTGATCAAAATGCCAATGGCAAACCAGATGGGTAGTCCGATAAAAATACATCCCATGTATTTCAGAAAGCGGCTGCGGTTGGTGAACAGTTGCCAAAAGTTTCCGCGCTGGATCTGCATGGTCTTTGTCTTCAGAAAAATACCGGATTCAAACACACTCACGCGTGCGATTAAAAGTAACAAGCCCATGGCACCCCCGATAAAAAAGGAAGTTTGCCAGGCAAAGGCCTTCGAGAGAAAATTGCCTACCACAGCACCCATCAATCCAACCGAAGCGATGATCGTCGTGCCATATCCGCGCAAATGGGTCGGCAACGTTTCGGAAACCAACGTGACACCCGCACCCAACTCTCCCGCCAAACCAATGCCTGCGATAAAACGAAGCCATCGATATTGCTCCACATTGGTGGCAAAGCCGTTGGCAATGTTGGCCAGTGAATACAACAAAATAGAACCGAACAATACGGAAAGACGTCCGCGCTTATCGCCCATGATGCCCCAGATGATGCCGCCGGTCAGCAGTCCGGCCATTTGAAAAGAGATCAGGTATTCGCCTTGCGTTTGCAGATCGGCGGGCGTGGCAACACCCATCGATGTGAGGCTTGGGATCCGCACGATGCTGAACAGCAACAAGTCATAGATATCAACAAAGTAACCCAGCGCTGCTACGATGACGGGGATACTAAAAAGTTGTTTCAGATCTCTTTGGTCCACTGTATTTGAAGTTTATCGGTATGCGTTTCCAACACCCTGCCCTGCAGCCATCTGCTTTGCGTTTCGGATGAATGATGATCGGGTTTGCGGCCGTCCTAAACTTTCGCCAAGGCTTGCGTCAGGTCTTCGATCAGATCTTCGGCATCCTCCACCCCGATGCTGAGGCGGATGAGTGAATCGAGCAGACCGTTCTTGATGCGTTCTTCCTTGGGAATGCTGGCGTGTGTCATCGAAGCCGGGTGATTGATCAGGGACTCCACTCCGCCCAACGATTCGGCGAGCGAAAACAGCGACATGCTTTCCATCAGCTTCGTGGCTTTCTCCTGGCTGTCGTCTTTTAGCGTGAACGAGAGCATGCCTCCAAAATCGCGCATTTGTTTCTTCGCGATGTCGTGATTGGGATGGTCCGTAAATCCGGGCCAATATACTTTTCCCACTTTAGGATGGGCGTTCAGGAATTCGGCGATGCGCTTGCCGTTCAGGCAATGTCTTTCCATGCGCAGGTGCAACGTCTTGATGCCGCGCAATACGAGAAACGAATCTTGCGGGCCAGGCACAGCGCCACACGAGTTTTGAATAAAGGCCAGTTCCTGGTAAAGTTTTTCGTCGTTCATCACCAACGCGCCCATAATCACATCGGAGTGGCCGCTGAGATATTTGGTCACGGAGTGCATCACGATGTCGGCACCAAGGTCGAGGGGATTCTGAAGATAGGGTGAAGCAAACGTGTTGTCTACGGCCACCAAAATGTTTTTCTTCTTGGCAATGTCCACGCAGGCTTTGATGTCGATGATGTTCATCAACGGGTTGGTGGGGGTCTCCAGCCAAAATAGTTTGGTCTTGTCGTTTACGAGCGGTTGGATGTTCGCCGTTTTGGTGAGGTCGATGAAATGGAATTTGATGCCGTATTTTTCAAACACGCGCTTGAACATGCGGTAAGATCCGCCGTAGAGGTCGTTGGTGGTGATCACTTCATCGCCGGGGTTGAGCAGTTTGATCACGGCATCGGTCGCGCCCATGCCCGATGAAAAGCAAATGGCAAACTTGCCGTTCTCCAGGGCGGCAATACTTTTCTGAAGTGCGTTTCGCGTAGGGTTGGCACCCCGCGCATAGGCATATCCTTTGTGTTTTGCCGGCGACTCCTGCACATAGGTGGAGGTTTGATAGATCGGTGTCATGATCGCACCCGTCGACGGATCGGGCTCTACGCCCGCGTGCACGGCTTTCGTTCCAAACTTCATATCGTTACTGTTTAGGATATTTTTTTCTTTTTGTACGACAGCAAACTTAACAACATAAATGGATTACCCATGAGGCGATCACCGGTCTTCGGGTTGCTGCGCTTGGCCACGGCTACTGTTTTTTCCAGTATTCACGAATGGCCTCTTTCCAAAGGCTCCCGCTCTTGAGGTAGAGGGCGGTGTTGATAAGCATTTTATCTTCCGGGAGGGATTTCTTTTGCGTTTCCAGCGTCTGGATGATGAGATCATACAGCTTCTGGCGGAAGAAGACGCCTTCCTTTTCGGACAGGGTTTTCAGGTCCTGCAGGATGCTGGCGGTGCTCACTTCTTCCGGGGTGCTGGCCTGGGGTGCCGGCGCTTCTACTTTGGGTTGCTCTTTGATCGCTGGGGCCGGCGGGGCAGTCTCTTCGATTTTCTCGCGCAGGGAAGGAGGCGACACCAGTGAGGCGGCCTGTTGTTTCAAAAATTCGTCGAGGTCTTTTAACGTGTTCTTTTTCTTGCTCATGCGAGAGTGTTCAGAATGGCTTGGGCGATGGGCTGATAGGCCTTTTCGGCCTCCAGGGTACTGAAATTTACGAAAAGATTTTTCTGAGGCACGATCACCGGCAGAATTATGGCGTCCAGGTTTTTCAGGTGTTCACGCACGGTATAGAGGTTGGTTCCGCTGTGGATGCGGTTGGGCAAAATGGCGATCTTCAAGCGCGGGTTCAACTCGCGGGCCGGCGCCAGGTCGGCCACGGTCTGGTAGGTCACCAGCAGGTCGTTTTGGGTCAGGCTGGTCGGCACCACCACGATGTCGCTCACCAGGCAAAGCTTCTTAATCCCTTCGTCGGTGGTCTTACCGGCGCTGTCGACAATGATAATGTCGTTCTTTTTGCTGGCTTTCAACTGCGAAAGCTCGTCCGCCACCTGGGCATCACCCGAACCCAGCAGTTCGAACCCCTTCACACCGTCTTTGGCTTTGAACATCTCCATCTTCCGGAGGGTGTTCAGCGTGTAGTTCGTATCGGTTTCCACCAGCAGGATGCGTTTGCCCATGTGGTGCAGGGTGGTGGCCAGGTTAATGGCGTTGGTGGTCTTTCCGGTGCCTCCTTTGCGGCTGATGAACGATACAATACTGGACATGGACTCAAGTAAAATCCAATTTCCCAGAAATCAAAGGCCGTTTAAGCGCAAAGGCGCGGAGACGTAAGGTTAATGCAAAGATTTCATTTGCATCCCTACGTCTCCACGCCCTTTCTTTGCTCGCCGACTTGCCCGCTGTAGCTTTAGCGAAGGCGAGACGGTTGAATTTTCCTTAAGCGGTCCGGTTCACATCAAACTTCTCGAGGTAGTCGGCTACGCGCCGCACAAAGCTTCCGCCCAGGGCTCCATCCACCACGCGGTGGTCATAGGAGTGGGAAAGGAACATCTTATGCCGGATCGCGATCACGTCACCGTAGGGTGTTTCGAGAACCGAAGGTTTCTTCTGAATGGCGCCCAAAGCGATAATGCCCACCTGCGGCTGCATGATGATGGGGGTGCCCATCACGTTGCCGAACGATCCCACGTTGGAGATGGTAAAGGTGCCGCCCGCCAGTTCGTCGGGTTTGAGCTTATTGTCGCGGGCGCGTTTGGCCAGGTCGTTAACGATCTTGGCCAGGCCACTGATGTTATATTGATCGGCATTGCGAATGACCGGCACAATGAGGTTGCCCGACGGCAGCGCCACGGCCATGCCGATGTTGATGTCTTTTTTCTTGATGATCTTGTCGCCATCCACCTGGATGTTCATCATGGGATAGTCCTTGATGGCGTTGGCGACGGCTTCGATAAAGATCGGCGTAAACGTCAACGTGTCGCCATCGCGTTTCTGGAACTCGTTCTTCATTTTGTTTCTCCAGAACACCACGCCGGTCACATCGGCTTCCACGAAGGAAGTCACGTGTGGGGCGGTGCGTTTGGAGTCGACCATGCGTTCGGCGATCATTTTGCGCATGCGATCCATTTCGATGATCTCGTCTGCGCCGCTCACCGACACGGGCACTTTGGGTGCGCCGCCGTTGGAACCGACGTTCACGGCATGTTGTACGGCCTGCACCGTTGCTCCCAGCTTGCGATGCTGCACATAGTCCAATACATCTTTCTTGGTCACGCGACCTTCTGCGCCGGAACCGGCGATGGTCTCCAACTCGGCCACGGTGATGCTTTCTTCTTTCGCGATGTTCTTCACCAGGGGTGAATAAAAACGTGAGCTACCTTTGAAGTCGACCGGGGCATGCGCGCCGTTTCCATTGCCGTTCGTATGAACCGCGGCGGCATGTGTTGCAACGGCAGGCATAGACGCCGCCTTAACGGGCGCCGCTGGAGCGCTCGGTGTGGCGCCGGCCTCCACATTGGATTCGATGATGGCGATGGGACTGCCCACCTTTACCACATCGCCTTGCTTGGCGAGGATCTCTTTCAGCACGCCGGCGTGGGTCGACGGCACTTCGGTGTCCACTTTGTCGGTGGCCACTTCCAGCACGGATTCGTCCTGCTCAATTTTATCGCCAGGCTTTTTCAACCAGGATAAAATGGTGGCCTCCATAATGCTTTCGCCCATTTTAGGCATGATCAGTTCTACTTGCGCCATGAGTCTTTTCAATGGTTTCGCCGCAAGTTAACACTTTTGGCTTTTAAAAATATGGCTTGTTATGAGATCGTTTTCGATCCCGGATTTTCAAACTTTTATTTGGCCTTTCGACGACTTTGTAGAAGAAAGAGAAAGCCATCGGTTGCCGGATTTCCATACAAACCTTAGGCAGTTTGACGCGAATTTTTCAGCAGCAAACCTGACAACCGGAAGTTTGCCGGTCTGTTCAGGATCCGGCATCAAAACGTGAAGGTGAAGTTGATCCGGTAAGCAAAATTATCCTGCTGCCGGAGGAAGCGATACGGGCCGTAGCGGTAAAAGACGGAGCCTCCGAAATTGTAGTAGCCCAACCCGAAATAGGGAATGCGGATAATATTGTCCATCCCTACCCCGGACTCCAGATAGCCCTTGTCCATGCTTTGCATCAACACACCCGTATGAAGCTGGCTGTGGTCCAGCGCGCCGATGCCGGCGTTTTGAAAGATCAGCAATTCGGGCTTCGAATATTTTTTGTTCATCAGCACATTGCCAAAGTTATGCCGCAGGAACAGCCCGGCATATTTGGATGCCGAAAATTCATACAGGCCCATGGTCTGGAAATAATTCTCCACATAAAACGAAGAAGTCTTGGCACCGCGGCCATTGAACAGTTTCCCATAGGGCGCCACACCGTCGACGATGCCGCCCGTGAGGCCGATAACGGTTTTTCCAAAACCACTGTATTTGGTCTGATGCTTTACCGTGAGATCATAGATCGTGTAGTGGAAGTCTTTCGCATCGAAGAGCGGGATCGCCTTGGTAATGGAAAACGTAGCGGTGGGAAACTTATGCGTCAGAAATATTTTCTTGCCCCGCAGACTGGTGTAGTTCTCCCGGCGCACATAGCGCACGCTGAACGCTGCCTCCGTGATGTCGAAAACATCTTGCGGTTCGCCGCTCACCTCGACCGTGTAAGGATAGGTTGGACGGATCTGCTGATGCGACAGCGAAAGGCGCGCATGAATGCTGGGCAGCACGCGATAGCCGAATTCGGTTTTGTAGTTGTCGATCCGGTCATAGCGCGACGCCGTCCATCGCCGGAACGACTCGCTGCTGAGGTATTGGCCTTCATTGTTTTGATGGAGCGAGCCGGTCTCGTAGATGTCATGCGCATAGGACAGGCGCAGGTACAAGTCGCGGTTCCGGTCAAAAGTGAACTTCACCTCTCCGCCGTATTTGGATTGCCGGTCGCTGATGCCATAGCCATAATAGCCTCCCACCCGCACGAGTTTGGAAACGCGATCGTTGGTGTACAGCCCCATCCCAAACCGGGCGCTCTCATACGCATTGAACGACATGACCTTGCTCAGGTCTACGTCGACCCACCCCACCGGAACCGTGCCGGTGACCAGCGCTTCAAAGGCCCCATCGAGCCAGCGCACTTTGCGCATGGCCGAATCCAAAAAGGTGTAGGTGTTCAACTCGCGGCGCTCCAACGGGCGGATGCGATGGGTTTCCAGGATGGACGCGTTCAGGTCTTTGCGCACGGCGGAAAGGTCCATCACGATGTCGCCAAATTCTTTTTTGTTTAATTCGGGATTGATCCGGACATCTCTCAAAAAATTGAGCTGCTGTGCTTTCATGCTCCGGCCGGCAAACACCAGATCGTGAAAGTCCAGGTCGGTGTTGAGTTGTACGGGGAACCAATGTCCGTCTATCTTCTCATAATCTTGTTGAATGCGAATGCCCACCAATCCCACCGGATCAGCCGCCGTGGCCGCCACATTCTTCACCGCATAACCATCCACGGCGATGGAGATGATGCCCTCCAGACCGTTGAACAGTTTTTTGTCGCGCGGCGCAAATTGAATCACGTATACGGTATCCGCCTGATAAAATGTGGTGTCCACCAGGTTGAAATCATAACGTCGAAAAGTGCCGGGCTGAAGGGGATTGATAAAGGCTTTCCCAAACAAGTTGATGTTCTCGTCGTAGAACGCAAACGGCTGCCCGTCCATGGCGGCGCTGCTAAACATCGGACTTCTGTATCCCGAAATTCGGTAGGC
This sequence comes from Chryseolinea soli, assembly GCF_003589925.1. Classification (NCBI taxonomy): domain Bacteria; kingdom Pseudomonadati; phylum Bacteroidota; class Cytophagia; order Cytophagales; family Fulvivirgaceae; genus Chryseolinea; species Chryseolinea soli. Next base: position 3,354,830 of record NZ_CP032382.1, on the reverse strand, counting down.
CAGCAATTGCTCTTTAACCTGCCCGGGATGCAAGACCTTCTTCTCAGAAACTGATTCACTGAGGAACAGGTTCGCCGAATCGGCCAGGGCATCGAATTGCAACAACGACTTTTGATCCTTCGTGAGCTTCACGCTATCGGGCCGTTGCCGGAGCGCTTGCATGATCGAGTCGGTCTTGTGATTGGGTTCGGATGGACTAATGAAGAATTTGGAGTAGGACGTGTAGCTATAGGATCTCAAGTTTTCCGGATCGTTCTCTTTCCGATGCTCGATCGCCTGCCGGATGATCTTAAAGGCCGGGTTCTCCCCCGAAAATACCGTGAACTCCGAAAGCACTGTCGACCCCGGCTTCAGTTTCACCACGGTCTTCCCCCGAAAAGCGCGCAACGGCAGCTTCGTCTTTTGATAGCTCACGTGCGAAAAATAAACCCACCCCTCATACCCCGCCGGAACGCGCAGCGTAAAATTGCCCTCCATATCCGTGTTGGCGCCGTGCCGCCCATCCTGCAAAGTAACGCTCACAAAAGCCACAGGCTGGGAACTGACGCTATCGATCACGCGGCCATAAATCGTGGTCGTGGTTTGGGCGGGAAGATTATAGGCCGCTATCATCAAAAAAAGAAAGGCCCCGATCAAACGCATATTTATTCCTTTACTGCTTGCTTACGGGATTAGTTGTGCAAAGTTGAAATCAGGAGCCCGAAGCTGGGAGCCTGAATTCAGTAGCCAGTAGTCAGTAGCTAAATATTAGGGCCGGGTTGGGGGGATAAATTTTGCGGCGCCTGTAGGGGTCTAGTTAGCTGCAAGTTTTGTCAATCGCAAGAATCAGGATACAAAAATACAAGTCCGCTTGTATTCTAACTTCTGACTCCTGGCTCCTGGCTCCTGGCTTCTGGCTCCTGTACTTTAGCTCCTGATCTCTCCACGTTCTGCCGGATCAAATTTAACACCGCTACCGATGCCATTTTAATATTGATTTCTCTGTCGGGTGACAGCTGTAGTTTCCTTGTGACCGTTTTGTCCTTGTCCGAGAAAGCAATCCAGACCGTGCCCACGGGTTTCTCGGGGGTAGCTCCGCCGGGGCCGGCGATGCCGCTGGTGGCTACGCCGATGTGGGTGTTGAATTTGGCGCGGACGATGTTGGCCATTTCGATGATGGTAGGCTCGCTCACGGCGCCGTGTTTTTCCAGCACCTCAGGTCTCACCCCAAGCTGACGCATTTTTACTTCGTAGGAATAGGGGATCATGGTGCCCAGGTAATAGTCGGAGCAGCCCGGCACGCTGGTGATGAGGTGTGAGAGGTATCCCCCGGTGCAGCTCTCGGCAATGGAGAGGGTGAGCTTGGCTTCGCGCAGCAATTTGCCGACTGTTACCTCCAGGGATTCCTCGCCATGCGCGTAGATGAAACTGCCGACAAGGGGTTGCAACTGGTCGCTGAGGGCCTCGGTCTCTGCTTTCAGTTCTGCTTCGGTGTCACCGATGGCCGTGAGCCGGAGCTTCACTTCACCCAGGCCGGGCAGGTAAGCCAGCTTGATATGGGGCGGAAGCGCATTTTCCCACGCGGCGATCTTGTCGGCCAGGAAGGATTCGCCAATGCCCACGGTGCGGATCACTTTGTGCACGATGACCGGTGTGGGGAAGGTCTGTTTGAGCTTGGGGATGACGATGTCGGTCATCATGCGTTTCATCTCGTGGGGCACACCGGGCATGGAGACAAACACTTTTCCGTTTCGATGGAACCACATGCCCGGGGCCGTGCCCATTTTGTTTGTGACCTTCTCGCAGCATTCGGGCAAGGCGGCTTGCTGGCGGTTCACGGCCGTGAGCTCGCGGCCGCGGCTGGCAAAGAATGCGGTTACCTCGGCCAGGGCCTCTTCGTTCATTTTGAGACCGCAGTTAAAATATTTTGCCAGGCAGGGTTTGGTCAGGTCGTCGTTGGTCGGGCCCAGGCCGCCGGTGATGAGCACGATGTCCACGCGTTGTTCGGCTTCGGCCAGAGCGGTGAGGATCTCGCTCTCAACGTCGCCCACACTGGTCTTGCGGACCACTTTGATGCCGGCTAAGCCCAGTTCGACACTCATCCATTGGGCGTTGGTGTCGGTGATTTGTCCGTAAAGAATTTCGTCTCCTATCGTGAGGAGCTCGGCGGTTATGGTTCTGTGGTTCATTATTTTTCTGAAAAATTTACCCGGCTCGTCCAACGTTATCTCCCCGCATGAGGTCTTACCCGGCGGAAGCCTAATCGTACAAACATGAAAACAACTAAAATATTCCTGAAGTCAGAAATTCTTTTCGGTATTTTATTGATGGGTGCCCTGGCGCTTTGTTTTACAGCATGCGACACCCTGAAAGAAGACCCCGATGTGCTCATACCCGACGCGGAATTGAATGGCAATGAAGTCTATGTATCCAACAACCGTGCGTCGGTAATCGACCTGAACGAGCGGATCAGGACGAATCTTCCTGTGACCCTGACGGTTACACAGCCCACGAGCAAAGGCAAGCTTTCCTCGCTAGGCCTCGGGCTGCTGCGATATACACCCAACAACCGGAACGCCAGCACGCGCGACGCCTTTGAATTCACGGTCTATTCCGAAAGTCACGAAATATTGGCCAAAGACACGCTGGTGATCGTGGTCGAGCCCGATTCCACCAAACTGCCCTGCGGCCTCTATCCTACCGACGACTATGTTTACAATTTCCATGGCGACCATCCGCTTACGATCGATGTGTTGGCCAACGACAATCTTTGTAACATCGACACGCTCGACTACCAGGTGAGTGTTTTCTGGCAGGGCAACAATACCGGCCCGCGCCATGGGAGTGCGGACGTCGTAAACAACAAGATCATCTACACGGCTGGCGCATCTTACACGAAAGGTGACACCCTCCTCTACAAGATCCAGTCGCGGGACCTGAGAAATCTTGTTTTCGGATATGTTTACATCGCCGCCTCCAAGCCAACTCCCCTGTGCACCTTCACGTTGCTCGGCGACACCCTCCAGATCAACCCCGACACGTTAAAGGCCGACACGGTATTGCTACGTGTCTTTACCAACGACAACCTTTGCGACACCACATCGTATGGCTACACGCTGAGTATCGCCAAGGCGCCGTTGTATGGGCAGGCACGCATCGGGTGGGACGGTATAACGTATACGCCCGACAATTTGCCGGCGGGCACTTCGCGTACCGATTCGCTGCGCTATCAATTGTGTCGCGACGCCGTGTGCCGGCAGGCGAAAGTGGTCGTAAAAGTAAGCCGTTGATTTCGACATGACCCTAAAAAAATACTCCTCACAGGCCTTCCCGCAAGGGAAGGCTTTTACCGTTACCGCATGAGCCGCCACTACGATTTATTCGAACGCTGTAAGCGGGGCGAGCCCAAAGCGCAGCGCATGTTATACGATCTTTTCAAAGGCAAGCTGATGGGTTTGTGCCGCCGCTATACGCGCGACCGCGAACAAGCACAGGACGTGTTACAGGATTCCTTTGTGAAGATCTTCACCAACCTGAACCAATTGGCATCACCCGAAAAACTGGAAGCGTGGATGAAGGCCACTGTGGTGCACACGGCCATCAATCAATATCACCGCACCAAGAAGCACGATATGATCTTTGCACCCGCAACAGAAAACGAAAACCAGGATGGCGCAGAGCTGTATACCGACATCCAAAATTTTTCGGACGAATACCTGCTCACGCTCATCAACGAATTGCCCGACGGCTGCCGGGTGGTGTTCAACTTGTTTGCCGTTGAAGGCTACAGTCATGCCGAGATCGCGGAAATGCTGCACGTCACAGAGGGCACTTCGCGCTCGCAGTTTCACCACGCGAAGCAGCTGTTGAAAAAAAAATTAAAATGTCAGAACCTGACACATTACTATGAAAAACTTGCCTGAACACGAAGCGTTCAAGGCGCTGGAAAACCGCCTGAACAACTACACGGAACAACCCGACGACGACCTCTGGCAAAAGATCGCCGCCGGCCTGCCGTCCAGCAAACCGGTATGGGCACCGTGGATGAATCAATTTGCCGGGGTCGTTGTGGTGGCGGCTTTGGGATGGGCTTTGGGGTATAGTTCGGCACCGGAGGTTGGAGGGAATACCCTGGCCATCGTTCAACCAAAGTCAGCATCCGTTGACGACGTCGCGCCCGATCGTGCAACCGATTCGCAAATTCATCCGGAGAATACAGACGCAAAAGATGCTTTGCTACTAACAGGCGAACAGGAACTTGCGGCAGATGCATTCACGAACAAAAAAAGCACCGGGTCAAGTCAAGGCTCGGGGTCATCTTTGTCTGGTGCAGGTTCAGGTTTAAATTCGGATGCAAGCGATGCAAGTTCCTTGAATCAACCTTCAGGATCGGCACATGATCTGGCATCTGATGTCGATTCACAAACCGGGGCACATTCCATGGAAAGTCAGGTCTCAGCCTCATCGCCCGCTTCATCCATCTTCCCGACATCGAACGAGAATCGTCATTCCCATTTACAACCGGATCAAAGCACTCCGTACGCGGAATCAAAAGCGCTTGATGCGGCTGTCGATAGATCCCAGGGATCAGCGAAACAGCAATCTTCACCTAACAACTTATCATCCCACACTTCGCAGGCGATCAGACCGGCAGATGGAACTACATCGGTAACGACCCAGTCAACAACGGAGTCAAATGCGCTTGATGCGGTCGCCGATGGATCCCAGGGATCTGCGAAACAGGAATCCCCACTGAACAACTTATCATACAACGCGCAGCAGGCGATCAAACCAGCAGATGGAACTTCATCCGCAGCGAACCTATCAACACAAGGTTCATACATCAAACACGCTAGCGACTCATCCCAACTGAACGGGGTTTTGATTAATCTGTCCCCTGCAGACTCGGCCGTGACGGATGGGCAAACGGTCCCCTATAACCGCCCCAAAAAGAAACGGGCAGGCATTTCATTTTATGCGTTGTTCAGTCCTACCCTCTCCTTTCAAACCGCCACGCCCTCGGCTCGCGACGGGGTGATCATTCAGAAATTCAACAAGCCTTCCATCCTTTCGGGCGACCGGCTTGGAATTGGGTTGGAGGCTGGCGTGCAGGGTCGGTTGTCGAAGAAGTTTGAGTACTTCGCAGGCTTGTCGGTCTATCACCAGTCGCAAACCCTGCAATACACCTATCAAAGCTCGGGCAGCTTTGTGATCGAAAATGGTGGGGACGATCTTTCCTATACCGTCAAACCCACCACGGCAGAGCGTTCGGTTTCCTACAGCATGCTGAACATCGGCGCACAGGCCGGCGTTTTGTATACACTGACGGAAAACCGGCTTTCGCATAAGATCGGACTGGGTCTTCAATATCAAAAGGGGCTGGCCCATGCTTCGTCCAGTGAGCCCTATGACAACTCTTCGTCCAGCTATTTGAACTACCAGATATTGTATCGTGCCGAGCTGGCGCTGAATGGTCGCCTTACGTTCATCGTGCAGCCTTCGGTTACGCGCACTTGGCTGGTGAATGAGACGCTTCATGTTCCTTTCACGCTGAAACAGTACCGGCCGGGCGTCAGTGTTGGTCTTTCGTACAGACTCATGCGATAACATTTTTTCTCCCGATCCATCTTTTAGAATTGGCCCAGCCGTTGTCGAAGTGCGGCCAATAAATGTTATCTTCCCTGCTCACATCCGCTGATGCTATGTGGCAAAAAGAAATTTATCTGAAAGGCTTTGCCGGGATAAGCCCCAAAGTGAACATTGATTTTGCGCGACTGGAAGAGGCCGCTGCCGGCGTGATGCGCCCCGAAGCGTTTGCCTACGTGGCCGGGGGCGCAGGCCGGGAAAGCACGATGCGCAACAACCGCGACGCTTTTGAGAAATACAAGATTGTGCCGCGCATGTTGCGCGATGTGGGTGAGCGCGACACCTCCATCACACTCTTCGGCCGGAAACTTCCGACCCCTTTTCTGCTCTCTCCCATCGGCGTCTTGGAAATGGTGCACAAAGAAGCCGACGTCGCGGTGGCCCGGGTAGCCGCGCAGTTTGGTGTGCCTTACATTTTCTCCAATCAGGCCTCGCGGCCTATGGAGGCCTGCGCCGAAGTCATGCACCAGTCACCCCGTTGGTTTCAGCTTTACTGGAGTAAGTCGAATGAACTTGTCGCCAGTTTTGTGCGACGCGCCGAACAGTGTGGCTGTTCCGCCATTGTGGTCACGCTAGACACAACCCTTCTGGGTTGGCGCACGCGCGACCTGGAGCTGGCCTATCTCCCCTTTCTGGAAGGCAAAGGCATTGCCCAATACACCAGCGATCCTGTCTTTCAAAAAATGCTGGACCTGCCCGACGATGCGCCCGACATGAAACGGCACGTCACGCTTCGAACGCTGCAGGGTTTGGTCTCGATGGTGAACCACTATCCCGGAAGCGGCTTTCTCAAAAAGCTCTTGTCCGGCAAACCGGTGAAGGCCGTGCGCACGTTTGTCTCAACCTATTCCAACCCGTGTACCACCTGGGAAGACCTGGCCTTTCTTCGCTCCTGCACAAAACTCCCGATCGTACTGAAAGGCATTCTCCATCCCGACGATGCCCTGAAAGCCATCGATCACGGCATGGACGGCATCCTGATCTCCAACCACGGCGGACGCCAGGTAGATGGCGCCATCGGAACACTGCAGGCCTTGCCGGCGATCGCGGCCGTGGTCAACAAAAAAATTCCCATCCTGCTCGACAGCGGCATCCGCGGTGGCGCCGATGCATTCAAGGCGCTGGCCCTGGGAGCCACGGCGGTTTGCATCGGCCGGCCCTATGTTTATGGCCTGGCGCTGGCTGGCGAGGAAGGCGTGACGGAGGTGCTGAACAATTTCATGGCCGACTTCGATCTGACGCTGGGGCTATCGGGTTGCCGGTCTGTTGCGGAGCTATCGGCGCAAAACCTGGTTACCTAAATTAGTCGTTGTAAATCACTTCGTTGCGTTTTAGGCGACAGGCCCTATTGCCGATTAGCAAAGGACTTTTCTACCTTGCACGAGGACGACGGGAGGCGATGTGCCGGTCTCCCGTGATCTGAAAAATACCGGCACGGTTGTCGTTTGTATTCTTTACTAAGCATTTAATTTTTTTTAAACTCCAGAAGAATGAAAAGAGTGGTTTTCGTAGTATGTATCGGCATGTGTCTCGGATGTACATCAGCACAGATCAACAGCGCATTGAGCGAAGTGAACAAAGTGGCGGGCTCGCAGCAACAGGCGCTCACCACGGCCGAAGTAGCCGACGGTTTGAAAGAAGCCCTGATCAAAGGGATCAGCAACGGCTCGGATCTCGTGTCGCAGTTGGATGGCTACTTTAAAAATCCTGAAATAAAAATCCCGTTCCCCCCGGAAGTAAAGAAAGTAGAAGACAAACTTCGCCAGGTAGGGTTGGGCAATGAAGTAGATAAATTTGTGCTCACCCTGAACCGCGGGGCCGAAGACGCTGCCAAAGAAGCCAAGCCCATCTTTATCACCGCCATCAAATCGATGACCATTCAAGACGCGTGGGGCATTCTGAGGGGACAACCCGATGCCGCTACCCAATATCTGAAACGCACGACGTCGGCGCAGCTGAAAGAAAAATTCAAACCCGTCATTCAAAATTCACTCAACAAAGTGAACGCCACTAAATACTACGGCGACATCGTAACGCAGTACAACAAAATTCCTTTCACCGACGACGTGAACCCCAACCTGGACGACTATGCTACCGATCGCGCCATCGAAGGTTTGTTCACCATGATCGCGAAAGAAGAAAAAAATATCCGCCAGGACCCCGTGGCCCGTACAACGGACCTGCTGAAAAAAGTTTTCGGCGCACAGCAACCGTAAGCCCTTGCTGCGTTTGGATTGACTTAGGATTTGTTTTTAACACAACCCTTTTTATCATGAGCCTTTTTGAAAAACACAAACCTCTGCTGGAGCAAGCCATCGACGCCTTGCACGCACGCACCTTCTACGCCGCCTTTCCCGAAGCCCCGGCCCCTGCCGTGTATGGCGAATCGGCCGACAGCAACGGCAAGGAAAAATTTCAGAACGCCCTCGGTAAAAAGTTTGATGAGTTGCTCCAACCTAATCCTACCGGATGGATCGGTCGTGAAGAGTCACCCTATACACAAGATGCACTAGGCATCACTTATCCGGTCTTCACTCCCGACGTGTTGGTAGAGCGCGCCACGGCCGCCTTTCATGTTTGGCGCAAAGTGAGTGTAACAGATCGCACGGGAATTTTGCTGGAGTCGCTGGCGCGGATCAAAGAGCGCTTCTTTGAGATCGCCTACGCCACCATGCACACCACCGGTCAAGGCTACATGATGGCTTTTCAAGCGTCGGGTCCGCATGCTGCTGACCGCGCATTGGAAGCTATCGCTGCAGGCTATGAGGAATTGCAACGCTATCCCTCCGCGGCGTTGTGGGATAAGCCCATGGGGAAATTTAATATCCAACTGAATAAAGAATGGCGGGCCGTGCCGAAAGGTATTTCCGTAGTGATCGGTTGCTCTACGTTCCCCACGTGGAATTCTGTGACGGGCATTTATGGAAGTCTCATCACCGGTAACCCGGTCATTGTGAAGCCACACCCCGGCGCCGTGTTGCCCATCGCCATTTTTGTTTCGGAGATCCAGCACGTGCTCAAGGCAAACAACCTCGACCCCAACATTTGCCAACTGGCTGTGGACACCATCGAACAACCCATCGCCAAAGTGCTGGCCGAACATCCCTCGGTGAAGCTGATCGATTTCACGGGCAACTCCGTGTTCGGCAGCTACCTGGAAACACTGCAAGGCAAGACCGTGTTCACCGAAAAGACCGGCGTCAATTCCGTGATCCTCGATTCGGTGGACGATGCCGATAAAGTGGCCGCCAACCTGGCGTTCTCCGTCAATCTCTACAGCGGCCAGATGTGCACCGCCCCGCAGAATTTTTATATCCCCGCGGCCGGCATCAAAACCCCATCCGGAACCTTAAGCTTCGACGACTTCGCCCAAAAATTTGCAGACAACATTTCAAGCCTTGTCGACAATCCAAAAGCAGGACCTTATGTGCTGGGTGCCGTGCAAAATCAGAAGACCAGCGAGCGCGTGTTGGAAGCCGAGAAGCTGCCCGGCAAAGTGTGGCTCAAGTCGCGGTCGTTCGAAAATCCCATGTTCAAAAATGCCCGCGTGGCCACGCCCGTGGTAGTGGAAGTGGACGCAGGCAAGAAAGATATTTTCAGCAAGGAACTGTTTGGCCCCATCGTGCTGCTGATCAAAACCAAAGACACGAATCAGTCCATCGCCCTGGCCCAGGAGATGGCCCTCCGCCATGGGGCCATTTCCTGTGGCGCTTACACAACGGATGCGGTGGTGCGCGAAAAGATCGCCGATGAAATGTCGCTGGCAGCTACGCCGGTGTCGTTCAATCTTACGGGGGGTATTTATATGAATCAGAATGCGGCTTTCTCGGATTTCCATGTTACGGGTGGTAATCCTGCGGGCAATGCGTCGTTCACTAACCCTGACTATGTGACGAAGCGGTTTACATGGGTGGGGCACCGGGAGCCGGTGAAATTGTAGACACGAACAAATCATTCAATCATTCATCCCCGCGCAGTTCGATATGTTATTGAACCGCGCAGGGTTTATCTCAGCCAGCTTTTTGCAAATCAGCGTGTGCCTGCCCAACGGTTGTTACTCCCGAGCCTGATGCGCCGAAAATATGAAGGCTCATGCCTCTTTGTTGCGGATAAAATTAAGGACAAGCTTCAAATCTCCCGTACGGAAAGCGATTACCAAAATGTGAATGCAAATCTCCCCTGTGGGAGGTAGGGTACCTTGCTCCTGCGCCTGGATACTCCTATTTTCGGAATCGGATTCCCTGAAAGCTAAAAATCACCCGCAATCACCCGAAAATGGCTCAAAAAGCGCCTTTTTGATACCCTCAATATTTATATCTTTGCGACCGTTCTTTTTCCCGGCCCCGTAGTTCAATGGATAGAATAGGAGTTTCCTAAACTTTTGATGCAGGTTCGATTCCTGTCGGGGCTACTGCGCTCGCCGGAGCTTTTGCGCTGGCGGGCCTTTTTTATTTTATCAAGTCCGGGCATTAAACATCTACTTCCACGAGTGATACTTTAACGCAGCATTTAAAAACATCAATGCATAGAGAAATCGCTACTGGGCCAAAGCAACAACTCACAACCGGACGTTAGTGGCAATGGCAGCGCGCCACCCAACTGACAAGACAAATCGAGAGCCAAGCTCACCCTATATAATTTTGACTACAACAAATACCAATTCAGACACATTTCATCGGATGACGATTAAGAATTTAGCGCTTGAAATTTAAGTTAGTGTAAAATGGAAAATGCAACATTAAACAATGGAGTAAAGATGCCGCTGCTTGGTTTTGGCACTTACTTGCTTCAAGGCGGTTTAGCGTGTGAACAGGCCGTACTAAATGCTTTAAATATTGGTTACAGACTGATAGACACAGCTGCAGCATACCAAAATGAGGAATCGGTGGGCAGCGCTATTAAAAAAAGTAATGTCAAACGAGAAGAAATTTTTGTGACCACGAAATTTTTGCCAGCGGATATCGGGTATGAAAAAGCAAAGCGTGCCTTTGAAACATCACTAAACAAATTGGGTCTTGACTATATCGATTTATACTTGATTCATATCCCGCAAGGAGACGTAAATTCTTCCTGGAGAGCAATGGAAGAATTTTACCGGGAAGGTAAAGTAAGGGCGATAGGCGTAAGTAATTTTCATATCACTCAGATTCAGAACTTACATAAACAGCATAGTGTGATACCAGCAGTCAATCAAGTGGAAACACATCCATTTTCCCAAAAAACAGAAATGCAGAAAGCTCTGAAATCTCAAGGCATACAGTTGGAGTCTTGGGCACCCTTTGTCCAGGGTAAAAATAATCTTTTTAATAATGAACTTTTAAAAGTGCTTTCAAGCAAGTATCATAAGAGTATTGCCCAAGTGGTTCTACGATGGTTAATTCAAAGAGAAGTAGTTGTTATTCCGAAATCAGAAAATGTGAAAAGGATGAATGAAAATTTCAATGTATTTGACTATGAGTTGTCTGCTGATGATATGGAAACCATCAAATCGTTAGATAAAGGTAGCGGACTAATTTATAGTGTTTAAAACCGTTTGAAAATTCGACTACAACAATTACCAATTGGACTACTTTTTATAGAACGACAATCAAGAATTTTGTACTCGAAATTTAATTTAAAAAAAAATTATGCAAAAGAGAAAATTAGGAAATAGCGGATTAGAAGTTTCCGCATTAGGCTTTGGCTGTATGGGTTTAAACTTTTTGGACGGAAAAGGACTTGAGAAAAAGGAGGCCCTAACTCTACTCCACAATGCAGTTGAAAGAGGTATTACATTTTTTGATACCGCGGAAGCTTACGGACCTTACACCAACGAAGAAATTGTTGGCGAGGCATTACAGCCTTATAGAAAAGATGTGGTAATCGCCACAAAATTTGGTTGTAAAGATGCTAAACCAGCAGTAGGTTTAGACAGCAGACCCGAAACTATAAAAGCAGTAACCGAAGCATCGCTAAAAAGATTAAAAACAGATTACATTGATTTGCTTTACCAGCACAGAGTTGACCCTAATGTTCCGATAGAAGATGTTGCAGGAACTGTAAAAGACCTGATACAAGAGGGTAAAGTAAAATATTTCGGTTTATCGGAAGCAAGTGCTAAAACTATTCGAAAAGCACATTCAATTCAACCTGTATCAGCATTACAAAGCGAATACTCTTTGTTTTGGCGTGAGCCAGAAAATGAAATCATACCAACTTTAGAAGAGTTAGGAATTGGTTTCGTTCCGTTCAGTCCTTTGGGCAAAGGCTTCCTCACAGGTATAATAAACAAAAAATTAGAGGATATAGACCGTAGAAATATTATTCCTCGTTTCAGCGAAGAAAATATAAAGGCCAATCTGGTTTTAGTGGAAGCACTTTCTGAGATTGCTAAACAAAAAAATGTTACGACTGGACAATTAGCATTGGCTTGGCTCTTGGCTCAAAAGCCTTGGATAGCACCAATACCAGGGACGACAAAATTGCATCGTTTAGACGAAAACATTGGCAGTACGAATATTGTACTAACAGCCAATGAACTTAAAAAAATCAACACAACAGTAGATGGAATTACACTTGTAGGCGACCGCTATCCCGAATTTTTAGAAAAACAAATAGACAAATGAAAACTAACAGCAATGCAAAATATTAAAGGAAAAGTAGTTGCTATTACTGGTGCAAGTAGTGGAATGGGTAAAGCCATTGCAATAGAATTAGCAAAAAACGGTGCAAAGGTTGTTTTGGGTGCAAGACGAACAGAACGATTGCAACAACTTGTTGAAGAAATAAAAGGTAAAGGTGGCGAAGCCACTTTTACTAAAATTGATGTGAAGAATAAAGCCGATCTAGTTCGGTTGGTAAATACAGCCGTTGAGCGATACGGAAAATTAGATGTCATTGTAAACAACGCGGGTGTCAGTCAATTAAGCCGTATTGACGAATTGGATATTGACGGTTGGGAAGAAATGATTGACATTAACCTCAAAGGTGTTTTGTATGGGATGGCGGCTGCAGTTCACGTTTTTAAACAACAACAATCGGGACATATCATCAATATCATTTCAACGGCAGGAATAAAGATTGTGCCAATGCAAGGCGTTTATGCAGGAACTAAAAATGCCATTCGCACTATTGCAGAAGCGTTTCGTCAAGAGTCAAACGGAAACATTCGCATTACAGGCATTTCGCCAGGATTTGTGAAAACAGATTTTGCGAACAACATAAAAAACGAAGAAATAAAAACAACTATTCAAAAAGGAATGGAACAAATTGCCATAGATCCCTTAGCCATTGCTAACGCTGTAATTTATGCAATAAGCCAACCTAACGATGTTGAAATTGGCGACATTGTTATTCGTCCGTCAAAACAAAATTGATTAAATTCGCAAACAAAAAATGCAACAACAATCTAACATAAATCACATTGAAAGCATATCGCAACTTGTGCGTATCTTGGGAGGTTCTGCACCATTGCACCCCTTGATCGCATTGGTTGATTATAATAATGTTTCGATTGAGATGTTTCCAAAAGGGCAAAAGATAAGTCTTGATTTTTACAAAATTTCCTTTAAGCCTACATTCACAGGACAAATAAAATACGGACAAGGATATTACGATTTTGAAGAAGGCGGATTAGCATTTTTGAAGCCTAAACAAATCGTTTTTTCACCCGTAGACATAGAAAGCTATGAGGGTATTGCTTTATATTTCCATTCGGACTTTATCCGAAATTATCCATTAGGAAAAACAATAAATCAATATGGCTTTTTCTCTTACGGTGTTTCAGAAGCCCTGTTTTTATCGGCGAAAGAAAAAGAAATTATCGCCAATTTATTTGCTTCAATAGCCAATGAATTAGATAACAATATTGACGGTTTCAGCCAGGATGTTTTGGTGTCGCAAATTGAATTGTTATTGAATTACAGCAATCGTTTTTACAACAGACAATTTATTACGAGGAAAGCGATCAACCACGACATCATAACTTCTTTGGACAAACTTTTAAACAACTATTTTGAAGAAGAAACCAGTTTGAAAAACGGCTTGCCGTCCGTGAAATACGTCAGTACAGAATTAAAGCTATCACAACGCTATCTAAGCGATATGCTGCGTTCTTTGACAGGACTGAACACACAGCAATACATTCAGAACGCAATCATAGAAAAAGCCAAAGAAAAACTATCAACAACAAATCTTTCCGTTTCAGAAATTGCTTACGAATTGGGCTTTGAACATTCACAATCGTTCAGCAAACTTTTCAAGATAAAGACAAATGTTTCGCCTTTGGAGTTCAGACAGTCGTTCAACTAAAAGACGATAAAAAAAAACACTGCCACAAATCGAGTAGCCCGCGCCACTAGCTACTGCTGGCAGAGAAAGGCTCTCAGGCCCATGCCTCTGAATGCTCCGGTGACAAACCACTTTTTGCCTGCTCATAATTATTTTTAATGAAATATGAAACAACTGTCGGCAGAGCCCGTTTGGTCTAGCGCTTAATTATTTCGTAGTGTACATGGGGTGTAGAATAACACACGGCTAAACACTGCATGTTTCGAACATCCAAAGATGGCGCTTATGGGTAGGCTGGTAAACGTGCTATACTGCCGAAACACGTGTTTTCTTTGCTGATTTTATTCATTACATTTACTAAGTTGTTATTCAGCGCATCTACTATTGGTAATTTGATTTTTTGCGATTCGGTTTTCTGATTAGAGGGGACAGATGGTTTTTGGTCGAGTTAAGCGGTCCACTGGAAACACCGGTGACTTAAATCTCCCAAGTTTTTACACCGGCATGCACAGCCTTGCGGTAGGCATTGACCGGCATTTAATAATTCGAAAAAGGATATAATGAAAAGTATCGTTGAGTTAGTGGGCCGTGCAAAACTCTATCCTAAAAAAGTGTTTGCCGTGCTGCACGATGGGGAGGCCGTCACCTACGGTAATCTACTTGCTACGGTAGACAAGCTAAGCGTAATTTTTCAGCGACTAAATCTTAAGCAAGGAGATAAGATCGTATTATCGACAAATGACAAAAGAGCGCTTGCCGAAATTACAATTGCTGCATACAGGTTTGGGTTAACTGTCATATTAACGGATCCCAACGCTAAGGCTGACAGGATACATTCCATCATCGACCAAGCTAGTCCCGTTGCATTCTTCATTGACCATGACCTGGTTTCGGCGTGGAGAATGGAGGGAACAAATACCGTTGAGATCAACAATATTCGCGAAGAAAAAAAGAATGTTTTCAAAAGCATCTTTTCACGGAACACGAACGGTAGCGATCTTCAGTCTGATCGCACATATCCAGCTTGTTTGAAAGGCCTCGAAAACACACCACCAACATACCCACCATTCATTGACTCGTCATGTGTTGCATACATGATGTACACGTCCGGATCCACCTCTGATCCCAAAGGTGTGGTGATATCCCATAAGAATTTGTTCTCACACCTGGAAACGCTTAAGAATGTTTATGGAATGGATGACAAAGTCAGGATCCTGAACGTCCTGAATTTATATCATACGGACGGGATCAACCAGGGACCTTTGTTAGCTTTCTATTGCGGAGGTACATGGATAAGTCCGTTTAGGCTGGACACCTCCAGATTGGACCTTATCTACGATGGCATTTACAAATATGAGGTCACACACCTGTTCGTTGTGCCTACGTTACTAGCCTTCTTTGAAAAATATCATGAAGGTTTTGAGGATAGTTTCAAGACACCTGACTTTAAATTCGCTGTCTCTGTAGCAGCATTGTTGGAAGAACGATTATGGCATTCGGTTTCCTCTATATTTAAGATTCAGGTCGCAAACATTTATGGTCTCACCGAAACGGTAACGGGAAGTGTCTATTGCGGACCCAGCGCAGACACCTTTAAGATAGGCACAGTAGGTAAACCCGCCGACTGCAGCATCAAAATCATTAATGAAGAAGGGCAGGAAGTCAAGAAAGGTGAAAAAGGTGAACTTCTATTGAAAGGCGATCACGTGATGGTCGGTTACTTTAATAACCCCGAGGCTACTAACAAGGTGTTGATCGACGGGTGGCTCTATTCCGGAGATATCGCACGTGAAGACGAGGGAGGATTTATTAAAATCGTTGGCCGAAAAAAGAGTATGATCAATTCCGGGGGATTCCGAGTTCAACCAGAAGAAATAGAAGAGCTCCTTCTCAAACTTAACGAAGTAGATGAATGTAAAGTTATTGGGCTAACGGACCCTATCCTGACGGAAAAAATGATCGCGTGTATAAAGCCAAAGGACAATGTCGTAGTAGATGAACTGGTGATCTATAAGTTTTTGCGCGAAAATCTTGAACCCGAAAAAGTACCTCAGGATATGTTTGTCATCGATTCATTTCCTCGTGGAATCAGCGGCAAGATCCAGATAGAGGAATTAAAAAAGATCGTGATTAAAAAACACGCCGCGCCTATTGCAAAAAGCGAAGGAGTTCTGGAAACAATAGTCAAGAATGCCGCAACTATTTTCAAGGTCAAGCACACTGACATCACCGAAATGAGTTCAACACGAACCGTTTCCGGGTGGGATTCGCTGAATCATCTGGCCCTGATAACCCGACTCGAACAAGTATTTGACATCAAGTTTTCAACTTCTGATGCTATGGTGATGACGTCCATACGTGCTATTCGAAATGTCATTCAAAAAAAGCTACAATAGATGACTGACGATGCACCTCCGTTACGAACATGGGTCTTCCCTATCCTTGCAAGTCTTGCTATTGTACTTTCATTTCTTTATTACAGTTATTCGAATAACGGACCTTATGCCAAAACGGTAGCGCTCTCGAATAAGAATCTCGAAAGCGCACTAATTGAAAATACCCGCGATACATCCGCGTTATCGATCGTCATCTTTGGCTCTTCTTTGACCGAACACGCTCTGGTGGATCCTCGCGCGCTTGAAGACAGTATTTACAAGCTAACAAACAGAAAAGCGAAAGTGCTTCGTGTGGCGTTGAATTATCTTACCCCCACGGTTGCTCAAGACATTGACTTTTTTGACTATATCGTCAAATATCCCCCCAATTATTTGTTCGTTGAAAATTTCAGTTTCAATCTGACTCATGGCGATACGACCGCCCTGACGCCTGACCCCATCAATATGGCCCTACTGAACGTCCGGAATATTATTCGGAATGCAATTGGGGAGCCCGCACATGATAATTACTACGTCAAGTGGTATACCTTCGACGGAAAACCACAACCCGATGATATCTACTACACGCACGAGTTTGACAGTGTGATGTTCAAAAAACTCCTTCATTCAAAGTCTTCGGTTAGAAAAATGTGGCAAAACAATGTCATCAACACCGCATTCGATGCGTTAGCGAAAAACAACACAAGAGTGGTTCTCCTGGACATACCCTTGAATAAATTGTTTCCCCATAATTTCATGGATCAACAAACAGCGTCTGAGCTCAACAAGCTCTTGACAGTCTATAAAACTCAATATCATGTTGATTATTGGCGCTTCCCCTACGTTATGGATAATTCATTTTTCACCGACGGCGCTCACTTGAACTCAAAGGGTGGAATGCAATATCAAAAATGGTTCGTGTCTGAAATTGCGTCAAAAAAATGTTATGAGGCTACTCATTGAAGTCATATTGTTCGCAATGCCCATGATCCTATTGGCATGGACGTTGCCAAAAAAATATGTATTGCTTTCCCAGATCATTATCACTGCACTTTTCATCGCGTATCAATCACCTTTATCTTTTGCCATTCTTGGCACGATCACGTTCGGCAATTACTATTTATTGCACAAAGCGGTTTTGCGACAGTCTATAAAGATTGTGATCAGCTTGGGGATTTTGGTGTTGCTTATTGTGTCAGCCAAAATTCTATTTACCATTCATGACCATTGGATAATCCCCCTTGGGATGTCCTATTACATTTTCCGAAACATCCATTATACAATTGAGAGCTACCATGGCAGGATTCAAAATGAGAGTCTGCTGTTCTACCTCGCTTATAACTTTTTTCTACCTGTGCTGATCATTGGTCCAATCAATCGTTATCCAGAGTTCATAAGGGATTGGCAAAGAAGACGAGTAAACAGTGCATATTTCTCATTGGGCTTTCAGCGCATTTTATATGGCTTTTCGAAGATCATGATTATCGGAAGCTACATCCTCAGCTTAAAATTTTCTACCCTCATTTCCAACATAGACGAAAGCAAACATTGGCTCAAGGTATACCTGGAGACAATCACCGTAGTACTGAAAGCATACTTCCAGTTTGCTGGCTACTCTGACATCGCCATTGGTATTTCACTGTTGCTTGGTTTCCGTGTAATGGAAAACTTCAATTTTCCGTTCCTGGCCAGTAATATGCAGGAGTTTTGGTCAAAATATCACATGTCGCTTACCTCATTTTGCCGCGACTATATTTATACTCCTCTTGCTTCTTACTTCAGGAAACCAATGTTAGGGGTTATTATCACGATGATCATCATCGCGCTATGGCACGAAATCACCTTACCTTTTTTGATCTGGGGATCGTTGCAAGCTTTCGGAATCTATCTGGCGTTCCTTTTTAAGGATACGCCAACTTCATTGGTTAGCAAGAACCTGGGAAGAGTTTTTGTATTCAATTACTTCTGCCTGAGTTGTGTGATCATCGACTATGAATTCGTAAAAGCGCTTAATGTTTATAAAACCTTGTTCTTTATTAACTGATCATGTATAAATTCTTAACGACCTTTCTTCCGAAGACCCTTGCCAACATCGCCATGGCTTTGTGGTACTTCCTTCTGATCATAGTGAACTTATACTGTGGAATTGCCTTCGCGCAAAGAACGTTTCAGTACGTCGGTTGGTGACCGAGGCACCCAGTTTTGAAGCGGGCTCCCGAATTGCTCACTTATTTAGGAAGTACAAAGAACATCTGGCGCTCACGGATAAAGTGAAGTGCCCGTAGACGGGCTGTTCGTCCCAGATCCGACCATTTGCACTGCAGGTCTGCTGCCAAATTAAAGTGCGAGGTGTGGTTTTCGTTTTTGGCAGGAAATTGGGATATCATTCGCCAAACCTGACCTTATGCTAATATCCTACTTGCTGGTCGCCTGGCGCAATGTGCTCCGCCACAAGGTGTTCTCACTGATCAATATCTCCGGGTTGTCGATCGGAATGACCGCCGTGATGCTCATCTACTTTTATGTTCAATCCGAGCGAAGTTTTGACAGGTTTAGCCCGGACAGCGATCGGATCTATCGCGTTCCGTTGTCGTACTACTACAATGGCAGCAGCATTCCCGATGTCGACGCCGCCAACCATGCAGGGCTTGCGTCGGCCTTAAAAGCAAATTATCCCGAAGTAGAAATTTCCGCCCACATCAACCCTTCGACTACCTGGGTTGCTGCCACCGTCGTCAGCTACGAAGATCAGCACAAGTCAATCCAGTTTAACGAAACCAAACTCTATTTTGCCGATCCGACCTTCATTCCGTTGTTTGGTTTCAAAATGCTGGAGGGCGATCCGGCCACCAGTCTTGAAGAACCGAGATCGCTGGTCTTAACCAAAAAGGCTGCCGTGAAATATTTTGGCGATGAATCCGCGTTGGGAAGATCTATTCGTGTGAATAATGAAGATTACAAAGTCACCGGCGTAATGGCCGATTTGCCACCTTATACACATCTGGATTTTGAGTTACTGTCCTCCTATCCGCACAAAGATTTTGGAGTGAGTGACTGGGGGTGGACGCAATTCCTAACCTACATAAAGGTCAAACCGCAGACGGATGTTGCTGCCCTTGAAGCAAAATTCCCCGCGCTGCTTGACAAATATGTCCGCACCCGGGAAGCAGGACTGGGATATAAAACAGCCATCCACTTGCAGCCCATTTCCGAAATCCACCTGAAGTCGCACTTTGACCGCGAAATGAAAGACAACGGAGACGAGCGCACCGTCTATTTCATTGGGATGCTGGGCGTGATGATCCTGGCGATCGCCTGGATCAACTATATCAACATATCCACTGCGCGCGCGATGGAACGCGCCAAGGAAGTAGGCATGCGAAAGGTTTCCGGTGCTACGCGAAAGCAACTCGTCACACAATTTCTCCTCGATGCCTCGCTCATCAATTGCCTCGCCGTCCTGTTGACCGTAGTGCTTACGACGGCCTTTCTCCCTGCCTTTGAACGGCTGGCTGGTTCTCCGATTTCAGCCATTCTTACGGGCACAGGAGTATGGGCGACATTCTCTTTTTGGATCATTCCGGTGATGGTGCTGATTGCCGGGATCCTGGTGGTTGGCGTTTATCCCGCGCTGCTGTTGTCGTCCTTTAAACCCTTGTCGGTACTGAAGGGAAAATTTGTAAAGTCTTCTACCGGCGCCCTTCTGCGCAAGGGCCTCGTCGGCTTTCAATACGTTTTGTCTGTGATCCTGATCGCCGGCACCATCACCATCTCCCGCCAGGTCAGTTTTATGCAGGCACAGGATCTCGGGTATACTCAAGAGCAGGTCCTGGTGGTCAAAGGCCCCTCCGCCGTCGACTCCACGAGCGGTACGCGCTTTCAATATTTCCGGAATGAGCAGATGAAATTGCCCGAGATCATAAAGATGGGCAGGTCGCTCGACGTGCCCGGCCGGATGATGCTCTTTGTCAACGAAATTCGGCCGTTCGGAACGCCTGTAAGCGAAAACGTGGCCGCCTACGAGATGAGTATTGACGACCAGTTTTTCTCGACTTTTGAAATACCATTGATTGCCGGAGCTGATTTCTCAGAAGATGACCGGTTTTCGTTTCCCAACTATCCGGATATTCCGACTTTGATCCTTCCACATGACAGAACCTTCCACCCTGAACGGAATAAGATCATCATCAACGAAGAACTGAGTAAAAAGCTGGGCTTCAAAGATCCACAAGAAGCCATCCATCAGAAAGTACGTTTTCGCCTTTGGGATGAATTTACGGGTGAGATTGCCGGCGTTGTCAAGAACTACCACCAGCAGTCGCTGCACAAGAACTATGAACCCATTTTCTATTTCTTTGGCGACTTCGAACAATGGCCAAGCATTTCCATTCGCTTGACGACCACTGATCTTCCTGGAACAATTGAAAAGATCCGCAAGAACTATGCAGCCGCTTTTCCGGGCAATCCCTTTGAATATTATTTTGTGGACGAGTATTTCAATGAGCAATACAACGTGGAGCAGAAGTTCGAGCACGTCTTCACGGTGTTAACGGTGGTTGCCATCTTCATCTCTTGCCTGGGATTGCTGGGTCTCGGCATTTACAATGTTGCGCAACGTATTCGTGAGATCGGGATCCGCAAAGTATTGGGTGCTCCTGTTTCATCGATCCTCTTGCTCTTCTGCAAAGATTCGCTCTACCTGCTGGCCGGATCCTGTTCGATTGCGCTTCCTGTTGTTTGGTTGGGTGTTCAGTCGTGGCTCAACAACTTTGCCTTCCACATTGGATTGGAATGGATCATATTTGTGGTCCCTCCGGTGATGCTGTTGATCATTTCAACCTTGACGATCGTTGCGATCAGTATGCGGGCCGCTACGACAAATCCTGTCGAAACACTCCGGACGGAGTGACCACTTTTGTCCGGGAGTATCTTTTAAGAAATATATGGAGAATCGGATCCCTTTCGCCTGCTCCCCAGCATCATTAAAAATGCTTCGCTAACTCCGCGTCACCGGTCCGAAGAAAACAAGGGCCGTAAACAGTTGTCTCAATGATCCACGTGCCAGCAAGTGCGTAACATCCGCCAGCCTTACCCTGTTCAATAGAACTAATCCACCAGGAACAAGAAGCTCGCCTCTTTATATTCCGGCTTGTTTACCTGCCTTCTTAAATTACGAAAGGTCTCCAGTGGACCGCGGGTGGCAAACAGGTTAATAAGCCATGCCGGAATTGAACCACCCGGATGCACGTGAAGTGTAAAGACAATATCGAGGTATTTATTCCTTGGCGTTACAGTCCAGTTGCTCTCGGTGTGCATAATGCGCACTACATCTTCTTGCTCCTTTAGGTAATGGGGTAGATTTTCTCCGTCTATCGTCAGCTTTTTGGTGATACTGTCCTGTTCAAATTTCACGCGCACGATAAAATCGCGGTTGCTAGCCGGCCAGGGTACATCAATTTCAGAATGATAGATTAATTCCGAAGAAGAAATGTTTTCTTGTACTCGACAGAATTTCGTGGCATAGATCCACTCGCTGCTGGCAGGAATATCAAGTAACACGGCGGTCAGCTGCGAAAGTGTGGCTTCAATCGTGCATTCTACTTTAACGGCTTTTATGTCTGAGTTTTCGACCGTGCGTGTGTACACCTTTATTCCTTCTTCTTCATTCTTAAGCTCCCAGGATTGACCTGTTAACGAAATGGAAACCAACAGGAAGCCGATCGTCAAGACTCTTTCAATACGGTTACTGGCAATTGTAAAACCCATTGTGCAATGTAAGCAGTTTGTTTTGAGCAGGGTAACGAAAGTTTAATTTTCACTTTCTCTTTTTTTGTCGTGGCTTTCTTGAACCATGAGGCTGATCGATTTATATTCTTTTAAATCCATTGGTCCTCATGAGGTATGTCGACAAATTCGTCTTCGTCACCTGGTGTCGGCTTTTGGGAAATGCAACAGGTGGTGAAGGATTTTGGATGATGTTGAATTATTTGGCCTTCAAATTCGCTGAAGTTCTTCAAGTCTCTGATAAGGGTGAGTGTGAAAGCGAGGATGACACAAGTTCACTCTTTTTTTCTTCGCGCTCACACTCCAACTCAAACCGTGCACCGAGCGACTTGCCTTCGAAAATAGTCTTGAAAAAAACAGAGTGAATGTCAGAGCGAGGGCGAAAGGCTACTGGCTTTTTTACATTCACGCTTACACCGCCGCAACCTCCATCGCCTTGCTTGCCTTCCGATAAACATAGCTGTGGTAAATATTCCTGCGCGCAAAACGGTCGGGCGTGGTTGAATTGATGAGGTTGTTGTACACACTTTTGGGTATTCCAAAGTATTCGTAGCTGCTTCCGTCAGCAAAGTTGATGAGCAGCGTTGTGCCCTTATATTGGAAGTCGATCAGACGTGAGGTATTCATCGTCTGCTCGTACTGGTCGCGCTGCGTCTCGTGTGTTTCGGGGGCAACACTCACCAGAAGATGGTAGGCATCAATAAATGCTGCGCTTCGCTCTTCGGCTTCCTGTTTGGCTGCAGGGCTATCCTGGATTTTGTCCGGATGCCATTCCTTCATAAAATTCCTGTAAATGGCCTTCAATTCCTGTAAAGTTGCCCCTTTCTCTACAGCTAACAGTTTTCGGGCTGCGATTATTCTTTTCATAACGGCCGCAAAGGTACAAATAAAAACCAGAGTGCGGGTGTGAAAATATCGGTAAATCGACTGTCAAACTACGGTAGATAGAAAACAATCGTTACCATTTCTTATTCGAATCGCCAATTGAATATGTACCTCAGGCCTCTACTGAAGCCGTGAATGTATGAATTGCCATGGTCGTCATCAATATGATCAATTTTAAAACTCAGGTTATTCTTTTCACGAGTTTGATATAAACGGTTTTTGAAGACGGCAAAATCAGCCTGCATGTCAGCCGCTACATCTTCTAAATATCCATAGGCTACATCACTTGAAGCCAAATACAGTCTCTTATCCTTTAACTCCCTATTCAGTAGTGTGTCGCCTTCACTGTAAATATATTTTAGACTAGGATCTATAGCGATGTAGCCTTCAAAAAAATCCGGCTTATTTAACAGCGTGTAGACCACAAAGACGCCTCCATGAGAGTGTCCGGCTAAATATCTTTTCTTACTGGCTTTATACTTTTGTTGGACAAATTCAAAAACCTCTTCGGACAAGAATTCTGAAAATTTCTCCGCTTCACCTCCATAGGCCTTTGGCAAATAATCTCTTTGACGTGTTTCTTTTGTGGGGTTGGCGATACCTATTAAAATTGTCTGAGGAATTTTTGTGGTTATATTAAAATAGGATCGGATACTTTGAGCAATCCCGAACCGATATTCGGCATCTAACACATACATAACAGGAAGGTTGGAGGTCAACGTATCGTAGCCGTCAGGTAAGGATACGTAAATCTGCCTTTCTTCTTTTAGCACCGCAGATTTCAGGGTAATAATCTGTCCAATTGTAATTGGATTTTCGTGGACTTTTTTGGTTTGACCCGATAGCGGTTTTGGCAAGAAAATTAACAGGCAGCCCACGAAAACCAAGTTGAGTCTGGTCATATTAAATAGATGTTGGTTTCTACCAAATCGATAAAATGTCGTTCGGCCTGTCATAATAACTAATTATTTAGGTATAAAACTAATAAAATAGTTTTAAGCTGCAAATCATTGAATTTCTTTAAGTTTTCAATAACCTCATTTTAACCCGTAACCTTGGGGCTACATCACACACCGAAGCTTAGTTGGAGGGAGTTTTATTTATGACTTTTCTCATTTCATCGTATTAAATTGCCACATGGGATTTTTAGACCGGTTCCCACCTTCCTGAAATTTATGACTGACCATCACTCCCTTAGACATACTTTTAATGAGGCGGCCTCTTTATACCATGAAGCCAGACCTCGTTACCCGGATGATTTGTTTTCTGCCCTAATTGACTCCACAGAAATATCCGGAGGTGCAAAGCTTCTCGAAATCGGCCCAGGAACAGGGCAAGCGACAAAGCCGCTAGCAGAAAAAGGATTTGACATTACGGCAATCGAATTGGGTGAAGCTTTGGCGGAAATAGCAAAATATGAGCTGCGCGACTATGAAAACATTCAGATAATAAAAGGCGCCTTTGAAGAAATACCACTGCCCGCAGCATCCTTTGATTTAGTTTTTGCAGCAACTTCTTTTCACTGGATTGATCCCTCATTAAAATTTATAAAAACCCATGAAGTGCTAAAGCCTAAGGGACATTTGGCAATTATCCATACCCATCATATTTCAGATGAACGTGGCGATCGTTTTTTTAAGGTCTCCCAACCGATTTTCGACCGCTATGATTTTACGGACAAACATCGAAAACCTGAATTGCCAAAAAGCAAAGACCTCCAAGCTGACGCTATTGATGAAAGGCTATTTCGATTAATAAATTTTAAACGCTTTCCGGTAGTCATTACCTATAGCGCGAAAAGTTTCGTGCAGTTATTAGGCACATTCTCCAACCATCTTGCTGCGACGAAAGAAGTTCAACACGCTTTTTTCGAGGAAATAGAAAACTTAATTCATGATAAGTTTCAAGGCAAAATAGATAAGCACTTTTCAATGTCATTAACAGTAGCCGAAAAATTATGATCATGGAGTGCCTTACCCTGGGGGCTTTCCATGCTCCCACGGATTGATAATCGTTCATCTCTTAATGGCTTCTGGCCTCAAATAGAAGTAAAGCGTATCACAAATACCCTGGAAATCCCAAAGCCAGGCGCTGGGGATTTGTGGAATATTTGGTTTGACTTGGCCTTTTTTCCGCACTGCCTGTTGGGGAACCGTGTAGTTTTTTACCCACGCCAACTGAAAAAGGCTTTTTTTTTGTTAAATTGAGAAGGTCGCCTACACTCCCCCGGCGGCGCATTCGGCGGTATATTGTTTGCGGCTCCCCATTAGTCAAGATTGACTGCCCCTAATTGACCTTCACTATGAAAAAGAATCTCTTCATTTTGTTGACGATTGGGCTGATCGCTTTGGGATGTTCCAAGGATCCCGTGCAGCCCGTAAATCCCAATCCAAACCCACCAGGTGACACTACGCATACGCCCGGAGACACTACGCAACATCCGACAACCCACGATAAAGGCACACAAACGCCCATGCCGCTTGGCACTGACGCCGCACCTTTCGGATACTGGGTGTACACGCCGGAAGGTTATGCAACCAATACATTGAAATATCCGCTGCTGATCTATTTGCATGGCTCCGGCGAAGTCGGCAACAGCCAGTCGTCGCCAACCGAGCTCAACAAAGTGTTGGCGTTCGGTCCGTCAAAAATGATTGCCGAAAAGCAGTGGGCCCCTTCGCACCCCATGGTAGTGGTTTCGCCACAGTGTCACGAAGTGTGGTGGGATCGCGAACACGTTCGCGCGTTCATTCGCTTCGTTAGCAAAACGTATCGTATCGACACCACGCGCATCTACCTCACCGGTATCAGCATGGGTGGCAACGCGACACTCGATCAATTGAACTCATTCGACAACATCCAGATTGCCGCCGCCATACCGATTGGAGCTGCCGGTACAATGAACGACTTGTTTACCCAGCGCACCGCCAAAGTGCCGCTGTGGATGTTCCATGGCGAGGCAGACGAGGTCGCTTCGCCGGAATTTCCGATGCAACTCGTGTCCGCCATCAACGCATTGAACCCCGAGGTTCGGGCGAAACTGACCTTATACCCTGGGGTGAGTCATTTATGCGGGGAAATGACCTATACGGGTTCAGGTATGGGCCACGAAAATCCCGCTTTCGATCCTTTCACGATGGACATCTATACCTGGATGTATCAATACACAAAGTAAAACACCGGCGTGATGACCATGGGGTGATCTGTGTTAACCAACAACGTTGTCTTCGGAAAAAATAGACGCAAAAAACCCATAGCCAGGGTTGGGGAGTTGTGGAATATTTCGTTCTATGTGGCTTTTTTTTCCGCACTGCCTGTTGCGAGAACCGTGTAATTTTTTACCCACGCCATTTGAAAAAGACCATTTTCAGCCAAATTTAGAAGGTCATCCTTATGCCTCACTGCCGGCATACACGGCGGTATATTGTTTGCAGCTCCCCGTTAGATCAATGACCCTAATGACCCTTCGCTATGAAAAACAAACTCTTCATTTTGTTGGCGACTTGGCTGATCGCTTTGGGATGCTCGAAGGACCCTGTGCAGCCTGTAAATCCCAATCCGGATCCGTCCAATCCAAACACACCGGGCGACACAACGAATATCCCCGGAGACACCACGCTTCCGGTAACCGACGATAAAGGTACACAAAGACCTGTGCCGCTGGGCACAGACGCCGCGCCGTTCGGATACTGGTTGTATACACCCGAAGCTTACGCGACCGATACGTTGCGATACCCGCTGCTAATTTATTTGCATGGCTCCGGCGAAGTCGGCAACAGCCAGGTGTCGCCATCTGACCTCGACAAGGTGTTGGCTTTCGGTCCGTCAAGAATGATTGCCGAAAAACACTGGGCACCTTCGCACCCGATGGTCGTCATCTCGCCGCAGTGTCACGAAGGATGGTGGGAGCGCGAACACCTTCGTGCGTTCATCCGCTTTGTGAGCACCACGTATCGCATCGATACCACGCGCATTTACCTCACCGGCATCAGCATGGGTGGCAACGCAACACTCGATCAATTGAACTCGTTCGACGACAACCAGATCGCCGCCGCCGTACCGATCGGTGCCACCGGTGTCATGAACGACTTGTTTACCCAGCGCACGGCCAAGGTGCCTGTGTGGATCTTCCATGGCGAGGCCGATGAGGTCGCTTCCCCGGATTTCCCGAAGCAACTGGTGTCTGCCATCAACGCCTTGAACCCCGAGGTCCGCGCGAAGCTGACCTTATACCCTGGGGTGGGTCATTTATGCGGGGAAATGACCTATACCGCTACCGGCATGGGCCACGAAGATCCGGCTTACGATCCCTTCTCGATGGACATCTATACCTGGATGAATCAATACACCAAGGGAAAACATTAGCGTGATGAGGAAGCCAAAGGTCTTGTAAACCTTAAAAGGAAATTTACAGAATGGGAACCCAAGTGAAGTCACGGTGTGGCTCATTTGGGTTTTTCATTTCCGGACCGGGTCGCATGGCGAAGCGAAGATCTTCATTGACCAGCTTTCAATATCAGAACCGCTGACTGACCTTTCCACGGTGACTGATACATCCCGAAGCCACCACTCTTCGCTTTAACCTCCGGGGTGGTTTCGCCAGTGAAGATGTTGAACCATGAAGACGTTACCTCCCCTGACGGCGGCTTGGGAATATTTGTCCAAATACTATAGTTGTCTTTGGGAACATAGTAGAGGTACAGTGCTTTGTTGTCGGTGAGGGCATATCCGCTGAAGGCAAGATTGTCAAAGCCTTCCTTTGAGTTGGTCGTGAGCTTCGGCTTGTGGGGGCTCAACTTCGCAAATTCATATGTTGAAAAAAGTTGTTGAAGGTGCTTGTAGTAATCAAATCGCGGCTTGCGAAACGCGGTTTGATTTGGATTCATAATATCATGAATCACGATATCCCACGAAGTGTTTTGCCAGTAATAGGATCCGTAGACACCTGCAAAAACGCAAGCATAGGTTCGCTCCAGGCACACTTCCGCATTGGTATAGTTACCGGTAAAGGTTGAAAAGGGTCCTTCTTCATATCCACCATGTTCAATATTCATTACCGGCTTATTAGAATGTTTGAGATACGCTTCCAGACTCAAGGAATACAGATCGGGTCTCCAATTCTGGATGGAGATGAAGTCAACCCTGTCCGGTTCGCGCGAACAATATTCATAGTCATGAACGGTTACGAGGTGGTGATAGGCGTCCAGTTTCCGGGTCCGTTCAATGCGTTCGTTGATGTAAGGAATGTCACAACGACCATAGTCCAGCGCTTCTTTGGAAACGTCCCAAATCACGTTGGGGTACGCTTGATATCGTTTGATGATGTAATCATAATATCGATTGTCTTCTGCGCTGTACATCGCGGGCCAGTTCACTTTCTTATTCCAAACGTAGATCATGACGTGCGCTACAATGCCGCGTTCATGTACGTATTGAATGACGCGATCGAAATGTTTAAAAAATGAAACATTCAGGCTGGTGAAATCAGGCTTTTCATTGGTTCCGCCAAACACGGTGTAGGGCGGATCTTTATAACTGTACTGCCGAGGCGTGGTGGCATCCGTTTTCCATGATGTTTCGTAGGCATAAACATTCATCACAATTTGATTGAAACCGTTTTCCTTTACGGCCTGCACGATCTCCGTTGTTTTGGGTAAAGCCGACGGGTTGTCGATATCCAAAGCAAATAGCCAATCGAGCTCGAATGGGAGCGCAAAGTAGGGTGTGCCATCCTGGTATTCAAATTTTTGTGGAGCGCTGGCAGAGACTTTAACCCTACCGTGTATGTCCGAATCCGTGTTTGCTTCTGCCCTGATCACGCCTTTCAATGCGGAAAGCTTTTTGACCGTGGAGAAGGTTTGAAACGGATGATCTCCTTGTTTTGTAGGGTTAAATCTCAGAACAAACTCCTTGCCGCCATTGTAAAATCCATAAATGGTATCGGACTGGTTGGAGCTATTGGTGACCGTCGCCCCAAACGTGATGTCAAATGGATTGGTCGAAGGAAGCTTTCCGGCATCGAATACAATATCCACGGGTTGATAGACCGTTGTGGACACCCGTTTGCCGGGGCTGAATACCAAACGCTTTTGAGCAGGCGCGGTAGAGTAGAGAAAGAGCCATAGCGCTGAGAGGGTAATAAGATGCTTCATTCCCCCAATTTCGCCAAAATACCATGACTTTGTAGGTATTTTTTTACATCGATCTCATCTGGCTTTCATCTTGTATAACACAGCACAACGGTACCCGAATCGAAAGGGCTACATTTCACAAGCTTCAGCTTTAGATCCTTTTTTAAAGGATTGAAGGTTTGTTGTCCGTTCCCAATCGTTGCAGGGTTTATCAGTAAATAGAGCTCGTCAATCAGGTCATGTTCGATCAGCGATGCCACAAATGAATCTCCGCCGTAAACCATGATCGTTTTGCCGTTTTTGTTTTTTAAGACTTCTATCTCCCGTTGGAGATCACCTTTTATAAGAGTTGTGTTCTCCCACTTGCTTTCCGTGAGTGTATTTGAAAAAACAACATTCGGGATCTCTGAGAATCGTTTTCCCAGTTTATGCTCGGTGTCGTTTGCATTGTTTGCTACTTCCGCCCAGTAAGGAATAAAACCCTCGCCGGTCTTTCGTCCGTGTAAAAGACAGTCCACGTCCTTAAGATTGTCCAAACTAAAATTTGACATTCCACTGTCCCATTTGTTGTCGAGGGAAATGTTCATTTGCACTTTTAATTTTCTCATGTGTCTTTGAATTTTAAGCTGTGACCATTCATTTTGTGATCAAGCAAATTTAAGACGTGGGATTATAACTCATGAAGGGTATTTGCGACTTTGTCAGGTGTTATCGCGTCACTCCCATTTTACTTTGGCTGAGTGACCTTCTCTTCTGTCGCCCTTAACATTGTTCATTTACTTTTTTTTGCTTTGCTATTGCCAAAGTACA
Organism: Chryseolinea soli; assembly: GCF_003589925.1. Taxonomy (NCBI): domain Bacteria; kingdom Pseudomonadati; phylum Bacteroidota; class Cytophagia; order Cytophagales; family Fulvivirgaceae; genus Chryseolinea; species Chryseolinea soli. Next base: position 3,324,952 of record NZ_CP032382.1, on the reverse strand, counting down.
AAACATTCGTAGCGTCTGAGCGGGCAGCCGCGATGTCAAGCACTCCGTCTTCATTGAAATCGCCAACTCCAAAACCATACGCTGTGCCCTTCGCATCGCCGAAAGAAATCGATTTAAAGTTGCGGCCTGTACCGTCATTAAAAAATACCGTTGATGGCGCTTCTACATAGCCTACGATAATATCAATCTTTTTGTCATTATCCAGATCCGCTATTTCCAGTGCATAGGGGACGATCTTTGGGCCTGCTAAGGAAATGCCTTCGGAAAAAGTCTGATCTTCTTGTCCAAAATAAAGATCTACCCCTTTGTTTTGGTCTATCGCTACAATGTCAAGTATACTATCTCCATTGAAATCTGCTGCCGCTGCAATACGAATCGTAGCGTTCGGTGGCCCGAAGGGAATGCGATGCGTGTCCGGGAAGGTTGCATTTGAACTGCCGAGGTATACGTAACTCTGGCCACCGTCGCGATGCGGCACAACAAGGTCTACGAAACCATCTTTGTTAATGTCCACAGGATAGATTGCCGTGGCAGGATATGGGGCAAATGAGATGCATTTGGCAAACTGTCCTTTCCCATTGTTTAAGCAGATATCATTTGATGTTCTTCCCAAATCACCGCGGTTCGCCAAAATGAGATCCGGCCATCGATCACCATTGATATCCGCAATGGACAAATTCCGGGTCGACCACTCAGGGCTCCCGAATTCAGACTCCATTTTAAAATTACCTTTCCCGTCATTAAAATAAATCAGTTTCCGATCCGGGTCATCATTGCTAACCGCAATGTCAGGGGAACCATCGCCGTTCAAATCAGCTACACCGCCGGTGTATGAGCGGTCTGCTACCTTCCCGAGGTCATAAGCCTTTCGGATCCCGCCTAACCCATCACCGAGAAGGACCCGGTCGACAATAGGCCAATGTCGTCCTTTCACCAGGAGAATGTCAAGATGACCATCGCCATCGAAATCGGCGCAACTTACACTCCCCGTTGTATCCACTTTGGTTTCCAGTTCTACATAACGATCGAAGTCGGGAAGATCATGACTGTACTTTTCCTTTTTTTCCTGCTTGTGATCAGAAGCATGACTGTTCTTTTGAGCAAGAATGTTCTGCGTCATAGTACCTGCAAGACACACAATAAAGAGGTAAATTCTCATGAGATTCATTAAAAGTTATTTCCGAAACAAAATTTCATCGCGTTGACAATTTCAGTAAAACCCGAACGGTTTCTGCCTTTCCATTCATAATTATTTGCGCAAGGAATTTGTACCGGCAGCAACACGCAGTCATGCTCATAGGCGTTGGGTTAGGATGAGGAGATTCAATCCGCTCAACTTTTCATCACAAATGACCGCTCCATGTTCAGAAAGAATGGTGCCAGAAATAACCAGCGAAACAACAACGAATAAAGACCCGGTTCTTTAATGAATAGTCCGCCTGCGAACAGTTTTTTTCGAAAGTGGAATAAAAAGCCTCCCTTACTTCGTCGTATTCGAAAAACACAACTTGCCCACATTATTACTACAAAGTAGTAATTGAACAAAAATATTTGTACTATTGATCATGCAATGCCCTGGTTATGAAGAAATATCAGCTCGGAGAATTTGAGGAAATTGTACTGCTGACGGTGGGGATACTCGACGGAGATGCCTACGGCGTGACGATCAAGGACGAAATAGAGAATCGCCTGAAACGCGAGGTCAGTGTTGGCGCACTCCAGGTCACCCTCCGACGGTTAGAGGACAAGGGACATTTGAAATCGAAACCTGGTGGGACCGAGAAAAACCGCGGAGGCCGTCCAAAACTTTACTTTGTCTTAACGGCCGGCGGAAAGCGGGCGCTTTTGCATACGCGCAGTACACGCGATGAATTATGGAGTGCTTTACCACAACTGACCTTCAAGCTTGAATAAGAAAGAAAACACATCGGTGCCCGGCTTCCCCCTGAAACTCCTCAGATGGTTCTGCAAGCCTGAATACCTTCCAGACATCGAGGGTGATCTGGTCCAGCTCTACTATCGCCGGGCCGAAAGTGTTGGGCGCCGTCGCGCGCATCTTTTGCTGATCCGGGATGTACTTCTTCTGTGCCGTCCGGGGCTTGTCAGGAGTTCTGATCTCTTCCGTCGAAACAAAAACATTACCGCTATGCTAACACACAATCTAACGGTATCCTTCAGAAGTTTTGCCCGTCACAAAACTACATTTGCCATCAATGTGATCGGTCTTTCGAGCGGTTTAATGTGCGTATTGCTGATCGGGCTTTGGGTTCAACATGAGCTCGCTGTCGATCGATTTCATGAGCATGATTCACGGCTTTATCAGGTCATGAACAACCTTCAATTTCAAAATACCCTTACACTGGATATAACACCGGTACCGCTGGCGTCTGCGCTGGTCGCCGAATTTCCCGAAGTTGAGCGCGCCGTCGCCACCAATAATTTTTTCTCCTGGGAAACGAGGGACGGAATTTTATCGGCGGGGGACAAAAGCATTCAGGGAACCGGCTGGCATGCGGGCCCTGATTTTTTTAAAGTATTCTCTTTCCGGTTACTTCAGGGCGACGTGAACCGTGTGCTCACGGACAAAAACAGCATCGTCATTTCGGAAGAGACTGCCCGGCGGCTCTTCCCGAATAGCAGCGATGCGATCGGCAAGAGTGTTCAATGGAAGCATCCTTTGTTCGAGGGTACATTTCTCGTTTCCGGAGTCTTTGAAAACCTTCCCGCGACTTCGTCGGCCCAGTTTGATTTCCTGCTCAGCATGGAGGTGTTACTGGATAACGATCGTTATGCCGCAAAGTGGACCGGCGACTATGCCCAGACCTTTGTGTTGCTGAAGGAAGGCGCCGATGTTAATCAGTTTGACGCAAAGCTGAAAGGATTTCTGAAATCGAAAGACCCGGGCCTGGATAAGTTTTCGCTCTTCAGCCAGCGGTACAGTGAACGCTATCTTCATGGCAACTATGTGAACGGCATACCCTCGGGTGGACGCATCGACAACGTCAGGCTCTTCTCGGCGTTGGCGTTGTTCATCTTGTTGATTGCTTGTGTCAACTTCATCAATCTTTCCACTGCCGAGGGATCTTTAAGGATGAAAGAGATCGGTGTCAAGAAAACGATGGGAGCGAGTCAGTGGTTGATGGTACATCGATTTTTTGTCGAGTCGCTGGTCATGACGCTTATCTCTGCCGTTGTTGCCGTGATCCTGGTGGTGCTCATCACGCCCCATCTGAATGATCTGGTGGGCCGGGATCTCTTGTCGGAGATCGAACCCCGGCACATCGTTGGATTGGGAGGAATTGTGTTGCTCACGGCGATCATTGCGGGCGCATACCCCGCGACCCATCTTTCCCGCTTCAAGCCGGTGGCCGTGTTGAAGGGAAAGCTGGCGGAATCCCGTGGCCAATGGACTTTCAGGAGGAGTCTGGTTGTTTTTCAATTTGCCCTCGTCGTTGTATTCCTCGTCGCCGTACAAGTGATCCATCAGCAAATTGAATTCACGCAGACGAAAGACCTGGGCTATAACCGCTATAATATCATCAGCTTTCCATGGAAGGGAAAGCTGTATAATATGTGGAACGGGCTCGGGGAAGGAAAAACCAATCAGGAGTTTGAATCGTTCATGGCCCGGATCAGGGATTTACCTCCCGTGCTTCATGCCACCAACCTGTCGGGTAATATTCTGGATAATATTCCCGGGCAAAGTGGCATCACCTGGAGCGGCCAGGAAAGCGAGCGGAACTATGTATTTCAATCGCCCGTAGTGGGATTCGATTTCATAGAAACGTTGGGAATTGAAATGCGTGAAGGCCGCACGTTCGCCAAGGAGCGCCATGACGACTATTCGAAGGTCATCCTGAATGAGTCGGCCGTGAAGCTCATGGGGCTTCGGAACCCGGTTGGCAAAACGATCGATCTGAATGGGGGTAGCGAAGTCGTTGGCGTTGTGCGCGATTTTCATTACGGCTCCCTTCACGAGACCGTGCAGCCGTTGATCTTCCGGTGCGATCCCAATGGCCGGACGGTGATGGTTAAAATTCGCCCCGGCCAGGAACAGCAGGCGATCAACGAACTACATAAAGTATACGCCACCTTTTTGCCCGGCTACACCTTTGATGCCACATTCATGGACGATGAATACCTGGCGCTCTATGCCCCGGAGACTTCCATGGCTTCCCTCTCCAAGTATCTTTCCATGGTGGCCATCATCATTTCATGCCTGGGACTTTTTGGGCTCGCGGCATTTGCTGCAGACCGGCGGATGAAGGAGATCAGCATACGAAAAGTATTCGGCTCAACGCCGACGGACATTGTGCGCGTCTTGTCGCGGGAGTTCACGGTTCCGGTACTGGTCGCCATCGTCCTCGGGTTGCCCATCAGCTTCTACCTGGCCAAGGAATGGTTGTCTGGATTTGCCGAGCGGATTGACCTCGCCTGGTGGCATTTTGCGCTTGCCGCCATCGTCGCACTGGTTGTCTCATGGTTAGCAGTAGCCTTGAAGACCATAAAAGCCGCGAGGGTTAGCGTGCTGCGTGGGCTAAGGGAGGAGTAGCCTTAAGACTGTATTCAACAAGGGCCCATGGATAACCCATTCTCTCATGACTCCAAAAAAACCATGTGCCCCTGTTGCATTCGGTATTACTTATTTTCGTACCAATCCAAAATATAATCGGCCACCTTTTCCCAACCCGGTTCCCCACAGATGAAGTGACTTTTGCCTTCAAATATTTTTATATCCACGCTGCTATTTTTGTCCTTATAACTTCCCGCTATTGTCTGCGTAAGATTGGGCGGGAAAATATGGTCGCTGCCGCCGCCTACAAATAAAATCGGCACATGTGGTTTCTTAAAATCTATATTTGAAAAAGAATTTAAAACCAATTGACGACTGACCTTGTAACTTTCGGGTACCGCAATTTTTTCAAACGCTTTTTCCCGCTCTGCTTCCGGCAGGGTATTGAAAAATGAATAATCGTACCATTTTCGACTACCCATAAAATATTTATCAAAGGAAAAAAATCCAAAGGCCGGCAACACCGTCTTCAGCGTTTGAAATGGCGGGAAAACATTTTTCGGCGGAGCTCCATCAATGCTCACGCCCGCTGCCGCTTTCCCCATTTCGACCAATTTCAATGTTGCCATTCCTGCCATGGAATGACCAATGACTAATGGCTTTTCAGGTAAGGTGCTTATTAGCTTATCCAGGTTATTCACAACGTCGATAAAACCTGTTTTCGTAAGGTCAGGATGAACGTTTGCCCGCAACGCTGCGGGATTGCCTTCGTGTCCGGGGTTTGCGGGTGAATAAACCTTATAGCCTTTTTGTTCATAGTAACGCTTCCATTCTGTCCAACTGGTGTTGTTCACGAAATTTCCATGAATGAGTACGATTGTTTTTGATTTTGACATAGTTATTGGGGGGTTTTAAGTTGATAACCATTTCTTGTCACGTCGGGTGAATTATGCGAAGCTATCGTTTGCGCTGAGGTGGTAGTGGTGGCTGGATAGGATAGCTTATGCTTGAAAGAAGCAGGTCATATAGATATAGTTTAACTTTGATAGATATGAATATAGAAATTTGAGATTTGATTTCGCGCATTTCAACTATAAAAAGTATGTTGATGGCTAATGCATCAGCTAGTTATACAGATTCATTGCCAGGGTCTACCCAGTCCAAAACGAAAAACAGGCCCCAACATTCAATGGGTAGACCGTGACTACATCCATGTTGCCACCTTCGAAACTTCGTTTCACCGGTATTGATATGATCAAAAAGTTTACCGAACTTTAGTTACTCGTTATCAACAACTTTGTGCAATGATCTATATCAATCGAGGCGCCGAACCCGGTATTTTCAAGTCCGATAGAATGATGGCAGAGTTTAATGCTGCAAGGGAATTCTACAACGCACCAATTGGGAAGCGAAGACAGCAACGATTTGAATTCAGAATCTATAGTAGCAAGGAAATCAGGGAAGCGATTTCAAGAACCTTTAATGGGAAATGTGCCTTCTGCGAGTCTAGTGTTGTAGCAACTTCTCCGGGTGAAATCGAGAATTTCAGACCAAAAGGTGGGGCAGTTTCATTAAGTAAGACATTAGATCCTGACCATTACTGGTGGCTTTGTTATGAATGGAGAAACCTTTACCTAAGTTGCAGCATATGTGGCCGCGCGAAGAGAAATATTTTCCCGGTTGAAGGCAAGAGGGCCAACCTCCTGGCTGCCTATGAAGAAGTGCTGAGAGAAAAGTCATTGTTAGTCGATCCCTGCCATGATTTACCGGAAGAACACATCACCTTTGATGAAACAGGCCTTGCCATTTCGCTTTCGCGCAAAGGGGAAGCGACCATTGAAATATTTCTGTTGAATCGTAAACCTCTCGTTGAACAGAGACTGATGGCTATCAAGACATTGCAATTTCAAATGAGTGAAATTGAATCTACGTTGGAATTGATTAAGTCGCTGGACAAGAAAAATGCAAAGGTTGGAACGGCACTACAGAAGTCACTTGACGATAGAATGCATAGTTTAATGGCACACATATCGCCAACTGAACCCTATATCGCACAAAAAAAGGTTATCATTCAAAAATGGCTAAAATCAAAATTCGACACCACCATTCTGGAATTGAACGAAAAGTTCCTAGAAAAACTTATTGAAAAAGGCAAACCGATCAAAAAGCCTGCATCCACTAAAGTAAAAACCGAAGAACAACGGGTTACTACCCTTGTGTCTAAAAAAGGTCTCCCGAAAATAAAAAGCATCAGGACTCAAAAACTTTTCCTCGAAAAGATCGAAATCTATAACTTTAAATCAATTGAAAACATTACTGTCAATTTTCCCTCCTATGATGTGGTCAATGAAATGGGACAGGACGTCAATGAGACGCATGATAAGTATGAGCCGTGGCTAATGTTATTAGGTGAAAATGGTGTGGGTAAAAGCTCCTTTCTCCAGGCCATAGCGCTCACATTAATGGGTAAAAAATATCTATCGAAACATGGAATAAAAGCAAATCACATTTTGCGACATGGAGCCGGCAGTGGATTTGTAAAGATCTATCATCAGGAAAGTATTAAACCAATTTCTATTAAATTCTCTAAAGGAGGAGGTATTCGTTCGGATTATACAGAGCCCATTTCCTATCTACTGGGATATGGATCGACCCGACTTTTTCCAACCCGTTTATTACGGGAAGAAAAGGCAACCGGAAAGATCAAAGTAAAGAACATGTTCAGTTATGACGTGGCACTGGCAGATTCCAGGGGGTTTATATTGGAGGTGTATAAAAAATCAAAGACGAATAAAAAATACGAAGATTTGTTTCACAACATTGGTCGCGCCATAAGGGATTTGTTGTTGCTCAAAGGACCAGAGGAGCTCGTGGTCATAAGAGGCGAAGTGTATATCGACTACGGAAATAAGAAACGCGATACATTGGATGAGCTCAGTGACGGGTATAAATCGGTAGTGGCCGTCACGGTGGATATCATAAAGGCCTTGTGGAAGGATAATGTGGTCTTCGACACGGCGCAGGGTATCGTCCTGCTTGATGAAATAGGCACTCACCTTCATCCGAGGTGGCGGATGCAAGTGGTTAAAAAATTCAGAAATGTATTTCCAGGTCTCCAATTTATTGTCACTACCCATGATCCGCTATGTCTGCGCGGACTAAAAAAGGGAGAGATCGTGGTTTTTGATAAAGATGAAAATAGACGGGTATTCGCTATTGATGATTTGCCGGATTCGAGTGAATACCGGGTTGATCAGTTGCTGACTTCTCCCTTCTTTGGGTTGAGCAGCGTGGTTGATCCCGCACTGGAAAAAGAATTTAACGAATACTATTTATTGCTTCGCAAGGCAGAACCATCACCGGACGAGAAAACGAGGATGGAAGTCCTTGAAGCCAAACTAACCCCGAGGATGCACTTGGGTAGCACCTGGAGAGAAGAATTGATCTATAAAGCAGTCGATGAGGTAATTGCCAAAAGTGACATCAAAACTCCCGACCAATTTGCCATAAACTCGAACCAAGGAACGAACAAGGAACAAGGACCAACGGGAATCGCTAAATCTGCAAATGAAATCAGAAGAAAAGCAGAGGACGATGTAAGAACAAGAATTCGTGCATTGTGGAATAAGAAAGAATCGACATGATTTTTATCGATCGAAATAGGATCCCTGTTCCACAGGAACTAACTGATCCGCAAGGAACAGCCCAGAAAGAAAAAGCCGAAGCTATTGCCTGGTTTACGGCAATAAAAAAAGGCAAAGCGCCGATCCCACCCGTCAAGAAAAAAACGCCTGCATCAAAGCCAAAAACTACTTTTGAGTTTAAAGCGTACAATAGCAAAGACATAAAACGTGCCTTGAAAGACTTGTTCTACGGCAAATGTGCTTATTGCGAGACCAAGATAACGACTGTTACCGTTGGCGACATTGAACATTTCCGTCCAAAAGGAGAAATCATTGATGAGCAAAAAAAGAAGCTAATTCCGGGCTACTACTGGTTAGCTTACGATTGGAATAATCTATTGCTTTCCTGCAATAATTGTAATCGGAAAACAACACAAGAAACCGCTAACGGAAATGAAGAGGGAATGGGAAAGGGTAATCAGTTTCCCTTATTGGAGCACAAGTATCGATGTCTTGATGACACCAAAGACGTAACGGCGTTAGAAGAGGAAGGCAGGCTTTTATTAAATCCTTGTATCGACCACCCGGAAGAACATTTGTTGTATCTCGAAAACGGAGCCATCCAGGCGAAAGTTTTGAAAACAGGAGAAGTGAGCAAGAAGGCAGAATCGTCAATACAAGTTTATGCTTTGTACCGAAAGCCGCTGGTAGACGATCGGTTAGAATTATTTCAGGCAATCAAATTTCAGATCTCAGAGATGAAGGAAATATTCGACGACATGATCGAAGCGACTGAGAAAAATGATATGGCCAGATTGAATAAGCTGGAGGGCAGGATGAAGAGAAAGATTGCCTTTTTACAAAAATACGAGAACGACAAAAGTAGCTATTCTGCCTTGGCAAAACAGGTTATTACGCCATTTCTAAAAGAGAACGGTTTGATTTGAAAAAGCTCGCAGGTTTTTCCTTCTGCAGCGTGGTTCGCCGATCATTTTCATGAAGTAACTGAACACCTGGCTGTTCATTTGTGAACGCAGATCCAGGAAGATCATCATGAATTGCCCTGAATTTGCGTTGGCATAGAAGTTGACTTAACCGACGCTAAACATTCTACCATGAAGAATATCTCAAGCTTTCTTTCACTGTCCGTCCTCCTTGCACTCATCTTTATGGGTTTTACGACGAGGCCCATTACTGCACACCTGGAGCCAGAAACCATGTCCCTATACGACAGCATTGCAGCGATGGACGCCCGATGGGAGGATGCTTACAATAACTGTAAGCTCGAAGTCATGGAGGAAGTCATAAGCGAAGATCTCGAATTTTATCATGACCAGGGAGGCTTGATGACGTCAAAACAAAAATTGAACGAGGCGCTGAAAGCTAATATCTGTGGCAAAGTAAAGAGAGCACTGAAGAACGGCAGTCTTGAAGTATACCCGATCAAAGGATATGGCGCAGTTGAAATGGGTCTGCATGGATTTTATCCGAGCAAGGGTCCGGTCCCGGAGCAGCTTCATTATTCAAAATTTGTTCACGTCTGGAAAAGGGAAAACAACAAATGGAGAATAACGAGGGTGATCAGCCTGCACTAATTCGTTGCACGCAGCAAATTGTCCGGATAGGACTATCATCAAACTCAAACCGGCGAGGAACTAATTTTGGTGATCGCTGCTGGATCGATCATTCCGACCTCAGACTTCGCACCGGATTTGCCATCGCTGCCTTGATGGCCTGGTAACTAACGGTTAGCAGCGTGATGATCAACGAACCGATCGCGGCAGCGACGAAAATATACCACGACAGATCTGTCCGGTAGCTGTAGTTCTGCAACCAACCGTTCATGAAATACCATGCAACCGGTATTGCGATCGCGCACGAAACCAGGACCAGCACGACAAAATCTTTCGAAAGCAGCGCCCAGAGATTTGTCACCGTCGCGCCCAATACTTTCCGGATACCGATCTCACGCGTTCGCTGTTCGGCCATGTACGAGGCAAGTCCCAGGATCCCGAGGCAACTGATGCCAATGGCCATTGCCGCAAAAACAAAGGCTAATTTGGCGATCCTTTCTTCTTCACTGAATTTCCTGGCGTAGTCGGCATCCACAAAGGTGTATTGGAACGGACTTGAAGGATCGTATTTTTTCCAGGCGCGTTCAATTTCTATGAGCGCCTCCCGCGTGTTCATGCCGGGGTTGATCCGGAGATTGACCAAGGTCCCACCGTTCTTGCTCCACATACCCTTGTCGAACATGTAAATGGTTTTGCCCACAGGTTCGAACGGCGACTCTTGGAGCATGTCGCGGATCACGCCGATCACGGTGTAGGTGGTGGTCTTATCAAAGATGGTGGACTTTATTGTTTGGCCCACCGGGTTTTCGAGGTGCATAAACTTTACGGCCGATTCATTCAGGATTATGGCATTCGAGTCGCTGGCAAACTCATAGGAGAAGTCACGCCCCGCAATGAAATCCCATCCCATCGTCTTTCCAAAATCCGGGGATACCCACGCTGTGCCGAAACCACCATCGCCAATACCGGTTCCGGTCCAGTCATATCCACCGATGTGGAAGCCGACGTTTGTCGGGGTGTTTACGGATTCGGCCATGCTGGTGACCACGCCCGAGCCCAGCAGTTCGTGGCGGAGCACATCGTAGTGGTCATGGATCTCGCGGGTGGGTGTCCAGGTGTAGATGAGGCCGTCCTGGTTGTATCCCAACGACCGGCTCTTTCCAAACTCGATTTGCCGGAACACCACGATCACACCAATGATGAGCGTAATGGAAACCGAAAACTGCAATACCACGAGCACCTTCCTTGGTAAGGCGCCTGAACGGGATGAACCGGAGCCGCCCTTCAACACCTTCGCGGGTTGAAACGAAGAAAGGTACAGCGCCGGGTAACTGCCGGCACACAGTCCGGTAAACACAACAAAGGTCAGCCCCGATAACCAGAACATCGCGTTGTCCCATGGAATGTGCATTTGCTTTTCTGCCACGCTGTTAAACAACGGAATGGCTATCTGCGACAACACCAGGGAAAAACAAAACGCCAGCAAGGTGACCAGCAATGACTCGCTGAAGAACTGGCTGATCAGTTGTTTTCGCGCCGAGCCAACGGACTTGCGGATGCCCACCTCTTTCGCGCGCTTTTCGGAACGTGCCGTCGCGAGGTTCATGAAGTTTATGCAAGCCAGCAGCAACACAAAGCAGCCGATGCTTCCATACAGCCAGATAAACCGGATGCGGCCACCGGCGTGTTGGGGACTTTCAAACTCCGAATAAAGCCGCCAACGGCTCATGGGATGAAGATAAAGTTGGGGCTTGTGTTGAGCAAACTCGGCGTCGACGCGTTTGAGCATCACGTCCTTGATGCGATGGGTAACGGTGGCCATATCGGTCTTGCCTGTGATCTGCACCCACGTGATGAAACCGTTGTGATCCCATTGGTTGCCATTGTTGTTGTTGAAGTTTTTTTGGACGGCCAGTTGCCAGGGCAGAACAAAGCGCATGTCATTGAAATCAGCATTGGCCGGGATGTCCTTGTAGACGCCCGTAACCATCAGTTCCGTCTGACCGTCTATCCTGACGCTTTTGTTCAGCGCGTCGTCGCTTCCAAAAAGAGACTTCGCCGCAGATTCCGAAAGCATAATGGACTCCGGATTCCGGAGCCCGTCGCGCGAGCCGCGAACCATCTCGAACGAAAGCATGTCGGCTACACCCGGCTCAAAATAGTAACCATCCTGACTGATCTTTGTATCACCTGTAGACAGCACGGCCGTCATTCCCTGCGAAGAGAGGAGCACCTGATCAAAGTCACCACCGTAGGCTGCGCGGATCTCGGCGGCGAGCGGCGTTGCCGTCCCCCATTGCTGATACCAACCGGAGGAATTTTCGTTGTTGACGAGAACGCGGGCGATGCGGGCGTAGTTTTTGAAATTCTTGTTCCAGGAGAGTTCATCAAAAATATAGAGTCCGATGAGGATGGCGATGGCCATACCGGTGGCAAGACCGCCGATATTGATGATGGCGTAGCCTTTGTTCTTGACGAGATTTCTCCAGGCGATGGTGAGGTAGCTTTTGATCATGGAGCGGCAGGTGTTGGTTTCCGGGGGAAACTCGCGATATAATGAATAGTTACAGGCTACCGCGAAAAAATATTCAAACTGGGCCGCGATGTTCGCGCGAGGCAAGGTGATAGACAACCACCTCATCCAAAAAAGGATTGTTTGGAGCGTAGAAAGTGATGCACAATATTGTATATTCACTAAAGGGAGCCCATCCAGTGACTGCGTCCAATCGCGGTATTGGATGGGCTTTGTGTTTACCGGGCTCTAAAACTCACAACCCGATAGGTGTTGCCGTGTTTTCACAGCACCGGAATCAACTGAATCGCCTCAAGCATTTCGGAGGGGCGTAAGCATGTTGAAACATCAAGCGACTTGCATGCAGCAACTAACTACAAAAGGCACTTACCTGTCTGCGCTTTATCGCGGAATCCAATGTCCATCGGTTGACAAAGAATTAAACAACAATTTGAAACTTTTTTAACCCTTCGGTGTATGACCAACAGAGAACTTGAGGAAATAAAAAAGGTCTGTAACGAAGTTATAGATGACAAAATCAAAACAGCCCGGATTGTTTTGAAATTTACTTTATGGTCTATTGGTATTCTGGTGGCGATTGCCATCCCGCTCTGGTACTTTGTGGATGGCATGACCATCTATCGCAACGTGCATAGCCAAATGTTTCCGAGCAATTTTAGGATCCAGCCCGACACGGTCCTCATCACCGCCTACAGCAAAGACTTTATTCTAAGAAAAGGCGACCCCGCGATCAACGAGTCAGGATATCTTAAGTTTTATGCGGAACCAGGTCAAAAAGTTCGCTACTTGATCAGTGCACAGCACAGATTCTTTTCTAAGGAATCCCGGCGGCGAAAATTTTATCTGGAAATCGATGGCATAAAGCAATATGAAGGAAAATCAATCTTCGAGCATGGTGGTGGTTTGCGCGAAATTGTCTTGCACAAAACGTCGTCACCCGACATGGAGTTGAATCTTCATACGTTTGGGTTTCGACTAGACTTAGAGCAGCAAGGCTACGATTCCAGGGACGAAATTTTCATCAGCTGTATAATTTTAGTATTTGGGAAACAATACATGCTATGAGAACCATCGTGCTTTTCTTCGCTTTTTTAAGTTTAGGCTTCATTTTGCAGGATTCCGGTGAAACCGTCATTTTTAAGCACCCGGATTATGTGCTCAAGAAATATGTTATTCGAACGCGTGAGTTTAGCACTACCCTATTTGTTGTCATCATTGAACCGAAACATCTTAAGGCTAAGATCCAAGGCTTGACGCAACGTCATTCCAACGGCAGAACAGCTGTTGAAGTTGTCAGGACCGGTGCGAAGGTAGTGCTGGGGGGAGGTTTTGTGTCAAGTTTTTATCCCCTGATCCCAAACGGTTTTTTGAAGATCGATGGTGCAACGATCAGTGCGTTAAGGGCAGGCGGTTATAACGGTGTCGCTGGCGTTAATGGTGGCAAACTTTCGTTATTGAGATGTAGTAACGAGTCCATTGACAAAGTCTATGAAGGATTTCAGACGGGTCCCTTTCTCGTCCAGGGTGGTTCCGTTGTCTTTAGGCCAAGTTCAGAGGCATCATACAGGGCCTATAACCGGGCAATCGTCGCGATAAATACCAATAACAAAGTCGTTGTGGCCGTAACTACAGAGCCTGTTACCTTGTTACAGATGGCTACCTTTCTGAGTGGAACCAGCAACACAGATCTAAAGTCAAAAGAAGTTTTAAATCTTGCCGGCGGCGGCTCTGAGACGCTTGTGGTGAAGGGGAACAACACTGTCTACACGTATGGGAGCTTTCAGGATAATCAAAGCGCTCTTATTGCTTTTTATTAAGCATGCGCTCACTGCTTGGAGTGACTCCTTACTCAACGGAAACCTTCTTATAAAAAACTCCAGTTGAAGTTTCGACCCGGAGGATGATCATTCCAGGATGCGTGTTGAATTCAAGGTGGTAGTTGTCTCTCGCTTCATCGTACGAATAGGATGCGTTAATTCTCGCTCCGGTTATTGTCATGAGGTCTATGCGCTTCACGTCTTGAACGCGTTCGATGATGACAACGCCATGCGACGGATTTGGATATAGGGTGAGCTGATGGTCGGTTTCGGCTGGGACAGCGGTGATTTCATTCCACAATGATTTCAAAGTTTCAATTTCGTCAGGAGCCAACGCTTTATCGTAGATACGCACTTCGTCGAGCGTGCCTTTTAAATAGTAGGCGGCTTCGTCTACGGCCTTCCGGCCAAAGGTAATGGCTTTTGCCGTTGTCGACATCAAGCCGGAAGCGGCGGAAAAAGTATCCAGGGTTCCGTCGCTATAAAGTTCCATGGAATAGGGCGTGTATACGACGGTGAAATGATAAAAGCGATCTAGCTCCAATGGAAAAGAGCTGTCCAGGTCTTTTGTGCCGGACGCCGATTTCACGGTCCAGCGCAACCTCTTTGTGGGGGTGACGGATACTTTCCATCGTTCTTCCCAACTGCCGTGCGATAGTATGAAGGATTCCTCTGTCACGGCATCGAGCTTTACCCAGAAGGAAAGAGTTATCTCGTTTTGAAAATTCAGGCCTGTCGAATTGTCGACATAAATAATATCACTTCCGGATGAAAATTTATAGGCTTTATCCGGCTCGCCGCGCGCGTCGTTTGTTTGCTGTGTGCCCTCTCTGTGCGCGTTGCGGCCGTTGCCGCTGTAGTCTTTGACATCGCCGTCCAGGGGATAGTAGGCAAACGAGGCCGTCGTGCCATCACTTAATTTCTTCACGAGGACTTGCTGTTGCCCTGTCGCCTTCAGGTCATCTTCGTTGGAAACCTCGCATGTAATCGTGTACAACCCTTCATTTTGTGGAGCACTCCAACGGATCAGCGAATCGTTTTGATTGACGAGGACGCCGCCGGAAAAACTCCAGGTGTATTGTAACGGACCTCCGTGACTGTTGGTGGCATTGCAGATGATGGATGATTCACTGCCGGTAACAAACCATTTCTTATCGGCAGTAAACCCAGCAATGACCGGCGGGACCGGAATTCTTTCTACGACGGTGAGGTTGATACTATCTTTTGCGGAAGCTGCACCTGAAGTTATCTTAAGCAAAATCTTATACGTTCCCTCCACTTCCGGAACAGTCCAATGAAAGATACCTGATGAAGACGATTCTTTTAAAATATCGTTAACATACCAGCTGTATGTGGTCGCCCCCGTCGCATTTTCCGCCGCGCCGTAAACATCTACCACCTGATTAAATTCAGCGCGCTCCTCTTTGGTATCAAGGGATTTGATCCGGAGCTTGCCTGTGAAATCATATCCATAATGATAGTCCACCACGTCGTTGCCGACGTATAGTTTTCCAGCCTTTGCAACCGTTGTTGCGTTTTGAGGAAGATATACCAACAACACAGCTTCATCGGCTGGTATGGTAAGGGTGGTATTTCCGGTAACGGAGGTCTTTATTACAGTCTCTGAAATAGCGTTGTAGATGTCATACGTTTGGGCTCCTAATGGAAGCGTTACTACTTTGGGTACGCCGTAAGGATTATAGGCCAGGAACGAAGGAAATTTATGCTGACCAAAGAAATCTGTTTTATTAACATCGAGCAATAAAATACCATCAACATCGGTCGGATCGACAACTGCCGCAAGATATCCCACACTCGATGAGCTGTACAAACTCAAGTTCGTTTCTGCCCATCCCCCATTTACGGCATCGCCGGTAGCATATAATTTTTTTCCGTCTTTGTCTTCTTTCAAAGCTTCGTAGGCAATGACCGACTGCGGATCGTGCGCCGAGCTCCAGTCAAAATCATCCTGGCTGGTTTGTGGCAGGTATTGGGAATAAAACAAACGACTGGCGTTCGCCAGGTTGAGCGTCCATTTCGCTATGGCGCGTGCGAAACGTTTATCGTATTTCACCATGGGCACAAGCGCCGCCGCCTGCTGAAATCCATTCATGACAAACGCATAATCGCTTCCTCCATCATTTGCCTCCCCGATGAGACCCGAAACATCGGCCCCATTCCAGTTGCCGACAATGGTCCCCCAGCCTCTGAGTGGACCGCGGTTAAAACTCCAGTTGACCATCTTTTCCACATCATAGGCTGTCCCCGTTTCCGCATTCATTTTTGCCGCCATGAAAGTGCCATACGGAAGCTGGAGCTCATACGACGGATTGGCGGTTAGTGTTGACAAAAACTCGAGCGCCATTTGAGCGCCCTCTAAATATTTTTTATCGCCGGTTTTTCCATAGGCATGGTATAGCAGCCAGGCAATGGTTCCGGCCGATTCAGGTTCTATCACACCGTTGCCGTTCGGTGTCATGGTGAGCAGGTTAAAGCCACGGTAGTTCATTTGAGGAGCTGCCCAGGGCGTGGTGGTGCCACCCATTGTTTTCACCGCGTCGAGCCAGCGGTCTGCGATCGTGGTGAGTTGTTCATTAAAATCGGTCAGGGTTGGATATTGTGAATACAACTGGTAGAAATAAACATTCGGCATCACGTCATACCACCAATCGCTGCCGCTGGTCGTGGCGTAGCCATTGAGGTATACATTTTGTCCGTTTGCCTTGTTAAAAAAATCTTTGACTTTGATCGCCCAGTTGACGCCATTCTGATTTGATTTATCAATTCCGACAAGCGTCGCGCCCACAATAGACGGAATGATATTGATCGCTTCGGCCGGGTTGCCGGGAGAACCTACATAGGTATCGAGAAGGATAGGTTGCAATGCAGGATAATTCGTGCCGCTTGATTTCAAACTGATCACGGGCAAAAATTCGCCGGTGGCACCGGTAGAAAAAATAAATTCATCGTACTTCACGGCGACATCTTTCCAATCGCGCATCAGGTAGGGCGAAGGAAGATTGGGCATCTGCTGAACACGGGCTATGTCAATTTGCCCGGGTTGTGCGTAGCCATTGATCAAATTGATCCATAACAAATTCAACCAAATTATCTTTCTAGCGCATGCCTTTATCATTTTCAGTTTGGTTAAAGTTCCCGGTTGAACCTGTGTCTTCGTCTGTGGCCTTTGTGCAATGGAATTAAAAAAAGGAACAGTAAAATTTTCACTGTTCCTTTTTTCTATCAACACGGTGGATTACGGTTTTTCAGAAGCGTAGATGCTGGCCACTTGCGAAGCCGTGAGAACGGATTTGTAAATTCTAATGTCATCGAGTGAACCGTGGAAGAATCCACCCCATGCCAAGGGAATAATGTGATCGTTGTCGAAGTTCGTATCGGTAGCAGCGTATTTGTCCGTCGGGAAATCCTGACCGATCACAAAATTATACGGCGTACCGGAGATTGACCGCGCATCGCCGGGCGTATTGTCCCATGCCAACACCAATTCTCCATCGACATAGAAGACCATGTTACCACCGCCGAAGGTGGCAATCAGGTGATGCCATTCATTGATCGGAAGATTCTGTTGGGAATCTCTATCGTAGGTTCCACCATCGGGTTTGCCAATGCTCAGGAAAGGACGGTTAGCTTCCTGCAGTTCGAATTTATAACCGATCCAGGACTGTAAACCGATGAAACGGTTTCCGGGTTTGATCTCGTCTGCCTTTACCCAAATGGAAATCGAGATCTTGGTCGGATTCAACGCGGTGTTATAGGGAACTTCAATATTGGCACCTTTGTCAAAGTGAAGCGCTTTGTTTGCTGCGCCAAAACGATCGGTAGACCATGTAGGAACACCTGCACCCCAGCCGGCAGGACCGGTTTTGAACGCGCCATCAAAATTATTCGTCGATTCATCGTTTGCGGTAGTTCCGGTACCTTCGTCAAACTTCCAGCGAGCCACTAAATTGGCAAGGTCAATCGGCTCCACTACTTTGGCCTCGAAGGCCACCAATGCGGCCTGCAAATTGGCCAGCGCACTGTTGACTTTAGCTTGTTCGGCACCTTTGTCGGCGACGACTGCTTTAGCAGCGTCAACGGCAGCCTGTAGTGTGGCTTTGGAGCCTGACTGATACTGACCTTCGAGTGTTCCTTCTTCTGCGCTGCTAAGAGCATCTTCAATCTCTGTAATGGCTGCGCTAAGCGCGGTCTTATCACCTTCTACCGGGCCGTCATCACTGGAGCAGGAGGCAATGAACATTGCCGAAAGCAGTGTTATCCCCATGAGCATTAATTTTACTGGTTTCATTTTCATAAAGTTTAAGTTGTTAAAAATTTAAATTCGACATGTTGGACTGGGCTATTGATCAATGGCAGGATTCGTATCGAGTTCGGACTGTGGTATGAGAAAATACCGGTTCTTGTCATAGGAAAAACCGGTTCCTTCCAGCGCGGCTTCGGCGACGACTTTGCCGTAGCGCATCAGGTCGAAGAAGCGGTGAAACTCAAAGCCGAGCTCCACTCTTCGTTCGTGACGGATGGCTGTGCGAACGCCTTGCTGCCCCGTGTTGGCTATATCGGGCAAGAGGTCGGTCGGCACTGCGCCCGCGCCGGGAAGATCCACATCGTATAAATAACTTTCCCGAGCGCGTTTTCGCACGGCGTTCAAAGGGGTCAAAGCCTCATTGGTGCGATTCAATTCGTTGAGCGCTTCTGCTTTTATCAGCAGGATATCGGCGTAGCGCATATAGACGTAGTTCAGCGCACCATCATTGTTGACCGGACCTTCGCGCAAAGGCTGGATATGTTTTTTCTGCAGATACCCGGTCGGAGACCACGCCGGGACGTATGCTTCACTGTTCACCCAAAGTTGGCCTTCCCTCCCCACGGTGTAATCAAGTCGCGGATCAACCACGGCTGCGTCCGTTACTTCAAACTCGTCGATAAAATTTTGCACGGGCACATTCACCACGTATCCATTGTAGATCACCGGACTAAAATATTGATTGAGGTAACTGCCCAGCAGCGGTGATTGTCCGGCGAGATGCTGGATCTCAAAAATCGATTCGACATTGTTCTGTGTGGAGTCGATGAAGTTATTTTTATACACCGGCACCAGCTGGTAGATCCCGATCGCTTCGACTTCTGCCGTGGCGTTCAAAGCTTCCGTCCATTTCTCCTGGTAGAGATAAACTTTCGCCAGCATGCCCCAGGCCGCACCTTTTGTGGCCCTGCCGATGTCGGCACCGGTATAGGACTCGTCCAGTACCGCGGCGGCTTCGTTCAGGTCTTTTTCGATCTGTTCATAAACGTCGCTTACCGATACTTTGGGTTTGTAAAGTTCGCTGTCGTTGAGCGGTGGGTTCAGCTTTAAAGGGATCTCCCCAAAAATATTGACGAGGCTAAAATAAAAGTACGCTCGCAGGAATTTTGCTTCACCCAGCAGGCGTTCGCGCCGCGTCACATCCATGTCGATTCCGCTACCGTAATACAGCAAATAGTTCGCACGGGATATGCCTTCATAAAACCGCTTCCACATTCTGTCGAGGATGCCGTTGTTGCGGGAGTAGTTAAAGTCGTCGATGTACTGAATGTCGATCAGGTCACCGGGCTTGCCGCCGCGCACGGCATCGTCGGATGCTACATCTCCGAATACCCACAAGGCATTGTCGGTCGTCGTAAACGAAGCGGCGTTGTAAATGCCTGTCAGCGCCAGGGTGGCTTGTGATTCTGTTTTATAAAAGGTGGCACTCGAGTAGGCACCCTGGAGGTCTTCCTTTAAAAAATCAGAGCAGGCGCTTACCGCGAGTATGAAGCCTGTCAGAAAGAGTGTATTGATCTTTTTCATAGTTGTCTGTTTTAGAAAGTAGCACTGACACCGAGGTTGAATGATTTTGCGGAAGGATATGTACCCCAATCCATTCCGGAGGCGCGGTCACCCTCACCCAAAGCATTGTTGCTTACCGTCATTTCAGGATCAAGCCCCGAGTACTTTGTAAAGGTGAGCAGGTTTGTTCCGGAGAAATAAATGCGGACAGATGAGAATCCATAGTTCGCCAGTAAAGACGCAGGAAGTGTATAGCCAAGCTGGAGGTTCTTCAGGCGTGTATAGGATCCGCTTTCCAGAAATCTGCTGGAGTAGACAATGTTGTTGTTACCCGATGCGTCCCAGGACGCGCGCGGAATTTCATTCGACGTACCCTGACCTGTCCAGCGATTTTGGTAGTAGCGTTCCGTAACATTGAACGGCCGGTAGAATCCTTCAATATCACGATTCAGGACGGAGAATATTTTTTGGCCGTAAGCTCCCTGAAAGAATACAGAAAAGTCCCAGTTCTTAAATCCCAGGTTGATCGTAAGCCCACCCGTAACTTTGGGAATGGCGCTGCCTACGTGTTTCCGGTCGTGATCGGCATCGATGACGCCGTCCTGGTTCTGGTCTTTGTATTTGACGTCTCCCGGCTTTACACCACTTACCGGTAAAGCGTGCGTGAAGACTTCGCCCGCATCCTGAAAGATCCCTTCGGTCTCATAGAGGTAGAACGATCCGATGGGATGGCCTTTTTCGGTGAGCGTTAGGAAATCGGATCCATAAGTTCCTGCTCTTAACGGAGCGCTTATATCCACCACTTCGTTATGCAACGTCGCCGCGTTACCACTGATGGTATACCGGAAAGCTCCGATCGCATTGGAGTAGCTCACGGCAAGTTCCACGCCGCGGTTCAATACTTCGCCATCGTTTACCCAGGGCGCACTTGCTGTTCCGGAAGATGACGGCAAGGGCCGTCTTACCAGCAGGTCTGTGGTTACTTTATAAAAATAATCCAGCGAGGCCGTGAACTTTCCGTTGAGGATCGCGATGTCTGCGCCGACATTAAGCTGGTTGCTGGTTTCCCAATGTACGCGGCTGTTGCCAAGATCGGTCACAGCATACCCCACGCCCTTCACCGCACCGAATGGATAATTATAGCCGGTGTTGATCTGGTCGGTGAAAGCATAGTTACCGATCTCCTGGTTACCGATCGAACCGTAGCCCGCGCGCAGCTTCAACATGTCGATCGTCTCGTTGTCGACGAGAAATGATTCTTTATCAAGTCGCCATCCCAAAGATCCGGCGTAAAAATTCCCCCAGCGGTTGTCCGGCCCAAACCGGGAAGAGCCATCCCTCCGCAGCGTGACCGAGGCAACGTATTTTTCTTTGAAGTCATAATCTACTTTTCCAAAAAATGAAAGCAGCGCATTGCCGGTCTTGGACTCATTTGTTTCAATGAGGCCTAGTCCTTTGCCGAGATAGACCAGGTTTGATTCCTGGTCCGGAAAATTCTTTTGACTGGGGTTGAGTATATAATTGTCTACTTTAACCGATTCGGTGCCGAGCAGGAATGCAAAGTGGTGATCATTAAAGTTCTTCGTGTAGGTTAGAAAATTACTGAACGTGATGGTTTGGAATCTTGCGTCCGTCACGTCGAGACGGTTTATGTTGTTGATCCGGTTGTTGGTCCCCCACATCCGGTCGAACCTTCGTTGGTTCTGGCTGGTAAAGTCGATGCCGACATTCGATGTGAACTTAAGCCCTTCCATAGGCTCAAGGACAATAAAGAATTTTCCAAACAACCGGTTGCTCACCAGTTTGTTGTTATTGTAGGCCAGCATGCCCACGGGATTATAACCATCGCCGAATAGATCATACCGTTGCGGCAAATCCGTAAAATTGCCCTGGCCATCGTATATGGGAATGGCGGGTGTGCGGAAGAAAGCATAGCGCACAACACTGCCGCCATTACCACCGGCGCCATCACCGGAGCTGCCGACCAGATCGGTCGTTGCCTTGGCTACGTTCAGGTTGACACCGGCCTTTAACCATTTTTTTATTTGCGAATCCACGTTCACGCGGCCCGTCACCCGCGAATAGTCGCTGTTCTTGATGATGCCCTGCTGTCCGAAGTAATTGCCGGCTACAAAGTATCTTGTTTTACTGTCCCCACCCGATACGGAAATGCTATGGGTTTGCAAAACGGCATCCTGCCGCATGATCTCGTCGACGTAGTTTACGTCCGGCAGTGTCGCGAGCATGTCGTCGGTGATCAGCTTGCGGAAAAACAACGGGTTGGTTTTCGTGGCGTTGTCTGTGTTGGCTGCTTCATTGTAGATCTCCGCATACTGTGCCGTGTTCGCCATTTTGATCAGACGGCTCGGCCGCTGAATGCCCACCTGGCTGTTGAACTGGATCTTCGGAGCACCACTGCTTCCGGATTTTGTCGTGACGATCACAATACCGTTGGCCGCCCGGGCGCCATAAACCGCCGCAGCGCTGGCATCTTTCAGCACACTGATGTTCTCAACATCCTGCATCGATACAGAGGTGATATCCAGTGTTGGCACACCATCCACAATGTACAGCGGACTGTTCCCGCTGTTGATCGAACCGACACCGCGGATCCGGACGGAAACTCCTTCGCCCGGAGCACCCGTGTTTTGTGAAACGACCACCCCCGGTGCCCGGCCCTGCAAGGCCTGATCGATAGAACCTACCGGCACTTTGTTCAGGGTCTCTGCACTCACCGTATTGACGGCGCCGGTGATCTTTTGCTTTTCCTGTGCCGTATAGCCCGTCACAACGACTTCCGTCAGGAGCTTGGAATCTTCCGCGAGGATCACGGAGAAATTTTTCTGTCCTCCGACCGGTATCTCCTGGCTGATATATCCGATCAGTGAGAATATCAGCGTAGCGTTGTTGAGGCCTTCGGGGATCTGGAGGTTGAAAACTCCGTTGGGGTCGGTGATGGCACCAGAGGTCGTGTTCTTAATGACCACATTCACGCCGGGGAGCGCTTCCTGGGATTGCGATTTGACCGTCCCCGTCACGATGGTTTGCGCGGAGGCTTGCACGGATACAGCAATCGTTGCCAGTGTGAACAAAAAAAGATGTATACATTTTTTCATAGACTTGAACTTTATCGGGCTAGTGAGGGGATATAGGCGACGATCTTGGAGCCGATGGTATACTTTCCATCGTGGATCTCCATTTTACTTCCGGAAGGCAACACCACAATGAGCCGCGCTTTCTTCGACGGGATCTCAAAGCAGTTTTCTTCCGTTACGTCCCGGCTGACATACTCGTGGGTGAGCGCGTCGTAGAGGTCTACTTTTTCTTTGCCGGTGTTGTAAAAGCAAACCGACTTCAGCGTATCGTATGGGTTATAATACAAGTACGTCGGCAGTGAATTCTTCTGGTAGAAGTCTGTGGCGGTGCAGTTAAGCTGGAGTATTTTCTCAACGTTCGTTTTTTTGACGATCGCGCCGAAGATCCCCACCTGGGCAGAACTGTACAAACTGAACATGGACGTTTCCGGCTGGCCCTTCACCCACTGCGGGCCATCGCCCAGGGCAACGGGACTGGTTCCCTTTAAGGATGCTTTCTTATATATATAGTCTTCCTTGCGAAGTCCTTCATAGGCAATGACATTCTTGGTGATCTCCTTTTTCTCGGGCAGCCATTGATGCTGGTCGTCGATATCGTAGGGATAAAATAACCGGGCGGCGTTGCTCACGTTCAGCATCCATTTGCCGATCGCTTCGGCGTAGCGGCTGTCGTACTTCACCATCGGCACCAAGGGCCACGACATATCAAAGGAGTTCATCAGAAATGCGTAGCCGCCGCCATCGGTAATGCTTCCCTGCAAACCGTGCACATCATATTCGTTCCAGCGTTCGGCGATCACGCCCCAGCCGGTCCTGCCGTCTTTTGCCTTGCAGCCTTCGAAGGTCCAGTCGAGGATCTTTTTCACGGGATAATTTGTGCCGTGTTCCGCATTCAGTCGCGCGGCCACCAACGCGCCAAACGGCATGAGCACTTCATAGAAGCGACTTTCTTTCTGATTCACAAACGCATCCATCGCCGACTTGGCGCCACGCAGGTAACGTTCGTCACCGAATTTCTCATAGGCACAGAGCAATACATACGCATGACCGGCAGCAACATCCTGCTGATGCGGGATGTTGTTGGACACACCCTTCATCTGGCTGTAGTCGAAGTAGGAGTAATCATAATTTCCTTTCAACACCGAGTCCGCTTTAAAGAATTGCTCGGCGATGATGTGCTGGAGGCTATCGGCCTGGGGTACGTTGGGAAACAACTCGCAGAGGCCGTAGTATAAAACATTCGGGAACACATCATACCACCAGTCGCGGCCATAGCCACCCCCCAACGAAGCGACGGCGGGATTGGTGTTGTTCATCATGATGTTCCAGCCGTTGGCAGAATTGAAATAATTCTGCGTCATCTTCACATAGTTGAATCCATTCTGATGCGTTTTATCGATCCCCACCAGTCCCGCACCCAGTAAGGAACCCATGGCGCATAGGGCTTCGTGATACTCTTTGTTCCCGGCAGGTCCTTGTCGTGTGTCGCCGATGACGGTGAACATACCAAAGGTGTTTTGCGGCATGTTCCGCTTTGCACTGTCGATCCAGATGAATGGAAGATACTGGCCTTTCAGCTCGAGGTTGAATACATACTGATCAAAGTGGTGCGCCTTCTCGTACCAATCCGTCATCTTAAAAGGTGAGGGCTCGTCCGGCATCATCGCGATGCGGTCGATGACGACTTGCTGGACTTTTTCAGGTTTCGGATGACAGGCGGTAACGAATAGTAAAGCAAGCAGGAAGTATACCTGTCCCCGGGCTCCGATCCGCTTCTCATTCCGTATCTTCTTCAGTAAGATCATGACGTTTGTAGTTTATAAGATTCCCGAACAATATGTCTCGCCAACGGTATGGAAGCCAGCTGAACAACGGCGATCACGATCAGCGAATATTTTAAAGCAAAGCTCTCGGAGATGTAGGTGGCAAAGGCGATGAAAAGCCCCAGCCCCAGGAACCTGCCGACGTAAAGTCCGAACTCATGGTTGAAGATGTAGGTGAACTTGTTCCGTTTTTCAATTTTGGAAACCACATCGATCACCTGCATCTGGATGGGGAAGTACGCAATGTCGTGCAGCGGCTGGAACAGCACTTTGCACAGGACAAACACCATCACACCAAACGCCGAGAAGAGGATGCCGTTGACCAGCGTGCCCAACAAGAAGATGGCCAGTCCGGCAGAGAAAATGTAAATGCGATGTTCGGGTTTTGTCGTGCGCCCCAGGAGGTACAGCATCAAAGCCGTTATTACACCACTCACACCCTGGGCCAATCCCAGGGAACCTTCGTTACCCACCATGCGCATGATCAGGATCGCCGGCGCCGTAACCAGGTAGCCTTGCGCCAAACCTTTTAGCCCGGCCAGCGTCAGCATTTTTCTCCACAGCGTGTGAAATTTGAAGTAGAGGAATTTTTTCTCTTCGGGATTTTTGAATTTCTCCTTGTGGATCACCACGCTGGAAAGTATCGTGAGCAGGAACACGACGATCGTCACCATCTGATAGCCGCTGCTCATATTGCCACCAAACCATCTGCGCGAATCCGCCGTGGCCAGAAACGCACCGACGACAACGGGGACCAGAATAAAAGTGATGGTATAAAAGAAAGTCTCCAGTCCGTAGTAGTAGTTCCGGTTGGAATCATTCGTTGTGTTCAACGCCAACAGGTCGCGGTTAGACCAGAAGAAACCAAAGGAGCATCCCATCAGGATCCCGGCTATTCCCACGCCGGCCACCGAAAGATTTTGGAGGCTCATCATCACCAGCATGGAAAGGCCGCTCAATAGCATCCCGAAACTGTACAGCGTGGAAATTTTTATGCGGCTCAGCAAAAAACCATTGAGCAAAAAGGTTATCGGAATACCCGTGTATACGGTCAGCTGATAGACGGCGACAATTTTCGGATCATTCGAGCTGCGCATGATGTAGGCGCCCACAAATATCTCGATGACCGGAAGCACAAACGCATAGATCATGTTGGTCACCAGCAGCACACGCATCTCTCTCGGCATGTGCAGGAAGTATTGATATTCTTCCTGTGGCTTTTTTAATAGGGCAGTTAACGTCATGGGCTTATTTTATTAAAAGCGTCCGGAGTATAGATTTGACAGACAATTCGGCGCCGCAGATCACTTCGTCGCTGGCGCCGTAGTATAGGGAGATGGTATCCTCTTTCACCAGGTGGCCATTGGTGAAGACCACGTTGCCAAAGAATCCTTTTAATTCATAGGGCTCCGAGGGTTCCATCAAGGGAAATTCGGTTCTAGCCAGTACGTTGGAAGGGTCGTTCAGATCGAGCAGTAAGGCGCCAAGACAATACCGGTGATCGGCATCCGCGCCGTGATAGATCTCCAGCCAGCCCTCGGAGGTTTTGATGGGTGCTGCACCGGCCCCGATCCGCGCGCTGTCCCACATATTTGCGCGCGTCGTGGCAATGCATTTGTGATTTCCCCAATGGATCAGGTCGGGCGACTCCGACAGCCAGATAAAATTCCCACCCAACTGCGGGCTGCTGGGGCGGTGCAGTGCGTAATATTTTCCGTTGATCTTCTCTTCAAAAATGGCGCAGTCTTTATTATGGGGCGGAAAGATCATGCCCCTGCGATCGTAGCTGTTCCAATCTTTCGTCTGGATCAATCCAACGCCCACGCCCAACGCCGACACCATCGTATACGTGAGGTTGAAGGTCCCTTCGATCTCGGTGACGCGGCAATCCTCGATGCCGTAAGCTTCGAGTTTGTCCTTTCCGAAGATGGGAGTATAGCCTTCCGGCTCGTGAAATACTTTCCCATCAGGGCTGCAAACCAACCGGAGATGCGAGAGGGTGGTGAGGTAATCTTTTCCTTTGTAGCGGATCACCCGTGGGTCGGAACCATCCAGGTCGGGATCGGTCTTCCGGAAGTGGAGGATCTCGATTCCCCCGTAGTCATTATATATAGGTACACTGATGTGCCCTGCCTGCTGCACGGGGCGCTCGGCCACGCGGACCAGCAACCAGGTCATGTCCTGGAATCTGAAAACGCCCGGGTTCAGCAGGCATTCAATGACCATCCCAGCCCGGCTGGGCTCCAGATCCGCCGGTTTGAGCAGGGGATTTTGTTTGAATCTTTTGGCAAGATCGATCGCAAGTGCATTCTCCATGGTTAGGGTTGCAATCGAAATAGCACTCGATTGCATGGCGCAATGTGACCAAAATCGCCCCCCAACCTGTCCGCCATCCTTTTTATTAAGTTCTCCCGGTTATCAACCTTGGAAATTGAGAACCGGCTGGACACAAAAGCACCCGGGTGGACAAATAAATGGAGTTTGCCAGCGCCGGAATCTTTAGGTTTGTATAGGCCCCCTTGAATGGCCGGTATCATGTTTGGTGTTCTGCTTCTTACGGCGCTATCGAATCTGGTACAGGGCGACAGTGCTTCCCCCTGGCCCTTTCAGCATGTCGACAAAAGGGCAAAACTCTCCAACAGCGCGATCACTTCGGTCTACATGGATCAATATGACTATGTATGGCTGGGCACCTGGGACGGACTGAACCGCTATGACGGCAGCTCTATTAAAGTATACAAGCCCGATCCTTTCCTGAAAGGGACGATCAGCAACAACATTATCCGAAATTTCCTGGAAGACGGAAAAGGAAACCTGTGGATCGTGACCCACCAGGGTATCAACAAATACAACCGCACCACCGACTCGTTTCAAACTTACCTCGACAGCCTGAACGACATTCCATTCCTGGAATACAATATCCGCGCCTGCATCGGCGCAGACTCCGCGGTGTGGACCAGCCTCATCGGCAAAGGCATCAGCCGGTATGCGGCAGAAAAGAATGCGTTCATGCCGGTGAACTTTGAAGGCGTTGATGCATCGTGGCTTCGGTCCGTGATCAACCTTGGACAACATGAAGGACTGCTGTATCTTCTTGGCAGTGATGGCAAGCTGGTGTGTACGGTCAACAACCGGTTGGTGTTCAGCAAACAGCTGGCAAACCGAAAGCCGATCGCCTTCCACACCTTTCTTCGTCTTGGAACGCGTTACCTGCTGGCCATCGCCACCACCGATGGTCAACTGCTCTTATATGATCTGGCCGATGCTGAAAAAGGACCGGACCATATTGATCTGGGAAGCGTCACCGTCTCCTCGCTATCGGAAAACCTTGACCACACCGCGCTTTGGCTGGGCACCGAGGCCGGGGATATTTTCAAGATCACAGAAGCCGCCGAAGGACTCTCAGTCAAGTCCATGAATTCCTATTTCCCGGCTTTTTCAAAAGCGCATATAAAGATCCTGACCATCACGGAAACCAAACAGGACATCGTGTGGGTGGGCACCGATGGTGATGGCGTTTATAAATTTCTGACGCGGGCAAAAACTTTCTACTCCATCCCGAAAGGCCAGCCGGAAAACGGTCAGCTTTCGCACAGCATCATCCGCTCGGTTTACGAAGACAATGCCGGGACACTCTATATTGGGACGCGCGGCGGCGGACTGAACATTATCAATCCCGGCCAGACAAAAACAAAGATCGTCAACACCACGAATGGCCTGAGCAACAACGCCGTGCTCTCTATTAACAAAGACCATGAAGGGAATATCTGGGTAGGTCTCGACGGCGAAGGCATCGATATGATCGAAGCGGGCACGCACAAAATATTTCACTTCCCGGAAGACTTTGAAAACGACAACGACCTTTCGTTCAGCTCGGTCTATGCCATCTGCGTGGATGCGTTCAACGACATCTGGCTCGGCACGAGCGGGTATGGCATCATTCACCTGAAAGTGATCAAGACCCCGCGCGGATACCGGCTCAAGGAATATGATCAGCTGTCGCACCCCGACAAAGGCCGGCCGATCTGGATCAAGAGCAATATTGTGTACGCCATCGTAGAAGAAAAACCAAACACCCTCTGGTTTGGCACACGCGGAGGAGGCGTCTACCGGTACAATGCGTTGACCAAGAAAATTGAAGATCACATTCAAGCCGATCCACGCGACAAAAACAGGCTGAGCAACAACGATGTGCTGAGCCTGTACCTGGATCAGCATGAACAACTCTGGATCGGCACCAGCGGCGGATTGAACCGGCTCTTCCTTCAAAGCAGGCCCTATCGCCTGGAGCACTTCACACAACACGAGGGGCTACCCAACAACACCATCCACGGCATACTCGAAGATCCGAAGGGCAACATCTGGCTCTCGACGAACCACGGCCTGGTCATGCACGATGCCGCGAAAAATACGTTCAAGAATTTTGATACGAACGACGGCTTGCAGAACAACGAGTTCACCGATGGCGCGGCATTCCGGTCCAGGACTTCTGAGAAACTTTTCTTCGGCGGCATCGAAGGATTGGATGTCGTCTACCCCACCAAGGTGAACACACAAAGTTATTTCCCACGCCTCACGGTCACTGAATTTCAGGTGCGGAACGCCGTGATCATGCCCCGCGACGGCAGCCAGATCCTCACCGAGAATATCGACCGGACCGAAAACGTGACGCTGAAGTATGATCAGAACTTCATCAGCTTTTTCTTTACGACGCTGGACTACTGGAATAAACAGAAAAGCGAATACGCCTATTTCCTGGAGAACTTTGACAAAGACTGGAACTACATCGGTCAGCAGCAGGCCGTGACGCTGACCAACATTCCGCCGGGCCAATATAAGCTGAACATCAACTACACCAATGAAAATGGCGATTGGGCTCCGCTAGCCAAAACCATCAACATCATCGTGACGCCACCGTTCTGGAAGACGTATTGGGCGTACGGGTTCTATATCCTCCTGGCGATTGCCTTGCAACTCGGTATCATCCTGTATATCCGGAGGAGAACGCGGGCAAAGAAAGCGCTGGCGATTGAAAAATTTAAAGCCCTTCAGTTAAAAGAGCTCAACGACTACAAGCTGCAGTTCTTCACCAATGTCGCCCACGAGTTCCGCACTCCGCTAACCTTGATCCTCGGCCCGGTAGCCTCCCTGTTGCACAAGAACAAGGACGTCAATGACCAGCAGCAGCTGAAAACGGTCTACAGCAACTCGCTGCGGCTTCAGAAGTTGATCGACGAACTCATCCAGTTCCGGAAAATAGAAAGCGGCAAGGACATGCTGACGCTCTCGACGATCGACCTCGTACCCTTCACGCAGGAAATCGTGGAGTCCTTCCAGCAGCATGCGACCGACTATGAGGTGCATCTTGAATTTTATCCGGAGCCGGAATCGCTGCCCGCGCGGGTCGACTATAAAAAAATAGAAAAGATCCTGATCAACCTGATCTCCAACGGCATCAAGTACAATACAAAGGGAGGCATGATCAGCGTGTCGCTGAAGGAACGGGAAGGCCGGGCGTTTTTCACCATCCGCGATGAAGGCATCGGCATTGCCGAAGAGAACCGGAACAAGATCTTTGAAAGCTTCTACCACAACCCGGCGGAAGTGCTCGACCCCAATGGTTTTGCCAAAAGCACCGGCATCGGGCTGTCACTCACCAAAAGCATGGTGCAAATACACCGGGGAGAAATACAGGTAGAAAGCAAGATCGGAAAAGGCAGCACCTTCACCGTGATGATCCCGGTCGCCCGCGAATACTATCTTGATCTGCCGGAAGAAAATGCCATGATCCTCCCCTCTTCGAACCTGGTGGAGAAAATATCCCTTGAGTTTGACACCAATCACTACGTGACGGATCAACCCGAAAAGGCCCTGAACGCTGCTGCAAATGCGCATGCCTATTCGCTGCTGGTGGTGGACGACAATGTCAATATCATCTCGTTGCTCGAGAACATGCTTTCCGATAAGTACAAGATCTATAAAGCCCGTAACGGAAAAAAGGCCCTGGAGATCCTCGAAGAAGAACGCATCGACCTGGTGATCAGCGACGTGATCATGCCCGACATGGATGGCCTCACGTTGTGCAAGAACATCAAGGAGGATATTCAAAGCAGTCACATCCCCGTGATCCTGCTGACGGCCAAAGGAGAGATCGAGAACCGCATCGAAGGGCTCCAGGTTGGCGCGGATTCTTACATTCCCAAACCTTTTCACCCCGAACATCTTTTTATCCGCATCGAAAAGCTGATCGAACGCATGGAGCTGATCCGCAAAAAATTCAAAAACCTCGACGACCTCGAGCTCACCCACCTCTCCACCGGCATCGGCGAAAAAGACGACGACTTCTTTTCCAAAATAACCGAATGCATCCAGCTTCACCTGAGCGAACCCGAATTCAACGCCGACACCATTGCCGAACACGTCAGCATGAGCAAAGCTTCGCTGTACAAAAAAGTGAAGACCATCACCGGCATGACGCCACACGGCTTAATAAAACAATACCGCCTGAAAAAAGCGGCCGACCTGTTAAGAAACACCAACCTGAGTGTCTCCGAAGTGATCTACGAAACCGGTTTCAACAGCCGGTCTTATTTCTATAAATCTTTTAATGAAATGTTCCACTGCCATCCGAAAGATTTCGACCGCGCCAAAGGGGCTTAGGAGGCTCGATTCCTATCAGGATCCACTGAAAGTAAAAAACCCTCAAGTCGAATGATTTGAGGGTTTTGTTTTATGCATCGACGGGTGAAGCAGTCAAGCATAAATGCGCGGCCTGGGTCAGCGGCAAATTATTTTGATTTCCCTGTCCAATCCCTCGTCTTCCGAGCATTACCAGGGCAACAACTAAAATATACTTTTATGTTTATCAAAATCATGTACTTCGTACAGTTTGTCAGCGACCAGGACAAAGCGCTTGACTTTTACACAAAACTCGGCTTTGAAAAGCGCGTAGATTATCCCGGTCCTGAAGGTCGGTTTCTAACGCTGGGCTACCAGGGACAGGATGTCGAGATAATGCTTTGGAAAGGAGCAGCGATGCCCGGGACTTCCAAGGACTTAAATCTCGGGTCCATCTTCATCGAGTCAGTTGATCTAAGAAAGGACTTTGAAGTGTTGCGTTCGAAAGGTGTCAAATTTTTACAGCCTGAACCGGAAGATTATGCTTTTGGTGTGAGAATCGCGGCGCTTGATCCTGATGGAAATCGGATCGAGCTTCGTCAACGGAAATGACGAATCGGTTGGAGTGCTCCGGGCGGAACTCAAAATTGAACCGCAAAGACGCAGCGGCGCAAAGTTAGCGCAGAGAAAAGCTGTGCGTTGACTTTGCGTCTCCGCGGTGAAAAATTTGCTTCGAAGTTGGAGCGCAAACGAACATTGTCCGTCACACTACCAACCCAAGCAGGTCATAAATTTTCTTCTGACCCAGCGGCGTAATGGAAACGATCCTCGAATTTTTAACCCGCTGCAGCCATTTCAATTCAAAGAGCCGATTGGCCAGCGCGGCACCCACAGCGCCCGAGATGTGCGGGCGCTTTTCACTCCAGTCGAGACATTGGCGGGCAAGGACTCGCTTGCTCTCTTTCAGTTCCGGTATGGAGATCTCCAGGCGATCAAACCATTTTATTCCGCTGCTTGAAATCACGAAGTCTCGCTGGTTCACTTCGATGATCCTCCTGGACAAAAGTTTTTCAGTGATGGCAACCCCGACTTTGCCGGCGAGGTGGTCGTAGCACGTGCGGCAGTACTTGATGCGGCTGCTATTGGAAATGTCATCGGGCGGCATCAGGTTTTCTTTTGGCACCAGGTTGGCAATCGCCTCGATCACGTAAGCCACGTTCGGATTGGCAAATTGATAATACCGGAGCCGGCCGCGTTTCACAACCGAAAGAAGTCCTGCTTTCACAAGTTTGGCCAGATGCATGCTGGCATTTTGCGCGGACAGATCGGCGGCGATAGCAAGTTCCGTGGCGGTATGCATGCGTCCATCCAGGATCTTCCAGAGCATTGTAGCGCGTGCAGGCTCCCCGATGAGCAGCGCGATGGTGCTAAAGTGGCTTACTTTTTCCATACAGCAAGGTAATCAATGAGCCCGACAGGTGCCGGACCTGTCCTCAAAACTACGGCGATCATTTTTTAAAGGTTTTATTTTAGTTGGATTAAAATGCTTTTGTTGTCCTTCGCTGCAAGCAGGGTGGCCTGCGATTGGGCGGGAATAAAAATGAAGTCGCCCGCATTCAGAAAATGTTTCTCCCCCGATACCGATGCCGTTAGGGGCCCGGAAATATTCAGTAAGAAATACGGGCACGGAGATGAACTGAGCGATAATGCTTTGCCTTGTGACCCTTTCAGATCATATACATTCACCCGCTTTTGATTGGACAACAAGTTCACGTCCGGCGCCACGATGGGCTTACCATCGCGTTGTGTTGCGTCGTGTTTTATCTCTATCACCATACACCGCATAGTGGACCCATCCTGACTCCAGACCCGGTGTGTTGTCGGGGTCTCGTCGTACGGCCGGTATAGCATATTCCCAATGTCAACCGGCGTGACGACCGCTGCTTCGCCGGGGGCTTGAATAACCAAGGGTGACTTTGTCAAGAACACTACCACGGACGCAGCGCGATGAACGTGCATTGTCGTAGTATCCGAACCCCTGATCGTCAGGTCCAGAACGCGCACAAATTTGTTTTCGAATACGATTTTATGGAAGGGATCCTCCTCTACCGGGACTTGGGCCCGGATCGAGGGGATCAGAAATATAAAAAACAAAAACGCGACGGAAGGAAGGCATTTTTTCATTGTCCAAGGCTTTTCTATCAAAGGTAGGGTCACCGCCCTTTCGATAGTTCAGCGACGGCTTAAGTATGGAATTCGATCCGGGTGGATGCGTAAGAATTTCGCAAAAAACTACGATTTGCTTTCCTTTTAAGTTGCTATTTTTGAACCCGTGTGCTCGTTTCAACGTGCCGCCGGGATCAAACCTCGTCAAGAAATAAAAAAGAAAGGGCGGACCGCCGGCACAAAATACTTTACATGACCACTACAGACTCCCTGACTGCTCCAAAGCGGTACTTTTCAAACTTAGACGGTCTTCGATTTGTATTGGCGATGGTCGTCTTTTTTGCCCATTCACGTCTCGGTGTGACGTTGATCTCGGTTATTCCCTTCGACTTTGTTAAAAGATTGGTCAGCGTTTTTTCAAACGGCGGCCTCGGCGTTTCATTTTTCTTTACCCTCAGCGGCTACCTGATCACCTATTTGATCATCGAAGAAAAGGAAACCTCGGGAGCTTTTCATATACGGAACTTCTACATACGCAGAGCGCTGCGGATCTGGCCGTTGTATTATGCCACGCTGTTATTTACATTCTTTATCTACCCGATCATTAAAGTTAAACTGGGCTATCCAAACGAAAACCCATACCATTTTTTATACCAGCTGCTGTTTTTAGGAAACTTCGATAGTATCCAGGTACACCAGTTCGATTTGGTCGGCCTCGCTCCCATGATGATTGGGATTAACTGGTCTATTGGCATAGAAGAGCAATTCTATATTTTTTGGCCGGTGCTTTTTTTGCTTTTCCGTGGACGAAGATTTTGGATCGCCATCACTCTCGTCATCGTATCCAGTTTTTTTCTAAGGACCTTTGTTCTGCAGGGTCCTGCATTATACTATCACACCTTCTCGCGCATGTCCGATTTGGCTGTGGGTGGACTGTTGGGCTATCTGTCGTATTACAACAAGACCTTTGTTACCCGGATGGAGCAGATGCCAAGATGGGTGGTCTGTGTGATCTATGCGTCCGGCTTTCTGCTGTTGATGTACGGTACCCATACGGTGGACAGCACCGTGGTATCTTTATTTTTTGGCTTTGTCATCGTGGACCAGAATTTTGCAAAACGATCGTTTTATAAATTCGGAGACCACAAACTTTTATCATCCCTTGGCAAGTACAGCTATTCCCTCTACTTGCTTCACCCGATTGGGATCCAGGCAAGCATCTTGATCTTCCGATTCTCGAAATTGGACCCCCTCGCTGGATTCTTCTACGGGGTGTTGTATGCCTTGATCGCCTTGATAGCGTCTATGGCGCTTTCTATGCTCAGCTACAGGTTTATTGAATCTTACTTTTTGAATCTGCGAAAAAAATTCTATTGATGCGGCTCTTTCCCGGCATTCTCCATTGTCACTCCGCATTCTTGTTATACCGATTCCGGTATTCTACAGGCGTTAAGGCTGTGGTCTTCAGAAAGAGATCTCTGAACGTCTTCATATCGGAATAGCCGATCTCCCACATGATCTCATTGATGGTCTTTCGCCCAAGTTCCAACTCCTTTTTCGCAGCCTCAACCTTGATACGCTGAATATACTCAACGATCGAATTCTTGGTGGCCTTCTTGAACCTGCGCTCCAGCGTTCGCCTGACGGTTGAAAACTTTGAAGCGATGTCGGTGACATTGAATTTTTCATGAAAGTTATTTTCAATGTACGCCTGCACGGCTTCGATCAGTTTGTCGCCATGTCCTTTCTGACCCCGGAACATCATAAACGAAGCCTGGCTGGTGCGTTGAATGTCCAGCAGAAAAAACTTCGTGATGGCAATCACAATTTCCCGGTCCGTATATTTCTCCAGCAGAAACAAAAGCAGGTTCCAATAGGATGTGCCGCCTCCGCTGGTGTAAATGCCATTTTGTTCCGTGATGATCTTGTCGTCCACCAACGTAACGTCCGGATAGTAAAAATTAAATTCATTCGAATACATCCAATGTGTCGCGCATTTCTTTCCTTTCAGAAGGCCGGTCGCCGCCAGAAGGAATGCGCCGACGCAATAGCTTGCAATCTCCGTTCCCTGTTTGTATTGCTTGATCAGCCAGGGAAAGTAATGCCTGTTTTGCTGCGTAGATTTTATGACGTCGCCCAGGAGTGCCGGGATAATGATCAGATCGGCGTGGTCTACCTCCTCCAGCGTTTTGTCGGCTTTGAAAAACAAGTGCTTGTTGCCGATAAAGATCTCTTTTGAGAAACCCACGAGGCTGACATCGAACATCTTTTTTTTACCACCTGCCTGGAGGAGTTCGTTTGCCTTATCAAAAAGCCTCACGGTGTCCGTGATGCTGGAGGCTACGGCGTTTTCCGCGATCACGATGGCAATGGTTTTCATACAGCGAAGATAACACAATTGATTGTCGCAATAGCCCCCTCAAAATGTCGAAATATCCATACTGATTCGGGGTTTAAAGACATAGTTTTGTTTAAAAATCAACCAAAATGATGCGATTAGACCCCTACCTGAATTTTAATGGGAATACCGAGGAAGTATTCAACTTTTACAAAAAAGTGTTCAAGAACGATTTCACCAGCCTCATGCGATTTGGCGATATGCCTGGCGGAGAAAAAATGTCTCCGGGAGACCGGACGAAAATCCTCCATGTGGCACTGCCCGTGGGCGACAATGTTTTGATGGGAACCGATGCACTGGACTCGATGAATCAAAAAATCTCGGCGGGCGACAATTTTAGTATCAGCATCACGCTCGATGATGAAGCGGAAGCGACCCGGATCTTCGATGCGCTATCGGAGCGTGGCGATGTCATTATGCCCTTGGGCAAGGAATTCTGGAGCGACCTTTTCGGTATTTGCAAAGACCCGTTCGGAATTCAATGGATGATCAACTTCAGACCAAAACAAAAATGAATATGAAAACAGAACTAAAATGGGCCGTGGTCTATGTCGTCATGACGATGGTGTGGTCGTTGCTTGGAAAAGGGTTGGGGTTTCATGACGCCAACCTGGCCGCGGGTGTGATCTTCAACACCCTGATCATTATTCCTTCGGTGATCCTTTATATGCTCTCGATGCGAGAAAAAAAGATCAGATACTATGGCGGTCAGATCACCTACAAACAGGCTTTCATGAGCGGGCTTGTCCTCACCCTGTTGGTCACAATTCTCGGCCCGATTTATCCCCTGTTTACGAACCTGATCTCACCGGATCTGTTCGACAACTCCATCCGATTCGTGGTTGCAACCAACCAAATGAGTGAAGCCGATGCGGTAAAACAGTTCACGCTCTCGAGTTTTATTGTCCAGGGAATTTTTGGTGCCCTGGTCTTTGGCTTAGTCTATGCGGCCATCATTTCCATTTTCCTGAGATCAAAAAATCCAAAAACATTAATCAACACTTAAAATGGCCACACCGAAAAAGAAATTTGAAAACGTAGACGACTACATCGCCAGTTTTCCAGCGGACGTGCAGAAAATTCTTCGCCTGGTTCAGAAAACCATTCAGAAGGCCGTGCCGGATGCGGAAGAATTGATCAGCTATCAAATCCCGGCGTTTAAACGCAATGGTGTATGGATCTTCTACTACTCGACCTATACCAACCATTACTCGCTCTCGTGTCCGCCGCCTTTCACCGTTTTTGAAAAATATAAAGATGAATTGTCGGCGTTCGAAGTTTCCAAAAGCGCCATCAAGTTTCCCTATGAGAAGCCTGTGCCTGTAAAATTGATCGCTGAAATGGCAAAATTCCGAAAGGGCGCTAAGACTTAACGCAAAAAAAAACCGGGCGGTTAGCGGTGGCCCCTTGGGCTCTATCTTCTTTTTCGTCTGCCCGCGGCTATTCGCTCTTGATAGCGAATCAGCTGCGCAACCAGTCGCCAAATAATTACCGATAGTGTGATGAGAATGACCAGCTTAACATTTTCGCCGCGTCTTATTGACAAAGGAACTACAAAGAAAAAGACAACCATGATCACGAGGGTCACGAGGTTGACCCACCGGTTGTATTTCGCCTGTCTTACCTCGACATTTAGTTTCCAGTCTAAGTTTCGTTCTGCGTTGGTATTTTCGATCAGCCATTTCTCCAGACGATCGTAGTTGACAAACTCCAAGTCGGAGATATTCAACCGATAACCCGAAGCCGTCAAAATGTTCAGCTTACGAAAGTCGGGCAGCCGCTGGATCTCCCACAGTTCCCACTTCAGGCTTTTAATGCTATCCAGCTTGAGGCATTTGTATTGAAGTCTGAAAGGCATAATAGCAATGAGTTCCTGGCCTGTCATGACGATGATCTTGAACCGATAACTCATAATCCCGAGCATCGCATAACATAAAAGAATGATGATGACAACGAAAATGGTTGCTCCTGTTGTCGCAGAATCGACTTTGTTAAAAAACGAAATCGCCATGACTGTACCACCCGCTCCGAAGAAAAAGTATCCAAAAAGGGGTATGAAATTGGGGATTCCTATTCTCAAGAGGCTTTTCGATTTGTTCTCACGTAAAAATTAAAAAACATCATCTCTCTCATACGAGGGTCAGGTAAAACTTTTCGACACAACATTCCTGAATACGCTGCTTTTAAGCGCCGCATTAAAAACGCCATTCAGGAGCCATTCGTTGTTCATCAATTGTTGGATGTAATAGTTCTTACGGTGCCTCGACCAAAATTTCTGATACACCTGGGCATCGTACTGTTTCATGTGGCTAGCGGAAAAATCATTTTTATCAAAACATGTTTTTGCGTGCCACCCCGCATAACGCCCCGACACGATGGCCTGGCCGATGCCTTCGCCTGATAAAGGATCTATAAGCGACGCCGCATCTCCGCAGAGCATAAAACGATCGCCGCTCATGGGCACCTTCCTCGATCCCAAGGGCAGACCAAATCCTTCGACCTTCCCGACGCGTTCTGCATTTTTAAACCGGTCGCTGATGTAGGGGATTTCATCCACCACCCGTTGAAGGGAAGCACGCAAATCCATTCTTCGCTTCGAGACCACAGACGACAAAACGCCCAGACCGACATTTGCCAAATTATTTTTAACCGGAAAGATCCAAAAATATCCCGGCAGAAGATCTTTCACGAGGTGGATCTCAAAGGTATGATCCGGGATGCCGGACACGTTGCTGTAGTATGCGCGAACCGCACCACAATGATGCGCCGGATCCGGTCTGGTGCCGGTTACTTTTCTGTTCAGTACAGAATGCGCACCGTCACAGCCGATCACCATTTTGCCTTTAAATTCTGTGTTGCCGGCCGTGACCGTCACCCCATCGCTGGTGATCGTTACATCACTGATGGTATGGTTTAAAAAAAAGGTGGTGTTGCTTTGCGCCGCGGCGTTTTCAAAGAGAAAATTATCCCAGTCCATTCTTCGGGAAATGAATCCCGTTTGGCTAAAGCGGAGGTCGAACGCTTTTTGGTTGGGCGCTACCAGACGGCAGGTATTCACGTTGACCTTCTCTGTAAACCCTTCCAGGCTTTTGGTCAACCCGCTATTGATGGTCGCCAGCACTTTGGGCACATAGGCCGCCACCGCATCGCCACACGTCTTGTCGCGCGGAAAACTGCTTTTCTCCAGAACGGCAACGCGTAAACCTGAATCGCCCAGCGCCAGGGCACACGTGCTCCCCGCAGGACCTGCTCCACAAATGATGACGTCAAATTCTTTCGTGCCTGTATCAGCCATAAAAACCCGGATTCCAAATGAAATTTAGTCATTGGCGACCAATAATTGGAAGAAAATAAAAGTGGGTGGGGTCTGCTGCGGGGATCCGCATGGCCAGAAATAGAAAAAGCCGGTCGCTAGGAGCTACCGGCTTTATTCTCACAAGCGAAATCTACCAACCTTCGTTCTGTGTCAACGTTCCTTTGCTCACAGCAATTTCGTCCGGGGGGATCGGCCATACGTGGTGTACGGCGGGGTTGAATACCCGGCCGGCGTAAATCACTTTCGGCTGTCCGTTATCCAATGCATACGCATGGTAGAGCGGTTTTGCATACGTAGCTTCTGCATCGCCCCAACGCACAAGGTCAAAGTGGTGATCGGTCCACTCCCCTGCCAATTCGCAGCGTCTTTCATGCTTGAGGTCCGTCATGGTAGCGCCGGACAGATCTCCTAACCCTGCGCGTTCCCGCACCTGGTTGATCTCGCTGTCGGCATTTTTGCCTTGCATCAGTTTTGCTTCTGCCATCATGAGCAGCACGTCGGCATAACGCAACAGCGGTACGTTCAGGGCCGTTGTCGGTTTGTCGGCGTTGGTGTTGACATAGTTGATGTCCACCGAACCGCCTACTTTCGGATAGCCATAAGGCTCCATGAATTTTCTGAACTGAAGACCGGTACGGTTACTGGAACTTACGACATAAGCGCCCTGGTTGAATGTAGCATCGGCTCCAAAATACTTAAACACGTCGCCGGTCTTGAGGATCGTGGCTTCTCTTCTTTCATCATTGGCTTCGAACTCTTGATAGAGATCTTGCGTGGGATAAAACACGCCCCAACCGTTGTACTGTCCCCAGCCTTTGTCTTCCAGGAGAACGCCGGGGAAGATCGAGCCCAAACCGGTGTCTTTCGCACTGGATGTAACGGACCAGATGTATTCCGGAGAAAAATTGTTCGCAATCTTGAAGACGTCCGCAAAATTTGCAACCAGCGCGTGCTTTCCGCTGCTGATCACTTTGTCGGCATACAGTTCGGCCGTTGCCCAGTCTTTTGCATAGAGCGCGGTCCTGGCGATGTATGCCCAGGCAGCCGTTTTATGCGGGCGTCCTTTATCGGATTGTCCGTAGTCGTCGAAATACGGCAGCAGGTCGGCTGCTGCTTTGAGGTCTTCGATGATGTAATCGTAGTTGACCTTCACGTTTGCCGGACGGGGAACATAAGCATTTTCATAATCTACCCGGTCAATGATCGGAATACCTTTCCGGTCATCGCCATAGTGGTACGCCAACTCCAGGTGCATGACAGCATGGAGGAAGTGGGCTTCTCCGAGGATCCGGTTCTTTAGCGATTCTGTCATCTGGATGTTCGGCACATTGCGGATCACGTCGTTGCAGCGTTTCATGGTCAGGTAGTGCAGTCTCCAGATGCTC
This sequence comes from Chryseolinea soli, assembly GCF_003589925.1. NCBI lineage: Bacteria > Pseudomonadati > Bacteroidota > Cytophagia > Cytophagales > Fulvivirgaceae > Chryseolinea > Chryseolinea soli. The sequence goes on along the minus strand of NZ_CP032382.1, from coordinate 3,284,264 downwards.
TTTACTTCACTTTCGTTTCCGGTGATCTTAAAGGCTTTTACGTTCTCGGAGAAAGCGCGCGGTTTGGTGCCGATGTCGTTGCTGGCATTGCTGAGCCAGAAGAATCCGCGGCCGTACATGTCGTCGTTCGAAAATTCGGCGTACGCCGAATTGATACCGGCGATCGCATCCGCTTCGGTCTTCCAGAACGTTCCTGTCGTTGGAGAGCCCTGCGGCACTACATCCAGATCGCAACCGGTGGCCATCAACAATCCTGCTATGGCCGCTACACAAAATATTTTTTTCATAGGTGATTAGAATTTAAGCGTAAGACCAGACATATAAACTCTTGCCAGTGGATACATTCCCACATCTACACCCGAATTGGTGATCCCCACTTCGGGATCCATTCCGGAGTAGTTGGTGATGGTGAACAAGTTTTGCGCCGTAACATAGATCCTCATCTGCACTTTGTTGAAGATCCGGGTCGGCAGCGTATAGCCCAGTGTAACATTCTTCAGGCGCAGGAAAGAACCGTCTTCGATAAAGAAGTCGGACACCCGCGTCCAGTTGTTGTTGGGATCCGACATGGAAAGTCTCGGGATCGTAGCATCCGGGTTAGTGGGGCTCCAGGCATTCTTCGATTCCTCCAGCAGGTTATAACCATAGCCGGCGTTCAGGCCGAGTGCCCGTGCTGAATTGAAAATGCTGTTGCCGTGTACGCCCTGAAAGAATACATTCAGGTCAAAACCTTTGAAAGAGATGTTTCCGTTGAGGCTATAGGTGAAATCCGGAAAAGGACTTCCCAGTATTGTGCGGTCATTGTTGTCGATGTCGCCGTCGCCATCTTTATCCACAAATTTGAAGTCACCGGCTTTTGCAGCAGGTTGATACTTCACGCCGTTCGCATTCACGTAGTTGGCGGCTTCATCGTCGGACTTAAACAGCCCGGCGGTCTGATACCCGTAAAACGAATTCCACGCGCTGCCCACAATGTTGATGTTTGCCTGGGGCATCGTTCTCACGGCGGGACCTGCGTTCTGGAACTTATTGTCTTCCGTGATCGAGCGGATCTCGTTTTTCACTTTGGAGAAGCCGGCCGTGATGTCAAATTTAACCGCGCCTTCGTTTTTCCGGTAGGTAAGGCCCAACTCAAAGCCTTTGTTTACCACATCGCCACCGTTGATCCATTGACCGTCCGGCGATCCGGCGGTGCCGGGAAGACTTTTTTGGAAAAGCATGTCGTAGTTTGTCTTCCGGAATACATCCAACGATCCGCTAAGTTTTCCCCGGAGCAAACCGAAATCAAGACCAATATTTTTTTGCTCGGAAGTTTCCCACACCAGGTTCTGGTTTGACAGACCCGATTCGGCGTAACCATAGTTGATGATGGGGTCGCCACCAATCCAGGCACGCGTACGCGCCAGTCCAACGGCAAAAGGATACAGCGGCAAGCCACCCAAGTTTCCAATCTTTCCCCAGCTGGCCCGCAATTTCAGGTCTGAAACCAACGATACGTCCTCCATGAACGATTCTTCAGCAAGGTTCCAGCCCACCGAAACAGAGGGATAGTTCTTCCAGCGAAGATCGGAGATCAGCCTGGACGTTCCGTCTCTACGGAGCACTGCCGTTAACAAATACTTGCCTTTGTAGTTATAGTTCACCCGGCCCAGGTACGACATCACTTTTTCTTCCGGGCCGCCCGCGCCAATCGTTTGGAGCGTTGTGGCATTCGACATGTAGCGATACGCAGGGTCTTCATTGTCGAAACCGGTGCCTTTCACGGTCGACCATTCACTTTTCTTTCGCTCGTAGGTAAAACCGGCTAACGCGGAAATATGATGGTCTTCGCCAATGGCTTTTTCGTACGACAAGGTTTGCTCCGTCAGGAAAACATTTTGATTATCGGTCGTCTGATAGAGTTCGTTGAAGTCAAAGATCTTCCCCGTCTCCAGCACCTTCACATTGAACTGTTTGTTGTTGCGACGGATCTGTGTGAGTCCAAAGTTACTTCTGAACTTAAGACCTTTGATAAGGTCCACTTCCAGGTACGGATTGATCACCAACGTTGAGGTAGGCGTATGGTTATCCAGGCGTTTCAAATAGGCAACCGGGTTGATCAGATCGCCGTAGGCATTTGAATAGGCATCGGGAACACCGCCAAACTTGCCTGAACCATCCTCACGATAGACCGTAGCATTGGCAGGATAGTAAAGTGCCGTCATGATCGCACCGGTGTAGGCGCTTGACGTGTTTCCCGTCTGGCCATCCCAAAACATGTAGGTCATATTTTCGCCGAGCCGTACGCCCTTGAATATTTCATGCTCGGAATTGATCCGGGCTGTATACCGCTTTGCCTGTGTATTGAGCAGGATCCCTTCGTTCTTCCGGTATCCGCCCGAAATAAAATAACTGGAGGCCTTGCTTCCTCCGCTCACGGAAGCGTCCAGGCTTTCGATCACACCGGTTTGAAAGATCTCATCCATCCAATTGGTTTTGGTGATCCGTGAATCCGGATTCAGTGCCGCATCAAATGCCGGGATGCGCGGCAGCCCTGCATTATCGGTAGCAAGGTTGGCCGCATCCGCGCGTTCTGCTGCATTCAGCGGCTTAAGTTTCTTGGCCACCTGCTGAACACCCAATTGATAGTTCACCTCCACGTTCACCTTGTCGGCCTTTCCCGATTTTGTCTTGATCAGAATCACACCTCCCGAAGCCCTTGCCCCATAGATCGCTGCAGAAGCTGCGTCTTTTAATACCGAAATGGATTCAATGTCGTTGGGACTGATCGTGCTCAAAGCACCCCAATAGATCACTCCATCCAAAACTATCAAGGGCGACTCTGTGTTCAGAGAGCCAACGCCCCGGATCCGAATATCCGGTGAACCGGTAGGATCACCGCCATTGTTCATCACCGTCACGCCGGGCACCGTACCCTGCAACAATTCAGCCGCCGTATTATAGTTCCTGCTGGACGCTTCTTTCAGGCTGGGTGAACCCACGGCACCGAGCACTTCCGATTTCTTGGCCGTTCCATAGCCCACCACCACGACGTCCTGCAGTTGAACCGCATCGATCTCCAGCTTGACATCAATTTTTGTCTGGGCTCCCACAATCACTTCGGTCGCCTTAAAGCCGATAAAAGAAAAGATCAACACCGACGCTTCATCATCCACGTCGATGGAATAGGCTCCATCGGCATCCGTGGTGGTTCCTCTTTCGGTTCCTTTTAGCAGCACGCTCACGCCGGGCAACGTTTCTCCCGTGTCGGCCGTGGTAACCATACCGGTCACCCTGATCTTAGGCACCGACGACGTCGGCTCGGTTTTGGGGATCGGCTTTACGACGATATTCTTTCCCACCGCGGTATATTCCAGCCCGATCGGCTTTAACAGCTTGGTGAGCACCTCTTTCAGCTCTTTGTTGGCTGCGGAAAAGGTGATCTTCTTGTCGGCATTTACATCCGAGTTTTTGTACATGAAATTCACATCTGCCAGTTGTTGCAACGTCTTAAAGACGTCCCGCAAGGGCTGGTCTTTCGCACGCAACGAAACCCGCTGATCGAGCACGCTCTGACCGGAGGCGTCGCTGGCCCGGGCCACCGATAAAACGGTGGTTGTCAGGAGGAAGGCTACAGTGGTCAGTCTCATTATTTTTAACCAATGGTCATGTCGTAGAGATTCTATTTTCATATTTTTATGAAGTTATTCTGTTCATCAGGATAATGTTTTGAAGTAGCGGAATGGCTTTGCAAGGGTCTCCTCCGCTATTTCTTTTTTACAGGACATCGGTGATGTCCGCAGCGGCGATCATCCATAGTCTATTTTGTTGCTGAAGGTTTTCATAGTTTTAGGGGATTAGGGGTGATTCGGGTTGCATCCTGCACCGCTGATAGAATATTTTTTGCCGGCATGCGTGTATTCGGCGTTCAGCGTGAAGCAGAGTAAATACATGACTTTTTCCAGCGGCATCGGATCAAACGTCGCCGTCACCCGGCACGCCTTGAGGGTTTCGGAACTCAGGTTGATCTCGATGTTGTAGTATCGTTGAAGCGATGAAATGACGTCCGCTACCGGGGCGTCCTCGAAAATGAGTTTACCCTCTCTCCAGGAGGTGTAGTGATCCACATCGCTGAAGGTTTCTTTGCTCAGCAGATCCTGTGTCTTTACCAGCACCGCCTTCTGTCCGGGTTGCAGCAATACTTCCGACGAACGATTATCGGAAGTGGTATGCACCACCGACACTTTGCCGGTGATGACCGCTACTTCATTGAAATCGTCGTTGCGGTAGGCTTTCACATTGAAGCTGGTGCCGAGAACGGTGGTCGTTAATTTTCCTCCGGAATGGATCCGGAACGGCCTTGAGGGATCTTTGCTCACGTTAAAGAATGCTTCGCCTTCCAGGTAAACTTCGCGGTCGCCCGAGCCGAATGTTTCAGGATAGCGGAATTTTGTATCCGAGTTCAACCACACCTGCGAACCATCCGACAATGAAAGCTGCAGGAGTTTGCCTTTGGGAACGTAGTGCTCGGTGTAGGTGATCTCTTCCTTTGTAAAGAGATCGCGCTTCACATACAGCAGAATGCCCGCGGAAACGACCAGCAAAGCAACCGCTGCCGCTTTCCAATAGACCATGACCGGACTTCTTTCCTCTTGTTTCAAGGGAACGACGCCCCTGTTTTTGATCTTCGCCAACTCTTCTTTCAAGGTCGCTTCCGAGGCTTCGAATTCGGGATGATCCGTTTCGGGCATGGCATTATACCAGGTCTCGAAGATCTTTTTTCCTTCCTCCGATTTTTTGCCGGATAAAAAATCCAGAAGCCCTTTTTTCTTGTTTGCCATGGCCAAACGGTATTTCGTGTATATCAGTATGTCGGATCAAAAGCGCGAACGGGTAGGTGCGCCACAAAAAAAAATTATTGAATGGTTTTGGTCTTATCGGCCGCGTGCAGGGCCTGTGCGATGTGATGTTTGGCCGTTTCGGGTGAAATTTTGAGCTTTTCGGCGATTTTACGCACGGCCTGGTCCTCGAATTCGAGGATCTCTTTTCCGTCTTCCAATCTTTTACCAGATAAAGAATCCTCTAGTCGCTTCTCCTTTTTTTTCATTTCCGGTGGGTGTTAGGGTACACCGGTATGTCGGATGAGAAGGGCGGATGGGTAGGTGGACTATAAAAAAAAGTTATAGATGTGTTTCAGGTTCAGCCGGAGCGTTTTCAAAGCGTGGGCAATGTGGTACTTGGCTGTTTCGGGCGAGATGTCGAGCTTTTCTGCGATCTCGCGCACGGAATAATTTTCATAGCGGCTTAACGTGAACACCTCCCGGCATTTCTCCGGCAGCGCGTCGATGCTTTTGTTGAGGTGAAAATCCAGTTCGTTGAATTCCACGCCCTGCTCCACGGGAGAAGCTGCGGTTTCCGACACTTTTATCATCTCGGCGACATAGGCGTCTTTGGTATCCTGTGAGCGGATGTAATCCAGTACAGCATATTTGATCGCCGTGCAGAGGTACGACGAGAGGTTATTCCTGATCTGAAGGATCTGCCGTTTTTGCCAGATGTCCGCAAAAACATCCTGCACGATCTCCTCCGCTATTTCCTTTGACTTCAGCCGGTTATAAGCAACCGAAAGCAGTTTGTTGCGGTAACGGAAATACAGCTGATCAAACGCTTCTTCGTGGCCATCCTTGAGCAGGGCCAGAAGTTTCTCGTCGCTAAGATCAATGTATCCGGTTGGGGAAATCATGAACGTCTGGAATTATATCTCAAAAATAGAGCAGCGGGGTGTGAGTGAAAATCATTATGGATTAAGGCTATGTTAAAAAATAGCCCCCTCTGATTTATAACCGAAGATATGTATTCTTATAATAATCTCAAACCAGGCCTAGGCTGCTCATTGATTCCGGGGCAATGGCGTGATTTTCTTCATGCGCCTTTTTTTCTTAAGCGAAGCGGCTGAACGCCATACGCTGATTTAAATGCACGACAGAAAGCGCTGACATTCTCAAATCCGCAATCCCAGGTGATTTCATGCACCGGCTTGTCGGTAAATTCCAACAGCTCGGCGGCGCGTCTCACCCTGACCGCTCCAAGATACCGGTGGGGTGTTGTATTGAAAACCGCTTTGAATTGACGAATCAATTGAGGAACAGACAAACACGATACTTCACTTATTTTATTTAAATCCAGCTTGTCCATATAGGAGGAATGGAGGACATCCCTGGCCGTGCACAGCCGTTTGTACAACTCCGCCCGGGTGGCCGGTTTCACCGCATCTACTTTTTTCGAACGGGCTATTTCCGATTGATGCGACCGGATCAAATCATGTAAAAGAAAAACCAGGTGCTCGTCTGTTTGGTCGGCGTCGCCACCGGATGTTTCCAAAGCTGCTATCAAGCTGGACAATTGTAACCTCAGCGGTGACTCCAAACCTTGGAGAGTTTGAGAAAATTCAAGTATCTTCCCCGGCCTCGAAAAAGGATCATCGAGCAGATTCTCCTCGTTGTGCAGGGCATCGTGAAGCACGGCCGAGGCAAATTCTTTTTTAAAGAAAATCGAGAGCACGTTTACCTGCTCACCTTTATGGATGTGGCAGGAATACGTTTGGTCATCGTTTAAGATCAGGAACCGTCCCGGGCTTACGGCCAGCCGGCGATGATTAATCCCATACCACTCCTCTCCGCGCAACACGGTCTTGAAAGAAAGACAACCTATATGATCATCGCAATGCGCATGGCTGCTCTGCGCATTAAAAATAATGTTGTGCTTTTTGAATTTGCTGAAGTGCAACTGCTCATCAAACCCTGGCTTCGTATGATCCGGCAAAGAAGTGAAGTACATAGTACAGGTTAATATACCAAACGAATAACGCAAAATACCGGCCCGTCTTTATTTTTTTGAGAATTTCCGCACATTCCATTTCATCCACCCGGGCATAGCTTTGCGCGTGACAAAGAACCCGTGAAGACCCACTGACTTAACCACAAAATGAAAAAGCTTCTCTTTATACTTTCTCTTGGGCTGACGTCCACCCTTTCGAACGGACAAAACTTAAGGTATGACACCATTCGGTATGCAAAGGCGTATTATGCCGAACGCGTAGCCCTTTTCAAAAGCGAGCCCATAAAAAAGGGCCGGGTTATTTTACTGGGGAATAGCATCACCGAGTTTGGAGACTGGAAGAAACTTCTGAACGACTCCACCATCGTCAACCGGGGGATAGCCGGCGACAATACGTTTGGTGTTCTAGACCGCTTGAACGATGTGATCGTCCGTGAGCCGAACAAACTTTTCATCAAGATCGGCATCAATGACATTGCACAGGATATCCCGGTCGATCTTATTGTAAAAAACGTGATGACCATTGTCACGCGGGTAAAAAATCAATCGCCGGGGACACAAATTTATGTGCACAGCATCCTGCCTACGAACGACAACGTGAAGAATGAATACCCTGATGCTTTTCATAAAAATGATATAGCCAACCGGGTCAACGAAAAAGTAAAACAGCAGGCAACACCGATGGGCTTTGTCTATATCGATCTGAGCAAAGCCCTTAGCGACAAGCATGGCAACCTTGATGTGAGGTATGCCGAAGCGGATGGGCTCCACCTTAACCCAGTCGGTTACCAGGTTTGGGTCAAGCTTTTAAAAGCAAAGAGATATTTATAAGGACAGGGGAAATTGATCCCGATTTCTTGCCTCCGGCGCGCGACCGGTTATGCACCAACAACCTCGGCAGATGCAGAGCGGGAGAGGTATTCGTAGCCGCGATAGAGTACCAAGATCTCTACGATCACAGCCGGGATCATGATCACATAGGTGATAAAAAATAGCACCACGGTTACCAACGCGCAGCCGATCACAATTTCCAACATGCCGGCTATCCGCGAGAGCTCGCCCATGCCGTCCTGCAAGCGGATGAGGGCGACTCCAAAGACAATGCTTAAAGCACCAAAGAGCACCGCGGCCATGGCGTAAGGAATCCATAAACTCTCTACATCTTCCACGGACAACGAAGTGACATCTAAAATGCCTAAGCCGACCGTAGCGATCACAAGCATATAGGCGATCGCCTTCAGCAACGCGTTCTCGAATACCCTACTCAACACGATAAATCCCCGGGCAAATAAGGCATACGAAACCACCGTCACGACGGTGAGGCCCGTGTAGATAGCGTTCGTCGCAAATCCCCAGTCGCGATCGCCGGTGATCCAGGCAAAGTCCAGCGTTCCGAGAATAATTTGAGACACCAGGTAAACCGCCCCGGCCAATGCGGCTACTAAGACGGCGTTTCGGTTGGCGTTTGGCAAAATGTTTTTTTGTGTTTCCATGGCTTGGGGTGGGTTTGCTGAAAATGACTCGTAGCGTTCTCCAAGTGCCTCCAATAAAATTTTCACGGTCGACATACGGGGCAACACCTCACCGGCCTCAATGCGCTGGATCGTGCGCACACTCACGTGGCTTTTTTCCACCAATTCTTCTTGTGTAAGGTTCCTTTCCTTGCGCAAAGCGGTCAGTCGTCTTCCCAGTTCCGGTTGTTGCATCGTCGTTTTTTTAAAGGCACAATGTTACGGATTTAACGGGCGGAAGCGAGCCAGCACATATGATTTTCACCCGCCATTTGCCCGTCATTTGAAGGAAATGGCCCGGCAAACCAGTTTGGGATGATCCATTGCGCTGAAATCTTCAATTTTAACTCACATCCATTAGAGCGTTTGGAAATTCCCCTCCGAATAGTCATGCTTGCGAATTAGAGTTCCCAGCTAAAGGGTAACCCCGATCGAATTCGATCAGAACTTGTTCAGGCCTGAACACAAAACTAGGCACGCCTCGATTAACCGGTAATTTGAGGCTTTCTTGATAATGGCACAGCACTTGACCAGAAGGTTACATCACCTCATTTTCAATGATCCGAATGAATCCGGTATGAAAACAAAACTACTCTTGCTCCTGGCACTATCGACCCTCATATCTTGCGAGGCGCAGCGGGTCACCCATTGGAAAGAAGACATGGATTTCTGGCTGGGCGAAGTCAAAAAACAACACTACGTCTATCGTTCGGAAGAACTCCCTCCCCCGTTTAAGCTTCAATTTGAAAAAGTCAAATCCAACCTCAATACCTATAGCGACCAGCGAATTTTGTTTGAGCTTTTAGGCTTATCGGCCCTGCTGGGTGATGGCCATACCTACGTGCTACCCTGGGGCGCAGAAGGAATAGACGTGAAAGCCCTCCCCCTTCGGTTCTATTTGTTCGCCGACGGGCTCTTTGTTATCGACGCACAACCCGGCTATGAAAAATGGATCGGGAAAAGGGTGGATCAATTCGGTGCGGTCTCTGCTGAGAAAATCATGAAGGACGTCGGGCGGTTCATTAGTCGCGACAACGATCAGGGTATAAACTGGATCGGTCCCTTCATGTTGTCTCTTGAAGGAATGCTCCAGGCGTTGGGTGTTGATGGGAAGGGAACCTATTCCCTCACCTTCGATGAGGCGGGACAAAAAGTGAAACAACAGTTCCCGGTCGTTCCCTTTCAGCCGGTCCGGGGAATCCCCAAACTTATTCCGTCGAAAACAAATCAGGTTTCGGTTCCTCTCTATTTGCAGCATGTTGAGCAGGCTTACTGGATCAAGTCGCTAAAAAATGAGAAGACGGTCTACGTTCAGTTCAACCAGGTGATGAACGACCAAAACGAGTCCCTGGCCCAATTCTCAAAACGTCTCGACGACAGTGTCAAGGCGTTGGGCCCTGAAAAATTGGTTGTCGATGTCCGGCACAACAACGGAGGCAATGCCGATCTGCTGGATCCGTTTTTACAAACCTTACAGCGCTTTAAATCCTCTTCGGCAAAAGCACAACTCTATATTCTTACGGGACGCAACACGTTTTCTGCCGCGCAAATATTTATCAGCAAAGCCGATCTGCTTTTGAAACCTGTTTTTGCGGGAGAGATGAGTAGCTCCAAGCCTAACTTTGTGGGAGAAGAAAATGGAATTCAATTGCCGCACAGCAAGGCCATTTGCAGCATCTCCAATCGCTACCACGAATCCATTCCCGGCGATCACCGGCAAGGCATCGAGCCGCAAATGAAGATCTTGCTTACCTCCACTGACTATTTTAATGGACGTGACCTGGTATTGGAAGAAGTGTTAAAGCAGCATTAGAGACACTCGCCATCGTAGACCATTCAAAAAGATCCATTAGCATTCTCCAATGTACCCAGCACCATAAATCCACTCACCTTCATTCCGGCCTTCAACAACGTCGCTCTCGACGGGTGGTTTTCAATGTTACAACGCGCCGCAGGAATTCGCCCAGCCCGATAACATTCCTTTTTAAGTTCTTGGATCAGGTAACTCCCCACACCCTTCTTTCTTGCATCCTCCCTTACTTCCATATACAGATCACAGAACGGAACATTATAATGAAGTAAAAACCCTCCGGTTGCAATCACTTCACCCTTCCATTCAATAACGTGACTTCCCTCCGGTTCAACCTGGTGTTTGAAAAGCAGATCGGCCTCCGTCTTCTGCCTGAAAGTGAGTGCAGGGATATACAAATGGGTGACGGTATGGTCGCTGAATAAAATGACCGATGAACTGACGCTCTTTGAAAACTCAAGTGCCAGGGAATGCAATAGGGAGTCGTTGGTTTGGCATTCTATAAATTTAACCCCGGAGGCTGCCCAGAGTTTCCGGAAAAGCTGCTGGGCTAGATTTCGGTATGGGGGAACAATATAGAATTCAAAAATGGTATCCCGGTCAGATAGTTCTTGTCCTGTAACGGACCCATATCCTATCGGGGCATTGTCGACGAATAGTAAGTATGAATCAGACCATCCCCGTTCGTGACGGGCATTATACCGTATCTGCGTATTTGACTCGGTGAGAAAAAGGGTCCGGAAGATCTGTATGTCTCGCAGTTCGCACCGGGTAGCTTCCAAATGCATGGTCTTATGAAGTCGGCCTGCAGCTAATTTATAATAATAAATTCACTTCGAATATCGAATCTGTTCAAATCTCCGGGTTGGTTGACCACCGTCCTTTACTTGTTACGGATCGCTTTCCATGCTCGCGCCGCCGGCATGCCCACTTGCAGTTCGCCAGGATCGCCGTTGATCATTATTATTTATGCTTTTGAGGTTAGATGAGATCACTGGCCCATCAGGCGGGCTTTGTTGTCTTTTTGCCAATCAAAGAAAGGATCACACATATTCCAGCCAGGAACGAGATAGTAGCGGCCAGCGGGAAAAAATAAATATACTCGAAGCCTGCCATCAGGATCAGGAACACGGCCATGGATGTCAGTATTTTCACGGCCTTCGGATTGCCCGTTTCATCCGACAGCATCCACAATTGCAAACTGATCAGGGCCAGCACCAGGATCATGATGATCCCGTAGCCTTCATAGAATTGCCCCAGCGTGGCCGATCTTCCCATAAAATCAAAATGTTCAGTCTGCATGCTGGTGATGACGAGGTTAACGTTCTCGTTTGGATTTTTTTTCCAGTTGAGTGCACCCATCGTGTGTCCGAGCGCATGAAACGCCATCAATAATGCGGCGACGCGAACGAGGTGCGTTGGTTTTATTTTGTATGCCATAGATGATCTTTATTTTGTCTGATTTTTATACAGGTCCAAAATTTTTCCCCAGCCCTCATCCATACTTTCCACCGCTTTGCCGCCGCCGAGACGTTCCATATTTTTGTGTTCGAATTTAATACGGGTCACTTCCGGAGCCTCGGCAATAAAAAAAACTTCCACCTCGGTGATGAGCCCGGGATCAAACTGAAAGTTTCCGTTGATCTGCCAGGCAAGGACCAAAAGTCCATAAGGATCCCACGTCAGCACATAACCTACGTCTTGCTCGCTACCATCTTCGTGGCGGGAATACCAGCGCCCCCTGGGTTTGGACTCCAGCACCAGCTCGGTCATGGGCGATTTACCGATGTGATGCGTGCGCGGCCACCACAGATCCATTTTCTCAGTAAATACTTTAAAGGCCGTCTCTTGTGAAACCTCCACCAGGAGTTCCTTTCGAATCGAATCGATTTTTACATTATTCATGTTTCTTGTGTTTTTCCGCTGCTTGTTTGAATGCCGAAAGGGCTATGTCCCAGAAATTGTCTAAGTAATTGCGCATCGCCAGGACACCCCGGGTATCGATTTGGCAAAGGTTGCGGGTGCCTTCCCGGTGAACACGAATCAGCCTGGCATCCTTCAGCACCTTCAAGTGCTGCGACACCGCCGGCCGGCTCACCGGCAACCCATCGGCTATGTCCACGACGGCAAGCGGGCGCACCCGCAGCTTTTCGAAAATGGCCCTGCGGGTCGGGTCGCCCAGCGCATTGAAGGCTTTGTCGTAACTGCTTTGGGGTTGCTTTTTCACTTCGTTTTGGGGGTCTGGTCTAAGAAATGATACTTTTTTGACGGTAATTGATTACTTACCGTAAGTACAAACTTACCATTAAATTTTACACCCGCAAGGTATTGCGTCGTTTTTGTAAGCAGAATCCGCGTGATGCATCACAAAATGCCCCACGCTCCATTTGGACTTTCGGAATATGAGCCCTATTTTGATTTGCAAATCGATGTATGGAACAACCGTTCATTTCAAATTCCCGGAGACTGGTTTTTACAACGTCCCTGGTCGCCTTGCTCCTGAGCAACGCCGTTTTTTCGCAGGAACGTACCGTTACCGGGCGCCTTCTTGACGCCGAAACGCAAAGGCCTGTAAAGAACGCCACGATCATCCTGTTGGGCACGACCGACGGAACGGTGAGCAATCACCTCGGCTTCTTTCAACTCAAGGTCGATCCCTCCAAACACAAAACGCTGGTGGTTTCGCATATGAGTTTCAAAACGGCCGATGTGACGATCCCCGATGCAGAAAATTTCCGGTTCTTTTTAAAGAAAGCCTATGTTCCATTGCATACACTGGACCTCAGTCTTTATCCCAAAGACACAACCAGTCTCTATCGTACACTGGAACCGATCACTCCCACCGGATTTACGATTGCCGAATCCAATGCCACTTTTCCCAAGGGAATGGGTCGCTTCTATACGTTTATTGGAAACGCCTTAGTCAAAGAAATTCCCAAACTACCTCCTCCTGATTTTACGATCACCTTTACGATAGACGAAACTGGCAAAGCCTCAAACATTGCCGTCTCGGATTCGTCACAACTTGTCACGGTAGCGCGTATTCTTCAAAGCATGCCGGTCTGGGTGCCCGCGACCCAGCAACAAACAAATGTTGCCCAGCACTTTATATTACCGGTCGGCTCCCCGCCAGCTCCTCCCGCTGAATCGATAAGCGTCGAGGATCTCAGCACCTACATTGGGCGAAATATCAGGTTTCCCGCGGAAGCCAGACGGCTAGGTGTTGAAGGCGTTGTCTACGCTCAATTTCATCTCAACGACGCGGGTGATGTGATTTCCGTCGCGCTCTTGAAAGACATCGGGACGAATTGTGGTGCCGAAGTGAAGCGAGTTTTGTCAACCCTTCCAGCCTCGCTTGGAAAGTCTTTGTCGGAAAAGACCAAGGCCACCGTGTTCATTTTGCCGGTTGCCTTTGGCATTGGCAAACCGCTTAAGACCAAAATTTCGTTTCCAAGTACCGGAGCCTGTTTGTTGACCGAGATCCAAGTGACCGCCATCGGGATTGAAAGAGAGCGGCGTGCTTTGGGATACATCGATCCAAATTCCTCCGTAACCTTGGGCGGCAAACGCACAAACCAAGGGTTTGTCAACCTAAAAGATGCCCTTCAATGGAAAGGCACGCGTCTGTCGCTGATCAATAAGGGTTTAAATTCTTTTCCACCGGAGATCTTGAAATTAAAAAATCTGGACTACCTGGATCTTGAAAAAAATCAGCTCTCCAGTCTGCCCCCCGATATTCAATCGCTAGCGAAACTTCAAGAACTTTATTTGTTCGAAAACAAAATTCAAAATCTCCCCATCACGTTTAGAAATCTCCGAAAGTTGAAAATTCTCGGACTGGGTTCTAATCAACTAAAGACATTTCCCGAGGAAATTACGTGGTTGGAAAAATTAGAAGTATTGGATTTGGGAGGCAATGAGATCTCGTCCCTCCCGGCAAACATCGGGGCCTTGAAAAACTTAAAATTCCTGGTGCTTCACGACAACCACATCACGCACCTTCCAGAGGCGATCTATGGGCTCAAGAAGTTGAAAAAAATATACCTGCAGGGAAATCCCATCGATCCGAAAGACAAGGAGCTATTGAAAAAATCTTTTGAGAATGTTGAAATCGTATTCTAAACTATAAGCTCGCCATCATGCGCCTTGCACGCTTCTTATCGCGCCGCCGCTGCTCTTAATGTTGAAAAATCTCCGGATACTTCCGGATAAAATACGCCGGCGTACAACTCCACGCGTGACAATAACTATTGACCGGGAAAAATTTATACGGCGATAAAAAGTCATCCTTCGGATCGTAGACTTCCCAAAAGGTGTCTGCACCTTTGGTCACCATGCCACCCCAGTAGTCGACGACCAGGTCCTTGGCTTCTTTTCTCATGTCGCATTGGATCATCGCTTCGATCACATAATGATATAAATAAGGTGCACCGGGATAAATTACGTTTTGCATACCGGGTAACTTGCGCAATGCCTTTGCCCCCTCGGCTTTGGTGGCCACACCACTCAGCACCATCCACGCTTGCGATGCATACGAAACCTGCCGGTCCTTTCCACTCACAAAGACGCCTTCTGCCTTATCGTAAAGATTCTTATGCGTTGCCGCCATCATTTTCTTTATGAGATCGGGCAACTCCGATACTTCTTTTTCTTTGCCGAGCATCTTGGCCAGCTCGTAGGTGTTTTTGTAGGCCCAGATCACCACACCTTGTAACGCAGCTTGTTTGTCGAGCCCCACGCGCCAATCGAAAAACAGCCACCACTCTTTATTCGCACGTTCATAGTCCAGCATGCCGTCTTTGCCCAGGTATTTCTTGGGGACCTCCAATTGTTTCTTTACGATCGGCCACAGGTCGGCAGCCGTTTGGCGATCGCCCGTGGCTTGCAAGTATTCTTTGACGGCCACGTTGTAGATCAACGCATAGTCGAAGAGTGGATTGATCTGCGGGTGGGGACTGGGTCGTTCGAAAACATTGGAAGGGGCCACGCCATTTTCATAGCTCAGCCCGGCAAGGAGATAGAGGCAATGTTTTGTGAGTTCATAATTTTTGAACGAATACATATTGGCCAGCGACTCCAGGTACAAGTCGCCGATCCATAATCTCCTATCCCGTTTAGGTCCGTCTTCGTAAACGGTCTGCATGCATTCCTTTAGCGTGACCAGGCTGATCCTGTCAATGTCCGCCACCATTTTGTCTGTTGACGATTCCAAAGGCGAAGGCGTGCTATCGACGGAAGTCGTCGCTTTGAACGTGATGTGGTTGATCCGGAAATCGGAATAGACGGAACTGCCCAGCAGTTCGATCTTCACATAGCGAAAAGCAACACGCCGGGGAATGGTGATCACAGCCGGCACATCCGAGATGGTGACGATCTCGTCTTGCAACCAGGCGCGGCTCAGTCCCCCGGGGTAAGGATCAAAGGGCGTCGCCAATTCCGAAGGCACTTCACCAAACGTAAATTTCAGCCGCAACGGTGCGTCGGCCGCTCTCCCAAAAGCCTCCACCGAAAAGGTGAAGAAGCCCGTCAGGTGCTCGCCAAAATCTGCGACCACGCCGGATTGTTTTTTAAACGAACGGCTGTAGAGCGAATCCACAGGAAAAGATCGCACCGCTTTCCAATGTTGAAAGGCATTTTCGTCTTTCTCGATAGAAACGAGCGACACGGGCTCCTTCGTGCTTTCGATCAACTTCGGTTGACTCTTCTCCGCCAACTGCAGCCATCCGTTTCGCTGTTCCTGATAAACATCCTGAGCGGTTACAACTTTTGAAGAGCACAGCGCTGTGATCAGCACCACGAAAACGCGAAAGCGGTATTTATTTTTCATATACAAAGATGGTCAGCAGAACTTGTATTCGCGCGCAAATTAGGTTTCCCGTTTCCGGAACCGTCCTGCTCCTGCCCGTCCCATACCGAACGTGCGACCAACTTTCTGTTGAGTATACACAGGTACGTTCGGTCGGGTTCTGAAAAAAGTCTATTCATTGCGTAATAAATACACTTTGTGTCCTAAAATTGCTATATTTACAAATGTAATAATTACACTTAATCATATGAAGATTCTCCCAGCCTGCTTTCTCCTGATCTTTACGGTGGTGTCCTTTTCGGAAGCGCAAGAGCTCAAAATGAACAAGCTTCTTTATGGCGTGGCCTACTATGACGAATACATGCCCTATGACCGTCTTGAAAAAGATGTGAAGATGATGAAGGAGACCGGGATCAACGTGGTGCGTATCGCAGAATCCACCTGGAGCACGGTGGAACCCCAGGATGGCGTATTCGATTTTACGCACATCGACCGCGTTCTTGATGCCATGCACAAAGGGGGGATCAGGGTGATTGTGGGAACGCCAACCTATGCCGTTCCCACTTGGCTGGTAAAAAAGTATCCCGCCGTTCTGGCCACCACGCCGGCCGGCCAGAACAAATACGGCATGCGGCAAAACATGGACATCGCCAACACCGATTTCCGTTTCCACGCCGAACGGGTCATCCGCAAGATCATGGAGCACGTGAAGGACCACCCCGCGATCATTGGATACCAGGTGGACAACGAGACGAAACACTATCATACCTCGGGCGACAACGTGCAGCAACTTTTTGTGCAATACATGAAAAACAAGTACACCTCGCTGGACGTCATCAACAAAGCCTTCGGACTCGACTATTGGAGCAACCGCATCAATCGCTGGGAAGATTTCCCATCGATGGTGGGTACTGTCAATGCCAGCCTGTCGGCGGAGTACGCCAAGTTTCAGCGCAAGCTCGTCACCGACTACCTCGCCTGGCAGGTGGCAATCGTGAATTCGTATAAGAAACCCGGACAATTTGTGACGCAAAATTTTGACCTCGAGTGGCGTGGCTATTCCTATGGGATTCAACCCGACGTCGATCACTTTGCTGCCGCCAAGGCGATGGACATCGCTGGGATAGACATCTATCACCCCACGCAAGACCAACTGACCGGCATAGAAATATCGCTGGGCGGTGACGTTGCCCGGTCCATGAAATCGGGGCAAAACTACCTGGTGATCGAAACGGAGGCACAGGGTTTTCCGCAGTGGGTTCCTTATCCGGGCCAACTCCGGTTGCAGGCGTTCAGTCACACCGCTTCGGGCGCCAACATGGTCGCGTATTGGCATTGGCACTCCATTCACAATTCGGTGGAAACCTATTGGAAAGGTTTATTGAGTCACGACTTCGAACCCAACCCCACGTATGAGGAAGCGAAAACCATTGGAAAGGATTTTGAAAAACTAAGTCCCTCGCTGGTAGGGTTGAAGAAGACAAACGAGGTAGCCATCCTGTTCAGCAACGAGGCACAAACCGCTTTTCAATGGTTTGGTTTTGGCTATGGTGTGCGCGAAAATTATAACGACGTTCTCAGGCCGTTTTATGATGCGTTGTATAAAATGAATGTGGGTGTCGACTTTGTGGACCCGTCCAGCACGACGTTGGAGAAATACAAAGTGCTGGTGGTGCCCCTGCTGTACGCTGCGCCGGATGCCTTGTTGCAGCGATTAAATCAGTTTGTAAAAAATGGCGGGCAGATCGTTTACACGTTCAAAAGCGGATTCTCGGATGAAAATGTCAAGGTAAGAACAACCCCTCAGCCGGGGATTATCGGGGAAGCCTGCGGGATTCAATACAGTCAATTTACTATCCCTCAGAATGTGTCGTTGAAGGGCGATCCCTTCAGGGTGGGGAAATCGGGCAATGAAGTAAAGACCTGGATGGAACTCATTACGCCCACTACAGCAAAAGTATTGGCCTACTACGATCATCCGGCGTGGGGAAAATATGCTGCGATCACCCGGAATACTTTTGGTAAAGGTGTCGCCACGTACATCGGCTGCCGGACGAGTGATGAGGTCACTTCCAAAATCTTAGCGGGCGTGATCAAAGATGCCGGTCTTTGGAAGGAAGATCAACAGATTGCCTTCCCGTTGATCACAAAACGCGGCGTGAATCAGAAAGGCAAGGTGGTTCATTATTATTTCAACTACTCCCCCACCGCAGGCATGATCCGGTATCCCCATGGCAAGGGCACGGAATTGTTGTCCAACAAAGTTGCCGTGAAGGATGAGCAGGTGACGATCGAACCGTGGGGAGTGAAAATAATTGAGGAGAATTAGGGAGGCATCCCCTATTTAAGGCGGGTACGTTACTCACCGTCATTTTAAACGCCAGGACGCAAAGAAGCCGCAAAGGTGGTCTTGCAATGTAGAATGTATTCATGGATAGACTCACTCTGAACGAAGACTATCCACCGGGTCGGCCAAAGCGGCTTTCACAACCTGGTAGCTGATGGTCACCAAGGTCACCACTACCGCAGTGGCTATGGCGACAAGGAAGACCTGCCACGAAATGTCGGTCTTGTAGTCGTAGGCCTGAAGCCATTGATCCATAAGGCGCCACGCCACGGGCACGGCGATGAAACAGGAAATGACAACGAGTATCATAAAATCCCGGGAAAGCATTTGCCAGAGTTGGGTCACGGAGGCGCCCAGCACTTTGCGTATGCCGATCTCTTTCGTGCGTTGCTCGGTGATAAAAGAAGCCAATCCAAACAAGCCCAGGCAACTGATGGTGATGGCGAGCACAGCAAAGATCGATGCCAGTTTTCCAACCCGTTCTTCTGCCGCAAACTTCAACCCATATTCCTGGTCGGCAAATCGATAGTTGAAGGGCGCCGCCGGGGAATATTTTTTGAAGACGGCTTCAATTTTTACCAGCGCCTCCGCGGCACCTGCATCGGGATTCAGCTTTAGGTTGATCACATTGTACGTTCTTTCCCGGCTGTCGATCATGAACACCGTGGGCATGGCCGTGCCAAAGGGCGAGGTCATCACCATGTCGTTCACCACGCCGATGATATGCCAATTCTTTCCATGCCACTTGATGGTCTCGCCCACAGGTTCTTTCAATCCCATTTGCAGAATGGCCGCCTTGTTGAAGATAAACGCTTGTGAATCGGACGACAGTTCACGGGAGAAATTCCTACCGGCGATCACTTTCCAGTTTACCACGTCGCCATACTCCTGATCGATAGCGATCGTTCCGAAGAGGGATTGTGTGTTCGGATCTTTTCCGGTCCAGTCCAAGTTGTCGGCCGAGGAGTTGATGCTCGTGGTGGCCGTCGATGCCATAGAGATGCCCGTCACAGCGTTGGTCGCGAGCAATTCCCGGTGGAAGGCTTCATAGTGTTGGCGGATCTCGTTGGTGATCTGGTTGATGGTCACCAACCCTTCGCGATTATAACCCACCGGCCGGTTCTTTGCAAATTGGATCTGTTCATACACCACCAACGTCCCGATGACCAGCACCACCGACACCGTGAACTGCACCACGACCATCACCTGGCGAGGAACGGTCGCAAAACGACCCGCCTTCAAGCTTCCTTTCAAGGCGCGGATGGACCGGAACGACGAGAGATAAAATGCAGGATAGCTGCCGGCCAAGAGACCGACCATAAAAATAAACCCAGCAACCACAAGCCAAAGCCCCGGTTGTGTCCAGGGGATATTTATGTTCTTTCCGGAGAATTCATTAAAGAACGGCAAACAAAGTGTCGCCAAAACCATGGCCAGCACAGCGCCGATGCTGACGACCAGCAACGACTCGCATAAGAATTGACCGACGAGCTGCTGCTTTAACGAACCGATCGCTTTCCGAATGCCGACTTCTTTTGCCCTTTTCTCGGAGCGCGCTGTGCTCAGGTTCATGAAATTGATACAGGCTAGCAAAAGCACAAAGCTCCCGATGATACCAAAGAGCCAAACAAATTTCATGCGGCCGTTAACGCTTATTCCATTTCTGAATTCATACAAATGCCAACGGCTCATCGGGTTGAGAAAAAGAACCGGCTTCGTGGCATCCTCCGAATGTTCGTAGAGAATGTTTTTTATTTTCTCGGACGACTTTTTGAAATCACCCTTGGGTGTGAGCTGCGCGAAAATATGAAAGGAACTACTATACCAGTTGTCCATGTTTTGTCCGCTTGCAAACAACAATTTAATGGGCGCGATAAATGCCAACCCAGTGAAGCTTGAGTTGGAGGGCAGATCTTTGTAAATGCCTTTCACCTGTTGCGCATTGGCATAGTCGACGGTGACGGTTTGCCCGATCGGGTCGCTCGCGCCAAAGAGCGACGTGGCCAGCGACTCGCTGAGGAAAATCGCGGAGGGATCGTTGAGACCGGTCGTGGTGCCACGGATCATCTCGAGTGTGATCATGCCGGGAAAGGGAGCTTCGGCAAAGCACCCGGTCTGCAGCAATACTTTTTCCTTATATGCAACGGTCCGCTCGCCAACCCAGGTGGAAGCGACGCTCTCAAAATCTTCCCCGTATGCATCGCGGATGGCTGCCGATGTGGGCATGGGCAGCGAGGTGAATGTAACGATCGTTCCATCCACGGAAGCATGCTGCATGACCTGCGCCAGGCGATCATAGTTCGCATGTTGACGGTTCATCGTCAATTCATCATGAATCCAGAGACCGATGAGACCGGCCACCACCATGCCGATGGCCAAGCCCCCGATATTGATGCAGGAATACACTTTGTCGCGAAGGATATTTCTCCAGGCAACTTTCAGGTAATTTCTAAACATATCGTATTATTTTAAGTGGTCTTCAATTTCCATCTGTTCCTGGATCAGGGCGCGAGCGATTTGCGTTTAATGTTTTGGCGATGCTCAAAACGATGGTGTGCCATCGCGCGACTTTCCCATAGCGAGCGTTGTCCTTGTGAGGGCTGGTAAATCCGATGACCAGACCTTGGAATGTTAATAACACTCAACTTCTCATGCTTCGACAAGGATCTAAGCCATATGCGTAAACTCCGACTGCACGCGATGGTTACGGTCGTGCATTGAATTTAGGGAATTATTCAGGGATTTATTTATGGAATTACCGGGGCAAATCAAAATTGCCCGGATGACGCCCAGAGCGGACGTTCCGGCCAGTGTCCGGAGGCTTGCTTACGGGAAGCGGGGTGATGATCTTTCTCTCCGGGTGAAGGCTTTGTGCAGCCTCCACCCGCAAGCGAAAGTTTGCTGTTTAGGTTAATGACGTTTTGAAAAAAGGTTGCTCCAAAAAATTCACACGGCGTGCTTCATGACCTTGGTCAGTCCTTTTTCCTTTTTCACTTTCGATGCCTTGGTTTGCTTCGCAGCCTTCCGGTCTTCCTTTTTCAGAATGTCCTTCAGTTCTTTCTTCAGCACCTTGGAGGCCTTGGTGATGACCCTCGTCGTTTTCTTGGAAGGTTGGGAGATCTTCAGATGCTCCAGTACTTGTGATAAAGCCTTATTTACAGATTCCTTTATTTCGGCTTTCTTTGTTTTGTCCATGGGTTGGTTTTTTTATGCTATACAAAGATATTTCATATTAATTAAATGTTAAATGAGTTAACATAAACTTAACATTGACTTAGGATAGTCTTTGATTTCAGGTTGATTTCACGGTTTTTTGAAATTTAAAATTTTCAGCACTTGCAAAAATTCCGACGATGACAACATTTTGCACGCTTCTCAAAATGAATTAATGCTGCAGGAAAAGCAGGTATAGCTTATCCTGAAACGCACGCCTGTTTTTGGGTATCATCCAATCTTTGCTCAACACCGACACCCTGAAATCCTGGACCGTTTTTACTTCGACAAATTGCCGACCCGCATCTAGCAAGGCATCCCTTCCGTGCTCATCCGTAACGACGTAAGCCGACCCATCGAGTTGATCGATGGTCTTGGCAGGAATGACCTTGCCCAACGTAAAATCCAAACTATTCGACTGACCATAGTTCTGTACGTAAAACACATCGTCAACGGAAATGTTTTGCTCCTTCACATAGGCGGCAAGATGACTGCCACCTTGCAGGGCGAGTGCTTTAGGATAAAAATTAAAATTCAGTAACGCATAGCAAAAGGACGTTACCAGCACGGTGACGAGCAGTATTTGCTCCCGCCTTTGATAGACACACACGGCGATGGCGATCATCAGAACCACGACAACTGCCCTTCCGATTATACCGTCTACCGGAAAAACATAAGCATTCAGAAAGCAGGTCGCGATAAGCAAGGCTCCGAGGGTGAAGTATTGAAGGACGCGGATCAACTTCATGCGCGATGTAGCATGGGTAGCGAAAAAAGAACCGGTCAGGATAGCAAAAAATGGAAATAAAATATTGAGATAGTGTGGCAACTTGAACTGCGAACCGGAGATCAATACAAATATGACCGCGAACGTCACGACCAGAAAAAATGAAGCGGGTTTAATGGCGTCTCTTTTCCATAATGTACGGCCGCTTTTCCAAAGGCTCCTCACAGCATCCGCCAACGCCAGCAGGACCACGAGGCTCCAGGGCAGAAAGGCCCACAAGAATGTGTGAACAAAAAACAAAGGCTCGTTTTGAGCCAACGTGCCCCAGGCTGTGCCACTGTAGCGCCCCACGCTTTGTCCAAATAATAAAAAGAGCACGCCGGAATTGCCGGTCGTGTCCCGGATCACTTTTTCGGGATGCAGGTCGAATTGGAGATACAGGCTGTAAAAAACCGGGAGCAACAGGAGGGCTACCGCTAAGACCATCCCAGCCCAACGCATCCTGCTCCACACGCTCCAGTTATTGATTTGATACATGTATAACAGACCCGCCAGAGCCGGCATCACCAGGCCGATAGCCCCCTTTGTGGCAAAGCCCACGGAAAATCCGAGGGCTGCCATGAACATGTTCCCCCACCGGTGCGTGTGGATCCATTCCACTAGCTGCCACGTTGTAAAAATGATGGCCGAGGTCAGGATGGCATCCATGCGAACATCGTTGTTGGCCAGAAAAAACGCATAAGACGATGTTAAGATGACGGCGGCGAGCTGCCCGGCCTGCACATTGAACACTCGTTTTCCCAATCGATAGGTCGCATAAATGCCGGCAGCAGAAAACAAGAGCGACAGCAATTTATAGGCCCATGCCGACACGCCGAACATTTTGAAGAACAGCGCTACCGTCCAAAATAAGAAATGAGGTTTGTCCAGATAGTCTGCGTCCCGGAAGATCAGCTCATGATAGTTCCCGGTTTCCACCATGCGCATGGCAATGAGGGCGTGGTGCGCAGAATCGTTGTCCATCAAAGGGATCCACAACCCGCGCAAGTAACTTCCAATCAACAAAACAAAAACCAGCACTTCCGGGATTGAAACTCCTTTCAACCGAAAAGTCTTTACTTGCATCGACACTTCAACCATGTTCTCTCCAGCTTTCTACAACCCCATGCCTGGGGCAAACCAAAAATTCCAGGAATTCTAATGTTGACAGGTTATGGGAATGTTAACGATTCATCCTAAACCGGTACCACCTCTAAGCTATGATGAACGTCATCCCTTTAGTTTAGTTCATGATGTTGCAGAATTTTCGAAACCTGAAATGTCTCTGCGCGATGCTCCGGTGGATAACCCACATCTGAAGAACTTTTCTTTGATTTTGATGCATCAAAAATTGGTCCGAACCAAGCCGTGCGAATCCGATCGGATCACCGCCGACATTATGAATATCAAAGATTCATTTCTACTTTAGACAGGTTTCCATGCCCGATTGATTTAGGATGGGTGCATCCCCCGGGACGACTTGCTTTCGATTCACCATAACCAATTGATTTTTAATAAAATACAATCACCGGGAACGACGGACTTTTGACTCCGCCAGGATCCCTGCAAAACGAGCTAACCTACTTCCTCCCATGCGCATGAAAAGACTACTGTATATTCTCCTCGGGTTGGCGCTCGCGGGCCACGTTGGAATTGCCCAACCTAAACCGGCAAAGACCCGCACCATCATCACCACCGATGGCGAAGTGGACGACCAGGATTCATTTATCCGCATGCTGTTGTACAGCAACGAATTTGATGTGATCGGTCTCGTCTACAGCAGTTCACAATGGCACTACACCGGCGATGGCAAAGGCACACCCTTCACGTCCGAAATGGCCATGACCAAAAAACTCTACGGCGAGCGCACCGAACTGCGTTGGCCGGGAACCGATTGGATGCAGGAGTTTATCGATCAATATGCCGCTGTATATAAAAATCTGAGCCAGCATGCCACCGGCTATCCTTCACCGGCCTATCTGAATGGTTTGGTCAAAGTGGGCAACATCGAATTTGAAGGCGAAATGGAAAAAGACACCGAAGGTTCGGACTTCATCAAAAAGCTTTTACTCGACGACACCAAAGATCCGATCTATCTCCAGATCTGGGGTGGCACCAACACCGTGGCACGGGCGCTGAAGTCCATCGAAGACGAATACAAAAACACCCGGGAGTGGGCGGCCATCGAGCAAAAGGTGTCCGACAAAGCCATTCTCTATGCCGTGCTCGACCAGGATGCTACCTATAAAAAATATGTAGCGCCACACTGGCCAAAGATCAAAGTACTCTACAACTCCGCACAGTTCTGGAACTTCGCCTATCCCTGGCCGCGCGTCGTGCCGGCGGAACTGCAGCCGTACCTGAGAGGCCCCTGGTTTAAAGAACACATCAAGTTCAATCACGGCCCGTTGCTTTCCTCGTATTACTTGTGGGGCGACGGCACACGCATAAAAAATGACTTCGATCATACGCACGGCGACACTACCCAACTCAAGAAACATAACATGACGTCATATGATTTTATTTCAGAAGGCGACTCCCCCGCGTTCTTTCACCTGATCGACGTGGGACTCGACAATCTGAAAGACGCATCGTACGGCGGCTGGGGAGGGAGAATGGTGCAATCGGCCAGCGACCCCAACCGGTGGGAAGACGGCGAACAAGTGACCGACTATAATCCCTACACAAAAAAGTACGACGCCGCCTATCCGCAGACGCGTTGGATCGATGTATTGCAAAATGACTTTGCCGCGCGGGCCGATTGGTGCGTGTTGCCGTATGCCAAAGCGAACCATGCGCCCCTGGTGAAATTGAATCACGCCAACCTGATAACCGCAAAACCGGGACAAGAAATTAAATTAGTGGGATCCGCAAAGGACCCCGACGGAAATGCCGTAAATTACAAGTGGTGGCAATATGAGGAAGTTGACACGTATGCGGGAAAGGTGTCACTTCAGAACGCCGACAAAAGCAAAGCATCTTTTACTATCCCGGTCGATGCAAAATCGGGAGACACGATACATATAATTTTGGAAGCAACGGATGTAGGAACACCAAAACTGACGCGTTATCAGCGGGTTATCGTAACGGTCAAAGCGTAGAAAATGATGCGATAAGCGCCGCAACTTCGACCGCATTTACACTAACAAAAAAGAAAATGCCACTCAAACACGCCCTCAAACGAGAACTGGAAGTTGCCTTTTCAAAACACGCCCAACCCGTCTGGTTTAGGATCGTGAAATATATAGTCATCGTGGCTTTGATCTACTTCCTTTGGGGCAGTCCGTGGCTGTGGATCACATTTCTCATTCTACTGGTTCCTTCATTTGCTTTGCATTTCTGGTATCGGCACAAAACCGAGGGCTGGACAAAAAGCTATGGCGGATGGGACTATGAGAAAAATAAATCACGGCTAAAGGATTAAAAAAATTACGGGGGAATGTCCGGAATTCAAAACCGGGATTGTCTTTAGGGTAAGGATCTTTTCATCCCCAAAACCAAAGACACTATGAAACTCTTCATCCTAACCCTCCTCTGCATTTTTGCAACCCTCGGCACCGCCGTTGCCCAGACTTCCGACAAAGACCCAGCGTACGAGAAAATCATCAAAGACTATTTTGCAGGATGGGCCAATAAAGACTGGAACCAGGTTTCGGCCCACCTCGCGGAAGGATTTACGTTCACCAGTGCAGCGCCCGATGACCACATTTCGGTAACCAAATTCAAGGAGAAATGCTGGGTGCAGGCGCAACACATCCAAAGATTTGAGTTTACGAAAATTATCGGCAACGAACGCGAAGCCTTTGCCATTGTCCACGTCATCACCAAGGAGAACAAGGTGATCCGAAACGTCGAGTATTTTAATTTTATCAACGGGAAAATAAAATCCATCGAAGTTTTTTTTGGAGGCAATGGCCAGGGCTTTCCTACAAATGAAAAACAACCTTGATGCTGACCCCATCGGCGGATAAACAGCTTAATTGACAGTGCGCGATAGTGATTTGAATTCCAAAGATCGACTGTGGCCTGAATGGCCGCGTCTAATAGGAATAGCTTGCTTATATAACAGTCGACTAACGTTGGCTTCTCACGTAGTGTGCCAGCTCGACAGAATTCTTGACGTTCACCTTTTTGAAAAGCAACTGCTTGTGATTTTTAACGGTGTATATGCTCACATGCAGTTGCTCTGCGATCTCCTGGTTGGTGTAGCCTTTGGCGATCAACTGCGCGATATCATTTTGACGCGGCGTGATCGGGTGCTCTTCCTGTTTGGGATTGTAAGTATAGACCGGCATGAATTTGCCTTTTGATTTCCGGCTCACTTCCAGCTTCACGTGATAAAACTTTTCTTCCTTGGAAATATTGCTAAAAAGCATGAGGTACAAACACGCGTTATTCTCAGTTTGTATCGCCAGGTTTTCGTTCCGGATATAGAAATACGTGCCCGCAGCATTGCGCAAGCGATAATAAATAGAAAACCGATGCGTCGTGGGATCGAACGGTTCCAGGCGCTTTATGAAGGCGAAACACTGCTGCACATACGGTATGTCGTCCGGGTGACCCAGTTGAAGGAACTCTGAAATGTGCATGCTGGCCAGTTTCTCGTGTGGGTGACCCAATATGTACTCACAATTTACGCTGAAGTAAGACAAGTTGGGATGGGAAATCGGGCACATGGTCAACGCCCGGTCGGGGAAAACGCTTTCGGCAAACCGGAGTTTTTGCAGAATGATCTCGCGATCCGCTTCCGCTGTATAATTCGCGACAGCTTCCCGCTCTTCTTTCTTAGGAAACAAATCCAAAAACGCACGTGCGGTCTTCTCGGCAGTTCTCATCCGTTTCAATGTTTTATGACGTGAAATTGGAAATTACCCGTGGAGAAAAGAATCGCCTCACGTCAACCATACGGTGACACCGGACAGACGAAACGCCAAATGGTTCTTTGGAGCTATACCGCAGCGATTTCATTCTGTGAAAATTTGCGTGTTCAAAAAAACCTCATCTACAGCGCAGGCTGTTTTTTACTGCTATGCTAAAACGTATCACTGTTTCCGTGGCACTGGTTGCCACCGCTTTTTTATTGGTGCTCAGCCGATTTCCCGAAACCATTCCGGTAACCTGGGATATGGCCGCCATAAAACATTTTCATTTGCCCCCGCCTGACTCTACGGCGTCGGTGAAGTACGCACCCCGCGAATACTACGAATCGCTCCCCGAGCATGTGATCTACAAAACATACCCCGTGTATGTACAGGAGTTTGAAAAGCCCGGCTATGTCGATTCGCTGCGAACGC
The DNA here is from genome assembly GCF_003589925.1 of Chryseolinea soli. Classification (NCBI taxonomy): domain Bacteria; kingdom Pseudomonadati; phylum Bacteroidota; class Cytophagia; order Cytophagales; family Fulvivirgaceae; genus Chryseolinea; species Chryseolinea soli. The sequence continues at coordinate 3,256,701 of NZ_CP032382.1, read as the reverse complement.
TTGAGCCGGAGATCATGTTCGATCCGGCAAAGCTCAAAACGACCGACGATTGGATCAAGGCCGGCGAGCTGGTCTTTCAATGGCCGGTGGCCTACACTCCGTTCAATGGCCACAACACCACACTCAAAGCCGGCAATCTCACTCCGGGGAAGACATCGCTAACCTTGGATGGTCGCTATGAGTTTAACCGCTACGTGATCACTGAAAAAGGAAAGTTATTGATCGGCTCGCTGTCTTGCGCTTCTTGTCATACGCGCATATTGAAATCGGGCGAAATAGTGCCCGGGGGTCAAGGCAATGTGGTGAGCAGCGCCGGGCTGGTCGAGGCCATCCGCTCGGAAAGGATTCCTTTTCCGGTGATGCAGCAAGCCACGCGACAACTCTCGTGGGCACCCTGGGCGCCGGCCATCTTCAAAGCCATGGCCGACACAAAGGAAGAACTCATTCGCTATTTTCAAGCCATACCCACCGGCGTGGTCGATCGCCAAGGCTGCGGCTACCTGTATCCATTGACCGTCCCCAGTCTCATCGGCATCAAGGACATCAAATACCTCGATCACACAGGACTGATGCGGCATGACAATCCCGGTGACATGATGCGCTATGCGGCCTTCAACCAAGGCATGGACATGCTCACGGCCTACAACGGCTACATCCCTGCGGCCAAAGGCGATCACACGACCTTGCCCGCTCCCACCGAGTGGAATCATCCCTTTGGCTATGTTGGAAAAAGATATTCCGACGCACAACTGTATGCCCTGACACAATACCTCTATTCGCTCCAACCTCCCAAAAATCCGAATGCCTCTCCGGCGGCTTTGACAAACCGGGGAAAAATTGTATTCGCTAAAGCCGGTTGCGTAACCTGTCACACGCCGCCTTTGTATACCAACAATAAATTAACGCCCGTCAATGGATTTACACCACCGCCGGATCACTTCCGGAAATATGACATCTTCAACGTTTCGGTGGAGACCGATTCGGTCGCCGCGTTGTATGCGCGCCGGGGCACGGGCTATTACAAGATCCCGTCGCTCCGCGGCGTGTGGTTCCGCGGCGCTTTCTTTCACCATGGGCAGCTCACTACGTTGGAAGAGGTGTTGGATCCCAAGCGTCTCCGGGCCGGCTATGTTCCTTCCGGTTATTTGCCTCCTGATGTCAAAACCATGGCGGTGAAAGGCCATCCCTTTGGGCTTGACCTCAGCGATGCGGATAAGAAAGCATTGATCGCATTTTTAAAAACCCTGTGATGACCCGATCTATTCCCTGGCTGACACCGATCATAGGGTTGTTCCTGATGGCGAACACCCAACCTGAACCAACCACTCTCGTCAATATATCATTCACGACAACAAATGCCGGCATCACCGTCTCCGGCACGCTCGATGGCCACGCCGAGATCAACTTTAATCCCGTCGATCTTCAAAACAGTACGGTTCGTGCCACGGCGAGCCCCGCTACCGTTCGAACGGGCATCAACATTCGCGACAAGCATCTGCAGAAGGAAGATTTTTTCAACACCGCGCAATACTCCTTGATGGTGCTCCAATCCAAACAGTTCAGAAAAACGGGTCACCAAAGATTCACGGGCGAGTTTGACCTCACCATAAAATCGATCACCCGGCCTGTTACGCTTGTCTTTTCGCGTGTCCTGGAAAAAAATGTCATTCGCTACGAAGGACATTTCGAAATAAACCGGCTCGACTTTTTTCTTGGCGAGAAGAGCATGGTTTTGGATGACGTCGTCCGCATCAACTTAGAGGCTAGGGAATACCGTCGGAATTGACAGCCTATTTTAAAAGACGGTTGTTCATCTTGATCCCCAAGCAACCTTTCCTATCTTGGGCGGTCCATGAACATAAACCCATGCAGAAAGCCCGCGAATACTATATTGACAACATCCGCATCGCGTTGACCGCGCTGGTGATCCTGCACCACACCGCCATCACCTACGGCGGGCCGGGCGGATGGTATTATTCCGAGCCGGCAGATGGACTGGTGTCGGGGTTATTGCTCACCATTTTTGTTTCCACGAACCAGGCCTTTTTCATGGGATTCTTTTTCCTGCTGTCGTCGTACTTCATCCCAGCTTCCTATGTGCGCAAAGGCAGCTATCGCTTCCTGCTGGAACGGCTGAAGCGATTAGGGATACCGATCGTTTTTTACTCGCTCGTCATCACCCCGGTGATGATCTACATGCTGGTCCGGTTAAAGATGAATGAACCGATATCCTGGTATGCCGTATTTATCGATCGCGATGAATGGATCAATATCGGCGTGCTTTGGTTTACGGCAGCGTTGTTGCTTTTTACCATAGTGTATGCGGCGAGCCGGTCGCTCGTTCCCGCAAAGGTGAACAATCCAAAATCTTTGCCGGGTAATCTCACCATTTTCCTCTTCGGCCTTGGGCTTGGCCTCATCTCCTTCGTGGTACGCCTCGTGTTTCCCATCGGCTGGACACTCGATCCGGTAGGATTTCAATTCGCGCATTTTCCACAGTACATCGCCTTATTCACCGTGGGACTGTGGGCGTATCCAAATCAATGGCTATCGTCCGTTTCGTATGCACAGGGCAAGTTTTGGTTGAGGATTGCCTTGCTGCTGATCGTGGTAGGATTCCCGTGTATCTATTTACTGAAAGTCGTCACCCACAGTGAGCTCGATGCGTTTCTGGGTGGATTGACGATTCAGTCGTTCGTAAATTCGTTGTGGGAACAACTGCTCGGCATATCGCTGATCATGGCATGGCTGGGCATCGCCCGGCAGAAGTGGAACGACCAGGGACCTGCGACAAAAGAATTTTCAAGGAGTGCCTATGCCGTTTATATCATTCACCCGTTGGTGCTGTTGCTGGTTTCGCTGCTGTTGAAAGATGTGCACCTATCATCGCTTCTTAAGTTTTTGCTCACGGGGAGCATTGCGGTGAGCCTCAGCTTTGCGGTCGGGTCGTTGCTCGTGCGGGTGCCGGTGGTGAAGGACATTGTGTAACAAGAATAAAAATAAGTACGACATACAACATTTTGCCTCGAGTTCCGGTCTTCCCCTCCAGAACAATGTTTGTTTACGTGGTTTTATTGGGTCGTATTAAAATTGGAATAAAGCGGATTGGAATTTCTGTCATTATGTTTTTGGTGGCGTTGGGGACGGGTGATACGTATGGGGATTATTGAGATTGTGACGGGAGCTATCTTTGTTGATGAGCACCAACAACGGCGACGCGTGCCGTCATTCGTATTTTAACATTTTAGCGGGTGAAAGGAGCGCGGCTTTTAACGTTTGATAGAAGACGCATAAGAATGCGATCACCAGGATGGCGACGCCCGAGATGACGAACATCAAAGGACTTGTGGACACCCGGTAAGGAAAGGATTGGAGCCAAACTTCGGTGGCCCACCAACTCAGGGGCCATGCTAAAAGGCAAGCGATCGCCACGGGAATCATGAATCCTTCCAACAACAGCACGACGATGCCCGCTATGCTTGAGCCAAGAACTTTGCGGATTCCGATCTCTTTGGCGCGGGCGGCGGTAACGTGCGAGGCGAGTCCCAGCAGGCCAAGGGATGCAATAAAGATGGCGAGGCCGGTGAACAACGTAAAAACTTTTCCAAAGCGATTGTCTTTGTCGTACTGTGTGTTGTAGAACTGATCCAGGAAAAAATAGTCCAAGGGCGTTTCCGGGAATGAAGTTCGCCAGGGTTTTTCAATGGCGCCCAAGACCCGTCGCACGTCTGCAGACTCGAATTTGATGGCATAATATCTGGCCGCCGGCCGTAGCATAAAGGCCATCGGCGCCAGCGCACTTTTTAGGGACATTTGGTGATAGTCCTCTACGACACCAACGATCTCCAAGGTATCGCCTTGTTGGGAGACTTTTTCTCCAATGGCATCTGCCGGAGTTTTAAAATGTAATGCCTTGGTGAACGTTCTGTTCACCAGGAGCCGTCTGTCATCTCCGGGATAGTCTTTGCTGAAATTCCGCCCCGCGATGATCTTCAAGCCGAACCCAGGGACGTAGTCATAGTCGACGGCCACGTGGGAAACCATGATAAAGTCTGCCGGTCCCTCTGAAAATCGTTTGATCCCTCCCGTCCAGTAGATCTCAACCCCTGGGATATTGGTCGATGAGGTAAAACTTTTCACGCCGGGGATCTGCATCACTTCATTCCGGAAGACCTCGAGGTGTTGATGGTAGAGGGAGTCGACGTTCCCGGGACCTTTCAAAGCAATGGTTTTGTCGATGACGATACCCAGGTCGCTGGATTTCATGTATTCCAATTGCCGGTAGACGAGCACGGCGCCACAAATCAAAAATACCGAGGTAGCAAATTGAAAAACCACCAACGATTGACGCAACCAATTTCCTCCGGGTGATTTCACATTTTTGCCCTTCAACACAGCAATAGGCTTGAAAGACGACATCACGAGCGCCGGATAAAAACCCGAAAGGATCACGCCACCCACCACCACCGCCAGGACCTGGATCCAGAAATCGGTCTTCGCGAGAAAATCCATCGGGATGTTCCAACCGGAAAGCTTTGAAAATGCCGGCCAGCATAACGCTACCAGTGCGATGGCCAGTGCCAGCGCCATGACGTTCAGCAGGAAAGACTCAACAAAAAACTGAATGATCAATTGCGATCGCATGGCACCGATCACCTTCCGGACACCCACTTCGTTCGCGCGACTAAAGGAACGGGCGGTGGTCAGGTTGATGTAATTGATCCCGGCAATGATCAAAATAAAGAACGCAATGGTCTCCAGGGCTTGGATGGAGTCGCCGTCGCGCTGATCGTTCGGGTTTGCCTCGTAGAGTAAATTCGAATAAAGGTGGATGTCGGTCAACGGCCTGAGAATGAACTCTTGTTTTCCCTCTCCCCAATCGGCTTTTCTTTCGGCTAAAAGATAGCTATCCCATTTGGCTTGCAGCGCTTTTACGTCGGTGCCCGGTTTCAGTAAAACATAGGTATAAAAGTCATACCAGCCCCAGGAAGTTTGATAGTGATCGGTGTAGTGCTCTTTCAACGACTCATAGGACAAAAGAAGATCAAACCGGATGTGTGAGTTCTCCGGGATGTTGGCCATGATCCCGGTCACTTCAAAATTCTCATCTCCCCCATAGGTCATGGTTTTTCCCAAAGGGTCTTCGTCTCCAAAATATTTCTTCGCCGCTTGTTCCGACAAAACAATTTTGCGGGGCCCCAGCAAGGCCGTCTTCTCATCACCCCGGATCAACTGAAAATCAAACACCGTGAAAAGTGCCGGGTCAGCATAAGGGACCTTCTCCTCTTGAAACGAAATGGTTCCCCGCGTTGGGCTGCGGTAGGTCATTAATCCGCCCACCGGATAGAGCCGCGTAAACGCTTCTACTTCCGGGAAGTTGTTCTTTAGCGCGGGGCCAACTGCCGGCACCGCCACGGCGCTTTCAAAATCCAACTGGCCGTTTTTCCAGGAATTGTATTGAATCCTGTAAATGTCCTTTGCTCGTGAGTGAAAAGCATCAAAACTTCTTTCATACTTCACGTATTGAAAGATCAGCAAGCTGGCCGTTAGCCCCAACGCAAGGCCGGCAACATTCAAGCTTGTAAATGCCTTTTGGGAACGAAAATTCCGGAAGGCGACGCGGATGTAACTACCGATCATAAGCAAATTCGATTACGGTGAGAATAAGATTGTCGCGAAAGAATTCGTAGCCTGGGAAATAAAATATGCAAGAAAGGTCCTTCTACATCGCCGATTCCCTGGTTACGATGTCGTGTAAGTAAATTAGGCAAGGATCATCAGAGACCCAAGAATTTTCTTCGGATTTGTAGTGCATGGTCCGCTTTCCCTGAGAGGTTCTACCGTAAGGCTATTTTGTGCGTGGTGCGTACGTTACAAATACAATGGGATTCGTGACTTCATCCGGCCCTTCGCTAAGCAGGATTCTTTGTCTCGCGGGATGCCTTAACCTGCAGCAGCACGTTGAGCGTGTCGATATATTCTTTTCTTCTTTTTTTATACAGGGAAGGTAAATCCTCGTCCCGATAATAGTCGATCAACTCATCCAACTGAGCATCGGTCAACGTCGCAACGTCCTTAAATCGCAGGCTTTCATCAAAAAACTCTCCACGACTTTGGTTTTCATATTCAACGGACGTTTCCTTAGCAGGAACGTTGTCAAGTGTTACGACCCTGTATCCTTTCGGCAACGAAATCAATCCTCTCAATTCCAGGTAAGCTTCCACCACACTGCTATCGATCGCGATGGTCCCGGAACCTGCCCAATGTCTGTCTCCGCCTTTCTTTTTTACACCGGAAATCCAATACTCTTCCCCGGTTTGTACATCGAAATAGTTTCCTTCAGTCCCTGCTGGTCCCTTTTTAAATACTCGGCCGTTAAAATAAAAAGTAAGTCCTGTCCGATTATACATGCCACGGCCGATCCAGGCAGGGCCGTTGTCGCTGTATCCTGACTTTAATTCAACATAAGCAAGTTCAGTTCTCATAATATTGATGGCCGCTAGTTCTAAAACTATAGCTGAATCCCCGGTGTTCGGGATAAGCGACAAGATAATCGATTTCGATGAATCTCCAGCGCGAAAAAAATCCGCTAACTATTGTGTAACTCAAAAGTTACACGTTTATTTGCGTAACTTAAAAGTTACACGATATGAAACGCGACATTCACCTGGAGTGGTTCCTGGCCTTCCCCCGGCAAGAAGTCTGGACTTGTCTCACGGACCCCGAGCTGATCGGCCAGTGGCTGATGAAAAACGATTTTCAACCCGTGGTCGGGCACCGGTTCCAGTTTCGCGATAAGCCAAAGAAGGGTTTTGGATGGGACGGCATCGTCTACTGCCAGGTGCTGGAGGTGATCTCGGAAGAAAAACTTTCCTTCCGTTGGCAAGGCGGACCCGGCGACGGCTCGCTCACCCTCGACAGCGTAGTGACCTGGACACTCATCGCCCAGCCGGGGGGCACGCGTCTCGTGCTGGATCACACCGGCTTCAGTGGATTCAAAGGACTCATTGCTTCCATGATCATGAAAAAAGGCTGGGCGCACCATGTGATCCGCCGATTTACGGAAATTTTAACCAAGCGCACCCATGCCCACGTATAACACCGACCCCTTCTACGCACTGGCCGACCCAAACCGGCGCGCCATCCTCATGCTCATCCGCAAAGAGAAACGAAGCATCAACACGTTGGCCACCAACTTCGATGTGAGCCGCCCCGCCGTTTCCAAACACATCAAGGTGTTGCACGACGCCGGCTTTCTACACTATGAAGATGTGGGCCGCGAGCGCTTCTGCCGTCTGAACCCCGACGGTTTCAACGGCGTGAAAGAATGGGTGGAACACTTTGAACAATTCTGGGAAACGAAAGTCCACAACCTCGAACAACTGTTAAAGAAGAGAGCAAACCTTAAAAACAAAAAGCGATGAAAAGTATCGACATCATTTCCGTTCCGGTATCCGATCAACAGATCGCCAAGAAATTCTATCTCACCTTCGGATTCACCATCGTGGTCGAAGCACCCTTTGGCAACCAGCAGTGGATCCAAATGGGTCTCCCGGGTGGCGGCACCACCATCACGCTGGTGAACTGGTTTCCCGAAATGCCCACCGGCAGCCTGCGAGGCTTTGTGATTGGCACCGACGACATTGAAAAAGAAAAGACGCGGCTCGAATCCCTGGGCATTGCCGTAGAAGAAATCGAAAAAACACCGTGGGGGAGATTTGCCGGCGTGAAAGACCCGGATGGCAATCGCTGGAGCCTGCATCAATCGTGACCCGCAAGTTTAGCCTTACAGCATGATCACAAAACCCGGGACGCCGGGTTTTTCTTTTTTTCCAAAACGCACAACGCGGAAGCGCCGGTTTATTTCGGCATAGCCGAACGGAGAAATGGCAAAAAATAAGGCCCCTGGCATAGCCAGAAAAATTTCATCTGCATCCCTTCCACTGAAACGATTTTATACTACATTGAAATCGCGTTTTTGTTTGGCCATGTTATCGCCCTCTCGTTGAGTGGCGTTTTTTGACGCGCATTTCTTCAGCACATCCCGGCGATTCCATTCTTTATCAAAGCTGACCTGTTTTTTGACACTGCTTTTTAGCAGCGGCAAAACTGCTTTTTGAATCCTCCCTCTCTTTCATTTTTCGACCCTCGCAGTAGCATCAGCTCTCCACGATTCCACAGCGCCCGCGGCGCTTAAAGGCTTTAATAAATCCATGCTCCGTATGAAAAAAATGTTTAGCTACCGCCTCCCAACCCTGCTGCTGGCTGGCATGCTCATGTTTTCCACGTGTCAGAAAGATGAAGACAAACCCATCATCGTAAAGGTGTCGCCCGACAGCGGGCAGGCCGGTGACGTCATCATGGTCTCCGGTCTGCTCCTCGGCCAGGCGACGCGCGTTGTCTTCGGCACGGTGGAGAGTGCGGTGACCGCAGCCGAAAACAAAGCGGTGTCCACGCAAGTGCCGGCCGGGTTGCCGGTGGGGAAAGTCAATCTGACGGTCGAGACCCCTGGCGGCATTTCAAACCTGGTGGAATTCACGATCCTCGCAGCTATCCCCGAGATCACGGCGATCGTGCCGGCCAAAGGGTCGCGAGGCATGCGGGTGACGTTGACTGGCCGTTATTTCTCAGAGGTGAAAGAAGTTACTTTCGGCGACCAAAAGATCACGGTGTTTGAGGCTTCCTCCAATACACAATTGGTGATCAAAATTCCAGGCAACAGCACGCTTGGAGAAAAAGTGGTGATGGTAACCACGGCGAGCGGCGTGTCCAAAAGAGCAACGTTTACCGTCGTGCCTCCACCTTCCCTCACTTCCTTTTCTCCAACGGCGGGCCAAACCGGGAAACATGTATCCATTTATGGCGCAAGCCTGAACGGCATCACGGCAGTCTATTTCCAGGATGCGGCCGCTGTGTTTGAAGTGAAGAGCACCACCTTGATCGACGCCATTGTTCCCGCGGCAGCCGCTACCGGGAAGTTGAAAGTCGTTGGCGACGGAGGAGAGGCCCTCAGCGATACAGACTTTGTCGTAGAAGGCGCCCCCGTAGTCGCGTCCTTTGCCCCTGCCAGCGGAACGCTCACCACGGAAGTGACCATCAACGGCGGCAATTTTCTTCCGGATGCCAAGGTACTGTTCGGCAACATCTACGCCAAGACCACTTTCGTAAACGAAAACCAATTAAAAGCAACGGTACCGGCAGGCGCCACTTCCGGGCCTATCGTCGTGGAAACGGCGGCAGGTACGGGCAAGAGCAACGATAATTTTTCGGTCATCCCGGCGCCATCGATCGATCGTTTTACGCCAGTGAGGGGCGTGGCCGGTAAAACAACGATAACCATCATCGGGACCAATTTCAAAGACGTTTCATCGGTGAAGTTCAACGGCGCAGAGGCGGGTCAAGCCAATATTACTGTAAACTCTCTGACTTCCCTGGATGTGAAAGTTCCCACCCTGGCTTCCACGGGTACTGTGCGGGTGACCAACCCCTCGGGCACAGGCGTTTCGGCAGCGATCTTCACCGTCGTTGACCCATCATCCGCGCTTGCGTTTTCGCCCACAAGCGGCCCGGTCGGTACATTGATCACCCTTACCGGTTTTGATTTTGACAATACGTCCAAGGTTAAATTCAATGGGGTCGCTGTAGACCCGGGTGGATTCACATGGGAGTCGGAAACTTCTCTCCAGGTGCGGGTACCGGCGAATTCAACTACCGGAAGGATCACGGTGACCACTGAAAACATCACCTTGAGCAGTCCACAGGAGTTTACGGTCATCCAGCCGCCTGACATAGACAGTTTCATGCCGACGTCTGGTCCGGCAGGTACCCCAGTCACCATAAGCGGTTCCCATTTCGACAATGCCACAGTTGAGTTCAACGGTATGGCTATCACTTCAGGGCTCAGGGTAACGTCCAATACGATTTCGTTTAATGTCCCAACCGCTGCTACCTCCGGGGCGATCAAGATCAAGACCGTGGCAGGCGATGCATCCACCGGGATTTTCACGGTTGTTCCGCCGCCTCAAATCATTTCCTTCAGTCCGTCGATGGGCGTCGTCGGTTCGACGGTCACCCTCTCGGGTTCTTCTTTTGACCAGGCCTCGTCCGTGCAGTTCAATGGAACGGAAACCGGCAGTTTAAATTTTCAAGTGAACTCGTCCAGCATGATCTCGGCAAAGGTCCCGGTCGGTGCAACCACCGGCAGCATTACGGTGACCACGCCGGCGGGATCCTACACAACGGCTAGCAGCTTTACGGTGGCGCCGGCAGTGACTTCATTTTCTCCCGCCACCGGACCGATCGGTACACCGGTCCGCATCCGTGGTGCCAATTTTGACAATGCAACCGATGTCTCGTTCAACGGCGTCCCCGCCTCCTACACCGTGCAATCGACGACCTCCATTGAAGCCATGGTTCCGCCGGGTGCACGGACCGGGGCCATCACCGTAACCACCGCAGCAGGCACGGGTTCTTCCGGATACGTCTTTGGCGTTACACCCGATGTAACCTCCATCAATCCCACACCGGCTGTTGTGGGCAGTACGGTTACCATCGATGGCTCCGGCTTGGGGGATGTAACCAAAGTTACCTTCAGCAACGGTGTGGCCGCTGTTTTTTTCGTAAACAGCGACACGCAGATCATCGCTACAGTGCCTCAAGGGGCAGTTTCGGGTGATGTGGTTGTTTCCAATAGTGCGGGAAGCGACAACATTTCTTTTACGCTTTCCTTAACACCAGTCCTCAACTCCGTCACCCCTCCTGCTGCAAGGGCCGGTGCGCATATTATGATTAGCGGCTACAATTTGGACAAAGTAACCCAAGTAGCCATTGAGGGGACGAGGGCCGTAATCGTCAAAAGTTCCACCACGTCCCTGGAAGTCGTTGTCCCCTCAGGGCTAGGGGTCGGCCGAAGGACGATCATTGCGTATACCCCAGTTGAATTTTCCAATAGTTTGACATTTACCATCAACCATTGATGACCGGATTTCTCGACGCAATCTCTACCGGGTGAATGAAAGATTCAGACTGACTGAAGACACCAGGGACTAAAAAATTTCTTAGGGTGCGAAGCGCGTCGCGATTATTTGCTGATGCAATAATTCAATCCAAGCGAAACCACGGACATTCGTGGTTTCGCTTGATCGCCATAAAGCGATGTGAGCGAATGGTTAAAGCGTAGATCAATGCCCATCCAAGGCCATATAAAATAGGTAGCCTCCACGGCCGCGCCAGCTTGAAAGGTTTGATACGCACTTTTATCCGTGTCTTTGTATGTCTCGGCAGCGTAGGGCGCGCTCAGGCTGTAGCGGGTTTTATTTTCGGAGGCATAGGCCAGAACAGAAAACAGAGCCCCGGCTCGCACCACCAATTTGGAATGAAGAAAGGATGTGCCCGCCATCACGGGAATTTGTCCATACCACAAGGAGGTGTTACCATCCCCCCCGTTGAGCGTCACCGCATTGTTTCCCGACGGAGCAGGCCGGAGGATCACAGCGCCCATGGGAGAGCCCGTGGGGACACCGGAGAATCCAATCGCCAAAGGAAAATCCTCAAGGGTGGTTGACCTCTGATATCTTACGAATGAGGCTTGCAGACCGGTGGTGATAAAAAATCGTTTGGTCACAACAAGGTCCGCTTTCGCGCCCAAATCGAAACCTACTTTACCCGAGAACTGCTGGCGTATCGTGACCGGATATTTGTAGTCGCCGGTACCAGTGTTCACGGGGATGATCAGGGACAATTCGCTTTGCGCGTCGACGGCCGGCAGCATCACCTGGTTGGCTCCCAGGTGGAACATGAAGCGGTGGGTTTGCGCATGACTTAGGACGGACAGTAAAAGAAGGGCAAACAGTAAATTTCTTGTCATAACGTAGAGGGTCGTATACCGAAGTTAACGAATTCGGTTGAAATTCAAACTGGCCTTATCGTGAAGCGCGACAGGTTAGATCACATCATTTTCATAAAAAAATAAATACAAACACGCCCTATATCTTTCTTCCCAGGAATCTTTCCCCGGGCAACGACGTTAACCCGCTGTAAATAACCCCTCCTAAATCCACGCCGGGAACAATTTCTGTCCCTATCTTTCGCCCACTAAAATCAAAACGCGCATGACCGAAAAGACAGCCTCCAACCAAAAGCTATTCCTGCTGGGCATGATCCTGAGCATGACCTGCTGGGGTTTCAGTTGGACTTCGGGAAAGATCCTTTCCGTGTATGGTTCTCCCCTGACCATCTCCTTCTACCGGTTTGCCCTAACGTTCGTGTCGCTGATCCTCATCTTGTGGATCTCCAAAATATCGCTGCGCATCAGCAAGAAAGGGTTGCCCGACATGCTGCTGGCGTCGGTGCTCATTTCTTTATATACTTTCCTTTTCTTCAAAGGACTCACCGTAGGCAAAGCCGGTGCCGGGGGGATCCTGGTGACGGTGCTAAACCCGATCATTTCTTATTGCATGATGCTGATCATCGCCCGGCGCAAACCTACGCGCCAGGAATTCTGGGGACTTGCCCTGGGCATCTCGGCCGGTGTCATCCTGCTAAAGATCTTTACCGACGGTTCCGCGCTTTTTAGTGCAGGCAACATTTACTTCTTGCTCGCTTCGCTGGCATGGGCGGTGCTGAGTTTGGTGACCGCCCGGGCGTCGCGTTATGGATCGCCCGCCACTTTCAGTTGCTGGATGTATGCGGTAAGTACCGTGATGATGTTCTTCTTTTCCGGTCCTGCGACTTCAGTCTCACTTCTCAGCAAAGCCGACGGCGTCTTCTGGGGCAACCTGTTTTTCAGTGCTACCATCACCACGTCCATCGCCACAACGTTCTACTTTGTTGCCACTTCCAAAATTGGAGCAAGCAAAGCCAGCAGCTTTATCTTCCTCGTTCCTTTTTCCGCAGCCCTCGGCTCGTGGATTTTTCTGAACGAGATCCCGGAGGTCCACTCGATCGTTGGTGGTCTATTGGGCATCGCAGCGGTATATATCCTCAATAAAAAGAAGAACACGGCGACCGCGACGGATCAACCTGCCGTAAAGTTTTCTACGGTCGAAGAGAAGAATTAAAGCGACTTACGCTTCCTTTTCATAAAGCTTTAGCCCGCGTACCAGGCGGTCTATCGTCTTCGCCATGCGGCTGATCTTGGTCTCTTCGCGCTTGGCCGAATACACCCAGGTGATATAGAACTTGCGTTCGCTTTCCGAGAGGGCGTTAAAGAATTTCAAAGCTGCCGGCTCATCCCTCAGGCAAAGCAACATCTCCTCCGGAACTTCGAGCGGCTCGTTGTCCGGAAACAAGATCACGTGAACCTTGTCGCCGGCTTTCTTGCCGATCTGCTTGCGTATCTCGGCCTTTACGGGTAGGAACAAATCACCGTTGCCCATCGGCATCAGGTGGTATTTGCGTATTTCATAACCATCTATCGTTCCCCGCACCTTTACCCAGCCGAAAGGATTTTTCTTGTCCTTCCGTATTTCGGGAAGACGCGCGAAGGTCCATCCGCCTTTGCCGTTGAATCTTTCGAGCACGTATTTTTTATTCACAAGGGGTTTCATGCGGGTTGCCATCGCCGGGCAGTAAAAACAAAAATAAGGTATTCCAATAAACGCAAATACCCCGGGTTTCGCCGGCCAAAAGCCTTGCAGACTTGATTTTGGTTGGTCGCTGTCCGCCACAAAACGGGGGGTTGTGGTTATACCTGTAATTGCGTAATATTATCCTTCGAAATCCCCATAACCCAAGCCTCCACTGCTGTTTACGCCATGGCCCCGCTAAGAAAATATTTCAGTATCCTCTTCCTGTTCCTGATGGGATTGAATACGGTGGGGTATTACTCCTTTTTGGTGATGGTGCGCAATCAGCTCACCAGCCGCGTCACCGAAAAACTGCAATCGGGTTTTAACGAGCCCGGCGCCCAGATGATCATCAAAATGCCGTTGTCCATTCCCTATGGGGCCGACTCCCACGAGTACGAACCCATCCACGGCGAGATCTCCTTTGAAGGCACCGTTTATCAACTCGTCAAACAGCGGTTATATAAAGACACGCTCTATGTGGTGTGTATTCGCGACTATAAAACCACTGAGGCCAGCAACCAGATCAAAGATTTTTCAAAGTCGTTTGCCAGCGAGAGCAAGCAGCCGCAAAGCTCCGGCATCAAACTGGTGATCTCTTCGGCAAAATATTGTTTCTCAAAAACAAACTCCCTCGAGTCGTTAAACTCCGGATGGACCATCGATCGCGCCTTCGCGGAAATTACCAGTCGCTATCGCTACGATTCCAACCCGCCCATTTTTCATCCTCCAAAATCAGTGTCTTGATTTTTTGTCCGCTTCATTCGTAAAGCCTGACCACGCTGTCTTGTTTTGACAGGACCTCGCGCCACGCTTGCCCATGAACGTGTGATACACTTTCCCTTTTTTCAATTTTTATTTTAGCAATGAAAAAATTATTACTCCTGGTGTGCACGATAGCATGCCTGCTTTCCTGTACATCGCATAGCGACTATCAAGCCAACGTGCAAAACCCGGACCGTTTGCATCGTTCGGTTAAAAAGATAACGGACATTATTGTTCACGACATTTTCTCGCCACCCGTGGCCAGCCGCATCTACGCCTACACCAGCGTTGCCGCCTATGAAGCGGCGCGCCACCAGGACTCAACACTCGTGTCGATGGCCGGCCAGTTGAATGGATTGGAGCCCTTGCCCCAACCCGAAGCCGGCAAGGCGTATTGTTATCCGCTGGCCTCCGTGCAAGCCCTCCTGCTGACGGGACGGGCGCTTATTTTTTCGGAAGACAAGCTTGACGAGTTTCACAAAGCCCTGCTCGAAGAATATCACCAGTCGGGATTGCCCGAAGAAGTTTACCAGCGCTCGATCGATTATGGTGCGAAAGTATCAGAGCACATTCTCAAATGGGCGTCGAAGGATAACTACAAACAAACCCGTTCGTTCCCGAAATACTCCATCCAGGACAGCGAGTCTACCTGGAAGCCCACACCACCGGCCTACATGGATGCGGTTGAGCCGCATTGGAAAAAGATCCGCACATTCGTGATCGACTCGGCTTCTCAATTCAAAGGTGTGCCACCGCCCGCTTTCTCGAAGGACAAGAACAGCGAGTTCTACAAACTGGCCATAGAAGTATACGAGACCGGCAAACACCTCACGGAAGAACAAAAAGAGATCGCGCGTTTCTGGGACTGCAATCCTTTTGTGATGAATGTGAAAGGCCATGTGATGTTTGCCACAAAAAAAATATCACCCGGTGGACATTGGATGAACATCACGCACCTGGCCTGTTTGAAAGAACATACCGATGCGCCGCACGCCGCCGAAGCTTATGCCCGGGTAGCCCTGGGGCTGGCTGATGGGTTTATCGCCTGTTGGGATGAAAAGTACCGTCACTTGCTGATCCGGCCCGAGACCTATATCAATTTGTATATTGAAGAGACCTGGGCGCCTTTGTTGCAAACACCTCCCTTCCCGGAATACCTGAGTGGTCACAGCGTGATCTCCAGCGCCGCAGCCACCACGTTGACCGGTGTCTTTGGCGACAACTTTGCCTTTACCGACTCTACGGAAACCGAATTTGGTCTGACGACACGCAGCTTCAAATCGTTCCGCGAGGCTGCCCTCGAAGCGGCGAGCAGCCGGTTGTATGGCGGCATTCATTACCGGCCGGCCAACGAAAAAGGAGTGGTCATGGGAACGTCCGTTGGGGAGTTTATCAACCGGCGGTTGAGAACACGTAACACGGCCGTGGCATCAAACCAATGATCATGAAAACAACGTCGCATTCCTTGCACTATATTTTCCGCATTGCCTGCGCCATGTGCTTTATCGGTCATGGTGCATTCGGCATTATCACGAAGGCGGTATGGTGCAATTACTTTGGTGTGTTTGGGATCGGTCCGGATACAGCCTACCAACTCATGCCTGTCGTGGGTGTCATGGACATTACTTTCGGGATCATCCTGTTGACGTATCCTCTGCGTATAGCCGCAGGGTGGCTGGTGGTCTGGGGATTGTTCACGGCCCTGTTGCGTCCGCTGTCGGGAGAATCCTTTGGTGAGTTTTTTGAGCGCGCCGGCAACTACGGCGCTCCCCTCATCCTACTTTTCGTCAGCCATGCCGGTGCGTTTACGCCGAGAGGCTGGCTCCAAAAGCTTGAGCCCCGCGAAATCGACGACGAGCAACACTGGCGAACCATCACCATCGGCCTGCAGCTCATTGCTTTTGCTCTACTGGCCGGACACGGTTGGTTGAACCTGATCGGAAAAGCCGGTTTATTAAAACAATACGAAGCGTTGGGCTTTAGCGACCCGCTTCAGGTAGCGCACCGGGTTGGGTTGGTCGAAGTAGGGGGCGCTGCGCTCTTGCTGGTGAAACCCTTCCGGCAAGTGGTGTTATTGGTTTTCGTTTGGAAGATGGCCAGCGAACTATTTTACCCGTCCTATGAACTCTGGGAATGGGTGGAACGCGGGGGAAGTTATGGCGTGCTGTTGGGATTGTGGCTGGTCTTGCGTGAACGAAACTATACGATCCTCAACTTCTTTACCGCTGCCCCACTGGCCAGCGCCAAATGACCGGGTCGCAACGGCCGGGTTAGGTTGGGCGATTGCTTCCCTGACCCGGCACGAGCGCCCCGATAAATGTCGTTTAAAGCTCCAAATAGATCTCCGTTTGAGCCATGCCGTTCTCGAGCGTGACGATTTGAATGCCCGCGTTCGATTTAAGCTTTATGGCATGTCTCCCGACATACTCAAACAACGCCGCATAGCCCTCGCCGATGGTCTGGGTTGGGTCGCCCGAAACTATGGTATATAAAAATGAACCCGCCAGTTCTATAGTGGATAAGGCCCCGGTAGGGATGACTTGTTCGTTTTCTGTAAAAACACCCTGGAAACTTTGGAGGTCTTCAGCCTTTTTTTCTGCGGGATGGTCATAGTAGATGCCCAGTACTTTGTTCGGTATCCATTTCACCGAGAGGGCGTCTAAGAGGGTTTGCACTTCTTTTATGTACGCAAAGGATTGGCGGTAATCGCCCGTAAAGTTTTTTCCCACGGCTTTTATGGGTTGGACAATAGAAATTTGCTGCACGGTAATGTTGCTCATCGTGATCATGGGGTTTGTAATTGAAATATTTGCGCAAAGAAATCTGCGAAATCACCTGGAATCGACCTATCTCATAAGATAGGACGCCTTAGCATGTAAATTTTTACGAGCTGGCATCATGCCCGAACGGGCGATCTATGGCTGGTGTTTATTTTCCCTGAATTCAGAGGGCGTGTATCCCGTGACCTTTTTAAAGATCAGGTTGAAAGACGATTTACTGTTGAAGCCTACGTCCAGGGCAATGCCGAGAAGAGACAAATTCTTGTATTGATCGTCGTCCATCCGGGTAATAAATTCCTGTACGCGTTTTTCATTGATAAACTCCACGAACGATTTGCCGCAGCGTTCATTGACGAGTTTGGAAAGCTGGTGTGGCGGGATACCGATCTTGGCGGCCAGGTCGTTCAGTTTCAGCGCCGGATCGAGAAATAGTTTTTCGTTGTCGATCAGGTCGTGAAGTTTCGCGAGGTGGCGTGCCTGGTCTTCGTCGGAAAATTGTTTGGCGTTTTGATACTTCTTTAGAAAATCGGGGTTCACCAATTCCGGGTTCAGGATCAGCCGGAAGCCCAGCATGTAAAGAATGGCCGAGCAGGCCAACGTGTAGAGGTAGTTGGCTTCGGGTATAAATCTTCCTTTCACGACCAGGTAAGCCAGCAAGATGATGATGCATGCCACATAGGCCATAAAGCAAACCAGCAGGGTATTCAGCCACCGGATCCGTTCGCCAACCGGCACCACATACGGAACAGCCTCTAACCGGACTTTCGCCTTGCTGATCTGGACGATGGCGACACTGAAATAGATCGTGGCGATCACAATCTGCACAGCATTGACGAGCACCTCTGCGGGCCGGAACGCCAGGTGCCCGCTCAGCAAGGTTTCCACAAACGCGATCTTGGCCGGCGTGTCCATGACGTACAGCGGGATGTTCAGAACCAGGTGAAGAACGTATGGAATAAAGTGAAGTGCGTAAATCCATCGCCAGGTAAATTCAGGATCGGTGGTGGCTTTCGTGTATAAAAAATACAGCGGCCCCAGCAGGAGCAGCATACCAAATGACATCCCAAAAAATTTTGGAACGGTTCTATATAAGCCCGATGTAATCAGAAAAAAATCGGCATTGGTGATGACGGCAGCCAGGATGACACCGGCGATCAGCCAGAGGGCCAGCGTTTTCTTTGGACGTTTCAAAACCATCAGCACCAGCAAAAAGATGCCATGAGCGATAGTGATTCCAAATAGGTACGACCAGACCATAAGTAGCCGATAGTTTCAGCGCACGGGACCGTTGCAAATTGCAAACTATTTAGAGTTTTTCAAGGGCAGCCGATCCCTACCCGCCGACTGCACGGAAGTTTGCATCCATGGCGACGTTTGCCCGTCTTTCTTGGTGGTCGTGTTAATTTCAAGCTTCGGTGAGTTTCAAAAATCAAAAAAGAGACCTATTGAGAGTCCATTTTGTTAGAAGCGGCTTTTTTGCTGGTTCAGGATGGCTGTTTGGCGTTATTGAAGAAGAAAACGGTGGTCGTATTTTTTGACCTATTTATAGATGGAATGATGGCGTGCGTCTAATACCGTGTAGCCTTATTAATCCCTGGTGCGTTTGTTGAGTCAAAGAGGGTATAAACAAAACAACAAATGATTATGAAAAAGAGCCTAATGCTGGCAATTGTGATGATGACGAGTACGATCATTTTTGCACAACACGCCAAAAATTCACACAAAGGACATACCGACCGGTTCGAAAAAATGAAAACCGATCTGGCGCTGACCGACGCGCAGTATGCTTCTATTAAAAGCATCGACCAAAAGTACGTCAACAAGCGCGAGGCGCTTAAGGGCGATACTTCCCAAACGCGGGAAGCAAAAGGGACCGCCTTCAGAACGATGCGCACCGACGAAGAGAACGAGATCGCAGCCTTGCTCACACCCGAGCAAAAAACAAAATGGGACCAGCTGAAGACCGCCCGCGGCGAAAAGCAGAAGGAACATTTTCAAAAGATCTCCGAACAACGCGAAGCCAAGCTGAAGTCTACACTGAACTTGTCCGACGACCAATCGCAAAAAATGAAAACGGTCAATCAACAGTTCATGGAAAAATTCAGCGCCCTGCGCAAGAGCGACACGAAGGACAAAGCCGCCTTTGAGAAGTTGAAAACCGATCATGAAGCCGCCATCAAGGGCATCCTCACGCCTGAGCAATTTCAGAAGTGGACCGCGATGAGGGCCGATTTGCGGAAGAGACATGGGCATGAGCATGGACACACGCAGAAAGGTTAAGAACAAGAATAAGGATCAATTAAATCGCAGGCCCCGTCAAGAGCGGGGCCTTGCTTTTTTCGATATTTTTGACTGGAGCAACTCACACAACGGAAACTGTCGCCAGTAGAAAGGACAACCAGGTCAACCGTTTTTCCACCTTATGAACTATTTAAGTCACTAAAGAATAGACAAAGTAAGATTGCGATAATATTTCCAGCCATACGATGATTCATTGATAATGCTGGTTTTACTTCCGAGCAACATCTTCGGCGCATCTTTGCTCAACCATTAGAGGATGAAACCTGAACTTGTATTTGTCATCTTTCTCCTTACTTCCGCCAGCGCCTTTTGCCAGTCTGCGGATACCGCTCCATCGACCTCCAGAAAAATCAAGATCCTTTCGTGGAACATCTATATGCTTCCCGGCATCGTGAAGGTGAAGGGGCGCGAAGCCCGCGCGGCAGCGATCGGAAAGATCCTCGCCCAAAGTGACTACGATATTATTGTGTTCCAGGAAGCGTTTCACCAACAAGCACGTCATCAGATCCATCGCTACCTCGACGCCGTTTATCCCTACCAGGCGGGGCCGGCCAACCGGAAACTGCTCTCCTGCAGAACCAATAGCGGGCTGTGGATCTTTAGTAAGTATCCCATCACCGGTTCGCATGCCATCATTTTCAAGAACCGGTCGGGCATCGATGCCTTTTCGCGAAAGGGCGGGTTACTTGCCGAGATCACCGTTGACCACCAACCCATTCAAATCGTGGGCACGCATCTTCAAAGCTCTGGCCGCGATTGGATCCGGCATAGCCAGTGCGTGGAGTTCTATCATAAGCTGCTCAAAGAATATGGCCGCCCCTATGTTCCCCAGATCATTTGCGGGGACTTCAACATCAACAAGAAGAACGAGGATGGTTATGGCCAGATGCTGCAAATCCTGAAAGCCTCCGATGGGGAATTGTCGGGTAGCAACTTCTATTCGTTTGATCCGTTGGAAAATGATTTAAAGAACAACGAAGGTGAACCGCCACACCTGATTGACTATGTGCTGCTGCGCAACAACGAACAAGGCGCCGTCACCTTCCTGCGGCGGGAGATCAAAACCATCCGCCAACAGTGGTGCCCGAAACATGCCGACCTTTCCGATCACTTTGCCCTGGAAGCTGAACTTTTGGTAGAGGATGGGAACCTCGTGCGCAAATAAATGACGCTGCGATCATACCCTAAACCGGCTGGTTGATCAGAGAATATCCAAAATTCTTACATGCATTTTCCCGCGGAAGGCTATATTGCCTTACCGGCCTGACGCGACCTGAAAGCCAAGGCCCGACCTAACCCGAAAAGCGCATGAACAAAAGCCTCCTCCTCCTGTTGTTGCCCTTCCTGACCACGACGGTGTGCGCCCAAAAGTCTGCGCAGGCCAAGCAGAAGAACATCATCTTCATTCTGGCCGACGATCATCGTTACGATGCCATGGGCTTCATGAAAAAAAACGACTGGGCCGAAACGCCCAACCTCGACCGGCTGGCCCGGGAGGGTAAGCATCTAAAAAATGCATTCGTATCGACCGCGCTCTGCTCGCCGAGCCGCGCCTCTATACTGACCGGGCAGTATGCCCACAAACATACGGTGGTCGACAATACAGCACCCGAACCCAGCGACATTGAATACTTCCCGCAATTGCTTCAAAAAGCAAATTATCAAACGGCCTTCTTTGGCAAATGGCACATGGGCAACGACGACGATCACCCCCGCAAAGGCTTTCATCATTGGGAAGGGTTGAAGGGCCAGGGCGAATACTACAATCCCAGCCTGAACATCGACGGACAGCGGATCCAATTCAAAGACTCCACCTATGTGGCCGACCTGCTCACCGATCACGCCATCGACTGGTTGAACAAGCGAAGCAAGGACAAACCCTTTTTTGTTTACTTATCGCACAAAGGCGTACATGCTCCCTTCCAGCCCGCCAAGCGGCACAACGACCGTTATAAAAACAAGCCCGTTCCCCTGCCACCCTCCTACGCGCTCACGGCGACGGATGAATATAAAAAACACAATCTTCCCGAATGGGTAAAGGAGCAACGGCACAGTTGGCATGGGGTGGACTATATGTACCATGGTCAAATCGATTTTGACACGTTCTACAGAAAATATTTCGAAACGTTGCTCAGCGTCGACGAAAGCGTGGGCAAGGTGATGGACTACCTGAAGGCGAACGGCCTGGAAGAAAACACGATGGTGATCTACATGGGCGACAATGGATTCTCCTTTGGCGAACACGGCCTCATCGACAAACGGCATGCCTACGAGGAATCGATGCGTGTGCCCCTGCTGATCAAATATCCTGCCTTCGTTGCGGCAGGCTCGTCCACCGACGCCATGGTTCAGAATGTCGACATCGCTCCCACGTTGTTGGAACTGGCAGGCGTTCCCATCCCCAAGGTTATGCAGGGCAAATCCTTCCTCGATGTGCTGAAAGGGACGGCTACGCAACACAAGGACAAAATTTTCTATGAATACTATTGGGAATATGCCTTTCCACAAACGCCTACAATGTTTTCCATCCGGACCGAACAATACAAATACATCCACTATTATGGATTGTGGACGCAAAATGAGTTGTACGATTTGAAAAAGGACCCGAATGAGATGAACAACC
Source organism: Chryseolinea soli (assembly GCF_003589925.1). NCBI lineage: Bacteria > Pseudomonadati > Bacteroidota > Cytophagia > Cytophagales > Fulvivirgaceae > Chryseolinea > Chryseolinea soli. The sequence goes on along the minus strand of NZ_CP032382.1, from coordinate 3,234,667 downwards.
TCATTGCCGACCCCGAGTATCGCGAGATTTCAAAACAATTATCAACACAATTGTTCGACTGGCTCGAAGCTACCGGAGGCATGCAGATACCGTTGAAGCGGAATGATGTGCCGAAGTTTGATAATAAATTTTCAAAGCAGTACTAAAAAAGCGTTCGTTGTACAAGGTTTGCACTAATTTTGGCCCACAGACCGACACAGCATGAACGCCTTCGTTGAAAAAACAACCTTCGATTTTTTAAAGAAACTTTCCGCCAACAACGACCGTGATTGGTTCAATGCACACAAGGCGCAATATGAAAAGGCCAAAGGAAATGTGGAGCAGTTTATGGATGCACTCATTGCTAAAATGAATACACACGACCGGCTGGAAACACCATCTGGTAAAAAGAGCCTTTATCGTATTTATAATGACGTCCGGTTTGCGAAAGACAAATCACCCTACAACCCGCGCTTTGCCGGTTACATGAGGCGATCCAAGCCCCAGCTCCGGGGTGGGTATTACATCTGGATCGCCCCCGGTGTTACACGGGTAGGCTGTGGGTTCTCCTACCCCCATGCCGATGACCTCAGACGCATTCGTCTTGATATCACCGCTAATCCAGGCGACTGGAGAAAAATGCTCCGCTCAAAAGCCATCACTTCGCACTTCGGTGAGATGGTGGGCGAACAAGTGAAAACCACACCCCGTGGTTTCTCCGCCGACGATCCGGCCATCGATCTACTGCGTTTTAAACAATATTGGTTCGAACGATCCTTCACGGATCGCGAAGCGTTATCGCCCGATTTCTTACTGGAGGTAAACAAAACGTATAAAAGTATCCGGCCGTTCTTTGATTATATGAGCGATGTATTGGGGACGGATCTGAACGGGGAGCCCATACGCTAAAAGCCTTCCTTATTCATACGCGCTCGTGCATTGACAGGCCTCAGGCATTCTTATCACCCGTACGAACGGCCAGCCCTTCTATTCTCTTCCAATCAAAATAACCAAAGCAGGCCACAACAAAGAGAACGATGGTCAGCACTCCGTATAAGGGCAGCGACTTGTAAAACAACAACGGAATAGCAAACGCATTGGAAATATTCAGCAGGATCCAGTTCTCTACTTTGCGTTTGGCCAGCAACCACATTCCCGCCCAGGCCGTGGCGCTTACCCAAGCATCCCAGGCTGGCACGTTCGAGGGCGTGTACAACTTCAGGATAAAATAAAGCAACACCCCTGCCCCTGCAACGATGGCGACGGTGATCTTCCAATCCTTGGCCGACGCATGCGTGATCCGCACGGGAGGCTCATTCTTTTTGGCGACCCAATACCACCAGCCATAGATGCTCATGACGAGATAGTACACATTTAGAAAAGATTCGGCGTAGAGTTGTGCCTGGAAAAGGCCGTACACAGACAAGATCGTGGCCGCGATACCCGCGGGATACAACCAGATCTTATTTGCTTTTGCGAGCAACACCTCGGCGACACCCAAGATCAACACCGCCCACTGTGCAGCATCGGCTTCCTTGAGTTGTTGCTTAAAAAGATCAAACCAGGCAAAAAGATCCATGGAACATAGTGAATTGATGCCGCCAAAAGTACGGTTTTATCGGGCTTTCTATAGCGCCAGAAAAAATAACGGGACAAAAAAAAACGCATAGCTCCCCAAAAACGGAGAGACTATGCGATGGGCTGAGTGAAGTACTTTTGACTATTCTTGTTGCGTCGTTATTCTATTTTGCAAACACGGTCTTGAAACAATTCCAGGGCGTATTCTCATCCTTGTTATACTTCGGATCGTCTTTCTTGGCGTAATAGCCTTTCAAAAAATTCTCAGCGTCCGACCAAACGGTTTGGACGATGCCCTGGTAGTTCTCGCGTGTTTCGGGCGTAGCATCTTTACGGAAGTTGGCCATGTCGGCCACCTGGGCGGCGCCAACCTGGGGATTGCGCCAAGGCGCTGTGGCCACACGCAATCCTTTCATCGCAAAGAGCACGGCCGTTTTGTCGGGGCGTTCATAGTGCCAATCGCAGATCATGACATCTTTAGGGATCATGTCGATGGCGCGGTAGGTATTGTTGAAGCTCGCTTCCCACATGCCCATGCCGGTGGTCTTGCCATCGAGCAGGCGATCACCCCAGATCCAGAGCTCGCGATTTTTCTGGGCCAGGTGATCGCGGAGGGTGCGCACCTCGCCTGCAAACAATTCGGCTTTGTCGCGGCCGCCGCAGCGTGGACATTTGTCGTCCCCTAAATAAAACACTTCATCCATACCGGCGTGGAAGGCATTGGTTTCAAAGGCATCACAGATCTCGTCGATCAGCGAGAAGACCACGCTGTGCACTTCGGGGTGCAGCGGGCAGTAGCTTTTGCAATAGAGGCCGTCGGCATTGGGCCACTCATATTTCTCGGGCATCTTCACGTGGGGCGTTTCGTCAAACTGTGGATAGACACGGAGGAGCGCATACACCGTACCCGCCCACGATTGATGGCCGAGCAGGTTGATCTGGGGAATGAGCCGGATGTTATGATCCTTGCAGGCCTTCACCAACTTCTTCACGTCCGCTTTCGACAAGGCGATCGAGTCGCGTAGTTCGGGATGTTTTTCGAATTGGTAATTCCAATCCACGCGCAAGATGAGCACGTTGACCTGGCGTGGCGCGAGCTCTTCGTGTATAAATTTTACAAAGGCATCCACCCCGGCAGGCCTGGGGGCGGCAATACAAAATCCGCGTGTGGGAAAAGTGGTGATGAGTTTAGGTTGGGCTATGAGCGGCAAACTGCCGAGCAGCAACCAGCCTAGAAGGTAGAAGAGGCGTTGAGAACGAAGCATAGGGAGTTAGGTTTAATCGTTGACTGAAACGAAGATACCAATAATGTGTCAATGCGAGCAGGCTTCGATCGACACACACAAACACACTATGTATACCTTCAATATTGTCTTACGAATGGTAAAAAAAGGAGATGAGGAGCGCCTTCTTCGCGGAAGTGTGATCTATACACTAACATGAATCATCGAAAATCACGATGTCGCAATGTGCCCTGCATTCTGTCGGTTTTACACAGCGTGATGTTTCGAGGTGTGCTGTAATTTTGATTCATCAAACAAAACAAAACCATCATCTAAAAAACAAAACGTATGGAAACCTTATCAATTCAAAACGCAAAATCGCCTTCAAAGGCCGTGCTCTGGACCGGTCGCATCATCAGCGGACTGATCATCCTTTTCTTGCTGATGGACTCGATCATGAAACTGATCCGCGAATCGCACTATGTGGATGGCACCAAACAGCTTGGATTTTCCGTCAGCTTGGTTCAGCCGCTTGGCATCGTGTTGCTGCTCATCACGATCCTCTATACCATTCCCCGCACGGCCATCATCGGGGCTCTGTTTCTCACCGCCTACTTTGGAGGTGCCGTGGCCATCATGGTCCAGCAAGGACAAGCGTTCGCCTTCCCCGTAGTATTTTGTACGCTGGCTTGGGTTGGACTACTTTGCCAGCAGCCGGTCTTGAAAGGCTTCTTTCAACTCAAAACGTCCAACCGCTGATCGCGCTCACACGATTGCTCCGCATAAGCCTGGTAAAAAACATTACCGGGCTTTTTGCATGACGTCTATTCGATCAATAAAATCCAGGGTGCCTTGGTTGATTGGTCAGGCTTCAAAGCTTAACTTGTCATGCGTCGACGTGACTACTTACATCAAAACCTCTCCGCTATGTCAAACACCAACCGCACCATGCCCGCCGGCACCATGATCCCGGTGTTGGCCTATGACGATCTTCACGTGGCCATCGAATGGCTTTCGCGGGTCTTTGGTTTTTCGGTGCGATGGATTGCCGGCGATCACCGGGCACAAATGAGCCTCGAGGGCGGAGCCATTGCCGTTACGCGACAGCCCGGACCGCCACCCAACGGAAGCTTGTCTACCATTTCGATCATGGTCCGCGTCGGCGATGTGACACAGCATTTTGAACGTGCACAGCAACACGGTGCAAAAATCCTGCATGCGCCGATCGATTTTCCGTATGGCGAACGACAATACACCGTCGTTGATCTCAACGGTTACGTCTGGACCTTTTCACAGTCCATCCAAGACCTGGTGCCCGAAGATTGGGGTGGTCAAAGTGTAAACCTGTAGTCGTTCACCCGGGCAATCAAATGTCCGAGGGTTCGTACACGTTTTGTTTTTTGAATTGGTTTGGGGTGACGCCGACTTCCTTTTTAAAGAGCCTTGAAAAATAGGGAGGATTGTCGAAGCCCAGCGCGTAGGCAATTTCCGCCACGGTGTTATCGGCGCCTTTCAGCAAGTTCTTCGCTTCCGAGATCAAAAAGATATGGATCAACTCCAGGGCCGTCTTGCCGGTTTCTTGTTTTAACAGGTCGCTCAGGTACCGCGAAGAAAGATTCAATTCCGACGCCATGAACTTTACCGTAGGTAATCCCTTTTGTTGGAGGTCGCCTTTCTCGAAATAGGCGGCCAGGATGTCGTTGAAGCGGGAAACAATTCTGCCCGTGAGGGTGGCGCGGTTGATGAACTGGCGTTTGTAAAAGCGCTGTGAATATTTGAGAATGGAATCGATGTGCGTGAGGATAATGTCCCTGCTATATTCGTCCTGGTTGTTGTGGTATTCCGTTTCAATTTTGCGATAGAGTTCCCAGATCACCAGTTCTTCCTTTGGCGAGAGGTGAAGCGCCTCATTGGATTCGTAGTCGAAGAAGCCATACTTCTTTATCGCATGGTGCAAGTCATGACCATTCAACAGGTCTTCGTGGAAGAACAAAAGAAAGCCGTCCTCTTCCAAGGCAATATCCCTCAATTCAATGAGCTGCCTGGGCTTGACAAACGAGAGACACCCGTTGTCGTGATCGTATTTTGTACGGCCATAGCGGAAGACCCCTGACTTTAGTTTTTTGAAGCCGATCATGTAGAAGTCGGTCGTGAATGCGTCTTGTCTCAGCGTGCACGATTCGTTGTGATCGCAGGTCACCATGCTCATCAATGGATTTTCGGGTAGCGGATAGCCGTTGGTGCGATGGAGTTCGCTGATGGTCTTGTAATGTGTCATGAGGCAATAGATAAAGCAGCTGCGGGTTTGGCCGCAGCTGCCGTGAAATATTTACGGTAACAAAACGCCGCGCATTTTAATTTACTTTCCGTGCGCTTTTTCGGCAACTTCTTTCCATTCGCCCCAGGTGGCCAGGCGTTCGGCATAGACGTTTTGCACCCAAGGATAGGCCACTTTGCCGAGGAAAAGGCGCAGGGGTGGGTTGGACGCATCGACCAGCTTTAAAACGGCGTCTGTCGTGGCTTCCGGGATTCCAAAACTATCTTCTGTGATACCGGCTTGGAACGCAGCTTTCACGCCGTCGTATACCGCCAGGGGTTGGGTATGGAAGGCGGACGCTCCACCCCAATCCGTCGTAAATCCGTTGGGCTCCACGATGGAAACATTGATGCCAAAGCCCTTCACTTCCGAGGCCAGCGTTTCGCTCAGCCCCTCCACGGCCCACTTCGAGGCGTTGTAGAGACCCAGCACCGGCAAGGCAGCAATGCCCAGCACGCTCGACACTTGAATGATATGACCCTGTCCTTGCTCACGCATCACCGGCAGTGCCGCTTGCGTTACCCAGAGCAAACCAAAAACGTTTGTCTCAATCTGGTCGCGCGCTTCTTTTTCGGAAGTCTCTTCTATGGAGCCGAACAGTCCATAGCCGGCGTTGTTGATCACCACGTCGATGGTGCCAAAATGCTTTTTTGCTTTCGCGATCGCTTCAAAGCATTGTGCGCGATTGTTTACATCCAGCGCCAACGCCAGCACGGAAGCGCCATAACGTTGCACCAGGTCTTTTACGGATTCCACATTTCTTGCCGTGGCCACCACTTTGTCGCCGCGTTTCAAAAATGCCTCGGCCCAAATTCTTCCAAATCCTTTGGAAGCGCCGGTAATAAAGATTGTCTTTGCCATTTGTGTTGTGAATTAATTTGATGAGGCAAAGCTATCGCGGACGTGGGCGGCGGGTCTTATACGGAAATCGGGAAAAATGATACGATTTTACTTCCCCGTGAAAAAAGTATAAATGAAATCATCGTACGTGGTTATCTGGCCGTTAGCCAAGAAAACTGCAGGCAATCGGTTGAATTAGCAAAGAAATGGACGTCGCTCTCCGTAGAAAATGTCAAAACAGAACCAAAATCAAACCTTCCCCGTCAAAAACTTCTTCAAATCCGGGTGATACTGCGACGTGAGAAATTCAGTGACGGTGAACTCCGCCAACTTGTGAACATAGAACGGATCCTCCTGGATCACCCCTTCGATATGTTCCTTCGACGGACCCATCGCCAGGATGATGCCACCCGTGCGGGGAACCTTGCGGCCCGAGGCAACGAATAGATTTTGCTTATAATACTTTCGCAGGAACGCTACATGATCGGCCATGTGCAGATCCAGTTGTTCGAGGGGGACGATGTATTTCAGATCGATGATGAACATAGTAATGCTTGATGCTTTCGGATGGACCATAAAAAACAAAGGGATCGCGGCCCCTTGCCGTTATCCCAATGTTCTTATTCGGTCTTAAAATAAACAACTTTTGTAACCCAAACAAACTACATCATCTACTCAGACCGTAAAGATTCCACAGGATTTGCACGCGCCGATTGTATGGCCTGGAACGAAATGGTTACCAACGCCACCAGCAACGCGGCGATTCCCGCGATGCCAAATATCCACCACGATAGATCGATCTTGAAAGCAAACCCATTGAGCCATTGATGCATCAGGTAGGCGGCGATGGGTGTGGCCAACACAAAAGACACCAGCACGATCTTCACAAAATCCTGCGACAACAGACCGACAATGCTCGACACAGTGGCACCCAACGCTTTGCGAATGCCGATCTCGCGGGTGCGTTGTTCCGCCGAGAACATGATCAGTCCCAACAAGCCCAGGCACGATACCAGGATGGCCAATATGGCAAAGGCGTTTGACAGCTTCGACATCACCTGTTCATTGCGATACATGTCATTGTAGTCTTCATCTACAAACCGGAAGCTGAACGGATAGTTGGGATTGAGTTCTTTATACACTTGCTCCATACCGGCCAGCACCTCCTTGGCCTTGCCCGCCTCCGTGCGCACGAGAATGACGCCGAAGTATTCATACTCCTTTACATCTACGATCAACGGACGAATGCGCTCATGCAAAGAGTTGGTATTATAGTCCTTCAGCACCCCGATGATGTGTCCCTTTTTTTGCCAGGCCGACACCCACTTACCGATGGGATCCTTCATGCCCATTTCCTTAACGGCTTGTTCGTTCACCAGAAAGGCGTCGGCAGAGTCGGTGGCATATTCCCGTGAAAAACTGCGGCCTTCCACGATCTGCAGGTCCATGAGCTTCACAAAGTCGAATCCCACGGAAGTAGGTTTGAAGCCCACCATTTCACCTTTCTCCCTGCCTTCCCACTTGATGGCGGTGTTGTCCTCCTCGCCTGTTTCGGCCGCGCCGTCGTTATCGTCGACGATAAATTTCATGGCATGGGGCGCTTCACTGCTCCGGTCGATCGCCCGAACGCCGGGGAGTTGCAACGCCTTTTGCTTGAAGGCCTGGAACTTGTCGTATTTGGAGAGTTCACCCTCGATGGTGAAGTAAAGCAGGTTCTCTTTATTGTAACCGAGGTTCATGCTTTGCATAAAGGCGGTTTGCTGCGATACCACGATCGTGGCGATGAGCAGCAAAATGGAAAGGCCAAACTGGAACACAGCCAATCCCTTTCTAAACCAGATCGCGTTTTGCGTGAACTGCACCGCGCCCTTCAAAACTCTTACGGGCTTCAGCGACGAAAGGAATAAGGCTGGGTAGCTTCCTGCCAAGATTCCGGTGATCAGCGCCAGGCTAATCAGCGTGATCCACGTGGGTATGCTGGTGATGGGTGCCACCAGATTTTTTCCGGTGACCGTATTAAACACAGGCAGCAGCACCTGCAGCAAAAGTAACGACAAGGCCAGCGCAAAGAATGACAACAAAAGCGACTCGCCAAAAAACTGTCCAATGAGATAGAGGCGCGGCGAACCGATAACTTTCCGGACGCCCACTTCCTTTGCTCGCTTCACGGAACGGGCCGTGGCCAGGTTCATGAAATTGATACAGGCAATGATGAGAATGAAGATCGCTACGCCGCTAAAAATGCGTACGTATTCGATGCGACCTCCCACGGGCTTGCCATCGGCAAAATTTGATTTGAGATATTGATCACGGTAGGGCTGAAGGCCAATCTCCATGGTGTAAGGCAGGCCCTTGTCGAGACGGGGCTGCACCAATTTGTTGAGCTTCACGGCGACCTGATCGGGGTCGGCGCCATCGGCCAGGAGGAAGGTAGCCTCCATGTTGTTCGAAGACCATTCCATACCGCCCCGCATCATATGCGCATCCCAATTGGCCAGAAATTCGAACCTGCGCGAGCTTTGTGGTGTCAGGTCTTCGAAGACGGCGGTTATTTCGAAGTCGCGCTTATTCTCATAGCGAATACTTTTGCCGATCGCTTCTTCGGGGCTTCCAAAAAACAGGTTGGCCATCTTTCGTGAAATAGCAAGCCCCTTGATATCTTTCAACGCTGTCTTGGGATCGCCGGCGATGACCGGGTAACTGAACATTGTGAGAAAATCGTTGCTGGCCCGGGAACCCTCCAACTTGTAGATCTTGTCTCCCGCCTGAAAGGTCTCCGCCTTGCCCCACGGCATCGAATACCCCGTGGCATAAAAGGCCAGGCCCTGTACCTCTGCAATTGCCTCCTTGGCGTCATCGATGAGCACGTGCGTCACACTGTCGTAGCGTCGCGGCGTGTTGTATACACCCTCTACATCCGTCGCCGAGCGAACGGTCATGTAGATATTATAAAGATGATCGCCTTTGGCGTGAAAGTTATCGACGGCTTTCTCGTCGGCCACCCAAAGGAAGATGGCCATACAGCACGTCATGCCGATGGCAAGGCCCACGACGTTGATGGCTGAAAAAGCTTTGTGACGCAACACCTGGCGCAGGGCCACCGTGAAGTAATGTCCGATCATGTTCATAGGAAGTATAGGATAAGATGGTGATGATTTTCGTTTTATGGCAAAGGGCCTCATGAACCCCAGCACGTTGCGCACATAGTCGCGACGGGCGGCGGCCACACTGTTGTGCCGGCATTGGAAGTAAAATTCTTCCAACATATCGCCCTGCACTTCTTCCAGCAGCTCCGGAGCACAATACCAGTGCAGCAGCCGCGTGGCCCAACGGGGCGGCGAAGGAGGAGTTTGAAAGTGGTTCACGCCGTAAAAGATTTGAGGTTGGAAGGCACCACACTCCACAGTGTTGCACGCACCTGTTGAATATCGCGCAGCGTCGTGCTGCCGTAGGCCGTGATACTAAAGATCCTCTTGCGCCGTCCACCGCGTTCGGGTGTGGGGTCGCTCATTTTTGAAACGATCATGCCTTTTTCTTCCAGCCGTTGCAACGACGCATGGACTTGGTTGAGCCGCACGGAACGTCCCGTTTGGTCCAATATTTCGTGCATGATGTTCACGCCGTAAGCCGCACCTTCCAGCACGGCCACGATCAGCAGCACGATCTCTTCAAATTCGCCGAGATAGACTCTCTTCATGGGGGTAACTATTAAATCCATTTTTGCTGATCAAATACTTTGCCACAGAAAAACGAGGAAATTTTAGTGGAAATCGGCTTTTGGAATTAAAAAACGCAGGGCGCTGTCCGGAATAGAAACACCAGCGTTCGGGGACGCACGAATAAAACTGAACGGCAATGCGTGCGCGATCGACAGAAGACAGGTCTCATAAGTTAAGTATCAGCAGCCCATTCGAGGCCATTTCCAGGATTGTATAAAAGAGTTGCCGCCTAAACCTGAATCCGTCCATCCTACATCAATTTGAGTTACTTTTGGAAGACCTGCTAACCTCACACGAAAATGAACTCCGAAGAACTCCGCAACCTTCAGTCGCCATTAAAGGATAAATACCGCGACCAACCCGAATCTGCCACGATCACGCTACGCGCCGAGGGAAAAATTGGCCAAGGCATCTCTTGCAAAGTGGAAACCGGGAAAGCCATCGTTGAAGCGGGACTTCATCCGGCCACGGGTGGCGATGGCATGCTGGCGTGCTCGGGCGATATGTTATTGGAGGCGTTGGTGGCTTGTGCCGGTGTAACGTTGCGGGCGGTTTCAACGGCTGTCGATATAGCGATCCAGGGCGGGACCGTACGGGCAGAGGGCGATCTTGATTTTCGCGGAACGTTAGGTGTATCAAAAGAAGCTTCAGTGGGTTTTAAAGCGATCAGGCTGATGTTCCACCTGGACACAGAAGCCACGGCCGAACAAATTCAAACGCTGGCGAAATTGACCGAGCGGTATTGTGTGGTATATCAGACGTTAGTGAAAGGCGTTCCGGTAGAAAGCCGTTTTACTAAATTGTGATGGATACAATTTCTCAAACGCCTTGCCAGGACACCATTTTGCGGCTATCCCATTAAGTATGTCTTCGAAAAAGTTTGACCAGGAATTCTTTCAAAGAAAAATAAGCAGCTTGACCAACGAGCGGCTTCTTGCGCTTTTGCAATTGCGACGTGATGCCAACGAAGCACTCATAACCTTGGCTGCGCAGGAAGCAACGGAGAGAAACATGGCCGTCAGATTACCGGAGCCCCCCGCGATGACGCAAGGCAACGCGCCGGCAAGTGACCCATCAAAACTTAAAAGGTGGAATTGGGGTGCATTTCTTCTCGCCCCTGTTTGGACCTGCGCGAACAAATTGGACCTGTGGACCGTTGTTTTATTCATCCCTCCGGTTAACATCGTTGCTTTGTTTTACCTCGGCTTTAAGGGAAATCAATTGGCTTATGCGAAAAATACCACCAATACGATTGATGATTTCATACAGATACAACGACATTGGACCAAGGGAGTCATACAGGTCATTTGGATCGCCATCATTTTTCGAATTTCTCTGGGACTTCTGATTACCCTTCTTACCGCATTCACGTCTTGAGTAATCCATCATAGATTTTACACATTCGTTCAGAACAAAATAACATCTGCTCGAAGCCGTGTCGTAATCCACCTTATTAAATGTCGCATTCACAACACTTCGAACAAAAGGGTTGGCGATACCTTCGTGTTGTAAACATATACAACTATGAGAAAGCTAATCTTATCCATGCAAATATCGCTCGATGGTTTTGTTGAGGGCCCGGGCGGCGACATGAGCTGGCTGTTGAAAGACGACAACGACCAGTGGCAAGATCTTTTCGAGATGCTGCAAACCGTGGACCTTTTCCTGCTGGGAGGTGGTATGTTCCCTGATTACAGGGCTTTTTGGAAACAGGCGCTGACCAATCCACAATCATCAGCCAACCAGTTGGCGTATGCGAAACTGGCGGATAAGACAAAACATATTGTGTTCTCCCGTACGATGAAGGATGCCGGGTGGGCGAACACGCAAGTTGTGGGAGGCCCTTTGCCCGATGAGATTGCAAAGATCAAGGCCACGCCGGGAAAAGATATTCAAGTGGTTGGCGGGGCGAAATTTGCTGCTGCGATTATGGACACCGGGTTGGTGGATGAGTATCGGTTGAGGATCAATCCGACGATTCTTGGTGGGGGGAAATCAATTTTCAGGGATCAGCATTGGCGGTATAAGCTGGAGTTAATCGGGGCGAAGACTTTGAAGTCGGGGGTTGTTATTGCGAGGTATCGAACGAAGTGAGGGCAGCGGGGATGTGACGCGCCGCGATTGTTGTTGGTGAAGAACACCAACAGCGGCGGGGACTGTTATTAGTGCCTCACGAACACCGAAAGAGGTTGTTGGTGGGACACCAACAACGGCGGCGGAACTTATATAAATGGGAAGACCAAAATAAATGGGGCTAGGTCTTATTCGTGGCGCATGGAGTCGGATGGGTTGGCGCGGGCGGCGCGGAGTGATTCGAGGCCGACGGTGGCGAGGACGATGGCCAGGATGAGAATGCAGATCACGATGTAAAAGCCCAGGCCCAGGGTTGCTTTGTAGACAAAGGTTTCCATCCAGAAGTGGATGGAGATGAAGGCTATGGGGATGCCGATGAGAAATGAAATGGCTGCAAGTTTTATGTAGCGCGACGTGAGCAGCAAAAGGATTTGTGCGGTAGAGGCGCCCATGACCTTGCGGATGCCGATCTCTTTTACTTTTTGTTCGGCGGTGAAAGAGGCCAGGCCGAAGAGACCCAGGCAGGCAATGAGGATGGCCACGGCGGCAAGGTAGGTAAAGATCTGTCCCATTTGACGCTCCGTTTGATAGAGGCGTCCGAACTCTTCGTCCATAAACCAATATTGAAATGGTGTCGCCGGGTAAACTTGTTTCCAGGCCTTGACAAGGTGTTGGATCACTTCGGGAATGTTGCCACCATCCAGCTTCACATACATCATTTCCGATACGGTGGATTTTGCGCTGATGACAACGGGGGCGATGGGCAGCCGCACGGAGGCAAAGTTGAAATCCTTCACCACACCGATCACTTTGTGTCGCGTTACGAGGCGCTCCATTTGTCCTTGCTTCTCAAAGAAGGTCACTACCTCCGCTTCCAATCCCAAAGCTTTTTCGGGTGTTGTGCCCAGTTCTTTTACGGCTTTTTCATTGAGCAAGATCGCCGAGCTATCGGCGGGGTTGTCGGCCGACAGACTTCTGCCAGCCACCAACTCCAAACCAAATAAGTTACTGAAGTCAAAGTCGCCATCGAGTTGATCCCAGGAATAAATGGTTTGACTCAGTGCACTGAACTTCATGGAGTGTTGCAGGTTGCCAAACGTTTCCCGGCGCGGCAAATGCGGGCCGGTCGAGACCTCTTTTACATGGGGATCTTGTTTGGCGATTTGTTTATAAGCCGCCATCTTGTCTGGCGCGTTCTGGCCCAGACGCACGGTCACCACTTCGTCTTTGTGTTCGCTCAGGCGGGTGTGATCAATAAAAGAAAGCTGGCTTTGGATGACGTAGGTGCTGGTGAGCAGGACCAGCGTGATGCAGATCTGCAGGATCACCAAACCCTTTCTGAAATTCTCCGGGCCACGGCCAGTGACGAGCGTACCCTTCAACACCTCCACCGGCCGGAAACCCGACAGGTAAAAAGCCGGATAACTACCGGCGAGAATACCTACGGTAACAAACAACACCAGTAAAAGATAAAGCGTCTTGTTCTGCCCCACGACCAGCAGGTCAAAATTTTTCAGCGTCAGCATATTGAATGTCGACAGAAATACGGCAAACAAAATCATGGCCAGTACCATGGCGATGCCCGTCATTAAAAAGGATTCGCCCAGGAACTGCGTTATCAGCATGGCCTTGCTCACCCCCAATGTTTTGCGCAAGCCCACTTCTTTTGACCGGCGGATGCTCCGGGCCGTGGCCAGGTTCATATAGTTGATGCAGGCCATCGCCAGGATGAGCAAACCGATCGAACCAAAAATATACAAGTGCGTTTTGTCGCCGGGCGCATCCAATTCAAACAGGAAGCCGGTAGTGAAATGCACGTCGTGCAGCGGGATCAAAATCGGGTGCGTGGTTTTCGCAAATTCGCCGAGGTTCTGGTCGAAGATCTGCTGAAGGGTTTTCGATACTTTCTCCAGGTCGGTGCCCGGCTCGACATTTATAAACGAGTAAGAAAAAGAATCCATCCAGGAATTGATACGGTCTTCGTCGTTGCGCTTCCAAAGCGGGTTTAAGGCAACGCAGTTCGCGATGAAATCGGGTTTGAAGTGCGCGTTGGAGGGAAAGTCTTTCATCACGGCACCGACCGTGAAGGCAAAGCTCATGCCGTCGCGTACATAGGTAATGGATTGTCCTATCGGGTCCTTGTCGCCAAAATAACGACGGGCGGTTGTCTCGCTGAGGATGACCTCTTGTGGATTTCTCAAAACTTCTCTGGCATTGCCGATGCTTGCCAGTGGGAGCGAAAAAATATCGGTGAAGGTGGAATCGACCCAAAAGAATCCCTGCTCCACAAACACATTGTCGGGGCTGCCGGTCCACACATTGCCCGGCCAGCCGAAACGCGAAAACCGGGTTACGTGCTTCACTTCGGGCATCATCTCTTTTAGCGTCACGCTCCACAGGCCGGCGGCACGCGAATCCTTTCCCTCCCTTCCATCAAAGCTCTTGAACGAATAGCTGATGCGATAGGTATTTGCCGCGTCCGGATGAAAGGTGTCGTATGTCGTTTCGTCCACGATGTACAGCGCGATGAAGAGGAAGCTGGCCAGGCTCACGGCCAATCCACAAAGGTTTATGGCGGTCGACGATCGCGACCGGGTCATGTTCCGGATGGCAATGGTGAAAAAATGTTTCCATCGATCGCGCAGCGGTAGCGTTTGGTTCTGGCTCTTCTTGCGCGGTTGCGAGCGATACAGGTTGGTGGCGTCCAACACATCGCGATAATAATGCAGGCGGGCTTTGAAGAGTCCCTCCTTTTCAATGCGTTGTTGAAACAATTCGTAGAGGTCGCCCTCGATCTCCTCGATGAATTCGGCGTGACAAAACCATTGGAGAAGTCGCTTGGCCAGGGCCGGTGGGGTATGTTTCATCGCCATGCTATTTTAATTCTGTTGCAATAATATCTTAGGGAGCTGCGACCACATTTGCTTGCGGATGGCCTGGGCCTCGCGAAGCGCTTTGATGCCGGCCGCCGTCAACGTGAACAGTCGCTTGCGCTTGCCACCCCGCACTTCCTCGGCCTCGCCGAACTGGGATGAGAGATAGCCCTTGTCCTCCAACCGGTGCAAGGCCGTGTGCACGGCGCCGATGTTGACGTTCCGGCCGGTCTGGTCCTCTATCTCCTGGCGGATGCTCACACCATAAGCGCCGTCGCGCAGAATGCCGACGGCCAACAAAACGATTTCCTCAAATTCACCCAGGTAAGTTCCTTTCATACCACTCTAAACGATTATATTATTGATAAATGTATATAATATTATCGAATTCTAAAAACCCTTGTTATTCGCATGTCTTCCAAAGCAATTTATCAAGACATCCCCCAAGCTGGGACATGCTGAGCTTTGCGGGCAAAGCAACTTCAAACAAATTGTTAAAAAGTTCATAATGAATTGTTAAAAGTGAGATTTCAACACGCGGGATATGTAATTTGGAATTACATCGGTTAACCTAAACTCTCCCAACATGAAAAAAGCACTCCGCAAAATGTTCTTTAGTGTCGCCCTAGCCTCCGGCCTCGCAGGGCTGCCGTTGCAAGCCCATTGCCAAACCGCCGTCTCTGTCGACAATCATTTAAAGATCACACCCTCCGGCGAATTGGAGATCACGTCGTCGGCATCATCATCCGCCGACGACTTCAACTGGTATGCCGGCAAATGGAAAGTTCAAAATAAAAAACTGACCACGCGGTTAAGCAACAGCAACGACTGGACCACCTTCGAAGCCACCGATGAGGTTCACAGCATCCTGAACGGCACCGCCTTCATGAATCAATACAAGACCACCGTCGACGGAAAACCTTTCGAAGGCATGTCGCTCACGTTGTTCGATGCAAAAACAAAACTGTGGAAGATCTATTGGGCGGATAGTCGTTCAGGCGTCATGGACGTTCCCGTGGTGGGGTCGTTCGACGGCAAGATCGGAACGTTCTATTCGAAGGATGTATATAACGGCAAACCCGTTCTTGTCAAAGCTCAATGGGACATCACCAATCCTGACAAGGCTGTTTGGAGCCAGGCCTTCTCGGCCGACAACGGCAAGACCTGGGAATGGAACTGGCACATGTCTGAAGAGCGCCTCGCCGGCGATGTGGGACCAGCCCGGCGCAAGCTCTTGAAAGCCGACCCGGCCCTTGCCATACCGGCGGTGACGTTTGATGCCCATGGCGAATTAAAAATTACCGCCTCGGCATCCTCCTCGCCGCGCGATTTTGATTTCCTGGTGGGCCGGTGGAGAATGTATCACCGGAGACTAAACAAACGGCTGGAGAACTGCCAGGACTGGACCGAGTTTGAATCAACGGATGAAAATTTCAGAATACTTGGCGACGTTGGCGATACCGACACCTATTACACCACCGAGATGCCCGGCCCCGACGGAACACGCGGCAGCGGCAAGCCCTTTGAAGGCGTGACCGTGCGACTCTTCGATACGAAGACAAAATTGTGGAGCTTGTACTGGGTAGCCAGCAACGTCAGCGCGCTGGATCCGCCCGTGGTGGGTTCGTTCGAAAACAACGTCGGCCATTTCTTTTGCAAGGACACCTTCAAAGGGCGAGACGTCATTGTGGTCTTTCGCTGGGACGTGCGCGATAAGGACAATCCGGTTTGGAGCCAGGCATTCAGTGCCGACAAAGGGAAGACCTGGGAATGGAACTGGTATAATGTTTCGGAGCGCATCAAATAGATCCTGACGCTACGCTTCCACTTCCCTTAGCAACGCACAGGCTACTATCAGTTCCGCCAAAAGCTTAAAGCATTCTTCCCAAAGAACGCCCGCGGCAAGAACATCAAAGGCAACCGAGGCTGTTCCTAAGACTGCTGCACAAAGCAGCAAGATCCGGTTTTTGCCGTGCAAGTGACGCCAAAGCATAAAACTGACAAACACGCCAACACCTGCCGCCGTGATCACCGGGAGTTCGTTGACGAAGCGCGACCGAACGAAGTTGTGTGTAAAATGGAAAATGATATACTCTTTCATGCGCTCATGAAACATGAAACGCTCATCGAGGGCGAGCACAAAAAAGAAAGCGGCTATCAGAAACCAAACGAACCCATCCCGGCGTACGCCGATGATCAAGGCCACCGTTGCTGAAACCACCAACAACACGCCCGACATCCATGCACCAACAGAAGATTCTCCGGCGATGACCAATACCGGGTAGTAACGATAAAAGGCAAGCGCAACGAAAAGTACCAGGACAAAAAAAGCACAGAGCAGTCCCACCGCTTTGCCCGTAGATCGGTGAGCTTTCATGTACAATCCACTTCACGGCCCCAATCGAGAATTTTCCATTGGCCCTTGTCGTTGACAAACCACAGCGCTTCCGCCATCACATCGCTGCTCGCGCCCGAGAAGACTCCGGCTACATAAGCGAGGTCCGGGATGGCGTCGCCATTGAGATCCGCAGTCCATACGCCCGCTTGGCGAGTCACCGTACAAGAGGCAAACGGTGTATTTTTGTAGGATATGTATATGCCTAATATCTCCGTCTCCGAAAGATCGGTGGAGCAGGCAAACTCACCTTGGGGCAGACTGGAGATGCAACCGTATACCTCGTAAAGTTTCGTCTCCACAGAAACAAGATATGCGGGTACGATACCCCTCTCGGTCAAAAAGAATGCGGGGATCCGGCTATCAAATTCGTGGATGAGCGACCCAATCCCTTTCACCTCATGCGCTGGTCCGTCATAGGAGTTTAGTGGCGGGCCAAACGTAACGTGAGCGCTGGTGCGCTTAAAATAGAACATCGACTTTAGTAGATAACTCGTGTTCTCCGTGATGCCGGCAACAAAACGGGTCTCCGGATTTCCTTGGGGATCGGCAAATGCGCCCCCTTCGGGCGAGGGGCTTTTTGAAACAAACGGTGCGCCGCCAAGAAAGAAAAAACCATTGTGCTCGAAGGTCTGCGAGGCCTTGACACTGGGAAGTCTGAGCAGCGATGAGTCATCCGCCTCGGGCACGCGGGTAAGCTGAAACAGATCCGGACAGGCGTCCAGCGCGGGCAACCCGTTGGCCAGGGATTGCTGATAGGCAAGTATAGCTTCGTGGGCCTTTGCTTCGGCTGTCTTGATGAGCAGGCTGTCGTTTGGATCTTTATTGATACCATTCACCCCGACGGCATAATAAAGGCTGTCTTTGATCTTTATGGCCGACTCGAATAAGGCCTCCACCTCCGACAGCATGGGAATGGTCTCGAGGGATGCCAACACGCCATCCCTGGCGGCGCCTCCATACCTGATCTCTACGCGCGGAACTTCTTCGGGTTCTACCGCTACTGCTTCCGCAACAGCGCCAACGCTGTCGACCGTGGATTCCTGGGTTGTTGCTTTGGTGGTGCAGCCCGTCGCTGCGAACATACACAGGCTGACGGCTATCGGGCTTAGGATGTATTTCATAGGGAGGTTTGAGGAGTGAATAAACACGAAATGCGCAAACAAAGCAAGCCCTATGCCCCTGCCGTTATGCCAGGTGAGAAATTTATTTTAACAATTCCATAATCACTTTCGACCTGCCGCCCTGTATCTTGTTGCATGATTTTGAAAACCTATATTCTCGGCATCGCTTTTTGTTTTTGTTATGTGTTTGCCCTGGGGCAGAACGCCTTCCAGGTCGTGCCGCTTGGCGTGAAGGGTGGTAGTGACGAAAGCAACCTGTCGGCATACCTCGTAGGAGCATCGGGCACCAATGCTTATGTCTGCCTGGACGCAGGTACCGTGCATGCCGGTCTTGAAAAAGCCATTGCCTCGGGAACGTTGAAAGGCAATGTCACCACGCTTCTCAAAGAAAACATCAAAGGATACCTCATCTCTCATCCCCACCTCGACCACGTGGCCGGCCTCATCATCAACTCGCCCGACGATTCGCCAAAACCTATTTATGGCTTGCCGTTTTGCCTGGACGTGATCAAGGAAAAATATTTCAGCTGGAAAAGCTGGGCAAACTTCGGAAACGAGGGAGAGAAACCGATGCTCAACAAATATCACTACACCCCCCTCATCCCAGGGCAGGCCGTAGCCCTGGAACAAACCACCTTGCGGGTGCAAGCGTTTGAACTGAGTCACTCGGCTCCCGGACAAAGCACGGCATTTTTGGTCGAGCAAAATGGAGACTATCTCTTATACCTCGGCGACACAGGTGCCGATGAAGTGGAGCAATCGAATAAGCTCGCCAGCTTATGGCAACAGGTCGGGGGATTGGTGAAGGCAAAAAAACTGAAGGCCATCTTTATAGAGGTATCCTTTTCAAATGAACAGCCCACAAAATTATTGTTTGGTCATCTCACGCCATCCTTACTCATGAAGGAATTGGCAGCGCTTGATAAAGCCTCTGGAAACAGCATCGCGGGCCTGCCCGTGGTGATCACCCATATGAAACCGTTGGACGACCGCGAAGAAAAAATCAAGACCCAGTTAAATGCACAGAATACGCTAGGAGTTCGGCTGGTGTTTCCCGTGCAGGGAGAGCTCATGAAATTTTGATCACCCGGTCCTTTTGAAAATTAAAGTGTTCCCCATACTCGACATAGCCCAGCTGATTTGTGGTGAGTGTGGTCCTGTTGATCTTAAAGTCGGGTACGGCAGAATGATTGTGGCCGTAGATCCAATAATCAACAGGAGAACTTTCGATCAAGTCATAGAGTTCTACCGCAAAGGCTGAGTTGAGTTCGCTGTGCCGGTATTTTTCCGGGTAATGAAAGAGCGTCGGCACATGGTGAGATACTACGATGGTCGGTTGTTCAGTTTTGGTTTGAAATGCGTTCGAGAGAAATTCACGCGATGCATCATGAAGCTTGTTATAGTCAGGTACCGCTATTTTTTTACCGTTACTCTGTATCAAATGAAAATCCGACATCGTTTTTTGGACCACCCACTCCCGGACCGGATCGATCTTCGTCCATAACGTTGAAAAGATCAACCGGACATTTTTGTACGGGATCGATACGTTATTTACGAGCGATACATTTTCTCTTATCTTTTCATGTACCCCGCCGGTACGGTAGTGGATATCGGAACGATAATATTCATGATTGCCGGCCACCCAATAAACCTGTTCAAAATTGCCGGAAACAAAATCAAAGAACGGCCTCTCGTTTTCCATCACAGCAAAAGGAACAATGTCGCCGGCCAGCAAAAGGATCTCGCCTTTGGGGGTAATGGGGTTTGCTTCCAGGTATTTTTTATTTACAGGGAACTCCAGGTGGAGGTCGGAGCAGTATTGGATGGTCATGGGGCAAAGATAGGGAAATGCAGGAGCCAGAAGCCAGGAGCCAGGAGCCAGGAGAAATACTGGGGATTTGCATTTAAAAATTGGGAATGCTCGCTCTTGTCCTGACTAAATCGGGTGTTAACATCTTTGTGCGGATGGCGGAAATGGATATTTTTATGTCATTCATTTTCCCTTCGTCAAATGGCAATCAAGACAGCAGAACAGGATATACTCAGTCGTTTAAGCGCGAAATCTTTTGTTAGGGCGATGAGTTACAGGGATTTTGGCATCTCTATATTGTTGGCGATCATCTTGCTTACACTTTTTATGAGTTTGGATTACGTTTCCCGGCAGGGCATTGCGGGCGACCTGACTCCGGTCAAGTGGACTTTATTTTTTATGATCCTGCCGGTGAATCATATACTGTATAAAGTCGTGCACAAAAGATCCAATGATTTCGTGGGACGGAATATTCACGACTACATTTTTTTGATTTCGTTCGCCACGCTTTTTAAAATCCAGGTTTTGATTTTCGGTTATGGCATAACGTTCGGCACAGGGGGTATTGGCAGCCTGATCTTCCTCGTGATCCTCCTGGCTATCGCGATCATGATTTTTGAATTGGCAGTTTCTCTTTTTAAGCGACTGCTCTGGTTGTTTAAATGGCGGATCCTATAAATCTTTTAAGACCAGGGTGAGATCTGAGATCTAAACCGCCGAGACCAGACGCCCGGCGGTTTAAGTATTCTAAAGCATCAAACCAACACACCACCGCCATCGACGGTCACCACCTGGCCCGTGCTATACGATTGCTTCATGAGGTACAGATAGGTTTGTGCGATCTCGTCGGCTTCACCTACTTTTTTGACGGGCAAGGCTTCTGCGGTTGCCTTGTATAATTGCTCGCGGTCCGTGGCGCTTAACGACGACCAGAGGTCGGTCTTCACCACACCCGGTGAAACGATGTTGACGCGGATGGGCGACAACTCCATCGCCAGGGCACGCGTCAGTCCCTCCATGGCCCCGCAGATGCTGGCGCCCAACGACCATCCTTTTCCCGGGCGCATGCTGGCAATGCCGCTGGTGAGCGTGATGGAACCGCCTTCCCGTATGGAAGCACCAGCATATTTTACCGACAAATAGGCACCCCAATACCGGATATCAAAATACTTGCGCGCATGGGCCGCATCCGATGCTGCGATCGCGCTGATGCTGATGTTCTCCCCTGCCGTATACACCAGGTGATCAAACTTGCCGATCGATTTAAAAAAATCCCTGATCTGACTCTCTTCCGACAGATCGACCACATAACCCTTCGCGGTGGACGGTAATCTTTTTATTGCAGCTTCCATTCTGGCCTGATTGCTGGAGGCGATTACTACCCCGGCGCCCTCCATCCCGGCGGCCATGGCGGTGGCCAATCCAATCCCCGAGCTTCCTCCCAAGACGATGATCCTTTTTCCTTCCAGCGAAAATGTTTTGTCTTTTGTGTTCATGACTTTCCTTTTTTTTACAAAGGTCCAAAGACAGCGCCGCCGAATATTTACCAAATGGTAAAAAAGGAAATCTATTTAAGATTTTTGCGGATCCGGCTTAAGGACTGCTGGGTGATCCCCAGGTAGGAGGCGACATCGCTCAGGGAAACTTTTAGCGCGATGTCCGATTGTTGGATCAAAAATAATTTATAACGGGTAGAAGAGTCGTAACCCAGGTAGGTGTTCCTGATCTTGATCTTGTCCAGCAAGGCCTGTTGGGTGATCTGATCGATGAGTTTTTCGAGATAAGGGAGTTTCTTATACAAGGCGAGCAGACCCGCTTTGGTAATGCTCAACACTTCCGTGGGACAAGCCGCCACGATGTTTTCGTCGGCTATGGTTTCTTTCATAAAGCTTTCCAGGATGGTACAAAACTGGTTCTGCTTTAAAAAGTAGTGCGTCACCCGCACACCATTGTCGTTGATGACCACGATCTTCAGAATGCCGCTGCAAATAAAAAAACGCTCTTTGCAAACATGACCGGATTGAAATAAGTATTCACCCTCATCAAAGGTCTTGAATTGAAAGGCATCGGCAATGATCTTTTGGTCGCCTTCGGGAATGTTTATAAAGAGTTGCAAAAAGGAAATCAGCTTGTTTTCCATCCGTTCATCGCTTCAATTTGGTCATCAAATATATAGTTATCCCCCACAACGGATGACGAAAGCTCAAAGATAATTCGCTCCGAAAGCAAGATAAAACAGCGCAAGTTTCGGGTTGAGGTCCTGTCGTATTATGACGCTCTTTGCTTCATCATTCGTCAACCCAAACCATGAAACGCAAAATCGCCCTGCTCTTCTGTTCTCTTTTGATCTTGGATCTATACGGACAGGAATCGTTCAAACCGGATGCCATCAAGCCCCAAGTGTGGGCCATGCCAACGACCGACAACATCCGGCTCGACGGGAAATTGCTGGAACCTTCATGGACGAAGGCACAACCCGCCACCTCGTTCACGCAAGTGGAGCCCTACCAGGAACACAAGGCCAACGACTCCACCGAAGTCAAACTTCTCTATGATGACCGCTACATCTACATCGCCGCCTTTTGCCGCGACACCCTGGGCACTAAATCACTAAAAGCCCCGGACCTCATGCGCGACTTCAACTGGCGCGCGCACGACACCTTCGCTATTGTCTTTGACGGATTTTGTGATCACCGGAACGGTATGTCGTTCGTAACAAATCCCTACGGCGCACAAAAGGATTACCTCTCGTTTGACGACACCTATTTCGACAGCGATTGGAATGGACTCTGGCAAGTACGCACCTCGCGAAGCGATTCGGGTTGGGTGGCCGAATTTGCTATTCCGTGGAAGACGTTGCGCTATGCAAAAAAAGACGTTCGCGAAATGGGCATCAATTTTCTCCGGCTGCGTCGCCAAAGCAACGAGATCTCGGTGTGGTCTAAATATCCAAGATCGTACGGGTTCAGCCGGATGGAATATGCCGGTGTGCTGAAAGGAATCCAGCCGCCTGCGCCGGGCACCAATCTGCAGGTCAATCCCTACGTACTCTTTTCACGCCATGACAAAGACGGCTCGAACACTGTGAGCTATAAAATGGGAGGCGAAGCCAAGTGGGCCATCAACCCCAACACGGTGGCGGACTTCACATTCAACACCGACTTTGCACAGGCCGACGCCGACCTGCAGGTGAACAACATCACGCGCTTCTCGGTTTTCTTCCCGGAGAAACGACAATTCTTTCTCGAGAATGCCTCTCTTTTCGGACCCGGAATTTCACCGAACGATGACCTGTCGGGTGGCAACATGACCATACAACCTTTCTTCAGCCGGCGCATTGGTTTGGATGCGCTTGGAAATCCCATTCCGATCGACGCGGGCGCGCGCATGGTATACCGCTCTTCGAAAAGAAGTATCGGCGCCATGCTGGTCCGGCAGCACGCATACGATACCTTACCCGCCAGCCAATTCACCACCGTCCGCTATACGGAAAACATCGGAAAGCAAAATCGGTTGGGCATGCTCGTCACGGGCAAATCATCGCCGGGGCATGTCAATGGTGTGACGGCGTTGGACGGTTTCTTCCGGTTTGGACAAGCGCATTCCTTCAGTGTCATGGCCATGCACTCGGCCACCACGGCGAAACCGGGTGGGCTTGCTGCTTATGGGCGCTACTTCTACACGACGAACAAGTTTAAGTTTTGGCTTAGCGAATCTATTGTGACAAAGGACTTCAACCCCGAAGCGGGGTTTGTGTCCAGGCAAGACGTTGTCGCCACGGCGCCGGGTTTCTTTTGGTATTATCGCGGGCAAAGATTGCCCTACCGGAAATTCATCCGCTCGTTCGAGCCGGGCGTGGCCTCGGAGTTCTATCATTCGATCACCCGTGGTGAACTGATTGAACGGTCCGTGAAAATAACACCCGCATGGTTGACCCTGCAGACCGGGGGATATATTGGATTTAGTGTAACGCCATCCTATCAAAATCTTTCCACACCGTTCGAACCTTTGGGCGTGTATATCCCTGCGGGGCAATTCAGCTATACCCGCTATGCCCTCTCCATGGGAAGCAATCCCTCACGAAAAGTCTCCTATATATTCCTCTACGAAAGCGGCAGCTATTTCAACGGGCGGTTAAACCTGACAGACCTTCAGCTCAATCTTTCGCCGCTCCCCAACATCGCGCTGAGGTTGCGCTACAATGACAACTACTTTCAGGAAGTTGGCGACCAGTTTACGACCCAGCATGTACGGCTGTATACCGCCCAACTGCGGCTAGCGCTCAATCCAAGGCTGCAGTTGGTGGGACTCTTCCAAAAGAATACACAAACCAATACGAATGCCTACAATGTGAGATTGTCCTGGGAATACAAGCCCCTTTCGTACGTGTACTTGATCTATAACAGCAGGACGAGCACCACCGATCCATCCGTCCGGGAGGTCACGCAGATCGCGAAAGTCAGTTTCCTGAAACAATTTTAGGATTGTGCGTCCAATCCAGACCAACCTTAGGCGTGTAGCCTGCTTCAATTGAAAATGAAATTGTAATTTTGGAGTCACCGGGCAGCATGATCCGGATGACTCCAAAATCACACATATGAAAAAGATCATTACGGCTTTCTCCCTCGTCGGCGCCCTGCTGCTCACCGGATGCAGTACCAACTCGCTGAACCAGGATAAAGTCAAGCAGCTTCTCCAGGAGGCAAATGCATATCCCAAGGTAATAGACTACAATGTTTTTTGTGGCGACGACGTCACCGTACAGAAAGTGCTGGCCAATGGCCTGGAAAAAGACGGCTACGTAACGGCCCAGGTGGACCATACTTCGGCAGACATCGGCCAACCCTTGGTGCGCTTCACCGAAAAATCCAAACCCTATTTTCTACCCACGTCCGACACGGCCAAGTCGATCAACGTACAAAAAGTGAAACTGGCAGATGAGCAGCTTTTCGAGATCAACAAGATCACGATCAACGCAGAAGGCAACCGGGCGCTGGTGGAATACACCACGACTATGGAGAACCTGACTCCCTTCGTGGTGATGTTAGACTACGAAATGAGAACAAAGCAAACACGCGAGACCTACTTCACGAAAACCGATGCGGGATGGGAGTGGGAAAAGAAGATCATAAAAACCAATGGCACGAAGGAGTCCGAGTAACGCCAGTGTGGGTGAGACCTAAGGCCTTCTTGGGTTTTGTACATAGCCCCCAGAATAACAACGCAAAAATATTAACCCCGACCTAAGTGGCCGGGGTTATCAAACAAACCCATACCAGGCTTTAGCCCTGAGCAATACGTTACTCACGCTCTTGGCTTTAATTGATTCCTTTCTATAGGCTTCCCTTGGCTAGATTTTAAAACCCAGCGAGAGGTAAAAACTCCTTCCATCACCAGGCAAAATTCCGGGGCCTGGATACATGTTGATCCTTCGGCTGAAATAGCGCGTGTCAGCAATATTGTTGACGCCGCCAGACACGTGAAATGGCTTCAGGAACGACCAGTTGAACGACCAATCGTAGAGTGTGTACGCAGGGATCTCCCCTACCAGACCGGTAGCCAAAAATGTTGTGTTGTTCGCGTCATTGAATTGGTTGCTGACGTAGCTCATTTGTACCGTGGTTGAAAATCGCCTGTACAGGAATTCAAGACCTCCGCGTTCAATCCAGTCGGGCACATTCTCCACGCGCTTGTCGACCAGCGATATATCGGAACTTCCGTTGTTGACCGAGCCGCTGGTGTAGCGGGCGTGCGTGTAGGCTAAAGAACTGAACAACCGCACATCCGTGGCACGCGTATTTTGTTTTGCGGGACCGAGGAGCGAAAGACTGACATACATCTCAAATCCTTTCGCCACCGAATTTCCAACATTGGTGGTGAGCAAGTAGGTGGAGTTGTCGCTCGCAGTTGCCGTCACTTTGCCGATCTTGTCGCCATAGAAGAGATAGAATGCGTTGATGTCGAAGTTGATAAAGTCGGCCAGATGGCCGCGGTAACCGGCATCTACGTCATAGCCCTTGCTGTCTTTGAGGTTGGGGTCGATCTGTCCGATCTGGTCTGCCGGTGTGATGCTGGCATACAAGTAGGGCCGGTATGCTTGCGAGACGTTGCCATACAATTGTGTTCCGGCCGACACCTGGTATTGCAGCCCCGCACCAAAAAGCGGGAAGGTGCGATTGCCCTTATAGGCTACGGGGAACGTAGCGTTGTTGATCACACCCGTTAAATCGGATTTTATTACTTCGTAGCGGAATCCGGGCGTGATGGAAAAATTCTTACCCAGGTAAAATACGTTCTCCACGAACGCTGCATAATTCAGCGTACTGAATTTCAGATCAATGCCGTAAGGACCAATCAAGCTCAGATCGAAATCACTTCCGCTAGTTCCTTTGCCTTTTTGTCTTCGCT
Organism: Chryseolinea soli; assembly: GCF_003589925.1. Classification (NCBI taxonomy): domain Bacteria; kingdom Pseudomonadati; phylum Bacteroidota; class Cytophagia; order Cytophagales; family Fulvivirgaceae; genus Chryseolinea; species Chryseolinea soli. The sequence goes on along the minus strand of NZ_CP032382.1, from coordinate 3,208,328 downwards.
TGGTGTGTCCATTGAAATAACGCAAGCCCCCTGCCAATACGCCTTTGACTTTACCCATTTCATAGCGATGCAATAACCTCGCCTCCGTAGTAAACCCACTATAGAAGTCGCGGTCGACCTGGCGAGGGTTATACGAACCGATCGCCGTGTTGAATGTGTCGGCCACGTTCGCGGTATTGATAAACTGCACACTGCTTCGCTCACCCCAAACCACATGCGACGTGATTTGCAGGTGTGTGGACGGAGACAACGCATAGTTGAAAAGAATGGCCGGGACATTGATCTTAGGACTGAAATAATTCCGCGCACGGTTCGATTGCCGGGCGTTGGCTTCGAACATGGCATCGGTCTGGCCGCCGGCGATCTGCTGCCGGTAGTCCATCCGTGAGAACTGGAAGGCGATGCTTCCTTTTTCCGAAAAGCGATATTTTATGTTGGCGTACATCGCCTGGTAGTTGAACGCCGAATTGGGTCGCCACCCGTCGCCGTGGCGATTGTCGTAGTAGGCATAGTAGTTCACTTTGCCTTTTGTTCCCCCGATGGCGTTGAAGGAGTTGAAGAAATTGAAAGAACCCACGGTTTGTTCACTCTCCAGCGAAAACACTTTTGACGTATCGCCTTCTTTCATCACATAGTTCATCATCCCCCCAAACTGACTCCCGAACTGAAGCGCTGCCGAACCCCTGACGAGCTGGACCTGCTTCACGCCTTGCATGGGCGCCGTGTAGTGATTCTCCGGGTACCCAAACATATCCGAGTTGGTGTTGTATCCGTTTTGACGCATGTTCATCTCGATGGACCGGTGTGCATCGGTGCCACGCGTACCGATGTTCATTTGTGTTCCGGCGCCGTCCATGTCCCAAAGGTTCACACCCGGCATGCGGGCAAAGATGGTCCGGCCCACGTTCTGCGGCAAGTTGGCTTCTCCATTCCTGAGCGTGATGACATCCGTTTTCTTTCCGGCAAAAATGCCCATGCCCACCACATCGGGCAAGGCGTGCTCCCGGTCCTGATAGCCCTCTACGGTGACGGGGCCCAGTAGCGTTGATTTGATCGTATCTTTTTCAATGGCCTGTGCGCTTGCCGTGAAGCAAAAGCAGGGCCATAGAAAAAGCACAAGTAATAGTATACTCTTGTTCATATAAATTTCTTGGATAATAAATAGTAGCTGCTTTCAGAATGAATCCGTTCTGAAAACAATAGATCGTTAAGCGTATCTTCTGTTAAGATTCGAAAATACTGAGTTGATGGAGGGTGAAATTATCCGAGACAGGGAGGATGGAAAATAGATGCTAACGCGCTGAAATGATAGAGGTTTGTCACCGGAACGTGCTGCAGCAAGCGGCTCCAACCGGTTTCAATACGCTCTTTCACGGTTGCACTGAGTGTATAAAATTTTGCAAAGGAAACATCGACGCCTTTTTGCGTGTTGCCGGACTTATGGTTTTGGTCGGCCATGGTCCTGGAGAGGTCCGAGAGGGCATCCCTTACTTCGGAGGTTTTGGTGTCGCGGAGACAGATAATATAGAGTGTGTCCTGATACAATTTCTGCTTCACGAAGTGGTACAGTTCGCCTTCCACGGTGATCTCGCCCTGGGCTTTCCGGTATTCGCGATCGTCTTCGTTAAAGCGCGAGGCCAGCGGGATCTTGAGGAGCAGGTTACCGCTTATTTCGTTTTCATTGCCACTGATCTTTTGAACAGCCTGGTCGTAGTTCTGTCTTTCCATGAAAAGCAACACTTCGTAATACCCGATGGTATTGAGAAGGATGAGGAGCAGGAAGAAAAAACTGAAAAGCCGTTTCATTGGTGGGTTGGGCTATGAGGTTATAATACTACGTAAATTTTGGGAATTTGCCCAAGAATTAGGAGCCAGTAGCCAGTAGTCAGGAGCCAGGAATGTCTTTGTCGATGACGGATTGAGAACGATGCCCTTCGACTATATCGAAGGGCATGTCCAAAACCTGCATCTACCTGAACCGGTCTGCGTAGTCCTGGGTGAATTTCTCAATTGTTGTCGCGGGTCTCCCTAAGATATCTTGCACGGCGGGAGTGACAAATGCAGCTTGGCCGTTGCGTTGGGCTTGGTCGTAGGCAAGAAAAGTTTCGACGGCCCAGCCCGGCATGCCAGCTTCGGTCATCTGGCGACCGGCCTCTTCCAGTGATAGGGGAACGTAGGTCACGGTTTCGCTAAGGACGTCGCTGATGACCCTGGCCAGTTGATCATAGTTTATCGCTTCATCACCCGTGAGCAGATAGGTCTTGTTGATATGCTTTCCTGGCGTGGTCAACACAGTAAAAGCAACTGCTGCGATATCCCGGATGTCCACATAAGCCCGCTTGCCCTCGCCGGTCGATTCATAAAATTTGCGCTCCTGTTTTACGGAATCCGACAATTCTCCAAGCCAATTTTGCATCATGCCGTTGGATCGGAGGATCGTATGCGGCAGACCGGATCCTTTGAGAAACGCTTCCACCTCGCCATGTACCCTCGGGATATACAGCGGCGATTCCTTGTCGGCAACTCCAGATGAAAGTTTCACCAAGTGTCTGACGTTGCATTCTTGTGCGGCTTCGATCACGTTATTTTGTTGCTTCACAAAATCCTTCCCAACACTCGACAACAGGAATACGGCACGACTTCCATGCAGGGCGGCGGAAAGGCTTGTCTTATCACTCATGTCGGCTTCCACCCACACGACACCCGGAAGGGCTATTGCTTTGTTCTGATCACGGGTAACCGCGGTTACGGGAATCCGGGCTTGCGACAATAATTTCAGAAGCTCTTTGCCGATTCTGCCCGTGGCCCCAAATACGGTGATGTTGTTTTTGTTTTCCATTTTGCTGATTATTTTTTCTCAAAACTATCAGCGCAGAAAAAAAGCAAATAGTATAAAACCGACACGGCTATGCACGCCACTCGGGGAAGTTCACGGCTTGCTCATGGGCTTGTCGCAAAAACTGTTTTGGCGTGACACCGGAAAATTCTTTGAACTCCCGTATGTAGTGCGATTGATCATAGAACAAATTGCTCAGCGCAACATCGGTGAGTGAATCAAATTTTTGACTGCGCAGGTGATTGAGGGAGGATTGGAAACGGTTGATCCGGGCGAATAATTTTGGTGAGATGCCAATGTCTGTTTTAAATATTCTCTCCAGCGAACGCTCCGACAAGTCAAGCGCTGAATGTATTTCCGGCAAAGATGTGCCGGCACCTTGTTTTTTGATCTTCTCCAACGCCCAGGCGGTGCGTGGATTTTCGCGGTGCTTATTCTGATCGAGCCGATCGCACAAGAACCTTGATAGCATCTGAATTCTCTTTTCGGTGGAAGTTGCCTCCAGGAGCCGACCGGCAAGATCTTTCTTCACCAAAGCATGGAGATCAATATACTGGTTGGTCAATTCGCATGCGTCCGTTCCAAAAATTGATTTGATGGCGTGCGGCTGAAAATAAACTCCAATATTTCGAAACGATCCCGTGGTGGTCTTGCCGGAATGCTTTGTCGTGAGCCCGTGCAAAAACAGTTGCGGCAATACATTTCCAGCATGATCTAAAAAGGCATCGGGGTTTTCCTGAAAGATGAGTCCCGGGCATCCATCGGCAATGATTCCAAACGACTTGGAGGAAGCACCAGCGTCGTCACTTTCCAGGACACCAAAATACCGGACGTACGGCTGCAATGCTGGGATGGGTAGAATTCGCTGGTAGTTCATGGTAGGCAAGATAGCAAAATGCTTTTTTTATTCTTGCTTTGTTCAGACGCCATTAAAAAACAATGCCCCCCAGGCCAATCCCTGGAGAGCAAAGTCACCTACCGTATGCACATGGCACCCGTTATTTTACAATCACTGAATAGGCAAATGCGTCAGTGGCCAGCGGTGAAGCTACACCATTCTTCCAAAGTGTGGCAACCTGTTTACCGTCACTGTCATACTCCCAGCCCGCTATATACACATCACCATCGTACACATAGACAGATTTAGCATCAGACCCGGCCGAGCTGGAAAGAAAAGTGCCCGTTCCATTTTTCCAGACCTTGGCGTTATAGGCATTGTTTCTAATTTCATTTCCCACTAAATACACGTCGCCATTCGAAACAAATATCGACGAGACGTCGGAACCCGGCGTATTGGGGTCTATGATCTCGAGGGTCCCATTTTTCCAAACACAAATTAGATAGGTTGTCCCATTCCAATATTGACCCGCTACATACACATCATTGCCCGAAACAAAGACGGAATGGCCATAAGCTCTTTGATCTACGGGACTAAGCGACGTCGCTACACCGTTTTTCCAGACTTTCGCAACCCAACCGGTAGTGATCTCTTCCCATCCGGCTACGTATACATCATTGCCCGAAACAAAAACCGAGTGGGCAGCGCCAGATGAAGCCGTAAGCGTGGTTGCCACTCCATTTTTCCAGACTTTTGCTTTAAAGCCAATACCGGCTCCGTGATTTTCCTGCCCTGCAACATAGACATCATTATTGTCCGAAACATAAATAGAATTGGCATAGGCATCATTGACCGTTTCGTTAAGCTTGGGAGTAGGTAGTTCTACGTCATTTTCCCTTTTCCAATACGTGGCAAAACTGTTCCCTATGCTTTGATTACCTGCCGCATAAAAAGTATTTCCGGAAATGGAAACCGCTGTCGCATAGGCATTGTAAGTGCCGTTGGTGAGGTTTGCTCCTGTTCCATTCTTCCAAACCCTGGCATAGCTTGTGCCGAAGAAGCGCTGTCCACCGACAACATAAACGGAAGGACCCGATTCCGACACGGACACCGATATCGTATACGACAGGGTGCTGCCGTCTTCTGCCGTCACGGTGTAGGCAGCAGGAGCTGTAAAATCGTGAGCTGCTCCCGAGGCAGGGTTTATAGAACTGCCGGTGTGCACCACGGTTGGCTTTAATCCTGTGACGGAAACGCCAGCAGGGAGCGTGCATAGTATATTTTGTCCGTTGATAGTTCCCTGCACATCATCGGAAAGCGTCGGATTATCTGTCTTAAGAAAGGAAAAGGATGCAATGGTCTTGTCGGACGACAACACGGGCGGGGTGACGGTCACCGAAATGGCATACGCTTGGGTGCTGCGGTCCTGTGCGGTCACCGTGTAATTAACCAGGTTAGTAAAGTCAGTGGAAACACCCGACGCAGGACTGATAGCATTGCCGGTGTGCACAATGGTTGGCTTCAAGGCCGTTACTGAAACACCAGCAGGAAGTATACAATGTATTGCTGCTCCTGAGATGGTTCCTTGTACATCCGATGAAAGATTGGGGTTCTCTGCGGCGCGGAAGGAAAAGGATGTAATGGATTTCTCCGATGATGGCACGGGCTCATCATTTCGACAGGAAATAAAACCGGACAATGCGACAGATAATATGACCACGGTCATTATCAAATGGCGTAGCGAAAAGAAGGTTTTCATTTTTTTAGGGGTTAGGCGATCGCTGCCCAGGACGCGCGTGCAGACTTGCCTCGTCGCTGGTGATACAAATATTACCTTATCCCATTTCGCTCACATCCTGTAAAAACAGGAGATTTTTAAAAAATGGAAAAATCATGGAAAAAGAGGAGGAGAACCCTGAAGGTTACAAGTTTATTTGTATAAGTTTATCCTATAACCCGGGTTAATGAACTTTCGCTTCATCGTACTGATTCTATTTTTTGTCATCATTTTTTCGGATGGGTCTGCACAACAGCATGTATTAGACAGTTTGAAAAACGAAATTGAGAAGAGTCAACGGCAGGACAGCTTCCGGATAAAAGTAATTTTAGAATACGTCGTAGAAGCGCTGAACAACAATACGTCCGATTTCTTGCCCTACATGAACGAGGTTATTTCGATCAGTAAAAAAACAGACTACAAGCGAGGACTTCAAAAAGGATTCATGATCGGGCAAATCTATTTTAGCGACCGGGGGGATTATGAAACAGCTTTTTTGTATGCAGATTCTGCTTTTTCTGTTCTAAAAAATGACGCATCGCTAAAAGCGAGGCAGAGTACCGGGCATCTGCACAATAACATTGCAGGCGATTATTTTAAGTTGGGGGATTACGAAAAGGCCATTGCCAACTTTACACTGTCAGCAAGAATTTTTGAACCCATGGATCACCCTTTTTTAGCGACTGTCTATTCCAACCTGGCAGAGGTTTACGAGAAAATTCATGAACCATCAAAGGCCCTTGCGTATGATAAGAAGGCAATTGTCATCGCTGAAAAAAGTCAGAACGACCGGTCGCTGGCGTCGAGGCTGTTAAACTATTCCATGAGGCTGATAAACCAAAAAGAGTTTACAGAGGCCGCTACGGTACTCGACCGGGCGGAACCTATTATCATGAAGCTGGAAAACATCAGTCATCTGCAACAATTCTATTACACCAGCGCCTATATCGATGAGAACGACAAAGATCACAATAAAGCTGTAGCGCATTATAAAAAGGCGTTGGGTTATGCCACGTTGAATGAAGATGTTTATCAGAAAACCAATATACTCGAGGCCTTGTCAGACTGTCTGATCAGAATGAATAGAATGGAAGAGGCAAAGTTGTATTTAGACACCCTCCTTTTATTGTCCAATGGCCATGATTTAAAGGCTGCCCGGCGTAATGCCTATGTCAACCTCGTGAAATGGCATGAAAAAAGTGGCAACTATAAAAATGCCAACCTCTATTTGCAAAAAACACTGGCGCTCAACGACAGTCTGTTTTCGGAGGAAAGCAAAGAGAAGATTGCCGGGCTGGAAGTGCGGTATCATGTTGAAAGAAAAGAACAAGAGATCAATGGCCTGAAGGCGAAAGCAAATATTCAATCCTTAACGATCCGTCAAAAAAATACCCTCAACTATATCTTAATTGGTGGTGCCCTCACGTTATTGATCATCTCATCGCTTTCCTACCGGCACTACAAACAAAAACAAAAGCTCCAGCAACAACGCATCACCGAACTGGAAACAGAAAAACAGTTATCCGCCGCGGAGGCTGTGCTGAAAGGTGAAGAGCAAGAGCGCACCCGCCTCGCGAAAGATCTCCACGATGGATTAGGCGGGATGCTCTCCGGAATAAAATACTCGTTCAACACCATGAAAGGGAATCTGATCATGACGCCAGAAAACCATCAGGCCTTCGAGCGGAGTATGGATATGCTGGACAGTTCCATCCTGGAAATGCGAAGGGTGGCCCATAACATGATGCCCGAGGCATTGGTGAAGTTTGGGTTGGATACTGCACTAAAAGATTACTGCCATGACATCAATCAAAGTGGCGCTCTTCACGTCAGCTATCAGTCTATTGGGCTTGCGAATGGGAATCCGGATCAGACCGTGTCCATCACCCTCTATAGGATCGTGCAGGAATTGATCACGAATACATTAAAACATGCCGGTGCTAAAACAGCAATTGTCCAGGTCACCAAAAACGGAGGAATTCTTTCTGTAACGGTTGAAGATGATGGCAAGGGATTCGATGCCGCCACATTGGGTCAATCAAAAGGCTTTGGCTGGACAAGTATTCAACATCGCGTGGATTTCCTGAAGGGCAAACTGGATATTAAATCTGCCCCGGGTCAGGGAACATCGGTTCATATCGAATTTACTTCCTAGATACGTTCGATGCCCTTTGCCGCTCAAACTCGGCCTGCTTTCTTATTCGCTTCCGGTGCATCGTTCCCCAAGCTGTCAGCGCCTTCAATACATCGCGCAGGGAGTCGGCATAACCGGTGGCCTCGTATTCAACCACTACCGGGAAGCTGTCGGCGTGAACGTTCCGGGTAACCAAGCCATTCATTTCCAAATCTTTTAGTTCGCTTGACAATACGCGCGCAGAGATCCCCTCCACCAGGCGTTGAAGTTCGTTGAATCGTTTCGCCCCGTCCGATAGCGCAATGATAATGCGCAACTTCCATTTCCCTCCAATGACATAAAATGCATCGCCGACGGCATTCAAACTGGCGACACATTCCGGCTGAGAGAGTTTTTTTGAATTTTTTATTTCTGCCATAGGCTCCTGCCTTTGTGCTTACCCAAAGGTTACTACTAACCTTTTGTATACTAGTAACAAACCGATAGCAAAGGTAACTACTTTTGTATCAACAAAGCGCTAAACGATTGTCATGACGTCGAAAAAATTCAAATCGATTGTACACCCTTCGAAAGAACAGGGCTATGCGTGAACCATTCCGTCGAAGATCTATCCGGGGTGGTTGCTTCGCCTGTATTCGGAACAAAAATCTATGGATACACCATGAAAAAAATATTGCACATCATCTCCAGTCCCCGTGGCGCCGAATCGAACAGCACGCAGTTGGGGAATACTATTATTGAAAAAATAAAAAAGGAAGACCCGCAGAGCAAAGTAACCGTCAACAATGTTCTGGAAAAGGATTATGAACCGCTGCAGGCCATACACGTGACGGCCTACCGTCTTCCGGAAGACCATCACAGCCTGGAGCATAAACAGGCGCTTCGCGATTCCGACACCGCAGTGAGCGAGCTCTTTGACGCCGACGTCCTCGTTGTCAGCGTTCCGCTCTATAACTTCGCCATCCCCGCAGCGCTGAAGGGCTGGATCGATCACATCGTTCGTCCCGGCAAAACGTTCAGCTATCAGACGGGGAAGCCCGAGGGGCTTTTGAAAGGAAAAAAAGTCTATCTCGCCATCGCCTCCAACGGAGTCTACACAGACGGGCCGATGAAATCCATGGACTATGCAGAGCCATATCTCCGGTTCATCCTCGGATTTATCGGTCTTACCGATATCACCACCTATCGCATTGAAGGCGCCGGCATTCCGGGTGTGATGGAGACGGCCGTACAGAAAGGATTGGAAAGTGTGTTGGCTTGAGTTATCTTATATCGGCTAAATACACTCGCCCTTGCTGAGCAATTTCAACAAGGGCGAGTTGCTTTTTAAGCGGGCAAGAACTTACAATGTTGCAAATTTAGCTTTGAGCAAATCGATTAGCTGGGCCCGGTGGGTTACCGCCAGAATGAGACAACTTACAAACACCAGGAGGGCATAGGTGAACAGCAACCCGGAATCGCCTTGTACCTCGATGCCCAGTTTGGTCAGGTGAAAGAATAAAGCGCCAGCCATAAGGCCCATGCCCAACACCGCACCAAAAACCACCGTCCGCGGAACAAGCAATAGGATGGTGGCGATGAGTTCCATTACACCAATGCCAATGCGTCCCCAAGGTTCCAGGCCCACGGTCGAAAATATGTAGACCGATTCTGGCGATGCGGTGAACTTAAAGAACAGGGTTTGTGCCATAATGATCGCTGCGATCAGGCGCAAAATCCAATAGATGATATTTTTAACTTTAGTCGTCATGATCATTTTGCTATTGATGAACCGTCGCTTAAAGATCAGTGTACGAACTTTGTCCAGTTCTGATCCGCATTCGTCTTGAGGTGAGTCTCATCCTTGTTCCACATCGGGAGCGTGTTGGTCAGCAGTTTATTATAGAAGAGAAAGAGTTTGCCGTCTACAATTTTAAAAGTCTGGGGATCGATCTCTACTTTCTCGCCTTTGGAGCCCATGGCATAGGCACACCAGCCGCCATATTGAGGTTCATATTTTGCCGGGTTGGCATTGAAAGCTTCTTTGTTTTTAGTGCTGGCAAATTGATAGGTCACGCCGTTGTATACCGCGGCGATTTCCGGTTTCCCTTCGACGGCTTTGTTGTTTACAAAGTAAGCCACCGGGTCATACCCTTGGATGGCCAAACCGGATTTGGCCAGATTGAATTGCGCTTTGCGATCGGCTGTTTTTTGAGCGGAAACACTAATGACAAGGACTGTCAATACAATCAGGAGACTATTTAACTTTTTCATGGACGTAATATGATTTTGGTTGTACTATTTGAAAGGTGGCGACCATTGGGAAACCTGCCTTCGGAAGATTAATGGGGCTGTGATTAAATTTTATCGGCCAGCGGAAAGTCGATCTCAAATTGTGTAAGATTGTGAATGTAGTTGCTGATGATCTTATCGCCAATCACGATCACTACATCCACCATATTGGCCTCGGTATAGCCCGCTTCAAAGAATGCTTTTTTGGATTCCTCGGTGGCCCGGCCGTGATTCTGCACTACGGATGCTGTGAACTTTACCAACGCATCCAGCTTGCTATCAAACGATGCGCCGCCTTTGCGGATCTCGATGATCTGTTCGTCGCTAAAGCCATTCATTTTGCCGATCACTGTATGGGCCGACTGGCAATACAAACAGCCATTGATCTGGCTGGTCACCAGGTTGACGATCTCTCTTTCTTTCGCGCGCAAGGTGCTCTTCCGGTTTTGGAAGGCCAGATAGTCGGCCAGTGCCGTTTCGCTCTTCGCGAAATAGGCATACAGGTTGGGCACGAAGCCAAGATTTTTTTTGAGGTTGTCGAAGATCGCCTGATTCTTTTCAGACACTTCGGCTCTTGTGGGAACGGAGAAAGTTCCTTGTTCGAGGGTTGTCATTTTCGTTGTTGTTTAAAAGTTTCTGCGTCAACATTGACATGACAAAGGTGAGGGCAAGCACACCGGTTTACCAATGAACTGGTTTAGGAAAGGAGCCCCGAATAGGTTAAGAAAAATGGTTGAACTAGATTAACTTTTTTTAGAAAGCCGCTTATTTCGCAGTTTTGAGAGGTACTCCGAGGTCATACCGAGGTAGGAAGCAATGGCATACTGCGGCATCCGCTCGGCGATGAGATGGTATTTCTCTTCGAACTCATCGAATCGTTCCTCCGCGGTTTTGGTCAGGTTGGCGATCAGCCGCCTTTGCATGGAAGCTGTGGAACGCTCGGCGGTTATGCGAAAAAACGTTTCGTATTTGTGATGCAGCGCTTTGAGCTGGGCTTCTTTTTCGTATTCGATTTGCATGACCCAGCTGTCCTCCACCGCCACCACAAACATCGTGGCGGGCTGTTGAAAGATGTAGCTATTGTAGTCTGAGATCCACCAATCATCGATGGCAAACTGAATGGTGTGCTCCTCCCCCGCATTGCCTACCACATAGCCGCGGAAGGCGCCGTGGATAACATAGTTACGGGCCTTGGCGACAAAATTAGGTTGGACGACGAATTGCCGTTTCTTGATCCGGAGGGGCGTAAAAAAGGACATGAATTCTGTCAACTCCGCTTCCGTGAGCGGGACCTTTTTGAGGATGTGGTTTTTAAACGGCGTTAGATCGGTCATGAAACTCATTAAAAATCAAATAAAATTCGCTTTTTAATAAGTTTTACACAACCGGATGTCCATTTATTGAACCTAAATGTCGCGCCTACGACGCGGCACGTCGAATCCGTAAAAGGCCAATGGATGACAACACAAAGATCCCGCCGCCAACTGCCATGACAATGCTGTTTTGTTTGGCCGCCAAACCCAACGAGAAAATACCGAGCCCAACAACGGCCGATGCAATAACAATGACGGTGACTCCAAACACATTCTGACGGCGCGCCTCGGCATGATGGGCACCCGATGGCTTCGCGGCATTCGACTGTTCACGCTCCAGCGCCAACGCCCTCTCCGAAACCATCGCCTTGGACGCGTAGTACCATTCAAAGCAGGCCAGCATCAGCAACGGCAGGCCTACACCCAAAAGCGTCTCAATCGTTCTATTGAATTTCAGACCGATGAGCGAGGGTACAATCACCTTAAAAAAAAGATTGATCAACAGGGCTACGATGGTTGTCGTAATGACAGAGAAAGCATTCTGCCGTTTCGAATACAACGACCAAATGATCGGTGCAAAGAGCGCACCGCCCGCGATGGCTGCAATGCTCAACACCACCTCGACGATGCCGCCCGCCAGCGGCACCAACATGGCCACGCCAATGGTGCCCGCCCCGAACAGCAGCGTGAAGAGTCGCGCCACCAGGATCTGCTCCTTCTCCGATGCTGCCGGCCGGAAGACACTGCGATAAACGTCCTGCGCAAAAACAGTAGCCGCCAGGTTGATGGTCGTGTTCGCTTTGCTGGAAGTGGCCGAGATCATCCCCGACAACACCAACCCGATCAGCCCCGCCGGCAGCACGCGCTGGCACAACATCATGTAGGCGCCTTCCGGGTCGAGGCCTTGCAGGTCTGGGTTGATCACCCGGTAGATCATGGGCGGCAGCATCCAGATGAGGGGGCTAACGAGGTATAACCCGGCAAACAGGTACGCCACTTTCTTTGCATTCCGTTCGTCCGATACACTGGTGTAGCGTTGAACATACGACCAGTTGCCGCCGATATAAACGGTTTGGTACCCAATGAAAGCCAACATGAAGCCCGCGGTGTAGTCGCTGGTGAACGGTTCGAAGAAATGTTCCGGCGTTTTAGTGAAGAGGTTGTTCACGCCGCCAATCTCACCAAAGGCCGCGGGGATCACGATCAGCACGGCGGCCATCAGGATGACAAACTGCACGACGTCCGTTACCAACACGGCCCATAGCCCGCCCGCCGCCGTGTAGAGCACAATGACCAACCCAATCCCGATGATGCAGGCATTGAGCGAGAACGGCGTGGCCACATACACCATCTTCCCCACCGGGTACAACACGGCGCTGGTATTGACCAGGCTCAGGATGAGGATGAGGTAGGTATAAAATTGTTGCGCCCTGGTGCCGAATCGTTTGCCGATATATTCCGCTGCCGTGCGCGTGCCGGTGCGTTTCCATTTGGCTGCGATGAAGATGGCCACGAGAAAACCGCTGACGGCCATGGTGAGCTGAATGACGTTGGCCACGGCACCATGTTTATAGGCGATGGAACCCCACACCACGAAGGTGCCCGCCGAAAAATAACTGATGAACAAGGAGAGCCCGTTGATCCACCACGGCGTCTCACCCCCCGCTTCGAAGAAAGCTTGTCCACTCTTGCTCCCCATGCGGGTGAACGTCAACCCGATGGCAAAGATCAGCAGGGCAAACACTATCATGACGATAAAATCGAGTTGTTCCATGGGCGCGGGGCGTCGTTGTTATGGGGTGTAAAACTAAGTTAGGATGGAGGTTGGCTCAAAGGTCTACGGCATATACTTTTATGCCATAGGCCGGCACCGTGACGTCCACCAAAACGCCAGGGCTCAGCGTCTTGTTTTCGGTCAATTCCGTAATGGCCTTCGCGCGTGCGCCGGGGCTGATCTTCGATAGATCGATGCGCAGCGTTTGCTGACGGGGTTCGTTGCGGTCGTTGAGGATCACCGCGTACACACGTTGCTTCGAAACCGATTGTGCCATGATGCATTCCAGGTTAGGGTCGTCCAGCCGGAACAGGCCTTCGCGCAGGATGAGGTTGGCCGGGTCGCTATAGATCTTGCCGGGCGCAAAGCCATAGCTCTGGTGTGGGCCAACTTTGGGCGTCACAAAGCCGCGGGGAAAGATCACGTTGTCGTGGGAGCGCAGTTGTGCCTCGGCCATCAGGTAGTCGGTGATCCAACCGATCTGCCACCAGGCGTGATGGGGATATGGTCCTGAACCTTTGTTCATCGCGCGCCAGTAATACGATGCCACGCTTGTCGCCGAGTCCACAAAAGCATCGCGGCCGAGAGCGCCCGCACGCGCCATGTCGATGAGCAGGGAGTCGCCCGTCAGTTTGAAGACGCGGACGAACAGGCCGGCATGGCTTGCCAGCTGAATGGGTCCGTTGCGCTGGGCCGAGCCCATGATGCCGCCGTGCTCGAAGCCCAGTCCCGACTGTGTGATCTCCCAATCCTGCCGTTTCTCGCCGTTCACCAGCTTTTCGTGCTGGGTTGGGATGGGGTGCGTATAGATGGACGTCGTGTAGATCCGGGCGGTAGCGATGGCAGCATCTTGATACACTTGCTTCTTCGTAAAGTCATACAAGTCCAACAACGCTTGCGCGGTCTGGGCCGTGGCAAAATCGGGAGCATAACGCGCATCGCCACAAACCCCGAGGAAATGTCCTTTGTTGACTCCGTTCTTTATAAGCCAGTCCGCTCCTTTCTCTGCCGCCTTGAGATACTTCTCGTCTTTCAAGATCCGGTAGGCCACGATCAGTCCATAGAATGTGGGACGGAGATCCTTGATGTCGGTGAACAATGGCTTTTGCGTTTGTTGATCATAGGCCACTTCCCAACTGCCATCTTCCTTTTGCCACTTCAGCAACAAGTCTGCGCCCATGCGAAGCCGTTCGAGCAATGCTTTATTATCCGGTTCGAAGAGCAGGATATTTCCCACGTCGAGCATAGTGTAGTAGGTGAGGCTTACGGGCTCAACAAATTCTCCCCACTCCTCCACAAACACCTTGCGTTTCGCTAAGTAGTATTGCCCCATGGCAGCGCCTTGAAAAAATCCGGGCTTCGTTTGCTGTTGCACCAATTTGAAGTTCAGTGCGTACGGCAATACATTCTTCTTCAACAGCGGATCGCCCGTCGCCTGCGCCAGCATCCACATGGCGCCGTAGTCGGAGTTCTTCATGGCATCCTTCTGCGAGCCAACCACGCCCCCCAGGTAGGACTGTCCTCCGATTTTTAACCCTTGATAGGATTCGATATTCCAAAGCGACGTTTTGGGATCGAGCAGGTAGTGGTGCATGGCCTCGATCCGGCTGGTCAGTGATTGCCGGTTTGTGCGCAACGCCAGCGTGTTTTTGAATTGATAGATGTCGTTGGCGGCGTGGTTCACATTTTTATACCAGTTGCCGCTTTGCACGCTGTAGCGGAACTCAAAGGCAATTGTGTCGCCGGCCCTTAGCAGCGATGGCTTTTCACCCAACACCGGGAAGTACACCGACGGCGCCAGGGCTGCGTCGCGATTCTTGTGCGAAATACCGATGTGCCATTCCTCATGCGTATTGTGATCTTTTTCCCAGGGGTCACGGCCCAACCCCGGCGCGGGGATCACGGCCAACGATACCTGATCTTTCGTGTCGACAATCGCCGCCATGGTGCTGACGCAACGCTCACGGTAGAGCACAGGCAGTTCGGGAACACCTTGCCCATAGGCATACGCCAGCACAAAGTCCTTCTGGATCGCATCGCCTTGAAAATAGCCGGGCACAGTAGCCCAGGCCATGTCCTTTTCGTCAACCGTCACCAACGTGGGAGAGCTCAGCGAATAGTAGCCGGCTTTTTTTACCACGGCCGTTTGCTTTACCACGATGTCGGTAGGATATTTTTCATCCAACCGCCATTCGGCTGTCACCATGGCTTGTTCGTTGTCGGATGTAAAGGTGATCGCGTTACCTGTTGTCTTGGCTTCCTGTGGAAAAAATGTCAGGGCTTTACCGGCGGTGTTCAGCGATACCGGCTCGGTGGCGGCTTTCCAAATATCCTGTTGATAGTGATACACCTTTTCGGGGAATTGGACCCCGGTGTTGGCCTTGAAGATCGTGGCCGTGCTATCGGGTTTGCCTTCGCTGAACAGCAAGGTATACTTGCCCGACGGAACGCCGACTTTCTTCCACACCCCTCCTGCCTGCAACTGCAAATCCTTCATCTTCCACCCTTCGCCGCTTTTTTCCCAGCTAAGTTTCAGTTCGGTGTTGGCCAGTTGCACATCTTCTTTCCGGCATCCAGCCAAAACCAGCGCCAGCCCTATGGCAAAAACAAATTGTTTCATCATGTCCTTCTCAATTTTCATAGCACAATACTTCAAATACCGCCGCGGGCACCCGCTCCGACGGATGCTCCACTTCCAGTGTCAAGCGTTTGGTTTGCAGGGGCTCGTGCAACCGGATGGTGTTCATCGTCTGATAATTTCCCGTCTTTTGATAAACGACGTTGCCCTGGTCGTCGCGCAATACATAGTTGCGTACGCAGAACGGCATCACATTTTCCGGGTGGCCCATGAGCACCGACTCCATGGGGTGATCAAAGTCGGTATCGAACTTTAACACAATGGTACGAATGGTTTTCGGCTCCGTCCATGAGATTTGCAAGGCTGGTTTGGGATCGGAAGAGGACGCCACCCATGCATTGGGCCGGTCCGTGGGGCGCGCCACGCCGTTTCGAATATTTTCCACGCCAAAATCTTCCAACGGTGTACTCATCTTGATGGCCAGGTTTTCTCCTTGCGGCCGGCGCTGGGGACACCAGAATTCAAACGCGTCGATGCCGATGTCATCGGGTGGTGTCTGCTTGCCATAGTTGGATACGGCTTCGTTTATGTGATTGAACACCGACAACACACCGGTGATCCGCTTGGGCGAAAAATGCAGCTTTATCGCGGGATTTTTTCGAAACACAATGAACACATACTGCGCAGAAGGAAGCTTTGTTTTAAACGCAAGCTTTACACAGTTTCGTCCTTCCACGAGGTCGATGGTCTTTTGTTCGAGTAAGACATCGGGCGTGAAGCTTCCGATCTTGCCGCACGTGCGCAACTCCACTTGCATCGCCGTGACCGTAGTCGCTTGCGCGTGCACGGTGAAGATGGGAAGTTCGCCTTTGGTGGCCGGCAGCATTTGGGCTACCGCGGGGTCCAGCGTTTTCAATAAACTGTCTTCGGGCAATTCGTTTAATCGCAGTTCACTGGAGGCCGACAAAGATGCCTGGTGTACGAGGTTCTTTTTATCGTCCAGCACAAATCCAGGAATGTATTGTCCCGAGCGGATCAGTCTTTGTTGCAAGGCCTTCATGCGTTGTGTTTCGCCCAGTGCGGAGGGCAACACGTTAAGTTCGCGGCACAACACAGCGGCCATACCCACGGACTGTCCACCATAGGCGCTGGTGCCCATGACCCGCGCCGAGCCAAACGCTACGTGACTTACGCTGATGATCCTTCCTGCAAAAAAAAGATTCGGGACGTTCTTGCTATAGAAACTGCGATAAGGAATATGGTAAATGCCTTTGCCATGCCACTGATTGCAGCCCGGCTTTTCGCTGAACACGCCGTCGGCCGGGTGCAGGTCGATGGACCAGCCTCCGTAGGCAACGGCATCGCTATGCTCGCGCTGCTCTACGATGTCTTGTTGCCGCAACATATAGTCGCCTTCAAAGCGGCGGCTTTCGCGCTTGCCAGGGATAGTACCCACCCATTCCAACGTGAGGTTCCTGGCTTCAGGGAACTCGCCGGAGTTTTTGATGTGATTCCACACGCCATAGACCACACGCCACAATTCCCATTTGATGGCCTCCGTTTCATGCACGGTGTCCAGTCTTCCACCGTATTCGATCCACCACAGATTACATCCGTATTCTTTTGAGTTGAATTTCCGGTAACGGGGAATGGCCGTAATGTCTTTCAGGGCATAGGATGGCGGCACGAAGTTCACCGGTTTGCCGGTGTCCTTGCTGTAGAAATAAAGCGAATGGCCCAGCAGTTCACCGTAGTCTTTCGATGGGGCAAATTTTTCGCCCAGCTCATCCCGCGATTCAGCACCCATCCGAAACGCAGCGCCGGATAAAAATCCCAGTACACCATCGCCAGAAGCATCGCAAAACAAAGGCGCCTTCAACACGTACTCCACCGAGTTCTGACTACAAAAAGCTTTCACGCTCGCGATGGTGTCGTCCGGATTCTTCTCCACTTCGATCGCGGCGGTATTCAACAACAGCGTGATGTTCGGTTCGCTCACGACTTTATCCAGCACCACCGTGTCAAAAATCACAGCGTTGCCTTCTGGGTTCCGGTAGAGGTTCTCCACCAGGATCTCATCGATCACACCGCCTTCGCGTGACCAGCGATTGTTGTTTCCCATGTGCGATGTGGCCCCCAAGACCCACAGGCGTACCTCGCTGGAGGCGTTGCCGCCCAATACGGGTCGGTCTTGCACCAACGTTACTTTTATTCCTTCGCGCGCGGCCGTGATGGCGCAGCAGGTGCCGGCCAGTCCGCCACCCACCACCACCAGGTCGGAGGCGATTATTTTCTGCTGAAACGATCTGGACTTCTTTCGCTCTTCAATCATCATATTTATATGGCCGTTAACAACCGTTTTTTATTGCTGAACTGATTTTTTCAATACGGTAAACCCACCGGGCTTCACCAGTGCTATTTCTTTTACTGCCGGCCCTTCGTAGGTAAACGTCTTGCTCTCGCCGGGTTTGAGTTGTGCGATGTCGAAGGTCTGACTTCCACACGCAAGCTTGTAATGACGCAGCGTGTAGCTTGGAAAATCCTTTCGCGCGGTCACTGTAATGCTAAGCTTACCGCCCTCGCTCCTGAAGGCGACGGTAGCCGGCGCAAATTCTTCCTGGAAGGCATAGTACATGCCCCTCAGTTCACGCTCAGGCGACACCAGTCCCCAAGGACGATAGCCGTTGGGATTGGTGCCGGGGAAACGGCTCTGATAGTCGTTGAAGGTCCACACCGAAGCGCCCACCAGGAAGTCGCACTGCCGGAAGTCCTGCATCGCTTTTGCGAGATGATCCACACGGCCTTGTTCTGTTTTCACACCGTCGGTACGGATACCAAATTCGCTGACATAAACCGCTTTGTCAGGATAGATCTCGTGAATGTGCTTCAGGTTGCTGAGGTAGTTGCCGTACATGTTGGAGCTGATGAAGTCCACATACTGCGAAGCTTCGTCTTCGGGCTTTTTGATGATGTCACGCGCCACGAACATGCTGGCGAAAGTGACGAGCCGCGAAGGGTCGAGGGATTTCGCATAGGCATACATGTCTTTTGTCCATGACTTACCTTCGTCGGTTTGGGAGGGGAATTCATTGCCCACACTCCAGGCAAACACAGAAGGGTGATTCCAATCGCGTTCGACCATTTCACTAAACTGCGATTGAAATTTCTTTCGCATCACCGGGTCCGACATTTGTTTTGGTGTCAGCTGCCAGTTCCCCGCTTCGGCGATGATGAGCAACCCATGCTCGTCAGCCCAGTCCAGCAGGTGTGTGGACACCGGATAGTGACTGATACGCGACAGCTCCATGCCACCCGATTTGATGAGGGCGAGGTCTTTTTCCAGAATTTCTTGTGGATCCATTGATCCGTAGTGTGGATAGTCCAGCGGGCGGTTGCAGCCGCCCATGCGGATAGGCTCGCCGTTAAGCAGCAGGCTGGTTCCTTTTACTTCCACTTTTCGAATGCCGAACCGAGTGCGGACGGTATCGGCGCCCGCTATCACCTCGGCTTCATACAATGTGGGTTCGTCCGTATACCAAAGCGCAACATCTTTGGCAGCCAGCGTTCCTTCTATCCAGAGGGCACCCGTGCTTTGCGATGTCCCGGCAGGTTTCAGTTTTCCTTTGAACGGCACCTTCACCTTATCGCGGTAAATCGTCAGTACCGGTGTGATTTTTTTCGACGCGTCGGCATTGGCCAAATCAACCCGCACCTGCAGCAACGTGGTTTTCTTCACCAGGTCCGGATCGGTCACGATCTTGACACGCTGGATGTATGTGCTTGGACGAATGATCAGATACACCTCGCGGTTGATGCCCCCATAGTTGATCCATGGAAAAACCTGGGCATTATTTTCGTTCTCATAAACTACACGCGTCTTGGCACCCGGAATGGTGGTCGTATCCCAAGCATTGTTCACTTTCAGCGCCAGCGTATTCTCCGCCGACAAAGCATCCGTAACATCAATCTCAAAAGGTGTGTATCCGCCTTCGTGCTCCCCCAGCTTTTTGTTATTCATCCATACCGCCGATTTATAAAACACTGCCTCAAACCGGAGGAAGGCGCGATGACCTGGCGGCACGGGCGACTGTTTGAATTTTTTTATGTACCAGGCGGAGCCCGTGTACAATTGATACCGGGGATCAACCGAAAAACAATGCGGCACGGTCACTTGATCCCACCGGGTGAGCGGGAAGTCGGCGGTGTACCAGGAATCCTTCTCGCCAATGTTAACGGGGTCGAGCGCGAAGGCCCACTCGCCATGCAGGGTTGTCTTCGATGACTGGCCCAGCAAGGTGAGCGGACAAAAGAGAATAAGTAAGACGACGTATTTCAATTTCATGGATCATTTAAAGTTTGAAAGGGCGTCGGCCACTGCCGCGCCAATGTGGTTTAAGCCGATTTGATTATAGTGAATTTGGTCCTTCATCCAACCCTTCGCCTCAAACCGATTCGTTTCCGTGTAGATCACGTTTGTGAATTTGTCTTTGTCGGCAACATTCTGTTGTGCGCGGCGTACGGCATCAAAGCCTTCGTGGGGGTGATCTTTGAAGTAACCCGTTTGAACAATGTAGAAAGGGACATCCTTTCCCAGGGCTTTCCGGAATCGCGCGATCAAGGTCGTCAACGCTGCTTCATATTCCAGCGGCGTCAGT
Source organism: Chryseolinea soli (assembly GCF_003589925.1). NCBI lineage: Bacteria > Pseudomonadati > Bacteroidota > Cytophagia > Cytophagales > Fulvivirgaceae > Chryseolinea > Chryseolinea soli. Next base: position 3,188,152 of record NZ_CP032382.1, on the reverse strand, counting down.
TTCCCATCGTTGATGGCATTGGCATCGCGTTCGCCTTGCAGCCAAAGTATTCCCGAGAGCGTGACGGCCGTCTTCTTTTCGGCAGCCTTCACTTTTGTTATTGCATCCTCGAACAACATCAGGTTGCCGCGGGTATCCCACGTTCCATAGTTGTTCAACTCCGCCTTTTGATGACAGGACGCTCCTCCCCGCGCTGCCGAAACAATGACAACAGACGAAGACGGCTGTCGTGCCACCATCCTCGATGCAAAGGCAGGTGCAAGGCTTCCGTTGTTGGCCCGCTCAAAATTCAGTTCTTTCACTCCTGCAGGATCGGCGAGTGGACGTAGTGCATCAGAGGTGAACGCATATTCCCACGCCGTGTCATTTTCACATTTCGGCGACAGGGTGCTGTCGCCCTGCCCTACGGCGTTGCTCTGACCCGCAATGAGCCAGAGTGTTTTTTCCTGCGCAAACGTTTTTGCATTCATCAGCAGTGTGCTCACAAAAAGGCAACAGGCGAACAGTGAAGCAACCCGGTTAAACCGGAAAGCTCCTCTGTTCGCGCTGCCACCCTCTACCCAAATCATCATCACTTACTATTATTTCCAGGGATCGTTTTGTGTCAACAGGGTGTTTGCATTGAGCTCATCCTGAGGGATGGGAAAATATTTATTCTTCGGCTGTGGTGTGCGCACGGGATAGTAGTCGCTCACCGCTAAAGGGATCACCGTCATGAATTTATCCGTGCGCGTAAGGTCATACCAGCGATCGCCTTCAGCGAAGAACTCCCATGAACGTTCCTGCAACACGGCATCGATGAAAGCCTGTTGACTTAATCCGGCCGTCAGATCACCCAGGCCCGCACGATGACGAACAGCGTCGGCATAGTCATAGGCTGCTGTCGTTGGTCCGTTGAGGTGCGCTTCCGCTTCAGCGGCGATGAGGTACACATCGGCCATGCGAAAGATCGGTATGTTGTTGGTATTGCCCGTGGTCGAAAAGGGATCCATATATTTTTTCACCAACACGCCGTTCTTGGTAATGGGCGTGATGCTTTTCTGCGGAACAGTCTTGCCCGTTTTGTCAATGTAGGTCGTATCCAGTAAGGCGCGGCGTTTATCGGTCGGGTCAAAAGAATTGAAGAACGACTGATAGGCGAAGAAAGATCCGAAGGTGGTGAGTCCATAGGCCGGGCCGTTGCTGCCGGGAGGGCCACAAAGACCCACCATCTGGTGACTTCTCGCCGACGTGGAGCCGGAAACCGAAGCGTTGGACTCGGATTCAAAGGCAAAGATATTTTCCACGCGTGCCACATCTTCTTTTGTTACATCGTAGATATCCAGCACATTGGGCATCAGCATCAGATAGGCATTGGTCATCACGGCCTGGGCTTTCGACAACGAGGTGGCCCAATCTTGATTATAGAGTGCTGCTTTCGCATACAGTGCCAGCGCAGCTTCTTTTGAAGCGCGACCTTTCACCAGGGAAGCCGTGTGCGTAGGCAACTTGACAACCGCCGAGTCGAGGTCCTGATAGATCTGCTTGTACACGTCGGCGATGGCGCTCTTTGGCACATAAGCATTTGCCTGCACGTCGCTGGGTTTTATTTTGATGATCACTTCGCCGAAATTTTTTGTGGCCATCCAATGATAGAACGCGCGCAGAAAAAAAGCTTCGCCAATGATCTCCTTCTTGCGGGCGGCATCCATGCTCGCACCGGGCACCTTCTCGATCACCCAATTTGCTTTTTCGATGCCGTCATAGCAAGAGATCCAGATCTGTTGTGGCGATTCAAAAAGTCGGCCTGCCGTGCGTTGCGCCGTGTAATTGACGTCGTAGGTAAATAACGTCAGCGCATTGCGCGATACAGCTGCGCGCGGATACGTTTGATCGGCACTGAAGTCAGGCACCAACACGGCCGCAGGGCCGCTGTACATGTCGGCGATGGGGTCGTATGCGGCCGTGATCGCGGCCTGCGCGTCGGCGCCGGTCTTGTAGAAGTTTGCGGTGTAGATGGAGGAGTATACCTGCTCATCCAGCTGGCACGATGCCAGCATCAGCAGCGTCAGGCAAACGGGAGTAAAATATGTCGTTATGCGTTTCATAAGATTATGCTTGTTATGGATTCGCGACCGTTAAAAAGTTACTTGAATGCCGCCGAGTACCGAACGGGCCGCGGGATACACGAGGTTGTCCACACCAATGGTGGTGTTCGATCCGGCGTAAGTGTTCACCTCGGGATCATAGCCGGTGTACTTCGTGATGGTGAACAAATTGTTCGTGCTCACATAGATCCGCGCGCTGTTGATGCCTTTGATGGCGGGCAAGCGATAGCCCAGCGTGATGTTCTTGCAACGCAGGTAAGAGCCATTTTCCACAAAGCGGTCGGTGATGGGAAGGCGTCCGCCCTGGAGGGGGCTTGCATATTCGTTGTTGGGATTGTCGGCTGTCCAGTGATTGGCCGCGCCGGCCAGCAAGTTTCTTTGCCCCAGCGGATTTTCGAAGGAGGCGCGGCTCACGTTGTAGATGTCGTTGCCATACGATCCGGAGACGAACATGCTGAGATCAAAGTTCTTGTAGGAAAGATTTGTCGAGATACCGTAGATAAATTTAGGGTTGGGGTTGCCCGTGATCACCTGGTCGGCCGAACTGATCACACCGTCGCCATTGTAGTCCTTCACTTTTGTTCCGCCGATGCGTCCATCCGAACCCGGGATGATCGTTTCACCGGTTTGATAGATGCCGTCGAACAGATAGGTCTTGAAGAGACCCAACGGCTGGCCAACTTTCAGGATGGTATAGGTTGTGATGAACCGTTCGTTGGTCACCCCGCCGTCGATGTCGGTCACTTTATTACGGTTGGCCGTGAAGTTGGCGCTAAGGTTCCATTTGAAATCGCCGTGATCGATCACCCGCGCGTTGGCCGATAATTCGATCCCCTTGTTCTGGATCCCACCCAGGTTGGTGATGATCGACGGATAGCCGGATGACAGGGGTAAGGTTTTTTCATACAAGAGATCTTTGGTGTCTTTCTTATAGACATCCACCGTAAAGCCGATGCGATCGTCAAACAAGCTCACATCCAAACCGATGTCGAGCTGCGTGGATTTTTCCCAACGAAGATCGGGGTTGGCAATGCCCGACGGGCTGATGCCTTTTGTATACCCGTGATTGAACTGATAGTCGCCGCCGCCGGGAGAAGTCAGACTCGAAGTAGTTTGCAGCGAAAGGGATTTGTAGGGATCGATCGCCCCGGCATTCCCCGTACGACCAAAGCTGGCCCGAAGTTTCAGATCGCTGATGAAGTCTGCGTCTTGCATGAAGGCTTCCTCGTTGATGCGCCATGCCGCAGAGGCCGCAGGAAAGAAACCATACTTGTGGTTTGCACCAAACTTGGACGAGCCGTCGGCACGTGCCGTAACATCGAAGAAATATTTGTCCTTATAACCGTAGTTCACGCGACCCATATACGAATCCAGCCGCTCCTTGGTGCGCACGCTGCTGGTCGACACCGTGTTTGCGATCTGCAGCAATTCGTTTGTAGTAGCATCGTTCGGGAAGCCGTTGGCGTTGATGGTGTTCTGGTTGTACTGCACCGACTGGGTAGCAAACACACCGGTGAATTTCAGCGTGTGAACATCGGCCAACGTCTTCGTGTAGGTGAGGATGCTTTCATGCAAGAGCACGAGGTTATTGCGATTGTCCTTTTTCGCCGAGCCCGAATTGGCATTGATGTCTTTTGTAGCAATGATGTATAGCGGCGAGTAGTAATTGTTCAGGTTCCCCTGTACATCGGCATTGAACGAAGCGCGATAGGTCAGGCCTTTCAACAGGGTGGCTTCTCCATATATATTGGTCATCAACCGGCGGATATCCGTTTGATTTTTGACCGACGCCAATCCCAAGGGGTTGGTCACTTCGCGATAGCGGCCGTCGCGTTGTTCGCCGAACGGATAGAGGGAGCCGTCATCGCGATAGGGCCGCAAGGTGGGAGGCGCACCCAGCGCAGCACCCACGATGCTACCCGTTACGACATCGGCATCGCCCACGGTTTGCGATCCCGTGGGAATGCCCGCGTTGATGTTGTAGCTGCCCATGATGCTCGTGCCGATCTTCACTCGGTCGCTGATCTTGTGATCGAGGTTCAGCCGCAGCGAGTAGCGTTTGAAATTGGAATTGATGATGATCCCGTCCTGGTTGAAATAGTTCAGCGACAAAGCCAGTTGGGTCTTATCGGTTCCGCCGTTCACGGACAACTGATGGTTTTGGATGGGCGCTGTGCGGAAGATGAGGTCCTGCCAGTTCACACCCTGTCCCTCGGCTGCGGGATCGGCATATACTTGTGATTTAAAAACGTCGTTTTCCAGTTGTGCAAATTGCGCAGCGTTGAGCATGTCGAGTTCCTTGCGCACTTGCTGCACGCCATAATAGCCTTCATACGAAACGCGGGTGGTTCCGCTTTTACCGCGCTTGGTCGTGATGAGCACTACCCCGTTGGAGCCCCGTGCACCATAGATGGCGGTAGCGGAGGCATCTTTCAACACTTCCACCGATTCGATGTCGTTGGGGTTGATGGTGGAGAGCGGGCTCACGTCGGTGATGTTGCCGCTGTTGGCGACCTGGATACCGTCGATGACGTACAGAGGTTCCGATGTTCCATTGATGGAGTTCGTTCCGCGAACGCGAACACTGACGTTACCACCCGGGGCGCCGGAGTTTTGCGTGATCTGTACACCGGCCACCCTTCCCTGGAGACCTTGGACTACGTTGGACACCGGTGTTTGTACGAGGTCGGAGGATTTCACGGAAGCGATGGAGCCCGTGGTCTCAATCTTGCGCTGGGTACCATAACCCACTACCACAACTTCCCCCAGGGTTTCCATGTCGGTCGTAAGGGTGACGTCGAGCGTTGTTTGGTTCCCCACGGTCAGTTCCTGTGTCTTGTAGCCGATGAAAGAGAATACCAGCACGTCGGCCGGGGTCACGTCGCCCAGCGTATATTGTCCATCCGCATCCGTCGTTGTGCCGCGCGACGATCCCTTGATCAGCACGTTCACCCCTGGCAGCACCTCTCCGACGTCGGAGACGACTTTTCCCTTCACCGATCCGCCTTGCGCAAACGCAAACGACGGGCTGCCCAGCAAATAAAGCATGCATCCCAGCAGCAGGAAAACACGCGTTGTAGTAAAGCTTTTTCTCATAGAGGTTTGAAATTATGGGCAGAAATGTAATTCGTGTTCGCGGAAAAATTATTGAAAACGATTGAAATCAGGTTTCAAGATGTACCGGGAACGCTTTCGCAACCGCTCTCGATAGGTGAGGGCCATCCATCACCGCCGTTTTTTCAATCGTTACCAACATTTCCCAGGCGACTTTTTTTTAGTATTTTTCAGATGGCGAAGCCACGTCAGGGCCGTTCGCCGGGAGGACCACTATGATCAAATGCAACAAATGCGGGGAGGTCGATGCCATCGCCAAATCGGGCATCGTGCGGGGAAAACAGCGGTATCATTGCAAGCGGTGTGAGTATTATTTTACACAACCTTCGTTGCTCACCCCGGAAACGCATCATCACCGGCGTCATCAAACCACCATCATGGACATTGCCAGCGCGTTGCAGATCTCCAAATCAACGGTATCGCGCGCCTTGCAAGGACATTCCGACATCAACGAAAACACCCGCAAGGCCGTGCTGGACATGGCCCATCAGCTGGATTATCAACCCAACCTGTTGGCGCTGGGGCTGGCGAAGAGCCGCAGCTACACCATCGGCATCATCGTACCGGAGTTCATCAACAGCTTCTTTCCGTATATCATCATCGGCGCACAACAAGTGGCCAACCCGGCGGGATACCACGTGATCATTTGCCAATCCAACGAATCGCTGGAAACCGAGATCGCCAACACCAATGTGCTCATGGCAAGCCGCGTCGACGGCGTGGTGGCGTCGGTGACGGCGGAGACAAAAAGCCTGGATCATTTTCAAAAATTCCAGCGCGCCGGCATCCCGCTGGTGATGTTCAATCGCATCTGCGACGGATTGGATGTGTCGAAGGTTTTGGTCGATGATTATGACGGGGCCTACCGCGGCGTAGAACACTTGATCCAACAAGGCTGCACGCGCATCGCGCATTTGGCCGGACCTCAAAATCTACAAGTGGGCAAGCAGCGGCTCCGCGGATACCTCGACGCGCTTCGCGATTATAACCTGCCGGTGTACGATGAGTTGATCGTGTACTGCAACCTGACCAAAAGCAGCGCACAAGCCGCAGCCCGGCAATTACTGGACCTCCCTACTCCACCCGACAGCATCTTTGGTGTGAACGACCCGGCGGCCATTCAGACCATTCTCATTGCCAAGAGCAGAGGCATCTCCATACCCAACGACCTGGCGATCGTAGGCTTTAGCAACGAACCTACGTCGGCGCTCATCGAACCGGGGCTCACTACACTGGCTCAGCCGTTGGATGAGATCGGCAAAACCACGGTTCAATTCCTGTTAAATGAAATTGAAGACGACGCCATCCTGCCCCGGACGGAAATCCTGAAGACACAGCTGATCGTGCGCGCTTCTTCTTTGCGGAAACGATAGGCCGAAAGGTTTAAACTCCTTGGAAGATCGCCGTGATAAAACCTTCCTTCTGGAATTTTTCGGTTGCATCCGAATAAATCGTGGACAACACCTGCAACCCGTCTTCCCGGTCGAACTTCACAACGAAATTGTGATAGGCTGTCTTCTTTGTATCCGTTGCCTTTCCAGACATGTTGATATCGAAATCGATGAATGACAACATGGTAAAAATGAGAAGATGATCTTCACCAAAGGGAGCGACATGGAGTATCTTATAATCCCCTTTTTGTGCTGACGATTGTAAATTCCCTTTCAATTTCTGATACTGATCGCCCGGAAAATCTTTCTTGCTCAGATACGGAATATCCAACGATGCGGCTATCTCCTGTGCCTTCGAAGGATTTTTCCGGATCGCGTCGATCGCGGCCTGTGTCGATCGCTTGCTCATCGCGGTGGAGATCAGACGCACCACCACAAAACCAACCCCTCCTAAAATCATTAAAAGGGCAACTATTCCTTTTCCCATAATAAAAAATTGTTTATCGTGATTTGATTGTGGATTAAAAATACTCTGGCGCACATAATTGATGCGCTAAAATCGCAAAAACAATTTGAGATTTTGAGCGTTGTTCAGAAATTTTACCAACGGTATGGCTAAAGGGTTAAACCGCTTCTACTTCGCGCAGTTCGCGCCGCAGGATCTTTCCAACGGCAGTCTTCGGGAGCGCCGCAACGAAAACAATTTGTTTGGGAATTTTATAGGGGGCGAGGTTTTGCCGGCAATGGGCGATGATTTCGTCGTTGGTGAGGGAGGGTTCTCGTTTCACGATGAATACCTTTACGGCTTCACCGCATTGCGCATCGGGCACGCCAATGACACCCACTTCGAGAACTTTGGGATGCGATGCAATGACATTTTCGACTTCGCTGGGGAAAACTTTTAATCCGGACACAACGATCATGTCTTTTTTGCGATCGACGATCCGGAAGTATCCATCCTCGTCCATCACGCCCACATCGCCCGTCCTAAACCAATTGCCTTCAAAAAAAACGTCGTCGTTGTCGTGATTCCAATAACCGCTCATCACCTGGGGGCCGCGGGCACAGATCTCCCCGGTTTCGCCCTGGGGAAGTGGCTGACCCGACTCGTCGAATATGCCCAGTTCGGTGCTTGGCAACGGTAACCCTACTGTGTCATTTTTTATAGGGCCGGCAACAGGATTGGCGCACAGTCCGCCCGAGTTCTCGCTCAGCCCATACCCCTGAATGATCGTATTGCCGGTCACTTCCTTCCATCGCGTGGCAACAACCTCTTGCAAGGCCATGGCCCCTGCACCGGCGATGCGCAGCTCGGAAAAATCGACGGAAGCAAAATCGGGGTGATTAAGCAGGGCATTGTACAACGAGTTGACGCCACTGATCACGGTGAATTTATGTTTTTTCAACTCCTGCACGAATTTGGGAATGTCGCGCGGATTGGTGATCAATATGTTTTTACTTCCACAGCAATAGCCCACCAGCAGGTTTATCATGAGGGAATAGACGTGATAGAGGGGCAGCGCCGTGATGACCACGTCTTTTCCCTTGCCCTTCATCGCCGGAAAAAGCCAGTCCTTCATTTGTTGGGCTTGCGCCAACAGGTTTCGGTGCGACAGCATGGCCCCCTTCGGCGTGCCGGTGGTTCCACCCGTATATTGCAACACCACCAGGTCGTTGATATGAACGGCCGGTTTCTGATACGGTGAGCGACTGCCGATCTTCAGGGCGTCGTTGAATCTGACAGCCCCTGCTATGGCATAGTCCGGTTCCAGTTTCTTGCTATATTTCACGACGAAATTGACGAGCGTACCTTTGATGACCCCAAGCCTGTCGCCCATGCGGGTAACGATAACATGCTTGATGCCGGTGCGCGGCAAAATGGTCTCCAGGTTTTTGGCTACCGTGGAGAGGATGACGACGGCCTTTACCTGCGCATCGTAGAATTGAAATTCCATTTCGCGCGCGGTGTACAAAGGATTGGTCGGCACCACCACCAATCCCGCTTTGATGGCGCCGAAGTATGCAATAGGGAACTGCAATAGGTTGGGCAGTTGTATGGCGATGTGATCTCCTTTGCGCAGCCCGATGTGTTGCAAGTATGCCGCAAAGTAGGTGGCCTGGCGATGCACGTCGGCAAAGGTCATGGTGACGCCCATGTTGTCGACGGCAATGGCTTCGTTATAGACCAGGCTGTAGTGATCGAAGTAGTCGATCATGGAGTAGTGCTCGACGGCGCCGATTTCATGCGGAATACCGGCCGGATAACTTTTGTACCAAGCGAAAGCCATAGGATCTAGGTTAGGTTCGATGACAAGCCGTGTACCGGAATGCCTGGAGATGATGGTCAACAAAAACGGCTTCCTGCTAACGACCTGTCTATCGAAAATAACAATTTATCCGAGAATTTCAAGACCTTTGCGCGTGATCAAATTCAGTGTTCACACGTATATCGCCCAATAGAAAGTCCTTCGTCTGCAAAAAAATCACAAGATGGATTCGCGAATTCCCACAACCACTTTCCCCAAACCCTTCCTGCTCTCCATGACACGATAAGCACGGTTGGCATCCACCAGCGAAAACTTCTCCGGATGGACCAGCGGTTTTATTTTTCCCGCTTCGATCAGTTTCGTTGCCTCCTGAAGGATCGCTCCATGATGCCGCCGGTTTTTACCGGTTAGCAGCGGAAGCAAAGTAAAAATGCCCGAATAGGTCGCACCCCGGAAAGACAACGGAGCAATGCTGTGCGTACCCCAACCCAGCGCGCTCACCACGTGGCCATGATAGGGCCGGATAGATTTGAATGAATTGTCTAGCGTTTCACCACCGATGGTATCGAAGACGATATCAAATCCTTCGGAGTCGGTATATTGTTTCAAGTATTCTTCGGGCGTCTTCGTGGTGTAGTCGATCGCCTCGGCGTTCAACGTGGCGAGGTAGCTCAATCCCTTGGCAGAACCTGTCGCGAATACTTCAGCACCAAAAGCCTTGGCAATCTGGACGGCGATGTGACCAACACCACCCGAACCACCGTGAATGAGAACCTTTTGTCCGGCACGCACTTTTGCGCGGTCCACTAAACCTTCCCACGCCGTGATAAAAACCAACGGCAACGCAGCGGCTTCTTTCATGGAGAGATTGCTTGGCTTGCGCGCCAACAGGTCGGCATCGACCACAATGTATTCGGCGAGGGTTCCCTGGTGGCCTCCAATACCTCCCATCATGCCATACACTTCATCGAAGAGTTTGAAATCGGTGACACCCTCTCCCACTTCTTCAACAATGCCGGCGCCATCAATTCCGAGGATGGCGGGCAGGGAAACTTTAGCGTGCGCGGCTTTGCCGGCCGTGATCTTCAGATCGAGTGGGTTCAGGCCACTGGCCATCACTTTTACCAGGACCTGACCTTTGCCTGGCGTGGGGCGTGACATCACCCGGAATTCAAGTTCATCGTTGTACTTTTCAAGGACCATGGCGTGCATGGTGAGCGTGTTTTTTTTCATAGTGGGTTTTATTGCAAAGATTCGGCAGCGGGAAAATCAACGGGGATGGCGGTGAGTGCATAGACATAGTTTGTATACACCCTCACGGCAACGAGACCGGTCAGCTCCATCAGCGCCGCTTCGTTATAGCCCTGTTCATAAAAGTTGTTCAGCACGCGCTCGTCTGCGTGTCCTTTGTTTTCGGCTATGGACTTTGCCAGTTGCAAGATCGCGTTCAGTTTGGCATCGCTTGCCTGACCTCGCCGGAGATCTAATGTCTCCGCTTTTGAGAAGCCCCTCAGGATGGCGAGGCCGGTGTGGGCTGCCAGGCAATAGGCACATTGGTTTACTTCCGAGACGACCAGGGCAATGGCTTCTCTTTCCTTTGCCGAGAACTGCCCTCCGTTGAGACCTGCTTCAAAATCGAGAAATCCTTTTAATGCATGGGACGAATAGCCCATCGTGGCATACAGGTTGGGCACCTTGCCCAGACGTTTTTTCAATTGATCCAATAGAACACGGGATTCGTCGCTGACTTGGTCAGCCGAAGGAACTGCGATGGTTTTCATAAATGGGGTTTGACAAGCGACGTTGGTTTGACGAATTACTTCTCCGTCGCCAGTGAGTTATACGTCAAAAGTAGTGTGCGCGTCCACATCATCGCATGGACAAAACGGGAAGAGTACCGGACAAATTCGACGGGTGTCGACCGACCTAATCCTCACAATCGATTGTTCTACGGGGCGACATCGGCCATCATGGAAATCCCCGTTTTGTCGCGGAAGGTTTGGGGTGAGACGTTGGTGAACTTCTTGAAGAAACGGCTGAAATAGGATTCATCCTCAAAATTCAAAGCGTGGGCGATCTCCTTGATGCTTTGCCGCGTCAGGTGAAGCTTCTTTTTGGCCTCCAGGATCAGGCGCTCCTGGATGAGGGTGGACGGTGTTTTTTTAAAATAACGGACACACCGTTTGCTGAACGTGTTGGGCGACATGGCCAGCAAATTGGCATAGTCGTTCGGCTTGTGAAGCGTCAGGAAATTTTTTTCCAACAGTTGCATGAACTGCTCCATTTGTTCGTCCCTTTCTTTCGGGTCGCTTGTGGAAAGGGCGTGAAGCTTGGCGCTGCTCGACCTGGCCAGGAAGAGTTGCAGATAGGATCGCAAAACCATTTCATCGGGAACCTGTGCGGCAAACTCCTCCTCCATGTCGGCGAGAATTTTTTTGAAGCCTTTGACCTCGGGTGGCGTGAGCGCAATAGACGGCTCGATGTAAATATTGTTAAACAACAATCCGTTGCAACCCACCTGGGCTTTGTGATATTCGATGCAATAGAAATCACCGTGAAATTGGAGCATCGTTCCCTTCAAGCCATGACACTCCTGCATGTAGATCACCTGCAGCGGCGTGGAGAACAGCAACATGGGACCCCTGAAGGGAAAGACACCAAAATCGGCGTGGTACATGCCTTCACCTTCTTCGAGAAAGAAAATGGTATAGAGGGAGTGTTGCCCCGGCACGGTCATGGTTTCGTCGTGAACCGGGTGAAGGCAGAAGAGCAGCTCGCCGGTTTGAGATACCAACCTGTTTATCTTTTCTAAAAATGCAGGATCTTCCATGGGCGACGGTTAAGCGCTTCTGTGTTCACCTAATATTGAAAGAAAAAACCAGGTCTCCAAAAACGTTTACATTGAGTCGCTTTCGGCTGGTCGCGTTATGTCACCGCTTATGCTCCACGTTTGGAAGCAAACCGGTCACGATACCGATCAGGGGCAGAAAAGCACATACCCTGAATACAAAACCGATGCTGGTGTGGTCGGCGAGATTTCCCAAAACGGCAGAGCCAAGCCCGCCCATCCCAAACGCAAGACCAAAGAAAAGCCCGGCGATCGTGCCTACTTTGCCCGGCACCAGGTCGGTGGCATACACCAGGATGGCAGAGAATGCCGACGCGATGATCACGCCAATGATGACGGCGAGCACCACGGTCCAGAACAAACTCACATAAGGCAACACCAGGGTGAAGGGCGCAACGCCCAGAATCGAGAACCAGATGATGACCTTTCTTCCAAACCGGTCGCCCAACGGTCCGCCGATGATCGTGCCCAGCGCCACGGCCGCCAGGAACGCAAACAAATAAAGCTGCGACTGTTGTGCGGTGATGTGAAATTTATCGATGAGAAAAAAGGTGAAGTAGCTGGTCATGTTGGCCATGTAGAAATATTTGGAGAAGATCAGCAGCAAGAGAATGCCGATGGCTGCGATCACTTTTCCTTTCGCCAACGCCGGTTGCCCGCCTTGGGAAACGACCTTCGCTTTTTTCAGGTACAAATGTTTTTCGTACCATCTTCCCACCCGCCACAGCAAGGTGATGCCCAGCACCGCTGCTGCCGAGATCCAACTCACACTGTGCATGCCGTAGGGCATCACGATCAACGCCGCCAGCAAAGGCCCCAGTGCACTGCCGGCGTTGCCGCCCACCTGGAAGATCGACTGCGCAAGTCCCTTCCGTCCACCCGAAGCCAACTGCGCTACCCGCGACGACTCGGGGTGAAACACCGACGATCCCATGCCGACCAACGCCACCGACGCCAGCAACATGCCAAAGCTGTTGGCAAATGAAAGTAAAATAAGTCCTACCAACGTAAAGCTCATACCGATGGCCAGCGACATGGGCAACGGCTTTTTGTCGGTATAAAATCCAACAATGGGCTGCAGCAACGACGCCGTCAATTGAAAGGTGAGCGTGGTCAATCCGATCTCGGTGAAGGAAAGACTAAACTGTTCTTTGATCAAAGGATACACCGCCGGAATGACGGACTGCATCATGTCGTTGAGCAAATGCGTGAAGGCGATGGTGAACAATATGGGGTAAACCGTTTTCTGAACGGCGGCCGGCTCGACCGCGAGGGACATCTCTGACGCTGCTTTCATCTTGAGGGAAATATGCTGTGAGTTATAAATTCATTTTGGGTTAATGGCTATACTTATAGCCGATGATCTTCTCCGCGGTGTCGCCGGCTTGTGTGGCATTTTGCGCGACAATGGCTTTGAGGAGTTTTTCATGCAGGGAATGACTTCCCTTAAATGCTTCGGTATCTTTATAGAGACGAAAGAATCCCTTTTTCAGGTGCACCGAGATCACACGGTACAGGTCGGCCAGGATCTGGTTCTTTGTGGCTTCGGCCACCGACACGTGAAACTGGATGTCGGCTTCCACACAGTCTTCCAACCGCCCCTCGCCTGCGGCTTTCTTCCGGTTGGCCAGGTGTTTTTCCATGGTGCGGATATCTTTTTCCGTTCGGTTGCGCGCGGCCTTCTCCGCGATCTTTAGTTCCAGCAGTTCGCGGACATCGTCCACTTCCTGTATGCGCGCGCGTTTGAGCCGCTGGTCGAACGGCTCGTTGCTGCCCGCTGCATTCTCCACAAACGTTCCAAGTCCTTGACGAACATTCAGAAACCCGGCGTTGACCAGGATCCGGATGGCCTCACGAATGGTCGACCGCCCCACTCCAAAGAGCTTCATCAGCTCGGGTTCGATGGGGAGCTTGTCGCCGGGCTTGTATTGGCCCAGGGAAATCTTCTCCTGCAGACGGGAGGCGACTTCGTCGGAAAGCGATTTTCGGGAAAGTGTGTCGGGCATAGTCATCATATCATCTGATGATTACAAATGTAGTAAAAACGGTAACGCCCTGTATGGGGTTACATTTTTTTTCTCATCCTCGTGGCCGGCTGAACAAAGGATCGTTTGCTAAAATTCCGATACCTTTGTGTGAAGCCCTTAAAATGGATAAAAAGATCGTCTCGTTCGCCAACTTATTCGACACCTACCAGGCCATGGGGTTGCCCGTTGACGGCATCTCCCCTACGGGCGACTTCACCATCAACAACCTGAAGACCCTCCATCCCCAATTGCCTTTCTCCTCTCTGGGTTACCGGCCCGGCTATTTCTCGTTCCTTTTTGTAAAGAACGCCACCGGACAATACACTACCGACGACTCCACATTCAAAACCATGCCCGGCACTATCTACTTTACCAACCCGGGCCACTTCAAGTCATTTGTGTGGAATACCCTCGAAGACGTGACGCTGATCACGTTTACCGAAGACTTCCTGAAAGAAAATGTCCACCGCGATGTGTTCCAGGAGTTCCCCTTCTTGTTGTCGGAAACGGTGTCGCCCCGCGTGTTGGAGCCGGAGGCGTTTGCCGAATTTGAATTGCTCTATAAGCAGATCGATGATGCGTTTCGCGGGCCGTCGCAATACAAGCAGAAGATCATCGGCAACTTCTTTGTGATCCTGTTGTTGAAGATCAAGGAATATTTCTGGAGCGACTACAATCCTATCTACGAGGGCAACCGCAGTTCGCAGATCGTAAAAACTTTTCGCAAAAACCTGGAAGCGCACTATCGCCAATTGGTGCAGGGCAAGACCGACAAAGTGTATCGCGTGCAGGAATACGCCGCCTTGCAAGGGCTACACCCCAACTACCTGAGCAACGTCATCAAAAGCAAAACCGGAAAAACCGTGAGCACCTGGATCATGGAGAAGACCATCACCGAGGCAAAATCGTTGTTGCAAAACTCCTCGCTGTCCATCAAAGAAATTGCCTACCTGCTGGGCTTTTCGGAAGCCACCCACCTGAGCAATTATTTCAAAAAGAACACAGGCACCACCCCAGCACTCTACCGCAAGGAGGCCGCGAAGGCCGATCTTTAGATTTCATAAGCAATTCTGTAATTCTCATACGTCCCGGGCCCGGTCGGTAGCCCACCTTTGTGTCATCAACAAACACAAAGTCATATGAAAACCCTAAAAGAAAAAGTAATCCTGGTGACCGGCGCTTCCAAAGGAATCGGCGCAGCCGTTGCCCGCCAGTTGGCCTCCGATGGCGCCAACCTCATTGTGAACTATGCCGGCGACAAGGCCGGTGCCGACCAGTTGGTGGCCGAATTAAAAGCAAAAGGCACCGACGCTATCGCCGTGCAAGCCGACGTGAGCAAGTCCGCCGAGGTAAAACAAATGTTCGACACCGCCCTGGCGCATTTCGGCCGGATCGACGTGCTGGTGAACAACGCCGGCGTGATGATCACCAAATTATTGAAGGACACCACCGATGAAGATTTCACCCGTCAATTCGACATCAATGTAAAAGGTGTATTCAACACACTGCGCGAAGCGGCCACCCGTTTGGCCGACCATGGCACCATCATCAACTTCTCCACTTCCGTGAACCGGATCATGTTGCCCACCTATTCGACCTATGTCGCCACCAAAGCCGCTGTGGAACAACTGACGCGCGTGTTCGCAAAAGAAGTGGGCGGCCGGGGCATCAATGTGAATTCTGTTTCGCCGGGCCCCACGAACACGGAGTTGTTCACCAAGGGAAAAACAGACGAAACCATTGCACGGCTGGCTTCTTTGTCGGCTTTCAATCGCATTGGACAACCGGATGACATCGCTAAGGTGGTGAGCTTTTTGGCGAGTGATGATGCGAAGTGGATCTCGGCGCAGAACATTGGGATCAATGGAGGGATGGCGTGAGTCGGGAGCCAGTTGTCAGTAGTCTTTAGTCCTTTAATCTTTAGTATCATATTTAAAAACTTTAAATCCATTTATCATTATGAACAGTTTAAAAAACAAAGTCGCTATTGTGACGGGATCTGCCAGGGGGTTGGGTAAGGCCATTGCTGAACGTTATGCGGCGTTGGGGGCGGATGTGGTGATCAATTATTCGAAAGATAAGGCTTCGGCTGAGGAGGTGGTGAGTAATATCAAGGCTATGGGGGCCCGTGTGATCGCGGTGCAGGCGGATGTTAGCAAGGTTGCTGACATTGAGCGGCTCTTCGGGGAGGCTAAGAAGGCTTTTGGCAAAATCGATATCGTGGTGGCTAACGCCGGGATTGAATTGGTGGAGACGCCGGTGACGGAGTTTACGGAGGCTCAATTTGATAGAGTCTTTTCCATCAATACCAAAGGCTCGTACTTCACGTTGCAGCAGGCTGCACGCAACATAGAGGACAACGGGCGCATCATTTACATCGCTTCCAGTACGACTTCTTTTCCCGTTCCGGGGATGGCAGTCTATGGTGGTAGCAAAACCACGCCGCGTTACCTGGTGGACATTCTCTCCAAAGAGATCGGGCACCGGGGTGTGACGGTGAACTCGATCATTCCCTTTGCGGTGGATCATTCGGGGATTTTCGTGGAGGCCGACAGCTACCCGGCGCTGCGGAAACAACTTCTCGATAGCTGCCCCATGGGAAGGCTTGCCGAAGTGGAAGATGTTGCCAACGTGGCGGAGTTCTTTGCCAGCGATCTTTCCTCGTTTGTGAACGGCCAGCACCTGTTGGTCAACGGAGGCGCTACAAACTAGTGGCTGGGACTACCCGGCATTTTGACCCGATCGTGTGATGCACGTCGGGTTATTATCATGTCAATCACTTTTAATTCTCTTTCGATGCTGAACACTTAAAAAAAGCGCTTAGGCGCCAACGTATGTTGAACACCTCTCAAAATGAAGACTATCAAAAAGCCCTGAATCATTTGGCTTTCTCGATATCGCACCGGTTCAGAAAACCGATCGCCACCATGCTGGGGCTGCTGGAACTTATCCGGCTTGATCTTTTGAAAGAACATGAACACGCGCAAGCGATCCTCGATTTGAGAATCTGTCTCGATGAGCTCGACCGGTATACGCGCGAGTTGGGATGCCTGATCCATCGCGAGCAGATAAAAGTCACCGGGTGTGGCGGGTCCATCGATTGAAAATAAATTGGCGCATATTACCCATCGCTCTTTGTCCGGAAACGATCATTAACGAATCACAAAAAACATGGCCGTTTTCATAAGACAGATCCATCCCATTTCATAATACATACTTCACAGCATCGTAAAGTTGCAGGCGCCGAATGTCTCTCCTCACGACATTGTCGTTAAACATGACATGAGCAGGAAGGAACAGGATGGTTGATTCAAAGTTTGCTTTTAACTATACAGGGAAGGTTTTTTAAAAAGTTCTCTCGATCATTGTTGTTTGCACGAGAAACTTTGGATGCGTTGCACGGCATCGATTGAAAAATCCTTCTATTCAACATTCATCCGATACCTGCACTGACGGTCATGAGCGTTGGGATATTTTTCTGAAACGTTCAGGTATTTTGCATGGAAGTAACGAAGAAAATTCCGAGTTTAGGGACTTGCCGTTGGCGTCGCCCAGCCCACGGGTTATAAAGTGATCTGTGAAAATTTTGCGCCATTTACGCTAAGGATACGGTTATGATCAGAATTATTTTACTCAGTGACTTTTCCGAAGAATACTATAAGAACCTCCTCCGCGGCATCACGCGGTACTCGAAAGATCACGGTCCCTGGACGTTTTGCCGGATGCCGCCCTACTACCGCGAGACCATCGGCATCGACGGCATCCTGGAGTGGGTGCATGAATGGGGCGCCGATGGCATTATCGGGCAATTCTACAACGATGAGGAGGTGAATAAATTCACCGCGGCAAAGATCCCAGTGATTGCCCAAGACTTTAAAGAACGGTTCACCAGCATTCCCAACATCACCGGGGCCTATCATGAAACGGGCCGGCTAGGCGCAGATTACTTTTTGAAAAAGGGGTTTAAAAATTTCGCCTTCTACGGATTCAACAACATTGTGTGGTCGCGCGAGCGGGCCGAAGGTTTTGAAGAGCGTGTGAAGGAGGCGGGCTACACCGTACACTATTATGAACACAAGGAACAGCGCAGCCGCGATCTTTGGTATTATAAACCCTCCGAACTCAGCCGCTGGCTCCAGTCGTTGCCCAAGCCCGTTGCCCTGATGACGTGCGACGACAATCAAGGGCATCACATCACCGAAGCGGCCAGTCACGCCAACATCCGCATGCCCGACGAAGTGGCCGTGCTCGGTGTGGACAACGATGAAATGCTGTGCAACCTCTCCGATCCGCCCCTCTCCAGCATCAACCTCGATGCCGAAAAATGTGGCTATGAAGCCGCGCGGCTCATGGAGAAGATGATCACCCAAAAAACATGCACCGCCCGCGACATCGTGGTGAAAGCCACACACGTGATCACGCGACAATCGACCGACATCTTTGCCAGCAAGGATAAATATATCGTGAACGCCTTGAAATATATCCACGACAATCTCGACAAAAACCTGAAGGTGGACCAGGTACTGCGCGAAGTCCCCCTCTCACGACGGTCGCTCGAGAAACGGTTTATGCAAACCACGGGCTACCCGGTATACGAATACATCTACAACCAGCGCATCGAAAAATTTACCCAGAAATTGCTGGAGACCGATATGACCATCTTCGAGATCGCGCTCGACCTGGGACTTACCGATAGCAAAAACATCGCCCGGCAGTTCAAACAGATAAAAGGGCTGACACCAGTGGAATATCGCAAAAAGTATATGGTCACCAAGCTGCCCGTGTAACCCTTCCCTCCTTCGCGTATCCATCTTCGAAGCCCTGATACATTCCGGGGTCCGTTTCATCCTGATCCATACCGGATTTTAAGGCGTTGCCGTTTTCTCTTTTATCCAGGCCACCGGAAAGGAAGCATACTTGATCGTCTTCCCCGGTTTGACATCATCGCGATGATAGCTATACACCACGTGTATGATGCCGTCGGCTCCTGCGATCACCGAAGGATAGTGACTTGACGTGGCGTCTTTTGTGCGGGTGTCGTTTTCGAGGCTTCGTTTCCAGCGCCAGGTTTTGCCTTCGTCGTCGGAGAGGGCAACGGAAAGGTTGAAGCGTTCCACTTCAGTGTCGTTAAACACCATGAGCCAGTCCCCATTGGGGAGCGTCACCATGTCGAAGCCCGCGCCGGGATTGGGAAGCGTGTCGTCCTTGGCGATGCTCCAGGTCATGCCCTTGTCGGGTGACATCGTGTGTTGCATGCGTTGGGGCGGCGGGCCGTTGTCGCGAAGGTAGGCCACCAGCGTGCTGTCTTTTTTTATAGCAACCGTCGGTTGGATGCCGGCGCCACCCAGCACGGGGTTGCTGAACTGCCAATGTTCTCCATCATCGTCCGAGAGCGCGAAAAGGGAGCCGTCGAATCCGTCGGTATATAACGGAAGGATCAAGCGATGGCCGGCGTAGATCGCTTTGTTCTTGGTTTGCCAGCCCAGTCTGCGGGTGAGCGGATATCCCAATTTTACCGAGGTGTCGTGCGCATCGTCAGTGATCCGGCCGCTGCGCAGCATGTTGCGGCCGCGCGCGAGGCTATCCATTTTATTTCGATAGGCTTTCCAATCGGTCATGAGCATTTGCCGAAGGCTGTCGGGAGCCTCGGGCAGCAACGTGGTTTTCAGGTAGTCTTCGTATTCATGCAACTGATCGTCCACCTCACGGACAAACTTGTCGTCGGGTTGGATGCCGCGTTCGGTTTTGTCGCCGACTTTTACCAGTAAGACATTTTTCGTTTTCCATTCCGGCATGCCGGGTTGATCATAATCTTCGCTTCGCGCATACATTAATAACGACGTCTCCCATTGGTTAGCCAGCACGACATACCACATCAGCCAAAGTCGTTGTTGTTTGTCCATGAACAGGATGGGGTTGATGTCGGGAAAATCATACGTATCCGCCATCACGAAGGGCGCCGACCACGCGGTGTCGCCTTTGATCAATCGCGAACCCATGATCCGCACGTCGTCGGCCCATCGTTCGCCCGATCCCTGAAACCACGCCGACAATAAATCGCCATTGGGCAGCTCTACCAATGTCGATCCATGAACGTGCTCGTCCTGTAGCGGAAAAATAAGGTTGGTTCGCAACGATTGCCCGGGGGGCTTTGTGGTTGGGGGCCGGCAACCGTTGCTTACCAACAAAATGAGGAATAGAAGGATCGTTTTATCCAGATACGTCATGATCAGTGTTTTCGTTTTTGAATCATCGCCTCATGCACGGCTGCAACGTCGTCGGTTTGAATGAGGTCGACATTCACGTCCATGGCTTTTTCATAGTTCGCCTTTGTGTCATCTTCACCCAACAGGTCGGTGAACACGCGGATGCCGGCGGCGTGACATTGCGTCACGCGTTCCGGTGTTATCTCACGCCAGGCCATATCGAAAGCGTATGGTTTCAGCGACAGCATTATCGCGCGTACTTTGTCGGCGCCCGGATACGACGGCATGAGGCGGGCCGCAGCATGTTCCTTGCGGATCTTTAAGAGCGTTTCTTCGTCGCCATAAAAAACTGCAGAGTCCAGCAACGCATAGCGCGCGAGCGTCTTCACAACGGCGGTGGCGATAATGTCTTTGCAATCCACATACAGCCGGCAATAGTGAGCTGATGCCTTGTTGTTTTGGCTGACCAGGGCGCATACCTCATCCAAGACCGGCACTTTTTCCTTTTTAAATTTTTGATCAAACCATTGGCCTGCTGAAAGACCCTGAAGATCATGGATCGTCTGATCCTTTACGGGCTTATCGACACCGGTGGTTCGTTTCAGGGAACGGTCATGAAGACAAACCTGTGTGCCGTCGGAAGTCGTACGGATATCGACTTCGACAAAATCCGCTTTCATGTCCATAGCCAGCTGAAACGCGGCCAGTGTATTTTCAGGGGCCTGTCGCGATGCGCCGCGGTGGGCCGAAACCAAGGGGCGGCTATTTTCCGGTTTTATGCTTATCGCGAACGAAAGCAATATCGCTCCCGCCAGGGCGATCAGCCATACTTTCTGTCGTCGTGATTTTTTTATGATCGTCATCATTTTAGGTTAACGCCATCCGCCTTCTTTTAAAGCTTGGATCACCTTTTGAGGTTCGTCGGTTTGAATGATACTGGCACCATACTTCAGCAATTTTTTTAGGGCGTGTTTTTCCTTTCCATTCCGGATCGCTTCATCCGGTTCGCCAAGCGCGTTGATCCAGGCGCGGGCATAGCTGCTTTTGATCAATTGAATACATTCCGGTGTGTAGAAGGAGTCATCGATATGCACCACCGGCGGATCGAACAACGCAATGGCCGAATCGGCTTGCGTGTAGCGATAGGCCCGCGGCATGATCATAAAATTGGTATCGGCCGCCCGGATCGCGGAGAGCACGGTGTAGTCGCTGTCGAAAAAGAAAACGATGTCTTTGGTTTCCGTTTTGCGAATGATCCGGAGGATGTTGTCGATGCGATCGGTCTTCAGGTCCAGGTCCACCAGGATCTTCCCCGACGCTACCGTCAACGCTTCTTCCAGCGATGGGATTTTTAATGACGTCCGTTTTCCTTTATCCACGAGGAAAAGTTGTTGCAACTCGGCCCAAGTCATAGCTTCCGGATCTCCTTTTCCACTCGTGGTGCGGTCTACCGACTTGTCGTGCATCAGAAACGGCACGCCGTCCTTGGAAACCTTCACATCCACCTCCACAATATCAACCCCCAGATCGATCGCTGCCTGAATGGCCTTCAAAGAATTCTCCGGGTAGCGATGGTGTTCGGCGCGGTGGGCTGCCACCAACACTCCTCCCGACGGATTGAGCAACACATAACGAATGGCATCGGCATTTTGCTGTGCATAGCCGGCGCAACTTACCCAAAAGAAAAAAAAGAAAACGAGGAGACGATTTTGCATGGTTGACTACTTTACAAACACTTCGTCGTTATCGGCCACATACATGCGCGTGCTTTCCGTGTATTCACCGCCATTGGGGTCTTTGTATTTCAGATCCAAATAAAAAGCGCGATACCCAGAGGATGGAAAGGGCTGGGTTGACGTGATCACGGCCGTTTTCTTTTTCAGCATCAGACTTTTTCCCGACCACTTGTCGTTCCGGAAATCGGTGTCGGGCGATTCGGTGGTCCATAGGATGGCGTCCACCAGTTGATCGGGTGTTGCTTTCACGCTGAGGGTAATGCCTTTCTTGGAATATGTGAGCGTCGGCGTGCACAACGGATAGGGTGTATGCATCAGGGTCTCTCCAAAAAAAGCGCTTAATGCTGTGAGTGCTTGTTTCTTGTCGCCAAGATCATGCCCCACGTTGGGAACATAATGCACAAAGTTCTGGCCTGGGATGCTGTCGATGTAGTGCTTGATGGCGTCGACTGTCCAGTATTCGTCGTTGGTACCCATGAAGAGCATCTTGGGCATGGTCAGTTTCTTGCGATAGGAATACGGATCGACCATGGTGTTGATGGCTTCTCCTTTTTCGGAGCGCGCCGTTTGCGGAATGCCCAGCTTCACATAGTCCTCGATCTGAACGCTATAGGCCTTCCACATTTTGATTTGATAGTCGAGGTTGACGGGCATGTTGAGCACATCGATCACCATGGGCGCAATGGCCGTCACCCGCGGATCGCTGGCGCCGGTGAGCCACGTCGTCCAACCGCGTTTAGAAGCACCCGACACCAGAAAGCGATTCACGTCGTGCTGCAAGGTAGTTTTAGAAAAATCCTGCACGGCATCCATCGCCCGGACGGCGCTTTTCACCATGGGAAAAAGTAACGGCCAGGAATAGTCGCCATCTTCTTTAAAATTGTGAAGCGTGAAAGAGATCAAGGCATCTTCTTCGAGGTCGTTGAAGAGGGGTTGATTCGGGGTTTGACGCAGCACGGCCACGATGGCCTTGTTCTTGGTGGCCATGTCGGCCATGGATTTGTTGAAGCCGTCGTCGCGGCCTTTCATATTGGGCAGACCCTTGTTGTTGCTTCCGCCGGTGATGAACAGGAGGGCGCCGTCGTAACGATTCTCTGCGGGTACCAACACAGTGAGTTGGTGGCTCCAGACGAACTCGTGCCATTGTTGGGAAATGAGCAGCAAGCTATAGGCTTTCACGTCGCCAAGTGTGTACGTGTCCTTCACTTCCCAGCGATAGGTTTTGTCGCCGTTGTTCAGGTAGCCTTGCAGGGCGGTGGAGGGTGTGAGCTGGGCTTGGAGTGTCGTGATGCTGAGGCAAACCAGAAGGAGTGTGAGGAGGGTGTTGGGGAGAAAGTTCTTCATGAAGGTGATGCTTTGTTTAGGTGAATTTAGTGATGATCCGGTGTTGCTGAAAATAACGGGGACTTGCCTTCGCTAAAGCTTCGGACAAAGAAAGAAATAGCGGAGATGGCTCCTCCGCTATTTCGAGATTTGCAGCTATTATTTTAGTTCCAGGGTTTGCCGGTGCCTTGTATCAACCAGGGTCTGGACCAGGCGCTGTTTTTGCCGTCGGCTTGGGAGAAGCCGGTGACTTCGAGCTTGTCGATGGCGCTCGAGGTGTTGTCGGCGTTGAGCCTGATCTCTGCTTGCATGTAGTAGAAACGCAGGGGAAGACGGTCGCGCTTGGCCGAGATGCCGGTGGTGAGTTCGGGGTAGCCGGTGCGGCGGTAGTCGAACCATGATTCGGTGGCGACGGTCCAACTGGCGATCCACTTTTGTTCGATGATCTGTTGTTGGGTGTTGTTGAACACGACGTCGGGTTGCGTGATGTAGTCGCCGTAGGCGTCACCTAAACCCCAGGTTTGAAGGGAAGCGGCCACGCCGGCGTTATAGTGCTCTTCGGCGTCTCCGGCGTTCCAGCCGTTCAGCGCGGCTTCCGCCAAAATGAAATGTACTTCGGCAGCCGAGATGAGTCGCGATTTTAACAAGTCGCCTTTTGCTTCCTGGTACATGTCGCTGAGGAAAGACACGTGCGGGTTATACGACAACTGTCCCGGAGTAGGGTTCATGTTGTAGGCAGAAGGCAATGCCGAAAAACTTGGAGGTATGCCCACATAGTCGGGATCGGTATCGATGATCACACCGTCTACCACATCGGGTGCCAGGTAACGGACACCGTCAATGATCTCGTCTGTACCTGCGGGCAGCGTGTTGTCTACGACGAGGGGAACTTCGATCTTCTTGGCCCACAGGTCAAGCCGGGGATCGTTCAGGGATTCAAGTTTGTCGACGAAGGTGGCGCACATTTTTATCCGGCGGAAGTTGCTGCCGCTGGCGTCGTAAACGGAATTGGAAGGCCATGCGTCATCGGCGTTGTTGCCCACGTAGGCCATGGTGGCATCATCTTCGGGATCGGTAATGATCGGGAATTGTGCCGGGTCGCCTACGATCTGCTCGATGCCTGTCTTTGCGTCGGACGAGAGTTTGGGGGATATGCGCAAGTAGTAGCGGAGCAAAAGGGAGTTGGCCATCTTGCGCCAACCCATCGCATTGCCTTGGTAGATCACATCCACATCGTTGCTGTAGCCCGGGTTCGCCGTGTCAAACTCGGCCAGGAGTTGGTTGGCCGTTTTCAAATCGGCGATGATGCCTTTATAAATATCTTCCTGGCTATCGAATTTAGCTTGTGAATTTTCGATGCCGGGCGTCTCGCCATTCAGCGCTGCCGAGTAGGGCGCGTCACCCCACAGGTCGGTGATCAATCCAAACATGAACGACTTCATGACCAACGCTACACCCTGGTGAAATTTTTGATCCAGCTTCACGCCACGGTCATACAGCAGCTTGTTGTTTCTAAGCACGCCATAGTAGGCCGACCAACTTTGGTCGTACCAGTTGTAGTCGTTGTGGCTGTCGGCCCATGCATCGTATTGAGTATGCTGCATCACGCCGGCGACGTCGCCGAAGCCGAGGTTGGTATAAGCCTTGGCACCTTCGGTGAGCACCGTGGGCAGGATTAGGTCGGGGTTCACGTCGGTGGCCTCGATGCCATTGGGGTTCTTATTTACTTCGGTCAGATCTTCGCAGGAAAAGAGTGCGAAGACAACCAGACATGCTATCCATTTTGTTTTCATAATAAGTTCGCGGTTATGTCTTAAAACGTCAGACTCAATTTAAATCCTGTGGAGACCGTCCAGGGGTTCACGTTGTAGCGCTCGATGCCCTGTTTGAACGGCGAGTTATTTCCCTGTTGATTGCCTTCCGGCTGAAACGCCAACTCCGGATCGACGCCGATCTTGGCTTTGGTCCACAGCATCAGGTTGCGTGCATACAGCGAGAAGCTGGCACTTTGAAGTCCGAGGCTACTGATAAAGGTCTTCGGCAATTGATAGCCCAACGAGATCTCGCGCAGCTTAATGAATGACGCATCAAACATGGCGGGCTTCATAAAGCTCCAGGGATAGTTGTCGGCGAAGGGAATGTATTTAGTATCCGGGCCGCCGAGGTTTTCTGTATAGCCTGTGATGTTTCCATCGGCATCATATTGTGCGATCACACCGGGATTGAAAACACCGTCGTTGAGCGTCACGCCATCGCCCAGGTCACCCAGGGGATGTCCGCCATATTCCGGGCCGGGGCCGCCCACAATGTGAAAGCCGTTCTTGATGTCCTGGTCTGCATTGGCCACCAGGTAATCGCGAAGCGCATCGCCCGTCATGTTGCCGGGGTTGATCAACTGATCGAGCCACCGTTGCGTCTTGAGATCGGACTCGGCATAACGATAGGTTTGTGAAATGAATTGACCGCCCTGACGCCAGTCGAACGAAAGGTTGAGCGTAAACGCTTTGTAGGACAAGGTAGATTGCATGCCCATCAGGAAATCGGGATTGTAGTTACCGATCTTATTTTTGGTATCGCCGGCACTCACGCTCTGCCATGATCCTTCGTCATCCAGCAGCGGGTAGCCGTAGTACGGAGAGTTCTTGTCTTCCACGGTTACCAGCTTCGCATCGTAGAGATCGCCGATCTCTTCACCGACATAGGTCCACGATCCACCTTTTCCATCGGTCCAGAACGTATAAAATTTATCACCACCCGACAGCTCCATGAGCTTCGTCCGGTTGCGGCTGTAGTTCACATTGACATCCCACCGCCAGTTGCCGTTCTCCACCACAGTGGCGCCGGCACTCAACTCGATGCCTTTGCTGACGAGGAGCCCCGAGTTGATCTTGCGCGATTCAAATCCACTGGAAGGCGCCAGCGCGGTGGAAAAGATTTGGTTTCGGCTGTCCATTTTATAATACGTACCCTCGAAACGCACGCGGTTGTTAAAGAGGCCCAATTCCAACCCAAATTCGGATGTGGTGAGCATCTCCGGTTTCAGATTACTAGTGAGGATGTTGGAGGACTTACCGAGCCGCGGTGTTCCATCCCAGGCTGCATAATTGTCGAGGATATTGTAGAGCTGGTACGGTTGTGTGTCGTTACCCACTTTCGACACGGCGGCCCGCAACTTCAACATGCTGAGATCATCGGAAATGTGTACCATTTCATTCACCAACACACTCAAGGAAGCCGAAGGATAAAAATAGGAGCGGCTTTCTGGTGGCAAGGTGCTCGACCAGTCGTTGCGTGCGGTTAGATCCAGATAGACCATGTCTTTGTATCCGAGCGTAGACGTTCCGTAAATGCTGTAGATCGATTTCTTATTCCGATTGCTGCTGTACTCCAGGTTGGCTTGGGGGATGTTCTGAATAGTATACAAACCCGGCACAGTCAATCCAGTACCCGCCTTGCTAGCGTTCGACACACCGCCATAGTTCTGGTGCATCGCGTTACCCCCCGCCGACACGCTGAGGTGAAACTGGCCGATGTCTTTTTTATAAGTCGCCAGGAAGTCAGCGTTGCGTTCCAGGCGGTCCATGTCGATGATGCCATAGGCACCACGCGGTTCGCCGGTATAGCTGTTGGCGATCTTCGTTTCACGTTGCTCTTTATAGGTATCGAGCGAATAGCGACCGAACACCGAGATGTCCTTCGTGATCTGCCAGTCGAGTTTCACGTTTCCGTAGACGCGGTCGCGCACAAAACTGTTGTTCACTTCATGGGCTAAGAAGTAAGGGTTGTTGTACTCTCCGGCGCCATCATCTTGGGTGAGTTGCTGCAGGCCTTCTTTTCCCTTTACCCAATAGTTCTTCATGTCGCGAATGTCGATGTGGGGTGAAACATAATAGGCCCACTGGATCGGGTTGGTCCCGCGGTTTCCGGCCGGCCGGTTGTTGGAGTTGCTGCGGGTGAAGTCAACGTTCGTGCTAAAACGGACATTGTTGGAAATCTTTAGCGACGTGTTGAAGTCCAACGTATTTCTAAACAAGTCCGAGTTGGGCACGATGCCGCGGTTGCTCATGTTGGTGTAGGCCAGCCGATACGTGAGTTGATCGCTGCTGTTCGACACCGACACCGTGTTGGTGGAGGTGATACCGGTGCGCACAAAGTTCTTCACGTTGTTGGGATGCGACGTCAATAGGGTGGGAATCTTGTTTCCATCGGCATCCACGGGGCTGTTCCATTGAATGGCCTTGTAGCCCTGGTCGAGCCGCGGACCAACACCCGCTACGGTTCCTTCATCGATCGTCAGCACTCCGGAGGGATTGGCATCCGGAGTATACGGCCGTACGCCCACGGCATATTTATCGTGGAAGTCCAGGAATTTGTAGGGGACATCGAAGGTGTTGTTAGTGGAAACGTTCACCGTTAATTTCTTGGCCTTCGCACCCGTCTTTGTCGTGATCATGACCACACCGTTTCCGGCGCGTGAACCATACAATGCAGCAGCTGCGCCACCTTTCAATACGGAGACGGATTCGATGTTGTCGGGGTTCAAATCAGCAATCGCGTTGCCATAGTCCACGCGGTTGTCCGAACCGATAGCGCTCACGTTCTGTATCGAGTTGTTGAGCGGTACGCCGTCCACGACAAAGAGGGGCTGATTATTGGTGAGCGACTTGGCACCGCGGATCACCATGTTCACAGAGGAACCCGGACCACCAGTGGATGAAATGGTCACGCCGGGCACGCGGCCCGCTAAACTATTGAGCACGTTCTCCTGCGGAATGCGATTCAGATCGTTACCGTTTACGCGTCCTACGGAGTAGCCCAACGAACGCTCATCGCGTTTAATGCCGAGGGCTGTCACCACCACTTCATCGAGCGACTCGGTGTTGGGTTGCAGCACGACGTCGATGGCCGTTCTGCCGCTGATCGATACTTCCTGGGTGGTGTAGCCGATGTAGGAAAACACGATCACCGCGTTGTTGTCGGATGCAGTGATGGAATATTTTCCATCGGCATCCGTGATGGTACCCACCTGTGTTCCTTTCAGGTAAATGTTCACGCCCGGGAGCGAGCTTCCATCGTCGGCAGAAGTGACTTTGCCGGTCACCGTCACTTCAACGGGCGCGCTGGCCAGGGCATTGCCTGCCAGCAGCAGCATCACGCAGCAGGAGAACAGGTAACTCCTGCATTTTTTCTGTACACTGTAAAATTTCTCATTCATGGGGAGATGGGGGTTAATTATATCAGAGTTAGTTTTTGCTCGTTTGATGTCATCTGGTTTTTTCTTGGGCGTTGAAAAAAAGGGCATTTTTTTCAAGTGATCCTCCGTTTAGGCAACGGTCCCTTTCTGCTCCAATTCCGGTAACCGCAGGATGCTTATCTAAAGCTGGTCATTTATTGTGTGCAGTGTGCGCGCATTTTGCGTCAACCGAGGCAGGGTTTGCGCAAGAGTGGAATATTTAATACGGGCTTAATATAATGATTTTCAAATCTTTACAATAGCCTTGAAACGATACGCAAAATGCTCCTTTGCCTTGGTGCAACGTCGTGGCCAAAATACCGGAAGTGGCCTTAAATGGCACATCCAATCGTATGTTGATGATTTTGGAAATTTATGTTCACGACGTTGTCCAAAAGTGAGCCGGGTCGGACATTAAGCCCACTGTACCGGGCAGAGGCTATACTGTGATTCTGCGAGGGTCATCATTTGATGACGTTTAGGCTGGAGGTTTGCTGCGGATGGTGTTCATAAATTTCATTTCGCACAAGGACACCTCATTCGGACGACACGTTGACCCGGTGACTCCCTTTGCCGGCGTCATCAAAGCTTCTCAAGACCACGGGACCTTTCACGGCGACGGGTTTTTCATAGCGCGGTGAGGCGATGGTCGGCTCGGTTCCGTCTGTCGTGTAGTGTATAGTCAATCCAGGATATTCGACATTTGCTTTCAGCTCACCATTTTCAATGACAGCTCCCGGCGGGGGGACGCGATAGTTATAGCCGCCATTCAAATAATGAAGACGCGGCAGCTCCCGTTTGCCCAAGCTGTTGGCGAACACATTCCATCCGTCGCGGATAAGTTTTTCGCGCTGCGTTTTATCGTCCACGGTTTCCCAGGAGCGTTCTGCTGCCCAGGCGCTTTCGGCAAAGCCTACCAGTTTCGGAAGGACGTAGTACTCGAGCATATCGCGGCCCTTCACGGTTTCGCACCAAACCTGTGCTTCCAGGCCAAGAATATTTTTGCGGGCCTGGGGTTTTAGATGCTCTACAATGATTTTATTCTTCTCATACCCCTTCACGGTTTCGAGATCGAGTTTTTGACCCAGGGAGTTTTTCTTCGTGGTCTTGAACATATCATAAGGCGCAAAGGTCCAGCTGTGACGGGTATCAACAAACCCGGCCCAATACAGACCCGGCTCCTGCGGATCCTTGCTATACGCCAAATCAAAATAGAAGTTGGACACGTTGCACAGCACCACCTTGTAGCCGGCGTTGGCCAATCGATAGCCCAGGTCGGGATAGTCGAAAATGTTGTTCCAGATATAGGGCACCACATTCGCGTTGACAAACTCCGGGTTGGGTTCGTATTTGCCGTCCGCCTTTTTCGCGAGCGCCACTTCTTCCCATCCATCCAGCTGGAGGTTTCGCGATTTCAGCCGCTTCACCAGCTCGCGTAGAAAATAGGTCTGCAAATTTTTGGGGTCTTTGATCTCGGGGTGCTCACGCATCAATGCCATAGCCATCGGCGATTTTGTCCACGCGCCTTCGGGCACTTCATCGCCGCCGGTGTGGAACTCATCCAAGGTCAACCCGGCTTCCTGGTAGAGCGTAGCAATTTCATCCACCACTTTCTCATAAAAATGAAAGACCGACTCGCGCGCCACGCACACGACGTTGTCTTGGTAGCCTTGTGCGGATAAGTAGACCGATTTGTCATCGGGATCGATGAGGCGATATTCGTTCGCCTCATCTTCCTTGCCTTCCTTCATCAATCGCTCATAGCGGGCTTCCATGGCTTTGATCGCCGCCCGTGCGTGACCAGGGAAGTTTACCTCGGGAATGATCTTGATGTGACGCGCGGTGGCATATTTTAATATCTCGATAAAATCCGTTCTCGAATAATAGCCATGACCAAAGCGGCCCTCCTCTTTTGCAAAAGGCCCGGAACCGTAAGCCGGGTGCAACGCCGGCGCTTCTTTGCCAGAGGTATGTTGTCTTTGTGCACCTACGTCGGTCAGCTCAGGCAGATCTTTAATTTCAAGGCGCCACCCTTCGTCTTCGGTGGTGTAGAAAAGAAAGCGGTTGATCTTATAGAACGACAAAAGATCAAGTGTTCGCAGGATGGTTTCTTTGGTTTGAAAATTCCGGCTCACGTCTAGATGCAATCCCCGGAACGCAAAGCGGGGAGCATCGTTCACCTGCAGTTTCGGCAACCGCAATGTACCCGATCTACTTGCATAGGATTTCAACGGTATGCATGCACGCAAACTTTGAATGCCATAGAACACTCCAGCGGCATCGCTCCCGGAAATGTCAATGCCGTTTGCCATGATATTCAACGCGTAGGCCTCGTGAGCCACTCCGTTCACAACAAGAGGTGCCTGCAGGAGCCGGATGGCCTTTCCTTGCGGGGCGCCCGACTGCGTTTTGAGATCAAGTCCGGTAGCCTCTTTCAGCGCTGCGGCCAGGTAGGCCGCTTCTCCCTCCAATCCCTTCTCAAAATAGATAGCCCAGGCATTATTTACTTCGACTGAATCTTTGTCCATGACCAGCGAAACGGGCGAAGGAATGATCGGCTTAACCGCGGCGGAGGAAAGATCGGTCATGTCGAGGTTGTTCTTGTAAGACAGCGCTGCCGTAGGGATCGGCTCCTCATCTTTTTCATTCCGGTTAATTTGATCCGGACTGACGAAAGGCTTCCAGGTGTATTCGATGACGTTCTCAATTTTTTGTTCCTTCCCCTCGTCATCATAAAAAACAAAATACAAACCCAGGGGCCGGTCTGTTTCTTTGATGACCGCTTCCACGCCGCGGTAGAAAATATCTATCGATTCCCCGGGTGGCAGATGAAAGTTTTTGTCTGGTTTCAGCACATACCAATCTCCATTGATGTGATGAAGGCGGGCGGGCTGTTCGGTTTGGTTGTCAAGGATCGGTCGCGGGGCCATGCTGAAGAACAGGGCCCAGTTCTTATCGTCCAGGTTGACATCGCTGTGGTTCGTCAATTGAAAGCGTGCATAGAATGCATCCTTTTCACCGGTGAAATTGGTGACCAGTTCCCACAACACAGCAATTTTGCCCGTGGTCGCCAGTGCGTTCTTTTTTGGCTGACACGCCGTGCCGCTCAACAGGAGGAGAACAAAGAAGCCGAGCGTGTATGGGTTTGTGGCGTTCATAAAACAGGGATGTCTATTCTAAATTTTATGAATATCTTTTTACGATACAAGGCATGCTCCAATCCTTTCGCGGATTCATTTTTCAACCGGCGCACTGATCACCCCAAGGTAGCGTCCCATCCAGTAGGGCAACAACCAAATGTCGCCGGCGCTGTATTCCGATGTACCGTTGTCGCCACCTTCCAAGTCAAAGCGGTTGGCGTTGTGGCGGCTGATGGGCAATTCGTCGGGCGGCAGCACCTCGCGAAGGGTTTGCTTGCGAAAGTTGGGTTCAATGCGCGCGATGTCCAGGCGGTGTTCATTCGACACGTTCCAATGGATCAGGTCCAGGGGATATTCTTGCAGGTACCAAACCGCCTCGTTCAGATCGAATTCGGGCGTGCCCGTGAGAGCGGTGAAAATATTCCACGCGCCTTCTTTCTCGGGCCGCTCCGCCTGCCAGTGGTCGATGATCGATTCTTTAAAACGCGTCTTCAGCGTGTCGTTCAATGCATAACGATACAAGCCCCAATAGCCTACAAAATACATTTCATCATCCGAATGGTTCCACGCCTCCGACAGCATCTTGCTCCAGTCGTCGGCATCCGGCGCGGCCATGCCGATCTTGCTCATGGGGTACATCAGGTTTTTGAAGTAACCATACTTCTCCATCAGCTCAAAGGCTTTTGTCTTGTACGGTTCTTTTTTTGTAAAATGGTAAGCCGTTTGCAACATGGCGATGATGTTGGACGAGTTGATCTTCCGGTCGCCGACACCAAAGGGCCGTTGGTTCACATAGTCGGGGTTCCATTTTCCCCATACGGTGGGCTTGCCATCCCAATCCACCAGGTAGAGGTTATTGTCGAGCACATGTTGCATCAAGGAGTCGATGAGGGTGACGGCGCGATGTTTCAGATCCTGGTCTTCCAACAGTTCGGCCATCACGCCAAAGGCAAAGATGTGACCGATGGCTTCGTCGCTGCTCGTGGTCGATTTCCAATCCCACTCGGGATCGCTCGCACGGCGCCAGGGTTTGTCATCATACTTATAGCCTCTCCGTTCGAATGACCGCGACGGAAATCCCTTCAATTCATTGATGGAATACAACCGCTCCATCGCCTCGGTGGCCTCGCGAATATTTTGCAGGGCGTCGTCCGACTTGGTAACCGCATAGCGAAATACTTCTGCGCCCAGATACATGGACGTCCACAATCCGTCGTTGTCGGAGTCTTCCAGCGAACCCGTGGCCAGGCTGCCGTCTTTCATGTAGCCCAGCGTGGCATTGAAGCCGTGTCGGATGTGGCGCGCGCGAACCTGTCGCTCGAAATAGTCGGCCTTCTCGTGAAGGGTCATTTTTTTGAACACGATTTGTCCCAGCCCCAGATCGGTCAGGATCAGGATGGAGCCTTCCGGCCCTTCGGCGATATCGACCACGCGATCGCTGGGGAGCCAACGCTTGGAGGCGTAATAATCAAACTTTCCATCGCTGCGTACTTTGAAAGCACCCCGTGTGGTTCCAAACCACAGGACATCACCGATCGTTCTCACACAAGTAATCTCCGTCCAGGGGAGTTTTGTCTGGCGTTCGCCTTTTTGAGTTGCCGAGGTGAGATCGATCACGATGTATCCTTCGCGTGTTCCGATCACCGCCTGTTTTCCTTTTTCGGTGAGGGTAAAGCTGGTAAGGTCCTTCCCTAAAAAAACCGTGTTCAACACATGATCTTTCGTGGAGAATGATTGCAGGGAACTGGCCGTGAGCAACCAAAACCTACCGGCGTTTTCATCGTAGGCCATGTCCAGAATGTTTTCGGTATGCTTTTCCTTCCACAGCGACTTTCCATTTACAACGTACTCCAGCTGCTGCCCATCCGAAAGCAGAAATCCTTCACGATTTCCTTTGAAGCGCGTGACCATGGGGAGGGTATGCGGCATAAACAATTCACCAGCCCAGGCGTTGGCCAGCACAGCTTTGTCGTCGACGTAGACAAACTGATGTTCACAGACCTCCAGCCCCCTGATCTTTTTATCCGCCAACGGCCGATAGGAGCGATCGGGCACCAGCGTCCCGGGGTAGAGAAAACTTCCCGCGAAAGGTTTCAGCAAACCCGCCGACGAAAAAACCTGGATCACACCATTGCGGTCGCTCACCACATTCTTCAACGTGATCCCTTCCCCCGCAAGACCGTACTTGATGCTGTAGTCCTGAGTAAAGGCCACGTCGGAGTGGATGGGTTGGGTAACGGGTGCCTTGGCAGGGGCGTCTGGTTTACAGGCTTGAAAGAGAATCGAGATCAGGACGAAGGTCCACGGCGCATATTTCATGGAATGAGCGTTTCAGTTTAAAGATCAACAAGATTGTTAAAAACCATACGTCTCCCGTGAGGATTTCACGTTTATCAGGGATGCATTTGCGCAATGACGCGTTCGTCTTCGCGGATCGTCACTTGGCCGGTTCCTGGATCATCCCCAGATATCGCCCCATCCAATAGGGTAGCAGCCAAAACACTGGCTCGCGCTCCATAAAATGATCGCCAGCGTTGATGCCCCAGGGATTTTTATCCCATCGCACTGTCGCGCGAATACTGGCCGGCGGCAACGCGTCCACTTGCACCTCGCCCAACACGGGCGTATGCACGACACGCACATCTTCCCGCTTCGTGTGATCTATGCTCCAATCGACCAGGTCGAGTGGCGTGTCGGTGAGGAACGCTACCGACGGTTGCAATTCTTTTTTCTGCTGTCGCGCATACGCATATATGAAATTGATCAACGGGTTGTGATCACCCTTGCGTCGTTCAAGCCATTGGTCGATATGGTTTTCGTAAAACTTTTTCAGCTTCGGGTCGGTTTCGGTCTTTAACAGGATGGGATATTGATAGGCCGACAAGATCACATCGAAATAGATAAACCACGCCGGGTTTTGATGGGGAATGTTGGCCATGTTGTCGAGGTAGCCTTCCGTTTGGATAAGACGGAGATACTCCTGCTGAAATTTCTCCTCGCCCGTGATGTAGTGGGCAAACTTGAGGAACGACAACACCTCCATCGAATTCAGGCTGCGGTCGGGGGTCCATTCGGGATCGCGATTCAACCGGTCGGGCGACCAAACGCCCCAGCGGGTGGGTTGCCCATCGATGTCGGTGAGCGTGAAGTGGTGGGCCATCAGGTGGCTGACAATTTTGGAAACGTGGGCGCGGATTTCTTTTTTCTCCGTCTCATCGGCCACGAGATCGTAATAAATAAAATAGCCGAACATGTGGCCGCAGATCTCGTCGCTGCTGGTGTCGCCTTTCCACATCCACTGGCCATCGCGCGACTTGTGCCAGCGGATCTCCACGGGTTTGTAGCGGGGTTCTTTCACTTCTTCGTCGGCCCGCTCGCGATCGGTGTAGGTGCGGTTTCCATCGTGATAGAACGTCCATTCCGAGGGCACGATGGTGCGGGCAAAGAAGCCGTCGGTCTCGGTCACTTCTTGCAGGAGTTTCAAAAACCGGAAGGCTTTGCGGGCTTTTTCTTTTGCGTCTTCGCTTTTGGTCGCGGCATAACGAAAGCTTTCCATCGCCAGGTAGTTGCTGGTGTACTCGCCATCGTTGTCGTCGTCTTCCGGTTTCCAGCGCGTGGTGTCGCCTTCCTGGAGCAATCTGCATTGTCCGGCGATCCAAGGTTCGCGAATGTGGCGGCGCATCAACACATCGTAGAAATATTGTTCTTTGGAAGCTAGTGTCATGGGTTTTCTTTTGATGGCGCTCACTCCTTTCGGTGTGCCTAACCAGGCGTTTCCATCGGCATCAAATGCAACGGCATTCACTTTGTCGTCGACCAGCCAACGCCGGCTGAAGCGCAGGGAGTGTGAGCGATCCTGGGCATACCGCACGACACCCATGTCGGTGCCGATCCACATCACGCCCGAAGGCGATCGGCGTACAGCGTTCACGTTGATCGAAGGGATGCCCTCATCAGGTTCAAGGGTTCTTACTTTCTTGCCGTTCTGCAATACCGTGACGCCGCCAAGTCCTCCAGCCCAAACCTGCCCGCCATTCGCCAACCCAACACCACGAATGTAGGCGCTCAACACATCGGTCGTATCCACGAAATGTTGCGTGCTGTCCTGCCCGGCATGATATAAGCCCACATCCGTTGCAAGCCACAACCCTCCGTCGCCATCGGAGGCCACGTCGCGGATGGAGCGCGCAACGGCGTAGTTCTTTTTCTCGCATCCTTCACCTTTAAAGAGCCAGACCCCTCTGGGGCCAGCGGCATACATTCCCTCCTTCGCGGGGCACAGTACACTTAGTGGCGGTGTGGCGCCTTCCCTTTTCGAAACCACATCATGCTTCATTCTAAACACAGCCTTCCACGTGCTCATCCAGACCGCCGAGTCCTGGTCTATCGCTACCGAAAACGCGGGGCCTTGTTCGGCGGCCGGCAGTGCCGCTTCCCACGTCATGGCGTTGTTCTTTTTCACAAACACTCCCGCCGGCGTAGCGATCCACACGTTGGCTTTATCATCCACCACGAGGCTTCGCACTTCGCCAACGCTCGCGGGAGTGGGATAGCCTTCGTGATATTCCTGCAAAAACACGGTATCGTGAAACACAGTCGTTTCGGTGGGGGCGGAAGGCGCCGGGGCATTCTGCTTGCAGGCAAACCAGCATGCACACGACAACAGTAGAAAAAATCGTTGTGTCATAAATGGGGAGTTCGCACAGTCTCTTTGCGCGTAAGCAAGGATATTAAATTTTAATGAAGTACGGGAGGGATTTTGCGTATATCAATGGAATGTTAACGCATGATCAAGAACGATCGAAATCTTGGCGGCTGAAATCCAGCAACCCCGACAGCATGAACGTACGGAAGCTACGCTGGGCACCTGCGCTATTTTCGAATGGTGAACGTATCCTTTACCGCGCCCTCACTGTCCACGGCAGTATAGGTGAGCGACTTGTCATGAATTTCCATGCGCTGATAAAAGTATCCACGGTCATATTGTTTCACGGCATAGGATTCCGGTGTCATGGCGTCATGCTTGCTGGGAATGCTGATGGAGATGGCATATACCGTACCCTTGCCAAAGTTGTCCACCACCTTTCCGGCAAACATCGGGTTGGAGCGCATGTAGTAGTGAATGTGTCCACCCAAAACCATGTCGACATGATATTTGTCAAAAAGGGGAACCCAAGCCTTTTGAATATCGAGATACGGTTCTTCAAAATTGTAGGGTGGAAAATGAAACATCACAAACTTCCAGGTAGCCTTGGTGTTGGCCAGTTGCTCTTCGATCCACGGTGTGTGGGCATCGACTTCGGAGGTGGCGTCGATCATGATAAAAAGCGCGTTGCCATATTCAAAAGCATAGCTCGATTCCTGGTCGACGCCGCGGGGCGCATTTTTGGGCAAACTAAACAGGTCGTAGTAAAGCTGCGCGCCTAAACCGTCTTGCCGGTCGTGATTCCCGGGCACGGGCATCAAGGGCTTGCGTGAGAACACATCGTGCGAATAGCCAAACAGGTGGTCCCAGTCGTCGCGGTTGAGGCCCGTGCTCACAATGTCGCCGGCGATGGAATAGAATGCTGCGTCTTTATTGTTCTTGTCAGCCAACGACACCAGCTTACCCGAATCGGGAAAGCAATGTGTATCGCCAAACCACACGAAGGTGAAGTCATCGGTTTTCTCCCCTTCCGTCCGGAACGATCGCGCCGTCGACCACCCCAAGCCTGCGCCCACGCAGTAGCCGTAGTGCGTGCCGGGGCGCAAATTGGCGAGTTGCGCCGTGAAACGGTTGACGTACCGGTCATTGAACAGCATGCGGTCCTGGATTTGGTTCAGGGACGCTTTTGTGACCAACGTGTCGGTTGTCCCTTCCACCCAATACTTCACCGATCCCTGGGCAACGGAAGGGGCGGTGCGCCATTGTACGTCGATGCTGGTTTGGGGTGAGGCGCTCCAGGTCAGCAGAATTTGGTCGGGTTCGGCATGAGACGGAAACTGCGTTTTCCGAAAGGCGTCCACCACATGCGCCTCGCGTGCCCGGCCCCGAACCGTGGTGAACAATGCCTGGCCTTGCAAGGCTTCGGGAACTTCCGTGATTACCAGGCCCGACCAGTCGTGATAGGTGAACGCTCCCACGCGCAACGTGTCTACGGGGTAGCCGGGATATATTCCCGTCAGGGCGAGATGCTCTCCTTTGTTCTGGGGTGCAACACTCACGAAATAGACGGGACGATGTTTGTCAAAACCATTGATGCCCAGCGCGACCTGACCGGCCGGGAAATTTTTTTGCCATACCTCGTAGGTATACTCCTCGTTCTTCACCTCCAGGGTCGTTTTTGCAAACCCTGCCGGCTCCAACCAAAACGGAACAACGGCCTGGCCTTTGTCGCGCATGATGGACACCGTGACCGGAACGTCCGCGGTAAAATACTGGTAGCGCGTCGCCAGCACCTGTCGCTCTTCATCGGTCACAAATTGGCGCATAAAGGCGTCGTCGATCTTGTTAAACTCCGCTTCCGGAACGTTGGCATAGAGCCGGCTGATCACCGTGTCCATCACGCCGGCCACAGAACCCCGGGACTGGGGTGGTGTTTTGTGACAGGATATTAACGAGAAGATAAAAATGGAAGCGATAAAGATGTAGCGCATATAACCGGCGTTGTCAAAAAAAGGAAGGAGCCGGAATGCTTGATTCAAACATCTAGCCGGCCCTTACCTGTTACCCAAACTAAAATTCTACCATAGACAAAAGCCGTTCAACATCGTGTTTCTCGCAGCAAGATCGCTCTTGCTGCGACGGGCCTTTTCTACAGCTTCAAAAGTAGACTGAACCCCGGGAACCGACGTAAGGTTTTGCGTATAGAATACTTCAAAACGCGCAAATCCAGACGGCCAGAATAGTTTCATTCCGTTCACCCGGTTTTTGGATATTAAACCGTATCTTTACGCATCCTTCCTGTTTTGAGAGAAACTTAGCCTTCTAGGCCATCCCGATTCACCAAGGTTCCTTTCTCCAGTATTCACCAACCCACATTACATGGCCCGACCACAAGAATCGTTCAGCAAAAAAGACCTCGAAAAAAGAAAATTACAGAAGCGCAAAGAAAAAGAGCAGCGTAAAGAAGAACGCAAAGCCGCGCCCAAAGACACCTCTTGGGAAAATATGGTCGCCTATGTTGACGAAAACGGGAACCTGACCAACAAACCACCTGACGCAACCGTCAAAAAGAGCACCATCAACACCGCCGACATTGTTACCGGATCGCGCAACACGGGCGAAACCGTCCACGTGAAGACCCGGCAAGGAAAGGTCATGTTCTTTAACTACGCCAAAGGATTTGGCTTTATCAAAGACAACGAAACCGGCCGGAATGTTTTTGTCTCCAGCAATGTGTTGCTCAACACCATCAAAGACAACGACATGGTGACTTTCGAAACCGAACAAGGTCCCAAGGGATTAAACGCCATAAAAGTAAGACTGCTTAAATAGATCTTGCCCTCAAAGCAAAAAAAGGCTGCCACAAAAGGGCAGTCTTTTTTTTTAATAACCCCAGGCTTTAGCCTGGGGTTAGCGGCATGAAATGAAAATGGTGCCATCGGAAAGCCGGATCGATCTTCACGTTTCATGACACCAACCGTACACACTGCCCTGTGGGCGACACGGCGAGCCCCTCTCTTCTGGTGTGCTCGTATCCTTTGGGCGGAGCGGCCTAATTGCACTTCGAGGCCGGAGGTAGTGAAGGTGCGCTATGAACGTTCGTGCTACTTGTTAGGTGCGAGCGTAGCGCAGTTGCTAGCGACTGCGCTAACCCCAGGCTAAAGCCTGGGGTTATTTAATCCAAAGTGAGCATCCGATGTCAGCGCCAACGGTTGTTCCGTTTGTTAACACTAGGACTATCGCGAATAAACTCAATCAAAAAAGAAGAGGCTGCCCTTTTGAGACAGCCTCTTTGCATTTTTATTGAAGACAGTGGAATTAAACCAGCTTCACTTTCACGGCGTTCAAGCCCTTCTTGCCTTTTTCCACTTCATATTCCACTTCATCGTTTTCACGAATTTCGTCGATCAGCCCGGAGGAATGAACGAAGATGTCTTGTTCGTTCGAGTTCGAGGGCTTAATGAAACCAAAACCTTTGGCGTCATTGAAAAATTTTACTGTTCCTTGCATTTTGTAATGTTTTATAAAAGCATCGTTTTACGCTGCAGCCAGCCCGATAATCACCGATACGATCGCATTAAATTTTGCCCGAAGAAATCACAGGGCGAAGTGTAATGAGGGATTGGGAAATTAAAGAAGGAAAAAAGACAACGATGTATCAGTCTTGTTTCCAATTCACTTGAACTACGTCACAAAGGTAAACCTTTATTACCGGTAAACCTATTCCCGCGGCCTATAATCCCATCGTTGTCGCGCGATCGGTCGCGAAACCTCACGATTGCTCATCCGCAGCCTGCAATCGCGTAACGTGCAGCACAAACTGGCTGTCGAGTTTGAATTCGAAGCCATATTTCTCCATTTGTTCGCTGGCCTTGCGTGAGGTGTTGAGCATGCTCAGCAAGTCCTGGGCGGCGAACGATTTCCGGATGCCGTTTGTCGATTTGCCGCGGAAGGCTTGCAACACAAAGGAGAACGTCTTTTCCTTCGCGGCCAGCGCTTTGAACTCGTGACTGAAAAGTTTGTATTGTTGCGGACCGTCGCCGGCAGCCAGCATGAGGTGCACGATCACGGGGCGATACTTATTCCACAAAGAAAGATAAACGGTTGGCGTCATAGAATTCAAGATGTCCATTTGAAGGATTGGTTTGCTGTAGGGGATTTTATTCCAGGTATGCGCGCAGCGATCTGCCCTTGGTGAGGGTTTGCAGGCGCCGGGTAGCTTTTTCTTTTATTTGCCTTACGCGCTCACGGGTCAGGTTAAAGCGCGTGCCGATTTCGTCGAGGGTCATGGGTTGGTGACCATTGAGACCGAAGTAGCTGGAAATCACTTCCGACTCGCGGTGGGTCAACGCCGCCAGTGCACGGTTGATCTCCCCCTTCATCGAGTGGAGCATGAGATCAGCATCCGGTGTTTCAGCGCTGGTGCTGGCCAACACATCCAACAAGCTGCCGTCTTCGCCCTGGCTCAACGGTGCGTCTACCGAAACCTGCCGCCCGGTAAAGCGCATGCTGGATTCCACTTCTTCCAGCGAAACATTCATCGATTCTGCGAGCTCGGCCGGGGAAGGCTCGCGCTGAAATTTTTGTTCCAGTGCCGCGAACTCCTTGTGCATTTTGTTGAGGGCCCCCACGCGATTCAACGGAAGTCTCACCACGCGCGATTGCTCGGCCAATGCCTGCAAAACGGATTGACGGATCCACCACACCGCATAGGAAATGAATTTAAAACCGCGTGTCTCGTCAAATCGCATCGCTGCTTTGATCAGGCCCAGGTTGCCTTCGTTGATCAGGTCTCCGAGGGCGAGACCGTTGTTCTGATATTGCTTGGCCACAGAAACGACGAAACGCAAATTAGCCTTCACCATTTTGTCCAGTGCCGCGGCATCCCCCTGTCGTATCCGCCGCGCCAGATCCACCTCGGCCTCGGCCGTGATCAGGTCCACCTTGCCGATCTCCTGCAAATACTTATCCAGCGATTGCATTTCGCGGTTGGTGATCTGCTTGGTAATCTTGAGCTGCTTCATGTTGCGGGTGATTAAACCAATGAATTCAAAACACCGATGGAACTATTTCTTGAAGAATGTATCAACCTCAAACGGGGCGTGCACCCAATTGCTTCAATAACCGTCCATGCAAGACCAGCGCCTGGAAGAACGTGCGCGTGCTTTTATAGGGCAATCCAAACTCTGCAGCAGTATCTTTTACGATGCCCGCGATCTTCCGGTAATGCACATGGCAGATGGTGGGAAACAAATGATGTTCGATCTGAAAATTTAGTCCTCCCACATACCAGGAGAACCAACGGCTTTTGTTTCCAAAATTGGTTGTCGTCAGGAGCTGGTGCACAGCCCAATTATTTTCCAGCATGTTCGTGTCGTCGGGCAACGGGAATTCCGTGCCTTCGATCACGTGCGCGGGCTGAAAGATGATGGCCAGGATAAAGCCGGCGATATAGTGCATC
Source organism: Chryseolinea soli (assembly GCF_003589925.1). Classification (NCBI taxonomy): domain Bacteria; kingdom Pseudomonadati; phylum Bacteroidota; class Cytophagia; order Cytophagales; family Fulvivirgaceae; genus Chryseolinea; species Chryseolinea soli. The sequence goes on along the minus strand of NZ_CP032382.1, from coordinate 3,146,674 downwards.
AATACAATGCCGATGATGATCTGCCACCACAACAAGGGTGTGAACAACACGGGCAGCACAAAAATGTAGGTGATATACAAAAGCTTGCTAAAGATCAGGATGAACCACTCGGTGGTGATGTTGGCATTTTGTTTTTTCGCGAGGCCCGATTGATGATAGCGAACGATGCGGACGTAATCTTTAAAGAAAAGCCAAACGATCGTCATCAATCCATAAAGAAACCAGGCGTAGATGAATTGATACTTGTGCACTTTTTTCCAGGCGGTGTGTGGCGTCATGCGCAGCGCTCCGCGCGGACTGATGTCTTCGTCTTCCTCGTGCACGTTGGTGTAGGTGTGATGCAATACGTTGTGCTGCATCTTCCAGTTGAAGGCGTTGGCGCCGATCAAATTCAGAGAATATCCGATCAGCACATTGAGCCATTTCTCTTTGGCATAGGCGCCGTGATTGGCGTCGTGCATCACGGACAGGCCGATCCCTGCCAGACCGAGACTCATCACCACCACCGAGGCGAGCAAGGCGATGTTTCCCGTCACAACGTTGGCCAGGATCAGGCTGTAGGGAACAAAGTAGGCGGCAAACATAACGAGGGTCTTCACCACCATTTCGCCGTTTGCATGACGATTGATGTTATGATTTTTAAAATACTCGTTTACGCGCTTATTGAGCGTAGCTGAAAAATCACGATTCGACGTCGCAAAAGTTAATGACTTCGATTGTTGCATTATTGAAGAAGTAAGAATTAAAAACGGAGGTGAACGACTCCATTGGACCCATGCACTCCCATTGCAGGCACTACCACACGTGCGAAAGATGTGCTTTCACACAAAACATTCCGTATTAATTGTGGAAAGGATTAAGAAACTACAATTCCGAGGGGAAATTTCGGCAGTGAATTAAAAGAATCCGCAATTGACGCGTAAAGATACGACCAATTAAGTTATGAACCTATTGTCTCTAAAAGGGGCAAAAAGCGCGCTATTGCTCTCCGATTACGCCTTTATTAGACAACGCACAAGTGGCGTTTCCAGTTCAATGGAAGCCCACTGTTGCCGTGCTGCTTTCAGTGATCGTCTGAAATTTTTTCCAAGGTTTCATTAACGATCCCCCGTCAAATTTTCTTCATTGCACTTTCCAGGTCGGCCAGAAGGTCGTCTACGTTTTCAATGCCCACGGAATAGCGCACCAGGCTCTCGGGAATGCCGAGCAACCGGCGTTGTTTTTCAGTCAGCTCGACGTGACTGGTTGTTCGCGGAGGACCTGCGAGAGTGCTTACCGATCCCAGGCTGGCGCCCAGGTGAACAAGTTTCAAGGCCGGCAGAAATTTTTTAACCAACTCCCAGCCGCCATCCAAAGAAAAACTCATCATCCCTCCGAAACCGCGCATCTGAGATCTCGCAATAGCATGCCCGTGATGACTTTCCAACCCGGGATAGAAAACGTCTTTGACCTTCGGATGCTGCTGAAGATAGTGGGCAATTTTTAACGCCGATGCATTTTGACGTTCCACTCTCAACTCCAGTGTCTTCATTCCGCGAGCGATCATGTAGGCCGGATCGGACTGCAGGCTTGCGCCGTTGATCTCGCGAAAACTAAAAACCTTCTTTACCAACGCTTCCTTACCCGCCACCAATCCGCCCATAGCGTCGGAGTGGCCGCATAAAAATTTTGTCGCGCTGTGCACCACCAGGTCGGCGCCAAGTTCAAGGGGATTTTGATTGATCGGTGTGGCAAAGGTGTTGTCCACCATCGTGATCGCTCCCACTTTCTTTGCCGCCGCTGCGAGGCGCTTGATGTCTACGATCTTCAGCGTGGGATTTGTCGGGGTTTCGAGATAGAGCAGGTCGCATCCTTTGGCCACTTCGGCCTCGATCATTTCGTGGTCGGTCGTGTCGCAAAGTTTTACATCCACGTTATACTGGGGAAGAAAATCAAGAAACACTTTGCTGGTGCCGCCATAGGTATCCTTTAGCGAAACCACCCTTTTTCCCGCGGGTAAAAATGTGAACAGGCTGTTGCTGATCGCGGCCATGCCCGTGGAGAACGATGTGGCAGCTTCCGCTCCCTCCAATACGCGAATCTTTTCTTCCAGTGCCGCCACCGTTGGGTTGGTGTTGCGGCTATAGATATACCCGGGTTCTTTTCCCGTTGCCACATTGTGCCATTCGTCCAGATCCTCGTAGGCAAACGTTACGCTATTAACGATGGGTGTGGTGGTTGCGCCCTTGGTGTTGACGTTGCCTTCACCGGCCCATACGGCATCCGTGCCTTTTTTGTAAATCGATTTCATGATTTTAACAAATTACTTTTTGATGATGTTGTTGTAGAGAATGACCATAGACCGGCTCAGCACATTCCGGATATCACTTTGGTTGTCGGGAATGCATCCATTGGTGATCACTACAAAACCAAATTTGTCTTTGGGGTCGAAGAACATCGCGCTGTAAAGTCCGTAGGCCGAACCGGTGTGGCCCTTCAGTACTTTTCCCGGGATGAGATCAGCCGCCGTGCGCATGGCCATACCATAGCCCTCTTCCTCGGAGATCTTCTCCCGCATCTTTTCAGCACTTTTTTCAGACATGATCTTCACGCCTTTATACGATCCGTTATACATGTGCATGGTCATGTATTTCGCCAGGTCTTCGGCCGTGATCTTCATGCCTCCGGTGGGCGAGAACACGGGCGTGGTGTATCCCATGGTGTAGTTCCTGATCTCCTCGGTGCGAGGCGCATAGGCTTGTGGCATCGGCGTGAAACTTTTGTTCAAAGAATCATAGTCATACAGTGTAGCAAAACGCGAGGCATCCAAAGAGTCGACACAGTAGCCTCCATAGAGCCCGAGTGGATCGAGAATGCGATGCTTGATGCGCTGGTCGAACCGTTCGCCGGTCTGCCGTTCGATGATGGCGCCGATCATGTTGAAATTGAGATTGCAATACAGGTATTTTGTTCCCGGCGCATAGTCGCTATAACATTTTGCCCAGTTGGGATTCTTGGCCGGGTCGATCAGGTCCAGGTAGAAATACCCCTGGCTATCGTTGACGCTGGACGTATGCGACAAGAGCATTTTCAATGTAATGACCTTGTCTGGATATTTAGGATTCCTTACCGCGAAGCCCATCAGTTTGCTGGCGTCGTCGTCGAGGCTAAGCTTCCCGGTCTCGATGAGCTGCATGATCGCGACGGCCGAAAATGATTTTGATATGGACGCGATCCTGAAAAGGGTGCGATCACTGAGTGGAATATTCTTTTCAACATCCTGCATCCCGAATTGATGCTTGTAGACGATGTCGCCTTTGTTCACGACCACCACGGAAAGGCCAACCACATCCAGATCGTCGATCACCGCTTGTAGTTCTTTTTCCGCCTTGGGATTTTGACCGAAGCAAAAAATAGAAATGAGCAGGGCGGATAGGGTGAGCATACAATACTTCAGCATGGGCTTCTCTTTTAAAATATACATCGATCAAGCTATCCAATATACAGTATTGTTTCAATTCTGCCGATGCAGCGTCGGAGGTCTTTTCATGAAAAAAGGTCGAAAAATGGCTCGCTGGGCGGGATTTCGGATTATTTTTCAGAGCACTGTAACCTCGGGTTAAAATAAGCGTCTAATGCATAAGAACTCTATGTATTAACAGTTTATGCATCCAACCGAACTATTAAGGGGCACCCTGCAAACCATCATTTTAAAGGTGTTGAAAGACAATGGCAAAATGTATGGCTATGAGATCACGCAAATGGTGGGCGAGCTTTCGCAAGACCGGATCCTGCTCACGGAAGGCGCGCTGTACCCGGCGTTGCACAAGCTGGAAAACGACGGGCTGGTCAAAACGGAGGTGGTGAATATCGGCAAGCGCGTCCGGAAATATTATACGTTAACCCCGGAAGGAAAGTCCCTGGCCAAAGACCGGGTGGCCGAATTTATAGATTTCATTAAAACCATGTCTGCGGTATTGCAGGTAAAAGTAGGCTAAGCCATGCCGTTGCTCACGAGCGAACATATTGATTACATCGTCAACGATCTAAGCTCCCGGGGCATTGTCCTGGAAGGTTTTCAGGAAGAAGTTCTTGATCACCTCTGCACGCTCGTGGAAAAAGAGATGGCCGGTGGCAAACGATTTATCGATGCCTATCACCATGCCTTAAAGCGATTTGGTTATACAAGGGGTTTGCAACAAACCCAGAAACAAGTTCTCATCACCGACACTCAAACCACAAGGCTCATGTTTAAAAATTATTTTAAAATTGCCCTGCGCAATCTCACCAAACACCGTTTCTACTCGCTCGTCAACATTGCGGGGCTGGCAACCGGTGTTGCCTCCTGCCTGATCATCTCGCTGTTTATTTTGAATGAGTTGAGCTATGACACCCAACACGTCAACCGCGACCGCCTCTACCGGGTGAATTTCCGGATCAAATTTGGCAACCTGGACTATGACATGGCGGTGACACCGCCAGCCCTTGCCGCAGCCGTGCTTCAGGATTATCCTGAAGTGGAATCCGTGGCGCGAATCCGACTTCAGGGGAACTATCTCGTTAAAAGAGACAAGGAAAATTTCAAGGAGAAAAATGTTGCCTATGCCGACAGCTCGTTTTTCAAAGTCTTCACCATTCCGTTTCTTCACGGCAATCCTTCCAAGGCCCTCACCGAACCCAACACCATCGTCGTTAGCCGCAAGATCGCCGATAAATATTTCCCCAACGAAAATCCCATTGGACAAACGCTCACGTTCTTCAACAACTGGAACAACAAGATCGTTGGTGTCATGGAAGATTTCCCCGACAACAGTCAGTTTCATTTCGAAATACTGGTGTCCATGCTGAACAGCGAGGAAAGCAAAAACAACATGTGGCTCAGCAACAATTTTCACACCTATGTATTGCTGAAGAAAGGTACCGATGCCAAAGGGCTGGAAAAGAAATTTTTCGCCATGCGGGAAAAATACGTTGGCCCCCAGGTCCGCGAATTCCTGGGCGCCGAGAACACCCCCGAGAAGCTCGCCGCCGACGGCAGTAAATTCGACTTCTGGCTTATGCCGATAACGGATGTGCATTTGCGCGCCAAGACCATGATCGAGGTGGAGCCCGCCAGTGACATTGTCTATATTTATCTTTTCGGGGCGATCGCGCTTTTTATACTGGTCATCGCCTGCATCAATTTCATGAATTTGTCTACCGCGCGGTCCGCCAATCGTGCCAAAGAAGTGGGCGTCAGAAAAGTATTGGGTTCGCTTCGCTCGCACCTGGTTCGTCAATTCCTGCTGGAGTCTGTCCTGATCAGTGTCATGGCCTTCCTGCTGGCCTTGGGGTTGGCCTTTGTCTTCCTCCCCACGTTCAATGATCTCTCCGGTAAGCATCTTCATATTCCCGTGGCAGATCCTGATTTTCTGTTTTTGTTTATGGGATTATCCTTGTTTGTCGGAGCCCTGGCCGGAATTTATCCTTCCTTCTTTTTATCGGCCTTCAAACCCGTGAATGTTCTCAAAGGAAAACTGGCGCTGGGAATGAAAAGCGGGTTGATCCGGAGCGGCCTGGTGGTTTTTCAGTTCACCATTTCCATATTCCTCATCGTGGGGACGATCACCATCAACCGTCAGCTCACCTATATCCAGGAGAAGAAAATAGGATTTAACAAAGATCAAGTCATCATCATCCGGGAAGCGCATGCCATGGGCGATCAACTGGAAAGCTTCAAGAACGAAATGTTAAAGAACAGCCACATCCTAAGTGCGACAATTTCCGGATCTCTTCCCGTTGCCGGCACCGACAGAAACAACAGCACCTACTGGCCCATGGGAAAAGAACCCAACCAGGAGAACATGGTCGGCATGCAGGGATTCTATGTCGACTATGACTATATCAAAACCTTAGGCATGGAGATCAAAGATGGCCGGGATTTTTCGCGCGACTTTATCTCGGACTCCACCGGCATCATCATCAATGAAGCGGCCGCCCAGGCGTTTAACATCGCTGCCGATCCCATCGGGAAAAAAATAGAAACCTTCGCGTTTGCCGGAGGGAGCAACTCGATCGAGAAAGACAAACGCAATGTTTATACCGTGGTGGGCGTCGTCAAGAATTTTCATTTTGAATCGCTGCGCGACAACATCACCCCGCTCGGTATGTTCCTTTCCAAAAGCACAGGACTTATCTCTTTCCGGCTCGCGTCTAAAAACGTGAACGATGTTATCTCCGCCTTGGAAAAAAAATGGAAACAAATGGCACCGACCCAGCCGTTCGAATATACGTTCCTGGACGATGATTTCTCCAGCATGTATGCATCGGAACAACGGCTGGGAAAGATCTTTGCCATCTTTGCCGGGCTCGCCATCATCATTGCGTGTCTGGGGCTCTTTGCGCTCAGCGCTTTCACGGCGGAGCAACGCACAAAAGAAATCGGCATCCGGAAAGTTCTCGGCGCCACGGTGACCAGCATCGTGTTGTTGCTTTCCAAGGAGTTTGGCAAGCTCATCATCATCGCTTTTGTTATTGCTGCACCGCTTTCATGGTTGGCCGTGAAATGGTGGCTGCAAAGTTATTCCTACAAAACGGAAGTTGGCGCGTTGGTGTATTTGCTGGCGGGGATATCGGCCTTCCTGGTAGCCTGGCTGACCATGGGGTACCAATCCATCAAGGCTGCCGCTTCAAACCCGGTGAATTCGTTGCGCAGCGAATAGGCCTGGCGTGAGGAAGGTCTGGCTCAATGCGAGACCTTCCTTCAACGCCTTGTCGTATTTATGCCGACAACGGTGATATCACAGACGTCGACACCGTGAAAAGACGCTTTCATCCAATCCAATGAAAAAATAGTGACCGAATTTCTCTATCCGCAGGGTCCGATGCCCTGAGCATCAATACTCCGCTCAGCGAAACCACCTCCTCGCTAAGTGTCCTTCCCGATTCCCTAAATGGCGCTTCCGGTCATGCCATGGGGTGAATACATTCGGATATGATTCACCGAAAGATCCTATCGCTCCTCCCTGCGGCCCTACTTTGGGTGCCACTGATCTTCTTCTCCCTTTTGCTGTCGCACAACGCGATGCTCTATTTTACACACGGTGGCGAATATGGGATTCTGCCTGAAAAAAGAGTGGCGCAACAAGACATGCTCTGGAATGTTGCTTTTTATATTCATCTTCCTACCGGGGTCATTTGCCTGCTCAGCCCTATCGTGCTTTTCACGCGCAGGTTTTTCAAACGGGCGCTTAGCCTCCATCAGGTGGTGGGTAAAATATATGTGTGGGTGACGCTGACCTTGGTTTGTCCCACCGGCATGTATCTCGCCTGTTATGCCAAGGGGGGCCTGATCACCCAGGTTGGGTTTATGTTGCAGGGAATTCTTTTAGCGGTGTTCACCTACCAGGGATATCAAGCCATTGCAAGTGGGGACAAGGTTGGGCATTTTCATTCTATGATCCGGTCCTACGCGATTGCTTCGGTAGTGCTGTCGTTCCGGATCCTTCACATTTTGTTTTTCCTCTGGAATGTTCCTTACCACGACAACTATGCCATCTCGCAATGGCTCGGGTTGTTTGGCAATTTTCTGATGGCCGAGCTCATCATCTTTTTTGTTGAAATCAAAAAATCACATTCACTAAAATCCCAATCTATATGAAACCCTTAAGAAGAAGAATCCTGGCCCTTTGTGTCGTGGTGACATCGATCATTGCCTTTTGGCTGAAGCCCGGAATAAATGCGGCACAAGACACTACCTATGCCCGTCGCTATGAAGACACCGATCGAAAAGCCGGCGGCGACTCATTGGCCATCAACACCCATCGCAGGAAATATCAAAAACCGGAAACGTCAAAAGCTTTGCAGGAAAAGAAAGTTTACAAAACGCAACGGATCAGCTCGAAGGACAAGCTTTCAAAATTAGAGCCGGAAATGTTCAGCCGGGCCATTCAGTTTGAAGACAGCCTGGTCGTGAAAAAGGAACTTGAAGACGTTGCCTTTGCGGAGAAGGATACGCTAATAATCAATCCTTAATTGCTAAAAGCATGAGACTCCTTTCCCTCTTTTCAACACTCGCGTTTATCGCAGGTTTTCATGGGGCGTTTTGTCAGGACCGGAAAAGTTCTTTCCGGTCCTTCGACGAACCCTGGGTCACCGATTCGGCTTCCACGATGTTGATACCCTATCGTTATGACGCCAGCCTTTTCTCTTCCGATAAGATGAAGTCCTGGGGCAATTATTATGCAAACTATATCGTGTATCATTTCAATTCCGATTCCTACGCGACCTTGTTCCCCGACGACACCTACATCCAGGCCCCGGAGCCCTACTCCTACTCGTACAGCCGTGGGAGCGAGCCAAGGCATCGAAACATTTCAAAATCCTGGGTCTTTTACCTGGTGAAAAACAAAGATCACAACGGCAACGGAAAAATCGATGAACGTGATCCCTTTATTCTATATGCTTCCGATACCCGTGGTGAAAATCTAAAGCCCATTACCCCGGAATCCGAAAACGTTGTATCGTTCGTGCGCTACGAAAAATTTGGCTTTATCCTTCTAACCGTTCAACGCGACAGCAATCATGATGGGGAGTTTCAGCTAAACGACAATGATCATTACCTGGTAAGGGTAAATTTGTCGGATCTTAGTTTAGGGAATAAGATCGAATACAGAAATCGGTGATCAGTCATTTATTCTGCGGCTTTGATTCGCCACCCAGTTTGTCACAATGATGGACAGGGTGGTGTCTTTACGGGTTCAACGAATACCATTCGTCGACTTCTCCCCAAGGCTTCCTGAGGTGTAAATCCTTTGTCGACGACAATTGGGCAATTTTTAAGGCATCCAGGAAGGCGTGTCCATCGACGAGCTCTACGGGATATCCCCGATCACTGCTCATCGCGGCGGTTTTGTTTGCTCCACTTTCAAATTCCGATGTTGTGACGAATATACCTTTTGTATGACCGTTGATCACCAGCGCGCCAGTCAATTCGCGAATCTGCCCGACCGATATCCGGCCTTTATAACGCTTGACCTGTACGCCAATAGAACCCTGTTCATCTCCCCTAAGAATGACATCGATGCCCCCATCCCCAGAATAGGCTGTAACGTCTGCCTCAAACCCATGATCGCGAAAAACCGAGGCAACAACTTCCTCGAACAAACGGGGATGAGTCTCGAACCGTGCTTCGTATCTGGCAACCAGGTAAGCGCGTACCTCCTGAAGCGGAAGCGAGATATCGGCCAGGTCAAGCTTCTTCAAGCTTCCGATTTTGGTAGTTATTGAAGGAACCCCTTTTCCACCAAATTGCGTTTCAAGAACATATTTCCACCAGCCGCAAGCAGGACAGATCCCAAGCAGCGCGGAGCTGTTCGTCGTAAAGTTATCGCTCCACCCATAGAATACGTCTTTTGAAAGCGTAGCCTTTTTTTCATCTTCTTTATCGCGGTAGAGGGGCGTATTACAAAAAATACAATTTGATTGAGATGCCAGGATGGCATCGTTGTTTTGTTGATGTCGGGCTCCATAGTACCAAATACTCATATCCTAGGTGCGACTATTTGAATTTACCTCATTTGATAAGCAAATCCCAACGGTGATATTGACTTTTACCTGGGAATCGGAAAAAAACTCTTAACATTCCAGCGTCTCTGAGGCCCACGCATGATGAATTTCTTTCAAGGACTCCTCGCATCAGAACAAAGGGTTATTGCTATTTTTAGTATTGAATCCTAGAAATTTAACCAATCGAAAAATGAAAAACCACAAGGCTTTGCTGATCATCGATATGCAAAACGAATCATTCCCGCCTGGCGCACCAAGCTACGACCTGGAAGGGGTTGTGACGCGGATCAATGCGTTGAGCGCCAAGTTTCGCGCGGCAGGTCTTCCGGTGATCCTGGTTCAACACGACGGAACGCTCCAAGGCGAATACGTTCCGGGTACTCCCGGCTGGGAGCTCATCCCGGCGCTGACGGTTTCTCCGGGAGACATCCGCATCGGAAAAACGGCGAACGACACATTCTATGAAACGGAATTACAGACCATCCTGGATCAACGGCAGGTGAACGAATTATTCATCACCGGCAGTGCCACCGACTTTTGTATAGACTCCAGCATCCAGTCGGCTTTGACCAAAAACTATATCGTGACCGTGGTGAGAGACGGTCACACCACAGGCGAACGAGCTCACCTGAGCGCACAAAAAATAGTGGAGCACTACAACTGGGTGTGGCGAAATCTGAATCCCACCAAAGGAAGAGTTGTCATGAAGCGGGCTGAAGAAATTGAATTGTAAGCCCGCTCACGCTATTTCCCGTACAGCTTTGGCGCATTGTTCAGCATCGGAAATTGACGCTGGTGCCAATACGGATAGGCAGGCAAAATGTCGCTGACTTTATCCAGCCTTTGGACTTGCTCCAACGTCAGATTCCATCCCACAGCATCCAGGTTTTGTTTCAATTGGGCTTCGTTTCTTGCCCCGATAATGATGTTGGACACCGTGGGTCGCTGCAACAGCCAGTTCAATGAGATCTGTGCGATTGTTTTTCCGGTCTCTTTTGCCAATGCATCCAGGACGTCGACAATGTTGTAGAGGCGCTCATCATCACTGTCCGTACCCAACACCGGGTTGCCTCCCTGCGCCACGCGTGCATCGGCCGGGGCGGGTTGATTTCTCCGGTATTTGCCACTCAGTTTGCCACTGGCCAACGGACTCCACACGATGGTTCCAATGTTCTGATCGATTCCCAAAGGCATAAGCTCCCATTCGAAATCGCGATTGACCAGGGAATAGTAGGCCTGGTGTGCGACATATTTCGACCAACCGTATCGTTCCGAAATGGAAAGCGATTTCATGAGGTGCCATCCCGAAAAATTGGAACAAGCGATGTAACGGACTTTCCCGCTTCGCACCAGGTTGTCCAATGCGTATAGCGTTTCCTCCATCGGCGTGTTGCCGTCGAAGCCGTGCATGTGATAGATATCAATGTGATCGGTGCCCAGCCGCTTCAGGCTGTCTTCGCAGGCTTTCACCAGGTGTGCCCGGGACGATCCAAAATCGTTTACAGCATCCGACATCGGGAAGGTGGCCTTGGTGGAGATCAGCACGTTGTCTCTCCGTCCGGCGATGGCCTTGCCTAAAATTTCTTCGGCTGCTCCCCGGGAATACACATTTGCCGTATCGAAAAGATTGACGCCTGCATCGAGACACAGGTTGATCATTTGCTTGGCTTCGTCCACTTGCGTGCTGCCCCAGGCCTTGAAGAAATCGCTGCCGCCTCCAAATGTGCCTGTTCCAAAGCTCAATACGGGTACTCTTAACCCGGAATTTCCTAGTTGTCTGTATTCCATTTTGTATGAATTGAATTTGTTGGCATGTCCATAGAAAGGCAACCGACGAACGCGTGCTACCCTGCCCAAAAGGTAAGAACGTGCGGGCATAAAAACATACCGTTCAAATGAAATTACAAACTCCCCTCGAAGTAAATTGCTACAACAGGCTCTGAAAATTTAAAGCTCCGGAATTCAAGACAACATGCCTGTGATGAATCGATTGCGTTTTTTTATTTTATAGAATTATATCTCCTGAAGACTTATCATCTCCTCAATCCAACAGCAGCTTATACAATTTCTCGAGCGCAGCGGTAGTTTGTTTGTGCAAGGGACTCTCCGTTACCGTGCCCAGGTTTATGGCCACAAACATATAGGTGTCTTTTTCCGGAAAGTAATACAATTGGCAACCGGCGCCAAGTCCTCCGCCACTATGACCATAGCCGGTGTGGCCATCAAATTTGCCATAGTCCAGCCCAAGGCCGTAGGTGGGATTGCCTTTGCTGTCGTTGGCCCACGACTTCATGAGGTCGAGCGTGGAGGGCTTGAGAAGTTTGCCCTGCATCAGTCCTTTTAAAAAGGCCAGCGCTTCTTCCGGCGTAGTCACCACGCCATCGTCGCCAATCAAAGCGCGCACGTTGTTGCGCTGCAAGACAGAAACATTTTCGAGCAAGCCGTCGCTGTAGCGATCCCAATACGTGTTGACCAGTTGTGGGTAGTCGAGATAATGGGCGTCGTTTCGGTAGAAGGTGTTGGCCAGGCCCAGCGGGGTGAAGATTACCTCCTGCATATACCGCGCATGATCGCCGGTGATGGCATCGACAATGAGGGCCAGCACCACGTAGTTGGTGTTGCGATAGGAATACTTGCTGGCAGGTGCAAAATCCAGCGGTTTGCCGTCGATGTATTTCAGATAGTCTTCAGCGGTAAAATCGCGGTCGGGATGCTGCAGCAACTGAGTGATGTAGGCGGGAACGGAATTGTATTCCGGAATGCCCGAAGTATGATTCATCAACATGCGAATGGTGATGGTCGAAGGCTTGTCGATGTAACGGCTGTACTTTTCGGGAAGGTATTTGGTCATGGGCGCATCGAGATCGAGCTTGTTTTCTTCATACAACTTCAGGAGGCACACGGCCAGGTAAGTCTTCGAAATGCTTTGCAGGTATTGCAGGTGGCACAATGCCATCGGGGTTTTGTCTTCCACCTTGGCCAACCCCTGCGCCACACTCCACGAAGCCTCCGGTGTTTGTATGCTCAACACCGCGCCGGGTACACCTTGCCGGGTGAGATCGCCCAAAATTTGGAGCGCGCTCTCCCGTGTGGACGAGGCGCTGGCCTGGGTTGCTTCGCTGCAGGATTTTGTTGCCAGATCGCCGACATAGGGCGAACAACCCGCGGCGAATCCCGCGATGACGAGCATGTAAGGGATGATGCGTTTCATGAATTTCTTTTTTTTGATTTTAAAAGTGTACCCTCGAACCCACTTGCACCAGCGTTTCCGGCACCACGGGCACGCTCTGGTTATAGCCGCTGACCACCAAAAGTTGATAGCTCACAAACGGCGACACCAGCACCTGGCCCGAGCCTTGGGGGTTATAGCCTGCCGAGATCCCAATGGGCAACGTCAGCATTCCCTTGCCCTTGTGTCCGGTGGTTTTCCATTCGCCGTTGGTTTGTCTGAGCGCCGGTGAGGGGCGGCTTGCCAGCAGATAGCCGATGCCGGCCTTGAGCTCTCCATAAAAATTGTCGCCAATGCCCGGGCGCCAAACGGGTTGCGTATAGAAAAGCAGCCCGTTTCCAATGGTCTTATTGCGATACCACACCACCGACAACTGTTGTACAAATTTTTGATTGCCCGTGTAGCTCACCTCGGTGCCCAGCCCGATCCCCACATTCCTGAAATTGGATTTGAGATCGTGAAACGGCACGGCAAACGCATGAAATTGCAGGGTGACGATGATGGGAAAGTCCTGGTAGCCCCGGGGTGAATCCGACTGGCCCCTGGCCGATAAAACAAAACAAAAACATACCGCCAGGCTTTGTGCAAGATGTCTCATGGATAGCGTGATTTTACAAGGCAATATTACGGCTGCGGATGTGGCCTGGGCGGGGTCTTTCGGCGGTTTTCCGGCGAAGTGTGGCAACTTTATCCGCCAATTGCAGTCATTCCGGCTGAAACCAGCTCTTAAATGCGCTGGCCTTGGTGCGGCTCACGGTGATCTCGGCAGGCAGCTGTTCGCTCGCGGCGATGAGCACGTCCAGCTTACCGTTTTCGGCACGCCGGAATCCCTGGATCACCTGCCGGTGCAGAATGTATTGGCGGTTGAGCCGGAAGAAAACCGAGGGCAGGGTCTTCTCCAGTTTGTCGAGCGACTGGTCTACAAAAAACTTTTTGCCGGTCAGCTGAAACACCACCACGTACTCCCCTTCCACCGAAAAGCCGGCCACGGTTTCGAAGATCAATTTTATATCCTGCTTGCCCTGCTTCACCACCAGGCCGTCGGTGCGCTCTCTTTTTTCTTCGTGCCGCTCCGCTTCCAGGGTTTTCCATTGATTATAAAAATAGAAACCGATGTAAATGCCATTGATCACAAAAAACCAGATGCTGATGATGAACAGATCGGTGGTGTAGAAATTCAGGGCGGCGGGTTTGCCCCGGGCAATCCAACTGGAGAGCTCAGTCAGCGCGATGAGGATGGCCAGGCCAAGCACAATCGTCGTGACCAATTGAACCACGATGCGTTTGAGCAGGCCTTGGTGGAAGGGCAGCTTTCGGTCCAGGTAGAAAATAAGTTTACGGACGGCCCACCAGGCGATGTATCCCTGCACGGTGTCGAGCACGAAGGTGATGACCAGGAACCAGCGCAGGCGAATGTTGGAATAGGTGAGATAGTAGTTGAAGGCACTGATAAAGGGTATCAGCACCAGGAACAACGTCACATCGGGACGATACGGATTTCGGGCAGAACGGTCTTCCTTCATGGGGGTGGCAAAGCATACAAAATTAAAAAAACAAAAGTCTCTTCAGCATTTAAGTTGATGGAGCCGGATTTGTCTCTTTAAGAAATTCATCCTGTCCCTGTCGGGCTTGCCATTTCACATGTTTCCGGAATTTGCGTTCTTGACGAACGAACCCAATACAAACCCGCCATGCTGTACATGATCATCGAGCGATTTCACCCGCATCAACTGCGCACGTTGTACCAACGATTTGATGAGAAAGGACGTATGCTCCCGGAAGGCGTGCGGTATATCAACAGTTGGATCGATGAAAACGTCACCGTTTGTTACCAGGTCATGGAAAGCGAATCCATTGAAAAACTCCAGGAGTGGGTTGGCCGGTGGAACGACCTGGCCGATTTTGAGATCATTCCCTTGATCACCTCCGCGCAGGCGAAAGAAAAAGTATTGGGTGGAAATAAGTTTCTTCTACGCCATCACAGGCCATTTTTCCAAACGCCAGGCGCTGTCCCAAAACATCCATTCTAGTTGGCAGCCGGTGAGAAAAGCTTCCGTCATGGCGTCTCTTTGCCGAGGCGTGCAGGTGGCAGCAATCTCATCGCAAATCAGGATCGCCTTGTTGACAACGATTCCAAAATCTGTTCCCGAATACGTGTTGATCCACGCCTGATAGGGATTGCCATTTTTATTTTGATGCTCAAATATGTAATCACCAACTTCTTTATAGACCCAGAAGCAGGGCAACACCGCGGCCATCGCGATCTCTACCGGTGCAATGGCGGCGGTGCTGATCAGATAACTGTTGTAGTGATGGCATGCCGGCGACACTTCGATTTTTTTTGCTCCATCCTGTCCGCTCAAATAGCCCGCATGCAAAGCGCTCTCCACAACGATGGCGCCTTCGGCAAACCGGATAAAATCGAGCACATGATCTTTGCGATGAGCACGCGCCGCGATCAGGGCCAGTGCCCTTCCAAAATTCTCAAGATACCGGGCATCCTGCGCGATATAAAAATTGAACTTGCTTTGATCCAACGTGCCATCGATCATTCCTTTGATAAAGGGCATGATGACGATTTGGTCATAGATGGGTTGTGCCTTTTGCCAGGCTGATTTACACCAGGTCATGGGTGATCATTTTTTGAGGATTGAAAAAGTGATTGAGCGGGCCATGTCCCCCACCGGTCTGTACGTTTCTTCCGGCTTCGATGGCTTGGTGCACATACAACGTGGCTTTCCTGATGGCTTCCACCATTTCGATGCCTCTCGCGCTGTAGGCGGCGATGGCGGAAGAGAGTGTGCATCCTGTTCCGTGTGTGTTATCGGTGTCGATATAGCCCGATTCAAAAATCTCTTCTCTTCCGTTTGTGTCCACATATACATCGAACAGGTGATCGCCCTTGAGGTGGGCGCCTTTGATCAACACGGCGCGACAACCTGTCTTGATGATTTCACGCGCAGCCCGTCTCATGTCTTCCTTATTTTTTATGGGCATGCCCGCGAGCAGTTGGGCTTCATGCACATTGGGCGTTACCAGACCGGACAAGGGGAAGAGTTCTTTCTGTAGTGTCTCTATCGTGTTGTCCTCGATCAGTTTATCGCCACTGGTGGCCACCATCACCGGATCAAGGATCACGGGCACGGCATATTCCCTGATGGCCGAGGCAATCGCCACCGCCAGGTCGGCGGTATGCACCATTCCGATCTTTATCGCCGCGGGGCGAATATCGTCCATCACTACTTTTATCTGATCGTGAACAATGGCCGGTGGTATGCTATGTATGCCAAATACGCCACGGGTATTCTGAACGGTGATGGCCGTGATCGCCGATGTGCCAAAGCATCCCAATGCCGAAAAGGTCTTTATGTCCGCTTGTATTCCCGCGCCACCACCGCTATCGGAACCGGCAATGGTCAACACACTGTGATAACGTACCATGGTCATTTTACTTTAATGCTTTTTCTATTTCCATTCGAATCGTTTCAGCGGCCCGCGCCGGATCGGAAGCCGAGCAGATCGCAGAGACTACCGCCAGGCAATCGGCACCGGCGGTCATGACGGCAAATGCATTTTCACTTTTTATCCCCCCGATGGCCACCAACGGTTTTGTGCAAAGCGATCTGATTTTGCGAATACCGTCCAGTCCCCATTCGGTTACGGTGTCGGTTTTGGTTGGCGTCGAGAACACGGGGCTGATGCCCAGGTAGTCGGCATGGCTTGCCGCAACACTGGTCACCTGTGATTCGTCCTCAATGGAATAACCGACGATGCAACGCGCAGGCCACTCCTTTCGGATCTCCACGGGCGACAGATCCGAGTTACCCACGTGGATGCCGGCCGCAAAACATGCTTGGGCCACACTCAGGTTGTCGTTTACAATGAGGGGCACCTGGTAACGATCCAGCATTTCTTTTAACCGCCATGCTTTTTCTAAAAACGCTTTTTGGTTCAGGTCTTTCTCGCGTATCTGCACCAGGTCGATACCTCCCTTTACAGCAGCTTCGGTGACCTTGATCAGGTCTCTTCCCAGGCAAGCCTTTTCGTCGGTCACCAGATACAAACGATATGGAAATTCCCGATGATGCATCACGCACTTACTTTCAACCGCTCCGCGAACTCGGTCTCCCGTATGGTGTACAGGCTATCGAGAAAATTCACTTGCAGACTTCCGGGTCCGGTCGATCGCCGTACGGCAAGTTCACCTGCCACACCCATCAGCGCCATAGCAGCCACCGTGGCTTTCATCGGGTCGCCAGGGTGGACAGCAACAAATGCACCTGTCAGTGCCGTGGCTGTGCATCCCATGCCGGTGACACGCGCCATCATCGGGTGGCCGTTTGAAAGTTTTACCATGCTGTCTTTGTTTACAATGATGTCTGTAGCCCCGGAGATACAGACCACACTTCCAAAATGCTGGTTCAACGTCAACGCCGCATCAACGGCTTCCGTACTCCGGTGGGTGCTGTCGACGCCTTTTGTCGGAGTGGTATGCTTGCTGGCCAAGGCCAGGATCTCGGAGGCATTGCCACGTATGATCGTTGGGCGTAGTTGTAGTAATCCTTCCAGCACTTCATTTCTGTAGGGCGTGGCACCGGCACCTACCGGGTCAAGTACCCACGGAATGTGCAATGCGTTGGCCTGGGCGATGGCCAGGTGCATGCTCTTCACCCAATAGTCATCGAGCGTGCCCATGTTGATCACTAATGCGCCAACAATCGACACCATGTCCTTCATCTCTTCGTGGGCATGGGCCATGATGGGCGAGGCGCCGACCGCCAAGAGCGCGTTGGCGGTGCTATTCATCACGACATAGTTGGTAATACTTTGCACGAGGGGTGATTTGTCCCGCACCAATACAATACTCTTCCACAGTTGCTCCTGCATAACTTTTACTTTAGATCGTAGATTATAAAAGGGCAATAGGAATTTTCCCGAATGGGATATGCACGGAGATCGCAGCACTACTTTTCCCTTCGCCAGTATGACCTGGATCAGGTTCAAAGGGTATTATCTCAGTTCCTATTTCGGAACACCCCTAAAGCCGGGCCAAAGCTATAAAAAAGTATTTTAGAAATGCTAGTGGCGTTCTTTTAAATTCGGTCAACTTTGATGTCTCCACCCGAAATCAACTTTATCTGTTATTCCAGCTCCGGAAAACTTGATGAGAGATTATCGCCAGAATTTGTGAACCGGGTTATTGCTTTTCTCTTTCGCCTTTATCGTCCCCTTTGAAGGCATCCCGAATGGTTTCCATTGCCATGAACATTCTGTTTGTATCGCGCAATTTCACAAAACCGAACTTTTCATAAAAAGCAGCGGCCTTCTCATGGAGGGGATCAACAACAACTGCCATTATGCCAATGGTTTTCGAGATCGTCATAGTTTGTTTCAAGGCGTCGACCAACAACCAATGGCCAATGTCAGTACCTTTGTATCGCTGATCGCGTGCTAACCTTCCTAACAGGACAACGGGAAGGTTTTTATAAGGCATAGCTTTACGACGAGCCTCAGGAATATTTTCTCTGTTAATGTTGTCGCTGGCGAGCGTATAATACCCTTTGATTGTTCCATCGTCTTCCGCCAGCACAAAGCAAACGGCGACGTTTCTTTTCTGATCTTGTCCCGCCTGCGTTTTTAAATAATCGTCAAGTGCCTTTTCACCGCATGAGAATTCCTTCTTTTTGTGCGCGGAGTTTAATCTAACGGCTTCCAATGTTTTTTTTCTTAACTGCATTGGATTTTACTTTCCGGGTGGAAGCCTTAGTGGTCTTCTCAGGTTCCTGAAGTGCGGCCTCATATTTTCTAACGGCGGCTTTCAGACTAGCATTGGCTTTGGGCGGCGATGCCAAGATGGCGAAGAACGTTTCACGATCACGTTCAGAGGTTAACCAATTCTTGTGCTCTTCGATAATGGATTCCGCCTTCTCCATAGCGGCATCCAAAATAAATTGAGTCAGGGTAGAATAACCACCCAAATCAACCGCTTCTTCGAACAATTCTTTTTGGTTTTTGGCCAATCGAACATCCAATCGGGCTGTTTCAGTTGCCATAAGACGTTTGTTTTATTTTTACGCAATACACTTTCATACAATATACGTACAGTTTCCGTACATCGTGCAATTTTGTGTGTATGATTTCCGTACAAATTACACACACAGTTATAACGTATTGATTGTCAATCTATCATAGAAAGAAAGGGCATTTCGCTTATCCTTTGAAGACGATTTCAGAAGTCACGTCCAGACCAAATTGAAATAAATATTGAATATTCATTAAACCCCGGAAAACAGGCCGAAAAGTAGCTTTTTAGGCTGGCGAGAGACGAAAATGGTGGCTAAGCCATTAAAAAATCCACCCTTTCTTATGGAATCCCCCCTTCCCCCGCATCCTACAAGAAACATCGGTTATGAAACAAAATATCTCACTCTCCATCTCCTCGCCTTGTTCCGAAAAATGGGATGCCTTTACGCCCGCATCCGGTGGCAAATTTTGTGGTTCCTGTCAAAAAACGGTTATCGACTTTACCAAAATGGGCGACGCTGAAATCATTGATTTTTTTCGCGCCAGGCCAACCCACACCTGCGGACGTTTTCGCCCGGATCAATTAAAAGCTTATTCAAACACGGCCGTTGTAAAAATCAATCCGGGGCTGACGTTGTTCAGGGCCGGCCTTGTGAGCTTGCTGCTGGTTGTGATGAGCAAACCCACTTCGGCACAAATCCCCAGTGCCAGAACCAACACGGAAGTGGTTCAGCATCCGGAAGCGACGGCATCAGAACGTGCGGCGATCAAAGAGAAGCAAGTCATCCGCGGGGTTGTTAAATCCGATGAGGACCATTCGCCACTTCCCGGGGTTAATGTTTACCTGAAAGGCTCCATGGAACACACCTTCACGGATGCAGACGGTCGATTTGAATTTCCCCGGAAGCTCAAAGAAGGCGATGTACTGATATTTAATTTTATCGGCCTTGAACCTCAGGAGCGTGTCATCCAGAGATTAACTGACCCACTCGAAGTGTCGATGCCCCCTGCCTACCTGGCATTGATGGGCGCCGTAGCCGTCGACCAAACCTACAAGGCCAAACCATCGGGTGTTCGCAGATTATGGGAAGCCATCAAAGCCATATTCTGATCTTCTTATTCTCCATAGGATGAAGGCCACGCTAACGTTTTGTATCGTTGTAATCTTTTCGGTGCCCCTGCATGCACAGCGAACCGATTTCGCGTGCACTGACTTTAGAAACGCCGACCATCTCGCAGCAGCATATCCCAAGCACCCTTTAAACGATCTAAAAAGTCTGGCCGACAAATTGACCCGGTCGTTGCCAACGGAAGAGGAAAAGTTCAGGGCTATCTACGTTTGGGTAGCGAACAACATCGAGTATGACTACTCGCTTTTTCTAAAGAATAAACAAAAAAGAGAAAGCCTGAAAAAACCGGAAGATCTCGCAGCATGGAACAAAGGATTCTGTTTGCGCGTATTCAAAAATCTGCTTGAAAAGCAAAAGACGGTGTGCTCGGGTTATGCCTACCTGGTCCGGGAGCTGGCTACGCACGCCCGCCTGGCGTGCGTGATCATTGACGGCTATGGGCGAAACACGCAGTCCAATGTAGGTGGAACCGGCATCGCCAACCATTCGTGGAATGCGGTCCGGCTTCACAACAAATGGTATCTGTCCGACGTCACGTGGTCGAGTGGAGCATATGACACGGAGCAATCCAGGTATGTGCAGAAGTTTGATGTGTCCTATTTTTTAGCCGACCCTTCCTCGTTTGTTCAAAACCATTACCCATTGGATCCCACCTGGATGCTCCTGACGCACAAGCCCACGTTGGACCAATTCTTAAATGGGCCGCTCATCTATAGTGGCGCATTGTTACACGAAATCCACGAGATGTTCCCGAAAACGCTCAACCTCGTCGCAGCAAAAGGAGAAACTGTCTCCTTTCAGTTTGTCAAGAGCGGCGATGAGATCATTGAAAGTGTGCAGTTGTCCGTTGAAGGCCCGAACGCGAAGCAAACTTTCGATGCCCATTTTCAAGCAAAACCCGGCGGTCGTTATTGCGTTGACCACACCTTCCCTGCGAGAGGAACACAGACCGTTCATTTTCTTTTGAACGAACGCTACGTTTTTACCTATGTTGTAAACGTTCGGTAGCGTCCACCGGAGGCAGCGTCAGGCATGAGGGTGCCGTTTACGTTCCGAAAACACATGCCTGATCTTCCCGCGCTGACCAATCTTTTAGGGACATTAACAAATGCATATGAAAAGGTGTTATGACCGGCAAATCCCGGCTGCCGAAGGAGCCGGCCTATTCCTTTGATTTCTTAACTTAAACCAGCAAAAAACCTTATCCATCCTATGCATACCCTCAAAAAAGAAGACATCAAACAAGAGGTATTTGACCTTTATGACGACTATGCTCACAACCGCATCGACAGACGGCAATTTGGCGAAAAGCTGACCACCTATGCCGTAGGCGGCGTTACCGTGGCCGCGCTGATGAGTTTTCTCATGCCGGACTATCAAGGTGGCATTCAAATCCAACCGAACGACCCCAGATTAAAATCAGAATACATCAACTATCCTTCGCCCAAGGGTGCGGGAACGATCAAGGCCTTGTTGTCGAAACCTGTTGATGCAAAAAAGAAACTCGGAGGCATCGTGGTCGTGCACGAAAACAGGGGACTGAATCCTCACATTGAAGACGTTTGCCGGCGGGCAGCCCTGGCCGGCTTCATTGCCATCGCACCCGATATGCTCACGCCGCTGGGCGGCTATCCCGGAACCGACGATCAGGGACGCGAGCTTCAAAGCAAGCGCAACCGGGACGAGATGCTGGAAGATTTTATCGCAGCCTATGACTACCTGAAAGCCAACAAAGATTGCAATGGCAAAGTTGGGGTAGTTGGTTTTTGCTTTGGCGGCTGGATCGCCAACATGATGGCCGTCCGGATCCCCGGCCTGGCGGCAGCCGTTCCGTTTTATGGAGGGCAACCTGCTGCCGAAGATGTTCCGAAGATCAACGCGCCGCTCCTCATACACTATGGCGAGCTCGACACGCGTGTCAATGAAGGCTGGCCGGCCTATGAAGCGGCGCTCAAAGCGAACAAGAAAGAATATACCGAGTATATGTATCCCGCCGCCAATCACGGGTTTCACAACGACACCACTCCGCGCTATGACAAAGCGGCCGCTGAACTGGCGTGGAAACGGACGGTTGATTTTTTCAGTCAAAAACTGAAATAGACGCGCGTCACAACAGCTTGTTGAAGTGGGCGGTGATAAAATTTTCCTTTGTCGCGATCCGTTCTACGATCCATGCCGTGGAAAGGATGATGGTGAACACGGCGAAAGCAGTTCTCACCGCAGGGTAAGCTTTCCATTTGCTCATCAGGAGCATCGGGAGAAAGCACGCCATGATGATGAGCTGCATGGCTTCGATCCCAAGATTGAAACCCACAATGCTCAGAAGCTTGCTGCCCAGACCGAGCTCAAGGTGTGACAACGAAATCGAAAAGGCCAGCCCGTGGATCAATCCAAATCCGCCGGCAATAAATACCTCTTTTTTAAAAAAGACGGGCTTGACGCAGTTCACCGCCGAAACAAGAATCGAAACAGCAATCAGCACTTCTACATACTGCACACGAAAATCGACCAGGTTTAGACTTCCTGCCAGCAGTGTGATCGAATGACCTAAGGTAAAGGCCAAGCTGATCTTTAAAAAGCGCTCGAGCGTGTACCGGAATCCCTGATACCCGGACCATTTTCTATCCTCGATGGTCAAAGGCGCGATGAGCAAAAGGGTTAACAGGAACAAGATATGGTCGAGTCCTTCCCGGATATGTTTCATGCCCAACAAAAACATTCCCTTCACACCGTTGATCCAACTTCCCTCTTCGAGATGCACTTCCAGCGGAAAGATCTTTCCGCTGGGCACGTCCAATCCGATCACACCAAGGGGCTCGGAATCAGACTGGTCCTGAAGGCCATTGTTCCAATCGTACTGCACAAATACCAATGCGCGATGCGTAATCACCTGGTGAATCACGGCATCGTATTCGAAAGTAAAATGCCGCAGCAGACGGGCATCCGGCGGGGTCAGTTTAAAATGAACGACAACTTCCTGATACTCGCCAACAAAAGGGCTGGTGTCCGTTATGGTCGATAAACTTTCAATTTCAGTATGCCAGGTGCGCTTGCCCGATACGGCCTGGATATGACTTTCAAAATATTCGCGGAAAAAATCGGTATCCAACTCGCCGGCTTTTCGACCGATGGCGCTTTCCAGTTCAAGCAGCGGAATTTTTACTTCGCCGCTGATCCATTTCTCCAACACCGAAAGGCTTACCACGGAATTGGGCATCGGATGCGCCACCGCGTTCAAACCAAGCACAAACATGGCTCCGGTTAAAATACACTTGGAAATGACAGCCGCAGGAAGTTTTATTTGACCCATATTCTTTTGCGCGCCGGTCAATGAAAAATTTGAGCCGGCGCCTTTGTACTCCATCAGTAATAAAAGCGAAAGAATTGTCCGCCTTAATTTCCTCCGTAGTCGGTCAGCTTATCACGCCACACCGAGTGAGGGTGGGTCCCGGAGAGCACCACACCGCGTTGGCAGGAGTATTCAATCCACACCGAAGGGCCGTCGATGCGTACGTAGTCATTGGTTGTTGTGAGACCGGTTGTTCCGGAATAGGCGATGTAGGTGTCGTCGAGTTCGGTTGTATACTTGGTTAGTATGGCCTCGGCATCTTCTACATCTTCTACATAGGTCTTGATGGCGGTCAGGATCAGATCCTTCTGTTCGGAAGAAAGATCGCCGCCTTTCACCCCGGAGGGTGTTGTGGGAAAATTGGCATCCTTTTGAGGCCCGGCAACTAAGTCTGAAAAGGTTGACGCCAGCTTGGCAGACGTCAACTGATCGGATGACAGGGCGGTCAGCATCGCTGAAAGGGCGTCCTTCTCTTGAACCAACGGCTGGTTTGTTTCGCCATTCCATTCAAACGCCGAGAACGGTTCTATGCCTCTGAAAGATGGCGTTGCGCCCACGAGCACACCGTCGGTATACGTGTTTGCAAAGGCCACATGGTGCCCACCGTACTGAATTTCAAATGTGCCGGTAGCGGCAGGTGTGCCGAGAAATGCGATGTAGTAGTTTGCTGCGCCGTAGTCGGAGCCACCACCATTTTCTTTCAAGTATTCATCGGCGTTCAGCAATTTTTGAAGCTCATCCCAGCCCTCGTTGTCGCTCGTGCCTGCGATTTCTTTTAACAGCGCTTTTGCATATTGGATCTGGGTCGAGGTCATGGAGCCAAAGTCAAGCCCTACGCGCTGGCCGTAGAGCGCCTCCGGAAAGTTAGACCACTTCATGGCCTCGCTCGTCGTGTATGTTCGCTGCGCTGCGGCCAATTGCGACGAAGTCAATTGCGTTTTAAAGGCATCGGAAAGACAAATGATCTTCTCCATACCGGTTGATGATGAACAGCTCGACACCTCGATCGGGTCCGGGTTTGTTTCGCCCGTATCGGTAGTATCCGCAGTGGTGTTGTCATCATCGCTGCTACACGCACTACCTCCCAACAAGAGCGCAGCACAAAAGAAAAGGGCTACTGAGTTTCTCATTCGCATCTACATTTATATTTTCTATCACCACCAACGCAAAAATCATTTACAAAATATTGTCAACCTATTGGAGCGCAGGGACTAATCGACCAATCGGAGGAATGTGTCGATTAAAAACTGACTTGTTTTTGAAACATGGTTTGCAATGAGGGTTAGTTGATCTTGAAAGTCTGTCACAACTTGAGGCTCATCCTCGTGGAGGTCAGATCCTGTCGGGCATTCTTGTCTGGGCAAACTAACCCTTGTTGTTCATTCTGGATTTCGTATAAGGGATAATAATCCGTAAATTCAGCAACTGACCATTAACCAATACCCTATGAAAAAAATACTCACCTCGATTTCTCTCGTGCTCGTCCTGATGGGCTGCAGCCGGACCACCGTCGACACAAAGGCCGAAGGCGACAAACTCATGCAGCTGAGCCGGGAATGGTCGCAATATGCCAGCAAGCGCGACGTAGAGAAAACCTTAAGCTATTGGGCCGACGACGCCACCGTGATCTCAGCGGGAGATGCCACCTTGAAAGGTAAAACGGCCATACGCCAGATGGTGGAAGGGAGTTATAAAGATCCCAGTTTCCAGATCAGCTGGGAACCTCAGCAAGCTGAGATCGCCCAGAGCGGCGAGTTGGGATACCTGTTGGAGAAAACTACGATAATAGCCAACGACTCCACCGGAAATCCTGTGACGCATCAATACAACTCCGTCAGCGTGTGGAAGAAGCAAGCCGATGGTGTATGGAAAAATGTGCTGGACGTTTTGAGTCCAGAGGGCTCGAAGTAGTCGACATACCATCACCTTTCCTTGGCTTACAAATCGAATTTTCATCTCCCTGCTACCGCTCCTCATGAAAAACAAAATTACCCGCCGCCAGATGATCCTGAAGAGTTCTGCGGCAACGCTCGCATCCATCGGCCTTACTTCGATCGTCGTGGCCAAAGATCATGCCGCACCCGGCAGCGAAGGCAAGCCCGTGCCAGCACCCGATGAAATCTGTTTTATGACCGCGGTGGAACTGGCCGCATGGTTAAGAACAAAAAAGATCTCCGCGCGCGAAGTCATGACGGCCCACCTCAAACAGATCGCAAACGTAAATTCAAAAGTGAATGCCATCGTTACGTTTGTGCCCGAAGAGCAACTGATGGCACAAGCGCTTGCCGCCGACGAAATGATCGCCAAAGGAAATACAACCGGGGCGCTACACGGATTGCCGATCGCGGTGAAAGACCTCATCGAAACCCAGGGTCTGAGAACGACGTATGGCTCGCCCCTGTGGAAAGATCTTGTCCCAACACAGGATGCATTGATTGTCGAGCGTCAGAAAAATGCGGGTGCGATCGTGATCGGAAAAACAAATGTGCCCGAGCTTGGTATGGGATCGCAAACTTTCAATCCTGTCTTTGGCCCAACGTTCAATCCTTATGATCCATCCAAGACCTGCGGGGGCAGCACCGGTGGCGGCGCAACCGCGCTGGCCTGTGGCATGACGCCCCTCGCCGATGGCAGCGATATGGCTGGATCCTTGCGCAACCCGGGCAGCTTCTGTAATGTGGTAGGCCTTCGAACCTCACCAGGAAGGGTACCGCTTGCGGCCGTAAAAATTGCAAATCAAACGTTGAGTGTACAGGGGCCCATGGCACGTACCGTTTCAGATTGTGCTCTGCTTCTAAGTGTTCAGGCCGGGCCCGACCTCCGTTCACCATTGTCTCTTGCGGACGATCCGAGACAATTCGCTAAACCATTGGGTCGTGATTTCAAAGGCGTCAGGGTTGCATTCATCAAAGACCTCGGCTTGCCTTGGGAAAAAGAAGTCATCGACGCTGTTCATTCCCAACGCAAAGTATTCGAGGACCTGGGTTGCATTGTTGAGGAAAACGAACCGGACATGACCGACGCCAACGAATGCTTTGTCAATTTCCGGCACTGGCAATACGAGGCACAATACGGGGACCTGCTGGAAGGCAACAGCGATAAAATGAATGCGTACACCAAATGGCACATCACAGAAGGACGCAAGCTGACCGGACCCTACCTTTCACGCCTCGAGATGAAGCGCTCGGCGTTGTACAGACGCGTGCAACAGTTCCTGACAAAATATGAATTCCTCATCATGCCCGTGAGCCAGGTGTTGCCCTTTGATGTCAATACGCCTTATCCGATCAGATAGGCGACGTAAAAATGCTGACCTATCTCGACTGGATGCGTTCGTCTTATTACGTCTCTGTCGCGGGCAACCCGGCTTTGTCCGTGCCCTGTGCTTTTTCGAAGAGCGAGCTTCCGATCGGGATGCAAATTGTGGGGAGGTATAATGCGGACTTCAGGGTGTTGCAAATGGGGTTCGCGTTCGAACAAGCGACCAAGGTCGGAAAGCGCCGGCCGGCGATCGCGGTCTGATGGGGGAGCCAGTAGCCAGTAGCCATGACGAGATTCCATGTTGTTGTTCGCTTCGGCAATTCATTTGATCGTGAAAGAAGTAACAAGTGCGACGCTGTGATTCTTTGGCAATTTGTCGACACCAAGGATGGCGCGGGTGTGGAGTCCGCGGTCGCCTAAGACTTTAAGGAACAGATCGGATGCTCCGTTGGCTACCTGGGGGCCTTCGTCCCAGGTGTCGTGGACCTGGTAGTAGATGTCGGCGTGGTTCAATCCTATGATCCGATCGTAGCCCACGAATTTATCGATCTGTAATAGCACATTCGTGGCTGCCATCTTTGCGGCCTCGTAGCCTTGCTCGGTGGTGACCTCTTTGCCGAGGCGACCGAGAAAGTAAAACTGGTTGTCTTTGATGGGAAGTTGGATGGCCACATAGGCGACGTTCCCCCGGATGTTGACGGCCACGTAGGACCCTCCGGGTTGAGGCACTTCACCAAAGGTTATGCCAAGGGATTTCAGTTTGTCAATGATAATACTGCTTTGCATGAGAATTATTTATTGTCGTTTTACTTCGCCTAAATTAACTAAAGTTATTAAACCGCGGTCAATCGAGAGACACCCGTCTCCGGAATCTCATCTTCATCCCTTCCTTTTATATTTATATTGCTCACCGAAAAAACATGGGATCACCCAGCGCATTCCTTAATTTTTTTTCTTTACTTGATTAGTGTTTTCGCGCACTATCTCGTTTGGTGTGCTTGAGACACACAAGCATTCCTATAACCCCCCCGTTATGGCTTGCGGCCTTTTAAGTGATCTAATAAAAACCTTTCGTCCATGATTTCCACGTCACCCCTCTTAAAACCTCTGTGCAAATATTCGGTGCTGCTCATCATCGTTGCGCTGTCTGGACTCACCTCCTGCAATAAAGTAAAAGAACAAGCGCTCTACTCATCGGATACCGAATCGATCCACGCGGGCGAAGCATTATTTTCCAAAAATTGCAGTGCGTGTCACAATTTTCGGATAGACGGTATAGGACCCAACCTGGCCGGTGTGACACAGGATACTTCAAAATCATGGATCAAAGGGTTCATCAGCAATCCCCAAAACTATATCGATCAAAAAGATCACCGGGCACTTGACCTGAAAGCCGATTTCAAAGGTGTGATGCCCGCGTTCGGTCAGTTCAGCGATGGCGAGATGGAAAACCTGCTGGCCTTCCTCCACACCAAGGTGAAGCGTCTGATAAAAAACAACTATGACACGCTCACGGCCATCAAAGATCCCTTCCCGGATTCCATACCGATGTCGGACCTCCAGGTTGATCTCGAACCGGTTACACAGATGCCCGCTTCGAGTAACAAAAACCTGTTTACGCGGATAACGAAATTTCAGTCCGCACCGAACGGCGGTTTTTATGTTCTCGATCTCCGCGGCACCCTCTATGTGGTGGAGAAAAATAAAGCGACTCCCTATTTCGATATAAAGAAAGAAGAGTCCGCTTTTATCGACGAACCCGGCATGGCCACGGGCTTTGGCAGTTTTGCGTTTCATCCCGAATTCAAATCCAACGGTCTGCTCTACACCACCCACGCCGAGCCACCCAAAAGCAAACCAGCAGATTTCACCTATGCCGACTCTATCCCCTCTACGTTACAGTGGGTGCTGACCGAGTGGAAAACAGACAAGCCCGGCCAGGTTCCCTTTGCCGGCAAAGGCCGTGAAATTCTTCGCTGGGATATGGTCACTCAGATGCACGGCGTGCAGGAGATCGCGTTCAATCCCTATGCAAAACCGAAAGATGCCGACTACGGACTTCTTTACATCGGCATCGGCGATGCGGGAGCAATAGAATATGGATACCCCTTCCTGGCTGGAAACGAACATTGCTACCTGGGCTCGATTTTCAGGATAGATCCCCTGGGCACCAACAGCAAGAACGGTCGCTATGGCATTCCCGCCATCAATCCCTTTGCAAAGGACACCTCCCCGGGCACCGTCAAAGAGATCTATGCCTATGGGTTTCGAAATCCACACCGCATCACGTGGCTGAGAACGGGCGAAATATTGGCGGGCAATGTCGGCCAACATCATATCGAGTCGCTCTATAAAGTGATGGAGGGTAAAAATCACGGCTGGCCCATCCGCGAGGGAAACTTCGTGATCGACTCCGAGGGCGACATCAACCTGGTCTATCCGCTGCCTCCGAACGATTCCATCAACCACCTGGTGTATCCCGTGATACAATACGATCACGACGAAGGCCTTGCCATGGCGGGAGGATATGAATACAAAGGCAAAGCCATACCGGCCTTCGCCGGAAAATTCATCCTGGGCGATATCGCCAAAGGAAAGGTCTTCATCGCCGACGTGTCAAAAATCCGCGAAGGCAAACAAGCCGACATTCACCGGCTGCACTTGCGCATCGGAGGCAAAGAGACCACGCTGCTGGCCATCGCCGGCTTAGGTCGCGTGGACATGCGTCTTGGCCAGGACGCCCAGGGAGAAATGTATGTGATGACCAAATACGATGGCCGGATCTACAAAATGGTGCGGGCAGAAAAGGTGAAGTAACAACAACCCGACGAACGATATCT
This sequence comes from Chryseolinea soli, assembly GCF_003589925.1. Lineage (NCBI taxonomy): Bacteria > Pseudomonadati > Bacteroidota > Cytophagia > Cytophagales > Fulvivirgaceae > Chryseolinea > Chryseolinea soli. Next base: position 3,117,316 of record NZ_CP032382.1, on the reverse strand, counting down.
AACGATGCCGTAATCCTTTCGTGCTGCAGTGGCTGGAAGGGTATGCATTGACGGGAGAATGACAGCAAGATGTTATTTCATTTCAGCCCTCGAAACTATACTTTGCATTTTCCCAAAAACTGTCGAGCGCAATGATGCGCGGCTTGAAGAAGGAGATCAGGTCGGGCCAGTGATCTTTGTTCATTACCGATACACGGGGCAACTCTTTATATATCCTGCTGACGATCCTGCCCTCAACAGGAACGTGCAACTGCCAATCCCATTCCTCGTCGAGCGTGGCGTGCAGGAGGTCTTTAAATTGCTGGAACTGCTCGAAGTATAATTCCTGGATCTCCGCATCGCCATGTTCGAGCGAAATAGAAATGGCGGCCGACTTCAGCCCTGCGTCCATGCGGAAGTAAACCCCTTTAATTTTGGTGTGATAGTTCATCCAGTTGATCTTCATGCCCTCGGCCGAAAGAACCGGGTTCATATATCTGCCAAAAGCAGTCCAGAACTCGTGCTTAGTACGCGATACTTCTTCCCGGGAAAACATATATCCGACATTCGTTCATCACGATCCATCAAAGGTTGAACATTCTACAAATACAGGCATATCAAAACAAAAAAGCACCTTTTTCGAGGTGCCTTTTTATTCAAAAGAATTTATCATCCTATTTAGCGCCCGACAATGGTACCAGTTTCGCACTCAGATCCGGGTCAGCCATATCTTTGTTAAATGGAAACATCGGGCGCTCGATCCTTTTGAAGGGTAATCTTTCCAGATCCTGATCAACACCACCGGGCGTCAGGGCCATGATCCAGTCCGCCCGCATGTCGTAAAGTTCCGGCACCAGGTAGCCGAGTTTCACCACTACGATATCCGTCTTCCGTGGGTCCAGCCCAAGCCTTGTGAAATCTACTTCCCGGTGATAAGGCTTGCGCTTTTTGGTGACGATCACATTTACGCTTCCGACTCTTACTACTACTTCTGTTTCTGCATGCTCGTCTCCCTGCTCGATGGCTTTTACAACACCAACCAATCTCACGGGTGGTGAGAAACGCGAATCAATCGCAGCACCTGCAAAGCCGTCTACCTTCCCTCCTACTCCCGCTTGAATCGCTTTCTCCACCAACTCTGGTCCGGGCAGTGAAGCATAGATGAGCGACGGGCCTTTTTCGGACTTGAACTCGGGACGCGCGAGGATCTCATTCAATGTCCAGGTAACATCGCCTGCACCGCCAGCCGTTGGGTTGTCGCCCATATCGCTGATCATAAAGGGATGTTTGTCGCTGACAACGGCTTTGTCCAATGCTTCTTTTAACGAAGCGGTAGGGGCAATGAATGCGAATTCGTTTCTTACATTCCAAAAACTCTTGGCCATATCTTCTGCAGCTTTGGTCACTTTTTCTTTATCGTCGCCGGTCACCATCACGACGGCGTGATTGCGGGGTTCATCTGCCCACGCATAGCCGATCCAGATCGCAGCGTCGGTCACGCCGGGCTGTGCAGCGGCGGGTGCCACTTGCGCATATAAACTTTTTCCTGGATCAACCCGCGTACTGGTCTTTTCTCCCGGCAACAAAATGGGTACAGCGACATAGGCTTTGTAAGCCGGCTTACCTTTACCGCTTTCGATCCTCGATAACAAGTTATCTACAGCACGCTTATCGGATTGCACGGCATCTTCATGGGGGGCCATCCGGTAGCAGGTGATCAAGTCGCTATTTTGAGCCAGACGCCAGGAAACGTTTCCATGCAGATCCATGGAGGTCGAGATGACGGTTTCGTTTCCCACCACTTCCCGTATTCTGACAATCAGATCTCCTTCCGGATCGTCGAGACCGACCACGCTCATGGCTCCATGGATGTCAAAGAACAAACCGTCGTAGGGAAGGTCTTTCTTCAGCAAGTCCAATGTTTGTTTTACTAACGACTCATAGGCCTCGCGTGTCACGACGCCTCCGGGCAGCGCGCGTCCGATCAAGGCCGGAAACCATTGGGCTCGCTTGCGGTCCAGTGAATCGGGAGCCAAAAATGAATACGACGACAAAATGGTGTCTCCTACTTTGGCATGAAACGCTTCTTCGTGTGTTAACGCCGGTGAAAATGTGCTGGATTCAATGGCTAAGCCTGCAATGGCTATTCGGGGAAGTTTCTTGACCGGTTTACTGCAATGGATCAGGGCCATACACGCCAGGGCAACCGAGAGGCTCAAAAATATTTTTTTCATGGGGGATTTCCTTTCCAGTCAATATATAGATCAATTTGCTTCCCGCCAATGACTATTATCTGATCCGCACCATTTTTTTTATCGTTTCTTTTACAACCCCAAACGTTTTAGCCTGGGAGGCAAGTCCTCTCAAACAACTTACCCCTCCCGTGGTTCAAATCGCCGCGTCCTTATTATACTTGTTCCGGTAGTCCAAGGGCGACATGCCCGTTATCTTTCTAAACACTTCGCGAAAAGCTTTGACATCCGAATAGCCCACATCATACATCACCTCGTTTACGTTTTTGCGACTGGTCTCCAACGCTTTCTTTGCCGCTTCTATTTTCGCGCGCTGCAAATATTCCACCGGTGTATTGCCCGTTGCTTTAATAAAGCGTCTGTCGAAATTCCTCCGGCTCACGTTGAGCTTTGAGGAGAGCTCTCCCATCGAAATTTTTTCGGTCAATTTACTTTCGATATGCACCTGCGCTTTTTTTACTACCTCATCGCCGTGTTTTTTCTGCGTAGAGAAAATGGTGAACGGCGATTGGCTCTGCCGGTCGATATCGACTTGAAAGATCTTTGAACAATAAATGGCGGTCTGGCGATCATAATATTTTTCCACGAGGTAGAGCAGCAGGTTCAGAAAAGAAAATGCACCACCGTTGGTGTAGATGCCATCTTCGTCGGTGATCAGCTTATCGGTGCCCAGGTTCACCCCCGGAAACATTTGCCTGAATTCATGGGCGGCCATCCAATGCGTGGAGCAGCTCTTGCTCTCCAATAAACCGGTGGAGGCGAGGAGAAAAGCGCCCGTGCAAATGCTCGCAATTTCTGCGCCCTTGCCGTGCATTTCAATCAGCCAGTTATTAAGGGCTTTGACTTGCCGGACGCTCTGCGAAAAATCAGGCCGCACAGCCGGAATAATGATCAAGTCGGTCCGGGCAATCTTTTCTATCTGCGCGTGTGGTCTTATGGCAAATAGATTGTCATGCAACTTCACGGTTTTCGACGTGCTGGCCAGCGTTATTTTGAATACCGGCTTTCTTCCCAGGCTTTGGTAAAAAGCGTTGGCCTTTAAGAATACTTCATAGGAGCCAACAACACTGCTGAGATTGTGGTATCCGTTTGGGACGAGAATGGTTAGCTGCTTCATAGTGATTCATCTTATGATTAAAGATAAAAAACAGGCCTGTCCAAATCAACCCATCACAATGTCCATCTAGCACCCCTGATTCCTTGGAAAGCGAGGGTAGTTTTGTAAAAAAATAAACGCCATGACCACAAAAGAACTCCTGGACACTTACTACAAAGGCTTTGCAAAAAAACAAGGCTGGGAAGTAACCATTGCCGATGACTTCAAATTTATCGGCGGCGATATGACGAAGACGGACCCGATCGTGGGCAAGCAAGCTTACCTTGAGATCATCAAGCGGTTTAGCGCACTCTTTACCGATATGCGTCCGAAAGAAATTTTCACCTCGGAAGAAGGCGCCTTTGTACTGGCCAATTATGACTATGTTTTCCCCAACGGCAAAAGCATCAACGCCAACGTGGCTGAATTATGGAGTGTCAAAAATGGCAAACTGGACGCTTTGACTATTTTCTTTGATACAGAGGGCTTTCAAAAATTTCTGAAAGGATAATATTTTAGAATTGCATAGCGAATGACACGTGGGGTATTATGATTTTTCCATCACCTCGATAAGCGCATCAATTTTCTCCAGTCTGGGCATCAATTGCTTCTTTACCGCGCTTTTATTTAAGAGGTACGTAGCCACTGCTATGGCAACATTACCCGCCGTCATTTTCACAATTCTTGGCAATCGCCCGGCGATCCCTGGCCCCAGGGTAAACAAGAATAGGAGGGTCATTGCCGGCAAAATGTACCAGTAAAGCACGCTGTCTAACAGCCGCTTTTGAATTTTCAGATACTCTCTGGTCTTGTATAAATATTCAAGGTAAGTTTCCGTGAACGCACTCGGTTTGTGCTTTTTCGCACTTCGTATCCGTATGATCACAAATACTCCCCAGAAAATGATCAAGACAGAAGCGATTTTTGTCAGGACAAATGGAATGTGATAAGCATAGTAAGCGAAGATGGGAATTCCCACTACAACCGCGATTTGTTCCATGGCATCCCGATAGGCTATTTTTTTATGAAGGTGATCCAAGGTTGATTGCACATCCAACATCAAACGCGATTTCTCAAACTTTGCACGCTCCTGGTTCGGAGACGATTGCCAGATTTTTATCAATTCATCTTCCATCATGACCTTTCGATTATACAGTTCAACAATTTTTCCTTGATTCTTTTGATCATCACCGCGACATGATTTTCCGTCAGGCCCGTGATTTCCGAGATTTCCTTATAGGGCAATTCCTCCAGGTAGAGCGTGATGACGGCTCTGTCGGCATCGTTGAGTTTCTTGATACAGGCTCTGAGTTTTATCAGCCGCTCATGATCCTCACTGCTGGTCTCTTCGATTGTGATGTTTTCTATCCTGATGCTGTCCATCTTCAGGAAACGGTCTCGCTTTCTCACTTGTCTGGATTGCAGACGAAGGCAGACGTTGAGCGTAATTCTAAACATCCAGGTGCTGAGCGAAGATTTTTCCTCAAAAGCGGGCATAGCCTGCCAGATATTGATCACCGCTTCCTGGAAAAGGTCTTTTTTGTCGTCGGCATCTTCGGCATAAACAGAGCAAATCCTAAGCAGCTTCTGCTGATTTTGCTCTAACGCCTTTAAAAAGGTGTTTTCAAGTTCCTGATTCATGCACAATGTTTGATCCTTACCTTCTTAGTGACACGAGATCTGAAAATATGACATAAAAGTCAGTTTTTTTTAAGAACCGCATGCTGAACTGTCTGGGATGAACAAATGCCAAAGACTAGATCCGTCTTTATGGGAAGTGTAGTGAGGCCGTGGCCCCTATTCCGGGTAAGAGCAATACATCTATGCAACAACGGTGACTGAGCGCAATCAAAACAATTCTCTGCGCTACCAAACATAAATAAAAAAAGCCCTCAAAGTCCGTGGACTTCGAGGGCTCTCTCCAGCGATCCAGTGTTACAATTTTTTGATTGCTTCCTGAATAGCCAATTTTTTAAAACTTAGTTCCATCCGCCGCCCAATGCCCGGTAGACATCAACCTTGGCATTCAACTGTTGCTTTTTGGTTTCAATCAGTTCAAATTTAGAGTCCAAGGCATCGCGTTGGGTGAGCAATACTTCCATATAGTCAGCACGGGCCGATCTGAACAGGCGCACGGATATGTCGATCGACTGCGTCAGTGCCGCCACCTGTTGGGATTGAAGATCATAACTTCTTGACAGGTTACGAATATTCGACAGCTGATTGGCCACTTCAATGTAGGCGTTCAGCACCGTGCGTTCGTAGTTGTACACCGCCTGAATTTGCTTCGAGGTAGCCGTGTAATAGTAAGCTTTGATCGCATTCCGGTTGATCAGGGGCTGCATCAGGTCACCTGCCACGGTGTAGAGCAGTGACTGCGGCGTGGAAATCAGGTACTTGGTATTAAACGCCTCGTATCCCACACCCGCGCTGATGTGCAGCGATGGATAAAAATTAGCCTTGGCAACTTTTATGTTGATCTTGGCCGCTGCCAGATCAAATTCAGCCTGGCGGATATCGGTGCGGTTTTGCAACAGCTGCGATGGAATGCCGGCGTGAATAGAATCCAAAGGCAGATCGGTGAAGGTCTGTGAGTTCCTGGCGATATGCTGCGGGAATCTCCCCACCAGAAAATTAATTCTGTTCTCCGTTTCAGTGATCGACTGCTGGATGTCGAACAGATGGCTTCTGTTTTTGAGCACCTCGGCCTCAAACCTGCGCACCGCCAATTCGGTCACTTTCGCGGCTTGCTTTTCCATCCGCACGATCTCGAGGGCGTTCTGCTGGATCTCGATGTTTCTTTTCAGAATTTCCAACCGGTTATCCAACGCCATCAGCTCGTAATAGGAATTCGCGATCTCGGCAATCAGGTTGGTGACCAGGAAGTTCCTGCCTTCTGTTGTCGACAGGTAGTGATACATGGCGGCCTTCTTTGCATTCCTCAGTTTTTTCCAGATGTCCACTTCCCAGGATGCATTCAACCCCAATGCATAATTCGGCAGAGGTTCCGGAAAACGCGTGTCTTCCTTAATGTTCAGGTTCTCCTCCACGGCACCTTGCGTGGTATACTTACCGGGCTTTTCAACACCGGCACTGGCGCCGATGCCCACAAACGGCAGGTACTCTCCTTTTCGGGCCCTCACTTCGTTTCGGGCAATGTTAATTTCCTGCAACACGATGTTATACTCCTGATTGTTGTGCAGCGCCGTATCAATGAGTCCAACCAGATTCGGATCGGTGAAAAATTCCTTCCAGTTTACTTTTGCCGTGTTCACGGTATCCTGCGGGTTATTGATCTTATAACCCTCCGGTGTTTTTTTATTTTCATTCTTCTCCACCAAAGAAGATGGCAAACTGCAAGCGGTAACCAGGATGACAATACAACCCGTGGTTACGTAATTCCATATTCTTTTAGTGCGCATGGTCATCGTTGTCTTTTTCATCGGGTTGCGGAAAATTATCGATTTGGTGAACCAGATTTTCGGTCAGTGAATCATCGTCTTCATGTTTGATCAGGTGACGGCCATCTGCCAGGCTGCCGAATATGAAGTACAGTCCCGGGATGACGATCACCCCGAAGATTGTTCCGAATAACATACCCCCCAGCGCCGATGAACCGATGGTGCGGTTACCGATAGCGCCGGCACCCGTGGCAATGATCAAAGGTATCAAACCTGCAACAAAGGCGAACGACGTCATGAGGATCGGACGGAAACGTACTCTCGCGCCTTCAATCGCAGCGTTCAAAATGGTTTCTCCCTGCTGCCGTTTTTGGACGGCAAATTCCACGATAAGCACGGCGTTTTTCCCTAACAGACCCACCAACATGATCAAACCGATCTGTGCATAAATGTTGTTCTCCAGCCCCATTAATTTGAGCATCAGGAACGAACCAAATACCCCCACAGGCAGCGAAAGCACTACCGCAAAGGGAATGATAAAACTTTCGTACTGTGCGGCCAACACAAAGTACACAAACAACAGTACGATCAGGAACACATAAAGTGCTTCATTTCCCCGGATCGATTCGTCGTAGGACAAACCTTCAAAAGCGATGTCGTAGCCCCGTGGCAACGTCTTGGCCACTTCACGTATGGCTTGGATGGCATCTGCCGTGGTGTAGCCCTTCGCCGGAAGACCCTGGATCGCTGCGGAATTGTACAAATTGAATCGGGTGATTTCGTTCGGACCTTGACCTTTTTTGAGTTTCATGAATGCCGAGTAGGGTACCATTTGTCCCTGGTCGTTTTTCACAAAAAGGTTCAGCAGGTCGGACGGCATTCTCCGGAATTTCGGATCGGACTGCACATACACCTTGAAGAACTGATTGAACTTGATGAAGCCTTGCTCATATGTACTACCAATCAAGATGTTGAGGTTGTCCATCGCTTTTCCGATCGACACGCCTTTTTGCATGGCCAGGTTATTATCAATTTCGAGTTCGTACTGTGGATAGTTGGCCGCGAAGAAGGTGAACAAACCGGTGAGCTCTTTGCGCTTGCCGAGTTTATCCATGAAATCCTTGTTGATCTTATCAAATTCATGATAGTCGGTGTCGGTCGTTTTATCCAACAAACGCATCGAGAAACCACCTGACGTACCAAAGCCCGGGATAGCCGGCGGTTCAAAGAATTCGACAATGGCGCCCAGGCCCCGCGTTTTCGTTTCCAGCTCTTCCATGATCTCCTTAACGGTTTGTTTACGGTCCGACCAATTCTTGAGGTTGATCAGACAGGTACCCGCATTCGATCCCCGACCTTCGGTCATGATTTCGTAACCTGCCAAAGAGGATACGGATTCCACACCCTCAATTTCTTCGCAAATTTTCTGAAGGCGACGGGAGACCTCGTTCGTTTTTTCCAGTGTCGAACCAGGAGGTGTCTGGATAATGGCATAGATCGTACCCTGGTCTTCATTCGGAATAAAGCCTGAAGGCACAACCTTGTTCTCGTAGTAGATCCCCGCACAAAACCCGAGCAGGATGACGAACGTCACTAACCTTCTGTTGACGATTACTTTCAAAATGCCAACGTATCGTCCAGTAAGTTTCTCAAAAGCGCCGTTGAAACTATCGAGCGCTTTTGTCAGGATGTTTTTCTTCTTCGGATGTCCGTGGTGATTTTTCAACATCATCGCGCACAATACAGGCGTCAGCGTTAACGCGATCAACGCCGAGATCACGATCGAACTCGCCATGGTGATCGAGAACTGCCGGTAGAAGGTACCGACAGGACCGGACATAAATGAAATCGGCACAAATACCGACACCATTACCATGGTGATCGCGATGATGGCGCCGCTGATTTCACTCAATACTTTTTTAACGGCGTTGTACGGACTTATATGAGGTTCCTCCTCAAACTTGGCGTGCACGGCTTCCACCACCACAATCGCATCATCCACCACAATACCGATCGCCAACACGAGTGCAAAGAGTGTCACCAGGTTGATGGAAAGTCCAAAAAACTGGATGACGAAGAAAGCTCCGACCAACGACACCGGAACGGCGAGGATGGGAATGAGCGTAGAACGCCAGTCACCGAGGAATATAAACACCACGATGGCCACCAGGATAAACGCGTCGCGCAACGTTTCGATTACCTGTTCGATGGACGCATCGAGGAATTGGGAAACGTCGTAGCTGATCTTATAATCCATTCCCGGAGGGAAGGATTCTTTCATGACCTCAAGCTTCTTTTTTACTTCTTCAATAACATCGCTGGCGTTGCTACCATAGTTTTGCTTCAACACAATGGCGGCCGAAGCCTTGCCGTCGAGGTTGGAATAGATATCAAAGAATTCGCTTCCCAATTCTACGGTCGCTATATCACGCAGGTGGATGCTTTCGCCTTCGGGGTTGGCCCGGATAATAATCGCCTCGTATTCTTCCGGTTTGTTAAATCTTCCTTTATAGGTGAGCACATACTCCAGCGACTGTGCTTTGATACCGGAACTTTGACCGATCCGGCCGGGGCGCCCGAGGATACTTTGCTCACCGATCGCCTTCATCACATCTTCTACCGAGATCGAATAGGCGCGCATCCGTTCGGGATTTAACCAAACGCGCATGGCGTATCGCCGGCTACCCAAGATCTGCGCCCGGGCAACACCCCGTGTCCGCTGGATCTCCGGGATCATTTTCACGGTGGCGTAGTTGAACAGGAATTTTTCGTCCATGCTCTTTTCGTTGGAATAGAGGTTGACGTACATCAACATACTCGGCTGGATTGGGGTGATGATTACCCCTTCCCGTTGAACCAATTCCGGCAAGAGCGGCATCACCTGGTCCACCCGGGTCTTCACCCGGATCACGGCATCGTTCGGATCCGTGCCCGGTTCAAAAATAATGCGCAACGTGGCTTCACCGGCGCTGGTGGCGTCAGTAGCGATGTAGCGCATATCCTGCACCCCGTTGATGGCCTGCTCCAACATAATGAGGGTGGACTTCACCAACACATCGGCACTCGACCCTGGATAAGCGATAAATATGTTTACCGTTGTCGGGGCGATGTCCGGGAACTGAGAGATCGGCAGCTTCTTGATCGCCAATATCCCCACAAAGACGATTATGACCGATATCACAATAGCAAATACCGGCCTGCGTATGAACTTACTAAACATGTCTTCTGCTTTTTAGGATAATGGATTATTCGGCATACAACTCTAAATGCGAAATGACCGAGTCAGGCTTCACGAACGTGGCGCTTATCTTCTCATTCTCACGCACCTGGCGCAATCCTTCCAGGAGGATCCTGTCATTTTCATCCAGACCACTCTGAATCACAAAAATGTGTGGCAATTCTGCTGCGATGGTAATTTCCCTTGATTTTACCACGCCGTCTTTATCCACTACAAAGACATATTTCTTCTCCAACACTTCGAACGTGGACTTCTGAGGAATCATCAACGCATTTTTAAGCGGTCGCTTGATTTGTACATTGCCCGTTTCACCGTGTCGAAGCAGTCCATCCGGATTGGGAAAGGTTGCCCGGAAAGCGATGTTTCCGGTTTCATTGTTAAAGTCCGCTTCAATGGTCTGAACCAGGCCGGGATGATCAAAGGTCTGGTGATTGGCCATGATCAGTTGAACGCGCATTACGCTGTCTTTCTTCGCCTTCATTTTATAGTCCAGGTACTCGGCTTCCGGCACATTAAAATAGACCCACATTTTGCTGTTGTCCGACAGTGTTGTGAGCAAATCGCCCTCATCCACAAGACTTCCGAGCCGCACCTGGAAGTGATCCATGATACCGCTGAACGGGGCGTTGATGCGTGTGAATTGCAAGTGGGTTTGGGACAGTGACAGCTCTGCTTTCGCCTTGTCGAGCTTCGCTTTGGACATGGCCAATTCATTTGGCGACACCACATTGCTGTCGGCCAACTGCTTGGTGTTCTGATATTCGATCTGGGCGAAGTTTGCTTCCGCCTCTGATTTCTGTAGCTCGGCCTGATAGAGCAATGGCATGATCTGGAACATCTGCTGTCCGGCTTTCACATGCTGTCCTTCGTCTACATAAATTTTCTGCAGATAACCCCTCTCCAACGCCCGCATTTCTATATGCTGAATCGCGCGGATCTGGCATACATACTGACGGACCACCAAGGTGTCTTTTCTTAACGGACTGGTGATTAAAAATTTTGTTTCTTCCTGTGATTCTTCCTTTTTAGAATGACAGCTGGTTTGGCACAACAAGGCAACCAAGCCTACAAACATGAACATGGGTACTCTCAGCATAATGATCTGCTTTTAAAGCGATATGTTTTTTTTGTTGATGATTTTTTTGTGGACAGTGTGTAACCCGATAAACCCGACATCCTGTTTGGCATTATGCCCTGGGGATGACAAGCAATAAAACACCGATGGGGCGGTTCGGCAATCTGAAAATTGCCCCCGCGAATGCTGAATCAGATCCGGAAAACCTGAAGGACGAGATAACTCCTAAGGAAGGAGATGTGCGAAAATTGTCTGCAAAATGGCAAACTGTTTATGTCACCGAAAAGATCTCCGGCAACCTGGGCATCAAAGTGCGTGGTGAAGTAATTACTGATTTCCTGGTGTTTCTTGGAAGAGGCCGATTCATACTCCTCAGCTTCCTTTTCGGCGACTTCCATTCGATAGACCGGGTTCTCCTTGCCGGAGGAAGCCGACTGGATGATACAGGTGGCGTGGCGACGTTGAACAGGGCAAAAGTTAGCCTCTTCCGACTTTTTAGTCACCTTTAATGGCGAGAAGCAAACACAGTCATTATACGCATGAGCGTGCAACTGACTGTATCCCCCCGCCAAAAGGACACACAAGCAAAGAAAAAACTTAACGATGACCTTTTTCATCAAACCGCAAACTTATATAAAGTTGTCTATCCGGGCAAATACTTATTCTATCCGGGCAAATACTTATTTGTGTGGTACTTGCAAACGAACGCACTTCATCACTTTTCTTTTCAGATTTTTGGCCTCATGGCTGCCATCATCTCTACCCCAACCCGACTTTCAAAATAGCGCAGCGTGAGGACGACGATTATGAAATCGTTTGAAATGCTCAGGAGGCCCCAAAAGCTCTCGTTTATGAAGTAGCCCGCGGAATGCCGCCTGAACCGATCGCTGTTTAGATGATCTGAGGCCTCTTTGGTCACAAAACAATTATGTACACAGGAAGTTCGAGCCCCGGGGCCCAGCGATTACCGAACACCCCAATCTCACGTTCAAGATAGGAGTCAGATCATTCTGTGGTCACGGCAGGAAGTGGACAGTTGTTTTGACAATAGTACCGGGATCAACACCAAAACCTTAAGGAGTTCTTAAGGTCAAAGGAAATTCTTAGGGGGTGAAAGCCGCGAGCCTTTGGAGTCGGGGGTTGCGTCCGCTGACGGTTATACTGCTATCTTGTAATGCTAACATCAGAGAAAAGTCCGTCCGTACCGACATCGACCCACAAACCGATTGCCCCTGGCTCAGCATCCTGCTTGAGGTCGTTGACGATGAGTGAGGGCTCCCGGTTTTCGTTCAGGAAAAGTTTGGCTTGCTGGCCCTTCACAACAATCTTCATTTTGATCCATTCATTCAGTCCCATGTCCGCATAGGACTCATATTGCTCCGGAGCTTCCTTTCGAAGCCGGTTAAACTTATAGTCGGGATAAGAGAAGTATTGGATGGCATGATTTCTCCTCACCTGGTTGCTATCTCTTCCATTCGCCGGGCGAATATAGATGCATTCAAATTTTGAATTATCCTCATTGATTCTAAACGCCACACCGATGAATCCGCGCGCAAGCTCAGGGGCTGCAGGTTGGAGTTTACTGAGTACCCTGACCTCGATCGTGCCGTCTTTGAACTCCACCCCTTTCAATTTAACAAACGTAGGTTCATCAACTTCTTTGACCGCCGAATCCTTCGCCACCCGCACAACACGTTTGCCCTTCAAGGTCTCAACCGACATCGCTACATGGACGGCAACTAATTTGTCTTTTGCAAACTGGAAAGCTTGCGCGCTCAGCCGAATGGAGCAGAGCGCGCAACAGCAAACCAGAAAGGTTAGCATGGACACTTTCGATTTCATATCAGTAGAATTTTAAACCGGCATGCCGCCGATCTGTTGCATCAAGCCCATCCTGTCCGGCATGCCATACTCTTCCATAAACTTTCCATCCGAAAGACGATAGAAGTTCATCGCCTGCACGGCAATTGATTTCCCGGTTGGCGGGATGCCAAAAAAAGATCCATCGTGTGTACCGCGCATCATAAAACGGGCGGCAACTTTATCATCCTCGACAATGGTCTCTTCCAGCGTCCATTGAATATCCGGGAAACCACTTCGCATCATGCCAATGATGGCCAGATATCCTGCGGGACCTTGCACAGGTTCAGGGCGTCCAGGGACATAAAATTTTGCATCCAAGCCAATAAGTTCCTGCGCCAATTTTTCGTCGGCCGTGTTGATGAACTCGACAAAGCGGTTCATGACCATTCTATTTTTTTCCGTTGACATCATCGTCTAAGCTTTTATTTTCTTGACTATACAAACTACGCTTGCTCCTTAATGAAGCTCAGGCATTTTTAGACTTTTGCCTCCACTTCGGCCAGCGTAGCAACTTTACCGAGGGCCCCGAATTCATGGAGATCGCCAAAAACCTCGATGCGGATGGACTGATCGATACCCCCAACACGCACGGGATCAAAGCCACTGTCTTTTATCAATTCTTCGATCTTGTCATTAACGCTGGCATCATCCGCGGCATAGAACAACACAGCCGCATCGAGCTTTCTCCTGGCGGCGCCCGACAACGAGCCGGCGCTGAGCGTGCCGAATGCTTTCACCAGCTTTGCACCCGACGGCAGCAATCCCGCGATGATCTCCCCCGCAGACTCGTTTTCACCGACGATCTTCTTGAATCCTCCATTACCGTCTGGTGCAATGGGATTCGAGGGATCGATAATGATCTTCCCTTTAAACTCGGCAGCCCGCTTGCTCACCAATTCCTTGATGGTGCCAAACGGCACGGACAGCACAACCATGTCTGCCTCCTTTATCGCATCGGAGACTTCCAATGCCGTTGCTAAACTTCCAACGTGCTGGGCAAATGACTTCGCCTCTTCGATCTTCCTGCTGGCGACAATAACCGGCCGGTTGCCTTTGACCAGGTTGGTTGCCACTACTTTGCCAATGTTCCCCAGGCCAATGACTGCAATTTTTGATTTGTTGGTTGACATAATTTTAAAATTTTAGTAAAGTGAGATAGTTTGTTGTTGACGATACAAAACAACAACACCTCACGGCGCCACCCAATGATCAAGTTTAAGAAAGCGTATTGACCTGGTTTAAGAAAAAGTATTGATCTAGTTTAACCCCGCTTCGCCTACCCCTTCGCCATTTTGCTCCGGATACGACTCAGGAATTCGGGTGTAACGCCCAGATAGGACGCAATTTGCACCTGCGAGAGGCGTGTGAGAAGATGCGGATAGGTTTCCAGAAAAGACTGGTATCGCTCTTCTGCTGTCGAGCTGAAGAGTTGAGACAATCGCTCCTGCTGATGCATAAAGCTATTTTCCAGCAACACCCGGAAGATGCGATTGAACTGCTGGCCGTGTAAGTAGAGATCGATCAAATCGTTGCGCGTAATGCGGAGCACCACCGTTTCCTCCAACGCGTCGATATCGAGCTTTGACGGCAGGCCCTTATGAAAGCTTGCCAGGTCGAGGATCCAGTGATTCTCCGTGGCGAATTGAAGAATGTGCACAGCCCCCTCGTTGTCCACCTGATAGAGCCGCAGGCATCCCCGAACGATAAAGTTAAAATACTGGCAAACATCGCCGTGCTGCAACGCGTATTGCTTTTTCAAATAAAGGTGTGGATGAAATTTTGTCACAACGAGTTGTTTCTCCTCAGGCGTAAGGGGCAAGATATCATCGAAGTAATCGAGTAACGGTTGGATGGACGCTGTGTCTGCTTTCGAGCTCATTTATGAATACGGTTGAAATGTAGAACCGAAGATCGTCCGGTTACTCCTCTAAAATATAAAAAGTTAAAGTCATATACGGACGGCACCTCACTTTATTTCCTGACTTCTCTATTTTTTGACCTACATCAAAGCTAATATCTTTTTAGCCAGGCATTTTTGTATCATCAACTAAACATTAAACAAAAAATCTAAATGAACAAAAAGTATTTTAAGTACATCAACACATTGCTTGTTGTGATTCCGATGACGTTAATTATGGCCTTTGTTGGGCTCATGCGAAACTATGGCTTTGGAGAAGCGTGGTTTCTCAAATTCCTGAACGCCTGGAGCGTTATGCTTCCCGTGGCCTATCTCTCCGCATTCATCATCATTCCGCGCGCACGAAAATTGGCTGAGAAGATCACTACCAAATCTTAACAAACGTTCGGGTTTTGTAAATTTGTGGTTTACCCACGTCTGCCATGCAAGAAGAACTCGCCAACTACATCAAAGGAATTATAACGGTCACAGACGACGAACTGGAGAAAATTCTTTCTTATTTCGAGCCCCTGGAAGTTGAAAAAAACGAACTATTAGTCATTCGGGGACAAACCAGCCAACGAACCTTTTTCGTTGGCAAGGGTTGTTTACGCATATTTTTCATCACGGAAGACGGACAGGAGGCCACGCGCTATATAGCCTTTGAAAATAATTTCGCGACGGCACTCTGCAGCTTCATTTCAAATGAGCCTTCTTTGGAATTCATCCAGGCATTGGAACCTACAAACCTCCTTTACATTTCGCACAAAGACTTTTACCATTTGCTGGAGATCATTCCTTCATGGGAAAAGTTCTACCGGCATTATTTAGAAAACGCCTACGTAAATAACACCAACAGGCTGATGTCGTTCCTTACCCTTGATGCGACGGACCGTTATAAGCAACTGCTGGACACCCATCCAAAAATTGTCCAGCGTTTACCAAACAAGGTCGTGGCAACTTACCTGAATATTTCACAGGAGACATTGAGCAGGCTTAAATCAAAACGTTAATTTGTCAAGCGTTTCCCTGCGAATATCAAATCCAATAAATATCTTCTATGGCGGCTGACCTTATTCAATTCATAACACAATTGATCACGCTTACTTCAACGGAAAAGAAGCTGGTACAAGATCTTTTTAAAGAGAAAAACTACAAGAAGGGAGACTTCTTTCTGGCCGAGGGCGAAACGTGCAAACACGTTGGCTTTATAACAAAAGGCATCATGCGCTATTACATCAACGACGAAGGCGAAGAGAAGACGTACGGCTTTTCCAAGGAAAATGACTTTGTTTCCAACTATGAGAGCTTCGTACCACAAACACCCTCGCAGCAGATCATCCAGGCCCTGGAAGATTGCGTCTTGCGGGTCATCTCGCGAAATGATTTGCCGCAGTTTTACACCGAAATAAAGGAAGGCGAGCGCTTTGGACGGCTTGTCATCGAACAGGTTTTCATACAAACCCTGAAAGAGCGAAATTCCTTCTACACCGATTCCCCGGAATTCCGCTACGAAAAATTCATCCAGCAGCACCCCGATTTGCAGCAGCGGTTGTCTCAATATTATATAGCCTCCTACGTGGGCGTGAAACCACAATCCCTCAGCCGCATCCGGAAAAGATTATCGGTCTCTTGATTTATTAACCTGGGTGCATCAGAATCCGTTGCGCAGCGATGAATTTTGTATCAACAAAACATTCATCACCCATGAAACACATCGCAAAACAAACAATCTTCTGGATCAGCATCCTCTCTGGTATCGGTCTCTTATGCATTGGCCTGAGATTCTTCCTCGATCCCCTTGGCGCCGAAACAGACTTTGGCATCAACACCTTAACCCATGGCGATTTCTCTTTTCAGTACATCAAAGGAGCACGGGATTTTTTCTTCGGATTAATTATTCTCATCCTGCTGTGGCAAAAGGAGTGGCGCACCCTGGGGCTGGTCTTGCTGCCCGGGGCCATTATCCCCGCGGCTGACTTTTGTATTGTTCTATCGCAGCCAGGTTATACAACCAGCCACTTATATCCACACCTGACCGCCGTGATCATCTGCCTGGCCTGCGGAGCATACTATCTCACCCACTTCAAAAAAGCAAACCCATGACACTCTTCAACATCGTGCTGATCGTGCACTTCGTCGCCTTCCTGTTTTTTCTTGGTCAATTGGTTGTCCTGTTTCCCATGCCCGAAAAACAACTCCATAAACACACGATCTTTTTAGGGGTCGCCATTTTAGTTACCGGGATCTTTCTGGTCGTGTTAAAATACCCACAGGTGAATCTTTACAAGGTCATTCCAAAATCCGCGCTCTTCGTGGTCATCTCAACATTTTGCGGGATCTACAGCGGCAAGGCCTTACCCAAGAATATTTACCGGACCCTGATGGCCCTGACCGTATTGGCGAGTTTGATTGCCGTGTTCCGGGTATAGGAAAGTTGTTGAGGCTAATGAACGTTCAAACATTATATCCCTCCAGGGCTATGCGCACGAGTTATGATCTTAGTTTATAACTCGTGCTCCTTCCGCCTCCTTCTTCTTTCTCCAGGATCCCCTTTTCAATTAAATCTTGCATATCTCTCAACGCCGTGTCCGGAGAACACTTGGCCATCTTTGCCCATTTCGAAGAGGTGAGCTTGCCTTCAAATCCATCCATAAAGGCATTGAGCATTTTGCGCTGCCGTTCGTTAAGCGCAACCGTTTGGTTCGATTCCCAAAATTTTGCCTTGTGCATCACACCCGATAAGTTCTCTTCCGATAAAGCGATGGCCCTGTCAAGACAATCAAAAAACCACAATAGCCACGCGGTGATATCGAGATTCCCTTTCTGCGTTTTCTCCAGAACGTCGTAGTAAACATTTCTTTCACGCTGAATTTGAGCAGACATGCTGTAGAAGCGCTGCCGGCTTCCATCGGCTCTTGCCAGTTGCATATCGGCGATGGCCCGGGCGATGCGACCGTTGCCATCGTCAAAAGGGTGAAGGGTAACAAACCACAAATGGGCGATCGCTGCTTTCAACACAGGATCCAGTGGCGTTGACTGATTGAACCATTGAAGGAACGTCTTCATTTCAACATCGAGCCGGGTTGCCTCCGGTGCTTCATAGTGGACACGCTCTTTTCCCATGGCGCCCGACACCACTTGCATGGGCCCATTGGCATCGTCCCGCCAGGCACCCACCTTAATTTTATGCATGCCGCTTCTGCCCGTGGGAAAGAGTGTAGCGTGCCATCCAAAAAGCCGGTCGTCCGTGAGGGCTGCTTTGTATTTTTGTGTGGCATCGAGCATCATCTCCACGATCCCTTCGACATTCCGGCTCACGGCCACTTCTCCTGCAATTTCAATCCCTAACCGTCTGGCGATAGAGGAGCGCACCTCATCGGCCGGCAATCGCTCGCCTTCTATCTCGCTCGACTTGACAACATCCTGCGTCAATGTCTCCAGCGTTGCTTCTTCCCTTAAGCGAAAGCCAAGTCCTTCCAGTTTGCCCAGCAACCGGCCTTGCTTGTGTCGCATGGCAGAAAGCGGCAAGAGGATCTTCTCATCTTCCCATTTGAACGCTGGCCACTCCTTTAGTAGATGGACGTACTTACTCATTCTCCGCAAATTATGCGGTAAATAACACCATTATTCGCCGCATTTCCAATACATTCTCCGCGTTTCTTGCGGAGAATAGGCTCCATAATCTCCGCATTTTGGGATTCTTCGCTGAAATCACCCTACACCGCTGGGTAAGGCTAAAAAAATCGCTTAAACCTATTCGCGCGTAGGGTGTTCAACAGGATAACCTTGTTTTCCAAAATGATCCATCGGTTGTGAACTGATCAATGAGTTTTCTCTTCTTAATGTCGCCCATCTCTTGGTGTTACCGATAGCCTTCCCGTGAAGTCCGGCGTATCGAGAACTCTTTCAGCGTCGTTCGGTCCTATTCATTTCCAACCGGGGCCGGGAATGTGATGACAAACTTCTATCAGTTTATTCGTTCTTAACCCTTGTATCACGCACCAATTTTTGCAGATTTGTACACAATAAATAACCATAGACATGAAGAAATTCGAAGAATTGAAAACGCTGATCGCCTCTTTGGAAGACGATATGGATAAGTTCTACAACAAGCAAAATGGTGCTGCCGGAACACGCGTCAGAAAAGCGATGCAGGATTTAAAATCATTGGCGCAAGAAATCAGAACAGAGGTTCAGGAAGCAAAGAATAAGGAGCAGTAGCTCCTTTCTTAAACTTTTTGTGATCCGGATGGCCTTGGTGAATTTTGATAACCCTTCCGGATTTTATACCCCAGATCATCACTGACGCTTAATTACACTTCCCGCGACCCTCTAGATACCAAAAGCAACTGTGTTGCCGAGGGGGATCGTGACGGTAACTGTCGTTAGATCATTCGGCTGGCTTTCAATAGCAATGGAACCTTGCAGTATTTCGAGGGCCTTCTTTACCATAAAGAGTCCCAACCCATTGCCTACCGATTTCTGTGATCCCCTGTAGAACATCTCGAATATCCGGTCCTTCACACTTGGAGGAATACCGATCCCGTTGTCGATGGTTTTAATGACCAGGTGTTGGTCGTTCAAATAAAACACCGATTTGACAAATGGATCGATCTCGCCTCTAAACACAATACTGTTCTCCATTAAATTCAGAACAATGTTATTCAGCAAAACGGGGTCACTCGAGATGGGCTCATCGATCCTGTTTTCGATTTCTATTTTCACCATGTCGCTGCTGTTGTCCAGTTGAAACTTTATGGATTGTATAATTTCTTCCATGTTTATGGTTTCCATTCTACGCTTGTATCGAAAGAGCGCTCCGGTATCATTCAACCTATGCAGGAGTCGCAGCATTTTGCTTGCTGTATGCTCCATACTCTCGAAGTAAGTATCCAAATCGTCCTGGTGATTTTGCATTTTAGCGATCTGCGCCAACCCCAATAACGAAGTAATAGGCCCTCGCAGATCGTGACTGGATCGATACAAAAATGTATCCAGCCCCTTATCGGTTTCAATAAGCCTTTTGATGGTTTCTCTAAGTTCTTCCGTCTTATTTTCCACCAACGTTTCGAGGTTCGCATTGACCGTGTGAAGTGCTTCATTTACTGAATTTACTTCCTCATAGGCATGCTCCAGTTTTTCGTTCTTGTCCTTGATCTCTTCTTTTGAGCTTCGATCAATTGGGTACGCAATTTTACCAGATGTTCAAGTTTGCGCTTTTGTGTCAGTAAAAATCTGGTCCGGATGTGAATGATCGCCAGTATGGATAAGAGGATGAAGCTGGCAAATCCGATCCTGATGACGGCCCGCTGATGCCACTTGGGGATAACAATAATTTGAATGCTGGCAGCTTGGTCATTCCAATAACCATCGCCATTGGCTGCACTTACCCGCAATGTGTAATCCCCTGGCGGCAGGTTGGTATAGGTTGCTGTCCGGCTCTCCTGGATTGTGTTCCAGTCATGGTCAAATCCGTCCAGGTAATAACGGTACTTGTTTTTCTTGGGGAACCTATACTCCAGACAGGCAAATTCGATCGAAAAAACGTTCTGATTGGGTTGAAGAGTAATGGTTCTTGACTTTGAGATACTCTTTGTCAGGATCCCCGACGGATCGTTGATCCGGACCGCGTCATGAAATAAAGCCAGGCGGGTGAACACCACACTGGGTTTGCTTTGATCATCGATCACTTTCTCAGGACGAAAAACATTTAACCCGTTCGTTCCTCCGAAGTAGTATTCCCCTGTCGAACTCTTTAGCCGCGCACCTTCGTTATATTGAACCCCTTGCAATCCATCAGCAATTGTAAAATTGTAAATTTTCCCCGTAGCCGGGTCAAATTTGTGAAGGCCATCAAAAGACGTAAACCATATTTTGCCTGCATTGTCCTCCAGTATGGACGGTATATTTTTCTCGAGGAACTCCGGGATCATATCCACAGCCGTGAACGTCTCCGGGTCAAACCGGATCATTCCTTTGTTGTCCGTGCCGATAAGGAGTTTCCCTTGAGCATCCAGTTCAAATTCCAGGATCTCGTTCGTTGGCAAACTGGAAGGATCTTTTATTGAACTTAAGAAGGATCTAAATGCCCCGGTTTGAGGATCGTACCGGTGAATTCCCGCCAACCGGGTACCCATCCAGACATAGCCGTTCCGATCTTCGCGCATACAAAAGACCGATGCGGTATTGGTGGTGATCGGGTTTCCGCCCGGGATCGTAAGGGCTTTGAACGTTTTAGTGGCCGGCAAGAATTCATTCAAGCCACCAAGCTGTCCAACAAAAATTCTTTTCTTATGATCCTGCAGCAATGACCATACATGGTTCGTACTGATGCTCGTGGTGTCTTTGGGATTGTGGAGATAATGTGTAAAGGTATTGGTCTTTGTATCGAGATAATTCAAGCCCCCCGCATAGGTCCCGATGTAGAGATTATTTTTGTCGTCGACCAGCAAGGATTTTACAACATTGGTGCTCAGACTTTTCGCGCTCGCCGGGTCGTGCAAGTACGTCGTGAATGCCTTGGTTTCCGGATCAAATTTGTACAAGCCGGCCCCGTCTGTTCCAATCCATATTTTCTGATCATGATCTTCGGCCAGGGACAGGACAGAGTTCTTTCCAATGCGTTCCATACTTGCATTGAAGAATCGATAGTGTTCAAAACGCGGCTGATCACCGGATATAAATAAAAGGCCTGCGCCAAAGAGGCCGACCCAATAGTTATTTTGTTCATCGATAAATATTTTCTGAATACCGGCATTGTCAAGGATCCTGCTTTCGCGCGCCAGTATAATATTAAATTTATCGCCACCCAGATGTCGATAGAGCCCGGCCCCATCGGTGCCGACGAGCAACGTCCCCTGGCGATCGATCCCGAGCGTGGCAATGATGTCGTTACCAAGCGAGTATTTTTTTTGATTGTGCGTGAAATATTCAAATGTCTCATCATGCTCATCCTCTAACCGCAGCACGCCACCGCCATTTGTTCCAATAAAGATGGCGCCGGTGGAGTCTTGTACGATGCCAACCGTTAATGCAGAAGTCAATCCATCCGGGGTTTGGCGCTGTGGGATCGTCTTTTCCACGCCGTTCGGACTGAGGATATTGATCCCCTTGGCGGTACAGGCCCAGATCTTTCCATTTCGGTCCTCGAGCAAGGCATTCACGGCATTGTCTGCCAACCCGGTACCATCCAGATGATGAAAGTATTTTGTGATTTCGAGGGTTTGAAGATCGATCTTGTTCAATCCATAGTACGTTCCCACCCAGAGCTGATGCCGCTCGTCTTCGAGAAGGCAAAGTATGGTGTTCTGGCTAATGGTATTTTCTTTGGAGTCATTCGTAAGGAAATTCTTAAATGTCTCGGTTTCATCGTCATAGAGATTGAGACCATTGTATGTCCCGATCCAGAGC
Source organism: Chryseolinea soli (assembly GCF_003589925.1). Lineage (NCBI taxonomy): Bacteria > Pseudomonadati > Bacteroidota > Cytophagia > Cytophagales > Fulvivirgaceae > Chryseolinea > Chryseolinea soli. Next base: position 3,095,102 of record NZ_CP032382.1, on the reverse strand, counting down.
CGGCCTTTGCTATCCAGCAAAAGGCTTCGGATCACATCATTGCTGATACTGGCAGAATCTTTGTCGGAATGATTGAATTTTATAAAAGAATATCCATCAAAGCGGTTTAGGCCATCGCCGGTTCCCACCCAGACAAAGCCATCCTTGTCTTTGATGACGCAAGAGACATTATTCTGCGACAAGCCATCCTCGGTGGTAAAGGCGTGGCTATATACCAAAGCCGGCGGGATGGCCGGTTGTTGTCCAAGTCCGGAACGAGGTGACCCTGCAGCGATAACCACCAGGACCGCAACAATCGTCCTGGATCCGGACAACCGGCTTGAGATTATCTGAGCCAAAGACATATCTTAATATCGATAATTAGATGTCATCAAACAATCAGAATTCACTGATCTAGGTAAAATAAGACCTATTTTTCGTACATAACCCCGTGCTCAGCATGAAAAAAAATCATTAAGGGAGGGGACATCCGATCTGCGATACTTGAGTTTCAACGCACACGTATTCGGCAAGAGAAATCAGGTGCGTTTATCTGAACGGATTCTTTTGGCTTATCTTTGTGCTTATGGCACTCGGATATTTTGATCAATTTAAGGATGAATGCCTGGAGCAACTCTCCTCTCTCCAAGATGAATTCATGAAGCTGTATGACATCACCAGCTATGAGCATTGGTACTTTGATCATGGCGCAGGACATACTGATCAACGTTGACTTTTTTACCCTGACCTGCCTATGCATTTTAAGCTTAAAAAAACATTCACCACCTCGCTTTCTGCCACGGAAGCAACAACAGCACTCTCGAAGTTACTGAACAGCAGATCTAAATTCCTTTTCTTTTCATTTGTTAGATGTTTCGGTTCCATTAGTGGAAATGAATTCACGCTCCGCACTCCAAACCGCGACCGATTCGGCATTTTTCATCCTAAAATTAAAGGAAGCATTCACCCGGAAAATCCTACGATGATCAACACCCGAATCGTTCCTCCCTACCTGGTCATTTGTATCTATCTGATTTTTCTAGTCTATGGTCTGCAGGTCATTTTTTATACGGATAAGATGACCATCAATGGCGTTTCGAGAGTGCCGGAGCTCTCCGAAAGAATTGACGTTGCCTTGCTTGTGATCGCTGTTTTTTCAATTCTGCTTTACGTGAATATAATTTGGCCGCTCAAAAGACTTGAAGCTTATCTCAAAGCCGCACTGAAGCTTGAAGATAGAGGCTGATTATCGGTGCCTTTTTTGACCTCGTTGTTCAATAGCTTGTGAGCACGCTAAATTTGACAGAGAGCACCCTAAATCATGGATTTCTGTGATTGTCTAAATTTCCCCACTTTAGAAATTTGCTGGTGCTTCCGGGAGCAAAAACCGGTCGCATACCTCAGCCATGAAGAAAAGTTTATTGGATAAGGCAGCCGTTACGGAAATCATCGGAAGAGTCAAAAACCTGAACACAGAAAGTAAAGGGCGTTGGGGCAAGATGACCGTGACCGAAATGCTGCTTCATTGCAACCTTTGCAACCGCCGCATCTTGGAAGAAGACGTTCGCTACATTCGACCATCGGCGAGGCAGCGGGTTATAAAATTCATAGTACTATACATCCTGGCGAAGATCCCAAAAAACAATCGAGGCACTCCTGACAATGATACTAGCGGACTGATCGACGTGGAATATTTCAACGAGCAAAGGGAATTTTTTATGGAGACACTGCTTCGATTTCCCGAACGGAAGACTCCGTTCAGGTCGCTACACCCCGTTATGGGATATATGCGCAACGAGGATTGGGGCATTGTTAGCTGGATGCACATGGATCATCATCTTAGGCAATTCGGGGTTTGAATCCCGCCGGTCAAAATTTCGGGCAGATTCAAAACTATCTCATTATCAGACAATTATAGTTTTATAAAAAGGTTCAAAGTAACCCTCCACCTAACATCATTTGATTTAAAAATCACAATGGCAACTAAAAGCATACATGCCAGCCACCATATTTTGACCCCGCATTGAAGAGGTGGCGTCCTGGTTTAGTGGTTTAAAGCCGGCGCACCATGTTTTTTTGAGGAAATAAAATTATCGAAAAAGCCCGCAAAAATATTTCCGTCTTTTCGGACTTAATCTGTGTCTAACGTCATAACTTTATTATTCGTCAGTGTGCCCATGATCAAATTTCGCTCTCTCCTCGTGTTTTTGCTGGTGTTTTTGCTGTTCTCGTGTGGGGGAGACGTGGATCCCCTTTTCGTCCGGGTCCGTATAACGAAATTTCCTGAAAACAAGACTGCCGCGCTGTCGATTACCTTCGACGATGGATGCCCTTCCGTTTTCACAAAGATCATTCCACTGCTGGACCAGTACAACTTAAAAGGCACGTTCTTAATCATCGCACGAGCCGCCTCTGAACGGCAGGAATGGGACAAATGGAATGCGCTCATTGCAAACGGACACGAGGTCGGAAATCACTCCATGACACATTCTTACTATCTGGGAACTATTGAAGACAATGCCATCCTGGAACGTGAAATTGATTCGAGCTACTTTGTGCTCGCCAGCCACCTGAGCAAACCTCCGTTTTCATTTGGACACCCGTTTCACAGTACGAGTCCGCAAGCCGACAATATCGTTTTCAAGCATCACTTTGCAACAAAAATATCACCACAGGGATTTTGTCACATGGTTCCGCTTTACAACGGCCCATCGTTCAAAGAAGAATTGAAAGAGGGAATTGAAAAACGCAAGTGGATCGTTACCACGGCACACGGAATAGACGATTGTTTTGCACCGATCACCTATGAGGTGTTGCAGAATGTTGTCCAAACCGTGGTGGCATCACGTAACGACCTCTACATCGACACGTTCGAAAATCTTTCAAAATATAAAATCGAAAGAAAGAATACCGAGGTGCGCATCACGGGAAGTGCAGACAATTTTACCGTTACCCTCATCAATGATCTGCCGGAAATATTCAATGTACCGCTTACACTCGCCATCCCTAACCTCTCCGCGGATCAACCTGAGATCGTTCCCTTGAAGGGGAAGATCTGGAGCACGCGTACTGACAAACGCAACACCTATGTGACCGTAGATCCCGAGGGATCATTTTCGGTTAAACGAAAATAATCGATTGATATTCACGCCAAGGGAAAGATTGATCCCCGAAAAATAGAGGTCAGCCGGGATCAGATTGTTGTAACAATTATGGGATTTCTTCTGCAGTGGATTGAGACCGCGGCTATACGTTACTTTCGCGGTATACGCCGACGTCTGATAAGCAAGACCTGCCGACGCTTCGAACAAAAATTGATTGACGTCCCTTTGTTGCAAGGAAACCAATTGATACGCATACTCGGGATCATTCGGTTTTTCGGTTTTCTTGAGCGCTAGAACCGCGTTCGCTCTGAAGGCCACGTCCACGTAAAATTTACGATAAACCGGAATCATGACCCCCAATGGAATTTGTAGCATGCTAAAATTCTGTTTGATGCCGATAGCAAATCGGTGTTCCTCGAAGGGAGGATGATTGTCGTAAAAAAAGAGGTTATCATTATGATAGGTCACACTCGCTTGCTGATATACAAAGTGAGCACCTGTGTAGATACTCCACTTCCGGATCTGTTGTTGAACTTCAACGCCGGCCATAAACCCGAGCGTCTGCTTCCCTTCTACGCGTATTCCCTCTGTATATAATAGATAATCATTAACTTTTATATACGATGGTGTCTCCGATACGATGAGGTGATTTCCCAGCAAACCTGCCGACAGGTTAAATCGCGTTTGTGCCATCGCCGGAGCCATGGCGCACAGAAGGATCGCGAAGAGCGGTACGTGTTTCATTGTTATCTGAATGCTAAGAAATTGTTTTTATTCCTATAAAGTCGTTTCTATAAAGTGTTCGCTAATCCGACCTAAATGCATTCAGAGCTTCAACTACCGTTCAATATCGGTTTCGCTGTGGATAAACGATATCGCGAAGCTAAGTATTGTATGGTAAATATCCGCTGCTATTGAAAAAATTATAACGGCCGATAATGCCATTCGGGGGTTCGGGACGGTGGGATATACGTTTTAGGGATGCAACAAAAAATATGGTTCTGGAGCGTCCTGAGCCATATTCTAACCAACATCCATCATTTTTCCGCCAATATCTTCTTAATAATAGAAACATATGCTACATTAGCCTGCGTCTTTTTAAAGATTGATTTTATGAAAGGATACATTGGTGAATTTGAAGAACTCGTTTTGCTGACGATCGCCAGCCTGGGTGAAGATGCATACGGGGTTTCTATTAAAGAGGATATCGAAAAAAGAAGCGACCGCAGCATTAGCATTGGAGCCCTGCATTCAACCATTACCCGATTGGAGGAGAAAGGACTGATAAAATCCTGGCTTGGAGAACCTACCCAGGAAAGAGGCGGGAGAAGAAAGCGTTTCTTTGAGATCACGCATCAAGGCAAACTAAGTCTCCACCACATCAAGGATTTGAGGGATGAACTTTGGAAACTTTCCAGAACGGCACTTTCTCTCGCCAAATGAAAAAGCAAAACAGTAAGCCACCCATTCTTGCCGAGAAGTTCTTCGCGTGGTATTGCGACAATGCCGCTATCGAAGACCTGCATGGCGACATGACCGAATTGTTTTATGCCAACCTTGAACGCATGAGCGTCACCAGGGCCAAGTTAAAATATTGCCAACAGGTATTATCACTTGTGTTTTCATATGCCATCAAAAAACGAAAACAGAGATCCGTTTATCGTCCGTATTCAAGCCATTCAATAAATCAAAATTTTATGATCGGCAATTATTTTAAAGTAGCCTCACGCAACATACTCAAGCGCAAAATGTATTCGTTCATCAATGCCTTTGGCTTGAGTGTTGGTATTGCATTTTGCATCTTGATTTATCTCTTCATTCGGGATGAGAAAAGCTTTGATCAATTCCATGCGAACAAAAACCAGATCTATCGCATGGAGGCTAAAAGAAACTCAAAGAATCCCTCCGGGCGCGACGCATCGCTTCAGTTTGGCCTCCGAAATGTCCTGAAAGATGAAGTGCCACAAATAAAATACGCAACCCGTTTCAATACTGGCAGAACGGTAGTATTGCGGTACCGCGACAAAATTTTTTCTGAGAAGATTTCATATGTTGATGGTGATTTTTTCAAGATGTTCTCCTTTAAGTTATTCGCGGGTAACGCGGAAAAGCTTTTCGAAAACACACTTGAAGCCGTGATCACACCCGCGATTGCCGAAAAGTATTTTGGAAAAGAAGACGCGATGGGAAAGATCATTTCCATTGACAATGGAGGCGAAAGACTTTTTACCATTGCCGGAATAATTGAGGCGCCTCCTGCCAATTCAAGCCTCGATTTTCAAATTTTAGTGCCGGAAGAGAGCATTCCCGGATACGAAAAACAAATGACGGATTGGAGAGCCTTTGGTACACCTTGCTTTGTTCAACTCTCGGATAATGCTGATGCTGCCCAATTCCGTGCCAGCCTCGGTAAAGTTGGTCAAAAATACATGGGCGATATCGAACTTGCCTTCACTCCGCTCACGGAAATGCATTTAATGAAATCGGTGGGATGGCACAAAGTAAGCGATCCGCAATATGCCTATATTCTCGGGGGACTTGCTTTGTTGATTTTGGTGATGGCTTGCATCAACTATATTTCGTTGGCGCTCACCACGTCTGCATCGCGAAGGAAAGAAGTGGGCGTACGAAAAGTAACCGGCGCAGGCCGCAAACAACTCATGTATCAATTTGGATTTGAATCTTTGTTGTTGGCGTGTATCTCCATGCTTATTGGAATAATGCTTGTCATTCTCTTTCTGCCTTCATTCAATCAGTTTACCGGAAAAGGAATTGTAATTGCCTGGAACGACTGGGCTGAGTTGTTGAGCATGGGGCTTGCACTTACTTTTGTTGTTGGGCTTCTGGCAGGAAGTTATCCGTCCGTTTTTCTGTCGCGCTTTCAACCTGCACTGGTCTTGAAAGGACATTCTACTTCTCAGCTTCAAGCAGGCTTTACGAAACCGTTGGTTGTGTTGCAATTCTTTTTATCAGCCAGTCTTATCATTTGTTCTGTGATTATGTATCGTCAAATGAAATTTGTGGCCACGAAAGACCTCGGGTACAATAAAGAGCAGACGCTCGTCATCCAAACACAAACCGGATGGCGGGATAAGGAAGCCAACAAAATCGTGGAACGCTTCAGAACGCGCGCACAGGGCGAGAGCGGAATCGTTTCTGTCGCCGGTACAGGCTCATCTTTCAACCAAGGGGTGGGCCGTTTTTGGTACAAATTCAACGACGAAGAAAAGGCGGCCTATGTTTATGCCGTTGATCCGAATTATCTCCCCACGCTCGGCATTCAACTTGCGCAAGGAAGAAATTTCGATGCGAACATATTCTCAGATTCGTCTGCGGTCATCGTAAACGAAGCGTTGGTGAAAGACCTGAAGTGGACCGATCCGCTGAACGAACATTTGAACTGGCGTGAAGACACGGTTGGCCTCGGCTCCAAAGTGATAGGGGTTGTGAAAGACTATCATTTCCTGTCACTCGAGGAAAACATAGAACCTTTGTTTCTCACGATGGACGAATTTTTCGGTTATCACACAAAAATGTTGGTTCGTGTAGAAGCCGGAAATATTCCGGCTTCCGTTGACAAAGTACGCAGCATGTGGAAAGAGCTTTTCCCTGACAAACCGCTAGACTACACTTTTCTCGATCAGGATGTAGCGAAGCAATATGAAAGCTATGAGCGGTGGATGAGCATCACAGGTCTCGCTACCGGATTTGCCATTTTGATTTCTTGCATGGGTTTGTTCGGACTGGCGGGCATCAACGCCGTAAACCGAACAAAAGAAATAGGAATACGAAAAGTATTGGGTGCCGGAATGTCCTCCATTTTTATTCTCCTCAACAAACAATATGTGTGGCTGTCGCTGATTGCCTTTGCGTTGGCCGTGCCACTCTCCTGGTATCTGATGAGCCAATGGCTCACGAGTTTCAAATTCTCGATCGCGATCAGCTGGGAGTTATTTGCATTAAGTACATTGGCAGGATTGGTGATCGCACTGGCAACGGTAAGTTATCACGCCTTTAAAACCGCGTTGGTAAATCCTGCAGAGACATTGAAGTATGAGTGACAAACTTCGAAATGAAACTGAACCCGAGCGCGCGGGTAATAAATTATTCAGAAATCATTTTTGTACATAACTTTTCCGTCCAGGCCGATCAATTCCGCTCTGTCTACTTCACATAGCCCATTTGAAATATATCCAAGACCCGTGAGGTACCGGGTATTGCTCGTAAAATGCGTGGAGAATACTTCCTTATCATTTATCTTTACAGTGGCGACCTTATTCTTTACGATTATTTCTATATCTGTCCACTGACTAACATCAAAGGATATCGGCATTAGATCGGTATCCATTCCTTCCATTACCTGCTCGCCAAATCGTATCAAAGCCTCGTGTGCACATCCCTTTGTTGTGCTTCTCATGATCATAAAGGATCGCTGGCAAAAGAGCTCTATTTCAATGTACGGGCAAGTGCTAGGGCGTACTTCCCTCATTCTTACCCTGGTTTTAAATGTAAAATTATCACTCGGTACATCCATTTGACCAGGGAAGTAGACGTAATGGTATCGTTTGTCTTTGTTAACATCAATGCTACTCTCCCGTAGTTGCACCGCCGTCAGACCAAGGCTGCCATTATTAACAAAACTATCCGCTTTGATATATTCAGGTGTGTAGTTGGCTATGTTGTCGATGGCATAGAAAAACCAGCCATGGGTTGGAATGCTTACGTCAACCTCTCTGATGGCAGAATCATTGGCGATGAGTTTAGCGATATGATAACCGGGCTCATAATATATATCCGTGAGTGTGTGTTTCTTCTTGTAAATTCTCACCCGGCGATTTTTATCCCAGGACTGTTGAATAAAAAAACTATCGGCTTGCACGTCGTCAATATTATAGTTAAAGACTACCGAATTCGGGATATCATTCGAAGTATTCTTCCGGAATGAAAAAGATGCGCTCTCCGCATTTTTAACGGAGTCATTGGTTGCGCCAAAAAAATAAATGCCGGCCAGAATAATAATGGTGCCCGGTATTGACAAGTGTTTCCAATTGATTTTATATCCTGCTTGTTTTGCCGGCGCTTTTCCTGGCGCATTCTTAACCTTGTCGGCTCTATATTCTTGCCAGCTCTTGTAATCGAAGAAATTGGCGATCGCGTTTAGGGTAGCGATTTGGGGTAACCGGCTGAACTCCCCGTAAGCCAGTCGTTTTATGGTGGTTCCACTGATCAGGATGCCTGACTTCTGCCTGAGCTGCTCCCCAATATGTTCGAAGTCCCGTTGCGTCATACGAGCCAGATCGCTGTAGCCGTTGCCCTTAAAGATCTCGATGATGCTCGTTTTTATTAAGGTTTGTTCGTCCATGATGATTCCCAAATTTAGATCGTTGAATCAGAATAAAAACGTCAAAAAATTACCCACGGACATCCAAAAACACCCGGAGACCCACAATTGCCCACTTTTGTAGGCTTTTGCCGGGCTTTTGTTCATGCCTTATTTAGGCCCCAGTCGTTATTGCCAGAAATTTAATAGCCGGCACGGAAGGTTAGTGCTCCCCTATCCAGGCTGCGACAAATGACAGACACTAAAGAAAATCATATGAATATATATCTAAGCATCGGTCGCATCTTTTTTGGAGTAGGGATCATCGGCATAGGGGTGTTGCACTTTTTCTATCCGGGAATCAGGCCCATCATCCTACCTGAATTAACAAATATTCCGTCTGATCTATCTTTTGTAGCCTATTTAATAGCCATGCTGCTAATCGTTGCAGGTTTTGTAATTGCAATAGGTAAAAAATTCAATAGCGTCTCACTATTCATGGGGATCATATTCCTGGCATTATTCCTATTGGGTCATTTGCCCTGGTCTTTATCAGGAGGGTCTTTTAATAAGTACTGGGTCAACACCAATAAGGTTATAGCATTATGCGGAGGATTCCTGGCGATTTCGACAATCCAAGCACCAGAACCTGGAAATAAGATTATGCAGTGGCTTGGGAAGATCGCCCCTTTTGGAAAGTATCTCTACGCCATCATGTTATACAATTTTGCCGTAGGACACTACAATAACCTGCAGGGAATCAGCAACATAGTGCCGAAGTATATTCCTTTTCCCGAATTTTGGACCTTCTTGGGCGGGGTTGCCCTGATGGGATCTGCGATCAGTATTTTTAGTGGGTTCAAGGTAAGAGCCATTCTGATGCTGCTCGCCATCAATTTATTCATCTGGTTATTATCGCTACACCTTTATTATAATATTCTCTATCCACAGTGGCAGGAAGGTGAAAATTTTACAGGCTCCTTAACCTGTCTATGTTTCTGCGGCACCGCTTTAGTTATTTCTCAAACCGCATCGGAAACGAAATCAAATGCATTATAAATGATAATTAGCCTTCTAATAGTTATCAAAATATAATGTGGCTTGATGGGATGGAGTCGCATGTATAACAATTGCCGGGATTTCTTTCAAGAATGAAGAAAACGATGGAGTGTGAAATGGAAGCAGTAACTTTAGCACCCGACAAGTTTTCTCTAAGATTTTCCTGCAATGAAAGATAACGACACAAAAAGAATTTCCCGTCTGACTGCCATCTTAACCCAGCTGCAAACGAAAAGAATATTGACTTCAACAACGCTTGCTGAAAAGTTTGATGTAAGTGTAAGGACAATTTATAGAGATATCCGGGCATTAGAACAAGCTGGCGTACCTATCGTAACCGAAGATGGGAAGGGATATTCTCTTATGGATGGCTATAGAATTCCGCCCGTCATGTTTACCGAAAATGAAGCAAATGCTTTAATCACGGCTGAACAATTAGTACTAAAAAACAGGGACAGTTCTCTTATTAAAGAATATACCGAAGCGATTAATAAAATAAAATCCGTTTTGCTTTATGCAACAAAAGAGAAAGTTGAATTATTAGCCAATAGGATTGCCGTGAGCCCTGCCATACCCCATTCAAACACGAGCGATTCTTTGACGTTAATCCAAAACGCCTTGACCGCCTTTAAAGTTTTGAATATCACCTATCAGTCAGAACACAAAGACGAAAGAACAGAAAGGAAAATTGAGCCTTTTGCATTCTATTATAACCTACAAGAGAGCTGGACGCTTATCGCATACTGCAGACTAAGGAAGGACTACAGAATGTTCCGCCTAAGCAGAATTTTAAAAATTGAACCTCTTGATTTGAACTTCACGCCCCACAAACTGACCTTAAAGGAATATTTAGACAGTAAAGAGAAAAACTTTCACAACCCCTGACACACCCTTGTCAGGGGGTCATTTTACTTTTGTTTCATTCGTTTATAATCCATTAAAACAAAAGAAAATGAAAAACATGAATTTAGTATCGCTAAGAATTATCACCGCAGACATCAAACGCCTGGTTCAATTTCTTGAAAAAGCTACTAACCTACCGGCCCGGTGGGCTACGGACGACTTTGCCGAGATTGTTACAAGTTCTTTTACACTGGCCATCGGCAGCACGCGCACGTTGAGCTTTTTCGGTGAGAATATTGCACAACCTGCTAACAACAAAAGTGTGATTATAGAATTCCGTGTCGAAAATGTAGATGACGATTATGAGAGAATTAAAGATTTAACCCGTGAGATTGTTCAAAAGCCTACGACCATGCCCTGGGGAAATCGTTCCTTATTATTTCGCGATCCGGATGGCAATTTAATTAATTTTTTTACCCCCGTCAGCCCTGAGGCAATCAAGAAATTCGCTTAACGAAAGCGACGTAGATCGATGAAGTACAGATGGAGCTCAAAGCAAATATATTCTACTTGCTCAATGTCATTTTCACTGCCAAAATGTGCTTACATAAACCTCGATTGTTTTTATTGGCCGTGTACCAGTTACAGGTGCATTGAAAAACATCATTATTCGCAATGACCATATGCAATACATCTCCTGAACCTTTTACTTCAGCTTTTATGTATTGGTCGGTTTGCTGAAGGATCGTCACCTCATTATCCCTTACAAGTTTAATGGCATTTTGAATTCTTGGGTTAAAGCTTTTTAGACGCTCCAATTTAAACGGAAGTCTCCTGTAGAAAAACTGGCGATCACCAAGTTCGTACCCCAATAACCCTATACTGGACAAGGATGATTGCAGCGTCTCCATTACCGTAAGCGGAATGTCATGTTCAATTGAAATCAACGTGGGATGAAATACTTCATTCGTTTTAAAAAAATTATTAATTCCAAGGATCAGTTCTTCGGAAACCTGTTCAGTTAAGGCCTCCAAATTCTTTCCTTCACCTGAAAATCCACGATATACACTTTCTGAAAAAAGAAATGACATCCGAATATTCCCAAATCGCAACAACACCGCCACACACTGCTCATCATCACTTTTATAGAAGCTGACGGATTCGGTGAGCAAAAGCAAGTTTTGCAGTAAATTCAGTCGGTGTACCCCTCCTATTTTCAAGCCGCCAGGTTTTGATGAAGGGGAGAATTGATAAGACAACCCGCTTTTGTATAGATAATAGTTTCCCTTTACGGCTGTCTTTGGTAACGTATTAAAAAGTTGAGTTGCTTCAATCTTCGTAAGGGTAAAGGCAAGCTCCATCGACGAAAGATAAACCTGCACATTCCCCAAGCCCTTAATCCACCGGTTGGGTAATTTGACTTTCTTCTCCTGTGTGCTACTCCGCTCTGTAGAGATATTCACTTCCTTCGAACCTATACTTACCGATAGCTTTTCTTTCTGAGTAACCGTATTAAATGCCCTGACGGTATCGGAGTTAAAGTCGATATTGGTGCAGCCAGATTGCAGGAACTCCCCATCAATACCATTTTCCAAAATATCAATACGGGCATAAACGCTATTGCAGGATGAAAATGCTTCCCAACGCATTTCTTTGTTCCCTACCGAAACGATCGGGTCCTTTAAGTAAAAAATTTGAGATGGCGTAAGCGCATAATGGGAACCTACCGTCCGGGCCAGCGCGCTCATGCATTTTGACACTATGAAGGAATCTTTAATCTGTCCATAGAAAAAACAACGCACATTGTTCTCTTCAATAATTTCCGAACAATGCGCAAACAGCAATGCCGTGCTGCCATCTTTTACCTGGGCAGTTGATGCAGACGCATACCGATATTCAAAATCCTGAACCATTATTTCTTCTTTGTTTTGACTTTGGCCAAGAGCTCTTCATTTCCTTTCACGCCCAGGCGATGCACCCATTCTTCATAATACTCCACGACTTTTTTGCTATTGGCGGGCAGTTGTTGCATGTCGAAATGCTCAAGACATTTTCCTAGTACTTTAAATTTAAAAGCATTTACAGGATGATTCGTGTTGGGCTTATCAAAAAATTCCAGTAGCCGGTTCACCGGTCCAAATTTTTGTGCGGTGAGGCTACCAATCAGATCAGCCAAGTAATCCAGGTCTTTATGTTGTTCAACCAATGCCATTTCAATATACTCACCGGCCAATTCCCTTGATATTTTTTTCTCAAACATCAGGCAAGCCGCTATATAAATCCATCCACTGTGATGCGTTTCGATTTTATTTTCAACCAGGAATTGCAATGGAAACAAACAGGACTCAAATCCGTCCACTTCATTTCCGGTAGTCCAATTGGGTATATAACGGCTAATCTGTCCGTCAACATAATTCGGATTCAGACTTAACTGATAGGGTATATCAATACGGGATGCTTTCTTTAACGTGCTGACATTGTAAAAAATGTGGTCATAGCTGATGGGCTCCTGATCGAGGTACCACGCTTTATTCCAATTTCCTCCCAGTATCATTTTGTGCCAGGTGGCGTATTGATTCGATTCCGTGTGGATACGAAAGTCTAGCATTAACGGATGAATCACAGACGGATACTCCCTCGCGCTTGTATTGTCAAACTCCGTAAATACGGCATCGGGGTTCCTGATTCTTGTTACCTGCGCCCATAGGGCAAGAGTCTCTTCAGTAGGTTCAATTTTATCAGAGACACCTAAAAAATATGACAAGGCCTTCGCATATTTTCCCTTCATTTTTTTCGCCAACGTCCTCGATTCATTGTCTGCATTTTTAAACCACGTACGATTGCAAGCCACGATCAAGTCTTCATAGAAAATCACACCGTCAACTTCTTCATAAGCCAGAACTCTTTTTACCAAAGCCGTGGGATGAATGAAAAAGGGCCGATGCGTTGGCGTTGAAAGAAAGGATAAACGATTCTTCTTCTTCAATTTTTCAATCAATCGATTACACTTGTTTTTGAGAAAAGGAATAGGGTCATACCTGCCTTCGTCTGAATCGATTTCCTTTTCATTTATCCATCCCTCGATGAACAATGAAAAATAAGCCATTACATGATTTTCCCATGACCTATTAAAAAGTTGTTTGGTGTAAGGCTTCAATTGCTTCTCCAAATCAACCGGAATCTGATTTTGAAGTTGATTGATTCCCTCCAATAACAGATCTATATCTGTTGCCGATTTGGTGTGAATGCAATTGCCAACCTGGAATAGCAATTCATCCCAGTTGGAAGCAATAGCCAATTCCGCAACTTGTTTGGTCTCCGCTATATCCGCATTTACGCTTGCTTTTGACTCACTTGAAATGGAAAGTGTATCTTTTGTTTTTTGCTTCAGATACGAAGTGTACGGGGCAGCGATGATATTCAAATCCTCGGCATTGGTAAACTTACGCAATAGCGTTGCAGTCTTCATCTGAAGGTTTGCGTCAGCATGCATCAGTAACACCGCTAACCGTTCGGAAAAATCCACGTCCTTGTAATCGGGGTTAGTAAGTACGTTTTCCACGATATCCAAACCGGAAAAAATCGCTTTGATGCATTTGTCATTGGAGAAACATAAGGCAAAGTTTTCAATAAAGCCCAGGCCATTAAATCGTTTCGCTTTACGAATGGTTTGGATATTCCTTAAGGCAAAATTGATGAGACTGGGGTTATTCGTGCCGAACAGCGCGAAGAGTAAAGTTTGATGCTCCAGCAATTCATCTTCCGTTGGATGAAAAAATTCAAGCAGCCTGGTGTGCCAATCTAAATGACCTTTCTTCCAGTTATTCAGCAGCGACTCCAACAGATTCTTAATGATCGATCGATCAAAAACTATTCCCCTTTCATTTAATAGAATAATTACTTCCGTCCAATATTCATACACCTTTTTGCAAACAAACCCCTCTCTCGCTTGCCATTTCGAAATGTCCAGAACCGGTACCTCATTTCTATAAAAAACTAGAAAAACCTGGTGAAACGCTTTCTCATTCCCCGCTAAGAAATCCGTGTCTGTTTTTGTGTTTCTATTAAACATCTGGATGGTAAACAGGCTTCTGGTGAAATAAGCCTCATCAAAACTTACCCATCCTAACTCATAAATTCTCCACAGGGTTCTAAAATCAACAATCCTGAATTTATCTTTCGCCATTTCCTGGATTACCTTGTCCAGATAGTCAGGCGGAAACAGATTAAAAAAAGCTTCCAGCGCCACGTAATCCGAATGACACAGCAATTCACGCAGTGGGTTTAATACCCAACCATTCACTTTCGATTCTGTTTGCTTCAGATCAGAATAATTACGTGTGCAGGCAAGAAGGGCCAAGTAGTAGCATCTCCTTACCCGGGATTGATTCTCATAAAATGCAGCCCGTTCTTCTTCACCCAACGTACGATCCACTTCATCAAAAATGTCCTTCGTGGTGTCCTCATCCTTCAGGAGTTTTATAAGCTCCAGTCTTTCGCCATCCTTTAGTGACTGACAAGATTGGATTACGGTCTTCCAATTTTTATCTTTTATCTGTTCGACAAGGTATTTCTTTAACACATTTTAATGGGTTAAGCGCAACTTAAGAATAAACAAAAAATATTAAGGCTGAAACAAAAAAGCCGCTCAAATCATAAGATTTGAGCGGCTTTGGTTTGAGATGAACTCAAAAAAAGAGGCTCGTGCCTCTTTTGTGATTCCGCTGGGATTACCTTCGGTGATCGCCAGCTATCAAAGTTGCAAGAGCCGAACCATGTGCTCGATACGCTTGCATTTTTTATTTTATAGCCCTTAAGCGAGGCGCTTGGGCTGCCCGGATAAAACAAAAAACGCCCCGAGAGGCTCGGGGCGCATGGTTCTAATCTTACTTGTGATCCCGCTGGGATTGCTCGTCCCCGCCACCATGCGCACATCCCCTCGCGAACTCCGGTCGATCCCGACGCACAATCCAAACGCTGATCAACCTCCGTTTCGAACCGCCCATCCTTCGTTCGAATCCCAGCGGGCCTGTCATTCAATTTGAAAGTGTTCTAAAATAAAAAGACCTGAGATTTATTCTCAGGTCTTACTTGTGATCCCGCTGGGATTCGAACCCAGGACCCATACATTAAAAGTGTATTGCTCTACCAACTGAGCTACGGAATCCTCAATCAAATCACATCCATTTGCCTGTTTAGAGCGCTTTTCCGTAATTGAGGACGCAAAGGTAACAGGATATAAAAAATATGCAAAGTCGGGTTCTAAAATTTCTCGCCATTCTGGGGTTAACTTTATTTTTCGGGGCTGGCAGCCTCCACGCGCAGGTTGGCCGCTTCCGTTTGCAGCAGGCCGACTCGCTGTATGGCAAAAAAAAATACACCCAGTCGCTGGACCACTATGCGTCCATCCTAGGCCAGCACGAATACACGCCCGCCATGCTCCTCAAGATGGCCTATATCGAAGAAGGCCTCAACCGCATCGGCCCGGCCCTCTATTACCTCAACCTCTATTACCTGGCCAGCAACGACAAACAGGTGCTGGATAAAATGGAAGAACTGGCCACCAAATACAACCTCAAGGGCTACGAACACACCGACGCCGACCGCTTTCTCACCTTCTACCACGACTATTACCTGCCCATTTCCATCGCCCTGGCCGCACTCGCCGTGCTGCTGCTCAGCATAACCTTTGCCCTGCGCCGCCGCGGACGCAGTCCGCTCGCCCTGGGCATCGTGTCCATGCTGGTGTTGCTCGTCCTGGTAGTACACATAAACCTGGGCGAAAAACCCAGCACCGGCATCGTGGGCAATGCCAACACCTACCTCATGGACGGCCCCTCGCCCGGCGCTGCCGTTATCAGCGTGATCGACGAAGGTCATCGCGTAGAGATCGTCGGCCACCGCGACGTCTGGGTGCAAGTGATGTGGAATGGGGCCACGGCCTACGTAAAAGAAAATAATCTCCTGCCCGTCAGCCTATAAGCTTACCGGCAGAAAAAAATGGCCACCCTATTTTCGGAATTATTTAAGGCACGTTAGAACATCAGCAACTACTCCTGGCTACTGGCTACTAGCTACTGACAAGGAACCTCACCGGTTATTCGACTGCTGGTCATAAAACGACAACGTAATCACCCCCTTGTATTCCTTATTGGAATATTTCAGCAGATAATAATACATGCCCGCCGCCTCACTATCGGCATACCACCGGAAGTCTCGCGCATTGCTCTCAAATACCTGGCGGCCCCAGCGGTTATAAATGGCGATGCCTTCAAACACGCCCACGCAATTGTCGCGGGGCAGGATGTTTACCAGCTGGCCGGTTGATTCGTCTTGCCGCACCATGGCGAAGTAGTCGTTGTAGCTGTCGCCGTTGGGAGTGATGAAGTTGGGTGGCAGGAAATCGCGGCTGTCGTGTTCAACGTCTTTGATGGTGATGTCCACCGCCACGGTGTCGGCTTTGGTGTTGAAGCAGCGGTCGTCGGTCACGTTAAAGGTGAACGTGTAATGGTTTTCGTAGACGTCATCCAAAAAGATGTCACACTCCGGCTTCCACGCGAAGGTGGTTTCGGCAGTGCCCCGTCCCCTGCCTTCGGCGAACACATAGCCTGTGGGGGGCACGTTGCCTTCCGCTTTGATCAGGTCGATGGTCAACATATCGGGTTGTGGCGCATTGTCGGGGTCGGTGCCCACCAGCCCCAGCGTGATTTGCTGACCCAGCTCCACCGTCATGGCATTGTTGACAAACTGGATCTGTTGGTTCAGGTTGTTCACCTGCAAACTGGGCTGGTTGTTGTCGGGTGGCTCCACGATCACGCTCACGTCGAGTGTGTCGGCCTTGTAGAACCGGCATTTGTTGGCGTTGTCCACCACCAGGAATTCGAACAGGAAGGTATCTTTCACACCGAGGTTGATCTTATCGCAGAAGATGTTCCATTTAAAGAGCGAGCTGATCTGTCCTCGGCCGTTGCTGCCGGGGAACTCGATGTTGTAGTCGGCAATATCAAAGCCCACGCCATTTCCACTCAGCACGATGAAGTCGTTGTCGCCGTCCTTTCCAAACACGTTGAAGGCCAGCGTTTCATTCACCTTCCGCGTCAGGCCCAGCACGCGCCGCTCGGCGGGGTTGGCCGTCAGGTCCGAGTCGATGATGGGATCGAGGTTGCCGGGCAGTTTCACCGTCAGGTTGAACACCCGTTGGTCGGGGTGATTGAAATTACAGAGGTCGAGGTCCTCCAGGGTGAATGTTATTTTAAAGTCTGTGCGATGGGTAAAGTCATAGACATCACAATGCGTGTCCCACTGCAATTGCGCCTGATACTCGCCGGCGACGTTCTTCACCTGGACGATCTTCATGCCCACATCTTCGAGGCGAAAGTCGGCGATCACCCCGAACAGGAGCATGTCGCCATCCAGGTCAACCCCATCGAGGTCCCACGTTCGCACATCGCCTTCGTTCACGGTCTCCGTCACGTCGGCGACGGGCACGACAAAATGCGCATTGTTGTTTGCCGGTGGTTGAATATTGACGGTCACTTTCAGCGTATCGCTCATTGGCAAGGCGCAGGCGTCGTCGTAGGCAATGATCCCGATCTGGAAGGGGCCTTCCAGGTAAGGACATTCGGGAAAGCAGATGCGGAATTGTTGGGTGCTGCCGTT
Organism: Chryseolinea soli; assembly: GCF_003589925.1. Taxonomy (NCBI): domain Bacteria; kingdom Pseudomonadati; phylum Bacteroidota; class Cytophagia; order Cytophagales; family Fulvivirgaceae; genus Chryseolinea; species Chryseolinea soli. The sequence continues at coordinate 3,077,138 of NZ_CP032382.1, read as the reverse complement.
TGTCAGCGTGGCCTCTGTCACGGCCGGCAATACGCCGCTCACATCTTTGTCAAAGCCAAGTGCCAGGGCCTGGATGTGGACCTTCTCGGTGAAGTTGTCCAACACATTCGAAGCATCGGGATCCGACACCTGAACCAGGATGCAACGGTCGGCGTCGGCCGTGGTGTTGCTAAAGGTCACGTTCATCGTGTTGTCGTAGGCGAAGGTGGCGTCGGCCAGTTTCTTGCCCAGGATCTGGGGTGGTTCGTCGTGAGCACATTGATCTACGACCAGCAATTGAAAATCGCGGCGCACTTCGCCGATCTTTTTGCCGTCGCGATACTCTTCGCACTTCACGGCAAACACAAAAAGTCCCTGGATGGTGGGCGTCACCGTCAGAAAACCTCCATAGGTGATGCGCATGTCCGGGTTACCCTTCATGATGTTGTTAAAGCCGAACCCGTCCCGATACGTCACAAGCGGATAAGGCGCCGGTTGCAATGGTGGCACGGCGATGATCGAATGCGTGCTGAACGGCGTCACCAGCGAGTAGACCAGCGAGTCACCGTCGTCGTCCACACCGCCAAAGTTCACATAATACTTTCTGAAGGGACAGGCGTAGTCACTCAGCGGAGGGAACAGGTGCGGCGAAGAGTCGATGAACTTCGCGCCGTTCTTGGTCACGGGGGGAAACTCCAGGTAAAAGGTCTGTCCGGCGGCGGCAGCGCTAAAGGTGGGGTCTTCGCTGAAAATATTAACAATAGCATAATTCCGGCAGCAGCGTTCCCACGTCAGATAGTAGCCCGAAGGGCTGTTGTACCGGTCCGACGAAAGGGTCACCGTCGTCGTGTACACCAGCTTGGACGTCTGAAGGTCGGTAGTCGAGCAGGTCGGTTGCGTGTACAGCACCGGGGTTTCAGTAAAGCCAGTAAAAAAAATGTTGTCCATCAGGGCATTGTCGCTCTTCCGGTAGATGGCCGCCTCGATGTTGATGTCTTTGGCCCCGGGCGAGCCGTTGCGCTGGTCGAAATAGATAATGAGGTTCACCTGGTACAGGTTGTCATGGAGGTATTGGATCTCAAACTCACCCCCCACGATGTGCGAGGCTGCGGCCGGCAGCATGGCAAAAGCACCCAAAAACAAGATCAAAAGCCGTTTCATAGTCCCCTCAAAGAGATTAAATATAGGGATAAAGCCGACAGCAGAAAACCCCCTGTTTTGCGTAATTTGACCACCCGATGAAAAAAGGAGACGTACTCGAGAATATTGTAGTCGAAACCATGGCCGCCGAGGGCAAATGTGTTTCCAGAATTGATGGGTTGGTATTGTTTATGGAAGGCGGCGCCCCCGGCGACACCGTCGATGTGCAGCTCACCAAAATCAAAAGTTCATTCTTAGAAGGGCGGGTCACCACCGTCAAACAGTTGTCGCCCAGCCGAAGCCAGCCCTTTTGCACCCATTTTGGCCTCTGCGGTGGTTGCTCGTGGCAACACATTGGCTACGACGCTCAATTGGTATACAAGCAGAAACAGGTGGCCGACAACCTGCAACGCCTGGGGGGCCTGGCATTGCCTCCGCTCCAAACCATCGTTCCCTCCGCCAAAACCAGGTTCTATCGCAACAAACTAGACTATACTTTTTCCGCTCAGCGCTGGCTCACACGCGAGGAAATGGAGAAAAAGAAAGCACTCGAAAACCCGGCCGAAAGCATGCCACCCCAACCGGCCTTGGGCTATCACATCCCGCGCAAATACGACCTCGTGTTCGACGTCACCGAGTGCCACCTCCAGCCTGACCCCAGCAACGCCATCCGCCTGGCCGTGAAAGATGAGGCACTCAAAGCAGGTATCCCCTTTTTTGATCTTCGAAAACAGGTGGGTTTTCTTCGCACCATCACTATTCGCACGGCCAACACCGGCGAAGTGATGATCATCCTGCAGGTCACCTACGACAAAATGGAATGGACCGAAAAGATCCTGCGGCGATTGGAAAAGGATTTCCCGCAGATCACATCGTTCAACTATATCATCAACGGAAAAAAGAACGACACCTTCCACGACCTCGACATCATTTGTTGGAAAGGCAATCCCTACATCACCGAACACATGCCCAAACCCGACGGCAGCGGCGTACTCCAATTCCGCGTCGGCCCCAAGTCGTTCTATCAGACCAACTCCGACCAAGCCTATCAACTCTACAAATTAGCGTGGGAGATGGCCGAGCTGAAGGGCCACGAACGGGTTTATGATCTATACACCGGCACGGGCACCATCGCCAACTTCGTAGCGGCACAGGCTCAAAAAGTGGTAGGCCTCGAGTATGTCGCGGCCGCCATCGAAGACGCCAAGGTGAACTCGCGCATCAACAACATCACCAACACCGACTTCCACGCCGGCGACATCAAAGACCTGCTCGACGAATCGTTTCTTTCCCAACACGGCACCCCCGACACGATCATCACCGACCCACCGCGCGCCGGCATGCACGAAGCCGTCTGCGGCATGATCCTCAAAGCCGCCCCACAACGCATCGTCTATGTGAGCTGCAACCCGGCCACGCAAGCCCGCGACCTGAGTTTGCTCGCCGACAACTACGAAATCCTGAGGGTTCAACCGGTAGACATGTTCCCGCATACCGTCCACGTTGAAAACATCGTGAGCCTGAAAAAAAAATGAGAACCGCCGCGCACAGCAAATGCATGAGGTGCGCAAACGAGAGGATGGCAGAAGTAAAAAATTAGTGAAGACAAAATAGTAGCGGAAACAAAAAAGGAAATATCGGCGGCCCCCTCGTACCTCGGGCCGGGCTATCCATTCCAAGTCCGGCCACGCTCCAGCCCACACACTTCGGGCTTTCCATTTCTATCCCTGGCCGGCCCCTCTTAAAGATCCGGTAAAGTTTTAATACGCTTCCCCAACAAGAATACCCGCACCTAAATCCCAAATAAACATCATCGCCCAGTGAACCTGAAGCTACGCATCAGCACAATCATATTATTAACGCACAAAAAAAGTGCACCCGAACCCCGTAGGGGTTCCCCATCATAACCCCCAGTGAAACTGGGGGAAAGCAAACCAAAAAAAATGCGCCAAGCACAAACGAAATCAACGCACACAATTTTCATGGCGCACCATCACTGCACTTGGAACCGAAGAAACCCATGCGTACCCCAAGTTTAAAAAATCAACACAACACACTACGCGTATGCTGTGTCGATGATTAAAGCGCCTTGATCAAACTCTATTCCATCCGCTTCGGAACAAACGTACTCGCCACCTTATTATCCACCGGCTTCAACGTTCTCAAAAAAGCATAGATCGCTTTCAAATCCTGCTCCGACATATTTGAATACGCCTCCCACGGCATGTGACTCCCCTCCGGCCCTTTCCCTAATTTAAACCGCTGCACAAACTGCTCCGGCGTCCACGTATAGATGCGGCCTGTCGTGGCGTGCGGCGTGAGATTGGGGGTGATGAATGTACCCGTTTCCGTTTCCATGGGACTGCCCCCCGCAAATGGCTCCCCCACAAAAGCGCCTGTCTCATCGCGCTTCGTATGACACGCCCGGCAATTTGCCATTGCCTGCACCAGGTACTCGCCATACACGGCCGAAGAGTCGTGCGCCACGGCCGGCTTCACATCCGGCTTCAGGTCAGGCTCAAGCAGGAACCGCGAGATCATTTTCCCCAACAGGTTCAGGTCCCGCTCGGGCACTTCATTTTTCACCGGCGGGGTCGACCGCAGATAGGAGACCACGGCCGTCAGGTCCTCATCGTTCATCGACTGGAACATCATGAAGGGCGCCAGGGCGTGGTCGCTGTGGTTCACGCCATAGCGAATGGCCCTCGCCACTTGCTCGTCGCTGAGGCGGCCGATACCGGTTTCCGGGTCGGGGGTGAGGTTGGGCGTGTAGAAGGTTGCCACGGGCGTCTTAAACTCCACGCCACCGCTCATGGGAGCGCTACCGGGGTCGTTGCCTTGCCGGGCGATGGCCTCCTTGCTGGCGTGGCAGGTCCAGCAGTGTGCGGGGCCTTTCACAATATAGCGGCCGCGGGCGATCACGGCCGTATCCCGGCTTGCCGTGATGCCGGTAGGGGGTGCCTGGAACGTACGTTTGTAGCTAACCTCGATATAGACGACAAATACCAGGACGATGGCCACCAGGGCGCCCACGATCTTGCCGGCAATCTTCAGAAATCGTTTCATGTTCTTTTTTTCTTTTTAGGTATGAACACGAAACCATAGCCCCCCTCGATCCGTGTAATTTGCGACAATCCCAAACCCTCTCACGCCAATGTATTCCGTTCAAGTATCCGTCATGCGCGACCTCATCTATGGTGCCGTCGCCCATGGTGCCAGTCTCCAGGCCCTCTGCCAGCGCATGGGCATCGACCCCCACGTGCTCACCGAGGCCGAGAAACACATGGACTGGGAAGCCGCCGCCGACTTCTGGGTACCCGCCGTCGAAATGACGGGCGACGAACAACTGGGCCTCCACATCGGCCAGCATATTGGCGCGTCGGCTTTTGGCATGCTGGGCTATCTCTCGCAAAGCTGCAAGACGCTCGAAGATGCCCTCACCACCATTGTCAAGTTCAACGCGACGATAAGCTCCATTTTCAAATATAAACTCGAGTTCAGCGAAGGTTTGGTGCATGTCGGCTTTGAGCCGATACCGCTCTATGAGAAAAAGTATCCCGAGAGCGCGCGGCAGGCCGTGGACGTTTCCGCCACGTCGTTCGCCATGCAGATGAGCCGACTCACCGGGAAAAACCTGCGGCCCGTCTATGTGGAGTTCACCTACTCCAAGCGCGCACCACAGGAATACGAACGGGTGTTTCACGCGCCTGTAAAATTCAATGCCCAACGTAATGGCGTCACCATCACCCGCGAACAATATGTCACGCCCATCATCAGCTACGACAAGTCTTTGTTCGCGTTGTTCAATGCCATGCTGGTGAAAAAACAAAATGCATTGTCGAACGAGAACACCCTGCCCGAAAAGATCCGCAGCCTCCTGCTCTTCGACTTCAATGGGCAAGTGCCTGCGCTGGAGATCATGGCCTCGCACCTCTCCATGACACCGCGCACGCTCCAGCGCAAGCTCACCGACGAAGGCACTTCCTATCGCGCCCTCTCGCACCAACTGCGCAAAGAGCTGGCCACCGAAATGCTGAACACCAACCTGAAAAAACAAGAGATCGCCTCCCTCCTCGGCTACACCGACGACAGCACCTTGCGCCGCCAGGTCAAAGCGTGGGACCTCGCTCCCGGCACGCGAGCGTAAAGCCCGGCCCCCTACCCCTTTTCTTTTTATTACTTTGCAGTGCTTACTATCGTTAGTCGGCTGTAATTTTTTTGTCATGCCACTTCACGCAGGCCGTGCAAAGGTTTACTTTTAGACCCTGAATTTTTTTTGATTTTTTATTTATGCGACAAAAATTATTGAGCGAAGGCGCCAAAGAACTGAGCTACGAGATCCGCGAGATCGTGAAGAAGGCAGACGTGTTAAAGAAGATGGGCGTCACCATCTCGTGGGAGAACATTGGCGATCCCATCCAAAAACACCACAAGCTTCCGCAGTGGATCAAAGACATCATCTCCGACCTGATGAAGCAGGACGATACCTACAGCTATTGTCCCTCCAAGGGCATGTTGGAAACGCGCGAGTTCCTGGCGCGCCAAACAAACGCCATGAACGGCGTGCAGATCACCGCCGAAGACATCTGCTTCTTCAACGGCCTCGGTGACGCCATCTCCAAAGCGTATCAATTTATTTCGCGCACCTCGCGCGTCATCGGCCCCACGCCGGCATACTCCACCCACAGCAGCGCCGAAGCGGCCCACGCCGCGCACGAGCCGCTCACCTACAAACTGGATCCCAACAACAAATGGTATCCCGATCTCGACGATCTCTACAACAAGGTGAAGTACAATCCCAATGTGGTGGGCATCCTCATCATCAACCCCGACAATCCCACGGGCATGGTCTATCCGCTGGAGATCCTCCAACGCATCGTGGCCATCGCCAAGGAGTTCAATCTCTTTTTGCTCGCCGACGAGATCTATATCAACATCACCTATAACGGGGCACGCGCGCACGCCCTGGCCGAGATCATCGGCGACGTGCCCGGCATTTCCATGAAGGGCATCTCCAAGGAGTTGCCGTGGCCCGGCTCTCGCTGCGGCTGGATGGAATACTACAACCGCGACAAAGACGAAGACTTCAACCGCTTCTGCCAGGCCCTCGACAACGCCAAGATGATCGAAGTGTGTTCGACCAAGCTCCCGCAGCTCGCCATCCCGAAAATTTTCGGCGACCCGCGCTTCAAAGGCTATCGCGAACAAACCAACGCCAACATCGGCCGCCGCAGCAAGATCATCTCAGACATCCTGCGCACCGTGCCGCAGCTCACCTTCAACGAAACCTTTGGTGCTTTCTACAATACCATCATCTTCCGCGAAGGCAGCCTCAAGCCCACGCAGTCGCTCGCCATCAGCAATCCCCAGATCAAAGCGCTGGTGGAGAGTTGGGTGAACAATGCCGATGGAACGCCCAGCAAAGACATCGCGCTCGATAAACGGTTTGTTTATTACCTATTGGCGGCGAAAGGGGTTTGCGTGGTTCCTATTTCATCGTTCTGTTCTGAACTGCAAGGGTTCCGCGTAACGCTGCTGGAGGAAGACGAGGATATGCTCGTCAAAACTTTCACGAGCATCAGGGATGCGATTGTGGAGTATTTGAGATAGTTAAGCAGCCAAATAACACATAACGCCAAGCGCAAAGGAGATACCCTTGCCCTTGGCGTTCCCTTTGTCCATGGCGTTGTGCCCCATGGTTTATTCAAGCATTTTAGTGGCGTGGATAAAATTAAACAAGGCAACACAATTCAAAGTGACTACAATGGACATAGAACCACTTTCAGCGGACAATATTAAACCGCTAACTGAACTTGTTTTGGAATTATGGCCGGATTGCGCATTTGACGAAGAGTACGAAAACTATAAAAACATATTGGGCTCAAAGAATGAAATCTGTTACCTCATCAAGGAACAAGAAATCTACATAGCCTTTATCCATTTAACCATTCGGAATGATTATGTTGAAGGAGCGACCGAATTACCCGTTGCCTACCTGGAAGCCTTATATGTAAAACCAAATTATCAAAACCTTGGCATCGGCAAAAAATTAATAGCTGCTGGCGAAAGTTGGGGCAGGCAAAAAGGTTGCAAACAACTTGCCTCAGACACGGAACTGAATAATTTCAGCAGTATAAACTTTCATAAGAAAATCGGATTTAAAGAAGCAAATCGCATCGTTTGCTTTATAAAGGAACTTTGACAGAAAAGCACGCAGGCAACATTGATTGGTATGCACGCTGCGGCACAAATGATTGAATACAATCAGTAAGTTATGCAACTTTTTCACATTCGATTGTAACGTCTTGCTACCCTCTTGACAGCATCTTTATACGGTAAGCTGAAAGCCGCTTTAAGGGAACAAAATTGAACACCTCCGCCACACCCCGATCATTCAAACATCGCCATTACAATGACCATTACAGACGAAATAAGAACTCGAAAAATCAATTTTGTCGACGCGGTGACAACCCCGAGTTCAGGGCACAAGCTGATCCGCGCCGCAAAAGAATTGCGTGAGATCTATGCCTCTTTGCCAGAAGATGACCAAGGCATTTTGTTGGAATGGGTGACATTGACTTCGGATTTAGACAAATTCGTTTCCGGCGAAGACCGCAGCTATTATACGCCCGTGGCGGTGTTAAAAAAGGGACTGCGACGAGCCAACCTGGAGCATCTGCAACGATACACCAGCGAGGAAACCGGCGACATTGAAGGCATGGATTCAGTGGACGATGAATACACGTTCAACATTTGGAAATCGGAGTGGATATACGTTGAGACTTTTTTGAAACAGTTTGAGATCAGGTACAGGGTATTGTCCTGAACACAAAATGGACTGAACAGACCCGAAATGTAAATCGACGGATCCCTATTTCACTATCCAAATGGATCATCCATCTGCCGATACAACAAAACAAGCTTATCGAATTGTTTCACAGTCGTTGCCACAATACTCTCCGCGCTGATCTCCGGGTCACCAGGCGAATAATTCTTCCCAATTTTAAAAGTAAAATACCGCCCATCATCACCCTTCGTAAATTCCCAAAGCGCATCGTCGTTTGGAAAGGTCTCGATTGCTCTCACATCACCAGCGACCTCCACCCAATATCCCGCACCTAGTGCAGCAAGCAACTTGAAAAAATTTGCACGGTAGCCTGCTTCCTTCATTTGATCACGAAAATATCTCCTGGCCTCAACGCCTTGTTTCAAGGGAGCGGATGCCAGCCAGAGTCCAACATCTTTCTGGCGAATGATCACTTGCAGTTGCAAAAGCTCATGATCATTCCCATCACCATAGGACAGCCAAAGCGATCGGAGCCTGCCGTCGGCGTGTTGAAGCGGATCCAGGCTGCCGATTTGTTTGGGTTCCGTTTCACGCTGGATCTTTAATCCCGCCACGTGATTTTTTACAAGCGCATGAAGCTCCAGGAGCTTGTTTTGCACGGCTGCTCTCTCCGCCTGAATTTCCTCGGTTTGCAGGGAGGCCTTAGAGCTGGCAAAGGCGTGGTAATCTTCTTTTTTAAAATATTGAAGTTTGAAACGGATGCCGTCCCACTGAAAGGCGTGGCTGGCCAGCTCCATAAACTGTTTCTTCTCCTGGCGCGAAACGATATCGCGTTGCTTCATCGCGGGGTAGGCCCATTCGTATTCCTGGATAATCCTTTCCGTCAGCGGTTCCGCGAATTCATAATAACCAATAAACCACGATTTCAGATTTTCGATCTCTTTAGGGTCCGTGATCTTATAAAATACTTCTTCGTGGTCCTTCAACCCCTCCAGTGTAAAACTCCCCGACCCCACAAAAGCGATCGCCTTGCGATAGGGCATATCAAAAATATAAACGTTCGGATGAAAGAAATTCCGCGCATAGATCCGCGCGGCCACCCGGTCCGGGAATTGCGCCCAGATCCGCCGCAACACATTCGGCGACGTCAACGCATCCAGCCCCGTCACCATCTCTACCTTACATTTCACCGACAATCTTCCTACCACAAAATCAAACGCCGGCTCCGAAATCCCCGCTGTGGCCACATAGACATGTTCAGCCTGTCCCAGTATCTTCTCATTAATAAGCGGCGCAGCAAGTTTTTTTATCAGCATAAAATTTCACCAAAGAGATTATTGATCACCCGATTTTCAGATCACACCACCCGTATCCAAAGGGATGGATTCCCGCAAATGTAACAAAGCAACGCCCACCCATACCCCCAAAGAAAAAATATTTAACCACCAGGCAGGCTCCTGACTCCCTGCTCTGATCCGAGCAATTTTTGTTCGAATGCGAACAACCCTTCGGCTCTCCCCCACCCAATTCCCTCCGATTAGCCCTTTTTCCATTTGGCATAATTATTAATACTACGAATAGGAATTTATTCTTCCGCCGGGTACTTCCATGAAATTCTGAACCCAGGGTCGGGCCATCCTTTATGAAAACACAACCCCAAGAACCGCCAAAATTGTTTCACCGTTTCTTCCGGTGGTTCTGTCATCCCGCGCTAAGGAAATACATCGAAGGAGACCTGCTCGAACTTTATGACGAACGATTAAAAACTTCCGGCAAAACAAGAGCGAACATCCGGTTCATCATCGACGTGCTTCTGCTTTTCAGGCCCAGCATGATCCGGCCGGTAAACGAAATTCAATCTGCAAACCAATATGCTATGTTCAAAAGTTACTTCAAGATCGGCTGGCGAAACCTTTTAAAGAATAAAGGCTATTCCCTCATCAACATCGGCGGTCTCACCACTGGGATGGCCGCCGCGATGCTCATCGGCCTTTGGGTTTTTGATGAGGTGTCGTATGATACAAATTTCACGAACTACGATCGCATTGCGCGCGTGGTTCAGAACCAAACCTTCGATGGGCAGGTGGAAACCTGGTTTAGCCAGGCCATGCAACTGGGTCCCGAACTGCGGAACACCTACGGTGACAACTTCGATCATGTCGTGATCGGCAGTTTCCCTGAAGGCCATAAACTTTCTTATGAAGAAAAGAGCGTGAAAAAATCCGGCTGCTTCATGGAGCCCGGACTGGCAGAAATGTTGACGCTGAAAATGTTGAGCGGAACGTCCCCAGGGCCGAAGGACCTCAATGCGATCCTACTTTCTCAGTCCACCGCAAAAGCTCTTTTTGGTGAAGACGATCCCATCGAGAAAACCCTCCAGGTCGACAACCGGTTTGATGTAAAGGTAATGGGTGTCTACGAAGACCTGCCCGACAATTCCTCCTTTTCCGATTTGAATGTTATCCTGGCCTGGGGGTTGATTGCCCCAGAGCTGGAACAACGGGTGGGTTGGGGCAACAGTTGGTTTCAATGCTTTGTGCAAGTCACCAAAGGCGCCGACATGAACGCTGTGTCGGCAAAGATCAAAGACGCCAAGCTGAAGAGAACGTCTACGGAAGAACGCGACAAATCAAACCCCCAACTGCTTCTTCACCCCATGAGCCGCTGGCGTCTCCATTCCGATTTTAAAGATGGCGTATCGGTTGGTGGTGGGATTCAATCCGTTTGGATGCTGGGGACCATCGGTGGCTTTGTTTTGTTCCTGGCTTGTATCAACTTCATGAACCTGAGCACGGCGCGTTCCGAAAAGCGGGCAAAGGAAGTGGGCATCCGGAAAACGATCGGCTCCGTTCGCACGCAGCTGATCAATCAGTTTTTCACGGAGTCGCTATTGGTCGCGCTGATCGCTTTTGTCTTTTCACTGATGGTAGTCCTACTCGCTCTTCCCTGGTTTAACGAGGTTTCCGGCAAACGCATCGGTCTACCCTGGAGCGCGCCGTGGTTTTGGTTTGCGTGCACCGCCTTTGCCATCGTCACGGGATTGATCGCGGGAAGTTATCCTGCCTTGTATCTCTCCGCGTTTCAGCCGGCAAAAGTCTTGAAGGGCGCTTTCAGCGCCGGCCGTTTTGCCGCCGTGCCGCGCAAGGTGCTTGTGGTCGTGCAGTTCACGGTTTCGGTCACGCTCATCGTGGGCACGCTCATCGTCTTCCGGCAGATCCGGTTTGCGCAAGACCGGCCGATCGGATATGCCATCAATGGTTGCGTATCGGTGCCCATCAAAACGGCAGAGATCATGAAACGCTTTGAGGTCTTGCGCAACGATCTCTTACAAACCGGCGTCGTGGAAGAAATTGCCGCATCGGAAAGTTCCATAACGGACATCTACACCACCAACAGCGGCTTCGAGTGGCAAGGGAAAAACCCGGACATGGCCGAGGAATTTGTAACGATCGGCGTCACGCACGATTTCGGGAAGACCATCGGGTGGCAAATAAAAAATGGAAGAGATTTTTCGAAAGACTTTGCCAGCGATTCTTCCGGGTTCATCGTGAACGAAGCCGCCGTGGACTACCTTGGATTTCAAAATCCGATAGACCAAGTCATCAAGTGGGGTGAAAACGGGGAGTGGAAAATTATTGGAGTTGTCAAAAACATGATCACGCAGTCGCCCTATGAAGCGGTGAGGCCCATGATGTTCTTTTTGAAGTCCAATAGGATTTCTTTTATCAACTACAATATCGTGAACCTTAAACTAAATCCGCGGGCCAGTGCAACGGAAGCCCTGGCGAAGATCGAACCGGTCTTTAAAAAATACGACCCTTCCAACGCGTTCGAATACGCCTTCGCCGACCAGGAGTTTGGAAAAAAATTCAGCAATGAAAAGCGCATCGGCCACATTGCCTTTGTCTTCGCCACCCTGGCCATTGTCATCAGTTGTCTGGGGCTTTTCGGGCTGGCGTCATTCGTAGCCGAACAACGCACCAAGGAAATCGGCATCCGCAAAGTCATGGGCGCGTCGGTATCCGAATTGTGGCGGTTGCTGTCAAAGGATTTTGTTTTCCTGGTCGCGATCTCTTGTGTTGTGGCCACTCCCTTATCGTTCTATTTTATGAACAACTGGCTGGCACAATACCAATACAGGATCAACATTTCCTGGGGGGTCTTTGTCATGGCAAGCACAGGCGCATTGGCGATTACATTGCTGACCGTAAGCTTCCAATCGATCAAAGCAGCGCTCACCAATCCTGCGAAAAGTTTGCGGTCGGAGTAGATTCCATTCTTCCCGGCATTGCCCGCTGACGTGGCATGAAAAGGTCCTGACATCCGGGACCTTTTTTTGCGCGATTTAACTTTATCGCCTCACCGCCCCACCGCCCTTGTTGGTGTTCTTCACCAACAAGCGATAGAAGGGAACATCTTAAATTTTCTACCCTAACCGGTGAACCCATATTTTCAATGGAAATTTCTAAATTTATTCACCCCTCAGTCCGCAATGAACGTATAGGGAATATGATCCACCGCAGGATGCCCCCACTCATCGCGGACATCCCTGAAAAATAAAGCATGGAAGGATATTATCATAAAAAAATAAAATCTCCCGTAGGCGAGTTAACCCTCATCGCCAGCGAAAAAGGTCTCGCCGGCGTACACTGGCAGCGCGACGATCCACAAAGCGCACCGCTAAACAGCACCGAATGCAATGACCACCCCATTCTCGTTGAAACCGAAAAGCAACTGACGGAATACTTCGAGAAAAAAAGAACAACCTTCACGCTCGAACTGGATTTTATCGGCACGCCGTTTCAGAAAAAAACATGGGAAGCGTTGTTGACCATTCCCTTTGGAGAAACCCGGACCTACGGTGAGATCGCAAAACAAATTGACAGTCCAAACGCCGTGCGCGCTGTTGGGATGGCCGCAAACAAAAATCCGATCTCCATCATTGCGCCTTGCCACCGCGTCATCGGGCACTCGGGCAAATTAGTTGGATTTGGTGGCGGTCTTGAGAACAAATCGTTTTTATTGCGCCTGGAAAACTCCAGAAAAAATCCTACACTCTGGTAGAAAGTTGGATCTTGTACCAGTACTTTATTGACCCCATTTTCATTCATGTTCACGACCTTCTCTTCCGACAACTTCCACAAAATCTGTGATGCCCTGGCATCAAACGACAAGGACCTGACATCGGTCATTCAGACCTATGGTTATCCACCGATGTGGACACGGCCCAACACTTTTGAAAGCCTGGTACACATCATCCTGGAACAACAAGTATCCCTGGCCTCAGCATTAGCCGCATTGAACAAACTGCGCGAACGCCTGGGAGAAATAACACCCGAAGGCGTTCTGGTGTTGTCGGATGAGGAGCTCAAAGCGTGTTACTTCAGTCGTCAAAAAACCGTCTACGTGCGATACCTCGCCGAGTCGATCGTCAATGGAACAGTGCATTTGCCCGCGATAGAAAAATTATCCAACGACGATGTACGCGCCACGCTGAACCAACTGAAGGGCGTTGGCAACTGGACCATCGATGTGTACCTGATGTTTGTGTTGCAACGGGTAGATGTATTTCCCATTGGCGATCTGGCCGCCGTAAATGCGTTAAAACATTTGAAAAATCTCCCGGTCGAAACCACCCGCGAAGAACTGCTGGAGATCGCCGTAAACTGGCAGCCCTACCGCACCGTGGCGACGATGCTCTTGTGGCATTATTATCTCTCGCGCAGAGCAAAAAAATAGGCTATCTCAACAACTTTTTTGATCGTAGATAGTAAGATGTTTTTCTCATAAAATGCGACTGGACTTTTTCGCCATTGTCTGCGTTCAAACCGTAAAAATTCCTGCCTGCCCGCCGAAGCTCCAGCAAAGGAGGACGCCTTTGCGCCTAAATTTTTTTTCCAACGCGATGCCCTTCCCAAAACAACAAAAAAACATCCCTTCCGTACCTCAAAAAACAACGGCCACCACAGGCAAAATTAACCCCTTAACTAACACCCGTACGGAGTAGCTAACATTCGTTATTGATGAAATTTCAAATATTTTTGGTAAATAACTTGAACCTTAGTCGATAATTTGTGACCATTGTACTCGCACAAAATTATATGTCGAATTCAACAACAATATCAGAACGCAGCATGAACCTTTCAAGGTCCATGGCTTCCCTGTTTTTGTTGCTTCTAATCGTCGTGATCGTGGTCAAACCCGCAGGGGCGATGGTGATATAGCATAACGAACTAAAAACTCACGAACCGCCCCGATAGCCTCGGGGCGGTTTTGTTTTATACAGGCTAAAACAAACTAACAATTGTTATATGTATTACACGAAAGACACGATCCTTTTCTTGAATGGTAAGTTCATAAAAGCGGTTGATGCTCACACCGACCTCTACAGCCAGACACTGCATTATGGCTTCGGTGCATTCGAGGGCATCCGTGCTTACCAGTCACTAAACGGCGTCAAGATCTTTAAGGCCTTCGAACACTTCGAACGCCTGCGCAAAAGCTGCGCGCTCGTGGGCATTCCCTTTCAGTACGAAACCGAAGAACTGGTTCAAATCGCTTACCAACTCCTCGAAAGAAACAACCTCTCCGACAGCTATATCCGCCCGCTGGTCTACTGTGGTCCCAACATGACCCTCACCCAACCCCAGGATGTGTTCCTGATGATGTGCGCCTGGGAATGGGACAAATACCATGGCGACAAGCTGCTCAAGCTTTGTGTTTCCTCCTACCAGCGCCCTAACCCCAACTCCCTGAAAATGGAAGCCAAGGTCACCGGCCATTACGTGAACTCGATCCTCGCCACCAGCGAAGCCAAAGTACGCGGCTACGACGAAGCCCTCATGCTCGACATGAACGGCAACGTGGCCGAAGCGCCCGGCGCGAACTTCTTCCTGGAAAAGAACGGCGTGTTGTATACCCCTCCCGTGGGACACATCCTGCCCGGCATCACACGGCAAACCGTGCTCAACATCTGCCGCGAACTGGACATCCCGGTGAAGGAAAGAAATATCAGCCCTGAAGAACTGGAAAGCGCCGACAGTGCCTTCCTCTGCGGCACCGCGGCCGAGATCGCCGGCATCGAGTCCATCGACGCCAAGCCCTTCCGCAAGGAATGGTACGAAAGCCTGGGCGCCACTGTACAAGAGGCCTACAAATGCCAGGTGTTGGAGAAGTCCTTCAGCTACGTCATCATCTAACTACAACCAGATAGATGTTCGGGGAGGTGAAGTTGTCCCCACCGATAACTTCACTCGACCCGTTTTTAAAGATTTTACGATTAAACCGCAGATACATTTTGGAACTGAACAAGTATAGCAAGACCCTCACACAAGATCCCACGCTGCCCGCGGCGCAAGCCATGCTGTATGGGATCGGATTGACGGAAGAAGATTTGAAGAAGGCCCAGGTGGGCATTGTGAGCACGGGCTATGACGGCAACACTTGCAACATGCACCTCAACAAGCTGGCCGAAGAAGTGAAGACCGCGGTGTGGACCAAAGACCTCGTAGGTCTCATCTTCCACACCATCGGCGTGAGCGACGGCATGAGCAACGGCACCGAAGGCATGCGCTATTCGCTAGTGAGCCGCGAAGTGATCGCCGACTCGATCGAAACCGTATGCGGTGCGCAGTACTACGACGGCCTCATCGCCGTTCCCGGCTGCGACAAAAACATGCCCGGCGCCTTGATGGCCATGGCCCGCTTGAACCGGCCCTCCATCATGGTCTACGGCGGCACCATTGCCGGCGGCCACTGGAAAGGACAACAACTGAACATCATCTCCGCCTTCGAAGCCCTGGGGCAGAAAATGGCGGGTACCATTACGCCGGAAGATTTCAAAGGCATCATCCAAAACTCTTGCCCCGGCGCAGGCGCTTGCGGGGGCATGTACACCGCCAACACCATGGCATCGGCCATCGAAGCGATGGGGATGTCATTGCCTTTCTCGGCATCGAACCCTGCGCTCAGCAAAGAGAAATCGGCAGAGTGCATCGAGGCCGCCAACGCCATCCGCCTCCTGCTGGAGCGCGACCTGAAGCCGCGCGACATCATGACCAAGAAGGCCTTTGAGAACGCCATCACCGTGGTCATGGTTTTGGGTGGATCCACTAATGCCGTGTTGCACCTCATCGCGATGGCCAAGTGCGCCGGCGTGTCGCTCACACAAGAAGACTTTCAGCGCATCAGCGACAAAACACCGCTCATCGCCGACCTCAAGCCCAGCGGAAAATATTTGATGGAAGACCTCCACAAGATCGGCGGCGTGCCCGCGGTGATGAAATATTTGCTGAAGAAGGGCTTCCTCCACGGTGATTGCATCACCGTAACCGGAAAGACAGTAAAAGAAAACCTGGAAAGTATCCCCGACCTGGATTTCACAAAACAGGATATCATCCTGCCCTTCGAAAAAGCCATCAAGGCCACGGGCCACCTCCAGATCCTGTACGGAAACCTGGCGGCCAAAGGATCGGTAGCCAAGATCACGGGCAAAGAAGGCGATCGCTTCAAAGGACCCGCCCGCGTATTCAACGGCGAGTTTGCTTTGGTGGATGGCATCCAGAGTGGTAAAGTAAAACCCGGCGACGTGGTGGTGATCCGCTACGTAGGCCCCAAAGGCGCTCCCGGCATGCCGGAAATGCTCAAGCCCACTTCGGCCATCATGGGCGTGGGTCTTGGCAAGAGCGTGGCCCTGATCACCGACGGAAGATTTTCCGGCGGCTCACACGGCCTCCTCATCGGGCACATCACCCCCGAAGCTTATGAAGGCGGCGTGATCGCCCTCGTGGAAGACAATGATCTGATTGAAATAGATGTACAGGGTCACACGATCAACCTGCTGGTTGACGATGCGACCTTGTCCAAACGCAGAGCGGCCTGGAAGACTCCACCGCTGAACGCCAAGAATGGAATTTTATGGAAGTATGCCAAACACGTAAAAACTGCTGCAGATGGATGCGTTACTGACGAAGACTAAACTTGCCGTTGGGACGGAAACCCAACCCAAACAAAAGATCACCGGTTCCGAAGTGTTGCTTCGCAGCCTGGTGGAAGAAGGCGCCGACATCATCTTCGGATATCCCGGCGGAGCGATCATGCCGGTATACGATGCCCTCTATCACTATGCCGACCGGCTGACACACATACTCGTGCGCCACGAACAAGGCGCGATCCACGCCGCCCAGGGCTTTGCCCGCGTGTCGGGAAAAGCAGGTGTTGTGTTTGCCACCTCCGGCCCCGGTGCTACCAACCTGGTGACCGGCCTGGCCGATGCACTCATCGACTCCACGCCCCTGGTCTGCATCACCGGCCAGGTGTTTGCGCACCTGTTGGGCACGGATGCTTTCCAGGAAACCGATGTGGTGAACACCACCATCCCGGTAACGAAATGGAACATCCAGGTAACGGAAGCCAAAGATATCGCACCCGCCGTAGCACGCGCTTTCTATATCGCCAACACTGGCCGTCCCGGACCTGTTCTGGTAGACATTACCAAGAACGCACAGAACGAGATGATCGAGGAAGCGGACTACAAAAAATGCGAGAGCATCCGCACCTATAAACCGAAACCCACGCTGCAACCGACGCAAGTAGACGCTGCTGCGGAATTGATCAACAATGCCAAACGTCCTTACATTCTCGCCGGCCAGGGCATCCTGTTGTCCGGAGCGACAAAGGAATTGATCGCTTTCTCTGAAAAGACCGGCATTCCGGTAGCCAGCACGTTGCTTGGACTCGGTGCCTTCCCCACAGATCACCCGAATTATGTCGGCTTCCTGGGCATGCACGGAAACTATGGCCCCAACCTGAACACGAACGAATGCGATGTGCTCATCGCCGTGGGCATGCGTTTCGATGACCGTGTAACCGGCAACGTGAGCAAATATGCCAAGCAAGCCAAGGTCGTTCACATCGAGATCGACAAAGCGGAGATCAACAAGATCATCAAGGCCGATGTGGCCGTTCACGCCGACGCGAAAGAAGCGCTGACGGCCTTGCAGCCCAAGTGCAAAGCCAACCGTCACGCCGAATGGATCGCCAGCTTCAAAAAGCTGAACGATGAAGAATACGACAAAGTGGTTCGCAAGGAATTTTTCCCCACCAGCGAAAAACTCACCATGGCCGAAGTCATTCACCACCTCTCCAATTTCACAAAAGGAGAAGCCGTGGTCGTGACCGACGTAGGTCAGCACCAGATGACGACCTCGCGCTATTATCAATACAAAGATCCCCGCACCAACGTCACCTCGGGCGGCGCCGGCACGATGGGTTTTGCCTTGCCTGCCGCGATGGGTGCCAAGCTGGGCACACCCGCAAAACAAGTGGTGGCCGTGATCGGTGACGGTGGCTATCAAATGACCGTGCAAGAATTAGGCACCATTATGCAATACAAAATTCCCGTGAAGATCATTGTGTTGAACAATAACTTCCTGGGCATGGTGCGCCAGTGGCAACAGCTGTTCCATGGCAAGCGTTATTCGTTCACCGAGATGCAGAACCCCGACTTCGTGAAACTGGCCGAAGCCTATAGTATCCCCGCACGCAAAGTGGAGGCCCGCGACGATCTTCAGGGCGCATTGAAAGAAATGCTCGCCGCGGAAACGCCTTATTTCCTGGAAGTGGTTGTCGGCAAAGAAGACAACGTGTTCCCCATGGTTCCCGCCGGCGCCGGCGTGGCCGATGTTCTTTTGGAAGCTCCTAAGATCTAATGCTATGACCATACACACCCGCACCCTTTTAGAGACCAACACGATAACTATGAAACAGGAATTCACCCTTGAAATACATTCCGATAATAACTTTTCGGTTTTGAACCGGATCGTTAATATCCTGAATCGCCGCAGGATCAGGATCAAAAAACTGGTGGCCCACGAAGTGGAAGGCGACTTTCGCATGGGGGTGGCCGTGCTGCTGCTGTTCACCACGGCCGACATGATGGAGAAAGTGAAACACCAGCTGGAGAAGCTCATCGAAGTGGAATATGCGATCTACTATCCCGGAAGCGATCTCTATTGCGAATTGAGCGCCAAGCACAACGAACAAGTTGTATAACGCGGAAGCGATCCGGATCAAAAAAACACAACACGTAAAAAATTAAAACTTAAACAATAAATCAAAATGGCAAAGATCAATTTTGGCGGAACGATCGAAGAGGTTGTTACCCGTGAAGAATTCCCGATGGAAAAAGCACTTGACATACTGAAGAACGAGACAATTGCCATTATAGGCTACGGTGTGCAAGGCCCGGCGCAAGCCCTCAACCTGCGCGACAACGGTTTCAACGTTATCGTTGGCCAACGCAAAGGATCCAAAACATGGGACAAAGCGGTTGAACACGGATGGGTTCCTGGCAAAACATTGTTCGAGATCGAAGAAGCAGCACAACGCGGAACCGTTATCGAGTTTCTGCTCTCCGATGCCGGACAGATCGCCCTGTGGCCCACGATCAAACCTTTCCTCACCAAAGGCAAGACCTTATATTTCTCGCACGGCTTTGGCATCACCTTCAAAGAACAAACCGGCATCATCCCTCCTGCAGACATCGACGTGGTGTTAGCGGCTCCTAAGGGATCGGGTACTTCCGTACGCCGCCTGTTCCTCCAAGGCAAGGGTATCAACTCCAGCTATGCTGTGTTCCAAGACGCAACCGGCAATGCCAAACAGAAAGCCATTGCCCTTGGCATCGGCGTGGGATCGGGCTATTTGTTTGAAACTGATTTCAAGAAAGAAGTATACTCCGACCTCAGCGGCGAACGAGGAACGTTGATGGGTGCCATCGCCGGCATCTTCGAAGCACAATACGAAGTGCTGCGCGCCAACGGCCACTCGCCTTCCGAAGCCTTCAACGAAACCGTAGAAGAGCTCACGCAAAGCCTCATGCCCCTCGTCGCCGAGAACGGTATGGACTGGATGTATGCCAACTGTTCCACTACGGCACAACGCGGTGCATTGGATTGGAAAAAGAAATTCAAAGCCGCTACCCTTCCCGTATTCCAGGAATTGTACAAGAGCGTAGCCACTGGCGCCGAAGCAAAACGCACCATCGAAACTTGCAGCAAGCCCGACTACCGCGAGAAGCTGGCAGAAGAACTGAAAGAACTCCGCGAAAGCGAACTCTGGCAAGCCGGTGCCGCCGTACGTCAACTCAGACCTGAGAAGAACACGGTGGAAGCCAGCATGATCAACTAATTTTCCTTAACCGCGAAGGCGCAACGGACACGATCTTTTGATGCCTTCGCGGTTAGTATTTTATCCTTATGAAACCCACCTCACAAACATACGACCTCAACATCAACGCCGCCGCCTACGCGCTCAAAGCCGTAGCGCTGAAAACGCCGTTGCAATACCATCGCAAACTCTCCGAAAAATTTCAAGCCGAGATTTACATTAAACGCGAAGATTTGCAGGTGGTGCGCTCGTATAAATTGCGGGGTGCCTACAACCTCATCCAAAGCCTGAGCGACGACCAGCGCAAACGCGGCGTCGTGTGTGCGAGTGCCGGCAACCACGCCCAAGGGGTGGCCTTCGCCTGCAAATACCTCGACATCAAAGGCGTGATCTACATGCCCGCCATCACCCCCAAACAAAAGATCAACCAGGTGAGAATGTTTGGCGGCAACAACATCGAGATCGTCCTCATCGGCGACACGTTCGACGAATGCCAGGCCCATGCGCTGGCGTTTACCGAAGAAAATGAAATGGTCTTCATCCCGCCATTCGATCACCTGAAAGTGATTGAAGGACAAGGCACCGTAGGCAAAGAGATCCTCGACGACCTGTCGGGCATCGACTACATCTTCGTGCCCATTGGCGGTGGCGGCCTTTGTGCCGGCGTGGGTCAATATTTCAGACTCTTCTCGCCCCAAACCAAACTGGTGGGCGTAGAACCCCTGGGCGCACCCTCCATGAAAGCTGCCCTCGATGCAGGCAAGCCCGTTGTGCTCGATACGATCCAGCGCTTTGTCGACGGCGCGGCCGTGAAGAAAGTGGGCGACATCACATTCGAGCTCTGCAAAGACGTGATCACCGACTTGCTGCTGGTGCCCGAAGGCAAAGTGAGCACCACCATCCTGCAACTCTACAACGAAGATGCCATCGTGGCCGAACCGGCCGGGGCATTGTCCATCGCAGCCCTCGATCAATACGCAGCCCAGATCAAAGGCAAAAAGGTAGTCTGCGTCCTCAGCGGCGGCAACAACGACATCGACCGCATGCAGGAGATCAAAGAACGCTCGCTGCTCTACGAAGGCCTCAAGTATTATTTCATCGTACGCTTTGCGCAGCGCCCCGGAGCCCTCAAAGAATTCGTCAACGACATTTTGGGCCCCAACGACGACATCGTGCGTTTTGAATTCATCCAGAAGAATAACAAGGAAAGTGGTCCCGCACTCATCGGCATCGAAGTGAAATCAAAAGACGATTTCAACTCGCTCATTGCCCGTATGGACGGCCACAAGCTGAACTACACGCTGGTGAATCAGAACGAAAACCTGTTCGAATACCTCGTCTAACGAAAATCCTTTTCAATCTTTTTTTTGCAACCGGGGTTATATACCCGGGAATGAAATGTTCATGACCCAGGCTAGGGCATGTCGAATTCAAATGAAGGGTTTTGCCATCCCATCGGGATATCGGCTTCATACGTGCCATCGGCCATGCGGATGCGCATTTCCAACCGGCCCTCGATGCGGAAGCCAACAGATTGATATAAATGGATCGCCCTGAGATTTCCTTCGCGGGCAATCAATTCCACCTTCCCGATCTCGGGGCGGTTGCGCACAATTTCGTCCAGGTAGATGGTGAGGATCGTGCGGCCGATCTTTCTCCCCTGGAAGTCGGGGTGGACGCATACCGTCACGTCGGTAATTAAGTGTTTGAAGATCTCCAGTCCCATCGTGTAACCGTGCATATCGGCCACCAGTTCATTAGGATCATCGGGGTGTTCGGCCACCACCATCAGGCCGCGCGAAAGGCTGTTGTGAAGGATCTCGTGGATATATTCCTCCGTCACCTCATGCTCGAGCCGGGCAATGCCGTCGCGCACGCGCGATACGGCTTTATACAATCTCAACAATCGGGGTGCATCCTCTTCGGTGGCGGTACGGTAGTGCATGGGAGTAAAATGTAATGTTATGAAAAACGAAAGTATCCAAAGCAACGGAATTTTCACAGCAAAGCCCGCGAAGGTTGCTCCCTGCGCTTAGCGCTGCGCATAGAAATACATCGCCCTAAGCAACGTTTCTCTCAACACGGCACCCGCTACGAAAGCGACTATTGAAAAGAAACTTCTGAAATAAACTTGAACTGATTTTCCGTGACCCGCTGTGGTGTGAGCCGCACGGCAGCATTGCGCAGCTTGATAAGAAATGGATTCTCCAATTGCGCGATCCGCCCCAGGCGCCGCGAATCCCGGATGATGTGACGTGTGCGTCTTAGACGACGGGTTTCAAAGCGCTGAAACGCGACGATGGGTTCTGCATTTTCGGCGAGGCAATTCGCCAGGATCACCGCGTCTTCAATCGCCATACACGCACCCTGCCCCAGGTTGGGTGTGGTGGCATGCGCGGCGTCGCCCATTAACAAAATATTTCCAAAGGCAAATTGTTTCAAGGGTTTCAGGTCGATGATGTCGTTCCAGATCAACTGGGCATCTTGCGTTTGCGCGAGAACATTCCTAACGTCTGCGTGGAACGCTCCAAAATGTTTCGAGAGCTCGGCCACACCATAGGCTTTCTTCTCCTGGTCGTTTGCCCCAGCGTTGATCGTTGCAAACCAATAGATCCGTTGGCGCGACAGCGGCACAATGCCAAAACGGCTTCCGGGTCCCCATGTCTCCGAGGTCTCTTCCATGTTCAACGACGGAGGAATTTTATCGATCACAGCGCGCCAACACGTGTAGCCTGCATAACGCGGCGTACTTCCTGGCAACAACTTTTTGCGAAAGACGGAGTGAATGCCATCGCAGGCCACCACATAGTCTGTTTCCACGGAAGTGCCATCGGTAAAATGAAGCCGCACACCACTGGACGTCTGCTCAAAATCGGAGCAGCCTTTGCCTTTTTGCACCACGCCCTCGGGAAGCTGTGATAGAAGCACCTGGTGAAGATCAGCGCGGTGAATGGTGAAATTATTGGGAGCACCAAACTTGGCACTCATGCGCTCGGCATTGGCCGTCGACAATGCCTGGCCTTGCTGGTCTTTGATGATAAATTTCTTTAGTACCCTTCCCGCTTTCAACACGTCGTCGCGGATGCCGATCTGTTGAAAGGCTTTGATGGCGTTGGCTGCCAGACCGAGGCCCGCGCCAAGCGGCTTGAGCTCGGGAGCATTTTCATAGACGGTTACGGGGTAACCTTTTTTCCGGAGCGCAATGGCCAGGGTGAGGCCTCCGATGCCGCCACCGATGATAGAGAGTCTTTGGGTTTTGTTCATTCAGCTTTCAGGAGCTGCCGCTTACTTTTTTGGATGCGTTTCTGCAGGCGCTCTTCTTTGATTAATTGGTGAAGATTGTTTTGAGCAACATAAAAGCGTCTCAGATAATCATTGACGGATGGGGCGAGATTGATCCTATTTTCCATAATCGTTCAATTTTCATGTATGACAATTCTGTTGTCGTTTACCCCTATGCTTTTATTTTTTCTTTCCCCGGGGCAGAGGCATATCGGTCTTATTTACTTTTTTAATAACGCACGTTGCGTTTATGATTTTTTAAACGTTCCGCTCCATTCATCCTGCGAATCGGAGTTATGCAAACGTTTTATCGCGCGAATGGAGCGATCTGGTTTAGTGAGAGGCCTTTGAGACATCACCGGACGGCCATCGATACAACATCGTATGCCACCGGGAGGGTGAAGAATTCTGAAATTCTTCGTGCGTGTTATTACGTGCCAAACCCCGAAAGGTTATGAGCATCGTCATTTTTAACGTTCAATTCCCCTATTCAGCAGTTGGCTGGTCATTTAATGCAGGGATCCCTGGAAAAGACAAAGCCCCCCGGAAGGTAATCCGGAGGGCTCGTAGGGCTCACAATTGAAAAGATCTTAAATATTCGGTTGAGGCGTGGTTCTCAAATAAGGTTTCACGCGGGTATGGCCTTTCGGGAATTTAGTGGCGATGTCCTCGTCCTTCACCGCGGCGGTGATGATCACGTCCTCGCCGTGTTTCCAGTTGGCGGGCGTGGCCACGCTATAGTTGGCCGTCAGTTGCAGGCTGTCGATGACGCGGAGGATCTCATCAAAATTGCGCCCGGTAGAAGCCGGGTAGGTGATGGTGAGCTTCACCTTTTTATCGGGACCGATCACGAATACGGAACGCACGGTGAACTTATCCGTTACGGCCGGGTGGACCATGTCGTACAGATTGGCAATCTTAAATTCGGGGTCTGCAATCAGGGGATAGTTCACCACGGTCTTCTGGGTCTCGTTGATGTCGCCGATCCAGCGGTTGTGCGAATCCAGGGGGTCGGCGCTGATGGCCATCACCTTCACATTGCGCTTGTCGAACTCGGAGCGCAGCTTGGCTACGGCACCCAACTCGGTAGTACACACCGGCGTGAAGTCGGCAGGGTGCGAGAACAATACGCCCCAGCTGTTGCCCAGCCAGTCGTGAAATTTAATAGTGCCCTCTGTGGTCTCGGCCGTGAAATCGGGGGCGATGTCGCCTAGTCTGATTGACATAATTCAGGATTTTTTTGTGAAACAATTCGTTAAGTAAAGTATTTTGAAACTGCGCTTCGGCAGCCTAAATCTATTGAATTTATAGAGTTTAGGGTAGAAAATATTACAAAGCTTTTCGGGGGGCAAAAGTTCAGGCTTTGGCCTTTTTCTTGGCCTTCATTTTCAACTCTTTCTTAGCCAGCCCCTCCAGCGTTTCGTTCTTCAGCATCTCTACGGTGGCCATGCGTATTTCCAGGAAGGCATGGTGAAGGCTACAGGTTGCCTCGTCCTCGCACTCCGTACAGGGTTCATAGAATTTATGGGCGGCGCACGAAACCAGCGCGATGGTCCCGTCGAACATCCTCAGCACCTCGGCCAGGTTTACCGTGGCCGGATCCTGACGCAGGAAATAGCCGCCGCCCTTACCCTGTTTGCTCCCTAGCACACCCGCTCGCTTGAGTTCCAGCAGGATGGCCTCCAGGAACTTCTTGGGGATGTTACAGGCTTCCGAAATATCCTTGATCAGGAACTTCTTTTCAGGCTCCTTGGCCATGTGGACGAGGGCGTGAATGGCGTATTTACATTTCTTGGAGAGCATAATTGCGACAATTTAGTAATTTACGCAGAACGAAATGCGTTTCGATGTCGGCCGTAAACTTTCATCGATTATTTTTGCCCCCAAACAAGCCGAGGTAGCTCAGGGGTAGAGCAGCTGATTCGTAATCAGCAGGTCGTGGGTTCAATTCCCATCCTCGGCTCTTGATTATCAGTTAGTTACAACATACAGAGACATTTCTTTGTGTCTTTCTCGGGACGGCCTCATTACAGTAGCATGACATTACAATGCCATCCCCGTTTCAACATACTTACCGTCCGAGTAGTTCTGCCTTTATTGATGGTGGCCGCGTTGGTTTCCTGCCGTCGAAAAATAGAGCTACTCCACATTCAATCCCATCAAAATCTAACCCTGATCGATTCGATTGTCGTCGCCGGTGAATTGATGGAATTTCATTCTTGCGCCGACTTCATGGTGTATTACTTGGGTGAGTCCACCGACACTATCGTTCTGCCACGTCAACCGATTTCGTCACGCGTTGGCAAAGGGCAATATGGAAAGTATGAAAACGCCCACAACTGGGCGAAGATCACGCCTAACAACATCAGTATACAGGTCGATACATTGTTCCATATGCTGGAACCACATCATTTTTCTCATCCTGATGAAGAAAGTGGAAACTGGATTGTGGATTCTATAAAATATCAGAAAGCGTTTCCAATTGTCATCACGAATCATTCCGATTCTCTCCTTTATTTAGGGACGCACAACATGATTCGGCGAATGGTGCAAGAAGTGAAAGATGACCACGGCCGCTGGGTAATGCTTGATAAGGAGCAGCTTGACCTATGCGGTGTCCTAGCGAGAGATTTAATTCTCGATCCAAAAAACATGCTCATTGCAAAATTACCTCGCTACAAAGGCAACACTAAAGCAGCGTTCCGTCTGAAATTTGGATTCAAAGACGGCTACGTTTATTCAAACACATTTTGGGATTATTTTGACATGGCAAAATTGAAGCCATCGAAATAAATCGTAGTGCCTACCCTGACGCGGCGACTTCATCGGCATGGCATGGTGAAGCTCAAAGATCATTCCTCCCGTTTTTTATCCTTGTAATTTTAACGCGCAATGTTAAAATTACAAGGATGAACAAAGGCGGTCTGCAGCTTCTGGACCACATAGCTCATTTTAAAATGAAACGCCGGTTAATATCTGTATCCCAATGAACCTCTTCAAAATTCTGATAATCGCTATCGGCGGCTCCATCGGCAGCGTGGCCCGCTACCTCACGGTAAAAGGCTTAGACGAGAAAATGAACACCGCTTTTCCTTATGGCACCCTGACGGTGAATCTGGTGGGCTCTTTTTTAATAGGCCTTTTTTATGTCCTTGCCGTGCGCAAAACCGGCATGACCGAGAACTGGCGCTTGTTCCTGGGCGCTGGATTTTGTGGCGGATTCACCACATTTTCGGCCTTTGCCTGGGAGAATTTCAGCCTGTTCCAGCAAAAAATGCTCGGAACCGCGTTTCTGTACACATCGGTGAGCCTGGTGGCCGGTTTTTCGGCCCTGGCCCTGGGGGCCTGGATAGCCCGTTTTATTTAAAAGCCTTTTTGCTTAATGCTGAAAAGCTTCTTACTTTTGTCGCCCTTCGTACCTCATACGGCGAAGAAAATGCCCAGGTGGTGAAATTGGTAGACACGCTACTTTGAGGGGGTAGTGCCTTAACCGGTGTGCTGGTTCGAGTCCAGTCCTGGGCACCCAAAAACAAAAAACTCCAGTCGAGACGGACCGGAGAACCCTGAATTTTGAAAGACACTTGCCGAAGTGGTGAAATTGGTAGACACGCACGTTTCAGGGGCGTGTGGCGCAAGCTGTGGGGGTTCGAGTCCCCCCTTCGGCACATGGAAAAATCACTCTCAAAAGGAGTGATTTTTTTTTACCCCCCTTCTCGGCCGTCCATGGGCTCGGCCTCTTTTTTCTCAGCGCTCTTTTCCATCGGCTTTCTTCCTCCCTGGCTTCTGTTCATTATCCTGAGTGATTTTTGGGTGATCGGTTGCACACCGTTTCTGATATGCGCGGCATCCTTTACAACGCTTACACTACTGTAAAATCATTCTAGCAGTTAAGCTAACTATTGATTTTTGTTTATGTGGATACTGCAAACCTATTGCAGTGGCGACGGCTACATTGGGGTGAGAACCTAAACACACAACGTTATGCGTTTCATCACCCTACGCATCGCCGGCCGCATGATCGTTACGGTGGCATGCATTTTCTTATCTAGTATGGTCAGGTGCAAAAAAGATGATGATACGAAGGCCAACGCTTTCAACTTCGATGGTCGCACCAGGGGTTTGCGATCGGCTTTTCTACTTTATGCGTCTTCGCCTGATGTCAGCGGCGGAAATGGCACACGCTGTTATGAAAATACATTCATGCTTTTGTCCGCAGGTCTTGTCACCGATGGGCACACGATGACGGGGCAGGGAAATGCCATCGAGCTGACGGTCTATAATGCCACACAGGATTTGGATGCAGGAACGTACACTTTTACTGGAACAGAAAGTCCCGCGAATGTTTTTGAAATGCCGGAAGGGCGCGTACAGTTGGACGACGCGGACCCATCCTCACCACAGGGCCCGCAAGTATTCTCCTTTGCCGCGGGACAGATGGCCGTGACGCGGTCAGGACGAGATTATACCATAGACATCGCCGGATCGATCGAAGGAAAAATATTAAAAGCCCACTTCACCGGGATAATGACCGCCCTCCAAAAGAACTAACACGATCCTTTCTTTGCGCCCTTTGCCTGCCGAAGTTTTAGCGAAGGAGGGCGCAGCGTTCCCTACTCATGCGCGTTAGCCACCGTCAGCACACCCCCTGTATCTTCCACACCCACGATGCAACCATTCGCGATGAAGTTGCTTGCTCCTTTCAACCGCGTGATGGTGTAGGTCTCGAAGGGACCGTCGAGATATTCAATCTGTTTCAGCTTTGTCGTGCTCTTGTTTCCCCGGCCATCGCATATTTCAAAAGCATCACCCAAAGCGATCTTGCCGATATCTTCAAATCCTTTGTATTGACTGGAGCCCTCGGGTTTTAGAGAAGCCCAACCTTTGCCAACAATTAAAAAAGGATGGTCTTGCGTGGCCACAATTTCCCGACCATTGTCGAAAGCGTACTTCACGATGCCGTGATGCACAACTTTCGCGACTTGCTCTACCACAACAGGATGTAAGCGATTTGTTTCGGTGTTGAAAGAAAGCACTTCATCGCCTGGGGTAATGTCTTCGATGTTCCGGGTTTGGTCGTTGGCAACGGTCACCTTTGTGCCCCTTGCAAAACAATGAACATCCAATCCGTCGAAATAGATTTCGGAGATGGCGAGGTCATCGTATTTGAGTCCTTTGTATACTTCCAGGATCTCGAACTTGAGATTCCAGTCTGTTTGTGTTTTGAGTTTAGTAAAATCTTCGCGATTGCCGTTCCCGATCGGATCTACTTTGAAATGTTGTGCGGCGCGTTGATCCTTGAGATTCAAGATGGCATATGGGCGGTCGTTAACATACAGCTTCAATTTTTTTGCCCTCGCGTTGTTCTCCCAGGCAGCCTGACTTTTCACGTAGCCATTGACCACGATGATCTCTGTGATCCGGGGGTTCTCCGGCGCGAATTTATAGAGCAGGTACTGCCCGACGCCGTCGCCCGGGGCGCCTTCCACCCACGCGCTTTTATAGTTCAGGTCGTGCGCGTTGTTGGCGTCATAGACATTATCGCCTTGCGATTTCAATGTCGACGATGCACTTACGTTACTGCACATGGCGCCACAATACCAACTGCATCCGCCGCCGAGAATATCCCAGTAGTCTTCCGTGGTCTCGTCCCATTCGGAATAGATTTTCTGTTGTTCGACGGGAAGGTCTTTGAGGTTCACACCACGCTCCAGTTTGCCAGCGATCTGTTCGATGAGTTTTTGATTCTCGTGGAATTGTCGTTCGCCCTCGATGCTGAGATTGAGGTTGTCGATACGAATAGGATCAAGCGTTTTAACAGGCTGTTGCGCCCAGGCCGATTGGCCGGCGACTGCGATGAGGATACAGGCTATGCGACACATCATGGGATAACTTGTTTGGGACAGGCCAAGCTATCGAGAATACTCTACCCCTACACGTGTTAATTCGGGCAAAACTTACATCGCGCGCGTGTGCTTACTTCTTTTTCAATTTTTGCAATTCGGCCTGCAACTGCAGCACGGTGTGGGCCAAATGTTCGGTGGAGACGGTGTTGGTGGTTTGCGGGTCGGGAAACTGGTTGGTAAAGAAGGCCTTGGCTTGCCAGATCTCAAGCACTTCGGCAGCGTCGACGGAGTACGGTTCGTATTGGCGGTTGTCGGACACCAGCAGCAATTTGCCTTCCTCGGCCGTGAAATTGAAAACACGTTTGAAGACGATGCCATCTTGTTTGGTGACCAGGATGTAGAGCTTACCATTCTTTATGGCCGCAACATCTTCCATATACTCTCCAAAAATTACACTGCCCGGTTGTACCGGAAGCATGGAGTCGCCCTGGATCTCGAAGGCGCGATAGGTTCTGTTTCGGGGAAGCATGGGCACGCTGATCTTGGGGAGATCTTTTACAAACTCCACATCCTGGTAGCCGGCCAAATAACCAGCCGATGCTTTTTGCGACACCAGGTCAACGTTCTCTTTATTATTACTGTCCACTGTGATGGCCAGGATGTCTTTTCCTTTGGTGGGTGTGGCGGCCTTGCGTTCTTTTTCCGAAAGGCGGCTCAGGTCCTGACGCACGAGGGCATCGAGGTTCACGTTGAAGATCTTCGTGATGTCGAGCAAGGAAGCCAAAGGCGGGGTGGATCGTTCTTCTTCGTAGGCGCCGATAGCGGCCTGTTTGAGGCCCAATTTTTCGGCCAGTTGTTTTTGCGTCATCCCGGTTTGGGTGCGCAGAAATTTCAGGTTCTTATTGATCATTGCCATAGTTGTAAAAATACGAGGTAAGTGTTTACGAAAAACAAAGGCTAAGCACACAGGCGTGGAAAATATAACGATCTCCCAATACCCCATTCGCAGAACAGCGTCCGCGTTGCTTGACCGTTCGGGGCGATCTTCGCTGAACCGTTCCGTTAGCCCTCCAGGACTAAACCCTCCGCCGTGTAGCGGAAAGGTTTAGGCGCACAGAGTAGCCAACTTTGCAATTCTTCTTTTGATCTCCGGTACAGTATCTCCCCTATAGTTCTCCTCCTTCGCATTCCGTTTTTCCCGCCCTATAGTTAAAGCGTTCTGCCCTTCTGCTCAACATGTTTAATCCTATTCATAATACATCATACTGGTAAAGACCCTGTCCCACCTCCCGCCTTTTTGGCGCAGAGGTTGGGATGGGAGTTGCTATGGCATTAACAACAGTACAAAACTAAAAAAATTAGTTTAAAAGCAAAACATTTTACTAATAATTTTAGTTATTTAGCATCATGGAGCGGAACATAATTCACCTGGATCTGGATGCGTTTTTTGTGGCGGTAGAGCGTAGAAACAACAAAGCGCTGGTGGGCCGGCCTCTTATTATAGGAGGTAGCAGCCGCCGCGGCGTGGTGGCCGCCTGTAGCTATGAAACGCGGCAGTTCGGTGTGCATTCGGCTATGCCCATGTATCTGGCCCTGCAACTCTGCCCCGATGCCAAGGTGATCTCGGGCGACATGGAGTCGTACAGCCAATGTTCGCACGAGGTGACGGAAATTATCGCCGAGGCCGCCCCAATGTTTGAAAAGTCGTCGATCGACGAGTTCTATATAGACGCCAGTGGCATGGACCGTTATTTCGGGGCATTCCAGTGGGCCGTGGAGCTGCAGAGAAAAATCAACAAGGAATCCGGGCTGCCCATTTCGCTGGCCATGTCGCGGAACAAGTTGGTGTCGAAAGTGGCCACGGGCGAGTTTAAGCCGGAAGCCAAACACAACGTGCCCGCCGGCACGGAGGAAGCCTTTTTGTCGCCGCTGGCGGTGGAGAAGATCCCCATGATCGGCAAGCAGACCGCTTCTTTTTTATATGACATGGGCGTGCGCACCGTGGCCACGTTGCGTGAAATGCCGCTGAAGTTTCTGATGAGCGCATTTGGCAAGAATGGTCTCAGTCTCTGGAACAAGGCCCACGGTGTGGACGAGTCGCCCGTGGTGCCCTATGCAGAGCAAAAGTCGATTTCCACGGAGTGCACCTTCGAAGAAGATACCATCGATGTGAAACGGCTGCAATCTATTTTGATTGCCATGGTGGAGAAGGTGGCCTTCCAACTGCGCGAACAAAAGAAGCTGGCGTCGTGTGTGACGGTGAAAATCCGCTACTCCAATTTCGACACGGAAACAAAACAAATTCACATTCCCTATACGTCGTCGGACCACGTCCTGCTGAACACCGTGACCGAGTTGTTCAAGCGGCTCTACAACCGGCGGATGTTGATCCGGTTGGTGGGCGTGCGGCTGAGCAGCCTCGTGCACGGCAGCCACCAGATCAGCCTTTTCGACGACACGGCCGAAAGTATCAACCTGTATGAGGCCATTGACTTTATCAAGCACAAGCACGGTGTGGAGAAACTCATCCGCGCCACCACGTTGGGCGTGAACCGTCGCGTGCGCATGGAGATGAATATGTTCAAAGGGAATTTGAAGTGACTCAATTGTAACAAATGAAAAATCATAGC
The DNA here is from genome assembly GCF_003589925.1 of Chryseolinea soli. NCBI lineage: Bacteria > Pseudomonadati > Bacteroidota > Cytophagia > Cytophagales > Fulvivirgaceae > Chryseolinea > Chryseolinea soli. The sequence continues at coordinate 3,045,309 of NZ_CP032382.1, read as the reverse complement.
TATGAAAACATCCATCGCAACCACAAAATCACCTGTTCAGGAGTTGTTCTTTATTATTTCGCCGCCGCCGCACATTCTTAGTGACGTGTTCGTGCTGAAAGACGATGTGCACTATCTCATCGGTCATGAATTCTCGGACCGCTACTCGACCGCGCACATATCGTTGTTCAAATATCAGGACGAGTATGTGGACGATATCATCCGGCACGTGGAAGTGAAGGTGTCCAACATCAAGCCGTTCAACATATTTATCAAAGACCTGAATGTGTTTCACCATGGTTCGGAGCGCACCATCATTTTGGATATCGTCAATAAGTATCCTGTGCGGGATATTTTTGAGAAATTGATCCGAGAGGATGCGCACTACACGCCGCACATCACGGTGGCGAGAAAACTTTCGGGAGAAGATTTTCTGAAAGCGTGGCCGTATTTGAAGGATCTTCCCTATAGCCAGCATTTCCTTTGCGACCGCATTACCGTGCTGGCCCGCGCCGAGAACCGGTGGGTCCACTACCGCGATATTTTGTTAGGCGAATAAATCCGTTGGCGGTTATGTGTGCAGGTATGTGGCCTTATGAAGATGAAGTGCTTCCTCACACCTTGGGATCCCGGCCAGGGATAGAAGTGGAAAGCCCGAAGTGCGGTGGCGCTGAGCGCCGGCCGGACTTGGAACGGATAGCCCGCCCGAACATGCCCGTGGGTGTACACTCGATAGAGAGCCCCTCGGATGTTCGGTACGGGCGGGCCCGATCCGGGGTGCGAGGGGGCCGCCACATGCTTGTGAAATTGTTTTTGACCACGCTGTCACGAGCGATCCCTCGACGGATGGCTAGTGACACGTTGGTCTGCGGAAAAAAAAAATAGGCGGCCGTTGCACGGCGCGGTGATGTTGTTTGCGACGTTGTTTGCCACGCTCGTTGTGGGGAAAATTACGGCATCCGCGCTTGTGCCTTGGCCGCCTTATTTTTTGGAGGCGAATAGCCGAACTTATCCGGATAATATACCCGGGGAGGCGTTGTGTTCTTATCTTTATATTCATAACGTTGTTGCCATGTCGCCTTTAGAAATTCTTCGGACCCGTTTCGGGTATTCTTCCTTTCGTTTGGAACAGGAAGCCATCATCCAGTCTGTTCTTCAGCGAAAAGATACGTTTGTGTTGATGCCCACCGGCGGTGGCAAGTCGCTGTGTTACCAGGTGCCTGCGCTGTTGCTCGATGGACTCACCGTGGTGATCTCTCCGCTCATCGCCCTGATGAAAGATCAGGTCGATGCCTTGCGGCTGAACGGCGTACAGGCCGCGTACCTCAATTCCACGCAAAGTGGCGCGGAGCAGGATGCGATCATCACCAAGGTGTTGTCAAAAGAAATGAAGCTGTTGTACCTCGCGCCCGAAAGCTCGTTTTTCCGGCGTCTCGGTTCGTTCAATGTGAGCCTGGTGGCCGTTGACGAGGCACACTGCATTTCGCATTGGGGTCATGATTTTCGCCCGGAATATTTGTTGCTGAACCAACTAAAACAAACGCTACCCGATGTGCCCGTGATCGCCCTGACGGCCACCGCCGACAAGGTGACGCAAAGAGACATCATCGAAAAATTAGCATTGCGCTCGCCCGCCGTGTTTGTGTCGAGCTTCAACCGGGCTAACATCCGCTACACGGTGGAGCCAAAAAAACGGAGCTTCGAAAAATTGTTAGGCTTTTTGGAGACCCGGAAGGAAGAATCGGGCATCATCTATTGCTTGTCGCGCGTGGCAACGGAGAGCCTGGCGGCCGACCTGGCGAAGGAAGCGTTTAATGTCCTCCCCTATCACGCCGGGATGGAAAAAGAACAGCGGGCACGACACCAGGAAATGTTTTTGCGTGACGACGTGAAAATTATGGTAGCCACCATCGCCTTTGGCATGGGCATCGACAAATCGAACGTGCGTTACGTGGTGCACATGGACCTCCCGAAAAATATCGAGAGCTATTACCAGGAAACGGGTCGCGCCGGACGCGACGGTCTGGAGAGCGAGGCCTTGCTCTATTATACCTACGCCGATGTGAGCAAGATGAAAAAGTTTGTCGAGATCGAGGGCAACGCCGAGCAGACGCGCATCTACCTGAAAAAGCTCGACCAGATGGCCACCTATGGCGACCTGGTGACGTGCCGGCGCCAATACCTGCTAAACTATTTCGACGAACCCGCCCCCAGCTATTGCGGCAACTGCGACATCTGTCTCACGCAAGTCGAACGCGAAGAAGGCACGGTGCAGGCCCAGAAAGTGCTGTCGGCCGTGACGCGTTTGCAGGAACGATTCGGCACCAACTATGTGATCGACGTTTTGCGCGGATCGAATTCCGCAAAGATCATGGACGACCACCGGGCGCTGAAAACATTTGGCGTGGGCGCCGACACCAGCAAAGAAGAATGGACCAGCATTATTCGCGACCTGCTGGCACAGGGCTACCTGGCCAAATCGGACGGCACGTACCCGGTATTGAAACTGACTGCTAAAAGCGCGGCCGTATTGCGGGGTGCCGAACGCGTGATGTTGGTGCGATCGAAAGAGAAACTGCCCACGCCGATGATGCAAGTTTCAGAACAATCAGCCGACTATGAAGCAGGGCTTTTTATGATCCTGAAGAAAGTGCGGACAGCGCTGGCGCAGGAAGAGAATGTGCCGCCCTATGTGGTGCTGTCGGATGCCTCGTTGCGCGAACTGGCTACGTATCTGCCTTTGGATCGAGCATCGATGCGGAATATTTCGGGTTTTGGCGAGTTGAAAGTGGAGCGCTATGGCCCCGCATTTGAAGATGCCATTGTGCGGTACTGTGAAGAGAACGGCATGGCTACGCGCATGCATCTGAAATCTCCAAAGCGCACGAGCGGTCGTAGGGACCGGCCGGAGCGCCCGCAACGGGAAAATGAAACCAAACAACAAACCCTGGATCTGTTCAAAGCCGGTCATTTGCCCGGCGACATCGCGGCCTTGCGCAGCCTGAGTGTGGGCACAGTAGAAAATCACCTGGCCTACTATGTTCAATATGGAAAGCTTTCGGTTGAGGAGCTTGTGCGCCCGGCAAAGATTGCGACCATTCAGCTCGCCATCGAGCAAGTGGGTGGAAAAATGCTGGCGCCGATCAAAGAAAAGCTGGGCGCGGGTTTCACCTACGGAGAGATCAAAGCGGTGATGGCCTATTTGGAATTCAAAGCTACTTCGTAGTCGTTTAACGTCGTATTCAACAAACGTATGTACCTCAATTGTCACACCGGTTTCAGTTTCAAATATGGCACCCTACCGGTGGAAGACTTGTTTGAAGAGGCCATCCGGTGCGGCGTCCACAAGTTGGTGATGACGGAAATAAACAACACGGCGTCATATATCGAGATGCTGCGGTTGTGTGAAGAGCGCTCGCCACGGCAGGGACCGAAGACCGCTACGGGCAAGCGGACCCATGCGCTGGAGATTGTTGTGGGAGTGGAATTTAGAAACGGCAATGACCTGCTCTATATCGCCATCGCAAAAAACAATGCCGGTTTCGAGGAGATCAATCGCTTCCTGTCGCGCTACAACCGCGAGGCCAAACCCTTTCCCGAGCGGGCCCCAGACTTCGATGAGGTTTTTGTCGTCTATCCGTTTCAGAGGATGGTGTCCGAACAGCTTCGCCATCATGAATACATCGGCATCCGAAAACATGAGCTGAATCAATTTGCCATGTATGCCGGTTACGCCGGTTATGAATCCAAGTTTGTTGTCCTTCATCCCGTCACCTTCGCGAATAAAACAGATTACAATATTCACCGGCTGTTGCGGGCTGTCAACGACAATACGCTGTTGAGCAAGTTTCCCAAACACCTGCTGGCCCACGAAGACGAGATCATGATGCCGGAGGAAGTGCTGGCCTACATGTTCAGGCGATATCCCGAAGTAGTAAAAAATACAGAAGACTTGCTGGCGCCATGTCGCCTGGACTTTACCCTTAAGGAAGACAAAAACAAAAAACATATCTACGGCACGCCGGAAGAAGACTGGCGCATCCTGGAAACGGAAACCTGGAAGGGATTTGCCACTCGCTATGGCCACTACACCAAACAAGAAGCGTTGGATGAGCTGACCGAACGCGTGAACCGGGAGCTGCGGATCATCCGCCATAAAAACTTCTGCTCCTATTACCTTATCACCTACCGCCTCATTGTCTTTGCCAAACAACAAGGGTACGACTTTGTCGGCCGGGGCAGCGGAGCCAACAGCGTGGTCGCCTATTGTCTGGGCATTACGAACGTGGACCCCATCGACCTGAATCTCTATTTCGAGCGCTTCCTAAACGAAGAGCGCACCTCTCCTCCCGACTTTGACATCGACTTTGCGTGGGACAACCGCGATGACATCTATCGCTATATTTTTGAGACGTATGGCACCGACCACGTTTGCCTGCTGGGCACGCACACCACCTATAAGTATCGTTCCATTTTGCGCGAGCTGGGAAAAGTGTTTGGCTTGCCCAAAGAAGAAATCGATTCCCTGGTGGACGAGCCTCAACATTTCAAAAGTCGCGACAACATCACCGAGCTCATTTTTAAATATGCCAGCTACATCGTGAAGAAGGGCCTGCCGGCCAACATTTCCATCCATGCCGGCGGCGTGCTCATCACGGAAAAACCCATTTACACCTACACGGCCACGGAGCTTCCCCCCAAGGGATATCCGGTGTCACATTTTGAAATGCACAACGCCGAAGACCTGGGCATCTACAAATTCGACATCCTGAGCCAACGCGGACTGGGACATTTGAAGGAGACCGTGAAACACGTGAAGCGCAATCGCGGGATTGACGTGGACATTCATCGCTTCCATGTGTTCAAGGAAGACGAGAAAGTGAAAGATCTGCTCCGCAACAGCAAGGCCATGGGTTGTTTTTATGTGGAGTCACCGGCCATGCGCATGCTCCTGGAGAAACTGCGTTGTTCGGACTATCTCACGCTGGTGGCGGCCAGCTCCATTATCCGGCCGGGTGTTGCCAGTTCGGGGATGATGCGGGCCTACATCGAGCGGTTTCACCTGACCCAAAACGACGGCCGCTACGAATCCATTCACCCTAAAATGGACGAGTTGATGGCCGAGACGTATGGCGTGATGGTATACCAGGAGGATGTGATCAAAGTGGCCCATCATTTTGCCGGGCTCACGTTGACCGAAGCCGACGTGCTGCGGCGCGGGATGTCGGGCAAATACCGTTCGCGGGAAGAGTTTCAACGCGTGCGCGAACGCTTTTTTGAGAACTGTCGCGAGCAAGGCTATGCACAGCATGTGACCGATCGCGTGTGGTTTGAGATCGAAAGTTTTTCGGGTTATTCGTTTGCCAAGGGGCACTCCGCCAGCTACGCCGTGGAGAGCTATCAAAGTCTTTACTTGAAGGCACACTATCCGTTGGAATTTATGGTGGGCGTGATCAATAATTTTGGCGGATTCTATCGCACGGAATTCTATTTTCACGAAGCGCGCATGAACGGCGCCGAGGTCGAAGCTCCTTGTGTGAACCGGAGCGAATATCTGACGACAATTTATGATACGTCCATCTTCATCGGTTTTGTTCATTTGAAGAGCCTCGAGTCGAAGATCGCGAAAGAAATTCCGGAAGAGCGTTTACGGGGCGGTGAATACAAAAGCCTGGACAATTTTCTGCGCCGGATTGCCCTTGGGCTGGAGCAAATCCGCATCCTCATCCGGTTGGGGTCGTTTCGCTTTACGGGAAAAAGCAAACAGCGTTTGTTGTGGGAAGCCATGTTGTATTTTGGCAATATCAAACAGCGCAACAAGACCACCGTAGAACTGTTCGACACAGAACCCAAAGACTACCCGCTGCCCGTGTTGCAACGCAATTCGCTGGAAGATGCTTTTGATGAGATCGAATTGTTGGGGTTCCCGTTGTGTAACCCGTTCCTGCTCATCGCTTCGCCAGAGCGCGGTGATACTTTGGCGCGCGATCTGAAACATAAGAAAAATAAACAGGTGCACATTGTCGGCTACGTGGTGACCACCAAAGATGCCAGCACGATGAAAACACAGCAGTCGATGTTTTTCGGGACGTTCTTTGACGAACGTGGCGAAGTTTTTGATACCGTACATTTTCCGGATAGTGCGCGCAAGTTTCCGTTCCGGGGCCGCGGGTTTTATTCGATCAAAGGAAAAGTGACCGAGGACTTTGGCGTGTATGCAGTGGAAGTGGCGTGGATGGATAAGTTGCCCATCGTGAACAAACGGGCGGAAGAGTTTATGCGCGAAAGTTTTGTGACCGATGGGAATTCTTATTCGCGGACTCAATAACATCTCATGAAATATTCAAAAAAGCAGGTATTCGCGTTTATCGTGCTGGCGATCATCGCGGTAGGTTTCTGGTTACCCCAACACGTTGTGAACCCCGTGGCCGGCGCCGATCGCAAGAGCTATCATCCCAAATCGTTTTGGTATTATCCCTGGGGAAAGTCGGGCACCCACAAAGGCGTCGATATTTTTGCAAAAGAGGGAACGGCGGTGAGTTCGGCAACGGGGGGATGGGTGATCTATACGGGGGAACTTAAGATGGGTGGAAACGTCGTTTTGATCCTGGGGCCGAAATGGCGTGTGCATTATTACGCGCATCTTCAACGCATTGATGCAAACATTTTTTCCTGGGCGCATCAGGGGGAGCAAATAGGAACGGTTGGAACGACGGGGAATGCGAAAGGCAAGCCGGCGCATCTCCATTATTCTATTGCCACATTGATTCCCTATCCCTGGAGAATGGATACAGCGCCACAGGGGTGGAAGAAAATGTTTTATTTGAACCCGATCGAATTTTTGAACCCCTAGCCTCTTCGGGGTTGAAGTGGCCTGAAACTTATAACCCCGGGTTTGCACCCGGGGCCATTGTTTGGGAAGTCTTTCAGCCTTCAATAGCCCACACGCGATGTGACTATTTTTTCCAGTCAGCCTTCCCGCTTCTGATTTGTTTGTGTGTGAATCCTTGGGGTTGGTTATTCTAATAGCGGGACGCGGCCGATGGTGCCGTTGAAGTCGCCTGAGCTTGTGGTGTGCAGGTTTGTGACGGTGTAGAGTTTATTTTCTTCCGAGCGGGGTTGAATGGAAACGTCGCTGGCGATGAGGTCCAACGTTTCGCCGTTGAACATCGCTACGATGATTTGATTTTCGGTGGTGGTGCCGGGGAAGTGATAGTTATAGTCTGTCGTCTTTTTTGTAATGGTCAATTGCAGCTGATCGCCGCTTTGGAAAGCATATGTCAATAAATAGACATCATCCTTCACATGCTGTACGTTGGCGGCCTTGGCAATGTAGGTGATCTTCGCGCCATCGTTCTGTTTGTCAACGGAGCCTATGGCAAAACCGGAAGACGCTTCATCTGAAAAATCAATACCCCACATCGGCGATTCCCTGTCTTCTCCTTCTGTACATGCAAAGAGTAATACGGAAACACTCAATAAAAGCAATAGTCTTGTTTTCATAGTCGTTTCTGTTTGATGTAGTCAAAGAGAGGTATTTTGAATCAAACAGAGAAGCCCATCTCGACATGTATCCGATGCGTTCCCCGGTTGTAACCGCATGAAACCACCCGGCTAGGCGTGCAAATTTCCCAATTTTGTAAAGGGAACCCCCAATCAACTTTGATGCCGATCATTCATCGACGAAAGTCTTTGGCTTGTCGACAGGGCTTATATGGGCAATAATTGCGGGGTTGGGCTTTTTTGAAATATTGCGGTACGCAGCATTTGGCGACGAATGGTTTTACAAATCCGAGCGCTTCAGCTTCAGGTAACTGAAATAATTGAAGGCGACCATCCATGCAAATGCAACCGCAACGGACAGGGGATCTACGTAGTCTTGGATCTCCTGGAACGCATATCGATATAACGGCATCTTTATCAGCGCGCTGATGGATTCCATCGGAAAAAACGGAATAATCCACGGCATATAGTCGTCGATGTTGGTCTTAACGATGAACTCCAGTAAATGAGAAAGCAACAACAAGATGATGGTAAGCCCCGAGCGTTGCACCAATATACCCAGCATCAATGCATAGGAGAGATAGGAAAAAACCTCCAGCAGGTAGGCCGGGTAAAATTCGAGATCGGTAAACACATAGCTCCAATTGATCTCGGGCGTATAGATAAATCCCGTGATGAGCGCGATGAAAAAAATGAGTACGACGCTGAGCACGCTCAGTAAGAAATTGGTCAGGATTTTCGTCAACAAAAATTCCCACCGGCTCAAACCGTCGATCACGTTTTGACGCAACGTGCGATAGGTGTATTCATTCGTAATGGAGATTACGGTCATGATGCCCAGCAGCACTTTGAAAAAGCCGCTCCACCACACCAGGTTCAGCCACACATCGGGAAAGTGATACAGCGGAATGCGATCGATGTTGATCTTTTGTCCGAAGCCTTCGATGAGGCTGGCCAGCCATTTCAAAAACTCCATGCCGCTGGCGGTGGAAAATCCGATCGTGATAAAATACAAGCCACACACAACCCAGAACGTTCTGTAGCTGGTGAGCTTCTTGAGATCTATTTTGAGCAGGTGTAGCAGCATGATCGTTTAGTGTTCTGAAAGTATTTCCAAAAACATTTTCTCGAGACTCTTCTTCTTCGTGACCAGGTGACTGGCCACCACGCCTTTGTCGAACAAAAAGCGGTTGAGGTCTTTGCCATGAAAATCGTCGCGCAGCGTTACCTGGAAATATCCGTTCTCGCGGTTGATCGATGCGGTGCCCGAAAAATCCAATAGCAGTTCGCTCAGGTTCGCCACGTCTGCCTGAACCTCCACGGTCTCCGAGCCTCTGCCCACGTCATCGACCGGGCCGGTGTGAATGAGGTTGCCTTTTTTGAGCACGGCGAAGTGTGTGCATACTTTCTGTACTTCATCCAACAAGTGACTCGCCAGGATAATGGTCTTACCGCTGGCCGCGATCTTCTTCGTGAGCTCGCGAATTTCGGCGATGCCCATCGGGTCGAGACCGTTGGTGGGTTCATCGAGGATCAGCACGGTGGGTTCGTTCAACAATGCCGACGCAATCGCCAGGCGTTGCTTCATGCCCAGGGAATAGGTTTTATACTTGTCGTCCTTTCTTCCGGAGAGCTCCACCAAGTCCAGCACTTTGGCGATGTTGTCGGTGGGGCATTCTTTGATCATGGCGTTCAGCTCAAGATTTTTTTGCCCGCTGAGGTAGGGATAAAAGATCGGATGCTCCAACACCGCGCCGATCTTTTTTCGAAGGGTATGGGTAGGCGGTTCACCAAACCAGGTGAACTCTCCTCCGGTGGGATTTATAACTCCCATGAGCATGCCCAACGTAGTGGTTTTGCCGCTGCCGTTGGGGCCCAGCATACCGAAGACTTGTCCTTGTTGCACCTCCAGGTTGAGCTGGTTCACGGCACGGAGGCGTCCGAAATCTTTGGTGAGTCCTTTGATGGAGAGAACTGTTTTCAAGATGGCGTGATTTTGATGAATAAGTCGGCGAGGGGAAAGTTGGATTACAGAAAGTTAATCCTTTTTCGCGAAGTCTCTGATCTTCTTTCCAATGTCGGCACTTTCATCCAGCTGCTTGAACAGCGTGGTAACCTTGTCGAGCGCGATGCTGCCCACGATGTCGAGCACAAAGAGGTTGGTGGAGTCGTTCACGGTCACGACCATGCCTTGCGTTTTGCCGCTTTGTTCCTTGAGGAAAACATCGAAGTTCCTCCCTTGGTAACGGCTGGTCATGATCTCTTCGAACGACTCGGCCTTGTAGTTGGCCACCAGCTTTTTGTATTGGGTTGCGCCAAAGCTGGCGCTCTTCTCGATCATAAGAAATTTCATTTTCTCGATGTCCTTGATGAGCGCGTCAAAATCCTTGTCGTCGCCCTGGTTGAGCATGCGCAAGGTGTTGTTGTAAAAGAACAGCGAAAGAGCGTCCTGGTTTTGCTTGTGTAAGGCTTCGGTGGTTTTGGTTTGACCGTAGAGCGACGCTATGGAAAGCATCATGGCAAATACCAAACCGGCTACAAACTTCGGGCGCATAGGCGTTGAGATTACTGGGGTTTATTGAATGATAAAGGTCCGTTCTTTAACAGGACATCGGGGTCTACTTTACCCCTGAACTCGACGAGCGTTACTACATAGGGCTCGTCTATTAATACCATGTAACGGTTGTCGTGCTTTAAGGTTGACTGAATATAGAGGGTAATATTTTTTCCTTGTTCCTTCGCATGGGCCAATTCTTCGAAGGCGTCTTTGCTCAATTCATGTTTGAAGCCATCGACGGTCACCTTCTGTTTTTCGAATGCAGCTTTGGGTACCGTGACCAGCCGGATGTTCTTAACTTCCTTCACCGCTTTATTAAACTCGTCTTCGGTGGCGATGCGCAGGATCATGCGGGTAAAAAATCCGTTGATGCTAAAATGGTGAACGTCCTCTTCACCAATAAATTTTTCGCGGAAGGTGGTGAAGCTGGTGCTTTGGGCCAGGCTGGTGCTGATGAGACCGGTCAGGATGACGGAGGCTATGAATGTTTTCATGGGCTTGTAGGGTTTGATCTACCTGACAGATGCAGATCATGGCCCGGCCGTTGCACGAAGTCGCGGGCCGGGCCATGATTTTTGGGGTTAATTCTTCTTCTCGGGTTGCTTGTCCGATTTGTCGGGCTGATTCATTTTCTCCAGTTTCTCCAATCCTTCGACGTTCATCTTTTTGCCGATGCGGGAAACTTGCTTCAGGTCTATTTCGCCAAAGAGCGTCATCACCATAAAGTCTTTTGTACCTCCCATGATCATGATCAGTTCGGAGATCTTTCCACCCGATTCCTTGATGAGGAATTTCATGTCTTTGTCTTTGTCGCGAACCGACAGAAGTTCTTCATAGTCTTTCATGGGAATGAGCGTGAAGGCTTCCTTGTAGAGTTCGCGTGCGTTGCGGGCATCTTCCTTGGCCAGGATGCGCAGGCCTTTCAATTTGCTGATGGCGTTCAACACTTCCTTGTCTTCGGGCGTGTCGGCTTCCATGTTGGTGAAGAGGCCGAACATTTTGCTGGAGACGGTCACCTGGCTGAAGGTTTCGTCGGCCTGGTATTTACTAAAGAATTTCGATATGGCATCCTGTGCAAATCCGCCTGTCGCTACCAACATCAAAACCACTGCTGCGATTATCTTTTTCATAGTATCTTGAATTTCCTTGTTTACTGATCCTTTTAACTTCGGTTGTTTTTCTTTTTTCTGCTTTCGGTTGAAGTATTTGAGCAGGGCCCTGCGCTATAGCTTCGTATCTTTTTTCTTGATTTCTTCCTGGGCTTCGTTGAACATGTTTATTTTCTTGGCCTGCGTTTCGGCGGTTCCAAAACTTTTCGAGATCATGAGCAGCGCCTTTTTGGTTTCTTCGAAGGCGAGCTTCGGATCGTCGTAGGTGTCGACCATTTCCTGGGGTGTTGTTTTGCGTACTTCGTTGCGGATGAACCAGGTGGCGGTGAGCAGCACCGTTACGCCGGCGGCGATGCGCATGGTGTTGTAAAAGAACTTCACCATTTTACCGCGTTTTGGTGTTTGCACCTTGGCCATCACGCGGCTATCGAATGCTACATCGTTGAGGGATTTTTTTTTGTTCTCCTCAAAGTAGCGGAACATGGCCGCCGTTTCTTTCCATTGTTCGGGAATGGCCTCGTCCCTGAAATACTGGCGCAGCTGTTGCTCTTCTTCGAGCGTCGTCTCGCAGTTCCAGTATTTTTGGAGCAGTGCTTCTATTTTGTTAGAGTCCATACGCGTTTATCTTCATCAATTTTTCACGCACGGCATTCCGTGCTCTGAACAGGTTCACTTTCACCTGGTTCATGTCCAGTTCCAGGATCTCGCAGATCTCGTTGTAGCTATACCCTTCCACATCGCGGAGGTGTATCACTTGGCGCTGCTTCTCGGGCAGGGCCGCTATAAATTGACTTACCCGGTTCATGCTCTCCTGTATTTCGGTTGATTCATGGGGTGACAAAGTTTCCTGGCGGACATCGTAGCCGGTTTCCAAGGGGTGGGTCTGTTTGCGGGCCAGGGTGCGGATGCGGTCGAGGGAGAGGTTTTTGGTGATGCGCATGCACCACGCCTCCCAGTTCTGCACTTCGTTCATCTGCTCGCGTCCATTCCACACCCGGATAAAGACTTCCTGCACCACGTCTTTGGCTTCTTCCTCGTTGCCTAAAAAGCGGAGGGCGAAGCGAAAAAGCTTGTTTTTAGCAGGTAATACCCGGTTTTGAAAAGCTTCGATGTTCATTCGGTCAAATTCAAATACAAGACGGTGAGGTTTCGGGGATGTTACAACGGTTTCGGAAAAAGTTTTAACCGCCACAACTTGCCAAAGCTCCCGTCTTCGCTAAAGCTACGACCGGGCAAGTCGGCGAGCAAAGAAAGGCGCCCTCCTTCGCTGAAGCTTCGGCGGGCAGGCAAAGGCTACTTTTTCCGTTTGGCTTTGGCTTCACGGATGAGTTTGTAATCTACGTTCTCTTTGGAGATGTATTCGTAGTTGCCTTTGCCCAAGGCGGCGAATCGCTCCAGGCTTTTGGAGGAGCCCATGCCTTTTCCAAAGTTGAAAACGGAGAGATAGATGTCTTCTTTGGAGAACTTTTCAATCAGTTGGAGCGACTCTTCACTGAGGGCGAACTCGCCGTCCGTGGCCAGGATGATGCGGTTGTTGCCGCCGCGGATATAATTATCGTCGGCTACTTTATAGGCCAGCTTTATGCCGGCATTGCCATCGGTTTTGCCCGCCGATTTCAAGTCGTTGATGGCTTTTTTGATCTTTTCGTCTTCCTTGAACGAGGCGCCCTCCAGCAATACTTTCGGTTTGCCCGAGAAAGCGATGATGGATACTTCGTCTTCCTGGCGCATCATGGAAAGCAGGTCGAGTACGGATGCTTTTAGCAGTGGGAGCTTTTCCGGTGTGTTCATGGAACCCGAGACATCCAGCAGCAGGATCATGTTGTTGGAGGCATAGCCTTCCATCGAACGCAGGTTCTCTCCCGGGGCGCCCAGGTAGATCGTGTCGCGCTTCTCGATGTAGATCGTGTCGTGCAACACCTTGGTTTTGGGTGGAGCGCTCTTGGTTTTGGCCGCCGTGTTGGTGCTGGAACTCGGTGGGGTGGCCGGTGCATTGCTCTTCCCTGTCGCCACGGTACCCACGGCCGGCGCCCCGTTGGCATCGGGCGTTTTGTTTTCTGCTTTTTTATCGCTGTGCGTCACCTCGAAAAATTCCGGTTGTTTTACGCCACGCAGTAAAAAAATCGTTTTGGAGAGCTCGCTGAATTTGTTGAGGTCGTCGATGGCGTCGTTGTATTGATACACCATGTCGTGATAAGGGTGTTCGTAGTTGCCGCCTTTGGGTTGTCTGAATTTCGTGAGCAGCTCGCTGAGGGCTTTCGAAGATTGTGGCATGTCCTCGTAGGGCGTATATGGACAAAGACCGTTGTTGCGCCCATATTTCTCGATACCCTTCATGTTGGCATATTCCTTTGCGAGCACGTCGCGCACTTGCTGATTGAGCTTTGCTGTGGCGAGTTGGGCACTGGAGTCGCCCTGGTAGCGGGCCTTGGCGATGAACAGTTGCTCATGGTCGGTGTCGATGAGGCTTTGCAGCGCACGCCCCGAAACGTACCACGAATTCGCGGGGTCCGCAGGCGGATAGGATTCGTACACGCTGCGCACGTCATTATACAACTGCTCTTTCTTGGCGTCGAAAATATCGTACAGGGTTTTATTTCTGTCGAGAATACTAAAAATGTTTTTCAGGTGGTCTTTCTCATATTGTTTCCCCGAAACGTCCATTTGCAGCGAGGCACTTTGCTGATCCATTTCTTTCAGGATGCCGAGCAACACCGATGCCTGGTCGTTCAGCACTTTGGCAAAGTTTGCGGGGAGAGACTCGCTTTCGGAAACCGTCTTTTGAAAGAGTGATAACGGCACCTGGTAATCTTTGTAGTCATACGACAAGCCGCCGTGACCGGCAAACGAGTCGAGTGTCTCGTAATAGGCCGCGCTTGAGTTTAAATTTCGCAGCACCATGTGTATATAGCGCAGTTGGCGTTCGCCTTCATTAATAAAATCGATATAGTTGTTCAGTGCATCAAACGCCGGCTTGCCGATCGCCGTCTTTTGTTTTGGCGGGACAAAGTTGGGATGCTTGATGTCGTCGAATGGCTTTACGCTGACGCCGTCTGATTTCGGCTGCGCGCGGACGCCAAAGGCCGGCACATATTTGAAAGCCTTCAGACCATTATAGTCGCCCGCGGCGAAATCCATAAACGTATTGTAGTTCGACACCAGCACACCGTTGTAATAGTTGATGAGGTCCAGGTATACCTGGTTGCTGTGGCGATCCGATTTTTTGGCTTCGAAGTTATAGCCGTCCAATCCGTTGCGTTTCACTTCCAGCATGTCGCCCATGGCTTCCTGGAAAGATGGATACATGCTCGAGGCCGGATATTTCAGAGCGGGTTTGTAGGCGCTGAATGTTTTGAGTTGTGCATCGGTATCGGCAATGCTTTTCTCCAGCTTATCTACGGGCCAGCCGGAATGCACCGACTCATCCAGGTTGAACGTCCAGGTGTCGATGAAAGATTTTTCGCGGGCGATCTGTTGGAGCATCATCTGATCCGTTTTGTGATACGGATTCGCGGCGATATAGCGATTGAGTTTTCGAAAGGTGACTTCCAACCCATTGGCCAGATCACGTTGCTTCTGCGCATATTGTCCTACCAAGTCTTGCAGCGCCAGAATGATCTGGTTCGCTTTTTCAAAATTGTCTTGTTTATAGTCTTCCAACTTGTGATAGGTGTCCAGCTCCTTGCACTTGGTGTCGATTTGTTCGGAAGCTTCGCGCAAGGCGTTCAGTTGTGCCGTGAGGTTGGATGCATCGTTGGGCGGGATGGATTTGGTGAGGTCCCGGGCTGTTTTCAAATAATAGTCTTCCAACTGGACCGGGCAGACATAGCGCGGGGTCGAAAACCTTTTTTCGCGGTGCATCTCCGGATAATAGTTCATAATGCTTTTCACAACCGCCGTTACTTCCTCCGCCGATTGGTTGGCATAGTCCACATAGGCATTCAAGGCTTTTTGCTGGGCCTGGGTGATCACCTGCCCAAGTGCCGGGGCGGCCAAAAGCATTATAATAGAGAGAAGCCGGTAGCGCATGGCCTTGAGTTTAGCGGTGATGGGACTGGAAAGATATAAAAAATGGCCTAGGGAGCCTAAAAACGCACAATTCAAAAATAAATTAAAAAAATCCGAGGGTCGTGAACTTCTGAAGTCTACATTTGTTGTATATACAATTGTCGCTGAGACAACATATAAACAAAAACGAATCTATTAACACTTAAACACGCTTTATTATGTCGACCTGGAAACTTGATCCCAACCACTCGGAAGTGAAATTCAAAGTAAAACACTTAGTGGTATCCACCATTTCTGGAAACTTTAACACTTTTTCGGCTACTGTTGACAGCAGCAAGGAAGATTTTACAGACGCCAAAGTGACGTTCGAAGCTATCGTAGACAGCATCGACACGAAAAACGGTCAACGCGATGGTCACTTGAAATCGCCTGATTTCTTTGACGCCGCCAACCACCCTGCGATCACTTTCGTATCGAAATCATTCAAAAAGAAATCCGGCAACAACTACGAGCTGAACGGCGATCTGACCATTCGCGGCACCACGAAAGAAGTGGCCTTGGCTGTAGAATATAACGGCACTGTGAAAGGCTTTGGCGGTAGCTTCGATGTCGCTGCCTTTGAAATCACCGGCAAGATCAACCGCAAAGAATTCGGTTTGAATTGGAGCGCCCTCACGGAAACCGGCGGCATCGTGGTAGGTGACGACGTGAAAATTGAAGTACTCGCCGAGTTCGTGAAAGCATAAGCGGCTCATCACAATAAAAATTTTGCATCACACAATCTCCCCCTTCATGGTGAGAGGGGTTTATCGAAGGGTGGAGCTTGTTGATGCAATCTAATTCCTCTAAAAAACTTATCACGTTGTGCCCATGAACCGTAGGGACTTTGTTCTATCTTCCCTCGCGCATATCTCTGCTATGAATGCTTTAACCGATCTCAAAAATTTTAGCGATACGTTGCCCGTTCAGGATCGAAAGATGCCGGCCCTCTTTATTGGACACGGCAGCCCCATGAACGGCATTGAAGACAACGCGTTCAGCCAACGCTGGGCCACCATGGGGAAGGAAATCCCAACGCCGCAGGCGGTGCTCGTGGTCTCCGCACACTGGCTCACGCGCGGCACGGCCATCACGGCCATGGCCAATCCCCAAACCATCCACGACTTTGGTGGTTTCCCTCAAGCCTTATTTGACGTGCAATATCCTGCACCCGGCCATCCCAAGCTGGCGGAAGAGACGGCTGCGCTGATCAAGAAAACGAAAGTTCACCTGGATCACGACTGGGGTCTCGACCACGGCAGTTGGTCGGTGGTGAAGAATATGTATCCGGACGCCAACATTCCCGTGCTTCAATTAAGCATCGACTACAACAAAAGCGCACAATACCATTATGACCTGGCTACCGAACTTGCCGCCCTGCGCAAAAAAGGCGTGCTCATCATCGGCAGCGGCAACATGGTGCACAACCTGCGCATTCTCGACTGGAACAAACCCGATGGAGGTTACGATTGGGCTGATGAGATGAACCAGACGTTCAAGCGATTGATTTCAGAAAACAATCACCAGGCGCTCATCAATTTTCAGGACCTGGGCAAGGCCGCGGCGTTGTCCATCCCAACCCCGGATCATTACCTGCCGTTACTCTACACGCTGGGTGTGAAAGACAAACACGATGCCCTGTCGTTCTTTAACGACAAGACCACGATGGGTTCGATTTCCATGACCTCGGTCAAGCTGGATTAAGCAAGCATCCTAAAGCAACCGGTCGCCCACTTCCTTCCAGCTGTTCAACCGGTTGTAGAGGTGGATGTGCATGTTGTGGGGTGCGGTGTAGATAAACTTTTCGCCATTGAAGCGTTCCAGGTTGTGGGGCAGGTCGTCGATCATATAGTCGCCGTGTACTACCGCTTTGCTTCCGCAGAAAACAATTTGTTTCCAGGTGAGGAACGGGAAATATTCGTTCAGCCACGCCAGTTTTTCGGGAAGGGACTGGGGAAATTCCATGGCCGCCGACACGATGAACAATTCGTATTTCTTGTTTAGTTCGGCCATCACCTCGCGGCTGTCGAGATGGGGGGTCATGGTGCGAAAAAAATTTTCACGGTAGAGAAATTGTTGGATCTTTTCGTGGTGGTCGGGAAAGCCTTCCAGTTCTTCTTTGTTATTGAGGCTTTCGCGGGGCACGCGCACGCCAAATTCCTGTTCGTAATAGTGGAGGATCTGGCCGGTGGCATCGGCAATAACATCGTCCATGTCAACAATAAGTCGTTTCATCTGCAGCTTTTCGTTATCTTGTTGGATGCAAAGATGTGGATTTGTGGCGTGCAGGCCAACAGGGATTTTGCTTCTCTTCATCGCCCTTTCGGCGACGGCCGTAGCCCAGAAAAATTATACGCTCACCTCTCCCGCTGGGGCCATCACATTGACGGTGCGCGTGGCCGATTCGGTTTATTATTCCTTGGCGGTGAAAGGAACTCCCGTCGTCACCCCCTCGCCCATCGCGCTGATCACTTCACATATCCCCTTGGGGGTTAACAGCCACGTAACAAAACAAGCCACACGGCAGGTGCAAGAGACCATCGTGAATGCCGTGCCGATCAAACGGAAAAATATTCCCGATCATTACCGTGAGCTCACGCTTTCGTTTCGCGAAAACTTTGCCCTCGTTTTTCGTGCCTACGATGATGGCGTGGCCTACCGGTTCGCCACCACCTTCAAGGATTCATTGATCGTGGAAAAAGAAATTGCCACGTTCCGTTTCCCGGGAGACGCTACGGGGTATCTGCCCCTGGTTCAAAAACGCGAGAAGGTCGATATTTTTCACACCAGTTTTGAAGAACCCTACACCGTTCAACCGCTCACACAATTCAAACACGATCAGCTAGCGTTTAATCCAGTTTTAGTTGATGGAGGCGCACGCAAAGTAGTGATCACCGAGTCGGATCTACTGAACTATCCCGGCATGTTTGTGCGGGGCACACTGCAAAATGGATTGCGAGGCGATTTTGCTCCGTATCCCGCCAAGGAAGAAATCCAGGATGGCGAGTTCAGGCAATGGATCGTGACGGCGCGCAAAAACTATATCGCCAAAACACAAGGCACACGCTCCTTTCCCTGGCGCATTATCGGACTGGCCGAAAAAGACGGCGACCTGTTGCTGAACGACATGTCTTATCGCCTGGCCACGCCGGCAAAGCAAACGGACTGGTCGTGGGTTACACCCGGGATCGGCACCGACGAGTGGATCTGCGGCGCCAACTTGCGCGGTGTGGATTTCAAACCGGGCATCAATACCGCTACTTATCAACACTACATCGACTTTGCCAGCCGGTTTGGGATGCAGTATGTGATGCTGGATGCGGGCTGGTCCGACAACAACGACCTGTTCAAGATCACACCGGGTCTCGACCTGGAAGCCGTGGCCGCGTATGCCAAAACAAAAAACATTCACATCATGCTGTGGACGTTGGCCATGACCCTCGATCGTCAACTCGAAGAAGCGATGGTCCTGTTTCAAAAGCTGGATGTAAAATTGATCCTCACCGATTTCATGGATCGCGACGATCAAAAGACGGTGGCCTTCTATCAACGCATGGCCGAGGCGGCGGCGCGGCATAAGATCATGATCATGTTTCATGGCGCCTTCAAGGGTGCTGGCTTCGAGCGCACGTATCCCAATGCTATTTCGCGGGAGGCCGTGCTGGGTTCGGAGTACAACATTTGGAGTGAAAAAGCCTCGCCGGAACACGACCTGCTCATTCCCTTTATCCGCATGGTGGGCGGGCCGATGGATTATGAGCCGGGGTTCTATAAAAATGCCAATCAACAAACGTTCCGCCCCTTGCGCGACATGGTGATGTCGCAAGGCACGCGGTGTCACCAGTTGGCCATGTTTGTGGCCTATGACAGCCCGATGCAAATTTTTTCGGGCAACCCGTCCGATGCCTGGCCCGAGATTGCCTACACCACCTACCTGGCCTCGCTGCCCACCGCATGGGACGACACGGTCGTGCCCGATGCCAAGGTGGGCGACTACCTGGTGGTGGCGAGGCGAAAAGACAACGACTGGTACCTGGCGGCGATGACCGACTGGACGCCACGAACGATAACCGTCGACCTTTCGTTCTTGAACAACGGGAGTTATCGCGCGTTTACGTGTGAAGACGGCCCGAATGCCACTAAAAACAGTGAGGACTATCGCATGGGATATGCCTTGGTGGATAAAAACTCAAAACTCACGATCAACATGGCCCCGGGTGGCGGCTATGTGGTGAAGCTGATAAAATTGAATGATGCCCGGCCCTGACGATATCATCGTATTCCAACAATTCGACAACGCGATCGAAGCCAACATCGTGAAGGCGAAGCTCGACGCCTATGGCATACCCTGTTTTCTTACGGAAGAAAACATGGCCAACCTCTATCCGGGCGCAAATAGTCTGATGATCTTCAACGTGCGACTCCATCTTTTCGCCAACGATGCCGAACGGGCACAGCAGATCGTGGAAGAAAAAAACTTGTTGGTGCACGACGATGGCGGTTATGCCTGCCCGCGTTGTCTATCCAAGAACATTGTGCGTGACTTCCCGCAGCGGTACAACCTGAAATTAGGGCACGCCCTGAACGTGCTTTTCTTCGGAATATTCTTTCCCCACGAAAAAGTCTTCCGATGCAGTGATTGTAACCATGAATTTGACGATTGATCGTTGAATTTTTTGTTACTCTGGGCGACTGCCTTTAAATTGCAGTGCTTAGAATAAAGCCTCTTATGTCTCCCTCAAAAATAATTATCGGTGTTCTGGGTCCTGGCGAGAATGCCACGCCCGACGAAAATATCATGGCCTTCGACCTGGGCAAAGCCATTGCCAAACAAGGATGGATCACGCTCACGGGTGGCCGGAGCTTTGGCATTATGGATGCCGCGCTAAAAGGCGCCACAGAAGGCGGCGGACTCACGATTGGCATCCTGCCCGGTGAAAACGAGAAAGGCTCTTCCGATCATGCACAAATAAAGATCGTCACCAGCATGGGCAGCGGCCGCAACTACATCAGTGTGTTGTCGTGCCACGTCATGGTGGTGTTGGGTATGGCCGCAGGTACGGCTTCGGAAGTAGCGCTGGCGTTGAAGTCGAAGAAAAAAATTATTCTGCTGAACCAGGATGAGATCACGATCCGTTTTTTCAAAAATATTGGCAGCTATAACGTGCTGGTCAGCAAAGACGTGCCGGAGACCATTCAGCACATCAAGGAATACATGGCGATGAATAAAGTGATGTAGTCGAGGCCGACGCGCCGGCTACAGCCCGTTTGTTTCCAAACTATTTTCCTTATGTTAAGAAGGTGAAAACTTGGGGGCAATTGCAACGCTGGGCCCAGGGCTAAAGTTGCAGGGGAATTTTTTCAGCTATTGCAAAGGATCGATGATCTCGCGGCTTTAATCCACTAAGGCCAGCGCATTCACTGCTTTTACAATCGCAGTTAATTCTTCATCGCTCAACACAAAATCCAGCGCCCTGACATTGTCCGTCACTTGTTTCTCATCACGGGCTCCCACGAGCACGCAATCCATCGCGGGTTGTCGTGTTGTCCAGTTGATGATGAGTTGCGTGAGTGTGGCTTTGTGTTTTTCCGCGATAGGTTTCAAGGTCTCCAACATCGCGTTAACACGGGCGATGTTTTCATCTTTGTAGAACTTGTTATTCTCACGCGTATCGCCCGGACCAAAGACATGACCGGGTTTGATCTTGCCGGTGAGCAAGCCGCGTTGCAACGGGCTGTAGGGAATGATGCTCAACTTTTTTTGTATGGCTTGCGGCACCAGGTCCTTCTCGATGCCGCGGTTCACCAGGCTATAGGGCACCTGGTTGGAAACGATGTTCACCGTTTTCAAGGCTTCGTTCACTTGGGCAGCAGAATAGTTACACACGCCCGCGGCGCGCACTTTTCCTTGTTGGATGAGCGTAGCCACGGCTTCCATCGTTTCGGATATGGGTGTGGTAGTGTCGGCCCAATGGATTTGATACAGATCTATATAATCCGTTTTTAAACGCCGCAAGCTGTCTTCGCACTCGCTGATGACGGCGGCCTTGGAGGAGTACTTGTACACTTTCGTAGGCTTGCCGTTGTTGTCGGTAGTATCGAAATAAAACTCGCCCTGGTTAGTCTTCCAATTCATGCCATACTTGGTGAGGATCTCGTATTTGTCACGGGCGATGCCTGCCATGGCCTTGCCTACCAGTTCTTCGCTTTTGCCAAAACCATAGATGGGCGCCGTGTCAATGGTGGTGATGCCGGCGTCGAATGAAGCCTTGAGGGCGCGCAAGGCTGCGGCGTCTTCGGCTCCGCCCCACATCCATCCGCCTATGGCCCAGGCACCAAAGGCTATGGGTGTTACGGTTACAGTAGAGGTTCCGAGGGTTTTGCGTTTCATGGGCATGGCGTTTTTTTATAAAGTTAAACTGCAAAGGCGCTACGACGCAAAGGAGGGCGTAAAGTTTCTTTGTAGTATCTTGTGGACCGCACGGTAAAAAAAGCTGGGCGCTCTTGTCCCGGCAGATGTCACATCGTAATTTGGCTCTTATGAATTTTTCCCATTTCAAAGTTGTGCTTTGCCTGTTGCTGCTCGTGAGCGGTAGTCGCGAGGCCTTGGCGCAATTCCCGCGTTTTAAGGTGCTTGCTTTCTACTCCAACAAAGTTGAACGCGACCACGTAGACTTCGCTCGCGACGCCATCCGGTTCTTCAAAGATCTCACGTCAGGTAACGGCTTCGTGTTCGACACCACCAGCAACATGAGCGACCTCAACGACCAGAAGCTGAGAGACTATTCCGTGGTGATGATGCTGAACGATTTCCCCCACAACCAGGAACAGCGCAACGCCTTTACGCGCTACATGGAAAACGGTGGCGGCTGGTTTGGTTTTCACGTGGCCGCCTACAACGATAAGGATACACATTGGCCTTGGTTTGTACAGTTCCTCGGAGGGGCCGTGTTCTATACCAACAGTTGGCCTCCCATGCCCGCCAAACTGGTGATCGAAGACCACACGCACCCCATCACCAAAGGGCTCCCCGAATCCTATATTGCACCGACCAACGAGTGGTACCAGTGGAAGCCCAGTCCCCGGGAGAATAAAGATGTGAAGATCCTTGCTTCGCTCTCTGCCGACAACTATCCCCTGGGCTTGAAAGACATCATCCACGACGGCGACACGCCCGTGATGTGGACCAACACGAAATACCGCATGGTCTACATGAACATCGGCCACGGCAGCAAGATCTTCATGGACGCTACGCAAAACCGGATCATCGTTGCCGGCTTGCGCTACGTGGTGGCCACGGATAAAAAAGGAAACGTATTCAAAGACTAACAACAACCTACCAACCTAACAAACGCCATGAGAGCCCTTCATTTTATTATTGCCTGTGCCCTGTTTGCCGGCATGATTGCCTGCGGAAGTAAAGAAGCCACGATCGAGAACCGCATCTTCGATGAAGCCCATGTTATTTCCGATGTGCAAAAAGACAGTCTCATCAACGCGATCCGCCTGATCGAAACTAAGATCGGCCCTCGCCTTGCCATCATGACGGTAGAGAACCTGAACGGGGAAAAAGTAGAAGCCCTTTCTGCAAAGGCGGCCAAAGACCACGGGTTCGACGCCTCCAAAGATGTTTTCTTTTTCGTGGCCACCACCGGCCACGCCGCGCACATCGTCACCGGCAGTGAGGTAGAGAAGGTCCTCGACGACCCGCTGCGCGTGCACCTGATCTGGGACATGGCACCAAAATTCAACAAGCAAAACTATGGCTCCGGCCTGGTGGATGGTGTGGAGAAATTGAAGGCGGTGTTTATTGTGAATAAGGGTGCGCTCGCGAAGTAGTGCGACTTTCACACGGCTGGAATCTGCAGCAGCGTTTTCCGAACGAATAACGAGAAAAGTAAACGCGGGTTGACATAACTCAACGCCTGACGCTTATTATCAAAGTTTATTTTGGCACGAACCTTTTGCTTTTGTAATGATCGGAAGTTAAATTTCCTTAGTTCAGAAAAAAAGCACTAATGGTTGTCGCCAGAAAACAGAAAAAATATCTTCCGTTGGAAATCGACAGGCTTAGGGTACGAAGCTTGCTCGAGAAGCATTTTGAGTTCGAAAACCCGACGCAAGAAATAGATTTCCTGTTAAGGCATCAGAGGATTCTAACGCTTTCTGCCGTTCTGTGCCGAATTCATCAGGGCTTCTTTTGATGAAGACCTGCGACTGCATCTTCACTTGTTAAATGAAGGACGAAGCTGGCAGACCCTATTTATTCGATTTGATGCCCACTGTGACTGGGAGAAATACAAATCATTCACCGACAGCTTTTACGATCATATCTTTAACGACTTTCCCGTTGAATCAAGAAAATTAAACATCGATCTAAACCCGTTGTGAGTTTTAATCCCCAAACATTTCTTACGGTTTCCAAAGAACTAATGTCCGGTTCAACCGAGGCGCATTACCGCTCCACCATTAACCGTGCTTACTATGGCGCGTTTGGATACATCCGAAACAGGCTAGCTATTTTTGTAGACCACGGCAGCGTCCATCAAGCTGTAATAAGTTCTCTAAGGCGAGCGCTCTCCGTCCAAAAACGGCAGGCAGCGGCGCGCCTTGAAAAACTATTCGAAAAAAGAAAGGAGGCCGACTATGAGCATCGCCGCGAGGTGAAAGCACACAATTGTCATTTTTGGATCAAAGAAGCGGAGGACATTATAAAACTCTTCGATCAAGCGGAGAAGGCGAACATATAAGTCTCGGTTCTTCTCTCTTAACGCCTACAACCCCATCATCACAAACGCTCCCCAATAATAAGGCTCCTTATACTTTGTCATCAACTGCAATTGCGCTTGCTTAAATGCTTTTTGCTTATTACCTAGTTTAATCCAATTCGTATAAAAATTTGTCATCAACTGCTGCGTCGCCGCATCATCCACTTTCCACAAACTCATAATAAGCGCATCCGCTCCCGCCACAAGAAAGGCTCGTTGCAAACCATAAACACCTTCACCGCTCTTCACATCACCTAATCCCGTTTCGCAAGCACTCAACACAACAAGGTCCGTGCCCTCCAGATTCAGGTTCATGGCTTCGTAGGCCGTGAGGATGCCGTTGTCGTTGCTTTCCAGGTTGGGCATGCGCGTACCGCTGACGGTGGACGCCGCACCGGCCAGCATCAGTCCTGAGCGCAGCAGCGGGTTGTTGTTGGCGTTCTCCAGGTTCACGCCAAAGGCAGAGCCGCTGCTCTCCACGTCCTGGAGAAAATAGCCGTGCGTGGCGATGTGCATCAGCGCGGGGCCTTTGATGGATTTGAGGTTGGCCTCGGTGGCGGTCTTTTGGGTGAATGTTTTTATCTGCCAGGTGTTGGTTTTCAAAATCTTGGTGATGCCATCGATCTCCACTTTTGTGCCGGGCAGGGCAGCGATAGATGTTCCGCCATAGTCGGGAAAGCCCAGCAGTGTCGCGTTCTTCTTTATCGTTTTTTGCTTACGGGCTTTCAGGGCGATCAGGTCTTTGGAGTTGCCCACAATCACCAGGTCGTAACGGTTGATCACGTAGTCGCCGTCCGGCTTCTTCATCGTGTTCAGGTTAAGCTGATTGTAGCTGCCGTCGGGAGAAATATAGATCATCTTCTTGCCCGTCAACGCTGGCTCTATGCGTGCCCAGTATTGATCGTAGGAATACTCGTCGGCAGCGTGTTGTTGGATGGCATTCCGATAAAATTTGGCGTAGCGCGTGTCCAATTGCTGGCCATTGTCGAGTACGACCAGGTTGGGCATCTCGGAGGTTTTGGTCAGCACCAGCGCCAGGTATTTGGAATCGGGCGTAAACGCCTGGTCATATTTTTGAACGCGGATGATCTCCACCACGGCCTCGGCGTCGGTGAGCAGGTTCTTGATTTGTTTGTAGCTCATCTTTTGTGCGGAGTAACCGGCAGAGAATTCGGCCGAGCGTTCCGACAATTTTTTCTCCATCGCGTTGGTCGCGCGTTGCATGGAGTCGAGGTTTATTTTCTGCAAACTCAGCTCCTCCTTGCTGTAGGCATACAGGCGGGCAAGCGTCTCTTTTTGGTCAAGCCAGGTCAGGTAGTCTTTGATCAAGGCCGCGTCTTTGCTGGAGAGTATCGATTGCTTCACTTTGTTGGTGGAGTTCAACAGCAGGGCTTTTGTAGCAATCTGGTAGTCGTACAGATCTTGCACCACGGCCGGGTTTTCCACGCTGGCCTCGGTGGCGAAATTATAGAACCGTTGAAACCGCGGCGAGAGCACATCCCAATACTTGGTCTTCTCCGCTTCGCTCATCGGCGGAAAATAGTTGTTCACAAAGTCCAGCGATTTATCCATCACGTCCCGATAGGTCATAAAAGCGCGGTCCCATGCTTTCTTCTTCCACGCCAGGATGGCCAGGTCTTCTTGCGATTGCACATACAGGGGATGGGTTTTTCCCAGCGTTGTTTCCCGAATGGTCAACGCTTTTTCCAACAGGGGCTCGGCATCGGTGTAGCGCGCCTTGTACCGATAAAAGTTACCCAGGTCGCTCGTGGCCTTGGCATAGGCAGGGTTCTCTTCACCGAAACTGGATTTATAGATCGCCGCCGATTTCTTCAAAAGATCCTCCACCTTATCTTCCTTGCCCATCACCATGTAGAGCGCCGCCTGGTTGTTCAGCATGCTGGCATAGTCGGGATTGTTTTTGCCAAGACGCTTTTCCATGCCGGCGTAGATGGCCTCGGCCTCCGGATATTTACCCATCTGTCGATAAAGCAACGCGAGGTTAGACAAGAACTTTAGGTGATTTTTGGATTTGCTGCTCTGCAACTTCTCCGCTATGGCAATCGCTTCCTTCAACACCGCCTCCGCTTCCGGGTATCGCCCCACCGCCTGGAACAACATCGCCTCGTTGTTCAACACGATGGCATAGGGCATGACGGCCGTGAGCGCTTTCCCTTTCATGATCCCGACGGCCGACTGAAAATCCTTTTCCGATTCGTTATAGCGGGCCAGGTTGTATTTCAACACCGCATAGTTGTTCAGCGATGCGGCCACGCTCATGTTGTTGTCGCCAAACTTGGCTTTGCGTTTTTCGAGGGCGTCTTTCGTGAAGTCTTCGGCCTGGGTGAAGCGGCCCATGGTGGCGTAGAGCAGGCCTTGGTTGGAGAGTGTCTTCAGGTAGCCCAAGTCGTCGGTGAGGCTGCCTTGTTCATAGATGGTCTTGGCGGAAGCAAAGCGTTTTTCGGCGATCGAGAATTTGGCGTTCGCATAAAACATTTCGCCCATGTCCAATTGAAAACGCGCTTTGTCGACATCGGCCATCTCATTGTTTTTGACGTAGGATGTGCCGAAGCTCATCAGGGTCGTTACACGGGCCGCGTTTTCTCCTTTTTCTTTTACGTCGAACAAGCCTGAGTTGTCACTCAGCAAAATGGCATAGTCAAAATCGGTGGAGTCGAATTTGGAGCGGGCGGCTTCCATGTCGCTCATCACGGCGTTCACCACTTTTTCGCGGTTCTCTTTTGTGTTCAGGCTCTTAGCCTTGTTTTTTATGTTCTGAAGGATTTGGGCGGAAGCGGAGAAATATAAAAGAAAGAGGGCTATGCCAAAGGAAATGCGCTTCATGAGGGTTTCGTTAAATAAATACCAATTTAACTAAAACCAGCCGTAAGGGTTTCGAATTCAGATGAGAAACTTTGCTTCTCTCTTTGCGTCTTTGCACCCTTCGGTGCTCGCCGAAGGGTGCAAAGACGCTAAAGAGACACAATGAAATACTAAAAGCTGTCGCTGTCGCGGTAGGCTTTGATAAGAGCCACCTCGCCTTCCTTGCCGGGGTTAGCGTTGCCGTGTTCCATGCCCATAATGCCTTTGTAGCCCCGGCCGTAGATGTATTTGAAGATGTTCTTATAGTGCACCTCACCGGAGCCGGGTTCTTTCCTGCCGGGATTGTCGCCGATCTGGAAGTAGGCGATCTCGTCCCAGCATTTTTCGATGTTAGGGATGAGGTTGCCTTCGTTGCGCTGCATGTGGTAGATGTCGAAAAGGATCTTGCACGAGGGACTGTTCACAGCACGGCAAATGCCATAGCTTTGGTCGGAGCCACGCAGGAACAGGTCGGGCGTATCGCTCAGGGGTTCCATCACCATGATCAAACCGGCAGGCTCGCATATTTCCGCACCACGCCGGAAAGCATCGATCACGTTGCCGGTCTGAATGCCGATCGGAAGGTTGCGCTCAAAAAAGCCGGGCACAATGGTCGCCCACTTGGCGTTGATGCGCTTGGCCAATTCCACACTGTCTTTGCATGCTTTGAGGAACACATCTTTATGCTCCTGCTTCCCGGTTGTGAGCGATGTCTTCCAGTTCTCGCCACCATCGATCACGAACACGCCCATGGTCATGCCCAGCTTGGCCAGCAGCGCGCCGATCTTCTCCTGTTCTTCTTTGGGGCGTTTCAGCATGCCGTTGTCTTCGATGCCACGGAAACCCTGGTCATACATGAAGCGGATCTGGTCCAGAAAATCCTTGCCCGCACTGTTGGCAAACATGCCGTCGTGGGGTGCATAATTGAGCCGGAATGTTTTTTCGGCGGCGGGGGATGCGGTGACTTTATTCTTTTCGGCGGCGCGATCGGTGCCGGCAAAGGCGCTTCCAAGGGCTAACGTGGACGCTGTTGCCGTGAGACCGTTGCGGAGGAAATTTCTGCGTTTCATGGTGTGAGTTTTTAGGATTAGAGTAAGCCAAGTTAAAAACATTCCCGAAAAGTTGCAGGGTTTTACAGCAAAGGCGCCGCGTTCCCGAAGCTTTGGCGAAGGCGAGCCGAAGACCAGAAAAGGGCCTCGAAAAAAACTTTGCAGCAACTTTGCTTGCCTGCCCGCCGAAGCTTCGGCGAAGGAGGGCTTAATATGCTATCTTTACGCCCCATGAAGCTTTATGTAAACCTCGCCCGCGCCGTCGTACAGGCCCTGGAAATGATCTTCGAGAACGATAAGTACGCCGACAAGGTCATCGAAAAAGTGCTGAAACAAAATCCCAAGTGGGGCGCCCGCGACCGCCGCTTCATCGCCGAAACTACTTACGACATCGTGCGCTGGTACCGCTTCCTGCAAAACATCACCGAAGCCGAAGAAGGCGACTACTGGAAACTGCTGGGTGGCTGGTGCGTCCTCCACAACATTCCCCTCCCCGACTGGGACGAATTCAAGGGCCTGAACGAAAAACGCATCCACGAACGCGACATGAAAATGCGCGCCATCCGCCGCTTCCGCGAATCCATACCCGATTGGCTCGACTCCCTGGGAGAAACCGAGCTGGGCGAACGCCGCTGGGAGGAAGAATTGAAAGCCCTCAACGAAGAGGCCTACGTGGTGCTGCGCGCCAACACGCTGAAGATCTCCGCCGAAGATCTGCAACGCGAGCTCGCCGACAGCGATATTGAGACCGATCTGTTGGAAGATTTCCCCGAAGGCCTGGTATTGGCCGAACGCCAGAACGTCTTTCGTCATCCCGCCTTCAAGGAGGGATTTTTTGAAGTGCAGGATGCCGCCTCACAGTTCATCGCACCCTTTCTCCGCGTAGAGCCGGGCATGCGCGTGATCGACGCCTGTGCCGGTGCCGGTGGCAAGACGTTGCACCTCGCGGCCCTCATGAAAAATAAAGGACGCATCATCGCCATGGATGTGGAAGCCTGGAAACTCGAGGAACTTCAGAAACGCGCGCGCCGGGCTGGCGTGAGTAACCTGGAGACACGATTTATCGAATCGTCGAAAACGATTAAACGGTTGGACAATTCGGCCGACCGTTTGTTGCTGGATGTGCCTTGCTCCGGGCTCGGTGTATTGAAGCGGAATCCGGATGCCAAGTGGAAATTATCACCCCAGTTTATCGACGAGGTCAAAACGTTGCAGCTTCATATTTTAGAAGACTACGGAACGATGCTGAAACCCGGCGGGATGATGGTGTACTCCACGTGTAGCATTTTGCCATCCGAGAATGAAAAACAAGTAGAAGCCTTTATCACGAAACACGGCGACAAATACGAATTTGTGGAACAGAAACACAGTTGGCCGTCGGAGGGATTTGACGGGTTTTATATGGCCCTGATCAAGAAAAAATAGCGGACCCAACGCTAGGGGTATACGTAGGATAAACATTCGTCACGGACGTACGTTTTGCTTGCATACCCTGACTTCCAGGAAGATTTTTTTTCACAAATAGAACGCCTATCAACGCCTGACGCAGGACAAAAATAGCGGGCACAGCGTTACCGTGCACCGCAACGAAATTGTGTTGAACGGTGGTTGAGCAGGACAGTTTGCGTTGCGGCAAGACTCATATTTCCTTATCTTGAACCTTCATTAAAACTTATTCTAACGGTGAGATCTTTCGCTTTCATTTGTCTTCTGTCATTTCTGATTATTCCCGCCTTCGCACAATCCCTGGAGACCTATGAACAGCCCGTGCCGGGCACCACGGTTAATTTCAAAATGGTGCCCATTCCGGCGGGGTCTTTTCTGATGGGCTCCCCCTCTAGCGAGACCGGACGCGACAATGACGAAGGGCCGCAAAAAAGCATTGAAATCTCCGCATTCTGGATGGCCGAACACGAAGTGACCTTTGCCGAGTGGGACGCTTTCTTTAAAAACATGGACGTCCCCCAAACCAAAGCCATCGCCGTAGACGCCATCTCGAGACCGACCGCCCAATACATTGATCTCACCTGGGGTATGGGGCGCGACGCCAAGCAACCTTCCAACAGCATGAGCCAGTCTGCCGCCATCATGTACTGCAAATGGCTGTACAGTCAGACCGGCATTTTCTACCGGTTGCCTACCGAAGCCGAATGGGAATACGCCTGTCGTGCAGGAACCACCACCGCCTATCCCTTTGGCGACGACCCCGGCGCGCTGCGGGACTACGCTTACTTCAAAGACAACAGCGGCGACAAATTTCACAAAGTGGCTCAACTGAAGCCCAACGCCTGGGGCCTGTATGACATGCTGGGTAACCTCACGGAATGGACCTTGGATCAATATGACGACAACACCTATAAAAAATTAGAAGACCACGCGAAAGATCCCGTAAAGGATCCCGGCTCCCGCTATCCACGGGTAACACGCGGCGGGTCTTACCTGGCGCCTGCAAAAGAATCGCGCTGCGCCAACCGCATTTCGTCACTGGCCGATTGGAACAAGCGCGATCCGCAAGTACCAAAAAGCCGCTGGTGGCTCACCGATGGCAAGTCCATCGGCTTCCGCGTGGTACGTCCTGCAGTAGCTCCTTCGAAAGAAGCGATCGAACAATTTTATGTCAGCTATTTAAAATGACATTGGATTTTGAATTGTAAATTCCCTGACGCAGGGAGAGATGATAAATATAAAACCAACATGCCTATGAAATCAATCGATGAATCCACAAAAACCTCGCGCAGGGATTTTGTGAAACAGTCCACGCTTCTCGCCGGCGGTTTGCTGGCGGCTCCCCTCATGTCGAAAGCCGGATATTTTCATTCCGTTGACGATACCATCAAGATCGCCCTGGTTGGCTGCGGTGGCCGTGGCACCGGTGCCGCCATGCAGGCATTGCTCACCAAACAAAATGTGAAGCTTGTGGCGATGGCCGACGCCTTCCGCGACCGTCTCGACGATTGCTACAAATTGCTTTCCGATCCCAACAACGAAGAAGGCAATGTGAGCGCCAAGGTGAACGTACCCGAAGATGCAAAATTTGTCGGCTTCGATGCCTATACCAAAGCGATCGCCTTAGCGGATGTGGTGATCCTTACCACACCTCCCGGTTTCCGCCCCATCCATTTTGCGGAAGCGATCCGCGCAGGCAAGCATGTGTTTATGGAAAAACCAATTGCCACAGACCCCGCAGGTGTGAAGTCGGTGATTGAAACTGCACTACTTGCCAAAGCAAAAAAATTGAATGTGGTGGTAGGGTTGCAGCGTCACTATCAAAACTCGTATCGCGAATTATATAAGCGTGTTAAAGACGGCATGATCGGCGAGATCACCTCCGGCCAGGTGTGGTGGAACAACGACGGTGTGTGGGTGAAGATGCGCGAGCCTTCTCAAACCGAAATGGAATACCAGATGCGCAACTGGTACTACTTCAACTGGCTGTGTGGCGATCACATCAACGAGCAACACATCCACAACATCGACGTGATGAACTGGTTCAAAGGAGCCTATCCTGTAAAAGCCCAAGGCATGGGTGGACGCCAGGTTCGCACGGGCAAGGAGTATGGTGAAATTTACGATCACCACTTTGTTGAATTCCACTATGCCGACGGCACCATCCTGAATAGCCAGTGCCGCCACCAAAAAGGAACCTACGCCATCGTAGACGAAATGCTGGTGGGCACAAAAGGTGTGGTGAAGTGCGGCGATGCACAGATCATCAAGAAGGGAAAAGTAGCCTATCAATACGACAAAAAGTTGGAGAACAATCCCTATCAAACCGAACACGACGAACTCTTTGCCGCCATCGCCAAAGGGGAATTCAAATTTGAAGACGCCGACCGCGTAGCCCGGTCCACCATGACGTCCATCCTGGGCCGCATGGCTACCTATTCCGGTGAAGTCGTGGAGTGGGACAAGGCCCTCAACTCGGGCATCAGCATCATGCCGACCCGTTTTGCGTGGGATGCCACTCCTCCCACCTTACCGGACGCCAACGGTTTCTACCCTATTGCCACCCCGGGCACCACGAAGTTCTTTTCGTAGTCCCCCCAGCCCCGCGTGTCGTTGCGGCCCATCCGAGGCCCGCAACGACACGGGAAGGGCCCGCTCTGCAAAAAGCAAGTCGTACGTCCGGAACGGGCAGGCTCATTGTTTTGCATCTTTCTGAAACTTTCTGATCTTTCGCGGAAGTTTTGACACGTACCGCTTGAAAATCATCCGTTCTATCCTGCTTGGGCTGTATGCCTTTTGGGTATTCCTCGTGTTTACTTCCTCCATGCTCTTTTTCCTGCCGGGATTGGTGTTGCCGTTTCTGTTTGGAAGAAAGGTCAGTTGGATCGGCTACTCGTTCCTGTGGATCTGGTCGTGGGTGTTCAGCATGCTTACGTTCATCCGCTATGATTTTTATGGTCAGGAAAATTTCCGGAAGGGACAGGCCTACATCTATGTGAGCAATCACACCTCGTTCCTCGATCTTCCCGGCATTCGCATGATCATTCCGGGCGAGTTTCGCCCCCTGGCAAAAAAAGAGTTGCTAAAGATCCCGGTGTTTGGCTGGATCGCACGCGGCGCCACTGTCATTGTCGATCGCTCCAGCGGTGAGAGCCGCAAGCGAAGTATGGATAAATTGAAACGGATCTTGCTCGACGGCGTCTCCATTCTCCTATTTGCCGAGGGTACACAGAACAGGACAAAGGAACTTCTTCAACCCTTCAAAGAAGGCGCCTTTCGCATTGCCATCGACACCCAACAGCCCATCCTCCCCATGGTTGTGGTGGGCGCAGGCCCGCTCATGCCGCCCGGCACCATACGCATGAAACCCGGACGCATCCGCATCTATGTTGCTCCAGAAATTAAAACGGAAGGATTGACCAGCAGCGATCTTTCGGCTTTGCGCCAACAAACTTTCGATGTGATGAAGGCCATGATCGAGAAATCATTGGCGGAGAGAAAATCATAGAATCACCGGGAAGGCCTTCCCGTATGAAAAAAAGGCCTTACCCGGATAACTCTAACCCATCTTTATCATACGCCTTTCGGCGGATGACCTTATATTTTTATTGCCCTGTCGCCCATGTTGGTGTTCTTCACCAACATGTTCAGCTTCCTGCCGCCCAAGAGACCCAACGTCTCCGCTGGACGGAATGAATATTGTTAAGAATCTGTACGCCGAGTGATAATACTCAGCATACAGATTCGCCACTATTAAAATCAATCCGCGCCGTCGCCTTTTGCGAAATTGTCAACGAGGAAATTACCGACCGATTTTCCTAAGGTAAGACCACCGGTGCAATCCGAGCGATAGTGAATACCGGCATACAAACGCGACATCGAAGCCTCGTTAGCGTACGCTTCGAAGTCACCGGCATGATCCGGGAACAGGTAGGACAATATTGCCGCACCCGAAGCGGAGAACGTAGAGTGACCCGACACATACGCCGGGAAATTCGGCACCCCGGTTCCCGTCTTAATTGAATTGTCAAGCTGACAAGGACGTGCGTTGAAATAGAAAAACTTCGTATCCCAACAAGCAACGGCTGCGTTGTGCATGGTCATGTTCAACAGGGCAAAGGCACGGGCAGCGCGCACTTCGCTATAATTTGCGTCGCGGATATGTTCAGCGGCAATGTCGTTCCAGTGTCCGGCAGGTGTGTAGGTGCCCACGCCATCAGCCCACTTATGTACGATAGCCAGGCGTTCGCGCGTCAGGTTGGTGGAGTACCATTTCACCTCTTCTACTTCGCCATTCATTTCTGTGCTGAAGGCAACCGGAGGTGGTCCGGGACGCAGTGCTACAATATTGTCATAGGTCATTTTGAAAGGTGTCACCTTATAGAAGAATGGAAGCATGGGCGGGCGCGGAGGCGTCTCCAGACTGGCCCAGGCCACATCGCCACGCGTTGTTGCATTATCTTTCAGGGCTTCCCATAATGCCTTGTTGCCACCGGCGGTTTTCATACCGTCGTTTGCCGCACGTGCTTTAAAAAGCTCGGCCACGGATTTACCCAGTGCCAATCCAGCAGCAATATCGCTCGATGTTGCTTTGCCCGCCCACAACGCAGCGTTGCGTTGCTCGCCGGCCTTCAATGTAATTTCCTCTACGGCAGCAGGGAAAAGCACTTTCAACATTTCCGCAGCCGCGCCCGACATCACGGCGTCTTCCGAAGGATAGGCAGGCAAATCGGATTGCGGCACCAGCGCCGTTACGCCACTGTCCGTTTGGTAAGGTGCAGCTCGGTTGTAGAGATATTTGTAATACCACGCTGCTTTCAGTGCATCATAGATCGTTGCGCTCACATACGCATACGAACGCGATGCATATGGAGGATTGGAGAACGGGAACTGAGGATTGGCAAAAGGGTTCTCCGCATCCGGTACGGGATAGCTTCCATCAGCATTCGGCGAGGGAGGAAGATTGTAGCGGGCAACCAGTTCGCGGAAGATCTGGTTCCAGCGCAGCACACCACCGCCACTCCAATAGTCGATGGCATTGCGTTGGTTTTGGTTGAGCTTGCTTTGGATATCTTTCAGCGATGCCAACTCGGCCAGGTAAGCGTCGGATGTTACCGCGGCGGGCGCTGCCACAGCAACCTGGGAGGGGCTGGTCATCAGCACCATCGACCAATTGCCGGCATCGGCATCATTGTCCGCCGGTTTCAGGGGCGTGAGTTGTTCGGTAAGGGTGATGCTTTTATCACAGCTGGTCGCAAACACCAGACAGGCTATTGCTGCCAGTATAAATCTTGTATAAAATTTAGTTCTCATATACGTCGGTAGTAGTCTCGTTTTTCTTGAAGATGAAAGTGTACATTAAGCCGCCCATCAGCGTGGTGGACTGACCAACATTGCGGCCGTCCAGGGTATACGTCACTGCGCCTCTCACGGCCAGGCCGCGGGGTTGGGGCAGGTAGTACATGACGAGCGCTCCACCCTTGCTGTAGTTCATACGGTTGGAAACAAAGGGCATATCCTGGCGACGAATGTCAACACCTCCTAAAGTATTTTGTCGCATGAAGTCAAGTTGTGCCTGCAATCCATGCGCGCGATATCCGATGCTGACGCTGTAATCAAACACGTTCGGCATCTTCACTTCATCGGTGTTGTACAGCTGACCGTCGTCGTAGTAAGACGGGCGATCCAGCGTAACGTTCGAACGGAGCGTGTAGGCTCCGGAAGCATTGATAAACCATCCTTGCGAAAGCGCAAAGTATCCCGTGAGTCTTGCCGATCCCGTGGTGCTGGCCAAGCCAAGCGACAAGGGCAGGAAGTCGGGCGTGTAGTCTGTTAGGGGTGTAGAGAAGGCACCCACACCAAAGAAACGGAGGTTGAATTTCTCCGTCTTGTGTGCAAAGAAGTTATACTTCAACGCCACGGTGATGTCTTGTATGCCTTCCATGGAGTGGAGTGTACCCATGCTGGCCTTGGTCTTCACATAAGGCAACATGGCAATGACATTCAATTTGTCGGTAATGCCGTAGGTGCCCATCCACATTACGCTTTGGGTGGTGATGGTGCCGATGTTTCCATTTTCACGCTTCAATGTCCCCTCCCAATACTTGGTCCACTGATCGTGGGTATAGAGAAGGCCCGTACACAATGTCTTCTTTGGCATCATAAACCCATCGTTTATCGTCTGCGCCTGCAGGTGTAGGCACCCCAGGCTCGACAATAGTAAAATTGTAAAAATTCTCTTCATATATGACTTGGTTTGGTTAGTTACACTTCATTCCTCACAATGTCCGTACGCCGCGACTTTGTGTTTGCCTCTGCGAAAAATAAATCCGCATGTTGCTTATGAAGACTGGCAAGCACGCTTACCGGTTTTCACATTTGACTAAAGAATAAAAGATGGAAAATGACGCTTGTCTGCGACGACAAGAAAGTCTTGATCGCACAATTCGCGACTCAGGCTTTGGGTGGGTGTTTTACGAGGGAAACGACCGAATGATGATAGGTGTGCTCGATGGCAAAGAAAGAAAGGGGATTCTCCCATCCATCGGTCGCGGATTCTATTTTGATGACACTGCTGATGTAGTCCTTGATAAAGTTTTGGATCACCTTGCCGGAAGATTTTGCATCCGCGGGCTTGTCGGTGAAGGTTTTTACATAATCGGCCAGGGCCTGTTTGATCCGCTTGCTTTGGTTGTCCTTGTAGCAAACCATATATAAAGTATCCTGGTGCAGGCGTTGTTTCACCAGGCGGTAGAACTCGCCATTGTGTTCCAACTCTCCGTCTACCCGTTCAAATTGGTCATCGTCGGAAGCATAAGGAAGGGCTAGCGGCACCTTGATCGTTACGGTCTCCTGTTCGCCATAGTCGTTGGCGTCGAAGCGCTGCATGAGGTCCTGGGAGTTTTTGTAATGCAGTCCCATGAAAACACCATAGTACCCCAGCACATTCATGAGCAGGAGCAGGGAGAGTACTATAGAAAGGATCTTTCTCATTCGGGCTTCAGGACTACAATAGTTAGAAAAAATACTGAAAATAGCAAACGATTACATCCTGATGAGGGGAAATCCAAAGGGGTGAACGGCGAAAAACTGACGGTTGTTAGTATGGGCTTTTCACCCATTTAAAGCGGCACGTAAACCACTTTCTTGGTTTCAAAAAATTCCTCCTTGAAATAATCCGGCAAGTCAAAAAGCTGGTAGGGTCTGTGCAGTTCACCCAACTCCTCCTCCAGATCGCCGCCCTTTAAATAGAGAATGCCGTTGTAGAGGTCGTGAACCGATTGCTTCTTCACTTTTTTATTGATCCACCCATAAAACTCCTTCAATCGCGTGACGGCCCGGCTCACAATAAAATCATATTCGCCCTTGATCTGCTCTGCACGGACTTGTTCCGCTTTCACGTTTTTCAGTCCCAAACCTTCGGCCACGGCATTCACAACCGTGATCTTCTTGCCAATGGAGTCCACCAAATGAAATTGCGTTTCCGGGAAAAGGATGGCCAGTGGTATGCCGGGAAAGCCTCCACCGGTGCCGACATCCAGCACGGAAGCGCCGGGTTTAAACGTGTTCACCTTGGCAATGCCCAGCGAGTGGAGCACGTGATTGACGTACAGGTTGTCGATGTCCTTGCGGGAAACGACGTTGATCTTGTCGTTCCATTCCTGGTAGAGTGGGAACAGTTTGGTGAACTGTGTTTTTTGTTTTTCCGTGAGGTCCGGAAAATAGTGGAATATAATGTCGGCGGATGGCAAGATGAGGTTGCTTGGTAGATTCCCGCGGCTTGCGGTATGTGATTAGATGTGATCCCTTTTGTTCTTCACCATGTCGAACATCAACTCGCGGGCGCGGTGAAGCTGGGCCTTTACCGTACCCAGCGGGGCGTCCAATTCTTCGGCAATTTCTTCGTACGACAGTTCGTGGAAATAGCGGAGCCGTACCAGCTTTTGGTATTTACCGGGCAGCTTGTCTACGAAGATCTGGATCAGTTCGGCTTTCTGGGCCTTGATGGCCTCTTCCTGTGGATCCAGGTTTTCGTCTTCCACATCGATGGAAACGGATTGGCCGTCGTCGTCGGTGAAGGTATTTTCGATGCTGAGCGTGTTGAGTTTTTTCTTGCGGATGAAGTCGATGGTGTTGTTGGTGGCAATGCGAAACAGCCACGTGCTGAACGTGAAATCCTTCTTGAAGCGGTGCAGGCTGCGAAACGACTTGGCAAACGATTCGATGGTCAGGTCTTCGGCATCGTCGACGTTGCGTACCATTTTCAGGATCATGTGGTACACAGGGCGTTTGTAGCGTTGTAACAATTTAGCGTAGGCTTTATCGTCACCCCCCACCGCCATGTCTATCAGCTTGAAATCCTCGAGTGCCTTAGATGAAAACCTATTTTCTAATTCTTCCATCGTACTTTTTTTGTTACAGACGCCGCAAGGCCGGTGACAAGATAATAAAAGGCATAAATAAAATCTAAAACCGGCACTGCCCAACCCTCGAACCTCTCTCCTAACGTTTTTGCGGCCACCTGAGTTGTGATGGTGAACACGATTGTTCGCAAAACCAACAGCCCCAGGATGATATAATATTGCTCCGAAAAGAACGCCAACCCAATGCCCCCGAACCACGAGAGCAGCCAGGTGATCATGAACAATCCCAGAAAAAAGCGAGGGATGATCCGGTATCTCCGGCCCACGGACAAATGGCGGACCTTTTGGTTATAGAAAGCCTTCCAGGTAGTCTTGGGAAAGGAATGGGTGAGCGAAGCGGCCCCCATGCGCACAGCCGTATTGCTGCCCTTGGCATGACGGTTCACAAACAGGTCGTCGTCGCCCCCGGTCACATTCAAAAGGTTATTGAAACCCTTTACTTCCAGGAAGTTAGACCGTCGGTAGGCCAGGTTTCGCCCCACGCCCATGTAGGGCCGGCCCAGCAAGGCAAAGGCGATGTATTGGATGGCCGTCACCAACGTGTCGAACCGGATAAAGGCGTTCAGCACGCCGGATTTGCGCATATATGGCGCGTATCCCAACACAAACTGGGTGGTATCGCTAAACTGCGTGCTCATGGCCGAGATCCAGTCCTTTCCAGACGGACGGCAATCGGCATCCGTCAGAAGGATCCATTCGTAACGCGCCGATTTGATGCCCAGGGTGAGGGCGTATTTCTTGGTGTCGACGTGCGGCGGGGTGCGGTTCACGTGCACCATCTTGAGCCTGTGGTCTTTGCCCGTTTCCGTCAGCAGCAGGTCGAACGTGCCGTCGTTGGAACGGTCGTCCACGATAATGATCTCAAATTCGGGATGATCCTGCGCCAGCAGCAGGGGGATGAGCTCCTTCAGATTTTCCTCTTCATCGTGGGCGCAAATGATAACCGACACGGGCAGGGCCACCGCCTGTTTCTCGGCCTGCTTTTTGGAAAAAGCAATACAGTAGACCAGGAAATAAACGATTTGTATCCCTACGACGACATAAAACGAAATCTCTAAAATTTGCAAGGAAAGCTGGTTTATCGATCACAAATATAGAGGACGTTTATCAGGATGAAAGTAATTACCAGATAATTCCACCCAGGACGCGACCGACGACCGGCAGCGTCACCTCACGTTATATTCCTGCACCAGTTGTCCGGTAACGCCCGCCACTAAGCGCAGGCCTTTGGCCGTCGGGATGAAGACCAAGCCGCGGGTATCTCCTTTTATGTCCAGTCCACTGCGGGGTTTGCTCAGGGGGGTGAAGTTTCCCTTGCCGTCGTTCAGCAGCACGAGGCCCGTCAAGGCGTCGCACTCGCCAATGCGCACACGGTTGTAATTGTCGTTGCCGCCCACGACCAGGTCTTTGTCGCCGTCGCCGTCAACATCGGCCGCGGCGATGGCATGGATGGTCGAGAACTGGGCTTCGATGGGCAGAACATGGGCTTCAAAATGGCCATTCTTATTTTCGAGGTAGAGGGAGGCCAGGTTGTTGGCGTGGAGGGTTATCGTGTCTTTCAGTTCATCGGGTTTGAAGAGCGCTTTCAGGGTGGTGTTGGCATAGGACGTGTAGTCCGGATAGCGCGGTTTTAAAAATGCCACCT
The DNA here is from genome assembly GCF_003589925.1 of Chryseolinea soli. Classification (NCBI taxonomy): domain Bacteria; kingdom Pseudomonadati; phylum Bacteroidota; class Cytophagia; order Cytophagales; family Fulvivirgaceae; genus Chryseolinea; species Chryseolinea soli. The sequence goes on along the minus strand of NZ_CP032382.1, from coordinate 3,005,921 downwards.
GTCCGAGGGCCTCATCACGGCTGGCATAGGGGTAGGACACACCGTCGCGATAGTAGCAAAAGAAGAAATCGATCTGGCTGTCGCTATTAAAATTTTTGTACACCAACGTGGCCGGATGCTCCGGCGACACATTGTACTGCTGATTCAGGCCATAGTTGCCCACCACGGCATCCAGGTCGCCATCGCCATCAAAGTCGTCGGCCAGCACAGCGTTCCACCAGCCTTGTTCGGGCTGGGATAGCCAGGTGGTGGAGGCATCGTCGAGTTTGCCGTTGTTGTTGATGAATATTTTTACGGGCATCCATTCGCCCACCACGATCAGGTCGGTCTTGCCATCTTTGTTCACATCGGCGGCGGTGGCGGAGGTGATCATGCCGGCTTCTTGTAAGGCACTGGCCTTATCTTTTATGGCATCCGCGAAATGTCCTTTGCCGTCGTTGATCAGCAACATGCTGGAAGGTGTGATGGGGTACTGCCCGGGAGTCAGACGACTGCCTACAAAGAGATCATCGTCCTTATCTCCATCGACATCAAAGGGTACCACGCAAGCGCCGGCCCATGCTTCTGCCGGAATGGCATCTGCGGCTTTTACGAAATGTCCTTTGCCGTTGTTCAAGTAAAGTCTGTCTTGTAAGAGCGGGTCCTTTTCTTCCGACATATATCCCCCGCTCACCACGTAGAGATCCACGTCGCCATCACCGTCGGCGTCAAAGAACGCAGCGTCTTCGTCCTGAAAGTCTTTATCTTTTTGGAAGGCCGGTTCGGGTTGTTGTTTGAATGATCCATCAGGCGATTGAATGAAGAGCGCGCCACTTTGTTTGCGTGGGCCGCAAGTGTAAAAGTCTTGTAAGCCATCGTGGTTCACATCGCCGGTGGCAATTCTTGGCCCCGAGTACGAATATAATTTTGGTAACAGCAATTGGCGTTTGAAATCGTTTATCTCCAGGGGCTCGTGCTTCCATTCAGCGAGCGTTGTTTTTTCGAACAAGGCTTGGGGCGGTTGCGGGTAGACGTATGTTGCCGTAGCATCCTCGTAGCGGGGTTCCAGTATTTTGGCGGGATCCACGTTGGTTAACACTTGTGTTTTGTTATCGGGCCACACAATGCGTATGGAGTCGAACTTCGCGATGCCTTTTGCACCCAGCATCACCGGTGCCGCCATGCACGATTGGAAGCCTCTTACGGGCGAGACTTCCACATATTGCGAGCGACCGGAAGCAGATGCATAGATCTTTGTTCCATCTACGACACGTTTGAGATTCTGTTTGCGCACATCAATTTTCAGAAACCTAGCCGAATCGCTTTTCGCACCCGAGTTTTTGTAGAGCACTGCGGGTTGGTTCATGGTATTGATCACCAGGTCGGGATCGCCATCGTTGTCCAGGTCGGCATAGGCGGCACCGTTGGATTTGAAGTTGCGCGTGATGCCCCACGCACTGGAGCGCTTGCTGAATGTGAGGTTGCCATTGTTTTGGAAGAAAAAATTGCCCACCTCGATCGACGGCATGTTATTCAGGATCTCATCCATGCTGAGCTTTATGCCTGTCTGACGTGCCTTCAGCTCTCCGTCCACCGCAAATTTGAGAAACTGCATGTTGGTGTAGTCCTTTTCGTAGCCGTTGCTAATGAATACGTCCTTCCATCCATCACCATCAAAATCAGTGACCAGTGCGGCCCAACTCCAGTCGGTGTTCGCAATGCCGGCAAGTTGGCCGATCTCCGAAAATGTACCATCACCGTTGTTTAGCTGGAGCATATTGCGCATAGCCTGACGGTGAAACCCGGATTTTACCAGCAAATTGTATTTATCATAGTTATCGTCGCCCGACGATAGTTTGATGCGTTCGTTGGTTTCCGGAAGCATGTCGAGGGTGAGGATATCGGGCTGCGCGTCGTTGTTTATGTCCGCGATATCGGAACCCATAGAGTAGAGCGACACGTGGCCGGTGGCATCTTTGATCGCGTTCTTAAATGTGCCGTCGTGGTTGTTGATGTAGAGATAGTCTTCTTCATTAAAATCGTTGGACACATACACATCGGGCCAGCCATCGTTGTTCAAATCGGAAATGGCTACACCCAGACCAAAGCTCAACACATTGTTAACAAGCCCCGCGCTTTGCGACACATCGGTGAATTTGAGATGATCGTTTCGATAAAGCTTGCTGCCGAACGCGTTGTTCTTCTGAGCCTTTAAATTGGGCATCACCTTGCCAAAGCCCGCATAATTAGGGAGGGAGTGATTCAATAAAAAAAGATCTTGATCGCCATCTTTATCGTAGTCAAAAAATGCTGCCTGTGTAGCATAGGCATCGTCTCCAATACCATAAGCATCTGCCATTTCTTTAAACGTGAGGTTGCCCTGGTTAATGAACAGTTGATTTTTCCGCATCGCGGAATCGCTCATCGCCGAACGGCACACGTAGATATCCAGCCAACCGTCCTGGTTCACATCGGCCATGGTCACGCCGGTTTTCCATCCTTGCGCCAGCGCCACGCCGGCTTTATCGGTGATGTCTTCAAAGGAGAAATCTCCTTTGTTCAAATAAAGCTTGTTGGGGACCTGATTTCCTGAAAAATAAATATCGATCAACCCATCGTTGTTGATATCGCCGAGCGCGACGCCGCCGCCGTTGAAATAATACGGATAGTTCAGCACATTATTTTCACCCTGCTGCACCACGGTGTTTTGAAAAGCGATCCCGGTTTTCTCAGCCGGCTGTTCTTCAAAGAGTGTAGTCGGTTTTTTTTCAGCGCAGGTCGCGAAGAGCGCGATGGAGATCGGGAGTAAATAAAAATGACGAAGCATAGGCAGTGTAAAGTATGAACAAGGTAAGCAATGCCACCGTGTTGGGGTATCATCTGTTTTGAAAAAAAAGAAAAAAATAAAGGGCCAGTGTTAACCACCGACCCCTTATCACTCTAGCCTATATCCTTAAACTAGTTTTTATCCCACCATAACGGGGTTTGCGTATTGTCTGCACCATTCAGCAGGCTCTTTGCAGCTTCCACGGCCTCCGCATTATTTTGTCCTTCGGAAACCAGGAAGGGTATTCTTCTCAACCACTGTGTGGCCGGATCCGAGATCAACGGGTTATCCGAGTTTGCCACAGGATACAATTTCACCAAGTGGCTGCGACGATAATCGGCCCATGCTTCCATACCATCGGGATAAAGTGCGAGCCATTTTTGAGTAGCGATCTGTTCGCGTTGTATAGGCTCCGTCGCTCCGAACAATACCGGGATATCGGTCATTGGAGGCGAGTTGAGGAAGTCCTGAGGAGCAATCGGCGTACTGGTGCCATTGATGTATCCCGTAGGATCAACAGCAAGGCCCCACTGCAAGAAGGAATTCTTAATGCCCGCCTCGTAGTAACTTTGAGCGGATCCGCCGCCCATATCCCAACCATTCAACGCACCTTCTGCACGCAAGAAGTAAGCCTCCGCTGTACACATTACGTTTTGTGGCGTTGCCAAATAGCCGTCTCTGCCGCCTCTGTCCGGAGGTGACCAACGTGGTCCTTGCTGCGAATTGTAGTCATGATCGTTCAAGCCACCTTTGTCGGTCAGCTGAGCCGAAGTGAGGCCATTTCTAAGTCCTTGATAACTGCCGTCCTTTTTTGATGGGACAAAATACTCCGTCATCCGGGGATCGTCATACCCCTTAAGCACGGATTCCATGGAGGCGCTCATTCTGAACTCATCCCATTGCATGATCGACAAACCGTTTCCGTCGTCGCCTTTCAGACTTCTTGCTACCAGAGCATCGTCATCAGGGCTTTTCGTAAATACCCCACCGGCTACAGCGGCTTCGGCTTCCGTCTTTGCACGATTCTCATCCACTTTGGAAATTCTTAGTGCCAACCGCAGCCGAAGTGTGTTTGCAAATTTTATCCATTTGGCCTTATCGCCACCATAAATGATATCGTACGATCCAAAAGGAACATCTTCAGGGCCTTTTGTTTTCAAAACATCGACCGCTGTTTTCAACCGTGTGAAGAAGTCATCATAAATTTTATCCTGAGCATCATAGGCAACGGATTTCGCCGCTATACCCGCTTGGAAATAAGGTATGGGACCCCAATAGTCCGTTACACGATGGAAAGTATAGACCCACCAGATGCTCGCCAGAGCATATTCGGATGAATTCGGATCGCTGGCGTCGAATATCGATTTTAACTGCGGCACCACGTCCGTATACATCGGGTTAAACGCAGCACCTACCCAGTTTTGGTTGATCACCAAACGATCGGAACCAAAGTAGGTAGCCTCGCAGGCAAAATACTGTGCGTATTGATCGGCGAAAAGATTCTGAGCAACCTGATAGTTCCATTGGCTGTTCGGCGCTGCAGACTCCGCTTTTGAAAAAAGTAACGGCAATTCAGCAGGACCGATCGTGGCCACGTTATTCTTATTGGTATTGACGCTCTCAAAGTCACTGGTGCAAGACGCTACCAGCGCAAGACCGCCCAACAGGGTAGTCCTTACAACATTGCTGGAGATTAGCTTATATTTTTTCATATACTTCATATAGTTATAGGATTAACAGTTAGAAAGTAAGATTCAAATTACATCCTAAACTGCGGGTGGACGGCAGCGTTCCATACTGCACACCTTGCCAGTTACCGTTACCAAGACTCATATCCGGATCGATCTGCAGTTTGCGTTTTCCGAGACCGGGAATATCCAACAGGGACGAGCCTCTGTACAACCATGCGAGGTTGCGCGCTACAATAGAGAAGCGTGCTGACTTGATAAAGAAACCAGCCGGCACGGGAATGTTGTATCCAAGCGACAATTCTCTGATTCTGAAGTTGGTGGCATCATAGGCAAAGAATTCGCCAATGCCGTAGCGTTTACCCGATGTCGATTCCGATCCAGCGGCCCAGAAATCTTGTGCAGATATGGTTTTCTCTACCTTGTTTCCATCCTTGTCAACACCACCTAAGTTCCAGCCGCCTTCGCGGTATTTCTCCGTCACTTCAGAGATACCACTGAAGGCCAGGTTCATTTCCGTTCCATCCAGGATCACACCTCCAAAGCGTCCATCTACCAACAGCCTTAAAGAGAATCCTTTATAGTTGATCGTGTTTGTTAAACCCAAGGTAGCTCTCGGCATGAATGATCCGAGGTAGGTTTGATCGGGAGTTGAGATGGGAAGACCGGTCTTCGCATCGACAACGAAATTTCCATTGCTATCACGTTGCCACATCCGGCTCACCATGTCGCCGTAGCCTCTTCCCACCTGGATGACAGGAGTGGCTGTGCGTGCATACCCTGCGTTGTCACCGAGGTAAGCGATATCAAGCCCTTCGGACAGGGACTTTATTTTGTTGCGGTTCAGACCAAAGTTAGCGGCGATATCCCAAGTCAGATTGCCTTTCACTGGAGTAGCATTCAACACGATTTCAACCCCTTGATTTTGGATGTCACCCGCGTTGATGTATTTATTTAAATAACCTGTGGCCACCGGTTGATTGATCTTCAGCAATTGGTTGATGGAATTGCTCTTGTAGTACGTTACCGTTAAGCCGAGTCTGTTCTCCATGAACCGGGCGTCCAATCCGAATTCCAGGTTTTTAACCTTCTCGAATTTCAGACCGGGAATAGCTTCCGTAAGCGTTCGCGCAAGGAAACCTTTTCCAGCACCTTGACTGAAAGTATATGTGTTGGTGCGGATTTGAGGCTGTCCACCGTTGCCCACAATGGCATAGTTCGCGTTTACTTTCAAGAACGATATGGGCTGCGGCAGCGTCATCATATCCGAAATAATGCCCGACAGACCAAACGAAGGGTAGGTTATCGTATAGGGGCTTGGAATGCGTGAATCCCAATCGTTTCGCAACGTGGCTTCCAGGAAGAGATATTCTTTAAAGGCAAGGCTCGCCTGACCGAAAACCGATTGCGTTTGTGTTTCGGTTGCCGTCGACGACGCGGTGTTGGTTGCTGCGAATCCCTGGCTGAACTTATTGTAAATCAAAAGTCCATTGGCTGTCGCAAGATCCTGATTGTACAGATAGTCTTGATAAATTCCACCGATCCGGTAGTCCAATTTAAAATCGTCACCAAACTTATGCTCTCCGGCCAGCGTCAGGTCATACCACTGTTGTGTGATCCCTGTTTTCGCCAGTTGATCATATCCCCCTTCCTGGTTTGCCCAGAGCAAGGTCTTGTTGGAGTATTGTTGCTCATCGGCATCGATAGTACGGTCAACGTTAGCCCTACCCGTAATACTAACACTGGGGAGGACTTGATATTTCAGCGAAACAAAACCCATGATACGGTTACGGGTCTGATTGATGGCTGTCCGGTTGATCATCCAATACGGATTCTGATAGATAGAGCTGAGCGTGGAGGGCCAGGCGGCGGGTATGGGACCCGTGTTGTCCGTGGTTTCATAGAAATTGCTTGCCTCGCTCAACGGCATACTGCGGGGTATCTGGTAGATGTCAATCACAGGAGCGTTCTCCTCACCGGTCCGGGGGCGATTTTTGATCGTCTGGGAGATGTAGGTGATCTTGGCATCCGTCGAGAATTTCTTACTGATCTGATTGCTGATGCGCAAGTTGATGTTGTGACTTTGCAGATTGTTCTTAGGAATAATGCCCTGCACCTGTTTATTGGTATAAGACAAATACGTCTGCATTTTTTCGGAACCGCCCTGAACGCCGATCGAGTTGTTCAAGCTTACCCCGTTGCGGAAGAAATCTTTAATGTTGTCGGGCTGCGGTGAATAGCTCAACGTGTGGCCAAAGTCGTTCATATACGACTGACCATCCATTTTAGGACCCCAGCTATCGCCAACACCGGAATTTAACAGACCTGCGTTTCCCTGACCGTAGCTGTTCTGAACTTTGGGAAGAACAAAAGCCTTCTCAGACGTGATACCGGAGTTGATGTTCACCGTCACTTTGTCTTTTGTTCCTTTTTTGGTGGTGATCACAATAACGCCATTACCCGCCGAGCTTCCATAGAGTGCGGCAGCGGATGCACCACGCAAAATAGTGACCGACTCAATATCGTCGGGGTTGATGTTCGAGGCACCATCGGAGCTTTGCACCGATCCAAAATCGCTGGTCGCTGCCGTGTTCGTATTGTTGTTGATGGGCACACCGTCCACCACGATCAAAGCGTTGTTGCTTCCCTGGATAGAGCGGTTACCACGGAGCACGATCCGCGCCCCGCTGCCGGGTCCACCCGAGCCTTGTGTGATCTGGGCGTTGGCAATTTTTCCCTGGAACGAGTTGATGACGTTGTTGGCATCCCTCACTTCCGTGAGTTGTCCGGTGGGCACGGTCTGCGTGGCATATACCAGCGTCTTCGCTTCGCGCTGGATACCCAAGGCCGTTACCACCACTTCAGAAAGTTCCTTCGTGTCTTCCTGCATCACAACAGCAATATTGGACTGATTTCCCACGGCAATCTCCTGCGTAGAAAAGCCAATAAAAGAAAACACCAACACACTATTCTGAGGATCGGGCACCGACAGGGAGAACTTACCCTCCGAGTCTGTGGTAGTTCCCGACGTGCTTCCCTTGAGTAGGACGGACACCCCTGGTACGGGTGTTCCGTCGCCCGCTGCTGTGACCGTTCCGGTCACTGTTTGAGCATACGCCGATGCGCTTGCCAGCGTGAGCAAGAACAGCAGCTGTAGTAAACGTTTTTTCATTGAAAATTTAGGTTAGGGTGAAACATTATTTCGCACGTTTTAGCCCCAGCCGAATATTCTAGCGGCCAAAACGTATGTCAAAGTAGAAAGTAGAAGAAATAAAAGCAAGAAAATTTTTAAAATGTGTACGCACACACTTAATTTGTGTGCGAAAACACATTAAGCATCGCTGCCGAGAACGTTTTCTATTCACTTAAATTTCATTCTTTTGACCTATGGACATTGGAAAAAACATCCGAATCAAGGATATCGCTAAACTGGCCGGCGTTTCGGTCGGCACAGTCGACCGTGTGCTCCACAACCGGGGACGTGTTTCCGATGAGGCCCTCAAAAAAGTGACGGCCGTCATGGACCAGATCGACTACAAACCGAATCTGATCGCCCGTACCCTGGGATCCAATAAAAACTATAAAATAGCCGCCCTGATCCCCGATCCTACGGGGGACCCCTACTGGGCCCAAACCAACCTGGGCATCATCCAGGCACAGGCCGAGTGGGCACAATACGGCGTCACCGTCGACACCTACACGTTCGACATCTTTAATAAGGACGCGTTCCGGGGCCTGGCCATGGAAGTATTGGAATCGGCACCCGACGGCATTGTGATCGCTCCTATATTTTATCACGAATCGCTGCCGGCCTTCGAACTGTTTCAGAATCAGTCGATTCCATATGTATTGTTCAACACCAACATCCCCGAGGCGCAACCGCTGGGCTTCATCGGCCAAAACCTCAACCAAAGCGGCCGGGTGGGGGCAGAACTCATTAATTTAGGACAACACGAGTCCGGCACCTTTGCCGTACTCCATATAGATGAAGACGTTCACGACTCCATCCACTTGTTGGAAAAGGAAAAAGGCTTCCGGGAATATTTTCAGGAACACCGCAAACACAAATTTGAGATCGTCGACTTTATTCTCAATCCCAACGAGCCTACGTTCAAAAACCAGCTCATCGAGCTGTTGGCCGACGATACGCTGAAGGGCATTTTTGTGAGCACCTCCAAGGGCACCGCTGTGGCAGCTTCCTTCCTTGAAAAATATGGCAAAAGGGACATCCGTCTGATTGGCTACGATTTGCTGGAAGAGAACCTGAAATACCTTCGCTCGGGCGTTATCGACTTCCTGATCAACCAAAACCCGAAACGGCAGGCACTGCTCGGGATCAGCCACCTGGTGAACCACCTGATGTTCAAAAAATCGGCACCCGCCCTGGAATTGTTCCCCCTGGAAGTGATCACCCAGCAAAATGTGGACTCCTACCTGGGTTCCGGCATTCATTAAGCCACCCAAGCCCGACGGGAGCCGAGGATTTCTGATGACATAGCGCTATTTTTGCGGCCATTCATGAAATTCAAGCTCACGTCCGTCGACCCGAAATCGGCTGCCCGCACGGGCATTCTGCAAACCGGGCACGGTGAAATACAGACTCCCATATTTATGCCCGTCGGCACGGCCGGTTCCGTAAAGGCCGTTCACCAACGGGAGCTGGAGCTCGACGTACAGGCCCAGATCATCCTGGGCAACACCTATCACCTTTATTTGCGCCCCGGCACCGAGTTGCTGGAAAGGGCCGGCGGCCTCCATCGCTTCAACGGGTGGTCTAAGCCCATCCTCACCGACAGCGGCGGCTACCAGGTTTATTCACTGGGCGCCAACCGGAAAATCACCGAAGAAGGCGTCATCTTTAAATCACACATCGACGGTTCCAAGCACACCTTTAGCCCGGAAAGTGTGATGGACATCCAGCGCACCATCGGCGCCGACATCGTTATGGCCTTCGACGAGTGCACGCCCTATCCCTGCGAATATGCCTACGCTAAAGACTCTATGAACATGACCCACCGGTGGCTGAAGCGTTGTGTGGATCGCATGGCGCAGACCGAACCCCGGTACGGCTATGAGCAGACGTTGTTCCCCATTGTGCAGGGTAGCGTGTATAACGATCTGCGGAAAATGTCGGCGGAGTTTATCGCCGCACAGGATCAACCCGGAAACGCCATTGGCGGGTTGTCGGTGGGCGAGCCGCACGAAGACATGTATGCCATGACCAGCCTGGTCTGTGGCATTCTTCCCCAGGACAAACCGCGCTACCTGATGGGCGTGGGCACACCGGAAAATATCCTGGAGTGCATTGCCTTGGGCATCGACATGTTCGATTGTGTGATGCCCACGCGAAATGCCCGCAACGGCATGTTGTTCACCACCCAGGGCATCATCAACATCCGCAATGAGCGGTGGAAAGACGATCTTTCGCCGATCGACGCCACGTTGGGCGGCTATGTGAGCACATTTCATTCGAAGGCCTATTTACGGCACCTCATCATCAATAAAGAAATATTGGGCGCGCAAATTGCTTCCATTCATAACCTTACGTTCTACCTTTGGCTGGTGAGCGAGGCCCGGAAGCAGATTGAAGCCGGCACGTTCACGACCTGGAAAAATAATATGGTAAAAATAGTTTCTCAACGCCTCTGACACAGAACCTGGTGAAGGTTACATGAAGCTGCTCGATAAATATATTCTCAAGACCTTCCTCGTCACATTTTTCTTTGTGGTGCTGATCCTGTTGTCGGTCATCACGGTCATCGACCTGACCGATAAGATGGACAAATTCTCGGCGGCAAACCTTCACGCCAAGTCGATCCTATATTATTACCTGGTCTACATTCCCGGCATCGGCAGCCTGCTCACGCCCATCACCATCTTTATTGCAGCGGTGTATGTTTGTTCGCGGATGGCGGGACACACCGAGATCATCGCCATGCTCAGCGCCGGCATCAGCTTCCGGCGAATGCTGGCCCCCTTCCTGGTCGGCGCCGCGTTTGTGGGCGTGATCAACTTTGCCCTCACGGGGTGGATCATCCCCAACTCCACAAAAGAGCGTGTAGCCTTCGAGTTGCAATACCTCAAGAACAAGTACTATTTCGACAAACGCAATATCCACATCCAGGTCGCGCCGGACGTTTACCTGTACATGCAAAGCTACAACAACTCCAACCAGACCGGCTATCACTTCACCCTCGAGAAATTCGAGCACAACCGCCTCGTGGAAAAGCTCACGGCCGACCGTATTGAGTGGGACACCACCAAACGCAAATGGATCATGCGCGATTGGGTTATTCGCCGCGTGGACAGTCTCTTCCATATCCCCACGGCCATGGAAGTAAAACAAGGCTACAAGCCTCACTCCGCCTTGCCCGACACCGCCAAGGTCTTCAGCGGCTCCTCGCGCGACACGGCCCTGGTCATCCAGCCCAAGGAATTCGAGAGCGACTACCTTCGCTCCGAAGGCCTGACGCTAAACGAACTGGACGACTACATTGATATGCTCAGTAAGCGTGGGTCTACGGGGGTGGAACTTTACCAGGTTGAAAAATACACGCGCTACACCTCGCCGTTCACCATCCTCATCCTCGTCTTCATGGGCGTCATCGTGTCGTCGCGTAAAAGCCGCGGGGGCACGGGGTTGCAAATCGCCCTGGGGTTTGTGCTGTCCTTCCTGTTTATTTTATTCTTTACTTTATTCCGGACCTTTGCGGAAGCGGGCTCCATGCCGCCGCAGATCTCCGTGTGGATACCCAACATCATCTTCTTCATCATCACCCTCGTCATGTATAAATACGTTCCCCGGTAAATGGCCAGTCGCGCAGATTATCTCAAGCTACATTTTATTGTTTTCCTTTGGGGCTTCTCCGCCATCCTGGGAAAACTGGTCTCCATCCCGACCATGGAGATGGTATTTTTTCGTGCGCTCTTGGCCATGCTGGGAATCGGTCTCGTGATCCTTTTGACAAAAGGGACTTTCCGGGTCACACCCCGCTTCTTCCTATACCTTATCCTCATCGGATTCATTGTAGCCTTGCATTGGGTGTCGTTCTTCGGTTCAGGTCGTGTGGCCAATGTATCGGTAAGCCTCGTAGGCTTCGCCACCAACTCGCTGTGGACGGCCATCCTGGAACCGTGGATGAATCGCACACGCATAAAAAAATTCGAATTAGTGCTGGGCTTCATCGTGCTCTTTGGCTTGTATATTATTTTCTCCTTCGATTTCCAATACAAGCTCGGACTGATCCTCGGCATTTTGGCGGGCTTCACTTCTGCCTTGTTCTCGGTCTTCAATTCCAAAATGGTCCGCACGATCCCCTCTTTCACCATCGCCTTCTATGAAATGATGGGTTGCTTTGTCGGCCTGGGAATATTTCTTCCCCTCTACAAACTCACCTGGGCCACCGGAGAATCGATGCTGTATTGGCCAAGCCTCTTGGATTGGTTTTGGATCGCCATACTGGCCGGCGTTTGTTCCGTCTATGCCTATACCACGGCCGTGGAGCTCATGAAAAGGATCAGCGTATTTCTCATCCAGCTCACCCTAAACCTGGAGCCCGTCTACGGCATCATCATGGCCCTCATCATCTTCGGAAGCTCCGAAAAAATGGGCACCAATTTCTATGTCGGTACCGGCATCATCATGATCTCCGTCCTCGTCTACCCCTATCTAAGAAAACGATTTGATCAACGGGCCGCATCGAAACAAGCGGTGTCCTAAAAACTGCACACCGCCCAACGGGCCCTTGTTGGTGTTCTTCACCAACAAGTTCATTCAGTGTCCCATCGCACCATATTAGTTATTTATCCACAACGGATTCACACTAAAAATAACAACCATTATTTAATGATGCTCCCCACAACTTTTATTGGTGAAGAACACCAACAAAGGCGGGGACGCTTTAAAGAAATGAATCCCATTATTGTTGGCCTGGATTGATAATATCCCAAAACAACTTTTGTTGGTGGGACACCAACAAAAGGGCATGCTGGCCTCGCGAATATTTTGGGGAAGATTCTTTAAATACTCCCCGACCACATCGTCATGTCCGGAAAGCTTGTTTGTAAGTCGACGGGCTTATCAAAGATCCCAAACAATGCAGCGCCTGATCCGCTCATGCTGGCATATAACGCTCCGGATGCATAGAGCTTTTCTTTTACAGATTGAAGTACGGGGTGCTTCTTAAAAACAGTTGCTTCAAAATCATTCCTGATCCAGTGTCGCCATTCCTCCACAGGATAGCGAGTGATCAAGGTTCGTAAAGACTGTTCGGGTTGGCGTGGTGTTATTCCGGCGTAGGCTTCGGCGGTGGAGACATGGATGTCGGGTTTGACCAGCGCGATAAATTTCTTTTGAAGGCTTACCGGGGTCGCGGAGAGCACTTCCCCCCTGCCTTCGCCCAACATCGGTTGGTCTTGGGTAAAGAATGCGCAGTCGCTGCCCAGTTGCGCGGCGTAGCCTGCCAGTTGCGCAGGCGATTGTTGGAGTTGGAAAACCGTGTTAAGCAACCGCAGGGTGTGGGCCGCGTCCGAAGACCCTCCTCCTAGTCCAGCGCCCATGGGGATGATCTTGTGGAGATGGATCTTTACCGGGGGAAGGCGATGCTCGTCCCGCAAAAGTTCATAGGCCTTGATGCAAAGGTTATCCTCGGCCTTTCCGGGAACGGGCTGGCCGGTTTGCGTAAAGCCAAATCGGTCAGCGGGGATAACTTCTAAAATATCGGTCCAGGGGATGGGATAGAAACAGGTTTCCAGGTTGTGATAGCCGTCGGGGCGCTTGCTGAGGATGTTCAGGCCGAGGTTGATCTTGCAGGGCGGGAAGGAAACCATGGGCGTTGAAAGGGGTTGGGCTTTGTGGCTTGAAACGCCATACAAAGCCCAACCGGGAAAATTTTATTTAGACAGTCGGTCAACCATTTCCTGGGTGATGCCGGTGCTGGAGAAGCCGCCGTCGTGCATCAGGTTTTGCATGGTGACCATGCGGGTGAAGTCCGAGAACAGTACGGCGATGTAGGCCGCGCAATCTTCTGCGGTAGCGTTACCCAGGGGCGACATCATGTTGGCAAAGTCGAAGAACACGTCGAAGCCGGAAATGCCGGCACCGGCGGTGGTTTTGGTGGGCGACTGAGAGATGGTGTTCACGCGCACCTTCTTCAGTTTCGCGAACCGCGCACCATAGCTGCGGGCAATGGATTCCAGCATGGCTTTGGCTTGCGCCATGTCGGTGTAGTCGGGGTATGAACGCTGTGCCGCGATGTAGCTGAGGCCGACGATGGAACCCCACTCGTTCATGGCATCCAGCTTTTCGGCGGTCTGCAGAATTTTGTGGAACGAGAGCGCCGAGATGTCGATCGTTTTCAGATACCAGTCGTAGTTCATGTCGCCGTATTCTTTTCCCTTGCGGATATTGGGGCTCATGCCGATAGAGTGGAGCACAAAATCGATCTTGCCCCCCAGGAGCTCCATGGATTTGACGAAGAGATTCTTGAGGTCCTCTTCCGATGTGGCATCGGCGGAGATCACTTCCGTATCACAGGCTTTGGCGAGTTCATTGATCTTTCCCATACGCATGGCGATGGGCGCGTTGGTGAGGGTAAACGATCCACCTTCCTCTTTTACTTTCAAGGCGGTTTTCCAGGCGATGGAGTTCTCATCCAGGGCACCGAAAATGATACCACGTTTTCCTTTCAATAAGTTGTTGGCCATGATTCTTTAGATTGTCGTTGTGTCAAGGTTGTGTCAAGGGCACAATAATACGAATTTATTGGCGTGACGCGAACCGGGCGGGCAATTATGCGCCGGGCGTTATACGTTGGGAATGGAGATGGAGAACGATGTCCCCTTTCCGATCTCGGACTCAAAATTGATTTTACCACCCAGCCGGTCCAGGGCTTTTTTCACCAGGTAGAGACCCAGGCCATTGCCTTTGGAACGGTCGCTGCCGCGGAAGAAGGGTTTGAAGATCTCGTTGCGGAAGGGTTGAGCAATGCCCACCCCCCGGTCGCGGATCTCCAGGTTCACCGTGCCGTGGCCATCATAGACACGGATGTCGATGCAATTAAGATGTTCCGGGCTGGTGAAGTGTATGGCGTTATCGATGAGGTTCATGATAATGATGCGGAGCAATTTTTCGTCGGATACAAACCGCACATCCTCCACCGCTACCGACACGGCGATCTGTTGCTCCTGGAGGTCGGCTTCAAATTTCTTGATCACTTCCGAGACCAGTTCGTTGAGCCGGATGATGGAGAGTTCCACCACATGGCTGTTGAGGTCATGGGCCGTGGTCAGTTTTAGCAACATCTGGTCCATCGCCTGGGCTGTGGTGTTCACTTTATGCAGGATCTCGCGGGCAATGTCCTCCTTGATGAGGTACTGGCCGATGTTGTTCAGTCCGATGATGGTGGTGATGGGACGTCGCAGGTCGTGCGAAGAGCGGTAGAGAAATGTGTCGAGCTCGCGATTGGCCTCCAACAGCTTGCGGGTGCGGGTTTTCACCTTGTCCTCCAAATCCTTATTCACCTTTTTGCGAAAGCGGTTTCGCCGATACAAAAAAGAGATGAGCACCAACGCCATTCCCAACCCTAACCCTATCGTCGCCATCAGATACGATTGGTTTTTGAGTTGCTCGTCTTTCAGTTGATTTTCTTTTACGACCAGGCTGTGGTTGGCCAGCTTCTTATCAAAATCATAGGCCGCTTGTAAATAGGCACGCTCCTTCGAATTTTGGCGAGCCAATAACGAGTCGTGCTCGGCCTGAAATTTTTTTATGAAGGTGTAGGCTGTTTTATGATCGCCGGCTTCGGCATAGAATCCGGCCACCTTGCTATAGTATTGCGGCATGATAAACTGGTGGGCCCGGATCAACACCCCGACCGTGTCAAATGCTTTGCGGGCCTCCAGGTGTTTGCCGAGAGCCTCATAGGTATTGCCCATCACAAAAATGGCATTGGCCGCATTGTGCCACTCCCGGTACCGCAGGCTGATACGCTTGTCAACAGCCGTCATCAACAACGCTGAATCGTACTGACCTGTTTTAAAATAAAGCGTCCCGAGGTTGCCGATGGTAAGGCCTTCCCAAAATTCATTGCGATCTTCTTCCGCCATTTTACGCGCCGCTCGCAGGGCAATGAACGATGAAGCAAAGTTCTCCAGCTTCATGTAGGCCAGACCCAGTGTGTTCCAACTGTTCATGACATCAAATCGTCTCACTTTCACCTTGAAGTCCTGGGCATGCATTTGGTAAATGCGCAAGGCCCGGTTCAGCAGGTCAATGGCGGCCTCATAATTTTCACCGTGGTATTGGATATAGCCGGCCTGGTAGTAGTTGGCAAATGATTCGTAGGGTTCTCCGTATTTTTCGCTCCAGGGTGCGGCCTTCAGAAAGGCATCCAGCGCTTTTTCCTTCAGGTTCTCCTGGTTGTAGATGCTGCCCATGAGAAACAGGGCCGGTCCTTTTTCGGAATGTTGTTTTAATCGTTCGGCGCCCTGCAAAATTTCTTCCGCCACTTGCAAGGCCTCCACCGTTTTGCCTTTGTGAAGTTGCACTTGGGCCAGGATGCGCAGCGACTGGAGTTGTCCCTTGGACGGGCTTGTGTTTTGGACTTCCTGTCCCAGGATCTTCTCGGCCTCCGCCAACGGCAGGGCGTCGAAAGCATGGATCAGACTATCGATCTCCAGTTCGGTGAGCGCTTTTTTTGTGCTGACACTCGCCAGCGCCTGACCGTGCACCTGGTCCCCTACCAGCACGCTGGCGACGATAAAGAAAGCGATAGACCCAAACTTGCGGCACGATTCAATCATGTTTGTATAAATAGCAAAAAAACACACGAAGTAAACCGCAAAAATAGCGTCTGGCATCAAAAGAATGACAGTCGGCGTTGGCATTCGATAGAATATTTTTGTATATATTAGTATATCAAAATTTAATCCCTATGGAAACCACGTCAACCTTCTTAAGCACGTGGGATCAATACATGTATGTGGGCTCCGTTATGTGCATTGCGTTGGGTGTATTGATCCTTTTGTATCATGAGTTCAAGGTATTCCAGATCAAAGATCTCAAAGAGAAGTACGACTATGTCAATCTCAACGAGATCAAGTACTTCTGGTACGCCATGATAGCCTTCATTGCGGCGGTGGTCATCTATGCCAACACCATTGCCACGGAGAAGATCGCCCGTGAGGGCACACGGTGGTTCTTCGTCCGTATATTCGTCACGGCAGGATTTGCGGTGATCGCCTACTTCGTGTTCTATAGCCTGGTGCGCATTTACTATCCGCGCCAGCTCGAAAAGCGACTCGCGCGGCTGCGCAACACGCCCCGCATCTCGCCGGCAGGCAACCCCATGCGCAAGCTCAGCGAATCGGAAGAGGAACATCACCTCGACGAGGCACAACGCGCCGACGGCGTGATCCATTCAATCGATTACGATGTGTGGGTGGATGAGGCAACCGGGTTCAAAAAAATTGAAAAATACCCTGCCTATCAGCATGCCGAAGAATGCTCGGAGTGCGGCTATTTCACCATGAGCATTGCCCGCGAAGAGATCGAAAAAGCCCCTACCTTGGGCGAGCCCGGGATTTTGTTGAAACACTACAAATGCTCGTACTGCGGCCATCGTGAACAACACGAGGTCACCGTTGCCAAGCTCTCCGCTAACGTCGCGTAAAAAAATACTTTTACCTCAAGGCTGTTTCCCACACGCGTCCAACCCGTATATTGGCGCGTTGTATGAACGTATCGGCTTCACATCCTATCGGAGTCTTCGACAGCGGTATCGGCGGTCTCACCGTGGCACACGCCATCCGAAACCTGCTGCCACAGGAAAGCCTCATCTATTTTGGCGACACGGCCCACCTACCGTACGGCGACAAGTCGGAGGCGGCCATCCAAGCCTATTCCATCAAAATTGCCGACGTTTTGCTCCGAAAGGGATGTAAGGTTATTGTCATCGCCTGCAATTCCGCCTCCTCGGCTGCCTACGAGTTGCTAAAAGAATATGTGCGCAACGACGTGCATATCATCAACGTGATCGACCCGATGGTGGACTTGGTGTTGCAGCGCTTTGGGGGCAAAAAGGTGGGCCTCATCGGCACCAAGCGCACCGTGCAGTCGGGCGTGTATGCCCGCAAGGTGGAGGAGGGCCAACAGGGGATTACCCTGCGTTCGCTGGCCACCCCGTTGCTGGCGCCGATGATCGAGGAAGGCTTCTTCAACAACCAGATCAGCCATGAGATCATCGCCCAATATTTAGGCGAGGAAAGCCTGCACGGCATCGACGCGCTGATCCTGGCCTGTACCCATTACCCCCTTATTAAACGCGAGATCGCCGCCTTCTATGGCGAGCGCATGACCATTCTGGACTCTTCGGAAATCATTGCCAGGGCCCTGCGACAATACCTTGAAAACGAAAAATTATTGAATACCACGGCCCGGGTACAGCACCATTTCCTGGTGTCGGACTATACCGAGTCGTTCGAGGCTTCAGCCCGCATGTTCTTTCACGATGATGTCAGGCTGGAAAAACACCCCTTGTGGAACTGATACGACCGATGTACTTTTCGGTAGAAAAAATAAAAAATACTAAAGTATAAATTGCCCAATTTGGGCACTCTTTGAAAGACCCTTGGCCCGACCTTGACAACACTGGTATTTATATTGCCATTCCTGTTATTCTATACGGTGATCGCCATCTATGCCGAGCGCAAGATCTCCGCGTTTGTCCAGGACCGCCTGGGCCCCATGGAAACCGGATATTATGGCATTACCCAAACCATAGCCGACTTGCTGAAACTCCTCCAAAAAGAAGACATCGTACCTGCCCGCGCCGAAGCCTCGCTGTTTCGCCTGGCGCCCGTGCTCATCTTCGCGGCCGTGTTCGCCGGCTTTGCCGTCCTGCCCCTGGCCCCTACGTGGTCCGGTGCCAACATCTCTACCGCCCTGTTCTTTTTACTGGCCATCATTTCCCTGGATGTCGTTGGCATTGTCGTGGCGGGATGGAGTTCCAACAACAAATACAGCATGCTGGGCACGATGCGTTCGGCGGCGCAGATCATTTCATACGAAGTACCCTTGGGCTTGTCGGTCTTGTGTGTTTGCATGACCTGCGAGACGCTGAGCTTGCAAGCGATCTCGCTTCAGCAAAGTATCTATAGCACCGAACCCCAATACCTTTTTGGCATCCCCGCGCTGGGCATCGAGACCACAACGGTTGGCGGATTCACCACCTGGAATGTCTTCCGGATGCCGTTGCTGTGGGTGGCCTGGGTTGTGTTTTTCATAGCCTCCCTGGCCGAGTGCAACCGGGCGCCATTCGATTTGCCGGAAGCAGAATCGGAACTGGTGGCAGGCTTTCAAACAGAATACTCGGGTTTCCGCTGGGCTGTAATAATGCTGGCCGAATATGGAATGATGCTTTTAGTAAGTATATTAGGGGCAGTATTATTTTTTGGCAGCTGGAGCACTCCCTTACCGAACATCGCTGCACTACGTTTTGCGGATTGGACTAGTGGGGCAGCGGGCTCATGGGAATCAACCTTGTGGGGGATTTTTTGGTTGTTGGCCAAGTCCTTGTTTTTTGTAGCCATGCAAATGTGGGTGAGATGGACTTTTCCCCGTCTCAGGGTTGACCAATTAATGAATGTATCATGGAAATATTTGACACCGATTGCATTGGTATTGGTGGTTGTATGCGGATTTTGGAAATTAATTTTTAGTTGATCGCGTGAAAAAGACTTTTTGGATCTTACTCTTTGTGTGTTCACAGGCCGCCCTGCATGCGCAGGCGCCGCATGAAATTGACAGCTTGCAAAAAGCCCTGAAGGGTTCGTTGCCGGACTCCACACGGGTGCGAGCCCTTGTCCGCCTGTCCACCCTAAACCAGTACATAAACTTTACCGCCAGCACGCGCTATACAGACGAGGCCGTGACCCTGGCCGAAAAACTGGGCGTGCCCGAGTTGAAGGTGCTTGCCTACCAAAGCAAGGCCTATTTGCTCACCAGCAGCGGCGACCATAGCACCGCCATCACCTTCGACAACCTTTCGCTGGAGAACGACATCAGTCTAAAAGACAGCGTGAAGATCGCCCGCGACTATAACAACATCGGCAACGACTATTACGAACTCGGCGAATACGACGATTCCTTTTTCTATTTCACCCAATCACACCGCATTGCCACGGCCGTCAAAGACACGTTCCGCATGCTGGTGGCCTACCACAACGTGGGCCGTGTATTCAAAGAGTTGGGACAATACCAACGCGCCTTGGATCACCTGAATCTCGCAAAAAAAATGAGCGAGAAGCAAAAGGATGATGAGGGCATCGCTTATGCATACGACGAGATCGGCGATGTGCAACTGCGCAAGAACGAATATGACTCGGCGTTGGCAACACTTACCCGCGCGCTGGATTTGACGCGCAGGCTCCACGTGAATTCACTGGAGCCCAAAGTACACTCCAAGTTGGCCACGATCTACCTGGCCAAGGGCGACTTTCAAAATGCCCGCGCACATTACGACTCAGCCTACATCCTCAATGCCCGCACTAAAGACAAGTTTGGCGTGGCCGAAGTGGAGTTAGGCCGGGGCATTGTCTACACCAAAGAAGGCGACTATGCGCAGGCGCTCAGCAAAATTGAAAGCAGCCTCGCCGTGGCCAAGGAACTGAACGCGCGCGTGTTGGAGATCAAATGTTTCAACCAGCTTTCTCTGTTGTGGGAAATGAAAGGAGACTACAAAAAGTCGCTGGAATATTATAAGCAATTCAAGCTTTTGGAAGATACGCTGTTCAGCCAGGAAATGCAGGGCAAACTGATCCGTGACCAAATGCGTCTCGAAACGGAGTCGCGCGATTCACAGATCGCCTACCTCAGCCAAAAGGATCAAAATACAACCAATGCATTGAAGAAACAGGAATTCGTGCGCAACATCCTCGTGGTGGTGGTGGCGCTGACCGTTATCCTGCTGATCACCGTTTATCGCAGTGGCCGTCGCCGCCGGCAGATCAACATGCTGCTGCTGCAACACCAGGAAGAAATGGAGCGACGAAGCGAAGAACTGGAGCGCCTCAACCAGGTGAAGGACAAATTCTTCTCCATCATTTCGCACGACCTGCGCTCGCCCATCAACGCGCTCAGTGGCTTGCTTGACCTGTTGGACAAAGGCGCCGTGAGTGAAACCGAATTGCCAAGTCACGTACGCGAACTGAAGGCGCGCTTCAACCACACGCGCACGCTCCTCAACAACCTGTTGGATTGGACGCTCCTGCAAATGGACAAGCTAAGCCTGCAAGCCGCCAAGATCGACATCCAGAAGATCGTGGAGGAAAATATTCAGCTGCTGGGCTCTGTGCACCACAAAGACATTGAACTCGTCAACGAAGTACCGAAAAATACCATCGGCTTTGCCGATTCCAACACCATCAACCTCGTGATCCGCAACCTCATGACCAATGCCCTGAAGTTCACGAACGACGGCGGCAAGGTCACCATCAAGAGCCAGGAGAAAGGCCCGCAATGGGTGATCTCGGTTGCCGATAACGGCGTGGGCATGAACACGGATGTGCTCAAGATCCTGTTCGACAAAACCGCTCCCTATACCACACGGGGCACGGCCAACGAAAAGGGCACAGGTCTCGGCCTCATTCTCTGCAAAGAATTCGTGGAGAAAAACGGCGGCAAGATCTGGGTGGAGAGCGAGGAAGGCAAAGGCAGTACGTTCTACTTCACGCTGCCCAAAGCCAGCTAAGCCGCACCCGGTCTAACAGCTGTTCGTTTTCCAGGGGGAATCTTCCGTGGAATAATCCACCCTAAATGTTCGTCACATCCTTTTCCCTTTTATTTTTGCTATCGCAATGAATACGGGCAAAGACACCTCCTACTGGCACAACATCACCGACACCCTTCGTTCGCTTGGCATGGGGCTGAAGGTCACGTTCGCCCATTTGCTCCAGGCGCGCAAAACCCAGGCCGTGACCGGCATCGCCGAAGAAAATTATTTCACGTCGCGCGACGGCATTGCCACCATCCAGTATCCCTACGAAATGCAGCCGGTGCCCGACACAGGCCGCTACCGCCTCCACAATGAAATCGACGACTGCATTGTGTGCGACAAGTGCGCCAAAGTGTGTCCCGTAAATTGCATCACCATCGAACCGATCCGGGCCACCGAAGAGATCGGCAAAACCTCTGACGGAACTTCCAAACGGATCTACGCCGCCACGTTCGACATCGACATGGGCAAATGTTGTTTCTGCGGATTGTGCACCACCGTGTGCCCTACCGAGTGCCTCACCATGACGAAAGTATACGACTTCAGCGTGACCGACATCCGCGAACACAATTTTGTGTTTGGTGAAATGACGCCGGAGGAGATCGAAGAGAAGAAAAAACTTTTTGAAGAATTCCAAAAGAACAAAGCGGCGGCCACAGCTTCTACACCTGCACCAACCGGTTCAACCGCCGGGGCGGAAGAAAAGAAAGAAGCACCGAAGACGGCCTCCCCTGCAAAGCCCGTGTTCAAGCCAAAGATAAAACCACCCGGGTCATCAACGTCGCCATCATGAATGCACCGTCGTTCCTGTTCTACTTTTTTGAGGTCATAGCTGCCGGCGCCGCCGGGGGGTTGTTGTTTGTTCGCAACGTATTTTATGGCGCGCTGCTCGTGATCGCCGTGCTGTTGGCCTTGGCGGGGCTGTATATTTTGGCCTTTGCCGAATTTGTTGCCGTCACGCAGATCCTGGTGTATGCCGGCGGTGTTCTCGTGGTCATCATTTTCGGGATCATGTTAACGACGCGGCTCGGCGGGAAGCCCCTCGTCATCGAACACGCCCGTTCTGTTTCAGCAACCCTGGTTGGCCTGGCGTTCTTTGGCACGCTGGTATATCTCTTTTCGCAGGAAAGCTTCGAAGCCCATCCGGCGAAAGCCGCGGCACCCACGGTGCTAGACGCCACCCAAACCCTGGGTGTGTCGCTGATGAGCGACTATGTGCTCCCCTTCGAAACGGCCGGCATCCTGTTGCTGATGGCACTCATTGGCGCGGCCGTGATGGCTTCGGAACACAAATCCAAAAAAGCCTGACGCCATGAATGTACCCGTTCATCACTTTCTTTACCTCGGCGCCTTCCTTTTTTCGGCAGGACTTGTGGTGGTCATCAGCAAACGGAATACCATCCTGGTGCTGTTGGGATTGGAGCTGATGCTGAACGCGTCCAACCTAAACCTGGTGGCCTTCAACCGCCTGCATCCGGGCACGTTGCAGGGGCAGATGTTTGCTATCTTTGTCATCGTCGTGGCCGTGTGTGAAGCGGCCGTGGGCCTGGCCATCGTGCTCCGGATCTACCAGGAATACCAGACCTCCGTTCCCGACGATGTGAATGAATTAAACCTTTGACGTTTGGACGCGATTCACACATACTCATTCTTCTTTCGCTTCTGCCTGGTGGCCGCGCTGGCGTTTCCGTTGCTTTCATTTGCTTTATCGTTCTATATCTCCGAAAAATATTCCTGGATCACTTCAGTGCTCGCATCGTTCCTGCTCTTGTTGGGCACGCTGGCATCGGCCGTGGTTTTGTATCAGGCATGGAATCATCCCCCGTTCGTCTATCAACAGCAGTGGTTTTCGCTGGCGGGATATTCTTTTTCGGCCGCCCTTCACATCCATAATGTTTCGGGCCTCATGCTGTTCATCGTCACGGGTGTTTCATTCCTGGTGCATCTCTATTCGGTGGGATACATGGCGGGCGACGCCGGCATTCGCCGGTATTTTGCCATGCTGGGATTTTTTACATTCGCCATGCAAGGCATCGTGGTGTCCGACAATTTGTTGATGACGTTTGTGTTTTGGGAACTGGTCGGATTTTCTTCTTACATGCTCATTGGCCACTGGCATGAAATTCCCGCAGCTGCTGAAGCTTCAAAACGCGCGTTCATCATCAACCGCGTGGGCGACGCCGGGTTTCTGGTGGGGCTCATGATCGTGTGGGCGCATGGACACAGTTTCGATATCACTGCCTTGCAACAATTGCCGGTTGATCCCACCTGGATGACCCTCGCGTCGTTGGGAATTTTTTGTGGCATCGTGGGCAAGTCCGCACAGTTTCCTTTGTTCACCTGGCTTCCCGACGCCATGGTGGGACCTACGCCGGTTTCGGCATTGATCCACGCGGCTACGATGGTGGCGGCAGGCGTATTCTTGTTGGCCCGTGTGCATTTTCTATTTACGGTTCCATCGCTCCATGTCGTTGTGGTGGTGGGCTGCATAACAGCGCTGCTGGGCGCGGTATCTGCCTTAGCACAACACGACATCAAAAAAATTCTAGCATACTCCACCCTATCTCAACTCGGATTGATGGTGGTGGCGCTGGGTGCCGGCTCGCCTCAAGCGGCCCTGTTGCACCTGTTCACGCACGCCTTCTTTAAGGCCTGTCTCTTCCTGGCTGCCGGTGCCGTCATCCACACGCTACACCAGGCGCAACATCAAAGCCACGTCCATTTCGACGTGCAAGACATTCGCAATCTGGGAGGCCTGCAAAAGAAACTGCCTTTTACCTTTCTCATTTTTGTGATCAGCGGAAGCGCGCTGGCCGGTTTGCCCTTCACTTCCGGGTTCTTGTCGAAAGATGCCATCCTCACCGCACTGGTGCAATGGAAAGGCGAAGGCTTCTCCTGGAAGCTGCTCATTCTGACGGCCGTGGCATTGGTCTCTTTTCTCACGGTGGTGTACACGTTCAGAATGATCTGGAAAATTTTCAAAGGCGTCGAGACCGCTACAGTCCGGCTCGATATTTCGGAACCTCCGGCCGTGATGCGCGCGCCCATGGCGGTGCTGGCGGGCGTCTCGTTGTGGATCTGGTTCTCCTGGAATCCGTTCGATTTTTCCGGTTGGATGTATCTGAACATCAGCGAAGCCAAACCCGTGCATTCAGGGATCGTATCCATCGCGTCAGCAGTTTGGGTGATCCTGGCCCTCGGCGTTGCGTACACCACACGACGGATGACGTTTGAATCCTCTGGGTTGCTCAACGCTTTCTATTTCGATCGCTTCCTGAAACAGTTCGTGGAAAAACCGATCCTTCAACTGGCGGCCCTGACCCATCATGCCGACAAAAAATGGATCGATGGTTTTCTTCACGCTACAGCCTATGCCCAATTGATTGTTGCCCACCTCACCGGTTGGTTTGATCGCGCCATCGTGGATGGCCTGGTCGATGGGGTGGCCGGCGCGGCGAGAGGGCTGGGTTCGTTCACCCGGTCTTTTCAGGGTGGGAAAATCCAGCTTTATATTTTCTGGGCCACTTTCGGAATCATAATTTTCATAATTTGGACCCTGCTTTAAACCGTATGCAGTCCTAAAGACCAGTTAAATGCAGCATTACCTCCTTTCGCTCTTACTGTTCACTCCCCTCCTGGCAGCGCTGCTCAGTCTTTTCTTACCGGCCACTTCCGTCGCGACCTTCCGGATCATTACCATCGTGGTGAATGTTTTGCAAGTCGTGTTCCTGTTGGTGTTGCTGGTGAGCTATCAATCCGGAGCGGGACTTCAGTTCGTGGAATTGAAACCGTGGATCACGCTGAACATGGGTAATTGGGGGGTATTAAAAGCGTCCTACTTTGTCGGCGTCGATGGCTTGAGCTTGCCCCTGGTGGCCCTCGCGGTTTTCATTCTCTTCATCGCCACGATCGCATCCTGGAAGATCACTCAAAACGTGAAAGGATATTTCATCCTGCTGCTCATCCTCAACGCGGCCATCATCGGCAGCTTCACCGCGCTGGACTTCCTGTTGTTCTATCTCTTCTTCGAGTTCATGTTGCTGCCCATGTTCTTTCTCATCGCGTTGTGGGGCGGACCGAAGCGTGAGTATGCTTCGATCAAATTCTTTCTCTATACCTTGCTCGGCTCCATCCTCATCCTCATTGTGATGATCGCGTTGTATGTCTCCGTGCACGATCCGTCGACAAGCGGCCAACTGGTGCACAGTTTCAACTTGCTGCACATGGCCGACGCGTCCAATTTTATTTCAACCTCTGTGCTCGATCCACACCGCGCATTGCAGCTGGGCCCGTTCTCGGCGCGCACGTGGGCGTTCCTGCTTTTGTTCTTTGGCTTTGCGATCAAGTTGCCGATGGTGCCGGTGCACACCTGGCTGCCCGACGCGCACGTGGAAGCGCCTACTCCTATTTCAGTGATCCTGGCGGCGCTGTTGTTGAAGATCGGCGGCTATGGCCTGGCACGCATTGCGTTTCCCATTTTTCCAGACGCGGCATTTGACCTGGGATGGTTTGTGGGACTCATGGGGGTGATCTCTATCATTTATGGTGGGCTCAACGCCATGGCCAGTAAAGATCTGAAGCGACTCATCGCCTACTCGTCGGTGTCGCACATGGGTTTTGTATTGCTGGGGTTGGCATCGTTCACCGCGGAGGGGACCGCCGGTGCCGTGTACCAGATGGTCAGCCACGGACTTATTTCTTCCATGCTCTTTGTTTTGGCCGGCGTGTTGGCCGATCGGACCAACGATCGCACCATTTCACACTATTCCGGTTTAGCCGGTAAAATGCCAACCTATACGGCGTTTATTTTAGTAGCCTTCTTTGCCTCGCTGGGGTTGCCCGGTTTTTCGGGGTTCATTGCCGAGATCATGGTCTTTCTGGGGGCCTTCAAGTCGGCCGGCCTGGGTGGACCTTTGCATGAAAGCCTGGCCATCGTTGCAACGCTTGGCCTGGTGATCGGTGCAGCTTATTATTTATGGACGCTGCAGCGCATGTTCTTTGGCCCGCTGAACGTGAAGGGTGAGTTTTCCGTGGACCAACTCTCCGACCTAAACCGGCGCGAATATTTTATCCTCCTCCCGCTGGCGCTGGCCATTTTGTTCTTCGGCATTTTTCCACAGCCCCTCATGTCGGTCATCGATCCGTATGCGCAGCACTTTGCGGCATTTGTATTGGAGTCGGGGAAGCGTTTAACGCTAAACCCCTAGCACATGGAAGACGTCGCCGGACAATTGCCCTCGATCAAAGCAAGTTTCATGCTGCTGGGTCCCGAACTGGTGCTTTCGACCGGCATCGTGGTGTTGGTGACCTTAGGGCTGATCAAAAAAATACAACGGACAACACTCACCGCTATAAGCGCGCTCACCTTTTTGCTCGCCATCGCGGTCTCTTTCGCGTTGAGCCGCTCGATGGCCCATGAATCGAGTGCACTCTTCGGGGGTATGCTGCGCCGGGATAGTTTTTCGTCCTATCTCGATTTGCTGATCGATATCAGTGGACTGTTCACGGTGGCGATGACGTGGCGCCGTCAACAGCTGCAACGCGCGCTTTCCGAATATTATGCTTTGCTCATCACGATCACGCTGGGCGCACACTTACTGGTGATGAGCGTGAACCTGTTGATGGTATTTCTCTCACTCGAGATGGTGTCGCTAAGTTCTTATGTGCTGGCCGGGTTTGCCTTTTCGCGCAAAGGCACCGAAGGAAGTTTGAAGTATTTTTTATTCGGCTCCGTGTCGTCGGCCGCCATGCTCTACGGGTTCTCGTTGCTGTATGGACTCACCGGAACGTTAGACTTCTCGTCGGGTGAATTCACCCGGCCTCTCATCGGTCATCCCAGTCCATTGTTTTTCATTGCGGCCTTCCTGGGCCTGGCCGGATTTCTCTATAAGATGGCGGCGGCTCCTCTACACCCCTGGGTGCCCGATGTCTATGAAGCGGCCCCGATGCCGGTTATTGCTTTTTTTGCCGTGGTGCCCAAGCTGGCCGGGCTGGGCGTGCTCACCCGTTTCACCCTGGCGCTGTATGCTTATGGACAATCGTCGTTCGATTGGCAGTTTGTGCTCAGTTTAGTGGCGTTGTTGTCGCTTACCGTCGGAAACTTTTCGGCGTTGTGGCAAAAAAATGCCAAGCGCCTGATGGGGTATTCGTCGATCGCGCAGTCGGGCTTTTTGTTGGTGGGAGTGGCCGCGTTTGTTCCGCAAGGCATTCACTACATGCTTTTTTATGCCAGCGCCTACGTGGTGATGAATTTTCTGGTATTCCTTTACCTGCAATATTTTGAATCGCTGGGGTTCTCGACGCTGGAATCGTTTGCAGGATCCGGGAAAATACTGGTCTGGCCTTCTGTTTTTTTGCTGGTCGGATTTGTGGCGCTCACCGGGTTGCCACCCACAGGCGGATTTACGGGCAAGCTTTTCATTTTTTCGTCGCTTTGGGATGCTTATCAGCTTTCCGGGAAGGGTGTTTTACTGTGGTTGATGGTATTTGGTTTGCTAAATACGGTGGTTTCCTTGTTTTATTACCTGCGCATACCCTTCTATGCCTTCGTTCGGGGCGGCGAATCCAACGCAAAACCAAATTATCTTACGTTCGAAAATCTTTTGGGCCTCATATTGGTTCTAGCAGTACTCTATCTTTTCTTCAATCCCGGATTGTTGATGGGATGGATTAATAAAATTAACTTTGTACTCTAATTTCGTTAGCCGTTAACCGTTCGCAGCGCCCTCCAAGATTCCTGTATTTGGAGTACAGGTTAGTCCGTGGGGCATGCCGTCGGTTTCGGATGGCGATGTAACGATTCACAAGCCCATGAGCGACCAGATTCTTCATGAATGCGGAATAGCGATGATCCGCCTGCGAAAGCCTCTTTCGTATTACATCGAAAAATATGGCCCCCTGTATGCCATGAATAAGATGTACATCCTGATGGAAAAACAGCATAACCGCGGTCAGGATGGAGCAGGCGTCGCCAACATCAAGATCGACGTAGAATCCGGACACCGTTACATTAGCCGCTATCGTTCCATCAAAGCCCAGCCCGTCGCCCACCTCTTCAAGAAAATCGGCAAGAAGTTCAAGAAAGCCCAAAAAGAAGGAAAAGATAAATTCAAAAATGAACGTTGGTTAAAGGAAAACGTCGCCTTCTCCGGCGAGATCTGGTTGGGTCACTTGCGCTATGGCACCCACGGCCAGAACAGCATCGAAAACGTGCACCCCTTCCTCCGGCAAAACAACTGGCGCAGCCGTAACCTGGTGATGGCCGGCAACTTTAACATGACCAACGTGGACGAGTTGTTCGACCTGTTGGTGGACCTCGGGCAACACCCCAAAGAAAAAGTAGACACCGTCACGGTGATGGAGAAGATCGGCCACTTCCTCGACGAAGAAGTGCAAGGTCTTTTCGAAAAATATAAAGACCAGTTCTCGAATCGCGAGATCTCCGACATCATCGAGAACGAGCTCGACATTCCCCGCATGCTGCGCCGCGCCTGTAAAGATTTTGACGGCGGCTACACCATGGCCGGCATGACCGGTTCGGGTTCTTCGTTTGTCGTGCGCGACCCCAACGGCATTCGCCCCGCCTATTTCTATGCAAACGACGAAGTGGTGGTCGTGGCTTCCGAAAAGCCGGCCATCAAAACAGCTTTCAATGTAGACTACAATCAAATTGAAGAGATCAAGCCCGGTCACGCGCTCGTGATCGACAAGAGCGGCGAGTATGGACAATATGCGATCGTGAAGTCAGGCGAGAAAAAGTCGTGCAGCTTCGAGCGCATTTACTTCTCGCGCGGCAACGACCCCGACATCTACAAAGAACGGAAACAACTGGGACGCCTGCTGGTGCCTCAGGTGCTGCGGTCCATCAACTTCGATATCAAGAACACTGTCTTCTCCTATATTCCCAACACGGCCGAGACCGCGTTCTACGGTTTGATGGCGGGCATCGAAGACTATCTCATCAATAAGCAAAAAGATATCATCATCGACCAGAAGCCGTCGGTGGATTCGTTGGAAGACATTCTCTCCTTCCGTCCGCGCGTGGAAAAGCTGGTATTGAAAGACGTAAAGCTTCGCACCTTCATCACCGACGACGAGCACCGCGACGAGATGGTGGCCCACGTTTACGACACCACCTATGAAGTGATCCGCAAAGGCATCGACACGCTGGTGGTCATCGACGACTCCATCGTCAGGGGCACCACGCTGGAGAAAAGCATTTTGAAAATGCTCGATCGCCTCGAACCGAAAAAGATCGTGGTGGTTTCCTCTGCACCCCAGATCCGCTTCCCCGATTGCTACGGCATCGACATGAGCAAGATGGGTGAGTTCGTGGCTTTCCGTGCCATGATCTCCCTGCTGAAGGATCACGGCAAGGATTATTTGTTGGGTGAAGCCTATGAAAAAAGCATTCGCGCCCGCGGCCATCAGAGCCAACTCAACTACGTGAAGCAATTGTACGAGCCGTTCACCGACGACGAGATCTCGGCAAAGATCTCCGAGATCGTTCGTCCCGCCGATATGAAAGCCGAGCTGGAAGTGATCTTCCAGACCGTAGACAACCTGCACAAAGCCATACCGCATCACACCGGCGACTGGTATTTCACCGGCAACTATCCCACACCCGGTGGTATGAAGGTTGTGAACCGTTCTTATGTGAATTACATGGAAGGCAAGCTGGTGCGGGCCTACTGATCAAGACGCATCGAAAAAATATAAGGGTCATGCCGCTGCGCGCTGCATGGCCCTTCTTTTTTTGTGCACCCCTA
This sequence comes from Chryseolinea soli, assembly GCF_003589925.1. Lineage (NCBI taxonomy): Bacteria > Pseudomonadati > Bacteroidota > Cytophagia > Cytophagales > Fulvivirgaceae > Chryseolinea > Chryseolinea soli. The sequence goes on along the minus strand of NZ_CP032382.1, from coordinate 2,975,887 downwards.
ACTCGTTCATGCTTTGATGGATAGCGTTACCGGCACGCCATCCCAACGATCAGCAACCAACCTATGCCGTCATCCCCAAGGGGCGTGTTCGTCGGGTTGCATTTTAAATGTTGAAGGAGGTGTGGAAAAACAACGGACTGCGCATCTTCTCCGCGAAGGCTCACGCTTTCATTTTGGATTCTGCAACAAGAAAATACAAAGACTATTTACTATTTTGTATGACTTAACCGACGAACGAATATGAACTATTGGCTGATGAAAACCGAACCCAGCACCTTTTCATGGGACGACCTGGTGCGCGACAAAAAGACGGGTTGGGATGGCGTGAGAAACTTCCAGGCACGCAACAATTTGAAAGCAATGAAAAAAGGCGACCTGGCCTTTATCTATCACAGCATGGACGACAAGGCTGTGGTGGGCATTGCCAAGATCACAAAGGAAAACTATCCCGACCCCAAGGACAAGGATTGGGTTGCGGTAGAGATATCCCCCGAAAAAAAACTAAAGCGGCCCGTCACACTGGCCGAGGTGAAAGCCGACAAGCGCCTGGCCGACATGGTGCTGGTGAAATCCTCACGCCTGTCGGTGCAGCCGGTAACGGCCGCGGAATTCGATATGATCGTTGCCCTCAGTGAGAAAAAAGTAAACTAAAAAAATACCCGATGCGCCCTTTCCCCCGGAACACATCGTCCTTCACGGTCGGCATGCTTTTGCTCATGGCCCTCCTCTGCGCCGCCCAGGCCTCCGTTGCCCAATTGGTGCAGACGCATCGCTTTGAGCGGCATCAGAAAATGTCGGACGATTACTTCAATGTCATTCCGCTGGTGGACGACGGGCTGGCGCTTTTTCGCGAACGCGACAAATTCCAGAACAACAACAAGATCTGGGAGCTCATTTTGCTGGACACCGCCCTGCAGGAAAAGAAGACCATCGAACTGGAAGTGAACAGCCGCAACAAGATGATCGGCTATGAAGTGACACTGGGAACGCTGTTCTTGCTCTACCGCACGGGTGAGACCAACAAAAATGATTTCGAGATCGTGGAGATCAATCTCAAAACCTGGGAGAACGTCAAACATCATTTCAAACCCGACCTGGATTTCAAGCTGACACACTTTATCAAGGCCGGCAGCAACTTCATCTTCGGGGGCTATGTGAACAACGAACCCGCCGTGTTGCTGTTCGAGCTTCCCAACAATCACATCCGCGTCCTACCCGGCTTCTTTCAAAAAGACACGGAATTGGTGGACCTGCGGACCAACCTAAACCAGACTTTCAACACCGTGCTCATCGACCGCGGCGGCTCAAAGGAAAATCGCAAGCTGGTGTTCCGCACGTTCGACGACACCGGCAAGCAACTCCTGGAAGACCTTGTCCCCATCGATGAAAATAAAGCCCTGCAGGCCGGTATCACCAGCGCGCTGGCGCGCGAAGACCTCAGCATCCTGGGCACCTGGGGCGAACGAAACTCCAAACAGTCCATCGGCTTCTATTTTGTGACCATCGATCCCTTCAACGAACAGAAAATAAAATTCCTGGACGTTGGCCAACTTTCGCACTACCTCGACTACCTCAGCCCAAAGCGTGCCGCCCGCATCAAGGAAAGCTCCAAACAAGACCTGGCCGATGGCAAGATCCCCAATTTCACCAGTTATGTACAGCCGTATAAAGTGATGGAGTATGAACACGGCTACCTATTGCTGGCGGAGGTATTCAACCCCGTGTCGAACATGAATCCCTATTATTCCAACCCGTATTACTACAATCCGTATTATAGTCCATACGGGATGAACTCGTATTACCCCGGTTATTACTACCCGGGAATGGGCCGTATGTATCGCCCCTATGCCTACGGCAACAACACCAAGAATGTGGACGAGATCAAGGCTACGGAGAGCGTGGTGGTCTCCTTCGATCCCACGGGTAAAGTGCAGTGGGATCACAGCTTTAAAATCGCCGATGTAAAGATGTCGGGCATCGAGCAGGTTTCGGATTTCTACCTGGACGAGAAGAAGCTTTTTTTGCTCTATAAAAAGGAATCGGAACTGAAATTGAAATCTATTGTTCTATCGGAAGACAGCGCCTCCGAAAGTTCGGCAAAGATGCTGGTCAGTGACCCGGTAGACGAAATACGGTCGGAAAAAGAAGGGGAAGGCAGCGTGCGGTACTGGACCGGCAACAGTTTTTATGTGTGGGGCTATCAAACCGTGCGCAATGTCACGAAAGCGGATAGAGTACGCGATGTATTCTACATCATTAAGGTGGAAGTCCACTAGGGTTGTCCTTTGGCTTTTGCTGACCTGCTGCCTGCAACCGAGCTTTGCTCAACAGTTGCAGCAAAGTAACCGCTATGAGCTTCCGCTGTCGCGCGACGAAAACTTCTTCGAGATCATCCCCGCACAAGACCACGGCGTTTATCTCTACCGCCGCCTGGCGTCACACCCCACCGACCAGTTGGAGTTGATCAAACTGGACACCGTCTTTCACGAGGACTGGAAGGGCTATCTCCCCGTGGATCGCAAGCTCCTGCTGATGGGAAAGAAAACCGATAGCGATTATCTCTATTTGCTTTTCCGTTATTATGACTATACACGCAACGACTTCCAGGTGGTGGCACTCGACCACAGCAATGGAAAATTCATCGTCCACGTGATCCGCAATTTTATTCCCTTTGCGCCCTCGGAGTTCCAGGTGACAAAAAACGGCGTGCTCATTGGCGGATATTATAATCACGTCCCAGTGGTGATGTATTATTCCTTCGCCACCCATAAATCAAAAATACTGCCGGGCCTGGCCAACGAAACGGGCGAGCTCACCCAGATCAAACTCTATCCCGACGCCACGTTCGATGTCGTGATCTGTGCGCGCAACTTTGAAGGACAAAAAACGGTGTGGCTAAAGAACTATGACGCGGACGGCAACCTTCAAAACAACTTTGCGCTTCGACCGGAGCTTGGCAAGCACCTCATCTTCGCGCGCTCCATGAAGACCACCGACAACACGCAATTGATCGCCGGCGTCTACGGCGCGCGCAACTCCGAATATTCGCGCGGTCTTTTCCTGGCCAGCGTCGACGAGAAGGGAGCGGAAAGACTGCGCTACTATGGTTATGGCGACCTGGAGAACTTCTTCAAATACATGAAAGCCAAACGTGAGGCGCGGGTGAAGGAACGCATCCAGCGACGGAAGATCAAAGGCAAAAAAATAAAATTCAACTACCGCTTCCTCGTGCACGAGATCGTGCCTTATAATAATCAATACGTGTTGCTCGGCGAAGCCTTCTATCCACACTACACCACCATCTCATCGGGATATGGCTCGTTTGGCAACCCCTACTTCAATGGTTCCATGATCCGCGATGGTCGTATCTTCGATGGCTATCAATATACCCACGCCGTGGTGATGGGCTTCGACCACCAGGGCAGGTTGTTGTGGGACAACAGTTTTGAGATCAACGACGTTCGCACCTACACGCTGGAACAGTTTGTAAAGCTGGAAGTAAAGAAAGACAAAATTGTACTGCTCTACCTTTTCGAGAATCAGTTACGCACCAAGATCATCCAGAACAATGAAGTGCTGGAGGGCAAAACGTTTGAACCCATTCGTACGCACTCGACCAATGAAATTGTGAAGCGCGATCAAAGCGACATCAATAAGCTGGAGTATTGGTACAACGGCTATTTTTATGCCTACGGTGTGCAGGAGATCACGGGCCCTTCAGGAAAACGCAGGGTGTTCTACATCAACAAGATCACGTATCAATAGGCAACAGCGTAGTGTACGATCACTCATCCCGTTCCAGCCGGTTGTCGCCCTGGCGGATGTGGTGTTGGATGTCTTGAATGATGTCCCAATCGAAGTTCGGGAAGTTGTGGTCGATGGTTTCGATGATGGACACGATCTGCTTTTGCAAGAGCCCGAATTTTTTATCGCGCTTCTCGTAGTGAACGCTGAATTTCTTCAACCAATAGTAGCGATTCACCAGGCAGGCCAACGCATCGGGGCGGATGCGCTTTAGCAGGTGTGGCATGTGTGTTAGAAAAAGGTAGTTGCGCAAGGGCATCGAGCCTTTGATAAACGAGAAGGTCAGCACGATGTCGTGTAGGTCGTCCGTGATGTTGTCCAGTTGTTTTCTGTCGATTCGGTCGAAATAGGAAGGTCCGAGAATATGAAGGGTGTCTAGCCCGCCCGTGTTCGGTAGTTTGCTCACAAAAAATAGGTTTGCGTTCGTCATATCGCTTCCATTCGTTAAACGCTTCAAATGTGACCCGATCCTCTGAAAGTTTTTTGCAGTTCACAAAATCGGCAGAAAACCATGCTTGCGTGGTTCTTAGAAAACGGGTATAGAGTCCCGTCATTAACTTCGGTAGTGGAAAACTTTTTTCTATGGTCGTGCATCCTTCAAAGGATTAGGAATTCATTTCAGCTTTTAATAGATTGACTCATGTCAAAAAAAATACTCTTCGCCGCCATCGTTTGGGCGGCCGTTGCCTGTCATCAGAAAAAAAGCGACGCACCATCAACATTTTCTATTCAAGCACAGGTGAACGGGTTTGCCGACAGCACGTGGTTTTTCCTTGAGTATAATGATCATGTATTGGATTCAGCACAGGTCATGCATGATCATTTTCAGATCGAAGGTCCATTTCCCGATTCCTTGCCGGCGGCACAAATGATCCTGCATACGAAGAACTACACCGACTATAAATTCTTTTGGGCCGAACCTGCTGCGCTAACGCTTACGGGCGAGAAAGGAAAATTCAGAGGCACAACGATAACAGGATCTGCAACACAGCAAGTGAATGATCAGTATGAAGCATTCCTCGACCCCGGCCGGGAGGAAGTAGACAGCCTGAGAAGACTTATCTATTCTCCCATATCACAAGCCAAGGCCGACACAACAATGTTGATGACACAATTGCGCGCCGCCGAAACCGCCTTGCAGAATCGCTCGATAACTTTCCTGCGCGATCACCCCGAATCGATCGTCAGCGCGAATATTCTCAGCATCATGGGTTCGACGTATGGAAGGGAAGCCACCCAGGAATTGTATGATCATTTTACCGAGGCCAACAAACAAACCTCGTTCGGCAAAGACATTCACCGGTATCTCACGCTGAGTCGCGACCTGAAGATCAACGATCACTATGCCGACTTCGAACAGTCGACACCCGAAGGCACGCGACTGAAACTCTCGGCTGTATCCGGCAAACTCGTCCTGCTCGAGTTCTGGGCTTCGTGGTGCGGACCGTGCCGCCAGGAGAATCCTGCATTGGTGAAGACCTACGCCGAGTTTCGCAAAAAGGGATTCGAGATATTGGGTGTCTCCCTCGACAACAAGCGCGCCCCCTGGATGGCCGCCATTCAAAACGACAGCTTACCGTGGCCGCAGGTCAGCGACCTGAAAGGAGCCCATAATGAAGCCGCCCTGATCTATGACGTCAATGGCATCCCCATGAACTTTCTCATCGACGACAAGGGCGTTATCGTGGCCAAATCTCTTCGCGGCGAAGAGTTGCGAAAGCGATTGGCGGAAATGTTGAAGTAGGTCCGCACAGCCTTTTTTTATTACCTGCTGGGCGTCCGGGGATTTATCTTTCGGTAATTATTATATTTGCCTGGCAATTATGCAGAAAAAACTCATCCTCGACACCGATCTCCTGGACATTACCATAAGGCGTCTTTGCCAGCAATTAATTGAAAATCACAACGATTTCGCGGATACGGTCATCATCGGCATGCAGCCCCGGGGCATTTTCCTGGCCGAGATCATCCACCGGAAATTAGAGCAGGACACGGGTAAGACCATTTTATTGGGCTACCTGGATGCCACGTTCTATCGCGACGATTTCAGACGCCGCGAGACCCCCGTCAAAGCCAACGAAACCCGCGTTCCGTTTATCATCGAAGGCAAAAAAGTGGTACTGGTAGACGACGTGTTGTTCACAGGCCGGTCTATCCGCGCAGCCATGGATGCCATGATCGCCTTTGGCCGGCCCGCCACCGTGGAACTGCTGGTACTCATCGATCGCAAATACAACCGCGAATTGCCCATCGCCGCCGACTACATCGGCAAAGTGGTAAATACCCTCACGTCGCAGCGCGTGCTGGTGGAGCTGGAAGCCCAAGGTCATAAGCAAAATAAAATCTGGTTGATCAACAAGGATTAAGGTCTATGTCTAAACTCAGTCAAAAACACCTGCTTGGTATCAAAGACATCACCCCGGAAGACATTGAACTTATTTTTGAGACCGCCGACAATTTCAAAGAGGTCATCAACCGCCCCATCAAGAAAGTGCCCTCGTTGCGGGATGTGACCATCGCCAACGTATTTTTCGAAAACTCCACACGTACCCGTCTCTCGTTCGAACTGGCCCAAAAACGATTGTCGGCCGACGTCATCAACTTTTCGGCCTCCAACAGTTCCGTGAAAAAGGGAGAGACGCTGCTGGATACCGTCAACAACATCTTGGCGATGAAGGTGGACATGATCGTGATGCGCCACGCGAGTCCCGGGGCACCGCATTACCTGGCCAAACACATTTCCGCCAACATCGTGAACGCCGGCGACGGCACCCACGAACACCCCACCCAAGCCCTGCTCGACGCCTTTTCGATCCGGGAAAAACTGGGCGACCTGGCGGGTAAAAAGATCGCCATCATCGGCGACATCCTGCATTCGCGGGTGGCGCTCTCCAATATCTTCGCTTTGAAAAAGCTGGGCGCCAAAGTGATGGTGTGCGGCCCGCCAACCCTGTTGCCCAAGTTCATTGCCCAACTGGGCGTGGAGGTGGAGCTGGATGTCAAAAAAGCCCTGCAATGGTGCGATGTGGCCAACGTGCTGCGCATCCAGCTGGAGCGCCAGCAGATTAAATATTTCCCTTCCCTGCGCGAATATTCGCTGTATTATGGCATCAACAAGCGGATGTTGGACGGTCTCAAAAAGCAGATCATCATCATGCACCCCGGCCCCATCAACCGGGGCGTCGAACTGACCAGCGATGCCGCCGATTCGCCGCATTCCATCATCCTGGACCAGGTGGAAAACGGCGTTGCCGTGCGCATGGCGGTGCTCTACCTCCTGGCCGGAGCCAAGTAACAAAGTCCTCCGAAAAGGCCTGAAAACGGGCATTTTCCCTTGCTTCCTCCCATCCCTTTTCCTGACATCGCGCTATAATTTTCCGTAATTTTGTCCCTCTATTAAAACGCGGAGCATGATCTACAATTCCATCATTGAAACCATCGGGAACACCCCCATGGTGCGGCTGAACAAAATGACGAAAGGTATCGCCGGAACCATCCTGGCGAAAGTGGAATACTTTAATCCCGGGAACTCCACTAAAGATCGCATGGCTCTGAAAATGGTGGAAGACGCCGAAAAGGCAGGCCTCCTCAAACCCGGTGGAACGATCATTGAAGGCACGTCCGGCAACACGGGCATGGGACTGGCGCTGGCCGCGGCCGCAAAAGGCTATCGCTGCATCTTTACGATGGCCGATAAACAATCACAAGAAAAGATCAACATCCTGAAATCCGTTGGCGCGGAAGTCATCGTGTGCCCTACCAACGTGGCCCCTGACGATCCACGCTCCTACTACTCCATTGCGCGCAAGCTCAACAAGGAGATCGCCAACTCGTTTTATCCCAATCAATACGATAACCTAAGCAACACGGCAGCGCACTACGAAACCACGGGACCCGAGATCTGGAAACAAACCGAAGGCAAGATCACACACTATGTGGCGACGGTCGGCACCGGTGGCTCCATGTGTGGCACCGCCAAGTATCTGAAAGAACAAAATCCCAAGCTGGTCACCGTCGGCATCGACACCTACGGTTCCGTGTTCAAAAAATATAAAGAGACCGGCATCTTCGACGAGAACGAGATCTATCCTTATCTCACCGAAGGTTTTGGCGAAGACATTCTGCCCAAGAACGTAAACTTCAATGTGATCGATCACTTCATCAAGGTGACCGACAAGGATGGTGCCATTGGTGCACGCCGGCTGTCGCGTGAGGAAGGTTTGTTCGTGGGATGGTCCAGCGGTTCGGCGATCCACGGCGCACTGGAATATGCGCGCGAACATTTGAAGAAGGACGATATGATGGTGATCCTTCTTCCCGATCATGGCACGCGCTACCTGGCCAAGGTCTACAACGACCAATGGATGAAGGACCACGGTTTCCTCGAAACCCGTTCGTTCGGGTCGGCCCGCGAGATCATTGCCAGCCGCAATGGCAAGAACAGTTTGTACACCGTCAGCAAGACCTCGAAGGTGGGCGATGCCATCCTGGTGATGAACCGCGAAGGCATCGATCAGATCCCGGTAACGGAGAATGAAAACTTCGTGGGCAGCGTTAGCTCCAGCAGTTTGCTGGAGAAGATCATCCAGGACCCGCAACTCCAAACCAAGCAAGTCGGCGACATCATGGACAAGCCCATGCAGTTCGTGGCGCCCGACAGCACCCTGGATGTACTTTCATCGCTTTTGAACAAAGACAACAAAGCCGTTTTGGTGAGAGATGCACAAGAGAAGGTGCACATCATTACCCAACACGATGTCTTGAAGGCCATGACGAGTTAACCGGTCTGCCGGAGGTTACTGCTCCTCCCCCTGGGCGTATCAAGAATCAATCTTCTCGGATTTGAAGTTTCCCTTTATCATACTCGTTCTGTTTCTTTCCGTGAGCACTTCGCTGGCGCAATTCACGTTGCCCGATAGTATCCAACAGAAGTTCATGGGAATAGCGCTCGACAGCAACTATGTGATCAAACTGAATGCGCTGGCCTCGTCGTACCTGAAGACCAACCCGGCCGCCTCGCGGCACGTCAGTTCTTACGTGATCAACCTTTCTACACAATTGAAATATACCCGCGGCTATGCGCGGGCGCTCACGGTGATGGGAAACTCCTATTGGTATGAAGGCATCTACGAATTTGCTCAAAACTATTATCTGCTGGCGGCCCGTCAATACCTGAGCATTCACGACAGCTTTGGCTTGTCGGGTGTATACAACAACATCGGTGAGGTGAACAAGCGGCTGGGTGAAAACGAGCGCGCACTGGAATACCTGCAGCGTTCGCTGGATCTGAAACGCGGCGACTCCACCCGTGCGCTGACGCTCTACAACATCGGTGAGCTTTACGTGACCATGCGCCAATACGGCAAAGCCGAGGATTACCTGAACCATGCGCTCACGCTGGCTCAAGTGAGCAAAGACGAACGCGTCATCGCCTATTGCCATTGGTGTTTTGCCCGCATCAACGTGGAGCGAAAAGATTATACAAAGGCCTTCCGGGAATTTCAATCGGCGCAGGACGCCTGGATCGCATTGGGCGAAACGCGGTCGCTCATTCAAACCTACCAGGACATGGCCCGCGCGCGACGCCTGGAGGGCAACCTCAACGAAGCGCTCCAGTATCTCAACAAGGCCTCCGCCCTATCGAAAACGCTCCAGGTGCCCGACCTGCGCATCACGGCCTTCCTGGAGTACTTCCGCATCGACAGCACCCTGGGACACTACGACCGCGCCCTGTATTTTCTGACGCGCCACAATGCGCTCAAGGATAGCGTGTATTCGCTGCTGAAATCGGAACAGGTGGAAAGGGTGCAGGCCATCTACGAAACGGAAATGCGCGAGCGCGAGAACCGGGAGCTGCGCATCGAGAAAGAATTGAAGGATACGCAATTGATCGAACGCGAGAATCTGATCGCTGCGGTGTCCATTTTATTGGTCATCACTGCTGTATTTGCGATCATCCTATTTCGCCAACGCCGGAAGATCCTCGTGGCCAATGCCGATCTGAAAGGGAAGAATGAGGAGATCCATTCCCAGAAAAATTCTATCGAACTCCAAGCCGCGTCGCTGTTGAAACTGAACGAGACCCTGCAGGAGCTAAACCGCTCGTTGGAGACCCGCATCGACGAACGCTCGCGCCAATTGGTGGTTCAAAATCAGAAGCTTGCGGAATATACCTTTGTGAATGCGCACAAACTGAGGGCGCCGGTCGCGAGCATGCTGGGACTGATCAGCCTGATCCAACAAGCTGACCCGCAGGAGCACGAGATCATTTTGAAACATTTAAAAACCTGTGGCGACCAACTGGACTGCATCATCCGCGAGATCAGCCAAAACCTGGAGGCCTCTATCCATCCCGAGAAACGCGACTAGTTCTCCAGGATCTCTACCTCGACACGCACGTTTTCCTGTGCCCGCGTACTGTTCTTATCCTGCAGCGGCCGTTTACCGCCCCATGCTTTGATCTCGATACGCTCGGTGTCGATGCCATTGGCCACGAGGTAGTCGCGAATGATCTCGGCACGCGCTTCCGACAATTGCTTGGCCGAGCCAAAGCCTTCCTTGGTGTCGGAAAGCGAAAAGAAATTCTTGCTGTCTTTTGCCGGGGAAATGATTTTGCCCGCAGCGCTACCGTTGGTGTGGCCGTGAAGCTTTATTCTATACTTCGGATTCTCGTTAAGCATTTCCAGTAAGCTGGTCACCTCATAACGCGACTCGGGCCGCATGATCGCGGCGTCCTTAAAGAAGAATACATTGTACATAACGGCCACGTCGCCTTTTTGCAGACGCACCAGGTCAAAGGGCACGACGATGTCGCCCTGATCGTCGGTAGCGATGCCCTCGCCTTCCGGGGCATTATAATTGAGGTCGTGTTGCACTTTGCGATAGCCGAACACTTCGGATACCAGCGAGATCTGTCCCGACTTGTTGGCGGGTGTCGAGACCTTTACGGGGGCGTTTCCTTTGTAGGTTCCCATTTTGCGTGCGCGCTCCGTGTCGATGGCATCTACCTCGCCTTCCACCTGGGTTTGGTCCATCGCGCGAATGAGTTTGAAAAAGAAACGTTTCCCCTCCACGCCATTGTCCGGCTCCGCCTTCGCGGTGGTGGGGGCAGGTGTGGTCGTTGTTGGTGAGGTGGTTGATACTGCCGGTGAAGTTGCCTGTTCACTTGTGGGGGCTGCCGGAGATGCCCCGGCGGGCGACAACGAACGGCTCTGTTCCTGGGCGGTCCCGGTGGGAGCAGACGAGCCCGGCGAAGTAGCTTTGGTCTCCTTTGATGAAGCCGGATCGCGACGCTTCACATCGGCCATGCTCTGGCGGGTTTCCGGGTTGATGTCGGTGCCGCTGGCATCGGCGATCACTCCGGCACTCTGTTTACCGAGTGGCCCGTGATAGACCCACGTATCGGTATATTCGGATTCCTGTCGCAGCCGCAGCGCCTCGCGGATGGCCAGCGAGTGGTCGTCCGTGCTCAGCACATAGACATAGTACAGGTTCCGGTTGGCATTCATTTCAAACCGGGCGTTCACTTTCAGCTCCGAGTGGGCCCGGGCCGTGAATCGCAGCGCGTTTCGATGCACCGAAAAGGCGCCGATAACGACATAGTTCGGAGTTTCCTCCATCGGCGCTTGCTCCAAACGCGCCGCTACGGTAGGTTGATCAAAAAAGATAATGGCTAAAATCCCTACCAGTGCAAAAAATCTGTAGGTCTTCATAACACTGGGTTTATTGTGCAAGCACAAAAAGTTCCACGAATATAGCAAAGAATCAACAAAATACAATTAAGATTCTACCTGTCAGGGGCTTACATTTTTGACAGTACTTCGAAAGATTGTTCCACAGATTCGCCGTTCTCGTCCACCAGGGTGAGGGTGTGCCGACCTTCGCCCAGCCGCAGCGGCAACTTGTGGGTGCGCTGGGTGCTGCCGATATACTCCCCATCGAGATGCCAATAGACCAGCGTCGTGGCATTGCGGTGTGCTAACTCAAAAACAGTGCTACCCAACGTACCGTCTAGATCACGCGGGATAAAAATTTTTGCGCCCGGCTTGGGATAGATCAGGTCCATCATGGCCACGCCCGATGCCACTTCACAATCTTTTCGGAAAGGAGGTAGTGAGCGATACGATAGCGCATGAGCCTTAAAATAATATTCCTGCGCAGGGGGCAACACAAACCACCGGGTTTCCACCATGCGTGCCGCAGGCTCACAAGAATTGTGCACCCTGAATTTTTTGTCCTTGGTGAGGTATACCGTTTTGTGATACGGGCACGCCGCGCTTTGCAATCCCTGTTTCACCACCCAGGCAGTATCCACTACGTTGCATTGTGGCGTGTTGCGATGGCCACTTTCGGCACAGACGGTGATCTGCTCCATCTCCATGCGCGGAAGTTGGAACCATCGCTGGCCATCCAGCTGGGCAAAGATATCGAAGAGGAGTGGCGAGGCGGCATCTGTTCCCGTGAGGCCCGGGCGTCCTTCGCCGTCGGCGTTGCCCACCCATACGCCCACCACATAGTCGGGTGTGACGCCAATGGCCCAGCCGTCGCGAAAGCCAAAGCTGGTGCCCGTTTTCCAGGCGATCTTTTTGGAACTATTGAAATAGCGCCAGCCCGTTTCTTCGCCGGGGCGATAGACTTCTTTCAGCGCATCAAAAGTTTGATAGATGGCGCCGGCGCTTAGCCATGAGGTTGCATCCAGCGCAGGCGTTTCCTGGGTGGTATCGACTGGCAAGTATTGCAGGGAATGAAAGTCATTGCGGTCGTAGCGGTTTGAACCGGGATGGCCGAAATAGTTCGTGAGCGTGCGCGCCATGGACGCGTACATGCCCGTAATATCCCACAGCGTGCCTTCGGCACCTCCGAGGATGAGAGACAAACCATAGTGATCGGCGGGCTTGGTCAACGTAGAAAAACCGATGTTGCCGAGCAGCGTATGAAATTTTTCATACCGGTAGCTTCTTAGGAGATGGACCGCAGGGATGTTCAACGACCGGATCAAAGCTTTGTCGGCCGCCACGGCGCCGTCATAGCTATGCGAAAAATTCTTCGGAGAGAAACCGTTGATAAAGGTAGGCACATCGGGAACGAGCGTATGCGGCAATATTTTTCCTTCATCCAGCATGGCAGCATAGAGAAAGGGTTTGAGAATGCTGCCGGTGCTGCGGGGCGCCGTCACGACGTCTACGGCGTCGCCATAGTTTCCGGGAACTTTGGTTTCGGTATTTCCCACATAGGCCAATACATTGCCCGTGCGCACATCGGCAACAAGGGCTGCGGCATTAAAGATCTGATTGCTGGCGAGCCGTTGATGATGTTCATTTACCAACTGCTCGATCCGCAGTTGGAGGCCGGCTCGCAACGTTGTTTTCACTTTATAACCCTCTCCACCCTCTTTCGCCACCCGCGCCAACAAGTGGCGGGCCAGGCGTGGCAACGGCTGGGGTGCCTCTGGAATGGGCTCATCCTGGGCCAGCGAACAAGCAAACGCATCGATGACACCTTGCGCTTTCAAGGCCTCCAGCACTCGGTCGCGCTTAGCCTTCAAACGCTCCCGGTTCTTCCCGGGGTGCATCAGCGACGGTGCGTTGGGCAACACCGCCAGCAACGCCGCTTCTCCCCAGGAAAGCTCTTGGGGGTCGCGGCCAAAATATCGCCAACATGCGGCTTCCAACCCTACCACATTTCCGCCGAAGGGCGCATGTGACGCATAGAGCGACAAGATCTCGTCTTTAGAAAGGCGCCACTCCAGGCGCGTGGCCAACAGCATCTCCATCGCTTTCTGAAAAACCGTGCGCGCCTTCCCCCGTCGCGACAACCGGATGACCTGCATGGTAATGGTGCTGCCCCCGCTCACCACACTCCGTGCCTGAATATTTTGTCGTATGGCACGCCCCATGGAAAGCAGATCGACTCCCGGGTGATGGCGAAAGCGTTTGTCTTCGTACACCAGCAAGGCCGTAGAAAATTTCTCTGGCACTGATTTGATCTCCGGAAAACGCCACTGCCCGTCGGCGGCAATGGTGGCCCCCAACAGTTCGCCCTGAGCATCTTCCAGCACGGTGCAATACGGATCGTCGAACAGGCGGCGGGGGAGAATAAAATAATAGACAACAAGAAGAAGCACCGTCGCCACAACCCATACCCTATACTTCAGCAGGCGTTTCATTTCTTTGATAAAAAAAGGTCCGCGTACCTGCCGGAAAACAGCAAGCACGCGGACCGGTAGATTATTGCGTTACGCGTTTCGTCACCTCTACTTCCATGCCTTTCTTGCGGGAGTATATGCTGTGGTCATACATGGCCTCGCAAGACACGGCCGGCAAATAATACGTTCCACTATAGCTGGCCGTGAGCAATACCTTGAAGGTTTTGTGTTGGCCGGCATTGAGATTGAAATAGGTATAAACCCGGTCGTCGCGGATGTCCTGGTAGGTCGGCCGGTCGCTCTTGAGGCGGGCTTCGGCTTCGTCGAGACGCAGGTTGTTGATCTCCCAGCCGGAGGGGAAGATCTGGTTGAGGGCCAGGTTTTCGTATTGGCCGCGCAGGCCTGGGTTGCTCACGGTTATGGTCGCGATAAATTCCGTGCCTTGTTCCAGGTGTGCGGGATCAATGGAGCCGCCATCAGTGTTGGTGTAGACCACGTCGAGGGAGAGATTGTTTTCAGCTTCCTCTTCCGTTCCGCGCGCCGGTGTTCCGTCAGTGATCAGGCGAAGGAAGAGGGTTCCTTTGCTGGCGCTCACTACGCTTACGGCGCGTGATTTCACGCCATCCACGGGCAACTGCACTTGTGCCACGGTGAGGTCGGTCTGCGCTTCCAAGGTCTTGCCGTTGTAGGTGTATGTAAACTTGATCGGTCCTTTCTTTTCAGAACCGGCAAAGGCGCCCACGGATTTGAGACACCACGCCACGGTTTGTGTGCTCATCCAATACGAGCCGTTGCTCAGCGACGCGGATATATCTTTTACCAGCTCGAAGCCCTTCACGCGATCGTTCACCAACAACAACGTCTCCAGGATGATCGCCTTATCGCGTAGATCAGAACCGTAAGAGTAAGCCAGTTCCTGATAAGGCTTCACGGTAGTAGACAAGTTCGCGATCAATTTTTTCGCAGCTTCCGGTTGTCCGGCCTTGGCATAGGCAGCGGCCAGCATCCACTTGGCGGTCGACGACAACGACGGCTGTTCGCGCAGGCGGTTCATGGCGCCCATTTCCGGGTCGCCGGCCAGTGCCAGTGAATACAAACGATAGGCCTGGATCAGTTCGCTGCTGTAGGCCTCCTGGTTCTTGCGCCAGCCTTGCGCTTTGTTGCGCTGATATTTTTTCCAACGCTTCAACATATCGCCGGGAACAAAATAGCCTTTTGCTTCCGCTTCCAGCAAGAAGTGGCCCGCATAGGTCGACCCCCAGCTCTGCGAGTCATCGTCGCCAGGCCAGTAGCCAAAGCCACCGTCGCGCGTCACGAACGATTTCAAGCGTTCGATGCCGGCCTTCACGTTGTTTTGGACAGCGGCTTTCTCGCCATCGTTGAGTGCCTTCACCTGGTCAAGGTAGAGTTGAGGAAAAACGGAAGATGTAGTTTGTTCGATACAACCATAAGGATATTGCAGGAGGTATTTCAAACGCTGTCCCAGGTTGACCGGCGGCAACGACGACACCTCCAGCGTGGCCGAGTTTGTACCCGCCATGCCGATCGCTTCGACATTACCGTTCCAGGTCTTTCCGGATTCCACCAGCGCTTCCGTTGCTTTGGATACCGGCGGGTTAGGGTTGCGGACATCGATCTCGATGACATCGGTAGCGGAATAGTTTCCGGACGAAGCCGTCACCTCCACTTTGCCCACACCGGTGGCGCTTTTCACGGCCAGATCAAAATCCACCGTCATGTCGGCGCCGGCCATGGTCACGCTCTGGGTTGGGTTGGCCACTTGCAGCGGGCCGGAGGCTTTTACGGTGATCTTTATGTTGCGGATACTTTTTTCCATCGTGAAAAGCGTAATGGGCAGCTTCAGCTTTTCTTCCGGGCCCAGCACACGCGGCAAGGTGGCCAGCACCATGAGCGGTTTGCGCACGGGAGTAGCTTTTTCCGCTTTACCATAAGCGCCTTCGTAACCAGCCACCAGCATGGTCTTTACCGAACCGATGTATTGCGGCATGATGAATTTATGTTCCTGGCTGCCGCCACTCAGCGTGAACGGTCCCATGAATTTGACCACGGGCTTGAAGCGGTTGGCTTTGGCGTCGTCTTCCTTGCCGGCGCCTTCCATGTCGCCACCGATGGCCAGTAGTCTTTCGATGCGCGATCCAAAGGCGCCCATCACATCATCATAAACGTCCCACGTTTTAACACCGAGGGCCTCGCGGGCATAGAAGCGGCTCCAGGCATCGGGCGTTCTGAAGCGGGTAAGGTCCAGCAGGCCTTCGTCGACCACGGCCAGGGTATACGTCATTTTCCGGTTTGTCTTTTCCGATACTTTGATCGTCACCTCTTTGCCGGGTTCCAGCACGTCGGGCATGGCCAGGACGGGATCCAGGTGGGTTTGCGCATCTTCCACACCGATGGGTATCACGCCATACAAACGCATGGGCAGGTCGTTGGTGGTTTGTGCGTGGGGCTGAACCAGTGTGACGTGCGCGAAGATGTTCGGTGTCATTTCTTTGGTGATCTCGAAAGAGAAAGGTGTGTCGCCTTTCTTTGTATCCACCCAATAGGTTTGCAACACGCTGCTGCCATTCTCGATGCTGACCAAAGCCCTCGCCTGGTCGCTGCCCGGGATCGTCAGCGTTGCCTTCTCGCCAATGCTATAAGATGGTTTGTCGGATGAGAACGACAGCATGGTGGCGCCTTCATTGCCGCCACGCGATCTTCCTGCCCAACCCGGCCAATCGATGTACACCACTTTGCCGGTGGTGTGACCGGATACGGGATCATATGCCTTCACATAGAAACGGCCCCATTCCGGATATTTGACCTTGAAGGTCCACGCTCCTTTTCCATTTACCGTGCGGATCGTGCCGCTAGCCATGGCCTGGGTGGTCGTGGACGACATGTAGTCGGCGTTCGAGCTCTCCGAGCTCCACCACCACGCCCAGTTCAGTTTGTAGAGAGACATTTCAATGCCGTCGTGCGACACCGGTTTGCCGTCTGCATCCACGGTGACCACGTCTACGCGATGGGTGGTGTCCGTCAGCAGCATGCCGCGTGCCTTATCGCCGAGTGGCAGCCGGATGCCCGTGAACGACGTGTAAGGGTAATAGGGTATCGAGAAGCGATCGATGCTGAAGTTGCCGCTTTCCTCGTACACTTTGCCGCGGAACACAGCATTGAGCATACCCGGAGCATTTTCGGAAGGCTCCAGCGTGGTGTTTACCACAGCGTTGCCGTCGTCGTCGGTATTGCCTTCAAAGATGGGTTTTGCTTCGCTGGAGAACCCGCGCGAAGGATCTTCGAATGTAAAGTCGGGGTAGCGTTGGAATTTTGTTTCTGCTTTGGTGAGGAGCACTTCGAACTCCGCGCGCAGGTTGCGGCCGGGGGCGCCGTGCAACCATTTCACATTGAGCTTGCCCGACACGTTGCTGTTGCCGGCCGTGATCTTTTCTACGCCAAAGTCAAGGTTTATTTTGAGGCGGTTGGGTTTTACGGTCTCGATCTTTACGGGTTGCGAAAACTCAGCACCACCCACTTTCACCCGGGCCGTCCAATTGCCCGTGGGCGCATCGGCTGCGGTGCTTGTGGCGAAGGAATAGAATCCGTTCTCACCGGTAGAGCGCACCAGCCGGTTGGTGACTTGCCCTTGCGGATTTTGAAGCTCCAACACCACGGGGTGTGCCGCGGGCAGCAGCTTCATTTTATCTTCCAGGATAAACGTCAGGTAAAGCGAATCACCCGGGCGCCATACGCCGCGCTCGCCGTAGAGCAAGCCTTTCAATCCTTTGCTCACGCGTTCTCCACCGACATCGAAATTGCTGATCGACAACGATTCGCCGTCCTGCATTTTCAGGTAGCCTCGCTGTGCTTCTTTTCTGGCCAGCAACACAAAGGGTGTTTCTTTTGATTTGATCACGGCCTTGCCATCGGAACCCGACGTGGCCGTGCCGATGGACAGTTGTTGGTAGTCGTAGAGCTCGAGGATAACCCCCGAAAGGGGTTGCGCGGTTTTCAAGTCGCTGACGAGAATCGTGGTGTTGCCGTCGCTGCCGCGTTTGGCCAGCAAGCCGAGGTCGGACGCCAGCACGTTGCGCCGGATGTTTTTGTCACCGGTGTAATACGAGCTGTTGCAGGGATTGTCGCGTTGGTTCCAGTCGTAATCTTCGTCGTAGTAATATTCTTCGTATGAATCCCAGTAGCTGTTTTCATCTTCAGATTGCGCTTCCCAATCTTCGCCCACGCCTTGCATGTCGTTGGCGGAGGCGGTCTCTTCACCTCCGTCACACACATAGGCCAGGTAAGAACGCTTGAAGCCGATGCGCACCTGGTAGATGGCGCCCGGTTCGGTATTGATCATTTTGGAGAGGTCCAGGGTGAAGCGGTTCCATTTGCCCAGATCGGTCACACCCGCGTTTTCCAGCGAAATGGTTTTGCGCAACATGGGTCGACCCACACGTTGCAGCTCCTGGCTGCCCTCGTAGTCGTTCACCTGGAAGAATTGGAGGACGTTCTTTTCATAGATCTTTACGATCTCTACATCCACCGATTTCAGGTTCACGGCTTCGAAGGGCATGATCAGTCCATCGGTGCCGGGAAGGATCGAGCCTTTGCCGGTGAAACGCACGGCGGGATTCAATTGCTCAAAGACGACCTCCATGGTGGTGTCTCTCTTCATTTTATAGTCGAGTACGTTGCGTATGCCGCCTTCGAGCTTCAGCGTTTTGGAGCCCGCTTGGCGCACGGGCGGATAGACGCGGATCTCGTTGTCTTTGATATCGAAGTCGAGCGTACCCACGTCGTTGAGGGAGACCAGGCCGTCGAGGTTTTGCTTTTCATTGAGGGGATCGGAGAATTGGATGACGACATGCTGGGTGGAGCTTTGATCCACGCGCACGTTCATCACTTTGAAATCGCCCAGGGCGGGTATCTCCACTTCGCGGGTATCGCCCTGGCTGATGCCCAGGGGTTGGCCGTCCAGGGAGAGTTTCACGACGCTGGCCGTCTCCTTGCGGGCTACGTCTTCGATCACAAAAGGGTGTTGCTTGCCTTCGGCGGTGTGGGTCCACGTCACTTTCAGGGCTTTGCCGTCCTGGGTGGCTTCCATGGTCTTCTCCACCGCGGCGGCATCGGCCACGTCGGCGGTGACCAGGGTGCCCTCCACGCGTTGGCGTTTGAGTTCTGTTTTTACATAAGGCTTCACATTCTCGATGGAGACCTCGAAGTTCTGCGGGATCACCTGGAAGGAATACTCAAAGGTCTTTAGCTCCTGCGGCACCTCCACGAGTCGCGACAGCGCGAAGCTCACTTCATAGGTTTGGCCGGATGCGAGCCGGGCGTCGGGCTTGAACTCCACGGTCCGGCGATCAAGCCAGGTAGTCTTTCCCTTTACCGAGGGACTGAAGGAGAAAAGGTTAACGGAAGTCTCCTGGCCCACCGCCAGGGAGTCTACCGCGTCGGCCGCCAGGATGATGCGCAGGGTTGAGCTGGAGGGGACCACACCCGCGGTGTAGGAAGAAATGTATTCGCCAAAGGCTGGGTTCACAAAGGTCTGTGCAGGCTTCTTGCCTTTGAGGGTAGTCGCATAAAATATACCGACGGCCAGGACCACAACGGTGACGATGCCGATGGCAACTTTCTTCCAGGAGATGTTTTGCATATGGATTGGGGAGATTTGTTGAAAAGATCGAAAAAAAACCGCTACCGAAATCGGTGGTATCAAAAAATAAAAAAACAGGAAGTCCGGTGAAAAAAAAGGCCTGGTAAACAGGCGGGTAGTGATGGCGGCTTACCAAAAAAATAAAGCCTCCTATAAAAGATAAGAGGCTTTTTGCGAATTGTGCCAACGATATTTCAAAAATGGATTCCGCTCAAATTTTCCTTCTACTGATGAACGCTTCGAAATGATCATTCATAAGATATAATGAATGTATCGAAGGAAAGTAAACCTTATTTGGAGCCCAAGGTATCCACCCCGAAGAAGCAAAGCTCGCGATGAATCCATTCTTAACTTTTTAAAGATAGTCGAACGCTTATGTACAAGGCAATAGCGTTCAAAAAAACCCCCGGAAGCAGGGGGGTTCTTTTCGGGGGGTCAAACCAAAATTTTACGGCGACTGTTCTCCTTAAAAAGGGCCGAAACGACCGCAAAAACGCATGGAAAAACCCCCGGAAGTAGGGGTTGATGGCTTCGAAAGCGTCGGTATCTTTGAAGTTGTCTAATAAGTTTGTACTTTCTAATACTGCAAATTGTGAAGAGTAGTATCTCCGTACTTGTGGCTGACGATCAGTTATTTATGCGTGAAAGCCTCCGGGCCATGCTGGAAAAGACCGCGTTTGTAAAAAAGATCTACGAAGCCGAAAACGGCCAGAAGGCCATGGAATTGATGGCCGAACACGCCGTCGACGTGGTCTTGTTGGACATCCGGATGCCGGTGGTCGATGGGTTTGAGGTGATCGAATATGTGCACAAGCTAAAATTGTCGACGCGCATCATCGCGCTGACGGCCTTCGACGAAGAGGCCATGATCCTCAACCTGATGCGAATGGGTATTGCGGGCATCCTTTTCAAGAAGACCACGCACATGCAGGAGATCTACACCGCCATCATCACGGTGTTGGAAGGCAAGCACTTCTACAACGAGAAAGTGAGCATTGTCCTGCACTCCAAGCCCGACGGCATTCACCATCCACCCCGAATCAAACTGACGGCCCGCGAATTCGAGATCATCGTGTTGCTCTGTCATGGCAACGGCACAAAAGACATTGCCGAGAAGCTTTTCCTCAGCGAGTATACCATTGAGGATTACCGGAAGGAGATCATCAAAAAGACGAACACTAAAAATACGTACGAGTTGATCCACTACGCGTTGAGCAACGGTATTGTCACTTTGTAGGGGTAGGTCACGACAAACAGCGTTCCCTTTTCGATGGGTTCGGTGACCACGGTGGCGCCGATGAGTTCGGCTCTTCGTTTCATGCCGGGCAAGCCCCGTCCACGGGCGGTGGCCCGTCGTTCGCCGATAGCGCGGTCCTTGCCGATGCCGTCGTCCTTCACTTCGATGCGAAGGGATGTATCGGACCAGCGCATTTTCATGTTGATATTCCAGGCCAGCGAATGACGCATGGCATTGTTGACGATCTCCTGCACGATGCGAAAAAGCGTAACCTCCACCTCGTCGGGCATGCGGGTGACGTTGCCGGTCTCGAAGAACTCGATGTGAAAGGACCGCAGTTCCTTGAGGTGGTCGCACATTTTCCAGAGCACATACGACAACCCTTTCTCGCGAAGCGATTCGGGCGCCAGGTTCCAGATGATGTTCTGTACGCGGTTGAGCAGGTCGTTCAGGTCGTGGTCGATGCGCAGCAACAGGCTTTTGTTGCGTCCCGAAAGCGTGGGCTCCAGGCGCAGGTTCTCCAGGGCCAGGCGCGTGCCCGCCAACAGCTGGGCCAGGTCATCGTGCAAGTCATGGCCAATGCGTTTGCGCTCTTCTTCCAGCGACTCCTGCTGATCTTTCAGCGTCTGTCGCAATTGCTCGTTTTCCTTGGCCAGCAATTCTTCACGCACTTGTTTTCTTGCAGAATGCAGGAAATACATCGACACCAGCACCACCAGCAGGGCGATGAGCGAGATCATCATAAAAATATTGTATCCCATTTCTTCGCCAACGTTTTTGATACCGGAAGGTAGGCGTAATCGGCCGACTCTTCAAAAAAGTACAATTACAAAATTTTCCCTGGAGGGTGTGTTGCCGGAAACTTTTTGTCTATCGCTGGTTTAGGATGACTCGGGCTGATAAAATCTTTACTTTTACGGCATCGAAAATTCACCATGCCCATATGGAAGACTTGCTTAACCAGAAATATTTCGGTAACACCGTACAAGATTATCTCATCGCCGCCGGCGTCATCCTGTTGGGGATGTCGCTCATGGCCGTCTTTAAAAAGATCATTTTAGGCCGGCTCAAAAAATGGTCGGAGAAGACTGAGACCAACCTGGATAACTATGCCGTGGCGGGTCTTGAAAAATTCGGGTTGCCGATCTTCAATTTCATCGTCATCTATGCCGGGCTAAACTATCTCACCTTTTCTCCCAAGGCAACCCGCGTGTTGGAAATCGCCATTGCCGTGGTGATCACCTTTTTTGTGTTGCGCCTCATCTCGACCACCGTTCTGCTGACGTTGCAAACGCGGGTGCGGAAGCAAGAGCAGGGCGAGGAAAAAGTGAAACAGCTCGGGGGCATCATGCTCATCCTCAACATTGTGATTTGGGCGCTGGGGATCCTGGTGCTATTCGACAACCTGGGCTATAATGTCACCACCATCATCGCCGGGTTGGGCATCGGCGGTATTGCCATCGCCCTGGCCGCTCAAAATATTCTCGGTGACCTGTTCAACTATTTCGTGATCTTTTTCGACCGCCCCTTCGAGATCGGCGATTACATTGTGATCGATGACAAGAAAGGCAACGTAGAGCATATTGGCATCAAGACCACCCGGCTAAAAAGTTTAACGGGCGAACAATTGGTGTTCTCGAACAGCGACTTGTCGAAATCGCGAATTCACAATTTCAAGCGAATGGAGCGGCGGCGGATTGCTTTCGTCCTGGGTGTGGTGTATCAAACGCCGCCTTCGTTGTTGCGTGAGATCCCGGGAATCATCAAAAAAATCGTCGAGGCACAAAAAGAAACGACGCTGGACCGCGTTCACTTTCTTACCTACGGCGAATACAGCCTGAAGTATGAGATCGTATACTTTGTGGAAAACAGCGACTACAATCGTTACGCTGATATTCAGCAGGAGATCAATCTCCAGATCTACGATGCGTTTCTGGCGAAGGGCATTCAATTTGCCTATCCTACGCAGACGACCTTTATGGCAAAAGACGTTCCCTCCGTATCATGAAACTCTCCCTGCTCTTGTTCATGGCCACATTGCTCCCGGTGCCGTTCAAAGAAAGCCAACTTCAATTCCCACGCGTACGGACAGCCTATGATGAGAAGGAGCGCGTGATCAAACAATATTTCGCAGACAAAAAAATTTCATTCACCGGTTTTCAATTGTTCATCCGCGCCTTCAAGCGCGAGCGCACGGTGGAGGTGTGGGTACGGGAAAAAGGAAAAGCGACGTTCGCTTTGCTCCACGCCTATCCATTTTGCGCCTCGTCTGGCACGCTTGGGCCCAAGCGCAAAGAAGGTGACTTGCAAATTCCGGAGGGCCTCTACACGATCGAGCACTTTAACCCCTCGAGCAATTTTTATTTGTCTTTGGGCATCGACTATCCCAATGCGTCCGACAAAATTCTCGGCGATCGCCAGCATCCCGGCAGCGCGATCTATATTCATGGCAATTGCGTGACGGTGGGTTGCATTCCGTTGACGGACGATAAAATAAAAGAGCTCTATGTGCTGGCTGTGGAAGCCCGCCAGGCAGGCCAGGAAAAAATTCCAGTCCACATCTTTCCCACGAAACTTTCGGATGCCTCCCTCCAAGGATTAAAACAAGAATTCGACAACGCTGCCACACAATCGTTCTGGGACAACCTCAAGGTGATATACGACGATTTCGAGAAAACAAAAAAACTTAAAACAGTACACATCACCGCTGCCGGTCGGTACTCGTTTTAAGTTTTTTGATAAGATCAGTTGAGCCTAGGATCGCTTCTCCAACACCAGCGTGATCTTGTTAAAGTCCGCAGCCGCATTCACTACTTTCCGGAAATCCTCATAGCGCGACAGCGGCGCGTAGATCTCTTTGTAGTATTCAACAATACTGACTTCCACTACATCATCTTTCACCGTGTAGTCGGACTTAAACATATAGGGCACATAGTCGCGATCGTGGTAGGCGATATCGACTTTCAGATCGTCGAGATTTTTTACCTGGTAGCCTTTCGGGATGTGGACACGGATCTTGCGATCGTATTTGCGGTTGTATTCATTCTCCACCACCGTAGTGCGTTCATCGTCGCGATACATTTCAACCTGGGGACCGATCAGTTCACCCACTTTGAACAGAATGCGAGGGCCTGCTTTTTCCACGAAGTGATTGGAGAGAAAATCGACGTCAACCAGGAAGTTGCCGGCATTTTCGCCGGGCACGGGCGTCGCTGTCCACTTCTTTATCGAAGCATCGGGAGCGGTTTGCTTGGTCAGCTCCTCGATCATTTTGACGCGGTCTGCCGCGGGGATCAATTCATAGTAGGGCGTGAAGAGGGCGGCGTTGTAGCCTCCGAAGTCGCGCTTTTGCCGGATTTGGTTGGCACCAAGATCATCGGTGAAAGTGACATCGATGTCGAGGTTATCCTGGTTGATGGCATAGTCCGTCGGGGGAATTTCGCCGATCGATGATAACGCTGATTTCACATCGCCTGTCACGAACGGTTCCAGGAACAAGCCTTGTGTGGCCGTGAAGTCGGGTTGAATGAGCGGGTAGCGGAATTCGAATGTGTAGGGTTCGAGGAACTTCCGGGTATCGGGGAAGAACAACACGTAGTCGTCCAGGAAAGACCAAGAGTCGAACGAGCCATCGAACTTGATGTTCTCACGGCTGCAGGTGATGACCGGTTGGCAATTTATTTTCAGCTTGTCAAATACGGCTACGAACAGGCGGGTCATGCCCTGGTGCGAGGCCAATTTGTATTTGAGGATGCTCTCCACCTGGTTCAACGATTCGTTGTCGCCTTCCTTGTTCACCTGGATGGTGGTTTTGATCTTGGCTTCAACGTTACGGATGCGTTCGTCCAGCGTGGCAGTGGGTTTGTCGCCGATGGTCTTTACGAATTTGTCAACGGCTTTGTCATCCTCTTTTGAAAGGGTGACCAACAGTTTGTAGAAAGTTTTTGCAGCTTCGTCCCACGTGTAGAGTCTTGCCGGTGACCGGCCAACGTTGTAGGCCAGTTTAAATTCGATGCGTTTACGGTTGGGAGAAAAATAGGAGAACGGCTCCTTCTTCAATGCGGGCACGTCCTTCGCTTCCGCACTGTAGGTATTTTGATTTTCCTTCTCATCCTTTTTCACTTCCGGGAAACCGTTGTAGGATTTGAAATCGAATCGCAGGTGGCCGGGGCAAGTGAGCAAAAAGGAATTGTTTTTTACGGGCGCGTCGAACTGCATGAAAGCCCGGTCGAAAAGGGTTGCCGTCATTTTGCGTGTGAAGTAGTATTCGATCTCGCTCCCCATTTCAATCCCTTCGATGGCAAAGATCTTATAGGCGTTGCCGCTGTTCTCGTCTTTCAACTCTTTCAGGTTGGTCTTGTCGAAATACACCGCTTTGCCGGCCTTGTTGATGGCGCGGGCTTTCACATCCAACAACTCCAGGGTGTTGTTCATGGAGATGACGATGCGGTTGTGCTTCTGAACCGCTTCGTTGTTGTTCACGTACACAATGCGGTGAACCGTGGAATACAACACGAATTCATTGTCCTTCAACACGTAGTCGTATTGTGCATGTTGCTTGAGGATGAGTTCCGACAGGGCTGCATCTTTTTCCTGCAACACATAGCGGGCGCGGTCCTTCTCCCACTCGTAGGGTTTATAATCGTTTGCCCGGGCGCCGAGGCTTACCAGGGCAAGAACCGTGAGGATACAGTTGCGGATCAATTTCATGTTTTCAGAGTTAACAAATCACAGGCCGAATTTACGACAGTCTCCCGTCAATTTCCCTAATAGGAACATACAAAAAAGCGCTTTGTTGCGGTGATGTGGTCGGATTATTTCCCAGGCCTATTTTTTCTTTAGAATAAGGGATTCTTTATAAGCTTCGCTCAACGATTTCACGGCCTCATTCCACTGATCGAACTGGTTGGTCTGCATGAGCAGGTAGTTGATGTATAATTTTTTCGAGAATACGATCTTGCCGTTCTTTTTTTCATAGCGCGTTTCGAAGCCCAGCAGGTCCCCGTCCTGTTTGGCACCCGGGGGCAGGTATTCGATCTCGTATCCGTCGGGGATGGTGAGCTCGCTATATTCCAATGACTCGTACCGGTAGTCGTTCTCCTTTGGCGTTTGCCGGAGCGCGGTGTTGATAAAGGCGTTGTAATAATCTTTGTTGAGGTTCAGGTTGATGTAGAGTTCATCCCCGATCTTCTGAAAATAATCGCCGATGCGGAACGTATAGTTGATCCGGGTGGGTTTGTCGCGGTCGTTTTCGTTGGCCACCTTGAAGTCGTCGAGATAAAATTTATTGCTGCCTTTGCCGATGAGCCGGGTGACGTAGCGTTTCACATCGTCCTTTTCGGCGCGGTCCAGTTCATAGCCCCCGAATACTTTTGCATATCCCGTTAACGCGCTCGCGCCCTTCCCCACGATCTGGTTGCCATCCAGTTTGATGGTGATCGAATCCGTCATGGTGTTCCGTTCTTTCGGGATCTCCGGAACGGTCTTCACCACATAGTGATCCTTGTCCAATCCAATCAATGCCTCCTTGCCCTGGATCATCGACGACGGCAAGCCAAACGGCGTGTGGTCGCTGGTGGCATCCAAAAAATAATACTGGCCATCGGCAGCGATGTAGGTGGCGATCATGTGGTTGTCAACCAACGGGGTGGGCACCTGCGAATACTTGTAGGGCAGGTCGCGCGTGCCGATCCAGGTGCGATAGGATTTTACGCCGGCGATGTTCAGCATGCTCACAATAAGGCTGGCCATATCTTTGCAATCGCCGTAGCGCTTCTCGCATACATAGGTGCCGTTGTGCGGGATGAGGCCGCGCATGCCTTCCTCGAAAGCGATGTATTGAATATTCTCCTGTACCCAATAGAAAACGTTCCGGACGATGTCCGTTTCGTTCTTGCTTTGGCTTTTAATTTTTTCCACGACGGCCGTGAGCTCCGGCGAAGCGGCTTCTTTGTCCAGACCGTCCACGAAGCTGTAATACCAATGATAGAGATCATCGAGGTTACTCAACACATTCACTTTTCCTTTTTTCGATTCATACGATTTCACGTAGGTGATCACATGTGGAACGTAATAGCGAATGGAAGGGCTGCTGTCTTCACTCCGGCGGGCGGGCAGGTTGGTAGCCGTCCACTCATAATACTTAAACCCGCCTTTCTCAAACTTCCGGAATTTTATGACACCGGCGGCATCGTTCAGCACTTCATAAAACAAATCCACTTGCGGGCTGGTCTTGATCGTATAGGAGGTTTTTCCCTGCGGCAGGTAGGTGGAGAAGATGAAGCCGGGGATGAACTTCACATCCTTTTGAAAAGAACGGTATTCCAGTTGGGTACGGTTGCCGTTAGAGACCGATGGATAGTTGAAGGAATAGTAATACGAGTCGTCGTAGAAAATGCCCGCATCGCGGTCGCTGTTCTTTTTAAAATCGGAGACGCTCATTTCCTTGTAGCGGCTCTTGTCCCAGATCAGCGTTTTTGCTTTGATGTCTTTCACCTGGTTGAAGTGCGAGCCGTACACACGGCCCGAAGCATAGGCTTCGCTTTGTTCTTTCAAATGCAAGATATCTTCCGACACATCGGTGAACACCTGCAGCGAGTCATCCTTGAGCTGGATGGTGAGCACTTCCGAGCGCTCTACAAACACGGCAGGGTCGTCCGGGAATTTTTGCTTGAATGTTTTATAGAGATCGCTTTGCGCGCTTGCCCCCGTGAAGCCGCAAACTGCGATGATCAGGCCTGCAAAAGAAATTTTAGTCATGTGGTAACCCTTCGTAAAAATGATATGTTTTCGACTTCCCGTCTTTGCTGTAATAGGTGGCATCCCCGTTGAGTACTCCCATTTGATAGGTTTCGCGGATGAACGGCGTGCCGTTCGGGTAGAACTTCTCATAAAGACCGTCCAGTTCATCAAATTTATAGGTCCCTCTCTCTTCTACCTTGCCATCGGGGAAATAAATTGTATAGGGTCCCTGGTAATCGCCCAGCGCGAAATGATATTCCAAGTGGAGCTGACCGTTGCTGTAGTATATCTTCCGCGCTCCATCGATCAATCCCTTCACCAGCTTTTCCTCATACGCCGTCTTTCCGTTGGCGTAGGTTGCCATAATGGTTTGATTTCCGTTGAAAGCTGTCCAATCTTCTTGTTTTTCGTGGGGTGCGACTTTGCGAAACGCTACAAGCTTGTTGTTGTAATAGAGCTTTTCCACCAGGGGTGTACCGTCGGGTGCAAAGACGCGCAGGATGCCGTCCGCCTCGTCGCCCCGGTATTCACGGGTGTAGTATACATTTCCATTGAAATAGTTGAAGGTCCAGGTGCTATCGTGTTCATCCTGGAGGTATAGGCCCGAATAATCGGCGGCACCGTCGGCCTCGAAACTTTTCCACATTCCCTCCGCTTTGCCGTCGCGGTAGTGGCCTTCTCTTGTCTGTTGTCCGTTCATGGCATACTGTCTGAAAAGCCCCTCACGCTTGCCACTGAGCGAGGACCAGTCGTAGAACGTTTTTTCATCGGGAAACATTTTACCGATGTAGGTATATTCACCACAATTCGTTTCATAAACAATCTGCCGCTTGCCGTTCTTGTAAGTCGACTCGAAGTTCACGCGGCCGGTCTTGTCTTTCTCCACACGCCGCGTCAAAGCCTTTCCGTCGGCGCCCATCGTAACAACGTCCGTCATCCGGTTGGCATCGTAGGTGGTCACTTCGGCCACTTTACCACTGCCGGTGTATTCGGTGGCCGCGCCGGAGAGATCGCCATGGATGTAATAGTAATCGGATGCCAGCTTGCCATCGGGATGATAGGCATACCAGTGTTGTTCGCGCTGGCCGGCCACATAGTAGCCGCGTTGCTTCAATTGTCCGTGCACGAAAAATTCTTCGAATGTTCCTTCCCGCTCATCATCCTTATAGTGCGAAACGTACATTTTTTGCCCGGTGTGAAAATACTCAATGGATTCTCCCTGCGCCTGGCCGTCTTTGTAGGTCAGTTCGCTTTCAACGGTGCCTTCCGGGTAATAGTATTTCCAGTGGCCGTCGCGGCGGCCTTTTTTATAGGCGCCCTCCGCGAAAAGTTGCCCGGTCGGGTAGTGGAATTTTACAGGAAATGTGCCGTCACTCTTTCCATACGTGCCGATCACTTTGCCGCTGGGCTCAAAGTAGACCACTTTCACCAGCACGCTGTTTTTATAGGTTTCGGTGTAATGGAGTTTGCCGTCGTGATAGGTGTTGTCTTCACCGGTGATGTTCCCCTTCTCATCCAGGGTTCTTTTCCCAAACAGGTTTCCCCGAACGTCGTAGAAGGTCCATTCGCCAGTGGCCGTGCCGTTGACAAAATTACCGGTGCGGTTTAATCTTCCGTTGGCGTGATAATATTTCCAAACGCCGTTCACTTCGCCGTTTTTGTAGCTGCCCGTGCTGCTCACTTTTCCGTTGGCAAAATATTCCACGTAGACACCTTCCGCCTTCCCTAGCGCATACGTGGCTTTGTTCCGGACGGTGCCCGTCTCATAATAGTTGGTAAATGTGCCGGTGAGCTGATCGTTATCGTAGCTGTATTCTTGCATCACCTTTCCACTGCTGAAGTAAGAGGTGCCTTTGCCATGGCGTTTGCCATTGGCGTAGAGCAGTTTCTCCCGCAGCGCACCGCAGGCATTGTATAATTCCACGGCGCCGTCGATCTCGTCGTTTTTCAGAAAAAAGTATTCGACTTGAACCCCATTTTTATAGAGCCTCGTTTCACCGGTATCATGGTTCTCTGTGCTGGAGAGTACGCCGTCGTCGCCATAATATTTCCACACGCCGATTTTCTTTCCGGCATCCGAATAGTTGCCTTCGGCTATGCGCACCGAGTTGGTGAAATACAACCAGTGTCCCTGCCTCGCTTTTGCTTCATCTTTTTTGCCCAGGGCCTCCAGTCCATTGTTGTCGTTATACCAGGCTTGCACGGGCCCGGAAAATCCAAATTGGGGCGCCGTGGTCAACACGCGCTTCTTGGTTAGCTCTGTGTTGGTGGCGCTATAAAACACCTTGAGCCGGTCGTCGTTTTTCTTTGTCCACTTGCGCACCTGGTCGTTGTCGATAGATCCAAGAATGTGATACACGAAGGGCTCCGCCAAATCCCGGTCTTTCAACATCTGATAGATGGGCATATAGAATGTGTACCAGGGATCATTCGGTTTATT
This sequence comes from Chryseolinea soli, assembly GCF_003589925.1. Lineage (NCBI taxonomy): Bacteria > Pseudomonadati > Bacteroidota > Cytophagia > Cytophagales > Fulvivirgaceae > Chryseolinea > Chryseolinea soli. Next base: position 2,945,865 of record NZ_CP032382.1, on the reverse strand, counting down.
CTCCACCTTGGAGAGTTGCTCGAAGAACATTTGGAACTGCCGCACGATGGCGGCGTCTACGGGAATTTTCGTCTTATAATTTTTATCCATCGCGATGCCCGCCTTGAGGATCTGATCCAGTTTGTCAAAAGCATTCTCGCCCGTGAACGGAAGCGATCCGTCGTCGGCGAATTGATTGGACATCACTTTTTCCAGCAGCACCAGGCGGTCGTGGTCTTTGTTGTTCACGCCCATGTATAATCCCAGCGACAACAGGGCGTGTGTTCTTTTTCCCTGGCCTGCCGCCATCCGGCCCAGGTTCAAATGGCTCCCGGGGTGAAAGGGATCGACGGCCAGGATCTTGAAAAACTGTGTGGTGGCCTTGTCGTAGTCTTTGTGGTTGTAGTAGGCAAGCCCCAGGTTGAACATGATCGCGTAGTTGAACGGGTAGGTTTCGAGGGCTTTCTCAAAAAATGAAACCGCTTTGTCGAAATCGCCTTTGCGTTCGTAAGCCACTCCGCGCAACCGCATGAATTCCGGTTGGTAGATCGACGGCTTTTGGAGCCCTTCTTCGCTGGCAGCAATGGCCTTGTCGTATTCCTTGTTCGCCACATACGCTTGTGCCATCTCGGCCAGGGCCAGGGTGTAGGCGGTGTCGCGCTTGGAGATGATCTGGTACTTTTCGATAGCCTTATCGTATTTCCCGGAATCATACAATTCCTTTGCCAGACTCAGCACGTCGGCTACGGGAACATACGGAGGGGGAAGGGTTTGCGAATAGCTGGTGAGACTGATCAACAGGCCGGCGGCCAACAAAAAACGATTCATAGAACTTTTACCATTCAATTCATAAAGTAAAAAAAAACGCGTTATGCTTTTCGAATGAGAATAAAAAATAAAACCCCTCTGTAAGAAAAGAGGGGTTTTTGTTTAAAAAGCATATCGCAACAATGTCTACACGCGTTCTTCCACCTTGTTCATGACCTTGGTCTGGATCTGGATGGACTCCTGGTGAATGAGCTTCAGCAGGTCGCTGGTGAAGTCAGCATTCAGGCCCATGGCCTTGCCCAGCGTGATGCGGGTTTGGATGATCTCCTCCCAGCGTGCCACTTGCAGGATGGTGACGCCGTTCTCCTTTTTGTACTGACCGATCTTCTCGGATATTTTCATGCGGGCCGCCAGTTTGGACATGATCTCGTCGTCGAGTTGGTCGATCTGTTCGCGCAGGATACTGAGGGTATCTTTGAACGTTTTGTTGTCGGACGACACCGTGCGCACCACCAGGCCGTCGATGATCTTGCCGAGGTTTGCGGGGGTCACTTGTTGTTTGGCGTCGCTCCAGGCCGCGTCGGGGTTGATGTGGCTTTCGATCATGAGACCGGCCATATCGAGGTCGAGCGCTTTTTGGGAGATGAACGAGATGAGCTCGCGGTTACCCGAAATGTGGCTGGGATCGCAGATGATGTCCAGTTCGGGGATGCGGGTCTTCAGTTCGATCGCCATGTCCCACATGGGGGCATTGCGGAAAGGTCCTTTTTCGAACGACGAGAATCCGCGGTGAATGGCGGCCAGCTTGGTGAGGCCGGCTTTGTTGAGACGCTCGAGGGCGCCAATCCACAACTCCAGGTCGGGGTTGATGGGGTTCTTCACCATCACGGGGATGTCCACGCCTTTCAGCGAGTCGGCCACCTCCTGCACGGAGAAGGGGTTCACCGTGGTGCGGGCGCCTACCCAAAGGATGTCGACACCGGCCTTGAGACAGGCTTCTACGTGGGCGGCGTTGGCCACTTCGGTGGTGACGGGCAAGCCGGTTTCTTTTTTAGCGGCGATGAGCCACTTCAATCCTTCTTCGCCTGCGCCTTCATATTGGCCGGGGCGTGTGCGGGGTTTCCAGATGCCGGCGCGCAGGGCGTGTACTTTGCCCGTAGCGGCCAGTTGCTTGGCGGTGGCGATGGTCTGTTCTTCGGTTTCCGCGCTGCAAGGTCCGCTAATGATGATGGGCTTACTGGCGGTGGGGAGCCATTTCGAAATTGATTCCAGTTGCAATGTATGCTTCATATGCGTGTGTTTTTATTTTGCGATCTGTTGTTTTGTTTGTTTGTGTTCTATTCCGTTTAAAATTTCTCTGATGCGGTTGGCGTCGGCCATGATGCGATGAAGTTCTTTGGCGTCGCGTTTCATGAGGTAGTACTGAAACTTCTGCAGGTGCATAATGTATTCCAGCAAGGCCTGGCTCAGGTATTCGGCGTTTTGCTCGAAGATGGGCGCCCACATGTCGGGCGAGCTTTTCGCAAGACGCACCGTAGAAGCGAAGCCGCTACCCGCCAGTGCGAAAATATTTTTTTCATCCCGCTCGATGTCCAACACCGTTTGTCCCAGCAAAAAGGAGCTCACGTGCGACAGGTGCGATACATAGGCCACGTGTTTATCGTGTTCTTCCGGTTCCATGAAGATGGTGTTCATGCCCAAGGCGTCGAACACCTGGCTTACCACATCCAGCGCTTGTGCGGAGGACTTGTCGCGTTCGCAGATGATGTTGGTCTTGTTGCGGAACAGTCCTTCGAAGGCTGCTTCGGGTCCCGAGTTTTCCGTACCGGCAATGGGGTGTGCCGCCACAAATTGACTGCGTTTCGGATGGTGGGCGATGGCGCGGCAGATCAAACTTTTGGTCGATCCGGCATCCATCACCACGGCGTCTTTGTGCACTTTGTCCAACACGGAAGGCAGCAATTTGCCCAAGGCGTTAACCGGGATGGCCAAGATGATCAGATCGGAAGTTGCCAAAGCCTCTTCTTTTTCCCCGATCCGATCAACCAATCCCAGCTCCACAGCCCGGGCGGCGTGTGCGGCGTTTTGTTCCAGCCCGATCACCTCCGACGCAAGACCTGCTTTTTTCAGATCCAACGCGATGGAACCTCCAATCAACCCCAGACCGATTACCGTTGTCTTCATTTTCTTTTTTTAAACTTATGCGTTGACAGAGGCCTTTGCCGAAACAGCAGCCTTATCGCCTAAAAACTTTTGAATACGCTGCACGGCCTCTGTGAGCATCGTCGTGGTGCAGCAGAGGGAAATGCGGATGTATCGTCTTCCGGCTTCGCCAAAAATGAAACCGGGTGTGATGAACACTTTTGTGCCGTAGAGGATCTCGTCGATCCACTTCTCCACATCCTGGATTTGGTCGGGCGCTTTTGCCCACACGAACAAACCGGATTGCTTTGTCGAATAGGTGCAGCCGAGCAGGTCGAGCAACTGCATGGCTACCCGTTTCCGGTCGGCGTACACGGCATTAAGCGATGTGAACCATTCGGCTCCATTCTTCAAGGCTTCCACGGCAGCGTGTTGCAGACCGAGGAACATGCCCGAGTCCATGTTGCTCTTCACTTTCAATACCGCCTCGATATATTCTTTGCGGCCGGCCACCCAACCGATGCGCCACCCGGCCATGTTGTGCGATTTGCTAAGGGAGTTCAACTCCAACGCCACTTCATCAGCACCCTCGATAGAAAGAATGCTCATGGGCTCATCGTTCAGGATGAGGCTATAAGGGTTGTCGTTCACGATCAGGAATTGATGCTTGCGGGCCAGGTCAACCAATTCCTTCAATTCTTCGCGCGACGCGGTTCTGCCGGTAGGCATGTGCGGGAAGTTCACCCACATGATCTTCACTTTCGAAAGATCGCGTTTCTTCAACGCCTCCATGTCGATGCCCCAATTGGAATCTTCGCGCAAGGCATAGGGACTGAGCTTTGCTCCCACCAGGTTGGCCACCGATGAATAGGTGGGATAGCCTGGGTTGGGGATGAGCACTTCGTCGCCTTCGTTCACAAATGCCATGGCGATGTGCATGATGCCCTCCTTGGAACCCATAAGGGGAAGGATATCCGTTTCGGAATTCAACGAAACCTGGTAGGTCTTTTTATAAAAGTCGGCAATGGCACCGCGCAGTTGGGGAATGCCTTTGTAATTCTGGTAGCCATGGTTGGCCGGATTTTTTGCAGAGGCCGTCAGCGCTTCAATGGTGGAAGCCGATGGCGCCTGGTCGGGGCTGCCGATGCCCAGGTTGATCACCCGCAGTTCGGGGGTGTCGAGGCCGCGTACTTCGGCCAGCTTGCGGCTGAAGTAGTATTCTTCTACCTGTGCAATTCGGTTGGCTGTTGTGATCATCGCTCGCGTCTTTATTATTTGTATTCGATCTTTCCTTTTTTATACTCTCCCAACACGTTGAGATTTTTTACCTGCAGCAACACCTGGTGCATGGCATCGTCGTATTGCTTGCGGCGTTTCCACTCCACGTCGATGTGGATGGAGTATTCGCTGGGCTTTCCAATGATCGGTATCGATTGGATCTTGGTCAGGTTGATGCTGTTGTTCTTGAAGGTCATGAGCGCGTCGGCGAGGCTGCCCACTTCGTTGGCCACTTCAAAACTGAGGGACGCTTTGTTGCTTTCCTTTTTGTCGTGGCTGCGCTTGGTGAGCACCAGGAAGCGGGTGAAGTTCTTCTTATGGGTCTCGATGCGTTTCTCCAGGATCTGCAGGCCATATTTTTTTGCGGCATGCTCATTGGCGATGGCCGCGGTGGTCTTCAGCTTCATCTCTTTCACGCGTTTGGCCGAAAGCGCCGTGTCATCGCTTTCGCGGATCTCGACGTTCTTCAGGGCGTGGAGGTATTCGGCGCATTGGCGGATGGCCATGGGATGCGACTCGATGGTGGTGATCTCGCTCAACTTCACGCCCGGCAATGTGAGCAGGTGCATGTGGATGGGGAGATAGAGCTCGCCAATGATGCTGAAGTGATATTCCTGCAAAAGAAAGTAGTTTGGCAAAATGCTTCCGGCAATGGAATTCTCGATGGCCATCACCGCATAGTCGGCCTCGCCGTTCTTGAGGCTTTCGCAAAGACGGTGAAACGACAGGCACTCGATGGTGTCGATGGGCTCGTTGAAATAGGTGAGCGCGGCCACTTCGTGAAAGCTGGTGGCGATCCCTTGAATTGCAATGCTGAGTTTCTTCTTCTTTGCCATTTTTACACTATGTCCATAAAACAAAAAGTCCCGGGGTTCCGGGACTTTTTTGAGTTTTTCGTTATCGTTTAATCAACAACACACTGCTCTTAAAGTCCCGCTGGGGTACTAAAAAAGTAGTAAAAGTAAAAGCTTGTGCGGTTGATGGTCATATCTTCTTCTTGAAGTGGTTCAAAGATAAAATGTTTTTTTTTAGTGTTGCAAGTTTGCATGCCACCTTTCGCAAAATATTTTATGGTAACTAATGGTTGTTAGCGAAGAAAATGCTGCGGAGGCCTATGACAGGAGCCACCCATGCCGCCATCCACCATCCTATATTGACTTAAGCGGTCAGGAATCTGCAATACCGGCAGGTAAACCCATCAACCGATGCCAGCCGGGCACCACTTGTCGAAATGGGTTCCCATGCCTTATGGTTCATTGCAGGCCGCGCATTACCTTTGACGCTCAACCTTAGCATCCCATGAAAAAATCTTCTCTATTCTTACTCATCCCCATCTTTTTTGCACTGGCCTGCGGTCATAAATCACACGAACACGAAGGGCACGAAGCCGCAGCGTCCGATACCATGGAAGCCACCGGCAACCAACTGTTGTACGAGAAAGTGATGAAGGTGCACGACGAAGTCATGCCCAAGCTCAACGACATCTATACGCTGAAAGAAGCGCTGAAAGATAAAATTGCCAACACCCCGTCGATGGCCGAAGCCAAGAAGAAAGCGATCGAACAGACCATCGTTCAGCTCGACTCGGCCAGCGAGAACATGATGGTGTGGATGCGCGCCTTCAACGCCCCACCCGACAGCCTTGGAGAAGAAAAGGCACGGGAATACCTGGAAGGTCAAATGGAGAAAGTGCAAAAGGTGAAAACCGACATCCTCGAATCCATCGAGAAGGCGAAGGCACAGTAATCCCCCAGCCTGCGGGTTACAAGGAAAAAAAACGCAATGCTATTTGCCTGCGTCTGAAAAAAGACGACCCGGGGACAGGGTTTCCTCCGGGTCTTGAAGGCTGTTGGCCATTGAATGCGGGGTACGAATACTAAAGGCCGGCAGGCCGCCGTTGTATCCGTACCTAAAAACCCTTCCTCATGAAATCGTTTACCGCCGGTTTCTGTTTCCTGTTGCTGTTGACAGGAACCCGTTTGCAGGCCAGCCATATCCGCTCCGTGGAAATTCAGGCGTTGCAGCAAAATTGTAGTGTGCTCACCTATACGATCGTGGTCATTGGCTATGTCAACTATGGCACTCCCGTTGCCTTTGGCGGCGACGGAAGCCTGCTAAGTTTTGGTAATGGCAGCTCGGTTGTATTGCCCGAACTGATAGACATCGACACGATCGATGCCCTCTTAAAGGTTGGCCGCGTACAATTCGAGACCACGGTCACCTTCCTCAATCCAGGCACGTATACTATTTCCTACACCGAAGCCAACCGAAATGAAGGGGTTTTGAATTTCACCGGTTCCGGTTCTACCGTCTTTTATACGGAGGTCTCACTCCTGATAGAACCCTGCCACTGCAATTCTTTGCCTACGCTCAGCGTCCCTCCCATTGATCGTGCATGCCCGGGATTGGCTTTCTATCACGCGATCGGTGCCGCCGACCGGGATGGGGACAGTTTATCGTATGGCTTATCCGTGCCGCTGTCGACGTCCAACACACCCGTCACCAACTATAAGTCTCCAAACGACATCGCATTTTACGCTGGCGTCGACTATAACCATGCCACGGAAGCGCACAATGGTCCGCCGACTTTCTCCATTGATCCCATAACGGGTTTGCTGACCTGGGATGCTCCCAACACCGTGGGTGAGTACACGATTTCGATCCGGATCTATGAATGGAGACGCTCGCCGAACGATAGCCTCTGGAACCTTACAGGCTACGTGTTACGCGACATGCAGATCATTGTCGAGGATTGTATGAACCGCCGGCCGGAAATAAGTGTCCCGCAAGACGTCTGCGTGATCGCCGGCACATTGGTAAACGTAACCTTGAAGGGCTCGGACCCCGATGGAGATCCCGTCATCATGGAGGCGTTTTCGGATATTTTTTCCTTTGATGAAAACCCGGCGACCGTTCAAAACAACGGTAGACAGCAATCGACATCACCTCCATACGACACTGCCTCGCTTGCGTTTTCCTGGAAGCCCGCTTGTGTTCGCGTGCGGGAGCAGCCCTATGCGGTTGTCTTTAAGATCACCGACCGTCCGCGCTCAGGGCCACCGTTGGTTCGGTTTCAAACTTTGTTTGTAAAGGTGCTGGCGCCAGCGCCGGAATACGAACGGGTGACCGTTAATCCGGTGAATAAGGTTCTCACGTTACAGTGGAAATCGCCCGCGTGCGCAAACACGAAAGCCATACAAGTATGGCGGCGGGTGGCGCGCTATACGTACGACCCACCGGAATGTGTCACAGGCATGCCGAAAGCTTTGCGCTACCGGTTGCTGGCCGAATTGCCGGGAGATGCCGTCAGCTACACGGATGCTGCCATAGCCGTGGGTGCGCAATATTGTTACCGGATCGTGTCATTGGTGGGCGATGCCAAGGTTCCCAGCCGGATCTCTTTGGATACTTGTCTTATTCCCAAACCACCGGAAGCGCCCGTGATCACCACGGTGAGCGTAACAAAAACCCATGCGACCACCGGCCACACCCTGGTGCGCTGGACATCGCCGTTTGCCTTGGATAAAAATCAGTATCCGCCGCCCTACACGTATAAAGTGTATCGCAGCAATGGACTGGCGAGTTCCGATTTTGTTTTTGTACAGGGCCCTTTACAGGATACGGTTTTTATCGATACGTTGAATACACAGGATCTTGCGCATCGCTACCGGATCGAGTTGTACGTGCCCGCCCTCACCACGGCACCGGTAGACACATCGGATGCGGCTTCATCGGTATTTCTCTCCGCTCAGCCTGACACGAAAGAACTATCGATGGCCTGGGATGCGGAAACGCCTTGGTATAATTTCACGCAAGCATATCCGTATCATCTTATTTACAGAAATGAAACCGGTCCTGATGGACCTTTCACGCTGTTGGATAGTGTGGATGTCAATGAGAATGGATTTGTGTATACCGATCTGAGGGCGCAACCCGATATTGTCTATTACTATAAAGTGTTAACACGGGGGTCCTATGGAAATCCGGACCTTCCGCACCCCCTGGAAAATTTCTCACAAGTATTGCGTGCCCTAAAACCTGATACGATACCGCCATGCGCCCCGGTCGCTGTGATGGAGACGACGGACTGCCGTTCCTTTTCGTGCCTGGGCAACAACTACGCAAACAAAATTACCTGGAGCATGCCGGCGCAGTGCGGCGACGACATTGAAACCTACCAGGTCTTTGTCTCGGACGATGAGGTTAACTATACGCCGCTGGCCCGCGTGACCGGGAATTCTTTTATGCACGGCGGACTTCCATCGCTGGCGAAATGTTATACGGTGGCGGCGATCGATCCTGCAGGCAATATGAGCCCCCAAAGTCAGCCCGTTTGCAACGACAACTGCGGCTTTGTGACGTTTGCCAATGTGATCACTCCCTATAATGCCGATGGACGTAATGATTATTTTGAGGCCTTTACCGACGTGGCCGATGGGGCTTCGTGCCCTCGTTTTGTAAAGTCCATTGCTCTGAAGATCTATGATCGATGGGGCAAGGAAGTTTTTGCGCTGGATGCCCTGCCAGGTGGGGAAAATAATTATGTCTTTTGGAATGGGCTGGACCCGGCCGGCAAGAAGGTGAGCAGCGGCGTGTATTTTTATTCGGCCGATGTGTATTTCGATATGCGCAATCCGGAAGCGCAGCACCGGGTGGTGAAGGGTTGGGTGCAGGTTATTGATTGAACAGGAGTTTCTGCTTTTGGGAAATCTCTTACCTTTGTGCACTTAAAATCGCACCATGGAGATAAAGAACATTCCCTTGCATCAGCTTCACGTTTCATTGGGTGGAAAGATCGTTCCCTTTGCAGGGTACAATATGCCCGTCCGCTATTCATCGGATATCGAAGAGCACATGACCGTGCGGAACGGCGTGGGTGTGTTCGACGTATCGCACATGGGCGAATTTCTTTTGAAGGGCCCCAACGCACTCGACCTCATCCAGCGCGTGACCAGCAACGACGCCTCCACGCTCGTGGACGGCCAGGCACAATATTCCTGCCTGCCCAACCAAACCGGCGGCATCGTGGACGATCTCATCGTCTATAAAATTGAAGACGAAGGCTATATGCTGGTGGTCAATGCCTCCAACATCGACAAAGACTGGAACTGGATCAGCCAGTTCAATACCAAGGGTGTGGACATGAAAAATGTTTCGGACGATACGTGCCTGTTCGCCGTGCAGGGCCCGAAGGCCGTCGCCACCCTGCAAAAACTGACCAAGACAGACCTTAGCACCATAAAATACTACCATTTCACCGTTGGCGAATTTGCCGGGGTGAAGAACGTGATCATGTCCAACACGGGCTACACGGGTGCTGGCGGCTTCGAGATCTATGTGGACAAGGCCTACGCCGAAAAGATCTGGCACGCCATCTTTGAAGCCGGTAAAGAATTTGACATCAAACCCATTGGTCTAGGTGCCCGCGACACGCTGCGCCTGGAGATGGGCTTCTGCCTCTACGGCAACGACATCGACGACACCACGTCGCCGCTGGAAGGAGGATTGGGATGGATCACCAAATTCAAAAAAGATTTCACCAACTCCTCCGCCCTCAAAAAGCAAAAAGAAGAAGGCGTCACCCGCAAGCTGGTGGGCTTTAAAATGGTGGACAAAGGCATTCCCCGCCACGACTATCTCATTAAAAATGCTGCCGGCGACGTGATTGGAAAAGTAACCTCAGGGACCATGTCGCCCTTGCTGGGTATCGGCATCGGGTTGGGCTACGTGACCACCTCCAACTCCGCCGTAGGTTCCGAGATCTTCATCGATGTTCGCGGGAAGGCGTTGAAAGCGCAAGTGAGCAAAACACCACTGATCGGTTAGTCCATCGCTTTTTTTGTCCATCTGGTTATGAAGACTATCGACGTTTGCCTCAGTCCCGACCTGATGCACTTGTATAAAGTGCACGACCGCACCGTGGTGGTGGTCGATATTTTCCGGGCCACCTCGTGCATGACCACGGCCCTGGCACACGGCATCGAAAGCATCACACCGTTTGCCTCCCTGGACGACTGCCGGGCCATGAAAGCAAAAGGCTATTTCACTGCAGGCGAACGCGACGGAAAAAAGGTAGACGGCTTCGATTTGGGAAACTCCCCTTTCGAGTACATGGCCGAATCGCTCAAGGGCGCAAAGATCGCTTTCACCACGACCAACGGCACACAGGCCATTGCCAAATCGGCAGACGCTAAAGAAATTATCATCGGTTCCTTCCTCAACCTTTCGGCCGTCGCGAAGTATTTGCGCAATGGCGACAACAACGTGCTGGTGGTGTGCGCGGGATGGAAAGGAAAAGTGAATTTGGAGGATACACTTTTTGCCGGCGCGTTGGTTGAACTTTTAAAAGATCACATCGAACCGGATTGTGATGCACCCCTTGCTGCGCAGCATTTATACAATCAGGCCAAAAACGATCTCGAAGGATTCCTCAAAAATGCGAGTCACGTGAAGCGGCTGGCGAAACTCCATGTATTCAAGGACATCTCGTTTTGTCTCACGCCGGATCAGTTCAACGTGATCCCGGTGTTGAAGGAAAATGTGCTGGTGCCCTATGTCGGGTAGTCGTATCGCTACACCCTGATATAGATCTTTCGCTTGTCCAAAACATAGCCCACAGCCCAGCAGGTCAGCATAAAGAAAAACGCAAACAGGAACGAGGCATTGATAGGGCTGAAGATCTTTTCAAATCCCAAATAAACCGAACGTTGCAGACTGCCGGATGCGGTTGGGATCATGTACATGATGATGATCAACAATTCCGAAAGCAGGTAGATGAACAACGGATTTTTTCCAAACACTAAAAAGAACGGCGTCCACTTGGTGCGATGGAGGATTTCCAGCACATAGATGAGGAACGACAACACCATGAGATCGATGCCCACGGTGAGCAGTACGAAGGAGCTTGTCCACAATTTTTTGTTGATAGGGAAAACCATATCCCAGGTGAGGGCCAGAAAGACCAGCAACCCACCGGCTAACATGAGTTTAGCGATGGTTTCGTATTTATTTCCATACCGCCGGATAAAATCCCCGGCGAGGTAACCAAAGATCACGTTCACAATCGACGGCAGCGTGCTCAACAGTCCTTCGGGTTCGAATGCTATGCCTTCTCCATGATACAGGTGTTGTTCACCAAACAGCCACAAATCAATTTTTGATCCTGCATTTCCCGCCAGGCTATATGGATCATTGGCATCGCCATACGCATAACTCAAGATCCAATAGGCCAGCAACGCAAATGCACTAAACCAAATGGCAAAGCGCTTTGAACCGTAGTGTAGTATGATCGACGCAAAGAAATAGCACAACGCGATGCGTTGCAGTACGCCCAGGATCCGGGTGGTCGTGATTGACTTGAAGGCCCATTCGCCGCTCTCGTCAGGACGGAAAAACGGGAACCAGTACATCAAAAAACCCAACAGAAAAATGATGGCCGTCCGCTTCAATGTTTTCCGCCAGAAAACGCCTTCGCCTTGCAACTCATATTTATGGAGCGAGAACGCCATGGCATTGCCTACGGCGAAAAGAAAAGAAGGGAACACAAGGTCGGTGGGTGTGAAACCATGCCACGAGGCGTGCAGCAGGGGCGCGTAGTTGATGGGACCGCCGCCCGTGTTGACAATGATCATAAAGCAAACGGTCATTCCCCGAAACACATCGAGGGAAAGGTAGCGCTGATTCTCGGACATAAGCTGTTCAGGATTTGACTAAAGCTCCAGGATTTTTTCCAACCGTGCAAGAGAGACGCATACGAAATCGGAGACACACCGCGCACACCGAAATATTTTTTTTAAATGGCGCCCTATTTTTGATAGACCACTTTCCCGCCTACCCAGGTTGTCAACACTTTTACGTCTCTGATCTCGGGAGAAGGAATGACGGTGATGTCTTTCTCCAGCCGCACCATGTCGGCCAGCATGCCGGGCGCCAGCATGCCTTTGATGTTCTCCTCAAAGGATGCATAAGCGGCATTGGTGGTGTAAGCCTGTAACGCTTCTTCCACGGTGATCTTTTGTTCCGGGATCCATCCGTCATCGTTTTTGCCGTCCAGGGTGCGGCGTGTCACGGCAGCATAGATGCCTTCCAACGGTGTGGGTGGCGCCACGAACCAGTCGCTGCCAAAGGCAAGCTTGGCGTGGGCGTCCAGCAGGGAGCGAAAGGCGTAGGTGGTCTTCGAGCGTTCGTGACCGATGACTTTCTCGGCCCAACGGCCGTCGTCGATGGCGTGGTAAGGTTGCATGCTAGGGATGATCATTTGGGCAGCGAAGCGCTTGATGTCGTCCGGGGCAATGTGTTGCGCGTGTTCGATGCGAAAGCGGCGATCGCGGTTGCCATTCTCGTGGGCCACCTGGTCGAAGGTGTTCAGCAACGTGTGAATGGCTTTGTCGCCGATGGCGTGCACTGTCACCTGGAGCCCGGCGCTATCGGCAGATTTGATGAGGCTGTGCAGTTCCTGCTCGCGGATCACAAAGAAGCCCGAATCTTTCGGGGTGTCGTCGAAGGGCTTGAAGAAGGCGGCGGTGTGCGAGCCCAGCGAGCCGTCTACAAATTCTTTCAGCACGCCCCTGCGCAGCCAAGCGTCGCCACGTCCCTTTTGTTTTATTTTATCGGCAAGTGCTTTCCAATCGCTCAACATCATGCCGGAATAGATGCGGGTGGTGAGGGCATGGCGGTCGTGGGCCCGCTCGAACACTTCCTGGTAGCCCATCATATTGTGCGCGGAGGTTACACCGCGCGCGGCCACATAGGCCATGGCCGCCTCCAGGGCCTTGTCCTCCTGGTCTGGGGTGGGCGGTGGCACGGCCTTGGAGATCATGCCCATGGCATTGTCTTTAAAGATGCCTGTGGGTTTGCCCGCTTTGTCGCGCACGATAGAACCGCCGGCAACGTCTTTCACCTGGTCAGTAATGCCGGCAGCTTTCAGCGCGGCCGTGTTGGCCAGGCACATGTGGCCGTCGAGGCGGTTGATCCATACCGGGTGGTCTACAGTGACGGAATCGATCCACGCGCGCGTGGGCAACTCGCCGCCCCAGTTCTCATGGTCCCAATCGCCGGCGGTGATCCACACGCCTTTCGGGAGCGTTAGCGCGTGGGCTTTGATGCGTGAAATAAATTCATCAGGTGTTTTTGCATCGCGCAACTGCACGGATGAAAGGGCGAAACCACCGTCGATGAAGTGTGTATGGCAATCGATAAAGCCGGGGGTCAACAGCTCTCCTTGGTTTAGGGTGATCACCTCGGTTTTTTCACCTTGCCATTTCTTTATCGCACCGGCGTCGCCGACGGCTGCAACGGTATCGCCACTTACGGCAACCCCCTCAGCCCACGGTTGCGACGGATTGCCGGTCCAGATGCGGCCGAGAATAATTTTATCTGCTGCGGGATGCTGGCTGCAGGCGACCAGCAAGCATCCTGCGATGACGGCGCCGAAGACGTTTTTCATTTCAATTTGGGGTTTTGATGATGACGGTCTTTATCGCGTTGGCTTTTCTTTTCCAGGTTGCGGGCAAACGCTTCCGTGAGGTTCACGCCCGTTTGATTGGCCAGGCAGATCAATACCCACAACACATCCGCCATCTCATCGCCAAGATCTTTGTTCTTGTCGGATTCTTTTTCCGACTGTTCGCCATACCGCCGCGCCATGATGCGCGCGACCTCGCCCACCTCTTCCGTGAGCATGGCCATGTTGGTGAGCTCATTGAAATAGCGCACACCGTGTGTCTTTATCCACTCGTCCACTTGTTGCTGGGCTTGTTCAAGAGTCATGCGGTTCGGGATTGAGTTTAGGATTGAAGCTTTGCTAAAAATGCGGGGGGCAACGGAGCGATCTTTCTGACGGCATAGTCGAAGGTGATGATCGCCAGCTTGGCCAAGGCCACTTCCTTGCCCGATGCTTTTTGCGTGACGCGATATAACATATCAAACCCCACGCGATGAAAATCCGAAACGCCCATCTGAAAAAAAAGCTCGTCGCCCAGAAAAGCCTCCGATTTGTATACGACACCCAAATCCGCGATCACTTGCCCAACAGTTCCATCCAAATGCAGTTCGTTTTCTATGCCCCGCGTTCGGTAGAACTCAACCCGTACATCCTGCATCAGTGTAAGGATCCTGTCGTGGCCCACATGCGCGCCATAGTTCAGATCCGAGGCGCGAACGGTCAGGGTGGTCTCGTAAATAAATTTCTCCGGTAATTGAATTTGTATGCGGGACATAAGGCTTCAGGAAATTAAAGTGATCCGGCATGGATCACAAGCTCTTCCACAAGTACAAGGTAGCATAAGCTTCCCAGCCTTTGTACTTTTTGAATACCTTTTTCATTTCGTCGGGCGTAGGTTTGCGGTCAAGCTTCTTGTATTTTTTTACCACGTTGTACAAACCCGCGTCTTCCAGGGGAAAGGCATCGGGGTAGCGAAAGGTTTTCATCAGGGCATAGTTGGCCGTCCAGTTGCCCACGCCTTTTATTTTCATGAGGCGTTCCTTGGCTTCCTGCAACGGCAAACCTTTCAGGCTTTCTTTGGAGACGGTGCCGTTGGCAAAAGCTTCGGCAATCGTGATGGTGTAGGCTGCTTTTTGGCGCGAGTACTGCAAGGGCAGCAACAGGTCGGGCGACAACACGGCCACGGCTTCCGGAACGGGAAACAAATAATATCTCCTGTCCAGCATTTGCAACGACGCACCGAATTGCTCTACAAATCTTTGTTTCAACGTATAGGCAAACGCCACATTGATCTGCTGGCCCAGCATGGCCCAGGTGACGGCCTCGTAGAGATCGGGCTGGCCCACGATACGGTAGCCGTAGTATTGCTGCACGAGGTCTTTCAGCAACTTATCTTTCTCCGCCATGGCATAGAAAGGTTTGAGGTCGGTGTCCAGGTCAAACCATTCGCGCACATAGGCGATCACTTCTTCTTGTTGGACTGGGGTGAGACTCTCCGCCAAAACGTCGATCCGGACTTTCTTTTTTTCGAACGACACTTCGATGGCGACCACATCATCGTCAACGCGCAGGGCTTTGCGCACGGTTTCGCCTTCCACCTGGTGGAGCAGCTCACGGGGCGAGCGCTTCAGGAAAGACAAGGCCTGGTCGAAACTGAATTCCTTGGGAACGGGAACCGTGAGCGTGATCATTTATAGCGGCACTGGGTGTTGTCAGATTTTATGAAATACGATTTATAGTTCAAGGCCTTCGGGTCGGTGCAGCCTTTCAGGTTCATCAGTTGTACTTTACGGAATTCCAGCGGATGACTTTCGGCTTGCAACGCAATATAGCCTTCCTTCAACGGCGTGCCATGCTTGGCCATCCATTGGAGCGAGTCGGCAAAGCCGCCGCGCGTCCAGTTCATGCTGCCCCCCACAAAACCACCCCCGACACGCGGGTGTTCATAGGTGAGTACGGTGTCCTTTCCCAAAATGTGATGAACGATCGAGTCGCCCAACACCACGGCCTCGATAGTGACCCATTCACTCTCGTCGTAGTTCCTTGAGTTCGAGTCGATGCAATGGCCAGGAAAGAGGCTTCCTTTTTGAAAAACTTCTGTGCCGGGGGTGCACAGATTGCCGGTGGTTCGTTTCACCGAATCGTTGCTCGCCAGGAACTGCATTTCGAGGGATACCGGGAACGTCTGATTTTTTGTCAACGTAGAGGCCGCCTGCGAATGGAGCATGACGCCGCTGTTCAGGTAAGCATAGTCGGGTCCGCCGCGCAGCTGTTTGCCCCGGAAGCGATACTCCAGCCGAATTCTGTAATAAGAAAAAGGTTGATGATAATAAAGATGGCCGAATTCGCCGTCAAATTTATCGTAGTGGCTATAGTCAATCTCCAGTAGGCTGTCTTTTACATAAAAGGTGTTATTGAAATTATCGTTCAGATCGTGTTTCGCGATCTTGATATCCCAGCCGGTAAGATCTTTGTTGTTGAACAGGTCGATCCATTCCTCTCGGGTGGAATCGGGGTTGCTTTTTGTAGCACAGGCACTTATCAAAAATAACAGGGCTAAAGAAAACAGGAGATTAAAATGCTTCATGCGACGAAAGTACGGAATTGGGCGAGAAATCCCCGGGGGTTTTCTGCTGGCGGTATTCAAGATCGTAGCATACCCCGGCCGATAACCGCGGCATGATTTATAGCAAAAGTGTTCCCGCTATACCTTAATGCTGTTGAGTTCCTTCTCGATCGCCGCCACCACATCGTCTTGCTTTAACATTTTGGCAGCCTCCATTTTTCCTTTGAGGGACAGCACACGCCGCGGTGCACGTTTCAGGGCATTGTCGAAATATTGCAGGGCTTCGCTGGGCTGGTTTTGGCTGAGCAGGAATTCGCCGTAGAGTTCGGATGAAGGCTTGGCCACCGGTGGGCCGTAACCAAAGGCAATGCGATCCTCGAACGAAGCAGCATCTTTCAGCCAGCGGTTGGCGGCGGTGAGGTCTTTCTGCTGCCAGGCTTTCATGCCCTGAAGTTCCATCTCCATCAGCTGCACGAGATCGATATCGGTCTTCGTCGTATTTTCACGACTCGCACCACTGCCACAAAGGGCAATGCCATCGCTATCGATCTTCGAGAGCTCGAGCACGCGGTCCCGATCCATGGTGGCGATAACTTTTTCCATCGTCGGAATGTCGGCCATTGCATACGCCCGCATGCCTTTGACAAAGTTCTCCAAGCCCTGGGTGGCAACGTTCAATCCTTTGGCATCGGTTTCGTGCGCCACAAAAGACGATTTCCAGTCATTGGTTTCCACGGCGTAAGACGATTTCAAATAGATCTCGTGGGTGCGGCCTTTGATGGAGGGTTGTGTAGCACAGTAGGTCATCATGTCCTGCAAAAGTTTTTGAGCGTCTTGGATGCGGCCCTGTTGCAGGTAGCCGTATTCCAGCCAGTGAAAGGAATGATAGCCCAGTGCATCGTTGGGTAAATTTCTTTTTTGCTTCCGGTTCACGCTGGCTTGCCACGACACTTCATTTGAACTTACTACGCGGTCCCACATGCCGAGGGCGAGATAAATATGCGTGGGCATGTGCAGGGCATGCGTCGCATCGTGGGCCACGACGGAATATTCGTCTGCTGCCTGGAGGGCTTCGCGGGCATGATAAGGATCGTCGTTCGCATGAATAAAATAATGCAACGCTCCGGGGTGATTCGGGTTCTCTTTCAAGATCTGCGCAGAGATGCGCGCGCTCTGCCGGTACAATTCCTCGCTGCGGCCTACGGGCTCTGCACCCAACAACGCCAGGGCATACAGCGACGCTACTTCATGGTTGCCGGGATATTTGTTGTATAGCTCGCCCATGAATTTGGCATAGGCCCGGTCGCGTTCTGTTTTTGTTCCCTCACCATAGAGAACGTTCACAGCTTGCAGAAAATCTTTCTCCAGCGGCGTTGCCCCTTTGGCCACCCGTGCTTCCGGTGTTGCGGCCAGACGCTTCAATGTGGCTGCCGCTTTTTCATAATCCTGCTCCTGCCAGATGGCGTGGTTGTAGGTCATGGCCTCTCCCCAGAAGGCCATCGCACACGTGGGGTCCAGTGTTTGCGCTTCGCGGAAAGCTTCGGCGGCGTCCATGAACTCAAAGCTGTGCATCAACAAATGGCCTTTCAGAAAAGCTTGCTGCGCAGCATCGGTGCCCGCCACCTCGAACGTTACCGTGCCGAGTGTGTAGTTGGTTTTGGAGGGTTGTTTACAGGAGAGCACCGTGGCGCAGAGAAACAACCCGGAGAGGAAGAGGGTTTTCATGGTGTTCGGATTTAAGCATAGAAAGGTACTTCTTTTTATGCCGATGATCAACGAAAAAATCCACCCCGTTTCATTCCGCAAGTTTCGGGTTGAGCGGGTCCACCGGATCCCGGATCTTTACAGAAAAAAATTATGGAGGATATTGTCGCTATGCCCTGGGAATCGATCTATACTGCACTCAATGAAAAAGGGTACGCCCTGCTGCCGCGGGTGCTCTCGGCCGACGAGTGCCGGCACCTTTCCGGATTGTATGCCGACCCGGATCTCTACCGGAACACGATCAACATGCAGCGTTATCGCTTTGGCAAAGGAGAGTATAAATATTTCAACTATCCCCTGCCACCGACCATCCAAGTCTTGCGAGAAATGCTGTACGCGCCGTTGGCCAAGCTCGCCAATGCCTGGATGCAGAAGTTGGGGATGGATATTACCTATCCCGGCGATCACAAAGCGCTCGTCGCGCATTGTCACGATCATGATCAGCCCAGGCCAACGCCGCTGATCCTTCGGTATGAAGCGGGAGGATTCAATACGCTTCACCAGGATCTTTATGGCGCCGTGTATTTTCCTTTCCAGGTGGTGTTTGTGTTAAGTCAGGCGGGGAGGGATCATGAGGGCGGGGAGTTTGTGCTTACGGAGCAGGTGCCTCGCGCGCAGTCGAAGGCGGAGGTGTTGCAGCCGAATCAGGGAGATGCGCTCATCTTCACCACTAATTTCCGGCCCGTAAAAGGCTCGCGGGGATATTATCGTGCTACGATGAAGCACGGCGTTAGCGAAGTGAAATCAGGAGTGCGGTATTCGTTGGGCATCATTTTTCATGATGCGGCATGACGATGTGAAAATCATTTTTGAACCGCAGAGTCGCAGAGGCAGCAAAGAAGACACAAATTATGCTTTGCATTGACTTTGCGACTCTGCGGTTCAATTTATTTCTTCGGAGGGATAGCAATATTATCCGCCACCAACATCACAAAATCCTTTCCCTTCAAAAATCCTTTTCCCCACTCGGCATCATATTTATCGGTGATGCCCAGGCTTGCCAGGTCTTCTTTCTTCTTTCCCTTCTTCAACGCTGCGGCCACCTGATCGCGAATATCCGCCAACCGGTCGCGAAACACTTTCACGTCGGCTTTTGTACTCACCTCGCCATGCCCGGGAATCACTTTGGCATTGTCATCCATCAAGGCGAGGACTTTGTCCAGGGCCGCTATCATCCCGTTCACAGAACCGCCGCTGGAAACGTCGATAAACGGATAGCCATACGTGACAAACATATCGCCCATGTGATACACATTCGCTTTCTTGAAATGAACGATCACGTCACCATCGGTGTGGCCGGGATCGAAGTGGATCAGTTCGATGTCTTCGTTGTTGATGTGGAGGTTCAGTTTGTCGGCAAACGTGATATCGGGCAAGGCATCTTTTTCGCGTGGCGGAACTTTTTCGTTCATGCGATTCACCGTTTCCCTGGTCATGCGCTCGCGCACCTGGTCCTGGGCCAGGATGGTGATGCCCATCTTTTTAAAGTTGTCGTTGCCACCGGTGTGGTCGCCATGGATGTGGGTGTTGATGAGGAATTTTATCTCTCCCGGGCTAAGGGTTTTGATGGCGCCGTTGATCTTATTCGAGAGGGGCGCAAACTGGTCGTCGATCATCAGCGTGCCGTCGTTTCCGATGAGCACCCCGATGTTGCCGCCGGAACCTTTTAACATATACAGGTTGTTGCTTACCAGCACGGGCCGTATCCTCACCGTATCGTAGTTGGGTTGTTGGGCCAGGATCGCGGCCGTGGTGGCCATCGCAAAAAAGAGCGTCAGTAAAGTTCTTTTCATGATTGTGGGATTTCTTTAAAAATAAAGAAAAGTCGAAAGATTACGCTACCCCTCATCACAAATGAAGTCCGCAAGAAGCAGGTTGAGTAATCGCCCCGGCGGTGGCAATTTTGAGTCAACAAAAAAATGATAGTTTTATGCTGTTGACCATGAACGAAAACCACATTAATTACCAGCGTATCGAAGAAGCTATTCTTTACCTGGAAAAAAATTTTCAACGCCAACCCGAACTGGACGAGGTGGCCGAAAAAGTTCATCTTTCACCCTTTCACTTTCAGCGCATCTTCACGGAATGGGCGGGCATCAGTCCCAAGCGATTCCTGCAGTTCCTGACGGTCGATTTCCTGAAAGAGAAACTGGAACAATCCCGCAACCTGGTGGAAGCCGCCGAATCGGCCGGGCTCTCCAGCCAATCGCGGGTCTATGATCTGTTCACCACGCTGGAAGGTGTGACACCCCAGGAGTACAAACTCCACGGCTCCGGGCTGCACATTCACTATGGCATCCACGAAACGCCTTTCGGCAACTGCCTCCTTGCCGTGACCGACCGAGGCATCTGCTGGCTGTCGTTCCTGGCCACGGACGAAGATGCCAAGGGGCACATCGAGGCCATGAAAGAACACTGGCACAATTCGATCTTTCACCAGGACCAGGCGCTCACGGCATCCTTTGTCGATCGGATCTTTCATCCGGGTGAGGCCCCCGCATCGGGACGGCTCCATGTGTTTGTGAAGGGCACAAACTTCCAGCTCAAGGTGTGGGAAGCGCTGTTAAAGATCCCCATGGGCAACGTGACCACCTACCAGGGCATTGCCGCCAACATCCACAATCCGAATGCCCTGCAGGCCGTTGGATCGGCGGTGGGCGCCAACCACATTGCCTATCTCATCCCGTGCCATCGCGTCATCCGCAAAGACGGTATCCTGGGTGAGTACCGGTGGAGCCCTGCCCGGAAGAAGAGCATCATCGGCTGGGAAATGGCCAAAACCGAAACGAAATGAGCCTTTGTGGCCGCTTTCGCGATCAACAAAAACGTTGACACCAGCGAAGTAGGAGGTTAGGACCCTGACAAAGAACAACATATATTTTTTTGTCTTCCACGTTTTTTGAGATACTTTACCGTTACATTCTGGAGCTGCTCTATGCTGCCAAGGTCCTAACTTTCGAAAGCTGTGAAATTGTTATTTGGTTATATCAAAAGACGCCTGGGGGTCTTCCTGTTGTTTATGCTGCCCGCCTTCGCGGTACGGGCACAAGATTCACTGATGACGGTCCTAGAGGCTGAACTCGCCCGGAGTTTTACCGAGTTAAAAAAAGCAACTGTCCCGGCCTACTACATCGACTATCGCGTCGACGATTTGTCGAACCTTCACCTGAGTACGTCCTTTGGCAGTCTGGTGCGCGCCGGCAGCGACAAAAGCCGTGTGCTGGTGTCGCGCGTGAAAGTGGGCAGCTATGCATTTGACAACACCCATCCGCAAGGACCCGACGACTTCGAAATGCACGAGGGTTCGGACCCCACGGAACTGCCCTATGAAAACGAGAAGATCGCCCTGCGCATGGGCATCTGGATGACCACCCAAAACCAATACAAACAAGCGCTGCGCGGATTCAAAGCCGCCCGCCAGGCGCGCGAGCGGATCACCACGCCGGTCACCACCACACCCACGGACGATTTCTCGAAAGAGGCCCCGACCCGCTATTATGAACCACCCCAGACCGACCTGATCACCGCTTTCGACAACGCCACCTGGAAAGAAAAACTCAAAAAATATTCCGCCCTCTTCCTGAAAAACAGTGACCTCGTCGAAGGGGACGTATCGCTGCAATTTTCCCAGGAACGAAAATATTTCATCACCACCGAACAAACCCAGATCGTTCAAAACAACACGTCGGCCTACATCCACGTGAACGGCAGCATCCGCGCCAGCGACGGCGATGTGATCCCGCTCCACCTCTCCTACTATGCCGTAACACCCGATGGATTTCCCGCCGATGAAAAAATCATGGGCGACATCGAAAAGATGATCGCATCCCTGGAGAAACTAAAAACGGCGCCACTGGCCGAGCCCTACAGTGGACCGGCCATTCTGCTGGCACCCGCCGCCGGTGTTTTCTTCCACGAAATTTTTGGTCACCGGGTGGAGGGCCATCGCATGAAGAAAGAATACGACGGCCACACCTTCAAAGCCAAGATCGGCGAATACGTGTTGCCCAAAACCTTGCAAGTATATTTCGATCCCACGCTGACCACCATCGATGGCAAACCGATCAACGGCGGCTATAAATACGACGACGAAGGCATCAAAGGCGAACGCGTGACCGTGGTGGACAAAGGCATGCTGAAAACTTTCCTCATGTCGCGCACACCGCTGGAAAACCTGGCTCGCTCCAATGGTCACGGTCGCGCGTCCATCGGCATGGAACCCGTTTCGCGGCAATCCAACCTGATCGTGGAAACATCGAAAGGCGTGCCCATGGAAGATCTGCGGAAAATGTTGCTGAAGGAATGCAAACGCCAGGGTAAACCCTATGGCTACCTGTTTCGCGATGTCGTCGGGGGATTTACGGTGACGGATCGTTACAATCCCAACGCGTTCAACATTTTCCCCACCATGGTCTATCGCATTTATGTCGATGGCCGCGCCGACGAGCTGGTGCGGGGCGTCGACCTGATCGGCACACCCCTCGCGATGTTTGCCGAAATACAAGCCACGGGCAACGACCGCGATACGTTTATCGGTTTTTGCGGCGCCGAGTCGGGCTATGTACCGGTGAGTGCCGCATCGCCTTCTTTGTTCGTGCGAAGGATCGAAACACAAAAGAAACCCCGTCAACACCAGGAGGCCACCCTGTTGAGCCGCCCGGGATCACAACCTCAACCGTAAGGCTATGCGCATATTTCGTGTTATAAGACCCGTTGTTCTTTTTGCCGGATGGATGGCCATCGCTCAACCGCTGTGTGCGCAAGAACGAGAGTCCGTCATCCTCAAAGCGATGAAGGACGAGATGAAGCGAACGATGACCGACGCCAAATATGAAGGCCACGACAAACCCTTCTATATCAGCTATGGCATCAACGACCGTCATGTGTTCACCGCCCAGGCCACCTTGGGTGCCCTGATCCGGTCCGACGCCTTTCAAAGCCGGAACAAATCGGTGCGGCTGCTGGTGGGCAACTACACCTTCAACGACGAAAGCCTCGACAACAACCTGACCAGTCCACCCAATGCCAACGATCTCTCCGTCCCCCTCGACGACGACTATTACGGCATACGCCGCGCGCTGTGGGCTTCCACCGACGTGGTCTACAAAGGCGCAGCGCAGAAATACAAAAAACACCAGCTCACCCTGAAGGAAGAAAATAAAAAACTGGAAGACCTTCCCCACCGCGAGTTTGCCACCGTGCCCGTGGTGACAAAAATCGATTTTGCCAAACCTTTCAACCTGAACCAGGAACACTGGAACAAGTACACAAAAGAGTTGTCCGCCGTCTTCAAATCGTATCCCGATATTGAAGGCTCAGCCGTAGCCCTGACGATTACCTATGGCGATGAGTATTTTGTGAACAGCGAAGGCACCACCATTGTGAAGCCCTTCACCACCGTCTATCTGCAATGCGGCGCCTACATGGAAACCGAAAAAGGCGAACCCTTCTTCGACAACTTGGTGCGCTACGCCCGCACACCGGAAGAGCTCCCCAGCCTCGCAGACATGAAAGCCGAAGTGGAGAAGATGGCCCGCAAGCTCACCACCTCGAAAGACAACGTGGCCTTGGAAGAAGAGTATAACGGCCCCGTGTTGTTCCTGGGCCCCGCCGTAGCCGAAATTTTCTCCAATGCGTTCTTCTCTTATCGCGACAACCTCGTCGCCTCCAACACGCTCACCAGCACAATGGATCGCAACGAAGGCAGCACCGGCATGGATGCCAAGATTGGAAAGCTCTTCATCGACAACGCCTTCACCGTCACAGCCCGCACATCCCTCCAAAAATTCAACAACACCTCGCTCCTCGGCAGCTATGACATCGACGACGAAGGTGTGGTGCCTCAAGAAAATCTCGTGCTCATCGAAAAAGGCATCCTGAAAAATCAATTGAACGATCGTTCCCTCACGAAAACAGGCCAGGTCGCCAACGGGCACGCTAGTGGTCCAGGTGTCCTGGAGGTTTCCACCAGCAACGGTCAAACGACTCAAGCGCTGAAGCAGGCCCTCATCGATGCAGCCAAGAAAGACGGTCTTGAATTTGCCCTCATCGCTCGAAAAATTTCCTCTGGCGGCGACGGAGTTCCGGAGATCTATAAAGTGAATCTTGAAACCGGAAAAGAAGAATTACTTCGCTCGGCAAGAATGGGTTCAGGCGGTTTGAAAAATCTAAAGCGCGTACCCGCCGTGGGCAAAGAAAAACAAGTGGTCAATCTCCAAACTTCCGGAGGCAGTCTGGTATCCTTTATCGTCCCCGATGCACTGTTGCTGGATAATATGGATGCGGCACCGTTGCGGATTCCTTATCAGGAGGAGAATAAGATTTATATTTCCAGTCCATTGAAGAACTAAGAGGAGCTTGTGCTTGCGCGTGTTGCAGCCGTTCAAAGTTTTCCGACAGAGCGCGTCATTCCGCATGCACGCACGTCATCTGGCTTCGCACGTTTTTCAAGGAATCCAGTGGATAGCGCATTTTGATCCGTGTGGTGATGCATTTTGAATGGGGGGTACGCTTTTCGGTGTTTGCCGGGTTTCGTTTTACGGCGTTCGAAGCGTCTCCAGATCCGTGCACTCGAAATTCGGGATGTCTTGAATTTCAGGCGTAGTTCTCTAACCAGCATGTGCCTGCGATATGACGCGCAAATTCACGTCGCCCAAGCCTTCCCCACCTCTGCCAGCGGTACACATCCATGATACGGTCCGGGAACCTGCTTGTACTGCAACACTTCAGTAGCCCCAGGCTGACTCGTAAAAAATCCCAGCAGCGTCAGTTCCTTCATTTTTAGAACGAAGGGTTTGTCCCCATCCTTTCCGGCATTCCACCAGCCTGTGGGACCTCCTTTGCCGGCAGCAGCCAGCGCCTCATCGTGATGTTTTTTGAAATGGGCTACGCGTTGTTCAGGTTTCAAGTCCATGAAGCCGTCGCCCAAAGTTTTTTTCGCGTCTTCCTCAAAAGCGTTGAGACCTTCTATGAATTTCTCTTGAGCCTCTTTACTATAGACTTCCTTCAACATGCTGTCGATAAATCCAGGCACACCCGCGTCTTTGGCGCCGGGGGTGGTTGTCTTCGGGAGAATGATCTCGGAAAGTTCAGCGATGGTTTGGGCCTGCGGTTCACTAAAAAATACGGGCTTGAATGAAAGCTCAGGTGAGGCTTTACATCCGTTAAGCACACCTACCATGGCGGGTGCGGATATGGCATAGCCCAGGGCGAGGGCGGTGCGTTGAATGGCTTCTCTTCTGTTCATTGTCAGTGATTCAATTGTTACAGATTTCCTTTTTTCAATTCGTTCACGGCGTAGTCGGCGGCACGGGCGGT
Source organism: Chryseolinea soli (assembly GCF_003589925.1). Taxonomy (NCBI): domain Bacteria; kingdom Pseudomonadati; phylum Bacteroidota; class Cytophagia; order Cytophagales; family Fulvivirgaceae; genus Chryseolinea; species Chryseolinea soli. The sequence goes on along the minus strand of NZ_CP032382.1, from coordinate 2,920,609 downwards.
CAGCGCCATGTAGGTCAGCGACGGATTTTGGCAAGCCGATGAGGTCATGGCGGCGCCGTCGGTAACAAATACATTGGGGGCTTCGTGCACAGCGTTCCACTTGTTCAGTACCGACGTCTTGGGGTCTTTGCCCATGCGGGCGGTGCCCATTTCGTGGATGCCGAGGCCGATGTTATCGGGGTTGTCGTAGGTGGCCACGTTTTTGAAGCCGGCAGCTTCCAGCATTTCGGCGGCGCTGTCTTTCATGTCTTTGCGCATAGCCTTTTCGTTGGGTCCCCATTCGGCGTCAAAGCTCAGGGTAGGCAAGCCATAGATGTCGGTTTTATCCTTGTTCAGGGTCACGTGGTTGCTATGGCTGGGCAGGCATTCGCCAAAGCCGGTGATGCCAATGCTCCATCCTCCGGGTTCCGTGAGTGAATTTTTCAAATCCTCTCCAAAGGACATTTCCCTCACACCACGTTGCCACTCGCTGCGGCTTGCGGCGCCTTGATAACCAAAGCCGCGGAGATAGTCCGTGCGCTTGTCGTCGCCTACGTTGCGGAAGCGGGGGATATAGATGCCGTTGGGGCGGCGACCGATGTAGTACTTGTCTTCATAGCCTTCCACGAGTGCTGTTGCTCCTGCGCGATATTGGTGATCCATGATGTTGTGGCCCAACTCGCCGCTGCCATTACCCAGTCCATTGGGGAAGCGGTTGGAGATGGAGTTCATCAAAATGAAAGTGCTGCCCAGGGTGGAGGCGTTCAGGAAAATAATTTTTGCAAAATAGTCCACCTCCTGTTTGGTCTCTGCGTCCAGCACTTTCACGCCGATCGCTTTGCCCTTCTTTTCGTCATATATAATAGAATGCACGATGGCATTGGGCTTCAACGTCATGTTGCCGGTTTTGGCAGCTGCCGGCAAAGTGGAAGCATTGCTGCTGAAATAGGCTCCATAAGGGCAACCCCGGTCGCACATGTTCCGCGACTGGCATACGCCGCGACTGGGATCGTGCGGCAACGGCGCCGTGAGATGGGCCACGCGGCCGATGGTGATCTTGCGGCCGTTGAATTTTTCGGCCACTTTATCGCGAAACGTCTCTTCCACGCAATTCAACTCCATCGGGGGCAAAAACTTTCCGTCGGGCAAATGCGGGATACCTTCGGCGCGACCGCTCACGCCAATAAAGGTTTCTACGTAGTCATACCACGGCGCCAGGTCGGCATAGCGAATGGGCCAGTCGACGCCCACGCCGTCTTTGGCATTGGCGGTGAAATCCAGATCCGACAGGCGGTAGGTTTGCTTGCCCCACATGATGGAGCGGCCGCCGGTGTGATAGCCACGGATCCAGTCGAAGGGTTTCACTTCCGTGTATGGGTTTTCCGTGTCCTTCACCCACCAGTGCTTGTTGGCCTGGCTCACCCAGTTGGTGCGCGACTGCACGGGATAAAATTTCAGTTCTTCGTCCGTCAGCTTGTTGCCGTGGGGAAGCTGCCACGGGTCTTTAGTCATCGTGGGATAGTCCACAACGTGTTTCACGTCGCGGCCGCGCTCCAGAACGAGGGTTTTCAGTCCTTTTTGGGTAAGCTCCTTGGCGGCCCATCCACCGCTGATGCCGGTGCCCACGACGATGGCGTCGTAGGATTGTTGTTTTTGTGCGTCGATATTGAGGTTCATGCCTTCCGGGTAAATTTCGGGTGTTTAACTTAGCCAGGGCCGGGTCCATTTCCAAGGCGGAACCGTTTTTTCTTCTCATTTCAATCGATCGAAGCGGCATTTCCGCCGGCGAAAAAATCAGGTGTAACGGGGGATAACCTCGGAGCTGACAAAACGCGTTCTTAGATTAACCAACCCCTATACACTATGCTGCGCAATTACTGGCTGATCACCCTCCGGAATTTCCAACGGCAAAAAATGTTTGCCCTCCTCAACATGTCCGGCCTTGCCCTGGGATTGGCCAGTGCCATTCTCATTTTTCTCTATGTGAGCGACGAACTGCAGTACGACACGATGCATCCCTATTTCCACAACACCTATCGCATCGGCTGCCGCTTCACCAATCGCGAAGGACAGACGTTCGACAACACCACCTCGCCCGGTTTCTGGTTGAAGCAGCTCAAAGAAACGCGCAGCGAAGTGATCAGCGGCACGCGCGTCGACTATATCGGCTATCCGACGTCACTCCATCACAAGGCCAAAGACAAGATCATCCTCACCGAAGAGATCAAATGGGCAGAACCGCATTTCGACCAGATCCTCGATTTTAAACTGGTGAAGGGCAACCAGGAGAAGATGTTCGACGACCACAACACGATGGTGCTGAGCGAAACCGGTGCCCGGCGGCTGTTCGGCGACCAGGATCCGATCGGCGAAACGATCACCTTAAAACACAACTTCGCCACGCAAGGACGCGAGATCGACGTAGTGGTTACCGGGGTATTCAAAGACTACCCGGCCAATTCGCATTTCAAGCCCAAGTACCTCATCAACGTCAACGCCTTCCGCACCATTATGGGCGACAACTTCAACAACTACATGGAGGGCTTGCGCTTCCGCGACAACATCGAGTTCTTCGAAAACTACGTGGTGATGAAACCCGGGACCGACATGAAACCCATCGAGGCTGAATTGCAACGCATGTCGGACCAACTCACCCAAGCCGACTCCAACTTTGTGGCCAACGGTTTTAAACTGGCACCCTTCATCGTGAAAATGGAAGACATGCATTTTGATGAAAAAGTCCTGTGGGAGGAAGACAACACACAGGGCAACAAAAGCTACCTCGCCATTTTCAGCACAGTGGCCATCCTCATCCTGCTCATCGCATGCATCAACTACATGAACCTGGCCACAGCCCGCTCGGCGCGGCGTGCCAAAGAAGTGGGTCTGCGCAAATCGCTGGGCAGCAAACGACGCGAGATCGCCAAACAATTCTTTTTCGAGTCGACGTTGATGACGGTAGCCGCGTTGGTCCTGGCGGTTTTGTTGGTGATCGCCTTCCTGCAGCCTTTCAATCAATTGGCTCACAAAACTTTTACGGTGGCCTCGTTGCTCAATCCGTACATGATCGCCATTGTGTTGGTCATCGTCTTTTTGATGGCCTTTATCTCCGGCAGTTATCCCGCCATTTATCTCTCTGGTTTCAAACCCTCCGAAGTATTGAAGGGGCAAGTGGTGAAAGGGCGTGGCGCTGAACTGTTTCGCAAAAGTCTCGTCACCGCGCAGTATGCCGTGGCACTCGTTCTCATCATCTCCACGTTCACGATCATCCGGCAGATGAGCTACATGCAAAACACAAAACTGAACGAGCAGGGCGGTCAGCTGCTTTCCATCCGCTATGGCGGCAATGCGCCGCAGGATAAATTTCTCGCCTTCAAACAAGCCGTGTTGCAAGACAAAGACATCGAGCACGTGACCATGGCCAACCACCTGCCACGCCTCAACTACTTTGGCTTCATCGGCGCCACCGTCCGGTTTCCCGGATTGCACGAAGAAGAAATGCAATGGAACCAACTGAACGTGGATTTCGATTTCCCAAAAACATACGACCTCGAGTTTATCGCCGGTCGCGATTTTGACGCCGCCAACATCAACGACTCCTCGTCGGTCATCCTGAACGAAGCGGCGGTCAAAGCTTTGAATCAACCGATCGAAAAAGTGATGGGTTCGTCGGTCACCCTCAGGAACAATCGCGGCGACGGCAGTTCTTCTTCGTTCCGGGTGATCGGCATTGTAAAAGATTTCCCGTTCCGCTCCATGCACCAGGCCATCGAGCCGCTCATGCTCAACCCGCACGTCCACTTCATCGATCGCATCGCCTATATCAAACTGCCGCCTGGAAAATTCCAGGAGAAGATCGCTTCCATCGAAAAGAAATGGAAAGAGATCATGCCCGGCGTGGGTTTCGACTACTGGTTTGTGAGCGACGAGTTCAACCGGATGTACCTGGAGGAAGGACGGGTATCGTCGTTGTCGAAAAGTTTTGCCGTGCTGGCCATTCTCATCACCGTGCTAGGCGTCTTCGGGCTTGCCTCCTACACCGCGGAGCAAAAGACCAAGGAGGTGGGCATCCGCAAAGTGTTGGGGGCCGTGGTGAAGCAAGTGGTGGGTATGTTCCTGTGGGTGTTTGTCAAGATCTTTCTCGTGTCGGCGGTTATTGCCGTGCCGGCTGCATATTTCATTGCGCGATATTGGTTGGAGGGATTTATGTACCGGTCGTCGATCAGTCCGCTGATCTTTGGGGTGAGCCTGTTGGGACTTCTACTGGTGACGCTGATCACCATCAGTTACGAAACCTGGAAGGCGGCAAGGACCAACCCGGTGAACGCGTTGCGCAGCGAATAATGCCCATCCAAAGTCAAAGAATGTAAAAAATCGCCCCTAATGTACCGACGCAAACGCGTGAGGTGCATTCACGCCCGGCAGATCTTTTCACCCGATTGATGCTTCCCCGTTTTTTAGTAGGTTTGTAAAGCAAGGTTGATCGTCCACCACCATACCCGGCGCTCAACCCAAACCGAATCGCGCCCACGCATGAAAGCACTCAGTACACTCCTCTTCTTGATCCTGGCCGCTGCTGCCTATGGACAGGCCACCGACACTGTTAAACAAAAAACCACTGTCAGGGTCGACACGGTGACCAAGATCATCTACATGGCTGCCGACACCCCCGCTGAATTTCCCGGTGGCGCCAGCGGCATGACCAAATTCTTCCGCAAAAATTTCAAATGGAAACAACCCCACAACATCGTCGTGGGCAAGGTCTTCGTAGAATTCTGGGTAGACACCAATGGAAAAATAGTGGAAGAGCATATTGAACGTGGCTTGTGCCCGTCGTGCGACAAAGAAGCTTTGCGCCTCGTAAAGATCATGCCCGATTGGAAGCCGGCCACGCATTTGGGCAAACCCATTAAGTCAAGGCAATTGGTCCCCATTCCCTTTACCCTTTAAGGGTTACCACCAAATACTATCCACGCTTGCGCTACTCGCTTCGCAGGATCTTTACCGGATTGCTGCGCGCCGCCGAAATGGATTGATAGCCCACGGTGATCAGCGCGATGAGCGTGATGAACACCACGGCAATCAGGTAGGGCATCACACCGATGTCGATGCGGTAGGCAAACTCGTTTAGCCATCGGTTAAAGAAGTAGTACGCCAACGGGCTGGCTACGATGAAGGAGATCAGAATCAGTACGAGGAATTCCTTGTACAACAAAACCACAAGCCCTGCCTCAGAAGCTCCCAACACTTTGCGCACACCGATCTCTTTCAACCGGCGCTCGGCGCTGAAGCTGGCCAACGCAAACAAGCCCAGGGAGGCCACAAAAATGGCAAGGCCACAAAAATATTTGAACACCAATGCAAGGTTCTCTTCCGCCACATAGGTTTTGGCCAGTCCTTCGTCGAGGAAATAAAAAGCAAAGGGCTTTTCGGTTTCGATCTCACCCCAGGCTTTCTTCACAGCCGCCAATGTGCTTTGATAGTCTCCAGGTTTTATTTTCACTGCCACATTGCCCTGCACCGGCGAAAAATTCATGACCAGCGGCCCCACCTTGTTGCGCAGCGGATCGAAATTAAAATCCTTCACCACACCGATCACCACACTATTTGGATTTCCTCCCACACCAAAGGACATCTTCCGGCCGATCGGATCGGACCAATTCAACGCCTTGGCCGCCGATTCGTTGATCACAAAGGCCTGCGTGCTGTCGGTGTTATGGTCGACATCAAAAAATCTGCCGTTCACTACTTCTATATCGAAGGTCTCCAGAAAATCGTATCCCACCGTCATTGTCGGCAGCATTTGCTCTTCTTCCTTGCCTTCTACAAACAGGGGCAGATAGGGCAACGTTTCCTGTCCGAGGTTATGCGAAACGTGTGTAACCGCGGCAATCGATTCCTGTTGCTTGAGTTTATTTTTGAAGGTTGCAAAGTCGCGCGCCAACGCCTGGCTGCTCGTGGGGATCATCATGATCTGATCCTTAGCAAAGCCAAGATCTTTGTTGCGCATGAAATCCAGTTGATTGGAGATCACCAACGTTCCAATCAACAGAATGAGCGACACGGTGAACTGACCGATCACCAACACCTTTCGCAGGTTGATCTTTTGATGCCCTGCCTTGTGCAAACCCTTTAATACTTTTACCGGCTGAAAGGCCGCCATGACCACTGCCGGATAAAGGCCTGCCAGCAACCCCGTGAACAAAATGATGGCGAGGATCACCAGGAGGTTGAACGGCCTGATCATTTCCATCGCATCCAACTGCACATTGGCGAGCGCATTAAAAACAGGCATCGACAAGCGCACCAACACCAGCGACACGACACCGGCCATCAACGCGATGAGCACCGACTCGCCCAAAAACTGGAAGATCAGGTTCTGCTTCTCCGCGCCCATCACTTTGCGCATGCCTACTTCCTTGCCCCGGTTCGAGAAACGCGCGATGGACAGGTTCATAAAATTGATACAGGCAATCAGCAACACCAGCACGGCAATGGACCCGAGTGTGTAGATATATTGAATATTGCCACTCACCGACATCTCCCCGCCGGTGAAATCAGAATACAAATGAATGTCTTTGATGCTCTGGAGGGTGAGCCGCGCATTGTTGTCCGTATAGCGCGGGGGATAATATTTTTTTACAAAGGCCGGAAGTTTCGACTCCAATGCCGCCGGCGAACTGCCCGGTTGAAGCACGACATAGCAGTAATACCATAAGCCAACATAGGCGTGATCTACCCGAAAACCAATGAACTGGTTGAGATACGGTTTGGCGTTGGCCAGGAAATCAAACTCAAGGTGTGTCTTTCCTTTTATCGGTTTGAGCACGCCGGTCACTTTCAACGTCACGGTATCCTGCAGTTGCAATAACTTGCCCATGGGATTGGTGTCGCCAAAATATTTTTTTGCCATGGCTTCGGTCAGTACCACCGAATTGTTGTTCTCGAAAGCTTTGGCGGCATTGCCGTATTGAAATTCAAAATCGAATACCGTAAAAAAGCTGGAGTCTACCAGGTAGAATTTCGTTTCTTCAAATTCGGCATCGCCATAGCGAACTTTGGGTACGGCGTTGCTCAGAAAGAACATGCGGTACATCGTCGTGGCATTCACGGCTTCCGGATAGTCCTGCACCATGTCGAACACAGCCGGGTAGTGTGCGGACGGATACACGTTGGAGGCACCGTTCACGTCCACGTGCGTATTGATGCGGTAGATGTTGTCGGCGTTGGCATACATCGTGTCAAACCCGGTCTCATGGTGGATGTATAACGCGATCAGGATAAAGCACGCCAACCCGATGGCTAAACCCGAAATGTTGATGAGGGTGTAGACTTTGTTTTTTACGAGGTTGCGAAAGCCGATCTTGATATAGTTGCGGAACATAGCAGTTGGTTTTGGTCGGTTATTCAGAGAAGTAAAATGCCACGGAAGATAACAATTTGAAACGTGTTTTTATGAGAAAGGCTTAAAACCGGGGTGACCAAAAATGCTACACACACCGCATACCCCGCCACGGGTGAGATATTTTTTCATGGCCTCCACATTGTTTCCTACCTTACCATCCCAATTCATCGCCCATGGTCCCGAACGAAATCCTCACCCTCATCCAGCGCATAAAATCCATCGCCGACGTCGGCCTGCTCTACGCCAAAGACGACTACGATCGCGAGCGCTATCGCGAACTGCAGGACATTACGCACCGCTTCCACCACCTTCTTTCCGGCACGGACCTGGAAACGCTCAAACAGTTCTACACCCCCGCCAAAGATTATCCCACGGCTAAAGTCGACATCCGCGGACTGTTGCTTTCGCCCGAAGGCAAGGTGTTGCTCGTCAAAGAAAGCGCCGATCAAAAATGGTCGCTGCCCGGCGGTTGGGCCGACATTGGTTACAGTCCCTCGGAAGTGATCGTAAAAGAATTCAAAGAAGAGACGGGTCTCGACGTTGTCGCGGAAAAACTGCTGGCCGTGTTTGATAAAAAAATGCATCCCCACCCGTCGCAGCCGTTCTATGTCTACAAGATCGCATTCCTCTGCCGCGCGCTTTCGACTGAATTGAAGAAGGGATTTGATGTGCTCGATGTACAATACTTCGACATCCATCAATTGCCCGAACTTTCGGGCGACCGGATTCTGCCTTCGCAGGTTGCTATCCTCTACAAAAAAGCCGTGGCCTTGAACAGCTTCCCATATTTCGATTAGGTATACTATGAAAGAACTTTTTCTATTCAGCGGCCTCGGTGCCGACAAGCGCGTTTTTGAATACCTGGACTTGAGCGCTTATAAAGTTAACCATGTGGATTGGATCGATCCATTACCGAACGAATCGATCGAACAATATGCCGAGAGGCTTTCGGGGAAGATTGGAAAAAACAATCCTGTTCTCGTGGGGGTCTCCTTTGGAGGCATGGTGGCCATCGAGATCGCCAAGCGAATGCCCGTTGAAAAGATCATCCTCATCTCCTCGGCAAAATCCAAGGAGGACATTCCGGCGCCGCGATTCCAATTCATGCGCAAACTCCAGTTACATCGATTTATTCCTACGAGACTTATAAAAAATCCCAACCGGATCGTGTTTTGGTTCTTCGGTGTTGAAAAGAAATGGGAAAAAGATTTGCTCCGCGCCATTATGCGCGACACAAACATTGTCTTCTTCCGATGGGCCATCGACCGGATCGTCAATTGGGGAAACGAAACCATATTGGACAACGCCATTCATATTCATGGCACGAAAGACAGGTTGATCCCGTTTACCACTGCGGATTATAAGATCGAGGGTGGCGGGCATTTGATGATCATTAACCGAGCGCAAGAAATTGATGAAATAATTAGAGTTTGCTGCTAAACCAAACAGGGCAACTTTCTCTTGACAGGCACAAACTATGTGTCAACGGGTTCCTAAACGAAATTTTACAGGCAGCATAAATCTAGATCGAACCGGTTTCCCGGATTGGACGCCAGGCATCCAAGGCGGAAAGCTTTTCACGACTCGAACAGCTTCTGCGTCCAGGGAAGGATACACGGATTTGACGACGGTCACGGAGTCTTTTTCTACGGTGCCATCGCTATTAATGATGAAGGAAACGAATACATCACCCTCTTTACCAATACTCCGGGCGTCGGATGGATAGCGCAAGCTTCGCCCAATAAATAACCCCATGGCCTGGAATCCCCCTTTAAATGAAGCCGGCACCTCATCGACATTCTTGGCGAGAAATGGAAGTTTGGGATATTCCTTCAGTGTGGCATATGGCGTGACATCCCATGTCCCCCAGTTTTTCATTCTAGTCAATTCTGGATAGATAAGCATTTGAGGGCCGTTCATCCGCTGCCCTCTCTTGTCTTCTGCATACATTTTTCCAGATGTAAATTTTCCATTTTTGAAGGTCTCCGTGCAATATAGGGTGGTATCTCCATTGTTCTTATCGATCAATTGATACGTCCAAGCACCGTTACGACGCCCTTCCACTAAAACACCTTCAATCGCAAGCGCCTTTTTCGGATCTACATCGTAGACCGTCTTCCACTTACCATTCCCATCAATGACCTTTGGAGCACCATTTTCATCGTAATAGTCTCGGATTGTCACCAAAATATTATCGAACTCCAACCGTTCCTTGATCTTCCCCGACTCGTAGTAATTCGTCCAAATTCCTTTTCGCAAATTATTTTGATAGATGCCTCTGGTTCTTAACTGGCCGCTTGGATAATAAAAATAGAATGTATCCTGTTTTACGTTCGCCTTAAAATTACCCTGCATCAAACGCTTTCCATTCTTATAGAATTCAGACACCTCACCATAATATTGATAGCGCAAAGTATCGACAATCCCCACTCGATAATAAACGTGGCGTTCTTTCGATGTGAGAGCCCAGGCGCTGTCGTAAAATGTAACCGCCCTCATTTGAGAACGGGCTTGATATGAAATGCTTACGAGAAAAAGAAGAAGTAAATACCGCATTGGCTTCACAGAACGGCCACAAAATCTCATGAGCAACTGGTTTTAAATTGGAGGCCGAAAGCTACTGTACTTTAATCACACAACCAATATCCTTCGCCCTAGCGCGTCTTCGCGGTGAAAATTAAACCGCAAAGACGCCAAGGCGCAGAGATTTATTTACCGGACCAATAGTCCAACACCGTTACTTTATCGAGGTGTGGCTTCAAAACTTCCACAAAGGCTTGATGATCGGGATGTACCAGGTAGGCATCGCGGTCTTTGTCGCTGGCGAAGGTCACCAGGAAGACATGGGTCAGGCCTTGGTTGAGGCCTTCGGGGCTGGAATTTTTGCCCCACTCAAAGTCCTTGATAAGTTTGATCTTTCCGGCGAGGGCGCGAAACGCGTCCTCTACTTTCTTTACATCCGCCGGGGCGGCATCGTCCTTGAATTTAAACATCACCACATGGCGCAACACCGGCGCGGTGGGTTTGACTTGGGCGGATGCCTGTGTGCTGGCCAACGTGGCGAGCAATGCAGTGGCGAAAAACATCATGGCTATTTTCTTCATCGTCGTTTGTATCAATATCCCCACTTCTTCATGATGGCAAGATCTTCTTTCACCGAGTCGAGTGGCGTCTTACCCTGGTAGGATTCCTGTTCAATAATGAAAAGCGTTGTGCCTCCCGACTTCCGGCCCAGGTCGATCACTTCTTTGGTGTTCACAATGCCCGCACCTAAGATCGTGCTCTCATATTTTTCATGACCACCACCCGTTGCTGCAATCTCATCCTTCACGTGCATGGACTCGAAACGGCCGGGATACTGGCGCACGATGTCAATAGCCTTTGCTCCGCCGTTGTACAGGTTGCCAATGTCCAACTGCTGCATCACCAACTTGGGATCGGTACTTTGGAGAATGACATCATACATGGTCTTGCCGTCCATCTTCACGCTAAACTCAAAGTCGTGGTTGTGATAACCGAACTTCATACCCGACTTCTGGCAGAGCTCACCCGATTTGTTGAACACATCCATAAAACGCTTTAGGTCGTCGGGAGAATTGCGAAGACCTTCTTCCAGCGATGGGCTGATCACATATTTTTGTCCCGCGGTGGCGGCGTCTTCCACGGTATACTTCCACGCGTCCGTAAAATCTTTTTTCGCGTCGTCCCAGTGTTTTTTACCCATCACGGTGTGGCCGCTGGGCATTTTAAGACCCAGGTCGTCGAGCACTTTCTTGAAGTCTTTTGCCGAATGTCCATAGAATTTGCGGTCTACGTAATTGGCATGTTCCACATACTTGTATCCAAAGGACGCCAGCTGTTTCAAGGTGCCGAGGGGATCGGCCTTCATTTGGTCGCGTATAGAATAAAGCTGAACGCCCGTCATTTCCACTTTGGCCTTGGCCAGCAGGGTTTGTGAGAGCAGCGAGGTACCGGCAAGGGCCAGTGCGCCTTTTTTAAGGAAATCTCTTCGTGAGGTTTGCATAGTAATATTTTGGGTTTTGATCGTTGTGAAAGATAAGTTTTTTCTTCTTACGAATAGCGAAAATAGGATGAGTGGCCGCAAAAGTTAAGACATAACGTCGCGGGGAGAAAGACCGCCCGTTAGGAAGGGTAAGGTGTTATTTTTTCACCGCAATAATAATCCCGGTCGACCACACCTGTTTCGTGAGAAACAAGTCCTGCCGTGCCTCCAGGGTGGCAATCAGCTTGGTCACTTTTTCATGATGCCCCTCCGGCCAATTCGGCTGTCGCAGCATATCGTCGATAATATAAAAACCACCCTTGTTCAACATGGCCAGTGTTTCATCCAGCATCAGGTATTTGCCATGCCACGTGTCTGCAAAAATAGAATCAAACCGCAGCCGGCTATTGGCGTCGAGCCACTCGCCGCCATCGGCCGTCACCAACGAAAGCCGTTTGTCGTCGCCCAAAAATTTCTCAGCAATCGCAATATACTTCGGATCATAGTCCACCGAAATGAGCGTGGCATGTTGATCCATGCCGTTCAATAACCAGGAAGTAGAAAGTCCCGTGCCCGTACCCATCTCCAGAAATTTTCCACCAGGCTTCGAAGCCGCCAGCGTACCCAAAAGCGAACCCGTCAGCAAATCAGAAGCCATCGTAAACCCGGATGCTTTGGTGGCTTCTTCAATTTGTGAATAAGCCTTCGGAAGAGGTTGCGAAAAAGATGTGTTCACACTAACGTACGTTTAGTTTGACAATAGGAAATGCCGCCAGTGAAGGTGCTGTTTCTGCCAACGATTTGCAAGGCCACCCAAAAAAAAATTCCACCCGCCAACATCCTTTGGTGCCAACTAACCGACACCCCACACCCCTTTGTTGGTGTCCCACCAACAAAGCATCGCAAGGGATCAACAATACAGATAACTCAATCAATTTTTAACCACCCTCGTCCTTGCTGATGTTCCTCACCAACAACCGACGCAAGGGATCAACGGCATGGATACATGCATCTCAATGCCACTCAATTCTTCGAATAATTAAACATCCAATTCATCCCAAACTTATCCGTAAGCTCCCCATACAAACTCCCCCAAAACGATTGATGCAACGGCGTCCTCACCTTTCCTCCAGTACTCAGCTTATCAAAAAAAGCATTGATCTCCTCATCACTACCGCAATTCAAACACAACGTCACAGCGTTGCCATTCACTAATCCAGCTCCCATCATGTCGGAGCCCATCAACACAATATTGTCATGCGTAAGCATGCCATGCAATATTTTAGCCCCCTCCTCCGAGGGCATCTGCGCCGCCATCGGCGATTCGGACACTTTCTGCAACAGGAGGTCACCTCCCAGACAATCGTGATAAAACGTCATCGCTTCACGGCACCGGCCGTTGAAGTTCAAGTAAGCATTGATCTGTGTTTTCATTGTAGTAGGTTTATCTTTGTAGCGCGTCATTTTTTTAAACTATAGCATAACGCTGAGTCTATCGTTCACGTGAGAAAGAAATTCCCGTTTGAACAATACAAACCTACAGCCCGAAAATTTTCCCTGTTTAGTGTGAAAGCGACAATTTGAAGGGCCTATTACGACACCAAGGTTTAGGCTGGATATTTATTGCAGATTTCGCCGAAGAAATGCCCGTACTTTCCCTGCATGGACTCAAGATTTTTTCAAAGCGAAAAAATTTACACGCACCGCTGCTCATCATAAAAAATGAACCTGGTCAAGCTCCTATCCCTGTCAAACTTTTTGGCCCGTCCGGGCTCCAGGACGAAATTTTAGTCAAAAAAAGCCTCCAAATAGTGTAAATACGACAATATAAAGGGTTGATTGCGACAACACGGCATTTTACCTTTGGCTAAGGATGAAGGATCATCCCCCAAAAAACATTAAATGTCAACCCCATGAAAAATGTATGGATCCTGGTTCCCGAAACCGCCGTTTCGGCCGCTATCGTAGACCCGCGCTACATGTTCACGGCCGTGAACGAGTTTATCAAAAGTTCCGGCCAACCGCCGCTCTTCAATGTGCAACTCGTGGGCCTCACCAAAGAAGTGAAGCTCAGCGACGGCCTCATCTCCATTCACACCGACGCCACACTCAAGACCGCCAAACAAGCCGACCTCATCATTGTGCCCGCCATCAGTGGGAACCTGGCCAACGCGATCAAACTGAACCAGGAATTCCTGCCGTGGATCGTACAACAATATAAAAACGGCGCCGAAGTGGCCAGCCTTTGTCTGGGCGCTTTCCTTCTGGCCTCCACGGGGCTACTGGATGGCAAGACATGCTCAACTCACTGGCTATACGTCAACGAGTTCCGCGATATGTTCCCCGAAGTAACCTTGGTCGACAACAAGATCATCACCGAACAAAACGGTCTCTATTCCAGTGGCGGCGCCAATTCCTACTGGAACCTCCTCCTCTACCTCGTTGAAAAATATACCAACCGCGAAATGGCCATCCTCGCCTCCAAGTTCTTTGTGCTCGACATCAGCCGCGATAGCCAATCGCCCTTCAGCATCTTCAAAGGTCAAAAGATCCACGACGACCCCGAGATCGTCAAGGTGCAGGAATTCATCGAAGGCCACGTGCCCGACAAGATCTCCATCGACCAGCTCTCCGAAGAATTTGGCATCGGCCGCAGGACCTTGGAGCGACGTTTCAAAAAAGCCACCAGCAACACCGTGGTGGAATATATTCAAAGGGTGAAGATCGAAGCCTCAAAAAAACAATTGGAGTCGGGAAGAAAAACGGTGAACGAGGTCATGTATGATGTGGGGTACACGGACTCGAAGGCGTTTCGCGATGTGTTTAAAAAAGTAGCGGGACTTTCGCCGGTGGATTATCGGAATAAATTTAATAGAGAGGTGGTTTTGCCGAGAACGTAATTAGGAGCCAGGAGCCAGAAGCCAGGAGCCAGGAGCCAGAATCCAAGAGTCAATCTAGGAGCCAGGATCTTAGGAGTCAGAATCCAGGGGCAGGAGTCAGCGCTCCGGGGGTTAGAAAAGTTGGGGGCGGTATTTCGGTAGTTCATTTTTATTGTCAATCAAAATTCAAAGTTATGAGCAGGACTATGAAAACCGGAATTAAAACTGCGGATGAATATTTGGACGGGCTTCCAGAGGACGTTCAGGTTACGTTGGAGAAACTTCGGCGGTCTATTCGGGCGGCAGCGCCGAAGGCGGAGGAGATCATTCGGTATGGGATTGTGGTGTTCCGGCAGGGGGATTGGCTTGTCGGGTTTGGGGCGTTTAAGAATCATTGTGGGTTTTATGTGATGAGTAATTCCGTTTTGAAGCGCTTTGAGAAGGAAGTGGCGGGATATGAAAAGGCCACGGGGACGATCCGTTTTCCGTTGGATAAAGCGCTTCCGGCTGCGTTAGTGAAAAGTATTGTGAAGGCCCGGATGGAGGAAAATGAGGCGGCGAGGGTTTTGAAGGAAGCGAAGGCCAGTGCGAAGAAACGGACCGCAAAAACTTCGGCGAGAAAGAAAGGCGCTAAGGCGCAAAAATAAAAAGTGAGTTGCCGGTGAATTAAGGTTGGTTTTTTGTAGCCAGCACGTAGGCCTCTTTGTAGTGCTTGATCAGGTTGGTCCAATCAAAGATCGAAGAATTGTTTTCTACGTTGTTTCGCTGCATGATCCGTTCGCGCATCGACTGCATCAGGAATCCGTACATCACATCCGTGAGTTGACCGGCCGACCAATCGAAGGTTCGCTTGCCGCGTTCGATCACAAACAATCCGTATTTTTCAGGGTCTTCAATGTGATGGAGAATATAATCACCAAAGCCGGAAAGGTCACTGGTCACGGAAGGTATTCCGCTGGCCATGCATTCCAGTGGCGTGTAGCCCCAGGGCTCATAGTAGCTAGGGAAAATTCCTAGGTGACATCCCCGCACAAACTGGTTGTAGTCCATTCCAAACAACGGACTGCTCACGTTGATGAAGTCGGGATGATAGACCACCTTCACCGGATCATCTGCATTGTTTAGTAATTTTTTTGCCTGAAGGGCCTGCAGCACTTCATCTTGCTCTTCGTTGATCAAACGGTGCGTGACCACGAGCGGGTTCTTTTTCGTTTTCCAGGCTTGCAGCGTGCGCCGGTAGCGGAGCTTCCAATATTCGTCCACAAAGGTGTTCAGATCGGGAAGGTGGTTATCGTCTTGCACGGTACTTTGATAGAACAACCGCTTGCCTACCTGCTGTTGGATGGCCGCAGTGGTCTGGAAAATTTCCTGCATCATGGCTTTCGATTGCAGCACTTCAGGGCGGATGTTGCTGAAGTCGCGCCGCGTAACAAAGAACATGACCACCGTGATGTCGGACTTCTCTTTTTTGAGACGCGCATTCAGGCGTTGCAATGCCTCGATGGTGAGATCGAAACCTTTGTTCTTGTATTCATATCGGCCCGATGTAAAAAAATAGAGCGTTTTGTCAAGATCGAAAGAATAGGATTGGAAGAAGTGGGCCATCACAAAACGATGGATCTCCTCCTTGTTCATGACGTGCTGGTTTTGAAATTCATGCAAGGCCTCGAAGCGCTCGATGTTCAGGCCGTTGGGCACTACCACCTCGGGTTTCCGGTGCAACAGGTGCCGGCATTCGCGGGCCGTGACCTCACTCACCGTGCTGAGCACATCGGCATGTTGCGCACAGCTCACTTCGATCTTGGTTTCCGTTTCGATGCCAAAGCGTTTGGCTTCTTCTTCCCATTTGAAGAACGGCAGGTGCGCATAGAACATCGGCGAGTTAATGGCCAGGTGGCGGCCCAACTGCGTGGCATGCGTGGTGAAGATCGTTTTGATGGGCATGCGCTCCTTCTTGATGTCGAGGATGGGCAGACCGGCCATCCATTCGTGAAAGTGCGCGATGATAGGATGTTCGGGGTCGACAAGTTTTACCAGCTCATCAAAAAAGAGCTTCACCAGATAGCCGAACAGGATCACCTGGTTGATCAACGTGTTATCAGCGGGTGTGCTGATGGCATGATTTTTCCACAACAAGTATTTCACCACGTTGAGCGATTTGTCCTGGACGGCATTGGGATTGAGCAACACCACGCGGGGCTTACCCGTCACCAGCCATTCGGCGTAGAGCACGTCGAACCCTTTTTTTCGGAGAATGGCGGCAGCTTGTCCAAACACGTCCTGCGAATCGTCGAGGGGCTCTAACTCTGCGTGAATATTTTTGTTTACATAAGGGCCGACCATACAATAAGGACCGTTGGCGTGCTTCACCATGGCAGGCGCCTTCGAGCGGATTACGGTGTAGATCCCTCCCACCTGATTGCAGACCTCCCACGACACTTCTGCGATACAGGCAGCGGGAAAATGGTTGGCTAATGTTGTAGAACGTTTTGACATTTTTAAGGTCAGTATGGCCGATTTGCCGCGATTAAAGCTATTAATTAAATGTCAAAATTTCCGAAAATAGCAGTATCATTTATATGGTTAGTATTTTGATAAGGAAACGCGGAGACCTACGATTATGAACTTCGAAAAATTTACGATAAAGTCCCAGGAGGCCCTGCAAAAGTCGGCAGAGATCGCTATGGCCAAACAGCAACAGGCCATCGAACCCGGGCACATTTTGAAAGCCATCCTGGAAACGGACGAAAACGTTTCCAATTATCTCTTTAAAAAACTGAACGTCAGCGAAACCATTCTGCAAAACAAGCTGGATGACCTATTGCATTCCTACCCCCATGTTCAGGGGCAGCAACCCTACTTGTCGTCGGCCAGCAACACGGTGTTGCAAAACGCTGAAAAGGAGCTGCGCGAGTTCAAAGATGAGTTTATTGCCGTGGAGCACTTGTTGCTCGCCTTGCTGGCGTCCAAAGACAAAGTTTCTTCCGTGCTGAAAGACGCCGGATTGGAGCGGTCCTCGCTGATCAAAGCCATCAAAGAACTTCGCGGTGGCACCAACGTGACCGATCAGAACGCGGAAGCAAAATATAAGTCGCTGGAGCGCTACTCCAAAAACCTGAACGACCTGGCAAAACAAGGCAAGATCGACCCGGTGATTGGCCGCGACGAAGAGATCCGCCGCGTGTTGCAGATCCTTTCCCGGCGCACAAAGAACAACCCCATCCTGCTGGGCGAGCCCGGCGTGGGCAAGACCGCCATCGTGGAGGGCATGGCGCAGCGCATCGTCGACGGCGACGTGCCCGAAAACCTGAAGAACAAGATCCTCGTGTCGCTCGACATGGGCTTGTTGGTCGCCGGCGCGAAATACAAAGGCGAGTTTGAAGAGCGACTCAAAGCGGTGATCAAGGAAGTGACCGATGCCAATGGGCAGATCATTTTGTTCATCGACGAGATCCACACCCTCATTGGTGCGGGTGGTGGCGAGGGCGCGATGGATGCAGCCAACCTGCTCAAACCCGCGCTGGCCCGCGGCGAGCTGCATGCGATCGGCGCAACGACATTAAAAGAGTATCAAAAATATATCGAAAAAGATAAGGCGCTCGAACGCCGTTTCCAATCGGTGATGGTGGACGAGCCTTCCGTGGAAGACTCCATCTCCATCCTGCGCGGGATCAAGGATAAATACGAGCTTCACCATGGTGTGCGCATCAAAGACGATGCCGTCATCGCTGCGGTGGAATTGTCCAGCCGCTACATCAGCGACCGCTTCCTCCCCGACAAGGCCATCGACTTGATGGACGAAGCCGCCTCGAAGCTGCGCCTGGAAATGGATTCGCTTCCCGAAGAACTCGACGAGCTCAATCGCAAGATCATGCAACTGGAGATCGAGCGCGAAGCCATCCGCCGTGAAAAAGACAAAGAAAAGGAGCACCTGCTGAGCAAGGAAATTGCCGAGCTGTCGGAAGAACGCAATTCGCTGAAAGCAAGATGGGAAAGCGAAAAGCAGGTCGTGCACGGCATCCAGAAGGAAAAAGAAAATATAGACAAGCTGAAATTCGAGGCCGAACAAGCCGAAAAAGCCGGCGACTATGGCAAGGTGGCCGAGATCCGCTATGGCAAGATCACGGAAGCCGAAAAGCGCCTGGTCGAAGCCGAAGCAAAGATGAAGGCCATGCAGGGCGAAAAAAACCTGCTGAAAGAAGAAGTCGACAGCGAAGACATTGCTGAGGTGGTGGCAAAATGGACGGGCATCCCCGTTTCCAAAATGCTGCAAAGCGAGCGCGAAAAGCTGTTGCACCTCGAGGATGAATTGAGCAAACGCGTGGCCGGCCAGGAAGAAGCCATCGCCGCGCTTAGCGACGCCGTGCGCAGAAGCCGCGCCGGGCTGCAAGATCCCAAGCGCCCCATCGGTTCGTTCATCTTTATGGGAACAACCGGCGTGGGCAAAACGGAATTGTCGAAGGCACTTGCCGACTATTTGTTCAACGACGACAGCGCCATGGTGCGCATCGACATGAGCGAATACCAGGAGCGCCACAGCGTGAGCCGTCTCATCGGCGCGCCTCCCGGCTACGTGGGATACGATGAAGGTGGACAACTGACGGAAGCCGTTCGCAGGAAGCCGTACTCGGTGATCTTGCTGGACGAAATTGAAAAAGCCCATCCCGACGTGTTCAACATCCTGCTGCAGGTCTTGGATGAAGGAAGGCTAACGGACAACAAAGGTCGCGTGGCCAACTTCAAAAACACGATCATCATCATGACCACCAACATCGGCTCGCAGCTGATCCAGGAAAACTTTGAAAAGATCACGCCCGAAAACTATTTCGACGTGTTGGAAGATACCAAAGACGAAGTGCTGGCGTTACTGCGGAAGTCTGTGCGCCCCGAGTTCGTGAACCGGATCGACGAGATCATCATGTTCCGGCCGCTCAGTCAAAAAGATATTCGCAAAATCGTCGATATCCAGGTGGGATTGATCGTCAAACGACTGGAAGAAGCAGGCGTGAAAATAGAGATCTCAGACAGCGCCCGCGACCGGCTGGCCAAGCTGGGCTTTGACCCGCAATTTGGGGCACGGCCGTTGAAGCGGGTCATGCAGCGCGAAATCCTGAATGAACTGTCCAAACAGATCCTGGCGGGCAAGGTTCAGAAAGATTCGGTCATTTTTATTGACCTAAAAAACGAAACAGATTTCGTTTTCGAGAACCTTGAGGCCGCTGAAGTTGTTAAGTAATTGGTTTAAGGATTGGTGATTCCCTTCCCGGCTTCGGTCGGGATGCGGATGTGTTGGTTGAGGGGTTTGGTTTGAAGCCCCGGGGTGGTTCCCGGGGTTTTTTCTTTTTTAGAAGATTCTTTGTGGATTTCAATCTTCCGCCATTTTTTCTAAAGGTGCACCCCAACAACGGCGTTATTTTCCTGCAGCCTTGGAGATCTCGTTCACAATGTTTTCGATCTTTTTGTTCAACGCGTTCAACTCGGGCAAATCAACCTGCAGGTCTTTGCCCTGCTCCAGGGCCTTGCTGATCATTTCGTAGGACTCAATCCGCAGCTCGCAATATTGCTTCAGCCGCCAGTTCTGTTGTTGGGCCGCGTCGGTAAGCTCTAACGCATTCATTTCGTCAATGACTCTCAGGCATTCCTTCCAATAGTAAATACCCCGGTTCCGCAGTTCGATGATCAATTCTTCTTTCGGGGTTTCGGCCGAACGCGTATACACCTCCAACGCCATCTCTTCATAGGAAGCAAAGGTCTTCATTTTGTCTTCGTAGCTCTGGAAGTCGCCCGGGGGAAGTTTGGAGATCGTAAATAAGGTGGCCACGATCACCACAACGGTCAGTCCGCCCGCCGTCATGAATTTCAAGGACTTCGATTCGATCTCGGTCAAGCTGGGATGAAAGGCATAGCCGATGAGCATTCCGCTGAGCAAGCCCCCGATGTGTGCGGCATTGTCGACACCGCCCTTGAGTCCATTTAGCAAATTGTATCCCACAAAGACCAGAATGCTGGTCAGAAAAACATTTCGCTCCGCCCGCTCGATGAGGTTTGTCGTCAGCATCGCCAGGAACACGCCGTACATCCCAAAGATAGCCCCCGACGCTCCGGCGCTAATGGTGAAAGGATGCCACCATACGCTGACCACGCTCGCGGCAATGCCCGTGAGCACGTAGGCTGTCAGGAACCGGGTTAAACCGATTCGCGGTTCCAGCAACATCCCGATGTATAGCAAGGCATACATATTCATCAGCAAGTGGATGATCCCGATATGAATAAAGCAGCAGGTGAACAATCGCCAGACTTCCCGGTCGGCGATCGCGGGCCTGAAGTTGGCACCCCAATTCAGCAGGCTTTGCCCGTCGGGAAGAAAAAAATTAACACCACTGGCCACCATGAGCACGAAAACAACCAGATTGATGTCGATGAGCAAGGGGGTAACAAAAAATCCGCGGGTCGGGATAAAGATCGAAAAGAAGTCCTTTACTTTTTCGTGCGCGGATTGGGGTGGCTGGTTTAACCGATCCTCCTCTGGAAATGACAACGCCGATTTCTTTTGTGCGATGTCTTCCGCCGTCAGTGCCACGCGCTGTTCGTCAAAGGTTGCCAGAAAGGCTTGAACGTTTCGCTTGTTTTTACCCAGGTCAAACAGTTCGCTGCCGGTGCTCCGGCTCTTCACCACCAACTTTCCCGGCTCCACTTTTACTGTCACCTCCTGACCCCACGAGGCCATCGACATCCTGCCGTAGGCTATGAACCCACTGGCACTGGTGTAGCCAACGTCCCACCCAAGCTTGCGGGCAGTTTCTATACCGATGATCAAGATGTCTTCTGTGGGAAGATTTTCATACGTCGCTTCCTGGACGTGTTTAGGGGAGATTCCAAAAGCCATATACTCAATAATGCGTAATCGACGGAGTTCCGTTGCAAAGGTTTTACGCCACAATCGATCACCTCCAACGTTAAGGCAAGCAAGATAATCAATTTTCGGTACCCTGTTCGCCCTGAAATCCCACCCTATCCGACATTCCATCGACCTGCCCTTTTCCGCTTCCTCGCCCTACCCTACCCATCGTTAAATAACGCTACTGCAATTTCATTTCAGTCTTGCACCCTATTCTTGGCAAAAAACTAAAATGCCATGCAAAGCAAGACATCGTCACTTTCCCCTCAAAAAATAACGCGCGGGCTGTCCCTGTCATTTTGTATGATCGTCGCGGTGGCCTTATGGAATCACTGCTCCAAAGACCATGACGAGATCATCCCGCTTAGCATCACTTCGCTATCACCTACAGAAGGACCGGTGGGCACTTTGGTCACGATCACCGGAACAGGCTTCAGCACGACCGCCACAGCCAACACCGTCACGTTCAATGGCGTGCCGGCAACCGTCACGCTGGCCACCGACAAACAATTGATCGCCTCGGTGCCGCCCTCGGCAACGACGGGCGTTGTGAAAGTTTCAACGGGAGGAAGAGAAGCTACCGGTCCGGTGTTCACGGTCACGCAGCTTTCATCGCTCACCGTCACGGGCATCAACCCTTCATCGGGCCTGACCGGCATAGACGTTACGCTCACAGGCACAGGATTCAGCACCACCATCACCATGAACTTCGTCAAGTTCAACGGTGCTATAGCCGTCGTTAAAAGTGCAACGGCCACGCAACTGGTCGTCACGGTGCCCAGCAATGCCACCACGGGGTCGGTAAGCGTTCAGGTGGGCAACAACATTGTCATCGGATTGATGTTCACTGTCCTGACACCCGCAGCGCCCACACTCACTAGCATTGCACCCATCTCCGGAAAAGCCGGCTCAACCGTCACGTTATCCGGCACCGGCTTCAGTACCACGCTGTCACAAAACGTAGTCAAGTTCAACGGCGTCGTAGCCACGGTCACGAATGCCACATCCACCGCCCTGACGGTGACCGTTCCTGCGGCAGCGACCAGCGGCGACGTCACCGTGATGATAAATGGAAAGACTTCCGCCGGTATTCATTTTGATGTTATCACACCCCTAGCGGTAACCTCCTACAATCCCGCCTCCGGAAATGTGGGAACATCGGTTATCATTACAGGCTCAGGGTTCGACAGCAACCCGTCGGTCGATATTGTAAAATTCAATGGCATCAACGCACCAGTCACGGAAGCCACGACGACAACGCTCAAAGTAACGGTACCCGGCGGGGCCACGACGGGAACCATAACGGTAGGTGTAGGCGCCGATATCGCGGAAGGACCGGTATTCACCGTTACGCCCTCTACCGTTGCGATCACGGTGTCCACCGTTCCGTTGGGTTCGGGTACGCTGAACTTGCCGAGAGGCATCGCATTCGACTTGAGTGGCCATCTGCTCATTGCAGATCAGGCAAATCACAAGATCATGAAACTCACCGCATCGGGACTTGCTTTTTTTGCAGGAAGTGGCGCCCGCTCTTTGACCGGCGCGGTGGACGGAACTTTTCTTACCGCGCAATTCAATTCACCATCCGGTATTTCCGTGGATGAAAATACAGGTGATGTCTACGTGGCCGACACCCAAAACAATGCTATCCGAAAAATAACAAACGGTCCACTCGTGATGGTGACAACGTGGGCGGGAAACACCAATGGACAAGGCGATATCAGCGATGGACAGGGCGCCGGACCTTACGGTACGGGAGCCGCAGGATTCTTTTACCCCACAGGCATTGTGAAGTCAAAAAACAGCGCCACTTGGTTTATCACCGACTATTGGTCACACATCATCCGCAAAATGGATGCCTTGGCCGAAGTCACCACCTTTGCCGGACTGGCGATTAACTCCGGCTTTTTGGATGGGAAGGGCAACGATGCAAGATTCTTCAATCCCGGAGGCATCGCCATCGATGAAACCGACAATGTCTACATTGGCGATTGCGTCAATGGCGCGATCCGAAAAATAGATGCCGCCGGCAACGTGACCACCCTGGCAAAAAATCTGGGACAGATTTTCGGATTGGTTTGGGATGGAAAAGGGAATCTTTACGCCACCGACTACACGAAGCATAAAATTTATAAGATCGATTCCTCTGGAACAGTCACCACCATCGCCGGCACCGGTGTAGCCGGCTATAATGACGGTAGCGGGTCCACGGCTCAATTCAATGCTCCTTTTGGACTCGCCATGGATGCCGATGGCAATTTGTTGGTCAGCGATGAGCGCAATAATCGCATCCGAAAAATCACCTTTCAATAAGGTCGACACAAGCCACAGGCTTGCTCCTATATATAAGGTCAATCCATTCGAGCTATCGGGCAAACCCCGATAGCTCGTTCGTTTTGCCTCTTTTCGACATTTTTTTAGAACCACATACGAAAAAATTCGTAAAATACTTTGAGATCATCTGGCGGATCACTAAGATTGTATTACGAACATATTCGTATTTATGAGTGCACTCACCCCAAAACCGACGGAAAAAGAGCTTGAAATCCTGCAAATCGTGTGGGAAAAGGAAGCTGTGTCCGTAAAAGACGTACACGAGGCCCTGGGCGGCGACGTGGCGAATGGCTACACCACCATCCTGAAACTGATGCAGATTATGCACGAAAAAGGATTGGTGACACGCCAAAAAAGTGGCAAGCTTCATCTTTATACTGCCGTGCCTTCTTTGGAAAACACGCGCCAGCAAATGCTCGACAAGATGATCAGTACCGTATTCCAAGGCTCGGCAGCCCAACTCGTGCTCAGCGCCCTGGGTTCTAACAAGTCTTCAAAAGAAGAACTGCAAGCGATCAAAAAATATCTGGAAAAATTGGAAGGGGGCGCATCATGAACACGCTTTTACATTTCTTCGATGGCGCCTGGGCGCAAGCCCTTGGGTTCACAGTGATACACTCCCTGTGGCAGGCCTTGCTGATCGGCATGCTGGTGGTGGGCGTCTTGCGTTGTGTGCCTTCACAACGGTCTGGCGTACGCTATGCCGTTGCTGGCTCGGGATTGTTGCTGATCTTTTTGGCTTCGGCCTCCACATTTCTATGGTTGTTGCCTTCCGGCGGATCGCAGATCCAGGATGGCACTATCGCTTTCACCGGTGTGATGGACCTTTCATCGGCCGCCTCGGAAACGCTCTCGCTTCGCCAACTGCTGACGCAAGCGTATGATTTTCTTCATGGCATCGTTCCCTTTGTGGTGTTGGCCTGGTCGCTAGGCACTGCCCTCTTTATACTTCGCCTTTTCGGCGGATGGTGGTACACGGCCAAACTGAAACAGCAGGCCGTGTTGCTGGAGGCACCCTGGACGGAACGCATGGAAACGCTGCTCCGCCAATTCCATATCGATCGCGTGGTCCGGCTCGCCGAGTCGGCCATGGTGCAGGCGCCGGTGGTCATCGGGTATGTCAAGCCCATCATCTTGTTGCCCGTGGGCATGTGCGCCGGTCTTTCCACGACACAGTTGGAAAGTATTCTCCTACACGAACTCATTCATATCCGCCGTCACGATTACCTCGTCAACCTCTTGCAGTCGGTCGTGGAAGCTTTGTTCTTTTTCAATCCTTTTGTGTGGATGATCTCGGGCATCCTGCGACAGGAACGCGAACATTGCTGCGACGACGCGGTCGTGCTTTATCAGGGAAATGCTCTGGCGTATGCGCATGCGCTGGCGACCCTGGAGGAAGTGCGACTCAGCAAGGCCGGTATCGCGCTTTCGCTGGCGGAAAATAAAAACCAATTGTTGAACCGAATCAAACGCATTATGGAAAAGTCTGTAAAAAATTATTCGCCCCGCGAGCGCATCATCCCGGTGTTGCTGCTGGTGGTGGGGTTGATGTGCGCATCATGGCTCACGGTGCAGTCGCGAAACGAAAACATCGCTTCAACCGACGGCAATGCGGAGGGCACCGTAAAAGTGGCCGCCGATACCACGAAGAAGAACAAGCATGAAAAGAACGTTGAGAGCAAAGACAAATCAGCCTCGTACGAAATGCGAAAGATCACCACCACCAACGACGATGGCAACCATGAAACGGTGATCGAAACCTACGACGGCGACGAAGACATGCGCGAAATTATGCATCGCGACATGGTCATGGATTTCAACAAAGATTTTGATTTCGATATCGACGTTCCCGAAATCCACATCGATCTGGGCGATTTTGACTTCGAGATACCGCCCATTCCTCCAATGCCCGATATGGCCGGCATTGAACCCATCGAGCCCATTGAGCCCGCCACTCCGGTTGAGCCGGTCGAGATTCATGTGCCCCCAGTCCACATCACCGTACGTCAAATTGATGCCATGGCCGAACGCTACGCGGAAATGCCAGCCCGTCACGCGGAGGTGTATCATCGACAGATCAAGCGTTATAACGAAAGGGCTCAGGAACAAGCCATGCTCCATGCCTTGCGGGCAAGTGAGATGGCGGAGAGAAACGCCGAAATAGTCGCTTTCCAAACCGATAAAGCCCGGGCTCACGAAGAGAACTGGAAGGGTTTCGAGGAAAAGATGAAGAAGTTCGAAAGCAACATGAAAGACTGGGAGGCCGTGAACGCCCCCAAACTGAAGGCCATAGAAGAAAAAATGAAAGTGATGGAGCAGAAAATGAAAGCCTTCCAGGACGACCTCCAACAACAACTCGTCAGCGATGGCTACCTGTCGAAGGGTGAGGAAATTCATAGCATGAACTGGACCGACGATGGCGACATCACTATCAACGGCACCAAGATCAAATCATCGGATGTTCAAAAGTATCGTGATCTTCATAACAAATATTTCAAGGAAGATCACACAAGAGAATAGTTTCACAAAAGGGTAAATAAAAAGGGAGCTTTGCGGCTCCCTTTTTTTTGGCGTTTTGAAATCAGATGCGTTCCACACCCAGTCCCGGTTTATCCGAGCACGACATGTAGCCGTCTTTCAAAATAAATCCTCCCTTCACGACATCGCGGGCCAGGTCGAGACTGCCGTCGAGATCGATGTACTTGGTGTTGGTGCAGGCAAAGGCGGTGTGCAAAGCGGCGGTGATGCTCACGATGCTTTCGTCGTTGCAACCCCAGAAGAGGTCCACGTCTTCGTGCAAAGCGATGTCCGCGATCTTGAGTGCCTGGCTTACGCCGCCACACTTCATCAGTTTGATGTTGAATATCTTTGCAGCCTTCGGTGGCTTTAACAGTTCGATGGCATCGGCGGGCGTGATCAGCGATTCATCGGCGGCTACTTTTTCGCGCACTTCCGGGGGCAGGCTTTTCATTTCGGAGATGGCCTTTGCGGGAAGGGGTTGTTCGATCAGTTCCACATCCAGGTCGTAGGTGCGTCCGTAGAATTGAATGGTTTGTTCTACCGTGTAGCCTTGGTTGGCGTCGATGCGGATAATAATGTTGGGGCCGAATTTTTCACGCAGCTTCATAATGCGTTCCACGTCTTCCATGAGATCGCGGCCCAACTTTACTTTCAACACCCGGAATCCACGCTTGATATAATCTTCCGCTTCCTTCAGTGTCTCCTCCACGTTCTTGATGCCGATGGTGTTTGAAGTAGGAAGTTTTTTGATCTTCTGTCCTAAGAATTTAACGAGGGGAACATCCAGGAATTTCGTGAACACGTCGTGCAGCGCAATGTCCAGGGCGGCGCGCGCCGAAGGATTTTCGGGAAAGCGCTTCCACACGTCGAACGTCAGTTGGTTGAATTCGCGAATGTCGCGGCCGATGAGGAATTCGAGGTTCTTTTCTTGAAGCGCATCCAGGCATTCTTCCAGGGTTTCTCCTACCACGTATTCGCTGGGGTTGCCGGCACCAATGCCCGTGAGGCCATTGTCGAGTGTTATCTCTACAAAGGCGTTCCTTACTTCATCGACGGTTTTGAAAGCGATGGTGTAGGGCTTGGTGTTGCCCAGGTCGACGCTCCATACTTTAATGTCCTTTATTTTCATTTGAATGTTCCCTGCTTAGCAGCTTCGGTTTAGGTTGGTTATTGAGTCTATGCTATTCCGTATCGGTGTTCGCCGGATCGCCGGACGGCTAAAATGATTTATGCGTGTGCCACGCTCTTTTTGATCATCGCTTCAAAAATGGGAACGAGACTATCCAGCCCATCTTCCAAAGGCAACACCGCGGGTATGCCCAGTTCGCTTTCGTATTGCGCAGCAGCAGCCCGGGCGTCTTGTTCGGTCATCTTCGCCGTGTTGAGCGTGATCGCCACGGTGGGTGCACCGTAAATTTTTATGAGGGCCACTTCATCCTTCACAGCAGGCAAATAGGCCGGGTAGTATTCCATGTCTTTGTACTGCTTGCGCGCAGGATTATGCTGCAGCACGACCGCGTCCGCATCGGCGGAAACGATCCACTCCGCACCGGCAGGGCCACTGGGGTTGCGCAGGGCCGATTGACCTTCGATGAAAATAATATCGGGCTTGGCTTCGTGATAGCACGTCACCACGGCGTGCTCCATTTCGCCGGAAATGAAATCGTTGAGGGTCGAGTCGAACACAAACCCATATTTCGCGCCTTGCATCCAGCCGGTTTGACCGGTGTAGATCATTTCGGCTTTGAAGCCGGCCTTGCGCATGACCTCTACGAGGAAGCGCGTAGTGGTGCGTTTGCCGAGGGCACAATCCGTTCCCAGCACAGCGATCTTGGGACATTTTACTTCCTTGATTTTGCCGGTCCAGAAATGAAGGTCTTTGAATTTTTTTGGCTTACGCACGTCGATGATCTCCAATCCTTTTTGCTGGGCCAGGGCGGCCAGTTCGGGAATGTCCGACACATACTCATGGAGGCCGTTCACCAGGTGAAAGCCATGCTGCAAAGCGTCTTTCAATTCGGCCCGGAGCGACTCGGGGATCACGCCGCCTTTGGTCGCCACGCCCACGATGCAATAGGTGGCTTTTTGTCCTGACTTCAGAAAGTCTTCCAGGGTAGCATAGATGGGAATGTTGCGCTTCTTGCCATCCAGCACTTCACCGGCGTCTTTGCCAGCACTTTTTGAGTCGATAAACCCCACAATGTTGAAGCGATCTGTGCCGCGGATCAAGCCATGTGCGGTTTTGGCATTGCTGCTGGCGAGGTATCCCCCCGTGATGACGATTGCGTTACTTTTCTCCATGCGGTATATTTTGAAGGTCGAAAATTTCGACTAATAAACTGAGTTTTCAAAAGAAGGCGTCGCTCAAAATAATGCCCGATCAACAGCATGAGGCCCGATTTTTGAGTAAATTTGGTTAAACCTCAAAGGCCATGAAAACCGTTCTATCCCTGGTTGTTTTCACCCTCCTGTATTGTCAAGCCAACAGCCAGTCCATTGTGGGCAAATGGCAGCTGGTCAAGCAAAGCAACTGCGTGGAAGAGGATTTGCCGCCCCAGGACGCTGAAACCGCGGCCCTGGTGGAGGACATGAAAGGCATGGCCGGGTCGATGCCCCAGGTGATCGAATTCAAAGACAACAATACCGGCCAGGAAAGCACCAAGATCGTGAGCCATAAAAAGGCCTATAACTCCAAGTCTTTTCTTTATAAATACAGCGGCGAAGGCCTCTACATCCTCGACAAAAAATCGCACACCATCATCGAGGGTTTTTCCGTGGAAAAGATCGATGCCGACTCCCTGATCATCACCAACAGCTCCCGGGTGTGTGAAACGAAGGTCTTTGTGAAGATTAAATGACGCCGTACCCCTGCCGCTCACCCTTTTTCAAGCCTGAAAAGTTCTCTTCTTTCCCTACCTTTGCCCCATGGTAGAGACCGCAAAGCGCGATATCCGGAAGCTGAAGCTCGATGAGTTGAAGGAATTCTTTGTGCAGCACGGGGAAAAGCCCTTTCGGGCCCAACAGGTGTATGAATGGCTCTGGAACAAATCGGCCAAGGATTTCGACCAGATGAGCAACCTGTCCATCGGCCTGCGCGACATGCTGAAGTCGCACTTTACCATCAATCACATCAAAGTAGACCACATGCAGCGCAGCGCCGACGGCACCATAAAGAACGCCGTGACGCTGTTCGACGGCATGGTGGTGGAATCGGTGCTCATCCCGACCGAAAAGCGCATCACGGCCTGTGTTTCCTCCCAGGTGGGCTGCAGCCTGGCCTGCAAGTTTTGTGCTACGGCTCGCTTGAAACGCCAACGCAACCTCAGCCCCGACGAGATCTACGACCAGGTGGTGGCCATCCGCGAGCAAGCCGAGTTGTTCTTCAACCGCCCCCTCACCAACATCGTGTTCATGGGCATGGGCGAACCGCTTTTGAACTACGCCAATGTGATGACGGCCATCGACAAGATCACGGCCCAAAAGGGATTGAACATGGCCTCCAAGCGCATCACGGTATCGACGGTGGGCATCGCCAAAATGATCATCAAAATGGCCGACGACAAGGTGAAGTTCAACCTCGCCGTATCGCTACACGCCGCGCTGGACAAAACCCGCTCGTCCATCATGCCCATCAACGACACCAATCCGCTGGAAGAGCTGGGCGATGCATTGCGCTATTGGTATGACAAGACCAAGCGCAAAGTGACCTATGAGTACGTGGTCTGGAAAGGCATTAACGACACCGAAGAGCATGCGCGCGCGCTGCTGAAATTCTGTAAGATCATCCCTTCGAAAGTAAACCTCATCGAATATAACCCCATCGATGACGGTGAATTTCAACAGGCCTCCGAGGAGGCCCTGAATATGTATATGGACCTGTTGGAACGGAACGGCATCACTACCCGCATCCGTAAAAGCCGCGGCAAAGACATCGATGCCGCGTGTGGCCAACTGGCCAATAAAACTTAATTTGCCCCCCGTGCATCCTAACCCAAATTAATGCTTTGGACAAGCACTTTTAACGGCGTATGAAGAGTTGGCTAAAACTCGTTTCGATCACGGTCTTGCTGGCGGTTACCGCTGGTTCGGGATGGGCACAGAAAAGAACGCGCGGCATCGTGGTGGATTCGATGTCCATGTCGGCAATGCCGGGTGTGCAAGTGATGATCAAGCGAACCAAGCGGGGCACCATCACCGACGCCGCCGGCGTGTTTGTAGTGAACACCTTGCCCACGGACACCCTGGTGCTCACCTCCCTGGGCTACCGCACGATCACGCTGCCCCTGATCTTTGAAGAAGAGGACATCATGATCCGCATGAGCGAGCGCGTGAAGATCCTCAAGGAGATCACCATCACCGGCGCCCGCATCGGCGAGAACGACATCATCCGAACCCAGCACACCAAGCCCCAGAAAATGACCGTGCGCGATGCCTTCTCCAGTCCCTGGGAGTATTTTTCGAAAGGGCAAAAGGAGCGGCGCAAAGTGGTGAAGCTCATCAACGAGAACGACCGCATCAAAACCTACATTCAGATCGTGAACGACCAAACGCTGCGGGAGACCATCATGGAGGAGTTGAACATCACGGAAACCCAATACTACAGCACCCTGGCCCGGTTCAACCAGCAAAGCCGTGATGTGTTGTATTCGACCGATCCGGAAGAAATCATCATTTCGTTGAAATCTTTCTTTGCCCGGACGTATCATTAGCGAAAGCCCCGTCGTATAGACCTATAAATCCCTGCTCAATGAAAACCGCACCGTCCTGGGTGGACAGAACCCTGTATCCTTTTACCTCACACTGGCTGAAGGTAGAGGAAAACGAACTTCACTATATCGATGAAGGCCAGGGCGAAGTACTGCTCTTTGTCCATGGCACGCCGGAATGGTCATTCGGCTTTCGCGACCTGATCAAGTCCCTGCGCGATAGCTACCGTTGCGTAGCGGTCGACCTGTTGGGCTTCGGCTTGTCGGACAAGCCCCCGGGGGAATTCTATACGTGTGCAGCGCATAGCGGGCGGTTGGAGAAATTCATTCAGCAACTGGGGTTGAAAAACATCAATATCGTTGCCAATGATTTCGGGGGAAGCATCGCGATGAGCTACGCCTTGCAGCACCCGGACAACGTGAACCGGATCGTGCTCTTCAACACCTGGATGCGCTCACTGAAAGCGGAGCCGCACTACACGCGGCCGGCGCGCATCCTCCGCTCGATCGTTGGCAAATTTCTTTATCACACGTTGAACACGCCGGTGAACACCATCATGCCAGCCGCCTATGGCGACAAAAAGAAGCTCACCAAAAAGGTCCATCAGCACTATAAAGACGCCCTTCCAAAAGGTGACCGCAAAGGGCCCTACGCTTTTGCGTTAGAGATGAGCTATGCGCACGATTGGTGGCAACAGTTGTGGGACAACATGGATCGGTTTGACGCAAACCGTTTCCTCATCTTTTGGGGACTGAAAGATGCCTTTGTTCTCCCTGCCGAGCTGGCTCAATGGAAAACCAAGTTACCCGGCGCCACGTTCGTGGAGTTCGACGATGCCGGTCATTTTGTGCAGGAGGAAAAACCGCAGGAGATGGTGCGCGGGATCCGGGAGTTTGTGCGCTAGCCGTTATTTTTTGCTGGCGTTGAAAAGCTTTTCCTTTTCTTCTTTGGTCAGGCTTTCATAGCCACCGTCTGAGATCTTGTCGAGAATGGCGTCGATCTCGGCTTGAGAGATGGCCGAAGCCTTGTTGGATTTTTTACCCGATGAGGTTTCCTTCCGATAGGTCACTTTAACATTCCGCCGGGGCGCGAATAAATTTCTGACCCACTGTATGAAAAAAGTCACCCAGCTTCCCAGGTTATTACCGCGTTGTAATTGTTTGATATAGATAAATCCCATCAGCGCGCCGCCAAGGTGGGCAAGATTGCCGCCGGCGTTCGCTTGGGTGGTGCCCAGGAAAGAAACAATGACATAGAAGGCCGCGATATATTTTATGCGCACGGGCCCGATAAACATGAGGAAGAAAGTATAGTCGGGCAACAATGTGGCGGCTCCCACCACGATGGCATAGATGGCCGCAGAGGCGCCCACCATACCCGGAAAATCAAGGGACCGTTCTACGTAGAACGGCACGGTGTTAAACATGAAGAGGTACACCAAAGCGCCGGCCAGTCCTCCTAACACATACATGGCCACCAACTTGTCGCTGCCCAAATATTCGGCGAAGAGGCTACCAAACCAGTACAACGCCAGCATGTTGAACAGGATGTGGCTGATATCCCAACGGCTATGCGCAAACATATAGGTGACCAGCGTCCACGGGCGGGTAAGAAACTCCCCTAAAACAGGAGGTATGGAGAACTGGTTGTACACCGCATCGGCGAACCATTCGGTGCCCGTCCAATTGCCGACTACCGACATCACACCGATCACGAGAAAGATCACCACGTTGATGATGATCAACTGCACGTGTGCGTTGTTGTAGCGTTGAAAGGCGTGTTTAAAATCGTCAAACATAGTTCTCTACACGGGCGTATGTTAATTTCCTTGCCTGCGCCAGGCCGTGATAATGAAAAAGCCAAAGATCACTCCACCCAGGTGAGCAAAGTGAGCGGTGTTGCCGCTCGGGTCCATCAAAAAACTGAGCCCACCCAAAAGCAATACCAGGTACTTCGCCTTGATCGGTATGGGCGGGATGAGCAGTTGTATTTCCATATTCGGAAACAACATACCGAAGGCCGTCAACAAACCATAGATAGCGCCGGAAGCGCCCACCATGACGCCGAAGGATCCGATATGCAGAACCTGGCTTACAAAAATATTGAATATGCCTGCACCGACGCCGGTGATCAGGTAAAAAATAGTGAACCGTTTGGTGCCCCAATAGCTTTCCAGGATCGGCCCCATAAACGCGAGGGTCAGCATATTGAAAAAGATGTGGCTGATGCCGCCGTGCATAAACATATAGGTGAAAAGCTGGTAGGGCCGGAAACAATCCGTATGGGGGCCATAGAGCGAAAGGTAGGCGGAAATAATATCGACGGGATGCGAAAAGGGTCCGAAGCAACCTCCAATATCGACAAGAGGTGTCAGTTTGCCCGCCAGGAACGATCCTACAAAGATAAGAACGTTGATCATGATCAAATTCCGTACAACCGGGGTAAGTCTCAGCATAATAAAATGATTGGTCTTCGTCTATATAGTCTACCGAAAGTAAGCTTCTATTTTATTCAACTCAAAAATAAAAAATGTAGGTTTTCCATCCGGGGCATAGTTTGGGGTGGAGCATACAAATAAATTGTCGATCAGGGCCTGCATTTCCTCGCGCGCCAGCACTTGTCCTGCTTTCAGGGCTGCACGGCGGGCCAGGGCGCGGGCCAGGTTTTCCCGCAACGGCAGGGAAAGCTCGGCCTGGTTGATCTTGAATTGTTCGATGAGCCCCTCAAACAATTCCTTCTCCCGGCTGGCCGGAATATTACCGGGCACACCGTTTACCAGCAAGGTATTTTTGCCGAACACTTCGATCCGGAAGCCCAACGACTCGATTTCCTGTTGCATTTCCAGCACCAGCGCAAAATCGGCCGCAGGGAACGTAATGGCTTGGGGGAACAGGCTTTGCTGGCTTTGGGCCGATTTATTTTTTACCTGCGTCAGAAACTTCTCGTATAAGATCCGTTCGTGTGCTGCCTGCTGGTCTACGATCATCATGCCCGATTTCACCTGTTTAACGATATACCGGTTGTGAAGTTGGAAACATGTTTTTTGCTCCAGCGGTGTGTCGGCTTGTTGATTTAGGGCGCTCTCGAAACGCAGGGTTTGCACGGGTGTGGTGTCCGGCGGCACGTTCAGGCGCACGGCAGGCGCCTCGCCTTCGTACAGCCGCTCCCAGTTCTCACGGCTGCTGCGCGGCACGGCGCTGAAGCGCTCTTCGAAATAGGCTTCGCGCGTTTGGTTCGAGGCCTGCGATAACTTGGAGATAATGTTCACATCGGCATCAAAGTCGATGGCCGGTGTGAGGTTGTGGGCACCCAGTGCCTGGCGGGCGGCCGACAGCATCACCGTATAGACGGCCCGTTCGTCGTCGAACTTGATCTCGGTCTTGGTCGGATGCACGTTCACGTCGATGTGTTTCGGGTCGATCTCGATAAAGAGCACATAGAAGGGAAATGTATTCTCTGGCAACAAGCCGGCGTAGGCTCCCATGATGGCGTGATTCAGGTAGGCGCTGCGGATGAACCGTTTGTTGACAAACAAAAATTGTTCGCCGCGTTTCTTCTTTGCCCCATGGGGTTTACCCAGGTAGCCCGTGATCTTCACGAGCGGCGTCTCTTCCTGGCAGGCCGCCAGTTGTTCCTGGTAAGGCTTTCCAAAAATATTGACGATGCGTTGCCCCAGCTTCGCGGGATGCAGGTCATACTCCAAGGTGTCGGTCTCGATCAACTGGAAGCCCACCTCGGGATGGGCCAGGGCCAGGCGCTGAAATTCATCGACGATGTGTTGGTATTCGTTGGCGTTCGACTTCAGGAAATTGCGCCGCGCGGGGATGTTGAAGAAAAGATTTTTCACGCTGATGCTGGTGCCCGCCTCGCAGGCCACTGGCTCCTGGCGTTTCACATCCGATCCTTCGACCACGACCAGCGTGCCCAACTCCTGGTCGTGGAGACGCGTTTTCATTTCCATTTGCGACACCGCGGCCAGGGAGGCCAGGGCTTCACCACGGAAGCCCATGGTGTGGAGGGTGAACAGGTCTTCGGCCGAGCGGATCTTGGAGGTGGCGTGACGCTCCAGGCTCATGCGCGCGTCGGTCTCCGACATGCCTTTGCCATTGTCGATCACCTGCAGCAGGGTCTTGCCCGCTTCCTTGAGGATCAGTTTGATGTGGGTGGCATCGGCGTCGATAGAATTTTCCATCAGCTCTTTCACGGCCGAGGCGGGGCGCTGCACCACTTCACCTGCGGCGATCTGGTTGGCAATGGAATCCGGTAAAAGCTGAATGATATCAGGCATGCGATGAATATACGCTTAACAGGTCACAAAAATGTGTCATTCGATCTGCATTCTAAAGACAATTCTCGAAGAACATTCCGTTCCACAGCCCTGTTTTTATTTTATGCGCCGGGGGATAAGGAAAAAGGACACGGGTCGTTGATCCATTAACCGGACGATAGCGCGAGTTACCTCCGTTCGCTTATCTTCGAAGGGCAATATGTTTAAATACCCTTTCAATTCATTAATTTTATACTTTATACTTTGGAGGCTTCATTTTTTAAACTCTCAACATCAAACGAATGCTACAAAAAGTTTTCCTGAGCTTTCTGATCCTGGGCGGCATGTTCACGGCCGCATCGGCCCAATCGAAGAAGAACCACTGGGTCGACAGTGTATTCCACACCCTGAGCGTGGAGGAAAAAATTGGTCAATTGTTCATGGCCACGGTGCCACCCCACGCCACGAAAGACCAGCTGCGCGTCGTGGAGGACAACATCCGTAACCACGACATCGGTGGCATCATCTTCCAACAGGAAACGCCCCTGCACCAGGCCCGGGCCACCAATGTCTTTCAAGCCGCCTCGCAACTGCCCTTGTTCGTGGGCCAGGACGCCGAATGGGGTTTGGGACAGTCGGTCGACAGCACGCTAAGCTTCCCGAGACCGCTCATCATGGGTGCCATTCGCAACGACACGCTGGTGTACCAGGCCGGCAAGGAAGTGGCCAGCCAGATGAAGATGTTGGGGGTGAACCTCAACTTCGGACCCACCGCCGACATCAACAACAATCCTCAGGACCCCATGATCAGCTACCGTTCTTTTGGTGAAAACAAAGTGAACGTCGCCGGCAAAGCCACCGCTTTTATGCGGGGCATGCAAGACCACGGTGTGCTGGCCTGCGCCAAACACTTTACGGTGAAAGGTCTCACCGTGACGGATGTTCACAAAGATTTTCCCAGCATCAAGCCCACCATCGACTCGGTGCGCTCCTATCCCTATATCAAATTATTTGAAAACAACCTGGCCGGTGTGATGCCTGCCGCATCGACGTTCCCACTCTTCTACGAAAGTAAAAACCTCATCAAGAAAAATGCTTTCGATGCCGCCACGCTCTCGTTGTTCTTTACCGGCGAATGGCTGAAAGGGAAATTGAATTTTAGCGGTCTGGTGTTTGTCGATCTTCACCAGGTGAAAACGCTCACCGAAAAAGTGAGAGCCGGCGAAGCGGAGATGTTTGCCTTCCAGGCCGGCAACGACATCCTGATCGGTTCCCAGGAGATCGGCCCCGCCATCCGCAAAATAAAAAAGCTGTTGAAGTCGGGCGATGTTTATGAGACCCAACTGGACAACAGTGTGAAGAAGATCCTCGGTTTCAAATACGATGCCGGGCTGTCGAAACGCAAGCCCGTGAACCTCGACAACCTCGTGGCCCGCCTCAACGGTCCGGCCCCACGCCTGATGAATCAGAAATTGTATTCCGCGGCAATCACTGTCGTCAGCAATACGCAACGCACGTTACCCGTGAAAGTATTGGAGAACAAACGCTTTGCTTTTATCTCCAGCCATGCGGCCACACCGAACAAAGACTTTGTTTCCACGCTGAACAAATACGTGCACACCTCCTACTTCACGCTCGACGAAAAGAGCGACCTCATGGAGTTGTCGGATGGATTGCGCGGGCATGAGGTAATCATCGTCGGCATATTTCCACAGACGGCCCCGGCCGTGATCGAGCGGCTGAACACCCTATTGAAACAAAGCACGGCGGAGATCATCTATTGTGATTTCGGCAACGAAAGTTTCCTGCGATCGGCCAGCACGTTACCCACGGTGATCACGGCCTATACCAACACCCCGGAAACCCTCCGGGCCGTTCCGCAGATCATTTTCGGCGCGTTGCCTGCCCAGGGTGCACTGCCCATTGCCGCCTCTCCCCTGCTCCCGGAAGGAAGGGGTCAGGCGTTTGACGCCATTAAACGTCTCTCCTATTCCATCCCCGAAGACGCCGGCATGGAAAGCCGTTTGTTGCCCAAGATCGACAGCATTGTGAGAGATGCCATCAAGATGGGTGCCACGCCCGGATGCCAGGTGCTGGTGGCCCGCGGCGGCAAGGTGATCTATGACAAGTCGTTCGGCGCCCTCACCTACGATAATACCTCACCCGTAACCAGCGAAACCATTTATGATCTGGCGTCGCTCACCAAAGTTTCGGCCACGTTGCAGGCGGTGATGTTCATGTATGAGAAGGGCATGATCGACATTCATAAAAAAATCTCTTATTATTTGCCGGAGCTGAAGAACACCAACAAGAAAGACATCACCTTGCTGGAGATCCTGACCCACCAGGCAGGCCTCGCGCCGTTCATACCGATGTGGAACGAGACGGTGAAAGACACCACGTTCCTTCCTCTATATTATAGTCGCAAAAGAGACGAACATTATCCGCTGCAAGTTTCCGCTAATTTATTTGCGGCCACCAACATCCGTGATTCCGTGTGGTCGTGGATCTCAAAATCGAAACTGGTAGACAGGCCTGCGCGTACGCCTTATGGTTATAAATACAGCGACCTTGGTTTTCTCATGTTGCAACGCCTGGCCGAGCGGATGTTGAACCAACCGCTGGATGAGTTCCTCCACCAAAATTTATATGAACCGCTCGGCGCCTACACCACGGGTTACCTGCCCCTGAGCCGGTTCCCCCTTCAAACCATTGCCCCTACCGAAGATGACAAGATCTATCGCAAGACGCGCATCGCCGGCACCGTGCACGACGAGCGGGCGGCCATGATGGGAGGCGTGGCGGGCCATGCGGGGTTGTTCAGCAACGCCACCGACCTGGCCAAGCTGGGGCAGATGTTGTTGCAGATGGGCGAATATGGTGGCACCCGTTATTACCGGCGATCAACCGTTCAAACGTTTACCGCTAAACAATTTGACAAAAGCCGCCGAGGTTTAGGATGGGATAAGCCCGTGCAAAGCGACTGGAATAGCCCTACCTCCTTAAAGGCCTCCCCCCAAACCTTTGGACATACCGGTTTTACGGGCACGTGCATGTGGGTTGACCCCGAGTTCGACCTGGTCTATGTTTTTCTTTCCAATCGGGTATATCCCGACCGGAACAATAAACTAAACAACGCCAATATACGTTCTCGCATTCAAGACGTGGTATACGAATCCATTTTCAGCTACTGCGGCGATGTTCCGGAAGACGATGCGGAGGCCGACACATCGCTGGTGACCAGTCGCCGTTAAGGTTGCAATAAAACCAAGCAGGGGTTCGTCTCAAGGCTTAAGGCACACGTCCACACTTTTAACAATTAAATAACACACCCACACGCCAGGGACCCGTTATTCCGGGTACCCCCAACCTTAACGACACAACGAACCTAAACATGAATATTGGAATTGTCTGCTATCCCACCTTTGGCGGAAGCGGTGTAGTTGCCACCGAACTTGGAAAGGCACTGGCCCAAGAGGGTCATAAAGTTCACTTCATTACGTATTCACAACCTCCACGATTGGATTTTCTGAATGAGAATCTCTTCTATCATGAGGTTGATTTTCATTCTTACCCCCTTTTTGATTTTCCCCCTTACGAACTGGCCCTGGCCAGCAAGATGGTGAGCGTGGTGAAGAACGAAAAGCTGGACCTGTTGCATGTGCATTATGCCATCCCCCACGCCTCGGCGGCCTACATGGCCAAACAAATTTTAAAGACACACGGCATTGTGATTCCAGTGGTCACTACGTTGCACGGTACCGATATCACGCTGGTGGGCAAAGATGCTTCATACGAACCGGTGGTCACCTTCAGCATCAACGAGTCCGACGGTGTGACGGCCGTTTCGGAAGACCTTCGGCGGGAGACGTATCATTCGTTCAAGATCACCAACGACATCGAGGTGATCCCTAATTTTATTGACCTGGAGAAATTCAAGAAGCAAAAGAAAGATCACTTCAAAAAAGCCATTTGCCCCAACGGCGAGGTGCTGATCGTGCACACGTCAAACTTCCGCAAAGTGAAGCGCGTGGGCGATGTGATAAATATATTTGCCAACATTCACGCCGAAATCCCCGCCAAATTGTTAATGATCGGAGATGGTCCCGAACGCAGCAAGGCCGAAGCCCAGTGCCGCGAGTTGGAGATCAGCCAGGATGTCCGTTTCCTGGGCAAGTTGGAGGCCGTAGAGGAAGTGCTTTCCGTAGCCGATCTTTTCCTGATGCCTTCTGAAAAAGAGAGCTTTGGGTTGGCCGCGCTGGAAGCAATGGCGTGCGAGGTGCCGGTGATCTCGTCCGACACCGGGGGCTTGCCGGAACTTAACATTCAGGGCGTTACCGGGTTTATGAGCCCGGTGGGTGACGTGGAAGACATGACGCGCAAAGCGCTGTTTATTTTGGATAAGAATAACCTTCAGACGTTTAAGGACAATGCCCTGAAACGCGCCAAGGAATTTGATATCAGCCGGATCCTGCCGCTATATGAAGGTTATTATCAACGTGTAATGGAGAAAACTGCATCAAAAGCGGCACTGTAGCCGTATAAAACCTTGAGGAAAAAGATCAGTCATTAAACCCCATGACGCAATGTTAGCAGATGTAATGCCGCCTGAGATCAAACCAAAGAATCAAGGGACCAAGCAACTCTTCAAGAGCCCTGTTCTTGAAAAATTGTCCCGCACACACATCTCTGTTCCCTTGCTTATCTTTACGACGTTTGCTTGTGCTCTTTTATATTGGAGCATTACCCACACGTCTTTGTCTACCTTGCAAACAATCCTGATGTTTTTGCTGGGCGTGGTTTCGTTTTCGTGGGTGGAGTACACAGTGCACCGTCACGTGTTTCACATGGCCACGTACAATAAGTTGCGTGAAAAGGCCCAATACATCATGCACGGTGTTCACCATGAATTCCCAAAAGACAAAGACCGGCTGGCCATGCCGCCGTTGGTGAGCGTGACCATTTCCACGATCCTGCTATTGCTTTTCCGGTTGGTTCTGGGTGACCTCGCGTTTTCATTTTTGCCGGGATTCCTGGTGGGCTATGCGGCCTATCTTTCCATACACTATGTCGTGCACGCCTATCCTCCGCCGAAAAATGTGTTCCGCAAGCTTTGGATCAATCACAGCATGCACCACTATAAAAATGGAGATATTATTTTCGGTGTCTCGTCGCCGCTGTGGGATTATATCTATGGCACGATGAAAGAGAAGAAAAGCGCCACCTGAGCGGCATCCTCCATCCAATATCAAGCAAAAAGCCACCTTGGTTTCCCGCGGTGGCTTTTTTATAGCTCAGGTTAATGAGTGCTTTTTAGAGGCGCGTCTGCTTCGCCGTATTGGCTTTGGCTGGAGCTTTCGCGTAGGTCGGGCATGTGTACTCCGAACAGGCAGCCAGCATGACAGAAGCCGCCAAGATTAAAACAACTACTGACTTTCTCATAGGTATATTGGTTTGTTTGTCGACCAAAATTAACGTCCGTCGATAAAATCACAATTTTATTCTGAGGCAAATCCTTACATGGGACCTTAAAGTTTTTAGAAATTAACTTTTGAGGGCGAAACAGATTTCTCAAATTAATGGTTTAGTGTGATATATAGGCCCAAAACCCATGCTTGGATACCGATTTT
The DNA here is from genome assembly GCF_003589925.1 of Chryseolinea soli. Classification (NCBI taxonomy): domain Bacteria; kingdom Pseudomonadati; phylum Bacteroidota; class Cytophagia; order Cytophagales; family Fulvivirgaceae; genus Chryseolinea; species Chryseolinea soli. The sequence continues at coordinate 2,879,987 of NZ_CP032382.1, read as the reverse complement.
CGAATTACACTCCCCCCGACGACAAGGATAAAAGCGATTTCCAGAAACTGCTGAAAGTTTTCATGCAGCTGATCCTCATCACCTCTGGCAACGTTTCCGAGGCCCTGCAGTGGCTTACGGAGGTGGACCGGCAATACGGGCTCACCAACGATCAGTACGGAATTGGCAATTTTATTGAGGATTTGAAGCGGGAAGGCTATATCACCGACGAAGGTCCTAAAGGGGAATTCAAGTTAAAGGCAAAAAGCGAACAAAACCTACGTCAGTCCGCCCTGGAGGAGATCTTTGGAAAGCTGAAAAAGACCAAATCCGGCGAACATAATACCCACCACAGTGGCCTGGGCGACGAGCAAACCACCGAACACCGCGACTACGAATTTGGCGACACGCTCGAGCAGATCTCGGCCACCGATTCGCTGCGCAACGCCCAAATCAACCACGGCCTCGACAATTTCTTCATGACCGAACAAGATTTGGAGGTGATGGAAAGCGAGTTCAAAACGCAAACGTCCACCGTGCTGATGATCGACATCTCGCACTCCATGATCTTATACGGCGAAGACCGCATCACACCCGCCAAGAAAGTGGCCATGGCCCTGGCTGAGCTCATCACCAAAAAATATCCGAAAGACACGCTCGATATTCTTGTGTTTGGCGACGACGCCTGGCAGATCGAAATCAAGGACTTGCCCTATTTGCAAGTGGGACCGTATCACACCAATACCGTGGCCGGCCTTGAACTGGCGATGGATATCCTGCGGAAAAGAAAAAACAACAACAAACAGATCTTCATGATCACGGATGGCAAACCCACGTGTATCAAGCAGGGTATAAAATATTATAAGAACGCTTTTGGATTGGATCAGAAGATCTTGAACAAGACTTTGAACCTTGCCGGGCAACTGCGCAAGTTGAAAGTTCCGGTCACTACTTTTATGATCGCTACCGATCCGTATCTGAAAGCCTTTGTGCGTGATTTTACAAAAGCCAACAACGGCAATGCTTATTACAGCAACCTGGAAGGCCTGGGCAACCTGGTGTTCGAGGATTTCAAGCGAAACAGAAGAAAGAATTTATAACCGGTCATTTCTCTCCCGATTTCCGGTTTCATTTTTTAAAAACATCAAACCACACGAATGGATCATTCAAAGATTAACACGCTGGGTCAGCTAAAGCAGGCCGGCTACGAACCCCGGTCGATCAAAGAAGAGTTGCGCGAAAACCTGATCGCGCGGCTTCGAAAAAAGGAAACGGTATTTGCGGGCATCTGGGGTTACGAAGAAACCGTGATCCCCGATCTCGAACGCGCCATCCTTGCCGGCCACGACATCAACCTGCTGGGCTTGCGTGGACAAGCCAAGACGCGCCTGGCCCGGCTCATGGTCCACTTGCTGGACGAGTATGTGCCCATCATCGAAGGCTCCGAATTGAACGACGATCCCTTGGCACCGTTCTCGCGCTATGGTAAAGACAAGGTGAAAGAGCTCGGCGACAACACGCCGGTGGCCTGGATGCATCGCGACGAACGCTATTCCGAAAAACTGGCCACGCCGGATGTTTCCATTGCCGACCTCATCGGTGATGTTGACCCGATCAAGGCCGCCACGCTCAAACTGCCTTACTCCGACGAACGCGTAATCCACTTCGGGTTGATCCCACGGTCGAACCGGAGCATTTTTGTGATCAATGAGTTGCCCGACTTGCAAGCCCGCATTCAAGTGGCGCTCTTCAATATTTTACAAGAGGGCGATATCCAGATCCGCGGCTTTAAGATCCGCATGCCTTTGGATATTCAGTTTGTGTTCACGGCCAACCCGGAAGACTACACCAACCGGGGTAGCATTGTTACGCCGCTCAAGGACCGCATCGACAGCCAGATCATTACACACTATCCGAAGACACTCGAGATCGGTAAACGCATTACACAACAAGAAGCCCGCTTGAAAGACATCCAGCGCCAAACGGTTTCGGTGAACGAGATCGCGAAGGACCTGGTGGAGCAGATCGCCTTCGAAGCGCGCAAGAGCGAATACGTGGATGCCAAGAGTGGTGTGTCGGCCCGACTCACCATCTCGGCCTATGAAAACCTGGTGGCCGCTGCCGAGCGGAGAAGCATCCTCAACAACGAGAAGAATGTGAACATCCGCATCTCCGATTTCATCGGTGTGGTCCCCGCCATCACCGGCAAAGTGGAGCTAGTGTATGAAGGCGAACAGGAAGGCCCGGGCATTGTGGCACAGAACCTGGTGGGCAAAGCCTTGCGCACACAATTCGTTCACTACTTCCCCGACCCCGATAAATTCCGAAAACAAAAAGAGAAGAGTCCGTATAAAAAAGTCGCCAACTGGTTTGGTGACGGCAACACCGTGGACCTGCTTCACGACAGCGGGCAGGCCGAGTTTGAACAAAAACTGAAGTCCATCCCAGGCCTGCTCGACCTGGTGAATGAGTTTCACAGGGATCAGGACACCGCATCGAAATTATTTTTGATGGAGTTTGCCTTGCATGGTCTGGCGGAGTACAGCCTGATCAGCAAACACAATCTAACCGCCGGGCTTCAGTTCAAGGACCTGCTGAGCAGTATGTTCACCCTGCCGCGACCCGGGCAAGACGAGGACGATGACGATGAAGCGTTGGGCGGAAAGTTTTAACGCCCAATTTTTTCTTCTGACCGGACATCGTGATGTATTTTCTTAACAGATTTTGTACTTTTAAGAAAGGTGTTTTTTTATGAGCATCGACGGTGAAAAATTAAAACTCATTGAGTGGATCCTCTCGCTGGAGGAAGGGGCCGCACTTGACCGGGTGAAAATGCTCATGAAAAATCAGAAGAATTTAGATTGGTGGGATAAGATCACAAAGGAAGAAAGAAGCGCGATCGAAAAGGGATGGGAAGAGTTGAAGGCAGGCAGGGTAAAATTTCACAGTCAGGCCAGGAAGTTGTATGCGAAGTGGCTGTGAAATCCAGTGATCGTATGCCGTTCTCCTGATGAATTGAATTCGATAACACAATGCCCGGCAAAGCATTTGCCTGAAGCGTCCTGACCGTATAAACTCCGATGGCCTTTCGGTTATGGTTTCTTCTCCGTTTTTATTCTATCACAAAGAAGCCAGACACATTCATAGATAGCCCATGAACAAGCCGCAGGAATCCGTATCCTTTCAACCCCGGCAGGTTCAGCTTCTGCAGCAGCTTGTCCGGAAAGGTGAAGGTGCTGCCCTGGAGTTCAAGCGCAAGGCCTCTAACCCCGAAAAGATCGCGCGTGAAATGATCGCCTTTGCCAACACGGAAGGCGGCACGCTGCTGGTGGGCATCGGCGACGACGGCACCATCCCAGGGCTGAAATATCCTGAAGACGACGTGCATGTTATTAAGGAGATCCTGAAGCGCGTACGTCCCGCCCTCGCGCTTACCGAAACACTGATCCCACTCGGCAACCAGCGCACCGTCATTCAATACGACATCGCCAAAAGCGAGCGCCGGCCCCACTACTTCCTTGGCGACAACCAGGCAAAGGAATCGTTCGTGCGGGTGGACGACAAGAGCATCAAGGCAAGCCGCGAAGTGCGGGAGATCATCCGGCGCCGGCAACGCCAAAAGGACATCGGGTTCCGGTATGGCGATCACGAACAGTTCCTGATCAAATACCTCGACGAGCACAAGCGCATCACCCTCAAAGAGTTCATGGTGCTCACGGGACTGAAGCGGTTCTATGCTTCCAAAAAATTAGTGCTCTTGGTTTTGGCTGACGTGCTGCGGGTGTCGCCGCACGAACGGGGCGATGTCTACTCGATTGCGTTCGGGAAAGTTTCATAAAAACTTTTCTCAAAAGTTACACGCTTTTCATTTCCATTCATTACATTTCGTAAACCAAGTTCTTTGTGTCGCATGGCCAAAACCAAAAAGGAAAAAAAGATCTTCGTACTCGATACTTCGGTCATTATCTACGAGCACAACTCCATCCTTAATTTCGACGAACATGATGTGGGCATCCCCATCACCGTACTGGAAGAACTCGACAACTTCAAAAAGGGCAACGACACCAAAAACTTCGAAGCCCGCGAATTCATCCGCCTCATAGACAAGCTGGCCAAAGGCCAGATGCTCCACAACTGGAACCCCATCAACGGCAAAGGCAAAGGTGTGTTCAAGGTGTTGATGGACACCAAGAGCACCATCGACGCCAACAAGGTCTTCAATGAAGAGAAGGCCGACCACCGCATCCTCAACTCGGCGCTGCAGTTGCAGAAAGAAGCGAAAGACCGCAAGATCATCCTCGTCTCCAAAGACGTGAACCTGCGTCTCAAGGCCAAGGCCCTGGGTCTTCAATCGGAGGATTACACGACGGGCAAGGTTCAAAACATTTCATCGCTCTACACCGGCAAGACCATCCTGGAAGATGTTGACTCCAACATGATCAACCTCCTCTATGAAAAAGGCTATTGCCCACCGGGCGATTTGTTGGGCAAAATGGCGCCGGTCAAGAATCACTACTATATTTTAAAGAGCGGAAAAAAGTCAGCCCTGGCCTACTACAATCCCTTCAACGAAATGTTGGAGCATGTAGAGAAGCGTGCCGTCTATGGCGTGAAGCCCCGCAATGCAGAGCAGACCTTTGCCATCCATGCTGCACTGAAGCCGGAGATCAAGCTGGTGTCGATACAGGGTGTAGCGGGAACCGGTAAAACGTTGCTGGCCCTCGCCGCTGCATTGGAACAGAAGAAGGAGTATAAGCAGATCTACCTGGCCCGTCCCATCGTGCCCCTCAGCAACAAAGACATCGGTTATTTACCGGGTGATATAAAATCAAAGGTAAATCCCTACATGGAACCACTGTGGGACAACCTGAAGTTCATCCAAAACCAATACAACGAAACGGACAAGGAGTATTCGCGCATCACGGAAATGGTGAACCAGGAAAAGCTTATGATCACACCCCTGGCCTACATCCGTGGCAGAAGCTTGTCGAACATCTGCTTCATTGTGGACGAGGCCCAAAACCTGACCCCGCACGAAGTGAAGACCATCATCACCCGCGCCGGCGAAAACACAAAAATCATTTTTACAGGCGACATTTATCAGATCGATACGCCTTATCTGGACTCGCAAAGTAATGGATTGTCAACCCTCATCGATCGCTTGCAGGATCACGAGTTGTATGCGCACATTACGCTGGAAAAAGGAGAGCGCTCGGAGTTGGCTAATTTGGCGAACGAGTTGTTGTAGCGATCGCCGTCGCCTTTGTTGGTGTTCTTCACCAACAAATTTAGCTGCCTGTAAGTATTATTGATGTCCCTAATTAGCACCCTTCCTTTACGAAGTTCCCATCGACGATATTTGTCGCCCGGTTTTCTTGTTGGTGAAGAACACCAACAAGGGCGAGTTTAATACTTCTCGTCTTCGTTCGGAAAGTCCTTTGCCTTGATGTCTGTGATGTATTTCGCCACAGCATCCGTGATCACCGTATGCAAATCGGCATAGCGCCGCAAAAACCGGGGTTTGAATTCCTTCGTGATGCCCAACATATCCTGCATCACCAACACCTGACCATCCGCATCCGGCCCGGCGCCGATTCCAATGGTCGGGATTACGAGTGATTGAGAAACCTGTTTAGCAAGCAAGGCAGGTATCTTTTCCAACACGACGCCGAAGCATCCGCACTCTTGCAGAAGTTTTGCGTCTTCCATGAGCTTGTTTGCTTCCGCTTCTTCTTTTGCGCGGACCGTGTAGGTCCCGAATTTGTAGATGGATTGGGGGGTGAGGCCGAGGTGGCCCATCACAGGGATGCCCGCGCTCAATATTCGGTCGATCGAGTCTTTCACTTCGCTGCCGCCTTCCAGCTTCACGCCGTGGGCACCGGATTCTTTCATGATGCGAATGGAGGAGCGAAGGGCCTCCACCGAACTTCCCTGGTATGTTCCGAAGGGAAGATCCACGATCACGAGCGCGCGTTTTACGGCGCGTACCACCGAGGCAGCGTGATAGATCATTTGATCCAGGGTGATGGGCAGTGTCGTTTCGTAGCCCGCCATCACGTTGGAGGCGGAATCGCCCACCAGCACGATGTCGATGCCGGCGCCGTCGATGATCTTGGCCATGCTGTAGTCGTAGGCCGTGAGCATGGCGATCTTCTCGCCGCGGTTCTTCATTTCCTGCAATTGGTGCGTCGTGATGCGCTTGATCTCAGGTTTGTGGATAGACATGTTCTCGAGGTTGTGGTGGAATGGGCTAGGGAGTTAATCCAGTAAGTACACGGCGGTTTCCTTGCCCAGGTTTACCTCCACGTGATCTTTGATGGTGGTGGCCAGCTCATAGCCGGTGTATTGCGGATAGATGGGAAACAAAGTGTGACTCCGGTTTACCAACACGGCGGTTTCGATCTTCTTTACTTCGATGTTCAGGAAGGGCTTCATGCCATACGCAAACGTTCGACCAGTGTTGAGCACATCGTCCACCAGGATGATGCATTTCTTTTTGAGGTCCTTCAACTCACAATCCAGCGTCACTTCGCTTTGCAAGGGCGAAAGTTTGTCGAGCGACACCTTGACGAGCTTGCCTTCCAGGGGAGAGATCTCCTGCACATGTTTCAGCAGGAGTTGGGCCAGGATGTAGCCCTGGCCGTCGATGCCGGCGATGACCACGTTTTTTTCCTTGAAGTTGTGCTCATAGATCTCAAACGCCATGCGCTTGATCTTTTCCTGCACCTGGCGCGCATCCAGGATCAATGTTTTCTCTGACACCATAGTTTAAAAAAGATGATGGTAAAGGAAAGCCTCTCAGGCGTTGGGCAGCGGCATGGATTTGCTGTCTTTGAAGGTGGAAAGGATCACCATGGATTGCAGGCTGTCCACCACTTCAATGTTTGATACTTTCTCCAGCATCAGCTGTTGATAGGCGGCGATGTCGGCACAAACGATCTTGAGAATAAAGTCGCCCGCGCCCGTGATGTGGTGACACTCCACCACTTCGTCGATGCCCTTGATGGCTTTGATGAATTTTTCGATGTTTTCTTTATTGTGACCTTTCAGGGTAGCCATTACAAAGGTGCTGACACCGATGCCCACGCTTCCCGGATCGATAACGGCATGATAGCTTTTGATGACCCCGCTGGTCTCCAGCTTGTTCACACGCTCCAGGGTGGGTGCGGGCGACAGGCCTATTTCTTTGGCGAGCTGGGCGTTGGTAATGTTCGAGTTGGCCTGAAGGATCTCCAGGATCTTGCGATCGGTACCGTCTAATTTCACAGGTTTCATAGTATGTCTTTACGAGGGTTCGTCTCCAAATAAAATTTGGCCAAAATTAACAGAATTTACCTTTTCCTTTGAGAAAAGTGATTTTAAAAAGGGAAAAAACTTACCGGAAAGCCCAAATTCCAAAACGGTGATCACCAGGCACTTGAAAATATCTCCCCAGATTCAGGGGCCATCCCAGTCCTTTCATGACGATCGCCTTTCACAAGAGTTTTTTATAAACCGACTTATAGGTCAGCACACCCTGCTTCAAACTAAGGTACTGCTCGCAATAGTCCCGCGATTGAACGGGCGCCAGGCTTTCGAATGGGAACGGCCCGTCGGCCAGGTATCCTCCGGCTTTGCGGATAATGCTTTCGGCATCGCCCCAGCCCGGGTTGGTGATCACGGGGACATTCATGGCCATGATCTCGCCCATCTTTGTTGCCGATGAGGCTTTCTTTGAAAAAGACGGAAGGATAAAGAAAATGGCTGCGTCGGACAAGCCGATGTAGAGCGGAACCTCCGGTCGCGCTGCTGGTCTCATGATCACGTCTTCGCGGTGCGGATATTGGTGAAGGTCGATCTTGTCTTGTGTGATGATGAGAAACTTGGCGTTTGACTTTTGCGCTTTCAAGGCCGTGAAAAAAGCCAGCATATCGTTTGTCATATACCACGTACCCCACGAACCCAGGTAGAGCAGCACAAAGTCGCCCGGTGCAATTCCCAAGGCTGATCGCTTCTCCCGTTTTTGGGTTTCCGTGAGCTTTGCCGGATCAAACAACGTCATGTCGACACACGTAGGAATGACGGTGATCGGCGCCGGGTTTAGATTCCAGGAGAGAATTTCCCGGCGGGCATTTTCGGTCAGCGAAATGGTGTGGTCGGCTTCCGTCAGAAATACTTTTTCTTTTTGCTTAAAGAAACGATAGATGGCATTGAATACCGGGTTGTTGCGATTCCACAACCCACCTTCTACACGCTCATCGGCCCAAAAACCGCGCATGTCGAAAATAAATTTCACACCCTGCGTGTGTTTCAATCCCAATCCCACCAGCGCCGTGAGATAGCTGCGGCAATGCACGATGTCTATTTTTTTTTCACGATGCAAACGATCCGCCAGGCGTCGCAGTTTCATCAATGCCCACACGGTGGAGACGACAGGCGGTTGGCGACGGTATGTTAATGATATCCACCGAATATCATACTGACGACAAATGGCCTCCAGTTCGTTTTTCTTTTTTTCGTATTGATCCGGTTTATCGAACGTCACCACCGTGATGGAATATTCATCTGCCAGGCCACAGAGGTAAGGCAACACTTGCGATTGTCCGAGGGGATCGGTGAGGCCGTCATAGGAAAGATATAGTACGTTGGCCTTGCTCATGCGTTTTCGCGAAGCCATTTGTGAATGACGATCAAGGTCCAGAGACGGTTATAGAGGTAATCGTTTCCATTCAAGAAAGCTTCCTTCAATTTCTTTACGTGATCATATTCCACCAGGCCTGCCGTCTCGATACCCGGTTTGTCCAGATAGTCGTCTATCAAATAGCGGAGTTCGTTCTTCAGCCAGCTCGCCAGGGGAATGCTAAAGCCCCATTTTGGACGGTGCACCAACTCTGCCGGCAAATAATCGCCCAATATTTCCTTCAAGATCCATTTGCGCACATTGCCGCGCACTTTATAGGAAAGTGGCAGGTTGAATACAAATTCAACAACACGGTGGTCCAGTAACGGGCAACGGCATTCCAGGGCGTGAAACATGGAGGCACGGTCGACTTTAACAAGAAGGTCGTCTTTCAAATAAAATTTCAAATCGAAGATTGCCTGTTGTTCACGGGCGGTGAGTTTCACCTGGTCAACCTGCAGATCATCGTAAACAAATGATGTATAAGAGGCCGGATGCTTTAACACGTTTTGTCTCAGTTCGCGATCGGAGAAAAAATATTGCTCCTGGGAAAAAATATGACTGCGCATGCGCGTTTTGTCGACTTTCTCCAATATATGTGATACGCGTTTCAAACGGCTGCTCCCGAAATTTCTCAAGCCAAAGGCCAGCGGGGTTTGAAGAAGCCGGACGAATGGATTTTGCAAACGCTGCGCCCAATCATAGGCTCCGTAGCCTTGAAACAGTTCGTCTCCTCCATCGCCCGTAAGGGCCACCGTCACCTCCTTTCGCGCCAGCTTGGACACCAACATGGTGGGTATCGCCGAGGTGTCGGCAAAGGGTTCGTCGAAATGTTTGAGGTAGGTTTCCAGGATACCAACGGCCTCCTTTTCTGAAAGTGTATAGGCATGGTGATCGGTACCAAGATGTGATGCCACGCGCCGCGCGTATTCGCTTTCATCAAACTTGCCTTCTGTAAAGCCGATGCTGAACGTCTTCAGTCGCCCGGTGGAACTTTTAGACGCCAGGGCCGTGATCAGCGAAGAGTCTGTTCCACCACTCAGAAATGTTCCGAGCGGCACGTCGCTGATCAGGCGCTGTTGCACGGCTTCCGTCAGGATGCTCTTTAGGGTTTGTTTTACGCTCGCTTCATCCGTTGAGGATGGGGGATGCAATTGTTCTTCGATCGACCAATAAGCCTTAAGCTCCAGCACCAGATCGGCATTTACGGTGCCTGCAAACCCGGCGGGAAATTTTTTGATCGACGAGAAAATGGTGCGGGGCTCGGGGATGTATCCCAGGTGCAGAAATTGGTGAACAGCATCGTTGTCGAGCCTATGCTTTGCGGCGTTCACGACCGGATGCTTTAACAACGATTTTATCTCGGATGCAAAAATAAAATAGTGATCGTCGTGATAATAGAACAATGGCTTCTTGCCCACCCGGTCGCGACACACGAACAGCGTTTTGGCTTCCGTGTCCCAAATGGCGAGCGCAAACATACCGCCCAGGCGCGACATCATCTGCTCGCCCCAAAGCGCATAGGCCTGCAGGATCACTTCCGTGTCGGAGGTTGTTTTGAATTTAACTTGGGGATGCGTGGTCTCAATTTCCTCCCGGATCGTCTTGAAATTATAGATCTCGCCGTTGAAGACAATGATGTATCGTCCATCCAGGGACACCATGGGTTGGTTGGCCGTTTCGGAAAGATCGATCACGCTGAGACGGGTGTGACCTAACGCCACCTTGCCGTCGTCGGACAGCCAGGTCGATTCGGCATCGGGACCACGGTGACGAAGCTGCGCGATCATGGGTTCAATATCCCGAGCCCCTCCTGCGTTTTTACTCAACACAACGGCAATTCCACACATAGGATTTTTAGTTAGCGCTGCAATTTCAAAGCATTGGCCACACGCTTGATGCCATCCTCCAACGGCGTCAGCTCGCGGCCCAGCACATGTTTCATTTTTGAAATGTCGGGCTTGCGCCGCGTCATATCGCCTTCTTTCAGCGGTGGCAGATGTACGACGGACGAGGTTGAGCCGAGGGTGCTAATGACCACTTTGGCCAAATTCAAAATACTCACCTCAACATCGTTGCCCACATTCACCACATCGTTAATAAAGTGCCCATCGTTCAACGCGCGCAGCGTAAGTTCCATATTGTCGTCAATATAACAAAACGTTCTCGATTGGCTTCCGTCGCCATAGATGGTGAGGGACTCGTTCTTCAGCGCCGCCTTGATAAATTTTGTCAGCACAAAATCGCTGCTTTGAAGCGGGCCATACGTATTAAAAAAACGAAAGATCGTGTAGTTCAAACCATATTCCTGGAAGTAGGACTGACAGAAGGCCTCCCCTAAATTCTTCACGATCGCATAGGGCAGTCGCGAATTCAACGGCGTGGTCTTTTCATGTTGGGGGATCTCCACGGGCTCGCCATACACTTCGGACGAAGAGGAATAAAATACACGACGGACCCCTGTGTTTTTGCAGAGGTTCAGAATGTGTTTGATGCCATCGATATCGCGCAGCACGTGAATGGGATTCTCAAGCGTGCGCTGAACACCGACTACGGCGGCATAATGAAATACGTAGTCAAACCGATAGGCCGTCATGACAGGCATGATGTCCTCTAGTACGTTTACATCGCACTTTATAAATTTCGAGTTGCTGTGTTTCGTTGCTTCGGAAAGGTTGTGGGATTTTCCTGTGCTCAGGTTGTCGACTACCACTACGTAGTTCTCAGGGTCACTCACCAGTCGCTCTACCAACGAGGCCCCGATGTTGCCGGCGCCGCCGGTCACCAATATTCTTGTCATACTAAAACATTTTTTAAGGCAGCCATAAACCGCCGGGTCAACACCACCTGCGGCCGCAACAGGGCGGCATGCCAAAGGTAGGCAATACTTTTTCTTTTCGGATACCGGGCCATGGCCAGGTGCAAGGCAATATAAATATCGCGATACGACCGGAAGGTGCTCCAACGGCTGCCATACTTTTTCAGGAAGGCGTCGTCGGCCTTCAACTCCTGGCACAAGATCTCCATGCGCTGCAAAAACTTTTCAAGGTTGATCGTCAACACGCTGCGCAGTTCGTGGTTCACGACCGTAGAGGTGATCACGTTCCAGCAATGAATATCATAGCGCGAGGCCAGCTTGAGCCAGAGGGCATAATCTTCGGATGCCGACAGCAGGCGGTTTTCGCTGAAGGGCCATTGGGCAGCGATGTCGCGGCGCACAAACACAGCGTTACAACTGAGGTGATTACCATTGATCAACGCATCGTTGATCGTAGGAGGAAAAGCGTCGACGGTCCGCAACAACTTGCCTTCAGGGTCCTTCACGTCGTAGCCGAGGTGGATCACCTCCGGTTGGTTAAGGCTGATAATGGCCTTGCGGGCTTCGCCCACGTGGTTGGGATACGCCACGTCGTCGGAATCAAAAAAGTTGATGTACGTACCCTTGGCCAGCCGCGCCCCGTAGTTGCGGGCGGCACCGCGTTCGGCGTTGGCTTTTTTATGATAGGAAACTTTGTCGCTTTTGATGTGTGCCAGCACCTCCTCGGTGTTGTCGGTACTGCCGTCATCCACCACAATGATCTCGTAGGCGGAATCGTGTTGCTGCAACAACGACTCTACGGTTTTGCGGATATAGCCTGCGCGATTGTAGGTGGGAATGACGATGGAGAAAAATATATCTGGCATAGGTGTAATTCAGTTAGTTTACGGTCGCCGGCTTCTTCCCGCGAACGGCCGTCACCGTGTTGCCGTCGCCGTAGGGGATCGTCAGCAATTCCACATCCGTGAGCTGGAACGACTTGAACCATTGCCCCACCACCTCCAAACGCTGTGGATGATCGTGCGCCGGCGAAAACATATCGAAGGTGTCAAGAATAACCCATTCCCGCAAGGCAGTTTTGTCGAGCCCACGCGGAATGGTGGTGCGAATATCGCACACGGGCAGGAATCGATTCACGATCCGACCTAAACCAATGGCGTCGAAAAATCGGGAAGCCGAAATGAGCCACCCGGCATTCGCTTCAATGCGTGATAACAATCTTTCATGGTTCATATTCCGGGTGAAAGGCCTCAATAGATACTTGGCGTGAAGCTTCGTGTACCATCCCTTCACCGGGTAAAAATCCACGATCAATTCGCCGCCCGGCTTCACCATCTCTGCCAGCGCACCCACCGAGCGTTTGAAGTCGGGGGTATGTTGCAAAACTCCAAAACAAAAAACTTTGTCGAACTGCGCGGGGGCAAACGGCAAATCGTATACGCTGGCCTGGAAAAGATGGAAACGAGGATGCGGACCGTTGTTCCGGAAGTTGGCCTCCACGGCGTTGCTATAGTCGACACTATACAAATTAGCATGCGTGTGATTGAGCACGATCTGCGAAAAGCGACCGGCGCCAGAGCCCACCTCCAGGATATTCTGATCGGCGAGATCGATCTTATCCCACTGGGTCACGGCAAAAAAACGTTCGCGGCTTTGATCTACCGTGCGTTGAAAGCGGTCGATCTGTGTTTTCTGAAACTTATTCCATTGAAACCCGAAGTTGGCTGTGTAGTTGTCGTCGTGCACAAAGCGATAGGCGCCTTCTTTTAGCGGAAATGAATTTCCCGCGTCGTCAACCAATTGTCCGTTGCGGGCCGTCAATGGCTTTTTGTTGATGGGATTGATGAGTCTTATATCATCCGGTGGGGTCATGCTGTTTTGATATCAATTGATGATGGACTCATGGCGATCAGGCGTACAAGGCTTCCAGTTTATGCAGCATGTGCTCCAGGCTGAACGATTGTACCGACCGCTTTCCTTCGGTGATCAGGTTTTCACGCAGCGCATCATTTTGCCAAATGTCGGTGATCGCGGAAGCGATGTCGCCGGCATTTCGGAACCCCACCACACAAGCGTTCTTCCGGTTCACGATAAATTCCGGTGCTACGCCCGAAAGCGTAAATACCGCGGGCACACCCGCGGCCAAGGCTTCTACATAAGTTTGTCCAAAAGCTTCTACATGAGGGCCCGTGGGCACGTGAACAAAGACATCCATCACGGCATACAATGACGCCAGGTCATTTTCAAAGATAACCTCTTTGTAGGCTTCCACTGGAACATCGGCCAGGCTTTTTTTGATGACCGGTGCATACACGCCATGGGCGTTGGCCAGAATGAGAAACGCGTCTGGAAATTCCCTTCGGATAGTTTTAAAGGCCTCCACCACGTACGGAATGCCCTTCAATTCCAGGTAGCGGGCAATGACGCCGATCATAGGGCCACGCGCAGGAAGCCCGTGCCTTTGCCTTAGGTTGGCCACTGCTTGCGGGTCTGGCTGCGCAAAGTACGCGAGGTCGAAGCCGTGGTGTATCAGGTGTACTTTAGCGGGTGCCACGCCCTCCCATTGGGTGAGAATATTTTGAACATTTTGTGAAATGGCTACGATGCCGGTAGCCAATCGATTGCACAGCTTATCCCACTTCAACCCGGTGGGATACACTTCGTGGTGCAAGGCAGCATGGTGACGTGTGAATATTCGCTTCGGAACGCGCAGCAACCACGCAGCGGTCATGCCCATGAGTTGGGCCCGCCACAGGTGCGCATGCACGACGTGGGGTCGCTCCCTTTGCAACAGCGACAGCACTGTCAGCCACTTTCGGAAGAACGATGCCCCATCTTCGTCGGCCACCACCTGGTAGCGCACCCCGGTCTGCTCCAGGAAGGAAATGAGCGCGGTCTGTCGCTTGCCGATCAGAAGAAAGAAAAGCTCGGCATGGCTCTTGAAATGGGCAGCCATCCACTCAAAAGCAAGCGATTTCTCGACATCCGAGACGATATAGACGATCTTCCTCCTCAATGCGGTACAAATAAAAGATCAATGTTACTAAAAAAGGTTTATCACATTTATATTTATTTTTGACGAAAAACCGGGATATGCCTAACGCGCAATACTATAAATTGAATCGCTCGGAGATGCTTGCCTTCATCCCTCCCGGTATCACGTCGCTGCTGGACGTGGGTTGTGGTGAAGGATACTTTGCAGCGCTTGTAAAAGAAACCTTTCACTGTGAAGTGTGGGGCGTGGAACCTGTATACGAGCCTTCGCTGGAAGCCCAAAAAAAACTGGACAAGGTTATTAACGGCTACTTCGACCGTTCGCTGAAGATCGAAAGAAAGTTCGATGTCATTTCGTTCAACGATGTCCTGGAGCACCTGGTCGATCCCTGGAGCGCACTGCGCTACTGCAGGGAGCTGCTCAACCCCGGGGGTGTCATTGTCACTTCCATTCCCAACATTTTATACTTTCACGACTTTATGCAAATGCTGCTGTCGCGCGATTGGAAGTATGAGGAGGCTGGCATTTTCGACAAGACCCACTTGCGTTTCTTCACAAAGAAGAGCATCGAGCGCATGTTCCAGGAGTGCGGCTACGACATTGCGACCCAGCAAGGCATTCGACCGACCGACTCAAAGAAATTCTACCTCTTCAATATTGCCACACTCGGCTACTGGGCCGAGTCACAATTCCTGCAGTACGGCATCCAAGCCAAACCCCGGTAACACATGGATCTCTCCATTGTGATTGTCAATTTCAACACATTCGACCTCACCCGGGCCTGCATCGAATCTATTTACCAAACACTGGATCCGACGCGGGTCTCGTTTGAGATCATCTTGGTGGACAATCATTCGACAGACCGGCCTGCCGACACCTTTGCCGAACTTTTTCCGGGACTTGTGTTGATCAAAGCCGGTGAGAATCTTGGTTTTGGCCGGGCAAACAACGAGGGTATGGCCGTGGCCCGGGGTCAATTTTTCCTGCTGCTCAATTCCGACACCATCGTGTTGCCCGGAGCGCTGGAACAATGCTTCACGTTCATGACTTCGCCGTTTGCCCAAGCGCAAAACATTGGCCTGCTGGGCTGCCGGTTGTTGAACGAAGACAAAACCCTTCAACCTTCCGTGTGGCCCTACCTCCACAATAATTTGTGGACCTTTTTCAAGCTCGAGAATCCAATTGCCCACGCCATCGTGCGTCGCCTTGGCCGCGACAAACATCAAAACTTCGACTTCACCCGCACGCAACGGGTGGGCGATGTGTCGGGCGCGTTCATGTTCCTGCGCGCCGACGTGGCCCGCGATACCGGCTATTTCGATACTGATTTTTTTATGTATTGTGAAGACACCGAGTGGATCCGCGAACGCATCGCCAAAAACTATGCTGTCTATTATTTTCCGGAAGCTTCCATCATTCACCTGGGTGGCAAAAGTGCGCCGCGGGACTTGATGTATATTCAATCGCGACTGTCCTTGTCGTTAGTGTGGTACAAAAAAGGATGGCTGCACTACATCGGTTATCTGCTCGTGGGCTGCATAAATTGTCTCACCATCTTGGTGACGATGCCTTTCTGCACGGCTGCCACGCGCACGCTGTTGAAAAAAGTCTTACATGCCTACCGCGTTCTCTTCCCTTACTTCCTGCGCGACATTCCCTCGCAGTCGCGGGAGATGAATGCCCGCCATTCAAAACTAATTTACAAACCCGCGCTGAAGGTGATGCGAGTGCAGGTGTGATGATCACTCACGTGACCACGCGTGTAACGGAATAGGCCGTCAGCAGCAAATCATAGATCCGGAAACGGAGTGCACGCGGCAGGATCATGAACAAACCTTTGTCCACCAAATCGATCCACGCTTGCGCCGACACCATTTTGTAGAAAATCGTCTTGGCGCGACTTCGCTGGACTTGCGTGGTCATGTAGTGGTTGGCTGCTGGCATCAGTTGTGCCAACGCTTGCCGTGCGTTTTGATATTCCACCAAACGCCGGGCATAGGTTTTGAAATCGGGCTGAAGATGGTGGCCCACCCGGATCTCGGCGTCGAGCAGAATCGGGATCTTCTTTTCGAATGCCGCGACGGCCAGGGCAAAGTCCTCGGCATCACGCAGACGATCGTCGAAGCCTCCCAACAATTCAAACACGTCGCGACGGATCAGGCAGTTCTGCGCGTTGAGATACGGTTTTTTCAGCACCTCCCTCGTCGCTTTCGCCAGCCCCGATTCCCACTTGGTGTTAAGGTATTCGGCGAAGTGAAAGAATTCGTCCCTTTCTTTCACGGGCACGGCATAGGCGCTTCCCACAGCGATGGGGTGACCCTGTTCCGCCAGCGCCTCATACTTTTTCAACAAGCTGTCGTCGAACGTAAGGTCGTCATCCAAAAAAATAAGGGCGTGCGCTTGAGCAAGGGCCGCCCCGGCATTGCGCGCACCGGCGCGTCCTTTGTTCGGCTGTTCGTGCACCAAAAGGGGGAAACGAAATGAAGCTTGCTGCACCCGCGTTTTCGTATCGTCCGTGCTGCCGTCGATGACAACGATGACCTCGAAATCGCGGAAGGATTGCTTCTCCAGCGAACCCAGGGTGTTCATTATTCGCTGGGCACCCTGGTAGGTTGGTACAATCACGGAAAGGGCAGGGCGTATCGTCATTTTTTCAGTAGACTTCGGAGTTTCGAAAAGAGCCGCGAATTTCTAAAAAACAAATCCACCGTCGAATAGGCCGGCATGGTGTGCGTGGGGAAATTCTTCAAGAGATCGGCTATCGTTTTTCCTTTCACGAAATTCAGACGCGGCCATAACCCCGATTGGAGGGGGTGAACATCTTTCGCTGTGGCAAAGTTGGTGGCATCGAAGCCTTCCCAGGCAGCGAAGTATTTCTCCTTGTCGAAATCCGTGCTGTGCCCCCAGTTATAAATTTTATCCCTTATCTCCTCGCGACTCCGCGCCCACGACTGATGCAGGATCGCAAAGTTTGTAATAATATTAAAATTGCCATTTCGCCTTCCATACTCATATCCCGGCTCGCGTGTGGCAATTTGCATGAATTCGGTTTTTGTCTTGTCTACAGGGTCAACATACAGAAAGCCTTCTGGGGTCTGCTTATATAAGATAATCCATGCGCAGGCCACGTTCGCGCGTTTCGTCCGTCGCGATGTGAGCGACCGCAGGTACGCGACGAATCCATCGAAGTCGAGAAAATACTCATCACAGTCAAGCTGAACAAACCAGCCGCCGGGGCCAAAGTGTTGGGCGATACGGTTGCGCTGGCGTACTTCGTTTTGCATCGGCGTCAGGTCGGGCAGGTGATAGTCTTCTTCGATCACACGGATCTTTTTATCCGGATCAAGTCGGGCCACCAATTGTTGAAACGCAGCCGTATCGAATGCATAGGGGTGACCGCTCCAACTGATGCGATCTTTGTCGAGCGACAGGCAGATCATGTCGGCGGCGTTGTAGATCAGCGGCAGCGCATGCTCCAACAGATACCAATCGTAGGCCACACAAAAACCGACCTTAATTGCTTCCTTCATGCTGTTGTGTCTGGATGGTGTGAGGTATCGCGCCTTGCCAGCCGCGTCGCAGGTGGTAAGCCACATCACGCAAAAACTTAATGTCCCAAGGCTTGCGCAGCAACGCACGGAAAGCATAGTGTCTGCCCTCCGCGAATTTATTTTCATTAAACGATTGAATGGCCCGGTCTTGAATCATGAGCAGGTGGTTCGCGAATTGAGCGGGGAGTATACCGGTCATCTTCCGGATGTCGTCGAGCCGGCGCTGCACCGGCAGGGCGCACCAATCCAGGTGGATGTGTTTTTCCAGCCAAAGATCGGCAATCCGCTTCTCGATGCGATACCAATAGTGATAGACCACATCGTCGCAAGGGCGAAGTTCTGCCCGTTGCTGGAGCACGATCGAAAAGGCGTACTGCTCACTGGCGTGATTGTGCGTAGCCGGGTAGAACTGATCTGTCAACGCATACACATCGGCCAGCCAAGCACGTTGCGCGGGATGCAACGCCATGACACCGGCATTCCAAGACTCAGCACCAGGCAAAACTTCGAGGTCGTCGTTGTTTGCTCCGCGAAAACGCTGCGACACGATCAATTCATAAAATGCACGAAAGGTCTTGCCCGCGGGCAGGGGCTTGTCTTTCAAACTGGCAAAATCGTACTCCTTTAAATGCATAAACGCCACATCCGGTGCCACGGCTTTCTCGACAGATTCCGGATTGGCAATAAAAAAGGTATCCGAATCCACATAAAAGATCTTGTCATTGGAACGCTGAAGTGCTTCGTCAATAAGCGCGATCTTCATCCGGTGAAGAAAATCGATCGCACCCCGCATGGTCTTTATTTTCTCGGGCGACAAAAAAATGTAGTCAACCGCGAAAGGTTCCAAATAGGGCTTAAAGTATGCTTCGTTGTCGGTAAACAAGATCACGCGCGCCGTCGTTGGCCAGCCATAGTGGGCATAAAAACTATAGATCGTCAGGATGGCCCGTCTGTATTCATACTCCTTCCCAAACGACTGTATCACGAGGTTCATGTTCGTACGCTTTTAGCCTTGAGACCACGCCACATCTTCCTTACCAGGGGCGCGTCAAAGTAAAACTCGACCGCCCTTATTTTTAGCCATGCCGGTATTTTACTCCATCCAAAGTCGGTGTACTTCGACGTGCGATCGCTCCATTTCTTCCGGTATTGAAAATACAAAAATCTTAACCGATTCCTGCAAAGCATCTCCCACGGTCGCTGGAGTGTGAAATGAACAACATATTTGTCATGCAACAATCCTTTTAGTTCTTTCAGGCTCTGCTCCTGCGGCACGTAGGTATACAGGTAATTGTAGCGCGCATCCAGTTTCTTCCAGGTATCGACCAAAATAGCATTGAGCCCACACTGATCGACATACCGGATCGTTTCCGGGTATTTCAACAGATAGTCTATGACCTGCTCGGAAATTTTCGATTGCCGCCATTGGTTCAAGTCCATCAGCATGACCCCTGAATTAAAATAATTTCCAGGTTCATTTATTCCGAGCAAGGGTTGTGTCACCACATAGTTATCATACACAGCCGCCAAAGGTTTTCCCTCCAGGTCCAGCGAATAGAAATCCGTGAGATCATTTACCACAATGGTATCAACATCGAGGTACAGCAGCCGATCAAGCGAAGGCGGCACAAGGAAAGGAAAGAACAGGCGATAGTATACGGCGGGAGTCCATTTGCTGGCGAGCACAAACTGCGCGGTGAACGCCTCGTCGATGACATAAAAGGACACTTGGTGCTTGCCCGCCGTTTCAACGATGGTTTGTTTTTCCGTTTCCGGGATCCCGGTGACGATGAGGTGAAAATGAACGGAAGTCTTTTTATGGTGATCTAAAACAGAAAAGAACCACGCATAGAAAGGTGCGCGGTAATGTTGATCGAACGCGGCGGCCAGGTGCAAGGGCTTCAGGGATGCTGCGCTCATTTGATACGCGCATATAAGGTCCGGGCCCGGGCCGTCAACCACAGCGTTGCTTTCGCCCGCCACGTGAGCTGCCGATAGGCTTGTTCCTGCTCCTTCGTTTTGTATTGCTTGTGACGCTCGTAGTATACACAAGGAATTTTTGCAAGCGATGCAGCCTCGTTGTCCCCCAAGTCGGTGTGATAGTCCTCATAGATCTCCCTGAGGTCCGGCCGTGATGCAAACGTGTAGCGGCTGTGATAGCGCGAAAACTTCAGGGGCTCTTCGAATCGAAAGCCACTGAAATGAAAAAAATAGAGCGGATATTTTTCGTTCACACGGAAATTACCGCTGCCCGTTTTGGAAAGTCGTCGCTCATGAAAATTCCAGTTGGCCATGTTGTATCCCGGGTCCTTGAGGATAAAATAGTTCTCAAAAAAAACGGTAACATAATTGCACCACACCTGGTCATAAAACATGCCCCGGGTCAGATCGTAATAGCAGTATTTATAAAGCCTGTCGCGCCACCAGGTCAGAAAAGGTCGCACCGCGTCTATGCGCGACAAAGCAATAAAACCTAAATTGAAAAGACCGCTCCCGAGCATTCTGAAATCCGTTGTCGATTCCCCGTCGTCGATGGGCGTGGTGAAGTGCGGGGTCACAATGATACTATACTGATCAAGTGCGCTGCTGAGTTCATCAAACCGATCGTATACCTTGATGTCGGGGTCGAGGTAGACCACCTTTTGGCAGCCCTTTCTTTCAAAGAGATAAAAAAAAACATCCGGCTTCACGGCGGTGTTCAACTCCACAATGTTGTATTGCTGAACCAGCGTGTCGAACGTCGGAATGTTCACGTCGGCGATCGGGATCACCACGACGCGTTCATCAAATCGGTAGTTTACGCCGGCATGAAGCTCGTCCACCAGGAAAACATAGAAGGAGGTATCCGAATGATGCTGTAGCCAGCTTTTGGCGAGCACCCGCGCATGCGCAAAATAGTTCGTCGAACAAATGGTGAACGCCGTGATGTTCATTTGGAAAGTTTGGTCTTCACATACCAGAACGGCCACAGCAAATATTTACCGAGCAAAAAGGTCCGGCTCGCGAAAATCTCCTCAATCTTATTCTCGTAGTACTGTGTCTGCGCTTCCATGATCGCATTGCCATTAAAAACGCGAAGAGCATCGGTGACAGGCAATTCCGTTGCCGACGCCACAGCGATGTTAAAAAGGTGTTTGCCAAAAAAATTCTCCTCGGGGTTGATGCGTTCAAAATTCCCGGACATCTCAATGACTTCGGCCGAATCGGCCCGATCGGCATAGATCATGGACATGGAGAGATAACGCTGCCGGAAATTTTTTACCACCTTAAAATATTTACCCAACAGGCTCATAAATTCTTCCGAGGTCAACTCCTTCAGGTGATAGGGATTGTCGGGGTCCGTGGGATGATAGTTTTCTTTTTCCGGAGTGGATATAATGAGCATGCCGGCAGGTTTCAACACTCGTCGTATTTCAGCGATCATCTGGTCTTGCTCGAGCAAGTGTTCCAGGGTCTCGAAGCTCACCACTACGTCTACGCTTTGATCGTTCAAAGGAATGCTGGTGGCCGACCCCGTTACGAACGAAAGATTGGGCCTTTTGTATTTCGCGGCTGCTTGTTGCACGGCCTCCGCCGACACGTCGACGCCCGTTACCTGGGCAGCTTGCTGTGCGATGAGGTTGCTTCCATAGCCTTCACCGGAGGCGATGTCCACCACCACCTTGCCCTTCACAAAAGGCATCACAAAAGCGTAGCGATGCAAATGCTCGATAAGGCCACGGCCATACCGGTAATCTTCAATCATTCTTTCCATACGCCTTCTTTATCTAGCATTCGATACTCCCAATTTAAGATCGGGCGCACCACACCCGGAAAGGTACCGCCGTATGTGCCCCGCGCCGAATCGCCATCCACGGTATCGACCACCGTAAACGTGACGATTTCCTTTTCGTGAAAAAATACTTCAAACGGATCATACTGCATGACGGCCACGCTCACAAAGTACAGGCCTTCAGCCAAAAAATTCCCCGGCACGATCACCTCCGCATAATAGGTCCCCTTCTTGAACAGCGGGCGCTTTCGTCCCGTCTCCGTGTCGTGCGAACTGAGCACGTGAATGTTTTCGTTGTTGTGAATGTTCAGCCCGTGCGTAAACGAAACGCCATCTTCCAATACGTTGTATTTGAAAAAAATGGTTACCGGCTTGCGGATATCCACCTGGTCGGAGAACTCACCGTTGTGACTCTTTATGCCCACTTCGGTCAGCCGCACTTTTTCATTTCCAGGGGCTCGCGAAATATCGTCGAAGGTGAAGTGATAGTTTCGCCCGGTAGAACCTTTCAGGTACCGGCTAACGCCTTCCGAAGCATTGCCCTGGAAAGAGACCTTGCCAGCCTCCAGTTGTATCACTTTACTGCAAAGCCTTGTAACGGCTTCCAACTGATGCGACACGAACAATACGGTTCTTCCTTCCGATTCACTGAGATGCTTCATGCGTCCCATGCACTTCTTCTGGAATTCCGCGTCACCCACAGAGAGGACTTCGTCCACGATGAGGATCTCAGGCTCCAGGTGAGCCGCCACGGCAAAGGCCAATCGCAGTTGCATGCCGCTGGAATAATGTTTCAGCTGTGTGTCGAGAAAGCGCTCTGTGCCCGAGAAGTCGACGATCTCGTCGAATCGTTTGTTGATCTCGGTCTTCTTCATGCCGAGGATCGAACCGTTCATGAAAATATTTTCACGCCCGGTCAATTCCTGGTGAAAGCCTGTACCCACTTCGAGCAAACTGGCAATGCGGCCGCGCACAATGATGCGTCCCTTGGTGGGCAAGGTGATGCGCGACAGGATCTTGAGCAAGGTCGATTTACCGGCCCCGTTTCTTCCAATGATGCCAATGGATTCGCCCGCCTCCACGGAAAACGAAACATCATTGAGCGCCCAGAACTCTTCGATCTCATCGGTCTTCTTGAAGACGCCGGAGATGCGGTCGCGCAAACTCAAGTACGGCAGACCCCGGTGGTGTAGTTTAAAGAGTTTGGATACGTTTTGTATTTCCAGGATGGGCTTCATGCAATATCAGCAAAGAATGCTTCCGTCTTTTTAAAGTAACTGATCCCTACAATCATAAAGAGGAGTGTGGACACACAACTGGTCGTCATGAGCAGCGCACTGGCATCCAATCCGATGAGGGGCGCACGGAAGAAGTTGATCGCGGCAAACATGGGGTTTAGCGCCAGCAAATAATTGAGCCATGGCGAATTCACGATCGACACGGGATAAATGACCGGGCTCACAAACAAAGCGATCTGGAGCCCGAAGGGAATGACATAGCGGAAGTCGCGATATTTTACGGTCAGAGCAGCCAACCCGCAGCTTATTCCCAGTGTGCCCATCACCACCAGCACGATGGCCATCGGCCAGTAGAGGAGCAACAACGAAATGTCAACGGCGGTATGATAGTACAGCAACATGCCCAGGTATACAATGAAGGCAATAAGAAAATCCACACCGGCCACCATCAGCGCCGACACCGGGATGATGAGTCGGGGGAAATATATTTTTTTTATGATGGGCGCATTGGTCAGCATGCTGTTTCCCGCCGTGTTCACGCTGGCGGAAAAAAAATTCCAAAGCAATAACCCCGAAAAAACAAAGACCGGATAGTCCACTTTGGAGGAAGGTATGTGCAACGTTCTTCCAAAAAAATAAGAAAATATGGCCACCGTCAATACCGGCTGCAGCACCACCCAAATAACCCCCAACGCCGTTTGCTTGTACTTCACCTTGACATCACGCCAGGTAAAAAAATAAAAAAGCTCCCGGTATAACCAAAGCTCCTTAAGGCCCAAAGCGATCGAGCGCTCCGACGATATGACATACTCTTTTTGCCGTAATTGCATGAAATTTTCTTGGCGGCTACCGAGCCGAAATAATGGAACTTCAAAAAGCGACTGACGTGCAATAATCAGTCTAAAACCCCCGAAAAAAGTCAAAACCGCACTTTTCGATAGATTTTGCAAATATAAAAATCTTTCGACTCCAAAGCTATTTGAAATCTATCCCAAAACAAGACGCTTGAATCCATTTTGTACCTTTGTGCTTCATGGTGAAAGTCCTCTTCTTAGTTCCCTATCCGCCGGGTGAGTCTCCTTCACAGCGGTTCCGTTTCGAGCAATATATGGAGACCTTGGAGGCGGCCGGCATCTCAACGCGCATCCAATCTTTCTGGGATCTTCAAACGTGGAGGATTCTCTACAGCCCCGGCCATCACACCGGAAAGGCGATAGGAATTTTACGCGGTGTGGTCAGACGAATAAAGTCGGTTTTTATGGCGGCAGATTTTGATCTGATCTTCATTCACCGCGAATGCACACCGCTGGGGCCGCCTGTTTTTGAGTGGCTGCTCGCCAAGGTGCTCCGAAAGAAAATCATCTACGACTTCGACGACGCCATCTGGCTCCCCAACACGTCCGATGAAAACAAGATCGCTTCGGTTTTGAAATGGCATGGCAAAGTGAGCGCTATATGCCGCTGGAGCTATCGCATTAGCTGTGGCAACGACTATCTGGCCGACTTTGCCAGGCGGTTCAACAAAAACGTTGTGGTCAATCCCACCACCATCGACACCGAA
This sequence comes from Chryseolinea soli, assembly GCF_003589925.1. Taxonomy (NCBI): domain Bacteria; kingdom Pseudomonadati; phylum Bacteroidota; class Cytophagia; order Cytophagales; family Fulvivirgaceae; genus Chryseolinea; species Chryseolinea soli. The sequence goes on along the minus strand of NZ_CP032382.1, from coordinate 2,855,414 downwards.
CACCTCCACAATCCTGCGCACTATGCCCCGCATGCCGCGAGCGAGTCGGTTGTGATCGGATGGACCGGCACCCACTCGACCTTGAAGTATCTGGATCCTCTCGTCCCGGTATTCCAGCGGCTGGAAAAAAAATATCCCGGCCGGATCCAATTTTTAGTCATCGCCAACAAAGCTCCCCAGCTCGCCCTGCAGCACCTCATCTTTCTGCCCTGGAAAAAAGAAACGGAGATCCAGGATCTTTTACGGATGGACATCGGGATCATGCCGTTAACCGACGACATCTGGGCCAAAGGAAAATGCGGTTTCAAAGCGTTGCAATACATGGCGCTTGGCATTCCCACCGTCACTTCGCCGGTAGGCATAAACACAACGATGGTCGACCCGGCCGTAGGCTTTCTCGCCGGCACACCCGGGGAATGGGAAATGTATCTGGAGAAACTTATGGATGCGCCCACGCTTCGAAAACAAATGGGCGCAGCGGGACGCAAAAAAGTTATCGATCAATATTCCGTGGGCTCCAACACTTCAACATTCCTATCCCTGTTTGAATAATCCAGCATCAGCATCAGGCCCACGACAAAGAAGGGCATGAGTGGAATTTTATAGCGCACCAACGTTCCAAAATTGTAGGTCGACACCCCCACGGCAAAAGCAAAGGTGAGGGAGAAGAGAAGACAGAAGAATATGTTGGGAGACAGCAGGGCCGAGAAGACCTGAAGATTTCGTTTCCACAGAAGATATAATGTTGTCAGCAGCAGTGCAAAACTTTCGAGCGCCGAGAGGATCATGAAGGGATTCCTGGCTTCCCACAAATAAGGCCGGAAGATCGACACATTGATGGCCTGCGGCGCAAGCGCTAGCATGGAACCCAACGTGCCATCCAATTCTCCCAGTGTATAGCCCGACCCTGCATCCTTGCCCGTCTGAAAGCGGATGTCATAGGCCGTTTCCTGGGCGGTCCGGGCCAGGCTGGAGATGGCGTATTTGGGATTGTCTTCGCTTGCCTTCAAGGTTGCGAAATAGGCCAACGCTCCCGCGATGCCGAGCACAAATGGAAAAACAATCGTCCTGATCGCTTGCGACCGAATGGTCCTCAGATTAAATAAAAACACCCAAAGAATGGCTGCCGGCAGGAAGGTCAACAAAATGTAGATCTTGATCGCATACAGCCCATAGAAGCTAAGCAACAGCATCGTTATTCGCGACAGACTGGGTTGTCTCACAATAAAGATCTTGTAGATCTGAAACGTGGCAATCCCCAAACACCCCAACGTGATGGTGTCTTTCAACAGACCCGACCCCCAAAAAAAAACGGATGGAATAAAAAATGTCGCGATGGCCAATCCCTTGTGAAGGTGCGGATATTGCTCGTAGAAGGTCAGAAAAAACTGCCACATCCCCACAAAGCAAAACGCAGCAAACAACGCGGCCGTAGCCGAATAGCAAGAGAAGGTGAACAGGTCGCAGATCGCCGCGATCTTGACAATATTATAGGAAGGCGGATCGCGAAAGAAGGGAATTTTTGAAGCGTACTTATACACCCCGTTATAGTCGTAGCCGTTGTTGAAAATGAGTTTGAACCCCGTCATCGGCGATTCCCAAAAAGCCTCCCAAACGTAACGGCTTCCATAGGTGTGATAGTTAAAGGTATCGCCACCACCGTAGTAGAATTGGTACACCAGCCCAACGATCAGCGCTCCCGCGATCTTCACGGTCAGCGCCGGAAAAAAATACCGGCGTGTCACTTCGTCTGTAACGGACGGGCGAAGGGTGTAAGCAACCAAATAAATGATGGCCACGACAATAGGAAAAACAACAAAATCGCGATAATCCAAGATCTTCCGTTTTGAGTCGATCAAAGATCACCGTTTACCCACGATAAAGCAACCGCCGCATCGTTGCCATTGGCTTCAGTCATGGTGGTATCAAATATCATCGTGTTGGGTATCATCAATATCAGTGTGTAGCACATCTCGTCACATCACCCGGTGTCGTCCTCAATCGCCCTTCTCCATTTTCTTCAACCGCTGTCGGGCAGTTTTGTAGGCTTCGTCTTTTCGTCCCGCTTTCTTTTCCACCGCCTTGAACCACTTCCGGGCGCCGGCCTTGTCGCCTTGTTTCTCGGCGATCTCGCCCAAGGCGATCATCGAGTAGAGATAATAGCCCGACTCCGTGGCTTCGATCTGCTCGGCATAGCGCATGCAAAGCTCATAGTACTTTTTGGCTTCGTCCAACTTCCGGCGGGCTTCGTTGATCTGGCCCAGAAAAAAAGCGGCATAACGGCCGCTGGTAGCTTCATAGCCCACCTGCCCGCTGTCGATCTTGTTCAATATGCTCCTGCACACGGGGTCCGCCTCGGCAAACCGTCCCTGGTAATAGAGCATGCGTGCATAGTAACGGTGGAAGTAGGGATTGCGTGGATACGTCTGATATAAATATTCGCTGATCTGGAATGCCCGGGGCTGGTCGTTTTCGTAGCTGTTCAAAATGCGCATCAGCCACACCATGGCTTCCGTGCGGGTGTAGAAGGCGTTGTACGAGACCTCTTTCAATTGTTTCAATCCCAGCGCCTTGTCGCCTTTCTTAAAAAACCACAACACGGGCTTCAACACCGGGTAGTTCTCCGGCACCCACACCGAGAAATAGTTATAGAGGGCGTCGCCAAACAACAACTCGGGATTGAGGCCCTCCTTTTCCTTGCTCTCTTCCAGGTAGTTAATGGCGTTTTTGCCCACTACCGCAGCCTTGCGCCAGGCCTTGCGCTCCTCGTCGGCATAGAGCCTTCCTTTAAAGCCATAGGCCGCCGCCAGGAAAAACGACGACTCGGTTTTATAGGCCGGGTAGTTCTCATACAGGTTTTCGCCCACGGCAATGGTGCTGTCCATGTAGGCCAGAAACGTTTCGTCGTGCGACTGATCTTTCGTGTTGGGCATGATCTTCCACCACTCGATGAGGCCCATCAAAAAATAGGGCAGCGGATGCCAGGCATACTTGGCTTTGAGGTATTGGAATTGCGCCTCAGCGGCAGAAAATTTGAAGTTATAGAGGTCGTTCAGGGCCTGCGAACATTCCAATTGCACGTTCAGGTCGGAAATGAGAATGATCGTCGTGTCTTTTTTTGTGATCATCTGTGCCCGTGCGTCAAATTGTGCGACCCATAACGGCAACACCATCCCAAACCAAAGCCACCGCGACAGCAACAGACGCCCAAAACGCCTCCCGCCACGCACAGGATCAAAACCGGATCGCTTTTTTTGTTGGATGGAAGAAACGTTCGTCATAAACTTACACTTAAACCCCTGTCCACGCAGAAACCCATGTCTCAGGAACACGAAACTAAATCATTCTTTGGTGCCAGCAAAAGATTACTGTTTTTGCTGCTTTGCCTGGTCACCCTGGCCCTACTCTATGTCAAGATCTCTTTTATCGAAAACGAAACCGCCGCATTCGAATTTCTGCAAGACCGCCCCGAGGGCACCATCCTGCGGATCATCAACGGGTTGCGCTTCTTTGCCATACCCCTGGTCTATCTCTGGAAGTTCACCGTCATCGCGTTCGTCATCTGGGTGGGCTGCTTCATGTTCGGCTACCGCGTCACCTACAGCCAGTGCTGGGGTGTGGTCATCGGCGCGGAATTCATCTTCCTCATCCCCGAAGTGCTCAAGATCGGCTGGTTCATGTTCGTAGAAACCGACCCCTCCTACTCCGACGTCAGCGCGTTCTATCCATTGTCCCTGCTCTCGCTGTTCGACTACTATTCCATCGACAAACGCTGGGCATACCCGTTGCGGGCACTCAACCTTTTCGAGATCGTCTATTGGTTCATGTTGGTGGAAGGCATCCACAGCTTTGCCCGCAAAAGCAAAAAATACGTGTGGGTCATCGTGCTATGCTCCTACGTGTTGTTGTTTTTTGGGTGGCTGTTGTTCTACAGCATTGTTTATAAGTAGACGCCTGGCCTGGGGAGATGCCGCAAGATAAAAAAGTTTTGGCGGCCCCCCTCGTACCTCGGGTCGGGCTTTCCGTTCCAAGTCCGCCCGCCCTTCATCCCTCCATTCCGATACCCGATTAAACCCATTTGTTGGTGTCCCCACCAACAAATCACCCTCCGCATCCCCACCGCGCTTCGGGCTTTCCACTCCAATCCCTGGCCGGTCCCATCGTGCCTGGGTGCTGCCGAATGCGCCAAAAAACATCGTGCGAAATCACGCCGCACAAAAAATTCATATTTTCGCAAAGCCGTTCATCACACCGGCGCGCACATGCCCTACGATCTCCATCACATCCTGGAAGCCCTCCGCGGCGAATCGCTCACCGTCGAGCAAGGCGAGTTGCCCCTCAACGTCACCCGCGCCCTTCCCGCGCCCGAGGCCGACGCCGAAAGCATCGCCTGGATCAAACCCGGCCACCCCAAGGCAACGGACATGATCGTGAACACCGCCGCCCCACTCATCGTCTGCGACGAAGCTACCTGGAACAACCTGCCCGAACCCAAGCCCGCCAAAGTATTCGTGCTGGTCGACGAACCGAAGCGCATTTTCTCTAAAGTGGTCAACGCCCTGCTGGCGAAACGTCCCGCGCCGGGCATCCATCCCACGGCCAGTGTCCACCCCAAGGCCGTCATCGGGAAATCGTGTCACATCGGTCCCTTCACCTACATTGGCGAGGCCGTCATCGGCGACCACACCGTCATTCACGGCCACGCCTTCATCTACGACAACGTCACCGTCGGCGACCGTTGCATCCTCCACGCCGGCGTGGTGGTCGGCAGCGACGGCTTTGGCTATTCGCGCGATGAAAACAACAACGTGGAAAAATTCCCGCACATCGGCGGCGTCCGGATCGGCCACGATGTCGAGATCGGCGCCAACACCTGCATCGACCGCGGCGCCCTGGGCAACACCATCATCGGAAACGGCGCCAAGATCGACAACCTTGTGCACGTGGCCCACAATGTTAATATTGGTGAGAACGCATTTGTTATTGCTCACGCCATGTTGGGCGGTAGCGTCACCATTGGGACTGCAGCCTGGGTGGCCCCATCGGCTTCCATCCTGCAACAACTTAAGATCGGCGATGGTGCAACGGTTGGGGTAGGTGCCGTCGTTACAAAAGATGTTCCGCCGGGTCAGACGTGGACGGGTTCGCCTGCACGACCGTTGACGGAGTTTTTGGCGATGCAGAAGAAGATTAAGGATTTGCCATAGAACAAAGTCGAGTTACCACCTTTCAGATGAAAATCGCCATTTTTATTCTCTGCCTGTTCGAAGTGGGTTGTTCTATGGCACAATCTGCAACTCCTTCAAAATCAAAATACGACCCTGAGTCAGCCAAAATTGCGAATATGCGCAGGATTGGCTACCTGTTTCTTCGGGATAGCCTAAGACCCTCGGACGACGAAATCACCTTCGCTTGCATGGATAGCATACTTTCAACTCACAAAGGAACCAGAGACTATTTCTTCCCCGTGTTTGAAAAAATTGCCATGCACGCCGATGGGGCCTTGGCGGAAGTTATTGGATCATATGCGCTCACCTACGTTAAAAAATATCCCCAGGAATTTTCGGCCAGATACAGTTGCTGTCGAAAGGACGAGCCTTGTTGTCAAAAACTTATTCGATTGGCTACCATTTTAGGCGAAGAGACGATGATGGATAATTACAAGACTAAAGCTTACAATGAGTTAATAAACGATTTGACGCTGAACTACAAAAATTGGAGAAAAGAAAGGGTATTATCTCTGCTCATGCGAACGGTGGATGCTACACGAAAGAACTGGAAGGACTAATGCTATCTCAAATCCAGTGTCGTGGAAGCGACTGTTTTCTCAAATAACATTTCAACTGTCTCGGCTTAAGGTCAAAGTAACGGCAAACTTTTTTAATGATTTCGTTCGGAAGATAGTTTACCTCCTCTATTAACGTTTGAATAACTTTTTCTTTTCCGTAGAAACGGATAATCTCTCCCCACTCCGGCTCCATACCGCGTTCGATCACTCTTTCTATTACGGTTGCATAATGCCGCTGCCAATCAATTGCCTCATACTTAAATTCCCAGAAAAAGTGCTTGTAAAGCTTGGGCTTGTCTGAGGATGTTGATTCTTCCATAGCCTCTAAATTATTTAAATCAGAATAAAGTATTCGACAAAGCCAAAATGCACGCGACTTCCGACGGCTTCAGATAAAAAATTTAAGAATACCCCTACAAACCCTTACCACTTGCTCTTCCATCATCCCCGGCCACAACGGCAAGCTCAACACCGTATCGGCTATACGCTCCGTTAACGGAAAGTCTCCTTTTTTGAATCCATACTCAGCATAAGCCTGCTGCAAATGTGGCGGAATGGGATAATGGATCATCGTCTCGATACCTTCTTTGGCCAACACAGCTTTCAGCTTGTCGCGGTGCGCTGTACGGATCACAAACAAATGATATACGTGCTCTGCCCCTTCCTTCACAACGGGAAGGATAATATCACCCAGACCGCTCAATTTCTCCATATATAAATCAGCCAATAACCGCCGCTGTTCATTCCACTGCACTAGATATTTCAACTTTACGCTCAGCACCGCCGCCTGCATTTCATCCAGGCGCGAATTGATACCCTTCTCCGCGCAAACGTGCTTGGATGCAAAGCCGTAGTTCCGGAATTGTCGCGCCAACTGCGCCTTCGTTTCATCGGACGTTGTCACCGCACCACCATCCCCCAGGGCACCGAGATTCTTTGTCGGATAAAAGCTGGTCGCATTGGCGTGTCCAAAGCTGCCCGTGCGCTGGCCAGCCCAGGTGGCGCCGTGGCTCTGGGCGTTGTCCTCCACAACCATCAGATCATATTTACGGGCCAGGGTCATGATGGCCGTCATGTTGCAAGCCTGGCCATAGAGGTGGACGGGCAGGATCGCCTTCGTTTTGGAAGTTATGTGTTGCTCGATCTGCCGCGGATCGATGTTGAAGGTGACGGGGTCCGGTTCTACCGGTCGTAAAATAGCGCCGGTCTGGGCGGCGGCGTGCCAGGTGGCCACGTAGGTGTTGGCTGGCACAATGATTTCGTCTCCTTTTCCAATGTCGCAAGTTTTCAAGGCCACCACGAGGGCGTCATAGCCGTTGCCCACGCCCACGCACCAGGAAGTGCCGCAAAATGCCGCATAGGCTTCTTCAAATGCCTTTAGGGCGTCGCCCAGGATAAACCAATTTTTATCGTAAACCCTCGCCATGGCTTCCAGGGCCTCCTGGCGAATGGCATCGTGCTGCGGCGAAAACGATAAAAATGGGATGGGTTCCGGGGTCATGCAGCAAATAGACGAAAGTAGTCGACAAAATAAATGCACCCTGCTGAAAAGCAAAATTTCCCTTATTTTCGGGCTTTTATTTCAGGAATGTCAAAACCGATAACTTGTTGTGGAGGCTAGTGCCTCGCCGGTCCAAAAAATCACCTTTTTACACATATCTCAATCCCATATTCTACATGAACTTTCAGAAAACAAATAACATCTTCGGCTGGGTCGTATTTGTGGTAGCCTTGGTCACCTATTGGCTCACCATGGAAGAAACCGCCAGCTATTGGGATTGCGGCGAGTTCATCGCCGTGTCCTATAAGCTTGAGGTTCCGCACCCTCCCGGAGCACCCCTCTTTCTTTTGATCGGCCGCCTGTTTTCCTTCCTGGCCTTTGGCGATGTGACCAAAGTGGCCTACTGGATCAACTTCAGCAGCGTGTTGGCCAGCGCCTTTTGCGTAACCTTCCTGTTCTGGTCCATCGTGCTCTTCGGTCGCAAGATCATGCGCATCACCCGCGAAGAAGAGATCACCGAACCCAAGCTGTGGGTGCTCATGGGCGCCGGCCTCGTCGGCTCGCTGGCCTATACCTTTTGTGACTCGGCCTGGTTCTCGGCCGTAGAAGCCGAAGTATACGCCATGTCGTCGTTCTTCACGGCGTTTGTGGTGTGGGCCATGTTGAAGTGGGATGTCATCGAAGACGAATCCAAAGCCAACCGTTGGCTGCTGCTCATTTTCTATATGGTCGGTCTTTCCATCGGCGTCCACTTGCTCAACCTCGTGACCATTCCTGCCCTCGCGCTCATCTACTACTTTAAAAAATACCAGCCCACGGTTTGGGGCGTCATCGGCGCCATGATCGTGAGCTTGCTCATCATCTTCTTTGTAAACGACCTCATCATCCCGGGTCTGCCCACACTGGCCAGCTATTTCGAGATCTACTTTGTGAACGACCTGGGGCTTCCCTTCGACTCCGGCGTGATCGTGTTCAGTTTGATCTTACTGGTCGGCCTGGTCTACACCATCTATTACTCCCAAAAACATCAGAAGGTGTTGCTCAACACGTTTGCCAACGCCACCGCTTTTATCCTGATCGGTTATGCGTCCTATGCCCTAGTGCTGGTCCGCTCGTCCTACGACCCTCCCATCGATGAAGACGATCCGTCCGACGTGATGACCTACGTCAGCTACCTGAAGCGCGAACAATACGGCAGCCGCCCCTTGTTATACGGACCTTATTTCACGTCGCAGCCCGTCGACATGAAACAAGGCGATGCCATCTATAAGAAAGGCAAGGATAAATACGAGATCAAAGATCACAAATTCGAATACGTATACGAGCCCGGTTCGGAAACGATCCTGCCCCGCGTTTGGAGCAGCGACCCCGACCACGCCCAGATCTATCGCGATAACCTCGGCCTGGCCGAAGGTCAGAAACCTACGTTTGGCGACAACCTCAAGTTCATGTTCCAGCACCAGATCGGTTGGATGTATGTGCGCTATTTCTTCTTCAATTTTGCCGGCCGCGAAAGCGATATTCAAAATGCCGATTGGATCAGCCCCCTTAACTGGTTCGAGAAGCTACCGCCCGCACTGGCCGAAAACCGGGGCCGCAACAACTTCTTCATGATACCTTTCTTGCTGGGTCTGGTGGGTATGTTCTATCAGTCCGTGCACAACACGCGCAATTTTGTGGTGGTCACGCTACTCTTCATTCTCACGGGCGTGGCCCTCGTGGTCTACCTCAACTCGCCGCCTACCGAACCGCGCGAGCGCGACTATATTTATGCGGGATCGTATTATGCGTTTTGCTTCTGGATCGGCTTCGCTGTCATCGCCATGGCCGAAACATTTGCCAGTTTCACCAAGAACCTGAAAACCTCGGCCATCATCGCCACAGCCTTGGGTCTTACGGCCCCGATCCTGATGGGCGCCGCCGGCTGGGACGACCACAACCGCTCGGACCGCTACTTCTCCGTCGACTCTGCCATCAACTATTTGCAGTCCTGTTCCAAGAATGCCATCCTGTTCACCGGTGGTGATAACGACACCTTCCCTTTGTGGTACTCACAGGAAGTGGAAGGCGTGCGCACCGACATGCGCGTAATCGTGTTGAGCTACTACAACACCGACTGGTACATCGAGCAAAGCATGCGCAAGGTCTACACCTCCGAGGCTTTCCCGTACACCCTCACCGCAGAGAACTACAGTCAGAACGGTCTGAACGATTATCTGCCCTACTACGAGACCGGCATCAAACAAATGGATCTTCACAAATTCCTCGACCTGGTGAAGACCAACAACAAGAGCTTGCTGCACCCCAACTACGGCGGCTCGCGCAACATGCTCCCCTCCAAGGAGATCGTGCTGAAAGTGGACGTTGAAAAAGTGAAAGCCCTGGGCATTATCCCCGAAGGAATGGACAGCCTCATCGTTCCCGAAATGCGTTTCAAAGTACGCGGCGGTGGACTGGAGAAAAAAGACCTCGCCATGCTCGACGTGCTGGCCACGGCCAACTGGGAGCGCCCCTTGTATGTGAACAACACGTCGCTGGCACAATTCAACGTGGACCTTAGCCGCTACGTGGTGCAGGAAGGCAATGCCTATCGCATTCTTCCCGTGTACAACCCGCGTCCGTTCAACCAGCAAGAACTGGTCAACACCAAGGTGAGCACCGAAAACATGCTGACGAAATTCCAGTTCCGCAACCTCGACAATCCCAAGGTGTACTACAACCAGGACTATCGCAATTTCGTGCTCAACCACCGGAGCAGCTTCAACTCTTTAGCGCAGTATCTCCTGTTGCAAGGCGACACCGCCAAAGCCCGCGAAGTGTTGCTGTTTGCCCTCGCCAAAATGCCCGATGCATCCATCCCCTACGACTACACCAACGCACAAACCCTCGATATGCTGTTCGAGGTAGGTGAAAAGGAAAAAGCCATGGAGATCGCCAACATCATGAGCAAGCGCGCCGATGAATTGGCCACCTACTATATCACCAAGCGCGACTTCGGCCGCGAATTGCAGGTGAACATCGTCATCCTGGGCGAACTGCAACGCGTGCTCTATAAGTACGGCGAAGCAGACCTCGCTAAGAAAATCGAAGAGGCCTATGAAAAACACGCCGGTGTCTTCCAAAGTCGCGGCGGGGGATTTTAAATACTAGCCAATAAAAAAGTAAGAGGCTACCCGGAAAGGCAGCCTCTTACTTTTTGACACCAGGCTTACTCGAGAATGTCTTTGTCTTGTTCTTTTGTGAATCGTCCGTGATCAGATAACAAACCTATCAGGGAGCTTCTGCCACCTGAACAGTTTTTCCCGTCGGGGCTGCATCCGACGAGAATTTCGCCTTCAGGCGAAGGAACGGTTTCTCAATCAGGTAATACGAACCCATGGCTGCCAGGAATGTGAATACGATATTTTGTGGGAATTGGTGAATCCAATCCTTGTGTCCTTCCCTCCCCCATATAAAAAATTCCTGCCACAAATAAATGCTGTACGATAACATGCCGACGTAGTCCATGACGCGGCTATTGAGCATCCTAAACCAAAGTCGTTGGGGGCCAAACACGGAATACAGGAGGATGAGCGCAATGAGCACATTCGCGATGCTCCCATATGTTGTTCCCAGGGGAATAAGAATAAATTCCAACCCGATCTTGGCCAGGTGAAAGCGGACATCGGGCAATACGAGCAGCGCAGCAGCGGCGAAAATAAAAACGGCGGTCCAGTAGGCACTCAGTTTCGCCAGGATCTCTTCCTTGTACAAGGCGACCAGGCAACCGAGGGCAATGCCATCGATTCGTGTAAAAAGCGTTAAGTCGTTCCGCCACTCCGTGGGATAAAAATGAAACACGATCCGCATCAACGGCACAAGAACGATGAGGAGGATAGCCGTTCGTTTTCTGAACCGGTCGCCGGCCACAAAAACCAGGGGCCAGAACAAATAGAAAATCTCCTCCACACTCAGCGACCAAAAGTGGCCCGTCTGCCAGTCGTGGCTATAGAATTGTTTGGTGAAGGTCAGCGACGTTATCCAGGACAAAGTGTTAAAATGAAAATACCCGCCCAACTGAAGCAGAAAGTAAACCAGCAGAACAAAGTAATAGGCCGGGAATATCCGTAAGGTTCTCCGGATGTAGAATTTTTTAAAAGAGATGGTTCTCGTCCGTTGTTCCTCGTCGAGCAGCAAGCTGGTGATGAGAAAACCCGACACAACGAAAAACACATTCACCCCAAAATGATGGTTCAATAGAAAATATTTCACCAGGTTCAGCAACCGGTTGTCTTCCTTCCAGACCTGGAAAATGCTGCTGGTCACGTGCAGGTGCCCCAATAAGACCAGCAAAATACTGATCGCGCGAAGTCCGTTGATACTGGGATATTTCTGCATCGGAGTTTTAGATGTATCGTGTCAAAGCCGGCGAAAAAAAAGAACAGCCCGACAGGAGGTCCGTCGGGCTGTGGATATATTTCAGGATGCTTTCCAAAAAGATTACAAGTGGATCACCTCGCCATACGCGGCGGCGGCAGCTTCCATGATCGCTTCACTCATGGTAGGGTGCGGGTGAACGGACTTGATGATCTCATGACCTGTGGTCTCCAGCTTGCGGGCCACAACCACTTCGCCAATCATTTCCGTTACGTTGGCACCGATGAAGTGTGCGCCCAGCCATTCGCCATATTTGGCATCGAAGATCAGTTTCACAAAACCGTCGGGAGCACCGGCTGCTTTCGCTTTGCCGGAGGCCGTGAAGGGAAACTTGCCCACTTTGATTTCATAGCCCGCCTTTTTGGCGGCTTCTTCCGTCAAGCCCACAGAGGCGATCTCCGGCGAGCAATAGGTACATCCCGGAAGGTTGTTATAATTCAAAGGCTCGGGATTCTGCCCGGCGATTTTCTCCACGCAAATAATGCCTTCAGCAGAAGCCACGTGTGCCAGGGCAGGACCTTTCACGATGTCGCCGATGGCATACACACCGGGCACGTTGGTCTTGTAAAAATCATCCACCACTACACGACCTTTGTCGGTCTTCACGCCCACTTCTTCCAGGCCAATACCCTCCAGGTTGGTGGCCACACCCACAGCAGAAAGCACGATGTCGGCCTCGATCTTGATCTCACCATCAGGGGTCTTCACCGTAGCTACACAACCGGCGCCGGAAGTGTCTACTTTCGTTACTTCGGAATTCACATAGATCTTCATGCCCGCCTTCTTGAACGATTTATCCAAGGCCTTCGACACTTCTTCGTCCTCCACGGGCACGACGCGGGGCAGGAACTCCACGATCGTTACTTCCGAACCGAGGGTGCTATAGAAGTAGGCGAACTCCACGCCAATGGCACCGCTGCCCACTACCAATAACTTTTTAGGCAGTTTATCGAGGATCATCGCTTCGCGATAGCCGATAATTTTCTTGCCGTCGATTTTCATGCTGGGCAATTCGCGCGAGCGGCCGCCGGTGGCGACAATAATGTGTTTGGCCTCGTATTCGGTCTTCTTGCCTTCGGCATCCGTAACTTCCACTTTACCGCCCTTTTTCAGTTTCCCGAAGCCAAGCAGTTGATCAATCTTATTTTTCTTAAAAAGGAACTGCACACCCTTGCTCATGCCGGCCGCCACCTCGCGACTGCGCTTCACCATACCGGTCAGGTCGGCACTGGAGTCTTTCACCTCTATTCCATAATCTTTTGCATGCTTGATGTATTCAAAAACATTGGCACTTTTCAACAATGCCTTGGTGGGGATACATCCCCAGTTGAGGCATATGCCGCCCAGTTCCGCCTTCTCCACCACGCCCACTTTGAGGCCCAGCTGAGAGGCCCGGATAGCCGCCACGTAACCGCCTGGGCCACTGCCGATCACGATCAGATCATATTTTGACATAGTATTGTATTTTAAAATTCGCTGCCAAAGATAAACCGGAGATTGCGCTTTCAAAAAGTTTACAATTTTTAATAGAAATCCCGGCCCGGGGGGTCCGGTACGATGAATTTTAACAGAATTGGCTATTTTTAGGCGCAAACTGAGAAACTAAACCCTCGTCCCCCCGCGGGCCACAAGACTTTTATGAAACTGCTACAAGGAAAAACCGCCCTCGTCACCGGGGCCTCCAAGGGAATTGGACGATCTATTGCCTTACGATATGCCGAACAAGGCGCCAACGTGGCCTTCACCTACCTCTCCAGCGTAGAGCAAGGTCAGGCCCTGGAAGCTGAGCTCTCCAGCAAAGGTGTGAAAGCCAAAGGCTACCGCTCCGATGCCTCCGACTACGCCCAGGCCGAAAAACTGGTCAACGACGTCATTGCCGACTTCGGCTCACTGGACGTGCTCATCAACAACGCCGGCATCACCCAGGACACCCTGTTGCTCCGCATGAACGAGGAAATGTGGGACAAAGTCATCGCCGTAAACCTCAAGTCCTGCTTCAACACCGTGAAAGCGGCCACCAAGCAAATGATGAAGCAAAAAAAGGGCTCCATTATTAATATGACCTCCGTAGTCGGCATCAAAGGCAACGCCGGCCAGGCCAACTATGCCGCCTCCAAGGCGGGCATCATCGGCTTCACCAAGTCGGTGGCACTGGAACTGGGCTCGCGAGGCATCCGTTCCAACGCGATAGCACCGGGTTTTATTGAAACCGAAATGACCGGCAAGCTGGACGAAAAAACCGTTCAAACCTGGCGCGACGCCATCCCGCTGAAACGCGGCGGCCGCCCCGAAGACGTCGCCGATGCTTGCGTGTTTTTGGGATCGGATATGTCTTCTTATATATCCGGACAAGTGCTGCAAGTGGATGGTGGCATGCTGACGTAAGTCGCAGCGATCTTTGCTTCAGGAATATCGTAACCCAACCGCAGTTGCCCGCTGCGTTTTTTGCAATTTCAATTTATAAGGCCTGTTAAAAGCCTCCTGCGAAACTTTAAAGTGATCGGCCAGCTTGCGGATGATCTCTTTGGAAAGTCCTTTTTTGTAGTTCAGAATATCGGAGATCAATCCCTTGCTCACATCGAGGATCTCCACGAGGTCTTTTGCCTTCAGATCATGTTGCTCCAGCAAACCATGCAGCAAGGCGATCGGATCCGCATCGAGAAGCGCATTGTGTTTTTCATCCCACTTCTCGATCAAAAGGGTCAGCAATTCAATTTCATCCTTGAACATCTTGCTCTTGGAAGGACTCGAAACAAGTTCTTCGAGAATGTCGGCATATTCGTAGTACTGCCGTTTGGATTTTATCACTTTGTATTTGAGTGCCATGTTAATACTGATTTACAGTGTATTGATCTCCCTTGTTACATAATGCAGAATATTCTGCATGCGTTCCTATCCAACAGATAAACAAATGAACCTGGGTTTCCCCGAAAGCATATTTACAAATCATCCGGTAGGCATTTCCCGCAATATCGAACACCACCCGGCTACAACCCTTGCCCAAAACATCGACCGCCCCGAATGTTTTCTTTATATCGGCCGGGATCGCCCAATCGGCAAATTTGATAGCCGTTAACCATAACTCAAAGGAAGACCGGCTCCTGGCATTTTCTTCCACAAATTTCCGGATGGTCTCTTTCCTGATCAAATGAACCTTCATCTCAACCAACGTTTAAAGTTACCAAAAGTTCACGTTTTGTGAACTTTTTTTCTAAAATTTTTTTACCCACTAATTTTACGATTTATCACCTTCACATAAAAGGGAATTGAAAACAATCTTCCCCACCAAAACCTTTGCGCGTCGCTTACGTCTTTGTTTTTAAACGAACCTCTACCACCAATGCAAAACGAACTACCCCATCTCGCGATCCTCATCAAGCGCTCCTTCGAAAAGCACGCATGGCACGGACCTTCCGTAAAAGAATCCCTGGAAAACGTCACGCCGGAACTGGCACAAAAGAAAATCCCGGGAACCCACAGCATCATCGAGCTGGTGGCGCACATGACGTCGTGGAGAATGTTCGTTGTCAAACGCCTTCAAGGCGACGCCGATTTTAAAGTCTCAGACGAAGCCAACTTTCCGGCCGCTACCGATTGGGTTGCCACCCTCAACGCCTTGGAGGAAAGTCAACGCCAACTCATGGACGCCCTCAAGTCCTTTCCCGAGCACAAACTGCACGAAACCGTGCCCAATGCATCGGCTCCCTATTCGTTTTATATCCTCCTCCACGGCATCGTGCACCACGATTTATACCACACCGGGCAGATCATGCTCATCCGGAGGGCAGCGCTATAACAAACGTTTTAACTCACCCAGAACGCCGTATTTTCAGGGACCGGCCTAACATTTGTCAGTATCGCCACATCAAAAAAAGTTATCGTGCGGTTTGGAAACCTAGCTTTCAGGCTCTACGTTTGTGGTATCAAAGTCGAATAAGCGCATTCAGCTTAATCGCTTTATAAAGAAGCGTGGAGAGACAGGCTCTAAGAAACGCTAGCAACCTCCTAAAAAAGAAAGGTGCTAAATCCTGATCCGCCAAGGCGGAAAATATAAACGGTTAAAAAATGAAGAAAATCATTCACACCATCATCTCGGGATCAAGCGTACAACGCTTGCGTGCTTACTTCGAAAACCTCAATCATTCTATTGACAGCTTCATTAACGGCGACATTTGCATGTGCTGTTGTTGTGCGTGCTGTTGCTGATGAGTGATCCGCGATCTTCCCGCAACACAGTAGCGTACGACCCTGCCAAGTGACAGGCAGTTCTGGTTACGGCTAACTCCCCCTCTTTTTATCCTATTGATTCATTCTTAGACCCTCTAAATATTATCATCATGTCAAATTTACATTTCGAAACCCTTCAATTGCACGCCGGCCAGGAAATCGATCCCACCACCCGCTCCCGTGCCGTACCCATCTATCAAACCACTTCTTATACGTTCAGAGATTCGGAACATGGCGCCAACCTGTTTGCCCTGAAAGAATTCGGCAACATCTACACCCGCATCATGAACCCCACCACCGACGTGTTCGAGAAGCGCATCGCCGCGCTGGAAGGTGGCGTGGCCGCGTTGGCCACCGGTTCCGGACAAGCTTCACAGTTCCTGGCACTCAATAACATTTTGCAATCGGGCGACAACTTTGTGTCCACTACATTTTTGTATGGCGGCACCTACAACCAATTCAAAGTCGCCTTCAAACGCCTCGGCATCGATGTGCGTTTTGCCGAGGGCGACAAGCCCGAAGCCTTCGAAAAACACATCGACAAAAAAACGAAAGCCATCTACCTGGAAACCATCGGCAACCCGGGCTTCAACATTCCCGATTTTGAGGCCATTGCCGCACTGGCGAAAAAGCATGATCTGCCCCTGATCGTCGACAACACCTTTGGTGCGGCCGGATACCTCTTCCGCCCCATCGAGCACGGCGCCAACGTCGTGGTGGAGTCCGCCACGAAATGGATCGGCGGCCACGGCACGTCTATTGGCGGGGTGATCATCGACGGTGGAAACTACAACTGGGCGAATGGAAAATTCCCCCAATTCACAGAGCCCTCCGAAGGCTATCACGGCTTGAAGTTCTGGGACGTATTCGGTGAAGGCAATCCGCTGGGCCTGCCCAACATCGCATTCATCATCCGCGCCCGCGTGGAGGGCTTGCGTGATTTCGGACCCTCGCTGGCACCATTCAATTCCTTCCTGCTGTTGCAAGGACTGGAAACCTTGTCACTGCGCGTTCAACGTTCGGTCGACAATGCGCTGGCGCTGGCGAAATGGTTGGAGAAGCACGAGTTGGTGGAGAGCGTGAACTATCCCGGGCTCGAAAGCAGTCCCTATCACAAGCTGGCAAAAAAATACCTGCGCAACGGCTTCGGCGGCGTGTTCTCATTCACACTGAAAGGCACGAAGCAGCACACCACGAAATTTGTTGATCACCTGAAACTGGTGAGCCACCTGGCCAATGTGGGCGATGCGAAAACGCTGATCATTCAACCGTCGGCTACCACGCACCAACAATTGAGCGACGAAGAACAGATCGCATCGGGTGTAGTGCCCAACCTGCTTCGCATTTCGGCCGGCATCGAACACATCGATGACATCAAGGCGGATCTCCAGCAGGCATTTGAAAAAGTTTTTGAAGGCGAATTAGTATCCTAGTTAAAGTAGTATAAAAAGTCTCTCCCGCTCACACCGGTTGCCATCCGGGTGAGCGGGCAGGGTTGACAAGAGTTTATGGAAAAGAACGATCAAACCTTTCATTATCAGAAAAAATTTGAACTGGAATCGGGCAGCACATTGCCGGGCTTCCAGCTCAAATACTCCACGCTCGGCAAGCTCAATGCCGACCGCAGCAATGTGGTCTGGGTTTGCCATGCCTTGACGGGCAGCGCCGACTTCACCGACTGGTGGAGCGGACTTTTCAATGAAGGGAGATTCTTCGATCCACGCCAATATTTTATTATTTGTGCCAACGTGCTGGGCGGATGCTACGGCTCCACCGGCCACCTGTCGCTGAACCCTGAAACGGGCAAGCCCTATTATCACACCTTTCCTACGCTGACCAACCGCGATGTGGTGCAGGCCTTTGATTTGCTTCGCCAGTCCCTCGGCATCGAGCAAGTGCACACACTCATCGGGGGATCGTTGGGCGGACAGCAGGTGTTGGAGTGGGCTGTGCAGCAACCCGATGTTTTTCAACACATCATTCCCATCGCCACAAATGCCGTGCACTCACCCTGGGGCATCGCCTTCAATGAAGCACAGCGCATGGCCATCGAAGCCGATGCTACCTGGAAAGAGAACGATCATCGCGCCGGCACCGAAGGCTTGAAAGCCGCCCGCGCGATCGGCATGATCTCGTATCGCTATTATGATACCTATGGCCAGACACAAGCCGAGAAAAGCGACGAGAAGATAGACGATTTCAGAGCGGCCACTTACCAGCGCTATCAGGGCCAAAAGCTGGCCAACCGTTTCAACGCGTTCACCTATTACAGCCTCTCCCGGATGATGGACAGTCAGAACGTGGGGCGCAACCGCGGGGGCCTTGTAGCCGCATTGAAGTCCATCAAAGCAAGAACACTCGTCGTGGGCATCGATTCCGATATTTTGTTTCCGCTAAGCGAACAAAAATTCCTTACCGAGAACATTCCCAATGCCCGACTGGAAGTGATGACTTCCCTTTACGGCCACGACGGTTTTTTGGTCGAGTTTGAACAATTGAGCAGTCACATAAAAAAATTCTTCCTCGAAGACCTCGTCCCGGTGGAAGTAAAGGTCCGATAAGCATAAAATTAAACGAACGATATGTCAGCAGAAAAGAACAACACCTCACACACCAAACATCGTCACCTCAAGCTGGGCCTCTTCGGTTTTGGCTGCGTGGGCCAGGGATTGTATCACGTATTGGACGAAACGCCCGGCATTAAAGCAGAGATCAAACGCATTTGCGTAAAACATAAAAATAAAACACGACCGCTGTCGGAAGACCTGTTCACCTTTAGCAAAGAAGACATCCTCAACGATCCGGACATCGACGTGGTGGTAGAGTTGATCGACGATGCCAAGGCTGCTTTTGACATTGTGAAAACCGCGTTGCAAAACGGCAAAGCCGTTGTGACCGCCAACAAGAAAATGCTGGCCGAACATCTGGAAGAGATCTACCAGCTTCAGCAGCAATATGGCAAGCCGGTGTTGTATGAAGGAGCCGTTTGCGGCGCCATCCCCATCATCCGGAACCTCGAAGAATATTACGACAACGATTTGCTCACGGGCATCGAAGGTATCTTCAACGGCTCGACCAACTACATCCTCACCAAAGTTTTTGAAGAACGCAAAAGCTATGGCGACGCGTTGCAGAAAGCACAAGAGCTTGGCTTTGCCGAATCCGATCCCAGTCTCGACGTGAAAGGTTTCGACCCCAAGTTCAAGCTGGTGGTGGCCATTGCGCACACGTTCGGTGTGTTTGTGAAACCGGAGGAGGTCATCAACATCGGGATCGATCGCATCTCTGATCTTGATTTGAAATTTGCCCGCGACAACGGCTACGGCATCAAACTGATCGCCCGTGCCTTTAAAGTGGAGAATAAGGTATTTGGTTTCGTTGCACCCCAGTTCATCGAGTCCACGCATCCCTTATACGCCGTTCGCAACGAATACAACGCCGTGCAAGTGCAAAGCGCTTTTGCTGAGCAACAACTCTTCGTCGGTAAGGGGGCAGGAAGCTACCCCACAGGTTCTGCGGTATTGTCCGATATCTCGGCGCTCACCTACGACTATCAATACGAATACAAAAAGCTCCACCAGCCACACGATCTCAAATTCACGAACCGTCTCACCGTCGAGGCTTTTGTGAGCTTTGATGAAGGAACGGCGATCTCCATGAGCGACTTCGAGCAATTCCAGTCCGGCTATGCCTCGCATGGCAAACAGTACATGGTGGGCAAAGTGAGCCTGGAGAAATTGCAGGAATGGTCGGGTTGGGATGGTGTAGGCGTCATTCTCGCACCCAATGCTACGCTCACGCCGCAAAAAGAAGTGGCGAAATCTTTCAGCCTGGCATCCTAAGAGAGTCCAAAGATTTAAAAGGGGATCAGACCAGTTCGGGGATGGCCAGCTTCACGGTGGTGCCCCGGCCCACTTCCGACTCGATGTCGATGTGGCCGTTCAGCTTATCGATGGCTTCTTTCACGATGTAAAGGCCCAGACCTGAGCCGGCGCCGTCGTCGGTCGCGCGATAGAACATTTTATAGATGTTGGGCAGGTGGTCTTTTTCAATACCCTTGCCGTTGTCTTCAATGGCCAGCGTGGCCAGGTGCTCCCGGATCTCCACATTCACCTTGATGACGGGATCTTTGCCATTGCGATAGCGGATGGCGTTGGAGATGATATTGTTGAGGATCACTTTCAAACGCCAGCGATCCGAAAAGAACGGCGCCTCCTGGTTGATCCGGATAACTTTTTGAACGGATTGTCCCGTGCTGGTGGCAAACTTCAATTGATTGAATGTTTCGTCGATGAGCGGCTCAAAGTGTATTTCTTCCCGCTTCACTTCCAAACGCGAATTCCGCGACTGATCCAAAATTTCCTTGATGAAATGATCCTGCTGCATGGCGCTTTTGTGGATCATATCCAGGTACATGTCTTTCATGACACCGTCCGTGTCTTTCTTGGCCAGGTTGATCAACCCCAGCACAGACGCGATGGGTGCGCGAAGATCGTGCGAAACGCTGTAGACAAAATTGTCGAGTTCGGTGTTGCGTTTGCTCAGCTCGGTGTTGGTGCGTTGTATTTTTTCTTCGGCGTTCTTGCGCGTAACGATTTCTTCGTTGAGGGCACGGGTGCGTTCCTGCACCATGGCTTCCAGGTTCTCGTTAAATTCCAACAGCTTGTTTTGTGCATGATGGCGCTCCCGTACGGTAGCGGAAAGAATGATCGTGCTAATGCTGATGACCCCGATAAAGATCTGCAAGAGCAGCATGGAATTGTAAGAGTCTGAAAGCACAAAAGGGCCAACGCCGCCGATGGTCATGTAAATGGACAACAGCGCCGTGATCAACACACCGGCGATGGCCACGATCAGTTCGAAGCGGAAGGCCAGCCACAAAAGGAAAGGCAACACCAGGAACGGCAGCGCGCGCTCCACGGTGGAGACCAGGTAATCGACCTCCAGCAGGGCGACGATACCACCCAGCAATAAAATAAAAATGCCGACCTCGATGGCTTTCTCTGTCGTGAGGCGGACGTGGATCTTCTTTGAACAAGCCAGAATGAACGGTGTAAACAACAGGATACCCACTACGTTGCCTACCCAAGATGAAATTCCTGTGCGCAACAGTAGGTCAGGCGACACCACATGGTTGAGGTACAACGCTCCTGTGCTAACGCCGGCGCCAATCCAGCACATCATCATGGTGACAAACAAAAACCGGAAGGCATTCTTCGCACTCCGGAAGGGGAAGTCATCCCTGATCCATTTCTTCACCAGGTAATTACCGGTCACAGCCTCCAGCGTATTGCCCACGGCAATAAGGCTGCTGATGGTGATGATTTCCTGTGCGGGAAGGTGGGGGTTGTTCCAGTAGGCCATCACGTTGGCCACCAGCGATCCAATGGTGATGCCGGGCCAGGAAGACCGGCCCAAAAGGATGATCAAGGCAAATCCAATACCCGAAGGCGGCCATGTGGGCAAGGCCGTAGAGCCCTCGAACGCAAAAAAATAGCCCACTCTGGCAAAAAGATAATACAAGAGGGCCACCCCAATGATCTTGAGGTCAAGCTTGTATTTAAGTGGCAGTTTAACGTTCAAAATCAATTAACTCATTATCAATCAAATATAATAACAAAAAAGCCGTATTAGCCATCCGTTCGGGAGCGAGATTCCATTTTTGAAGCCGAGCGGCTTTTTTTGGGGGTCTAACTGTAAGGGTAAGCTCAATAAAAGGATCATTGTTGTCGTCAGAGAAGGCCTTTCGAAAAGTATGCAGTGAAAATTCTATCTTTCACTCAGAAAATTTTTTAGCCTCTTTTATGGATCTGACCATCTTATTTTCGCCCGTAGACGAATCGCTCTACGAAGACATCACCTCCCCCTCCAGTTTTTATAGAAACATTCACGTGTTCGGCGAGAAGATGCCCGACTACAGGGGTGCTCACATTGCCCTGTTTGGAGTGAAGGAAGGACGCGGCTCGTTGCAAAATGCTGGCTCGGCCACAGGTGCCGATGTGATCCGTAAAAAACTCTATCACCTGAAGCGGGGCACGGGAACTTACCGCATTATCGACCTGGGAAACCTTAACGTGGGTCACGACCTCGACGAGACCTATACCCGCATCAGCGAAGTGTGTCGGATGCTGCTGGAAGAAAACGTGCTCCCGATTGTCATTGGAGGTTCACACGACCTGGACTATGGTCAATATGCTGCCTACGAGACCATGGACAAACTGGTGAGCCTGCTGAACGTGGATGCGTTTCTCGACCTGGAAGAAAAAAAGGAAGCGGGCGCAAGCCGTCAGCACATTCACAAGATCCTGTTGCACGAACCCAACTTCCTGTTCAGCTATACGCACCTGGCCTATCAAAGCTACCTGATCGATCCGTTGTCGGTATCGGTGTTGGAGAAACTTTATTTCGAAGCATTTCGCATCGGGCAAATGCGCACAAACATGCAGGAGATGGAGCCCACCATCCGCAATGCCGATATCGTGTCGTTTGACGTCACCGCTATACGCTCGTCAGATGCCCCGGGCAATGCCCAGGCGCAGCCGTTCGGGCTGACGGGCGAAGAGGCGTGTCAGATCTGTTGGTATGCCGGCTTGAATGAAAAGCTAAGCTCGATCGGCTTCTATGAATACAACCCTGCATTCGACGACGCCCACCAGAAGACGGCCGCCGTGGTGGCTACCATGATCTGGTATTTTGTGGAAGGCTACTATCATCGCAAGAACGAGCAAAATTTCAGGAGCAACGACTTCATGAAATATTCCGTGTCCATGCCCTCCGAACCGGAAGTGCTCACGTTCTACAAAAGCAAGGTGAGTGAAAAGTGGTGGCTCGAAGTGCCTTACCCCAATGGCCGCGAGCGTTATGCGCGCAACAGCATTGTGCCGTGCAGCTACAACGACTATCAAACGGCGGTGAAAGGCGAAGTGCCCGACCGTTACATCAGCATGCTGGCAAAGCTGATCTGATCTACTTTCAACCGTTATACTACGTTGTTGAGCTGTTCCTTTATTTTTTCGAGTTCTTCTTTCATCACCACCACGTGTTTTTGAATGGCGGCGTCGCTGGCTTTGGAGCCGATGGTGTTGATTTCGCGGCCGATCTCCTGGGAGATAAAGCCCAGCTTCTTGCCGTTGCTCTGGGCTTCCCGGGCCACCTGGATAAAGTAGTCGAGATGGGCTTGCAGGCGGACCTTCTCTTCGTTGATGTCAAGCTTTTCGATGTAGAAGATGATCTCCTGTTCCAGCCGGTTGGTGTCGTAGCCTTCTTCGCCAAAAAAGGATACCACGTTTCCTTTTAGCCGCTCGCGAATGCGCTCCACCCGTTTGGGGTCGAGTTCGTTCACAGCCTTCAGTTGCTTGCTGATCTCCAGACAACAATCGGTGAGCACCTTCTCCAACACTTTGCCTTCGGCCTTGCGAAAATCTTCACAACGCTCAATGGAGGTGATGATGCAATCCCTCACCTTCTTCCATTCTTCTTCATCGGCGCTGTCTTTTGCTTTGTTTTGCACCACATCGGGCGAGGCGAGGGCGAGTTCGAACAGGCCTTCGTAAGGGGCCACAACGCGATCGGCCAGCTTCTTCAATTCGGCATAGTAGGCGGTGAACAGCGCTTCGTTGTAGGACTGCTTGGTTTCTACTTCACCATAGCGTTGATATTCCACGTTGATGGAGACCTTGCCGCGTTCCAGCCTTTCGCTGATCAGGTTGCGCACTTCGATCTCTTTGTCGGAAAAAAGTCTGGGTAGCCTTAAGCTGAGGTCAAGAAATTTGGAGTTAAGGCTTTTCACCTCGGCGGCAATCTGAACCAAGCCGTCGTCGGCGGTGCATTGGCCGAAGCCTGTCATGGATTTAATCATGCAATAAAATTCTATTTCGTGGATGTCAAGACTGCGCAAAGTACATAAACATACGTCGCCATCCACAGCGATGTATGTTTATGCCCTTGCGAATGACAAAATTGATGACCATTTAGAAGTCAAAGCCCAGGGTGACAAACACTCTCGGTTTGGATACCTGGTAATTTTCTACGGGCCATGCCACATCGCCCTTGATGTAATAACCAAACAACACCGTGCGGACACCGAGACCGTAGCTATAGAGCCAGGGGTTCAGATAATTTTTGATCTGCACCTTGAAAGGGCCATCGGCGATCTCTTCATAGCTCACACTGTTGGTGGAGTTGAACGGCGGCTTGCCCGACCAGCTCGTGCCGATGTCGTAGAAGGCAATGAATTGCAGGTTGCGCAGCAGGTTCGAAGAGATGGGGCCATTCGACAAGGCTTTCACCAGCGGCACTCTGAATTCTGCATTGGCCATCATCACGCTGTTGCCAAACAACGTAGCGTAGTCAAAGCCGCGCAGCGAAGTGGCGTATTCCACAAACAGGATATCCTGGTTTTCGCCGGGGAAACCCAACGGATTGGGTTGGCCATCGCTGGTCTTGCCGTTTTTGCGGGTCTTGTTGAAGAGCCAGTTGTCCATGCCACCCAGCAAATATTTCTTGGGCGAATTTCCAAAGAAGGTGCCGGCAAATCCGCGCACGGCGAAGACGATCTCCTTGTAGATCTTTTGATAGTGACGCACGTCGATCGATGCCTGGCTAAAACCGAGGTCGGCATTGTTGAGGCCCTGATAGTTTTGGAACGAGATCTTGGCCCGTGTGCCTTCGATGAGGTTGAGACCGGTAGACACCGAGTTGTCGTATACCAGTTCCGCCTTGAGACCGGCATAGTAGTTATTGACCGGCGCCACCGAAGGCGGTGCGGTGGGATAGTCGGCTTCACCCAAATCTACCGAGCGTGCCAGGGCGCCGAAAGGTTTCAGCGTAAAGCGAATGCGATCGGATATGGGAAGTGAAGCGCTCAGTTCGATCCGGTTCAACGAATAGTGATAGAGCTCGCCTTGCAAACCATCTTCCGCCGGCTCGGCCGACCAACGGATGCCCTTGCGGTCTACGCGCACACCAAAGTCGATGAGCGATTTCAAATATTGGAATTCCGCAAAGAAGTCGCCGTTCTTTAAATCGACGCTGGTCATCAACCCGCCAAAGAAGCGGTAGTTTTCCAGCATGTCGTTCATCTGCGTCTCGATGGAGATGCCCAGACCCCGCATCGGGTCTACCAACATGGAGGTGACGAGGCTGTTGGAACTGAACTTCGATTCATAGGGGAAAGGTCCCGTGATCCGGCTCTTCTCGCGCGCTTTCATGTAGCGGGTCAGGAACGACTCGCTCGGTTGGTTCTTCACCGCTTCATCCTCGAACGTATAGTTGTCGGTGTTTACTTCGCCGGGTTTCTTTGGCGTCTGTTGTGTCCTGGCAACTTTGGTGGTGTCTGTCGCGGGCACCTGCGGCGTGGATTGCGCGGGAGCCGGTTTCTTTTCTTCATCACCAAAAACATAATTGTCGGTGTTCACCTCGCCGGGCTTGGGTTGCTGTGCGGGTGGCTGCCTGTTTTCGGCCCGCTCCGCTGGAGTGGTTTCGGTCCGCGCAGGTGTCGTAGTCTCGGTCCGCACCGCTGGCGGCGTAGTAGTCACGGGTGCTGGCGCCGGCTTTTTCACTTCATCTTCAAACGCATAGTTGTCGGAGTTGACGGCATCGGCTCGATTTACGGGCTTGCCCAGCCGCGTGCTGTCGATGGCGGGAGGCGGGCCGCTTTGCACGATGGTGGAATCGCGGCGTGCAGGAGGCTGAACATTGGTGGCCGTATCCTTTTGCGGTTGGGCCTGACGCAGACGCGAGTTGAGCAGGTCTTTGATGCTCATGTTTTTATTCTCCTCCTGCTTGCGCCGCTCGCGGATCACACGGGCCTGCTGCAGGTCTTTGCGCCGCGTGGCGGGCGTGAACACTTGCCGGTTGAGATTAAAACTGCGGTCGACATAAATATTCTCCTTGTTGTCTTCCGTCATCACCATGGCCATGGTTTGATTGGCGAAATTGAGGTCGATGTCTTTGATGCTCGCGTTGAAGTTGGTGATCTGCGAGTAGATGCCCGTGGGGCGATTGTACTTGAAGAGGTTAATGATCCCGCGTTGGTCGCTGAGGTAATAAAAATTGTTCTCATCCATCGCCTGCGGAGAATGATCCTTGCTGAGCGTGTTGGTGAGGCGCGTCAACAAAAATTTGGTGCTGTCCAGGTCGTAGACAAACAAATTGTAGTTGTTGGTGAGCTTTTCAAACTGGGGCTTTGCATTGGCCCGCAGCGTGTCGGTGGTGCGGTTAGACGAGAACACGATCCGGTTGGTGTTGGGGATGAAGGTCGGATCGAGATCGTCGTACAAGTCGTTGGTGAGGCGGCGTACACGGTCGCGCTTGGAGCTCAACAGGAACAGATCGCTCTTGCCTTCAAAGTCGGCACTGAGAATGATCAACCTTCCATTACCCGAAAAACTGAAGCTGCGAATGTTGCTGAAGCGTTCCAATTGCCGGGGCAATTTTGTGCGCGTGTTAAAATCATAGAGCCAGAAAACATATTGCCCGCTCTTCACGCCGATCACCCCGAGGGTGGTGGCATCCGACCAGGCGATGAGCGGCAGGCTGTAGTCCACCCGTTGTTTGATCACTTTGCTGCCACCCGAAATGATGGTCTTTTCCCGCCCGGTTTCCAGCGATCTCACTTTCACTATGTAACGCCCGCGGTCGTTTTCGGCATAGGCGATGTTGCGTCCATCGGGACTGATCTTTACCGTGGTAAATTCCGTGGTCTTGTTGTGCTGCTGTGTAAACGAAGTGGACGCTTCCGGATCAATGTAGGACTTGCTCACGGTGGTTTCCATGTCGGAATAAAACTTCTGCCACTCTGCCAGCAACTGTTTGAAACTTATACCCAGGGTGATGAGAATACTTTTTTCCTCGTTCCGGGTAACCCGTGTGTAGTTGAGGATGTTGGCCACACTGCTCTTGCCGTACTTCTCTGCAATAAAATTCCAAATGGATTGTCCCACCAGTCCGGCTTCATTACCAGAGAGCTTGGTGGCTCTTTTCGCCCGGCGTGTTTTCATCAACTGGCGGATATAATCATCCATGTCCATGCTCCAGCCGCGGGCCACATAGAGCGAAGCGCCGTTCACAAACCAATCGGGCAGGTTCATGAGGATCGAGCTTTGGAACATGTCCTTCAGGTTGCCGCCAAACATCATCTCGTGGATCATGATGTCGGAGATCTGGAAAAGCAATTCGTCTTTGAATTCCTGGGCCGTTCCCATGTGGGCCACTTCAACATAAGGCTTTATAAATTCCGTTTCACCACCGACGTTGAACACGTTATGGTTCAGGCCCACGTTGCTTTGACGCAAGTCGCTGAGGGAATTGTAGAGGAAAACTTTTGTTTTGAAATAGGGCGGATAGCCGATCAGGTCCGTAATGCGATCGAATTCTCCTTCGAGGTATTCCAGGGCTTCTGTGGCAACACCTTTGCGGGCATCGTAATAGTAAACGTCAAAGTTCTCGCCGCTGAGATATACCCAGTCGAACTGACGGTATTGAATTCTATTCTTCCCAAATACCTCCCGCGATTGCTGGGCTTTTACCTGGGGGGAACTTAAAACGATCAGAGTTAGGGTGAGTAGTAGTCCGCTTCGCAAATTCATAATTCATTTAGGGGAAGTCCAATATAGTACATTATAACGTTCAATATCCACCTCTTTGTTTATGGCCGGAATATTTAACACGGCCCCGATCAAAACCTCCGAAAAATAGGGGGTGAGGCTCACCCCTTTGGTGCCCATGCCATTGAAAACAAAGGCCGATTCCCATTGGGGATGCCGTCCGAGCAATGGACGCCGGTCTGGGGTGGTCGGTCGCACGCCGGCAGTTTGCCCGATCACCTCCGCCGGAAAACGGATCAATTCGTTCAATCTTTCCACCAGTTCCGCGCAAGCCTGCGGTGTGACGTCCGGCGACGCATCCTGGAAATTATAGGTAGCACCCACGCGCCATTCGCCAGGCTCGCCCGCCGGAACCATAAAAACGCCGCGGTTCAGGATCACGTCCGGTTCGAAGGCCGCCCGGATGCGGATCATCTCGCCTTTCAAGGGTTTCACCGGCAGCCACTGAAATGTTTCTGACGTGTGTACGCCCGTGCAAAAGATGATTCCGGAAGCCTCGTATTGTTTGTAACGAACGCCTTCCGCCGACAGGGTCAACGCCCGCTCCTCCAGGTCTTCCAACAAAAACTCGTTTTCCTGGACGATCCATTGCCGTACGGCATCGAGATAGCCCTCGGTGTCCAGGTACCCGCACTGTTTCAGCAGCAGTCCGCCAAAAGGGTCAGCCACGGCGGGAAAGGTGCTCGTAGTGGTTATTTTTTCGATATAGGATGCATAGGCCGGCGACGCGCTTTTGCCCATCCATTCGTTTTGCTCCTCGACGGATAGGAAAGGCCGGTAAAGCGGCATGGGATAAAAGAACTTTTGTCCGGTTTTTTCTTCCACTGCCCGGTAGAACGAAAACAGGTAGGGAAATAATGTGTCGGCCATCCAGGTCTTTACCATTTTGCGGCCGGTGATGGGATTGAATAACCCTGCCGCGATGCGCGAGGAGTTGTTCCGCGACGGCTGGTCGATCACCAGGATGCGCTTTCCCTGCCGGAGCAACTGCACCGCCACAGCCGAACCGGCCAGGCCTTGTCCTACGATAATATAATCTACCTGTCGCGTTGTCATTCCGGGGCGCCAAACTACGATAAAGTCCCCAGCATTTTTTGCGCGAATATGAAATTGCTATGAAGCTGCGACACAAAAATGATGGCAGGCGACAGGCCATCGGAAATTTCAGTTTACTTTGAAGAAAATTTCAGGGCATGCTTCAGATCCAGTCGTTCGTTTTTAACCCGCTGCAGGAAAACACCTACGTGTTATATGACGAGTCGGGCGAATGTGTGATCATCGACCCCGGATGCTATGAGCCCTATGAACGGCAAGAGCTGGCCGATTTTATTTCGGCAGAGGGCCTCACGGTGAAAATGTTGCTCAACACACATTGCCACGTCGATCATGTGCTGGGCAACGCGTTTGTAAAGGAGAAATATGGCGTCCGCCTTTACATTCACGCCAAAGACGAACCGGTATTGCGCGCCGTGAAAGCCTACGCCCCCAATTATGGTTTTGCGCAATACCAGGAAGCCACGCCCGATGCCTTTCTGGAAGAAGGACAGGTGATCACGTTCGGACAACAAAGTTTCAAAGTGCTGTTCGTCCCGGGGCACGCGCCAGGGCACGTGGCCTTTTATAACGAAAAGGAAAAAATCGTGATGAGTGGCGATGTGTTGTTCTACAACAGCATTGGCCGCACCGATCTGCCGGGCGGAGATTTTGATACCCTGATCCGGAGCATCCATCAAAAACTTTTTACCTTGCCAGACGACGTCGTTGTTTTTCCCGGCCACGGTCCGGAGACAAACATTGGTTTTGAAAAGAAAACAAATCCGTTTTGCGCCGTGATTTCAACCTGAATGGTTCATGATTAAATACCTTCCCAATTTTTTAACCTGCTGCAATCTGGTGTGCGGCATGCTGGGCATCATCTTCTTGTGGGAAAATGCCGCCGTCCCCAGCGCCTATTTTGTGTGGGCCGCCTGTTTGTTCGATTTCTTTGACGGCTTTGCCGCACGATGGCTGAAGGTTTCATCCCCCATCGGAAAAGAGCTGGATTCCATGGCCGACATGGTAAGCTTTGGAGCTTTACCCTCGCTGTTCATCTACCAAGCCCTGCAAGGATCGACCACCCCATTCCTACCCTACGTAGCCCTGCTCATCGCCATCTGTTCCGCCCTCCGCCTGGCCATTTTCAACCTCGACACCACCCAATCGGACGCCTTCAAAGGCTTGCCCACGCCCGCCAACGCCATCTTCCTGACGGCTTTGCCCTTTTTGCAAGGCCTGGGCGTTAACGTGATGGGAAACCCGACCCTGTTAGCCGTGATCGCCGTGTTGTTTTCGGCCCTGTTGGTGTCCCGGATCGACCTCTTTGCCCTGAAGTTCAAAAATTTCAATTGGGCGGATAATAAAGTCCGGTTTACCTTCCTGCTGCTGGCCGTATTACTGCTGGCCTTCTTTCAATGGGCGGCATTGCCCGTGATCATACTTTTGTACATTACCCTATCGTTAGGGGTCCGGGTGTTTTCAAAATAAGGCACTAATTTTCAGGCTTAAACCTTTTCACTTGCATTGCCAGTTCACCATACGATGGATTCTCGTCCTTTCCCTGGTATCCGCCGTATCGGCCACCCATGCCCAGGAGACGCTGGCATCCAATTCCTGGTTTAAGCTGGGCGTTGAAAAACGCGGCGTGTACAAAGTATCTTACGACGATTTCAAAAAAATGGGATTCGATCCCGCCACCGTCGACCCGCGACAAATTGCCATCTATGGGAACCCCGGCGGCATGCTTCCCCAGGAAAACGATGCCCCCCGCTTTAACGCCCTCCAGGAAAATGCGATCTACATCGAAGGGGAGAGCGATGGCGTGTTCGACAAAAACGACTACATTCTTTTTTACGCCGAAGGACCGGACGCCGTTCACTACGATGCACAACGCCAGGTGTTCGCTTACCAAAGCAATCTCTACAGCAAGAAGAATTTTTACTTTATCACCGTTGCTACCGGGGGCGATCGCCCGGCGCGTATCCAGACCGTGGAGAGCGTGGCGGGAAATTTTCCCGTGGTTCAACAATACGACGATTTTGTTTATCACGAGCTAGAGGACTACAACGAATTGCAATCCGGCCGTCAATGGTTTGGCGAGCGATTCGATCTCGCCACATCGTATAGTTTCAAATCGGATGTGGACGGGGTGGTTGAAAATTCCAACGTCAAGATCGTATCGAACGTGATGGCCCAATGCTACGACGGCAACGGGTCTACGTTCAAGATCTTGTTAAACAATACGCCGGCAGGCGAACAAAATGTCTCGGCCATCACCAATTCGACCTACGCCGTAAAAGGAGCCATACGGCTCGACACACTCACGCTGAACGCTTCCAGTATCGGGGCCGTGGGACAGACCACGCAGACCCTCACGTATCAGTACATTAAGGGCACAGGACGCTCGGTGGGATTTCTGGATTTCTTCCTGCTGAACTTCACGCGCAAACTGGCGGTCTATAGCGACCAGACCTTCTTTGTGTCGCCTACGAGCCTGAACCAATCCGTATCGCAATATCGCGTTGCTTCCGCCACCTCGGATCATCGTGTGTGGGACGTTACCGATCCTTTAAAAGTGCAGCAACAGGCTTTCACGGTGCAAGATGGCAGCGCCCAATTTTCGGCGGCGAGCGATGCGTTGCATGCCTACATCGTCTTCAATGCCAATACTCCCGCGCCCGAGCTTGTGGGTCCGGTAGCCAATCAAAATGTAGGAGCTTCTTCGGCCGTGAATTACATCGTCATCACGCATCCCGATTTTATGAGCGAGGCACAACGCCTGGCCGCGCACCGTTCACAGTACAATCAATGGTCTACCCTGGTGGTGACCCCCGAACAGATCTTCAACGAGTTTTCATCCGGCCGCCAGGACGTGAGCGCCATTCGCGATTTTATCCGGCGCAAATACGAGGCCGGCCCATCCCAACTCAAGGGAGTAGTGTTCGTAGGAAAAGGCTCGTATGACTACAAAGATCGCCTGTCTGACAACACGAACTTTGTGCCCACCTACGAAGCGCGCAATTCGCTGTCGCCCTTGGAGACCTATTCCTCCGACGACTTCTTTGCTTTGCTGGAGCCGGGCGAAGGCGGCTGGGGAGAAGATCCGGCGCATGCCGAAACCCTCGACATCGGCGTAGGCCGCATCCCCGCCAAGACGCTGGAGGAAGCTTCGAACGTGGTGACGAAGATCATCGCCTATGACACCGACAAGAAAGGCCTGGGTCGCTGGCGCAAGGACATCGTTTTCGTGGCCGACGACGGAAGCCTCTCCGACGGGTTCACATCCATTCACCAATCGCAAGCCGACGTCATGAGCACGACCATCGAATCGGGAAATCCACAATTCGATACGCATAAAATTTTTCTGGGCACCTATACCAAAACCGTGAAGCCCAACGGCGAGGCTATCCCCGAAGTGAACGAGGCCATCGTGCGCGACTTCAACCGGGGCACGCTCATCATCAACTACACGGGCCACGGCAGCGAAAAGCTTTGGGCGGATGAGAAAGTATTTACCGACATCGACATCCTCACGCTGGAGAACAAGCTCTACCCTTTTCTCATTACTGCCACTTGTGAATTCGGCCGGCAGGACGATCCCCAGGATATTTCGAGCGCCGAAATGAGCGTGCTTCACCCTAACGGCGGCACCGTAGGCCTTGTTACTACCTCGCGACCTGTGAAATCGGACACCAACTTTGAGTTGAACAAATCGTTCTACGGCAATCTCCTTCAAAAAGAATCGGGCCAGATCCCCACGCTGGGCGAGGTGTTCCGGAAGACAAAAAACCAAAGCACCAGCGGCGTATTCAATCGCAATTTTTCGTTGTTGGCCGACCCCGGGATGACGCTGGCCATGACGCCCAACATCGTTGCCGCTGCCAAACCCGAAGTCGCTTCGGGCACCGACACTTTAAAGGCGCTTTCGGTAGTGACGGTTTCGGGAGAAGTACAGGATGGAAACGGCGTGTTGATCCCGCATTTCAACGGCACGCTGCAAGCCACCTTGTATGACAAACAAAGCGAGTCGGTGACCATCGGAAAAAACAATCCTCCGTTCCATTTCAAAGAATGGAGCAACGTACTTTTCCGGGGTAAAGCCACGGTGAAAGATGGGTTGTTCTCGATCCAGTTTGTGGTTCCCAAAAATATCGCCTACGAAGTGGGTGCCGGAAAACTCAGTTTTTATGCTTCCGATTCCTCGCATATGGCAGATGCCGCGGGAGCTTTGTCGGCGCCGGTCGGCGGAAGTGAAAAAAGCTTTGCCCCGGACAATACGCCCCCCGAAATACAGCTTTTTATGGGCGACACTACGTTTGTGAACGGCGGCATGGTGCTCCCCAACACGAACCTGATCGTTAAACTGCACGACGCCAGCGGCATCAACACGTCCACCTATGGCATTGGCAACACCCTGACCGGCGTGCTGGACAACGACGTACAGGTGTATGCCCTGAGCGATTATTACGAGGCCGAGACCGACGATTTTACGCGGGGATGGGTGAATTTCCCCATTAATGGCTTGTCCCCCGGAAAGCACACCATTACGGTGAAAGTCTGGGATACCTACAACAACCCGGCCCAATCGGTTGTTTCTTTTGTTGTCACCGACGGAAAGTCGCTCATCATCGAATCCCTGAGTAATGCGCCCAACCCATTCCAGGGAGAAAGTCACATCTTTTTCACGCATAACCGCTCGGGGGACGATTTAGAGGCCCAATTGTATATTTACAATATTACGGGCGAGGAAGTGATGGCATACAACTTTTCCATACCTTCAAGCCCCTATGAGGTCGATTTGATGGAAATCAATGCACAGGGCGAGGGCGGGAAAAAACTTGTTGCGGGGGTATACTTAGCCCGTTTGGCCGTTCGTTCAGTAACCAATGGCTCTAAAAGTGAGCGCGTTACAAAACTTATTGTGGTGAATTAATTATCTTTGGACCTTTGAAAAAAAACTTGATGCATTATCGCGTATTCCTCCTTTTGAGCTTTGTATTGATCGGAGTTCAGCACACATTTTCCCAAGGCACAGTATCCCCCGGCGACTTGATTGGCGCCCAAAATGCCATCACTACGGCTGTTCCCTTCCTCACCATTTCCCCGGACGCGCGTCATGCGGCCCTGGGTGATGCTGGCGTAGCGACTTCGCCCGACGCGAACTCGTCGTATTGGAATGCCGGCAAGCTGGTGCATATCGATAAAAAATACGGTGGAACGATCTCCTACACACCCTGGCTGGGAAAGATTGTGAACGACATGTCGATCTCCTATCTGTCGGGCTTCTATAAGATCACCCGCGAACAGGCCATCTCGGCATCTATCAAATATTTCAACCTAGGCGACATCAGTTTCCGCGATGCTAACAACAACCCGCTGGGCGATTTCAACCCGCGCGAGTTCGCACTTGACGGCACATATTCCCGTTTGCTCTCCGAAAAATTCAGTATGGGCATCACCGGCCGTTACATTTACTCGAACCTCACGGGTGCTTTTGCCGGCATCGACGCCAAACCCGGCCGCAGCGTGGCCGCCGATATCGGTGCCTACTACACAACACCGTTAAAACGCCATCCCAACTCAACGTTGTCGTTGGGAGCAACCATTACCAACATCGGCGCGAAGCTGTCGTATACCGACAACGAGAACAAAAACTTCCTGCCCACCACCCTGCGTTTGGGAACGGCCTACAAAACCGATCTCGATGCCTACAACTCGCTCACGTTCATCTTAGACTTCAGCAAGCTGATGGTGCCCAGCCCCAATTCGGGCCGCGACTCCGTGGGCCTTCTCAGTGGCATGTTCGGATCGTTTAGCGACGCACCCGGCGGCTTCAAAGAAGAGATCCAGGAGATCATGACTTCGGTGGGTGTTGAATATTGGTACAACGACATCTTTGCCGCGCGCCTTGGCTATTTCAACGAAGCCAAAAACAAAGGCAACCGGAAATACATGACCATCGGTCTCGGCTTCCGCAAGAATAAATTCGGCGTAGACGTGGCCTACCTGGTGCCGGTGAACAAACGCGAAAGCCCACTGGCTGAAACGCTGCGTTTCACGCTGCACTTCCTGATCAAAGAGACTACGGCCGACAAAGACGAAACCGTTACTGACTAGTCCTGATGCTCGACCGCACCCTCGCCCCGCCTTTTAACCGTACTACTGATTTTGAATTGCTGCATCCCGAAAAGGTCACCACGGCCTCGGGCGCTGAAATCTATTTCGTGTTAGGCGGTAGCCAGGACGTTAGCAAGGTAGAGCTCATCTTTCCAGCAGGTCGCTGGATAGAAAAAGTTTGGGGCGCTTCTTATTTTTCATCGCAACTTCTGAACAAGGGAACAAAGCACAAAGGCAGCTACGAGATCGCACAACGATTCGATAGCCTGGGGGCTCACCTGGAGGTTCATTCCGCCCTCGACTTTGTATCCGTATCGCTATACTCGCTCAATAAGAACCTGGAAGCCGGCCTCCGTCTGTTGCTGGAGCTGCTGACAGAATCCATCTTTCCCGAAAAGGAACTGGAACAACTCAAGTCCATTTACCTGCAGAACCTGAAGGTGAATCGCGAGAAGACCAGCTTCCAGGCATCGTTGCTGATCCGCAAAAATATTTTTGGAGAAACCCACCCCTATGGAAAAGAGCTGGAAGAGGCCGAGGTAAATCCGCTGCAACAACAGCAGGTGGCCGAGCACTTCAACCGCTTTTTCAAAACGTGCACCATCCTGGTTTCCGGAAAAGTAACGGAAGCCAACCGGCGGCTCATGGCCGATGTGTTTGCTCCCTTTGCCTTCCACGCTTTGCAAAAAAAGGATTCCACGGTCTTCGCCGATGCGCGGTCCTATCGCCAGGTGGTGGAGAAAGAAGGCAGCGTGCAGTCCACCATCCGCATGGGCAAACGCTTCATCGATCGCGCACACGCCGACTATGTGGATACGGTTTTTCTCAATCACATCCTGGGCGGCTACTTCGGTTCGCGGCTTATGAAAAACATCCGTGAAGAAAAGGGTCTTTCCTATGGCATCTCGTCGAGCCTGCATGCTTTGAAGCATGACAGCTACCTGATGATCGGCGCCGATGTGAACCGCGAGAACACGACGCTCACCTTCGAGGAGATCGGCAAAGAACTGAAACGCCTGCGCACCGAGCCCATCGACGCTGAGGAGCTCGAGACCGCCCGCAATCACTTCACGGGCAGCCTGCAATCGGAAATCACCACATCGTTTGCGCACGCCGATAAGATCAAGACCATCCTGCTCTATAACCTGCCGGAGACACATTATCAAAACATGATCCGCCGCATCGACGCCATCACCGCCGACGATCTGCTGCAGACCGCCTCCACCTATTTCAAGGAAGACAGCTTCATTGAAGTGGCCGTAGGCTAGCCACATTTTCTTTTGGATTGTTTACGTCACGGCGCTACCTTGAAAGGGGAATCCGATACACTATGAAATCTACGCTCGTTCCATTTTTCCTTTTGATGTGCCTGTTTACCGGTTGCGCTGAAAAAGTATCCGACGATGCCTTTGTCGGGACGTGGGAGCTCAAAGGCCGGACCAAATTTGACGGCATCCGGATCAAGATCGAAAAGCACGACGACGCGCTTACGGGAAGGATCGTAAAGCTGAACAACAACAAGCTCGTAAAAATGTTTGCCGATTCCAGCGATGTCTGGGTCTCCGGCATTCAACGCGTTTCCGATTTCGAATTCAAATTAACCGAAAGAAAACTCGCCGCCGATCTTTTCTCTCTCTACGGCCAGTCGACGTCACAGGATTTCAAAGTCCAGTTCATCGACGCCAACACCATCGGGCTGGCAACCGAAGGAGCGGATCCACAAAATTCGTCCGTCCTCTACAAGAGAGTGCCATGAATTTCGATCGCATTGTCCAAAACGTCACCCAACACATTCGCCTCAGCCGCGAGGAGATCGAGTTGTTTACTTCCTATCTCGAACCGCGCACCTTCAAAAAGAAATCTTTCATTCTCCGTTCCGGCGACACCTGCCTGTCCGAAACCTTTGTCGTGAAAGGTTGCGCGAAGATCTTTTACACCGACGCCGAGGGCGTGGAGCACATCGTGAAGTTCGCCATCGAAAACTGGTGGACGATGGACCTGGAAAGTTTTGCACAGCAAACTCCCGCATTCTACAGCATCCAAACACTGGAAGATACGGAAACGCTCCAACTCAGCAAAGCCAACCACGACGCGCTTTATGATCGCGTCCCGCAGTTTGAAAAATTTTCGCGGATCCTGTTCCAGAACGCCTACATCTTGTTGCAACACCGCCTCACACAAAATCTTTTTGTGACCGCCGAAGAAAAGTACAACCAGTTCGCCAAAAAATATCCCGGCCTGGAATTGCGCATTCCGCAAAAAGAGATCGCCTCCTACCTGGGCATCACACCGGAATTTCTCAGCATGCTGCGAAACCGCAGAGCGAAGTCACTGATTTCTTAAACTAGTTTATTCTTTTCCGGAACACCCCCCTGTTGCTTTGTCATCAAAAAAACAACAGTATGAAACAACTCCTTTTCAGTACACAAAACGACTGGGCCGGCTTTATCCTTCGCGTCACGGTTGGCGCCATTATGTTTCCCCACGGCGCACAGAAACTTCTGGGGCTTTTTGGTGGATCTGGCTACCCTGCCACGATGAATTTTTTTACGGAGACCTTGAAACTTCCCGCATTCATTTCTTTCCTGGTGATCATGATCGAGTTCTTTGGAGCGGTGGGGCTTATCACCGGGTTTGCCAGCAAGCTTTGGGCCTTGCTACTGATCTTTATCATGATCGGCGCCATCGCTACTACAAACTACAAAAATGGATTCTTCATGAACTGGTTTCAGAATCAAAATGGCGAAGGCTACGAATACCACTTGTTGGTCATTGGTCTGTGTACGGCCCTGCTCGTCATTGGGAGCGGCAAATTTTCCCTGGACAAATGGCTCTTTCAGTTTGACGGCGCAATGTAGTAGTACTCCGAAGAGAAATTCTTCCGGGGCACGACCAGACCGGTCACCACATCGGGATAACGCACCTGGTCTAACCGTTGGAAAAAATTACAGCTGGAATATTTCAATTTGCTAAAATCCAGTTGAGGGTACTTCGCGACGATCTCCGAAGGGAAAGAAGAGGCCACCGCGAAATCGGCGAGGGAATACACAAACCAGATGACTTTATTGTCGCCGGTTTCATATTCCCATCCGGCATAGAAGTAGGTGTAGTCAAGCGAAAAATCAAAGGCAAAATCATTCAACGCCTTGCTTTTTGCGGTAAAGGAATACGTGGGCATTGTGAAGTCTGTGTTCACGACGCTGCCGCTCCGATTATACTGCACGGTACCGGAAGCGGTCACGTTCTTAACAAACATCTCATAGCGATGGAAGCCGTCCATATAGCCCAGAACCGGGTGATCCGGTGCATCCAATTCTGAACGACGCGTGTCGCATAAAGGATAAGGATCGCTCAGATCATCATTGTACGCCGTGATGTATCCACTGTTTACACCCGGAAAATCGAGGTGGATCAGTTTGGGGTATTCGGTGAAATCGGAGAAATCTTGCATGACAAGAACATTCTCTTGGGTTCCCTTTGCCCAACTATACACGGGTGATCCCAAACGGTAGCCGGAAATCAGAATATCACTTGGAGTTTGTTTCGCGAGAAATTCAAAGGTCCGGGTGCCACTCGCATCCGAATAGGTTGAACCATGGCTGCCCGAAAATTGAAGCGTTCCTGTCGCGTCCTCGTAATTTGCAATTTGAATTTTCATGCGCGCAATCGTCCCTCCTGTATTTTGTTCGGGCACGTCGGGCAGGTCCAGCTTGAGGGTCGTATTCCGGTCGATTTGTGTAAAGGTTCGGAAGAGAAGTTGTTTTACATCGTAAAGATCTGTTACCTGAAAAAATGTAACATTGAATTTGTCAACGTCTTTGGCAGCTGAAAGGGTGATGGTTTCTCCTTTTGAAAACTGCTTCACATCCAACAGTTCGCCAGCGGGGTCTGAAATAAAGATCCAATTGTCGATTCCTTCGGTATAGGATGCATCGACCTCCAGCGTCAATAACGCAAACGAGTTTGCGGCATCATCGCCGCTGTCGCATGCTACAAAGAAAAGACTGATGGCCAGGGCCAACGCATGTGTTCGTTTTGTATGGTTCATAATATTGGCTAATGGGGTTATGCCCTAAGGGCGTTGTTAATGATGCATCAAAACGTGGGATTAAAATTATAGTATTCGGAATGGTCCGGCGTTTGACTCGTCGTGAGGGGCACGGCATCTTGGTATTTTCTTCCGTCCAGGAATTTGATGAGCGTGCAGCCGAAATATTCCAGCTTGTTAAAATCCAACTGCGGGTAGAGTGACCGTATTTCCGTGGGTATGGAAGTGACACCCGAAAATTGTCCCGGTTCCGATTCGATATTCCAGTGGATCCAATTGGTGTCTTCCAGGTATTGCCACTGCGCATCGAAGTAGGTGTATTCTTCTGAAAAATTGAATGCGAAGTTCTTGATGTCGCCGTTCGTTAAGGAGAACGTGAAGGCGGGGATGGCGATCGATGTGTTCACGCTACCCGTCTTGTAATAGCTGACCGTGCCGGCGTCGTTTTGATTGAACACATAGGTTTGGTAGTGATCGAATCCATCCAAATAGCCCAAGGTTGGTGTATTGGTTTTGAACGTGGTCTGATCCAATTGGCTGCTGTTGCTAAAAAAATAGGGAGTCGAATTACTAGGGTAGTATCCGACGATAGAGCCGCTGGTCACGCCGGGATAGTCAAGTTTTATTTGTTCGGGATAGGCGTCGAACGCTGTAAAATCCTTTTCAACAACATCGTCTGCCATCAGGGCGTTGGCCCAACTGTACACGGGAACGCCGGAACGATAACCGGATACCAGCACATCGGCGGGACTCTTGGGCAGGGTCACCACGGCATCCAATACGCCGGCGGTGGCCGAATTGTTCCAGCCTTGGGTGTTTGAAAACAGCAGCGTAGACGGCACGTTGTCGGCATCCGAATAGTTGGAGATCTCAATGGTGGCCTCGCCGGGAGAGGAAGTAGGCGGCGTAACTACTGTCACGCTCAGCTTCAAGCTATCGCCACGATCCAGGTTTGTGTACGTACGAAAAGAAAGCTCTTTCAAATTCCCGGTGTCGTGCCCTTGGAAGATCGTGACGTTGACCTTGTCGGCTTCGTTTGTCGAACTGAACGTTATGGTTTGACCGGGAGCATAAGACTTCGTGTCCAACACGTCGCCCGACAGATCGGTCACGAAGATCCAATTGTCGCCGTCCACGGTATAGGATTCATCCACTACCACCGTGAACAGCGGCCCGACGGATTTCTTGTCATCGTCGTCGCCGCAGGCGAGCAGGAAAACACTCATCCCCAAAAAAAGAAGGACGGCACGCACGCCACGGATGCCGGCATAACGAGAAAGAGTTTGTGTGCGAATTTGCATATACATGAATTTCATTCCCTGCTTTTTGGTGATGACGCTGCGTCGGGGGACAACCACAACCTGCAAGGTATCCGCTTCCTGTTTAAAAGTCCAGATGGACAGTCTATTGCCGGCAAATATTTTAGTGCATATGGCAAGGAGGCCTCTATCCCCGGAATTCGCGCTGCCAGCCCATCCTAAGCCATCCCTCAACCTAATCCAACCATTCCGAGGTCGCGAGGCTTCGGGTGGGAATACCGGAATGGACTCTCCGGCCGTTTTAAGGTGAAATATGCATCTCCTGGGGATAACCGATGTCCGGTCGCCGCCTTGCGGCAAATTGCCCTATATTGGTCCAGCCAAATCCAACCGATTCGATTTACGTTTAAGAATTTCATGCAAACCCCAGGGAAATTCGATTTTTCACAAACCCCTCCGATCACGGCGGTTTTCGTTATCCCACCGCGCGTTCACTTGCTGGACATGAGCGGGCCGGCCCACATTTTTTATGAGGCTTCGGATTTTGGTGTGCCGATACGGCTGGCATTCACCTCCACCTATGCCCGTGTCTCCGAAGAGACCAGCTCCAGCGGTCTGGCTTTTGCACATTTGGAGAGTTTCGAGGGGTTGGATCTGCAAGAAGGTGATCTCATTTTTGTGCCCGGCCTGGAATCGCACTATCTCACCGACACGGTATTCTACGATTCCATTCAACCCTTCCTGGCCTGGCTGGGGCATCAGCACGCCAAGGGTGTCAAGGTTTGCTCGGTGTGCACGGGCGCGTTCCTGGTGGCCGAAGCGGGACTGCTGAACCACCGGCAAACAACGACACACTGGAAATTTCAGCAGCTGCTCAAGGACCGGTACGTCCACGCCGAGGTGCTCACCAACCGCCTGTTTGTCTTCCAGGAGGGTATTTACTCCAGCGCGGGCGTTACCTCCGGCATCGACCTCGCGCTTTTTATGCTGGAAGAGTTATACGGATCGAATTTCGCCGCGCGGGTGGCGCGTGAAGTGGTGATCTATATGCGCCGGGGCGTGGAAGATCCGCAGCTCAGCATCTTTTTGCAGTACCGGAATCACCTGGAAGACCGTGTCCATAAAATACAGGAATGGCTTTCACACAACCTCGACAAAAAACATACAGCCGACCAATTAGCCGAACGCATTCACACCAGCGGCCGCAACCTGACGCGACTATTCAAAGACACGACGGGAATCACCATCGGACAATACGTTGAAAAGCTAAGGGTAGAGCACGCCCTTCATCTACTCCGCGAAAATGAGAAAGTAGAAACCGTCGCCCGTTCGTGTGGTCTTCAGAGCACAAACCAATTGCGTTCGCTTTTGAAAAAGCACGCCGGGCTGCTGCCTTCCGATGTGATGTCCTGATCCTGCGCCGGGTTGTCCTTTTTCCGGCGATGCGTCCGGCTTATTTTTGAACTCATTCAAACGACCGCTATGAAAACTCTCCTCCTGTTTCTTTTTGGTTGCCTTGCGCTCAGTGCCGGGGCTCAAACCAAAACCAACCCCAAAGACATGGCCTATTTCTGTCCGCTTTGCAACAGCGACTGCGACAACCTCGTGTTTGACAAACCTGGCACCTGCTCGCACTGCGGCATGACCCTGGTTCAGCAAACCTTCGCCGACCGCAAGACCGAGGTTTCTCAAAAGCCCCTGACGGTTTGTTTCTATTTGCAAGACGGGGTGGAAGTGCTGGACTTCGCGGGACCGATGGAAGTATTTTCCTACGCAGGCTTTCATGTGTTCACTGTATCGAAAACAAAAGACCCCATCGTTTCGCAGGGCATCTTAAA
Source organism: Chryseolinea soli (assembly GCF_003589925.1). Lineage (NCBI taxonomy): Bacteria > Pseudomonadati > Bacteroidota > Cytophagia > Cytophagales > Fulvivirgaceae > Chryseolinea > Chryseolinea soli. Next base: position 2,813,579 of record NZ_CP032382.1, on the reverse strand, counting down.
GATCATCCCCGACTACAGCCTGCAGGATGCACCCCCGGCCGACATACTCGCCACGTTCGGAGGCAACGCATCACAAGGATTTGATGAGTCGGTGGTTGCCTGGATCAAGTCGCGCGAGAAAGCGACTTCCTATTTCTTCTCTGTATGCACCGGTGCCTTTGCGTTTGGCAAAGCTGGTCTCCTGGATGACAAGACGGCCACCACTTTCCATCTTAGCATCGATGCCCTGCAGAAGTCTTTCCCAAAGGCAAAAGTATTGTCGGACGTTCGTTTTGTCGACAATGGCAACCTGATCACAACGGCAGGCATATCCGCCGGAATTGACGGCGCCCTCCATTTGGTAGCCAAACTGAAAGGCGAAGCGGCCGCAAAAGCAGCGGCACAATACATGGAGTACGATAAGTGGGTACCGAAAGAAGGGCTGGTTCTTTCCAACGCAAAAAAATAAAACTTCATGACAAGTTCACGCAAAGGCCTTGCGTGAACTTGTTCTGTTCGTCTATTTCAAACTCTCCAGGTCCCGGATTAAAATTCGTTTTCTGTCGAAGTTGATCAGATTGCTTTCCTTGAGATCATTTAAGATCGTCGTCACCGTTTGGCGCGACGTGCCCGTGAGACACGCAATGTCCTTGTGCGTCAGTTGCGTTGGGATGAGCGTTTCGTAGCCGACTTTTTTGCCCTTCCATGCGGCGGTGTCTTTCAGGAATTCGACGATGCGGGTGCGGGCATCCTTGAAGACCAGCAGTTCGAGTTTGCGCTCCAGTTTCATGATGCGGAGGCCGATGAGCTTCAGGATCTTGAAGCTCAGTTCGCGATTCTCGTACATGAGGGCCTGAAGATCGTTGATGGTGAGGGGACAAATCACGGTTTCGTCCGACGCCTGCGCAAAGTCCTTGCGTTTGTCCTCCCCGGCCAGGGCCAGTTCGCCAAAGATCTCGCCGTTTGTCAGGATGGCGCTGATCACTTCTTCGCCCGAATCCAGATAGTGGCCGATCCTTACACGACCCTTTACGATCATGTAAATGTGTGTGGCCGAATCGTCGGGCATGTAAATAAACTGCGACCGTTTGTAGGTGACGAACTCATGGTTGTCGGCCATGCGCTTCACTTTGTGGGGACATAGAATGTTGTAAAGATTGGTGCTTTCAAAATACCAAAGGGCGGACGAATTTGTCATGGGAACGTCTTCTGTTGTGTGTGGGGATCAACCTTTCTTCAGCATTCACGTAAATAGCTCAATTATCGGTTTCACCGGGCAAAATTCACCGATAAGTTATTTAAGTTAGCACAAAAATAAACGGAAAAGTTCATGAGCCGTCTGACGCTGAGCGAAATCTGGATCTACCCCATCAAATCACTGGGAGGCATCTCGTTGACACAGGCACGCGTCATGAAAAAGGGTCTGCAATACGACCGTCGCTGGATGCTTGTGGACGACGCGGGTGTATTTCTCACACAACGCGTGCATCCCATTATGGCCCTCTTCAAGACATCGATCGACGACACGAATCTCACCGTGCGGTTTCAGGAACACACGCTACAACTAAGCTTAGCACCCACCTACGATCCCAATCCCCTCACGGTGACGATTTGGGATGACACGGTCACCGCCCATGAGGTGAACCCGGAAATCAGCACCTGGTTTTCCCGTCACGTGGGCATGTCGTGTAGGCTGGTGTATTTCCCGGAGGAGAATGCCCGGCAGGTAGACCTCAAGTATAGCCCAGCGGGCAACCACGTGAGCCTGGCCGACGCCTATCCCCTGCTCATCATTGGCCAAAGCTCACTGGACGACCTAAACCAGCGCATGCAGGCGCCCCTGCCCATGAACCGGTTCCGTCCCAACCTGGTATTTACGGGGGGCGAACCCTACGAGGAAGACACCTGGCGCGACTTTGCTGTGGGCACCACCCGGTTTGTTGGCGTAAAGCCCTGTGCCCGTTGTGCGCTGCCGACCATCAACCAAGACACGGCCGAAAAAGGTCAGGAGCCCACGCGCACGCTGGCCACCTACCGGCGGAGCGAGAACAAGATCCTGTTTGGCCAAAACGTGCTTACCGTAGAACCCGCCATCGTCACCGTTGGTGAGGCCATTACCCTCCAATAAAAAAAAACGGCAAACTGTTGATCGCCGTGCGCCTACTGGTGATTTTTGTCCAATGACATTCCTGTATCTCAAAGCCGTTCACATCATCTTTATTGTCACGTGGTTTGCCGGATTGTTTTATATGCCCCGGCTGTTTGTTTACATCATCGAAAGCCACAGCAAACCCGAACCGGAGCGCACCATTCTTTTGAAGCAATTGAACATGATGGCCTCACGCCTTTGGTTTGCCATTACGTGGCCTTCGGCGATCGTTACCCTGATCATGGGAACATTGTTGCTGATCAATCAACCTTCGTTTTTGCAGCAAGGGTTTATGCACGTAAAGCTCACGCTGGTTGTTTTGCTCTACGGCTATCATTTTTCACTGCATTATTTGTTTAAGCAATTGCAGCGGGGCGTTGTAAAATACACCTCGCAACAGCTGCGTTTTTGGAATGAGGTATCCACCCTGTTTCTCATCAGCATCGTTTTTATCATCGTGTTGAAAAGCGCGCTGAGTATGGTGTGGGGATTGGTTGGACTATTGGCGGTGATTATCGCCATTACGCTGGGGATTCGACTTTATAAAAAATATAGAAAAAATGAATAACAGGACTTTCTCATCGACGTGGCTGGCGGCAGGTTTTGCCCTGCTGACAGGCTGCGTGTTGTTGGCTTCGTGTGCAAAAAAAGAAGAACCACCGCTGCCCATTTTTGGAGAACGTGAAGTGGAGGGCAAGGATACCGTCTATCACACCATCGCCGATTTTAAATTTGTGGACCAGGACAGCGCCACCATCACCAACGACACCTTCAAGGACAAGATCTATGTAGCCGATTTCTTCTTTACCTCTTGCCGCACCATCTGCCCCATCATGAAAACACAAATGCTGCGCGTGTACGACTCCATTCAACATGATCCGCAGGTAAGACTACTTTCTCACACCATCGATCCGAAATACGACACCGTTGGATTGCTGCATGACTACGCTGACCGCCTCGGTGTGAAAAGCGACATCTGGCACTTCGTTACCGGTAAACAAGAAGACATTTACAAGATTGCTCAAACCGGCTACTTTGCCACCGCCATGGAAGACAAAGGCGAAGTGGATGGCTTCATCCACAGTGGCGCATTCCTGCTGATCGACAAAGAACGCCGCATCCGCGGAAAGTACGACGGAACAAAAGAAGACGATGTAAACCGCTTGATGGGAGACATCGCGCGCCTGGAAAAGGAATATGAGAAAAAATAAACTCGAAGAACAAAGCAGAGATGCAAAGCGCCCTGCGTCAATTTTGCGTCTCTGCTTCTTTGCGGCCCAAACAGCACTTTTCCTATCCTGCACGCCCTCAAAAACCGACACGTCAAAAGCCCTCCCCGAAGGCTCCCCAAAATTCCAACAATACTACGTTCACGGAGAGGAGCTATACTTGCGGTACTGCAGCAACTGCCATCAAAAAAATGGAACCGGACTCGCCCGCCTCTATCCCCCGGTGGCTACGTCGGATTACGTAGACAAAAACAAAGACGCCGTGATCTGCCTGATCCGCAATGGAAAAAGCGGCCCCGTCACCGTGAACGGCGTAAGCTTTAATAAAGTGATGCAACCCATCCCAGCCCTCACCGACATCGAGATCGCCGAGATCGCCACGTATCTTTATAACACCTGGAATCGCAACGAAGGCATCGTAGAAGTACAACACGTTTCGAAAGTCTTAACTTCGTGCGACACCATCCCCCAATGAGCATCACCGACACCCTCCGCCACCAATATGCGCTTGCCCTCAGCGCACGAGCCGCGTTGTTCACCTACTGTGAGGATTTATCGACCGAAGATTTTGTTCAGCAGATTCCCAGCTTTGGTCATGGAAGCATCCGCCATTTGCTGGTGCATGTCGCCAATGTCTATCAGTATTGGATCGGCCACAATGCCCTTCAGCAAAAGCAGCCTTTTTTTAAAGCAGACGACGTGGTCACGATGCTGGACATTCCGCCGCTCTATCGGCAAGTTGACAAAATGATGGAGGTGTTCTTCACCCAGTTTGACGGGCGTTGGAACGATGTATTGACCATCCCTATCCAAAGCCGCCAAAAAGAGATTGTTTCCACCGCTCTGGCCATCTTCACGCACGTGGCCACCCATGAATTTCATCACAAAGGGCAGGTGCTTTCCATGAGTCGTCACCTGGGCTACACGCCGGTGGATACGGATTTGATCCGCTTCTAATAATACTTCATTTCAAGGGTACAGGTGAGGTCCTGGCCGTTCAGGTTGATCTTGGCCTTGTCGAACGCCGGCGGTCCGAATGAGCCCACGGCATTGTTGCCAAAAGCCACGCCCTCTTTGGGAATGCCCAGGCTGGTATAGTCCAGTTTGCCGTTCTTGTTAGCGTCGTGTACCACGCTGATAGCATAGTCGCCGGGCACCACGTTTGAGAACACCACGGTGACGGAGCCTTCCGTGGCGGAAACGATCTTGCCGTCGATGGGGGTTTTGAGAAAGGTCTCTTCGTTGTTGAACAGCCCCACGCGAATCTCGCCCTTGGCGTTTTTGATATTTTTCACCACCACCTGCAGGTTTGAGCCTTGTGCCAAAGTGTTGTGACCGGCAATCGCCAGGGCGGCCATCAGCAGGATGGAATACAATGTGTTCTTCATGCGTTTCTAATTTTCTCCTAAACTGTCTACTTTCCGGAAGCCGGTCAATGACTTGTACCGAAGTGTCGTTTCCGGATGCTCACCTGGGGAGAAACTTCCCTGGGCGGAACCGGAAATTCTTTTGCAATTACTGTGCTAATCCGTATTCGTCCATCCAAAACCTTGTTTTTTATCAGGTTGTTTTTGCCATCCGGGGGACGCAAGAAACCTCTGATGTTCAAAATCCCTCATCTGGCGGAATTTCAAGCCGCGACAAACGCCATACGGGTGCGCACTTTTGCCATGATCTTTGTAACTTACCTCTCTCCAACCCAACATGATTATGGCATCCTACACCTTGAAAATCAACAGTAAGACCTACACCGTAGAGGCTGATCCGAAGATGCCCCTGCTGTGGGCCATACGTGACCTTGTAGGGCTTACCGGCACCAAGTACGGCTGTGGCATCGCGCAATGCGGCGCTTGCACTGTGCACATGGGCGGCCAGCCTGTGCGCTCCTGTTCCATCCCCGTGTCCGTCGCGGCCGGTAAAGATCTCACCACGATCGAGGGACTCTCCACAGACAACTCCCACCCGGTGCAACAAGCCTGGATAAAAGAGCAGGTGCCCCAATGCGGCTATTGCCAGTCGGGTCAGATCATGGCGGCCACGGCCCTGCTGAAAAAGAGCCCTAACCCCACCGATAAGGATATCGACACGGCCATGCAAGGCCACATCTGCCGGTGCGGCACGTATCCGCGCATTCGCAAGGCCATCAAAACGGCCTCCCAGATCATGAACCAAAAAGCCTCTGCGAAATAAATCCACCCTACCATGGAAACAAAAAATCTAACCCGCAGAAATTTCATCAAGCTCTCCAGCCTTACCGGCGCAGCGCTGACGATCGGCTTTTACTTCCCGACCGGCGCGAAAGCTGCCGAGATCATGAAGACCGAAACCGCCGACAATCTCGGCATCGACCTCAACGCCTGGATCTCGATCGACACCAACGGCAAGGTGACCATCACCAACCACCGCGCAGAAATGGGACAAGGTTCGTTCCAGTCGGTGCCACAGATCATTGCCGAAGAACTGGAAGTGGATCTCAACGACGTGAAGATCATCTTTGCCCAGGGGAATAACGCCAAGTACGGCAGCCAGATCACCGGTGGAAGCTCCACGGTGCGCGGCACCTACAAGAAACTCTTACACCTGAGCGCCACCGCGCGCGAAATGCTGATCGAGGCCGCCGCTAAAAAGTGGAGCGTGCCCGCGTCGGAATGCTATGCTGAAAACGGTCACGTCATTCACAAACCTTCCGGAAAGAAATTCCACTATGGCGAACTGGTGGCCGATGCCTCCAAGCTTACGCCACCCACGTCGGTGCATTTGAAAGATCCGAAAGATTATAAGGTCCTTCGCAAACCCATTCCACGCCAGGACACACCGCTCAAAGTCAACGGTACGGCTACCTTCGGTATGGATAAAAAACTTCCCGGCATGCTCTATGCCGTGGTGGAACGCAACCCGCGCTTCCAGGGAAAGGTAAAAAGCTTTGACGACACCGAGACCAAGAAAGTCCCCGGCGTGAAGCACGTGATCCCGGTAAAGATGAGCGTCTTCAACACCTTCCGCGAAGGCGTGGCCGTGGTGGCAGACTCCATTTGGTCGGCCATGCAAGGACGAAAAGTATTGAAGGTGGAGTGGGACGACTCGGGTTTTGAACACTTCAGCACCGAACAACTCTACACCCGCATGAACGACGACCTGAAAACAAAAGACGGATTGTCGTTCCGCACCAAGGGCAACTTTGCCGCGGCATTAGAGAAAGCTGATAAGAAAATCGAAGCCACGTACGAAACTCCCTACGAATCACACAGCTGCATGGAGCCTGTGAATTGCACAGCCCACTACCAAGGCGACAAGCTGGAAATTTGGGGACCCATTCAAGGCCCGGATTGGGTACAGGATCTTTTGAGTCCCTTGATGGATCTGCCAAAAGAAAAGATCACCGTAAATATGACATTCCTCGGTGGTGGTTTTGGAAGAAAGGCATTTATGGATTACCCGCACGAAGCAGCCATCATCTCGAAAGCAGTGAACTCCCCCGTGCAGGTGGTGTGGACGCGCGAGGATGATACTACACAAGGACCGTTCCGTCCAGGTATGGTGTACCAATGCAGCGGCGGTCTTAAAGACGGACGCATTTCGGCCTACAAGGCCAAGCTTGCCGGCCAGAACATGGACCATCAGTGGCCCGGCGCACAAAAGGATTCTTATAACGGCAGCACCACGGAAGGATTTTTGGAACCTTACTTTGAAAGCATTCCGCACTACAGCTTCTCAGACTTGCCGTTGGATGTGCCCATCCCCGTGATGTGGTGGCGCTCGGTATATGCTTCGACAAATGGATTTGCCTTTGAAAGTTTTATGGACGAGCTGGCCGTTCAAGCCGGAAAAGATCCGCTTGATTTCCGGCGTCAACATTTGGGTGAAGAGCGCTATCAAACGCTCATCAACCGGCTGGAGGAAGTATCGGGTTGGAAAAACCGGAAGAAGAACGAAGGCTATGGCGTGTCCATCACCGAATGTTTTTCGAGCATCGTAGGCGAAGTAGTGAAAGTCTCCAAGAAAGCCGACGGCAAAGTGAAAGTAGACAAAGTGTGGGCCGTGATGGATTGTGGATGGTACGTGAACCCCGACATCATCCGCGCACAAGTAGAAGGCAGCATCGTGATGGCGTTGGGCGCCGCAACCGTTCATGCCACACACTTCAATGATGGCAAGGCCGTAGAGCAGAATTTCAACACCTACAAAATGCCGCGCATCACCGAGACCCCGGAAATTGAAGTGCACGTGGTCGACAACGAAGAAAAAGCAGGGGGCGTTGGCGAGCCCGGATTGCCGCCACTGTCCGCCGCACTGACCAATGCCATATTTGATTTGACCGGCAAACGCATTCGAAAGTTGCCGTTCAACTTGGAAGAAGTATAATTGTAAACCCATAACGGCCCACGTAAAGTGTGGCCGTTATTTTGATAGAAGATCCACAAAAACTTTTAGATTGATGAAGAACGTCGTTTTAGTTGCCTTGTTTGGCCTGATCATCGCTTCCTTTTTCTCTTTCCGGGCGAAACCTTTGTTTGATTTGAAGGCCAGCATCGCCCGTGGCAAGGAAATTTATACCGCCCAGTGCATGAACTGTCACATGGAGCAAGGTGAAGGCATGGAGGGTGTTTATCCTCCTTTGGCCAAATCGAATTTTCTGGCCAACCGCGACCGGTTGATCAAGATTGTTTTGAAAGGGATGCGTGGACCCATCAAGGTGAACGGTACTGACTATGACAGTGAAATGGTGGGATTTGAGTTGACGGATGAGCAGGCTTCGGATGTGATCAACTACGTGCGCAATTCTTGGGGGAATAAGCATCCGGCGGTTCAGCCTAGTGAGATCGCGGCCGGGTTGGGGACGAAGTCTGCGGAGTATACGCCCTACTGAGCGTGGCTGGAAGCGACTCTTGTTGGTGAAGAACACCAACAATGGCGGCGCACAAAATATTATAACATGAAATGAAAGAGTTTAAGGCCATATTGGATGCGTGTAAGAAGGTGGACTTCGCCGAGCGGAGGGCTGCGTTGGCTACCGTGGTGAAGGTGCGGGGTTCGTCGTATCGGAGCCCAGGGGCTCGCATGCTTATTACGGATGATGGCCGTTGGGTTGGGTCGATCAGTGGCGGGTGTTTGGAGGGGGATGCGCTACGCAAGGCGCGGCAGGTGATGACGGATCGAATTCCACTGACGGTGACTTACGATACCAGCGAGGAAAGCAATCAAAACCTCGGGATTGGTTTGGGATGCAATGGCATTATCGATGTATTGATCGAACCGGTCGATCCGACGGACGAGAAAAATCCGGTTGGGTTTTATGAGCAGATTGCGGCTTTGCAGGTACCCGTAGCGTTGGCTACCATTTTTGCAGCAGAGGACGCTGGTCTGGTAGGAAAAAAACTTCTGCTTTCGGAGGATGGCCATAAGCCCCATAATTTTTTCGATGGTACGCTCGAGGCCATCGTCACACCGCATCTTGAAAAACTTTTTGAATCAAAAAAATCGCAGGCGATCACTTTTGATGTGAAAGGAAAGGCCGTGGAAGTATTCACGGAGCTCATTCAGCCTTCTACATCGCTCATTCTCTTTGGTGGTGGCTTCGATGCACGCCCCGTGACCCAACTGGCCAAGTCGCTGGGCTGGGAGGTGACCGTAACGGACGAGTGTGTTGCGCATATCGCGCCGCTGTTCTTTCCAAATGCCGATAAACTATCACTCTGTCAACGTGATTTTGTCGACCGTGATTTTGTGATCACGCCTTATACGGCCTGTGTGCTCATGTCGCATAACTACACTTACGATCGCGATGTGCTCCGGAAATTGCTGCGCACGGAAACGCCTTACATCGGCATCCTGGGTCCGCGAAAGCGCTTTGATAAAATGTTAGTGGAATTCGAAAAAGAAGGATTGACCTTGACGCCGGAAGACTTTCACCGCATCCATTCTCCGATAGGCCTCGACATCGGCGCAGAAGCTCCGGATGAGATTGCTGTTTCTATTATTGCGGAAATTCAAGGCAAGTTCACCAATCGTTCTGGTGGGTTCCTGAAATATCGTCAAGGCCCCATCCATCACCGCGATGCGACCAGCGACCAGGTCTTCAAACAAGTCTATCTCAACAGCCCGGACGGCACCAAAAAGACAGCTACCCACAAGTAGTCGTTTTCGCAGACGTACGCGCAGCCGCCACACAACCCATCTTCAGACTGATCCTCCAGCCAGGCTTTTGATTCCTTTCGCAGAAGTCCTATCTTCCCCAACAACCATTGTCTTATAACCCGGGAAGAAATGTGCTTACAGCCGTCGGCAAGAAACTAAAAGGAGAAGAGCGCCAGATGTTCGGAAAGCCGTGCTCCAAAATAATGGAAAGGCATTCGCCTGCTTCTTTCCGGATGAAATGGTTTTCAAACTTACCGGCGACGAACACGAGGAGGCTATGGCCTTGAAAGACGCACAACTTTGCGAAGGCAGCTCAAAATATGTAAAAAGCAAGTGAGGAAATTCGCTCTGCGGGCTCTTATTAAAGCGTCGGGGCATAAGAATTTTCTTAACCGCGCAACGGGTCCAGGGCACGCTGAGTGATTCCGTTTTCGGATAGAACTTTCCATATTTACTATACAACCAGACCAACCCAACCGTATGAAATACATCCTGTCTTTAACGCTACTCGTTTTCCTGGCGAGCTGCTCCACGAAAAAGGAAGAAACGGCAACCTCCGCCTACGCGTCCTGGCGCATCAAAGGCGGCACGGCGGATGGCATCCAGTATTCCTCGCTGCAAACCATCAACAAAGAAAATGTATCCAACCTGCGGGTGGCCTGGACGTATCGCACCGGCGATGCCGACACGGTGAACAACCGGACCCAGCTCCAATGCAATCCAATCATCGTGGATGGCGTGCTGTATGCCACCTCGGCCCAATTGAAAGCCTTTGCCGTTGATGCCGCCACGGGCAAAGAATTGTGGCGATTCGATCCGGGCGAACCCAATGCAGGCCTCGGCGTGAATCGGGGCGTTACCTATTGGGCAGAAGGCGAAGACAAACGCATTCTCTATTCCTTTGGTGAAAATCTATATGCTATCGACGCAAAGACGGGAAAGAAAATTGAAACCTTCGGCACGTCGGGAAAAGTTAGTTTGAAAGAAGGGCTCGGCGAACGGGCGGCCACGTTGATGGTGCTCTCCAATACCCCGGGCGTGATCTATAAAAATTTGATCATCATGGGCTCACGCGTTCACGAGGGCCCCATCGCCGCACCCGGCTATCTCCGCGCCTTTGATGTGAAAACCGGAAAGCTGGCGTGGGTCTTTCACACGATCCCTCAACCCGGAGAAGCGGGCTATGAAACGTGGCCCAAGGATGCCTACAAAACCATCGGCGGCGTGAATGCCTGGTGTGGCATGACCGTGGATCATCAACGCGGCCTGGTCTATGCCGCCACCGGTTCACCCTCTTTTGATTTCTATGGAGGAAATCGCAAAGGACAAAACCTCTACGCCAACTGTGTGCTGGCTCTGAACGCAGAAACCGGAGAACGCAAATGGCATTATCAGGTGATCCATCACGACATGTGGGATCGCGATCTGCCGGCACCCCCCATGCTGGTCACTGTTACTCACGACGGTCAAAAGAAAGATGCTGTGGCCCAGCTCACAAAGAGTGGCTTTGTCTATGTATTGGACCGCGACAGCGGTGAGCCTTTGTTCCCGGTAGTGGAGACACCCTTCCCTCCCTCCGATCTCGAAGGCGAAGAAGCCTGGCCCACCCAACCCATTCCTACGAAGCCTGCCCCCTTTGCCCGCCAGGCTTTCACGGAAGACATGATCAACAAGATGACGCCGGAAATTGAAAACTGGGTGAAGGGAAAATTCAAAGGCCTTCGCACCGGGAAAAATTTCATTCCCCCCAGCAAGGAGGGCACCATCATCTTCCCCGGCTTTGACGGTGGCGCCGAATGGGGTGGTGGTTCATTCGACCCAGAAACCGGTTTGCTCTATGTAAACGCAAACGAAATGCCCTGGATCCTTCAAATGGTGGATGTGCGCATGAAAGAAAACGCATGGATCGGCATCTCGCTCTATCGCACACATTGTGCGACCTGTCACGGCATCGAGCGCGCCGGCGACGGGCACGTATTTCCATCCCTGCTAAAAGCCAATGAGAAGTTTAACAAAGAATCCCTCAAGCAATTTATCCTGAAAGGAAAAGGCGTCATGCCCGCCTTTACACACCTCACAGAGAAAGAACGCGACGCCATCGCCCGCTATGTTCTAAACCTGGAGGAACGCACGGAAGATGAAAAGAAAGGCATCTTCGAACGCCACCCCGACATTCTCTATTCCAACACGGGCTACAACCGTTTCATCACACCCGAAGGCTACCCGGCAGTGCAGCCTCCCTGGGGCACGCTCAGCGCCATCGACCTGAACGCCGGTGAAATGAAATGGCAGGTTCCCCTCGGAGAATTTAAGGAGTTGAAAGAGAAAGGCGTCCCTCCTACTGGAACAGAAAATTACGGAGGAACAGCAACGACTGCTGGCGGTCTTGTCTTTGTCGGCGCCAGCCGCGATGAAATGTTCCGCGCCTTCGATAAAGCTACCGGCAAAATTCTTTGGGAATACAAATTGCCCTCGGGCGGATATGCAACGCCATCGGTATACGAAGTCGATGGAAAACAATATGTAGTGATCGCTTGTGGTGGTGGAAAGATGGGTACAAAATCAGGCGATAGTTTTGTAGCGTTCGCGCTTCCTTAAGTCTTAAGAAGTTATACCAAAAAAAAATACTACCATGACCAAGAAGGAGAACCCAGCGGCTGACAACCCTCATGTTGCCATCGTTATATTGGCCGCGGGTTCTTCTTCGCGCATGGGTCAATCCAAGCAGCTGCTCCGGGTGCATGACACCACGGTGCTTCGCCACGCCATTACGGTTGCCTTAGATGCCGGGCCAGCCGTGGTCGCGGTGGTGTTGGGTGCGCACGCGAAACAACATCGCGAAAGTATTCAGTCTCTGCCTGCGAGCGTTGTCGTGAACGAGCAATGGGAGACGGGTATGGGAAGTTCGTTAAAAGCAGGGCTTCGGCACGTGGAAGCCCACCACCCGAACATCACCGCAGTGCTCTTCATGGTTTGCGACCAACCGGCACTGACCACACAGCATCTGTTAAACCTCATTGGAAAAACCGAAAAACCTATTGTCGCCTCTCATTACGCCGGATCGCCTGGCGTGCCGGCATTATTTAAAAAATCGCTCTTTCCTTCCCTCCATGCTCTTGGAGATGATCAAGGTGCAAAAAAAATGTTTCAGCTTTTCCCAGAACAGGTATCCACCGTGGATTTCCCCAAAGGAGAATTGGACCTCGACACGATGGATGATTATCAAAACTACCTCGACCAAAAATAAAAAAGCCATCCCTTCAAAAGGAATGGCTTTCAACCCACACAGTGGGGTATAACTATACTTTGATCTCTACATCAACACCGCTGGGAAGCTCGAGCTTCATCAGGGCATCAACAGTCTTGGCACTGTTGGAATAGATATCAACCAGACGCTTATACGTGCAGAGTTGGAATTGCTCACGCGCCTTTTTGTTTACGTGGGGCGAGCGAAGCACCGTGAACTTCTCTTTTTCAGTGGGCAACGGAATGGGTCCACTCACTACAGCACCTGTAGCTTTTACAGCCCTAACGATCTTCTCTGAAGATTTGTCGACCAGGTTGTGGTCGTAGGACTTCAATTTTATTCTGATTTTCTGGTTCATACTATAGTGGTTAAGGAAATCGTCTAAATCCTTTACGTTAAATTATTTTGCTAAGGCTGCGCCTTTTACATCTTCAATTACTTTCTCGGCCAAGTTCTTGGGAACAGGCGCATAGTGAGAGAACGTCAAAGAAGCTGAAGCACGTCCTGAAGTAATGGTTCTCAAGTCCGTTACATAACCGAACAGTTCGGCCAGCGGCACATCGGCCTTGATCACCTGGGCACCCGAGCGGGTATCCATGCCCTTCATAACGCCTCTTCTGCGGTTCAAGTCACCGGTTACAGAACCTGTGAACTCGTCCGGCGAGAGCACTTCCACACTCATGATCGGTTCCAGCAATTGGGGAGCGCATTTCTTAGCGGCTTCTTTGAAGCCAATGCGTGCCGCCAATTCGAACGACAAAGAGTCGGAGTCAACGTCATGGTAAGAGCCATGGAACAATCTTACTTTCATGTTGTCGATCTGGTAGCCGGCCAGAGGACCGTTCACCATCGACTGCTCGAAGCCTTTCTGGATGGCGGGGATGAATTCGCGAGGAATAACACCACCTACGATGTCGTTCACAAACTCCAGTCCTTCCTTGTCGCCTTCCTGCAGTTCGCCGCGGGGTCCGAGTTCGAAAAGAATATCGGCAAATTTACCACGACCACCGGTCTGCTTCTTGTATACTTCTTTATGTTCAACCGACTTGGTAAGCGCTTCTTTGTAGGCCACCTGGGGAGCACCCTGGTTGATCTCTACTTTGAATTCGCGTTTCAGACGGTCGATGATAATTTCCAAGTGCAACTCGCCCATACCTCTCAGGATGGTCTGACCCGTTTCCTGATCTGTATTTACGCGCAACGTAGGATCTTCTTCTACCAGCTTGGCAATGGCCATACCCAGTTTGTCCACGTCGGCTTGTTTCTTCGGCTCGATAGCGTAACCGATCACAGGCTCAGGGAACACCATGGATTCCATCACCACCTTGTTCTTTTCATCGCAAAGCGTATCGCCAGTCTTGATGTCTTTGAAACCTACCACGGCACCGATGTCACCGGCAGACAGTCTTTCGATCTGGTTCTGCTTGTTGGCGTGCATCTGGAATACGCGGGAGATGCGTTCCTTTGCTTCGGAGCGGGTGTTGTAGATATAGGAACCGGATTCCAATACGCCGGAGTATGCGCGGATAAAGCACAGACGGCCTACGAACGGATCGGTTGCAATTTTAAATGCCAGGGCAACGAAAGGTCCTTTTTCGTCGGGCTTGATAGCCACTTCTTCGTTGGTATCGGGGTTGATACCTACGATCGTGTCTTTGTCCATCGGTGAAGGAAGGAGTTCCATCACATAGTCCAACATGGTTTGTACGCCTTTGTTCTTGAACGAAGAACCGCACACCATGGGAACGATGGCCATATCGATGGTTGCTTTACGCAACGCAGTCAAAATTTCTGTTTCAGTGATGGAGTTGGGATCCTCGAAGAATTTCTCCATGAGGCTCTCATCGTATTCGGCTACGGACTCCAGCAATTTCTCGCGGTATTCGGCAGCTTCTTCCACCATGTCGTCGGGAATGGGAACAACCTTGTAGGTCATGCCCTTGTCTTCTTCATTCCAGATGATACCACGGTTGTTGACCAGGTCAACTACGCCGCGGAAGTTTTCTTCCGAACCGATGGGCAACTGGAGGGCTACAGCCTTGCTGCCGAGCTTCTCTTTCACTTGCTTGCAAACGCCGAGGAAGTCGGAACCTGCACGGTCCATTTTGTTTACGAAACCGATGCGGGCCACTTTGTAGTTGTCGGCCAGGCGCCAGTTGGTTTCGGATTGAGGCTCAACACCGTCAACGGCGCTGAACAAGAACACGAGACCATCCAGTACGCGGAGGGAGCGGTTCACTTCTACCGTAAAGTCAACGTGCCCGGGGGTATCGATGATGTTTACGTGGTAGTCGTTGCTTCTGTATTTCCAATATACGGTTGTGGCTGCAGAAGTGATGGTGATACCTCTTTCTTGCTCTTGCGCCATCCAGTCCATCGTGGCGGCACCATCGTGCACCTCACCGATCTTGTGGTTCACCCCGGAATAGTACAGGATACGCTCAGTGGTGGTGGTTTTACCAGCATCAATGTGCGCAGCGATACCAATGTTTCTGGTGAATCTTAAATCCCTAGCCATGTATATCTGTTAATTAAAATCTGAAATGTGAAAAAGCCTTGTTGGCTTCCGCCATGCGATGGGTATCGTCTTTCTTTTTGATGGCAGCGCCTTCACCTTTAGAAGCTGCGATGATCTCGGCAGCCAGCTTGTCCATCATGGTCTTTTCGCCGCGCAGACGGGCGTAGTCGATAAGCCATTTGATGCTGAGGTTTACTTTGCGCTCGGGTCTGATTTCTACCGGCACCTGGAAAGTAGCACCCCCTACACGGCGGCTCTTTACTTCAACGGCGGGAGTCAGGTTGCTCATGGCGCGCTTCCACACTTCGAGACCACTTTCGTTGGTCTTCTTTTCTACTTGCTCAACGGCGTCGTAGAAAATGGTGTAGGCCACGCTTTTCTTGCCCTGTTCCATCAGGTAGTTCACAAACTTGGTCACCAGCGTATCCTGGAATTTAGGATCGGGCAACAGGTATCTTTTCTTAGGTTTTGACTTTCTCATCGCTTCTAAAGATTATTTTTTCTTAGCGCCGCCCTTTGCAGGGGCTGCAGCTGCTGCTCCCGGTTTAGGTCTCTTGGCACCGTATTTCGAGCGGCTTTGTTTACGGCCGTTCACGCCCGCCGTATCGAGGGCACCACGGATGATGTGGTAGCGAACGCCGGGAAGGTCTTTCACCCGACCGCCGCGGATCAGCACGATGGAGTGTTCCTGCAGGTTATGGCCTTCACCAGGGATATACGCGTTCACCTCTTTTCCATTGGTGAGGCGTACGCGGGCTACTTTGCGCATAGCAGAGTTAGGTTTTTTAGGCGTTGTTGTGTACACACGTGTACAAACGCCCCTGCGCTGAGGGCAGGAATCCAGGGCAGGTGACTTTGACTTGAACGTCAATTTCTTTCTTCCCTTTCTTACAAGTTGCTGAATGGTAGGCATTTATATTTTACTTTATAAACCTCTCAAAAATTAGGACTGCAAAGGTATCATAAGAAACAAAGGATACAAAACCTTTTTCCAAGAATTTTGCAGCCTCCCCGCTTTAAAAACCCTGATTTTAAGCCTTTTGGCGTTATTTTTCTGTTATGCCTCCCCGACGGTACCCCCAAAATTCATGGGAAACTTCGGCATATCGTCGGTTCGCTTGATGGGGCCAAAGCTGGCCTCGTACTTCTCAATATTGTCTTTCAAGGCGAAAAGGAAGCGTTTGGCGTGTTCCGGAGTGATGACAATGCGCGATTTTACCTTCGCTTTGGCCACTCCCGGCATCAACCGGATAAAATCGATCACAAATTCGCTGTTGGAATGGGCGATCATGGCCAAATTGGAATAAACGCCCTCGGCGATTTCCTCTGTCAGCTCGATGTTGATCTGGGCCTGTTGCTGCTGTTTGTTCTTGTCGTCGGACATAATAAAGAGGGATAAAAAAAGGGTTGATGCTTTTTACGGCATCAACCCGATTTATGGTATGTCTACATTAATCCTGTAGTTCTTTCTCGCGGTCGCGGCTCTTTTCGCGCGATGCGGAGGCCTGCATGGCATCATACTCGTCCTTGTGGGTCACGATGATGTCATTGTACTTGCGCTGACCGGTACCGGCAGGGATGAGGTGACCTACGATCACGTTCTCCTTCAAGCCCATCAACCAGTCGGTTTTTCCGCGGATGGCGGCTTCGCTGAGTACCTTCGTCGTTTCCTGGAAGGATGCGGCCGACAGCCAGCTTTCCGTCTTCAACGAGGCCTGGGTGATACCTTGCAGCGTAGGTCTGGAAACGGCAGGCATCGCGTCGCGAACCTCAACCAATTTCTGATCCTTTCTGCGGAGCACGGAATTCTCGTCTCTGAATTCGCGGGCCGTGATGATCTGGCCTGCTTTCAGGTTCGGGGAATCGCCTGCGTCGATCACCACTTTCTTATCCAACACCGTGTCGTTGTCTTCACGGAATTGCAGCTTGTCTACGTATTCGTTTGTGAGGAAGCTGGTGTCTCCCGGATCGATGATCTCCACTTTCTGCATCATCTGGCTTACGATGGCCTCGATGTGCTTGTCGTTGATCTTCACACCTTGCAGACGGTATACTTCCTGGATCTCGTTCACCAGGTACTCTTGCACCGCCGTAGGGCCTTTGATAGAAAGGATATCGGAGGGTGTGATGGAACCGTCGGACAACGGTTGACCCGCTTTCACAAAGTCGTTGTCCTGTACCAGGATGTGCTTGGACAGCGGCACCAGGTAGCGTTTCTGAACACCGTCGCGCGATTCGATGAAGATCTCGCGGTTACCGCGTTTGATACCACCATAGGTCACTACGCCGTCGATCTCGCTCACTACAGCCGGGTTAGAAGGGTTACGCGCTTCGAACAATTCCGTTACGCGGGGCAGACCCCCTGTGATATCCCTTGATTTACCCATCGTACGAGGGATCTTGGCCAATACCTGACCAGCTTTGATCTTCTCGCCAGCATCCACCGCTAAGTGGGCGCCTACGGGAATGTTATAGCCTTTGGTGTCGGTTTTACCTTTCACCACGATCGCCGGGTTCTTGGTCTTATCACGCGTATCGGTAATAACCTTTTCGCGGTGACCGGTTTGCTCATCGGATTCCTCCTTGTAGGTGATACCCTCGATGATCGACTCGTACTCAATAGTACCGTCGAACTCGGAAAGGATCACGGCGTTGTAAGGATCCCAGAAGCAGAACTCGTCGCCTTTCTCTACCTTCTGGCCGTCTTCCACTTTCAGGAAGGCACCGTAAGGAACGTGGTTGGTGATGAGCACTCTGTTCTTTTCTTTATCCAGGATGCGGATCTCACCGGTACGACCCATCACAACCTTCACAGGTTTGTCATCACGGTCGGTGGTTTCGATCACGCGGATACCTTCGAATTCAAGCACGCCAGCGAATTTCGCTTTGATGTTAGCTTCAACCGCGATGTTCGATGCAGTACCCCCTACGTGGAACGTACGGAGGGTAAGCTGTGTACCGGGCTCACCGATGGATTGGGCTGCAATAACCCCCACCGCTTCGCCGGACTGCACCATTTTGCCAGTAGCCAGGTTACGGCCATAGCATTTCGCGCATCCGCCAATTCTCGACTCACATGTGAGCAAAGAACGGATCTCCACTTCTTCGATACCGGCGTCTTCGATAACTTTTGCCAGTTCGTCGGTGATCTCTTGGTTAGCATCACAGATCATTTCATCGGACAGCGGATCGTAGATGGAGTGTACCGTGGTACGTCCTACGATTCTTTCCGACAAAGGCTCTACGATATCTTCGTTGTCTTTCAGTGCTGTTACTTTCAAACCGCGCAGTGTGCCGCAATCTTCTTCGGTGATCACAAGATCCTGGGCTACGTCGACCAAACGACGGGTCAGGTATCCGGCATCGGCCGTTTTCAAAGCGGTATCGGCAAGACCTTTACGCGCACCGTGGGTGGAGATGAAGTACTCCAACACGTCCAGTCCTTCTTTGAAGTTGGAAAGGATCGGGTTTTCGATGATCGATCCCACAGAGCCGGCGAGGTTTTTCTGAGGCTTGGCCATCAGACCGCGCATACCGCCCAACTGACGGATCTGTTCGCGCGAACCGCGGGCACCGGAGTGCATCATCATGTAGATGGAGTTGAACCCTTGCTGGTCTTCTTCCAACTGCTTCATCAGCGTGTTGGTGAGCAACGTGTTGGTACGGGTCCAGATGTCGATCACCTGGTTGTAACGCTCGTTGTCCGTGATAAGACCCATCATGTAGTTGTTCCACACGCTGTCTACTTCTTCCTGTGCGTTGGCTACCAGTTTGGGTTTTTCGTCCGGAACTTTCACGTCGTTCAAGCCCATGGAAAGACCGCCTTTGTAGGCCATCTGGAAACCGAGTTCTTTAATATCATCGAGGAACTTCGCGGCTTTGGATTGACCTGCAGCCTTGAATACATCGGCGATGATGGTTTGAAGTTTCTTCTTCGTGAGCAGTTCGTCTACGAAGCCTACTTCTTCCGGCACGTACTGGTTGAAGATCACGCGACCTGCAACGGTCTCGATCATCTTCGTACTCAGCTCGCCGGTTTTCTTATCTCTTACTTTCGCGCGCACTTTCACGTTGGCGTGCTTGGACAGCTTGCCTTCGTTGAATGCCACGATGATTTCTTCTGCGGAATAGTAGGACTTGCCTTCGCCTTTGATCAGGTTGTCGGGCGTGCTCTTTCTGCCTTTGGTGAGGTAGTAGAGACCCAACACCATGTCTTGGGAAGGTACGGTGATCGGGGCGCCGTTCGCAGGGTTCAAGATGTTGTGCGAAGAAAGCATCAGCATAGACGCTTCCAGGATCGCTTCTTGTCCCAGGGGAACGTGAACAGCCATCTGGTCACCGTCGAAGTCGGCGTTGAAGGCCGTACACACGAGCGGGTGCAACTGGATAGCTTTTCCTTCGATCAGTTTCGGTTGGAAAGCCTGGATACCCAATCTGTGGAGCGTAGGAGCGCGGTTCAAAAGAACGGGGTGTCCTTTCAATACGTTTTCCAAAATATCCCAGATCACAGGATCCTTGCGGTCCACGATCTTCTTGGCCGACTTCACCGTCTTCACAATACCTCTTTCGATGAGCTTGCGGATGATGAACGGCTTGAACAATTCGGCCGCCATGTCTTTGGGCAGACCGCATTCGTGCAATTTCAATTCAGGACCTACCACGATAACCGAACGACCGGAGTAGTCGACACGCTTACCGAGCAAGTTTTGACGGAAGCGACCTTGTTTACCTTTGAGCATATCGCTCAACGATTTCAGGGCGCGGTTTCCATCGGAACGCACGGCGTTCACTTTACGGGAGTTGTCGAACAAAGAGTCTACGGCTTCCTGGAGCATGCGTTTCTCGTTGCGGAGAATTACTTCAGGAGCTTTGATATCGATGAGTCTCTTGAGACGGTTGTTGCGGATGATCACGCGACGATACAGATCGTTCAAATCCGACGTAGCGAAACGGCCGCCATCCAGGGGTACAAGGGGACGCAATTCCGGGGGAATTACGGGAACCATCTTGATCACCATCCATTCGGGTTTGTTCTCGATGCGTGTGCGGGCATCGCGGAAAGCTTCTACCACTTTCAGACGCTTCAACGCTTCTGCCTTACGTTGTTGTGACGTATCGGTAGCGGCCTGGTGACGCAGGTCATAAGAAAGTGTATCGAGTTGTGTTCTGCTCAACAACATTTCCAAAGCATCAGCACCCATTTTGGCGATGAATTTCTTCGGATCGTTGTCATCCAGCAATTGATTTTCGCGGGGAAGTTTGTCGATGATGTCGAGGTATTCTTCTTCCGTGAGGAAGTCGAGTCTCTTCACGCCATCTTCTTCTTTCATACCGGGTTGGATCACCACGTACCGTTCGTAGTAGATGATCTGATCCAGTTTCTTGGTGGCAAGACCCAGCAGGTAGCCGATCTTGTTGGGCAAGGAACGGAAATACCAGATGTGTGCTACAGGTACCACCAGCTCGATGTGGCCCATGCGCTCGCGACGAACCTTCTTCTCGGTTACTTCAACACCGCAGCGATCGCAGATGATACCCTTGTAACGAATTCTTTTATACTTACCGCAATGACATTCCCAATCCTTCACGGGACCGAAGATCCGCTCGCAGAACAGACCGCCCATTTCAGGCTTGTAGGTTCTGTAGTTGATGGTTTCGGGTTGCGTTACTTCACCATGCGAGCTTTCCAGAATCGATTCAGGAGAAGCCAAGCTGATGGTGATCTTTGAGAAGTCGCTGTTGATCTTTTTATTTTTTCTGAAAGACATAAGCTGTGGTTTTCAGTGAGGGCCGCTCCTTTTACAAAGCGGCCTTACATTTTATTTTTAACAGGACGGATGCGTTATCCTTCCGACTTAATCCATGGTGATCTCAAGCGCCAGACCTCTGAGCTCGTGCACCAACACGTTGAACGACTCAGGAATATTCGGTTTGCGCATGTTCTCGCCTTTCACAATCGCTTCGTATGCCTTGGCGCGACCAATCACGTCGTCGGACTTGATGGTAAGGATTTCCTGGAGGATGTGCGAAGCACCGAATGCCTCGATTGCCCAAACCTCCATTTCACCAAAGCGCTGACCACCGAATTGTGCCTTACCACCGAGCGGTTGCTGTGTGATGAGGGAATAGGGTCCGATGGAACGGGCGTGCATCTTATCGTCAACCAAGTGACCGAGCTTCAGCATGTAGGCCATACCTACCGTTACGGGTTGGTCGAATTTCTCGCCGGTGAGACCGTCGTACAAATACGTCCGTCCGTATTCCGGCAGGCCGGCTTCTTTCAATTCGGCTTGCACCTGATCCAGGGTTGCTCCGTCGAAGATCGGGGTTGCATATTTTTTGCCCAGCTTGTGGCCGGCCCATGCCAACACCGTTTCGTAGATCTGACCCAAGTTCATCCGTGAAGGTACACCCAGCGGGTTCAAGCAGATGTCTACCGGAGTTCCGTCCAACAGGAAAGGCATGTCTTCTTCGCGTACGATACGCGCTACAACACCCTTGTTACCGTGGCGACCGGCCATCTTATCCCCTACTTTAAGCTTGCGCTTTTTCGCTACATATACTTTTGCCAATTGCACGATGCCCGTAGGGAGTTCGTCGCCTACTTCCAGCGTGAAACGTTCGCGTTTGAATTCGCCGGCGTACGAGTTGCGCTTCAGCAAGTAGTTCTTCACCGTCTGAGCCACCAGGTCGTTGGTGTGCTCGTCGCTGGTCCAGTTCTCCAGGCTGATGTCAGCAATCAGGTTCACTTCTTCAGGAACGTTGTAATTGCTTTCGTCGCGGTAGATATTCTTATCAGGGAACAGGTTGTTGTCGATCACTTTCGCAGAGATCTTCACACCCTTGCTGATGAGTTCATCACCGAATTTATGCTTCACACCGTTGCTGGTCTTGCCGTTCAACAGGTGAGCAAGTTTCTTGATCATTTCCTCGCGGAGTTCGGCCAATTGCTTGCTGTACTTGTTCTTCAGCGCATCCAGTTCTTTCTTCGACTTGGTGCGAACATCCTTATCGCGTTTCGGACGCGAGAAGAGTTTCGTTTCAATCACCACGCCTTTCAATGACGGGGGTGCCTTGAGGGATGCATCTTTCACATCGCCGGCTTTGTCGCCGAAGATGGCGCGGAGCAGTTTCTCTTCCGGCGTAGGGTCGGTTTCACCTTTAGGGGTGATCTTACCGATGAGGATATCGCCTTCTCTTACTTCTGCGCCGATGCGGATGATACCGTTCTCGTCGAGGTGCTTCACGGCTTCTTCGCTCACGTTCGGGATTTCCGACGTAAGTTCTTCTTCACCGCGTTTGGTGTCGCGCACTTCGAGTTCAAATTCTTCGATGTGGATCGAAGTATAAACGTCGTCGCGCACCACACGCTCGGAGATTACGATCGCATCCTCGAAGTTGTAACCTTGCCAAGGCATGTAGGCCACGAGCAGGTTGCGTCCCAGGGCGAGCTCGCCATTCTGGGTTGCATAACCCTGGCACAGCGGCTGGCCTTTCTCTACCTTCTGGCCTTTTCTTACGAGCGGCGTCAGGTTGATACAGGTATCCTGGTTGGTTCTTCTGAACTTGATCAGGCTATAGGTCTTGAACTCATCGTCGAAGCTGGCGAGTTGTTGCTCTTCCGTTACTTCGTATTTGATGGTGATCTTCTTCGCATCTACAAACTCCACAACGCCAGGTCCTTCTGCAAGGATCAATGCGCGCGAGTCGAGGGCTACGCGGCCTTCCAAACCTGTACCTACGATAGGTGCTTCAGGTCTGATCAGCGGCACAGCCTGACGTTGCATGTTCGAACCCATCAGGGCACGGTTAGCATCGTCGTGCTCGAGGAAGGGGATCATCGAAGCGGCCACCGACACGATCTGGTTAGGAGCGATGTCCATGTAACGCAAGTCTTTCGGCTCGATCACAGGGAAGTCACCTTCAAAACGTGCCTTGATCTTTTCGTCAAGGAATTCGCCGGTAGGCTTGATGGGCACTTTTGCTTGCGCGATGTAGTGCGTATCTTCTTCTTCGGCCGTGAGGAAGATCACGGGCTCTTTTACTTTCACTTTGCCATTCTCCACCTTGCGGTAAGGCGTTTCGATAAAGCCCATCTTGTTCACTTTTGCGTGAACGCAGAGGGACGAGATCAAACCGATGTTCGGACCTTCCGGGGTTTCGATGGTACAGAGGCGTCCGTAGTGCGTGTAGTGTACGTCACGAACTTCGAAGCCTGCGCGTTCGCGGGAAAGACCACCGGGACCGAGTGCCGACATTCTACGCTTGTGCGTGATCTCGGCCAGCGGGTTGGTTTGGTCCATGAACTGCGACAGCTGGTTGGTTCCAAAGAACGAGTTGATCACCGACGACAACGTGCGCGCGTTGATCAAATCAACGGGCTTGAATTCTTCGTTGTCGCGAACGTTCATTCTTTCTTTGATGGTGCGGGCCATACGGGCCAGACCAACGCCAAACTGCGAATACAACTGCTCCCCTACGGTTCTCACGCGACGGTTGCTCAAGTGGTCGATGTCGTCCACTACAGCTTTCGAGTTGATGAGGCCGATAAGGTATTTTACGATCAGGATGATATCGTCTTTGGTCAATACGCGGTGATCGAAGCTGAGGTCGAGACCGAGCTTCTTGTTGATCCGGTAGCGTCCTACTTCACCCAAGTCATAGCGTTTCTCGCTGAAGAACAGGCTTTGGATGATATCGCGGGCCGTTTGTTCATCGGGAGCTTCGGTATTTCTCAACTGGCGGTATATGTACTCCACAGCTTCTTTTTCAGAGTTGGAAGTATCCTTGGCCAGCGTATTGAAAATGATGTGGTAGTCGGCGATGTTGATATCGTCGCGGTGCAGGATGATCGACTTCACGCCGCTGTCCAGGATCACATCCACATCTTCGGCCGACAGGGTGTGGTCGCGTTCCAGCAACACTTCGTTACGATCGATCGACACCACTTCACCGGTATCTTCATCCACAAAGTCTTCCGTCCAGGTCTTCAAAACGCGGGCAGCCAGTTTGCGGTCTACTACCTTCTTGAGGGTGTTTTTGGTCGCCTCCACTTCTTCAGACAGGCCGAAGAGGTCGAGGATATCTTTATCGGAACCATAACCAATGGCGCGGAGCAGTGTAGTTACGGGGAATTTCTTTTTACGGTCGATGTAGGCATACATCACGGCGTTCACGTCTGTCGCGAATTCGATCCACGATCCTTTGAAGGGGATGATCCGGGCAGAGTACAATTTCGTTCCGTTGGTGTGCTTGCTCATGGCAAAGAACACGCCGGGGGAACGGTGAAGCTGCGATACGATAACGCGTTCGGCACCATTGATCACAAAAGAGCCTTTCTCGGTCATATACGGGATATTGCCGAGGAACACTTCTTGTTCGATGGTTTCGAAATCTTCGTTGTCTTCGTCGTTACAGGTGAGACGAAGCTTTGCTTTCAGGGGTACGGAGAACGTCAAGCCTCTATCGATACACTCGTCCACATTGTATTTGGGAGGATCGATGGTATAGTCTACGAATTCGAGTACGAAGTTCTCGCGCGAGTCGCTAATGGGGAAGTTCTCAGCAAAAACCTTGTAAAGGCCTTCGTTCTGCCGTTTCTCGGCAGGCGTTTCAATCTGTAAGAAATCTTTGAAAGACTGGAGTTGAAGATCCAGAAAATCAGGATAGTCAAGGACTCTCTCGCTTGAAGAGAAATCGATCCTATCGTTTATAGTCTTCTTTGTCAAGGTGTTTAACGTTTAAGTTCTAAGATCCTGGACGGAGAACAATAGAAAAAAACAAGTCGTTCAGGCAGAGCGAGTTGTTCAGGTACAAATAGGAATAGACCCCGTCCTGATCCAGCGATCCGGAAACGGGGTCTAACCGAAGTTTGTTAGACGGTACCCTTCGTCAAGAAGATTACTTCAACTCTACTTCGGCACCAGCCTCAACGAGTTGCTTCTTAAGGTTTTCTGCTTCGTCCTTAGGCAAGCCTTCTTTGATAGTTTTGGGAGCGCCATCTACCATGTCTTTAGCTTCTTTCAAGCCAAGGCCGGTAAGTTCTTTCACCAATTTCACGATTTGCAGTTTGTTAGCACCAGCTGCCTTCAACACTACGTCGAAGTTAGTTTTCTCTTCAGCGGCGGGAGCACCTGGGCCTGAAGATGAAGGACCAGCTACAACAGCTGCAGCAGCAGGTTCAATGCCATAGGTTTCTTTCAGGTAAGAAGCGAGTTCGTTTACTTCTTTAACAGTGAGTTCAACAAGTTGATCTCCGAGTGCTTTAATGTCGGCCATTTTAGTAAAGTTTAATTAATTCGTTGTGTTCAATAATTATTTAGTTCCGCGTTCTTCCAGGGCTTTCACCAAGCCGGCCACGGTGTTCTTGCCGCTAAGCAGCGCAGAGACAACATTCTTGGCAGGCGATTGCAGCAAGGAAATAACTTCGCCGATGAGCTCGTTTTTGGACTTCAGCTCGGTCAGCGTTTTTAAGTTCTCGTCCCCGATAAACAGGGCGGACTCGATAGATGCACCTTTCAGTACGGGTTTGCCTTCAAGCTTCTTGCGAAACTCAGTGATCACCTTGGCGGGCGTGTTGCCGACTTCTTTGGAGAAGATAACTCCCGAGAAACCTTTCAACGTTGCAAACAAAGGAGAGTAGTCGACACCTTCTTGTCTTTCAAGGGCTTTCTGGATCAGCGTGTTTTTGTACACTCTGTATTCCACACCGCTCTTGAAGCACATTCTTCTAAAATTGTTTACCTGTTCTACGGTGAAGCCCGAAGCGTCGGTAATATAGAAGTGGGCGTTGTCGGCAAACTTTGCAGAAAGTTCGTCTATAATCTGTGCTTTTTCTTCTCTGGTCATGTTCTTATTGCTTAACGCCAGCTACGGAATTCGTGTCAACGGTAATACCCGGGCTCATCGTTGTCGACAAAGTGATGCTTTGGAAGTAAGCACCCTTTGCTGATGCGGGCTTCAGCTTGGCAATAACATTGATCATTTCTGCGACGTTGTCCCGGATCTTATCGGCCGAGAAGGAAGCTTTACCAACACTGCAGTGGATGATACCTTGTTTATCAATTTTGAAGTCGATTTTACCGGCTTTTACTTCTTTCACGGCTTTACCAACTTCGAGCGTAACAGTTCCTGATTTAGGATTGGGCATGAGGCCGCGGGGTCCGAGGATCTTACCCAGCTTACCTACTTTTGCCATTACCGTAGGGGTACAGATGATCACATCGATATCTGTCCAGCCGCCTTCGATCTTTTGGAGGAAGTCGTCCAGGCCTACGTGTTCGGCGCCAGCGTCTTTGGCTTCCTGAACTTTGTCAGGGGTGCAAAGAACCAACACGCGTACATCTTTACCGATTCCGTGGGGCAACGCTACCACACCTCTCACCATTTGGTCAGACTTTTTAGGGTCCACGCCCAGGCGGATGTCAACGTCAACGGAGGAATCGAACTTTGCAAAGGTGATTTCCTTCACAAGTTTTGAAGCATCTTCAAGGGAATACTCCTTCTCAGGATTGTATTTCGCAAGGACTGCTTTTCTGTTTTTAGAAATTTTCGCCATCGCTGTGATTATTTATCCCAAGGGGGAGTTCCTGATACTGTTATACCTAAGCTTCTTGCCGTTCCGGCCACCATTTTCATGGCAGACTCAACTTTGAATGCGTTGAGGTCGGGCATTTTTGTTTCGGCAATCGTCTTAACCTGATCCCAGGTGATCGAGCCCACCTTGGTGCGGTTCGGTTCTGCGGATCCTTTTTGTTTTTTTGCTGCATCCAAAATCAGGATTGCGGCGGGAGGAGTTTTGATTACAAAATCGAACGACTTGTCGTTGTAGATACTGATCAAAACGGGCAACACCTGTCCGGGTTTGTCCTGCGTACGGGCATTGAATTGCTTGCAAAAGTCCATGATGTTCAGACCTTTGGAACCCAATGCAGGACCAATCGGAGGTGCAGGGTTTGCCTGTCCGCCTTTTACCTGTAATTTCAGATAACCTATAATTTGTTTTGCCATGTTATCTTAATCTAGCTTTTCAACCTGCATATAACTTAACTCGACCGGTGTGTTCCGGCCGAAAATCTTCACCATCACGTTGAGTTTCTTTTTGTCTTCAAAAATTTCCTCTACCGTGCCGGTAAATCCACTGAAAGGTCCATCCATAACTTTTACGGACTCGCCCTTGATAAAAGGTGTTTCGAGTTTTTCCTCGAATTCGTCAATCTCATCAACTTTACCGAGAATCCTATTTACCTCTGATTGACGAAGAGGTACAGGATCCTTGGAAGCCCCGGTGCCGTTGTTACCGAGAAACCCAATCACGCCCGGAATGCTATTGACAGCGTGGTGAGCCTCCCCGTTCGAGAGATCTGCGGAAAGGAGAACGTAGCCCGGGAAGAAATTTCTTTCTCTCACCCGTTTCTTACCGTTTCTCATTTCGTATACTTTTTCAGAAGGGATCAGAACTTGCGGGATAAAATCCGTGAGTTTTGAGCGTTCAATCTCAGTCTCCAGGTAGGATTTAACCTTCTTTTCCTGGCCGCTGACGACCCTGAGCACATACCATTTCAGTTCGCCCATGACCTTCTGCATTAAAATTCTCTGTAAAACCACTTCAGACCTGATTTGAAAACCACGTCTACAGCGTATATGACTAAAGCGAAAATGGTGGAAGCTACCAACACCAGGATGGCGCTGCCTTGCAACTCA
The DNA here is from genome assembly GCF_003589925.1 of Chryseolinea soli. Lineage (NCBI taxonomy): Bacteria > Pseudomonadati > Bacteroidota > Cytophagia > Cytophagales > Fulvivirgaceae > Chryseolinea > Chryseolinea soli. The sequence continues at coordinate 2,785,620 of NZ_CP032382.1, read as the reverse complement.
CTGTACTTTGACCAAGTAACCTTGTTCTTGATCTCATCCCAGGACTCTGCGATATAGGTCTTTAACCTCTCCATTTGATTTTTTTAAACTTTTTTTGCACGGGTGGAGAGACTCGAACTCCCAGCCAATGGTTTTGGAGACCACTACTCTACCAATTGAGCTACACCCGTTTACTTAAAAATACCGAATTCTGGCCTTTTTGACCTTCCTTTAGCCGGAGCCGCTCAAACTCCTGAGCCGCACCCATGTACCTCAGCCCAAAAGGACTGCAAAGGTAAAACAAAGGACCAGAAAACAAAAGCGTTCCTGAAAATTTTCAGAAACGCTTTATGCTTTGATTATCTGGAGGTTAGTCCAGGATTTCAGTCACCTGACCCGATCCTACGGTGCGACCACCTTCGCGGATAGCGAAACGGAGACCTTTTTCCATAGCGATCTTGTTGATCAGCTCAACTTCGATGGAGATGTTATCGCCAGGCATAACCATTTCCACGCCGGCAGGAAGCTTACACTCACCTGTTACGTCGGTTGTGCGGAAATAGAATTGAGGGCGGTATTTGTTAAAGAATGGCGTGTGACGGCCACCTTCTTCTTTCGAAAGAACGTAAACTTCGGCTTTGAATTTAGCGTGGGGCTTTACAGAACCAGGCTTGCAAATAACCATACCACGACGGATTTGCTCTTTTTCAATACCGCGGAGGAGGAGACCTACGTTGTCGCCGGCTTCACCTCTGTCGAGGATCTTACGGAACATTTCCACGCCCGTGATGGTAGATTTAAGGTTTTCAGCACCCATACCGAGGATTTCTACGGCATCGCCAGTGTTGATCACACCTCTTTCAATTCTACCGGTAGCAACGGTACCACGACCAGTGATCGAGAACACGTCTTCTACAGGCATCAGGAAGTCTTTGTCGATCAAACGAACGGGCAGGGGGATATAATCATCCACAGCCTTCATCAGTTCTTCAACTTTTTCAACCCATTTCGGCTCGCCGTTCAGGGCGCCGAGAGCGGAACCTCTGATAACGGGCATGGTGTCGCCAGGGAAAGAGTAAGCGGACATCAGTTCGCGAACTTCCATTTCAACGAGGTCAAGCAATTCTGCATCGTCAACCAAGTCAACTTTGTTCATAAATACTACCAGGGCGGGTACACCTACCTGACGAGCCAAAAGGATGTGCTCGCGGGTTTGGGGCATAGGTCCGTCAGTAGCGGCTACCACGAGGATAGCGCCGTCCATCTGGGCAGCACCCGTCACCATGTTCTTCACATAGTCGGCGTGACCAGGGCAGTCAACGTGCGCATAGTGACGCTTTTCAGTAGCGTATTCTACGTGCGACGTGTTGATGGTGATACCTCTTTCTTTTTCTTCAGGAGCGTTATCGATAGAAGAGAAATCGCGCATTGAAGCAAGTCCTTTGGATGCAAGAACTTTGGTGATTGCTGCTGTAAGCGTAGTTTTACCGTGATCGACGTGACCGATAGTACCAACGTTTACGTGTGGTTTCGAACGATCAAATGTTTCTTTTGCCATATTTGAAAATCCCTGTTAAAGTTTAAAATTATAAGTGTTTGAAATTGTTTTTTACCTATTTCTTCGGTCCTGCCTGCTGCTGAACCTAACACCCTGAACATTTTAAGCCTTTGAAAAGGGTTTGCTTTTCGTTTTCATGGATTCTTTGACGGTATAAGAGTCGCTACGTCTTACATGCTTCCTGCCTTGAATCCTTTTTTAAGGATGAGCTGTTGATGAGGTCCCGATAGTTATCGGGAGAACTCACGACCTCTCTAATTGAGCTGTTGATGAGGATTGAACTCACGACCTCTTCCTTACCAAGGAAGTGCTCTACCACTGAGCTACAACAGCTTTTAAAATCCTGCCGTTCTCCTCTTTATAGACTATCAACAGCCTAGTTGGTCAATTTGCGTTTTCGTTAGAAAAACAGGCTTTTGTCCTGATTTTTTTGCCGAGTGCTCATTGACCGGAGTCAAAATGAGCGGGAGACGAGGCTCGAACCCGCGACCTATAGCTTGGAAGGCTATCGCTCTACCAACTGAGCTACTCCCGCAATTTTATTTAGAAAGGACTGCTTCCTTTCATGGAGCCGGTTGCTGGTAGAAACCGATGTCCGAGACTGCCTTTTGGGCTGCCCGCCTTCGCCAAGGCTTCGGCGGGCGATGTGGGGGAAATAGGATTCGAACCTATGAAGTCATAAGACAACAGATTTACAGTCTGTCCCAGTTGGCCGCTTTGGTATTCCCCCAAAACTTGATTTCAGTACTTTTAAGAACGTTTGAAACGGCCTTTAACGGGTCCTTTTCAAAAAAGAGAGTGCAAAATTAGACGCTTTTCTACTTTTTCAAAACTTTGGTGGAGAATTTCGTGGAGAATGGTGGGTTGGGGGTGAAAATTGTTCGGTTTGGGTGTGTGGAAACTTTGTTGGTGGCGGGCGAGTTGGGCTGAGGCGCGACTTCCTGTTTTACCGCAAAGGACGCAAAGTGGGCGCAATGGGATTTTGGGGGAAGCTTGGGGTTCTCGCCCAGGGCACCAAGATTATCCGCTTTCCCGAATCGGCCAGTGTATTCAATCGGTCTGTTCTTTTCGTTTAGAGATGCTCCGCTTTGTTAATTGATTGTTAACCCAGGGCGTTCTAGATCAGCAATTTGTTCTGGCCGAACATCTTGTATCTTGAAATCATTTTCCTTCATGTGTTCGTAAAACTTCACCGGAAGAATCAGGTTGTGATTTTCTACAAACTCAAAAATATTGTCAAGCCAATACCATTTCCCGTCCGTTCTACAGCCTATCGACCCGAATGACATTTTTCCAGTAAAAGGCGAGAGAAAATTCATTTTGCTTGTGAAGGCTATGCTATAGCTTTCGTTTAGATAAATCCCCATTTTGGACTTCTCAGAATATGTGGCGTTTAGGCTTTCGTCGACAAATTGTCTGACACTGGGATAATTTCTATATCGATCCCCATATCCCTTCCAAAGGCCAAACCACCTAAACGGCCAATTGTATGCATTAAAATTATCAATCATTTCCATAATCAACCTCCGTCCACAGGTTAAAAGAGTTTTGACTCCTCAAGCCCATTAAATTATTATACCGTTCCATCATTCTGTTGTGATAACCAAGCCTTGACTGCAGGCGGCAAGTAAATCTCAGCCTTCTCTGCCAGTTCCACTATGCCCGACTTTGATAACGCCTTATCCGCGAACGGCACCAAAAATTCAAGAAACATTTTTTCCAGTTTATCCTTTCGCATGCTATCATTTTCGGCCGGATCGATATCAAGCACTGAACTGTAGGCAGGGGGCTGTCTCCTGAAAATATCTCCTACGTCCTTCTTCACTAAATTCTTACTCCTTGTATAGCGCTTACCGGATATCCCTTGTACATAAATCTTGATATTCAGGTAATAAAGATTGTTGAAGTTCGATTTCTGCAAGTCGAGTACAACGATCGTTTCAGAACTTTCTTTCCACCAGCCACCGAAGGCACTTTCAAATCCGCTTTCCTTGGCCACATCGCCGAACATCGTTTTAAAATCCCTGCTGTCCATTTTTCAAAAACCGGGTATTGGGGCGTTAACAATTTTTAGGATTGGGAAATAGGCGGGCCATAAGACTAAATATTAAAGTGTTCTTTCATTACTGCCACGAGTTCAGTCTCTGATACCTCTCTGCCGACCAAGATAGTTTCAATCGTTTCATCGCCGTTTTTCTCATCAATTAATTCCAACTCAAAATAACATTGAAACTCAGGTAGCTCAGTATAATCGTAAGTAGAAATATAAATAAGATGATTTCGTTGCTTTAATCCTATGGCACAAAGGTCCGCGTCCCAATAGGGAACAAATTCGATCGCGGTAAAGTCAATTTTTGATTTCAACCGCTCTATGAGCTTTACTATGCTGTCATCCTTCTCGATCATTTGTTTTTATGGGTTCTGCAGATAGTTACTCAATCGTTGTACTATATCCTCTTCCTCTTTGTCGTCATAATCATAATATTGGATATCCAATTGATTTAGCGGTTCAAATAAATCATCATCGACGAATAATTGTCTAAGATCTTTTTTCAGTAATCTTTCTCTAAAAACATTATCAGGCCAACCCTCCTTGTTCACTAGTTTCAATGCCTTTACCAAAAGTTCGGCCCTTCTCGGTGCGTTGATCTTAATAAGAGACCTAATCGTTTCTTTTGCAAACTGACCATAACCATTAAAGAAATATTGGTGAAATCCCCCGTTAAAAACCTGGTTATGCACAACAACGACAAGGTAAGTAACCTGCAGATCGCTAGGTAACCCAACTACATAATCGTACCATCTAGAATCCGTCGTTTTTAACCACTCCGCCTTTATTCCTTTAACGGCCTCAGCGTATTTTTTCCCTATAAATATCCGATCGTCCATAGTTTGTCAAAGATTACCAACCCCGATTTTTCTAACCCATTCTGAACTATTTTTTTGGTCGGAATTCCGTCATGTTCTTATCGATGTAATATCGCGACGTCCCATCATTCTCGATTGTGGGATCCACTAAAAAATAAAATTCCACAATGTCGCTCTCGCGTGGCCAAGGAACGCAGTCACCTTTATACGAATAGTTAATCCCGACGATCCGCAGGGATTGTGGCTTGATGATCCATTCCATTTTCCGGAGATCTAATACCCCACGGCGATCATCGTCTCCATGTTGAACCGTCACCCATGTGGCATCATAGCGGTGAAAGGGATAGTCCAATAATTCACCTTTCAATTTAACTTCTCCGCGCTCGTTGATGAATCCTTTTTCGTTGTTGGTGTCGGTGAAATAGAACCATTTCAGATCGCCCGTCACCCTCGTGTTCCGGGAGAGATTTGTGTGGACAAAATCAAAATGCGGCAACGGTGTTCCGTCCTTTGCGATGATGCCGCTGCGCTCGGGCTTGTGGGCGATCAGATAAAACTCGCCGTTGATCTTGAACGGTTCGCTGATATTGAAGCTCGGCGTCTCACTGCGATTATAGATGTCCGAAAAAGCCACAACCTTGTCGAAGCTGTCGAGCATAAAACCCTTAAAGCCGCTGATCGGCGCCGGGTCCGCAAAGCGTATGGGGTCCGGGTCGGCTGTCCCGATCGCGGGGCCGGTATTGGAATAGGTCACCTTCCTGATCTTTCCATCCCGACCGAGCTGTATCTTCCCGTCGTCCTTATAATAGAAGGTGGCACAATCGCCCATAAACGTTAATTTCCAGAACTCCGGTGCTACAACGACCTTCATCGTGGCCCGGTCCATATATCCCCACCGGCTATTCTCCTGAAAGGGTATGAGGTCGGTGGCGTTCACCTTCTCTATTTTCGAGAATTTCTTCTCGATATTTTTCAGCGCGTCGTCCATGTTTTTTCGAATCCGCATCCAGCGCGGGTCGAGACGTAGCGCGGCCAGGTCGGCGTCTTCTTCCATCCATTCCCGGTTCAAATATCCCTGTGCAATACTTTTGGACAGGAATTCAGACGCTTCTCCCAGGTTGCCCGTGAGGGAAGCGCAACAACTGGCGTTGTAGTAATCATACAGATCTATGTTTTTCTTTTTGAATGACCGCTTGTAGCAGACGAGCGCTTTTTCATAGTGATGATCCTCCTGATAAAGCCTTGCGCTGTCGACATCATTTTGATACGTTTTGCTGTTTTGTGCATGACCTGAAAATGGCCAGAACAACGCGAGGAGCGTAAATAGTGTGCCGCAAAACGTTTTGAAGAGTGATGATTTCATAACATTTATAAATTCTTTTGAAAAATATTTTAGCCTGGTATCGTGAAAACAAAAAAGATCATTCGCTGCGCCGCATTTGGAGATGAGACGATGATAAAGAGGATTGTTTTTTTAACAGAAACATTGCGAATTTTTCACTCAATGGCAACGTAGGTTTTTGAGGGTGCCAAGATAAAAAAAATCATTGAACAAACCTGTCATTCCAGCTAACCAATAGGGTACCCGCAGAGATTGCGACATGTAAGCGCCTTCGCCTATATACGCAAGGACATTAATGGCGACAGGAAAAGAAATTATTATGATCTTATAAATAAATTCCCCTGCTGAACTCCTCCATGGGAGTCGTTTTCAAAATTGATTTTTGAAAGTAGTGCTCAATGCGCATTGCTTTATCCGAATCTTTGCGCCGCAACTTGCACTCCAAAACATTGGAATAGAATTTAGCGATATCAATTCTCAGTTTTTCAACTTCCAAATTGTAGGACTGAAAATCCGACTTTAAATACTCATCAAATATTGACAACAATTTGCAACAACACAGGATTTCTGAGTGTGCCAGGCTAGCTGGCCCATTAACAGTCCTAAATAGAAAACAGCCAAGTCTTCTTAACCAACTTGTTTCTTCATCATAAGAACATAGCCATTCGATAGTATCAAGATTCAGATGAGCGTATTTCAGAAGATAATTTATTACCCTCGCTGGATTTATTTTGTCGTGGTAATAATGTTGAAGTTCGGCCCAAGATGTCCACCTGCATCTATCCAATGACAAATCGATCTGTCTTAAATAGGCGTATAAAAAAACAAGGGTATCGCGTTCTATAATCGTTTTTCGATTCATGGATAATGCAAAATCTTGGTCAGCATTTGCAAAAATCCTACCACTTATTGCGCGGGCATTCAAATCGAACCGGCTATGTAAAGCTATATAGATAAGGCGCCTTATGCGCCTTGCCCGAATACTGCTTGTCGTGTCGTTTCAGTTTGCCCGTGGCCAGCATGGTGCGTTGAAACGTGGTGCGTCTCAGCTTGGTGTCCAGAATGGCTTCATAAACATGTTGGAGTTCTTTCATCGTAAAACGCTGCGGCAGCAAATTTCCGCCTACAAGTTTCCGATCCAGATTTTCACGCAACGTGAGCACGGCTTTTTCTACAATACCTTCGTGGTCTAAGATCAACTTCGGCAATTCTTTCACCGGATACCATTGACAGGAATCGGAAAGTGCATCGGGTTTAGGCACAACGTCTTTATAATTGATGAGCGCATAGTAAGCGATGGTGATGAAGCGGTCCAGCATCCATGGAAAATCCTGTTCGGGGTTGTGACCGTTGGCCCGCAGGATTGTCGCCATCACTTCCGGTTTGTAGCGGGCCATGGATCCAAAGGCGTGAAACTGTTCGAGGTAAATGTCGGAGAGCCCTGTGCGCTCGGCCAATCCGCGGCGCACCGCCAGGTCCAGGTCTTCGTCGTTTCCTACAAATCCTCCAGGAAGCGCGAACAAGCCCGTGTTGTGATATTCCATGATGAGGATCTTCAGCTCGTCGCCGGAAAATCCGAAAACAACTGAATCATACGCCAAATGCGGCAAAAAAGCCCTTTCCGCCATGAATTAACAAGTTTGTCCAAAAATAGATGGTATTTTAAAGAAACGCTACCTATTATTGTTACAAAATGAGACAATAATGAAAACGATTACACAAACCGCCTTCGCCATGGTGATCCTTATGGCCATTTCGGCGACCTCTGGGCTTCGGGCACAAGACAACTTTGGTTTTCCGGTTCAGGTAAAAATTGAGAACGGTACGATCGAAGGACTGTACGACACGAAAACAAGTCTGCAAACCTATTTCGGAGTTCCGTTTGCCAAACCCCCGGTGGGCGATCTTCGCTGGAAGGCGCCACAGCCCCTCGACAACTGGACCAACGTGAAAGAGACCAAGGCCTTTGGCCCACGCCCGGTGCAGGGCATTGTTTTTGGCGACATGAACTCACGTTCAAAAGGCATCAGTGAAGATTGTCTTTACCTGAACGTGTGGTCGCCCGCAAAACGAAATGCCACGGGACTTCCCGTGTTGGTGTATTTCTATGGTGGGGGTTTTGTGGCAGGCGATGGCTCCGAGCCGCGATATGATGGTGCCGCTATGGCACAGAAGGGTATCGTCGTGGTGACGGTGAACTATCGTCTGGGTCTATTTGGATTTTTTTCCCACCCGGAGTTGAGCAAGGAATCCCCTTACAAGGCATCGGGTAACTTTGGTTTACTCGATCAAGCTTTTGCTTTGAAATGGGTCAACAAAAATATTGCTGTATTCGGTGGCGATCCGAAGAAGGTGACGATCGCCGGCGAATCGGCCGGATCTATTTCGGTGAGCGCCCAGATGGTGTCGCCGTTGTCGAAAGGATTGATTGCCGGTGCGATTGGCGAGAGCGGCTCGGGCATTAGTGCTTTGGCGGCTGTTCCGTTGGCCGAAGGCGAAAAGCAAGGCGCCGAGTTCGCGAAAAATGCCGGCTATACTTCGCTGGCCCAGCTGCGCAAGGCCAGCACCCGCGAACTGTTTGAAGCCTACCAGGAGTCCAAACGTTTTGGCTTCCCCCCGGTGATCGACGGATACTTCTACACGAAGAACATGGCCGACGTCCTTAAGGCACACGAACAGTCCCAGGTGCCGCTGCTACTGGGATGGAACTCGTCTGAAATTCCGGGCATGGCGTTCATGCAGGGGTTGCCGTACTCGGAAGAGAATCTGATCAAGAAAGTAAAGGAGGCTTATCCGAACGATTTTGAAGCGGCACTGAAAGTATATCCGCATGGCAATGCCAAAGAAGTAGAGTGGGCGGCGACCAATCTTGCGTCCGACAGGTTTATTTCCTACAGCACCTGGAAGTGGTTCGATCTTCATCGCAAAAACAGTAGCCAGCCCGTGTACCGATATCTCTACAGCAAGCTGCGCCCCGCGATGGTGGATAAGTCCTTGACACCCGGACTCGCCGGCGGCACGCAACAAGGTGGAATGAAATTCGAGCCTCTCGGTGCCCCGCATGCCTGTGAGATCGAATACTGCATGGGGAACCTGCCCCTGGTGAAAGACTATCAGTGGACGGCCGACGACTACAAAGTATCGGAGACGATGCTGAACTATTTCGCCAACTTTATCAAGACCGGCAACCCGAACGCGAGCGGTCTGCCGGAGTGGCCTGCCGCACAACCTAACGATGCTACACCACCCGTGATGATCCTCGACACCGAATCGAAATCGGTGAAATACGACGATACACGATATCTTTTCCTGGACAGCCAGGCAGCGAAGGTGGCCAAACAAGCGCCGTAGGTCGTGATGATTTTTTCGCGCGAAGGACAAAGCCAGACCGATAGAGATGCCAGGGGTTTTGTTCTTCGCGCCTTTACTGTTTTTTTTACAACGTGGGTTCACACCACGGGTTGGGCAATCTGCTGAAGGAGATGGTCTATTGAATTGAACGATCCGAAGCCGACGTATTTTCCCTCCTCTTCAAAATTTCTAAGGAGCATCACAAAATGATCTCTTCCGACCCAAGATTGCAGATTCTTTCTGTTGATGTAAATGAAATTATAGTTGTATAACTCTTCGCTTGTGTCTGACGTAATAAAACCCACTTGGATGGCATCGCCCATTTTATCAATAATCTGACCATCGACAAAGCATCTCCGACTTTTCGCAGCGTCAAAAAATTTTGTCAAAAGCCCATCGACTTCATCTTTCAACGAATGGTGTTCGAAACATTGTTCATGAACGCCATTGTCACTAAAGAGATACAACGGATCTTTGATATTGTTAGTGAAGGCAGGAAAACCACTGATGCGCTCTCCTTCCTTCAAAGTTTGCTGGCAGATTGCGCAAGCGGTCCGATCCAAAAAAATAAGGGCCATGATTTTACTTTACGTTTTATTCATATCTCGGCAAAAAACTTTCTAGCTGGCGTTTTCCTGAACGTGCAGGTTGTTATTTTATGGTCCCTTCCATGTCTTCTGTCCAACGTTTAAGGCCTCAAGGTAATCGCCAAGGCTAATTTACATCGCGATAATCTCCGCCACCACCCCCTCACCAAACTCCTTTTTAAACATCTCCAAAACATGCGTTTTATGCATCGAAAAATCATGACGCATGGTCGGCGAATCAAACTCTACAAACAACACTTTATTTTTGATATACAGTTTTTTCGTACGCTTGGCGATCGGCTTCCCCACCATGCGCTCCCATGACGCCAACACATTGGCCTCATCAAATTTATTGTTGAGCCGATAGGAATTCAGCATCTCGCGGATGGCGTCTCCTACTGACTTGATGTTGTGTTTATTGTCGCTCATACAGCTTCACGTTTCCTTTCTCGATGGTAAATACAGTAGCCTCCACGTGGATTTGGTCCAGCAAGCCTTGGGTGCGGTCGGGGCGGGCGTCGGTGATGAAGAGTTGGCCGAGGTCTTCCTTCATGAGCGCCAGCAGGCGGCTGATGCGAAAGTCGTCCAATTTATCAAAAATATCGTCCAAAAGCAGGATGGGTTTGAAGCCTTTGTGGGTTTTCAGAATCTCGAACTGGGCCAGCTTGAGGGCGATGACAAACGATTTCTGTTGTCCTTGCGAGCCCAGGCGTTTCAAGTCGCCTTGTTCGAGAGTGAAAATATAGTCGTCGCGGTGGATGCCGAAGCTGGTACGCTGGAGGGCGAGGTCTTTTTGACGGGTGCCCTGCAATCCTGCCGTAAAATCTTTTTCCTGCAAGGGTGACACATAGGCAAGATCAGTCACCTCATTTTCCTCGACAATGAAGCGATAATATTTCCGGAACACGGGCAAAAATTCTTTCACAAACGCCAGGCGTTTTTCGAAGATGGGCATGCCACGTTTCACCAGCACCTGGTCGTAGGCATCGAGGGTGAGCCAGTCGGTAAGGCCTTTTTCGTAGGCCATTTTCAGAAAGCTGTTCCGTTGCTTCAGGGCGTGGTTGTATTGGATGAGGTCTTCGAGATAATGCTTGTCCAACTGCGAGATGATGCCGTCGAAAAATTTGCGACGGGCCTCGCTGCCTTCTTTCACCAGGTCTACGTCGTCGGGGGCTACCAAGATGACCGGGTATTTGCCGATGTGGTCGCTGAGCTTTTCGTATTCGTTCACGCCTTCACGGAACACTTTTTTGGCACCCTGCTGGACGGAGCTAACGATTTCGTTGGAGGAGTTTTCCGTTCGAAAGCCTCCTTTTACCATAAAATAAGGCTGCTCGTGTTGAATGCAGTGCTGATCGGTGGTGGAGAAAGCGCTCTTTGTGAAGGCCAGGTAGAAGATGGCATCCAGCAAATTGGTCTTGCCGCTGCCGTTTTTGCCTACCAGGACATTGATCCGGGGTGAAAACGTGAGATTCGCCTCTGCATAGTTCTTAAAGTTGAGCAAATGAAGTTTTTCAAGGTGCATGAGAGAATTACACGGAAAGTTTGGCTAATGTTCGTTTGGGAATTAATTTCGCAGCTCGGATTCAAAAATAGGGATATGCCTACGACAACCAAAGCGAAGAATGAGGCCGCTGTTGCGGCGAAGAGTGACAACCAGGAGTTCTCCAAGGAGACCTATCTCTACTGGTACGAAAGCATGCAGCTGATGCGCAAATTTGAAGAGAAGGCAGGTCAATTGTATGGCATGCAGAAAATCAAAGGCTTTTGCCACCTCTATATCGGCCAGGAGGCTTGCGCCGCCGGCTCTGTTACCGCCCTCCGCAAAGGCGACAAATGGATCACGGCCTATCGCGACCACGGCCACCCGCTGGCCCTGGGCACAGACCCTAAGGCCATCATGGCCGAGCTCTATGGCAAAGAAACCGGTACCACCAAAGGAAAAGGCGGTTCCATGCACATTTTTGATAAAAACGTAGGTTTTGTCGGCGGCCACGGCATCGTGGGCGCTCAGGTTCCGCTGGGAGCCGGACTGGCCTTCGCCGAAAAATATAATAAGACCGGCAATCTCTGCATTTGCTCCATGGGCGACGGTGCCGTACGTCAAGGTGCTTTCCATGAGACCCTGAACCTGGCCATGCTCTGGAAGCTGCCCGTGATCTTTGTGATCGAGAACAATGGTTATGCCATGGGAACGTCGGTGCAACGCACCTCGAACGTGACGGACCTGTATACCCTGGGTGAAGCATACGATATGCCTTCCGAACCGGTGGATGGCATGCACCCCGAAGATGTGCATAAGGCCGTAGCCCGCGCCGCCGACCGCGCCCGCAAAGGCGAAGGCCCTACCCTGCTCGAATTCAGAACCTATCGCTATAAGGGTCACTCCATGTCCGATCCTCAAAAATACCGGACCAAGGACGAGGTGGAACAATACAAACAACGCGACCCCATCGAAATCGTACGCAAAACCATCCTCGAACGCAAAATGGCAACCGAAAAGGACCTCGAAGCCATCGATGCCAAGGTGATGGGTCAGGTAGACGAAAGCGTGAAGTTCGCGGAAGAATCCAAGTATCCCGATCCTTCCGAGGCTTTGACGGACGTTTATGTACAAACGGACTATCCTTTCGTGCTGGATTAAGACCCCTTTTTTTAGAAGCATCTAATGTGTAGTTTTGCGCCCCCGACTGGTCGGGCAAAACGTAATAATGTCACGCAGAACCCGTTCCTTTCCGGGTTGAGGCGGAAATAACCTGAATACAATGGCAAAAAAGGAAGAACACAAGCACGAACTTCTCGAAAATCCCGAGGCAATTAAGGACCGTTTGATTGGCGCCGAAAATTGGATTGAAAGCAATCCCAAGGTCGTTGTCGGCATCGCGGTCGCTATTCTTTTAGCCGTTGGTGGATATTTTGGTTTCCACTATTATAAGAGCACCCAAAACGTAGAGGCCCAGAAAGAAATGTTCCAGGCCGTTTATTATTTCGAAGCCGACAGCCTGGGAAAAGCGCTGGATGGCGATGGAAACAGCATGGGCTTTCTCGAGATCATCAATAAATACGGTATTACCGACGCAGGCAAATTGGCCAACTACTATGCTGGCGTTTGCTATTTGAAGCAAGGTAAATATGAGCTGTCCCGTCTTTACCTGGAAGACTTTAGCTCTAACGATCTTTTGGTACAGGCCCGGGCCTATAGCCTGGTGGGCGACACCTATATGGAAGAGCAGAAGTATGAGGACGCTGCCAAATACTACAACAAGGCCGCCAACTACAAGCCGAACAAATATTTTTCACCGGCCTACCTGATGAAGGAAGCCCTGGCCTACGAAAAGCTGAACCAGAACGACAAGGCAAAAGAAGCCTATGAAAAAGTGATCACCCAGTATTGGGAATCTGCGGAATATCAAAGTGCCCGCAAGTTCAAAGCGCGTTTGGAAAGCAATTCCTAAGCATATTTCATTTAATTTCAAGGGATAGATCTTCTATCCCTTTTTTATTTCACCCTATTTTCCTCCAGGAAAAACAAACTACACGCCTATGGCCGGTCCCTTGAAATCTGGAAAAGTAAAATCGGACGTAAATCTCTCCAAAAAGAAATTCGCCATCGTCGTGGCGGAATGGAACGAAGAGATCACGGAAGCCCTTTATGAAGGTGCCGTAGCGGGACTGACCGCCAACGGGGTAAAGAAAACACACATCATCCGCAAAAATGTGCCGGGCACGTTCGAGCTTTCACTGGGCGCTTTGTGGATGGGTGAGAAAAAAGATATCGACGCCGTGATCTGTCTGGGCTGTGTTATTCAAGGCGAGACACCCCACTTCGACTACATCTGCCAGGGCGTTGCCTACGGTGTCACCGAGGCTGCGTTGAAAACCCGCAAGCCGGTCATCTTTGGCGTGCTCACCACGTTGAACAAACAGCAGGCGTTGGATCGTGCGGGTGGTAAATATGGTAACAAGGGTGAGGAAGCCGCGCTCACAGCGATCGGCATGCTCAACTTCTAAATTCATTTTCTCTTTTTTATCGTCATCCGCTTTTTGCGAGGCGTCTTTTTCGCGCGCCATTCGAACAAGGCCTGATTGGAAATTCTGCGGGTCTTCCTGACATAGTGCTTGTATTTCCTGACGGCGACTTTCGGGACAAAATAATTTACAAGGGGTTTGCGGCGAGCCTGAAGTTGAGCCGTGTTGAGATACCGGGGACTTTTGCGGGCCTGCAGATCGGTGCGATCGTTAAAATCGAAACGCACAGCGATTTCGTGACTAGGTCCCAAGCCAACGTTGCGTTGACTGGCGAAGAGTTCGTTGCTATAGCCTATCGTCAGATTCTTGTACACCTGGAATGATGTGGCCACGGAAACTACTTTTCCTGTGCGATAGCTTGCCCCGAGGGTGATCTTCTTATCGAACGTGTAATACAAACCTCCCTCCAACAAGGCGCTCTCCGGATTTAGGGAGCGATAGGTGAGCATCGGTTCCACCCCGTGTCGCTTGTCGGCCAGGGGCAGTATGCCTTGCACAAACCCGGTGAAGAAAGGCTGGAAGAGGTTTCTGTGCTCCGACCCCAGCCATCCGCTGATGCGATTGATGGAAGCACCTGCGCGGAGATAACGCGAATAATAACTGACCCCGGCCGAAAAATCGACGCCGTTCACACCGGTATACCTCGACAACAGAACAGGATCGCTCCAACCCGTTGCCTGCACGTCCACGCGCGAGGGAACAACACGGTAGTTATAATATTCAGCAGACACACCCAGCGAGAACGATTGGCGACTGGGTAAGATCAGGTGATAAGCGAAGGCACCGTTGGCGGAAAGCGTCTGAGACACACCGACGTTGTCTTGATACACGGTGAGTCCCGTGCCAAAGCGATAACCATTTACCGGAAGATGTGCGCTGAGCAGGGTGGAGTTTGGCGAACCCTGTATACCCTTCCAATGTTGCCGGCGCGCGAGCGTGATGGATCCCAAAGTATTGCCGGCCACCGAGGGGTTATACAAAAAAGCATTGGTCAGCTTTTGTGTGAACAGCGGGATGTCCTGGGCGTGTGCAGCCAGGGCCGCGCTGAAAAACCAGAAGGTTGCGAGCCGGCGCATCAATCTTTTACGACGGTTATTACCCGTGAAAATACGTTGTTTGTTTCCGTGAGCCGGACGATGCAAACGTAGTTGCCCGCCGGCAGAAAATAGCCATCAACGCGTGCATCCCAGTCGTTGGCATAGCCTTTTTTTCGAAACACCTCGTTGCCCCAACGCGAGAGAAGCACCACTTCGTTGTCAGGAAATTTCTCCAGATTCTCCACGATCAGATATCCGTTTTGCGAATCGCCGTTGGCGGTGATCACGTTCTTGATGTTGTTTGATGAAATGGCCGATGTGACGGCGATGTTCAGCGTGTTAGATCCCGGGCAATTATTTTCATCGAACGCGTTCAGCGATACAACATAGGGACCGGGTTTATCATAGGTATGCTCGGGAGATGACCCGGTGGATGTGCCGCCGTCGCCAAAATTCCATTGCCATTGCGCTAGAGAGGTCGTGGTGGTGTAGGTTAGGTCAAAGGGTTGCCCCGCTATCACGATCTGCGGTTGGCTGATGTTGACGATGGGGTTGGCGTGGATGCTGATGATTTTCGCGGCGGTCATTCCCGCGCCACACGTGTTCACGCCAACAGCTTGTAGTTGCACGGCCCCATCCGTTTCTATTTGCTCCGCGATAATTTCAGCAACCTGTTCTTCTTCGCGCACGCTTCGCAGCGGTGTTGGGAGGATCCATTGATAGTCCGTGGCATCGGTCCAGCCGGACGCCTCGTAGGTGTGTGTCGATCCCTGACAAATGATTTCGTCGCCTGATATGATACCGGTTCCTTGTGGGACCGTTCGTACAATGACGATGGCGCTTCCGTCCATGTCGGTTTCGCATCGGCCGCCGGTGGTGGCGTGAATGGTGAAGGTGCCGTTGCTGGCTATGGGGTTGGGGTAGACAAAGGGACCACCGGGAGAAGTCAAGGTGATGCCCGTGGACTGTCCATCTCGCTCCAATTCATACGCTATGTTGGATTGGCTGTTCACTAGCCCGATCGTGAGGCCCGCATGGCCCAGGCATATTTCACCCCCACCGGTGACCGCAAATTTTTTTACTTCCGGTTGAACGGTTGCCGTCACATCGATCGGCGGGCCCATGCATCCGTCCTGTTTGGGCACGATGGTGTAAGTAACCGCTTTATGTTGTGTTCCCCGGTTTGTCAATGCCTGGTGTATGACAGGGGCCTGCCCGGGTCCGGCGCCTTGTATTCCGGTTGGCGCACTAGCCGTCCAGTTGTATTGAGCAGCTCCTTGCAAAGCGACGTCGAAATATTCGCCGCTGCAGAGATTGGCCGGCGATTGTATGATGGCGGTAGCGGTTGGGAATGGTTTGGTGGTGAGTCTTACCGTGGCATCGGCCGCACAAAAGGTTGTTGTGTTGGTAACATTGGCCGTCAACACGGTTGTGCCCGTGAAGTGAAAGTTTGCCGGATCGCTAATGGAGGCCCGGGGTGAGGAGGTGAACCACGACACGAAAAGGTTGGCGGGATCTGAAACGGTTAGTGCGTTGTTAAACGTGTTAAGATCGACGATGGCGGCACCGCCTCTTGCTGTCACACTTTCGCAAACCGTTTTTGCGAGGGGCGTTACGGTGGGGAGCGGTCTCTCATGCAGGGAAAATACTGTGGATTGACTTTGGCAGTCAGCGCTCAACGTACTGGTCACTGTGCATCTGAAATCTCGGTTGCCCAAACCTGCAGCATTCAAAATGGTCAGCGTATTCGCGTTTGCTCCGTTGTAAGTGGAGCTTCCGAATGCAATGTCTGTGAAACCCGTTCCATCATCGTATTGCCACTGACTGTTCACTCCTCCCCCAGCAGATACCGTGATCGAAAAACTTGTGCCCGCACCTGAGCATACCTCTGCACTAACGGGCGATTTGGCCGAAATGGATGGCGGCGACACGATCACAACTTCGACAACATTGCTCTCGCATGGCCGAAAGGGAGGTGGCGTATGGGGGGGTGCAGGGATGCCCGACAGCGAAGCGATTCTTCTAAAGTAGTAGGTCCCCGGCGATGTGGGAACCGGGAGATCTTCTGCGTTCACGCCCAGAGAAGCGAATCCGCCAGTCGCGGATGAAGTTGACATCTCCCAATCGTAAGTCATTGGTCCTGTGTGGACGCTGGTGGCCGCGGGCTGGACGATCGTTGCCGGCGTGGTTGTCAGGCATAACGGCGAAGGCTGTGTGATGGTGTTGGTCATTCCCATGCAGGACGGCGCCTGACCAAACATAGGTGCATTCGGCATCACAGCCAGGAAAAAAACGGACAGGCAGGTCTGCAGGAACGGGTTCATGATCGATTCGTTTTCCTGCAAAGTATTTCACACTACTGCAACCACATTTCAGTAGAAAAAGATGCGACTGATTTTTTCGCGTCCTGAAAAAATATCCAAGGGGCTATGCGTTTTCATCGACGTTTTTAACGGCGTCCGATTGAAATTTTAAAAAAAGAAAAAGGCCACCTTTCGATGACCTTTCTTAAAACACACGGTTGTGAACCGTTGCTTATTACATCTTACTCACTACTTCTTTCGCAAACTCCGAGCATTTCAGCAGGGTTGCGCCTTCCATGAGGCGGTGGAAATCGTAGGTTACTTTCTTTGCATTGATGGCGCCTTCCAATCCTTTGATGATGAGATCGGCAGCTTCTTTCCAGCCCATGTATTCGAGCATCATGACACCGGAGAGAATGACAGAGCCGGGATTCACTTTGTCCTGGCCGGCGTATTTAGGTGCTGTGCCGTGTGTGGCTTCGAAGATGGCGTGGCCGGTTACGTAGTTCACGTTTCCGCCGGGCGCAATGCCGATACCTCCCACGATGGCAGCGAGCGCATCGGAGATGTAGTCGCCGTTGAGGTTCAAGGTTGCAACCACCGAATATTCATCCGGGCGCAGCAATATCTGCTGGAGGAATGCGTCGGCGATGGCGTCTTTGATGATCAGTTTATGATCACCTTTCTGGATCACTTGCCAAGGACCACCATCGAGGTCTACGGCTCCAAATTCGCTTTTCGCGAGGGCATATCCCCAGTCGCGGAAACCGCCTTCGGTGAACTTCATGATGTTGCCTTTGTGCACGAGTGTAACGCTGGGCAGCTTGTGCTCGAGGGCGTATTTCAGTGCCGAGCGCACGAGACGTTCGGTTCCGTCTTTGGAAACGGGTTTGATGCCGATACCCGAATTTTCGGGGAAGCGGATCTTCTTATAGCTCTTCGGGAAATTGTCTTTCAACAACTGCAGGAATTTCTTGTTCTCTTCCGAGCCTTCCTGAAATTCGATGCCGGCATAGATGTCTTCGGTGTTTTCGCGGAAGATGACCATGTCGGTCTTTTGAGGCTCCTTCACGGGCGAAGGCACGCCCTTGAACCACCGCACGGGACGCACACACGCATAGAGGTCGAGTTCCTGGCGGAGGGCCACATTGAGGGAGCGAATGCCGCCGCCTACCGGTGTGGTGAGGGGGCCTTTGATACCTACTAAATATTCTCTGAAGACGGTGAGCGTTTCTTCGGGCATCCAGTTGCCGGTTTTGTTAAACGCTTTTTCGCCTGCCAGAACTTCCTTCCAGTTGATCTTCCGCTTTCCGTTATAGGCCTTTTCTACCGCTTTGTCGAATACCAGTTGAGATGCAGGCCAAATGTCTACGCCGGTTCCATCGCCTTCAATAAAGGGAATCGTAGGATTATCAGGCACGTTCAGCTTACCGTTGCTGATGCTAATTTTCTGATCGCTCATTGTTTGTAATGCGTTAAAAGTGAATGTTTTGTGATGCCCATTTTTTTGGGCGCGGAAAATTAAAAAATCTCAACCAGAAATGAAGATATTTTTACTCGGCCTGGCGTTTATTGGTAAATTTCTCTATGAAATCGTTTTCCCTTCTTCTGGCAAGCAGTCTGGTGCTGTTTGGCCTCGGCGGCTTCCATGAGCGGCCCTATCCTGTTGCAACGGTCTGCCTTAGTCCAGAAGAGAAGAAACTGTATGACCTGATCATGGTCTACCGCCGGGAAAACCACCTGGAATCGATTCCGCTCTCTACCAAACTCTCGCAGGTGGCTCAGACCCATGCACGCGATCTCTCCGAGCACTATACCTTCGACCCCAAGAACAAATGCAACCCCCACAGTTGGTCGTCGCACGGAAAATGGACGTCGTGCTGTTATACCAACGATCACAAGAAAGCCTCCTGCATGTGGACCAAGCCACAGGAAATTGCCGGCTATACGGGCAATGGTTTTGAGATCGCCTATTACAGTTCCGTTGGCGCCACGGCGAAAGAAGGACTTGACGGTTGGAAAGTAAGTCCCGGCCACAATCCCCTGCTCATCAACAGCGGCACGTGGGAAAAGGCAAAATGGAAGGCCATCGGCATTGGCATCTACAAAGAATACGGGCTGGTGTGGTTTGGCGAGGTAGACGATGTGGCTCCCGACCTCTGTCCATAAAAGAGTATTGTTTTGAATTCAGTTTCCCATTCCTGGACTGGCCTCCACTCTAAAAAGGCCAAAACACCGATATTTTAAGGTTTTTTTCTCCTGGCTTGCTATTGGCATTTGGATACATAACACAACAAACAAATTGTTTTATGATCCTCAAGTTCATTTTCAGCAAGCTTTCTTTAGAAAGTCAGGTGAAATACCTCAAAAGAAAAGGTGTAGCCCTGGGAACGCGCGTGAAAAATGGCCGCAAAATCTACATCTACATGCTCCGCGACTTGTTCGTAGAGGTGATCTACCAAAACGACAACGCCGATCAAAAAGCCGAAAAGCTCAGCATGCTGCGCGGGTTGAAAAACCTGAACGAATACCTGGAAAACGAATTCAGAACTACTTTTTAATAGGAAATTGGGGCCGGCGACTATTTTTTGCCGGCCAATACTTTCACCATGGTTTCGCCAATCTCGGCGGGTGATTCTACCACGGTGATGCCACACTCGCGCATGATCTTCATCTTAGCCGCTGCGGTGTCGTCGGCGCCGCCAATAATGGCACCCGCGTGGCCCATTCTGCGACCCGGAGGGGCAGTCTGGCCGGCGATAAATCCAACCACTGGCTTCTTATTTCCCGAATCCTTGATCCAACGGGCCGCTACGGGCTCATAGTTTCCGCCGATCTCGCCGATCATGACGATGGCGTCGGTTTCGGGGTCATTCATTAACAATTCTACAGCATCTTTTGTGGGTGTTCCGATGATGGGGTCGCCGCCAATACCAATAGCGGTGGAGATGCCCAGGCCGGCTTTCACGATCTGGTCGGCTGCTTCATAGGTGAGGGTTCCCGACTTAGACACGATGCCGATCCGTCCTTTCTTGAACACAAAGCCGGGCATGATGCCTACTTTGGCTTCGCCAGGGGTGATCACGCCAGGGCAGTTGGGACCGATGAGGGTTACGCCGCCTTTGCTTTGCAGATATTTTTTGGCCGTCATCATATCCTTTACGGGTATGCCTTCGGTGATGGTGATGACTACTTTAATGCCTGCGTCTACGGCCTCCATGATGGCGTCGGCGGCGAAGGCAGGGGGCACGAAGATGATGGACACGTCGGCACCCGTTTTCTCAACGGCTTCTTTCACGGTGTTGAATACCGGTCTTCCCAAGTGTTCGGTTCCACCTTTCGCAGGGGTTACACCCCCTACTACGTTTGTTCCATATTCAATCATCTGGCCCGCGTGAAAGGAGCCTTCGGAACCTGTGAAACCCTGAACGATGACACGGGAATTTTTATTTACCAGTACACTCATGGAAGTTTGTCGTTTGCTTTTGAGAAGCACAAAAATAGGATAATAAACCTTTTGACCAAACGCGCCGCAAACAAGAAAAGCTGCCGGGTGAGGGCAGCTTTTCTTTATTCTTTGGGCGGTCGGTTTACTTTTTAACCAGCTTTTTGATGTTGTTCCGCACCAGGAAGTCGGTGTAGGACTGTTGGTAGGCGGGTTCGAGTTTGGCTGCTTCCTGGAAGGCTGTGCCAGCGTCGATGAGGAGGTTGTTCTCTTCGAACAAGGCGGCGATGAACAGTTTATTGATCGCGGTGGGCTCTGTGGCGGCCAACTCAGCATAAGGCCCCTTGATCTTATCGCGCGTGGCCTTGGGGGCCTTCTTCAACGTAAAGTTTTCCGATTTGTGATTCTTGTTGGTCTTCGATACCACATTTACGATGATGTTGTTCTCGGGGCCAAAAGTGGGGTCGGCAAGGTCTACTTCCATCCATGAGTCGGATGTTTCCTTCTTCAGCAGTTCATCGCCAAACAGTGTGGTGAAAGTCACCGTGTAGGGTTTCAGTTTTTTCTCATCGTCCCAGCTGATAATTATTTTGTTACCAAACACTTCGTTGTGGTTCACTGGCAAGTATAACGCAATGAACTCGTCGCCGCGTGTTACGGCCCCTGTTGCGGCAAGGGTGTTTTTGGGTGAAGTGGCCGAGCTTAGCACGAAGTCGGTATATTTATTCAGCACGCTGGGTCCGGGTTTCACCTGATTGGCAAAGTCTATCACCTTGTAGGTGCCGGCCGGTTTTTTCACTTCGAAGGGCTTCCCGGTGACGTGCACCAAACCGACGTAAGCGTTTTCAGAAAGCTTCAGTTCGTCGGCGGGTTTGAGGCTGGCGCCCACCTTAAGGGGTTGCCACCCGGAACCGGATTTCATTTCATTCTTGCCTTTGCTGACAAGCACTTTAAAAGCATACTCTTGCGCATAGATGTGGCCGAAACCTACCAGCGCCATGACGACCAATGCCAACTTAGAGGATTTCATAATATAGACAGTATAAGAGAGTTAAGGTTTTACTTTAGCAAAACTAATACAATCCTAACGAATAGCATATACCCGAAAAAGCGAAAGCCGCGTTGTGCGGCCTTCGTGTTCTCTTTATAATAGTGGGAGGCTACTATTTCTTTATGCCGTTACGCACCAGGAATTCATCCAATGCTTCCTGATAGGTAGGCACATCGGGCGCGAGTTGGATAGCTTCCTCGTAGGCGGTAATGGCGTCGATGAGCAGTTTATTTTCTTCGAAGAATCCGGCACGCAAATATTTATTCAATGCTGTGGGCTCCATGGTTCCACCCATTTCATTGTCAATCTTAGTTTTAAGGCCAGCCTGCTCCGCGGGCGTCAGTCGCTTGATGAGGTGTCGGTCGGAAACGAGTTTGGGATCAGCCTTTGAATGCACCTCCACCAGAATGGCTCCTTCTTTCGCGTATCGCGCGTCTGACAAATTGATTTTGAAACTCGTTTCGGGGGTTTCAAATTTCACAAGTTCGTCCTCAAACATATTCTTTAGCGTTACGACATAAGGGCCTGTGGCTTTTCCATTGTCCCATGTGATGATGGCTTCATTGTTGAAAATGCCGGAGTATTGATTTTCGGGGAGCATGAGCTTTATGGCATATGCTTCGCCGCGGCTCACCGCTCCCGTTGCACTGAGACGATTCTTTTTGTTTTCGGCCGAGTTGCTGCTGAGGATGAAGTCGGTGTACTTGTTGAGTACGCCGGTGGTTGGTTTGTCTTTTACTTCATCGTCCAGTTTTTTCACGGGGTAGTTGCCGGCCTTTTTCAGTTCCAGGGGCGTGCCCTTGCTGTGTACCAGGCCTACATAGGCGTTGTCGCTGATCTTCAATTCATCGGTGTCGTGCAGGCTGGCGCCGGTTTTCAGGGGCACCCAGTCATTGCCAGACTTTACCTCATTGCTGCCCTTGGTGGCCAATACCTTGAAGGCATAGTCCTGTGCCGAGACAAAGGAGGCGAGCAAAGCGAAAAGAAGTGTCAATTTTAACGTTTTCATGGTCTTGTGTATTGGGAGAGATATTAAAGATAAGGCTTTTTAGCGGGATCTATGGTATTAATACTCCTTCCTTACGCCGGGTAAACGGCAAGAGGCTTCCAATTTTAATAATAAGATTTTTAATTACGCTCATATATACTTCATACACATCCCCCACCAGGGCCACGGCGGCGAGCGTCAACGTGACATTGAGCTTGAACGAATACCATTCGAATACCTTTACCATGAGCACGGAATACAACAACAATTGCAAGAGCTGCAGCAGCTTTGTAATACCGTCGTACCAACTTGGCAAGTGGGTATTGATTAGCGAAAATAGTGCCACATTAAGGATGCAAAACATAAACGCCATGAGGACTTCCTGCCAGGCAGCCATTTTGTTCACATAGTCTTCCTTCAAAATCATGGACACGATATTGGCGTGTACAACGACGCCAAACATGTCAGGGTTTGCTTTACCAGCCATTTTTCCATTTAACGGCGTATAAAATTTATCAGCCCAAGATGGATCGCCCAATTGGTCACCGAGGAAACCCATGATCACAATCTTGTCTTTCAAAAGCGTTTCCACAAAATCTTCGTTCAGCACTTGGTTAGCGTCAAGCGTGAAAAACATTTGTGGATATTTCGTCTGTCCAAAAACGTCAACCACGTTGCCACGGTAGTTGACAATTTCGGTTTCATTGTTTCGTCTTAAGAATTTGCGCGCTTTTGCCGAATCGTATGCCAGGGCCATCTCGACCGCAAAAGCATACTGCGGTTTACCGGCGACGTCGGCTTTTGGTGTGAACTGCCGGCATGTTTTTACATCGTCCTGATATGCCGCGTCGGTATCCAGATTGGCAAATCCCTCACGCGATGCATTTTCTGAGAATATGGGGTCGGACCGTCGCAACGAATCAAATTTGTCGGCCGGTAGCAGCGTATCAGCGCGCTCTAGTTGGCTAACCAGTATGACATTGCCCGCTTGAGTAATCGCTGCGCCGAGCATAAGATTGCCAAGCTCATCCCGAAGGGGTGGACAACTAACGGTATCTCTATGGAATCCACTGCAGTCGAAGAATGCGTCGATGCCGATAATTTTCGGTTTATACTTGCTGATGATCTGGATTTGTTGTGCGATTTCCCGGCGCGACAAATTGCCTATATTGACAACCACAATACTGGTGTCTACCGGCGGGTCTACGCGAAGCCCCCAGAAGACGTAATCAGTCAGCTCCACATCGCCAATGGCTTTGCCGATGGAGTCGAACGCGTCGAATATAGTCAACTGTGTAATCCTCACAATGCCCCACATGGCAAGGAAGACGAAGACCGTTGCGATGAAGCAATCGAGCCAGAATTTTCTCATGATGGATAAGAATGTATGAAGTAAATTTAGAAATTTACCTTGCATTACCATAGCCCTTGAAGCCACGACCCCGATCGAAACGCACACTCACCGAATACACGGAGGGAATCCGTCGTGGCGATCGCGTGCTGTTGGGACAGGCCATCACGCTCATTGAAAGCACCCTTCACGACGACCAAGCGCTGGCGGCACGGCTGCTTTCGGCCATCAGCCCAAAAACCGGTGGCGCTATCCGGCTGGGCATTACCGGGGTTCCGGGCGTTGGAAAAAGTACGTTTATCGAGGTTTTGGGCTTGTATCTCATTCAACAGGGAAAGAAGGTTGGCGTTCTCACCGTCGATCCCAGCAGCCCGCTGACGCGGGGGAGCATTTTGGGTGACAAGACCCGCATGGAAGAGCTCTCAAAAAATCCAAACTGCTTTATTCGCCCGTCGTCGTCGGGCAATGCCTTGGGCGGTGTGGCTCACAAAACGCGGGAGGCGATGCTCTTGTGTGAAGCCGCGGGGTTTGATGTGATCATCGTCGAGACCGTGGGCGTCGGACAGTCGGAAGTGTCCGTAAAAAACATGGTAGACTTTTTCCTGTTGCTCATGCTGGCCGGGGCCGGCGATGAGCTGCAGGGCATCAAGAAGGGCATCATGGAAATGGCCGATGCGATTGCCATCACCAAAGCGGAGGGTGACAATTTTTCGCGCGCGCAAGAAGCGCGGGCCGAATATCAACACGCCCTTCATTTGTTTCCGCCCGGTGCTTCGGGCTGGACGCCCCGCGTGGTCACGACTTCTGCCTTGACCGGCGAAGGCATTGAAGGCATATGGCATATGATCGAAGAGCATCACCGGCACACGCAAGCGTCTGGATTTCTCGACAGCCTCCGCAGACAACAAAATGTGGAGTGGTTTCGTGAATATTTCAAGGACGCTTTGCAAGCCGATCTCCAGCGGCACCCGACGCTCAAAACATTACGCAAAACGCTGGAGCGTGACGTGGAAGCCATGAAGTTGTCGGCCCAGGATGCTGCACAAAAATTATTGGAGGCCTATCATCAGGCGATCCGCGGAAGCAAGTCCTGAAACCAGAAAGATTTTTCCACCCGCTCGTTTTCGCCTTGCTGATTTTTCTTTTGAAAACTGTACTGCTTCTTCACCACCTCGCCGGTTTGGAATGGCACCGGTTTCTTAAAAATCGGACCGTCATACACCAATGTATGGTACTCTCCGTTCTCGCCACACGGGTCCACGCCAGGCCGAATATTTTCAGCAAAGGCCGTGTCGATCGTATTGCCTAGCTGGTCTTGCAAAAACTTGTCCGCATCGGCCGAACAGATCACTGTTTTAAATCCGATCGCGATAAAGTCATTCAATAACTTTTGCGTATCTATTTTCCACAGCGGATAAAGAGAGCTTAAGGCTGTGTTCTGCAACAGCTTCTCGCGAAACAAGCGAAGGTCTTCCAAAAAAATATCACCAAAAACAACCTGTTCGATGCCGCGTCGGGCGCATTGTTTGTAGTATGCGATCATCAACTTTTCATAGGCGTCGTGATCTTCGCTGGACGGCAGGTACAATTTTGTCAGTGGCAGGCCCAGGCCCGCAGCTTGTTGTTCGATGAGCGTTTCGTGCACGCCGTGCAGGCCCACGCGCCGGGTCTCTTCGTTCAACGTGGTATGAAGATCCACCACGTGGTACTCGCCCGACGTGAGGATCTTATATAAAGCGAAAGCGGAGTCTTTACCTCCGCTCCAGCTTATCGTTACTTTTCTTTTTGAATCCATAAGGACAATGACGGCATCCGTTCTTACAACAATAACCTCGTTTTAAGTGATAGGCTTCCGTGAACACGACAAAGCCGTTTTCCATGTAGTATAATACAGGTTCGTCTTTTTCCTCATGTTCTTCGTCTTTCATCTAAAAACAAAATTGGTAGGACTGATGCCGGCGGTGAATGTCTTTTTGAGCTTGCCATCGCTGGTGTAAATATAAACTTTTCCTTCCGAGCTATAGTTCAAGGCATCGCCAATCCATATTTCACCGTTGTCGGGATCTACGTTCATGGCATATTGAGTTATGATCTCTTCGGCCGAGAACAAAGGTGTTGTAGACGCGGTAGTGGCCGAGGTAGAAATCTTGTAGAAGCTTCCAGAGGCGCTATAGATCAAACCACTTTTATCGGGTGTAATGGCGAGGTCCGTATCGACGGAAGTGCCGAGGTTGATGGTTTGCTCTTTCTCGAATGTGGATGGGTTAATGCGATAGAGTTTGGCATCGGCATCGCCGTTGGCGAGCACCCAAAGCTTATTGTTGTTGTCAACCACCATGCCCACGGGAACGCCGTCCAATTCTATGTTGTCGACGAGTGTGTTGTTCGAGGGATCGATCACGCCCACGTTGTGGTTACTGCTGTAGCCTGAGGCTCCTACAAACAATTTATTGCCCACGTACACGATGTTTTCAATTCCTTCTTCGGTGGGAATCTTTTTTGTTACGGTGTTATTCGACAGGTCGATCACCAAAACATAGGAGTCCACCAGATTGTAGTTGTCGTCGTAAGGTCCCTGTACCGTGAGGTATCCCTTGTTGTCTACAACTTCCATGTAGCGCGGTTGAATGATCTGATCGTCGGTGATCGAACCCAGTCTTTCGAAGGTATTGGCATTGGCGATTTCGACCTTGTTGTCGCCGTTCACCACGATGTAGGCCTTATCGTCGTGAAAGATCATGGATTGCACGACGTCGCCTGCGTACTGTCCGGCGGCATTTCTAAAAATATTTTGCTGCAGGGTATCGGCTGTTTCATTATAATAGGTGATCGTGCCCGTGCCGGACAAAAACTTTCCTTCGTTCAACACGAAAGCGCCATGTTCGTATTTGCCCTGGGGCTTGTCGTCGTCATCGTTACAGGCCCATAGCGATACCGCTACGAACAGCACGGCGAAAATTCTTCGCATGTTTTTCGTCACATTAAAAAAAGAGGGGTTTCCGGACGGTTCCGTTTTGTAGTGAATGTTCATTGTTTCTTACGATTTAAGTGATAGGAAATTTTCAAGTTAAAGTTGCGGCCCGGCATGGCCCGACCGGCATAGAGTTGATAGGTTTTATCAAACAGGTTTTTCACCTGGAAAGAGAGCATGAAATCATGTTGATTTTGTGTCCACAATTTATTGAGCGACAAATCGGTCAACACAAACGGATCGAGCGCATACACCGACGAATTGGATGATTCTGTGAAGCGTTTACCCGAATATTGCAAATACACATTGGCCGACCATGTTTTATACACAGCACTCACGGTGCCCGAACCCGTGTGAAGGGGAGTATAGATCAGTTGTTTGCCTACTGCGGCCGCGTCCGTATCATCCGTCTCCAGTGTTATCGCCTGTGTAAATTGATAGGACAGCTTTGCACGAACCGTCACTATTCCTATGTTCACCTGGTCTTCTACGCTTGTCTCTATGCCATCGGTCCTCACTTGCTTCACGTTGCGGGGGCGGTATATGCCCTGCTCCATGGGGATCCACTGGATCCATTGGTCGATGTGCTGGTAAAATCCGCGGGCATTGATCTTCAGCATATGATAGCGCCATCCCAGTCCAGCCTCGGCGGCGTAGCTGGTTTCGGGTTGCAGGTCGCGGCTGCCGGCTTCTTGCCAGTAGCGATCGTTGAATGTGGGGGCGCGGAAATTTTTGGAACCGTTCACACTCAGCAACCACTGCTGTGCGGAATTTTCGAACAACACCACATCGGCGCCGACGTAGGGCAGCAAAGGGGCCGTGACGTGCGTGATGAAGGGCTGTCGCAAATTGAATGACGCCGAAACTTTTTTAAAGGTCTTTTGAACGGCGGCGGCCAGATCCACACGATCTTCTTCCGGCGAAGTGGGGCCGTATTCTTTCACTTTGCCGATGATGTGATTCCACTCGGCGCTGCCGGAAACGTTCCACTGATTTTTAAAGGTATACTGATGGCTGGCCGAAGCGATCCAGCGGACAATTTCGCTCACGGTACCATTATAAATGATCTTGTCGTCGACAAAACCACCACCAATCTTTGACAATCCTTGTGTGGTGTTTTGTTCGTAGAAAACACTGAGGCGATGATTGCGGTCGTCTTGCTCGTCGGTGCTGTTGTTGTTGCCGATGGTGGGCTGGATCTCTTTGTGGGAGTCGTTGAACCAGTAGTCGAGGGTGATGCGGCGGGCTTCGGAAAAAGAATATTGCGCGTGTTGCACAAAGCCCTGTTGCCAATAGGCGGCATGGGGTTGTCGTTCGCCATACCCGGGAATGGGGAAGTCGTTTTTGGCTTGCACGCGATAGAGTGATGATGAGGAAGAAAATCTTCCAACGCGAAACGATCCTTTCAACGAGGTGAAATAGCGGCCAAAGCTTCCCACCTCCTGGCTAACAGACAAGATGTTGGTTGTCGAACCTGTAGACGACAGCAACACCGATCCGCCAAAGGCACCACTGCCAAAGCGCGCGCTTCCCCCACCCGCATGCACCTTCACATCGTCGAAGGCTATCGTGGGCAAGATGGAGAAATCGGCCTGGCCAAGCGAGAAGCTGTTGATGTTGATGCCGTTCCATCGCACGGCCACATGCGAGGGCGATGTGCCGCGCATGCTGATGCCCGACAGCATGCCGTTGCCATAGTTTCTAAAATAGACCGGGAATTGAAACGCCAATATCTCTCCCAGGTGACGTGACTCTTGCTGCGATCTTAACGCCGAGTCCAGGCCATAGAATTGACCGCCGGCCAAGTATTTTTCGTCGGGGAGGCCATAGACCGTTACCGGCTTCAGCACAACGGAGTCGCCCTGGGCTTTCGCGAGAAAACCGACGCTGACACATCCCAGAAAAATACCCAATCGCAAAAGCATAGCGCGTTTGATGGCGACGGATGCAAAACCAGACAGAGCCGGAAGCAAGGGCTTTCGAACACTCCTGACCTTTCACCCGAAAGTCAAAAATTAAAGTTTGTAAGGATTGATGGCAGGTCTCCTGGCTTTTCACATCGCTGACGCCTTCCCATCCGCCGGCGGCGAACAGTGGCTAATTAGAGAGTCAGCGATAACTATG
This sequence comes from Chryseolinea soli, assembly GCF_003589925.1. NCBI lineage: Bacteria > Pseudomonadati > Bacteroidota > Cytophagia > Cytophagales > Fulvivirgaceae > Chryseolinea > Chryseolinea soli. The sequence continues at coordinate 2,756,636 of NZ_CP032382.1, read as the reverse complement.
TGAATTACAGTTGCGGGGACAGCTCCGGAATTGACGTGGGTCGTACCGGTATTCCCTTTTAATCTCCTGATGCTGGTGCAGCAAGAGAACCATGAATCCGAGACAAACATACTATGCAATTCTGTAAAACCAAAGGACCTCTCCATTCCTCTCCTATCTTTGCGGCATGAGATCGACCTTTATCCTTATTCCTTTTCTCCTACTGGTTGCTTGTTCAACCCGAAAAACAGAAACACCTCCTGCGCCCATCAGCACCTCTTCGGCCACGACCTTGCATTACGCAGAAGGGTTCACCGTTCGTTATGAAGGCCATGTGAAGCATGTGGAAGTTACCCAGCCGTTTCAGGGTGCCACGTCCGGCTACAAATATTTGCTCGTGCCGCGCAACGAGAATATCCCGGCACATGCCGATGATGAAAAAGTGATCCGCATTCCTTTGCAATCGATCGTGTGCACGGCGACGACGCATATTCCGTTACTCGACTATCTGAATGAAAGCGACAAGCTGACAGGCTTCCCCACCACCGACTATATCAGCTCTGAAAAAATGCGGCAGCGCATCGACGCTGGAAAAATACAGGAGCTGGGGGTTGACCAGGGCATGAACCTCGAACGCCTGGCCGTGTTGAAACCCGACATGGTGATGGGCTACAGCATGAACTCGGACTACGGTCAGTTTAAAAAAATGGAAGAGCTGGGCGTGCCGGTCGTGTTGAATGCAGAATACTTGGAGAAACATCCCTTGGGGCGCGCGGAGTGGATCAAGTTTATGGCGCTGTTCTTTGATAAGGAGAAGCTCGCCGATTCCGTGTTTCGAACCATCGAACAAAGCTATCTCGAAACGAAGGCCATGGCCGATCGCGCCACGTCACGGCCTTCGGTGTTGAGCGGTGTGGTGTATAGCGATGCGTGGTTTCTACCGGGAGGAAAAAATTATGCCTCCACCATCTTAAACGACGCGGGGTGTGACTATTTGTGGAAAGACGATCCCTCCAGCGGGTGGCTTCAATTGAGCTTTGAGTCGGTTTATGAAAAGGCGCACGATGCCGATCTTTGGATTGGGCTGGGCAGTTACACGTCGCTTCGCGAGATCGCGGCGGCCGACCGGCGGTATGCAAAATTCGAATCTTTTGTTCAGAAGAAGGTCTATAATTATGATGCACGAAAAGGTGCAAAGGGTGGAAGTGAATATCTGGAGTTGGGCTACTTGCGGCCGGATATCATTTTGAAGGACCTGGTGAAGATCGCGCATCCGGAATTGGAGCCGGGGTATGCGTTGTTTTTTTATCGGGCCTTGGAATAGGTTGAACCACCTCACCTTCGCTAAAGCTTCGGCGAGCAGGCAAAGTCAGCGCAAAGGTGCTTTCGTTTGAGACTTAGTCGAGGCGAGTGACGTCTACTTTTACCGATAGGTTTTGTTTGCCTGAGCTGAAGACAATGCCTTTTATTGGAGCCACGTCGTGATAGTCGCGGCCAAAAGCTACGGTGATGTGATTGTATGTTGGCAACAAGTTGTTTGTCGGATCGAACTCCACCCAGCCGATCGAAGGAAAATAAACCGATACCCAGGCATGCGATGCATCCGATCCCACCAGCTTCTCTTTGCCTGGTGGTGGCAAGGTCTCGATGTAGCCACTTACGTAGCGTGCGGCCAGCCCCATGTTTCGAAGACAACTGATCATGAGGTGAGCAAAATCCTGACACACACCCTTCTTTGCTTTCACCACAAATTCCACCGGGGTATTGATGGTGGTGAACCCAGGCTTGAATTCGATGTTCTTGTAAATTTTCTGCATCAACGCGTGGCAAGCCGACCATAAGGTGGCGTCTTCTGCAAAACAGTCTTCTGAAAATTTCTTGATCTCTTCGCTGTAGGGAATGTAAGTCGACGGCAATGTGTATTGAATGATGTCAAACAGTTCGTCATCCTGCGACGCCAGGCGTTGCTGCATGTCTTTCCACAACACGGGCGAATCCAAGGCGCGATCGGCGTTGGGCCGGCCTTCGAGGTTTACTTCACTTTCGGAGACGATCTCCAAATGATCATGGTCGGTATAGGATGAGAAGAACAAGACTGTGTTACCAAAAAAATCTTTGCGATAGGTGAGGTCATCCGGTGGCGGCTGGATCTTTATCTGGGAAGAAATGCAGGTGTGTTGGGGAAGGTTCAAAGGCGTGAGGCAAACGCGATTGTGGCAGAGACTAACAGGGTCCTGGTAAGTATATTCGGTCACGTGTTTTACTTTGTATCGCATACACCAATTTTTATACTTCCAATTTGAAATTGTCTTTTGTGCCCTGGTATTGATACGTAGAGTGACTGAAATACCAGGCCGTGAGCTTCACCGACAACAATGATATTTTCGAGTTGAGCACTTCACACACGCGATCCAGCTCTAACCTGAATTCCAGCTCTTTGTCCACCGCCATCAGCGTCTCCACATTGATGAGGCGCACCAGGCTGTAACACTCGAACACGATGTTGGAGATCTCGCTATCATGAGCGCCCTTTTCTTTTTGCGGAAGCTGCTCCACGAATTTCAGCAGCTGTTCCAGCTGCGACAGTATGGAGATGGGGTTCTGTTTGTTCAGGAATAACAAGTCGATGGCGGGCGCAATATCGAAATAGGTGCGATACACCGATCTGTAGTTGGACAGGTTCTGGTTGCTCACCAGCAGGGCTTCCAATATCTGGAACTCGATGTGCTCTTCATATTGAAATGTGAGAAGCGCCCGGTATTGCGTCAACTCCAGCGATATCTCTTCAATGAGCTGACCGATGCGATACATCAACCAACCTTCGCCGCGGTACATGCTCTGACGGTTCATCTCCAAAAATGACAGCAGGCTTCCGTTCAGCTGATCCAACAGCGTGAACACATGGCGTATGCCTTGCGGCTCCAGCACGGCGAGCTTGCGCTTGGTGTCCTCCATGTCGTCGATGATACGCCAGTTGTCGATGGACCAGCGGTCGCGCACGGCGTACATGGCTTTCAACAAATTATTCACCGTAAAAACGATGCTTCCATGCTGGTTCTGATCGCAGATCAGCTTGTGGATCTCGTTGAGCCGGTCCTCCACGGTAGCCGTCTCATTTTCTTCCAGGAACCCGGGATACGTACCGGTGATGTGCGTAATGGTATGCAGCAGCGCACTTTGCGCTTCGGACTCCTGACCGTTGCTGGCATTCCCGCCTTGACCCAGGTTGCGCAATACGATGCGAATGAACCGCGACGTACGGACTACCCGTTGTGCATAACGCCCTACCCAAAAAAGGTTCTCTGCCGCACGACTGGGCAAAACAGCTTTTCTTTTTAAATCAGAATGATGCAACAACGACGGGGTGTTGCTCTTCACCGAAGTTTCTACCCAAGTGTCCTTGGCGATGCCACCGTCCTGGTTCGACACCAGAAAACTACCCTTCTCGGGCGAACAACGTGTGAGACCACCGGGCATGATATCGTAGCCGCCATTGGCCGCCACCAGGAACGTACGCAACACTGTGTAGCGCGGTTCCAATTTGCCCTTTGTGAAAACCGGTGATGTTGAAAAACCAACTTCTTCCTGGCCTACATATAAATACGGCTGCGCTTTCATGCGCCGGATCAAATCTTCTTTTTGTTGTTTGGAAAGCTGGCTGCCCATGACCGTTCCCGATCCGGTCGTGCGATCAATTTTTTTGATGACGAGCTTATCGATATTATCCATCACAAAGCCCATCTCCTTGGGTTGCCCGCACCACCAGGTGGCCACCATTTTGAAAACGGGATCTTCGTTTAGAAAATATTTGAACACATTGTGCATGAAGGCCATCAATCCTGTGTTCTCCAGGATGCTGCTTCCCAACGGATTGGCTATCGACACATTGCCCTTGCGGATGGCTTCCAGTAAACCGGGGATGCCCAGGTGCGAGTCTTCGCGAAGCTCCAGCGGATCGCAATAGCTGTCGTCGACACGACGGAGGATGATGTCTACTTTCTCCAGGCCTTCCACCGTTTTTATCCACACAAATCCATTCCTCACCACCAGGTCTTCGCCTTGCGCCAGCGTGAAGCCCATGTAGGAGGCCAGGAAGGCATGTTCAAAGTAGGTCTCGTTTCGCGGGCCTGGGGTGAGCAGTACCACGCGGGGTTGCTCCTTGCCTTGCGGGGCAATGTCGAGGAAGGCCTGCATCATGTTGTTGAAGAAGCCTCCGAGTTTGGTGGTTTGGTGGTTGCGGAAAAGTTCGGGGACCACGCGGTTCAAGGCGCTCCGGTTCTCCAACGCATAGCCCATGCCCGAAGGGGCTTGGGTCCTGTCTTTCAACACCCACACTTTTCCATCGGGGCCGCGCGACAAGTCGGCGGCGTAGAGGATCAATTGGTTGGCACCGGGTAATTTTATTTTATCGCACGGACGCAAAAATCCGGAGTGTGCATAGATCAGTTCGGGGGGAATGATCCGCTCCTTCAACAGTTTGCGTTCGCCATATAGATCTTCCAACACTTTGTTTAGCACATAGGCACGCTGCTTCATGCCACGCTCGGTGATGCGCCATTCGGCAGCCGGGATGAGCAGGGGCATCGTGTCGAGCAACCAAGGCCGGTTCAGGCCGTCGGTGTCGCCGTAGACGTTGTAGGTGACGCCGTTTTCTTTGAGGAGCTTTAGCAATTCCTGCTGCCGGCTTTTCAATTCCTGGGGATCGAGTTGCTCGATGTTGTGGAGCAATCTTTTCCAATGGTCCTTTACCTCACCCTCAAATCCAAAGCACTCGTCCAGCTGTGTGCGGTTTGCAAAGTAACCTCGCGTCCAGGTTTGCAGCGGGGTGTTGGGGTTTATGCTTTCCATTCGGTGAGGTGCGTCAGAATTGCCGTAAATCTAGTGTATGTGGATACTCGGGGCTTACTTTTATTGCAGGCGGATCAAATTTCCTTGGAATCTCGTTCTTTTCCAAATATCGGCCAACGCCCGCCACGAACGTTTCGCGCGGCGTGACCGGCCCTTGCGTGTGGCCCTCGCTCCAAAAACGGCTGATCCTTCTCCCCTCCGCTTCAAACGCGTTGACAGGAAACGTATCGTAATTTCTTCCTCCCGGATGCGCGACGTGATACGTGCATCCTCCTATCGCCCGGTTGTTCCAGGTGTCCACGATATCAAATACCAAAGGCACATCTTTGCCTAACGTGGGATGCAATGCCGAAGGCGGGCTCCAGGCGCGATAGCGCACGCCTGCCACGTACTCGCCTTTCACGGGTGTCTCCGACAACGGCACGGGTGTGCCATTGCAGGTGATCATATAGCGGTCCTTGTTGAAATTCTTTACTTTCACTTCGATCCTTTCCACCGATGAATCCACAAAACGCGCCGTGCCGCCGCTGACGGCTTCTTCACCCAGCACATGCCACGGTTCGATCCCCATGCGCAACTGCAACTCCATATCTAACAAAGTAATTTTTCCATGGAGCGGGAAACGGAATTCAAAGAATGTCTCCAGCCACGCGAGGTCGAAGGGATAGCCCGCTTCGGCCAGGTCGCGTGTTACCTCCGCCAAATCTTGTTGCACGTAATGCGGCAACATGAACGTGTCGTATAACGCCGTGCCCCAACGGACGAGCTTGCGCTTGTAGGGCATTTTCCAGAACCAGGCCACGAGGCTTCGCAGTAACAAGAGCTGCACGATGCACATCTGTTTGTTTGGCGGCATGTCGAAGGCGCGAAACTCCAGGATGCCGAGACGGCCCGTGGAACTGTCGGGCGAATAAAGTTTGTCGATGCAGAATTCCGCGCGATGTGTATTTCCGGTAATGTCAATCAACAAATTCCGGAAGATGCGGTCCACCAGCCAGAAGGGCACGTCGCCTCGCTCCGGGATTTGGTTGAAGGCGATCTCCAACTCGTACAACATCTCCTGCCGTCCTTCATCCACGCGGGGTGCCTGGCTGGTAGGTCCAATGAATTGAGAGGAGAACAAATAGGACAAGCCGGGATGATGCTGCCAATACGTGATGAGACTTCTCAACAAGTCAGGCCGCCGCAGCAACGGACTATCCGACGGTGTGATGCCGCCGATGGTGATGTGATTGCCGCCGCCGGTTCCCGTATGCTTTCCGTCCAGCATGAACTTCTCGCTGCTCAGACGACTGAGACGTGCTTCCTCAAAAAGAATATCGTAGTGATTGACCAACACCTTCCAGTTCTTCGCGGGATGAATGTTTACCTCCAACACACCGGGGTCGGGCGAAAGCCCCAGCTTGGTCAGGCGGTTGTCGCGCGGGCATTCGTAGCCTTCGATCACGACTTTGAGTTTTAGTTTTTCTACAGCGGCCTCGATCGAAGCCAGGAGGTCCATGTAGTGTTCTGCATATTGCAGCGGCGGCATGAAGAGGTAGATCTTGCCGTTTCGCAGCTCGATACACAATGCCGTTTTCACCGTATAGCCATCGAAGGTGGTATCGGGCTCTTTCGATACTTCTTTTTTCTCCAGCTTTTCTTTGAGGTCTTTCGGTTCTTCTTCATCCAAAACCGTAGTCGCAAAAAATTCCTTAGGGAGCGCACCGGGTTTTATTTCGTCGAAAAAACGGTGCTGAACGTGCTGGTGAAAATCTTTCAGCGCCGGCAAGCTCTCGAACGTGCTGCGCTCCACCGGCCGTTGTGTTCGCTTGGGGCTGGTGTAGAGCAATGATTTGAGCGGCAAACGCAAACCGATGGGTGAGTTCCCCGGAATGAGCACGAGATGATGGTTCCTGAACTCCCATTGGCACGAGAGCCATTGATTGTTCCAGTGATTCCATTCCATGGGAATGACATACCCGGCCGGTGTGGCCATGCCGTTGACCAGCAATTCCGCCAGCTTTCTGCGCTCCAGCGGATCATCAAGATTAGCGCTATAGGGATCGATGTTTACCGGTACTTTGCTTTCCTCCCAAAGAAAAAAGAATGCATCTTCCAAAGCCGGGTGGACATGGTCGGCAGGAATATTCAGAAAGCGGGTGATCTCAACGGCTAGGCTATGCACATCTTTGATAGTGAATGACGAAGCGTTGTCCTCCAGATCCAGCAGTGCGTCATTCTTCCAGATAGGCTGGCCGTCGTTTCGCCACAGTGCAGTGTATTGCCAGCGCGGCAGGGGCTCGCCAGGATACCATTTTCCCTGACCGTAGTGCACCAAACCACCTTTGCCAAAAGCGTTCTTCAATCGCCTGATCAGCTGGGCACCCAACGCTCTTTTGTGGGGACCATCGGCGGCTGTGTTCCATTCCTTTGCTTCCATGTCGTCGACAGAAACAAAGGTGGGCTCGCCGCCCATGGTGAGGCGCACATCACCGCGTTGCAGGTCCTCCTCCACTTTGTTGCCCAGCGCCATGATGGTAGCCCATTGCGCTTCGCTGTAGGGTTGTGTGACGCGCGGGTCCTCGTGTATGCGGAAGACCTCGTTCTTGTAGGCGAACGTGACTTCGCAAACATCGGTCATGCCCGTGACAGGCGCAGCGCTCACAGGGTCGGGCGTACAGCACAGGGGAATGTGCCCTTCTCCGGCAAATAGACCAGACGTTGGATCGAGTCCGATCCAGCCAGCACCGGGGATGTATACTTCGGCCCAGGCATGCAGGTCTGTAAAATCATGTTCGGTGCCGGAAGGTCCATCCAATGCTTTTGTGTCGGCCTTCAACTGAATGAGGTATCCGGACACAAAACGCGCGGCAAGACCCAGGCGGCGAAAGGCTTGCACCAGCAGCCACGCCGAGTCGCGGCACGAGCCGCTTTTTAGCGTCAATGTTTGTTCGCATGTCTGCACACCGGGTTCGAAGCGGATGGTATAGCTTACATACTGCTGCACCGCTTGGTTCAGGCTGACCAATACGTCGATGGTGCGCATCTTTTTTTTAGTCGGGTCTACCGTCTCGAGCCACTGCGAAAAAACAGGACCGGTCTCTGCGACCTCGAAATAGGGCAGCAATTCTTTTTCGAGCTGCGGGGTGTAGGCGAAGGGAAATTCCTCCGCATAACTTTCAATAAAAAAGTCGAAGGGGTTGATCACAATGATCTCGGCGATCACCTCCACCTCAAATTCCAGCACGGTTGTCTGTTCGGGGAACACCACGCGTGCGAGGAAGTTGCCAAACGGATCCTGTTGCCAGTTGATGAAATGATTTCCGGGCTTCACCTTCAGCGAATAGGACAAGATGGGGGTGCGGCAGTGGGCTGCGGGACGCAAACGGAACGTATGCGGCGACAGGTTTACCGGGCGATCGTATTGATAGGAGGTCTGGTGCCGGATAGCAACTTTGATGGACATAAAAAATGAAGTGATTAAATGTTAAAATACTTCATTTTAAAACCAGATGCATGGTGTGGACGGCGATAGTTTAGGCGTTCCCAAACCGTCGTCTTTTCAAACGATTGTGCTCCCTAAAGTTTTTTATGGGCAGGCGATTCTGAGACCACAGGGCGCAAAACAACGCGACGCGGCAAAAAAAGCCTGCTAAGCCTCGATGGCTTCCGTCACGATCTTGAGGCCGGCCTCTTGCATGGCACCGAAACCACCGTAGACATTGATCAGGTCGGTGAAGCCATAGGTCTTCATCAGCGAGATGGCGGTCATGGAACGATAGCCGCCGCCGCAATGCACGATGTAAGGTTTGTCTTTATCCAGCGTGGTTGTGACGGCCGGAAAATCTCCGAGCGGCAAAAAGGCCGCACCTTTGAGATGACTGATGTCCCATTCGCCGTGTTTGCGTACGTCGAGCACTTGGGCACCCTGGCGCATTTCATTTTCCACGGCATCGGCTGTGATGGAGTGTACTTTGTCGAGGTTGCCTTTGTAGGTAGCGATGCCACCTTCGAGGTAGCCCACTACTTTTTCGTAGCCTACGCGGGCCAGGCGCAGCACGGTTTCGCTTTCTTTTCCCGGCTCGGTGATCAGCACCAGGTCTTTGCGGATGTCGATCAGCGTGCCTACCCACACGGCAAACTGGCCATTGAGACCAATGTTGATGGCTCCGGGGATAAAGCCCTTTTCAAAAATGTCGGCGGGGCGGGTATCGAGCAGGATGGCGCCCGTGGCAACGGCTTTCTCAAGCGCTTCCTGTGAAAGTGGCGTGGTGTTGCCGGCGATCACGTCTTCGATGGGATCGTAGCCGCTTTTGTTGATGCGGGCGTCTTCGAAGAAATATTGGGGTGGCGGCAAAATGCCGTCGGTCACTTTCGAAATGAATGCCTCCCGGGACATCTCTTGCAGGGCGTAGTTGAATTTCTTTTGTTCGCCAATGGTGGAGAAGGTTTCCTTGCCGATATTTTTTCCACACGCCGAACCAGGCCCGTGCGCCGGATAGACCATGACGTTGTCGGGTAAGGTTTTTATCTTCCGGGTAAGCGAATCATACATGAGGCTGGCCAGTTCTTCCTGGGTCATGATGCCATCCAGCAAATCGGGACGTCCCACATCGCCCACAAACAAGGTGTCGCCGCTAAACAAGGCGTATTCATTGCCGTTTTTATCGATCAGCAAATAGCAGGACGATTCCGGGGTGTGGCCAGGGGTGTGCAGCACGCGGATCTTTACTTCGCCCAGGGGAAATTCTTCGCCGTCTTTGGCATTGTACACGGCATAGTCCGTGTCGGCGCCGGGACCGTAGATAATGGGGGCCTTTACTTTGCGCGACAAGTCAATGTGGCCCGACACAAAATCGGCGTGGAAATGGGTCTCGAAAACATATTTGATCTTGGCGCCTCTCCTCTCGGCCAGCTCCACATAGGGTTCGGTTTCCCGCAGGGGGTCGATAATGGCGGCTTCCCCGTTGGATTCGATGTAGTAGGCGGCTTCCGCCAGGCAATTGGTGTAAAGCTGTTCGATGTACATGTTTCGCGATAAAAGTTGAATGGGCGATGTAAGTTTATCTACCCTAAATCAGGGCACAAAGTTCACGAAAATTCCCCTGATTTCATTTTCTGGCCCTAACTTTACCGGCAGATGAAGGGTGTGTATTGTTTTTTTTGGCTGGTGCTGACAACATTTTTCGCCGCCGCCAATGGGCTTAGTGTCTTCGAAGAGAACGGAAAAGTAGGCCTCCGCAACGAACAGGGCAAAGTCCTGATCCCCGCGCGCTATGAGGCCCTGGGCTGGAGCGATGGAAATTTCTCCACGCTGAACGCCGTTACGGGCTATAAACTCGATGGAAAATGGGGGCTTATCTCCCTGGAAAATCACCTGGTGACCAAAGCCGAATTTGAAGACGTCTTCCCTGCCGATGCTTCGCTGGTCTATGCGCGTAAAAAATCTCCCATTTCGATGCGCATCGTCACCGGTTGCCTCGTTGCATCGTCGGGCAAAGAAATTATTCCTTTTGAATACGACGGCATTGCCCTGTCGGGGATCCGCGCTGTGGTGTTTACCAAGGTCGGTAATCAATATCGTTATGGTCTGATCGACCTGGAGAACAAGACCATTATTCCCCAACAGTATTATGCCATCCGCTCCATCGGCAGCTTGCGCTATGCCGTGGAGAATTTCGACAACAAGACCGCGCTGTTCACCGAAAGCGGGAAACAGGTGACAGGCTTCACCATCGACAGCCTCTCCATTTTCAAAAAGAACTATGCGGTGATCTACCAGGGCATGCAGCAAGGCCTCATCGACCGCGAAGGACAAGTGAAGTTGCAGCCCACGTATCGCGAGATCCGCCTCGAGGATGATGGCACGGTGAAAGCGCGGCAAACCGATGAATGGTTGTTCCTCGATGGACAGAACAAACTGCAACAAAAGGTTCAGGCCGATTCGATCATCGCGTTGGGAAAAAATCTTCTGAAAGTGTGCACGGCCGGTCTCATTCAACTGGAAGATTATTCGCTCAAACCTTTCTTTGCTTCTAATTTTTCGTCCTTGGGCAAATTCGTGCGCGGCAAAGCTTTGTTCACGAAAGAAAAAAAATATGGCATCATCAGTCAGGATGGAAAAATCCTGATCGAGGCGAAGTACGATAACCTTGTTGTAGATTATCCCTACTACATCTCAAACACGCGGCAGAACGGCAAAGACAATTGGATCGTGCTCGATTCGTTAGGGAAGCCCATTCACACCAAGCCTTACGAACACATCCATCGCTTTAACGGACAATTGTTCCCCGTCGTGCTCCGCAATTACTGGGGAGCCCTCGATCCATCGGGCAAAGAAGTGATCGCTTGCACGTATGATTCCATTCTTCAACAACTGCACCAAAACCTGGTGGTGAAATTCCATGGCCAATACGGCATCATCAACCAGCACGAAGAGTGGCTGGTCACGCCACGCCAAACCAAACTCAAGCTGGTTTCTGCCGATCGCTATGTGGAAACCGCCGGCAGGAACACTTATCTCAAATCGTTTGACAACAACGTGATCTATTTTTCCGAAAATCCGATGGAGATCAACGAGCAGCGCATCGTGGAGCGTTTGCCGTCGGGCACCTCGTGGGAAGTGGATTTGAATGGGGTGATCGTGAACCGCCAGGTGCAACCCGAAGGCGCCGTCGAAAAAGTGTATCCCGAATCTGAAGGGTTACGCGGCATCAAGAAGAATGGACAGTATGGTTTTGTGGATCCCCAGGGGAGGCTGCGCGTCGCTAATCGTTATGATGGCATCCAGGCCTTTAGCGAGCAACTGGCGGCCGTGAAGATCCGCGGCAAGTGGGGATTCATCAGCCGCGAGGATAAAATTATCATTCAGCCTGTGTATGAAGAAGTGATGTCTTTCCAGAAGGGATTTTCGTTGGTAAAACAAAAAGGGCTGCAAGGGCTTATCGATATAAAAGGCGCTGTCATTTTGCCGCCACGGTATGAGTCGGTTACCATCTTGCCGCATGGCAACCTGCTGATCCGCCAGGACAAGCTCATGGGCCTTGCCGACAACACGGGTCGCGTGATCATCAACCCGAAATATCATACCCTCCAGGATCTGAACAACAACTATGTGATCGTGGAGCGCGATGGATTGTATGGGGTGATCACACTCCAGGGGATCAGCACGGTGCCGCTGATGTACGACTACATCGTCTACGATGCCTATAACAATTCCTTTATCGCCCGAAAAAAATCCGAATGGCAGGCGGTGCCACTATAATCTTCAAAAATTCAAACTGTACCTGACCTTTTCCGTTTTGTTTCCGTAGTTTGTAACATGGATCACTGCGAAACAAAATCAGTATGCGTCAACTAGCCGCCATCTTGTTTGCCGACATGGCGGGCTACACCGCCCTGATGCAGGAGAACGAACAGTTGGCGCGTCAAAAACGCAACCGGCTAAAGAGCGTTCTCGAAAGCACCGTGCACCTCCATCAAGGACAGATCCTCCAATATTACGGCGACGGTTCCCTTAGTATTTTTGCCAGTGCCATCAACGCGGTGCAATGCGCCGTGAGCATCCAGCAACAACTTCGCGAAGCGCCTACCGTGGACCTTCGCATCGGCATTCATACGGGCGATGTCACCGTCGAAGACGGATCTATTTACGGCGACGGCGTGAATCTCGCGTCGCGTGTGGAATCGCTTGCCGTGCCGGGAAGCGTCTTTATCTCCGAAAAAGTATACGACGAGATCCGCAACCAGGAGAACATCACCTCACACGAACTGGGTTACTTCGAATTAAAAAATGTGAAACAACCCGTACGCATCTTTGCCATCACCAGCGGTGGCCTCGTGATCCCCTCGCGCGACGAGATCCGCGGCAAAACAAAACAGCCGTCCAATCGTCTTGCCGTGTTGCCGTTTGTGAACATGAGTGCCGACGCGGAAAACGAATATTTCAGCGACGGCATCACCGAAGAACTCCTCAATGCCCTCACCAAAGTGGACGGCCTGCAAGTGACGTCGCGCACATCGGCCTACGCCTTCAAAGGCAAGAACGACGACATCCGCGACATCGCCGTGAAGCTCAACGTCGACAAAGTGCTCGAAGGCAGCGTGCGCAAGGCAGGCAGCCGCGTACGCATCACCGCCCAATTGATCAACGCCGCCGATGGCTATCATCTTTGGAGTGAAACCTACGACCGGCAACTCACCGACATCTTTGAAGTGCAGGACGAGATCAGCGGCATCATCGCCAACAAGTTGCGTGAAAACCTCAGCCGCGCACAACGGGAGAGCCAGGGATCGAAAGCGCCCACACAAAACATCGCCGCCTACACGGCCTATTTGCAGGGACTTCATTTCTTCAACAAGACCACCCCGGCCGATCTCCGCAAGTCGATCGAACGCTTTGAAGAAGCCCTACAATTGGAACCGGGCTATGCGCAAGCGTATGCCATGATCGCCACGGCCTACAGCCAGCTTGGCGCCAGCGGACAGCTGACGCCCCACAAAGCTTTCGCGCTGGTACACGAATACGCCGCCAAAGCTTTGCAACTCGACAGTTCCATTGCCGAGATCTACATTGCCGAGGCCGGTGCCTACCTTTTCTATGAATGGAAATGGAAAGAAACCTATGAGTCGCTGCAAAAAGCTATTCACCTCAACCCCAGCGCGGCGGCGGCCTATCCCCTGCTCGGCTACTATCACGTGCTGATGGGTGAGAAAGCGCAAGCGGTCGCGATACTCGAAGACGCCGTAAAGATCGATCCGCTATCGCCAGCCATCAATCACGCACTGGGAAATATGTATGTGTTTGCCGAACGCTACGATGACGCTATTCGCCAGGCAAACAAATTGCTGGACCTGAACACACACATCCGCCAGAACCTGGAATTGAAAGCCTGGGCCACCGGTATGAAAGGCGATTGGGAAGAAGCCTGCCGTCTCTTTGAAGAAGTTTATCGCTTAACAAACCATCCCTTGAAAGGCTTGATGGGATTGGGCTATGCGTATGCAAAACTCGGTCAAACCGAAAAGGCGATGGAGTGCATTCGCAAAATGGAACAACGCCAACGCGAGGAACCCGACGTAGTGCTCGACGCTGATTTTGTCGGTGTCTGGTTTGCACTGGGCAACCTCGAGAAAGTTTTTTATTATATCGAGCAATGCGTAGCGAAACGTGCCGTGCCGGTGAATTTATTTTTGCAATACCCGGTGTTCAGGGGATTGGCCGGCGATCCGCGGCTGGAAGCGTTGAAATTGAAACAATGAAGATGCCGTATTATCCCACCTCGATCTTCCGGTGACGCACAACGTCGACTGTGATCACAAACGCACCCACCATGATGGAAACGTCGGCCAGATTAAAAATCCCGGTCTGAAAGATCCCAAAGTCGATGTGCAAAAAATCCGTTACCGATCCGTAGACCATGCGGTCGTAAATATTACCAAGACCCCCACCGATAACGAAACAGGTGCCGATGGTGGTGATGCGGGAAAGGTTTGTTCTTGTGAACACGTAAAAACCGGCCAGCCCAAGTACGACGAGGGGAAGAATATTCAACAAAACAATCCTCAAAAAAACCGGCAAAGCGCTACCAAGACTTAAAAACGCACCCTTATTCTCAACTTTCATCAATTTGATATGATCGTTCACAAGGCTCACGGTCTGATTTTCACCCAACGAATTCCTGGCAATCGCCTTCGATACCTGGTCGCATCCCACATTGGATACCAGCACGACCAAGATTAACATGATATTAAAAAATCGTTTCGCTGTCATAATACTTGCCTTTTGCGTGACCAACCTATTTCAATTTAAAGACTTTACATCGAAAAAAATAACACCCATCATTCCAAAAAAAATTGCCGCACCCCAAGGATGCGGCAATCTTTAGATGAAGGTATTGAAAGTTCATTCCAACAGCCCAAATCAATATCCCAACAACACGCTCAATCCTTACGGCTGCTCTTTTTTAGGCGAACCCGTCGTTCCCTTTCCAGACCCCGAAATCGCTTGCCGCATCTCCGTATCCGCCTGCACATTCTGCATCTTGTAATAATCCATGATGCCCAGGTTTCCATTAACAAATGCAGCCGCAATAGCCTTCGGAATTTCAGCCTCCGCCTCAATAACCTTCGCGCGTGCCTCTTGCGCTTTCGCTTTCATTTCCTGGTCAAGGGCCACAGCCATCGCACGGCGCTCTTCTGCACGTGCTTCGGCCACCTTCAAGTCGGCCGAGGCCTGGTCAATTTGGAGTTTGGCACCGATGTTGGCTCCAACATCTACGTCGGCAATGTCAATAGAGAGAATTTCAAAAGCGGTTCCGGCATCCAGCCCGCGCGATAGCACGAGTTTCGAGATCTTGTCGGGGCTTTCAAGCACGTCTTTGTGCGACTTAGCAGAACCGATAGACGACACGATACCTTCACCGACACGAGCCAAAATAGTGTCTTCACCGGCACCCCCCACCAACTGGGCAATGCTGGCACGCACCGTAACACGGGCCACGGCAATAAGCTGAATACCATCCGAAGCCACGGCCGCAACCTTCGGGGTAGTGATCACTTTGGGATTTACCGAGATCTGAACAGCCTGAAACACGTCGCGACCTGCCAGGTCGATGGCGGTGGCTTGTTTAAAGCTCAGGCTGATGTTGGCCTTGTCGGCCGAAATGAGCGCGCGAATAACATTGGGCACGTTTCCTCCGGCGAGGTAGTGCGTTTCCAATTCATTAGAAGAGATTTTCAAACCGGCCTTCGTAGCCGTGATGAGTGAATCCACAACAATGCGGGGTGGCACTTTGCGGATCCGCATAAAGATAAGTTCGAACAAGCCCACCTTCACGCCCGAAAACAGGGCCGTGATCCAGAGGTTGACCGGAACAAAATAAAGAAACACAAAAAAGAGAATGATCCCGCCAAAGACCAGGATCAGTAATGACGCAGCTTCCATGAGTATGTATTGATTAGTTGATAGTTTCTACTGTGATTTGGTGTGACTCGATCTGAACGATCTTTACCTTTTCGCCTTGATTGATATAATTGCCGGAGGTCTTTACCTCGAAAGTCTTGTCATGAAACTGCGCTTTCCCCATAGGCCGGAGGGTAGAAAGCGTAACGCCCTCATCGCCTATGTGCACCGTTGACATGATGCCCTCATTTACCCGGCTGTCGATCGACGATTTTAATGAAAAGCGGGTCCACGCGCCGGTGCGAAAACTGTAGAAAACGGCTACCACCAGGGCGGCGATGGTGACCATGAGGACATAGAATCCGACTGTGCTTCCAAAATGCTGATAACTGATAACAACGCCGACAATCGAGAAGATCAAACCCAACAAGCCGACGACGGTGGTACCTGGAATAAAGATCAGCTCTGCAATGAGGAGCGCAATGCCTATTAAGAGGAGCGCTATAACAATTATCCACATCATAGAGGCAGGGGGAAATTCAAAAATACAAATAAACAAAACGTCTTCCCGTCTTTGCGGCAAAAATTAACCGCCCGGACGGGAAGACGCGCCAAAATCGCTCAATACGCCCGCGCAAACAACACGCGACGCGATGAGGGTTTGCCTGAATAAATGCATTTGCCGGCTTCTTCGGGCGCATCCAGGGGAATGCAGCGAATGGTGGCCTTTGTTTCTTCCTTGATGGCCGCCTCTGTTTCGGGGGTGCCGTCCCAGTGGGCCAGCACAAAACCGGTTTTCTCGTCGAGCACCTGTTTGAACGCGTCGTACGTGTCCACACGGGTAATCATGCTTTCGCGGAAAGAGAGCGCTTTTTTGTAGATGTTTTCCTGGATGTCGTCCAGCAACTTCGGGATGGCGGTGGCCACGTCCGAGAGTTTCATCACTTCCTTCGTTTTGGTGTCGCGGCGGGCCACTTCTACTGTGCCGTTTTCCAGGTCGCGGGGACCGATGGCGAGGCGTACAGGCACGCCCTTCAACTCCCACTCCGCAAACTTGAAGCCCGGCTTCTGCGTGTCGCGGTTGTCGAATTTCACGGTGTAGCCGGCATCGCGCAGCGACTTGGCCATTTTATCTACTTCCACGGTGAGCTTGCTCAATTCTTCTTCGTTGCGGAAGATGGGCACGATCACCACGTGGATCGGCGCCAGCTTAGGTGGCAGCACCAGTCCGTCGTCGTCGGAGTGGGCCATGATGAGGGCACCCATCAGGCGTGTGCTCACCCCCCACGAAGTTCCCCAAACGTGGTCCAGTTTGCCTTCTTTGGTCGCAAACTTCACATCGAACGCATTCGCAAAATTTTGTCCCAGGAAGTGCGATGTGCCGGCTTGCAGCGCCTTGCCGTCCTGCATCATCGCTTCGATGCAATAGGTATCCACGGCGCCGGGAAATCTTTCACCTTCCGATTTTCTTCCCTTGATGACGGGCATGGCCATAAAGCGTTCCGCAAACTCGGCATACACGTTCAGCATTTGCACGGTTTCGTCCACGGCCTCCTTCGAGGTGGCGTGGGCGGTGTGCCCTTCCTGCCAAAGAAACTCGGCGGTGCGCAAAAAGAGGCGCGTGCGCATTTCCCATCGCACGACGTTGGCCCATTGGTTCACCAGGATGGGCAGGTCACGGTAGGACTGGATCCATTTCTTGTAGGTGCTCCAGATGATGGCCTCGCTGGTGGGACGGACCACCAGTTCCTCCTCCAGCTTCGCATCCGGATCGACGATGAGCTTGCCGGGGTTTTTCGGATCGCTTTTCAGACGGTAGTGTGTCACGATGGCACACTCCTTGGCAAAGCCTTCGGCATTCTTCTCTTCGGCCTCGAACATGCTTTTGGGCACAAAAAGCGGGAAATAGGCGTTTACGTGGCCGGTGTCCTTGAACATTTTGTCCAGCGCCTGTTGCATCTTCTCCCAAATGCTATACCCATAGGGTTTGATGACCATACAACCGCGCACGTCGGAGTGCTCGGCCAGGTCAGCTTTTTTTACTAATTCGTTGTACCACGAAGAGTAGTCTTCACTACGGGTAGGTATTTCTTTGCCCATGCTTGGTATAATTATTGTTGAAATTCCAGATAGACCGCAAATATAATTTCACAACAACAAATACAGGTGAAATTTTGTAGCTTTATAAGCACTTTTAAGATGTATTTACGTTTATTTAGTGGACAAGTGTTAAAAAAACGAAGGGATATGAAAACCAAGGTCATCATGCTCAGTCTGTCTGCCGCGCTTCTGGCCGGAACAGCATTCGCACAAGGCATCGAAAACGACGATATGTATTTCAATGCAAAGGACCGAGCGAAACTGAAGGCCCAAACGGCCAAGCTGGAAGAGCAGGCCTACTCGGCCAGCGCCAAGAAATCCCAAAAATATCAGGATGAGGAAGCCCTCAATCCCACCGACAGCTATTCGGCCCGCAACGTGAACCCCGAATATGCCGCCCGGTCAAACGCCCAAACCGCCAAGGCCGACGAGCAAGACTATTTCGTCAACGACTACAAATACAACAACGCTGCCAAGCTGAACAGCTGGAACAACAATTTCAACAGCGCCTATAACAACCCCTGGTACAGCTCTACGTACTTCGGCCCCTCCATCTATTCGTGGAACAGCCCTTATTACGGCAGCTACTATGACGCCTACGGAAACCCGTGGATGAATCCTTATTATCAATCCGGCTGGTCGAGTTCGTATAGCTACTATATGGGCAGCAACTGGAACTACGGTTGGGGTAGCGGCTTTGGCATGAGCTTTTCTTATGGCAATCCTTATTATGGTGGATACGGCTACAGCCCTTACAGCTCCTTCTGGGGTCCTTCCTATGGCTATGGCGCCGGATACTTTGGCAGCTATTACGGATATGGATATCCCAGCAACGTGATCATCGTCAACAACGGTGGTGGTACCAGCGAAGGTCGCGCCGTCGCCTACGGTCCCCGTGCCACCAGCAACAGCGGCAGAGTAGGCACCATGACCACCGCCGCCACCAATGGCCGCACACGTCCTAATTACGTGTCGCCTTCTTCGACTACAAACGGAGGAACTACCAATGGCCGGGTGAGCACGCAAGGCAGGATACAGAGTCAGGAAGACTACTATAACCGCAGCTACCGTCAACAACAGCAGCAACAGCAAATACAGCAAACGTACTCCAGCCCTTCCCGTTCGGATTGGGGTAGTTCGTCAGGACAATCGCACTACAACAGCGGTGGTCGTTCGGATTCCTTTGGCGGCGGCTCCCGTTCTTCATTCGGCGGTGGCGGTGGTGGTACGGCCGGTGGCGGATCGTTCCACAGCAGTGGCTCAAACGGCAGATCACGCGGCAGAGACTAATCATTCATTTCTAAAGAAGCATGATCATGTGGAGGAAAATATCAGCCCTCACGGGAATTCTATTGTTCACAGTTTCCATAGTATGGTCCCAAGGCTATGTGGAATCGGCGCTCACGTTTAGCCAGACAATGCCCGGAGGAAGCGCCCGCATCCAGGCCATGGGTGGCAGCCAGATCGCGCTGGGCGGCGACTACAGTTCGGCCCTTTCCAACCCCGCCGGCCTGGGCATGTTCAACCGTTCGGAGGTAACGCTTACGCCGGGGTTTAGCACCTACAGCACACAATCGCACTACTTTGGTGTTTCGCAAGACGAATCCCGGTCCAAATTCGTGGTCCCTGGTTTTAGCCTCGTGCTGCACATACCGACGCGTGGCAACAGTGGCTTTCAGGGCGGTGCCTTTGGTATTAGCATGACCCGCGTCAACGACTTCAACGCGCCCTTCTCCTACAATGGCAATCCCAACACCTCGAAGCTGCAGAGTTTCATCGACGACGCTTATGGCTACACGACCGATCAATTCGATCCCAGCGGCACAACGGATCACAACCGCTACAACAGCCCTACCGGACTGGCCTACTTTAATTACCTTATCGGCCCCGCCAATTTGCTGGATGCCAACTATCCCGACGACGAATATTTCACGGATGTAAAAAAACTCCCCCACCAGAGCGAAACCGTCCAAACCGACGGCATCATCAATCAATGGAGTTTTTCCTATGGCGGCAACTACAAAGACATTTTGTTCTTTGGTGCCAGCATTGGCGTGAGCTCGCTCCGGTACAAAACGACCAAGACATTCTCGGAAAGCTTTACCGACGATGAATTTGTCAATGGCTGGGACATGGCCGAAAATTTAAAGATCACCGGAACCGGCGTCAACGCGACGTTGGGTGCCACGGTACGGCCGGTGGACTTTATGCAAATCGGATTGTCATACACCACCCCAACATTCTATCAGCTTTCAGAAACCTCCGACGCTTCCATGAACTCCAGTTGGAAGGATTTCCTCTATTATTCAAACAAACCCAACTATGGTGGGGACCCCAACAAGCCTGAGCTGAACAACGAAAGCTCGGCTACTGATCAGGTTATTTCCGAATACAGTCTTAGCGCTCCCTCCAAATTCAGCGCCGGATTGGCCCTGATCTCGAAGTATGGTCTGATTACGGGTGACGTGGAGATGCGGAATTATTCGAAAGCAAAATATTCAACCTCCTACAATTCCTATATTGACTTCACGGACACCAACAAGGGCATCAACAGCACCTATAAGTCGGTGTTGAATTACCGGGGTGGTGTTGAGGGACGTTACAAGATCTTCCGGTTGCGCTTCGGCTATGGCATTCAAGCCAATCCTTATCGCGGCAGCGATTATGACAACAGCATCAAGACCATTAGCGGGGGAGTTGGGATCAAGCTCGACAAATTTCACGTCGATTTTGCCTGGGTGCAGAGCAAGGGCAACAGTCTTTATGCTCCCTATTTCTTGAATGACGGCTCGGGGCCCATCGTTGAATTGCAAAACAAAATTGTTACGGGTCTCGTCACCCTCGGCGTCAACTTTTAAAATGCACCGCTTTTAATAATGCCGGCAGGTCGGCGTGATGGAGCGTAACGTTAGCCCTCGCATAGATGGGCTGGCGGTTATGACTCAGGGTAGTGATCTTTTCGCGTCGCTCGTCCACATCGGCGGCGTGCAACAGGGGTCGGTCAGTTTTACGATCGAGACGGGCCAGCAATTCGGAAACCGGTACGTCCAAAAAAATGCTGCGTCCGGTTTTGAGGATAGTATCCATGCCGTTGTAAAAACAAGGCGCCCCTCCCCCCGTAGCCATCACAAAACCTTTTGCCGACGAAGCCCACTCCGTGAGCAGTCGCGATTCCAGCTGGCGAAAATAATCCTCGCCCTGTTCGGCAAAGATCTGTGAGATCGACTTGCCTTCGTGTTTTTCGATCTCCTTATCCAGGTCGACAAACAACAACAGCAGCTCTTCGGCCAATTGCCTGCCCAACGTGGTTTTGCCCGAACCGGGCATGCCGATGAGATAGATCTTCATGAGCACAGGATTAATGAACCAGGGCCGTCACCTCGGCGGCATCGGGTGTGTCGTTGTCGTGCCACATGCCTTTCACGGTGCCGTCTACCCACAGGGTGATCCCCGGATTTGCCCGGACGATCGTTTTCAACACCGTGGCATCGGCGAAATAGTAAGGCACCGCCAGTTGATGCTCGTGGCGGAAGGCTTCGAATTGCTCGGCGCCGGAGGCCGTGAGCACCATCATGTCCACCTTGCCGTCGAGGTCCTTGATGAGCTGGCCGATCTTGTCGATGTTTTTGGTGGAGGCTTTACTGGCGTCGTAGATAATGAAAAGTAGTTTGGCGCCTTTGAAGGTCTCCTGGGTCATGTCGTTGCCATCGGGATCCGAAACCGAATAGTCGGTGATCTTGGCCATGGTCTTGTCGGCGTTCAATTGCTCGACGCCTACATATTTATAGGTCAAGGTATCCGACAGGAATTTGTCAGACTTGATGAGCGCGCCGTCTTTCTTTTGTTGGAAAGTATATTCAAAGATAGCCTGCTCCTGCGGTTGCATTTGTTGGGGAATGTTGTTCCCTATTTTGTAGGCCCTGAAATCGATGAAAGGGAGGTGGCGTATGGCATAAATACCCAACGCAAAACAGATCACCACTACAGCGCCGATCACAGCGTGCCCCTCCTTTGTATACAACACGGGTTTGTAACGCTTGCGATACCAGAACAAATGCAGCACCGGCAACATGAGAATGACATCTTTGGAGAACGATTGCCAAGGGGTCAGCTTAATGGCGTCGCCGAAGCAACCGCAGTCGGTCACTTTGTTGAAAAAGGCAGAATAGAAAGTGAGGAACGTAAAAAAGATCATCAATCCCAATAACACTTTCGTGGTAAGGTTCATCCGGTAATAAATGAGCACAGCCACGCCCAAGGCCAGCTCCAGCACGATGAGGAAGAGCCCGATCTCCAACGCATAGGGCTTCAGCCATAAAAAGAAAGACCCGAAGTCTTCGGCAAACACCTCGAAATATTCTTCCATTTTGATCTCGGTGCCGATGGGATCGTTGAGCTTGATGAGCCCCGAGAAAATAAAAAGTGCCCCCACAAAATACCGGCTGGCCTGATCTGCAATTTTTTGTATCATAGTTATGCTTTCGATAATATCATGGCGAACACGGCGTAGTTGATCATGTCCTGGTAGTTGGCCTTCACCCCTTCGCTCACTAAAGTTTTTCCCTGGTTGTCTTCGATCTGTTTCACCCGCAACAATTTCATGAGGATGATATCGGTGATGGACGTCACGCGCATGTCGCGCCAGGCTTCGCCGTAGTCGTGGTTCTTGTTTTGGAGCAGGCTGAACGTTTCGTTCACGGCCCCGTCATACAGCGGTTCCAGTTCCTCTACCGTCATCTCCAGGGAAGCGGAATCTGCGAGCTGCATCTGGATGAGGGCCATGATGCAATAGTTGATGATGGCCACGAACTCGTCGCTGATGGGGTCGTCCACTTTCTGCACGCCTTTTTCCTGGATGCTGCGGATGCGCTGGGCCTTGATGAAGATTTGGTCTGTAATGGACGGTAAACGCAGGATCCGCCACGCCGTGCCGTAGTCCCGGGTCTTTTTCTCGAACAAAGCCTTGCAACGGGCAATTATTTCTTTGTACTCCTGGGCTGTTTTTTCAATCAAGGCAATATACTTTAGGTGGCAAACTTCTTAATTTGGCTCATAATTCCAGCACGCCCCGCATGAAATCTGCGCCTGAAAATAGATTATTTTCCACAAACAAAACACTGAACCTCCGCGGCCGGCTCATCGACCTCCACACGCCCAAAGTGATGGGCATTTTGAATGTGACGCCCGACAGTTTTTTTGACGGCGGCCGCTACACCACCGAAGACGCCATCGTGCGGCAGGCCGAAAAAATGCTCCAGGAAGGCGCCACCCTCATCGACGTGGGCGCCGCCTCGTCCCGTCCCGGTGCACCCGACATTTCGAAAGAAGCCGAAATGAGCCGGGCCTTGCTGGCGATAAAGGTTATCCTGAAAAATTTCCCCGAAGCGCTTGTTTCCATCGATACCTACCGCAGCGCCGTGGCCCACGCCGCGGTGAACGAAGGGGCCGTGCTGATCAACGACATTTCCGGCGGGTCACTGGACCCCCTCATGTTCGACTGCGTGGCAGCCGCGAAAGTCCCGTATGTGTTGATGCACATGAAGGGCGATCCGCAAACCATGACCAAGCTTGCGTCATACGAAAACCTGTTGCAGGAAGTGTTGAATTATTTTCACAAAAAAATTTACCAATTGCAGCTTCGTGGTATTAAAGATGTGATCGTCGACCCCGGATTTGGTTTTGCCAAAGGGCCCACGCAAAATTTTGAGTTGTTACACCAGTTGGAATATCTTCATCTGTTGAACAAACCGCTGCTGGTGGGGTTATCTCGTAAGTCGATGATCTGGAAAACGCTGAACATTGCACCGGAGCAAGCTTTGAACGGCACCACCGCCCTGAACGCACTGGCCCTCGCCAAGGGAGCCACGCTTTTGCGGGTGCACGATGTAAAAGAAGCTGTTGAGACTATAAAATTGATAACGTCAACCCTAGCCTCCCCCAACGGTTGACCTATTTTATATATCCCCTCGTTCTTCATACTTGATCAATCGTCGGTTACCTTTGTAAGAATGGTCTTACTTTTTAAAATAGGATTTCTGGAAGTTACCTGGGTCGATTTTGTCGACATCGCATTGGTGAGCATCTTGCTCTACCAGGTATACAAGCTCATCCGCGGAAGTATTGCCGTGAACATCTTCCTGGGGATCCTGGCGCTCTACCTGGTGTACCTCATCGTGCGCGCCGCGCAGATGGAATTGCTGGCCACCATCCTCGGACAGTTCATGGGTGTCGGGGTGCTGGCCATGATCATCCTCTTCCAGCCGGAGATCCGGAAATTCCTGCTCGTGATCGGGCGGGGAACCGAATTCAAGGAGAACATTTTCAAGACCATCGCCAACTGGCGTCATCAATATCATGACGACTTCGACATCCACGAGGTGATGGAAGCCGCCAAGGCCCTGAAAGCAACCAAGACCGGCGCCCTCATTGTTTTTTCGCGCGATACCGAACTCAAATTCTATGTACAAACCGGCGACGCGCTGGATTCGGCCGTGAACAAGCGCCTGCTGCTTTCCATCTTTAACAAAAACAGTCCATTGCACGACGGCGCCGTGATCATCCACAAGGGACGGATCAAAGCCGCCCGCTGCGTGCTGCCCGTAAGCGAGAATGACAACCTGCCCGCACATTTCGGGCTGCGGCACCGTGCCGCGGTGGGCATGTCGGAAAACACCGACACCCTGGTGATGGCCATTTCGGAAGAATCGGGCCGCCTCATCCTGGCCCGCAACGGCAAATATCTGCGCTCGCTGAAATTGAAGCAGGTCGAACACCGCGTGCTGCAGTACCTCCACAACGACGAACCGGCGCGTTGGGAAGAAGTGAAGGATGAAGAACCCGAGCCCACCGAATCTTCGCCTGCAAAAGCATAAGCGGTTTATGTTTAACTTCGTGCCAAATACATTTCCGGCATGAGGCTCACCATCGCACTTCTCCTTCTCCCTTTCGTTGCATTTTCACAATCCCTGGAAACCATCATACAAAAAGGTCATGAACTGGCCGTGGTGGCCGTGGCCGTAAGCGCCGACAGCAACTATGTCGCCACCGCGAGCAAGGACAAATCGGCCAAGCTTTGGGAAATGAGTACCGGCCGCGAAGTGCGCAGCTTCCTGGGCCACGAAGCCACGGTGACCAGCGTCGAGTTTTCGCAAGACGGAAAATTTTTGCTCACCGGCAGCAACGACAAAAGCATCCGGCTGTGGGAAGTGAGCACGGGCCGCGAAGTTTTTTCGTTGGCCACCGAGGAGTACATCACCGACGTCGCCATCGATCCGAAAATGAAATACTTTGTCGTGGCCGGCTATGATCGCACCGACTCGGCCACCGTCTACGATTTTACATCTAAAAAAGTGCTGGCTAAAATTCCAACCTCCGCCGACCAGGGATCGGGCAGCGGCGTGGATATCGCGATTAGCCCCGATGGGCGGTGGGTGGCCTTCGGGGAAGACAACCGGGTAGCCAACCTGTACCAAAGCTCAGATTGGAAAAATATTCACACGTTTCCCTATGAAGAAGGCACGTGCGGCGGTTGTGGCACGCGCACGGTATTTAGCCCAGACAGTAAAACCCTCTACCAGATCTCCGAAAACGGCCCGTTGCGCAAATATGATCTGGCTACCTATAAGCTGATAAAGACCTACGAAGAGAAAGTGGAAGACGTCACCGGCATTGCCTTGAGTGCGGATGGGAAAATTTTGGCGCGCGCCACGGAAAAGGAAGTGCAGGTTTGGGATGAAGCCAGCGGCCGCGTGGTGGCTACACTTCCCGCCGAGGATGGCGAATTTCACGAGATCACTTTTTCGCGCGATGGAAAAAAATTGTTGGTGCCCTGCGATAACAACACCACCCTGATCTGGGATTTTGTAAAGAATAAAAAGGAAGAGCCCTTGACCGGCTTTTTGAACCAACGCGACCGCGGGGGGCTCAACTACGATCCTAACTTTTATTGGGAGTCGAATATTGCGCGCTACGTTCGCTTCAAAAATTCCGTGCTCATCTCGCGCGACGGCAAGACACTCATCAAAGGCAAGTTCGGCACAAAGGTGAAACGCTGGGACATCGCCACGGGGAAAACTGTTATGGAATACGTCGGTCATAAAAAGGCCGTGCTGTGCTACGACCTCTCGCGAGACGGCCGGCGACTGCTCACCGGTGGTGGCGATGGCAAGATCATGCTGTGGGATGTTGAAACCGGGGACTCGCTAAAGTCCATCCAAACCTATCGCGAACCCATCTTCGACATTCACTTCAGCAGCGACGAAACAAAAGCGGTATCCTCCAGTTGGGATGCTTCCATGAAAGTGCACGACCTGGCCAACGGAAAACTGCTCACGTATCTTGATCTGGAGCGCTATTCCGCCTACAGCATCGTCTTTCATCCCAACGACCTGTACCTGTTCTCGGCACGCCTCGACAATTCCCTGCAGATGTGGGAGCTCGACACAAAAAAAGAAGTGCGCAATTTCACCGGCCACACCGACGTGATTTCGGTGATTCGACTCAGCAGCGATCAAAAAACATTGCTCAGCGCGAGTTGGGATGGTTCCATCCGCCTCTGGGATATCGGCACGGGATTGATGACAAAAAAATTCAAGGGCCACAAGGGTGCTGTCCACACCGCGCTTTTTGGGATGGATGGAAAAACGGTTTACTCTGCCGGAGCCGACCGCACGATCCGCGTGTGGGACATCAACACGGGAGCAGTGATCCGCACGTTCGAAGGACACAACGCCGAAGTGACTTCCCTGGCCTTTAGCCCGGACAACAGGATGCTGATCAGCCTCAGCCTCGACGGGGTGACCAAATTTTGGGACATGGCCACCGGCAAAGAATTCTTCGAGCACATTCACATCGGGGAGAAAGACTGGATGGTGAAAAATCCCGAAGGCTATTTTAACAGCACCGGCGACGCACGGCAATACATCCATTTCGTGAGCGGCATGAAGACCTATGCGGTAGACCAATTCTTCAACGAGTTTTATCGCCCCGACCTGCTGCCGAAAATTTTTCAGAATCGCGGGGGCAAAGAAGAATCCAAAAGCATCCAGGGAAAGCTGAAAAGTTCGCCGCCTCCCACGGTGAAAGTGGCCGTCATCCCAGGCCAGCCAGGTAAGGCGGAGGTGTATGTGCGCATCGTCGACAACGGCAATGGCGTCGAGAATCTGAAGTTGTTTCACAACGGCAAGAACATCCCCCTCAACCGCGACGCGCTTACGTTCCCCTCCTCGCGCGGGCAAGCGACTACCTACAAGCACGAAGTGAATCTCATCGGGGGGCAAAACACCTTCACAGCCACGGCCAGCAATAAAGACAATGTAGAATCCGATCCACAGAGCGTCGAGCTGTTTTCAGAACATGCCACCAAAAGCAGCACCTGCTATGTTCTCGCTGTAGGTATCAACCAGTACAAGAACAGCAAGCTCAACCTGAACTACGCGCGCACCGACGCGGAGTCATTTGGCAAGGTCATGGACGACAAGAGCGCGCTCTTCAAAAACCTGGAGCTCGTCACGCTCTATGACAGCGACGCCACGCGCCCAAAAATTCTTAGCGCGCTCGACGACCTGTCGAACAAGATCAGCCAGGAGGACGTTTTTATTTTTTACTATGCCGGACACGGAAGCATGGTCGACAATCGTTTCTATTTCGTGCCCACTGAGAGCCCGCGACTCTATGACGCCAGCTCGCTGACAAAAGAGGCGATTGACGCCAGCGTGTTGCAAGACAAGCTGAAGCAGATCAAGGCGCTGAAGCAGCTCATCGTGATGGACGCCTGCCAGTCGGGAGGCTCGGTGGAGTTGCTGGCGACACGGGGCGCCAGCGAAGAAAAGGCCATCGCCCAACTCTCGCGCAGTGCCGGCATCCATGTGATGGCCTCGGCGGGCAGCGAGCAGTTTGCCACCGAATTCCGCGAGCTGGGCCATGGCTTGTTCACCTACGTGCTCATCAAAGGCCTGCAGGGCGAAGCCGACGGCGCGCCGAAAGATGGCAAGGTTACCATCTACGAGCTGAAGTCATATATCGACGACCAGGTGCCGGAGATGACCCGGAAAATGAAAGGCAACCCACAATATCCTTACACGTTCTCACGAGGACAAGACTTCCCCGTGGTGATCGAAGAATAGGGAGAAACCAAAAAGGAGGGCAAAAATTAACACTGAACTAAAATAAATCGTATATTCAATTACTTTTTTCCTACACTGTACTAACATGGTAGAAGCTAACCCCGTTAAATTTTACTTCGCGAAATACTTTTTCCTCGCCTTCAGTTTCCTGCAATGGCTCGCAGCCGGTACGATCTTCTTCCGGCACCCTTTTTCAGCGAAGACTTTTTTCTTTGCCCTCATCTTCATCACGGTGGGTCTTTTGGCCTTCTTTGCCTTTCTGATCCTCACCGAGAAAATGAGACGAGTGGCCGTGGGCAAAAACAAGATCGTGGTCATCGAAGGCGATCGCAACGTTCGCTTCGCCTGGCCCGAAGTGAAGTCGCTCACCATCGTGCCCTTCTTCAACCTCTACAGACTAAAACTGAAGGGGAAGAAAGGCTGCATCTATTTCTTCCCATCACACAACATCGATCCGGCTTTCGGGCTCTTATCCAAAGACACCTCCAAGATGGGTGACATCGTGCAAAAACGAAAAAAAGAACTCGGCCTAAAATAACCCGACAACATTCATCAACGCCATAAACAAGAAGGCGCAGAGAGAGTTTCTCTGCGCCTTCTTTGTGTCTTAGTGCCTTTGCGGTTAAATGTTCCTCATCTACTTGAGCACTCCCAGCTCCTTCCCAACTTCGGTAAAAGCCTTGATCGCCTTATCCAAATGATGACGCTCATGCCCCGCCGAGATCTGCACCCGGATGCGTGCCTGCCCTTTGGCCACCACGGGGAAAAAGAATCCAATCACATAGATCCCCTTCTCCAACAGCTTGTCTGCAAACTGCTGCGCAAGCGGCGCTTCGTATAGCATGATGGGAACAATGGGATGTTCACTTGGCTTAATATCAAAACCGGCCTTTGTCATCTCACTGCGAAAATATTTTGTATTGGTCTCCAGCTTGTCGCGCAAAGCCGTGGTCTCCGAGAGCATGTTGAACACTTCGATGGACGCTCCCGTGATGGAGGGCGCTAACGTGTTGGAGAACAAATAAGGCCGCGAACGCTGACGCAGCAACTCGATGATCTCCTTCTTCCCGGAAGTAAATCCACCGGAAGCACCACCCAAGGCTTTCCCCAGCGTGCCCGTGATGATATCGACTTTATCCATCACACCCCGGTACTCCGGCACACCCCGACCGGTCTTGCCAATGAACCCCGTAGAGTGACATTCGTCTGTCATTACCAGTGCTTCATATTGATCGGCAAGCGCACAGATCTTGTCCATCTGCGCGATGGTGCCGTCCATGGAGAAGGCGCCGTCGGTGACGATGATGATCTGGTTGGCCCCCGCGCTGCGGGCATCTTCGAGCTGTTTTTTCAGATCGGCCATGTCGTTGTGCTTGTAGCGGTAGCGCATGGCTTTGCACAGTCTCACGCCGTCGATGATGGAGGCATGGTTCAACTCATCGGAGATGATGGCATCTTGTGCTCCAAACAAAGGCTCGAACACGCCACCGTTGGCGTCGAACGCGGCGGCATAGAGAATGGTATCTTCTGTGCCCAGGAAGGCGGAGATCTTTTCTTCCAACGTCTTATGAATGTCCTGTGTGCCGCAAATGAAGCGCACCGACGACATGCCGAATCCGTGTGTGTCGATGGCGCGCTTGGCGGCGGCCACCACACGGGGGTGCGATGAAAGTCCGAGGTAGTTGTTGGCACAAAAATTTATGACCTCGCGTCCGTCGGCGGTCTTGATGTCGGCGCCTTGAGGCGTGGTGATGATCCTTTCCTTTTTGAAAAGGCCGGCTTCGCGTATGGACGCGAGTTCTTTCTGCAAAACAGGTTGTAGTTTTTTATACATAATACAAGGGCGTCGTTAGCTTAGTTTTGGTTTGGGCTTGAATACAGGTCTGGGCACTGCAGGTTTAGGGCGAGGTGTAGCCGGAGGTGCTTCGGGTGTATCCGGTGTCGTAGCGTCCGGCGTTGGCGTGCTCGATCCGGCAGCGGCTTTTTCGGCCGTGAGTGGGTCAGCCGCGGTGGTTTTTATGACCGGAGGTTTCGGCTCAACTTTTACGGCCTCCTCTTTTAATTGGTATTTCCGGCGGATCGGGTTGATCAGGTTCAGCTTCTGGATCGTGAAGCTGTTGGGGTGCATTTGCTCAAACTGGGTTTGCCATTGTCCCCACAAGACCGGCTCCGCGCGTTGGAAAGCGGCAGAATCTATTTTTTTCGATGTTAAATAGGCTTCAAAATTCACAGGCGCTAAGTTAATTAAAATGCAAGCCCTAACACATGGTAGCCAAATGGTAAATTTTGGTAATTTCGCCCCGGATTTAGAGGAAGGACATGGGTAAACAAAAAATTCTTGTTATCGGCGCCGGAGGCCAACTGGGGTCCGAATTGACGCAAGGACTGTGGAAACTCCACGGAAAAGAAAATGTGATCGCCACCGACATCAAAGAACCGGAAGGCGTCTTAGGCGAAGGAAATTTCGAAATACTGGACGTATTGAAACGCGACGCTTTTGTCGACTTCGTCCGTAAAAACAAATTCACCCAGGTCTATCACCTCGCGGCCGTGCTCTCGGCAACCGGTGAAAAAAATCCGGCGTTTGCCTGGCACCTCAACATGGATGGCCTCATCACGGTGCTCGACGCCGCGGTTGCCTATAAAATAGAGAAGGTGTATTGGCCCTCCTCCATTGCTGCCTTCGGGCCCACGACACCAAAAAATAATACGCCGCAGGATACGATCATGGATCCCACAACCGTGTACGGCATCAGCAAACAAGCTGGCGAACGGTGGTGCGATTGGTATCACAAAAAACACGGGGTGGATGTGCGCAGCCTCCGCTATCCCGGTCTCATCGGCTACAAAACAAAACCCGGCGGCGGCACCACGGATTATG
The DNA here is from genome assembly GCF_003589925.1 of Chryseolinea soli. Classification (NCBI taxonomy): domain Bacteria; kingdom Pseudomonadati; phylum Bacteroidota; class Cytophagia; order Cytophagales; family Fulvivirgaceae; genus Chryseolinea; species Chryseolinea soli. Next base: position 2,725,819 of record NZ_CP032382.1, on the reverse strand, counting down.
CCGTAGACATTTTTTTCCAGGCGCTGACGGAAAAAAAATACGAGTGCTTTCTAAAGTCCGACACTTACCTGCCCATGATGTACATGGACGACGCCGTGAAGGCCACCATCGACCTGATGGAAGCGCCAGCGGAAAAAATCAAAGTGAGATCGAGCTACAACATCTCCGCCATGAGCTTCTGTCCCCAGGAAATCACGGCAGAGATCAAAAAACATATCCCTGATTTTCAGATCTCCTACACACCCGACTTCCGCCAAAGCATCGCCGATTCATGGCCGCGCTCCATCGACGACTCGCGTGCGCGCACCGACTGGGGCTGGCAACATCGTTTTGGTTTACCAGAAATGACGGCCGATATTCTGAAACATCTTCCTGAATTCCTGGCGGCCTACTAAGCGCTCGGCTTTTATCTCACCGCTACCTTGATGATCTGCTGGCCGTGGCCAGAGGAGATACGGAGATAATAGAGTCCGGAAGAAATATGCTGCGGCAACTGGAATGTCGTGGTATTGGACTCCAATTCCGCTCGCAAGATGATCGTGCCTGCTCCATCCAAAACGGCAACTTGCGCCGGTGTATCCATCACATCGTTCAACTCAACGGTGAATTGTTTGTCCGTGATCGGGTTTGGATACACGTTTACACTCGATGAAGATTTGCCGGTGGCCGTTACGACAGGAGAATATTCAAAGGATTCGTCCAGGTCGATCATTTTCAGACGATAGTAATTCTTTCCGTTCAAAGGCTTCTCATCGGTGAACGCATAGGTCGTCAGTGTACTCGATCCTTTGGCATCCACCACGCCAACAGCGCTGAAGATCAAATCCTCCGCAGCGCGCTCCACCTGGAAGTAACGAAAATTCTTTTCCGACGAAGTAGCCCAGGTAAGCTGAATGGAAGCACCCGCTGATTGCGCCTTAAAATACACCAGCTTCACCGGCAGTGGACTGTTGGGTATGCCCGCCACCCACGCATAGAACGCAGGGTCGTTGGTTTGCATGGAAGCCTTGTCGCCCCGGTTGGAGGTCAACGTGGCACCTTGTGAAGTGTTCACGGTGGGATTAGGGTCATTTATATAAAAGCCGATAGGGGTTGTGCCGTTGGCGTTGCTCACGTTGTCACCACCCCCGACTAAGGTGATCGTCTTGTCAATATAGACTTGGCCACCACTCTTGATGGTCAGTTTCGTGCCGCCTGAAGTATCGTCGGTAAAATTTCCAAAGAGGGCGAACCGTCCGTTCTTCTCCACGGTGATATCACCACTGCTTTGAGAGATAAGATCTTTCCGTATCACCATATCGGCATAGGGCGGTGCGGCGGCGTTCGTTCCAATGGTGAGGTAACTTGAGTTGATCACCGTGACGTTTCCATCGACGACAACAGAACCGCCGGGCTGAACCGTGAAGGGGGCATTGAGGGTGACGTCGCCGGTGATGTGCAATGTGCCGTAAACATTCACGTTACCACCACCACCGCTAACACCTTTGGAGAAGTTGCCGTTTATGGTCAGCGTTTTTCCGGCGGCAATGTTGATGGTTCCGTTGGGAACAGCGTAGTTGCCTGAAATGGTGAGGTTGTTGTTTACGTTAACCGTTCCACCGCCACCGCTTAAGGGAGCTACGGAACCACCGCTCCAATTCGTGGAAGTAGACCAGTTACCGTCGGCAATGGAAGTGTAGGTTTGTGCGAGAGCCAGGTTGGCCGTTACCGTGAGGATCAGGATAAAAAAACTCTTCTTCATATTCTTTGTACCTTATTCAAAAGGTCAATAAGTTGCGCTCGTCAAAAATTAGTCACACGAAGCCCATGAAGAATATTCGCACACACTTCGACCATCCTCACGTGTTAACCGTGACGATGTCAAGACCTGCCGCTCTAAATGCTTTGGATAACGAAACTCTGGATGGGCTGCGCGAGATTATACAAGAAGCCTACCAATCCGTGAAAACCCGGGGGATCATCATTACGGGAGAAGGCGAGAAAGCCTTCGTTGCCGGGGCGGATATTCGCGAACTTTCAGCCTTAAATGCCCAACAGGCTTTGGTTTTGGCCGAAAAAGGGCAACAATTATTCAAGCTGATTGCCGATTGCCCAAAGCCCGTCATAGCGGCCGTAAACGGTTTCGCCCTGGGCGGGGGTTGTGAATTGGCCATGGCATGCCATGTAAGAATAGCCACCGAAAATGCCAAATTTGGACAACCGGAAATCAGTTTGGGAATCATCCCGGGCTATGGCGGCACGCAACGGTTGGCCCAGTTGGTCGGCCGTGGAAAGGCCCTGGAGCTGATTGTTACCGGCGACACCCTCTCGGCCCAGGAAGCCAAAGAACTCGGCCTGGTGAATCATGTGGTGGCGACCCGCGAGGAAATGATGGCGTTGGCCCACAATATCCTGGGTAAGGTAACGACCAAATCTCCACTGGCGGTGGCCCGCGCCATCCAAAGCGTGAACGCCGGCTATGGCTTTGAAACCGACGGTTACCGCGCTGAAGCCGAAAACTTCGCCGCCTGCACCACCACTCAGGATTTTAAGGAGGGCACAACCGCCTTTTTGGAAAAACGTAAACCCAATTTCACAGGCCAATAAGGGGCTAACCCTTTCGGTTTGATAAACGCTAAAAACTTGCTCACAAAGATGAGAACCGATTCCACCCCTCGCGATGTTTGCAGGCTACAGCACTACGCATGAGTAAACTAAAACGACTGGCCGGCGAAACCGTACTCTATGGAATGGGAAGCATCGTTCCCCGTTTTCTCAATTTCCTTTTGGTGCCCCTCCACACTGCCACATTTTCACCGGAACAATACGGCGTGCTGTCGAAGCTCCTGGCATATGTGGCCGCGCTCAACGTGCTCTTCACGTTTGGTATGGAAACGGCCTATTTCCGGTTTTCCACCAAGGAGGGTGCCGACGAACAGAAAGTGTTCGACCTGGCCCAAACCGTCATTGTCTCCATTAGTTTTATCCTGGCGGGGACCTTGTTCCTAACGGCCGGGCCGCTGGCCGGGATCATGGGCATTCCCGGTCATGGCGACCTCGTGATGTGGCTGGCTGCCATCATGTTTATCGACGCGGCCGTGGCCATCCCGTTTGCGCGGCTGCGGCTGCAACGGAAGCCCGTGAAATTTGCCATCGGCAAAATCACCAACATCGGCTTGCTCATGTTGCTGAACTTTTATTTTCTGAGGATAGCCTACCAACCCTCCATAGGCGTGGGCTATGTGGTGCTGGCCAACTTGCTGGCCAATTCGTTTTACCTGATCTATTTTTCTAAATCGTTGCTGTCGTGGAAACCGCGCATAAACCGAAGCATTTCCCTGGCCATGCTCACGTATGGCTACCCCGTTATGCTGATGGGCCTGGCCGGCATGACCAACGAAATGTTTTCGAGACAAACGCTGGATTGGTGGCTGCCCGCCGATTTCTATCCCGACCAAAGTCCAGCCCGGGCGTTGGGGATCTTCAGCGCATCCTACAAACTGGCCATGCTCATGGGCCTCACCGTACAGGCGTTCCGTTATGCCGCCGAACCGTTCTTTTTTTCGAATGCCGTCGATAAAAATTCTCCCCAGCTTTTTGCACGCGTCAATCACTACTTCATCATTGTGTGTTGTGTGTTGCTGTTGGGGGCGGGGATCAATCTCGATATTCTGAAATATTTTCTGGGGAATTCGACGTATTGGGAAGGACTCTATGTGGTACCTATCCTTTTGCTAAGCTATTTGTTTCTGGGGGTGTATTACAACCTCACCGTGTGGTTCAAGCTTACCGACAGAACCTATTTTGGCACGCTCATCACCGTGGGTGGTGCCATCGTGACGATCGCGGCCAACTATTTGTTGATCCCCATACTCGGCTATCTCGGCAGCAGTCTGGCGTCGCTCATCTGTTATTTTTCCATGACGGTTGTGTGTTATATGTTAGGACAAAAATTCTATCCCATTCCTTATAATGTAGGAAAAAGCATGGCCTACATCGTTTTCACCACGGCGCTGGTGTATGCCGTTAATTCTATTTTTCTGGAGAACATTTGGGTGGCCACGGCGTTTCATGGTTTGATAATCGGAATTTACTTACTGGGCATCTATGCGCTCGAAAAGACGGCGTTCCGAAAGCCTGCGACGTAATTTTTTTTTAGCTTTACTCGAATCAAAAAACAAACTCTCCTTTCATGAACATAATCATACCGATGGCAGGACTGGGCAAACGCTTGCGCCCGCACACACTCACGGTTCCTAAGCCTCTTTTACCCATCGCCGGCAAACCCATTGTGCATCGCCTGGTGGAGGACATCGCCAAAGTTACGCCCGAGAAAATCGACTACATCGGTTTCATCATTCACCCGTCGTTTGGAAAAGAAGTCGAGGAGAGTTTGAAGGCCATCGCCAACAAAGTGGGCGCCGAAGGGAAGATCTACTACCAAGAGGAAGCGTTTGGCATTTCGCACGCCTTGTTGTTCGCCAAGGAGTTGTTCACCGGCAAAGTCATCGTGGCATTCGCCGACACACTCTTCAAGGCCGACTTCAAGCTCGACACCACCCAGGACGGTATCATCTGGGTGCAACGCGTGGACGACCCCTCGCAGTTTGGCGTGGTGAAGCTGAACGATAAAAAAGAAATCATAGAGTTGGTGGAGAAACCCTCCACATTCGTTTCGGACCTGGCCATCATTGGCATCTACTTTTTCAGGGACGGCGCCGCCCTGGCGCGTGAGATGCAATACCTGATCGACAACAATATTAAAGACAAGGGCGAGTTTCAGTTCACCTCCGCCCTGCAGGGCTACGCCAAAAAAGGCGCAAAATTCATGACCGGTGAAGTGACGGAGTGGTTGGACTGTGGCAACAAAAATGTGACCGTGCAGACCAATCAGCGCTATCTGGAGTTCATCAAGGACCAGAAGCTGGTGTCGGAAAAGGCCACATTGGTCAATTCCGTGATCATCGCCCCATGTTTCGTGGGCGAGGGGGCTGTGATCGAGAATTCCGTCATCGGGCCCCATGTTTCGGTAGGGGAAAACACCCGGATTTATGACAGTCGGATCAAAAACTCCATTATTCAGCGGGAATCGACCATCCGAAGCGCCATGCTGGAGAACAGCATGTTGGGGAATTTCATTATTTTTGAAGGTTCTAAGCTCGACTTGAGCCTAGGCGACTTCAATGCAATAACGTGAAATTGAGAGGAAGAAGAGTATATACGGTTTTGGCCTTATTAGCGGCGTTGTCCTGGACAGCACCCGGGACAGCAGTTGCCCAGCGAAAAAAGAAAAACGTCGAGGAAGTGGAGGCTTCCGGCATCCGGCTCCGGGAAGCGGAGTTCTATTTTACCGAGGGCGAAAAATTCTTCATCCTCGAGGACTATGCCAAAGCCCTCCTCTACTATCAACGCACGCTGGAGATCACACCCGACAACGCCACGGTGCACTATAAAGTGGCCGAAGTGCTCTCCCAAAGCAACAAACAGGAAGATCTTTTGAAAGCTTCGCTCAGCATGGAAAATGCGTTGAAGCTTGAAAAGAAGAACAAATACTTCTACCTGCTGGCCGCCAACATCTATGGCAGCCTCACCAAGTTCGACAAGGCTGCCGAAACCTATGAAGCCCTGATCAAAGAGGTGAAAGGATCGGAGGAATACCTCTACGAGCTGGCCGCCGTCTATCAATACGCCAACAAATTCGACGACGCTGTAAAGACCTATAACCGGGCCGAAAGCGCCCTGGGCATCAGCGAGGTGTCGTCCATCCAAAAGCTGCGCATCTACCTGGAGCAGGGAAAAACCAAAGAGGGTATTGCCGAAGGTGAAAAACTCATCAACGCCTTCCCCGATGAAGAACGGTACGTCATGGGGTTTGCCGACGTGCTGTCGCAAAAGGGCATGCGGCCCGATGCCATCAAATATTTGGAAAAATTCCTGGTCACCAATCCCGACTCGGGCAACGTAAAAATGCTGCTGGCCGGTCTCTACCGCGACAGCCGCCAGGAAGACAAAGCCCGCGCCCTGTTGCTTACTTTGTTCGACGACCCCTCGGTGGAGCTGAGCAGCAAGCTGATCATGCTCGGCGCCTACAACACCGAGCTTAATCAGAACAAGACCAAGAACATTGCCGATCCGGAAAAAGAAAAATTTGCGCTCAGCCTGCTGGAAAAGCTGGGGAAAAGCAACCCCTCCGATCCAAACGTACACATCCTCGGCGGCGATCTCTATCTGTCCACCGGCAAGCCGCGTGATGCCCAACGCGAATATTCCCAGGCCATCGAGCTGGGCAACGTGAACTTTGAAGTGTGGGAGAACCTGCTGTTCCTCGAAACCCAGATGGAGCAATGGGACAACGTGATCAAACACAGCGATGAAGCGCTCATCATGTTCCCGAACCAGGGCATGGTGCACTATTTCAACGGCTACGCCAACCTGCGCAAGCGTCAATATCCCGAGGCCGTTGCCTCCCTGGAGCAAGCCAAAAAGCTGACGACCTCAAACACCAACCTGCAAGGCGAACTCAACAGCATGTTGGGCGATGCCTACAACGCCATGAAAGCCTACGACAAGTCGGACAAGGCCTACGACGACGCGCTGACCATCAACCCCAACAACGACGCCGTCTTGAACAACTACAGCTATTTTCTGGCGCTGCGGAAAGTGAACCTGGAGAAGGCCGAAAAAATGGCATCGTCGCTCATGAAGAATAATCCGGACAATCCAACGTTTCTGGATACGTATGCCTGGGTGCTCTATACACGCCAGAAATACAAAGAGGCGCGCAAGGCCATCGAGCGGGCCATTTCGACGGGCAATGCCAATGCCACGCATTTTGAGCACTATGGCGATATACTTTTTCAACTTGGTGATGTAACCGGCGCGGTGCAGCAATGGGAGAAGGCCCGCGGATTGAATGCCAACAGTGAATTGTTAAACAAAAAAATTGCGAACCGGAAAATCTATGAATAAACGCCTCTGGATCTTGCTCATCGGCTTCTCCGCGCTGATAATGTCCTGTAGTAAAAAGGTTGCTCCCACAACCCTTCCCGCCGCCGTCGCGAAGCCCGCGCTCGATGTGCAGGAAGTTGATTTCGAATATTTTCACGGCAAGGCCCGTATGATCCTGAGAGACGCCAAGAAAGAACGCGAAGTGAAGGCCAACATCCGCGTGCGCAAAGACAGCGTGATCTGGATGACATTTTCCGTGATCGGCGTGCAAGGCGGCAAAGCCCTCATCAACAAAGACTCCATCACGGTAGTGAGCAACGTCGACAAAGAATACTATGTGTTCGACTACGCCGAGCTTTCCAAGCGCTACAATTTCGAGATCAACTACAAGGTGATCCAGGCGGCCATGTTGGGCAACCTCATCATGCCCCGCAGCGACTCGGACCAGGTGCAACAGGAAAGCTCCTACTTCGTATTGAAGCAACGGGCTGCAACCAACGGCGTTATGGTGGACAACTTCATTAACAGCGCCAGCAAAAAACTGGAAAAAGTGGAGATGAAAGAAGGTAACAGCGACAACTCACTCATCGTCAATTATTCGAATTTTCAACCGGTAGGTCCCGCGTTGTTCCCCTACAATGGTACGATCAATTTATTTTACAAGACCTTGGGCGGATTGCTGAACACGACCATCATCTTTGAGTACAACAAGGCCGAGGTGGGTGACAAAGAGCTGAAGTTTCCATTCAACATACCCAAGCGATATGAACGCCGGTAAATGTGCGTGGCTCTTTCTGATCTTCGGTTTTCTTTCTTTTCCTGCTGTGGCCCAAAAGTCAAAGGCCCAGCTTCAAAAGGAAAAACAGCAGAACCTGGAGAAGATCAAAGAGGTTGAAAAGATCATCGAAGAAACATCTGCCCAAAAGAAAAATTCCCTGGGCGAACTCAACGCCCTGAACCAGCGCGTCCACGAACAGGAAAAACTGGTCGGCTCCATCAAAGGCGAAGTCAATTTTCTCGACAGCGAGATCAGCGACAACAACGACATCATCGTGGTGTTGGAAGAAGATCTCGACGACCTCAAAAAAGAATACAGCGCCATGCTGTTCGCCGCACAAAAGGCCAACAACAGTACCACTCGTCTGACCTTTCTCTTCTCTTCAAAATCGTTCGATCAATTGGTCATGCGCCTGCGCTACATGGATCAATATGCCGAAACCCGCAAGCTGCAAGCCGAACAGATCACGAAGGTGCAGGAAGAACTTTCGGGCCACGTCGCCGAAATCCGCGTGCGCCGCGAGGAGAAGAACAAACTCCTGAACGAAGAACAGCGGGAAGGCACGAACCTGATCTCGTTAAAGCAAAAGCAAAATTCACTGGTGAAGTCGCTGGAGAAGGAAGAGAAGAAACTGCGCAAAGACCTGGAGGAAACAAAGAAGGCCGTAGCCAAACTCGACAAGCTCATCGAAGACCTCATCAAAGAAGAAATGGAACGCGCCGCCCGCTCCAAGAAATCCGAGGTTGCCGTGACGTTGTCCAATTCGTTTGAAGAGAACCGGAACAAATTCATGTGGCCCGTGTCTTCGGGCTTTGTGTCGCAACGGTTTGGCCGGCAAAATCACTCCGTGCTCAAAGGCGTTGTGGTGCAGAACAATGGCGTGAACATTCAGACGCAGGAGAACGAAAAAGTGAAGAGCATTTTCGAAGGCGAGGTACGTCGCGTAGCCTTTATTCAAGGACTGGGTAGCACGGTGATCATCAAACATGGCGAGTATCTCACGGTGTATGCCGGCCTGAAGGAAGTATTCGTTCGGAGCGGACAAAAAGTGACCACCAACCAAGAGATCGGCAAAGTGCTTTCCAACAATGAAGGCGTGTCCGAACTGCGCTTTCAGATCTTCAAGAACACCACAGCGCTGGACCCCTCCTCGTGGTTGAAAAACATGTGAGTGTAAATCCCTGAAGACTCCGTTTTTTTACTTAAAAAATACTTAGCCCGGCGCGCATTTTGTGATGTTGCAGCAAGCGAAAGTGAACGCTTGTTCGGGTATGTAATGTCTGACGAAAAAGGGGTGAAAACGGTCCCAGTATTTAACCTGAAAAGGGAGCCCTTTAACCGCTGGTAACCAGCCGCCAACATCCCGGTCCCATTCATTTGATACTATCCTTTTTTACCCTACTTTTGCCTTTACGTTTAAAATTAAAGGCCATGAAAGCTACATTTTTGTTTTTAAGTGGGGTTGGTTTCCAAGAGATTCTGCTCATCGGTTTATTCATCCTCGTGTTTTTCGGCGCAAAGAAAATTCCCGAATTCATGAAAGGACTGGGTAAAGGTGTTCGTGAATTCAAGGATTCCGTGAAAGACGTGAAGAAGGATCTTGAAGACGCGGGCGATTCTGCAAAACTTGACGACGGAAAATAAGTGTTGAAGACGCAAGCTACATTTCGGGAAACTCAAAACGATCTGCAGCACGGAAAACGCTCCTGTCAGGATATTGTCCGTTTTCATCTGAACAACATTAAGAAAAAAAAGCACCTCAATGCTTTTCTGAGCGTGTATGAAGATGAAGCGCTCGCGCGAGCTGCTGAAATCGACAAAAAAATAAAACTTGGTACGGCGGGAAAACTTGCCGGGCTCGTCGTGGGCCTGAAAGACGTTCTCGCCTATAAAGACCACCCCCTGCAAGCCAGCAGCCGCGTGCTGGATGGTTTCATCTCCCAATTCAATGGTACGGCCGTGCAGCGCCTTCTCGACGAAGACGCCATCATCATCGGCCGCCAAAACTGCGACGAATTTGCCATGGGTTCTTCCAACGAGAACTCAGCGTTTGGCCCGGTGCTGAACGACGCCGACAATACCCGTGTCCCTGGAGGTTCTTCCGGCGGCTCGGCGGTTGCCGTTCAGGCCGATATGTGCCAGGTTTCGCTGGGCTCGGATACGGGTGGTTCGGTGCGTCAACCCGCAGCGTTTTGCGGACTGGTGGGACTAAAACCCACCTATTCGCGCATCTCCCGGTTTGGGTTGATCGCTTATGGCTCGTCTTTTGATTGTATTGGTATATTCGGAAAGTCGGTGGAAGATGTTGCCCTGGTGCTGGAAGTGATTGCCGGCCCGGACGAGGTGGACAGCACCGTCTCGCAATTGCCCGTGCCGAGCTATTCCAAGGCCCTGCAAGCGTCCGACAACAAGAAATACAGGGTTGCCTATGTCCGCGAGATCGACGATTCTCAAGGCCTGCAACCCGAAATAAAGGAGAGTATTTTGGCCAAGCTGGACGCCATCAAGGCCGACGGCCACAGTGTGGAGGTAATTGATTTCCCATTACAGGAATTTGTTTTACCAACTTACTACATTCTGGCAACGGCCGAAGCCAGCTCCAACCTTTCCCGCTACGACGGCGTGCGCTATGGCTACAGAAGCCAGCAGGCCACCGACCTGGGATCGCTCTACAAAAAGAGCCGCTCGGAGGGTTTCGGGAAAGAAGTGCAGCGTCGCATTTTGCTGGGCACGTTCGTACTGAGCGCCAGCTACTACGACGCCTATTACACGAAGGCTCAGAAAGTCCGTCGCCTCATTCGCGACAAGACAAAAGAAATATTGAAGCACTATGATTTCATCGTGATGCCCATAACGCCCACCACAGCTTTCAAGCTGGGCGAGCATACGGACAATCCTTTGGAAATGTACTTGGCGGATCTTTTTTCCGTTCAGGCTAATGTGGTGGGTGTGCCGGCCATTGCCATACCGTGTGGTACGGACAAACAAGGCTTACCCATCGGACTGCAAGTGATCGCCGATGATTTCGAGGAATCGAAATTGTTGCATTTTTCAAACACACTCTTGACGTGACCCCTCATGAGAAACGGTCTTCGCTGTACCATTTTTTCCGTCGCTGATCAAACGATCATGCCCTCGGCCCCTGTCGGCAAAAAAGCTTGTCTCTTTGCTGCGCTATTTTTATCGCTGACCGCCTTCCCGGCCCTCAGCCAAGTTCCGGTGGCGGCACTCGACTCCTTGTCGGTGGTCGACTCCCTGGAAGTGGCCGTGGCAGAAGAGGACATGCTCTTTAAAGAGGACACCGCCGACTTCGTTTATTTCGCCTTGCCCAGCGAGCTGGAGCACATTCCCGGCGACGACGATCCGGCCACCATTGCCGACCGGTTGGCGTGTATTCAAAAGACCATGCCGCTGGTGTACAACGAACGCATCCATGCCTTCATCAACTACTTCACGGTGAAAGACCGCGAGTACACCCGCATGATGATGCGCCGCAAAAATCTTTACTTCCCGATCTTTGAAAAATGTCTTGCCAAATACGGCTTGCCCGATGAGTTGAAATACCTTTCCATCATCGAATCGGGGTTGAATCCCCGCGCCGTATCGCGTGCACGTGCGGTGGGTCTCTGGCAATTCATGTCGGCCACCGGCAGACATTATGGATTGAACAACGACTGGTACATCGACGACCGCATGGACCCGGAGAAAGCCACGGAAGCAGCCTGCCGCTACCTGCGTGATCTCTACAGCATGTTCCATGACTGGGAGATGGCCCTGGCGGCCTACAACACCGGCCCCGGCAACGTGAAGCGAGCCATTCGCCGTTCCGGATACAAGCATACTTTCTGGGAAATTTATCCCAACCTCCCCCGCGAAACGCGTTCATATGTTCCCCAATTCGTAGCCATCACCTACGCCATGAACTACCTGGACGAGCATAACTTCTTCGACGAAGGCGAAGAGATGCTGCCCAAGTACGATACGGTGCAAGTAACCAAATTCCTCCACTTCGAAACGTTTGCCAACCTCACGGGTACCTGCCTGGAAGACATGCAAAAGCTCAATCCCTCGATTCAGCACAACGCTATTCCGGAAACCAGCAGAACGTATACCCTATACGTCCCTGTAGGTTCGAAAGAAAAGTTGTTGGCCGATCGCCGATCGATCCTGGATTCCGCGGCGAAAGTGGGCAAGAAAGACTTAGAGTTGCTGGCAAAAAATACAGCAGGCTCAACCTATGGCCGCGACCGCATCACCTACAAAGTGCGCAGCGGCGACGTGCTGGGATCGATTGCCATGCGTCATGGTGTTCGCCTGGCCGATCTGAAAAAATGGAACAACCTGCACAACAACAACATTCGCGCAGGCCAACGATTGAACATCTGGCTGCACGAGCCGGCACGTGCCACCACGGCAATGGCTTCGGCCCGCACAACCAAGACGGCGGCAGCGCCCGTAGCCCTTCCGGATTCAAAGACCTATACGGTTCAACCCGGCGACACGCTGTGGGAAATCTCTAAGAAATTTGAAGGCCTCACCATCGAAAAGATCAAGAGCCTGAACAACCTCAACAACAGCCAGCTCAAGCCCGGCCAGAAGTTGATCATCGGCATGTAACCTTATCAGCGTGGTGATTCGTGAAGCGGATCACCACGCATTGTTTTTTGAAGGATGTTCGCGCGGCAACGACACGCGGAATGTCGTTCCCTCCCCCACCACGCTCTCTACCTCGATCCGTCCGCCCAAGGCAGCAACCTGTGTTTTTACGAGGTACAATCCCATGCCCTTTCCCTCCACGTGATAGTGGAAACGTTTATACAAATTAAAGATCTTGTCTTTATACCGCTCCAGATCGATGCCCAGACCATTGTCGCGAATGGTGACGACGAGTTTGTCGTTTTCGATGGCGGATTGGATCCGGATGATGGGTTGCTTTAGCGGGTTCCGGTATTTGATAGCGTTGCTCAGCAGGTTGTAAAAAATACTTTCGATGTAGGGATGCAGCGAATGGATCGTTTTCTCTTCGGTCAGCTGAATGCCAACCCATGCGCCGGTCTGTTTGATCTCATCTTCCAACAACTGCGTCACCTTCTCCAACACCGCTTCCAGATTCACATCCGTGAAGACCTGGGTGTTCATTTTCTGGATGCCCAGGATGTGCGTAAGGTCTTTGATCACTTGGTCGAGGTCGTGGGTGGAGCGCACCATCAGCTGCACCATTTCGGCCGTTTCTTTTTCGTCTTTTGCAAACGTGAGGATATCCGAAAGACCGACGAGCCGCGCCATGGGAGCCCGCAGGTTGTGCGAGATGATGAAAGCAAATTGTTGCAGGCGGCTGTTGTGTTCAATCAATTCCAGGTTGGCCTCCTTGAGATCTTGTGTTTGTCGTGTCACCTCGATGACGAGCTCGCGGTTCTTGCGCTGGATGAGGTCGTTCTTTTCTTCGATGATCTTTTTGGCCAGTTGTACGCTTTCATGCTGCTCGGCCAGGACGTTGCGCTGGCGTTCGATCTCTTTTTGCTGCAGCACCAACTGCTCGTTGTGCGCTACGATCTCTTCATTCTGAGCGCTGATCTCTTCGTTCTGAGCAAGGATCTCGCGGGTTCGTTCGTAGACCGTGCGCTCCAGCACGAGGTTTTGGTCGGCCAGCAGGAGGGCCCGTTGTGTTTCGGATTTTCGCAGTTGCTCGGAGAAGCCGAGGCTGCGATTGGTTTGGAACGCGGTGTAGGCCAGCAAGGGCGTGGTGAACAGGAACAGCACGATTTGCAGGATGTAGCTGTTTTGCAACGCGTTTTCGTAGCGAACCTTGGCCTGCGCGGAAATATTGTCTTCAAAATTTTCGACGCGCTTTTTGAATTCCATGAATTGCAACCACACCGGAAAGCCCGGATCGAGATCGAGCAGGGCCGCAAATTTATCGTGTTGTCCGCGTTGTAAATACCTTGTCATCACACCGGTGACCTCGATGTAGTGGTTCACGGAGTCGCGTTGTATGTAGACCTCGTTGAGGTCGTATTGTTGTGCGTGCAAGGCGGTCTCCAGCCGGTTGAAGGCTTGGTTGATATCGTAGATGGCCGTGTCGCGCGCATCGAGGAAGGAGAGTTTTTCCACGATGGCATAACTTCTCACCGCCATGTCGAGCAAGTGCAGGCCGCGAACCACATCCGTTGCGCTTACCTTGATTCGTTCGGCCTCCTCCTGCTGTCGTTTGTTGAACTCGATGACCTGGCTGTTGCGATAGATCAGATAAACATTAATAAGCATCAGCCCCGCCACGAGACAAACCACGCCGTACAATACAGCTCCTTTGAGCCATGAGACTGCCGTCATAGAACAGATTTAAACCAAACCTGGAATGTGTATGAAGTTCAGAAGAAAAAGGTAAACCTTTGTTATTCAGCGCAAACTTTGTTCACTTTATTTCAGCCCGGCTTGCATTTTACAAACAGACTATTCTGCCTTCCGTAACCCAGAACCGCAACCCTGGCAAGGCGCTTCCTTTGCCATGCACAACCTGTTTTCGGGCCGGTAAGGCAACGGTTCTTCACGATATAATCCTGTAACTTTTGCCGTGGCTTGTTATCTTTGCCCACCTAACTAACATTCATACATGTCCATCAAAATCAGAAAACAGGATGCCCTGAATTTTCACATGCAGGGACAACCGGGAAAGATCGAAGTTGTTCCCACCAAATCGTTGAGCACACAATTGGACCTGGCCCTGGCCTATTCACCGGGTGTGGCCGAACCTTGCCTGGAGATCGCTGCCAATAAAGAAGATGTTTACAAGTATACTGCCAAGGGAAACCTGGTCGCCGTTATTTCCAACGGTACGGCCGTGTTGGGATTGGGCAACATCGGTCCCGAGGCGTCAAAGCCCGTGATGGAGGGAAAGGGTGTGTTGTTTAAAAAATTCGCAGGCATCGACGTATTCGATATCGAGATCGACGAATCAGACCCCGATGAGTTTATCAAGATCGTGAAGTCACTGGAGCCAACGTTTGGCGGCATCAACTTGGAAGACATCAAGGCACCCGAATGTTTTAAGATCGAGACGGTGCTGAAAGAGAAAATGAATATTCCGATCATGCACGACGATCAACACGGCACGGCCATTATCTCGTGCTCGGCCTTGTTGAATGCCCTGGAGATCGTCGGTAAAAAAATAGAAGATATTTCCATCGTCGTGAACGGCGCGGGTGCCGCAGCCGTGAGCTGCACCAAATTATACATCGCCCTGGGCGCGCGCCCGGAGAACATCATCATGTGTGACAGTAAGGGTGTGCTCAATACCCAGCGCACCGGTCTGGACGAGGTCAAACAACAGTTCGTCACCAAAAAAAATATCAACAGCCTGCAAGAGGCCATGCAGGGCGCCGATGTATTCGTGGGGCTCTCGGTGGCCGACGCCATCACGCCTGCCGATCTGAATGCCATGGCAAAAGATCCCATCGTGTTTGCCCTGTCAAATCCCGACCCTGAGATTGCCTATGACCTGGCCATGAAAACGCGCCACGACATCATTATGGCCACGGGCCGTTCCGATCACCCTAACCAGGTGAATAACGTGCTGGGCTTCCCCTACATTTTTCGAGGCGCCCTCGATGTGCGGGCAACCGAAATCAACGAAGCCATGAAGTTGGCCGCCGTCAAAGCGCTGGCCGAGCTGGCCAAAGAGCCCGTGCCCGACATCGTGGTAAAAGCCTACGGTGCCGACAAGATCCGGTTCGGTCGCGACTACCTCATTCCCAAACCCCTTGACACACGCCTCATCACAACGGTATCGCCGGCGGTCGCCAAGGCAGCGATGGATTCGGGCGTTGCAAAAAATCCCATCACGGACTGGGGCGCCTATCACGAGATCTTGCAAAAACGCATTGGTATCGATCAAAAATTAATGTCGCGCGTGATCGACCGCGCCAAGAAGCAGCCCAAACGCGTAGTGTTCACGGAAGCCGATCATCATAAGGTGCTGAAGGCGGCACAAATCCTGAAAGACGAAGGCATTGCCTTCCCGATCTTGCTGGGGAATAAAGAGCGGATCATGCAACTGATGGAAGAGTACAAACTCGACCTGCACGATTGTCCCATCCTCTATCCGCGCCAGGAAGAAGAAACCGTAAAGCGCTATGCGCAGGAGTTCTACAAGAAACGCCAACGCAAGGGCATGAACTACCAGGATTGTGAGCGCCTGATGCGCGAGCGCAATTATTTTGCCGCCATGATGGTGGAGCACGGCGATGCGGATGCCCTGGTGAGCGGTCTCACGAAAGATTATCCCAAAACCATCCTCCCCTCCCTGCAGATCATCGGCACGGCCGACGGTGTGAACCGCGTGGCGGGCATGTATATCGTCCTGGCCAAACGCGGCACATTCTTTTTCGCCGACACCACGGTGAACGTAGAACCCAACGCCCAAGAACTGGCCGAGATCATTGAGCTAACCGCTCACGGTGTGAAATTTTTCGACATAGAACCCCGCGTGGCCATGCTGTCGTATTCCAACTTCGGATCTTCCAAGGGCGAGGTGCCGGAGAAAACGAAAGAAGCTGTGCGCCTGGCGAAGCTGAAGAATCCCGACCTGGTGGTGGAGGGCGATATCCAGGCGAACGTGGCGTTGAACACCACGTTGCAACAGGAGACCTTCCCGTTCAGCGCGCTGGCGAAAGAGGGAGCCAACACGCTCATCTTCCCCAACCTGGCGTCGGGCAACATCGCCTACAAGCTGCTGATGGAAATTGGAGGAGCGGAAACCATCGGACCCATTCTGTTGGGGATGAAAAAGCCGGTGCATGTGCTGCAGTTGGGTAGCTCCATCCGCGAGATCGTGAACATGGCGGCGATTGCCGTGGTGGATGCGCAGTTACACGAGCAGAACGGGCACTTGTAATTTTTAGCCCGCCTTCGCTAAAGCTTCGGCGGGCGAGCCCAGTCTTCGCTGAAGTTTCGGCGAGCAAGCCGCCTTCGCTGAAGTTTCGGCGAGCAAGCCCGTCTTCGCTGAAGTTTCGGCGAGCAAGCCCGCCTTCGCTAAAGCTTCGGCGGGCAGGCACGAAAGTTTAACGCAAAGATCACGGTGGGTTCTTTGTGGCGTTGTACTTTTTCGTTTTATCCTACCGTTCTTTCATCCTAAATTAGCGTACAAAAAAATGATCGCTTTTCTCAAAGGCAGGCTGGTGCAGCGAGACCCTACCCACGTGATCGTGGACGTTAACGGCGTGGGATATCTCCTGCATATTTCGCTGCAGACGTTTTCCGAGATCAAAGAACAAGAGCACATCATGCTGCACACACACCTCAGCATTCGCGAGGACGCGCATGTATTGTTCGGGTTTAGTAACGAGACGGAAAAGAAGCTCTTTCAACAACTGGTGTCGGTGAACGGGGTGGGGCCCAGCACGGCCATTGTGATGTTGTCGTATATGAACAGCCAGGAGTTGAAGAGTGCCATTGTGCGCGAGGATGCCGCCGCTTTGCAATCCATCAAGGGCATCGGGGGCAAGACCGCACAACGGGTCATCATCGAATTGAAGGACAAGCTGAAGAAGGAAAGCTGGGACGAAACTCAGCCGTCTATTTCAGTGGGTCCTCACAATACCCTGCGCAAGGAAGCGTTATCTGCTTTGCTTACGCTCGGCCTGCCCAAAGCAGCCGCTGAGAAAAGTGTTGATACCGTCCTGAAAAAATCGGGAAATACCATTACCTTAGAAGATTTAGTTAAGCAGGCCCTAAAAAACGCATAGTACGTTTGACTGTCTCTACACGGAAGAATCAGGTTGCTCTAACGCTTGGCCAGTTGTTTGTAGCATGGCTGAGTATTTTGCTCGTACCCCAGACGGTATCGGGGCAAGTCCGACCTACGCGCCAAAACCCTTCCGACACGACCCAGAGTGACAGTTACAAACCCACTCGCCGACCCACATACCGGGCCACCGACCGTTATGGCGATCCGTTCTCCAACACCACCACGGCCTCGCCCCTCTACCTGAAAGACCCCAACCAGATGAAGCTGGACGTGGACATCGACACGGCCCTGAACTATACCATCTATGAAAAGATCGGCGACCTGAACTACCGCCCCACCTCGAGCATGAGCTTCGAGGAGTTCAAGCAATACCAGGACCGCCAGATCCTGAAAAGCTATTGGAAGGGACGCGCCCGCGCCCAGGACGGCGAGAGCGCCGTGACCGGCCGAAGCCTCATCCCCAAGATCTTTATCAGTCCCGTGCTGGACCGCATCTTTGGGGGCAGCTACGTGGAGCTCGTACCCCGCGGATTTGTGACACTGGACTTCGGGGCCGCCTTCCAGCGCCTCAACAACCCCAACATCCCCATCCGCCAGCAACGCAACGGCGGCTTTGAGTTCGACCAGCAGATCAACATGAGCGTGGTGGGCAAAGTGGGCGAAAAGCTGCAGGTCACCGCCAACTTCGACAACAACAACTCCTTCGACTTCCAGAACAACATGAAGGTGGAATACACCGGTTTCAAGGAAGACATTTTGCAAAAGCTGGAGATCGGTAACGTGAGCTTGCCCCTGAACAACACCCTGATCCAGGGTGCGCAAAACCTTTTTGGTATCAAAGCCAAAATGCAGTTCGGCAAACTGGACGTCACCTCCATTGCCACCACGCAACGGGGAAAGACGGCGTCCATTAACCTGGGGGGCGGCAACAATGCCGGGCAGGGGCGGCCGTTCGAGATCATTGCCTCCAACTACGACGAGAACCGTCACTTTTTCCTCGGCCAGTTTTTCCGTGATAACTACCAAAAGTGGATCGGCAACCCACCTCAGATCATTTCCGGGGTAAACATCACCCGTGTGGAGGTGTACATTTTGAACCGGAACAACGACACGCAAACACTGCGCAACGTGATGGGATTTATGGATCTCGCGGAACCCCGGCGCATCTACAATTCAGCCGTGCATAGCAACAATCCCAATGCACCAAACGGCAACGCGTCAAATGATCTTTTCGACAAGCTTAAAACATTTCCCCGTGATGCCGATGGAATCACCGGCGTCCTCGACGCTCAATTCAACAAGGCCCTGATAAACGGAACTGACTACGAAAAAATCACCGGTGCCCGCAAACTCGCTACCACCGAATATACCTTCCACCAACAGTTGGGCTATGTAACGCTGACGCGCAAGCTTCAAAACGACGAAGCCCTCGCCGTAGCCTACGAATACACGTATAACGGCCGCGCCTACCGCGTGGGTGAACTTTCCGACGACTATGCGAGCCTGAAAGACAACGAAGTGATCTTCCTGAAGCTGCTGCGCCCCCGCAAGATCGCCATCCGCGATGCAAACAAAGTGATCATCCCCACTTGGGACCTGATGATGAAGAACATCTATAACCTGAACGTGACGCAACTCACGCGCGATGGTTTTCAGCTTCGGGTGATCTACCGCGATGACAAATCCGGTATCGACAACCCGCAATTGCAGGAAGGCACAAAAGTGCGGACGCGGCAGTTGGTAGAAGTGATGGGGTTGGATAAACTCAACCCCGTGAACGACCCCCAAAAGGACGGAAACTTCGACTACATCGAAGGCATCACCGTAAACTCCACCACGGGGCTTATCATCTATCCCTACCTCCATCCCTTTAGCGACGCCTTGCGACAGGCATTCGCCGGGGATCCGCAGCAGGCCTACCTTATTCAGAAATACGCTTACGATACGCTCTATCACACCACGAAGGCCGATGCCGAATTGTTTGCCACGAAGAACAAATTCTACATGAAGGGTTTGTACAGTGCAGGGTCATCGAAGGAAATATTGATACCGGGCTTCGGCGTGTCGCAAGGTTCGGTGAAGTTGTATGCCGGCGGCATCCCCTTGAACGAAGGAACGGACTTCGTCGTGGACTACACGTTCGGGAAGGTGACCATCTTGAACGAATCGGTTTTAAACTCGGGTAAAAATATTGAAGTGAAGTATGAACAGTCGGACCCGTTTGCTTTTCAGACGCGAAGCTTGTTGGGCACACGGTTTGACTATCACCTCAGCGAAGATGTGAACCTGGGTGGTACGGCGCTGTATTACAACGAGCGGCCGCTCATCAGCCGCAACCAGATCGGCACCGAGCCGGCGCGCAACTTGCAGTACGGTCTTGATTTCAACGTCAACAAAAAGAGCCGCATGCTCACCAAGTTGGTGGACGCATTGCCCTTCCTGGAAACGAAGGAACAATCGTCGGTGGCTGTGACGGGTGAATTTGCACAGTTGCTTCCCGGCACCTCCAACAAGATCAACGGCGAGGGAACGGCCTATATCGACGACTTCGAGAACACGGCCACGCCCTATTCGCTCATGAGCCCGGCGGGCTGGAAACTCTCTTCCGTCCCCAAAACGGACGACTACCGGTTCGACCCCAGCAACGGCCTGGGCAACGACCTCTCTGCGGGGTACCTGCGCGCAAAAATTGCCTGGTATACGGTCGATAATCAACTCTATCGCAACGTGGGCCGCTTCAAGCCGGACAACATCACGGACAACGATCTGAAGAACCACTATGTGCGGCCCGTGGACCCGAAAGAAATCTTCCCGCTGCGCCAGCTCACACAAGGTATTTTTTATGAACAGATCTTCGACGTGGCTTACTATCCAAAAGAACGGGGACCTTACAACTACAACCCGCTGCAAACGTCCGACGGTTTTCTGAACAGCCCGGAAAAGAACTGGGGTGCCATTACCAACGCCATCCGGACCGAAGTGGATTTCGACAAAGCCAATATCGAGTACGTTGAATTCTGGTTGCTCGATCCCTTCATCAACAGCCAATACGGCTACGTCGACGATGGGATCACCGACACACCACAACCGAACCGGACGGGTGGTAAGGTGACCTTTCAACTCGGCAGTATTTCCGAAGATGTGATCCGCGATTCCAAGCACGCGTTTGAGAACGGACTTCCCCCAACCGGAAATCTCGACGGGGAGGCCACAAAAAACAATTGGGGTTATGTTACTTCCCAACAATACCTCACCAATGCCTTCAACAACGATCCCAGCACGCGGGTCAACCAGGATGTGGGGTTGGATGGTTTGCCAACCGACAAGGAAGTGTCCTTCTTCCAAAATTACATCAACCAACTGGGCGGTGCAGCACGGGATAAATCCATCCAGGATCCGTCTGCGGATAACTTCCATTATTTCTTAGGTTCGGATCTGGATGCCAACAACGCGCAGATCCTGGAACGCTACAAACAGATCAACGGGCAGGATGGAAACTCTCCGGTGATCACGGGTAGCGACGCCGTTACGCCATCGGGCAGCACGATCCCCGACAACGAAGATATCAATGCCGACAACACGCTGAGCGAACTGGAAGAATATTACGAATACAACCTCGACCTGCGACCTGGCCAGCTCGACATCAACAAAGGTTATATCGTGGACAAGATCCTGACCAAAGGCACCAACTCGCCGGAGCAGGTGACCTGGTATTTGTTCCGTATTCCCGTGCGGCAATTCGAGAACAAGGTCGGCGCCATCGATGGTTTCAAGTCCATCAAGTATGCGCGGATGTTGCTCACGGGGTTCAAGGATCCGGTGGTGTTGCGTTTTGCGAACTTCCGCATGGTGGGTAGCCGCTGGAGAAGATACACCGACAATTTGCTGGAAAGCGATCTGGTGAAAGATCCCGAACTCGATCCCAACAACTTTACAGTGAACGTGGTGAACCTGGAAGAAAACGCCGCGGCCTCTGAAAACAAATCGGGCTATGTGATCCCTCCCGGCGTGGTCCGCGACCGCGACAATACATCGGCGGTGCCTCGCCAATTGAACGAGCAATCGGTGCAGGTGTGCGTCGACAATCTCAATGACGGCGACTCGCGGGCGATCTATAAGACCGGTGCGGTGGATTTGTTCAACTATGGCCGCATCAAAATGTATTTCCACGCCAACAGCGAGGCCAACGACGGTGAGCTGCAAGGCTTCCTGCGGTTGGGTACGGACTTCGATCAAAACTATTATGAGATAGCGCTCCCGTTGAAGATCACGCGGCCCACCAACTCCAACGATCCCGATGTGATCTGGCCCGCGGAAAACGATATCGACCTGGCCTTGGATGATCTTTATGCGCTGAAAGCCGCCCGCGATCGCGAAGGTTTTCCGTTAACGGAGTTGTATCCGCGCGAGGGCCCCAAGCTGGTGGAGGACCGCCACTTGATCCGGATCTTCGGACGCCCCGACCTGAGCAGCGTGCAGGTGATGATGATCGGGATACGCAATCCAAAAACAGCCGACAAGCGAACGATCTCGGCCTGTATCTGGGCCAACGAACTTCGTGTCACGGATTTCAATCGAACGCCGGGCTGGGCGGTAAACTCCACCGTCAGCGCAAAGCTTGCTGACTTTGCTACGGTGACGGGCGCGTTCCGTCACACAACCTTTGGTTTTGGTCCTGTGAGTTCCAAGATCTTTGAACGAACACGCGATGAAACCACGGCCTACGACATTTCGGCCAACGTGAATGTGGATAAACTTTTGCCCGGCAACACCGGCATCAAGATCCCCATGTTCATGAGTTATCAGAACACGACGATCAATCCACAATACGACCCCGCCAACCCGGACATGAAGCTGAGTGCCGCGTTGCAGTCGTTCAACACCGACCAGGAGAGGAGCGACTACATCAAGCTCATTCGAGACCAGGAAACGCGACGAAGTTTGAACTTCATCAACGTGCGAAAGGTGAAGACCCGAGCGGATGCACCGGTACGGCTATGGGACATCGAGAACTTTGCCTTCAGTTACGCCTATAGCGAAGCCAACCGGTCGAACTTCACGACCAAACAAGCTTTGCAAAAAGAATATAAGGGTTCCATTGCCTACACGTTTTCACCAAAAGCTACCGGCATCGAACCCTTCAAAGATTCGAAGGGGTTGAATTCGCCCTGGTTGAAGGTGATCAAAGATTTCAACTTCAGCCTGATGCCCTCTAACATCAGCGTGCGGATGGACCTTGACCGGTCGTTCCAGAAGAACGTGTATCGCAACTCCGGTTTCATCTCCGATCCGAATTATGTGAAGTTCTTCACCTTTAACCGAACGTATGCCGTGCATTGGAATCTCTCCAAGAACCTGTCGTTCGATTATAACGCGCGGATGAATGCGATCATCGATGAGCCCGACGGTGAAGGCGATTCGGTGTCGACCGAGATCAAAAAGAATTTGAAAAAATTTGGTCGTGCCAAGCTTTTCGATCAGAGCATGACCCTGAACTATACGGTACCCCTCGACAAAATTCCCGCCACGGACTGGCTGGGGGCCGACTATCGCTATCAGGTGAACTACAACTGGCGCGCCGGGCCACGCGACACGCCCGACACCCCGGGCAATCCACCCATTGTGAATGGACTGCCCGACGACTTGAATTTTAAAAACACTATCCAGAATTTGCGTGAACAGAACTATACTGGTCGAATAGACATGATCAAGCTGTATAACAAAGTGAAGTTCCTCAAGGAACTCAATGCAGCACCCAAGGTGAGCACCCGGCCCACCAACCCAAAACTCCCACCAAAGCCTACAAAGGCCGACAGCGTTAAAGAAAAATCCATGCCTGGTTTGGCTAAAGGAATATTGCGCCTGCTTATGTCGCTTCGTTCTATCAACGGTACGTATACCCTATCGGAGGGAACGATCTTGCCCGGGTTCGTCCCCGATCCCAAATTATTCGGGATGGACGATGCCTGGGATTCGCCGGGATGGGGTTTTATTTTCGGAAGCCAGGATCCCAACATCCGCTATAAAGCTGCGTCCAAGGGTTGGCTCACCACCAACACGAGCCTCACCATGCCCTTCACGCAACAGCGAAATCAGACCATCAACCTCCGGGCAAACATAGAGCCGTCGCCCGACCTGAAGGTGCAGGTCGATTTTAGGAAAGAGACTACCAATTCGTATCAATCCATTTTCCGCGCCAGCGAAGAGGGAAACATCAACAGCTTTTCCGATCTCAGTCCCAGTCGCAGCGGTTCGTATCGCATTTCGTTCAACACCATTCGCACAGCGTTCAACAGCAGCAATGGTGAAGTCACATCGGCGGTGTTCCAAAAATTTGAGGAGAACCTGTTGACCATTCGCGAACGGTTCAGCTCGCTGCCCGGCCACTCCAAGGGTGAGTATGACACCACCATGCAGGATGTGGTGATCCCGGCATTCCTGGCGGCCTATTCCGGAAAAGATGCCAAGGCCCAGAGCCTGTCGCCCTTCCCCAAGATCCCGATGCCAAACTGGCGCATCGACTATACAGGACTTAATAAATTAGGAATCTTTAAGAACGCGTTCCAGTCCATCACCATTTCGCATGCTTATCAATCGACGTATTCGGTTCTGAATTATTCCAACTCGCTGGACTCGTTGGCGAACACGGGCGATAACCTGGCGAACCTGACCATCAACCGGCCGATAGAAGACTATAACCGGAGTTATTTTGGGGAGACCAATGCCGACGGCAAATATGTTCCGTTGTATGTGATCAGCCAGGTCATGCTCTCCGAACAATTTGCGCCGCTCATCGGTATCAACGTGCGGACAAAAAGCCGGGTGACGGCTAACTTCCAATACAAAACCAAACGCGACGTCTCGCTGACCATCTCCAACGCGCAGATCACCGAGATGCTGAGCAAAGACGTTTCGCTCGAAATCGGCTTCACCAAAAACAACCTGAAGCTGCCATTCAAATCCGAGGGCAGGCTCATCGTGTTGAAGAACGACGTGACCTTCCGCCTGAACACCACGGTGTCGGATCAACGGACCATTCAACGGAAGGTGAACGAGTTGAATATGATCACCAACGGCAGCGTCAACATCCAGTTGCGGCCCAACATCAGCTATGTGGTGAACCAGAAGCTGAATATCCAGGCCTACTTCGAACGGACCATCAACGACCCGAAGGTTTCGAATTCCTACCGGCGGGCCACCACGCGATTCGGGGTGCAGGTACGGTTCAGCCTGGCGCAATAGATTCCGGCCGTTCCCGGCCGTTTTCCTGCTTTAATTGTCCATCCCAGCCCGGTTTTCCCTGGTTTATCCATTTCCCAATCTTCCGATTTTCACCTATTTTTGGCCCACTGAAAAATCTCCTTAACCACTAAAAATCTCCTTTTAACATGAATATCCCCGATTCACTGAAGTACACCAAAGACCACGAATGGGTTAAGATCGAAGGCAACACAGCCACGGTAGGCATCACCGATTTCGCACAAGGCGAACTGGGTGACATTGTGTATGTCGACATTACTTCCGTGGGCCAGGAAATCGCTGCACATGAAATTTTTGGGACCGTAGAGGCCGTGAAAACGGTTTCCGACCTGTATATGCCCGTTGGCGGCAAAGTGCTGGAACTGAATCCCATTTTGGACGGCAGCCCTGAAAAAGTGAACGAAGACCCCTATGGCGACGGCTGGATGATCAAAATCCAGATCAGCGGCAGCACGAACGATCTGCTTTCGGCTGCTCAATACAAGGAACTTATCGGTAAGTAGGGCACGTTTGGATACAGTGAAACCGCTGTATTCACCGGTCCTTTCTTCAAACGTGAACATTCTGTCATGATCGAGCTGCCTGTTATATCCTCAGAACAAACCCGCAAACGCAAGCCGGATTGGCTGCGCGTGAAGCTGCCGGTAGGCCCGGACTATGCCCGGGTGCGCAAGCTGGTGGACAACTATAAATTGCACACCATTTGCGAGAGCGGCAATTGCCCCAACATGGGCGAATGCTGGGGAGCGGGCACGGCTACCTTTATGATCCTGGGCAATGTGTGCACCCGCAGCTGCACCTTTTGCGCCGTGGCAACGGGAAGGCCCACCGAATACGACGCCGACGAACCCAAGCGCGTGGCCGAGGCCATCAAGCTGATGCAGGTGAAACACGCCGTGATCACATCGGTGAACCGCGACGAGTTGAAAGACCGTGGCGCCGAGATTTGGTACCAAACCGTTGTGGAGACCAAGAAAATAAGCCCCGAAACCACCATTGAAACGCTCATCCCCGACACGAAAGGAAATTGGGATGCGCTGTACCGCATGATCGAGGGCGGCCAGGAAGTGGTGTCGCACAATATGGAAACCGTTGGGCGCCTCTATCGCATGGTGCGTCCCCAAGCCAAATACGAACGCAGCCTGGAGCAGATCAAACGCATCCGCGAAGCCGGCATGCGCACCAAGTCGGGCATCATGCTGGGTGTTGGCGAAACAAAAGAGGAAGTGTTCAAAGCCATGGACGACCTGGTGGAAAACGGCTTGCTCATCCTAACCCTGGGCCAATACCTGCAGCCCACCAAGATGCACCTGGAAGTGGCCGAATTCATTCACCCTGAAACGTTCGACATGTATAAGGAAGAGGGACTGAAGCGCGGCCTCCGCTATGTGGAATCCGGTCCGCTGGTGAGATCTTCTTATCACGCCGAGCGTCACGTGAATGTGCCCCTTTCATAAGGCAGGATCTTCCCGTTAACGATTTTTCTTTGTGTTTTTGAATACTCCGTTGTGAAAGCCTCTCCCGGTTTTCACTTTTTCTTTTTACTTTTGCGAAACCCCATCGTAACCCTGTGCTTCGAAAATTCTTCCCACGCGACAAGAATTACATCCTGGAAGAGGCACAACTTTCCCTGGAAACCAGTTTACTGCACTATCTGGTTGACTTTGTGAAGGTGGAATACCTGATGCGTTGCAACCCATTGGGCCTGGCCGACGACACGTCCAAAAAAATCCAGTCACACCAGGCCACCCAATTCGAACACCTCCACGAATTTTACCTGAGCCTCGCGGGCCTGTTCCGGTTCAAATATTATAGCGACAACCAATTGGAGTTCCTCTTCGATGGCCGCGACGATTCGCGGAAATACCAGGAAGAGTGGAGCCTCATGTTCAAGCGCTGGATCAAAGAGTTTTGCAAGCACGAAAATTTTACCCGCGCCGTGCTGGAGCTCACGGTGTTCTATCCCGATGATTACACGCCGCAAATGGCCGGCATGCGCCTCAGCGCCTTCATCACCAAATTCTTCGAAGTGAAGATCGACCCTCAGAAAGGGATCATCAAAAAAAGCGTCGCTTAAATTCCGGTAAACAGCGTCACCTGGTCCAACGGTTTGGGCACCATCACATTCCATTGAAGCGTGTCGCGAATGGCCTGAGCATATTTTTCCTGGGCCTCTCCTTCACCGTGTACACAAAAGGTGAGCTTGGGTTTTTCCTTGAAGCCCCCCATCCATTGGAACAACTCGCGGCGATCAGCATGGCCTGACATCGACGCGATCTGCTCGACCTTGCAGTTGACCGGCACATCTTCGCCAAAGATGCGTATAGACGGCGCGTGATCCTGCAGGTTTCGGCCCCGCGTTCCCTCGGCTTGATATCCGGCAATGAGAAAAGTGTCCTGAGGATTTCTTAACCGGTTGAACATGTGGTGCAAGATTCGACCGCCGGTCATCATGCCGCTGGAGGCAATGATGATGGCATTGGTTTTCAATTGATTTAAAGACTTGGAATGTTCGCCGGTTTTCACAAACACCAGCATGTTGGTTTCCATTTCATGCGCCAATTCATCACGCGAAGACTCGAGGACGTGGTATTTTGGATACTTATAAAACAGGTAGGTGGTAGAGATCGCCATGGGACTATCGATGTAGACCGGCACGTCGGGAATTTTATCTTCCTTCATCAGTTTCCTGAAATAGTAGACCAGGCTTTGGGTGCGGCCTACGGCAAACGCCGGGATCACCAGCACACCGCCGCGACGAAAAGCGTCGTTCACCACGCGCGCCAACTCCGCTTCCGGATCGTTGTAGGGATTGTCTTTGGTGCCATAGGTGGACTCGATGAAAAGCACATCGGCTTGGGCTATGGTTTCGGGTGGACGAAGCATGGCCTGCTGGTAGCGGCCGAGGTCGCCGGAAAAAACAATCTTTTTGGCTTGCGTGTCACCCTGGATGAAAACTTCGGTAATGGCCGATCCCAACAAATGGCCGGCGTCGTGATAGACGATCTCAACACGATCGTGTATTCTGAATTTTGTTTTGTAGTCGAACGTTTTGAAAAGTGAAAACACCTTTCGCGCATCGTGTTCGTCATAGAGGCCACTGGGTTCCGCGTGCTTGGAGTAGCCTTTCTTCCGGGCGTACTGCGCTTCTTCATGTTGCAGCTTGGCAGAATCCAGTAACATGATTTGCATGAGGTCGGCGGTAGGGGGCGTGCAATAGATGGGGCCGCTGTAGCCGTCCTTCACCAGTTTTGGAAGGTAGCCTGTGTGATCGATGTGGGCATGACTGATCACCACGGCGTGGATCTTTTTCGGATCCACGGGAAATTTATCCCAGTTGCGCAGGCGCAATTCTTTCAAGCCTTGAAACAATCCGCAGTCCAACAAAATGTAGGTTCCTCCAATGTCGATGAGGTGGCGCGAGCCGGTAACGCTTTTGGCCGCGCCTAAGAATTGTGCCTTTACGTCCATGCACGAAAGATAGAGGAATGTTAATAATTTACGGTCACCGATACTGTCTGAAATCCGCAAAGTTCTGGAGCGGCCCTTCGGTAGCCGTTACACCGGAAACGCGGGCGTGGGGTGGTCCCTGGCGGCACCATTCCACCAATGATTGAAGCGCCCCCTCGTCACCTTCGGCTTCGATGTACACACTCCCATCGCGCTCATTTTGAACAAATCCCTTCAGCCCCAGCGCCCTGGCTTTTTCGACCGTGGAAGCGCGATAGAAAACGCCCTGCACTTTGCCGGTGACATGGATGGCGAGGTGTTTCATTTTCTTTCCTGTTTTGCGATAACCTATCTCTAAAATACAAAGAACCTGGTTGCTTCTCTCAGCACCCAGGTTCTCTTTTTTATTACTCGAAAGAATCTGCGATCAGAAAATATAATCCGTACTCAAAAACGCCGACTCATGATTACGGATGATGTTGCTGATCATCTGCTTATTGTCATCGGTCGTCTTCGTGGCCACGATCGTGCGGATGGAAAATACTCTCAGTGCATCTGAAACGGAAAGCGTTCCTTCGGCCGAATCCTTTCTTCCATTGAAAGGGAACGTATCGGGTCCGCGTTGACTTTGTGTGTTGAGGTTGATGCGGCCTACCTGATTGACAAAAGCATCCATCAGGTGCGCTACGCGTTTTGAGTCTTTGCCAAAAATGCTGATCTGTTGTCCGAAGTTGGAGTTCACCACGTAGTCGATCACTTCGCTGTCGTTCTCAAACGGAACGATGGGAATGACGGGGCCGAATTGTTCTTCGGTATACAATTTCATTTTGTCGTTGACGGGATAGACAACCGCCGGGTAATAGAAGGAATGCGAGTATTCTCCGCCGCCTTCGTTCACGATCTTGGCGCCATGCTGTTTTGCGTCCTCTACCAGGTTGCGCAGATAGTCCACTTTGCCAGGTTCCGGAAGCGGTGTAAGCGAAACGCCGGGATCCCAAGGCATGCCCGGTTTGAGCGTAGCAACAGCTTTGTTGAATTTTGTGATGAACGTATCGGCAATGCTCTTGTGCACAAACAATACTTTCAGTGCCGTACAGCGCTGACCGTTGAACGACAACGAACCTGTGATACATTCACTCACGGCATTATCGATGTCAGCATCCGGAAGCACGACGGCAGGATTCTTGGCATCCAACCCCAACACTGCTTTGAGACGATGTGATTTCGGGTGAAGCTTTTTCAACTCGTTGGCACCTTTGTTCGTTCCGATGAAGGCGAACACATCGATGAGGCCGGTCTCCATGAGGGCACCCACGGTTTCGCGACCTCTTCCGTAAATGATATTGATCACACCGGGAGGAAAACTTGTGCGGAAAGCTTCCAACAGCGGGCGGATCAGCAGCACACCAAACTTCGCGGGTTTAAACACCACGGTGTTGCCCATGATGAGCGCCGGGATGAGCGTGGAGAACGTTTCGTTCAAGGGATAATTATAAGGACCCATGCACAACGCCACGCCGTAAGGCACGCGGCGGATCTGCGCCATGAAGCCTTGATCTTCCACCAGCTTTGCAGAATTGCGATCGATCTCTTTGTATACCTTGATGGTGTCGACGATGTAGTCGCACGTGCGATCAAATTCTTTTTCAGAATCTTTCAAGGTCTTGCCGATCTCCCACATGAGCAGCTTCACCACCTCGGCGCGTTTCAGGCGCATGGCGGCGAGAAATTTCTCCACGTGTTCGATGCGGGCGGTAACGCTCAGGGTAGGCCACACCCCGTGACCGAGGTCATAAGCTTTCACGGCACCGTCTAATGCTTCGAGGGCTTCTTTCGAAGTGAGCAACGGGGTGCTGCCGATGTTCTTGGGAACAATTTCATTTCCTTGTTTCACATACACGGGGCTCAGGATGGGGTTGAGGCTTCCGGGCCACGTTTTCAATTCGCCGTTGATGAGATACTCCCGTTGATCGATGGGTTCCGAGATCCGGTAGGCTTCGGGGATGTCAGCCTCCGCAGGGAAAACATTTGTTAAGCGTTCGCTCATTGTATTGGATTGGGGTTGGTTGTTTGCAACATAGAGATGCCGGAGGATGTACCGAGGCGGGTGGCGCCGGCATCTATCATAGCCAACGCCTGCTCGCGTGTTTTAATTCCACCCGACGCTTTTATGCCAACGTGTGCTGGCAAACTTTTTTTCATGATCGCGATCTGCTCGGCGGTTGCTCCACGCGGCGCAAATCCTGTCGACGTTTTAACGTAGTCGGCACCGGCGTCGGCGCAGAGTTTGCAGGCTTGCTCCAGTTCTTTATCAGAAAGATACGCCGTCTCTACAATTACTTTCAACAGCCGCTCGCTGGCATGCACCAGGTGGCTGCACTTGGCGATCTCGATCTTTGTCCAGGGAAGTCCGGTCTTGAAGGCGCTGATGTTCCACACGACATCGATCTCATTAGCTCCGTTATCGATTGCGCGACGCACATCGTCGACCTTGGTCTCCGTCATGGTGTAGCCAAAGGGAAATCCCGCAACGGTGACCAGGGTGATCTTGGCTGTGCCGATCTCACGACTGGCGCGCTTCACCCAAAACGGCGGCACGCAGATGCCCAGAAAGCCAAACTGCTTGGCATCGTCCACCAGTTGGTCGATGTCGCGGATGGTCAGCGTGGGACTGAGGTTGGTGTGCTCGATGTAGCCGGCGAGATTCATCGGTACAAGATACAGAAAAGTGCACACGCACACCGTTATCCGTCGCGATGCAAAAAAAGGATTTGGGGTTGACTAGTGGCGGATGCCGCACTCCTTGCAATACTTCAGCTTGCCGGCCTTGTGCTTCTTCGGCGGACGTTTATGTCCGAAATACATGGGGTTGGAATATTGGGGCTTGGCCATTTCGCGTTCCGCTTTATCGCGTTCTTTGGCCACCGCCATCATGCGGTCGTAGTAGTCTTGCTGACTATCGTAGGTAGGCCCTTTGGATTTCGATTTTTTCTTCTTGGGCTCACGGGGCATCGATTCGGCCCCCTGGTAAGGACTCAACGAATTGGGCTCGACCGTCGATTGCTCGGTCGCGTCTTTATCGCGCTTTTTCTTTTTGGACTTTTGGGCGAAGGCCCCAAAGCCGATCAGTAAAAACAATATAATAAGGAGTGCTCGCATAAGCGTTAGTCAAATATATTAACTATCCGGCGCTATTAAAATTGTTTTCGCCGGGTTCAATCGACCGGAATTATCGCCCAACCTAAGCCAGGCGTTGTCGAAATGAAACTGCCCCCGATTGCTCAGGGGCAGTTCTCTAAACCCTAAAAACCTAACTAACCTAACTTCAAACTTTAACTAAACTTTAACTTTCTAAACTTTTAACTGCCTTTGGCCACCAGCATGGTCTGCTGCCGGCGGAACGTCCACGGCGGCGTGGGATTTTCCTGTTTCCAGAGTCCTTTGCCTTTTTCTTGCGCCAGCGTGCGATACGACTCCAGGTCGGGCAGCGGGTTCTTTTCGGCGGTCCATGCATAGCCTTGCTTGAGCAGTTCCACGCGGGGATCCTCTTTTCCATTCACCAGCACTTCCGCCAGGTAGTTGCCCAGACGGTCGCGGCCCGTAAACTTTACGACAACCGTTTTCTTCAATACGATCTTCTCGAGGGCCGATTTGGCTTTGTCGCCATATTCCTGTTCCAGTTCGGGGCTGTCGATGCCGGCCAGCATCACTTTGTGCGTTTGGTTATCTTCGCCGACAACGCTCAGCGTGTTGCCGTCGATCACCTCGATCACTTTTCCTTTCACTTCCTCTTCGGCCAGGGCGACTCCCCAGAACATAACCGTCAAGATTGCGGCCACCACCAGCCTTATCACATACGACGCGGCATTATTGCGTTTTGGTTGTTCAAAATTGTGCTTTAGAATCATGTTGTGTCGCGCGCTTCGCGGAGGGGTCTGTCGCATGTAAGATTTTCTTACAACTCCCAAGCCGTGCGCACGCGGGGTAATGCAAATTCTTTACCAAAAGTGAAAGAGTGGTTTTTTGCCCTAAAAACGAAAGCAGCGCCGGTTTTCAGCGCTGCTTCGTTTCAATACGGGATAAGTCCGCTATCAGAATGAGATCACTTGCAATACTGATCGATCTGGAACCGCGACTTTGCGTCGCCAAATTCCACCGCCTTGCGCCAGTCGAAGCAGGCCTTGGTTTTATCTTTCATCTGGTAATAAAAATTGCCGCGCTGTTTGTAGTACGTAGCGTTTTTAGGCTCGATGCGGATGGCCTCATCCATGTCGGAGATGCCCGCCCCATAGTCGTCCAGTTGCGACTTGCAGGTGGCGCGGTTGTAATAGGCCAGGCCGTCGTTGGGGTTGAACTGGATCGCTTTGTTGTAGTCCAGCATGGCGCCCTCATAATCTTCCAGCCCTTCTTTCACCAACCCCCGGTTAAAGTGCGCATCCGCATTCTTCGGATCCAGGTCGATGGCCTTATTCAATTCGGTCACGGCCGACTTGGTGTCTTCCAGCCCGATGTAGGCGCGACCTTTGTTGAGGTAGAGCTGCACGGTATTTTCGCCTGCCTTTTGTGCATCGTTAAAGTCGCTTATGGCGGCTTGGAACTCATCTTCTTCCAATTGCATGAGGCCGCGTTTGTAAAACACTTCCTTGTCTTTCACACCGGCAGCGATCAGCTTGTCATAGTACTCCCGCGCGGGAGGGAATTTCTGCAGATTGTAATAGGTATTTCCCAGCAGCCGGTATAATTCAGGATCGGGCTTCTCGGTGAGTTTCTCAACCTCGCGGAGATCCTTCACCGCCTCCTCGTATTTTTTTGTGTTGTAGTAGGCGAGCCCGCGGTTTTCGAAGGCCTTCACGTAGTCCGGTTTCTTATCGATGGCTGCGCTGAAATCGGCAATGGCCGACGGATAATTCTCTTGTTTGAAATAGGCCTTGCCCCGGTTGTTGAAGAGCACCGGGTCTTTCAACCCCAGCGAAATGGCTTTCGAATAGTCTTCTACGGCACCCGGCAAATTGTTCACGCTAAATTTCGCATCGCCGCGATGAAAGAATGCCGACGAAAGCGTGGCGTCCCTGACGATGGCTTCATCATAATCTTTGATGGCTTCGTCAAAATTCTTGCTGTCGTAGCGGCAATAGCCGCGCATGTCATAGGCGGCGGCGTCTTTGGTTCCGCCGGTGATCGCTTTGTCCAGATCCGCGAAAGCGCTTTTGTAATCTTTCAGGTTATAGCGTGCAGCGCCGCGCTTGAAATACAGGTCGTTGTCGGTTATGCCCTTCTCGATCGCCTTGGTGAAATCGGCAATGGATTTTTCATATTCTTTCAATTCGAACAAGGAATACGCGCGCGCTGCAAAAACAAAATTCTCCTTGCTCGCGCCGTCGATGGCCTTGGTGAGATCGGGCACAGCGCCCTGATAATCTTTTGTGTAATATTTCGAAATCCCCAGCACGGCAAACTCTTCCGCACCCGCTTCTCCACGCGAAGCCAGGATGGCCAGGTCGCCGATGACACCGGCATAGTCCTTCAGCTGATAGCGGGCCGCGGCACGGTTTTTCAATGCCTGCGTATAATCTTTCTTGATGCCCAACGCGCGATCAAAGTCGGCGATGGACTCCTTGGGCATGTTAGCGTTCAATTTGGCCTTGCCCCGGTTGTTAAAGACCACTTCATCGCTGGCGCCCAGCGTGATGGCCTGGTCGTAGGCTTCGATAGCACCTTTGAAGTTATTTTGTTTGAAGCGGAGATTGCCCATTTGATAATACAGCTCCTTGTTCTTGCTGCCCATCGTCATCGCTTTTTCCATCACGGGCAGCGCCTCCTTGTCTTTTTGCACGACCATGTAGGAAATGGCCAGCGCCTCGTAGGCAGGCAGGTCGGCTTTGTTCTTCAGGGCCGCTTTTTCCAGATCGGTGATGGCTGTGGTGTATTCTTTTTGTTGATACAATGCCTTTCCCCGTTTCAGATAAATGTCATCTTCTTTTTCTCCGGCAAGTTCGGCGGCATTCAGGGCTTCCGTTGCACCTTTGTAGTTTGCGGCATCAAAGCGCAAGTAGCCGGCGTACAGCGACACTTTGCTGTCTTTCACGCCCGCAGCCAAGGCTTTGTCGAGATAGGTTTGGGCGAGGTCTTTTTTGGCGAGGGAATAGTTGGCGATGCCGAGCATCTTCAACACATCGGCCGATTCGCCTTCGGTGGTCTTTGCTTTTTCCAGGTCGGTCGCTGCCCCGGCATAATCTTTCAGTGCAAATTTGGCCGTGCCGCGGTTGAGGAATGCCTTGCCGTAGCTGGCATTAGCTTGGATGGCTTTATCGAAATCGGCCACAGCACCGGGCAGATCGTTCATATTCATTTTCGCTTTGCCACGGTTATTGAACAACACCGCGTCGGTAGCGCCTGCTTTCACCGCGTTGTCGTAGTATTTGATGGCGTTCGCGAAATCGCTCTTCAAAAATTTCAGATCGCCCAGGTTCTTGAAGGCCTCCACATCGGAGGCACCAAGCGTGACGGCTTTCTCTAAATCCTTCAAAGCATTCTCATTGTCTTTTTGGATGAACTCCGCATTGCCTTTGTACAGGAACGCCTCCTTCGAAGCAACGCCCGCGGTGATGGCCTTGTTCAGGCTTTCTATGGCGGGAGCATATTCTTTGTTTTTATATTGGCACGAACCCAAGGCATAAAACACATCCTTGTCGTTCACCCCCATCGAGACAGCGGCCGACAAACTTTTGGCCGCTTCGGTGCAGTTGCCCAGGGTGGCATGGCTCAACCCCAGCATTCGGAACACATCCTTATCCTTCACGCCTTTTTGAGCAACCTTGTCCAGCGCCTCAGCCGCGCCTTTGTCGTCTTTCAACATGAATTTGGCGGTACCTACTTTTTGATAGAATTCCACATCGGCCCGGCCACTGGCCATCAGTTTTTCGAAGTCGGCGACGCTGCCTTTCCAATCCTGAAGTTTGTAGCGGGTCTCGGCGCGGTTTTCAATCGCCTTGTCGTAGCCAGATTTCAATTCCAGCGCCTTGTCAAAATCGGGAAGCGCGCCCTTGAAATCGCTGAGATTGAATTTTGCTTTGCCGCGGTTGTTATATAGCGTGGCGTCGGCCTTGCCGGAGGCGATGGCTTTGTCGTAATAGGTCACAGCTTCGCGATAGTTTTCCATGCGAAACTTGGCGTTGCCGAGGTTGGCAAAGGTTTCATAGCCGGTAGCGCCCATGGTCACGGCCTTGTCCAGGTCGGTGGCAGCACCCTGGTAGTCGTCCAGTTGATACTTGGCATTGCCGCGGTATTCAAAAAGTTCAGCGGTGTTGATGCGCGCTTTCAATGCCTCATCCAGGTCGGCTTTGGCTTTGTCGTATTGTTTCAGACTGTAGTAGGCCACGCCGCGTTTCACATAGACCTGCTTGTCGCCAAAACCGGAGTTGATCAGTTGGGTAAATTGCAGCGCGGCATCGTCGAAGTTGCCGGCCTTTAATTTTTTCTGCCCGGCTTCCCATTGCACCTGCATCAGGGAGTCTGCCTTTTGTGCCCATGCGGTGGAAACCAGGAACAGCAGGCCTACGGCTAAAAGTTTTTCTCTCATGTTTGTTTTGGAAAAAATGACGCGAAACAAAGTTATTAAATCTCGTCATGATTCAAGGCCCGAAAAAAACGCCTTCATGTAAGGTGCGCCCCTGAAAAAGAAAAATCCTTCCCGTGGCGGGGAAGGATTTGAGAGGGTCTTTCCAACATAGACATCAGTGCATGAAAAAGGCGATGGCCGCATCCAAAAAAAGGATCAAAAGCAAGTCCTGAGCCCGTTCGTAATAGGAATGGATGGGTAGTAAGGTTTTCATAGATCAGGATGGCCTGTCGCCTACGTACGAAGCAGACCGGCCCGCCGGATCTATGGATTTTAACTTTTTTGGGAATTTTTTTTGAGCTAGACCTTCACCACGTTGCCCATCACCTGCATGGTTTCCAGGGTTGGGGTGGTCTTTCCGCCGCGGGGCTCGATGGTCACGGCAAAAGCGGCCGCCCCGGAGGCGATGTCCTTCATTTTGAGCAGCCCCGCCACGTCGCCGTCAAACACCCCGGCATCCACCGGTTTGCCGTCGATGATGGCCCACAATTGATATTGATTGTCTTTCGACAATTGCTTCAGGCTTTGAATGCTGAGGTACACTTCTTTGGAGGATTCGTTCCAATATACATAGGCCATCGACTGCGGAGCGTTGGGCGTGCCCATCATCATCACGCGCTTGAAAGCGGGGTTATCTACCACCTTCAGGTCGTTCTCCATTTTTTCGAGGTGCTGGTTCACCCGGTTGTAGTCCTGCGCCATGCGCTGATTTTGGGCGGTCAGTTCGGTAAGGTTGGTTTCGGATGCTCGCCACTTGTTCCAGTAGTAATACGCCTGGAAGGAAGCGATCAACGCAATCGTGACGGAAGCCGCCGCCGCATATTTCCAGATGCGGAGGTTGGCGGACGACGATGGCATCGCCACCACTTTGGCTTTCGGGGACGCTGCTTTATCGATCTGGGCAAACAGGTTTGTTTTGACAGACGCTTTCGGCGCAACGGCCGCATCCATCAAAAGTTTTTCCTGGGTTTCTTCCACGCGGGCGAGTTCTTCCCGGAGCTCAGGATATTGCGCAAGGTTTTTCTCCACCTCCGCGCGTTCCCGTTCAGAAAGTTCTCCCAGCACGTAGGCCTCCAGGATACCGGTCGCTATGTAGTCGTGTATGTTCACGTGACTCCCAATGTTGTTCTCAGTTGTTTCATCGCCAAACGCAGGCGTGTTTTTATCGTTCCCAGGGGAATATTATGTTCATCAGCCAGCTCTGACTGCGTATAGCCCTTAAAATAAAGGTATTCCACTACGAAACGTTGTTCCTCCGGAAGGTCTTTCAGGATATCCTTTACACCAATGTCGTCGATGCCCTGCTCCAGGTAGTCCGAGCGATCGATCCTATTTACGACGTTGTCGATACCGGTGGTTTTCTTTTCCTTACTTATTTCGCGCGACCGTGTTTTGTCGATGGCCTGGTTGCGGGCCACATTCAAGATCCAGGTGAAGAGCTTGCCCTTGGTGTTGTCGTAGCTATCGAATTTGTCCCAGATCTTCAGAAAGACGTCTTGCAGCACTTCATCGGCGATATCTTCTTTCCTGACAATGCGGAGGATCGCACCATAGAGCGCACCGGAATAATGGTCGTAGAGATATTCCAGCGCCAGGCGGTCCTTCCCCCGCAGCCGGCTGACAAGTTCTGACTCCTCGATATGTTGACGCGCAGGACTGATGGTACTTCAGAGGGTATTTTGTGAAAGTAAATTAAATAGAACGGAATAAGCAAGGTTGGGATGGACGGTTTTCGTCTCCGAAAAACTTCGCTTGCCCGTCGTAGCTTTAGCGAAGGCGGGAGCTTTAGCGAAAGTGTGGGCGGTTAAGCTATTTCCGAACGATCAGCAGAAGATCCAACGCCTCCGATGCATCATCCACCACAACATAGTCGGAATGATGAATGTTTGTCACCAATGTATTGTCAGTGGACTGCAGCTTGTTCCGGTTCCAGCGGTTGAGGATCTCATAAGGAATGCGCAAGAGCGACGCCGGCAGTTTGTATTGCAAATTAAAAATATCGAACCGGGTGATGCGCTCCACAGATTTTTTGTTTTCGGCATAATAGGTCATCACCTTGTCATTGCCCGTGATGCCTTTCATCTCCACCGAAGAAAAGATCTTTGCCGCCAAGGCTTTCAACTCCTGCGGCAAATACTCACGGATGTGCCAGGGATTCCGCGACAGCGACATCTTCCGGTTTGGGGTGGTCACCAGCGCCGTGCCGCCGGGTTTGAGCACGCGGTGTATTTCTTTCAGGAAAAGAAAGTCGTCTTCAATATGCTCGATCACCTGGAAACTAAAGATGCGGTCGTATGCGTTATCCAGCAAGCCGTTCAGCGGCGGGATATTCATGCTGATGAATTTTCCGGAGGGATGTTTCTGCTGCAGTTGGTCGATGAGTGGTTTGATCTTGTCTACGGCCGTAAAGGTCTTAGCCTTCTCGATCAAGGTGCCTACACCACGGCCTTCGCCGCAACCTACCTCCAGCACATCGCCCTCAACGTAGTCCTGCGCCACAACATAGGCCTTGAAAAGACGTTGATGGATGGGATTGTCGGAGACGATCTCTTCGCTGGTGATTTCCGTTGTATATACTTTGGCCATATTGGCGGCAAAAATAAGGATTTGAGCTTGCCGGATCGCCGGTTTGGCACAATTTTAAAGCATGACCCCGCGTATGCAACAGATTTTATCGTTTAACCCTCAAAAAGCCGTACTTCATTCACCTTCGCGCTCGTACTTTTACAAAAGCTTCTTAATTTTCAAGTGACTTATGCGATACCCATTCATCGTCCTTTTATTGCTCACCCTCAACGCCGGAGCCCAGACCCTCCGCGACATTAATTATACCTTCCTCTACAATCCGGCAGAGCCCTTCACATTCGATGTGAAAGTGACCCGCAACGCGACCGGCTGGACGGCCTTTTATTCCCTCACCGTACGCGACACCACCCAACGCGCAGACCAGTTCCTCGTGCAGTGGGACACGCGCAGCTCGCTGGGTGACAAGGAGGGTACCCCCGTCACGAGTGAAAGCGTCGCTAAAACGCTGGACAAATTTAAGGTGGAGGGTGAACTGAAGGTGCCCCTCTCGAGCTCTCCCCTCATCCTAACCACCAAAGTACTCAACAACAACCTGAAACACGCGTGGCTTTTCTGGCGCATCCTGGAACCCAACTATCCCACCAATGGATTCCTGACCACCGGCACAAAGCCCGTGACCACGCCTTATGTGAAAGTGAACACACCCGTAACGCTCCGCGGTGACGAGGGGGCCCGCATCGTTTCTTATTACGGCGACGATTTCCCCGCCGCTGTGCCGGCCTTCTCCGAAGGGATGGCCCGTGTATCGCGTGGTCTGCACGTCGACACCACGATGACCATGACCGACGGACAGGAAATATCTTTTCCCCGAAAGGGATTATACCTCGTGCAGAAAGATACCCTGAGTGCCGAGGGCGTTGCCTTTCGCGTCGAGGACGATTACCCGCGGCTGGCGAGAATTCAGAGCCTGGCCGATCCGTTGATCTATGTGTGCACGCGTCAGGAATTTGATCGCGTAAAAGCCGCCAAGGGCGACAAGAAAGCTTTCGACCGGGTGATCCTGGGCATCACCGGCGACACCGAGCGTGCGAAACATTTTATGCGCACCTACTTCCGTCGCGTGGAATTGGCCAATCAATACTTCACTTCCTATAAAGAAGGGTGGAAAACCGATCGCGGCATGATCTACATTATTTTCGGGTTGCCCAACCAGATCTTCCGCTTCAACGATCGTGAAGTGTGGGACTACAAGGATGCGATGTTCAAAAAGATAGAATTCACCTTCGTGAAATCGAGCACACTTTTTGACCCCGATAATTTTGTACTGATCCGCGACAAAAAATTTCAAGAGACGTGGTACGACGTGATCGACCTCTGGCGTAACGCCCGCTTTAACTAACGCGTGGCATGGAGCAAAAGACATCACTCTATATTGTGCCCACCCCCATCGGCAACCTGGCCGACATCACGCTGCGCGCACTCGATATTCTCAAGTCGGTAGACCTGATCCTGGCAGAAGACACCCGCACGTCGGGTTTTCTATTGAAACACTATGCCATCAGCAAACCGCTGCAAAGCTTTCACAACTTCAACGAACACAAAGTGGTGAATGTCTTTATTCAGCGCATGGAAAAAGGTGAGGTGATGGCGCTGGTTTCGGATGCGGGCACGCCGGGCATCTCCGATCCGGGCTTTCTCATCATCCGTGCCTGTCTGCAAGCCGGTTTGAAAGTGGAATGCTTGCCGGGGCCCACGGCGTTTGTGCCGGCGCTGGTGAAGTCGGGCTTGCCTTGCGACCGCTTTGTGTTCGAAGGCTTTTTGCCGGTGAAGAAAGGGAGACAAACCCTGCTCACGGCGCTGGCCAAAGAAGAACGCACCATGATCTTTTATGAGTCGCCCTATCGCCTGGTGAAAACATTGGAGCACTTCAAAGAATATTTCGGAAGCCAACGCAAGGCATCCGTCTCGCGCGAGCTTTCAAAGATGTTTGAGGAGACGGTGAACGGCACGCTGGAGGAGATCACGCTTCATTTCCAATCCAAGGAAGTGAAGGGAGAGATCGTGATGGTGGTGGCCGGCTATGAGGAATGAACACCGGTGAAATCGGGGTGATGCAAACGACCGTGTG
The DNA here is from genome assembly GCF_003589925.1 of Chryseolinea soli. Classification (NCBI taxonomy): domain Bacteria; kingdom Pseudomonadati; phylum Bacteroidota; class Cytophagia; order Cytophagales; family Fulvivirgaceae; genus Chryseolinea; species Chryseolinea soli. Next base: position 2,685,390 of record NZ_CP032382.1, on the reverse strand, counting down.
AAGCGCGTTCATCGTCCACCCGGTCGCATCACAGAAATAAATTGTTCCAGGGCGTCGATACAAGAATTAATATGAGATGGTCATGCGGTGTTTCGGACCGGTTCGCTATCTTCACCTGCTGGAAAGGATACCGGAAAACGATGAGCCCCCGTTATTCTGAGAAATTAAATTAAGGACGAGCGACATGAATCTAAAGGAAATCCAAAAGAGCGTAAGGGAAGTTTGCGCAGAGGTGGGAGAATTTATTTACACGGAAGGAGCCAACTTCGACCGTTCACGCATTGAACAAAAGACCGGATTTAACAACCTTGTGTCGTATGTGGACAAAGAAGCGGAGCGGCGGCTTGTCAAAGTGTTGCACGCCATCCTGCCGCAGGCCGGCTTCATCACCGAAGAGGGCACGGTAGAGCAATCGAAGACCAAAGAATACAACTGGATCATTGATCCTTTGGACGGGACCACGAACTTCCTGCACGGCCTGCCCATCTATGCCATCAGCATCGGGTTGTCGCGGGGCGACAAAGTGGTGTTGGGTGCCATCTTTCACGTGGTGCGCAAAGAATGTTTTCACGCTATCGAAAACGACGACGCGTATTGCAACAACCAGATCATCCGCGTGTCGACCATCCCAACCCTGAACGAGAGTTTGCTGGCCACGGGTTTTCCCTACTATCATTTCGACAAAGGCGAAGTGTACCTGGACATCATCAAAGAATTCCTGGAACACACCCATGGCATTCGCCGGCTGGGCAGTGCGGCCATTGACCTGGCGTATGTAGCGGCCGGACGCCTGGAGGGATTTTTTGAATACAATCTCAACCCCTGGGATGTGGCGGCGGGTACCCTCATCGTACAGCAGGCCGGTGGAAAAGTGACCGACTTCAAAGGTGGAAACAATTTCGTATTTGGTGGCGAGCTGTGTGCCGCCAACGGCAATATGCATGGCGAAATGCTGAAGCTCATCAAGAACAAATGGTATTGAACTGCCGGATGTAACGTCACGTGGGGTAAGCCGCACCTGCCTGTAGAAAAGGTCTTGGTTGCACGCTTTCCGTTCTGAAAAAATCAATCTACCTTCACTGCTTCATTACTTTCATTGTAAACAAAACAACTAACCTTTCGTTGTATGAGGATGACATCCATCAACCCTATCATATCGTCATGGAAAAGGCTTAGCGCTTTTTTTATGCTCCTGTTGCTGGCGCTCACCGGCGCCGCACAAGACCAGCTCACCGATAAACTTCCCGTCGACCCCCGGCTGAAAGTGGGCAAACTGGCCAACGGCCTTACCTATTACATTCAGAAAAACTCAAGACCGGAAAAGAAAGTAGAGCTTCGACTGGTGGTTAACGCCGGCTCGATCCTCGAGGAGGACGACCAGCAAGGATTGGCACACTTCACGGAGCACATGGCCTTCAACGGCTCAAAAAATTTCAAGAAGAACGATCTCGTCTCGTTTTTGCAATCGATCGGCGTGGAGTTTGGCGCCGACCTGAATGCCTATACCGGATTTGATGAAACGGTTTATATTCTGCCGATCCCCACCGAAAAAAAGGAGAACATTGAAAAAGGATTTCAGATCCTCGAAGATTGGGCAACTACCGTAGCCTTCGAGAACGGAGAAATCGACAAAGAACGCGGTGTGGTCCTGGAAGAATCGCGGCTGGGCAAAGGCGCCGAAGACCGGATGTTCCGCGTGGTCTATCCCAAATTGTTTGAAGGATCCAAATATGCCACCCGCCTCCCCATCGGGAAAGACGACATCCTGAAAAATTTCAAGTACGATGCCATCAAGCGCTTCTACAAAGACTGGTACCGCCCCGACCTGATGGCCGTGATCGTGGTGGGCGACATCGACCCGGCAGAAGCCGAGCGCCTCGTGAAACAGCATTTTGAAAAAATAAAAGCGCCCGCGTCATCCAAAGCCCGCACTTATGCGGACGTTCCGGCACGCACGACCAGCGAAGGCCTGGTGGTGACCGACCCCGAGGCTACAAACCCCGTGATCGAGATCTTCTATTCCAGCAAAAAGACCAAAGACGAAACTACGGTGGGCGACTACCGCGACTATCTCGTGCGTTCGCTGTTCACGGCCCTGATGGGTACGCGCATGCAGGAGCTGACACAGAAGGCCGAGCCTCCCTTCATTTTTGGCGCCAGCAACATCGGCGGTTTTGCCCGCGGTTTTGAAGGATATCAGTTGTTTGCCTATGTCGGAAAGAGTGGCGTGGACGTAGCCATGAATGCACTGATCCAGGAAAACGAACGTGCCCGTCGCTATGGCTTCACGGCCACCGAACTGGATCGCTTGAAAAAAATGATGATGAAAGGCATTGAACGCAGCTACAACGAGCGCGACAAAACCGAATCGTCGAACATCGTTTCCGAATACGTGCGGAACTTCTTAGAGAAAGAACCGATCCCCGGCATCGAGAACGAATACAAATATTTCAAAGCCTACCTCGACGGCATCACACTAGATGAAGTGAACGCGTTCGCAGCCAAAACCATTCCGCCGCCGGCCGACCATCGCCTGGTGGTGTTGAGCACCCCGGAGAAAGTGGGTTTCAAAATCCCCACCAACGCCGAATTGCTCGCCATGGCCGACGAAGCTTCCAAGAAAGATCCTGGAGCCTATGAGGAAAAAGCGATAGCCGCCGCGTTGCTCGACAAAGCACCCGCTCCTGGCACCATCACCTCCGAAAAAGAAAACAAAGCCGTCGGCACGACCGAACTCACGCTCAGCAACGGTGTGAAAGTGATCCTGAAATCAACAGACTTCAAAAACGATCAGGTGATCATGAACGGATCGCGTTTTGGTGGCCAGTACTTGTTCGATCCCACCAAAGACCGCTTCAACGCCGAGTTCGCCTCGACTGTAGTAGGGCAAATGGGTGTTGGACAATTTTCACCCCTCGACCTGCGCAAAGTGCTCGCCGGAAAAACCGCCACCGTATCGACGCGCATCGGTCCCATCTCGGAAACCCTGAACGGACAATGCAGCGCCGTGGATGTAGAAGCCATGCTGCAGCTCACGTATCTGTATTTCACACAACCGCGCAAAGACGACGACCTGTTCAAGTCGTTTATCTCCAAGCAACAAGCCTTGTATCAAAACATGGCGTCGGATCCGCAGTTCACCTTCCAGGATTCGGTGATCTCCATCTTGTATAAAAATCAGCCCTGGGCACCCAAGCTGCCGAAGCCCGAAAACTTTTCAAAGATCGACGAGCAACGCGCGCTGGATATTTACAAAGAACGCTTTGGCAATGCCAACGGCTTCACGTTTGTACTCGTCGGCAAATTCGACCTGGCCGCGATCAAGCCTTTGGTGGCCACCTACCTCGCCAGCCTTCCCTCCACACAACAAAAGTCAACTTTTAAAGACGTCGGCTTGCGCCCGGTGAAGGGCAGCGTGAAGAAGGAGATCCGGAAAGGCACGGAGCCGAAGAGTTTTATCCGCATGTTCTGGAATGGCGAAGCGTCCTACTCGGAAGCAGAACACCTGAAGCTCGAGGCCCTGACGGAAGTGCTCAACATCAAGCTTATCGAAACACTGCGCGAAGACCTGAGTGGCATTTACGGCGGAGGCATGTATGGCAATCTGAACAAGTACCCCTACAACTATTATTCCGCAGGCGTATCGCTTCCTTGTGGCCCGGAGAATGTCGACAAGCTGATCAAGGCTACGCTCGCCGAAATTGAGAAGATGAAAACTAATGGCCCTTCCGAAACCGACCTGAACAAGGTGAAGGAAACCTGGAAACAGCAATACGAAGTGAACATCAAAGACAACACCTTCTGGGCGCGGCAACTGCTGCAAAGCGCAGAACTCGGCAGCACCGGCGGCGAAGTGTTGAGCTATGAAAAACGCATCGCGGCCATCACACCTAAGGATGTGAAAGATGCCGCCAACAAATACCTCAACATGAGCAACTATGTTCAGGTAGTGCTTTACCCGGAGAAATAGATCGTGTGATGCTAATTTCCAGAAAGCCTTCCCGAAATAACGGGAAGGCTTTCTTTTTTTGGGGATCGTCCATTTCCGCCCGGACGGCAACCTTGACGCTGACCATTACGTTGTCGTGATGCCTGCTGATTACTTTTTTCTGTCGACGTTCCAACGGGCAGGAGCATTTGAGTGTCTGTATTGAACCGAACCTTACCGTTCGTCTTTTGCTGGCTGCAGGATGAATGTGCGAAGACTTCTCCCTCGCAATACAATTTACCCCATTCAAAAACCCCCTCTGTTATGAAAATCTATCTCTTGCCTGTGTTGTTCATGGCCGTTGTGTTCATCGGTTGCAACAACGATGATGACGTTGTCCCGGAAACACCCGTCCCGGTTTTGGGTCCTAAGCTGAGATCGGCGACGACGCACTTCCTTGGAAAGAACGGCTTCCGGCCGGGCGACAAAAATGTGTTTACCTACGACGAATACGGCAGGTTGTCGTTGAAGGAATACTCCACCTACGACATCGTTTCCCAAAAATTCAATTTGATTACCGTCACCCGTTTCACCTACCAATCCAACAAGCTGAAGACCATGGACGAGATCATCAGTGGCGTTCAGCGGCACATCACACATTACACCTACACGGACGACAAGCTCACAAAAATGGTGCGCAACGGCGAGGACATCACCACGGAAGTGACCATCCAATATTTGCCCGGCGACACCATACAGGCTTTCTATCAGCACACCAATGGCCGGTCGTTCACGTATGTATTTCACGCACCCGAGGGCAACATCCGCTATGAAAAGACCCTCAACGATTCGCATGCGCTCTCCAGCGTCGTGACGAACGAATTTGACGGCCATATCAATCCCTACAGTTTGTTGGGCTATACCGACATCCTGTTCTCCAATTTGTCGAAAAGCAACAAGATAAAGACCGAGAGCGCCTACTACACCAACATGCCCACCTCGGTGCCGACAACCTATGAGTATACCTACAACGAAGACCGCCTGCCGCTCGTGCAGACCATCACGTACAAATCGTATCCCAGCCAGGACGTGGAGACCAAGATGATGGTGGTGTTCGAATATTGAAGCCATTCGGTCTGGCCTAGGGTGAGACCACCTCCATTGCCCTCACAGTTGCTAACATACTTTAGTTTGCTGCAAGGGCGTAAAAGAACCTCGATAAAAGCGGGCGCGAAGTATTAATTTATTTTTCACGATACTTATATTTGCCCGTTTTAAAAAATATAAGAAGCTATGGTCGTACTAAAATTTGGAGGAACGTCAGTCGGTAAACCCGAACGCATGAAGAAGATCGCCGAACTTGTGTTAGGCACTCCGGGTAAGAAGATTGTGGTCCTCTCCGCGCTGTCGGGCACCACCAACACGTTGGTGGCCATTGGAGATCATCTCCTGCTGGGACAGAAGGCAAAGGCAGAAGAAGAAATCGCTGCCCTTGAAAAACACTACCAGGCTTTCATCAAAGAACTCTATAGCAGCGACTCCTTCCAGGCCATCGGCCAGGAGCTGGTGAGCCGTTTCTTTATTTTCATCCGCCTGCTGGCGGCCGGCCAGTTCGACAACAAGAGCTATCGCGAATTGCTGGCCCAGGGCGAGCTGATCTCCACCGAATTATTTTATCAGCACCTGCAGGAGCGTAAGATCAGCGCGCGGCTTTTGCCCGCACTGTATTTCATGTCCATCGACGAGAACGACGAGCCGGAACTGGAAAAAATTTCCGAACGCCTCAAGCCGCTGGTCAACTCGCTCAACAACATCGACATCATCATCACGCAAGGCTATATCTGCCGCAACAACCGTAACGAGATCGACAACCTCAAACGCGGCGGAAGCGACTATACCGCATCATTGGTGGGTGCTGCCATCCGCGCCGAAGAGATCCAGATCTGGACCGACATCGACGGCATGCACAACAACGATCCGCGCATCGTGAAAAAAACCGTGCCCATCTCGGAGCTCACCTTCGATGAAGCCTCAGAGCTCGCTTACTTTGGCGCCAAGATCCTGCACCCCTCCACGATCGTGCCCGCACAGAAATACAACGTACCCGTGCGCTTGAAGAACACGATGGACGAAAAAGCACCCGGCACCATCATCACCAGCAAAGGCACCGAAGGCTCGTTCAAGGCCATCGCCGCCAAAGACGGCATCACCGCCATCAACATCCGCTCGTCGCGCATGCTCATGGCGTATGGATTCCTACGCCGCGTTTTCGAAGTGTTTGAAAATCATAAGACGTCCATCGACATGATCACGACCTCCGAAGTCGCCGTGTCGTTGACGATCGATAGCAATACGCAACTTCCTTCCATCGAGACCGAATTGAGAAAATTTGGCAACATCGAAGTGGACAAAGATCAGACCATCATCTGTATCGTTGGTCAGAAGATCACGGAGCAGAAAGGTGTGTTGAAAAAAATCTTTGATGCGCTTTCGGAAGTGCCGGTGCGTATGGTTTCTTGTGGGGGCAGCACCAACAATGTGTCGGTGTTGGTGGATAAGCAATACAAAGAGAAGGCTCTCAACGATCTCAATGAGAAGTTGTTTGGGTTGAAATAGTAGTCATGTGACCGGGTTGCCGGTCGATAACGATAATAGTTTACGAAGAGGGGCTCCTGGAAAGGAGCTTTTCTTTTTTATTTGTGGTTCTTTTTTGGGAGGGGCACATCGAATGACGTTGTTGGTGGGACACCAACAACCGTGATGGGTATGCTTGAATGTGGCGGGATATGATTTATGCCCCAAGAGTCAAAATCCGATTTTTATTCCGGCAGATGAATCGCGTTTGGCGCCGGTAACGCTTTGGAGGCAGTTCACTTCGTTGAGGGTGCGCAGTACGCCGAGGAAAGCGAAGACGAGGGCTTCTTTGAATTTGATGATGTCGTCTTCGGGGATGACGAGTTGGGCGTCGTCGGCGCAGGCGTCGAGGAGTTGGGAGATGAAGAAGGCATTGAAGGCGCCTCCTCCCGTGCAGAGTACCCGGGCGTTTCGGGTGGAGGTGCGGATGGCTTCGGCGATTTCCTGGGCGCTGGAGAAGGCGAACGTGTGGAGCTTATCCTTTGTGGGGATGCCCGGCATGTCGAGGATGGGTTGGATGCGTTGTTCGAAGATCTCGCGGCCCAGGGATGGACGTTTCTTTTTCAAGGCATTATTCACCGTGTTCAAAGCTTTGAGCATGGGGGCATTGATCTTGCCGTCGGAAGCCATGGCGCCGTCTTTGTCGAATGTTTTGCCGGTCTTGAGGGCGAGATAGTTCAAGCCCATGTTGTTGAAGCAAACATCGTAGGCCCTGCGCACGTTGTCCACATCCACCGAGAGGTTGGCAATGCCACCCAGATTGAGGCATACGTCATATTCCTGAAACAAAAACTTGTCGCCGGCCGGCACCAAGGGAGCTCCTTCGCCCCCAAGCGTCACATCCAAACTCCGGAAGTCGCATACCACGGGTACGCCACACGCGGCGTGCAAGGCATTGCCGTTGCCCAACTGATAGGTGAACCCCTTGCGTGGCTGATGAAAGATGGTGTGGCCGTGAGAGGCAATAAAGTCGGGGCGCACTTTGTGTTGCTGCATGAAGGCAGCGCAGGTCTTGCCCAACCATTGGCCGTAGGCCGCATCCAGGGCAATGAGCGCCTCCCCCGGCAGGTTCTGGGCGGTCGATAAATGCTGGATCCAGGTCGCGGGATACTTTACCGTGGTCGCTTTTTTGATGGCGTACGACCAACCTTTCTCATTTTTCTTAAAATGACAATACGCCATGTCGAGGCCGTCGAGGGAAGTGCCCGACATGAGGCCAATAACTTTAAAGTTCTGCGGTGAATCCATATTTTTGATCGATGAGCACTATCGCTTGTAAAAAAATAGAATGAACACTGAGCCGCGCAATGTGGTGGTAGATTACGGTAACTCTGCTGCCAAGGTAGGAATTTTTAACGGTGACACGCTGATGGCGCGCCATGTGTTTGCGGAGGCCGAAGAATTGAAAACCTTTCTTCAAAACTTTTCGGCATCGGGCTTCATCATCAGTTCGGTGAACCGGGACGCGGCGATCGTGGCGGATTGGGCCCAGAACGCAAAACAAAAATTTATTCTGAGCCCTTCGCTCCCATTGCCCATCCAAAACCGGTATGCCACGCCGGCCACGTTGGGTGTGGACCGCATCGCCGGCGTATGTGGCGCCCTGCGTTTGCATCCGGGCGCTCCGTGCCTGGTGATCGACGCCGGCACCTGCATCACCTACGATTTCCTGGATAAGGATGGCGTGTATTATGGGGGCGGCATTTCCCCGGGACTGCGGATGCGATTTCAGGCCGTGCATACGTTCACGGCAAAATTGCCGTTGATAGCTCCCGTAGATCACCCGCCACTGATCGGCAACAGCACCGAAACCTGCATTCAAAGCGGGGTCGAAAATGGTGTAGTGGCCGAGTTGAATGGCATAATTGCCCAGTACAGGGAGAAATTTGAGGGTTTGAAGGTGATTTTGTGCGGCGGTGATGCCCTATTTTTTGAAAACCAGTTGAAAGGGTCCATATTTGCGGTCCCTGAACTGGTACTCAGCGGATTAAACAGCATTTTGATTTATAATGTCAGTCGTTAAAAAGTGTTTTTTGGTGTTTGTTGTGGTCATTTCCGCGGCAAACGTGTGGGGACAGGCCGCCCGTTCGCCGTTCACAGGGTTTGGTATCGGAGAGCCCTATGGCAATGCGCTCATCCAAAATCAGGGTGTCGGCGGCATCGGCGTGAGCCAGCCGCAGGTGTGGTACCTCAACAACCAAAACCCGGCACTGTTGGTCTATAATACGCTGACCGTCTTCCAGGTGGGCATCCTCGGCGAGCGCCGCACCATCAAAGGCGACACCACCAATGAAAAAAGCACCGGCGGAAACCTGAACTACCTGGTGATGGCCTTCCCCGTGAAGATCAACAAGTGGACCACATCTGCCGGTCTCATGCCCTATACCAACGTGAACTACGGTCTCCAATATTCCAAAGCCATACCCGATCAAACCGGCGCACCGGTAGACACCTCCACGGTGATTGAAACCGGAAGCGGTGGGCTCACGCAAGTGTACTGGTCCAATGGTGTGCGGCTCACAAAAGAAATGTCCGTGGGCTTAAAAGCTTCCTATTTGTTCGGCCCCGTATCGAATGTACAGTCCAGCATCCAGTCCGGGGTTCCCTACATTGGCAATGTGGAGGACAAGATGAATGTGAATGGCTTCAGTTTTGGATTGGGCTATTCCTTCAGCAAGGATTCGTTGGGCCGGAAGCATGATCATCGCTTCAGTGCGGGGGCGGTCTATACTTTTGCCGCCAACCTGAGGGCGAAGAATAGACAACTGGCTTACCTGACCACACTCGCGAACGACACCATCTTACGCATGGACGTCGACAATAAATCGGGTCACGTTCACTTGCCTGCCACGTCGACGATAGGTTTTTCATACGGTCGTGACCTGCATTGGTATGTGGGCACGGAATTCAGTTATCAAAACTGGTCGAACTACTCGAGTCTCATTGACAATGGCGCAGGATTATCGCAAGCCTGGCGCGCAGCTTTAGGGGGAGAGATCACCCCCGATCCGTCGGCGCTCGAAAGCTATCTGAAACGCATCACCTACCGTTTGGGGGTGAGTTATGAACACTATCCCTACATGGCCAACAACAAAGACGTGAAGGATATTGGCATCAATTTTGGGTTTTCGCTACCGGCAGGAAGATCCAGCCTTGACTTCGGTGGAAAAATCGGGCAACGCGGCAACAAGGCCGATAACATTTTAGAAGAAACCTATTTCAAAATATATTTCGGCATCACCTTCAACGACCAGTGGTTCATTAAACGAAAGTTCGATTAAGCATGACAACACGCCCGAAAACGATGACCGGCCTCTGCTCAGCATCATTGATCCTCCCGAGCGTCGTCATCTCCTCGTTTTCGCGTCATATTTTTTTTATCGCCCTGGCCGCGTTGGCGTGTAGCTGCAATAAAGCGGAAGTGAAGAAACCCGTGGAATACACCGGCCCCATCAGCGAGGCCGAGAAAGTAGAACTCTACTACACGGAAAACGACAAGGTGAAAATAAAGATGCTCGCCGACGTGCTCTACGAATTCCAAACCGGCGATCGCGAATTTCCCAAGGGCATCTACATGGAATTTTACAAAGAAGACGGCAGCCTGGAGTCGACGTTGCGCGCCAACCATGCCTATTTTTTTAAGGCCGAAAACCAATGGCGCGGCCGTGGTAAAGTGGAAGTAAAAAATCTTCAAAAAAATGAACAGCTCAACACGGAAGAGCTGTTCTGGAAACCCGCCGAAAAGAAAATATTCACCGAAAAATTTGTCACCATCCGCCAGCAAAGCGATGTGATCTATGGGGAAGGGCTGGACGCCAAGCAAGATCTTTCGGACTATACCATCCGCCGGCCCACCGGCGAGATCGAAGTAAAGGATTAGGCTCCTGCTGCGCCGTTGGCCGGTATAATCATTGTTTTCCCGACCCGTCTGAAAAATCGCTATTTTTGCAGGAGCATGAAATTGATCGACGTTCTCCTGTTTTCGCTTGCGATAGCTTTTTTTATCATCGGCATCCACCAAATCATGACCTTGGGCCTGGGAAAAGGCTACTGGGCCATAATGCTCACCACGATTTTCTATTTTCTGTATATTTTGAGAAAGAAGAAGAAATAACCATGAATGCTCTCCTCTTCCCGGGTAGTATGATCGCCTTGGCGTTTTCGTTTTTCTTCTCGGGTATGGAGACGGCCTTTCGCCACGTGCACATGGACCGCGTTCCCGTAGGAAAATATCCACGGCTCCCCTACGACATCATTTCCTATTTCATGAAACGTCCCACCTGGTTTGTGGGCACCACCCGTGTGGGCAACACCCTGGCCCTGGCCGGCTTCAGCTTTGGCATGGCCCTGTGGATGGCGCCGGCATTTGGCGCACAATTCGGACCGCAGTACATGACCCTGCAAGTGCTGCTGCAAACCCTGATCACCACCGCACTGCTCACGTTCACGTCCGACATTTTATCGCATCGTATTTTCAGGCTCAGTCCCGAGCGCATCCTCTTTGCGCTGGCGCCGCTGTTTGGCCTTTGCTTTGTTTTACTCTTCTGGCTCATGTATCCGTTGGTTTCGCTTTCGCGATGGATCACCCTCCGCGTGCTGCACTTGCCCTACAACGACCAGCGGCCCGTCTTTGGCTTTACCGATCTGAATCAATACCTGAAAAAGATCTACAACGTGAAGCCCGACGCCGAAGTGCTGCACGTAGACAAGAAGATCTTCTACAATGCCCTGGAATTTAAAACCGTGAAAGTGCGCGAATGCATGATCCCCCGCACGGAGATCACCGCCACGGAAATAAACGAAAGCATCGGCACGTTGCGCGAAGCCTTTGTGGAGAGCGGCCACTCGAAGGTGATCATCTACAACCAGGTGATCGACGACGTGGTGGGCTATTGTCACTCCTCATCGCTTTTCAAAAAGCCACAACACATCCGCGACATTCTCACCCCCATCATCATCGTCGCCGAAACTTCGCTGGCCAACGAGCTCATGATCCGCTTCATCAACGAACGCAAAAGCCTGGCCGTGGTGGTCGACGAGTTCGGCGGCACTTCGGGCATTGTGAGCATGGAAGATGTGATCGAGGAGATCTTTGGCGACATCGAAGACGAGCACGACGAAGACACGCTGGTGGAGCAACAGCAGGACGACCACACCTACCTGGTGAGCGCCCGCCTGGAAATAGACTATCTCAACGAGACCTATGGCTGGAAGCTGCCCGAGGGCGAGTATGAAACGCTGGGCGGCCTCATCCTGGCCCTGGCGGAGGACTTTCCGAAGACCGGCCAGGCCTTCCATATGCCCCCCTATACCTTCACCATTCAGTCCACTTTAGACAACCGCATCGGCACGGTGAAGGTGACCCTGGAAAAAGCGGAAGAAACGGCCTGAAACGGCCCCCGCGAAAGGGTTAAAATACTGCTATTCAGGGCCATTCTATTAACTTTTTGCCGTCCAACCCCGTCTTTTTTTCAGCGCTATTTTTCTAATAGAGATAACGGGTTAAATTTGCGGCTCTTTAAAATTTACATTATGGCATTTATTGGAACGTTGCGCAATAAGATGGGTACCTGGGTGGTAATTTTCGTGTTTATTGCGATCGCGGCTTTTACTCTGAACGACATTTTTAGCGGTAAGTCTTCTATCCTCAACTGGGGAAAAAATTCCGTGGGTGAGATCGCCGGCAAGGAGATCTCCTACGACGAATATCAGTCCGTGATCCGCGAACGCGAACAAAATTATTTCCTCAATTTCGGTCGTGAGCCCGGCGAGCGCGAGATGCCCAGCATTCGCCAGCAAGCCTGGGATCTGCTCATTGCCCGCAATGCCATTCAGGCCGAATATGCCAAAGTGGGTGTTGAAGTTTCCGAAGACGAGCAACTGGATATGCTCGTAGGAAAAAATGTTGACCCCAACGTAAAAATGGCTTTCACCGACCCGGCCACCGGCCAGTTCGATCCCAATAAAGTGTCGGCCTATGCCGCCCAACTCAAGACCATGCCTTTGGAGTCTGAACCCCGCATCCGCTGGGAACTGTTCCAACGCGACCTGAAGCCCGGTCGTGAGCGTATCAAATACGAAAACCTGTTGATCAAAAGCACTTACGTTACTGCCGCCGAGGCCGAACGCGAATATCATCAGCAGACTGACGTTGCTGAAGTGCGTTATGTTTACGTTCCTTATTTCGCCGTAAGCGACTCGGCCGTGAACGTGACCGAAGATGCGTTGAAAGCTTACTACAACAAGAATGTAGAGAAATTCAAAACTGAAGAAAGCCGCGACATCAAGTTTGTGTCGATCCCGGTAGTAGCCTCGGCTTCCGATAGCCTCACCGTGAAAGAAGAATTGGCCCGCGATGTGAACGAGTTCAAAACTTCTTCTGAAGACTCGGTTTATGCTGCAAAAAGCTCCGACAGCAAAAATGCATATGCTACTTACAATGCGGTGACCATGCCGGTATTTCTTTCGCCCGACAGCCTCGTGCAAGGCAAAGTGATCGGACCCTTCCTGGATGGCCAGGTGTATAAAGTGGTGAAAGTTTCCAAGGTCTTCAACGACACCGTATATAGCGCCCGCGCCAGCCACATTCTCATTAAATGGGCCGACGCCAGCGAAGCCGCCAAGAAAGAAGCCAAAGCCAAGGCCCAAGGCATTTTGAAAGACATTAAAGCCGGCGCCAACTTCGGTGCAAAAGCTGCCGAATTTGGTACAGACGGAACCGCGAGCCGCGGTGGCGACCTGGGCTGGTTCAGCAGTGGACAAATGGTGAAGCCCTTCCAGGATGCCGTGTTCAGTGCAAGCAAATCCGGTGTTCTGAACGACGTGGTGGAAACCGAATTTGGTTATCACATCATTTCCGTAACAGAACCCAAAACCAACAAAGCCTATAAGCTGGCCATCATCGAGCGCGAGATCGTGCCGACCGATGCCACGCTGAACGAAGCCTTCCGCAAGGCTGAAGCCTTCACATCGGATCTGAGTGGCGTTGCCGATTTCGAGAAGCGCGCAAAAGAACAAGGCCTCGTGTTGCAGGAAGCCAAGAACGTAGTGGCCGGCGACCGTCGCATAGGCACACTGGGTGAAGCCCGCTCGATCGTGCAGTGGCTTTTCAGAGAAGCTTCTGTCGGCAAGATCTCGCAAGTATTCGACCTGCAGGAAGAGAACGTGGTGGTGGTGATGACCAACGAGATCAAGAAAGGCTACAAGCCCCTGGCCTCGGTGAAAGCGGAGATCACACCCGCTGTTCGCAATGAACTGAAAGGAAAAGTTATTATCGATAAACTCAGCGCCGCCAAAGGCACGCTGGAAGAGATCGCCGCTTCTTTTGGCACCGACGCCAATGTTTATTCCAGCAGCGATCTGAAATTGAACAGCAACTCATTGCCTACTGTCGGATTCGATCCGCAAGCCGTAGGTGTTGCCTTCGGACTGGAGAACGGAAAACGTTCCAAGCCCCTGGCCGGTGAGAACGGTGTGGTGATCGTGGAATTGCAAAACAAGACCATCGCTCCTGCCGTTGGCGATTACGCCACCTACAAAGCCGGACTGGAACAAAATGCCGTGAATCGCAATAGCGCGGGCATCGCCGATGCCATTAAAGAAAATGCCGACATTGTAGACAAGCGCTACCGGTTCTTTTAAGTATTGCAAAAATCTTTATGCCACGCCTCCCGAGCCATTGGGGGGCGTTGCCATTTCATATGGACCAAAACTGGGTCGATTCGTTTCGGGAAAAGCTTGACCAGCACTATGCCTGGCCCGAGATCTACGTGTTTAAATTCATCGTACCCACCGGCAAGGAAGAACAAGTGAAGAAGTTGTTCCCGAACAACACGGCCACCGAAAAATTGTCAAAACAAGGCAACTACACCAGCGTTACCATACAGGCCATGATGCCCTCCAGCGATGCCGTGATCGAATTATACCAGCTGGCCGCGGAAATAGAAGGTATCGTGGCGCTTTGATCGCTTGTGTGGATCACAGGCGGACGGCGCAAAAAGAATTTCGTATCACAAAAAAATGCAAAGGCTTATGGAATGGACTACCGACAACAACACCCTGAAGAAGACGTTCACCTTCGCCGATTTTACGGAGGCCTTCGCCTTTATGACCAAAGTGGCTATAACGGCCGAAAAAATGAATCACCATCCCACCTGGACGAACACTTACAACACCGTTAGCTTTGCGCTTTCCACCCACGATGCCGGCAACATCGTGACGGACAAAGACCGCAAGCTGGCCAAGGAGATCGACCGGCTGGCCACTAACCGCTGAGCAACATTTCGCAATGGAAAAAACAGATATGATCTATGGCACCCGGGCCGTCATCGAGGCGATCCTGGCAGGAAAAGATATTGACAAAGTAATGATCCAGTCGGGCCTCACCAACGACCTGGTGAAAGAGCTCATCGCCGTGGCACGCAACAACAATGTGCCCATCCTCTTTGTGCCTCCCGAAAAGCTCAAACGCCTGTCGACGAAAAATCACCAGGGTGTGATCTGCATTCTTTCCGCGGTGAGCTATTCTTCCGTTGACGATCTTATCTACAAAGCATACCAGGAAGGACGCGAACCCTTTTTCCTCATCCTCGACCGCATCACCGACGTACGAAATTTTGGTGCCATCGTGCGCACTGCTGAATGTGCCGGCATGACGGGCATCATCGTCGGTGAAAAAGGAAGTGCCCCGATAACAAGCGATGCCATGAAAACATCGGCAGGGGCGTTGAACCACCTGCCGATCTGCCGTGAGAAGGACATGAAGAAAACCATCCAGTTGTTGCACGACAATGGTATCCGCATCGTAGCCTGCACGGAAAAAACCGAGAAGAGCTTGTACTCCCTCACGCTTACTGGCCCCATCGCCCTCATCCTCGGCTCAGAAGAAGATGGCATCAGCGATGCCTTTTTGAAAGAAGCCGATGAGTTGGCCCGCATTCCGTTGAAAGGAAAGATCGGTTCACTCAACGTGTCGGTGGCTGCCGGTGTAGCGATCTATGAAGTGCTCCGTCAACACGGCAACTGATCACTCCAGAAACATCCGGTTTCCTTTCGGGTAGCGCACGGCATATTTCAGGTTGATGATCTCCGTTTTACCCGAGGCAATTTCTTTTTTCCAGGTGATCGTGCCGCTGTTGTGATCGTATTCGCCATGCGAGTCTTCCAGTTTGTCCACGGTGATCTCTTTGTCGTTCGAAATGGGAATTTGGTCTTCAATGACGATGCTGATGGGCAATCCCTTTTTGTTCCGGATGGAGATCTCATACGCCAGGGCAACTTTCTGATTGGATCCAACGAATTGTCGTGACGAATATTCTTTTTTCTTTTCACGTTTCACCAAAACGTTGCTGTCGCGGCCCAGTGAAACAATGAGCGTGTCGGATGTGTTGCGCGTGTCGAGTATGCTCTTGCCGATGTATTTACCTTCAAAGAAGAGGCTGGCTTCACCCTCCAGAAAATTATACTGATCCCAGTCCATGATCTTGGCTGTAAGAAACGCGTCTTCCTCCAGCTTGGGCACGCAGTAGTATTCATAGATCGCAGGCAATTCGTACTCTATCATATCCGTTGCGCGCACTTCGCCGTCTGACTTTATGGAGAATGGCTCGTCCAATTTGAATTCCACGTTGGTTTGCCGGATGACCTCTGTGGCCACCTGGGCGCGTTTCATTTTTTGCGCAGATGATCCGTAAATTCCGGATCGCGCTTCTGAAGGAGCAGCATCGCTAGTATAACCGTAGGCCATCACCACAACCTCACTCAGGGCAGACACGTCCGGGAGCATTTGGACATTGACCTCGCTTGCCCTGTCCAGTCTTCTCTCAATGGCATTATAGCCGATAAACGAAAACACGACCACTTCGGCGTCGGACGTCAAGGGTATTGAATAGTTGCCGTTCACGTCCGTTACCGTGCCTACACTCGTTCCCTTCACGACGATGTTCACACCGGGAATGGGTTGACCTGCATCGTCCACCACTCGCCCATGTACCTCATTGTTGGCCGTTACCGCCATCATGGCATTGGAGACCGTTCGCCGAGACAAAGCATTGTTGTAGCCCACGATCCAAGGCTTGATGATCGGGCGCACGCCTTGCTCCGAAGGATTGGCCGACGAAATGGTGAGGCTCACATTTTCCCAATCTTCACCCGACTGCTGGCTCACATTGGCTTTGTAGGTGATGCCAACGGGTGCTTTGACGTTCTTCGCGCGGATGTCGTACGAAGGAAACCAACGCGCTTCGTTCACCAAATAATTCACATCCAACTCTGCGTTGGTGGCCGCCTTTGTCGATACTTTCACCACGATCTCGCCGCTGGGTTGTCCCTTGATGGCGCGAAGCTCTGTTAATTGCGCATCCACTTTGGCGAGCTCTTCCTGGTACGAACGGATGGTGCGCTCCGACTGCATCAGTTGTTGCTTGATGTCCAGCAAGCGTTGACGAAAATAGTCCATGGCGGCCTTCAACTCGGCTACCTCCACACCTTTCTCCGTGCCGCCAATGGACTTATTTGTTTTTAAAATATTTTCTTCTTCTGTGTAGACTTCCTGGATGGATTTTTCCTGCGTGATCAAAGCCGCAAGCCGTTTGCGTTCTCCTTCGAGGAGCTTGATCTTCTCGGGTTTCTTGTGTTCTTCCATGTAGTTGATGCGGAAGGAAACCGAAAGGATCTTTACAGACGCCGGGCCGTCCACCTGGATGCTTTGCTGCTGAATGGCTGGAGCAATTCCGGTCAGGGTCAGGATGGAGACACCGGCTTTCAAAGGAACCGAAGCGTGGCGCGTGATCTGGGCGCCCTGTAGAAAGACGGCGACTTGATTTATTTTGGAGGAAACGTTTTGTTCAGCTTCCTGGGCCGCTGCGGGGATCAGGGAGACGAAGAGTAGGGCGATGGTGTAGATTCTTTTCATGGCCGTGGGATTAAAGTGTATGGCTAGGATGCAGCGTTCGGTCGGATTCCATAAGGAGGGTTAAAAAAAAAGAGGAGCCAGAAAGCCAGGAGCCAGTATTAGTAGTCGGTTGTCAATAATTTGGGAATAGATATAAAAAGTAAACCCCGGTGCCTGCCGGGGTTTTGTGTATTTGAAAAAATCGGAAAGTGGACTCTTGTCGAAAGGTTATTTTCGGAGGATGGTGAATTCTACGCGTTGATTTTTTGCTTTGCCTTCTTCGGTTTTGGCGGAGGCCAGGGGTTTGGATCCTCCGTAGCCTTTGGAGACGATGCGGTCTTTGGCGATGCCTTTTTGTATCAGGTATTCGGTGACGGTCTTGGCGCGGGCGGAGGAGAGTTTTCCTTTTCCGGCTTTGTCGCTGTGGTCGCCTATTTCGATGCGGATGGCTTTGTCGGATTCCAGGAGCGCGGCCAGGCGGTCAAGTTCGGCGAAGGATCTTTCTTTTAGTTCGGATTTATCCGGATCGAACGAGATCGTGTTGAGGCGAACGGATTGGCCCACTTCGATGGGCACTACCAACAGATCGCGGCTCAGTGTTATTTCGTTGGTTTCGTGTGTTACGTCGATGGTTTCGGCGATGGGGTAAAAACCTGGGGCGGTAGCACTGATCACATAGGCTTCCTTCAGGGGCACACGCAGGTCGTAGGTACCCAACAATGAATCGATGGCGGCTGCGGAATTGTCGATGCCTTCTACCATGATCCTCAGGCCAGGATTGCCTGACCAGGGGCGGCCAGTCTTTTTGTTGATCACTTTGCCGGAGACGATGGCCATTTTTTCGGCGTCGGCTAGTAGATCCAAGGTGATGCTTCGGTATTCGTCGACGGTGTTCAGGTCGAGGGGCTCGGGGAAGGATTCGAAATGTTTGGCGCTCACCTGCATGTAATAGAGTGTGCCATGGGGGAGCTTCACTTCATAGGTTCCCGCGTCTTTATCCACGCGCGCAGAATCCACCAGTTCGCCGTCGATGACGATCTTTGCATTGGATTTTGGGGGAAGCATACTGTTGGTGTTTTTGATAAACAGCTTACCCTTCACCGTCACGAACGTCAGCGGTTCGGCCTTCAGATCTTTGTTCAGTTCGGTGTATTCTTTTATTTCGGAAGCATCGATCACGTCTTTCACTTCTTTATAGTCGGGCACCACCACCGATACCTCGTAGCGTTTGCGCATCGGCAGTTTCAACCGGTAGGTCCCGGAGTCAGCATTTATCCAAACGCTGTCGGCGGGTTGGCCGTTTACGAGAATTTTTGCGGCCTTGCCTTTCAGCGTACGGCTGCTCTTTTGATTTTGGATCTTACCGGAGGCGATGATGAAAGGATTGTCCTCATAAATTTTCACCTTATAAATGTCGGCGCCGCCCAGCGATTGGTTATTAGAAGAAAAATAACCCATGCTGCCGTTGGCGTTGGTTTTGAAATACGACTCATAGCCAGCGGTGTTGATGGTGTCGTTCAAGGCAACGGGTGCTGACCAGGTGATCCAGTCCGATCCGGTGCGGGTGGTCTTATAGATGTTATAGCTACCGTTGGTGCTGCGGTTGCTGGAAAAATACATTGTCTTGTTGTCGGCCAGCAGGAAAGGCGTTTCTTCGCTGGCGGTGGCAGACGAAAGGGCTTCGATCTTTTTCGGCTTGGTCCATTTTCCTTTTTCGTTGAGTTCGCTCACGTAGAGCTTGCTGGTTTTGCCTTTCGCAAAGCTGAACACGATCGACTTGCCATCGGCACTCATCGATGCGGGACTTTTTGCGCCGCGGGTGGATACTTTCAACGGCATGGGTATTGACCATCCATCGGCCGTCTTCGACGCGGTGGAGAGTCCGTTCTTCTTCCAGGTCATGCCGTCGGCGCTATACACGCCATTGATCAAAAGCGTGTTGCCATCGGCGGAGGTTGACAGCACGGCATTGTAGCGACCCTGGTTGAACCGGGGCAAGCGTTCGGCAACGGACCAGCTACCATCTGTTTGAAGCGTTGAGAACCAGATGTCCTGGCTGTCGGTGGCGCCGAAGGTGTTGGAAGGGTGATTGACGCGTGAGAAGTAAAGTGTTTTCCCGTCGGCCGAGAGCACGGGGTTGATCTCATCGTAATTGGAGTTGATCTGGGGTCCGAGGTTCTTCGGGATGAACGACGATTGTGCCCACGCAGCGCCGGTGAGCAAAAGGAAGAGGGAGACAGCGTATATATTTTTTTTCATAAGATCGACGAGGGAGGTTTTTTTGCATTCACGTCGATCGCGTCAACCAAACAAATCCTGTCCGACGTGGAGTGCGTTTACCGATTTCAAAAGTAACGCGCCGGCAACATCTGTTGAAATCGCTTTTATTTAGAATCAGGGAAAATCATACATCCCAAAGAATTTTGCATAATCATCCTAAACCAACACGAAGCCCCCGAAAATCGGGTGGAAACCGCTATCTTATTCTGAAAATCCCGCGGATCACCAAAACGCGCTTCACTTTGGAACCCGGAACGGCAGCTTCACATGATCTTAATGTTACCACTATGAAAATCGCCTTCTTCAGCACGCAGTCCTATGACAAATCCTTCTTTGAAGACCACAACCGGGACTTTGATTTTGCCATCGATTTCTTTGAAGTTCCCCTCACCGAGCAAACCGTGAACCTGGCCGCCGGCGCCCAGGCGGTTTGTGTTTTTGTGAACGACCGGGTGAATGCCGTGGTATTGGAAAAGCTTGCCGCCCAGGGCGTGGCCATCGTTGCCCTGCGCTGCGCGGGCTTTAACAACGTGGACCTGGCAGCCGCCGCCCGGCACAGCCTGCCCGTGGTGCGCGTGCCGGCCTACTCACCCCATGCCGTGGCCGAACACGCCGTGGCCATGATGCTGACGCTAAACCGGAAAACCCACAAAGCCTACAACCGCATACGCGAACAAAATTTTTCCCTGGCCGGCCTGCTGGGCTTCGACCTCTTTGGAAAGACCGTGGCCGTCGTCGGCACCGGCAACATTGGCCAGGTGTTCTGCAGGATCATGCTGGGCTTTGGATGCCGGGTGCTGGCCTATGATGTGGCTGAGCAGGATGCCCTGAAACAAGCCGGTGTTATCTACATGCCCCTCGATGCCTTGCTCCCCCAGGCCGACGTACTCTCGCTCCATTGTCCGCTAAACGAACACACCAAGTACCTGATCAATGACAAAACGCTGGCCCGCATGAAACCCGGCGCCATGCTCATCAACACCAGTCGCGGCGGGCTCATCGATACCCGGAGTGTTATCCAGGCATTGAAATCGGGCCACCTCGGCGCGCTGGGTGTGGATGTCTATGAACAAGAAGAATCCCTTTTCTTCCGCGACCTCTCCGACCACATCGTGACCGACGACATGATCATGCGCCTCATGAGCTTCCCCAACGTGTTGATCACGGCCCACCAGGGTTTTTTCACCCAGGAGGCCCTAACGCAAATTGCCCAAGTCACCCTGGGCAATCTGAAAGCCTTCACGGAAGGCAAACCTTTGACGAACGCGGTCCGTCCGAATAAATAAAATTAGAAAGCGTTTTGCTCTGCGGTTTAAAAATTCTGTGCACCCATTCGAGGGACTTTATTTCTTAACTGCAGTAAAACCTACAACGCCCCTGCTTTGATCTCGTCCACCACGGCCGGATCCAACAGGGTTGTGGTGTCGCCCAAATTGGAGGTATCGCCTTCCGCGACCTTGCGCAAAATGCGGCGCATGATCTTCCCCGAACGCGTTTTGGGCAGCCCGCTCACGAACTGGATCTTGTCCGGTTTGGCGATGGGGCCAATGATCTTGGAAACGGTTTCCTTGATCTCGCCGCGAAGTTTCTCCTCGTCCTTCGGCGGATGATAAAGGATGACGAACGCATAGATGCCTTGACCTTTGATGTCGTGGGGATAGCCCACTACGGCCGTTTCGCATACTTCGTGATGTTCGTCGATGGCGCTCTCCACTTCGGCTGTGCCCATGTTGTGGCCGGAAACGATGATGATGTCGTCTACCCGTCCCGTTATTCTGTAGTAGCCTTCTTCATCGCGTTTGCAACCGTCGCCGGTGAAATATTTGCCGGGGAATGTTGAAAAATACGTTTCAAAAAAACGCTTGTGGTCGCCATAGATGGTACGGGCCATGGAGGGCCAGGGGAATTTTATGGTGAGACGTCCTTCCACGCCGTTTGTTGTCAACTCTTTTCCGTTTTCGTCCATCACCGCCGGTTGCACGCCCGGTAGGGGCAGCGTGGCATGGGCGGGTTTCAGTTTTGTTACGTTGGCAATGGGCGAGATCATGAAGCCGCCGGTTTCGGTTTGCCACCATGTGTCGATGATGGGGCATTTTTCTTTGCCGATATTTTTGTTGTACCAATGCCAGGCTTCTTCATTGATGGGTTCACCCACGGAGCCCAATACTTCCAGGGAAGACAGGTCATATTTCTCAACAAAGCTCAACGGCGCTTTTTCCAGGGAGCGAATGGCCGTGGGTGCCGTATAAAAAATATTCACCTTATGCCGCTCGATCGCCTGCCAGAAGCGCCCCATATCGGGCCACGACGGAATGCCTTCGAAGATCACGGTAGTGCCACCCGCCGACAGCGGGCCGTATAGAATATAGGAATGGCCCGTGATCCATCCCAGGTCGGCCGTGCACCAGTATACCTGGCCGTCGCGGTATTGGAAGGCGGTCCGGAACGTATAGTTTATATAGACCATGTACCCACCGCAGGTATGCACCATGCCTTTGGGTTTGCCGGTCGAGCCTGAAGTATAAAGGATGAACAGCATGTCTTCGGCGTCCATTTCTTCGGGCGGACAGTCGGCAGAGACCTTGGCAATTTCTTCATGCCACCACAAATCGCGGCCGGCTTTCATTTTGACGCCGAGCTTCAGTTTTTGGAAAACGATGGCCGTCTTCACCGTGGGGCATTTCTCCAGGGCTTCGTCGACGATGCTTTTGAGGTCGAGCTTTTTCTCACCGCGGAACGAACCGTCGGAGGTGATCACCACGCTGCAACCGGAATCCTGGATGCGGTCGGCAATGGAGCCGGCCGAAAACCCGGCAAACACAACAGAGTGTACAGCACCAATGCGGGCACAGGCTAACACTGCATAGGCTAGTTCGGGGATCATGGGCATATAGATGCACACGCGGTCGCCCTTCTTCACGCCTTGCGCGCGAAGCATGTTGCCGACTTTGCTCACTTGCTCGTGCAGCTCCTTATAGGTAATGTGCTTGGCTTCGTCTTTGGGGTCGTTGGGTTCCCAGATAATGGCCGTTTGGTTTGCGCGCTGGGGCAGGTGGCGGTCGATACAGTTTTCAGTGATGTTCAGCTTGCCACCGACAAACCACTTCACCTCGGCCTTGTGAAAATCCCACTCCAATACCTTGTCCCATTTTTTGCGCCACTTGAAGTCGGCGGCGATGTTGCTCCAAAAATCTTCAGGGTTTGCGATACTTTTCTGGTACTGTTCTGCGTAGGCGTCGAAGGAAGAAAGGGTTGTATTCATAGGGTTGCGTCCGGATTTATGTTGTAAAGACACGGGTGATAAAATTCTACTCTTTTTCTGGAAATTCAAATATTGTTTTCATGTGTGGCGAGCACATTTAGAAAATTTTAAATCTTTTTAATGTCAGGCAACGCTCCAGGGCTGTCCCCTCCGTATTTCACCTGAAGCTCCCCTTGTCCCGGTTCCCCAGGCACAAAAACTCGCGCACATCGCACACCGATTTTTTGACCCTGTCATATGTACTTGACTTGGGTATCTATCGGACGAAGTCTGACTGACCAGGGAAGTAGAGTTGATCTCGTGTATGGAAAAGCTGGCGCAAAAAAAGATTTCTATTTCCGAATGCAAATCCAAGGAAATACGCCTTGCGACATTTTAAGTACCCTTCTCTTGACCCGAGAAATTACAGACTTGGGATTATAAAAGACCTGATAATTGTACTGCGCCAGTTGTTGGAACGAATGATGAAAATACTTGTCACACATTTCGGGCGTGCCCATGAGAGAGAAATGACGGTCGCTTCTTTGTTTGGCAAGCAAAACATCGTTTAGGGATTCGTAAAACGGGCTGTCGATGATGTGTATTTCACCTGTGTTCTTTAGGAGGGAGAGTAATTTTAAAATCAGTTTATTAAAATCTTTAAAATACTGGACCGAGGCCGCCAGAATGATAGTATCTATCGATTGCTCTTTAAACAGATCATCTAAAATATTGGCATACATAAAATATAAATTCTGCTGCTCACCAAAAGCATGGACTGCTTGTTTGAGTTCAGTCTGTTGCACATCGACACCGACTACCATGGCATCTAAACTTCTTGCCAGCGTGCCGGAGAGCCAGCCATTACCACACCCCAACTCCAGTACGACGGAGTTATTTTTCTTGTTTAAATAGAAGATGAGTTTTTGCGAAGAAAATTGCCGCACTTGCCACTCTTTAAAATGGGGATGTGACGTTGGTACCATGGGAAGTCTACGAATGGTCTCAATTGACAATATCCTTTTCTCTTGATGTCTTACTTTACTATAATACCTTTCAAAGTCATTAAAGGTGGATGGGTTCCTGGTGACATACAATTTGTCTTCCTCACGAAAATGGTCTGGATCTATAAGAATATCCGCAAGTCTCATTGGAATGAAAAAGGAAGAACCAGGAACTTAGTTTAACTATTGTAAAGGTTTTGAAACAATAACAAGAAAAATCGTAACGTTATCGGAGTCGCTATGTCAAGTTACAACTCAAGTTGCTCTTTTCTCGAAAAAATATTGTCTTTTCGCCTCGCCGCTATGCCGTAAATTTCATTACCTTTAAACCGTCCGTCAACTCCCCTGACGTTTTACCCCATTTTAGTTTTTTACATTCTTATTCCATGGTCTGGATAACAGTTGTGTAGTTTGCACTGTTTTCACCCGTGGACGAAGGATAGAAACTCAAAACTTGCGTCGTATGACCGTAGCTCTGCCGGACCGCATGGTGTTGAACGCAGTGGATGAACACATCCTGCGTACCCTGCTCTATTATGACATCTTCCATTATCCACTGAAGGCGGATGAAGTCCACCGTTTCCTGGGTGCACCGCTGGAGCACGAAGACTATATCCACTCGCGATTGAAAGCCCTTACCGCGCATCGCTATATTTCACAGTTCGGAGATTTTTTTGGCATTCAGGACAACGAGCACGATGCCAAGCGCCGGGCCAAAGGCAATGCGGAAGCCGAGCGGCTCACGGTCGTTGCGCGCAAAAAGGGGCGCTTTATTGGTAGCTTCCCGTTTGTTCGTGGTGTCATGGCCTCCGGTTCGCTCTCGAAAGGCTATATGGATGAGAAGTCCGACCTGGACTTCTTTATCGTCACGGCGCCAGGCCGGCTATGGATTGCCCGGACGTTGCTGGTGATGTATAAGCGGATCTTTCTTTTCAACTCGCACAAATATTTTTGTGTGAACTATTTTGTTGACGAGCAGCATTTGGAGATTGAGGAAAAAAATCTATTCACGGCCACCGAGCTGGCCACCGCGCTGCCGTTGTATGGCGCGGAACATTACCACCATCTTCTGAAGGCCAATCCCTGGCTGACGGGCTTCTTCCCCAACTTCCGGCCACGTGCAACCGAAGACGTAGCGCGCTCGAATCGTCGCGGCATAAAAAAGATACTCGAAGCATTTTTCAACCTCGCACCGTTTTCCAGGCTAGACCATCATCTCAAAAGGATGACGTTGAAACGCTGGGAAAAATTGTACCGGCGCGAATATTCCGATGCCGATTTCAAGGTAGCGTTCAAGACGAAAGATCATGCTTCTAAAAATCATCCCCGCAATTATCAGCGCAAGGTCCTGGAGCTGTATGCCGACAAAGTGAAAGCCTTTGGCCTGTCGCCCTTGCGGAGTTGCGCAGAAGAACAAGGCTAGTAAAAGATAGTGGCGCATGAAGATCCTGTTCACGCATTCATATTTCTACAAGCGCGACCCCAAACAGTGGCGCTTCAAACAACCATACCCACCGTTGGGCACCCTGCTGGCCGCAGCCGTGATGCGCACGCAAGGGCATGACGTCGCATTGTTGGACAACAATTTGAAAGATGGCCCGGACGCGATCGTGCCGGCCCTGACCGAGCACCGCCCCAACTATGTGGTGATCTATGACGACGGTTTTAACTACCTCACCAAAATGTGTCTCACCGTGATGCGCGAGGCCGCTTTTGTGATGGCCGAAGAAAGCCGGAAGCGCGGGTGCACGGTGATCATCTGCAGCTCTGACGCAACGGATCATTACGAAAAATATTTTCAACATCACGTGGACTACGTGATCCGTGGCGAAGGAGAAGAAACCTTAAAACAACTGATCGACACGCTCGAAAAACAAGGCGACGTGTCGGCTGTACAAGGACTGGCCTTTCGCGAAAACGGAACGACCATCCTAACCCCGGCCCGACCCGTGCTGCGCGACCTGGATGCCCTGCCCCTGCCGGCGTGGGACCTGGTGGATATGGAATCCTACCGCGCCTTGTGGCTAAAACATCATGGCTATTTTTCGCTAAACCTGGCCACCACCAGAGGATGTCCTTTCAAATGCAACTGGTGCGCAAAACCGATCTATGGAAACCGCTACACCTCGCGGTCGCCGCAACATGTAGTGGATGAGATCGCTTTTTTATTGGAGCACCACCATCCTGACCATTTTTGGATGAGCGACGATATTTTCGGGCTGCGACCGGGTTGGGTGCGGGAATTTAATCGCCTTGTAAAGGAGCGAAAGCTGGCTTTTACCTACAAAATCCAGTCCCGTGTGGACCTCTTGCTGGAAGACGAGGTGATCGACGCCCTGGCGGCCTCGGGCGCCCGAACGGTTTGGGTGGGCGCTGAATCCGGGTCACAGAGCGTTTTGGATGCCATGGACAAGGGCACGACCGTAGAACAGATCTATGAGGCAACCCGGCTGTTAAAGACGCATGGCATCGCCGTGGGATTCTTTCTGCAATTCGGCTACCCCGGCGAAACGGAAACCGACATCCAGGCAACCCTGCGGATGGTGCTGGAATTGATGCCCGAAGAAGTGGGGATTTCCATTTCCTACCCCCTGCCGGGCACAAAATTTTATGAAAACGTGAAAGGGCAGCTCCTGGAAAAGCAAAATTGGTCCGATTCCGATGATTTGGCCATGCTCTTTAAAAGCACTTTTAACAATGCGTATTATAAAGCGTTACACCGGTACGTGCACTACGTGTATCGAAAACAAAAAGGTTATGCCAGTTTGAAGAAACTTATGCGCAGTCCTTTGCGTCTTACGTATAAGGACCTCAAACAAGGCCTAGGTACGTTTTATTTCGGAGCCCGTGTCACACTTTTATCCAAAAGACTTCGTATCTTAAAAGACTCTACCATCCCAAATTCGCGGTAACATGGCAGCCCCCTTCGATCATATCGCCACCTCCTACGACTCCCAGTTCACCCGGAGCGCCATTGGCCAATTGCAAAGAAAAAGGGTTTGGTCGTACCTGGAAAAGATCACCCCCGAATTGAACGGGCTGGAAATCCTGGAATTGAATTGCGGTACGGGGGAAGATGCCTTGCTGTTTAGCGAAAAGGGCTTCAACATCGTGGCCACCGATGTTTCGGAAGAAATGCTGAAGGTGACCATGCAAAAGGCCCAGCAATATTCCATGCAAAACAAGATCAGCTCCCAATACCTCGATCTCGATAGTTTTGACGATACGCTTTTTGATAAAAAATTCGACCTGGTCTTCTCCAACTTCGGCGGTTTGAATTGTATCAATCCCGAAGCCATGCAAAAGCTGCTGGCCAAAATTCCATCCATTCTTTCACCCGGCGGTCGCTTTGTTGCCGTGGTCATGCCAAAATTTTGTCTTTGGGAGACCAACTACTTCCTGATGAAGCTCCGTTTCCTGCGGGCTTTCCGCCGGATGACCCAGAAAGAAGTGATGGCCGATCTGCAAGGCACGCAGATGAAAACCTGGTACTACACCCCCGCGCAAATAAAAAAATGGTCGAAGCACGCCTTCCGTCACGTGACCACCAAACCAGTGGGGTTTGCCATTCCACCCTCCTATTTTGAAAATTTCTTTTCGCGCAAAAAAGGACTTCTGCTCCAACTCAACCGGATGGAGCAAGCGCTGGACCGGTTCTCTTTCCTGGGAAGCATGGCCGATCATTTCCTCATAGACCTCCGGCTTCTATGAAATTTTCTTCCTCCGCAGCATAAGCACCGAACCGCCATGGACGTACTGCTCTCGCATGGATATTTTTTAGAAGACGATGTGAAAGAGCAGCGCATCATGCGACCCTACCCGCCGCTGGGCATCCTCTACATCGCGGCGTACCTGGAAAGGCACGCGATCAAAAACGAAGTCTACGACACCACCTTCTCTTCTAAAAGAAATTTTCAGGACCACCTCTTGCATACGAAGCCACCCCTGCTGGCGCTTTATGTGAATCTGATGACCAAGCTGAATATCCTGGAGACCATTCGCTTTGTAAAAAAGAATTTACCCGCTACCCGCGTCATCCTCGGCGGCCCCGAAGTGAAACACAGCGCCGAGAATTTCCTGCGTGCCGGCGCCGACATCATCGCCATCGGCGAGGGCGAAGAAACGATGAGGGAGTTGGTGACAACACTTTCTGAACACCAGTACATTCCTGGCTCATTTCTTAAAGACATAAAAGGTATTGCCTTTCTTCAGGACGATCGCTTTGTTGAAAATCCGGAACGCGACAAGATCAAAGACATCAACGAGCTGGTACCGGCCCGTCACAAAATAGATCTTCATCGCTATCTCGAGGCCTGGAAGGAACGGCATGGCACCAATGCTATCTCGGTGAGCACGATGCGCGGTTGTCCGTATACCTGTAAGTGGTGCAGCCGTGCCGTTTATGGCTTAAGTTACCGGAGAAGGTCACCTGAAAAAGTTGCCGACGAACTGGAAACGCTGCAACGCGAGTACCGGCCTGACAGCCTCTGGTTTGTAGATGATGTTTTTACCATCAGTCACAAATGGCTGACCGCTTTTCGCGACGAGTTGCAAAAAAGAGAGCTCGTCATTCCTTACGAATGCATTACGCGCGCCGATCGCATGAACGATGAAGTGATCCGGTTGCTCAAAGAAACGGGATGCTTCCGCGTATGGATTGGCGCCGAAAGCGGTTCCCAAAAAGTGATCGACCTCATGGACCGCCGCGTGGACGTGAACCAGGTGCGCGACATGATCCGGCTCACCAAAAATTATGGCATCGAAACGGGCACCTTCATCATGTTGGGCTATCCCGGCGAAACGGAAGCCGACATCGAGGAAACCATTCATCATCTCAAAGAATCCAACCCGGATCATTTCACCATCACCGTTGCTTATCCCATCCGGGGCACGGAGCTTTACCAGGAGGTGGAAGCCGATCAAACCACTTCTTTGGAATGGGCCACCAGCACGGACCGGGAGATCGATTTCAAGCGGTCGTATTCGAGGCGGTATTATGATTTTGCAGTGCGACATGTGATCAACGAAGTTCAGTGGGCAAAGGGATCGCAGCATGCTTTGAACATTAGCAACATGCTCCTCAAAGTAAAATCGGTCACGGCCAAGCTGGGCATGATCTGGCACCGCCAACGGCCGGCGAAGACCCTTCACTACAGCAACTCAACAGAATAACGTTCACGCTATGGCCAGACGCACAGAGACCATCACTTCTTTTTATGATGCCATCGCTGGGCAGTACGATGCATTTCTGACCGACCACGATGCAAAAGCGCGCAAAGTGATCGCGCAGGTTTTCAAAGAAACCGTGCCCCGCGGTGTCGTGCTGGATTTTGGTGGCGGCACCGGGCTGGACCTTCCCTGGCTTCAGGAACATTATTCAACCGTGCTGTTTTTAGAACCTTCATTAAAAATGAGAGGAGAAGCACGGAAAAAAATGACATCGTCCGAACATGTTCGTTTTGTTGATCAGGATACGGACTTCACTGAATGGTCGGAGCAGCGGCTTCCTTTCCCGGAAAAGGTGGACGGCATCCTCGCCAATTTTGCAGTGCTCAATTGCATCGAAAATATGCCAGCGTTTTTTGAAAAGCTTGCGTTGGTCACCTCCAGGCAATGTCATCTGGTGGCCGCCCTGCTGGATCCGCACGTGAACCATATTCTCAAAAAGAATTCTGTATTTTCTGCGCTGCGCATTCTGGTGTCAGACACGTTAACCATTCACCACCAACGCGAGGGTGTCCTTCATAAGACGTTCGTCCATACCCTGCGAAAACTCAAAAACGCCTCTTCACCCTATTTCGATATGCTTTCGTCCACAGCGATCCCTTCATCCGATTTTGTTTTGGTAATCTTTGCGAGAAAATGAAGGCCCTCCTGAAGTCCATTGCAAAACGTGTACTTTTTGGGAACCGCGTGGCAAAGAGTTTTCCCGCAGTCAGGATCCCCATCGGAAAAGTGGAAGAAAAAGTTTTCTTGTCGTGGCCAGATGGCCGGCTCGATATAAGCGAAAGACATTGCATCGTATGCCACGCGCCGTTTTGCCTGTCGGTTTGGCTAACCCCTGAGGAGTGGAGAAGGGTAGAAACGAACGTCCCCACGATTTCCGTAACCACCGGGGAAAAGATCCATGCAGAGTTGATCACCGCGGTTGTAAAAAAAATTGATGTTGCGAATGGTTTTTTGGTCGTCGTGAAAGCTGAAAAGGCTTTTTGTCATCAGAAGAGTGCATGGTTTCAGTATTTTATACGACGTTATTTCAAAAACAAAAATTCGGCAGAAGAGGACAAGTTTTACGCGGCAGCGTATTCCTATCCTCGTCGTGTTATCGCGGTTTCGTTCCGGGACGAATCTTATTATAACATTTTTCCTATGGATTTTCAGTGTCATATCCCGCAAAGCGGCCTGTACGTTCTGGGATTGCGAACCACAAACATCACGCTGCAAAAAATTATTCAATCTGAGAAAATTGTCATCGGCGACACCGACGGCGCTGAATTGAGTGTTATCTATGCGCTGGGTAATAACCACAGTTCTCAGCCGCCCTCCATAGAACAGCTTCCATTTACGGTGTCGGCTAGTGAAGCATTTCATTTTCCCGTTCCCGATTTCTCGGCATCATACAAAGAGATCAGACTAATCGGGCATTATAATCTGGGGACGCATACGATGTTGGTGGGGGAAATTGTGAATGCCCGGGAAGTGAGGGAAAAGCAAAGCTACCTTTATCACATTAGCTTCTTGCAGTCCCTGGGAATGCATTACACTTCGGCTTAGCAATCAAAAATATGGTTTGATCAGATGAAGAATTCGTGTTGTGTCAACGCAAACCGCCAGCAAGAAAGATTACATGAGCATTGAGGGCCGGTAGAAAAACCCTCAATGCTCATGGATTAGATGTTTAGTCAGTCAGAACCATTCTCTTGGTATCCACAACTTTGTTATCCACGATCAGGCTATACAAATACATTCCTGCCGACAGCTCATTGCCGGCGATCGTTATGCTAACATCGCCGCGGTCTTTTACAGGGAAGCTTTTGACTTGCTTACCATCGAGCGCGTATACGATTACAGTCGCTTTAAAAACCGTTTCCGGCAATGACATTTTAATTTCGGTGCTAGCGGAAAAAGGATTGGGCACATTTTGAAAAAGCTCGACGCTTTCAGATGCTGTCACATTTTCTGATCCCTGAAGCTTGCTCTCCAGTAGATCAATCGTTTTCTGCTGTTCTTCTACTTTCGTCGACAATTCCTGAACCGCTTTTACCAGGGGCACAACAAAGGCTTCATAGCTGATCCGGTAGTGATCCGCTTCTCCGCTGGGGCGTTGCAGGCCCTGAAATTCAAAACCCATCTTATCAATGACTTTTTCCACTTCTTGCGCGATAAATCCGGTTCGTCTCGCAGGTTTGGTTTTTTGATCTTGCTTTTCTGCCCCACTATTATCGTTCGTGAGACCCAAAAATTTACGGTAGGCCTCCATATCCATATAATAACTTACAGGTCTTAGTTGGTTGATAAATTGAAGACCCGCTACATTTTCCTGAATATCCTTTTTGAACCGTGCGTCTGAAATTACGCTCCAACCCACGGCGCCGCCAATCACCGAAACGGCCGGGCTTCCAATGACTACCTGGTTTG
The DNA here is from genome assembly GCF_003589925.1 of Chryseolinea soli. Lineage (NCBI taxonomy): Bacteria > Pseudomonadati > Bacteroidota > Cytophagia > Cytophagales > Fulvivirgaceae > Chryseolinea > Chryseolinea soli. Next base: position 2,653,774 of record NZ_CP032382.1, on the reverse strand, counting down.
ATGCTGTATTGGTGGCCTGGTATCCAAGCGCGGTAGCGTTAGTGATCCCCGAGGCCCCAATGGCATTGGACATGCTTCCGATAGAGGTATTATTAACACCCGAAGTGTTGGCGGTCATGGCCATATATCCAATGGCGGTATTGTAAGAGCCACCGGTATTCGTACTGAGTGCTTCACTGCCCACGGCTGTATTATAACCCGTTGTATTCACCGCCAGCGCTAAGTTCCCAACTGCCGTGTTCGCCGAGCCTATGCTATTCGCACTCAGGGAAGACTTTCCAAAAGCCGTATTGCTTGACCCCGTCGTGTTGTTCAGCAGGGCATCTTTTCCATTGGCGGTGTTGTTCAAACCGGAAGTGTTCTTGCTTAGCGCTAATGCTCCATACCCGGTATTGTCGTGGCCGACGCTAACGGCCAGAACTTCATATCCGAACGCCGTATTATAATTGGCCGCGCCAATGGTTCGCAGCGCTCCGGAGCCACTCGCAGTATTAAAAGAACCTGTGGTAATACCTAAAAGTGCGTTGTTGCCCAAAGCTGTGTTGTGTGCCCCCGATGAAGCCGCTTGCAACACATTGGAACCAACACCGGTATTATTGGAGCCCGTGCTTTGCCACAATACATTGAAACCAAATGCCACATTATCTTGCCCCGTAACATTGGTCCTAAGGGCATTGGCCCCTACGGCAACATTGTGTATCCCGGTGGTATTTGACGTCAGCGCGTTATAACCCACTGCCGTGTTATCGCTCGCCGTTGAATTAGCGGATAGGGCAAAAGCTCCCAATGCCGTATTACGGTCAGCGGTGCTTAGTTTTAGGGCGAAGTTTCCAATGGCTGTATTGTTCGATCCAACTAGATTTGCCTGTAACGCCTGATTACCCACCGCGCTGTTAAACGTTCCGCCAGTATTCGAGCCTAACGCGAAATATCCAACGGCAGTGTTTTGGTATCCGACATCGTTCGCTTTCAAGCTCTGATGACCCAAGCTCGTATTGTATGATCCCGTTGTGTTTGAAGTTAAAGCCCAGTAGCCCACAGCGCTATTACCCGCACCGGTAGTATTTACCGTCATGGCCAGAGACCCGATCGCCGTATTGGCCGCCGCTGTATTGCTAGAAAGGGCACTCATACCGATAGCCGTATTGTCGTTGCCGCTTACATTAAAATACAATGACTGGTAGCCAACGGCCGTGTTACGAGTGCCGGTGGTGTTGGAGTATAATCCCCGGTATCCAATTCCCGTATTGTTAGATGCGGTATTGGCGTAAAGCGCTTCCTGTCCACTGGCCGTGTTATAACTACCTGTTGAGTTAGAGTATAGTGCATCTTGTCCACTTGCAGTATTTGAATTTCCTACAGTGTTAAAGTACAGGCCACGGTATCCTATCGCGGTATTTCCTGCTCCTGTTGTGTTGGAAAATAATGACATGGATCCATGTGCTGTATTGTTTGAAGCCAAGTTATTTTGAAGTGAATTGGTGCCTGACGCGGTATTGTTGGATCCCGTTGTATTTGCAAACAATGAAAAAGTACCGACTGCCACGTTGCCAATTCCCGACGTATTGTTGTAGAGTGATGTATAACCTAACGCAGTATTGTCGTGTCCTGTGGTGCTGAGATAAAGAGAATACGCTCCTATTGCAGAATTATAGTACCCTGACGAATTAGTATAAAGTGACCGATATCCGAATCCGCTATTTGAGTTACCGGTGGTATTTGAGAAGAAGGCTTCCGATCCCATTGCTGTATTTCGAATGCCGGTCGTCAAAGATTTTCCCGTAGATTTTCCAAAAAGAGAATTATCTTCACTTGTACTTGTCGCAGCGTTACCGGAAAAATAGCCAAAGAAGCTGTTGCTAATACCTAGCGTCCCAGACGAGGTGCCATAATTTGTGTTTTGTGCATATGATAAAAAGCACAAAAGCGCGAATGCAATAGAAAGTTTCAGTTTTTTCATAAGGGGTTTTGTTTAAGATTAACGTATTTCAAAAAACGATTGTAACCGCCAGCGGAGCTGGTGCAACTAAACTAGGTAATTTCTATTTACCGACCACAAGTTGCCATCTTAACTGTATATTAAATAGTTATCGTATTAACATTAAGTCATCGATAAGAACACCAGTAGTTGTGTCTCGTAAGACAAAAATATCCTAAAGCAACATTATGTTTGTCGTTCGGCGCACGGTACATAAAAAATGCAATGGGGAGGGTCAGCGCGCAACAATCGGCGCGCTTACGTTCACCAATAACATTAATTGCCAACGATCAGTGAGGCGTTGGACGACTTGACCCACTTTTCATGACGAATCTTTATCTACAATGGAATCAAGATATTGCAAATAATTGTCTGCCGCCCAAACTGCTCCATAGGTGGTAATCCATTGATGTCCCCTTTGCTGAAATTCTGAATAACGCGCCTTATCCGCTATCAGCTGCAACGTTTGCGTCGCCAATGCAACATCATCTCCCGGCGGCACGGCAACGGCATAGTCTTCACCTAGGTCAGCCAAGATACCCACCGATGTTCCACATACTACAACGCCACTCGCCATTGCCTCTTGAATAACGGCACAGCCGGTCTCAAATCTGGCGGGATGGAAAAGGATATGTGCCTTGTCAAAGTACCCTGGTAGTTCGGACTGCGCTGCGAACTTAACAAAATGAACCTTCGTCGAGATTCCCAGTGATTGAAGAAGTGATTGAACTTTGGGAATATCATATCCGCTACCAATAATGGTCAAGGTGCATTCAATCTTGTCAGCAATTTTGGCGAACGCTCGAAACATTGTATCCTGGTCCTTCAGCAAACTATAGTACGCGATATGGATAAAATGTACGGGGAAAGAAACGGACTTGCGGACAAATGGAAATCGTTCGCTGTTTATCCGGAGGGGAAGCACGTCAATATCACGTTGCGTCGGCAAGCACTGTTTGGCAATTTCCTTTTGGATGTGGGCCACGGTGACGAGATAGTCTGTCTCGTGACAAACTCTTCTCGTAACCTTTGCGAGCCACGGAATGGTGAGATCCATACAACCGAGTCCGGGTAGGGATGCCGCTTCATAAGCAATCATCTGAACTACAACCGGACGCCTGATCCATTTTCCAAGACGGACGGCGTACGCTCCTGCGGGATAGGGCGAAATCGCAAAAATCACATCCCATGGTTGATGCAGGTGATCGAAAAAACATTTCATCATCACCTGGAAGTATTTCAACCGTCCCGGTATCCGCCAGGAAGTTGGTTGTTTTATTTTGATGGAAGAAGAAGCGACGTCAGCGTTGTGGTTGATAAGGGAGTAGAAGCAAATGTCAAAGTGAATAGAAAGCCGTTCAAAAAGATCGACCAAAACGGGGATTCCCATGCCTTTGGCGCCGCCACCCAGGGTGGCTAAGCCAAATACCGCTATACGTGGTTTTTGCTTCTGTGATTCCATTATTTGGGGCCATAAGTGCGCTGCTTGTTACATCGCCCCGCGTAGGGATTAAGCGACACTCGTCGCGCAATTTTCAGGCTGGCAGCTCGTCCCCAAAGGGAGGACTATGCACTTTTTCCAAGATCAGGAATCAATCACAAAAAAGCAATGAGGGGATCGAATGAAAATAAACGATCCCCTCATTTCAAAGGTCACTTAGTTAGAATCATTCTTTTCGTGTCTATAATTTTTCCGTCCAATAAAAGGGCATATATATACATGCCTGCTCCTAGTTCATTAGCCGAAATTCTCACCGTCGCGTCACCCCGCTCTCTTACATTGATCGCTTTTAGTTCCTTTCCATCCAGCGCATATATCATAACATCAGCGCGAAGCGTCGATTCCGGCAATTTCATTTTGATCTCTGTGTCGACTGAAAATGGATTCGGCACATTTTGAAATAGAACAGCTTCAACCGATACGCTATCATTCGCTTTTGAGTCTGCTGTGGCAATTTTATTCATCAAAATATCCATTTTTTGTTGCTGGTCCTCCAATTTTTGAGTGAGTTCTTGAACTGCCTTAACCAAAGGAACTACAAAATCAGAGTATCGAATGCTGTAGTGATCATTGTCGTTTTGAGGCAAATCCACGCCATTAAAGGTAACGCCCAACTTTTCTATTACGTCCTGTACTTCTTGGGCGACAAAACCAGTCTGTCTAACTATTTTCTCCTTTTTAGCCGACTGACTCTGTGCCGGTATTTTTGTAGCACCAAGAAAACGATCCAGCGACTCGAAATCAATTGAATAGCTGACAGGTCTGAGATGATTAATGAAATCAAGACCTGCCACATCCTCTTTTATATCCTTTTTAAAACGTCCATCCGAAAAAGTAGACCATGAAACCTGCCCACTTATTCTAGTAACAGAAGTATTACCTACTGCAACCATATTGTTTATCGTAGGAATTGCATTATATCCCAAAGCCGTGGTGTTTTCCAACCCGGAAGTAGATGTCGGTCCCGCTAGGCTGCCAAACGCACTATTGGCGGAGCCAATTGTATTGCTATACAATGCATTGTTCCCAACAGCCGTGTTATGAACACCAGCAGAATTGGAAAATAAGGCGGTATAACCCATCGCTGTATTATAATAACCCAATGCATTCGTGTATAGCGCAGCATGACCTACGGATGTATTGTGGTAACCTATGTTTGTCAGATATTGAGATGTATATCCAACTGCGGTGTTTCCCTCTCCTGTGGATATCGAATGAAGGGCCTTAAATCCAATCGCGGTACTCCAACCAATATCCGTTCCTGAATATAAGGCTTCAAAGCCAACCGCAGTGTTAAAACTTCCACTCGTATTAGAAAATGATGCGTTCCCGCCGATGGCGATATTGTAGGACCCAAAAGTATTTGACTTAAGTGCTTGATATCCACTGGCAGTATTATTATTACCTGTATCGTTCACATTGAGCGCCAGGTATCCCGTGGACGTATTGTTGGCCCCAATAGTGTTGGATGTTAGACCTAAATATCCGATTGCTGTATTGTTGGCACCCGTCGTGTTGGAGTACAAACTTCTATATCCATTTGCCGTGTTCCCAGATGCTGTCGTGTTGGCATAAAGAGCTTCTTGTCCATTAGCAGTATTGAAGCTGCCAGAGGTATTAGAGTACAGAGCATCTTGTCCGCTTGAAGTGTTGGAATTTCCTATCGTGTTAAAGTATAGTCCTCGATAGCCCATTGCGCTATTTCCAGTTCCTGTTGTATTAGAAAATAACGAATAGCCCCCATGCGCGGTATTATTTGAAGCTAAATTATTCTGAAGGGAATTAGTTCCAGAAGCTGTATTATTAGATCCTGTAGTATTGGCAAATAGCGAAAAACTACCAACCGCCATGTTACCAATTCCAGAAGTATTGTTATAAAGTGACGTGTAACCCAAGGCAGTGTTATCATGTCCTGTTGTATTTAGCAACAAAGAATACGCCCCTATGGCCGAATTATAGTAGCCTGAGGAATTAGTGTAAAGTGATCTGTATCCGAATCCACTATTTGAATTACCTGTGGTATTTGAGAAAAAAGCTTCTGATCCCATCACGGTATTTCGGATACCAGTCGTTAAAGATTTTCCGGTTGATTTTCCAAATAAGGAATTGTCTTCACTTGTACTTGTCGCTACGTTACCGGTAAAGTAACCAAAGAAACTGTTGTTAACTCCCACTGTTCCGGCCGAAGTGCCAAAACTTGTGTTGTTTTGTGCATTTGATAACCCACAAACAAATGCGAATGCAATAGCAAGTCTTAATTTTTTCATAGCATTTATATTTAAGGTGAAAAACGTGTTTCTAAAAACGGCTTTTACGAGTTCCAGCGGGCGCTGGCCAGGTCGATTTGAGTAGATGAAATTAACCAATTCCATCTATGAATCAAGACTTACAGTCTTTAAATATATATTAAGGAACTATCACGCCCCTACGGAAATCGACGCATCGGAAACGTCGTATGGCGATAGTAAAGTTATCTCTTATCGCTTGCCGCTGAACCTAATCGTTTTACGATAACATCCCCCCGTTTGTCCAACAGTCCAATGTATTGAATGAATATTTGCCCATACAAATGCGTCTTTTCGCAGCGCATTGATGCGATTTGAGTCTTTTATTAAGGCTAATGTTTCGCGCGCCAATGCTCGGTGGTCTCCAATCGGAACGGCTACGCAAAATTCTTCAAGGTCGTAAATCAGCCCAACTTTTGTTCCGCATACCACGACGCCGCTGCTCATCGCCTCCGTCACCACTTCGCTTTGACCCTCGGAGCGTGAAGTGTGCAGCAGAATATCGGCATCGGTATAATATTCGGGCAATGCTTCGTAAGGAAGTAACCCCAGGAAGGTGATACAATTTTCGATAGCGAGCTCCCCGGCCAATGTCTTTAGGCGCGATTCCAATACGCCCTCACCAATCAACGTGAGATGGCTCTCCACGCTTTCGGCTATGATCTTGAAAGCTCTCAGCAAGGTCTCCTGATCTTTCACCGGGTGAAGATTGGCAATGTGAAGAAAACGTATGGGTTGTTGAACTTCCTTTTCGCGAAAGGCAAAGAGGTTCGTGTCAATTCCCCAGGGGATGATATGGATTTCTCGAGGCTTCATCCCAATGGAACGAAGATTGTGTACCAGATACCGCGTTAATGCCGTAACCTCATCCGCTTTCCTCAATGTCCAAAAACTTATTCGGCGATACAGCGGCTTGATCAGTTGACCGTAGTTGATCTCCGGCAGGGCAATGGCGTCGCCTCCCAGTATGCTCACGATGCTCTTGAGGCCGAAAATTTTTCCTAAGGCGACGGCAAAGAACCCATTTGGCAAAATCCAGAACCCGTGCACAACCTCGAACTTTTTGAGACGATGGACGCGACGAAAAACAAAAAAAAGTTTCAAAGCCCTTACCCAAGGCCGCGATGAATAAACGTCGATCAATTCAAATCCATCGACGCTATAACCTTTGTTCCGCTTGTATAATTGGAAGACCGTGACATCAAATTCAAGCGCCAGCAATCGAATCATTCGCTCCAACACCGGAACGCCAATGTTGTTATTCCCTGTGCCGATGCCGCCCGGGATGATCATAGCGATCCTCTTTTTGTCCGAGGCGTTCGCCGGGTTCATATAATTTCCTCGATTATGTTCATGGTGTTGCGGGCAATGGCTTCGTTAGAAAGAACATTTTTGAATTGCTGCAGAACGTTTTCCCTTTCTTTAGCTGCATTCAACGTCAGCGCCTTGTGCAGCGCATCGACAAGGCCTTTTTCGTTGCCCGATTCATACAACACTCCAACCTTGCCCACGCCGGTCATCATGCGGAAAGAAGGGATGTCGGTGAGGATGGGTATACAACCACACGACATCGCTTCACACACTGCAACACCCGAACCTTCGTAAAAAGAACTCGAGATCACATAGTGTACGCTGTTGTACCAATACAGCAAATCATCGTTCGACACCTGTCCCACGAGGGAAATATTGGGATGAGACAAAGCAACTTGCTCTACGTCATGCAACAACTCAGTAGATTGATAGATCATGTACAGCCTGGCTTCTGGTTCAGTTTGTAAAAAATCAACAAAGGCTTTCACAGCCATAACGGGATTCTTTCGTAACTCCAAGCCTCCCACCCAAATAAATGTTGTCGATCCACGAACACCTGTAACTTTACGCGCTTCGCTGATATCGAGCGAATGAAATGGAGAAGATGCTTCCATTACTTCTTTCACTTTTTCAAGGTTACGGATAAGGTGCTTATTTTTCCAGTCGATGGCTAAGTTGCGCGAGGTAAACAGGTATGCGTCGAAGCAGCGATCGGCCCATCGTTGAAAGAACGCCCGAAAATACCTCAGTGGCCGCTCAGCGTGATGTTGCCCAATGATCCCGACGTTGCCTCCCAAGACCGCGCGCAGCATCACGACCTGCCACGGCGATATCAGGCCATGGACAATGACTACGTCGGGCCGCAATTTTTTTATATAGCGGTTGAATGCAAACGGCATCAAAAGTTGCCATCGGGTGTATCCAGGAAAATAGTACGTCACTCCATTCTTATAAAAATCGCCCTTGTACCGGATATGATGGATTGCCACAATCTCGGCATAGCTTGCCATACTTTCGAAGATGCCGGTGGAAAACCTGATCTTTTTCACCCATGCTTCCGGATCGGTACATTCAGGAGTGGGTATGTTATAAGAAACGTTGACGATTTTCAAGTCACGAAGATTGATGTTATAAATCTAATCAATAGTGTCACAAAAAAAGTAACGGTCGTCTTCACAAAAAGAAATGACCGACGAAATTTCATCGAAGATCCCCCTCTAGTGTTATGTTTTGCATTTTGTTTTCACGACCAGCCAACCTTTTCGTCCAATCAACCGTCCTGACGTTTTCAGGAAGATCCGGACAGCACATAAATGCGTTTATAATCCTTATCTTCATTTACTTTTTCGCCTATGAAGAAAGTATTGTTTTTCAATCCGCGCGCAGGGCATACCCTTAGGATCATCCCTAATGCCATCCTGGCCATCGCCGCCGCGGTGGAAGGGGTGGTGGACTATGCCGTGGTGGATGGCAACCGGGAGCGCGATCCGCTGAAAAAGATCATCGGCTACCTGGCTACGGGTGAATTTGGATTTTTCGCCTGCACCGTCATGCCGGGACCGCAGCTGAAACAAGCCATTCCCTTTACAACGACCATCCGAAATCAATTTCCAGAGGTCCGCATTATTTGGGGCGGTTATTTTGCTTCGAACCATCATCGCACCGTGATCCAGTCTGGGATGGTCGATGTCGTGGTGAATGGACCGGGCGACAAAGCCTTTCCAGCCGCCCTGACGGCGCTCTCCACCGGACAATCGCTGGAACACATCGAGAACCTGGTCTATTTAAAAGACGGCGAAGTGTTCAAAACCAAAAAGGCGGCACTCTATGACCAGGATTCGCTGCCCGCATTGCCTTATGAACGATTGAATGATTTCTATTCGATAGAAGGATACCTCGGCAAGACTTTCCTTGGATCACGCACGATCGCCTATCACTCCAGCATCGGGTGCCCGTTCACCTGTTCTTTCTGCGGTGTAGTGCCCATCTTTGATGCGCGGTGGAAAGGCAAGTCGGCGCAGGCCGTTTATCACGATCTCAAACACCTCAAGGAAACGTATGGCGGCAACGCATTCCAGTTTCATGATAACAATTTCTTCGTTTCCGAAAAAAGGTCGGTTGAATTTGCCCGGCTCATCAAACCCGAAAACATGAAGTGGTGGGCCGAGGGGAGGATCGATACGATGGACTACTTCAGTGACGAGTCGCTGGCCACCATTGCCGACTCCGGCTGCACCATGATCTTCTTCGGCGCCGAGAGCGGCAACAACAAATTGCTGCACAACATGGATAAGGGCGGCAAACAAACCGGCGAAAAGATCAAGGCTTTTGCAAAACGTATTCGCCAATTCGGCATCATCCCGGAATACTCCTTTGTGCTGGGGTTGCCGGCACCCACAGAGCAGGAAGTGTGGCAACAGATCTACGATGAAGTGGCCTTTATCAAGGAGATCAAGACCATCAATCCGCAAACCGAGATCGTCATCTATGTCTACACGCCCGTGCCCACAGAGGGATCGACCCTGTATGCGGAATCGGCAGCGCGGGGTTTTACTTTTCCAGAAACGCTGGAGGAGTGGATGCAACCCCAGTGGCTCAACTTCGACCTGCACCGCGAATTTTTAACGCCGTGGCTCACGCCCGAAATGATCCGCTACATCCACGACTTCGAGACGGTGATGCATGCGCACTATCCGACGGTGAGCGACTACAAACTTTCCGACCTGCAGCGAAAAATGATCCGCGCATTTTCATCCTTGCGCTATCGCATGAATATCTTCAGTCACCCTTACGAATTGAAAGCGCTTATGAAATATTGGCTTCGTTATCGTCAACCTGAAATCCAGGGCCTGTAATGGCGTGGTGGTCCGGAAAAAAAGAGCGCGCCGTGCTCTCGCCGTTGGAAGGTTATAACCGGTGGGCGGTGTCGTATGGGGAAGAATCCAACCCGATAAAAAATGCTTCCGATCAGTTCATCGAAAAGTTCATGACCGACCTCCAAGGCAAAACTTTTCTGGACGCAGGTTGCGGCCATGGAAAATTTTGTGTAGCCGCTCAACAACAAGGCGCATCTTTTGTTCAGGGCATTGATCTTTCCCCGGCCATGGTTTCGCTGGCGCATCAGCAGTGTCCTTCCGGGGAGTTTCTCTGCGATGACCTCTCCACTGTAAAATTAAGACCGAAGCATTTCAACATGATCGTTTGCGGCCTGGTGTTGGGGCACATCGAAAACCTCGACCCGCCGCTGAACAATCTATTGAATGCTTTGCATCCCGAGGGTGTGTTGCTGATCACCGACTTCCACCCCTTCCTCACCCTGCAACATGCCCGCCGCACATTTCGTGACAAGCCGTCTGGTCGGGTCTATGAGATCCGCCACCATCTTCATCTTTTCCAATCTTATTTTTCCTGTTTTACCCGGCATGGGATGGCCATTGATATCCTGGAAGAGCCACACCACGAAAATACGCCGGTCGTTTTTGGCATGCGCGTCCGGAGAATGAAAAGGAATGATGCATGAAGCTCCTGTTGAAAAACGTCCGCTGGAAAATCAACGGTCAGATGCTGGCCGGCGATATCCGGATAGCGCACGGCGTGATCGCTGTCATGGACGATCGGATCGAGCCTGAGAAAGGCGAAGCCGTGCTGGAGTTTTCCGGGCACTTTGTATATCCTGGCTTGATCAATGCACACGACCACCTGGAGATGAATCTCTACCCACGGTTGGGCGCTCCTCCCCACGCGAGCTATGTGGATTGGTCGCACAGTATTTATAAACCCGATCAATCACCCGTCAAGGAAATTGAAAACGTTGACAAGCAAGACCGGCTTTTGTGGGGTGGGATAAAGAATCTGATCAGTGGAGTGACCACCGTGGCCCATCATAATCCGTGGGACAGGGTTTTCGAAAAAGATACTTTCCCCGTGAACGTTGTAAAAAAAATGACCTGGGCACATTCCGTAGCCTTTGGCAAAAACATCGAAAGCGCTTTTCCAAAAGATACCTCCACACCTTTTATTATTCATGCCGCCGAAGGAACGGACGCCGGCGCCTTCCAGGAAATCTCAACATTGGATGCATGGGGTGTACTCAAATCCAATACGATCCTCGTCCATGCGATCGCCTTGCACGATGCGGACCTTGCACGGATCAAAGAGCGGAAGGCATCCGTGGTGTGGTGCCCGGCATCGAACCTTTTCATGTTTGGCAAGACGGCAGCCATAAAAAAACTAAAAGATTTTGCACCCATCGGTCTCGGAACAGATTCAACGATGACCGGTTCGCCCACCTTGCTACACGAAATGCTGGTGGCATCACAAACCGGCGACGCGACGGCAGATGAAATCTACGCGATGGTGACCAACGGGGGTGCGTCCATTTTAAAAATGCCACGACCGCTACTGGAACCGTGGCAACCGGCAAGTCTCTTCGTGGCGCCAGCCTTAAAAGAAAATTATGTGGATAATCTCTTCAGCGTCACTCCTGCCGACGTCGCCGCGGTGATCCTGAACGGCGCGCTCCGTAGCGTTGACACATCAATTTCCCCCGAACAAAACCTTTGCAAAAACGCTTTTTCGATAGAAGGTCATGTCAAGCGAACCAATGTGCCGGTTGCCGATTTGAAGCGTCGCATTGAAAAAAAAGTGGGAGCTAAAATTCTTGAGCAGAATCCCCTATGGCGGCTCATTGAAGTTTGATCATCAACGAAAAAAAAACGATCACGACAAAACACCCCGGTGCAACGAGCAAACACACCGTTGGCAAACCGGATCGGTTTTCACATCCAGCTTTCGCCGAAAGGCTTTCGCCGGTTCTGAATTGATGATGGCATCAAACGTAGAGGAAAAAAGGTTGCCATAGGAAGCATGAAAAAAACAAGGCCGCACTTCACCATCGGATTCAATCACGGCCGACACCCATGGCGCGTTGCATTTTCGTGCTGGAAATGACGCGTTGCCCAGCATCGCTTTATAGTATTGCACCAGCTCCAGCATTTTCGCCGGGCTTTCGGCAATGAACTTGTTTTGATATTCCGGTTCGAATTCACGAAACGTTTCCTTGAGCAGCGATTCAAACTCCTGCGTCTCTGCTTCGTTCAATTCGATCTGCACCACCTTCTCTTCCGTCCAGGGTGCGTCGCGGTTGAAGGCGGAGGTAGAAACATCGGCGGCCAGAAAAGAAATTTGTTGCAAGCGGAGGGTTTGTGCTGTGCGGATGGTATCGGGCAGATGACGGTAGTTCAGCTTTTGCAAAACGCATCTTCCGGTGATGCGAAAATCGGGTTTCAATTTCTGCACCGCCGCCACGCCTTGCGAAAGCTTGTCATATGCCGAGGAAATATTGCGGATCGCATTGTGAACTTCAGGCGGACCGTCGAGGGAGACGATCACTTCATCCACGTGCTTCGCCACATCGGCGGCATGTTGCGCCAGCGTCATGCCCGTGGAAAGCAGGCTGATGTGCATGCCGGCCGATCGCATCATTTCGCACAGCCGCCACAGGTTCGAGTGCATGAGGGCTTCGCCGCCCGACAGGGCAATGTATTTCACGCCCAACCGGCGAAACGCTTCTACGTGTCTGGAGAATTCTTCGGTGGTGATTTCTTTTTTCTGCTGGTTGGCTTTCCAGATGTCGCACATCACGCAGCGGCAATTGCAGCGGCTGTGGGGCATGAGTACCAGCACGGGGAGCTCGTGGAGGGTGTCTGTCAGGCGTGAGAGGATGGCTTTGATCACGGGTTCAAGTTACAGAACGATAGGGCAGGAAGAAAAATCGTTGGTGTTAAAATTCAGTTTACACCGCAAGGGCGCAAAGTCGACGCAAAGAGCTTCGCGACCTACATCAAGAATTCTGCGGCTAGTGCCAGGAGCGCTCCCAAAATCACGACGGCCATTTTCCGGGCGTTGAAATGGTGTTCGGGGCTGCTTTCTACGACGATGGTGGTGGAGATGTGTAAAAAATTTCCGCTCACCAGGGCGTAGAGATACATGAGCCCGGTGGAGGTAAGGATCTCGTGCCTCGCGAGGAGGGTGCTCAATATCAATCCCGCAGGTGCGGCCAATGAAAATCCGATGAGGTGCGGCAGCGCTTTGTTCTTGGAGCGAAGCTGGAACGCCAGCACGGTCATCAAGGCGAATGCGGCGGGTGCGCGGTGCAGGGCGATGCCCAACAAAACAGCGTTCACATCATACATAGGGCCCATGTTCACGGGCTGCGCCAACATGCCGCCCTCTAAAAACGCATGGATGCACAAGGCTGCGAGCAGCACCAAGGCCGACATATTGCGCTGGTGTTCAAGATGGTGGCCGTGCTGGTGGGGTTGGGTGTGGATGTGACCGTGCTCTACGCCCGATGTGAAATATTCCAGCAAGTGTTGTAGGAAAAATCCGGCCAGCACAAACAGGCCAATGAGCTCCAGGGCATCGCCTTTCTTGTACAACTCGGGCAAGATGTGAATCACGGTGATAGAGAACAGGTAGGACCCCGAAAACACCAGCAACAATTTATAGTTCACACCCTTGCTTTTCGGCACCAGGTAGATGAGGAGACCTGACAACAACGGCGTTAGAAAAAGGACGAGTAGTTTTAAGATCATGAAATTGTGTTAGGGTTCGAAGATGACAGACGTTTTGAGTCCGGGTGTGGCATACGTTTCCAGCTTGCCGTCGGGCCGCGAATAGATCAGGATGGCCTCGAGCTCGGGGTGTTGCGTCAGAAGCCCAATCGCCTTTTCGTGACCCATCACCATGAACGCTGTGTCCCAGGCGTCGGCCGTCATGCAGTCGGCGGCAAACACGGAGGCACTCAGCAGCGCACGTTGAGCAGGGAAACCGGTTTGAGGATCGATGGTGTGTGAATATTTTCTGCCGTCGATCTCGTAGTAATTGAAGTAGTTGCCCGCCGTAGTGAACGACCGGTCTTTCACCGTGACATAGGCTTTGAAAAATTGGTGATCGATGGTGGAGCGCGGATCGATAATGCCCACTTGCCACGGCTTGCCGCTGGCCAGGTTCCGGCCCACGGCCATGCCCTCTCCTCCTAACTCAACCAACATGTCCGTGATTCCCTTCGACCTCAAAAAACCGGCGACCACATCGGCCCCATAGCCCTGGCCGATACCGCCAAAGTCGAGTTGAACACGCGGGTCCGATTTCACGACGCTGTCGGCCGTGTAGCGGATCTTTTGGAAGCCCACGAATGTTCGCAGCGAATCAATTTTACTTGAATCGGGCTTCATGGGTTTTGCCGGACCAAAACCCCAGGCATTGACCAATGGCATCACCGTTAGATCGAAAGCGCCTTGCGAAGCTGCGAAGACCTCGTGCGCTTTTTTTATCGGCGGATATAAGTAGGGCAAGCGGATGGCAACGCCCTTTGTGCTTTTGTTGAACAGGGAAACTTCGGCCTGTGGATCGTAGGTGTTGATGGACCGGTTCACGATCACCAGCAAAGAGTCCACGGACTTTTTAAAATCTCTTTTCTTTTTGTCGAAATAGGTGATGTGGTAGGTGGTGCCCATGGTGGCGCCTTCCATCCGGAGCGGAACAGGTGCTTTTCGTTGGAAAGCCGTTCCGGCGATGAGAATGACCAGCAGGAAAGACGGGAGTACTCTTTGAAGTCGGTGTTCCATCGGGGGAAATAATGGTGCAAGGTATGAAAAATTACTAAATGCAACATTGTTGTATCTAGTAATTCCCTCCTTTTATGAACGGTCTTTGAACAAAATTATTCCAACATTGACGGGGTGTGGCGTATAACTCTTTAACTTTCAGCCATGCGGGAAGATTATCTCAAAGGCGACAACGAGGGGCAGGGAGCTGCCGAAAAAGAGATCGAGAAGGCGCTTCGTCCGCTTTCCTTCCAGGACTTTACCGGTCAGCAAAAAGTGGTGGACAACATCAAGATCTTTGTGCAGGCCGCCAAGCAACGGGGCGAATCGCTGGATCACGTTTTGTTGCACGGCCCTCCCGGGCTGGGCAAGACCACCTTGTCGCACATCATCGCCAACGAGTTGGAATCCAGCATCAAGATCACTTCCGGCCCTGTGCTCGACAAACCCAGCGATCTGGCCGGGCTGCTTACCAACCTGGAGCCGCACGACGTTTTGTTCATCGACGAGATCCACCGCCTCAACCCCATTGTAGAAGAATATCTGTATTCGGCGATGGAAGATTTTCGCATCGACATCATGCTGGACTCGGGCCCCAATGCACGGTCGGTACAAATCGGGTTGAATCCGTTTACGCTCATCGGCGCCACCACGCGGGCGGGGTTGCTCACGTCACCACTGAGGGCGCGTTTCGGCATCAATGCCCGCTTAGAATATTATGATGCGACGCTGTTGACGTCGATCGTGAAACGTTCGGCCACCATTTTACAAACTCCGCTTGCCGACGATGCCGCTTTCGAGATCGCACGCCGGAGCCGTGGCACACCCCGCATTGCCAACAACCTCCTGCGCCGCACGCGCGACTTCGCCCAGATCAAAGGCGACGGCATGATCACCATGCCCATCGCACAACTGGCCCTGAAAGCCCTCGACGTGGACGAGAACGGCCTCGACGAAATGGACAATCGCATCCTGCTTACCATCATCGAAAAATTCAAAGGCGGTCCGGTGGGTCTCACGACGATTGCTACCGCCGTGGGCGAAGAAGCCGAGACCATCGAAGAAGTGTATGAGCCTTTCCTGATCCAGGAAGGTTATCTGAAGCGCACGTCACGCGGACGCGAAGCCGCCGAGCGCGCCTACAAACATTTGAAGCTTGCTCCTCCCGCTTCAAAACCTCCCGGGTTATTCGATTGAGTGACGGTTGCCCTCATTTTGTATGAAGGATTACGTTATGATTTTTCTGCCCTGAATCGCGAGGGCGTAGTACCGGTGTATTTTTTGAACACGGTGTTGAAAGAAGATTTTGAACTATAGCCTACCTGTTCGGCGATCTCCTCCACTTTGATGTTGGGTTGTTCCCTCAGCAAACGCTTCGCTTCCTCCACGCGGTATTCGGCCGCCATCTCGAAGAAGTTTTTTCCCAACCGTTCGTTGATCACTTGCGACACGATGTGCACGGTGGACCCCAACTGGTGGGCGAGTTCGGGCAAAGAGAAGTCGGCTTGGAGAAAAGGCTTTTGCTCGGCCATCAGCAGTTTTAACTTTTCAACGAGGGCATTTTGCAAGTCGGGCGAAAGCGAAGAGCTTTTGTATTTGGGCGCTTCGGCGAGCGATGCGTGTTTGAAAAATCCGGAGCGGCGGATCACGCGAAAGCTGGTGAAGTAAATGACAATGGACACATACACGGCAAAGAGATGATCGCCGGTATCGGCCACGTTGGTGAGCTTCACCGCCAGCACGATCACCGACGCCGTGATCATTTGCACGATAGGTTCGCGCAAACTTCTCAGCACGGGGTGTGCCGGCTTCCAGAAAGATTCTTTCTTTTGACGGAAGGCCCGTGTCACAGCAATCACACTCAGGATACCATACAGCGCTAAGCTGATCAAGATCGTTTCGGTTGCGTGGTCGGTCACCCAAAACATGCGGGCATCATATACGGCCGTCACATCGCGCAGCGGCAACTCCGGGTGATAGGCCCAGATGTAGGCATTGTATTTCACGTCATCGGGCTGCAGCAGGAAAGGCAATTCCAAAAAAACATAGACCACCGGGAAGACCAGGTGCCCGTATTGTTTTTTTGATATTCCACCGTGAATATAGCTCAACACCAATAGATAGAACAGCGGACCGATGGCCATGCCGAGAGGCTCCGAGAAATCCACCAGGAAGAGGCAGTGCACGATGTAGCCGGTGTACATCAGGAAGATCTCCAGGGTGCAGCCTACCATGGCCAGCAGCAACATGCCATGAAACAGGTTGGCCTGTATTTGCCGGTTTTCCTTCGACAGGAAAAACAACGACAGGAAAATGCCCTGCACGATGCCAAGAAAAATAAAAACAGCAAACAGGTCGATGCGGTAGGGCATGGTGATGAGCGTATGCAATACGAAATTAAAGGCTATTCTGTCAAAGATGAAAAAAGTTTACCACGAAATCAGCGCTGCGCTTTTGCGGCATTGTAGTTTTCCACGAATTGGGACAACGAAAAATAGAAGGTGGTGCCCTTACCGTCTTCGCTCTCAAACCAGATCTTGCCGCCGTGCTTCTCGATAAATTCCTTGCACAACAACAAGCCCAGGCCGGTGCCTTTCTCCTGGCGCGTGCCTTGTGTAGTGATGCTCCCGATGGTGAAGAGCCGCTCGCGGTTGCGGGCCGGAATGCCCACACCGGTGTCGGCCACGGAGATGATGATCTTGCTGTCGACGCGGTAGGCACTGAGCGTGACGGTGCCTTCGGCGCGGGTGAATTTTATGGCGTTCGTCAGCAGGTTGCGCAGCACGGAGCGGATCATGTTCAGGTCGGCATAGGCCTCCAGTTCACCTTGCAACGTATTCTTCAAGGTGATTTTTTTATCACGGCACTCGGACTCCAGCAAGCGCACGGTTTCCTGCGCAAGGTCCGACAGGTTGAGGCGATCCGGTTCGTATTTCTCACCCTTCATCTGGAGTTTGGCCCATTGCAAAAGGTTGTCGATGAACTCCGTGGTTTGTGCGAGGCGCGTTTCCAAACCTGTTGTAATTTTTTGGAACTCGTCGTTGCTCAGCGTTCCCGACTTGGCGAGCGTGAGGGCCAGGTGCAACGAACTTAGCGGCCCGCGGATGTCGTGCGATACCACAGAGAAAAGTTTGTCCTTCACGTTGTTCACTTCTTCGAGCTGCAGGTTCTGCTGGTGGATCTCGTCGGTGCGCAGGCGAACTTCTTCTTCGAGGCGTTCTTTTTCGCTTTGCTCGCGTCGCAGCTCCAATTCCTTGGCATCGTGGTTTTCTTTTTCGAGCGTGCTCCAACGGTCGCCCAAGGCGAACGAGATGAAGAGGGTTTGCAACACGCAGCCGATCATGAGCGCGCCATAGTTGGTGCTGAGGTTGCCGGAGATATACCCCAGGTTGCTCAACGTGAACAACGCCGCCGCCAGCAAGGGCGACACCCATGCGATGAGATAATAGCGCGCGGGCCGGTAATTTCTCGATAAGCAATAGCCGGCCGAAGACAAGGCCAACAGGCAATGGCTCAGCATGAAATAGTGATGATACTTATACGAGATCTCCCGGAAGAAAATGAGCATCGCCACGGCCACGCCCACGTCCAACACCATGTTGGCCAGCAGCAAACCATCCAGCCATCGACTGAAATGCCTCAACTTCAAAAAAGCGCGTGTGAGCAGTGTGGAAAACAGGATGAACACCGGGCCCGTGAGGATCGCAAAGTAATCGTTGAAGATGGGTTGATGGGGATGGAGATAAAGATAGTTGTAGCCTTGAAAGAACGCCACCACGTTGGTCATGGCCACCAAGGTGAGCACGTAATAGAACGTGATCCGGTCGCGGATCGAAAGGAACAAGAACAATTGGTAGAGCGTCATGATGAACATGGCGCCGTAGAACAATCCGTTCACGATCTGGATGTTGTTCGATGCCTCGGTGAACGCGCCCTGGTCCCAAAACGCCACGGGAACCTGCACCGACGACGTGGTCTGCACGCGCAGGTAGAACGAGCGTTTTTCATGTACGGGCACCTTCACGGTGAAGACCGGGTGGCGATAGGACGTGACGGGAAAGAAATCGCCCGCGGTGCGCTGTGTCCATGCGCCGGAAGAATCGGTTTGTGAAAAGAGGTCGACGCGGTCCAGCGGCGAGTAGTTTACTTCGACGAGCCAGTTCTCGGCCTTCGACACATTTTCAACGTCCATCCTAAACCAATACACGGCACGATCGAACCCGAATCCCGGCGACTCATTTCCGGCCACGGGCTGCAAGGTTTTGGTTTCGATGTCCCCGAGCGTGAGCTGGCCCGTTTCGTCGCGCCAGTAGACCATGTTGCTTTTCACCGGCACGTGTCCTCCTTCGGTCAACAGCAACGCTTGTGACATTCCGGAGAATGTCACGATGAGAAAACCGGGAACCAGGAGTATGCGTCGCAGCATGCGCGTGCGGGTTTTTATTGTTTCAGGGACTGTGCAAATTCTTTTGCAAAATAGGTCAGGATCACATCGGCACCGGCGCGCTTAATGCTCAGCAGGGTTTCCTTCATCACCCGTTCTCCATCCAACCATCCCTTCTGTGCTGCGGCCTTCACCATGCTGTATTCACCGCTCACGTTGTAGGCGGTGATGGGCAAAGCCGTGTTATCTCTTAATAGTCTGATAATATCCAGGTAGGCCAGGGCCGGCTTCACCATCAAAAAGTCGGCGCCTTCGTCTTCGTCCAGGCGGGCTTCGATGAGGGCTTCGCGGCGGTTGGCGGGGTTCATCTGGTATGTTTTTTTGTCGCCGAACTTGGGCGCAGAGTCCAGTGCGTCGCGAAAGGGATTGTAGAATCCGCTGGCATATTTTGCCGTGTAGCTCATGATGGACACATCGGTATAGCCGTTTTTGTCCAACAGGTTCCGGATGTAGCCCACGCGTCCATCCATCATATCGGAGGGCCCCAAAATGTCGATGCCCGTGTCGGCTTGGGCCAGGGCCATCTTGCCCAGGATGTCGAGGGTTTCGTCGTTCAGGATCTTGCCATCGCGCACCAGGCCATCGTGGCCGTCGGAGCTATAGGGATCCATGGCCACATCGGTCATGATGCAGGCTTCGGGGAAATGTTTTTTTATTCCGCGGAGGGCTTTCAGATAAAAGAAATCAGGGTCATAACTTCGGGTGGCCTCCTTGTCTTTCCACTGGTCTTCCACAGCAGGAAAAACATCGAAGGCACGTATACCAATCTTCAAACATTCCTCTATTTCTTTCAACATTAAATCGACAGACCGCCTGAAAATGCCGGGCATGGAGGCCACTTCGGTCTTTTGATTTTTGCCGTCCAACAGGAAAAGCGGGAAAATGAGGTCGTCGGTGGTGACGCGCGTTTCTTCTACCAAGCTGCGCACGGCTTCACTTTTCCGGTTTCGCCTCGGCCGCCGGTGAAAGGTAAACTCTTGTGACATAGGACACTTTTGTTAAAAACCCCCCAAGTTAATGCTTCCGGTAAACCAAAAAAATATTGATCTTGATGGGCACTCCAATGCTTTAACGGATAAAAATAATGAAATCGTTTCCATTCGCGATCGCCTTTTTTCTGGTAACCCTGCTCTCTTGTGCCACAAAAGAGAAAACGGAATCCCCCATCGCCACCGCGCTGGACGACCATTTCCGCGCCGAATTTCCGGACCAGGAGCCCGGCGCCGCTGTCCTGGTGATGAAGGGCGACAGCATCGTGTTTGCCAAAGGCTATGGCCTGGCCGACCTGAAGACCAAAGCGCCCATCACGACCAAAACGCTGTTCAATCTCGGCTCCGTCTCCAAAACGTTCGTGGCAAGCGCCATCCTAATCCTACAGGAGCGGGGAAAATTGTCTGTGGAAGACAGCCTCCTCAAGTATTTTCCAGCATTTAAAAGCAAGGACATCGCCCGCCGGGTAAAGATCAAACACCTGCTCACGCATACTTCGGGTTTGGCCGACAACCGCCGGGTGAATAGCGATACCGTATTTTACCTCACGGCCAAGGACGCCGAAAATTGGTATCCCGAAACCCAGCTCGATTCCCTGTCGTTTGCGCCGGGTTCCCAATTCGAATACTCCAACCCAGCCTATAATGGTCTGGCGCTTATCGTGGAACAAGTGAGCGGGCAGAAATGGCAGACGTTTGTGAAGGAAAATATTTTTGACCCCGCGGGCATGACCACCAGCACCATCACGGACGGTCCGCATCCGGAACAAGGCGTCTCGCACGGCTACGTGCTCCACCACGGACAATGGATCGAAGATGATTATGGGGAAGAACCTACTTTCCCGGCGGCGGGCAACGGTGGCGTGTGGAGTTCTGTGGAGGAGTTGATGCGCTATGAGCAAGCCTTTCAGCAAGCAAAATTTCTGAAGGCAGAAACCATCCGGGAGGCGCGAACCATCCAAACCTACCCGCAGTGGACCAGTGCGAACAAACCGTTTGTCGGCTGGCCGTGGTTTATCACGCAACAAGATAGCGTCACGTTGATCGGCCACCCGGGAAGCCAAGGCGGTTTTCTCACGAACTACGTGACGGTGCCGGAGAAAAAAATATTTTTCGTCATCCTCTGCAATGCCCCGCGCGAAGCGTATGAGATGGAGACGACCACCTCGTTCATATTGCAAGAGCTGAAGAAACGGAATTGGCTCGAGTAAAAGATCACGGAAACTTACGACTATCTTTTTTCACGGTCTTCCGTTACATACATTCATGACTGCGGAACTCCAAATTGAAAACACGGTCCCAGCCGACCTGGGATTCGTCTATACGCTGTTCGATCACTCCATTGACTACCAGGAGAAAAAAGGTGCGCCGGTTTGGAGAGGTTACGACAAGGGTGCTTTAGTGAAAGACGTCAAAGACGGGAATCAATACAAGATCGTGATCCAGTCGCAGATCGCCATCGTCTTTAGCGTTTGCTATACCGATGCCGTGATCTGGAGGGAAATGGAGAATGGCACGTCCATGTATCTCCACAGAATTGTGGTGAACCCTGCTTTTAAAGGTCAAAAGTTATTTGGGAAAATTTTAGCGTGGGCCGTAAATCACGCCCGGCAAAAAGGACTTGCCACCGTTCGGATGGATACGTGGGATAACAATCCTTCCCTGATCGATTACTACAAAAGTTTTGGATTTACATTTATCGGTCACTATGTGACGCCGGACACTCCGGAATTGCCGGCCCATAACCGAAAGTTGCCGATCGTGCTGCTGGAGATGAAACTGTAGCGGCACCGTTGGCCGATCCCTACAATACATTTTGTTCTAAGGACACCGGGTGATCTCAATCGGGAAGGATCTATTTCTGATACCGGTCAATGATGTGCTGGCTGATCACTTTGTAAAGCTCTGCCACTTCTTCATCTTCTGCCGTCAAAAATTCCAGGTGTTGATCGAGTGTTTCGAAATCGCCGCGCCGGGCGGGACCCGTCTGCGCATTTTCGGGACCGATGGTGAGACTCTTGTTGAGCGTTTCGGAGATGAGGGGTTTCAGCCAGTCGAAGCTCAGGCTGTTGTCTTTCATGATCTCTTGCGAAAGCAACAACATGTGGTTGGTGAAATTCGAAGCAAACACCGCCGCCACGTGCAGGGCCTTGCGCTCCTGTGAGGTGATCTTGAACACCTGCTTGCTCACACTCTTGGCCATGGCCGTCAGCACTTTCTCGGTGTCGCTGCTTTCACTCTCAACAAAAAAAGGAACAGCCGCCAGATCGATCTTTCGCGATTTGCTAAACGTTTGCAACGGATAAAAAACTCCCGTGCGTGAAGTCGCCGCATAGCCCAACACGCTCAACGGCTGCGCGCCCGACGTATGGACCAGGATGGAGTCTTCCGGCAACACGATCTCTTTTGCAATATCGGGAATGGCATCGTCGGTGGCAGCAATAACAAAGATCTTGGAAGCGCTTGTCGAAAAGTCAAGCGAAGCTTTCACTTCTGCTTCATACAGACGTTCGACGAGCTGCCCCGCGTGCGAAGGATTGGGACTATACACTTCCTTCACAGCAAACCCGGCGTTGTCCAACGCCGGAGCAAGGTGCCAGGCCAGGTTGCCCGAACCAATAAAAGACACGGAAGCCGGTTTTGTCATCATCCAAAAATATCAACCTAAAACACCTTTTACAATTCTTTCCTTCCCGAAGATATCCTTTATGATCACCACCTCCTTGAATCCCGCATTCTGGAAGACCTCTGCCACACCTTCGCCAAACCGCTCATTGATCTCCACCGCGAGCAACCCAGACCGGCGAAGGGCGCGCGAAGCCTGTTTTGCGATCGCCTTATAAAAGATCAACGGATCATCCTCGGGCACAAAAAGCGCCAACGCCGGCTCAAAATCCGTCACATTCCTTCGCATATCCACCCTCTCACTCCAAGGAATATACGGCGGATTGCTCACGATCACATCCAGACCTTCCCAAGGCAACGCCTCTTTCAATATATCGAGTTGTACAATTTCAACCTTGGCATTCCACAAAGAAGCGTTCTCCCTGGCCACCGCCACCGCCACATCACTAACATCCACCGCAAAAACCTCCGCCCCCACCAACTCCAAAAACAAAGTAACCGGAATACACCCCGTACCCGTCCCGATATCCAACACCCGAACAGCCCCACCCCCAACTACTGACCCCTGGCTCCTGACTACCGAATGCTGACTCCTGGCTCCTGGCTCCTGGCTTCTGGCTCCTGACTCGACCACCTCCCGCACCAACTCCTCCGTCTCCGGTCTCGGAATAAGCACCCCCGGCCTCACCCTAAACCTTCTCCCATAAAACTCCGCTTCCCCCAACACATATTGCAAGGGTTCGCCGGTATTGAGCCGGTTTAGGATGACGTTCATTTCTTCTTCCGCCTCCGGCGAAACGGTCACGGGTTTCTCCGCCAACACATCGGTTCTGGAAATTGAAAAAAGATGTTCCAGCACAATGTAGGCCATGGCATTGACCTCATCCGCATCCTCGGAACGGATGCGGCTCACGAAATACCGGAACAACGCTTTGGAATTCTTCATCGCTTGGCAATCTTTGCAAGTATAAGCCAATGACCAAACACGACCATCATACCGACGAGCTTTTTATGCGCCGTGCACTCGAGCTGGCTACACTGGGTCGTGGACAAGTGAGCCCCAACCCGCTGGTAGGTTGTGTCATCGTGCACGACGGCAAGATCATTGGCGAAGGCTGGCACAAAAAATACGGCGAAGCCCACGCCGAAGTGAATGCGGTGAACAGCGTGGATAATCCGGCGCTGCTCGCGGAGAGCACGGTGTATGTGAACCTCGAACCTTGCTCGCATTTTGGCAAAACGCCGCCGTGTGCCGACATGCTCATCGCCCATCGCGTAAAAAAAGTAGTGGTGGCCAACCTCGACTCCAACCCGCTCGTCTCGGGTGCGGGCATCAAAAAGTTACGCGCCGCCGGCATCGAGGTGATCACGGGCATCCTGGACAAAGAAGGACACACGCTCAACGAAGCGTTCTTCACCTACATCACGCAGCAACGCCCCTTCATTGTGCTGAAGTGGGCCGAGACAGCCGATGGGTTTATCGCGCGCGAAAATTATGATTCGAAGTGGATCAGTCACGAGTTGTCAAGACAAGTAGTGCATCAATGGCGTGCGGGGTTGGATGCGATCCTGGTGGGGTCGCGCACGGTCGCCCACGACAATCCCCAATTGACGGTGCGCGACTGGAGCGGGCGCAATCCCATTCGTGTGGTCATCGATCGTTTCTTGCGGCTTGATAAAAAATTGCACGTGTTCGATGGATCGCAAAAAACGCTGCGCTACAATGTGCTGAAACACGAAGAGCATCCCGGACTTTCTTATGTGCGTTTGGATGAAAATGATTTTCTGCAGCAACTCATAAAAGATCTACACAAACAAAAGATTCAATCCGTGCTCGTGGAAGGTGGCGCGCATACGTTGCAGCATTTCATTAACACGGGAATGTGGGATGAAGCGCGCATATTTCAATCACCGCGTTGTTTTGAGAAGGGCATTGCTGCACCCATTATCCGCGGCAGGTTAACTGCACAGCATATGTTGGCGGAAGATACGCTGAAGATCTTGCGGCCTTTAGCGGCATCTCCAAAGAAAGTCCAATAGCAAAGGATTAGGATGGCCGGGTGCCGAGTCCAGCGAAGGCTGGAACAAGGTGCCGTTAAAAAAACGATGGCCTTTCAACTCGACGGCGCGCGCTTCGCCTTGTGGAGATAGCGCGGTGAATACAAAAGGCGCCTTGTTGATCTGATACTGAAATTTGGGATTTACACCATAGCTGCAAAAGAAATGTCCCGTCAGCGTTTCGGTGTGAAGCACTTTGAAGAGCCACGATTCGCGGTCGGTGATGCGCACTTCTTCGGTCAATCCTTTCAAAGAGCAACTCATTTTAGAGACCACAAGGCGTTTGCCCTGCGGGTCACTTTCTTCATGAGACGCCGTTTCCATCTTCAGCACGTTACGGGCATATTCGATGACCATGTATTGAAACCCGCCACAAAAGCCCAGCAAGGGAAAATCATTTTCGCGGGCCCAGCGAATGGTGTTGTACACGGCTTCGTCGTTGTCGTAGGGTGAGCCAGGCGCGATGAGGACGCCATGAAATTTATTTTCGTGAAAAGTGGTTTCATCCAGGAAGGCCGTGGGGGTCCACACCGCTTCCAGCATAAAGTCCAGGAAGGGACGGCAATGATCGATCGCTTCCTGGAGGGCCCGGAGGGTCGGGATCTTTTTGCTAAAGTCGCCAACCAAGGCGAGGCGAATGCGTTTCATAAAAGTGACGTTTCGAATAACGGAAATAAAACCAAAAGATACTATGCAAAAAGTCAACATTCAGGAGAAGCTGGCCTCGTTTTCGGACTATTGGAACCCGCGCATCGTGGGTGAACTGAACGGACAGCACGTAAAGGCCACGAAATTAAAGGGTGAATTTATCTGGCATCACCACGACCACGAAGACGAACTGTTCCTGGTGATCAAAGGAAAATTAAAAATGGAATTCCGCGAAAAAACCGTGGAAGTGAACCCCGGAGAGTTTATCATTGTACCCCGCGGGGTAGAGCACAAGCCCGTGGCCGACGAGGAAGTGGAATTGCTGCTCTTCGAACCCGCCTCCACCCTCAACACCGGCAACGTGGAAAATGAACGAACCCGGAAAGCGCTGGAGAAAATATAATTTGTAAGAACATCATGGCCGAAGAACTGATCATCGCTCCCACCACCAACAAAGCCGAGCGCTACGCCACCTTGATTCCCCAGATCGAATCGTTGGTGACGGGCGAGCCCGACCTGGTGGCAAACCTTTCTAACATTGCCGCCGCCCTGCGACAGACCCTCAACTTCTTTTGGGTGGGATTCTACCTGGTGAAGAACGATCAACTGGTGCTGGGGCCCTTCCAGGGACCGATTGCCTGCACGCGCATCAACTTCGGCAAGGGCGTCTGCGGCACATCGTGGAAAGAAAAGAAGACCATCCTCGTGCCCGACGTCGAAGCGTTCCCCGGTCACATTGCCTGCAGCTCGGCTTCAAAGTCGGAGATCGTGCTGCCCGCTTTTAAAAACGGTGACGTCGCCCTGGTGCTGGACGTCGACAGCGATGTGCTCAACGACTTCGACGACACCGACCAACGCGAGCTCGAAAAGGTGATGCGCATCATCGAAAACCTGCTCTGATCTTAAACCAAAACTTTGGCTTACCTTCGCTGCATGACCCGGGAAGAGTGCATTTTATTTTATGAGAAACGCGTCGCCACCTTCAAAGCTTCGCTGGCAGAACAGAAAAAGAACATAAACCTCATCTCCAACCTGAGGCTTCTCACCGCGGTAGGTTTTTTAGGCGCACTATACTTCGGCTTCTCGACAACTTATTTTTTTTATGCAGCGTTCGTCCTGCTCGTCCTATTCGTCGTGCTCGTGCAACGGCACGCAAAGCTCTATGCCGAGAAAGTACACACCGAAAACTTGCTCAACATCAACCTCGCCGAAGGCCGTGCCTTGACGGGCGACATCTCCGGCTTTGCGCCGGGCATTGAATTTATCGACGGACATCATCCCTATTCGCACGATCTCGATATTTTCGGAGAAGGTTCGCTCTTCCAGGCCGTAAACCGATGCAACACGCTGGACGGCAAAAAACAGATGGCCCTTCGCCTGTCCACACCGCTCGCATCGGCCGAGGACATCGCGGCGCACCAGCAAGCCGTGCGTGAGCTGGCGGGAAACACCAACTTCCGGCAACACTTTCAAGCCGCCGGAAAGGAGATCGACGAGCAGGCGCGCGACCGCGCCGAACTGTTGGAATGGCTTCGGCAACCTTCTTTTCTGTTTGACAAATCCTTCTTCGGAGTTTTGTTAGTGGTGGTTCCGGCGATCACGGTGGGCGCTATTCTTGGCGCATTCTTTTTTCCCGTCTTAAAGACGATCGCCATCGTGCTCTCGCTCTCGCAGTGGGCATTCTTGGGTCTGTACATCAAGCGCGTCAATGTTTTTCACGACTACATCAGCCGCAAAAAAAACATTCTCGAAAAATATGCACACCTGCTCCACTATCTGCAACCCGAGAAATTCGACTCCCCCTTGCTGCAAAATCTTTCCGCGCAGGCGAAAGATGCCGACGTGAAAGTAAAAGCGCTGGCCGGACTGGTCAGCTCCCTCAACGCACGACTGAACGCCATGACCAACCTGCTGGTGAACAGCACGCTGCTCTACGACCTGCAATTTGTTTACCGGCTCGAAAAGTGGAAAGCCGACAATGCCTCGAACCTGAAAATGTGGCTGGACGTGATCTGTGAAACGGAAATGTTGTGCAGCATGGGTACGTTTGCATTCAATCATCCGTCCTTTACATATCCTGCGATCCACACGCAGTTGTCCATCGAGACAGAGCGTATGGGCCATCCGTTGATCCCGGAAAGCGAATGCGTTCCCAACAGCGTCACCCTCGGGCAAGGACCGTCGGTGCTCATCATCACGGGCGCGAACATGGCGGGGAAGAGCACGTTTCTTCGCACCATCGGCGTCAACCTTGTGCTGGCGCTAAGTGGAGGACCGGTTTGCGCCACCACTTTCCGCTGCCCCGTCATCGGCCTGCGATCGGGCATGCGCACAGCCGATTCGTTGAAAGACCATCAATCCTATTTCTACGCCGAACTCAACCGTCTCAAAACCATCATGGACGAACTGCGCAGCGACAAGCCGCTCTTCATTTTGCTGGACGAGATCCTGAAAGGCACCAACTCCACCGACAAACAAGCCGGCTCCATCGCCCTGGTAAAACAACTCATCCCCCACCCCTGCCTCGCGCTAATCGCCACACATGACCTTGCCCTCGGAGAACTGGAAACCGAATACCCCACCCACGTAAAAAACTTCTGCTTCGAAGCCACCATCGAAAACGACCAGCTTTCCTTCGACTACAAACTAAAGCCAGGCCTCGCCCAAAAAATGAACGCCACGTTCCTCATGAAAAAGATGGGCATCATCCCAAAAGACTAGTCTCCTTTCGCTCATTTTTCACGATCCATTGCCCGCGAGCTCTTTTTCTTATCTACACCTTCCGCGGTGTTGTCTTGCCAATGCCACGCCTGGTCTACTTTGACAAATCCCACCCCACAAAAACCCTTTTTCAAACCGTTCTTAGCACAAGAATTCAAACAAAAAATGCTATGAAGATTGGAAGCGTGACAGGATGGGCTGGCCTTTTTATAACAGTGCTTTTCATATCGTGTCAGGATAACGACAACAGCCAGCCTACGGGTTTCGACGTGGCGGCGTCAACGGGGGCAGAAGATGCCGGCACACAGTCGGCCACCCTAAAGCTAAACAAAGCTGCCAGCAGTGATGTCACGGTGGCCTTTGCCCTGAAAGGAACGGCCGCCCTCAACGGCGATTATACCTTGCTCACGCCCTCACCCCTCACGGTGAAAGCGGGTTCGTCCGTGGCACAAATCGATTTCAAGATCATCGACGATTCCGTCATCGAAGCCACCGATAAAAAGCTCACCTTCGAGATCACGAGCGTAACGGGTCAAACCCTCGACACCAACTCCGACCGTCTTTCTTATACCTACACCATCACCGACAACGACAAGATCCCCACCGATGGCATGCAGGTGGACCTTACGTGGGATCTGGGTGAAGGGGTAGACATCGACGCCGCTAATCTCGACCTGTACCTTGTCTACAACGTGGTCGTAGAAAACAACCAAGTGACCTCGCTTGACGTCAACCAGGATGTTTACAGCGAAAAAACTTCGGGGTTCGAAAGTTATGTGATCGGCTCGGCGGTGAAAGATACAGAGTATTATGTGGCGGCCGTATACCACGAGGGCAACGTGGCCGTGCCATTCACCTTGGGGTTTAGCACCACGGCAAATGGTACCAAACAAAGCACAGGGTCTTTCACGACCAGCGACGTGGGGTCAGCCTTGTTTTATGGGCCGATTCAAAAATCAGGAAATACGTTTAGCCGGTTGGCTGCTCCGCAGCTGGTGAAATACAAATTGAATGCGAAAGTGTTGAATGGGTTGTGACCTCGGATGAATTTTTACCCGCTTTCGCTAAAGCTCCCGCCTTCGCTAACGCTACGTCGGGCAAGTCAGCGGGCACAGAAGAGCAGAGGCGCAAAGGACGCAAAGTTGACGCAGAGGGGTTACTTTGTTGATTTTGTGACCTCTGTTTTTTTATTGACCTACATCGTTAACAGATCTCTCCACCGATCACCCTCGGCAACGGCCTTTATCTCCACGTTCCGGTTGATCAACAGCTTTGTCATGTAATCTGTCAAAAACAATTTGTCTGCTATTCTGCCTAACATGCCAAGCGGCGATTCATATTCAAACACATCGGTCATGAGCGTGCCTGCGCCGGAGGCTTCGAAGAGGTGGGTGTGTTTCATGGAGGCAAAGGCGCCTTTCAGCATCGTGTCCACAAAAGAACGCGGACGATCCATCGCGATGATCTTCACGGTTAGTCGCTGAAAAAATCCGAGATGTTTGGCGCGCCACGTGATGGAATCATTCAACTCCACCAATCCTGCCATCTTACCCGCGACCGCTTCTTCATGCGTGCCCTGAGTAGAAAGCTTGTGCAATTCGACGCTCCGCGACAGATCAAAAACCCTGTCAACAGGCGCCTCAATGAAAGTCTCCAGGCGAATAATGTTCATTTGCTCTTAGGCCGTACCAAAGCGGGGCCTACAGAATTATCAAAAATTTTCTTTTGCGCCAACTTCGAAGGAGGGTGGTTCAAAAAAGAATCACCCGCCAACCTCAACCCTATACAGCGCCGCCAACTTCTCCACCGCATAGTCAATCTCCTCCACCGTATTATACTTACTAAACGAAAACCGAACCGCCCCACGCTTCGACCCCGGATACAACGCCCCCAACACATGCGACCCCGTAACGGCCCCGCTGGAGCACGCACTCCCGCCCGATGCCGACACACCTTGCAAATCCAGGTTGAACAAGATCAACCCATTGTCTTCCGACTCCGGCAAACAAACATTCAACACGGTGTACAAGCTCTTGTCCAGGTTCGCAGAGTCCCCATGAAAATCCACGCCGGGAAGATTCTGCTTCAATTTTTCGATCATCCTTCCCTTCAATTGCTTGATGTGCCGCATATGCTCATCCATATCCTGGTAGGCGATCTCCAGCGCTTTGGCAAGCCCGATGATGCCATACACATTTTCCGTTCCACCGCGCATGCTGCGTTCCTGGCCGCCGCCATACACAAAGGGCTGCAATTTTTTATCCTTACGAATGAACATAAAGCCCACGCCTTTCGGACCATGAAACTTATGTGCCGCAGCAGCCATGCCGTGCACTTTGATCTCGCTCAGGTTGTGCCGATAGTGTCCCACCGTTTGCACGGTGTCCGAATGAAAATACGCACCATACTGATCGCACAATTCACCCACGCGCTGAATGTTCATCACGTTGCCCACTTCATTGTTGGCATGCATCAGCGACACCAGTGCCTTCGGATTTTCTCTCAGCAAGATGTCCAGGTGATCCATATCCACGTGTCCCTTTTCATCCAGCTTCACCATCAATAAATTGATGAGGCCGCGTTTCTCCAGGTTGTGGAGGGTCTGCTCCACGGCGTGGTGTTCGATGGGTGATGAGATCACGTTCCGGATGCCGTAGGTCTGCAAGCTGCTGTTGATAATGGTGTTGTCTGCTTCCGTTCCGCCGCTGGTGAAAATGATCTCTCCGGGCGTGCAATGCAGCAGCTCGGCAATTTTCTTGCGCGCCGATTCAATGGCGGCCCGCACCTTGCGACCATGTGCATGGGTGGACGATGGGTTGCCGTAGTTTTCCAGCATGAAAGGTTTCATCGCCTCAAATACTTCGGGATCTAACGGGGTGGTGGCAGCGTTATCCAGGTAAACTTGCATGTCTCTCTTCTTTATAAATCAAACGATCAGACCACGACCTTTTCGGCTATGATCTCTTTTATATCGGCAATCATCTTCTTCGCCAAATTATCAGCCTTCACTTCCATGTCCGACTCCGCATAAATGCGGATGATGGGTTCCGTGTTGGATTTGCGCAGGTGCACCCACTCTTTGTCGAACTCGATCTTCACGCCATCGATGGTGTTGATGGGTTGTTTTTTATATTTCTTCGTCATCTCCTCCAGCACGCGGTCCACGTTGATGTTTGGCGTGAGCTCGATCTTGTTTTTGGAGATCACATAGTTCGGATACGTCGACCGCAGGCGCAGCAGGCTGGTTTCACTTTTGGCCAGGTGCGTCAGCAACAAGGCGATGCCCACCAGGGCGTCGCGACCATAGTGCAACTCGGGATAGATCACCCCGCCGTTGCCTTCGCCACCGATGACGGCTCCCGTTTCTTTCATCAGCGTCACCACGTTCACTTCACCCACCGCCGCAGCCGAATATTGGCCGCCGGCTTTCTCCGTGATGTCGCGCAACGCGCCCGTGGATGAAAGATTCGACACCGTGCTCAATTTCTTTTTCTTGGATGCCTTCAGCACATAATCGGCCACGGCCACCAAGGTATATTCTTCGCCGAAAGGCGTGCCGTCTTCCGACACAAACGCCAGGCGATCCACATCCGGGTCCACCACGATGCCCATGTCGAATTTGCCTTTTTTGATCTCGCGGCAAATGTCCGTCAAGTGTTCCGGCAGGGGCTCGGGGTTGTGCGGGAAGTGGCCCGTCGGCTCGCAATACAGTTCTTTCACGCTCACATCCAAAGCCTTCAGCAGCAAAGGAACGGCAATGCCGCCCGTTGAGTTCACGGCATCCACCACCACATTAAAGCCCCGGTTCCGGATGGCTTCCACATCCACCAGGGGCAACTTCAGGATCATGTCGATATGCTTCTGAAGGTAGGTGTCGTTTTTGGTATACTGACCCAGTTTGCCTACCGGGGCAAAGTCGAATTCTTCATTCTCGGCAATTTTCAGCATGGCCTCGCCGTCTTTGCCCGAAATGAATTCTCCTTTGTCGTTCAGCAGCTTCAGCGCATTCCATTGCACCGGATTATGGCTGGCAGTGAGGATGATACCCCCCGCTGCCTTTTCCAGGGGAACAGCAATCTCCACGGTGGGTGTCGTGGACAGGCCCAGATCGATCACATCGATACCCAAGCCTTGCAGGGTCGACACCACGAGGGCACTCACCATTTCGCCCGATGGCCTGGCGTCGCGCCCGATCACCACTTTGGTGGAACCGGTTTTCTTCTTGATCATCGTCCCAAACGCCGCCGTAAACTTGACGACGTCGACGGGCGTGAGATTTTCATTGGTTTTGCCGCCAATGGTCCCACGTATGCCGGAAATAGATTTGATTAAAGCCACGATTTGGGGTTTTTATTTAAAAAGTGAGGCAAAATTAATAAGAATAATGGAAGGTGCGAGCCACTAACCACTCAGCGAACGCAACGATAAAAATAATTTTTTGGCGGCCCCCTCGGAAACCTCGGGCCGGGCTATCCATTCCA
This sequence comes from Chryseolinea soli, assembly GCF_003589925.1. NCBI lineage: Bacteria > Pseudomonadati > Bacteroidota > Cytophagia > Cytophagales > Fulvivirgaceae > Chryseolinea > Chryseolinea soli. The sequence continues at coordinate 2,621,123 of NZ_CP032382.1, read as the reverse complement.
AGTCCGTCCACGCTCCACACCCACGCACTTCGGGCTTTCCATTTCTATCCCTGGCCGATCGCCCCGATAGAGATTCTACCGCGCCCTCACGCCCTTGTTGGTGTTCTTCACCAACAAGCCAGCTTCCAGCCCCATTCCAAACCCCACCATCCATCTTAGCACCCTCAACAAAAAAACAACATTGAACCCCGCCGGTTTTTTATAATTTTAAACCCTCAGGAAATCACGCACCATGAAAAAAGTCCCCGTCACGCCCGATATCAACCGTCCAGCCAAACTCGAAGCATTCAACCGCCTGCTCACCATCATGGACGAGCTGCGCGAAAACTGCCCGTGGGACAAAAAGCAAACCCTGGAAAGCCTCCGTCACCTCACCATCGAAGAGACCTACGAACTGTCGGACGCCATCCTGGAAAACGACTTGCCCGAAATCAAAAAGGAGCTCGGCGACCTCATGCTGCACAATGTCTTTTACGCACGCATCGCCTCCGAACAAAAAGCCTTCGACGTGGCCGACGTGCTCAACGCCATCTGCGACAAACTCATCGAACGCCACCCCCACATCTACAGCGACGTGGTGGCCAACGATGAAGAGACCGTGAAATCCAACTGGGAAAAAATAAAACTGAAAACCGGCAACAAATCGGTCTTGCAAGGCGTGCCCGGCTCACTCCCCGCGCTGGTCAAAGCCATTCGCATCCAGGACAAGGCCCGCGGTGTGGGCTTCGACTGGGAGAAGAAAGAACAGGTGTGGGAGAAGGTAGAGGAAGAAATGCAGGAATTCAAAGCAGAGTTCAACGCCACTGCCCCCGAAGCCATCAACCACGAAAAAGCTATGGCCGAATTCGGTGACTTACTTTTCTCGTTGGTCAATTATGCGCGCTTCATCAACATCGATCCGGAGGAAGCCTTGGAACGTACCAATAAAAAATTTATCAAACGCTTTCAATACTTGGAGACCGAGTCCGCTAAAGATGGTAAGAAGATGGGCGAGATGACGCTGGCCGAAATGGATGTCTACTGGAACAAGGCCAAGGGTCTCTAAAATAGAGACAATGAGCTTGGACTAATGCTCCCACTTCCGGGCCAGGCTCCACTTCATCAATGGCCCGCTGGTCATGCTGGTGATCAGCGCGATGATGACAAGCGACACAAACACGCGCTCGTTGATCAGGCCATTCTCCAAGGCAATAAGCCCAAGAATAATTTCCATGGCTCCGCGTGCATTCATCCCAAAGCCTGCCGCCAAGGATTCCTTCCAGGAGAAACCTCCGAGTCGCGTACCCAGTCCGCTGCCCACAATTTTTCCCGCGAAGGCGATCACTAAAATGATGAGGGTCAATCCAAAGTCGAAGTTCAAAAAGAAGTTCACCCGCAAGCCAATGGACACAAAGAACAACGGCGCAAAAATATTATTGATGAACTGGTGCACGATCTCCTTGGCGCGTTCCGAAAAATGCTCGGAGTCTCCCAGCGCCACACCCATAATGAACGAACCAAAAATGGCGTGAATGCCGATGTATTCCGTGAATGCTCCCGCCAGAAAACACAAAGCGAGCGACACCGATAACACGCCGCCCGGCCAGGCCATCTTTTTATTGATCCAGGGCAACAGGCGATTCAAGAGTCCCCGCCCGATCGTGAGCATAAAGGCTGCAAAGCCGATGGTCAACACAATGGTATTGAGCAAGGGCATGTGATCGCCCGTCTTTTTTCCGATCAACCCCAGGAGCACCGAAAAAATGATCCACCCGATCAGGTCATCGACCATGGCCGAAGCCACCACGAGCAATCCCATTTTCGATTTGAACAAATTCAGATCCATCAAAATGCGAACGATCACGGGCAAGGCGGTGATGGCCATCGCCGTCCCCATAAACAACGCAAAGGTTAGGCGCCCGTTGGCATCGGCAATTCCAAAAAATGTGGGAAAGAAGTAGGGGAATATAAATCCGAGCGAGAAAGGAATGACGAGTCCAAACATGCTGGTGATGAGCGCCTGCCGGCCTTGTTGCACCACGATGTGAAGATCTACTTCGAGACCCGCGATAAACAGCAACATGATCACGGCCACTTGCACAAAGCCCGTCAGCACAATGCCCGCGGCGGCATTTTGAGGATACAACGCTTCAAACCATTCGGGTTGAATCATGCCCAACACCGTAGGGCCCAACAAAATACCCGCAATGATCTCGCCGACGACGGCGGGTTGGTTGAGTTTGCGGAACACTTCGGCGAAAAGCCTTCCCATCACCAACATGATGCTGAGCTGCACCAACAAGTGCACCACATCGGCGTGTCCTAATTTACCCATGGCTGACCTCCTTTCGTGGATTGACAATAAACAGATTGCACGGCAGGTCGGCAAAAATATATTCCTGGTCGTGGGTGAACACGCGGTCGAACAACGAGAACCTGCGTTGCGCTGCAGCCACCACCAAGAGGTCGGCATGCTTGCGCTGTGCAAATTTCGAGAGCTCAAACCCCGACTTCCCCGCCACCAGTTTGATATTCACTTTCAAGCCTTCGTGCGGTATACGTTGGAGGATCTTTTCAACATTTTCAATTTCTTCTCGGACCAGGTTCTGGCGGATGGCCTCGTATTCGGTTTCCGAACATTGCTCGGTGGCCATGGTGAGACCATACATTTTTATTTCGCGCACCACATGCAGCCAGTGCGCCTTATCTTTCAGACCCATGCTGCAGGCCTGGCCCAGGGCTTGCTCCACAAAGGGGTTGTCTTCGGCGTTTACCACAATGTTCTTAAAAGGCTGCGGAGTAATGCTGGGCGAGGTGAACAAGAGCACAGAGCAATCTGCCTTTCTTAAGATCTGACGGGCGATGGTGCCGAGATAGAATTGGACGAGGTTTTCTTTTTTCAACGCGCCCGCTACCAGCAGGTCGATGTTTTCTTTTTTGCAGGTGCTGAGGATGCGGTCGCCGGGTTTTCCTTTTTCCCAAAAAACTTTCACACCGGCATCCCCCCACAGACCGACAGTGCGCAACAGGCCGTTCAGTTTGGACTCTTCTTCCAGGCCATGATCGCCGACGTGGATGAGGAGCAGTTCGGCGTCCCACATACGTTTCAGACGACCGGCCTCGGCCAGCAACGCTTCCAGGCGTGGCGAAAAGGCAATGGCTAGTCCTATCTTACGGATGATCATGGGTAGTTCGAACGTGGAAAGGTATTCATTTTATTTTATTCATACGACCTCCGAAAACCATTGCCGGGGCCGAAAATGTATTCCTCGTGTCGTTTCAATCGTCACAAATCCGCCGTTCCCGGCCATTTCATACGTTGACTTTTACGAAAACTTTATCATTTCTCTTGAAAATCTTGCATGCATACCGTGCCACTCATATTGCAAAAATGTCGGTTCATAGAAAATTCAACCTTTGCATCGTTAAAAAACTACTGTTGGTATGTCGGTGCGAAAAACTGTGCGGGACCTCATCATCGGGAAAGATAAGTATATAGAGTCGTATGGCGAGTTCAAACAAGCCATGCTCTCCGGGCAATTTGCCTTGATTGGTGTGGTGATCTGCCTCCTCTATATGACCTTCGACCTGGCGGCGGGTGTCTATGAAACCACTCCTATCTTTATCTCGGCTATTTTTTTCCTGTTGCTCTCCATTGCCATTCACCGTCAAGGCGATCATTGCCTGGCCAACTATTTCTTGTTGCCCACCATTAACTTTACGGTTTATATTTTTGCGTCCAGTGAATCGCCCAATACGGGTGCGTTCATTTTCTTTATTGTAAATGCGCTGGCGGCCTTTGCCGTCTTTAATTACAAGCAGCGTTTGCTTTCGATTCTCTTTGCGGCGTTCACCTATATTCTTTTTGTGCTGGCCTATTTCGTAGACTTCAGCATCCTGCCCCCGCGCAACTACGACGAAGATACCTTGCTGTTTTTTGTGGTCATCAATTTCACACTGGCATTGCCCGGTGGGATGATGGCCGTGTACCTGCTCATCAGCCTGAATCACCACAACGCCATGCAGTTGGTGGCCAACAACACGTTGCTCACCAAAACCAACGCCGAGCTCGATCGGTTTGTCTACAGCACGTCGCACGACCTCCGCGCACCACTCACCTCCGTCATGGGTCTCATCACCATCACCGAGCGCGCGGAGCATAGAGAAGACGTAAAAAAATACCTCACCATGATCAAAGACCGCATCCATTCGCTGGACCGGTTCATCAAAGACATCACCGACTATTCGCGCAACAACCGCCTGGAGATCCGCCGCGAAAAAGTGAAGCTGGTCGACCTGGCCCAGGACGTGTGGGAAAGCCTCAAATATCAGCCCGAGGCCGAACGCATCAACTTCGAGATCGAGATCGCCGACGATGTTTACATCGAGTCCGACAAGGCCCGTTTGCAGGTGGTGATCAGCAATCTGATCTCCAACGCCGTGCGCTACCACGATGTGCGCAAGCCGGAACAATACATCCGTCTGAAATACCAGGCGAGCGGCCATGTGATCTCCATCAAAGTGGAAGATAACGGGCAGGGCATTTCGCCGGAATTTCACTCCAAAATATTCGAGATGTTCTTTCGTGCTAACGAACAGTCTAAAGGTTCGGGGTTGGGGCTTTATATTGTGAAAGAGGCGCTGGTGAAGCTTTCGGGCTCTATTCAATTGGAATCTGTGCCGGGATTGGGTACGACGTTTACCGTCCGGCTACCCAGGTGAGGGCCGCCCGCCTTCGCTGAAGCTCCCGTCTTCGCTAAAGCTACGACGGGCAAGTCGGGAGGCAAGTAAAAATCGACTACTCCCGCGCTGCCGATTCCCCGCGAATATTATCTTTGCCGTTCTATGGCAGCTCAAGAAGACAATCTTTTTAAAAACGTGATCTCCCACGCCAAGGAGTATGGTTTCATTTTCCCCTCCAGTGAAATTTACGACGGCCTCAGCGCGGTCTACGACTACGGTCAGAACGGGGCCGAACTCAAGAACAACATCAAGGAATACTGGTGGAAATTCATGACCCTGCTCCACGAGAACATCGTGGGCATCGACGCCGCCATCTTTATGCACCCCACCACCTGGAAAGCTTCCGGCCACGTCGATGCCTTTAGCGATCCGATGCTGGACAACAAAGACTCCAAGAAGCGCTACCGCGCCGACGTGCTCATCGAAGACGCCATCGCTAAGATGGAGGAGAAGATCAAAAAGGAAGTGGAGAAAGCCGCCAACCGCTTTGGCGAGTCGTTCGACAAAGAAAAGTTTGTCACCACCAACCCGCGCACGCTGGAATATCAACAAAAGATCGACGACACCAATGCCCGCCTCAAAGCGGCCACCAGCAATGCCGACATGGCCGCGATGAAGCAGATCATCATCGACCTCGACATTGCCGACCCCGTGTCGGGCACGAAGAACTGGACCGATGTGCGCCAGTTCAACCTCATGTTCTCCACCGAGATGGGTTCCGTGGCCGACGACGCCAACAAAATTTACCTCCGCCCCGAAACGGCGCAGGGCATTTTTGTAAACTTTCTCAACGTGCAAAAAACCGGCCGGATGAAAATTCCTTTTGGTATTGCGCAGATCGGCAAGGCCTTCCGCAACGAGATCGTCGCCCGCCAGTTCATTTTCCGCATGCGGGAGTTCGAACAGATGGAGATGCAATTCTTTATCAAGCCCGGTGAAGAAATGAAGTGGTATGAGTATTGGAAAGAAAAAAGAATGCGCTGGCACCAAACGCTGGGGCTGGGCGCCGAAAATTATCGCTTCCACGACCACCTCAACCTGGCCCACTACGCCAACGCCGCGTGCGACATCCAGTTCAATTTCCCGATCGGCTTCAAAGAACTGGAAGGCATTCACTCGCGCACAGATTTTGATTTGAAAAATCATGAAAAGTACTCCGGCAAAAAACTACAGTACTTCGATTCGGAAGAAAATCAGAGCTACATACCCTACGTTGTCGAGACTTCCGTTGGACTCGACCGCATGTTCCTCTCCGTTCTTTCCAAGACCTACACCGAAGAGAAACTGGAAGACGGCAGCGAGCGCGTGGTGTTGAGAATTCCGGCGCCGCTGGCCCCGCATAAAGTAGCCATCCTACCCCTGGTGAAAAAGGACGGCCTTCCCGAGAAAGCGATGGAGATCATGAACGAGCTGAAGTTCGACCTGCGTTGTTTTTACGAAGAAAAAGATGCCATCGGCAAACGCTACCGGAGACAGGACGCCATCGGCACGCCCTATTGCGTCACGGTGGATCATCAAACCCTGGAAGACAACACCGTTACCATCCGCGACCGCGACACGATGAAACAAGAGCGCGTGAAAATCTCCGATGTAAAAGCCCAACTGATCGAGGCTTGTTCGATCAATAACTTGCTGAGAAAGATCTGATCCCTGCAGCAGGCCATCGTTTACCGATGGCCTGTTTCATTATAAATCTTCTGTTAACTAGCATCTACACCTCTGCCATCCCTCTGAACCTGAATCTTAACCAATCCCTCCATATTCTATGAACCCTGTATTAAACAGAGAGCTCTTCTTTGTGAAAGAGCACACTGGCATTTTCAAAGCGGCCAACAATTTCGACATCTACGATCCGGAGTCTAACCAGATCATCCTGGAATGTCGTGAAGAGAACCTTGGCTTTTTCACCAAGATGTTTCGCTTCACCGACTACAAGCGCATGACCCCTTTCGACATCGAGATCCGCACGCCCGCAGGCGAAAAAGTGGTCTCGGTGCGCCGCGGCACGTCGTTCTTTATCTCCACCGTGGAAGTGCTGGACGAGAACGGCAACCTCGTGGGCAAGTTCAAGCAAAAGTTTTTCAGCATCGGCGGCAAGTTCGATGTGCTGGATGCCAACGACCAGGTGCTTTGCACGCTGAAAGGCAAGTGGACGAGCTGGGATTTCAAATTCGTTGCCGGCGACAACCGGGAGTTTGCCTACGTGACCAAAAAATGGGCAGGCTTTGGCAAGGAGTTTTTCACCACGGCCGACAACTATGTGCTGCAGATCAAACCCGAAGTGCCCGCCAACCACCCGTTGCGACAGCTCATTTTGGCGGCGGTGATGTGCATTGATTTTGTTTTAAAAGAATAACGCATCCTCGTCCATCCCAGGCCTGCGGTTTCTCGGGGCTTTTGATAGGAAATAATATCTTTGTGCGGGCTATCGCAATACGTATTGCGGTTGCCCGCTGATTTTTATACCCGGTTCCAACGCATCTGCGATCAACATCGTCATTCATGATCTGGCATCAACTACTTTCCTCCCAGCGCACAGGCCAAAAGCCGGTGGCCAACACCGAGCCCTCGCGCAGCGCGTTTGAGCAGGACTATGACCGCATCATTTTCTCGCATCCCTTCCGGCGGCTGCAGGACAAAACGCAGGTGCACCCGCTGCCCGAACACGACTTTGTGCACACACGCCTCACCCACAGCCTCGAGGTTTCCAGTGTAGGCCGGTCGTTGGGGAAACGGGTGGGCGAGATCATCCTGCAGCGTCACCCGGAGTTGAAAGCATCGCATTCCCTTTTTGATTTCGGCGCCATTGTGGCCGCCGCATCGCTGGCACACGACCTGGGCAATCCACCCTTTGGTCACGCCGGTGAGGATGCGCTCTCCGATTTTTTTATTCACCATCCACAGGGACAATTCTTCAAAGACAAAGTAAGCGAAGCCGAATGGGGCGACCTCACCCGCTTCGAAGGCAATGCCCAGGGTTTTCGCATCCTCAATAAAAATCAATACGGCCTCAAGCTCACGTTTGCCACGCTGGGCGCCTTCACCAAATATCCTTGCCCCGCCTGGTTTCCAAAGCGCGACAAGACGCTGCGAAGCCAGAAGAAATTCGGATTCTTCGAAAGCGAAAAAGAGATCTTCCGCGAAGTGGGCCAGGCCCTGGAACTGATCCCCGCCGCGGACTGCGCCTTTGCGCGCCACCCACTCGCATTCCTCGTGGAGGCAGCCGACGACATTTGCTATAGCATCATCGACCTGGAAGACGGCTGTAGCCTTGGGCTGGTCAGCTATGAAGAGGCCCGGGGTTTGTTCGAAGGGTTGATCACCAAAAACAAAACCAAGCTCGGCAAGCTGGATCACCTCCACAGCCTTCCGGAGAAGATCGGCTACCTGCGCGCCCTGGCCATCGGCGACCTGATGGACGAATGCTCGTCGCTTTTCCTGGCCAACGAAGACGCTATACTGGCCGGCAAATTCGACCAGGCATTGGCCGACCATTGTCCTTCGCGGGATGCGTTGAAAGAGATCATCAACATTTCGATCGAAAAGATCTACCGCGCCCGCACCGTGGTGGAGATCGAAGCCGCGGGACACGAGGTGCTGCCCGGACTTTTACAAGAATTTACCACGGCCGGTTGGTATTTGATGAACGGCACGAAGTCGCGAAAATATCAAAACCTCCAACTTCTACTCCCCGAAGATATCCGGAGCGATATAGAGCGCCAACCCGGCCAGGTATATGGCATGCTGCGGCTCGTCACCGACTTTGTTTCGGGCATGACCGATAGGCATGCGTTATCCCTCTACCGGAAGATCAAGGGAATGGCCTAACCAACCTTCATTGCGATCCTTATATTGAAGGCGCCAGTTCTTATTTTTGCTTCCGCTTCGCCTTCCCTTGCCCGCCGAAGCTTTAGCGAAGGCGGGCGCAAAAACCCCAAAAATCCTTAGCTTTGGACCGAAAATTGCGCCACCCCAAGGCGTATGCATTCTTAACCAGACGCGTTTATCATGTGGAATAAAGTTGCGGAAGCCATCATCAAAAACAGGCTATTACTAAGCATCATCATCGGCGCCATCACCATCGTTATGGGCTACTATGCCGCAAGGGTAGAAATGAGCTATGAGTTTGCCCGCACCGTTCCGCCCAATGACCCCGACCAATTGTACCTGGACAGTTTCAAAGCCCAGTTTGGCGAAGACGCCAATATCATTGCCGTGGGCATGAAAGACAGCGCCATCTACTCGCTCGACAATTTCAAAGCCTACCGCGCCCTCATCAAAGACGTCAAGAAGATCAACGGCGTCACCAACGTGTTGGCACTCCCCGTGTTGAAGATGATCCTGAAAGACACGGCACAGGCCAAATTCTACCTCGCCGATATTTTCAACGACACCATTGCCTCACAAAAAGAACTTGACAGCCTGCTCATCCTGGCCTCCGATCAAAAACTTTATGAAAGCCAATTGGTGAATACTTCCAACGGGTCCACTATGATGCTGGTGTCGGTAAAGAAGGAAGTGATGAACTCTAAAAAGCGCGAAGCCTTGACGCAGTCGTTGCAGGACGCGGGCAAGAAATTCGAAGATAAAACACAGATCCAGCTTCGCTATGCCGGGCTGCCCTTTATCCGTACCGTTGTGGCCAAAGCGTTGAAGCGCGAGATGAACATTTTTCTCCTCGCTTCGGCGTTGGTGACGGGGCTGATCATGTTCGTGTTTTTCCGTTCGTTCCGCGCCGTCTTGTTCTCCATGATCATCATCGGCATCCTCGTGGTGTGGACGTTGGGTACGCTGGCCATGTTCGCGTTCAAGATCACGTTGCTGAGCGGACTGATCCCGCCCGTGATCGTGACCATCGGCGTGACCAACGCCATCTACCTGCTCAACAAATACCACCTGGAGTTTGCCCGCACAAAAGATAAGATGGAGGCCATCACCATCGTGGTGCGCAAAATGGGATTGGCCATGTTCCTGACCAACCTTACCGTGGCGATCGGTTTTCTCACGCTGCTTTCCACCGATATTATTATCCTGCGCGAGTTTGGCATCGTGGCGGGCCTCAACATCCTGGCCTTGTTCTTTGTGAGCCTGGTCATGATCCCCAGCATTTTGTACTGGCTGCCCGTGCCGTCACCGAAACATTTGCGCCACCTCGACTTTAAGATGATGGGTGGCTTTTTGAAAGTGGTCGATGGCCTGGTGCACCGCCACCGGCTGGCCATCTACGCTGTTTCGCTCACCGTGGCCTTGCTGTCGCTCTATGGCATTTCAAAACTCCGGTCGGTAGCCTTTATGGTCGACGATGTGCCGGCACAAAGCCAGGTAAAGAAAGATTTGAATTTTTTTGAGAACAACTTCAGCGGCATCATGCCCCTGGAGATCATGGTAGAATTCAAAACAAAAAAGAGAAGACCGATTCTGGATGTGAAGAACCTGCAGAAGGTCGACGAGTTTGAAAGTTTTTTGGATTCCATCCCGGTCATGTCGCGACCCATTTCGGTGCTCACGTTTGTGAAGGCGGCAAAGCAGGCGTTCTACAACAACAACCCTGCAAAATATACACTCCCCACCAAAGCCGAGGGTGGCTTCATCATGCGCTACATGAAAGGGCAGACCGACAGCAGCGGGCTCTACAAATCGTTTGTCGATTCCACCTTCAGCAAAATGCGCATCTCCTGCCAGATCGCCGACATCGGCTCCACACGACTGGATTCTCTCGTGCACCAGGTCATCGAGCCACGCATGAAGACGATCTTTACCTCCACGGCGAAAGATTCGGTGATCACCACCATCACGGGCACGTCGAAGATCTTCATCAAGGGAAATAAATTTTTGGTCGCCAACCTGCAGGAGAGTTTGTTGTTGGCCTTCATCCTCATCACGCTCTCCATGGCGATCCTGTTTGCCAATGTGCGCATGATCATCATCTCGCTCATCCCCAACCTGCTGGCGCTGCTCATCACCGCCGGGTTGATGGGATACTTTCATATCCCGCTCAAAGCCAGCACCGCACTGATCTTCAGCATTACATTCGGTATTTCGGTGGACAACTCCATTCGTTTCCTGGCCAAATACCGGCAGGAGATTCTGGCCAACAATTTCTTTATTGCCAAGGCCGTGAGCGATAGCATTCTGGAAACCGGCAAAAGCATTATGTATACCTCGGTGGTGCTCTTTGCCGGGTTTATCATTTTTGCCTTTTCATCGTTTGGCGGGACCATTGCGCTGGGGATCCTCACCTCCGTTACGCTGGTGATCTCCATGTTCACCAACCTGATCCTGCTCCCCGCGCTGATCATGACCTTCGACAAGCCGAAACGCAGAAAGGGCGACCTGATCGAAGACTTCGATTCCAGCTTCTATGGCGAGCACGAGGACGAAGAGATCGACCTCAGCAAGATCAAAATCCACAACCGGCATTCGGCAGCAGAATAGGTGCGCCACAGGGCAAAATTTGCCTTCTCCTGCACCTAAAAAAGCCCGGAACCGCACAGGCCTTTGTCTGTGGACTGTTTACTAAAAACAAATATCTTTGCGGGCTATAAAAAGCAGAAAACCTCAATTTTACCGTATTTATCAGAATGGCCGGCCCTTACAAGGAATATAAAGCGTTGAATTTTGCCCAAGTGGCAGCAGAAGTCCTTGATTTCTGGAAAAAAGAAAAGATTTTCGAAAAATCGGTCAGCAACCGCGAAGGAGCGCCTTCTTTCACCTTTTATGAAGGCCCGCCGTCGGCCAACGGCACACCCGGCATTCACCACGTGATGGCCCGCACGGTAAAAGACATTTTCTGCCGCTACAAGACCCTGCAAGGTTTCCAGGTGAAGCGCAAAGGCGGCTGGGACACCCACGGCCTGCCCGTGGAGCTGCAGGTAGAGAAACAACTGGGCATCACCAAAGACGACATCGGCCGCAGGATCTCCATCGAAGACTACAACAAGAAGTGCCGCGAAACGGTGATGATGTACAAGGACCAATGGGACGACCTCACCCTGAAAATGGGCTATTGGGTCGACCTGGACCATCCTTACATCACCTACGAAAGAGAATACATCGAATCGCTGTGGTGGATCCTGAAGCAGTTCTACAACAAAGGCCTGCTCTACAAAGGCTACACCATCCAGCCCTACTCCCCTTCCGATGGAACCGGCCTCAGCTCGCATGAGTTGAACCAGCCCGGCTGCTACAAGGAAGTGAAGGACACCTCCATCGTGGCCCAGTTCACCCTGAAGGCCGACAGCGCATCGGAATTTTTGCGCAAGGCCACCACCCGCGAAGTATCCCTGCTCGCCTGGACGACCACCCCGTGGACGCTGCCTTCGAACACTGCACTGGTGGTTGGCGAAAAGATCCGCTATGTACAAGTGGATACGTTCAACCCCTACACATTCAAGCCTGTGAGCGTGGTGCTGGCCAAAGATCTGTTGGGCAAATATTTTCCGGAGAAGAATAAAGACCTTTCGCTCGACGCTTATAAACCCGGCGACAAAGCGATCCCCTACAAAGTTGTGCAGGAGTTTGCCGGCACACAGTTGGTGGGTCTCGCCTACGATCAGCTCATGCCGTATGTGCAGCCGCTCTATGATGCCAACAAGGCGTTCAAAGTGGTTGCCGGCGATTTTGTGACCACCGAAGATGGTACGGGCATCGTGCACTCCTCCCCTACGTTTGGTGCGGACGACTTCCGCGTATCCAAACAAAACGGCATCCCTCCCCTGACCGTGAAAGACGAAGGCGGCAACGAAGTGCCCACGGTGGACAAAAAAGGAAAATTCATTTCCGTGATCGGCGAACGGCTGAAGGAAGGTGTGGCGAAATATCACATCAAGACCCACAAGCCGCTTGGCGTCGACGATTTCTATGTAAAGAACTATACCGATGAAGATGAAACAAACCCCGACTACAAAACGACGGACGTCATCATCTCCATCATCCTGAAAGAAGAGAACAAAGCCTTCAAGGTAGAGAAATACGAACACACCTATCCGCACTCGTGGCGCACAGACAAACCCGTGTTGTATTATCCCCTCGATGCCTGGTTCATCAAAACCACTGCGTTGAAAGATCGGATGGTAGAGTTGAACAAGACCATCAACTGGAAACCCGAGTCCACCGGCACAGGCCGCTTTGGCAACTGGCTGGAAAACCTGGTGGACTGGAACTTGTCACGGTCGCGCTACTGGGGCACGCCACTGCCCATCTGGCGCACGAAAGACAACAAGGAAGAGATCTGCATCGGCTCGCTGGATGAATTGAATCTGGAAGTAGCGAAGTCGGTGAAGGCTGGTTTGATGAAAGCCGAGTTGCCAAAAGACTTCGACCTGCACCGTCCGTATGTTGACGACGTGGTGTTGGTGAGCGCTTCGGGCCAGCCCATGTATCGCGAGGCCGACCTCATCGACGTGTGGTTCGACTCCGGCGCCATGCCCTATGCGCAATGGCACTATCCTTTCGAGAACAAAGACATCTTCGATAAAAACTATCCCGCCGATTTCATCGCCGAAGGCGTGGACCAAACGCGCGGGTGGTTCTTTACGTTGCACGCGATCGCCGTCATGTTGTGCGATAGCGTCGCTTTCAAAAATGTGATCTCCAACGGCCTGGTGCTCGACAAGAATGGCAACAAGATGTCGAAGCGCAAAGGCAATGTAGTGAACCCGTTTGAGGCACTGGCGCAATACGGCCCCGACCTCGTGCGCTGGTACATGATCGAGAACGCGCCGCCGTGGGACAACCTCAAGTTCGACTTCGAGGGCATCGTGGAAGTGCAGCGCCGTTTCTTTGGCACACTGCAAAACACGTATTCCTTCTTCGCGCTGTATGCCAACATCGACGAATTTGAAAAAGAAGAATTGAACAATGTTCCCTACGACCAGTTGAATCACCTGGATCGTTGGATCATCTCCAAGCTGCAGTCGCTCATCATTGAGGTGACCAAGGCCTACGACGAATACGAGCCCACGCGCGCCGCCCGTGCCATCCAGGAGTTTGTGAACGATCACCTCTCCAACTGGTATGTGCGCCTGAACCGGAAGCGTTTTTGGAAAGGTGAAATGTCGACCGATAAAAAGGCGGCCTACGAAACGCTCTACGAATGTCTCACTGTAACCGCACAGCTCATGGCGCCGATCGCCCCGTTCTATGCGGAGTGGTTATACAAAAACCTGACCGACAGCATCCGCGAACGCGCCATCGCCTCGCACTCGCCGTTCCGTCACATTTCTGCTCACCTGACCGACCTAACCCAGCCTGTACCCAGCCGCATAGACGCAGCGTTGGAGAAATCCATGGACTATGCACAGCGCATTTGTTCGCTGGTGCACTCCATCCGCAAGAACAGCAAGATCAAAGTAAGAACCCCGCTGGAAAAGATCCTCCTGCCCGCGCTCGACGAATCGTTCGCGGCCCGCATCAAGTCGGTAGAGGAGATCATCCTGGCCGAGGTGAACGTGAAATACATCCAGTACATCGACGACACGTCGGGCGTGTTGGTGAAGAAGGTGAAGCCCAACTTTGCCAAACTGGGCAAACAATATGGCCCGAAGATGAAGGAAGTTGCTGCCGTGGTGAACACCTTTACCAAAGAAGACATTCAGCAGATCGAACGGAAAGGCACCCTTTCCAAAGGCGGCTACGACCTGGTGCTCGAAGACGTGCTCGTCACGTCCGAGGACATCCCCGGCTGGGCGGTGGCCACGGAGAACGAGCTCACCGTTGCGCTCGACATCACCATCACCGACGAATTGAAAAAAGAAGGCATCGCCCGCGACTTTGTGAACCGCATCCAAAACCTGCGCAAAGAAACAGGCCTGGAGGTGCTCGACAAGATCACCATTGAAGTGCAACCGTCCGACGACGCCGTGAATGCCGCACTGAAAGAATTCAGCAACTACATACAAACCGAAACCCAGGCCACCACCCTCGACATCAAACCTTCCGTGGACGATGCCGTTGACGTGGACATGGACGACGTGGTGCTGAAAGTAAAAATCAAAGTAAACAACAACTAACGGAACACCCCCGCGCCGGGCCTTCCACGCGGGAACACAACGCTGATCATGAAGATTTACAAATATTTCCTGCTTGCCCTGGCCGTTATCCTCGTGGACCAAACGTCAAAGTTGTTGGTGCACAACCTCATGTATCTGCACCAGGAGATCACCGTGGTGGGCAACGAGCAATACGGATTCAAACTCCATTACTTGCTTAACCCGGGTATGGCATTCGGCATCCGCTGGAACAACGAGTTTGGCAAACTGGCATTGACGGTTTTCCGCATCGCGGCCATGGTCGGCATTGGCTACTATCTCGTGAAGATGGCCAAGAAGGGATCGAGCGAAGGTTTTCTTTGGTGCATGGCGTTGATCTTGGGTGGAGCCGTGGGCAATGTGATCGACAGCACGTTTTATGGCGTATTCCTCAACAACAACCCCGCAAACTCGCCTACGCCCTGGTTTCACGGGCAGGTGATCGATATGTTGTTCTTTCCCTTGTTCGACTATACCTGGCCCGATTGGGTGCCCTATGTTGGGGGAGACTATTTCCTTTTCTTCAGCCCGGTGTTCAACATCGCCGACTCTTCGATCTTTATCGGGGTAGTGATCATCCTCATTTTCCAGCGCCGGTATTTTGGCGAGCGCTTCCATGGCGAACCGGTGGAGACCCATGCGGAGCCTGTGGCCGCCATCCCGCCCGTGAACGAGGAGCCCCCGCAAGAAACCGTGGAGAAACCCACGGATTCGCCACAGGTCTGAAATTCGCCCTAATCCATTTTTTTCTCTTCCATATTTTAGGATCGCCGCCCATCGGTTGCGGAAGAATTTTATTCCGTGAAAACTAATAAGCGTTAGCCAAATACATTATTCTTCTTACTTTTAGGCACTTAAAATTTCACCTAACCTTAAGAAGAATAACGATGAGTTTGTTTATCAAAAAGCCTTTAGCACAGCTCATGCAGACGGGCGACTCCGAAAAGGGCCTGAAGCGCACCTTGGGCGCGGGCAACCTGATCGCCCTGGGCATTGGCGCCATTATCGGTGCCGGTTTGTTTGTGCGAACGGCCGCGGCGGCAGGCGAAGCTGCCGGTCCTGCAGTAGTTATTTCCTTTATTGTGGCAGCCGTGGGTTGTGCCTTTGCCGGCCTGTGCTATGCCGAATTTGCTTCCATGATCCCCGTGGCCGGAAGCGCCTACACCTATGCTTACGTGACCATGGGCGAATTCATCGCCTGGATCATCGGCTGGGCCCTGGTGCTGGAATATGCGCTGGCAGCAGCCACCGTTTCCATTGCGTGGAGCGAATACCTCAACAATCTCTTAGGGGGGACAATACCCTATCAATGGTGCCATTCGCCGATGGAAACTTCCCTGGACGGTGTTTCCGGTATCGTGAATTTACCCGCTTTGCTGATCCTGCTCATTCTGACCTTGATCCTCATCAAAGGCACAAAAGAATCGGCAGCGGTCAACGCCATCATCGTGTTTGTGAAAGTGTCGATCGTGTTGATCTTTATTGCCCTGGGCTGGCAGTTCATCAATCCCGATAACTATACGCCATTTCTTATTCCTGACAATGCGCCGGGTCACGAGGCCTTCAACCGTCACGGTTGGGGTGGTGTGCTTGGTGGATCGGCTATTGTGTTCTTTGCTTTTATCGGGTTCGATGCCGTTTCGACTGCCGCACAGGAAGCTAAAAATCCGAAGCGTGATATGCCGATCGGTATCTTGGGTTCGCTTGTCGTTTGTACGTTGCTCTATATTCTCTTCTCGCGCGTGCTCACCGGCATTGCCAATTGGGAAGAATTTAAGACGGTGGGCAAAGAAGCTTCAGTGGCCTATGCCATTCAGCATTACATGCCCGGCTATGAGTGGTTGGCAACGTTGATCACGGTAGCCATCCTGGCAGGATTTTCTTCCGTGATCCTGGTCATGTTGATGGGTCAGTCACGCGTATTTTATTCCATGGCCAACGACGGCCTCATCCCCAAAGTGTTTGCCGAGGTGCATCCTAAATTCAGAACACCCTATAAGTCGAACATGATCCTGTTTGTGTTCGTAGGACTGTTCGCCGGATTTATTCCTGGGAACATGGCGGGTGATTTAACCAGTATTGGTACGCTGTTCGCCTTCGTTATGGTTTGTGCAGGCATCTGGGTGATGCGCAGAAAAAATCCGGAAGCGGTGCGTCCTTTCGCAACCCCTTTGGTGCCGCTCGTTCCAATTCTGGGGATCGTAATTTGTTCGGCCATGATCTTGTCGCTTCCTCAGAATACGTTGTTGGCTGCGGGTGGCTGGATGATCATCGGGTTGTTCATCTACTTCCTCTACAGCAAATCAAACAGCAATTTGAGAAAGCTTCAATAGGCATTCGCTCAATAGAAAAAGCCCACCGTCTTCAACAGGCGGTGGGCTTTTTTATTTTGATGCGGTATGGCTTGATAAACCAATCGTCCAGTGCGACAAGACTATGCTTCCAGCTTGAATCCCACACCGTGATAGTTCACGATCTGCACGGTGGGATCGTCCTTCAAATACTTCCGGAGTTTTGAAATGAATACGTCGAGGCTGCGGCCCATAAAATAGTCGTCGTCGCCCCACACTTGTTTCAGAATCTCTTCGCGCTTTAGCACGCGCTCGCGGTTCAGGTAAAGGAGCCGGAGCACATCGGCTTCTTTCTGGGTGAGTGTTTTTTCGCTCTGGTGATTTTTGAGGGTGAGGTTCGAGAAATCGAATTCGAAGTTTCCCAGGAAAAATCGCTTCTCGTCACTCCCTGGTTGCACCGCACCCCGGCGCATGAATACCTCGATGCGGCAAAGCAGCTCCTCGAGGCTGAACGGCTTGGTGATGTAGTCGTCGGCGCCGGCCTGGAAGCCTTCCAGTTTGTCGTCCATCATCGACTTGGCGGTGAGGAAGAGGATGGGGATGCTCTTATTTTTTTCGCGCACGCTCCGGGCCAGCGAAAAGCCATCCTTCCGCGGCAGCATGACATCAAAAATGCAAAGGTTGTAGGGATGCGCGAAGAAGCTGCGTTCGCCCTCTTCGCCGTCTTTGCACAAGGTGACGTCGTAGCCCTTGATGCTCAGGTTGTCTTTGATGACAAAACCGAGGTTGGGGTCGTCTTCCACCAGTAATATTTTTTTGCTATCGCTCATCCGGTTGTGTTTTTCTGCTCAGGCAAACGGTAAATAGATCTTGAATACGCTTCCGCTACCCAACTCGCTTTGCAGCGACACGCCGCCTTTGTGGGCTTCTACCACGGTCTTCACATAGCTCAAGCCTAGTCCAAAGCCCTTCACGTCGTGCACGTTGCCGGTGGGCACGCGGTAGAATTTTTGGAAGACGCGTTTTTGGTTTTCGGGGCCGATGCCAATGCCGTTGTCGTGCACCTCCACCAGCAGGCCACGGGCGTCGTTGGTGGTGCGGATCAATATTTTTGGGATGGTCTTGCAATACTTGATGGCATTGTCGACCAAATTATTGAACACATTGGTAAGGTGAAGTTTGTCGCCTTCCATTTCATGGAGGCGGGCGTTAAACTCAAACGCCACACAGCCTTCGCGCTCCTGCAACGGCAACGCTGAGTGCCGGACGGAGTCTTCGATGAGGTGGTGCACATCCACGCGTTCTTTGCGCAACCCGATGTCTTCTTTATCGAGGCGGGCCATTTGCAACACGCGTTCCACTTGTTGTTTCAGGCGGAGGTTCTCTTTTTCGATGATGGTGGTGTAGTTCAACAGCCGCTCGGGTTGGTGCACGATCCCCGGATCTTTCAACACTTCCGTGGACACGGCAATGGTGGCGATCGGTGTCTTGAATTCGTGCGTCATGTTGTTGATAAAGTCCTTCTGAATTTCAGAAAGCCTTTTCTGTTTCAGGATCACGAACAAGGTGTAGGAGAAGAACACGATCACCAGCAACAACACCACCGACGAGAATGACCAGATGCCCATTTGGTTTGTGATGTGTGCGGCGCGGTTCGGGAACTGCACGCCAAAGTGATAGCCTTCGTTGGCCCACTGCGGCAGTCTTTTACTGGTTATTTTTTCTTTTGCGGTCTGCATGGGAACATAGTCGCCATAGACCATGCGTTCGCTGTGGCAATCGTAGACGCCATATTCAAAGTCGGCCACGATGCCGCGTTTTTCAAATTCATTGCGCAGCAAAAATTCCAAAATGCCCGCATCGATCTCGCTGTTCACCATCACCACAAAATAGTTGGTCGACAGTTGTTTCACCGGATTGTTGGAAGGCGATGGGGTCTTGTTCATCTCGTAGATCCGCTGCGCCACGTTATAGAGCGCCGTGTTCACGGTGCGCTCAAATTCGGCTTCCTTCAAATCGAAGGCACGGCGCACCCAATAGATCTGCGTGATGGTGATGCCCACGATGCAGAGCGCTGCCAGGATGACGACCAGACGGATGGTTGAACTTTTCACAAGCTAAAGTTACGATAATGCCCGAAGGGGCTAAAAAACATTAACAAGTCGTTAACAAAATTTAGAAAGCCGTTAACAAAGGGTATTTACGGCATTCCTGAGCTTTGTGTTGTTGATGGGGAGGGAAGTGCCCCGACACCGCCTGTAATGCGCAGCCGGCGGGGTTTTGCACGGTCCACCACCCACCATTTTGTGTATTCATTTTAAAAACCAAAATCTTTTTACCTATGAAAAAATGTATGATAGGCCTCTTCTTTAGCCTCTGTGCCACCGCCCTGCTGGCGCAATCCACACCCACGGCTGCCGCCTCGTCCACCTCGGTGGTCGCCAGCAAAGTAGCGGCGTTCAACTGGAATGTCACCTCTTTTGACTTTGGCAAGATCGCGCTGAACAAGCCCGTGACCCATGAGTTCAAATTTACCAACAGCGGCACAGACGCCCTGATCATTGCCTCGGTACAGGCGTCATGCGGCTGCACAGTGGCCGAGTATACCAAGGAGCCCATTGCCCCCGGAGGCCAGGGATTTGTGAAGGCCACCTATAACGCCGCCCACGCCGGGGTGTTCAACAAAACGATCACCGTGAATGCCAACACAGGCGGCGGCGCCGTGGTGCTGAATATCAGCGGCGAAGTGATGCCCTAAACGACCGATTCCCCGAGACCGATCACGAAGGCAGGAGCTGTATCCAAACGGCTTCTGCTTTTTCAATTTATCAAGCCTTGAAACATCACACACGGACGATGTTTCGCGTGCCGGGTGTGTCCAAAAAGGCTTTGGGCTTTCCTATCCCGTAAACGTTTTCGAAAATAAAATCTGCAATTCATAGAGCGTCATCACCTGCCTAGGGAGGATTTGATAACTTTGTTAGCGTTCAAATCAAACCCATGGCAAGTCAATTCAACGAGGCTGTTTCAACACGTTATCACATGTATAACAGCCTTTTTCTCAATCTTCCCTATACGGGCATCTACCGAACCGGGACCTTACTTCCCCTGCTGCAGCAAGCCTGCGAAACCGACTATGAAAAGGGTAAGGATCCAAAGACCATCATCAAGAAATTTTTCGCCAACTATACGCCCCAGGCTACCCGCGAAGAGCAGTTCAACCTGCTGTTCAATTTCATTCAATACATCGAGCGCCAGGTGGTGTTGTTCGACTCCGTGGAAGATTCCGCTTTCGCGGAAATCAACGACCTGAAGGGTAAGGGAAGCGTTTCGGAACTGTTGCTCCGCGCCACGGCCGAAAACCTCCTCGATGATTTGAAAAAACGGCTGGAGGATTTCAGCGTGCGCATCGTGCTCACGGCCCACCCTACCCAGTTCTACCCCGGCAACGTGCTGGCCATCCTCAACGACCTGGAGCAGGCCATCCACGAAAACCGGCTGGAGCACATCAACCTGTTGCTGCGCCAACTGGGAAAAACCGCGTTCATCAACAAAGAAAAACCCACGCCCTTCGACGAGGCAGTGAGCCTGTCGTGGTTCCTGGAAAATGTTTTCTACAACGTCATCCCCGATATCATCACCCAACTGATGAACGGGCTGAACATGAAGTTGGAGGAGTGGACCAACTACGACCTGATCAAGATCGGCTTCTGGCCCGGCGGCGACCGCGACGGCAACCCGTTTGTTACGCACGAGATCACGGTGAAGGTGGCCCAAAACCTTCAGCAAACCCTGATGAAGTGCTACTACCGCGACATCCGGTTCCTGAAGCGCCGCCTCACATTCAAAGGACTTGACCACATCATTGCCCGCGCCGAGCGCAAAATATATCCCATGGCCTTTGGCGGTGGTTTCGGAGGCGAGATCTACAGCCACCCCGATGAACTGCTGAACGACCTGTTCGAAGTTCGCGAGGTATTGATCCGCGACCACAAGGGACTGTTCCTGAACCTGCTCGACGACTTCATTCTGAAGGTGCGGATCTTCGGCTTCTATTTCGCCAGCATGGACATTCGCCAGGACAGCCGCAAACACGCCTATGCCTGGGAAGCGATGCTCGAAAAACTGAAACCCAAAAACAAAGCCCTCAAAAACTTCGACAAGCTTTCGGAAGAAGAGAAGATCGAGACACTGCTCGGCCTTTCTTTCAAGCCCACCTCTATGAAGTTCGAGGACACATTTATCAGCGAGCTCATCGAAAGCATCGACATCATCGGCCAGATCCAGGAAGACAATGGCGTGGAGGGCTGTCACCGCTACGTGATCAGCAACTGCCAGTCGGCGCTGGACGTGATCCGCGTCTATCAACTGGCCAACCTGATCCTGGGCAAGAACGACGAGCTGGCCCTCGACATCGTGCCCCTGTTCGAGACCATCGAGGACCTGGCCCATGCCCCGGGCATCATGGCCAAACTCTATAGCGTGGAAGCCTACCGCGAGCACCTGAAGCGCCGCGGTGGCAAGCAGACCATCATGTTAGGCTTCTCCGATGGCACCAAAGACGGCGGCTACCTGCGCGCCAACTGGTCCATCTTCCAGGCCAAAGAACACCTGACACGCATCACGCGCGACAACGGCTTCACCGCCGTGTTCTTCGACGGCCGTGGCGGCCCGCCCGCCCGCGGCGGCGGCAACACCCACGACTTCTATGCCTCGCTGGGCGACACCATCGAAGACAAGGAGGTGCAGATCACTATCCAGGGACAGACCATCAGCTCGAACTTTGGCAAGCCGGTTTCGTGCGGCTATAACATCGAACAGCTTTTGTCGGCCGGCATCGAGAACTCCGTGTTCAAAAAGAAACACCAGTTCAAGGAAGACGAGACCAGCCTTATGAACGCTTTGGCGGAAGAAGGTCACAAGGCCTATCTCGACTTGAAGAAACATCCGAAGTTTGTTCCTTACCTGGAAAAGATCACGCCGCTTTCGTTCTTTGGCGATATCAACATCGGGTCGCGTCCCGTGAAACGCAATTCCGGAAGTTTGAAATTTGAAGACTTGCGCGCCATTCCTTTTGTGGGCTCATGGGCGCAGATGAAGCAAAACATTCCCGGTTTTTATGGCGTGGGTACCGCGCTGAAAGAATTGAAGAAGCAAGGCAAGTTTCGCGAGTTGAAAAATCTTTTCAACGAGTCGCTATTCTTCCGCACGCTGTTGAGCAACAGTATGATGTCGCTCACCAAAACGTATTATCCCGCCACGGCCTACCTGGCCAAGGACAAAGAGTTTAGCGAGTTCTGGAAAAAGATGCACGCCGAATACAAGCTCTCCGCCCAGATGATCCTGGAAGTGTCGGGACTTCCGGGGTTAATGGATAACACGCCTATGAACCGCGATTCGGTGAAATTGCGCGAGCGCATCGTGTTGCCCATGATCACCATCCAGCAATTCGCGTTACAGCAATTGCGCCACCTGGAGGCTGCGGATAAGCCTTTTGAAAAACAATACCGGTCGCTGGTGGTGCGGTGTATGTTTGGTATTATCAACGCTGCGCGGAATTCAGCGTAAGCTTTCCGATATCCTGTCATGCATGAAACGATTCGTCCTGTCAAACGACAGGCCATCGTTTCATGCTATTACTCTAAAAAATTCTCTGATCTTATTGGTCTACGATCTCATCGGTGATGGTGAGCGTATTGGCGAGCAGCGTTGTGCGGTATTTTCTTAGCGGTCGCGAGGCGGCTCCGCCCTGGGGGTTGCCGGTGGTAAAACTGAATTGCGAATGGCAGCACGGGTCGATCATGAAGAGCCTGGACGCATCCACGTCTACCGTGGCACAAGCATCGTTCGGGTGATAGGAGCAGTTGCGCTCGTAGGCGGAATAAACATTCGACCCCTGGTTATACAAGATGATGCCCCGGATGCCGCCATCAATGTAGCGGAATCCTCCCGTGACCCGCAGGGCGGTGTTCTCCGGCAAATTGAGATTCATCACAATGTCAGCAAAGGGCTGGTAGGGGATGGCATCGTCGCTTTGGTCGGGCGAGCAGTTCAAAAATAAAAAGAGAAAAACCACAGCCCAACGGGTGGGCCATGCGTCACTGTTCTGTTTGAGGATATTCATAGAAACCTTTACCACTTTTACGTCCGTGTTGTCCTGCATCTACTTTTTGTTGCTGGAGACGGCTGGGTCTGAACTTGGGTTCCTGATGAAACGCGTTATACATGCTGGTGGTCACCGCAAAGTTGGTGTCCACCCCAATGAGGTCCATCAATTGAAACGGTCCCATCTTGAACCCGGTCTCCTTCAGCAATCGGTCAACCGTCTGATAATCCGAAACGCCGTCCTCCACGATCTTGAGGGATTCGGCGTAAAATAACCGGGCCACCCGGTTCACAATAAATCCCGGCGAATCGGTGGCCATCACCGAGATCTTCGAGAGACTCTCTACAAACGCTTCCAGCACTTTGATCGTATGGTCGTTGGTGGCCGCACCGCGAATAATTTCCACCAGCTTCATCACCGGCGCAGGATTGAAAAAATGAAGTCCCGCAAAACGGTTTTTGTGCTTCATCACCGACGCGATCTGCGTGATGGGAAACGACGACGTGTTGCTCACGAGGATGCAGTCGATGGCGTTGAGCTTTTCCAGTTCGGCCACGATCTTTTGTTTCACCTCCAGCTTCTCCACCACCACCTCGATGGCGATGTCCACTTGCAGCTGGCGAAAATCGCCAACGGCTACGATACGCGCCAGCGCTTCATCTTTCAGGTTTGCCGAGAGCTTGCCTTTCTCCACCGCCGCTTCCATCCGCTTGCGGACGTTGGCGATGGCGGTCTTTGTTATTTCGGGTTGCGTGTCATAGAGCATGACCGGATAACCTGCCAAGGCACACACCTGGGCAATGCCCTGGCCCATGGTGCCGGCGCCGATTATGGCCACATTTTTTATGGACTCAACCATCATATCTTTTTATACCACCGGTTGAAACTGTCGCAAGAAACGAACATCGTTTTCGGAGAACAACCGCAGGTCGTTGATCTGGTAGCGAAGCATGGTCACCCGCTCGATGCCCATACCAAAAGCAAAGCCGGTGTATTCTTCAGGGTCGATATTGCAATTGCGCAACACGTTGGGATGGACCATGCCGGAGCCGGCGATCTCTACCCAACCCGTGTGCTTGCAGACGTTACAGCCCACGCCCTTGCAGATGAGACACGAGATGTCGATCTCGGCGCTGGGTTCGGTGAACGGGAAGTACGACGGCCGGAAACGGATCTTCGAGTCCTTGCCATACATTTCCTTGGCAAAGTGATAGAGCGTTTGCTTGAGATCGGCAAAGCCCACATTCTTGTCCACATACAAGCCTTCCACCTGGTGAAAGAAGCAGTGTGCCCGCGCCGAGATCGCCTCGTTGCGGTATACTCTTCCCGGCATGATGGCCCGGATGGGAGGCTTCTGGTTTTCCATCATGCGGATCTGCACGTTGGAGGTGTGGGTGCGCAACAAAATATCCTGCTGGCTGCCGGCACTTTTCTTTTCGATAAAGAACGTGTCCTGCATTTCGCGGGCCGGGTGGTTCTCGGGGAAGTTGAGTGCCGAGAAGTTGTGAAAGTCGTCTTCAATTTCCGGGCCGTCGGCCACGTTGAAACCCAGGCGCTCGAAAATCTCGATGATGCGGTAGCGGGTGAGCGACAGGGGATGGAGGTTGCCCAGTTGGTTTGGGATGGGCGGCAACGAAAGATCGATCTCGGCGCTCGACACCGGAGCCGACTCCAATTGTTCGGTCAATTCCTGCAAGCGGGCCTCGGCGGTCTGCTTCAGTTGATTGAGCACTTTGCCCAGCGTCTTCTTTTGATCGACCGGCACCTGCTTCAGTTCCTCGAACAGCTCGCTCACAGCACCTTTCTTGCTCACATAGCGCAACCGGAAAGCCTCCAGCGCGGCTTTGTCGCCGGCGGCGTAGGCATTCACTTCATTGAGCAGGGTTTGAATTCTTTCTTCCATGAAACACTCTATAAAGCTCCAAAAATACGGTTTTACGCGGGCATTTGTCAATCGTCCCCGCCACGGTCCGACCTAATCCGACAGTTTGTTGATGATGAGCCGGTCCAGGGTGACGCTCAACAAAAACGACAAAACCACCAACCCCGACAGCACATACATATCGGACAGGTGATTGAAGGCGATGGCCAACGAAATGTACAACAGCTGAACACCCCCCAGGATGAGTGTGGTCTGGCTGTGGGTCATGCCCAACCGCATGATGGCATGATGGATGTGGCTCTTGTCGGGCTTGAAAGGCGATTGCCCTTTGGAGAGCCGCAGGATCACAATGCGGAGCGTATCGACCAGGGGAATGATGATGAAACACGCCGCCGACCCCACGGAGCCGTTGAACTTGTAGGGCGCCATGGCCGGCAAGGCATAGTTGACATCGATGAAATGGATGACCAGGATGGCCAGCATCATGCCGATCACCAGGGCCCCCGTGTCGCCCATGAACACCTCCGAAGGCTCCCAATTAAAAATGAGGAACGCGAAGATGGCGCCCAGCATGGCAAACGAAAGGATCGAAAAGATGTCTTCGCCCACCAAAAAGAACCACACACCAAAGGAAAGCAGCGCCACAATGGCAATGGTGCCCGCCAACCCATCGAGCCCGTCGATGAGGTTGAACGAATTGGTGATGACGATGATGGTGAAATACGTGACCGCGTAGCTGACCAGCGTCGGCAGCTCATTGACCCCAAACAGGCCATAGAAGGTGCGGATGCGAAGATCGAACAAGAAGATCACCAGCGATGCCGCCATGATCTGGCCCATGAGCTTGATGAGCGGCCGCAGGGGAACTAAATCGTCGCGCACGCCGATAAAAAAGATGACGAACAGGGCTACGAGGATGAACTTGATATTGCCCCAGCCCTGGATGTCGATCCAAATCAGCGAGGAGATAAAAAAGCCGATAAAGATGGCGATGCCCCCCATAGACGGGGTGACCTTTTTATGGATTTTGCGACGCCCGGGGACGTCTACGAGGTTCTTCCGCAGGGAGTATTTGATAATCACCGGAACGATGAGAAAGGAGATAACAAACGATGTAATCGCAGCGGCAAGCTCTACAGCCATAGGAAATTCAAAAGTGGGTAAAAATAGTGAATTTGGAAGGAATTGAAAGAATTCGGCTAGAATCCGAGTCAATTCTAGCGGGTTTCTAGAGGTGGCGGTTCACTTCCCTCCGCTCGACATCAAAAAACCAGCCCCATTTATTGAAATAGCGAATGGCCGATTTTATGTGAGCAAACAGGAGCCCGTTGAAACGGTAGGATTCGCGGGCATGCCCATGACGGATCTGGACCTCGGGATAATACACCGTTTTGAAATGTTGGTGGACTCTCCGCGAGAGGTCGACATCCTCCATGTACATAAAGAAGCGTTCGTCGAAAAGGCCGACTTTTTTTAGCGCCTCCACGCGAAAAAACATAAAGCATCCCGACAGATAGGGCGCCTCAAAGGGACGGCTGTAGTCTTTGTCGCGCATCTCATAGCGCATCAGTCGTTTCTGGAAGATCGCTTGCAGAAATTTTGATCCAAACCTTCGCACCAAAAGATCGAGCGGTGCGGGAAGTCGCTTGCAGAGAAATTTTGGCTCGCCCTGAAAATCGGAAACACGGGGCAAGAGCAGGCCAATGTCGGGGTTGTGTTCCATGTATTCATACAACTTTTCCAACGCCCCTGGCTCGAATGTGACATCGGGATTGAGGATCAGGTGATACTTTGCTTCCCCGAGGATTCGCTTCATGCCGATATTGTGGGCGGCTCCAAATCCAACGTTGGCGTTATTAAAAAAGTAGTGGCACCGTTGATCGGTGATCAGGTCTTTTGCCGTCGGCTTCTCTGAATTGTCGATGAGGATGAGATGACCGGAAAGTGTTGTGGATAGAAAACTGGTGAGCGTGTTCACCAACGTTCCGGGATCATTGTTATAGATGACGAGCGACGCTGTTAACGAAAATTTCATAACACCACCGGGTTATTGCCTCGTTCCGCAGCGCCGCCACTGCGTCGATGCTGTCGATCGATCCGGCGAAGAGAAAATTTTTTCATGAGAAATATTCGTCCAGTTTTTTGAGAAATACGAAACGATCAAAGGAACGAAAGTGGGGAGATGATGAATGGCGAAATCGCGGGGGCAAGTTCTACAGCCACAGTGGCTAAAGTAGTAAATTTGTAAACGCCATCCTTGAATCTTTATCAGAAAGTCGGCGTGCTCAAGAAACCGGAAGTATGAACGGCGAGTTTATTCCAGGGGCAGCGGTGTATTGTTCCGGTTTTTTCCCATCACTTCTTTGACGAGCACCTTTCCAAATCGCAAGAAACTGATGCTGACCCGGCTGAACAACCGGATCGGGTCGAGCATAAACCGGAAGAGCCACTCCATGTGGATCATGCGGATAAATTTTGGTGCCACGGGTTTGTTTCCGGAGATGAAATCAAAAGCGCCACCGCAGGAAAATATACACCGGACGTCCAAGGCATCCACATTTTCTTTTATCCAGCGCTCCTGGATCGGCATGCCGAATCCGACCAGCAGAACATCGGGCTTGCAGCTATTGATAAAGTCTATGGTCTTGATGTTCTCCGGCGAGTTTTTTGTCTTGCTGAAATAGCCGTGAGAGATTCCCACCACACGAATATCCTTCGCATGCCGCTCCAATTCCGTTTTTGCGGCGGCAATGGTTTTTTTGTCGGCGCCCAGTAAGAAGAGCGTCATCTTTTCGCGCTCCAAAAACTTGGCAAAGCTCCAGATCCAGATGTTATAGGGGATCTTTTCCGGCACGGGCTGCCCGGTCAGTTTGGCTGCCAACTGAATTCCGGAGCCATCGCACATCACATAGTTCTTCGGCTCATTAAAAAAATCGACAAGCCATTTTTCTTTTGTGTTGGCAAGCTCCAATAGGCGAGCATTGGCGTGAAGAAAAATCCGCCGATCCTGATCCCGGACAACCTCTCTGACGGTTTCATGCAATGTTGAAACCGTGAACAAATTGACGGGAATATTGGCTACCTGGATTTTATCAATCATAGTTGTGACAATGGGTCTCCTTTTTTTGCCAAAATGCAAATATGGCCGAAATAAATTGAAGTTATGAAACTGTGTAGTAAAATCCCCTTTTGCACCGTAAAGATGCATTCGGTCAGTGCTACCACAAGATAAACGCTGAAAATGGCAGCAAACGCATAATCTCCTCTACGCACGGCCACATAAAAAGGGGCCGCCAAACACAAAAACACGATGATCAGTCCCGGCAGGCCAATTTTGACCCAGGTGTCCAGATATTGATTGTGTGCATTGTAGTCCAACAGTTCGGTCATGTTGCTGGCCCTGTAGCATTCGTTGAGCGGAGTAGTTGAATCGGCCGTACCCCAGCCCCAAATGGGTTTTTGTCTAATGGCATACGAGGCGCATTTCCAGTGCATAAATCGGTACTCCGATTGTCCCGTTCCGTTCAACGTATTCTTGGCCGTCTCATAAGCCATGGCAAAGCGCCAATAGATCACATGCGTATTGAAAGCAATGGTGAACAAGGCCACGTTCACGAAGACGTATAACAAAATCGCTTTCAAATTTTTCTTGCGCTTCAGGTAGAGCAGCAAGGCCACGTTGCTATACGCGAAAAGGATCACGATGCAGATCTTCGATCCCAAAAGGATGATAAAAAACGACAAGAACACCACCAGCAATACCCTTACTATTTTTTGCCAAAGCACGGTGATGCCCGGCAGTAAGATCAAGATGATGATCGCGCTCAGCACAACGATGGAAAAGTAGGTCGGGTGAAGACCAATGAAATCGGAGAGGTGTTCGTACGAATATTCCCAATCGAAAAAGCGTTTGAAATCGACGTGGTTCTCCCGGAAGAAGATCACATTTTGCGCCAGGCAATAGAGTGCCGCCACGATGGTGTTCAGAACAAAAATCATGGCCGCACGGGGCACGATTCTTTTTTCATTGAACTCGCTTGTCCCCAACAGCGCAGACATCAGAAAAAATGGGATCGAACGGTCGATGAACGAAACGCCGTATTTCATATCGGTGCTGTACAACACGCCGATGCTGATCAAAATGAAGTAAAGCGGATGCAGCATCAATTCCTTCCGCGACTTCAGCTTTGCCCACTTATCTTTCAAGGGATTGGACAGCAACGCAAAGAACAACATCACCAGGGCAACGGCATTGGAGAGCCGGATCGTATACAAATAGGTGATCACGAACGCGTAGATACTGTATTCCAGTAAATAGCCGTTGTATACCCTCCATGTGGGTTTGTTGTTTGCTTCCATCTTCAAGGCGTTCTCCTGTGGGGCCATAGCAACTTGTTCACGGTATCTTTAAATACGTTCAGTTGTTCCTGCGGCGAAAATATTTTGAGTTGAGCCGGAATGGCCTTCGTCAGCGCATCCCGATTCAGGATCACCTGCTGCATGGCATCGGCGATCGACTCCGGGTCAAGCGGATCGCATAACACGCCGGTCTTTCCAACCACTTCGGGCAACGAAGAATTGTTTGACACCACGGCCGGTTTGTTATACATCATGCCCTCCAACACCGGCAACCCAAAACCTTCGTAGTGGCTGAGGTAGACAATCGCGGTGCAGTTGGTGAGCAGTTCCCGTTTCTTTTCTTCATCCAGGTATCCGGAGAAAATAAAAGATCCAACCATGTTCTGCGACCGCACCATGTTGTCGAGGTCCGCCTGGGTATAGACCCAGCCGACGCGCCCCGCCCAATAAAATTGGATGGGCTGTTTATATTTCTCCAAGAACCGGGCGAATCCACGAATCGTATTTTCCACATTCTTGCCGGGCTCCAGGGTGGAAATGCAAAGAAAAAAATGTTCATCCTTTGCATTCGACAACAACGGGGTCGTGGGAATGAAATTGTAGACGATCGTCACTTTGTCCGGATCGATCCGCGCGATGTTGACAATATCTTTTTTTGAATTCGCCGACACGGTGATCACCCGGTGCGCCGCTTTGGCTGCGTACTTGCTCACGACTTTCACCAAGATCCCTCTCAGGCGGCTATATTTTTGCGGATAAAAGAAAGGGATCAAGTCGTGTATCGTCACGGCCAATTTTGTCGTGGGCGCCGTGATCCGCGCCAGAAATGGAATGCCTAAGGTCGGATTAAAATAAAGATCGTAGCGGAGCAAGCTGAACGGCATGACCACTTGTTGATACAGGAACCGGGCGAGTACATGTTTGAGGCCTATCTTTTTTATCCGGATATTTTTCGACGGCTTAATGCCCAATACCCGTTCGACGTCTACGACATAGCTGGAATAAAAAACTATTTCATAGGGTTGATCCGGTTCCTTCAACCACAGGTCGAACAAATTTCTGGCAAACACACCCACTCCGGCGATCTCGGAGGTTGCCAGGTTTAACAAGTCTACTAATATTCGCTTTTTCTTCATCAACCGCCGGGATTGTCAACTGAACAGGTGTGATAATTCAATATCCGGCTTTTGGGGATCGTTGGGGTAGTCGAGGTTTGAAACGGGCAGGGGTGCCGTATCGGCTACGCGTTGTTTCAGATAGGCGTTGTTCAAAAACGTGAGCTCGATCACCGACGGCACTTTTTTGCCTCTCGATTCAAAAAGATAGCCGTAGTTGTTGGCGTGAAAATGCACAACCGAAAAACGGTCCGACAGGCGCTGCACGATTTTTTCCACGCGGCCGAGTTCGCTCTCCAGGTCGTGAAGTTCCATGGCGATCTGCACGACATTGTCCAACGATTTCAGAAATTTTTCATCTTCAAACATTTCGTATTCGCCACCTTCAATATCGATTTTCAGCAGGACCTTTTTTCCTTCGTCGCCGAATTCGGCCAGGTGATTGGTGAAGGAATTGTATTTCCCGTTTTTACTTTTTGACAGACCTTCGTTATAAAACTTCAGGCCATATCCGCGCAGCGGCAAGCTGAGCAAAATGGATTTAAAGTATACCACCTTCGCGACATAGCGGCCCAGCCAGTACAACCCCCGTTTCGATTGGGTGGGAATATTACCCATATCAAACAGAGTGGGATCGAAAAGTCTGATGGTTTTATGTGTACGGCTATACAATGCTTTCTCAAATGAAAGTTCCCAGCCCACGCCATAGGAATACGTCACTTCCACACTCGACAGTGAATCGCTCTCCAACACATATCCCCCATCCCAGTTCCTTCCTACCCGTTCTTTTGCAACTTTAAAAGGTCTTAGAAATTCGAAAGCCATATCACTAATTTTTTTTAAAAGTACTTATGCATTCTCTGCCACCGGTGGAGCGGCCACTGCGGTATTGACGCGGATAATGGCCGTTAAAAATATCAGAAATGTAAACATAATAAGTTGATCTATATAGTTTTCCGTCATCATGATCAACAACACGGTAACGAGGTAAAATCTCAGGTAGTATAATTTGGGATGATTGCGTTCGACGTTTCGGATCGCGCGGAACAACAGATATAAACCGCCCAACATAAGAATTAACCCCAAGACACCGAAGTCGACCAATACGGCCAGGTAGTCGTTGTGCGTACCGGGTGCATCAAATTTTCTCCAGAGACTGTTGGGATATGCGGGGTGTAAAATAAATCGCTGAGTGCCGACGCCCAGTCCAAAAATCCATTTCACAAAACTATTCTCTAAAAGCGACACGTAAGCCGCCCAAGCATCAAAACGCCACTTTAAAGACGACCCCTCCGATAGTTTGAAATTTTGCAAATTCATGACCACGGAGAGCCGGTTGGCGATGGACTCCCATTTCAACACGATTCCCCCTACTACAGCCCCCACGACAAACGGCACCATGCGGTAAAACACTTTGAGCCGCATCCAATGTTGCTTGCGACCCACCAGGAACAAAAAAAGAAAAGCTGCGGCAACGGTAGCGATACTGCCCGTGTAAAAAAGTAGCAGGTATTGCACGCCGAGCAAGATCCAGAACATGGTCGTGCGGCGGCCTTCGTAATAGTAAAAAGTCAATACGATAAAAAGATGCAGAAAGCCGGCCAGCGTCGTGGGACTCCCAAAGGGGCCTTGAATGCGATGCACACCCTGGATATCGGCATAGCTTGATGTGGCGATTTGAACCGCAGAGATCAGAACGAATACGGCCAGGGCCGGCTTGAACACAAAATCAAAAACATCCTGCAGATCGCGCGGTGTGACCACAAAGTTGAACGCGAACGCCACCAGCACGATCTCGATCAAAAAACGCAACAGCACCACGAAGATGCCGCTGATCGGCATGCCGATCGTCATGAACGTGTTGATCGCAATGGCCGTGGACGCCAGAAAAAAACAAAGGGCCAAAACAATCACCTGGCTTAACAATCGCGGACTGATGAGCTTCCTCTTCACGCAGAGGACGACCATACAGTACAGCAAAAGCAGTGTGGACGCCAGCCGGTTAAAATCAGCCTCGCCAAAATCTGCCCAGCCCATCAGGCTTAGTGCGCGCGGTAGTTCCGTCAGCAACCTGATGTTTAGCAGTACCGAGAACAGGAGCAATATGGACCGGTTTCCACGCATTCGCTCAGCGATTTTTCAGATGGGTGTATTCGAACAAATTGTTGATCAAAAGTTTGAAGTCATCGGCGCTTCCGTAGATGGAGCCCGCGATGGTGTCGCGATAAAGGTTCTGAACAAACTTCACCGGATCGTTGGTCGTTTTCCGGGTGAGGATCCGGTCGAAGGTTTCGCTCAGATCATTCACCGTAACAAAATTCCCATACGTAGTATAAGGCCAAAGCCCCACCACGCAGGTGGCTTTCCCCATGATGTAACTCTCGAGCCCCACCGTGGACGACGCCATGACGACACCCTGACTATGCTTCACCACATCGAAGCTGTTGATGGTGGGCTTTAGCGGCACTACGTTTTTGATCTTTCGCAATCGCCGGTAGCTGCGTATCGACAAATGCCCGTCGACGCCGGGGTGTGTTTTGACGTATAGTTTATATCCCTTGGGCAGAACCTTCGCCAACTTTTCCATCGCCGCCACCTGGTCGACAAAACCGGGATTCCGGATGAACAACTCGGATTCAGCATCCACATTGAAAGGATAGTAAAAATATTTTTCAGTGGTATCCAGAGGCTTGAACACACCCGTGAGTTTGGTATAGCCGGCCTTGATCACATAGTCGATGGACAAGCTTTTCTTTCGCGCAATGTAGGCCCGCAGAATATTCCAGTTGCCATCCTTGACCAGCGTGTACATTTTTTTCAGGAGTGGCGTTCCTTTGAATCTCCTCCGCTGTGTGCTGTAGTGAACGACGGGTTTCCGGCTTATCTTATCGTTAATGACTTCGGTTGCCTTTTCGGCAGAAAGTTCAGGGTGAAAGGTCGGCTTCAATACCGTTCTAAACTCGTCGGAATACAAGTTCATGGTACCCGGTATAAACGTTTCGCCAAGAAAAATAACACTGACCGATCGCAGGTCTGCAATAAGTGCCGCGGTCCGTCTCACCACCTCCCCGCCTTGCACCGGGTGTAGAATGGCGTTGATCTTTATTTCTGCAAAGATCCTTTCAAATGCGAACGCATACTGGTATGCATAGGCGATCAGGTGCGCATCGCTTTGAAAATAATAGGACTTCTCCGTGGCCACATAGTCCTTCAAATCGTTTACGCCGCGGGCTTTGAAATAGGCTTCTATTTCTTCCAGCGGAGGCACGCTGGGCGGGAAATAGTGTTTCAGATAAATAGCATGCGCCCCCTGTGCCATCAGCATCTCATATTCATTGGGGTTGGGGGTGATCACGGTACCGCGCTTTCCAACCTCCCCGATGGTCAGCACCCAATCAACAGAGAGTATATCCTGGTGATAGGAACTAATGAGGGCTATATCAAACTGCTCCATATTTCTCGTTTGTGTTTTTCATACTTCTTAGTTTGTACAAGCGCGCCACCAACATCAACGCCATCGACAGGATCGTGGCGATGGCTGCGCCGTTTACGCCGATCGCAGGAACCAAAAGCAGGTTGATGACAATATTCATCACGGCTGCTGCCAGTGCGCTGTACAATAAATATTTGTCTTCATGCCGGGCGTACAACACCGTTTGGATCACCACCTGGATGGCGAACAACATCACCTGCACCAACATCAGGTAGAACAAGTCGATGTTATCCAGCAGTTGCTGACGGCCAATGAATTTCAACAAAAACTGGATCAAAATAAAAGACGCTCCGCTCGTGACGACGGCCAGCCCCAGACACTGCACCATGAACTTTCGTGCGACGCGCTTTCGCTCCTTTTCGGGCGTGGGGAATTTATAGATGTTGATGATCCGGGGATAATACTGGGAAACCAGCACGCTGGTGATCAACGTGATGGGTACGTTGGCAATACCATAGTAGAAGCTATAGATGCCCACATCCGTTTTGGTTAAGAAGAAATCGATGAGGTAGCGATCAGAAAAATCCATCGTCAACTGGGAGATGGAGATGATGAAGAAGGGGAACGCCACGACCGCGCCCTGTTTGATCCAACCGAAGTCCATTCGGACGCCGCGAAAATTCAGCACATTCAATCGCGCCAGCTTCAACGCGCCGATACCAAAGGCGACGATGGTGCCGGCCAGCCAGGCACTCAGGATGAGATGGACACTGATGTCCTGGTTAAAAAAATAGGGCAGCAACAACAGGGGATACACCCACAGGCCGCTTTTTATAAAATGAATGAAGTTGGCAAACTGCGACCGCTCCAGGGCCACACAAATCCGAAAACATTCCTGCGACAATTGGTCGAACACGGTGATGAGCACGAAATAGGGAAGCAGCGCAAGCGGCACAAAATCGAACGCAACCAGCACGGGACTCAGCACAAACAAAACGGAATATCCCGCCATGTGAAAGATCACCTGGTTGAAAACATGACTGGAGATTACCGTTGTTGTTTCACCCACGATATGACGAAGTGAATAGGCATAAAACTCGAAACCGACCACGTAAACAGACCACGCCACGGTTACGGCGATGATGTTATACAAACCCAGGTCTTCCAGCGACATGTTTTTGCTGATGTAGACGATCAGCAAAAATTTCGCAAAGATCCCGGCCGACCGGCAAGCAAAATTAAACAGCGTTCCTTTAATTCTCTGAAATGAAATATCGCCCAAAGATTTCGACAAGTTGAACATGTTTGCTTTGGCCGATTTAGAACTTATTTTAACAAGTACCTTTGAAAAACAAAGGGATATGCCGTTGATGCTTTTTTAAATTCGGGTGACGGGTTGGCGATTTCGAAACTCTCGGTGTTGATGCCGAACAAACTGTTGGCAAACTCAAATTGAAGGAGCAAGCGATCTGCGCGGCTCAGGTTTTTCCCCTTGTGAAATCCGCTGGTGTCCACGGCCAGGATAGCGCCTCGCTTTCCGGTGATCTCCACAAGTTTATCGGCCGGATAAGCTTTGCTGATCTCCTCGTCCTGGATGCGTCCGTCGCGGCGAACCGCTTCGGGGAAACCGTTATTGGAGCCCTTCACATAGCAGTGCGGGCCGGTGTTGGTATCTACGTCGGTGAGGTAAAAGAAAAATTTCAGGAATTTGATCCGCTCCATGTCCCAGTGATAGAGCTGCGCCACTTCGGAAGAGGCTTGTGAACTCACGGCTGTGGACCACCACATCGAGATGAGATCCAACACGGGCTTGGACTTCAGGAAGGCCTGGGATACGGCAAGGATGCTGGGATCGGCAATGAGTTTCTGAATAACCGCATCCTGCACCAGATCCTTTTCAAAATATTGATATTTGATGGTCTGCGGTTCGTCGCGTTTGAAGAAATCCTCGGCGTTGCCCTGTGCGGGTTTGGGAATCAGTTTGGCTTTTGTGCGAAACGACAATTCCGTTAGATACGCGATCGTGGCGTCGTCCAAAAAGGTTGGGAAAACATAGTAGCCATCTTGTTGGATGCGCTGGCTGATCGAGGCCAGATCGCCTTGCGAAAGGTTTCCGAGCACGCCATTTGCCGACGTGATCGGGTACACGGGATTTTGTTTGGCAATACGATCGCTCAGCCGTTTATTGAATTGTGTATTGGAGGTATAGAATAATTTTCGCAGGCTTAGGTAGGAGTACCACGGGGTTTTATCAAAGAGTTTGTACCAATAGTAGCCTACCCAAAAAGCCAGGCTCGCAGCGGCTATTTTGACGCTTTCCATCATATCGTTTGAGCTAATTTTATAGTATTTATACCGAAAACTTCCTTCCTCTCGTAGGGAACCACAAAAGTAACAAAAGAAAAGAGATTAACCTTCCGGGAAGCAAACGCCGGATCCGCCGGGCGCACGTGCCATTCAAAGGTCTTTTCCCGGATCGCGTGCACTCCCATATCAAACCCATCGATCAAGATCCGAACCTCTATCGGTTGTTGGGAAATTGAAAAGCCGTTGATCCGGATGCTCTCCAAACCAACGGCCGGTATGGCGACGGTACACTCCTCGTCCAACGCCCATATTCCCATTCGCCCCGACGGGTTCGCGTCGTCCACGGCCATGTGCTTAAATCCGCGATAGAAATAAGGGCGATCCTCTTCCCTTCCTGCGTCAAGGTTTGCCGGCGGGTTGAACACCAACCGGTCTTTAATTTTTTTTGCCGGATTCCCACCCACTACTTCATAGGGTGCCACGTCTTTTAAAACGACAGCGTTCGCGCCAATCACTGCCCCGCGTCCAATCGTGATGCCTTGCTTGATGAAAACGCCGAAGCCGATCCACACATCTTCTTCAATGTGCACCGGCTTGGAATGTTGTTGACGCCCTTCCGCGGTTGATAAAATTCTTTCATCCTGTTGCCGGATGAGCAGGTGTGGATAACGGGTGGCATAGTGCACACCCGACGAAATAAAAATGTTGGCTGACAATAAACAATACCGCTCGATGGTGACATCGCCGATTATTTTGCAATGCGTATTCAGCGTGGTGAAATCTTTGAGTACGATCGCATTATCCAGCCCGACCGTGAGATCGGAAAAATTTCCAACGCGCACGCCTTTTCCCAACGCTATCCGCTGGCGACGATCTCCGCCCGGTTCAAAAAAAATGCTGACCGATCTCCCCAACCACGAAGTGCTCGTATACTCCAGTTTTTTGAAGGCATTGACGTAGCCACCCTTCAGCATAAACCTGACGTAAAACAAAAATTTCTTCATGTCGTACGGGGTCTATGCAGGTTCGTGTATGGAGTGTTGCCGGTCACCGCTCCCATTAAAGAATGTCGTTAAAATGCAGGGGCGAACCTTTCTTCATACTTTTCTTCGCGGGCAATCCGATGAGGCTCTCGTAAAACCGCGGCTCCAGTCCATCGCCGGGACGAATCACTTTCAGATTCGATGTGGTGAACCGCTCGCCTTCTTTAATGTCTTCTGCTACATAAATGGATCGCTTGAATTTTTTACTGTCGCGCTCGACGTCCAGCACATTGAAATTGGCATGACCCAATGCCTGGTAGGCGCGCTCGCTTTCAACCACCAGGGCGTTCAATTCTTCCGGCTCCAACGAGAACGTGCTATCCACACCACCGTCCGCACGACGCAGGGTAAAATGTTTTTCAATGACGCGTGCCCCGAGAGCAACGGAGGCCACGGAGGCACCCACGCCCATTGTGTGATCGGAAAGACCGATCAGACAGTCGGAGAAAATTTCCTGCATCACGGGGATGGTCATCAGGTTGGTGTTTTGAGGGGTTGCCGGGTAAGTGCTGGTACACTTCAGCAGCACCAGCTCGCGGCATCCGTTCTTTTTCAACACTTCGACGGACTCAAAAATATCCGCCAGCGAGCTCACCCCGGTCGACATAATGACCGGCTTGCCCGTCTTGGCTACTTTTTTCAGGAGGGGGTGGTCGGTATTTTCAAAGGAGGCGATCTTATACAAAGGCACATCCAGCGTTTCCAGAAAATCGACGGCCGTGGCATCGAAGGGTGAGCTGAAGGCCACCATGCCCTTCTTGCGTGCGCGATCAAAAATTTCTTTATGCCACTCCCAGGGGGTGTGGGCCACCGAATAGAGATCGTGCAATTCCTTTCCATTCCATAGCGACTTCTCGTCGCTAATGGTATAGGCGCCCTTGATGGTCATCGTGTCGGCAGTATACGTTTGCAGCTTGATGGCGTCCGCACCGGCCGCCGCCGCCGCATCCACAATGGCCAACGCGCGGTCGATGGACTGGTTGTGATTTCCCGACATCTCGGCAATGATGAAGGGCTTGTGATGAGAGCCGATCACTTTACCGGCAACTTTTATTTCTTTCATGATGCGTTTAATTCAAATTTATATGATTCAGGATAGTCGTTTGTTTCCCGCTGGGCAAACCCCAGGTTTTGAAACACTTTTGTCGACCCTATATTGTTCATCTTTACATAGCCCACAATATTTTTAGTCCCCCGATGTGTTTTTTGAAAGGCATCCAGGGCTAATTGCAATACGGGCTGTCCCCATCCTCTGCCCCGGTACCGCGCATCGATCGAATAGCTGATGATGGTGGCTTCGAGCTTGACATCGAACCGGACTTGTGCTACGGGGAGATGCTTATACTCCACGATATACAGTTCCGTCGCAGGGTCGGCCAACTTCCCGGTGAACCACTTCGTGTGGTTTTCCAAAGATACAGCTTGTGTACTAAAGGATTGCCGGCGCAACTCGGGATCGTTTGCCCATTCAAAGACTTTTAGCAAATCATCGCCTGTAGCTTTTCGCAGCGCGGCGTTGAGCCCGAAGTCGAGGCGATTAAACACCTTTAAAATCCTGGATCCCGAATGGCCATCGAACACCCGCGATTGCTGTTGATCGGCTGCCTTCACACGGGCTTCATCCGCCCTGAATTCCCCGACAGGAAAGGCCAAACCGGCATCGATCAGGTACCGGTACAACAGGGTTTGATTGGTTGCTGTCTGCTTTATGTATAGCTCTCCGCCAACGCTTGCGTATTCATAGGCCACCCCGCTGGCAGAACAAATGGCCACGGCACATTCCTTCATGATGGCTGCCATCGCCCGCGGGTCCAGGTTATTCAATACTTCAATCTTTTGCTGAAACGCGTTTACGCTTTCATAAAGTTCCTTCTTGTGCACGTAGGCCTCCCCGATGATGACATACACGGTATCGAACCCCTGGCCGACATTCTCCTTGAGCGTGGCCAGTGTATGGTTATCGGGATCGGCACCTCCCATACAAATCAGCAACGACGGCTTTCCGGTTCTGGCGCCGCGTTTTCGGGCGGCTTCCAGGTAGGGAGGTTTTAGCAAGGCATAGGTGGGACCACAGAGAAATTTTGTGTAGGCCTCCCCGGAGTACCGGAAAAGATCTACTCCACCCGCCGGGTTGATCACGACATCGGCTACAAAATGATAGGACTGAAGGTCGTCGATGCAGACGAGCACATGCCCTTTGTTTTTCAGCCGTTGCTGATATTCGGTTTTGAAAGCATAGCCATCCAGCACGATCACATCCTCCGGCCTGAAAAGGTCAAGGAGGTATTTCAACTCCTCCTCTTGCGAAAGATCGCCAAGGTCAATAATGCTCGCACAACTTTTTAAGATCAACTCACGAAGGCCGGGCAAGGGCGTGTGGATCACGAAATGACATTCAAAGTCGTCGCGTAGCATTTCCGCCAATGCCAACGAACGGTGAATGTGGCCCAAGCCCATTTTCGCATTACCATCGGCACGTAAGTAGACCCGTGTTTTCACGCCTGTTTTTTATCGCACTTTGAACAATGGCTTTAAGGGCTCGCAGTGGAGCATGCTGCGAAGATTATTTTTTTCGATGGCCTCCTGCACTTTCTTGAAGTAGCCGCGATAGGTCTGCGCCAGTTTTTGCACGTGCTCGGGTTCATGGGCATAGCTGATGTTGTGCGTACCGATGGTGAAGATCCCGTTTTGGAACATCTCCTGCAGCAACAAGGTTTTGAACTCCCACGAATTGTATTGGGGAGTGTCTTTGATCATAAAGAATGACCACACCGGGTATCCGGCCACACTGAAGATCGATTGAAGACCGGCGTCGTTGATCGCTGCGTTCACTTCCTGGATCACTTTCTCTCCGGTGTTAAAAAGTTTTGCAATGACCGGTTCACGCTGGAGTTTGTTCATGGTGGCATAGGCCGCCGCCAGCGATAAGGTTTCGCCACCAAAGGTGAACGAGAAGAAGATCTCTTCCATCAGTTTCATGATGTCTGCCCGGCCGGCGACGGCGGAAACGGGATAGCCGTTGGCAAGTCCTTTTCCAAACGTGGCCAGGTCGGGGATCACGTTAAAAAATTCCTGGGCACCGCCATTAGCATAGCGAAACCCGGTGATGGTTTCGTCGAAGACCAACAGCGCACCGTGCTTATGGGTAAGTTCTTTTACTTTTTCGAGGAAGTTATTTTCGGGGGCCGCTACGTTCACGGGCTCCAGGATCACGGCGGCCACTTTGCCTTTTAGCTCGTTCAATTTTGTTTCGAGCGATGCAATATCGTTGTAGAAGAATTTGTGCGTGAGGTTCTTTACGTCCTTCGGCACGCCCTGGTCGCGTGTGGTGGAACCGATGTACCAATCCTGCCAGCCGTGATAGCCACACACCAGCACGTGATCGCGTTGCGTATAGGCGCGGGCCAGACGAATGGCGCCGGCGGTGGCATCGGACCCGTTTTTTCCAAAGCGCACCATCTCTGCACAAGGAACGATCTCGACAATTTTCTCCGCCACCTTGAATTCAAGTTCGTGCGACAGTGAGTAGATGATACCCTTTTGCAATTGTTCGGCCACAGCGTTTGTGACATCGGGATCGTTGTACCCCAACGTTACCGAGCAGAGGCTGTTCACAAAGTCGATATACTGGTTTCCATCGACGTCGTAGAGATAGGCACCCTTTGCGGTTTCGGCAAAGAAAGGCGACACGCCGATGGGAAGTTGTGTTTTGCTTTTGCTAAACGTTTGCGACCCCAGGGGCACGGTCTTCAACGCACGTTCCAGGTATTCTTCGGATTTTTTATAGCGGGTGCTCATGATTGGTTATTTATCTTTTTTCAATGTCTTGCTGTAGCCTTCGTTGCGGCCAATGGCTTCGTTGAGTGACTTCACGTCTTTGTGCTGCTCCAGGTAGCGCGCATAGTCCAGCCAGCTGCCGTCTGCGCCAAGCCCGGTAATCAGGGCGTTGATCACATCAAAGTCCTTTTGCTCATCGACCGTCATTCTCAGGTGTCCGAACGAATAGCCTTCTTCAAAATTGTCGGATGCAAAGAGGTGACCTCCTTTGTAGCTGGAGTTTTTCCAGATATAGGGTGTCACGTGTTCCCGCTCCGAGAGCAAGTTGGCCTCTTTCCATGCCTTTTCGATGGCCTGATATTTAAATACCTCGATGTCCTGGCCGTCGGGATACGTGGGGTTCAACGTATTGGAACCGTAGTCGAGGTTCCGGTCGATGACAAATTGAATTACTTTGTCGATCAGTTGGCCATCGATCAACGGACAATCCGAAGTCAGTCGCACCACGTAGTCGGCAGACTTTCCTTGCAGCGCCTGATAAAATCGATCCAACACATCCTGCACCGATCCGCGATAGGCCGGCACACCTAATTTACCGGCAATTCCCAGGGTCTTTTCATCCTCAGCATCCACGGTAGTTGCCACCAGCAACTCATTTATTTTTTGTGACTTTTGGATTCTCCGGACATGCAGTTCCAACAACGTTTGATTTTGTATCTGCATCAGAATTTTTCCCGGAAGACGGGTCGATCCCATGCGTGCTTGTGTAATGGCGACAATTTTCATTTTTGCTATCCTGTTTCACTTCAAAAGACAACTCCATGCCAGCAGGTTTCTCTACCGGTACCCGGCAGCAAGATCCTTCTTCAAAGTTGTCATCGCATACTTATTGTAAAAATCATTCGATGCGTCATAGTCTTTGCTCGTGTGATCCATGCTCCGTTTATCGATCACGTGATAGAGCCTCGATGACGTGAACATCTCATCATAGTTTTGCTTGTAGGCAAAGGCCTCAATTTCCTGGATGTGCTGATAGGGGTTGCGCACCGGCTTTTCGGAAAAGAAGTCGACGATGACCAAAAGTCCGCCATCCATCAACAAGCGATCGGTTTCCTCCACCACTTTAAAAAGAATGTCGCGATCGACTACATATAAAACAAATCCAATGATGATCAGATCGAACGAAGCTGCCCGCAGCGACGACATGTCATCAGCTGTTCCGTGAATAAAATGAATGTGAGGATATTTGCTCCGCCCGAGGTCAATGGCTTGCTTCGAGGGGTCGATCCCGGTAACGTCGGGGCACTGTAACAGCGTGGAGATGGCATCGAGGCGATAGCCGGAGTTGCATCCTATTTCCAACACACGGTTGGGCTGCACGCTGTATTCTTGCAGCATTTTTAAGACAACGTCAGTCTCGCCCTTATACTTCGCATTTCTATTACGCGCGAAATAGTTGTCGGCT
Organism: Chryseolinea soli; assembly: GCF_003589925.1. NCBI lineage: Bacteria > Pseudomonadati > Bacteroidota > Cytophagia > Cytophagales > Fulvivirgaceae > Chryseolinea > Chryseolinea soli. Next base: position 2,578,595 of record NZ_CP032382.1, on the reverse strand, counting down.
TCGTACTTCAAAAAAGCATCCTTCTGATTCCTGATTCTCATGACTATTGGGGGTTAGCCAATATAACGCTAATCACGTACTCTTGTTCTTCATCCGTAAGGGTTGGGTACATGGGCAAGCTCAGGCACTTGTCGTAGTACGCTTCTGCAACGGGCATGCTTCCTTTTTTATAGCCCAGCCCTTGGTAGTAAGGCATGGTGTGCACGGGAACATAGTGCACCTGGGCGTAGATTCCTTTCTCGCGAAGCTTGTCGTACAAGGCCTTCCGGTTGTTCACTTGAATGATGTACAAATGGTAAGCATGGCCAATGCCTTTCCCTGGAGCGGCAAGTGCAATACCTGCCTTGGCAAATGCCCGGTCATACCGTTCGGCAATCGCGCGGCGGCGTTTCATTCTTTCGTTGGCGTTTGCCAGTTGCGAGATGCCCAACGCGCTTTGAATGTCGGTGAGCCGGTAGTTGTAGCCGAGCTCTTTCATTTCATAGTACCAACCTCCATGATTTTCGTTCAGGTGGGCCGGATCGCGATGGATGCCGTGCGTGCGCAGCACCATGAGCTTGTCGTACAATTCTTTATTGTTCGTCGTGATCATCCCGCCTTCACCACAAGCAATGTGCTTCACGGGATGGAATGAGAACACGGTGAGGTCGGCGAACACGCCGTTGCCACACCATTGTTGTTGTCCTTTGCTGTCGGTGAAATAGGCACCGGGCGCGTGACAGGCGTCTTCGATGATCCAAAGTCCGTATTCGTCGGCCAGGGCCCGGAACTTTTCCATGTTCACCGGGTAGCCGGCAAAGTCAACCGGGATGATCCCCTGATACGTACCTTTTGGTGAGGCCTTGAGGAGGGCGGCAACTTTATCGACGTCGAGTACAACCGTTTCCGGGGAAATGTCTGCAAACACAACTTCGCCATCACAATACCGCACGCAGTTGGCCGTGGCCGCGAAGGTGATGGGGGTCGTGATCACTTTTGACTGGCTATTCACCTTGAGCGCCATCGTGCTCAGGTGCAGGGCCGCCGTACCGTTGGCTACGGCAACGGCATATTTGGCGCCGACATAGTCAGCAAATTTTTTTTCGAATTCCAATATGGTGGGACCCTGCGTAAGAAAATCAGAGGTCAGTGCTTTTATCACCGCATCGATGTCTTGTTGGGTAATGTCTTGTCGGCCGTATGGAATAACTTTCATGCTTATTTAGGGGTGGCGTTTCAAATACAATTTAGGGTTTCCAGGTGGAGGGATTCAACAAAGACAGGTCGGGCACAAAAATGGACTCCAACTCCTGCGCCAGGGCTTGTGAAAAATGGGGCGTAATGGCTTCGATGTTTTGCTCCAACTGCTCTTTTGTTTCTACACCAATAATCACATAATCAATCCAGGGTTGGTGCAAAGCGTAATTTAGACACGCTTGCCTTACCCCGAGGTTGTAATCCTTGAGAATTTTATGAAAGGTTTTTAGCGGTTCGTAAAGCCCCTTCAGGTTTCCGGTCAATTCATCGGGGTCTTTGAATAGCAATCCCTGCAGAAAGACCGAACGCACGTGAATTTCCTTGCCTTTCGCCTTGGCTTCCTTCACCAGGCGGATCGTTTCGGCAGTATTGGCCAGGGGATTCAGGGGAAGTTGAATGACCCCGATCTCCGCATCGTTCACCACGGCTTCCAATTCGTGTGTGCCATATAAAGAGACGCCAAGCTTGCGGACGTTGCCTGTCTTTTGCAAGCTCAGCAATTCATCGCGGTATTTACCCGAGCGGTAGTCTTCGAATCGATGGAACATGTAGGCATACAGCGAAGGGATGCCCAACGCTTCCAGCGTCGCTTCGACCTTACCGGACAAGGCTGTTCCATCTCCTATAAATTTACTGATGATGTCGAACGAACTGTGATGACCCGACTTCAGGAACGCGGCAATCACCTGCAGGGAGTCGCCATAGGCTTCGGCCGAATCCAGCATGTGGATGCGATAGTCCGAAGCTTTTCGCAAAATGTCGAAGGCTACATCCTGAGAAGGCTTTCCGGTTTGGTTATTAATACCGTAGGAAAGGCCTAATTGTACGGTCCCAATGGCTATCTTCTTCCTGAGATGATCGAGGCTCACACTTTAAAGTTTGGATCAACGTGCACATTGATCAATTCGCGCAGCTGCTCTTTGGTCAGCCATTCTTTGTTTGTACCGGAATTGTATTTGAATCCCACGGGCACGCGTTCCGCTTTCTTTTTAACAAAGTAATCGTCGTAGCTCCAGGAGGGTGACTGGGGAAGAATGACATAATAACGCCCGACATCGGCCGTGTAGAAGGAGTCCGATTCGGTGATCATTTCCTCGTGGACCTTTTCGCCTGGGCGAATTCCAATGACTTCTTTTTTACACTCCGGTCCGATGGCCTCGGCCAGTTCCATGATGGAATATGAAGGGATCTTCGGAACGAAAATCTCTCCACCCAGGGCATTTTCATAGGCAAACAAAACGAGCTCAACACCCTCTTCCAGGGAGATATTGAAACGCGTCATGTTTTCATCGGTAATGGGCAACATGCCGTCTTTTCTTTTTTCCATAAAAAAAGGAATGACCGAGCCGCGCGATCCCATGACATTGCCATAGCGCACGACCGAAAATTTCAACTTTCTCGGTCCCTTAAAATTGTTGGCGGCAACGAAGAGCTTATCGGAACAAAGCTTTGTGGCACCATATAAATTGATCGGCGCAGCAGCCTTGTCGGTAGAAAGGGCCACCACATCGCTAACGCCACAGTCCATGGCCGCATTGATCACATTTTCGGCACCGATGATATTCGTTTTAATACATTCCATGGGGTTGTATTCGGCTGCCGGCACTTGCTTCAGTGCCGCGGCATGCACGATGAAATCCACACCCTCACAAGCTCTTTTCATTCGCTCTGCATCGCGCACGTCGCCGATAAAATAGCGCATGGCGGGATATTTCGATTCAGGAAAAGTCTGGCTCATTTCGAACTGTTTCAACTCGTCGCGGGAATAAACGATGAGCTTCTTTACTTGTGGGTATTTTTTTAAAACCACCTCAACAAATTTTTTTCCGAATGAACCGGTTCCTCCGGTGATCAGAACACTTTTACCATTTAGCATTGAATGAACATTAAAAATTGAACGTGTAAACCATTCTATTGAACTACTGCATTAAAATCTCATTTCGATCAACCCTTCCTAAAAAACCTTCAGGCCATTCGTATCAGTGCGTCGTCCGTCAGGGTTGGCTTGCCGGATGACGATAAAAAAATCCCTTTGCCGTTATCGCTTCGAGAACAAGGCCCGCAACGACTCCAGACGATTAAAAACGAGATACTTCCGTGTAAAGAAATTCCATATGACAACAAAACCCGTGGCGATCACCTTAGAGATCCGGTAGTCGATGTGCCATTGATCGACACCGATCCACATCACCAATTGGCTGATCAGCAATCCGCAGGTAACAAAAAACATGAACAGAAAGAACTCAACCCGTTTTCGCTCGCCCGTGCGCTCGAACACCCATTTCCGGCTGAGCGTATAATTTAGAATGCAGGTGATCAGGAACGCAAATACATTTCCCATCAGGGGGGTCAGATCGAACCGCTCAACAAAGAAAATCAACAGAAGGAATTCCAGGCCGGCAGAGGTCACCCCAACGACGAGATAGCGCATAAAACTGCCTTGAAATAACCTTTTAACCATTCAAAATCTCTCTTTTGCACGCCAAAACCGCCGTTTTGACCCCGTTTAGCTTGATAGTTTCTCAATACATACCTTCAGGCTCTCCGACCAATGGGGTATTTGAAGCGCAAAAGTAGCCTTAATTTTAGATTTATCCAGCAGACTGAACTTGGGCCGGACGGCTGCCGTCTTGTATTGTGCTGTCGAAATCGGTTGAATCCGGCAATTCAGTTTGCTTTCCCTGACCAGGAAATAAGCAAAGTCGTACCAGGAGGTCACCCCTTCGTTCGTATAGTGATAGATCCCGGGCTCATCCACGCGCCCTTGGGCGACGGCCTCCACGATTTGCAAAATGGCCGAAGCCAAGTCAAAAGCATACGTTGGCGTACCGATCTGATCACAAACCACCCCCAGTGACTCCCGCTGACTGGCCAGATGCCGGATACTTTTCACAAAATTCTTTCCGAAAGTAGAATACACCCAGGCGGTCCGGATGATATAGGCGTTGCTCAAAATAGACAGCACATGGTTTTCGCCTTCCCGCTTCGACTTTCCATACACCGACACTGGACTGGGCACGGCCATCTCTGTGAGCGGCTGGTTGGCCTCGCCATCAAAAACGTAGTCGGTGGAAATGTAGATCATGCGGATCTTTTTTTCCACACAGACCTCCGCCAGCGTTTTTACGGCGTCGGCATTTATGGCGTAGGCCAGTCGTGACTCTTCTTCCGCTTTGTCGACCGCAGTATAGGCGGCGCAGTGGATCAGAAAATCAAATTGCTTGGCGGCAAAGTAACTGCGGATGGAATCGGCTTGCGTGAGGTCGACTTCTTCGACGTCGATGAAGGTGAAGTCGAAGGTCTTGTAAACAGCAGCAAGCAGCTTGAGCTCGCTTCCCAATTGACCATTGCTTCCGGTGACGAGTATTTTCACGTGAGAGGGGTTTTAAAAAATTTGTGATCCTATACGCCTTACGGTTTCGGCGAGCGTTCTTTATTGCGAATGTCGTACACCAATTCGATCGACGGTTTGGCTTCCTGCAAGCCGAACGTGTTGCCCTTCAATATCTCTGCATAACTTTTGGTGTGCAAGTCGGTAAAGCCATCGCTAAACTCGATCTCTTCGCCCTCCATACTCAACGTGCGGAAGGTTCTTTTTCCCTGGGCCTTAACCGCCTCGGGAATATCGTCGTAGTCGATGCTGAGAAACCAATTCACCCGCGCTTTTTCCAATTCGATATATCCCGATCCCTGGCTGGCCGTGAGACTGTATACATCATTCTTCTTGACCTCGCCAAAGATCCACATCAGCATGTCAAAAAAATGAATGCCGATGTTGGTCGCAATGCCCCCTGACTTCGACAGGTCGCCCTTCCAACTGCTTTGGTACCAGTGGCCGCGCGAGGTCATGTATTTCAAATCGACGTCGTAAACTTTGTCTTTAGGACCGTTCAGCACGCGCTCGCGCAAGGCGATGATGCTGGGGTGCAGGCGCAGTTGAAGAATGGTGAACACTTTTTTGCCCGTCTCCTTTTCAATTTCGGCCAACGCGTCCAGGTTCCAGGGGTTGAGCACGAGAGGCTTCTCACATATGGCGTTTGCACCATAACGAAGGGCAAAACGGATGTGCGAATCATGGAGATAGTTTGGTGAGCAAATGGTGATGTAGTCGACCTTCTCTCCTTTGCGTTTCAGCTTGTCGAGGTGACGGTCAAAGCGCTCGAACTCCGTAAAGAAATCGGCGTTTGGGAAATAGGAATCCAGTACACCGACATTGTCGTGTTTGTCGAGCGCCGCCACCAGGTTGCTGCCCGTATCTTTCAATGCCTTAAGGTGACGGGGCGCGATGAAACCCGCGGCACCGATCAATGCAAAATTTTTCATCCTTCTATTTTAGAAACCACACCATCCTGAAGCCGGTAGCGCTGCTTGCTTTCGGGGCAAGTGGCTATGCCTTCTTTGAAATTCAGCTTATGTCCGTACTCGCTCATCCAGCCGTTTTGCCGCGCGGGATTGCCGACGACCAGCGCATAGGCCGGCACGGTCTTGGTGACCACCGCTCCTGCACCGATAAAAGCAAATTCACCGATGTCGTGCCCGCAAACAATGGTCGCGTTTGCCCCTATGGTAGCACCTCGCTTCACCCGTGTTTTTGCATATTGATTTTTTCGATTGACAGCGCTGCGCGGGTTGGTCACGTTGGTGAACACCATGGAGGGACCCAAAAAAACATCGTCTTCACACGTCACACCGGTGTAGATAGAGACGTTGTTCTGCACCTTCACATTTTTTCCCAGCACCACTTCGGGAGAGATCACCACGTTCTGACCGATGTTGCAATTCTCCCCGATCTTGCAGTGGGGCATGATGTGCGAGAAGTGCCAGATCTTTGTTCCTTTTCCTATTTCGCAGCCTTCGTCTAGCACGGCCGTGGGATGGACATAAAATTCCTTTGCGTCGGTCATGTTAAAAATAGGCTTTTATGGTCGTGCTGATAAATTCCAATTGATCACCGGGCATCTCCGTATGGATGGGCAGTGAGATCACCGTCTTTGAAAGTCTTTCCGTCACCGGAAATGATCCAGGGCCGTATTCCGGTTGCCGGTACGCGTTCTGCAAGTGAAGCGGAACGGGATAGTAGATCATGGTCGGTATACCTTTCTCTTCCAGGTATTTCTTGAATTGATCGCGATCGCCCTTCAAAACCTGCACGGTGTACTGATGAAAAACGTGCGTTGAGTTTCCAACCCGCGCCGGTATTCTCAATGCCGGCACGCCCGAAAGCTTGGCGTCGTAGTAACGGGCCACGTCGTTGCGCAGCGATTCGTAGTCGCGAAGATATTTCAGCTTCACTTTCAACACGGCCGCTTGCAGCGTGTCCAGGCGGCTGTTTACGCCCACGAGTTCATGATGGTATTTTACTTTTTGACCGTGGTTGGCGATCATCCTGATCTTCTCGGCCAGCGCGGCATCGGACGTGAAAATTGCGCCGCCGTCGCCAAAACATCCCAGGTTTTTTGTAGGGAAGAACGACGTGGTACCGATGGTCCCCATGGTGCCGGCCTTTTTCGTGATGCCGTTTTTAAAGGTATAGACAGCACCCAACGCCTGGGCTGCATCTTCAATCACGGACAAGCCCTGTCTGGCAGCAAGCTCCAGCAGCGGTTGCATGTCGGCACACTGACCATACAGGTGAACCGGCACGATGGCGATGGTGCGCGATGTAATTTTTTGTTGCACTTGCGCAACATCGATATTGAACGTGTGCTCGTCCACGTCCACAAAGACGGGCTTCAATCCCATGAGCGCCAGCACTTCGGCGGTGGCCACATAGGTATGCACGGGCAGTATGACTTCGTCGCCGGGTTTTGCATTCAAAGCCATGAAGGCTATTTGAAGGGCATCGGTTCCGTTGGCGCAAGGAATAACGTTCACGTCGCCGAGAAAGTGAGCGAGCGATTCAGCAAACTCAGCAACTTCTTTTCCCTGGATAAAGGCGGTGGTGTTCAGCACATGCTGCATGGCAGCGTCAACCTCCGCTTTGATGCGCAAGTATTGCGTGTGCAGATCAACCATCTTTATTTGTTGCATGAGATCAGTCGTCACGTATCGAATTTGTTTTTGCGGTGTTTACTGAAGGTTTCGAACCTTCTTCTCCCATCGCCACGCATCGCGCAGCGAATCTTCTACGGAATATATTGTCTTCCATTGAAGGGCCGCATTCACCCTCGACGGATCGGCATACACCTTTTCGACATCACCGGGCCGGCGGGGACCGATAACATAGTTGAGCTTCGCGCCGGTCACCTTCACGAATTTGTCCAAAAGCTGTAATACGGAGACACCGATTCCAGTCCCTACGTTGAAAGCCTCGACCAATTTTTTTTCAGGGCGCTTCGCCAGGTACTCCATTGCCTTCACGTGGGCAATGGCCAGGTCTACGACGTGAATAAAATCCCGGAGGCAGGAGCCGTCAGGCGTATCATAGTCATTGCCAAAGACGGTGAGCTTCTCGCGAACACCGGCAGCAGTTTGCGTAATGTAGGGAACAAGGTTGTTGGGGGCACCCACGGGCAGTTCACCCAACTCGGCGCTGGGGTGCGCCCCGATGGGATTAAAGTACCGCAGCGAAACCACGCGGTAGCCATTGAGGTGAGCATCTTCCAGGATGCGCTCGCACATCTGCTTCGTGGCACCGTAGGGCGACTCCGCCCGCTTGAACGGCGCCGACTCGTCGACCGGTATGTGGTCGGGCTGGCCATAGACGGTACAAGAAGACGAGAAAATAAGATCGGTGACACCATTTTCTTTCATCACATCCAGCACGGTGACCAGCGAATCGATATTATTTTGGTAATACATCAACGGCTTCTCCACCGATTCGCCCACCGATTTGTAGGCCGCAAAATGCAACACGCTGGAGAACGGTCCTGCCGTTTTAAAAACGCCCGTTACAAAGGCTTTATCACAACAGTCACCCTTGTGAAAATCCACTTTCCTTCCCGTAATTTTTTCAATGCCCGCCAACAATGTGCGATCACTTTTCGAAAGATCATCGATGATCACGGGATCGTAGCCGGCGTTGATCAGTTCCACTACAGTGTGTGCACCGATGTAGCCCGCGCCGCCGGTAACGAGGATTTTTTTTGTTAAAGCCATAGTTTGTGTTAGAGTCGTGCTGTGATTTTATTTCTATCCAAAGAACCTTTTACGTCGTATACCACCGTTTTCGCCGTGGTGAAGGCAGACCAATCCAGCGTACTGAAATCGGTATGATTCACTGCCAGCACAACCGCATGATACTTTTTCGTTAAGCCCGATACCAACGGCACATTGTATTCGTGTTTCACTTCTGCTGCGTCCGCCTGCGGATCGAATATATCTACCGTTGTGCCAAAGCTTTGCAGTTCTCTTACGACATCGATCACTTTACTGTTTCGGATGTCGGGACAATTTTCTTTGAACGTGATCCCCAGCACGAGCACGTTTGCACCGTGGATGGGCTGTTCATTTTTCGCCATCAGTTTAATGATCGTGTTGGCAACGTAAACGCTCATATTGTCGTTGATCCGTCTTCCCGACAAGATCACCTCCGGATGATAGCCCAGGCTCTCTGCTTTGTGGGTCAGATAATAAGGATCCACCCCAATGCAATGCCCTCCAACCAATCCCGGTTTGAAGGGAAGAAAGTTCCATTTGGTGCCCGCTGCTTCCAACACTTCGTGGGTGTCGATGCCCACGCGGTCGAAGATGAGTGCCAGCTCGTTCACAAAAGCGATGTTGAGGTCGCGCTGCGAATTTTCGATGACCTTGGCAGCTTCGGCCACTTTTAGCGACGAGGCCTTGTGTGTGCCGGCCGTGATGATCTTCCGGTAGAGTTGATCCACCTTCTCGGCAATCTCGGGTGTGCTGCCGCTGGTGACTTTCTTTATGGTGGTGACACGATGCAGTTTGTCGCCGGGGTTGATCCGCTCGGGCGAATAGCCGCAAAAGAAATCCACGTTAAATTTCAGACCGCTCACGCGCTCCAGGATGGGCACACAAATTTCTTCTGTGCATCCCGGGTAAACCGTCGATTCATAGATCACGATGTCGCCTTTCTTCAGCACGCTTCCCACGGTTTTGCTGGCGCCTTCCAGTGGACGAAGGTCGGGCTTCTTGAATTCGTCGATCGGTGTGGGAACGGTGACGATAAAATAATTGACGTCCTTCAACGCCGCCGTATCGAAAGCATATTGCAGGTGGGTGGAGGCTTTCAATTCGTCGCTATCCACTTCCTTTGTGCGGTCGTAGCCGCGCTTCAACTCTTCGATGCGTTCTTTGTTGATATCGAATCCTACCACCGGCAGAATCTTTCCGAACTCCACGGCTAGGGGCAGACCAACGTACCCCAGCCCTACTATGCTAATTTTTTCCACGAGCCTACGTTTTTGTTTAGTGTTTATAATAGGATGTATACCAAGCAATGAATTTTCCAATACCCTCTTCGATCGGCGTGGCCGGTTTGAAATCAACCTCGCGCATCAGATCTTCCACATCGGCATATGTTTCGGGCACGTCGCCCTCCTGGAGCGGCATCATGTTCTTGATGGCCTTCTTCCCCAGCTTCTCCTCGATCACCTCGATGAACCGCATGAGTTCCACCGGTTGATTGTTGCCGATATTGAAGATGTGGTAAGGCGCAAAACTTGTCGCGGGATCGGGCGTCATGCCGTTCCACTGCGCGTTGGGGCGCGCGGGCTTTGGCACCAGGCGCGCGATGCTTTCCACGATGTCGTCTACGTAGGTGAAGTCGCGCTTCATCTTTCCGTTGTTGAAGACGTCGATGGGTTTGCCCTCGATGATGGCCTTTGTGAAAAGAAACAAGGCCATGTCGGGTCGGCCATAGGGGCCGTATACCGTGAAGAAGCGCAACCCCGTCGTCGGCAGATTATACAACGCCGCGTAGGTGTGCGCCATCAGTTCATTCGATTTTTTCGAAGCCGCATAGAGCGATATCGGGTGGTCTACATTGTGGTGCACCGAAAAAGGCATCTTTTTATTTGCACCATACACCGAGCTTGACGACGCATAGACCAAATGTTTGATCTTATGATGGCGGCAGACTTCCAGGATGTTCAGAAACCCGTGCAGGTTGCTTTCCAGATACGCGTGCGGATTGGTGAGCGAATAGCGTACCCCCGCCTGTGCGGCAAGGTTCACGACGTAATCAAAACGCTGTTCTGTAAAAAGACTGTTGAGCGACGCATAGTCCACTAAGTCGACCTGATGGAACGTGAAGCCGGGAAGGGTCTTGAGAATGTCCAGACGCGACTTTTTGAGGTTAACATCGTAATAGTCGTTCAGGTTATCCAGGCCTGCCACCCTGAATCCCAGGGCGGTGAGCTTTTGTGTGAGATGGAACCCGATGAAGCCGGCTGCTCCGGTGACCAGTACCGTTGAGTTTGAATGCATGAATGGCTGCTGAATTAAGGGGACAAAATTAACAGATTAGGGGGAATTTGTAATATTTTCTAAATTTCGGCCCGATTTTAAAAAAATACCGAATGACAGACGCCCGGAAAGACGAGATTGACCTGATAGCCCTTGTGCTCCAGGCCGTCAGAGCGATAAGAAGTAATTTCTGGCTCCTCCTTTTATTCTTTGTTTTAGGCACTGCACTCGGTTTCGGATACTACTATTCTTCCCGGAAGGTCTACGAAAACAAAATGATCGTCAGTTCGAAGATCATGACGGAGTCGTATAGCAAAAAACTTGTCGACAACCTGAATCAATATATCCGGGAAGGAAACCGAACGGCATTGGCCTCACAGCTCGGCGTTACCGAACAAACCGCCCTGAACCTCGGATACATTAAAATTGAGAGCCCCTATTCCAATGAAGGCGAGATCTCGAAAGAAATAGACCGGACGTATTTCGTGATCACCGTTGATGTTTTTAGTCAGGACATCCTGCCGGATCTTCAAAAGGGACTGATCAGTTATTTTGAGAACAACGAATATGTAAAGATCAGGGTCAATCAGAACCGGGAGTTTTTGAAAACCGTCATTGCCAAGATCGATCAGGAAATAAAAGACCTCGAAGGACTGAAGGCCAAAATCTATAGCGGCGACTTTTTCCAAAATTCAAAAAACGGCGTCATGTTCGATCCCACGGTGGTGAACACAAAGATCATTGACCTGACCCGCGAAAGGATCAAGTACCAAAATGATCTTGAACTCGTTAACAGCGTGCAACTTCTGGAAGGTTTTACAAGATTTGACAAACCGGTTAAGCCCCTGCTGTCGTTATCCTTGATCGCGGGCTCATCGATGGGAATTTTGCTGGTGGTTATATTCCTTGTTTTCAAATCCGTCCGCAAACTCCTTCGCATGGAAGAAGCCGCCCGGCACGCCGCATGATCCTGCACCTGATCCATAAGGAACTCACCCTGGAGCTTCGACGCAAAGCGGTGATCTCCGGTATCGGCGTCTACCTGTTCAGTCTCATCTTCATTTGCTACCTCACCTTCAGTCTGCGTCAGAATTCCATCAATGAAGCCACGTGGTCGGCGCTCTTTTGGCTGGCCATTTTGTTTTCGGTGGTCAACAGCGTGGCGAAGAGCTTTATCGGGGAGAAAAAAGGCTCGTTCATTTATTATTATGCCGTGGCCAGCCCGCAAGCCATCATTCTTTCCAAGATCCTGTACAACACGTTGCTGTGCCTGCTTTTGTCGCTGGCCGGCTATGCGCTGTTCTCCCTTTTCATCGGCAACCCCATCCAGGACCAGGGACTTTTCCTGCTCACGCTCTTGCTCACTTCGTTCGGATTTTCGGCAGCGCTGAGCCTCATTTCCGGCATTGCATCCAAGGCCAATAACAGCAACATCCTGATGGCCGTGCTCAGCTTCCCCGTGATCCTGGCGCTGCTCCTCATGGCCATCAAGATCACCAAAAACGTACTCGACGGCCTGGACCGCTCCGTCAGCGTGGACGAATTGCTAAACCTGTTGGCAATAAATTGCATCCTCACGGGCCTGTCGTACATGCTCTTCCCGTATATTTGGCGCAGTTAAAAAAAGAAGCGGGCAACTCATTTTTCGAAAAATCCGTTTGCACCCCTTGTTTGTCTCCTCCATGAAGAACTGGCTAAAAATTCTTGCTGTCGCTTTACTTTTCTACGTTCACATCGGCGGCCTGCTCATGGATGTTCCACGGCTCAACATCCTGAACGAGACCATCCGGGCCCTCTATTTCCATGTGCCCATGTGGTTTGGGATGGTGGCCCTTTTTCTCGTTTCCGTGGTCTATTCTGTTCTGTACTTGCTCAATCCCGCGGTGGCAACGGATCGCAAAGCCGTAGAATTCGCCAACGTAGGCCTGGTTTTTGGCATTTTGGGTATGCTCACCGGCATGTTGTGGGCTAACTATGCCTGGGGCTCCTTCTGGCACGGCGACCCAAAACAAAACGGTGCCGCCATTGCGCTCCTGGTCTATCTGGCCTATTTCATCCTGCGCGGCTCCGTGGAAAATGAAGAACAAAAAGCCCGTCTCAGCGCCGTCTATAACATTTTCGCCTTTGCGGCAATGATCCCGCTCATATTCATCATCCCCCGCCTCACCAGTTCGCTCCACCCCGGCAGCGGCGGCAACCCGGGTTTCAATATGTATGACCTCGACAACCGCATGCGCATGGTCTTTTATCCCGCGGTGATCGGCTGGATCCTGGTTGGCGTCTGGGTAACCTCCCTGCGGGTGAGAATGCGGGCCATTGAAGATAAAATTCACGACTTAGAAGATGAAAAAACTCATTAGCAGCCTCCTGGGCCTCATTTTGATGGCCCTTAGCCTTTCCGCAAACGCGCAATCCGACGTGCCCATGGCCGACGGCCTCCGCTCCGAGGGCAAGATCTATGTGGTGGTCGCCATCATCCTCATCGTGCTGGCGGGCCTTATCACCTACCTCTTTTTGATGGACCGCAAAGTGAAAAAGCTGGAAGATCTTCTAGCCGAAAAAAAACACTCAACCAAATAGGCAGCCACCGTATTTCAGGTAAAAAATTACCTGAATTTCTAGTCGTTTGTGGCTAATTTTGCCTCGACTTTGAAGGGAAGCGCTTTATGAAAAAATCACACATTCTTATCCTGGTGGTCATTGCCGTCGCAATCGGCATCATCGTTTCCACCTCCAACGACGCCAGCACCTATGTCGGTTTTGACGAGGCGCTCAGCCTGTCCACGTCCGGCAACAAAAAGGAGATCCACGTGGTGGGCGAACTCAAGAAAGATGACGAAGGCCACGTGATCGGCATCACCGAAGGAGCCGACCGGGTGTCCTTTTCCTTTGTGATGGTCGACGACACCGGTAAGGAACAGCGCGTGAACTATAACCAACCCATGCCCGCCGATTTTCTGCGTTCCGAAAAAGTGGTGGTCATCGGAAGCTATCATGGCGCGGATTTCAACGCCAGCAAGATCCTCCTCAAATGTCCTTCCAAATACCAGGAGCAAAAGATCAATGTTTGATCTGCTCCAAATGCCGTCAGCCAGCGCCGGCTTCTATAGTATCACACCCACACCTTTCATTTCGCGCCCTGCGGATCGTCCACTAAATCAGCCAGCATGCATTACCTGATCGGTGACCTGGGTCACCTTTTTGTTATCACCTCTTTCATCACCTCGCTTGTCACGGCCTTTGCCTATTTCAAGGCCACCACCGTCAACGACCTGGAGAAAAAGACCTTCTGGCTGCACAATGGGCGAACCGGTTTCTATGCGCATGCCGCGGCCGTGGTGGGCATCTGCATTACGCTGTTTGTCATCATCGCCAATCACTACTTCGAATATCACTACGCCTATAACTACTCCGATCGCAAGCTGCCCGTCTATTACCTCATCTCCACCTTTTGGAATGGGCAGGAAGGAAGCTTCATGCTGTGGTTGTTCTGGCAAGCAATGCTGGGGCTCGTCCTGGTCCACACCAATAAATTCTGGGAAGCGCCCGTCATGACGGTGTTTGCCCTGGTGCAGGCGTTCCTGGCCTCGATGATCCTCGGTGTGGTCATTCCGGGGCTTGGATCCAAGATCGGAAGCTCACCTTTCATTTTGCTGCGCGACGCGATGCACGAGGCCCCCATATTCATGGCCCAACCTGAGTTTGTGCCAAAGGACGGCAACGGTCTCAATCCGCTGCTGCAAAATTATTGGATGGTCATTCACCCGCCCACGCTTTTCCTGGGCTTCGCCACCACGCTGGTGCCGTTCTCTTTTTGCATCGCGGGGCTTTGGATGAAAAAATACCAGGACTGGATCCGTCCCGCGCTGCCGTGGGCGTTGTTCAGTGGCGCCGTGTTGGGGTTGGGGATTCTCATGGGTGGTTATTGGGCCTATGAAACCTTGAACTTTGGTGGCTATTGGAATTGGGATCCCGTGGAGAATGCGATATACGTCCCCTGGTTGGTCCTGGTCGCATCAATACACACCATGATCACTTACAAAAACAGCGAGACCGCCTTGAAGGCGTCCATCATCCTGGTGATCACTACCTTCATACTCGTCCTTTACGCCACGTTCCTCACCCGCAGCGGCGTGCTCGGCGATGCTTCTGTACATTCTTTTACCGACCTGGGACTTTCGGGTCAGTTGCTCATCTACCTTTTCTTCTTTCTGATTGCCGCCGTAGCGTTGGCCATATTCCGTTGGCGTGAAATTCCTTCTTCCGAAAAAGAAGCTTCAACGTATTCACGTGAGTTCTGGATCTTCATCGGCGCCGTAACCTTGTGCCTCATGGGCTTCCAGGTGTTGTTGCCCACGTCCATTCCCGTTTGGAACAAGATCCTCCACGGCATTGGCATCACTTCAAATCTTGCCATCCCCGGCGATCAAATCACGTTCTACTCGCGGTTCCAACTGTGGTTTGCTGTAGTGGTCGGGTTGCTTTCCGGTGTTGGACAATTTTTCTGGTGGAAGAAGATCGACAAGGATCAACTCAAAAAAGAGCTGACCCTTCCCGTGCTGCTCACGCTCATTGTTTTTGCGCTGATCGTGACGATCGGGCAAGTCTACACCTACACATATGTGATCCTCACCCTGGCCGGCGTTTTCACCGTCGTGTCGAATATAAAAATTCTCATTTCCTTGTTGAAGACCAGCCCCGGGCTTTCGGGTGGTGCAGTGGCCCACATCGGCGTTGGGATGATGTTGTTGGGCATTATGTTCTCTGCCGGCTATTCAAAGATCGTTTCGCTGAACAACACGGGCATGCGCATCTCGAATGAGTTCAGCGAAGATTTCAACCGCGACAATCTCCTCCTCTTCATAAACGAACCCCGCACCATGTGGGGCTACGACATCGAATTCCTGGGCGAACGCCTGGAACCAAGACACCACGGTGGCTATATACGCAAAAGCGACGTGCAGCCCACCGGCGACAGAGATCTGGTGGTGGCCAAACGCGATTTCACGGTCAACGGAACAACTTTCAAAGCGAACGACACGATCGACATTCACGGAGAAAACACGTTCTATGAAATTCAACTCCGGAAAAACGGTCGTGCCTATACGCTGTATCCGCGTGCACAGATAAACCCGGAAATGGGAGGCCTTTTGGTGTCGCCTGATATTTACAGAACGGTCTCGGCCGATCTCTACACACACGTATCGTCCGTGATGAAACCATCGGAGGGAGACGAGTGGAGCAAGCTGGAGGAAATGAACGTGAAGATCAACCAACAATTCTATGCCAACGACTATGTCTGCGTGCTGGAATCGATCGATCGCGTTTTTGAGGTGAACGGTGTGCGCCTCAATCCGGAAGACGTGGCCGTGAAAGCCAAGATCCACATTCAAGGCGAAAAAGGTGACTACTATGCCGAACCCATTTTCCTCATCAAAGATAAAATGGCAGGCCGTATCCCCGACGAGGTGGCCGAGCTGGGTCTCCGCATCACCTTGTTGAACATTCACCCCGAAACCAACGAATTTGCGCTGGGCATCAACACGCGCCAAAAAGATTGGGTGGTGATCAAGGCCCTGGAGAAGCCCTACATCAACCTGCTCTGGCTCGGCACCCTGGTGCTGATGGGTGGCTTTGGCATAGCCATGACACGCCGCGTGCGCGAGTTCCGGAAGATGAAGGCCAAAGGATTCGAATAAGCGTCCATCCCAAACCATTCGATCAGCGCCCGCGCCGTCCGTGGTGACCAGGGCGTGGCGTTGTCGTCGTCACAATCCGTTGCTGTGCAATTTGTTCGCCGTTGTTGGAAAAGGTTGGATTTTGCGAAGGGCTTTCCTTATTTTCCCTAAACCATTAACCGACCTATGAAGAAAATCCTCACCACCGCATGGCTATGCGCGTCGCTCGTCGCCGTGGCGCAGAAAACCAAAATGGAAGTCGCCAAAGTCATCGATTCTAAATATCAAACCTACTCCGGCGTGGCCAAACAGATCTGGGACTTTGCCGAGGTGGGCTACAAAGAAGTTAAAAGTTCGGCGCTGCTCCAGGAAACCCTTAAACAAGCAGGCTTCAAAGTGGAAACCGGCATCGCGGGCATCCCCACGGCCTTCGTCGCTTCTTACGGTTCCGGCAAGCCGGTGATCGCCATCCTGGGAGAATACGATGCCTTGCCCGGCATTTCGCAAGACGCTGTTCCCGAGAAAAAAACCATCGACGGAAAAACCTCCGGTCATGCCTGCGGCCATCATTTGTTTGGCACGGCTTCGGCGGCGGCCGCCATTGAAGTAAAGAACTGGCTGATCGCCAACAAAAAACCAGGCACCCTGCGATTCTATGGCACGCCCGCCGAGGAAGGCGGCTCCGGCAAAGTATACATGGTCAGAGAAGGCCTCTTCAACGATGTTGACGTCGTGCTCCATTGGCACCCCGGCGATGGCAATACGGCAGCTACCGGCGGCTCGTTGGCCAACAAAAACGGCAAGTTCAGATTCTATGGCACCGCCTCGCACGCCGCAGCCTCTCCCGAGCGCGGCCGCTCGTCGCTGGACGCCGTGGAAGCCATGGACGTTATGGTGAACATGATGCGCGAACACGTGCCCCAGGAAACCCGCATTCACTACGTGATCACCCGCGGTGGCGAAGCGCCCAATGTCGTACCCGCGTATGCCGAAGTATATTATTACGTACGCCATCCCAAACGCGACGACGTAAAAGCGATCTGGGAGCGTATTGTGAAAGCCGCACAGGGCGCTGCGCTCGGCACCGAAACGCGCATGGAAGTGGAAGTAACGGGTGGGGTATACAACATGCTGCCCAACGAGACGCTGGCGCACATCATGGACAAAAACCTGCATGCCACCGGCGGCTACACCTATACGCCAGAAGAAAAAGAATTCGGCACCAAGATCCAGCAAACGTTCACCGGCACGATCCCGAAACTGGAGAGTTCCAACGAAATTGAACCCTTTAAAATTGTGGAAGGCCCCGCCTCCACCGACGTGGGCGATGTGAGTTGGGTGGTTCCAACGGTTGGTCTATCCACGGCCACCTGGGTTCCGGGCACGGCCGCCCACAGTTGGCAGGCCGTTGCTGCCGGCGGCACCAGCATTGGTTTCAAAGGCATGATGGTAGCCGCGAAGGCCCTTGCCTTTACGGCCATGGACTTATTTGATTCTCCTCAGGTGATTGAAGAATCCTGGAAAGAGCTAAGAAAAAGAAGGGGCGAAAATTTTAAATACGAAGCCTTGATCGGCGATCGTCAGCCGGCGCTGAATTACCGCGATTGAACTTCCCGAGTTTAAGCGTTCATCAATCTTTCGATGAGGTCGTCCACGCTGATGCCTTCCGCCTCCGCCTTGAAATTGCGGACGATGCGATGGCGCAGCACGGGTTTGGCGATGGCCCGGACGTCTTCGATGTCGGGTGAGTATTTGCCGTTAAGGATGGCGTTGCATTTCGAGCCCAACACCAGGTATTGAGAAGCACGGGGTCCGGCGCCCCACTCCAGGTAGTCGTTGGCGATGGCCGAGCCGCCGGTCACACCCGCGCGGGTTTTGTTGGCCAGGCCCACGGCATATTCAATCACATTATCAGCCACGGGCACGCGACGGATGAGGTGCTGGAAATAGGCGATCTCTTCGCCAGAAAGCACTTTGCTGATCTTCTTCGGTTCGTCTGAGGTGGTGGCTTTCACTACCTCCACTTCGTCTTTGAACGAGGGATAGGTGAGCTTGATATTGAACATGAAACGGTCCAGCTGCGCTTCGGGTAGCGGATACGTTCCTTCCTGTTCGATGGGGTTTTGCGTGGCCAACACAAAGAACGGGCGGGGCAAGTCGTAGCGCGTGCCGGCAATGGTCACGGAATACTCCTGCATCGACTCCAGCAGGGCGGCTTGTGTTTTGGGTGGCGTGCGGTTGATCTCGTCGGCCAGCACGATGTTGGCAAACACAGGGCCTCTCACAAATTTAAAATTGCGCTCGCGGTCCATGGTCTCCGCGCCAATGATGTCGGAGGGCATGAGGTCGGGCGTGAATTGGATGCGCTTGAATTCCAGGTCGAGCGCCAACGCGATGGTCTGCACCAGCAAGGTTTTCGCCAACCCGGGCACACCGACAAGCAACGAATGCCCCTGACAAAAAATGCCGGTCAGCACTTGCCGCACGACCTCATCCTGGCCAATGACGACGGTGGAAATTTCTGCTTTGAGTTTTTTATAGGCTGCGGCCAGGGCGTCGGCCGCTTCTACGTCAGAAGAAAATTGTATCATCGTCGCTCGTCTAATAGTCCACAATTATCGTAGGTCGGGTCGATGTTGATAAACACATCGGTCCGTGCTTTTTGAAACCACTTTTGTAAAATCTTATCTTTTTTCTCAGCCAACGTGGCCGCTTGAATTTTTGTCCAGTCTTGCTCCAACGAGGCCTCGTGGGGGGCTACCCGGCCTTTGTAGAACAAAATGCGTACGGCGTCTTTGCCGTCGTCGGTCCGGTAGGCAATGGGTTGCGAGATCTCACCTACGGTCATGGAATCGAGCTTGAAGAAAATGATGGGGTCCAGTTCATCCACGGTGAGGCGTGTGCCGCCGTCGCGGTCGCTAAAGAAACCTCCGTTGCCTTTGGTGGGCACGTCGTCTGAAAATTCCTTTGCTGCTTTTTGGAACTTGATGCTGTCGTTTACGACCAGTGTCCGGATGCTATCGAGGTAGCGGGTGGCATCTTGAAGATCTTTTTTCGAAGGCTTTGGCGAGATGAGGATGTGGCGCGAGTTATATTCGCTTCCACGGCGCTCGATCAGTTGCATGATGTGCATACCGAAAGGGGAGCTGAAGGGCATCGAGATCTCGTTGGGTTTTAACTTGAAGGCCATGGCCTCATACTCCGGAACCATGCGCCCGCGACCCGACCAGCCCATTTCGCCACCGTTCTGGATCACGCTGGGGTCGTCGGAATTCTTGCGGGCCAGTTCGGCAAAATCTTCGCCGGCCAATATCCGCTTGCGGAGGTCCATGAGCTCGCCCCGGGTAATACTTTTTTGTGCTTCGCTGACCTTGGCAATGCGCACGATCTGTGCCACCTCCACCGATGCGGAGATGTAGGGCAAACTGTCTTTCGGGATCTTAGAAAAAAACCGCTTCACTTCCGATGGGGTAACGGCCACGCCCTTGGTCATTTCTTCTTCCATTTTGGAAACGATCATTTGCTCACGCACCTGCTCGCGCAACTCCAGCTTCACTTGTTCCAGGGTTTTGCCGTACAATTCTTCGAGGTCATTTACCGACCGGCCCGATTGCGACACGATCATGTCCATGCGGTTCTGCGTGTTCAGATCCACTTCGCCATCCAGCACCACCACCGAGTCGATCTCGGCTTTGGCCAGCATGAGCTTGTTGCGCACCAGCATGGCCAGGTACGAACACTTCGCTTGTGCCGAAGGCGAACCACCGTTGGTCACGTAGTCCTGGTAGGCTTGCTCCAGTTCCGATTTGGTCACGATGTAGTTATCTACTTTGGCAATGATCTTGTCCACTACAAAGCTGTTGCTTTCACCGGTGCTCTCTCCGCCCGTGGGGCTTTCGCCTCCGGTCGGGGGCTCGCTGGTGGCAGGCTCCTGCGCATAGGCGCTCATGGCCAAACACGCCATCACTACCAGCCCTGCAAATTTTATAATCCGTACGCTCTTCATATCAATTAAAAATCTCAAACTCATTGTGATCTTGTCCTTCCTTAAACACTTCGTCTTCCAGTTGTTTGGCCAGTTCCACTTTGCGTTTGTTGAGGATGATGTTTTGAATATCGTCCTTCACAAATTCCAGCGGCGACACGTTGTCGGAGATCCGGTACTGGCCCACTTTCAGGAAATATAAAAACGTTTCGTCCGACGTTTCATAGTAGGGGTTCGATTTCAGGAACTGGATCTTGTTGGGGATCTCCGCCAGCGGAGAGTTCTTCACCAGGTCGTCAAACACCACCCATGTGGAGTCGGATATGTGATACGCCGACGAGAAGCTGAGGCAATACGACTTCAACTCCCGTTTGTCCTTGTCCTTTTCGGAATAGATCAACTCCTTGATCTTGCCGGTGCGTGGCGCATTCTTTGGTACTTTAATGAATACACCCTGCACAATGTTTTGCTTCAAAATAAAATTATCAATGTTGTCCTTGTAGTACGTGGCGATCTCACCCGGTGCAACGATGGTATCCAGGTGTTGCTTCACGTAGTAGGTCTGGTATTCGTATGCAATGATGCTATACTTATAGTCCAGGATCTTTCGTTCAACCTGGGCTTCATTGATATCAATTTTTGTAGAGGCTTCCTGGATGAGCAGTTGTTTGCGTATCCAGGTGTTGATATAGGCCTCCACCAGTTTGGCGCTGTCTGCGGGGGGAGTGCCGGGGGCGGTGATGCCGGCCAGCTCGTCCTTGTATAAATAAAAATCGTTGGCCCGCGCCACGGGCGTCCGTCCTGCATCGCCTTCGGCGTGGGTCCCCTTCATTTTAATGAGGTCACATCCGGACAAAAGCAGGCACAAAAATACAAAAACGGTTCCAAGACCGTTCATGCCTCCGCCCACAGGTGGATTATTTTGCCTGAAGTTGTTCCGATATGAATTTTTTGCCTTTCTCATTCACCTTTACGGTATGCTTCTTTTTGAGCTGTTCCAGCCATTTTTTCTCCAAAAAGGTCTGGTAATCCGAGATCACCTGGGGCCTCGCTTCTTCAAACGCCATAAAGCCGGGGGGCAGTATCTCCTTTAGCCACGCAAGGTAATATATTCCATTGTTTTCCGCGGGATACACGCCTTTGGTCCAGGGCATCTTTTGAAGGACGGCTTTGTCTTCTTTTTTATAATAGCCGGCCTCCGTTTTTAGCTTCCGCAGGATCACCGTTTCCTGGACTTTCGCCTCGTCACCCTTCAGGATCAATTCGCGGAGCGGGGTCATAAAATCGCCCACGCTGCCGGAATAAAACGCCGCTTTCACCCGGTCGCCGGCTGTATAATCGGCCTTGTGGGCCTCAAAATAGGCCTTTTGGCCAACCGAATCCTGCGAGGCCTTGTTCCACACTTCCTTTTCCATGATCTCGAATAACAAGATGCCTTCGTAATACTCCCTCAAAAGGAAACTGTAGTCGGGGTTCCGGGCCTTGATCTTTTCTTCCACCAACGGCATGATGCTGGCCTCGACATAATGGTTGTAAAGATCCTCGAAATATTTACGGGGCGCCTGGATGTTGGCGCGTTGATTCTTCTGAGCATACACCAGGAAGTCCTTTATGTTGTGGGGCTTGCCCATGAGGGTGAACAGGGTCTCCTTTTCCGTTTTCAACGCGGGCGCCTTCCAGGTGCCTTTCATCAGCGATGAATCGGCCAGGCCCATAACCGCAGCCTTGGCCGCCGTGTTTTCCTTGAATTGGTATTGCTGCTTCAATTTTGCTTGCAGGGCTTGTTTCGACACTTCGCTCCGCTCGTCGCGGGCTACCTTGGCTTTCAGGGCAGGCGTTGCCTCCTCGAGGGTGGGCACCGGGATCTTTTTCTCCAGGCGGATAATGTGCCAGCCGTATTGACTTTGAAAGGGATCCGACAATTCGCCAGGCTTTCTCAGGCTGAAGGCCACCTTCTCAAACTCCGGCACACCCGACATTTCGCGCGGACCAAACGGCCGAAGCCTGCCGCCGTTGTCTTTCGAACTGGGGTCTTCCGAATATTGTTTGCAAAGCTCCTCCCACTTCACGCCGGCCTGCAATTGGTCATAGAGGCCGAAGATGGTGTTCTTCACTTTCTCGTTGTCTTTTCCGTCGCCGGTGCGCAGCATAATGTGCGACACTTCTACCGTGCCGGGCGATGGACGCCGGTCGGTCACCTTCACCAGGTGGTAGCCAAACCGTGTCCTTACGGGCTGGCTTATTTCGCCCACTTTCAACTGATAGGCTGCTGTTTCGAAGGGATACACCATTTGCAGGGCCGTGAAATAGCCCAGGTCGCCGCGATTGGCCTGGGCCGAAGGATCCTCTGAAAACGTAGCGGCCGCCTCCGCGAAATCGATGCCCGACAAGATCCGGTTGCGCACGTCGGTGATCTTCTTGTAGGCTTTGAGCGTGTCTTCGGGTGAAGGATCGGGTGACACGCTGATGAGAATGTGCGAGGCCCTGATCTCTTCTTTCGTGCGCTCGTAGGTGAGGCGAACGAGGCTGTCGATCAATTTGGCGTCGGGCAGGTAGGGCTTCCGTAGCTCGTCTTTATAGGAATTGTATTCTTTCAGGAACGCGGCGGTGGTGTCCATGCCGCGGCGCTTGGCTTCGTCGACTTTTACTTTGAAATTGATGAAGAGCGCGAGGTATTCGTCGATCTTTTCGGTTGTGTAATCGGTGGCTTTGTTGGGGTGGTTCTTTTTGTAGAGATAGAGAAACTCATCGGAGTTAACGGGCTTCCCCCCTACTGAAAAAACGGTGATGGGTTTGGCGGGGGTTTGGGCGACACTTACCGAAAGAAGTGCACTGCAGAGTAGCATCGTTACTGCGCTTTTCAACATGGGCTTGGGCGGATGTTCAGGTGATTAAATAAAGTGAACGGTCTTGACCAGGCGACAGATATTCCGGCCACCGGTTTTTTGATATTCTATCTTGTCCATGATGGATTTCACCAGGCGGATGCCTAAGCCTCCCTTCCGTTTTTCGTGCACGATGTTATCCAGGGCGGGGGTGTTGAATTCGTTGATATCGAAAACCGTTCCGTCGTCGATGAGTTCGAAAACGAGGGGGTGGTTTTGTTCTACATTGATCACTAACTCGAAGAGGTCATCGGGGTTGCATTGGTGCGCGTGGATCATGAGGTTGGAACACATCTCGTCCAGGGCGAGCACGATCTCGCTGATCTCCAATTCGGAGATGTTATGGTTCTTCAACGATCCCCTGATGAAATCTCTGACCCCCTTCAGGTTCTCTATACTGCACCCAACTTTAAACTTATAGTTCATTGACGATTTGCTTAGCTTGAACTTTATCTTTCCCGATGTGCAGAAGCTCGTTAAGTCCCAGGATACTGAACGTATTGGCTACTTTATCGCTCATTCCGAATAAAACCATTTTAATGTTGCGGTCCTTGAACTCTTCGATGTAGGACATGAATACGCCGAGGCCCGCCGAAGAGATATACTCCAAAGCACTGCAGTCGATCAGTATTTTGGAGAATCCTTCCCCCACACTTTTGGCTATTGCCAGGTCAAGCTCAATGGAAGAGCTGGCGTCTATTTCGCCCACGAGCGCGATCACGTCGGCGCCGTCTTCCTGTAGTCTTTTAATGTGGATCATAAGTTTTTAACGTGGTTTTAAATTTTATGTTGACTTCCTTAATGGCCTCTTTTTCAAGTGAAAAAGGAACTTTTTCAGGATTTAAATTTTACAATCATAGTCGTATAGTCGTCGTCGATATTTTCCGTACCCGAGAATTCATACAATTTGTGGATCATATGGTCCTGGGCCTGGGCGGGCGTCAGGTCGCGTAAATCGCATACCATAGCCGCCAGACGCTCGTAGCCAAACTCCTCGCCTTTGGCGTCTTTGGCCTCCGTTACACCGTCGGTGTAGAGGATCATCATATCGCCCGGCTTATACGCAAATTCGTTGGCCTGGATAAAGTTGCTATAGCTCTTGTTGCGCACCATGCCCAGGGCCACCCCCTTGTCTTTGAAGTATTCGGTCAGTTCGCGGTCGGCATGATAATACAACACCGGGCAGTGTCCTGCACGGGCATAGCGTACCTTCTTGGTTTGGGTGTTGATAATAAAATACGTGGCCGAAATAAACGAGCCACGCTCCAGGCAGTAGACCAGCGCCTGGTTGGCTTGTACCATAAAATCGTCGGGTTCGATGTCGCGCTGGGCCAGGCTATGAAAGATCCCTTTCATTTGCGACATGTGAAACGCCGCCGTCGTGCCCTTGCCCGACACGTCGGCGATGATGATGGAAACCAGGTGATCGTTTATGCGCAACGTGTCATAATAGTCACCACCCACTTCATCGGCAGATTCTGAAAATGCAGCGACATCGAAATCGTGATCCTGCTCCAACAGGGTAGGAAGCAAGCTCTTTTGCACCATTTTGGCAATCTTCAGCTCTTCCTTGTAACGTTCGTTCTGCAGGGCTTCCTCCATCAACCGGAAGTTCTCGATGGAAATTCCCGCCTGGTTGGAGAAAGTGGAAACGATCTTGGTCATTTCCTTATTGAATCCATCTGGTAACTCTTTTAACAGCGCTAAGGTTCCAATGTTATCTCCCTTTACATAGATGGGAAATGCCAGGATGGAACGGAAACGCGAACCTTTCAGCGTGGCCAGGTGTTTCGATAAATTTTTGGTCTTCTCGCTTCCCTGATCGAACACCCCTTTGATGTTGTGCGCGTTCAGGTGATTGATGATGTCGTGCGACTCCTTATCGGTGATCTTATAGGTGAAGAGTTTATGTTCGTGGGCATTGCTGTTGATCTCCAGCCACGCCGCGTCGGCAAACACGGAACTAACGGAAGTCTCCAGTAAAATATTGTAGACGCTTTCTTCGCTTTGCTCGGTTTGAATGGATTGACTGATGCGCTGAAAGTTCACCACCTCCTCCAGTTTCTGTTCGAAGACGGAGGTTGTCGGAAGGTTGAATAAAATAACGAGGAATGAAAAAATGCTGTACACGGTCACAAAGACCATGAGCGAAAAAATGAAAATGTGACTGTGGTAGTCGGTAAAGTTTTCCGAAACCTTGACGATGCTGTCCGACAACGACTGGTTTGTAAAAAAGCTGTAGAACAAGTAGAAGATCGTGAGCAGCAACAACAGGAGGCTGGTCCACTTCTGGCGGAAGTTCAAAAACGCCACCCACTTCATGTTCCCCGACAAGATCAGGCCCACCACCACGAAGATGGTCAGCAACGTGACGTGGAGCCAACGCACCTGGGGAAAGCGGAAGGTGTTATACAGCAGCGAGATCAACAGGCCCACCTCGAAAAATGCCCACAGCCGTAACAGCCATTTCGATTTTTGGTAGAGGATGAGTCGCTTCCAGGCGCTGTAGCCCATCATGAGGAAGCCGATCATGAGACCGAGGTTGATCAGGTAGATCAGGTCGTTAAAAACAATATTGAAAGCCGACCGCGAGGTGATGGCCGGACTGCCCAACAAGTGATCGACCACGCGCAACCCCAGTGAGATCACCGTGGAGATCAACCCCGTGGCAAACACGCGCCAGAGCAGGTCCACGAAGTTCAAAACCTCGTCGCGCTCGATCTTGAGCTTGTAGTAGTAGAAAAGCGAAAGAATAAACAGGTTCAGGATGATCCCCGGCAACCAAACGGGCACTTCCGGCTTAATGCCACTGGTGGTGCTGAACAGGATGGAAATGTCCGTAAACACCAAGGCCAGCCAGGTGATGACACCCACGGTAAACAAGAGCCTGGTAATTGCTTTGGAACGCACTGAACAGCCGGATTTTAACCAAAAAAAACCAATCCTGAGATTGGCCTACAATTATAGGAATAAAGTGAGAAATTCAGGCTCCCAGAAAGGGGGGCGGGCTCCATATTCTCGATTTAATGCCATTTTTTACATAAGCGAACGGCCCAAGGAGTGTTTTTCCCTGGGCCGTTCTCTTTTCGGAATATTTTCTATTTGCGGCTATAGTTGGGCGCCTCCCGGGTGATGCTCACGTCGTGCGGGTGGCTTTCGGTTACGCCGGCGGCCGTGATCTTTACAAATTTGGCCAGCTTTAGCTTCTCGATGTTCTTGGCACCGCAGTAGCCCATGCCGGCACGCAACCCGCCGGTGAGTTGATAGAGCACCTCCGATACCAATCCTTTGAAAGGAACGCGGCCGGAAATGCCTTCGGGCACGAGCTTCTTCACGTCGTCTTCCACATCCTGGAAATAACGGTCCTTGGAGCCGTCCTCCATGGCCTCGAGGGAGCCCATGCCACGGTAGGATTTGAATTTGCGGCCTTCATAGATGATCACCTCACCCGGTGCCTCTTCGGTGCCGGCCAGCAGGGAACCGATCATCACGCTGTCGGCGCCGGCAGCGATGGCTTTTACAATGTCGCCGGAGAAACGGATGCCACCGTCGGCAATAACGCAGACGTTGGAGCCTTTCAGGGCTTTCGATGCCTCGTATACAGCGGAGAGTTGAGGAAGCCCGACACCGGCAACGATGCGGGTGGTGCAAATACTGCCGGGGCCAACACCCACTTTCACGGCGTCGGCGCCTACCTTGGCCAGCGCTTTGGCCGCTTCACCGGTGGCGATGTTGCCCACGATGAGGTCGAGTTCGGGGTATTTTTTCTTCACGCGTTTGGCAGCTTCCATCACACCTTTGCTGTGACCGTGGGCGGTGTCGATGCTGATCACGTCCACACCGGCAGCTTTCAAGGCATCGATGCGATCGAGGATGTCAGGAGTCACGCCCACTGCGGCACCCACCCGGAGCCGGCCAAACTTGTCCTGGCAGGCCGTGGGCTTATTCTTTTTCTTCTGGATGTCTTTGAAGGTGATCAGGCCGATGAGCTTGCCTTTTTTGCTGACGATGGGCAGCTTTTCGATCTTATATTTCTTCAACGTGCCTTCGGCCTGTTCGAGGGTAATGCCCTCGGCGGCCGTGATCAGGTTGTCTTTTGTCATGATCTTTTCCACGGGCACGTTCATGTCCTTCTGGAAACGCAAATCGCGGTTGGTGATGATGCCCACCAGTTTGCTGTTGCCATCGACGATGGGAATGCCCCCGATCTTGAACTCGCGCATGATGTTTTCAGCTTCGCGAACGGTGGAGTTGATGGTAAGGGTCACCGGGTCGAGGATGAGACCGCTTTGCGAGCGCTTCACCTTGCGCACCTGCTCGGCCTGCAACTCGATCTTCATGTTTTTGTGGATGAACCCCAGACCGCCTTCCATGGCGACGGCAATGGCCAATTCGGCTTCCGTTACCGTGTCCATCGCGGCAGATACCAGGGGGATGTTCAGGGAAATGTTGGGAGTGAGCTTGCTTGACGTGTCGGTGTCGCGGGGCAGTACTTCAGAGTAGGCAGGAACAAGAAGCACATCGTCATACGTAAGCGCTTCAAAGAGAAATTTGGATGTATCGAGTGGCATGGCAAATAATTTACGATTCATTATTTGCCGGGCAAAGGTAAAGACTTTCGACCATTAATTTACCAAACGACTCCAATTGCAGGGAATATTTCTTTGGCGATGGTTTGGACGAGAAAATTTATGCTCAAATTGGGCCGTCAAGCTATCTTTGAGCGCTAAACCTTATCTTATGCTGAGATCTTTGTTCACGAGTGCAATCGTTCTTTTTGCAACCGTTTCCTTCGCGCAGATCCAAACCGGGAAAGCCTCTTTTTATGCCGACAAATTTGAGGGCGTCATGACCGCCAGCGGCGAGAAATACAAACGTCACAAATTCACCGGGGCGCACAAAACACTTCCCTTTGGCACCAAAGTGCGCGTGACCAACCTGGCCAACAAAAAAACGGTTGAAGTGACCATCAACGACCGCGGTCCCTACGTGGAAGGCCGGATCATCGACCTCTCCCGCGCCGCCGCCGAACAACTGGGCTACACCAACCTGGGCCTGGCCGACGTCTCCCTGGAAGTGATCGATCCCGGCGACGGCAAAACCAGCGACCCCGGCCGCCCCATCGACCAGGTATCGGTCGACGAAAAGGAATTCTATGAATTCGGGATCGCCCGGATCAATCATCCCAAAGGCTACGGCGTGCAGATCGGCACCTACCAGGAATTGGTCAACCTTATGCGCCTGGCCGACAATCTGAAGAACTCATATAAGAAAGATGTCACTGTGCAGGTAAAGGTGCTGAACGGCGTAAAATATTATGGCCTGATCCTGGGTCAATTCTCGTCGCGCGAAAAAGCGGAACAGTTCCGCGAAGAACTGCGCAACAAATTTCCCGACGTGTTCATCGTCGAATACAACCGTCTTTGAGCCGTCGCCGGCTGGCTTCAAACTCTATGGAAGTAGTCGGTTAATTTCATTTTCCATGAAAAAGCATTCCCTTTGTTGGGAAGGGGAAGACGTGTAACGATGGCGTTCGCACCTCCCCGTGTGGATTCATGGAAATTGTTGGCTATTTGGCATCCGTATGTATCGGCCTCATCCTGGGCCTGCTGGGAGGAGGAGGTTCCATCCTATCGATACCCATATTGGTATACTTGTTTCACGTCGATGCGGTGTATGCTTCCGCGTATTCGCTTTTCATTGTGGGCACCACCAGCCTGGTGGGCACCATCCCAAAATACAAAGAACAACTCGTCAACATCAAGACCGGTTTTCAGTTCGGCATTCCCTCCATCCTCACCATTTTCACCACGCGCCGGTGGATCGTGCCGGCCATTCCGGATGTGATCTGGCAAACGGATTCTGTCATCATTACCAAACGGCTCCTGCTGCTGGGCCTCTTTGCCGTGCTGATGGTGCTGGCATCGATCTCCATGATCCGGGGGCGCCAGGAATTCAAAAGCGACGAACGTTCTTACGCGGCGTTCTTCATTGTGCTGGAAGGCATCCTCATCGGCTTTCTCACAGGACTTGTCGGGGCCGGCGGCGGCTTCCTCATCATCCCTGCCCTGGTCTTGCTGACCGGCCTGACTTTCAAAGCCGCCGTGGGCACCTCGCTTTTTATCATCGCCGTCAATTCGCTGACGGGATTTTTAGGCGACGTGATGAACTACCGTATCGATTGGGAATTCTTGTTGCTGATCACAGCCCTCGCCATTGCAGGTGTTTTGATTGGCAGCCGGCTCTCGAACAAGATCCCCTCCGCACAACTGCGCAGAGCGTTTGGTTGGCTCGTGTTGGTTATGGGATGCTGGATTTTGTTCCACGAAATCGTGCTGGTTTAGGATGGCGTTCTTTTCGGGTTTTGCTGGCACCTTTGTCAAATTTGCCTAACTTGGTAAGCCTCTATTTCTTCTATCGCCGTTGGATTCAAATCCAGTTTCATGACAAACCGTTTGGTCGCATTTTTGAAAAGCTTCAACCCGCTGGCACAGCGCAATGTGTTCATTTTGTTGGCTATCCTTATCGCGGCCGCGGCTTCGCTGATCGTCGTCAACTACCTCACCATTAAAACGCTTTCTGCTGTCCGGGCCTACACCAATGGCGAATCACAATATTCAAAAGGAGAAAAAGGCGCGGCCCGTCACCTGATCATGTATGTGAACACGCGCGATGAGGCTCATTGGGAACAGTTCAAACAGGAGCTCTCCGTCACGTTTGGCGACAGCATTGCGCGCGTCGCGCTCTCCCAGGAAGATGGGAACCTGGACGTGATCAAAAAAGGCTTCCTCCAGGGCCGCAATCATCCCGACGACCACGACGACATGATCTGGTTGTTCCGGAACTTCGGCCGCATTTCTTTCATGGCCAACGCCATCGCTATCTGGAAAGAGGCCGACGGCATCATTCACCGGGAATATTTACTCGCGGAAGAAATTCATACGAAAGTCAAAGCCGGGCGCTGGACCCGCGCGGACCAGGATGCGGTGATCAGTCGGATCAATTCGATCACCGGTCTGCTCACGGCAAAGGAACGCGCTTTTTCGAATGTATTGGGCGACGCCTCGCGCCGGATCAACGCCTATCTTTTTGTGGCCAATTTTTTCTTTACGCTGATCATCATCGGTAGCGCTATTGGCTACGGCGCCTCCATGATCGGCAAGATCATGCGATCACAACGGGAGTTGGAATCCAAAAATACCGACCTCACCATCACCAACCACGAGCTCGACAATTTTGTTTACAGCGCCTCGCACGACCTCCGGGCGCCCATCACCTCGCTAAAAGGTCTGATCGAATTGGCCAACCTGGAAGATAACGTCATGCAAATCAAAGAGTACCTGGCCCTGATGCAGCAGAGCCTGGAAAAGCAAGATCAATTTATCAACGACATCATCGATTTTTCCAAAAACAAAAGAGTGTCGCTGCAACTTCAGGAGGTTAGCCTGGTGGAACTGATCGAGAGCGCACTGAACCAGCACCGGTTCATGCTGGGCGCAGAGAAGATCAAGATGCGCACCGTGTTCGGGTCGGATAAGGCCTACTCCGACCCACTGCGTCTCAGCATTCTGTTCAACAACCTCATTTCCAACGCGATCAAGTATAGTGACGCAAAAAAAGAAGAAAGCTTTCTGCGCGTAGAAACCTTTGCTACGGACACGCATCATGTGATCGTTGTTGAAGACAACGGTATCGGTATCAGGTCGGAAGACCAGAAACATATTTTTGAGATGTTTTTCGTCACCCAAAACACGAACAAAGGTTCCGGGCTGGGACTTTACATCGTGAAAGAAGCGGTTGATAAATTGGGCGGGACTATTGCCGTTGAATCGGAAAAAAATGCGGGATCAAAATTTATTGTTCAAATTCCTAAAAACCATGTTGTATCTTTGGAAGGTGTCGCGCTTATGGATCACGCGAAATGACATACCGTAAAACACAACTTTTTTTTCATAGCCCCCATGAAACCGAAATGTAAATTCTTGATTGTGGACGACAACGAGGTGGACCAGATGGTTACGCGTACGCTCCTGAAAAAGAAACTTGCCGTGGAAGACGTGAGCCAGGCCCGCACAGGAAGCGAAGCCCTGGAATGGTTGAAAGTTTCCGGCGACTCCATTGGCGATTGCCTCATCATTCTGCTCGACATCCAGATGCCCGAAATGGATGGCTTCGAATTTCTGGAGGCCTACGACGAGGTGGATGAAAGCGTGAAACACAAGACCACGATCATCATGCTCTCCTCGACGCTGGATCCCACCGACATCCGGCGCGCAACAGATCACAAATATGTGAAGAGCCTGTTCAGCAAACCGGTTCCCACGGGACTGCTCGACGAACTGATGACGAGCGACCGGGCGTAATCCCAGACTTAAGCAATCAACCCAATTTAGCAATCACTTCCGCCGCCACGCGCTCTGCCGAAAGCAGCGCGCCGCTGATGGTGCCAAACTCTCCGTTCACGTCGGTGGCCTCGCCGGCAAAGAAAACACGGTCGCTCAGCGACTTGGCCAATGCCACACGATCCTGTTGCGTACCGCTGGGCTTGAGGTAAGCAGCACCTCCGCGGATGTAGGGCTCCTTCGACCAATCCTGGATCACCGCGATGATGTTGGGGACCTCGGCCAGATCTTTCCGGACGTTCAGACTGGCCTTACCCGCATAGATGGTATCCAATTCGGCCAGCAGCGCGGGGATCGCATCCTTTCCCATGCCGGATAGCGTTACGGCTTGTGCTCCACCAACGGTGATGCTAAGCGTTTTGCTGAACTCACTGCGCAAGGCACCACTGTTGAAATATTCGGGGCCTGTCGTGCCACCATAAAGAAACCCGGAAGTGGCGCCCCAGAAGTTTATCTTGAAATCGATTATGATCCGGATCACCGCATCCATATCCATGTTCGACAACGCGGTTGTTTTTTCACTCGTCAGGGCCGGGTTGAACGCGATATCGCCGGCCTTCAATACCGACACCGGCACGGTTACGACCACCTTGTCGACATCGGCAGTGAACGGCTCCCCGTTCAAAGTATTTTGTCCGTTGATGATGATCTTATCGCTGCTGTAGTTAATCGCCTTGATCACCGAATTCACCTGCACGCTGTCGGCGACTTGGCCAAAGCGCGAGAGCAAAGCATCCTGCATGGGATTGTCGGCGAGGGTTTGGATGGTGTTGTTGCGCGATCGCAGGGCAAGACCTTCGGCCAACCCGGCAATGCCCAATCGATCGTTGGACGTTCCATATTTATTTCCGATCCACGAATTCAAAATGTTTTTGGTGCGCGACGAAAGTCCCGCCGCTGTGATCGCATCTTGCACCGACACGTGGGGGCCGCTATAGGTGGAGAGTGTATTGAAAAAGTTTTGTGCGGCCATGAAATCCGCATCGGCACCTGCCGTCGCCGCATCCGCAAGAGCGTTGTCGAGAAAATAATTGTCGGTTGTGCCGGTGGTGATGTTGCCCGTGGTGAGTTTGAGATCAGTGACGACCTTTCCCCAGGCCGAATCGGACCCCAGCACTTGCTCAGCGCCAAGCTCGTTGGGATAGTCGCTGCTCAATTCGGTTTGCGAGTTGAGGTATAACGCGGCCGTAGGTTTGTCGCTGGTCTTCAATGAACGCACGCGGCCGCCCACGCGGTCGGAGGCTTCATAGATCACCACATTGTATCCTTGTGCTTTCAGGATGTCGGCGGCGTACAGGCCGGCGGCACCTGCGCCAATAACCGCCACGGTGGGGCCGGTATTGGGTTGCGGATCGTCGTCTTTTTTGCAGGAACTTAACCAGGAGGGTACGACCAAGCCTGCGGTCAATCCCCATCCAAGACGTTGAATAGCTTTTCTACGCTTCACGCTACTATTTTTTTGGAAAGTTAAGGATCGCGCTAATTTTACAGAAATATAAACGATTTTCGGCCTATGAATTCAAATTCACTGCCAATGGTTAAAAAAGTCGCGGTGATTGGTCCGGAGTGTACCGGTAAATCCGAGTTATCACAATTTTTGGCTGGGTATTTCAAGACCGAATGGGTGCCCGAATATGCGCGGGGATTCATAGACCACCTGATCCGTCCCTACGAAGAACACGACCTACTCACCATCGCCCACGGCCAGCTTCGGCTGGAAGATGAATATGCCCGCGACAGCAACAAAGTGCTGTTTTGCGATACAAACCTGTATGTGATCAAAGTATGGAGCGAAGTAAAATTCGGCTCCTGCGCGCCCGATATCCTCCACGAAATCGCAACCCGGCCTTACGATCTCTACCTGCTCACCTACGTCGACGTGCCCTGGCAAGACGACCCCCAACGCGAACACCCCACGCGACGCGAAGAACTTTACGAGCGCTACCTGAACGAAATGAAAAATCAGGCGGTCCCCTTCGTGGAAATCAAAGGCGCGCGCGAACAGCGTCAGCAAACCGCCCTCGACGCGGTTCAAAAAATCCTCTAGCATCATGAGTACTCCGACTGGCCCGTATGCGGCCCTGAAGATCCCGGACTTCCGTCTTTTTATCTCTACGCGCTTTTGCGTGACACTGGCCATCCAAATCCAAGCCGTCGTGGTGGCCTGGCAAGTGTACGAGATCACCAACGACCCACTATCGCTCGGCTTGATCGGCTTGGCCGAAGCCGTCCCTTCCATCAGCGTTTCATTATATGCCGGTCACCTCGCCGACATCATGAACCGGAAAAAGATCATCGTGATCTGCCTGGCAACTTTATTGCTGTGCTCGTTGTCGTTGCTCTTTTTCACGCTGGAGCCGGGTAAGTTTATTCTGAACTATGGTGCCCTCCCCATCTACGCCGTGATCTTTGTCAGCGGCATTGCGCGCGGCTTCATCACACCCGCGCTCTTTTCGTTCATGCCCCAACTTGTTCCCCGCGAATTGTATAGCAACGCCATCACCTGGAACAGCACGCTTTGGGAAACCGCGGCGATCGGCGGTCCTGCGCTTGGGGGTCTTCTTTATGGCTGGCTTGGTATTCAGGCCTCTTATGCCGCCGATGTGTTGCTCATGCTGACTGGATTACTTCTGGCAATCGGTGTAACCAATAAACCGGTCCCTCCTGAGAGTGAAGAGCAGGGCATCTTTGAAAAGATCAAAGCAGGATTGCGGTTTGTCTTCCATCATCAAATTATCCTGGGCGCCATTTCACTCGACTTATTTGCCGTGCTCTTTGGCGGCGCCGTAGCTTTGTTGCCGATCTTTGCCAAAGAAATATTGATGGTGGGACCACAGGGTCTTGGCCTATTAAGAGCGGCGCCATCCGTCGGAGCGTTGCTCATGGCGTTCTACATCACCCATCACCCGATCAAAAAGAACACCGGAAAAATTCTTTTATATTGTGTAGCCGGATTTGGCGTGTGCATGATCCTCTTCGCGCTTTCGACCAACTTTTTGATTTCCTTGTTCCTGCTCATGATGAGCGGGATGTTCGATTGCGTGAGCGTCATCATCCGCGGCACACTGTTGCAAACGCTAACGCCCGAAAACATGAAAGGAAGAGTGTCGGCCGTGAATCACATTTTCATCGGCTCGTCAAACGAGATCGGCATGTTCGAGTCGGGCGTGGCGGCAAGATTGCTGAGGGTTGTGCCCTCGGTAATTTTCGGGGGATGCATGACGCTGGTTTCGGTTGGGACAATCGCGGTGCTGGCAAAATCTTTGCGTCGACTACAACGTGTTCACTAAACGGATATGGATATCTCCATCAATACACCGGCCCTGCTCTTCCCTGCCATCACATTATTGATGCTGGCCTACACCAATCGTTTCCTGGCGTTGGCCACATTGATCCGCAGCCTTCACACGAAATACAAACAGGTGCAGGAGGAACGTGAGATTATTCAGGCTCAGATCCGGAATCTCAAAAAGAGGTTGACGCTGATCAAGCACATGCAGGGCGCCGGGATCAGCAGCTTCTTCCTTTGTGTGCTTTCGATGCTGTTCTTTTACCTGGAGAATCAGGTGATGGCTTTTAGCTGCTTTGGGCTGAGCTTATTGTTTTTGCTGATCTCGCTGGCACTTTCGTTGAATGAAATTTATATCAGCACGCGGGCGTTGGAGATTGAGTTGAAGGACATGCTGGAGGAATAGTTACTGAAAAATAAAAATAAAAAAGCCCAGCGAATGCCGGGCTTTTGCTCTAACTACTAAATCAAATCGAACGTCTCGATCTGTTCTTTTTTGAAGCAACCGCGTCGCGATCATTGTATTGCTTTAACAACTGGTCAAGCTTCTTTCTATATTTTGCTTTCTTTATGTTGATGTAGGCACCATCGATCGTGACTTCATGTACCAGCGCATTGCCGGCGTCATAAAAACGGACGATGGAATAATTGGTGTGCTTGGGATTGGTTTCTACAACCCAATAAACGGGCGACGGCGAGGCTTGAGCAAAGGCTGTGGTCAGGGCCAACAGCGCAAAGGCGGATAAAAGGACAAGGCGTTTCATAACTTTTGATCTTTTGATGGAAATACGTGAAGTCTGTTGAGAAATATTTGAGACTTAGCCTTATGCAGGCCTTTACCAGACATAGAGAAGAAGCCCGGCGATCAAATGGTTTTATCGACGATAACGGCACTTTTGTCTACAAATGACTTTTTCCCACAACCTTTAGCTGCAGAACGAGTAAGTTTAGCGATGGATAGTTTCTTTTCGCGGTTGGTCCTGTCCGGAATCCCTTCTTACCGTTTTGCGCGGCATTTTCTATTCTGGCTGGCGTGGTGGCTATTCTTTGGGGTGCTCTATGGATTTTACTATATCGAAGACTCCTCCACGCTGTTCAAGATCTCCTTCGTCGAAGCGCTTATCTTTTTGCCGGCGCATATGTTTCTCAGCTATAGCATCATCTACGGCGTGCTGCCCAGGCTCATCCTGAAAGACCGCTACTGGCAGGCCTTGCTGTCTACGCTTTTCATGATCATGGTAGCCGCCGGAATATCGACGCTGTTGAACAAGTTTGTTATCGCAGGCTATCGGGCATGGGTAGATTTTCCCATGAGACACACGACGGTTTTTTATTCGTTCATGGGCGGGCTGCGCGGCTCCATGACAGCAGCTGGATTTGCCGTGGCCATCAAGCTGGTGAAGAATTTCTATCGCAAGCGCGTCGAGACCGAAAAGCTCGAAAAAGAAAAGCTTCGCGCCGAGTTGGAATTGCTGCAAGGACAGTTGCATCCGCATTTCATGTTCAACACGCTCAACAGCATTTATTCGCTCGCCCTGAAAAAATCGGATCGCACTCCCGAGACCATCTTGAAGCTTTCGCAGCTCATGCGCTACATGCTCACCGATTGCCGGGGAGCCACCATCGAATTGCAAAAAGAGATCCAAGTGCTGTATGACTATATCGACCTGGAGAAGGAACGGTTTGGCAACCGACTGGATATGACCGTGAACGTGCAAGGCGATCTGCAGCGTCCCTACATCGCGCCGTTGTTGCTCCTGCCCTTTCTAGAGAACAGTTTTAAACACGGCGCCAACGAAATGATCGAACAGGCATGGATCAGTCTCGATCTTAACGTACAGCAATCGGTGCTGAAATTCAAACTGGCAAACGGAAGGGTAGATGAAAGCACCTCGCAGGAAAATTCCGCTCACGTAGGCCTCCTCAACGTGAAGAAAAGACTGGAGCTGCTGTATCCCAACGGCCACGAACTCCGTATCACCGAAGACACGGACCTGTTTGTGGTCTCTTTAACCATCGAGCTGGACAAGATTAAAATACCCTACGCGTGATCCCCAAATTTCGCTGCCTGCTGATCGACGACGAACCCCCCGCGCTGGAGGTGTTGCGGACGTATATCGCAACGCTGCCCACCTTGGAAGTCGTGGGGGAATGCCATCACGCCCTGGCAGCCTTCGAGTTTCTCCGCCAGCATCCCGTGGACCTGCTCTTCCTCGACATCCAGATGCCCCGCTTGCTGGGCACAGAATTTCTGAAGGCGCTCCCCAATCCTCCGCGGGTCATCTTCACCACAGCGCACCGCGACTACGCCGTAGAAGGCTTTGAATTGGGCGCTGTCGATTATTTATTGAAGCCCTACTCCTTGGAACGCTTCCTGCGCGCCGTGCACAAAGTGCTGGACCTCGAACAACGTCAAGCCCCAACGCCCGGCAGAAAAGAATCGCTGCACGCTGCCGACGAGCGTTTCCTCTACGTCCGCGCCGACCGCAAAATGGTAAAGATCATGGTGGACGAGATCCAATACATCGAAAGCTTGAAAGATTATGTAAAGATCGTGACCACCAGACAGGTCATCACCAAACAGACCATCACCGCGTTGGAAGAAATGTTGCCGGAGGAAGACTTCATGCGCATCCATCGCTCCTTCATTGTGGCCGTAAAGAAAATAGATTCCTACAGTCAACACGCCGTGTTCATGGGCAAGACAGAACTGCCCGTGGGTCCGTTGTATAAGCAGGAAATTATGAAACGACTGAATAAGGTTGGCGTGAACGACGCCACCGATTAGGTGATCACCAGGTCTTTCAGACAGTCGATCCAGGTAGGATGATCATTCAGACTCTCCACCAGCTGCACTTTTTCTCCGCCGTGTTCTTTAAAGATCTCCTGGTATTCGTCACCGATCTCGATGATCGTTTCCAGGCAATCGGCTGTGAAGGCGGGCGAAAATACAAGGATCTTTTTCATTCCCTTGCGAGCGCATTCCTCCACGACTTTATCGGAAAACGGCATGAGCCATTTTTTATCCAGGCGTGATTGAAAGCAGACCGTGTATTTTCCCTCGGGAATGTTCAGCTTTTCCACCAACAGCCGGGTAGTGCCATAGCACGTGGCCTTGTAGCAGTATTTGTTTTCTTCGGTGATCTCTTGCTCGCAGTTGTGATTTGCACAACGACCATCGTTGTGCACCTTATCTACCTGCCGTTCGGGTAGGCCGTGGTAAGAGAAAAGAATATGATCGTAGTCCGCTAAATTATATTGGCGTCCACGGGCTACGAAAGCCTCGATGAATTTCGGATGATCGTAATACTGGCTGATGAATTTCACTTCCGGCACCACCCACCAGGTGCGCATCACCCGCATCACTTCATCCAAGGCCGAACCCGTCGATGCCGACGCATATTGCGGGAACATGGGCAGCACCACGATCTTCTCATAATTCAGCTTTCGCATCGCTTCCAGGACATCAGGAATGGAAGGATTCTTGTAGCGCATGGCCAGGTGCACTTCGTAGTCGCTCCCCAGCGACGCTTGTAACAAATCTTTTGCCTTTTCGCTGTAATACAACAACGGCGACCCGTTGGCCGTCCATAGTTTTTGATAGATTTTGGCCGACTTGGGTGCGCGGAACGGGACGATCAAAAAGTTCACAAGCAACTTTCGCGATAGCCACGGCAGATCGATCACCCGTGGATCGTTGAGAAATTGTGAGAGATACGAACGCACATCGCCAACAGCGGGGCTATCGGGTGTGCCGAGATTTATCAGTAAAACGCCGGTTTTGCTTTTCATACTTTTCTCTAACCTAGGATGGGCGCCCGCTTGAAGGGTTTGGTCTCATCAAACAGCTTGCGATAGGTGGCATGCCGCTTGCAGACCGTTCCGCCCACCTGTTCTACGACAAGGATCATCTTCGGGTTGAAGTCGCCGATCCAATTCATTTCATATTCATCGTAACGGTTGTACTGGTCCTGGAGCACGACCCGCGAATTCATGATCATGGCACCGTCCAGCCCCTTGCCTTGATGCTCGGGCACCACGCCAAACAAAATTCCAAACGCCTTGCGGTTGGTCTTCATGATCGTGTGATACAGGAACTTCAATTTGCCGATCCAGTTCAGTTTTCCGTTCACGTATTTGAAGATCTGGTTGATCTCCGGCAGCGATAGAAAGAAGCTCACCGGCTCACCTTTATAAAATCCAAAATACAATAAGCGACGGTCCAGGATGGGTTTCATCTGCGCCACCAGCAAACGCGCCTGCTGCAAGCTCAGCTCCGGATTTTCCGAACGGTTTGCCCAGGCTTTGTTGTACACGTGGTGCAGGTACTCGGCCAATTTAGGAAGTTCGCTTTTTTCGAGGCAATGAAAATCGTAGTCCGGATCTTTCGCCGTGATGGCCGCCTTCTCGCGCAGTCGCTCGATGACGGGCTCTTTGATGAGGCGGAAGAAGGTGAGTTGATAGAAGTAGACCTTGAATCCGTACTCCTCAAAAAAATCTTTGTAGTAGGGGAAATTATAGTTGCACTGGTAGTTCGGCTCGCGATCGAAGCCTTCAATGAGCAATCCCCACCACCGGTCGCGGCTGCCAAAATTAACCGGACCGTCCATCGCTTCCATGCCTTTGCCCTGGAGCCAATGCTTGCACTGGTTGAAGAGCATGAAGGCCGCATCCTTGTTGTTGATGCATTCAAAGAATCCCATTCCGCCGGTAGGCTGGTCGTTCCCCTTCTTTACGGTTTTCTGATTCACAAAAGCGGCCACACGGCCGATGGTCTCCTGTTTGTCGTTCACCAAGATCCAGCGAACGCATTCGCCATGACGGAAGGTCTTGTTCTTTTCTTTGTCGAAGACAGCCTCCACATCCTTGTCCAGCGGACGGATCCAGTGGGGTTCGTTTTTATAAAGCTTCACCGGCAGCATGAGAAATTCATGGGCCTGCTGGCGCGTAGATACTTCGTAGATCTTCATTATTGTTCAACGCCTATGGAAGGCATTTTGCCAATCATACTGTTTATGCGGTTGGGCAGCAAAATAGCAAAGCGGGTGCCATGACCCAACCGGCTGGCCACCGTGATCTGTCCACCCAATTTGTCGATGGCATTTTTCACGATGTAGAGACCGATTCCCGATCCGTCGGATTGTTCTGTGGCGCGATAAAACATTTCAAAAATTCTTTCCAGGTTCTCTTCACTGATGCCGATGCCGTTGTCGGCAAAGACCATTTCGGCACGAAGGTGATCAATGTTTATTTTAATACCAATTTCGGGAGCGACTTGTTCTAACTGGCGGTATTTAATGGCATTGGAAATGAGGTTTCGCAGGATTTCGGCAATACGCCACGGGTCGCTGTAGAAATCGATGCCTTCCACCTTGATCATGCGCTTGATCTCCTTGGCCCCCTCCAGGTAGTTGAGATCGTTGAAGGTCTCCTCGATGATCTTGGTGAAGTCGACTTTGCGCACACTCACCTCCATTTTCAGGTTTTTGGAATGGCTCAACACATCGCCGATGAAATGGTCGAGGTGTTCTACTTTGCTGCCGATGATGTCGATGTAGTCCATCGGGTTGTCGGTGTTGCCCGGCAGCTTGGCCAGATTCACCAGGCCCAGGATGGACGACAGGGGGGCACGCAGATCGTGCGAAACTTTATAAACAAAATTGTCGAGTTCGCCATTGCGGATCTTCAATTCTTCTTCTACCCGTTTGCGTTCCGTGATATCGACATATACGCCATAGATCCCGATGGTCTCGTTGTCCAACATCACCGGCATACCGTAAAGGATCACGTTCACGATCCGGCCGTGACGATGCCTTCTGACGGTTTCGATGCTCACGATGCGATGGCTGGTGATGAGGTTGTTGAGGTCGACGCCCTCGTGGGTGAGTTCCTCGGGCACGATAAAATCGTTGATGCTGCGCCCCTTCAATTCCGGGAGCGTATAGCCGAACATTTCTTCGAACCCTCTGTTAACCTGCTCCACTTTTCCCGAGTCAGTGAGCAGTACGACGGCCATGGGCACATTCTGAAAAAGTTGGGCCAACAGGGTTTCATTCTTTTTGATCCGCGCCTCCACCTGCTTGCGCTCCGTAATGTCGCGGAAGATCACCTGCACACAGGGCTCGCCGCGGAAAGTGAACGGATAGGCCATCGTCTCCACGTCGATGACCTGGCCGTCTTGGCGCACGTATTTTTGTTCGATCATGGCCCCGGGCAACCCTACGGCCACTTCTTTCATTCTACGAATGACGCGTTGATGATATTCGGGGTGCACAAAGTTCAATACATCTGTGCCCACCAGGTTCTCGCTTTTTTCACCCCCTAAAATGGCGTGGGCAAAAGCATTGGCAAAAACCAATTTGCCTTGTTTGTGGATGACCACCCCAATGGGCAGTCGTTCGATCAAGGATTGATATCGCTCTTCGCTTTCGCGGGCGGTTTCTATGCGTTCGGTAATGTCCTGGATAATGCCCCGGCGGATGATGACGCCGTCGCTTCGAAGCTCGTGATTCGAGCGTATTTCGACCCACTTGATCTTGCCGCGCACTTGCATGCGCCCTTGCCAATTCCATTCGCGCCCGGCCTGTTCGCTGACCAGCGAGCTGGCCTGTAGTTGCCCGATATCCTCCCTATGTACGAGGGCGTCCATCGCCCCGGCGTCGTTCATGACCGCCTCTGGCGAAATGCCCAGCAACGACTCGCAAGCCTCACTGATGAAATCGAAACGACGGATTCCATTGGGCAGAATCGTGTATTCGTAGATAACAGCGGGCAAATGCTTTATAAGATCGCGCATAGGTTTCGTGACAAGCAAACGGCTTGAGTGCAAATAGCGGGCCTAGGAATGGTTGTCTAATCTTAAACTGCGCAAGATAATTTATATAGGCTTAAGAAAACAAGGCAAAGCACCCCCTTTTCCAAAGTTTATTGCCTCATTATAAAGGAGTTTCACCATTTTATTCTGTATTTTTTCGGGGAAGAAGTTAAAATTTTACCCTCCCTTTCGGCTTCGACCTTTAAATTTGAACGGGCTTGAAGGTTTCATGTCCCTCAATGGGAAGTAAGAAAACCATTCTTAAGCCGGAAAAATGTAACTGCTATGGACAAGATTCTAACAGGCAAATTGAAAGTCAAAACGACCGACGAGGGGCTGGTATTGAACGCTCCTTCGGGCTTTGATCAGAAGCCTTACGACACCACCCCAAAAGCAAAAGTCTCCTATGGATTTGTTTTGCTTTTCACCAAAGACAAAGCAGCACTCGATAAGCTCCTTCCTAAGGCACTGAAGGCATTGAAAGAAGATGCCTTGTTTTGGGTCGCCTATCCCAAGAAGAGCAGCGCTATTAAAACCGACATCACCCGCGACAACGGCTGGGATGGGCTTCAAGCTGCAGGATACGAAGCCGTGAGCCTGGTCGCCATCGACGACACCTGGTCTGCACTACGATTCCGTTCGCGTGCAAAAATCCCCGTGCTGAACCGCTCCTCGAAGACCTCGGGAAAACGCTTCCGTGCTACGATGGAAAAACCTTCCGATGGAATTGATGGCGCCTTCATCACCGTGCCCTTCGATGTTGAGAAAGAATATGGCACCCGCGGCCAGGTGAAAGTGAAGGCCACCTTCGACGGCCACCCCTATCGTGGCATCCTGGCGCCGATGGGAAACGGTGGGCACGTCATCATTGTCCGGAAAGACATCCGCGAAGCGATCGGCAAAAAAGCCGGCGATAAGATCGATGTCACCCTCGAAAAAGACACCGAAGAAAGAGTACTGGAAATATCCGATGACCTGCAGGCCCTGTTGAAAAAGAATGCCGCTGCCCGGAAGTTCTTCGAGACCCTGTCGTATACCAATCGCAAGGAATATGCGGTCTGGATCACTTCCGCCAAAAGAGAGGAAACCCGCTTGAAAAGGCTCGACGACACATTAACAAAACTCCTCGCGGGCAAAAAGAACCCCGGCAGCTAAATAGCTTTCGGCTTGGATTGATTTTTGTTTTTTTATGGGATGTAAAAAAATCTATCCCATGAAAAACATGCTTCTCTGTGCCACCCTCCTGCTATGCCTTGCTTCATGCGGGACGCATACTTCGTACAGCGCCCGGTATTTGAGTGACCTCCGGTCGGCACCAACAGCCGAGGCTGCGGCCGACAAAAACCGCGTAGTGCTTTACAACGCCTCCATAACGCTACTGTTAAAGGAGCCCGACAGCCTTAACAAAAAGCTTCCCCTGCTCACAAAAAAATACGACGGCTATGTGATGACCGTTGGCGACGAGCTGTCAACCATACGGGTGCCTGCCGCACAGCTTAGCAATGTTCTACAGGACCTGTCTGCCATGGGCAAAGTGACAGCCCGTTCCCTTTCTGGCCAGGACGTGACCGATGATTATACTGACTACACCATCCGGCTCGACAACGCCGAGAAAGCCAGGCAACGCTACTTGCAGTTACTGGAAAAAGCAGAAAACGTCGAAGCCGCTGTGAAAGTTGAAAAGGAGCTGGAACGCCTCAACAGCGAGATCGATTTGCTCAAGGGCAAGCTTG
Organism: Chryseolinea soli; assembly: GCF_003589925.1. Lineage (NCBI taxonomy): Bacteria > Pseudomonadati > Bacteroidota > Cytophagia > Cytophagales > Fulvivirgaceae > Chryseolinea > Chryseolinea soli. The sequence goes on along the minus strand of NZ_CP032382.1, from coordinate 2,535,201 downwards.
CCCGTTTTGACCACCTGGCGGCCTTTTCCACGGTGACCATCCACCTGCGGAAAAAGCATAAGATCGGCCTGTTGGGCTATCCGTTCGTGGGTCTGTATAAAGGGATAAAATGGCTCTTCGTTCGCGACTAAATGTAACCTGGATTATAACAGTGTCATCTTCCGGAGCCAGTGCCGGGCGTCGCGGATGGAGTCGAAGAATTGCACTTTCATGATAGTGGCTTCGTCGATCATTTCCCGGATCGTGAGCTGCGTGAATTTGCTGCTGGGCATGACAATGGCCAGGTAGCGGACACCGGCTTTCTCCATTTCCGGCATCACGTGGCCCCGGAAATAGGCCACATCCTCGTCCAGCACGGGACCGGCCGTGCGACTGTCGGTGAGCATATGGAGTTTGGGGTAGTTGCGAATTTCCTGGCGCATCAGCTCCAGGCGCTTCATTTGCACAAAGTTGTAATGCTCGCTATAGCGGGGCACGCCATTCAGGGTGAGCTTGATGCAGGGAATCGATTCGTCCAGCTCGATGGTGGCGTATTCGTCCTTATAAAAAGCTTTTACCATGCTTTCTGAAGCGGTGAGAGGTGGGGCAAAACCTAGAGTCATGGCTTTGCATACGTAAGTTTACGGCTTAAAGGCGACACTGTAAAATAATTGGTTACAAAACCACCCCTGAAAAGGGCCAAACCGTAACCGCAAATTTTACGTAACTTAGAAGTACAAAATCCAATCCCCATGGCAACCATAGAAATTGGTGAGAAAATCAAGGAAGTCTTCGACAACCGCCACATGAAGCTGACTGATTTTGCCGACGAGTTGGGAACCGTTCGGCAAAACGTCTATCGTATTTTTAAAAAGCGTCACGTGGACACGGGCCTGCTCCTGAAAATTTCACAGGTGCTGGATCATAATTTCTTCCAGTACTACGTGTCGTCCCCCATCCAGGAAGAAGGCGAGGCCATCAAACAACTCAAAACCGAAACCTCGGACTTTCAAAAACAGCTGGAACTCTCCCGGAAGGAAATCGACTACCTGCGCAGGATCATCAAACTGATGGAGGAAAAAGCCGAGCTGGTGCAGCAACTGGGAAAAGATTCGATGATGCTTCAATAACGCCCGGACAAGGCTCTTCCACACTTACCCTTTGATTCTTAACGCTCTTTTCCCCGACGGGAATACCGGACGCTTTTCATAAAGCTCCCAAAAAAAAGCTGCTCCTCCTTTGCCTCCCACCCCTGCGCCGTCATCTGCTGCTCCCATGGCGGAAGCTGTTTTGCCTCGATGCCGCAGCACCAGCGAAAAAATGTATACATCACGTTTAGCAATATCCGTTGCCACCAGACTTTGCGCGCTATAAAATCGGATACAAGCCAGACACCTTCGGGCGTAAGCGATGCGTCTATCTTATCGATCACGCGCTGTAACTTCGCGGATGGAAACAGATCCAGATAAAAAGCTGTGATCACCGCGTGAAATTGAACTTCGCCAGGAATAGAATCTTCTGTTCCATGGATAAATTTCACTTGGGATTTCTGTCGTTCCGAAAGCTTCTGTTGCGCTTGCTCGATCATTTTCGCTGAGGCTTCAATATACCACACCTTACTTTCCGGATGCCGGTTCAAGAGTTCGGCCAATAGCCACCCCGTACCACCACCCAGAATCAAAACATCGGCGGAGGAGGGTATGGCTTTCAGAAAAAACAATGGCGCCTTGCGTATGGCCGACCCATAGACCAGGCTGGCAAACCGGTCGTATACAGGAGCCAGTACATCAAAGCCTTTTAAAGATTGCTGCTCCATACCAAATAGAACAAGGGAAGGAGAAATACTGCATCGCCCAGCAGGCGATAGGAGTCGTGTTGGGCAAAATGCTTTCGAAAGGCAAAGATCAATGCCAGCACCAAACCCATCGTTGCCACGATGAGCACAGCCGGTTTCATTTCGGTATGGTAGAAAGAAAATCCTGCCACCACAAAGATGCTTCCGGTCAGGCACCAGATGCTTGCCCGGGTGACGGGCTCGCCCAACATCGTTACAAACGAAGGTTGCCGATCCTGTTTGTCGTCTTCGCGGTCGAACCAGGAAAAGATAAGCAGGTTTAGCCAGGCGACCAGCATGAATTGAACGATGAGCAGGTAGTGCCCGGTCGTGAGTGTGTCGCCCGTGACAGTAATGGAAGGCAACAGCACACCACAGGTGTACAGACAGGCAATACAGATCTCTTTTAAAAACTTAAGATACCGCTGCACGATCAGGTAGATCCCCACGCCAATCGCCAGCACCGTGCCCCAGACAAAAACCTGTTTCCGTATAAAGAACACGATCACCACGTTCACCAGCACCCCGGCAAGGGCCGCGATCAACAACGTCTTAAAATGCTCCTGGTGAAACCGGTGACGCAATGTGGAAGCACTTTTGCCAATGGTGTAGGCGTCCCGCAGGTGGTCGGCCGTATAGATCACCCACACCGTCAACCCCAGCGCTAGGAGCCCCACGGGCCGGATGGCTACGTCCAGCACCCGGGCAAAAAAAAGCGCACTCACCACCGCTCCCACCACAATGTCGAGGCTCAGGAGGTTGACGTAGCGATATACCCGTGAAAATCCGGTCATAAAAAAAGTCTCTCCGCAAGCGGAGAGACTTCAAATGTATGCCTTAAAACTATAATTCTTATGCCGACTTCAACGCTTCCGCGCCACCCACGATCTCGAGGATCTCTTTGGTGATGGCCGCCTGGCGTGACCGGTTGTAGCTCAATTTCAATTCCTTCAAAAGCTCGCCCGCGTTTTCCGTGGCTTTGTCCATGGCCGTCATCCGTGCACCGTTTTCGGCAGCGTTGGAATCCAGCAGGGCTTTGAAGATCTGTACTTTCAGCGAGTTGGGGATCAAGGCTTCCACGATCTCTTGCTGGCTGGGCTGGTAGATGTAGTCGATCTGTGTGGGTGCAGCACCGGCCTGAGGCTCGGGCGACACCACCGGCAACAGTTGTTCCGTGCGCAGGATTTGTGTGGCTACGTTCTTGAATTCGTTGTAGACCAATTCGACCTTATCGAATTTGCCTTCGCGGAAAACCTTCATAATGTATTCGCCCACTTCGGAAGCGTGCGCGAAGGTGAGGGAAGAAAACAGACCGGAGTATTGGCCCACGACCTCATACTTGCGCTTGGCAAAATACTCGGCCGATTTTTTACCGATAGGCAAAATCACAACGTTGCCTTGACGCGATTGCGCTTCGTATTTTTCCTGGATCAGGCGGGTCACGCCTTTCATCACGTTGGTGTTGAACGATCCGCAAAGACCACGGTCGGAGCTCACGGCCACAACGAGAATGCGTTTCTCTTCGCGCACTTTGCTGTACCAGTTGTCGCTGTCGCCGGAAAGCTGGGCTTCTGAAAGATTCTTCAGAATAGCGTTCAGTTTCTGCGCGTAGGGACGCATCTGGGTGATCCTTTCCTGTGACTTGCGCAGCTTGGCCGCCGCCACCATTTTCATGGCTTTGGTGATCTGCTGCGTGCTCATCACCGACGTGATCCGGTTCTTAACTTCTTTTAAATTAGGCATACCTGGTGATCAGTGTCTACAGATTAAGCAGCGTATTTGGATGCAAGGTCCTGAGCCGTTTTCTTGATGATGGCCACATCGGCATCTTCAAATTTGCCGGCGCGCAGGTTGTCCAGCAAGCCGCGGTTCTGGGCGCGGAGCAGGTCGAGGAATTCTTTCTCAAACTGCTTCACTTTGTTCACGGGAACTTGATCCATAAAACCACGGGTCGACGCCGTGATGATGGCCACTTGCTCTTCCACCGGCACGGGAGCATATTGATCTTGTTTCAAGATCTCCGTGTTTCTGCGACCGCGTTCGATCGTAAGTTTCGTAGCCGCATCCAGGTCGGAACCGAATTTCGCAAAAGCTTCGAGTTCGCGGAATTGGGCTTGATCCAACTTCAACGTGCCGGCTACTTTCTTCATCGACTTGATCTGTGCCGAACCACCTACGCGCGATACCGAGATACCTACGTTGATCGCCGGACGGATACCGGAGTTGAAAAGGTTTGTTTCCAGGAAGATCTGACCATCGGTGATGGAGATCACGTTCGTGGGAATATAAGCAGACACGTCGCCGGCCTGTGTTTCAATGATGGGTAGCGCGGTCAGCGATCCGCCGCCTTTCACCAATCCTTTGATGGAAGCAGGCAGGTCGTTCATGTTCTGCGCGATGGCGTCGTTGTTGATGATCTTCGCCGCCCGCTCCAGCAAACGGGAGTGGAGGTAGAACACATCGCCAGGATAAGCTTCGCGTCCAGGAGGTCTTCTCAACAAGAGGGACACTTCGCGGTAGGCAACAGCTTGTTTCGACAAGTCATCGTAGATCACCAGCGCAGGGCGGCCGGTGTCGCGGAAGAATTCGCCAATCGCTGCACCGGTAAAGGGAGCGAAGAATTGCATAGGTGCGGGATCTGCAGCCGACGCAGATACAATCACAGTATAAGGAAGAGCACCTGCTTTCTCCAAAGCCGAAGCTACGGAAGCTACGGTAGAAGCCTTCTGTCCGATGGCCACGTAGATACAATATACAGGTTGACCTTTTTCGTAAAATTCTTTTTGGTTCACGATCGTGTCAAGCGCCACAGCCGTCTTGCCGGTCTGACGGTCGCCGATGATGAGCTCGCGTTGACCGCGACCTACAGGGATCATGGAGTCGATGGCCTTGATACCGGTTTGCAGCGGTTCGTTCACGGGCTGACGGAAGATAACCCCGGGAGCTTTGCGCTCGAGTGGCATTTCATACAGCTTGCCGCTCAACGGGCCTTTGCCGTCGATGGGCTGACCGAGTGTATCCACTACGCGACCCAACATGCCGTCGCCTACATTCACGGAGGCGATCTTGCCGGTGCGTTTCACGGTGTCGCCTTCCTTGATGCCTTTGGACTCGCCCAGCAACACGGCGCCTACGTTGTCTTCTTCGAGGTTAAGCACCAGCGCTTTCAGGCCGGTCTCAAACTCCAGCAACTCGCCGGCTTGTGCCTGTGTAAGGCCGTAGATACGGGCCACACCATCGCCCACGGTGAGAACGGTGCCCACTTCTTCGAGTTCGGCTTCGGTGCGGGATTGGGAAAGTTGCTCGCGCAATATTGCTGATACTTCTTCTGGTCTGATCTCTGCCATGATTCTTTAGAGATTAAAATTCTTTTATGTAGGGGTTATAACTAAAATTCACTTTCAGCGCCTTCAACTTGTTCTTGATGGAAGCGTCGATCTGACGGTCGCCAACGTTGAGCACAAAGCCACCGATCATGTCTTTGTCTACTTTCTCGGTGAGCTCGACTTGTTTCTTTTCGGTCAGTTGTTTCACGATGGTTTCGAACTCGCCGCGCAACTTAGCGTCCAGCGGAATGGCCGTGGTGATGCTCGCTTTGCCGATGCCTTTGTATACGTTGTAGGCCGTGTGAAATTCACGGGCTATGGCGGGCAACAGGGGTTCACGGTTCTTGCGGGTGAGGATGTCGAGGATGGAAAGTGTGAGGGCATTCATTTTGCCTTGGAACAACTTTTCCAGGATGTCTCTCTTCTTGTCGTGTTTGATAATGGGATTGGTGAGCATCAATTCGAATGCCCGGTTCTCATTACAAATCTTCGACAGCAATTGCATGTCGGTGTGCACGGCTTCCAGTGCATTCTTCTCTACGGCGAGGCCCAGCAGAGACTTTACGTAGCGTGACGCTGCTCTTGAGTCTGCCATGCCTTAGTTGATCTTTAGATCTTTGAGATAGGTATCCACCAACGCCTTTTGCGACGAATCGTCGGAAAGGTTTTTCTTCAATAGTTTTTCGGCGATCTCCAACGAAAAATTGGAAACCTGGATCCGGATGTCTTTCATGGCCGCCTGTTTTTCGACGTTGATGGCCGCGCGGGCATCTTCGATGATCTTGTCGGCCGTTTTTTTGGCGGCGATCTGCGCTTCCTCTTTCAAACGGTTGCCGGCTTCGCGGGCGTCGCGCAACATTTTGTCGCGTTCGTCGCGGGCTTCCCTCAGCAGGTTCGCATTGTCGGCTTTGAGCTTGGCGATCTCGGCACGCGTGTTCTCGGCAGTGTCAAGAGCATCCTGGATGGATTTCTCTCTTTCTTTCAGCGATGACAGAATGGGTTTCCATGCCAGTTTTGACAACAGTAAAAACAACAGCACGAAAATGATAAGTTGCCAAATGATGAGGCCGGTGCCGGGGGTAAGAAGTTCCATATTTTATAAAAAATATCTGGTGTAGTTCAACAAAGAGAAACCTGCCCGGCCAAGTGCCTAAGACAGGTTCCTGATTTTTTTACGCTGCGCGCTGAGAGATCAGCAAGCAAATTACGAGCGCAAAGAGGGCAGCCACTTCAATAAGGGCGGCGATGATCAGCATGGCGCCCTGGATCTTTCCAGAAGCCTCCGGCTGACGTGCCATACCTTCCATGGCCGAACCACCAATGCGGCCGATACCAATTCCAGCGCCAATTGCAGCCAGACCAGCACCGATACCTGCACCCATGATCGCATAGCTGATGTCCAATAAAAGAGCTAATAGCATAATTGTAAAATAGTTAAGTGAAACAAACCCCGACTCCGGGGAAATCTTTATTTAAATCTTAATGATGTTCATGTTCTGCGGTGGACATGCCGATGTACAACGAAGAGAACAACGTGAACACATAAGCTTGTATACCTGCAACCAGCAATTCAATCAAACTAATAAACAATACCATCACGGTCGATCCCGCGCCTACCCACACGCTCTTGAAAATGAACGCGAGGCAGATCAAGCTCAGCAATACAATGTGTCCTGCGGTGATGGCCACAAAAAGACGGATGGTCAGCGAAATGGGTTTTGTAAAGATGCCTACAATTTCAACTGGCAAAATGATCAAGCGAAGGGGCAGCGGCACACCAGGCGTCCAGAAAATGTGCGCCCAATAATCTTTGTTCCCTTTGATGTTCGTGATGAGGAAGGTGAGTACGGCCAAGGTCATGGTGACCGCGATATTACCCGTCAGGTTCCCTGCACCCGGCAACAAGCCGAGGAAGTTTCCGAAGAGGATGAAGAAGAACAGCGTCAACATGTAGGGCAAGTACTTTTCATAGTGTTTGCCGATGTTGGGCTTCACGATCTCATCGCGCACAAAAACGATCACCGGCTCCATGAACGATTGGATACCGCTGGGGGCTTTACCAAGGTTCTTTTTATAGCCTTTTGCAACCGCCATGAACACCAACAACAACAACGCCGCGTTGATGAGCAGCATGGCCACGTTCTTGGTTATGGAAAGATCCAGCACAGACTTACCGTTCAGCACGATGTGCCCCAGTTCGTCAAGTTTGTAGCCGTTATATTCTACTTTGTTATGATGCTCGTCGTAAAGGTTGTGCGAAGAAAAGATATTCAGGCCTTTTTCAGAATAGACGATCACCGGCAGGTAGATGGTGCCGCCATGATCCCACAAATGCCAAATATGATCATCCAGCACGTGGTGGATAATCACCTCGCTGGCATTGAACCCGTGTTCGGAAGCGGTAGGCTCTTCCTGCAGCTCGTGTACCTGGGCTTCATCGGTCGCAGAAAGGGCCGGCGAAAAGGCGGCGAGCAGTACGATGAGGGCAACAGAAAATTTCTTGGAAAGACTCAAAAATACGCTCATTCAGGGCTAATTTCAAGGTTTTTGAATACGAGCGCAAAGGTATTAATTAATGCTCCAGAAAAAAATCTTTTATAAAGATTTTACCCCTCTTCAACGCTCTCCGCCGCTGGTAATCCGGTGGTACAAAAAAGCGATCTCTACGACCGTAAAAATGAAATAACCGAGCATGAAAAAGACGACGTTGGCCACGGCGCCGGGCTTGTCTTCTAGAATGACAAACAAATTGTAGGCACCGTAGGCAATGAATTTCACCACCATGGTGAGCAGGTACAATTGCAGGAACAAACCGGTCTTGTTGCTTTTATAGAGATAGCGGAAAATAATTGCGGTGCTAAACACCAGGAAAATGAGCGTCTGATAAAAAAAGGAAGGCAGCACACCGATCCAACCGTGTGCGTGTGCGTACAGGCTGCCCAATGCGAGCAACACGGCACATGCGAGCAGTGCTATTAAAAAACGGATCAAGGATTGTCGCGTTTTATTGACCGGTAGACCTGGTACATCATGCCCGCAAACGCCACAAATCCAAACAACAGCATGAAGGCGGGCATTTTGAGTTTCAGCCGGAGGTCCAGCCAATGTCCCAGCCATCCAAACACGCCGATCACTACCAGGAGTTGAATGGCCAGGCTGCTATATTTCAGATAGCTGTTATACGTTTTTAACTTCTTGTTGGGGGATGGCTCGGTTAAGCCCATTTTCGCCGATTTTGATGTCCTTGATCACGGCGCCCATCTTGCAGGAGCCGTTGAAAACAGCCCCGGGTTCAACCACCATCTTGCCGGTGATGATGTCACCGTTAATGACGGCTGTGGCTTTCAACACCAGCAATTCGGTGACCTCGATCTTTCCCTTCACTTCGCCTTCGATGTCGGCATTTTGAGCAATGATATTGCCCTGCACCTGCGAAGAGGTGCCCAGCGCCACTTTGGATTTGGACTTTACGTTGCCGGTAATCTTTCCTTCGATGCGGATGTTGCCGTACGTTTCGATGTTGCCCTCCAAAAAGGTGCCTTTGCCGATGTTGTTGCTGGAGTTGCTAATCTCTTCGGCTGCGCGTTTTTGTTCTTTAGAAGTTAGCATGACGTTCTGGTTTTAAAAAGTTACAAATTCTTCGGGGTTCAGAGAATTGCCGTTATACCACAATTCGAAGTGAAGGTGTGGGCCATTGGTTAACTCTCCGCTATTGCCAACTATAGAGATAATTTCACCTCCGTTGACAAAAGTACCAACTTTTTTCAAGAGTTGGGCATTGTGCTTGTAGGTGGAGATCAAATTACCGCGGTGCTGCACCATTATTACATAACCGGAATCCTGGGTCCACGATGAAAAAACCACCGTGCCATCGGCGATGCACTTGATGGGTTCGTTCGCCTTCGCCACAACGTCCACCCCAAGGTGACCCTTTTTCACATCATACTGGTCGGAGATAAATCCGGTGATGGGCGAGTAGAAAAACGTCTCCTGCAATTCCTTGTATTTCGAGTTGAGCGCGATCAGCGACATGTCCGATTGCTCGAAGTCTTTGCGAAACACCGAATCGGTGGGAGTGGCTTTTAAGTCGGTAGGCTTCGCTACGGGCTGTTGATCGCTCCCGAGGGTCTTGGCGGGATCTTCAAAGTTGCTGGTGTCGCCGCTCAGCACGCGCTGAAAATTGGCGATGAACTGGTCCTTGCGTTCCACTTCCAGACCCAGCGAATCCACCTTCAGGGCCAGCTCGAGCAGCTGCCGGTTCAGCACCATCTGCTCGTGTTTGGGGTCAAACCATTTGGCCAGGATCGTCTTGGACATAAACAGGCTCATCGTGAAAAGGCCCGTAAATAAAATCACTGAAAAAAGAATTACTTTCGAGTAGGTAAAACCCATGCTCGTTTTTTCGGCGAAGTTCTCTTCGTTGCGGATAACGAGTTGATAACGGGTGGTCAACCAGTTCGATAATGTTTTTTTCGGCTTCAAAATATTCCGCTTTTTTGCACAAAATTAGATATTCCAGGCTATTATAATATGGAATTTAGGTTTTTTGCGTTTTTAACATCACAAATCACAGTCACTTGAGAGGCCCCCTTTTTTATATACTGCTTGTCTTCATTCTGGCTGTCATGACGGCCTGTTCGTCTGACCAAAAGACCCTAACGTCCCTTGCCTATCACAACACAACGGCGCACTTCAACGGATATTACTACGCACGCGAAGAGATCAGGAAAGTTGAAAAGAGCGTCTGGAGCAGTATGGTCGATGACTACAACCGCATCCTGAGACTCTACCCCGCGCTGGACTCCGCTCAGGCCAAGGGTTATGACAAAGACATACAAGAAGCCATCAAGATGGCCTCGCTCGCCATCCAACGCCACCCCAACAGCAAGTGGGTCGACGACTCCTACCTGTTGGTGGGCAAGGCCCGGTTCTACAGCATGGACTGGGGCAATGCCATCCAGACCTTCAAGTTTGTGAACACCAAGAGCCTGGACCTCGACACAAAACACGCCGCCATCATCGAGCTGGTACGCACCTTCACCGAACACAAAGAATACAACAATGCACAAGCTGCGATCGACTTTGTGCAGAAAGGGAAACTGAGCAAGGAGAACAAGAAGAACCTGCTGTTGGCCAAAGCTTACTTCTACCAGGAACAGGGCGACCTTGACTATATGGTGAGAAATCTCACGGAGGTGACGCCCCTGCTCAGAAAGAAAGATCGTCCCGGCCGGATCTTTTTTATCGTCGGACAGACCTATCAAAAACTCGGCTTCGAATCAGAAGCGTACAATTACTATAAGCGCTGCCTGTCTACCAATCCCGAATACGAGGTAGACTTCTATGCACGCCTCTATATGGCACAGGTAACGGAAATATCGCGCAGCAAGAGTGTGAATGCGGCGCGCAAATCGTTCCGGAAACTTTTGAAGGATAGCAAGAACAAGGAATTCAAAGACAAGATCTTTTACGAGATGGGTGTTTTTGAATTGAAACAAAAAAATCTAACGCAGGCCCTGGAGGACTTTAACCGCTCGATCCGCGAGGGCAACAACAAAAGAATCGACGGCGAAGCTTACCTGAGGTTGGGAGAAATTTACTACGACACGCTGCGCAAATATGAACTCTCACAAGCCTACTACGATAGCGCCATCAATGCTCTGCCCAAAGACTATGAGGGCTACGATCGAATAAAGGCACGTCAAAGCATCCTGGATGAGTTCGTGAAGAACCTCAATACCATCAAATGGCAGGACAGCCTTTTGGCTATGTCAGCGCTGGACTCGTCTACCCTGCGCGCGCGCATCGACTCCGCCTTCCAGGCTAAGAAGCGTCTGGCCGATAGCAACGAGAGCAAGAAAAAGAAAAAGCGCAACCGCATAGAGATCGTCTCCAACACGAACAATGTTTTTTCCTCGGGCGATGACAACGGGCAACAACAAGAGGGCGACGACGCCACCGATTGGTATTTTGGCAATCCATCGGCCATGTCGCTGGGCCAAACCGAATTCAAACGCATCTGGGGTAACATCGCACTGGAAGACAACTGGCGACGGTCGCTGCGAACGTCCACCGCCACGGCAGCCCGCAGCGCCTCCGATGGTGCCACACCGGCCGCCACAGATCAACAAGCTGTGCCCGAGCCAGCCGCCAGCGATCCCGTTGCCGCCGAATACACGCGCGTAGACAAACAGATTCCACGCACCGACGAGCAGAAAAAGGAGGCTCTCAAAAAAATCGAGGATGCCTATTTTAACCTCGGCGATATCTACTATTTTAAATTGCTGGAAAAAGACAATGCCGTAACGTCATACAACACCTTGCTTCGCCGTTTCCCGGACACCGCATATGAGCCCGAAATATTATACAAGCTCTATCTGATCTTTAAAGACGTCGACGCCGCCAAATCCGAAAGCTATGCATCCTTGTTAAAGACAAAGTATCCGAATTCGGATTTCGCCAAGATCCTCATCAACCCCGACTATCTGAAGGAATCGAGTCAAACGGCCGAGAAGCAAAAAGAACTGTACAAAACAGGCTACGACCTTTATCAGAATGGCGAATACCGGCAGGCCCTGCAAGCCCTTAACCAGGCTTCGGAAATGGGCGAAACCTCATTTTCTTCCAACATCGAACTGATGAAGGTGATCCTGTTGGGAAAAACAGAAGACATCAACCAATATCAATTCGCCCTCGATCAGTTTATAAAAGCCCATCCCGACGATCCGCTGACGACCTACGCCAAGAAATTGCTGGATGCTTCGCACACCTTCCAGGCCGACCAGGAGAAAGTGAAGGGCATACAATACATCCGCTCGTTCGAAGAGCCGCACTATTTTGTGTTGGTTCACCGCAGGGCCGATAACCTCAGCGCGTTGGTGAGCGGTATGCTGGAGCGATTTGACGAGGAGAATTTCAAAGAGCTGAAATTGAAGACCAGCAACCTGGTCCTAAACGACGAATACGTCCTCACGTTGGTAGACGAATTGCCCCGCATCAGCTGGGCCTTGGAGTACAAGAAAACGTTCAACGAAAAGCTTTCCACACTCACCGAGTTAAGGAACCATAAATTCCATAGCTTTGTCATTACAAAAGACAATTTCGATATATTTTACCGAACAAAAGGTCTTGATGAATACCTCCAATTCTTTGAAAGAAACTACCCTGCAGAAAGTCAATAGAATCCTGCTTACCCAAAGTCCTTGGTTTAAAAAAGCTACAAAAGGCATCTGGATACTTTTCCTCTGTATCATCCTCGGTTTTCCACTCTACGTGCTCTCGGTGAGCATCAACCTGTTCGGCCTGTTTGGCGACATGCCCAGCCTGAAAGCCATTGAAAACCCCAAGAACGACTTGTCGTCTGAGTTGATTTCTGCCGATGGTGTTTCGTTGGGTCGTTATTTCCGGTTTAACCGCAGCCAGGTGAGCTACGAACAGCTGTCGCCGGATCTGGTGAACACCCTGTTGCTTTCGGAAGACCATCGTTTTTATGACCATTCCGGCCTGGATTTCCGCGCCTATATGCGGGTGATCTTCGGGGTGCTCACGTTCAACTCGTCTTCCAAGGGCGGTGGAAGCACCATCACCCAACAGCTGGCCAAAAACCTCTTCAGCACCCGCGGGGAGGAATTGGATGGACCTTTGATGGTGGGACCGCTGCGCATTCTCATCAGCAAGACCAAAGAATGGATCATCTCCGTGAAGCTCGAAAAGAACTTCACCAAACAGGAGATCATCACCATGTATCTCAACACAAGCGATTTCAGCAGCAATGCCTACGGCATCAAAGTGGCCGCCGAAACCTACTTCAACAAACAACCCTCCGAACTGAACGTCCAGGAAGCGGCGGTGCTGGTGGGTATGTTGCAGGCCCCTTCATTCTATAACCCCAAGCGCAATCCCAAGAATGCCCTGTCCAAAAGGAACGAGGTATTGTTTAAGTTATACAACCACGGCTACATCCGCTCGCGCGAAACTTACGATTCGTTGTTGAAGCTTCCCATCCACCTGGAGTATGCTGTGCAAAATCAAAACGAAGGGCTGGCCACCTATTTCCGTACCGTGATCCTGAACGATCTCATGGCGTGGTGCAAAGAGCACGGCTATGACCTATGGGAATCGGGATTAAAAATCCATACCACGATCGACAGCCGCATGCAACGCTATGCCGAAGAGGCCATGGCCGAAAGCATGAAGCCTCAGCAAAAGACATTCGACACCCATTGGAAAGGCAAGAACCCCTGGATCGACGAGGATTGGAATGAGATCAAGGGTTTTCTCGATTCGCGCATCAAACAAACGGAGACCTACCGGAACCTGGTGGCCCGCTATGGCGCAGGCAGCGACTCGGTGAAAATCATGCTGAAGTTGAAGAAACCCATGACCATCTTCACCTGGAACGGAGAGCGCGACACGCTGTTCAGCTCGATGGACTCGTTGAACTATTACAAGCGCTTCCTCCACGCCGGCTTTATGTCGATGGACGCCCGGACCGGTGCCATCAAAGCTTGGGTGGGCGGCATCAATCACAAATATTTCAAGTACGATCACGTTCGGCAGGGAACACGGCAGCCGGGTTCTTCTTTCAAACCGTTTGTGTATGGCACAGCGCTGGAAGCGGGTTACAATCCTTGTTTGAAATTGCAGGACGTATCTCCCACCTTCAAAGTCCCGGGTGGCACGTGGAGCCCGCCCAATGCGGAGGGCGATCGTGGAACGGGCGAATGGCTCACCATGCGGCAAGCCATGGCCAAATCGAAGAACTCCATCACGGCCCAGGTGCTGCAGCGCGTGGGCCCCGAGAATGTCGTGAACTTTGCGCGACGCGTGGGCATCACCAGCCCGCTGGATGCTGTGCCGTCGTTGTGCCTGGGGGTGAGCGACGTGTCGTTGTATGAGATCGTGGGCGCCTACAGCACCTTCGTGAACTCGGGCATTCACACGCAACCTTTCTACATCACACAGATCGAAGATAAAAACGGCAACGTGATCGAGAACTTTGTACCCAAAACGCGGCAAGCCATCAGTGAGCAAACGGCCTACAAGATGATCTACATGTTGATGGGCGGTGTGCAGGAAGAAGGCGGAACCTCGCGAGGACTAAACTTTAACCTCAAGACCGAAAACGAAATTGGAGGCAAAACAGGAACCACCAACAACGCCTCCGACGGCTGGTATATGGGCATCACGCGCGACCTGGTTTCGGGTGCCTGGGTGGGGGGCGATGAGCGCAGTATTCACTACAAACAATGGGATCTGGGGCAGGGCTCAAAAACAGCACGCCCCATCTGGGAAAAATTCATGTTGAAAGTGTATGCCGATGCATCGCTGGAATATAAAAAAGGACAGTTCAGAAGGCCGGCCGCCAAAATGGACATCACCTTCGACTGTAGCTCGTATGAGCTACCGCCCGACGATGCCGGAACGCCTCAGGAAGATTGGAACCCCAATAACGAATAAAGTCTATGTACGACCGGCTCAAAGAAGTTGTTCAGCGACTGCCGGAATCTCCTGGTGTCTATCGCTTCTATAACGACGAAGATGTGCTCATCTACGTCGGCAAGGCAAAGAGCATCAAGAAAAGGGTAAGCAGTTATTTCAGCAAGAGCACGGGCGTGAATCGCAAAACGCTCAAGCTGGTCTCGGAGATCGAACGCATCGACTTTACGGTGTCCAATTCCGAGTTCGACGCGTTGTTGCTGGAGAACAATTTCATCAAACAGAATCAGCCCAAGTACAACATCCTGCTGAAGGACGACAAGACGTTTCCCTATTTGGTCATTCTCAAGGAACGATTCCCTCGTATTATCTACACGCGCAAATACCTGCCTAAACAAGGCGAGTACTTTGGCCCTTTCTCCAGCGTAGTAGCCATGAAGAATGTATTGGAGTTAACCCGCAAGCTATACTCCATCCGGACTTGCAATCTCCTGCTCAGCGAAGCGAACGTGGAGCAAAAAAAATTCAAAGTATGTCTCGAATACCACCTTGGCAATTGCAAGGGTCCTTGCGAAGGCTACCAGGACGAAAAATCATACCTGGAAGAAATCGAGCAGGCCCGCAACATCCTGAAAGGCAATCTCAGCATCGTCTACAATCACTTTACCTCCCAAATGAAAACAGCGGCCGGCAATATGGAATTCGAGCGGGCGCATTTTTATAAGGAGAAGCTGGAAACGCTGGAAAGATTCCAATCCAAATCGCTTGTCGTCAATAAAGACCTTACGGATATCGATGTGTGCACCATCACCAGCACGGAATCTTATGCCTATGTGAACTACCTAATGATCCGTGAAGGGGCGATTATCTTCTCCAAGACCATGGAGGTGAAGAAGAAACTCGACGAGCCCGACGACGAAATTCTGAGCTTTACGGTTTTCGAACTACGAGAGCAAACCCACAGTCAGAACAAACTGATCTTAAGCAATGTGGCGATCACGCTGCTGGAAGACAAAGTCGAAAACGTGATCCCTCAGATCGGCGACAAGAAGAAACTCCTCGCGTTGTCGATCAAAAACGCCCTTGAGTTAAAACGTGAACGCGAGATCTTCCGCGAGGGAAAGAAATCAAAGCAAAAAGAAGTATTGCTGATCCTTCAAAAGGATCTGCAGATCCAACACTTGCCCAACATCATCGAATGCTTCGACAACTCCAACCTGCAAGGCACCACACCGGTGGCGTCCATGGTGCGCTTTGTTGATGGGAAGGCTGATAAAAAAGGCTACCGCCATTTCAACATCAAGACCGTGGAAGGGCCCGACGACTTTGCATCCATGAAAGAGATCGTTGGCCGGCGTTACAAAAGGATCCAGGAGGAGGCCGGCAAGCTCCCCGACCTGATCATGGTCGACGGGGGCAAAGGACAATTGAGCAGTGCCTGCGAGGCATTAAAGGAATTGAATCTCTATGGTCAGATCCCGATCATCGGCATCGCCAAGCGATTAGAAGAGATCTACTATCCAGAGGACCCGTTGCCGCTGCACATCAGTAAAAAATCGCCAGGGCTGTTATTGATGCAGCAGATCCGTGACGAGGCCCACCGCTTTGCCATCACTTTCCACCGGCAAAAGAGAAGCAAGGTGCAGTTGAAAACCGAGATGGAGGGTCTTGAGGGTATCGGTCAGAAAACCTCCGTGAAATTATTACAGCATTTCAAGTCCGTGAAGAAGATCAAGGAAGCGCCGTTTGAGGAGATCGAGAAACTGGTAGGGCGCAAAAAGGCGGAGATCATTTTGGGTATAAAAGAAAAGGAGGTCAAGTGACCTCCCTTCTCAATATCAAAAAGCAAATTCTTAGAATTCCCAAAGGTTGTGTTCCTTCTCCATGAGCATCATCTCCGTCCACTCGCGAGCCCAAACGCCTTCTCTGTAGGGACGTCCATTGCCACGGTAAGTATCGTCGATGGTTTCATCGTCGGGGTTCTGCACTTTGTAGATCGAGCCTTGGAACAATCTCAGTAAGAATGCATCGGCAAAGTTCTTGTTTTGCGCGGTGTTCTGGCGATTGAACCAAACAGCCTTCGGAATGTTGTTTCTGAATAATTTCTCCAGGTCCTTGTATTTGAACCATCCGAGCGAGTTATCGATACCTGTGGTGGTCTTCGCACCGGGAACGATGATCTCAAAAGCCTGAATGTCGTAGTACAATCTGGATCTTCTTCTGTCGAAGATCATGTCTTCCATCATGTGGATGGAGCTCATGTCGCCTACGGCGTATTCGAGACCGCTACCTTGGTTGGTGGCTGCCCAATAGTCGGTGGCGTCTTCGCTGGGCGTGATGCCCTTGCTGTCTTGCACGGCGCGATAGTTCTTGCCGTTGAAGCTCACGATATCATCCGTGTAGAAGTCGGTAGTGGGGTTCCAGGCCGGGAAGGTCTGGGCTTGCTCTTGTACCAACCGTCCCAGGAAGTCTTCCTTCGATAATTTGGTAGTCAAAGAGTCACTGTTATAAATGTCTGTTAGTTCTCCAGACTTTACGGCATCAACAATGAGTTTGCTGATCTCTCCGTTTTTGGCGAAGAAGCCTTTGTTTTGCTTTTCCCGGAGATCGATATTCCTCCACACACGCACTTTGTAGTGCTGCTCATACACGGGAATTGGATTGAGCGAATTCGGATTGTACTGAACTTCCAAATCCTGCACCTCCTGCGCAAATGCGCCGGTCAGTCCAACTGAAAACAGTGTTATAAAAATGCTCTTTTTCATTAGTTTATCGGTATGATTATAATACCACTTGAACCTTTAACGGGAACCTTTTCTTCGCCATCGGTGAACGTTCTGCGGGCAACTTCCTTGATGTCGATAACCACGCGGTCACCGGGTCTTGCCTGGCTTGACCAGGAGCGGAGATCCGGATTTTCGTTGGTTGCATTAAGACGTTGCACACCTGCCGTTCCACGACCCAAGATCACTTCTGCGCGTTTGATTTTGTAGCGTGCGTCCTTGGGAACTTCTTCTTTGAAGTTGTTCTCAGGCTCAGCAACAAAACGCAGGTTAGCGAGTTGGTTGGGCTTAATACCATTTCTCAAATCCACAGCTGTGCTTCCGATGTAGGCTACATAGCGGGGATCCGGAACGTTTTTCACATCAAATTGCTGATCGCCGATTTTCGTGCCACCATTCGTAACACCTACAGTGATCTTGCGAGCACTGGGGATGATTGTAACGCGGCCGGGCTTATCACCCTTTCTGATCTCCGCACTCGCTGCAGAGAAAGAAGGATTATAATTTGTACCCAAGGCAGGCACTTCAATGTTCACCGTATTTCCGCAATTCATGTAGAGCGTGGGAGCGTTACCCGTTGTCACACGGATCACGGGCTGTGCTACGTAATACTCGATGTTTTGTGTGAAGGTCTGGCCTTTTACTTTGATCTCAGCCTTGAAGGATTTTTTGGCGATACCTGTGGCATCATAACCACCACCCGAAGCTGTAAATTCAATTTTACCCATCTGAACTCCACCTGCATCGGCGATGATCGGAAGCTTTGCACCATCCTTGTAGAACTCCGAGGAGATCGAAGTAGAAGATCCTGTGAGGAACATTTCCGCTTCATATTTCGCACCGGCAGCGACAGTAGAGGATTTAGCTCTTACCATCGGGATGAACTGGTCGAAGCTGATCCGGTTTGCACCAGCATCTTTGGCCAATTTATCGAGGGCTGTTGCCTCATATTCGAGGATCTCGGTTTGCGTCTGGGTTACAGAGGCAAGCGCTGCGATCACAGGCGTGTTTTCGAAGGTAAATGTCAGGTAATCTTTACGAACGTGATCTTCGTTGGTCGCAAAGATGGGAATATCTTTCGGCGGCTTTGCCAATTTGGCGAAGTCAAGTCCAGAAAGATCCTTCAGTTGAGCGACATAGTCATTCAAAAGCTTTTCGTATTTCTTACCTTCTTGTTCTTTTGATTTTACATCGATCATCATCGCCGCTACTTTCGAGCTGTGGTCGTTGATCAATTTCTCATCAATTTTATCGGTGCCTGAAGTAGCCATCATACGCTTCTTCAATTCATCAATATAGTTCAATGCATCCTTCGTGATTTTTCTCACTTGCTCTGCATTCGTTTTTGCCTTGATCACATTGGCTGACTGGCTTTCGCCTGCATCCGCAATGATTCCTTTCAAAATCTCGTCGCTTTTCTTGTTCCCGTCGGTGATCAGGCCGGTAAGGGTAACGTTGATGATGGCGAATTTCTCCAGTACCGCGTTACTTACTTGCAGCGCGAGGAGCGCTGTAAGCACGAGGTACATCATGCCTATCATCTTCTGACGCGGGGTTTCTTTTCCACCTGCCATTGTATAGTTCCTTTTAAGTTATAAACGTTAAAAACCCAATTTCATTATGCGTTCTGTCCGCCGCCTTTCATCGCGGTGAGCATGCTGCCATAAACCTTGTTCAAAGAAGTCAGGTTGTCTGTGAGCTTACCAAGTTCGGAAGTGAACTTCGCCGTGTTATCACCAACTTTGGAGAGTCCAGTCATAGCGCCGGTGAGGCTTTCGTAGAACTTGTTCATGTTTTTAACGTGGCTATCGGCATCCTTCAACTCCATTTCATACACTGAATTGAGAGCAGCAAGGTTTTTAGTCACTTTTTGTACTTGAGAGTGGTATTCGCCAGCATCTTTGGAAGCTTCAGACATGCTCGATACGGCCTTGATGGCAGTGTCGTAGGACTTGTTCATTTCCAAAAGCTGCGTAGAAGCCTTCTTCACGTTGGTAGCGTAGTCGTTAGTGGCTACGGCTGCATCGGAGAGGTTCGACATTTTCTTGGCAGAGTCGGCCAGGTTGGTCAGACCTTTGCCTAAGCTATCCAACAGTTCGGGGCCAATCTTGGCTTTCTCCAGGGAAACATCCAATTGTTGTGTCAGCGATGCGCCTGCAGGCTTGTTAGAGATTCTGGTGGGGGTTGCAGGAGCTTCGTAGTCTTCGCCCAGTTCGGGGTATACTTTCGACCAATCGGGCTCTTGATGAGGCGGCTCAAAAGCGCTCAGAAAGAAGATAACTGCTTCAGTGGTCAAGCCTATGAACAGCATTTGGTCAGCACCTTCGTAGTGGAGGATCTTGAATAACGCCCCAATAATTACGACTGCCGCACCAATACCATAGACTTTTGGCATTATAGTTTTGTAGAGTAGTTCAACAAATCCGCCTTTTTTCTTGCTCATTGTAGTAATGGTTTAAGTTTTGCCTTTTGATATTATAAAATATAGAAAATGGATTAGGGTCGATCTGAGTACTAAAATTCCTGACCTGATGAACGGCCCAAGTGCGTCATGGCGCAACGGAAGCCTATATACGCACGGGTGGAATCTTTGAATTCATATGTCCGCGTACCGGTTTCCAGGTAGTAGGCCACGTCTTTCCACGATCCGCCACGAACCACTTTCTTGGGCGGAACACGGGGGTTGTACTTGGCACTTTCCGGGTTGGTACGAGGGTCGATGTATTGCGGGTTCAAGTCCCATACCGTGGGTACGGATGCGGGGTTAAAGTCGTCGAGGCACCATTCGGATACGTTGCCCGACATGTCGTACAGACCATAGTCATTGGGGAAGTAGGACTGTACGGGTGAGGAGTAGGCGAAGCCGTCGTCGTAGAAGTTACCGCGGCCGGGTTTGAAGTTGGCCAGCATACAACCTTTCGAGTTACGGATATACGGGTTACCCCAAGGATATTTTGCCATATCGCGGCCACCGCGGGCTGCATATTCCCATTCTGCTTCGGAAGGGAGACGGAAGGCGGGCATCGGGAAGTCGCCCACGCTCTTGCGGTAGTCGTTCAGGTAAGCAGTTCTCCATTGACCGAAGAACACGGCAGCGTCCCAGTTCACGCCCACGACCGGATAGTCGTCGTAGCCGGGGTGCCAGTAGTAGTAGTCCTGGATAGGATCGCCCATGTGGTGTGCGAAGTCGCGAACCCAGGAAGCGGTATCCGGATAGTATTTCTGACGGAACGTTTCTGCGTCTACGGTTTCGAAGCCTTCGATGCTTCCGTTATCGACCAGGAAAAAGTTTGTGAACTGGCGATACTCATTGTTCGTGATTTCTGTATCGTCCATGAAGAACGAACCGATCGTTACTTGCTTGTTGAAGTTGATCTGCGTAGAAGCAGGGTCTTCATCCGCTTGCCCCATGTGGAATGTTCCGGCAGGAATGGGCACCATACCATAGGGGATGGTCATCACCCAGCCTTCTCGCCCGGGAACACCAACGAGTTCACCTTGGTCGCCGCCTTTTTTGCCGCCAAGGCCAAGTAATCCACAAGCACTGGCAACAGCCCCTGCGAATACTAAAACTACTTTAGAAACAACCGATTTATTCATATACTTCTGCTCAGTTTGCTATGCTAAATTTTGAGGCTCGAAAGTTACCCTTTATTCGCCTTACTTTTTGGAGAAACTATTTACAAATTCCACAAATTCTTAAAAATACCAAAATCAAATGTCGGCTAGTGCCTATACCGGGGGGTCCGAACGACTTTTTTGCCGCTGGTGCCAACTACCGGTAGATCATAGCTTATCATAAATTCCAGTGAAAAAGTCTCTTTTGCAGCCCGATCCTTTACGATAAAGTCGATGCCCGTTCCCAACTTCAGTGACTTGTCTTTCAGCAGAGCATAACCCAGTAGTAAACTGGCCGCTTCCGATTGTCTAAACGCCACGCCTCCCCACATCGTATCTTTGATGTAGGCAATTCCCGCCAAATCGACTTGAGTCTTGTTCAAATCGGTTCTAACGGCGGCAGAGAACTGTACTTTCAGGTCGAAGCTGACCTCGTAGAAGTATCCGCCAGTGAAGTTGATGTGATTTTCCAAAGCGCCCCGGACGCTGTCCTGGCCGAAGTTGAACTTGGAGCGCAGGAGGTGGTTGAAGCCTAAGCCGAGGTAGTATTTTTCGGCTCTATAGAAGACGCCCAAACCGAGGTCGGGTCTTACTTGTGATTCTTTTCCTTCGACAATGAGCGGGTCGCCTTCCTGTACGTAGCGGTAGTATTTGCCGTTGACCGTTTGCGAGTAGATCCCCGCTTTGATACCGAAGCTTAGTTTGGTGTCTTTGATGCCGAGGTGATAGGCATACATCACTTGCGCTTCGAGGTTATTCTGAGGACCGAGTTTGTCGTTCATGATGTACGCACCGGCGCCGCTGTTGAGCTTGTGGATGGGTGTGTTGAACGTAACCATTTGCGTAGTCGGAGCACCGCCGTCGCCAAAGCTCGACTGGTAGCCCAACCATTGGCTTCTGTGAATTGCCGAGAAACGGGTAACACCATCAACCCCTGCGTACGCTGGTGTCATGTACAAGTTATTGAACATGTATTGCGTGAAGAGGGGGTCTTGCTGAGCAAAAGCACCTGCGGTAAAAAGCAGCAGCGAGAGGGTATAAAAAGTCCTTTTCAGCATTAAGTTTAAAAAGTAGAAGCTAAAGTAAACGCTTTTTTACGACACTGTCAACAAATGTAATTAAAGTGTAATAAAATATCTCACTTAGTAAAATTCAATGAATGAAGTAGTTACTTGATGCCATTAGCCTTCTTAATATAGAGTTCCAAGGCTCCGGTCATGGACGGGGCGTTGGGCAGCGGGGCCTCGATATCCAGGATCAAACCCGCGTCGCGTACGGCTTTGGCCGTTGTGGGGCCGAAGACGGCTATGCGGGTGTTGTTCTGTTTAAATTCGGGAAAATTCACAAAAAGGGAGTTGATACCCGAGGGGCTGAAGAAGGCCAGGATGTCGTAGAACACTTCCTTCAGGTCGGACAGGTCGGCCGCAACGGTATGGTAGATGATGGCCTCGGTATAGTGGTATCCGCCGTCTTTGAGGAAGTCGGGGATGTCATTCTTGCGGATATCGGAACACGGGAAGAGATACTTCTCGTTCTTGTGCTTCTTCAGAATTTCCAACAGGTCTTGCGCGGTTTTGAGGCCGGTGAAGATCTTGCGCTTGCGAATGACGATGTATTTCTGAAGGTAGTTCGACGTTTGTTCGGAGATACAGAAGTATTTCATCTCCGGGGGCATTTCCACTTTCAATTCCTGACAGATGTGGAAGAAGTGATCCACGGCATTCCGGCTCGTAAAGATGATGGCCGTGTGGTTGAGGATGTCGATCTTCTGTTTACGGAATTCTTTGACGGGTACGGGTTCGACCTGTATGAACGGCCTGAAGTCAATTTTCAGGTTAAACTTTTCAGCAAGTTTTAAATAGGGAGAATTAGCATCTGCTGGAGCTTCTTGGGTTACGAGGATGCTCTTCACTTTGCGCATCCTTTCAGTAGCAATTTCACTCATCACGTAAACGAATCGGGCTAATTATAAAGAACCTTAATTGTTATGAGAAAGGGTATTAATTCCGTCGCACAAATGTACGAAAATAAATGAAACATTGAGTGACCCATCGCCCGCTGCAACTTTAAAAGAATGAGGATGGTCCATCCCGCGAGCAACCACGACATCATGCTCAGCAGAAATACGTAGAAGCCTTCACGCTGTCCGTGGGTGATGAAGTAGAGGAAGAGAATGATCGTTAGAACACCGAAAACGCCCAGCAACAACCGCACCCAATTGAAGAAATGGATGCCACTCACTTCGCGCATGCCGAACACAAAAGAGAGGCCATAGACCAACACAATCTTCAGGAAAAACAGTGCCAGCACGATAAAACTCAACCTTGTCCACTCGCGCATCGCCTCCCAAAAGGTGGTAGCCTGGAAGGCCAGTGCGGCCGAATAGTGCGTGGGCAGAAAATGAAAAATAATGATCAGATAATAGCCCAGCATCAAGCTGCTGTAGGCGTAAAACAAAACGTTGGTGCTGCTGGTGATGCGCGAATAGACCTGGCTTTCCTCGCCTTCACGCATGGAAAATATTTTCGTAATGGAGAAATAATCTGAGGTGAGTTTGGGGTTCAGCTTGATGATTACCACCAACATGGTGAGCAAAATCATCATGCCCACGATAGCAAAATCACGAAAAGAGGCGAACTGCAGCGGCACGATGGCGGTCGAGGCAGCATTGGAAACCGTCTCCAGCGTGGTCTGAAGACCGCCTTCTTTGACGCGTGTTTGGTGCACACCGATCTGTAGCACGGGGGCGTGAAATACTTTGCGGAGACTGTCTATTTTCAGATAGAGACCGGTGCTGTGTTGGGCAGCCAACTGGCCATTCACAAAAAGGGAAACGGGTTCCGTGCTGCTCACGTGGAGTGCAACACCCGGATATTTTGCGGCTTCGATCCAGAAATAGACCGTGCTCACGTCGCCGGTTTTCTTTTGGAACGGCTCGAAGCGATCTTCCTGGTTCACCTGCCATTCGGCTTTCAAATCTTTCAACACCGTATACTCCTGGCCGAGCAGCGCGGTGGCGCTCAGGAGGGTCAGGAGCGCGGCGATCAAAAAATGCGAGGTTGCCTTCATATAACTTTCAAAAGTATCAGAATATCGCCTTATATCCGAAATGCAAGTAAGTTTGTATCGCTTTATGGCGGGTATTTACATTCATATTCCTTTTTGCAAGCAGGCGTGTCACTATTGCGATTTTCACTTTTCGACCAATCTTGAAAACCGGGCGGCTATTGTACAAGCGCTTTCGGAGGAATTGGTTTTACAACGCGATTATCTCGGTGTGGAGGCGGTGAACACGCTCTATTTTGGGGGAGGAACGCCGTCGGTGCTCACACCACGGGAGTTGGACCAGATCCTGGATACGGTTCATAAAACCTTTTCGGTCAATTCCCTTGCCGAGGTGACCCTGGAGGCCAATCCGGATGACCTTTCCCGAGAAAAACTAAAAGCTCTGCGCCAGGCAGGCATTAACCGGCTCAGTGTCGGCATTCAATCCTTCGACGATACGGTCTTAAAATTCCTCCACCGCGCCCACGACGCCACCTTGGCCAAGCGATGTATCTCCGACGCCTACGAAGTTGGGTTCCAGAACATCAGCCTGGACCTGATTTACGCCATTCCCGACCAGGACGAGGTCGTGTGGGAACGGAACATCGAAGAAGCCTTGCGTCTCAAACCCCAACATATTTCGTCGTATTCGCTCACGATCGAGGAAAAAACCACGTTCGGGCGGTGGGCCGCCAAGGGAAAGCTCATGCCCGTGAACGACGACACGGCAGGACATCAGTTGCTGGTTCTGGTCGACCGGCTGGAGCGCGCGGGGTTCGAGCAGTATGAGGTGTCGAATTTCTCACTGCCTGGATTTCAGTCCAAACACAACAGCAGCTATTGGCGGTCGGAAAAATATCTGGGCGTGGGGCCCAGCGCCCACTCCTACAATGGGGTGAGCCGGCAATTTAACGTGAGCAATAATGCGTTCTATCTGAAAGCACTTCAGGAACGGCGCATTCCCGCTACGATAGAGGTTCTCACGCGCGAAGACCAGATCAATGACTATTTACTCACCACCCTGCGCACGTCGTGGGGGACCGATCTGGCGCGCATTCTGAGCCTGTGGGGGTATGACCTGCTGGCGGCCCACGAGGGGTATATTGGCGCGCTGGTGGAAAACGGGCATGCCCTCCTGGAAGGCCGGGTGCTCCGCCTCACCAAAAACGGCAAACTGCTGGCCGATAAAATTGCTTCCGATCTATTTTTACTAACGCCCTGATTGCGGCGCGGTGCCACGAAGAACTTTTGTATTTTTCGATGTTGTTTCATCCTCTAACACCATCATTGTGAGATCAACGGAAGAAAAAAAGGTATACATGCTCCTGAAATCGGTCATTTTCCACTATCACGGACTGGACGAGCAGGAAAAGCTGGACCTTGACAAAACGGCCGACGAACTGGACGCCCATGTGGAATACAAATGGGCCCTGGATTTTGTGGGCCAGGATCACCTTACTTCCTTCGAACGGGCCCGCCTCTATCTGAACGACATCATTGCCGACTATCCAAAGGAAAAAAGAATCGAACTGATCAACATGGTGTGGCAGGCGAACAACCTGAAGGGCTATGTTACCGAGATGGAAGCTACAGCCATGCTAAAACTTGCCAGAGATTGGAATGTGCAGCGTGAATTGATTGATTTGGTATTGAAATGACCCTTTCCGGGGCTTTCCCCCTCTTTCCCGAAATCTGTCTCTCCCGGTTTTCCGGAATAAAAAAAGAGACTGCGTTTTTGGGCAGCCTCTTTTTTAGTTAAAGGTTTGCTATGTTTTATCCATTCATGGAGATGAGGAATTCGTCGTTGTTGCGGGTTCCCTTCATTTTGTTTTGGAGGAATTCCATGGCTTCTACCGAGTTCATGTCGGCCATGAACTTGCGGAGTATCCACACGCGCTGCAGTTCTTCTTCTCTCAACAACAGGTCCTCGCGACGGGTGCCGGATGCCGGTACGTCGATGGCGGGGTATACTCTTCTGTTGGAAAGCTTGCGGTCGAGCTGGAGTTCCATGTTACCGGTTCCCTTGAATTCTTCGAAGATCACTTCGTCCATTTTCGAACCGGTGTCGATAAGGGCTGTGGCGATGATGGTGAGCGAGCCACCGTTCTCGATCTTGCGGGCTGCACCAAAGAAGCGCTTGGGTTTGTGGAGCGCGTTGGCGTCCACACCACCGGAAAGGATCTTTCCGGAAGAAGGCACCACGGTGTTGTAGGCACGCGCCAGACGCGTGAGCGAGTCGAGGAGGATCACCACGTCGTGACCGCATTCAACCATGCGTTTTGCTTTCTCCAACACGATGCTGGCCACTTTCACGTGGCGCTCGGCTTGTTCGTCGAAGGTGGAGGCGACTACTTCGGCTTTTACGCTGCGAGCCATATCCGTTACTTCTTCCGGGCGCTCGTCGATGAGCAGCACGATGAGGTATACTTCAGGGTGATTTTCGGCGATGGCGTTAGCGATGTTTTTCAGCAACACGGTCTTACCCGTTTTGGGTTGTGCCACGATCATACCGCGCTGTCCTTTACCAATAGGAGAAAACAGGTCGAGGATACGGGTCGACAGGTTGTCGGGCGCCGTGCTCAGTTTCAGTTTTTCGTTAGGGAACAGGGGTGTGAGGTATTCGAAGGCTACGCGGTCGCGGATCTCTTCGGTGGTTTTTCCGTTGACGGATTCCACTTTCAGGAGGGCGAAATATTTCTCGCCTTCTTTGGGGGGGCGGATCGATCCTTTTACGGTATCGCCGGTCTTGAGACCAAACAATTTGATCTGCGACGGCGACACATAAATGTCGTCGGGGCTGGCCAGGTAGTTATAGTCGGAAGAGCGGAGGAAGCCATAGCCGTCCTGCATGATCTCCAATACGCCTTCGTTGTTGATGGCGCCGTCGAATTCGCGGATGGCGACACGATATTGGATGGGACGCTCTTCGCGTACATCGGCACGGCCGGCGCGGATGAGGTCTTCCTGTGTGTTGATCTCCGGTTCGTTGTCGAGGTTTTCGGGCTCGGGTTCGGCGAAGGTTTGGGGTGTGCTATCAAAATTTATGTCGATCGAATCCAGGATCTCGTCACTGGAAAAATCGGATTCTGTTTTGGGGACCGGCGGCGCGGGAGTAGGGGCTACATTTTCGCGGCGGCGGGGACGCATTTTGCGTTCGGGTTCTGCGGAAGCAGAGGCGGTGGCGGGTGAGGAGGAAGCGGCAGGTGCTACGGGAGGTTTTCTGGCGGGAGCTGCTTCGCCCGCGACGGCTTGCTGATCGAGGATTTTGTAGATGAGGTCTTGTTTGGAAAGCTTCTTTGCGTTCTTCACGCCCATCTCCTCCGCAATTTCTTTCAATTCTGAAAGAAGCCTGACATTCAGGTCGTCAATAGTGTACATGTTAATTTAAAAATGAGGTTGTTGAAAAAAAGTGTTTTTGTTGAATTGGTTGTGTTGTGATCAGCCAAGCTGAAGTTAGGATCATGGAAACAACTAACTAGAGAACTAAGTTTTGGGTAAATAAAGTTCGGATTTTTTGTTCAGAGGGCTTGAGATGAAGCCGTATGATGATGCAAGTATAGGCGAAATTTGACTATTATCAAATTGTGAAAATATTTTATTCGCCCCAAAAAGCCGTCCGCTGTGCAAAAAAACTAATTTTGAATCCTTAAAAAAAACTAAAAATTCTCATGCTACAGGCAGTTGTCATCCGCGAACACACAGCGAAAATATTGGAAGGCCTCCGGAAACGAAATCTGAAGGACGCCGATGTCCTCATACAAGCGATCCTGGACAATGACCTGTTGCGTCGCGATACGCAAAGGGTGTTGGATGACCTGAAAGCAAAATCAAACCTGGATTCCAAAAAGATCGGCGAGCTGATGAAAGGCGGCCAAGCCACTGAGGCCACGGCCTTGCGCGCTTCTGTCGCTGCCGATAAAGAAAAGATCAAAAATCTGGAAGCCGACCTGGATGTGTATGAGAAAAAGCAAACTGAAATTCTCTACAAGATCCCCAACGTCCCCCACGAAAAGGTACCCGCCGGCAAAAGCGCTGAAGATAACATCACCGTGCACCAACACGGTACCCCTCCTACGCTTGGTGCACAGGCTTTGCCACATTGGGATCTCATCAAGAAATACGACATCATCGACTTTGATCTCGGCAACAAGATCAGTGGCGCAGGCTTCCCGGTCTACAAGGGAAAGGGCGCCAAGCTGCAACGGGCCCTCATCAATTTCTTCCTCGACGAAGCGGAGAAACAAAACTACAAGGAAGTGCAGCTTCCCATCGTCGTGAATGAAGCTTCCGGCTATGGCACCGGCCAATTGCCCGATAAGGAAGGCCAGATGTATTTCATCACCGAAGACGGTCTCTACCTCATCCCTACGGCCGAGGTACCCATCACCAACCTCTATCGCGACGTCATCGTAGCAGAAGAAGAATTGCCAGTGAAGAACGTGGGCTACACGCCGTGCTTCCGTCGCGAGGCCGGCAGCTGGGGAGCACACGTGCGCGGACTGAATCGTCTTCACCAATTCGATAAAGTGGAGATCGTGCAGATCGCGAAGGCGGAAGATTCTTACGGCATCCTGGACGAAATGTGTGCCCACGTGCAGGGCCTGTTGGAGAAGCTGGAACTCCCCTACCGCAAGCTGTTACT
The DNA here is from genome assembly GCF_003589925.1 of Chryseolinea soli. Lineage (NCBI taxonomy): Bacteria > Pseudomonadati > Bacteroidota > Cytophagia > Cytophagales > Fulvivirgaceae > Chryseolinea > Chryseolinea soli. The sequence continues at coordinate 2,506,536 of NZ_CP032382.1, read as the reverse complement.
TTGCGGCGGCGACATGGGGTTTACCTCCGCGTTGACGTATGACATGGAAGTGTACTCAGCAGGACAACAGCGTTGGCTGGAAGTAAGTTCCGTCAGCAACTTTGAAACGTACCAGGCCAACCGGCTGAAGCTTCGCTACAAAAACAAAGAAGGCAAAACGCAACTGCTCCACACCTTGAACGGCAGTGCGCTGGCGTTGCCTCGCATTGTGGCGGCGCTGCTGGAGAACAATCAGACGCCGGAAGGCATTCGCATTCCAAAAGCGCTGGTGCCCTATACCAAATTTGAATTCATCAACTAATTTTCGTCAACGATCCCCCGGGATAAGACGGATCATTTCCTACCGCGCTTATGATCGAACGCAGTCAAAGTAGTATTCTCCAGGTGTCGGTGCATGTGGTGGGCAACCGTGGTGCGCAAGAGTTGCTGAGGCTATCCGAAGAACCCCTGGATGTGGAGGACGATGCCTTGCAAGAACTGCTCCTCACCTATTTCCTATCCAACTTTACGACGCCGGAATATTATGCGTTCACGTTTTCGAACGAGGATTTCTCCCTGAACCCCTTGTTTCAATTTGCACGAAACATTTTTGAAGAGGCCGAATCGTTTCACGAAAACTCGGTCAACATCGCGAAGCATTTATACGAAGCGACACAGCATCCCAACATCAAGTCGGGTGACTTATATGTGGCCCGTTTGTCGGGGGTGGTGATCGAAAACCAGGCGATGGATGCCATCGGCATCTTCAAGTCAGAAAACAAGGAGACGTATTTGAAGTTAAAAGCAAATCCCGGTGACTTCAACGTTCACGCCGACGAAGGTGTGAACATCCGCAAGCTCGACAAGGGGTGTCTTATTTTGAACCGGGGCGTTGAAGAGGGGTATTCGATCCTGATCGTGGACAATGCCAACAAGTCGGACGCTCAGTTTTGGAAAAGTGATTTTCTCAATGTGAAACCCGTGTCGGATGCCTTTCATCATACACACAACTTCATGAACCTCACGCGCCAGTATGTAGGGGATCAGTTGGACGAAGAGTTCAGCGTTTCGAAGGCCGACAAGATCGACCTGTTGAACCGGTCTATGGAGTTCTTCAAATCGAAGGAGCAGTTCAACCAAAGCGAGTTCGAAGTGGAGGTGCTGGCGGATGCTTCGGTGATCGAGTCTTTCCGGAAATATGAGAAAACATTTATGTCGGACGCACAGATCGCCGACAATTTCGAGATCTCCGCGCAGGCGGTGAAGCGCCAGGCCCGCGTCTTCAAGAGTGTGCTCAAACTCGACAAGAATTTTCACATCTACATTCATGGCAGCCGCGAGCTCATCGAAAAGGGTTACGACGAGGCGATGAACAAGCACTATTACAAGATTTATTTCGACGAGGAGAGCTAGTGGCTTTTTTTATCAGCAGGCCCTTTAGTAACTTTAGTGACCTCTAAAAAAAAGACCTATGGAACGTTTAACCCTCGGCGAAAAAATTAAGCGCACATCAAAAAAAGTTTTCCGCATTGTTATTGCGCTGGTTGTCATCACCCTCATTTCGCTTTTCAGTTTTTACTACTGGGGCGTGTATGAAGACGGCGTGATGGCCGGAAGAATATTGCGGATCAGTACAAAGGGCGTGGCCTTTAAAACGTATGAAGGCAAGATCGACCTTCAAGCTTTTGGGGCTTTGAAGAACGCCAGTCCCATTGCAGAATCGTTCGATTTCTCGGTCGAGAAAAGCGACACAGACCTCATCAAGGAATTGGAGACCGTTGCCCTCAGCGGCGAGCGCGTGAATCTCTACTTCATTAAGCGTTATGCGATCTTCCCCTGGCGAGGTGAAACAAGATATTTTGCCACGCGTATTGAACGGCTTGATAGTAAGTAACCAGCGGTTGTCGTCGCGCTGAAAAAGTCAGGAGCCATTCCAGCATCCCACGAAGGTGGATTGAAATAACACGAATGTCGAATGCAGAATTGAATAAACGCGCTGCTCCTTGCTGCAGGCGTGAAACGAAAAAGGCTGCCCTCTTAGAAGGCAGCCTTTCATATTTTGATTAAAGTGTAGTCTTATGCTGTAGCAGCCGAAGACTCTTCGAATTTCTGGGAGATTCTCAGTGTCACGGTCTTCTTGGCTTTGTAGCCACAGTAGCCGCACTGGAAATGTTTCAACAGCTGGCCTTCTTCGCCTACGGAAGGGGCCTTCAGGATCTCTTCGCGCACTACTTTGAAAGTTTGGTAGTTGCACTCAGGGCACTGCAGCGCATGCAGGTGACCAGAATAGCGCTCGATCTTTACGTAGCCGGTTTCTTCGTCTTTCCACACGTCGTAGTCGACGGAGAAAACGTTTTCTTCGGCTTGCATACCTTCATCGAGGTAAGCATCTTCTTCTTCTTCGCCCAGGAGCTTCATGGCCTTGCCTGTTTTCGGAGAAACGCGCGGCTTGTAGCGCAGTGCTTTCAACCGTTTTTCGATGAAGAAGGGGTAATAGAATTTGAGCATGTTTTGAATGATCAACGCCACGATCATACCCATAGCAAACGTGGTAAATCCGCGTACGAAGATCCACAACGGTGACAGTTCGCCGATGTTGGCGTTAGCGTAGAAGCAGCATCCGATGATGAGGATAATAGCAGCTATCCAGAGCGTTCTGATCTCGCTTTTGTTGATGAAATCGTACTTCACCTTGGCGTCATTCATGGTCGCCAGACGAATCACGTGGTAGATTACGATCAAGATTGAGATTGCCCACGCGACATAAGCAATGTTTTTGGCCATTGCGTTCCATGCGTCAAAATTTCCTTCCATAGAATCGGATTGGTTATTAGTATTCTTAATAGCAAATATAATTTCCTCTTTTCTTTAAACCTAGCAAAGGGTTGTAGTTAATGTCGCCAAAATGCCGTTTTCAATCTTTGAAATGTGATATTTTGCCCAAAAAGTCCCTGATAATAGCGGCTGTCTGTTCAGGTTTCTCGAACATGCCCATGTGGGCCACATCCTGAAGCAGGTGATTTTCAGGTTGTTGACAGAGCTTCGACTGCTCCAGAACGGTCTGCACCGGGATCCCGCCATCCTTTTCGCCGGCAATAAATAAAGTAGGGTTTTTGAAATTTTTTAACGTTTTGAGTTGTTCAGGGCGGTCACGCATGGCAATGGTGTAGCCTTTCACCGCATCGGCTGTCGCCTGGACCGACAGCTTGCGCACCTGGGGAATGGCGGGATGATCGGGGCGGGCAAAAAGCGGCGGAATAAAATTGGACGTGAAAGGTTCCGCGCCGTGCTGATCCACAAATTCCACGACCTTCGTCCGGGAATATTTTTTCTCTGCCGAATCGGCATAGGCTGTGGAGTGAAAAAGTCCGAGGCCTGCAAAACGCACGGGATTTTTTTCGACCATCGCCAGGGCCACGTAGCCGCCCAGCGAATGGCCAATGACCACGCTGTTGTGAATTTCTTTTTCCGCGCAAAAATTCAGGACTTCCAGGGCCACGTCGGCGATGGAAAATGCCTGTGGCAATATGGGGGTCTTGCCAAAACCGGGGAGATCGGGTGTGATGACGCGGCAGGAGTCGGCCAAGCGCGGGGCAAAATCGTTCCACACCTCTTGGTGCATCGGGAAACCATGCAGGAGTATCACTGGTCGTCCTTGTCCACGTTCCTGGAAAAAAATTCTGCCCATCAAACGTCGTGTTGCTATGCGTGTTCCAACATGCCGATCACGGCTTTTTCGATGCCATCGGGATCGAAGCCGCTCTCGCGGTGAAGTTCGTATTGTTCGCCGTGTTCCACGATGCCATCGGGAATGCCGAGGCGTTTCACGTCTGCGTGATAGTGGTGGTCGGCCATGAATTCCAGCACGGCGCTTCCAAAACCACCCTGCACGCAGCCGTCTTCCACGGTGAGCACTTTTTTGTAGGTCGAAAATATTTCGTGGAGCATGGCCTCGTCGAGCGGTTTCACAAAGCGCATGTCGTAGTGCGCCACCTCGATGTGTTGGGCTGCCAGGCGCTCGCACACCTCGACGGCATAGTTGCCGATGTGGCCGATGGTGAGGATGGCCAGTTCTTCGCCGGCACGGATCTTACGCCCGGTGCCGATCTTGATCTCCTCCATGGGTGTACGCCAATTGGGCATGACGCCCTGGCCACGGGGATAGCGGATGGAAAAGGCTTGCTCGGTGCGCGGTAGCTGTGCCGTGAACATGAGGTTTCGCAGCTCCGCTTCGTTCATCGGCGCAGCCACGATCATGTTGGGCAAGCACCGGAAGTAGGCCAGGTCATAAGCACCGTGGTGCGTAGGGCCGTCGGCTCCTGAAAATCCAGCGCGGTCGAGGAAGAAATTCACCGGAAGGTTCTGAATGCAGACGTCGTGGATCACCTGGTCGTAGGCGCGCTGCATGAACGTGCTGTAGATGTTACAGAACGGAATGAGACCTTGCGTGGCCAGACCAGCCGAAAAAGTGACGGCGTGTTGCTCAGCAATGCCTACGTCGAAGGCGCGCTCGGGCATTTCCTTCATCATGATGTTGAGGGACGAGCCGGAAGGCATGGCGGGCGTGATGCCCATGATCTTGTCGTTGGCCTTGGCAAGCTCTACGATGGTGTGGCCAAAAACGTCCTGGTATTTGGGTGCTTGGGGGACGCTGTATATTTTTTTGTGGATCTCTCCCGTGATCTTATCGAATGTGCCGGGTGCGTGCCAGGTGGTGGCGTTGCCTTTTTCTGCGGGCGCGTAGCCCTTTCCTTTTGTGGTGATGCAATGCAGAATTTTCGGACCCTTGATGTTTTTCAGGTCGTTGAGTACGGCTACGAGGTGATTGACGTCGTGACCATCTACGGGACCAAAATATCTCAGGTTGAGCGATTCGAAGAGGTTGCTTTGGCTGAGCAGCGTGCCCTTGATGCCGTTCTCCACCTTTGAAACGATCTCCTGGGCGCTTTTGCCAAACATGGAAAGTTTGCCCAGCAGGTTCCAGACTTCGTCCTTCAGTTTGTTGTAGGTGCGGCTGGTGGTGATGTCGGTGAGATAATCTTTCAGGGCGCCCACGTTGGGGTCGATCGCCATGCAGTTATCGTTGAGGATAATCAGGACGTTGGTGTCGGAAACGCCGGCGTGATTGAGGCCTTCGAAGGCCATGCCGCCCGTCATGGCGCCGTCGCCGATGACGGCTACGTGCTGTTTATCTTCAATTTTGAGGTATTGCGATGCGGCGGCCATCCCCAGGGCTGCGGAAATGGATGTGGACGAGTGGCCTACGCCAAAGGTATCGTATTCGCTTTCTTTTCTTTTGGGGAAGCCGGAAAGGCCTTTGTAGAGGCGGTTGGTGTGGAATTGGTCGCGGCGGCCGGTCAGGATCTTGTGTCCGTAGGCCTGGTGGCCCACATCCCAGACCAGTTGGTCGTAGGGGGTGTTGAGCACGTAGTGGAGGGCCACCGTGAGCTCGACCACGCCCAGGCTGGCCCCAAAATGGCCGCCATACACGGAAACGTTGTCAATGATGAAGTGGCGGAGATCTTCGCAAAGTTGCACCAACTGCGCCTGATCAAGTTTTTTGATGTCGTCCGGGCTATTTATACCGGCCAATAATTTTCCGGGGGTTATCAGCATAGTATTTGTTCAAAGGACCCTAACAGTGGTACAAGCTAAGTGTTCTATCGAGCTTTTCAACGCCAAACAGGCCACAAAGTTAGTTATTTCTACCCTATCCATTTTTATTGTCGGATTTAAATAAATTTGTGGCCATTCTTATGACAACGCAGGAAAACTTTGAAGTAAAACTTCCCCTTTTTGAAGGTCCTTTCGACCTTTTGTTGTTCTTTATCGAGCGCGACGAGTTGGATATCTACGATATTCCCATCGCCAAGATCACAAACGATTTCCTGGACTATATCCGCCAAATGGAGGCCCTCAACATCGAGGTTGCCAGTGAGTTTATTTTGGTGGCCGCTACGCTGATGCGCATCAAATCGAAAATGTTGCTGCCCCGCCCGCAACTGGACGAAGCCGGCAACGAGATCGACCCGCGCGAAGAACTGGTGAAGCACCTGTTGGAGTATAAGAAATACAAATCGGTGATCGAAAGCTTCCACAAAATGGAAGAGACCGAACTGATGAAAGAACGCCGCGGCAACCTGATGAAGGAATTGAAAACGCTGGCCGAGAGCACCAACGTGGAGGCCGAGTTGCAGGACGTTACGGTGTTCAAGCTGATGACCATCTTCGAAAAAGTGTTGAAGCGTTTTGATGCGGAAAAGAATAAACCTGTTCACCAGGTGATCCAATATCCTTATACCGTTGAGGGGCAAAAGAAACATATCGTGGATGAACTTACGCGCCGTCAGCGCATGTCGTTTACAGAGCTGTTGGAACAATATCCAACACGCATCGGTGTGATCTTTAATTTCCTGGCCATCCTGGAGATGTTGGCGTTGCAGATCCTGACCATCCAGATTGGTGAGGGCTTTGGCAATTTCTGGATCTCGAAGGGTGAGTCGTCGGAAGCGGTTCTTTAATTTTTCTTTGTTAACATTCTTATCGCACGTGGCCAATCCGGCCCCGTGCATTTCCTGTAGTTTTTAAGTCGCCGTATTTGTTGCGTGTTTTTTTTCGAAGCAAAGGCATTCCATACACCGGCCAGGGATAGAAGTGGAAAGCCCGAAGTGCGTGGGCCTGGGCGTGGACGGACTTGGAACGGATAGCCCGACCCTGAGGCCTCCGAAGGGGGCCGCCAAAATTTGTTTTACTTCGAAAGACTCAACAAGGAAGTATTAAAGGCATTGAACCGCGAAGGCGCAGAGGCGCAAAGTCAACGCAAAGAAATACAGAGGGCGCGGGTACGCAAAGAAGTCGAATGCTTCCTGTTCCTTGTTTTCATTTCAGCGTCCACTAGGCATACAGATCGGTGCGATCTGCTTTAGCCACCTCGATAAAAAATCCGGCTACTTTCTCTGTGACGGCTTTGAAATAGGCTGCTCCTTTTTCCGGTGTGGCCTTGCGGGGATCGCCCACGCCGGTGTCTTTGGTCACCTGCAGCCATTTGCGTTCGGCCCATGCCCAGCCTTCGCGCATCGCCGAGATCCGGAATTTTTTTGCTGCTCCATCGCCGGCTGTGGAAAGGGGTGCTACCAGTTCGGGGCGGAGGTGCATGATCACGCTGGTTTCCATTTCGCCGGCGTGGTCGTCTTTGTTCTCGAAGAATTCTTTTTGATCCAATGCCTGATACCAATTGCAGGAGCAAAGGAACATGTCGGGAAAGACCAGCCCCAATTCGCGGATCATGGTTTTGAAGTCGTTGCCGCCGTGACTGTTGAGGATGATCAGCTTGAAAATTCCCTGCCTATTCAGTACTGTGATGATGTCGCGCAACACGGCGAACTGCGTGCTGGGGTTCATGTTGATGTCGAGCTTGACATCGAACTGGCCTGTGTTTACGCCAAAGGGAATGGTGGGGAGCACGATCACGCGCGATCCACTTTCCCACGCGATGCGCGCGGCTTCGGCCGACACCTGATCTGCTTCGATAATATCCGTACCATAAGGCAGATGATAGTTGTGCGCCTCGCATGCCCCCCAGGGCAGCACGGCTACTTCGAAACCTGTTTCGTTAATCGTTTTCCAGTTGTTCTCGGCGAGGATGTACGGGCGCATAGCAATTTCTTTTTTTACGACAGCGAAGGTAAAGAAAAGCATGGTTTCACTCATGCAAATCACAAACCGCACGTGTAAAAAGCAGTGTGTCCGAAAGCTGCGAACAGGAAGTTGCCGGCGCGATCCGTTATGCCGGGAGGGCTATCCGGTAATGCTCGCCGCGTTTCACCGTGAGGCGATCTTCGCGGAGCCAGGGATTGTGGCGCTTCAACAATTTATAGTTGGTGCCCTGCGCTTTGGCAAAGGAGACAAGGTCTTTTATGGACTCGGTCACCTCGATGTATTTCAACGGTTCTTCCTGGTACAGGTGGGCGGGGTCGATCTTGAAGCCATAGCGCAGCGGGTGTTCGGCAATTTCTTTGATGGCCAGAATGCGAAACACATAGCGGGAAGTCTCATCGTTGAGATACAGATCGTAGTACGACTTTTCCTGTTGATCTTCCAAAGCCCGTTCTATGCCGCCCATGCCGCGGTTGTAGGATGCGGCCACGATGGTCCAGCTTCCAAATTTCTGGTAGGCTTTCTTCAAATATTTACACGCTGCCTCGGTGGCCTTCAGGGGATCGTAGCGTTCGTCCACCTCGTCGGTGATCTCGAGGTTCAATTCCTTGCCGGAAGTTTTCAGGATCTGCCAATAGCCTACGGCATCGCGGGGCGACACCACGTTCAATAAATTACTTTCGATGAGGGGAAGGTATTTGAAATCCTGGGGGATGCCATGTTTCTCCAGGATCGCCTGCATTTGTGGAAGCCAGCGGTTGGCGCGCTTGATGAGGAATATGGTGTTGCTGTGCAGGTAGCAATTGATCTGCAATTCTTTGTCGAGACGCTCGTGCACGTCGGGAATGCTGAGGGGCACGGGCTCGCCGGCAAAGGTCATTTCCGCTGGCACATCGAACGACACGGCGGGCAAACGCTGATCGGATTCATCGAACGGAACTTCGTACACGCCCTCGTCGGAGATGGCGTGTTCGGTGGTTCGTGTGGACACTTCGTTATAGGTGATGTATCCAAAAAGAATAATCAAAGAACCGATCGATAGAAAGTTGGAGAGGTTCATTTTCATCTGCGCTGCACGTTATCCCGGAAAAATTTGGAGACCCAAGATACTGATCAAACGCAATACCCCCCATATAATGTTCGACCGAAACCATCACGCACATGCCTTTCACCCTATTTTTCGACGAATCCCGTTATTGATCCGAGAATGAAACCATGAAATTGGAGGTGATGCCAATCCGGATTCCATAATCCAGGTATTTCCCATCCTGAAATGCTGCCGCCGCTTCCAAACGGAAAATGCGCAAAATGCCATCGATGGAATAGCCCACTTCGGTGTAGTTCTTGGACGTGGGGGTGGCCAGGTAGTTGACAAACACATTTTCGCGAATGCCGGCCAGGCGCACCAGCGGAATGTTGGTCACGAGAAATTTCCGGAACTGATAATGCAGATTGCCCGCAAAATATTTGTCGGCCGTGCTGTAGCGGTAGTAGTCGAGCAACCGGAAGCTGCCCACGGGGTCGTTGGTGATGAACGGTGTTTGGTTGCCGAGGAAATGTTTGTAGTCCATGAAATACATCTTGTCGGTGTTCAGGAACGAGCCGGCGCGCAAGGCAATGTCGGTTGTGCCGCGCACTCCGACTTTAAACCGGTGTTTGAATCCCAATTCGATCTGATCATAGCTCACGTCGCTGCCCAACACGTTATCGAAAGCGCGCCGGTAGTCCAACATAAAGGAAGGCGACGAGTTGGGGATCTCCGATTTGTGTCCGTTCCGGATGTTGTATTTTATCCAGGGGCGGGCCACAAGCCCCACAGAACCAATGAAGGCCTGGTGTTCCGGGAAAGACGTATCGGTCAATTCATCATTCACGGGCTGGTTGGCGGTGTAGCCTTCGATTTTCTCGCGATCGACCCATTTATAATTCGTGTTGTTGAAAAGTTCGCGCCGGTTCATCCACGACCAGGTTGTATTGACGGTGAAATATTCATTGAGGTGGCGGGTATAATTCACATCGACGTATTCGCGCTCATAGATCTTCATGAGATTTTTTTCCAGGAGCAGCGTGGTAAAATCGTTGACGATGGGAAGAATGGGTTCGTCGCGATTGTATTGTTGGATGTAACGGCCACCCTGTACGTCGAACTTGTATTTTTTATTTCGCAGGGCAAACGTGAGGTTGCCGGAGGCCACTTTGCGTGAAAAGGCATAGCGGAAGGCTGGAGTAATGGTAAGGCGCGTTTTGTTGGTGTCCTGCAGCACCGTGCCATAGGAAACTTTGTAGACCAGGTTCCATCCTTCCACCGTGTTGAATCCCGGCATCGGGAAGTGAATTTTTACATTCGAATGTTTGGAGACTTTATAACTATCGCCGATCAAAAGATCCCACGGTTGGAAGCCTTTGTGTTTTGACTCTTTCAGCGTGTCGCCCTCGGCTTTCTTGCGTTCCACCACCGCCATGCTGTCCATCTTGTGATAGCCTTTCACTTCCTGTTCGGTCAGGGGCACCGGTCTGACTTCCGACCAATAGGTGGAGTCTTTTTTATAGGCCATGCTATCTACCTTGAACGTGACATCGGACAGGACTTCGGGTTGTTTCTCTTGTTTGGCTTCGGCTTTTTCGTAGTCTTTGAGCATGCCGTTCAACTCCTTGCGGGTGATCTCTTTGCCGGAGGCGAGTCGCTCTTGCAGTTGCTTGGATTGTTCCTCGGCGGCCTGGGCTTTTTTGGCACTCTTGCTCAGCTTCTGGTTGGCGGCTTGGTTTGCAGCGGCTTTGCTTTTCTGCGCGGCCAGGGCTTTTTGCTGTACCTTCTTTGCTTCTTCTTTGTCTACCTTCTCGTCGACCACCTCCATTTTGTCAGTCTCCACATACAATTCGGGGTTCATTTTGATCTTGTAGTTGCTTACGGTAGCGAGGTAGTTGTATTCAAATTCAAAGCCAAAAATCTTCCCTGAAACCATGAAGCGGTGCGACACGGGGAGCCATGCCTTATCTTCGATGGGTGCGTAAACCGCTTTGATGTTTATGTCGATGCCCAGCTTCACGGTGTGGATGTCCATGCTGTGGATGCTCCACCAGTTTTCCACGATGTTCAGTGTGCCGTCGATCACGTTGTCGCCCTTGGAGCGGGGGATGACCTTGATCATGCTCACTTCATAGTCGCGGTCCTTGAACGTGCCCATGTACTCGAAGCGATAATATGAAAAGGCTTTTGGTGATAACGGGCTGATCGTTTCGGCTATTTCCGGTTCGTAGAAGCTTCCAAAAATGTATTGGTTTGGGGAAGTGTTGTTGCTGTTGCCGTCGCTGCGGATGGAGATGACTTTTTCTTCGAATTTCTTTGGGCGGGTATATTTTATATCGCTTACCGACTCGGTCACATAAGCATCGCCCTTCTTAATGCCTTCCTTGGCCAGTGCGCGTTTGGCCAGCCAGGGATAGTCTTTGAGCACGCCTGTGCCTTTGATGTACACGCGGGCCGAGTACGTGTCGATCTCCTGTGTGTGATACTTTGCTTTTGCGATGGCTTTGCGCATGATGGTGTAGGCTGGGTCTTCATCGCCACCCTTCACGGTGACGGATTCCAGCAGAGTGGCCTGATCTTTCAGGGTCACGTTCACCTCGATGAAGTCGTCGCCGATCTCAACTTGTTTCACCACCGACTCGTGGCTGAGGTATTGAAAGCTCACGTCATATTTTCCCGGCGAGAGCGTGATCTCGTAGAGGCCTTTCACGTTGGTGGTGGTGCCGCTTCCGGTTTGCTTTACAAAAATAGTCGCATACGGCAGAGGCTCGCCTTTGTCGTCTTTTACCTGGCCGCGGATGCCCCCGAGACCAAAGGCGTCGGCGATACAGAATAGAAATAAAGAGAAAAACAAAAGAGTTCTCTGGATGGAGAACCTATAGGGTAACGTTGGAACACGCATAGCGCCGGTTTCGTGATTTGATTAGTCTTGATAAAATCCCTTTACCCTGATCATCTCCTCCACCGCGTCGGGAACAAGGTAACGCACAGATTGTTTTTTTCTGATGCAGTTCCGGATAAAAGTTGCCGAAATGTCGAGGGTCGGGGCATCTATCATGGTAACGTTAGGATGCGTCCGGAGTTCTGAAAGTTGCGTGTGGGGTCGCGGATAAACGTATAAACCGTAATAATCCAGGATTTGTTGATAATTCTTCCATCGCGTGAAGCTCTCCAGGTTGTCCTCGCCCAGGATGATACGAAATTCTTTGTCTGGATGCTTCTCTTTCAGGTGTACCAGCGTATGGATGGTATAGCTGGGTTTTGGCAAGTGAAACTCCACGTCGGAAGCTTCCAATTTATAGTTGTCGAAAATGGCAGCCCGCACCATGTCATAGCGGTCGAACTCGTGGAGCAATCCCTTGGCGGGTTTAAGCGGATTTTGGGGTGACACCACGAACCATACTTTTTTGAGGTCGCTGGTTTCTGCCATCAGGTTAGCAATGATGAGGTGACCCATATGGATAGGGTTGAAGGAGCCGAAGAAAAGTCCAATCTTCTGGGTGGCGCTCATAGCGTTTCGACCTTCCGGTTAAGGGAAAATTTTGTATGGGAAGGATGTCTGTAAAATTAGTGCCTTTTGCAGGATGTGCAAACTAGCGGAAGTTGTCGTACAGTCGCTGGGCTTCGGCCAGGGATGTATTCAGATGCTCGTTGACGAGCACGACATCGAACTGATCCTGAAACGACATTTCGAAGTTGGCTTTGAAGAGCCGGCGTGAGAGGCTTTCTTCGCTTTCGGTGCCGCGATCGTTCAAGCGGGCCTTGAGCACTTCGATGGATGGCACTTTAACAAAGATGGCGAGCGCTTTGTCGCCGAAATATTTTTTGAGATTCAATCCGCCTTTCACGTCCACGTCGAAGATCACGTCTTTGCCCGCGGCCCAGATGCGGTCGATCTCGGACTTGAGGGTGCCATAGAAATTGCCGGCGTAGACTTCTTCCCACTCGATAAATTCATCGGCGTCGATCTTGTGTTTGAATTCTTCGGGCGTGAGAAAATAATAATCTTTTCCGTGCGATTCGGTCCGTCCCCGTTTGTCGCGTGTGGACGCGGAGATGGAGAACCCGAGGGTGGGGTTGCTTTCAAGAAGATGTTTGACGATTGTCGTTTTTCCGGAACCGGAGGGCGCTGAAAAAATGAGTGCTTTGCCTGCCATCCGGAATTATGCTGCGCCGATTTTACTTTTGATTTGCTCCACCAGGTCGGAAGGCGCCTGGCCGCCACAGCATTTTGATTTGAGCAACTCCTTGATCTTCATTTCAAGGTGATAGTTTTTATAGCAGGGCAAGCATTCGTCGAGGTGATGCTTGAGAAATTCTTCTTTCTGTTCGTGGGTGGCTTCGCCATCCAGGATGAGTTGTAACATCTCCAGACACTCTCGTTTGTTCGAACAGTCTTGCTTCATATGACTCTGATCGGAATTACTCATGGTTCAGGTAGTTTTATAACCCATTTGTTTCGCGTACTCGCTTAATTTTTCTTTCAGTAAGTTTCTTGCCCGGTGTAACCGGCTTCGAACGGTTCCAATGGGGATGTCCAGTATCTTGGCCATCTCATCATATTTAAAACCTTCGAGATCACATAATATGATCACAGTTCTGAAATCTACGTCGAGCGCGTTGAGGGCATTTGATATCTCATCGCCGATCATATCTTTCAGCGCCTCCACACGCAGATCGGGCGTTATTTGCCGGTCAACCTCTTCGGAGTTATAATACGTCTCAACCTCCTGGTAGTCTACCTTCGAAGGCTCCTTACTCTTCTTCCGGTAGTCATTAATGAAGCTGTTTTTTAAAATTCGAAACAGCCATGCCTTCGCGTTAGTTCCTTTCTGAAAAGATTCAATGAATCGATAGGCCTTCAGGTACGTGTCCTGCACCAGGTCTTTCGAATCGTCCTGGTCCAGCGTGAGCCGGTAACCAAAGTTGTACATTGAATGTATATGGGGCATAAACTCATTGTTGAAGATGTTTTGTTTCTCCTCCTCTGAGTAATGCTGTTTCGGGGCCTCTTCTAGTTCCATGTGGGCCTAAAAATAGTAAAAAGATAGTCCTAAAAAATACGATTCTGCAATCCAGTGGCCGAAACCCTCCGTTTATCTCCCTTTTTTCCGGTTTACATCCCCTTCCGGTTGCGTGACGTAAACGACCCCTTTGGGTGGGTACAGACCATCCAGCATCCTAACCCAGCGGGCATGTGCACTGCTCCGTCGTGTGCGCAGCGGCTCACTGAAAAAGTCGAATGTGCGAAGGGCCTCGAGCTCTTTGTCGAGGGTTGATTTTCGTAGATAACTTTCTACAAAAAATTTTGTGATCACTTCGTTCCATCCCGCCTTGTTTCCCCAATAGTGTCCGATGAAATCGGCACCGGCATGCAAGGGATAACTTTCGGCGAGCGCCACCGCAAGGGCAAATTGTTCTACCAGCCGGCGCTCCACATCGGCGGCGCACATATCATCGCAAATGGCAAGCGCCAGTTGAATTGCCTTCAAATTATTTGTGCCGGGCACCGCCACCACGCCGGCATTCCACATGGCATGATCGCCGCGGATCGTCACACCACCAAATGCCTTGCCCACGATTTGGGCGGCCATGCGTCGTTCTGTTTTTGTTTTGAGCGTTGCCAGCGCACCTTCATTCTCGTGCATGAAAGATTCCGTGCTCAGGCGCTTGGCCAGGGCGGCACCGTCGCCAAATAAAAACGTATCGGTGTCAAGATAAACCATGGGCTTCTCACCCAACTTCAGGGCGAGGTGTTCGAGGGCTTTGATCTTGATGCGCCAGAAAAAATCATGCGGACCCCGCCATTCCTTCAAAGTGTCGGGCGTGATGGCAATCAATTCGATGTGATCGCGGACATGGCCGTAGAATTCGGGCGCGTCGGTGATGAGGGTTATGGAATGGACGTGCTCTTTTTGCGTGAGGAAGCTCAGCATAGAGAACGCTGCCTGGTGGTGGATCTCGAGTCGGGGGCCAAACGTTATGTAGAGTAAATTCATCGCTCTCGCTTGCTCAGTTTATATCCGGTGCAGAAGTACGGTTGACGCCGTAGCCCCACACACCTTTTTTCAATTCATAAAAGGAAACAGAACGCTGTTTCAAATGTTCGATCCAAGGCTTTGCTGTGTCCGGAGCTCCGGCGCCTGCTTCGTCCCGCCAAAAAGAGATCATCGTTCCTTTTTTTGAACGGCCGTCGACGAGGGCTTTGTCTTTCCGGGCGTATTGTTTGTGCAGGGCGATGGTTTCTTCGGAAAGATCTGCCGGCCCTTCGATCCATAAAACGTATTCTTCCGTGGCCCCGCTCAGCATGTTATCATCATCAGATTGCACAAACGAGATCGCCAAACTTTCCTGATACGCCTTCACGACGTCGCGCTGTTCTCCGGTCAATTTCTGAGTGACCACTTCGTCGGGCAAAACGGTTTGGGTTTTGAGGCTTTGAAAAATTTTCTGAAGTGCCGCGGTTTCGTTGGTGGTGATGATGAGTGACAATTTAAGTGAGCGGTTGCGCTCGAGCAGCTTGGCATATTTATAGAATACGCCGTTGGCATTTGAACCCGAGATGAGCAGGCCTTCGTATCCATCAAAAATACCGCCGTTCAAGACATAGCTTTTGAAGAATGCTGCCACGGTTTTATAGAAGATCTTGAAGGGCGTGACGGTTTTGCGAAAGGCGTGTTCTTCGGCATAGAGGTCGGCATACTGCAGTTGCATTTTGCGGATCAACTGTGAAGCATTTTGATACGCCTCGTGCAACAGGTCTCCTTTTAGCGTCGCCTTTTTTGCACCGGACTGCATCGTCACCGTTTCGTGGACTTTGCCACCGGCCCAATTGCCCTTGCGCCTGTCCCACAACCGGATCTTGCGGTCGGGATACCAACCGCTGGACTTTATCCATTTGCCGGCATAACTATTCAGCCGGTTGAAGTCGTAGGCATCGGCTGTCCAGTTTGATTTTATCTGGAGGATGGACTGTTCCAGTTCCGGCGACAGGTATTCATCCGCATCCAGCGCCAAAATATAATGGTGGGCAGCTTGCGTGACGGAGAATTTCTTTTGTGCCGTAAACCCCGTGAAGGGATGTTCGACGAACGTGACGCCTTTCGCCAGGCATATTTCACGTGTGCGGTCTTGGGAGAATGAATCGACGACCACCACTTCGTCGGCCACTTTGCGCACGGAGTCGATGCAACGGCCGATCCTTTTTTCTTCGTTGAACGTGATGATGACCGCGCTGATGTTGACCATTGGGTGTAGTAATGCCTGCAAAGGTCCGCGTTGACGGCAATTAAAACAAGCGTCATAAAAAAAGCCTGTCCAAAAAACTCGCGCTTTTGAGACAGGCCCGGGTGTTACAGGCAACGATAGGCTAGGGCAACGGTAAGTTATTTAATCAACATGGCGCCTTCTAATGCCGGCCAGAGCTTGCCGTTGATCCGAAGGCTTTCACCATGTTGATAAACTCGATACGGTACCCTTCCTTATCCTCGCCCCTGGCACCCTGTGCCATTTGTACCACTTGGTCGTATGTGAAATGATTGACATATTCCGATTCGCGCAGCAGCATGCCGAAGGAAGCCACCGAAGCCGACCAGCGGAAATTGTCAGTGGTCTTTGCCAGTGGCGTGTTGTCGTCCACCAGGGGGTGTACGATGAGCTTGCTCACGTCTTCGTCAGGTTTTTTATAGCGAAGTTTGATGGTCAGCAATTCTTTGGAAGTGTTGGCCGACTTGTTTACCTGCGCAGTTTGGTATTTCAGATCGTCTATTTTGTAGAACTCGCTCTCCACGCCCACGGGGATGATCTCATAAAGAGCAGTGACCGTATGGCCTGAGCCCAATTCGCCGGCATCTTTTTTATCGTTGTTGAAGTCTTCGCTTTTCAGCATGCGGTTCTCATAGCCGATAAGACGGTAGGCTTTCACTTTTGCAGGGTTGAACTCGAGTTGAAGCTTCACATCTTTAGCGATGGCAAACAACGTGCCGCCAAATTCATTCACCAGCACCTTGCGCGCTTCGGTGATGTTGTCGATGTAAGCATAGTTGCCATTGCCTTTGTCGGACAGGATCTCCATTTTGGAATCTTTGTAGTTGCCCATGCCAAAGCCCAGCACGGTGAGGAACACGCCGTCTTTTCTTTTCTCTTCGATCAAACGTTCCATGGACGCATTGCTGGATTCGCCGATGTTGAAGTCGCCGTCGGTAGCCAGGATCACGCGGTTGTTGCCGCCGGCCTTGAAATGTTTTTTGGCCGTGGCATAGGCCAATTGGATGCCGGCACCGCCAGCCGTCGAGCCGCCAGCCTGGAGATTGTCGAGGGCTGCGATGATCGTTTTCTTATCTGCGCCCGAGGTGGGTTCCAATACCAATCCCGCTGCGCCAGCATATACCACGATGGCCACGTGATCTTGTTCGCGTAATTGTTCCACCAACATTTTGAATGATGTTTTCAGCAACGGAAGCTTGTTGGGTTCGTCCATGGAGCCCGACACATCGATGAGGAACACGAGGTTGGAGGGCGGCAGATTGTCGGTCGGGATTTTCTTTCCCTGCAATCCGACGTGCACCAGTTTGTGTTTGGCATTCCAGGGTGCGGTCGATATTTCGGTGATCACGGCAAAGGGGTCGTCGCCTTTTGGCTGATCATAGTCGTAGTCGAAATAATTGATCATCTCCTCGATGCGCACAGCGTCTTTCGGAGGGCGCTGGCCATTGTTGATGAAGCGACGCACGTTGTTGTAGGAAGCGGCATCCACATCGATCGAAAAAGTGGACAGTGGATTCTTTAACGCGTCGTGAAAAATATTTTCGTTTATGGCGTCGTATTCTTCGGTGTTCCATTGGGATTGTTGCTCTTCATAGTCTGCAGCTACATAGCCCATCGAGGGCGCTACTTCACTCTTATTGCGATGCATCGAACGCGTGCCCCTGATCTGTACTCCCGCCGCCCGGCCTTGCAACACCTGCTCTACATGAACTGACGGCAATGCCTTTTCGTCTTCCTTCACGACGAGCTCCTGTAACTTGGTAATATCCTCATCGAGTTTAATGTCTAGAATATTTTCCGAACCAATCTTCACCTCCTTAGCTTTGTAGCCCAAAAACGAAACCACCAACGTTCCGCCGTTTACCGGCACCACTATACTATACTTTCCTTCCACATTAGTCGTGGTTCCGCTGGCCGAGCCTTTCAATATAACCGTGGCGCCCATGATGGGACTTCCCCCGGTGGCGGCCGTGACCTTACCAGTAATGGTGCGGGTTTGGGGTGGGGCCATAAAGCCGGCCGAGACCACGAACAGCGCGACGAGCATCCAGATTGACTTTTTCATAGCAAAATGATTTTGTTTGCTACTGAGATGATGCCGGTCTTCCGATTCCATAAAGCATCCAATTATTTTTTTACTATTTTTCAAAAATGCTTTCTCCCAAAGAATATAAGGCGTCGACCGACGCCGAGCTGATCCAACACTATAAGGTGTCGGGCGCGCTGGATATTTTGGGGGAATTGTATAACCGCTACATGTCGCTCACCTACGGAGTGTGTCTGAAGTACCTGAAAGACAGGGAGGAAAGCCGCGATGCGGTGATGCAGATATTCGAAAAGCTGGTAAACAGTTTAAAGGAACACGACGTTGCTCATTTTAAGAGCTGGCTCTATGTGACGGCCCGAAACCACTGCCTGATGCAGCTCAGGGCCCGAAAAGGCAAGAATTTCGAAGAAATTTCGCCTTTTCTTATGGAAGACAGCCCCGCTTTGCATCTGGAAGAGGAACCGGACCTGGAGGCCAACCTTTCGCAACTGGAAAAGTGCATCGGCACGCTGGCCGCTGAACAGAAACGGTGTGTGGAGTTGTTTTATCTTCAGCAAAAGTGTTATAAAGACATCGGCGACCTGACCGGTTACGATGCAAACAAAGTGAAGAGTTATATTCAAAACGGAAAACGCAACCTGAAGCTCTGCATGGAGCAACATGGCTGACCTGAAAAACGATATCGACAAATACCTGAAAGGCGAACTCAGCCCCGCAGAAATGCACGCGCTCGAAAAAAAGGCGCTGAGCGATCCTTTTTTGGCCGATGCCCTGGAAGGCGCCAGTGAAATCGAGCCTCCGGAATTCGAGGCCGATCTGCTTGATCTGCAGCGTGCACTCCAACAACGCATCGTCAGAAAAGAAGAAAAGAAAGTCGTTTCGCTTTGGGTATGGAGCGCGCGCATTGCCGCGGGGCTTGCCGTTGTGGCCGTGGCCTCCGTGATCATTTTTCAACTCTCCTCACGGAACAAAAGGGAAGATTTGTCGATGATCCAGGACCTGGACCTAGATAAAAAAATAACACCGGCTCCTCCAAAAAAAGAACCGGCTCCTACGCCGGCCGAGGAGAAACCTTCACAGGCGCAAGCTCCGCCATCTCAGGAAAATTTAACCTTTTCGCTATCCGACGAAAACCAGAAACCCTCACCGATAGTTTTGGAAGCCCCCGCATCCGGTGACGCCAGTGGAGCAGAGTACAGGGCCACTGAAACTGAGGAGCAGGCACAAGTGGCAAAAACCGAATCGGCAACACAAAGTGCGCCTGCCACAGTGCCCGAGGAAAAAGCAGATCAATTCATTCTCAAGGAACAAGCCGACGATGCCCTGGTGCAATCCGATGTCAAAAGAAAGAGAGCGCAAGGTGAGCGGGCCGCCCCCTCTACATTGGATGGATACGTTTCGTCCAATAAAAACCAACAAGCCGACTCAACGATCGCTCTATCCAAAGCCTTGCAGGGCCGTATGGCTGGCGTGGCTGTGACGGAATCAAAAGTAGTGACCAAACCAAAAGTAGTGACCGGGCGCGTGACCGGCGAAGACGGTGAGGGATTGCCCGGTGTGAACGTAATGATCAAAGGCTCCAGCATCGGTACCGTTACCGACGCCACGGGTGATTACCAGATCACGCTCCAGGAAAACGACAAACTCTCATTCACCTACATTGGCTACACCAGCCAGGAGGTCGACACTAAAAAAGCCAAAGTAGACGTACAATTGGATGTGGACGCATCCCAACTCAGCGAGGTGGTGGTGACCGGTTATCAACCGGCCTTCGACAAAGACGAGGAACGCGCCGAAGCCCTGGAACTCGCGAGCCCCGAAGGGGGACGCCGCGCCTATAAACAATACCTTGAAAAAAATCTGCTCTACCCGCAGCAAGCCATTGAAAATAAAGTGGAAGGACGGGTGACCATTCAATTTACGGTCGAATCAACCGGACTGCTTTCGGACTTCTCCGTAGTAAAAGGAATCGGCTTTGGATGCGACGAGGAAGTGATGCGCCTGGTGCGTCAAGGCCCCAAATGGTTTCCTACCAAACGTGCCAACGAGGCCGTGCGCGACCGGGTGAAAGTGAGAATGAAATTTGTGTTACCCAAAAAATAATCCTCCACCCAAACCCCACGCATGTTCTCCAACCGAAAGATCATATTGCTCATCGTGTTGCTGATCACGGTGGCTATTACCGCCTATGTTATCGTGGTGGTTATTCCCACTCGACTGGCCGAGAAAAGCTACGCCGGCGCAAAACAAATTGGCCACGACATTGCCGCCGCCTTTCACGTGACACCGGAAGTCACCGTGAACAACACCGTGGTGCTGCAACAACAAACTCCCATCCTGGAGGTGGCCACGCTTTCGCAGAAATTCCAACATCACTATGCCTGGACGAATACGATGCTGGGCAGCACCAAAAAAATCGACATCACTGGAACGTTCGAAGCCAAGGCTGGCTTCGATCTAAATAAAAGGTTCAGCATCACCATCGACGACACAAAAGCTATTGTCACCCTCCCCCACGCGCAACTGTTGTCGCTGGAGCCGATGCCAGACGTGAAGTTTCAAGACGAGCACGGCTTGTGGAACTGGGTGCACCAGGATGACCGCTCGCAGGCCATGAATGCCTTCACGCGCGACGCCCGCGCCTATGCCGAGCAAGGTGTCTTTGTGAGCAAAGCACAGACAGAAATGGAGACCAAGTTGCGGGCCATCTTGAAAGGACATGGCAAAGACGTGGAGATCCATTACGTAGAACGCGCGCGGATCGAGAAATTATAAATCAAAAAAAGGACTGCACCTCTCGGCACAGCCCTTCCAATCTGGGTTGAATCAAAAAATCTTATACTACTTTCTTCCGTATCAATTTCGCATACGTCCGGCTCACCGGGAAGCTCTTGCCGTTTAGCATTTTCACCACCATACCGCCGTTGAAATGCTTTTCAATTTCTTTCAAGCTGTTGATGTTGATGATGGTACTGCGGTGTACGCGAATGAATGTCTCCGGATTCAGAATCTCCTCCAGTTTACCGATACCCGAAGAGCTGACAAACTGATCGTTCTTTGTCGTGAGGATGGTGTAGTCGCCGGAAGCTTCCAGGTAAACAATTTCCTCCACGGGAAGATTGAGCAGCTTCTCCGATTTTTGCACGAAGATGTGCGAATCGTAGCTGGTCTTGTTTTCGGTCTTGAGGTTGCGCAGCAGTTCGCCCACGTTGTTCTGTTCCACCTTCATGCGGTTGATGGCCCGCTCCACGCCGAGCTTGAAGCGCTCCTGGTCCAGGGGCTTCAGAATATAGTCGACCGCATTTTTTTCGAAGGCTTTGATGGCGTACTGGTCGTAGGCCGTACAGAAAATAACGTATGGGTCGTGCGTAATCTCGTCGAGCACGTCGAAGCCGGTCATGCCGGGCATTTGTACGTCGAGAAACACGAGGTCGGGTTTCAACTTGTCGATGGTTTCCACGGCGTCCTTTCCCTTGCTGGCTTCGGCCAACACCTGGATGTTGGGCATCTGTTGCAAATATTCCTGGAGAAGATCACGTGCTAACTTTTCGTCGTCTACGATAACACAGGTTATGTTCATACTGCTTTGCTATTTAATTCGTCTATGGTTGATGATACTTGGTTTTGCTGTTCGGCGTCTTCAAACGGGATGAAGAAGCTCACGGAATATCCCCACTCGTTTGACCGTATGCGGAGCCCGGAACCTGGTCCGAAGATACTCTTTAATCGCAGATCGGTGTTGTTCAAGCCCACGCCGCTGGAGCTGCCATCCATCACCTTCTTGGCGTTGGAGCCCAGCCCGTCATCTTTAACTTCAAAAAAGATCATATTGTTAAAGCGCTTCACGGTGAGAATGATGGTGCCGCCATCGTCTTTGGGGGCGATGCCGTATTTTACGGAGTTCTCCACCAGCGGCTGGAGGATCATGGGCGGGATTTCCACCCCCAGACAGGTGAAATCCACCTGCTTCACAAACTTCATGCGGTCGCCAAAGCGGACCTGCTGGATGCGAATATAGTTGTCGATAAAATCCAATTCGTGGATAAGCTTCACCATCTGGTCGCCATGTGAATCCAGGGCATAGCGGAAGATGTCGGAAAGCTGGGTGATCACTTTGCGGGCCTGTTCCTTGCTGGAACCGATCAGCGTATTGATCGAGTTGAGCGTGTTGAACAAAAAATGAGGGTTGATCTGCGACTTCAGCAGCGAGATCTGCATTTCGCGGTTCTTCAGCGACAGCTCGCTTTTTTCGGCCTCCCGCTTCTGCAAACCCTTGAAGTAGCTGATCACATAATACACCCCCACGGTGATGATGTATTGATCGTGAAAATGCAGCCCCTCCCAGCGCAACAACCCTTGTAAGTGTGCCAGCCACACGTCCCAGCCGATATAGCCTTCTACATAATTCTCCAGGTAATACGACAGCGACCCCATGATCAGGAAGTGCAGGGTCGCCCCAATGGCGTGACCGGCCACCTGGACGTAGATGCTGAACTGGAACAGCCAATTGGAATAGAAAAAAATGCCGATGATGAGGAGGCAAAGGGCCTCAAAAAGGTAGAGGGCATTCCAGAAAATGTAGGTGTGTGGTGTGTTCAGTTCCCATTCAATGAACGTTCCAACACCATAATTTATGGCATACCAGAAACACAGCCAGAGATAGGCTTTCTTCCAAATGCGCGGTATGTCCTCTAAAAATTTCAAGGGGTACAAATTGTACATTAAAGTTACGGAATGAAACGTAAACCCGTTCAAAGAAAGATTAACGGGGGTAAATCTTCATTTTCGGGGAATATCCTACAGGGAGTTTGAAAGACGGGCACAAATGGCCATCTTTCGTCTTTGAGGACTTTTCATGAGGGTACTACTCCTTTTCGCGGCAAGTCTCCTGTTTTTTAGCGCCTACGGGCAAAAATTGACCCTCTCCGCCCGGGTGCTCGACAATGAAACACAGGAGCCTTTAACCTATGCCTCCATTGGCATCAAGGGCAAACCTATCGGGACGATTTCCAACCTGAATGGGGAATTTGATTTTCACTTTCCATCGGAATACCGCAACGAGCTGCTCGTCATCAGCATGATCGGCTACGAGAATTTTGAGGCCCCGATCTGGTCGTTGCTGGAAAACGAAAGCCGGGTGATCCTTATGTCGAAGTCCACCACCATGCTGCCGGAGATCGTAGTGACCGACTCGCTCACCGGGGGCGAGATCCTGCAGATCGCCTTGAGCCGCGTGGAACAAAATTTTCCCATGCAACCCTTCATGCTCGATGGCTTCTACCGCGACGTGAAAAAAGTAGGCGGCACCTATATCAGCCTGCTGGAAGCGGCCGTAAAAATATTTGACGAGAACTATGCAGAGCCGCGCAACAAATCCAAACTGCGCGAGCGCGTGAAATTGGTGGAGGTGCGCAAGAGCCTGGGGTATGACAATAAGTTCACCACCTATTTCGGGCAGCGCAACCTGTTGGAAGACCTGTTGCTCCACAACAACATTCGGTATCGCCAGATCGATGCCGACGATGAATTTCTGAACAACATCGTACGGGAAAAAGATTCGTTCTATAACGACCAGGAAATTTATGTGGTGTCGAACACGAAGGACTTCTTCTTGCAGGTGTATATCAATAAGGCGGACTACTCTATTCTTCACCTCGAGTTCGAGATCAGTGGCGACAGCCAGGAGAAACGGAGGAACCTAGTGAGCAAGTTTGTTTCCTTTAAGAAGTCGATCGATTTTAAGCGGTATGATGGGAAGATGTATCTCAACTATATTACCGTGACGTCGAAGGAGCGGTGGTATGATGCGTCTACCGATCAATTCAAATTTGAGACGGAGCTGGTGCAGCATTTGCTGATCAACCATGTGTTGCCGAACCCGCTGTCGCGGATCGGGACGACGGAGAAGATGCGGAATTATGGATTGCAGTATCAGGACTATCCGTATAATAAAAAGTTTTGGGATGAGTATAACGTGATCAAGGAGACGCCGATCGACCGGAAGGTGTTGGATGACTTGGAGAAGATCGCGCCGTTGGAGAAGCAGTTTGAGAATAACTAAGGGTTGAGTTTTTTCGTCCCTCTCTTGAAGAGGTCTTCAAATCGATTTTTTTTTTGCGAACCGCCCAATTGCTGTTACTTGTCTATTTGCTGTCTGTGCATAGAACGGGATAACCCGTCTAGGCGGGTTGTTTTAACAAAATACAATTTACCCCCCAGTTTCACTGGGGGCTATGATGGGAAAGCCATTCGGGCTTGGATGATATCAGGGGTTCTGTTTTAAAAGTTTATTCTTTCATTCATTCCCTTTTTTTGATCCGAAGTATCTCTTACATCCTGGGATCTAATCCAAATGATATCCGTCTGACCAAGCGATGCTTAATCATGCCACACTTCCGATTTCGATTTCACCCGGATGACGCGGTCGGTTGCTTCGGGTCTTTGGGGTTGGCGGGTGTAGTCGCTGGGGGAGGTTTGGTGGTGTTCTTTGAAGCAGCGGGCGAAGTAGGACAGGCTGGTGAAGCCTACGCGGTAGGCGACTTCGCTGACGTTGCCCACTTTTTTGTGGAGCATTTCGGCGGCGCGCTGCAGACGGAGGCGGCGCATGAAGTCGTTGGCGGAATAGCCGGTGACGGCAATGAGGCGGCGGTAGAGTTGCGCACGACTCAGACCCATTTCGCGGGCAAAAGCGGCGATGTTGAAGCTGCTGTTCTCTATGTTCTTTTCTGCTACGGCCATCACTTGTTGCAGGAAGCGCTCGTCTTCCGAGAGCATGTTGGCAACCGCGGTCTGCTGCGTGGCGGCCTTGCTATATTTTTGCTGAAGCATTTTGCGCGATTGGATGAGGTTTTGGATGCGCATTTGCAGCTCCAGGAAATGGAAAGGACGGACCACAAAATCGTCGGCGCCCAGGTAGAGGCCTTTCATTCTGCTGTAGTGGTCGGTTTGTTCCGACAAGAGGATGACCGGAATGTGGCAGGTACAATTTTGCTGTTTGAGCTGGGCACAGAGCGGCATGCCTTCGTTGGTCAGCATCATCAGCTCGGTAAGGATGAGGTCGGGCATAACGCGCTGCGCGAGGGCGAGGCCGTGTTCACTGGTGGTGGCCACATGCACGTTGTAGTTGTTTTGGAAAGCGGTGGCCAACGAAGCCGCGAGGGATTCATCGGTGTCGATGATGAGCAGCGTGCAGCGGTTATTGGAACGGGGCTCCGATGAAAGCGACAGGAAGATCTCCGGTTCGCTGAAGGTGGGAAAGATATAAGGTTTCATAAGGGTGTTTGTTCGTGCTTGGTGAAGACCCGCGCCCAGCGCTCGAAAACATTCCCCACACTTCTCCCCCGCTCTCCTCCTCATTCCTCTTTTATCCCCGCTTCGTGTTTCAAGATGTACTGCCTGGCGCAGTGGGCGGCCGCTCCAAAAGGCCGCGAGAAACTTCGATTCGAAAGTAATGGGTGGGTTGGGCCGGGCCGTGGCATATTCTCCTAGCCCCGAAATAATATTAATGGAAACTAACCCGTCGATTGCCTGACAAGGGATGGAAACGCCCCGCGAGTTGCATTTTTTGCAAATGGCCGCAAACTTTAGTAGTATTATTTGCAAATGATCCTCACAGACAACATCCAATCGGCCTTTTTGGACCAGGTTAAGAAACGCCTACCCCCCAATCTTTCCATGGCCGACGAACTTTCGGAAATCCTGAACATCAGCCGCGACAGCGCCTACCGCCGCATCCGGGGCGAAACCATCCTTTCGCTGGACGAGGTGAAGACGCTTTGTAACCGCTTTGGGGTGTCGGTGGATGCGTTGCTGTCACCTTCCAATGAAATGGTGTCGTTTCACTACAGGGTAGTGGATTCGCAGCATTTCACGTTTGATAAATGGCTGAAGTCTGTGTTGAACAACCTGGAAATGTTGGTTCCCTTTGCCGACAAACAGCTCATCTATTTCGCGAAAGACATTCCGGTGTTCTATTATTTCAATTCGCCGCTGATGGGGCCCTTCAAAATGTTCTTTTGGATGAACTCTGTGTTGAAAGAAGAAGGCTATCAGAATGTACCGTTCTCGCCCGACCTCATCCCGAGGGAATTGGTCGCGCTGGGGGAAAAGATCTGGAAGCGATATACGGAGACGCCACGCATTGAAATATGGAGTGAAGAGACGCTGAACGTGACGTTGCGGCAGATCGAGTTTTATCATGAGTGCGGATTCTTCGCCGACCCGAAATATGGGACACAGCTTTGTAATGAATACATCGCGCTGGTGCAGGAGATTCGTTCGTGGGCGAGTGTAGGGTTTAAGGCAAGTGTTGAGAATAAATTTCATCTTTATAAGAACGATCTGCTGATCGCGGACAACACCATTCTATTTCGGATGGGGGATAAACGAGTAACCTTTATCCCTTATAACACGATGAACATTCTTACCACAACGCAGGAACCTTTCTGTCAGCAGACGGAGGATTATCTTATTAATCTCATTAACAAGTCGGTGCTAATCAGTACGACGGGGGAAAAAGAGCGGGCGAAGTTTTTTAATCAAATGGAACAGAAGATCGTGCAATTGAGGAGTCGTATTGGCTGACGCCTGCCCGGGCTCTTCACCACCGCTTCGGTGGTGTTCCTCATCCATCAGCATTTACCTTGGGCCAAATGCCTTCTAGTCCGTTTTCGCCGGATGGATGTCTTTCAAACTAACAAGTCCCTTCTTCAACAGTGGGTTGTGCTTCCCTTCCTTTTCCCACTTTCGGAAATACCTGTTCTTGAATTTAATGATCCCTACGGTGGAATCACACTCCGTCCCTACCAATTCTACCGGCTCATCCGTGGGTATCAAAATGGTATCCATGGAAAATCTACCTTCAGTCAATGGGGCGCCGTCGTGCATGTAATTGGCGTACTTCGAAATCAACCCGCAATCCAAGTCGTGCCCTATAATCAAAGCTTTTGCAGAATCGCCTTCATGCGTTAGGTGATAGGCATAGTAGGTACCCATGGGGCGTTCGTCTTTTTCGAATTTATGCAGGAAGATAAAGTAGATGGCGGCGATGATCAACCCAACAGGAACCAGTTTGTAAAGGTGCTTGTGTGCTTTATAGAACTGATGAGGCCTTATTATCTTCATTTAATTGAGGACACATGAATGAGATCACCGGAATATAGAAAGCAATGGCGTTCCTAAAAATGCATCAGCCCAACAGGACCACATCATGGGTTCCGTTGGGCTGATTATTTTTTATGGAGGAGCACCATGAAGGTGCGCCAATCGCCCAATCTTTTTGTTGGTGAAGAACACCAACAAAGGCGGGCGCCGCTGATTACTTCAGTGTGGCCAGCGCATCTTTCATGCGCTTCAGTGCTTCTTTCAGATCCCTTTCAGAAGCGGCGTAAGAAAGGCGGACACAGTTGTCGTCGCCGAAGGCACCGCCGGGGACGAGGGCTACGTGGCCTTTTTCGAGCATCCACATGCAGAAGTCATCACCATTTTTGATGGTGGTGGTGCCGTCGGATTTGCCGAAGTAGGAGCTCACGTCGGGGAAGAAGTAAAAGGCTCCTTCCGGGTAGTTGGTTTTTACGCCGGGGAGTTCTTTCAATAATTTATAGACCAGCTCGCGACGGTTGCGGTATTCGGCTACCATCTTGTTGGTAGGCTCGATGTCGCCGGTGATGGCCGCGAGGGCAGCGCGCTGGGCAATAGAGCAGTTGGCGGACGTTACCTGGCCCTGCACTTTGTTGCAGCCGTCGGCGATCCATTTGGGAGCGGCAATGTAGCCTACTCTCCAGCCGGTCATGGCATAGCCTTTGGCAAAGCCGTTCACGGTGATGGTGCGGTCGAACATGCCGGGGAACGAGGCGATGCTCACTTGCTCGCCGGTGAAGTTGATGTGTTCGTAGATCTCGTCGGCAATGATGATGATGTCTTTGTGCTTGAGCACCACGGTGGCGATGTCCTGCAGCTCTTTGCGCGAGAACACGGAACCCGTAGGGTTGCAAGGCGACGAGAAGATGATGAGCTTGGTCTTGGGCGTGATGGCAGCCTCCAGTTGAGCGGCCGTTACCTTGAAATCATTTTCGAGTTTGCCGTTGACGATAACGGGCGTGCCTTCCGACAAGCGCACGAGGGCGTCGTAGCTTACCCAGTAGGGTGAGAACACCACACATTCGTCGCCAGGGTTGAGCAGTGCCAGCATGGCGTTGGCAATGGATTGCTTGGCGCCGTTGGAAACGACGATGTTTTCGGCTTTATAGGGTACGTTGTTTTCTTTCTGATACTTGGCGGCAATGGCTTCGCGCAAATCCTGGTAGCCGGGCACGGGAGGATAGGCGAAATACTTTCCTTCGTCGATCGCTTTCTTCGCGGCTTCGCAAATGTGTTGAGGGGTTTTGAAATCGGGCTCGCCCAGGCTAAGGCCGATCACGTCAATGCCCTTGTTTTTGAATTCACGAGTCTTTGCCGCCATGGCCAGCGTGGCTGACTCCTGGATGGCTTCGATGCGGTTGGAAAGTTTTGTTGTCATAGTTGTTCAAATGAAAGCGGGCAAAGAAAATAATTAAAATCGGAAGTTGGAAAATATCCGCCGGTGTTAACGGAGAAATTTTCGAAGAGGTTCTACTAACGAAAGGTAGTTAATGCGGCGAGAAATTCTGCACGGTCTTTTTCAGCCGAAGAGCGTGCGGCCGATGATGCTGCGGCCCAGCGTGATCTCGTCGGCATACTCGAGGTCGCCTCCCACCGGCACGCCGCGGGCAATGACGCTGATCTTGAGGGAAAGGTCTTTGATGCGCCGGTTGATGTAGAATGCGGTGGTGTCGCCTTCCATGGTGGGGCTGAGGGCAAGGATCACTTCCTTGATCTCGATCTGGCCCTGCAGCCGCTGCACGAGACTCTCGATGTTGAGGTCGGCTGGGCCCACGCCGTTCATGGGCGAGATGACGCCGCCGAGTACGTGGTAGGTGCCGTTGTATTGGGCGGTATTTTCAATGGCCATCACATCCTTGGAATCCTCCACCACGCACAACAAGGCGCGGTCGCGGCGGTGGCTTTGGCAGATGGAGCAGATGTCGTGGTCGGAGATGTTGTGGCAGGTGGTGCAGAACTTGATCTGCATGCGCAGCGTGGTGAGGGCCTCGGCCAGGGCCAGGGTGTTCTCTTCCTTGTCCTTTATGAGGTGAAGTACCAGCCGCAGGGCTGTTTTTTTGCCGATGCCCGGAAGTTTTGCGATCTGGTTGACGGCGTTCTCAATGAGTTTTGAAGGATATTCCACCCGGGTTGTTTGCGTTTACAAAAATTACAAGATCCTGGCGTCGATGCCGGCTTCACAAATGGCCTCGCGCATCGGCTTGAGGAAATCGAATGTGCCCATCTTCACCGCACATTTGCCCTTGTGATGGATGAGCAGCGTGCACTGCTCCGCCTGTTCGGGCGTATGCTCGCATACGCGGATGAGCGTGGCGATAACGTGTTCGAAGGTGTTTACGTCGTCGTTGAAGACCACGAGGTCCATCTGGTCGATGGTTTCAGTGGCTTCCAATACCTCTACAAGTACTTCTTCCTGGTAAGCGGGCTTCATGGCTTTCTGGAAATTTTCAAGGATACAAAGGTAGCTATTTTTCGGGTTTTTGGCCAGGTGAATTGGATGGGAAAGTGGGCGTTTTAGGGGTGGGAACGGCGCGGAGTGCATGGGGATGCGGAGAGTGATTTGTTGGTGGGACACCAACAAATGGGTTTAATCGGGTCCTGGAATGGGAGGGGTATAGAGGGGATGTGCGGGCTTGAAACGGATAGCCCGCCCGAACGGGTTTGGTGCGGGTTTGCATTAGGGCGTGGGATTTGCGCAGGTTTGGGTTGAGGCAGGCGCGCGGGGTGGCGCTGTTCTGCGTTGCGTCCGGGAGAAGCGGATTTGGATTTTAGGGGATTTACTGATTGCTTGGCATCGGAAAAAACGCTTTACAGTATGACTCCTGGGCTGGTGGTTACGATCATGATCGTGTATTTCGGGGTGCTTATTTTGATCTCGGTGATCACATCGCGAGGCGCGGACACGACTACTTTTTTTACGGCAAACCGGCAGTCGCCGTGGTATTTGGTGGCGTTTGGGATGATTGGGTCGTCGCTGTCGGGGGTGACTTTTATCTCGGTGCCGGGGAATGTGGGAAAAATCGGGTTTGGATATTTTCAGGTGGTGTTGGGATACCTGGTGGGCTATTGGGTGATCATTGGGGTTTTGATGCCGTTGTATTACCGGCTGAACCTGATTTCCATTTATACTTATCTGGAACAGCGGTTTAGTTTTTGGTCATACAAAACAGGCGCTTTCTTTTTTCTGATCTCGCGCACGATAGGCTCTTCGTTGCGTTTGTACCTGGCGGCCACCGTGCTGCAATTGTTCCTGTTCGATGCGTGGCATGTACCCTTTGTGGTGACGGTGGCGACGACCATCGTGCTCATTTGGGTCTACACGTTTAAGGGCGGGGTGAAGACCATTGTGTGGACCGATTCGTTCCAAACCATCTTTTTGATCACAGCCGTGTGCATCGCCGTTTGGCAGATCACGCAGCGCATGGGATGGTCGCTGCCGGAAATGGTGACGACGTTGAAGAACGGGCCTTATACACGCGTGTTCTACTTCGACGACGTTAACTCGACGATGTTTTTTTGGAAACAGTTTCTCGGCGGTGCTTTCATTGCCATCACCATGACGGGGATGGACCAGGAGATCATGCAGAAAAATCTGACGTGTAAAAATTTGGGGGAGGCGCAGAAAAATATGTTCTGGTTTAGCCTGACGCTGGTGATCGTGAATGTTTTGTTTTTAGCATTGGGGGCATTACTCTATTTGTACAGCTCGGCGAACAACCTGGCCATTCCGGCGGCCACCGACGAGTTGTTCCCTTCGTTGGCGATGAACGAGTTGGGATTGGCGGTGGGAGTTTTCTTTTTGCTGGGGATAACGGCATCGTCATACGCCAGCGCAGATTCTGCGTTGACGGGATTGACGACATCTTTTTGTATTGATTTTCTGGATTTCAAACACAAGGATGAGAAGACGAAGAAGCGGCAGAAGTTTTTGGTTCATTTGGGATTTTCGTTATTGTTCTTGTTGATCATTGTGGTGTTTAAAGAAATCAATAAACGCTCGGTGATCGATGCCGTGTTGAATGTGGCGGGATATACCTATGGGCCGTTGCTGGGGCTTTTCACCTTTGGGATTTTTACGAAGCGGGTAGTACGCGATAAGTTGGTGCCGGTGATCTGCGTATTGTCGCCGGCGTTGTCATATGTGGTGAGTTCGAATTCGGAGGCTTGGTTTGGGGGGTATAAGTTTGGACTGGAGATATTGGTGTTGAATGGGTTGATTACGTTTGGCGGGCTTTGGATTGTTTCGCGGGATGGGGAGAAGGCTTTGTAGTATTAGCCCGTCGCTGTTTATTCGTTTAGCCTTTTCATAAATGCTCTTTTGTGTCTTTATACTGCCAAAGAACATTAATAATTTTCCAACTACCGTTAAGCTTCACAATGTGCATATAGTCAATCCATTCGTCTGCCATTAATTTTACAGAGGCAGTACGTTCTGAAACGTCGAGCAGAAAAATCTCTTTTTTAGGTGACGAAGGGAATTTGTCGCCATTCTTATTATAACTTTCTGCAAGCAAAATCATAGATTCTGTTGTCGTTTCTCGTACATAGTCTTTCCCTGTTCCTTTGTCTTTCCAAAACGTACGTTTAACCATTCTGGGGTGTAGTGCCCGGTCCATTTGCTTAGGATTTGGCTTGTGTTGAGACTCTATATAGTCAAGAGCAGCTTGTTTGATTTCTAAGCTATCCTGTTTAGTTTGTCCAAAAACCAAGTGGCTCATCAGGAATAGCACAAGGCATAAAAGAACATTTCTTTTCTTCATTTTATCTGAGTTTTGAGTAGGCTTGTAGTTGGTTCTCAATAAAGTTTTGTTGTTACCACTGGCTATACGTATTACGTTTATATTAGTTTTATCTCCAGACACTCGTTATCAATCCGGTTGAACTAACCAATCCCAAGAAATTTCCGGGTATCTCAAAGCCCCACGAGCAAAAGCCCTGAGCACGACAACGGAGATGGATAAAATGTCTTCAAGCGCCGCGTGTTCTGTGTCGATGGAATGGAACAGGCTAAAAAAGGAAAAGGCCGATCTCCTTTTGAGAAGACGGCCCGATCCCGATTAAAAAACCAACCCCACTATCTTTAAACTTTGCCGGCCTAGACAGGGCCTGCGAAAAGTTTAGTGTTTTATGTATTGATACTCGCGGCGCGCACCATCTTTGGTGATGCGGATAGTATAAGTATCCGTGCTTGCTCCGCCGAAGTCGATGATCATTTTGCGACGCTCAAGGCTCTGCGCAGTGAGCAGGTTGCCGTTGGAAGCGTAGATCTCTACGGTGGCGCCCACAAATTTTTTCTGCGCCTTGAATACAAAGAATGTCCTATGCTTGGTGCTGCCGACCGTGATGGTCTCGTCGGCATGGTTGCCCGACGCGAAGGCCGTGGCAGCGGTGAACACGAAGGCCACCACTAAAATTGTGTGGAGAAGCTTCATAGGGGTCGTTCTTTGGCGGAGACAAGCCAAACCCTATGCCACGGACCGAAAAGCCCAAATTGGGCTGAATTGGGGTGGTCGGTTATAAAATTATCCTGATCCGGGACAAAATTTTCTTGATTTGGTAAACGGCCCTATAAGGCGAGCTCTTTGGAAGGGTCCCAGAAAACGGTTTTGAAGTCTTTGACCTTGTCGTTAACAACCTTGATCCCCTCTTTTTCCAGCCGCTTTTGCATGCTGTTGGGGTCTTTGAAGTGATGTTTGCCCGACAACAGGCCGGCGCTGTTCACCACGCGATGGGCAGGCACATCCCGCGGACAGCCGTGCATGGCCCATCCTACCATCCGTGCACTCGATTTCGCCCCCAAATAGTGGCCTATAGCCCCATAGCTGGTGACACGGCCTTTGGGAATCAGGCGGGCAACTTCATACACATCTGCGAAAAAGTCGTTGGTTGTACCTTTCTTTTTGACCGTTGGCATATCATAGAATTTTGATCTTGTTAAATTTACCGCTCCAAAATCTTAAAAATCTATTGTGAAGCGGTTCTATCTCATTGCTCTCCTACTCATCACCACCCTCTCCGTAAATGCTCAAGTTCAGCTGGTCTTCCCCGACTCAGTGGGGTGGAATGTGTTGAACGAAAATGAGGAATTAAACTTCCAGGTCAAAAGTCACCCGGATGTAAAAAAATATTTTTCGATCGAAGGTGTAGAAGGACTCGGCATCAGCTTTGACTCGCTGGGAAATTTTAGCTGGAAGCCGTCGTTCGACCTCGTGGATCGTGTGGCGAAGACGAAAGATTTTTCCGTGATCTTCCAAGCCGCCTTTGCCGACGGCAAGCGCGAACGCAAAACGATCACGTTCACCGTGAAGCATGTGAACCGCCCGCCCGTAGTGGAGGAGTTGCCCGTGCTCTATGTGAAGCAGGGCAAAGAGAACGCCTACCAGATCGGCAGCGACTATGTTTACGACCAGGATGGCGACCCGCTGTCGTTTCGCGCGCCACAAACCGAGCTACCCGAAGGCGCGGCATTCTCGTCGCAAGGCCAGTTCACCTGGACGCCCTCGCGCACACAGTTCATGAACCTGAAGAGCAACCCGATCACACTCGAGTTCATCGTGCAAGACCAGCCCGACAAAGCCGAGACCAGAGGCAAACTGCGCGTGGCCCAAACGCAACAGGACCTGCCGCCGGAAATAACGATCATGCCCATGGACACGGTGTTTGCCATCAAAGAAGATGAAACATTGAACCTGCGCATCTACCTGAGCGACCCCAACGGCGACGACAACGTGCGCAGCGCCGGCTTCATCGCCTCCGACAAGCGCATCCCCACCACAGCCTTCAAGGAAAACACGCAGTTGCTCTACGAGTTTACCTGGACACCCGGCTACGAATTTGTAGACGACGCCCAGACCGCCCTGACCCCGGAGCTGACCTTTTTCGTGCTCGACAAATCGAACAACCGCACACAAAAGAGGATAAAGATCAAAGTGCAGGACACCGAAAACATGATCAAGAAAGACGCGCTCTTGTTTTCGAAATACCGTAACAACCTCATCGACTGCATGGTGCTGATCCAGCAACTGGACATCAATCAAAAGAAATTGAACCAGGACTTCAAAAAGGCAAAGAAAGGCAAGAAGAATCGCAGCATCATGAATGCCAGCCTGGGCGCCGTGACAGGTTTCACGCCCATCATTGTAGATGACGCCACCACTGCCAAGGCCGTTAGCGGCGTGGGGGGCACGACCGTGCTCACGCTAGGTACTCTGGAAGCTACCGAAGTGATCGGCCGCAGCAAGGAGAGCATCATGGACAAAATCAAAATCAACATCGACCTCCGGAACAAGATCCAGGCAAACGGCGACGAATTTGCGCGCAAATACGCCCTGAAAATGAACCGCCGCGGCGCCGAATTTGACAAGGACATCGAAAAACTCCGCGCCAGCCTGAACGACCAACGCATCGTGCTGCTGGAACTGGACGCCTACAACAAAAACCTGGGCAAGATCGACGACAGGGACATCAAGAAAGTGTTTTTAGACTACGGCGACGAAACGAAATAGGAGAAAGTTGCGGACCCGGGTTTGCCAGAAAGCTAGAAACGGCTAGATTTGCACTCCCAAAATGCACCGCAACACGAAAGAGGAGTGGCAGAGCGGTCGAATGCGGCGGTCTTGAAAACCGTTGAACCGCAAGGTTCCGGGGGTTCGAATCCCTCCTCCTCTGCAAGCAACTTCAAAACAGCCCCGAGAAACTCGGGGCTTTTTGTTTTTCGTACGGCTGAGCCAAAAACGCAGTTTTTTAAGCGAAGACATACGGAAAACAAAAACGAGCGAAGTGAAGTGTTTTGGAGTTTGTTTGACACTCCCCACCTGAGGGATCACTGAAAGTAGTCCCTCCTCCTCTGCAATCAAAAACACAGGCCCGGCTCCGTCGGGTTTTTTTTGGTATCCTGACGAACTCCAAGCTTTTGCCTTGAGCGTGAGGAATGGGGGTCAACAAAAATGTCGCGAAGCGAACCTGTATGTTTAATTGAGACTCCCAGCTAAGGGATCGTGTCGGTTTTTGTATTTATCCAAATCACGATTGTCATCCCTAAAACGGATGCCAACGTCCGGTAGCAATGTAATGTCCACCATTCGTCTCTATAGCGCATCCATCCTATCGGGGGTTTTTCGGGGTTCCACGTTATAACCACCGCATTAATAACTTGATTCCCAAAAGCTGTAATTAATCCGGCCGCAATAAAACATAACGACGCTACGATCAGCCAGGTCATCTTTATCTTTTTTCTTTTGTTTAGAAATGCATTTATTAAAGTAACTATAATGGTAACAAACCCTAAGCGCGGCATCAGCACATTCAATGCGCTGATTAAGTTTTGTTGCTGTTCAATGTATGCAGTCGGCGACAGGGAGAAGGGATCGAATCCAAGCCAAACACCAAACACGGCGCCCATTACCAGCGCTGAAGAGAACGTGTTTAAAAAGCGAATAAAGTTCAAAAACATATTCTACTTCAGGATCGCTCCTATCTGAACCAGCAATGCAAATCGGTCAGGGACGCCCCAATGCTCGACGATCTGACCATTGGAGATTTTGGCTATATCCATTACATCGATGGATACTTTCCGGTTAGTCGGTTGATGTCCAAAGAATACTCCTGAATGAGTAGCCGTAAATTTAAAATGTCCCCAAACCACGTCTCCATCCGTGCTAAACCGTACAAGTTCGTATTGACGATCAGAAAATCCATTCGCAATGGCGAGGATCGATTTCTTGAGTTCGTCTCTTCCATTCAGGCGACCAAACTGATGCTCGACAACATCTTCGCTTATCAGCCGGTCGATCGTATTCATGTCAGCTAGCCCGAAGCCACGTTCTACTACCGTTCTTAAAACTTCAATTTCCTTTTGATTCATATATTTAATGGATTGAATATTTAAAGGAACAAAGCTGCGACATCGCTATGTCTTTATGTATCACAAGAAATAGTGATATTAGGGTATAGGGAGAAGTATCACCAGTTTTTCAAAACGTTCGTTTCCTCTGCGGCGACGACGTGAACAGCCCCTGGTTTCTCTCCAAAATTTGATTGCAGATATATTTCGCATCACGTCCCACCCCGCCAAGGATTGCCGATGTTAATCCAAATTGAAATAACATTCCGACAAAAAATAATCCTTCTACGTCCGTCGAAACTCCTCGTGTTGTTTTCGGCCAGCCATTTTCAAATTCCTGCTTCATATTTATCCACGAGAAATCGGGCTTAAAGCCAGTTGCCCAAACTAAACTGTTAAATGTTCGAAGACTGCCATCCTCGAACTTAAGCCGACTA
Source organism: Chryseolinea soli (assembly GCF_003589925.1). Taxonomy (NCBI): domain Bacteria; kingdom Pseudomonadati; phylum Bacteroidota; class Cytophagia; order Cytophagales; family Fulvivirgaceae; genus Chryseolinea; species Chryseolinea soli. Next base: position 2,470,144 of record NZ_CP032382.1, on the reverse strand, counting down.
TCGTCAACGCCAGCAACACGCGACAAGTGAGTCACTCCGGCAGCATGCACATCATCCATCGACACGTTGATGAGCGGCGCCCCACCCGCAAGGACACTCTTTTTCGCTTTCCTCCCCAGGGGTGTTTTTATATTGATAAAATTATTGATGAACCACCAGTAAACAGGGCCGAGGTATTTAAACACAAAGTCGGGAATCTTAAAGGTGGGTTTGCCCGACAAAAACACTTTATGCGTCTTTGCAAGGTCGATCGCAATTTGAACGCCGGAACTGCCGGCGCCCACAACCAACACATCACCTGGCGGCACCATTGACGGATTTTTATATTGAGAGGAATGTATGCTGAAAACGGAAGGGTTAATGAGCTGTTTGAATCCCGGAAAATTTGGTCTTTGATTGCTGCCTGTGGCCACCACGAGGTTGTCACAAAAAAAGCTGTCTTCGTTCGTTATAACCTCAAATGCATACTTCGTGTCGGGGATAACCTTTATTACTTTTTTCCCAAATCGAACGGGCAGGGTGAATCGCTTAACATATTGAGTGAGATAGTTCGCCACTTCTGACTTATTAGGAAAGGTTCCCCGCTTCGATGGAAATGGATAACCTGGCAGCCCGTTGTATTGAGATGGCGTAAATAATGTAAGTGAGTCCCACCTTCTGCTCCAAACCTCACCCGGAGATTCGCTTTCATCCAGAATCACAAAATCAATTCCGTTCCGTTTTAAATAATAACCCGTTGCCAGACCGGCCTGGCCGCCTCCCACTACGATTGTGTTGATGAATTTCTTGTCAAGTCGATCCATAATAGATTAATGAATTTTCGAGACAAGAATAGCGTCAAAGAACAACGCATGAAATCACGGGGATCGGTGATTTATACGGCGTGGAAAGGCGTTTGATAGCTTATGCAAACGCTGGGGGGGCCTAAAGCCAGAACGATCTTGAGGCTTCTTTAACGAGCTCCATGGAATTCTTTACGTTTAGCTTGGCGAGCAGGTGTCGTCGGTGTGTTTCTACCGTATTGATACTTATGAAGAGCTTGTCGGAAATCTGCTTTGAGGAAAATCCTTCGGCAATTAGTTTCAAGACTTCCCTTTCCCGCGCCGTCAACAAATTTATGCTCTTATTTTTTTCCAACTCACTTGACTGTGGGCCACCCAATAGTTGCTTCTTATTGGCTTGCTTGTATTCGAGCGCAACCTTCAGCAGGTTATCCTCGTTGTCGGATGCGATCGCCTTTTGATGGAGTTTGACATCCTCATCCAGTCGTTGCTGCGTCACATCCCTCAGCGAACCCAATACGAAGTCTTTCACGTGCTTGTCCACGGGAATAATCCACTTCGTCTCCTCCAACCAAATCCATTGTCCATCCATTCTCCTAAATCTATACGTCAGTTGCATTGGGTCCGGCTCTTTAAGACTCGTCGGATCGAGCAACAACCTATGGCCTTCGATGATGGTTTCCATGATCCTTGCCTTGTCCTCGGGGTGAATCAAAGGGATCCAAAATTCCAGGCCTCTGTATAACAATTCTGATGAACTGTACCCGGTAATATCCTTAAAGACCTCACTCACAAAAACAAATCTGTTTTGGGCACATGAGACAAGATAGACTACTCTGTTTTTATCCCGCTTTAACTGCTTAAGCAACGGTGTTACAAAACGTGCTTTGTCGTCAAGGATTTCTTCCAGTTCTCGAGAAACAAACTCCATATTCTTTCAAGATCAAATAGTGAACCGTCCAGCGCAATTTAAAACAATTCTCATCAAGCGCTTCATACGTTCTTACTAACGCACGGAGCAACTCACAGGTTCGCAAGCCGGGAACCTGTCCCCTACAGAAAAGAAAATATCACAGAATACCGTGATTTTTAGTCGGAGCATAGGAGATCACAACTTAAATAATCAAAAATAGAAACGACGGCAGCCATAAGTGACTTCCTCCTTAAAAGATCAGGAATGCCGCCATCCGGAAGCACCGGGAAAATTGTGAACGAGAGTAGGTAAGATCTTATCGGGTTAAACCATTCTGGCCTAAAATGCACGAAAAACCGCATGTGCCATTAGGTTCGGGCTTTCCTTTTTTTGAAATTGGCCTCTGCCATGAAGGAACTGCCTGAAATCGCCCTAAATTTTTGGAATTTCTTGTTCGTCGGGCTTTCGTCTATCGGGTTATTTTTTTCGGTCAAATTAATTATCGTACCCCGGCTCAATAATAGAGCATCGAAAGCCCTTGGCCTCTATCTTCTTTTGCAATCGCTCGGTTTAATGGAGTCCTGCCTTTATTGGACGAATTACGTTTATCGTGTTCCTGAATTCTACGCGTCAACCTTTCTCTTCGCCCTGCTCTATGGCCCGCTGCTCGTTATTTACTTTGATGCCGTATTTGAGAATCCTAAACCGCTGATCCGCTATAGTTTTCATTTTTTGCCCTTCCTGATCATGCTGGGCCTCAAAATGCCCTATTATCTCAGCTCACCGGAAGTCAAGATCCTGCATCCGGACCAGGCTCCACTCTCCTATTCGATCAACGACCTGATTGACTACGCCGAGATCATCAACATCACTCATCTTTCCATTTACGGTTATGTTTTATTCAGGAAGATCCGTGCCCATTCGGGCATCGGATACATGCGCCCCTGGGCTAACTGGATACTGGCGTTCTATATCTTGTTTATCGCGTTGACCATCCTGTATTGGTCAATCGTTGTTGCTCAGCAAAGTACATTGCTCGCCGACTATTTCATTTCACTCTCTGCTTGCGGCGCCATTGTCCTGCTCGCCTGGTTTGGCGACCGGTATGAAAAAATGAAAGAGGGAGAGCCCATCATGGACTCCCTATGGCCTCGTTTAAAGGATCAGCCTCAGCAAAATAGTCAGTCGTTATCACCTGTTCTCCACGCAATTGAAACCCTTTCCAACGAGGCCGAAGACATAAAATATAAGAACTCCGGTCTGCCGGACTCCCTGGCTAAAAAACTGGCAGCGGATCTTGGCGTGCTCATGTCCCGGGAACAACTCTATAAAGAAAACGACCTCAAACTGGAGACCCTTGCCGAAAAATTAAAAAGCAACCGGCACTTTGTATCACAGGTCATCAATCAATATTATAAGACCAACTTTTTTGATTTCATCAATGCCAACAGAATTGATGAAGCTAAACGGCTCCTGGTCAGTGACGATCACGAATTGAACATCATAGAAATAGCGTATGCCGTTGGCTACAACAACAAAGTGACCTTCAATACCGTCTTCAAACGTTTCACGGGAGTGACGCCTTCGGAGTACCGAAAACAAAATCACCCCGAGTTTAAGACAGACGATTAGGTTAAACTTGATCGGGGTATACGCGTTACTCCCCGGCTTCTCTGAAATTCACTTGAAAATCAAACAAGGAAATTCATGAGAACGATGTTTAAGTACCTGACCATTTTAGCATGGGTGATGACAACCACGGTTTGTTCCGTCGCCCAATCCACCTCCGGGAGAATAGAAGGGAGTGTGAGCAATGAGCAAGGCGAGCCTCTGGAATATGTTACCGTATTGTTGCGACAGCCACAAGATTCAGTCCTGATCACGGGAGTCATTACCAATGCGACCGGTCAGTATTCCTTTGAATCCGTAGCCCCTGGACAGTATATCCTCACGCTAACCTTCGTGGGGTACCAAAAGCAATCCATACCCATCGAACTACAAGGTGGCGCCAGCATTTACACCGTCCCGGCAGCGATCCTAAAAGAAGATGCCCGGGTTCTTGGTGAAGTGGTGGTTCACGCACAGAAACCCCTGGTGGAGCAAGACGGCGGCAAACTCATCCTGAATGTACAGAACTCCATCATTGCGGCGGGTGGTTCTGCCGCTGAACTTTTAGAGCGAGCGCCGGGTGTAAGCATAGATCAAAACAATCAGATCTCGGTCAATGGGAAAACCGGGGTCAATATTATGATTGATGGCAAACCTACCTACCTGCCACCTGCTGAACTCGCCACGCTGCTTCGCAGCATGAATGCAAACAATATTGCAACGATAGAAGTGATCTCCAATCCGTCAGCCCGCTATGATGCCAGTGGCAACGCCGGGGTCATCAACATTAAGCTAAAAAAGAATACACTGGAGGGGTTCAATGGTTCGATCACCGCGGGAGCCGGCCACGGCCGTTATGGCAAAGCTAATGGGAGCATTAACCTAAACTATCGTACTAAGAAATGGAATCACTTTCTCAACTATGGATACACTTATAATAAAAGGTTCGCCGATGTCTACACCGATCGTGTAACGCTTCGCAATAACGGTGATCCCGTTTATTATACCCAGCAGCTCGACCGGATCCAAAAGTTGCCTTCCCACACCTGGCAAGGAGGGTCGGAATGGCAATGGAATTCCCAAAACTCAATAGCCATGATCACGTCAGGCAGTTACAATGAACGAACCACGGATAACAATTCATTCACGCAAATAAAATCAGCGCGCGGCAACGAAGCAGACTCAACGTTTATCTTGACCAACGAACAACGCTATCGCTGGTACAACGTTTCAAGCTCCATTGGATACAAGCATCTTTTTTCGCGCACCGGCAGTGAATTCACCATAGATGTTGACTATTCAAATTACAAATTTAAGCTCAACGACAACTTTGCGATCCAACAATTTGAGCAAACGGACATTCTCAAAAAACAATACAATATATTGAGCGACCAACCCTCTTCATTTAATATTTACACTGCGCGTATGGATTACGTGCATCGCTTGAACAAACAAACCTCCCTGGAGACCGGGATTAAGTTCAGTTACGTAAACACCATAAACGAAATAGTTTTCACCAATAATCAAAGCGGTCAATTTGAAACTGATTTGACCCGGTCGACCAACTTCGATTATACCGAAAAAGTAGGTGCTGGCTATGTTACTCTGAAAACCAAATGGTTGGGATTTGATACGCAGGTAGGACTGCGGGCCGAGCAGACGCATTACGAAGGCTTTTCGAGAGGGACGCAGTTGTCCATCGAGCGAGACTATTTTAGGGTGTTTCCAAACGTCAGCCTGAATCACAGCGCGTGGGAAAATTATCAATTTGGTTTTTCCTACAGTTATCGGATTGACAGGCCGGCCTACAACGATTTGTACCCCTATGTCTTCTACTTCGATCCGTTCGCCAGCCAGAAGGGAAACCCTGCATTGCTCCCGCAGTTCACGCATAACTTCCAGTTCTCACAGACGATTGCCAAGGATTTTGCCATCAACCTCGGGTACAGTACCAGTTCACAATACATCGCGTTTGTTATATTGCTGAAAGAAGACAGGGTGTCGGAATATGCCATCAAGAAAAATTTTGACACGTTCCAAAACTATTACCTTACGGTGAGCGCCCCCATAAGCATCAACAAGCATTGGACGATCAATAGCAACATCAATTTATTTTACAACCGTTTTAACACACAGCTCCTGGATGAAGTTTATAAGATTGGCAAATTCAGTGGCATCGTCACCCTTACGCAAACCATAACCTTGCCGTGGGATCTGACCGGGGAAATTACAACGGTGTACAATGCACCTAACATGTTGGGGCTTTTCGAGACTTCGGCACTGGGTTCCGTGAATGTGGGACTGCAAAAAAAGGTATTCGACAAAAAGGGCTCACTCCGTTTAAATGTTACGGATATTTTTTATACCAATCGGGTAACGTACGGTGTGTCCTACCCTGGGCTTGATGCGCATTTCTATAATTATCCCGAAACCCGCGTCATCCGGCTCAACTTTACTTACAACATTGGCAAGACAGGACAGGCTATGCGCAAGCACAACGGACAAGACGAGGAGCGGAAGCGGGTTGGGATAAACTAGGCTGCGTTGGCTCTGGCAAAACACGCCACATATTTTTTTCGTACGGGTATAAGTTGACTCTAGGGGACTGCTGGTTGGTTTATTCCTATAAAATCCCCGGATCAAAGTAATAGCCTCTAAGGGCTAATTTATACCTTTACGTACCAATGGAAAACAAAGGGCTCGTATTCATCCCCGATATCAGCGGCTTCTCCCGGTTCGTGAGCGAAACCGAGATCGAGCACAGTCGTCTTATTATCCAGGAGCTTTTGGAGATCCTGATCAACGCAAACCAGATCGGCCTGGAGGTCTCTGAAATAGAGGGCGATGCCATACTTTTTTACAAATTCGGCGACCCGCCCGATCTGAAAGCACTGTACACACAGGTTGAGCACATGTTTTGCTCTTTCCACCGGAACCTGATCGCCTATGAGTTGAGCAAATATTGTCAATGTAAGGCGTGTCTTTCTGCGATCAACCTTTCACTGAAGATCATCACGCACTATGGGGAGTTCACCGGGTACACGGTACGGAACTTCAGCAAGCTGATCGGGAAAGACATCATCGTTGCGCACCAGCTCCTGAAAAATGATATCGCCGACCATGAGTATTGGCTGATCACAAAAAGCCTGTTGAAAGATAAACCCCTCGGCCCGGCCGACTGGATCGAATGGAACATCGGAGCCAAGCAGACCGAGACCGGCGATGTTTCCTATCACTATGCTCAGCTTGGCTACCTTAAAAAAGAGCTGCCGCAAGAGGAAGCACTGCCGCCGCAGCTGGCAAAGAAACTTCGGGTAATTTCCGTTTCAGAAGCATACGACACCGACATGATCACCATGTTCCATGCCTGTGGTAATTTCAATTACCGCGCCCGTTGGCAGGAAGGTGTGGAGAAGGTGGAAGAATTGAGCCATTACCTGCCGCGCATAGGCATGCGCTGCCGCTGCACGTACACCGATGGGAAAGTGATCACTTACGTCAGCAGCTACTACAAATATCAGCCGGAGCGAATTGAGTTCAGTGAAACAGACGAGAAGGATAAAAGCGTTACCTATTTCACGCTGGAGAAATTAGCTCCCCTGAAAACAAAACTTACGATTGATTTTTACCTCAACAAAACACTCCCGGCCGAATTCGTATTTCGCCTGGTAAAAAAGAAAAAGGTCGAAGAAGCATTCCAAAAATCCCTACAGACCCTAAAAGTCTTCGCGAAGGATCTGTACATCCCGAGCGCCAAAGATTTTTTGTGAATCGAAGAGCTTACCTTGGCACTTTAAGGCCTGGCGATCTCTTGAATCTTTTGAACGATCGCCTGCCCGACGCCTTCTCCTTGCTCTTGTCCATTCTCGATGGAGTCCCTGAAATGAATTCCCCCATATAACCTTGAAATACCCGCTTCGGCCGAGGCCTGTTGGAAGGATCCAAAACTTCGAGCAGGCAACCCAAAATATTCCTCACTGGTATCGGTAAACTTAAAGTTGTCGCCAAACAGGAAGGTGAGTATGGAGGCAGATGCTGCGGAGATCACGCTATGGCCACTGGTATTTTCGGGAAAGGGCGGCGTTTGCAAGAGCGGCCTCCAACTGGGATCGATGTATTTGTTTATCGCCGTTTCGGGTCGTACACGGTCGCTTTGATACTTCACATGCCAGCAGCTGATAAAGGCGTCGTGCAGCGTGAGTGCGACGAGTGCGTGTGCCAAGACCGTCTTCTCGATCGATGCCGAAGAAGAGACGCAAGCAATGCCTGTAATTCCCATCCAATGACCACCGGGTGATATTTTTTTGATCCCTATCGCCATGTGCCCGGAATACTGAACAGCAAAGGGATTGCAATCCCAAAAGCCGGCGATCGCCCGCTGCTCGGCCGACATCTTTTTGGAGATATCATAAACCTCATACATCAATTTTCCAAAGGGTGAGTCTTTGTCCGTCGAGAACTCGGCGGCGCTGCGTGAGGTGATCTGCTGTGCAGAATCCAGAAAAAACGGGCGAATCGTTTGCCAATGCGGCTCCACGGCGGCCATGTATTCCGGTGGTGTGGGATACCAATGCCCTTCCGCTACCACGGGGCTATACCTTTTCAGTGTACTCAATTTCGAGTAGCCATCGGTCTTGGAATATTCAACAACCTGCGCAGCGACGGTTTTCGCAAAGGCCATATTTTGCTCCAGGCATTGCGAGGAAAAATGATATTTCTTTTTGAAGTCCTGCAACAAGGTCGCCTGTGTTTTTTCAAGGAGATATCCCGAAGGCATCAGTTGGCGGCCGACTTCAAGCATCGCATAGGCCGCAACAAAATCTTTCGATACACAGGATGGAATGGGGACGTTAGAAAAGCTTGGACGAATTTTAAACCTTGACGGAAGATCAAAGGGCTCCCGCTCGATCTGGTTTAACGCCTGATAGGCACCCAGCATGCAATAAGCGTAGAACCGACTCGCCGCGGGCGGATTCACCACATCGTGGAGCATTACCTCCGACAGCGAAAAAGCAGATTTTACAAAGTCGCTCACCGGCACGGGCTTCTCCTTTCCTCCAGCCATGCCAAAGCAACACATCAACACAAACATGCACCAGGCCTTCATCCTAATTTGTCTTTTTATAGGTTACGATTTCCTTGTTATTGATACCGGCAAGTAAATATTTCTGGCCGTTCACGGTGATCCACTTTAGCGACTTGACATCGCCGGTTAGTGAAAGACCCGCCAGCCTCTGCGGAATATAGTTAAAATGGTTTTGTCCATCCCCCTGAAACAGCTGGCCATAGTTTGCATCAATGGCCCCTAACCGAATGCGCATAGCACTTTCATTGCCGGCGAGCAATACGTCAAGCTTGCCATCATCATTATAATCCAGCACCTCGATTGCCCCAATGGGCGCGAACTGCGCTTGTGGCGGTAAAGCATGTTTTACAAATTTTCCATTCACATTTTCCAGCAGCACGGTCCGAAGTTCATTGGCGCGCAGCACGCTCGCCTGCCCGATCTCCGTTTCAGAAAAGAGCATTCCGAGTTTCGCGGGTGCATAGCTTGCATAGGAAGTGAATTTCTTTCTCAGGCTGTACACCTGATCCAGCAATTCATCGCGTCCGGCAACTGGATAAGATTGATGTTGAATAAAATTGGTGAGGATGGGATCGATCGAACCGTTCTTATCAAAATCGGCGTACGTCAATTCCAGCATCTCCGAATCAGAAGCTCTGAACTGTGAATTGAGACCGTGGTTGCCCGCGATCAAATCGACATCTCCGTCGTGGTCAAAATCACCTGCTGCGAGTTTGCTCCAAAGGCCCATCTGCGGACCATCCACAAATGCACCAGCGTCCTCTTCAAACTTTTTTCCCTCTTTGTTCAAGAACACTTTCACCGGCATAAACTCACCGACCGCAATCAGATCAGGAAATCGATCACTATTGAGGTCTAACCAGATGGCATCCGTGATCATCCCGGCGTTTACGAGGGAAGGAAGAGCGGCATCGTCCATTTTGCTAAAATGCCCATGTCCATCGTTAAGTAATAAATAACTTGGAGGTGCGACTGGATAACGTCCCGGCACGACGCGTCCTCCGAGAAAAAGGTCAACGTCACCATCCAAATCAAAATCGGCGGCTCTTGCACAGGATTTAGAAGTATGTATCGCCGGCAATGCGTCGGGGCGTCGCGTGAAATTACCCTGACCGTCGTTGAAGTAGATCCTGTCCTGGAAGACGGGATCCTTTGCCGCATAGTCATGATAACCTCCGCTTACCACGTAAAGATCCTGGTCGTTATCGTTGTCCGCGTCAAAGAAGATGGCATCAACTTCCGTGCGCGCATCATTTTGCGAAGACGGAAAGGAAAGTGATTCGTGGAACCGGCCCTCCTTACTTTGGACAAATAGTTTGCCCGGCAAAACTTCGGATCCGCTTACAAAAACATCCACTAACCCGTCGCCGTTAACGTCGGCAGTCGCTATTGCCGGTCCGCAGTTCGATTTCATGGTCGACAACAAAGGCTGTCTTTTAAAATCGTTTATTGGAAATTGCCGGTGTGAATAGGGAACCAGCGGTTCCGACACTGCAAACACCGGATTCAATTTCTCAGCGACAACCTGGTGTTTGACGCCATCATTTTCCTCGACAGACAGGATCTGATCGACCGCTATATCCTTGAGCAAACTCACCTTTCCCGACGGCCACTCCACTCTCACGGAATCAATTTTCTTTTCATTCCCAAGTCCAACGTGCAGTGTTGTGGCGACGCTTGACTGATACCCGCGCACGGGCGATTGCTCGAAATACTGACTTCTATTGCCGGCGTATACAAAAACCTTACTGCCTATGCCGAATGTATTTCCCTTAGCTCCTTTGAGCTTAATGCCAAGGAAGGATGCCGTTGGATTCTTGTCCCGCAACACATTCTTGTATAAGAAGGCCGATTCGTTTTGATTATTCACCACTAGGTCCAGGTCCCCGTCATTGTCGAGATCGCCAAACGCTGCGCCATTCGAAAAGGTCTTCCTTTCAAAACCCCAGGCAAAACTTTGATCGGAAAACGTCAGATCTCCATTGTTCCGGAACATATAGTTATGCAGCGGCGTAGAGCTCATCATGGTGGCCAGTTCCAGTGTATCGGGTTTTTCTCCCGCAATGGCTTTTTTAAAATAATAGTCGCCCTTGTACTTCAGAAAATCACGCTGCGTATAATCCCGAAAGTATCCATTGGTGACAAAGAGATCTTTCCAACCGTCGTTGTCATAGTCGGCAAACAGGGGTGCCCAACTCCAGTCGGTGTTTGAAATGCCTGAAAATTGACCAATCTCGCTGAAGGTTCCATTGCCATTGCTCAAATGAAGCATATTGCGCATGTACTGATGATAAAACCCTTCCTTTACCGACAGCGCATAGTGCTCATAGTTATCGGGGCCGTAGAGTAACTTCTGTCTATAATTATCCTCCGGCAACATGTCCAGCGTATAGATATCCGGCCATTCATCATTATTGATATCGCTCACATCGACTCCCATGGAGAAATGGGAAATATGTCGTAGGTATTCAGGCAGCTTGTCTGCAAATGTACCGTCTCCGTTGTTGATATAGAGATAGTCGGGTTCGATGTAGTCGTTTGAAATATACAGGTCCGGCCAGCCATCTTTGTTGATATCCGACACGGCGATGCCGAGCCCGAAACCCAATGCATTTGATAAAATGCCAGCCTTCGCCGTTACGTCGACAAAGTGACCGTTATCATTCCTGAATAACTTATCACCTGCATAGGGGTGCACGGTGGTCCGTGCATCTTTAAATTCAAGGTCACGTATGACCTTCACATTCGTAGCCAGTAAATAAACATCCAGGTCTCCGTCTTTATCGTAGTCGAAAAATGCGGCTTGGGTTGAATACGAAGGATCGTCCAGATTCATTTCCTTAGCTTTGTCTACGAAGGTCAAATTGCCTTGATTGATAAAGAAATGATTTCTTCGATCTTCAATATTCTCCTTGCCGGAGCGACATACATAAATATCCAGCAGACCATCGGCGTTGATATCGACCATGCTCACGCCGGTTTTCCAACCTGTGCTGCAAGCCACGCCGGCTGACGATGTGATGTCCTTAAACTTAAAATTGTCAACGTTGAGATACAACTTGTTGCTGCCGGCATTGGCGATCAAGTAGATGTCGTCCAATCCGTCATTGTTGATATCGCCAATGGCAACGCCACCCCCATTGTAAATGTTTTCATACGTGAGGGCATTGTTGCGGGCGGTTTCTTTGATGGTATTCTTAAACGTCACACCACTGCGGGCGGGTGGCACCCATTCGAACAACGGTTCTTGCTGCGCCTGAACGGAATGAACGCTGATCATACCCATGACGGCCACCGGCACCATCCACTTCATGGTCCGCAAAAAAAACATCAAACGCGCGCGCATATCTTCGAGTAGCCTAGAGGTCTAAAAAAAAAATAAAAAAAAGGGGCAGGCTTTGGGCCTGCCCCTTTGAAGGAGATTCTCTTATTGATCCCACCAAACTTTTGCACTCCAACTATCTTGCTTGCCGTCGAGACGATCCACGGCTGCTTTATAGTTGACGGTGTTAAGGGTAGATTCTGTCGTGGGGTAAGGTTCGCGACGGGGAATGGCACCGTTCGAAAAGTTGCCGGATGCAACGACCGGTGTCAGCACAGGATATCCTGAACGTTTCCAGTTGTTCCAAGCCTCGGCGAAGTTCATCAAGGCTCCGCTGGTTGCCCAGTATTGCTCGTTGATCATTTTCAGAGACGCATCATTCGAAGTTTCGATCAGCGGGTGCGCTGCTGCGTAATTGGCAGCGACAGCCGCATCAATCGTGGCAGCGGCACCGAAGGGTGCGAGGGCCAACATAGCACCTTCTACACCGTTGCCGTAGTGTTCGGCAGCCGAGCCTCCGACATTGTATCCTCTGACAGCAGCCTCGGCCAATAACAATTCCGTCTGCGCATAGGTAACAACAAATACGGGAGCATTGAAGTTACCGTAGATGGCTGTCTTGGGACGAGAGTACTTCCCAATCGGCGTTGCATCAGCACCGCTTCCGGTACCGCCCGGATATCCCGGTGAGGTAGTGATGTCTGTCGCGCCTCCATTCAGATCAAATCCATTGGGAAGACCCAATTGGGCAGCGGGAGTGGAATTACCCGGCTTGGTAGCATCCTGGTTATTTTTAAGGCCGTCCTGAGGCACTTCAGCGATAACACCCAAACGAGGATCGCTCGTGCTGCTCAAATAGTCGATCAGTGTTTTGCTCCAACGCACCTGGTAGTAGTCGGCCGCTGTCATCAGACTTCCTGCGTAGTTGTTGCGATAGCCGTTAGCGTTGTCCGCGATCACGTAAGCATCATCGGCAGCGCTTGCAAAGGTACCTCCTGCGGCGGCTTTCTCAGCGTACGTTTTTGCAGTGGCGGCATCTGCTTTGGTGAGGCGCATAGCAATGCGCAGCATCAGCGAGTAACCAAACTTCTTCCATTTAGCAAAATCGCCTTTGTAAAATATGTCCGCTGACGGGATTGCCTTTGAGGCATCCATGGAGGTAAGCGCACCATCCAGGTCGGCTAACAACGATTTGTAAAGGTTTTGCTGAGTATCGTACTCCGGCAACGATACATTGCTGTTGGCCTTCCAGGCTTGCGAGTAAGGAGCATCACCGTAAACATCTGTAATATAGTGTACTGACATCACGCGTACGATGCGACCCACGGCCGTAATGTTTACTTTTTCCGGATCGGTCTCGGTGTTCTTGATCATCTCGCTGGCGAAGGCGCCGGAACGGTAGCACTGGTTCCAACTGGTAGCCTGATACGAATTGGTGTTGCTGGAGGGAACATACTTGTCCATATTGGAATAGTAATTTGCACCGCCAGAACTGGTAGAAGCCAACAATTGAACCCAGCCGCTTTGGAACAAAACGGGACCACTATATCCGGTGATACCGTCGGCATAGGTCCACTGCGCGTTTGAGAGGAAATAATTGGAATCAAAGGTACTGGGCGATGACTTGGTGGGATCGGTATTGATCGACTCAAAGTCGTTGGTACAACCTACCATGATCGCCACGATCAAGACAAGTCGGGATATGATTGTGAATGTTCTTTTCATTTCATTTGTTTTTTTAGGTCTCACACTAAACATCATGATCGTGGATTACTTAAACTTCACATTCAGGTTGAAGCCGTATGAGCGGGTAGAGGGCAAGCTGGTGCCTTCGATTCCGTAGTACTTCACGTTCGAGGCGAAGCTCGCTTCCGGGTCGATATTTTTCGCTTTACGCATCAGGATGGCAAGGTTTCTTCCTACCAATGAAATCTGTACCGAACGAATCAACGGAACATTTGCGAAGGCCGAAGCGGGGAATGTGTAGCCCAAGGTCATCTGGCGCAGCTTGATGAAATCTCCACTCACCACGCTGGTGGACGTGATCTGTTGTGCTACCGCACGATAGTAGTCTTGAGGCGCAGCGGTAGTAGTATTGGTTGTACCGTCCGCCAAAACGCCGGTGGTGATACCTTCCTGTCTTCCTTCCAGCGTCTTCTTGTTCAAACCTCTCAGGATCGAGTAGTACTCCGTTGCCGACAATACCTTGTTGCCAAAGTTGTAGTCAACCAGGAATGAGAAGTTGATGTTCTTGTAGCTGAAGTCGTTGGTGAGACCCCCAAATACTTTGGGAAGTACCTGTCCCATCTGGACCAGATCGCCACGAACCGGCAGACCGGAAGCGTCAACAATGATCTGACCGCTCGCACTGCGCTTGTAGTCATAGGCCAAGATCTGCGGTCCTGATGAACCTTTCACGTAGGCGGTAATGGCATTGCCAAGAGTTCCGCGATTGGATCCCAGGCTTTGGTTTTTACCATCCGTATCGGTTTCCAGAATTCTGTTCTTCACCGTGGTGATGTTGAAGGTAACATTCCAGTTGAAGTTGGATGTCCGCACGGGGCTGCCGGTCAGCAAAACCTCGAGACCCGTGTTTTGTGTAGAACCTGTACCCACATAGCCTGTGGTGAATCCGGTGGCAGCGCTTAATGTGGAGGGCATGATCTCGTTCTTGGATTTTCTGTTGTACCAGGCGAGGTCAAGTCCCAAGCGGTTCTCGAAGAATTTCAACTCAACACCTAATTCCACTTCGGTCAGTGTAAAGGGCTTCAGCAAGCCGTTGGGTTGATCGGTGCTAAAGGTTCCCATGGGAGTTCCATTGATGGGGCTTTGCAACGAATAGTACAATTGAGTCTTGTAGGGGTCTGCTGGATCGCCGCTGGTTTGTGCCCATGACGCGCGGAACTTACCAAGGCTCATGCTGGGAAGGTCTGTGAGCTCGGAGAAAATAAAGCTTGTCGAAACGGAAGGTGTAAATACCGTATTGTTACTGGATGGCAGCGTTGAATACGCATCGTAACGACCGGTGGTGCTCAACGTCAGGAGGTGCTTATAAGCCAAGTCGATGGAATAGTACCCGGAGTTGACACGTTTCTTGGTGAACTTATAGTTGTCAGCCGGGTTCGTGTTAACCGTAGCGACGTTGCTGAGCGTGTACAGATAGGGCATGATGAACGTGCTCCCCGCGACGCGCTGATACTCCCACTGGTTGGTCCGTGTGTTTGCGCCGACCAATGCATCCAGACTGAAATCCTGGGACAATTCTTTTGATACGCCGATCAAACCGTCGACGTTGGCTTCCGTGGTCAGGGCTGTAGATTGTTCTTGCAGGTTCCCGCGGAAGTTCCCCCAGGGAAGGGGCGCCGTCACGTATGCCGTTCCCCACGGCTCTACTTTAAATACACCGTCATTCATCATGTCGTAGCCGATGCGGCCTTGTGCATACAACCACTTCGTGATATCATAGCGTGCCGAAACGGCAGAGATCAAGCGTTTCCGGGAGAGGTTGTTGACGTACTGGTTCACCACAAACCAAGGGTTGGTAACGTACTCGTCGTCGCCGTAGCGTGTCTCAAAACCCGTGGTCTTGTTATAGCCCGGGTTAAGGATGTTTTCGTCGATGTTGGTCGCCAGGAACAATCCGTTGTTGGGGTTCATGGGACCGTCACTCAATTGAGGACGATTCTTAGACCGCTCGTCGATGTAGTTGGCCATCACATTCACCTTCAACTTCGAGGTGATGTTCTGTTCGATGTTCAAGTTGATCGTCTTGCGACCGATCCCGCTGTTGCGCACGATGGAGTTGTTGTCCAGGTTAGACAACGACAAACGGAAAGACCCGTTCTCGCCGCCCTTTGAAACCGAAACGGTGTTGGTGATGGAAGAACCCGTTCTGTAGAAGTTTTTGATGTTGTTCTTTTGCGCGGAGTAAGCATACGAGTTGCCGTCGTACTGGATCACCTGCGTGCCGTCGAGCTTCGCTCCCCAGCTCATGCGCGAAGTTTGTTGTGCTTCCAGGGCCGTTGTGGGTTTGGCACCGTTGAGGCCTTGTCCGTAATCATACTGAAAGTCGGTATAGTTTGCCGCCTTGTCAGCCATGTAGTTCATGTTGTATTCTACGGCGAAGTCACCTTTTTTGCCCTTTTTGGTGGTGATCAGGATCACACCGTTCGTGGCACGCGAACCGTAAAGCGCAGAGGCCGATTGTCCTTTCAATACCGTCATGCTTTCGATATCGTCAGGGTTCAGGTTACCAATACCGTCACCGTTGTCCGATCCACCCCACTCGCCGGCACTGCCGCGTTGTGTGTTGTCCATCGGCACACCGTTGATAACGAAGAGTGGCGCACCACCGCTGGTCATGCTGGGCATACCGCGCAACAGGATGCGGGCGGTACCGCCGGGACCACCGCTGGTACCCTTCACGTTCAAACCGGCAACACGGCCGGCCAACGACAATGCCACGTTGTTCTCACGCGCCTTGTTCATCTGCTCGCCGTCTACTTTCGACACCGAGTATCCCAAAGTCCGGGTCTCTTTCGAAATGCCGAGGGCGGTGACAACGACTTCGCCAAGCTCTTTAATATCTTCCGCGAGCGACACGTTCACCGTCGTTTGGTTCCCTACTGCAACTTCCTGAGTTTCAAAGCCAATAAAGGAAAACACGAGCGTTCCGCCGCCAACGTCGGAACCGCTAAGGGTGTAGTCTCCTTCTGCATTGGTGGTTGTACCTACCGTCGTACCTTTAACCACTACGGACACCCCTGGAACGGGCGCGCCATCGGAAGCGGAGGTCACTTTTCCTGTCACTGTTTGTGCGGAGACATATCCGCAAAGCAGCATTGCCAGAGGCAATAAAAGGATTCGTATTTTTTTCATCATAGGCTGATTTTTAAAAAAAGTTAAGTGATTAGTTTAGACTGCCTTAGGCCGACCCTCGTCGCTGAGTGCCAACCCTCGTTACGCACTAGATCGTTTCTCAAAAGCCAAACACACATAGTCCGGTGAATTTCTTTTTTCAGAAGATCTTGAGACACGGCACACGGAGGCAAATCCGGCTATAACAGAGAAAAAAGAGGTGTGCGGAATGGCGGGCACATACGTATCCCTATCGCCAACGTTCAAAAGCGGCCTGACCAGAAAGTGATGGCACCTCTATATAAGAAGACGCACCATTATCATAAGAGGAAATTTGCGCAACCAGGCGACTTCAATGCTTTGATTGACCGGCTGAAATGCTTTTGCTAAATAAGAAGCAGGGAAAAGAATAATGCGAACAGGGTATTCAGATGCGTTCGCAGATGACGCAAGGCCTGGGTGATATAGTTTTCAACGGTACGCGTCGAGATATTCATCTGTTCGGCAATCTGGGAAATGGAGGCATGCTCCATCCGGCTCATCCGGAAAGCGGTTTGACACTTGTCGGGCAATTCGGAAATCCGCTCATGCAGCACTTGATGAAGATCCTTTACGTCCATCAGCTCCTCCAGCGAATTGTCGCTGTACTTTTGCATGAACAAGCTGAACTCGGCGGCATATTTCTTCCGGACATGCTCAGAACGCATGAAGCTAAAAATCTTGTTCTTCGCTATTTTAAATAAGTAAGGATCCAGGAATGTATTGGCATCCATCGTATGTCGATTGTTCCAAAGCGCAACAAACACCTCCTGCAGGATCTCCTCGGCAGTCTCCTTGATTCCTACTTTCCTTAAGATGAAAAGGTATAGGCGATTGGCCAGTAGATCATAGATCAGCTCGAACGATTTTTCGTTTCCTTCCTTTAGTGAAGTGACCAGATCACGATGACTGCCCGTTGTTTCCATAATGTATCGGTAACTAAAATAACAGAAAGTTTACGTATTCGAATTAAAGAAGGTGAATTTTGATTGATGTGTTCCCGGTCATGTCTTTCGTTCCTCTTTTTTAAGACGGCGCAACGTCCTTCATTTTGCTCGTAACTAATTGAAATAGAGCATAATAAAAAATATTTTAAAATTGACTATGTGTTTATTCCATGGCACACGATTATGTCTAATTAATCCCTGTGCTTCATCAATGTTAAGTTAAATCACAACATTTTTTTTCGTGGAGCATCTTTTTTTGTACACATTTTGATAACCCCGTTAACGCAAACGAATGCTGCTGATGGATTCCATGGTGCGACATCGGCACAAACCCGGGACGAAAGCGAGGGCTCTTGGCCTGGAAGGTATCACGCGCCATTATGGCAACGTTTGAGAATGTGTTAACTTTGCGCCCAGCCGATTTGCATGGCGATGGAAGTTCTTCCAAAGCGAAATGTGAAAAAGATATTGAGTTTGACTGTGTGTATCCCTCTGGTTGGGGCGATATAGCAATGAGGTCTGGTTATTAAATGTCTGTATGTTATGAACGAGTTTGGCTTTGATCGCTTGATCGAGTTGTACAAAAAAGATCAACTCACCAATGAGGAAAAGAAATTGGTGGACGATTGGTTCAACAGCGTCGATACCGGAATGAACTCCCCGCTTACGGATACAGACAAGAGTCGATTAAAAGATAAGCTCCTCCACAAAATAAAACCTTCCGCAGATACCCCTCCCGTTGACCAAGAGAATTCAACGCTTGCCCCGGCCGGAAATTGGAAATGGTTAAAAATAGCAGCCTCCCTACTCATCGTTTCATCCGTCGGATTTTTGGCTTGGCGTCTTGGATCAAATTCAAACGACCTGAGAACGTATACCAGCGACGGAACGACTACCAAGGTGAGCCTGCCCGATGGTAGCTTGGTTTGGCTGAAGGGTAAAAGTTCGTTGGAATCGCCGTCTGCCTTTGCCGGAAACACGCGAAACGTGACGCTCCATGGCGAAGCCTTATTTGAAGTCGCCAAAGACCCCCGCCACCCGTTTATCATCCAGTCTGGCCACGTGACGACCACCGTGCTGGGAACGAGCTTTAATCTGAAGTCCTCTCCCACGCGCGTTGAGCTCACCGTGTTGACGGGAAAAGTGTCCTTCACCTCCGTCAACGATCCCCAGGGAAAAGTGGTTTTGCCCAATGAGAAGGCGATCTACGATGAAGCGACGTCAAGCATCTCGAAGGAAACCCTGGCCGTCGAAGAAAAGAAAGCCACGATCGACGGAACGGAGTATGAAATGATCTTCGATGACGTTTCCCTGGAAACGGCAGTACACCGCATCGAGGAAAAGTTCGATGTCACCGTTTCGTTCAGCAATGAAGGCTTGCGGGCATGCAAGATCCGGGCAAATTTTTCAGATCAATCGCTCGAGAATACATTGGATATGATCGGCCAGGCCCTGGGCGTTCGCTATACCATCAGCGGCAACACCGTTCAACTGACCGGTGAAGGATGCCGATGAAACATTCGTTTGCAACACGCCCATGTTGTCGATTTTCATGGTGTGTGAGGCACACAGTAATCTCCCGTAATTGACCCTTGTCGTTCGCTATTTTTTGTTTATCGCAATCGTTTTAAGTTTCGCCACAAAGGGCGTAATTTAGGCTCCAAACTATGAATGCGTATCCGGCCTGAAGCACGGCGCGCGAGAAGAACCTGAACGGGAGCCGTATGAATGCAATAATCAAGGCATGTGTTCTGCATACCATACTGCTATTTTGCTGCATGACGTTCCTGGCCCAACGTGCCAAAGCGCAAAGTGTCCTTGAAAGACAAGTTTCCTTCAACCTGCAACACATCACTTTAAAAAAAGCGTTGGAGACGCTGGAGGTCGCAACCCGGGTAAGGTTTGTCTACAGCGTAAATCAAATAGACGTCACCAGGGTTGTATCGACCGAAACCGATGGGAAAACGCTCGCTGAAATCCTCGATCAACTCCTGCTTCCCTTAAACATTGAATACAAAATACAGGATGACAACGAATACATTGTCCTGTCAAAATCAGCTGGTCAACCTGGGGATGCACCCTCGCTCGAAAATGGAATCCCGCTCATCGCGATCTCTGGACACGTTACCGATGCCAAAGGTGTCGGTTTAGCCGGTGTTAATATCATCGTTAGAAACACCACGACCGGAACATCAACCGACTTTCAGGGCAATTTCAATCTTCAAAGTGTGCCGGCAAATTCTATACTGGTCGTCTCGTTCATCGGCTACTCGACCTATGAGGCGGAGGTTGACAGTCAAACGTCTATGGTGATCGTTTTGGAGGAAGAACTCACCTCGCTTGCCGAAGTAGTGATCACCGCCATGGGCATACCCCGTCCGGAGAAATCGCTGACCTATGGCACACAACAAATCAATGCAGAAGAGTTGACGCACTCCAAGACCGACAACATGATGAATGCGTTGAACGGCAAAGTGCCCGGCGTGACAATTTTTCCCAGCGCATCGGGCATCGGAGGGTCCGCAAAAGTCATCCTGAGAGGAAACCGGTCATTTTCTCAATCCAATCAGCCACTGTATGTGCTGGATGGGTTGCCGATGTTAAACAGTTCAAACTCAAACGGCCAGCCCAATTCGCCGTTCGGAGGCCAAGTCGACGGAGGCGATGGCATTTCAAACCTCAATCCAGACGATGTAGAATCCATTACCGTACTGAAGGGCGCATCGGCTGCGGCGCTCTATGGAAGTCAGGCCGCCAATGGAGCCATTATCATCACCACGAAAAAAGCAAAAGAAGGGATCACCGAGTTGAATTTCAATTCCAATATTTTCGTAAGCGATGTTGGCTACCGGCCTCAATTCCAAACGGGCTATGGCCGGACCGGGAGCAACTCCCGGGACAGTTGGGGTGAACCCATTGCATCGGCGTCGGGCGACAAACTGAACACGTTTTTTCACAAGGGCGTCAACGTGATCAATTCGATCAACCTCTCGAGTGGTTCTGAAAAAAACAGGACCTATCTTTCGTTTGCCAACACCAATGGCCAAGGACCTGTGCCCCATAATACGCTGGCGAGAAACAATTTCAGCCTGCAACAAACTCAAAAGTTGTTCGACCGGAGATTAGTGGTCGATGGTGGCCTCCACTACATCACCCAGAAAGTCGACAACACGCCTTCCCTGGGATTGTACTTTAACCCGTTAACCGGCCTGTATTTATTCCCCAGCGAGATGAATATTTCGCCTTACAAGGAGCAATATGAATTTGCAGACCGTGTTGGTTATGAACGGCAGAACTGGTTTACCAATGAGGACATCCAACAAAATCCGTGGTGGATCATCAACCGGAACCCAAACTATTCTCACCGGCGGAGGCTTCTCCTTTCGGGTCGCGTGGCATTCAATGTGAATCGATGGATCAATATTCAACTGCGTGGCAACCTGGACCAGATCATGGACCGCTATCAGCAAAATCTTTTTTCGGGGACGCAAGCGACGTTGGCCCGTCCCAACGGACAATTCAGTGACAACACACAGACGCAACAACAAAAGTATGCCGACGCCTTGCTGGCATTTAAAATTCCCATGCCAACATCCTTCGGGATCAACGGCACGGTGGGCACGAGCATCACCGACAGTCGCCTCGACGGAACAGCCATTGGTCCCGGCCTGGGGCTGGTCATGCCCGATGTGTTTAAAGCCCAAAATATTGTCGCCAGCAGTATGGTTAATCCGGTATCCAACTATCCCGATAACCATACGCAATTGCAATCCATTTTTGGAACGGTCAACGCTGCTTTCTTTGATTGGCTTCACCTCAACTTAACCGGGCGCAACGATTGGTCTTCCAACCTATCCTTTACGCCCAACCTCTCCTATTTTTATCCCTCGATGGGCCTTTCCATTTTGCTCAAGGAGGCCCTAGATCTTCCCGCCCGCATTTCCTATTTTAAGGTGAGAGGCAATTATGCCGAGGTGGGAAATACGGTTCCCCAATACGTGACCAATCCGGTAAACTCTTTTGATAACACCGGATCGGTAACCCTGAGCACAGCGGCGCCCTTTGAGACCTTGAAGCCGGAGCGCACCAAGACCTATGAACTGGGAACGGACCTCCGCCTGTTTGAGAACCGGCTTGCGCTGACGTTCAATTATTATCGGTCAAACACCTTCAACCAATTTATTAAAGTGGTGCCCTCCGTTGCCACGGCCTATAGCGCCGGCTATGTGAATGGTGGAAACGTGCAGAATTCAGGCGTCGAGCTTTCGATGGAGTACATGCTGCGAATGGGATTGGGCTTCAGTTGGAATACCTCCATAAACGTCGCGCACAATGTCAACAAGATTATCGACGTCGATTCAAAAAATGGAATCGACAAATATTTACTGACGACGAACGACAACACCAGCTATCAATCGGTCCTGGCCAAGGGAGGTTCGTATGGTGATATTTATGGCATCACCGTCATCCGCGACGCCGCGCAGCGCATGGTCCTGAACGACGATGGAACACCGCGCATCAATAATAGTTTTAGCTATTTGGGCAACCCCAATCCTCACTGGCTAACCGGCTGGAACAATTCCATTGCCTATAGAAACTTTACGCTGAATTTTTTAATCGACGCCAAAATCGGCGGCCAGGTTTTTTCGATGACACAAGCCATCATGGATCAATATGGCATATCGAAAGCGACGGGTGATGCACGCGACAGGGGTTATGTGTCGGTGAATGGCGTAAATGAAAAAGGCGAGGCCATTTCCAAAGTGGATCCTCAGAAATGGTATACCAGCATCGGCGGCCGGCAAGGCGTTTCCGAACTTTACATCTACAGTGCGACGGTGGCACGCCTCCGCGAAGTTTCGCTGGCCTACTCCATTCCCGTCCGGAAATACGGCATATCGAAATTGCGTTTGTCCCTGACCGGGCGTAATTTGCTTTACCTGTATCGGGAAGCCCCCTACGATCCCGAGCTGCTGATGTCCACCGGGAATGGTTTATCCGGCATTGACATCTTCAGCCAGCCTGCCATTCGAAATATTGGCTTTGCCTTGAATGTTACGATTTAAACGCTATGACTTGGTCTGAACCTGTAAAACGAGCTATCCGGATGGCGACTTCGCTGATCGTGTTTTGCATGGTCTGTCTGGTCTTGCTTCGTTGCACAGGTAAATTTGAAGAATATAACACCGACCCCACCGGGATCTCGGACGACGAGGTAGATCCCATCACCGTCTTTAAACCCCTGCAACGGAAAATTTTCGAAAAGTATCAGACCGCGCAAAACCTGAGCACGGATGCTTACTCGGGTTACATGATGTGTCCCACGCCATTTATGGCCGACTATAACCTGAACTATTTTCTGGTAGATAGTTGGAATCGCGACGGGTTTGACGCGATGTACATCAGCATCATGTCGCCCATCCTCAAACTGGCCAAGCTTGGAACGCGTGAAAGATCTCCAGACCTCTGGGCCATCGCTCTAATTATCAAAGTGGAAGCCATGCACAGAGTGACGGATAAGTTTGGCCCCATTCCCTATAGTAAAGTTGGGACATCGACCACCTACACGCCTTATGACACGGAGCTCAGCGTGTATGGACAATTCTTCCAGGAGTTGGACACTGCCGTGGCCAACCTGAAAACATTTGTAACACAACATCCGGGTGAAGCCCCCTTTCGAAGCGTCGATTTGATCTTTGGTGGCGACTACACGAAATGGATAAAATTTGCAAACTCACTGCGCTTGCGGCTTGCCATGCACATTGTGAAAGCCGATCCCCAATTGGCCAAAATGCAGGGAGAGAAAGCGCTTAACGACACGGGTGGACTCATGGCCCACCCTGACGATGATGCGGCCATTAACTCCACCAACGGAACGAGTGATCTCTTCATGATCACACACGATTGGGATGACAATAGAATTAACGCGTGCATTTTGTCGTATCTCATTGGCTTTCATGATCCGAGGTTGCCCGTCTATGCCAGCCCGGCCACCGATCCCTCATTTTCAGGAGAGTACGTTGGCATTCGCATTGGATCGGCCATATCTTCAAAGGACACTTATAAGACCTACGCCAGTCTGAACACGGAGAAAACATTTCTCGTCTTCACGCCGCAACCGGTCATGTGTGCAGCCGAGAGCTGGTTTTTAAAGGCGGAAGCTTCTTTGCGGGAATGGCAAGGCGCCGGCGATGCCAAGACCAACTATGAAACCGGCGTGCAAGTGTCCATGAGACAATGGGGCGTGGAAATCGGAAATTATCTCCAGGACGATGTCAGCATGCAAGCTGCCTACGTCGATCCGAAAAATTCCAGCAATAATAGTCCGGCCGTTTCCACGGTGACCATTAAATGGGATGACAATCTTTCAAAAGAAGAAAAGCTGGATAAGATCATGACGCAAAAATGGCTGGCGACGTTCCCCGAAGGACAGGAAGCATGGACGGGATTCCGGCGCACGGGCTATCCGAAGTTGTTCACGGTTGTCGTGAATAAAAGCGGTGGTAAAATTGATACCGACGTGCAAATCCGGCGGCTGAGCTATCCGCAAAACGAATACAGTACGAACCGGCAAGGCATTGAAGGCGCGCTGCAACATCTTCGCGGACCGGATGATGGAGGAACCCGCCTTTGGTGGGATATTGAGGGTGGAAATTTTTAAAGAGCCCGCATAAATCCGTCTGTGTGTTTACGCCTCGAAAAGCGATTCCATTTACAACAGGCCCTCAATCGGAACCTAATCAAAACAATCCTCAAACGGACAAACTCTCGCATGCGTACACCATATGCCCATAGGGCAACCAAGACACGCTCCCATGGCGCGTTAACGCTTCTGATCCTTTCTTGCTTCTTGTTCACACAATGTCATCCCGAAAAAGAAAAGACGCCGGGCGCTGAGGACACCGTGGCTTACACGCAATTCGTTGACCCCTATATTGGAAGTGGTGGCCATGGGCATGTTTTTGTTGGCGCAAATGTTCCGTTTGGTGCTGTTCAACTCGGCCCTGTGAACTTTGCGCGCGGTTGGGATTGGTGTTCGGGATATCATTACTCCGACTCCATCGTGGTCGGCTTCTCACATACCCATCTGAGCGGAACGGGCATTGGCGATCTGGGCGATATCCTGGTGATTCCGGCCATGGGTGAGGTGAAGTATACGAAAGGGACGCCCGAGGCTCCCGAGAGTGGCTATGCATCAAAGTATACGCACGCGAACGAGAAGGTAAAGCCAGGCTATTACTCGGTCAAGCTAAGTCGTTATAACATCAACGTGGAATTGACCGCTTCGGAACGCGTTGGGTTTCATCGCTACACCTTTCCTGGAAAGAACGGACATATCGTGATTGATCTGGGGGAAGGCATCGGGTGGGACTCGCCCGTCGAAACGCACGTTGAACAGGTTAATGATTCCACTCTCGCGGGCTACCGGTATTCGAAAGGATGGGCCCCTGATCAGCGCGTCTTTTTTACAGCCATCTTTTCAACACCCATAAGCCAACTCGTCCTGGCCAAAGGCGACACGGTGGTGAACGGAAAAACCTTGACCGGCAAAAGAACAAAGGCGGTTATTAAACTGGACACTGAAAAGCCTGTCCTTGTAAAAATTGGGATCTCTCCCGTAAGTGCGCAGAATGCAGCCTTGAATATCCGCCAGGAAATTCCACATTGGAACTTCGACGCCGTCGTAGAAAACGCCGATCGCTTGTGGAACCACGCGTTAGGAGCCATTCAAGTGCACACCAAGACCAAATCGCAACAACGGATCTTCTACACGGCATTGTACCATACGATGATCGCCCCTTCCATTTTTAACGACGTCAATGGCGACTACCGGGGAAGCGACAAGCAGGTTCACCATGACACGAGCTTCACAAACCTCACCACCTTTTCGCTCTGGGACACTTACCGGGCCACACATCAATTGCACACGATCATCAATCCCGATCGCGTTGGAGACATGATCAACTCCATGTTGAAAATTCAGGAGCAACAGGGAAAACTTCCCATTTGGCATCTCTGGGGAAATGAAACCAACACCATGCCCGGCAACAGCAGCTTTCCGGTGATCGCCGATGCTGTATTGAAAGGCATTGCCAACGTAGACGAAAAAAAAGCATTGGAGGCTATGATGGCTTCCACGCAAGTGAACGAGCGAGGTTTGCCCTTCGTGAACCAACTTGGCTACATTCCAGCCGATAGCATCGTAGAAAGCGTTGCCCTTGGATTGGAATATTCCATCAACGACTGGTGTGCCGCACAGGTTGCCCGGAAACTGGGCGATGAAAAACAATATCAATACTTCATCAAACGCGCCGGCAACTACAAACAATACTTTGACCCCAAGACCCGCTTCATGCGCGGAAAGATGGCCAACGGTGCGTGGCGCACGCCCTTCAGCCCGGTGTCGGCAAAACATATGAAGGATGACTTTTGCGAAGGGAACGCCTGGCAATACACCTGGCTGGTACCACAGGATGTTGAAGGGCTCATGCAACTGTTGGGTGGCGAAAAAGCCTTCGTAGAAAAACTCGATTCCCTGTTCGTGGTGAACGAGAGCATGGGCGAAGAAGCGTCGGCCGACATCACCGGGTTGATCGGGCAATATGCCATTGGAAATGAGCCCAGCCATCACATCGCATACCTCTACGGCTACACCGGCTCTCCATGGAAAACTGCGAAAACCGTGCGCAACGTCTTAGATCAATTTTATCACGATGCACCCGACGGCATTCCAGGAAATGAAGACGTTGGCCAAATGTCGGCATGGTATATTTTTTCTTCATTGGGTTTTTATCCTGTGAATCCGGCCAATGGCATGTATGTTTTCGGAAGCCCGGCGGTGGATCGTGCCCGGATAAGAGTTTCTGACAACACCTATTTCGACATCGAGGTCGAGAACAACGCGGCTGAAAATATTTACATTCAACGCATGGTGCTCAATGGAAGTCCCTATACTAAAACATATCTGACACATTCAGATATTGTCAAAGGTGGTCGCCTGGAGATCCAAATGGGGCCTTCGCCAAGCAAAGAATGGGGCACAAACAAAGATGATCATGCCCGATCGACGCAACCATAGGGCCGTGATCTAGCGTCCCGTTGCGGAATTAAAAATAATCTCAACATCCCAGAGAATAGCAGGCCCCTCTCGTCTTGCGTAAAGCGTTGATATTTAGCGCTCCTAAGAAAAGTAAAATAAAAATCCATTCCTGAATGTGTGTTGTGAGCAGTTGATGCGATTGTATAAAATAGCAGGGCCATGTTTGAATAGTTGAAAGTGATTTTTGGAAATGGTCCCTGGCCTGTCTGTCGAGTTGAAAGTGATTTTTGGGAAAAGGTCCCCGGCTTGTTTGTCTAGTTAAAAGTGATTTTCGGGAAAAGTCCCCGGCCTGTTTGTCTGTTGAAAGCGATTTTGTGAAGGTCCCCGGCCTGTCTATTCCTGACGCAATTGTGGTCAACATACGATACTTATATTCACCTAAACCAAGCACCCTTATGAAAAAACGTTTTTGTTCACTCGTGGCATTTGCCCTGGTATGCACGTTCATGAATTCCTGTACGATGGAGGTAGCACCTGATGGGAACCCCGCTGGAAAATCGCTCACCTCCGACGCGGATATTTCGATACAACCGCTGTCTCTGCCGGCCGTCGGGCAATCGAAAGTTGCCTACTACGCTTTTGATGCCACACCCTCTGGTCAAGGCATTCTTCCCCTGACAACCTTTACCGATAATGCCAACGTGGTGATCGTCTTTGAAGGAACGTTGTGGGAGTTAGCGGATACCGTTCACTACAATTCGGGTTGGATGAACAACGCCTACTACCACAGCAAACGGCAAGTGTTGGCCGACATACAAACCTTGCGCGCACGCGGTGTTAAAGTACTCATGAACGTCGACGACGCGGCTTCGTGGAGCACGGCCACTCCTTTTACAACCTACAATGGAACAGCGTACAATGCCACGCAGTTTGCCTCCTTCGTTAATTCTTGTGTTACCACGGTAGGCCTCGACGGGATCTCCCTGGATGTGGAACACGGAGCAACGGCGAATACAAACTACCGGAATTTAATCGCTGCGCTGGGCGCCTACTTTGGTCCGCTCTCGTCGAGTCCCAACGACAAAATGTATACAGCTGCTGTCTACTCTGGTGGTGCACCGGGGCCTAATTTCAGGGAGGTTTCCATCAGTCAGTATCTTAACTTTGTCATGGACATGGCCTACAGCACGGATAACTTCAGCTACTGGTCTGCTACGCTGGGCAACTCAAAAGTAATGGAAGGCTATTCGCATCAGCTCAGCAATCTCAACACCGCGATTGCCAATGCACAGTGGCATCCCAATCCCGAGAAGGCCGGCATTATGGTCTTCGCGGCCAATGTGAGCAAGTCCTATACGGATGCCATCTTTGCAGCACTAACCAGTGGAGGAGGCACGCCTCCTGCCGGATCTGACATTACCAATTATGGCGGAACACTCACCGCACAATACCAAACCGGTTCACCCTCGGGAGAGGATTATACCAAGGTGATCGACAATAGTACGGCAACAAAATATTACACTGCCCATGCAGCGGCGTGGCTTCGATTCCAGCCCACCACCTCAAACGTTGTGGTGAAATACACGATCACTTCCGGGAATGATGTTCCGGCACGCGATCCAAAGAACTGGACACTCCAGGGCTCCAATAATGGAACGTCGTGGACGACGCTTGATACGCAAACCAACCAGACCTTTGCCTCCCGTTTGTTGACGAAGACTTACACGTTCTCCAATTCTACCGCTTATACCTACTACAGGCTTAACATCACCGCGGTGAGCAGCGGAAGTGTTATGCAAATGTCGGAGTGGGAATTGTTTAGAAATTAGAAAAGATTACCAGTTGTTTGAAAATGCCAGATAGTTTGGGCAATGAAGCCGGGTGGTCACACCTGGCTTCTTTTTTTTCAACTCCTGTCCCGCTTCACCGCGACGCTACCTTACCAACCATTCCCCAACTCCTTCCTACCGTTCATTAAACCGTTTTGGCCCAGCGCTGCAAACGGATCAGCTTTAGTTGCTCAATGCGCAAAAACTTCAGCGTTATGAAAAAATACCTAAGCCTCCTGATCATCGGTGCAACGGTTATCTGCATGCACTGCAGCACGTCGAACGACCCCACCGCAAACAATCCGAATAACCCAAACAACCCCAACAATCCAAATAATCCGAACAATCCCAACAACCCCAGCGGATCGGAGATTACGGTTACCTCCGTTTCACCGAGTGTCATCTATGCGAATGATGTCATTACGATAACCGGTACCGGGTTCAATGCCGATCCCGCGAAAGATACGTTTGAGATGGGAACGATATTTAGCGGCTTCGCGCCTTATGGAACCGAATTCGGTGCCGACGGCAAGTTTAAAATTATCAGTGCCTCCGAAACGCAACTTGTCGTGCAGGCTTCCGACGCACAATACATCGACTTCCAGCTCGGAAACGAACAGAAACGACCCTGGCCTTTCCGGATAAAAGCAAATGGCAAGAAACTCGTGTCAGGCTTCACGAAGGTGAGACGTATGCCTTTCTGCATTTTTGAACGCGATCACAACACCAATGTGGGCACGGGCTGCTCCTTCTTCCTGTGTCCGGGCGACACCATGTTTTCGGATGGGGCAAGAGGTCTCTACGGCGCGAGCGAACTGTATATCAACGGTGTGCTTATTAGCGGTGCAAAATTCCCCGACAGCACGAAAATGAGAGCGCGCATTCCTAAAACACTTTTTGGCAATACGCACGACGACTGTATCACCGACCAGTTTGACTTTAAGATCATCAATGGCGACGGCAGATCCGTCACCCGGAAAGTATACATGTCGATGTCGCCTCCCATGTTCATCGACGGGGCCAGCTTTGATCAGTCAACCTACAGCAGGTCCGGCGGTGGCGTTGCAAAGCTGACCATTACAGGGTATTCACTCTATAACTCGTGTGAAGTGAGGATAAGCGGCCTGGACTACCAAGCGATTTCGGCTTTGGGTGCCGGTGACGGTTTCCCGAACCACGCCTCCGTAGAATTTGGCGTGGGGGCATTGCCTCACAACGGCAGCTACTCGGTATCCATCCGAAGGAACTCCACCGCGGATTGGGGATTCCCGATCGCGAGTTTTACGGCGACAAACTAACAGGAGTCGCGGCAATTTTTTAATTTATGTACAGATTCTATACTATCCCATGGGAATCGGCAGGGCTTGAAATCGATACGCGCAATCTTTTTTCTTGTCTATGGTTTGGCGGTTCAAGCCCCTGCCCAATCCCTCGTTTGCCAACTCCTGGATGCGTCGCATGGATTGCCTTCGTCTGAATGCGTCGCCCTGGAGCAAGACTACCTGGGTCATCTCTGGGTGGGGACAACGGTGGGCATCAGCCGATACAACGGCTACACCTTTGAAAACTTTTCCCACACCAAAGCCAACGAACCGTTTGGAAAGGTAAATGTCATTGCCGAGGATGATGACCATTTGCTGTGGATCGGTTCCGACAACGGATTGTTCATCAAAACCGGCGACGATTCATTTTATAAAACAGCGGGGAGCGACGCTGCATCTGAAGGCATAAACGACATTCTTTTCTTGGCCGGCGGAGAAGTGCTCCTGGGTTCGGAAATTGGCCCGCTCCAGGTTTCACGAGAAAAAATTCTTGCCGCGGCCGGAAGTAAAATTCTCCCGCTGCCGTCGTTTCAACTTCCCGCATGGCAAAGCCAACGTTTTGCCGGCGACCGGATCTACCACCTGGCCTTGAGCGCCGATAGCGCCATCTATCTTTCCGGGCCCTATAATATTTATCGCTACGTCGACCGGTCCTTCACGTGCGTTTACAAAAACGATGGAACCGGAAGTGTGATCATGAGCCTTTGTGGGATCAATGCAGACCGGTACTATTTCTACAATGCCATCGGATTATTCCGCGGCACGCGCACCGGAGCCGATCGCCTGCTCTTGGATGAGCACTATCATCCGGATGCGACATCAAAAGGAAAATCGGTATGGTTACCCGCTCCCGCTGGCGCCCTTGAACTCTATCCGGATTCCGATATCGTGAAAACAAAACTTGATCTCCTTCCCTACGGAATTCTCTGGGCCAGCGATTTCCTGGTCGATGATCAGGGTGACTACTGGGTGGCCGCCCATGATGGATTGGTGAAGATCAAACGCTCGCCTTTTGAAAAGATCCCGTTTCAACGTCCCTCCCGCTACGAAGAAATCTATTCCTTGTGCGAAACAGCCGACGGACAATTGCTCATGGGCAGCAACCGGGGGTTGATCCTGACCCGGAAGGATAACCACATGGCACCGCTGTATAGCGTCGTGAACCGGGCTGAAGTATTTGGCATTCATGAAGCATACCCTGGCGACCTTTGGTTTGCCACCGGCTATGAGGGTCTCGTCCATCGCGTGAACAACAGGAACAAAGTTTTCACCGAAGCCGATGGTCTGAGGAACAATTCAAATCGCGCCTTCTATGAGGCATCCGACGGAAGATTGTTTGTTTTTGGCGACCTGGGCGCTACGCAGATCTCGTATTCGCCGACATCTCAAAAAGTTGCCTTCAAGAATTTCTATATCGATGCGGTGAACTCGCAATATGCAACCTTGTTCAGCGCCATCGAATCGCCGGATAAAACGATGTGGTTCGCCGGGCAGGAAGGAATTTTTAAATTGGTGAACGATTCCCTGCTGGCCTACACGTTCGATAAAAAAATTATTTCCGTTGCCGACATGAAAAAAGACGAACAGGGCCAGGTTTGGTTGGCCGTGGATGGTGAGGGTATTTGGCGGTGTGGGTTTGATGAACAGGGCGATCTAAAAGTCCAGGAGAAATTTGACCGGTCGCGGGGAGTTGCCACGGAAGTCTTCAATAATCTTCTGATCGATCGCGAGGGCAATGTATGGATCGGCCACTATCAGGGTGTCACCGTTATCCGGAAAAACAAAGTCGTTCTTAATTTTGATCAAAATGATGGGTGGCCGTTTAAAAACTACAATAATCTTTTTCTCCACCAGGATCGCAACGGCATGTTTTGGGCGGGTTGCTCAAAGGGCATCCTGCACTTTAGCGCAGACAAGATGCTGATGGACGCCAACAAGCCCCGGATCTATCTTTCGGCAGCGAGGCCGTCGCGAGATCATTCGGATGAGCCGATCACCATCGCCAGCACACAGCCGATTGAATTGCCCTACGAACAACGGGAGCTCTCCTTTAATTATTACGCGATCGCCTTTCCGGACCAGGAGAGCGTGCAGTATGCATACAAATTTGGCGATGGCGCGTGGACAGCCGTTGGGACAACACGGAGTCTGACCTTCAATGATCTTTCTCCCGGGAAATACAAGTTCTCTATAAAGGCGTTTACGAACAAAGGCGCTTCGAGCGACGAGGTGTCGATGCAGATTACAGTGAAGAGCCCGTTTTGGCTTACACCCGGTTTTATTCTCCCGGTGTTAGGTGTCCTGGCCGTCGCGTCATGGCTGTGGGTGAAGCGAAGAGAGAAGATGATCTATGCCAGCGAACAACAGAAGCGGGCACGCGAGATTGAAATGATCTCGCTGCAGCACGACCTGGCACACTCCCGGCTGACGGCCTTGCGCAGCCAGATGAATCCACATTTTATTTTTAACGCCCTGAACTCCATTCAGCAGTTTGTGCTGCAAGGAAATGTGGAAGAGGCCGGTCGCTACCTGGGCATGTTCTCAACGCTTCATCGCGAGATCTTGAACACCAGCGACGAGAATTTCATCTCGCTGCAACGCGAAATCGATATGCTCGACAGTTACATGCAGTTGGAGCAACTTCGCTTTGATGACAGCTTTCGTTATTCCATTCAAATGGACGGCGATATCGACACCGAAGACATCCGGATCCCGCCCATGTTAATCCAACCCTTTGTTGAAAATGCGATCTGGCACGGCCTGATGCCAAAGGAAGGCAGCAAACGCGTCGAGATCTTGTTCAACCTTCAGTCTCCAGGGGACGTTTTGGTGTGCGCCATCAAGGACAATGGCATCGGCCGGGATGCCTCCGCGCAATTGAAGCTCGTGAACGGAAGTCTGAAAGGTCACAAACCCAAAGGATTGAAACTCATTTCGGACCGGATCGCCATGCTCCGGCAGCGCTATCAGCTACCCTTCACGGTGGACGTGGGCGACCTGAGGGACGATGAAAACAAAGTCGCCGGCACGGTGGTCATCGTGAAGCTTTCCCTGGAAACAAATGACACCACGCTTAACCCCATCTCATGATCAAGGCGTTCATACTCGACGACGAGGCCTCTGCCATCACAACGCTCACGTTGATGCTGAAGCGCTATGTGCCGGAAATTACACACGTGCAAAGCGCCACGAGTCCGGCGCAGGCCCTTCAAAGTATCCGGAGCTTTATGCCGCATCTTGTCTTCCTCGACATTCAAATGCCGGTGATCAACGGATTTGAATGGCTGAAAAAATTTCAAACACCAACATTCGATATCATCTTCACCACCGCCCACGACAACTACGCCATCCAGGCGATTCGCTTCAGCGCGCTGGACTACCTACTCAAGCCGATCAATGCGAATGAATTGCGCGCGGCCATGAACCGGTTCCTGATGAAGCGGAGTGCCGGGGAAGAGCAAGATCTCTTGTATCGCAACCTGCTGCATAATGTCCATGCCGAACAAAGAAATTTCAAGCTCGCGGTATCCACCACGGATGGCTGTTTCTTTTTTAATACGGAGGAAATCATCCGGCTGGAAGCAGAGGGAAGCTACACCCTCATCCGGTTCACTAACCGAAAGCCGCTGCTCGTCTCCAAGATCCTGAAAGACTATGAAGAGTTGTTGAGCGACCACGGATTCGTCAGGCTACACAAATCACACCTGGTGAATGTCCTCTATGTAACCGCGGTCAGCGCACAAGGCCATGCCGTGCTGAGCGACGGATCGATGGTGGAGATCTCACGGAGACGGAAGGGGGATGTGATGAATATTTTAAAGCGATAGTGAAGACGAATCCTGGCGTGCAGAAATTATCACAAATTTATCCGCTATAAAGAGATGGAACAATTTTATTGTGCGTGATTTTTTATTCTCTGATTCAATGAAGAAACAATTTCCGTTGCTTGTCTTTTGTTCAGGGTCTGTCCGAAGTATTCAGGCCGGTCCCAATAGTCGAACGAAATGCTTCCTCCGGCAAATCCATACTTTTTACGCCACCAAGATACATTGTCCGTTGTTGCCACTTCAAAATTGTCTATTAAGTTAAGTTCATATTTCCTCGTTGCTGTCAGCAATGTTCCATGTTTTTCGATCTTCAGATGAACGCCGTCCAGCGTTATTTTTTCCTTACCTCTCACATGCCAAAGAAAAACATTAAAAACAAAAAAGCACAATAGTGTAAAAAATGCCAATCCCCATACAACTTCGGGATATTGAAAAACAAAGCCGTCACGTATTTGAAGATATAGCATGTATACCCACATCGCAGACCATGTTCCTGTCAAGACGATGATGAGTCCATCGCCTTTTCTTGGAATTATCAATGTTAATTTCCTGTCGTTTTGAATGATTTCGAATTCTCTTTCCATAAAAAATTAGTATTGGCTGAATGTCATTGAATTTGCACGTAATGCATTCTGAATAAGCTGACAAGCATCACTTCGTTGCCGGGGCATTAAATATTTCCTCAAATTTCATTTTGATAGACGCGTGGGCACTGGGGGAGATTTTATCCCGGGTATCGTCGACGGTATAGCTAAACGCTGCCGGCGTCAGTTGACGGACACTTATGAAGACGTATACAAGTTTCTTCATCTTCGTGGCAGCTTCCGCGCGAAGTATGAGGGTGACTGCATCGGAGAATTGCTCAACTTTAGCATTCACGATTTTCTCCTGCGCAGGATTCTGTTTGACAGTCGAATCGAATTTTACGTGGGACACTTTTAAAGAAGATTAGTGGATATCCTTAATAAGTGCACAATTTAGGTACTATTTTGGAAAGCGTGCAGATAAATCGCCTCTTCAAAAAACTTCTATCGCTCACAGGAGAACCCGATCACTATTTCTTCCATGGACCAGGGTGGTCACTTCCCAGCGATGGAGGTTCCCGATTTGCCCGTGGGCGATCTCAGAAAAGCTTTCAATCAACGCGGCGCTTGTCTGAGGTAAAGGAATTCATACAATCAATATCTCACTTCGGATTTAATAACCCCAGGCTTTAGCCTGGGGCTAAGCAACCGGCAGTAACGGCGCCACGCTCACATCTCATAGTTGTCTCGTCCTAAAATAAGTTTACAGATTTAACATCATTACTATTGTCGTGTTTTGATGTTGGAATGTGGATAACTCCACAAGAATACCTTTCAAAGTAATGTACTTTTGAGAGTTATCCATATTTCAACATCTTGAATGGATAATTTCAGGAGTCTGGTAGCCACAGCTCATATGAGGGCGTTCTTCATTATATAGCCTAACTACCAAATCCATTGTCATCTTGGCCTGATTCAAATTGTGAACGGAGTATTCGTTAAGGTACTCTTCTTTTAATATACCATTCACACGCTCAGCCAAAGCATTTTCATAGGGGTCTCCATTCTCTGTCATACTAATTTGAATCAGGCTATCCCGAAGCAACTGCGTGTATTGGCGACAGCAGTATTGCAGACCCCTGTCAGAGTGATGGATTAGGCTGATGGGCTTCGTCTGGATTGTACGTAGAGCCATTTTTAATGCTTGGACAGTTCCAGTAGCTTCCAGTGTCTTGGCTACATGATAGCCAATAATTTTTCGCGAATAGGCATCCGTAATCAAACTGATATAAACGTATCCACTATTAATTTTCCAATAAGTTATATCACTTACCCAAAGTTGGTTTACGCGATCTGGAATGCATTGCTTAATTAAATTAGGGTATTTATGGAAGTGGTGCTGGGAGTTTGTCGTAAATACCTTTCTCTTTTTCCGGACAACCAATAAGTTGTTGATTTCTAGCAACTTAAAAAATGCATCACGGCCCATTTTGATTTGGTGCTCGTGCAAAAAAGACTGTATCATTCGATAAATTTTTCTTCCTCCCATGCGAGGATGTCGGTCCCTAATTTTATATACCTGGCTCAATACAACTTTGAGCGTAGTCTGCTGAGAGTTTTGATGTTTGAAATGTTGATAATAAGCCTGAGAAGTTATACCAAGTAATCGACATAGCCGGATCAGGGCGATGTGTTTGTAACGCAACTTCATTTGATGGATTACTTGGTATCGGACTTTTTTTGGATGTCAATTTTGAGATCCTTCTCCGCTATCTGAATCATCCGTCTGTAAGCTTCTTCTTTTAGTCGGCTATCCTCCAGCTGCTTTTCCAGTTCTTTAATCCTGGCTGTTAGCGCCTGATCTGAGTCTTTTTTGCCCTTCTTCTTACTACCCATAGGTCGCAAATTTAAGGGTTTCCTTGGAACACGTTTTTTCTCGAGACCAAGCTGACGCATCCACCTCAATAACCGACCCTGATTTCTACTGCCCTTATCTATGAACTGACGCCAAAATTCATCTTTGCATCCACCTCTTGAATGATACAATTCGATTAGCCGCTTCTTTTCTTCGTCGCTTAAACGGGTCCACTTTCTCTTTTTAGTTCTCATTGCAGGTTTACTGGTTTAGTGTAAACCTATTTCAGGACAAGACAAGTAGCACGAACGTTCATGGCGCACCCTCACTATCTCTGGCCCCGAAGTGCCATTAGGTCACGTCGCTCAAAGGGATACGCTACACCTAGATAGAGAGGCTCGCGGCATCGGAGCCCGGGGCAGCGTGTGCGATCGGTGCCATGAAACGTGAAGATCGATCCGGCTTTCCTATGGCACCTCTACTTGATCACACGACAACCCCAGGCTAAAGCCTGGGGTTAGGTGAATGCCCCCTCCCTTCCCACTCAAGTTTTACTTTTTTAACTTAAGTGAAAATCTCTTATTCCATTTCTGCAAAGCTTTGTCAAAAAAAATTGAAATGGGATTATCAAATTTAGGCATCTTTCATACCGCAGTCGGTATTGTTGCCATTGGAGCAGCTTTAGTGTCATATGTGAAGTACCGGAAAATTGATCTCGCGACGAACAGCGGACGGATTTATTTTTATGGGACGATGGTCACTTCCTTAACCGCGTTGGGCTTGAGCAGGAATGGGGGGATCAACCCCGGTCATGCCTTCTCATTGTTCATTTTTTTACTTGCCGTTGTAGGCTATTTCCTGCATGCGAAACGACAAGGGAATGCAAGGGCAAGGTACTTCGAGACCTTTTTGCTGTCCTTCAGCTTTTTTCTTTCGTTAGTACCAACCGTAAATGAAACTTTTACACGAGTGCCCGTGGGAAACCCGTTAGCAAAAGGACCAACCGATCCGGTAATCGGTGTAACTTTGCTTTTTCTGTTCATCTTGTTTCTTGCCGGTATCAGTTACCAAATGGTACGACAAAGAAAAATGAACAGGAGCGCGCAAAGCGATTGACATATGTATTACGAAATTTTGACAGCATCACTATGGACACCAAAGACACCTTGGTCCTGCATCTGAAGCAATTCGCATCCATGCCCGACGATGAAATTGGTAAGGGTCTTCCCTTCTGGAGGTCGCGGAAAATAAAAAAAGGTGACTTCTTCAATATGCAAAGCATGGTTTGCAGCGACCTGGGGCTTGTGGTGAAGGGTATATTTCGCATCTATTACCACGATGACGAGAAGCAGGAAGATAAAAATCTATTCTTTTTCTCGGAAAGCCAATTTGTGGTGTCTTTCAGGAGCTTTATCACACGCAATCCCTGCTGGTACTTTATAGAAGCGATGGAGGATTCCGAGATCATATCCATATCCTATAAGGATCTCAATGACCTGTATGAATCAAGTTCAGCGTGGAGCAAATTTGGCAGGCTACTGGCAGAGCTATTCTTCTCTTATGCGCAAACGCGCACGGAGGAGTTTGTTTTCTTTTCGCATGAGCAGCGTTATGTGAGGCTGCTGGAAGAGCATCCCAACATTATCCAGCGAATCCCTGCCTACCATATCTCCTCATACTTGGGCATTACCAATCCGTCGCTCAGCCGCATAAGAAAACGCATTGGAAAATGAAGGATGAACCTGCCTTATTGTGATGGGACGCATAACGCGCTGCGCAAACCATCACTTTACCTCCAGCAAAAAGGCCGGATCGATCCGGCCTTTTTTAAATGGAAATCTCGGTGTTGATACGGATTGCTCCACTTCGATGCCGCTCTCAGTCGGTTTGTCAGCGCGATGATAGACTCTTGCCCCGGTTTTCGAGCCGACTGGTCATCTCATCTCCCATTTTGCAAACCGTGGACTTGGGGTTTGATCTGCAATCTACCCAGTATTTTATGAGCCTTTTGACCCACATGCCCTTCGCACTATATTGCACCATTCACCACCATATTTTCTACACATTCGATTGTAGTAGTCGCAGTCGAGCTTGGACTGCGGAGATTCCACAGGACCAATCGAATTTGATGACCAAT
This sequence comes from Chryseolinea soli, assembly GCF_003589925.1. Classification (NCBI taxonomy): domain Bacteria; kingdom Pseudomonadati; phylum Bacteroidota; class Cytophagia; order Cytophagales; family Fulvivirgaceae; genus Chryseolinea; species Chryseolinea soli. The sequence continues at coordinate 2,432,056 of NZ_CP032382.1, read as the reverse complement.
AGAAGTGAGACAACAACTGACAAATTGTGTCCACAAATGAATTGTCCGTGACAAAGCTGATCGAAACTTCAGCATGAACATGGTCTTCGCATGGAGCGGAGCCTACAACTTCAACGTTTTCAATGGCTTCCTTTGGTATGTCAAACCACAAGTCGCAGCTGGAAGAAGGAGAAAACGCAACACAATCTGGAATCTTAGAATCTTTCGCCCATCCGGCAAACTTTCGGCTAATGGGAACTTTGCCTGACTTTAGGCCGGTTAGTAGGTCATCAATACTGACACTTCCTGCGATAAACTGGGATGATGGTTTGTTTGATTGCATAACTGATTACGTTTAGAGGGTTTAATTGAATTTTATTTGCCGATAGTGATATCGGTGTAGAACAAGGTAGGTTCTAAGGCGTGTTTCATAATTGTAAAAAAGCGAACAACAGTAGAGAATACCGGAAAAAAGGGAACACCAATTCCGTGATCTCAAAACGTATCGATCAAATCACGCCAGCGCTAATGGGTAGCCTAAAGTATCAGCCTTGACAAAAGAGCCACGAGTTGAAACCCGGGATAAATATTGTTTACTGCTGAGGATATCTACCCAAGATATTGAAGGCATTGTTTTCAATCACGCTCACAAATTTATTTTGAAACATGCACGTTCACCACGGAACAAACTGAAAGGTGCAAGGCCGTCGCGCTATCGTTGCGATACGAATAACAACTGCTTAATGAGATCCCCGCAATTTTATCCCGACGTTACGAGACCGTCATCATTTCTTTAACAGTACCTTCCGCTGCACCAGCGCATGGCGATTAGGGCTTACTTTGGATACTATTAACTTAGACGAAAAGCTAACCGCCCCCTACCCCCCATGAAGAAATTTCTCTTTACGACTTGCCTGGTTCTAATAGCCCTGGCATCCTCTGTTGCACAGAAAGCAAAATATGTAGTGATGATCAGCATCGACGGTTTGCGTCCGGAGTTTTATAAAGATCCATCCTGGCCGGCGCCCAACATTCAAGCCTTGGCCCGCAACGGCGTGTATGCCGACGGTGTACGCGGTGTGTTTCCAACCGTAACGTTTCCTTCGCACACCACCATGGTCACGGGCGCGCTGCCGGCCAAGCATGGCGTTTATTACAACACGCCCTTTGAGCCGGAAGGACAAACGGGCAATTGGTATTGGGATGAAAGCCTGATAAAAGTGGAAACGCTGTGGGACGCCTGCAAAAAGAAGGGACTAAAAACCGCCGGCATACAATGGCCGGTCACGGTGGGTGCGCCCATCGACTACAACTTTCCCGAAGTGTGGCCCGCAAAACCCGATGGCAGCGACCGGCTCGGTCCCCTGCGCAAACATACTTCACCTTCATCGTTGTTTGCCGAGGTCGAGGCAAACGCGACGGGCAAACTCGACGGCACCAAACTGAACAGCGACTATTTGCTGATGGACGAAAACCTGGGTCGCATGACGTCGTACCTGATCGAAACCTATCGCCCACAGTTCACCGCCGTGCATTTGGTTTGTGTCGACCACTTTGCTCACGCCGACGGTCGCGATAGTGAAAACGTGCGGAAGGCCGTTGCCGGCGTGGACAACGCGATCGGAAGAATTATAGAAAGTGCCGCACGGGCCGGCATAAAAGACAGCACAGCATTTCTCATCGTCGGCGATCATGGCTTTGTCGACATTCACACCACCCTTGCCCCCAACGTCTGGCTCGAACGCGCAGGCCTCATCGAAAAGGCTCCCAACCGCGGCAACTGGAAAGCAGCGTTTCACGCTTCGGGTGGTTCGGCGTTTCTTCACCTGAAAACCAAAGGCGACACGAAGACCCTCCAACAAGTGCAGGCCATTCTCCAAAAACTTCCCGACAACGAAAAGAAGCTTTTCAGGATCCTGACCCCCGACGAAATGAAAAAGATCGGCGCCGATCCCAACGTCACCCTGGCCATCTCGGCCATTGAAGGCGTGACCATCAGCGCAACGGCCGACGGCACCCCGGTGCAACCCGGCAAAGGTGGAACACACGGATTTTATCCCGACTTCAAAAACATTCAAACCGGTTTCATCGGATCCGGGGCAGGATTTCAAAAAGGCAAAGTCGTGCCGCTCATGGGACTCGAAGACATCGCGCCGCTGGTTAGCGCGTTGCTTGATCTTTCGTTTGAGTCACCGGATGGCATATTCTTTCCAGGGTTGTTGAAGTCGAAGTAAATTCCCTTTGGTCAAACGCCACCCACGCTGGTCGCTGAAATTCTCCAGAAACGAAACCCAAAACTTTTACGGCCGCCGTAACTACCTTCCAAGAACCGCCCGACGACATCTACGACTGGACCGCCGATGTGATGAACGAACCATGGGGCGAAAAAAAAATGATGACCAAGCTCAACCCGGCATTCGAAAGCAGGCTCTGCAATCCCTGCCGGATTCCATGGCGACGGATAGGAGGTATTTTGGACTTTTAAACACACTAATTTTGGACGATACAACAAAACTTGCCGCCTGCTTATAGCCGAAGTTTGTAGCCTAAACATTAAAAAAAATGGCTGGTTCAAACAACGACAAAACAGTTTTAGTCACAGGCGGTTCAGGCTTCATTGCCGTTCACTGCATCTTAAAATTACTTCAACAAGGTTATTCGGTGAGAACAACACTTCGTTCCATGAACCGGCAAACTGAAGTGCACGGGATGCTTAAAAATGGAGGCATTACTTCATTTGACAACCTTTCATTCATAAAAGCGGATCTTACCGACGACGAAAATTGGAATGAGGCTGTTAAGAATTGTGAATTTGTTTTGCACGTTGCATCCCCGACACCCGCCATTAAATTCACACACGAAGACGAATTAATTAAGCCGGCGAAAGAAGGTGTGATACGGGTTTTGAAGGCTTCGCGAAACGCGGGTGTAAAGCGCGTGGTGTTAACTTCTGCCTACGGCGCCATTGGTTGCGGACACGAAAACCGAAAGACACCTTACACAGAAAAAGATTGGACAAATCTCCAGGCAAAGATCCATCCCTACCAAAAATCAAAAACCATGGCGGAAAAAACCGCCTGGGATTTCATGAGAGATGAAGGCGGCAGCCTTGAGCTCGCCACCATCAATCCGGTAGCGGTGATGGGACCTGTTTTGGGAGAAGATTTCTCCCATTCGCAACAAATGATCCGGCAAATGTTAGAGGGTAAAGTCGTCGCTTGCCCTAAGATTGATTCCTGTTATGTGGATGTCCGTGATGTTGCTGATTTACATTTGCTCGCCATGACAAGTCCGAAAGCAAAAGGCGAGAGATTTCTCGCCACTACGGGTAACGCCTTATCGATGTTTGATGTCGCTAAAATTTTGACACGCAGATTGGGCGACGATGCGAAAAAAGTCCCCACCAAAGAACTGCCCAATTGGAAATTAAGACTAGCGGCACTGAAAAATCCTTCCTTAAAAATGCTGGTAGCATTACTGGGACAATATGCGCAAGCGAGTGGAGAAAAGGCCAAAGAGTTGCTAAATTGGTCACCACGGTCAAACGAAGAAGCTATTGTGGCAACAGCCGAAAGTTTATTCCGATTAGGGTTAATTAAAGGGTAACGATGAAAGAAACCGCCATCTCTGCTTGTTATATAAGCCCATCACCGTCTACGGAGCAATTTATACCCGACCATTGCTTTATGTATTTGGTTTCGGGGGCCATGCTGGTTTACGATGGTAGTAAAGAATACAAGCTAGCGCCAGGCCATTATGGGATAGGCAGAAGAAATCACTTGGCAAAGTACACCAAGCAAACCATTAACGGCGCATTCAAAAAGATCTACATTTTGTTTGAACAGGAATTTTTAGTTGCGTTTAACGATTCATACAGATTCCTACCGAGAGGCAAAAAGACAGTCGATGCCATCATGCCGCTAAAGAAAAATGAGTTGGTTGAAAATTTTGTACGATCCCTGATGCCTTATTTCAATGAGAAGGGCGTGATTGAGAAGGATTTTTTGAATATCAAAAGAACTGAATTGCTTTTGATATTGCTGAAGGCCAACCCTGAGCTAGCCGACATTTTATTCGACTTCGGCGATCCGGAAAAAATAGATCTTGAAAAGTTCATGAATCGAAATTATAAGTTCAACGTAAGCATCGAGCGGTTTGCCTATTTAACGGGCAGGAGCCTGTCGGCTTTTAAAAGAGATTTTGAAAAAATATTCAAGGCAACGCCGAGTCATTGGTTGGTTCAAAAAAGACTTGAGGAAGCCCACTATCTTATTGACAAGAAACATAAAAGACCATCGGACGTCTACCTTGATCTAGGATTTGAAAATTTCTCCCATTTCTCATTTGCCTTTAAAAAACTGTTCGGACATCCGCCCACGCAACTTAACAAGGCAAAAAAAGGTCGATCTCCAAAATAACTACCCTTCACAAGGTTCGGAACAGACAAACAGGCCTTCATTTGTCGAGCCGACGCCAATGAACACGCTCCATTTTTGTGCCGATGAAACAAGTAGAGTTATAGATTAAAAGGTGTCGCCCCTTAACGACACCTTTTTTACGCAGCAAATGTCCCAACAAGAAAAATGGCAGCTCGCGGAGCTGCCATTTTAAATGATCAGACCAGACTATATATTAATTGATCTTAATGATGTCGCGATAGCTTTCACTTTCGGTTCCGTCAACATCCACGATAACTTCGTAGGTGCCGGCCGACAAGTTTGAAGGAATGGTGAACGTCATCACCGTTCCGTCGCTATTCACAACACCGCTTCCTGTGAATCCCACACCCGATGTGAAGGGCACGAAGTAGATATACGTCACTACGCCTGTCTTTTTAAGATTTTTACCCGTAAGGGTCATGACGTCGCCTTTGTTATACGTGGACTTGTCGATCTGTGTGATTTCCGGTTTGTTTGCCGGCGGAGCGACCGTGATCTTTTGACCGTAAAAACGCTCGATATCATTGGAGATCACGCTGAGGGTATGTTCACCGTCGAAGATGTTTTCCGGCAGTTGTGCCGAGATGGACGTAGCGGATTCGGTGATCACTTTCAGGGTAAACACAAAACCATCCTGTTCTAATTTCACTTCATTTCCACTCGCCGCAAAGTACTTACCAGTAATGACAATAACATCTTCCGGGTTAACGGTTGTTTTATCCACCGAAGTTATGGTAGGAGCATGAAGAACAATGGTTAATGTCTCTGCCGCCTGAAGCGACTGTGCGCCTACAAAAACGGTGAAGGTATAGTCACCCAGCACCAGGTCGGCCGGAATTTTAAAGAACAGGCGCGTGGCGGTAGACGCAGAAGCCGCCTTGATCTCCACCTCGGTGCCGGTCGTTTTATTCTTCAATACAACCTTATTGTTCTCATAAGAACCAAACTGGGTTCCGTCGAGGATCAGGACGCCATCTTGCTCAATATCGGTTGGTGTCGTCATCGGACTAAGGGTGAACGACACCGCCGTGCTTACCGTAACGGTTACGGTATACTTTTGCGTGGTGCCATCTTCCGCCGTTACCGTATACTCCACAGGGGATTTGAAATTTTGCGCCACAGCGGTGGTGGGAGAAATCGTAGCTTTTTCAGACACTACAATCGTTGGGACAAGCGCCGTCACGTCGGTGCCGTTCGGTACGATGAGGTTAATTTTTTTTTCTGCTTCTATAAAGATCCCACCAACTTCCGGGTTAAACGCCGAAAATTTGAACACGATGATGGTCTTGGCATCGCTTTTCGCTGGCGGATTGGGCGTAGGATCTTCTGAATCATTACTGCAGCTCGCAAAAACGGCCAGGAGCACAACAAGAATGAATTGACAACTGAGCTTAATTCTTTTCATACAAAATGATTAATGTTAAGTGAGGTGCAAGTATCCCTCAAAAAAACAGGATAGGAAATCAAGTTACAACGGTAGGCATACAGGCGTAATAATTGCAGCAGAAAGTCACCAGAAACGCGCCTGTTATCAGGGATGATAGCGTCATAAAGCTTCGCCTACGCGTACCGTTAACTCATTTAATTAAAACCAGTTAGGCTCAAATTATCCGGTAAAAATGAATGTGTAGGGAGGGCCGCCATAACATTGCTTTGATGAAAGATTTATTCAAAAATTCGGCGGTTTTGTGTTCATACAAGGGAATAATAACGTCCAAAACACCTTCAACAACCTGACTTTTTGGGGCGCTAGAATGAGACCGAACGAGCCGTTGCACTACCCGCTGCAAACCCCTTGCTTTGTTCTAAAGCTTACCCCGGGCTCCTCAGATTAGGACAGGAAATACAAAATGAGATGGATTATCGCTATTTTTCGATCGCACGCAAAATTTTAAAAGCTGATGGAGAATCCTACTACCAGTGGGCCCAGGGAAATAGAACTTGAGCCGGGAAAAACATATTCATGGTGCCGTTGCGGCCAATCGAAAACACAGCCGCTTTGTGACGAAGTCTCACATAAGGCCACAGGGTTTGAACCGCGAAGATTCAGTGTGTCTACTAAGCGGAAGGTGTGGCTTTGTATGTGCAAGCAGACGAAGTCGGCGCCTTATTGTGATGGGACGCATAATACCCTTAAAAAATAGAAGGAAATCAGCATAGCGGTCGAATGCGGTCTTGAAGACAGTTTGACTCCTTCCTCTGTCTCGCCTCCCGAAGCTTTGGCAAAGGCTCAAGCAACTGAAGTTGGACAAATTAAGACCATGAAAATCATCGAGTTTTTTTGCGGTTTTCCGGGCTCTGCACTAGTGAATGAAAATCACGGATGTTTCTCACCGTAATGAAAAACAATCTTATCGGTGACCGAGACTTTTTTCGTTTGGCTCAAATCGAACCGACGGATGTTCACTGTTTTTACTCTTTCAATATTCTCCAGTAGGAATACGGGGAAAAGTTCAATTTGAAGATTATTTCCAGGCTCAAACTCGCTAATATTTTTGAAGGAGATCGGCAAGAAAAATTGAAATACAACGTTGGCAAAATGTATCATCATCATGTATTCCGGATAAACTCCCTTACCGCTTAAAGTTTGTTCGGCCTTATAAAGATTAACCTGAGGTTTTGAATAATATTTAGTTTCAATACATATCTGTAGGCGATCCAATGTTGCATACCGTTTTTAAGAGGCACCTCTGAGTTCAGAAGCTTCAAGTAATGGTTATTGTAGCTAAGCTCGTCGTCAGTCAAAAGTGAAATACCCATTTTTAGGAACGTCCTATATACTGAGTATGGCATGAATTTTTTTGTTCTGAAATAGATTGTTAGAATTCTATTTTCTTCGTCTAATTCAAAGTCATTCGCATTGGTTCCAAACGCGAGATTTACCTGGTGTTCGTCTCGCCTCAACACCGATGAGTTCTCACCTGATTTTTTGATTGATTGAAATGTGGGAACACCATTTTTTGTTTTGATATTCAGCAAACCCAGATAGTGCTGAATCATGCTGGATGTATCACTTTCATATTTTTGAAAACGTTTATTGCAATCATCGCATTCAAAATTTGAAGTGACAGAGTTGCGCCCGAACAGTTCTGGTATTATGTGAGGTTTCGTCAGAAATGTCACCTCAGGAAATTTTCCATGGCAATATCTGCAGGTTTTATTGGTTTGGTCTCGTATGTATCTTTCGGTAAGATTCTCGACTGACTTATGTAGATAATAATTCTTCAGTAACTCAAGAGACATAGCTAGGCTTGGAACGTTGTGATTCTTTTTTATTCTAAAAGCGAGGCCCAAATTTCGTTTTGACTTAATTCAAAGACCCTCATAGGGCCTACCATAAGTGTTACTCCGCCCCAGCAATGGTACCCAAACCATGCGTCGGCTTAATCTTGCCATTAGCGAATGGAACTCGGCAGTTTGCTTTAATTCATGAAGATGACGTTGCTAACCGACGGTAAGCCTAGGATCATCGATGTGACTTTGCAGGATGTCTGTCAACTCTGATCTCTCCTCATGCGAAATGGTTCCCATGCGTAAACTGTGGTAACTGTTTTTAAAAGACAGCCTCCATTGTTGTTGCTTCTTTGAGGGCATTCCGGCAAGAGCAAGGAGATCGTCGATGGATTTTACTTTAACCATACACAGTTTAGTGATCTCTAGTTTTTCCTTTTGATACCCAGTTCGAAGACGACTCATGAAACTTGTGATGTGGTCTAGATGAGGATTAGGCTTATGAGTTACCAAGCCGCTTTCAAAAGCAGTAAGAATATAACAGTCAGAATAAAACCATTCAAAACTTCTAATCTCATCGGCATTTGCTATGATTTTAACAACCACAAGACCTCCTTCAATCCCGTTTCCTTCTGGACTAAACTCAAACCCCAGGCTCTGGCAATTCAAGTATAAAGGTCTCAGCAATCCCTTGTTTACCACCCACCTTTTCGTAGTCGCGCTCGACAGGTAAGTTTTTAGTTGAAGTGGGACAATCTGTTCGCCATCGTCAAGTAATACGTCATAGCCGTCCCGGTCAATTTCGGGCATATATATTCGGATATCACTGTTTGCCTTGGCTGCCGAGTGCTTTACCTCGTAAAAGAACTTATAGTTCACGAGTTTCTCCCGAAAAACTGTGTTCCTGTCTTCACTTAAAAAAATATCTAACATAGTTAGGTCATGAAAATGGCGCTACGCTTTACCAACTGATCCTTTATATAATCTCTTTTTACTAAGACAACTCAAGGTAAGTAAATTGATCAAAAAAATACCTATGACTGACGCAGGTTTGCACAGCAAAAAAATTTCAATTCGTAATCTGAGGCGTTTTAGCGCCGTTTAGAAACGAACGAAAATTTCCGTCCTTCGTCTTCAGTAGCACAACGTCGCGAAGTAGTGAAGGGCTCTAAAAACGGAATTTGCCTTCCAATAGAAGCCTGTTAATAGAATTTCCGTAGTTTTTGGCGAAGCGGCAATTAGTCTTATCTTGCGATTAGCCAGCCAGTTCATCTTCCCTTAACCATCTCTTCCCTCCAATGGTACAAGTCGCGTGTGCAATAATCGAGAATCACGGAAAAGTGCTTGTAGCGCAAAGGTCGAAAGAAAAGCAACTAGGCTTGAAGTGGGAGTTTCCGGGCGGCAAATTATGCGAAGGGGAGTCCGCCGAAGAGTGTATTTATCGGGAGATACGTGAGGAGTTGGGAATAGAAATCGAGGTAATACGACCACTGACGCCAACCGTAACAGAGCAAAGTCCTATTTCAATTAAGTTGATCCCTTTTGTGTGCAAATATATTTCCGGACCGATAGTGATGAATGACCATAACGCTATAAGATGGGTGAGCCCTGGATTTGCACTGGCAACATTTGACTGGTGTCCAGCCGATATTCCCGTAGTGACTGAATACTTAAAAATTTGTCGTTCATGATTGATCAAAATTTGTGGATAGTCAAGACTGTTAGCGATGAAGATCGAGCCTATAAGAGTATCGAAGGATATAATGACACCACGAAAAGCACATACAATTACGACGACTCGGTACCCAACCATAGGCAGCTAAAGGTTGGCGATGTAATCATTATTGTAAACAAAATTAAAATTCTCGGCTTCGCAAAAGTCGAAAGCATTGCGACGGAAAAAGGTTTAAAAATCAGACGTAAATGTCCCCACTGCGGTGCAACGAATTACGATGCCAGACTCCATAAAAGTCCGCTCTACAGATGTAATCGAGGTCATGAATTTGACGAGCCCATTGAAGAGACCGTTGACTCAATCAAATTCAAAGCCGAATATCCAAGCACATTTATTGAACCATCAAGAGATTTTTCGATCAGCGAAATACGTCCATACTATAAACGAAATTACAATCGAAACCTATCGATCCAAGCACTGGATGTAAAGTTTCTGGAAGAGATTTTTCCAGCAATGTCTCGCCAATTTTTTGTGAGGAACTCGTACCCTGGGCCTGACGAGTCCGCGGAGCTTTTACCAATAGCAACTGAGAATCCGTACCAACTAAGTAACGTAGATGAGCGGGCCATAATCAATAGCCAAATAAAAGCACGTCGAGGTCAACGGGCATTCAGGATGAAATTAATGACGCGTTATGGTGAGCGTTGTATGGTAACCGGCTGTAAAATCAAGGACATTCTCGAGGCAGCCCATATCTCCCCATATCGCGGTGTCAAGGACAACAATATCCATAATGGACTGATACTACGCTCAGATGTACACACCTTGTTCGATTTAGATTTGATTGGAATAGAGCCGGATCGATTAGAAGTAAAGATCGCTGATACGCTCAAAGGCAGCTCATATGACAAATATGACGGGGTCGCGTTGCAATGCGGTCATTCAATACAACCTAGTACCGATGCGCTCAGGGCCAGATGGCAAAGTTTTCAAAGAAGGAAAGAAAGTAGCCCTTAGGCCGCCACACCAGTTTGTTGTAAACAATATTATTTCTAAATTTATGGATGCCCATCCATCAGCTAGTCCCTTTGGGATTGGTATGGATGGGCGTTTTCAGTTTTTATACTACCCTTGGCTATGATTGAAACAAATGGACGTTTCCTGAATGAAACGATCGAAAGTTTAGGCCTCACCGGCGAAGACCGCTCGCGCGCAATAACGACTGCCGAGAGCATTGTAACAAAGGTTGTTGATTCCTATGACCAGGTTGTTGGCACAGGCCAAGTGGGAAAGAATGGAAAAGGTGTATCCAAATCTTCAACCGCTCCAACATCGGGGGCTGTCGGTCTTATATATGGGAGAATTCAAAGTGGCAAGACGAGAGCCATGATTGTAAGCACAGCTATGGCGTTCGACAACGGTTTTCGCATAGCTACGGTTCTGACAAGTAATATCAATGATTTGGTGAGTCAGACCCATCTCGATTTTATCAAAGACCTAAGGGGTGTGAGCGTATTTACGAAAGACGACGAACTAGATCAGCGTGTTGAAGATGCAAAATTGGACCTCGCCAATCCGGATGTAAGGCTCCTGATCGTTGCATCCAAAGGCGTAAACAGCCTTAAAAATATAACTGATTTTTTAAAAAAAATCGGCGCTCAAGGCCATCCAGTATTGATGTTTGATGATGAAGGTGACCAAGCATCATTGGACACAAACACTTACAAAAGAACCAGAACCGGTGATCTGACACTCGAGCCAAGCGCGATAAACAATCTCATCAAAAAATTGAGAAGGGGGTTTTCGAGATCTGTTTATGTCTCTGTAACAGGTACACCGCAAGCAGTTTTACTGCAGAGTGGCTCTTCCGATAATCGTCCACAATTCATTGAAATGCTTGCACATGGTGATGGCTACGTGGGAGGTGACTATTTCTTCAATACTGATGAACCGGAAGCTAACCCAAAAGGTCTTGTATCTATAATTCCGGGAAATGACCAATTGAACTTGTTGAGCTTGAAGTCTCCTATCCCGACAGGCTTGAAGGATTCAATTTTATTTTTTTTGCTTTCCGGTTCAGCTGCCGTCAAAACAATCGGATTTCCGCAACGACCCACAGAACGAGATAAGGGCTATCAGTTTCTCTGTCATCCAAGTTTACGAAACAAAGAGCAAGAGAGCGCATCGCAGCGGATACAAGCCTTCTTGACTGAGGTCAAAAAAGCTCTTATGGGACTTGATGATAATTATGAAATCAACAAAGGACTTGCTGAACAATATGAGCAACTTAAAAAGCAACTCGGCGAAAAGACACCGCCATTAGAAGATTTGAAGAAGACAATACAACAGGAGTTGCTCAGAAAAAAGATTCTTGTCATCAATGCTTCAAATTCGAAGCGGCAGGGTATCGAGTATGGACCTGGTTTTAATTTTTTAATTGGAGGGAATACCTTAGGGCGAGGAATCGCAATACCAAATTTGCTCGTTACCTACTATGTACGCAGCGCTGTCTCGTCGCAGATAGACACGATGCATCAGCATGCCAGAATGTTTGGATACCGCTTAAAAACATTGCCCTATACGAGACTGTTCATCACAAAGGCATTGTATTACCGGTTTCGTGATATCCATTATTCAGACACCGGACTGCGCGGATTTATATTTAATAACTCAACGCAAAATCCCAGCGCCTTTCCTGTCGAGTTTTCTCCCGGTCTTCGAGCAACGAGAAGAGGAGTACTGGACATCAATGCGACAGACGTCATATGGTCTGGCGTTCAAATATATCCTAACTATATAAAGTTACCGCAGACACTCAATACGTACCGATCGGTGTTAGGAATGATATCACAAGAATTGGGCGGAATTACTGACCTAAAAGAAATGGACAAAAGAGGCAGAACAGGCGCGAAAATTTCTACTGATCGTGCCATCGAAATAGTCGCCATGATAAAGACCAGATCACAAAATTCTTGGCATGACAAAACAATAGACTCAGTATTGGAAAAGTTACAACAAAGACTAGGTAACAATGTCAATTTGAAGTTCCGTCTTGCCTCAAGAAATGTTGAAGAGGGAGGATTCCTTTCATCCGGTACGTTAAGTGGGGACGAGCAAAAGCAGGCACGAGCCGATTCTATACCTACGCTTTGGATAATGGCTGTGACTGGGAAGAAAGGAAGTCCGGTAAGTGAGAACAAGACTTTTGTCTATCCCACGATAGTTGTTCCAAATGTCTTCAAGCAGGCATTTGTATTCAGCAAGAAATGATTAAATTTGAAGCAATTGACAAAATCTGTTTTAACAAATTTATTTTTTCTGTAACCTCTTAAATTTTTTTATTGAAAGTGAAAATTTCAGCGATTGATTTATTCTGTGGTATAGGGGGGCTTTCATACGGCATGAAGAAAGCCGGTATCCGCATGGTTGCAGGAATTGATATCGATGACACCTGTGAATACGCATACAAGGCGAATGTGAAGGCAGACTTTATTGCTCAGAATATTGCTAAATTGAATGGGAAGCAGCTAAAAAAAGATTACTGGTCAGACGACGATCGAGTCAAAATACTTGTGGGATGCGCGCCCTGTCAACCTTTCTCATCACACACTAACAAAAACAAGCATAGAAAGAAAGGCAATAGGTGGCGACTTCTGAACGAGTTCGTCCGGCTAATTGATGAAACAGGATGCGACATAGTTTCCATGGAGAATGTTCCGAACTTGTCAAACCAAAAAATTTTTGAAGACTTCATAAACTTCTTGGAATCCAAAAAATACCATGTCTCTTATTCGAACGTCTATTGTCCCGAGTTTGGCATTCCTCAAAAGAGACGCAGGCTAGTCTTATTGGCGTCACGTTTCGGGAAGATAGAACTTATTCCAAGTACCCATGAAGACCCGCACTTTGTCACCACTAAAGAGGCAATTGGCCATTTACCGCCCGTTCAATCCGGCGAAATTTGTAAAACTGACCCCCTCCATAGGACGACAAAACTCACCGATCTCAATCTTAAAAGGATAAAGGCTTCCAAACCTAACGGAAGCTGGCTTGATTGGGACGAAGAACTTAGGTTAGCATGCCATTCACGCGAATCGGGAGACAGCTATAAATCGGTGTATGGCCGAATGACCTGGAATGAACCAGCTCCGACGATCACAACTCAATTCTATAACTATGGCACGGGGCGTTTCGGTCACCCAACACAGGATCGAGCTTTGACTGTGCGAGAAGCAGCGCTACTCCAAACATTTCCTGCGGATTACAAATTCATTGAAGATGAGCATGAAGATTTTCAATTGACTAACCTTGGTGTTCACATCGGAAATGCGGTGCCAGTAGAGCTTGGGTTTGTAATCGGCAAATCGATCCGAAGTCATATCCGTAAGCATCATGGCAAAAAAAATAAAACTCGATGAATTTTCGTTCAACATCTCGCTGAGTGTACTTAACCATCTAGGGAGAAACCTCTACAGAAGCTTCATCACCGTCTTGGGTGAAGCCATTTCAAATGCCTGGGACGCCGACGCCAAGAACGTTTGGATTTATATCGACAAATCAAATAACAATTTCGTAATCAAAGACGATGGTATCGGAATGACCGCTGATGACTTTCAGAACAAATTCTTAAAAATCGGTTACTCAAAGCGCCAGGGTGGACAATCTAAATCATCGAAGGGAAGGCCTTTCATTGGCAGAAAAGGAATCGGGAAACTAGCCCTATTGTCGTGCGCAGAAAGAATTACCGTGATATCGAAAACAAAGAAAGGGGAATATGTCGGTGGTGTGATCGACAATTCTGGCCTTGACCTAGCAATTACCAATGATCTTACACCCCAGCAGTATCCATTAGGTTCCTGGCGTGAGAAATCAAAGGGCCTTAAAAAATATATGACCGATCACGGCCATGGATCGATCATCCATTTCGAAGATATCAAAGGTGGAATTAAGAGCAGTCTTGCTATCCTTAGAAAATTAATCGCGTTATACTTTCGTTTTTCTCTACTTGATAAGTCGTTCAATATATTCATCGATAACAACAAAATTTCACTCAGTGATCTTGATGACCTTTCAGAAAAAACCGAGTTTTTATGGAACGTAAATGAGATAGAAGATCCATACGTTAAAAAGCAACTTGCCAATGTTAAGGAGCGAAAAACGATCGATTCAAAAAGTAACATCCGGGGTTTTTTGGCAACCGTTGGCAAACCTCGCGATTTGAACATCATGAATTTAGATGAAAGAGTTAGCGTTGATCTTTTTGTCAATGGCCGATTGCGGGAGAAAAACATCCTTAAGCACATCCCCACTGCTCGAATTGTTGAAGATTATTTATATGGACAAATTCACTTTGACGAACTGGATGACAGCGATAAAGATCGTTTTACTAGCGATAGGGAAGGCGTGGTAGCGGATGACACCAAGTATCAGCTCTTTCTGAAAAATTTTAGAGATGAAATAATGAAAAAAGTAATCGATGACTGGGATCGCCTGAGAATCAAGTATCGATTACCTGGCGACTCGGAGAATCCTAGAATGACAGTCAAGGAACGGACATCAAGAGATTTGTTCAATGCCGTGTCAGCAGAATATACGCCACCGGAAAAGTCCAAGAATAGAACCAAAGTACTCCAATGGGTAGATGACTTGGAAAAGGATGCCGAGTTCAATTTCGGCTCTTACGCGGAATGTTTCATTTCAGAGAACCTGGTTCGAAAATACATTAGCGACCAAAATATATCTCTCTCGACAGAAGCGCAAAAAGTGGTAAAAAGGTGGAAAGAAAAAGAAACTGAAAACAAAGGCAAAGGAAACCTCAGTATTGAAATCAGGCAAAAAGGGAGCGATTTAAGCTATCTGTCAATGGATGATCTGAGCTATTTGGTCGACAAAGGGGATCAACTAAAGCAAGCAAGCCTGTCAAGAGACGCAAACGAATACAAACCCATCCGAGACGCACTTGCTCATACTGCATTACTGACAGAAAAAGCAAAGAGAAAGTTGAACTCAGTTTATGAGAATATTAAAGACAGGGTCAAGATCTTACTGAGTTCAGGGGGCACAATTAAATAAATAATTTGGATACAGTAACAAAAGAGAAGCGGTCGTGGATGATGTCACGAGTCGGCCCGAAAAATACTGCGCCTGAAAGAATACTGTCAAGACTTTTACGAAAAAACAAAATTCGATATCGAAAACATCTAAAGTCTCTTCCGGGAACACCGGATTTTACTCTATCAGAATTGCGAACAGTAATATTTGTACATGGCTGTTTCTGGCATGGCCATAAAAATTGCAAATACTACAAGCTGCCTGACACAAATAGTGTCTTTTGGAAACAAAAGGTAGAAGCAAACAGGTTAAGAGATAGAACTAAAAGCAGGGTCCTTAAAAAAGCGGGCTGGCGTGTTGTTACTGTCTGGCAATGTCAATTGAGAAAAAGCGAATTTTTGGATAAACTTTTCACGAAACTCACTAGCGAATAGTTGGATGAAGTTTTAGCCTTGGAAAACAAAAGTCACCTCCTTAAATGAAAAATCTATTTTCCATCACAACGCTAGCATATATTTTATTGGTGGCAGCCACATCGTTGACATTTTGGTACTTAGTCTTTGGCGGTTACTTGGGTGGTGAATTTCTGAGGCCTGATGCTACTAAAGCGAAAGATATTCACCCGTTTGTTACTGGGCTTGTCGTTCCTCTTTTAACGCTCGGAAGTACACTACTTGTAATTGCAAACCTTCAGAGCAATACTGCACAAAACTTCAGTAACAATTTTTTTAAACTGATCGATCAGCATCACAAGCTCATTGACAATATAAATACGGAAATCGAGGGAATAGGATCTGCAAGCAAAGGCAGAGAATTTTTTGACGATATCGCAGAAAGAATTGCTGTAGACTATGAAACTCTGTGCCAGTCGGATGCAATTCAATTTAAGCCATTTGCTACCCTTCCGCATTCCCAGTTTTTCATCGTTAAATATCAACCTAAGCCATTATATGAGATAGACGAACGACTCAGAGGCCGTTGCTTTGGCAAAAAAGGAAAGGAGTTGTTATTGCTAATATATGACCATTTTTTCCATCTACATCAAAGTGATCTCAGTCACTATTTCAGAAACCTTTACCATATTGTCAGATTTGCAGAAAGGTCTTCATTGAGCAACAGCAAAAAACTGGAATTCATCAAAATTCTCAGGGCCCAATTGTCTAATTACGAAATCTTACTTATAGCTTATAACGGCCTTCATGACTATGGTCAAAAATTTTTTCCCTTGATTGAAAAGTATGAATTGCTTAAAAGTTTGAACAGCGAGGACAAAGTACCGGAGGGTTATTTAAAGAGAATCGTTGATAAGAGCATTTTAATGGATAGCTACCCTCACTTACTGAGACTTTGGAGTCCTACACCTCCGCAAGAAGGAAACCAATCGTTGCTATATTGGATTAAGCCGAGTTATTGGCAATAACATTTTCTTTAATGAATGTTGTTAAAGTCTAGAAAAACATCTCTTCGCCTTGAATAGCTCGCTCAAACTGTAGCTTGAAAACGCTGCAAAGGCGGGGCAACTTTAGAAAATCAATGGAATTTAATAAATTGTAAAGCATTATCGACCTCACATTAGCTGTTATGCATCAACAGGATTACTTGACAATGTTTGCGACAATCGCAGCGATTCTTTCCGCATTTTATGCCTATAACAGTAATCGAATTGCAAAAAAAGCGCTTGAGCTATCACGCATTGACCATCAGAAAAGGGAGGCAAATTTTTCTGTATACCTCATCGATGGCTACCGATGGATAAATCGCGAAGCAGAACCACGGAAGTTTATTTTCTTTCATTGTACAATTACAAATCATTCTGACTCAAAAGGAGGATACAGGTCAACGCTCCAAATCGAATATGTAAAAGAAGATGACTCTGTTTCTAGAGTTACCCTCGACCATGAACCGTCTCACGTTAAGTTTCTGCCTCAGTCACTTTCATCGTTTCCGGCTGATATCCGGATTGAAGAAAGGTCTACAGAGTCAAAATGGCTTATCTTCGAAGAACCAGCAAAAATTTTTGGGGGCCGTCGTATTGAAAGATTTCTTATCAATGCTATTGACACGGGAGGAAATGTGGCATTTGCCGAATGTTTTCTATTAAAAGATTTTCTACATGAGTCAAAATAAAATTGAGATAAACCATGTCGTTCCTATAATGCACAATGGCATGATCTCTAGCCCTAATCTGGCTGAAGGTCGTCTTCTTCCAATATTGGTTATAAATGCCGTTGAATTTCCCGGCATTTCGGACCTTATTAAAATGCATCTCTTGACTACCTCAGGCGACACGAAAGTCACATGGGGGCGATCAAAAACCCTATTTAAACCAAAAGAGATTTTTTTACATCTGGAATTCATCAAACCGTTGGAAATCACCTTCGCCATTGTATTTCAGTTGACCAAAGAATTCTCGCTTATTGACGGAATCATTCAGTCCAGAGGTTTCTTTCTACAAGCAGGAAAACCGGGTGATCGCGCCAGGGATATCAACGGCGAGAACTCCATATTGATTGAAGTACCTGACGTTGCCTTTGACAATAAATGGAACGCCCTCCTTGCCGGCACCCTATCAAATAACTATCGTCGAGAAGGATACTCAAAAAAAGAATCACTTAAGATGTCTTCTCAGCAAATTAGAACGATGCGAGAAGTTTGGCATATCAGGAGGCCAAAAGAATAAGACACTTTATTAGGCAGTGTCTTATCTAAAGAGAGTCGTTGATAAGCGTATGGTGATGGAAGCTACCCTCACTTAATGCAACTTTGGGCGCTCACACCTCCACAAGAACGGGACCGATCGTTGCCATATTAGATTAAACCGAGTTATTGGCGATAACCTTTACACGATGAATGTTGTTACAAGACCGTCATTTAGTGCACAGAGCCACAAGCGTCAGTCATTAAAAAAGATCTGCGTTAAATTCAAATTTAATTTTATCCCACAAACCTCTACTTCCAATTGTACACCCTCTTGACTACAAACATTACCAGATGCCTTCACATCGCATTTCTGAAATGGTGAGTCCGCTTTAATCTCGCCTTCCTTCGGATCGACTTCAATAGCTATCCCACATTCAATATCGATTCCTGGTTTAAGTTCAATTTCTTTTTTAATATAGGAGGAAAGGCGTATTTGATTTGTGGAACTATAAACTATTTCGATTGGCACAACGTTTTCGTACTTGCCTGACATTGAAAACGAGATCAATGATGAATCCGCAGGGTCAAAATTTAGGCAGATTTCCCACGAATCCCCCTCATCGAGTTGCAGCCTTTTTAGGTTATAGATATTTACGTTCTGATAGGTATAGAAGTCTTGTATCAGTTTAATATTTTTTCCCTTATCAACTAACTCAATTTTGTCTGATCCCAAAATTCTAATTTCTAAGTCTTTGTTTGCAAAATTCTTTTCAGCAATTTCTGTAAGTCTTTTGATCTTTATCGGCTCGTTTGCACGTTCCGCATTATAGATAATCTTCCACAATAACTGCTGATACATGGAGTGGTATTGCGAATTGATATTGTAATTTGGATCATTGAAACTATTTAGGCTTGCTAGATACTGATCCCTCGTAATATAAGGTAGATTCGCTTTGTTGCCGACCATAAATCCATTAGACTCGATGCTAACGAGGCGAATCGACTTACTCAACGTCTTTATAAGAATCGACCTTGTTGCGGCAACAATCTTAATTTGCTTTGATAGCGACGATAAGGTCAACGTCTTAGACTGACCGGCGATAATTAGATGCACGGCAGTTTCAGATCCACCCCAGAAAATTGTTTCAAGAATGGTCCCATCATTGGCCCACGTTTTCGAAATATCCGCGCAAAAGGCCGGAAGTTCAATAATGCCATTTTTCGCCTTTACCGGGGCATCAATCTTAGGAATTAACAAGCTTTGAATTCCACTGGCAAATGAAAAATTTAGAGCGCATAGGAAAACTATTGCAGCAAAGCGCAATCTCCGTAAAAGTGTAAATGTTTTCATGGTGGGTATTTTTTTAAGTTGACATAAACGTGTTTAGACCAACAGGAACGACGCGTTGAATGACGTTACATCAGGCAAGAGTCTTTATGTGATCCCACAACCTATCAATTAATAGCGCAAAGGTGTGGCTGACTGGCCAAGAGACCACGTGCAAGAATTTTGATCGCTGGCAAAGGCACTAGTTAATCCGCAAAAAAAGGAGCGCAAGGCTCGGTACCTTTTTTTCTTAAAACCAGCTTCGTTATTCTTTGGGCCTATCCCTGTTTATTCCCCAACATCTTATTCAACAACGCAATCTTCTCATCCTTCTCCTTCAAAAGCGCCTCATACAATCGTTTCACATCCTCATGCGCTTCCATAACTTTATCCAACGGATTGAAAGTGCATTGAAGATTATTAACATTGGGCGCCTGGGTATTAGAACCCTCGAAGTTATTCTGAACATAATTCACAACGGGCACATTGCTATACTCTTTTATGTCATCCACACTTATCTTCAACGCCCGGGCCACTTGCTCTAAGATACCATCGTCGATGGCGGCCTTGGCCTCAAGTTGGGATATCTTTTTCTGAGTCCAGGGGTCGCCCATCAGGTCGGCGAGTTCGTCTTGCTTCAGGTCGTTTTCCTGGCGAAAGTGGCGGATGTTGCGGCCAAGGTGTGGTTTGGGAGTGGCTTCGGCTGTCATACTCAAAAATAGTATTTAGTCTTTAGTATTTAGTACTGAGTACATTGAAATTAATGGGCTTCTGTGATAATCCCGGGCGTTAGGGACGAAAATAGCGCGAGCTCAGTAGTGGTAGCTTATAGACCCGGCAGCCGATGTCTAGTGTCTATAGGCGGAACCGGCCTGTCTACGGAGCCCCAAGACGAGGAGCTATAGTCGCACCTAATACGCAGGACCAAAGGCTAGGGACTATTCAAATTGGATTTGCAGCTTTCAGCCCGGACGTGGACCTTGGTTGCCAACCTAAACGCAAACCGTATGTTCACCACCAAACCCCAGGCTGTGCCCTGTAAAACTTTCTCCCTCCCCACCAACACCCTGCTTACCGACGAAGCCCTGAACCTGCTTCACGACATGCTCACGAACCTGCCGCCCCACGAGCTGCGCAACACGCTGCTGGAACTCTATCACAACTATGTCCGCCACGAACACGAAAACCTGCCCACCCACTTCGACGAAATGGTGACACACTTCTACTGTCTCGATAATTTCCTTAAAGCCATTGTGTCGGCACAATTGGACAAGATCATCAGCGATACCAGCGGCAGCTTACCTCATCATTAACGCAATGCAATTTGCAGTAAGCGACCAGCTTTGGGAATTTGTTGTGCCCAATCGGGACAACCCTTGCATGAAGTGTATAGTTGCAGTTGATCACAATCGTCACGCCGTCATCGAAGCACCCTCCAAAAATCATACGCATACTGAAATGTCGTTGCAGTATCGCAACGATTGTCTGTCGCTGTCAATACATCGTTCAACTTTTTTTCATCGGCAATATCAGCTGAATATCGCGTTGTCGTCACCCACCATCATTTACCGGGCATTGCCTGCTCTTAAAATAAAGAGCACCAAGCCGCAGGTAATACCTTCGCTTCTGCTCTTATACACCCCTCACCATCATTCATACTTCCCACTGCAAAAAGAATTCAGTTTATCACTTTCTTTTTCAATGGCTGCCTCAAAAACAAGTCCTGTACATCGCGTCTGTCCTTTCTCTTGTATCAAAGAGAACAGGGTTTGTCATTTTTAATATTCCTTTTGCTCTAAAAAGAACATAGTTTGTCGTCTTTAATATTCTCTTTGCCCTAAAAAGAATATTGAGAATCGTTTTTAATATTCTCTTTGCGCCAAAAAGAATATGGTTTGTCGTTTTTAATATTCTCTTTACTCTAAAAAGAATATCAAAAATCGATTTTAATATTCCCCTTTGCTCCAAAGAGAATATGCTTTACCATTTTTTCAGCGCCGTCGAGGGCCAATCCTTCGTTGCCGGCATGCACCAACAATGCCTTCTCTATCATGCATGTAGAAATGTGACTAAACTTTGGTACACCTCCTTTGCCACCCCACTTCCCAAATTGATTTGACAAAATTTAACGACGGCACAAAGTAAAACAGACTTTGATCTTCCGTTCACCTTCCGGTTGCTGCGTTGATCAACGGTTCGCATTGCATGGTGTTGCGTGAGGTCTGTGATCTTAAGCATGTAATTTTTCACACCGGCCTTGTCGTAAAACAGAGTGTTTTGGCCCGGCATGGCGATTGCCGATAGACCTGGCATAACGAAAAATAAATTTCAAAAATTATGAGAAAGAAAAACAGGGTCGCACTGAACATAAACGGCCTTTCGGATGACGCGTTGATGGGGAAGGTTCAGTCCGTGATCAGCAGCATGACCAACAACCCCAACTTCCCGGCGCCGCTGCCGGAATTGGATGCCTTGAAAACGGCGGTCACCAACTATGAACAAGCGCTGGCCGATCAACAGCCGGGCTCCAAAGAAGACACCTTTCACAAAAATGAAGCGAGGGATGCCGTTGAACATGCCTTCCGCATGCTGGCCACACTGGTAGAAGTGAAAAGCAACAACGATCTGGGCATCCTGCTCAGCTCAGGATTCGAGGCGCGCAAGAGTCCTTCGCCCTATGGCCGCCTGGAGAAACCGGCTTATCTCCGCATCGAACTCACCAGCAAGCCGGGCTCTGTTAAACTGACTACAGCAAAAGTGACCGGTGCCATGAGTTACTTCTTTCAATATGCCCTGGTGCCCGTCGCCGACGAAACCCAATGGCACACGGTGGGCAGCACCGCGCGCACAAAGATCATCGACCACCTGGAACCGGGTAAACAATACACCTTCCGCGTAGCCGGTGTTGGGGCCGACCCCACCATCATCTACTCCGATGAAGTGATGCGGTTTGTGGCATAGGGGATCACGGCAGTAGCTCGTGCATCCTGAATCAACTCCAGGTTCGCATTGGGTTATTGCAAATCAAAGTCAATGTGCTATATTCATTATGTGGAGCCCATCACATCGCCCTGCTTCAAGCAGGGTGCGTGATGGGCTCTTTGTTTTATCCCATTTTAAATGTTTAACCTCAAATTCTGATAGCGATGACCCAACAAGGAAAATTCATTCTGTTCACCCTCGACGAATTTGCATCGTGGCTGGACAACCTGATCCTGCACAGAAAGATCAGCCTCATCCAAAATCACCACACCTTTCTTCCGGACTACAAGGCTTTTAACAAACGGAAAACCGATAAGTACTTTACATGGCTGGTCTCCATGGAAGCTGCGCACCAGGAACGGGGCTTTAGCGAGATCGCACAAAACATCACCACCTTTCCCGATGGCATGCTGGCGATCTGCAGAAATTTCGAAACGCTTCCCGCCGGCATCAAAGGTGCCAATGCGAACGGGATCTGCATGGAACACCTGGGCAATTTTGATCTGGGAAAAGACACGATGACGGAAGAGCACAAGCACACCATTGTGACCATCAACGCGCTGCTGTGTGCTAAATTCAAATTAGGGATCAGCACCAAGTCTGTTGTCTACCATCATTGGTATGATTTGAACACCGGCAAACAGGTTGTCGAGGGCACCGGCACCACAAAAACATGCCCAGGCACAAACTTCTTTGGCGGCAACACCAAGGAAGCCTGTCAGAAGAATTTCCTGCCATTGGTTGAACAAGTTGTGGTCGTTGCGTAAGCTGATTGTGCCGCGTTTGGTGTCTTTCGCGGTGCTTCAAAAGATATCAAGGTGCAAATCTCCTTTTCTTCTCTTGTCGTAAAGATTCATATAGTCAGGATTTTCCAGAAGATATTGCTGTACCACTATCCCTTCGGGCGGATTTCCGGGGGTTGTAAAAATTTCCGGCAGATAGACTTTAAGCGTGTCGCCATTGGTCTCATAGAAGAAATCTTGTTGTGTAGACAGCATAAAATCTTCTTCGCTATCCGGCCCGGTGAACCTGCTTCCAGATTCTGAAATGACTTTAACCGTGCGGTTAAGCCCATCGTGGTATGCTTTCAGGTACAAATTCTTGTCAGCACCGGGAAAATGGACTTTTCTTATCGTCACTTGGGGTCTCCAGATTATAAAATGAAGGACGCGCCAATAGTCGATAGAAATGCCAACCCAGATTAATCCGGCAACCAGGCAAATAGAGAGTAGTATTACTAAAGTCTTTCCTTTCATTTTTTCCTGTATAGCTCCCAATTTGTCATAGCTGTCCATCAGCAAGACCACGCTCAATCTTGCAGCAGAAGGAAACAAACCAAAAGCCCGAACCCGTACTGGGTTCGGGCTTTCGTCTCATAACGTTATACCACCAAATGGGATTAGATTTTCTAGTTCACAATAAACTTCCTAATAACCTTTTTGCTGCCCGAAGCCATTTCAAGGACATACATGCCCGGAGCCATCTGAAGATCTAACTCCACTTCAGAGCCGGTGATGCTGTTGTCATACAGTTTACGTCCCATATTATCGCTAATCGATATCGACACCCTTTCTGTGATCGAGGGAAGACTCAATCTGAATTTTCCGCGGTTAGGGTTGGGGTAAAGTGTTACGCCATCCAAATTGTGTTCTTCAACAGCCAAGACCGGCTCGACCGTTACCTCTACACGATACGTATTGCTAACATCGGTTCCATCTGATATTTGGATGGATACTTCTAAAGTTCCGGCAAATCCTTTCACCGGCGAAATAATGTTTCCCTCAAACGTATAGTGATCACCGTTGAGAACGATCAAGGTATGATCCACCGGAAATTCGTTGTCAGGATCCACTACGACAAAATCTTTTACATCCAATGCAATAGGCTCACCGTCTGCCGAAGTAAAGGATCTATTCGCTCCCTCGATGACGGGAGGGTCATTAACGGGCTGCACATCCATTGGAATAGTAAATACTTCACTGTTGGCTATGCCATCGCTTACCCTGACCGACACCAGTATTTTGCCATTGAAATTATTTCCCGGTGTTATGTCATTCCCGTTTACCGAATAATGTTCCCCGGCGAGGACGATGACACGAAGATCAGCGGTCACATTGTCGGCATCTTCTATGATCAGCACATCTGGCTTGATGGTGACCTGGGTATCCTCCGGCGATGTAAGGGCTTCCCGAAGTCCAAGTACCTTCGGAGCATCATTGACTGGCAACACGTCGACTTGAAAATTATATGGCTCGGAAGCATCTGCTCCGTCATTCATCGCAATGGGTATTTCGAGCGTTCCGTAAAAATCTTTATCCGGAATGATCAGGCCATCGCGAACGCTATAATTTGTTCCATCGTGCACATCCAGTGTGAAGTCTTGCGGGAACGCATTGTCGGGATCAGAGACGTCAAACAACGCCAGGGGAATTGCAAACTCCTGATCTTCATTCACGGATAATGCGCGGCTGTTCGTCACTACGGGGATGTCGTTGACGGGCACTATCGTCACAGCCACTTCAACGGCATCGCTGTAACTCATTCCATCAAATACTTTTCCCATCACCTTGAGCGTTCCGTTGAAATTTTCTTCCGGAAGGATATATCCACCCGAAATCGTGAAATGCGCTCCGGGCTCGGGGACAAATGACAATTCTGCCAGTTGGTTATCCGGATCTTTCACCACCAACTGCTTTACCGGAATGACGAATCGCTCATCCTCGTTGGCGACAAAAGGCCCATTCGTCCCGGATACAACCGGTGGATCATTCACCGGTGTTAGTGTCAATTTAAGTTCGTATACATTGCTTAACGCCAAACCGTCGGAGACTTGGACGGGAACGGTTAAGGTTCCATAAAAATCTTTGGCAGGAATAAGCGTGCCTTGTTGTACTGTATACTGTTGACCAGCCGTGATGATCATTGAAAAATCACCTGGAAAAGCATTGTCCGGATCTTCGACCTGAAGCATGCTTAAAGGAATGGATATCGGTTGGTCCTCCGTGAAGTTGCCCAACGGTGAGGTTCCTTTTATGACCGGTGCATCATTTACGGCGGCGACCTTCAACGTATATTCAAAGGGTTCGCTGGCGTCGACGTCGTCGCTGACCTGGAGCGCAACCGACAAGGTGCCGTTAAAATTCTTTGCAGGACTTACTACATTTCCGGAAACCGAATAATCCGCCCCTGGAAGCACCATTAATTTCAGTTGACTGATGTCGCTATCCGTATCCTCCACGACAAGCTGGTCTATTGCCATCGTCCATGAAGCATCTTCGTTTATGGTGTTCACTTGTTTTTGAGAGACGATCACCGGGGCAACGTTCTTTTCTTTGATGGTGAGACCGAAAGCGCTTTCGATAGTATAGGTCCCGTCGTTTACTTTTATCGTTATCAGGGAGCTGCCGGTCGTTTCTGTATTGGAAACTACTTTTATCACCATGACGCCAACTTTCTTTTCGATCGAAATATTTCCGGATGGAAGAAGCGATGTGTTGCCCGATTCGGCCGTAATATTCAGCGAAGCAACGGGTGTATCGTCCGTGACCTTCATCTCGACCGAAAATTGGGACATGGCTTTCATTTCCTGATCGGCTATGTGTTCCACCACCGGAGCAATTGACAACATCGTCGCAGAGAATCTGACATAGTTGGAATAGGCCGGTCCTTCATTATTCACGGTATACATCCTGTATCGATAGGTCTTGCCGGTGGCCAGGTTTTTGTCGAGATAGGAAGTTACCGGGGCATCTAAGGTGTCGATTGCCTTATACGAACCGTTGTCCACGCTTCTTTCCAGAAAATATTGCGATGCGTTTAATGACTCAGTCCAGGTTAACAATAAGTCGCTGGATCCCGACTGGGTAACCTTGGGGTTGCCCGGATCCGTTGGGCATTCAACAATCCTGATATTGTCGAAGGCCAATACTTGCAATTGGTTGGAGGAAAGCAATCCGACGACGCGCAGCTTTGAAATATTTGTTTTGTAGGTAAGCAATGGAACCTGTAGTCGCGTCCAACCAGACGATCCTGTTGCAAAACCATAAATATTGCTCCAGGTTTTTTTCTGGTCCGCGGAAGCGTAGACTCTGATTCCACTGACCGATGACGACAAATCCTGCTGGGGTCCTGACACATAGAAAACGAGGCAAGGATTTGTCATTCGCGACATATCGAAATATGGACTTTCAATCCCCACCGTGTATGCCGTCGATTCGTACCGCTCTTCGATGCGAAGAGAATACTTACCGTCTATACTGCCAAAAACGTTGCTGTACCGGGTCCAGTTGTTAGGTTGGTAAGGGGAATAGATCAGTCTCTCTTCCTGATCGTCAAGCTGGTGCCATGGACTGGTTGTCGTTTCAAAACTTTCAAAATATGGAAAAGTAGAAATAACCGCATCGGGGGTACCTATAATTTCGCTGTAGTAGGACTGGCCGTTGTCGTTAAACGCCTTAATTCTGTAGTATTGATTTTCATCGAGGGAAATAGACTCATTGAAAACCGTTACGCCTGACGCCACCGTGCCAACCTGCACAAAATTCGCCGCGACTCCGCTGGATCGTTCAATGATAAAACCAGTTTCATTATCGGAATTATCTTTCCAAGTCAGCGAAATGCCCGCAGACGTCGAAGAAATCCGGAGTTGATCCGGTGCGTTCAACAGGGGGTTTTGAATGGTGAAAGACAATGGCGTTGCAAACACAGATCCGCGCAGGGCGTTGTCGATGGCTTGCACGCTCCAATAATATGTACCTGGTGAGAGCTTGCTTAAGGTGAGGGAATTCCGGTTGCCTGCATTTCCGATGACGGGCACTTTGCGATAGCCTGATGTGAGATCACTTCTTGTGGAGACTTTGTCCAACGCTCCGGGCGTTGTCCCGACAATAACCTCAAATGACTTTGCTGCATCGCCTTGCCAAGTGAACGTGACCTCGTTGCCAGCCACCTTCGATGCCAGTGATTGAACCGGGGTGGGTGGCAATGTGGCCTCCGCATTGTTCGTGAAAAATTGCAGAGACGAATTGCTTAGAAATGTGCAGTAAAGCATCAAATCATTTTTTCCATCCTTATTCAAATCCATCACGCCAGACAACGAACTGTCGGTGGATCGCCACGCGCCAAAGGCATCGAATTGTTGTATGATATTGCCAAAGGAATTGCTGCTGTGATCATAGAAGGAAACACGCACGGGCCGCTGACCCGAAACCAAATCTTTCCAGCCATCGCCATTCATGTCTGCAAATTGCACAGACGAAAAAGGAGCATTGGGATCGGTATAGATCTTGACAAAAGCGTTGCCATTGTTCTGATACAGTTCAATACTGTTTGTGCCACCGTAAGCCAGGTCAAAGTCGCCATCCTGATCCATATCTTCCCATTTCACAAATCCGCCGTTAGTCTGAGGGTAGTTAATGACTTGAGCAACGAACGATTTTGCCCCGGTATTCAGAAAAACTCCTCCGGCACCGGTAACGATGTCTTGCTTTCCATCTGCATTGAAATCGATGATATCCATTGCTCCCTTCAGGCTTGCTGTTTCTACAGGCGTGTAGGCCTCTGTCCGGAGAAAGCTATTCAAGGCAAGGCGTTCGAATACCAGGATACTGGCCGACCCCATGGAAACAATATCAAGATCACCATCATTATCAAAGTCGATGTAATCTGCCACGGGTGTCGATAGATTATCCGCTACTTTTTTGGCTGCCCCGAACTTGAAATCACCCTGGTTTTCGAATTCAGCTATCGTGTAGTAGGGTGCGTTTCGGTAGGTCATCAAAATGTCGAGGTCATTGTCACCATCGGTGTCGGCAAAGCGAACATTTGTAGAAACCGGAAGCGACGACGTCTTTTCCCGAAATCCGGCCGGCATGATGTTCTCGAAAATTCTATTTCCGTTGGCGATAAAATCCTGATCGCCATCATTGTCAAGATCTGCCAGCGACAGGCTGCTCGTGACATCAAATGGCATCTGGGAGTGATAGCTGAAAGCATTCAGCACGACATCGAAAGTGAGGACTTGTTCGACGGGTGCTGCAGCACATTCCGCATTGCTAGTGTTCAAGCGCAGAGCATATGCTCCAGGCTGCGTCCATTTTATGGTGAAGTCCGAAGAATTAGACGATCCCACGGTCTGTCCATCGCGCGTCAAGGTCCATTGGTAACTTTCGCCGGCAACGTAACTGACGTAGTATTGTTCAATCGATTCAGTTTTGGGCGAAACACTGCCATATATTTGTTTCAGCGCGGGCCCTTTTATCTGGACGGCCAATGTGCTTTCGGGGCCGGCTTCACAACTTTCGGGCACTACGCGCACAACGGATTGTCCTCGGCTGCGCCATTTAATTTTTACTTGGCTGTTATTATCCTCAACGATTTCACCGTTGCTATTGTCCACCGTCCAGTGGTACATCACGCCCGCAATACCGTTTACCTGATAAGATTCTACCCCGGGACAAACACTGGTGTTTCCGGTTAAAACGGGTTTTGCAGGAATAACACAGAAAGATTGTGACGAAGTGCCTGTTCCCGCCGGATTGGTTACCGCGAAATTGCCTGCCCCTGTCACCGTGGGGATGACCACCTTTAGTGTTGTACTATTGATGACTTGAAAAACGGCTTCCACACCCTTTAACTTTACCGACGACGTTCCGATGAAATTCTTTCCCTTTATGATGATGGAGCTACCGGCCAGTTCGGCAAGCGAAGACAGCGTGGTCAGCACCGGAGAATTGCTTCCAATGACAAAACTTCCTTCTGTACTAAAGGGCGAGCCCATAAAGCCTCCATCGATGGATTGAACACCCCAATAGTAAGTGCCCGGTGCCAGGTTATCAACCTTCCATGACGGATTGTGTTGAGCGATGCCCATTTTGACAACCTTTCTGAATCCGGCAGCCGTCGATAAACTTTCGCCGGAATGATTTTGACCCGGAGCACTATTGACATAGAGGGCATACGTTAACCCGCTTGATGGTGTTTGACCATCCGTACCTACACCCCACGACAATTTTACCTGCTGACCATCCGGTGTAGCCTGAAGTGAAGCCGGGGCGGTTGGTCTTGTATTGGCTGTGGTGGGTGAATTCAAATAAAGGTAAGTCTTACCATTCAGGAGGCTGCCGATCTCTGAACCCGACACCACCAGATCCAGGTCAAGATCGTTATCGGCATCGCCGAGTGTGACATTGGAGAAAGTAAGGGCCGGCAGTGCAATGGCTTGCTTTGCAAAGGCACCGTTCGTATTGAAGTAGGCCGTCGTACTGGCCACCGTTGTACTGCTTCGTTTTCTACCGGTAACAATAACATCAAGATCGCCATCATTGTCCATGTCTCCCGGCACTACATTCCCTCCCGACACACCTTCGAAGGGAGTAGCCACATTTGTAAATTTATCGGCGCCTGTGTTTCTCAATAGGACCATCCGATCGGTTGCCAATATCTCGTCAAATCCCATGATCACCAGGTCCAGGTAGCGGTCGTTGTCAAAATCTCCCCAGGCCACGGCTCCATCGGAGATGGGATTGTCATAAATGGAAACGGGTACAAACTTATTGTCTCCTTCGTTCTTGAAAATCGCAGGTGTGTTGGACGTGCCTGATCCCACCACAACATAGTCGAGATCGCTGTCGAGGTCGTAGTCACCGATACTTATGGCGGGGTCGCTATACCTGGCGAGGTTCAAACCAAGGGCTTTAAAGACGCCATTGGTGTTGATAAAGATATCATGATAGTTGTCCGATATGTTCGAGCCCAGCACCACTACATCTTCGTCTCCGTCGTTGTCGAAGTCCGCAAACTTGGCTTCGCCCCAAATGATGTTAGGGAGGGAATGGCTGGTTTTTTGAAACAGAAAGTTGCCTTGGTTCTTGAGAAGAAGCGTTCCGACACTCGTCGTGTTTTCAATGCTGCCCACCATCAAAATATCGATCAACCCGTCCTGGTCGTAATCGCCAAGGTCGACGCTGCCGTCGTTTGTCCCGGCCAGCGTGGCTACGGCCGTGAAAATTCCATTGCCATCGTTGCGATAAATGGTCGAGGTAGTGTTGAGAAAATTGGTATTGCCCGATACGATCAAATCCAGGTCACCATCGTTGTCGAGGTCACCAAATATCGATTTGCCACCCCATATCCCCTGAAAACTTCCGGATGAAGGCGAAAGCTGGGAGTATGATGAAAGGGAAGAAATTAACAGGGAAAACAGTAGAATTCGTCTCATAGACCTACGGTGATTATCATTTGGGTAACTTAAGTCTTTCAGCAAATGGAGCTAACGACCGAAATAACACGGAAATTTAAAACTAGATTTTATGTGTGGTACTATCGGGCCTCGAAAAATCGCGCCGATGTAATATTTTGTCCATTTAAAATGATTGTCACAACGGACACACCACGCGCTGCAAGCTATCGGTGCATCATTTTTCTTAAAACGAGAAATCTTCAGCCCAAAAAGAGAATTACGGGCAAAGCGCGAACACCCGTGCGATCAATTTTTCCATTCTTCGTCTACGGGATTATACCTACACAAGAGGAAACCTATAGTGGATTTTATATTAGATCAATTGAACGACTGCCTGAACTCTAAAGGCGATAGGTTCGTCTTCGTCTTGAATAATTTACTGAACGACGCCAGGTGCTCGAACCCCAATTCATAGGCAATTTCACTAACCGACAATGTGGTGGTCGATAACTTTTCTTTGGCCAGCTCGATCAGCTTGTCGTGCAAGTGTTGCTGGGTGCTTTGGCCGGTGAGATTTTTGAGCAGGCCACTTAAGTAGTTGGGCGATACGTGCAGGGCATCGGCAATGTATGCAACTGTGGGCAGACCTTCTTTGATCAACATGCCGCTGGCAAAATAGTCGTCGACCAAAGTTTCCATTCTAGTGAGTATTTCATGGCTGGCCACCTTGCGGGTGATGAACTGGCGTTGATAGAACCGGTCGGCATAAGTGAAGAGCAGCTCGAGTTGGGCAACGATCACGGGCAGGCTGAACTTGTCGATATTGGCCTGGTATTCATGTTCTATATTTTTTGCAATGCCGCTGATCATTGCCTCCTCCCTGTCGGAAAGGTGCAGGGCTTCGTTGGCGGCGTAGCCGAAATATTCATATTGTTTGATCGTTTTGGCGAGTGGCGTATTCCACAATAGATCCGGATGGAATAAGATCATCCATCCGGAAGGATCGTGTACCTGGTCTTTGTTGATCGTCACGGTGATCACCTGTCCCGGCGCCATGAAGTGGAGCACGCCTTCATCAAAGTCATGGGGTTGCTGTCCGTACAGCATCGGGAGATGAAAGTTCTTTTTGAGGGAGATGGAATAAAAATCGTAAACCCTGCTATAGGTCCCTTCCGGCGGCCGCCCCATCATCTTCAAATCTACCAACGTGATGAGCGGATGCTGCGGCTTGGGCAGATTCGCGATCCGGTGAAATTCGCTGATGGTTTTGAAACGGATCAGTTGTTTTGACATGGCACTACAAGATAAGCGTAATCATTTAAAGTAGATACCGTTGGCAAGGTCCGTCGGCAAAGTGGGGTGCACCGGTTTCCAATCCAGACGTCTTTGTGTGAGCTGGCTGGAGGCAGGACAATCCAGCGAGGCCATCATGGCAAACCAGCCGAAATGCGCGGGCGCTTCCTCCGGGGCAATGGAGATCACGGGAAGGTTCAATTGCTGGCCGATCATTTCAGAGATGGTTTTGAGTGTGATGCCTTCATCGCCCACGGCGTGATATTTCATTCCGGCTTCACCCTTCTCCAAAGCCAATCGATACAAGTGCACAGCGTCCAGCCGGTGCACCGCGTTCCAGCGATTGAGACCCTCACCAATATAAGCGACAACACCTTTTTGCCGGGCAATGTTGATCAGTGTCGGTATGAAACCGTGGTGATCACCTTCGCCGTGAACAGATGGCGCTAATCGAATAATGGCTGTGCGCACGCCTCTCGATGTAAAAGGATCCAACGAAGATTCTGAGACACGCGGAATCCGGGTGAGATCATGCTCGCTGGTCATCTCTTCGGTGGCCAGAACACCCTGGTTGACGAGTGCCGTTCCCGACGTAACGATAAACGGGCGATTGGAGCCGGCTAGTGTTGCGCCCAGAGTTTCTATCGCCACTTTATCGATCTGGCATACTTCTGCGAAGCGGGAAAAGTCGTGTACAAACCCGGCATGGATCACCCCGTCGGCCGCCGCCGCTCCCGCGCGTAAACTATCCAGGTCTTCCAGGTCGCCCTGTTGAACTTCGGCGCCGGCGGCTCTAAGTTTTTCAATCGAAGCAGCAGAGCGGGCAAGCCCTAAAACCCGGTGACCGGCTTTGGTCAATTCCTGGACGAGCGCGGTACCAATGAAGCCTGTGGCTCCTGTGACAAATACTTTCATATGTTTCATTTTTTTGTTGAAACAAAATTCGCTCGTGCCCGGCAAAGCGATTTATCCAAATCTACTTTTGGTTTTGCCAAAACGGGGTTTAGTATTTGCGAGGGATAAAAAAGGCGGTTCAAATCTGTTATCTTTCCCGTAGCGCCATCGCGCTGCAACATCATTATACTAAATGACACTATGCCTTTACCGAACGACACCCGGTATAAGTTTTCTTTTCGGCCGGCCTATGGCTCGGATAAAATGCTGATCGAATTTATTACCGGTGCAGAAAGGGAAGAATTTCTGTCTGACTTTTTGGATGCCATTAAAAACTTCCATCCAAAACTTGAAAGCACCGTAGATCTTTGGATGAATGATGAGATACAGTTTGTCGTGAATTCAGACCTCGGAAATTTTGTGTTTTCAAAAGATTCGTGGGGTTTTGCATTCGTTTGGAGTGATGAAAACCAGCCTTGTGTAAAAGGGATCAGTAACCTGCTTGGGTTTGACAACCGGTTTGAAAAGGTGGAGGCGGTTCGTTAAAGTATTGAATTTTGCTTTTATTTACGCCGATCGTTTTATTAACCAATGGCGCGGCTTTAAAAACTTATAATAAAAATGAAAGCGACTTACGTTCCTCTGATCATCTTCATGACATTCATGGTGATTCCATCCCATTCGCAGATAACAGATAACAGCAAGTCGGATGTGATTAATTATAAAGCAATAACTATTTCAGATTTTTGCCTGTGCAAAACCACGTTACATGAGTTGCGGACATTATCTTCCGATTTTTCGCAAGTTGAAGTGGAAGAAATGGACTCTCCCAAAAACTGTTACGGGCAAGATTCACGATATGAGAGTGGGAAGGGATACGCCTCTAAAAAATATTCCGGACTGATCTTTCAAACCGAGCAAACCAGTGACTATGTAAGCAAGATCCGGCTAACGAAAGATTTTAAAGGAAGCTTACCCAATGGGGCATACGTCGACATGAGTAATCTGACGCTTAAAGATGTTTTCAAAATTTATCCAAAATTTATAGATAAATGGGGATCGAGAGGATGCTCTGATTACTGGAATTTTTCCAATGACACCATTTCATTCTATGTAAAGATCGACAAGAATATAAAACCTCAATTCCCGATTAATGAGGCGTTTTATCTCGACAAGCCCGTCGATGCCATCGACCTTGTATTTTCGTGCTATAAGGTACTCCATAAAAGCAATGCTAAAATTGAACTGTTCAATCCAAACGAACCCGTGCTTTTTGTTGATAGCATACGCGTAAACCAGCGATATTTAGAATCGACCTATCAGCCAAATGAATTTGCCTTCATTACGGTGTACAAGGGTGACGACGCCGTCAAATTGGTTGGCGAAGAAGGAAGAAAGAATGGGGCAGTCTATCTCACGACGAAGGAAGCTGCGAGAGAAAAATACAGTAAGTTGTTTGGTTCAAAATCTGCAGAGTATTCAAAAGTCATTAAATCGAAGGATAATGATGCCGACATAGCTTACATTCTCAACGGCAAAATTCTGACAGAAAATATAGAAGCGGAACTCTATAAGATTGACAAAAATAATTTGCTAGACATAAGGGTGATATATAAGAAAGACCTTAAAAAGGAATTTAATATTAGCGATAAGAAGTATGGAGTAGTGTTAAAAACAAGTGGACACTAGATCATTATAATCACAACGCCAGGACCTGTCTGGAATATTCACCGCGAATTAGTAGCAACCGGAACACAAATCGTGCCCCGGTCACATCCCAACCTAGTCGCTACAGGCTATGTGAAACCACATACACTCTTGCGATATCAAAGTTTTATCCAAAGTATAATAGCAATCAAAAGCAACAGGAATAGCGAGAAGTACATTAGCCGCACCTGTGTCTTGCAGCAATCCTTCTTGTCATCGCCTCTACCCGGTCCTGTATTGCCAGGTCTTCCTCCTTCATTTTCGTTGCCTGTGGGTGTCGTAGGTCTATCACCTCCATTCCATACGGCTGCCGTGAGGGTTTGCTCGCGGGTGAAGGGTTTGCCACGCAACGTTGTTCCGCTCGCCATGAAACGGCAATTATAGATGCCGGTCATGTTCGCCTGGAAGGTGTTCTCAAAATTACCTTCCGGACCTTCCGCAAGCGCATAAGGAACGACACTATTGTCAGGACGTTTTACTTCCACTTGCACCCTGGCCCTCCCCTCGACGGGAATACCATATTCCGTAAGGTTTGCACGTAAGCTCACCGAGGCACCCGGCTCAAGACTGCTCTGGTCAATGCGTGGCTTCATCCTCAAATTGCTGAACGTGTGAACGACTACGCTGTATCGCGCGCCCGCAGCTCCAGGCCCCTGACCGCCCGTGGTCGCATTAGTATTAGGCTTGTATCGATCCCACTCGACTTTGTTCACGCGAAGGACGATATACCATTGTCCCGCGTGATTATTGGTTGCAAAAGCAACCGGCAGCGTGAATTTGTAAGACCGCGTCCTGGCCCCGACGTTATAGGTGATTCCTAAACCGGCTGCATTACCCGCATCAATGACATCTCCCGAAGGTGTTTCCACCATAAGATCAACAACATTATAATCAGTCATCAAAATCGTGGTAGCATCGATATCGGTATCCGAAACATAAAATGGAATCCGTATCGTAGTACCGGGAGAAATGTACCCGTTAGGATCCAGAATGATATTATTATTGGTTACTCCCGCCATGATCTGGATGAAGTATTTGCTTAACCGGAAATAATCATCGATGCTGGAAGAGAGCAAACCGGTAAGCAACAGGTATCCACCCGTACCGTTGGCGATCGTCTGAAGCGCCAGCGTGTTCACCTGGGTTTCATTGCCAAGGCCAATGGCAAAGGTGCGGCTGTCGATCGAACCACCCACATCCGCAAGCCACTGCTCACGGTTCTCAAGACCATCCGTGAGAACGATGAGGGTCTTAAAGTCGTAGTCAGCCGGCGGAATGCCGATCAGCAGATTCCTTGCCTCTACCAGCCCGTCACCCACAGAGGTCCAGCCATCGATATTCGTGGCATGCGCGGTAACCGCATTTCGTGCTAATATGCGACCGGGATCAAACATCGTATCATCATTGATCTTCGTTATCGGAAGACCCGGCCATGTGGCATCGTTCGGTGGATAGGCATCGTGATCAAATCGAATGATGGCGATGCCATGGCCAAGCCCGATGAGTTCCACAAATTTCAAGGCGGCATCCTTTAAAACATTGAGACGCGAAATGCCCGACGTTCCAGCCGGATCATTCATGCTGCCCGACTGATCCATCGCCAACGCAACGGCCACAGTCGGCTTTTCAATGATGTTGGCGCGAAGGATAAAATTAAATTCCTGTCCGCTCTCCACACATTCAATGGTGATGTTCTCGTCCGCTACGGGTGCCATGGCTCCTGCTGTAAAAAGAAACCAGATCCTACCGTCGCGATAAGGAACGGACTCATGATCCATTTCCAATATCCCGGTGGCGGGCTGAAGAATGGAAAACGGCGGTGTCACCGGGGTGGTGGCCTTAACGCGAAACGTCGCCGTCCCACAACCATAGACACGGAAGGTCGCCGCCCGCATCGCGGACTCGGTCTCGGGTACATCATTGAATTGAATGATCGGCGGCGACCCGCTGGTGAGAACAATGGCCCGCACGACATTGGTGAAGTTGGTATCATAACACGGCGGTGTGACCACCGAAAGATGTTTGTAGTCGTGTGGCTCACCCATGCTCTCCGGGGCTGTCCATGGACGTATGTCATGAAAAGATCCATGACCGGTTGACCACGGCTCCACCAAAATATTCATAGCCGCAGACTCTGAACCGTACACCAGGTTCGGATCAAGACGGTCGGTGTGGGCCGGATCGGTTTGCCATCGCGCAAAGAGGCGGTCAACATTTGAGTGCAGCAGAAATACGAACGGATCACGAAATGAAATATGGGCATTATCCAATGTTCCACCTATGAGCCCGTGCGCGCTATTATGCGCAGTTTCCAAAAGATCGCGCATATTCTGATAGTTCCCTGCCATGACAACGTCCGTGTCGGTATCGGCAGGGAATGTCCCGCCGAGATAATTTCGCGAAAGGGTTCGCGGTGGATCGAAGGGATTATAGTTTGGGGTGTCAAATGGGTCATCACTGCGGTAGGGACTGGCTGTCGGATTATAAATTCCGGCGGCTAACCAGGGATCACCGGCATCGCCACTACCACTGCCCATGAAGTTTGAAGTGAACAAAGGCGATGCATCGCGGGTCCAGTCCCAATAATGCAAAGACAAACGCGAGTCCACTTGGCGCAACATGATCTCGAACCGGTTCACCAACTCCCGGTGCCACGGAAGGAACTCAGGTCCGCCATGAACATGTGTCGCCGCGTGGATCTCATCTTGTTTGAACCAGTGACTGACACCACCTGGGGGGCTATCTGTACGACTACCTGCAAAGTGGCGGTTGTGTAATTCTACTATTGCATTCTTGAGCAACAGTCTTTCAGAGGCATCCACATCCAGGATGCTTCTGCGTATTCCATCTCCTAGTGCCATGGTATTGAGGGGTTATTTTTTTTCTGACAACATTCAAGCACACACATGCACCAAGAATGAAAACTCTTGAATGCAAAAGCCCATCTCTCTGCCTGCGCAGAATAGATGGGCTCTATACAATAAATATAGTCAAGCGCTTGCGAGCATACAATCACCACAACCAGGGACTTTTACCCATTGTTCGAACACATAATCAATCGGTCCTTTAGTAAGTCCTGGATCTCTTGAGGAATCACGGGCTTTCAGTGAGCGGAAAAAAAATAAAACTTATTGCATGCTGAAGAACGCGTTGTTGCATATTGATTCGTTATTGTGCAGCTTGAATAATTGAGCGCATAAAATGTCAGAAGGCAATAAAATACATCCCTTTAAAATTGACTTAGCGGCATTCACTTGTCTTTTTAGAGACCACTACCCAAATCTCAGCGCCTATGCCTGTCTTTTTGTAGACGAAGAGGCCGCTGAAGATATTGTCCAGGAAGTGTTTGTTTATGTTTGGGAAAATAAGGAGAACATTAGCATACATACTTCTATAAAAGCCTATCTGTTTAAAGCCACCTATACCCGGTGTTTAAATTATATCAATCGGCAAAAGATGCTTTCCATCAATCACCGGCATATTGAAAATGACCTTAGAGCTTACCAGTTGAGTTTCTTTGACCCCGATAAAAACGAGACCATTCGTAAATTATACATGGATGATCTTCGAAATGAAATTGACCGGGCCATTGAAAGCCTTCCCCAGAAGTGTCGTGAAGTGTTTACATTAAGTTACATAAAAGACATGCCAAACAAGGAGATCAGCCAATTGCTTGAGATCTCGGAAAGTACGGTTGAAAAACACATAAATCATGCTTTAAAGGTCCTCCGGCAACTCTTGCACGCGAAGTTGACACTGTTTTTCCTTGCCTTCCTCATTTAAACAAATCCCATCCTTAGTCCTTTCTAAAAAAAAGTATCATTTTTTTTCAAATCGTATAGAAGTTTTTGATTTCTGCTTTGTCTTACTGGTATTATAGCAAGAAACCAAGACGACAATGGATGAAGAAATAATGATGAAGTACCTGCAGGGAGAATGCTCCCCGGAGGAGGAAACTTTGTTCCTCGAATGGCTGCAGCAGTCACCTGAAAACAAAAAGCGCTTCTTTGAATACAAGGCCTTATGGAATTACCGTCGCGTAAAGCATTTCGGCACGGGTGACCAGCTGAACAAGGCAACGATAGATCTTCACCGGAACATCCACCTTGCTGAATCGCGAAGAAGAAAACAAGTGTATCTCCGGCTCGCCAGATATGCGGCCATATTCATTTTCGCGCTCGCATTGCCTGCTCTCTATACAACTTATCATCATCTGTACACAGCTCCCGGGTTAATTACGGTGTCAATAGCTCAAACCGATAGCAGCAAGTTTGTCACGTTAAGTGATGGCAGCAGGGTATGGCTTAACAGCAACAGCAGCATAACCTATCCTGAGAAATTTTCAAGCGTTGAAAGAATTGTCCAATTCACCGGAGAAGGGTATTTCGAAGTTGCGCACGATTCACTTCATCCTTTCAAAGTACAAACGGACAACGTGCAGGTACGCGTATTGGGAACTTCATTCAACGTGCGTTCTTATGCTTCGGATAGAAAGACTGAAACCACCCTCGTGGAAGGAAAAGTGGTCATTCAAAATAAGCAGGGGAATAACCTCGCCGTGCTGACCCCTGGGCAAATGGGAGAGTATGACAAAACCAGTCAGTATTTATCGGTCAAAGCCGTGGATACGGAACACTATACGGCCTGGCGTTATGGATTGGTCTCCCTTACCAATGTCACACTTGGCGATATCACGCAAAAGCTTTCCGAATTGTACCAGGTTCATTTTACAATCAACGACCCGAAGGCCAAGCAAACCTCCTATAATTTCAGTTTCCGAAAAGGTCAGTCCATTGATAAAGTTTTGGAAATGCTGGGGTTCATTGCGCCCATCCGGTACACCGTGCAGGGTAAAGAAATTTCTATTACCGTATTGTAAGTCGTTTAAATGCATCAAAAAGCCACAAAGAAAATAATCATGCGGTATTGTATTTTTATCTGGTTGCTTATCTCGGCAACAACGATCAACACCTTTGCTCAACGCGACACCGTTACCCTAAACCTGAAGAATGTTCCGATAGCCCATGTCATTGAAGCTATAAAAAAACAAACCCTCTATAGATTTTCATATGATGTTGAGCTTGAAACCTTGTTGAAAGAAAAGAAAGTTACGGTCACTGCCACCCGGCAATCCGTCGTTCAACTCTTACCGGTGATATTCGATCCTGCCGGCATCGCATACAAAGTGATTGACGACAACATTTTACTCTCAAAAAAAAATTCAGAGCCCGAGGCCATACAAAGCCATAAAACTTTGATCCAAACCGTCAAAGGCAAGGTCATCGATAAAGAAAGTAAGGTTCCTTTGATTGGCGTCAGCATTGTTTTGATCAATAGCCAGCCCCTCCTGGGCGCAGTGTCTGATGCCAATGGTATGTTCTCGTTCAAAGTGCCGGTGGGCAGGCAAAGTCTTAAATTCACCTATGTCGGCTATGAAGAATTTACGGCTTCCGATCTTTCGGTCATTTCGGGAAAGGAAACGCTTCTGAATATTGAAATGCGCGAATCGGTGATGCAGATGAACGAGGTTGTTGTTAAGGCCGATCAGGACAAAGACCTGCCGCTGAACTCGATGGCCACGGTGAGCGCACGGCAGATTACAACCGAGGACGCCAGCCGCTATGCTGCCGGGTATAATGACCCTGCCCGCATGGTAAGCGCCTTTGCCGGGGTTATGGCTACCAACGACTCCCGTAATAGCATTGTGATCAGGGGGAATTCCCCCTTGGGACTTCTTTGGAAACTCGAAGGAATTGAAATACCCAATCCAAACCATTTTAATAATGGCCAGGGTGATGGAGGAGGAGTTTTCAGCATCATCTCCTCCGATGTGCTCGCCAATTCCGATTTCTTTACCGGCGCCTTCCCAGGCGAGTATGGAAACTCGACTTCGGGTATACTTGATCTCAATCTCCGAAAGGGTAACGCCGATAAGCGTGAATATGGAATCCAGGTCGGCATGATTGGTTCACAGATCTCATTGGAAGGCCCGCTGGGCAGGGATCATAAAATATCCTACTTATTCAACTACCGGTACGGCAATCTTCAGTTTTTAAATAACCTGGGTTTGCTAGGTTTGGATGAAGGCCAGAAGCCACCCATTTTTCAGGATGTGAACTTTAACATTCATTTCGATACCCAAAAAGCCGGAACTATTTCTCTCTTTGGAATTGGAGGAATAAGCTCAACCGGGGAATTGAACCTGAGAGACTATCAGAATGAGGACCATAAGATGGGCGTGGTGGGCATGAAACATATGATCACCTTACCCAACAATAAAACTTTCCTGAAAACAATTGTGTCTGTAGCCGACCAATACGACAGACTTGAGGAAGGAAACCTGAAAAATGATGAACGTGAAATGACCGACAGCAGTACGTACAGCTACCCAGCGATACGAGCAGCCACTACGATCAATCATAAACTCAACGCCCAACACACCCTTCGTGCCGGTCTTATTTATAGCCACTTATTTTTTAATATTTATGGAAAGCAATTCGATCCACCATCGATCGATGCCGACGGAAACCAACATCCGGGTATAAGCAGAGTGGCTGTCG
The DNA here is from genome assembly GCF_003589925.1 of Chryseolinea soli. NCBI lineage: Bacteria > Pseudomonadati > Bacteroidota > Cytophagia > Cytophagales > Fulvivirgaceae > Chryseolinea > Chryseolinea soli. The sequence continues at coordinate 2,391,099 of NZ_CP032382.1, read as the reverse complement.
ACCAGAAGGGGACAACCGGATTTGCCCAAGCTTTTTTTGAATGGAAGTATCGCGTGACCAATACATTCGAAATAAATTCTGGTATACACAACACACTTTTCCTGTTGAATCACAATTATTCATTAGAGCCGCGATTGGGACTGAAATGGCAGGCCAGCACCAGATCATCTTTTAGCTATGGCTTTGGATTGCATTCCAAGGTGGAGCCCATATCCGTTTATTTTTCACAAGCAACCGCCCCGGACGGAACTACCGCTGATAACAAAAACCTGAAACTCACAAAAGCGATGCATCATGTGATCGGCTATGATCTATCGATCTGGCAGGATCTTCGCTTAAAAATAGAAGCCTATTATCAATATCTGTATGCTGTGCCGGTTACGGCGAATCCGGGCAGCACGTACTCAAGAATAAACAGTGAATATGGAATTCCCGACTCAACGCTCGTCAATGATGGCACGGGCTACAATAAGGGAATTGAAGTAACCTTAGAAAAATTCTATGCTAACCGCTACTATTTTTTAGTAACCGGTTCGCTCTTTGATTCAAAATATAAGCCTGCAAACGGACAAACCTACAACACGTATTTCAATTCAAAGTACCAGGCCAACTTGCTGGTTGGAAAGGATTTTAAAGTAGGAAGGAGCGGGCAAAATATCTTTAGTATAAACTTTAAAACACTTACTCGCGGCGGATTTCGATACACGCCTAAACAAATGGGCACTACACCTTCCGGGCAGCATTATCTTTATTCGGTTGCGTCAGATACCTATACCCAACAAATGCCCTATTATTTACGATTTGATTTTGGTTTGAAGTACCGAAGAAATAATCCCCGCTACTCATGGATTATTTCGCTCGACATACAAAACCTCACGAACCGGAAAAATGTTATTAGCTATGAGTCCATGATTGGCCCCAATAATCAAATCGTTCCCAATCCTGACACAGGCATCGGTATAATTCCGGTTCTCAATTTTAAGGTGGAGTTTTAAAAATCGGCAGGAAGGCTTCGATAGGAGATCTTTACTCTCCTGGATCTGGATGGCGAATATATTTTGGGGTCCTGTGCGCCACGGGAGATGTTCGCTTGCGTAATGAGGATTTTTTTCCAATCTTTCCTTTTCCCTAAACCCAGCATTGTAATGTCTGACGACCACTTCCATTTTTCAGGAACACCCGAACCGCATCGCATCCGCACGCTCCAGATCCTGAAGCAACATCCGGAAGTAAAAGCGCTGATGGGGAAAAATCCGTTCACCAGCCTGGCGATCATCGGGTTGGTAGGGACCATGATCGGGCTTTCCTATTGGGTGAAAGACAGTGCGTGGTGGATTGTGCTCTTGCTGGCCTACGGGGTCGGGGCGTTTCTGAACCATTCGCTCTTCGTCATGATCCACGAATGTTCGCACTACCTGCTGTTTCGCAGCAAGGCGCTGAACAACATCTTCGCCATCGTTGCCAACCTGCCGCATGTGTTCCCGTCGGCGATTTCGTTCAAGCGTTATCATATCAAGCACCATTCGTTTCAAGGTGTTCATGAGCTCGATGCCGATCTTCCTGACTTTTGGGAAGCGCGCTTGATCCGCAACTCCACGGTTGGCAAGGCGCTCTGGCTGTTGCTGTTCCCGTTCTTCCAGGTGACAAGAACAGTCCGGCTAAAGGAGATCAAACCGGTGGACGGCTGGATCGTGGCCAACTGGGTGGTGCAGGTCGCCTTTGATGTTGTGATCTGGTATTTCTTTGGGCCGGGCGCGCTGATGTTCATGCTGGCGAGCTTCTTTTTCTCGATCGGGCTTCATCCCCTGGGAGCGCGGTGGATCCAGGAACATTATCTCACGCTGGACGAGAATCAGGAGACGTATAGCTACTATGGTCCCTTGAATATTGTCGCCTTCAACGTGGGCTTTCACAACGAACACCACGACTTTCCTTCGGTGCCCTGGAACCGGTTGCCGCGGTTGAAGAAGCAAGCACCGACCTTCTACAATACCCTGCTATCGCATGCTTCGTGGACGCGGCTCTTTTTCCGCTTCCTGTTCGATAAGAACATCTCCCTGTTTTCGCGAACGGTGCGGCAGGAACGAGGCAAGGTAAAGCTCACGGACGAATCGAAGCCAGACCTCGATCTGGTGGAAGCGGGATCGTTAGCCACAAAATCCGGGGCCTAGCCCAAGTAGGGCATGGTTTATAAAAAAAAGATTCTTCAGGTGTGCAAATAGAGATTGTGGGATTTTATCGTTTCACCACCTTTGTCACGTGCACTGTGTTGTCGGCTTGTATCTTGATAAAATATGTGCCGGCCGGCTGGTCATGGAGATCAATTTGATAGAGGCCGTCGGTGCTTGAAGCCGCTGGTGTGTTGGCAATTTCCAAGCCCAGCGTGTTGACCACTTGACACGTAAACGGCATCCCGTTGCGCGTGCGCAATATCACCATTCCCGTAGTAGGGTTGGGAAAACACTCCACGGTAGCCGGTGTCTCCGGCGATACGGCCGTCACCAGCGAAGCGCTTCCTTTCAGGCTCTTCACACATTTGCCCAGGGCTATCACCACACTGAAGTTTTCATATTGGGTCGTGGTGTCGACACGGATAAAAAAGTTTGTGGCGTTCTTGATCGAGTCTTGCTTGTAATACCATTGGTACGTGTAGAAGTCGTTTTGTGGAGCGATCAACGAATCCTTATCCAACACCAAGCCTTTCGACGAAATGGGGCCTAACACGAGCACGACCTTAGGCCAGCTTTCGATGCCGTGTAGCGTTTGGGTTACATACAGGGTGTCGGTGGTGGCGTTTGGCGTATGGGTGTTGCCGCTGTGAACTTTGTGCGTGAGCGCGGCGTCGGTATACCACTGGATGTTTTGTCCCTTGGCGGTGAGCTGCACCGTTTCATCGGCAGTACATTTCCAGAAAAACTTTTCGATCAGTGGACGTGGTGTTTTTTTATACGTGGATGCTTTGGTGTCGAACTGTCCAACGCCGAGGGTAATGGTGTTCGCATACGTGTCGGGGTCGATAAACGTAGCCGATTGGTTGGCTGCCATCAAGTACAGATTACCGTTGTTGTCGATGTCGATACCTTTATCTATGTCGAGGCTTGCCATCGCAAATTCTTTGCGCCAAAGGTTCTGCCCATCCTTGTCGTATTTTTCGATATAGTAATCGCTCTCCGTGCAAAAGGTTCCATAGCATGTAAAGTACCCACCGCTTGTGTACAGGTTGCCCTCGTGGTCGGTGCTGATGTCGTGTATCATGCCCACCCCATAATAGGAGTTTGCCGTTTTGGCCCACTCGTAGGTTCCATCGATTTTAAATTTGGCGATGAAGGGTGCGCCCTCATTACAACAGGGGCCTTGTATATAGGTCTCGGGCAGTACCATCCATTCGTGAAAGCCGCCACCCAGAAAGAGGTGACCGTCGGGGGTAAGCTCCAGACTTGGTGAGTCGAGCATGTAGCCGCCGATGCTCTTCACCCAGACGAATTTTCCTTCGGTGTTCATTTTGCCAAACACGATGTTGGTGCCCCCGCTGCCGTGGGTGACGGTGAATTGATCGAGCGGCAGTTTGTCGATACCGAATGTGCCCACAAAGTAAATGTTACCCAGCGCATCCACTTGAATGTCGGAGATGTAGCAGCCTGCGGAAGAGTTCACCCAAATATCCTTTGTCCAAACGACCTTGCCGTTATAGTCAAGCTTGGTCATAAAAAAATTCCAGCCTCCGCCGCCGGTGACGTATACGTTGTCGAACTGGTCCAGCGCAATGGCGCTGCCGTAGCCGTAGGATTTACCGCCCAGATCATTGTGCCATAGTTCCTTGCCGAGCGAGTCGTATTTGGTCACAAAAATTTTGCCATCGGTATTGCCGGTTAGATAGATGTTCTGATCGTCGTCTATCGCCAGGCCGAGGTCGTCGCCGTAGTTTCCATTTTCATCCTCCACCGCCTGGAGCCATTGCACTTCATGTGACGCATTTACGCGGCACATGAAAATCCTGGTATAATAATCGTCGGCCGTGGGCAACGTAAAAGAGCCAAGCGCCATGTCTTTCTGGTAATGGCCTGCCATAACGATATCGCCGCGATGATTGACGGCCACGCTCGAGGCACCATAGGCATTGAACGATCCGGTTGCCTTCAGGCCCCAGGTCCAGTCTTGTGCCGATACTGTAAAGAAACTAAGGAGGAAAAATAAAAAAACGTACAGGTTTCTCATGTGATTATGCTTAACGGTCCGGCGCCATCCTAAATGGGGGCAGTGCCACGAACAAGCGCATTTCAAAAGTATTTTAAAGGGATCTGAAATCCAAGGGATGGGGCCGGCCATGCTTTATTTTTCCAACCCGCAACGGAATAGCCACCGAATGATTATTTTTGATTGAAAATCAAGCCCCGATAACTATAATGCATTCCCCGCTAAAGCTCGCGAAGCGCAAGGCCTTTACCCTTTGTATTCTTTCGCGTTTACTGCCCAAAATGGGTAAAATTATCGCTTTCTCATCGTTGCTTTTTCTGGCCTGCATTCCACAGGGCAATGCACAGGCCATTTATAAAAAAGTAATCACCGACTTTACGTTTGTGGCCTTCGGCAAATCGGAATGGGTAGATCTGGATAACGACGACGACCTTGATATGATTTTTATCGGGCAGAATAAACAGTATCAAGGCGCCGCATTGGTATATGAAAACGTCGCGGGCACCTTTACCCTGCGCACCACTTCGTTACCCGGCGTGAGCTACGGAACCTTTGCCACGGCCGACTACGACAAGGACGGCGACACCGACATACTGATCACCGGCAACACCAGCCTTTCGAAACTTGCCGCATTGTATCGCAACGACGGCAATTTTGTGTTTCAGCAGCAGCAAACTTTTACGCCCATCTCTAGCGGCACCGTCGTATGGTTTGATGCCGACAACGACCAGGATCTCGACATCGTCATGGCCGGCAACGACGGCAGCAATTTCAATGACTATGGCACCTATATGTATGTGAACACCGGTGCAGGGTTTACCCGATCCGACAACTCCGGATTGCCCGAATGCTTAGCCTGTGCCATCGCCTGCGCAGATGCCAACGGTGATGGCCGAATCGACATTATGATGTCGGGCGTGTATGGCACCACGTTGCATTTGAACAACGGCAACCTAACCTTCGCACAGGACACAAAATCAACCTTTCAAAAATTATTCAACGGCGGCGTGAAGTGGGGAGACTTCGACCGGGATGGCGACCTGGACTTGTTGTCGACGGGCTTGGATGAGTCGAACAACGGCGTGTCGCTCATCTATGAAAATAAAAACGGCAACAGCAAGGAATCGCTTGTGTCACGACCGGACATTGCCTTGAAAGGGTTGGGCGTAAACGGAAACGGCGGCATTCGCTGGTATGATTACGATAGCGATGGCGATCTCGATATTTTGCTCACAGGACGTGCCGGCGGTGCGAATGGCGCGTATAGCCAGACCAATCGCCGGTATGCCAATGTTGGCAATGAAGTTTTCGTGCCAACGCAAGAGCCCGAGATTGATCGCCTGGACGACATGTCGCTGGACGCCGGCGATTTCGACAACGACGGCGACCCCGACCTCAGCTTTATGGGCTATTTGTTTACGCAGCCCAACTCCAGCTCTACACCATTATCGGGATATTTTAAAAACACCAGCACAGACGCACAACCGAAGTCGAACACTAAGCCGCAACCACCGCTTTCGTCTACGTTTACCGAGAAGTTCTTCCGTCGCGAGATCAGGTTGCAGTGGGGCCTTGGTGCCGACGCCGAAACACCCCTAGACGGACTTGACTACAATTTTTATTTGCGGAGCGATGCACAAAAAATTATCACGCCTGCCGTGAACCTCGCCACCGGCTACGTGCTCACGACCAATGCCCCTAACGGCTACGGCCGCCATGGTTTTGCCAACAATGTGCCCGAGGGTACGCTGTACTATGCCGTGCAGGCCGTAGATGGCAGCAAGGCGGGCTCCGTGTTCTCGGCCGAAAAATCGTTCTATCATTTCAATGGTCCCGAGAGTGTCTCGGCGGAGATCATCGACGAAGACGACGTAAAGCTTACCTGGCTTGATCGTTCCGCGCTGGAAACCAACTACAACTTGACGCGATCCTTGTCGGCGACAACCGGATTTGCAGCGTTGGCTACGTTACCACAGAACGCCACAACGTACACCGACCACTTTGCCTTTCAACACGAGACCTATTACTATTACCGCGTAAACGCGTACAACGCAGGTCACGCCTCGCCATATGATTCGCTCGTGCTCATGATTGCCGAGCCCCCCAGCAACCTTGTCGCGCAGGCTGTAAACGCTTCGCGCATCAACGTGAGCTGGAAAGACAACTCGCAGTATGAAACGAGTATTTTATTGGAGCGCCGAACCACAGGCGGCCAATTTCAGTTGTTGGCCACGCTGGCGCCCGATACAGAATCCTACGTGGACACTAATGTAACGCCCTGTACCGACTACCAGTATCGTGTGCGAGCGGTTACCGCCAACGGCTCGTTATTGCCAACTACCACAGCCACGGCCCACACCAATTGCTTGCCCACGATGGCAAATTTTACGCTTAACGCGACGGAAGATACCCCTTTCACATTTGCAGCCGCCGACTTTACTACACGTTTTTCGGATCCGGACGTAGGCGATCAGTTAAAAAAGGTCGCCATCAAGACCCTACCTACGAATGGCCGGTTCTTGCTGGGCACTACGCTGGTCACCGTAGGCCAGGAACTTGCTACCGCACAGCTTAGCAATCTTCGCTTCGAACCCGACGCCAATTACAATGGCACCGTGTCGTTTGTTGCCCTGGCCCACGACGGCACAGACTATTCGGCCAACACCACCACGGTAACGCTGGTGGTAGCGCCTGCAAACGATCCCCCGTCATTCTCGGTGGTAGCAACGAAGCAGATGGATGAAGATTTTCCGGTTGACGCCTACGTTACCCCCGCACTCGAAAGCATTCCCTACGAGATTGGCGACGTTATCAACTTTTCGCTCACGCCTGCCACATCCGATTTCGTTAATATTGCGCTAAACCCACAGACGGGCCAGATAACGTTCACCGCGCGAAAGGACCTGTTTGGCCAGGTGGAGCTTACCCTCACAGCCAACGACGGCCACGCGGAAAATAATGTAGTGAGTAAAAAAATTATCATCACGGTAAGACCGGTAAATGATCCGCCCGTGTGGAGCGCTGTAAGCGACATCGAAGCGTATGTGAGCGATGTTATCGCGCCGGTATTGATCACCGTTACCGACGTCGACAACCCTATTGGCGACCTGCGACTGGCGGGCGATCCTACCGACGAGACCATCATCGTCAGCAGTGGCATATCCTTTTCAACAACCGCAGGGAATACGTATATGAAACTAATGCAAAAGCACAAAGCAGGCAAATCAGGCATCACCCTGAGCGCCACCGACGGCTCATTGGTTGCATTTACCTATTTTTCGCTTACACTGATACCCGATACCGTGGTCACGGCCATCGAACACGATGCCGACGATAGCATCGTCGTATCGCCAAATCCCTTTACTAACAGCATCACGGTTACGGCAACGAATCCTTCGCCAACAAGGCATGATGCCGTGCTTACCGACCTGCTCGGTCGCAACATTGTACGAACCACGTTTCTTGATGCGACCCGCCTTGACACGGATGAGATTACGCCCGGGATTTACCTGCTTGAAATCATCAACGACAGCGGTGTACGAGTGCAACGGCGGGTAGTGAAACGCTAGGTTATTCCTTTTGCACCTTTTCCATTTTCAGGGCCAAGGGAGTTTCGTGAATGAGAAAAATCGTACTGCCGTTCTGTTCCTCTACGAATATTTGCATAAGATTCTCCTTTGGCGTTCCTATTGCGATCATGGACTTGTCCGGGTAAAAGAACCATTTTCTGTTGTTTAGAAAATCCATTTCCTTTAGGACGGCCGGACTTTCTTTGGAAAGTATTAAATTAAAAATCCCATCCGTTTTAAAGATAAATCGTGCATTTAAAAAACCCTTCTTCATCACTTCCATGGCGGCTTTGGTTTCCGGATCGTCGGCCAGGTTGGTGGCTTCCCGGCACAACCATTCACCGGTGATGGCTTCCTTGGTTAGCGTTTGAGCACAGAGTTGGTGGTATCCTGTAAGACAAATTAAGACGATGATGGCTTTCACTATTTGCTTCTTATTCATATGACTTCTTTACCCTTCCGGCTTTTATTTGTTCACAAGATAAGGGTTGTAGTCTGTATTTCGCCTGAGTACACATAGTGAGAAATCCAAAGGCATAGCTGGAAATACGATAACGGTCTCACATGGAGGCTTTAGCACCGTTAAGATTGCAAGTCAGTATACCGCGTTTATCAAATATTTCTATTTTTGTCTAACCCAGACGCCGTGTTATCCATTCCTTTTGAAATTACGATTGCAGGGATACCGTTAAATATTCACTTGATCGTAGAATATGTGGCCTTCTTTTCTGCTTATCGCTATTACCTCTACCTGCGGAAAAACCGCATGGATCCCATCGCACATTCTAACCGGCTCTCTATCCTGTTAGGCGCCGCGTTAGGCGCTTTTCTTGGTTCGCGCATAATGGGGTTTCTTGAAAATCCGATGTTGGACTTTGCGAACATAAGCCTCACGCAACTATTCAATCTAAAAACCATCATGGGCGGATTGTTTGGAGGCTTGCTCGGTGTGGAAACGGCCAAGTGGATCATCCAGGAAAAAAATTCTTCTGGTGACCTGTTCACATTGCCGATCATACTGGGTATCTTCATCGGCCGGATTGGTTGTTTCCTGTCGGGCGTGAACGAGTTTACCTATGGGATCACGACTTCCTTTGTGACCGGGATGGATTTAGGGGACGGGTTGAAGCGCCATCCGATTGCCTTGTATGAACTCTTGTTTCTCGCACTGTTATTCTTTGTCTTGAGGAAGCTGTACCGTCAAAACAAATTAGAAAACGGACTCCTTTTTAAGCTCTTCATGTTGAGCTATTTCGGATTCCGGTTTCTGATCGAATTTATCAAACCCAATACATTTTTTGTGTTGGGTCTGAGCAGCATCCAGTGGCTTTGTATCGGATGTTTTGTATACTATAGAAAAACCTTAATCCATCTTCCCCGTGCCTACGCGAAAGTATACCTATTATGATTTCACTTTAAGTCTCTGCCCGGAGTGCCTGAAACGCGTCGACGCAAAAATTGTGTTTGAAGACGAGAAGGTATACATGCTGAAGCGTTGCCCGGAGCACGGCGCATCGAAAGTTATCATTGCCGATGATGTTGCCTATTATAAGAATATCCGGAACTACAATAAGCCATCGGAGACGCCTTATGTATTCAACACGAAAACGCACTATGGCTGTCCTTACGATTGTGGCCTATGCCCGGACCACGAGCAACACTCCTGCCTGACCGTCGTAGAAATTACCGACCGTTGCAACTTGACCTGCCCTACTTGCTACGCCGGTTCATCGCCAGCCTATGGCAGACACCGGACGCTGGAGGAAGTGAAGAAAATGTTAGACGCCGTGGTCGCCAATGAACGGGAGCCCGATGTGGTCCAGATCAGCGGTGGCGAGCCCACGCTCCATCCTCAATTGTTCGAGATCCTCGACTACGCCAAGTCGCTGCCCATAAAACATCTCATGCTCAACACCAACGGCATCGAGATCGCCCGGAATTTTGAACTCGCGAAGCGACTGGCATCCTATCAGCCCGCCTTTGAAATTTATCTGCAGTTTGATTCCTTCAGAAATGAAGTGCTGCAGGTGATGCGGGGAGCAAGCCTCTCGACCATTCGGGAAGAAGCTCTTGAGCATTTAAACGCGCTCAACTTGTCGACCACGTTGGTGGTTACGGTCCAGAAAAATCTCAACGACGATGAGATCGGGCAAGTGATTGAATTTGCATTGAAGCAGCGCTGTGTTCGCGGTGTCACTTTGCAGCCCACGCAGATTGCGGGTCGACTGGACAACTTCAATGCTTTAACCGACCGGATCACCCTCACGGAAGTGCGTCGGAAAATTCTGGAGCAGACCAATATTTTTAATCCCGACGACCTCATTCCCGTGCCTTGCAACCCGGATGCGCTGGTGATGGGCTATGCTTTGAAGCTAGGCGGATCGGTCTTTCCGTTAACACGCTACATCAATCCCGCAGACTTGTTGGATAACAGTCGCAATACCATTGTATATGAACAAGACGCTCAGCTACATTCCCGGATGATCAACTTGTTTAGCACAGGAAATTCGGTAGAATCCACCACAGAACAACTGCATTCGTTGCTTTGCTGTCTGCCTCAAATACAAGCGCCTTCGCTCAGTTACGACAACCTGTTCAGGGTGATCATCATGCAATTTATCGATGCCTATAATTTTGATGTCCGTTCGGTCAAGAAATCGTGCGTTCACATTGTGAACAAGGACTACAAAATAATTCCGTTCGAAACCATGAACTTGTTTTATCGCGATCAGAAGCGGGAGTATTTACAACAACTTATCAGCTAAGCAGAATCTATATGAATGGAATAGGCTTTTTAATAGTAATTTGTTTTCTCATCACGTTCGGCCCGCCGGTGCTCCTCTTCGTTATGGGGATGGTCAGGCGAAATCGCAACCAGGATTCAGCCAAGATCGTGTTTATTGTCGCGGCGGTGTGGTTAATTGTTGGGGGCGGCATCTGTGCTTCCATACTTGGGTAAAAGCAACAGCTCATCCAACCTACTGTGCCGGGCTATTGATGCACGATCCTTCCTCTTATCATCGTCATCGAAACATTTATCGCATCATCAAAAAGAACGATATCGGCATCTTTGCCAACCACCAATTCACCCTTGCGATCGTTTACTCCCAAAATACGGGCGGGTGTGGCGGCGGCCATTTTTATGGTATCGGACAACGAAACTTCTGCCATCGAGGTCATGGTTCTGATCAGCCTATCGGCGGTGGCAATACTTCCGGCAAAGGAAGTGCGATCGGGCAATTTTGCTACGCCGTCCTCCACGATTACTTTTAACCCATCGTCTTTATTTCCTAAAATACTTTCAGTGACATTCGTGCCGGCTGCCCGCATGGCATCGGTAATCAGGGCTGTTCGATCGGCACCTTTTATTTTATAGACCAGTTTCAGTAAAGGCGCGGGCAGGTGTGCACCATCCGTTATGATCTCCACGTCCATGTCATCGAGGATGAAAGCGCTTTCAATAACTCCCGCATAACGAAACGCATTTCTCCGCGTGACACCCGACATGGCAGAGTACAAATGTGTGGCGAGTGTGTATCCCACTTCAAATGCTTTCACCACGTCTTCATAAATCGCATCGGTGTGTGCTACGGCCGGCAATATTCCTTTTGATTTTACATACTTGCCAAATTCGATTGCTCCCTCCAGCTCCGGGGCAGCGCTCCAGCGGCGGATGCAGGAAGTTTTCGATAGGATCTCTCTATATTCTTCCGGATCGGGATTGCGAATATATTTAGGGTCTTGTGCGCCGCGCTGGCTCAGGGCAAAGTAAGGCCCCTCCAGGTGCATACCCAAAAATTGTGAACCGTTTATATTTTTTCGATCAGCTTCCTCATAGACCGCCAGTGTTTTCAGTATTCCCTCTTTTGTACTGGTGAGCGTTGTGGGAAGCATGGCCGTGGTTCCGTATTGAGCATGGGTCTCGGCAATTTTCAAGAAAGCCGTTTCATGCGCATCCATAAAATCATAGCCACCACCGCCGTGGACGTGTATGTCAATAAATCCTGGGGAGATGTATTTCCCTCGTGCGTCTATTTCAATTGCGTCGCGAACTTCGATATTCTTTTTGCCTACATCCGTTATGACACCATCGGTAATGATTATCGTTCCGTCCGGGATAATTCCAGCCGGCGTTATGAGTCTTCCGTTATATATTTTTAGTCGCTGCGGCATCGTTTAGAGATGGTTTGTAAAAGCCCCAATTCCTGATCTTGTGTCCTGAAAAAGCATAAAACACAAGATAGAGATAACAGGGGAACAATACCCAATAGCCCGCCCGCACACTGTACACATCTGCAAAGTGAGCATACAAAAGCGGCAGTATCGCGTTGCCGCATAATCCCATGATCATCACGGACGCACCGAGTTTTGTGAAACGGCCCAGTCCATCCAAGGCCAAGGGCCACAGGCCAGCCCAAACCAGGGAATTGGCAAGGCCCAGCAACACCACAAACCAGATCGAAACGTCGGTCACGTGGCCAAAGAGCATCACCTGTCCTTTTGCAAAAGCAATCAACAGCGTAAGACAGGTTCCCAGCAGTGTGCAGATCCGCAGCGCATTGACCTGGCTGATGAATCTTGGGATGCAGATGATCCCGAGAATGTAGCCGCACATGGTGGCCGTGAGCGTATAGGAGGGGAACACTTTTGCCTCCACTAAATCAATATGCATGGAGTTGGCGTAGCCGATGATCGTATCGATGGCAATCACCTGTGTTCCTACATGGAGGAAGATACCGATTGCGCCCAGGATGAGGTGTGGAAATTGGAAAATGTTTTTCTTGCCCGAGTTTGATGCCGCCACCTCTTTGCTCTCCTGTTCGGTGTTGATCTCGGGCAAAGGCGAGTAGCGTACCATGAGTCCAAGACCTAACAACACCGTGCCCACAACACTGTAGGGAACAACGACTCTTCGTATCAACTCATCCAAGGCAACATTTTTTGCTGCTTCATCCATCGTGCTCAATTCTTTGAACAAATCGGTATCGGTGGCTCTGAATATTACTGCCGCAAACACCAAAGGCGCCAGGATCCCGGCGCCTTTGTTGCAGATGCCCATGATGCTGATGCGTTGCGCCGCCCGTTCTTTCGGGCCCAACACCGTGATGTAGGGATTGGCGGCGGTCTGGAGAATGGCCAACCCTATTCCTATTGTAAAAAGACCGAGCAGGAAAATTTCATAGGTGCGGGTATAGGCGGCGGGCACAAAAATAAAGGCGCCGAGGGCCATGGCCATAAACCCGATCATCATCCCTTTTTTAAATCCTACTTTTTTCAATAGGTAGGAAGAGGGCACCGACATGATGAAATACGAGATGTAAAACGCAAAGGCCACCAGGTACGATTGGAAATTGCTGGTGAGTTCGCAGGCAATCTTGAAGTACGGGATCAGGATGGCATTCACCCAGGACACAAAACCAAAAATAAAAAAGAGCAACCCAATGATAAGAACAGAAATGATCGTTTGTCTTTTCGTAAGGGAACTGACTTCTATTTTATTCGTCATTTGTCCGGGATTGATCTCGTGCTATAAAACTAGGCTACGGGTGAAGCATTCTTCGAAAGCAAGGCGGCTGAATTTTTATCCAAATATAACCGGCAATCGGCATGCTGTTGTAAAATGCTGGCTGGATAAAGATTGCTGACCTTTTGCTCTACCGTGTTCTTCACCGCCGTTGCCTTGCGGCTATCGGGCACCGAACAAATGATTATTTTCGATTTTAAGATCTGTTTTACGGACATACTGATTGCCTGAGGAGGAACTTCTTCCAAGGATTTAAACCATCCCTCGCCCAATTGTTGCTGCCGGCAGGCTTGATCAAGCTCCACGATGATGTACGGTTTCTCGGTGGCGAAATCTGCCGGGGGATCATTAAATGCCAAATGACCATTTTCCCCAATTCCCACCAGGGCCACATCAATCGGGTGACTGGTTATGGCTTTTCCAAGACGATCACATTCGGCCTGTGGATCTACTTCGCCATTGATTAAATAGGCTGCCTTCAACGCTGGTACTTTTGATATAAATTTCTCCTGCAGATACTTTCTGAAACTGGCCGGGTGTGTTACCGGCAAATCGATGTACTCATCCAAATGGAACATGACCACTTTGCTCCAGTCGATATTTTCTGAAATGAGTTGCTTTAGTGTTTCGAACTGGCTGGTTCCTGTGGCCAGAATAATATGGGCGCTTCCCTTCGAGGCAATGGCTTCGCGGATGGCTTGTGCAGCTGCGGCTCCTGCGCTCCTTCCTAATTCAGAAGCATTCTCGGCTATTTTAATATCCATTTCTTGCGTTTTATTTTTTAGAACTTGTTATAAATCACCTGTCAAAAAGATTATCCTATATCCTGAAAAATATTTTCTTTTTATACAAAAAGTAACACAATCCCCATTCGAGTGCAAAGATGCAGAGGGATGAAAGGATCGCACCGAGTACGACCGGTGTGTGGATCAGCGTCAACAATCCGCCGACCAGGGCAAAGATATAGTCATTGAACCAGCGTGAGCCGACAATGGCGAAAAACAGGTAGATGAAGATCGAATTCATGCCAATGATGGCAAAGAACTGGAGGTATTTCCGGTGTTGCAAAACATCGATCCACCAATAGCAACCCGCATAGGCGGCCAAACAAATGCCCAGGGAGACGAGCGTAAACGAAGAGGTAGCAATGTGTTTGATCACCGGACTGATGCCTGCGAAATCCAACCCCAGACCGACAATCAAACAGATCATCGCCCAGAGGAGCATCGGTTTTATTTTTTCCTTTCCCGACACGAGCAATTTGCCTGTCAACGCTCCGGCAATGGTGTGCACCGCCGTGGGGATACAATTGATCGAGACCCATCCCTCCTCGATAATGCGGCCCGAATAAACCAGTTCTACATAATTACCGAAATTATGCTGATTGACGTCAGGCTGATCAAAGCCGGGAATATTGGTAAAGTGATACAATGCATCCCGAAGCAATAATAAGCCGACACACACCGCAATCTGAGCCACGGCCGACCAGCGAAAGATCAGGAACGCAACGAGCAACGTAAACGACAGCTGGGTGAGCACGTTGGTTAATCTCAGGTGCAATCCGTCGGCATGCACGGCATAGTTGAGCACGCCGAACGCCAGCAGTCCTGCGGAACGCTTCAGCATCTTCTTAAACGACTGTTCCCAAGTTACTCCCGTCGCTTCTTGTTTGATCAACGACAACGCCAGGGCTACGCCGGCCATATACATAAAACCGGGTTGTATTAAATCCCAGAACCGCAGGCCGTGCCAGGGGTGGTGAAAGAACTGGAGCCACACCCCCTGCGTAAAGCTTCCTTCCGATGCTTCAAAAAGCGTATCAAAGAGCCGGCTGGCTTCCAAGGCCAGGAGCACCATGATGAAACCCCGCATAAAATCCAGCGACAGTAGCCGCTGCGACGACTGCAGTGAGGTTGATGGGGGCGTCTTATGAATTTGCTCTACCATTACATGATCACTTTTGTGGTGCCGCCTGTTACCAGAGAAATGTCAACGGGTTGATTTGTTTTCCAGGAGCCTGAAGTAAAATCAGGAATGTCCACTGAATTGGAACGGTTGGCAACCGATTTCTCGCTCAACGGAGCGATGGCGCTCCAAAGGGCCGCGTCATAAACGTCCATGTCCATGGGCAGACCATTGCGCAGACAGTCGATCGTGCGCCAGTCCATCAGGAAGTCCATACCGCCATGACCCCCTACTTGTTTTGCCATCTCGCCCACTTTACTGACGATCGGTGCGGTGTATTTACTTTCCAGGTTTTTAAATTCTTCATCGGTTACCCAACCTTCATGACCGAATGCGATCTTACCCGGCTCCGGGTATTTCAAGCAAGAGCCTTTTGTTCCGCTGATCTTATGAATGCGCGAATACACATTGGGCGACGTCACATCATGCTGCAACATGATCGTGCGGCCCTTGTTGGTGCGGATGGTGGTCGTGTTCATGTTGCCGCGAAACTTCTTGTTGGCGTAGGGCTTGAAGAAATCGTCCTTGGCGGCCAATTCATTGGCCATGGCGGCCATTTGAAAATCGTTGCCGGACATCGCCACGAGATAATCCATTTTATCGCCGCGGTTGATGTTCAGGGCTTGTGCTACCGGTCCCAATCCATGTGTAGGATATAAATTGCCGTTCCGCAGATTTTCTTTCAAGCGCCACATGTCATAATATTTTTCTTTGGAGAAATTACTCTCCAGCAACGTGTGAATGTAGGCTCCTTCGCCGTGGACAAGTTCTCCGAATAAACCCTGGCGGGCCATGTTCAACGTAAGCAGCTCAAAAAAGTCATAACAGCAGTTCTCCAGGATAATGCAATGCTTTTTTGTACGCTCCGATGTCTCTACCAATTGCCAACACTCTTCCAGTGTTTTGGCAGAGGGCACTTCAACGCACACGTGTTTGCCGTGGTTCATCGCATACACCGCCATTGGCGTGTGCAAAGCCCAGGGTGTAGCAATATAGATCAGGTCAATATCGGCGCGGTCGCACATTTTTTTCCATTCATCTTCCTTGCCGGTATAAACCTCGGGATGATGGATCGTGCCTTCCAGTTTTTGTCTCACAGCTTTAGCTTTCTCCGGCCGCAGATCGCACAAAGCTTTTATATCGGTCCCTTCAATATGCATCATTCGCTCGACGGCCGCGGGGCCCCGGTTTCCCAAACCAACAAAGCCGATCCGCACCGTTTCAATCTTCGGCGCCGCATACCCGCACATATTGAAATGCGGAGGAGCGGGTTTCTTTGCATTACCCTCCTGAAGATGATCATAACCTTTCAGCACCGACGTGCTGGCCAATCCCATGCCGGTAAGGCTTGAAATTTTTAAAAACTCTCTGCGGCTTGTACTCATTTTATTTCTTTTAATAGTTGCTTTTAAAAAAACTGCCTACCCCTTGAGCCATTTATCAAACCAATTAAACGCATCGGCTTGCATTTTTTTATCGAATTTATGTGGACCAGGGTAATAGTTACATTTGTAGCGATCGGTCGCTCCTGCTTTCGCGTATACTTCTGCCAGTATTTTATCGGCACTTTTCATTTCGTCCAGTGTGTACAGCTCGTCTTCCGTATCGTTCAACACCATCGTGGGCAAGGGAACGCGCAGGCCAAGGATCTCCGGAAAATCCAATTCATTCGGCAACAACGGGACATAGGTCATCCAGGTGTGATTGACCGATTTGTTCAACACAAAATCCCTCCAGGTGGTCATGAACCCGACGCAAACTGCGCACTTGATCCGATCGTCCTGACCCGCCATGAATACGGTGCGCATGCCGCCGCCCGAGAGTCCACAGCAGCCTATATTTTTCACATCCACGTCGGGGCGATTGCACAAGATGTCCAGCGCCTTTTTGTCTTCGCCAAAGAACACACCGGCCCAGGTTGTTCCCGCGCTGTACAAAGATTTAGACATGATGTGCTCATGGTCGGAGGCCCATTTGTTATACGCCTCGATGTGCTCTACACTTTCCGGGTCGTCATCCGTCAATCCATGACGCAAAGATTCCGGGGCGACATCGTTCATCAACACCCGCCGGCTCGCAAACGGAAAGGCATCGGAAACCAGCACCACGTAGCCGCGTTTAGCCACTTCGTTAGCCCAGGCCAGATCTTCATAATAGAACTTTTGATGCTCGGCCATGAGCGGGTGAAGCGTGTCCGACGTGCGGGTTATTTTCCGCGTGCCGAAATATTTCACGCCTCCGTGATCGTGAAACGCCAGGACACCCGGCAACTTTCCCTTGGCATTCACGGGCTTTAGCAGAATGGCGTCCGTTGCCGCTCCGTACGGTAGTTGCCAGCTCAGTTCTTCGATGTGCAGGCCGTCGTATGAATACTGTTTTTTAACCGTTACCACGGGAGTCCCTCCCATCTCCGGTATCGCGAGTCGTTCCGTTAGTCGCTTGCGGGCATCTTTCTTCCATGCATCCAGGTTAGTAAATTCCTTTTTCCGGAATGACAAGGCGGGCAATTTGTTATCGATCAAGCCTGCGGCCCATTTGCCATAGGCGCCGATCACGCTGGAGTTCTTGTCGTCCACAATAGCATTTTTTAGAGCGGAATTTTTCTCCATGGCATTTGAATGATTTACGGTTGCACCAAAAACACTGGAAAGACCACCCGTGGCTAAGCCAAGACCGGTCATCCCTGTAAGCTTCAGGAAATCTCTTCGCTTATTTTTCATGTTCTATAAGTTTTCTCGAATAGATGGCTTCCCTGGTGCCGCTATGCCTATAATAAAAGAAGAGCCAACCTTGTCACTTTTCTAATCATTCTTTTCCCTCTTTCACCTGTCCGCGCTTCTAAATAGGTCTCGATCGTAGAGAATGCGTTATAAAAGGCGCCCGTGGTATTTGGGCGGCTTCGACGGGTAAGACCTCGTATTCGCGATCGATCCGGGTTTTCCTTCCTAAGGATATGATTCGGTACGACCCTTGCTCGAACCCTGATAAATATACAGAGAAATGAAAAACAGCGCACTCCGGCGAAACGTCTTATTCCACTTATCTGCATTGCTTTTTTGTTCGTCTTGCCAATACGAGCGGGGATTTGAGGTCTATCGGGTTAAGGAGATCTACCCTGACCTCATAAAGGCATCGGCCTGTCGCTATTGCCTTGACCCAACAAAAGATGTCCTCTTTGATGAGCCCTTAATTGAACGATCGGACGTCGAATATTTTGACTGGAACAGTCAGAGGGTTCAACTGAATGAGGCGGGACGAGCGAAAATACAAAGGTTAAAAATTCCATTGGAGGGATTACCCGTTGCCGTCGTGGTGGACGGGAAGCCAATCTATGGTTTTTGGCTTTGGAACCTGTATTCCTCGTTCGGTTGCGACAGCGTTTATACCTATCCGATGTTGGGGTTCAAAATAGGATTTGGGTTACCCGACGGTAACACCTACGGGGAAGATCCCAGATTCGACAACCGATTAAAAGATTGTTTGATAAGAGATGGACTGCTAGAATACGAGCCATTTCAACAGCGAGACCAAGGCGTGGAAATTTTACCATGACACTTTTCGTCGTTATTTTGGCGTGGCGTTTCATCAAGCGAAATGAAAATAAGAAACATCTTTACAAAATATGGCGGCATCATCATCGGTTCGTTCTACGGACTGATCATGAGGGAATTTTTTGGGATACAGCACAACCTCGATTTTGCCGATCTGTTTTCCATCACCTTCGTTTGGATCGTACCGTTCGTTATTGGCATCACGCCCTTATTTTTTGCCACGAAAGAACAGCTCGCATCAAATCGCTATTGCATAACCCGCCCGATCCTCGCCGTCTTTCTTTTTTTTGTGATTGCCTTTTGGACGGGCAAAGAAGATATGATTTGCATTGTGATCATTTCGATCCCGTTTCTCATCGCCGCCGGCTTAGGGGGCATTATTTTTGGAAAACTCATTGAAAGGAGAAGAAATAAGAATGGGGTACTTTATTCCCTCTTTCTTGTGCCACTGCTGGCCGGGTTTGCGGAAGTGAAATTCCCGGCACCATCCCAGACCTTCGAAGTAGAAACCGTCGTCATCATCCACGCCAAACCCGAGACCGTTTGGGAAAATATCGTCAGGGTGAAAGCGATCCGCCCCGAGGAATACAAAAAAGGTTTTTTCAACTATGCCGGCATCCCCAGACCGCTCTATGCAGAACTTGACCGGGACACGGTTGGAGCAACGCGAATCGGGCACTTCGAGGGAGGGCTGACGTTTAAAGAAACGGTGACCACATGGGAGCGAAATAAAAGCGTAGGGTTCACGATTGCCATCATTCCGTCGTCGATCAGACAGACTGTTTTCGATCAACACATCCTGAAAGGAAATCATTTCGTTTTTTTGAATGCATCGTATGACCTGGAGCCAATGGGCGCGCAACAAACAAAATTGACGCTATCTTCCACCTACCGGCTTGACACCCATATCAACGGTTATAGCTCCTTCTGGGGACAAAGACTTTTGACGGACTTTCAGGAAAGACTGTTAGCGGTCATTAAAAACAGGTGTGACGAATGACTTCTTTCGAAAATAGCTATGGAACATCACCATAATTGTGGGTCCATCCCAACCGTGGAATAATTGCTATCTTTAGATAGAAACAAGCATCCGGGCTTATGACACCCGGATTGTGTTAGCAACAAGAATCAGAAGCTGCGGCAAATGAAAGAATACCTGAATAAACTCATCCACCTTGGCCACCACGCGGGGATGGATCAGTCAGAGAGGGCACGACTGTTGTCCATCAATGCTTTCCTGGTCATGTCGCTGGTCCTCACCATTTTGTTTGTCATCGTATTTGTCCTGTTGGGCTCGTTGAGTGTATTGCAAGCGTTGGGTTACGTGCCCATGATCCTGCTGGTCCTTTTCCTGCATTCCAGGTTCCACTTCCGGGCGGCCCGCTTTGTTGTTTCCTACGTATTCATGGCTATGGTTTTAACCCTAGCCCTCCTGGAAAGGCGTTCGGGCACGGAATATCTCCTCATCGCGCTTGGCTGTTGCTCGGTGGTCGTGTTCAATAAATTAAAGCATGTTTTTCTTTCCTTCCTGTTCGCTTTCCTGTGTTACGTTGCCTATCAGTGGTATGACAGCCACGAACCGTTTGTTCCCAACCCAACGGTTCCCTACGCGATAGCCCAAAACTCCATCATGTTTCTTTCCGGCTTTATCGTGCTCGCCCAATCGCTGGTGTTCCGGTGGCTGATCCGGGACTACGCCGAAAAATTGACACAGGCGAATCGCGAAACGCAGGCCATGAACGAAGAGCTCCAGGCAACGAATGAAGAGCTGACGGCATTCTCGGAAAACCTCGACCTGATGGTGCGGCAAAAAAGTGCCCAGCTCCAGGCCTATATCGATGCCATCGATGTGAGCATCTACTCTGCCGTGAGCGACCTCGACGGCAACTTCATAAAAGTTAACGACCAGGTGATCGCGGTCTCGGGCTACACCCAGGAAGAACTTATTGGCAATCACTACCGGGTTCTGACATCCATTAATCATCCCGAGGCATTCTTCACAGAAAGAAGACAAATCCTCATGAAGGGAGAGACCTGGCGAGGCGAAGTGGAGCACAAAACAAAACAGGGGACACTCATTTGGTTTGACTGCATCGTGATCCCCATACGCGACAGTGATGGCGTAGTAAAAAGCTTTCTTACGCTGGGCTTGTCCATCACCGAACGGAAAATGCACGACAAACTGCAAGAGGAAACCATCTCGCTGTTGGAATCCATTGCCTTTCGCGCATCACACGGCATCCGCGGACCCCTGGCGCGCATCAACGGGCTTTCCTCGCTGGTGATAAAAAATGTCGTCGATCAAAAAGAATTCGAACTCATCGCCGACAAGTTGATCACCTGCTCAGAAGAGCTTAACGCGGCCACAAGCGAATTGGTAGCGTATGTATCCAACCATCAGGAGCAGATGATGGACAGCCGGCACAATAGCAAGTAGTTTCTTATCGCTCGCCACGGCAAAGCGGTCGGCCAACCAACTCCTTTACAATTTTGCCTTAGGTTCCGTTTGTGGCAGCCACACTTTCATTTGGCCAACGCCTCTATTCGACCACAAGTAGTACGGAATCAATGTCAGGTTTTCGTTTTGAATTTTTCCGGTGAGTACATTCACCGATTGGCCCAAAAGATCCTTCTTCTTCGATTGCAAGCTAACATCGTCAGGCAATGCAAGGGTTGAAAGATTCGGGTTGTCTATTCCTTCTGCGCAATAAACAATCGGGCCTCGTTCGAAAGCCACCTTGTTCTTGTTGTCCGCAACGGGTCCATTGGTCATTACTTTGTGAATGTTCATGGGCAACGACAGCTCAACCACATCACCTTTTTCCCATTCTTTCGTAAGGGTCATGTAGCCATTTGAAATCTGTGGCTTTTCCTTTTTTCCGTTGATGCTCAACGAGGGTTCTGCAGGCTGGGCATTCACGTAAGCATAAAGATTTCCGGGCACGGCTTCATTTCTGAGCCAGCCTGGAACACGGATTTGCAAAGTGAATTTTGTTTTCTTTTCGGGCTCGATCGTGAAGGTCACGTTTCCTCTCCAGGGATAGCCCGTTTGTTGACTTAATTTGATCTTCCCGTTTTTGCTTTGCAATTGCGCCTGGCTTGATATGAACAAGTTGGCATACACGGTGTCTTCTTTGGAAGCATAGATCAACCCCGCCAGCGACGGAATGAAACGAATCATATTGGTGGGACAACACGAGCAATCAAACCACGATTGGCGCGTGCAGGCTCCTTTATTAAACTGAAATTTGCCGTCAGACTCCAAGGGGTTGGTGTAGAAAAACATCTTGCCGTCCGTCGACATACCGGAGATCAAACCGTTGTAGAGGGTCCGCTCCACGATGTCGTAGTATTTGGCATCGCCGGAAAGCATGAACATTTTCTGATTCCACCAAACACTTCCAATGGCGGCACAGGTTTCGCCATATGCCGAAAGGTTGGGAAGTTCAAAGTCATCGCCAAAGGCTTCGCCGTCGTGTCTTGCTCCTACACCCCCGGTGATGTACATTTTTTTGTTCACCGTGTTGTCCCATATTTTGTCGAGCGCCTTTGAATACGAGGGGTTGTGGTAAATGGCGGCGATGTCGGTCATGCCTGCATACAAATATTCGGCTCTCACGGCGTGACCCACAGCTTCTGATTGATCAATTACGGGTTCGTGGTCCTGATAGTAAGCGCCGTATAGTGGGTGGGTAGTGCTGTCTCCCCGCAGATCAATAAAATATTTTGAAAGCTTTAGATAATCTTCGTTGTGGGTGATGTCGTACAGTTTAATCAGACCGGTCTCTACAATTTGGTGACCGGGAGGGCGCTGCAAATGGCCGGGTTTAAAGTTTGCCACCAGCAAGTCGGCATTTTTGAGCGCGATATCCAACAGGTTTCTCTTTCCCGTAGCCCAATAGTGGGCAGCAGCCGCTTCGAACAAGTGGCCGCTGTTATAAAGTTCGTGGCTTGTGATCTCATTTTCCCATCTCTCCTTGGAAGGCTTAACCCAATCGGCAGGCGGGCTGGTCCGGTCGATGGTGAACCACGTGGTGAGGTATCCGTCCGGCTCCTGCCCAATTTTGATGATGGAGATGATCGAATCGAGATAGGCATCCAACTTGGGATTGGGCATGCTGATCAAAGAATAAGAAGCGCCTTCAATGGTCTTGTACAGATCGGTGTCGTCAAACGGCATCTTGCCCCTCGCCTTTCCTTCCATGGTTTTGCCAGCGATCAAAAAATTTTCCATGCGTCCTTCCTCGGCGCACTTTTCAAAAGCATGTTTGATGGTGGTGTCTTGAATCAATTTGACCTTGGGGAGCCAGAAGCTATCGGTGAGAATAACATTCTTGATATCAATGGAGGAAATCGGATAGCGCTTCTGCGTTGACGACTGCTCGGGCTTGCTGCAGCTCAGCCATGCAATGGAGACGGTCGCGATCAAAATTATTCCGGCGATTTTTGAAGTCTTCATGTTCGAAAAAGTGGTCTTTTTTTAAAGATTTATGCTTTTTGAATTTATAAGTGTCTAAAGTACGCTTAAAGTTACATTTTTCCAATAAATGGAAGCGTGATCCGGGGATAGAGATCTACGGGTTGAATTTCACACTACAAGATCAAGATCGCTGCGGAATGCCTTTCACCGCAATTCACGCCGGTCGCACAACTAGTTTTTAAACAATGGGGAAAAGGATGCTAGAAGGCTTAGTCTTTGGTTATGCATGTGACGCATTAGGCGCGCTCGATTTCTCTTTTTTCAACAAAGCGATAAGCCCAAACACCGGCCCAATGGCCAGTAGCGTATAAACATATTGCGCATTCACGCTATCCGAAATCGCGTTTATAAATTGAATACTCACAATGGTGATCGAAAATCCGATGCAATTCACGATGGTGAGTGAAGTGCCCCGCGATTCTTCCGGCGCACTCCGCGCGACCAGGGTTGAAAACAAGGGAGAGTCGGCGATTACTACAAGTCCCCAAAAGATCAGAAAGACAATCAGTATAATAATGGAGTCGGATAAAAGGAAAAGCGGCGATGTCACACAACATAAGCACGACAAGGATAGCGCTATAGTGGCCACTTTCTTTGCCCCAAGAAATTGTGAAACGACCCCGCTAAAAACACACGCTAGCCCACCCGATGCAATGATCAGGAATGACCACAGCGAAACGTTCAGATTCGTCTCCGGGTAGCGGTGGTTATAGTTCATCAGCATCAACGGCAGAAATGCCCAGAAGGTGTACAACTCCCACATGTGCCCAAAATATCCAAACGACGCCGCCCGAAAGTCGGGAAGTCTGAATCCTTTCATGAATTCGTTCAGGTTCAATTTTTGACCCGCTTTGCGATAGGGACCGTTGGGCACGAATAGCAAAATGCAAAGCCCGCCCAAGCCCGATAGGGCGGTGGTGGCATACACAATATATCTCCAGGGGAAGCCCGATATACTGTTTTTCAATAAATGGGGAAATGCTGTGCCCAGCACTAAAGCCCCCACCAAAAAGCCCAGGGACTTTCCGAGACCTTCCTTATAGTGATCGGATGCTATCTTCATACCCACGGGGTATATGCCGGCCAGAAAAAATCCGGTTAAAAATCTGAACAGAAGCAATTCGGTAGTATGGATCCCCGGGATACTCATTCCCAGGTTGAAAAGTCCGGCGAAGATGGAGCTACAAAAAAATACCAGGGAAGGAGAGAAACGATCCGAAATTGAAAAGACCGCAAAACATAAGGTCCCGGAAATAAAGCCAAATTGTATGGCGCTTGTGAGGTGCGCTAAAAAGTGTTGTTCAAGGTGAAGATCCCTGGCGATGTCTGGTGCAATCGCATTTCCGGCAAACCAAAGTGAAGTACAAAAGAATTGAGAAACGACGATGACGGGTAAGACTAGCCTCATTTTGACCGTTTGGTTTATCCAGATACCCGCAAGGTAAAACGTATTTCGTTAAAATATCTGCCGGCTTCAAGATCCTGCTCAACACCGTCGGCTTCAAGACGTCAGACAAGTCGCCCAATTTTTCCATGCAATGTTTGTGAGCGTATAGGCAATTCCGTACCTTGATCGAAGCCCATCCATGGCTTCGCCTCCGAAGCATGTGATGGGCTTTGTCTTTTGAAGGCGATTGATTTTTTCCGGGAGCTGTCTTGTCGAGTAAGCCTAGCCCGGACCGGTAGATGCATTGGGACCAACACGCGACGCTACATGAAAAACACGGATGAATTTCACTGGGAGGCACTTGACGAAGTGGACGAATACGCCATTTTATTGCTCGATAAGGAAGGCCATGTTAAAAGATGGAACAAAGGCGCCGAAAAAATGAAAGGCTACCGGCTCGAAGAGGTGTTGGAAAAGTCTTTCAGCATGTTTTACACCGTCGAAGATCAAACCGCCGGGATACCCGAAAGCCTGTTGAAAGAAGCCACCGACAAAGGCAAAGCATTGCACGAAGGGTGGCGCGTAGGCAAAAACAACCGGGCCTTCTGGACCAGTGAGGTGATCACGGCCTTGCACGACGACCACACTGGTGTTACCGGCTTCATCAAGATCTCGCGACCACATGAAGGCCGGTTGGCACAAGAAAGATTTCGGTTGGTGGTTGAGTCGGCGCCCAACGCCATGGTATTGGTGAATCGCGAAGGCAAAATAAATCTTGTGAACGGGCAAACGGAAAAATTATTTGGCTATACGCGCGAAGAGCTTATCGATCATCCCGTCGAGTTGTTGCTGCCGGAACAGTTTAAGTATCATCACCCCCAATGGCGTGATAAGTTTATGGATGCTCCGAAAACACGCACCATGGGCGCGGGGCGCGACTTGTTTGCCCGCAGAAAAAATGGTACCGAGTTTCCCGTCGAGATCGGTCTCAATCCCATGGAAACTCCGGAAGGGCCCATGGTGCTGGCCGCGATCATCGACATCACGGAGCGCAAACGCGCAGAAGAACGCTTCCGGTTGGTGGTGGAGTCGGCGCCCAATGCCATTGTCCTCATCAATCAAGAAGGGCGCATTGCGTTGGTGAATGGCGCGACGGAAAAACTGTTCGGCTATGCGCGGCCGGAATTGTTGGGCAAAGAGGTGGAGTTGCTCATACCCTCCCGCTTTCGCAACATGCATCCACACTACCGCGCCACTTTTTTTGCCATGCCGCAGATGCGTCCGATGGGCGTGGGTCGGGATCTTTATGCGTTGCGCAAAGACGGCAGTGAATTTCCCGTAGAGATCGGGTTGAATCCAATCGAGTCGCAGGAAGGCAACCTCGTGCTGGCCTCCATCATCGACATCACCGAGCGAAAGATCCTGGAGGCCAACCGGCTCAAGAGCGATTTCCTGGCCAACATGTCGCACGAACTGCGCACGCCCCTCAATGCCATCCTGGGGTTCTCGGAGTTGTTGATCGATCAGAAGATCGGCCCGCTCAACACGCGCCAACGACAATACTTACAGGATGTTCACGACAGCGGATCACATTTGCTCCAACTCATCAACAACGTGCTCGACCTGGCCAAGATCGAATCCGGCAAAACAGAACTTTCGGTGGAACTCTTCTCGCTCAACGAGGTCATCACGGGCGTCATCAACACGCTGGAATCTATTGCCGCCAAAAAAGAAGTGACCATCCGGTTGGAGCTTTCCAAGGCGCTGTCCTATGTCCGTATCGATAAAAACAAGTTCCGGCAGATCCTTTATAACCTTTTGTCCAATGCCATCAAGTTCAACCGCGAGCGTGGCGAAGTGCAGATCAGCGCCATGCCACACGCTGACGACATGTTCATGGTGCGGGTGACCGACACCGGTATCGGCATCACCAAAGAGAACTTAAAAAAGCTATTCATTCCATTTGTGCAATTGGATTCCGGCATGGCCCGCCAGCATGAAGGCTCGGGATTGGGATTGGCGCTCACCAAGAACATCGTCGAACTTCACCGCGGCCAGATCGGCGTGGAGAGCGAGTCGGGCCGCGGCACCACCTTCTGGATCATCATGCCTCTACACATCATTCTAACCTAGCGCTATGACGACCGAAAAAATTATTATGATCGTAGACGACAATGCCACCAACCTCAAGTTGGCCTCCGACGTGCTGGAGATCGAAGGGTTTCAGGTCGTGCGTTGTTCCGATGCCGAGGGCGCGCTCGCATCCATCGAAAAAAAACATCCCGACCTGATCCTCATGGACATTGCCTTACCGGGCATCGACGGTCTGGAATTCACGCGCCTGCTGAAAGCCAATGACGCCACCCGTCATATCCGCATCATCGCGCTCACCGCCTTCGCTATGAAGCAAGATCATGAAAGAGCGCTCGCCGCCGGATGCGACGGTTTCATCACCAAACCCATCGACACGCGGCGGTTCAAAGATCAAATTATCCCTTACCTGTAATCCTGCATGAACGCATACAAGCTTTTGCTCGTGGACGATTCGGCCCTGTCGCGCAAATTGCTCGAGGCCACCTTTGAGGCCGAGGGCTATGCTACCCTGACCGCACGCGATGGCCAGGAAGCGATGGACATCTTACTCACCGAAGCGGTCGACCTCATCGTTACCGACATTCTCATGCCGAACGTCGACGGCTATTATTTGTGCTACAAAGTTCGGCACGACGAAAAACTGCGCAACATTCCCATCATCATCTACACCGCCACCTACACGTCGCTCAGCGAAGAGAAGATCGCCGAAGACATGGGCGCCGATTTGTTTATCCGGAAACCGGCGCCGATCCATGTGTTGGTGGAGGCGGTGCGAACATTATTGATCGCTCCGGCCCGGCGCCGGGAGGGAACGAAAGGTTCGCCCGTCGCCATCGAAGTGATGCACCAGTACAGTTCCGACCTCGTGAACAAGCTCGAGCAACGCAACATCGCCCTGGAAGAAACTCGCCGCAACCTGGAGCATACGGTTCAGGAAAGAACGCGGGAACTTCAACGCACCAACGAAGAGCTGATGGCCTCCAACGAAGAACTGAAGGCGATCAATGAAGAATTGTCGTCCACCAACGACAAGCTGTTGGAGGCAACGCAGGTGATCCATCAACAGTCGGAAACCATCATCATCACGGAGCGCAAGTTGCACGAGCTGGAGATCCAAAAGAGCCAGCACCTCTTGATCAAGGCTTATGAAATCGCGAAGATCGGTTACTGGACCTATGACACGGAAGCGGATCGCGCCGAGTGGAACGACCAGACCCGGAAAATATTTGGGGTCTCGCCTGCTTATCAACCGGCCTTGCAAAGTTACCTGGCGCTGGTCTATCCCGACGACCTGCAACGCGTGAAAGAGGACGCTCTTAAGGCGATAAACAACGGCGAGCTGTTCAACGTGGAGCACCGCATCCTTCGCAAAGACGATGGCTCGCTTCGTTGGGTGCACGTGCGCGCGGATTTTATTCAACAGGAAAATGAGGCCCGCCTGATGCTCGGCGTGATCCAGGATATCTCGGAGCGCAAGACGTTTGAAGAAGTGCTGCTGGAATATAACCAACGCTACGAGATCCTGTCGCGCGCCACCAACGACGCCATTTGGGACCGCGACATCGAACGCGACTCTGAAGTGTGGAACCACGGCATCGAAACCATCTTTGGCTATGCCGACCGGCAGATCAGCACGGCCAAGGAATGGTGGAAAGAAAAAATTCACCCGGAAGATTTCGAACGCGTGAACCTGGAGATCGGACAAGCCTTTGCCCAACTGCGGACCAACTGGATCTCGCAATACCGCTATCGGTGCGCGGATGATTCATATAAGTATGTATTGAATCGCGCCTACATCATCTACCAGGACGAACATCCCGTGCGGATGATCGGCTCGATGCAGGACATCACGGGCCAAAAAGAATTTGAACGCAACATCACGGCCATTGCCCGCGAGCTTTCGGAACTCATTCAGCACGCCAATGCACCCATCTTCGGTGCCGATCGCAACGGCTATATCAACGAATGGAATCGTGTGACCGAACAGGTTACGGGCTACACCAAAAATGAAATGTTGGGGAAGAACATCGGGCTTTGTATCCGCGAAGATCATCGCCAGGAATTTATGCTTTTGCTGGAGCGTGCGTTCAAAGGCAGTCCGCTCGACAACCTGCAGTTGCCCATGGTGTCGAAAGACCAGCGCGATCTCATTTTCCTGCTCAACACCACGCCCCGCAGAAACTCAGAGCAACAGATCACCGGCGTGCTGATGGTGGGTCAAAACATCACCGAACTCATCGAATACCGCGTCAACCTGGAAGCAAAAGTGCAGGAGCGCACCCGCGAGCTGAACGAAGCTTTGCGCAAAGAGAAAGAACTGGTGGAAATGAAGAGCCGGTTTGTCTCCATCGCGTCGCACGAATTCCGGACGCCGTTGTCGACCATTGCGCTCGCCACCGGTTTTCTGCGAAAACACCGCGAAAAAATATCGGCCGATGATTTTATAAAAAAGCTGGCCACCATCGAAAAGCAAGTGGACCACATGACCTACCTGCTGGACGACATCCTGATGATCGGCAAAAGCGAGGCGGGCAAGATCAATACCAAGTATACCCAGGTCGACATCGAGACATTTTTTCAGCAAACCGTCCGCGAGGTGGAAGAGAGCATGCGGACGCACCAGGTGCAGATGTTCATCCAGTGCTCGGTAAAATCGTTTGCCGCCGACGAGAAATTGCTGCGCAACATTCTGATCAACCTCATCACCAATGCCATCAAATTTTCTCCGGACCAAAAGTCGGTCATGCTGCGCGTCACCAATTCGCCCGATTTTCTCAAGCTAGAAGTAAAAGACAAAGGCATCGGCATCACATCTGAAGATCAGCAAAACATCTTTTCGGCGTTTCACCGGGGCGCCAATGTGGGCACCATTCAAGGCACGGGCCTCGGTTTATCCATCGTTAAAAAAGCGGTTGATCTGTTGGCCGGGCAAATTCACCTCAGCAGCCAAGCCGGCGAAGGCACTTCGTTTACCGTTACCCTACCCTTGCGCGTATGAAACAAAAGATCTTGTTGATCGAAGACACGCCCGACGTGTTGGAAAGCCTGCTGGAGCTGCTGGACATGGAGGGTTATGAGATGCAAGGGGCCACGAACGGCAGCGAGGCGCTTGAAAAGTTACAGACCTTTGTTCCCCACCTGATCATCACCGACCTGCGCATGCCGGAGATGGACGGCTTCACGTTCCTGAAGAACGTGAAGTCAAACCCCGTCCACAACACCATTCCTGTTCTGGTGTTCTCCGCCAACGCTACACCGGAGAATGAAGACAAAAGCCTTCATCTTGGCGCCGCAGGTTTTTTGAAAAAGCCCTGTAACATTGACAGGTTACTCGAGCATATTCAGATCTTATTGCATCATCGCTAGCCGCGAGCGTGCAGGGTGATCTTTCGATGCAAATCTTCCGGCACGAAAGGTTTGCTGATGAAATCGTTCATCCCCGCCTCCATCACTTTGTCGCGCATCCCCAGCATGGCCGAAGCGGTCAACGCCAGGATCGGCATATTGCGGTAGTGCGCATCGGGCATCGCGCGAATTTGACGCGTCGCCTCATATCCGTCCATCACGGGCATTTGTATGTCCATCAGCACCAGCGCATAATTCTTTTTCGCAACTTTCTCTACGGCTTCTTTACCGTTGTTGGCCACATCCACCTTCACGCCCCACGACTCGAGGAAACTGCAGGCGATCATCTGGTTGATCTCGTTATCTTCAACCAGCAGCACCGGGATGTCGATGTTCCGAAGGGCACCGCCAGTTGTCTCTTCCTGCTGAACGCTCGCGGTGTTTACCCCTTCTTCCACCGGCAAAGTAAAACTGAACGTGGAGCCCACACCGGGAGTACTTTCGACGGCAATATCACTGCCCATGAGGTTCACCAGGTTTCGGGCGATGGAGAGGCCAAGGCCCGTGCCGCCGTATTTGCGTGTGGTATCGGCATCGGCCTGAACGAAGCTGTCGAATATAGCATCGATCTTACTGGGCTCGATGCCGATGCCCGTGTCGGTAACGGAAAAGCGAACGATCCGCTTGCCTTGGCGCGTGCCCTCGTCTTGCACCGCCAGCGTCACACAACCTGATTCGGTGAACTTGATGGCATTGCTCACCAGGTTGGTGATCACTTGCGCCAATCGCACGGAGTCGCCTTTGACGACCGCCGGAAGCGTCTGGTCGTACACCAGTTGAAGCGGGATGCCCTTCTGTTGGGCATTGTGCTCCAGCATATCTTTTGTTTTCGCGATGAGTTGCGTCAGGTCGAAGTCGACGTGCTCGAGGGCAATCTTGCCGGCTTCGATTTTGCTGAAGTCGAGGATGTCGTTGATGATGGTGAGCAGGTTCTGGCCCGAGAATTTGAGCAGGCCCAATTGTTCGCGTTGATTTTTGCGCGGCCGATCCAGCAGCAACAAATTCGTAAGACCAATGATGGCGTTCATGGGCGTACGGATCTCATGGCTCATGCTCGACAGGAATTGGCTTTTGGCCAACGTAGCTTCTTCCGCTTTCTCTTTTGCCTCCTGCAACGATGCCTCAAACTGTTTGCGTTTCGTGATGTCGCGGGCCGACGATTGAAAGCCCAACATGTTCCCGTTGCGATCGAGGAAGGGCCGGGCATTCGATTCGAGCCATATGAATTCGCCGTTCTTCTTGCGCAGGCGATATTCCATAATGGCAATGGTACCACGACGAACAATGTCGCCGATCATACCCCGCACACGCTCGGCATCTTCCGGGTGAATGAGCGCATAGGGAGATTGGCCGATCAGTTCGTCGGGCTCATAACCCAAAATGTAGCGTACGCTCGGTGAAACAAAAACACGGGTAGAGGCTGCGTCGGCCTTGTAGAGGGAAACCATGTCACCCGAGTTCGTCGATAACAAGCGATACATCTCCTCGCGTTCTTCGAGCTTGCGATGAACTTCCTTCAGTTCGGTGATGTCGTTGAGCGTTCCGATATAGCCCGCAGGCAGGCCTTGGTCGTCGGTTATCTGCAGGGCACGGCCGGTCACCCAGCGAATGTTCTTGCACTGGTCGATAAACCGGAACTCTAAAACAAATTCTTCGTGTGCGGCGATGGCACTGCGCCAGGCGTGAACCATCCGGTGACGGTCGTCGGGGTGGATGGACGTTATCCAGCCATCGCCCATGGCGTCTTCTTCCGAAAGGCCGGCGATCTCGCACCAACGAAGGTTCACGTAGGTGCACTGACCGGCGGCGTCGGTCTGAAAAATTCCCACGGGAGCATGTTCCGATAAAAGTCTGAATCTTTTTTCGCTGCCTTCCAGTTTCCGTTCCGCCCATTTCAACTCGGTGATGTTCCGGGTGATCGCGCTCACTTTGTAGACACGTCCGTTTTCCTCAAAGAACATGCGCACATTTTGACCAACCCAAACCTCTTCGCCGTTGCGGGCGTTGAGCACAAATTCCAGGTAAGAATTCTCCGTGAGGCTTTTGCGCTGGCGGCGATAAAATTCTATGACGCCTTCCAGGTAATACGGGTGAACCAACTCCCAATAGTGCATCTTGCTCAACTCCTCCTTGGTGAACCCCACCACGGTTTGCATGAGGCTGTTGGCAAACGTAAACTTCCCATCGGCATCCAATTCATAGATGAGGTCGCTCGCGTTTTCCACCAGCTCGCGGTATTGACGCTCCTGCGATTCCAGGTTTTGTTGCAGCTCGCTGATCTGCTCAAGATTGCTGCGGATCTCTTCCTCGGAAGCCTGAAACTCCTGATTGAGTTGGTGCAGGCTGAGGTTATGTCCTTGTAAAAATGACTTTTGATCTTCCAACTCCTGAACGTGCTGCCGCAAGGCAAGCAGCTTCATGACTTGTCGTCCCAAGCCATAAAGATTGTCGACCTGTTTTTGTGACAACGTGCGCGGCTGAAGATCCCAAACACACAACGTACCCAGCGCATAGCCCTCAGGTGTGACCAAGGGTACGCCGGCGTAAAAACGGATACCCGAAACACCTGCCACTGCAGGATGATCGGCAAACCTGACATCATGCTTCGCGTCGGGGATCAATAATATACCGGGTTGTTGAATAGCATACGCACAAAACGCCGTTGTTCGATCGGGGCTTGGCACGTAGGTGCCCGATGTAGCCTTGAACCAATGCCGGTTGGCATCCACAAAGCTGATCATTGCCGTGGGCACATCACAAAGCGTGGCGGCCAGATCAACAATGTCGTTGAAGGCTTGCTCGGGTTCCGTGTCGAGGATACCCGAGCGGTAAAGCGCTTCGAGCCTTCTGCGCTCGGCATCATCGGGGTGGTTGGATCGGCGGATGGCTAACATTTCGTTGATTTATTTAGAGACGACTGCGTTCAGGTTTTCCAAAAAGATCCGGACTTCTTCTTTCAACAGGTCTATGGTTTCCGTGATGCGGCTGGTACTTTGAACCACCTCCGGTTTGGTGAGCCCATCTACATTAGTTTCCAAAGTCGCCATCGTCTTCACAAAGAGGGCAGACGCGAAGAGGCCCGCTGCCGACTTGATCTTGTGAAGCATTGCACGCACGCGCTCTCGGTCGTCGGTCCAGGCGGCGTCGGTGAGGTCCTGTGTCATGGTGGGCATGTGCTTGATAAAAGCCGAGGCGGTGGCCCGCATCACACCATCGTTGGAGCCGGTGAAGGCCAGGAATCTTTTTTCATCCAATACGATGAAGGTTGTGATGGGTGCGGCAACCTCGTTACATTTTGTTTTCATGGGTATACTGAGTAATGGGTTTATTTGTAGATCAAAATTGCAACCTGTGGGGGCGGCAAACATCAGTGCGATACGGATTTTCAAAAATCAGGAAGTTAGGGATGGCATCAGGAAATCCCTGATCTGACGCCCGGCGGAACCTTCCTACACAGCCTATCCTGATCATAATATTAACCTGGGTAATCTTTTTATGGCATCAAGTTGGGTATAGAGATCAGAAAGGTGGACCCCTTCGTTTCTGTCGATCGCACGGTGATCGAACCTTTCATCTTGTTCAGAACCTCTTTCACGATATACAACCCCACACCGGAACCGGTTGACTGCATGGAGCCGCGATAGAAGAGATCGAAAATATGCGAGCGAACCTGGTCCTCGATGCCCACGCCGTTGTCGCGCACCTGCACCGTACAAAACGATGGAAATACCTTCACGTGAATGCGCACCTCCATCTTTTCTCTTTCATTGTTCCGAAACTGAATGGCATTTGAAATGAGATGTGACAAGACCACCCGGAAGCGGTTTTTGTCCGTGTAGAATGGGACCGTTTGGTCGCAGTTCATGGAAACCTGAATGTGTTCCTCTTCTATCACGACCTGAAAGTCCTGCAGCACTTCCTCCAAGATCTCCCTCACATCTACCGGGTGAGTGGCCACCCGCTGACGCGAATTCGCAAGGAATTGTTCGAAATCATCGAGCAACAATTCCATTTTGCTACATGTTTTTTCGATCGACTCCAAAAAGAATCTGGGATCGATCTCCGGGTTGCCTTCACTGCTTTTCAACAGGTGGACCAGGCCGGCGATGGACTTCAACGGCGCGCGGAGGGTATGCGAGCAGCTATAAATAAATTGTTCGATCTCTCCTTTCGCCTTCACCAGCTCCAGGCCGGCCAGCGAGGTAACGTTTTCTTGTGCAACGGCTTCGTTTTCAATCTTCGTGTCTCTCATCGTCGTGTTGTTTGATGAGACAAAATTGCATTTTGGCGTTGCGCCATGCATCGGGGAGCGACGGATTCTGAAAAATCAGGGATTTGTATGGGACATCAGGAAAAGGCTGATGTTCCTAAAGTGATTCACTTCTTGCGGTTCACCGAAATGAGGTCGTGTTCGATGGCATATTTTACCAACTGTGCCGTATTGGTAAGACCCAGCTTGTCCTGGATGTGCATCTTATGGGTTTCAACCGTCTTTACGCTGATAAAAAGAATATCGGCCGCTTCCTTTAGCGTTTTGCCGTCGGCGATGAGTACCAGCACTTCTTCTTCGCGTTTTGTCAGTTCGGTGGTCTTGCGTGTAGGGAGTCCCGTGCCGTCTTTTTCTTTTAGATAAAAATCCTCAAACACCAGCGCCGTGATCTCCGGGCTGAAATGCCGCTCGCCTTTCATCACGGTCTGTATCGCCTGCAGCAAAGTTTCTTTGTCGGAATCCTTGGGAAGATAGCCATCGATACCCGACTTTATGCCGGCCGTGATGAAGTCTTTGGTTACTTCGCCAGAGACGAGGATGATCTTGATCTTAGGATTCTGCTCTTTGATCCAGCGGGTGGCCTCGATGCCCGTCATGCCTTTCATGACAATGTCCATGAGAATGAGGTCCGGCGCCTTGTCGTTGGCAAAGTTCACGGCACTTTCGCCGCTTTCGAGGGTGCCGACAATTTCAATGGCGGGCTCGCTTGCCAGCATGGAGATCATGCCCTGCCGCATCAGGCCGTGATCGTCTACAATCAATGTGCGGATGGTCTTTTCCATGATAAAACGGGTTTAGTATGATCGCACGAAACGGGCTCCACACCCCAGAGCCCCTCCTAATTTAGAAACTTTGACGGCCATGAAAAAATGAAACAGCATAAATTATTCCGTGGGCTTGTCGAGTCTGTGCATACTCGTCCAGATGGCTTGAGGATCTTTCCATTCGGTCAACGGTTCGTAGGTCAGTTCACAAAGGGCTCCTCTAATAGACCGGGGTCCGGCGTCTATATTTACATGCATGACAACTTTCAATTCATCTGGTGAAACTTCGAGAATGTTATAGGATAATTTTTCATTGAAGATCAAATTCTCTCCATCCATTTTATAGCTGCTTATCTCGGGCGCGTTTCTTATTCCGGCAGGACAGATAATTTTTTCGGGATCGGTTAGATCCATGATGTCAGTCAGGCTCACGCCGAACAGTCCACCCCCAGGGTTGTGCATCACTTGTAATAATTTCCAGTGCTTTATCTTCCATACTTTGTGGATGGAAGCTTGCTTTTGCATTGATGGACTGGCCGTTTGGGCAATGTGCTGCCTCAATAGTTCAAGCCCCTCAGATTCTGCCTTTGATAGCGGCTTCAACCATTCCGAAAAACCATATTTCTTATCTCCCCGCAAGGCACACTTCGGCGCGACGAGCGGACCGAATAATCCCCGATAAATTGAGTCTTTATGTGCATCCTCGTCGCCACCAAATACATTCGAATAGACTGAAATGCCATCGATAGTAGAAACGCCGATTTCGTAAGGAATAAATTTGTAAGTAGGGAACCTCTCCTTGATCCTGGTCTGCAATTGCACAAACGACGATTCATATTCGAATACCGGGGAGACGGTTGCCACATGATCGGCATGATAAGAAATGATGCGCGTTTCCTCATTCCTATACGCGCTCATCTTTGTTGGCAGCTTTACTTCCGAATGATCAACGGCATAAATACTGTAGTACGGCCCCAAGACACTGATAAAATAGCGTAGCGCTTTTGTCTTTACATATTCCCGGGTGATCAGTTCGTCCACCGTAACGTTTCCGCTAAAACAAGTATTGGCCAGTGTATGGGTGTTGTCTATTTTCTTGTCTATGGATTGCTTTAAAAATTTCTGAAAGTCGGTCCAACGCGTTTTGTAGTTCTTTTTGTCAAAGAAATTCTCCCCGACCAGCCTTTCTATCTTTTTATAGCCTGCAAATGTCTTCAGGGTCTCCCGTGTATAATGATGGTGGTCTTCTTCAATGGGATAGTGTTCTTTTATGGTATCGTAGATGGCTTGAAAATCATAATCGTAAAGGTCCGCTTTAAATTCATCCATGCAACAGTATGATTAAGACAACAAGATACAAAAGTTAATGGCTCACTTAACCCGGTCTTGATTTCATCCTGAAACGGGCGGGCTATTCAGTTTCACTCGTAAAATTCAAAGGCGTCGATAATGTCCAGGTAGACCCCATCGAAACCAGCGTCTAATATTTTCTTCAGATACGATTGATCGTTGCCAAAAATGAT
Source organism: Chryseolinea soli (assembly GCF_003589925.1). Classification (NCBI taxonomy): domain Bacteria; kingdom Pseudomonadati; phylum Bacteroidota; class Cytophagia; order Cytophagales; family Fulvivirgaceae; genus Chryseolinea; species Chryseolinea soli. The sequence goes on along the minus strand of NZ_CP032382.1, from coordinate 2,354,373 downwards.
GTGCTGCCATTCCGGGTCCCAGTATTTTACTTTGAAGTTTCCCGGCCAATCCGGGTTTTCGGCGTCCATCCAGGAGGGCTTGGTGGTGTTCCAGGCAGCTTGCCAATAGTACCTATAGTCTTCCACTTCGCCGATGGACATGTAAGAGATGACCAGTCTTTTTCCGCCGTTGGCTTTGTTCTTCAACTGTGCCACTTCCGATGCTGTGAAGGCTGTGCCGTCTGAAAAGAATAGGTCCATGATCAAAAGATCATAGTTTGTGGCCGTTACCGCGCTTATGAAATCCGATTTGGTGGGGAAATCTGCGGGGTTAATGAGGTATAAGAAATTTTTTACCTGTGACAGCGACGTCACTACCGCATTGTTTTCACCATGAATCGGTTTTGGGAAAGTTGGGATGATATTTAGTTCTCTTTGTGTGGCGGCAAACGAAATGAAGCCGGCGTTGCTATTTTGAAGATAGGAGTCTTCTATGTTTGAAGTGGTGGAGCAATAGTCGGTTACGAGTATGGTGTTGCCGGCGTTCTTTGAGATCGCCAATAGCTCTTTCAGATAGGTGCTCACGTCATTGGGCGTGGCCTGGTCGTCGTTGTCATAGCCATACCACAGATCTTCCTGGCCGTTGGCGTCGATGGCGTTCAGGTAGGCAGTGTGTGGCGCGCCGGAATTGTCGCCGTTGCTGCTCACCAGTTCGATCCCGTTTTGCGGAATGATGTTGAAGTTTGGCTGGGTGGCTTTGGCGTATTGGCTTATGTCGATAACGAAGGCCCGCATTTTCTGTTTGAATTCGGTGTCGCCGGTGGGGCCATTTTCTTTTTCATCGTCCTTGCATGACGCGAGGAACGCGGTCGCGATGCATGCGAACAGCGTCATCAACAAAGCTTTGTTTGTTTTGAAAAACAGTTGATAAAAACTCGAGCGTGTTTGGGGGTGGGGTTGTTGGAGTTTCATGGTGATGACGATTAGACGAAACGATCATGAAATGTACGCACTAAAGTCCCGTGCGGGCAATAACCCGTTCGGGTGATGAATCGTCCGCGAAAATTTACGAAATGAAATAGAACTTTCTCCCGGGAGACCGAAAATACTGAAAGCATTGATATCTTAGAAAAAAATTAAGACCATGACCACTTCAGTTTCTTCTACTGCTTCCCTGGCCGCCATGCAAGGTATTTGGTGGTTGATCTCGCGGGAGGATTATACCAAAGATGGACAGCGGAGGATCGATCCCGTGTTGGGGTCCGATCCGATGGGGATTCTTTCGTATGCAAAGGATCGTTTTTCGGCGCAGTTTATGAAACGCGACCGGACAGAGGGTTCGAATAAACAAGTTTTTACTGCAGGGCAAAATAATACCAGCGCGGCGGGTGGCTATGATGCGTATTTTGGAACGTATGCAATAGACAACGAGAGCGGGAAGGTTGCGCATACGTTGATGGGATCTATTACGCCTTCTAATGTTGGGATGACGGTTTATAGGGATTTGAAGGTTAGTGATGACCGGCTGGTTATTCAATTGGAGACAACGACTTTGGAGGGGGAGGAGATTGTTCGGACGTTGGTTTGGGAAAGGATTAGTTGAACCTTTTTTGTCTGTGTTTGGGGGCTGAGCATTCAATGGGATAGTTGATCTTTGTGCGCAAATCTTTTGTTGCATTTCATAGCTCCGCTCCGGGGCTATGAAATGCGCAAAAGATTTACGGATCACCCCACACTATCGCACAAAACGCTCAGTGCGAAAATAGAGAAGACATTTTAAGGCTGGGTATAAATTGGGTTGGTCGAGACACTGGCATCTGACAACCCGATGACGTATATTCAACCCCTTTCACGCAAGATTCATTTCCATGCACACCGGCAAATCATACAAATTTTTTGAGTTTCTCATTTGGACCCGGAGGGACATTTATCGCTTAGCCGCCATCGGCATTACTGCGGTCGTTCTTTACCAAGTAGCTGGGCTAACATGGGTGGCGATTCCGTGGACAGTCGTAGCGCTTTTAGGTACCGCTACGGCATTCATCGTAGGCTTCAAAAATACGCAAACGTATAACCGCACTTGGGAGGCCCGGCAGATCTGGGGAGAGATCGTGAACAACAGCCGATCGTGGGGCATCATCTGCCGGGATTTTTTGAGCAATCCAGAGAAAACAAAACAACTTATTTACCGGCACCTCGCCTGGCTGACCGTGATGCGTTTTCAGATGCGGGAAAAGAGAGCCTGGGAAAATGTTCGCAAGCGATATAATATAGAGTATCAAAAATATTATAGCGTTCCCGAAAACGAGACTTCTTTGGACACTGAACTTTCCAAATATCTTTCACCAGAAGAGTTAACCTATATATTGTCAACCAAAAGTAAAGCCACGCAGATCATGGCGTTGCAAAGCAAGACCTTAAAGGAGCTTTACGCCAACCAGGAGATCGTCGTGCTTCAGCTAGTTGAAATGCAGCGGACCATCAAAGAATTTTACACGCAACAAGGCCGGAGCGAACGGATCAAGAATTTTCCTTATCCCAGGCAATTTGCTACGATCAATTCGATGTTCGTGAAATTGTTTTCCTTTCTTCTTCCATTCGGCATGCTACGCGAGTTTGACAAGCTTAACGAAGGCGTTGAAGGATTCATGAAAGGAAATATGATCTGGTTGGTCATTCCTTTTAGCCTATTGATCTCTTGGGTGTATACTTCCTTGGATCAGGTTGGGGAAAGCACGGAAAATCCATTTGAAGGGAACGCCAATGATGTGCCCATCTCCCAGTTGTGCCGAATGATTGAAATCGATCTCCGGGAAATGCTGGGGGAAACCGATTTGCCTCCTGCCCTGGAACCAAAACATGACATTATTCTTTAGTCCGGAAAAAGCAACGCTACTTTTGCGAGGGAACCTTTTACTACTGTTGCGTCTTGAATGTTACAACGCCGAAAGTGAATGATGATTCTGGTCACCATGATCATTTAAATGAGTAAAGCATTGTAAATACCAGGTCATTTCTTATATTCGATTTATGAGCCCATCTGTTCTGTCGCTGCAAAGTGATGGAAAGGTGGGCTTTTTATTTTTAGCCTTTATTTGGACTGTGCCGGCTCCCTCCATGCGAAAGGTTTGCCGGTAACTACGAGCGTTCAATCGATCACAAAAAAAAAATTACCCTCAGACCCACAAATCAAAATAAATATGATCATCTCCATCATCAACCACAGCAATGGAAAAGTTTCGGACGCTGAACTTCAAACCGTGATCAGGGCCATCAACCGTCAGATCAAAGAAGACTTCGAACCGTATTGGAGCCTGAGCGCAACCGTGCGACTGGAAGGACGAAGTAGTAAAAATCCCGATACACAACGGGCCATCGACATGCGAGGCGACGCCGTTATTTATCTATGGGACAAAGCCGATGTTGAGGATGCCATTGGCTATCACGATCTGAACAACCGGGGCATACCATTCGGCTTCGTTTTCCTGGACATCGCCAGGCAATTGGGGGAAGCGTGGTCGGTCACACTCTCGCATGAGGTGATGGAATTAATAGGCGACCCGGAAGTGAATCTCCTCGTTGCTGGCCCCCACCCAAACCCGAAGGTGAAACGAACCGTGTTCCATTGGTATGAGATGTGCGACGCCGTCCAGTCCGAACGCTACAAGATCGACGGCATCGAAGTGTCCAACTTTCTGTTGCCCTTATATTTTACCAGCACCGATGAATTCGCAGGTCGCAATGATTTTATGGGAACCGTTAACAAGGACGGCTCTACCCTGAAATCATTTGGGGTGAACCCCGGCGGGTATTCCGGTTTCTTCGATCCAAAGTTAGACGACAACGATAACTTCACACTCGACGACGACAAAGTGGCACAGAAACGACTAGCCATTAAACGCAAGATTGAGGGCACGAGACGATCCATCCGTTACCAACGTCATAGTTCGGATAAAAGTGAGCCCGGCATGCGGTTTACACAACAGGATCAGAAGGAGCCGGGGTTCACCAAAGGAAAAAGAAAAAAGTGACAGCCGCCCGCGTGGGTTGTTACGGCGGCCTAGCTCGAATAGAGAAGTCCTAAAAGTTTGTCCCCTTCGAAGATCTCAAAAATTTAATATAGTTATCCAGCAGCGAAGTGATGTTCACCTTGGCCACCGGGTTTGAAGAATGGACGCTGAATTTTAGCTCGGACAAATCCATGCCGCTTTCATAGACCAACCATTTTGCCGCATCGTATCCCTCGGGCAGGGGAACTTCGTTTTCGTCGCAGCCCAGGTCGTTGTCGAAGCTTATGAATTCGGGGAGGCCCTTTTGTTGGATCGTTTTGATGAAGTCGGCACAGGAGCGGACGACGACGAAATCGGATTCGGCAGCGTGAGGGTAAATGCTTTGGACCTGGCGGAGGTCGTCGAGGAAAAGCTTGTAGTTCATTTCTATGGCCGTGAATTCAAAAGTAAGTTATAGCGTGTGCGATCGTCTCTTTTTTTGATCATTAGTTTCAAAACCATGATCGTCGCATTCACACGGCAGATCTTTAGGGTGATTATTTCCGCTGCCCTACGCGGGCCATTCCAGTATCTCGATTGCGTTCCCCGCTCCAATCGCAATTCTTCGCTCTGCAAGCGAAATGGCCATAGGAGGGATCATGTCCGAACGATGAGTAATCGCCAAGTCCTGCTTGCCGGAATCAATGTCCGTAACGGATTCCAGAACTGCTCCACTATTAATGTCGATGACCTTGGGATGTTGATATAAATCCAAAACATAGTCTGCACTCATCGGCACCAAAGTCCCGATGGTACGATCAACCGAACACACCTTCACGAATCGATTCGCGGATATAGAGAACAGTCCAATCTGATTAGGTCCTAATTCGTTCTCGTCAGGCGCTTCATCGTCAAGGGGTCCTTCGTAAGTTGTTCCCACGACAAAATGATCATCACCCAAAAACGCGGCCGAACCTACTTCCCCGCTGATGGGAATCTTCACAGACAAATTATCGAACAGGCTGTTGTCTGCGATGGCATGCTTCAGATCATACAATTCCAGGATCCCATAAGGATGCCATACCCAACCGGCATTCAACATGTGCGTGTTCGAGGGGTTGACTTGCAACCTGGTGTGAAAACAGTCCGCGGGTTTTCTACCTTCTGTTTGGGTTACTTTCTTTCCGGATTCTATAAGCTCAATTTCAATCAAATTATATTCCTCCGGGCAATGGACAATAGCATACCCCTCGGGCAACTTTATGATCTCAATCGGATACTCATAAGCTTGAGCACAATAATAAGAGCGATTGATCTCCCTTATGATTTTTCCATGCTTCAACACCAACCCCTTCGTTCCGTGTCGGTCAAAAACAACGGCATACACGCCGTCGGACGATTGCCGCACGCCATCAAAAGAGCCGCCAATACTATATTGGCTGCGTTGTTGTTCGCCATTCAATTTATACAGGATTCCCGACGTCCAATCCACCAAAGCGCCATTATACCAATGGAGCGAGGTTGGGGTGGAATCCACTTTAATATTACTTCGTTTTAACATTATTCATTTTCGTTTATCATTATTATTTACTTTATCCGCGCGTCACTTCGGCGATGAGCTTTTCCATTACGGTCTCCACATCATTTTTTTCCAACGCTCGCAACTGGTCTTCCATCACGGTATTGAACCGGTAGTACTGATCCTTCTTTATCAATCCCTCGGTTTCCAGCCACGATTCTTTGCCATATTTCATGACGTATTCCCCGATCAAAGCCTCTTCCATTCTCGAATGCTTCGTGAGGTACTCCGCCATTTTGAGCAGCAGCAGTTTGTTGCGCTGCAGAATTAATTCTGCCTCACGCTCGCCATCACGGACGAGCTTGATGGCTTCTGTAGCGTAGCGCTCGGAGAGAAAGAAGGCCTCTTCATTTTGCGTGCTCTCCACAGCCAGGTAGATCGGGTCGCTGCCCATGGCAAATTGTCGCACGGCTTTGTTTGCCAGCGATGAGGCTTCCTGAATGTCGGCCGACACGCCGGAGCACGTCATCTCCTCGCCGAAGACCATGCGCTCCGCCACATAACCGCCGAGTGTGATGACGATATCTTTCTTCAATGTCTCGCGCGTCATGGGGCCTTTTGGAAAGGTGATCAGGCAAAATCCTTCGGCGTCCGACGCCGTTCGCGACACTACCGCGGAGGGAACGATGCGCAACGTGAGGGCTGCGAGCACGGCGTGGCCGGCTTCGTGCACGGCGGTGTGGGCCTGGAGTTCGGGGTCCACGCTCTTGCGCAGGTTCTCGAGCTTGAGGCGCGCTTTGTCGGAGATGGTGGACACGGTTTCGCCTTCCGCGTTCAGCAGCGTATACACAAAATGTCCGTCGTGGAAAGCCCATACAATTTCGTGAATGGTCCATTGGTATTCGAGAATGGAAACGGCGAGGTTGCTGATCCGGGACTCGACCAGGTTCTTCACCGTCGTCAGCACGGGGCGCGTGCCCTGGGCGGGGAAAACACCTTCGGCATAGACCACGTCCGCCACCGACTCATCGAAGCGGGTCATCCATCCAAACTTTTGCCGAATGAAATCTCCCACCCGGTTCAATTCCTGCTGGATGAGCAGGCGGAACTGGGCACTGTTGAACGACTTGTAGATGACGTGGTTGTTGCCCAACCGCGCGATCTGCTCGGGACGGAATCTTCGACGCAACGCGCGTTTGATGTGCGCGATGGTGATCTTGGACGTTTGCTCGTGGAACTCGTCGGCGCTGATGTCGGGGTTCATGCTGTGGCTCATGGTGTAGGCCTCGTCCAGGTTGCCAAGCACAAAAATGATGGCGTGCGAAAGGTCCAACGTTTTTGTGGCGGGACGCGATTGCATGCCTTCCAGCACAAAAGCAATGAGCTCGGGAAGCGTGGCAGCAAAAATGCGTTGCCTGATGTATTCCTTGGAGCACTCGTCGTTGTCGATGAGATAGTACATGCCTTCGATGAAGTCGGCCGATGTGAAATAGTCGACCGTCATGCTCGCGTTGGCGTTGTCGAAATAGAAGCCTTCGAAGATCTTCATGAAGGTTTCGGTTTCGCCGACAACTTTGCCTTGTGCCAGCGCCACGTTGCCTTTGTATGCGCGCTCCATGCGCCGGAGACAGCTGTCGGCGCGGAAAAGATAGAATGTACCGCGGCTGGGAATGTATTCGATCTTGCCGGAGTCGAGCAGATCCCAGATGACACGGAGTTTGTCTTTGCCAAGCTCGTTGCTGTTGGCATCGAGGGTCCGGGCAAATTGGAATTCGTCGAGACAGATGAGCGCGGGTTTCTCGTGGAAAAAAGCCAGATCGTCGGTGAGGATGTTTTTCATCCAGGTGGCGCTGTCGGACTCGAATTCACCCATGTCGATGTGACTGTATAATTTCCGGTGGTCCAGGAGCTCGACGATGGCTTGCACCAAAGCGGTCTTGCCGGAGCCGGTGAGGCCCCAGAGGTTGATTACCGTGGGACGCAGTTGTGCTTCGGGGAAAAGATGCCACGGCAATAAGATGGCCATGACTTCATCGATGACACCGTCGAGACCAAGGAAACGCTCCTTGAGTGCGGCGGTGATCGTTTGAAGCTTTTGGCGTTTTTCTATTAGCTCTTTATGTAAAGTTGTTGTTTCCATTTTTTCAAAATGATTGCTTGATCCTTGCCGTGGGCAAGGATGATTCTTTAGTCTTCATTTCCTTTTCATCGCGTGCCTATGGATGAAAGATATTTTTTATAGCATTCTTTTGAATGCATAAAGAAACTCCTTTCAAAGCCAGGTGTGGCCTTTGATGTTTTGAAATCTAAATTTGTTAGATACAGCGGGTTTGATCCGGTAAGAATGCTTGCCGGGGCTGCTATTTGGGGATATGTAAACTTAGGACCAACATGTTTTACTCTATTTTGGGTTATACATTAGAGTGAAATGCTAAAGCAAAGTTAGGATTGTATTTCAAATTCTCTGTGAAGTGATTTGAATTTTTTAAAAAGTTGGAGAGATTCTAAATAACGGTCGGGCCGTATGGAATTCTCCCCTCATCGCTTTTCTCCCAACAAAATCATATTTGTTACAGGATACTCTATTTGCCACAGGCCATTTTCCGTTTGTTCGAAGAGCTCGAGTTTGCCGCGGAGCCGGTTCTCTACGATCCACGGATTGGTGTAGGCTTTTGATTCGGGGGCGATCGTGAATCCCGCCTGCTCAAGATGCTGTTTCCATTCGTCAAAATCCCAGAAGCAAAACGTTTCGTGCATTTCGCTTTGCCAATTGTCGATGTAATCTTTCCGGCTCATAAATTCGCAAGCATCCTGAAGAGTGAGCTGAATATAATATTCTCCTTCCCGCTCCAGGATTTTATGCTTCAGCGTGTAGCCTTCCTTTTTCCTGAAGTCTTGCGCAAACCGGAGAAATCTGCCGTAGGTGGAAAGTCCGGCCAGGTAATCCCTCAGTTCCTTGCGGCCCGTATGCACCTTATCGTAGTCATCATTCCTGCCATCGGCCGTGGTCAATTTCATGAGCACAATTTTTTCCTTGTCGCTTGGGCCGACCACATCGCGATTGATCCAGATGCCGCCATTGGCCAATTCCTGGTAGCGGTTTCGAATAAACTGCAGGAGTTCGTTCCGGCTGCCATACGATTCGATTTCGTGGGTGAGGGATGAGGTGTGGATGGTATTCATCGAGTTGGCGTCGAACACCAGGCCTGTCACCGCATTGCGTTGCAGGAAGAAAACAAAGGGGTTGGCAAATTCACCATTGTGTTTTCGCTGATAGCAAATGTCGTAGAGGTGGCGGGCGACTTCGATGCCATAGAAATCCGATTCACGATAGCGCTCGTCGTTGCACGCCAGCTTGATCCAGGACCCCACGGCACAACCAATGTCGCCGATGCGACCCGGCCTGACATGGGATGCGGTTTCGCGATATTTCAGTTCGGCGATCTCGTCCATCTGCCGCACATAGGTGTTATAGTCGCGGGTGGTGGTGATGTCGCCGTCGTCGCCGATCATGGTGTCTTTGAAGAGGAGCCTTACCTTATGGTCGAGCCGGTATTTTTCCCAGAGCTCCCGCGACGAAACATGGATGTCGCGAACAATTTCGGCTTTTGAGCCCCACTCCGGGTCGTTGGCGATTTTCTCGACAAGATCCCAGGGAAGCTGATGTTGGTAGGTCCACGCCTTTCGATCGCTGAGTTCGGCTGGAAGAATAGCGAATCCCAATTTTTCGTACATGGTTAACACCGGTGTTGAACACACCACCGCTGTGTTGGACGGAGAAAGGTTAAAAAGTCCCTCGCTTTCGTGCTTAACGGTTTTAAGCGTATAGCTGGCGAAGTTCGGGAGATTGCCCACATCGTCGATACCATATACATACACGGGCACATTGAACTCACGGGCAAACTCCTGGATGGCCAGTGCACGAAGATAAAACGGCAGCGGATTCCTCCGGGTGTTGCTATGGTTAGCGGACGTCACGGCAAAAATAACGGCTTGCACCGTTGCATCCAGCTTCAACGGCTGGCCATTGATGTCGCTGCTTTTGCTTACATTATTGATAATGGAGTGGAGATATTCAAACTGAAAATTAGTAAGCAGCTGGTGACGACCAGGAAAAAGTAGATACATGATCAGGATTTTCCATCTAATATCTTGTTCTTTATCGATTCCGTAAAGTCCCCGGCCAATTTAATAATGTCTTTTTCTCTGGCGAGGGCTATGGTCCATTCCATCGGCAGAGAAGATTCGCCATAATACAGTCCCGCCAGCGCCCCGGCTACACAGCCCGTTGTGTCCGTATCGCCACCCAGGTTAACCGCCTTCAATACGGCATCGCGATAGGAATCAGTATTGAGAAAACACCACAGCGCAGCCTCGAGGGTATGCAATACATAGCCCGAGCTGGATATTTGGTTTGCGTGGACGTGCTGTATCTTTCCGGATAGTACACGATCGAATTTCTCCAGTTCAGCGACATTAAATTCACTCCTATGCGAGAAGTCTTTTGTAGCCTCAACGGCATTTTGCAGTGCGCTCGATTTATCTTCCCCTTTAAATAGTTCGATCATCACTTTCGAAAAAATAAAACAGGACAACACCGATCTGAAGTGACCATGTGTTACGGAAGAGATCTCTTTTATACGCTCGAATAAAACCTCATCCGTTTCATTACAAAAATAAAGCGGCGCAGGCGCGATGCGCATTAAAGAGCCGTTGCCGTTAGAATCCTCATCAAGCTCGCCCGCGAACTTCGGATCTTCGCCGTCTCTTATTCTAGCCAGTGCAACACGGGTAGTGCCTCCGACATCAAACAATTTATGATGCGCTCCCCAGTAGCCGTTGGAATACCAGGCAACAAATTTTTTTCCGATGTCATTCAAATCATATCCCGCGACCAAAGACTCGGCAAGGCAGAAGGTGAGAGAGCTGTCGTCCGACCAAGTGCCTGGGGGCTGATTCCAGGTGCCATATCCCAACATGCCTCGTACCGGTTGGTTGCTGAAGTATGACCGGCCTTTAAATTCGACAGGCACGCCCAACGCATCACCAATGGCAAGGCCGAGGAAGCAGGAGGTTATATTTTCAAATTTCATTTGCGCAAAATTATTTTAAGATCAACACAGCCTTTTGAGAAGCCGTCGCAATTTCAACTTTTGTCCCCGAATTAAATTGGATGTAATCGGACTCGATGCCGTCGCTGAAGATCACCCCGCTCGAAGGCATGTACGATTCGATACTAAGTCGCTCTCCTGAATGAATCAGTCCGCCCGAAAGGCTAATGCCCGAATGCTTACTTTGGAACGGCTCCCGGACCACATAGGCCAACGCATCGGTGTTCCACGGCAAGGCCAACGACACATTGGACTTTGCAAATTTACCAAAGACGGCCGTAACACCGTTTGTCATGTTCATGACCGAACTAAGCCATCCCGTACTTCCCGCGCCGGTAGACACAATGATGCCGCTTGAACTTTGCTGCTCCGACCGCCCGGCATGCGTGATCCTATACCGCGCCGACGCATGCGTGGCCGGGCCGATAAACAAATCGTTGAACGCCAGCAGCCGCTGGCCATCATTTGTACGCGCCTCGGCAAGTGTGATCTCCTGAAACCTTCCTTTTCCCGTCAATACATTTTGAAGACCGGTTTCATAGTTTGTTGTGTTAAAAGGCAAGAGCACACCATCATAACGTTTCTCGTCGGGATTGATGGCGAGCATGGGGAGGCCGTTGACATATTTGGCCGCATTTGCCACCAACCCATCCTGTCCCACCACAACCACCAGATCGTCTTTGGCAAAAAGAAAGTTGGTGATGAACGCCCGCTCAACAACCTTCATCTTGAAGTGATGTTGCACGGTTTTCTTCACCGCTTCCAGCGACGCATGAAAGATCTCGTGCTCGCGCTCATAGTCACCGAAGTCGCCACCTGCGTGCTCGATATAGAACTTCGCCTGCGCCTTGGTATTGAAGCGCTCGATCAAGTTCTCGAGTCTTGTTTTGTTAACGATGACGATTGCTTTTTCGATTTGCATAGTCGCAACGGCCGAAGCCGTTCTTTACTTTGACCGTTGATTTTTGATGACCGTATCCAACAAATCGGGTGTGATGTTTAGCGTCCCGATCTTACTGGAATTCTCTGCTAACTCCCGAAAGGCAAAACCGATGTTGTCGATTGCCGAGATGCCTTTGGAATTAATGGCCATCAGGGTTCGCCAATCCATTTGTTTGTAGGGCGTCAGCGTTTTTTCCAACGTGTAGCCTTTCGCATCGGCAACCTTTCGCTCGTTCTCGACTTGCATTTCGATGAGTTTGGTTCTTTGTTCTTCCACGGACAAATCGGCAGCCACCGTCATTTCGCGAAGACGCCGGGCATTCTCGGCTTCCTTTACTTTGATCTCGGCCTGCTTTTCGTTGATCTGTTTCCGTTTCTCCTGCACGGCGATCTCGGTATTGAGTTCGCTTTCGCTGATCATGCGCTCCTGTTCCACAGCAAAATTTCTCCGCTCATAGATCGCCTGGTCGGCCTCGCGCTGAAGGCTTTCGCGCATCTCGGTTTCGAGCGCCTTTGCCATCTCCGGCGTGGGCCGCACGGCAAGCACGTCGACACTTAATATGGACACACCCAACAGCTTTACCGCGTCGGATTGCTCCAACCCTGCCTTTATCCGGTCGCTGATCTCGCGTGCACTCCTCAGGGTTTCCTTCAGCCCGATGCTTTGGATAAAGGACGATGTGGCGGTTTGCGCCTCATTGTTAAGTCGCTGGCTCAACTTTTCAAAGTTGGCTTCGTTGAGCTTTCGCCCGTCATCCAACGTGAAATCAAGCATTTCGGAAAGCTGCTTGGGGTTCTCGATCGCATAGGTGATCTGTCCCTGTATGGTGATCGTTTGAAAGTCTTTAGTGGTCTCATTGAAAATGAACAAAATGTCCTTGCTGCCCAGCGGCACAGCCGTAATGGACGACGTAGGCGAATAATAGAAGAAGGCCAGGCCCCTTCCCTCTCTCTTGACATTTCCATGCGCGTAGTGAATGGCATACGTCATGGAATCGAATTTGATGTAGTTGATACCGAACATATTTTTACTGATTAAATTTCAAAAGTCTGAATTAGTTTTAGCACATCCTCCCAATCCGTCAACGGGTCGAATCCTGCTTTGTCTTCAAAGAGTACATTGAAGTAAAATTTCCGCTCATAGAACCCATACGCACCCGCACCAACATCCGGGTTCTCGTTGACGTGATCGAAATGGATCTGGTGATCTTCAAAGTATTTTACATACTCCACGATCTCATTCGGATACGAACACGTATACAAGATCCTGACAATGTCTTTCCGAGTCGACAAAAGCTGCAATACTTCCTTTGCAAACGGATAAAATTCCGTAGAGATCACGCCGGTCTGACAGGTGGGCCGCAGTATGGTCCCGTGAATATCGAACGCCCAATAGGTTTTGTCCCATTTTCTCTCTTTTGCATTGGCGAGGCAGTTGCGTATGGCTTTTGTGATCATAGGGAGTAAACGTTAGCGTTAAAATTTTCGCCTCTTCTAAGATTTGAGAGCTATTTGTGTAATATATACGCAAATGTACAAGGCCAGTTTCAAATAAGGAAGGTTATTTGCGTAATTTTTACGCTAATTTGAAAATTATCGAAGTTTGGAGAAGAATACCACAATAGAACCATCCAAAAGCCCACACCCACACTTCCCTCACCTTCACACCCACACGCCATACTCGCCACACCCCCACACATTCCAGCATGTTCCATCAGGGCCTAAGCCTATCTTTGGCCTGGCATGCGCGGATAGGGTTAAGCCCTGATGGAACATGCGGGCCCCCGCGGCCCCGGAGCGGAGCTATGAAATGCCCCAAAAAAAGTAACACCAAAAAAACCTATCCCACCAAACGCTCACCACGCTGTCAGCGCGAACCTACTCTCTCAGTCTAAACATAAGGTCCGTCCGAAGCACGTACTTTATTCCTTCCAGCACTTCACTTCCTTCGTGTTCCAGGTAGTGATAAAAGATCAGAGCGGAACCTTTTTTGGGTTCAACCACAAGATCATTGAAAGTCGTAGCGCCGCCCTTGAAGCCATCATTCAAATAAATCATGAATGTAAAGTAACTCGCTTCACTTCGATTTCTGATGTAACTCTGATCGCGATGCTTTCTGAATTGCTGACCGGGTTGATATTTATAAAACCGGAATTGTTCATTGACTCCTATGGCAACGGATTCACCGATTTCGCGCGGAGCATAAGGCGCGACTTCATCCCACAGCCGGCGAGCAAGTTCCATGTCTTTATAGATGACGCGGTCGTTGTTTCTTACAAAATCCACCAGCCGTGGTTCATTGTCGGTTTGAATCGTCGCAGGTTCATAGCCCATGGCTTCGGCGATCTGAATATAGTCGTCGCATTGGTCTGTCGTCCAGAAATTTTCGATGAGGAAAATGTTCTTTTTTAGTTCAGTCGCTTTCATGGTGTCTCTCGGGTAAGCAGTTCTTTTATGAATATATCATATTCCATATTCCGGGGAAGCGCCGTCTCCACGGCGAGTTGTTTCCGCGAAACGGTTACTTCCTGGTTGTTCATCGGGTTCAGGGAGGCTCTTTCGACTTCGGTATAAAACAAGCCGACACCACGCTTTTGCCATGCGGGCAATTCGTTGTAGTTGATGCCGAATTGAAAAAGCATTTCATTCTTTTCGGCGATCGACCTGCCTTCCAATTGCTTTGTCGCCTCCGGTGCAGACATTCCATGGTCTCTAAGCTTCCAATAGCACCAGGCATTGAGTGCATTTCGATTGGCGTCCTCGCACCTCCACCGGAAATAATCAATGACCAGATCGTCGTTGGGGAGGGGAATGATGCGGCAATCGAATACGCCCAGGCTTCCCAGGGCCTGCGTAAATCTTGCACTGGCCTCGCCCGCCAACAGGGAGACCAGCTTCCTGGCTTTCCGACCGAAGCTGTTCTCATTGATATCGAACAGCAATGATATTTCATCGCTCTCCGTATAGCCATACGTGATTTTAAAACCTGTATTCATCAGGCCTCTAACGGTTTCGATCATGGCGTCTCTGAAACGCAAATCAAACGGCCGCTCGAGGGTTAGCAAGTCTTTGGTGAGCCTTGTAAAGCCACGGCCGTCGAGTCGCGCGACAATGTAAAGTCCGGGCAATACGGTTTGATCCATGTTTTGCTCGAAAACACGCATTTTTTTATCTAACATCTCAAATTTCATCGTTCCATGGGTTTATCTGAAACTGATCGTTTTCTATTCTTACATAATACAATTTGTCAAAGCCCTCGGCATAGGACGGCAGTTCCAGAGCCTTGTGCTTGGCGATCACCCCAACCTTATTAATTTTCCCCTTACCCGTGCGCCCCTCATTTCTCTTCAGGCACGTCTCCAGTCGCGACTCAAAATAGTAACCGGTTAAGGTAAATTTGTTTCGCTTTGCTTCGGCGATGTATACGGCCCGCTCCGCTTTGGTCACGTTGGTGTTGTCCAACACCATTCGTTGATGAAGGGAAAAAGCTAACGCCATGAACTGCCATTCCTTATTCCTGGTGTTGACCAGGTCAAGACTTATGCGGACGTGCGTGTCGAACAGATTTTCCTTGCAAAAGCTGCTCTTGCCACTTCCGGGGATTCCTATCAACATGATCATTTCCATATTCAAAACACATTAAATAAAAAGCCCGGGCGTTTTATGCGGCCCGGGCTTTGTTGTATCCGTTATACGTATTCGTAAACCATATTATGTACAACGCCGGGCACAGATCATTCCCCCATGGGCATGTCCGTTGAAACTTAGTCCGTTGATATTGCGTTGTAATGACATCGTGAAGCAAAAGTAGCTTAAGTTTTTAAAGTTCTTTTGATTTGTCGAAAAAAGTTATCTTATCTTTGATCACGAAAACAAAAAAATGAAATCTGGCCGCGTTATATCGATGAATTTCAACCAGCTGCATGGTGGATGTTGTATGGCTTCGATACGTTTTGCCCGGATGAGTGTATTATGATATAGATCGTATAACGAATGTAATACAAGCCCCGGGCAATTTGTCCGGGGCTTTTTGTTTTGTTAACACTTCTTTATTGGGAAGTGGTGGATGGTGTTTGTTAAAAAATGTCGGCGTACCCAAGTGGTCTAAGGGGTCTCTCTGCAAAAGAGATATTCATCGGTTCGAATCCGATCGCTGACTCTATTGGGTCGTTAGCACCGAATCATTTGTTCGCTTGCCCTTAATTCTGTAAATCTTTTAAGGTTAAATACAACACTGCGGGGGCTGTGTTTTGTTTACTTTATGGCAGTAAACACAAAAGCCCATTTTATGGAACACCGTCACGATCATTCGAAGGACATGACCCATGAGGCACATGCTCATCACCCTACTCCGGATCATCATCACGATTCGCCGCTTGGTCCTGTTGAGACCGGTCACGCGAATCATTCGGGGCATGGCCATCATGCCGGGATGATCGATGATTTTAAGAAGCGGTTCTATGTTGTTCTTGGGCTGACGGTGCCGATCATGGCTTTGTCGCCGATGATCCGGCATTGGCTGAGGGTTGACTGGGGGTTTCCAGGTTCGGACTATGTACTGCTTTTGCTTGCGAGTTTTGTGTTCTTTTATGGGGGATGGCCGTTTCTGACGGGGTTGGTGGATGAAATAAAATCGAGATCGCTGGGGATGATGACGTTGGTGGCGGTGGCCATCACGGTGGCTTATGCGTATAGCGTAGCCATAGTGTTGGGGTTGGAGGGGATGGACTTCTTTTGGGAGCTGGCAACCCTTATCCTTATTATGTTGCTGGGGCATTGGATTGAGATGAAGTCCATCATGAGTGCTTCGCGGGAGTTGGAACTGCTCGTTCAACTGATGCCCTCGGATGCACACCTGGTGCATGGCGATCATGTGATGGATGTTAAGACCGAGACGTTGAAGGCGGGCGATATCATCCTGGTGAAGCCGGGCGAAAAGATCGCGGCCGATGGGGAAATTGTGGAGGGGAAAAGCTTTTTGAATGAGTCGATGCTAACGGGGGAGTCGAGACCTATTGAGAAAAATTTCAACGACAAGGTTATTGCGGGATCCATCAACGGAGAAGGATCTTTAAAAGTAAAGGTTACGCATGGCAGCAAAGACTCCTACCTGGCACAAGTAATCAAACTGGTAACGGATGCGCAGGACGCCAAATCCAAAACGCAATTGCTTGCCGACAGGGCTGCAAAATGGCTCACGCTGATCGCTCTGTTTTCCGGCGCGGCCACCTTCATCGTTTGGCTGGTGCTGGGAAAAGATCTGGCGTTCGCGATGGAGCGGATGGTGACCGTCATTGTGATTTGCTGTCCACACGCGCTGGGCTTGGCAGTGCCTTTGGTCGTGGCCCGGTCAACAGCGATCTCGGCACAAAGCGGGCTGCTCATAAAAGACCGGACAGCGTTTGAAAATTCGCACAAGATCTCGACCCTGGTTTTCGACAAGACGGGAACGTTGACACGTGGTGAATTCAATGTGGTGCGATATGAATCCTTGAACACGGCTTATGAGAAAGGCCAAATTCTGGCCCTCGCTGCATCGCTCGAAGGAAATTCAGAGCATCCGATTGCTACAGGGATTGTGAAAAAATCAAAGGAACTCAATCAAAAGCTCTCCCCTTTAAAAGATTTCAAAGCTATCACAGGTAAAGGCATACAGGCCAACATCGATGGCAGAGCGGTGAAGGTGGTGAGCCCGCTCTTTTTAAGGGAAAATAATTTAGTTGAACCCATTCAGTCCACAGAAGCGGAGACCGTCGTGTATGTGATGATTGACGACACTGTTGCCGGGTTCGTAGCTTTGGCCGATGAAGTACGTCCGGAGTCGGCTGAGGTCATTCGTGTGTTGCGCAGCCAAAATATCAAGACGCTGCTGCTCACCGGCGACAACAAGGCTGTGGCAAAAACTGTGAGCGACGCGTTGGGTATGGACGGCTTTATGGCCGAAGTCCTCCCTCATCAAAAGCTTGAAAAAATAAAGGAGCTGCAAAGCAAAGGAGAATTTGTCGCTATGACGGGCGATGGCGTGAACGATGCTCCCGCCCTGGCACAAGCCGACGTGGGGATCGCCGTGGGTTCGGGATCCGACATTGCTGCAGAGACGTCCGACATCGTGCTGGTGAACAGCAACCCGAGAGATGTCGCCAACCTGATCCTGTTTGGCAAAGCTACCTATCGAAAAATGATTCAGAACCTGGCATGGGCCACCGGATATAATGTTGTGGCGTTACCATTGGCGGCAGGCGTTTTATACAGCGTCGGCATCATGCTGAGCCCGGCGGTGGGTGCGGTGTTGATGAGTGTGAGTACTGTGGTGGTGGCGATTAATGCGAGAATGTTGAGGATAAAATAGTGCACCTCATAGCTCCGGGGCCGCGGGGGCCCGCCCGAATGCACTCTCCCTTATCAAAAAAACATCTTCAAAATAGATTAATTAGCCATGACGTTATCGAAATGCATCCTACAATGAAGACAACAACCAAGGCAATGCCTACCGCGGTACAACCGACCCACACCAGCCTGGAAGGCTTTTCGATCTCAACTTTCGGCGGTTCCTTGAATGTGATGTATTCGATAACCGTGTCGCCGCGTTCGTCAAAAATGCCAAAAGGCATTTCGGTCCTGCCGGTTTTGTCATGCTCGTCCAACAATTTCAGGAGCGCCTTGGCGACAGAAATGATTCCATTTCTATTGGTCAACGCGTACGATTCTTCGGGTCCGCCCCCATACTGTTTCACTGCGAAATACGATTTCTCGTCAACGTTTTTTAGGGCTTCTAAGGATTTCAGCAATTCTTGAGTATCCATGTCATCAATTAAATAAGATTCAAACATTGTTTTTTCACTACCAAAATCTCCACCATTTCCTCTGCCCAGTCGATGCGCCCTCCAGTATTTCGACGTCGGCAGCATTCCTGCGGGATAGACATAAACCTTAGCATTTTATAGCCACAAAGATCAAAAGCAAGTGCGCAGTCTTTTGCGTAGATCAAATTTTTTAGAATAGTCAGGACACATCTTCCGCTGTTAAAACAAAAATAGCTTTTTTACTATCCTGCCTCTCATCTTAAGGTATGCCCTGCTAAAAAGCGGCGCCGAACCCCTCAAACCCGTGTTGCAAAAAATGGCGACGGCCATATCTTGTTTCGGGAAGTAGTATAGATCGGTGGTGACACCAATTCCACGTCCTGAATGTCCCATCAACAAGCCATAAGGAAAAGATTTGTCTGCCATCAGGCCAAGTCCGTAGTCGGGCTTCCGGGCATTGTTCCAGGTTTGCATTTCTTTTAGAGAGCGCTCATTCAAAATTTTGCCTTTCATCAGGGCTTGCAGGAAGTGGGCAGCCTCCCCGATGGGAGCGTATACCCCGTCGTCGCCGGCAAACCAGTTGGTTGTCTCGATGGTTTGTGCGGTGAGATCGTCCATTACGCCATCCTGGTTTAAATCGCCATAGTAGTTTACATTCTTTTGAGGTGGGGTTTGACGATAGTATGTGTTTGAAAAACCATGTTCACGGATCAGCTCGCGCAGATACTCCGAATGACCTTCGGGAATCACTTTATCGACAATCATGGCCAACAACAAATAGTTTGTGCTGCTGTAGCTATACTTCTCGCCGGGTTTAAAAAGGGCCGCTTTGCCAAAGACATATTTCCTCAGGGCATCCAAATGGCTCAGCATATCCAGTTTTAGTTGCCCCGATACATACTGCCGGATCAATTCCGGATCTTTTTCGTAGTTGACAAATCCGGATGCGTGTCGCAGCAAATGGCGAAGCGTTACCTCGGTAGCATTGGGCAGGTTCCGTATGATCTCCACGGGCAGGTGGTCTGCTATTTTGTCGTCCAATTTTAACCTCCCCTCCTCCACCAACTTCAACACCGCCACGGCATTGTACATCTTTCCGATGCTCGCCAGCGAAAAAATGTGATCGCCCTGGAGAGCTGTCCGTTTCTCCAGGTTTGCATACCCGGAAGGGATGATCCATTCGCCGTGTTTCGGGCTTTGGATATAGACCACCACGCCGGCCAGTTTGCTGCGGGTGGCTTGGTCCAGATATTTTTGGATCCTCTTATACTTTCCGGGAGGTCGCTTTTCGGAAAATCCTCTCGGCGTAATGAACAGCGACAGTAATCCGATGAGCCCTAAAGTGGGTAATCTTTTTTGCATGACCGTTTTTTATGATGTGCAAAAAAAACGGCTTCTGACGCGCGGTGTAGGCCGGAAAACAGAAAAGGAAATGAGTTGCTATTCTTTTCGGGCTGACTTGCTATTATACCACTTTCGAAAGGCAGCCGCCTTGGGTCTGCTCACGATGAAGCCGGCGTCATGGGGTTGTTTGATGGTGACTTGAATCTTTCCGAAGGTGGACGTCGAGATGCTGTTGATCATTTCGCGATGGAGAATCGCGTCGCGCGTTACCTGGAAAAACCAGTAGCCTGGTAGCTGTGCGGAAAGTTGACTTAGCGTACCGGGGAAAACACCGCATTCACCGTCGTTTGAATACAGGCGCACGGTGCCGAAGGCTATTTTGGCCATGCGGATGGCTTGAATTTCCATTCTGATCTTGCTGATTCCTTTTTGTATTTCAATGCTCTGCGAAGTTCCGGCGATGCTCATCTTCAGGTCCTTGGCCATCTTTGCGGACGCCGATGCCTTGCTTTCGGCGTGGACCCAGCGCGAATAGAAATGAGTTCCCCATTGCATCAAGGTCAGGATCATCGCCAGACAGAGGGTGACGAGATTGATGGTGAGCAATTCCTTCCAGGAAAAAAATCCCTTTTGGGCGATCCACATATAGCCATTCCCGAGAACGTTCAGAAAGATCAAAAGCAAAAGGGAGATGAGTAAAAAATGAGTGACCAAACGCTTCCGGGGATTTTCCAGCCAGGTAATCCTTTTCTCGAGCCTGCGATCGATGGATCTATTGCCTTCGGTGATGGGTATCGACAAAATACACGCAACGATGAATTCGTTTGGAATAACCTCGAAAGCACGGGGATTGAACAGGAAGTTAATGGCCACATTGGCTGTGCAGCCCAGGAAAACCGGCTCTAAGATCCGTCGCAACCTCATGTTTACTTTCTGCGATAAATTTTCTGAAATTCAGAAAGTAAAATGTTCTTTACAAGGGTGGGCCAGCTTAAATCGGCGTCCTTGTTTCAATTTTCTAAACGTCCAATCCATGGAGATCATTACCGGAGAACAAATTCAGATCGTTGAAGAATATTTTCCGTCGATTCGCGTCAACGAAGTAAAAAACCATCTAAACTATGAATGACATTACAACCGACTATTTATTCAGAGCTGAGGTCTGGCTTTTCATAACAACCCTTGTCTATTTTCTGATGAACGGCGCACAGATTTTTGAGACCGCCGTGATCGTTCCAAAATGGACGGCTGCTCCACCGGAATCATTTCAAATGTTCAAAGGCAAATATGGGCTTGACTTCAAAGCTTTTTGGATCGTCATGCATTCCATTCATGAGATCACGTTCATTCTCGCGATCATCTTTTGCTGGAAATTAGATCCGATTAGAAACTGGCTTTTGATCTTGTTTGCTGTACACTTTGCCGTAAGAGCCTGGACGCTGATCTACTTTGCACCCAACATCATTGAATTTCAAAAAGCCGCAAACCACCCCGGCGTTGGGACCGACCTATTAAACAGAACAACGCGCTGGAGGACCATGAACTATATCCGTGTGGGCATTTTCATAGCCGTTTCCATTGGATTAATTCCATTGTGCGTAAAGATCTTGAATTTGAACTAAGTGGGCTACTCATTCCGAAGTGCATCCACCGGATTGGCAACTGCCGCCTTCGCCACTTGAAAGACCACGGTTAACAATGCCATACACAACACACAAACGGCGGTGGCAACAAAAAGGCTCCACTTCAATTCGGTGTGATACGCATATCCTTCCAGCAATTGCTGCATCAGCCAGTACGCAATCGGACAACCAATCACGGAGGCCACGACGCTGAGTTTAACAAAGTCGACGGTCATCATCGATACAATGCCGGTGACAGAGGCGCCCAGCACTTTGCGGATGCTGATCTCTTTCTTCTTCCGCTCGGCCGTAAAGGCTGCCAGACCCAACAGGCCAAGGCCTGAAATGATGATGGCCATCACGGTGAACCCCAGGGCGAGAGAGCCTGTCACCTTTTCATTGTTGTATAGTTTTTCAAAATCATCGTCCAGAAACGAGTAGGTGAAGGGAAACTGCGCGTCGTATTTCTTATAAATGCTTTCCAGTTTTTTCACGACCGGCTGGAGCTGGGCGGGATCAAATCGAACGAAGACCTGATTTCCCCAGAAGCTGTTGCACATAAAAACAATCGGATCAATGTCCTGGTGCAAGGACTGGCTGTGAAAATCCTTCACCACACCAATGATGGTGCCCGGTATCCCCCACTGCACGATCCGCGTTCCTACCGGATCTTTCAGATTCATGATCTCGGCGGCGCGTTCGCTGATCACAAACGTACTGCTGTCGTTGCGAGCTTTATTAAAGAACCGGCCTTCCACCAATTTCAAATCCATCGTCTCGAGAAAATCATAGTCGACGACCACCGTCCTGAAAAACACATTGCTGTTCGCGGGCTTGCCGGGCCATTCTACCGATCCGTTTTGATTGTTAACCTGTACGAGACTATTGTCGGCACGCGAAACCAGTTTAACGCCCGGATATTCCAGTGCCTCATTTTTGAAAGCATCAAATTTTTTACCCATCTCGCCCCGCATGTTGAAGGTCAACACGGCCTTGCGGTTATAGCCCAGGTCTTTATTTCGGATGAAGTCGATCTGTGAATAGATGACGAGCGAGCTGGCAATCAATATCACCGTCAACGCAAACTGAAAGACCACAAGGCCTCTCCGGAGCGCCGATCCGCTCACCTGTTGCCGCGATGAATTCTTCAACACATTGGCGGGTTGATGCGACGACAAGAAAAATGCCGGGTAACTTCCCGCCAGCAACCCCGTGACGATCACGATGAGCAACAAGCTGACCAGGAAAATCGGGTCCATAAAATCAATCTCGATTTGTTTGTTCACCAGCAAATTGAAGAGCGGCAACATGAGGGTCACAAAAACCAAGGCCAACACGGTTGCGATCAGGCTGATGGAGGTGGACTCGGAGATAAATTGAAACACCAGCGACGACCGGGGTGCGCCTACCACTTTCCGAACACCTACCTCCTTGGCGCGCGTCGCGGCTTTGGCCGTGGCCATGTTCATGAAATTGATACAAGCAATGACCAGGATGAAAATCGCAACGATCGAAAAGATCTTAACGTATTTTATCCGGCCGCCCACCGGCTTCCCATCTTGATATTGACTGTTGAGATAATAGTCCGAGAACGGCTGCATATAATACGACACGCCCGCTTCTTCACTTGCTTTTTTCGCACTCGCATTGATCTTCGCCAAAGCATCGTCCGCCTGGGAAGGATCATGGAGCTTCACGTAGGTAGGGTGATCAAAGTCGCCCCAGTTAAAACCTTCACCCCGGTCCTTCTTGTAAATTTCAAAGGGCAGGATGCAGTCAAATTGAAGCGACGATTTTGTTCCCGCGTCTTCGAACACGGCGCCGATCACCAGGTCAAGTTTGTGGTTCACACTCACGGTCTTGCCCAGAGGACTGTCCTGGCCAAACAGTTTCGTTGCCAGCTTTTGCGAGATGGAGATCGTGGAAATATCCGAGGAGTCGGTATTGGGCCTCCCTTGCTTTATGGCAAAGCTGAACAGGTTGAAGAAATTCGCGTCAGCATAGTAGCCCGTTTCCATAAAGCTCTTGTCGCCGTACTGGAACAGCACCGAGCCGGTGCCCATGGTGCGGACAACCGTCTGCACCTCCGGTATATTCTGCTTGATGTTCTCCGCCAGCGGCCCGGGTGTGGCAACCCAGGTTAAGATCTCACCCTTGTTAAACTCCAGGTTGGCAAGCACCTGAAAGATCTTTTCGCCATCGCGATGAAACTTGTCTTTACTCCATTCATCACGGACCCACAGGTAGATAAACAACGTACACACCAATCCGGCGGCAAGCCCGAGAACATTGATCAGAGAATAGAGCCGCTGCCGCATGAAATTACGAAAGGCCACGGCGAGAAAATTCCTTAGCATAGGGGAAGCGTTAAACGGGACTAAATTAAATATTATTTTGATCAACAGGCTGTCCGTTTTGGGACATTTTTATAGGCCCGTGGACTTCATCCATCTCAAACATGCCGAAAAATAAGGGATGGATAGCTCGCCATAGATTTTAGCCATAGGGTGATTTGCCTCTCATACATTCCTGCTGAAAAAAAAGGAGCCGTTAAGCCCCTTGTTTTCAGATATCGCACAGATGACGAGTCAGGCCCTTTGATTCAGCCAATCCAAGATGTCGCCCATCACCACCTCTTTATCCAGGTCATTCAGCATGTCGTGATAATGTCCTTCGTAAATTTTTAATGTTTTATCCGTCGAGCTCGCTTGCTTGTAGAAGAACTCGCTTCCACTGGGTCTGGTGGCTTTGTCTTCGGAACCATGAATAATAAATAACGGAATCTGAATGGTGGAAAATTCTTTTTTCAGACGTTCATCCGCCACCGCCAACTGTTGTACCGTTCGTGTGGGTTGCACTTCGTGTGCAATCAACGGATCGTTGTTCATGGCTTCTACTACGGCTGCATCGCGCGAGAAGTCTTCGTTCTTTAATTTCAGCACATGGGCATGTGGTGCCAGATGACTCAGGCCTTTCAATACCGCAATAGCAAAATCGGGCGCCGGCACCTGGTAGGCAAAACTTTCACAAATGAATCCGTTGACACGGTCCTGGTGCGCCAACATATAAAGGCAAGAGAGTACGCCACCGGCGCTGTGTCCCAATACGAAAACGGGCAAGTCCGGCTGCGCCGCTTTGACGACCGAAACCAGTTGATCTACATCGTCCACAAATTCGTTCATGTCGGCAATGTAAAAACGCTCTCCATCCGAGTTGCCCCGCCCACGCAAATCCAGCGCATACGTTTCATAGCCGCTGTCGACCAATTGGTCGGCCGTCCATTGGTAGTATCCACTGTGTGAATTGAATCCGTGTACAATGACCACGACAGCTTTGGGGCTGCCGGCAGATTTCCAATGGCGATAGAATACTTTCTGTCCGTTGCTTACATCGAAGGTGGCCGTGAGGGGCTGTGTGAGGGTTTCCATAGATTTTGTGGGTTTAGGGAAATTTAGTTGTTTTTCAGCTGCCCTACGTCTCCGCCAGAAGAACTTTCCTGCCGTCCATTTTAATTCTTTGTTATGATTTCGTTTGCAGAGAGACGTTCGGTCAGCCGTTCGCAAATTTTTAAAGACGGAAATTCCTTGCACGCAGATGATCAGATCGGTCCACGCGCAGCGTTCGGTCATTTCAAAAACGGTATGCTACTCAAGTGGCGCAAGTCGCCGTAGGGCCAGGGTCACTTATTCAACTTGTACATTATCCCCAGCCTGATCGTATAGGCGCTCTCAAAGAAGATATTGCTGTGCTCGGTGGTCTCTTGTTGTCGCAAGGGGATATTGGGATTCTTTATTCGGGTTTTCTCGCCCCTCAGATCATAAATCTTCAAGGGCACATTCAAATCCAAACGGAAGCGTGGACTGAGCTTGTACGTTACTCTTGGGATTGCATTCACCGCGAAACCATACAATTTATTCGACAGATGATAAGCATTTTCAATGTTGGGAATATACTCAACGTGCACATAGTAAGGATTTATACCCAATCCCAGGTTAAAACCAAATCGCTTGACTTTGTTTGTCAATGTCTTACTTAATTCGTAGCGCAGTGAATATGAAGTAGCTTCACCATCAAGCCATTCCGCTTCCCGGAATTTGTAATTCATTGGAAATTGAATGTTGTCGAGCGATTTCGACAGTTCTGGAATCATCAATTCAATTTCATGCGTGTAGCCCTTTTTCGTTTCCATATCCAACGCCAGGCTGAATCTGCTGAAATTGACATTGTCAACTTTCGTCCTCCTATTGAGCCCACTATTATAGTATTGGGTTTCAAAAAAGTCCGTATTTTGATAGATCTTAATCCCGAAGTTCTTTTGTCCGAAGGAACAAACTACGCCCGACAGGGCGAGTCCTAACAATATTATTCTTTTCATCTCAACTATCTGTACTTAACGCCAACGATATATACCGGACTTATGTCCGGCATATACTTTTGGTCGCTTAAAGATACCTACACATTTCAAGTATCAAATAGATTTTAAAAATGAATACCTGGTTGCGGCTCACTTTTTTGTCCGTTTTGAAAACTGAAATACTTCAAGCATCTCATTTACAGAGTCAAACGCATGTCGCTTGTCAGCTCACCTTATCGAGAGAAAATTATGACCCGTGTCACGCTCCTTGCTTATTCATCGCTGGATCGGACTTGCTTTCTTTGCCGGTCTCCACTCGTCCTGCCAGGCGCACTTCGAAATCAGTTGCTGTGATGCGGACCGACGTGTCGTACCAGCCAAAGCTCTTGGTCAGATCACCTTTGAATGTATAGGCAGCATTCTTGGCAATCTCCTTCTTCAGGCTCTTCTGACCGTAAGCCTCGTCAACGACCTCGACCGTCACGGATTTTGCCTGTCGGTTGTTTACGGTGAGCAGCAAATTGCCGGTGAGATTTTTTCCAGTTCCTTTTTCATAGGGGGCCTCCACCGTTACCTGATCGCCGGCTCCCAGGCTGCCGCTGAACTCGCGCATAAATCCATTCGGGCCATCTACGCGGAAATGATAGCGTCCATTGGGGAAAGCATCGAGAGACCATTCGTCCGTAACCGATTCGCCGGGCGCGACGGCATACGACCGTGTGGCCCACTCGTTAGCAAAAGCATACACGATGAACGGCGCCCCGGAAGATCTTTCCCCAAACACACCCTTACCCGCGTTAAATACAAACCGAAAAGATTTTTGGTCTGCACTCACCCCGCCCGTCACATAAAGTTCATAGGGAAGTGCATTCGATTTTCGCATACCGCTCTCCTGCACCGGCATCGCCGCGGGAAATGTACCGGACGCCAGGGCCCGTTCAATCTCATTCGTCGTCACCGGCGGCGGCATCACTGGAACATCTTTGAACTGCGCCTTGTGAATGGATTCATAGAACGGCTTCTTCTCCACAAAATCAGGCAGCGCAACAGGCTCGCCGTTGTAAGGAGCAAAGACGGAAGTAAGATCGCCACACACGGCGCGGCGCCAGGAGCTGATGTTTGATTCTTCGATCCGCTTACCTGTTTTTTTTGTGAGAAACTTTTCAAGAAACATGAGGATGGAAGTATGATCGCATACCTGCGAATTCACGGCACCACCCCGACTCCAAGGGGAAGCAATAACCAATGGAACGCGGTACCCGAGACCGACAGCACTTCCGCGCGCCTGGTTGGCGGGCTTGCGTTTCAGATCCATGTCGAGCGACAAATGCTCCATCGCCGTGTCGATCGATGCGGATACTTTACCGGTCGAGGGTTGGCCCGGCACCGGCGGAACAAAAGGTGGTACGTGATCGAAGTAGCCGTCGTTCTCATCGTAGCAAAGAATGAAGATGGTCTTTTTCCACACCTCCGGATTCTTCGTAAGAATGTCGATCGATTCGGACAAATACCAGGCACCGTACCAGGGCGACCCCGGGTGATCCGAAAAATTAGAAGGCGCCACCAGCCACGACACGGCGGGGAGCTTGCCTTCGTTCACGTCCTTGCGGAATTGAAAAAGCACATCGCCCTTGGGAACTTTCATTTCGCGCGTTGTGCCGTTGTCGTTGTAGGTGACGGTTTCCAACGTATGATAATCAGGATCGTTGATATTGGTGGTGAAAGCCTTGTGGTGGATATCCTTCTCGTGCTGTGACAGCTTGTTCCAGTTATCCATCGTATAGACGGTCACATCCTGGCGTGAGATCTCAAGTTCTTCTTCACCCCGCTCGAGACTTCGCTTCAATTTTGTATGATCATCAGTTCCTGCGGTAAGGGTCGCCAGCTTCGCTTTTCCTTTTGCAATTTCAGACTTCAGCCACTCTATCTTTTTCGGGAGGTATTTGATATACGCGGGGTGAAATTTGACATGGAACTGCGAGAACCATTCAATAGGATTGTCCGTAAAATTAGACAGCCAGTCATCCTCGTCACCCTCAAAACCCACCCCAACGCTCAGCTCATTCTGATAGATCTTCCAGGAGACGCCGTTTTCCTCCAACCGTTCGGGAAAAGTTTTCCACTGGGCTTCGGCGTCGTAGTCGGTTTCCTCGTTCCGGATGCGGGCAGGCTTCATTGCATCTTCGTGGACTTTGCCCGTCCACAGGTGAAGCCGGTTTGGCGTGGTGCCGGTCAGCGACGAACAGAAATTCTGATCGCAAACCGTGAAGGCATCCGCCAGTGAATAATAAAAAGGAATGTCTTCACGGCTATAGAACCCAAGTGTGAGCGGCATCTGTCGATATTCCGGGTGACCTGACTTTTTCGCTTTCAGCCATTGGTCGCAGGCTCCACCATTGCGCACGTCAACTTGATCGGTCCAGCCGTGCGGCAGCGAACCCATCCACGTGGCCTTCGTCTCTTTGATGTTGAGACGGAACGGAACATAGGTTTCATTTTTTTCATTGGTCTGCATCCAGACCGGCTTTTTGTCGGGAAGCGTCACAAAGCGGGGATCATTAAATCCCCGCACTCCGCTGAGGGAGCCATAGCAATGATCAAACGATCGGTTCTCCTGCATCAGAATGACAACGTGTTCGGCGTCCAGATAGGTTGTGCCCACGGCGGGGTCGATGGCAAATGCGCGCGCCACGGATGCGGGGATACTACTGTACACGCCTCCCATACCCGAGAGCAGCGCCGCCTTCTTCAAAAAGTCTCTTCTTGATTCCATGCTGTGATTGATGTTTTTATTTTATAATGTTTACTCTGTATATACAATGTTTACTATATATAATCTTTCCAAATGTAGTGGATTCGTTTCGCCCGTTATCTTATGATTATGTTATCTGCTTAAGCCTGCGGTAATGATAGCGCGCACAGGACGCATTGCACTACCGAGGCCACATACGTTTTCAGGCATTAAGAATGGTGACCGCTGATCCCATTCCGTGGTTATCCAAAAACAAACCGCTGAACAGATGGCAAATGAGTTGGCTTTTTTAAAAACAGAATTAATAATTCATTCATTTAAACTAAATTAAATGACCCAATCATCAAATCATCTGAAACATGAAGCGCATATCTTTTTATCTGTTCGTCCTATCTATGACCACCTTGTGTTCTGCGCTGCATGCCCAGCAACCGGCTTCTTTCTCATGGCCTTCCGGGAAGGAAGTAGCCATCAGTCTAACCTTCGACGACGCACGTGCAAGCCAGGTGGAAAAAGGAACTGCACTGCTCGATGAATACGGGGTGAAAGCAACGTTCTATGTTTTGCCCGGGCCGGTGAAGGAGCAACTGACGGGATGGAAAAAGGCTGTGGCCAGCGGGCATGAAATCGGGAATCACTCTTTAAATCATCCGTGCTCAGGAAATTTTCCCTGGGCGCGTCAGAAAGCATTGGAAGAATTTTCCGTGGCGGACATTCGAAAAGAGCTGACCGAGTCAAATAAACAAATCGAATCGATGTTAGGTGTGAAGCCCCTGGTCTTTGCTTATCCCTGTGGACAGAAATTTGTTGGTCGTGGATTGAATACAAAGAGTTACGTGCCCGTCGTAGCCGAGTTATTCATCTCGGGACGTGGGTGGCGCGATGAGGGACCAAATGATCCCACGTTTTGCGACATGGCACAAATCACCGGCATGGAGCTCGACGGAAAGACCTTTGAGTCGATTTTGCCGCTCATTGAAAGCGCTCGAAAAAATCACCAATGGATTGTGTTCGCAGGGCATGAGATGAATGATTCGGGAGAACAGACCACGCGCTTGGAAACCCTTAGGAAGCTTATGGAATATGCGCAAGATCCTGCTAATGGTGTTTGGGTGGCGCCTGTGGGTAGTGTGGTGAAGTATATTAAGGAGCGGAAGCCGTGAATGCCAAAATGGTCAGTCCACTTGTGTGTGATTATTCTCCACAATGGTCAATTAAATACTGGCGTAATCGGCCACCCCAAAAAAGAAACGAAGACGTAATTATTGCTTGACCTGTCTTCAGTTCAGCTCCGTTTACAGCTCAAAAATTTCAGACAACAAAAACTGCCAGAAGAACCAATAGAGACATATTGTAAGGGAGGATCAGGACTCCAACTTGTGTCCGCCTAAGCGGATATGAGCCCATCGAGCTGATTCATTTAGTCACCGGTTGTAAAATTCCCTTCCTAATGAAGAGTCTGCCCTTCCCGGTCTTTAATTCTCGCTCACGCTTCATAGCATCCGCCTTCAAAGCAAAGATTTCGCAATGAACAAGAATCCACGGCCGAAACTTTATCGTCCAGCCCTTGGTGGCCAATTCATTGTGCGACTTTAGTCTGGCTTCCAGATCGGAAGTAAATCCAATATAAATCTTGTTCAATCTGACTGAATGGAGGACATAAACATAAAATGACATATGACGGATCGTTAAATGACAACGGTGAATGGAGAGGGCAGGGCCTTTCGGACAATGTGAGGCTCTACAACTTAATAAATCTGCGATCCAATTAAAACATGGAAAAGAGAAGGGCATCTTAACCTATAGTAGCGGGGACAGGACTCAAACCTGTGTCCGCCTAGGCGGATATGAGCCCAACGAGCCACAACCGTATGTAAACCAAATTCGCTATAAAAAGAAAAAGGCGATCATTGATCGCCTTTACTCTAAGTAGCGGGGACAGGAGTCGAACCTGTGTCCGCCTAGGCGGATATGAGCCCAACGAGCTATCCAAACCAAATTCATTATAAAAGAAAAAGGCGATCAAAATGATCGCCTTTACTTTCTAGTAGCGGGGACAGGACTCGAACCTGTGTCCGCCTAGGCGGATATGAGCCCAACGAGCTATCCAAACCAAATTCATTATAAAAGAAAAAGGCGATCAAAATGATCGCCTTTACTTTCTAGTAGCGGGGACAGGACTCGAACCTGTGACCTTTGGGTTATGAGCCCAACGAGCTACCAACTGCTCCACCCCGCGATATGTCTTTTGTTCTTTCGAACTTTGTCTCTTCTCTAAACTCTCGAACCTGTGTCCGCTTTAGCGGATATGAGCCCAACGAGCTACCAACTGCTCCACCCGCGATATGTCTTTTCCGAAGTCCGACCGACTTCCAGGTATTTATCTCAACTTTTTTACCCGATTTAAAGTTTCCGCACGCGGTTATTTAAAGGGTTCGCAAAAGTAGGTCGCGCACATTTAAAAAACAAGTTACCTTTGCAAATCATTATGGCGGAAACAGGTTTTAAGTCGGGTTTTGTGAGCATCGTGGGGAAACCCAATGTGGGTAAATCATCGCTTATGAATAAGCTGATGGGCGAAAACCTGTCGATTATCACGGCGAAGGCACAAACCACTCGCCATCGCATCATGGGCATTCTCAATGGCGACGGCTACCAGGTGGTGTATTCGGATACGCCCGGGATACTGGAGCCCAAATATTCTTTGCACGAAGCGATGATGAGCTATGTGAAAGTTTCGCTGGAAGACGCCGACGTGATATTATTGGTGGTTTCGCTGGAAGACAAGTTTGAACCGGAGTTGTTCGAGCGCTTTCTCAAGATCACGACGCCTATCCTGTTGGTCATGAATAAGATTGACAGGGCCAAAGGGTCACAGGTGCTGGATAAGAGCGCCTATTGGAAACAGACCTTGCCCAACGTCCGGGAAGTGTTGCCGGTGTCGGCCATGACGGGTGAGAATGTGGACCAGTTGCTGCCCAAGTTGCTGTCGTTCATGCCGGAGCACCCAGCCTTCTTTCCGCAGGATGAGTATACCGACCGCAGCGAGCGGTTCTTTGCTTCGGAAATTATTCGCGAGAAGATCTTCCTCAACTACGAGCAGGAGATTCCCTATAGCACCGAGGTGTCGATCATGTCTTTTAAAGAAGAGCCCGACATCATTCGCATCAGCGCCGTCATTTATGTGGAGCGCATGTCGCAGAAGGGCATCCTGATCGGCAAGGGTGCGAGCCTGATCAAAAAGGTGGGCATCGAGGCGCGGTTGGCCATGGAGCAGTTCTTTCGCAAAAAAATATTTCTGGAAACACACGTGAAGGTGGCCGACAACTGGCGCAAGCAGGCTTTTAAGCTGAAACAGTTCGGATACCTGGAGTGATCATAATTTAGTAAGATGTCAAACATTGTAGCAATAGTAGGTAGGCCTAACGTGGGCAAGTCCACACTCTTCAACCGGTTGGTGGAAAAGCGCCAGGCCATCATGGACAACATGGCGGGCGTTACGCGCGATCGTCACTACGGGTATGCCGAGTGGATCGGCAAGTTCTTTACCGTGATCGATACGGGCGGGTACGTCACCGGCTCGGAAGATAAGTTCGAGTCACAGATCCGCAAGCAAGTGAAGCTGGCCATCGATGAGGCCACGGCCATCATCTTCATGGTCGACGTTCGGGATGGCATCACGGGGTTCGACAAGGAGTTTGCCAACATCCTGCGCGCCTCCAAGAAGCCCGTGTTCGTGGCGGCCAACAAGACCGACACGCCCGACAAATCCATGTTGGCTGCCGAGTTCTATGAGCTGAGCCTTGGCGAGATCTACCCCATCTCCTCGGAGAACGGTAGCGGTACGGGCGAACTGCTGGACGAAGTGGTGAAAACGTTCGTCTCCGAAGGCGTGGAAGATCCCGACGAAGGCATTCCCAAGATCACCATCGTGGGGCGGCCCAACGTGGGCAAGTCTTCGTTCCTCAATGCCTTGTTGGGCACGGAGCGCAGCATTGTTACCGATGAAGCGGGCACTACACGCGATGCTATTCACTCATACTATAAGATGTATGGCAAAAACTTTATCCTGATCGACACTGCCGGGGTTCGGAAGAAAGGGAAAGTGAAGGAGGATATTGAATTCTATTCGGTGCTGCGTTCACTGCGGGCGTTGGAAGACAGCGATGTGGTGATCATTGTGATCGATGCTGAGCGAGGATTGGAAGCACAGGATGTGAACCTGATCAGCCTCGCCGAACGGCAGGGCAAGGGCATGGTGATCATGGTGAACAAGTGGGACCTGATCGAGAAAGACTCGAAGACATCGGATAAGTTCAAGAAGGAGATTGAAGAGCGGATTGCCCCCATCGACTACCTTCCCATCATTTTTGCGTCGGTTTTGACCAAACAGCGCATTTTCCAGGTGATCGAGAAAACGGTACAAGTTTTTGAAAATAAGACCAAAAAAATACCCACTTCGAAGCTAAATGATGCCATTTTGCCCGAAATCGAGCGTCAGCCACCCCCCTCCATTAAGGGGAAGCATATCAACATAAAATACATAACCCAGGTAAACGCCCGGTTTCCATCGTTTGTTTTCTTCTGTAACCTGCCCCAGTACATTCAGCCTTCGTATGAGCGTTTCCTCGAAAATAAGATGCGTGCTCAGTTCGATTTTGAGGGTGTACCCATACGGTTAATCTTTAGAAAAAAATAAATTTTATTACCCCCTGGGCCCCGTGTGGGCGATAACTGTTATATTTGCGGTGAATTTTTTAAAACCTGTAAACTATGAAAAAATTGATCGCATTTGTAGCCGTATGTGGCTTCGCTTTGGCTTTCGCTGCTTGTGGCAAGAAAGCTGAAACTGCTACTACCGACGTAGATTCTGCTGCTGTTGAAGCTGCTGCTCCCGCAGCTGTTGATTCTGCTGCTGCTGACACTACCAAAACTGACACTACGAAAGTTCAGTAATCAATCCTTAAGATTGAGACGAAAAGGCTTTAGGTTTCTAAAGCCTTTTTTATTTTACAGCCTCTATGACGGCCGACAAGGTTTTCGCTATCCTGCAAACGCATGTTCCACCCTCTGCGGTAGAATACTGTTTCAACTTGTGGAAGCAAAGCCCGTTCGAACTCAAGATCACCAGGAGCCGTCAGACAAAAGTGGGCGACTTCACCAGCAAGCACACCAAGGCCCACCCCCGCATCACGCTGAACAACGATCTCAATCCCTACCTCTTCCTGTTGACCTATGTGCACGAAGTAGCCCACCTCCGGGTGTACCTCGCCCATGGGGCTAGGGTTGACCCTCACGGTGAGAAATGGAAGACCACTTTCACCGATTTGACGGTTCCTTTACTCTGGGAAAGTGTTTTTCCTGAGGAAATCTTACATGAACTGCGCCGTCACATGATCAATCCCAAGGCCAGTTCCTTTGCCGACACCGACCTGACGGCCGCCTTCCGTAAATTTGATAAAAATGCCCAATCCATGGCCGTGCTTTCCGACATCCCGGAAGGCAGCATTTTCCAATTGCAGGGTAAGTTTTTTATCAAGGGCAAGCTTCGCCGCACCCGTGTCCTTTGTAAGGAATTGAAGTCTAAACGCGATTACCTGGTGCCGGTAGATGCGCTGGTCACCAACGTTCAGTTGAGCCTTCTCTGAACAAGGCTGTTCACCAAATCAAAAAAATTCAACGGTTGCAACGTGCGCCACTGCGGGATCTGCAGGGTGCCCCCCATGTTGATGTAGCTATCGAGGTGGTATTTCTTGAATTCTTCCAAGATGAAGTCAGGAAACGAAACGGCAGCGATCCAGCCGTCGCCTACTTCCTCGAACCATTCTTCGTAATAGCTGTCGTCGGAGCCGTGGAAGTTGAAGATGTTTTCGCCGATGAGGATGAATTTGTTGATGCCTTCGTTGATCATGACTTCGAGCAGGTTTCGCTTGAGCGTCATGATGTCGTTGTGAAGGGTGTCGTTCCATTCGCCGATGAATTCGATCACGGCAAATCCCTGGAGGTAGTCGGCGTAGAGAATTTTTACATAGAGCGTCTCCGACCCGATGGAATCCCAGGCGGGGTCGATGTAGTAGCCATAGATGGTTTCGGAGTAGACGTCGTGGTTATATTGCTTGCCGTGGAAGGGCGAGCGCTCGTCGTCGGCGGGGTCGTAGTATTTCAGCCAGTTGTAGTAAGGTTCGATGTCATGCATGGCGACGGCTGTCTACAGCCTTCCTCACAGAACCGTGTTGATGCAACAATTGTTCGGCCTCGGCATAGGGAATTTTCAGTTCGTCCATCACCATTTTCACGCCGCGATCCACGAGCTTTTCGTTGGTCAGTTGCATGTCCACCATTTTGTTGCCCCGGACGTGGCCCAGTTTGATCATGACCGTGGTAGACACCATGTTGAGCGTGAGCTTTTGGGCGGTGCCGGCCTTCATGCGGGTGCTGCCGGTAACAAATTCAGGGCCGGTGATCACCTCCACGGGGAAGTCGGCCTGCGCAGCCACGGCGGAGTTGCTATTACATACAATGCAGCCGGTGGCCACCCCGTTGGCCCGGGCGTCTTTCAGACCGCCGATCACATAGGGCGTGCGGCCGGAGGCGGCGATGCCGATGAGTACGTCTTGCTGATTGATGGAATATTCTTCCAGGTCTTTCCACGCCTGCGTGGGATTGTCTTCGGCTTTTTCTACGGCTTTGCGTATGGCACCGTCGCCACCGGCGATGATGCCGATCACGCGGCCGTGGGGCACTCCATACGTAGGCGGTATTTCCGAAGCATCGACCACCCCAAGCCGGCCACTGGTGCCGGCGCCAATATAGAACAGCCGGCCGCCGTGCTGCATGCGGTCGACAATGACATTGACCAGGGCTTCGATCTGGGGGATCGCCTTTTCGATGGCCTGGGGCACGCTCTTGTCTTCGCGGTTGATGTTGGCCAGCAGGTCGTGCACGCTCATGTGCTCGAGGTGGTCGTAGTGCGATGCGCCCTCGGTGGTAGCCATGGCCTAGTTCAGGTCTTTCTTGTGGAACAGGGTGAGGCCTGCAATGGGGCCTTCCAGGATATTCTTCACGGTGATGCCTTTGTCGTTGGCCACCTGGCGGAGAATGTCGCTGAAGTAGAACGAAATGGAGCCGGTGAAGTGCACCTTCAGTTTTTGATAGTTCTCGTACTTCATCACGTTGTTCTCATAGAACTCCGAGAAGCTGTTATAGACGAGCTCGTAGCAATAGGGTTCTTTGAGGTGTTGGAAAATAAATTTGGCGAAGCTTGCCAGGAAAGCGCTGGGGCGCTCTTGCTGGTAGA
Organism: Chryseolinea soli; assembly: GCF_003589925.1. Taxonomy (NCBI): domain Bacteria; kingdom Pseudomonadati; phylum Bacteroidota; class Cytophagia; order Cytophagales; family Fulvivirgaceae; genus Chryseolinea; species Chryseolinea soli. Next base: position 2,318,661 of record NZ_CP032382.1, on the reverse strand, counting down.
CTTTCTCCAAAAACTCTTCGCGGGTGAGGGGGAAGCGCTCGTGAAATTGTTTGCGCAATCCTTCGGGCATCATTTCGCGCAGGTAGTCTACCAAAAACTTCCGGCCGATATTGGCGCCGGAGCCTTCATCGGCAAGTATCCATCCCAAGTTAGCGACGTTGCCCACAATGTTCTGGCCGTCATACAAACAGGAGTTGGAGCCGGTGCCCATGATGCAGGCGATGCCGGGCTCGTGGCCGCACAAGGCGCGCGCCGCGGCCAACAAATCCCAACCGATCTCGATGTGGGCCTCGGGGAAAAATTCCAGGAAAGCACTCTTGATGGTGAGCTGATTTTTCATAGACGACACGCCGGCGCCATAGAAAAATATTTTCGTCACGGGATGTTTGATGCGGGGCAGCAACACCTCATGCACGTTTTTCTTCAAGTCTTCGATGGGTTGATAATAGGGGTTGAAGCCCGGCGTGCCGGCCTGATCGATGGTGCCATCGGCTTCCAGGAGCCTCCAGTCGGTCTTGGAGCCTCCGCTATCTGCTATAAGAATCATTTGCTAAAGGTAAGTGTATTTCGTGGGACTGAGTTAGACTACATCGTTATCGTAAAATCAACGCAAAGCTAAAATTTGTATTTAACAGAAAAAACAGAAGTGGACAATGTGTTCGTGTGCGAACAGATTTTTTCGATCAGTGTTTCAACTTACCGATGATCGTAAAGCGGTCGAACACATTTTCGGTGTGTGGGGCGTCCTTCAGTTCGTCGGTGAGGTCCTGACCGGCCCAGTGTTCATAGTGTTTCCCTCGCATCCACAGACGCGAGCGCGTAACATCATAGATAAGTCCGTTGTAGGCTACCCACACTTCGGGCTTGTCCTGCCCGTTGCGCAGGGCCAGGTAGGCGCGTGTATACTCCGGGAGATTGTCCATTTCACCTTCCAGCCGTTAGGCTGTTGTAGTCTTTCACGATGGTATAGAGAAATTCGGACGGCGGCAGGTCGGAGTGTATGCCCAGCATGCTCTTGATCTTTTCGGTGATGATCTCGATGGGTTGATACGTTCCATGGTCGCGGTTGGCGTCGAGGGCGCGCTGGATCACCTCGATGTCGCGCGTGCTCAGCTGAACCACCTGTTCAAATGTTGGAACATAGGTTGATTCGGGCACGATAAAAATGTCGCTGGAATTGATCTCCTTTTGTTGCGCCAGTTTTACCACGGTTGTCCCGGCAACGATGTCGCCGAGGCGTTGGCCTTTCCCGCCGACGGCGATGATCACCACGGCCACCACCCCACCGAAAATCCCAAAATCCACGATGCTGAACAGCCACCGGAAAAGGTAGCCGCCTACGGAGGCCGGGGTGCCGTCAAGGCGGATCACCTGTATTTTCATGGCGTGCTTGCCCGGGGTTTGGCCGTTCATGAAGATCTCGAAAAGCAGGCCGTAGAACATCATCGGGAATACGATGAAGATCAGGCCCAGGGTGATCAGGAGGGTTTCATTTTCGAATGCTTTCATACCCACCATGAGCGATATGACCAACAGGATGTAGAGAAAAAGGATGAGCCGGTCGATCAGGTAGGCCACGATGCGGTCGCCAATGCTGGCCAATGGATAATCGATAAAAACATTTTGTGTGGTGCGTACTCGAATGGTTTGCATCGCCTTCTATTTTTGTGCAAATTTCAAATTAAAGCATTAACCATGAAATTTACTTCTGTCCTGCTGGGAATAACCGCGATTGCCCTTATTGCCTGCCAGGAAAAGAAGACGGAGACCGCTTCCGATGAGGCGCTCCGCAACCAGGCCCGGGAGCTGGCCCAAAAATTTATTCTTGTCGATACCCACGTAGACTTCCCCGAGCGGCTCCAGGAGATTCATTTCCAGCTGGCACCGCAGAACCTGGGCATCCCTGTAAACGATGAGAAAGGCGATTTCGACTTTGAGCGGGCCCGCAAAGGCGGTCTCGACGCGCCCTTCATGTCCATCTATATCCCGTCGCGCTATCAAAAGCAAGCCGACAATGGAAAGAGCCTGGCCGATTCGCTGATCGCGCTGATCGAAGGCATTGCCACTTCCCTTCCCGACAAATATGCCCTGGCCAAGACGCCACAAGACATTGAAGTCAACACCAAGGCAGGCAAAATTTCCCTGCCCATGGGCATGGAGAATGGCGCGCCGATCGGAGATAAACTCGAAAATGTAAAGTATTTCTACGACCGCGGGATCCGCTACATCACACTGACCCACGCGAAGAACAACCAGATTTGCGACTCTTCCTATGATAGCACGGCCTTGTGGAATGGACTGAGCCCCTTTGGCGAAAAGGTGGTGGCCGAAATGCAGCGCACGGGCATCATGGTAGACATTTCACACGTTACCGACAGCACTTTCTTTGATGTGATCCGCATCGCCAAGGCACCGCTCATTGCATCGCATTCGTCGTGCAGGTTCTTTACGCCGGGGTTTCAGCGCAACATGTCGGATGACATGATCAAGGCATTGGGCAAAAACGGCGGCGTGATCCAGATCAATTTCGGCGCCTCCTTCCTGGATTCATTAGCGCGCACGAACATCGCCGTGTTGGATACGGTGGAGAAAAAATTGAAGGCGCAAGGCCTGAATTCCCGCGACTCGGCCGCACAAACCATCATCGACCAGTACTCGAAAAATCATGTGGCGCTGTATTCGGATGTGGAACGCGTGGCCGACCACATCGACCACATCGTGAAGCTCATCGGCATCGACCATGTGGGCATCGGCTCTGACTTCGATGGCGTGGGCGACAGCCTGCCGCTAGGTCTGAAAGATGTGTCGGAGTATCCGAATTTATTCTATGTGTTATTGAAACGCGGCTATACGCCCGAAGACATTGAAAAGATCTGCTCTAAAAATGTTTTCCGGGTATGGAACGAAGTGATTGCTGCGTCACAGGCCTCGGCCTCGGTGAAATAAGGAATAGGCAAAATTTAAAATAGGTCCGCCTGCGAGGGGACCATGAAACAAGTTATCCAAGAGGTGGAACAATGAAGGAGGCGGCTTTTATAAAACAGAACAAATCGCGCTGGGAGGAGTTTGAACATGTTGTCAAAAATCAGCAGCAGGCGCCGCCCGACCGGCTGGCCGAACTGTTTATCCAGGTGACCGACGATCTCTCGTTTGCCCGCACGCAATATCCCGACAGCCGCACCACGCACTATCTGAATGCGCTCGCCAGCAAGGTTCACCTGGAGATCTATAAAAACAAAAAAGAAGAACGCAATCGTTTTGTCACCTTCTGGAAATACGAATTGCCCGAGGTGATGTACAGCACGCAAAAACCGTTGCTGTACTCGTTCATCATCTTTATCGTGGCCGGTGTCATCGGCACCGTCTCTGCCCGCTATGACGACACGTTTGTGCGGCTGATCCTGGGCGACGGCTATGTGAACATGACGCTGGAGAACATCAAGAATGGCAACCCCACGGCCGTGTATGGTGACAGTGGGCCGCTCATGATGTTCTTTATGATCACCATCAACAACATCTACGTTTCCTTTCGCGTATTCGTGTTCGGGATCTTAGCCTCGCTGGGAACGGGATTCAACCTGTTCTACAATGGCTTGATGGTCGGCGCATTCATCATGTTCTTTTATGTGGAGCAACAATTGGGACAAGCCCTTCCGGTGATCATGCTGCACGGCACCATCGAATTGACATCGATCGTGATTGCCGGGGCGGCTGGTTTCGTGATGGGAAACAGCTTGTTGTTTCCCGGCACCTATTCGCGATTGGATTCGTTCAAACAGGGTGGCCTGAAAGGGCTGAAGATCGTGATGGGATTGGTTCCCTTCTTTATCCTGGCCGGATTCATCGAGTCTTTTGTCACCCGCTATGCCTTTATGCATTGGAGCCTGAAAACTTTGATCATATCGCTTTCGGCGCTGCTCATGGTTTACTATTTTGTCATCTACCCCCTACGCCTCAAACGCCATGGAAAATTTTAAAGTGATCGAATTTCATCGTACGCGCGACTTCAGCAACAAGATGAATGTTACCTTCGAGTTCATTCGTCAAAATTTCAAGGGTCTCGGCAAGAGCCTCCTGTTCATCGCGGGACCGCCTGTTATCGCTACCGGCCTGATGGTGGGCACATTCATGACGGATCTGCAAGCCCTCACCAGCAGCATGGCGCGCTTCGGCGCGTCGGACATGATGACGAAATCCTTTACAACACCCACCTTCTGGCTTCAGATCTTGTTGATGATCGTCCTCTCCGTCGTGAGTTCGGTGATGGCCCTGTCCACCATCAACAATTACATTGTCCTTTACGACGAAAAGAAGACCAATAAAATTGAGTTCAGCGACGTTTGGGAGCGCGTTCGCAGTACGTTCTGGATGTATTGCGGTACGGTGTTTTTCTTTTTCCTGTTGCTGATGGCCGTCTACCTCGTCATTGTCATCTTCGTGATCGTGCTGGCCAAGATCTCGACGGCCCTGGTCGTGCTGGCCGGCTTCGCCATATTCTTTTTTTTCGTCTACGCGCTATTTGCTGTTTCGCTCACATTCATTATCCGCACCTATGAGAACAAGGGATTTTTCGAAGCGATCGGCCGTTCCTTTATGCTGGTGCGGGGCAAGTGGTGGAGCACGTTCGGTCTTCTTTTCGTGCTGATCATCATCGGGACCGTCATTTCCTATGTAGTCTCCATCCCTTACTATGCGCTGACGGTGGTGAATACCTTGCACAATACGTCGACAGAGTCGTTTGAGGGACCGTCGTCCAGTATGAACATCCTGTCCGTAGCCTTCTTTTCACTGTCCTATTTGGTGCAGGTGCTGTTGGGTGCGCTGCCGAACCTGGGCATCGCATTCCAGTATTTTAATCTGGTCGAACGCAAAGAGGCCCCGGGTCTGATGAAACACATCGACAATCTGGGCACCGAGGGACCGGCCTCCACACACGAAGAACAATACTAAAAAGTCTTAACAATTGCGGAAGAACGTGAAACGGATCGCGGGCCTTGTCATTCTCTTTTTATCGTTTACATCCCTTGCTTATGCCCAGGAAGATTCCGTGGGGGTGAAAACAGACTCCATTCACGCGAGTGATGACGGCGACGACGAAAATCTTTTTTCCGAAGAAGAGGACGATGACGACGACCACAAAGTTTTCAACGCTCCACCGGATTCAACTGCCGTGACCGCGCGGGGTTTCAATGGCGAGCAGATAGAGGAATTAAAAAATGATCCCACGTTTCAATACCAGGAACCCACCACGGTAGGAGAAAGTTTGTGGGACCGCTTGATGGGCTATTTGGGAGAGTTTCTCTCAGCGTTGTTTCGCAACGCAGTCGGCACTAACTGGGGCCGCGTAATCACTTTCCTGGTAGGCTTTGGCCTTGTCATCGTGATCATTCTAACCATCTTGCGAATCAATGCCTTCCGCATCTTCTATGCAGGCGAAGGCGCCAGCACCATCCGTTACGGCGCTTTGGACGAGAACATTCATGAAATGGATTTTGAGAAACTGATCCGTGAGGCCGCTGCCCGGAACGATCATCGCGCGGGTGTGCGTCTCATTTTTCTGTATGCGTTGAAAATACTTTCCGACAAAGGCTTCGTTCATTGGGAGCAAGGCAAGACCAATCACGACTATCTTACGGAATTAAAAAATGCAGACCTCCACGACGGCTTTAACGAGCTGAACTACTATTTCGAATATGCCTGGTACGGCAATTTCAATATCAATGCGACCATGTTTTCGACCGTACAGAAAACGTTCAGCACCTGGAGGAGCAAGTTAGCCTGAGGCCGTTTATGAAGAAAGATTGGAAATACCTGCTCTACATCTGCTCGGCCTTCGGACTTTTCCTGGCGGTGAAGTTATTGAGTCCGAAGCAGCACGACTGGACGATTACTTTTGCACAGGAAGACCGGAATCCCTATGGCGCCTATGTCTTCAACGCCGTGTTGCCCGCGCTGTTTCCACAAGGCGTTCATCACACCTATAAAACCCTCTACGAGCTAAAGGATTCCCTGCCGAAATCCGCCAACGTATTGATCGTTGCTTCCAATTTTTCAGGCTCCAAAGAAGACACCGATGTTTTACTGGATCATGTGAACGGAGGCGGCTCCGTGTTCATCTCAGCGCACTACTTTTATAGTCAATTTGGCGACACGCTGGATCTGCGCACATCCGATTTTTTGTTTTCCGGCAACAACAACCTCTTCAACCAGGACAGCAGCTACCTGAAGTTTGCCAGCCCCGCAATGGACACCACGCAACACTACATGTTCCGGACAGGCAACATCCACAACTACTTCACCCGGTTCGACACCACGCGCACCACGGTGATTGCCCGGAACGAATTGAACCAGCCGATCACCCTCCGTGTGAAGTGGGGCAAGGGCAGTTTTATTTTGAACAGCACACCCATGGCGTTCACCAACATCTACCTGCTGAACGGGCAAAACCACCGCTTCCTTTCCAACACGCTCTCCTATTTGCCCTCCTCGCCGCTGTGGTGGACCGAATACTATCACCTGGGCCGCCGGGAGATCTCCACGCCGCTGCGTTTCATCCTCACCACCGAACCGCTGCGATGGGCCTACTACATCACCCTCGTGGCCTTGCTGGTGTTCATGCTCTTTGAGATGAAGCGCAAGCAACGCATCATCCCCATCATCAAACCCCTGACCAACACCACGCTGGACTTTGTGCACACGATCGGCAACCTCTACTACCAGCGCGCCGAACATAAGAACATCGCCGAAAAAAGAATTCACTATTTTGCAGACCAGCTTCGCTCCCGCTATTGGCTGACCCACATTGTGTTCGACGAAGATTTTGTCCACACACTGACACAAAAATCGGGGAAGCCGGAAGAGGAGGTTCGCGCGCTGGTGAACATTATCGCCTACATTCAAAAGAACAAAACTATTTTGGCCGACATATTGATCGAGTTTGACGAACGACTGGAAAAATTCAATCGCTAAACCGTTGCAAACCCCGGCCACAACGCTCAAGAAAAAAACACATCATGGAAGAAAATGTATTTGAAAGCCGGCTCGACCTGCGCGCCCTCAACGAAAGCATCAAAAAGATAAGAGAAGAAGTAGGCAGGGTCCTGGTGGGCCAGGAGCAAATGGTGGACCTCATCATCACCGCCATTCTCGCCGACGGCCACGTGCTCATTGAAGGCGTTCCCGGCGTGGCCAAGACCCTAACGGCAAAGCTGGTGTCGAAAGTGATCTCCGTAAAATTCAGCCGCATCCAATTCACACCCGACCTCATGCCTTCGGATGTGTTGGGCACCTCCATCTACAACGTGAAGAACTCCGCCTTTGAGTTCAAGGCCGGTCCGATCTTTTCCAACATCGTCCTCATCGACGAGATCAACCGCGCTCCCGCCAAAACACAGGCGGCCCTGTTTGAGGTGATGGAAGAACGGCAAGTTACCGTGGACGGCACCACCTATGCCATGGAGCCTCCCTACATCGTGGTGGCCACGCAAAACCCCATCGAACACGAAGGCACCTATCGTCTGCCCGAAGCACAGTTGGATCGTTTCCTCTTCAAGATCCAAGTGACGTACCCTTCGCTGGACCAGGAAGTTTCCATCCTCACCGGACATCACCAACGCAAAAACTCACAACCGCTCACCGGCGTAACGGCCGTGCTCTCGGCCGAAGAGATCCGTAATTACCGTGAAGTGGTCCGCCAACTTCATGTGGAAGACAACGTACTGCGCTATATCGCCCAGATCATCCACGAGACCCGCAACAGTCCCGCGCTGTTCCTTGGCGCTTCGCCACGCGCCTCGGTGGCGATCCTGAACGCAACGAAAGCCTTCGCAGCCCTGAACGGTCGCGACTTTGTGACCCCCGAAGACGTGAAGGTGATTGCCCTCCCCGTATTGCGCCACCGCGTGATCCTCACGCCCGACAAAGAAATGGAAGGCGTGACCACCGATGACGTGGTGAAACAGATCGTAGACAAAATTGAAGTGCCCCGCTAAGTGAAACTGCTGCGCGCGCTATACCTCAACAACCGCCTCTTCATCGCCCTCGGCGCGGTGGTGGTCGCCTTCATCGTCAGTTTTATTGCCGATGCGTGGACCATGGTGCCGAAGGGACTGTTCTATCTTGTGCTCGCGGTGATGGTCACGGACATCATCCTGCTTTTCCGCACGCGACGCGGCCTGCACGGCTCTCGCTTCACCCCCGAAAAGCTTTCCAACGGTGACGACAACGAGATCCGCATCCACCTCGAAAATTTCTATTTGTTCAAGGTGGCGCTGCAGGTGATCGATGAAATACCGCACCAATTCCAACGGCGCGACCTCACGTTTCCCCTGGAAATTCTTCCGGGAGAGAAGAAGGTCATCAAATATTTTCTGCGTCCTACAAAACGGGGCGAGTACTCGTTTGGCGCCGTGAATGTATTTGCGCGTTCACCCCTGGGACTTTTCTCGCGCCGGTTTCGCTTCTCGGGCGATGCGTTGGTGCCGGTGTATCCGTCTTATATCCAGATGCGCAAGTACGAGTTGCTGGCCATCTCCAACCGCCTCACCGAATACGGGATCAAAAAGATCCGCCGCATCGGTCAAAACATGGAATTCGAGTCCATCAAGGAATATGTGAACGGCGACGATTTCCGCACCATCAACTGGAAAGCTACGGCGCGCAAAAATCATTTCATGGTGAACCACTACCAGGACGAGCGCTCACAACAGGTCTACAGCCTCATCGACAAGGGACGCGTCATGCAAATGCCTTTCAACGGGCTGAGCTTGCTCGACTATGCCATCAACGCCAGCCTGGTCATTTCCAGTGTGGCGCTAAAAAAATCGGACAAGGCCGGGCTCATCACCTTTCAAGACAAGATCGGCACCATGTTGCCGGCCAGTCGCCAGAACAACCAGATGTTCCAGATCCTGGAGGTGCTCTACAACCAGAAAACCGCCTACCGCGAAACGGACTATTCCACCCTCTTTGCGCACGTGCGGCGCAAAGTGACCCAGCGCAGCCTGCTGTTGCTTTTCACCAACTTCGAGTCCATCCATGGTCTTCACCGCCAGTTGCCGTATTTGAAACGATTGGCGCAACAGCATTTATTGGTAGTGATCTTCTTTGAGAACACGGAAATGAAAAGCTTCCTCGAAACACCCGCCGAAGGGTTGAAGGAGGTCTACTACAAAGCCATCGCCGAGAAGTTCAGCTACGACAAAAAACTCATCGCCAAAGAGCTGTCCCAACACGGCATCCAGGCCCTGCTCACCACGCCCGAGCACCTGACCGTGAACACCATCAACAAATACCTGGAACTGAAGGCCCGGGGCATGATTTAAGGAAACATTAATTCTCGTGTTTTCGAGCGTTTCTTTGTCGATCCCTTCTTACCTTTAATATCGTCCGGTGTATTTAGTATTGATCTAAAAAAATTTGGCAGGCATGCAGGCTCGGCTGGCGACAACTTTTCTGGGGGTTCTCCTGTTCCTTTGCGCGCAAGGCCAGACGGGCAAAGTGCCGGCAAGGCGTCTTGACCCCGCCAGCTATGTTCCCGGTTCGGTGTGGGTAAAACTCAAGCCTGAATACAAAGGCATTTTTGAATCCAAATCCGCCAACGCACGAATGCCCGCCGCCATCCGGTCGGCCCAGCCACGACCTTTCGTGTCGCAGGCCGAGCGGCAAAAATCACAGGGACGTCTCGGTCCCCGCAAACTGAACGTCGACATTTCACTGTACTACCAACTTGCCTTCGACAAAAGCCGGTCGATGGATGACTACATCGAGGAACTTTATGCCACCGGATATTTCGAAACGGTGGAGCCGGAATTCACCGTGTCTTCCCTGATGACTCCGAACGATGCCTCCATCGGTTCGCAATACTATCTCCAGGTGATTCGCGCCTACGAAGCCTGGGACGTCACGCAGGGCGATGCATCGATCGTGATCGGCATTGTCGACAGCGGCGGCGACCTGGATCACCCCGACCTACAAAGCCAACTTTATATTGACCCGGCCGAGCCACTCGATGGCCTCGACAACAACGGCGACGGCTATATCGACAACAACCGCGGCTGGGATTTTTCCGGCGCCAAAGCTTCGCTGGTCGGCACACCGGGATTTATTGGCGACAATGATCCTTCCGTGCCCAAAGGAAATCTTTTTGGTCACGGCACCATGGTGGCCGGCTGCGCGGCGGCGGCAACAAACAACGGCATCGGCATTGCGGGCGTGGGCTTCAAAAGCAAATTGTTGTTCACCAAGCACTACTCCGACGATCAGCCTGACAACGCGTCCTCTTATTCTTCCAATACCTATTTTGGTGTGTTGTATGTGGCCACCCACGGCGCAAAGATCATCAACTGTTCCTGGGGCGGAAGCAACGCCAGCAGCATCGCCCAAGACCTCATCAACCACGTGACACTTGATCTGGGATGCTTGGTAGTCGCCGCTGCCGGCAACAGCAACGTGGAGTCACCATTATACCCCGCAGCCTACGACAACGTATTGTCCGTTGCGGCCTCTGATGAAAATGATGTCCGCTCTTCCTTTTCAAACTACGGCGGCACGGTAGACCTCTCTGCCCCGGGCTCCAACATTTACACGACCACCTTCGACAACAGCTATGGCCAGGACGGCGGCACTTCTTTTTCGGCACCCATCGTCTCCGGCGCCGCCGCCCTGTTGTGGACGGTAGATCCGTCCCTGACCCCCTTGCAAGTGGCGGAGCAGTTGAGAATTTCATCCGATGCAACCCTGTATGACAAAAATCCCGGCTACATCAACAAGTTGGGCAAAGGCCGCCTGGACATCGCCAACGCGCTGACCTTTCAGAGTCCTTCCATCCGCGCCAGCAAACAACTGCTGGTGAAAGATGATGGCACACCCCCGGACCGGGGCGACGATGCCAATTTGTATTTTGATTTTACAAATTATCTGAAAGCCTCGTCCAGTGGACTGACCGTTACGCTTTCGTCATCCTCGACCTTTATCACCATCACCCAGAATGTTGTTAACCTGGGAACCATCGCAGAGAATGGCAAGGTGCGCAACACCAACACGCCGTTGAAGCTGTCGCTCTCGCCCACCGTGCCCATCGATCAGCCGATCGAAATCCTGCTCACATTCAAAGACGGCGCCTATGAAGACTTTCAATTGTTAAATTTTGTCGTGCCGTCGTTTATCGACATCAATGAAAATAACATCACCACCACCCTCAGCTCCGCAGGTCGCATCGGTTTTTCCAACCCCGAATCGCAAACCAACGGCTCGGGATTTATTTACAACGACCGGTCGCTGTTGTATGAGATGGGGGTGATCATGGGAACTTCTTCATCGGTGCTGTTCAACAATGTGCGGGCTTTGAGTGGTCAGTACGACCAGGACTTTACCTCGGCCACCAAGATCATGAAATCGACACCGGGCACACGCTCCTATTCCGAAGTGAGCGGCGCATTTCAAAATGCCCCGGATGCGGCGTCTGCGTCATTGCTCGTTTCGTATCGCAGCCTGGTTTGGAAAAATGTACCCTATCAAAATTTTATCATCCTGGAATACAAGATCAAAAACACGGCTGCTACCGCGTTCAACGGTTTTTACATGGGTCTGTATGCCGATTGGGATGTGGAGAACAGCGGTGCCGGAGATCGCGCCTCCTGGGATGCCGCCACGCGCTTGGGCTATATCTATCCGGCGCTGCCCACCACTTCGCCGACGGTGGGCATCCAGATGCTGAGCTCGAAGCCTCAGTACTATGCCATCGACAATGATCAGACCATTGCCGGAAATCCCTTTGGGGTTTATGACGGCTATACCGACAGCGAAAAATTCCTGTCCATTTCCAGCGGCCTCACCAAGATCCAGGCAGGTGATCCCACCACGGGCAATGACGTGAGCCATGCAGTAGCCTCAGGGCCCTACACCATCGCCGCCGGCCAAGAGATCACGATCGCTTTCGCCCTGCACGCGGCCAGCAACACGGTCGATGCGATCACCAGCGCCAAATATGCCGACTCGGTCTACAACTACACACTGAAAGCGCCTATGCCAGCCGTTGCTGATGTCGAGGTCTGCTTTGGATCCAGCGCCTTGTTACACGCCACGGGAGCAACCAAGTTCAACTGGTACAAAGATTTTACCGGCGGCGCGCCAATCCACACCGGCACCGACCTCTCCACCCCGGCCATGTTCAACGACACGGTGCTGTACGTTTCAAACGCCGAAAAATCCTATGAAAGCCTGCGCACAGCGGCGCATATATTTGTGAAGTCCAATCCCACCATCACGACTTCGCGCAGCCCTGTACTGTGCGACGGCGAGTCGGTGATACTTTCCGTAAATGAGGCCGATGAATATACCTGGAACACGGGTGAGAAAACACAAAGCATCGAGGTGAGCACCGCGGGCACCTACAACGTGGTGGTGCGCGACAATGCTCTGAATTGCACGTCACCCGACGCGCTCACCGTGACGGTGAAACCCGTGCCCTCCGCAGCCTTCACCATGTCGGTCGATCTCACACCCGGCACGCCCGTTCAATTCACGCCCGACGACACGCCCGATGCCGAATGGTTCTGGGAATTTGGCGATGGCACAGAAAGCAACGACAAGAGCCCGACGCACGTCTATGACGCCCTGGGCACCTATGTAGTTTCGCTAACCGTGACAGCATCGAACTATTGTCAGAGCAGGTCTACACAACACATCGATATCGTTACAAACGCTGAACCGGGCATTGGGAATCAGCTAACAGCCCATCCCAACCCGGTGAACACCGCCCTGGTAGCGATAAATTATCCGGGAAGAGAAAACGCCGTGCTCAGTCTCTTCAACGCACAAGGACAACATGTACTGGACGAATACGCTGAGGGCAAGCTGAATGATTATCCCCTCAACCTAAGCCAGCTGGCCAACGGGGTGTATACCCTCATCGTAACAACCGCCACCGGCGCATCACGGACGCTGAAGATCGTGATCCTGCGCTAGGGCTACTTCACTTTTGCAAACGACTTGGCCAGTTTGCCAATCGCTTCGACCGGCAACTCGCTTCCCGACCGAATCACCACGCGATAACGGAATGTCGTGGATTCATCTTTTTTCAATGCCAGGTTTAGCTTCTCCGTGCCCTTGCTAAACACGTCTTGTCCCAACGGGTTAGCCGCAAACAAACCATAGCCGCGCGCATGCCAGTAGGTAGGGTATCCGGCATTTTTTGGGTGATCGATGATGGTGATGGACACCGGTTGACGATTGATCTTCCCACGCAAGCTCACCCACGTGCCACGGGTGCCCCACACGTCGTTGCCTTTCTTTCCCTCGCTGCTGAGGTATTCGCCCGTGACACCCTCGTTGCTAATGGCGGGCACCGATGTATAGTTCCCCTGATTGTCCACAAAGATCTGGGCTTCATCGGAAGGGTGTTCCAGTTGACGGGCCACGCGGATGCCGAGAAATCCGTCTTTCACATCATTGAACTGAACGGTGGGCACCACAGCCGTGAGCTGCGTGGTGCGATCGATGATAAAGTTATTGTCTTCTACCTGGAACGTGTACAGTGTCTTTTCCTTCAACAGGATCTTGCCATAATGGTCGACCCAATTCGCCGTCACTTCCAGCTTCGCCTTGTCCTTGCCGGGCGAGCTTTGCACCACGGCCTGGTGCACGATGCTGCCATAGTGCGCGCGGTCCTTGAAAGGGATGGCCGTGGAATTGTTCCAGAAGTCGAGGCCGTTCACATATTCATAATTCAACCACATCCCCAGGTGATGCGGGTGGTCTACACGTTCGCCCGGACGCGGCGCCATGGGCCATCCGCGTGTCACGGTAATGCCCCCCAGGGAGTTGATCGGATAAAGAATAGGCTTCATGGCCGAGTCGGCGTAGTAATAGGAGGTGAGCAACTTGCCGTTGTAGAGCACATCGATTTGCTTTTTATCCATTTGATCGACGAGGTGAAAACCGTCGTCGTTTTTCTTTTGCGCGATCAGTGAAAGCTGCATCAACAGGAGGAAGAAGAGGAATATTTTTTTCATAGGGTGCGTTCAGAAAAAACTCCCGCATTCCTGTCGTTGATTTTTCGCGACAGGAATGCAGGCATTAAAAACATGGATTACTAGTACTTGAACGGTTTGCCGTTGGCCATCACTTCTTGTGTCTTTTCGTCGAAGGTGGCGCGCGAGCCGGTGTGGGCTGCGGCGGTTGACATCATGCTGGCAATGGCGTGTGAATATCCGGCTTCGACCGGCGCGTTGGGCTCCTGGCGGCTGCGCACGCATTCCATCCAGTTGCGCATGTGGGCCGACGTGAGTGAGTCGCCGCCCGTGTTGGCGGAGGTCACTACTTTTTCGGCCGATGCCGTGAGGTCGAGGTCGGGCAAGAGGTTGGCGTGCATGCCCATGGCGCTGGCCATTTTCTCGGAAAGCCCTCCTTTGTCGGATACTTTGTTGGTGTTCAGGTTCAGCTCACCGCCGTTGGCGTAATAGATCTCCGCGGGATTTTCGTCGCCATTGTGCATCCGCGAGGTAAAGATCACCTGGAAGCCCGACGTCGGGTCGGTTTCCGGTCCATAGTCGAAGACCACGGTGGTGGTGTCCCAATTCTTGCGGCCGTCTTTCCATTGGTAAATGCCACCATTGGATACGGCGCTGCGCGGATGTTTCAAGCCGCTGAACCAATGCACGGTGTCGATCTGGTGGCTCATCCATTGGCCGGGCATGCCGGAAGAATAGGGCCAGAACAAACGGAACTCCAGGTATTTCCGGGGATCGAAAGCCTCCACGGGGCGGTTCATCAAAAACCGTTTCCAGTCGGTGTCGGCCTCGCGCAGTTTTGCCACCATTTCGGGCCTGCGCCAACGGCCTGGCTGGTTAACGTTCCAGGTCAGTTCCACCATGGTGATGTTGCCGAACTTGCCGCTTTTTATAAAGTCGTTGGCTGCATGATAGTTTTTGCCACTGCGGCGTTGCGATCCGATCTGCACGATCTTCTTGGATTCGCGAACAGCCTTCAGTGCCGCGCGATTGTCTTCCATGGTTTCGGCAAAAGGCTTCTCCGTGTAGGTGTCGCATCCGGCTTTCACGGCTTCGATGGTGTGCAGCGCATGCTGAAAGTCAGCCGTGCTGATGATCACCGCGTCGATGTCTTTGGTCTTGTACAACTCATCGTTGTTCACACAAGCCTTGATGTCGTGGCCGAATTTTTCTTTCAGATAAGCTTGTCCTTCTTCGCGGCGATATTTCCAGATATCGGAAACCGCCACGATGTCGAAGTTGAGTTCTTTGTAGTGATTCATGAACGAGGGCAACAGCGCTCCCCTGAACCGGTCGGAAAAACCCACTACTCCCACCCGCACGCGGTCGTTGGCGCCGATGATGTTGGCATAACTCTTTGCACTGAACGCCAACGCACCCATGGAAATGGCGGTGGATCGTTTGATGAATTCTCTTCGTGTACTACGCATACTGTTCTTTGTTTTGAGGTTTTAGGCGGTTATGAATGTTTTAAAAATATTTAAAGATTTAAACGTTTGAGTTCCTTCACTGCATAGTCGCAGGCCCGGGCGGTCAAGGCCATGTAGGTGAGTGAAGGATTCACACAGGCCGACGAGGTCATGGCCGAGCCGTCGGTGATGAAGACATTTTTCACTTCGTGCATTTGATTGAACGCATTGAGAACAGACGTCTTGGGGTCGCGTCCCATGCGCGCCGTGCCCATTTCGTGGTTGGCGTTGCCGGGAAACGATGTGTTCATGTGCATCTTCACATTTTTATAACCGATGTCTTCCAGCATTTCACCCATGGTCGAAGCCATGTCGCGCTGCATCGCTTTTTCGTTTTCTTTGAATTCGGCGTCGATGGTCAGCGTGGGTCGTCCCCATTTGTCTCTAACGGAGGGGTTAAGCGTCGCACGATTTTCCGCGTAGGGCAAACATTCGCCATAGGCGCCAAAATTGATCGACCAATCCATGGGCTGCTGAACCGCTTCTTTCAACGGTGCTCCCAAATGGGTGCTGGTGGTGAAAGACGACCATCCTCCGCGAGAGGCGTCGCCCTGGTAGCCATAGCCGCGGATAAAATCTTTGTGTTTGTCTTTCAGATTTCTAAACCGGGGAATATAGATCCCGGTAGGTCTTCGTCCGAAATAATAAGAGTCTTCAAATCCCTCCACGGAAGCGCTGGCACCTGCTCCTTTATGATGATCCATCAGGTTGCGTCCTATCTGGTCGCTGCCATTCCCCAGACCGTTGGGAAAGCGATCGGATGCAGAATTCAAAAGAATATGCGCCGTCGCCAGCGTGGCCGCATTTAAAAACACGATGCGGGCATAGTATTCCACCACCTCATTCGTTTCCGTGTCGATGATCTCCACTCCGGAGGCCTTTCCCTTTCCCGTGTCATACAAAACACGGTTGACCAAAGCATTTGGGCGCAGGGTCAGGTTGCCCGTGGCAAAGGCGGCCGGCAGCGTGCTGGCGTTGGTGCTGAAATAGGCGCCATAGGGACAGCCGCGGTGGCAGAGGTTGCGATATTGGCATTGGCCCCTTCCTTTCACGGGCGCCGTCAGGTTGGCCGCACGCGAAATGGTGATGGCCACATCGGGATATTTTTTGGCCATACGCTGCTTAAAATCCTTTTCCACGCAATTCATCTCCATACCCTGCTGAAAGATGCCGTCGGGTAGATGGGGAATGTTTTCGCGGGTGCCGCTCACGCCGATAAACCGCTCGGCGTAGTCGTACCAGCGTGCCAGGTCTTTATAGCGGATGGGCCAGTCCACGCCGTGGCCGTCGTGGAGGTTGGCTTCGAAGTCGAGATCGCTCCAGCGGTAGCACAACCGGCCCCAAAGCACGGACCTTCCCCCAACGATGTTGCCGCGGACCCAGTCGAATCGCTTTACTTCGGTATAGGGATTCTCGAGGTCATTAATATAGAAGGCTTTGTTGTCGCCACGGAAGCTGTAGTGGCGGGCCTGGACGTGGCTTTTTTTCCGGTCCTCTGCAGTGAGTTTCCCCCCATGATCCAGTTGCCATGGATCTTTTGTGCTGGTTGGGTAGCTGGGATGTTCCAGGGGTTTGCCGCGTTCCAGCATCAACACTTTCAATCCCTTTTCACAAAGCTCCTTGGCAGCCCACCCACCGCTAATGCCCGAACCCACCACGATGGCGTCGTATGTATTGGCCGATTTTGTTTTCCCGTTCAGATTCATCCCTTTTTCTTATGACGTTAAAAGTTGGAAAAATCCCTAATACTTTGGAAAGGAAAGTTTCAAACGGTAGCGGGACCGCTTAAAACCCGCCAATAATTAATATCCCCATTTTTGAAATCATTCCGATCTGTGTTTTATTTTTGCGCAATTTTGTTCACCCCATTCCCATCTTAAAACAATGCCAAGAGACAGAAGTATTCGCTCAGTACTCATCATCGGTAGCGGTCCCATTATTATCGGTCAAGCATGTGAATTTGATTACGCCGGCTCACAGGCGTCGCGTTCGCTGCGTGAAGAAGGTATAGAAGTGGTGCTGATCAACTCGAACCCTGCCACCATCATGACTGACAAAGTGACGGCAGACCACGTGTATCTGAAACCGCTCACGAAGAAATCCATCCGCGAAATTCTGGAAAAGCATCATATCGATGCGGTGCTCCCCACCATGGGCGGGCAAACGGCGTTGAACCTCTGCATTGATTGCGACAAAGCCGGCATTTGGCAGCACTATGGCGTGCGCATCATCGGCGTAGATATAAAAGCCATCGAGACCACCGAGGACCGGGAGAAATTCCGCCTCAAAATGATCGAGCTGGGCGTGATGGTCTGCAAAGGCGGCACCGCCACCTCCTTCCTGGACGGCAAAGAGATCGCGCAGGAAATCGGCTTTCCCCTCGTTATTCGACCATCCTATACCTTGGGCGGCACCGGCGGCGCGTTCGTGAACAACCCCGAAGATTTTGACGACGCCCTCAATAATGGCCTCCATGCTTCCCCCATCCACGAAGTGCTGGTGGAACAAAGCATCATGGGCTGGAAAGAATACGAATTGGAGCTGTTGCGCGACAACATCGGCAACGTGATCATCATCTGCTCCATCGAAAACTTCGACCCCATGGGCATCCACACCGGCGACTCCATCACCGTGGCGCCGGCCATGACCCTGCCCGACACGGTCTATCAGCACATGCGCGACCTGGCCATCAAAATGATGAACGGCATCGGCATGTTTGCGGGAGGCTGTAATGTACAGTTCTCGCTCAATCCCGACGACGACAACCAGATCGTCGGCATCGAGATCAACCCGCGCGTGTCGCGCTCTTCGGCCCTGGCTTCGAAAGCCACCGGGTATCCCATCGCCAAGATCGCCGCGAAACTGGCCATCGGTTATAATCTCGACGAACTCTCGAATGCGATCACGGGAACTACAACGGCTTACTTCGAGCCGGCCATCGACTATGTGATCGTGAAAGTGCCGCGTTGGAACTTTGATAAATTCCATGGCGCCAACCGCCAGCTGGGACTGCAAATGAAATCCGTTGGCGAAGCCATGGGGATCGGCCGCAACTTCCAGGAGGCGCTGCAGAAGGCGTGTCAATCGCTGGAGATCCGCAGGAATGGGTTGGGCGCAGACGGAAAAGAACTGACCAAACAAGACGAACTGCTCTACAGTCTGGAACACCCCAGCTGGAACCGCATATTCCACATCTACGACGCCCTGAAGCTAGGCATACCGTTGAAGACGGTGCAGAAGCTAACGCGCATCGACCGCTGGTTCCTCAAACAAATTGAGGAGCTCATCGAAATGGAGAAAGAGATCTCCAAATATGAACTTCACACGATCCCCGCCGAGTTGATGCGCAAAGCCAAGGAGAAGGGCTATGCCGATCGCCAGATCGCCCACCTGTTGGATTGCTATGAAAGCGACGTCCACAACAAGCGCATCGACATGGGCATCAAGCGCGTGTTCAAACTGGTGGACACCTGCGCCGCCGAATTTGAAGCGAAGACACCGTATTACTATTCGACCTTCGACACCGAAAACGAATCGATCGTTTCCGACAAGAAAAAGATCGTCGTGTTGGGTTCGGGCCCGAACCGCATCGGACAAGGCATTGAGTTTGACTACTCCTGTGTGCACGGCGTGTTGGCTGCAAAAGAATGCGGCTACGAAACCATCATGATCAACTGCAACCCCGAAACGGTTTCCACCGACTTCGACATTGCCGACAAGCTGTACTTCGAACCCGTATTCTGGGAACATCTCTATGACATCATCCAACACGAAAAACCCGTAGGCGTTATCGTGCAGTTGGGTGGACAAACGGCGTTGAAGCTGGCCGAGAAACTGCACAAGTACGGCATCAAGATCATTGGCACATCCTACAATGCGCTCGACCTTGCTGAAGATCGCGGACGCTTCTCTACCCTGCTGAAAGAACTTGCCATTCCTTATCCTGAATTCGGTGTGGCTCAAAATGCAGACGAGGCGATTGAGGTATCGAAAACCATAGGCTTCCCGTTGCTGGTACGGCCTTCGTATGTGTTGGGTGGACAAAGCATGAAGATCGTGATCAACGAACAAGAGTTGGAAGATCACATCCTCGACATCTGGAAACACCTTCCCGAAAACAAAGTGTTGCTGGATCACTTCCTCGACGGCGCCATCGAAGCGGAAGCCGACGCCATTTGCGACGGCACGGACGTGTACATCATCGGCATCATGCAACACATCGAGCCGGCAGGTATTCACTCCGGTGATTCATACGCCGTGTTGCCGCCTTACAACCTCGGTGACTTTGTGATCAAGCAGATCGAGCACTACACGCACAAGATCGCGCTGGCCTTGGAGACCGTGGGTCTGATCAACATCCAGTTTGCCATCAAGAACGACAAAGTATACATCATCGAAGCCAACCCCCGTGCCTCGCGCACGGTGCCGTTCATTTGCAAGGCCTATGATGAACCGTATGTGAACTACGCCACCAAGGTGATGCTGGGCGAAAAGAAAGTGAAAGACTTCACGTTCAATCCCACCAAAAAAGGATATGCCATCAAGGAGCCCGTGTTCTCCTTCCATAAGTTCCCTGAAGTGAACAAGGAACTGGGCCCCGAAATGAAATCGACCGGCGAGTCCATCTACTTCATCGACGACCTGATGGACGATTATTTCATGAAGATTTATTCTGAACGTAATCTCTATTTGAGCCGCTGATTTTCAATGCAGCGTGTTTGCGATTGACAAAATCATCGCAAACACGCTGACCTTTAAGATTTTAGTTAAGAATTGTCCGTTTAAAATTGAACCTATACCTTTGTTTTCCGGTTTACCGGTTTAAAGCATAACGCTTATGGTTTTCAAATTCCTCCTCACCGTATTTCTTGTATCGTATGTGATCTATAAGATCGGCGGATTGTTTTTCCGGGCGGGAGCGGCTTCTCAACAATTTCGCAACCAGCAACAGCAGCAACGCCGCAATTTTGAAGCGAATGAAGATGTGAAAAAAGACAAGAAGGGCAAGGGCAACAACAAGGCCGGTGAATACATCGACTACGAGGAAATAAAATAAATCCTCCCCAACGCAACCTTCTCTCACGCAACAAGCGAAACTCCAGTGAAAATCCATTTCTATAAATATCAAGCCACGGGCAACGACTTTGTGGTGATCGACAACCGGGAAGCCGGTCTTTCGCTCACGCGTCAACAGATCGAGGCCCTCTGCGACCGCAAGTTTGGCGTAGGCGCCGATGGATTGATGCTTATCGAAAAACACCCCACCCTGCACTTCAACCTCGAATATTATAACAGCGACGGATCCCAAAGCCTGTGTGGCAATGGCAGCCGCGCCGCCGTTCAATTTGCCGCCCGGCTGGGCATGGTCAACGGCAAAGCATCGTTCAACGCCTATGACGGCGAGCACGTGGCCGAGCTACTTCCTTCCGGCATCATCCGCCTGAAGATGAGCCCCGTCGGCGAAACCCGAAAAATAGGCGACGACTATTTTTTGAACACAGGCTCGCCCCACATCGTACGGTTTGTAGACGACGTGGATGCCTATCCCGTGTTTGAAGAGGGCCGCAAGATCCGCTACAGCGAAGCCTTCAAACCGGGCGGAACGAATGTCAATTTCGTGGAGCGCCTGCCCAACCAAGCCCTGAAGGTGCGCACCTATGAACGGGGTGTAGAAGACGAAACCTTATCGTGTGGCACGGGTGTCACAGCTGCCGCCCTGGCAGCTTCTTTCAAGGGCTACCCGTCGCCCGTGAGCATCCAAACCCGGGGGGGCAACCTCCTGGTGGAATTCAAATCCAGCCACTCCGGCACATTTGAAGAAATTTTCCTGATCGGGCCTGCCAAAATGGTCTTCGAAGGCAGTTTGGAACTGTAATTGTTCATCCTGAATCTCAAAAAACAAATTAACTTTAAGCCCCATTTGGGCAGTTAACCTTTTTGCGGATTTCTTATCGTTTTACCTCCCCGATGAACCCGTTCAAGGCTAACCTTAAACCGACTAATGACTGAAGTATGCTAAAATTCATTGCCAAGATCTTTGGGACGAAATCAGAGAAAGACATCAAGCGCATCATGCCTCTGGTGGAGGAAACCAAAAAGGCGGGAGAAAGGCTGACAACCCTCAGCAACGACGAACTCCGGAACGAAACCCAACTCATACAAGCCGAGATCAATGCCGATTTGAAGTCGATCGACGACAAACTGGCTGACCTGCATAAAAAGATTGCCGACACCCCCGACATGGACATCAACGACAAGGAAGGTGTCTTTGCCGAGATCGATAAACTGGAAGGCGAACGCAACAAAGAACTGGAAAAAGTGCTTCTCAAAGTGTTGCCCCGTGCCTTCGCTATTGTTCGCGAAACGGCTCGCCGCTTCAAGGAAAACACTTCGTTGGAAGTTACTGCCCTCGACTACGACCGTCAATTTGCTGCCACGCAGGCCAATATCAAGATCGAAGGCGACAAGGCGATTTGGGCCAACCAATGGATGGCCGCCGGTAACCTCATCACCTGGGACATGGTGCACTACGAGGTGCAGATCATCGGGGGCATCGTGTTGCACGAAGGCAAGATCGCCGAGATGGCTACCGGTGAAGGTAAAACACTCGTCGCCACATTCCCGGCATTTCTCAATGCCCTTTCCCGTCGCGGCGTTCACCTGGTGACGGTGAACAATTACCTGGCCGTTCGCGACAGCGAGTGGATGGCGCCGATCTTCCAATTCCATGGCATCACCATCGACTGTATCGACAAACACGAGCCCAACTCGGAAGCCCGCCGCAAGGCCTACCAGGCCGACATCATCTACGGAACCAACAATGAATTTGGTTTCGACTACCTGCGCGACAACATGGCCCGCGAGCCGCAAGACCTTGTGCAACGCTCACACCATTTTGCCATGGTGGATGAAGTGGACTCCGTCTTGATCGACGAAGCGCGTACGCCATTGATCATCTCCGGTCCCATTCCACGCGGCGACGAGCACGAGTTCGCCGACCTGAAGCCCCGCATCTACAAGCTGGTGGAAGCGCAGAAGAAACTGGTGAACGAATATTTGAACTCCGCGCGCAAGCTCATTACCGAAGGCAACGAAAAAGAAGGCGGTCTTCCGCTCTTCCGCGCCTTCCGCGCCATGCCCAAGCACAAACCCCTCATCAAATACCTGAGCGAAACGGGCACGAAGACCCTCCTGCAAAAAACAGAGAATTACTACCTGCAAGATAATAAGCGCAACATGCCCGAGGCCGACAAGCCTTTGTATTTTATTATCGATGAGAAAGACAACAGCGTAGACCTCACCGAAAAAGGCATCGACCTGATCACGGGCGAAGGCGAAGATCCAAAGTTCTTTATCCTTCCGGAGATCGGAACCGAATTGAGCCACATCGAGAAAGACGCGTCGCTCGACGAGGCCGCCCGTTTCCAGAAAAAGGAAGAGGTGATCCGCGACTACCAGGTAAAATCACAGCGCATCCACAGCGTGAACCAGCTGCTGAAAGCCTATACACTTTTTGAAAAAGACACGGAATACATCATCGTAGACGGCAAAGTGAAGATCGTCGACGAACAGACGGGCCGCGTCATGGAAGGCCGTCGCTATTCTGACGGCTTACACCAGGCCATCGAAGCAAAAGAAAACGTGAAGGTGGAGGATGCCACGCAAACCTACGCCACCATCACCCTGCAAAACTATTTCCGCATGTACCACAAGCTGGCCGGTATGACCGGAACAGCCGAAACGGAAGCAGGCGAGCTCTGGGATATTTACAAACTGGACGTGGTGACCATCCCCACTAACCGGCAGGCCGTACGCAAAGATTTCGACGACCTGGTCTATAAGACCACGCGCGAAAAATTCAATGCCGTGATCGACGAGATCGTGAAGCTCACGCAGGAAGGCCGACCTGTACTGGTGGGTACCACTTCCGTGGAAATTTCAGAATTGGTGAGCCGCCTGTTGCAACTGAGAAAGATCAAACACCAGGTATTGAACGCCAAACAGCACCAACGCGAAGCCGAGATCGTGGCCGAAGCCGGCAAACCCGGCACCGTGACCATCGCCACCAACATGGCCGGCCGGGGAACGGACATTAAGCTGACCCCCGAATCGCGCGCCGCCGGAGGTTTGGCCATCATCGGTACGGAGCGCCACGAATCGCGCCGTGTAGACCGCCAGTTGCGCGGCCGTTCCGGACGTCAGGGTGACCCCGGAACTTCGCAGTTCTATGTTTCGCTGGAAGACAACCTCATGCGCATGTTCATGC
The DNA here is from genome assembly GCF_003589925.1 of Chryseolinea soli. Classification (NCBI taxonomy): domain Bacteria; kingdom Pseudomonadati; phylum Bacteroidota; class Cytophagia; order Cytophagales; family Fulvivirgaceae; genus Chryseolinea; species Chryseolinea soli. Next base: position 2,294,917 of record NZ_CP032382.1, on the reverse strand, counting down.
CCGAGCGCATCGCCAAGTACATGGACCGCCTGGGCTTGAAAGAAGGGGAAGTGATCCAGCACTCCATGGTGACGAGCTCCATCGAGCGGGCACAGAAAAAAGTGGAGGAAAACAACTTCGGTATCCGCAAGCGCTTGCTGGAATACGACAACGTGATGAACTCGCAGCGCGAAGTCATCTATAAACGCCGTCGCAATGCCTTGTTTGGCGAACGCCTGGAGCTGGACATCCTCACGATGCTCTTCGACACCTGCGAAGACATGGTGATCAACGCCAAGAACGCCAGCGACTACGAAAGCCTTCGCCTGAATGCCCTCAGCACACTGGGCCTGGATTATGAAATATCAAGAGAGACGTTCGACAAAATGGATCAGCAAAAGCTGACCGACGACCTCTACCACAAAGCCCTGGACAACTACCACCGCAAGAACAAGATGGTAGCCGAAAAAGCGTTGCCGATTTTCCGCGACCTCTTCAAGTCCCGCGGCGCAACGGTCGACAACATCATGGTGCCCTTCTCCGATGGTCAGAAACAGATCGGCGTCGTGGCCAACCTGGCAAAGACCTTGCAAACGGAAAACGCCGAGCTGATCAAATCCATGGAAAAGATGATCGCGTTGGCCATCATCGACCAGCTTTGGAAAGAGCACTTGCGCGAGATGGACGACTTGAAGCAGTCCGTTCAAAATGCCGTGTACGAACAAAAGGATCCTTTGCTGATCTATAAATTCGAAGGCTTCGAATTGTTCAAGCGCTTCATCGCCAAGGTGAACGAGGACACCATTTCCTTCCTGTTGAAAGCCGACATTCCCGTGCAGCAATCCAACGACGTGCAGGAGGCCCGGGCGCCCCGCACCAAGGTGAAGCTGAACGAACAGAAAGAAGAATCGCGCTCATTGTTGAGCGGTGGTGGTGGCGGCGGCGAAGGATCGCCGCAACAGCAACAACCCAACCGGCCCCCGCAGGAGAAGGTGATGCCCGTCAAATCCGAGAAACTGGCCGGTCGAAACGACAAAGTGAGCGTTCAGTATCCCGACGGAAAAGTGTTGCGCGACGTTAAATACAAAAAGGTTGAGGACGATATTCTCCACAACCGCTGTATCATAATCGACTAAAGCTTATGGCATCATTGCGTCATTCGATCTACATCCTGGGGTTGGGGCTTTTCATTGTGGGATGTGCCACCCAAAAGAAAACCTCCACGGCATCCACCGGTAGCGGAAAATATACCGAGGATCTATCGGTGTATCGTCCCAAGCCTGACCAGGTCCCTACGACGACCACCACCACGGGTACAACGACTACCCAGACGCCGGATGGCCGCAAGCCAACGGCTTATGTGGAGCCAAAATACGCCGTCAACAAAAAGGTTGACGTGGTGCTCGACAGCATCGACCGCTACAACCTGCAAAGCAAGGCCGTAGACGGCTTCACCATCCAGATCTATTCCGGATTGAAACGGGAGGAGGCGCTCAATGCCAAGAAAACCCTGGCCTCCTCGTTGCCCGATCTGGAAGCCGACGTGCAGTATGCTCAACCCAACTTCCGGGTGAAGGTGGGTAAATACATCAGCCGCCTGGATGCCCAGAAAGATTTCACGGAAGTAAAAAAACGCTTTCCCACCGCCATCATCATCCCCGACCGGGTGGCCATCAACTAAACATGACTCCCCATTTCCGGGGTGATCTCCAATTTTTAAAATTTCCTGACCACTGCAATCTGGTTGCAGTGGTCTGATGTAAATCGCATGTGGGCCTCTCATCCCCATGCATCATGATTTACGTCTTGCTCGTGCTCATAGCCGCCTCGTTGCTGATCCATCTTCATCAGGTGATCCAACGCTATAACTGCGAAGCGGAAATCCAAAAGCTTCAGGAGCGTGCAGAGTCTGTAAAGTCGAATGACTATCAAAAAGAATTCGTGCACGAGCTCATCGATCAATATGAACATGAGCTTCAAAAAATGGGTGCCGAGCTTCACGACGAACTCATCCAAAAGCTGACTGTCTACCGGCTATACGTCGACAAGCTGGAATTGGCCGACAGCCTGATGGCCGTGCACATGATCACATCAAAAATGAAAAAAGATTTTCAGCAGATCGTCGCTTCTATCCGCAAGATCTCGCGCCACCTTTTGCCCGACGATGAGATCAATTCGTTTGGTGGTCTGATGCAGGAACTCTGCCGGAGAATTGAGGTACCGGGTGTAGCGTTTATTGAATTCAGCAGCGAGGGCAAAGAATGCGAACTGATCCCCTCACACCGGCAACACCTCCTTCGCGTCACCGAGGAGTTGATCAACAACATCTTAAAGCACACCATCGCATGGCACATCCAGGTGCATCTGAAATTCGCCACCGACGAATTGTATATCACCATCGAAGACGACGGCCAGGCTTTTCACGAACTCCGGGACACCTTGAATAAAACCCGGTCACTCTTCTTTCCCTTGCGCATGCGCCTGAGCATATTAGATGCCTCCATAAATTTTCGCCAGGGCGCCAAGGGCACTATCGTCACCTTGATCTATCCGTATCAGATCAAACCATTGTTATAGGCAAAGGCAATCAGTTCGGCAGTATTTTGTGTTCCCGTTTTTTTTAACAGCCGGCTGCGGTTTGTTTCGCACGTGCTCATGGCGATGTTTAGTTTTTCGGCAATGCGCTTGGTGGGAAGACCGTCTACGATGGCGCGCAGCAAGCGAAATTCCTTGTCGGTGAGCTGGATGGGTGGTGGGGAATTGAACTCCCTGAAATTTTCCTGGAGCAACTTGAGAATGGCGGGGGGAAAATACTGGTTCGAATGAATGACGGCATCGATGGCCTTGCGCACTTCGTCAAAGCCGTTCAGCTTTTGCACAAATCCATGGATGCCGGCGCGGAGCAAATTGAATTGAAGGGCCGTGCCGCTCAGGCCCGACACGACAATGATCTTTGTGTCGGTGTATTCACTCACCACTTGCTTCACCACGTTCATGCTGGGCACACCCGGCATTTTCGCATCCAGCAAAATAATATCGATGGACTGAACGGCCAATATGGCCAGTACCTCGTCGCCACTACCGGCCTCCACGACCGAGGCAACCATCGGTTCTCGTTCAAGCAATGCCTTGAAGCCCTCACGCACCATGCGGTCGTCTTCAGCGAGAAGGAACGTGAGCTTGTTTTTGGATGGAAGAAATGACATCTCGTAATTTGTGGAGAAAACTTCTAGGGCACACGCCCTGTTTTCTGCACATTTTTTCCAGGTATTAATACAAAAAAAGCCCTGGCGCTTTTGCGTCCAGGGCTTTTTATAAACTGGGGGGAGCCGTTTTTAATCTTTTTCCGGACGCAGCGAATTGATCCACGCCGCAATTTTCAAGGCCTCGGCTTTTGGCACTTGCGGCATGGGCGCCATCGGGGTTTCGTGTTCGGGCCAGTTCTTGGGCTCGGGGTTGTAGATCAGTTGCACGATGCGCTCGTTGCTGTACTTGCGCTTGGCCACATCGGCAAAAGCAGGACCCACCTGGCGTTTGCTGGCTTGATGGCAGGCGGTGCAAGTGTTTTTAACCAGCAGCGGTTCGATCTCTGCGTAGGTCGGTGCCTTTAGCGGTGCCGCCTTGGGAGCTGCCACTGCCGTTTTTACAGCCACCGGTTTCGCCAGCGGAACAGAGCGCTTGGTGCTCCATTCGCTTGCCGGCAGCGGCGCGCCTTCAGGTATGTTGTTGAGCGTATAGTAGGCTGTGGGATGCAACACGGCCAACCCGGTCTGCGTGCGGATACCCCCCACCATGATCTCGTGCAAATAATATTGTCGCAAGTTGTCGATCACCAACCGAACCTTCTTCCCGTCGTCAGAAACTTTGACACCTTTGATGTTCAGTTTTTCTTCATTAACGGTCGGGCTACCATACACGGCGTGGTATTTATAGATAAAGCTCCGGCCGTTGTAGGACGACAGGTCTTCTGCCAGTTTCTTGTCGACCGGCAGGGTGAACTCAATTTCAAATCCATCGGGCATGGCGTGGACGGTATACATTTCCAGCGGGGCTTTTCCCGTCCAGACCAGGCGCTGCAAGCCGGAGGTGGTGGTGCCAGCCGATCCCCAGCCGCGGTTGGTCTCGCCCACGAACAGGGAGCCATCGTGACCCCAGTTCATCCGCAACACACCCGACTGAAAGCTGCTTTTAAAATCAAAGGCAACGCCCTGATATTCGCCTTTCACTTTTTCCATGACCACGCGCATGATCTTACTTTGACCCTGATCGCCCACAAAGATCTGCCCTGCAAAGGGGCCGAACTTTCCGTTGGTGTCGTCGGTAATGATCTCCGAATTGGAGATGCCCAGCACGCCGTGTGGCAGCATGATGGCAGGTAGTCTTGTTTCGGGGAATTCCTTTTTCACCATGTAAAGAAACGCGGGTGTTTCGTTTACCACGTTCTCGGGCTTCACGTATTGGCCTTCGCGTTTAAACTGGCGCGGGTCAAACTTGGCGTATAGCTCGGCCGTGGTCAGTTTCACGGGGGAGTTTGGCAGGCTGGTCCAGCGCAGACCGGCGGGGTGGCCGGTGAAGCTTCCTTTGGTGAGGTGATAGATGGAGCCGGTGCCTTGCCAGTCGCCCTGGTTGTCGTCGTAGAACAGTTCGCCATTGATCATGCCAATGCCGCAGGGCGAGCGCATGCCCGTGGCCCACGGTTCCAGGGTGCCGTCGGTGTGGATCTTCATGGTCCAGCCACGATAGGGCACGCGGCTCTCGCCACGCCACCACTCTTCGTCACCAAAGGCCACGTTGCCCGTCACAAAAAAGTTTCCGTCTGGCGCCAATTTGGGGCCAAAGGAATATTCGTGGTAGTGGCCGGAGAGCGGCCAGGCATATACCGTTTCGTAGACATCGGCTCTGTCGTCGCCATCTTTGTCGACCAGCTTCGTGAGTTCGCCGCGTTGGGCCGCATAGAGGGCGCCCTGGTGATAAAGCAAGCCCAGGGGTTCGTGAAGACCGGAAGCAAACAACGTATACTGCGGGGCGGAGCCATCCGCATTTTCAATGATCCACACATCTCCGCGACGTGTACTCAAAGCGATGCGTCCGTCGGGCAGTGTTGCCACGCCACCCACTTCCAGCAATACGCCTTCGGGTGTGGGCACGGTGACGATCCTGTAGTATTCCTCTTCCTGAGGGGTTTGTGCCATAGCGCTCACCGCTCCGAAAACCAGAAGCGCATAAGCGAAAAATTTCTTTGCAATAGAGTTCATTTTCTTAGCGTTCATGGGTTACCAGATCACGGAATATTTAACAGCACTGTCTACGGCCACGATCAATTCCTTCTTGCCGTTCACATCGCGTACAACGGGCTGGCCGGTGGTCACCTTGATGTAATACTGCTTGTCGTCGATCGCGTAGGAACCGTCGGGCATCTGCGCGATGGCACTGCCTTCGCCCAGCTTGTAATACAGGCCGGTCTTGGTGCCGCGGTTCTTAATATTCACTTCGTGTGTGATGACCCTGTTCTGGTCGTCGGGATAGATCTTGTCTTCTACATCGAGGCCTTCATAGGTATACTTGAATACGGGACGGTGTGTGGTTGCTTCAAGCTCAAATCCTTTGCCGCGGTGTTCGTTTTCTTTCACCAGGTCTTCCTTCAGGATGACAGGGAACGGTTCGCTTGGAGACGCGAGGAAAGCCAACGGCTGGTTGTTGAACAGATATTGGGCTGCTCCCCGCGGACGGAATGAACCATCGCCGCGATCGTGCCACATGGGTGTGGCATCCACAAACGAGCCATGCCATACGCACACCAGGTTGCCCGATTTCATGTCGTAGACATAATGCGTGCCGCTGGGATCGGCCACACCAATGGTATGCGTCAGACGCTGTGCGCGGTCGCCTTTGAAGTCGAGGAAAGCGCGCAGCAACCGGGGTTCGCTGGTCGCATCGAGATAGATGGGCGACACCGGTTCGTCATCGGGAGGAAGTGAATTGAAAGCGTGCAGCGCTTGTGGGTAGGTGGTGGCGCTCTTCACGGTGAGGCCGAGGCGTGGCGGCATCCAGGAAGCGTCTTTGTAATTATAGATCTCTACCGGCACTTTACCTGCTTTTAGGGTAATCGTTGCCCACTGGTCGGAATAGGCATCGGGACGCTGAAGGTCGGCGAGCTGTTGATGATTGATGATCAGGCGGCCCCCTCCGGTGTGCGCCAATTGAAACTGGTAGGTGCCATCCTGCGGCACGTCCAGATCGGCCTTGTAGGAAACGCCGTAAGCATTCTCATTCGTCAATACTTCGCACGTCAGCTGGGGGATCGACCCTGTGGCAGCGGGTTTCAGCGCGGTGAAATCCGAGATCGTTTTGAAGTTTCCGTAGTAGGTATTGTAGGTGATGTTGGAGAGCGAGAAGTTCACCTCTTTCATGAGGCGGTAGGACATATTGCGGATGGCTACCGGGCCGTGGTCGCCCTGGATGAGCAACGGCCCCATGGGCTTTTCGTTGTTTTCGATGGGGCCACCCGTGGGCAAAGGCACTTCCACGTTGTCGTGGATGAGCACGCCGTTCAACTCAACGGACACAAAGCGCGCGTTGGCAATTTTTTGTCCCGCGGCGTTGAAGCGCGGGGCGCGGAACGATACTTTGAATTTTTGCCACAAGCCCGGAGCTTTCGCCGGATTGGAGAGCGGGGCCTTGCCCATATAGATCTTGCCTCGTTCGGTTTCCCAATTGCGGTAGATGCCCCCGATGTCGGAGAACTTCGGATCCTTCACACCCCAACTGTCGAAGAGCTGCATTTCGTAGCGACCCTGGAAGTATACGCCGGAGTTGGAACCTCTGGGCAACATGACTTCAAACTCGAGTTCGATGTCGCCGTGTTCGAAGGTGGAGACCAGGTTGTCTTTTTTGGTCTCGTCGTTCAGGTTGAGCAATATGCCTTTGCCGGGTTGGAACGAAACGACCTGCGGCTTTGCCGGTGCTGCCTCTTCTTTGGAGCGCTTGCTCTTCTTTTTGGTTTCGGGAGCCGCCGGTTTATCGTGCGCCTCGTGAATGTCTGCTGCGGGATTTATGGTCACATCGCCCACGACTTGCCAGTTGCCCGCCTGGGATTTGAAATCGGACATATCTTCGAAGGAAACTTTCCTGAACGTCGATTCCTGTGCACGCACCGTGAGGCATCCGGCCGCGGCGACCACCAGGAAAAAACATCTTTTGACATTATACATGATGAAAAAGGATTAAAAATGAAGTTCGCTAATATCGACCTTCGCTCTTTAATCGCAAAGATTGTTTACAAAATATACACTGATGTTTGCCCTCGGAATTGTGTCCCCGGATTTCAAATAAGATCGCTAATGGATACCTTTGTTTTCTTAACAACGATTCATGAGCCTCCTTCAACAAATACAGACCCTTTCACAAACTTATAGTGAAAGCGTGGTCGCCTACCGCCGTCATTTACACGCCCATCCTGAGTTATCTTATCAGGAATTTAATACCGCCAAATATGTTGCCGAGCAATTGCGCCTCGCTGGCATCGAACCACAAACCATTGCGACAACGGGCGTTCTCGCAGAGATAAAGGGACGCAACCCGAAAAAGAAAACCATTGCGCTGCGTGCCGATATGGATGCGCTGCCGATCGAAGAGGCCAACCAAGTGCCCTACAAGTCTACCAACCCTGGGGTGATGCATGCTTGCGGGCATGATGTGCACACGTCGTCGCTGTTGGGCACCGCCAAAATCCTGCAACAGGTAAAGGACCAGTTTGAAGGCACTGTGCGCTTGTTGTTTCAGCCCGGGGAAGAAAAAAATCCCGGGGGTGCTTCGTATATGATCCGCGATGGCGCGCTGAAGAATCCTCAACCGGTTTCTATTCTCGGGCAACACGTGTTCCCCTTGCTGCCGGCCGGCAAGATCGGGTTTCGCGAAGGCATGTATATGGCCAGCGCCGATGAAATTTATCTGAAAGTGATTGGCAAGGGAGGGCACGGCGCCGCACCGGACCTGGCCATCGATCCCATCGTTATTGCTTCTCACATCATCATTGCACTGCAACAAATCATTAGTCGCAACGCCAATCCACGACAGCCCACCGTGCTCACGTTTGGAAATATTATTGGCCACGGCGCCACCAACATCATCCCCAACGAGGTGAACATCGCCGGCACGTTCCGGGCCATGAACGAAGAGTGGCGCGAGTCCGCTTTGGTGAAGATCAAGAAGATGGCCGAGAGCATCGCCGAAGGTATGGGCGGTCGGTGTGAGGTTGATATTTCACGGGGCTATCCCTACCTGGAAAATAACCCCGAGCTCACGCGAAGAATACGCGCCGCTGCCGAAGAATATGTAGGCAAGGAAAATGTGTTCAACATTGACATCACGCTGGGCGCAGAAGATTTCGCCTATTACTCACAAGTTATTCCCGCTGCCTTCTACAGACTGGGCACGCGCAACGATGCGAAAGGCATCTCTTCCTATGTGCATACGCCCACATTTGATATCGACGAAGACGCGTTGAAGATCGGTCCTGGATTGATGGCTTGGATGGCGGTGAAGGAACTGGAGCTTCCATAGATCCCAAACACCGTCGCAAAAAAAAAGAGAGGCTGCCTTCAAAAAGACAGCCTCTCTTTTTATTTTTGATACGACGCCTTATTCCACCGTCACCGACTTCGCCAAATTTCTAGGCTGATCCACATTGCAACCGCGCATCACAGCGATGTGATACGACAAAAGCTGCAATGGTATCACCGACACCAGCGGCATCAATGCATCGTGCACGGCAGGAACCTCCACGACAAACTCCGACATGGCGGGAATCAACTTGTCGCCTTCCGTTACCACGGAGATAACACGGCCTTTTCGTGCTTTCACTTCTTGAATGTTGGACACTACTTTCTCGTATGAGCTATCGCGTGTGGCGATGAACACCACGGGCATCTCCTCGTCGATGAGGGCGATGGGGCCGTGTTTCATTTCGGCAGCGGGATAGCCTTCGGCGTGGATGTAGGAAATTTCTTTCAGCTTCAACGCGCCTTCGAGGGCCACAGGGAAATTGTAGCCACGGCCGAGGTAGATGAAGTTGCGGGCATCTTTGAAGAGGGCCGAGATCTTTCTGATCTCGTCGTTCAGCGTCAGCGCTTTTTCCACTTTGGCAGGAATGGTTTCCATTTCTACCAATAGCTCATGGAGCTTCTGTTCGGTGATGGTGCCTTTGCGCTGGGCGACCGACAGGGCGATCATGCTCAACACGGTGAGTTGCGCCGTGAAGGCCTTCGTACTGGCCACCCCAATCTCGGGGCCGGCGTGTGTGTATGCACCGGCATGTGTAGCACGGGCAATAGAAGAACCAACGACATTACACACTCCAAAGATGATGGCGCCTTTTGATTTGGCCAGCTCGATCGCGGCCAGTGTATCGGCGGTTTCACCGGATTGTGAAATGGCAATGACCACATCGCCTTCGCGGATCACGGGATTGCGATAGCGAAACTCGGACGCGTATTCTACCTCTACAGGAATTCTGCAGAATTCTTCGAAGAAATATTCCGCCACTAAACCGGCGTGCCACGACGTGCCGCAGGCCACAATGAGGATACGGTCTGCATTCACCAGCTTGGTGATGTATTCGCTCAAGCCTCCCAGCACCAGGCGGCCTTGGGTCGAATCGAGACGACCGCGCATACAGTCGCGGATGGAGCGGGGCTGCTCGAAAATTTCTTTTAACATGAAGTGTTCGAAGCCGCCTTTCTCAATGGCTTCCAACTCCAGGTCGATGGTTTGAATATAGGGTGTGAGCGGCAAGTTGGCCGTGTTCTTCACGCTGAGCTCGCCGTTCTTGATCACAGCGATCTCCTGATCGTTCAGGTAGACCACTTCGTTGGTGTATTCAATGATGGGTGTCGCATCCGAGGCCATGAAGAACTCACCCTTCCCGATGCCCAACACCAGCGGGCTGCCTTTGCGGGCAGCGATCAACAACGAAGGATCTTCCAACGACATCACCACGATGGCGTAGGCGCCCACCACTTTGGTCAGCGCAAGTCTCACCGCTTCTTCGAGCGCGACGTTGTTGTGTTCTTTTATGTCTTCAATGAAATGGATGAGCACCTCGGTGTCGGTGTCGCTCAGGAAGCTGTGGCCTTTGTTGATGAGGTCCTGCTTCAGTGCGCCATAATTTTCAATGATACCGTTGTGAATGATGGCCAGTTTGCCACTCGCAGAATAGTGTGGGTGCGCGTTGCGGTCGTTGGGCTCGCCGTGCGTAGCCCAGCGGGTGTGACCCATCCCAATGTTGCTGTTGAGGGGTTTGTCCTGAAGGAATTTTTCAAGATCCGAAACCTTGCCTTTCTTTTTGTAGACGCTCAGGCTTCCGTTCAACAAAGCGATGCCGGCGCTGTCATAGCCCCGGTATTCCAAACGCTTCAATCCTTTTATAATGATCTCGTGGGCCTGGCGATGGCCGATGTAAGCAACTATTCCACACATAAGGTCTTAATTTGCGACGGCTGTCGATTTGGTATAGAACACTTTCAATTTGATGCTATTCTTCGGGAACACCGCGCGGTTTAGCGTCTTGGTGCCCGTAGGATAAAGCGCAAAATATTTGAAGCGCGTTTTCTGGTCATCTTTCTCAGACAATTTCTGAAAGAACAAGGTCCAGTCTCCCCGGTATGAAGTCGTCGTGCCCGAGTAGGGCAAGTAAGCAATTCTGTCGCCGGCGGCGAAGAACGCACTGTCGTTTTCGATGATGGGCACCGCGCCACTACCGCTCGACGCAAAATCGTAACGTAGAAATGCTGCCTGGATCCTCAAGTTGGTGAAATACACCAAATCGTATTGGTCCTGGTTATTTTTAGCATTGTACTTGTTCAAATGATTGTTGTCGAGCAGCATGCGCAACGACAGACCTGCAGGCGGACCATTCGTGGTGGACGATTGAACGTTATCCACTACGAGTTCCGCCGAATGGATCACAGAGTTTTTCAGCGTATCGGCAAAGTCATAGAATTTGCTAAAGTCCAGCTTGGTCACCACGCCCGTTCCGGATTGCACGTAACGGTTGTCTCCATCCACGAGGTAATCCTTATAGAAGTCATTCATTTCTCCCAAGGCGGACCCGGAACGATCTGTTTTGATCTGATTAAATCCGTAAACCGTAGTCAAGGGAAGCGACAAGGTCAGGCTGTCGTCTTTGGCATCGTGATAATGTAAAATGATGCGCGACTCAGTCGAAGAAGGATCAAAACCGACGATCTTATCACCGCTGGTGGGCTTGATGGCGATGCCTTTGTATTGCGCGGTGAACTTCGCCGGGTTAATAAACATCAACTCTGCTATTTCCTCCGCCGTTTTACCCGTCGCTTTGGCGTCGATGTATTGAAGGCGATACTCCAATGCGCTATTAAAAATTCGCTGTCCAAAACTAGACTCCAGCGGAACGTTCAGTGTGATGATGGTGTCTTTGCCATCGGTAACGAATTTCTTGAAGTCCGTGCTGTTCACGCCATAGTTTTTGGTGCCGAGCAGCGCCGAGGCCGGTATGTCGGAGTGGTTGACATAGTAGGCCTTAGGATCCAGCGGGTTGTCGAGTTCATAGACAGAAAGTGCCTGTCCCGAACCGTCGGGTGTCCCATAGGTATAGAAATCATATTTCAGACGCAGCGTCACGGAGTCGAACACGGCCGAACCTCTCAGTGTGTCTCCCGTTGCGGGAAGATATTGACTGAACGCCGAGGCGGTGATATTGCCAAAGACTTCATCCTTGTAGGTTCCCACCAACAGTCGATTGGTCTCGCCCGAATACGTGTAGTTGCTCGTACGAATAGAGTCCATCAGCAGCACACTGCTGCCTATCGGTATTTCAACATAGGAAACTTTAAGCTTTGAATTTGGATTTTGGTATCCGAGGAGGCTGACGTCTTCTTGGCACGCTAAAAAAAATAGGGCAACTGCCAATATGGTCAGTTGCCCTATACGGTTAACCCATAAGTTCATTATAGAGATTATAATACGATTCGGTTGAGTTTTCGTCGTTATCAAAGTTTTCAACTTTCTTTTCTTTGATCTTCTTGAACAGGCCTTCCAGCTTTTTGTTCTCTCCGGCCACGATCACGGCATCGGAAAACTCAACACCCAGCTTGATGAAGCCTTCGAAATCGGCGGTCTTCAGATTGCCCAGCATGTTGTCTTCGATATCCATCATCTTCACTTTGTCCATGATATCTCCCTTAAACTTGTGAGAGAAGGAATTATTGTAGATGGTGAAAACCGTTTTTGCGTTTTTGAACAACGGATCGTTCTTGTACGTGGTTTTCAGGTACAGTGGAATGAAGCTGGTGATCCAGTCGTTGCAATGCACGACATCGGGAGCCCAGCCTAATTTGCGAACCGTTTCGATTACCCCTTTGCAGAAGAAGATAGCGCGCTCGTCGTTGTCCTCATAGAAGTTGTTTTCTTTATCATGGAAAACCGACTTGCGATGAAAATAATCTTCGTTGTCGATGAAATAGACCTGAAGCTTAGCATTCGGAATAGAAGCCACTTTAATGATCAACGGCTTTTCTTCGTCTCCCACCGCAATATTGATACCCGACAGCCTCACTACTTCATGTAACCGGTTCTTACGCTCATTGATAATCCCAAACCGCGGCACCAGAATCCTGATCTCCATCCCCTTTTCCTGCATCGCCTGTGGAAGTTTGCGCACAAAGTCCGCTACTTCGGAGGTTTGCAGAAACGGGTTGATCTCGCTGGCTACATAAAGAACTCGAAGTTTTGACATATTGATTGAATTTAAAGTAGAATGAAAAATTGAGCCACAAAAGTACAAAAAATTACCCCCTTGATCAACTTATTTTCAGTTTTCCCTATATCTTTGCGCCCCTTGCCAAAATGGCCTAAAATGGAGATTTTCAAGCAGATAGCCCCATTCAAAGCATTCCTAAAAGGCGCCAAACTGGCCGGTAAAACCGTTGGTCTGGTGCCCACCATGGGCGCCCTTCACAAGGGCCACATTTCGCTGGTAGAAGCCTCTAAAACCCAGAATTCGGTCACCGTCGCCACCATTTTCGTCAACCCCACCCAGTTCAATAATCCCGAGGATTTGAAGAAATATCCCAAGACCCTCGACAAGGATGTGGCTTTGTTGGAAAAAGTTGGTTGCGACGCTGTTTTTTGCCCCGAAACAGAAGAAATGTATGACCAACCGTCCCGGCTTAAATTTGATTTCGGCCATCTTGACAAAGTGATGGAAGGTCAATTCCGGCCAGGACATTTTAGCGGTGTTGCCCTCGTGGTCTCCAAATTGTTCAATATCGTAGAACCTCACCATGCCTATTTCGGACAAAAAGACTGGCAGCAATTTGCTGTTATTAAAACGCTGGTAGAGGAATTAAAATTCGGCCTGGAGCTTCACTTCGTGCCCACCATGCGTGAGGCTGACGGTTTGGCCATGTCGTCACGCAATTTGCGGTTGGACGAGCACCAAAGAGCCCACGCAACGATTTTTTATAAAGCTTTATCCTATGCCCGCGAAGCCCTTCGCAGCGGCCAGGCCGTTGCCGAGGTAAAACAACGTGTGCGGAGCATGGTTGACCAGGAACCGGGCATGCGACTGGAATATTTCGAGGCGACCGATAGCAAAAACTTAACGGTTTTAGATAACGTTAAAGACGCCGGGCATGTGATCCTTTGCATCGCCGGCCATGCAGGTGAAATTCGTTTGATCGACAACCTGTTTTTGTAGTGAAAATGCGTAACAAACTTTTCTTTTGCCTTTACAGTTTTAGAAGCAACCAACTTTAAGCACCTTGAGAATAGAAGTTTTAAAGTCGAAAATTCACCGCGCCAAGATCACGCAAGCGGAATTGCACTATGTGGGCAGTATCACCATCGATGAAGATCTGATGGACGCCGCCAACATGATCGAAGGGGAGAAAGTGGCCGTGGTGAACGTGAACAATGGCGAGCGCCTGGAGACCTATGTGATCAAAGGCGAAAGAGGCTCGGGCATGGTGTGTCTGAACGGACCTGCTGCACGCAAGGCGCAAGTGGGCGACATCGTGATCATCATCTCTTATGCATCCATGAAATTCGAGAAGGCCAAAACCTTCAAACCGACTATCATTTTCCCAACTCCCGATAATAAACTACCTTGAGCGGAAATTTTTAATTCCAAATCGTGTCTTCCAGCCTCAAGACGTTCCTCCAATACATGTTTATCCTGGCAGCCACCGCGCTGCTCATCTGGTTTTCGCTCCGCGGTCTTCACGTTGCCGAAGGCGAGAACAAATGGGACTATCTGAAACATACCTGGGACAGCGCCCACAAAGGATGGTTGTTGTTGATGGCCGTCATTGCCATGGCCAGCCACGTGGTGCGGGCCGAACGCTGGCGCATGCTGCTGACCCCGCTGGGCGAGTCTCCTAAATTGAGTCACAGTTTTTTTTCCCTGATGGTGGGCTACCTCGTCAACCTGGTTATTCCCCGCGGTGGTGAAGTGTCGCGGTGCTACAATCTTTACAAGCTCGATAAGATCCCGGTGGAAATTTCCTTTGGTACGGTGGTGCTGGAAAGGATCGTCGATGTCTTGTGCCTGCTCATTCTCATTGCATTTTCTTTTATACTCGAGTCGCAGAAATTATTTGCGTTCATCGAAACGCTGCCCATCGGGCAGGGTGACCACCAATCGAAATATACCGTGTTGCTCTACTTGGTGGGCGGCTTGGTCGTGCTGGGCAGTGTAGGCATCTGGTTCGTCCGGAAAAACAAAAAAATGAATGCCTGGGTGATGAAGACGTGGCATGGCTTTAAAGATGGTGTGTTGTCGGTTTTCAAATTGAAGAACAAGGGATTGTTCATTTTTCACTCCGTGCTCATCTGGTTATTGTATTTCGCCATGAGCTATGCCGTCATAAAAGCGTTCCCGGCCACCAGCGAGTTGGGCTTTCACGCAGTGCTCAGTTTGTTTGCGATTGGCTCCATTGCCATGGCCGCACCGTTGCCAGGGGGCACAGGTTCCTATCACGTGCTAGTCCCACAAGGCCTTGTTTTTTTGTACAGCATCCCCCAGAGCGACGCCGTAGCGTTCACCTTTATCTTCCACGGATGGCAAACGTTCATCATGATCGTAGCCGGAGCCATCTCCCTGATAGCAACATCCTTCCTGGTAAAACGAGGCCCCGTATCCTCGTCAAAAGAAATTCAACCCATTAAAGAATAAGACACCCCCAACCCCCGGAGAACAAGAATCCCCCCTATACTCAACACCCCACCCACCCAACACTCACACCCACACTCACACCCACACTCACACTCTCACACCCAACCCCACACCCACACCTCTTCCAGCATGTTCCCATCAGGGCCTAAGCCTATCTTCGGCCTGGCAATGGAATGTGCGGATAGGGTTAAGCCCTGATGGGAACATGCGGGGCCCCCGCGGCCCCGGAGCGGAGCTATGAAATGCAACAAAAAATCCACGCACAAAACCCAACTATCTCACCAAGCGCTCAGCCCCACAACCCCATCCCCGATGATTTCTATCGCCTAGAATCAGCTTAAACCTAACTTCAGCGAACACAGAAAGACACCCTCCTTCGCTGAAGCTTCGGCGGCCAAGCGACGTCAACCCAAAGTGCGTTCCGCAGTCCCTAACCCTGGCCGAGACAACAAAGCCAAATCCACGTTTTCATGCATTCCAGATCGCATTGCATTCTTTTCAAAAAAAAATTTGACCATCATTAAACCTTTGCCCCTCACCTTCCTCTAAGCAACATCTTTCCCAACAACGAAAGATATCCTGCAGCAAACGCTGCACTCCATTTCGAATTCCAAACTTGGCCAAGGTGTGGGTTCTGTATTTTATATAACAAGAGCTTAACCATAAATAAAAAATGAAAATGAACTTCTTAAAATCAACATACGGCGCGATGATGCTCGTAGGCCTCCTGGCCGTATCATGTAATCGCGACGAAGACATGCAACAAGGAACGGACACCGAAGAGGAGCAAGCCGTAGAAACCTCCTCCGAGGGTGACGATTCCGCAGACGACGCCTTGGAGATGGCCTACCAAGGCGAGCACCAGTTGACCGTTTCCGGCGGCCGGGTGAAGTACAACATGTGCGCTACCGTCACCAATGACAAAGAGCACCACATCATCACCATCGACTTCGGCGATGGATGCGTCGGCCCTTATGGCCGCGAAAGAAAAGGAAAGATCCTGATCGCGTATAGCTCAGAAGTTGGCGACAGTCTCGCGAACCGCATCATCACCTTCGAAAACTTTTTTGTGAACAATAAAGGCGTGACGGGCACCATCGAATTGCGCGACGTCTCCATCAATGCCGACGATAACTTGCAGTCCACCAACAGGCTTAAGGATCTCACCATCACCTTCCCCAACGGCCAGAAAGTCGTTTACAATGGTAGCCGTACGCGGGAATGGTTGGCCGGCGCCGGCGATGATGATCCCACCAACAACAAATACAAGATCACGGGCACGGTCACCGGCGAATCTACCACCGGCCGGAGCTTCACGCAGGAAATTGTGGAGCCGATCATCTCCGACTGGTCGTGTGCTGCCCAAGGCAACTTCGCCCGTGTGTCCGGTGTGGTGGAGCTGACCAAGCTGAACGGCTATAGTGTCCGCAAAAGAACAGTTTACTATGGCGATGGCGTGTGCGACAATGTCATTACGATCACCACTTTCAGAAGAACCTATTCGGTAACGATTGGGAGCTAGTGGGTTCTGGTTTTAAGTAAGCAAGCGGTCCGGGAGCCTTGTGTTTCCGGGCCGCTGCTGTTTTTAATGGACCTATGATAAAAAAACTAAATTCCTTACACCCTTTGCCGGTCGCATTTCGTAGTTATTTTTACCCCGCTATTCTCCGACCATGGCACAGGAATTATCACAGGTTAGCAATTTTGTGGAATCGTTGTTCAAACTGACGCGGTTCGGGAACCTTGTGATCATTGCCTTCGCGCAATATTTTACCGCCCGCTTTTTGATCGGCCCCCAAACCTTCACCGACGTCCACCTGGCCATTCTTTCCCTGTCAACGGTGTCCATAGCGGCGGCGGGGTATATCATCAACGACTATTATGATGTAAAGATCGACTACATCAACAAGCCCGAGCGCGTGGTGATCGGCAAGCAGATCACGCGGCGGTATGCGATTCTTTTTCACGTGGTCCTTTCGTCGGCAGGTATTTTATTGGGGGTGATTTTGTCGTGGCGCATTGGGGCGGTGAATGTGTTCTCCGTTTTTCTGTTGTGGCTCTATTCCAACAGCCTGAAGCGCCTGCCTTTTGTGGGCAACCTGACCGTGGCGATGCTCACGGGCCTTTCGATCTATGTGGTGGACCTCTACTACGGAACGCACAGCGCGATGGTCATCATCTATGCGGCGTTTGCGTTTTTTATGACCCTGGTGCGCGAGATCATCAAGGACATGGAAGACCTGAAAGGCGACAACACCTTTGGATGCAGAACGCTACCCATCGTGCTGGGCATGCGCCGAACGAAGGTGATCATCTATGCCATCCTCGCCATTTTTTCCGCTACGGTGTTCGCGCTTAACGTGCTGTACGAAGCGCTCCCCCTGCAATATTATGTTGTGTTCTTGTTCATCCCTCTGCTGTGGCTGTTCTATCGCCTGCTGCGGGCCGATATGAAAAAGGACTTTGCCTGGCTCAGTGCTTTTTGCAAGGTCATTATGTTGCTGGGCATCTCCAGCATGGCTTTCATTTAAGCTTTGCCCCGAAATTTTTTGTTTGAAAATCTTCTGCGATCTTGCGGCCCCGAATCATTGACGGGGTAAGTCCACATGCCGAAAGAATTCCGAATCGCCATTTTCGCTTCCGGAAGCGGAACAAATGCAGAAGAGATCATGAAACACTTCCGCCATCATCCCCGAGTGGAGGTGGCGATGTTGCTCAGCAACACCCCGGAAGCGTATGCATTGAAACGTGCGGAAAAATTCAATGTTCCTACCGCAGTCTTTACGCGTAAAGAATACAAAGAATCCCAGATCGTGCTGGAATGGCTCCGGGAGAAACAGGTAACCCACGTGGTGCTTGCCGGATTTTTGTGGCTCGTTCCCCATTATCTCACCGACGCTTTCCCCGATCGCATCATCAACATCCACCCGTCGTTGTTGCCCAAATTCGGGGGCAAGGGCATGTATGGCATGAAAGTGCATGAGGCCGTAAAAGAACAGGGCGAGACCTCCACCGGCATCACCATCCATTTGGTGAACGAGCATTATGACGAAGGTCGCGTGATCTTTCAGATTTCTTGTCCGGTTGGTCCCCAAGACACGCCCGAAACCATCGCACAACAGGTGCATCGGCTGGAGTATGCGCACTATCCGCGTGTGATCGAGGAGTGGATCCTCGGCTCAGCCTAAACCTTCTTCACGACAAACTCAAAGTCGTCGGGCTTGGGGAAATTTGCAAAGATGTTTTGAATGAATGGGTCGGGCACGGTGAGCTTGCGCTTCACCATGTCGATCCAGGCTGCATCGATGTTGATGACGGCCGCCAGCGAGCCGTCGGCCTTAAGGAAATTGTGCCGGATGCTCCAGCGGCCATAGTCGGGCGTGGCTTTCAGCAGTTCCACATCCACCGTGATCACATCTTCCAACCGGATCTCGCGCCGGAAGACAGCCTCCTCGCGAAACAGTACCGGGCCGATCTGCAGTTGCTCCAGCTTCTCAGTGGTGAGGCCGTTCTCGCTGAGGATCATCATGCGCAACGTGGCGCCATAGTCGTAGTAGGCAGAGTGACGAAGGTGGCGGTTGGCATCGATATCCGCCCAGCGGATCTGTATGGTCTTAACGTACTTGGCGCTCATTCAAAAAGTATTTACCGGAAAATTAACGGATGCCGCTGGTTTAGGGTGCGTTCACCTCATTAAAATTTCCGGAGCCTTCTGTCCAACTCATCGGATAGTTTTTATCGACGAAGGCCAGGGCGTCGGTGGTGAGAAAGAGTGGCTTGAACGTGTCGAGCATCACGGCCAGTTCGTGTGTCTCTTTTGCGCCGATACTTTTTTCAACCGTTCCCGGATGGGGCCCGTGGGGCAAGCCGCCCGGATGCAACGTGAACGAACCGCGTTCGATGCCTTTGCGGCTCATGAAGTTTCCTTCGGCATAGTACAACACTTCGTCGCTGTCGATGTTGCTGTGATTGTAGGGCGCGGGAATAGACAGCGGATGATAGTCGAACAACCGCGGCACAAACGAACAGATCACAAAATTGTGTCCCTGAAACGTTTGATGCACCGGGGGTGGCTGATGCAGCCGGCCCGTGATCGGTTCGAAGTCGTGTATGGAAAATGCATAGGGCCACAAGAATCCATCCCAACCCACCAAATCCAGTGGACTGTAGTCATACACGTAGTGATGCAGGTAGCCCTGTTTTTTGATCTTCAACAAAAAATCTCCTTTGCTGGTGTCGTTCACCAACGTGTGGGGTGGGCGAATATCGCGCTCGCAATATGGAGAATGCTCGAGCAATTGTCCCAGTTGATTTCTATAACGCTTCACCGTTTCCACCGGCGAAGCTGATTCAATGATGAGCAGACGCAACGGTCCTTCTTCAAATTCAAGTTTATAGATGACGGTGCGGGGAATGACTACATAGTCGCCTTTGCGGAGATCCAATTTACCAAATGGAGAGATCAGCGTGCCGGCGCCGTCGTGTACGAAGATCACTTCGTCGCCTTCTGCATTTTTATAAAAATAATCCATGGTGCGCTTCGCGGGGGCGCAGATGGAAAGCGAGCAGTCATTGTTCATGAGCAGCACCTTGCGGGCATCGAGATAGTCGCTGCCGGTGGTTTCCACTTTGGACGTGTTGAGGTGCGTGTGGCGGAGTGAATATTCGTCGATGCGCGTGGGGCCGAACTTCACGGCCTCTCCCACTTGCTTCACGCGCGTGGGTGGATGCGTGTGGTATAGGATGGAGTATATGCCGGAAAACCCCTCGGAGCTGACCACTTCTTCCTTGTACAAGCTCCCATCGGGTTGGCGGAACTGTGTGTGTCGCTTTGGCGGGATCTGGCCCAGACGATGATAGTACATGGCGCGAAGGTTAGTTTATCAAAAATAAACAATCGCGCCCTGCGTTCCCACCATTCGGAAGACTGTTCTGTAATTTCAACTTTTGCCAAATAAAAAATCCCGGCATGTGGATCATACCGGGATTTGCTGAATATTATTTTTCGTCGATCACATTTTCCGGCGGTCGAGTTCATTGGGAATGCGATCGAAGAGCTTCATCGCCTGCAGCAAGATCTCGTTCGTTTCGTTCATCACCTGGAAGAAGCCTTCGTTGTTCCACAGCTTGCGGGCAATTTGTGCCTTGATGTGGACCTGGAACAGTTTCTTTTTCAGGCGAAGCTCTTTGCGGTCGGGCTTCACTTTGTTGCGTTCGCCCACTTTTACGAGGCTTTCCAGCATATCGTCCGAAACATTAAAGTTCTTCAGGAAGCTTTGAAATCCTTTTTTCTGAAGCTCGTCCTTGTGCGTTTCGGCATAGCCGAAGGTGTATTCCTGGATGGAGGTGGACGTATAAAGTTCGTTGAGATAATGGCTGTTCAACGTGGTGTCGAGGGGCACAAAATAGTCGGGCATGATACCGCCACCGCCGTAGACGGTGCGACCGTTCGGTGTGACATATTTCAACGAGTCGTTAAAGCGGATGCTGTCTGCGTGAAAAAATTCTCCGTGGTTGTAGCGGCTGATGATGTCGCGGGAGTATTCATCCTCATCTTCATAGGGCTTTTGGATGGAGCGACCCGTCGGCGTGTAGTAGCGTGAAATCGTCAGGCGAAGTTCGGAACCATCGCTGAGGTCGAAGGGCGACTGCACCAATCCTTTGCCAAAGCTGCGGCGACCTACAATGAGTGCGCGGTCGTTGTCTTGCAAGGCACCCGATAGAATCTCGGAAGCGGAGGCGCTGCCTTCGTTGACCAACACAATGAGTGGCCCAGTTTCAAAATCGCCGCGCGCCGTTGACATGGCTTCGGAGTTGTATTTTTTCTCTTTGCCGTTGGTGAACACGATCTTTTTTCCTTCCGACAAAAATTCGTCCGCCATGTCGATGGCCATGTTCATGTAGCCACCAGGATTTCCCTGGAGGTCGAGCACCAGTCGTTTCATACCACTTTCCTTCAATTTCTTCAAGGCCTCGTGGAATTCCTCGAACGTGGTGGCCGCAAAGCGGTTCACTTTGATGTAGCCGGTTTGTGCATCGACCATGTAGGACACGTCCACAGAATATTGCGGAATTTTGTCGCGGACAATTTTATAGTCGATCTCTTTACTGCCGCGCAGGATGGTGACCTTTACCTCGGTCCCTTTCGGTCCTTTCAAAGCTTTCATCACATCGGGCGATTGCACGCCAATGCCGGCCAGCAGCTTGTCGTCCACTTTAATGATCTTGTCGCCGGACTGGATGCCGAGGGCTTCCGAGGGGCCGCCGCTGAGGGCGGAGACCACCACGATGGTGTCGTGAAAAATGTTGAACTCCACGCCAATGCCGTCGAAATTACCACGCAGGTCTTCGTTGGCGGCAATACGGTCGGCCGCATTGATGTAGGCCGAGTGGGGATCGAGCTTGTTCAGCATATGCTGGATGGCGTCGTCCACCAATTCGCTGGTGTTCACGGTGTCCACATAATCATTTTGTATCTGGGTGAGCACTTCGCGAAATTTCTGGACTTCGCTGCCCACGTCACTGGATCCCTTCGGTGTATTCAGGCGCGCTCCCACAAAAACGCCCGCCGCGAGGCCCAGGCACAGCACCAGGGGGAGCCTGATCTGATATTTTGAATTGCTATTCTCCGTCATCTCGTAAGTAAATAAAAAGTAATAACGAACCGCTAAATTAAATGTTGGCAGTCAAACTCGTATAGTCTGTGCACAAATTGTGCCTGGATGGGCTCCCAGGCCAGGGAGGGCTCCATCCTAATCCAAAAATGGGCCGTTTTAAATCTGTTTCTTCGGGGTCAAAAAGTCGCCAGAAACACGAATTTTCGTTTATCTTTACAAGAATCATGAGCAAGGTAGCCCTAAAAGATACGCGCATTTCGGAACTGGTGGACCGCAACTATGTCCATGCCTATGTGCTGTTTTATTTTGGTATCCGGTTCTATGAATATTCCGAGCTCACCCTGGACCAGGTGTGCCAACAACGCGGCCTGAAAGTGGACCAGGTGATCCGCGAAATGGAGGCGCCTTCGCATCTCCAGGAAGCCGACCTGCCGCTGGTTTCCTACCCCACCGACCTCATCATCGAATACCTGAAGCATTCGCATTTTTTATTCATCAAGCATAAACTTCCCTACATCGCGCGACTCGTGGAGAGCTTTAAAGCAAACCACGAAGATTTCCGGACGGTGGAACGCGACCTGAAAATTGTTTTCCCGCTGTTCGTCGAAGATTTTATCGCGCACATCTATGAAGAGGAGGACACGCTTTTCAGCTACATCCAGGCGCTGGAACGCGCAGCAAAAGGCCGCTACCTGCCCACGAAATTGTATTACCTGATGGAGAAAAATTCCGTCCAAAAATTCGCCATGGAACACGAAGCCCACGACGACGAAATGGAAGGCATCCGCAACATCACAAAAGATTATACCCTCACGCCCCAGGCGCCGTTGCACGTAAAAGTTTTATACAACGAATTGAAAGGCTTCGAAAAAAGCCTCATCACCCACGCCCGCATCGAAAACGAAATCCTCTTCCCCAAGGCCATGGCCCTGGAAAGCAAAGTGAAGACCACCTTCTTCGAAAAAGCCAAGCTGAATTAACGACACGTCAACAGTTTCACGTCCCGACAAAAAACGTCTCCCGCGAATTGCGGCAAAATATTCTGTGGCTCATCCGTAAAACAACTGCGGTAAAACTTTCGTCGAAAAACATATTGGCGCACGCATCTCCAACGTTGTAGTTCCGTTCCTTAACCTACTATGCGAAAGATCATTCTGAACCTGGCCGTCAGCCTCGACGGCTTTATTGCCGGCCCCAACGGCGAATACGACTGGTGCTTTGCCGACGCCGACTACGGCATGACCAACTTCCTCAACAGCATCGACGCCGTGGTCATGGGCGGCAAATCGTACCGGCTTCTTCTGCAGTATGGCGCACCCTATCCGGAATATACGAACTACGTTTTCACACGCACCGAAAAATCAACACCGTATGCAAACGTGGTGTTCACCCGTGACGACATTGCTGAGTTTGTTGAAGCACTGAAAGAAAAAGAAGGGAAGAGCATTTGGTTGTTTGGTGGCGCGGAAATCATCCATCCTTTGCTGGAGAATGATTTGGTGGACGAACTGATGCTGTCGGTGCACCCGGTGCTGTTAGGCGATGGGTTGCCTTTGTTCCGGAAGTTAAATGAGCGGAAGGCTTTTAAGTTGATGGATAGTATTACATATCCTTCGGGGCTGGTGCAGCTGTATTATAAGAAGTGACTCTCATGTCGCGGGCACGATTTTTTTTAAAGAACTACGCTTAGATTCAAGACATCCAGAGTTTCGAGTGCGGCTTCATGTAGAACAAGACCTGGCAAACACCGATAGGCCGCTGGTCCCATCAAATGCTGCCTGATCCAATTGTGCTGTCCACGGGGTTCCTTGAAATCGTGCGAAGCCAGAGGAGGGGCGTGCCTGCGGAACGACGTGCTTTTGCTGATCGGCCAGAAGCACTTCACAAGTTTTGTTGTAGCTTGCCACCTCAACACACTTCTCAATGGGCAGGGTTCTCGCAATCGACTATGGCACTAAGCGCACCGGCATTGCTGTGACGGATCCCTTGCGCATTATTGCCACGCCGCTGGAGACCGTTGCATCGGCAGGCCTGTTGACTTTTTTAGTTGACTACGCAAAAAAAGAAACCGTCGACGAGTTTGTCGTCGGCATGCCCAAGACCCTTTTGAACGAAGACTCGGCCATTGCGCCGCTGGTACGGAAATTTGTGGAGACGTTGAAAAAAACTTTCCCCGACAAGGCCGTCCACCTGGCCGACGAGCGTTTTACAAGCAGCATGGCCATGCGCGCCATGATCGACGGGGGGATGAAGAAAAAGGACCGCCAGCAAAAGGGCAACGTCGACAAGATCAGTGCCACCATCATCCTGCAATCCTTCCTGGAAGCAAAACGCTAGTCTCCTCCTCCGTTTCAGGCCCGGTCCCGGAAAAGATTTTGCTCCAAAAGTATCTTCGTGGGCGAGAAAGAATTAATTGTGTGTTATTACCTTTGCGCCATGATCTATCCTATTATCATGTACGGCGATCCAGTGCTGCGTCAGCGGGCGAGCAACCTGGAACACGGCACGGACGTGCACCAGTTGATTGAAGACATGTTTGAAACCATGCACAATGCCAGTGGCATCGGGCTGGCCGCGCCACAGATCGGAAAAAGTATCCGGCTGTTTGTGGTCGATGGCACCATCATAGACGACGAGCCGGCCATGGCCGACTTCAAAAAGGTTTTCATCAACCCGGTGATGGTGGAAGAAGCCGGCGAACCGTGGGAATATGAAGAAGGCTGTCTCAGCATTCCAAACATCCGCGAAAAAGTATCCCGCAAGGAAAACCTCATCATCAAATACTACGACGCCGACTGGGTGCTCCATGAAGAGCACTACGACGGCATGAAGGCCCGCATCATCCAGCACGAATACGACCACATCGAAGGAAAAATGTTCGTCGATTACCTGACACCATTAAAGAAGCGACTGCTGAAGGGAAAGCTGGCCGATATCTCCAAAGGCAAAGTGGACACAGAGTACCGGATCGCCGCGCCCTTGAAAAAATAATGCCGTGGCAACCTCTCCGCTGCCCATGAATATTCCCTCGCGCTTACCCGACGTTGGCACCTCCATCTTCACTGTCATGTCGAAGATGGCGCTGGACTACGGTGCCATCAACCTGTCGCAAGGCTTCCCCGATTTCAGCATCGACCGCACGATCATCGAGCTGGTGCATCGCTACATGGTGGAAGACCACAATCAATATGCCCCCATGCCCGGGGCCGTGGCGTTGCGCAACGCCATTGCCGGGGTGATCGGCCGCACGTATGGACGTACCGTTGATCCCGAAACCGAGATCACCGTTACGCCCGGCGCCACGGAAGCCATCTTCTCCATCATTGCCGCTTTCATCACCACGGGCGACGAAGTTTTGTTGTTCGATCCGTCGTATGATTCCTACAACCCGGCCGTCCGCTTGAACGGAGGCATCCCGGTGCACCTCCACATGCGCCAGCCCGACTTCTCCATCGATTGGGCCGAGGTACGGCAAAAGATCACGTCGCGCACCCGCATGATCATGATCAACACACCGCACAATCCCACCGGCGCGGTGTTGTCCGAGGCCGACCTGCGCGAGCTGGAGCGCATCGCCTTGCAACACCATCTGCTCGTGTTGAGCGATGAGGTTTATGAACGACTCATCTATGACGGCACGCCACACCAAAGTGTGTTGCGCTATCCCGGGCTGGCCGCACAAAGTCTCGCCGTGTTTTCGTTTGGCAAGACCTTCCACGCTACCGGCTGGAAAGTGGGCTATGCAGTGGGACCGGCGGCGCTCATGAAGGAGGTGCGCAAGGCTCATCAGTTTATTGCCTTTTCGGTGAACACCCCGGTGCAACTGGCGTTGGCGGAGTACCTGCAAACACCGGATCACTACGAACGACTGGGTGACTTCTATCAGCAAAAGCGCGATTTCTTCCTGGAACAAATCAAGGGTTCGTCCTTTGAGCCGCGACCCTGCAAAGGATCATATTTTCAATTGGTCTCCTACCGCGGCATCTCCTCACAGCCCGACGTGGCCATGGCCGAGGAGCTGACGCAGAAATTTAAGGTGGCGGCCATCCCGGTCTCCGTTTTCTACCAGGATAAGACCGACAACCGGCTGCTGCGTTTTTGTTTTGCTAAAAAGGAAGAGACGCTGGCTAAGGCCTGCGAAATTCTCCGGAAACTTTAGGCCGTCCCGGAAACGGAACCGATCTTCCAACAGCTCGGAGCATAAAAAAATAAAAAGGCCCGAAAACGTGGCTGTCCGCCGATTTTAAACGCTTTCTATGCGACGGCCAAAAAGCGCTTCGCATTTCCCGCGGCATTTGTTTTCTTTGCGGTCCGGATAATTTTACACCTGCCATGCACGACTTAAAAATCACCTTAATTCAGTCGGATATTCACTGGGAAGACGTCGACGCCAATTTGTCGTCGTTCGAGGAGAAGATCTGGCAGATCAGTGGCTCGACGGACGTGATCGTGCTCCCGGAAATGTTCACGACCGGATTCACGATGTCGGCACAGAAATATGCCGAACACATGAACATGCGCACCTTCAAATGGATGAAGCAGATGGCCGATCAAACCGGCGCGCTCATCCTGGGCAGCTATATTGTGACGGTCCACGACCGCTATTACAACCGTTTGCTGTGGATGGAGCCGGGCGGAAATTTTAAGACTTACGACAAGCGCCACCTTTTCCGGATGGCCAACGAACATAAAACCTATGCGCCCGGCGAGAGCCTCCTCATCGGCACCTGGCGCGGTTGGAGGATCTGCCCCCTGGTTTGCTACGACCTGCGCTTCCCGGTGTGGAGCCGCAACAAGTGGGACCTCACTTCGAAAAGGCTTTCCTATGATGCGGCCATCTACGTGGCCAACTGGCCCATTACCCGCATCGATGCTTGGGATACGCTCTTAAAAGCCCGCGCCATTGAAAACCTAAGCTACATCGTGGGCGTGAACCGCATCGGCCAGGACGGCCAGGGCATTGAATATAACGGCCACTCGTCGGTGATCGGTCCCAAAGGCGACACGATCTATACCAACGAAGGCATGGAAGCCATCCGCACAACCGAACTCAGCGCCAACGCACTCCAGGCGTTCCGCGACCGCTTCCCGGCGTTCATGGACGCCGATGATTTCACGATCGAGTTTGAGGAATACGAAGAGTCGGATTATCTCCCCGGATAATCTCCCGCGGGCTTGAGGGGAAGGACCGGAAATTTCTCGGGGCTGTTTTCTATTTCGTTGCGCAACGCCTACTTTTGCACCTCGATTTGTAAACGCTTTAATCTCATAAACTTCCATGTCCAGCCGCAAGATCACCCGCGCCCTCATTTCTGTTTTCTATAAAGACAATCTGGAACCCATCGTTCACACGCTGGCCAAGCAAGGCGTGGAGTTTGTGTCGACCGGGGGCACGCAGGAATTTATTGAGAAGCTCGGCTACCCGGTGGTGCCGGTGGAGAAACTCACGGGCTATCCCTCCATTTTTGGGGGTCGCGTGAAGACCCTACACCCCGCCGTTTTTGGAGGAATCCTTTACCGGCGTGAAGATTCGGGTGATCTGAAACAGGCCCAGGAATTCAACATTGCGCCCTTGGACCTTGTCATCGTGGACTTATATCCCTTTGAAGAAACGGTGGCCAAAGGGGGTAGTGAAGAAGATATTATTGAGAAGATCGATATCGGCGGCATTTCGCTGATCCGCGGCGCGGCCAAAAATTTCCAGGATGTGCTCATCGTCTCGTCGCGCAAGCACTACGGCGCCTTGCTGAATCTGCTGCAGTCAGGCAACGGCACGACCTCGCTGGCGGAGCGGAAAAAGTTTGCCGCCATGGCCTTCGACGTCACATCGCACTATGACACGGCCATCTTCAACTACTTCAACCAGGAATTCCAATTCCCCGGTTTCAAGAAGAGCATCCCCGACGGGCGCACCCTCCGCTACGGCGAGAACCCCCACCAGCGGGGGACCTTCTATGGTGATCTCGACGGTTTGTTCGAGCAATTGAATGGCAAAGAGCTCTCCTATAACAATCTTGTCGACGTAGACGCCGCCGTGAACCTGGTGAAGGAATTCGATGGCGAGACCGCGTTTGTCATCATCAAACACACCAATGCTTGTGGTGTGGCGGTAGCCCCCACGGTAAAGGAAGCCTATCTGAAAGCCTTCCAGGCCGACACCCTTTCTGCTTTTGGTGGTGTGCTGGCCACGAACAAGAAGATCGACCTGGCCTCCGCCGAGGAGATCAACAAACTTTTCTTCGAGATCCTCATCGCCCCGGCATACGACGAGGACGCCTTGGCCTTGTTGAAATCGAAAAAGAACCGGATGCTCCTGCTGCAAAAACAGTCGCTGAAGGAAACCATTCAATATAAGAGCATCCTCAACGGCGTGATCGAGCAAGACCTCGACCTAAAGACCGACGCCAAGGAAGATCTGAAGGTTGTGACGAAGCGTGTACCGAGCGCCCAGGAGGTAGACGCCCTGTTGTTTGCCAGCAAGATCTGCAAACACACCAAGTCCAACACGATCATCCTGGCAGTTGACGGACAACTTGTCGCCAGTGGCGTGGGGCAGACCTCGCGCGTGGACGCTTTGAAGCAAGCGATCGAGAAGGCGGCCGCGTTTGGCTTCGCGCTCAACGGTGCGGTGATGGCTTCGGATGCTTTCTTCCCTTTCCCGGATTGTGTGGAAATTGCTCAACAACATGGGATCAGGGCGGTCATTCAACCCGGGGGTTCGGTGAAGGATCAGGATTCTATTGCCTTTTGTGACCAACACGAAATGGCCATGGTCTTCACCGGCATCCGACACTTCAAACACTAATAATGTTGTAGTTGTTGATTACTTCTTCGAGTGTAAGTTCCGAGCGATAAATTATTTTTACTGGCGCTAAAAAACTTACATTTTTGAAGCGTAAATCTTTAATTTGGTAAATTAAATGCAATTTTGCGTTTTACCCTCCAGTATATCAGGCGTTCACTACTTTTAACAATAGGCAAAAGACATACATGGCATTTTTTGACTTCTTCACCAGCGATATTGCGATAGACCTGGGCACTGCAAACACCCTGATTATCTACAAAGATAAGATCGTAGTCGATGAGCCCTCCATCATCGCGCTCGACAAAGTGAATACGAAAGTTCTGGCCATCGGCCGGGAGGCTATGCAAATGCATGAAAAGACCCACGATCACATCAAGACCATCCGCCCCTTGAAAGAAGGCGTGATTGCCGACTTCCAGGCAGCCGAGATGATGATCCGCGGTCTCATCAAAATGATCGACACGGGCAAACGCCTGTTCCCACCGTCATACCGCATGGTGATCTGTATTCCCTCGGGCATCACCGAAGTGGAGAAGCGCGCCGTGCGCGACTCGGCCGAACATGCCGGCGCCAAGGAAGTATATATGATCTATGAACCCATTGCTGCCGCCATCGGCACGGGCATCGATATCGAGCAACCCATCGGCAATATGATCGTCGACATCGGTGGAGGAACTACCGACATCGCGGTGATCGCCCTTTCGGGGATCGTATGCGACCAGTCAATCCGCGTCGCCGGCGACACCTTCAACCGCGACATCCTGGACTATATGCGCCGCCAGCACAACCTGCTGATCGGCGAGCGCTCTGCCGAGAAAGTGAAGATCGAAGTAGGTTCGGCCTTGACGGAACTCGATGACGGCCCCCCGGACTACGAGATCCGCGGTCGCGATCTCATGACCGGTATCCCCAAGACCATCAAGATCAGCTATTCTGAAATTGCTTTCGCACTCGACAAATCCGTTTCCAAACTGGAGGAAGCCGTATTGAAAGCGTTGGAGACCTCACCCCCGGAATTGTCGGCCGACATCTACGAACGTGGCATCTACCTGACGGGTGGAGGAGCTTTGTTGCGCGGGCTCGACAAGCGCCTGGCCTTAAAGACCAAGTTGCCCATTCACGTGGCAGACGATCCGCTGCGTGCCGTGGTTCGCGGCACCGGCCAGACCTTGAAAAATATTCAACAATATCGTGCAGTATTGATGACGTAAGACATGGAGCGGCTCCTTCTGTTTGTTTATCAAAACCGCGCCTTTTTTTCCTTTCTAGCATTAGAGATTTTTTGCGCCTGGCTGATCGTGCAGAACAATCAGTACCAGGGCACCAAGTTCTTTAATTCCTCCAATGGGCTCGTCGCCACCATGAACAACTTCTCGCAAGGGGTGCGCGACTATTTCCAGCTTAGCGAAGTGAACCGGATGCTGGCCGAAGAAAACGCCGCCCTTAAAAAGCAGCTGGGCCGTCCCGGGCATCCCCTGGTCTATCCCCTGGATTCACTGACCATCCGCGACTCGGTGATGGTGAAACAATACGATTTCATCAGCGCCAAGGTGGTCAACAACCATGTTGACTTCTTTAAAAACTACATCACCATCGACAAGGGGAGAGACGCCGGCCTGGAAGCGGGCATGGGCGTGATCAGTCCTTTGGGCGTGGTGGGCAAAGTAAAAACCGTGTCCAGCCACTACAGCGTGGTCACCTCCATTTTGCACATCGACTGGATGGTGTCGGCGCTGCTGAAGCGCACCGGCGATTTCGGCACCGTGCAATGGCAAGGCAGCGATCCGGATCATATCATCCTAAAATACATTCCACCCCACGTCAAGCCCATCGTGGGCGATTCGGTGGTCACCTCCGGCTTCAATGCCATCTTCCCCGAAGGCGTCATGATCGGTGTGGTGGACGATGTGAAGCTTCGCAATGGAGCGCTTTTCTATGACCTGCAGGTGAAACTGAGCCAGGACTTCCGGAAGCTGTCTTTCGTGACCCTGGTCAAAAACAATCTGCAGCAAGAGCAGGATTCGGTGGAACAGGTTATTCTTAAACTGGAACGATGAGCAGGTTCAGCATCTTAAGCATCATATCCTTTTTCATTTACCTGTTCTACCAGGTATTGATCCTGCAAAACGTGGTGCTGTGGCACACCGCCTTTTGTTTTTTGTATGTGGCCTATCTGCTGGTGCTCCCCGTGGAAACCAACCCGCTCATCCTGATGGGCATCGGGTTTATGATGGGCTTCACGGTAGACCTCTTTTACGAGAGCATCGGGCAGCACGCATTCGCCTGCGTGCTCATTATGTACGTGCGCAACTATTGGCTCAATAATCTTACACCGCAAGGCGGTTACGACAGCGGTGCCGTACCTTCGCTGTCGTATGGCGCGCAATGGTTCGTGGTCTACATCACACCCATGCTGTTCCTGCACCACGTGGTGCTGTTCTATATAGAGGCCGGTGGCTTCGGTATGTTTTGGTTCACGCTGTGGAAAGCAATTACCAGCACTTTTTTTACTTTGTTTGTAATTTTAATTGCGCAGTTCTTGTTCCCCAGCGGAAGAGGTCGCTAAGCTTTGCGCGCGACATGTGTCCTTTGTATTTTTTTTACGCCCGGTAGAAGGATTTAAAATTTTGTCGAAAAATGAATGAAGGCAGGAAAGAAATAATTCAGATCGTCTTTGTGCTGGTGGCCCTCATCTTCCTGGTGAAACTTTTCTTTATCCAGGTGCTGGACGACCGCTATGCCCAGTTGGCTAACAGCAACGCCATCTTACGCCAGATCGACTATCCCGTGCGCGGCCTGATCCGCGACCGCCACGGCAAGCTCATTGTATATAACACACCCGAATTCGATCTCCAGATCATCCACCGCGAAGTGAAGAACCTGGACACCGCCCGTTTCCTCGATGTCTTTTCGCTCACCCGTGCAGAGCTGCTTCAAACCTTCAAAGAATTGAAGCTGAAAAAGGAATATTCCCCGGTAAAACCCACCATCTTCCTGACGAAACTTTCCGCACGCGACTTTGCCAAGATCGAAGACAACATCGACGAGTTTCCCGGCTTCTACATCCAGGCCCGTACCACGCGCGCCTATAACGCCCAGGCGGCGGCCAATGCCATTGGGTATGTGAGCGAGATCTCGAAAACAAAACTGGAAAAAGATAAAACCGGCATCTATAAACAAGGTGACTACATCGGCCAAAGCGGCATCGAGGCCTATTACGAGCAATACCTCCGCGGCACCCGCGGCGTGCGTTTCAAACTCCGGAACGTTGATGGCATCGAAAAAGGATCTTTCCGCGACGGCGAAATGGACACCTTGTCCACCCCAGGCCAGGACTTAACTACGACCCTCGACCTGGAGCTTCAGAAATACGGCGAATACCTCATGAAGGGGAAATCCGGAAGTATTATCGCCATCGAACCGAGCACGGGCGAGATTTTGTCCATGGTCTCCGGTCCATCCTATGATCCCACGCTGTTGACGGGAAAGAACTACAGCTCCAACTTCGTGCTCATCAGCAATGATACCATGAAGCCGCTGTTCAACCGGCCCCTCATGGCCCAGTACCGTCCCGGATCCATCTTCAAAATTGCGCAGGCCATGGTGGCCTTGCAGGAAGGGGTGATCACACCGGAGACGCGCATCCGCTGCGACCGTTCCATCATCGACTGCCACGGCCCACATACCAATGAGGACCTGCGCGGGGCCATCACCAACTCTTGTAACCCCTATTTCCGCGACGTGCTCCGCCGCATGCTGAACAAGGGCAAGTCCAACAATCCGTTCGACGACACGCGCATCGGTCTGGCCGAATGGGACAAGCACATCGGCAGTTTCGGTTTTGGAAAGCGCCTTGGCATTGATTTGCCAAACGAGAAAAACGGATTGGTACCCAGCCCGGCCTTCTACGACCGTGCCTATGGTGGGCGGCCCTGGAAATTTTCAAACATTTACTCCATCGCGATCGGTGAGGGCGAAAACCTCGTGGTGCCGCTACAGATGGCCAACTTTGCGGCCACAGTGGCCAACAAAGGATATTACATCACGCCACATCTCGTGAAGTCCATTGGCAATTCCGGCAAACCCTTGCCTGCGTATATAGAAAAGCACTACACTACCATCGATTCGATGTACTTCAGGGTAGCGGCCGACGCGATGCAGCGCGTGGTGGAAGAGGGAACGGGCCAGTACCGGGCCAAACTGAAAGATGTTATTGTGTGTGGCAAGACCGGAACCGTTCAGAACGATCCGAAGCCTGCGCACGCCGTGTTCATTGCCTTCGCTCCGAAAGAAAATCCGCGGATCGCCGTTTCTGTGTATGTTGAATCCGCCGGTCAGGGTGGACGTTCCGCGGCCTCTATCGCCAGTTTGATGATTGAGAAATACTTGTACGGCGCCACGCAGCGTCCGCAAATCGAGGAATATGTGTTGAAAGGAAAATTCCTGAACTGATGAGAAACAACAACGACATCATATCCGACAAGATGGATTGGGTGACCGTGGCGCTCTATTTCGCCATTGTCTTCCTGGGATGGATCAACATCTACGCGGTTACCTACGACCAGGCCAAGAGCATTTCGATCTTCAATGTCGATATCAACTCGGGGCGGCAACTTATTTTCATTGTTGGTTCTATTTTTATTATCCTGGCCATTCTCATCATCGACATGCGGTTTTACGAAACCTTCGCGTATGTCATCTATGGGGCGATCCTCTTCCTGTTGTTGCTGGTGCCGATCATCGGAAAAGAAGTGGGTGGTAACAAGGCTTGGTTGGGCATTGGATCGTTTGGTGTTCAACCTTCGGAGTTCGCCAAATTCGCCACGGCGCTGGCCGTGGCCAAGTATATCGGTTCCGTTGGGTTTAGGATGGACCAATTGCGCAACCAGATCATTCTCTTTGCCATGATCGGGGCATCGATGTTGCTCATCCTGTTGCAAAAGGATACGGGTACCGCACTGGTGTTCACCGTTTTCACGTTAGTCTTTTTCCGCGAAGGCATGTCGCCGATGCTAATCATTTGTGGCGTGGCTGCAGCAGCGATCTTTATCCTCACGCTGCTGGTCAAGTCATACTACCTGTTCGGCGCGATCGTTATTGCACTGCTCGTAGCCATTATCATGGGCAAGAAAAAGCCAAAGCGTATTGCCACACTCACGATCATAGCTTTCGCTTTGTGCGGGGTGATCAAGAGCGTGGATTACGTGGTGACGAACGTGTTGCGCCCCCACCAACAAAACCGGATCAAGGCACTCATCAATCCCGATGCCGACCCGCTTGGATTTGGATGGAACGTGACCCAGTCAAAGATCGCCATCGGCAGCGGCGGATTCCTGGGGAAAGGATTTTTGAAAGGCACACAAACCAAGTTCGACTTCGTGCCCGAGCAGAGCACCGACTTTATTTTCTGCACGATCGGCGAGGAGCACGGCTGGCTGGGAAGCCTCTTCATCATGGCCCTCTTCGTAGGGTTGCTGCTGAGGATTGTGTTTTTGGCGGAGCGACAGAAAAATCGCTTTGCGCGGGTGTATGGCTATTCGGTGGCGTGCATTTTCTTTTTCCACTTCGCCGTCAACATCGGGATGACCATCGGGTTGTTCCCTGTGATCGGGATTCCATTGCCGTTCTTTAGCTATGGCGGATCTTCGTTGTGGGGCTTTACGATCCTGTTGTTTATCCTGCTCAAGCTGGACATTCACCGGATGCAAGTATTGCAGCGGATCTAACGTTTCCTCTATCTATTTCTTTGTTTCGCTTTCGGCGGCCGCAGGTACCGGGATCATTTCACCGCGATGGTGTCGCGACCAGCGCACGATGAGTGGTACCAAAATTACTGTAGGGGAAAGCCAGGCGACGAGGGGCGGTGCGAACGTGTTGTTGTTCACCACAAGAAATGCTGTGAGTGCCGCGATGTAGCAGCCGATCATTCGTTGCAAATGCGCAACGAGCCAGAATCTTTTGCTGTCTATGGTATGCCGATAATAGCGCACATCTTTTTGTGCGAGCCTCAGACCAAAAAATCCAAAAACGAGGAAGACTACGCCAAACTGTTCTCCCTTCCATAACTGATACGCACCCAATCCCATAAATCCGAAACCGAAGACAATCATGCTCAGGGTAAGGATCCAGTCGATCACCGCCGGCTGTTGGCCTTCGCCAAGCTTTTTCAGATACAGGTAACGCTCACCCGTGCCGACCAGGTACAATGTGAACACGCCCACCATGAATAGGAAATAATTGGGATGCAGCGCCGATAACAACAGAGAAGATGCTCCCGCCGTGATCATGGCAAAAAGAAAGGCCTTGCCCACCCTGCGATGAAGCCTGTCGCCCTTGCTTTTGATGATGTTGATGGTGCCGGCGATCAATCCGATGGCGCCTCCGGAAATATGAAGGAACAGAACAATCTTGAAGAGTTTTTCCATCGGTTTAGGTTAGGTGATAAAATGAAAGATGCCGGGAAAGGACTTTGCGGGTGGTGTTTACAGGAATCGTCTTTCCACCAGCTCCATAAATTCATGAAACTCTTCGCTGTCGTGGTCCCAACCGGCGGCGTGTTCTTCTTCGATGTAGCGCATAGCCCCTTTGATGTTGTCGTACCGATCGAGTTGGTCGATGGCGCGGCTGAACAATTCGAAGTCACCGTGAAAGAGCACCTTGGTGAACATGAATTTTTGGTTGATGGTGAGGCTGTCTTTGATCTTCCCGATCTTTTGAAAATTGTCGATCACCGCCGCGCGGGGCTGTTGCTTGATGGATTCGTTCAGCGAGGGCTGGGGCACCGGGGGCTTTGGCTCGGGCGCTGGCTTGGGAGGCTGCGGCGCGGGTTTAGGAGGCTCGGGTGCAGGTGTTTCTTTTACCAGCGGCGTGATCAACGGCTGGCCTGGTTGCGGGCTGGCCGGAGGTGTGGGTCTGGGAGTCGTGGGCGGCGCCGTGAATTCGGGAGCCTGCATTTTGGACACATAAAATTTGTTTGCGTCCAGGGGCACCACAGCAGAGAATTTTTCCAGGTATTCCTCCACATCTTCCGGGTTGAAGTTCACTTCTTCCAGGATCTGGTCCAGGATGGCAAAGGCTTCGTTTCCGGAGATTTCCTTCACATCCCTTTCTTCCAGTTTTTGCAACATGCGCTCCAGCGGCGCCTTATTTATTTTCAGGTACTTGATCTCTTCACGAAAGGGCGCCACTTCCAGTTTATTGTTTTTTCCGGCCAAGACCATGGCAAAGAAATCGTAGGGATCGAACACGGCCAGCAGGGCCTGGCTCACGGCCTTTTTCAACAAGGGCGCAAAGTGGGCCTGGCCGATGGAAATGTTTTGCGACAACACCCGCATTAAATTCTCAAGCGAATCCTTCACTTCTTCGTTCTCATAGTCGAAGTAGGCGCTTTTCAGCTTCTTGGTCTCCTCCCGCCACGCCTTGAACAGCTCGCGCACGATAAAAAGATTTACCTGCTGTACGTTGCACAGCGACAGAATTTCCTGTCCCGTGATTTTTTCCTTCGAGGCAAAGAATCCCTTCAGCACTTTGTCGGCGTAGGCATCGCCATAGAGGGCGATGGCTTCCAGACTAATCTTTTCGTCCATGCGGTAATAGTCAGATTAATACTTTGGCTATAAAGTTAATGGATAATTCAGCAATGTGCACGTTCGGACCCTCCGGATCAACCCTGGTTTTTGCCGTTGAATTTTCCCTATTTCAATCTACCGAAAACGCCATGACCAAGCTCACGATCGAAAATCTTTTTCACCGCGAATTGGAGGTCCACGATCTCTCCAAAAGCCTGTTGCACCACCTGCACAGCCACGGGGTTGACTGGATGCACTCCTGCGGTGCCAAAGGCCGCTGCACCACCTGCAAAGCCATTGTCGTGAGCGGTCTGCAGCATCTTAACGCGCCCACGGCCCCGGAATTGCGATATCGCCAGGAGGGCCTGTTGCGGGAAAATGAACGGCTGGCGTGCCAGGCCACGCTACAGGATGATGTTTGCATCCGGGTGCCGGAATCGGGCAAGCTGCCCCACGTTCAGTACTCACCCTAAGTTCGCCCACGTTTCCGGTCAACCGCAGAAACTTTGCCCTTGCCTTCCACCCCACATCCGGCGACAACCTCTATCTTTAAGCCCATGTTTATCGAACCCCATCTTGGCGGAAAATCCAGGCGCGAACAGGCGGGCTGGATCGAAGTGATCGCCGGCTGTATGTTTTCCGGTAAGACCGAGGAGCTGATCCGCCGGCTCAACCGGGCCATCATTGCCAAACAATATGTGGAGATCTTCAAGCCCGTGATC
Organism: Chryseolinea soli; assembly: GCF_003589925.1. Classification (NCBI taxonomy): domain Bacteria; kingdom Pseudomonadati; phylum Bacteroidota; class Cytophagia; order Cytophagales; family Fulvivirgaceae; genus Chryseolinea; species Chryseolinea soli. Next base: position 2,258,015 of record NZ_CP032382.1, on the reverse strand, counting down.
GACCGGCGCTATCACCAGGAGCAGGTGGTGTCGCACAACGAAACCGCCATTCGCTGCACACCCGTCAATTTCGCCAACGACATTTTGCTGCTGGCCGGCACCTGCGATGTGGTGGGCATTGACGAGGCCCAGTTCTTTGACGATGCTATCGTAGACGTATGCAATACGCTGGCCAACCAGGGCAAGCGCGTGATCGTGGCGGGACTGGACATGGATTATGAAGGAAAACCTTTTGGCTCGATGCCGCAATTGCTGGCCGTGGCCGAGTTTGTCACAAAAGTTCACGCCATCTGTGCACAAACCGGCGAACTGGCGTCGTTCTCTTTCCGGTTGAGCGACAACGATGCGCAGGTGATGCTGGGCGAAAAAGGAGAATATGAGGCGCGCAGCCGGACCGCCTTCCTGCAAGGCATGAAAGAAAGAAAGAAATGAAAATGCCCCGTCTTCTTTGCCGGATCGTTACAGCTTTATTTTTAAGCTTCACTTTACTCCCTCACCCGGGTGCTGCCCAAGGCGACATCCCGTTGGGCAACTGGCGGATGCACATCTCCTATAACCAGATCAACAGCATCGCGCTAGGCAATCAAAAAGTGTACGCGGCAGCACGCAACGGTGTGATGGTATTTGACCGGGCCGACAACAGCATCACGACCTATTCAAAACTCGATGGTCTGAAAGGGCAAGCCATCACTTCCATTGCCTACGACGCCACTTCACAGACACTGCTCATCGCCTACGAGAATGGCATCCTGGATATTGTCGATAACCAACTGGTGATCACCAGTCTCGACCCCACAAAAAATTCCTCTCTTGCCGGTTCAAAGAAAATTAACAACATCACCCTTCGCAACAACGTCGCCTATCTCGCCGCAGACTATGGTGTGGTGCTCTTCGATGTCCGGAACAAACAGGTAAAAGAAACCTGGCGCGACTTGGGTGCCACTGGCGAAACACTGAAGATCCTGCAAAGCGCCTTCACAACCGACAGCGTTTTCCTGGCCACCGAAAAGGGCGTGATCGCCGGCAACCTCGACGACAACTTGCTGGATTTTAACAACTGGAAAAGATTTGACACCGGCGAATTCAATGCGTCTATCCAATCCGTTGCGTCGGTAAACGAAAAAGTTTACGCCGCCATCAACGCTTCGGGCATTTTTGAATACGGCAGTGGAAGCTGGACCAAAGAAACATTTTTGCAAGGCGCCACATTCCAATCCCTCAACGCGGCCGAATCGACGCTCATCATTGCGCAAGATGATAAGGTCTGGACGCTTTCCGCCTCCAATGCATTGTCGCTGGTGGCCGACAAGCTCATCACGCATCCCGCTATGGCCTTGCTGGACGCCGGCAAATTGTGGATCGGCGACGCCCTCAACGGCCTGGTCACGAACGCAAATGGCCCTTTCACCCGCTATGTACCCAACAGTCCCGCCAATGCCACAGCGGTCCGCCTGACGTCTCAAAATCAAGTGTTGTATGCCGCAGCCGGCGGACACACCGCTGATTTCAAAGGACAAGGCAACCCGGGCATACTCGATATGTTTCAACAAGGGTCCTGGTCGCTGGAGACCACGGCGTTGCAGGATCTCACCGATGTTGCTTACTCCGCGACGAGGCAATACGTATCATCTTTTGGATGGGGTGTGCAACAACGCGATGAACAAGGCACAGTAACGCTTTACGACGAGACCAATAGTCCGCTCGTTAATTCGACGCCACCGGATCGTCATGTGAACATCACCAGCCTGGCCGTTTCCGAAGACGGGTTGTGGGTTGCCAACTATGGCGCCGCAAAGCCGTTGCATTTGTTGAAGAGCGACAACACCTGGCAATCTTTTTCCTTTACGTATTCGGCGGCGCGCTTTCCAACAAAGTTGGCCACGGATCTTTATGGCAATGTCTGGGTCGTGCCCAACCCCGATTCCGGTGGTGGCCTGGTGGCGTTCAACAAAACCAAGTCGGTCTACCTCACCAACATTGCGAGCGCGGGCGGGTTACCCAGCAAGGCCGTGCGCTCCATCGCCATCGACCGCGACGGGCTGGTTTGGGTTGGAACTGACCAGGGCGTGGCGTACTTCATCGATCCTTATGGCGTCTATGACGGAGCGGTGGATGCCATCAAGCCGATTTTCGATGACCGCTTTCTGCTGAAGGACGATAAAGTAACGGCGATCGCCGTAGACGGAGGCAACCGGAAATGGATGGGCACCGAACGCGGGGTCTGGTTGTTCGGCCCGGATGGACAAAGTCAAGTCTATAATTTCACCACGGCAAACAGTCCCCTGCTCTCCAACGTGATCCGTGATATCGCGATCGATGGAAAAAGTGGGGAAGTTTTCTTTGCTACCGACGAAGGCATAGTGTCTTTTCGCGCCGATGCCACGGAAAGCACATCGACCTTTCAAACCGTGAAGATCTTTCCCAATCCCGTCTCCGCCGAGTTCGCCGGCACGGTGGGCATCACGGGGCTGGCGACGGACGCGATCGTGAAGATCACCGACATCACCGGCAAATTGATCTGGCAAACCCAGGCCAACGGCGGCACGGCCTCATGGAATGCCCTTGACTATACCGGGAAACGTCCGTCGACGGGGATCTATCTCGTGTTCAGTGCAACACCCGACGGAGCGGAAAGTGTTGTGGGCAAGATTGCCTTTGTTGATTAAGTGTAAAAAGAGATCTACGCAATAAAAATCATGGCGTAGTGAAGCGGTCCGTTCGGTTATCGCGTAACTTTCCGGCATGCTGCATAAGACCAGGGGCATCGTTTTCAGGTTTACGAAGTATGGCGAGACGTCCATCATTGTCAACATCTTCACGGAACTTTTCGGTTTGCAGAGCTACATCGTGAACGGTGTGCGGAGTAAATCTTCAAAGAATAAGATCGCGTTGTATCAACCGCTCACGTTGCTGGACATGGTGGTCTACCATCGGGAGAATGCCAACATCAACCGGATCAAAGAGGTGAAGTGCTTCTATCCCTATCAAACCATCCCGGTAGACATCAAGAAATCGGCCCTGGCCATTTTTATAAACGAAGTTTTGAATAAGACCGTGAAGGACGAGAGTCACGCGCAAGATTTGTGTGCCTTCCTCATGGAATCCTTGCAGGCTCTGGACCGGATGACGGAAAAAGCAGAGAATTTTCACCTCATGTTCCTCCTCAAGCTGAGCCGGCTTCTCGGATTTGGCGCGTATAACCTGATTGAAGTTTTGGGCCCACGAGCATCCGACGAAGAAACGGAACGGCTATTGGACCAACTTATTCATGCCGACTACAACACCTTTATCCCCCTGACCAATACACAGCGGCGGGCGATCCTTGAACTGTTGCTAAAATTTTATGCCGATCATATTGACACCTTTGGGGAGATGCGGTCGGTACAAGTATTGCGCGATGTGATGGGCTAATTCAAAAAACGGTGGGGCATTTTCAAAAAAAAGAAGGTGGAACACGCCACCTTCTTTTTTTATAGATTGAATCTAACCGGTCTATCCTAACCGTTTGGCCACTTCGTCCCAGTTTATTACGTTATACCAGGCAGCCACGTAGTCATTGCGTTTGTTTTGGTATTTGAGATAGTAGGCATGTTCCCACACGTCGAGTCCCAGGATCGGCGTGCCTTTCAATTCGCTGCTGTCCATCAGGGGATTATCCTGGTTTGGGCTGGAGCCGATCTTGAGTTTGCCGCCATCGCTGACCAGCCAGGCCCATCCGGAGCCAAAGCGGCCCATGGCGGCCTGGGTGAATTGTTCTTTGAATTTATCGAACGAACCGAACGCGCCGTTGATGGCATCGCCGATCTTTCCGGTGGGTCCGGCACCACCGGGAGGGCCCATCACTTGCCAGAAGAAGTTGTGATTCCAGGCACCACCGCCGTTGTTCTTAGCTTTGGGCGACAGTTTGGAGGCGTTGGCGAAGAATTCCTTCTCCGTTGCAAAGGTGATCTTATCGGCAGCAATGGCATCATTCACGTTCTTGATGTAGGCGGTATGATGCTTGTTGTAATGAATGTCCATGGTGGTGGCGTCGATGCTGGGCTCGAGCGCATTGTAGGCATAGGGCAACGCCACCTGCGAAAATTGCAGGGCAGTTAAAGTTTTTGTTTCAACGTTCGTATCTGAAGGTTTGGTAGAAAAGGCGGCTGTGGCCTTGGCAATGACCGGTGAACTCACTGTGGCCACTACCGTTGCCTTCAGTGAATTCTGAATAAACTTTCTGCGTGAGGTGTTCATAAATTGTGGTGCGTTTTGTCTGAAGTAAATTTACTTAAAAATCTTTAGCTTGCTGAACCAATTAACATCGCTCATTACCTATGGAAGAAATATTATATGACGAAATTCCATCGCTCGATCTCGCCGATTTTTATGGTGATGATCCCGCGAAGAAGAAAAAATTTGTCGCCGATCTTGGTGCCGCTTACCACAGCATTGGCTTCGCCGCCATTCGACATCATTTCCTAACAACCGAGATGCAGGATAAGTTATATGCAGCGATCAAAAAATATTTTGCCCTGCCCGATGAGGTGAAGAAAAGACACGAGCTCACCGGCCTGGCCGGACAACGCGGCTATACCGGTAAAGGCAAAGAACACGCAAAGGGAAGAAACACCGGCGACTTGAAAGAATTCTATCACGTGGGCCAGGAGTTGCCCCCGGCGGAGCTGGCCAAGGAAGGCTATCCCGAAAACATCTGGCCTGCCGAGGTGCCCGAGTTTGAAGCAGTGTCTACTGATGTGTTCCGCGCACTGGAAAAAACCGGCACCTATATGCTGCGCGCCATCGCGCTCTACCTGAACTTGCCCGAGCATTATTTCGATGACAAGATCAAACACGGCAACAGCATCCTTCGCCCCATTCACTACTTCCCGATCGAAAATCCCGATGCCGTTCCTGCCGACGCCGTACGCGCCGCCGAACACGGCGACATCAACCTCATCACGCTGCTCATGGGCGCCAGCGCCGACGGCCTCCAGGTGTTGCGTCGCGATGGCAAATGGATTCCCATCACAGCCTTGCCCGACCAATTGGTGGTAAACGTAGGCGACATGCTGGAACGTCTCACCAACAAAACCCTGAAGTCCACCATCCACCGCGTGGTGAACCCACCCCGGCAACTCATGAACACCCCACGCTACTCCATCCCGTTCTTTATGCACCCCCGGTCGGAGATGAGCCTGGCGGCGTTACCCCACTGCGTAAGCGCAGCACAACCGAAAGCCTGGCCCGACATCACGGCCGGCGAATTTCTGGATCAACGCCTTCGTGAAATTGGCTTGAAGAAATGACGACCACCACAAAGCCCTAACCTGGTGGTCCAACGCGTCCGATATTACCTTTTTCTGCGCGATGTGCTCAGCCTGGCCCTCACCACATTCGGAGGGCCGCAGGCGCACCTTGCGCATTTTCACAAGGTGCTCATCGACAAACGTCATTACCTCACGGAAGAGGAACTGATGGAGATCAACTCCCTCTGCCAGATCCTGCCCGGTCCAACGTCCACCCAAACGCTGACCGCCATCGGTTTCAAGATCGGCGGACCCAACCTGGCCTACCTCACGTTGCTGGTGTGGATCTTGCCCGCCGTTTCGCTGATGACGGCAGCCGCCATGATCATGTCGAGCATCGAGGCCAAGAACTGGTCGCTGGAGTTCACGCGGTTCATCCAGCCCATAGCCGTAGGGTTTGTGAGCTATGGTGCCTACATGATCAGTCAGAAGACGGTGACCACCAAAACGGGCATTGCCCTCATGGTCATGGCCGCGGTGGCTTCGTATTTTTTACAAACCCCATACGTATTTCCGATCATCCTCGTGGTCTCCGGATTGATCACCGCCTTAAAATATAAAGCACAGCCCAAGGAATTGGATCGAAAAAAAGTAATTGTGCCTTGGAATAACTTTCTGCTCTGGGCAGGCGTGCTCATTTTTGCCGCCGTGTTGGGCGCGATCACGAAGGCATTGCCGGTCCGATTGTTTGAAAATTTTTATCGCAACGGGAGCCTGGTGTTTGGGGGAGGACAGGTGCTGGCACCTTTGCTCTACACCGAGTTCGTTCAGTATGCACCAAAGCCCTACCACCCCACTTCGCACGAAGAATTTCTTTCGGGATACGCCATCGCACAATCCTTACCCGGGCCGGTGTTTTCTTTCAGTGCTTACATCGGCACGCTTTCCATGCGCGACCAGGGCACGCTGGGAAAATTATTAGGGGCGCTAGCTTCGGCGGGGGGCATCTTTTTGCCGGGTACGTTTCTGATCTTTTTCACGATCCGGTTTTGGGAGAGCTTAAAAAAATACAGGGCCGTGCGCGCATCGTTGGAAGGCATTACGGCGGCTAGCGCTGGATTAGTAGCGACGTCGGCAATCATCATGTTTCAGCCGCTGGAGAATACGCTATTGAATTTCTCCACGACCATCATAACGTTCCTGCTACTGGCCTTTACGCGCATTCCTTCCCCGCTGATCATTCTTGGCGGGTTGATCTTGGGCTTTCTGCTGAGGGGATTCTAAAAGGAATTTTGCCGAACGGCTCAACGACCATCCTAAACTAGCTTCTCAAAAAAATAAACAGAGATTATTTTCTACTGCCGTAGAAGAGGGTGAGGAACAGCGTGGGATACACGGCATAGTTCTTTGTGGAAGGCATCATTTCGATGGTGCTGGAATACGCATCGATTAAAAAGCCCGCTTCAAAACCCGTCACCTGGCTTTTGATCGTTCCCAACTCAAAGTTCATGGCCGCTTTGAAGTTCAGCCCGGGCTTGATCTTGGATTCCGACAAGCCTTCGAAAAGTCTTCCTGTGCCGGCGATGTAGTCGATGTTGATGTTCGGGTTATACGGGGCGCGCACGGTGTAGCTGCCTCCACCTTCCGGAAAATATTCAACGTAATAAGGTGCTACTACGCCAATGGTGGGACCAATGGCAAACACGCCTTTTATTTCAACGCCCTGGTGAGGAGCTTTTTTAAACAGGATGATATCGCGGCCATATTGCAGGCGGATGGCATAGAGATAATTCGATTTGCCGTAGATGAAAAGATTGCCGGTTTGGATGGAGTTGGTTCTTCTTTCCTGGGGATGTTTCACGTTCATCAATTCCAGGCCAAACGTCTCCAGAACGCGGTCATTGAGCTTGCGGGCTTTTTTGAACACGAGACCACCGATCAATCCTCCGGAAGTATTTTTGTTTATACCCCACGTAAATTCCGAACCGTATTCATAGCTGTCTTGTGTTTGGCCGTAGGTCCCCGCAACGATCAACACCAGGAAAAAGGTAAGGAGAGAAAACTTTTCGCGCCGCCGCATCTGTCTGAAATCTTTACGATAAATTTAGGGTTAAAATTACCTAACGCAAACACTAAACTCTAAGTTATTCTTTATGGTTTCCATGACCGGGTATTACAAGGGCGATTTAAGAACAGAAGTCACCCATCTTAAGTCGGGCAATGTGGTGATAACGGACGCGCCCCCCGATAACAACGGCAAAGGAGAGGCTTTTAGCCCTACCGACCTCACCTGCGCCTCCCTGAATAGCTGTATGATGACCCTAATGGGGATTTTGGCCCAACGCGAGAATATCGACCTGGCCGGCCTGCGTTCTGAGATCGTCAAGATCATGCACCCCTCTCCCCGCAGAATTCTGGAGGTCCAGATCACCTTCACCCACGACAACCTCGTGGCCACCGATGTTCAAAAAGAAAAGCTGCGACGCGCCGCGCTCACCTGCCCCGTGGCACTGAGCCTTTCGGAAAACATAAAGCAAACGGTAACATTTAACTTTTAAGCACGTCGCGGATGGCGCGGTAGTCGATGCCCATGTGCGACTCGTCATAGACGGCCGCGCCTTTTTCGATGATCAGCACCTGGGGCGATTCATGCTCCACCTCAAATTGGTCGGCAATGCGGTTGGAAATATCGCGGTTGTTGATCAGGTCCAGGAAATAGGGTTTGAGATGACCCATCTCCGATTCGTTCCAGTTGCGCTCCAGGCGATCCAGGGCCATGCGGCTCACGGAACAACGGGTGCTGTGTTTAAAGATCAGCACGGCCTTTTCTTTGGATTCCTCCAGGATTTGATCTACCTGTTGAGGGGATTTCAGCTCACTCCACTTCATAACTGTTAGTCGTTCCACATTCCCGCTTCACCTTTGTCATAACGGGGCTTTCTGCCCTTTTCTTTCAAGTGGTCAGGCTGTGTATCTTGTTTCTTGAATAAACGCGCCCACCATAGCTTAAAGTTCGTGAGCATATCCCTTTCGTCGTCAACGTTGTTTTTGTTGAGCTTGATAAATTTGGTATCGGGGTGTTGCTCTTTGTTTTTCGCAAAGAGTTTGAATTTTTGCATTTTGATGTTGCCCTGGTAGGCCGACGCGCGCGCGAATGCTTTGCCGGGCTCGCGGGTTTTCAGGGCTTCCTCCGAGCTGCTCGGGTTGCGAACGTAATCCCAATTACGCTTCATGCTGCGTGCATATTCGCTGGCTTTTACGGTCGCTTTGGATGGTTTTATACCGGGCATGGCGCCCTCGGCTGCATGAGGCTTTTTGCCGTATTCGCGTTGCTTCACTTTCACCTGCAGCTCACCCGCCTGGAAGGTGGCATCCGTCGGCTTTAATTTTAACAAGGCCTCATCCGCCGAGTTCTTGTTCCTGACATAGGGACGGCGTTTCACTTTGACCTGGAGACCCTGGGTGTCGTCGTTGAGCGGTGTCTTGGAGATGATCGGCTCTTCGTTGTTGTTCCACAATTTTCCACTCACGCTGCCACCACCTTTTTCCGGCCGGTGACCGCGAATGTTCCCTTGGAAAAGAGCCTCCCTGCCACCGTTCTTTGGATGCCTCACGATGATGGCGTGTTCCTTGTTGTTCCACAATTTTCCGCTCACGCTGCCACCACCTTTTTCAGGGCGACGAGCCCTGACATTTCCTGAGAACAACGCTTCCTTGCCATTGGTTTTGGGAGCGGTTCCGTCGAGCGGGCGGCCTTGGTTGTTCCACAGGCGGCCGCTCACGCTGCCACCTCCTTTGTCGGGGCGATGGCCTTTAATATTTCCTTGAAAGATTGCTATACCTGCTCCTTGTCTCGAAGGTCTACGCGACATTAAAGGTTGGCCATTGTTGTTCCATCCGCCGCTCACAGAGCCTCCACCGCCATAGATCTTTCTCCCTTTTGTGTGGTTTTGATAGCGGCGTATGCTCTCGTCGCTCCTTCCGGGTCCTTTCGGCGGTACGGGCATTCCTACTTGGCTCTCTCTCGGTTTTGTCTTCGCCTGGTAGCCCCGAGCTTTCCCGTAGACCGCTCCGGAGATCGACCGCGGCCGTTTTGATAAGATCGGCAGGCCTTCAACTCTTCTCTTGCTGCTAAAATTTCTTCCCCTCACCCTGCGGCCGGCCACATCGCCCGTCCATGCATTTTCGCCCCGGCGCATGGTGGTGCGATGACCACCCGCCGCAGGCCCTTTATAGGCCTTGTCGCCCAGGCGCGACTTTCTGCCGGCATAGGGATGGAACGTTGGGGCGATCACACGACCGCTGGAAGTTTGGGGTGTTCTCTTGCGTAGCGGTTTTCCTGCCAGGTCGCGCGTGGTGGCCTGCTCAGCCCTGCGCTTGGGACGCGGAAAGTTAGCGTAGACATTTATGCTTTTGCGCGCGGTAAATGCCCGAGAGCCAGACCGCGGTATGATGCGAGGTTTGGGACCTCCTTCTTTCGGAAGCGGGCCTTGAATTTTTTTCAGCCTCGCCAACGTGCCCCTGTTCGACATGGCTTGTTCCGTGTTGGATCTTGGGCGACCGGAAGAATTGTTCGTGTATCGGCTGTATTGAGGATAGACATTGCGTGCGCTTCCGGCTGATTCCCGGTTGCGAATGCGGCGCCCGGTAATGTCGCCACGCCACGCTTTTTGTTCATTCTTCCTAGGTTTGGGCGCCCAGAGGGGACGGATGGGTTTGCCCGGACGATCGGTACCCGATGCCCTGCGATGCGGCACATATGCATGCGCGTTGCCGGCGGAGGATCGCTCGCTGGATTTTATCCGTTTTTTATTTCTGGCTTTTCTTCCGGGTCCGCTGCCCCCGGATTTGCGGAAGGGCGTGCTAAAACGGCTCTCGCGGCTTGGCCGGTCGCCCTTCGAATTTTGACCAAATGAAGGGGCTGCCAAAAACATCAGAAGGATGCCCAGGACCAGGAATTTCCAGGTTGAAGAACGGACAGGAGTATGGTGCGCGATGGCGTTCAAAAAATGGTCTCAGAAACAGGCTAAGATAAGGAAAATTTATGATTGCTCTCCAGGGCCCGGCCCGGGCTATGAAAACGCCAGCCGAACCCCTTTTCTTTTCGACTGCCGGTATTAAAATTTCAACAGCTCTTCAAGGGCGTTTTTCAACCGGCCCTTGGGCAAAAAGTTCTGTTCCAGGGTCGGGGCAAAGGGTATGGCGGTATCCAGCGAGGCCACGCGCTTTACTGGGGCATCCAGCGACGAAAAGCAATGCTCGTTTATCCAGGCGCTGATCTCGGCGCCAATGCCGCCGGTCAATGTATCCTCATGCAGGATCAGCACACGGTTGGTTTTCTTCACGCTTTCGGCAACCATGTCTTTGTCCCAGGGCAACAAGGTGCGCAGGTCGACGAGGTCTATGGAAACGCCGTCTAATTCTGCGGCGATCTCGCGTGCCCAATGAACGCCCATGCCGTAGGTGATGACGGACACATCCGTTCCTTCGAGCAAGCGTTTTGCCTTGCCGATCTCCACGGTATAGTAATCGTCGGGGATGGTGTCTTTTATGGAGCGGTAGAGCAATTTGTGTTCAAAGTACATCACCGGGTTCGGGTCTTCAATGGCAGCACACAACAATCCCTTGGCATCATAAGGATCGGAAGGATAGACGATCTTGAGACCGGGCGTGTGAAAGAACCAGGCTTCGTTGCTTTGCGAATGGAAAGGACCTGCAGCCGTGCCCGCGCCGGTGGGCATGCGCACCACCACGTCGGCGTTCTGTCCCCAGCGCCAATAGGCTTTGGCCAGGTTGTTCACGATCTGGTTAAAGGCTTCTGTTACGAAATCGGCAAACTGCATTTCCACCATGGCCTTCATGCCCTTGATGGACAGTCCTAAACCCGCACCGGCAATCGCCGATTCGCAAATGGGCGTGTTGCGCACCCGTGGTTTGCCAAACTTTTCCACAAATCCTTCGGTGATCTTGAACACGCCCCCGTATTCGGCGATGTCCTGACCCATCAACACCAGGTTGTCGTAGCGCTCCATGCTTTGTCGCAGTCCGTCGCTGATGGCGTCGATGAATCGCTTCTCTGATTTTTGTTCTGATGCCGGTTCCACCACCGCTTGTTGAAACGGAGCATACACATCCGCCATCTCCACCTCGGTGTCGGCCGCGGGATGTTTTTCCTCGAAAGCAATGGCCAGGCCTTCTTCAATTTCTCTTTTTATGATCTGGCGAAGATCGTCCACATAGGCTTGGTCGATGATGCCTTCTTTGAGCAGGTATTGTTCGTAGTTGTCTACGGGATCTTTCTTGGCCCACTCTTCCATGAGGGCTTTGGGTACGTATTTCGTTCCCGATGCTTCCTCGTGTCCGCGCATGCGGAACGTCCGGCACTCCAGCAACACCGGGCGGGGTTGTTGGCGCATGTTTTCTGCGAGCAGCCGAACGGTGTCGTATACTTCCAGGATATTGTTACCGTCGATGCTGAGGGCATCGATGCCATAGCCGATGCCTTTGTCGGCAAAGCTCTCGCAGCGGAATTGTTCCTGGCTTGGGGTGGACAATCCATAGCCGTTGTTTTCGATAACGAAGATCACGGGAAGGTCCCACACCGCCGCCACATTCACGGCTTCGTGGAAGTCGCCTTCGCTGGTGCCCCCATCGCCGTTGAACACGACCGTGACCTTGTTTTCTGCTTTCAGTTTTGAGGCCAGGGCAATGCCATCGGCTACACCGTTTTGGGGACCGAGGTGTGAGATCATGCCGACGATGTGGTGCTCGTTCGTGCCGAAATGGAAAGAGCGGTCGCGGCCTTTGGTATAGCCCATGGGTGTGCCTTGCCATTGGGCAAACAGCCGGTCGAAAGGCATTTCACGGCCTGTAAAAACACCCAGGTTGCGGTGCATGGGCAAAATGTACTCATCCTTGTCCAGGGCTTGCGTGATGCCCACGGCGATGGCTTCCTGCCCGATGCCGCTGAACCATTTGCTGATGCGATTCTGCCGCAGCAGGATCAGCATTTTTTCTTCAATGAGGCGGGGACGGAGCAGGGCTTGGTAAAGACCTTTTAAGGTGCTGTCGCTAAGGTGCTTTTTCTGAAAGATCATATCGCGAATATGTGGCCGCAAAGTTAACCGAGTTTTCGAGTCCTGAATTGGGTGGAGCGTATTTACAAACCTTTGAAATTCAGGGAAAAACTTCTATACTGGTAGGGTATTCCTAGATCTAAACCATGCGTTTCGGCATCCTGGCCTTGTTTGTGTTAATTTTCTCAGGGCTGACCGCCCAGGAATACCGTTTTCGCCTCTACCGTGTTGAACAAGGCCTGCCCAGCGACGTGACCAAGGCCGTCGCCGAAGACTCCCTCAACTTCCTTTGGATGGCCACCGACGATGGTCTGGTGAAATACGACGGTCTTTCGTTCACCACCTACAAACACGCTTTTCGCAGCCAGTACATAAAAGGTTTTTTAAAAACGCGCAGCCGGCGATTGCTGGTCATCGGTGACCTGGACGTGGTGGAGATCCAAAACAAGATCGATACGGTGCTCTTCAAGACCTTGATTCAGGGTTCGCGCACGCCAACCGATTCTACGGTGTGGTCTCCCAAATCAATCTATGAAGATCGTCATGGTATTATCTGGCTGGGCGAGCCACAATCGGTGATGCGCTACGATGGAAAATCTGTCAAGCGTTTCAATTTCGGGGAAGCCAACCGCTCGCCCATCTTCATTCGATCGTTCAGTTTCTTTGAAGATTCGCACGATAATCTTTATGCGGTCTCCTACCAGGGAAATATTTTTCGCTACGACGATCTTCTGCGCGACTTTGTGCCCGTACCCGGCGAGTTGCCACGCAACGTAAACCATGTCTTGTTCTTCCAGGGCAAACTGCTGGTGGCCAGCGGCAGTGGGTTGTTCGAAGCAGAAATGGAAGATCTTCATATTAAAAGCGCCAAGAAGGTACTTCCCATTCTAAATGCATCCTACCTGATGGCCACCGACGATGCGTTGTGGGTATGCACCTATGACCAGGAGCTTTACCGCCTGTCGCACAACAACTACTTCGACCTGAAAGTACTGGACTATAGTTTCAAGGGGATCAACAGTTGCTATGCCAGCAGCGAAGGCGACATCTGGGTATCGACCGACAAGGGAATCGTGTTGGTGCAGAAAGAGATTTTTTTACAGGCCGACGTGAATTCCGAAGGCCACTTCATCGAAGGCATCGCCCACGACGGCAACCACCACCTCACCTACTACTGTACCAAAGAAACCCTTGTGGAATTAAAGCCCGCCACCGACGGCAGTTGGGAGCACACGTTGCGCTACAACAATAAAGATGCTTATTTCCAATCGCTCGCGTTCAACAAAAGAGGCTTGTGGGCCAGCAGCGTGTCGGATGTCTTTCTATTTGAGAATGGCGTTGTCAAAAAGCAATGGAACTTTGCCTCGCAGGGGAATTTTGTACACGACCTTTATATCGACAAACAAGACAACGTATGGCTGGGTCAGGCGGGAACAAACCGGGTCACGGTGATCACCGATTCGTTGACCGTCCGCCACTATGAAGTTCCGGTTTCCAGGCAAAGCGAGATCAACCTGGTGCGAGAAGGACCGGAGGGGATATATGTCGCGGCCAGCGGCGTGGGTGGATACTTGTTTCTCAAACCCCACAAAGCCTCTGCCTTTAAAAATGTTAGCCTCCCCGTTACGTTCCAGACGCACGGTGACTTCAACATTCAGGACATGGCCTTCCAGGGCAACATTCTTTGGATCGCATCGACAGAGGGATTGCTGCGCTATGATGGCCACACGATCAAACGGATAGAATTTGGCGAAGTGTTCTCCACCTTTTCCGTCAGCTCTGTGGAAACGCTTGACGGGCAGAATATCATTTTCTCCAATTCTTTCGGACTGTTTTGTTACAATGTAGTCTCCGGCGAGTTCGGTCTCTACGATGAGAACTCCGGGTTGCCCAGCAACGCCATCACCGATCACGGTCTCTCGATCGACCCCGACCGGGATGTGTGGATCGGTACCTCGTTCGGTTTGGGCTATACCCAGGAGTCGCTAACCGAAAACAAGAAGACCGTAAGACCTTATGCCGTCAGCGCGCAGGTAGACGCGAAGCATACCCCGTTTGTGAAGGGCGTGTACGCTCCTTACGGTTCTTTCATCAACATCCAGTTCTCGCCCATCACCTTTCCCGAAAATAAGATCAACCTGCAGTGGCGCATGCGGGGCGACAGCATGTGGCATAAAATGGAACATCACGAAGCGAGTCTGTCCAATCTTTCGGCCGGCAAGCACACCGTGGAGGTGCGTGCCAAAAAGAACATGGGTCTAGGATGGAGCGACACGCGCACGGTGGACGTTTATATCTCGCCGCCATTCTGGCAACGCGCCGAATTTATCATGCTGGTGCTTTGTGCCGTGCTGCTCATTTCGTGGGCCTCGTTCAGCGTCAGCTCGCGGATCATGCAAAAGCGCAAAGAGTTTCTTCAAAACCTGGTAAACAAACGGACGGAGGAGCTGCAAAAAGCAAATGAAGAGCTTACGGTACGCAACAATGAACTGGACCGTTTTGTCTACAGCGCCTCGCACGACCTGAGTGCACCGCTGAAATCCATCCTGGGTCTGATCCGCGTGGCGCGCCTCGACAATCCCGGCGACGGGCACAAAGAATACCTCACCATGATGGAACGCAGCGTGCTGAAGCTGGAGGAATTCATCAAAGACGTGGTGAGCTATTCGCGGAACACGCGCATGCCCGTGAAGCTGGAACCGTTCCGCTTCGACGATATGGTGAAAAGCATTTTACAAGATCTTCAATACTCCCCGGGTTTTGCCAAGATCCGGTTCGCCGTGAAAGACGAACTTCAGGCCGAGCTGATCAGCGACCCGATACGGGTACGGATCGTACTGAACAACCTGATCTCCAATGCCATTAAATTTCACCTGTTCGAGAACGGTCGCCAACCCTATGTGAATATCGAGCTGCGGTGTAAAGCCAAGCAATACCTGATCGTGGTGGAGGACAATGGCCAGGGCATCGAGGAAAAACACCTGGGACGTATTTTCGAGATGTTCTACCGCGCCACCGAAAATGCACAGGGCTCCGGATTGGGTTTGTATATTTTGAAAGAGACGGTCACCAAATTGGGTGGCTTTGTGGAGGTGCGATCCGTCTTTGGCGAAGGCGCAACCTTCACGATCACCCTGCCCGACCGGGTCCACCTCGAGCAGGTGCAGCCGGCCTAAACGCGGAAGACCGGCTTTCGGTTTCCCTCCTGAAACTTAATTTTTTGTTGACCATCAAACATCGCCAGGTTTATTACTTTTGTGCCCGATGATAACCTTTAGCGAATTTCAACTGGAGAACGGGCTCCGCGTGATCGTGCACGAAGATCCCACGGTGCAGATCGCAGTCATGAACATCTTGTATGACGTCGGCTCCCGCGATGAGCGCCCGGACAAAACCGGCTTTGCCCATTTGTTCGAGCACCTGATGTTTGGCGGATCGGCCAACATTCCCAACTACGACGAACCGTTACAACGCGTGGGCGGCGAAAACAACGCGTTCACCAATACCGATATCACCAACTATTACCTTACGCTCCCCGCTTCCAATATCGAGACCGGTTTCTGGCTGGAGAGCGACCGCATGAACGGTTTGTCGTTCGATCCCAAGGTGCTGGAAGTACAACGGAAGGTAGTGATCGAAGAATTCAAACAGCGCTATCTCAATCAGCCGTATGGCGATGTCTGGCTGAAGCTGAGGCCGCTGGCCTATCATGTTCACCCCTATCAATGGGCTACGATCGGCAAGGAGATCAGCCACATCGAGAACGCCACGATGGAGGATGTGAAGGAATTTTTCTTCCATCACTATGTACCCGACAACGCCGTGCTCGTGGTCGCCGGAAACGTAACGGTGGACCAAGTGAAACGGCTTTCCGAAAAATGGTTTGGCCCGATCCGCGCCGGCAAGCAGTCGCGCTCGCTGCCCAAAGAGCCCGCACAAAAACAAAAAAGGGCGCTGGATGTCAACGCCAACGTTCCGGCAAATGCCCTTTACAAAGCCTATCACATGGGCGCGCGTTTTGACGCCGATTATTATACTTCCGACTTGCTGAGCGACGTGCTGAGCCGCGGACAATCCAGCCGTCTATACCAGAAACTGGTGAAAGAGAAAGAGATTTTCACTTCCATTTCTTCGTTTGTGATGGGGACGGTAGATCCCGGTCTGTTTGTGATCAGCGGCCGCGTGAAGGACGGCATCACCGTGGAGCAAGCCGAGGGCGAAGTGAATGAAATTCTGTCCACGCTCGTGGCCAAAGGAACCGACGAGGAGGAGCTTGAAAAAGTAAAAAACCAAACCGAGTCGACCCTTGAATTTGGCGAGGTGGAGGTGATGAACCGCGCCATGAACCTGGCCTTTGCCAAACTATCGGGCGACACCAACCTGGTGAACGAAGAAGCAAAACTGATCCGCGCCGTGACAACCGCCGACATGCAGCGCGTGGCCCGGTCGATTCTGCGCGAAGAAAATTCCAGCGTACTTTATTATCGCGCGGAAAAAAAATAGGATGCATAAACTGAACGACCGATGAAGATACGCGTAGGCATGGGTTTCGACGTGCACGAATTGGAAGCAGGCAGAAATTTCTACCTCGGCGGCATGCCGTTGCCCGATGCGCCTAAGGGTGCCGTTGGGCACTCCGACGCCGACGTGCTCATTCACGCCATCTGCGACGCCCTGCTGGGTGCCGCCAACTTGCGCGACATTGGCTTCCATTTTTCCAACACCGACGACCGGTGGAAGAACATGGACAGCACATTCTTTCTCAAAGAAGTGACGCGTCTCGTCCACGAAAAAGGGTGGCGCATCGGCAACGTAGACTGCACCATTTGCCTGGAGAAACCCAAGGTGAATCCGCATATTCCCGCCATGAAAAAGATCCTGGCTCCGCTCATGGACATCACCGAAGACGATGTGTCGATCAAGGCCACGACCAACGAAAAACTAGGCTATGTTGGACGCGAAGAGGGCGTGTGTGCTTATGCCGTGGCGTTGATCCAGAAAGCATAATGTCGCTCACCATCATCACCACCGGCGATGGCTCGCATTCATTGCGAAACGAGGCGCTGAATGAAACGTATCATTCCGTACATGGCGCCGTGCAAGAATCGGTGCACGTCTTTATCCGGAATGGGTTGGAGCATCGCTTGCAGGATTCGCACGACGAACCCCTTTCCGTTTTCGAAGTCGGCTTTGGCACCGGGCTGAATGCGTTGCTGACGGTGCATTATGCTTTGGAAAATGCGGTGCTCCTCTCGTATACATCGATTGAAGCTTTCCCCGTGCCGGAAGAAATCTGGCGAACGCTGAACTATGCTTCCACGGAAGAAGCCCAAAAGAAATTCTATTCACTGCACGAGGTCCCCTGGGAAACGGAACAACCGATCGTCGCCTCGTTTCGTCTGCGAAAAATGCATACAACATTGGAAAATGTGATTCTCCCGGCCTCGTCGTTTGATGTGATCTACTTCGACGCGTTCGCTCCCAACAAGCAACCCGACTTGTGGACGCTGCCTATACTGGAAAAGGTAGCCGCTTTGCTGAAGCCTGGCGGGGTGTTTGTTACCTACTGCGCCAAGGGCCAGTTAAAGCGCGACCTCAAAAGTCTGGGGCTCACAACGGAGACCCTATCCGGCCCGCCCGGCAAGAAGGAGATGGTGCGGGCGACGCGTGCGGTGGCGGGTTGACGCCATCATGAAAGTGTAAAAATGACGCTAACAAGTGTTCTGAAAATTGAAAAATATCAAACGATTTCGCTCTAAATTCAATTTTTCAAAATTGCGGACCCTGCAATCGTTGACGTTTTGTAATTTTTATAACCTTTCGGATCAATAGTAAAAAGATTCAAAAAATTGGGAAGAAGTCATAAAAGGCCCCAATTTCCTTCTGTTTGTTTGATAAATTCAAAACTCCGTTCTGCCCTGAGCGGTGTATTTTGACGCATAATTAAACGACCAGAAGATGAAAGAGAAGACCAGACGTGGTTTGTACACCCCTGAACTGGAACATGATGCCTGCGGCATTGGCTTCGTCGCCAACATCAACGGCACCAAAACTAACCAAAACCTGCGCGATGCCCTCTCCATGCTCGAAAACATGGAACACCGCGGAGGCAAGGGAAGTAGCCCCAAAACCGGCGACGGCGCGGGGATCCTGATCCAGTTGCCCCACGATTTTTTTGTTGAAGAATGTAACCGTCTCGGTTTCGAGTTGCCCGCCGCGGGCCGCTATGGAACCGGTATGGTGTTTTTCCCGCGCGACAAAAAGGTGATGAACGCCTGCCGCGAGGTGCTTAGAAAGAATATCAAAGAACTTGGCCTGGAGTTGCTCGGCTATCGCGTGGTGCCCGTAGACCACAGCGTGCCCGGTCCCGGTGCTGCCGAAGTGGAGCCTGTCATCGAGCAGGTGTTCGTGAAGGCCAAGGACGAAACACTCGTAGGCGAAAGCTTCGAACGCAAATTGTTCGTGCTGCGCAACCTCACCTCGCACGCCATTGCCCGCGATGTGAAAGGCAGCAACAAGGAATTTTACATTACCAGCTTCTCGGCGCGCACCATCATCTACAAAGGCCAGCTGCGCACCGAACAGCTTCGCGAATATTTTTATGACCTGCAGGACCCCCGCCTGAAGACCGCTTTGGCGCTGGTACACTCCCGCTTTTCGACCAACACGTTCCCCAACTGGAAACTGGCCCAGCCGTTCCGCTTCA
Organism: Chryseolinea soli; assembly: GCF_003589925.1. NCBI lineage: Bacteria > Pseudomonadati > Bacteroidota > Cytophagia > Cytophagales > Fulvivirgaceae > Chryseolinea > Chryseolinea soli. The sequence goes on along the minus strand of NZ_CP032382.1, from coordinate 2,239,005 downwards.
TCGCCCACAACGGCGAAATCAACACCATTCGCGGGAACGTCAACAAAATGAAATCCAAGGAAGCCCTCTTCAAATCGACGTTCTTTACCGACGAAGAATTGAAGATGCTGCTGCCCATCACCAGTCCCGACGGCTCCGACTCCGCCAACCTGGATGCGTTGGTAGAAATGCTGGTCTTGTCTGGACGTTCATTGCCGCACGTGCTCATGATGCTGGTGCCCGAAGCGTGGCAAGACAACAAGCTGATGGACCCGCACCGCAAGGCTTTCTACAAATACCATGCGTCCATGATGGAACCGTGGGATGGCCCCGCCGCCCTCGTATTCACCGACGGCACACGCATTGGCGCCACGCTTGACCGCAACGGCCTTCGCCCCTTGCGTTATTGCGTGACCCGTTCAGGCCGCGTGATCGCCGCCTCCGAAGCCGGCGCATTGCCCGTAGATCCCAAAGACATCATCGAAAAAGGACGCATCACCCCCGGCAAGATGCTCATGGTTGACACCAACTTGGGCAAAGTGCTGGACGACGAAAAAGTGAAGCGTGCCGTATACGAAGGCAAGTCGTACTACAACTGGATCATCCAAAACCGGTTGAAACTGCGCCTGGAGCCCGAACACGAATGGGTGGAAAGCAACTTCGACGAAAAGACACTTGTGCAACGCCAGAACGCCTACGGCTACACGGCCGAGGATGTGAAGATGCTGTTGCTCCCCATGGCCGAAAAAGGATACGAAGCCGTTGGCTCCATGGGCGACGACACGCCACAAGCCGTGTTGTCGAAAGAGAGCCGTCACCTTTCGAATTATTTCAAACAACATTTTGCGCAGGTAAGTAACCCGCCCATCGACCCCATCCGCGAGCGGTTGGTGATGTCGCTGTTCACACGCGTGGGCTCAAGCCTCAACGTGTTGGCCGAAACGCCTGAGCATACCCGCCAGATCCACATCTCACAACCGGTGTTGCTCAACGCCGACCTGGAAAAATTCAAACACTTGCAAGATCAGGGTTTTGAGTGCGCTGTAATTCAGTGCGTGTTCAAAGCCGATGGCGAGCCGGGCCGTTTGGAGGAAAGCCTCGACCGCATCTGCAACGAAGCCGAAAAGGCCGTGCGTGCCGGAAAGAAGATCCTGATCCTGTCGGACCGGAAGATCAGCAACGAATTTGCACCCATCCCTTCGCTGTTGTCGGTAGGGGCTGTGCATCAATACCTGGTAGAAAAAAGAATTCGCACGCAAGCCGGCCTCGTCGTAGAAGCGGGCGACGCGTGGGAAGTGCATCACTTTGCCACCATCGTGGGCTACGGCGCCAGCGCTGTAAACCCCTACATGGCCTTGGAGACCATCCACTTCCTCAACAAGCAAGGTGCTTTCTACAAGCCCCTTCCCGATGAAGAAGCCTACTCCAACTTCCAGAAGGCCGTTGGCAATGGTTTGTTGAAGGTGATGTCCAAGATGGGTATCAGCACACTGCAGTCGTACCAGTCTTCACAGATCTTTGAAGCGCTGGGTATTGGTAGCGATGTGGTGGAGAAATGTTTCAGAGGAACGATCAGCCGCATTGAAGGTTTGTCGTTTGATGATATCGCGAAGGAAGTACTGGTGCGTCACGAGCTTGCTTATGAGAACGAAAGCAAGGAGCTCCCGGTAGGCGGCGTATATCAGTGGAAACGCCGGGGTGAGAAACACTTGTTCAGCCCCGAAGTGATCCACTTGCTGCAACACTCGACTAAGTCAAACAACTACGAGCTCTTCAAAAAATACGCGCAAAAGATCAACGACCAAACGAGAGACACCCTCACGTTCCGCGGTCTGTTCGAATTCAAGAAGCGCAATCCTATTGCATTGGAAGAAGTGGAAGCGGTGGAAGAAATCTTCAAACGTTTCGCTACCGGAGCCATGTCGTTCGGATCCATTTCGCACGAAGCCCACAGCACGCTGGCCATTGCCATGAACCGCATCGGCGGCAAGAGCAACAGCGGCGAAGGCGGAGAAGATGAGGCACGTTTTGAGAAGAAGCCTAACGGCGACTGGGAGCGTTCGGCCATCAAGCAAGTGGCATCGGGTCGCTTTGGTGTGACAAGCTACTACCTGGCTAACGCCGACGAGCTCCAGATCAAAATGGCGCAGGGCGCAAAACCCGGCGAAGGTGGTCAGTTGCCCGGCCACAAAGTTGATGAATGGATCGGACGCGTGCGTCACTCTACACCCGGTGTAGGATTGATCTCGCCTCCTCCTCACCACGATATCTATTCGATCGAAGATCTGGCACAGCTGATCTATGATTTGAAAAACGCCAACCGCCAGGCCCGTATCAACGTGAAGCTTGTTTCTCAGGCCGGTGTGGGTACCGTAGCGGCCGGTGTGGCAAAAGCAAAAGCGGATGCCATTCTCATTTCCGGTTCCGATGGAGGAACCGGTGCATCGCCGATCAGCTCCGTGCGTCATGCCGGTCTGCCTTGGGAACTTGGCTTGGCCGAAGCGCACCAGACCCTGGTGAAAAATAATTTGAGAAGCCGCGTAGTGCTGCAGACCGACGGACAGATCCGTACGGGCCGTGACATCGCTATCGCTGCTTTGCTGGGCGCCGAAGAATGGGGTGTTGCTACGGCTGCACTGGTTGTAGAAGGCTGTATCATGATGCGCAAATGCCACTTGAACACTTGCCCCGTAGGTATTGCCACGCAAGACAGCGACCTGCGCAAATTGTTTACGGGCGATCCGGACCACGTCGTGAACTTCTTCACCTTCCTCGCGCACGACCTGCGTGAAGTGATGGCCGAACTCGGTTTCCGTACCGTGAACGAAATGGTGGGCCGTGCCGACATGCTGCGCGTGCGTCAGGACATCGACCACTGGAAGATCAAGAAACTCGACCTCTCCCCGATCCTGCAACGCGAGCCTGTGTTGGAACACATCGGTCTCTACAAACAGATCGACCAGGATTTCGAGTTGGAGAAAGTGTTGGATTGGAAACTGGTGGAAGCTGCACGTGCCGCACTGGACGAAGCCGAACCGGTTCAAGAGAAATTCATCATCCGCAATACCGACCGCACCACGGGCGCATTGCTGTCGAACGAGATCTCGAAAAAATATAAAGGCAAAGGTTTACCGGAAGATACCATCCACTTCCAATTCAAAGGATCGGCAGGCCAGAGCTTTGCAGCCTTCGTTGCACCGGGTGTGACATTCGAACTGGAGGGCGAAGCAAACGACTACTTTGGAAAAGGTTTGTCGGGTGGAAAACTGATCGTGTATCCCGACAAGGAGTCGACCTTCAAGCCCGAAGACAACATCATCGTGGGTAACGTAGCCTTCTATGGTGCAACTTCCGGTGAAGCGTATATCCGCGGACAAGCCGGCGAGCGCTTCTGCGTTCGTAACTCGGGTGTGACCACGGTGGTGGAAGGCGTAGGCGATCACGCTTGCGAGTACATGACCGGTGGCCGCGTGGTGGTGCTGGGTAAAACCGGACGGAACTTCGCTGCGGGGATGAGCGGTGGCATTGCCTATGTATTTGATCCCGAACGCGCCCTGGAACGCCTTTGCAACAAAGACATGGTCGATGTAGAGACCATGGAAGCGGAAGACAAGGTAGAAGTGAAGGCCATGATCGAGAAACACTTCAAGTATACGGGCAGCGACCCGGCAGAGTGGATCCTCGAGAAGTGGGAAGAAGCTTCCGAACTCTTTGTGAAGGTGATGCCGAAAGACTACAAGGCGGTGCTGCAAAAAGCAAAAGCCTCGAAAGTACCGGCAGCCAAGGTTGGAAAAGTTACAGTTAAAAATTGATTTAGACGAACATGGGACAGATAGATGGATTTATGAAGTTCGATCGCGAGATGCCCAAGTCGCGCGATCCCAAAGAACGGATCAAGGATTACAGGGAAGTATACAATCCCCTCGATAAAGAAAAAGTGAAGCAGCAAGCCTCGCGTTGCATGGACTGCGGCGTGCCCTTCTGCCACAACGGCTGCCCGCTGGGCAACAACATCCCCGACTTCAACGATGCCGTGTATCAAGGCAAGTGGGAAGATGCGATCAAGATCCTGAGCAGCACCAACAACTTCCCGGAGTTTACGGGCCGCATTTGCCCGGCACCCTGTGAAGCCAGCTGCGTGCTCAGCATCAACAACAAGCCGGTCACCATCGAATACATCGAGAAGACCATCGCCGAGCAGGCGTTCGAGAAGGGCTATATCAAAGCAAATCCTCCCAAGCACAGAACCGGCAAGCGCATCGCGATCGTTGGCTCTGGCCCTGCGGGATTGGCTGCCGCCGCGCAGTTGAACAAGGCTGGCCATTGGGTGACTGTGTTCGAGCGCAGCGACCGGGTCGGTGGCTTGCTCCGCTATGGCATTCCTGATTTCAAGCTGGAAAAGACCGTGATCGAACGTCGTGTCCGTATCATGGAACAGGAGGGCATCATCTTCCGCACCAACGCGCACGTGGGCGTGAACATCAGCGCAAAACATTTGAAAGATGAGTTCGACGCCATCGTCATGTGCGGTGGTGCCTCTGCCCCGCGCGATCTGCCCATCCCAGGCCGTAAACTCAACGGCGTGCACTATGCCATGGACTTCCTGCCCCAGCAAAACAAGCGCGTGGCCGGCGACCGGATCTTCTCCGGAGAGATCCTGGCAACCGACAAAAATGTTCTGGTCATCGGCGGTGGCGACACCGGCTCCGACTGCGTGGGAACGTCCAACCGTCAGAATGCAAAATCGGTAACTCAGATCGAGTTGTTGGCAAAGCCTCCTGTAGACCGCGCCGATAACAACCCCTGGCCGCTGTGGCCCATGATCCTGAACACGTCCTCTTCGCACGAAGAAGGTGTAGCGCGTCAGTGGGCGATCCTCACAAAAGAATTCCTCGGCGACAACACAGGCCGTCTCACCGGTCTGAAGATCGTGGACATTAAGTGGGGCGTGAATCCTCAAGGCAAAATGGGCTTTGAAGAGATTGCCGGCACCGAGCGCATCATCCCCTGCGAACTGGCCCTGTTGGCCATCGGTTTTGTGGGCGCCGAAAAAGGCGGCATGGTGGAAGAACTCAAGCTGGAGATCGACGAACGCGGCAATATCCGCACCGAGAATTATATGACGTCGCAGGAAGGCATTTTCGCCGCCGGCGATATCCGCAGAGGCCAATCGCTGGTCGTTTGGGCCATCTCCGAAGGCCGTGAAACCGCCCGCGCGGTAGACACCTGGCTGATGGGCGAATCGAACCTGGAAGCCAAGGACGAATCGTTCGTGCACCTCAGCCACGAAGCCTGATCGCTCAACATTAATTTTATATGAAGAAACCTCTCGTCACCGGGAGGTTTTTTTATTTCCACCACATTTTTCAGGGGAACCATAGCCGGGGATTCATAGTTATGAACCGGATTTACTTTTTTAATTTTGCACCCATAAAAATTTTATAAAACGTGGCAGGAAAAACAGTGAATGTGGGACTCGTGCAGATGTCGTGCACCAAAGACCCGGGCGAAAATCTGGCAAAGGCGATCACCAAGATCCGCGAAGCCGCCGCGAAAGGCGCGCAGATCGTTTGCCTCCAGGAATTGTTTACTTCTTTGTACTTCTGTGATGTGGAGGATTACCAGAATTTTAAACTGGCCGAATCCATTCCCGGCCCCTCCACCGATGCCCTGAAGGTCGTGGCCAAAGAACTTGGGGTGGTCATCATCGCGTCGCTTTTCGAAAAACGCACAGAAGGCATTTATCACAATACCACCGCCGTGCTGGATGCCGATGGTGCCTACCTGGGCAAGTATCGCAAGATGCACATCCCCGATGACCCGGCGTATTATGAAAAATTCTATTTCACGCCCGGCGACCTGGGCTATAAAGTTTTCAAGACCCGGTTTGCCACCATCGGCGTGCTCATCTGCTGGGATCAATGGTACCCGGAAGCTGCCCGCATCACCGCGTTGATGGGCGCAGAGATCTTATTTTATCCCACCGCCATCGGCTGGGCCACTTCTCAGGACGAAGAAACAAACACGGAGCAATACAATGCCTGGCAAACCATTCAGCGCAGTCACGCCGTGGCGAATGGTGTGCACGTGGTGAGCGTGAACCGTGTTGGGTTCGAGCAGGATGGGGCGATGAAGTTCTGGGGAGGATCGTTTTTTTCGAACCCGTTTGGAAGCATTTTGTATCAGGCTTCCGCCGATCAGGAAGAGGTGAAGGTGTTGTCGCTTGACCTGAGTAAAACCGATCGGTATAGAACGCATTGGCCGTTTTTGCGCGACCGTCGTATCGATTCGTATCAGCCGATTACGAAGCGGTATATTGATGAAGACTGAGGCGTCCGAAAAAATACATTAAACCGCAAAGACGCAAAGGACGCAAAGTTAACGCAAAGCAAGGCTTGTATTTTCTTTGCGTTGACTTTGCGCTCTTTGCGTCTTTGCGGTTCAACTTTTGATTTTTCTATCCGAAACTGAACCGACAGATGCATCCATCCGATTTTCGAACCACTAAGCTTTCTGATTTCAAAACCGTTGGCCTTCCCGCCACGCACACCCCTCAGCAACTCGGCTATCATTTCCCCGCAGAGTTTGCACCCCACACTGCCACCTGGCTAAGCTGGCCTCACAAAGAAGCCTCCTGGCCCGGCAAGATCGAAACCATCTACCCCATCTACGCCCAGTTCATCAAGCTCGTCGCCGAGGGCGAAAAAGTTAACATCAACGTAGTCGATGAAGCGATGAAGGCGAAAGCCACGCGACACATCGAACAAGCCGGCGGCGATTTCAAAAACATCAACATCTTCGTCCACCCCACCAACGATGCCTGGTGCCGCGACCACGGCCCTGCGTTCCTGATCAACCCGAAGACTACACAAAAAAAGATCATTGTCGACTGGGGCTATAATGCCTGGGGTGGAAAATATCCTCCGTTCGACCTGGACGATCGCATTCCCACGCACATCGCAGAGCATTATAATATCCCCATTATCTACCCGGGCATCGTCATGGAAGGCGGCTCGGTAGATTTCAATGGAAAGGGCACCGTTTTGACAACGACTTCTTGTCTCCTCAACCCGAATCGGAATCCCACCTTCAATCAAAAAGAGATCGAAGAATTCCTTCATCAATTTTACGGTGTTGAAAATATTCTTTGGTTGGGCGATGGTGTTGTCGGCGACGACACCGACGGCCACATCGACGACATCACGCGCTTTGTCAATGAAGACACCGTCGTGACCGTGGTGGAAACCGATAAGCAAGACGAAAACTACGAGCCCCTCCACGAGAATCTCAAGACCTTAAAAACGCTTCGCCTCGAAAATGGCAAGCCACTCAACATTGTGGAGTTGCCGCTACCCTCGGCGGTGGTCTACGAAGACATGCGGCTTCCTGCATCGTACGCGAATTTCTATATCAGCAACAAATATGTAGTGGTCCCCACCTTCCGCGATAAGCAAGACGACAAAGCCCTGCAAATTCTGCAGCAATGCTTTCCCGACCGCAAAGTGATCGGCCTCGATTCGCTTGATATCATTTGGGGGCTGGGGTCCTTCCACTGCCTGAGCCAACAGGAGCCTGCTGTCTAAAAGGACGTTTGACGAAAACGGTGTAGCGTTGTCGGTGTGAGGCAGTATTGCAAGGGCACATCAAACGCATTGACGTCGTCGATGGGTTCGACCGGCTCAAAAAAGGAAATGCCCACGGTGATGCAATCGGGTCGGCACGTCACCAGGAACTTGTCATAAAATCCTTTGCCATAGCCAACGCGTTGCCCATTCGTGTCGCACGCCAGCAGGGGTACCAAAACCATATCGATCTGCTGCGGCGGTGTGGGCACACCTTGTTTGGGTTCGGCTATGCCCCAGGTGTTCTTTTCCAATTGGTGTAGGCCTTCAAAAAAAATATTCTCTAAGGCTCCTGTTGCTTGGTCTATGCGGGGAAGGGACAAAAGGATATGCGGAAACTCCCGCCGTATCCGGTCGATGATGATCCACGTATCGGGTTCTTTATTTTTTTGCAACGGCAAAAAGGTGTGCAGCACCTTGATGAAGGAGAGGTCCATGCTGGAGAAAAAAATTTGGTAAAGCTGAAAATTCAACTGCGCGTAGTCGGCCTCGGAGAGTGCCAGCCGCTTTTGCAGAAACTCTTTTCGCAGCGATGCTTTGGTCATGAAACAAAGATAGCAGGCTATTGCATTCGGCCTAGTCTACGTACGACAAGATGTTGAAGCTGTAATCCAGGGGATCGAATGTTTTCAACAGGCGAGTAATAAACTCCGGGTCGCGCTGGTAGAAGTTGAGAAAATTGTCGGTGCGCTCCTGCAATCCGCCGTTGGGAAAAAGTTGGTCTTTCACCGCTTCGATCTGGCGGAGCTTGTCGCCGTGCTGGCGTTTCTCGGCGCGCAGCAGCTTGCGCTCAATTTTCTCCAGGCTATTCAAAGCCCGTTTTCCCTCTGCGCCCACAAAAGGCTCCAAGGTGGTATCGATGGACTCGGCCCGTCGCTTCAACGTCGCAAAGAGTTCGGTGACAGCAGCGCGCTCCTGGCCCACGGTGAGGTTGCGCGGCGAATGCGTGAGTACCCAATGATTGAACAGGTAATTCTTTTCTTCAAACAGATCCTTGAGCTGTAGCGAGGTCTTGGAAAATTTGCGCGCCACTTCGTGATCCATGACCATCCCGAAATTGCGGGGCATGATCATCGGAAAAGGGGTCTTGAACTGATCGAACACTTCTTTCAATTGCAGCCAGTAGATCACTTCGGCCGGACCGCCCACATAGGCCACGTTGGGCAGGATCATTTCCTGGTACAACGGCCGTAGGATCACGTTGGGGCTAAGCTTCTCCGGTTCTTCAGCGATGATCTTTTCCATTTCCTGCTCCGAAAAAGAAAGATCGCTCTCCAATACAGTAAAGCGATCACCTTGTTTTTCGATACGGTTCCGGACGCCGGATGCCAGGTAAAAGAAATTTATATCACGACAAAATATCTGCGTCTTGTAGCCCTGATTTTCCAGCGCGGTGTTGGTGGGATCCACGAGCTTCTTCGTGTTTTGACGAAGCACATCCTCACGCATCACATCGACGAACAGCGACTTTAGAGAACGATCGTCGCCATCGATGACCACGAGGCCTTCGTTGGCAAACAAGGCATTTACATAGTGTCTTACGGCCGCACTCAGCGTCTTTCGTTTTGAATAGGCCTCCGTGAAGATCTTGGTGTCTCCAGATATCTCCTGTGCAAGTTTATCCAATCCCTTGGTGTGGAATCGTCCTACCGCGCCTTTCTGATCGGTTTCCCAAGTATATTTTTTACCAAACAGTTTGAAGTATTTTATCTCTTCATAGTCATGGTCTTCCGAAGCCATCCAATAGACGGGCACGAAATTCGATTCGGGGTAGCGCGCCTTCAGTTCACGGCACGTGTTGATGACCGTGACGATCTTAAAAATAAAATACAGCGGCCCTGTAAAGATATTCAGCTGGTGCCCGGTGGTCACCGAAAAAGTATTTCCCGCTTTGAGCGCTGCAATGTTTTCTGCAACCGCCGGTGAGAGCGTGAAGCCTTCATATTGTTTTTGCAGTGCTGTGACCAACACCTCGCGTTGATGCGGGGTGAACGAAGACTTTTTATCCGCGATCTGTCCGCCGAAATTTTCGAGGGTGGGAAAACGATGATAAAAGGGTTTGAGTGTTTCTTTTTGCTGCAGATAGTCGAGGAAGAAATTGCTGAACGCATGGGTATCAGCAAGGGAGACCTTATCAAGCTGCATGGCAAGAGTTAAAGTTGGTGGGACGCTTTAAAACCATAATCCGAATAACGGCAATTTATGGATTAGGTTTAAGATTTTACAGCCGCTCCTTGAACCGCGCTACCGGTTAAATCAAACTCGGTAGCACCCGTTATGAATACGTTAACAAAATCTCCCAACCGGAGGTAGTCACCGGGACTTTCGATGATCACTTCGTTGTCTACCTCGGGCGAGTCGTGCTCGGTGCGGCCGATGAAGTTGCCGCCTTCTTTGCGGTCGACCAATACCTTGAAGGTCTTGCCGATCTTTTGCGAGTTCAGCTCCAGCGAAATGCCCTCTTGTAGTGCCATCACGTCTTCGAGGCGTTGTTGTTTCACCTCTGCCGGCACATCGTCGGGCAGGCTATAGCTGTGTGTGTTTTCTTCGTGTGAATAGGAGAATATGCCGAGGCGGTCGAAGCGGGACTTCTCAACAAAGTCCATCATCTCCTCAAAGTCTTGCTGGCTCTCCGTGGGATGGCCGGCGATCATGGTCGTGCGGATGGCAATGCCCGGCACTTTCTCGCGGATGGTTTGCAACAAGGCTTCCGTCTTATCGCGCGTGGTCCCGCGCCGCATCACTTGCAGCATCCGGGTGGATGCATGTTGCAGGGGGATGTCGATGTATTTGCAGATGTTGCTGCGCTCGGCCATCACTTCCAGGGCGTCCATGGGGAAACCGGTGGGGAAGGCATAGTGCAAGCGGATCCAGTCGATGCCTTCCACATCCGAAAGATTCCGGAGCAGATCGGCGAGATTTCTTTTCTTATACAGATCAAGCCCATAGTAGGTGGAGTCCTGGGCGATGAGCAACAATTCTTTTGTGCCGTTCTTGGCCAGGTTCCGGGCTTCCAGCACCAGCTCTTCCATGGGCCGCGAAATGTGGCCGCCGCGCATGATGGGTATGGCGCAGAATGAACAGGGGCGGTCGCAGCCTTCGGAGATCTTCAGGTAGGCATAATGGCTTGGGTTGGTCAGTATGCGCTCGCCTACCAGTTCGTGCTTGTAATTGGCCTTGAACACCTTGAGCATGCGCGACAGGTCGCGGGTGCCAAACCAGGCGTCCACTTCGGGGATTTCTTTTTCGAGGTCGTCTTTGTAGCGCTGCGAAAGGCAGCCGGTCACGTAGACCTTGTCCACAATCCCTTCTTCCTTGGCGTCTACATAGCGCAGAATGGTGTCGATGGACTCTTGTTTGGCGTTATCGATGAAACCGCAGGTGTTGATCACCACCACGCTGGCGTCGTCGGTTTTGGACTCGTGCACGGCGTCGATGCCGTTGCCCCGCAATTGGGTGAGCAGTACTTCGGAGTCTACCAGGTTCTTGGAGCAGCCCAGGGTGACGATGTTGACTTTGGTGTTCTTGGTTCCCTTCGTTTTCAATGCAATTCGCGTCTTGTAATAGGGTGCAAAAATACTAAAAATTAACGGGCACGGAATTTGGGCTTTGGGCCGTTAACTTATCTTTACAGCCGCATCATAACCATGAAAAAAGCCATCTGGTTCACTTTTTTAGCTGCTATTGCCATTTCGTGCCTCGATAACCCCGATTGCTTTCGGTTGACTAACAGCGAATTCGGCATCAATTTCAGGGTCATGGGCTTTGGTGCCGACGAAAAGACGCTCGACCACGCGGAAATCTCCGGTACAAACATCACGGTAGTCTCCACCATCGCTTCCTCCATTGGCCTGCCCCTGGACCCCCTGAGCGACACATTACAATATGTTTTTCACTGGACCGACGGCCGCAAAGATTCCTTTCTTTTAGGATATAATGCCAAAATCCAATTCGTTTCCGCCGATTGCGGCGAGCGCCATGTTTTCGATGGACTCGACGTGCGGGCAAACACGTTCGATTCCCTCAGCATCTATAGTACCAAGCCCACAAATCCTTCGTCGGTAAACATTCAGATCTTTCGCTGTGCTCATCCCGATTTTTTTGGGGTGAGCTTTAAGCACAGGCTTACGTCCACCACCACGGAAGATAGCCTGGTGGCCATCCAATCGATCACATCAGATTTCGACGCTGTGATCACGCTCCCGAATGATACGCTTTCGTCGGTGTACCTGCCCCTCAACAAAAAGACAGACCACGTGCAGTATGTATTTGATTTCGGTTCGGTGGGGACCCGTGTGCTCGATATCACCTATACCCGCCAAAGAAGACTGTGGGCGGTTGACGCGTGCGATACGACTACGTTGTTTACAGCCCTGAAAGTAGCGAAGACCACCACACTGGTCGGGGACACCCTGCATTACAAATTTCTCAATAAAAACACCATAGACCCTGCTATCCTCAACCTTGAAACCATCCTAAACTAGCCCATCCGATTCATCTTGAAGTTATTCTATACCATAGCGCTTCTCCTGTTCTTCTCCCTTCCGGCGCTTGCCCAGGAAAAAGAAAAGTCAGACACGACGAAGGTCAAGGTGAAGCCTGACTTCCGGCCCACCGGGGTGCGCTTTGGCACCGACGCCATTGCTTTGGCAAAAAGCCATTATGACAAGACTTTCAAAGGCTGGGAGTTCAATGGTGACATCGACTTTTACCGCTACTATCTGGCGGTTGACTACGGCCATTGGGGGCGCACCTATCTTTCCGATGGCGACAGCAGCAACTATACGAACACCGGCAATTATTTCCGCGTAGGCATAGACGTGAATTTTCTGAAGAACGATCCGGACCGCAACATGTTCTTTGTTGGATTTCGCTATGGCGTGTCAAAATTTTCGGAACAGTATTCCGTGATTGTCGTCGACTCGCTTTGGGCCCCAGGAACTAACTATGTGTATAGCGGGACCTACAACAATACCGATGTGAGCGCACATTGGCTGGAGCTGACTACGGGACTGCGCGTAAAGATTTGGAAAATGATCTGGATGGGCTACACGGCCCGTTTCAAATTCGGTCTCAGCACCGGCGGCACACCGGCCATGTTGCCGCACGATGTGCCCGGCTATGGCCTGGCCGAAAAAGATTCGTACTGGGGCTTCAACTATCAGATCTTCATTCGCATTCCCTTCCGGAAACTACCCACTGTTTCTCCGGAAAAGTGAGTCTACAAATTCAGTCTTGCTGAAGGTCTGGAGGTCGCCGACTTTTTCGCCGACGCCGATATATTTTACCGGGATCTTAAATTCATCCGAAATGCCGATCACCACGCCGCCCTTGGCTGTGCCATCGAGCTTGGTGATGGCGAGCGCCGTTACCTCCGTGGCCTTGGTGAACTCGCGCGCCTGGATCATGGCGTTCTGACCGGTGCTCCCATCCAAAACCAACAACACTTCGTGGGGTGCATCGGGGATCACTTTTTGCATGACGCGTTTGATCTTGGTGAGCTCGGCCATGAGGTTCACCTTGGTATGAAGTCTTCCGGCCGTATCGATGATGATGACGTCGGCGTTCTGATCCACGCCAGCCTGCACGGCATCGTAGGCCACGGCAGAGGGGTCGGTGTTCATCCCTTTTGAGACTACCGGCACGCCTACACGCTCACCCCACAATTTCAATTGATCCACGGCCGCAGCCCGGAAGGTGTCGGCAGCGCCCAGCAATACTTTCTTTCCTTTTTTTGTGAACTGGGCCGAGAGCTTCCCGATGGTGGTGGTTTTGCCCACACCGTTCACCCCCACGACCATGATCACATAAGGCTTTTTGTCCGCGGGGGTTTCAAAGTCTCCGATGTCGTCGGTGTTGTTTTCCGACAGCAGGCCGGCGACCTCCTCTTTGAGGATGCGGTCCAGCTCGGAGGTGCCCAGGTATTTATCACGCGCCACGCGCTGTTGAATGCGTTCGATGATCTTCAGGGTGGTGGTCACGCCCACATCAGACGACACCAGGATCTCCTCCAGGTTGTCGAGCACTTCGTCGTCGACGGTCGATTTGCCGACCAGGGCTTTGCCCAGTTTGCCGAAGAAGCTTTCCTTGGATTTTTCCAGGCCTTTATCGAGCGATTCTTTTTTTTCGGAAGAGAACAGGTTGCCGAATAATGCCATAAATGAGAGGGAGATTGATTAAAACAAAAAAAGTCCCGCGAGGGGACTTTTCAAATTCTTACCGAATTGAATTACTTTTTGGCCAGGACTTCTTTCACCAGGTCAGCAGCAACAATTTCTTCTTTGAAGGTGTAAGCACCGGTCTTTTCAGACTTCACCGCACGGATCACTTTAGCATAGCTCTTGCCGTCGGTTTTCTTGAGGGACGCAACTACTTTCTTTGCCATGGTTATTTAATTTCTTTGTGAACAGTATATTTTTTCAGCACGGGGTTGTATTTGCGCAACTCCAAACGCTCCGTTGTGTTCTTACGGTTCTTGGTGGTGATGTGGCGGCTCATGCCCGGCATGCCCGTAGCTTTGTGCTCTGTGCACTCTAAAATCACCTGGATCCTGTTACCTTTCTTTGCCATGATTCTTTATGATTTATTACAACACGAGGTTGCCGTTCGCTTTTGCTTCTTTCATCACGGCGGTGATGCCGTATTTCGAAATGGTCTTGATGGCCTTCGTAGACACTTTCAAGGTTACCCACTTATCTTCTTCAGGAATGTAGAAACGCTTCTTCTGAAGATTGGGAAGAAATCTTCTCTTGGTCTTATTGTTCGCGTGCGAAACGTTGTTACCTACCTGAGGTCTTTTTCCAGTTATTTGACAAACTCGTGCCATATCCGCTTGGTTTTAAAAATGTACCCTCCTAAAAAGGGACTGCAAATATCGCTAAAAGCCACCTAATATTCCAAAGCCCCCGGCAAATAATCCGGAATTCCTTCTAAAAAAGCTTGGAAACCAGCCATTCAGGCTCCAGATCCACAAAATTATCAATCGTCAGATCCGTTTCGTGAAGCTCTTCCGGGGTGTGCGTGGTGGTGACGCCCACTACTTTGCAGCCCGCCGCCTTCCCTGCCCGCACCCCTGCGAGCGAATCTTCGAACACCACACAGCGCGCCGGCTCGAACTGAAGGGCTGCCGCCGATTTGAGGTAGATCTCCGGGTTGGGTTTGCCCTGGCTCACAAAAGAGTCATCTAATATGGTCGGGAAAAATCGCTCAGTCCCGGTATGGAGCAACGTGAAATCCACATTGGCGCGGGGTGCCGAGGTGGCAATCGCCCGGGGAACGCGCTGCTGATCCAGCTTTTCCAGGAACGACAAGAGGCCGTCCATGGGTTTTATGTCCGTATAAAGCGTGCGAAAAAGGGCCTCTTTCTCGTCGGCATATTGGCGGAGGGTGGCGTCGCTGAGATTTCCAAACAAGTTCAGAAGCCAGTCGCGGTTGGTGCGGCCGTAGATCTTCTCGCGCAACTGCTGCTCGGTGAGGTGGTAGCCATGCTTTTCACAAAACTGCTGCAGGGCGATCTTATGGGTGGGATTGCTGTCGATCAGGACCCCGTCCATGTCAAAAATGAAAGCGTAGGGCATTTAAAATTTGTTGACTTAAGTAAATAATCATGGTTTTTGAAACCCAGGAAGATTTTCCGATGCAAAGATGGGGAATGCTCAATAAACCACCAGCCGCTTCACAAAGGTTTTGCTGTTTTGGGTGAACCGGAGAATATAGACCCCCGCCGCCAGGTTTGGTACGTTCAGGCCGTACTCGGAATTGCCCGGAACCTGGATGGGGCCGGTGATCCGGTGGCCCACGCTGGTAAAGATCTGCAGGGTCACGTTGCGGTCGGCCTTGATGGTGACGTTGCCGTTTTTGGGGCTGGGATTGGGATAGACCTCGATGGTCGCGTTTTCGGGGAGCAGCGCTCCGTCGTCGTTGCGCAGAATGGAGAGTCCCCCCAGGATGTTGCCCACGACGATGGCGGGTTTGGTGGTACCAAACAGGTTGGCGGGGGCCGTCCAGATGCGGCCGCCCATGTTGCGGGCCTGGTAGGCTTGGGCAATGGGATTGTAAACAATCTGGGTCGCACCCGTGGTGGCGTCGACCGCCGTCCGGAAATCGTTGATGACGGTGATGCGACCGTCCTGGTTGCCGATGAGCATGTCGGTCTTTCCATCAGCATCCAGGTCGGCAACCGAAATCGTGAGGTTCTGACGGAGCACGGTCGACGACAGCCCGAGATAGCTGCTGGTTTGCAACGCGAAGCTGGGGCTGGCGGCGGAGCCGTTGTTCTTCCAATATTCTACCGAGCCGTTGGTCTTCCCGACCAGCAAGTCCACCAGGCCGTCGCGGTCCACATCCACGACAGAAATATTTTCGGAAGCGAAGATCTGGAAACCGGTTGGTTGGATCTGTTGATTCCCCAAACTGATGCCGGAATTGGCGGTGTTGAGTACATAATACAAATTGGTGACGCCGTTTTGCAACGCCGTGCCGGTGAAGACGAGGTCGATCTTGTTGTCGCCATTCACATCGATAAACTGGATCTTCAGATTGTAGAACGACAACCCTGAAAAGCCCCACGCGTCGTCGTGGTCCAGGGTGAATTCGGGAGCAGCGGTGGTGCCGGTGTTCTTGTATAGCTTCACCGTGGCGACAATGTCGGTGCCGTTCGATGTGTTCTCACTTACAAAAAGATCATAGTCACCGTCGCCGTCATAGTCGGCAAAGGCCGGTACGGAGTTGTCGCCCACGTCGATCATTTTGTCTTGCATAAAGTTGTCCTGCGCAAACGAAAACGAGGGGCTCGCGTTCGTGCCCGTGTTTTTATACAACCAGTTGGAGTGCGCCAGGTCGCTGTTCAAAAATGTCTTGGCAAAAATGTTGGGTATCGAAACAAGATCTTTCGTGCCGTCGAAGTCAAGGTCCTCATAGAAAGCCGCGGGATAAACTAGGAAGTTCACCGGGCGGGGCTGTGGAAAAATGGAGAAGGATTGGATCGAGGGCGCATCCAGCGTGCCTTGGTTTGGCAGGTAATAAAGATTGGAACAGGTGGCTTCCGAATACAACATATCCAGTGTAGCGTCTCCGTTGGCATCGAGGATGAGCAGGCTTTTGCCACCCGCGTGTTCCGTACGGCCACCGGTGGGATCCTGGCGGCCACCCGGGGGCGGGCAGTCCTCATCGTTGAATGCAAAATTGCCACAGGTACATTCCGTCACGCCACCCCAACGCTGGGTTTGGCGTTCGAAGGTGAGCGAATCGCAGGTACCAAAACGTTCGATGCTGAAATTCTTGTGATACTCCACCGTGCCATTGCCCACAAAGCGCATGTCGAACAAGTCGAGGTCGCCGTCGCCATCGGCGTCGAGCAGCGAGGGCAGGTCATCGAACTGGAGTTGTACGTTGATGAGTCCTGAAAATCCAAGCGAAAGCAATACGGAACTTTTGGTATTGCCGGGGCCGCTATAGAAAAAGAATTGTTTCCAGGCCATCGGCTGACCGGGCTGCGTCACGTTGGTGAAGACTTTGATGCCCAGAATATCGCCGGTGAAAATATCTTTCTTGCCGTCGCAGTTATAGTCGCGCAGCAGGATCCAGTTGGTCACTTCGTCCGGGAAAAACGATTCGTATTCGGGAGCGTATTGGTATTGGTTGTCGCGGTTCAGGAAGGTGATGATCTTGTCGGCATTGCGGTCGTAGAGCACCAGGTCGTCTTTGCCGTCGTTGTCCAGGTCCATGGTGTTGTAGTGCGCCGCGTTCAGACCCCCCACCCAGGGCATCGGCACGGCCGACCCATCCGCGTTTTTTACCGGCACGTCCTGGTCGAGCACGTACGTAAACTGCGCCTGCAGGGAGAACGGCAAGAGCACAAGGAAAAGACGCAGTAGGTTGGTCATCAAAAAAAATTTTCTTTTATCCTTAACGTGAGCCGGAGTCACCTGTTATCTTTCCCGCAAGATACTTTTTCCCGGTGAACATTCCCTATTAAGTTAGGATGGCCGGGGGGAGGTAACCGGCACAAAGAAACTGTAAAAGCGAGCGATGGAGATAGAGAAATTATACGCGTTGTATCGTCAATCCGGCAAAGTTTCGACCGACACGCGCAAGATCGCGGCAGGTTCGATCTTTTTTGCATTGAAGGGCGACAAATTCAACGCCAACACCTTTGCCCAGCAAGCGCTCGACAACGGCGCAGCCTACGCGGTGCTGGACGAAAAAGAATATGCCGTGAACGACCGTTGCATCGTCGTAGACGACGTGCTGGCCACGTTGCAAAAGCTGGCGCGGCACCATCGCGATCAGCTCACCATCCCCGTGATTGGGTTAACGGGGTCGAACGGAAAGACCACCAGCAAGGAATTGCTGAACGCCGTGCTCAGCAAAAAATTCAAGACCTATGCCACCGTGGGCAACCTCAACAACCACATCGGCGTGCCGCTCACCTTGTTGTCGATCGATGCTTCTGTCGAAATGGCCGTGGTGGAAATGGGGGCGAACCATCTGGGAGAGATCGCGCTGCTTTGCTCCATTGCCAACCCCACGCATGGTTTTATTACCAATATCGGGCGGGCGCACATTGGCATGTTTGGCGGGTTTGAAAATATTGTTCGCGCCAAGTCGGAATTGTACCAACACTTACTCACCCACAACGGCACGGTGTTCATCAATTCACAAAACGAGATCCTGGCCAACATGGCAAAGCGGTTTAAGGCACCATTATTTTACCCCGCAAAGGGAGATTATTACGAGGCAACCCTAATGGGCGCCGATCCTTTTGTAAAGATCAAAGCCGAGAACGGCGAAGATGTACTGACGCATCTCATTGGCGCCTACAATTTCGAAAACATCGCCGCGGCCCTCTGCATCGGCAAATATTTCCAGGTGCCGGCCGCGTTGGCCAACCAGGCCGTTGCTGAATATCTGCCCGGCAACATGCGTTCGCAGATGATCCAGAAGGAAACCAACACGGTGATCCTCGACGCCTACAACGCCAACCCGAGTTCTATGCAAGTGGCCCTGGAAAATCTGGCCGCCATGAAAGCGCCGCACAAAATGGTGATCCTGGGCGACATGTTCGAACTGGGCGAAGAGGCCGAAAAAGAACACCGCCTCATCGGGCAATTGGCGCAAAAGCTTGGCTTCGACAAAGTGTATCTCTGTGGTACGCTGATGAAAGCCGCCAAAGAAGCATTTCCCGGCGCCATCCTTTTTGAAAATAAATCGTTGTTAGTGGAGGCCCTGAAAAAAGATCCTCCGCAAAACGCCACCATCCTCGTGAAAGCTTCGCGCGGCATCGGCCTGGAAACGATCGTGGAATTTCTTTAGGTATTAATTTATCAAACAAAAAAATCATCCATCCATAATTAAATTACGTCATGGACTTCGAAGGCGCATTCAAATTTTTAAAAGATATCCGCAAGAACAACAACCGCGAATGGTTTGAGAAGAAGAAGCCGGTATACACCGCGCTGAAGGCCGACTTCGACCTGTTTGTTGCCGACCTGCTGGAGGAAATGATCCCCCACGACGATTCGCTGGCCGGGCTAGACGCCAAGAAGCTCACCTTCCGCATCTATCGCGACGTGCGCTTTAGCAAAGACAAAACGCCTTACAAAACCAACATGAGCGCCGCGTTGTCGTCAACGGGCAAAGGCATGGGCACGCCGGGTTATTATTTTCAGCTCGAACCGGGCGATAAAAGCTTTGTGGCCGTGGGGTTGTTCCAACCCATACCCGAAAATCTGGCCAAGATCCGCCAGGAGATCGACTACACGGGCGATAAACTGGCCAAGATCCTGAACGATAAAAAATTCAAATCGACCTTTCCGAAATTCTGGGACGAAGATGCTTTAAAGACCACGCCCAAAGGCTACGACAAAGATCATCCTTACATTGAATGGCTGCGCTTGAAGAGCTTTATTTTGGTACACAACTTCACCGACAAGGAAGTGCTCGACAAAAAATTCCTCAAGAAGTTAACTACGGTGATGAGTGCCGCAAAGCCGTTGACGGATTATCTAAAGGAAGCGATAGCCTGATCGGGGCAACACATCTGATCAGTTATTCCAATCCTCGAAGTATTCGTCTTTTTCCAACTCGACTTCCTTCTTCTTTTTCGTGCCTTTGTTTTTGAAGGCGTCTTTTAGCTCCTGCACTTCTTTCTTCAGATCAGAAGCGATCTTTTTGCGCACGGCGTCGGTGTCAAGGCTGACGCGGTAGTCGTCGGTGGTGCCGGTGATCTTGAGGAAGAGTTTGCTTTGGCCATTGCCGTCTTCCTCCAGGGCGGCGCGGGCTTCCACGGAGTTGATGCTCCGGTCGTTGCGCAGGGGGGCAATGATGTGATAGTCGATGTGCTGGTCGAAGGTGTGGGTGCCGCTCACCTTTATGGAGGTGACGTTGCTGCGCACTTCCATCTGCGGGATGTAGATGGTTTTCTTTTCGATGTGGATGTCGTTCTTGATGTCGGAGAAACGCAGTTTGCTAAGGCCTTCGTCGTTGAGGAAGCGGTTCAGCTTTTTCATGGGCTCGAAGTTGTTCAACTCGCCATTCTTGATGTTGGCACTGATGTCGGCGATGAGCGTTTCGTTGAAGAGCTTCAGGTTTTGGTTGAGCGTCATCTCCAGGCTCACGTCGGCATAGGTCTGCCCCTTCAGGTGTTTGTCCTGGATAAAGTCCTGGTCAAAGTTTTCAAATACATAAAACACACTGTCGACGTAGATGCCCTCGAACTTCGCGTTGCTCACCACGTCGATCGCTTTGGGGTTATGCGCGTCCACAATGCCCGCCAAGGTCATGTTGCCGCCCATGGCATGAAGGTTGATGTTGCGCGCCACAGCCATTTCGTTTTTCACCAGCAAATCGCCTTTGATGTTGCTGGCATGAAACCGTTTGTAGCGCAGGCGTTTTACATCGCAGTTAAAATTCAGATTGATGTTGCGCGAAATGCTGAATTCGTATTGCTGATTCTTCCCCGCCGCCGGATTGCCATACCCCATCGCGAAGAGCTGATCGACATCGAGAAAATTCGACTTCAAATCCGTTTCGATACCGATGGGTTGATTTTCGAACAGCAGGAACGTGATGATGTTCTTAAAAAAACCATTGAACATGAAATCGCTGTTGCCCACCAGGCCTGTCACATTGCTCAAGGCCAGGTCGTTGTTGCTGAACTGCAGGTTGCCCGACAAGTTTTGCAGCTTGATCTTCTCCTCCCCATAGGTGAGCCCGATATTTTGAAGGTCGATGGTTCCTTGCGTGGATACCCGCTGCGCCGTGGCCTTCTTTTTCAACAGCTCCACGCGGCCTTCAAACGACACGTCGACCAACAAGGCTCCCGACACATCGGTCAGGTTTTCGATCGGATAGAAACTGAGCACCGCCGCGGCATCCACCCGTCCTTTGAAGTCGCAGATCACTTCCGGGTTGTTAAAATTCTGAAGGACGAAATTTGCCGAGAAGGGTTCACTGTTCAGTTTTCCCTTGATGTCTTTGAGCACCAGCACCGCCTGCGACACTTCCATCACTTCCGGTGTGGCAAAAGAGCCGGTCATACTGGCTTCTTCGATGCGCGATTTGTAGTCTGGGTGATATACGGTGGCATTGGCAAAACCAAAATCGATGGTCAGTCCTGGACTTTTGTGCTTGCCAATCTCTCCTTTGAGCTTTGCGTTGAAGTATACATCGCCATCGCTCTTATATTTTTCGAACGTCTTGGCGGCCGAACCGGGCAGCAGCGACAGGATCGTCTGGATGTCGGTGTCTTTCCCCTTCACGACCAGGTCGATCAGGTTCTTCTTTTTCCAGGCATACGTGCCGCTCACGTCAAAGCCGGCATTCTTCAAATTGAGCACCGAAGGTTTGATGGTGAGGATCTTTTGAAGGTCGTCGTAAATGAGTTGACTCTCCAGTTGAAACGATTTCCCCGCCAGGAAAGAAGTGCGGTTGATCTCGATCTGCTCTGTGGTCACTTCGCCGGCGGCGTCGATGTTATAGACGTCGTTCACGGTGTGGATAGACGACACCAGCGCCTGGCTCACAAACGTGAACCGCTGGTCGGACTTGGCGTCGGTATAGTGGACGGTGGTCTTTTGAAGGTTCACGTTGCGCAAGTCGAAGCTGATGCTTCCGCCACCGCCTTCTCCGCCGGTGTCCTTGGCAATGGTGTAGTTATTCTCGCCTTTGTCGTTGATCTTGAGATTGGTCTCGCTGTCTTTGATACGCAGGCCCTGGATCTTATAGTCTTCGTGCCAGGCATCCACCAGGCTGAGTTGGAACGAGATCTCGGCAGCCGTCAGCAAGGGGTACTGACCGGGTTGGCTGTCTTCCACATAAACATCGTGCATGACGATCGAGAGCATGGGGAAATTCTGCCACACGGAAACGTCGATCTTGGCGATCTTGACGGGGGTGTTCAGCTGCTTGTTGGCCTCCCGGATGAATTGGTTGATGATCTTGTCCTTGAACAGAAAGACCGACAGGGAGAGGGCCGCCACCAGAACAACGATTGCCAGCAGGAGATAAAAAAGGATTTTCCGGAAGGTTTTCAAAGCTTAAAAAATGATGGTGCAAAAGTACAAGACAAAATCCAAACCAACTCTGCCTGAGGCAGTTTCCCGGGCCTTGAAGCGGGTTTATAAGGCCGAAAACCTTTGCAAAGTCCGTGTCCTGACCCTATTTCGGGTTTTTTGACGTTCCGGAGGCCAAATTTTCAATACTTCGGACAAAGTTTTTTGCACAAATAAAATTCTCTACTACATTTGCAATCCCAAAACGATGGGGATATCAACTTAATGGGAGCTTAGCTCAGCTGGTTCAGAGCATCTGCCTTACAAGCAGAGGGTCGGGGGTTCGAACCCCTCAGCTCCCACGGAAAGTCGGCCACTTACAAGACAGCTTGTAAGTGGCTTTTTATTTATAAGGGATTCACACCTTATAGCTCTGCATCCACCCGTCTATTTCCTCTTTTTCATATTTCTCCGAATTCTCTAAATTTTTGATCGGCATCAGCTTTAACCTGTTTAATTCTTTGCTGAAGGCTTTCCGTGTGAAATGTTAGGAAATCTATATAATCGAATAGTGTTTTATAGTTCTGATGTAGTTCGTCATGATGCATGATGCAAATCACTGATGGACAGTAGTTCGTTGAGATAACCTCAACCAGATGATTTAGATCAGTTGTAAAAGAGTTAATACGAGTTTTAATTTTTTCTTGATCCTGTGACGCAAAGAACCCGACAAGTTTCGAACGATTATAATCGTGAAGATGTCCACCGGGCTTATTATTATAGAATAGAAAATTATGTTTTGTGGAAATCTCCTCAATTGATTTCGAGTCCTCAATTTCCTTCGTCGTTACGTTGGTCTTTAACAGGTGAAGCTCAGCGTTCGTGATAATAATTGGAACGTGCAAGAAAACAGTTTCAAAGAAACTCTCAATATTTAGTTGACTGTCCATTGCACTGATTATCTTGTCAACAAATGCATACGAAAGTTGGCTTATAGCCCGAGTAATGTTTACTTCAACACCATCATTTTTAAGTATCTCAATTCCTTTCAGGCAAAACGGACCGAGCGGTTCTTCGACCACTTTATCAAAGGGCGGATTGTTAAAAAGAAATTTTTGCTTCGTGAAATGATCCATTGGATGAAGAAATGAATTTCGATTCACTTCTTGCTGATAGGCGTAAGGATCTGGTGTGAAAAACCATTTAGTCGGTTCAGTCTTATACTTACATTCGACCATGAAATCGATCGAACACCCATCTCTCCAAGTGTTCGCATCGAGATCGTATGAAAATTCTTTTTCAACGTTATTTTCGTCCTCTTTTAAATAATAATATTCGTCCCAGACAGTGCAATCACTTTTGGCGAAGCATTCCTTGACCTCGTATTCAAACGGGAGGCCGGATTTAAGAAGAAATTTTTTCCACCCGTTTTCCATGATCTATTTCGCGATAGGTATTTATTTAAAGATAACAAATGGTCACTCCGTCGACAAGGCAAGCTTTCGCTATTTCGCGCTCTCGTCACCTTTCAGTAGGGGCAGCGTTAGTTCCATTTTGATATCTACCGTAACTAAACCGCCAAAACCTTATCAAGTTGACAAGTGCCTGCCTTTCTCCAATTCAATGATAACGCGCAGTCCTCTTGCCCGAAGTCAGCGCAAGGCCTCCTTGCTTAGCCTTTAAGCCTTCCCTGACTTTTTGAACGGCTTTTCCTATCAATGTTACCAATCATTTTACGGAAAAAACCTCGCTACTCGGCTGGTATTCCATATCAGGAATATTTTTTGCTTTCAACTATGTGTGGAATCTTTACCACAGTTTCAGGCATAGCGCGCCATCAACGATCTCTCTTTTTTAGGGCACAATTTTTTCGAATCCCTGATAATATCATCAGAAATTCGATTTCTCCCGATAACAGGGATGCCTTTTGAGTAAAAAACTCCTTTCAACTATGCTTTGGGACGGTTGTTGCATACTTTCCGTTGTCTCGAACCCTATTTTACCCTTAACCCCGAGATATGGACGAAAAGAAAAACCGGAGGCTTGTTCTGGTGTCGAACCGCCTGCCGTTTCAACTTTTAGAGAAGAACAAGAGGATCACGCTGAAAGAGAGCGACGGTGGTTTGGTGAGCGCCCTCAAAAGTTATTTTGCGCGAGATACCTCTCATACGTTTGACGAAAAGTGGTGGATCGGATCGGCCGACTTTCCGGAAAAGCGATGGGAAAGTTTCAACAACGACAAAAGAAGACGCCCCCAGGATTTTGAAGTAGCGCCGCTTTTTCTGGACACCAAATTATACAACCGCTACTATAACGGCTTCTGCAATGCCACCCTCTGGCCGCTCTTTCACTATTTCCCTTCCTTTGTAGAATTTGACGACGACACCTTTCGCGCCTATGAAGAGGTGAACCAACATTTCGCTGATAAGCTGATCGCCTTCTTAAAACCAGGCGATGTGTTGTGGATCCACGATTATCAATTGATGCTCCTGCCCTGCATGATCCGCAAAATGCAGCCCGAGGTCACCATCGGATTTTTCCTGCACATTCCTTTTCCCAACTTCGAGATCTTCCGGTTGATGCACCGGTCGTGGAAAGAAAAGATCATTCACGGTTTGCTCGGCGCCGACCTGCTGGGTTTTCATACACAGGAATATGTACAGCATTTTTTGAAGACCGTGCGCATGGTGGCGGGGTTGGATCACTACTACCGCGCCATCTATGTGGACGACCGCATCGTGAAGGCCGATCTCTTTCCCTTGGGCATCGACTATGAAAAATTCCATAACGCATCGGAACAACTCCCCGTGGTGCAGCAAAAAGAAGTTATTCTTAAAAACTTTGGGGAGCGGAAAATTATTTTCTCTGTGGACCGGCTGGATTATACCAAGGGTGTTACCCACCGGTTAGCGGGCTTCGAGCGATTTTTGGAACAACATCCCACCTGGCGAGAAAAGGTGGTGTTTATTATGGTGGTCGTACCTTCGCGGCAGATCATTTCGAAATACAATCAACGGCGCAAGCTCATCGAAGAACAGGTGGGCCGCATTAATGGCAAATACTCTACGCTGACCTGGCAGCCGATCATTTATCGTTACAGTCATTTGTCGTTTGCCGAGTTGTCGGCCTTGTATCAGTCGGCCGACATCGGATTGATCACACCGTTGCGCGACGGCATGAACCTCGTGGCCAAAGAATATGTGGCCAGCCAGCGCGATGGCCGCGGCACGCTTATTCTCAGCGAGCTGGCGGGCGCTGCAAGCGAGCTTGGAGAAGCCATTTTGGTGAACCCGGTCGACAAAGAAGAAATGGCCCAGGCCATCTTTACGGCCCTCACACAACCCGAAGAAACCCAAAAACAAAACATGGCCATCCTTCAACAGCGTCTGCAGGAGTACACCGTCATTCATTGGGTGAACGATTTTTTGAAACAACTCCAGGATGTGAAAGAGCTGCAAAAAATGCAGGAGACCAAATACGTAAACCGCGCCGCGCGCACTTCTATTGCCACGGCTTTCAAAGCCGCTCACAGCCGACACCTTTTCCTGGACTACGACGGCACGCTTGTACCCTTCGCGAAACATCCAAGAGAGGCCGTGCCCGATAAGAATTTGTTACAATTGCTGGCCCGGCTTTCGGCCGACGATCGTACGCAGGTCACCATCATCAGCGGCCGGGCTTACCCGTTGCTGGAAGGCTGGTTTCGAAATCTACCAATCAACCTGGTGGCAGAACACGGCGCGGCTATACGCCACCCGGAAGGTACGTGGAACGAGCAGTCGGCCGATCAGTCGTGGAAGCCGTTGATCCGTCCTATGCTGGATCTGTTCACGCAACGCAGTCTGGGTTCGTTTGTTGAAGAAAAAGATCATACGCTGGCGTGGCACTATCGCAATGTAGATCCCGAGCTCGGATTCGTGCGCTCGCGCGAGTTGTTAGATAACCTGTACCACCTGGTGCGCAATGCCCAACTCCAGGTGATCGATGGCAACAAGGTGATTGAAGTGCGCGTGGCCGGTGTGGACAAGGGTGTGGCCGCGCGCAATCTTATCCAGGAAAATCCCTCCGAATTTGTGTTGGCCATTGGCGACGACAAAACGGATGAAGATATGTTCAGGGCGCTTGCCGACAAAGGCATTACGATCAAGGTGGGTCCGGGTCACACGCAGGCGCAATACACCGTTCCGTCACAAAAGGAAGTTCTCGGTCTGCTTTATCAACTGGTTGATTAACGTATGAGTATCCATCGCTATAACATGGGTCTTGTAGGAAACTGTTCCTACATCGCCTACATCGACACGCATGCCTATGTGAAATGGATGTGTCTGCCCCGGTTCGACAGCTCGTTCCTGTTCGGTTCCTTGCTGGACGAGCAACGCGGGGGCGAATTCTCCATCGCTCCGCAGGGAGAATTCACGAGCCGGCAATACTATATCGAGAGCACCAATGTGTTGTGCACAGAATTTGAATGTGCGCAGGGTAAGTTCAGGGTGATCGACTGTGCGCCACGGTTTTTTCAGTACGAGCGCTTCTTCAAACCCTTGATGTTGATCCGTAAACTGGAATTGATCGAGGGCAATCCGGTCATCAAAGTCAAGTGCGCACCGGTGGGGGAATATGGCAATATGATCCCGGAAGTGGTGACGGGAAGTAATCACATTCGCTTTCTCAATTTTGGTATGCAGACGCGGCTTACCACAGACTTGTCGCTGTCCTACATTCGTGAGGAGCAGGATTTTGTTCTGGATCAAAACCGCTACCTGGTCTTCACCTACGGAGAACCGTTAGAGGCACCGCTCAAAGCGACGGCCGAAGATTTCATCAACAAGACCGTGCGTCATTGGCAAACGTGGATCAAGAGCACCTATGTGCCCGACATGTACCAGGACAGCGTGATCCGCTCGGCGCTTGTGCTCAAGCTGCACCAATACGAAGACACCGGCGGCATCATCGCGTCGGGCACCACGAGCTTGCCGGAACATAACGGCAGCGCACGCACGTGGGACTATCGCTATTGTTGGTTTCGCGATTCCTACTACACCTTGAAGGCCTTCAACGAAATGGGCCACTTTGATGAGTTGGAGAGTTACTTTGAATACATTCAGAATATCCTGATGCGCGATGGCGATCGCATGCAGCCTTTGTACACCATCACCGGGCAAAAAGACATCGAGGAGATCCATCTTCCCTTGCAAGGCTATCTGGGCAATCAGCCGGTGCGCGTGGGCAACAAAGCCTATGAACAAATTCAGAACGATGTCTATGGACAAGTGCTCGTGGGGTTGTTGCCGCTCTTTACCGACAAGCGTCTGAGTTTTTCCAAAAAGCGGATGTACAAACCCCTGGTCACGCGCTTGCTGCATTGGATCGAGGTCACCCTCGACGAGCCGGACGCCGGGTTGTGGGAATTCCGGAATGTGAAACAGATTCACACTTATACATTGCTCTTCCATTGGGCGGGATGTCATGCGGCCTTGAAGATCGGCACGCTCATGCAGGACAACGAGCTGGTGCAACGTGCATCGCGTTTGCTGAAGATGAGCGTGGAGCGAATTGAAAAATGCTACGACCCGGCGGCCGGTGTCTATCGCCAGGCGTTGGGCTCGGAGCATTTGGATGCCAGCACGCTCAAGCTCATCACCATGAACTATCTCGACCCCACATCGCCCAAAGCGCAACAGCATTTGAAGGCGTTGGAGAGTTTGCTGCGCACCGACCAGGGGCTCTTTTATCGCTATGTTCACCAGGATGATTTTGGCAAGCCGGAGGCCACGTTCCTTGTGTGCGCGTTCTGGTATGTCGACGCGCTGGCGTGTGTGGGTCGTGTCGACGATGCCATCAAGACTTTGAATGGCATTTTGCCGTATGCCAATCACCTCGGCATCTTCAGCGAAGATGTGGGCCTGGACGGATCGCAGTGGGGCAACTATCCGCAAACCTATAGTCATGTGGGGCTGATCAATGCCGTCTTTCGGATCTCGAAAAAACTTGACTTGCCGAGCTTCAAATTCTAGGGCTCCTCAAGCTTGATCGCGGTGCCGTCCATTTCACGCACGTAAAACTACGGCTCGTGTGAAAGAATTATTTTACGCAAGCGGCGTGACGACACCCTGGCCTTATGCCTATCTTGCTATTCCCTACTCCCTATTCGCTATGAACCGAAGAACCTTCATCACACATTCCGCCCTGACCGCTACGGCCCTGGGTCTGGCCGGGTCGCAAGCGTGGGCCGCACCGTTCCAAAGCAAAAACAAACTCCCCCCATGGCGCGGTTTCAACATACTGGATTTCTTTTCGCCAGACCCTGAGCATTCGCGCGGCGGAACAAGCGCCGATCATTTTGAATGGATGCGCGACTGGGGCTTTGATTTTGTGAGAATTCCCATTGCCTATCCGTATTACCTCGATATCGATCGAACCAAAGACATCACTGCCGAAGACACCTACAAGATCAATCTGAAAGCGGTGGAAAAAATTGATGCGCTGGTAGAGACCGCTCACAAGTTCAACATCCACGTGAGTTTGAACCTGCATCGCGCGCCGGGCTATTGCATCAATGCCGGTTTCCATGAGCCTTTCAATCTCTGGAAAGACCAGGCGGCACAGGATGCGTTCTATCACCATTGGAGTTTCTGGGCCAAGCGCTACAAGGGCCTCAGCAAAGAAAAGCTCAGCTTCGACTTGCTGAATGAGCCCTCCATGCGCGAAGACATGAACGACCAGCACTCGAAGTCGAGCGCTGTTCCCGGAGAGCTCTATCGCAAAGTTGCCAAGGGCGCATTGGATGTGATCCATAAAGAAAATCCCGCACGCATTGTGCTGGCCGATGGCAACCAGGTGGGCAACAATGTTATTCCGGAGTTGGAAGATCTTAACATCTCACAAAGCTGCCGTGGCTATATGCCGGGCATCATCTCGCACTACAAAGCACCGTGGGCCAACAAAGATCCCGAGCACCTGCCCGAACCCAAATGGCCCGGCCAGGTGGGCGACAAGTATTTGAGCCGCCAGATGCTGGAGGATTATTACAAGCCCTGGGGTGAGCTGGTGCAAAAAGGGATTGGTGTTCACTGCGGCGAATGCGGATGCTGGAACAAAACGCCACACAAAGTTTTCCTGGCGTGGTTCGGAGACGTGCTCGACATTCTGAACCAATACAAGATCGGCTTTGCGCTCTGGGAATTTAGCGGCGATTTCGGCGTGCTCAACTCCAACCGTGCCGATGTGGTCTATGAAGACTGGCATGGCCAAAAACTGGATCGCGAACTGCTGAAGCTGATCACGCGCCGTGCTTAATCGGAAGGATCAACTAACGATCATCATTCCACCCCTTCAACAAGCAATAAATTAGCCGTAGAGGCCGATTGCCGGATGGCTTTGGCCGGTGCATAGCCAGGCGACGACCACCATGCTTTGGCCTGCTCGGGCGAGGGAAATTCCAGCACCACGAGGCGTCCCGGTTTCCAATCGCCTTCCAATGCCTCGGTGGCGCCGCCGCGCACGATAAATTTGCCGTCGAACGGGCGAAGCGATGCCAGGGTCAGTTTTTTGTAGTCTTCGTAGCGCACGGGATCGGTCACGGTCACGTCAACGATAATGTAGGCTTTCATGTATTTTTTGCTTTAGGATGGACTATTTGGATGCTTTTGTGGGCAGGCCAAAAGTAAACGGAGTTTGCGGATTTGTCACCGGCCCGTCGAAAAACCTCGGCTAAATTGTGGGGGGTTACATACTTTTTTGTGTGGTTATTTGTTTTCTTTGCGGCATTATTAATATCCGCATAACTCATGAAACTATTCGTTTTTTGTATTTCGCTCCTGGTGAGCACCACACTCTTCGCCCAATCCAAGAAAGAATTGCAGGCCGAGATCACTTCTTTGAAGTCGCAGATCGTGCAGCTCAAAATGGAGAAGATTGTTACCCTCGACACCACCAACATTCACGATAAGGCCAGCTATGGCCTGGGCATGCTTTTGGGCTCTAACCTGAAAACCCAGGGCGGCGACTCCATCAATGTAGACATGTTCATCGCTGCTGTGAAAGACGTGTTCCAAAACAAGAAGCCGAAAATGGAACAGCAGGAAGCCATGGCCACCGTGCAAGAATACATGACGCGCGCCATGGAAGCCAAGAACGAAAAGGCGAAACAAGCCGGCCTGGCGTTCCTGAACGAAAACAAAGCCAAAGAAGGCATTAAGACCACCGCCAGCGGCTTGCAATACAAAGTGCTCACCACCGGCAAAGGCAAGGCTCCTGTGGCCACCGACAAGGTTACCGTGCACTATATCGGCAAGCTCACCGACGGCACCGTATTCGACAGTTCTGTTGAACGCGGCGAGCCCGCTACTTTTGGTGTGAACGAAGTCATTCCCGGCTGGACCGAAGTGCTCCAACTCATGCACGAAGGCGACAAATGGATGGTGTTCATTCCCCAGGAACTGGCCTACGGTGCGCAAGGTGCCGGAGGAACTATCCCTCCTTTCTCGACACTGATCTTTGAAGTGGAACTGATCAAAGTGAATTGATCGACATCCCATACCAAAAAAAAATCCCGGACAGCCTCCGGGATTTTTTTTGTGCCTACAGGTAGCTCAGCCACCACTGCGCGCGATGCTCTGCTTTGTAGCGTTCGTACCATTTGCATAAAGGATACAATCCCGCGACCACCCCAAACCAAATGAGATACACCACGGGCAATCCAAAGCCATAGCCTTTCAGATTCGGGGAGTCGGTCACCCACGTGGTGAAGACCATGTCCGATACTTGATAGCCCGTGGCCAAGGCGGCGACGATGGCCAGAATATGGATCAGGTAAATATGCAACAAGTAGTAGAACATCGGCACACGGCCCAAGGTAGTGATGGCCGCAGCCACGCTTCCCCTCCAGGCCTCCACACCCGCCAACACCAACAATGCTGGACCCAGCGTGATGAGTGCGTACAGCAACGATGGCGGATATTTCGTGACGTTGATGAACGACAGGAACGTGTACACGGGGGAAGATTGCACCGACCAGGGATTGGGCTCGCCATAGCTGTTGAAGAAGCGGATGACGATGAACAACGCGATGGCAGAACTGCCCAAGTATACCAATATCTTTTTTCTATCCGCAGCGGCGACAGAAGATGTATACAACGTGCCAAAGCAATAGCCCAGCAACATGATGCCGGTCCAGGGAATGAGCGGATAGCCAACGAACAGGTTGCGATCGGGGCTCAGGGCAAACAGGTGGAATTCATGGAGGATCGACCAAAGAATAGCGCCGGCACCATCGCCCTCCACGTGAATGCCGTCCAATAAATTATGACCGGCCACCAGCACAACGCCCAGTCCCAGAATGACGGGGAACGGCAGGTAGATGCACACCGACAAAATGATCATGCCCATACCCAACGCCCAGATCACGAACAGGGAGGGCAATGGGAAATGAAAATTAAAAAACCATGAAAAGTTTATGATCGTCAGTTCCAGGACCACCAACCAGAGGCCGCGCTTGAGCAGGAACATGGTGAGCTCTTGTTTTCCTTTCCGGCTTCCCACCAGAAACGCCGAAGTGCCGGCGAGGAAAACAAATACGGGCGCGCAGAAGTGCGTGACCCAGCGTGTAAAAAATAAAGTGACACTTGTTTTGCTGAGATCGACGGGATTGTAAAGAAAAGCGTCGGCGTGGAAATAGTCGCGCACGTGGTCAAGGGCCATCAGGATCATGACAATGCCGCGGAGGAGGTCAATGG
The DNA here is from genome assembly GCF_003589925.1 of Chryseolinea soli. NCBI lineage: Bacteria > Pseudomonadati > Bacteroidota > Cytophagia > Cytophagales > Fulvivirgaceae > Chryseolinea > Chryseolinea soli. Next base: position 2,207,178 of record NZ_CP032382.1, on the reverse strand, counting down.
ATTCAATGCGTTGGGTTGAAGCGCTCTTTATCATGGAAGAGGGATTAGATTTCTATTCAACGAAGGCGTTGAAAAAAGGATTTAGTGGGGATCCAGAAATGATTACTGAAATCTTTTCATCAGGCGAGGTGATTTTTTCCAGGATTTGAAGATAACAAGAATCGGGTTGGAAGGGGAAGATTTTTTGCCGATTGTTTGTTATCCATTTGATGGCAACTGACCTGACTATTCGTGTCCGCGGTTCTCCGTTATCGGTTGAAGTGTAGGTTTGAACGCACAGCATGGTTCCAGGAGCGCCGGCCCCTGCGTTAGCGCTTTTGAATTATGACTCCGGCTTTTTTTCGGTTGGCTGAAGATGCTTCAGGGTTTCGAGCAGAATGTACATTTGACCCGACATGGTTTCGAAGTTGACGGGCAGGGCGTGGTGTTGCTGGATGATGTAGGTGTGGTAGATCTCGATCAGGGTGTTGCGCAGGTCCTCGGGAGAAGTGAACTCCAGTAGATTGTTGAGCTCCCGGATGCCCGCCCGCGTGAGGCGGAACGGCTGTGGCAAGGCGGGATGGCGTTTGGCTGTTTTCTTTTTCGATGGCATGGATCTTCACCTTTACCAGGAAGTTAAAAAAGAATAAACCCGGTGTCAACAAATATGATGACACATTTTTTGAGCATTTCCTGGAACTTACTCTCAACAATGTTAAACGATTGAAAAAGCAGGAATTGTCACGGAAATTGGGGAAGCGTATCGTCCTGTTGCGGGAAAAGAAAGGCTGGTCGCAGGCGGAATTGGCTCGCGTTTGTCTGAAAGATCGTCAAAGCATTGAACGATTGGAACGGGGAACCACCAACCCCACGGCCTACACGCTCTACGAAGTGGCCTCCGCCCTGGAGATCACGCTGGCCGAATTGCTCAAGATCTGAGCCCTCCGCCCTCGTCAACGTTTTGCTTTCAAGCTCTATTATTTCAACAAGCCGCTGTTGAGGCGCAGCAATTCCGTTTCGGCGATCTTGGCCAGGTAACGGGCGTTGATCAAACGGTTGTAGGCATCGGCCAGGCTTTGTTGGGCCGTGCGCAATTCGATGAAGGTGGCCACGCCGCGTTTAAAACTTTCCAATGAAATGAATAAGTTTTCCCGGGCTACCAAAATGTTCTCTTCTTCGATCAGCAGCACCTTCTTGGCGTTGTCGTAGTTGACGAACGCATTCTTCACCCCCACATCGACCAGGTTCTTTTGTTGATTATACAAAATCGTCTGACGCTCGACGAGGATCCGGGCCTGCTGGATATTGCGCCGGTTGTTGAATCCATTCAGGATAGGCATGTTTAGGGTGAGACCATAGTTGAATCCATTGTTCCGGTTGTCCAATGGTGTAAAATTATTGATAACTAACGAGTTGATCGAATGCGAGTAGGTGTAGGCCGACGTAAAGTTAATCACCGGGTAGCGTTCCCCGTGACGTTCGCGCAACGCGAAAGCAGCCACATCGATACTCTTTTTGTATGACAACAAGCTGAAGTTAGTGTTCTCGATATTTGTGGCGATCTCTTCCTCCTTCAAATCGAGGTCAATGATGATGGTGTCTGCCACATTGTAAACGGCAGGCAGCTGCATGTTCACCAAGCCGTTCAACTGGTCTTTCAGTTGTTGAATGATAGTTTGTTGCTGCAACACAGCCGTACGTTGAGCATTGAGGTCCACTTTGGCTTGCAACAATTCAGGTTTGGCGCCGGTACCCACCTGTAACCGCCGATCGGCCAGTTTCACCCGCTCCTCGCTTACCGACATCTGCAGCACGATGGCCCTCAACTGCTGTTCCTGGCGCACCACGTTGTAGTAGTTGTTCACCACCTGCGCGATGGTATTCACCATTTGCCCCTTCACATTCAGCTCACCCTGCTGTTCAATTTCTGAAAGTCTGGCGCGTGTGGCAAACATTTTGGCGCCGTCGAACAAGGTCCACGTCAGTTGAAGGGTACCGTTCAGACTATTGGATCTAACGCCTTTACGCTGCGTCACACTATCATTGGCCAAAACCTGCCGCTGGTCCGTTGAGTTCCAAATGCGGCTACCGGTGGCGTTGATGACCGGCAAAAGTACGCCAACCGAATATTTGTCGTCGGTGGCGGCCTGCTCCTGATAGCTCTTGTAGAGCTTCACATCATAGTTTTGCTCCAGCGCCAACGCCACGACCTGATCCAATTCTATTTTTACCTGCGTAGCGGTGTTTTCCTGCGCGACAACGGTTCCCGAAAAAATAATAGCACAGCAGACCGCTGTTAATACACTACGCTTCATAAACCAATTCCGCTTTTTTAGGGACTTCTTCGTTTTTAAATTCTTTACCAAAGTCAACATGCTTTTTCTTACGCGACAAATACGAATACATGGCGGGGATCACAAACAAGGTGAGGATCAGCGCAAACATAACCCCACCAACAATCACGATCCCCAACGGCCGGCGGCTCGTAGAGGCTGCTCCAAGCGACAATGCCAACGGCAGCGAGCCCAGTGCCATGGCCAAGCTGGTCATCAGGATCGGGCGCAGACGCAAACGCGATGCTTCCAGCACGGCATCCAAACGCGACATGCCTTCTTCACGCTTTTGATTTGCAAACTCCACGATGAGGATACCGTTTTTCGTTACCAAACCGATGAGCATGATCATACCGATCTGTGAGAAAATATTCAAGGTTTGTCCAAAGGCATACAGCGCAATGAACGCCCCGGCAAGCGCAAGCGGCACCGTGAACAGGATCGTAAACGGATCGACAAAGCTCTCAAACTGCGCGGCGAGGATCAAATAGATCAACACCAGGGCCAGCAAAAACGCAAACATCGTGTTGCTCGAGCTTTCGGCATAGTCGCGCGATGTGCCCGCCAGCGACGTGGTGAAGGTGTCGTCCAACACCTGCCCCTTGATCTCATTCATCACCTTGATGCCGTCGCCGATGGTTTTTCCAGGCGCCAGACCGGCCGAGATCGTGGCGGATTTATAGCGGTTGAAGTGATACAGCGAAGGTGGCGTGGTGGATTCTTCTACGTTCACCAGGTTGTCGATCGAAACGAGCTGACCGGACGAGGTGCGGACATACAGGTTCTTAAGATCGTCCGGGTCATCGCGGTCCAACCGCGACACCTGGCCCATCACCTGGTATTGTTTTCCATCTTTCGTGAAGTAGCCAAAGCGCAGGTTGCTATAGGCCAGCTGCAACGTTTGGGCTATGTCCTGAACGCTCACGCCGAGTTGTGCAGCCTTCAGACGGTTGATCTCAACTTTTAATTCTGGTTTATTGAATTTCAAATCGATGTCCACGCCCTGGAACACCGGGTTGCTGTTGGCAGCGTCCAGGAACTTGGGCAATGCTTTTTGCAATTTGTCGAAGTTGTTGTTTTGGATCACGAATTGCACGGGGAGCCCTCCTCTCCGGTTCACGGAGATGGTTTGTTCCTGTATCGCGAAAGCGCGGCCTTCGGGGAAACGCGACAAATTTTTGCCGACGTAGTCTACGATCTGCTGTTGTGATCGCGTGCGGTCTTGGGGATCGGACAAGGTTATGCGAACAAATCCGCTATTCACCGAACCTGCGCCCGAGAAGCCCGGGGCGGTCACGGAAAGGGCGGTTCTGTATTCCGGAACGGAGTCCATGATAAACTTTGTCATGTCCTGCACATACGTGTCCATGTAGTCATAGGAAGTGCCTTCCACTGCCGAAAGCTGCAAGCGGAATTGGTTGCGGTCTTCCATGGGTGCGAGTTCCGATTGCAGGTTCATGCCAATGATGAGGAACGAGCCAATACACGCCAGGATGATCACGAAGGCCACCCAGCGCACGCGCATGAACGCCGCCAGCATCCGGCTATAGCCATTTTCCATGCCGGCAAAGAATGGTTCGGTGACGCGATAGAACCACGAGTGCTCATGGTGGCTGCGCGTGAGCTTCACACTCAACACGGGCGTCAGCGTGAGCGACACAAAGCAGGACACCAGCACAGCGCCGGCCACCACGATACCAAATTCGCGAAACAGGCGTCCCACAAAACCCTGCAAGAACAGGATCGGCAGGAACACGACCGCCAGCGTGATGGAGGTGGAGATAACGGCAAAGAAGATTTCTTTCGATCCCTCCAGGGCGGCCTGGTATTTATTCATGCCGCTCTCCAGTTTCTTGTAAATGTTTTCCGTCACCACAATACCATCGTCCACCACAAGACCGGTAGCCAGCACGATGCCCAACATGGTGAGCACATTGATGGAGAAGCCCAGCAGATACATGATAAAGAACGTGGCCACCAGCGACACCGGAATGTCGATGAGCGGGCGAATGGCAATGACAAAATCGCGGAAGAACAAATAGATGATGAGCACCACCAGCAGGAAAGAGATGATGAGCGTTTCCTCCACTTCTTCAATAGAGCGCAGGATGAACACCGTTTGGTCCATGGCAATGCTCAGCTCTATGTCTTCGGGAACTTCTTTCTTGATCTGATCCAGGCGTTTGTAAAACTCACTGGCAATCTCTACATAGTTGGAGCCGGGCAGCGGCACGATGGCGAGGCCGACCATGGGGATATTGCTCTCACGCAGAATCGACTCTTCGCTTTCCGGGCCCAACACAGCTTCACCGATATTCTTCAAGCGAATGTCGCCGCTGGGCGCCGACTTGATGATCACATTTTCAAAATCTTCTTCCGTATATAACCTTCCAAAGGTGCGCACGGTAAGTTCGGTGTTGTTGCCGGAGATCTTGCCGGAGGGAAGCTCGATGTTTTCCTTGTTCAAAGCGGCCTGCACGTCCAGTGGCGTCAGGCTGTAGGCGCTTAATTTGGCCGGGTCGAGCCAGATGCGCATGGCATATTTTTTTTCACCCCAAACCTGCACACTGCTCACACCGGGAATTGTCTGCAAGCGTTCAACGAGGGTGTTGTTGGCATACTCGGTCAACTGCAGCGGGTTGCGTGTTTTGCTCTGCACCGTCATGGAGATGATGGCGTCGGAGTTAGCGTCGGCCTTCGATACGACGGGAGGTGTCGTGAGATCTTGCGGAAGCGAGCGCGACGATTGTGAAACTTTATCGCGCACGTCGTTTGTCGCCGTTTCCAAATCCACACCCAACTCGAACTCAATGTTAATGTTGCTGGTACCCTGGCTGGACGACGAGGTGATGTTCTTGATGCCCGCGATGCCGTTGATGGATTTTTCCAACGGCTCGGTGATCTGCGACTCAATGATGTCGGCGTTGGCGCCCGAATAGCTCGTGCGCACGTTCACGTTTGGTGGGTCGATGGCCGGGTAGTCGCGGATCCCTAAAAATTTAAAACCGATGATCCCAAACAGCACAATGATGATGTTCATCACAAACGCCAGGACGGGACGTTTTAAACTTATTTCTGATATGTTCATAACCTAAAGACGTTAGAAAAAAATGATCCTGTCACTTCTGGGATGAAACCCGCATGACTTTAATCTTTGCATTCGGCCGGATGGCCATTAACCCGGTAGTGATCACGGTATCGCCTACTTTCAACCCTTTCACGATCTGAACAAAGGCTGAGTCGCGGATACCGGTTTCGACCACCGTATAGGAGGCGCTGTCTTTTCGGAGTAAAATAACTTGCTTGTCGCGGGCCGTGGGAATGATGGACTGGGTCGGCACCAGCAATGCCTGGTCGTCTTTACCCAATTGCAAATTCACTTTGGCAAATACGCCGGGCACCAGCTCGCGGTGGTTCTCGTTCACGGTGGCCCGCACTTTGAGTGTACGCGTGTTGGCGTCTACGCTGTTTTCGGTGGCCATCACCGTGGCTCGGTGATAGTCCTTGCCGCCGTCGACCATGAAGGTGACTACGTATCCGGCTACAATCTCCTTGGCATATTTTTCAGGAATAGAAAATTCAAGTTTCAGTTTGTCTACCTGGCGCAACGTGGTGATGATGTCGGTGGGCGCGATGTAGGAACCGAGACTGATGCCGCGTAAACCAACTCTGCCGGTATACGGCGCGCGGATCTCTGTCTTGGAAATGGCGATGCGGGTGGACTCAATATCGGCTTTCAGGTTTTCTACATCGAGTGCGCTGAGGTCATAGTCTTGTTGGCTGATGCCATTGATCTTCAACAGCTCGTTGCTGCGTTCTTCGGTCTTTTGCTTGATCTGCAATTGCACTTCCAGCTTGTGGAGGCTGGCTTGCAGGTCTTTGTCGAACAATTTCACCAACAACGTTCCTCCCTGGACGAGACCACCTTCTTTGATGTTCAATTGCACGATGCGCCCTCCCACTTCCGCGCGAATAGGTGTTTCTTCGAAAGGCAATAACGAGCCGGGCACTTCAATTTTTTCGCTGATCGAACGGGCGCTTACCACAAATCCATCCACCGACAACGGCCCTTGCGGCTTCTTGCCACCGGTCGCGAAATCTTTCTTTTTTGCGCACGACGCCAGTACCACTACGGCAAAAAATACTCCACTGATTCTCAAAAATGAACGCATATTATAAGTTCGATAGCTATTTAGATTAACACGAAGGATGGATTCCGGTTCAGGCGCGTGAAGGAGTCAGGCCGACGGCGATGAACTGTTGGTGCAACTCCAGAACCTGCGGAATCAACAACGCTGTTTCATCGTTTACGACAATGTGGTCTGCCTGTTTCATTTTTTCTTCCTCCGGCATTTGGTTTCGGATGATGGCTTTTACTTGTTCTTCTGTGCGCTGCGGGTCTCTGGCGAGCACACGTTTTATTCTCAAGGCTTCCGGAGCGTGAACCACGATAACTTTGTCTAGTGATTGATGAGACCCTGCTTCAAAGAGCAGGGCGGCCTCTTTCAGGACATAAGGATAGTGCCGGTTACGCGCTACCCATTGTTTGTAATTTTGGCCTACCCGCGGATGCACCAAACGGTTCAGTCTTTCCAACTTCTCTACATCATTAAACACAGTGCGGCTCAAGTATCCACGGTTCAGGCTCCCATCCTCATGGAACGACAATTCTCCGAATTCTTTCTTGATCTGTTGCACGAGTATTCCATCGGTGGTCATTAGTTCTTTCGCGTGGCTGTCAGCATCATACGTGGGTACGTTTAGTGCCCGGAAAATTCTGCTTACCAGGCTCTTGCCTGAGCCGATGCCCCCTGTAATGCCAATTTGTAGCGGTTGATGCAAAAGGTTAAAACTTTACGTAAATGGAGTCCACGGCAAGCACTTTTGAATAGGGAGGTAAACCCGTCAACACCGGGAAGAGTTTCTTTTCTCCACGGCCCAGGTTCCCTAAATCAACTACCGCTTTTACCGAGTCAGGATGATAAGAAGCCAACGCACTTTGCGGGATCGTCACCTTGCAGGGAATTTTCTTTCGCTCGATGAAAGCCCATGCGCGCTTGGGCGGATTGATCACTTTCAGTGAAATGGAGTCGTCGCGCTCCACCATGCGATCGACGGAGAAGCTCACGGCCACGGTCGGGGGGTCGCGCTTCACCAACTCGTTGTTCAGGAATGTAACCTCCACATCGTCGTGAAAGTTCTCGTCGATGTTGCGATCGGGTATCTTCAAATACAACTGGCTGGACAAACTGTTGATGAGCTTTTGCGGCCCTTCGATAAACACCGAATCCGGCACGACCGAGACGGGGCTTGTGATGGCATAGCCATCGCGAAATAAGATGCTCGGCGAATCGAGGCGCAGATGGATCCAGCGCGAGGCCTTGGGTTCGATGGCGATGCGCAGGGTGTCGCTAATAACGAAGTTGATCTTAAACTCTTCCAACTGTGTGGAGAACAACGCCGGCAAAGTGCTCCCCACGATCTTTCTCACGTCGGCAGGTCGCTCCAGGGAGATCACGAGCGCGGGCACTTTCAACCCGGCACTGCGGCGGAACAGGTTCCAACCGATGCCCGAAACGTTGATGCGCACCGACTTGGGCAACGGGCGCACGGGGACAAAGTTTTCGTGGTCGTAATCAAAGGCTAACGGAAAATTAATATTGGTGGTGTAGTTCTTGTTGAGGGCATTAAAAAACCAGAACACCATCGCGGCAAAAATGCACAGCACGATGGCGTTCCAGTTTTTCCGGTTAAATCGAAGTATGTTGAATATGGATTTGAAAAAACTCATCGCGTATCGGTCGAATTACTTTTTCACAGTCCACATGTTGCGTCACTGCGTACCGCCGGGATCGTGTCCCGTTTTGGTTTAACCCCTCAATCCGGTATTATTTTTTTGTGTTGGCGGCTTTGGTAGCCTCCATTGAAATGGCGGTCTTATTGAAGCGGATGCGTCCGCCTTTCTCCACTTCCAAGATAAAGGTATCGCCTTCCATTTCGGCTATATAACCGTGTGCGCCTCCAATAGTTACAACATAGTCGCCCTTCTTCAGTTCGTCGATGAACTTCTTTCCGTCTTTGGCTTTCTTTTGCTGCGGACGGATCATGAAGAAATAAAACACCAGGATAATACCGGCAATGGGGATCAATTGTTGTACCTGAAATCCGGATGATGCTTGCAATAGGATGGAATACATAAGTCTGAAATTTTTTTTAAGGCTTCAAAGGTATCTCAATTAAAACAAACATCCCAACCTGCTCAGGCAGATTGGGATGCGTTGGTTGATCTCGGATGCGCTTACTTCGCAGGGCCCGCCTTGGGGGTCACCATCGCCTTGAAGCGCAGCACCGTTTGTTTGGGCCAGGTGTTGGCCGTTACCGTCACGGTCTTGTTCTGAATATTGGATTTTCCGTTGCTGTCGAATTTCGCTTTCACAAAGCCCGTTCCACCAACCGGGATGGACTCTTTTGTCCAATCGGGCACCGTGCATCCGCAGGAGCCTTGCGCACCTTGGATGATGAGGGGTGCTTCGCCGGTGTTTTTAAAGGCATAAGTATATTCCACTACATCGCCTTCGTTGATCGTGCCGAAGTCGTGGTCTTGGGTCTGGAATTCCATCTTGGGCAGCGGGCCTTCGGGTTTTGCCTCAGGGGCCGGCGTGGTGGGGGCGGGTGCTCCCGGTGTGGCGGTTTTCTTGCCTTCTAATTCAGCCAGGCGGCTTTCCAGTTGTGCGATCCGCTTCTCGGCGTTCTTGTCCTTGCAGGCGCTGGTCATCACGGCCACAAAGGCCAGCAGAATGAAAGGCTTTACCAAATACTGTTTCATGTTCATTTAAATTTATCGGTTCTTCTGTTTTTCAATTCAACGTTCAGCGGGGTTAACCTTTTTTGCCGCGGATCTGTTCCAACAAGTCGTCCACATCTTCCAACAGGCGCTCGGCCTTGTTCTTCGCTTCGTCCACCACTTTCTGGCCCTGCGATTTGGCTTCGCTGGTGAGCGGTGTTTCTTTACCTGACACGAAATCGTTGATCAGGTCCTGGAGCATGTTCCGGTATTTGTCTAACTGGAACGACAACTTTTCACGGGTATTTGTTCCCTTGTCGGGAGCGTACAGTATGCCCAAAATCGCGCCCGCTGCCGCACCGAAAAGAAAAGCCATCAATGTATTTCCGCTCTTTTTGCTCATAAAAGTTTAAAATTAATTAGGGTTTCTGCGCAAATTCAAAATTTTAACAATTTTTAACAAATCGCTTCCGGCCCTGCCGGGACGTTCCGGTGATTAACCCGGCAAAGGGCGTTTTTATTTGTTGTCGATCAACCCGCGACCGCTCTTTTTCAGGGTGCCGGCGTCTTTCAATTCCTTGGCAATCACGTCGAGAATGCCGTTGATGAACTGGCGGCTGTTGGGGGTGCTGTAGTTCTTGGCCAGCTCGATGTATTCGTTCATAGAAACTTTTACCGGAATGTTGGGGAAAATCAGCAACTCGGCAATGGCCATCTCCAGGATCACCCGGTCGGTCAGCGGCAAACGGTCCACCTCCCAGTTGCGCGTGTTGTTGGCAATAAGCTCTTTGTATTTCACATCCAGCGACGCGGTGGTGTCGTACAGGTTTTCAATAAATGCCTTGTCGTCGTCCCAGTTGATCGACAACGTGTGCAAGGTCAGCGGCGTCTTTGCCTCGGGATCGAACGACTTGATGGTCTTCTCCACCATGCCTTTCACAATGTCCTTGTCCTCTGCCCAACGCAACACCTCTTCCTCAAAAAAGTCGTTGATGACGGTCTTTCCCAGGATCACTTTTTTGTAGAGGTGGTTGATGAATTTTTTCTGGTCTTCCAGCGTGGGACTTTTCTTGTCGAGATAGTTCAGGTATTCATTTTCCTGGCGGATCACATCGCGGAACCACACCTTCACGCGCTCCGGCTTGTCCTGCCAGTGACGGCCCAATTTCAGGGCGTCTTTGTTCAGCGCTTCACTTTCCACCAGGCCCTTTATCCAGGCGTTGTTCACAAAATTTTTGTGGCTCACTTTTTTATCGGCGGCAGCCAGTTCGGCAAAGGCCGGCACCAGCTTGAGCACCTCGATGTAGCGGTCGTAGATCTTCTCTACTTCGCTCACCAGGTTCTTGCGGAAAAAATCGGTGTCTTTTTTGGTTTGTTTGCTGTAGAAAACGAAGCATTCGTTCACCACTTTCTTGATCTTGGCATCTTCATGGTCCACCGAGGTCTCATGCTTGGCAAACGTGGATTCAAACAGTTTTGCCGCCTTTTTCTTTTGGGCGTTCAGCAGCGGCTTGTCCTGCACCTCCATGGAATTGAGGTCGGGCAAAAAGGCTTCGTTTATTTTTTCGAGGCACAATTCATAATTGGCTTCTTTGCATTGTTGCAGTGCAAACAGGCTCTGCATCACTTTTATTCGAAGGCTTCTTCTGTTAAGCATGGTAAAGAACAGCGTTTAAAGTAAAATCCGGGCCCAAAAAAATCCAAACCCAGACGATTAACCCATCACTATTATACAAAAGGTAACGGGGGCACAAAAATAAAACATCCCGCCAGCTTTCACTAACGGGATGGGGATTTCTTGAGCTTGGGAGGATGTTATCAGGAGCCAGGAGCCAGAAGCCAGTGCTTGGCAGGCGGCAGTCAGTAGCCAGTAGCCAGGGCCACCAGTACTTGGGAGTCTGTAGTCAGGATCCCGGGGGTCAGTACTTAGGGGTTGGTCTTCAGAATCCAGTATTCAGGAGCCAGCGTCAAGTGCGTTGGAATGATTGGTGGGTGTCATGGTAAGTCAGCGGAAACGTTTACAAACTCAAACCACCAACACTCGACCCTCACACCTCACTCCCGCACCCTACTGGCTACTGACTACTGGCTACTGCCGCCGAAGCACTAGCTCCTGGCTCCTGGCTTCTGGATTCTGGCTCCTGAAAAGCTATCTCGATACTTTCACAAGCGCCATCTCCGCTATCCGCTTCTCACACAGCTTTATGGCCGCTTCCTGGCTCGACAGCTTCTCGCGGGTGGCCAGGTTTAAAATATTCAAGCACGTATCATAGATCTTCTCCGTTTGCTCCATAACCCGCTGGCGGTTATAGTGCCCGAGGTATTCGTTATAGACATTGATCAGTCCTCCGGCATTGATGAGGAAGTCGGGAGCGTAGGCGATGGAGCGGTCAACCAGCATGTAGCCGTGTTTTACTTCGTCTTTGAGCTGGTTGTTGGCGGCGCCGGCGATGATGCTGCACTTGAGGCGGACGATCGTGTCGTCGTTTACCGTGGCACCCAGGGCGCAGGGGGCGTAGATGTCCATGTCGAGGTCATAGATGGCATCCTGACCTACGGCCGTCACGCCGTGTTTGCGGACGATGTCGGCTACTTTGGCTTCGTGGATGTCGGTGATGTAGACCGTGGCGTTTTCTTTTACGAGATGTTCCACGAGGTGCATGCCCACTTGGCCAATGCCCTGAACTGCAATCTTCTTGCCGCTGAGGCTGTCGTTGCCGTATACTTTTTTAGCGGTGGCTTTCATGCCCAGGTAAACGCCATAGGCCGTTACCGGCGAAGGATCTCCGCCACCCCCCATGGATTCGGGGAGGCCGGTGACGTGTTTGGTTTCCATGGCGACAAACTCCATGTCGGTCGTTTTCATGTTCACGTCTTCGGCAGTGATGTATTTGCCATTGAGGCTGTTCACAAATTTTCCGAAACGGCGCAGGAAGGCTTCCGTTTTCATGGTGTTGGCGTCGCCGATGATGACAGCCTTGCCACCGCCCAGGTTCAGACCGCTGATGGCGGCTTTGAAGGTCATGCCGCGCGAGAGACGCAAAACGTCCGTGAGGGCTTCTTGCTCTGAAGTGTAGTTCCACATGCGCGTGCCGCCGAGGGCGGGACCCAGCACTGTGTTGTGAATGGCAATGATCGCTTTGAGGCCCGTGGCCGAATCCTGACAAAACACGACTTGTTCATGACCCAGTTGTGACAGCGTGCCGAAGATGCCCGCGTGTTGCACTTTTTCAAGTTCTTTAATCTCCATCGGATTTGTTTTACGTTTGATTGTTGTAGTTTTAAACCCCGGTTTTCCAAGGTCCCTTTTTGTTAAGGAATACGCAAAATTACGTCGTTTCAAACGTTTGCAAGAACTATTGGAAGTATATTTCGTTTAACGGAAGGCCCGCCAAATTTTTTTGAATGAAAGAATTAAAGTACCTCAATAAATACCTGTTAAAATATAAATGGCTGCTCCTCTTCGGAACGCTGTGGGTCATCATCTCCAACATTTTTCAGATCGTTCCCGCCATCATCGTGCGACACTCCATCGACCTGGTGGCCGATAATATCCGCATCTTCCAAGCCTTCAAAGGCACACCGCAACAGCAGGATTATTTCAAAGTTTTTGCCTTCGGCATCTTAGTCTATGCAGGACTTATTTTATTGATGGCCTTCCTGCGCGGCATCTTCCTCTACTTTGTGCGGCAAACGCTGATCGTGATGTCGCGCTACGTGGAATATGATCTGAAGAATGAGATCTTCGAGCATTATCAAACCCTCCCCCTCAGCTTTTACAGAAGGAACAACACCGGCGACCTTATGAACCGCATTGCCGAAGATGTTGGGCGCGTGCGGATGTATCTGGGGCCTGCCATTATGTACGGTCTTCAGCTCATCACGCTGTTCATGATGCTGATCCCTTTCATGTTCAGCAAAAGCCCCGAGCTAACATTGTATGCACTCAGCCCGCTGCCTTTTCTTTCGCTCAGCATTTTTTTGGTAAACAATAAAATGGAAAGAAGGTCGGAGCAGATCCAGAAAAGTCAATCGCGTCTCTCCACGTTTGTTCAAGAAGCCTTCAGCGGTATTCGTGTATTGAAATCCTTTAACCGGGAACAGCAGTCGCTCTCCAAGTTCGAATCGGAAACCGATATCTATCGCCGGCAATCGCTGAAGCTCACCAAAGTGCAGTCACTCTTTTTCCCGCTCATCATGGGGCTGATCGGCATCAGCACGATCCTCACCGTGTATGCCGGAAGTGTGCAGGTGATCCAAGGAAACCTCACCTTTGGCAACATCGCCGAGTTCATCATCTATGTGAACTTGTTAACATGGCCCGTCACTTCATTGGGATGGACCAGCAGCCTTGTGCAACGCGCCGAAGCTTCGCAGAAACGCATCAATGAGTTTTTGAAGATCCAGACCAACATCGTCTCGGAAAAAAAACTCGATCGCGAGATCCAGGGAAAGCTGGAGTTCAAAAATGTATCCTTTACCTATCCCGACACGGGAATCAAAGCGTTAAAAAATATTTCGTTCTCCATCCAGCCCGGCGAGTCGCTGGCCATCATCGGCACTACCGGCTCGGGCAAAAGCACGGTGTCGGCGCTGGTCTCGCGTTTGTATGACGCGCGCGATGGCGAGATCCTGATCGACGGTGTCCCCATCGCCGACTACGACCTGCACGCGCTGCGAACCCAGATCGGTTATGTGCCGCAAGATGTATTTCTTTTTAGCGACACCATTTATAACAACATCGGCTTCGGCTTGAAGGACCCCGAAGAGGAGAAGGTGATCCAGGCCGCGAAAGATGCGGATGTGTATGAAAACATTATGGGCTTTCCCAACGGATTCAGTACACGCGTGGGCGAGCGGGGCATTACCTTATCCGGTGGACAGAAGCAACGCGTGTCGATTGCGCGGGCCATTGTGCGTGAGCCGAAGATATTGATGTTGGATGATGCGCTGTCGGCAGTGGATACGAAAACGGAGAACACCATCTTGAATAGCCTGAAGCGGATCATGCAAGGACGTACGACCATCATCATCTCTCATCGCGTGTCGTCTGCCAAGTTAGCAAACCGCATTGTGGTGCTTGTCGATGGTCATATTGTCGAAGAAGGCACGCACGATGCGCTCATCGCGGCCGAGGGTATGTACAAAGACCTCTTCGAAAAACAAGGACAGCTCGACGAGGCCGAGGCAAAGGATTATGACCAATAGAGAGGAGGTCATTGACATTCCGTCAATAAGGCATGCTTTTGCTTTTCATCATATGTGCCTTTTTGAAATGCCCTCCTGATATAATCGCATCCCGATTTCGGTTTTTGCCGGTTCTTGCAGACACCGATGTGATACAATGCTTCGGCCTCTTCTGGCGCGCTGAGTTTGAATGTTAAGATTTTTAAAAAATCCGTTATCGCCGCCGAGCAGTCGCCTGTGTTGTAATAGGCCATCGCTCTTAACAGATAGGCGTCTTTGCGAGCCTCTTTTTGCACGCATACCGTGAGGTGAGGAATTGCATTTTCATAATCCCTTTTATGAGACAAAAGCTCCCCTGCCAGACAATTTGCCATTTCATCGCGGGGATAAGCTTTTAGATACACTTCTATACTGGCAAGGGCTTCATCCCGATCACCCATCCGTAAATAAAGAAGGGCTCGAGGTCCATACGCCCTGACATATGTTTTGTCGGCATCGATCGCGTCATTCACGTCTTGCAACGCACCCTTAAGATCACCCAGTTGCTCGCGGGCATAAGACCGGTTGTTTAAGAGGTTAGGATCTTTGGGTCTCAGCCGGATGATAGAATCATAGTCACGCGACGCCGCCTTATAATTTTTCGATTCCAGGTAGGCATATGCCCTGAATGAATACGTCAACGAATCCACTTCCCGGCTCGTGCCCATGATCTGGGTGAAATCAAGTATAGCAGAATCGTATTGTTTGGAATTCAGATAGATCGATCCTCTTTGTCCGTGAGCTTGCCATATTGCCGGATCGATCTCAATGACTTTGGTGAATTCTTTTTTTGCTTCGTCAAACTGGCGCATTTTGACCAGCCATTCGGCTCTCCGCATCCGGAGGGCAGCCGAGGTTGGATCCATTTTTATAAGGTTGTCCAAATAGACGGTGGCCTTTTCCAAATCTTCCTGGTCACTAAAATATTCCAGACTGTCAACATCGTCGCCGTGTTGCGCATACGTAGGTGTGATGAAGCAACAGAGAAGTGCAACAGTAATGGCTATCGGTTTCATGGGCGGTTGACGCTCTCTTTCGCAGCGTGGGGGTTAAAGCAGATGCAATTTACAGCTTTTATTTTTTGTCGAAGTCTTCCGGCAATGTCTTTTCAAAAGATTTCATTTTTTGCGCAGAAATTTTGTTCGTTACCTTATAGTTGTCGCGGTAAAGAAACTGGATCATAATGGGGTATCCATATTTCTGATTTTGATTCACCAACGTACCGTTTTCAAAATTGTAAATATTGAACGTCCAATAGCTGTGATTCTCATAATGATCCAACGTCATGGTGACGATCTCGAAATTGTTGTCGGTGTTAAAATCTCGCTCGGGCCCGCCCATTTTGTCGAAGAAAGAGATTTTGTGAAAACTGCCGTCGGTTTTTTGAAAAAAATAGATCACCCGCACGTTCAAGCTAGCGATGCCGTTGCCCATGTAGGGAATCACCAACTTTATATCGTCTAGTGAATCCCCATTTATATCGGCGACACGCACCGGCTGATCTCTGACATTCGTACTGATGAAGAACATGGGCTCTTTTATCTTTTTAATTAGATTTTTATTTCTAAAGACCCGAATAAGAGCAGTGTCCATCCTGTCCCGAAAACCCGTGAGTTGGATCGTTACGGTATCGTGGTTGACGTAAAAATCGGGGATGGTTAGTGTGAAATGTATTTTTTGTTCTTTCTCTAGCCGATCGTATTCTTTCCAATTGTCAAACTCCTTGTACTGAATAGCGGGAAATTTTTCGAACGGGTATTGTGCCTGGAGTACGTCGCAGAATAACAGTAAGACAAACATCAAAAAAAGTGCACGTGAATCGTTCATGGCAATTCAGAACGTAAAGAACCGGGAATGTAAATCAAACGACTACAAAATGACTGTCGTATAGAGGATTCTAAAAATCACAGAACCAAAAGGGCTACCCGCTAAAAAACATACCTCAACCCAACACCCCCCTCAGCCCTTCTCCACCCAGGGTCCGCCAGCACGTCGGCAAAATATTCCAGCTCCATGAACGCTGAAATGGGGATCTTGAAATAAGCATACTCAATGCCGACCACTGCCTGAGGCCCCATCGTAAATCGCGTCTCCGTGAAACGTCCGAATTTATCGGGTGAGAAAACATCGGCTTTGTAGGTGTAGTCGTATTGCAGTTTGGTGTTTTTCCACTCCCAGCCGGCGCCAACATAGAACTGCAAGCCCTGCGACACCCGGGAGGCATCGAAATGGTAGAGGAATTTTACTTCGCCGATAAGATCGGCGAGCACTTTGTGGGTGTAGTACTCAATGGTGGCCTCTTTGTTGGAAAAAGTGTCGCGCACAGCGTACTGGTCGAACTTCTCACGGAAATAGCGGTTGTAGAGCCCGCTGGAGGCCTTCCCAAGGTCGACGGCCACGGCAACCCTTTTATTGAAGTAATATTTATAGGTGATGGCGAAAGGGTCGCCAAGCTTGATGCCGATGCCCTGGTAGGGATATTTGCTGGTGATGAAGATGGGGCAGATCGTTTTGGCCTTCGCACCTTTCACTTTGTTTGCGGCGCCATAGCGCTCGCGGGTGTACATGCTTTTGCCGCCATTGTAGATACGGGCCTTTTGCGCATAGGTAGCGATCGCGCAAAGGCAAAATGACAGAATGAAAAACGTTTTCTGAAAATGCATTCAGGACAAATATAAACGTTTTGTCCTTCAGTGCCGGCCTTCAAACGTTAATTGCGCCGATGCCAGCTTCAAACAAACTCCTTATACTGCATCCTGTGGAGCTGGGCATAATAACCCTCCTGTAAAAGCAGGTCCTCGTGACGCCCGATTTCCTTGATTTCGCCATGGTCGAGCACAATAATTTTGTCGGCCTTCTGGATCGTGGAAAGGCGGTGGGCAATGACAATGGAGGTGCGGTCTTTCATCATTTTACCGATGGCCTGCTGGATCATTTCCTCCGTTTCGCTGTCGACGGATGAGGTGGCTTCGTCCAGGATCAGGATCCGTGGATCATAGACCATGGCGCGGATAAACGAAATCAACTGCCGCTGCCCCACACTGAGCGTAGAGCCGCGTTCCATGACGTTATATCCCAGTTTTCCGGGCAAGCGGTCGATGAATTTGCGGGCGCCCACCAGGTCGGCGGCGTGCCAAACCATATCCTCCGTCACTTCGGGATGATCGAGGGTGATGTTATTAAAAATGGTATCGGAGAAAAGGAACACATCCTGCAACACCACACCGATGTTTTTGCGGAGCGATCCCAGCTCATATGCTTTGATGTCGATGCCATCCACCTGGATGGAGCCGCGGTTGATCTCGTAGAACCGGTTCAGCAAATTGATGATCGAGGATTTTCCAGCCCCGGTTGCCCCCACGATGGCCACGGTTTCGCCGGGTTGGATGTCGAGGTTGATGTCTTTTAAAACGTAGTTGGCCTCGTTATAGGCAAACCACACGTGCTCGAATCTCACGGCGCCCTGGATCTGCGTGGGTTTGATCTCACCATTTTCCTGCACATGCTCGGTGGCATCCAACAGGTTCATGATGCGCGACGAACTCACGATCCCCATTTGCAGCGTGTTGTAGCGGTCGGCAATCATCCGGATGGGGCGGAAGAACATCTGGATGTACATGATAAACGCCACGAGCTTGCCGGTGGTGAGCCCGGTCTGTTCAAAATTAATGATGCCCTTTGCGCCATACCACACCAACAAACCGATGCCGGCGGCGGCAATGATCTCGGCCACGGGATAGTAAATCGAATAATACAGCACCGAACGGAGGTTGGCCTGTTTATGCTCTTCGTTGATCTCCTTGAATTTTTCGAACTCGATCTTTTCGCTGCCAAAGATCTGGACGACGTTCATGCCCGTGATGTGTTCCTGTACGAAGGTGTTGAGATTGGCCACCGCGTTGCGCACATCATTGAATGCCACTTTGATTTTTTCTTTGAATACGTACGTGCTGATCAGCAACAGCGGTATGGTCGACAAGCTGAGCAGGGCCAGACGCCAGTCCTGGTAGAACATGAATCCCAGGATGAAAACGATCTGCAGCAAGTCACCCACCATGGCAGCGAGACCTTCACTGAAAACATCGGCGAGCGTTTCCACATCCGAGATGGTACGAGTGACGAGCCGGCCGATGGGGGTCTTATCAAAGAAGGTGAGGCGCAGACTGATGATGTGTTCGTAGAGCTTGGCGCGAATGTCGCGGATGACCTGTTGGCCAAGCCAGCCCGAAATATAGGTGTGGATGTATTGGGCGATGGATTGGAAAACGAGGAGACCCAGCAGGATCCACATCATGTTCACCATGCCGGCATAGTCGCCATTGGCAACATCGTTGTCGAGCGTATATTGAATGAGGAAGGGCCGTGTGGGCGCGAGTACGCCGAGCACCACGGTGAGGACGATCACAACAACAAACCGCCAGCGGTACGGGGTTACAAATTTCATCAGGCGCGAGAGCACCGACCAGTCGATGATATTGCCGCTACTTACTTTTTCTTTCTCCACGGGTGGCGTTAAGATTCTTTTACAAAAACCGAAGGCGGATATTTTACCTTCGACAGATACAAACCATACGGAGGAACATTGGCCCCGGCCTTTTTACGATCGCGGCTCTGGATGATGGCCTGAAATTCCTTCAGCGACGTTTTGCCAGTACCTACGTCCAGCAATGTGCCGACGACGGCACGGACCATTCCCCGGAGGAAGCGGTTGGCCGTGATGGTAAACTCCAGCAAATCTCCTTCTTCGCGCCAGGCTGCTTTTTTAATGTCGCAAAGAAAGTGATTTACATCCGTTTTTACTTTGCTGAAACATTCAAAATCGTGCTCGCCCAGTAATAACGCAGCCGCGCTGTTCATGGTTTGAACATCGGCGGTCTTAAAATAATGCCAGGCCAGACCTTCCTTGAACGGGTTTTTTTTACGGGTGATCCGGTAGTGGTAGGTACGCTCCACCGCATCGTAGCGCGCGCTGGCGTCGTCTTTTACCCGGCGGACAGATGGGATGGCCACATCCCTGGGGAGGAAAGAGTTGAGTTTTTGCAGCAGCGTGGGGTGGTCAAAGGGGAGTTTTTCGAGGTCGCAGTGAAAAAATTGCTGTTCACAGTGCACGCCGGTATCGGTTCTGCCGCTTCCTACAATCCGGATGGGGGTGCGGAGGAGTTTGGAAAGCGCGTCTTCCACCACGGTCTGGATGCCGGTGGCGTTGGCTTGGCTTTGCCAGCCGGCGTAGTTTTTACCGTTGTAGGCGATTTCAAAGAAGTAGCGCATGTGTAGAAAATACAGAGGACGCAAAGATAACGCAAAGGTCTTGTCTTTCTTTGCGCCTGACTTTGCGCCATTGCGCCATTGCGGTTTAACTTTTGATGTTCTCGTAAATCACGGCCGCCCCCTGCCCCACTCCAATGCACATGGTGGCAATTCCATACCGAACCGCCCGCTTCCGCATCTCATGAAGCAGCGTAGCACTAATACGCACCCCGCTGCAACCCAACGGATGCCCCAACGCAATGGCGCCACCATTCACATTGACCTTCTCCGGATCGATCTCCAGATCGCCGATACACGCCAACGACTGTGAAGCAAAAGCTTCATTCAATTCCACTAATCCAATGTCTTTTATAGAAAGCCCGGCACGTTTCAATGCTTTCTGCACGGCCGGCACAGGTCCCACCCCCATGTAGGCCGGGTCCACACCCGCGACAGCCATGGAAACAACCCTTGCCATAGGCGCCAAGTGAAGACGCTTCACGGTAGCTTCGCTTGCCACCAGACAAGCCGCGGCCCCGTCGTTTATGCCCGATGAATTTCCGGCGGTCACTGTTCCGCCATCCTTGAAGGCGGGTTTCAGCGTTGCCAGTTTTTGCGCCGTGGTGAGACGCGGATGTTCGTCTTTTTCGAAAAGAAAAAATTCGTCTTTTGATTTCTGAATGGTCACGCCGACCAATTCATCTTTGAACTTTCCGTTCTCGTGGGCGGCAGCGTATTTCTTTTGGGATTGAAAGGCAAATTCATCCTGTGCTTCGCGGCTGATCTTCCAGGTGGCCGCCACATTTTCGGCGGTCTCACCCATGGAATAGGGGTAGTAGAGTGCGGCCAGTTGGTCGTTTAAAAAACGCCACCCCAGCGTGGTGTCGAACATTTCGGGTTTGCGTGCAAAGGCTTCCCCCGGTTTGGCCATCACATAGGGAGCGCGGCTCATGCTTTCCACACCTCCGGCGATGAAGAGCTCCCCGTCGCCCGCCAACGCAGCGCGGCCGGCATCCATGATGGCCTGGAGGCCGGACGCACAGAGACGATTCACCGTGACGCCTCCCACTTCGACGGGCAGGCCAGCCAACAGCAGGGCCATGCGCGCCACGTTCCGGTTGTCTTCACCGGCCTGGTTGGCCGCACCGAAGATCACATCTTCAATTTGTTTGGGATCGATGGCCGGGTTGCGCTCCAGCAGTTTGCGGATGACATGGGCCGCCAGGTCGTCGGGACGCACGGACGCCAACGTCCCGGCATACTTGCCGATGGGTGTACGGAGGATGTCAATGATGTAGGCGGAGGTCATTTTCTGAATTGCGTGATCGCTAAATTTTTCCGGGCGATTTACACCGCGAATTTTATTTACTTTGCCCCCAAGTTAAAGTAACGCACCTATGTGGCAAAGAATTCAAACGGTATTTCTGGCTATCGCCGTCCTCGCACTGCTCTCCAGCACGGTCTTTCCGATCTGGATGATCGAACAAAACGGGGAACTTCATGTGCTCACGGCGTTCTATTATCTGAAAGGTGGTGTCTATCAATACAGTCCCTATTCGCTCACGGCCGTGCTGGCGGTGGCGTCGGCCACGGTGGCGTTTATCGAGATCACAAAATTCAAGAACCGGCTCACGCAAATGAAGCTGGGTGCCCTGAACTCCCTGTTCATGGCGGCCACCATTATCTCGTCGGTTTATTTTGCTACGGACCTCATCAAAGCCCTGGAGGCAGGGGGCCGCTATGGGTTGGGGATGTGGTTGCCAGGCCTGGCCGTGATCTGCAACCTGGTCGCCAATTACTTTATCCGGAAGGACGAGCGGCTGGTACGCGACTCAGAACGGCTGCGGTAGGCTGACAACCTGTCACGCCTGCGCGCTGGAACAAATTTTGTCATCCCTGTCGACCACAGGGATTTTTTATTATTTATCGATCACGAATATCCTATAACCGAAAAAACTGAACATATGGCAGCCGTAACCGAAGAAAAAGGCACGATCTCGATCCACACCGAGAACATCTTCCCCATCATCAAGAAATTTCTTTACTCCGACCACGAGATCTTCCTCCGGGAGCTCGTCAGCAACGCCGTTGACGCCACCCAAAAGCTGAAGAAGCTTGCTTCCCTCGGGGAGTTCACCGGCGAACTGGGCGACCTCAAGATCGAGGTGAGCTTTGACAAAGAGAAAAAGACCATCACCGTGAGCGACAAAGGCCTCGGAATGACGGGCGAAGAGATCAAAAAATATATCAACCAGATTGCCTTCTCCGGCGCCGCCGAATTTGTGGAGAAGTTCAAGGACAAGACCGACGCCAAAGACATTATCGGCAAGTTCGGTCTGGGCTTTTATTCCGCCTTCATGGTGGCCGACCAGGTAGAGATCATCTCCCGTTCGTTCAAAGCCGAAGAAAATGAAGCTGCCCGTTGGATCTGCGATGGCTCCACGGAGTTCGAGCTTTCCGCCGCTACTAAAGCCGAGCGTGGAACGGACGTGATCCTCCACATCAACGCAGACTCCGAAGAATTTTTGGACGAATGGAAACTGAAAGGCATCCTCGACAAATATTGCAAGTTCCTTCCCGTCGAGATCAAATTCGGCACCACGCAGGAACAGGAAGAAGATGGCGTAGACGCAGAGGGCAAGCCTAAATATCAAAGTATTACCGTAGACCGGATCATCAACAATCCCGCGCCGTTGTGGGTGAAATCTCCCAGCGAACTGAAGGATGAAGACTATCTCGCGTTTTACAAAGAGTTGTATCCGTTCTCGGAAGATCCGTTGTTCTGGATCCACCTGAACGTGGACTATCCATTCAGCCTCACGGGCGTGCTTTACTTTCCCAAAGTGAAGAACGACTTCGAGATGCAAAAAAATAAGATCCAGCTCTACTCACGCCAGGTGTTCATCACCGACGAAGTGAAGGACGTCGTGCCCGATTTCCTCATGATGCTCCACGGCGTGTTAGATTCGCCCGACATCCCGCTGAACGTATCGCGCAGCTATCTGCAAAGCGATGCCAACGTGAAGAAGATCAGCCAGCACATCACCAAAAAAGTAGCCGACAAGCTTTCGGAATTGTATAAGAAAGACCGCAAGGATTTCGAGAAGAAGTGGGACGACATCAACATCTTTGTGAAGTATGGCATCATCAGCGACGAAAAGTTCTATGATCGCGCCAAAGACTTCACCTTATTGAAAAATGTGGATCGTCAATATTTCACGTTTGAAGAATACAAGGAAAAAGTAAGTGCCACGCAAACCGACAAAGACGGCAACGTGATCTATGTCTACGCTTCCGATCCCGGCAAGCAAGACAGCTTCATCCAGGCCGCCAAGGCAAAAGCCTATGACGTGTTGCTGCTGGACGGCGTGCTCGACAACCACTTCATCAACACACTGGAACAAAAGCTGGAGAAAGTACAGATCAAGCGCGTGGACAGCGAGACGGCCGACAAGCTGATCGACAAAGACGAGAAAATGGAAAGCGTGCTGAGCGCCGACGAGCAGCAAGCCGTGAAGACCGTGTTTGAAAAAGCCATCAACAGCAAGACCATGACCGTGGCCGTGGAGTCGCTCTCGCCGCAGGATCTGCCCGTGGTGATCACCATGAGCGAGTTCATGCGCCGCATGAAAGACATGGCCAAACTGGGTGGCGGCGGTGGCTATGCGTTTATGGGCAACATGCCCGACAACTATAACGTGGCGGTGAATGCCAATCACCCCATCGTACAGAAAATATTGAAAGCCGGAAGCGAGGAAGACAAAAACAGGTTGGCCAAACAAGCCTACGACCTGGCCCTGCTTTCGCAAAACATGCTCACGGGCGCCGACCTCACGAACTTTATCCGCCGCAGTGTGGAAATGGTTTCGTAAAAATCGGCGAGCGCGCCAGCATTCAAACCCTCCGGATTTCTAAAAGCCCGGAGGGTTTGTTATTTTTACAATATCAACTAAAGCCGGTACGTTAAGTTTTTCTATGCATTTCCTTCGGAAAATATCGTTCCTGATCCTGCCGGTCCTACCCCTCGTGAGCTGGGCCCAGGACGAGCCTCAAGAACCGCAAGAGCAGCGTTTCACCATCGACACGCCCGCGAGCCTGGATTTCCAAAAGGAAGAAGAACCCGTTAACACCACCAAAAAGAAAAAGCCGAAGAAGAAGGTTTTCTACGGCATCAAAACCAAAAAAGGCTTCACCCGCAAGGGCGTGGGCGATCGCATTACCTACGAGCTTTTTTATTACCTGAAAAAATCCGAAAAACCGCAGACGTTCGTGCGCGACATCTTCTGGTATGACTATACACGGCGCGAGATCAGAAAAACCTCCACCTTCGATCCCACCAAAGGCGTGCTGCTCCACGGCCCTTATGAAAAACGCGTGGGCGAAACGGTGGTAGAGAAGGGAATTTTCTACAAAGGCACCCGCCATGGCCGCTGGATGCGCTACAACAGTCGCGACAGCACGCTGCTGGACAAAGACAAATATTATCACGGCTGGCCCAAAGAATCGCTGGTGAGCTACTATGACCCGACGGAACGCAAACGCATGAAAGAAATGACACCGATCGAATTCGGTGAAAAGGAAGGCTTCTACTATTTCTTCCACGAAAACGGTCAACTGGCCGTGCAGGGCGAATATCAATGGGACGAAAAGGTGGGCGACTGGACGGAGTTCTACTCCAATGGCAAGCGCAAAAAGATCATCGCCTATCCCAAAGAACCGTTCGATGAGTCGATGCAGCCCTATGTGAAGGCCGAGTGGAACGACAAGGGCAAAGAGATCTACCGGAACAATAAGATGGCCAAATAATACCTTCAAAAAATATTCACTTCACAAAAGAGCTGCTTTTTCAGGCAGCTTTTTTGTTTCCATGGTTGAGACGAATAAATTACCGGCCATGTTTTCCGGTCTGAAGCTCGCCATCGATGTTCACTATCGCGACGACCACGCCAAAGCGGTCGGCTTGTTGTTTCAGGATTGGGCTGATGATGTCCCGCTCGATATCAAGTCAGTAACCGTTAACGCCGTGTCGCCTTACGAGCCGGGAAGTTTTTATAAACGTGAGCTACCCTGCATTCTCGCGTTGCTGGCCTTGTTCGATACGACTACGATCGACACCCTCATTGTCGACGGCTATGTTTATCTTGACGACGACGGCAAACCTGGGTTGGGCGCGCATCTGCACGAAGCGCTCGGCCAAAAAATAGCGGTGGTGGGTGTGGCCAAAACTTCTTTTCACGGCAACTCGCGTCATGTGGTAACCGTTACACGTCAAAGCAAGAACCCCCTGTTCGTCAGTGCCGTTGGCACGCGTGTGGAAGTTGCGTCCGAAAATGTTCGCCGCATGCATGGCCCTTACCGGATGCCGACGCTTCTGAAAATGCTGGATCAGGAAACGCGCAAGGACTGATGCGGTCGCAGCGATCCCGGCTTCAGAAAATCTTCCTTTAGGAAAACATCATTTTTACATACTTTGCTATCCGAACCGTTCTTTATGTCGATCCCTAATCAGCAAACCATTCAACAAGCGCATACGCGCATTACGCCCTACATTCACCGCACACCCGTGATGACCTCTGCGGGTATTGACGAACAGGCGGGGTGCCCGCTTTATTTCAAGTGCGAAAACTTTCAAAAAATTGGCGCCTTTAAAGCGCGCGGGGCGATGAACGCCGTGTTGTCGCTTTCAGAATCGGCTCGTGCCAAAGGTGTGGCCACGCATTCGTCGGGCAACCACGCTCAGGCGATTGCACGGGCGGCGAAGATCATGGGTGTGAAGTCGTACATCGTGATGCCGCGCACCGCTCCCGAGGTAAAGAAACGCGGCGTGCGGGGATTCGACGGCGAGATCTTTGAATGCGAGCCCACGTTGGCTGCGCGCGAGTCGACCCTGGCCGATGTGATCCGGAAGACCGGCGCCACCGAAATACATCCTTTCAACAACTACGACGTGATTGCCGGCCAGGCTACTGCGGCAAAGGAATTGTTTGAAGAAGCAAAAGATCTCGACGTGATCATTGCCCCCGTCGGCGGCGGTGGATTGCTGAGCGGCACTGCACTGGCCACAAAATATTTTTCGCCGGGCACGCAGGTCTTCGCTGCAGAACCGGCGGGTGCCGACGATGCCTTCCGCTCGATGCAAAGCGGAAAGATCGAACCCTCCCAATCCGACTCCATCGCCGATGGCTTGCTCACTTCGCTGGGCGATAAAACATTCCCCATCATCCGCGAGTTGGTGAAGGAAGTGATCACGGTTACCGATGCTGAAATTGTTTCTGCCATGCGACTCATTTGGGAACGAATGAAGATCGTGGTGGAGCCCTCGTGCGCCGTGCCCCTGGCGGCCGTGTTGAAGTCGAAAGAAAAATTCAAGGGCAAGCGGGTAGGCATCATCCTCTCCGGTGGAAACGTGGACCTGGGTCGCGCCTTGAAGTTAATGACCGAATAAAATGAAACTTCGCTACACGCCTTTTGAACATCGCCACCATCCGTTGTTGCCGTTGCGGGAGTTCTTTATGCGCCAGGCACACTACGGTTTGTTCACGGCCCTGCTCATCTCTGTGTCGCTTGGCATCGGCATGGTGGGGTATCACTTCTGCAACGATTTGAACTGGATCGATTCATTGGTCAATGCCTCGATGATCCTCACCGGCATGGGGCCGGTCGATCCATTAAAAAATGATCTGGCGAAATTGTGGGCATCGTTTTATGCCCTCTTCAGCGGCGTGGCGTTTCTGACCATTGCAGCCGTTTTCCTGTCACCCATCGTCCATCGTTTTCTGCACAAATTCAATCTGGACGAATCCGATAAACCTCAAAAAAAAACCACCCCCTCGCGGTGATGGCTTTTACTCCTGTAAACAAAAAGTCTTTCGCTATTTCGCCATAAAGCGGTCGAAGCGCGATGCCGTTTCTCTTTTGGGGAAGGTGTTGTTGCTGGTTTCCACATCGGCCAACTCGGCGTTGGGATCCACCACGATGTTGACCACCTCTTTGTCTTTGATGAACACTTTGGTGACTTCATTTTCATTCGTGCGCCAGATCTCGGCGGGGATCCGTTCGATCTCTTTGGAACCATCTTTGTACGTCCACTCGATCACCAACGGTGTGACCAGGCCGCCGATATTTTTAAAGCGGAGCTGGTAAATGTTTTTGCCTTGCAGTTTTTGGCGGACGGCATTGTCGTCGGGATGGCTTCTGAATTCGCCATTGAGTTTCTCGGCCGTGTTGGTCAGCGTGAGCGGCTCCGGGCCTTGGCTGAAGTCGGCAGGTTTGCCGTCTTTGGTGGCCAGGTCGCCTTTCTTCGCCTTTACTTCTTTTCT
Source organism: Chryseolinea soli (assembly GCF_003589925.1). Classification (NCBI taxonomy): domain Bacteria; kingdom Pseudomonadati; phylum Bacteroidota; class Cytophagia; order Cytophagales; family Fulvivirgaceae; genus Chryseolinea; species Chryseolinea soli. Next base: position 2,180,290 of record NZ_CP032382.1, on the reverse strand, counting down.
TTCGGGATCGGCTTTCTCGGTGTTCAGGGTATACCACTTCACTTCGGCCAGGTCGACGTCTACATTGTCGGTCGAATAAAACCATCCGCGCCAGAACCAGTCGAGGTCAACGGCGGAGGCATCTTCCAACGTCCGGAAAAAGTCGGCCGGTTTAGGATGCTTGAAGGCCCAGCGCTGCGCGTATTCTTTGAAGGCCTTGTCGAAGAGCTCAGGTCCCATCACCGTCTCGCGCAAGATCGTCAGCGCAGCCGAAGGTTTGGTGTAGGCATTGGGGCCAAACTCGGACCGGCGGATGTTGTCGGAGGTGGTCATGATGGGGCGCATCTGGCTTTTGTCGCCGCGCATGAAGGGCACGATGCCTTTGGGGGTGCCATGCGTGGCAAACAGGTCCGGATAGCGGACGCGGATCGTTTCTTTTTCGAGAAACGTATTCAAGCCTTCGTCCATCCAAGACCATTGTCTTTCGTCGGAGTTCACGATCATGGGGAAGAAATTATGTCCCACCTCGTGCACCACCACCGACACCAGGTCGGTCAGGGTTTGTTTTGAGTATTCGCCTTTTTTGTTCGGGCGCTCGCCATTGAAACAGATCATCGGGTACTCCATGCCTTGCTGCGCCGTGTGTACGGAGTAGGCTACCGGATACGGATAGTCAAACGTGCGCGAAGAATAAAGCTCCAGGGCGTTGCGAATGGCTTGCGTGGATTCTTTTTCCCACAGCGGATTGCCTTCTTTCGGATAAAGCGATTGCGCCAGCGGGGTGTTGTTTCCAACTTTCACCGCCTGGGCATCCCAGATGAATTTGCGCGAACTCGCAAAGGCAAAGTCACGCACGTTCTCGGCGTGAAATTCCCACGTGCTTTTCTTTGTTGATTTGGTTTTTTCTTTTTGCGTGGCCTCCTCCTGTGTCACGATGAAAACAGGTTTGTCGAATGTTTTCTTGGCGCGGTCAAAACGTTCGACCTGTTCTTTGGTCAATACGTCTTTCGGATTTTGAAGCACCCCGGTAGCCCCCACGATATGATCGGAAGGCACGGTGATCTTTACTTTATAATTTCCAAACACAAGGGCAAACTCGCCTTGTCCCAGGAATTGCTTGTTTTGCCAGCCTTGGTAATCGTCGTACACGCACATGCGGGGGAACCATTGCGCGCAGGTGTAGACGTAGTTGTCGTCGTCGGGAAAATATTCGTATCCACCGCGACCGTCAAATACCTGGTGATTGTATTCGTTGTAGGTCCAAGCCACGGCGAACGTAAATTTTTCGCCCGTCTTCAACGGTGAGGGCAGGTCCACGCGCATCATCGTGTTGTTGATGGTGTGTGGAAGCTCTTTCCCGGAGGCATCTTTCACATATTGGATGGTGTATCCGCCCACGTAGTCCGATACCACCACTCCCGAGGCCTTTGTGAAAAAGCTTGCGGGGATCGAATCTTTCACAACGCCGGTGTGCGTCTCGGAGGTCATGTTCTTTGGCGCGAAAATATTCTGATCCAGTTGCAGCCAGAGAAAATTCAGCGCGTCGGGTGAATTGTTATAGTAGGTGATGGTTTCGGATCCTGTCAGCTTTTGTGTACGGTCGTCCAGTTCTACCTGTATCGTGTAGTCGGCGCGCTGCTGCCAATAATTTTGACCGGGAGCACCCGAAGCCGTGCGGTAGCTGTTGGGCGTGGGGAGCATTTCCCCCAGTTGTTCAAATTTTCCTTTCCATCCCTGCTGTGCTTGTGCCGACACCTGCGACACCATGCCAAGGGTAAGTATGCATGCCAATATTCGCTTCATCACATTCCTTTCTTTTGGTACTCTCCGTTCTATTAAAATTCAAAGCGCGCCGGAAAGTTCCGGCACGCTGTACTTCATTTGTGAACGCCACGCCCGGCGAACACGCTATGTTTTTTATTTCGACTTCTCTTTCTTTTTGAAATCGTCAAATTTCGATTCCGCCTCGCGCTTCGGGAAAACGTTGTCCTGCACGTTGATGTCCGACAGTTCAAAGTTAGGGTCCAGCACGATGTTCACCACCTCTTTTTGTTTCACGAACACCTTGGTGATCTTTTGTTCGTTTATTCTCCAGATCTCGGCGGGAATCTTCTCGATTTCCTTGGTGCCATCTTTATAGGTCCACTCGATGATGACGGGCATCACCAGGCCACCCTTATTAGACAACGTCACTTCATAGATATTCTTGTCCTCCAGCTTTTGCATGATGGCTTTATCGTCGACCCGGCTCGCAAATTCGCCATTGAGGCGGGGGTCGGTTTCGATGAGGCTAAAGGGTTCGGGTCCGTTGTTGAACGAGTCGTATTTCTTGCCGTCGCCTTGCGCGAGGTCGCCTTTCTTGGCCGTCACTTCTTTTTTCTCCAGGTTGGGTTGGGAGGTGCGCATTTTGTACCATTTCACCTGGTCGATGGATTGATCCACGTTGTCGGTGCTGTAGAACCAGCCTTTCCAGAACCAGTCGAGGTCGACGGCGGAGGCGTCTTCCATGGTGCGGAAGAAATCTGCAGGTTTGGGATGCTTGAAGGCCCAGCGCTGTGCGTATTCTTTAAATGCTTTGTCAAAAAGCTCGGGCCCCATCACGGTTTGACGGAGCATGAACAGGCCTGTTGCTGCCTTGGCATATTGCTCAGGACCGAACTGGATCACTTGCTCGGAGTTGGTCATGAGCGGGCGCATTTGGCTTTTGTCGCCTTTCATGTAGGGCACCAGATCGGCCGGTTTGCCGCGGGTGTAGTTCAGTTCGGGATAGCGTTCCAATTCCGTGAGCAACTGCACAAAGCTGTTCACGCCTTCGTCCATCCAGGTGGTCTGACGCTCGTCGTTGTTCACGATCATGGGGAAGAAATTGTGGCCCACTTCGTGAACCACCACGCCGATCATGCCTTGCTTTAATTTTGCAGTGATCGTGCCATCTTTGGCCGGGCGGCCGTAGTTGAAACAGATCATCGGATACTCCATGCCAATGCTGGCCGAGTGAACGGAGGTGGCTACCGGATACGGATAGTCGAGCGTGTAGCGGGAATATACTTCCAGCGTATTCTTCACAGCCTTCGTGGATTCTTGTTCCCACAGCGGGTTGCCTTCCTTGGAATAGAACGATTGGGCCAGCGGCGTTTTGCTGCCGATCTTCACGGCTTGTGCATCCCAGATAAATTTACGGGAGCTGGCAAACGCGAAGTCGCGCACATTTTCGGCTTGGAACTCCCAGGTCTTCTTTTGCGTGGATTTCGTTTTTTCTTTTTGAGTGGCTTCCGGTTGTGTGACGATGATGACCGGCTTGTCAAAAGTGACCTTTGCTTTTTCGAAACGCTCGATCTCCGATTTGGTCAATACTTCAGTGGGGTTTTTCAAAACACCGGTCGCGCCGATGATGTGGTCGGCAGGCACTGTGATGCGCACTTTGTAGTCGCCGAAAGGCAGCGTGAATTCTCCGCGGCCAAGGAACTGTTTGTTTTGCCAGCCTTCATAGTCGTCGTACACGCACATGCGGGGAAAGAACTGGGCGATGGTGTACACATAGTTTCCATCTTCCGGAAAAAACTCCATACCACTGCGTTGTCCAAACACACTGCGGTCAACGATGTTGAACGACCACTCTACGTTGAACGAATATTTCTCACCCGAGCGCAGCGGTTGCGGAAGATCCACACGCATCATGGTGTTGTTGATAAAATAGGGAAGCGCTTTGCCGTTTACTTCTTTCACGGCTTTTACGTTGTAGCCTCCTTTGAAATCGGAGACCTGGGCAGCATAGGTTTTGGCTGCGGCCGAATCCACCACATTTCCTGTGCTGGTGGTGCGCAACGTATTTTCAGGAGCGATGATGTTTTGATCCAACTGAAGCCATAAATATTTCAATACATCGGGCGAGTTGTTGGTGTAGGTGATGGTTTCGCTGCCGCTGATGCTTTGGTTGTTGTCATTCAGCTCTATGTTGATCGCGTAGTCGGCTTTTTGTTGCCAGTATTTCACGCCAGGCGCGCCGGAGCCTGTGCGGTATTCGTTTGGCGTGGGCAGGGTTTGATCCAACTGCTCGAACTTGCCCTGCCACTGCGGTGTCTGTTGCGCAACGGCAACGTTGACCAGCAGGATCAGCGCATACATCAGAAATTGCTTCATAAAAGATTATAGTTAGGTTAATGAGTTCTACTTATCGAGCCAGAACATATGGTCCTTCATCAGCAGCAGGGCCATGCCGGCCACAGCAGACGATATAACCATCTTCCAGTCCCTTCTGTTCAGGTTGAATAAATCCACTAAAATGAAACATACCGACATAAACAGCACCACGATGATGATCTGTCCGAATTCAAGACCCAGGTTGAACGCCAAAAGGGGTGTGAAGATGTTCTCGCTTTTTCCCAAAATGCTCCGCAGATAGTTGGAAAATCCCAGTCCGTGGATCAATCCAAAAAAAGCCGCGTAGAAGTAATTCATTTGCATGGGCCCACCCGAAATGTTGTTCTCGTTTTTGAACAAATTGGAAACGGCGGTGACGAAGATGGTGAGCGGGATCAAAAATTCGATGAGGTCAGGTTTCACGTTCACGATCCGTAGTGTCGATAGGGCCAGCGTGATGGAATGTCCGATGGTGAACGCCGTGACCAGCACCAGGATCTGTTTCCAGTCGCGCGAGATGTAGAGGGCGCAGAGGGCCACGATGAACAGGATGTGATCATATCCGTTGGCATAGTCCAGGATGTGATCCTTCCCCAGTCCGAAATAGAGTTGAAATTCCGTCATAAAACGCTGAGCACGCTTTGAAAAAGGGAGCAAGTATACTAGTTATTTTTTACTTATGACACCCCCCTTTTGGTGGCCGGGCGGGTTTGATGGTTAAGCGGTGCCGTTTATTGCGGGACCGGGCGTAAAATTCCTTTTAGTATTTTATCAGAAAGAACAATCTTTGCAGGAATTCATTTTTCACAAACGAATGTTCTCTTCCCTTTGCTTTATTTCCACGCTGCAAAGCCTGGCTTTTTCATTCCTGGTCCACCCCATGCACGTTTCCGTTACGGAAATTGAAATGGATGAAAAGGACAAACGGCTGGAGATCATGATGCGCGTTTTTGCCGACGACCTGGAGATCACTTTGCGCGAAAGCCTGAAACAACCCGAATTCGACATCACCAAGCAATCGACGCCAGCCCTGGATGCCATCATGAAAGAATACCTGGCGCCCCGTTTCAAGATCGTCGTGGATAACAAGGCCGTGCAATCGAAATACCTGGGCCATGAGTTGGAGGGCGATGCCTTTATCTTTTACCTCGAAGTGCCGGGTGTAAAAAAATTGAAGACCATCCAAATCCACAACAATATCATCACGGAAGCGTTCGAAGATCAGTCGAACCTGGTGCATGTGACCGTGCGGGGAACGGTGCGGAGCCTGCGCCTCACCAAAAACGTTCCCACCGACAAGCTCACTTTCGATGTAAAGTAAAATCCCGCGCTCGAAAAGGGCCCGGGATAGCATAAAAAATCCCATCTTCGCGGAAATTATCATTGCGTATGCAGAAGGTATTGGTAATCGTTTTGTTCATGGCCTTGATCCTGGCCGGGTGTAGTGGCGAGCAGGACGAGTGCGTGGTAGCGCCGCCCTCCATTGAAAAGCCTGTGTCGGTAGAAATTCATCAGCTGCAGGATTCGCTGGTGAACCTCAAGACGAAAGAAGAGCTTGTGGACCTCCTGACCCATCACCCGCTGGTGCGTGATTATATTTTCCGCCGTACGGAATATCCATCCGATTCAGCCTTTATCAACCAACTTTTTGCAAAGCTCACCAGCCCGCACATGGACACGTTGGTGATGGAGACCAAGCGGGTTTTCGGCGACTTGTCGGGCTTGAAACAGCAGTTTGATGAAGCTTTCAGCAACGTGAAATATTATTATCCCAATTTCACGCCGCCTAAAATTCAAACCGTCGTCTCCGGCCTGGAGACGGATATGCTCGTCACGGATTCGCTCATCATTGTGGGCCTTGATTTTTATCTCGGCCGCGGCGCCAAATACCGGCCCAAGATGTACGAATACCTGCTGCGGAAATATGATCCCAACGACATCGTTCCTTGCGCCATGCTGATCTATGGCATCGAAGGACGTTTCAACAAAAATCAACCAAACGACAAGACGGTGTTGGCCGACATGGTGGTCTTCGGAAAGTCCTTCTATTTCGCCAAGCACATGTTGCCCTGCGTGCCCGATAGCGTTTTCATCTGGTATACACCGGAAGAAATGAAAGGCACGCGAAAGAACGAAGATCTGATCTGGGCTCGTTTCATCGACAGCCAGGTGTTGTATGCCACCAGCCACAAAGTGAAGCAGGACTACCTGGGCGAGCGTCCCGTGACCATACAGGTGGGTGAAAAGTGTCCCGGCCGCATTGGCCAATGGGTGGGCTGGCAGATCGTGAACAAATATGCCGAGAAGCATCCCGACGCCACTTTGCCGCAGGTGATGAACGCGCCCGACGCACAGCAATTGTTCCGGGAGTCCTACTACAAACCGAAAAAGCGCTAAGCCTTGTGCGAGAAGCAAAAAGCTGAACTATCTTTGAAACCCAATTCTATAACCAATCAAAAATTGTATGCGTCAAAAAATTGTAGCCGGCAACTGGAAGATGAACAAAACCCTGGACGAAGCCAACATCCTGGCCTCGGAGATCAAAGGCATGGTGGCCGATGAAGTGAAGGGCAACGTGAAGGTCATTCTCTGCACGCCGTTCCCTTACTTGCTTCCCATCAAAAATCTTATCGGACAAGATACCCGTATTGCCGTGGCCGCTCAAAATTGCAGCGAGCACGAGTCGGGCGCATACACCGGCGAAGTATCGGCCGCCATGTTGAAATCGTTGGGCATCGGCTATGTGATCCTGGGTCACAGCGAACGCCGTCAATATTTTGGCGAAGACGGAAAACTGTTGGCCAAGAAAGTAGACATCGCGTTGAAGCACGGCCTGTCTCCCATCTTCTGCTGCGGCGAGCCGCTCGAAGTGCGTGAAAGCAACGGACACGAGGCCCTGGTAAAAAAACAAATCGAAGAAAGCCTGTTCCACCTGGATGCAGCATCCCTTCAAAAAGTCATCGTCGCCTATGAACCCGTGTGGGCCATCGGCACTGGCAAAACAGCGACTTCACAGCAAGCGCAAGACATGCACGCCGTGATCCGCAAGCACCTGGCCTCCAAATACGGCGAGGCGGTGGCCAATGAGATCACCATCCAATATGGCGGCAGCGTGAACGCAGCCAACGCCAAAGAACTTTTCTCTCAACCGGATGTTGACGGCGGCCTGGTAGGCGGTGCGTCTTTGAAATCCAGAGAGTTTGCCGAGATCATCAAGGCGATGTAAATCGCAGAGGTGCCGGTGACGCTAAATGTCGCCGGCATTTTATTTTTTTGCCCGGTCCTGTATTCCTTCACACGAATCATCTTCTCATGTACTACTCACGCCTCCAGGTAATCTGCGACCCCGACTTCTCCGAGCTGATCATGGCCGAAATTGCCGAAGCCGGCTTCGACACCTTCATGGAGACGGAGAAAGGTTTTGAGGCTTATGTGGAGATGGAGAAGTACGACAAGGAATATCTGCAAGCCATCAAAGACAAGTATACCTTGCAAACGCCCGTGGTCTTTTTTCAGGACCGCATCCAGAAACAAAACTGGAACGAAGAGTGGGAGAAAAATTACGAGCCCATCATCGTGGACGACCGTTGTCTGATCCGCGCCGATTTTCACAAGATCGACAAAAAATATCCCTACGAACTCATCATCACTCCCAAGATGTCGTTTGGCACGGGCCATCATCAAACTACCTATTTGATGATCAAGAGCCAAATGGACATCGACCACAACGACAAGCGGGTGATGGATGCCGGCTGTGGCACAGCCATCCTCTCGGTGATGGCCTCAAAGCTTGGTGCCCGGGAAGTGGAGGCATTCGACATCGACGAGTGGAGTGTGAGCAACGGCCAGGAGAACATTGACGTAAACGGGTGTACCAACATCCACCAACAACAAGGCAAGCTGAGCGACCTCTCCTTCAAAGGAACATTCGACATCATTTTGGCCAACATCAACAAGAACGTATTGCTCGACGAGATCCGGCTGTATCAACAGTACATGGCCCCGGAAAGCCTGTTGCTGCTCAGCGGTTTTTACACAAACGACATCGACGATCTTCTCGTTGAAGCCGGTCGCTACAACCTCGCCGAGGTGCGTCGCGACGAGCGTGAGCAGTGGGCAGCGTTGCTCTTGAAGAAACTATCCTGACCCCAACACGCCGGGCATTCACTCCGCGTTATTTTCACGTTTCTCCTTTTATTTCGCTTCATCATTTTTTTAGCGTGTCCGTGAGCGCTGGCCAGGGCTTCGCAATTGAAAAAATTTTACAAGAGGTTTTTGTCTGTCTGCTTCACCCTGTATCTTCACGGACAGCCCCTTCAACCTAATGCGTGGCGGCTGCACCCGTTCGTACATTTCCAACCTTTTATCAAAACCCATGAAACCTGTCATCTTCACAAAGCTCTCGGTCATGATGCTCCTCGAATATTTTATTTGGGGATCCTGGTACGTTACGATGGGCACATACATGTCTGAATTTTTGCATTCCAGCGGCGTGCAGATCGGTGCGGCCTACAGTGCACTGGCCATTGCGACCATCATCTCTCCCTTCTTCGTGGGCATGGTAGCCGACCGTTATTTTGCTGCACAGCGCATCATGGGAATACTCCACTTGGTGGGAGGAGCCCTTTTATATCTGGCCACACAGATCACAGGGAACACCGCCTTCTATTGGGTGATCCTGTTCTATTCGCTGCTCTACATGCCTACCATCGCGCTATCGAACAGCATTGCCTTCTCGCAAATGACCGATCCCGGGAAACAATTCCCCTGGATCCGTGTGTTCGGTACACTCGGCTGGATCATCGCGGGCCTGATGATCGGTGCATTGTCTATCGAGAAAACGCAGTTCACTTTTGTGATGGCGTCCATTGCCTCCGTTGCACTCGGGTTCATCAGCTTTATATTGCCCAACACGCCGCCCAAGGGCAGGACGCCTGATACGAGTGCATCGAGTGCATTGGGCACGGAAGCGTTTGTGTTGTTCAAAGACAAACCCTACCTCATCTTTTTCATCGCAGCGGTGCTGGTGTGTATTCCGCTTTCGTTCTACTATGGATTTGCCAACCTTTTCCTGAACGAAGCCGGCATGGAGAAAGCCGCCAGCAAGATGATCCTCGGACAAATTTCGGAGGCCGTATTCATCCTGGCAATTCCCTTCCTTTTCAACCGCATTGGTGTTAAAAAGATGTTGTTGCTGGGAATGGCCGCCTGGATCTTGCGTTATGTATGCTTCGCGTACGGCAATATCGAAACCGGCGCATGGATGCTGTACGCCGGCATTGTGCTTCACGGGGTCTGCTACGATTTCTTCTTTGTGACCGGCTACATGTATACGGAAAAGAAAGCCGGAGAGAAAATCAAGAACGCTGCACAAGGCTTGTTCACCTTTGCTACCTATGGCCTGGGGATGTTCATTGGAACCTGGTTCTCGGGTTTCACAGCAGATTACTACACAAAAGATGGCGTGCATCAATGGACAAACATCTGGCTTGTTCCGGCCTATGTCGCCGTTGCCGTATTGTTCTATTTCATTTTCTTCTTCAACGAGAAAAAGGAGATAAGCAAAGCCTGAACATCCTGATTTCAACTTCAAACAATGAAATCGGAAATAAAAAAACAATATCAAACTACACCAACAAAACGCATAGACTATGAACATTGCCATGCTAGGGTCGGGCTTCATCGGCCGGTTTTATGCCGAGTCCATCCAGGGCTATCGAAACAAGGACAAGATCGTCAGCATCTATTCCCGCAAAGAAGAAAGTGCTACGAAATTTGCGACGGACTATAACGTGGGGTTTGCCACCGACAACCTCGAAGCCGCCATCGACCGCACCGATGTGGATGTGGTTTGTATCGCCCTGCCAAACAACATGCACGAAGAAGCCGTGTTGCTTTGCTGCAAACACAAGAAGGCCGTGGTCACCACCAAACCACTCGCGCGCAACGCCGAAGAAGCCAAGCGCATGCTGCTCGCCGTGGAAAAGGCGGGCATCTTCAACGGCTACCTGGAGGACCTCGTGTACACGCCCAAGTTCCTCAAGGCTCACGAAAGCGTAAAGAACGGCGCCCTCGGCCGCATTCTTTGGGCCAAGTCGCGCGAGACACACCCCGGCCCGCACAGCGACTGGTTCTGGGACATCGAGCAAGCCGGCGGCGGATGTATCCTTGACCTGGGATGCCATTGCGTGGAGATCACCCGCAGCTACATCGGAAAAGACATCCTCCCGGTAGAAGTGATGTGCTGGGCCGACACCCAAGTGAAGCCCATCGACGCCGAAGATCACTCGATCGCTTTGATCAAATACGAGAACGGCGCCATCAGCCAGTTTGAAGTGAGCTGGACCTTCCGTGGCGGCCTCGACCTGCGCGACGAAGTGATGGGCACCGAAGGCACGATCTGGATCAATAGCTTTCTGCGCACGGGCTTCGAAATGTTCACCACCGGCAAGAGCGGCGACTACCTGGCCGAAAAAGCCGAAAGCAATTCAGGCTGGTTGTTCCCCGTGGGCGACGAAGTGAACGAGCTGGGCTACAACCACATGTTCATGGACATGTTCGCCTCCCTCGAAAAAGGAATACAACCCAAGGAGACCTTCTACGACGGCTACGTGGTGAACGCTGTCCTCGATGCCTGCTACAAATCGGCCAAAACAAAACTATGGGAACCCGTGAAGCTCGACATCTGGCGCGGCCGCACCGGCGTTTCCAAAGACAGCCACCTGCAGGAATACGATGCCGAACATTACCTGGTGAAAGAAGAGATGACGCACTATGGCGCCAAGAAAATTATCCTGAAGAATAAGACGACTGGAAAGCTCAGTCAGATAACCCAGTAGTCACATCACTGAAACAGCGCGGCGAATTTCCGGCCAAGAATGTTTCGCGAATATTTTGATTCTGCCAGCAAGCGCCCAGCTTGCTGGCTTTTTTTTAGCACTGCCCGATCTTCCAGGTACGGCGTGATGACCCTTACAAAATCCTGCGGCTGACGGCTATCGACGTGCACCCCGCAGTGATGTTGTTCAATCTCCGACCGGATCCAGCCCCCAAAATTCACCAGGATGAGCTTGCCGGCGGCCAGTCCATCGAAATATTTATTGGGTGATCCGGTTTCCAGAATGGGGATCGGCTTGTAACATACAAAAGCAGCATCGGTCACATTCATAACTTCTTTCACGCCGTCGCGATCTTGAAAGGGAATGATGCTGAAGTTGGTCAGTGCCAGCCGTTTTACGATCGCTTTCAGGTTCTCCAGCAAGGCGCCTTCGCCACACAATAAAAAATGCACTGGCAGGGATGCTTTTTGGGAGGCCCGGGCGCATTCAATAAAAAAATCAAGCCCATTGGCCAGCCCCACGGCACCGATATACGACACGACAAACTTGTTTTCTATTCCGAATTTTGTCTCGAGCGAAGGTTGTTTCTCCTCTGGAAAATAGAAATCCGTGTCCGACATGTTGGGAATAAGGTGCACGGTTTTTCCGGGCACTTTTTTCTCAATTTCGGCTTGGATCATCGGCGAAAGCGCCACCACCGCGTGGGCCTTGCGATAGGTGGAGGTCTCCAGTCCATAGAGCAGCTGCTTAAAAAAATAGTTCTTCACAAATCCCATTTGTATGGGCGCCTCCGGCCACAGATCGCCCACTTCAAAAATGTAGGGGATGCCATAGACCGTTTTTAGCATGCGCGCCGCCAGCCCTACCGTGAGGGGGACTGAAATGGCATAACAAGTTTTCACCGGCCCCAGCTTGCGGGTGGCCCACACGACACCGCTCACATAGCGGAGAAACGCCAGGCTGCGGCGCCAAAATCCAAAATGGTTATGGTACACAATGGGCAGGTAGTGAACCTCGATGCCTTCCACATTCACTTGCTCGTATTTCCCTTCGTTGTGGGCGGTGATCACCACGGGCGTCAGACCAGCGTCTACCAGGGCTTTGGCCAGGTAGTAGGAGCGCAGGGCGCCACCGGTTTGAGGCGTGTTGAAGTGCTGGTGAAGGATCAGGATTTTCACGGTGCAAAGAAAACAATAGTTCGGGGCCCGCGGTCACCGGTCAGATCTTTTTGTCCATCCGTAAGCCGACCGCTGCCGTTCCGGTCGTACCAAAAGCATTTTAGCCGTACCAAAAGCATTTTATTATGAGTCTTGATTTTGTAGTTTCAGGGCAAACGAAACCCTATATGAACAAGACACTGATAACCCTTTTACTACTGGCGGGCTCGCTTGTGGGCGCACACGCACAAATCAAGCTTTTTAATGGAAAAGACCTCACCGGCTGGAAAGTGGCTGGCACCGAAAAATGGTATGTGGAGAAGGGCGAGATGATCTGCGAAAGCGGTCCGGACAAGGCTTATGGCTATTTAGTTTCTGAACGCGAGTTCAAAAACTTCGAATTAACGATAGAATTCAAGCAAGAGTCCAATGGCAACAGCGGCGTGTTCTTTCACTGCGGCATTGAAGGAACCACGATCAGCGGCTGGCAAGCCGAGGTGGCGCCCCTCAACCATCACACGGGTGGCATCTACGAATCGTATGGAAGGGGTTGGTTGATCCAGCCTGCGGCCGATAAGGAAAAGGTATTAAAGGAAGGCGAGTGGAACACGATGGTCGTGCGCGTGGTGGGCGACGAGGTGAACACGTTTTTGAATGGTGTTCAGATGATTACCTTAAAAGATGAGAAAATTGGCGCGGGTACAGGCAAAATAGCCCTGCAGATACACGACGGGGGCGGTGTAAAGGTGCGCTGGCGCAAGGTGGAGATCAAGGCCTTGTAGGCGGAGCAACGACGATGAAGGGCCTTATGCCCTTCATTGTTTGTGTTGCGGAACGCTGCGGGCGTAGCTCAAAATGTTGAGCACCGTGCTGGAGGAAGGTTCCAGTTGGGCAGCGTCCATATTTTTTTTCATGACGTACAGCTCGTTGTAAAGAGCTTGCAGGTCACTGTCGCAAATGAGGGCCTTATCAATCTCCCTCGTCTCCTTCTCCGTAGTCTCGTGGTATAAATACCTGATCAAGTCCGTTTGAGTAAAAGTTTTTATCATTGGCTCTGTGTTTCACCATCTTTTTCCGCAGGTTGATGAGTGCATAGCGCATACGTCCCAGCGCTGTGTTGATACTCACCCCTGTGCGTTCCGCGATCTCCTGGAAGCTCATCTGCAGATAGTGCCGCATGATCAGCACCTGTTTCTGCTCGGTCGGTAACTCCTTTATATAATCCCTGAGCTTGGTCCGGGTATCTTTAAAAATCTGCTTGTCCTCCATCGACTCCTCGGCAAATTCCATGGAGTTGAAGAGTCTGCTGCCGTCTTCCAACACTACCTCGGGGTAACGTTTTTCTTTTCGAAAGTTGTCGATCGCTAGGTTATGAGCAATCCGGCTGATCCAGGGTAAAAATTTACCTTCTTCGTTGTAGCGCCCACCACGAATGGTGTTGATCGCCTTTACAAAGGTTTCCTGGAGTAAATCTTCGGCGGTGTACCGATCTTTGACGATCAGGTATATCGCAGTATAGATTCTCGATTTATGCCGGTGCAGGAGCATTTCGAAAGCTTCTTCGTTACCGTTTTGATACAGCGACACGAGTTGGGAGTCGCTTAATCTGCTGTCAATCATTCTTTCTCACTTTAAGGTAACGTAGAGATCTCTTTCGATATTGTTTTGGGTTAGTGGAACAAATAGGTTTGAAAAGATAGAAAGATTTTGGATTAGCGCAAAAAATTTTCAAAAAATTCTTGCCTCTCACACAATTTCTTTAGCTATTTGCTCGCAAATACTGCGTCTTTAAATAGTATGGCCATCAGCAAGAAAAAAGTAATCAAAAGCCTGGAAAATCTCTCCGAGGATCTCCAAGAACTGCTCCGCGATCAATACCCAAACGGGTATGAGGGCAGTATTCAGCGCATCACCAATGCGAAGCGGGAACCGATTTTCGTTTTCCCCCTGGAAACAGAAGATGCGACTTACCTGGTAAAAGTCCCGGCCACCAAAAATAGTGACGGCGAATACGATGTCGAATCCAAAGCCGAGGGCGAATTCGACAAAAATGAGGACGGATTCGATTCCGGAGGCGAAGATTTCGATAGCAACGCCGGCGACAGTGCTGATAGCGACAGCGATTATGACGAAGATGGTGGCGGCCGCGGCGGTCGCGAAGCCAGCTACGATCCTGACTTCGACAATTGATCTGAAAAAAAAGATAATGGCATAAAAATGAACACCGTCTCGCCCGATGGTGTTTTTTCTTTTTACGGGAAATGATGAATCGGCAACCTTGCCGCAATTATTTCGTCAAACTTATTTCATCCCCACGTCTCTTGTACGAGATTGCGAGGATTAGCTTTTGAATTATAACCGAAGATTCTGTGTCAAAAACCCTTTCTGTTAAAGCGAACGATTCTTATCTGGAAGACCTCGATCCCCGCAACTACATCATCATCAAACGGGCGCGTGTCAACAACCTGAAAAATCTTAGCGTCGCCATTCCCCGCAACAAGCTGGTGGTCATCACCGGACTGTCGGGTTCCGGAAAATCGAGCCTCGCGTTCGATACGCTTTTTGCCGAGGGGCAGCGCATGTACGTGGAAAGCCTCAGCGCCTACGCCCGTCAGTTTCTGGGCCGGATGGAAAAACCGGAGGTCGACTACATCAAGGGCGTATCGCCGGCCATTGCCATCGAGCAAAAGGTGAACACACGCAACCCCCGGTCCACCGTGGGCACCACCACTGAGATCTATGACTACCTGAAATTGCTCTTCGCCCGCATCGGCAAGACCTACTCGCCCATCAGCGGCAAGGAGGTGAAGCGCGATACGGTGACGTCTGTGGTCGATTATGTGAACCGTCTTCCCGCCGGCACCCGCGTGATGGTGGCCTGCCCACTCCACATAAAAAAGGGCCGCAAGCTAGTGGACGAGCTGAATCTGTTATTGAGTAAAGGTTTCGCGCGCGTGCTGATCGACGGCGAAGTCAAGTTTATTGAAGAGATCGTGGCCCCGCCCGCCGAAGGGGGCAAAAAGAAAAAAGCCGCCGCCCAACCCGATGTCTCCGTCGAGATCCTCATCGACCGCGCCGTGGTCAACCCCGGCGACGACGACACCACATTCCGTCTTTCCGACTCCGTCCAAACGGCGTTCTTTGAAGGCGAGGGCGACTGCCTGGTGTATGCCGAAGGGCACGACAAAGTAAAATTCTCCGACCGCTTTGAGCTGGACGGCATGCGGTTCACCGAACCGTCCATAAATTTCTTCAGCTTCAACAATCCGTTCGGCGCCTGCCAAACCTGCGAAGGTTTTGGAAAAATTCTCGGCATCGACGAGGACCTGGTCATCCCGGACAAATCGCTGTCGGTCTATGAGGGTGCTATCGCGCCGTGGCGCAGCGAAACCATGGGCGAATGGCAAAAGCCACTGGTGAAAAACGGCATCAAATTCGATTTCCCCATCCACCGCCCCTACAACGAGCTCACAAAAGCGCAACAGGATGTGCTGTGGAATGGCAACACCTATTTCGAAGGTATCCACGATTTCTTCAAATACCTGGAGTCCAAAACGCATAAGATCCAATACCGCGTGTTGCTGTCCCGTTATCGCGGGCGCACCAACTGCCCCGATTGCCGCGGCACCCGGTTGAGAAAGGATGCTCAGTATGTGAAGATCGCCGGCGTCTCCATCACCGACCTCGTACTGATGCCGATCGAGGACATGCTGGCATTCTTTAAAAAGATCCAGTTGCCGGATTTCGACAAGAAAATCTCCGACCGCATTCTGACCGAGATCACCTCCCGACTGGAGTACATGGATCGGGTGGGCTTGGGATACCTGACCTTGAACCGTCTGACCTCTACCCTGTCGGGTGGGGAATATCAGCGCATTAAGCTGGCCACCTCGTTGGGAAGCGCCCTGGTGGGTTCTATGTATGTGTTGGATGAACCCAGCATTGGATTGCATCCGAAAGACACCGACCGCATGGTGAGCGTGCTGATCTCGCTGCGCGATCTAGGAAATACCGTGATCGTCGTGGAGCACGAAGAGGAAATTATGCGGGCTTCCGACCAGATCATCGACATTGGCCCCGATGCAGGAAGTCACGGCGGCGAGTTGGTGTTCCAAGGTACGGTGGATGAGATCGACGGAAAAGTTCGCTCACATACGACGGACTATCTCAGCGGCCGCGAGACCATTGTGATCCCCAAGACGCGGCGCAAGTGGAAGGATTCTGTTACGATCATCGGCGCCCGCGAGAACAATCTTAAAAATCTTAACGTGAAGTTTCCGTTGGGGATTCTTACGGTGGTTACCGGCGTGAGTGGTTCCGGCAAATCGACGCTCATTAAAAAAATTCTATACCCTGCGCTGGGCCGGTTGTCGGGCTCCGTTTCGGAAACGCCCGGGAAATACGATAAACTGGAGGGTGATTTTTCGCGCATCACGCAAGTAGAGTTTGTGGATCAGAATCCCATCGGCAAATCGTCGCGCTCCAACCCGATCAGCTATGTAAAAGCATATGATGCCATTCGCACGCTCTATGCCGACCAACCCTTGGCCAAACAGCGCGGCTACAAGCCTTCGCACTTCTCGTTCAACGTGGAGGGCGGGCGCTGCGAGACCTGCCAGGGCGAAGGCGAGATCAAGATCGAAATGCAATTCATGGCCGACATCTATTTGAAGTGCGAAAGCTGTCATGGCAAACGCTTCAAACAGGAAGTGCTGGAAGTGGAAGTGAACGGCAAGAACATTTCCGACATCCTGGACCTGACTGTGGAAGAGGGGCTTGAATTTTTCAAAGACAAAAAACCGATCCACGAAAAGATCCTTCCGCTGTTCGAAGTAGGCTTGGGCTATGTGAAGCTGGGGCAATCGTCAAACTCGCTAAGCGGTGGCGAAGCACAACGGGTGAAGCTGGCGTCGTTCCTGGGCAAAAACTCAACGGAAGGCCACATCCTTTTCATCTTCGACGAGCCCACCACGGGTTTGCACTTTCACGATATTTTTAAATTGCTGAAAGCCATAAACGCATTGGTGGATGAAGGACACTCCGTGATCATCATCGAGCACAATCTCGAGGTGATCAAGTGCGCCGATTGGATCATCGACCTGGGTCCGGAAGGGGGCGAGAAAAAAGGAGGCACGCTGATGTTTGAAGGAACGCCCGAGGAAATGGTGAAGAAAGGGAAAGGCTATACGGCAGAATTCCTGAAGAAGAAATTAAAATAAAAATTGATTCTGTTTAGGATTGCCGACCGATGAGGGCTTCGGTGAAAGCATTTAGCCTTTGCAGCGCTTCCGCCGAACCTTGCAGGGTTTTCAATTGGGTGAATCCTTTCTTGAAATACTGGTTGACTTTTCGTTCGGTGAGTACGCGAATGTCCAACGCGTCATAGATGGATTTTACAGCCGCAATCTTTTCATCTTTCTTGAATTTCTTTGCCAGCAGCCATTGTTGGAGCTCAGCTTTGTGTTTGCCCCGTGCATTTTCCAGGGCCTTGATGAGCAAAAATGTTTTTTTGTTGCTCATGATATCACCGCCTACTTGTTTGCCGAATTTTTTTGGATCGGCATAGGCATCCAGCAAGTCATCTTTCAATTGGAAGCCAATACCAATATTGGTTCCGAATTGACGCAGGGCACGGCACTCCTTTTCATCGGCACCGGCCAAGATTGCACCTAATTCAAGACTGAAGCCCAACAGCACAGCCGTTTTCAAACGGATCATGTTCAGGTATTGGTCTTCCGTTACGGTAGGTTTGGTTTCAAACTCCATGTCCCATTGCTGGCCTTCGCACACCTCGGCGGCACAAGTGTTAAAAGCTTTGAGAATGCGCTTCAATTTGTCGTTCTCTACTGATAAAAACATCTCGTAAACCTTTACCAGCATGACATCGCCGGAGAGGATGGCCGTATTTACATTCCATTTTTTGTGTACCGTTGCCTTGCCTCTGCGCAAGGGCGCCTTGTCCATGATGTCGTCGTGCATCAATGTGAAATTATGGAAGGCTTCCACGGCCACGGCGTAGCGCACCACATTTTTTACATCGGGTTTATACAGGCTGTAGGCCAGCAACGTCAGCATGGGCCGCAAGCGTTTACCTCCCAAGCCCATCAGGTAACGGATGGGCTCGTAGAGGGACGCAGGCTCTTTGCCATACTGCTGTTTTTTGATTTCTTGTTCAATCCACTGCTGATAGCGGGTGATAGAGGACGGCATGGCGGAGAATTATTCTTCGGTGGATTTTACTTTTGGAGCAAAGATCAGGTCGATCAAACGTTTGTCGATGTCGGTTCGCTTCACCATCACCTGGATGCGGTCGCCCAGCGTATAGCTCTTGCGTGTTTTACGCCCGGTGATGCGATAGTTCTTTTCATCGAATTCGTAGAAGTCATCGGTCATGTCGGCCATGCGGATCATGCCTTCGCATTTTGTTTCCACGATCTCTACATAAATGCCCCATTCGGTAACGCCGGAGATCAATCCTTCGTAGGGTCTCTTTTCGGCAGTCGACATGAACTCTACTTGTTTGTATTTGATCGATGCACGTTCGGCATCGGCGGCGCGTTTTTCTCTTTCGGAGGAATGTACGCTCTTGGCTTCGTACTCGGTTTTGTTCACGGTCTTGCCCTCGTCGAGATAGTGTTGCAACAGGCGGTGCACCATCATGTCGGGATAACGGCGGATGGGCGATGTGAAGTGTGAGTAGTGACTGAACGCCAACCCGAAGTGGCCTTTTGCATCGGTGGAGTACTTGGCCTTGGCCATGGTGCGGATGGCGAGTTGTTCCAAAACATTTTGCTCTGGCTTGCCTTCGATCTCCGTCATCAGTTTGTTCAACGAGCTGGAGATGTTGGTCTCGTCCACGTTCATCTTGTGACCGAACTGGCGGGCAAACACCGAAAAATCCTTCACTTTTTCCGGGTCGGGGAAATCGTGGATCCGGTATACAAAGGTGTTCTTCTCTTTCCCTTTCTTCATGTTGTACACATAGGTGGCCACTTGTTTGTTGGCCAGCAACATGAACTCTTCGATGAGCTTGTGCGCATCTTTGCGCACTTTGGGAATTACTTCGAGGGGCTTGCCATTTTCGTCGAGCTTGAATTTTACTTCGGTGGTCTCAAAGTTCACGGCGCCTTTGCTGAAGCGATCTTTGCGCAGCTTTTTGGCCAGCGTGTTCAGGATGGTCAGCTCTTCCGACAGTTCGCCTTTTCCTTTTTCCAATACTTCCTGGGCGCCTTCATAGCTGAAGCGCTTGTCGGAGTGGATGATGGTGCGACCGAACCATTCTTTTTTAATATGGCCTTTGTCGTCCATTTCAAAAACGGCGGCAAAGGTGAGCTTGTCTTCGTGGGGACGGAGCGAGCACAATTCATTCGACAGGCGCTCGGGCAGCATGGGAATGGTCCGATCCACCAGGTAAACTGAAGTGGCACGATCGTACGCCTCCTGATCCAGAATGGAGTTGGGCGTTACATAGTGCGTTACATCGGCGATGTGAACCCCGATCTCGTAGAGCCCGTTGTCGAGCTTGCGGAAGGAGAGGGCATCGTCAAAGTCCTTGGCATCTTCGGGGTCGATGGTGAAGGTTGTGATCTCGCGGAAGTCCCACCGTTTTTTGATCTCTGCTTTGGTGATGTCTTCGTCGATCTTTTTGGATTCGCTCTCCACCTTTTCCGAAAATTTGAAAGGCAGGTCGAACTCGGCCATGATGGAGTGGATCTCCGCTTCATTTTCGCCGGCTTTACCCAACACTTCCACGATCTTTGCTTCGGGCTTGCGGTCATTTTCCGCCCACGAGGTGACTTCGATGATCACTTTGTCACCGCTTTTTGCTCCGTTGATATTTTCAGGATACACAAAGAAATCTGTGTGCATCTTTCTGTAGTCCGGCACCACGAAGGCAAAACTTTTCGACAGTTCCACTTTCCCTACGAACTTTGTCCGGTTGCGCTTTACCACGGAGGTCACTTTGCCCTCGGGGTGCTCACCATGACGGGTAGGATATATTACAATCGTAACCGTATCACCATCCACCGCGGAGCCGAGGTCTCTTTCTTTGATGTAGACGTCGGTCTGGTCTTCCCCGAGCTTTACATAGCCAAAGCGTGAGCTCACGTGATCCAGAACACCCGTGAGCGTTTCCTGTTTCCGGTTGCTGATGAAGGCCCCATTGTCTTCCTGGAGACGGCCATTTTCTACGAGGTCGTCCAGGATTTGGCCGAGGGCCTTGATATCATCTTTCTTCTTGAGGCTTAATTTTTTGAGGAGGTGTTTGAACGAATAGGGCTTGCCCATGTTGTTGTCTACCACGGCGAGGAGGGCCGCTTCTAAAACTCCCCGCTTATTTCCGCTTTTTTTATCTTTTGATTTTTTTTTCGATTTACTCATTACTTGATTTTTTGACGTACGTCACCCTTTGGGAAATGCTTCCCGGTGACAAATTGTTTTAACTTTAATTTATAATAACTCGGATTGATAACGGTGCAGGGGCATCATCTACACCTGAAAAAGTATGGTTTGAAAAGTTCGGGGGTGTTGCCGTTTCCCCGGAGTGGATTGCCGTGTGGTAGCGTTGGACATGGCGCGATGTCCGGTCTCCAAACTTATTTCTTCAAGCATAACATGCCGGCTGCAGTTATTCATCACTGTTTTACGGAACGAAGATACGAAATTTATTTTTAGGTCTCCCGAAACGCTCCGCCGTTCCGTTTCCGAGCGGCGTTCAGGACTTTTATTCGGTGCTTTTGTGCACCAGGGGCTGGTTTAAGGAGATCGTCTTCATTTTGAGGTATAATTCTGCCAATACCACCACATCGCGCAGACAATAGTCTTTGATCTTGTTCAGGTCTTTATCGACGTGATAGACCTTGTTCACCTGGCTGCCGTCCATATCGCCTTTGCTGGAGGGCACGTTGAAGATGGTGGCCAGCAGATCCAGCGAGGTGTAGTGCTTGAAGTCGCCAAACTTCCACATCTCCATCGTGTCGAGGTGGGGCACTTCCCAGGTCTTTTTGCCCATCAGGTTCAGCACCGGCGGCAGAGGGATGCCGTTCACCAGCATGCGGCGGCAGAGGTAGGGGTAGTCGAACTCTTTGCCGTTGTGCGCGCAGAATTTTAAAGCGAACGGATCGAGTTTCTCCACCATGGTTTTGAACTCCATCAGCAGTTCGCGCTCGTCGTCGCCAGCATAGGCCTTTGTTTTCAGACCCAGGTCGCCATTCTCGGTGTCATAGAACTTTCCCACGGCAATGCACACGATCTTGCCAAATTCTGCATAAATGCCGGCGCGGTCGTGGAAGATGGTTTCGTCGGTGTGGTCGCTGTCGCGTTTAAAAAAACCGGCCTTGCGCGCCCATTGCGTTTTCAGGCGCTCATCCAGGGCGTTGTAGTCTGCCGTTTGGGCGACGGTCTCGATATCGAGAAACATGAGGTCGCGTAGTTCTTGGATCATCTCACATCGGGAGTTGCTGGATAAATGTAAACATTACCACGCGAGGCAAAAAATTTTTCACGAGTGCAATACCCCATCCATCTCAATTTCCCGGATAAACGAGATGTTCTCCTCGCGGATGGAGTCCGGCACAAACACAAAACGCTTGTCGAAGATCTGCGAGCCAATGTAGTAGCTCACCCAGTACTCGTTGTTCAGGTGAAAGATCGCCGGGTCGATAGGCTCTATCAGTGTCGCGCTATTCGGAGCGATCGTATCCAGAAAATGACGCAAGATGGACGTCTTTTGTTCTTCCCCATCCTTTTCACCATAGCCCTTGCTGGCCACCAACGTATTCTCTATGGGCTCGTGATTGTTGTTGATCAGGTAAACTCTCCAATCAAACCCTCCTAATTCGTTTTTCTTTCGGCCCACGGCCAGTGTCACATGCTTTACTTCCGGTATAACAATATCCTTGATCATAAATCTCTCAAAATTCTAACTCCTGACTCCGTTCGCCACCATTTCCATCTCAAATAACTGCGCGAGGTGTCCCTGAAGTTTTTGCTGCACCTCTAAGACGTCTACGGATCTGCCCAATTCCTGTTGCAGGGAGGTCACGGCTTTGTCGGTGATGCCGCACGGAATGATGTGGCTAAAGTACGAAAGGTCGGGATTAACATTCAATGCGAACCCGTGCATGGCCACCCAGCGGCTCATCTTCACCCCCAGCGCGCAAATCTTGCGGGCCTGGTTACCCTTTTCAAAATCAACCCACACGCCGGTCAGGCCTTTGATGCGTCCGGCGTCGATTCCATAGTCCTTTAATGTCAGGATGACAGCCTCCTCCAGGAAACGCATGTACTGGTGAATGTCGGTAAAGAAATTCTCCAGGTCGATCACGGGATAGCCCACAATCTGGCCCGGACCGTGATAAGTGATGTCGCCACCCCGGTTGATGTGGTAGTAGGTGGCATCGATGGCGGTCAGGTCTTCTTGCTTGAGGAGGAAATTATTCTCCTTGCCACTCTTGCCCAGGGTGTAGACGTGGGGATGTTGGCAGAAAAGAAGAAAATTCTCGGTCGTCTGGTGTTCCTGCTCCGGCAGCGAGCGGTTCAGGGCCTTCACGGCCAGGATCTTATCGAACAACGACGCCTGGTAATCCCAAGCTTCCTTGTAGTCGATGAGGCCAAGATCGATGACGCTGGTTTTTTTGTTGATATGAAAGTTCACCTCAGAATGACGCTTGATTGATCTTTTTAGTCGGGTTCATGATGTACGTGAGGTACGAACCGTCGCGCATTAGTTCCACAACACGAAAACCCTTGTAGGCAGTTCCCCAGCTTCCGCCAAAATGTGAGTCGAACATGTAGGGCACGGTGCCGATCATTTTCACCCCATCCTCCTCGTGTTCGTGGCCGTGGAACACACCGCGGATGTTCTTGTGTTCTTTCATCATTTCCAAAAAGGCAGGCGTTTCCAACGAAAACTTTGCCCATTTGGCCTGGGGGATGTGCACGAAGACAAAGACATTTTTCTTTTGTTGATGCTCTTCCAGTTTGGCTTTCATCCAATCCAGGTTGGGACTGAGGTATTCTCCTTTTTCGTTGGACGTGGTGGCCAGCAACAGCACGTTTTCCTTGATCGCTACGTCGTGATTTACGGGCATGCCCCAGAACTCATTCCAGTAGTCGTCGCTCACCTTGTCGTGATTGCCCTTGGTGACATAATATTTTACCGGAAGCTTATCCAGTTGGGCTTTGGCGGGGACGAGAAAATCTTTTTCATCGTGAATGATGTCGCCGTTGATCACGCAAAAGTCCAGGGGATTTTGCTGGTGAAATTTTGTGACCTGGCCGGTCATGGTCTCGAAAAACGAAACATAGTCGGTGTTCTTCTCGCCGTAGTGTCCATCGGAAGCCACAGCGAAGCGGAGCACGACATCCTTTTTTAGCCAGGCCGCATCGGCGGGTGTGAGTTTTAACACGCTGCCTCCCAGCATCACGAGGGATGCGGAAGAGATGTGGCGGATAAATTCTCTGCGGGTTGCCATGATCAGGAACATTTACAACGCTAAGGTACAGTTTATTCGCCTTGGCGAGAGCCGGAAATAAATGTTAATATTATTTCATTGCCGGGTATTTTTTTTCGGAGACATCCGTAAATTAATCCTGTCAAAAAAAATTTACCGTTGTGAGAGATCATTTAGACACTGGCGCCCGTGGCGAGCAGCTTGCCGCGGACTTTTTAAGATCCAAAGGGTTTGAGATCGTTGCCCGGAACTACCGGCACCGACGCGCGGAGATCGACCTCATTGTGAAGCGCGACAACTGGCTCATTTTTGTGGAAGTGAAAACCCGGACGTCCATATCGTATGGCTACCCGGAAGAGTTTGTCGATGATCAAAAAGCGCGGCTGATCTTTCAGGCAGCCGAAGAATACATCTACTCCACCGATTGGCAAGGGCACATTCGTTTCGATATCGTGTCCGTGCGCATGGGTCTGCCACCGGAGATCATTCATTTTGAAGATGCGATAAACTGATCCTTTCCGCGCCCTAGTGCGCCTCCAACCAGTTCAGCCCTACGCCGACTTCCACCTCCATGGGTACTTCCAGGTGCACGGCGTACTTCATCAGGTTGATGATGTTTGCTTTCACGATCTCCACCTCGTCTTTGTGCACATCGAAACACAATTCGTCGTGTACCTGCATGGTCATTTTCGATTTGAGTTTCTCTTTGCTCAGCCAACGGTGGATATTTACCATCGCGATCTTGATGATGTCGGCGGCGCTGCCTTGTATGGGTGCGTTGATGGCGTTGCGTTCTGCAAAGCCGCGGGTGGTGACGTTGCGGGAGTTGATGTCGCGCAAATAGCGTTTCCGTCCCAGGATGGTTTCCACATATTCTTTTTCCCGCGCCATGTTTATGGAGTCGTCCATGTAGCGCTTAATGGCGGCAAATTCGGTGAAGTACGATTGGATGATCTCCGCTGCTTCCGTACGTGAAATGCCCAGGTTTTGCGACAAGCCGAAGGCCGTGCTGCCATACAGAATGCCGAAGTTCACCTCTTTTGCTTTCCGGCGCATGTCGGGTGTCACTTTGTCGAGCTCGACTTTAAAAACTTTTGCGGCCGTGGTGGTGTGAATGTCCCGCTTGTTGCGGAAGGCGTCGATCATAGTTTGATCCTTGGCAAAGGACGCCGCGATGCGCAGTTCAATTTGCGAGTAGTCGGCCGACATGAAGAGAAACTCATCGTTCCGAGGCCCGAACGCTTTGCGTATTTGCCGTCCCTTCTCCGTGCGGATGGGAATGTTTTGAAGGTTGGGGTTATTCGAGCTCAAACGTCCAGTGGCCGCGACAGCTTGACGATAGTCGGTGTGGATGCGGCCGTCGGTTTTGCTGATCATTTTTGGCAGTGCATCCACGTAGGTGGAGCGGAGCTTTTCGTATTCGCGGTAGTCGAGAATACGCTTGGCAATTTCATGTTTCGGCGCTAGCGTCAACAAAATGTCTTCGCCCGTGGCATACTGACCCGATTTTGTTTTTTTCGGCTTCTCGATCAGTTTCATTTTATCGAAAAGAATATCGCCCAATTGTTTTGGCGAGCCGATGTTGAATTCGGTGCCTGCCATTTGAAAAATGTCGTGCTGCACTTTGTCGCTTTCCACTTTCAGTTCCTCCGACATTTTGGCCAGCGATTCCGTGTTTACTTTCACGCCTTCAAATTCCATTTGTGCCAGCACATACACCAACGGCATCTCGGTGTCGCTCATCAGCCGGCTGACGCGCCGTTGTTCCAGTTCGGCCTTCAATTTTTCACGCAATTGAACAAGCTGGTCGGCGCGTTCACAGAGGCGGTCTTTCAGGCTGCCGGTTTCCATCAAATCATAGCCCAGGTACTGCGAGCAAATGATGGGCAGATCGTGTGAAGCTTCGGGTTCTATCAGATAGTGCGCCAGCATGGTGTCGAACAACGGACCCGCTACTTCCACACTATTTTTCTTTAACGCCAGGATCATGGCCTTCAGATTATGACCGACCTTGCCGATTTGTGCATCCCCTAAAACGGGTGCCACGATCTTCGCGGCCCGCGTTGCCTGTTCGGCCGTGTCGATGGGAAAATAAAAGGCCTCGTCTGCGCGATAGGCAAAAGCGATGGCTCGCCATTGAAAATCGAAGTTGGGCGCGTCGTCGCTAAGGGTATCTAAGGCAATGTGGCGTTGTTCCTTTAGTTTCACCATCAACGCCTGCAGTTGCTCTTCATTCTCCAGTTGTGTGTATTGCACGGTTTGGCTGGCGAGTGTTTTTCGTTCGGTCATCACCTCCGCCACGACGGGTTCGTCGGGTTGGCCGAACATGGAGAGCTGTGCGGGCTTGGGCGCTACACGCGGCACATCGGCCATGTATTCGCCAAAGGCGCGGGCCGAAATGGATTTGAATTCGAGGTCGTTGAAGATGGGCTTCAGTTTTTCGGCGTCGGGACCTTTGTAGGCCAGCTCGTTTTCGTCGAAGGCCACGGGAACGTCGGTGATGATGGTGGCGAGCTTCTTGGAAAGAATGGCCTGATCGCCAAATTGTGTCACCAGATCTTTTTGCTTGCCTTTCAGATCGGCTGCGTGAGCCACAATGTTTTCTACACTTCCGTATTGCTTTAGCAGGGTGGCCGCGGTCTTGGGTCCGAAGCCCGGAATGCCGGGGATGTTATCGGATGTGTCTCCCTGCAAACCGAGCATGTCGATCACCTGCGACACGTTTTCAATATCCCATTTTTCGCATACTTCCTTGGGGCCGAGCACGTCGACGGCGTTGCCCATGTAGGCGGGTTTGTAAAGAAAAACGCAATCGTTCACCAATTGCCCAAAGTCTTTGTCGGGCGTCATCATGTATACTTCGAAGCCTTGCTTGCAGGCCTGTGAGGCGAGGGTGCCGATAATGTCGTCGGCTTCGTAGCCATCCATTTCGAGGATGGGGATGTTGAAGCCGCGGATGATCTCTTTCACGATGGGGATACCCGTGCGAATGTCTTCAGGAGTTTCCTGGCGGGTGGCTTTATACTCTTTGAAAATCTCGTCTCGAAACGTCTTGGCCACGGTGTCGAAGGCGACGCCGATGTGGGTGGGCTTTTGTTTTTGGAGCACTTCCATCAACGTGTTGGTGAACCCGAAGGCCACGGAGGTATTTATGCCTTTGGAATTGATCCGGGGGGTTTTGGTAAAGGCAAAATGCGCGCGGTAGATCAGTGCGTAGGCATCGAGAAGGAAAAGTTTTTTGTCGGGTTTACTCATGCTGCAAAGTATCGCACATTCGAAAAGAATCCAACGTTTCTCAAAAGGATTGCGCAAGGTTTTTGGTTATTTTTAAGAATGCGCAACGTCGCCGTTTTCGCTCCCCTCACCGCCCTGGAAGTTTGTGAAAACCTACCGGAAAGCACGTTGGCTGAAGTTATTGATAACAAAATCTATCTGTCCGATTCACCGGTTGCCCGCCATCAGAGCATTAGCCTTCATTTGGCCTCACAATTATTCTTCTTCGCAAAGCAGAACGACGCGGGTAGTGTTTTTGTGGCACCTTTCGATGTTTATTTAGACGAAGAAAAAAGCCTCGTCCAGCCCGATATTTTATTTATTCTTAAAGAAAATGAGCATATCGTCAGGGGCCATGTGCACGGCTCACCCGACCTGATCATAGAAATACTTTCTCTAGCTAGCAAAAAGCGGGACCTCGTTACAAAGAAACCTCTCTACGAAAAATTTGCCATCAAGGAGTATTGGATCATCGATCCCGAAACGAACACAGCTTTTGGTTTTCAACTTCAGAAAGGCGTGTATGTAAAGCTTCCCCCAGAAAAAAATAAGCTTACATCGCCCCTGCTCAAAAATGTTTTTGTGTTCTGACCCAGCAAAAGAAAAGCGCGACAGGAAAATCCCGCCACGCTCCTTACCACCTAACTATTATGACAAATGAATGGATGCTTTGCTACTTCTTAGTAGCGGCGCAGTCGTGTTCGAACGTATAGTCGTCGTCTGTTTCTAATGTATACTTGAAGTTTATGACACTTCCGTTCACAGAACCCGAACCGGATAACGCAATGGTCATGGTCTTGCCTTTGAAGGATTGGTGTGGAATGTTGAATGTGTTTCCTTTGATGGTGGCCTTTACCGGCACGTACATAAAATCACCGAAATTGCTGATCTCCACATTCGCGCCACCATCCTTGGATTTGGTGATGGTCACTTCATAGTTTTCGACTTCGTCATATTCATCGGTGTCGGCCACGGCATAGGTGCCCGCGAGCTTCGATACATCTGCACTAAAGTCTTCGTTGTCATCTTTGCTGCAGCTGCTCAGGATCAGGGTCCCGATAAAAATCAGGATGCCCGCGAGGAACGGATACAAGGAATCGATGGACGTGAATCGAGCCGCCAAAGCTTTGGGAGAGGGGGGTGTTTTTTTCATGAATCGTTAAACTTTTGTTGTGAAAGGGCGGATTACTCCGAGGCTGCAAATTTTGAGCCCGGGTTCAGATACGGCAAGGTTGCCGTTTCAGCCGTCAAAAGCCGTTGACAAAAGGTTTACACGGGGTTTTCCGGGGGTCGACGGCATGTTGACAAATGCGGGTAAAAAATTGGTTTTTAGCTTGAAAAACGTCTTTTTTGTTCGAGCCCCGTTTCCCTCGACAAAAGGCCATCACCAAACCGAAACCTTACTCCATGAACCCTGTTCAGCAATTCAGTCATTGGGAGGCCACAACTCCTGGGGCAACTTTTCTACAACAACCGCTCGCGGGTCAATGGAAAAAATGGACCTATAAAGAAGCCGGCGACGAGATCCGGCGCATGGCCACGGCCCTGGGCACCTATGGATTGCCACCGAAAAGCAAAATTGCGATCCTCTCCAAAAACTGCGCACACTGGTTTATGGCCGACCTCGCCATCTGGATGGCGGGACATATCTCCGTACCGCTTTATGCCACCTTTACTGCGGCGACGATCCGCCAGATCCTGGAACACAGCGAGTCGAAAATTCTGTTTGTCGGCAAGCTCGATACCTGGGACGAGCAACGGTCAGGGATTCCCGATAACGTTCAATGCATTGGGATCTCTACCTACATCAGCACTCCCTACCCTACCTGGGAATCGCTCGTGACACAACATGCACCCCTGACAACTTTTGCCTCATTGGGGTCCGACGATCTGGCCACGATCATGTATACTTCAGGCACCACGGGCAATCCAAAAGGCGTGATGGCCACGTTCGCTTCCTTTGCCTATGTGATTACCGAAGGATTGAAACACCTCGAGGCAGAAAACGGCAAGCAACGATTCTTCTCCTACCTGCCCCTGAGCCACGTGGCCGAGCGTTCGCTGGTTGAGATGGGGACGATCTATTCGGGCTCTACGGTGTACTTCTCCGAATCGCTGCAAACTTTTAGCGAAAACCTGGCGCATGCACAGCCCACCATCTTCCTGGCCGTGCCGCGCATCTGGGCCAAGTTTCGCGAGAAGATCCTGGAAGCCATGCCCCAACCAAAACTGGACCGGTTGCTAAAAATTCCGCTGGTGCGTGCCTTGATAAAAAATGCCATAAAAAAGAAACTGGGTCTGGCAAAAGCCAATTGGGTGATCTCCGGTGCAGCGCCCATAGCCGCCGAGTTGTTGGAATGGTTTCAACGCCTCGACGTCACCATCCGCGACACCTACGGCATGACTGAAAATCTGGCTTATTCGCATGTGAACCTTCCGAGCGTGAAGTATGGCACCGTAGGCAAAGCCTGGCCCGATGTGAACGTTCGCTTCAGTGAGAACGGCGAGCTGCAGGTAAAACACCCGGCCATTATGAAGGGCTATTACAAAGACCCGGAGCTAACCCAATCCGTCATCACCGACGATGGCTATCTGCGCACCGGCGACAAAGGCATTGTCGATGACGAAGGATTCCTGACCCTCACCGGTCGTGTGAAAGATCAATTCAAGACCGACAAAGGAAAATTTGTGAACCCCACACCCATCGAGCTGCAACTGCTGCGAAACCCCGACATCGACCAGGCTTGTGTGGTGGGCATGGGCATTCCCCAGCCGATTGCTTTAATAAATCTTTCTGCGGCGGGGAAATCAAAATCCCGGGAAGCCATCCTGGAAAGCATCCGCCAAACTTTTTCGGAACTCAATCCTGTGTTGGAAACCTACGAACGCCTGGAGGCCGCCGTGGTGATGCGCGACGATTGGACGGTGGAGAACGGCATGCTCACCCCTTCGCTAAAGCTCAAGCGGAATGAATTGGAAAAAGCGAATCTCTCAAAATATCCCGAATGGTATAAAACGAATTCCGTGGTGGTGTGGGAATGATGATGCATCGCGCTGCGATAAAAATAAAAAGGGAACTGAATTTATCAGCTCCCTTTTTTATTTTCATTACGATCCGCTTATCTCAAATGTGACTGGAAGAAAGTCAGCGTGCGTTTGTAGGCATCGTCTGTGGCGGTCTTGTCATAGATGGGATTGCTGGGATTGGCGAAAGCGTGATCGGCATCATAGCTTTTCACTTCCAGTTTCTTTCCGGCGGCCTTCATGTTGGCTTCAAATTTACTCACCACTTCGGGGGTGATGTATTTTTCCTTCGAAGCAAAGATGCCGAGCACATCGGTGTTGAGGGTCTTCAGTTTTTCAACGTCGTCGACGGGCATACCATAGTAGATCACACAGCCTGCCGCTTGCTTGCCGGCGGTGAGGGTGGCCAGCAGCGACTGTCCTCCACCGAAGCACCAGCCGATGGTTCCGATCTTGGCCTGCGGGCCAACATAGGCGATGGCGCCTTTCACAATGGCATCGCCGCGCTCTTGTTTGAATTGCTGCATGTATTGGCCGGCAGCGGCGCGGTCGGCCGTCACTTTGCCGTCATACATATCGAGGGCGATCACGTTCACGTTGCCGAGGTCTTTGAACAGTTCATCGGCTTCTTTCTTGATCCAGTCGTTCAGGCCCCACCATTCCTGGAAAACAAAAATCCAGTTGTTGGTTTTTGTTTTGTTTGTGAGCAGGTAGGCATTGGCTTGCTGGCCGTCGGGAGTTTTGTAGGTGATCATCTTACCACCCTCCTGGCTCACGTGCACATAGGGCCGGGGTGTGGCGTGTTCGCTGTTGAATTTTTTGTTGGATGCAAAAACGGCAAATTTTTCCGTGGACGAGGTGTGGCATACGGTGATACCATCCTGCCCAAAGGCCGTGGCCACCAAGAGGAGCGCAAAGAGTTGAAGTGCAATTCTTTTCATATGGGTTATGTTTAGGTGTTCATAAAACCGCGGCCAGCTTGATTTTGTTCATCACTCCTTCCATTGGCCGGTGATCACCCGGTCGTAGGTAATGAAATCGGTATTGATGGGCTCGAATCCTTTTTGACGCAACTGCATAGCGATCTGGGCGCGGTGGTAGCTGCTGTGGTTCACCAGGTGGATCATGATCATCTCCACGTTGTTGATATAAGGATCGCCGGTGTAGTTGGTGTAGGTGAGCTCGCGATTGAAGTTATCGGTACTTTCAACAAACTCCAACCAAAGCCTGCCCGCTTCCTCCGCCATGGTCGTCAACTGCTCCAGCGTGTACTCTCCGCCCCAAAGCTTCACCTGCGCCGGGGGCAACCCTTTGATGCGGTGCAGCCAAAGAAATTGCGCTGCCACGATGTGGCCCAAGAGGCCGAGGATTTTTTCGTCGTTCACGTGCTGACGGGTCAGGGCACTTAACACACGCTTGTTCGCCCACTGGTTGTACTGATAGAGTTTCAGGAAATACTGCTTCATGTTTTACAGAAAATTGAAATGATGGTTCATAAAACGGCAGGCAAGTTACACGCTTTTATTCATGCCCGAATATGCGAGGCATACCGATAATAAAAACACCGTATCATTCCATAAAAAAAAATCCATTCAAATGCCGTTGATCCTCGCGTCACATCAGATCCTCACATCCACCAATTGATCCAGCATCCAACCGGTAAGGCTGAGGCGCTCGCGTGTGGCGGGCAACACTTCATGTTCGATCTGGTCGCTGCGAAAACAAACCAGGCGACCGGCCAGGGGCAGGGTGTCCCGGTGAGCATCGCCCAGGTACATGCGCAGTTGGCCGCCTTCTTCCGGTTTCCAATCGGGGTTCAGGTAGCAGATCACAGACAGACGACGGTGGTCATTTTTCTTGAATTGATCGAGGTGACGTTTGTAGTACGATCCTTTTGGATAAACCGTGAGGTGCACCTCATAATCTTTTAAGCTTAGGAACAGATTTTGATTGAGGAACTGTACGAGTTCGTTCAATCGATTGAGGTACACGCGCACAGCTTCCGGCGAGGTGCTTTTATCCAGCCATTGAATATAATCCCCACGGATGGCTTCGTTGATCTGCAGGCCTTGGTCTTTGCCGATGCCGGCTTTTTTGAATTCGGATACGCCGGCCTTGAACGTGTCGAGGTTCAAAATGGCCGAGACTTCTGCGGGGCTGAGGAAATCGTCGGCAATGGCGTAGCCATTTTCCGCCAATCCGTCGGCAATCGAATCAAAGTGGGTGTTCATGTGTAACAAATTTATAAATAGAATGTCTATACTTACCACGACGATGGCAACTTCACACGGCAAACTTATGATGTATTCCTTTTTAAAGCTTTCATTCTCCAGGAACCCCGGCAAAAGCATACCTTCCGGCTATGCTTTTTTGGTGCTTGGGTTTTTGTTTTTACTCACCGCCTGCAACGGCCCGCATGAAGAGATCGTGCTGCGGCAAATCCGCGATGTGGTGGTGGATGCCTCCACCGACCCGATGCTAAAAGCCAATGCCATCTTCTACAACCCCAACAAAGTGCGCGGCAAGCTGAAGCGCATCAATGTCGACATTTGGGTGAATGGGAAGAAGGCGGCGACGGTAGATCAGAAACTGCGGACGGAGATCCCTGCGCAGAAGGAATTTTCGGTGCCGCTGGAGGTGAAACTTGCGATCAAGGAGTTGGGGTTGTTAGATACGATCCTGGGGATGATCGGGGGGAAGAAATTTGAAGTGCATTATAAAGGGTTTCTGAAATTGAACTACCACGGCATTCCTATTAAAGTGCCGGTCGATTACACCGATACGATTCGGATAAGTTTTTAAAGGGGCCGCTTCGTTCTCAATTTGAACCGCAAAGGGCGCAAAGTTTAGCGCAAAGAAATTCAGGTCTTTTTGAGGCGAAATTTGCGGGCGTTCCAGAGGGCTTCTTTGCGGATGGCGTCGTGGATGCTGGTGTTTACTTCGTAGCCGACCAGCAGCACTACCGTGATGAGCTGGATCCAGGCCATCAAGGCGATGAGCACGCCGATGGAACCATAGACTTTGTTGTAGGTGCTAAAGTTTGTGACGTAGAAGGAGAATCCATACGACACGGCCAGGGTGAGCAAGGTGGCCAGCAACGATCCGATGGAAAAGAAGCGCCAGTTGTAGTGGATGGCCGGACCAAAATAATAGATGGTGGAAATGGCCAGGAAGAATGCAATGAAGACCGCCACGAAACGCGAAATGTGAAGGAGCGTTACCGTAAAGCCCGTCAGCCAATCGAATTCCGGCAAGTGGGCCATAACATACTGCAGCACAAACTGGCCCACAATCAGTAAGATTACTGCCAAAAGGAGCGCAAAGGCCATGTTAACGGTGAGCCCTGTGGCGATCAACCGTGTTTTAATTCCGCCGCGGTTTTCGATGGTCCGGTAACAGGCGTTGAAGGCGCGCATCAGTGCCATCATGCCATTGGTGGAGAGGTATAACGAAAACACAAAACCCAGCGACAACAAGCCTCCCCGTTGGTTGCTCACAATATCCAATACCGTCGAGGAGATCACCTCAAACATGCTGGGGGGAATTTGCTCGCCCACAAAATCCATGATGCTGTTGGTGTTGATCTCGGGGAAATAATCTGTTACATAGGGAATGAGCGTAAACAAGAAAATGATCGCCGGAAATATCGCGAGAATAAAGTTGAAGGCCACCCCGTTGGCACGGTCCAGGATCTCGTCGTCGGTCAGGTTTTTTAGAAAGATCTTCAGGATTTTGTAGAGCGAAACGTTCTCGTGTTTTTTGAAACGCACTTTTTTCAGCCAGGTGAAAAGCAGCCACCCGGGATTCCATTGAAGCAGTAGACGTTTGTATTTGAATTTCATGCGAAGAACGGCTGCAAGACTTTTTCCATCTCTGCCGGCGGCCGGCGGGGCCGGTTGGTCAGTTTGTCGACAAACGCCAACAGCGTTTCGCCCTGGTGAATGAGCTTGTTTTGCTCGTTAAAAATTTCGTACTCAAACCGGATGCGCACGCCGGGTTTTTCGCGCAGCGTGGTTACGATCCTGAGTTCTTCGTCGTAGCGACCGGGGGCCAGAAATTTCGATTTATTTTCCAGCACGGGCATGATGACGCCCATCGCCTCAATTTCGCGGTAGGTCAGTCCGAGTTGGCGCAGGCTTTCCACGCGGGCCACTTCATAATACATGGCATAAAATCCGTAGTACACATATCCCATCTGATCGGTTTCACCATACCGCACGCGAATCTTGGTCTCGGATTGATACATGCTTAGTGCTGTTGTTGTTTTCGCAGCGCCTCGCCTTTTTCCTGCTCGATGGTGAGGGCGCGCTGATAGCGGGCGGCGTTGCGCATGTGTTCCTCGTAACTGTTGGTAAAATTATGGAATCCGGAAAAATCCTCGCGGGCGCACATATAGTAATAGTCAGTGTTGGCGTGATCCAGCACGGCGTCGATGGAACTGATCTCGGGCATGTTGATGGGGCCGGGTGGCAAGCCGGGATATTTGTAGGTGTTGTAGGGCGAGTCGATCTGCTTGTGGCCGTTCAGCACGCGCTTCAATGTGAAATCGCCCACGGCAAAAACCAACGTGGGGTCTGCCTGCAGGGCGATGCCTTTGCTGAGCCGGTTCAGGTAGAGGCTGGCAATGATGGGAGCCTCCTCGTCTTTAATGCTCTCGGCCTGCACGATCGACGCCAGGGTGGACACCTCGATGGGCGTGTAGCCCAGAGCCTTGGCTTTTTCTTTTCGTTCGGCGTTCCAGAATTTATCGTATTCCACGTGCATGCGCTCGATCAGCCTTTCGGGCGAGATGTTATAGTATACCTCGTAAGTGTTCGGAATGAACATGCTCAGCACGTTGTCTTTGTTGAACCCGTATTTGTTGTTCATGGCAAACGCGATGAGGGCCGCCTCAAACTCGCCCTTGTCCATGCTGAGGTTCTTTGTGATTTTTTCGGCCAGCTCGGGAATCAAACGCACGTTGTTGAATGTTATCCTCACCGGTTCCTGTTTGCCCGACCGCAGCGCCCGGATGGCCTCCAGGTTGGTCATGTTCTTCAGCAGCACATACCGGCCGGGCTTCACATCGTGCGTGTATCCCATGATGCGCGCCAGGAAGCTGAACGATAAAAGGTCCTGCACAAAATCGCCTTCGTGCAACTCTTTCTGGATGTCCTTGAACGTTGCCCCTTCGGGCACCAAAATCAAGCGGTTCTCTTTATCGACCAGGATGTTCGGCGTATACACCATCTGGAAACCGTAGAAGGTGAAGGAGATCCCTAAAATGGAAAACAGTAGAAAGAATATCAGGCGCTTGCTCGGCTTCATATCAGGATAATAGGGCTCAAAAATAGTGAAAGGTTATTAGTTAACCGATAGTAAAAACACCCGGAAAAGGGTTTTGGATCCGCACAAAAAAGCCCTTCCTGGTTTAAATTTTCGCGATTTATTTAACTTTCAGAAAAACATGGCAGCAGAATTATTAAAAATACATCCCCAAAATCCGGAAGGCCGAAAGATCGCCCACGTGGTGGACGTACTCCGGCAGGGGGGCATCATCATCTATCCCACCGACACCATCTATGGCATTGGCTGCGACCTCATGAACCGCAAATCCATCGAACGTCTTTGCCGGATCATGGATATCAAGCCCCAAAAACTCGACCTCTCTTTTATCTGCAACGACCTCAGTCACATCTCGGAATATGTCCGCAAGATCGACACGCCCGTTTTTAAGATCCTGAAGAAAGCGTTGCCCGGGCCATACACCTTCATCCTGGAATCGAGCAGCAAAGTGCCTAAGATCCTGGATGTGAACAAGCGCACGGTGGGCATCCGGATCCCCGCCCACAACATCCCACTCGACATCGTGAAGCTGCTCGGCAACCCCCTCATCACGTCCTCCATCAAAGACGACGACATCATTAAAGAATACACCACCGATCCGGAAGAGATTTACGAAGATTTTAAAAACGAGGTGGATCTTGTGATCGATGGCGGCCCCGGCGGCAATGTGCCCTCCAGCGTTATCGATTGCACCGATGAAGAGATCACGATCATCCGCCGCGGTCTCGGCGATGTGGATAAGATCATCTGATCGTTAGTTCGAGAAAACCGTCTGACCCGCCAACAGTTTTTGGATGGCGTTTTGCGTAATGCCTTTGATCTTGTCTCCCGAGCTTCCACCCATGCCACTGCCCGAGCACCAATCGGTGGAGCTGGTATTCACAATGATGCCCGAGGTTTTTGTTTTCTGGCTCACGATGAATGTAGAAATGGTCTCGTTCACCCGGAAGCCTTTATCGAATCCGACGATCTCGGCCTTCTCGAAATTGAGAGCGGCCTTGTCCAGCACAGGATAGCCATCGGCGTCGAAGCCGGTGATGGGTGCGCCGTCATACTCCGACGTGGGACAAGAAATAACATCGCCCTTGGCCAGGTTTAAGCCTTGCAACAAAGGCGAATTGGGCGCGATGATCTTGTAGCCGTTCCAGCCGTTGTCGGTCTTCATGCCGTAGCCGCCGTGCGGGAAGTCGGCGCCGAGACTGGAGAGGATAGAATATTGCAGGGATGGGTTGGTCCACTCGATCGTCTTCAGCAGCTCGTCGGTCTCGGGATCGTTGTTGTGATTCTTATAACAAATGAGACCTGTCTTGTCGGTGGAGTAACGCACCTGCCACCACATGTTGTTGCCCGACAGCACGAGCGCGTGGCCCCCGTTGTCGACAAACTTATCGAAGTTCAAGCGTCCCTGGCGGGTCCAGTATTCGTTGTGGCCTACGATCACGATGATCTTTGCATGGGAGAGGCGATCGTAACTATCCAAGTCAGCATCGGCCGCATAACCGATCTTCACATTCTTCATGTCGCTAAACCATGTTAGGCAGACCGTTGAGAAGGGCTGTAGCGCGATGGGCCGCAGAAACGAAACCATCGGCGGGCGGTCGGACGCTGAGTAGAGACTCTTGCCTCCGCTTTCCTCATAGGCGTTGGCGGTGTTGGAAGGATAGACAATGAGCAGGTCTATGGCTTCGGGTGTTCTGACAATAAAGGGAACTTTATTCTCGATGAAGTACATACCACTTTTCACCGTGGCAGGGATCGGGAATTTTATCGTTGGGTTAAAACCAAATCCATTCGTAGAAGGATGATCCGTATTCATTTCCTGGATCGTGAGCGGCGAGGCGATCGAAAATGCTTTGGCGCCTTTTACATCATAGATATCCAAGCGGCAGAGGTCCACGACTTTGCTGGACTGGATGTAGGCCGTCACCTCCTCGTCGGGAGCATAGGAGACCTTGTCGGTGTAGCCCAATGAAATGGTGGGCGCGCAAGGGTTGGTGGGCAAACCGTTGGTCGGCGGAGGTTGTGTTGGAGGGTTTGTGACCGGGGGAGTGATTTCCTTCTCTGGATCTTCACGACAAGAGTATAGAATGGTGAGGACACAAAGGGATAAACTGGTGGTTATACCACGAGAACGGCGCCATCGACTTAACATACAGAATAACAAGCTTTATCAAGATTACGGGGAAAGCGGCCCATTTCAAAATCGGTGTCAATTTTTAAAGTTTTCATACACAGGCTATGTCTTTTTCCCAGAAAATGGGCCCCGGCGATTAACTTTGGCTGCAACAAAGACCTGACGCATTTGACCACCCTCATCGAAGCCCAGTATCTTCCGTCCATCGCCTACTTTGCAGCCTTGCGGCCCGCGAAGAAAATCATCCTGGAAAAGTACGAGCACTACGAAAAGCAGACCTACCGCAACCGGTGTTACATCAATACGGTGCACGGGCGGGAGACGCTCATCGTGCCGCTCACGGCCAAGCATGGCAAAGTGCCCGTCGCGGAGGTGCGGATAGATCATTCACAGAAGTGGCTCAACAACCACTGGCGCACCTTGCGGTCAGCCTATGGCAAGGCGCCGTTTTTTGAACATTATAGCCACGACCTGGAGAAGGTTTTGTTCAAAAAACAGGAGTTTCTTTATGACCTCAACTGCGATTTGCTGTCAATGTGTCTCAAGTGGTTGAACTGGGATGTGTCAGTAGAGGCAAGTTTGTCGTATGACCCTGCACCCGACCAACCTATTTCAGACCTGCGATCGGTCATAAATCCGAAGAAAGCGGTGAATCTTAGCAGATTTTACCATCCGGCACGTTATTACCAAGTATTTGGCAATACGTTTGCAGAGAACCTGAGTCTCGTTGACCTGATCTTTTGTGAGGGGCCCAAAGCCGCGGCGATTGTTCAACTATCCACAACAGCAAAATGAACAAATAAAAAGCGGCAGACGTTTCTAATTTAAATCTTCAGGATTCAATAGCATTGAACACACAAAATACTTTACATTTACATTAACCATCATTAAACTTTCTCTATGGAAGCTAAATTTTCCAATCGGGTCAAGGAAGTTATCTCACTGAGCCGGGAAGAAGCGTTGCGCCTTGGGCATGATTACATCGGGACGGAGCATCTGGTTTTGGGCATGGTACGGGAAGGCGAAGGCGTGGCCGTAGGGGTGCTGAAAAAGCTGGGTGTGCCGCTGGATGAATTGCGTAACGAGATCGAAAAAATTTCCAAAGGTACGGCTACACACCAGATCAAAAACCTCGCGAACATTCCGCTCACGAAGGCTTCCGAAAAAGTGTTAAAGATCACCTACCTGGAAGCCAAGATCTTCAAGGCACAACTCATCGGCACCGAACATCTCCTCCTTTCCATACTCCGTGATCAGGACAACCTGGGCACCCAAATTCTCAATAAGTTTGACGTAAACTACGAGACCGTGAAAGAAATGTTAGAATATCAAAACGAAGGCCCTATGGCCTCCCAGGATACTGACGATCCGGATGATGATTCCTCGAAAATCTTTGGTGCAGGTGGCGCAGGCGCTCCCGGCAAAGAGAAAAAAGGAACCGAAAAATCCAGAACGCCGGTACTCGACAACTTTGGCCGCGACCTGACTCGCCTGGCCGAAGACAACAAACTCGATCCCATCGTGGGCCGGGAAAAGGAGATCGAGCGCGTGGCGCAGATCCTCTCCCGCCGCAAGAAAAACAACCCTATCCTTATCGGCGAGCCCGGTGTAGGTAAGACCGCCATCGCAGAAGGCCTTGCCCTGCGCATCATCCAGAAAAAAGTTTCCCGCGTATTGTTTGGTAAGCGCGTGGTGACCCTGGATCTGGCATCATTGGTTGCCGGTACGAAATACCGCGGCCAGTTCGAAGAAAGAATGAAGGCCGTCATGAACGAATTGGAAAAATCACCCGACGTGATCCTGTTCATCGACGAGCTCCACACCATCGTGGGTGCCGGTGGCGCTTCCGGTTCGCTGGACGCCTCCAACATGTTCAAACCGGCATTGGCCCGGGGCGAGATCCAATGCATTGGAGCCACCACGCTGGACGAATACAGACAGTACATTGAGAAAGACGGCGCATTGGCCCGTCGTTTCCAGATGGTGATGATCGATTCCACTACACCGGAAGAGACCATCCAGATCCTGGACAACATCAAGGAAAAATACGAAGATCACCACCATGTGATCTACACCAAGGAAGCCATCGAAGCTTGCGTGAAGTTGTCCGACCGCTACATCAGCGACCGGTACCTGCCCGACAAAGCCATCGACGTGCTCGACGAAGCCGGGGCCCGCGTACACATCAACAACATCCACGTGCCCGACGACATCGTGAAGTTTGAAGAGGCCATCGAAGAGGTGAAGAAAGAAAAGAACCGCGTAGTGAAGAGCCAGAAATACGAAGAGGCTGCTCAACTCCGCGATCGCGAAAAGAAACTCATCGAGCAACTCGACAACGCGAAGATCAAGTGGGAAGAAAAAACCCGTACTGAAAAGTACACCGTCAACGAAGAAAATGTTGCCGATGTGATCGGTATGATGACGGGCATCCCTACTAACCGCATCGCTCAGAAAGAAAGCAACAAGCTCCTCAGCATGGCCGACGAGCTGAACAACAAAGTGATCGGTCAGGAAGAAGCTATCAAGAAATTGACCAAGGCCATTCAGCGCACACGCGTAGGGTTGAAAGATCCGAAGAAACCCATCGGTTCCTTCATCTTCCTCGGACCTACCGGCGTGGGTAAAACTGAATTGGCCAAAGTGCTGGCCACTTACTTGTTCGACAAAGAAGATTCATTGATTCGCATCGACATGAGCGAGTACATGGAGAAATTCTCCGTATCGCGTCTCGTGGGTGCCCCTCCCGGCTACGTAGGCTACGAAGAAGGCGGACAGCTTACTGAAAAAGTAAGACGCAAGCCCTACTCGGTAGTGTTGCTGGACGAAATCGAAAAAGCTCACCCGGATGTGTTCAACATCCTGCTGCAAGTGCTGGACGATGGTATCCTCACCGACGGTTTGGGTCGCCGAGTGGACTTCCGCAATACGATCATCATCATGACCTCCAACATCGGGGTGCGTGACCTGAAAGATTTCGGATCGGGCATTGGTTTCTCCACCGCCGCCAAGCGCGAGAGCGACGAGGAGCACATGAAGACCACCATTCAAAATGCTTTGAAGCGTGCCTTCAGCCCTGAGTTCCTCAACCGCTTAGACGACATCATTGTGTTCAACTCGCTGCAACGCGAGAACATCCACAAGATCATCGACCTCACGCTGAAGAAGCTGTTCGATCGCATCATCCAGATCGGCTACAATGTGGAGCTGACGGAGAAAGCGAAAGACTTCCTGGCAGAGAAAGGATACGATCATCAATTCGGCGCTCGTCCTTTGAACAGAGCCATCCAGAAATATCTCGAAGACCCGGTAGCGGAAGAGATCCTGAAAGGCGAAGTAGAAGAAGGCGGCACCATCCTGGCCGACTACGATGGCAAGGGCGACGTGCTCACCATCAAAGTGAAAAAAGCGAAAGCATCGTCTAAGGAGAAGAAAGAGTAATCGAATACACACACTTCCCAATAAAAAAGGCACTCGAGAGAGTGCCTTTTTTTGTGCTTATTCCCGCCAAGGCATTAGCCCTGACCTATGGGGGAACACCTCGTCAATAGCTTCCAAAGAATTTCCTGGCGAACCACTCCAGGCTTGCCATCATCAGCAACACCCAGAAGATCCATTTCAGATTGATGAGCGAGTGATACGATTCTTCCGAGTGGATGATGCTCTTCGCCTCCGCCTTGCTCAGCTCGGATTTGAGCGATTCCATTTTTGATGCCGCATAGAACTTCCCGCCCGAACTTGCCGACAGTTTTCGCAGGAGATCGAAGTCGGCGGTGAGGTTTTGCAATTCGGCCTGGCGTTGAACCACGGCGAATTGACCACGAACCTGTTCCGCTTTTCCTTCGAGGACGGTTCTGGAGGTGTAGCGGTAGACACCTTCTTTGAGGCCGCCGATCTGGTAGCGGATGTTGCCGGGGCTGGTGGTGTAGGTGTATTTGGTTCGTTTGCCGGCCTCGTCGATGAGGTCAATGTCGATGGCGTTGCCGTAGATGGGTTCAAAGATGTCGTTGTAGACCTGGCTTTCGAAGACGACCGATTCGGTGTCGGAGAATTCCTGTTGGATGGGGTAGCTTCTGAATTTGCGTTTGTCGTCGGAGGTGCTGAGGTATTGCATCAGTTTGCTGAACACCTCATCGAAGGCTTGTGAGTTTTCGCTGCGGTCGAACTCGTTCAGCTTCCAGCGCCACAGGCCCTCGCCGAGCATGACAGCGATCTTGCGGCTGTTTTCCACGTCCACCAAAAGCAAAGGCTTCTCCGTGGTCACGCTTCCCACTTTTTGAAAGAGCAACGGGGTGGCTGTAGGCGGGATCCTTACTTTACCAAAGTGCACCGACACCGGGGGATAGTTGGACATGATCGTGTTGGTTTCGGCCGAGATAAGAAAATGCGAAAAGGCCCCATTGGTAGCCGGCGTCACCTCATCATAGTCCCGGGGTGGTGCCTCGAATCTGACGGGCATGTTTTGCTTCGCGATCAGCTGCAGGTCCGACTGAATGCCCAGCACGAGAAACAGCGCGGTGGGGCTGGCCGCGAATTGCTGGAACAGGTCCCGGGTCTTGCCCCGCATATCCGGCGATTGATGAAAGATGGCCAGGTCAATTTGATCGGGGCGCAAAACGCTGGCAGGCTGTTCTTCCACGCCGGGGATATGCAGCAGAAATTCGTAATTCGGATTTTTATCGATCACCTCGCGCAACGCCTTGATGTCGGGGTGCGGCGAGGGAGCGACGACCAGGATCTTCTTCTTGCCTTCGACCACCTCCACAAAAATAGACGACCGGTTGTTGCGGGCGTTCACTTCGCCTTCCTTCAACTCCACCTGAACATCCAGCTTTTGAATGCCCTGGTCGTTGGCCAGCGGTTGGAAATCGTAGCTCA
The DNA here is from genome assembly GCF_003589925.1 of Chryseolinea soli. Classification (NCBI taxonomy): domain Bacteria; kingdom Pseudomonadati; phylum Bacteroidota; class Cytophagia; order Cytophagales; family Fulvivirgaceae; genus Chryseolinea; species Chryseolinea soli. The sequence goes on along the minus strand of NZ_CP032382.1, from coordinate 2,138,085 downwards.
GCAGGCTCTCGGATTTGTAGGCTTTCGATTGCGTTTCCAACACCTTCCCGCCTTGCAGCAGCGACACTTTGATGGCTTGGGGTGGAAGGTTCTTCACCATCACCTCCACATGCACGGGAAATTTGTTTCCCTGGTAGACGATCTTGTTGTAGGCAATGTTTTTGATGAGCACGTCCGTGCGCTCCAGCGTGTCGCCTACGCCGATGGTGTACACGGGGAAGTTGTACGAAGCATACAAAGGCGAAAGTCCCGCATTGTAGATTCCATCCGATACTAAGATCACGCCGCCAATGCGACTGCCCTCAAAGCGGTTCACGATCTTCTTCAATGCTCCACCCAAATCCGACACGGGGCTGGTATAGGCCGGTTTCTCAATTTCATTTCCCGCCAGGTCGGTCGTCCGGGTCTCATAGCCTTTTTCCAACAACAACGTCTCCGTTTCCTTCACGTTGGCTTGTAGCTGCTTCAATGTGGTGGTGTCGGTCGTCTCTTTAATGGACACCGAGTTGTCGTACACCACCAGGAAAAGGGGTTTCTCAAAAAGATTGCTGATCTGTTTCACCACCGGTCCCAGCAACAAAAACATGAGAAAAAAAGAAAGCACGGCCCGGCCGGCAAAGAGCACGCGGTTCCATGTTTTGCTCCACGGGTGGTCCGTGCGATACAGCAGGAACGCAAAACCCAATGCGAGGATAACGCATACCAGGATGTAGGCGGGCGACGATTCGAATATGACGCGTTGTTGGTGCATGTCTGAATTTAAAAAACTAGTAGCCGTATTTTTCTTTCCACCGCGTGCGCAGAAATTTTCTCATTTCTTCTTCACGCGCATTGTTACCGGGTTCATAAAATTTTGTGCCCTTCAGTTCGTCGGGCAAAAACTCCATCGACACGAAGTTACCCTCGTAGCTGTGGGCATATTGATAGCCTTTTCCATAATCCATATTTTTCATCAGCTTGGTGGGGGCGTTGCGGATGGCCAGCGGCACCGGAAGGTCGCCGGTCTGTTGAATGGCCTGCAGTGCTTTGTCGATGGCCACATAGCTGGCGTTGCTTTTGGGCGAGCTCGCCAGATATACCGCGCATTGCGACAGGATGATGCGCGCTTCGGGGTAGCCGATCACATTCACCGCCTGGAAACTGCTGGTGGCCATCACCAAGGCTGTGGGATTGGCATTGCCGATGTCTTCGGAAGCGAGGATCACCATGCGCCGCGCGATGAACTTCACGTCTTCGCCACCTTCGACCATGCGCGCCAAATAATACACGGCTGCGTTGGGGTCGCTGCCGCGAATGGATTTGATGAACGCTGAAATGATATCGTAGTGCTGCTCGCCACTTTTGTCGTAGATGGCGATATGTTTTTGTGCAAGCTCCATCACCAGGTCGTCGGTGATGACCACGTCGCCGGGAACGGAGTCGCAGATCAATTCTACGAGGTTCAATAATTTGCGGCCATCGCCACCCGAAATATTCAGCAGGGCCTGGTGTTCGCGGATCTCAACTTTGCGATGCTTCAATTCTTCGTCGCGCTGCAAGGCCTGGTTCACCAGCTCCATGAGTTGGTCTTCCCCCAAGGGGCGAAGCGTGTAGACCTGGCACCGCGAAAGCAATGCCGAGTTCACCTCAAACGATGGGTTCTCGGTGGTGGCGCCAATCAGGGTTATGGTTCCTTTCTCCACGGCGCCCAGCAAAGCGTCTTGCTGGCTTTTATTGAAGCGGTGAATTTCATCGATAAATAAAATGGAACGCGGCGACAACTTGGCTTTCTCGATGACTTCGCGGATATCTTTCACACCCGAGTTGATGGCGCTCAGGGTATGGAAAGGTTTTTTTACCTCGTTGGCAATGATGTTGGCGATGGTGGTTTTGCCCACCCCTGGCGGTCCCCAAAGGATCATGGAAGGGATGCTCCCGGTTTGGATGGCCCTGCGGATCACTCCCGTGGGGCCCGTGAGATGTTCCTGTCCCACCAGCTCATCCAGTTTCCTGGGGCGCATGCGCTCGGCAAGGGGCGGTCGTGTGGACGTTAGCATGGCTGGCTATTTTTTGGATTGAACGTAATAACAGTTTCCGTGGTGTATGCGCCTTCCTGGAAACGAACACTTCGCCGGAAAATTTACCCGGAAGGGCCTTTTTTAAAGTTTTGAAATTACGGAAAAGTGGAGAGAGAAAACGAGGGCCTATCCCAAATATTGATGAAGGGTATCGAGCAACAATTTCCGATCCACGGGCTTGGCCAAATAGTCGCTAAACCCTTCCTGCAGGAATCGCGCCTCGTCTTCGGGTAGGGCGTAGGAGGTGACGGCGATGACGGTTATGCCAGCGGTGGAGGGATTGCCTTTTATGGCATGGAGGATCTCCACGCCGTTCATTTGTCCATGGCCCAGGTTGATGTCCATCAGGATCATATCGAAGGGCTCGGCAGCGAGCAAGGCCAGGCAGGTCTCGCCGTCGGGCGTGTGACTCACATCGTAGTGCGTGCCCAGCAATTTTTTCATCACCAGGGCATTGATGGCGTCATCCTCGACATACAGGACCTTTTTTCTCATGATTTTTTATAGGATGGTAAAACGATCTCGAACTGGCTGCCCTGGTCTTTTACCGATTGCACGAGGATCTCGCCCCCCAGCAGTTCGATGTACTTGCGCGAGATGGAAAGACCCAACCCCGAGCCTTCAAAATGACGGCTGCGACCGGAGCTTTCCTGTTCAAAAGAGTTAAAAACACGCGGCAAAAATTCCTCCGAGATCCCGATGCCCGTATCGCTGACGCGGATGTGGATCTTCGTTTTGATGCGTTCGGTGTAGACCTGGACTTTGCCTTTGTTTGTAAACTTGATGGCGTTGCCCACCACGTTGTTGACCACCTGGTACAGCATGGTCTCGTCGGAGAGACATTGTAATAATTCGTGGTAGGGATAGAACGTAAATTGCAATCCCTTGTTCTTCGCCAGAGATTCCAGCGAGTTCATGCAATCGCGTACCAGTTTGTTTACGTCGATCACGTTCAGCGCAAGCTGTCTTCGCTCGGCTTCGATGCGCGAAAGCTCCAGAATGCTGGTGATGGTGTTCAACAGGCGGCGACCACTTTGCTGTTGCAACTGCACATAGTGACGGATCTCCTCGTTGTCCGTTTCCATTTCGATCACCTGGCTGATGCCGAGTATGCCATTGATGGGCGTGCGGATCTCATGCGACATGTTGGAGAGAAAATTCGTTTTCAGACGATTCATTTCCTCGGCCAGTTCCTTTGCTTTTTGCAGATCCTCCACGGACCGGCGGATGCTGCTCTTGGCCACTTCGAATGCGCGGTGGTAGTGGTACACCATATAGCAAATGATCAGGGAAACGATGAACAAGGTGACCATCACCTCCAGAAAGGCCAACTGCTGGGGCGTGCGCGAACCCATTTGGTAGCCACTGTATTTTCCGAACTGGTGGATAAAGATGGGAATGAAATGTAACAATGAATAAAAGATGCCGGCTTTACTCCCCAGCGTGTGAAATGCAAAAATGATATTGCAGATGGCGATCATCGCAATGAAAAATGTGAAGTCATCAAACAGGTAAATATTGATGACGTCATTGGCCCAAGAGACGAGCACCAACACGTGGGAAATGATCGTGATGGAGCGGACGGCACGGATATAAAATAATGCCGACGTGAAAAGGACGATCAGCACAATGGTTTTGATGAGCTGGTAGTGAAAGCCTTCTGCCAGGTAGACAAAAAAGACGATCACCATGCAGAGCACGGAAAGAAAGACAATGTTGAACACCAGCCGGATGCTGGCCTGTTTCAGCACGTCCGGCTCGGATCGGAGATAGTCCCCGATAAAATATTCACGAAGAAAGTTCATGCCTGTCTATAACACACTGATGTGTCCCGCACGTTCGATGGGTAGAGTGGAATGGCACATCCTCTCTACTTCCCGATCTTGTCGTAGGAGACGACGATGCCCTTGATGAGCGAGGAGCTGAAACCCTGGTGCTCCATTTCATTCAACCCCGCGATCGTACAGCCTTTGGGTGTGGTCACTTTATCGATCTCTTCTTCCGGGTGTCTGTTAAGTTTTAGTAAAAGTTCTGCGGCGCCCTTCACGGTTTGCGCGGCGATCAGGTTGGCGGTCTTCGCATCGAACCCGATCTGGATGCCGCCCTGTGTGGAGGCGCGGATAAATCGCAAGGCATAGGCAATGCCGCAGGCACCCAGCACGGTGGCCGCATCCATCAATTTTTCATCGATGCTGATGGAAACACCCAGTTGGCTGAACAGGTCAGTGACATACTCCACCTGTTCGTCTGACGCGCCCTGCTGGCAAAGACAGGTCACCGACTCTTGTATGGCGATGGCCGTGTTGGGCATGGCCCGGAACAAGGGCACGCCGTTGTCGATGATCTCGGCCAGGTCTTTGATGAGCACACCCGTCACCACGCTGATGACGATGTGTTTCGCCGGTTTGAAATTTTCTTTCAGTCCGCCCAATACCTCGCGAACATTGTAGGGCTTCAAGGCCACGATGATCACGTCGCTGTTGCGGATGGCCGCAGCATTGTCGCTGGTGACGTTCACGCCCAGCGTCTTCAGGGGTTGCAGCGCTTCGACGTTCCGACGGGTCACGGTAATGTTCCCGGCAGCGACAAACTTGCTTTTGATGAGCCCCTCAGCAATGGCTGCTCCTAAATTTCCACCTCCGATGATGGCGATCTTTGAATTTTTCATTTCCTCTTCTACGTTACATATCTGCCTGTTGATCCCCGCCTTCGTCTCATGCGACGGCGAGAGGGCATGAAAATTAAAATACTTTAACTTGCTATCGTAACTTTCTCCCGGATTTAAATTCAAACCGCATGGATTTCCTTTATAAACCCTGGCCCTGGTACGTAGCCGGCCCCATCATCGGGCTCTCTGTTCCCGCACTGCTGCTCATGGGCAACAAAAAGCTGGGTGTTTCGTCGACGTTGCGGCAGATCTGCGCGGCATGCTACCCGGCCAATGTTCCGTTCCTGCACTACGACTGGAAGAAAGACAGCTGGAATCTCTTCCTCGTGGCCGGCATCCTGATCGGAGGCTTTGTGGGTGGAACACTGTTTGCCAACCCTGAACCCACCCACCTGTCGCCCGCCACGGTTGACCTGTTGCATCGGCAAGGGATCGAAAATCTTAATGGGTTAATGCCTGTTGAGCTTTTTAACTGGCACACGTTGGTTTCCGTAAAAGGTTTCGTGCTCATGGTAGTGGGCGGCTTCATGGTCGGCTTTGGAACACGCTACGCACGGGGTTGCACGTCGGGCCACGGCATCATGGGGCTGGCGGCGTTGCAATGGCCGTCGTTGTTGGCAACGGTGTCGTTCTTCGTGGGGGGCATCTTGTTCAGCTATTTTGTGTTACCCTACGTCCTGGCGCTATGAAGAATTTGAAATATATGTTGGTGGGGATTGTCTTCGGTCTGGCGCTTACGAAGGGAGAAGCGATTTCGTGGTACCGGATCCAGGAGATGTTTCATTTTCAGAGCTTTCACATGTATGGCATCTTCATGACAGCCGTGCCCGTGGGGGCGCTGTCGCTGTGGATCATCCGGAAGCTCGAGCTACGCAGCGCCGACGGCCAGCTGATCGACGCGCCCGTGAAGCCGTATCACCGCGGGATCATTCCCGGCGGACTGATCTTTGGTTTTGGATGGGCGTTTACGGGGGCGTGCCCGGGACCGTTGTACGCACAAGTGGGAGCAGGCTACCTGGTGACGATCGTCACGTTCGTCTCCGCGTTGGCAGGCACCTGGGTCTATGCCCGGTTGCAACCGTATCTCCCGAGCTAAAAGCGACTTTATCCGCGAAAGCGAATTCAAAAAGTCTTAAACCTTCACGCGGCTTTTGTCGTAAGAGGTAGACCACTCACTTCACCACACCCTTTCTCATGGAACTGAAGCTACAAACCGGATACCGGCAAATTCTAGGGATGGCGTTGCCCATCTCGCTGGCCATCTTTGTGCCTCAGATCAACTTCATCACCAACAACATTTTTCTGAGTGGCTTGGGTGAAAAGGAATTGGCGGCGGCCGGCATCACAGGTGTGTTCTATCTCATCTTTGCCGTGATCGGCAACGGACTCAACAATGGACTGCAAGCGCTCATTGCGCGTCGCGCCGGACAAAACTTGCCGGAAGAGATCGGGCGTTTGTTCTTTCACGGCGTGTGGCTGGCGTTGTCTTTTGCAGCGGCAGGCATCGCGATCACCTATTTGTTTGCTCCGATCATTCTCACCGCGGTGATCCACGACGCCGACATTTCGTCCATGTCTATCGATTTTCTGCTGAAACGCATCTGGGGGTTGCCTTTGCTTTATCTCTACGTGATGCGCAACGCCTTGCTGGTGGGCACCAATCAAACACGGTTGCTGGTGTGGGGCACGTTGGCGGAGACCGTCACTAACATCTTCCTGGACTATGGGTTCATCTACGGCCATTTCGGATTGCCGAGGCTGGGCTTTAATGGCGCGGCCTATGCTTCCATCATTGCCGAGGGCACGGGGCTGCTGGTGATCTATGCCGTCATTCATTTCAGGGGCATTCACCGGGCGTTTGCCTTCAGTGCGCAGACCGCGTTCGACATGCGCGTTATCAAACTGATCCTGGTGCAATCTTCGCCGCTTATTTTGCAATACGCCATCAGCATCATCAGCTGGGAGTTCTTTTATGTCCTTATTGAACACCACGGTCCCGAAGCGCTGGCCATCTCCAACACCATGCGGAATATTTTCGGATTGTCGGGCACTTTTGCCTGGGCGTTTGCTTCCACCACCAATACGATGGTGAGCAACATCATCGGGCAGGGACGGCAGGATGAAGTATTGGGATTGATCCGGCGCATCATGGGGATCAGCACTTGCTTTGCGGTAGTGATCAGCCTCTTGCTGAACCTGTTCCCCGAGTGGTTCTTGTCGTTCTACAACCAGGGCGATGTTTTTGTGCAGCATGCTTTGCCGGTGGTGCGCGTGGTTTCGGTGGCGGTGATCATGATGGGCTTTTCAACGGTATGGCTAAATGCGGTGACAGGAACGGGGAATACGGTGATCAATCTTTCGATTGAGTTTATCACTATCGTGGTGTATTGCATCTACATTTTTGTGGTGCTAGAGTATTTGAATTTGCCGATTACCTACGGCTGGGCTTCGGAGTGGGTGTATTGGGCATGTCTTTTCAGCATGTCGTTCCTCTATATGAGGTCGGGGAAGTGGAAAGGGAAAAAGATTTAACCGCTTCGACGAGCACAGAAAGGCGTATTTATTTCCGTTTGTAAAAATACAAATACACTTTTTTACCCAGTGTGCGCTCGCTGATCGTATAGAATCCAGAGCCATTGGCCGCCCAGGTGATGGCCTCGCCCTGAGGTTCAGGATCGTAATCTACTTCATTGGGAATTCTGGCCAGCGCTTTCTCGATGGCCTCGCCTTGTTTTGCTTTCCAGTAGTAGATGTGTTCGTAGTTCTTCATCAGGATCTCGTCGCCTTTGGAGGAGATGCTCGCAGAGACGATCTGTGTGATGGGCAGCGAAATTTTTTTCTGCGCAACCAGCGTATCCGTTGTCGACTGTGGGAAGGGTAGCTCATATACATACACCGGTTTCTCGCGTTTGGACACTACGTACAGGCTCTTGCTCTTGGGGTCGATCATCAGCGCTTCGGAATCTTTCTTCCCATCGGCCAGGCGGAACGTGATGGTGTCGAGCGAAGCGATCTTCGCGATTTTGTTTGGCGTCAGATCGGGTTCTTCAAAACGATAGATGTATTTGAGGGGATAGATGGCATCGTTGTCGCCAATGTCACCCACATAGACATAGGACTTTGCCGGGTCTGGTCCGGGGCCCACGGCAATGTCTTCCCAGTCGCGGTTGTAGGCCGGCAGGATGCAGGTGAGCTTCAGGTTCAGGGTTGTATCGACCAGAAAGATCTCGGCTCCGTTGCCGCTGTCGTTGTGGGTCCAGAGCAAGCCGGGATGTTTATGGCTGGCCACGAGGCCCGATAGCTCACTCAGTTTGGCGTGGGTGAGTTCGGCCAGGCGCTTGGGCGGCATAAAATCGTAGGTAGCATTTTGAGTAGGGGTGCGGCTGTGGCAGGAGATCACCAGGATCATCAACACAAAAAGAACATGCTTCATCACGCAATCGCTAAGTAAGGCACGAAGAAAGGAATTTCCCCAGGCAATTCGAAGCACTTTTTGTTAACAAATCATCAGTAATCGTTGCCAGGCATGGGGCGCTTTGCCAGCCGTGGAACATGCATTGCAATTGTCGTGCACAAGGTCTATTTTCCATGAACCTAACCTGAACTGTCATGCGTGCAAAATTTATACTGTTGTTCGCGGTGGTCCTTGTCACCCAACAATGTTCATCGCCTCCGGCCGCCTCCCCTCTGAAATTTACGATCTCCTTCACCAAGGAAATGAGCGACCAGGCCCAGGACGGGCGGCTTCTGTTGATGCTTGCCAACAACAATGCCTCGGAACCCCGCACTCAAATTGGTGATGGCCTCAGTGCCCAACTCATTTTTGGTGTGGACGTGGAAGGCATGAAACCTGGTGACGAGATCACGATAGATGAATCGGCCTTCGGTTTCCCCAAGCGCAGCCTGGCCGATGTTCCCGCGGGGAAATATTTCGCGCAGGCTCTCATCAACCGCTATGAAACCTTTCATCTGAAGACGGGCCACACCGTGAAGCTTCCCCCCGACCAGGGCGAAGGCCAACAATGGCAAAGCAAGCCCGGAAATTTTTATAGCAAGCCTGTCGAAGTCACCATCGAGCCCGCCAAACCACAAACCGTCAAGCTGGTGATGGATCAAAAGATCGCCCCCATCGAAGCGCCAAAGGACACGCGCTACATCAAGCACATCAAGATCCAAAGCAAGTTGCTGACAGAGTTCTGGGGCAAACCCATGTATCTCGGAGCCAACGTGCTCATTCCCGAAGGCTTCGACGAGCATCCCAACGCGCACTACCCCCTCATGATCTATCACGGCCATTTCCCCGCCGACTTCGGGGGCTTTAGCGAGACCCCGCCCGATCCGAAGATGGACACTACGGATTACATCGCCCGCTTTGGCATTTATGGCTATAACAAATTCCAACAACAGGAAGCCTACAACTTCCACCAACAATGGAAAAGCAAAAATTTTCCCCGCTTCCTCATTGTGGAGATCCAACACGCCAATCCTTACTACGACGATTCCTATGCCGTGAACTCCGCCAACCTGGGACCGTATGGCGACGCCATCATGAAAGAGCTTGTGCCCGAGATCGAAAAACAATTCCGTGGCATCGGCCAGGGATGGGCACGTTTCACCTACGGGGGGTCTACTGGCGGCTGGGAGGCGCTGGCCGTGCAAATGTTCTACCCCGACGACTTCAACGGCTGCTTTGCGGCTTGCCCCGACCCTATCGACTTTAGCGCCTACTGCCTGGTGAACATCTACAAAGACAAAAACGCCTATTGGTATGATGCGCCTTTCAAGAAATTGCCAAAACCCTCGCACCGGAATTACCTCGGCCAGATCCAATCGACCATGGAAGAAAGCAACCACCTGGAGCTGGTGCTCGGCACCAAGTCGCGCTCTGGTCAACAGTGGGACATTTGGGAGGCGGTGTATTCACCCCAGGGCGAAGACGGCTACCCAAAGCGCATCTTTGACAAATTGACGGGTGAGATCGATCCCCAAGTGGCTGCTTACTGGAAAGAGCATTACGACCTGCGCCATATCCTGCAACGCGACTGGGCCACGCTGGGCCCCAAACTGAAAGGCAAGATCCACATCTACTGTGGTGATATGGACAACTATTATCTCAACAACGCTGTCTACCTCATGGAAGACTTCCTCAAGAAGACCAACAACCCTTTCTACAACGGCGAGGTGGACTATGGCGACCGCGCCGAACACTGCTGGAACGGCGACCACGAAAACCCCAACTACGTTTCACGCCTTCGCTACAACACCATGTACCTGCCAAAAATATTGAAGCGCATACAGGAAAGCGCACCGAAAGGCGCCGACACAAAGAGCTGGCGCTATTAAAAGCACAAAAGCCGGCTGCAGGGGTCGGCTTTTTTTATTTTCTATCTAAATGATTTCAGGGATAAGCAAAAACGATTTGCCCGGCCTAACGAAGCCGGGGCGTCCCATTTTTAAGGCAAGGTCATTCCAAAAAGGCCGGTGTAAAGTCCAACCATAATGGCTACCACGATGCCGAGGATCAATAAAATTCTGCGTTTTGTAAACATGTGCACGAGGGTCATGATTTCTAGACACGAAAAGTAATGGAAAGGTTGGAGCCTGCCCATAAATTTTCAATGACCTGTCTGTTCCGACAACTGAATTGCCGAAAGTGTATGCTGAGGTGATACCACTCAACATAACGCGCACACGTCCTTAACAACTCATTAACAACTATTTTGTAGAGTAACCCTTGTTGATACCTTTTTCCACAGCGGGTATTCCCTTGCGCATCCACTCCGGCATAGGGGCGCCTTTCAGGTAGTGATCGAAGAATTGACCCATCCGGATCTGAAAGTCGATACGGTTTTCGCGTTTCACGGGCCAGTGGGGCTCGCCGTTGTAGTTGAGCATCCAGGCTGGCTTGTTGAGACGGCGGAGGGCCATGTACATTTCAATTCCCTGGTACCAGGGTACGTGACCGTCGGCGTCGTTGTGCAGCAACAACAAGGGTGTTTCGATCTTGTCGGCAAAAAAGATGGGTGAGTTTTCTACGTAGAGCAATGGCTTCTCCCAGAGGGTGGCTCCCAGGCGACTTTGTGAATGTTCGTATTGAAACATGCGGCTCAATCCCGTCTCCCAACGGATGCCGCCATACGCACTCACCATGTTCGATACCACGGCTCCGGCCTCGGCAGCTTTGAAGAAGTTGGTGCGCGTTACAAGATAGGCAGTTTGATAGCCGCCCCAGCTGTGGCCTTGCAGTCCCACGTTCTTTTCATCCACAAAACCCAGCGAAAGCAATTTTGTGACGCCTGGCATGATGCAGTTGTAGGCGCTTTGCCCGGGATAGCCAATGCGATAAACAATGTCAGGGACGAAAATAATGTAGTCGTTGCTCACATACATCGAGCGGTTCACCGACGAGCGCAACGGCTCCGGCGCCACGTAGGTGTGGATGCCGTCACTGTTCTTTTCGTAGTAGTACACGATCATAGGATACTTCTTCGACGGGTCGAAATTGTCGGGCTTGTAGAGGAGGCCCTTCAGGGGAACGTTGTCCAGCGACACCCACTCCACGATTTCTACAGTGCCCCACTTGTATTGTTTCATCTGCGGGTTGGCATCCGACAGTTTCTTTGTTGTTGATGCTGTGAAGTTCACATCCGAGGTCCACACGTCGGGGAATTCGCGAAAATTTTCGCGGGTGAAAATGAGTTTGTCTGCGTTCCTGGCTTTGGTGGTAACGGCATAGCGATGATCGCTCATCAACAGTTTGGTGAGCTTGTTGTCTTTCAGCGAAAGCTTGTAATAGCCGGATTGTTTTGAGTCCTCGTTGAAAACCGACAGCAACAATTCTTTCGATGGATCGATGAAACGCTCTTCGGGGTCCAGTCGGATATAGCGGAATATTAATTTCTGTTGTCTGCCGATCTTGGTGACATTGACCGGAGCGATTTTAGCTTCAGGGTCCAGCGACCAGATGTCATAGCGGTCGTATACCAACAGCGCGGCATCGTTGGCTGTCCAACCGAGAACGCCATAGGCAGAAGAATAGTCGGGGGTATCGTTTTCTTCGTCGGCAAAAGAGGTTTTCAGCGATTTGGTGAGGGCCACTGTTTTTTGAGTGGCTACGGAATAACAATACCACGTCGTGTCTTCGAGGTTAAACCAATAAGCATATTTCCCTTTCGCGGAAAGATTTGGATTCCCTTTGACTTTTGAGATCACTTGTTGACGTGCCCCGTTGCTAAGATCCAACACGTAAGCATCGTTGAATCCGGAGGGATCATAAAAATCGGACCAGCGATAGTTGATGTCGGATGTGGCCAAGGCGACGTTGGCGTTGCCTTCGTCCGCTACCGCTACGGTGGGGATGTCTTTGTTGGCGAGCACGACCAGCTTTTTATTCTGCAGGTGTATTACCCCAGCGAAGGCTTGCTTGCGGGTGGCATCGAGTTGTTTATTCTGCTGCGTATACAACACACTGTCGCGCGCGCTCCAGATCTCGACGCTCACGATTTCCTCCGGGAGCAAGGTGGTGTCTTGCACCACCGGCTGGGGGTTCACGCCGAGATAAAGTTTTGTTCCATCTTTTGAAAAATAGGGGGTGCTGTGTTCGCTCACGATCCACCTGGCTGGAAGCGATGCTGAGGTTTCGTCGGCCAGTATCGCAGCTTTGGGTTCGCTGGTTTTCCAGTAGTAAAGTTTCGGATAGCGCAGGGGCGCCTTGGTCGTGTCGAGGTCGGCGACAAAGGCGATTTGTGTTCCGTCTTCGTTTATGGAAAGGTTTTTGAATTTCTGTTTGCTTTTTCCCTCCAACAGTGTGGTCAGCTTCTCTTCTTTTAAGTCGTACCAATAAACGCCGGCCTTCATCGTGCTGTCATTGCCCGACGTGGTCAGGAGCAGGCCCTGGCCGTATTTGGCGAGGGTATAATCTTTTACAAAGCCGAATGAAACTTCCTTGCCGTCGGCGAGCCTTTTGAGCTTTAGCGTGTAGCCATTGGTGTCGTTGTTCTTTTTGGCGGGTTTGGGTTTTACTTCTTTCTTTTTAAGCGTGTCGGGCAGCGTCTTTGGTTTTTCTTCCGGCTTTTTCTCTTCCGGTTTTGGCTTCACATCTTTTTTGGCTTCAAGCTGGTAGGCGATCCATCCCCCGGCCTTCTCCGGAATTTTATAGGACCTCACTTCCGCGATCTTCTCCGTCTTCCGCGAAGCAAACGAATAAATACCCAGGGAGTCCTTCGGAAGGTCTTCCTTTTTCTTTTTCTGGCGACGCATTTCCTTCACTTGCAGGAGCGGTGGTTTGATCTTGAACACGGCATACTTGCTGTCGGCGGTCAGGTTTATTTCGGCCGCGCGGCGGACGGAATCCTGCGCATTGGTTTTCAAATGATAGAAGACCACTTTGCCGTCGCCATCTTGCGGGTTGATGGTGAACGCTGCCACATTTCCGTCGGGACTGATGGCTTTGTAGGGTATCTCCTTCCAGATCGCAAAGGCGTCGGCCGTGAGTGCCTTCTTGGGTGGAACAACGGACTTCTTTTGTGCCGATAATGGCAGGCAGGCCACCAGGAGGAGCGCTGCCGTAAACAGTTTATTCATGCGTGATAGTTTTGAAGCCGGAGCCGTGCGTTCACCGCCCCGTGATGCAATAGCGTTTATAAAATTTTATACAAAGGCACTTTGTCCGGTGATGGCCCGGCCTACGATGAGGGTGTTGATCTCTTTTGTTCCTTCATAGGAATAGATCGCCTCCGCGTCGGCCACAAAACGGGCAATGTCATTTTCAATCAAAATACCGTTGCCTCCAAACAATTCACGGGCGTGGCTCACGATGTCGCGGGTGCGTAGCGTGCAAAATACTTTTGCGAGCGACGCATGCTCGTCTGTGAGCCTGCCACTGTCCTGCAACTGCGAAAGGCGGCATACCATGGTTTGCATGGCCGTGAGGTTGCTCAGCATCATCACCAAAAGATCCTGCACCATCTGGAAGCTGCTGATGGTCCGGCCAAATTGTTTGCGTTCGTTGGTGTAGCGCAGCGCGCTCTCATAGGCCCCGCGGCCACAGCCCACGGCTTGCCACGCCACACCGGCACGGGTCATGCGCAACACTTTGGCGGTGTCCTTGAAGCCGTGTCCCTCTTGCAGGCGGTTATATTCGGGCACTTCGCAGTTGGTCAGTGTGATCAGCGCATTTTGCACGATCCGCAACGCCATCTTCCCCTTGATCTTCTCCGCTTTAAAACCCGGCGAGTCTTTTTCTACGATGAAGCCTTTCACGTTGCCATCGTCCAGGTCGCGCGCCCAGATAATAATGATGTCGGCAAACGTGGCGTTGCCGATCCATTTTTTCTGTCCGTTGATGATCCACTTATCACCGTTCCGTTTACAGGTGCACGTGAGTCCGCCGGCGGCGCCGCTGCCCACTTCCGGTTCAGTGAGACCAAATGCGCCGATGAGTTCCATGCGTTGCATGGGGGGCAACCATTTTTGTTTCTGCTCTTCCGATCCACAATAGTATATGGAACCCATCGCCAACCCGCTTTGCACGCCAAAGAAAGTGGACACCGAACAATCCACCCGCGCCATCTCCATGGCCAGAAAGCCTTCCAGTAGCGACGATCTTCCGGGGCAACCATAGCCTTGATAGGTGAGCCCGCAAATGTTGAGCTTGGCCAACTGCGGAATGATCTGGTGTGGGAACTCATCTTTCAACCAATACGAATTCACGATGGGCCGCACTTCTTTCTGCATGAACTCGCGCACCTGCATGATGATGGCTTGCTCGTCTGGTTTTAAGAGATCGTGCAGATCGTAGAAGTCGCCATCAATCTCCGGGAATTCGTGTTTCTTTTTGCCGCCCTCCATGAATTTGATCAGCTTCTGCAGATCTTCTTCTTTCATACTGCTCACCAACCCCACCATTTTGTTGAGGTCTACTTTTTGCGAGAGTCTCCCGATCTTTTCCAGGTCGAGCGTTTGCAAAAGGCCCAGGGTCGATTTGAATTTTTTGATGATAGACATAGTGGAAGCGGTTAAAGTTTGAGGGATTTATGCCTGAATAGGTTTCTACTTCAGCAATTTATCGAAGGTGTTTGTCGCCACGAAGTGATAGTTCGGTCTCGCCTTCTGATAGATGGCCCGCGCTTTTTTTATTCCCTCAGGTGTCTTCGCCAATTCATTATACAGCGGGCTCAGGAATTTGCGGCGGCCATTGTGGATCAAAAAGTCTTCCAGTTTTGCATCTGCTGGCGTGTAGCCAAACCGTATGGTCTTGATCAGCCAGGCGGTGAGAATTTCGGAATTGCCCGAGGCGGTGAAGTGGCCGAACGTATCAAGGGCTTTCAGTTGAGCCGGTGACAACGTGTCGGGGAGATTTTTGATGAAGTGAAGCCATTCGTGGGTGCTCCAGGATTTGGCCACCGCATCGTCGGTTTTTCCGGTGGCCTTCCATTGGGCCAGGAACGCATCCACTTTCGCGAAACGGTCGGATACCGGCACGGGGCAATTTTGCGGCAAGCCTTCCGTAAAGATCCAGGCCTTGAAATTTGCCTCGTCCAGCGCGATGGAGAATTTGTCCTTGTAATATGTTTTGATGTATCGTATAAAACCATCCGTATCCACACCATGAAACGCGTTCGCGGCGAAATAATCTTTCAGGAAGGCGTCGAACTTGTCGCGGCCGTATTGTTCTTCGATCGAACGCAAAAAGAAATAGCCTTTGTTATAGGCGATGTCCGTCATGCCGTCGTCGGGGTTGCGCCCCTCGAGGTCCAGCTTCAGTTTGGTGTCGCCATAGAGGTTCTCGGCTTTCAGCGAAGCGATGGTCTCCTTCAGTTCCTGGAGCGAGAGCATGGCCAGCATTTCGGAGTAATCCTTGCCGTACAATTTCTCCATGATGCGATGCTCGAAATAGACGGTGAAGCCTTCGTTGAGCCAGAAGTCGTTCCAGGTGGCATTGGTCACCAGGTTGCCCGACCAGCTGTGCGCCAGTTCGTGCGCAATGAGTGACGTAAGGGAGCGGTCGCCGGCCAGTATGGTGGGCGTTGCAAACGTGAGCCGGGGATTTTCCATGCCACCAAACGGGAAGCTCGGCGGCAGCACGATCACATCATAGCGCTCCCACGGATAGGCGCCGTATAATTCCTCTGCTCCTGCAATCATCTTCTCCATATCTACCAGTTCCCACGCGGCGGTATCCACCACCGAAGGCTCAGCATAAACACCGCTGCGGGCACTGACCGGTTTAAAGGCTATATCCCCAACCGCCAACGCCAACAGGTATGACGGTATGGGTTGCTTCATCTCAAAATGATAGGTGCCGGTCGCGTTCTTTTGTTGTGGATTGGAAGCGCTCATGAGCGCCAAAAGTTGCTTCGGCACAGTGACGTCGGCTTCGTAAGTGAACCGGACGCTGGGCGAGTCCTGGCAAGGCACCCAACTCCGGGCCAAAATGGCTTCCGATTGTGTGAACAGAAAAGGCTCGCGTTTGCCCGCAGTTTGTGCCGGCGAAAGCCATTGCAATGCCTCTGCGCCGGGCGCTGTTTGATAGGTGATATTGACCGCCTTCACGCCTGAGGGTATCAGCACGGCCAGCGGCCTCCCCAACAAACTATCCGGGTTGCCGGATTTGAAATTGGCCGGTCTGCCGTCGTCCAAGGTCACACTGTCGATGGTCAAGCCTTTGGTGTCAAAGATGATGACATCGGCATCGGGTTGGGCTTTGATCTGCCAGGTGGCGGTGGCCCTGATGGTCTTGGTGTCGAAATCGACGGTGGCTTTCCATTTCAGGTGCGTCACGGTGGCTGTGCCGGGAGCGGCAAAAGTATGCGGGTCTTGTATCATCATAACTTCGGTCGGCTTTTCAGCGGGAGAACATCCGTAAAAGATCACGGCGATCAGGGATAAACATACTGCAAGATTTTTCATAGGTCAAATACTATTCATCCAAAGTACGTCCGCGTGGGTCTGTTAACCAAGAACATTCTGATAAAGGGCTTCTGTTTATATCTACCAAAAGCTCTATCTTTATCGCCCTACCCAAAAAAACCCAATAGTTATGAAAACCACCAAAATCGTACTCACGGTTGTTGCTTTGCTGGTGACGGCCAGTGTGCTCGTCTCTTTTAAACGCGCCGAAAATAAGCGCGTCGCCATGGAACAGATGGCGCAAAATGTAGCCGACTGGGAACGCGCCAAAGCCTACACAAAATCTTATCTGGATGCTTCCACCGACGCCTCCATCAACTTCAAGCCTACGGGGGAGATGCGCAGCTTCCGCCAGCAAATGCTTCACCTCGCCGAAGCGAACTACGGGCTATCCTCGGCCGCTGCGGGCAAACAAACTCCCGTGCCTTTTGGCTCGATGGAGCAATCCGACAAATACAAAACCAAAGCCGAACTGACTACCGCCGTGATGGATAGCTATGATTACGTGATCGACATCGCCAAAGGCATGAACGACACGAAGGGTGCCGAAACGTGCAAAGTCTTCAACATGGACATGACCCGCCAGGTGGCCTTGGCAAAAACCTTCGAACACCAAACCCACCACCGTGGACAAACCACCGTCTATCTCCGGTTGAGCAACATCAAACCCCCGGAAGAAAAATTGTTCTGATCCTATTATCTCCAAATAAAAAGAGGCTTCCACAAGGAAGCCTCTCTTATTTTATAGAAGGCCGATCGTTCTACTTACCGGCTTCAATGCTTTGATTCCATTCATACACCTTGTCGGAAATCTCCATAAGCAGATTGGGATTTTTCTCAAGCGCATTGCCAATGACGATCATGTCGGCCCCGGCCTCCAATGCGTTGAATGCTTTTTGACTGGTGTTGATGCCACCCCCCACAATTAGGGGTACGCTCACCGACTTGCGCACGGTGGCGATCATCTTGGCGCTGATCTCCTTTTCCGCACCACTTCCGGCGTCGAGGTAAATGGATTGAAGACCCAGCATTTCGCCGGCCAGTGCTGTGCAAGCCGCCAGCGAATATTTATCGTCGGGGATGGGTGTTGTGTTGCTGATGTAGGCCACCGATGTGATGCGACCCGAATTGATGAGCACGTATCCCGTGGGAATAACTTCCAGTTTCGTATTGCGAATGATGGGGGCAGCCACCACGTGTTGACCGATCAGCAGTTCGGGATTGCGGCCCGAGATGAGGGAGAGAAATAACAACGCATCGGCTGTGGGCTCCACTTGCATGGAGTTGCCCGGGAAGAGCACCACGGGGATGGTCACATTTTCTTTGATCACCTTCACGACCTCCGCCAGGTTCGACGTGGTGACGAGGCTTCCGCCCACAAAGAAAAAGTCGATGCAGTTTTCGCTGGCCAGGTTCACCAGTTGCAGCAGTCGTGCGGGGTCTTCCGCTTTGTCGGGGTCGACTAATACGGCGATGGATTTCTTTCCCAGCGCATGGCGGTCGCGCAGGGTTTTAAGGACGCTCATTGCTTTGTTCTTCTTTCTTGTCGAATTGACCCTGGAGAAACTCCGAGAGTTTTTCCTTGGCCAGGCCCAGCAGGAATACGGTGGCCTGGCTGGCGATGGCCTGCCCTACTTGCGACACAATGCCGGGAGCAAAAGATTCCTCCTCTTCCATTTCGGCTGCGTCTGCGGGAGCGGCTTGCACCACTTTCAATTTTTGTGTTTTTACTTTGCGTTTTTTGGAAGGCCCCGAGAATTGACGCACCAGCACATAGGCGGCTGCCAGCGTTCCGCCGATGATGAGGGCGTTGGTGATGATCCTTTCCGTTTTGGCGGAGATCAACCGTACTTCATCCTCCAGGTCCTGCCGGTGTTTGGCAGATTTTTTTAGCAACTCCAGTTTCGGGTCATTCGATTCCAGCAACTCCATACGCGCTACTTTTTCTTTTTCTTCATGATTTCACTAAGCTGTTTTTCCAGCGCTTCGCGGATGCCATCCCGCATCAACACAAGCAAAACGCCCACCAGCAAATAGAAGCCCGCCACGATGGCAAAGCCTCCGAATGCACCAAGGGATTCGCCGATCTTAAAGGCCACGGCCATGCTCATCAGCATAATAAACAAAGTGAACACGGCCATCAAAAGCCCCAGGATCAACACACGTGCCACGGCCTTGGCCACCTCCTCCTTGATCTCCAGTTTCATCAACTCGATGCGGGTCTCCACGAAGCCAGTAAGGTGTTCGACGAGGGTATCCAGTTTCAGAAATTTCAGTATTGAATCTTTCAGCACGGTTCTGTAAATGTGATCATGCAATATAAAGAGAAGATCACTCCATCCCAAACCGGGTGAGCTTTTCAGCCACGAGCGGGGCTTTTCCGGGGGCCAGGATCTCGTGTTGCAACAGGATATTGTAGGTGGCATTCATGTAATAGCGGTGCGCGATGGAGTCGGTCGCGTTTGCATAGTTGACCTGCGCGACAAACACCGAGTCGAACGACTGTCCGGCCATTTCCATTTTCGGCATCACCTGCACGATGCAGGTTTTGAACTTGCCCTTTTCATCTTCGCCGTCCCAACAGAAACCCGGCCGGCTGAAACGGAACATTTGCTTGCCCACCAGCAGGGTGTTGTTCTTCACCGTCATCGGATAAATAAAGGCGGGTTCGGTGCCGGGTTCGTCGTTGTTATATTTTGTCCACTCCCCGGTTTGTGTACGCACGTTGATGCGGATCACTACGCGGTACGGCACGGTCTCGCCGGCAGCGGTGGTCTCGGCATAGCCCAGGTCCAGGGTCTTGATGGAGTCGCGGTTGAAATAAATGAGGGTGAAGGGAAGGAAGAAGAACGTGACCAGGATATAGACGAAACCGACCAGCCGGTATTTCAGCGCAAGCTTTCCCAACCCCTCCGCCAGGGCCATCGGCAACCGCCGCATCACCGGCACGGGGAAGAACAACAACACACCGATAAAATTAAAAAGGAAGTGCGCGATGGCGATGCTGATGGCCGGCGCAGTGTTGGCGTTCAACGTGGCCGCGATAAACGCGGTGATGGTAGTGCCCACGTTGGCACCCATGATAAAGGGCCCGGCCTGTTTGAGATTGGCGATCTTCTTGGCCACAATGGGCACCACCACCGACGTGGTGATCGTGCTGGAACGAATGGCCGCCGTCGTCAGCAATCCCCATAAAAAGGACTTGAACTGATTCTTTGGAAAGAAGCGGCCAAACTGCTCCGGCGACTTCGCCTTCAGCAAATTGGAGATCAGCCTGCGAAAGATCAGGATGGACGAAAACAAGAGGACCAGCGCAATGAATGCCAGGAAAAATGGGCTCGGCATTTCCTGGATCAAAAATTCAATGACGGGACTGAAGCCCACCCAAAAATGCGAGATCTTGTTTTGTACGGGTGCCGCCACGGGACTGAAAAAGAAACTGGTGATCCATGCCGAAAGCGACGATAGAAATCCGTAGTAATATTCCAGCGGGAAGAGCACCGTGGCCGTAAGGATATTAAAGAAGTCGTGATACGTGCCGGCGGCTACGGCGCGGCGAAATTCTTTTTTCTTGTTGATAAAACTCAGCGACACGATGGTGCTGGTGATCGTGGTGCCGATGTTGGCGCCCATGATGATGGGGATGGCACTCTGCAGGGTAATGGATCCCGATGCGACCAACGCTACGACCAATGAAGTAGTGGTGGAGCTGCTTTGCAACATGGCCGTGATGAGCAACCCGATGAACAGTCCCGTAAACGGATTTGACGTGGCCAGCAAGATGGTCTCTGCCACATTTTTCCCCATGTGTTGCAGCGACGACGTCATCAGGTCGAGGGCGAACAAGAACAACACGAAGGCCCCGGCAATAGCCAGCACGATGCGGACGTTATTCCATGCGTTGTGATTCGCGTTCAGGTTCGACTCGGTGTGTGGGACGGGTTCCAACTTCTTTAATGTGCGCTAAAAATACCTTTAAAATTCACAGGCCCTCCTGCATTAACAATAACTTAATACGCCGGGCAAGCGCTAGCTTTTCAAATACTCTTTCTTCAGCAACGGGCAGATCTTATAGCGTTCGTCTTTGGTGTCGTCATACAGCGCCTCGATGAGCTCGTAAACATGCTTCACACCAATGCGCTGGCACCACTCGAAGGGTCCGTAGGGATAGTTTGTGCCCAGCTTCATGGCCAGGTCGATGTCCTTGCGGGTAGCGGTGCCGTCTTGCACGGTGTAGTAGGCTTCGTTGATGATCATGCACACCACGCGTGGCGTGACCAATCCCACGCGATCGTCGACCAGCAGGAAATCTGTTTTGAGGTCGCCACAAATTTTCCGGAGACGGGGCTCGTCCTCAGGTTTCCACAAGCTCACTTCCATGACCTCGCGCGAAAGAAATGTGGGCAGGCCATTGAAGCCAAAGATCGTGCTCTGCAGCGCGTGGTCGGTGAGGTGCACCAACTCGCCCAGACTTACTTTACATGTATTGATAAACGCTGTGGCGGCGTATTCATTGTAGATCTCGAACTGGTGCACTTCTTCTTCGATGATGAAGTCAAAGACCAGGTCGCTGTTCCTCAAAAATTTTTCTGCGTCGCGGTGCTCGTCTACCCGGGAGTAAATGTGCTTGTCACCAAATTTATGGTGACATTCCTGCAGGTTGACGGGCTCACCGATAACTAAAATATTCATGCGCGAAGCTAAATCCGTTGAACGATTGTTTATTTTTGGCGACTGCTAAATTAATTTTTAAACTTCACAAACATGGCAAAAACTGTTGTTTATTCCGCGGAAGCGCCCGAACCCATCGGTCCCTACAGCCAGGCCATCCAGGCCGGCAACATGCTTTTCATCAGTGGACAGATCCCCATGAAGGCGGGCGAGATCGTGAAAGGCACTATCGAAGAAGAGACCACCCAGGTGATGGCCAACCTCGCCGCGATCCTGAAAGCCGCCGGGCTGGACTTTAGCGCCGTGGTGAAAACGTCGATCTTTTTAAAGAATATGGGCGATTTCCCCAAAGTGAACGAGGTCTATGGAAAATATTTCACCCAAAACCCGCCCGCCCGCGAAACGGTGGAGGTTAGCCGCCTGCCCAAGGATGTGAATGTGGAGATCTCGTGTATCGCCCTGAAACCGTGATCTTTGGCAGTGAGCCGAAGCACCTATTTTTTGCTTAAATTCATTAAAAAACGAAGATTTTTAATGTGAATTTGGAAATTTAGGAATCGGAATTAAATTTGCACTCCCAAATCGATCACACCCACACACAACCAAGATTTTGCGGGAGTAGCTCAGTTGGTAGAGCACGACCTTGCCAAGGTCGGGGTCGCGAGTTCGAGTCTCGTTTCCCGCTCAAAAGAATAGCCCCTTTCCAGATGGAAAGGGGATTATTTTTTCAGGAGGTTTGTAAAAAGATCTCCCACGTTGTCAGAAGAAATGCCCACAAGCAAAACCTGCCCGGGTGGTGAAATTGGTAGACACGCAGGACTTAAAATCCTGTGACCCTAAAAGGTCGTGCGGGTTCAAGTCCCGCCCTGGGTACTCATAAGGAAAACTCCGTCGCCAGGTTTTCCCTTTATAAAATTCTCTGCGATGAATGTTGCTTCCTTGCTCACACACTAATCAAAAGTGACAAGCTTGTTCATGTATGCTGTTGTCGCTCGTAAAAAATCAATCTGCAGCAACAAGGTCAGCCGCTGCACACCCTCGTTCGATTCGAGGGGAAGCTTTCTTCTAGGCAATCGGTCTTCTATCGCTCATTTTCCGTTGCCTTTTCTGACACGGGAACTATCATTGGATCTCCTTCAAATCCTCATAGCCCGACTCGCCTTTCACCCCGATCGACTTCACAACCCCAACACCTGAGGCGTAGTATTTTTGACCTACTATTCCCGTCTCCAACAAGCTCCATTCAGCCGTTTGCAAGCAGTTTTCAAATAAGGCATAGGGCACACTGACAGACGCCGAAGTACCGAGTACCTGGGCAACGTCTTCGGCCTCACCTTTAAAGTACTCCTGTCTGTACCACATGCTGACAAGGGGATTTGCCAACATAATAATCCCCGGCAAGGCCCCGTTGACGCCCGCTTCCCACGATCCCTTTGTACCCGTCACCTGACCGTTCTCCAAAGTTTGGGTTGCTTCGCCAAAGTACCACACATTGCCTTGCTTATCCTGAGCATACCAATCGTACGTGTCTTCGATCAAACTACCATTCTCATAGGCTTGGTCATGCACCTCCACGCAAGTAACGCCCTGGATCATTTTGATATTGCTGGTATACGCTACCAGGATGCGGGTGTCGCCACCCTCGTCGCTCTTGCCTTCATACACATAGGTTTTTCCCGAAATGAGTGGAAAGAACTCGTTCCCGACGATGCCGGTGCTTTCAAAATCGGTGGGGTCGATCTTAACATCGTATGGCGTGTCCGCAGGATTTTCTGGTACAGGATCTTCGTCTTTGTCGCAACACATTAGCGCAATCAAAAGAAATGAATACAGGATCATATTTTTCATAAAGCAGGTAAATTGATGGTGGATAAAGAAACACTAACATCACGGGAGAAAAAGAGAATAGGTTGGTTCACGCGGTTTATTTCAATTTCTTAACAAGACGCAACCAACCCTCTGGCAAAAAATTGCGTGTTACTATTTGACGGTCACACCTAAAACTCCGCCGATCAAAGAGACCGAACTATATAAACTGTTGGATTCTTGTCGAAGTGGGGATCGCATGAGCCAAGACCGGCTCTACAGAGAATTTTACGCCTACGCCATGGGCATTTGCCTGCGCTACGCCAGGACAAGCGAAGAGGCCATCGAGATCTTGAATGATGGGTTTATCAAAATTTTCTCTAAGCTCAATTTGTATTCCAAAGGATTGTCGTTCAACGGATGGTTGAGGAAGATCATGATCAACTCAGCCATCGATTATTTCAGGAGAAACGAGAAACACTATTACAGCCTGGATATTTCGCATGTTCAAAATGAATCGCTATCCGAAACCGCCCTGGACAATCTTTCGGCTCAAGAGATCATTTCTTCGATCCAAAGGCTTCCGCCCTCCTATCGTATGGTGTTCAATCTTTTTGTTATCGAAGGATATCAACATGAAGAGATCGCCAACCAAGCTCAACATCACCGTAGGCACGTCGAAATCGAATCTGGCGATTGCCAGAAATAAACTTAAGAAAATGCTGATGACGGACCAGGAAGAAAAGTTAAAGTACAGCCAGCATGGATGACAGTAAGTTTGATAGTGCCCTAAGAAAAAAATTGCGCGAATATGAGCATCCCGGTGACCCCGGTGCGCTGACCGGATTTCATCACCAGATTGCGGCAATGTCCACGGCGTCATGGTATTCACGCTACCGCGTCGAATTGCTGATCGGCACGGGGTTATTGATTTTCGCGATGATCACTCTTGGACAACAAGGGTTGACAAGACGCGAACGGGAAGAAGCCGTTAAAACCCTGACCGCGCAGACCCGGGAGATCGAGAAATTGCGTGTAGAAGTACATCAATTGCAAATGCGGAAGCCTGATACTGTCCGGATCATCGAGAGCAGGCAGCCAGGATCTTTGTTGGCTGCATCCCTGATCCGGCGAATCGCGATACTCGAAGAGGCCAATCGAAAATTAATGGCCTATAACCTTTTGCAACACGAAGGAGCAGCTTTTGCTGCCAGTAGCGATTCGACACCGGAGTATGAAACGATGAACGACGCCGCCCCGACACGCGTGGTGCCGCATAAAATGGAAGACAAGAGTTTTCGCGTTGTTCGTGAACATAGGGAATTGCGCTCAACCGTTGAAAGATCACTTTCTGCAAAAACCGTCTACAACCTGGAGAAGCACTATAGCCGGGGTGTTGGACTAAAACTGGGCCCCTCTTTTGAATTTTCAAATGGTCTATATTCTTTGGGCGACGGTCATGCAAATTTCAGTGGCGGCATTCTGGCGGACTTGATTTTTTCGCCGTCTCTAGCCGTGGAAACGGGAGCGAAGTACAGCGCGCGTTACTATGCTATCCATGATGAACAATTATTGGCGAACGCTTCCTTACCCGGAGTAGACACCCATTTTGGCGACCTGCAACGCGTTGAGATCGACTACCGCATGCTCGAGATCCCCCTAAATCTGAAATTCCGATACCCGCTTTCGTTGTCCAACCATTGGCTTGCGGGCATCGGGTATTCTTCGACCATCTACCTGAACGAAGACCTGGAGTATACTTACCGGTTCGATAACCAAACCGCAAATCCAACATCGATTATTTCTAACGCAACCGTAAAAAAAACGAGCATTTATTCCGGAGCGATCAATCTGTCGCTAGGCTTCAGTCACGCATTGAAGGACAGACGGGCAATTGAAGCCTCGCTCTTTTATAATCACGGGCTTGGAACGCAGGGCGCCGAAGCAACGAGGACACGGTTTTTTGGGGTGCGTGGGGTTTATTGGTTCACCATTCGTTGAAGAGTAGCGAGTGATTCTTCTTGCCCGAGGCAACCTATTTCAATTCCCATTTTTCCAAGTATGCCATCAGTCCTTGCTCAACTTTGCTGCCGACATATCCAATATCTTTTACGTAATAGATATAGTAGGTCTGAAGTTTTTCTTTGTCCCTACCGGTAACCTGTTCCGCTTTGATCACAAGGCAATTCTCAAATTTATTACCGGGCGTGGACAATGTTTCTGACAAGCTCTTGATCATATACTTCCAAGCTCCGTCGGAACTGATCCAGGCCAGACCGACTTTTAACTCACCAGGAATATCCATAGTTTCCTGTCGTGATTTTACGTCAAGATAATAGCTCGTTCCCTTATGATCGACCCTGCTGAAAATGGTGTCTGTTGAACCCCATGAATACTTTCGTACCGTTCTGCTATATTCCTTTCCTTTGTGTTTCAACGTTCCTTTGATAACCTCGTCCACAAAAGAGTGTTCCTGCATTCTGAAAGTCCATTTGTTCCCAACCGTTTTAGGTGAATAATTCTGCGCAGTTGCGGCCCATGACATCCCGCTTAAAAGCAGTAAAGCAATTATTCTACACATCGTTTTTAATTTAAAATGTGCTCCAAAATAACCGGATTAAAATTAATTTTAGCCTTTCTTGACCATTAATCCCTTGCGCATGAAAAAAATCACCGCCGCACTGCTCATTCTCCTCCTCGCCTCCTGCACCAAAAAAGAAACCATCCTCATCACCCCAGAAAACGTCCGCGACGTCCTCACCAAATACGGCCAGGAAAATCCCGAGAACGAAGTGATCATCGAAACCTCTTTTGGCACCATGCGGCTGAAATTGTATGAAGACACCCCGCTTCATCGCGCCAACTTCATCAAGCTCATCAAAGACGGCCAATATGAAAACGCCGATTTCTATCGCATTGCCAGCGGCTTCATGATCCAGGGCGGCGATCTGAACAAGAAACTAAAATACCGCGTGCCTGCTGAATTCAGACCGGAGCATTATCATAAGAAAGGAGCCCTGTCCATGGCCCGCCAGGACGAGAACAATCCCAACCTGGAGTCGTCTGCCGCTGAGTTCTTTATTATTCACGGCACTACTTACTATCCCGAAGACATTACGGTAGAGGAAAAAACGTTGGGGATCACGCACACTCCCGAACAAAGAAAGGTCTACGAAAACGTGGGCGGCTATATGACCCTCGATCAAAAATATACCGTCTTCGGCGAAGTGGTGGAAGGCTTTGATGTCATCGACAAGATCGCCCACGAAAAAGTATACGACCTCGAGAAACCACTCCGCAAAATTCCGATGAAGGTCACCGTCGTGGAGAAAAAATAAATATAACCGCGACGGGGCATGGAAAGGCTGTGAAAAGTCTTTCACGTGACCGTTTGTATCAACCATACTTTTCTATTTTTATCACATGAACAACACCACCCTCCGCAAAGGAATAAAATCAGATCTTCCCCGCGTCCTTGAACTGATCCAGGAGCTCGCCACCTTCGAGCGCGCACCCGACGAAGTGATCAACACCGTCGAAATGATGGAGAAGGACGGCTTTGGCCCCAACCCCATCTACGGATTCTATGTAGCCGAAAACGAGAACGGCATCGTGGGCCTGGCGCTCTACTACTACCGCTACTCCACCTGGAAAGGCCGCCGCCTCTACCTGGAAGACATCATCGTGACCGAATCGGAACGCGGAAAAGGCATCGGCAAACTTTTATTTGACAAGACGCTGGAAGTGACCCTGCAGGAAAATTGCTCGGGCATGGTGTGGCAGGTGCTCGATTGGAACGAGCCCGCCATTGTGTTCTACAAAAAATATGGCTCAACACTCGGCCAGGAGTGGATCAACTGCGCGTTGGAAAAAGAGCAGATCGAAAAATTGCTAAAGGCGTAAGCCCTTGCAAACGTTATAAAAGCAAAGAGGCCGGATCGTTCCGGCCTCTTTGTTTGTGGTGCTAGGCATCCACGTCGAATATCGTCCACACCGGAATGCTGATGCCTCCTTTCAAGATCACGAAGTCGTCGGCGTAGTCGATCACGTCGCTTTCTGTTTCGAGGGTGTCGCCGTTGGGCAGTCGCATATATAGGCTAATGGGAATGTGTTCGCAGTTGCTGAGGATCATGGCGCGCAGAAGCTTGTTCCTCCGCGCTTCCTTTTCTTCTGTGTTGGAGAGCACGTCTTTCGATCCAAAATAAAACAGACGAATATCAGAAGGGTTTATCACTCTGGTGTCTTTCATGGCCTAGAGAAATTAAAAAGGTTGATAAATAGAAAAAAAGTGTGCAAGACGATCTTGCGGGAACACAGCTTTTACAAAACTGTTATGGGGCGAGACATCCTGGCGGTCTAATTCCGCAAGGCCCTGAATACGATATAGGCCCGGATGGGCTTATACAGCGATGAACGGAAGTTGTTGTTTATGATCTGCCCGCACGTGGGCACCAGAAGTAGCGCGTTGAAAGGAACTGCATCCTGAAAATGCATGGGCTTCACCTCGTCTGCATCATCAAGCGAGATGAGCGTGCTCGACACGCATTCCTTGGAGGCCTTTACCTGCACAGGGTGGGTGTCGCCAACGCTCTCGCCATACGCTACCAGACTGCCCCATAAGAACAGGATGCTAAGCGATAATGTGGTGAGCCTTACTTTCATTTTATACTTCTCTTATGGAGAGAGACGAAAATAAATATTTTTTATTGTGAAGGCAACCAAATATTATTTTTCTATTGGGGGATTTTCATACCTCTTCCAGCAAGGTCATGAACGCCACATGCCGGTTATGGAAACGTGTGCGGTGCTCTTCTACGAGCTTGGGGGCATATTTTTCGAGATAGGTGGTCACGTGATTGATGGTGTTTGCAAAATATTGAACGCTGTACGAAACACCGCCGTCGTCCTGGTCGTGCAGAACTTTATAGATTTTCCAGTCCACAAACATCCCCGTCGCCATCACCCGGGGAATGTGGTTTTCTCTCATCCAGGCGAGCCATTCTTCCTGAATTTCCTTATCGATGCCGACCGTTACGTTGTATAGAAGCATGTTCAAAGGTATCGCTTTCTAGTTTCAGAACGAACGCGCGATACGGGGTTTAACATAAATTGGAGGATAGAATAAAATAGGCATTTGCGTTACAACAAACTCATCACCGAGAAAAAATGAAAGACGCTGCCACCCAACACAAACAGGTGCCAGATGCTGTGGGCATATTTCATTTTATCTTTTATGAAAAAGAAAACACCGGCGGTGTAGGAAGCTCCACCCAAAACCAAAAAAAGAAATCCTTGCGTCGTCATGTGGTCGTACACCGGTTTAATAAAGAATACGACCGCCCATCCCATCGTCACATACAGCAACGTCGAGATCCATTCGGCTTTGCCTGTGTGAAAGGCTTTCAACACGACGCCACCGATGGCGCATGCCCACACCAATCCAAAGATCGTCCAACCCAACCAGCCGTTCAGCACGGTGAGACAAAAGGGCGTGTACGTGCCGGCAATGAGCAGGAAGATGGCCATGTGATCAAATTTCCGGAACAGCCGTTTCACACGGGGCGACGGCAAACTGTGATACAGGGTGGACATTACATACAGGATCACCAACATCGTTCCAAACACCGTGAAGCCTGTAATGTGCCACGCCGTTCCATAGAGCGACGAAAACACCACCAGCAACACCAGTCCGGCAATGGCCAGCAAGGCACCCACACCGTGCGTTATGGCGTTGGCTATTTCTTCACCGAGCGAGGGAGTTTTGTGTTCCATAATTCTTTTTTTGAACGTGAATATCTGTGGTCAGGTAACGGAATGATCCGAAAAAATAGTATCTTCCTCATCAAATGAAGTTACGCATCGCTTTACCTACCGTGCTTTTCTTCACCGTGCTGATTACCTCCACGGCCATGGCCCAATTTAGACCGAGCTATGCCCCGAGGCCCATGCGCGTACCCATGCCCACGGACAACAGCACAAAAACCAAGATTTCCGGAAAATGGTTTATTCCCGGCCTGACCGGCGACAGAGACAGGGTGGTCTATAAACCCACCGTTCCCTCCATGATCACACCCGCCAGCCTGCCCGTCAGCGAATCGTATTGGATCGGGTCGGTCACCAGCCAGTCGTATAACCAGGGAAAAATCGGTCGCTATTATTATTGGGATATGCAGGGAAATCTGCGCGAGTCTTACCTGTTCCTGGACATTGCCGGAAAAAATAAACGCGGCTTAAAATTAGTTTTCCCCCGCCGTCACGGCTTCACCTTCTAATTTCCCTTCACGTAATCGCTCAGGTATTGAAAAGTCTCCGTCAGCGCTCCGTCGCGGGCAATGGTGCCACGCTCGATAATGCCTTCGGGATCGTCCAGCAACAGCGGCTTGAGAATGCGGTCGATCAGATCGCGCCCAAATTCTTCGGAGGCACTGCGCGGCAATTCACAGGGTAAATTATCGACAGCCATCACGGTAACAAACCCGGAGTTGCTCAGCGGAGGCTTCACGGCATCGGTGCGCGGATCGAAATCGTAGATGGGGTCAGCGATGGAGCTCGCTTGTTTGGTGCTGGGGACAGATCCTCCAATGTCGCACGTGATGTCGGCGATGATCTTGATCTTGAAATCGGGCGACATCATTTCTTCGCGGGTGAACAGCACAGGGGCCTTCGGATTCCAAAAGGCACCGGCCATCAGGATGTCGGTCACGGCTGTGAAGTCTTTGAAGTGCGAGGTGTAACGTTCGGGGTATTCATGAAACTCTTCGCGGTTAAAATGTCCGCCGTCTTTGCGTGTGTGATAGTCGGCGCTGGCCAGTTGAACATAGACCGGCTCGTCGAACGTGCGTGTTAAAAAATCCTGGGGCGACACTTTGCGGATGCCGGCGGTGTCCAGTGTCTCCATAGCACCCTTGCCCACGCGGCCCGCGCCGGTTAAAATGATCTTCACGGCGGGGAGTTTTACTTTGCGCAACTCCAGCTTCAGGTCGTTCACATCAAAACATTCGAAGGCCCGGCGCAAGGTGTAGCCACCATATCGCTTGCCATAGGTCCACAACCCGTTGAACGCGCCGACAATGCCGGCGTAGCGTCCGAAGGCCACCAGGCGGTTGCCTTGTTTGTCTTTCAAAGCTTCATAGTCGATCAGCCTGATCTTTTTCTTCAGCACTTCCTGCAGCAGCTTCCGGTTATAGGGTTGCTTTTTGATGGTGTGCGAAAAGAAAAGGTAGGTCTTGCCTTCGAGGAGCTGTGCCACGGGCACTTCTTTAATACCCATCAGGATATCGCAATCCGCCACCGAAGGCTGTGCGGCAATGCCCAGGGCTTCATATTCGTTATCCTTAAAACATCGAAACTCACTTTGTTGCGCCACCACGGTGACGTGGGCAAACCGTTGTACGATTTCTTCAACCTGATGGGGAGTGAAGGGAACCCGTTTGTCGGGCGGAGTTTTTCCTTCGCGGATAAGACCTAGTCGCATAGGGATTGTTTAACGGACACAAAGCTAACACCTGCCTTCACATCCTCAAACCTTCAACGCCGGAGCAAAGACGGGCTCTACCCTCGCTTTCACGCGCAAAGCCTGCAACAGGTGCCGTTGCTCATGTGCCACGAGCAGTTGAAACGTGTCGCCCACGTTCAACCGCAGCCATTTGAAGAATTCGATGGGCACGTGGCTTTGGTTTAGGTTGATCGACCGGGCCTCTTTTAAAAGCTCCAGGCGTTGTTCCTGGTGGTGCATCCATTCGTCCACCACCGAACGGTCCAATACGCTTTGTGCGGGATTCATGGATTTGAAGGTCTTTTGCTTTTTCACGTTGGAGGGATGGACCATCGCGATAAACTTCTGTCCCAGCCAGGTGGATCGTGCTTGTTCATCGCGGGCCTGATTTTGCGTCTTTGCTCGGGCAATGGCTTTGGCAAGGGCCGTATTGTAGTAGCGGCTGTAACGATTCAGGTGCTCCAGGCATTCCAATATGCTCCAGCGATCCGGAGCCTCTTTGGTGTTCAAGGCCGCATCGGGCAACGGCATAAATTCGGTTTCCACCGTTTCGACGAGGGCGTGGATGTTGGATTGTAGCGTGGAGAGGAGTTGGTTTGTTGTCATGTGATTTTTTTTGACAAAACTACCGGGGCAAGACGTCGTAAAAATTGATCGCCGTCAAGAAGAACGTGTAACCCGGTGTGTTCGTTGCGCTCACGAAGGCCGTATGCGGCTCAACGTCTCCGGCGTCATCCGCAGGTAGGACGCAATGTATTTCCGGGGGATCGTTTGAAAAATGTGGCCGCTGCGTTCCAGCAGCCGGTGGTAGCGCTCTTCGGGTGTGAACGTGAGCATCTCCACTTCTCTTTCGATCTTGCCCAGCAACGCTTCTTCCTCCAACAAGCGCCACGCCCTTTCTATGCGTGGATAGGCATCGAACAACCCATAGAAATCCTGTCGCCGGATGGCCACCACATCCGTTTTAGCAAGGGCCTGGATAAAATAGTCCGAGGGTTGGTTTCGGATAAAAGAAGGATACGAACAGATCAGATTTCCCTCGTGCGCAAAGCCCACACAGATCTCGTCGTCGCGATGCGGGTAGTAAATACGCATACTGCCCCGGATCACATAAAACAGGTTAGATTCCACCTGGCCCTTGCTGATGAGGAAATCGTTTCGCTTCAGCGTGGACGCGTGATGCCAGCGGTCCAGCAATGCGGTTGCCTCTTCCCCGGTGAGGGTGATCTTCGAATTGAAAATAGCGATGAGTTTCTCCTGCTCCGCGTTCATGGGCAGGCCTATTCCTCAAATAATCCGCCCAGCAACGAGCTGGCTTCTTTTCCCCGGTTGCGGCCATAGGGCGCCAGCGCCTGCACCAGCTTGCGGATGGGCATGGATTGCAGCCACACGCGACCCGTGCCCCGCAGCGTGGCCAGGAAAACGCCTTCGCCGCCAAACACCATCGAGCGAAGGCCGCCGGAAGTTTGCACGTCGAAGTCGATCTGCGATTCGAATGCCACAACACACCCAGTGTCTACACGCAGGGTTTCATTGTTGAGTGTTCGCTCGATCACGGTGCCGCCGGCGTGAACAAATACTTTACCGTCGCCTTGAAGTTTTTGCAAGATAAAGCCTTCGCCACCTACCAGACCCGAGCCCAACTTCCGGTTGAAGGTGATGGACAATTTCGTGCCAAAGGCAGCACAGAGGAAGCCATCTTTCTGAACGATGAGTTCGTTATTGGGACTTTGTGAAAGGTCTACAGGAATGACCGTGCCAGGATAGGGAGCCGAAAAGCCCACCTTTGCTTTGCGGCCACCGCGGTTGGTGAAGTGTGTCATGAAAAGCGATTCGCCGGTGAGCACGCGCGAACCCGCCGAAAGCAATTTGTCGAACAACCCCTGGCTGGGATTGGAGCCGTCGCCCATCTTGGCTTCGAACTGGATGCCGTCTTCCATAAAGAGCATGGCGCCCGCCTCGGCAACAACGGTTTCGTTGGGGTCCAGCTCCACTTCTACGATCTGGATGCTCTCGCCTTTGATCTCGTAATCAATTTCGTGTGATTTTTTCATGGGGGATAGATTAAAATTAAAACCTGCTTCTAGACTATCTTCCTAAAACGGAACATACCCTCACCTCGTTACCGACTGCATTCGAAAAAAACGGATTATTCCAAAGGCCGGGAAACCGGTAAGGGGAGGATGAAAATGAAAAAAGTGGAGACGCGGGGGGCCGGGATTGGGGTGGTCTACTTCTTTTTCTTTTTCCCTTTCTTCATTTCATCATAATCATCGCGCTCGGCCAGCTTCTTGTCGTCCACGTTCTTGTCGAGGAACTCGTTCAGCTTGTCGATGTTCATGTTTGCCTTGATCTCACCAAACTGATCGATGGTGATGTCGAGGCCCTGCAGCTCTTTATGCACGCGCGGCTTCGCTTTGGGAGTGGGTTTCTTTTCTTTCTTGGCCATAGACCAAAGGTAACAATTTCCCCTAAAAATGATCTCCAAGGCAAAACGAAAAAGGCGCAGAACCCGTCTGCGCCTTTCCTATGTCGTACTTGCTTGCTTGCCCGCCGAAGCTTCAGCGAAGGAGGGCCCGCCGGAGCTTCAGCGAAGGAGGGCCCGTCGAAGCTTCAGCGAAGGAGGGCCCCGCCGAAGCTTTTGCAAAGGTGGTTAATATTTATACGCTGCTTTTCACTTTCAATTGTTCCAATGCAAACCCGATCCGCTTCACCACTTCCTCCTTGCCAATGATCTCCATGATCATCATCAGGTCAGGCCCGCCCCCGGCTCCTGTAATGGAGAGTCTCAAGGCCTGCAGGATCTTGCCCGTGCCAACGCCAAGGCTAGCCGCCACTTGTTCTAAAGTGGCTTTGGCGATCGCGGCGTCAAATTGCGCCAGCTTTGTTACCTCTTCTTTATAAGCTGTCAGCACCTTCACCGCTTCATCGTTCCACTTCTTGGCCGCTACGGATTCATCGAATGTAGCCGGGGCCTGGAACAGGAATTTGCCTTGTTCCCAAAAATCTTTCGGGAACGTTACGCGCTCCTTCATGATGGAAACGATCTTGAGGGCTTTCTCCTTGGTGCAGGCGATGTTTTCTTTCGCGAGCGAAGCGAGGAGATATTCCGTCAGCGCTTCGTCGGGTTTGGCACGCAGGTATTGTTGGTTGAACCATTTCGCTTTCTGGATGTCGAATTTCGCTCCTGCCTTTCCGATGCGTTCCACGGAAAATTCTTTGATGAGCTCGTCCATCGAAAACAGTTCTTGCGTGGTGCCGGGGTTCCAACCCAGGAAGGCCAGGAAGTTCACCAGGGCATCGGGCAGGTAGCCTGACTCGCGGAAGCCGGAGGCTTTTTCGTTGGTGTTGGGATCAACCCAATCCAGCGGGAAAATGGGGAAGCCCATCTGGTCGGCGTCGCGTTTGCTCAGCTTGCCATCGCCGGTGGGCTTTAGCAGAAGGGGAAGGTGAGCAAATTGAGGCATCTCTTTTTCCCAGCCCAGGTATTTGTACAGCAACACGTGGAGGGGCGCCGAAGGCAACCATTCTTCTCCGCGGATCACGTGCGAAATTTTCATAAGGTAATCGTCCACCACGTTGGCGAGGTGATAGGTGGGCATGCCGTCGCTTTTCATCAACACTTTGTCGTCAATCTGCGAGGAGTGCACCATCACCCATCCGCGGATCATGTCGTTGAGCCGCACCTCTTCTTTGCGGGGCACTTTGAGGCGGATCACATAGGGCGTGTTGGCTTGCAACAACGCTTTCACTTCGTCTTCCGACAAGGTGAGCGAGTTGCGCATTTGTGTGCGCGTGATGCTGTTGTATTGGGGCAAGTCCACACCGCCTGCCTTCAGGCGCTCGCGCATGGCTTCCAGTTCTTGTTCGGTATCAAAAGCGTAGTAGGCATTGCCCTCCTGGATGAGGCGCAATGCGTGTTCCATGTACATGGGTTTGCGTTCCGACTGGCGATACGGCGCATGGGGTCCACCCACGCCCATGCCTTCGTCGATCTTGATGCCCACCCAGGCCAGCGATTTCAAAATATATTCTTCGGCGCCGGGCACAAAGCGGGTTTGATCCGTGTCCTCGATGCGCAGAATCATGGTGCCGTTGTTCTGGCGGGCCAGCAAATAATTGTACAGGGCCGTCCTGACTCCACCAATATGGAGGGCGCCGGTGGGGCTGGGGGCAAATCTTACGCGAACATCTCTCATTCCTTAGCTTCCGTTTTTCGGACTGCAAAGGTAAAGTGAATTTGCGATTTACGACAGGATTTCAAACCTTTTTGCCTCCCCACAGTACCCCTCCCCTCTCCGTAAAAACCCGGTTTTCCGCCGGTCCTTAGAGATGTTCCACAACGTAGCTGACGAGCATGGTATACAAATGCAGGCGCGTCTTTGCTCCCTGGATGCCATGGTGCTTGTCGGGGTAGTAGAACGACTGGAATTGTTTGCCCGCATTGACCAGCGCATTTTCGAAGGCGACGGAGTTTTGGAAGTGCACGTTGTCGTCGCCCGTGCCGTGAACCAGCAGGAATTTTCCCTGCAGATTTGCGGCGAAGGTCAGGGGAGAGTTTTCGTCATAGCCGGCCGCGTTGAGGGCCGGAGTTTGGAGGTAGCGCTCGGTGTAGATCGTGTCATAAAAACGCCAGTTGGTCACCGGCGCCACGGCAATGCCCATCGCAAAAGTGTCGCCGCCTTTGGTCATCGCCAGGGAGGTCATGTAGCCGCCATAGCTCCATCCCCAAATGCCGATGCGTTTGCCGTCGACATAATTCAGACCCGAGAGAAATTTTGCCCCGGCGATGTGATCCTCCAGTTCCAGCTTGCCGAGTTGCTTGTAAGTAATTTTCCGGAAAGCCTCTCCCCGGCCACCTGTACCCCGCGTGTCGATGACAGCCACGATGTAGCCCTTTTGTGTTAGCATTTGGTGGAAATAATAATGACCGCCGGCAAACGCATCGCTCACGTTCTGTGAACCCGGGCCGCTGTATTGGTAAATTAAGACCGGATATTTTTTGGATGCATCGAAATGCTCGGGCTTCATCATCATACCGTTCAATTCTGTGCCGTCCACGGTCTTGTAGGTGAAGAATTCTTTTTGCGCCAGTTTGTACTCTGTGGCAGTTTTTGACAAGTTCTCGTTCTTCTCCAAGACTTTCACCAGCGTGTTCTTTTTCGTTTGATACAGGCTCACCACATTCGGCTGCGTCGTGCTGTTGTGATAGTCGAGATAAAATTGAAAGTCGGGACTCATGTTGATCACGTGTGTGCCGGCCGCTGCGGAAAGCTTTGTTTTCTTTTTTCCATCGAACGAAATAGAATAAAATTGGCGCTGCATCGGCGAAGCTTCCGTGCCCGTGTAATACAACGTCTTTGTTTTTTCATCACATCCCACGACGGTGGAAATTTCATAGGGCCCCGTGGTGATGGGCTGCACAAGCGATCCATCCAGGTTATGCAGGTAAAAATGTTTGAACCCGCTGGACTCGCTGGCGCGAATGAATTGCTTGCCGTTTTGCAGATAGATCAGGTCGTCGAGCAATTCCAAGTCCACATACGTTTCATTCTTTTCATTCAGAACGCGTGTGCACGCACCGGTAGTGGCGTCGGCGTGAAAAAGCTGGAAATGATTTTGAAGACGGTTCAGCGTCGACACGGACAAAACATTGGGATGGGTTGTCCATTTCACGCGGGGAATGTAAAAATCCTTTTCCTCCGGAAGAGCAGCCTTCACTTTTTGGCGGCTGGCCAGGTCATAGATCCATACTTCCACGGAAGAATTAACTTCGCCGGCTTTCGGATATTTGAACTTGTATTCACGCGGATACAACGCCGTGCCCCACACCTGCATGTCGTATTCCTTCACGGCCGATTCGTCGAAACGATAATAGGCCAGCTTCTTTCCATCGGGCGACCAATAGAAACCTTCTACAAATGAAAATTCTTCTTCATATACCCAGTCGGTGGTGCCGTTGATGATCGCATTAAACTGACCATCGGAAGTCACCTGGGTTTCCGTTTTGGTTTCCAGGTCCACGTAGAACACATTGTTCTTTCGCACGAACGCCACGCGTTTTCCATCGGGCGAAAAAGTGGCGTACGATTGCCGGCCTTGGCTGGACAATGGCGTTAGTGTTTTCGCGGTCCGGTCATACACATAATATTCCGCCGTAAACGACCGGCGGTAAACGCTTTCGCGCGAATTGAGCACGAGCAGCTTCTGTTCATCGGCGCTAAAGCTGTATTGTTGGATGACCAGCGCTGGCGTGAGTTGGTTACCATCCAGCAGCGTCTCCACCGGTTGGCCGGTGGCGATGTTGTATTTCACTATCTTATTGCCCTCGAGGGTCGAATAAAATTTGCCGTCGTTCATCCAATTGATGCCCGTAACGGTTCTTTCGGCAAAGGTGTTTTTTGTGGTAAAATCTTCTACGGTGATCTCTTTTTGCGCGATTGCGCTCGTAAAAAAGGCCGCCAAAACGAGAATCAGGACAAGACGTGGGTGCATAGCTTAAAAAAAATTTCGGCAAAGCTACACTTTCCCTCTTGCGGGCAAAACAAATTTTCTATTCGTGACGCAACGCATCCACCGGGTTCGACAGGGCCGCCCGCAACGTTTGGAAACTGATGGTCAATAGCGTGATGAGCAACAGCAATAAGGTTGGCAGCGCAAACATCCAAAGGTTGATCTCCACCTTGATCGCAAAATTGTTAAGCCAATTGTCCATCGCATACCAAGCCGCAGGGATGGCGATGCAGGTGGCCAAAAAAATCAGGATCAGGTATTCGCGGCAGAGCAACAACACAATGCCCCGCTCGGTGGCGCCCAACACTTTGCGAATGCCAATCTCCCGGGTCCGTACCGACGCCATGTAGGCCGATAATCCAAAGAGGCCCAAGGCCGTGACAAGGACCAGCAGCGTGGAGAAAAATCCGATCAGCTCTCCAAATTGTATGTCGCGTTTGTATTGGCGGTTATATTTTTCATCCAGGAAATAATAGCTGAAAGGCTGGCCGGGGAAAACCTGTTTGAAAAGCGTTTCCAATTTTTGCACCACCGGCTGGGCTTGGGCGGTTTCGATCTTGATCAGATAGAACAACCCGCCTTCGGGCCGGTAGGCA
The DNA here is from genome assembly GCF_003589925.1 of Chryseolinea soli. NCBI lineage: Bacteria > Pseudomonadati > Bacteroidota > Cytophagia > Cytophagales > Fulvivirgaceae > Chryseolinea > Chryseolinea soli. The sequence continues at coordinate 2,100,369 of NZ_CP032382.1, read as the reverse complement.
TAGATGACGGGGAGTATCGGATCGCGCGGCGACTCATGATGAAAGTCGTTCACCACCCCGATGATGGTGGCCGTGTCGTCCATAAAAAGAATTTTCTCATCGATGGCGTCCTCTGGCTTCTCGAAGCCCAGCGTAGACAGGGCTCGTTCGTTCACAAAAAGCGTTTTGCGCGGGATGCTCTTCTGGGTGAAGTTCCGGCCCGCGAGCAACCGGAGATCGAGCACGTCGACAAAATTTTCATCCACCCACATGCGCTGGTATTGATACGACTTGGTGTCATCGTCTTTGACCCGGCGCACACCGTTGGCCGAGTATAAAATGTGGTCGCCCGGCACCACGTTCAAAAACGTGTTGGCTTTCACACCGGGAATGCGCATCATCTCACTTTTGTAGGTCGCAATGCGCTGGTCTGCCAGTGAGTCGTAGATCTCCGAATCGCGGATCACCAACCTTTGGGTCACATCAAATCCCAGCTGTTGTTTGCGCAGAAAGCTGATCTGGCTAAAAATAATATACAAACAGCTCACCAGAATAATGGCCGTAATGAAGGGTATCATTACCATGCCGCGGCGCACCCACCGCCCCGAACTCGACGTGGTGAAGTTTCCGTTCAGGATAAGCGACGGCTTGAATGTGCTGAGAAAAAAAGCAGGATACATTCCCGACGCGAAGCTTCCGCCAAAAAGAATCCCCGCCATGATCCACCAAAATTCCGGGCGCAGCAACGATAGCGTTACGTGCGTGCTCATCAGGTTGTTGAACGTAGGCAGCATGGCATACACAATAAAACACGCCAGCACGCCCGCCGCCAGGTTTAGAAATATAGACTCCAGTAAAAATTGCCCAACCAGTTGGATCCGGTAGCTCCCCAGCACTTTTCGAATGCCCACTTCCTTGGCGCGCTCCAGCGATTTGGCCGTGGCCAGGCTGATGTAGTTGAACCATGCGATGACCAGGATAAAAATAGCCACTACCGTGAGGTATTCAATGTTGTGATAGTCGCCGTTTTGTTCCAGCTCGTGATCGAAATCCGAGTACAGGTGGATGCTGGTGAGTGGTTGAAGTTGCCAGGTCATCTTCTGGTCGGTCTCTTCCAGCCACGTGCCGGTGTTGGCCATGATGAAGTCCGGGAACTTGGCTTCCAATTCGGCTGCACTGGCGCCGTTGCGCAACACGAGATAGGTCATGATGCCGTCGTATTGCCACGGTAGATCGAGCACTCCCTTGTAAGGATGTTGCTCCAACGTGGGATAGGAGATCATGAGGTCGAACTTCATCTGCGAGTTTTCGGGCATGTCTTCAAACACGCCGGTCACATCGAAGTCGTAGGTGCCTCGGAAGCTTAACGTCTTGCCTATGGGATCTTCGTTTTTAAAAACCCGTTTTGCAAACGAGCGCGACACCACCGCCGTGTGTGGTTCCTTGAGCACAAGCGTGTCGACGCCCTCTAGCAGGTGGAATGAAAAATATTTGAAAAATTTATCGGTAGCAAAGCAGGTGTTTTCTTCTTTGAAGCCTTCACCTTTGTAGGCGATGATGGGTTCCACTTTGTGGAGGGCCACATAGTCTTCCACTTCGGGGAAAGAGGCTTTTATGGCGGGGCCTGCCGCATAGCAGCCCGTTACCGAATGCAGCGTGCGCTCGCCACGGTTGAAACGATCTTGCTGGATGCGGAAGATGCGGTCTTTGTTGGTGTGGAACTGGTCGAAGGTGCGCTCGTGTTGAATGTAGAGAAGGATGAGCACAAACACCGCCATGCCGATGGAAAGTCCGGCGATGTTGATGAGCGAATAAACCTTATTTTTGAGTAAGCTTCGAAAAGCCACCCTGAAATTGTTACGGAACACGCGATATCACTTTAAAGGTGAGAGCTAATCAGGGGTCAGATCATAGCCGATAGATTAAAATTAGCAATTATTCATGAATTCAGAATCCGAATACGATCTTATTATTATTGGCGCAGGACCCATCGGCCTCGCGTGTGGCATTGAGGCGGCAAAGGCGGGATTGCGCTATTGCATTTTGGAAAAGGGTTGTCTTGTCAACTCGCTCTATCACTATCCGTTGAACATGACCTTTTTTTCTACGTCCGACCGGCTGGAGATCGGCGAGGTGCCATTTGTTTCGCACGGACCCAAGCCGGTTCGCTCGGAAGCGCTGGAATATTACCGCCGGGTAGCGTCAACATGGAAGTTGCATGTCAATTTGTATGAGCCGGTGCTCTCCATTCACAACCGGCAGGGCGCGCACGAGGTCGTCACATCCAAAGGAAACTATCGCAGCGCGGCGGTGATCCTGGCGCTGGGATTTTATGATCTGCCCTATCTGCTCAACGTGCCCGGCGAGGAGTTGCCAAAAGTGAAACATTACTACGACGAGCCCCACCCCTATTACGCGCAAAAGATCGTGGTGGTAGGCGCCGCCAATTCGGCGGTGGACGTGGCTTTGGAAACTTTTCGCAAGGGCGCCGAGGTCACCATGGTGATCCGCGAAAAAACCATCCGCGAAAGCGTCAAATATTGGGTGAGGCCGGACATTGAAAACCGGATCGCCGAAGGCTCCATCACGGCCTATTTCGAGTCGGAAGTGCTGCGGATCAATCCCACCACCGTAGTCATCAAAACGCCGCAAGGCGAAAAAACGCTGGAGAACGATTTTGTGCTGGCCATGACCGGCTACCAGCCTCCTTTCGCATTTATGCGCGCGTGTGGCATCACGTTTCACGACGATGCCTTTCACACGCCCGTATACAACGAGGAGACCATGGAAACCAATGTTGAAAATCTCTACCTGGCGGGTGTTATGGTGGGAGGTTTGAAAACAAATAAATGGTTTATCGAAAATAGCCGTGTGCATGCGGTCATGATCGTGGACGCGCTGAAGAAAAAGTTTGTCCGTCTTTGAGCCGCTGACCCGTCAGCTATATTTTCGCAGAATGCTATCGAGCGAAAGTTTATAGGATGCACCAAACAAATTGAGGTGCACGAGTAAAGGATACAGGGTGTAAATATCCTCACGGTCGTCGTAGCCAGGTTGCAAGGGAAAGGCCTGGTGATAGGATGCGTAGAACGCTTCGTGGAAACCTCCGAAAAGTTTTGTCATGGCCCATTCCATTTCGCGGTGACCGAAATATACGGCCGGATCAACCAGACACGGTTCCCCTTTTTCATTTACCATCAGGTTGCCACTCCAGAGATCGCCGTGTAGCAGCGCCGGCTTTTCATCCGAGAGCAGGGAACGAAGCTTGGGATAGAGGCCTTCAAAAGCGTGGAGCCACGATGGGTCTATGCGATGGGTGTTGTAGGCAAGTTGCAATTGCGGCCCCAGTCGTTCATGAATAAAGAAATCGATCCAGGCGTCGTGTTGTGCGTTGCTTTGGGGAAGTGATCCGATGTAATTGTCGTGGTCCAACCCAAACCGGGCGGCTGTGACGCGATGCAGTTGTGCCAGTCTTTCGCCGAGCATTTCCCAATACCGTTTTGCAATGGGTGCTTTGGCGATGAATTCCATCAGAATAAATTGAAAAGAACCGGCCTGTCCTGCGGTGAGTACTTCCGGGATATCGATCACGGCTGGTTGGCGAAGGTGTTGCAGTCCGCTTCGCTCGTTTTCAAACATGCGCGGATACTTGCCGGCCAGATTCCATTTCAGGAAGAAATCACCCGCAGTGGTTTTCAACTTGCCAGCGCTGTTGATGCAGCCCCCGCTCACAAACGAAAAATCTTTCAACGCTACAGAAGGCATCGTGGTTTGCAGAAAGGCGCTCACCGCCTGTTGAACCTCCGATGGAACTTCTGTCAACATGATCGCTACGATCCTTTCTTTAGCAGCGGCTTGATGCGAATGCCTCCATAATAATTACGCGGCGCAGCGGCGTTGTAAAATCTGCCGCCCACAGCATTCAAGTCGTTGCCAAGACTATAGGTCTTGTTCAATGCATTGTCGATGCCGCAGAAGACCTCAAACGGAACATTCTTTGTGAGCAGGGTGCGGTAACCAATGCGGCCACCCACCAATACATAGGACTTGGCGAACTCGCTGTTGGCATCGTTCAACGGAATGTCGTCTGTGAAGCTGGTGGTGATGTTCGCGTAGAATTTCTTCACCGTAAGATCCACCCCGATGAGCCCGATGTTGGGTGCAACGCCCGTGAGTTGGTTGCCGGAATAATTCACACCGTCTTGTACGTAGTCCGAAAAACGATAGTGATTATACGTATAGCTTCCCCACACGCGCAGGTAGGACACAGTTTGGTCGGCCGCGAGCGACGGCATCCACGAAAGGGTGGCTTCAAGCCCGCGTTGAGAGGTTCTGCCGGCGTTTATAAAATAATCGGCACCATCGGGTGTGCGTTGGATCACGATGGTTTCATCGAGGCGGAAGTCATAGGCTGTCAGATCGAAGGAGACCTGACGATTGAGCGCGCTGCCGCGTATGCCCACTTCATAGCTGAGGCCCCGCTCGGGGTTCAGGCTGTTGTTATAATTTCCAGTCGACGGGCGTACTTCTGCTAAGGAAGGCGGCGAGAAGCCTTTGCTCACACTGCCATACACCGAAAGTGTATGCGTTAATTTTTTCAACAGCGCGACCCGCGGTGAAAATACAGGATCGAATTTGCGCTCTTGATTGATCACCGGTGTGACGATCAGCGATGCATAGTCATATTTCAAAAAGTTCATGCTGCCTCCCAACGTCAAAAAAAGATCGCCTGGTAATTCCAGGTCGGCTTGCGCAAAAGCAAGGAGCTGATTGGATTTCAACTTGTCGTCCGATTGGATGTTGCCCGCGACGCCGAGGTTGTTGTCGTATACTTTTACAGGTGAATAAAAGTATTGATACTCACCGCCAAAGGAGATCTTTCCATTCCATTTTTCTTTGTCGAAATTATATTGAGTCGTCACGCGCCCACCGACATTGTCTTCATGGCGCTTTTCGAAGTTTCGGATCGTGGGGTTTTTGAAATCCGTGATCGAGCCATAGGCCGCAGTCTTTATAGACCAGCGGTTGTTCCAGGCATAGTCATACACAAGTCCTGTATACGCTGTTTTATTGTAGACCGCCGCCTTTTGATCCACGGCGCCTTTCGCTGCCGGGGTAGTGGGTCGAGCCATGCTGGGATCCTGTTCGAACTGCGCTTTCGTGAGGCCACCGGGTGTTTCATAAAAAAGGTCCGTATAAAAAATCGTAGCCGACAGCGTGCTCTTTGAATTTAATTTGAATGCCAGATCCGCATTCACCGCATCACGGCGCATAGCCGTCTGCTGCCGGTATCCATCCGATTGTTGATGCGCAAATTGTACCGATGCTTTCACTTTATCCGATCCGCCGGAGGCCGACAATTGATAACGCTGCAAACCATAGCTGCCTGCCATCGCTGAAAACTGAAGCTGGGGAACCGGCTCGATCTGTTTTGTCAACAACATTACTCCACCGGTACCGGCGCCATACAAACTTCCACCGGGCCCCTTGATGATCTCGGCGTTGGTGATGGCGTTGAAGTCGATCAAATTCAAATAGGTATTGCCGCCACCATCCGTTAACGGCAAACCATTCCAATACATTTTCACATTGCGCACACCAAACGGCGAGCGAAGCAAACTGCCCCGGATGCTAAAGCGGTAGCTTCCGGGCGACCGCTCCTCCATGCGCACACCGGGTATGGTGTTCACCGCGGGGAGAATAGACGTGTTGCTAAAACGTTCGAGGTCTTTGGTGGACACAACACCCACCGCGGCGGGCACTTCACTCATGGGCCGGTCGTAAACATAGGCCTGCACCACCACCTCATTCAGGATTTTTGTCGTATCCGCTGGTGCCGAAGGGGCTGCGGCCTCCTGAGCAAAAGCAAAGCCGGCGGAGAGTATCGAAAAACTAAAGAGTAGAATTTTTTTCACGGGATCTGATTATGAAAGAAAGATAGGGAAGGAAAAGCATTCCTCCATTTCGTTTTGGGAAGAGTTCGTGAAATGGCGGTTTCAATGGTCAATCAACCTGAACACAGCGCACACCGATGGGTTCGGGGGTGTTCATTGTATTTGAATAAGCAAAAAAAGAGGCTGCCTTCCGGCAACCTCTTCTCCTTGAATATCTGGAAGATGCTTACGCTATTTTGAAAGCTTTCTTAACCGCATCCACAAAGTCTAATTTTTCCCAGGGGAACAATTCTACTTTCACTTTCTTCTCGCTCTTCTTGCCTTTGTTGAAGATCTTCTCTACCACTTTCGGCTCGCGGCCCATGTGACCATAGGCAGCGGTTTCCGCATAGATAGGAGTTCTGAGGCTGAAGCGCTGTTCAATGAAGTAAGGACGCATGTCGAAGATCTTGGCAACGCGCTTGGCAATCTCGCCATCGCTTTGTCCCACTTTGGCGGTGCCGTAGGTGTTCACATACAAGCCCACAGGCTGTGCCACGCCGATGGCGTAAGCTACCTGCACCAGCACTTCGTCGCATACACCGGCAGCAACCAGGTTCTTGGCGATGTGACGGGTTGCGTAGGCTGCCGAGCGGTCTACTTTAGAGGGATCTTTACCGGAGAAGGCTCCACCACCGTGAGCGCCTTTGCCACCGTAGGTGTCTACGATGATCTTGCGGCCGGTCAAACCGGTATCGCCGTGGGGACCGCCGATCACGAACTTGCCGGTGGGGTTCACGTGATAGTTGATATCGTCGCCAAAAAGATTTTGAACACGTTTCGGGAGCTTTTTCTTGATGCGGGGAACAACGATGTTGATCACATCTTCTTTGATCTGCTTCAACATCACGGCATCCTTTGCAAAATCATCGTGCTGGGTGGAGACCACGATGGTGTCGATGCGCATGGGTTTGTTGTCGTCGCTGTATTCGATCGTCACTTGCGACTTGGCATCCGGGCGGAGGTAGGTCATGACTTTGCCTTCTCTGCGGATGGTGGCCATTTCGCGGAGCAGGGCATGGGCCAGGTCCAACGGCAGCGGCATGTAGTTGTCGGTTTCGTTGGTGGCATAACCAAACATCATCCCCTGGTCGCCGGCGCCTTGATCTTCTTTCTTCTTGCGCTCAACGCCCTGGTTGATGTCGGGCGACTGTTCGTGGATAGCTGAAAGGATACCACACGAATTGGCTTCGAACATGTATTCGCTTTTGGTATAACCGATCTTGCGGATCACTTCGCGGGCGATGTCCTGCACATCCAGGTATGCCTCAGATTTCACCTCGCCGGCCAATACGACCTGTCCGGTAGTTACCAGGGTTTCACAAGCCACCTTGGAATTGGGGTCGTAGGCTAAGAAGTAATCAATAAGCGCGTCCGAGATCTGGTCGGCTACTTTGTCGGGGTGCCCTTCCGAAACGGACTCTGAGGTGAATAAATACGGCATAAGGATTTTTGGATTAAAGTGTTTATAGATTAAAGGACTGTTTTGAAAAATTTCGAATCGCAAATTTAGAGCGATTATTGAAAAAGAAAAAAGTCTACCAAATCAATCGAATTAAATGGCTAAAAACAAGAATATGGCCGGGGCCTTCGGCCAGGTGGGGCTCGTCTTGCGCCACCGGCTTACCGGTTGGGTTAGGATGGACTCCTCCTTGCCGGTAACCTCTACGGCTACGCAAAGCAAGGTCTCCGGGTTTAAATTTTTTAGCAACACCTCGAAAACAGCGTTGTTCCTGTAGGGCGTTTCAATAAAGAGCTGCGTCTGGTTCTTTTGCCGGGACTCCTTCTCAAATTCTTTCACCGCCTTGGCGGCTTCGCGCGCATCGATGGGCAGGTAGCCTTGAAAAGCAAAGCGCTGACCGTTCAGACCCGAGGCCATCAATGCCAGCAACAACGACGACGGACCCACCAGGGGCACTACCCGAATGCCGCGATCGTGTGCATACTTCACGGCCAGCGCCCCGGGGTCGGCCACACCCGGGCAACCCGACTCGGAAATGACCCCCATGTCGTGACCCTGTGTGATGGGCTCGAACAATTGCTCCAGCTCCTGGGGTTTCGTGTCCTTGTTGAGCACGCCAAAATGCAACGGCTCGATGGACTCATAAATCTTCAGGCTGCTTAGGTATCGTCGGGCCGTGCGTATATCTTCGGCCAGAAAGTGAGCTATGTGGGGCAACTCGTTCCGGACTTGTGCCGTTATCACCACGTTCTGCGTGTCGTCGGCAATGACGTTGGGGATGAGGTATAGCTTTCCTGGCATGCTTCGTGACAAAGTCGCGGTTTGAGGCTCCAAGTTGAGAAGAAATTTTTAATATGGGCAAGTGGCTGATCGTAATAGGCATCGTCTGCATCGCGATAGGACTCATCCTTACCTATGCCGACAAGTTCCCTTTGGGCAAACTCCCGGGCGATATTTCCGTGGAGCGGGGAAATTTCAAATTTTATTTTCCGCTCACCACCTGCATCCTCATCAGTCTGCTGCTGTCGCTCCTGCTGTTTCTCTATAATCGCTATAAATCCTGATCGTATATCGCTTAACATCATCCATGCTCACTTGTAAACGCTCTGCTTTCACCTTGCCGCCGCGCATCACCTATCTCAATTGCGGCTATATGTCGCCTCAATTGAAAGATGCCGAGAAGGTGGGCATCCGGAACCTGCGCCGCAAGCGCAACCCGGCCGCTATCAAACCCGAAGATTTTTTCAGCGACACCGAATTGTTGCGACAGGAATTTGGCACACTCATTCATGCGGACGATCCCAAACGCATTGTCGTCGTTCCCTCGGTTTCCTATGGCATGGCCAACGTGGCGCGCAACCTCAAGATCGGTCGCGGCGACAACATGATCGTGGCCGCCGAGCAGTTTCCGAGCAACTACTATCCCTGGCAACGCCTGTGTGAAGAGACCGGCGCCCAACTAAAATCCATCGCCCCTCCCGAAGAATTTTCAGGCCGCGGCCAAAAGTGGAACGAGCGCATCCTCGACGCCATCGACATCCACACAAAAGCAGTCGCCCTGGGGCACGTCCACTGGGTGGACGGAACCCTGTTTGACCTGATGGCCATTCGCCGGCGCACCCGCGAGGTGGGCGCCGCGCTCATCATCGACGGCACCCAGTCCGTCGGAGCCCTGCCCTTCGATGTACAAGCTTTCCAACCCGATGCATTGGTTTGCGCAGGATACAAATGGCTGCTCGGTCCCTATTCCACCGGCCTGGCGTACTACGGGGAGTATTTTGATCACGGCAAGCCCATCGAAGAAAGCTGGCTGAACCGGGCGCATAGCGAGCAGTTTTCACAACTCACCAACTATCAATCCACATACCAGGCGGGAGCCTTGCGCTATGAGGTGGGTGAGCATAGCAACTTTGTGCTGGTGCCCATGCTGCTGAAGTCCATCCAACAGCTCAACCGTTGGGGAGTAGCCAATATCCAGGAGTATTGCGGTCACATCAGTCGCGAGGCCACCCTAACCCTGCGCGACAAAGGGTTTCTCATTGAAGATGAAGCCCATCGTGCGAAACACCTGTTCGGCATCCGGCTTGGTCAGCACGATCCTGAAAAGATCAAAACCCAACTGCTTAAAAACAATATCTATGTGTCGTTCCGGGGCAACGCCATCCGCGTAGCACCCAACGTGTACAACACGGAAAAAGACCTGAAAAAATTCGCTACGTTGATATCACGCTAGAGCATGTCTGACAAAAAATCGTACGCCTACTTCATTGGTGGGATTGTCATTTGCTTACTGGGGTCAATTTTCTTTTCCACGAAGGCCATCTTTGTCAAGCTCGCCTATCGTGAAGCACCCGTGGATGCCATCACGCTGTTGGCCCTGCGCATGCTTTTCTCGCTTCCTTTCTTTGTCGTGTCTGCGTTTGTGTCGTCTCAAAAAAGCGATAACGTGAAATTCACGGGAAAACAATGGTTGGGCATTGCCTTGGTGGGATGCCTCGGTTATTATGTGAGCAGCTTGCTGGACTTTATGGGGCTGAAATACATTTCGGCAGGCATCGAGCGGCTAGTTCTCTTCATTTATCCCACGTTTGTGCTGCTCATGTCGGCCCTGGTGTTTCGCTCGAAGATCAGCGTTCAGCAGTGGCTGGCCTTGCTCATTACCTATGGCGGTTTGCTCATCGCTTTTTGGGGCGAGGCCCGTGTGGACGTGGCCAATGATTTTTACAAAGGTGCGCTGCTCATTTTTACGTGCGCCATCACTTATGCCATGTACATCGTGGGCAGCGGGCGGCTCATCCCTTCCGTGGGTGCAGCCAAGTTCAACAGCTATGCCATGAGCTTTGCAGCAGCGGCCGTGCTGCTTCATTTTTTTGTGACGTCATCCAATTCGCTGTGGGATCAGGATGCTTCCACCTATCTCTATAGTTTTCTCATGGCCATTCTCGGCACCGTCATTCCTTCTTATCTCGTCACCTGGGGCATTAAACGTGTTGGCTCAAACAATGCCGCCATTGCGGGGAGCATTGGACCGGTGTCCACGATCTTGCAGGCCTATTTCTTCTTGCAGGAGCCGATTCACGCGTTGCAACTAGTGGGCACGTTGCTGATCCTCATGGGCGTGCTGATGATCAGCGTAAAGAAAAAGTAAAGCGAATGTCTTCGAGGGAGATGGTCACATCTCGAACAGGTTGTTCAACTCCAGCTCTACCTTACCGATAATGAAAGCAAAGTCCTCGATGCGCTCCACGAAATCCAGATGGTTCACATCGATGATCAGCAATTTACCCAGCGTGTAGTTGCTGATCCATTGCTCGTAGTGTGTATTCAGCTTTCTGAGATAGTCCAGGCTCATCGCGTATTCGTATTCACGGCCGCGCTTTTGGATCTGCTGCACCAGCTTGGGAATGTCGGCCTTCAAGTAGATGAGCAGGTCCGGGGGCTGCACAAAGTTTACCATCGAGTTGAAAATGTCGAGGTAGTTCTGATAGTCGCGTTCGGCGATGTGACCGCTTTCGCGGAGATTGGATGCAAAAATATAGGCGTCTTCATAGATGGTGCGATCTTGCACGATGGTCCGGTCGCTGTGCTTGATGGACGTCACCTGTTTGAAGCGGCTGTTGAGAAAATAGATCTGAAGGTGGAATGCCCACCGGGTCATGTCCTCATAGAAATCTTTCAGATAAGGATTGTCGTCCGCCGACTCGTAGACCGGGAGCCAGTTATAGTGTTTGGAAAGTTTTTCCACCAACGTGGTTTTCCCTGATCCGATGTTGCCGCTGATGGCAATGTGTTTGATCTTGTGCTGCATCCTTATTTTTTCAAGGCGCCAAGGTAAAAATAATTCCCTGTCGTTAAGCCTTTCATTCTGAAACCACGATCGCCATCTTGTCGCCTTTAGCATTCACGGCCAGGCGGGTAATCCCCTTCAACGGCAGTGACGTGTTGATCTCCACCGCTTTCCACACTGCATCTTTGCCGGGACGAATAAAAAATAATTTTTCCCCATCGCTCATGATGATCCGTCCGTCGGGCGTCCAGGTCAGGTCCTCGCGGCCTGGAAGCGTCTTTGCCAGTTCGGTAGATGTGCCGTCCTTCTCCAGTCTTTTGATGATCCAGGCATCGTCGCCCGTTTTTTGAACAAAGCTGATGTTGGACGATTTGGGGATGCTGTGCAGTGAACGCCCGATGTTCTCGGCCACCACATTATCGGTATGATCTTTTATCGCGTGACGGTGCAACGTATGGGGTTCGCCCAAAACAAATAGCACCAGGCTTTGAGCATTTTCCCAGGCATGATAGCCCACCGTCAGATTGTCGATCAACACCACAGGGGCGCCGCCGTCGATGGGATATTTACCCAGGTCCTGTTTGCCATCGTCGCGTTGGATGATGCAGCTGAGAAATTTCTTATCGGGGGTGACCGTGGGTGAAAATTCCTTTTCCGGTGTTCGCGTGATGTTTCGCCGGCTGAAGGTCGCATAGTTGAACTCGATGATGTCCGTTCGCCCGGCGCTGTCGGCGGCACTATAGTACAGCACGGTTTTGTCAGGATGAAAGAACGGCTGGTTGTCATAGCCGGGCCGGTCGGTAATGTTTTTGGATTGCACCAAGGTGATGCGATCTTTCTCCAGCGACAGGTCGAAGAGATAAATTTCGGTGCCGGGCTGTGCATAGGCCAGTCCGCCACACATCATAAAAAAGATGAAGGCAAATATCCTGATCATAGAAGTGTTGTAAGCATCTGCAATTAAAGTTACCTTTTAATCATGAAAAAACCCTTCGCTAAAACAACGCTGGCCGCCGTTGGTTTCTTGCTGGTGATCGCCGTTCATGCCCAACAAAAATATATTCTCGAGCCCGACCGCGTTTTCGATGGCGAACAACTGCACAGTGGCTGGGTGGTGGTGGTGACCGGCGACAAAATTACGGCCGCCGGAGTCCCATCCCAACTCAACCTGCCCCCGGAGGCCACCACGCTAAAGCTACCCGGTTGCACACTTCTGCCGGGACTCATCGAAGGTCATTCGCACCTGCTCCTCCATCCTTATAACGAAACGCCGTGGGACGACCAGGTGCTCAAAGAATCCGACGCCTTGCGGGTAGCCCGCGCCACCGTGCATGCCGAAAAAACATTGCGCGCCGGCTTCACCACAACGCGCGACCTCGGCTCGGAGGGTGCCGGCTATGCCGACGTGGGTTTGAAACAAGCCATCAACCAAAACATCATCCCCGGCCCCCGCATGTTGGTGGCTGGTCGCGCCATCGTAGCCACCGGAAGCTATGGCCCCAAAGGATTTGACACCGACTTCACGGTGATGCTGGGCGCCGAACAAGCCGACGGCCCCAACCTGATCCAGGTGGTCCGGGACCAGATTGGCAAAGGCGCCGACATCGTAAAAGTATACGCCGACTATCGTTGGGGTCTGAAAGAAGAAGCACAACCGACGTTTTCTGTGGAAGAACTTAAGCTGGTGGTAGAAACTGCCAAAAGCAGTGGCCGTCCCGTAGTCGCTCACGCCGTCACCGCCGAAGGCATGCGACGGGCTGCGGTCGCCGGCGTGGAAACCATCGAACACGGCGACAATGGAACACCGGAAGTGTTCAGGCTCATGAAGGAAAAAGGCATTGCCCTCTGTCCAACGCTCGCGGCAGGCGCTTCGATTGCCCAGTATCGTGGATGGAAAAAAGATTCACAGCCGGAGCCTGAACGCCTGGTGCAAAAACGCCAAACATTTCAGGAAGCACTCAAGGCAGGCGTTGTGATCTGCGCCGGTGGCGATGTGGGCGTTTTCGCGCACGGTCAAAATGCCTATGAGCTCGAGCTGATGGTGGCCTATGGCATGAATCCACTGGAAGTTCTGCGTTCAGCCACCAGCGTCAACGCCAAAGTATTTCACCTCGACAAGGAAGTGGGAAGGATCAAGGAAAATTTAAAAGCCGACATTCTCGTGGTGAAAGGCGACCCTTCCAAAAACATTTCGGATCTGCGCCAGGTGAAATGGGTGATGAAGGATGGTGTCCTTTATGAATAGTGTCACTTTTTCCGGTAAACATTATTCAGCCAAGCCTGCGCTCCCGGAGTATGATGCCAAACACCACGGGCAACAGTGGCATAATAAACCGCCTCACTTTTTTCTCCCTTCACATATTCACTTCCACCCGGTGGCAGCGTTTTATCCGACATCAAAAACGCCATCACATGACCGTTTTGCGACCGGGCTTGTTGCAACATTTCCCTGGCTGCGGCGGTGTCGCCTTCTTTTTTAAAGATGTGCAGAGTCTTATTGAATAACCTGAACGTGCTTCGATCGTCGACGTATAGCGACTGAATTTCATCAAACACATCGGGTTGTGAAAGATCAAGGCTGTAAAGCATGGCGTAGTCGCGGGCGCCCTGGTTATCGTTCGGGTTGAGCGTCAATAGTTCTTTGAACAGGTTCAAGGCAGCCTGTTTCTCATCGAGTTCATAGAGCGTCATAGCATAGCCGAACAGACATCGCATAAAAGGTCGTGTTTCATGCAGTGCCCAAAAGCGTCCTTTATTTTCTTCAAAGAATTTTTCTCCCAGCTTGCGACGGCCGGCGTTCATCCCATTCCGATAAAAAATAAGGCTCTGCAACGGGCTGACCGCAAACTCCGCCATATACTCAAAGGCCTCCACGCATTCCGGGTCCAGTTTCAGCGCAGAGAAGATCTTCTTGTCCGCGTCCAAGGCCGAGCGTAGTTCGCGCGCTTCATACACCAGGTGTTGAGCACGTCCCTCCGGCGTGGCAGACCCTTCACCGATGGACTGACCTTTGAGTTTGTCCATAAACTTCTCCGCTTCCTCTTTCGATTGAAAATTTTGAGAAGCGAGCAGCCGCTGGAGGTCGTGCATTATTTTTTCGCGATTCTTGCTCATCGTGCTTGCACGTTTTTAAAAGTTGAAGGATTCAGTAGACGATTATAGCCAACGTTTTCGCTTGAAATACCATAAAAAGATGAGCGACGAAAAGATCATCAAAGCAATGGCAAACGGATAGCCGGCCATCCATTGCAGTTCGGGCATAAACGTGAAGTTCATGCCGTAAATGCTGGCGATCAGGGTCGGCGGCATAAACACCACCGTCACCACGGTAAAGATCTTGATCACCTGGTTTTGTTCGATGTTCACCAAACCCAGGAAGGTGTTCTGCAAATATTCCAAGCGCTCGGAGCTGAACTGGGAGTGTTGCAACAGGGAGGCAATGTCTTTGAGGATGATCTTGAGCCGCTCGCTTTCGATCCGGTTAAATTCGGGGATGCGCACCAGCGAACTCACCACCCGTTGTTTCTCCGTGATGGTCTCGTGCAGCAGCATCACGTTCTCCTGCAATTGCGCGATCCCCAACAGCAGATCTTGTTTCAACGATTGTTGGGAGATGAGCTCCTTACTGATACCATTCAGCTTGCGATTGATCCCTTCAATCAAGTCGGCATCGCCGTCGATGCGGGTCTCCAAAACGGTGAGGAAAACGTTGAGCCCGTGTTCCTTCTTTTCCGACGAGCTGGCCGATTTCAGACGGCGCACCGTTTCCGCAAAGATCTTCAAGTCCCCCTGGCGATAGGTGAACAACAGGTTCTCCTTCAAAATAAAAGTCACGCTCTGCACCGTGAGCTCGGCCTCATTGCTGAGGAAGCCCAGGTTCATTTCCACGGTCTCGTCGGTTTCCAGGAAGCGCGAACTGCTTTCGATCTCCTGCAACTCCTGCGAGGTAAAAAACTCGATGTGATAGTTCTTTTCAATGAATTCCTTCTCTTCGCGCGTAGGCGACTGAAGGTCGATCCACACCATATTTTCCAGCGAATCGATCTCTTTAAAAGACGGATTTTTGTATTGGTTGATTTTTCCCTGGCTGATGGTGTAGACGCGGATCATAATAAAACCCTCCGGCGCAAATTTATTACCATTATTTCGATTTTGACCCCGTTTTCTCCATCCCAAGTCTTTATTGTTTCATTACTTTTTTGGGTTGCAAAGACAGATGACCGGCACCCAAGACAAGGGTGGATTCATTACTTTTGAAGGGATCATAAAAACCTAACGACACAGTCTACACGCTCGCCTCCAACCGAACCCTAAACTCTATGGCTTTAAAAGGCAATATCCGTCATTCCGTTTGTCCCTGGTGCTACGCGATGCCCCTGGAAGATCTCATCGTGGCCGCGAAAGATATCGGCATCACCTCCGTCGAACTGCTCACCCCCGAACAATGGCCCCTGGTGACAAAACACGGTCTCACCTGCGCCATGGCCCATGCCACGCCACTCGGTCTGGAAACGGGCTTTAATGATTTGTCGCTGCACGCACAATTGCTCAAGGACTATTCCCTCAATATCCCCAAGGCCGCCGACGCCGGTCTCCAAAACGTGATCTGTTTCTCCGGCAACCGGAACGGCCTCAGCGACGCACAAGGCCTGGAAAACTGCGCCCGCGGACTGGAACCTATCTTGAAAATAGCGGCCCGTCACAACATCACGGTTTGCATGGAGCTTCTCAACAGCCGGGTGGACCACAAAGATTATCAATGCGACCACACCGCCTGGGGCGTGGCCCTCTGCGAAAAACTGGGCTCTGAAAATTTCAAACTGCTTTACGATATCTATCACATGCAGATCATGGAAGGCGATGTGATCGCGACCATCCGGCAAAACAAAAAATACATTGCTCACTACCACACGGGCGGCGTTCCCGGCCGGCATGAGATCGACACGACCCAGGAGTTGTATTACCCGGCCATCATGGAGGCCATCGTGGCCACAGGCTATAAAGGATTTGTTGCGCAGGAATTCATTCCTGTCAAAGACCCGCTCACGTCATTGCGCGCGGCGGTGCAACTCTGCGATGTGTAGAAAAGACCGGCTGCGGAAAATTATTGCGCTCTTAACTTCACCCGGGCATCGTCTGCCTTCAGGTTTACCTTAGCCGTGCCGTTGGCCAGGGCCAGGCGTGTTTCGTGTTCGCCTTCTTCCAGGGTTTTAAAGCCACCATCCGTAATGACCCGGCCATCGTCGTGACGAATCTCAAATTCGCCACCGCCGCCGGTGATGTTCAGGGAAATGAGGCCGTCTTGGGAAGCGATGTTGTAGTCGCCGTTGTTGGCCAGCGAGGTTTCAATAACCAGGTCGCCGTCGTCCACATCGGCGCGGATGGAAGTGAAGTTGGCTTTGTAGATCTCGACATCCGCATCGTCGCCCACTATTTCGAGCGAGCCACGGCCCTGGTCCATGTGAATGTCGCCGTCGTCCAGCCTAAACTCGAAGTGGTCGCCTTTGCAACCGGCCAGCTCCGCGTCGGCATCGTCCATGCGCAGGGAGATGGCGCCGTTCACGTTCTTGATGTAATAGTCGCCGTCATCACCCCGCACCTTCAGGCTCACGCCTTCGGGTATTTCAATTTCGATCCGGTACACTTCCATATAATAGCCGATGGCCGCCACGTGATCCCCTTTTTGTCTTTCCTGCACGATCAGGTTGCCGTTCTCTTCCTTCACCTCCACTTTAAAATCATCCGATCCCCACGTCCATCCCTTGGCCGTGATGGTGCGGTCGATCTTCACATGCGCCGTGCCGCGCACGGAGCCGGTGATGAACACTTTGGCGTCGGACGTCCGCAAGTCCAGCAGCCCGGCCTTGTCGATCTTATATTCTTTATCGAGATGGAAATCGCCCTCGCCGGCAAAAAGATTTGAGGCAAAGATCACGGCAAACAGGGTTAGGATCAGATTTTTCATAGTGAAGGGGTAGTCTATATCCCATTAGACGCATTCCCTGGACCGCAGGTTGCAAATGAAAAAGACCTGCCAGGCGCGAAGCCCAACAGGTCTGATTCTACCTGTAAAACGATCTTTAATGATCAGTTGTCGCCCGCCGCATCATCGGCATCGGCTTTCTTTATTTCTTCGTCGATGATCTTCTCGATCACCTCGCGTTGTCTTTCATCGATGGTCTGGTCGGTTTTGGCCTGCTTTTTCAGGAACCGGAACATGGCGTTTTTCTTGATCTCGTAGGCGATGAACACCGTGTATTCGTTCTCCTTCTTATCGTAATATTTCTTCTCCCCGGTCTTGCGCAGGTCGCTGATGCTGGTGTTCATTACCTGGCGCACCAGGCTCTGGAATTTGTCGGCTACGTCGGCACCCTTTTCATTTTCCGCTTGCCCCAGGTACTGGTCAGCCACTTGTTTGACAGTGGTGTTCACCTGTCCCGCCAGTTCAGCCTTGGCTTCCAGGTCGGCTTTGGCGCGCGCAATGTTGTCTTGCGAACTGGTGCCCTTGCCGGTGCCTCTGAAAAAACGATTGTTCGATTCATAGGCATTCCCCTGAAAAGGTTCTTTCACCTTCTTGCCAAACGGCCCCGAAGCGCACGAAAACAGCGAAAACAATATCAGAAGCGAACAAAATGACCTCATAAAGCCCATTCGGTTTAAACAATCGTAAAACTACGAAAATTGTGCCAATTGTCGGGGGAGAATACACGAGTGGATATTGCCTGCACCTCCAGGTCGCCACACTTTAGTGCGTCCAAACCACCACCTGCCATCGAAATGCCCATTTCCAGCGTATGGAATACTTTTTTATTCCAGCCTTCTCCAGGCACTCCAACAATTCGCCTTTTTTAAACGCCCGCAAAACCGACAGCGGCGCATCATACTGCACCATCGACGAACGCGAAAAGGTCTGGGTCAACCATTTAATAGAGTAATAGGCCAAGGGGTGGCGATGAATGTCATTGATGATAAATCCTTTGGTGCATTGATGCTTCAGCTGCATGAAAAAAGTCGCAAGCTCCTCTTGAGTGAAATGATGATAGAACAACGTGCCGATGACCACATCAAATTTCTGTTCCCGGAATGCGGGCGAGAAAATATTTTGCGCCAAGAGCCGGATGTGTGGATAATGCTTTAGTTGGTGTTCGGCTGCACGGACGATGTACGGATTGGCATCGATGCCCGTGAGCTCCGTTTTATAGCCGCGCTTCGAAGCCCAGGCATCCACCAACGCCAGCATATCTCCCCGGCCACAACCCAGGTCGGCGATGCGGACCGTTCCTTCGCGATCAACTCCATTCAACAACTGCGACAACGCCGAGAACGTAACGGCATTTCCGCCAAGCCATTTGTTGATGATCTCCAACTCACGCAGCGTCTTGTCCATCAATCCACCCGCATAGTCTAGGTCGTCCATGATCTCGGCGTCGGTGCTGCGGGTCGAAAAATCGGGCATAGATTTTTTTATTCGGTTTCTATTCTTAACACCATGCTTTCCAGCGTCAACCCCGGACCAAATGCAAAACTCAAGATGGGTTGGCCATTGTGCTCGGGGGTCAGCCCGTCAAAAATATCTTTCAACACAAACAAGACGGTGGGCGACGACATGTTGCCATAGTTCTTCAGCACGCGGTAGGCCGGTGCGTTCTTTTCCTTGTCGATCCCCAACGCATCCTCTATGCTTTCCAGTATTTTTCTGCCTCCGGGGTGGATGGCAAAAAAACGGATCGCCGAAATGTCGGACGAGATATTTTTCAGTAGCGCAGCTGTGAGGCGGGCGATGCCACTCTTTATTATATCCGGCACATACGTCGACAACTTCATCTCAAACCCCAGGTCACCGATCGCCCACGCCATGTCCCCCTCGCCTTCGATGGCAAGCTCGTTGCAAAAATTTTCGAGCAGCAAACGTGGGGAAGCTGTGGTTTCACCTTCCACCAGCACGGCTGCCGAGCCATCGGCAAAAAGCGCGTTGGCCAAAAGATTATCTTCCGTGGCCACTTTTTGAAAGTGCAGACTGCAGAGTTCGGTGCACACCACCAGCACTTTGGCTTTGGCGTCGGCCTTGCAAAAGGCATCGGCCACTTTCAAGGCGTTGAAGGCGGCATAGCAGCCCATAAAGTTCACACCTGTGCGTTGCACGTTTGTTGACAAGCTCAACTTCTTCACCAGGTCCACGTCCAAACCGGGTGCGTACATGCCGGTGCAACACACAACGATCAGGTGCGTGATGCTCTTCACGTCAAATCCAGGACGCTGCGCCAACATGTTCTGCACGGCCGAATAGCTGAGGTTCAACGCATTCTGCTTAAAAAAGTGCAGGCGCTTGGAGGTGGATGGAAACGGCTCGAAGTCGTCGGTGTTGGAATAGAAAGTGAACTCGCCGGAACGTCCGTAGTCTTCCAGCACCGAGTGGCGGTAGGAGATGCCACTGGCATTGAAGATCGCCCGCAACCTACGACCGTCTTCATACGACAACTGCATGGCCCGGGTCATGAAGTCGGCGATCTGTGACTGACTGAAGCGATGCGGTGGGTTGGCCGTTCCAATGGCGCTGATGTGGCTCATGCGTTTCAATATATTCCAAAAAACTATAATTTAGATCAGGCTGTTCTTAGCTTCGGAAATTAATTTTTCGCCTATGCTTTCTTTGTCTTCATGGTTGCACATGCGCATTCCGTTTTCTTATTTTCTGATGCCCGTGTTCCTTTTTAGCCTTTCGGTATCTCCTAATAACAGCATGTATGCAACGGTGTTCTGGACATTCATCATTATACACCTGTTGCTGTACCCGGCGAGTAACGGTTACAACAGCTATTTCGACAAAGATGAAAAAAGCATCGGCGGTCTGAAAAATCCTCCTCCTGTAAACAAAGGTCTCTATTCCCTCGCCTTGCTTTTCGACGCACTCGCCATTGGTTTAGGATGGTTGATGATCAGCTTCACCTTTGCCGTGATGCTCTTCGTCTACGGCCTGGTGTCGAAAGCCTACAGCCATCCCGCCATCCGGTTAAAAAAGTATCCCATCGGCGGCTGGTTGGTGGCCGGGATCTTCCAGGGGTTCTTCACGTTCATCATGTGCTATGTGGGCATAAACAAATTTTCGCTGGAGACCGCCTGGCAATGGCCCGTGCTCATCCCCGCAGCCTTGTCTACTCTCATGCTTTGGGGCAACTATCCCATGACGCAGATCTATCAACACGACGAAGACGGACGCCGCGGCGACAAAACGCTAAGCCTCTTGCTCGGCATCCGGGGTACGTTCTATTTTGTGGGCGCCGTTTTTGGGGTGGTTACGCTGGGCTTCGTGATCTATTTCAACGCATTTTTTTCAAACCGTCAGGCCATCGCATTTTTGATCGCCTTGTCGCCCGTGGTGCTCTATTTCTTATACTGGTTCGCCCAGGCCTACCGTGATGAAACCAAAGCAGACTACCAGCATACGATGTGGCTCAATTTTATTTCGGCGACATGTCTCAACGCTTTTTTTCTTTACCTCACGCTTTCCACATTGAAATTCATAGCATAAAAAAAGCCAGCGAAGGTTGTCGCTGGCTCTTCTTTATAAAGGAGAAAATATTTTCTATTCGATCGAAGGGGCAACTTCTTGTGGCGCCGCCTCTACCACGGTGGGTTTAGGAGGAGTCGCCGCCGCTTTTTGCATCACGTATTGATTCAAGAAATACATCAGGAAAACGGTCAGCGCGGTGGCACCGATAACGACCCATCCCAACGTTCCGTAACGTTCAAGTTTGCCGTCGGGGCTCTGCACCACGATCAGCCCCGCGATAAACGTGGCGATACCTCCGGAGATTTGCTGCACCGATGAGTTAACGCTCATAAAAGCGCCGCGGTCTTGAGGGTCGGGCACGGCCGAGATCAACGCCGAAGAGGCAATCATGCGCGACGATACCCCGGCAAACATCAATATGCTAATCACCGTGACCAGCCAAAACGGTGTGACACCCAGATTACAGTAGTAGGCTACCAGCACCGAAGTGAGCACCGATCCCAATACAAAAACCTTGTATTTGCCAATCGAGTCGGTAAGTTTTCCGATGAACGGTCCTGTGCCCATGGAGAAAACACCGGTGATCATATAGAGTGCAGGCAACACATCCGCACTGAGTCCGAGGTTGTTGATGCTGAACGCGCTACCGAAAGGCATGAGCATGAAACCTCCCGTGGCCAGCAACGTGGTGGCCGCAAAAGCTTTCGCATACTCCGACCGCGTCACGGTTTGGAAAAGGTGCTTCAAGGCGTTTCGCTGGACCTTGTTGTGGAGGTGGCTATCCACCGGCTTCATGTACATCACAATCAATACGCCCACGATGAGGCTCGCCACGACGATGAGCACGAAAGGCAAATGCCAGTCCCACTTATTGGCCAGATAAAATCCAATCGGGATACCCAACACCTGGCTGCCGGCGAAGGCCATTTGCACAAAGCCCATCACGCGGCCGCGAACTTCCAGTTTGAACAAGTCGGTAATGATGGCAAACGAGATGGAGCCGATCACACCCCCGAAAATTCCGGTGAAGATGCGCGCCAATAAAAGTGCGTAATAGTCCTGGGCCAGCGCGCAGAAAGCGGTACCGGCAATGAAGCCGGCATAAAAGAACAAGAGCATTTTCTTCCGGTCGAACTTATCGGCAAAACCCGCCGCCAGCAATCCGGAAAGACCGGCGCTGATGGCATAGCCCGACACGACCATCCCGAATTGGGCGGTCGTGATGTGCAGTTTGGGCATGAGTATCGCTCCCAACGGAGACAACACCATAAAGTCCAAAATGATCGTAAACTGAAGAAAGGTTAAAACGGCAATGATGAATACCTCATACGAGGAAAAAATCTTTTGCTTAGTGGTCAAAGGTTGGGTCATATAAAGGTTGTGTTAATTTAATCGGTCAATTCCTCGCAGGAATAGCCGCATTGTGTAATGAGCGAAATGATCTCCGTGGGCTCGATGCGGTGGGCCTCCACACGCAAAACATTGTCCACATCCTCGACATCCACACTCCACTTCTTAATGCGCGATTCCTCGCCCAGAACGGGTGAAATCTTCTTTACGTCGTGTGCAAATCCGATGTTGGTCTTGAACACATGAATGTCGGGGGATATTTCATTCATATAGGTGCCCTTCATAGGGTGGTTTTCCAGGTTGCTACTAATGCCATACGCGGTATTTCTCATGGGGTTGCGCATTTTGGTAAATAAATGAATGTTCATTCTTTATTGTAGATACAAGCTTTCCGCTGCTGTAGACGTAAAACTTATTTTTTTAGTGCTTTCACAACCAAATTAAATGCGTCGCGCATTTTGGCTTCGGTCAGTGAGAATTTTCTTCCCGCCAACGACTTTTTTAACATGTGAAATTTGATGAGGGTGTACAGGGGCCCATAGGCAATGGCCCAGAAGATCTCCAGGGGCAGTTCCGTCAGCTCACCACGCTTGATGGCGTTGCTAAAAAACTGCTCCATGGCCGCTTTGAACTTCGTGATCTTGATGTCCTTATGGTCGACGAGGGGCGAGCTCCGGAATTGCTCCATGAACAAAATATGGTTTGGATAATTCACATGATGGTCGAAGCGGTTTTTCCATTGCAGCCACAAGCCTTCCTCAAAAGTCATTTCCGGATCAAAACCTCTCAGGCTCGAATCCGAAAACACTTCATCAATGGTGATGTAAAGTTGGTTCAACAGGTCCTCGCGATTCTTGAAGTACAAGTAAATAGTGGCCGGGGATACATTGGCCGCTTTGGCCAGTTTCTGCATGCTGAAACCGTCAAAGCCTTCCTTTACGATCATTTCGATCGCTTTTTCCCGGATGGCTACTTCTTTTGCTTCGTCGCGTGTTCTCATTGACGCCTCAAATATAAATGAATGTTCATTCATTTATGAAATGATCTCGTCAAAAAAAATAAAAAGGCCGAAAAAGAAGGGTTTAAGCCTTCTTTTCTAGCAGATCTTTCATGTTGTGCAGCACCTTGACCCAGTTCTGCTCGCTTTGTTTTTTCTCTTTTTCGGTTTCCACACCGTCCTGGGCCACGGTCACCAGGGTGGCGGCACCGTCGGGGGTGAGGATGTAAGAGATGTTCGCGTAGTTTTCGGGAAGGTCGGGTGTGCCCTTCATGGAGCTCCAGTAGGAGTAGCGCAAAAGCCGGTTGGGCTCGTTGGCGATGATGATGCCCTTGTCTTCATAGGCCTGGCCATTCCATTCACCTTTAAAAACAATGGGATTGCCCACTTGCCAGTCGGACTGGGCCTCGGTTCCGAAGAAATATAATTTGATGAGGGAAGGCGTGGTCAGGGCTTTCCAAACTTCGGTGGCGGGTGCGTCTATACGCACCGTTGACGTGGCTGTCATGTTCATCTTCAGGGTTTCCATAGAGATTTTTTTTAGTTGAACAATTCGATCTGAGGTTCCGCAGCAAGTGGCGCAACGTCATAAAAATTAACTCCCGGTTGCTCCGAAGAGTTTCGTCGTTCACCGACGATTTCAACAGAAAGGGCCGGTATACCGGCCCTTTGAACTATGGATGATTTTTGCGCCTACTTTTTTCACCTTCAGCGGGTACAGAAAGTCGGCGCAGAGGAAATACTGTTTATGATATGGCAGCGCCAGCCTTTTCCAATAGGGCTTTCGTGGCGCGGATACCCTCTTCTTCAGAGAGCTTGCTGCCTTCGTATTCAATGCCGATGAAGCCAGTGTAACCGGCGTCTTTCACGATCTGGAGCATCTTGGTGTAATCCGTCTCAACGCAGTTACCGGCGGCGTCGAATTCATGGGTTTTTGCGCTCACGCCTTTGGCAAAGGGCATCATTTCGGTGGTGCCTTTGTAGCGGTCGTATTCTTCCACGCAGCTATCCTTCTCGCGTTTCAGACAGAAATTGCCAAAGTCGGGCAGGGTACCGCAGTTGGCCATGCCAGTGTCTTTGATGACCTTGGTCAGCCAGCCGCCGTCGGAAGAGTAGCCTCCGTGGTTTTCAACAATCACGTTGATGCCGGCTCCTTTTCCATATTCGGAAAGCAGGTGCAGACCGTCGGTGGCAGCTTTGCCCACTTCTTCGCGGGTGCCTTCGCCGTGAGCGTTTACACGGATCGAGTGGCAACCCAAAAATTTAGCGGCATCCACCCACTTCTTATGATTGTCCACTGCTTCATTGCGTTTTTTCTTGTTGGTATCGCCCAGACCTCCTTCGCCGTCGATCATGATGAGCACCGCGGTGATGTCATTGTCGGTGCAGCGCTTTTTCAGTTCGGTCAGGTAGGTTTGGTCTTTGGCTTTGTCCTTGAAGAATTGATTCACAAATTCAACACCCGACACACCGAAGTCGTTTTTGGCTTTTGCGGGGAAGTCGAGGTTGTCGAGTTTTTTGTCAAACAGTGTTTTGTGCAGCGACCATTCGGCAAGGGAGATCTTGAAGAACAATTCTTTGGGAGCAGCAGCGGCAGCCTTGATGGCGGCCGAGTCAACGGCAGCGGCGGTGTCGGCGGCGGTTGGTTTTTTGCCGCATGCACTTAAAAGGGCCGCTCCGGGAAGAGCACTCACGGTGATGAGGCCGAGGGAGCGCAAAAAATTTCTGCGATTGGTTTCCTGGTTCATGATTTTCTGGTTGATGATATTTTAAAATAAGGATACTTTCCGGCAAGGCCATCCCTGTTTTCCGTGGGTGGCGCAAAAGCCAGATTTCAGGTATTAAAACGGCTCACCGTGCGTGTTGCGCATAATGGTGTTGGCAACGGGCCGAATGTAGAGCGCCAGGTTCACCGCAAGGTTCGAAGCCCAATAGCTGCCAAACAATTTTTGGATCTGCCGACCGGACCATAAACGGCCTTTAAAATTTTTATTCCATTGCTGCGTGTACAAATTTTCCATCGCCTCGCGCGACACCTCTCCCCGATCGAATTGAATGATCCGTTCGCTCACCATTTTCGCGCCGTGAATGGCCATCGCCATGCCGTTGCCACACAGCGGCGCGATCATGCCTGCACTATCCCCCACCATCAACACATGATCCTCCACACACGACTTGGTGAGGAACGACACTTCATTGATCACCTCGGGGCGTTCAAAAAGAAATTCTGCCTGCGTGAAAATTTCCTTCAGCAGCGGGTTGAGAAACATCACCTGCTCTTCCATGTCGCGAATATTTTTGAATCGTTTCAAATGATCGCGGTGTGTTAAATAACAGAGGGTGGTCTTCCCGTCTTCGATGTTGCTTATACCACAGTAGCCACCTTTAAAATTATGCAGGGCGATGAGGTCGTCGGGATGCTGCGTGCGGATGTGGTATTTCACGCCCACGTAGGGCGAGCGTTCGCGGATGAAGTCTCTCTGCAGCGTGTGATCCAGGCGCGAGCGTTTGCCAAAAGAGCCGATCACGACGTCGGCTTCCAGCGTTCGCGCCGAAGTGCGAAGCTGAAATCGTTCTCCATCAAAGGCAGTGGCTTCAACCTCTTCCGAAAGAAAAAATTCAACACCAAGCTGCTTTGCTTTTTCATACAGAAAATGGTCGTACGTGTATCGGCTGATGCCGAACCCGCCAAGATCCAACGGCATCGTGCTGCTTTTTCCGGTTGCCGAAGAAAGGGTGAATCGCGTGATGCGCGGTGGGTTGAATGCTTCGGGGAAGAGATCGTTGGCCTTTAAAAAGGGAACGGCTTCGTTTGAAATGTATTCGCCGCATACCCGGTGAAAGGGATAGACCTTTTTTTCGACAAGCGCACACGAAACACCCGCCTTCGCCAACTGCACAGACGCCACCAGGCCCGCCAGGCCACCCCCGATCACGACAACCCGTTTCAAGAATTATTTTCCATAAGTGAGAAAATTATAAAGAAAGAATCAACTGTGCTATTAAAATCCGTGCTGGAATAGATCTTGCGAAGCAACCTTTTACGTTTATACAGTGTTTAAGGACTTAGTTGGCTTTATGGAAACAATCTCTACCCCTCTTCAAAAGCGTCAAGCATTGGAGCCTTTGCACGTCTTACTGATCGGAAACAATCCCATCGACATGGGCAAGGTCCTGGACAAGTTGCACCAGGTTCGCAGCCAGAAAATGGACACCGAAATCGCGTTCGACCTGACAAGCATTTTGGAACGCCTGATTCGCTTTCGCCCGAATTTTATTCTCATCGACGACAACATCGGCAAACGCGAGTTGCTGGAAACCGTGAACGAATTGTCGACGCACAATAAGACGAAAGACATTCCCATCACCGTCCTTAAAAATTCCAACTACCACGAAGCATTGGCTTCGGGCAGCATCCTGGATTATTTACTCAAGCAAAATTTGTCGGCGGAAGACCTGTATAACAGCATAAAAAATTCCCTGCGGTTCCGTCGCACACAACTGTATTTATACCAGGCGTATAAAAAGCGCAAGAAGCAGTTGATGGAATATATGCAGTAGGCTGCCGGCTAGGCAGCAGTAAAAAATTTCGTGAGCCTCAGATTTGATCTCTTAGCTGCATTTCTTTTTTCATACGCGCCCCCTTGCGGAGGATCTCTACCCGTATTTTTTTGCCGGGCTTGCTGTTGAAAAATCCGTTGATCATGTTCAGATTCAGATCGCGTGTGGCAATCCCGTTCACGCTCACAATGATATCGCCTGCCAAAATGCCGCCGCGTTGTGAGGCCGATTGATCGCGCACTTCCGTTACCTCGAAGATGTTGAGCTGCGAGCCTTTTGCTTTTAGTGTAAGCCCGCTGAGGTTGTAGTAGAAGTTCTTTTTAAAAGCGCTGTTCTTTTTTAAGTACACGCGTTCGCGCGGGAAATTGAAGATCACCGTGAAACGGCTCAACACTTCGCCGCCGATGGCACCATTTCGAAACACGTTGCCCACCTTTATGCTGTCGTTGTAACTGTTGGGGTCGGGAAAATTGCAGATCACTCTATCTAATGTATAGGTGCCCAACGAGAGCGACTTTATCCGTCCCACTTTGCCAAAGATCTCGCCTCCCAATCCACGGCCGATCAAGCTGCTTACGGTGTGCTCGGGCACTTTGATGACCGTGTCCGACGAGGGTTCCAGCATCAGGCCGTGGCTGGCACCGGAGTCCATCAACATCTTTGCATTGAGCGTGCTGCCATTTTCGAGCGTCACGGGCGCGATCATGTAGGGCTTAGTGTCCTCGATCATGATGGGGATGGCCTGAAAACGCCGGCCTTTGTGAAACTTCTCCGGCATCATCAGGGTCAGGATCTTTTTTTCGTAGTCGATTTCGATGATGAAGCGACTAAACAGTTCATAGCCCAGGATGCCGTGCACGTCGGTGCCCAAATAATTTCTCAACTCCAGATAGTCCTCCTCCAAAACCAGCATGGCATGCCCCCGCCCGTTCACGCCGGGCAAATCGATGGAAACATTGTTGGTCACATAGGCATCTACCAGCTTCACACCGCCGGGACCGGAAATGGTGTACTTGCGGGAGTAGGGCAGATTGAGGATGTCGGTAAATGTTTTTTGGGTGAGGATGGTCGTGCGCACCCCCGTGTCCAAAATGAATTTTAGCGGCAGGGCGTCGTTCAGCACCACGGGCACCACCACCAGGTTGTTAAAGACCTCGATGGGGATGCGAACTTTCTTTTTGCCGTCGGCAAGCGAAAACCCCAGATTCTGGTTCTGAACTACATTCTGGCCATGAAGATGAATGCCAATTCCGAATAGAAATAAGACAAACAGGATACTCCGGATCATAAAAAATCAACACCCATAATGGTCAATATAGGACAAATTTCAGAGAGTGTGATATAACCCCCCTTACGGGAATAATCGGGACAAAATCTTTTCTACATCGTTTTCGACGATCAGAAAATCAAGATTCCCCTGTTTCAGAAATCCCCCGCTAACCATTGTACGCATTTGGTCGAGCAAGGGGTTGAAAAAGCCGCCGATATTCAGCACGGCGATGGGTTGATGGATAAGACCCAGCTGGCGCCAGGTAAGGATTTCGGCCAGTTCGTCTAACGTGCCCCAGCCACCGGGCAGGGCTATAAAAGCATCGGAGAGATCGGCCATTCGTTTTTTGCGCTCGTGCATGCTGCCAACGATCTCCAATCGTGTCAAAAAACGGTGCCCTACTTCGCGGTCTATTAAAAATTGAGGAATAATGCCGATCACTTCGCCCTGGTGTTCCAGAACGGCATCGGCAACAACACCCATAAGGCCTATATTTCCCCCTCCGTATACCAGGCCATGCGAGCCCTTGGCAAAAGCCCGTCCCAAAGAATAGGCGGTCTCTGCATGCACCGGATCATGTCCTACGGCTGAGCCGCAGAAAACACAAATGTTCATAACACTTTTGGGGGAGGAGTACGTTGTGCCGACTAAAACTTGTTGTCGTGCTTGTTCTTGCTCACCATTTTATTGGGGAAAATCCAAGGTGCCATAATGGCGAGGATAAAAAGAGCAATCACTACAAAGAAAGGCCACCATGATAAGTCCATAACCAATTATTTTTAGAAGCGTAAAAATAGGCCCAAAGACATTAATTTTTAAACAATGCGTCATAAAATTGTTTAGCTTGTTAACCTCGATTTAAAAAAGCGTACTCAACCCCTGAGACCCATGAAAAAGTTTCTCGTCATAGCTGGTATCGCCGTGACCATTTTGATCATTTTGGGAGTCGTCACCAACTACTTCCTGAAAAAGCACACCAAGTCGTTCAGCCCCGAAGAAGAAACGGTTTTTAAACAGGACGCACTGGAAATCAAGGTGTTCTATAATCGCCCCTACAAAAAAGGACGGCAGATCTTCGGCTCACTGGTGCCCTATGGCAAAGTTTGGCGCACCGGCGCCAACGAGGCCACTACCTTCGAGACCAACAAAGACATTGAATTTGAAAATCAAAAACTGAAAAAAGGCAAATACAGCCTTTGGACCATCCCAGGGGAAGAAACATGGACCATCATTTTCAATTCCGAATACGGTCAGTGGGGCATTGGCCCCGGCGGCGAAGCCAACCGCGACCCGGAAAAAGACGTGCTCAAGCTTGATGTTCACTCCGTTCAGAGCGAGCGTGAATTTGAGCAATTCACCATCTCATTCGAAAAAACCGGCGCGGAGGCCGAAATGGTGCTCATCTGGGACAAGACCCTGGTGGCCGTGCCCTTCTGGCAATAAACTCTACTTGGCCCTCGCCACTGCCTTTACCGTAAGTTTCTTAGGTTCTTCCGGCGCTGCCGGGATGGCGTTCACAAACATGGTGAGCTTTCCGGCATCAGCGCCTTGCGCGATCAGGTAGTCCGTGATCTGCTGGGCCTCCAGCGGTGTGCGGTCGTTGTGATACGTGGTCCGCGCGATCATCACTTCTTTTTGATAGAGCTGCCCCAGGCTATCAGTAGCGGTAACTTGAGTAGCTACCGAGTCGATGATCATTTCCGTCAGGTCCGGGTCGCTTTTCACCGTGTCTTGCTGATAGCCTTTCAGCATCACCTGGATCTCAAATTTCAATGACGGGTTTGCCTTTACGAGACGTGTCAATTTTTTCAAGGCCGTCATCGACGACGCTTCGAATTCGCTGCTGTTGGGTTTAAAGGTGACGGCATCCAACACAAGTTCATCGCCGGCCGCAGGTTGTTTCAGGGTCACGTTAACTTTTTCTTTCTGTGGTGTTTTATCGGTCGTCAGATCAAAACGTTTGGTGAAGTAGGTGATGTTGCTTTGCTCGGGGTCGATCGACAATTCATAGTGACTACCCTCCCGCAGGTATACTTGATAAGATCCATCGGCAAGCGGTCTTCCGCTGTACACGCGCTTGTTTTGATCGAGGTCGGTGATGTCGATGTAGGCCGCCGTGGGTGCGTTGGCAGCGTCTGTTATTTTGCCCTCCACTTTCATCATGCCTTTTGGCCGAAGTTCTTGCGGAATGAGGAATTCTACGATCTCGCTATTCTTTCGCGGGCCGGGTGCTTCTTTCAATAAATATCTTCCCAAGGCAGCGACGCTCACAAACTGATCGTCCTTTTCGGTGTTCACAAAATCCATCGGCACAGGGTCAGACCATTTTCCATTGACGAGTCGCGTCAGGTAAAGGTCCATGCCGCCTTTGGAGCTTGCCATTTTGTTGGACGAAAAGATCAGGGTTTCACCGTCGGCCATGATGCGCGGCGTTTGGGAGTTGCCGGTGTTGATGTTGGCGGGGAGCTCTACGGGTTCGCCCCACTGTCCATTGATTTTCTTCGAATAAAAAAGTTTGCAGCCATCGGCTTTGCTTTGGTCCATTTTTTCGCACCGCATAAAATACAACGTGGTCTCGTCGGCGCTGATGGAGGGACAGCCTTCGTTGGATTTTGTGTTCACGGGCAGCATCAGGTTTTGAGGCTCGGCCCACGTGGTGCCTTTCAGTTCGCTGACCATGATGTCGTAGCCACCCACGACAGGCGACTTCGTGGAGGTGTAGAATAGTTTTTTTCCATCGGCATTGAGCCCGAATCCGCGCAGGTAGACAAGGCGGTGATTTATGTTTTTTGGAATGGTCACGGGTTCTGTCCAGTCGTTTTCGCGCGAGGTGTAGGAAAGCGTGAGCGCGCCGTCTTCGCCGTTGTCGGAAATAAACAGGAGCGCATTGCCGTCGTGGCTGATGTAGGGATCGAACAGGTTCAGCGAAGGGTGGTTGATAATTCCGGGAAGTCGCCGTGTTTTGGCCTGGGCCCAGAGTGTGGCCGCGGGAAGGGCCAGAAGCAAAAGCATGCCGATCAATTTTTTCATAGGGTCGCAGTATGGACAATTAAAAGTAGCGAATTCTTTACCAAGGGCGCGGGTTCGCACGACGGACCTGAAATATTTTCAGATTTTCAGCAGCCCCAAAAGGTTTTTCGGATTTGCACCGTACCTTGGTAGTTGCATAATTCAAGTTCTAATTCCGGCCCATGATACAGGTAATTCCGTCCATAGCCATCCGCAAAGGTAAAGTAGTGAAGATGCGAAAAGGCGATCCGTCGAGCGAAAAAGCGTACAACGAAAATCCGCTGGACCTGGCCAAGCGTTTCGAAGACCATGGCATTGAAGTGGTTCACCTGGTCGACCTCGATGGCGCCGAAAAAGGAAGCCCCGTCAACTGGCATGTGCTGGAAGCCGTGGCCGGCTACACCGACCTCAAAGTAGATTTCACCGGCGGCATCTCTACCGACGGCGACATCAGCAAGGCCTACGAATTTGGCGCAGACTACATCACGGCCGCCAGTATAGCTGTGACCGACCCCGAACTTTTCGCTTCCTGGATCATTTCCTACGGCCGCGAAAAAATGACACTGGGTGCCGACGTGGTCGACCGCACCACCAAGCAACTGCTGTTCCGCGGCTGGCAAAACCGTTCCCAACTCACGCTCTTCGAACACCTCGAATATTTTTATTCCCGCGGATTGAAATATGTAAAATCCACCGACGTGTCGCACGACGGCGTGTTGGAAGGACCGGCCTTCGAATTCTACGAAGAGATCATCCAAAAATTTCCTGAAATATGTGTTCTCGCCAGCGGCGGCGTGCGCGGCGTGGACGATATCAAGCGCTTGAATGACATGGGCATCTTTGCCGTTATTTTTGGCAAGGCCTACTATGAAGGATTCCTCAACCTGAAAGACCTGGAGCAATTCCTGGTGAAAAAGGAATCGTAGGCCGCTCTCCTAAAAGATATATTTCACTCCTACCGTAAAATTCCGGCCCAGGTCGTCGGCATAATATTTCATGCGGTTGGTGTATTCGCGGTAGCTGGTTTTCAACATATTGTCGACGCCAATTTTCAGATCCATGCGCGAAGCACCAAAAGCATGCGAGATGCCCGTGGAGAAACCACAGAGAAAATAGCCATCCGGTGCCGCCATAAAGTCGAAATTCGGAATGGGCTGGCCCGCATCTTCCAAGGCCTGGATCTGCTGCAACGACATATATTGCGGCGCACGATTTTGTCTCGCCACATATTTCAGACGCAAGTCGGCATAAAAATTTTTCCAGCTTTTGTGCTGCGCTTTTTCGTAGCGCAGACCCAGTTCGTACCGATTGGAAGGAATGAAAACCAGGTAGTCGTGATTCGTTTCATCGGTCGCCCGGAGCAGCGAAGCCCTTGCCGTAAGTTTTAACGATGTATACAGCCAGTAAAATGCCGAAAGGTCAGCACCTAAAAACGAGGCGTCGGTTTGTCGGTAGTTGAAATAGGGCGTAGGGCCGGTGAAGGTTTGCGTGATGCCCGACGGTTTTAAATAGATATAGTTGAAGATGTAGTTATAGTACCCCGATGCCTCCACCGATATTTTTTCGCGATCGTAATGCCAGGTGGCCACCCATTTCAACGCGTTCTCGTTTCTGTAGTCCGTTTTATTTATATCGAGCACTCCCTCATTGCCACCCAAAAGCAATCCGTATTCAACAGCGCCTGCACTTTGGTGCCGCCCAAAACTATAGAGCTCGGCCACATGCGGAGGCCGCCATGCGCTCCCTACCGATGTCACGAATTGCATGTATTTGCCTATGCGCCGGTTCACGCCCAGGGTACCCGTCATGCTGTGAAAATTGAGCTGGCTGTGATACGGAGCATTTTTATAGTCAAACCCTGACACATCATAATGTTTGAAATCATATCGCCACCCCGCATCGATCGTCCAGGCGCCGGCATGGAATTTTTCAACGAGGAAGGCACCCGCTGATGTACTCGTGAAATTGGGAATGAACGGAATGCGTTGCGTTCCATAGATATTGTTGTTGTCCTGCAACATGCCATTCAAACCCACGCTGCGTTCGGTCTTCGTTCCCGCGTGCAGCCATTCGAGGTCGAGCGTATGCGTATACAATTTTAGGTTGATGGAAGGAATATCATTCAAATTGCCCAGGCGCACATCGAATTCCTTTCGTTTGTTGATTTGCAACCCGTATTGAAAGCGGTATGTATTTTTTCCTTCCACATGCTCACCGTTCAGTTTGAGCAGATCGTGACTTACCTCTTGACGCGGATTGTTGATTTGATACGTGAAGTCTTGCGTATTTTGAGGTGGCTCACGCTCGAGTGCATTTTCCAGATCTTGCACACTCCCTACGACGGAGCCCCTCAGGATGCCCAGATTACTTTTGAAGTGGCTATAGAACGCTTCGATCCCATTTTTCTTTTTATGATATCCCGCGGCAGCGGAATAATTCAACTCATTAAAACCGGTATTCGACAACACGTAATCCGGTGCATGAAAATCGCCTCCTTTTTTTGCCGTGCCCTGCACTCGCCACCCAAAGCCATCCCATTTTTTCGAACCTCCCTGCAACATGCCTGATGCTGTTCCCGAACGGCCGTTGGAATTGGCGATCATGTTCCACTCGCCCCCCAACGTGGCGTCTATGGGAAGCGGGGCGGGATTGACCAGGATCACACCGCCCAAGGCATCGGTACCATATTTAATGGCCCCCGCATCCTTGATCACGACAATATTGGAAGCAATAAACGGATCGATTTCCGGTGCGTGCTCCGCTCCCCACTGTTGGCCTTCGTGGCGAATGCCATTGTTGAGGATCAATATCCGTTGGCTGTGCACGCCGTGGATCACGGGTTTGAAAATGGTGGGACCGGTTTGAATGGAATTTACACCCGGCATTTCGCGCAACACCTCGCCAAAAGATCTGCCTTTCGCTTCGTCCAGCGTTTTGCCGCTTAACACAGAGATACTTTGCGTTTCGTTCTCGGTTTTGAACTTGTCTTCGATCACCACCTCTTGCAGCATTTCATCCTCTTCTTCGAGTTCGATCTTCAAATCCTGTGAAGCTTTTAGATTGATGGATTGCTGTTGGTCTCTATAGCCCAGAAATTTTATGGTGACGGTATATTTCCCGGCGCAAAGTCCAGCCATGTGATAATGGCCATCCACATCGGTGACGACTCCCTTTTCCGACCCCGAAATAAAAACAGCGGCCCCCGGCAATGGCTCCCCTTCCTTGGACGCGATCGTCCCCGAAAGCACAAGGTCACACGGCTGCTGCGCTTTTGCCTGGATGGCGAGCAAAGCGGTCAGAAAAATTAAAATTTTAATGGAAGTCCTCATTTTGCAACAAGGTTGCAAATAAGCGAATGGAAAGCAAAAAACCTCAGTCTACTATATCCTGAAGTTTATATTTCTCAAAAAGATAATAGAGGAAATTGAAGGAGAGCACTGAGTCGTCGCTGTGGGAAGAAGGCTTATTGGCGTTTTTTCCGCTTTCTGACGCATTCTTGACGGTGCGATGCGCGTTATTGCGGTTGGCTAACGAGTCTTTTACGGCCGGTGTCTGGAGTTTGTGGATGGCTTGGGGTTCCATCTCGCTGGAGGAGGAAGAGTAGATGACCTTGTCTCTTTCTTTTTCGGCAGCTTCTGCGTCGTAGGTGCCGGCGTCCAGGGCGGGGAAGGTGTTATCTTGGGCGTGCGCCGTATTCGTACCCAGTAGGGATACCAGGCTTAGGCTTATCGCAAACAAGATATAATGAAGTTTTATCTTCATGGTTTTGCAAAACTAATGCAGGAACACCAGAATTTAATTTTTTGTTTCTGAAAAGTACAAAATTAAACGGTCATTCCCAGTTCTTTGGTATTGCAACAGTATGGAATTTGGCTTGATGTAAGCAATTTTATGTTTTTGTACACTTTTTAACCCCTAAACGCATGCTTTCACCAACCATACAGTGGGATGATTTTACGAAGGTAGACCTGCGCGCCGGCACCATTGTGAAGGCCGAACCCTTCCCCGAGGCCAAAAAACCTGCTATCAAACTGTGGGTTGACCTGGGCGAGCTGGGTATAAAAAAATCCAGCGCCCAAATCGCGAAGCATTATTCGCCCGAGACGCTCGTGGGAAGGCAGGTAATATGTGTAGTTAATTTTGCACCGCGCCAAATTGCCACCTTCGTTTCTGAGGTGTTGGTGACGGGTTTTCCCGACGAGGAGAATTTTGTGGTGCTGAGTAGTATCGATAAAAAAGTGCCCAACGGGGCGCGCCTTTTCTGATCCATGATCCGCTTTTCACAGCTTGAATCCATTACCGGGGGGAAGAACATTCTATTTTCTTCCGATGCGCCCGTCGCCACCATCAGCCTCGACAGCCGCAAGGCCTCGGCCGCCGAGGGCACGATTTTTTTTGCCATCCGCGGCGAGCGTCACGACGGTCATGACTATTTGCAGAACCTTTATGCACAAGGCATCCGCCAGTTTGTGGTGGAGCGGCCGCTGTCGTCGCCGGAGGTCTTTCGAGAGGCCAATGTCATTTTGGTGGATTCGGCCATCACCGCCCTGCAGCGGTTGGCGGCGTTTCACCGCAGCACATTTTCCACACCGGTGGTTGGCATAACCGGCAGCAACGGCAAGACCATTATTAAAGAATGGTTGTTCCAGATGTTGTCGAAAGACCGCGTGGTGGTTAAAAACCCCGGTAGCTATAATTCGCAGATAGGTGTGCCGTTGTCGGTTTGGCAGATGCAGGCGCATCATCAACTGGGGATTTTTGAGGCGGGGATTTCGCGCCCGGGCGAAATGGAAAAAATTGCCCAGGTGATGCAGCCCACCATCGGGATCTTCACCAACATTGGCTCGGCGCACGACGAAGGGTTTAAAGACCGGGAGGAAAAAATCCGGGAGAAATTGAGGTTGTTCGACCATGCCCAAACCGTCATTTATTGCCGCGATCACAAGACCCTGCACGACATTTTTTTAAGACGCGGCCTGCCTTCATTCACCTGGGGCGCGTCGCCGGAGTCCGACCTGCAGGTCACCCCCCACGACAATGCCTGGGCCATCCGTTATAAGCAACAGACCGAGATCCTCCGGCTTCCCTTCACCGACACGGCGTCGGTCGAAAATTGCCTGCATTGTGTGGCCTTGCTGTTGACGATGGGCTATTCCTTTTCTTTTATCCGCGAAAGCGTGCAAAGCCTGCGCGGCGTGCCCATGCGCATGGAGTTGAAAGAAGGTATTTATCAAAGTCAAATCATAGACGACACCTACAACAACGACCTGGGTGGCCTGGAGATCGCGCTGCAATTTCTGGCGCATCAGCACCAGAAAAAAAAGAAACGCGTCATCCTTTCCGACATTCTGGAATCGGGATTGGAAGATGAGGCGCTGGTGAAGAAGATCGCCGGCTTGCTGACCAAAAATGGGTCTCCCGCTTTTGTGGGTGTGGGGCCTGTGCTGAGTCGCTATAAAAACGTGTTTCCCGCGGGATCATTATTCTATGCTTCGACGGAAGATTTTTTGGCGCAATTCGATTTTGATTTGCTCCAGCAGGAAGTGGTGCTGGTGAAAGGGGCGCGCGTTTTTGCTTTTGAAAAAATTGTGGGGCGTTTGCAACGTCAGGTGCACGGCACGGTGATGGAAGTGGACCTGAATGCGTTGGTGCACAATTTCAATTATTTCAAATCCACTTTGCGGCCTTCAACCAAGATCATGGTGATGGTGAAAGCGTTCGCCTATGGCAGCGGGAGCACCGAGATCGCCAATTTACTACAGTACCACCAGGCCGACTATCTCGGCGTGGCCTACGCCGACGAAGGCGTGGCCTTGCGAAAGAACAACATCACCCTGCCCATCATGGTGATGAATCCCTCCGAAGAAAGTTTTGACATTTTGTTCAGCCAGAACCTGGAGCCGGAGATCTATAGCTTCAAGATCTTTCATGCCTTGTTAAATTATCTGCAGGGCAAACCCTGCAAGATCCATTTGAAACTGGACACGGGAATGCACCGCCTGGGTTTTGAATCCGCGCATTTGAGCGAGGTCATCGCTTTGTTGCTGGCCAACCCGCAAATTCGCGTCGCCTCCATTTTTAGTCATCTGGCCGGCGCCGACGAAGCCACACACGATGACTTTTCAAGAGCGCAAGGCAAGACTTTTGAGACGTGGGCAAATCAAATTTCGAAGGCCCTGGGCTACCGGCCGCTCTATCACATTTTGAATTCGCCCGGCATTCTTCGCCTGCCCGAGTTGCAATTCGACATGGTGCGGCTAGGCATTGGGTTGTATGGCGTGGATCCGACCAGCGAAGTGCATCCCCTAAAACCCGTGGCCACCTTAAAGACCATCATCTCCCAAATAAAAAAGATCCACAAAGGCGAAAGCATTGGCTACGGAAGGCGTAGTGTGGCCGAAAAAGACCTCACCATCGGCACCATCGCCATTGGCTATGCCGACGGATTTAGCCGCGCCTTTAGCCGTGGCGCGGGGCGTGTGCTTGTGCATGGCGCACCCGCCAAAGTGATTGGCAATGTGTGCATGGACATGACCATGGTGGACATCACCGGCATCGATGCGCGCGAAGGCGACGAGGTGATCGTGTTTGGAAAGGAACTGCCCATCCAGGAGGTGGCGGCTTCTATCAACACCATATCTTATGAGATCTTAACCAGCACCAGCGAGCGGGTGAAGCGGGTGTTTGTGTCGGAAGGAATTTAATTTCTTTGTGGCAAGTCCGTCGATCCTGGGAAGTTTGCGAATCAACATAAGGGCGGATTTTTTCCTTTGAAACCTCGGGCAAACGTGTTCGAGGTTTTTGCTTTTAGATCCCTCCGAAAAAATTACAAAAGCCCAGGGCGAATCCTCGTTTGAGCCAATCATGAAAGCACTTTGAGCTTCTCACGAAAACAGCTGTGTGATCTTCCGGCCTACCTTTACATCACTTTGCGCAGAGAGATCATTCCTTAACGACATTCATTCAAAATCAAAAAAATGAAAACAATATTTATTACGGGGGCCTCCAGCGGCCTCGGAAGGGCAGCGGTTAAACTGTTCTCAACAAACGGCTGGAAAGTTATTGCCACGATGCGTGCACCAGAAAAAGAGATCGAACTTAAACAACTGAACCATGTAACGCTCTTACCCTTGGATGTTACCAACACCACACAAATCGAAGCGACGGTGGCGACAGCACTTTCGTTGGGAGATATCGATGTGGTTTTTAACAATGCCGGATATGGTTTGATGGGGCCGCTGGAGGGAACTTCAGAAGATCAGATCGCGCGGCAACTCAACACCAACCTACTGGGCGTTATCCGGGTCACCAAGCAGTTCATCCCCTATTTTCGCGAAAAGCGAAAAGGCATGTTCATTACCACTACATCTATCGGTGGTCTGATCACGGTTCCCTTTTCCTCTCTCTATCACGCAACAAAATGGGCTTTGGAAGGCTTCAGCGAAAGCCTGGCGTTCGAGCTTGAGCCATTTGGGGTTAGCGTGAAGACTGTCGCTCCCGGTGGCATTGAAACCGATTTCGCGGGAAGATCCATGGACGTAGGCTCGCACGACGCCTACAACGAACCCATTGCACACATGATGAAGGTTTTAATGGGCCCGGAATCCATGTTCAAATTTTCCACGGCCGACGCCATCGCCAGCGTCGTTTATGAAGCAGCCACCGACGGCAAGAATCAAGTTCGATACATTGCCGGACCCGACGCCAACGTCATGTACGCACAACGCCATGCACAAGGCAGCGAAACTTTCCGGCAGGGCGTGGCAACGCTATTGTTGGGTTAGTTATAAATACCTTTGCAAAATGGAATTGGAGGGAAAAGACATTGGCGGCATCATCTACTCTGTTTACGACAACGAGAACAGGGCGGGCGAACATTTGATCAAGGCACATCACTTAGCCCTTATCATTTCCGGAAGCCTCAGCATTATTGACGGCGACAAAATCCATACGTTTAAAGCAGGTGATATCGGGTTGTTGCGAAAAAATCATTTGGCCAAATTTATCAAACAACCTCCACCGGGAGGTCAATTCATTGCCGTCACAGTCCTCCTCGACAAAGAGACCTTGTTAAATGCAAAAGGACAGCAACCCGTGGGCTATGCCAACACGCCACACGATGCTGTCCTTTCTATTGGTCCGGATGCTTTGTTGACGAACTACTTCCATGCCTTGATTCCCTATTTTAACGAACGCGTGGATAGCGACCTGGTGCAATACAAAAAGCAGGAAGCCGTCATGCTGTTGTTACGAAAACATCCGGAACTACGAAGCGTGCTGTTTGATTTTGGCGAGCCTGGGAAAATCGATTTGGAGGCTTTTATGAATCGAAACTTCAGGTACAATGTGACTCTGGATGAGATGGCTTTTTTGACGGGCCGGAGTTTGGCAACGTTTAAACGCGACTTTAAAAAAATTTTCAATTGCCCTCCTAACCGGTGGATCCAACAGCAGCGGCTTAAACAGGCGCATTATCTGATCAGCAGAAATAAGGTGAAGCCTTCGGAGGCGTATCTGGAGGTGGGGTTTGAGAGCTTGTCGCACTTTTCATACGCGTTCAAGCAATTTTTTGGGGTGACGCCGTCGTCGCTTGCCGGGGTTGGATGAGAACGCCTGCCGTTGGAAAGTCAGGGCTAGCCATTAGCCGCAGCCGAGGTTCTTTTTGAGATCGCGTTTGGGGAGACCTCCAAAATCAAATGGATCTTCGGCTTCCTCAGGCCCTTTGTCCTTAGAAATTTCTTCTCCTGGTTTAGGCTGAGGCTTTGTTTCCGGCTTTTCTTTGGGAGGCTTCGGATCGGTGTTTGGGGTTTCCATTTTGATTCGGGATGGACGTTTTCTGGTCTAACACAAAATTACGGCGAATCGCTCTCCGAAAATCGGGATTAATGGATCGCTGGTCGCTGTTCCTTGCTTATTTGAAAATACCCACTGGAAAGAAGCCTTTCCGCAGGTTTTAATCTGTCATAAATCATTGTTTGAGAGGGGAACCGCCTTTATATTTGCCTTGTTTAAATTTAATCTAAATAAGAGGAAATGGCCGGCGGTTCAAAAAATGTGGCAGAAATGCATCCGGGTGAGGTGGGCATTGTTTCTGGTTTTACGGATGACCATCTGTCGGTGAAGCTCATGGAAATGGGATGTCTTCCCGGCGCTGCCGTTCGCTTTAATTTTACGGCCCCGTTTGGCGACCCGGTGTGCATCAGCGTTTCGGGCTATGAACTTTCCCTACGGCTGGAAGAAGCCGCCACGATCTCAATTCTCGATTAATGACCTCTTCGCGGAAGCCTAAGATTGCCTTAGTGGGCAACCCGAACTCGGGGAAATCTTCGCTTTTCAATCACCTCACCGGCCTTAACCAAAAGATCGGCAATTTCCCGGGTGTGACCGTCGAAAAACGGACCGGCCATTCGCAGCTTCCCGACGGCACCACAGCCGATATCATCGATCTTCCCGGCATCTATAGCATTTATCCGCGCAGCCTCGACGAACAAATTGTGGCCGAGGTGCTGCTGGACCATCATTCTCCTTCTGCTCCCGACAAAATTGTTGTCATCGTAGACGGCACCAACCTGAAGCGCGGGTTCCT
The DNA here is from genome assembly GCF_003589925.1 of Chryseolinea soli. Lineage (NCBI taxonomy): Bacteria > Pseudomonadati > Bacteroidota > Cytophagia > Cytophagales > Fulvivirgaceae > Chryseolinea > Chryseolinea soli. The sequence goes on along the minus strand of NZ_CP032382.1, from coordinate 2,059,924 downwards.
GTTGCTCACGCAGATCATCGACATGGGCCTTCCCACGATTTTGGCGTTGAACATGATGGACCTGGCCGCCAAGGCGGGCATCAGCTACGATTTCAATGCCCTGTCAAAAAAAATAGGCGTGCCGGTGGTGGCCATCAACGCCCGCAAAGGCGTTGGCCTTGACGAGCTGAAAAAGCTGATGGTAAAGCCGCTGACGCCAACCGAGAAGCCTGTCTTTTCCATTTGGCCGGAAGCCGAAAGTGCCGTGAAAGAACTTCGCGCCACGTTGAATGTCGACAACGACTATGAAGCGTACCAATTCCTAGAACAACCAAATTCGCTGAAGTTTTTAGGAGCGGCAGGCCAGGGGACAGTCACGAACATCAGAAATAAATATTCCTTTTTCCCGGGCAAATTTCAAGGCGCAGAAACCATTCAGCGGTATAGCTTCATCCAGGATCTGCTCAATGACGTTACCCTGAAGGCATCGGATCATTCGTGGAAAAAGAATTCTTCGCGTCTCGACCGGATTGTCACGCATAAGGTGTGGGGATATCTCATTTTCTTCGCCCTGCTCTTTCTTATCTTTCAATCCATTTTTGCCTGGGCGCAGGTGCCGATGGACCTCATCGACTTGGGCTTTGCCAAGCTCAGTTCTTTTTTGGGCTCCGTGCTTCCCGCAGGACCGCTCAGCAGTTTGGTAGCCGAAGGGTTGATCCCCGGCATTGGCGGCATCATGATCTTCATTCCGCAGATCGCCATCCTGTTTGCTTTCATTTCTGTGCTGGAAGAATCCGGCTACATGGCGCGCGTTGTCTTCCTCATGGACAAAGTGATGCGCAAGTTCGGGCTCAACGGCAAGAGCGTTGTTCCGCTCATGTCGGGTGTGGCCTGTGCGATTCCTGCCATCATGGCTACACGCACGATCGAGAACTGGAAGGAACGCACCATCACCATTTTTGTGACACCGCTCATGAGCTGCTCGGCGCGCTTGCCGGTGTTCACGATCCTCGTAGCCCTCATTGTGCCCGACGAAAAGGCCTGGGGCTTTTTCAATCTGCAAGGCCTGGCCTTGATGGGCTTGTATTTGCTGGGATTTGTCGCGGCCCTCACTTCTGCTTATGTGATGAAGCTCTTGATCCGCGTAAAAGAACGCAGCTATCTCATCATGGAACTCCCCACCTATCGCATCCCCAAGTGGTCGAACGTGGGCTATACGATCCTGGAGAAAACAAAGGCGTTCGTGTTGGAGGCCGGGAAAGTGATCATGGCCATTTCCGTTATTCTGTGGGTGCTGGCCAGCTACGGTCCCGGCGATGCCATGAGCAAGGCGCGGGAAAATGTACTCGAGGAATCAAAAAATCTACGGCTTACCGAGCAGGGTTTGGAAGACCGTGTGGCGGCCTACAAGCTTGAGCATTCTTATGCCGGTGTTATCGGTAAGGGTATTGAGCCGATCATCCGGCCGCTGGGCTATGATTGGAAGATCGGCATCGCACTCATCACTTCTTTTGCCGCACGCGAAGTATTTGTGGGCACGATGGCCACGATTTACAGTATCGGCAGCGTGAACGAGGATGACGCGGCCACCATAAAAGACCGCATGAAAGAAGAAGTGAATCCCGAAACCGGAGGACCGCGTTTCACACCGGCTACGGGATTTTCACTACTGGTTTTCTATACATTCGCCATGCAATGCATGAGCACCATCGCCGTGGTGTACCGCGAAACCAAAGGATGGAAGTGGCCCCTCATTCAACTGGCCTATATGACCACGTTGGCCTACGTTTCGGCTTTCGCCGTATTTCATCTCCTGTCATGATATAGGTTAGAATTCCTATCTTTAGGAATCCTTAACCCATGAATCGAAACTACCAACTGGGATTGCTGCACCTGGTGCACTTGCTGATCGGAGCCGACGGCATTATCGACATTCGCGAACTGGAAGCCTTGTGTAAGATCACGGCCGACGAAAAGATCACCGACGAGGTGCTCCGTTATTTTGACGAAACCAAGTCAAACAAATCCGAAAAAGAGATCTACGACAGTGGCCTGGAGCATCTTCAGCGTTGCTCCGACCAGGAGAAGCTGAAGATCTTCGCCCTCCTCTATTGTCTGTCGGAGATCGATGGACGCGTTCACGTAAAAGAAATACGGCTGTTATTGTATTCCATCAACTCCGCGGGTATCGGTTTCAACGATGTGGTGAACTACGCCAAAATGAATCCCAGTGCACTCTCATGAAGTGTTCTTCTTTTCTTAGCAAGACCATCGCCGCCGTGGTCATTGGGGCCGGTGTCATGTCCTGCGGCAAGCCTTCCGTTTCCGGCGTGAATAAATTTGCCGATACGGTCTTCATACAGATCGCCCAATTCCAGGACCAGCGACTTTCGGACAGCCTCTACCCATTTTTGGATCACGAAAATCCAAACTACCGGAGGGACGCCGCGCTCGCTTTTGCGTCCATTCAGGATTCGCTAGCGGTGGAACGACTTTCCAAACTTTTGTTGAATGATGGCGAGAAAGACGTACGCCGCGCAGCCGCCTTTGCCATTGGGCAGACGGCGTGTGCGCAAAGTGCGCGCATATTGGCACAAGCTTTTGACCGGGAGAAAGATCCGAAAGTCCTTTCTACCATTCTAGAAGGGTATGGAAAAACAACAAAACACTGGAACCTCGCCAACATCCCTACCGACGCCACGCTCAGCGAAGGACTGGGCTGGTCTTTTTACAGGGCCGGCGTGAACGGCGCTGCCGACAGTGCGGTGAATCAGAAAGCTATCCATTTACTCAACCCCGTTTTCCCTGACTCGACCCGCCTGGCAGCCGCTCATTTTTTTGGGAGGGCCGCAAAGCAATTTGATCCGCTCAGCGATAGCATTTTCGCAGCTACCCAGCACGACGCCCTTGTCAACGTGCGCATGGCCACAACGTTAGCGCTGCGAAGAATATCAAAAGATTCGGCGCGCATCATCGCACAACATATCCTACAAACCGATGAGGATTATCGCGTGCGCGCAAATGCCACCCGGGCACTCCAGGCAAAGCCTTTCGAAACCGCAAAATCAGCACTGATCGACGCCCTCCACGACAAAAATGCACAAGTTTGTATTGCAGCATCCGAAGCCATCAAAGGCTGGATTTCGGAAGCACCGTGGAAAGAAATCGCCGCCGAAGCACGGAGCAGCACGAACTGGCGGGTGCAGGCCAATCTATATGAAACAGCACTCGGTGCATCACGGGGCGATGCGGGGCTTGCCCGGGAAATTGAAAAAGCATACACATCAGCCACCAACGTCTATCAAAAATCAGCATTGTTGGGCAGCCTTCAACACGCGCCTGCCAGTCGCGATTTCATCGCTGAAAAAATATCCCTGAAAAATCCACCGGTCATTCGCAGTGCTGCAGCGACAGCGTTGGTGGCTATGAACTTTCAAAAGCGATACGATCCGACAGTGGCGGAGGCCTTTGCATCGATCTATGCAACGGGCATCCGCACCGGCGACCCCGCCGTGATCGGAATTTTTTCGCAGGCCTTGGCCGATACCTTGCTGGGATTTAAACACGCCATCCGCGATCTCACCTTTTTATACGAAGCAAAAAAGAAACTTTCGTTGCCAAAAGACTACGAAAATCTGCAACCCCTCGAGGCAGCGATCGCCTATTTCGAAGGCAGACCAAATGCAGCCCCTGCTAAAAATCCCTTCAATCACCCGATAGACTGGGCGTTGGTGAAGGGCATTCCGCGCGATCAAAAAGCGGTTATAAAAACCACGCGCGGCGATATCACCATCCGTTTTTTTGTGGAAGAAGCGCCGGGTTCGGTTTCCAATTTTATCAGCCTGGCGCAACAAAAATATTTCGACCACAAATTCTTCCACCGCGTGGTGCCTAATTTCGTGGCGCAGGCGGGTTGTCCGCGCGGCGATGGTTACGGCGGCGAGGACTACTCCATCCGCTCGGAGTTTTCAGAGCGACGCTACACCACGGGCAGCGTCGGCATGGCTTCTGCGGGCAAGGACACGGAAGGCGTTCAATGGTTCATCACGCACTCGCCCACTCCACACCTCGATGGAAAGTATTCCGTTTTTGCGGAAGTGGTGAGTGGGATGGATGTGGTGCATCGGATGGAGGTTGGGGATGAGATCTTGAGTGTTGAGCTTATTCGATAAAATCAAAGTTTGAACCGCCTCACCTTTGCTAAGGCTTCGGCAAGTAAGAAAGGTGTTTCTTCTCATGGGCGGATTACAGTTCCGTCTTTGCGGCGTGTAGTGCCCCAGCTGTAGTCGAAGTTTGGTCCTTCGGGGAAGGGAAACTTTGCGGCGAGTTTTTCATCGCAGTCAATGCCCAATCCCGGGGCTTCCTGGGCGAACATGTAGCCGTCTTTTACGTCCGGGCAGCCGGAGAATACTTCGCGGGTTTCGGGTGGGAAGACGTAGCCTTCGTGGATGCCACAATTGTAGCTTGTTAGTTCCAGTGCCAACTGGGCGGCGTGGGCCACGGGTGAAGCATCGCCCGGGCCGTGCCAGGCGGTGCGCACGCCAAAGAACTCGCTTAGCGCTTGCACTTTTCGAGCGGGGCTCAATCCACCGATCTGCGAAATGTGTATTCTGATGAAGTCGATGAGGCGGTCTTTGATGAGCGGCACGTATTCGTGCTGCGTGTTGAACAGTTCTCCCATGGCGAGGGGCACGCTGGTTTGCTGCCGCAGCAGGCGGAAGTGCTCGTTGTCTTCGGGTGCAAAGGGGTCTTCGATAAAGAACGGACGATACTCTTCCAGTGCTTTACAGAGGGTGATGGCCTGCGGCAACGAGATGCGCTCGTGCACGTCGTGCAGCAATTCCAACTCTTCTCCGAATTTTGCCCGGATCGCTTCAAACATCTTCGGCACCGAGCGGGCGTACAGGGCGGGATCAAAAATAACTTTTGGATCGGTTGGCCCGGCCTGCTGTGGGGGTACGTTCAGGGAACTGGCGGGTGTGCCCGAAGGGCCCTTGGCGCCATAGTTGGCGTTGCCTTTTTGGCCCAGTTGTATGCGCACGTAGCGGTAGCCTTTTTCTGTGGCAGCCTGCACGGCGTTCTCTAACTCGGAAAGTTCGGTGCCTTGGGCATGATAATATAGATCCACTCCCTTGCGCACCTTGCCGCCCAACAGTTGATACACCGGCATATTGGCGCGCTTGCCTTTGATGTCCCACAGGGCGATGTCCACGCCGCTCATGGCATTGAACAGCACGGGGCCGTTGCGCCAGTAGGAGCTTACATAAGAGGATTGCCAGATGTCTTCGATCTCGTCTACGTTGCGGCCGAGAAGGAAGGGCTTCAGATATTTTTCGATGGCGGTTTGCACCACGTAGGCGCGTTGGGTGAAGGTGGCACAACCCAGGCCATACAAGCCTGGCTCGCTGGTCATGATCTTTACCACGACGAGGCGGATGCCGTTGGGGGCGGTGAGTATGGTCTTGACGTCGGTGATCTTGAGGGGTGGCAATCCCGCCGGGGATTTTGGTTTTTCGTGCGCGGCGGCCAGCTGTGGCGACAGGGACAAGAGACTGCCCGCGGTGGCGCCGGCAAATAATTTTTTCAGGCTTAGTCTGCGGTTCATGGCTGTGGGGTTTACGTTCTCTGGATATGTGCGAATTAAGCTCGCGAAAAACAGGCGGTCTTCCTACCCTTTGAAAAGGATTTACACTACCGGCCCGATCCACAAATTCATTTCGCCGTTCTGTTTATCCCGTGATCCTTCTTAACTTTCTCGCCAAATTCACAAACCCTTGAGCCTTTCTTTCGAGCAAAATTTTAAACTAGGCATTCTCGGCGGCGGCCAGTTGGGGCGCATGCTCATCCAGTCGGGCATCGATTTCAACATTCCCTTTGCCACGCTCGACCCCGACGAACATGCACCGTGCGCTTCGCTCGCGGAATTTCACCACGGCAAGCTCACCGACTACGACACGGTGATGAAGTTCGGCTCGGCCTGTGATGTGATCACCATCGAGATCGAGAACGTGAACACCGCGGCGTTGAAAGCCCTGGCCCGGGCCGGCAAAAAAGTGTTTCCCCAGCCCGATGTGATCGAGCTGATCCAGGACAAGCGCACCCAAAAAATATTCTACCGCGACTACGACATTCCCACGGCGCCGTTCATTCTCGTGGAGAACGCCGCCGATGTCAAAAAGAATAAAAACTTTCTCCCTGCGGTAAACAAATTGGGCCGCGAAGGCTACGACGGCCGGGGCGTGCAGATACTCCGCACGTTGGATGACCTCGACAAAGCCTTCGACGCTCCGGGGCTCCTGGAGGAACTTGTCGATTTTGAAAAAGAGATCTCGGTCATCGTTGCCCGCAATGAGCGTGGCGAGATCACCACATTTCCCGTGGTGGAGATGGTTTTTCACCCCGTGCACAACCTCGTGGAATATCTCTTTGCTCCTGCCCAATTGAACAAAACCATTGTGCACGAAGCAGAGACCATTGCGCGGAAAATCGTGCACGAATTGAAGATGGTGGGCTTGCTCGCCGTCGAAATGTTCGTGACCAAAAAAGGAAAGGTGTTGGTGAACGAAGTGGCCCCGCGTCCGCACAACAGCGGGCACCAGACCATTGAAGCGAACATCACCTCACAATATGAGCAACATCTCCGGGCGATCCTGAACCTGCCGCTGGGCGACACCACGCTCATTCAGCCGAGTGCCATGGTGAACCTGCTGGGAGAAGCCGGGCACACCGGCCTGGCAAAATATGCGGGCCTGGAAGACGTACTGAAGCTGCCGGGTGTGCATGTTCATTTATATGGAAAACGTTTCACAAAGCCTTTTCGTAAAATGGGCCACGTCACCATCATGGATGGCGATGTGGAGCGTCTGAAAAAGAAAGTATCTTTTGTAAAGCAAACCTTAAAAGTCGTCGCCTGATATGAGCAAACCATTTGTCGGTATTATCATGGGCAGTCAATCGGATCTGCGGATCATGAAAGACGCTGCCGAAGTGTTGGAAGAGCTGGGCATTGCGTATGAGCTTACCGTTGTCTCGGCCCACCGCACGCCGCTGCGCATGATCGAATACGCCACCCAGGCGCGCAGCAAGGGTCTGAAAGTGATCATCGCCGGTGCAGGCGGTGCCGCCCATTTGCCCGGCATGGTCGCCTCCGTCACCTCCCTGCCGGTGATTGGCGTACCCGTGAAATCTTCCAACTCCATCGACGGCTGGGATTCCGTGCTTTCCATTTTGCAGATGCCCGCCGGCGTACCCGTGGCCACCGTGGCCCTGGACGGAGCCCGAAACGCGGGCATTTTGGCCGCCCAAATCCTGGGTGCATCCGATAGAGCGGTCGGAAAACGCCTGGATGCCTTCAAAAAATCGCTAAAAACCAAGGTGGAGGCTGCTGCCAAAAATCTGGAGAAAAAGGGCTGGAAAGCGAGCGTGTAAACCCTATTCGTTGGTTTTGCCGAAAATCTGTAACTTGAAATTGCAGAAAACCCGGCATGAACCCTCACAACAAAGGATGGCTTAAGGACTATCTTGAGTTCCGTAAAGAACTGCTGAAAAACATTTCGTCTGAAAACAGCCGAAAGTCGTCCCATCCCGAACATTCGCTTTATCGCATCCTTCAACCTACAGGCCTGATGTATGGCCAGTCGGTGGGTGAAGTGCCGTTGCCGAATTACGATGAGTGGGATGAGAAGGAGCGCATGAAAGTGCTGCTGGCCGAAAGTCTCATCAGCAGTTCGCTCCTCAACTACGACAAGCCTGTGAAAACCCCCGAGGATTTGTCTGTCGTTATCCTGAAGACCTTAGAGAGCATCGGCAATTTCTACAACAACATCTTCCCGGAACTATCCACGCCCACTAAAACATTGTTGGGCCGGAAGAAATCGCCGTTGGAATTGGCGGAGAAAATTCTTGACAAGCGCATTGAACATACGGCGCGGTTCGAAGGCAATTTCTGGTCTTTCTTTTTTCACAACAGCCTGCTCTTTCTGGATGTATTTATCTACGGGCAATGGATGCACACCAATGCCGACCGTATTGTCGTGGACTTCTTTCGATATGAACGCGAGGAGCTGCGGTTCTCCGTCACAAAAGTCATCGCCGCCGCCGCGCACGCCAACAAGGAAGTGGTGTATGAAGAGCGCAAATTGTATGAGCACTTTCTTCAAAGCACCGACCTGTCGTCGGAGCGCCGCAGGGAAGCGCTGAAAATATTTGAAGACGGTTTTGCCATGGAGGACATCAACCTGCCCACAGAAAATTCGTGGCTGCTGAAAAAGTTCTTCCTAGAAATTGCCATCCTCACCATCTGGGCCGACAAGAAAGTAGAACAGGCCGAGCTTGATTTTCTGAAACGCTTCACGCACTACCTGGGCGTGTCCGACGAAGATCTGGAGAACAGCATGATTGCCATTGAAGGTTTTGTCCTGGAGCACTGGGAACAGTTGGAACACCTGCAAGACAAACAAGACTATCAACAGGTGAGCGAACAGTTCGTCCGGCGTGTAGCGCGGGTGGCGGAAAAGAATAAGAGCCGCATTTTTAAAGAGATCAAAGAGAACGACAACGTGCTCAACCTCATGCGCAAGGCGCGCTCTAATGAGCTTACGTTAGAAGAAAAGGAAGAGGTACGCCTGCAGTTGATCCATATTCTGAAAACCATTCCCACGTTTGTGATCGTGTCGTTGCCGCAGCGTTTTCTCACGCTGCCGATCTTATTGAAGATCCTTCCGAAAAATCTTTTTGCTGACGGCGTTCCGGATTAGTTTTTTTCCTCTTCGGCGTCACCGTCCTTGCGTGGAACGATGATGGAGAAGATGATGGAAAGGGTGAGCGTGGCGATGATGACCGAGAACGAGGTGTATACCCCGACGTTGAATTCGAATATCTCCAGCAACATTTTTGCACCGATGAAGAAGAGGATAATGGACAATCCTTTTTGGAGCAGGTAGAATTTATCGATCACGCCTGCCAGCAGGAAGAACATCGCCCGCAGACCCATCACGGCAAAGATGTTTGACGTGTAGACCAGGAATTCGTTTTGGGTGATGGCAAAAGCTGCGGGAATGGAATCGACAGCGAAGATGAGGTCAGTGGTTTCGATGAGTACAATAACCAGGAACAACGGGGTGAACATGAGCCGCCCGGCTTCTCTCACCACAAAGCTCCCCCCGTAGTCGCCTTGGGTCATGGGCAGGTAGCGGCGGCAGATGCGCATGATGGGATTCTTTTCGGGCTCGATCTTTTCGTCGCCGTCCTCAAAATAGATCCGGATACCCGAGTAGATCAGGAACACGCCAAAGCCATACAGCAGCCAGTGGAATTTATGGATGAGCATGGCGCCCACGAAAATGAACACGCCGCGGAAAACCAGGGCTCCGAGGATACCCCAGAAAAGTGTTTTGTGATAGTATTCTTCCTTTACCTGGAAATATTTCAGGATAAGGAGGATCACGAAGATGTTATCTACGGAAAGTGCGTATTCGGTGAGGTAGGCGGAGAAGTATTCCACGGCGCCATCGGCCCCGCTTTCGTCGTATTTATAAATGAAAAATCCAAAAAGTGTGGAGATAATTACCCAAAAAATGGATTGGTAGAGGGCCGATTTTGTCGAAACCTTATGCGCCTTTTTATGAAATAACCCCAGATCCAACACCAGGAAAACCAGGATGATCAGCGCAAAAAGGCCAAATAGGATCGTCTCCCTTTCACTTTGGTTTCTAAAGAGGGAAAATAGAAGTATGTTCACCAATGACAGCAAAGAGAGTTATTCCGGTTATTCAAGCCAAAAAACATAAAAAAATCATGGTCGGTAGAAACCATGGACGTCAAAACTACAAATATATTTTCATCTCGGAAAACATACACGGCTGATTTATCCGGAAGGATTTAGAAAAGGAACCGGGACCCGGACACCCTTTTTCACATACAACGTTCGCACACACCCTGGATCAACAAATTGACCTCGCTGGCACGGTACCCCTTTGGCAATTTGACGACCGGAACCTCAATGTTCAGGCAGTTGGTCTGTCCGCATTTGGTGCATTTGAAATGCACGTGGTCGTGGTGGTGGCCGGCCGTGGTGCAGGCCTCGTTACAAAGGGCATATTTTAGGCTTCCCTCGTCGTCGAGCACTTTATGGATGAGGCCTTTGTCGAGGAATGTTTTTAGGGTGCGATAGACCGTTACGCGGTCGAGGGAATTGTCGATTTCCTTTTCAATGTCCCCGTGGGAGAGGGCATAGTTTTTTTGCAGGAACAGGTGGAGGATCTCCTGCCGGTTCGGGGTGGAGCGAAGGTTAAAGTCCTTCAGCAAGGTATCGGATATCGCACTGTTCATAGCGTGCCCCGCCGTTTATTGAAGCTGTAGTTTCAGCAAGTTACTGTAGATGCCGTTCCCGTTATTGATGCGGGTCAGCTCGGCGTGCGAGCCTACTTCGGCCAACGTCCCTTCCTTGATCACAAAGATACGGTCTACTTTCTTAATGGTGCTTAACCGGTGGGCGATAATTATGGAGGTTCGCCCTTCCATCAATTTCTCCAGGGCTTCCTGTACCAGCACCTCGGCATGGGCATCGAGCGAGCTCGTGGCCTCGTCCAGGATGAGGATGGCCGGGTCTTTCAGGATGGCCCGGGCAATGGCGATGCGTTGGCGTTGGCCGCCGGAGAGCTTTACACCCCGTTCGCCGACGACGGTCTCAAATTTTTCGGGGAAGCTTTCAACGAATTCCAGGGCATTGGCCTTGCGCGCGGCTTCCCGGATCTCGTCGAACGTGGCGCCGGGTTTGCCATAGGCGATATTCTCCTGAATGGTCCCCCCAAAGAGGATGACCTCCTGCGGCACGATGCCGATATTTTTGCGATAGGCGGTGAGGTGGAATTGATCGATGTCGTTTCCGTCCACTTTGATGGAGCCTTCCTTCACACCATAAAATCGCATGAGCAGATTTATGATGGTTGATTTCCCTGAACCGCTCTGGCCGATGAGCGCGATCTTTTCGCCGGGCTCGATTTTGAAATCGAGGTTTTTCAGCACGCGGAAATCCTGGCGGGTGGGGTATGAGAAAGAAACGTTTTCAAATTCGATCTCGCCGTGAAGTTTAAGGGGCTGTGCGGGGAGACCGGCCTCTGCCTCATCCTTTTCGTCGAGGATCTCCAACAGTCTTTCCGACGCTCCAATGCAACGCTGGAGCTGGGTATAGATATCCCCCAAACCGGCGATGGAGGCACCGATGAAGGAGGTGTACAATACAAAAGAAAATAATTCTCCCACCGAAATGGCATTGTTCTGCACCAGCGAAGCGCCATACCATCCTACGGCCACAATGCCCCCGAACAAAGCAAAGATGACAAAGGAAATGAACAAGCCGCGAAAACGCGCTGTGCGAATGGCAACACTCACCACTTCATTCAACGCCCGCGTATAGCGGTTGATCTCGAACGCTTCGTTCGTAAACGACTTCACGACAGAGATGGATTGAAGCGATTCCTCCACCACCACGTTGGCGTCGGCCAATTTGTCTTGTGTTTTTTTGGAGAGTCCGCGGATGTATTTTCCAAAAAACAGGGCCAGTATCACCAGGAAAGGAAACGTGAGCAACATAAAACCCGTGAGCTTGGGCGTGAGGTAGAAGATCACCAGCGTGCCCAAAACGAGTGTCAGCACCTGGCGCATCATCTCGGCCAGGGTGAACGAAAGCATCTCGGCCAGCGTACCCACATCGGATGTGATACGGCTCATCAGTTCTCCCACTCTCCGCGAATCAAAAAACGTTGTGGGCAACCAGATGATTTTCTGGTATACCGATTTGCGCAAGTCGGCCAGCGATTTTTCGCTCACCAGCGAAAATGTATACACCCTGGTGAAGGAAAATATGCCTTGAAAAAATAAGATGCCGATCAGCGCCAGGGCTACTTCGTTGATGGAAGAAAAATACGGGTTCGATTTTCCGCTGGCCACGTCGAGCAATTGCCCCGCCATATAGGGAAAGGCGAGCATCGTGCCGCTGGACAACGCCAGACACAAAAGGCCCACCATGAACACGCCTTTGTAGGGCAAGACGTACTTGAAGACACCCGCCAACTGGCGAATGCTTTTTTTATTGATCGGCCTCTTCTCCTCTGCGCTCAGCGGCACTCCTCCTCTTTCTCGTTTCGCCATGATAAAATTTTAATTTGGTATTGTCACGAAGGCACTGATGTTATAGCTCACGGAATCGCCCATGAACATTTTCTGTCCCCCGGTTATAGAGTAGGATGTGAGCACCGTTTTATTGTATACCTGCTGAAATTCCATCTTTAAAAAACGGCTGCCGGTATACAGCGTGTTCGATTCATCGTACTGTGCTTCAATTTTCCGGATGTTATCCGGTGTGTTTTGATAAAATACTTTCAAATATTTGACGGGCATCTCCACCTCTTTTTTGCCCAGTTCCGGTTGTCCGATAAACGATTTCACCTCGAGGTTGCTTTTGACATCCGACGATCTTTCCACGGCATACAAGCGGCGGTTCACGGGTTTATTGACGCTTTCCAGTTGTCTGAAAATGTCCAGTTCGTTTTCCCAGTCCTTCACGCTATTGGGGATTGTGGCGGCCTCGCTTTCTATGTCGCCCAGCTTTGTGATCTTGTGGAGCCTTGCTTTGTGCTGGCTGAGATAGGCCACCTGGGTGGTGATGAGGCTGTCGGCATTGTAGAGCGCAACGGTCTTGTTTTTGCCGGTCTGGCAAGAAAAGAGCGTGGTCACAAGCAAAACACAAACGATCGGTCTCAAATCTATTTTCCTATACATCGCGATGGTGGACGTGCTGTAGTACGAACCGTTCCGCCGAAAGGTTTATTTGTCGACAAGTACGGTGCCGGTCATCTGTGGCGGAATGGGAATGCCCATCAGCGCGAGAATGGTCGGGGCCAGGTCGCCGAGTTTGCCGTCCTTCAGTTTTCCCTTGTAGGTGTCGTCTACCAAAATGCAGGGCACCAGGTTGGTGGTGTGAGCGGTGTTTGGCGTGCCGTCTTCGTTGATCATCATGTCGGCGTTTCCGTGGTCGGCGATGATGATGGTGGAGTAGCCGTTCTTCAGGGCGGCTTCCGTCACTTTTTGAGCACAGGCGTCAACGGTTTCCACGGCTTTCACGGCAGCGGAAAATACGCCCGTGTGTCCCACCATGTCGGGGTTGGCAAAGTTGAGGCAAATGAAATCGGGGGCTTTCTTTTCCAGTTCGGGGATGATCTTGTCCTTGATGTCGTTGGCGCTCATTTCGGGCGCCAGGTCGTAGGTGGCCACTTTAGGCGACGGGCAAAGAATGCGCGACTCTCCGGCAAAGGCTACTTCACGGCCACCGGAGAAGAAGAACGTTACGTGGGGATATTTTTCGGTCTCCGCGATGCGGATCTGTTTTTTGCCGGCGTCGGCCACCACTTCACCCAGGGTTTTTTCCAGGTTGTCTTTGTGGAAGATCACCTTCACATCTTTAAAAGATTCGTCGTAGTTGGTGAGCGTGATGTAGTAGAGCGGCAATTTTTTCATGCCGTGGTCGGGGAAATCCTGTTGTGTGAGCACTTCGGTGATCTCGCGACCGCGGTCGGTGCGGAAGTTGAAGCAAAGCACCACATCGCCCTGCTGAATAGTGGCCACGGGTTTTTGCTGCTGATCCACCACCACGATGGGTTTGATGAATTCGTCGGTCACGTTGTTGTCGTACGACTGCTGTACGGCCTTCAGGGGGTCCGTAGTTTTTTCGCCAACGCCATTGACCATCACATCATAGGCCAGCTTCACGCGTTCCCAGCGTTTGTCGCGGTCCATGGCATAGTAGCGCCCTACGATACTGGCAAGTTTGCCGGTAGTTTTGGCGAGATGGTCCGTCAGGTTTTTGAGATAATCCAGGCCGCCTTTCGGGTCGGTGTCGCGGCCATCGGTAAAGGCGTGGACAAAGAGGTTTTTGATGCCGTTATTTTGAGCAATGGTGACCAGGCCTTTCAAGTGGTCGATGTGGGAGTGCACGCCGCCATCGGACACGAGGCCCATGAAATGTATGTTTTTGTTATTCTTTTTTGCGTAGGCAAATGCGTCGAGCAAAACGGGGTTCTTGTCCAGTTCTTTCTCTTCGATCGCCTTGTTTACGCGCACCAGATCCTGGTAAACCACCCGGCCGGCACCGATATTCATGTGACCCACTTCCGAATTGCCCATTTGACCGGCTGGCAGCCCCACGGCCAGGCCAGAGGCTTCGAGCTTACTATGAGGGTACTTGCCGTATAAAGAAGAGATAAATGGCGTTTTGGCGTTGTCGATGGCCGATACTTTTTTGTTGGTCGCGATGCCCCATCCGTCCAGGATCATCAATAAAACTTTCTTACTCATGGGAATTATTTTTTGTGTGCCGGGTGACTTAAAATCAGGGCGTAAATATAATCAGGATTGCAAGATTACAGTTGTTAGGTTCTCCCGGACGATTTCGCCTTCACCATGCGATTAAACAGAATTCCTTATCTTTCGACAATGGCATAATTTTAGCCTCATCCCATCACTATGAAATTGAACAGATTTTTTTCATCCATAGTTTTCGTTGTTTTGAGTTTCCAGGCCGTTTCCGTAATGGCCCAGGCGGATGTGATCAACCAGGTGAAAGAAACCATCCAGGCCGGCAGTGCCAAAGAGCTATCCAAATACCTCAATCAAACGGTTGATGTGACCCTGGAAGGCACCGTTCAGTCCTATAGCAAGGCCCAGGCCGAGTTTGTGTTCCGCGATTTTTTCAAGCAACATCCGCCCGAGGAATTCAACATCATCCACCAGGGATCTTCCCGGGGTGGACAGCCGTTTGCCATCGGCCAGTATAAGAGCGGTGCGGAGACCTACCGTGTTTTTATGAAGATCAAGCCGGTGAACAACCAGCAACTGGTACACGAGATCTCGTTTGCCAAGGAATAAAAGTCGGATCCACACCGTCGCATCAAAAATTCGTCTCCGGGGGGTGTTCCTAAATATCTCTCTTCTATTTTTGCACGATGCGACCACCTTACATCACCCCTGCATTTATTGACCACTTCATTTCCTCTGCCATGGCGGAAGACGTGGGCGACGGCGACCATTCCACCCTGGCGGCCATCGCCGAAGGAGCCACCAAAAGAGCCCGCCTGCTGGTGAAAGACGACGGCATTTTGGCCGGCGTAGAGATTGCCCAGGAGATCTTCCGCGCTTTTGACCCCTCGCTTTCCCTCCAGATAAACCTCACCGACGGCGCTTCCATTAAAAAAGGCGACGTAGCGTTTACCGTAGAGGGTTCGGCACGCTCTATTCTCACCACCGAGCGGCTGGTGCTCAACTGCATGCAACGCATGAGCGGCATTGCCACAAAAACCCGTTTCCTCACGTCGCTGGTGGCGGGCACGGGCGCCAGGGTGCTGGATACCCGCAAAACGACACCCAACTTCCGGCTTTTGGAGAAATGGGCGGTGCTGATCGGGGGCGGTTTGAACCTCCGGATCGGGCTTTTCGATATGATCATGCTCAAAGACAATCATATTGACATGGCCGGCGGCATAGAAGCGGCAATCCTTCGAACAAAAGACTATCTTCGCGCCTCGCATAAAAACCTGAGGATCGAGGTCGAGACCCGCAATCTGCAGGAGGTTGAAAAAGTGCTCCAGATCGGGGGCGTCGACGTCATCATGCTCGACAACATGACCGTAGAGCAGATGCGTGAGGCCGTGCAGCTTATTGGCGGCCGCTGCAAGGTTGAGGCCAGCGGAGGCGTCACCGAAAAAACGATTCGCAGCATCGCCGAATGCGGCGTGGATTTTATTTCGGTGGGTGCGCTAACACACTCCATCCAAAGCCTGGACCTGAGTCTGAAGGCCTATTGATGCGAGGGTCGAACAGGAGTATTGAGAAATAAATTTTTTGTGAATTAATGTTATGATAGTTAAAACGAAGAATTACAAACTGGAAAAGAAGTTGTACATCAGCCTGGCCCTGAAAAGAGTGTTGAAGAAACAAGGCTGGATGGCCGCCGTGGGTGCGCTGGTCATTTGCCTGGGCTATGCCATACCGGGGGCGCAATCCATCTGGTGGTTTATCGGCGCGTTTGTAGGCGTGGGCCTCTATTTGCTTTTCTGGTGGATCCAATTCTATGGCGTCACCCAATTAGAACAGGGCAAGATGTTGTTTGAAAAATTCTCGTATGAGATCAGCAGCCAGCAGATCTTGATGAAGCTCAATCCGCGCGAGGGCATGCCGCTGAAATGGGACCAGATCCAGAGCGCGCAAGTAGGCCCTGATCATTATGTCCTTTTTGTGAACAAGGCGCAGTTGATCTATTGGCCTTTCAAGATCTTTAACAGCGACAACGAGCGCAAGTTTGTGGGCAGCGTTTTGAGAAGCAAAGGACTGGTGAAGGAGATCGAGAAAGATAAACCCGTAGAAAAAGAGAAATCGAAAGCATAAAGAAGACGACCAGCGCGCTGTCGCTTTCAAGTTTAAAAAAGGCCCTCGGGCCTTTTTGCTTTAGGGCCCGGCGTACTTTAATTTTAGGTTGTGCAGAAGCCCGTTAAAAGACTTTCCGTTGCCGAGGCCCGGCAAAAAATCTATCACTACTGTGCTTACCAGGAGCGGTCCCACCAGGAAGTAAAGGACAAACTGTATGGCTACGGGCTGTATGGAAGCGAAGTGGACGAACTGCTCTCACACCTCATCACCGAAGGTTATTTGAACGAAGAGCGTTTTGCAAAAGCCTTTGCCGGAGGCAAGTTCCGGATGAAACAATGGGGCAAGGTCAAGATCGTGCACGAGCTGGAAGCCAAGGGGCTCACGCAAAACTGTATCCGGTCAGGATTAAAGGAGATCAACGATTCCGATTATGAAACTACCTTGCGATCGCTGGTGGAGAAAAAATCGGCTGGCCTGCATGAGGAAAATGCTTTTGTAAAGCGTGACAAAGTGGCGCAATATGTTATTCAGAAGGGATACGAACCGGAGTTGGTGTGGCGATTTGTGAAGCTGCTGGTGAAGGAAAAGTCCTGACCTGGATCATCCATTTTAAAAACAATTAAATTTCGTCACTGTTAATCTCTTCTCCCGAACCTTTTAAATTTTATATACCGCATGGCACAAACAAAACTTGGCGCGACCGCCGTGAACACCATCAGCATGCTGCCCGCCACGGGCACCGTTGCACCCGACTTTACCCTCGTTGGAAACGACCTGAAAGAAGTGACCCTCAGAGATTTTGCAGGCAAGAACATCGTGATGAACATTTTCCCCAGCATCGACACGGGTGTCTGTGCCATGTCTGTGCGTGAATTCAACAAACGTGCGGCGGGGCTCACCAACACCGTTGTGCTTTGCATCGCGAAGGACTTGCCGTTTGCGTTCAAACGCTTTTGCGCGGCGGAGGGCATCAGTAATGTGATAACCTTGTCGGATTTCCGTCACCTTGGTTTTGCCACGGCCTATGGCGTGGAGATGGTGGACGGTGCCATGGTCGGTCTGCTGGCGCGGGCGATTGTGGTGATCGACAAAAATGGATTGGTGAAGTATACCGAACTCGTGCCGACCATTGGCCAGGAGCCCGATTACAATGGGGCATTAAAGGCTATCCAATAACATAAAAACAAAATGCGTTGCCTTGCATGGATTCTGCACGGCAACGCATTTCTCTTTTTATAAAGCGTTCTCTTAGCGGTTTCCTACCATAAATACGGCGTTGGAGAACAACAATTTTCCGTTCTCCCAGAAGCAACGGAACAGCGGGTTGTCTGCAAGATACACCACCGAGCCCTGTCCTTTCTGTTCCACCCCAAACACCAGGCTGTTGTCCAGTTTTTTGTTGATGCGCGTTCCGGCAAAGCCTTGCACCGGCTTCGCTTTGCCTTTGATGATGCCTACATTGCCTCCGTGTTCTAGATAGCCAAAGCGAAGCTCATTGGTTTTCAGTGTGTAATAGGTATCCTTTAAGCCAAACGCCAGCGGGTGTGAGCTATCCAGCGTCACTTTATAAATAGCGCCTGAGATGGCATCGGAGAGTTGGTTGCGCTCGTTGTTTTCGTAGCGGATGAGAGCTTCTTTTTCTTTCCAGTCTTTCTCCTTTTTCTCCACGTCGGTCTTTTCATTGTCGGACGTGTAGGGCTTCAGGGAGAATCCTTTCTTTTCGCTGAACGCATTCAGGGCGTTGGCAATGACAATGAGCCTGCCGCCGCCGGAGACCCAGGTAGACACCTGCTCCAACACCATTTCATCGAAGAGCCGGTAGTTTCCTTCGGGCACGATGAGCACGTCGTATTTTCTCAAGTCCACATTCTTGAAATATTCCGTGCCGAGTTGGGTGATGGGATAATGGATTTGCTGTTCGAAGAAATGCCAGATCTCACCCGACGACAGCGAATAGGTTTGTTCGCCAAACAACACCGCGATTTTCGGTGCTTTCATGAATTTTATTTCGGGCGAACCGGCATCATAGCCTTTGTCCACAAAACCCGTGGTGGAGGTATAGATCTTACGGTCCAGCGACTTGGCCAGGTTCACGACCGTGTTATCAAAGTCGCTCGTGCTCTCGTTGTTGCGTCGCGTGATGATCAGCGTGCCCGGGTCGAACAGTTGCCCGCCGACGGTAAACGACTTTTCCGCAAAACGCACGCGGACACCGGCTTTCAACAACCCTGCAAGCAACTCCACATCGTTCAGGCTTTGATATTTAAAAATGTAGGAGTACGGCGCTGCCGCCACCGTGGCATTGTCGGCCGTCTTTGGCTGATAGGCTTTGCCGGGATTGATGCGTTCGTTTAGGGCGTAGGCTTTCAGGTTATAGGCGTACATGAGGTTCCACGCCGTGATGTCGTAGGTGACCGAATCCGAAAGTTTTGACTGCGGCTCGAACACGGTGGTGATGAATCTTGATTTGGGTTGATAAACATTCACCACGATATCGTCGGTGGTGAGGTTGAAGGCTGCGGTGGTTTGCGTTTGGTAGTCGTATCCGCGGCTGGCCTTTCCGGCGGAAGGGTGACCGTATTTGATGGCGTGGGTATCCATCCACCGCGTGATCTTGTTCAGCTTGTCGATGTTGTTGTCGCCTTTGATGACATAGGTCTTGTAGGGTGCCGTGGGTGCGGTGTTGTTTTCGCGAAAATATTTCTCAAACTCATCCACCACACGCGTCGCATTCAACGACGTGATCTCCACCGTCGACAGTCCGGAGGTGTAATGGTGTGCGATGCGGTCTTTCAACGTCAGCGGGTCGCCTTCCTCGCCGATGATGCTGAGGCCGCCATAGCCGCCACCGCCTTGTTCGTAGGTCATGCCGATCGCGCCGTTGTACGTCGGGTACGTGTCGCCATAGCTGGGATAGTATAAATCGAAACGCTCTTTTGTAAAGTACAGCCATCCGTGTTCATCGAAATGCTTAGCGTTGTTCTTGCCGATCGTCGTCTGAAACTCGCGCTGCCAGGGGGTGATCACTTCGTGAAAAGGCTCTGCGGCCGGCGCAAAATAATAAGGCTCATTGTACCCCTGCTCGTGAAAGTCGATGTGCACGTGGGGCATCCATTGTTGATATACTTTGAGGCGTTGTTGCGATTCGATTTGCGTTTCCCACGCCCAGTCGCGGTTCAAGTCGAAGAGATAATGGTTGGCCCGGCCGCCGGGCCAGGGCTCGCGGTGCTCTTTGGCGTCGCCGCTGCTGTTGGCGGGTGAATTGAAATATTGATTGTAGAAGTTGGCATAGCGATCGCGGCCGTCGGGGTTGATACAAGGGTCGAGTACCACTACGGTGTTCTTCAGCCATTCTTGTGATTTTGCGTTGGCCGGGTTGGCCAGGTCGTAGAGCGTCCACATAGAAGCTTCCAGGGAGCTGGCCTCGTTGCCGTGCACGTTGTAGCTCATCCACACGATGGCTTTCTTGTCGGCGCTGGGCGAGCCGTCCAGCAGGCCGGCCCGTTTCAGATTGTCCTGACGGATCTGCTCGCGGTTGGCAAAGTTTTCGGCCGAGGCCACAACGGCATAAACCAGGGGGCGGTGTTCGTAGGTTTCGCCATAGGTGATCAACTCCACGTTGGGCATGACATCGGCCACGTGTTTGAAATATTCCATCACTTTATAGTGACGGGTGAACCGGTCGCCCAATTCGTATCCTAAAAATTCTTTTGGACTCAGCAGTTTTTGGGCGTGGAGGAACGACCCGGTGATCAGCAGAAAAAAGAGCAAGTAAATTTTCTTCATAGAAATGCATTTGACGTGGAAAGATGTTCAAAGCGATCGATGGCCCCGCGCGAATTCTTACAGGAGGCGATTGATCTGTGGTAAATGGTGGTGAAAATGTTCGATCATAAAATCCAGCGCTTGCAGCACGTTCAGGCGGCCGGCAACGGGATGTTTGTAGACCAGTTTATATAAATCTTCGTCTTTTACCTCCTCCAGGAATTTCCGGAGCTTGCCGCGCTCGGCATTCCAACGTTGAGATAGGTCGGTCAATGGCTCGCTGGTGGGTGTATGCTCCACCAGGTAGCTGGGGGCTTTGAATTTAAAGGGGAACCGTTGCGACAGCTTTAAAAGCGCTATTTTGATTTCCTCCACCATCCCCGAATTCCGCAGGCCGGATATTCCCTGCGACTTTTTTTTCATGTACAACAGCGACAAACGCTCGGACGTGATGAGGTGTGCTGCGATGTAACTTATCGGCCATTTGCCGGGCGGGCTTGCGTTCAATTGTTTCTCGGAAAGGGTCGACAGCTTTTGTAGAAGCTTTTGCTGGTCCAGTTCAAGCCGGTCAAATCGTTTTTGAAGTTTTTTATTCATGACCGCTTTCGGTGAGTCCTTAAAATTAACAGAGATCAGGTAACGTCAGGCATTTGTGGGCATGATTTTTATCATTAGCTTTAATAAACCAATCCCTTTTACCTATGAATACAAATTATGCTGGCTTCTGGCTGCGGTTCGTGGCTTACGTTATTGATGGAATCATTTTGAGCTGTGTCCAATTCATACTCGTTATGCCTGTACTCGCCATCTTTGGCATTGGCATCGCCGCCAAGGCCCAAGAACTCGAATCTGCCGATGAAGCGGCGGCGATGAGTTTCGTTGCCACCTTCATGGCCTTTATCGTGCTCTATCAAATCGTTTTCTTTGTTCTTCAAACGCTTTATCATTCGTTCATGGAATCTTCCAAATTTCAAGGATCCGTTGGCAAGTTGGCGTTGAGCATAAAAGTCACTGACGTGGACGGCAACAAACTGGAATTTGGAAAAGCCTTGGTCAGAAATCTTAGCAAGATCGTATCGCACTATATAGCGTTCATCGGGTATATCATGGCCGCTTTCACGGAAAAAAAGCAGGCCCTTCACGACATGATCGCCAGCACGCTGGTTGTAAGAAAATAGACTTTAATCTGCTTGAAGCGAAAGCCGGGGCGAATGTTCCGGCTTTTTTTATATCAGGAATTTCAATTTCCGCGGCAGCATTTCCACGCTGGCGGGCAGCCACCCCAAAAGTTCGCCGTCCGCCTCAATAGGACATTCCGTTGTCGACGTCATGGCTATACGCCGCACCTGCCGGTAGGTCACCTCGGGGTGTTCTACTTTCTTTCCCTGTTTCAGCGTGCTGGAATGGCGGAGAAAATCGAACAAGGAAACCTTGCCATAGACCACCGCCTCAAAAATGCCATCGTCGGGTATGGCATGCGGCGCTATGCAAAGGCCGTGTCCAAGATACTTACTGTTGGCAATGGCCAACGTGCGCAGCTTGCCTTGCCATTGCCATTGGTCGGCAACCAGTTTCACCTCCACAGCACTGTGCGTAAAAAAGGTGGCCACGATGGCCTGGAAATAGGACATGGCCAAGCCAAAGATCCGGTCGCTCGCCAGCACCTTCCGGACCACCTCCGGCCCCATGCCCAGCTCGGCAATGTTCACAAAATACTGTTGCTCCTCTTTTCCTTCCTTGGTGGTGAACCGCACGATGCCGGCGTCGATGAAGGTGGGTTTGAAATTTTTTATAAGCTGTGTCAGCTCGGCGGGTTCGTTTTTTATTTCCATGCCGCGCGCAAAATCGTTCCCGATCCCGATGGGAATGACCCCGATGGCTGGCAAATTCGAAGCATCTTCTCTTCCCTGCAGTACCCCGTTTACAACCTGGTTCAGGGTGCCGTCGCCACCGGCAGCAAAAATAATGTCGAAGCGTTTATCCACCGCCTTTGAGGCAAGGGCTACGGCGTCGTTGGCCGAACGGGTTTCAAAAATCTGCGGCGGGCAGACAATAGAAATGGCCGGAAAATAATTTCTGTAGAAATTATCTTTCTCCAATGAGATTCCGTTGAGCACAACTGCGACTTTCACTTGCAATTTTTCTTGATCGCGGTTTTGGCATCGGCCGAGCCGAGATCTTCGGCCCGTTTAAAATCGAGGCATGCATCATATTTGTTGTTCATGCTCAATTTCACTAATCCGCGTTGGTAGAAAGTTTCGGGGTCGTTGGGATATAATTCGATGGACGCCGAGTAGTCCTCCACGGCGCCGGCATAGTCTTCTTTTTCGGTCTTGCTCAGGGCCCGGTTGTCGAAGTAAACGGGGTTTGTGGCATCCAGGGAGATGGCTTTGGTGTAGTCGGCAATGGCGCCGTCCTGGTCTTCGAGGCTATATTTTGTTACACCCCGCAGGTTATATGTCTCGGGTTCGTCGGGGTCTAGCTGGATCGCTTTGGTATAGTCCTCCACGGCGCCCTTAAAGTCCTGCTTCGCTCCTTTGGCCAGGGCCCGGTTTTCGTACATCTGGGGGTCCTTACTCTCCAGTTTTATGGCCTCGTCATAGTCGGCAATGGCCTGGTCGAGATTGCCCACATTGTAATGTGCCACACCCCGGAAGTTGTAAAGGGCCGGGTCCGTTTTATCCAATTCGATGGCTTTGGTGTAGTCGTCGATGGCGCTTACAAATTCGCCGAGTTCGGCCTTCGCCACGCCGCGGTTAAAATATTTGTCGGCGTCCACGGGTCCCAGTTCCAGGGCCTTCGAGAAATCGAAGTAAGCACCTTGCAGGTCTTCCACATTATATTTTGCCAGGCCACGGTTGGTATAGGCTTCCGCGAACTTGGGGTTGAATTTTAAAGCTTTTCCAAAATCCAGAATAGCGCCTTCGTCGTCACCCAGGGCCATTTTGGCTTCGCCGCGGTTGTTGAGCGCTTCGGCATAGGTGGAATCCGTTTCCAGGGCAAAATTGTAGTCACCGATGGCTCCATAAAAGTCGTCGAGCCCTGCCTTGGCCTGGCCCCGCAGGTTGAAGGCTGCCTTGTTCTTTGGGTTGGCGTCGATGATCTTGGTGAGCTCCGTTTTGGCGCCGGCAAAGTCGTTTGCCTGGAGCTTCTTTTTGGCCGGGTCGAGCTGCGGATCTTGCGCGGGAGCGGCACAAAAAATAAGGAGTGCTAAAAAAATGAAGGCGAACTTTTTCATGTCGCTGGATTAGGATGAATCAACCCCCAAGGTAAAAATAAAATCCGGCCCCTCCCGCATCACACGGCGAAATCGGTGGCCCTATACCTTAAATACGGTTTGGTCCGTCTGAAAAATTTTTATCCACGCTTTCGCGATTCCCGTTATCTTCAGGGCAACTTTTTTAGCATGAACATGAAAAGAATCTACATCGGCACCCTGGCCTTCCTGAGCGTGATCCAGGCCTGTGCGCAGGAAAGACCGTTAGACATGAAAATGGATTTTGAAGACTACGATCCGCCGTCGACGCTGGTGGTTCCGGAACATGTGCTCACCCGCGCCAAATATCCCTTCGTCGATGTGCACAACCATCAGTTCAACATGCCCACGCAGGACCTCAACGCCCTGCTCAAAGAAATGGACCAACTCAACATGGCCGTGATGGTGAACCTGAGCGGCCGCGGCCGGGGCAGCACCGAGCACCTGGATAAGTCGTTGGAGAACGTGAAGAAGACCAACCCCAAGCGCCTTATCGTTTTCACCAACATGGATTTTGCCGCGATCGATGATCCCGAGTGGCAGGGCCGCATGCTCAAACAACTGGAAGACGATGTGAAAAAAGGCGCCAACGGCTTGAAGATCTATAAAACGCTCGGGCTATTTGCCGTGGACAGCAAAGGCCGCCGCATCCACATCGACGACCCGCGCATCGATCCCATCTGGGACAAATGCGGTCAACTGGGTATCCCCGTGTTCATCCACAGCGCCGACCCCAAACAATTCTGGCAACCGATCGATAAGAATAACGAACGCTGGCTGGAGCTGAAACTTCATCCGGGCAGAAGACACGACGCCGACACCACATCGTGGGAAACCGTGATCGCCGAACAGCACCGCATGTTTAAAAAACATCCGAAGACAAAATTCATCAATGCCCATATGGGATGGTATGCCAACGATCTGAAAAAGCTTGGCGAGTTGTTGGATCAGATGCCCAACATGTATTGCGAGCTCGGTGCCGTGATCGCCGAGTTGGGCCGTCAACCGCGTGCAGGCCGCGCGTTCCTCATCAAATACCAGGATCGTGTCATGTTTGGCAAAGATTCGTGGGTACCCGAAGAATACTCCACCTATTTCCGCGTGCTCGAAACCGCCGACGATTATTTTCCATATCACAAGCGCTACCACGCCTTCTGGCGAATGTATGGCCTTGATCTTCCCGATGATGTGTTGAAAAAGATCTACTACAAGAACGCCATAAAAGTCGTTCCCAACATCGACGCCAGCTTGTTCCCGAAATAGTGGGTGTTAAGAAATTTGTGTTAAAAAAAATCGCCGCCCCTTTCGAGGCGGCGATTTTTTTTATTTCGTCGCGTCCGTAGCGGAATCTTTCTTCCATCCGCCGATGCGAAAACCGATTCCCGTCGACATCTGAAACCATCGGTAGTCGTAATATACCGAGGTGGTAGCCATCGAAACTCCGGCTTGAAAGCAAAAGAACATGTGATTGTCCATCAGGTTCACGCGGCCCATGAAGGCGGGTTCGACAAAAACTTTGTAATTGTTGCCCAGGTGAATGGGCTGTGTGATGGTGGCGTCCGTCGTAAATTCCGTGAAGTTGACCACCGAGATCCGCGGGATAATGGAAAAGTGAAAAACCTTCTTGTTATATCCGAAGCCGGGCTGAATAAAATAGCGTTCAAATTTTCCGGTGGACCGTGCCGATTGTGTTCCCCAGAATTCGTAGTTGTCATAGCTGGAGCCTTCTCCCTTTCCATAGCCGGCATATACTTCGTAGCACCAGTTGCCTTCGTTTTCATAATAGCCCAGGCCTGCTTCGAGAAGCTTGTGGCGATGATAGTCGTCGTCGTTGCTTGTATACGAAGTGTGGTCCGCATAGGAGTAATTGCCGATTACGCCGATGTGGTTGGTCACCGCAATGGCGGCTTGCGCATCGAGGCCGTTACCAAATTGCACCGAGCCTTGGAACTCTCCCGCCTTTCGAAACAAGGGAGAGTTGCGCATGTTGGGCACGTAGGTCGGAGCACAGGCGCTTATGGCGATCGTTATCGTGATGAAGAGTAGACATTTTTTCATGCTATAAAACGTTTTGATTCTTGTAAATTTATGAAAAAGAAAACAAATGAATATTGATCCCGATATTGTCAACGCGCTGATCAAAAAACGCCGTTCCGTGTTCCAGGCCCAATATAGCGGCGCTCGCGTGAACGACGCCATCGTTGAGCAAATGCTTTACAACGCCAACTGGGCGCCCACACACAAGTTCACGGAGCCTTGGCGCTTTGTGGTTTTCACCGGCCAAGGCATTCTGCAACTTGCGGTGTTTCAAGCCGAGCTCTACAAAAAGGTAACCACCGCCAACGGTACTTTTAATGAAGATAAATACCAAGGCCTGCTCAGCAAGCCTTTGCTTTCATCGCACATCATTGCCATCGGCATGAAGCGCGATGAAAAGAGAGCCGTGCCCGAGATCGAGGAAATCGGCGCCGTCTTTTGCGCCATCGAAAACATGTATCTCACCGCCACCGCCTATGGCGTGGGTGGATATCTTAGTACGGGAGGGGTTACGTATTTTGAAGAAGCAAAAACATTCTTCGGCTGGAGCGACGCCGATAAGCTGATCGGATTTTTTCACGTGGGTGTCCCCAAAGGACCTCTCCCCGAAGGAAAGCGAAAACCCGTTGCGGAGAAAATAAAATGGGTGCACTAAAATAGATTTCACCGCAATGGCGCTAAGACGCAAAGTAAATGCAACGTCTTTGCGCCAAACTTTGCGCGTCTGCGTCTTTGCGGTGAAAAACACGAAAGCTTCGCAACGCCATCCAACTGCGTCTTTTGCTTTACGTCTCGCAAAAAGCGTTGACCAAAGGAAGACAACCGTTCTTCTGGCGCGGTTTTCGTACCTTCAACTTCAAACCAAAACTACGTTATGAAAAAATTAGGCTTGTTGTTTATGGGGCTTCTTTTGTCCCTTTCTTCCTTTTCGCAGGTAACAGGTAAACTGTTCCCCGACATGGAAGCTGAAACCGTTGAAGATAAAAAAGTTAAACTCCCGCAAGATGTAAAAGGCAAATACACCTTGTTGGGATTGGCGTATTCAAAAAAATCGGAAGATGAACTGAACTCCTGGTTCCAACCCGTATTTGAAAAATTCATCCAAAAGAACAAAGGGCTTATGTCCAGCTTTGCCTATGATGTGAATGTTTATTTCGTTCCCATGTTCACCGGTGTGAACGCCGCCGCCACGGGCACCGCCAAACGCAAAGCCATAAAAAATGTCGATCCGCAACTCCTCCCCTACATTCTTTTCTATCGCGGCGAGCTAAAACCTTACAAGGAAGCGCTCGACTTTGAAAAGAAGGACATCCCCTATTTCTTCGTGCTGGATGCCGACGGAAAAATTATTCACGCAACCTCCGGAAAATTTACAACGGCAAAAATGGATGACGTGGAAGCTGTTCTGGAATAAGACTTTTTAATAGGTTTACTGATACTGACGACCCGATGGCGGGTCGTCTTTTTTTTATCCTGAAAATGAAGATGGTGCGTCGATGCGCTACGGATTCATCTTTTTCATGATGAGGGCCTGCTTGAAATAACCTTTCTTGATCAGCTTCATGAGTTTGCTCGCAGAGGGATTGATCTGATAAAGCTTCTCGCCTTTTATGACAACGGAATCGACGGTTGTTTCCTTGGTGAGATTCCTCAACAACTGGTTGAAATTTTTTTCGTCGGTATCCATCGAAAAATACGCCAGGTCACCATTGGGTTGCCGTTTCACCACACGCAAAAGCCATTCGGGATTTTCATTAATGCTCAAGAAATAATAGCCTTTGTAGTATTTCAAAACCAGGCTATCCCCCAATGGACTTTCCTTGCGGTCGCTCACCACGCGGTAACCGCTGGAAGTAATGATGAGGGTGTCTTTTGATGTTTCCTTGTCGTCCGACAGCACATACATGCCGTGAAGCTCTGCCGGCACGGTGGTGAGGATAGCTTTGCCCCGTGGCTGAGGCTCTTTGTACGAGATCTCCTTACAGGAAAAGATCGCTAGCAACAAGCCGCAAAGAAGTGGGAGCCTTTTCATAGACTCTCCGAAGGTAGCAAACAGGGCTCACTTAATGAAGCCTCAACGCATCTTCTATATCCTTCAGCAAATCGTCTTTTTGATGCGTAGCGGGCTCTTTTTCAGGGTCGGCCAGGTGAATGCGCAACGCCCGCAGGCCGGTGGCGCCAGGAAGCTCTTCCAACTCCAATTCCTCCACCTCGCCCGTGATCAACTTTTTACCGGCCAGGTAGTGGAAATAGCGGCGATATTCATCCTCCACTTTTGCCTGGTTATACACCACGGCAATCTTGCCGGGTTGCGTGAGACGTTCGCCTGTGTTTTTGATATGGGCCTTGTCGATACGCTTTTTCACGATCTCATAGCGGATATCGTAGGCGCCATCGACGTCGAATTGTTTTTCGTCGGCGCGGAAACGGATGGAGATCGGTTGGTCATATACCAACATCAACTGGGTGATGTCCAGGTTATTTTTCAAGCGGGGCTTCAGCGCTTCCATTTTGCGATGGATCTCTACCATGGTGACCAACTGCCACAGGTGAAAATTCTTCAGATAGAACGTGTCGAATGTTTTTCCTTTCACCAGCGAACTGCCAACGTACAGGGTGAATTCCACGCCATCGGTCTTATACTTTTCGAAGTAATGCGGAAACATTTCCTGCGCGCTCACTTCCGCTTCATCCAGGTGGTTACCGATGGTGCGGTTGATGAGGGCCAGGTCTTCTTCAAACGCCTTGCGTCGTTTATAAACCACACCAAACACAGGATCGAGGTGTGCGCGGTAGCGAACGATGTGCTTCTTTAATTCTCCGTCTTCTTCAAAATGCTGGATCAGGGGATGGATCTCCGTTTTCAGAAATTCGATCACGTTGCTTTCGTCGCCGGAGGCGAGGCCGCGATTTATTTTTTGTTGCTGCTCTTCGGTTTTGAAGATCACTTCCTCCACCAAGGGCAGTTTTTTCTGTTCGTAGATTTTTTGCAGCAGGTCTTTGGCCAGCTTCAGGTTTTGCTGGAAATCTTTTTGGATCGCGTTGTTGCGCTCGATCGATGAGTTGCGCACATCCGACAGACCGAACAACGGATACACATCCTTGAAAACAATTTCCTCCATGATCGCTTTGTCGTCGTGGCGGCGCTGGTTCATCAGCTTCACGCCGGCGTCGAAGAAGCGCCATTGCACGCTGGGGTGGATCGCCGTGCACTCTTCCTGGATCAGGGCCCGCACTTCGGTCGACATTTCTTCTTTGACCCGCTTCACGGCGGCGGTAAACATCGGCAACACGTTCTCCACTTTGTGGGCGCTGATCGGGTTGAGCTGTCCGGGTGTAGACGTGGCCAACTCCAACATGCCAATGGTTTCGCCTTCGTCGATGAGCGGCGCAAGCAAAATGTTGTTGATGCCATTCGCCAGCAACGATTCCTCTACCTTGGACGGGAACGGATATTCCCTCAAATTCTCTACGGTCACATAGCGTTTCTCGATCCAGCTTCTTTCATAGACCGAGCCCGTATAGTCGTCGCAGGGGCGATCGTCGGTGGGGCGATCGGCCAAACTCTTCCAGCATTGCGACGAGCCGTTGTTGAGGATGATGTTGTTGCTGGGGTCCATGTAGGCAATGCCCAGCTTCATTTCGGGGATACCAAAAAGCGAGCGCAATTTCTGCTGAATGGCCGAGAAGCTTTCTTCGCGTACCACAGCGTTCTTTTTCAGCAAATCGTATTTTATAGACGACAGCATTTCCTGCTCCGTCACATCGATCAGTCTCATTTCAATGAAACCCCAGAATTCGTAATCTTCCGGGCGGATGTATTGCAACCACAGGTCAACGTCGTAGATCTTTTCCATCAAAAACTTCAGCACATGTTTTTCGATGGGCTTGGGTGTGGTCTTGCAAATGATCTCGCAGAACTGGTGGCTGATCTCTATCTTATATACTTTTTCAAGACTGGTCTTCGGGTCGGGGATCGTGAACAGAATGGGTTTGTCCAGGTCGAGTTTGTAGCCGTAGAATTTTTCCAGGATCAGCAGACAGGCTTTCACGGTTTTGCCGAGGGTCATGTGGTTGTCCGGGAAATTGGTGACCACCATTTCTTCGATGCGCTTCATGTCGAGCGTTTTGTCGAAGGCACGGGTGCTATAGATGGATTTGAATTGGAACGGAAGAATGGCGGCGGCACGCTCGGTGTCCTGGTTTGCCGGGGGCAATACTGCCGACATCAGGAAGTTGATGAATGTTCGGTGTTTTTCGACAACGGCAAAATCTTCGATGGGTTGACGCAACTCTGGCGCATCATCCAGGTAGGCCATCATGTTCTTTGCAAAATCGGGTACGTTGCCTTGCGCGATGGTGCGCTCCCAATACTCGATGAGCAGCTTCAGACTGAGCTTGGAGTGAAAGGGAAATTGACCGTGGAGTGTAGAATGTTGCATAGGCGCTAAAAACAATATAATATAGTCGGTAGAACGATACTTTTGAAATCTGAGTTCTCTTATGAGTGACGTAAGTTTTATATTTTTAGTTTGGGATGGTACCTTATTTGCGGTATCGCGGGTTCCAACCTTTGCACAAGGGGCCGTGTCTATGGGTATGAAAAACAGAATATGAAAACGTGCGGTAAGCTTTTTGGTGTCATGTTATCGATTGTATTGGCGTCGTGCAGCCTGTCGAAAGACGAAGGCAGCATTTTGGTGTCGTCCTATAGCAACGACTTCGCCGTCTCTCAAGATGATTGGCAAGTCGATTTTTCGGACTTCCCTGCCGGCGAAGGCGATTCCACCTTTTATGAATTAAAATTTGCCTACACCGACCGCCCCGCGAGTACGGGCACCGGGAAATCTGTCATGCTGTCGGGCTTCAATCATAGCGATGACCTGTTCATGTTCATGAAGAAGAAACTCACCGGTCTCTCCCCCAACACGGACTACACGGTAGTGTTTGAGGTGGAGCTGGCCTCGAATGCCCCCAGCGGATACTCTGGCGTGGGCGGCTCGCCGGGTGAAGGCGTGTTTCTGAAGGCCGGCGCATCGGGTATGGAACCCAAAAAAGTGATCGAAAGCAATCAATATACTTTCAACCTCGACAAGGGCAATCAAAGCAACTCCGGCCTGATGGCCACCGTGCTGGGCAACATTGCCACCCCAGAGCAGTCTACAGAATATGCACTGATCACCCGCACCAATGCATCTGCCAATGCCGCCCCGTTTATCGCGCGCAGCAATGGCGATGGCGAGATTTGGTTGTTTGTGGGAACGGACTCAGGGTTTGAGGGCGTCACTACGGTGTACTACACGCGGGTGAACGTCGTTTTCAGCACCGTCGTAAAATAATCACGACTTCTTCTTTTTCAGGGTCTTTTTCGCTCCGATGGGTCGTTTCTTTTCGGGTGTGGCCTTTTTCGGAACCTTCTTCTTTTTCAACGCACTCTTTTTTGCAGGAGTTGCCTTCTTTTTTGATGCGGGCACTTTCCCCAGGCGAACATCGCCCTTCAAAATAAGACGACAGGCATGACTGACCTCTTCCTCAAAATCAGGCGCGTCTTCCGGCAAATTTTGCCAGCCGCTTTCTTTGCCACCAAACAAACGGATCGTGCGCATAGAAGGAAGTTCTTTTCTGAGGCTCTCGTGATGTTCGAACGTGGTGGCCAGCCAAACACCGTTGTCGTGGACCAGCGTGTCTTTTTTGCGCAGCATCATCACGATCTTATCTTTCACGTAGATCGCGTAACCGCCAAACATGGGCCGCGTGACGGGGTCGACCGGAAAGAGCTCGTCTAAAACAAAGTCGAAGGGGATGGTCTTTATCTTTTTCATGCTATCGTGAATTTTTCTGTTAGATGACATTGACCCCCGAAAATGTCGCTGCACAACCTATTTTCAATAAAAAATCTAAATAAAATCCGCTTTATAACGCACCGTTCATCCCAGACGATCCCCGGATGGATTTTTCGCGTTCGCTTAATTATCTCGTTTGCGAGGGCCTTTTAACCTACTTTTTAGTCGCTTGGGATCACCAAATTTTATTGGGTTGTTTGTACAACCCTGCTGATAATCAAGTGAGTGTAAGGTTGGCTGACCTTTTTGACAAACTGCCGCCGCGCGCCGCCCTACTTTTGTCCGCCCTTAATTAAACAAAAAACTCTTTTATGTCCCTTAAGTTTACCTTGCCACTCGCAGGCATGCTCCTGCTTGGTGTGTACGTTCCGTCCTATGCCCAGGAGCAGGAACCCACAGAAGAAGACCTTTATGAAATGTCGTTGGAGGACCTGATGAATGTTCCGATCAACTCAGCCTCCAAGAAAAACGAAACGTTGTTTGATGCTCCCCTCTCCAGCTATACCATCACCCGCGCCGATATCGACAAGGCGGGTTCCACCAGCATCATGGAGGCGCTGCGTCTGGCTCCTGGTGTGATCGTGCGCGAAGAAACCAACGGTGTCTATGACATTCACATCCGTGGATTTGACAACGTTCTTCGTCACAATACCGAATACCAAAAATCAAACCTGGCCACGCTGGTCATGATCGACAACCGCCCGGTGTTCAACAACAACCTGGGAGGAACGTCCTGGGAAGCGCTGCCGGTAGACATCAACGACGTCGATCGCATCGAAGTCGTTCGTGGTCCTTCTTCGCCGTTGTTTGGTCCCAATGCCGTAACAGGTGTGATCAACATCATTACCAAAAGAGCGAACAAGGATGCCAAGACGTATGCTAACGCCTCTGTTCAGGCAGCAACGCCCTCTACATTCATTGCCAATGGTTCGTTTGGAAAAAAGGTAAGCGAAAAGTTCAATTATACGCTTTCGACGAATTATCAAAATCGCAAGCGCTTCGATGACCTGTATTACAATGACAACACGCAGGAGTTCGTTCCCATTCAAACGCTCACCAGCAATTCTGAAAAACAATATCCTCACCCCGATCGCGCCCTGAACAAATGGGGAGCAAACGCTTTCCTGAACTACAAGACCAGCGAGAAAGTTTCGTTCGACCTCACGCTTGGCTTGCAGGAATCCGACGTTCAAAAGAACTTTATCGGTGGTAACAACACGCCGTTCACTTTCAATACGTCACAAAGCCAGTACGCCAATCTTGCAGCTCATCTTTACGGCTTGCATGTGCGCACGTCGGTCATCAAAGGTACCGATGACCTGAATTATGGCACGTCACCCGGCAAATACGACTATGTTACCACCAACGCAGAAGCGGAGTATGAATTCAAGATTGGCAGCGTGGCCACGATCGTTCCCGGTATCAACTACCAGAATGCAAACTACAACGACAAGGATTACTTCAACGCACAAACCGGCGCTTACCTGAACGGCGAGACGGTGATCATCAACACCACGTCGGGTTACTTGCGCACCGATATCAAGCCTGTGAAGGACCTTCGCGTGATCGCCGCTGTTCGCGTCGACAAATTCTCCGTGCCCAACGACGCTTATTTGGCCTATGAATTTGCCGCCACGTATAGTCTGAACGCAAACAACCTGATCCGTGCGGCCGTGACCCGGTCCAACAGCGGCTCTTTTATTGGTAACAACTATTTGAACATACAGATACCTGTACAGGTTGCTCCCGGCGTAACGGTTAATGCTTCGCGCGTGGGTAACCAGGATCTTAATCTTTTCCGCATCAGCATGATCGAGTTGGGCTATCGCACGCAATTCTCGAAGACCCTGCAACTCGACATTGATGTGTTCCAGCAAAAAGCAGAGAACTTTTCGGCCATCATCACTACGAGCGCCATCACATCGGGCTTCGCGAATGTGCCCACGGTGGCAAAGCAAACCGGTGCCACGCTGTCGCTCAATGTTGTTCCGACTGCAAAATGGCAAATCAAACCCTTTGTCACCTATCAAAAGACAACAACAGAAGACTTGCCGGCCAGCTACACAGCGACCACTACGTATAGCGACAGCGACCACAAGAGCACGCCTGCGGTATACGGTGGATATTTCGTGAACTTCAGGCCGAACAATAAATTCAATTTCAATTTGAATGGTTATTGCTTCTCTTCGCAACGCCAGTATGGCGGCGACAGTCCTTTAGACAACAGTGCGGTGGGGAACATTTCCGGTAAGGTGTTGGTGAACTTGAAGGCAGCCTATAACATCACGCAGAAGTTCAACGTGTTTGTGAATGGACGCAACATTCTGAATAGCCATGCGCGGGAATATTATGGCACCGATCAGATCGGTGGGGTGTATGCTGTGGGTGCGGCTTTTCATCTTAACTAAAAAACAATTATCCTAAACTAA
The DNA here is from genome assembly GCF_003589925.1 of Chryseolinea soli. Classification (NCBI taxonomy): domain Bacteria; kingdom Pseudomonadati; phylum Bacteroidota; class Cytophagia; order Cytophagales; family Fulvivirgaceae; genus Chryseolinea; species Chryseolinea soli. Next base: position 2,026,196 of record NZ_CP032382.1, on the reverse strand, counting down.
GCCGAGGCTGCTCTTTGTGGGGCAGCCTCTTTTGTTTTGAAAGATATTGCCTTCCGCGACACCTCTTCGAGATGGTGTTGGCCATAGCGTTCCAGGTATTCCACCAGAAACATGAAGGGATAGTAGCGTTCATTTTCTTTTTGTTGGCGCAAGCGCAGGGCAATGGCATCGATCATTTTTGCGGCGGCGGGAAATTCTTTGGGGAGAGCCTCGTGCAAGGCCATGGTCACCTGGTGCGTGCGTTGCTTTAGGGCGAGGTCCGGCCACTCGGTGTTGAAGATGCGGAAGATGAAGCGGCGCTCGTTGAACTGGGGGATCACTTCGTGGAGCACACGGCAGAGGCGGTCAAAGAATTCGGGGGTGTACATTTTCCTTTTGGGTTAGGGTGATGCGTTGCTTTGGTGTGAAGTAACGATCCACCCGTGTCAGCCCTATGTCAGGAGGAAAAAGAAAATTTTCGGTTTCGTAAAGTCCCCGGAAAACGCGACGATCAATTGTTGATGCGGAGCTCGGCTTTCATGCCGCGGATCTGGTTGAGGAGGGCTTGTTGCCAGGTGATGTCCGCGTCCCATTTGGTGCCAAAGAAGGCGTTTCCAGAGTCGATGTGTTTGAAGTAGAATTTGAAGATGGTGGTGTTGGAGGGGATATTCTTTAGCTGTTGCGTTGTTTCGGGGTACGTCACGGAAACCAGGGCGCTTTCGGATTTGCTCATGTCATAGCCCAGAAGCTCTTTGGCCACGGAGCCGCGGGCGTGCACCACGCAGAGCACATAGAGCAGTCCCTGTTTGCGCATCTCTTTTTCCGTGAGATTGGGCTCGGTCATTTTAAATTTTAACGGGTAGTTAGCCGTGAAGATGGCCTCCAGTTCTGCATCGATGGCTGCATCGCCCGTTTTTTGTACGGAGAGGGGGTCGACCTTGAGATCGGGGGCATAGAATTCATTTCGCTTGCCCAGGATGGGATTGATGGCGAGGCCCGTTTCGGGCGTGTCGTTGATGAGCAGGTTTTGTTTTTTCTGTTGAGTGGCCGCCGTCCGATAGAGGGCTTTCAAAGCTTCCAGCAAGACACTGTTGGATTCCGACCATGCGGCTTGACCAGGGTCGACGACGGTTTCTTTCTCGTTGAAGGCCGTCACGGTGACGCGGTAGTTGGTTTCGTCGCGTTCCACAAACACGATGTTGGTCATTTCGCGTTTCGTGAAATAATCGGCGAAAGCCTTTGTGATGTCTTTGCTGGCCATGAGCATGTCCAGCTCAAAATAGGCAACGCCGTCAACACCGGTACGCTGCAGCATTTGCTGTACATCGAGGAGATTTTTTTCCGTCAGGGAGTAATCATAGAAAACAACGCTCCGGGTGCTCAACAGTTTTGCGGGCAAACCCGCTTTCAGGTTCATTTGCTCGATCCATTCTTTTGGCGTCACCACGCGTTGGGCAATAGCGGGCGCGGAAAGCAGGAAAGTGATGAGGCTAAAAAAAAGTATCCTTGTGGGTCGATGCATGTTCGGTTGGCCAGTCAATGTATTTGGAAACGAAAATACGGATTAATCTATTTTCACATACCGATAAAAAAACCACCCTCATCCCATTTCAACGGATAGGTGGCCAGATCGCGGCAAGACGAGTCACAGGCTTTGCCGTTGTCGAGGGCAAAACGGTAGTTGTGCCAGGGGCAGACGATCTCACCCAGGTAGTTCACTTGTCCTTTGCTGAGCGATTCGCCGTTGTGGGTGCAGGCGTCCTGAACGGCAAAGAATTTTCCGCCGTGTCGCGCCAGGCAAATGCGGCGACCATTCACCACCAGCAGGCGCGGCTTATCTTCTTTTAACTGCTCCCGGGCGATGTCTTCTCCAGCAAATATTTTGATCCACTCCATACATTATCGGTTTGTCTGGTTGGCTTTAATCTCTATATTGTTTCCTTCGTTAATCATACAAAAACCTATGAAGAAAGTTTTTTTCTGCCTCATGGGCAGCCTCATCGTGTTTGCATCGATTGCGCAGGTAAACCCTAAGCTGCAAGCTAAAATAGATGAACAAGCCAAACAACTTGAGCCCAAAGTTATTGAGTGGCGCCGCCACTTTCACCAATACCCGGAGCTGTCGGACCAGGAAGTGAAGACCGCCGCTTATGTAGCCGAGCACCTGAAAAAGCTGGGCATCGAAGTACAAACCGGTGTGGCCAAGACCGGCGTAGTGGGCCTGTTGAAGGGCGGTAAACCTGGGCCGGTCATTGCCTTGCGGGCGGACATGGACGCATTGCCGGTCATTGAACGCAATAGCCTTCCCTTTGCCTCCAAAGAAAAAGCCATGCTCAACGGCACCGAAGTCGGCGTGATGCATGCTTGCGGACACGATACGCATGTGGCCATACTCATGGCCGTGGCCGAGATCCTTGCCAAAAACAAAAATGATCTGAAAGGTACCGTCAAATTTATTTTCCAGCCTGCCGAAGAAGGTTCGCTGCCGGGTCTCACGGGCGGTGCCAACCTGATGGTCCAGGAAGGTGTGCTCGAAAATCCGAAAGTGGATGTGGTGTTCGGGATGCACATTCAATCGATCTCTCCCCTGGGAAGAATCACATATCGCCCCGCCGGGATGATGGCAGCGTCGGATTGGTTTTATATCAATATTAAAGGCAGACAATCACACGGTGCAGCACCCTGGATGGGTATCGATCCCATCGTGGTGGGATCGCAGATTATTTTAGGGCTGCAAACCATCGTCAGCCGTCAAACCGAATTGACGAAAGAAGCCGCGGTGATCACGGTGGGAAAATTTCAAGCGGGTGTTCGCGAAAATATCATTCCCGAAGAAGCCCAACTGGCCGGCACCATCCGCACCTTGGATGAAGACATGCAGAAAAAGATCCACGAAAAAATCAGACTGACCGCCACCAAAATTGCCGAGAGCGCAGGCGCTACAGCCGAGGTGACGATCGAAAACAAAACGCCGGTTACCTACAATGACATTCCGCTCACCGAGCGCATGGTGGCCAGCTTGCAAAAGGCGGCCGGTGCCGAAAATGTGGCGCGTATCAATGCCGTGACCGGAGCGGAAGATTTTGCATTCTATCAAAAGAAAGTGCCCGGATTCTTTTTCTTCGTCGGGGCTATGCCTCCGGATCAGGATCCCAGCAAAGTGCCTGCTCACCACACACCCGATTTCATGATCGACGAACGCGGCATGCTCACCGGGTTGAAAGCCATGCTGGATGTTACGTTGGATTATATGTACATGCCCGCCAGCGTGTCGTCTAAAAAATAATTAAACCATAACATAAAAAGTCGGACGCAGTACATTCCTTGCGTCCGACTTTTTTATTTGTTACCCGTCAAGCGATCTGCCTGGCCTTCAAATCCAGTTGATAAAACGTATCGCAAGCAAAGTGTCCCGTATTCCCCAAGGGCCCCGGAATTTTAACAAACCCATTCCTTTCATAGAGTTTCATGGCGCTCTTCATGGTGTTGAAGGTCTCCAGATAACAGTATCGGAAATCCGATCGTCCCGCCGCCAGCAAACACGCTTCCAACACCCGCTGGCCCAACCCAAGTCCGCGGCCTGAAGAAAGGAAATACATCTTCTTTAATTCGCAGGTATCTTCCTCGCCACCGGCCAGGGGCGCGATGCCTCCCCCGCCAACAACGACCCCATCCACTTCACAAACAAAGTAAGCCGTTCGCAGCTGCGAATAGGCGGCGGCCATGTTGTCCACCTCGTTGTCGTGGATGGCAAAGCCTGCGCCGCCCGCGCCAAACTCGGGCATGACCGTTCGTATAACAGAAGCCATGGCTTGGTTGTCTTTCGGGGTAATGGGGCGGATGATGACGTGTGACATTCCTGTAAAAATTAGACTTGAAAATATTCCTTTACAGTATCTTGTCAAAAATATTTTTCTTCATGTACCGCCTAACCTGCCTGACCTTGCTCCTCTGGAGTGCACTCTGCACGCATGCCCAATCCGTGCTGGACAAACTAACCGTTGAAAAAATAATGCGTGATCCCAAGTGGATCGGGGTGTCGCCCAGTAACGTTTCCTGGTCGCCCGACAGCAAGACCGTTTACTTTAACTGGAACCCGGAAAACGCGATCGCCGACTCCCTGTATTCAGTAACCCTCCAAAACCCTACACCGGTGATGGTTCCTGCCAAGGCGCAGATGACCCTGCCCTCGCGCAATGGGATCTTCAACAAGGCCTACACCGTTTATGTCTATGAAAAGAACGGCGATGTTTTTCTCTATACTGTCGCCACCGCCAAGATCGCGCAGATCTCCAATACCGTGCAGCGGGAATCGTCTCCTGCTTTTTCGGGCGATGAAAAAAAGATCCTGTTCAATGCAGGCCCCAACCTCTTTAGCTGGACGATCGCCACTGGTGAATTTGCCCAGCTCACTGACTTCAAGGAAGGCAAGAAAAGCACCCCATCCTATACCGACCAAGATAAGTGGTTGCATCAAGATCAACTCGCCTACTTCGATGTGCTGAGGGAACGCGACCGCAAGCAACAGCTCACTCAAAAAAATCAAAAGGCCACACAGCCGAAGCGACCCAAGAAGATCTACCTCGACGACAAGTCTGCGGATCTATTGATGTTGAGCCCGGATGAAAAATTTATCACCTATCGCGTGTCAAAAACATCCGGTCCCAAAAGCACGATCGTACCGAACTACGTGACGGTGTCCGGCTTTACGGAAGAAATTTTCTCGCGCCCCAAAGTGGGTGCGCCGGTGAGCAGCAGTGAGTTTTATATATACGACATCGCCCATGATACCACGCAACTTGTGAAAATGGATGCGCTGCCGGGGATAGCGGACACGCTGGAGTACACAAAAGATTATCCTTCCAAAAAGACATCCGACGCTGACAAAAAAGCCAAGGCTATGCCACGGCCGGTCACTGTGGGCAACGCCCTGTGGTCGGAGGATGGAAAATATTGTGTGGTGACCATAAACTCCCTCGACTTCAAAGATCGTTGGATCACTTTGCTTGATCCTGCCACCCAAAAGCTGACCACCTTGAGTCATCAACACGACGAAGCCTGGATCAGTGGCAACGGCTTTGGCAACCTCGGCATGGGCTGGCTGGCCGACAACAAGCAACTGTGGTACACCTCTGAAGAGACCGGCTTTCTACACCTCTACACGATCGACGTTGCCACGGGCACCAAAAAGGCACTCACCAGTGGTGCCTTCGAAGTGCAACAAGTGTGGCTCTCGGCCAGTAAGAAATTGTTTTACGTCGTAACGAATGAAGTACATCCCGGTGAAAAACAACTCTATCGCTTGCCCGTGACTGGTGGAAAAACCGAGCGACTGACAACCCTCACCGGCTCACATGAAATTTTTCTTTCACCCGACGAGAAGAACATTGCCTTCCGCTATTCCTACAGCAACAAACCGTGGGAGCTTTTCATCATGGAGAACAAGCCGGGTGCAAAACAGCGACAGATCACCCAGTCCCTTTCGAGCGAATTTAAATCTTATCCGTGGCGCGAGCCTGAGTTGATCACCGTCAAAGCGCGCGACTCCAAAGACATTTATGCGCGCCTGTATAAGCCAAAAACCCCCAACGGCGCGGCCGTCATCTTTGTGCACGGCGCGGGCTATCTTCAAAATGCCCACAGGTGGTGGAGCAGCTATTACCGTGAATACATGTTCCACAATTTACTGGCCGATCTGGGCTACACGGTGTTGGATATGGACTACCGCGCCAGTGCCGGTTATGGACGCGACTGGCGGACCGGCATCTATCGCCACATGGGTGGAAAAGATCTGACCGACAACCTCGATGGCGCGAGGTACCTGGTTGATCAACACCAGATCGATCCCAAGCGAATAGGTATCTATGGAGGCTCCTATGGTGGCTTCATCACGCTCATGGCCATGTTCACCACGCCCGATGTGTTTGCCGCCGGCGCGGCATTGCGGCCCGTCACCGACTGGGCGCACTACAATCATCCCTACACCGGCAGCATTCTCAACATCCCGCAAAGCGATAGCATCGCCTATGCAAAAAGTTCGCCGCTGTATCATGCGCAGGGGCTGAAGGGCGCGTTGCTGATCTGCCACGGCATGGTCGATGTGAACGTTCATTTCCAGGATGCCGTGCGTTTGTCGCAGCGTCTTATCGAACTAGGGAAAGACAATTGGGAACTCGCCGTTTATCCCATGGAAGATCATGGGTTTGTGGAAGCCAGCAGTTGGACCGATGAGTACAAGCGTATTTTGAAATTGTTCGAGAAGAATTTGAAGGCGAAGTAAATCCGCCTTTACATCATAAGAAAGAGATGAGATTCGATGTCTCATCTCTTTTTTTTATCCTGCCTTAGCCGAACAAGAATTCCACATCCTCGCGGGAGAGATTTTTTACAAAGCCGGAATCTTCCTGGATCAGATCGTCGGCCAACATTTTCTTGCGTTCCTGGAGCTGAAGAATTTTTTCCTCCACGGTGTCCTTGCAGATCATTTTGTAAGCAAACACTTTCCGTGTTTGCCCAATGCGGTGTGCGCGGTCGATGGCTTGTTGTTCAGACGCGGGATTCCACCAGGGATCAACGAGATAGACGTAGTCGGCCACGGTGAGGTTAAGACCAACACCACCGGCCTTAAGCGAGATGAGGAACGCTTTGATCGTGCTGTCGGACTGAAATTTCTCCACTTGTTCTCTGCGGTTGTTTAGCGAGGTGCTTCCATCCAGGTAGCAATAAGAAATGCCCGCCGCTTCAAATTCGTCGCGGATCAGGTGGAGCATTTCGGTGAACTGCGAGAAGACCAGGAATTTATGATCTCCGGCGTTCTCTCGCATTTCGCGCGTCAGTTCTTCGATCTTCACGGAGGGCTTCACCGGCTCTTCCGATTTTTCAACCAATGCGGGGTGATCGCAGATCTGCCGGAGTCTCAGCAAACCTTCCAAAACATATACGCCCGATTTACCCAATCCATCCTCATCAATTCGCTTCATGAGGGTGCTCTTGTAGCGATCGCGATAGTCGTTGTAGGTGCGGCGTTGCTCGGCTTCCATGGTGCACCAGAGCACCATCACGGTTTTGTCGGGCAAGTCCTTCGCCACTTGTTCTTTGGTGCGACGGAGGGTGAACGGGTTGATGAGTTTTCTTAAGTAAGCTGTTTTTTCTTTGCTGCCCAGTTTGTCGATGGGAATGGCAAACTCACGGTTAAAGAATTCGCGTGTGCCCAACAGGCCAGGGTTTAGAAAATTGAATTGAGCAAAGAGATCCGACGTGTTGTTTTGAATGGGCGTTCCACTCAAAATAACGCGGTTCACGGCCTGCAACTGGATCACGGCTTTTGTGACGCGGGCATCCGGATTTTTTATGGCCTGGCTTTCGTCCAGGATGATGTATTGCCATAAGAACCCGGTCAGATCCTCGAGGTCGTTGCGCACGACACCGTAGGTGGTCAGCACCACGTCGTAGTCGGCAAAATGTGTTTCGGTGAAACTCCGCTGCAAACCGTAGTGCGTGTGAAATTTTATGCTGGGACAAAATTTTTGCAATTCATTTTCCCAGTTAAAGATCAACGATGTGGGACACACGACCAGTTGGGTGCTGCCGGGATATTTTTCTTTTACAAACTGCAAAAAGGAAATGGTCTGCAGCGTTTTCCCCAACCCCATGTCGTCGGCCAGACAGCCGCCCCAACCCAACTCGTCGAGCGCCTGCAACCAGTGAAAGCCCGATTGCTGGTAGGGTCGCAACGACGCTTTTATTTCTGTGGACAACGCCACTTTTTGAATGTCGTCGTATTTCAGGAGTTTCTCCTTGCGGGCTTCGATGTCCTGTTGAACGGTGTTGTCGTCTATTTTATCCAGGATGTCTTCCAGCAGCGTGTAGTGGAGCTTGCTCACCTTCAGCGTGCCGTTTTCTTCTGTTCCCGTGCGCAACAGCAGGCTGTATTGACTGATCCATTCTTCCGGAATATGCCCCAACGTTCCGTCTTCCAGCATGATCGTGTCCTGCCGGTTTAGGATGGCGTGACGGATCTCTTTCAGGCTCACCATATGCTCTCCCCACTGGATGGTCACTTTCAAATCGAAACCGTCGGGCTGTGAAGATGCCGAAATGGTAAACTTCGGAATATGCGTGGTGTATCTGAATTTCTGCAGCTCATGCAAGCCATGGACGCCATAGCCTTGGTCCTGCACTTTGCGCATCATGGTGATGAACCACCCGCGTTTCATCACTTCATCAAAAGGAAGATAGTAGTAAAGGTTGTTGCGCTGGTTCTTGAAAGAGTTGTGAAGCGTGCGCAAATATTCATAGAGCGTCTTCTCCTGTTCCTTGTTGCGGCGAATGATCTTGATGGCCTCGCCCTCTTCGGTCACCACGAAACGTTCTTCGCTATAGTCAATAGGCGTTTCGGCATAGAGGAATTGCGGGCGGATCATCAGGTTGCTCTCGTTCAATTCGCTGAGAAAAACACCCGGTTGCTGTTCCGGGGTGGTGATCGCGATGTTCAATTTATCGTCGATGGCCACGGGATATTTATCCAGCCACGGGATAATGTATTTGGAGACCACTTCCTTTTTAATAGACAACGGGAATGAAAGCGCTCCTTTCTTGAACGTGTCGATCCACGCCAGCGTTTGCGCATCGGGAGGCAGGTAGAGCAAGCCTTCCTTTTCCAACAAAAAGCCACCCAACAGGTTGAGAGGCGATACGCGACCATCCAAAGCCAACACGAGGTTCAAGACGATGGTGTCGCCTTTGCGATCGGCCGTGAACCGTATAGCCACATCGTTGCCAAGCTTGACAAACTGTTGCTGATTGTTGTTGAAGCGTCCGGCTTTCAGAACAAATAGATTCGGCCAGGCATTTAGCGCCGGCCAAAGTTTTTCCAGCAAATCGCGGTAGTGTTTGCGCAGGTTCACCAGCTCTTTGGCCGAAACATGGGCCCACGTGCCTGAATGATTCCGGATGAAACGGTTGCCTGTGTTGGTCATCCAATCCAGGAGGCGGTCATCCGAAAAAGCCAGGAAGTCTTTGTATAGCGTGTCCTCCAGCGGTTGCAAGTAGGCAAGCGCGCGTTCCGATTGCAGGGAAATTCTTTTGTATTCGGTGTAGGGTCCCCTTTTAAAAAGGAGCACCGGCTCCAGATCAAAGCGCGTGGATTTTCCGGAAGCAAAGTTGAATAAAAAACCAATCTCGTAGTCGATCACCGTGCCCGCGGGGAGCGCCGGGCGCACCGCTGGTTTGGGTTGATCAAACGCATCGTCAAAAAGCATTCTCCGTCGTTTCGTGTGGGTGGCAAATATAACAATATGCGGGTGTGCCGGGAAGACTTCCGGGAAAACCAACCGTCGCATTTACCGTATCGCGCGCCAGGATGAAAAAGTACGGTGTTGAACTAAAAAGAAAGGTTTTTCATGGCTTCGCGAAAGGGAGCGCGGATGCTCTCTTGCTGCAAATGGACGTGATTTTTCACACGCCATTTCCCGTTCACCAGGGTGCCCAAAATGGCTGATGCATCGCAGGTGTATAAAATGGACGGCAGCATTTGATCCAATCGTCGCTCCAGGAAGGGATTCCCCGCATCGAAGACCGCCGCATCAAACGGAGCGTTTATCTCAAAGAAATCTTTTAGGGGTGACGTGGTCATGGCGCGGCGGCCACCGTCCAGCGTTTTGATCATTAGTTTGGTGGCGCCGTCGTCAAACGTGTTGCGTTGGTGGGTGGTGAGCCGTTGGGCATAGTCCATCCAGCGCAGGTCTTCCAGCGGGTTTAGGCTGATGTGGCTATCGGTACCAATGGACCAGTTTCCTCCCGCGCGCGCGTAGTCGGTCAATCTGAAAATGCCATCTCCCAAGTTTCCTTCCGTGCCGGGGCATAGCACTACCTGCGCGCCAGACTTCGCCAATGTCAAAACTTCCTCATTGTTCATGTGGGTGCAGTGAACGATGTGGAAGCGTTCATTCAACGGAAGATTTTCCGTGAGCCACTGCACGGGTCGCTTTTTCAGATAGGCTTCACAATCGGAAACTTCCTTGCGTTGTTCCGCGGCGTGAAGATGGAAGGGAATATGAGTAGGGCCGTCTTTGAAAGTGTTGATCACATCCTCCGCATTCACGGCGCGAAGCGAATGCACGCCAAACCCGAGCTTGGCATTTTCGTCGTTCTTTACGGCGGCCGCCGAATCGTCGAGCAGGTGAAGGTAGTCGTCGAGTGTCGCTGAAATAAAACGCCGCTGTCGGGGTTGAGGTGGTTCTCCGAAATTTCCTTTTTGATAAAACACCGGCACCAGCGTTATTTTAATGCCCGCAGTCTTTGCCGCGGCAATCAGTCGCTCGCCGGTTTCGGCCCAATTCGCATAGGGCTTTCCGGAGGGATCGTGGTGCAGATAGTGAAATTCCGCCACGCTCGTATATCCTTTGCGAAGCATTTCTGCGTAAAGCATTGCCGCCACGGCTTCAATCTGTGCCGGGTCAAGGCTCAGGGCACATTTGTACATCGCTTCGCGCCAGCTCCAGAAATCGTCGCGCGATCCGGGTTCATGTTTCTCGGCCATGCCGGCCATCGCAAATTGAAAGGCGTGCGAGTGCGCATTTTGAAAACCCGGCAAGGCATAACCATTCACGGTTTCAAAAGCAACGACCTCTGCGGGGGGTTGCTCCGACAAATGCTGAATCCGTCCCGCGTCATCCACACCCACATAGGCGGGAGAAAGCCAACCTTTGCTCAACAACAAACCTTTGAATTTATAATACTTCATGTGCCTTTTTCGGTTGAAGATAGTCGGCCAATGTTGTCAATGTCTTCTTTAACAACGTTCGCATTTCGGTGGCGCGTTCGTTGTGATACGATCGTTCGGTGTCGTCCATGTACCTGATCTTGCTCATCTCCAACTGTAGTGCATGTTGATTCTCCAGGGGCTTTCCGTTGCTTCGCGTGATGTATCCACCTTTAAATGGAAAATTGTGACTTACCGAATACTTCGCGGATCCCAATTGTTTATAAGCCAGGTCAATGAGCGCCGGCGCAGCAGCAGCACCGTCGGCGTCGCCGAGAATGAGGTCGGGGAATTTTTCTTTATAGATGGTTTGGACGTATTGCCGGATGGAGTGACAATCCCACAACAACACTTTCCCAAACGTTGATTTCAATTCCTGCAACTGTCGTTGAAGCGCCTGATGATAGGGCCAAAAATAAGTTTGCAGTCTTCTTTCCGTTTCTGCTGCATCTACTTCCTGTCTTTGATCCTTATAAAGTGGTTCACCCAAAAAATTCGTCGTGGGGCAAAGGCCGGTGATGATCCGTCCGTCGGTGTAGAGCGGTTTGTTATGGGGATCGCGATTGAGATCGATCACCCACCGGCTGTACACGGCCGTGATCATGGTAATGCCCAACGACGGCGCGAAATCGTAAAGTTTATTCACAAACCAATCCGTATCATCCGGCGCCTCGATGAAGTCGGCGCGGTATTGTTCTTTCAACTCTGCGGGAAAGGCAGTGCCACAATGCGGCACGCTCACCAGGATCGGAACGAGTGGGGCCGTGGCCGGATGAATGATGAACGGTTCCATGTTTCTTTTTAAAAAATAACCATACTGTTTCGTTTCTGTTTCAAACGAACCCTGACATCAAGATTTTTTGCGTTTCTTTTTCTTTGAAGAGCTTGCTTGTTCTGCTTCCTGTTTACCTTCTTGTTTGCCCTTCTGATACATGGCTTCGGCGTTTTGCTTGCCCAGATTTTTCTCGGCTTCCAGCGCAACGTTTGCCTTTTCCACCTGCTGCTGATAGTATGCGGCACGATCGCCCTGGCTCAGTTGTTTTTTTAGTTTTATGACGCGGCGGTAGCTTTCTTCAATTCTTTCACGCTTGATGTCGCCTTTTTCCACCATACTGCGAATGATGGAATGCACTTTGTTAACGGTGCGCTCATCGCTCCCTGAAATGTTATTGGAAAACGTCATGATGTCAACGCCTCCGTTCACGGCCAGCTTGATGGCATCTTCCAGCCCATAGTGTTTGGTGATAGCGTGCATCTGCATGTCGTCTGTGAAAATGACACCGTCAAAATTCAGACGCTGGCGTAGCACACCGGTTAGGATATCGGCGGAAAGTGTGCCGGGGTTGCCGGCCTTGTCCAGCTTTTTATTCACAATGTGCGAGGTCATCACGGCGTCGGCATAGCCGGAGTCGATCAGGATCTGGTAAGGCTTCAGTTCGCGTTCTTCCCATGTGTTGGTCACATCGGCAATGCCAAGGTGCGTGTCGTCTTTGGAGCTGCCGTGGCCGGGAAAATGTTTCAGCGACGTCAGCACGCCATAGCGGTGGTGCATTTTTATAAATTCTTTTGCCATCAACGCCACGGAATCTTCATTGGCAGAAAATGCGCGGCCATATTTGGCAATGATGGGATTGTCGGGATTGGACGCCAGGTCCACGACCGGTGCAAAGTTGATGTTGATTCCCAACCCCGCCAACGTAGAGGCTGTAGCTTCCCCATAAAACCGCACCGAATCCAGCGAAGGCGATTTGCCCATAGCCCAGGCCGTAATAGAACGGGGGAATCCATATTTATCCTTGAGCCGGTTCACCCGTCCGCCTTCCTGGTCGATGCCGATAAACAGTGGATAAGGAGAAGCTTTCTGATAGGTCCAGATAATTTTCTTCAGCTCGACAAACGAGTTCTTTGCCGGAATATTCTTCTCAAACAAAATGATAGAACCGACCATCCCGCGGCGCACTTCATCCAGCACTTTCTCGTCGACGGCCGGTCCCGGAAAGCCGATGAGGATCATTTGCCCGATCTTGATATCGAGGCTGTCGGGCGTTTGTGCCGGCGACAGGGTTCGGCCCAGCAACAAAAGTGAGCAGCAAAAAATGGTTTTGAAGATCGGGAGGTTAGTAGTTCTCATAAATTAAATTCAAGATAGTCTGCATATTTTTTCGCACTTCGCTGGAAGCCACCGTGTAGTCGCTGTTCATAAACGAGAAGATCACGGTCTTTCCCCGCTTCGTCACCAGGAAACCGCTCAGGCAATGATTGTTGCTTAGCGAACCTGTTTTTCCAAAAACATAAGGCTTGTCGGCCTTGTACCAATTGCGCAGCGTGCCGGGCTTGCCGCCGGTGGCCAGCATCGGAAAGAGTCTTTCGCGCGGCACCTTGGCGTAGATTTTCTCCCACAGCTGCACAACCAGGTGTGGCGTGAATAAATTATAACGCGAAAGTCCCGAACCATCGACCCACTCGGGTTCGTTTGACAGATCACTCAGCGCATTTTTTTTCATATAGCGGATCGCGATCTCCGGCTGCAAGCTATCGCTGATCACGCCCGCACTCATCAACAACAGCTGCTCGGCAATGAAATTGTCGCTTTGCTGCATCATGACCCGGTAAACGCTGTCGACGGGCATGCTATACAGCACACGCGCATCTTTGTTGAGGGCCTTGTTCACCGTGGTTACCGTTCTTTTCAAGGTGTCGGTCAAGAGTCTCGACACCAGGTCGGCGTCTGCGCGAAAAGGAATGTCGTCTTCGAATGTTCCTTTTGGAGAGGGGTAAAATTTAAAATCGTTGCTCTCTACTTTCCGGATCACTTTGGTTTCTTCCTCCACATCGCCCGTGGTAAAGTTATTTTTGAAAAAGGGCGGTTGAAGATCGAGGCGATTGTTTTTCGATTTCACCGACACCAGGTTGCCATAGACGGGAAACGAAAAACGTTCGGCAGAATACGCGCTGTTGTAATCGTCCCACGCCCATCCCGAACCAAAGGTGGTGGTGTAAAAATTTGATCCTGAAAAATAGAGGTTCTTGCCGGACTGCTTTAAGAAGTTGAAGACCCGGCCGTTGTCGAAAACATTTTTATAAAGGAACGATGGATCGCCCGTGCCCCAAAAAATAAGCGAGTCCGCGGTTTCCACATAACGCAACGCGGGTAGTGAGTCGCCCAGCAGGGTCAGGCTGGTATAGAAGGTGAAGATCTTTGTGTTGGAGGCCGGCGTGAAATATTTGTCCGCATTAAAGGCGTACACGCTCTTTTTTTGTTCCAGGTCATAGAGCATGAATCCCGTATGGTCGTGAAAGTTTGCTTCCGTGCTGTGAAACAACTGGTCAAGTTTGCGCGGGGCCAGCGGCGAGCAGGAGAAAAAAAATCCCATGGCCCCAATCATCAACACATAGCGCTGGAAGGTTCGCATGCGCTATTTGGCCAGGTATCGTTCCGTGAGAACTTTCCGGTGATGGGTTTCGTGCCCGGAAATAATATAGCCCAACGTCAACACGCTCATGGGCATGTTACTCGCTGTGCCTTTGCGATCCAGCATAGCCGGTGTGAAGTTTGCAAACAGATCGAGGGTGGTTTGACGCAGCGTTTCCATTTCCCGGATCAGGCTGGCCAAGGTGCGGGCGGCGGCATTCGCTTCGGGAGCGTAGCTGTTCTCGTCAAATCCGGGCAGGGCTGTGCTGTCGTTGCGCGCAAAACGAAGAGCACGGTAGGCGAAGATCCGCTCGGCATCCATCATGTGGCAAAGCATTTCCTTGATGGTCCATTTGCCTTCGGCATAGGCATAAGCGCCCTTTTCTTCGGGGAGCGATCGTATGATCGAAAGAAATTTCACGTTGGAGTCTTTCAAGGCCTCCAGCATGTCCTGGTCTTTCACATTTTCAACGTAATGTTTGAAGGCTGTCGGAACAGCTTGCAGGTCGGGTTTTGTCATACGGTCAAAAATAAGGAAGAATACACATTTTTCATGCGGGCATGTTCGGTAAAGTGATCTTGATCCGTGTGCCCCTGCCATACTCACTTTTCATGTCGATGGTGCCCCCCAATTTTTCGATGGCCTGCTTCACAATATACATGCCCAGACCCGAGCCCTGCGACCGGTCCGTAGCCCGGTAAAACATGTTGAAGATCTTGGTCAGATGTTCAGGCTTTATGCCTATACCATTGTCCTGAAAATCGATCCGGGCCTGGGTAGTCGTCATTTCCATTTTTATGGTCAGAAAACTCTCCGCTTCCGGATTGAAATATTTATAGGCATTGGAAATAATGTTGCTGAAAATGATGTTCACGCGCAGCGGATCGCTGCGGAATGAAGCGTCGCCTTTCGCCTGTACGGTGATGCGCACGGCCTTGAAATTGTCGAGATATTCCAACTCGCGAATACAGTTTTGAGCTACGGCCTTCAGGTCAATGTTCTCCGGCACCATCTCCACGCGGTTCACCCGCGCATAGTCCAGCATGGAACGGATAAATTCATCAAGCTTTTTGATACGCCCCTCGATTTTGCTCAGATAGTTGTCGCGGCTGGCTTCGTCTTTGTCCAGGTTAGCCAGATTCACCAGGCCCATGATAGACGCCAGTGGCGAGCGCAGGTCGTGCGAGGTCTTGTACATGAGCTGGTCCAATTCAAAGTTGCGCTCCGAGAGTTCTTCCAAGGTAGCCTTCAATTCTTCTTCCTGAGCGGCCAGTTGGAAATTTTGTTGCATCAGCTCTTCATTCAAGGTCTTGAGTTGCGCTTCGATTCGTTTTCGTTCCGTCACATCCCGGGCAAAAACCGCTACCCCTGAAATGTTCTTGTCGTTGTCATAAATGGGGTTGAATGAGCTTTCCCACATGGTTTTGTCCGGCATGGCGCCTTCGGAGGAGAACTGTTCGCCTTTCATGGCCCGGATAAGATTGCGCCGCAGCCCTTTGCTGATGTCGGGCGACGCCTTCATGATCTCCAGCAGGTTGTCGCCCACCTTCAGGTCCTTGTTGAGCATGCGTTTCACGGCCTCGGCATGCGAGCGGTTGAAGACGAGGTACCGGTATTTTTTGTCAACCGCCAATATCCGGTCGGCCGTGCTTTCAATGACCCCCTGCATGTTGGCGTGTATGGATTGAATAATGCCTTCAAACCGTTTGCGTTCCGTTATGTCCTTCACAAAAACGGCCACGCCTCTCACCTTTCCGTTCTCATCGCGAATGGGATTGTAAGTCGTTTGGATGTAGCCCTTGTATTTTGGATAATGGAGATAGTGCTCGGACATAAAGATCGTGCCCTTCATCGCTTTCATGATCTCCTCTTTGATCCACGGAGTATCGGAGGAACCTTTCAGTTGTTTGATCTTGTCGGAACCCACTTTGATATCGGCCCCATACAGCAACTTCATGATCCGTTTATGATTGTCATTGAAAGCGAGGTAGCAAAAATGGTTGTCAACCGCATAGATGGATTCGCGGGTGCTTTCCATAATGCCTTGCAAATTGGCGTTAAGCTGATTTATTTTTTGCTGCACCCGGTTCGCGACCGTAATGTCGGAGATAAAGCCGATGATAAATTTCTCGCCCTTCTCGCTCACGTAACGCGACTTCACCGTGAGCAAATCGCGCACGCCTTCTTTGGCCGACGTGAGGCGCTCCTGGTTGACGGTCGTCTTGCCCGTCTTTAGCACTTGATTGTCGATGTCCCAAAAAACCTTGGCTTCGGCTTTCGGGAGGAAATCGCGGTCGGTCTTGCCAATGATCTCCTTTTCGGGCCGGCCGATCAGGTTTCCGAATTCCTCATTCATCATCACCCAACGGTGGCGGTCATCTTTCACAAAGAGCGGGGCCGCTACGGTGTCGATCACGTTCCTTAAAAAATTTCGCGACTCGATGAGATCCGCTTCTGCCTTCTTCTCGCGGGTGACGTCGCGCAGGGTGCCCACGAGGTGGTCGTCCTTGCCTTCATGATGCAGCAAGTTCACATTGAGAACGCCCAGGAATTCCTCGCCGTTCTTGCGGCGAAAAATAGCCTCCACATTTTTGAGGGTACCCGTTTGCTTTAATTGTTTCTGTATTTTTTTCTGTTGCGCTTCGTCGGCATACAATTGCCGCGGAGCGAGCTTCATCATTTCCTCAGGCTTTGCATAGCCCATGATCCTTAGAAAGGCATCGTTCACGTAGATGAGCCGCTGGCCTACGATGCCCATAAAAATTCCTTCCGAGACATTCCGGTTGATGGTGAGCAACAGCTCCTGGCTTTGACGGATAGCCTCCTCTGCATTTTTCTTTTCCGAAACGTCGCGAAAGTTAGAGACCACCCCGCGGATGTCGGGCAAATGCGCGAAGTTGGTGAGCGTTGACTCGGCCCAGAAGTAGTGGCCTTTCTTGTGCCGGAGGCGTTCCTGAATCGTGATGCTTTTGCCCGGCCTCGCCAACAGATCCACAAAAGCTTGCGTGGCCTCCTTCACATCTTCGGGGTGAACAAATTCTTTCCCCGATCTTCCGAGTAGTTCGGCTTCCTTATAGCCCACGATCTTTCGCACGCTGGAGGAAGCAAATTTAATTTTGCCCTTTAGATCGTACACAACAATGCCTTCGTGGGCATTTTCGATCAGTGCCTTAGAGCTCTGGGTGGTTAGCTCACCGGTATGTTTTGGCTTTGGTTTCATGCCAGCACTTGCCTAACGGACATCAACGTTCCTGAACTGTAACATCCCCTGGCGATCGGGGAAATCCGCCGTGTTGGCGTTTGAAAAAACCCGGCCTTCGCGGGCGTTGCATGGCATCGGTACAGGCTCCGACAAAGAAAGATCAAAACATCTCATAGACGTTGACGGTTGTGGTCCCTGAAATTACCAAAATTAATTCTCTTCTTGCTTCTCCTCTACCGCCACGGGAGGCTTAGGTGACACAAAACGATGAAGGGCCGTCTGGGCGCCCAACGATCTCAGCATAAGCTTCCGGAGGTATCCCTCTACCGGCAAAATAAGAAAGGCCACCAGCACTTGCACAAAGAAATCTTTCACGGGGCTGGTCCTCGTTTCGAACGTCTCCCCTATGGCCGTCTGGATAAATTGAATCAACAAGATAATAGTAAGCAACGACAGGATCCGGCTGATGAACCGGTAGCGTGTACTTAACCGGAACGACAACAGCACCAAGGAAGCAAACAAAGCGAATTCCATCGCATAGAACCATGGCCGTTTCCAATAGGGGGGCAATACCTCGAACTTCACCGGCGGCAGGTCCTGCACCTTTCCAAAAATATCCTTCGCCTGTGCCATCAGGGTGTATTCGCCTGCAGGCAGGTAGGGAAAGTCAACGATGTTATAGCTGCTGGACCATTCCGACCAACCCTTCTCCAATCCAAAAAGTTGGTAGCGGTATTCCACCGACTCTGAGCCCAGGTAGTCGGGCTGAACGATCTCAAAAGAGACCGAGCTCTTTTCCTGGTCCAGCTCCATCAAGCCCGCCCGCGAAACCTTTCGGTTATCGTTGCGAACCGACTTTAGCAAAAGGGGGTAACCGGGCTCGTAGGGCGTGAATTTCTCGCCAAAGAATTTATAAAGCTCATTGTTTCCGGTGATGAGCCACAGGTTGTCGGACGTTTGGTCGGACGCTATAAAACGGAGGTCGCTAAACAGGTTGAGCAGGTCCAGGTTGCTCTGGCCGGGATGCTGCCCAAACAAATTCCAACGGTGTGCATCGCGAAACCAAATGTCGTTGTCGCTGGCAAAATACCGGAGGGGTTTGGCCAAGGTATCGATCGGCACAAAGGTCTGGCGACTTCGGTCGTATTTGAAAAATCCCTGCGAGTTGATGGCCACTACTTCATTCTTCCGAAAGATGCCGGCTGTACCGTCGAAGTTCGGATTGTTCACGGGGATGGACTGAATCGTTTTGATCTGTTGGTTTTCAATCTCCACCCGGTGCACCTGGTCCAGGCCGCACAGCCAAAATTCATGCTCGGCACCTTTAAAAATATGGATCACCGGCTCGTCCAGCGGGTTCAGTATGCTCGAAGTCTGCCACCCTTCCTCGCCCAACACCATCGTCCGGATCTCGTCTTTATAGGTTGAGATGAAAAGCATTTTTTCATCGGCCGCATTAAAAACGGAGCGCACGGGCTCCTCCACGAGGGGCCAGGCCTGAAGACCGGTCACTTCGTAGGCGCCTCCTAAACCGGCAGCCACCAGATGATCGCCCACCTGCTCCAGGCTGGTGATCTTGGCGTCGATGCCCGCCACTTTTTTATACACGTAATGGGCACTGCGAAGTACTTTCTCGACTTTTTTTATCCGCTGATAAGAAGGCTTTGCCGCCGGGTTGGTGTTGGCCGGTGACGTCGCCTCGGGTTCAACGGGCGTCACGGCCACATCGGCCTTGCCTTCGGTGGTTGGCTTGGACTCCACTCTTTTCCGCTTCAGGAACCACAGGAAGCCCTTTTTCTTGGATTGCGCCTCGGCCACCGGGGGTTTTGTTTCTTCGGCAGGCGGTGATGCCAACGGCGGGGCAGCTTCTTTTTTAACTTCCTTTTTTGCCGGTTTCAGAACATAATCGTAATGAATGACCTCTTCAAACACTTCCTCCTTTTGCAGGGCGTACAATCCGAGCGACGTGCCCACATACACCTGGTCTCCCAAGGAAAGGGCACACAACAAGTTGCCCTGCAATCCATCATAGTGACTAAACGACCGGAACGGCAAATAAGGCGACACCCGGGTAAACCCATATTCATGGGCCAACCAAATGCTCTGACTCTTGTCATTCATCAGTGCATAGACTTCGTTGTCGGGCAGCCCCGTGGAATAGTTGATGATCTCTTGCGTTTTTCCCGAAGCCGCATGGATAAAGATCAATCCTCCGCGCAAGGTGCCCAGGACCAGCAAGTCCCGATTCACCCACGAGCCGCTCACCACCACACTCGCCGTGATATAGGGCTGATCTTCCAGCACCATTTCGCGCGGCCTGAGGTCTTCCCCACAGAGATACAATTTGTTGTTGGCCAACCCGACGATATACATGTTTTGATAGGCCGAGGAAAACAAAATTTCATCCTCATTCGAAAAGCCCAAGGTGGTCGCCACCAGATGATCGCCATCTGCCTTCAAAATGCCTTGACCGGTGTTAAGGTAAATGGAGCCGAAGAGCTCCGTCATACCCGTAAATGATCCGCTCAGCGTGGTGGCCGGTAGGCGTATGGGTTTCGTTTCCTCTTTATGCATATACAAGGCCACGTCGGTGAGAAAGTAGACCTTGTCTTTTACCACCAGGCACTGGTATACATCCTTCACCTCGGGCCGCGACCAGGTTTTCAGTTGCAGAAATCCTTTATCATCGGCCTCCAGCTTGCCGTAGCCGTCGGCGCCGGCCCAGTACATGTCGCCGGCGGCGTCTATTTGAAGAGAGTATATGGCGCCTTTGCCGGGAATAAGATTCCAATTGCGGCCGTCAAACTCCAGCACGCCGCTGCGCGTGGCGAAGTACATGATGCCTTGTTCCGTTTGCACCATGGCAAAACAAACGTTGTCATACTTTTTTTCCGAAGGAGAAAAGTGCGAGAGGAAGTAGTTTCCGGTTTGTCCGAAGAGATTAAAAAAACCGGCAAGTAAAAAAGTTAAAAAAAAATAACGCATGGGTCCAGGCTGCAGCCAAAGTTAGCGAAAGCCGCGGGTCAAAGCAAAACGACCTGGCCCGACTAACTGATGCGACTCCAGTTCATGGCCGAAGGTCTCCGGGATTCTATTTGCGTTTTCACAACGCTGTGTTCCGGTTTCTCCAATTCCGGGTCATCCTTCAACAGCTTGATGGCCTCTTCGCGGGCCGTTTGCAGCAGCGGGCCGTCTTTGCCCAGATCGGCGATAAGCAAATCCAGCACGCCACTTTGCTGCGTACCCATCAGGTCGCCGGGACCGCGCAGCTTCAGATCGGTTTCGGCGATGTCGAAACCGTTGTTGGTCTTCACCATGGTTTGCAGGCGCACTTTGGAATCGGCGCTCAGTTTCACATCCGTCATCAGGATGCAATACGATTGTTCCGCTCCACGGCCCACCCTCCCCCGCAGCTGGTGCAGCTGTGAGAGCCCAAAACGTTCGGCATTCTCGATCACCATCACCGACGCATTGGGAACATCCACCCCCACCTCGATCACCGTGGTGGCCACCATCATTTTTGTTTCACCGCTGGCAAAGCGTTTCATCTCATAGTCCTTGGCCTCCGGCTTCATCTTGCCGTGAAGAATGCTGACGGCATAGTCCGGGAAGGCGCGGCTCACACTTTCATAGCCATCCATGAGGTGTTTCAGATCCAGCTTTTCCGATTCCTCGATCAGCGGATATACAATATAGACTTGGCGCCCGGCTTCCACCTGGTCGCGGAGAAATTGGTTTACCTGCAACCGGTGGGCATCGAACTTGTGGATGGTCTTAATGGGTTTTCGCCCCGCGGGCAATTCATCGATCACCGAAATATCCAGGTCTCCATACAACGTCATGGCCAGTGTACGCGGAATTGGTGTGGCGGTCATCACCAACACATGGGGATATACCGATTCATTTTTCTGCCACAATTTCGATCGTTGCGCCACACCAAAACGATGCTGCTCATCCACGATCGACAAGCCCAGGTTTCGAAATTGCACTTCTTCTTCCAATAAGGCGTGTGTGCCGATGAGTATTTTTAATTCCCCGCTTTGCAGGGCTTCGTGAATTTTCTTGCGCTCGGCCTTCTTGGTCGAACCGGTAAGCAACGCTAGGGGTATGCTCATTTTGTCGGCATAGCGCTGCAAGCCTTTGTAATGTTGCTGCGCCAGGATCTCGGTCGGCGCCATCAATGCACATTGGGCGCCGGAGCTAACCGCCACCAGCATACAAATGAAACCCACGATGGTCTTGCCGCTGCCCACATCGCCTTGCAGCAGGCGGTTCATTTGCTGGCCCGATTTCAGATCGGCATAAATTTCCTTGATCACTTTCTTCTGCGCGTTGGTCAGCGGAAAAGGAAGATGCTCGTGATAAAACTTCGTTAGCAAGGTGGCGTCCTGAAACACCTGTCCCCTCATCTTTTCCTGGCGGATGAGCTTCATCTTCAACAACCGCAGTTGAACATAGAAGAGCTCTTCAAATTTCAAACGTTGCCGGGCCTGGGCCAGCAGCTCGTGGCTTTTTGGGAAATGGATATTGAGCAGTGCCTCTTTCTTCGGGATGAGGTGGTTGGCTTTTTGAATGCTCACGGGTAAGGTCTCGCGTATCCGATTCTCCGCCAACGTGAGCAGTTGTTGCATGATCCGCGACAAGGTCTTGCTGTCGATCTTCCGGGTTCTTAGCTTTTCCGACAAGGGATAGACCGGGTGAAGAAATCCGCCGTTCTCGTTGCTGACCGTCAACGGCTCCACTTCCGGGTGGGCAATACTAAAGAAGTTGCCAAAGCGCGCGGGTTTGCCAAAGGCTACATACGCTGCCCCGGGCTTTAGTTTGTCGTTTATCCAATTGATACCCTGGAACCATACCAACTCCATCTCTCCACTATCGTCTGCGAAGTAACCTACCAACCGTTTTTTAAATCCGGCGCCCACCAACTCTTTGCCTTTCAACACACCCTTGATTTGAACAAAGGGCATATCTTCGTTCAGCTCTTTTATGGTATAAAATTTTGTTCGGTCCTCATATCGAAAGGGATAATGTTGAATGAGGTCGCCATAGGTAAAGATCTGCAGCTCTTTGTTGAGCATCGCAGCACGTTGAGGACCCACTCCTTTCAGGTATTCAATAGACGTATCAAAAAATCCGGTCATGGAGTAAAATAGGTCGTTGGACAAAAATTCAAAATATAATGACTTGAAACATGCCCCCTCTGAATTTTTTCTGTATTAAATTCGCATCTCGATTAAACTAATGGTTACTAAAACTGTTTAAGTGTCATCAAAGGATCGTGCAGGCTATGAAAGTTAAATCGACAATTTACAAGGGGATAGAGTATGTTCAGATCAATACCCTTCCCAAAGAGCAAATGGACTCGTTAATGAAAACGATCAACCGTGAGCTTTTGATAAAGATACTGATCGACGACAAATTGGTGGGCAATTGCCTCCAATTCAAAGACTATGAATCTTGGTTCGACCTGGTGTACAGCTCCAACAAACCAAGCGCTACAAAAGCAGTCAAAGAAAGGGAAAAGACGCTCGAAGCCGAGGCGGTAAGCCTTTAGTCCCAAATGCCCGCATCGGGCAGCACTTCTAAAATGTTTCCTGCAGGGTCGTGAAAGTAAAACGATTCCCGACCACTGCTCCAGATCACCTCGTCGATGAGGGTGATCCCTTTTCCTTTGATCTCTGCTTTCGTCCGTTCATAGTCGTCTTTCGGCACTTCAAAGGCAAAGTGCTGCTGTCCTCCACCATAGTGAGGCGGTGGGCTCTTTTTTGTTTTTGAATCATCGGGGTTGAAACACAACAACACGGAATCTCCGGCGCGGAGAAAGAGATGCTTGCCCGGCAGATAGCTGATAACAGGGAGGCCCAACACGTCGTGATAAAAATTCCTGGCCTCTTCCAGGTCGTGCACATAAAGACACGTTTCCTTGATCTTGACAATATTCATGGGCAGAGCGATTTTTTGAGTAAACCATATTCCTCCCAAACACTCTTCACGATCTCGGCGGCCGTTTCAATTTTCTTTAGCGCGGCGCTCACCTGGCCGATCTCCAATTCACCCTCGTCCAGATCGCCTTCAAAGATACCGGTTTTCGAACGGCGCTTTCCCAAAAGTCCGTCCAGCTCTTCTTTCGAAGCGCCCCGCCATTCGGCCTCCTGCACTTTCAGGTAGAATTTATTTTTGATCAAACGCACCGGTGTAAGCTGCTTCAGTGTCACCACCGTGTCGCCCTCGTTGCTCTGGATGATCCTTTGTTTAAAATTTTCATGGGCCGAGGATTCCACGCTCACGGCAAAACGGCTTCCGATCTGCACACCCTCCGCCCCCAGCACCTCGGCCGCCAGCATGGTCCGTCCCGACCCAATGCCCCCGGCGGCAATCAGCGGAATAGAAATAGCGTCGCGAACCAGGGGGATGAGCACCAGTGTGGTGGTCTCTTCTCGGCCGTTGTGACCGCCGGCCTCAAAACCTTCCGCCACCACGGCATCGACTCCGGCTTGCTGCGCCTTGAGGGCAAATTTCACGCTCGACACAACGTGCACGACCGTGATGCCCCGCTCTTTCAAAAAAGCAGTCCATAAACCAGGGTTCCCGGCAGACGTGAAGACGATGCGCACTTTTTCCTCCACAATGATGGCCATGATCCGGTCCATCTCCGGGTAGAGCAGGGGCACGTTGACTCCAAACGGGCGGTCCGTGGCTTGCTTGCATTTTTGGATATGCTCCTGCAAGATCTCCGGGCGCATCGACCCGGCACCGATAATGCCCAGTCCTCCGGCATTGCTCACCGCCGAGGCGAGGCGCCAGCCACTGCACCACACCATGCCGGCCTGGATGATAGGGTATTGAATGTTGAAAAGTTTGGTAACCCGGTTTGAAAAGTCCTTCATATTTGGTGTGAAAAAATGTGAATCGGATACATAATTTTTGCTAGGCCATTGAATATCTGAAAATTAGAAATAACCCGTGTTGCACCACTCGCTTTTTTAGGGCCTTTAAGTTGTCCACAAAGAATTGATTAACAATATCCATCGTAAATTGCTGTCCATCAATAGTTTAATCGTTAATAATCAGGTAATGTGGATAAGTGAAGTTTTTTGTGGAAATCTTTTTGTCTCCTTTTTGTTGATTTCTAAGTACCTGAATTCTAATGTTTTTCTATATTTTCCACCCAAAATATTACACGGGTTTCTGGTCACATTTTTGCAACCACTCCCCGGTAATCCAGTTCATAACAACATGAGAAAACCCCTCGTCCTGCTTTGCCTTCTCGTTGCCTCGGCGGCCTCGGCCCAACAGGCAAATGTGATAAAATTCGACAAACTCCAGGCTCTGATCGACTCCAAAAGCGACCAGGTTCAGGTCATCAACTTCTGGGCCACCTGGTGTGCCCCCTGCGTGAAGGAACTCCCCCTACTGGAAAAACTCAACGCGACCAACGACCCTACCGTGAAGGTCACGCTCATCAACCTCGACTTTGCCGACAAACTCGAGAAAGTCAACGCCTTCATCGCCCGCAAAAACATGAAGACCGATGTCTTGTTGCTGGACGAGATCGACTACAATACCTGGATCGACAAGGTGGATAAATCGTGGGGCGGCGCTATCCCGGCCACCCTTATCATCAACCCCAAAAACGGTCGTCGAAAATTCCTGGACAAAGAGTTACAGGAAGGCGATCTTGAAAAGCTTATTGCAGAAGTAAAATAAAGAAACCCACGTTCCCTATGAAAACGAAAATGAAATTCTGGGTGATGCTGATCTGCGCAAGTGTCTTGTTTGCCGGTAGCACCACGTCCTATCAGCTCGGCGACAGCGTATCGGATTTCAAACTGAAAAATGTTGATGGCAAAATGGTATCGCTCTCCGACTATAAAAGCGGCAAGGGCGTGATCGTTATTTTCGATTGCAACACCTGCCCCTACTCGCGCGCCTACAACGACCGCATTATCGGCCTCAACAGAAAATATGCAACGCAAGGTTTTCCGGTAGTAGCCATCAACCCCAACGACCCTGCACAGTCGCCCGGCGACTCGTTTGATGAAATGGCAGCCGTTGCAAAAAAGAAGCACTATGATTTCCCCTACCTTCAAGACATTTCACAAGAAGTAGCCCGCGCGTTCGGCGCTTCCAACACACCCCATGTTTTCGTTTTGAAAAAAGAGGGCACAGATTTCAAAGTAGCCTACATCGGCACCATCGACAACAACACACGCGATGCCGCCGCGGCCGACAAGAAATACGTTGAAGAAGCTGTGAATGCCCTGTTAGAAAACAAACCTGTTGCAACACCGAAAACAAAGGCTATCGGCTGCGGTATTCGGTGGAAGAATTCTTGAGTTTTTAAACTCATCCACGGAGTCCACAATAGGATTTCACAAGGGTCGCCAAAATTTTGAGCGACCTTTTTTGTTTTTCAAGACGTCGCCAGCGACATTCTTCGCCAACGCATCGCGCCACACGCCTCCTATTTTTTCTAATTCCCTGAAATCCGGTCAATTTATCGCCTGCTTAAAAAGTTTCATTTTATGAGCTAAATAAAAAATATTTCGTGTTCGGTTTGCACTAACGGTGGCACGGACCTTGCGTTTAATATAGAAAGGATACGATCATGAGAAGGTTGGTTTTGTTGTTCCTGCTGGCGTCGGCATCTTCGGCGTTGGCATATGATTCGGGTATAGCCGTTCAAACAGAAAAAGGAACCACCATGCAGGTGTACGTGAACGGAAAGCTCTATAATAAACAACCCGGAAAGTTTGTACGCGTGCGCAGCGCACCTGGTCTCTTCCACCTGGAAGTGAAAGTTCTCAATCCCTGGAACAAGCAATGGTACCTGGTGCGAAAAGACATTCGCGTCGACAAGGGTTTTGAGTTTCAGTATAAGGTTGTGTTTGTGAACAAAACGAGACCGGAGCTTCGGAAAGTAAATCAATACCCGGTGTACTCGCGGTATTTTTTAAACCCGAGCTTGTACAACAAGCATCCCATAACATAGACCCTCAGATTTTTCGCGACCGGCTGATCAACACGATGATGATGGCAATGAGCACGATGGTGAACGTGTGTGCATGAAAGAATCCAAAGGGCCAGTGCCAGTTGAAGCCCCAGTTAAAGAGGCCGCCGATCAATCCTCCGATCGCGGCACCGATGGCTCCAATCACGCCGCCGATGATCCCGATGACGCCACCAATCAAACCGGCGATCAGACCCAAAAGCCCACCCGCTATGCCCACCCAGATGGGAAAAGTGAATACGATCAATAAAACAACGATAACGGTGGTGGTGCTTCGCGATTCCATAGGTTTGAATTTGCTGAAGGCATACCAAAAATAATGCAATGATATAAAACCCGCATTTGGGCCTTAATTTGGCCCTTTTTTGGTTTTTCTGAACGCAAAATTGTTGAGAATTGAACAGCCGTTTTTGCAAATATGAACAGTGGCCCGTTTGTGGTTTTTGAACGAGGAGCCATAAAAAAACGCAAAGCTTGCACGTCGGCAAACTTTGCGTTTTCGATAAGTCGGAAGGCTCCTTAGAAGGGGTACTCGCCCTTCGCGATGGCATAGTCCGCCACTTTTCTACGAGCTTGCTTCAGGTTATAAGGGTCCACTTTCGTAAATCGTTTCAATCCCATCAGCATCAAACGCTGCTCATCTCCTTCCGCGAACGAAGTGATCGCCTGGCGACCGCATGACGCTACCCTTTCGACGGCATAATGCAGGTAGATAAGCGCCATCTCCTTCTGGATTTCACACGCTGCCTCTCCTTTCAGACCGATAAGTTTTTCCACGCGAAGCAAGGTCGACTCTGCGGCGTAGGCTTCGATGAGCATGTCGGCCAGGTTCATCAACACTTCTTGTTCGTCGGACAGCTTCATCATAAATTTCTGAACGGCTGCGCCCGCCACCATCAAACCGGCCTTCTTCAGGTTGGCCAACACCTTCTTTTCTTTTACAAACAATCCTTCTTCTTCGCTGGCGCCAAAATCGGGAATGGCCATCAATTCTTTTTGCACCGCCATCGCGGGATTCATCAGATCGATGGAGCCCTTCATGGCGCGCTTCATCAGCATGTCGATGGTGAGCATGCGGTTGATCTCGTTCGTGCCTTCGAAAATACGGTTGATGCGCGCATCGCGGTAGGCGCGGTCCATCGGGCCCTCGGCCGAGAAACCCATACCGCCATAGATCTGCACGCCTTCATCCACCACAAAGTCGAGCACCTCGGAGCCGTGCACTTTCAGGATGGCACACTCGATGGCAAACTCTTCCAACGATTTCAATTTTGCTTTTGCAGGATCCATTCCTCCAGCCACCAATGCGTTGTAGGTATCGTCGATGTTCTGACCAGCGCGATAGCATGCCGACTCGCTGACAAAAACCTTCGTCACCATTTCGGCGATCTTGTGTTTGATGGCTCCGAAGTTGGCAATCGCAGTTCCAAATTGTTTCCGTTCCTTGGCATAGTTCACGGCCGTGCTGATGGTCTTCTTGCTGCCACCAACTGCCGCCACCCCTAATTTGATCCGGCCCACATTCAAAATGTTTACCGCGATCTTAAAACCGTTTTCTCTTTCCGATAAAAGATTTTCCACGGGCACTTTGCAGTCGTTGAAAAAGATCTGCCGTGTCGACGATCCCTTGATGCCCATTTTGTGTTCCTCTTCGTTCATGGTGATGCCACCAAAAGCTTTCTCCACGATAAAGGCCGAGAGGTTTTTATCGTTGTCGATCTTGGCGAACACGATATACACATCGGCAAACCCACCGTTGGTGATCCACATCTTCTGCCCGTTGATGACATAATGTTTGCCATCGGCGCTCAGCACGGCCTTCGTTTTTCCAGAGTTTGCATCGGAGCCTGAATCGGGTTCGGTCAAACAGTAGGCCGCCTTGTATTCGCCGGTGGCCAGCTTCGGCAAATATTTTTTCTTCTGCTCTTCGTTTCCGTAATACACGATCGGCAGGGTACCGATCCCGGTATGCGCCGAAAGGGCCACCGCCACCGAGTGACCTCCACCGATCACTTCGGCCACCAGCATGGTGGTGTTGAAGTCCATCCCAAATCCGCCATACTCGGTCGGCACCGACGTTCCCAGCAGGCCTAACTCACCGGCCTTGTCCAGCAGGGTGGGCATGAGCTTGGGGTCTTTCTGGGAATCAATTTCGTCCAGGCGGTTGAAGACTTCCTTGGTGAGGAAGTCTTTGCATTGCTGCTGGATCATTTGTTGTTCTTCACTGTATTCTTCAGGGATGAAGATCTCATTTGCCTGCGATTCGCGGATCAGGAATTCGCCGCCTTTGATTGCGTGTTTTGTTTCCGTGGTGGTAGCCATAAAACTTTCTTTAACATTGATTCTTGAGATTCGTTTAATTCAATAGTTCATAAATGCCGGCCACGCCTTGTCCGCCGCCGACACACGCCGTGACGAGTCCGTATTTTCCTTTTCTCCGTTGCAGCTCTTTCAACAACGTCAACGACAAGCGCGCACCCGAGCTGCCCAGCGGGTGGCCCAACGCGATGGCCCCGCCATTCACGTTTATTTTTGAGGGATCCATATTCAATTCCCGGATCACCGCCAGCGATTGTGCGGCAAACGCTTCATTCAATTCGATCAAATCGATATCCTGAAGTTTCAATCCCGCCCGCTGAAGCGCCTTCGGAACTGCGGCCACCGGACCGATGCCCATGATGCGCGGATCCACGCCGGCCACTGCATAGCTCACCATCCGTGCGATGGGTTTCAGGTTCAGCTGTTTCACCAATTTTTCGGACATCACCACGGCAAACGCCGCACCATCATTTGTGGGTGATGAGTTTCCGGCAGTTACAGAGCCCCCTAAAGCAAATACGGGCTTCAGTTTTGCCAGTACATCGATCGATGTTTCAGGGCGCGGTCCTTCATCGGTATCGACCACGGCTTCCTTCATTTTTTTCTTTCCGGATTCATCCACAAAAATTTCTCTAGTGGCGATGGGGTGGATCTCCTCTTTGAACTTTCCTTCCTTCTGCGCCTGGATGGCTTTCATGTGCGACTCATACGCAAACTTGTCCTGGTCTTCACGCGAGATCTTATATTGCTTCGATATCTCTTCCGCCGTGAGACCCATGCTGGTGTAATAGGTTGGATGGTCTTTGGCAATGGTATAATTCAACGCCGTCTTCCAGCCCATCACCGGCACCAGCGACATGGATTCGGCGCCGCCGGCAATAATGCAATCGGCCATACCCGCCTTAATGGTTGCCGATGCCAGGTGGATGGCCTCCACGCCAGACCCACAATAGCGGTTGATCACCATACCGGCATTGTCGATGCCCAGGGCCGTGAGCGCAATCATTCTTCCCATTTGCATACCCTGCTCAGCTTCCTGCACGGCGTTTCCCACAATCAGGTCGTCGACCATTTTATTTTCCAGCCCGGGCACGGACTGCACAAGGGCTTTGATCAGATCGGTGGCGAAATCGTCGGGGCGTGTAAAGCGAAAGCCTCCTTTTTTCGCACGGGTGTTTGCTGTTCTTTTGGCAGCTACGATATAGGCGTCCATATTAGTTTCTTAAAGGTTTTCCTCCCGTTAATATTGATTGAATTCTTTCCAGTGTTTTCTTTTCTCCCGTCAGGGAAACAAAAGCTTCGCGTTCCAGGTCCAACAAGTATTGTTCGCTCACTTCCTGAGGTGAGGTGAGATCGCCGCCGCACATGACGTTGGCAATTTTCAGGGCGATCTTCTGGTCGTGATCCGAAATATAATTTCCCATGCGCATGCCTTGCACGCCGGCCATAAACAACGCCTGGCCTGCACGTCCCTGCACTTTGATGTTTTTTGCGGGCACCGGCATGGTGTAGCCGGCATCATACAATTCCAACACGGCCGCCTTGCCATCCAGCAGCTGGCGGTCTTTGTTCACCGAGATCCTATCCACGCTCCGAAGCACACCCATCTCGCGCGCCTCTTCGGCCGACAACGCCACTTTTGCCGTGGCAATGTTCATGAAGGCGTTTTGCAAGGCATTCAATTCCACGTCGCCTTCTTCCAGGGCGTCGCTCACGCGTTTGGTAAATTCTTTTGTTCCGCCACCACCGGGGATCAGGCCCACACCCACTTCCACAAGACCGATATAGGTTTCGGCAGCGGCCTGCGCGATGTCGGCGTGCATGGTCATTTCGCAACCCCCTCCCAGCGTGCGGCCTTGCGGGCAAACAACAACCGGAACGGAAGAGTATCGGATGCGCATCACCGAGTTTTGGAATTGCCGCACCATAAAGTCGATCTCGTCATACTCCTGCTCAATGGCATACATAAACACCAGGCCAAGGTTGGCACCCAATGAGAAGTCGGGTCCCTGGTGGCCGATGACCAGTCCTTTGTAATTTTTTTCCGCCAGGTCGAGGGCTTTGTTCAAGCCTTCGATCACAGAGCTTCCCAGCGTATAGCTCTTGCTGCTCCAGGAAAAGTCGATCACCCCATCGCCCAGGTCCGTAACTTTTGACTCGGCGTTTTTCCAAACGACACTTTCCTTCAGGTTTTCGAGAATGATGAATTCTTCCTTGCCGGGAATGATCTTGTACGATTTGCTGGGAATGTCGTAATACTTGCGCTGACCGTTCTCGACTTTGTAGAACGATTTGTTTCCAGCTGCGAGCATTTCCTTCACCCAGGGATTGGGTTTGCTGCCGGTCGCTTCCATATCGGCAACCGCTTTCTCCACGCCCACGGCATCCCACGTTTCAAAAGGACCGAGCTCCCATCCAAAACCCGCGCACACCGCGTCATCGATTTTGTAAAGCTCGTCGGCAATTTCAGGAATGCGGTTCGATGCATATTGGAACAACCCGTAGAACGAATCGCGATAAAACTCTCCTGCTTTGTCCTTGCCCGCCAGCAAAACTTTGAAACGGTCTTTCAGATTGTCGATCGTCTTCGTGGTTTCGAGTGTGGCAAACTTTGCTTTGGCTTTTGTTTTATACTCGAGCGTTTTGAGGTCCAGCGTCAGGATCTCGGTTTCACCTTTGGCATTTTTTGTTTTTTTATAAAAACCTTGACCGGTTTTGTCGCCCAGCCATTTGTTCTGCTCCATCTTCAGCACCACATCGGGCAACTTGAAATACTGACGGCCTTCGTCGTTGGGCAAGCCGTTGTATAAGTTGCCGCTCACTTTGATCAACGTATCCAACCCCACCAGGTCGGAGGTTCTGAACGTAGCCGACTTGGGCCGGCCAATGACCGGACCGGTAAGTTTATCCACCTCATCAATATTCAGATCGAGCTTGCTCATAGCGTCCACCACTTTCATGATGGAGAACACGCCCACGCGGTTTGCAATAAATGCCGGCGTATCTTTACAGAGCACAGTTGTTTTTCCAAGAAAAAGATCGCCATAGTGCATTAAGAACTGAACGATCTCCGGATCGGTATGCGGAGTAGGAATAATCTCTAGAAGTTTGAGATAACGGGGCGGATTGAAAAAGTGTGTCCCGCAGAAATGTTTTTTAAAGTCGTCGCTTCTCCCTTCGGCCATCAGGTGAATGGGGATGCCCGACGTGTTGGAGGTGATGAGCGTGCCCGGCTTGCGATGCTTCTCCACCTCGTCATACATTTTTTTCTTGATCTCCAGATTTTCGACCACCACCTCGATCGTCCAATCAAAATCTTTGATGCGCGCGAGGTCGTCGGTGAAATTGCCTAGCGAGACGCGTGAAATAAATTTCTTGCTGTAGATAGGCCCTGGGTTGGATTTTATCGATCGGTCAAACGAAGTCTGAACGATTCTGTTTTTCACTACCCGGCTATCCAGCGACAACCCCTTTGCCTTCTCCTCGTCGGTAAGGTCTTTGGGCGCCATGTCCAGGAGAAGAACCTGGCAGCCGATGTTGGCAAAATGACATGCAATGGCGGATCCCATTACACCGGAACCCAAAACAGCAACTTTGCGAATTGATCGTTTCATGTTATCTATTTCTTATTTTCAGTGGTTTGAAATTACAGTATAGAGGGTCATCTTCTGTTATCCCGGTTTTAAACTTTCTGCATTTCCGCCATGCCTGCACTAGCCAACTGGTTGATTTCGTTCATCACTTCAAAAAAGATTTTCAGTTTGCTTTCCGGCACCAGCTCGCGCACTTTGTTGTTGAACACCAATACCGTTTCGCGCGAAACTTCTTTTTTGCGTTTTCCCAGCGCGGTCAAAAAAATTCTAACAGAACGTTTGTCCAGCGGATCAGGCTCGCGGTAGATCAGCTTTTTTTCTTCCATGGTCTTCAGCATGCGCGTCAGGCTGCGGGCTTCGAGACCCATCAGCGGGGCGATCTTCGTGGCGGGGGTTCCTTGATCGGAGTGAATATTGAGTAGAACAAATCCAATAGATGTTGTAATATCGTGCTTACTGGCCTGCTGATTGTACATTCTGGAAATGGCATGCCAGGCAGCTTTGATGTTGTGATCTACGGTTTCTTCTCTCCGCATACGTTTTCAGGAAGTGGAAACGAAGGTAATAAAATTTGTTATGCATGCATACTATTTCATAAAATAGTTTACAAATCTCCGAAAAGGCCCTTTGCAGCCTCCGGGTGGCCTTTTTCGTACTTTGCAAAAATTTTTTCAGGCTTTGTTATCCGTCCATCCGATATCGCTTTGCCCATTTGATTTCAGAGTGTGAAATTGCTTTGTGCGACACCCCCTTATCACCCTTTTTTGCCTTTTGAGCGTTTCTCTTTGGGCCCAGAAAAAAAACGAGTCCTATCAGCTAAACCTTCACCGGGCATCCTCCCCCATTAAGATCGATGGCATCCTGGATGAAGAAACCTGGCGCAAGGCCGAAGTGGCTACTGATTTCTACATGGTGCTCCCCATGGACACCAGCGCGGCCCGCGTGAGAACGGAAGTCCGCATGAGCTACGACGATGAGCATCTCTACTTGATCGCCACCTGTTTTCATTTGCTTCCCGGAAGATATTTTGTGGAGTCGCTGCGCCGTGATTTCACGTTTGGCAAAAACGACAACTTCCTGCTGTTCATGGACACGTTCGAGGACCAAACCAACGGCTTCTCGTTTGGCGCCAACGCCGCCGGCGCGCAGTGGGATGGCATTATGTATGAAGGCGGAAAGGTTGACCTGAGCTGGGATAACAAATGGACTTCCGTCGTCACCAAAGACGATGACAAGTGGGTGTTTGAAGCGGCCATTCCGTTCAAGTCGATCCGCTATAAAAAAGGCATTACCCAATGGGGTATCAATTTCAGCAGGCTCGATTTGAAGACCACGGAAAAATCCAGCTGGGCGCCCGTGCCCCGTCAGTTCCCCACGGCGTCGCTGGCCTACACCGGCACGCTGAACTGGGATGAAGCGCCTCCCCAGGTAGGTCCGAACATTTCGCTGATTCCTTATGCCCTTGGCGGCGGCAGTAAAAATTTTACGGACGGCACATCCACGACCTATAAAAAAGAAATCGGGATGGACGCAAAAGTGGCCGTCACCTCTTCGCTCAATCTCGACCTCACCGTAAATCCCGACTTTTCGCAGGTGGATGTCGACCGGCAGGTAACGAACCTCGATCGCTATGAACTCTTCTTCCCCGAGCGCCGGCAATTCTTTCTGGAAAATGGCGACCTTTTTGCCAATTTCGGGTACGCCAACATCCGGCCATTTTTTTCGCGGCGCATCGGATTGAACGTTCCCATTCAATACGGCGCCCGCTTCAGCGGCAAAATAAATAAGAACTGGCGCGTCGGTGCCATGGACATGCAAACCTCCGACGTGGAAAGCCAGAACCTGCCCCGGCAGAATTTCGCTGTGATGGCTTTGCAGCGGCGGGTTTTCTCCCGCTCCAACATCGGGATGATCTTCATCAACAAACAGTCGCTCAACTACGAACCGTCCGACGATCCCGCGGTGCCGGTATACTCTCAATACAATCGCAACATCGGGTTGGAGTACAATCTTGCGTCGTCCAACAACGTATGGACCGGAAAAATCCTGGGGTTAAAATCCTTCAGTCCGGATAAAAAGGATAAGGATTTCACGCACGCCGCCAACCTGCAATATTCGACACGCCGTTGGTTGTTGAGCTGGCAGCACGAAGTGGTGGGCGCAAATTATAATCCGGAGGTGGGCTATGTGCCCCGCCGCAATTATGTCAAGATAAATCCCATCGCGCAGTATTTATTTTTCCCCAAAGGAAAATTGATCTTAAGTCATGGACCAAAAATTACGTCGACCTTCTTCTACAACCCTTCCTTCAAACAAACCGACAATGAAAGTATCCTTTCGTATGCGATCACTTTCCGCAAACAAAGCGTACTGAATGTCTACGGCATGCACGACTATGTGCAATTGCTGCTGCCTTTTGATCCAACAAATTCCGGCATGGATTCCCTCAGCGTTGGCACCCGGCACTGGTGGAATTCGGTTGGCGCCGATTTCACCTCGATGCCCCAGAGTATTTTTACCTATGCGCTCTCCACGCGCTATGGCGGATATTATGCCAACGGAACGCGTTTCAATATTGGCGGCGAGGTGGGCTATCGGTTTCAACCCTACATGAGTCTTTTGGTGACCTTCAACTATAACGACCTCCGGCTGCCACAACCCTGGGGAGAAACCAAGTTCTGGCTGGTCGGCCCGAAGTTGGACGTGACCATGACGAACAAGCTTTTTTTCACGGCCTATGCACAGTACAACCAACAGTTAAAAAATGTGAACCTCAACACCCGGCTCCAATGGCGCTATAAACCTGCATCGGATCTCTTCATCGTTTACACGGACAATTACTTTCCGGAAAATTTTGTTGTGAAAACGCGGGCGCTCGTGGTCAAGCTCACCTATTGGTGGAACATTTGATCCGGGCTCATTTTCAAATTCGCTGAACTTCCCCTCGACCATTACGGTTAAATTTCGAGAGATGGAACTACAAGAACTTCAAAACGGTTTTGCCAAACCAGGCCACGTCGTCTACATCAGTGTGCGGCCTCAGCGCCGCGAGCCCGTCAAAGTGCTCGACCAGGTCATCGCGGTCGAAGCTCACGGGCTTGAGGGCGATCGCTACAAAAATCCGGGAACACGTCAAGTCACCTTCATTCAAGCCGAACACCTGAGAGACATGGCATCCTTCCTGGGTCGCGCCGCTGTGGAACCGGAATTAACGCGCAGAAATATCGTGGTCGAAGGCATCAATTTGTTGGCGTTGAAAGGAAAACAATTTTCCATCGGCGAAGCCGTGTTTCAATATTCGGGAGAATGTCACCCCTGTTCGCGGATGGAAGAAAATTTAGGGACGGGCGGATACAACGCCATGCGCGGTCACGGCGGCATCACGGCAAAAGTAATTCAAGGAGGATTGATCAAGACCGGCGATGAAGTGATCGCGATTTGATTTTTTTTTATTGACGGATCAATTGTTCATAGAACCAGAGGGTCTGCTGGTAGCTTTCTAAACTCACGCGCTCGTCGATACCATGAAAACCGATTGGGTCGGTCATGGGACTGAACTTGATGATGTTCGTCGACACCTCTCCGAAATGGCGCGAGTCCGTTCCCCCGATCATAAGAAATGGCGTCGTGACCGTTCCGGCAAAGGTTTTTTTAACGGTTTCATCAACGCGTTTATAACCAAAGCCGTCTTCCGGTGAAGTCGCCGAGGGTTCGGCCGAGAATTCTTTTGACACGGCAATCGACACCCGGTCGTCATGAACGATCTTTTTTATTTCGGCAATCACTTTTTCCGAGCCGTCACCCTGCAGCAACCGGAAGTTTATCGTGACGGTGGCTTTGGTGGGTACCACATTGTCTTTCATGCCGGCGTTGAAAATGGTGGGCACGGCAGTCGTCCGTACTACCGCATTTCCTCCGGGACTTTTTTCATAGATCCCGATGACCACGCTTTTGAAGAGCCACGTGTTGGCAAACACTATTTTTTCGGGATAGGGCATCTCGGGACCTACGTGATTCATAAAACCGACCGTCGCCGGTGCAAAATTGGCCGGGAAGGGGTGTTGCCGGATGTTCACCACGGCTTTGGCCAGGATATCGAGCGCTGTTTCTTGTTCGGGCATGGAGGAGTGCCCCCCATTTTTATCCACCGAAAGCAAGAGTGTCAGATATCCTTTTTCGGCGGTGCCGATCAGGGCAACCGGTTTGGTCATGCCCGGCACTTTTTCGCGGGTAACGATCCCACCTTCGTCCAGCACCATTTCGGCAGAAATGCCGCGCTGTTTTAAGGCGGCGGCGATAGCCACTGCTCCCGTCCCGCCACGTTCTTCGTCGTGGCCCAGCGCAAAATAGATACTCCGTTCGGGCTGGTAGTTCTCTTTCAGAAGTTTTTCGATGGTTTCAAAAATGCCGATCACATTGATCTTGTTGTCGGCCGAGCCCCGGCCCCAGATAAAGCCGTCTTTCACATCGCCAGAAAAGGGTTCGACGGTCCAGTTGCCTTTTGAGGCCTCTTCGATGGGAACCACATCCTGGTGCGCCATCAGCACAATGGGTTTCAGGGTTGGGTTTTTTCCTTTCCAAAAATAAAGCAGGCTGTATCTTTTTATTTTTTCACGAACCAGGTTTGCGTGCACGGCCGGGTAGGTCTTTTCCAAAAACCGGTGAAATCCGAAGAACTGGGCCGTGTCCAGCAATGCTGAATCATTGAACGAAATGGTTCTATAGCGAATGGCTTCCTGCAGGTGCTCCAACGCCGCGGGCGGAACGGCTGGAGCCGGCAGGGCAGCAATGGGGAGCTGTTTTGAGTTGAACGTTACGGCATTGAATACGAGGACGGCGACCAAAACGGCGATCAATGCCAGAATAACCAGGAAGATACGCTTTACCATAATTCTTCCTAAGATATAAAAATTAGCGCGCTAGCCCGGTAACTGGCTTTCCTTTTAAAATTTCCGATTTACGCCAACGCCTTTTCAAAACGGCAATCCGGGCGATCTTCAAAAAAAGGCGTCGAATAAAAAAGCCCGATGTGACGACCGGGCTTTTAAAATTTTTTTAGAATTGAGCTGGCTGTTCCTGCCCATTAAAATCTCCGCGAAGCTGGCGGAATCTCTTGCGGGCCTCTGCGGCAAAAACGCTGCCCGGATATTTCGAAAGAAAGTCGCGATAGATCTCCATGGCTTTATCCTTATTTTTTAGCTGGCGCTCATAGATCTCCCCCTGGAGAAAATAAGCGTCGTCCGCCAGGATGTCGTCACCATAATCGTCGATGATTTTTTGAAGGAGGGCAATTGATTTTTCAAATTCACCCCGCTGCATCCGGATATTGGCCTCCAGAAAATAGACGTCGTCCAGAATGGTCTGGTTCGAAAAAGAAACGCCCGTGCCCGAAGTTCCCTGTTTCAGGAATTCTATTTTTTTCAATGCCTCGTCGGTCTTGTTTTGATAAAGCAGCAATTCCACCGACGCATATTGCTTCAAGGCTTCCCCGGTTGAATCGATCGCCACATTTTCTTTGATCCGCATGCTCAGATCCAACGCGTCGTTGGCAATTTCGCGGGTGGTGGCTTGCTTCAAAATGTCGAGATGTTCCTGCGCCAGCCTGAAGTCGCCTTTGTAATATGAAAGTTTCGCGTTTTTCAGTTTTGCTTCGTAGCCGACGGGATTCTCTTTCTGCGTTTTTTCCACTTGCGAATAGAGCAAGGACGATTCCCACGGTTCGCCCTTCAACATATAAATATCGCCCAGGTCCAGCTTGGCTTTCGATTTCAAATAGAGCGTGGCCTTCGGGTTGGCTATCAACTTGTCGAGGATGTGGACGGCCGAATCTTTTTGATCCAGGTAGCTCGCGAACAACATGGCTTCGCTCTTGGAAGCTTCCAGCGAATTCACATTGTCGGGATATTGTTTTATAAAACTTTTGTAATCCGAGATCAGGATCTTCACCGAATCCATTTTCACGGGATAAGTATTTTTTACCCGGGCCTCACGGGTGCGGATCAGTCCGAGACGCGCCAATAAATAATTTTGAGATCCCTGGTACTCCCGGATCAGGTAGCGATAGATTTTTAAGGCTGTGTCATAATCTTCATTGTCCAGGGCAACACGGGCCACTTCCATACATTTTTCGCCGTCGCGTTTATAGCGCTTGTCATATGCCCGGGCCTGGATAAAGGATGCGTAAAAATTTTTCTGCTGCATCGTCACCCAGATCAGCAAGTCGGCATAAACTTCCACATCGGGATATTGTTGCACTTTGTCGTAGAGCAACCTTTCCAGACTTTCGAGCTCCTCCGGTTTGGTGAGCAGAGCCTGCATCACATTTTTCACATATTGAATGTTGCCGGAGTTTTGAGTGACATAGTTCAGGTATTCCTGCACCATTTTGTCCTGGTTTCCTTTTATGCGATAGAGCATCGCCAACTCCAGACAGAACAGCGATGGGTTGCCCAACGATTCGCGGCTTTCTGTGAGTGAGAGTATTCCATAGTCGTTCAGCGAATGCGACATAAAATAATCCGACATCATTTTTATCCGCTGCACATTAGTCTTGCTTTCCCCGATCAGCTCCCGGAAATATTTATCTGCCCGGGCCATGTCTCCGGCCTTCACATAGGTGAGCCCCACGTCGAGCCGGTATTGAATGTTGAGGGGGTCGCGCTTCGATATTTTTTTTAAGAAACTCTGCGCCTCATCAAAATTGCCCAGATCCAGCAACACGTTTAAATAATTGTTATAAATAAACGGCGTGTTCAAATCGTTCTTGGCCAGGTCGCGATAAAGCTCCAGCGCCTTTTTCTTATCGCCTTTTAATAAATATTCATTCGCCAACTGGATGTCATCCTGGTTCTGTGCGTAAACCGGAAAAGCAGAAAAAAGCAGAAAAAAAGTTATCCCGATGAGGGAGTACCTTACTATTCTTATATAAGATATATATATATAAATACTATTAGGCATGTTCAAATGTGTATAACCTTTGCGCAGTTTCAGATGTGGAAGTTATGTAGAATTTAAATATACATTAATCTTTTCTTTATCAGTGGTTTAGGAGGTTGTCAACAATGTTTGAGGGTGTGTATAGATGGTGTGTGGATCACTCTGTATGTAAACGCGTGTGGGTAAGTGTTAGCTTATACACACACAGAATTTCTCTTTGCCCGGATTGGGGTATTTATCGATTTTACCCCCAAGTTGCTGTCCTCGATCCACAAGTTGTCAATAGCTTATCAACAACGGACCCAGCTCCCAATTTGCTTTGAGGTTTACTGATTGTGACTTCTTTTCGTTTTTGTAGAACACGATCGGCTCCGGTTCCTGGTGTAGTTGGAAATTTCCTGGGCTCCATTTGCCATCGCCGTTCTTGTCGATGATGAGCCTGATCGTATAGTCGCCCGGGTCAAGGTCTTCGAAGGAAGTTTTTGCCGTGTTTGTTCTTGACGCGACGAGTTTGAAATCTTTGGTCAGAAGCTGGATGACAAAGTTTTTTTCTTCCGTTTTCACTTCAATGAAAATGATTCCCGTCTCTTCAAAGGTCGATGGCTTTAGCGTTTCACGAGTTGCAGCGGAGCTATCCAGTTCGACACTTATGAATGTGCCTTTCGCGATGATGAATTGGTTCTGGACCGGCTTGGGTTGGGGTGCGGGTTTTTTTGGTCCCTGGGCCGGGGCAGCAGCAATGGCTGGTTTGGGTGGTTGTTGTGGCGCTTCTTTCTTTTTGGGCGGCTCGGTGGAAGGGTCCGGCTTTTTCGGGATGAGTGTCTTGTCGAAAGTCTTCTCGATGAGCAGGGTATTGTGAGCGCTGTCTATCTTGATATCCTCGGCAAGAATGGGCACTACTTTGGCGGAGTCGATCTGGTAGTAGATGCTGTCGAAGTTTATCGCGGCAACAGGTTTATTGAAAGTGATGCTCCCCTTCAGAAGTCCTTTTGTTCCGATTACTTTGAATTGGGAGCTTGTTGCCTTGAAGGGGTCCTTCTTCACTTCGCGGTTACTGAATTTGACGTATATCGTGGTGTCGATGGAATTGTTCACGCTATCGTACGCGTTGAACCGTACCGCCAGGCTGTCCTTGTCTTCGATGGTGTTGTAAACGCGAATGTTGCTTTGGTCCTCTGCAAACCCAGAGAGCAGAATTTCGCCCTCAGTTGGGATAATGCGATAGTGGTCGAGGTTTTTAGAGGTTTTGATATTGAAATAGGTATTGTAAGGCCTTGAATTTGTGAGCTTTAGCGACCGGGTGTCTAATTTAATGACGGGTATGTCCTCCTTTTTGATGTTTTCGGTAAGTGTGATCTTTTGAGCAATGAATCCGTAAGTCTCTGATTTACTGTCGACTACGAGATTTTTGTTCTTGTCTTCCATGGCGTATAGATAATAATCGCCGGGTTTTAGATTCTCGATTATGTATTCGCCCTTTTCATTGGTCTTGGTGAGGTAGACCGGTTTATGTTTAAAGATGTTGAAGGTGTCTGACTGAAAAAGCGCAACCGTGGCATCCTTGCTTTCTTTTCCTTTGAGGGGATCGTAGATGTAGCCGTCGATAGATAACGAGTCTATATAGTCGCCGGTACTAAAGGCGAGCTTCAGATTTTTGGCTGGATTTTTTTCCGTGAGATCCTGCACACTTTCGCGGAAATTGAGGGAGTAGGTAGTGCTGTCCTGGAGGTAATTTTTGAACGTTACTACGACCGTATTTTTCTTGGCAGTTGCCTCGAAGTCTTTGCCAACCGACGGAATGATGATGATTTGCTCTTTCGGATTGTTGACCTGAATTGCCTCATTAAATGTAAGTTCTACACTTTTTCCCCGGAATTTGATTTGCCCTTGTTTGGGAAGGCTATTGGTCATCACTGGGGCCAACGTGTCTTTCGGTCCACCCGTGGGAGTAGTTTGCCGGGCGCACGCCAGAAAGAACAATGGATAGATCAGCCAATGAAGTTGTTTTCGGAGATTCATTTTCTCACAATATAAATAAGGCTCGAATAGTTTTTGTTTTTCCGGGCGTTCAGGTTCGACCGAAGCCCGTTGACGGCTGCGATTATCATGCCAGGCACCCCAGCCTTACCGTTGGCTTTATATTTTTCGCTCAGCAAGCTAATGTAGTAGGCGTCAAGTTTCATGGGCACGATGGCGTCAAGTTTAAGGTGGTTGTTCGCCAACAAGGTCTTCATGGTTTCTTGGGTGAAATGCCAGAGATGCCGGGGAACATCATAGCCAGCCCAATATTGTCCATAGTGACTTCCGTCCCAGGCAGCATGATTGGGAACTGCGATTAGCAGAGTGCCGTTCGGGCTGAGCTTGTTTTTTAATTGCTGAAGCGTATTGTTCAGATCCTCGATGTGCTCAAGCACGTGCCATAAGGTGATGGTATTGAATTCCTTTGTTTCCACATCCTTCAACGACGCAGCGATTTTTTTGTGAGTCTGATCACTTGCCAACTGCCTGGCCTTTTCCGAAGGCTCGACGCCAGTTACGGCCCAGCCATTTTCTTTGCAGGCTTTCAGGAAGTCGCCGGTGCCACAGCCGTAGTCGAGAATTGTTTTGTCTAGGTTCCCGGTGTATTTCCGGATCAGATCCAGCTTCCATTTCAATGTGAAGCTTCTGGCCACGACATAGATCTTGTCGATCAGGCCTGTCGCCTTTTTTGAGTGAGAGATGTAATCGTCGGAAAGGTAATAGTCTCCCAACCGCTCAGGATCGGGAATGGGATTGGTGAAGACAAACCCACAGTTGTCGCATTTGACCAGGTCAAATGTTTCCCGTGAAACGGTGTAGTCTTTAGCGGTAATAAATTTTTGGAACGAGATACTTTGGCAGACGGGGCAGCGCTTCAATTCTTTCATTTACCCATATAGATTGTAAGTACAGAAACGTCGGCCGGAGAGACGCCGCTAATGCGCGATGCCTGCCCAACGGTTTCGGGTTTTATTCGCTTTAATTTCTCGCGGGCTTCCGATGACAAGGCTTTCACACGGTCATAATCGAAGTCGGTTCGGATCTTGAAGTTCTCAAGGTTGCCAAGCTTTTGTACCAGTTGTTCCTCCCGCTCGATATAACTATCGTATTTGATATTGATCTCGGCCTGCTCTTGTACTTCAATGGAGTATTTATTCAGAAGCTTTTCGAGATCGGCATTTATGCTTTTCAAGGAGGCAACGTCGATTTGTGGCCGTTTAAGCAGATGGCTTGCGGCGACTTTTTCCCGAATGGCCGAGGTTTGGAGTCCTTCCAATCCTTCGTTTATCATATCGGGCTCGAGCTTTGTCTTGTTGAGCTCATTAGTGAGAGCTTCCACGTCTCGTTTCTTGGCCAGAACCTTGTCGTTTCGTTCGTCGCTGGCAAGTCCAATGGAATGGCCAAGCTCCGTTAGCCGGATGTCGGCATTGTCCTGGCGGAGAAGGATACGATACTCAGCCCGGGATGTAAACATCCGATAGGGCTCCTGTGTACCCTTGCTAACAAGGTCATCTATCAATACGCCGATATAGGCATCGGATCGTTTCAATATGAAGGGGTCTTTTCCATGAACTTTCTGGTGAGCATTGATGCCTGCCATGAGCCCTTGACAGGCTGCCTCTTCATAGCCGGTGGTGCCGTTGATCTGTCCCGCGAAGTACAGGTTTTGAATCAGTTGGGTCTCCAGGCTCAGACTTAGCTGGGTGGGCGGAAAGAAATCGTATTCAATAGCATATCCTGGCCGGAACATCTTTGCCTTTTCAAAACCAGGGATGCGGGTAAGCGCTTTGTATTGGACATCTTCGGGTAGGGACGTGGAAAAGCCATTCACATAGATCTCCACCGTGTTCCATCCCTCAGGCTCAACGAAGATCTGATGACGGTCCCTTTCAGCGAACCGGTTTATCTTATCCTCAATGGAAGGACAATACCGGGGCCCCAAACCTTTGATTCGGCCCTGAAACATTGGCGATTTCTCAAACCCTTTTTGAAGTTCCTTGTGGACAGTGTCGTTGGTATAGGTGATCCAGCAACTGATTTGTTTTTGAAGGGGCTGAGTGTCGGAATAGGAGAACTTTCCGGGCGCTGCGTCCCCAGGCTGTTCTTCCATCTTGGAATAGTCGAGGCTTCTGCCGTCTACACGGGGAGGCGTGCCTGTTTTCATTCTTCCCGCTTCAAATCCCAGGGTAATGAGTTGTTCGGTCAATCCTGTGGCCGATTTTTCGGCTGTACGGCCTCCTCCGAAGTTCTTTTCCCCGATATGGATCTTTCCATTCAGGAAAGTGCCATTTGTGAGGACAACAGCCTTAGCCCGGATGTCCAGTCCAAGGGCAGTCTTCACTCCTACTGCTTTGCCGTTCTCCACCAGGATCTCTTTGACCATTTCCTGCCAGAAATCAAGATTCGGGGTTCGCTCCAGGGCCAGTCTCCACTCTTCGGAGAATCTCATCCGGTCGTTCTGAGTTCTGGGGCTCC
Organism: Chryseolinea soli; assembly: GCF_003589925.1. Lineage (NCBI taxonomy): Bacteria > Pseudomonadati > Bacteroidota > Cytophagia > Cytophagales > Fulvivirgaceae > Chryseolinea > Chryseolinea soli. Next base: position 1,982,488 of record NZ_CP032382.1, on the reverse strand, counting down.
ACATAGCGGGACCCTTCGATCGATTCAGCATTCTGAACTGGATCATGGACTTATCGGACACAATCCCAGACATTCCCCCCAAGGCATCTATTTCTCTCACGATTTGACCCTTGGCCACCCCGCCCATAGCGGGGTTGCACGACATCTGGGCGATCGTATTCATATTCATGGTCACCAGTAGAGTCTTCGACCCCATACTGGCCGCGGCTGCTGCCGCTTCGCAGCCCGCATGGCCTGCCCCCACCACAATTACATCGTATTCCTGAAACATATGCGTGTTTTTAAAAAGGTTTCACGTGGAACCCGATACTTACCCACAAAATCCATCAACAATTCCACAATTTGTTTCACGTGGAACGCTACTTCACAAGCAATAAGGGCAAGATTAGGTTCCACGTGGAACTTACTTCCGCAAAGATAGATAAGCATCCTCTTTTTTGCGCATGGTGGCTTTCTTCTCGGTTCCCTTGTCGGAATAGCCAACCAAGTGAAGTACCCCATGAATAAGGACCCGGTGGAGCTCGTGATCAAATGTGGTCTTAAACTTTTGAGCGTTTTCTTGTACCCGGTCAATACTGATAAAGATGTCGCCGGAGATCTGACCTTTCACCTCACTGGTGTCGAAGGTCACGATATCGGTAAAGGTGTGGTGGTTGAGATACTGGATATTGATCTCGCGAAGGTGGTTGTCTGAGCAAAAGATAAAATTCAGCTCACCGAGCGTTCTCTTCTCTTTTGCTATTGCAGACTTGATCCAGGTTGATGTCTTCCGCGGATGCGGAATTTGGAATGTGACGTCCTCCTCAAAGAAACGGATGGACGACATTTAGGAATTCATGTAAAAGCTTAGCTCAACGATGCGGCCGTTTTCCTTGAAGTTCACTTCGTCAGAAAGGTGCTTCATCAAGAAGATGCCGCGGCCACCCAGTTTCTCCAGATTTTCAGGAGCGGTGGGATCGGGTAAGTTGGCATAGTCAAATCCAGTGCCTTCGTCCTTTATGATAAATTTCAACATCGTGTCGTCCAGGAAAAGGCTCAGAAATACGTTCTTCGATTTGTCGTTAGCATTTCCGTGTTTGATGGCGTTGTTCACGGCTTCGGTCACAGCGATCATAATGTTGCCGTACATATCGTCGTCCAGGTGAAATTTCTCCTTCGCATTGTCAATAAAACTCTCAATCATTCTAATGTTCTCTCCGATAGACGGAACCTGGATGTTAATCGTGTTCATGCTGAGTTTTGTACGTTTCTCTTTACTATTTGTTTGGCATTAGGGGTTTATTGCTCACCCACTCTTTTAAAATACTCGCTCACTTCTTTCTTATAATAAGGGTAAAGCTTAGGTGGCACTGTTTTAAGCAATTCTACTTCTTTTTCCTTTAGACGCAAATAATCTTCAAAGGCCTTGGGTATTTCTTTTTCGTAGTCCTTGGCCGTTTCGCCCTTGCGCTCTTCGTCCATGTCCTGTTCGCGCGCCGACTTCTCGGTCTCCAGCAATCGCGTCACGATTTCCTGCTGGCGCTTGATCAACTGTTCCGAGAGCTGCTTGTTCACTAGGTCCATTTCCGATTGCTCCATCTTGCCCTGCAGATCGCCACCCGGCATTTTTCCGTCCTTCATCTTTTCCTGCATTTCCTGGAGTGCCTTGCGGATGCGCTCTTGCTCTGCTGCCATTTCAGCTAATTCCTCAGAGAGCTGCCGCCCCTGCTTTCCGCTTCCCTTCAGCTCTTGAATTTTCTGATTCAATTGTTGCTGCATCTGACTGAGGCTCTGTTTCTGTCCTTTCTTTTTCGACTTGCCCATCGACGGCTTTGCGTTTTGCATCATTTGGGTCATCATGTCGAAATGATCATCGAGCATAAGCGCCAGGTTGTTGATGGACGTCATCGTCATCTGCATTTCGCTGGCGGCCTGTGGCCGGCGGCGCTCACGGTTGGCTTCAATCACTTTATCGAGATGCTCGTTCAGGTCCCCGACTTCTTTCGTGACAATGGAATTCATATAGGGATCGCGCTTTCCAAGAGCTAACAAACTGTCTTCCAACACTTTAGCATCATCCTTGAGCTTCAATTGCTTTTGCGCAATGGTGTTGAAGTTGGGGTCGTTCTGATTCAGCTCGCTAAATCCTTTCATCAAACCCTCTTCATCGAACGAAAGTTTTACCAAGCCGTGGATGATCTGCCGGAGTGCCTCCAGGTTTTGCATGTCCATTTCTATGGCCATCCCCTCTTGCGCACCTTCCATCTGCTGTTGCATCTTCTGCATTTTTTGAACGGCTTTTTGTTGTGAGCTCTTCGACTTCGAAGGGCTGTCCTGCTCGAGTTGGTCTTTGCTTTCTTCCTGATCTTGCTCTACTTCCTCCGAAGATTTTTCGGACGGCAGGTCGTCGTCCTTTTGCAGTTCGTTGCCCAGTTTCTTTAGCTCCTCTATTTGCTCGGCTGTTTTCTGGAAATCCTGTTTCAGCTTGTCCTGCTCTTTGGCCAGCTCCTGGCTTTCGCTGCTTTGGCCGCCGTCGTTCTTTTGATCCTGATTCTTGCTGTCTTGGTTCTTGCTGTCTTGGTTTTTACCGTCCTTGTCCTTGCCGTCCTGATCTTTTCCGTCCTGGTTTTTATTGTCCTGATTCTTGGAGTCCTGGTTTTTGGCCTCTTTATTTTTGTCCTTTTTGTTATCGGACTTTTGATCTTTGTTGGCTTTGGCTTCGGTATTTTTTTCAAGTGCCTCGGTTTTCTCCAGTAAGGCCTTTTGCTCTTCCACGGATTTCTTCAGATCCTGGGCGGCCTGGTCGAGCTTGAATTCGTATTGCAGTTGCTTGAATAATTCCAATGTCCGCTCCAGCTCTTTCTCCAGGTTGTTGGTGTTCTGGTTCAGCTTGTCCAGGATCTTCTGGATTTGCGACACATCTTTGTTTTCCTGCAAAAGTTTTTGAAGTTCTTCGAACAGCTTCTTGGTTTCGTCGTCCAGCAGTTCGTTCATCAGCTTTTGGATCTGCTCGGCCTTTTCTTTGATCCGCTCGTCTTGTTTGGTGAAGGCTTCTTTTTTCTGCTCCAGCAGTTTGTTCTGTTCCTTCAGTTCTTCCACCAGCTTGTCGAGACCCTGCTTTTGGTCCACGATGTCTTCCAGCATTTTCTTGTCTTGCCAGTCGAGGCTTTGTTTGCCTTTCAGCTTTTGGTTGGCCTCTTGTACTTTTTCATGAAGCTTGTTGGCTTTGCCGGCGCTCTGGTCGATCTTCTGTTGTGTTTTATTTTGTGAGCTTTTGATCTCGGCCACCAGGTTGTCTTCCGAAGGAACCATGAAGGTGTAGCGCGCGGTCTTGGTCGACTTTCTTCCGTTCACCCCGTCGTTATCCCAAACCTCGAGGTAATACTCCAACTGGTTGCCGGGCTTCAGATCGAGGGAGTCCAGCCGCCAGGGATGGAAGAAGCTTTGTTGTAACTGATTTTTAGCTATCGGAATGTTGGACGTTTCGCTGAGAATCTCTTTTTGATTTTCATTTCTGATCTTGAAATGAAGTGCCAATTGGCTTACGCCGTAGTCGTCGCCGACAAGTCCGCTCAGCACCACCATTTTATAGAGCACCGAGTCTTTGAAATTGTTGACCTGGATTTTGGGAAACTCGTCTTTGATCACATCCACATGATAGGCGATGCGTTCCTTATTTTTCGTTTTGTTGTTTTTCAGGATGATCTCATACTGATCGGGATTCCTGAATTCTTTTCCGTAGCTAAACAGATCGCCGCCGGACTCCTGCATGTCGAACGGTGTTTTCTCGGAAGAAAAAAGAATACTGGCTTGCTGTGCGTCGCGGGTTGCCAGGTTCCACCTCACCACCGTGCCTTCGGGCACTTCCAGATTTCCTGCGTTGTTGAGCCGTTCATTCTTCCGTTGCAGGTAGCGCGGGTACTGGAGGTCGACACTAAAGTTCGAAAGTTCCGGCCGGCTTGAAACCGTTACGTGATAGACGTCCGAGAAAAATCCGGCCGCCTCAAATTGAAGATCGAATGCTTCCTGAACATTTTCAAAGGCATAGGAATATTGGTCCGCCGACAGATGCTCCAGCTTCAGCCGTTGGTTTCCCGAAAGCAGGTAGACACTTTCCGGCAACGCCTCCCCTTGCAGTTGCACGTTCAGCGTCAGCTTTTCATTGTGAAATGCCGTGAGGGATTCGGGATCGACTAAAAATTTGAAGGGAGCCTGTGGAGAATAGTGGCGGGTGAAGTGGACGATCCGTTCGGTGCTTTGCGTGAGGATGCTCCGGTTGATGGCGATGATACCGACGATGACCAACAAGGGCACAATGAGGTATTTGACATACTGCTTGTTTTGCTGCAGATCGATAAAGCTATCGAACGAAACCGACTCAAATTCCCTGGACTTCTGTTCGACGCTGGCGTAGGCCAAGGCAGAATCTTTTTGCGTAGCCGAGAGTTGGATGAGGTTGAGCAACCCGTCCTTCACAGTGGGTGTGTGTTTTCCGATCACCTGGGCACTTTGTTCCTCGGAAAGACCCTGCTTGGCAAACCACCATCTCAACGGATCTTTCAAAAACCGGTAAAGGCAAAAAACAACCACGGCAAAAAAAGCCAGGAATATCGAGAAGCGTGCTACGGGCCCAAGCCAGAGATTGTACTCCAGCAAAACGGCAATAAGAAAATACGAGATGAGAATCGACAAGGTGAGAATAGCACCCCGCACAAAAATGTTGAGGTAGTACTTTTTCTTGAATGACCCTATCTTTTCATGAATGCGCTCCACTCCTGCTCCCATAACCAATAGTATTTATATGATCAAAAACGCAACAATATCATTCAAAGTTGAAACACTCCTAAGATAGTGGCTTTCTCCGCGTTTCACAAAACCACGGACAGGATTGCGTCTCAGGCGTCCGGTGACTGGGGCGGTTTTTCGAATGACCATTCAAATTCCTTTTCGAAATATTCGAGGACCTGCAGCTTGAGCAATTTCTCCTGTTCCAGCAGGTCGAAGTGCGGAAGCTTTTTCACCATTTTCCAATGGGGCCATCCATCCTGATCCAATCCCTCCAATTCATAATAGCCCGCCAGGCTCAACACCTTGCAAATACCAATATGCATGAGGTCCTGTTTTTCCTCCTTGCTAAAAAACCGCTTTCCTTTTCCCAGCTCTTGAACGCCGATGAGAAAGAGCACGCCATTGAGGTCTTTGGGTTTTTTGCCCATGAGCGATTCCAGGCTCGCGGTGAGGGCGGCCCAGCTTCGTTCCAAGTCGAGGTCGCGCTTAAACATGGTTCAACTCTTCCCAGTATTCAAACGCCCGGCGCAGGTGTGGTATTACAATGGTTCCCCCAATCAGGGTGGCAATTCCCATGGCTTCATTCACCTGGTCGGTGGTGAGCCCGACCTCCTTGCTTTTGCCCAGGTGATATTTCACACAGTCGTCGCATCGCAGCACCAGCGAGCAGGTGAGCCCGATCAATTCCTTGGATTTGAGGTCGAGGTGTCCTTCGGTGTATGCGTTGGTGTCGAGGTTGAATATACGTTTGATGATGAGGCTGTCGGAGTCCATGATCTTTTCGTTCATTTTGCTCCGGTAGCCATTGAAATCTTCCACTAATCCCATATAGAAAAAACTTTGATTTTGAATTAACTTAGAAACACTGTTAGCGGCAAATATAATCCCTAAACCATGAATTCAAGATTCACGGAGATCCTGCTTGATTTTGTCTATCTCTTTTTCCCGCGCTATTGCCTCGGGTGCAACGACGCCCTGGTGAAAGGCGAAGAAACGATCTGCACCAACTGTATGCTGGAGATGGCCAAAACGGACGATTACCTATACCAGGAGAATGCTCTATATAAAAGGCTTTCGCTGCAAATGCCCCTGGCGCGGGCGATGGCCCTGTTTAAATTCAGCAAGAACGGCCGGGTTCAGCAGGTGCTCCACCAATTGAAATACAAAAATCACCCCGAGATCGGCGTCGTGCTGGGGAGAGTGTACGGCGAGCGAATGATCGCCGGCGGTCTTGGCCAGGCGTTCGACCTTATCCTGCCGGTGCCGCTGCACCCGGCCCGTCGAAGAAGACGAGGCTATAACCAAAGTGCCAAGTTTGCCGAGGGCTTGTCCGAGAAATTAGGCATTCCGTTTTCCGACAGCACGCTGGAGCGCGGAATAAAAACGGAGACACAAACCCGTAAAAGCAAATTGGATCGGCTGGAAAATATGAAAGGTGTCTTCCAGGTAAATCGTCGCGAAAGCCTCGCCGGCAAACGGATTCTTTTAGTGGACGATGTCGTTACGACGGGCGCCACGTTGGAGGCCTGCGGTCAACTTTTGTTCAAAGAGGGATGCTCGGAGTTGAGCATCGCTTGTATTGCCGAGACATAAAAAAACCCCGGGGGTTAGCCGGGGTTTTATATTTTTTAATCTTGTGAGGCTTAGTAGTTCGAACCGGCACGGATCATGGCGCAACGGAAACCGATGGTTGCCGTGGCAGAATCCTGGTCGAGGTATCTTCTGGTACCAGGCGACATCCAGTAGGCTACATCTTTCCATGAACCGCCTTTGTAAACGCGGGCACGGTCGGTGATGAGCGACGTGAACGATTCAGGGTTCTTTTCGAAATCGCTGTTATAGCCAGAGTTGCTTCCGGAAGCGGGATCGAGGAAACCATCGCGACGGATAGGGTTCAGATCGTCGAAATCCTGGAAGGACATCGGGCGGTAGATATCTTGCACCCACTCGCTTACGTTACCGGCCATGTTGTACAGACCGTAGTCGTTCGGAGGATACTCATATATATATGAAGTGATCAGCGCAGCATCGTTCAGTCTTCCGGCGATACCAGCATAGTCACCGCGGCCGCGTTTGAAGTTGGCCAGCATGAAGCCCATTTGTTTTCCATAAGGGTTACGAACCGCGTGGCCGTCCCAAGGATAAATGCGTTGGTGGGTTTGCAGTTCTTCCAGCCACTGGGTGCCGATGAGGGCTTGGGCTGCGTATTCCCACTCTGCTTCAGTAGGCAGGCGGTAAGCAGGCACCACGATACCAGATTCCAGGGGAATGCGGCCATCGCTTTCTGCATATTCTTCGCCGGCGTCTTCAGCCAGTTTGATGTTTACGGCACGGGTTCTCCAGATAGCATATTTGCTAGCCTGGTTCCAGGTGATCCCCACAACAGGGAAATAGCGGAAGCCGGGGTAGCGGAGATAGTGTTCTACATAAGGATCGTTGAAGGCCAGCTTTCCAACCCATACGGTAGTATCGGGAAGGGCAGCTTGGTAGGCTTCCTGCGAAGAATCTTTCGCGAGGTAGTGCATGTATTCCAACCAGTGCACGTTTGCAATTTCCGTTTCGTCCATATAGAAGGAAGCGACGGAAACTGTTCTTTCAATGTTGTCGCGATACGACATAACATCTTCTTCAAAGGAACCCATTACGGCACGACCACCTTCGATGAACACCATGTTGGGTGCATCGGGTTGGCCTTCGTAAGGATTCACCATGAAACCGCCCTGATCTTCGTCATTGTACGCCAAGCCTGTGGCCGTACTGTTCTGACCTGGGTTCTGGGCATTCGGCTTACCGCCTTTGCCTCCAAAAAGTGAACAGGAGGTCAGGGCAACTGAACCGCCTATTACATACAAAACAACCCTGAGTGAATACCTCATTTGATTTTCGAGTTTAAACAGAATGCTAATTAAATGGATAATCGGATGTTTTCCAAGTTGGTGCAAGTTTATTGATCAACTAGTAATGGAACAGAAACACGCGGAATAAGAACGCTTTGCGCAAGGCGTTATTGTTTCGGGAAAGTTGTCTCCAGATTTGGGAAGCCGAAGTTTAGCTAATGGCGTTTAGTGAACATTTTGAAGGGCCAAAGCGAGTGGCACAGAATTTCTAATAGCTGGGGCAAAGCACACAACGTATGTACACCCTGGAAGATTTTAGAGTAATGCCCTTCGAGAAGAAATGTGATGTGATTACGTTTTCGGGCAACTACCTGTCTCAACGCACGCTTTCTGACTGTAAGGTTTTCTTGTACTTTACAGATGGTTTTTTCATCGAAGTTTTCTATTCTCCCCGCTACCAAAAGGTGCTCATGATCAATGCCTTTGAGAAACCCCTCGGGCTGGAGCCCTATTTGGACAGAATTTCCTTGGCCGACTTGGGGGTTTGAATGGTCATTTGACCCAGGAGGTCGATGGCGGCGTCCACGGTCTTAATGCTTTCAATCACCAGCATCGCTTTTCCGGCACTGTCTTTCATCTTGCATTGCCGCGGATGTTTTTGGACAAAAGCGAGGATGTGCCCAAACACATCGGAGCTGAAATACTTGTCGTTGCCGCTTACGAAGAAAGCGCGCATCTTGTCGCTTTTCAAGCTTAGTTTTTCGAATCCCAACTTCTCCCCTAACCAACGCAGACGCACCGTGTTGACCAGCTCTTCGGTGGCCGGCGGCAACGGCCCGAATCGGTCGCGCACCTCGTCTGAAAATTCTTTCAACTGTTTTTCGTCCTTGATGTTGTCCAACCGTGAATACAACTGGAGCCGTTCGCTAATGTTGTTCACATAGTTGTCGGGGATCAGTATTTCCAGGTCGGTCTCGATCACACAATCCTGGACAATAAGCTTGGCCTTTTCCTCCAATTCTGCCGTGAAGAGATCTTTGAAATCCGTTTCTTTTAATTCCTGGATAGCATCGTCCAGAATCTTGTGATAGGTGTCGAAACCAAGGTCGGTGATGAAACCGCTTTGCTCTCCACCAAGCAAGTTGCCGGCACCGCGGATGTCGAGGTCGCGCATGGCCACTTTGAAGCCATCGCCCAATTCGGAGAATTCTTCCAGGGCCCCAAGCCGCTTGCGCGAATCTGCGGTCAGAAGTGAAGTAGGCGGAGTGAGCAAATAACAAAATGCTTTTTTGTTCGACCGCCCCACGCGGCCGCGCATCTGGTGCAGGTCCGAAAGTCCGAACATGTGGGCGTGGTTGATCATGATGGTGTTGGCATTGGGAATGTCCAATCCCGATTCGATGATGTTCGTCGATACCAGCACGTCATATTCACCGTCAATAAACCGCATCATCACCTTCTCCAATTTGTCGCCCTCCATTTGTCCGTGCGCTATGCCGATACGCGAGTCGGGGACAAGACGGTAGATGACGTTGGCGATGGCTTCGATATCGCTCACGCGGTTGTGCACAAAAAAGACCTGCCCGCCGCGGCGCAATTCGTGGCTGACCGCATCGCGAATGAGGGCTTCATCAAACGTGTGCAACTCGGTGGTTACCGGTTGGCGGTTGGGTGGCGGGGTGGAGATGATGCTGAGATCGCGTGCACCCATCAGGGAGAAGTGCAACGTCCTGGGTATGGGTGTAGCCGTGAGGGTGAGCACGTCCACGTTTACTTTCAGTTCTTTTAACCGGTCCTTTACTTTCACGCCAAATTTTTGTTCTTCGTCAATGACTAAAAGTCCCAGGTCTTTAAACACGATGTCCTTGCTCACGACCCGGTGTGTGCCGATGAGAATGTTGATGTCGCCCGTTTTTACTTCGTCCAGAATCTGTTTGATCTCTTTTTCGGTTTTGAACCGGGAAACGTAATCGATCTTTACCGGGAAAGCGGAAAGACGTTCGCTGAACGTGCGATAGTGTTGCATGGCCAGGATGGTGGTGGGTACCAGCACGGCCACTTGTTTTCCTTCAGTGGCGGCTTTGAATGCAGCGCGCACGGCTACTTCGGTTTTACCAAAACCAACGTCGCCACAAACGAGCCGGTCCATGGGATGAGGCTGCTGCATATCGCGCTTCACATCTTCTGTGGCGCGGGCCTGGTCGGCGGTGTCCTCATACATGAAGGACGATTCCAATTCCGCTTGCAGGAATCCGTCGGGAGGGAATGCATAGCCGGGGGCGGATTTTCGTTTTGCGTAGAGCGAGATCAATTCCTTCGCAATGTCCTTTACGCGTTTCTTCGCCTTGGATTTTTTGTTTTCCCATTCCTGCGAGCCCAGCTTGCTGATAACGGGGGGTGACCCGTCTTTGCCGGAATACTTTGAGATCTTATGAAGGGAGTGAATGCTTACATAAAGCAAATCGTCGTCGCGGAACACCAGGCGAATGGCTTCCTGGTCGTGGCCGTTCACTTCTTTTTTTTCCAGGCCGGCAAATTTGCCGATGCCATAATCGATGTGTGTCACAAAGTCGCCGGGCTGCAGGGTTTGCAGCTCGCGCAGGGTAAGCGCTTTCGATTTTGTGAATTTTTCTTTGCTGCGATAGCGGTGAAAGCGTTCGAAGATCTGGTGATCCGTATAACAAACAATCTTTAGTTGGGCATCGATAAAGCCCTGTCGCATCGCGAAATCGAGCGGTTGAAAACGGAGTTGTGCATTGATCTCCTCGAAGATGCCCTTCAAACGCTCGGTCTGACGGGGCACATCGGCGGTAATGAAATTGCTAAAGCCCTGCACTTGCTGATCGTACAGATCTTTGGCTAGCAATTCGAAATTTTTGTTGAACGACGGCTGTGCCGACGAATGGAAATCGAATCGTTGCGCGTCGCTAAAACGAAAGCGACTGCCGAATTCGATGGCGTGAAAGCTTGCGGCTTTTTCTGCGAAAGCTTCGCCGTTATCAAACAGTTTGTCGGCTGTGGAGATCACCGGCGTGCCGCTTGATTTTTTGATGTTTTGGAAAGACTGCTCTGCTTTTTCAAAACTCTTCTGGATCACATCGCGGGTGAGTTGCACATCCTTGTACCAAAGGCGAGTGGCCGGCGAGATGAATTCCAAAAAGGACTGGCGCTCTTCCTGCATCAGCTTGGACTGGACGTTGGGAATGATGTTCACTTTTTCCAACGTATCCACCGAGAGCTGCGAGCCCGGGTCGAAGGTGCGGATGCTATCTACTTCGGGGCCGAAGAGTTCGATGCGATAAGGCAACTCATAGGCAAACGAAAAGATATCGATGATGCCCCCGCGTATGGCAAACTGCCCGGCTTCGTAAACAAAGTCCGTTTTTTCGAAATCGTAGTTGTGAAGGAATTCTTCCAGGAACGCCAGATCCAGCTTTTCGCCGAGGGTAACGGTGAAGGTATTGGAAGCGAGCGATCGTTTATTGATAACTTTTTCGCTAAGCGCTTCCGGATAGGTGACGATGATCTCGGGCGATGTTTTGTTGGCCAGCTTGTTCAGCACTTCCGCCCGCATGAGGATGTTGGCGTTTTCCGTTTCGTCGTATTCGTAGGGCCGTTTGTAGGACATGGGGAAAATAAGGATTTCCCGTCCCAACAAGTTCTGGAGGTCGTTTTGAAAATAGGCGGCTTCTTCGCGATCGTGGAGAATGACCACGTGGTCGAGGTGGTGGAGCTTGAAGACGGCGGCCATGACCAGGGCGTCCAGGCTTCCGGATAAACCTTTCAGTTGGGTATTCTTGTGATCGGACGCTTTTATCCCTGCGGCTACGGTCTTGATGAAACCATCCGCGGCGTAGATACTTAAGAAATCATTCGCCCTCAATATCGGTGTCTTTACTATCTGCTGCTTGGGGAAAGCGGCAAAGGCCACAAAGATAGGGCTGGGGTCTATGCCGATCCAAAAGGAAGAACGAAAATTCCTTTATTTTTGATCCATGAAATTCTTCCCTCAGATTTTCCTCTTTTGCAGTGTAACGGCGTTCCTTTTCATGGTGATCGGACTTTTCAAACCTTGGGCGATGCTTTGGTGGGAGGGTGTTCAGAACCGGCGCAAGGTGATAAAGTTATACGGCAGTGTGGGGATCGTGAGTTATCTGGTATATTGGCTTTTTATATGGATGATGCCATGAGGACACTAACCCAACTATTCGTTCTATTTTCGATCGCGCTTTTTGCAGCCTGTGGAAAGCAAGCCTCCACAGAAACCGGCAATGAACAGGCCAGCGTAGACAGCGTTGCGGCCGTTTCCGCACCCAAACCTGCAAAGAATGAGCTGCCCGAATTAACCGTCAATCTCCTGAACGGCACACCCGTGAACTTGCGGACGCTGAAGGGAAAAGTCATTTTGATTTTATATCAACCGGATTGCGACCATTGTCAGCGGGAGTCCACGGCACTGCGTGAGCACATCGAGACCCTGCAGCCCTATGAGGTCTACTTTATTACGGCCTCCACGGTACAGGAATCGGAGGCCTTTGCCAAGGCGTATAAATTCAATGATCAAATAAATGTTCATTTTGCGTTGACCCCGGTTGAAAAGATCATCAACACGTTTGGGCCCATTTCCGCTCCTTCGCTATATGTTTACTCGGAAGATCATGCGCTTGTGAAACATTTCAACGGCGAGACACCGGTGGAGGATATCCTGAAAGTATTGTAAGCTATTGCAGACGCTTTGCCGCTACGAGAAATTTTTCTTGCTGACCCGAAAAGCCCATGAGGTAGTTTGTTCCGCCGTCTTTCAGTCCTGTTTTTTTCTTGAGCTCTTCTACGGACAACGGATAGTTGCGCGTGGTGATGTTTGCTTTTCCCTCCAGGAATTGGGTGGCCACTGACTTTGGGGAAGCTTTGAGCGGTTCCAGGATCTCAAATACCCTCCCCGGAAAATTTTCAAGAAATGTGGAAGAGGTATAGAGGTGTGTGCTCGGATGGAGTTTTGCCAGTTGAAACTTTTGTGAGATCGTTTTGAAAGCGCCGGCCTTCAGGATGGCCGCGTTGGGTTCGTAGAGAAATTTTTGTGGCGGCGAGAAAGTTGATGCCGCAGCGCGCTCCTCAGAAAATGAAAAGGACAACGATTCTTCTCTTTCATTCTTTAAAAGATTGGTTGCCTGGATCAAAGGCTCGCCGTCGAAATCCTTAACACACAAAAAGAGGACTTCCCTCACCTCGTTGTCCACAGCAACCACAATGATCTTTTGAACGAATTTCAACTCCACGAGGCCTTGATGAAGGTCCAGCAAGGGCGACGTCTTGATCAAGAGCACATCTGTTATCTGAAAAATTGTATCCACCAGTGTGGTGACATCGGGTTCGCACTCCGTTAGGGAGAAGACTTTCTTGTTGATCTTATTTCTGCGGGATGGATCGATGTAGACAAGATCCAGCTTCGGTTGACTCAATAGGGCTTTGCTTAAGAATTGTTCCGCGGTGTTTACCTGGTGGACAATATTCTTTGCGCCCAACTGCTCGTGGTTATGTTGCACCAGTTGAAGAAGATCTTCATTCGGTTCAACATACAGCACTTCCCGAAAGACCTTGCTGAAAAAGAAAGCGTCTATCCCAAACCCGCCGGTGAGATCGACACAGCGATCTTTCGGTTGAACATCTTTGAGTAGCGCATTTTTATAGAGCGCTGTCTTTTGGGAAGAGCTTTGCTCCAGGTTCAGGTTCGGCGGATAGACGATGCCGGCGGTATCGGCGAGGAGCGGAATTTTTTCTTTTGCTTTTTTTCGCCCGGAGATTTGTTCGGCAATAATGGACATGGGAACCCCCTTCACGGCGGACTGCTTCAAAACCAATGCGCGCACGTCGTCACGTTCGTGTTCGTGAATGAATTGTTGGACGTCGGAGGACAGGATGTCGTGAAGCAAGGACAATTTTTTTCCAAAGATAAACAGGATCCTTTAGCAAGCTTATTTTATCCGGCGTCTGCAGACGGTGAGACAGCATCAACTTATGGTCTGGGCGGTTTATATTTGACGAAAAAAGAGGCATCTATAAATGAAATTCGATCTGGTTGTTATCGGTGGCGGCGCGGCTGGTTTCTTTGGGGCCATCCAGGCGGCCGAGCGAAAGCCGGGCCTAAAGGTGTTGATCCTCGAGAAAACCACTAAGCTGTTAACAAAGGTGAGGGTTTCGGGTGGGGGCCGGTGCAATGTTACCCACAACAATTTCAACCCCTTCGAGCTGGCCCGGCACTATCCGCGGGGAGAAAAAGCGCTGAAAGGTTTGTTCAAATCCTTCCAGGCAGAAGACACCGTGCGGTGGTTCGAGTCAAAGGGCGTGGCACTCAAAGCGGAGGAGGATGGCCGGATGTTTCCCACCACGGACGACTCGCAAACCATTATCGATTGCCTCATGGAACAGGCTCTCTCCAGAAAGATCCGGCTGGAGCTTAGTGCTCCGGTTTCGTCTGTGAAGAAACAAAATAACATTTTCGTGGTCGAAACCAGTCAGGGTGTTTTTGAAGCGGACAAGGTCTTGATTGCGGCCGGCGGAAATGCGCAGGCACAGGCGTATCAGTGGATAGCCGATATTGGTCACACGATCATAAAACCGATCCCCTCTTTGTTCACATTCAACGAAAGTGAAAAAAAATTCAAAGACCTTATGGGTGTTTCCGTGCCCCAGGCGGAGGTGAAAATTGCCGGGACAAAATTTGTGCAGCAGGGCCCATTGCTGATCACGCATTGGGGTTTGAGTGGACCGGCCGTTATAAAACTTTCCGCATGGGCGGCCGAATATTTAAATGGCATTCACTACACCTTCCAAGCCTTGGTGAGTTGGATCGGCCCGATGAAGGAGATGGAATTTATGGAGGGCTTGCAAGAACACAAGAAACAAAGGGGTAAACAAAAAGTGACCACCAACCCATTGTTTGGATTGCCGCAGCGTTTGTGGCAAAAGTTATGTGAGCTTTCGGAAATTGAAGAGACGAAGATCTGGGCGGAAGTGCCACAGAAAAATATGAACAAGCTCATGGAAAACACGATTCGCTGTCCGTTTCAAATCAAAGGCAAGACCACCTTTAAGGAGGAGTTTGTCACCTGCGGTGGCGTGGATCTGAAAGAGATCGATCTGGAAACGCTGCAGAGCAAGTTAGTGCCCGGTTTGTTTTTTGCCGGCGAGGTTTTACACATTGACGGCGAAACCGGCGGCTTCAATTTTCAGGCGGCATGGACAACGGCATATGTTGCGGCGAGGACCATTGCCTCATAGGGCTATTTGCAGGAGCTGAGTTCATGAACACCTAAAAGAAAAAAGGTGGTCGTTGTGATGACCACCTTTTTCTTTGACTCAATTTTGAATGACTTATTCGTTCTTCAGATTGTCAACGGGATTTGTAAACGCGGCCCGAATGGTTTGGGAGCCGACCGTGAGGCCGCCCAACAAAAGCAAGATCAAAATGCCAAGGCCTATGACGCCGGCACTAAACGCTGTCCGGTAAGCAATCAGCTCCAACCACAAATTGTTGACAAACCATGCTATTGGAACAGCAATGAATACCGCAATGCAAAGCAAGATCAGGAATCCCTTTGATAAAAGCATGATCAACGCGCTATCACTCGACCCCAATACTTTCCGGATGGAGATTTCTTTCAATCGCGTCTCCGTAGCATAGGTAGCCATACCCAACAAACCCAAGCACGAAATAAAAATGGCCATGAAAGCAATGACGCCGACGATGGTGACAAAATCACTAAAGATCGTATTGTAAAAAAACCGCACCTCTTCCTCAAAATCTTTGTAGTCGAGTTTAAGATTAGGATTCACCTTGCTCCAGGCTGTCTCGATGGTTTTCACGGCCTGATCGTGGCTGCCGGAATATTTCACTTGCAACACCTTGAATTCTTTGGTATCAAAACGCAAGGCCATGGGGTCGATCTTCGCCATCATGAATTGATGGTTGTAGTCTTTCACGACGCCAATGATCTCAAACTTGACAGAGTCACGCGCGGCATAGATCTCCTGACCCAGCGCGTCGGAGGGTGAAGTGAATTGAAATTTCTTTACGGCCGTTTCGTTGATGACGAGAAAATTCTTGTTCGACTCGCCATCGGCATCCCTGAAGTTCCGGCCGGCCAAGAGTTCGATGTTCATGTTCACGAGGTAGTTTTCATCGACATAGAAATAATCCATACCGGTGTCTTCGGCATCGTCGAGCGCTCGCTTAAAACCGTCTCCATAGGTGACGCCGGTGGCGGGAATGTGTGAGGAGGCGGCCACGTTTTGGATGTTGGAATATTTGTTCAACTCCGATTGCATGGCCTGCAGGGGGATGTCTTTCACGCGGACGTTTATTTTATTCGCCATGTCGAAACCGTGATCGGCTTTTACAAAAAGCTTCAACTGATTGTAGAGCAGCAGCACCGAGATGATGAAAAGAAGCGAAAGCGCAAATTGGCCGACCAACAAAGATTTGCGCAGGCCCATACGCGAAAACAACTTCATGGAGCCGGCGCCCTTCAAGACTTTAACCGGCTTGAATTTGGAAAGCACCACCGCCGGAAAAAGTCCCGCCAGCAGGCCGACCGCCAGACTGAATACGACAAAGACGCCAAACACCAGATAGTTGGCTTCCAGGTCCCACTTCAAGACTTGTGCAAACTTGAGGTGGAGCATAAAGGGCTTCACCACCATCAGCAAAAGCAGCGCAAGCCCCAACGCAAACAGAGCGATCACTACGGACTCCGACATGAATTGCGAAAATATTTGCAGACGATTGGCGCCATTTACTTTTCGCACGCCAATTTCACGCGCCCGTGTTAGTGAGCGGGCAATGCTGAGATTCGTATAATTGAAACACGACGTGAGCATGATCAACAGCGCAAGGCCTCCGAAAAAATAGACAAAGATCATCGGCATAAACGGGCCGATGGGATTGTTGATGAAGGGCCCGGGTGTGATGCTCGTAAGATTTTGTAAGTAGAATTGATAGATGTGCTCGTCGCCCGCGGACTGTTTTTCCGGGAGATTTTTTTTCGTGATGTCGTGCAGGTGCCGCTCTATCTCCTTTGGTGAATGACCTTTTTCCAGCAGCATGTATACCCAGCCGGAAGTCCAGTTTCCATATTCACCATCCTCCTTGGAAAAGATGCTATCGGCTTCGAGGCTTTTGATAGTACTGTAGGATGCGAGCGCTTCAAAGACGATGTGTGATTTTTGATTTTTTTCTTTTAGCACCCCGGTAACTGTATATTCTCCCAAGTGGCCAACTTTGATCACCTCGCCCACAGGATTGGGTTGCTTGAACAATTTATTCGCGGCCTTGCGCGTGAGCACTACGCTATACGGTTTTGTCAATGCTGTTTTGGCATCGCCATGCTCCAGCTCCCATTCAAAAACATCGAGCGCATCGGGGTCGGCAAAAAGTCCGCCCAGTGGTATGTTCACATCAAACCCGGGTTCCATTTCCATCCAGGTGTTGCCAAAGCCTCGTCGCAATCGCACGGCTTTTTCAACGCCGGTGTAGTCGTCGAGCAATGACGCTGCCAGAGGTTGAGGCGATGTGGAGTAATCATTGCCCGCCCCCGAGCCGTCGGGATTGAGATGCCGGGTAACGACACGGTAGATGCGATCGCGTTTGGTATTGTATTGATCGTACATCATTTGATCGGCCACCAGCATAATGATGCCCAGGCAAACCGACATGCTCACGGCCAAACCCAAAATATTAATGAGCGAGAAAAACTTGTGGCGCCGGATATTTCGCAGCGCCACCAGGATATAGTTTCGGATCATTTTTTAGAGATAAAGTGTCGGAAAACGGACTACTTGTTGAGGTCTTTACGGACCAGGAAATAATACACCAGGAAGCCTAACGATACCGCGACGGCGAAGATGCCATACGGCAGGGGAGACTCGCGTTCATAGGGCACATACTCCAGGATGATCAGGGCAATGCCGCCGGTCAAAATGATGAGTCCCCACTTTAAACTGCTGAATTTATTCTCTTCCGTGTGGCGTTTGAAAATGGCTTGCGTGTCGTCGTTGACAAATCCCTTTTCGATCATTTTCTTTTTCAGGATGTAGTCGGTGATGGTGCGGGCAAAGAATAGCAGTGACACCCCAAAGGTCCCGATAATCGTGAGGGGCATCAATACTTGTTTTAAGTTTTCGTTCATAACCTGGATATTTAAGTGTTGTTTTCGGTTTATGGTGCGTATGACACGATCCTTTGCCGGAATGTTGCAGACTTGGAAAGAAAATTCCTTCGAAAAAATTAATTACCTTTTGCTGCAACATCGCCTGTGGAAAACGTGTCTCACCCATCCATGACGGATGACAAAACGCTTGTATCCCGGGTTTTGCAGGGAGATATGCAAGCTTTCAGGTTGCTGATCAGGCAGCATGAGAGGCTTGTGGCCCACATGGTCGGGCGTTTGGTCAAGAACAACGAGGAACGGGAGGAGCTGTGTCAGGACGTGTTCCTGAAAGTGTACGAAAAGCTTTCGGATTTCAGCTTTCAATCGAAACTGTCGACCTGGGTTGCCACCATCGCCTACCGGCATGCCATCAACTGGATGCGAAAACGGAAGATGCCCATGACCGACCTGGCCGAAGAAGATCACTTCAAGGCGGCGTTTGTGGAGGAGGAAAATCCGGAGTCACTTTTGTCGGACCAGGACATGAACGGTTTTGTGATGACGTTGGTCGATGCCCTGCCGCCGCAGTACAAGACCATTCTGACGCTTTACCATGTCGATGCCATGAGCTATGCCGAAATTGGTGAAGTGACCGGCCTTCCGGAAGGTACCGTGAAGAGTTATTTGTTCCGGGGCCGGAATTTGTTGAAAGAGAAGGTGAAGAAATGTATCGGTAAAGAAGAGTTACTATGAACATCCACGACGAAGAAATGCAGAAAAACCTCGAGGCCGGACAACCTGCCACGGGAGACGAAGTCGATGCGAAGGCCTACCGGCATGTGTTTGATGCCCTCCGGCAGGAGCCGGAATTTGTTTTGCCTCACGCCTTTGCAAATCGCGTAGTGAGAGCGTTGGTCCAACAGCAAACCGAAAAGACGACGGTGCGCGAATACGTTTGGTTTGGTGTGGGTATTGTGTTACTCCTGGCCGCATTCATCACCGCGATTGTGCTGACGGATTTCAAATTTAACATCGGTGTTTTTAGCGCTTTGAGAAGCTATAGAGGTCTATTTTTATTCGCCATTGTATTCATAACCCTGCTTCACCTTCTCGACAGACGTTTGCTCCGGAACAAGCGAACGGCAAACTGATTATTTGCGCAACAACATTTCTCTTCTATCTTCGTGAGAGAAATTTTATCCTTATGAAAACATGGTTTAGCGCAGCCGTTGTGTTGTTGATCTCCCTGTCGGCAGCCGGTCAGAAATATCAAGGCAACAGTTGGGCCGATGTGAAAGCCGCGGGCAAAGGAACGCTAACGATTGTATACTACGAACAACCCGGTCTGATCTACAAAGACAACGGACAAATGAAAGGCGTTTGCGTCGACATTCTTTCCGACTTCGCAAAGTTCATTCAGGAAAAGTATAGTAAGACCGTTACCGTCAACTATGCGGGCGAAGAGCGTGAATTTTCAGGATTTTTGAAGGTCGTTCAGTCGACACCCAACATCCTGGGTGTTACCAACACGAGCATCACGGAAGAGCGCAAAAAAATCTTGAAGTTCACCCCACCGTTCATGACCACGCAATTGGTGCTGCTCACCAATCAAAACTCGCCTGCCCTGACCAACCTCAAGGATTTGCCAAAAGTATATGCCGGGTTTTCAGCTTTAGTGATCACGGGAAGCACGCATATGAAATATGCCGACATGCTCAAAAAACAATACTACCCCGACCTCAACATCACCTATGCACCTTCCAGCGAAACGGTGATCAAGAGCCTCACCGCCAACCCAAAAATCTTCTCCATCCTTGACTTCACGGAGTATGTGGGGGTTGTAAGAAAAAAACTTCCCATAAAACGCCAAGATGTCGATTTGGGTAATGCCGAAGAATTGGGATTCATTATGGCAAAGCAATCCGATTGGGATGGCCTCTGGAAAGAATTTTTAACGGACGACTATCGCAAGGGCGTTCGCTATAAAAAAATTATTGCCGACAATCTTGGCTCTACTTTTTTGAACCTGGTCCGATAATATACGCCTCGCGCAATAATCCCGTTGCCGGTTGCAGCATGCTGCCGGTGGGATTCACATCCAGCGACATGAGCGAACCGTGCCGCCAAGCCAGGTTTGGATTTTCGTGTCCGATGGGAAAATTGAAAGCTACAGGGTATTGCGTGCCAGCAATTTTATCCATCACCATGTCAGCAAAGTCTTCTTCAAAAGCGGGTTCAGGATCCTTCATGTCCGTCATGTGTCCAATGATCAATCCTGCTAACTGATTGAATTTACCTGCGCGTTTGAGATGCGTGAGCATGCGATCGAAGCGGTATTTGTACTCGTCAATTTCTTCGATGACGAGAATTTTTCCTGCCGTATCGGGATCACTCGATGTGCCCAAGGCATCGGTTAACAAAGAAAGATTGCCGCCTAAAACGGGGCCGGTTGCCTGGCCTAAACGATTGGCCCTGTGCGCGGCAGCTTGTATCGTGAAATCCTCTCCAAAAACTACTTTCTTCAAGCTCTCCAGCGAAGGTTCTATACCGGTGCTTGAAAATAAGATCGGCATCGTACTGTGAATGCTTTCAACTTGCAGCTGCAACAGTTTGAGATGCAAGGCGGTCACGTCGCTGAAGCCGATGATCCATTTTGGATTTTCCAGGAAGGAGGTGAAATCCAAACCATCGAGAATGCGCGTCGTACCATAGCCGCCACGAGCGCAGAAAATGGCGCGCACGTTTTTGTCGTCCAGCATTTGCTGAAAATCGCGCCGGCGTTCGTCGTCGGTGCCGGCCAGGTAACCATGCTTCTCGCTGAAAAGATGGGGTGCGCGCAGCACATTCAATCCCCAAGAAGAAAACACTTCGAGGGCCTTTTGCATTTGCGCTGTGGAAACTTTTCTCCCGGTGGCGGCAAGTGCCACGGTGTTTCCTGCCGAAAGAAAAGTAGGTCTGATCATCTACCAAAAATAAAAAACCCTCCCGGGATTTATCCGGGAGGGTTGGTGATTATAAAAGCCGTGTAATCTTTACTTGGGTTTTACCGGGGTGGTAGCAGGTGTACCGGCCGGTTTAGGGGTAACCCCCAGTTTTTTCAACACCAGGTCAGAAATGTCCATTTTCTCGTCGCCGTACAAGATCACGTCGAGGCCGCCGATTTGCTGGTTGAGGATGAACGTGTAGCCGTTTTCCTTGGCCACGTCTTCAATGCCTTTGCCCACCTTTTTGTAGACGGGGTCCATCAATGCGGTTTGTTTTGCCTGGATCGTAGTTTGTGCATCTTGCTGCAGTTTTTCGATGTTTTGCTGCATTTGCTGAAGCTCGCGTTCCGTGTTGGCACGAACGGCGTCGATCATCGTATTGAGATTGGCCTGGTAGTCGGCAAGCTTTTTCTGAAATTCCTGGTATTTGGTATCAACCTGGTTTTTCAGTTGGGTTTGAAGCGATTTGAGATCGGAATCAATTTGCTTTGCCTCCGGCAACTGGCTGAAGATATAGTCAACATCCGCATAGCCTACTTTGGTGGTGGTAGTTGTCGCTGGTGCCTGTGCATGGGATACAAAGGCTGCTAGTGCCAAGGCCACGAATAAAACGAGTTTTCTCATTACAGTAATTCAATTTAGTTTTTAATCTTATCATTTGGGTCTCCAAGGCCCAATTGGTCTAGTACAAAATCGGTGTAATCATAGCGGGGATCGGTGTAAATCATCACCAGTTCACCGGCTTTGTCGAACATGATGGCAAGGCTGTTTTCCTTGCAAACCTTGTCGACAGCATCCCACACTTTGTCCTGAATGGGCTTGATCAACTCCTGCTTTTTCAGGAAAAATAACCCGCCAAAACCGAAGACCTTTTTCTGGTATTCTTTCAGCTCGGTTTCTTTTTTCTGAAGGGCCTCTGTCCGCTCCTTTTTCATGGTTTCGGTCAGCAGCACTTGTTCGGCCTGGAACGCGCTGTACATCTCGTCCCGCTTCTTGCTCATCTCCTGAATTTCCTTCTCCCAAGCCTGCGACAGCTGGTTGATCTCTTCCTGCGCCTTTTTGTATTCGGGCATTTTATTCAGGATGAAGTCCGTGTCAATGTAGCCGAACCTCTGAGCATAGCCAAAATTCAGGCCGAAAATGAGAAAAAAAATCGTAAAAATATAAAGACGCATAACTATCTGATTTGCTGACCGATGGTGAAGTGGAATTGCGATCCACTGACCGGCCCCCTGCTTCCCAGCGGAACAGGATCAAATCCATATGCCCAGTTCAAGCCAATCAATCCAAACGCAGGCATAAAGATTCTGGCCCCAAAGCCGGCCGATTTATACATACTAAACGGATTAAAGTTCTCATAAGTACCCCAGTTGTTGCCGGCCTCCGTGAAAACTAAGCCGTAGATCGTTGCGGCGTTGCCGGTGGTGACGGGGTAGCGCAATTCCAGGCCCAATTTCTCGTAAACCACACCACCCTGTTGCGAAGTGCTGTTGCCCACCGCATAGGTCGGTGGCGTGATCTGGTTGTCCTGGTAGCCTCGCAAACCGATGATTTCCTTGCCCAAAACAAAGGAGTTGAAGCCCCCTGCCAGACCGCTTCCGCCGAGCACAAAGCGCTCGAAGGGTCCGATGCCGGTTTTCTCCTTGTTATAGGCCCCCAGGAAGCCGAAGTGCGCTTTAGCTTCCAACACCAGTTTTTTCTTGCTGTCGAGGGGAAGATAATACTTTGCATCGAACATCCATTTGTGATACTCCTGCCATTTGTTCTTTTGCTCGGCTGTAGCCGTAGTATAATCAAGGCCATTGAACGCCGAATACGGCGGGGTCAGCGTAAGGCTCAGCGAAACCGAAGACCCGGACGAAGGATACATCTGGTTGTCGATGCTGTTCCGTGAAATGGTGGTGTTGAACGTCACCGCATAGGATTTACACGTCGTACATCCCAATCCGTAGTTGATGTTTTTCAAGGAATACACCGCATACGACAACGAGTTGGTGAGTGTAAAATAGTTGTCGGGCCATTCCAACATGCGTCCCAAACCGACGGAAATGTTGTCGGCCTTTATTCCGGAGTTCAAGTCGTTGTAGCTGGTCGCACCCGCGCCGGCATAGCGCGAAAGGGACCGAACATAGCTCACGCTAAGCGAGTGAGGCTTGCGTCCGCCCAACCAGGGTTCGGTGAATGAGAAGCTGTAGCTCTGGAAGGACCGGCCGTTGGCTTGCATACGCAGCGACAAACGCTGACCGTCGCCCACAGGCAGAGGCTTCCAGTTTTTGAGGTGCGGGATATTGCGCAGCGAGAAGTTATTGAACGTTAAACCCAACGTTCCCACAAAGCCGTAGTAACCGCCCCAACCACCCGACAATTCCACCTGGTCGTTGGATTGTTCTTCCACTTGCCATTCGATGTCCACGGTTCCTTTGGCAGGGTTGGGCACGAGGTTCTGGCCGATCTTGTCGGGCGCAAAGTAGCCCAATTGTCCCAGGCGTTGTTGTGTGCGGATGATATCGGAGCGACGGAATTTTTGTCCGGGCACGGTGCTCAACTCGCGGCGGATCACGTGATCGCTGGTGCGTTGGTTGCCCGTGATGGTCACTTCATTGATGGTGGCTTGCTCGCCTTCGTTGATACGCATCTCGATGTCGATCGAGTCGCCGGCTACGGCCACTTCAACGGGGTGGATTTGGAAGAACAGATAACCATCGTCCATGTAGAGCCCGCTGATGTCAAGTCCTTTCGGATTGAATTGTAATTTTTTGTCAATCAACTCGCGGTTGAAAACATCGCCTTTATTGATGCCCAACACGGCCGACAATTGCTTGTCGGTGTAGATGTAGTTACCCGTCCAGATGATGTTGCGGAAGTAGTACTTCGGTCCTTCCGAGATGACGAAATCTATGTTGATGGTGTTTTCGCTATGCGAATAGATCGAGTCGGAAACAATTTCAGCATCGCGATAACCCTTGGTGTTGTAGTAGGCGAGCAGTTTCTTTTTGTCTTCCTCGTAATCGGTCTTGATGAATTTTGATCCGGCAAAGATGTTGAGCTTAACATTCTGGCTGAAAAATTCTTTGAGCTGCTTCGGGCTCACTTTGTAACTGGAGTCGATAAACTCTTTCGGCTTGAGGTTAACGACGCTGTTGAGGATGGTGCGATGCAAGGCAAAGCGCGGGCGCTCGTGGGTTTTCTTCAGCTTCTTTTTCAACACCGCATCCGACATGGCTTCGTTGCCCACAAAGGAGATGTGATTGATCTTGACCTTCGACTTTGGATTGACGGCTATTTTGAGTTTGATCCCATCGCGGTTCAGCGTGTCGCGCTGTTGCGTGATCTTCACCGCGGTGTTGAGAAATCCCTTCTTGATAAAATATTTTTTTACTCCGGTTTCCGTATTCCGGATCATGGTCTCGGTGACAATCTTACCGCGAATGAGTTTCAGATCGTCTTTCAGACCGCTTTCCTGAGATTTAGAGATCCCTGTAAAATAAAACCCGGTGAGGCGTGGACGTTCGGAAAGGGTGATGTTCAGAAATACCGTCTGACCTTCAATCCGGTCTACCTTTATGGTCACATCGCCCACCAGCCCGTGTTTCCACAAACTGCGGATGGCGCTGGAGATGGCGTCGCCAGGGATTTTTATTTTGTCGCCAACTTTTAAACCGGTCAGGGAGACCATGGCGTTTTTATCGAGCACGTTCAATCCTGTCACTTCAATACCGCCGATGGTATATTCGGCCGGGTTGGCATAATTCAAATTATTTTCCCCGGGGGCATTCGTAGCCGTTCCCGAACGCCTTCCCCTGAATTGAGCCCAGCCGTCAGCAGCAACACTTAAAAGAATAATCAGGAATAAAACTCGCTTCATCAACTTACAGGGTTCAATTGTTCACTTGTCTTTCCGAATCTACGTTCACGTTGTTGATAGGCCCAGATGGCTTCGTACAAGTGCTCTTTTCGAAAGTCTGGCCAGAGTGTGGGTGTGATATAGAGTTCCGTATAGGCAATTTGCCACAGCAAAAAATTGCTGACGCGCATCTCGCCACTGGTGCGGATGAGCAACTCCGGATCAGGGATGCCGGAAGTCTGCAAATAGTTTTCAAATACGGCCTCATTTATGGCGTCGGCTGCCACTTTTCCATCGGAAACATCTTTGGCCAGGGCTTTTACGGCCTTCATGATCTCCCACCGGCCGCTGTAGCTCAGTGCCAGGATGAGGGTGAGGCCGCTATTATTTTTTGTTTGGTCGATTGCCCACTGCAGGTTAGCCTGGCAGTCGCCCGGTAAATGCGAAGTTTCGCCGATCGTGACCAGGCGTACCTGGTTTTCGGAAAGGGTCTTGATTTCCTGTTTCAGGGTGTTCACCAACAGCTCCATCAGACCGTCGATCTCAGCCTTGGGGCGATTCCAGTTTTCGGTAGAAAAGGCGTACAGGGTCAGATACTTTATACCCAGCTCGCCGCACCCTTCGGTCACGTCGCGAACGGCCTGAACGGCGTTGCGGTGGCCGAAAATGCGCATGGCTCCTTTCTTCTTGGCCCACCGGCCATTGCCATCCATAATAACCGCCACGTGTTGGGGCATATTATTAAAGTCGATATGTTCCTTATATGAAGCCACAGGGGTTCAAAATTAATAAAAGATATTGGTTATTAATGGATTGAGGAGCCGAGTGTAGACGAAATGGGAATTTTTACTTGTATGGATTGGAGGGACAAGGTATGGAGTAGAATGTGCGCGTGATGCTCACCCCCAGGAAGTAGTAGTTGTCGTTATCGTTGGGGTTGCCATACTGATAATTCTTATAGCGCGGGTCGCCGTCGGAAATGTTGTCCAGGTAATCGGTGAAGGTTTTGCGGACTCCGAATTCCAGTGAAAAATACCACTTGGGATTATAGACGTATTTGATGCCCCCGCCAAAAGGAATGACCGCCTGCACGTTGCTGTAGTCGGCTGTTTTGGTGGCAACGCCCGACATGCTAAAGATGCCGACGCCTCCAAACAAATACGGCGAGAAACGGATAAAGCGTTTGGGGTCGCGCCAGTTCAGGAAATGATACTCCACGCCCGTGGAGGCCTCCAATAAAAAAATATTGAACGAGGCATCGCGCTGGGTGGCAAAAGCGTCGATGGGTTTTTCGCTGGCGCCGAGTTGTCCGCCGGTGATGGAAACACGGAAGCTCACCACGCGGCTCAGGTTGGACTTGTAAAAGACGGTTGCCGCCGGCTTTGAGTATTTGAAATTATAGAAGCGAACCAGGTCGCCAGTGTAGTTGAATGTGCCCAGGCCGAATCCTACTTCGGCACTATTGACTTCTGCACTCTGAGCATGGGCGGCCGTGAAAGCCGAGATGAAAAGCGTTAGACAAATGAGGTTCTTTATGAGGGACCGCATCATCTGAATTTAGCCCGGTGGAAGTTCTTGCCAAGGATGTAGGTCACACGCACCGTAGTGACCATGTAGATGTCACGGTTGTTTTTATTGCCTCTCACATTATCGGGAAATTCTTGACCATAGCCGGAAACCACGGTGTATGTTCCTCCGTCGCGACCGACGTAGGTTGTGCCGGGTGTGGCCACCTCCGACGAGCGGTATGACATGGCCTTGGCTAACTGGTTGCCCTGGAATACGCCGAGATCGACGTAGTTTTTACTGACGTCGTCCAGGTAATCGGTGAATGTATAGCGGAATCCAATCTCTGCGGCCAAATCCATCACTTCGTTTAGTCTGAAACGCGCGCCTATACCAAAAGGTATGGCAGGCTGAATTTTTTTGTAGGGTTTAATGCCGTAGTTAGCATCGCCTTCCTGCAGGGTGGCATATTGCCCTTCGGTGCCAAGAGGTTGCAAGTCAACCCATTTTCCGGCTTCGGGGAGGGGATTGCCCTGTGGGTCGACGGCCGGTGCCTGTGCCTGGGGGTTGTGCAGAAAAACGGCAACGCCCACAAAAGCATACGGCGTCCATTTCACGCGGCTGATGTAGGTCGCGCTGTTGGGGAACAGATCGAACGTCCCTATGACGGAGAACTCTTTTATCCGGTTCCGGAACGATAGATTTCTTTGATAGCGAAAAACGCCATTTCCCGTGTCGTTCTTGTCAGCCGACTCGGCATCGGAGCCCTTCAGGGTTCCATACATGAACGCGGCCGTCAGTGTATAGCGGGGGCCGAAGCGGTGCGAGAAGGAAAACGCGAGGGCGGGTTTGGTAAAAGAAATATCGGTGCTGAACTTGCTGGGGCGTGGCGCCAGGTCGCCGTAATAGTTCAAGGCGCTCACCGAGAAACCAATTGCGTTATATACTTTTTCTTTGGCGAACCAGGCTTTGCGTCCACGGAAAGTGGAGATGCGTTTGTTGTTCTTTTTGATGTTTCTTCGGCTCATTTGAGCCTCTGCCTGATGGGCAACTGAGATCATGAAAACGGCCAGCACTACGTAAAGAAGCTTTCTCATTGAGTCAGGAATAAGTATTTATCAATCAGTGAACTACAAAGGTAATAAAAAATCAATTCCGAATATCCAACCCCCAATTCAACTTCTGACGCAAGGTCTTAAAATAATGCGTGCCTTCGAGCTGAATAAGGTTGACCTTAAAATCGGCTTTGGTGACTTTCAATTTTACGGACGGGTCAACCGGCGCCATGCGCGAATCCAATGAAACCAGAAAACGTTTGCTCCTGCCCTCCACCTGGAAGGTTATTTCTGATTGATCGGAAACGACGATAGGACGGACGGTCAAATTGTGGGGGCTTACGGGAGTGATGACAAAGTTTCCGGAGCGCGGGAAGATCAATGGTCCCCCGCAACTCAGTGAGTACCCGGTGGATCCTGTCGGCGTAGAAATGATGATGCCGTCGGCCCAATAGGAATTTAAAAATTCCCCATCGATGTAGGTGTGAATGGTGATCATGGCCGAGCTGTCTTTCTTTACGACCGTGAAATCATTCAATGCAAAATTCAGGGGTCCGAAAATGTCTTTCTCCGTGTCCAGCTTTAGCAACGCGCGTTGATCCAGCGTGTAGGCTCCGTCGAACAAATGCTGGAGCGATTTTTCCGTTTCTTCTTTGCTGATGGTTGCCAGGAACCCCAGCCGTCCCGTGTTGATGCCCAATATGGGAATCTCCAACCGGCTGATGTGCGTCACGGACTCGAGCAAGGTGCCGTCGCCCCCGATGCTGAGGAAGATCTGGACGTTCTTAAGATCCTTGGCCGAACTGTAGGTTTTGAATTTAGTTTTGATGCCGGCCTTGCCGAGGTAGGCGCTGAATTTCTCGGAGACGCAGAGGTCGATCTTGTATCGGCTCAGAACCTCGAAGATCTGCGCGATGAAGGGTGCCGATGCACGATTAAAATCCTTTCCATGCACAGCAACTCTCATGCAGCCCGTGGTTTTTTAAAGTTGGTTAAGCCGGTTTTTCCGAATCTAGTTTAAAGATAGGAAGGGCAGTGGAAGGCGCAAAAAGAGCGTGCGGATTTTAAATATCCAGGTAGCGGAGCAGCATGTCGATGCGGTCTTTTTCGTCGCCCAACGCCTTGGTTTCGTGGTAACGACCAATGACCTTATAGCCAAAACGCTCCAGGGTAGCCACAATGCGCGACAAGTCCAACTGGTTGATTTTGAGGGTGAGACGAAGTTTGCCGGGATCGAGTGGATCTTCCTTCACGATGCTGCTGAGGATCTTGGCGTGGTTTTCCTCCACCAGGCGGCTGATCTCGGCCAGGGAATAGTCCACGTGGTTCATGGACAGCACCAAAATACCGCCCGGGAGTTGCACGGCGGCTGTTTGGGCAAAAGAGGTGAGGGTATCCTGTACCGTGATGAGGCCGGTGTAGCTTTGCTCTTCGTTCAGCACGGCCACGACCTGCAATTTGTTGTCGGCCGCTACTTTCAGAATGTCGTAGAAGTGCGTGTCGAGGTGAACAAAACAGTTTTGCCCCACGAGGTTGAAGTCCTTTACCCGTTTGTCGATGTCGTTGGCCTCCAAAATGATCTCTTCCGAAATGAAACCGAGCAATTTGCCCTCTTCCACAACGGGGAGAAAATTGCAACGGAATTCTTCCATCCACACGATCGCCTTGTGGGCATCATCGGATCCTTTCAGGGGAGGGATCATGTGGTTGATAAGATCTTCGGCAATCATAAGGTTTGTTATACGTACGCTTTTGGTGGTGCGATTGGATTTGGTTTTATGTTATCAAAAAGTCTGCCACCAGCTCATTAAACGTCTCTGGATGCTCCATCATGGGTGCATGACAACATTTGTCTATAAACTTAAGGTCCGAATTGGGAATAAGCCGGTTAAATTCATGGGCTACCATAGGGGGAGTTATGGTATCGTTCAGTCCCCACACCAGCAAAGTAGGTATTTTTATATTGGGAATTTCGTCGGCCATGTTATTTCGCTGCGCAGACTTGGCGATGGCCACAATGCGCAAACATTTGGGAATGCTGTTGGTGATCTCGAAGACTTCGTCGATCAGGTCTTTCGTCGCAACCTCCGGATCGTAGAAAGTATAAGACACCCGCTCTTTAATGTACTGGTAGTTGCCGCGTTTGGGGTAAGAGCCTCCCATGGAATCTTCAAACAGCCCGGAGCTGCCGGTGAGGATGAGCTTCTTCACCTTGTCGGAATTGTTGAGCGTATAGATCAAAGCGATGTGACCGCCCAGGCTGTTGCCCATGATGATCATGTCGTTTAATTTTTTTAGCGCTACAAAATCCTCCACGAACTTTCGTAAGCCATCGAGACCGGCTTCACGGATAGGCATTTCGTAGATGGGAAGCATGGGAATGAGCACGCGGAAATTTTTTGAAAAACGGTTGACCACGCCTTCCCAATTGCTCAACGCACCGAACAATCCGTGCAGCAACAACAGGACGGGTCCTTCACCTTCTTCTACATATCGAATTCCGTTTTCTTCTTTAACTGAAATGGCCATGATCTTCTTTATCGGCGATAAGTAAGGAAAAAAAATAATGAGAAAGAAAAGTTTTTACCCCAGGCCGGAACGTGCTAAAACACATCTTTGAAAAAGGGCAAAATTCCACCGATCCAGTGGGTAATTTTTGGTGCTACACCGGCCACAAAGGGATAAACCCAAGAATGGTCCGTCCATCGCCCGGGTAACTTTATTTCCAGTGAATCGATGATCCACAACATAATGCTGAGCATAAAAGTTGTCTTCATCGCACCCAGCACGGCACCGGCACCCTGATCGGCAGCGCCCAACAATGTTTTGTTCAACGACGCCTTGATGAGCCGGGCTGCGAGGCTCACCGCCACAACAATGGCGATGAATACAGCTCCGAAAGCGACGTACGGCAACACTTTTTCGTCTACGTTAAAACGATCGGCCAACCTGACCATAGCCCATCCCATGAGCTTAAAGCCACCCAACACGCCCAGCACGATGCCGATCAGCGAAAAAATCTCCACAACAAACCCATCCTTATATCCGCCGTAGGCGCCAAGCACTATGAAAATGATGAGGGCAATGTCGACAATACTCACGCGGTCAGAAGTCTTTTTACAAGTTCAGAGATCACTTTGCCATCGGCCTGGCCCGCCAGCACTTTGGTGGCGGTGCCCATAACTTTGCCCATGTCTTGAGGACCTTTTGCCCCTACCTGGGCGATGATTTCCTTCACTTTGGAAGCGATCTCTTCTTCCGAAAGCTGCTTGGGCAAATAGCGGCTGATCACTTCCAGTTGGAACAGTTCCTTTTCGGCAAGGTCCTGGCGATTTTGTTGCTGAAAAATGTCGGCCGACTCCTTGCGTTGCTTGGCGGCTTTCATGAGGATCTTGTTTTCGGCATCGCCCGAAATTTCGCCCGAAGCACTTTTGTCTGTTTCGGCCAACAGGATCATGGATTTGATGCTGCGCAGCGCCTCCAGTTCTTCCTTCTGCTTGGCCAACATGGCTTTTTTAATATCGTTGTCAATTTGTTGCTTCAGACTCATACATTATTTTTTTGTTAATGTTTAATTTCGAACGATTTTAGACCGAAACGATAACGGGTTCGTTCTACCGGAAATATATTTGTGCTTCGTGTAAAGACAATATGACCAGACTCAGCGTCAATATTAATAAAATTGCCACACTCCGGAATGCACGGGGGGGAAATAATCCCGATGTAGTAAAAACGGCACTTGACTGTGAACGGTTTGGCGCCGAAGGCATCACCGTACATCCCCGGCCCGACGAACGCCACATCCGCTATGCCGATGTCATGGCGTTGAAAGACAAGGTGACCACGGAGTTCAACATCGAAGGCTACCCGGACGCACGCTACATGAAGATCATCCGTGAAGTGAAACCGGGGCAAGCCACACTCGTGCCCGATGCCCCTGACGCTATCACCTCCAACGCCGGTTGGGACACACTGAAGCACGCAGCCTTGCTGAAGGACATCATCGACGAAATCAAATCGCACGGTGTGCGCGTGTCTGTTTTTGTTGATCCCCAGCCGCGCATGGTAGAAGGCGCTGCACGGCTTGGCGCCCATCGTGTGGAACTGTATACAGAACCCTATGCACATGAATATAAGGTGAACCGCGACATCGCGGTCAAACCCTATGTAGAAAGCGCGCGGGTGGCCAAAGAAGCCGGTCTGGGCCTCAATGCCGGCCACGACCTGGACCTGGAAAACCTCCGCTTCCTGGCCCAAAGCATCCCCGCCCTGGATGAAGTCTCCATCGGGCATGCGCTCATTTGCGACGCCCTTTACTATGGATTGGAGAACACCATTCAACTCTATCTGAAAGCGCTGAAATAGAATAAAACCGGGTGAAAGTTCGTCCCTGAATTTTAAGGGCTATCTTCACCGCGTCAATATAAACTTAGGAGCCCGCCGGATATTCCGGAGAAAACCAATAACTGTAGCGTTATGAAAATTAAAGAACGATTTTCCGATCAGGATCTGCAACGCATAAAAACGGCAGTGAAGGACGCGGAGAACAGCATCTCCGGCGAAATTGTGCCGGTCATCGTAGAACGCAGTGGGCAATACATGACGGCCAACTACAAAGCCGGCATTATGGGCGGGTCGCTGGCCTTTATTCTGATGATCATTTTGGATCGTTATATCATTTCCGATTACAGCAATACGCTTTTTTACGACCCGGTGTTCATTTTCTTCGTGGTCATCCTCGGTGGCCTGGTGGGCGGCTTGTTGCCCAATTTTGTGGAAGCGCTGAAGCGCCAACTCGTCGGGCAGGTACAACTTGACCAGGTGACACGGCAACGGGCTGAGACGGCTTTCTTAGAGGAAGAAGTTTTCAACACGAAACACCGCACGGGCATCATGATCTTCATTTCTTTTTTCGAACACGAGGTGATTGTGATGGCCGACCGGGGCATTAGCAAAGTGGTGGAGCAAAAACAATGGGACAAGATCGTGGCAGACCTCGTGGGACAAATACGCGCCGGCAAAATTGTGGAAGGCCTTGAAGCCGGCATAAAACGATGTGGCGAAATTTTGTTGGAAAAAGGATTTCATAAAGCCGACGACGATGTGAATGAATTGAGCGACGATCTGAGAATAGATTGATGAACACCCTCCTGTCGCCACGCGTATCGATGAAACAACCTATCTGCCCTCCTTGCATGAAATCCTTGTACTTTTTCCTTTTGCTCCTGCTGCCGGCCACCGTGTTTGCACAGCTGAGCATTCCAGAACACAGTGGTGTATGGGTGCACGATGAAGCCAATGTTCTCTCTGCCTCCGGAAAAGCACAGATCGAAGCCATGCTCCAGGCGGAGCGCGACAGCACGAGCAACCAGATTGCCGTGCTCATCATTCCTTCGCTGGAGGGCGAAGCGATCGAAGACTATTCACTGCGTGTAGCCGAGAAGTGGGGCGTTGGTCAAAAGACCAAAAGCAACGGCGTGTTGTTTCTCATTGCCCTGCAAGACCGTCGGATGCGCATCGAGACGGGCTATGGCCTGGAAGGTGTGCTCACGGACGCCATGTCGAGCCGGATAAACCGGAACGAAGTGGCACCCTATTTCCGCCAGGGAAAATATGACGAAGGGGTGTACGCCGGCACGCACGCCATCATTCAAACCATTAAAGGCGAATACAAGAACGATGAACCGCCGCGCAGAAAGGTCTCGCGCCGATCGTCACCCTTGGTCACTATCATCGTCATTATTTTGGTCATTCTTTTTGCTTCCCGGCGAGGCGGAGGTGGCGGCCGACGTGGTGGCTATTGGTCGACGGGCGGCTGGATCGGTGGCGGTGGTTTTGGGGGTGGTGGCGGCTGGGGCGGTGGCTCCGGTGGCGGCAGTGATTTTGGAGGAGGAGGAGGTTTCGGTGGTGGCGGCTCCAGCGATTCCTGGTAAAAAATAATAGAACAGTAGAAAAAATGAATATGGTCCATTTTCATGGGGTGATCTCCGGTTGCAGGAATCTATCGAGTCTGTTTGCTTTTTTCCTGTTGTTTCTGCTGATCGATCTGCCGGTATCGGCGCAAAAGGCTGTGCCGGAACTCTGGGGCCTTCATGTTCACGACGATGCCGACGTGCTTTCGCAACAAACCGAAGATGCGCTCGAACAGCAACTCAAACAATACGAAGACTCCACGTCCAACCAGATCGCCATTCTGATCCTTTCGTCGCTTGACGGCGAATCGATCGAAGAGTATTCGCTAAAGGTAGCGGAGAAATGGAAGCTGGGCCAAAAAGGAAAAGACAATGGTGTGTTGTTGCTGGTGGCCATTCAGGATCACAAGATGCGCATCGAAACGGGCCGGGGCGTGGAGGGCACATTGACGGATGCCGTGAGCGCACGCATCATCCGGAACGAACTGGCACCCAATTTTCGCAAAGACGACTTTGACACGGGCATAAAGGAGGCTGTCAATGCTATCGTGGCTGCGATCGGCGGAGAATATACAGCCGATGGTGGCGAAGGTAATAGTGAGGAGCTGGGCTGGGTGGAGAAAGTTGTTTTGGGGCTTTTTATTTTCGGCATCCTGGGTGTGTTCACGGGTCTCGGCATTTTCATTCCCGACAACATGGGCTGGTTCTTGTACCTGTTCCTCATTCCTTTTTATGCCATTTTTCCGATGGCCATCTACGGGCTAACGGCCGGGCTGGTGATCCTGGTTTGCTATCTGGTGGGTTTCCCCATCCTCCGGTTCACCTTACCCAAATCGACATGGGGCAAAAAGGCGGGCGGCAAGATCGGAAAAGGAGGTAAAGGTGGAGGGATTAGCGGTGGTGGCGGCTGGTCTTCTGGGTCGGGATCGTCAAGCGGTTCGTCGTCTAGCAGCAGCTGGTCTTCGGGCAGTAGCGGTGGCGGCTTCTCGGGAGGTGGCGGTAGCTTTGGTGGAGGCGGTAGCAGCGGCTCCTGGTGAGAAGATGATAGTCTTTCTTACAATCCACTATATTACAGTAACTTAATAAGAACACCTTTTGGAGATCACCGAATAGTTCACCGAACGTTTAAAGTCAGCGTGAATCAATAATTTTATTGAATCATTACCCCCCTGAGCTTTACACAAGCCCTTCGTCTGCAAAGAAAAGTAGCCCTCGCTTGCGACAACTTTTAATTCTAAAAAGATAGTTGTAACCATTTCCATGTTATCTGGTAGTATTTCCGTACCAAACTGCCAATGCCATGATCCGCAATCATTTTAGAGTCGCCCTCAGAAATTTACTCAGGCATAAAATGTATAGCCTGATCAACATCGGCGGTCTCGCCGTCGGCATGGCTGTGGCCATCGTGATCGGATTATGGGTGTATGACGAGGTGAGCTACAACCGCAGCTACAGCAACCACGATCATATCGCGTCGTTCTATCGTCATATCATCGACCCCTCCGACCCAAAAAAAGCTGATAGTTGGTTCGGTACGCCTCAGCCTGTGGCAAAGGTCTTAACAGAAAAATACGGCCACCTTTTCAAGAACGTCGCCATCATGTGGTGGGAAACGGATTACCCATTGAGTGTTGGCGATCGCAATTTTTTCAAGAAGGGAGAATACATCGATAAATCAGTGATCGACCTGTTTTCGCTGCAAATGATCCGCGGAAATATAGAAAGCATGAACGACCCGAATGCGATCATTATCTCAAGGTCAACCGCGGAGTCAATTTTCGGTGACAAGGATCCGATCGGCCAGGTGGTCAGGATAAGTGCATCACGGGACGCAACGGTTACGGGCGTATATGAAGACATTGCGCCTAACGCAATGTTCGGGGACATTCAGTTCTTTGGAAATTTTGAAGGACTGAAGAACAGCGTTCCCCAATTAAAAGCTAATGAAACAAATTGGGGGAATAACGCCTGTCGCATTATCGTTCAAACGGTCGACAATGTCTCGATTGAACAAGCCAGTGCTGCCATTGCCGATCTCTATATTAAAGATACACCGGAAGGCGTGGCGGAATACTCTAAAAAATATCAGATGCGTGTCTGGTTGAATCCCATGAAGAACTGGTACTTGTTTTCAGAATTCAAAAATGGCTATCCTGCCACCGGACGCATCACCTTCGTATGGTTGTTTGGAATTGTTGGAGCATTCGTGTTGCTGCTCGCCTGCATCAACTTCATGAATTTGAGTACGGCACGCAGCGAGAAACGCGCACGCGAAGTGGGTGTGCGTAAAGCGATCGGCTCCATGCGATCACAGCTCGTCAGTCAATTCCTGAGCGAATCGTTCCTGATTGTTGCGCTGGCATTCGCCGTGGCATTGCTTATTGTTTCTTTAGCATTTCCCGCTTTCAACCAGTTGGCAGATAAAAAGATCGCGCTGCCCTTTGCCAATAGCTATTTCTGGATATCGAGTCTTGTCTTCATCATCATCACGGCATTCTTCGCAGGGCTGTACCCTGCTTTTTATCTTTCGTCGTTCCAACCGGTTAAAGTTTTGAAGGGAACCTTTCGGGTTGGCAAATTTGCTTCGCTGCCCCGCAAGGTCCTTGTCGTGATCCAGGTTGGTGTTTCGGTGATACTCATCATCGGAACGATCATCGTGTATCAACAAATTCAATTCACGCAGCAACGTCCGGTCGGTTACGATAGACAAAATTTGATCCGCATCGCTATTCACGATATGGAATTCGACAAGATCAAGCTCGTCATGCGCGATCAACTGCTTTCGAGTGGCGTGGCGACCGATGTGACGTTTTCGAGTAGTCCATTGACGGCTATTTGGGATAACTGGAGCGGATTTAACTGGCGGGGAAAAGATCCCGACTCCGATCCGAATTTCACGGTAACCTGGATTGATGAGGCGTACGGGAAAACGGTTCAATGGAAAATATTGAAAGGGAGAGATTTCTCTCTCACACATTCGACAGACGTAAACGGCGTGATCATTAACAAGGCTGCGGCTGATTTTCTGGGACTCGAAAATCCTGTTGGTGAAGTGATCTCGAACGGTGATGCAGGACGGGAAATTATCGGAGTGGTGGAGGACCTGATCGTCGGAAGTCCTTACGAGGCCGTTAGTCCAGGTTTCTATTGGTTGGACAAAAATTTAACCAACAACAGTCTCGGGCAAATGATCGTAAGGCTCGACCCCGGCAAAGGCACGGCTGAATCTTTGTCTGCCGTGGAAGCCATTCATAAGAAGCTGGTGACTTCATCGCCTTTCGAATACAGTTTCGTAGATGAAGAATATGGAAATAAATTCAACGCCGAGCAACGGATCGGAAACCTGGCGTCGGTATTCGCGGCGCTCGCCATATTTATCTCGTGCCTGGGCTTGTTTGGCTTGTCGTCGTTCATCGCGGAACAAAAGACGAAAGAGATCGGTGTCAGAAAAGTTATCGGAGCGTCGCTGTTAAATATCTGGATGTTGTTATCGAAAGAGTTTGTCGTCCTGGTATCGATCGCATTGCTGATGGCGATGCCGATAGCCTACTACTATCTGAATCAATGGCTGTTGACTTTCCATTATCACACCGCGCTCAATGGGTGGATATTTACGGCTGCCGGTGGTGCAGTCTTATTGATCACGTTACTCACCGTAAGCTTTCACGGAATAAGGGCAGCCACCGCAAACCCCGTGAAGAGCTTGCGAAGTGAGTAAGATTTTCATGAGCTGCCAGGTCAATGCAAATTTCTGATAACCAATCACTTGCATACCCCTCGGTGTCCCCCGAGACAATTAAAAAGCAGGTCACCTGATGGTTCACCACAGGCATGGGGTGTACATGCATTTTTTGAGGAGCTTGGAAGTCAAAGCCCCAGACATAATGTGCAGAGAGGGTTTTTGACTTAGGTTGATTACCCTGTCTGTCGGGTTGAATCGATCAGAACACAGCATCCGGTATTTAAATTTGATAGACGGTGATCCCGCCTAATCGAGACAAATGGGCACTCTACCCCCCTTTTTTCAAAGGTTCTTTTCCTCCCCAAAAAAGCCTGTGAATAACCCACAAACAAAAATTTGCGTTCTCGGCTGGCTAGACTATTTTTGACGCTTCTTTTAAAAACACCCCATCCAGAACATGAAACGCGACAAAGCCATTTTCGACCTCATTGAGAAAGAAAAACAGCGTCAGGAAGCCGGAATTGAACTGATTGCCTCCGAGAACTTCACCTCGCCACAGGTGATGAAGGCACAGGGCTCGGTGCTGACCAACAAATATGCCGAAGGCCTCCCGGGCAAGCGCTATTATGGCGGCTGCGAAGTGGTGGATGAGGTAGAACAATTGGCCATCGACCGCGCCAAAGAGCTTTTCGGTGCCGAATGGGCAAACGTACAGCCGCACTCCGGCGCCCAGGCAAACGCGGCCGTTATGTTGGCATGTCTCAAACCCGGCGACAGAATTCTCGGCTTTGACCTGTCTCACGGCGGTCACCTTACTCATGGCTCGCCCGTAAACTTTTCCGGAAAATTATACCAGCCGTCGTTTTACGGCGTCGAGCAAGCCACCGGTCTCATCGATTTCGACAAAGTGATTGAAACCGCTGAACGCGAACAGCCCAAGATGATCATCTGCGGCGCTTCCGCCTACAGCCGTGACTGGGATTATAAGAAACTAAGAGAGGCCGCCGACAACGTGGGCGCCTTATTGTTGGCCGACATATCGCACCCCGCCGGCCTTATTGCCCGCGGACTGCTGAACGACCCCATGGAACATTGCCATATCGTGACCACCACCACGCACAAGACCCTTCGCGGTCCCCGCGGCGGTATGATCCTGGTAGGTAAAAACTTTGACAACCCCTGGGGACTGAAGACGCCTAAAGGCGAATTGAGAAAAATAACTTCCGTGCTCGACTCAGGCGTGTTCCCCGGAACACAAGGCGGACCCCTGGAGCACGTTATTGCCGCAAAGGCCGTATCGTTCCAGGAAGCCCTGTCGGACGACTACATGGAATACATTCTCCAGGTATCGAAAAATGCGAAGGTTATGGCGCAGGCATTCCTGAACAAAGGATACAAGATCATCTCCGGCGGCACCGACAATCACCTGATGCTGATCGATCTTCGTTCGAAGAAACTCACCGGCAAACAAGCGGAAGAAGGTCTTATCCAGGCCGACATCACCATCAACAAGAACATGGTGCCGTTCGATACGCAATCGCCCATGATCACTTCGGGTATGCGCATCGGCACGCCGGCCATCACCACCCGCGGTCTGAAAGAAAAGGACGTTGAGAAGGTGGTTGACCTGATCGACGAGGCCCTTCAAAAACCGGAAGACCCCAAACACCTGAAAGCTGTGAAACGCAAAGTGAACCGCTTCATGGAAAAATTCCCCTTGTACTAAAAACCCTCTAAATCCCCCACGATAACGAAACGCCAAACAAAGAATTTAACAAACTGAAATCATGCCGCTGGATCAAGAAGAGTCGAATGGTGGAGAAAAAGAGATGAGTTTTCTGGACCACCTCGAGGAGTTGCGTTGGCACGTTATCCGATCGTTGATTGCCGTGGTGATATTCACCATCGTAGCATTTGTTTTGGCGCCGTGGATATTTCAGAACATCGTATTTGCTCCCGCCCGTGTTGATTTTGCCACCTTCAAATGGCTTTGCAAGCTAGGTGATCTCATTGGCCACGAGGCGCTTTGTGTGAAGGAAATTCCCTTCAAGGTGCAAAGCCGTTTTATGACCGGGCAGTTCACGATGCACATCATGGCCTCGTTCATCATCGGGTTGGTCATTGCCTTTCCCTATGTGGTGTGGGAGATCTGGCGTTTTATCAAGCCGGGCCTGCAAGTAAAGGAGCGCCGGTATTCGCGTGGTGCGGTGGCGGCCGTTTCGCTTTTGTTTTTCTCGGGCGTACTCTTTGGCTATTTTATCATCGCTCCCTGGATGGTCTACTTCCTGGCGAACTATAGCATCAGCGATATGATCGTGAACGAGTTCGACATCACGTCGTACGTTTCTACGGTGGTGTTGCTGGTGTTGGGATCCGGCTTGTTGTTTCAGCTGCCGGTGGTGATCTTCTTTTTGTCCAAGATGGGCATTGTTACACCCCAATTTCTGCGCAAATACCGGAAGCACTCGGTGGTGGTGATTCTGATCATTGCCGCGATCGTGACGCCTCCCGATCCGTTGAGCCAGATCATGATCACGATCCCGCTCTATATCCTTTTTGAGATCAGCATTGTCATTTCGGCCATCGTAGCGCGCCAGAAAGCGAAAGACGAAGCCGAAGAATTACTCCGTGAACAATCTTCCGCATCATGACCATAGCCATCGGTAGCGACCACGCCGGATTCGAATATAAAGAAGCACTGAAAAAATGGCTGGAGACGAATGGCTACAGCTTGAAAGATTTTGGCACCCACAGCGCCGAAGCCGCTGACTACGCCGACTTTGCCCACCCGGTGGCCGAAGCGGTGGAGAACAAAACATGCGACTTCGGTCTTTTGGTTTGCGGCAGTGCCAATGGTGTGGCCATCACGGCCAACAAACATCAAGGCATTCGCGCTGCCATTTGCTGGGCCGAAGAACTAGCCGCCCTGGCGCGCCAGCACAACGACGCCAATGTGGTGTGCATTCCCGCCCGCTTTGTGTCGATGGACACGGCGGAAAAGATCACGGGCACTTTCCTGACCACGGCCTTTGAAGGCGGCCGCCACGCCCGGAGAGTCGGTAAGATCAGTTGCTGACCACGGTGTAGTACTCGCCCTTTCTCACGTACATTTTTTTAAACTCGGGGATCCTTTCCAGGAAGGGACCAAACAGATCGTTTTTGTCGCGAATCACCGACGGCGGATCGGACTTTATGCCTTCGTATACCTGGATCACATTGTCGTAGTATTCAGCATGGGCAAAAATATCCTTGCTGAGCGACCAGTTGAAGAATGCCGAACCGAGCGGATGTTGCTTGTAAACATTCCAGTCGTCATCCAAAACCAGCACCCGGGTGGCCTGCGGCAGTGCTGGGGGGTCGGGTACAAAAAGGCGTGTATAATCCACGTTGCCGATGTTATTGTAGCGCGCCAGGTAGCTGATCGAGACCACGCCCACCAGGATGATCCAGGTGCTCATTTCAGCAAACTTTCGCCGGCGGATCAGCAACAAAAACTGGGCGATGAAAAAACTCAGGCTTGGGATGAGCGTGATGAAGCTTTGCGGGCGCCAGTCTTTGGAATAGAAAACCTGGAGGATGGAAAAGAGCAACCAAAGAAACATGCTCTGTACCAATTGGGACTGGTATTTTGTGAAGCGCGCTTCGCGATTCAGCATGATCAGGGAAATGACAAGAAAGAACAGCGGCACGGCCGAAAGAAACCAGAGGCTGCCCGACGTGACATAGTTCGTGGCATGAAAGCCGAGGTTTGGCAAGTAGTAGTATTGCCACAAGGGCGAGAGGCCTTCCTTCAAATAGTAGACCGTGATCAGGAAAAAATGAGGAATGAAAAAGCCCACCACGAGCAGCACATATTTGCGCGAGGTATGACGGGTGAAGATGATCAGCATAATCAATGCGCCGATCAAGTAAACGCTGTAGGAGAATGAGAACAGGGATGCCAACCCGATATACAATCCCAGGTTGAAGATCGTCTCGTTGCGCTGTGCACGGAATTCGATCTCGGTAAACAAGTTGTTCAGCGCCAGCAACAGGAACCCGGCGCCCAGCAATTCGGGGGTCAGCGAAAGGGTGTCGAACGAAAAGAACGAAAAGATGGCGAAGAGCAGGGACGGGATGTAGGTGTTTTCGGAGAAGGCTTTTTTGTTCGCGAAAACGATGCCCAGGTAGGAAGCCTGAAAGAAGATGACGATAAATGCCAGGATATGCCGCGCCAATAGCGACCGGCCGAAAACCATGTCCAGCAAGGCATTGAACCAACCGGCCAGCGGCCCACCCGAATCCACCAGCCCGGTATAGAGTGCGCTTCCGTTGTGGACTTTTTCCCCCACCACCAGGTTTTTCAACTCGGGATAGGTCATGCCCGGTGAGTCGATCAGCAAAGGCAGGCCGATCAAAAGCATGATCACCAGCACGCCCAGCAGGCGGTAAGGGTCGTTGATGCGGAAATATTGTAACAAGGCGACGCGTTAAGCGCACAAAATAGACCAAGGTTTTTATAATTGCCAATGGTTCATTGCTAATTGTTGAGGGATGCGAGATATTTGTCCCTATGAGTGGCACGACCCGACAACAAAAATACGCGAAGCTGATCCAGAAAGAATTGAGCGACATCTTTCAGCGCGACAAACGGGGCATCCTCGACAACGCCTTCATTAGCATTGCCGACGTACGCATCAATCCCGATCTGAGCGTGGCCAAGATCTACATCAGCATGCTGCTGGCAAAAGACAAAGAGAAAGTACTGGAGAAGATAAACAAACACAAAAGCGAGATCCGCAAAGCCCTGGGCGACAAGATCGGCAAGCAAGTACGCATTGTGCCGGAACTGATCTTCTTCAAAGACGAGGTAGAGGAGAATGCAACCCGCATGGACGACCTTATCAAGAACCTTCACATCCCGCCGGAACAAAAAAGCTAACCAATCCTCAAAACGTTGAACGTCCCCTACTTCATTGCCCGGCGCTATTTGCTTTCGAAGCGGAAGAAGAATTTCATCAACGTGATCTCCATCATCTCCATGGTGGCCGTGGCCATCCTCTCGGCCGCCATCATCATCGTGCTCTCCATCTTTAACGGCCTGGGCGATTTGCTGCACGCCATCAACAATTCGTTCGACCCCGAGATCAAAATAGAAGCCAGCGTTGGGAAATCGTTTGAGGTGAGTGACGCCCTGTTGAAAAAAGTAAAAGATGTGCAAGGCGTAAAGATCGTAACGGAGGTGATCGAGGACTATGCCTACGCCCGCTACAACGATGCCACACAAGTGGTGATGTTGAAGGGAGTGAGCGACAACTTTATGCAGCAGGATCGCATACCTCCGGAGAGCATTATCGAAGGGGATTTGGTGTTAAAGAAAAATGGGAAGCCACGCGCGCTCGTCGGCTATGGTGTGCGGAGTACGTTGTCCATTGCGGTGGACCAGGATTTTTATGCGTTGCAATTGTACTCGGTAAAAAGCGTGAAGAGTGGAAGTTTCGATCCGTCGAAAATGTATACGCAAAAGAACATTCAGCCCGCCGGCGTCTTCTCCATCATTCAAACCTTTGACGAAAACTATGTGATCGTTCCGTTGGACTTTGCCCAGGAGCTGTTCAGCTACGGCAACAAGCGCACGTCGTTGGAAATAAAAGCGGATCCCGGTGCCGACCTCCGGACCGTGGAGGATGCCCTGCAACAAGCGCTCGGAAAAAATTTCAATGTGCTCAACGGCGAAGAGCAACACGAGGATCTGTATCGCGTGTTGAAACTGGAAAAATTGTTCGCCTCCGTAGCGGCCATCCTGTTGCTCGTGATCGGCTCCATCAATATCTATTTCAGCCTCATGATGCTGGCCATCGACAAGAAGCGAGACATCACCATATTGGCCGCCATGGGTGCCGACAGTGGGTTGTTAAGAAGGATTTTCATCACGGAAGGCTTGCTCATCGCGGCGATTGGCACCGGGGCGGGTCTTTTTTTCGGTGGGTTTATTCTATTGTTGCAACAACAATTTGGCTTTGTTTCGATGGGTATGAATTCGTCGGTGGTGGATGGTTATCCTGTGAAAATGTTGTTTTCCGACTTCCTCTACGTGTTTTCCATCATGGCCGTAGTCACATTGGCCATCTCTTCGCGACCAGCCGCCCTCGCGTCACGGTTTGCTTCCGTTCAAAACCTGTAATATCCATGTACTAAATATCCCAAAAAAGGCAGTTTTTTCTGCTGGATAATCCCTAATTTTCAGATTCCGTTTTCATCAAAATGCAGGTTTCGAGATGAAAGTGTCTGCTTCACAACCGTTTCAAATTATCTATTCGCTGTATCAACACGAATACCTGGGATTCGTGTTTGAATCCTATATTGTCCATCTCGACGAAAAAGGCAAGCTCACTTACCAACATCAGAACATTTCCTCGAAAAACGCCCGCGAATTTTCGAAGGGCCTCGACGACCGTGATTTCGAATTGATCGAACTCATGGACTCGATGACACAGGAATCGATCGTAAAGAAATTCTCCGCCAAGTTCATGAAGCCGGAGGAGTTCTTCTCCAAGACCTACGACAAAGCCAAAGGCAACGAAATGCTCCAAGAGCAGATCGAAGACTACATGGAAAAACGCCGGGCCAAGATCCTGGAGAAAATGAAAGGCAAAGTGCTTTTCGAAATGGGCAACGATGGCGAGCCCACGTGGCGCAAAATAGAAGTGCTCGACAAGCGCGCGACCATCCAGTTCCACTTCATGCGAACGGACGATCACACGAACTATTACCCCACTATATTCTACCAGGGAAAAAAACTGGATCTGCCCAACCCATCGGCCTACCTCATTTGCAAGAGCCCGGCCTGGATGGTATTGAACGGCCGCCTCCACGGTTTTGAAAAACACGTCGACGGCAAAAAGCTGATCCCGTTCTTCACAAAAAAATATGTGGTCATCCCCAAGAACGTAGAAGAAACTTACTACAACCGTTTTGTTGCCCCGCTCATCGCTTCGTTCGACGATGTGGAGGCGAGCGGTTTTGAG
Source organism: Chryseolinea soli (assembly GCF_003589925.1). Taxonomy (NCBI): domain Bacteria; kingdom Pseudomonadati; phylum Bacteroidota; class Cytophagia; order Cytophagales; family Fulvivirgaceae; genus Chryseolinea; species Chryseolinea soli. The sequence goes on along the minus strand of NZ_CP032382.1, from coordinate 1,938,749 downwards.
ATCAACAAGAGCACCTACGATCCCCACCCGGTGCTCACGCTTTCGGAGCTTCACTCGGCGCAAACCACATCCGCCCCCTCGCTTTTTGAAGACCGGCGTCCCGCAGAAGAGGCGGCCACCGACGAGGCCGGTAAAATTGTTTTTGACCTTTCGTTCAAATACGGCAAGCATCGTTTCCGCGGCGATCACCTGGGACCGGTGAGCGTGACGTTGGAAAAGCAAGGCGAAGGCTATGTGTTCCATCGCGTGTCGCGACGCAACGATGACGAGAAAAACTTTTTGCACACGCTGCAAAAATTGGGATTGCCGATGAAGGGATTTCGTGTGGCCATACCCAAGTCTGAGGCATTCTCTTGGTTGAACGAGAACCGCGTGAACCTGCTCAACCTCGGTTTTGAAGTGAGCCAGCCCGAGAGCCGCGACAAAAAATATTTTGTGGGAAAGGCCGTGATCGAAGTGGAGGTGAAAGAGAACATCGACTGGTTCGATATTCACGCCAAGATCCGTTTCGGTGAGTTTGAAATTCCGTTCAAGGATCTGCGAAAACTGATCCTCCGCAAAAAAGTGGAATTCAAATTACCCAACGGCGAGATCGCTATTATCCCCGAAGCATGGCTCACCAAATATGCCGATCTCTTTGCCTTGAGCGAGACGGATGGCGACAATGAAAAACCCGTGCTGCGCAAACACCACCTTAACCTGGTGAAGGAATTGGAAGAAGGCAACCTGGCCAAGGTTCATCTCAGCGAAAAATTGCGTTCACTCAATTCGTTTAGTGGTATAAAAAATTATCCGCCGCCGCAAGGCTTTGAAGGCGAGCTTCGCCCCTATCAAAAGGCTGGTTATAATTGGCTGCGTTTTCTCAACGAATACAGACTCGGTGGATGCCTTGCCGACGACATGGGTTTGGGTAAGACCGTTCAAACCTTATCCATGCTGCAAGCCGAAAAAGAAAACGGCTCGGGCACGACGCTGCTCATCATGCCCACATCGCTCATCTACAACTGGGAGATGGAGGCCAGCAAGTTCACGCCGGGATTGCGTTTGCTGAACTACACCGGCACGATGCGCAACAAGGATGTGCGCCGTTTTGAAAAATATGATTTGGTGCTCACTTCCTATGGCATTACCCGCCTGGACGTAGAGTTGCTGCGCGAGTTTTATTTTAACTATGTGATCCTCGACGAGTCGCAGGTGATCAAGAACCCCACGTCGAACATTGCCAAGGCGGTGCGCGAATTGAAGTCGCGGCATAAATTGGTGTTGACGGGAACGCCCATTGAGAACACGACGATGGACCTCTGGTCGCAGATGTCGTTTATCAACCCGGGCATTCTGGGAACGCAAACGTATTTCCGGAACGAGTTTCAGAATCCCATCGAAAAGAAAAACGATGAGGCGCGTTCGAAGAAACTTCACTCGGTGATCAAGCCTTTCATCTTGCGCCGTCATAAATCACAAGTCGCTACGGAGCTTCCCGAAAAAGTGGAGAACATTCAATATTGTTCCATGACCAACGATCAGGAGAAACGCTACGAGGAAGTGAAAGCCCACTACCGCGAGAAGATCTTCAAGCTCATCGAGCAGGAAGGCCTGGGCAACAGCCGCTTCATGATCCTGGAAGGACTCACCAAGCTTCGCCAGATCGCGAACCACCCGCGCATGGTTGAACAAGGCTACTCGGGCGATTCCGGTAAAATGGAGGACATCACGCACATGCTGGAGAACGCCATTGCCGAAGGTCACAAGGTGCTGGTGTTTAGCCAATATGTGAAGCACCTCGAAATCGTACGTCAATATTTGAAGTCGAACAAAATAGACTACACCTATCTCGATGGCTCCAGCACCGATCGCAAGGAGCAGGTGGAGCGCTTCAACAAAGACACCTCGCTAAAAGTATTTTTGATTTCTATAAAGGCAGGTGGCCTCGGATTGAACCTGACCGAAGCAGACTACGTCTTCATTCTCGATCCGTGGTGGAACCCCGCCGTGGAGGCGCAAGCCGTTGACCGTGCGCATCGCATCGGCCAGAAGCGAAAAGTGTTCACCTATAAATTCATTACCCGCAACACCGTGGAGGAAAAGATCCTCACGCTGCAACAACGCAAGCTGCGCCTCACTACCGAGCTGATCACCACCGAAGAAAGCTTCATGAAACAGCTCACCAAAGAAGACATCGAACAGATGTTGTTGTAAGCTCACTTCAGGGAACCCACAAGGGCCTGAAAATCTACCCAATAAATATTTTCCGAACCATTGCGCACGCTGTTGTAGGCTTTGACGAGTGCAGCATGTGTGGTTGGTTTTTCATAGGTCGACGGGAGATCGTGCCGGCCGCTGGTGAAGAAGAGAATTTTCTGATCGAAGGAAACAAAAGGACAATAGTCCAACCTCGGCGAGTTGAGCATGCTCATATTTTTAGCAGGCTGCCAGACGCCGGCGGCATCGCGAAAGCTGATGTACAAATCGCCGCCGCCATGATCGTCTTTGCGCCCGTAGGAGGTGAAGAGAATGAATTTTTCATCGGGCGAAACAAAGGCATTGAATTCCCATAGCTTGGAATTCACGGCCGTATCGAGCGCTACACTCTCTGTGTATTTTCCATCCTGCCATTGGCACACGTAGATGTCTTCCTTGCCCACGCCTTTTTCATATTCTGAAGTGAAGTAGAGATTTCCCGACAGGGCAACCGAGGGATAGAATTCATTGGCGTTGGTGTTTACGGGCGCGCCCACGTTGCGGGGCGAAGACCAGGATCCATCTTTGGCTCGTTCAACCACCCAGATGTCGAAGTCCTTTGCCTGTGTGCCGCTGAGGGGCCGATTGGAGCTAAAGAATAATCTGCGACCGTCGGCGCTGAAGGCCGGCTCAAGGTCTTTGAATTGCCCCGAGAAAGGAGCCACTTCCGGTGCCGACCATTTATTGCCAGGCAATTTGTGACGATACAGAATGGTAGAGAACGCATTTTGAGCCGCTTCGAGGGTATAGTACATTTCGCTTCCATCGGGCGATAGGGCCATGTCGCGCTCGTTGAGGTTTGTGCTCACGGTGCCCTCCATAAACAGGCTAAGCTGGGCGGGAGGTTGCAGGGTTTGGGATTGTGCCAGCATCGTGGAAAGGCTCATCACAAGCATGGGTAGACAGGCTTTCATAGGCAAAGGTTTTATTACAATCTTAGGAAGAATGCTCAGGCCAACTGCCGCCCCAGACGGGGTATTTTTCGGGTGAGAACAAGGTACAAAAACCCGGTGCATCTTTCAATTTGCTATTTTAGGGTAAACCTATCCCCTATGAAGAACTTCCCTTTCCTAAGCGCCTCGCAGGCCGTGATCCTGCTCCGGGTAATTGTAGCCCTCTTGCTCATCATTCACGGCGTCACACGCATTCTCCACGATGGCGTGGGCGGCTTTGGTGGCTTCCTCGACTCGCAGGGCATCCCCGCCGGCACCGTTGTTGCGTGGGGAATCACGCTCTTTGAGATCGCTGGTGGTCTGCTCATGGCCCTGGGCCGTTACACCCGGTGGATCGCGGCCGCATTTGCCCTGGAGTTAACCATGGGCATCCTATTGGTCCATGCGAAAAATGGTTGGTTCGTTGTAGGGGGAGGATCGAATGGTGTGGAGTACAGCGTACTATTGATCACGTGCATGATCGTGATCGCTGCCCAAAGCAAGGGGCGCAACTAAGCTTCAAGATGACGGGTCTTCCACCGGTTGTGCGACCATAGCCACTGCGATGGATTTTCGCGGATCACCTTTTCGAGTTCGCGCACATAGTGTTCCATTACCACGTCGCTGTCTTTTGCATAGGGTGGCTGGGCCAGTTCCACGATGTGGGTTTCGTAGTAGCCACGTTTCACTTTCTTCATGGCATAGTACATGACCGGATACTGCGTAAGTTGTGCCAACTGGTTTGAGCCGTAGAAAAAAACGGTGTCCTGGTTCAGGAAACGGGTGGCATATTTTTTATCGTGTTTGTAGCCCGGGTATTGATCGCCCACCAAAGCGATATTGCGCACGATGTGTCTGCGCTTCACGATCTCACGGGCCACCTCATCGCGCTTGATGCCATGGGCGCCAAAGCGTGTCCGGCAGGCATACGAAAAATCGTCAAAGAATTTACTGTTCACCGATTGGTACACAAAGTCCATTTGCCCCGGCAGCGTGAACGAACCGGCCACCAGCAGCCATTCCCAATTGAAATTGTGCGAGGCCAGGTTCAACAGCGATTGCCCGTTGAGGATGTAGCGGTTGGATACGTCCGGATTTTTAAAGACCACCCGTCGGCCCAGCTCTTCCTGGCTGATCGTGAGCAGCTTTAACATCTCCACGGCATAGTCGCAAAGATCCTTGAAAAACTGCTTTTCGATCCGGCTGCGTTCGGCATCGGTTTTTTCGGGAAACGAATTTTTGAGATTCTTCTGCACCATGGCCCGCCGGTAGCGCACCAGGTAGAAGCTCACGGCAAAGAGGAAATCGGAAAATGCGTAAAGCACCGGGAGGGGTAACCGGGAGAGCAAGCGTATGAAAAACATAGCAGGTTTGTGCCGGGCAAGTTAAACAACTATTGTTACTTTTGGCGCATGAAGCACAAAGTTGTCGTGATCACCGGGGGAACCTCCGGTATTGGACTTGCCCTGGCCCAGGAGTTTGGGCTGAAGGGTTCCAAGATCTTTATCACCGGAAGGGATCAGACGGGTCTCGACAAGGCCATGGCAGAGCTTCGCGACAAGGGGATCCTGGTGTATGGACTGCAAGCCGACGTCAGCCAAGAGGACGACAACAAACGAATGGCGGAAGAGGTGATCAAACGCTATGGGACCATCGATGTGCTCATCAACAATGCGGGTATATCCATGCGGGCTTTGTTTGAGGATGTGGACCTGGAGGTGGTGAAGAAAGTGATGGACATCAATTTTTATGGTGTGCTGTATGCCACCAAATACTGCCTTCCGGAGATCGTGAAAAACAAGGGATCTATTGTGGGCATCTCGTCCATTGCCGGCTATTGTGGTTTGCCCGGGCGCACGGGTTATTCGGCCTCCAAGTTTGCCTTGAACGGCTTTCTGGAAGTGTTGCGCACGGAGTATCTGAAAAGGGATGTCCACGTGCTCACGGCCTGTCCGGGATTCACATCGTCTAACATACGCAAGCGGTCCCTCACGAAAAACGGAAAGGCCCAGGGTGAATCGCCCCGCGAAGAAGGCAAGATGATGACGGCCGAAGAATGCGCCCGCCACATCTACAAGGCCACCGTGAAACGCAAGCGCAACATCGTGCTCACCACCGAAGGAAAAATAGCCGTGTTCCTCAGCAAATGGCTGCCCAGCTTGTCGGACAAGATCGTCTACGAGGCGATGGCCCGGGAGACGGATGCTCCGATCAAATAATTCAGTTCTTCTAAGTTTTGCTCAGGAAGACAAGCTTGGTGTTGTCGGCTTTGTTCAGACCTTTGTAGAAGTCGATCAATTCCGAGTAGGACTCTGACGGATACTCGCCCCGTTGCAGTTTGAACCTCCGGATGTAGATGAGGTCGTTTTGATCGAGGGTAAACGTAGCCTCGTACTCACCAAACCGTGATTTCAGTAAAATTGGTTTGGGAATAAATTCCGGGTAAATGCCTTCGGGTAAATGGTATCGGATGGTATCGAAATCTGTGAAGCCCATGTTCAACAAAACCTTGGTCTTGCGTGACTCCACTTTCTCGGGAACATAGCTGGAGCGATTCATGAGATTGGGGGTAACGAATACACGTTTGCCGCTTAGCGTGGCAAATCGTTTTAAAGTAAGATCCACCGCTACCTGTGCCGAGGGTATTTTGCTTTTGTGGTTCTCCATTTTAAAGGTTGTGATATCGAAGCTGGGAATATCGATTTCCCCTTGCAGCCATTTCTTTTGCTCGTCAAATTGGCTGGTGAGAATGCCATCAAGATTCCCGTTTTCATATTGCAACCCGCTATACGAAGTCTTTATTTTGGCACTGGCATCTCCATTTGGTTGAAGAAAAACGTCGGCCGTGCGTGATTGCAGATTCTTTTCGGCTGGATAGCGGATGGTGTTCACCACTTTCGCGCCATTATCCGTTATTACCAGTGCCTTGCGGTCGCCCGTAAAACGGCCCTGATAGCCGAAGGGATTTGTCTGGTTGGTACACTCCAGCCAGATGGTATCGATTTTCTGCGGTACGCAAACAATCGCGTGATTAAATTGCACACGCGGAAATTTCGGATCGATTTCACGGGGGCTGTTACCAGCATCGATGAGGGTGTAGTATCCTTTGATGCCTATCTCTTTCAGCATCGCAATCATATAGTTAGAAAGCGCTTTGCAGTCGCCGTAACCGTTTTGGTCTACCACGGTTGCCTCAAACGGCTGGTGGCCCCCAATACCGACCTGGATGCCGACGTAGCGTGTGCGGCTTTGAAGATATTCGTACAAGATCTTGATCTTCTCTTCATCGGTCTTCGCCTGGGCTGTCAGGCTTTTTATCTTTTGCCGCGTGGCATCGGGTAAAGCGTCACGTCCCTTGATCAATGAGTTTATCCAAAGACCATAGTTGCTCCAGGTGTCCATTACGCCGACATAGTTTTCGTATTCAAAATTGGTGGGTGCGGCCTCAATGGATGGAAGCTGACCCTGTCGCTTGCTAAGCGGTTCAATTCTAATCGGTCTTACATTTTTATGCTCAAACGTGATCGTTCCACTACCGTCTGCGGCTTTTTCAATAGAAGGGGCGGTGTCGATGTGATAGGTTTTGTAACGCGGTTCCAGGCCTGGGGCATACTTCAACCTGTAAAGAGAGTGCTCCACCGACGTTTTATCATCGTTCTGCACCCAGAATGGCGGAATATAAAATAAGAACTTGTACTCCAATTCGTACTCAATTTCTACGGTGTAGGGATAACTGCCTTGCGATACGTCAAACGTCTTCATGCGATCGTCGCTGAATAGCGTAAAGCCGTCGAAGACACTCCGGTCTGCGATCTCGCTGTTTTTCAGCCGGGAAACCACAAAACCCTCTGCGTCATAAACAGTTACTTTCAATGTGTTGATCTTCGTCAGTTTATCGTAGCCGACGGCATCGCTGGCATAACTGTTAGCATTCGAATTGAGAATGGTAATAACCTGATATACGTAGTGCGAAGCCCGGCTTCTGGAAATGATGGAGAATACGGACTGATCTTCGCGATACACGGCATTCACATCCTTCTTCAACTCCTCGGGTATAGCGCTTACAGGGAACTTCGGTGTTTCCTTAGCGAACGCAACCACGGCGACAGAACACGCCAGGACAAAAACAAGCCTCTTCATATTCCTATTTTTTCTTTAATACAATCTGCTCCGCCTGTTTGGCGATCACCAGGTTATACAATTCCCGGAGATGGGGATATTCCTCCTGCACGAACAGGCTTTTGTTTATTTGCAGCATGCTCACCACGCTCACGACGTTGCCCACTTGCGTTACGTTGTAGGTATACTTGGCCGCGTTGTTTGGCAACGTCACTACTTTTGGTTTTGGCATTTCGTCTACCACATAGTTTTCAGGAAGTGTGAACCGGGCCATGTAGGTCTGCTCTACAGGCTTGCCGAAATCCACCGGGTATTCGCGCTTCTCGGTTTTAAAGATGTTGTCGGTGAGTTGCTCGGAAAGCATGGGATTCAAATAGATCACATCGCCGGCCGTTGTCGCGTGTTCGCGTATCACCAGTTCGTGCAATTGCTTTGGCGCTTTGTCGATCTCTTTAATATTTTGAAATTCACTTTTCTCAACCTCCCAGGTCTTGTCCGACAGGAATTCCTTCAGATAGTCGGTTTCGCCTTTTTTGAAATAGTCTTTGCGCAGTTTTTGAGCGGCGTAACCGTCATAGGAGAATGACATCTTCCCCTTCAGCTCTCCCTCGGCGTTGATCACGAGCTCAGAATTTATCGATGTGCGTGACTTCGCCTTTGGTTTAATTTCCATCCACCCGTGACGTGTTTTGGAGATCACGAGGCCGTCGCCGTTGAGACAGCGTTCGGGTAAAATGCCCATGGGCAAATATTTTTCAGTGGCATCCAGCAACAACGCTTTATCGCCGAGTATGACCGATACGATCGCATAATTCAATTGCTCGCTCATCGGGTATTGCTGACGGATGAAACCATGATCGCGCGTGCTTAGCAGAACCATGTCGGCGGGCACGTCCACTTTTTCCAACATCGCGGCCACCACAAAGTTGATGTCCGCGGCAGTACCTTTTTTGTCGTCGAATACCTTCTTCAGGTTGTCGGGATACTTGTCTGCAGTGCCATCCCATTCCAGGGTCTGCTGCACGTAGTTGAAGATGGCCGTTACCTTTTGCGTAGGGTCGGTCATGCCGGCGGTGAGTTCTTTTGCTTTCGTTTTTAAGAATCCTGACCCGGAGATCACTTTGCCAAAGTCGTCGCTGTCGACCAATTTGTCGTTCAGGCCTTTCCAGCTTCCCATAATCTCTTGTACCATTTGACCTGGAAACGTGACGTGAGAAAGGGCCATGTTTACTTTCGAAACATAATCGTCTTCGCAGGTCATAAAGGGTTCCTCTTTAAAGGCAGGCACATTCTTGGAAACCCAATGATGACGGGCTTCCTGGTAGTTATCTTTCGACGTGTTTTTCACCTCATACAGTGAGGGAGCAAGATAGCCTTGCATGTATTTTTCGAAAACGAAGAAGTCAGGCAAAGCGGCCCAGTATTCGCTCCAACGAACGGGGACGCTATACTGAAATTGCCAGTTCGGGAAGGACGCGAGAAAATCGGAATTGAGGGTGTAGCTGTATTCGATGACGGATCCTACTTTCACATTTGGCAACGTGAATTTTTGCAGGTTTATGTTGCGGCTACGCTTCTCTTTGAACATGCCGGACTTTTCGATTTCGGTCTCTACTATTTTTCCATTCTCCAGGTTATAGGTAGTCGCTTTCAACCGCGAGAGATGTTCCTCATTGCTGCCGGATTGATACAAGGCAACGGCCACATCGGCCCAATGCAAACCTTCCTTTTTTAAGATTTTGATGCGTCTGTGGCGTTCGTAGACCAGAGAGGCGCCACCGGTATTGATGTCAATGTAGGCCGAGCCATAGTCCGCGAGAATAACCGCCGCGGCAGACGTATCCTCTGCGTAGGTTGTCATTTTAAGATCTTCTTGGGGAATTACGCCAAATTTGATGGGCGATTTTTGTGCGTAGACAGTGCACACAACAAGGACAAATAGTCCCGAAAACAACGATTTCATGTAACTTTTAGGTTTAGAAAATGCAAGATTAAAAAAATTATTCAATTAAAATATTTCTACTTTTCACCTGGGATACTTTAGTAAGTTTACACCCCAACATGGCGAAAACTAAAACAACCTTTTTTTGTCAATCCTGTGGCTACGAGTCGGCCAAATGGCTTGGAAAATGTCCTTCGTGCAGCGCCTGGAACACGTTCGTGGAGGAAGTGATCACAAAAGACGAAGGCCCCAAAACAGAGTGGCGTCAGGAGTCGACGCGGTCCAAGGCCATAAAGGCAAAGACGCTAAACGAAATTGAATCCACGGAGGAGATCCGCATCCACTCCATCGATGAAGAACTAAACCGGGTATTGGGTGGCGGCATTGTTCCGGGATCGCTCGTACTCATCGGAGGCGAGCCTGGTATTGGCAAATCCACGCTCATGTTGCAAGTGGGCTTGCTGTTGAAAAAGCAACGGGTGCTCTATGTGTCAGGCGAGGAAAGCGAACAGCAGATCAAGATGCGCGCCGAACGATTGGGCAGCACATCGGAGAACTTTTATATCCTGACAGAGACCAACACGAAGAGCATTTTTTTAGCGATCGAAACCGTAGAGCCCGACGTCCTGATCATCGACTCCATTCAAACATTGCATTCGGCACAACTGGATTCCACTGCCGGCAGCATCGGGCAAGTGCGGCAATGCACGGGCGAGTTGATGAAGTTTGCCAAGGAAACGGCCACGCCCGTATTTCTGATCGGTCACATCACGAAAGACGGCATCCTGGCCGGCCCCAAAGTCCTGGAGCACATGGTCGACACCGTACTGCAATTTGAAGGTGACCGCCATTTGGCCTATCGCATTTTGCGAACGACCAAGAATCGCTTCGGTTCCACGTCGGAGATCGGCATCTATGAAATGTTGGGCACGGGATTGCGCGAGGTGAGCAATCCTTCCGAAATACTCATATCACAAAAAGACGGACCCATCAGTGGCGTCACCATTGGTGCAACCATTGAAGGCAACCGGCCCCTGCTCATCGAAATACAATCGCTGGTAAGTCCGGCGTCCTATGGCACACCGCAGCGTACGCCTACCGGTTTTGATCAGAAGCGTTTGAACATGCTGCTGGCCGTGCTCGAAAAACGCTGCGGCTTTCGCATGGGCACACAGGATGTTTTTCTCAACATGGCGGGTGGCATTAAAGTGGAAGACCCGGCCATTGACCTGGCAGTGTGCATCTCCATCATCTCGTCGATGGAGGAGATCTCCATATCCGATAAAATTTGTTTTGCGGCCGAGGTCGGATTGGGTGGCGAGCTGCGGGCGGTAAACAAAATTGACCAGCGCATCTCCGAAGCGGAGAAGCTGGGCTTTCAGGAAATCTATATTTCAAAATATAGCCAGAAGGCGATTGGGTTGAAGAACACAAAAATTGTCGTCAAGTCATTCGGGAAACTGACGGAAGTTTTTCAGGACCTGTTTGGTTAATGTTTCTATGGACCCTTTGGGGGATAGTTTTGAATGCTATTTTTATCGTAATTCGTTATCCTATATAAATTTTTTACAAATGAGAAGACTTGGTTTCGTTTTGATAATTCTGGCAGCGTCGGCCTTTACGTTTCCGGCGAAGGATGTGAAGTTGGAATATGTTTTTAAAGTGGGCGACGAATACACGCTGAATCAAACCACAAATCAAACCATTAAGCAGACCATTATGGGCATGGACCAGGTTGCTGAAAATTTGATCTCGGGACAAATGAAATATAAAGTGACTGCTGTCACCGAAACGGGAGCAAAGCTGGAGATGCAATTTTTGAAACTAAAGTCCAGCCTCAAATCGGTTATGGGTGAAAAGGCGATGGACACGGAAGGCGATAGCGAAAACGCGGAGAATAAAGTTTTGAAATCGATGATGAACAAGGTTGTCCTGGTCAGCATCAGCAAACAGGGGATCGTGGAAGTAGAAAATTCAGACAACCTCTGGACCGGCATGAACGACCTCGGCCTGGATGAGGCTACCTTGGCGCAAATGAAAATTGTCATGGAGCAAATGATGGGAAAAAAATCACTGAAGAACAGCCTGGAACAAGCGATGGTGTATTACACCGACAAGAAAGTTAAGCAAGGCGACACCTGGTTCTCAAAAAATGCCTTCCCCATGGATTTTCCGATCGAAACCAACAACACCTGGAGCCTCGCCAGCCTGGCCGGCGATGCGGCGAAGGTGAATGGCGACGCGACCTTTGCCACCCTCGACAAAAACAAAACCGTGAACATGCCGGGCGGCATTCAGGCCAAGATGGATCTGGCGGGCAAACAAGCTACAAAGGCAGACGTGAATGCCAAGACAGGATGGCCCACCGAAATACGTATTTCCTCGACATTAAAAGGTAAAATGACCCTCCTGGCCGGTGGCATGATTCCAACAGACATGGACGTTCCCATGGAGATCTTAACACAGATCACCTACACCATCGTGAAGAAATAAATCTTGATGTCAGGATTCGCGCATCATGCTGAGGATGTCGTCGACATACTCGCGTGAATTGGCAAGGCGGGGAACCTTGTTTTGACCGCCCAACTTTCCGCGGCGCTTCATCCAATTGTAGAATGTGCCTTCGCGCACGCTGTGGATCTTTGGTGCGATGAGTGCCAGGTTGTGGTGGCGCTTGGCGTCGTAGTCGGAGTTGATGGAGCGCAACGCTTCATCGAGCTCGTGAGCGAAAGCCGGCAGGGTTGGCGGCTCGACTTTAAATTCAATGATCCATTCGTGACGGCCTTGCTTGCCTTCTTCGAGATAGACCGGTGCTGCCGTAAAGTTGTCGATCACGGCGCCGGTGGCTTCGCAGGCTTTTGTGATGGCCGCCTCGGCGTTCTCCACAATCACCTCTTCGCCGAATGCATTCATGAAATGCTTGGTGCGTCCCGTGATCTTTATCCGGTAGGGCGACAGTGATGTGAACTTTACAGTATCCCCCAGGTTGTAGCGCCACAGACCCGAATTGGTGGAGATGACCATCGCATAATTTTTATCCAACTCCACTTCCCCCAAACGCAGCGCACGCGGATGTTCCTTGTCCAACTCATGGGCGGGAATGAATTCGTAGAAGATGCCATAGTCCAGCATCAACAACAGCTCTTCGGAATTTTTCTGATCCTGAATCCCAAAAAAGCCTTCACTGGCATTGTAGGTCTCCCAATACTGCATTTTTTCAGTGGGAATAAGCGATTGAAAAAGGGAGCGGTAGGGTGCGAACGATACGGCGCCGTGAAAGAAAACTTCAAGATTGGGCCACACTTCGAGGATACTGCTCTTCTTTTCCAGTTCTACAATTTTTTGAATGAGCAGCACCGTCCATGTCGGCACGCCCGCGATGTTGGTGACGTTCGTCTTGGCGGTTTCGCGGGCCAGTTTTTCAATCTTCTCTTCCCAGTTGCCCATCAACGCCGTTTCGAGGCTTGGCGTGCGGATAAACTGTGCCCAAGGCGGAAGATTCTGCATGATCACGGCCGACACGTCGCCGTAGTAGGACGAGGCGCTTGGATCCAATTCATTGATCTGGTGACTTCCTCCCACGGCCAGGCCTTTGCCGTCGAACAATTTCGTTTCCGGAAAATTGTTCACGTAGATGGAAAGCAAATCCTTGCCCCCTTTGAAATGACAATCCTCTAATGCCTCCTGCGACACGGGAATGAACTTGCTGCGCGCGTTGGTGGTGCCCGACGACTTGGAGAACCATTTGATCTCCGAAGGCCACAAAATGTTTTGCTCACCTTTCATGAGCCGTTCGATGTAGGGATAGGTCTCCTCGTAGGTGTGGATGGGAATGCGTTCGCGAAACTGGTCGTAGGTCTGAATGCTGCCAAAGTCATATTGCTGGCCGAATTCCGTGAACCGGGCGGTTTGGATCAACTTCTTTAAAAGCTCATCCTGAACCTCAATAGGGTACTTGATGAAAAGCTCAATCTGATGAATGCGCTTTTGCATTACCCATGTCAATATCGAATTGATCAACCCCATTGAAAACGTGTGAACGTCAAAAATAAACAAACTTGCAGTTACTTGTTCTGCGCCTTAAGCAACAAAAGATAGCAAAAAATCAGATGTTCGGTTCCGATGGGTCTGGCCAGTTGTCGTTGGTGTCGACTGCTTTGGATGCGAGTTTGGAGCGTCGTAGTTCGAAATTCTGGCCGAGATATACTTTGCGCACTTGCGGATCGCTGGCCAGTTCTTCGGCGGTGCCGGCCTTGAATAATTTTCCATCCACCATCAGGTAGGCGCGGTCGGTGATGGAAAGGGTCTCGTCCACGTTGTGGTCGGTGATGAGGATGCCGATGTTCTTATTTTTCAGCTTTGATACGATCGACTGGATCTCCTCCACGGCAATGGGATCCACGCCGGCAAAGGGTTCGTCCAATAAAACGAAGTGGGGGTCCACGGCCAGGGCGCGGGCAATTTCTGTGCGACGGCGTTCGCCACCCGAAAGCGACATGCCCCGGTTTTTTCGGACCTTATGCAAACTGAATTCCTCGATGAGCATATCCACCTTCTCCTTGCGCTGCTGCTTGTTGAAGTTGCGCATCTCCAACACAGACATGATGTTTTCTTCTACGGTGAGCTTGCGAAAGACCGAAGCCTCTTGCGCAAGATAGCCGATGCCTTTTCGGGCGCGCTGGTACATGGGCAGCGGCGTGATCTCTTCATCATCCAGAAAAATGCGGCCTTCGTTTGGTTTGATCAGGCCCACCATCATGTAGAACGACGTGGTCTTTCCGGCGCCATTGGGTCCCAGCAATCCCACGATCTCGCCCTGGCTCACCTGGACGGAAACGTCGTTCACCACGGTGCGTGTTTTATATTTTTTGATCAGATGTTCTGCCCGAAGGATCATGCCTCAATGAAATTTGATGTCTTTTATACGCAACTGAATGGAAGTGGTGCCATTGAACGTGTTCTCCTCGATGGTGAACACCATCTTGAACATGTCGCCTTTGGCCAGTCGATCATAGCGATCGGCCAGGTCGAAGCCCACGGCCTGAAAAACGCTTTCATTTTTGTGCTGTGCCACGAGAAAGCGAACGTGACGGTCCTTGAAACTCGACAGGGAATTGAAAACATACAACCCGCTGGCTTCGAAAACAGGACGTTGATTTTCGGGTCCGAAGGGGGCCATTTGCTTGAGCACGGTGATAAATTTTGGCGTGATCATGTCGAAATGAAGCGGCATGTCCACGTCGATCACCGGCGTGAGCATTTCCTCTGTGATGGTGGAGGAAACTACCTGTTCAAATTTTTGCTGGAACAGCTCCAGGTTGTTGATGTCCAGGGTGAGCCCTGCGGCATATTTATGGCCGCCGAATTTTTCGAGCAGGTCGCTGCACTCGAGGATGGCGCCATAAAGGTCAAAGCCATTCACGCTGCGGGCGGAGCCGGTTATTTTATTGTTCGATTCGGTCAAGATCACGGTGGGCCGATAATATTTCTCCACACATCTAGCAGCAACTATGCCAATCACGCCTTTATGCCAGGTGTTTTTGAAAAGCACGGTAGATTTTGCTGCCCGTAGGGTGGCATCGCCCTCGATCATGGCGATAGCTTCCTCGGTGATATCGGAGTCGAATTGCTTGCGTACCTCGTTTTTGAGGTTCACCTTTTCGGCCATCATGTTGGCCTCTTCTTCCGTTTCGGCGATGAGGAGTTCTACGGCGGCACTGCCATGGGCCACACGACCGGCGGCGTTGATGCGCGGACCCAGCGTGAACACGATGCCGGAAACATCCAGTTCATTGCGCAAGCCGGCGATGTCCTTGAGGGCCTTGAGACCCGGACGGGGATCTTCGTTCAATTTCTTCAATCCGAAATTGGTCAGGATGCGGTTCTCGCCGGTGATGGGAACAATGTCGGAAGCGATGCTAACCGCGACAAGATCGAGGAAGGAGTACACTTCTTTTTCGTCGCGGAAACGCCGGGCAAAAGCTTGCATGAATTTGAAGCCGAGACCACATCCGCTCAGTTCTTTATAGGGATAGGGACAATCGCTTTGCTTTGGATCGAGCACGGCCACAGCTTGCGGAATGGATTCGTCGGGCAAGTGATGGTCGCAGATGATAAAATCGATGCCTTTCAGGAGGGCAATGTTCACCAGCTCCGACGACTTAATGCCACAGTCCAGCGCGATGATCAGCGTGCACTGATTTTGTTCGGCCCACTCCACACCGGCCAGCGAAACGCCATAACCCTCGGCATACCGGTCGGGGATATAAATTTTGCAATGCGGATAGAAATTGCGCAGGTAGCTATAGACCAACGCCACCGAAGTGGTTCCGTCTACATCGTAGTCGCCGTAAATAAGAATTTTTTCCTCGCGGTCGATGGCCTGTTTCAAGCGGCTCACGGCCTGCTCCATGCCCTTCATGAGAAAAGGATCGTGAAGATGTTCTAGCGATGGGCGAAAGAAAAGTTTAGCGCTTTCGAAGTCGGCGATGCCGCGCTGGATTAGGATGGACGATAGGTAGGAATTGATGTTGATGGCCTTCGATAACTGCTCGATCTGCTCGGGAGCAGGAATATCCCTTGACAACCATCTTTTATCCATGAACTAGTTTGCTTCGATTTTTACACTGCCTTTAATACCTGTAACGCCGCTGATGCTGTCCAACCCCGGAGAGCCGTCTTTGCCATTCTTGCGTGAAGGGCCCAGGCCTGCGCCGCCGTGGTATCCGGCTTTGCCGCTGAGGCCCGCGGCGCCGCCATTGTTGTTAACGAGGATCTTTGTGCCTAACATATCGCGTAGAAGCTGTGTCTTTTTGCTGGTCAAGGTGAGCACGCCGCCGTTTGCGCCGTTTCCGCCCTGCCCTGCGTTGCCGCCGTTCGAGCCATTGCCACCATTACAGTGCAAGGTGCCCGGACTGCCGCCGCCGCCGTTTCCGCCGTTCCCCCCGCGACCGCCGTTGCCTCCGGAAATGTCGATGGTGAGTACGCCCTTCAGGCTAACTCTTTCAAGATACAGAAAAAGATTTATCCCTGCTGTACCATCAAGACCTTTGGTGCCATCTCTTCCCGCCGTGCCGTCTAAACAAGGACCAATGGGGGTGATGCCCGGCTTGCCATTGCGGCCTGGCTGGCCGTCGATGCCCTTGCCGTCGATGACACAATGGTTGCCGATGGCGGCTACTTTGACGCGGATAAAATTTTCGGGTTTCAGTTTATTCAGGATCAAACGGGAGGAATCCATCATCACCAGCGTGTCGGCCACGAGGATATCGGACTGACCCAGGTCGTAGGATTGGTTGGTTTTGATGACGAGTTTGCTCACCCTGACTTGCGCTGTCACGGTGGAGGATAAAATCATAGCCAAAAACCAAAATACTACTCGACCCATCTCACAAAAATAATCCAGTATTCTTCTTAAGAAAATTAGTTTCGGCGCGAATCCGGAGAAATAAAGAAAGCAGTGCGAATCCGCACTGCTTTGGCATTTAATAATTTGAAGGTCAGCTTATTTGCCGGCAGCCGGCTTGTCGCCCACTACGCCTTCCAGCACGTCTTTGATCTCGACGCGTTGGCCATCCTTGTAGGGCACGATCCAGGCATCTTTTACACCCATTTCGCGCATGTATTTCTTGAACGTATCGGCCTCCCAGTAGTCGCGGAAGATGCCGATGGTCAACTTTTGCGGCTCGCCGTCTTTGGCTTCGCCACCGAAGTTGGGGTTGTTGTCGAAATACTTCTGCAGGTTCTTATTCTTGAAGGCGCCGATCTGCACCTTGAAGACCACACCTTTCGAGAAGTCCATGGAGTTCACCACCGGGGCTTCCTTCAGGGCGGCCAGTTCGGCCTTGGTGGAAGTGAGTTGGCCTCTCAGCTGTGTGAGCTGATCTTCCAGCTCGGCGATCTTCGCATCCTTATCGCTGATGGAAGACTGCATCTGGGTGACTTTCTGGTTGAGGGAGCTCACCGTGTTGTCGGCGGTCTGTTTGTCCTCGATGAGTTGCTTCAGGTTGGCGGGGTTCTTGCCATACTCCTTGGCTTTTTTCTTCCATTCTTTCTTCTCCTTTTTAGAGAGCTGTGCAAAGGTCTGCGTCGAAGCAATCATCAACGCGAGGCAGAAGAATAGTATGATTCCTTTTTTCATTCTCGGATTGGTTAAAATCAAATTAAAGGTACGATAATTTTGGAAATATGTTCAACCTAGTCCAAGCTGCCTACCATTTTCTCGGGTCTTACCCACTCATCGAACTGGGCCGACGTCAACAATCCTAACTCGACAGCGGCCTCGCGCAGGGTCTTGTTTTCCTTGTGGGCCTTCTTGGCAATCTTCGCCGCATTCTCATAGCCGATGTGGGGGTTGAGGGCCGTCACCAACATGAGCGAGTTCTCCATGTGCTGCTTGATGATGGCATAGTTGGGCTCGATCCCCTCTGCGCACTTCTCATTAAACGACACACAGGCATCGCCCAGGAGGCGGGCCGACTGCAAAACGTTGGCGGCAATGACGGGCTTGAACACGTTGAGCTCGAAGTGGCCGGTTGCCCCACCGATGGAAACCGCGACGTCGTTGCCCATCACCTGCGCACACACCATGGTGAGTGCTTCGGGTTGGGTTGGGTTAACCTTGCCGGGCATGATGGACGAGCCGGGTTCGTTATCGGGGATGACGAGCTCGCCGATGCCCGACCGCGGACCGGAGCTAAGCATACGAATGTCGTTGCCGATCTTCATGAGGCTTACGGCCACCCGCTTCAAGGCACCAGACAATTCTACCATGGCATCGTGGCCGGCCAGGGCTTCAAACTTGTTGGGGGCAGTGATAAAGGGATACTTGGTGAGGTCGGCGATTTTTTTAGCCACGAGCACATCGTAGCCCTTCGGGGTATTCAGGCCTGTGCCCACGGCGGTTCCTCCCAAGGCAAGTTCACGCACCATTTCCAATGCATTCCTTAAGGCGCGCATACCATTGTCCAGTTGCTGAACATAGCCGGAGAATTCCTGACCCAGGGTGAGCGGGGTGGCATCCATGAAGTGGGTGCGGCCAGTCTTCACAATGTTCTTATACTCGGCCGACTTCTTGGCCAGCGTGTCGCGCAGTTTCTGTATGCCGGGCAGGGTGATCTCGGTCACTTGCTTGTAGGCCGCAATGTGCATGGCCGTGGGGAAGGTGTCGTTAGACGATTGTGATTTGTTCACGTCGTCGTTGGGATGAAGCACCTTCTTTTCGTCTTCCAGCTTTCCGCCGTGGATCACATGGGCACGGTAGGCAATGACCTCGTTTACGTTCATGTTGCTTTGTGTGCCCGAGCCGGTTTGCCAGATCACCAGGGGAAATTCCGCATCGAGTTTGCCGGCCAGGATCTCGTCGCAGACTTTGCCGATGAGATCTTTCTTGTCGGCCGCGAGCAGACCCAGTTCGTGGTTGGCCTGGGCGGCAGCCTTTTTGAGATAGGCAAAAGCATAAATGATCTCCTTGGGCATGCTGGCCTCGGGGCCGATCTTGAAATTGTTGCGGGAACGTTCCGTTTGTGCGCCCCAGTATTTGTCGGAAGGCACCTTCACCTCGCCCATGGTATCTTTCTCGATGCGATAATTCATAGCGTTTTTAAATTTGAGGGCAAAAATAGGAAAAGGTTAAAAAGAAAATCTATTCCGGTCAATTTAAAGCAAAGGACCATTTATTTCGATTCAAGGCTCGGACACGCATAAGAAATTGCCCTTTCAAAAGGGCCGGCCGCCTTTCACATTTGGGATGGCTCCAGCGAATTCGTATCTTTAGCCTCTATGCGGCGGCCCATAGTTGATGACTCCAAAGAAGAAAAGCTCTATTTCATAGCCATTATTCCTCCCGCCCCTATTTATGAAGTTGCGTTGGAACAGAAGGAGTATTTCAAAACGCACTACAACAGCAAGGCCTCGCTCAATTCGCCACCCCACATCACATTGCACATGCCCTTCAAATGGAAAGAAAGGGAAGAGGATGAACTGAGAGATCAGCTCCTTCATTTTTCGCGCAACACCCCGGCCGTGCCGGTCAAGCTGGAGAACTTCTCTTCGTTTCCGCCCCGGGTCATTTTTATAAATGTGGTGCTGAGCCAGGAGCTCGACAACCTGCAAAAGAGCCTTCACCGGTTTTGCAAAAGGGTGTTGAATCTTTTCAATGCCAACTACAAGGAGCTACCGTTCCATCCGCATGTGACCCTGGCTTTTCGGGATCTAAAGAAGCCCAACTACCAGCGTGCTTGGGAAGAGTTTCAGCAGAAGAATTTTGAAGCTGAATTTGTGGCGGATAAGATGGCGTTGCTCAAACATGATGGACGGGTGTGGAAGGTGTATGAGGAGTTTAAACTCCAGGAGGCAGTGGCGTGATCGGCGTCCATCCAAATCCAACCGGCCTTTAATATTTACCCTGGAGACCGCCCGTATGAATGGCCAATAGCGTGGAGCCTCTCTTGAAAAATCCTTGTTTTATGAGATCGAAAATGCCCGACATCATTTTGCCGGTGTAGATAGGTTCAAGGGGTACGCCATGATCCTCTTTGAACTGAACTATGAATTGCAGCAGGTCGGGTGTGAATTTGGCGTAGCCTCCAAAGTGATAATCCGTGATGAGTTGCCAATTTGTTTTGCTGGGGCACCATCGCTGTATTTCTTCGGCCATTCCATAGGCGCCTTTCAACGCAGAAAATCCCAGTACTGTTTTTGTTGGAGGATAGCCACGGATGAGACCGGCCAGCGTACCACCTGTCCCTACCGGGCAGCAGAGATAATCGAATGATGGATCGAGCGACGCAGCAAATTCGGAAGCACCCTGCACCGCTTCTTCGTTGCTGCCTCCTTCCGGCACCAAAACAAATGAACTAAATTCTTTCTCGAGGGTTTCAATGAAATCGGCTTCTGTTTTATGACGGTAGGATTCGCGCGAGACATAGTGCAGTTGCATGCCCCGGTCTTTTGCAAATTGCAAAGTGTCGTTCAAAAGAGGATGCTCTTCGCCCCGGACAACGCCGATGGATCGAAAGCCAAGCTCGTGACAAGCCGCCGCTGCGGCATACAAATGATTTGAATACGCCCCGCCGAAGGTGAGCAGCGTTTTTGAAGGATGCTGAAAAACTTTTTCAAGGTTGTATTTCAACTTCCACCACTTGTTGCCGGATACGTAGGGATGATTCAAATCCTCTCGTTTCAACATAACGCGGATGCCGGCTTCGGCAAAAGCGGGATCGTGAATTTCAACAAGGGGAGTGGATTGGTAGGCCAGCACGCAGTAGAGGATTCCACATCAAATATCAGAAAAAAATCCTCCCCAAAAGGTTGCAGGGTCCGAAACACAATACTAATATTGTTAGAGACTACAACTAAATAAATTAGTTAGGCGCTATGGAGGAGGAGGATTATTTTAAAGGGCGTGGCGCCCAAATAAAAACAGAAAATAAATTTCTGAAGGCCCAGTATGTAGAAGAACATATTGAAGGCCTCGACGAGCCTTTGCTCAGCGCACCCCAAACACAGGTGTTCTTCGAAACGGCCAAAACCATCGTGAACAAAGTGAACAGCCCTGACCTGGGGCTGGCCTATTCGCTCAACCCCTACCAGGGCTGCGAGCATGGGTGCATTTATTGCTATGCCAGGAACACGCATGAGTATTGGGGATTCAGCGCAGGTCTGGATTTCGAATCGAAGATCGTTGTGAAAAAGAACGCGGCGTCGCTGCTTGAGAAATTTATTCTCAATCCGAACTGGGACCCGGTGCCGATCAGCGTGAGTGGCAATACCGACTGCTATCAACCCATCGAAAAGAAACTGGAGATCACACGGAGTTTGTTGAAGATCTTTGCGCAGTATCGCCATCCTTTGGGAATGATTACCAAAAACAGTCTCGTGTTGCGAGACTTGGACTTGTTGACCGATTTGGCAAAGGACCACCTCGTCCATGTTTACATTTCCATCACAACACTCGATGAATCGCTGCGTCGCATCATGGAGCCCCGAACGGCCAGTGCCATAAAGCGATTGAAGACCATCGAGGAACTTGCCAAAGCGAATGTACCCGTAAGCGTTATGAATGCACCCATCATTCCGGGTCTTAACCATCATGAAATTCCACAAGTTTTGAAGGCAGCGGCCGATCATGGCGCATTGTCGGCAGGGATGACGATCGTGCGGCTCAATGGCGCAATCGGCAATATCTTTGAGGATTGGCTGCGTAAAAATTTTCCAGACCGTTTTGAGAAAGTGTGGCACCAGATCTGTTCCATGCACGGTGGAAATGTGAACGATTCACAGTTTGGACGACGCATGAGCGGTGAAGGCAATTTTGCCGAAGCCATCCACCAATTGCATCGCACAGCAAAAAGAAAATATTTCAAAGACCGGTCTATGCCCGCGCTCGATCTCACCAAATTCCGCAAAGGAGGAAACTTGAGTTTGTTCTGAAAAATTACATTTCTGCCGTTGATCTGATTTTTGCTGTCTGCCGGAAAATCCAGGGTTTAACTTTGTATCGGACCCGATTACCCTCTTTCATGACTGTTCCACACAAACCCGAAAATGAAAGCTTGCGCCTGCAGGCTTTGCACTACTACGACATCTTAGACACCGCCGCAGAAAAAGATTTCGACGACATCGTCGAGCTCGCCTCCCAACTTTGCGAAACGCCGATTTCGCTGGTAAGCCTCATCGACTCCGATCGGCAATGGTTCAAAGCCCGCCACGGCATCGACAAACACGAAACACCTCGCGACATAGCCTTTTGCGCCTATGCCATCCACCAGGACGATATCATGGCCGTTCACGATGCCACCGCCGATGCGCGTTTCCGCGATAACCCCCTGGTGACCGGAAGCCCCGACATTCGCTTCTATGCCGGCATGCCACTCATCACCGCCGAAGGCTTTAAACTGGGAACACTTTGTGTCATCGACCGGAAACCAAAAGAACTTACCCAGAAACAGATCTTTGGTTTGAAGATCCTGGCCAAACAAGTGATGAAACAACTCGAACTGCGCGCTACGGTAAAAGAATTGAAACGCCTCAACGCGGCAAACAGCAAGATGCTTTCCATCATTGGCCATGATCTGCGAAGCCCTATGCAAAGCCTCGAGAGTGTTGTCGGCCTGGCAAAAGCAGAGGCCCTGACCCCCGCTGAATTTACTTCCATGATCAACACGATTGGCAAGTCGCTGGGATCCGCCAATGTTCTTTTCAACAACCTCATGCAATGGGCCTCCACCCAATTCAACGGCGGCGGCCCGCAGTGGCAGCTGATCGATTTGAAAGTTTTGTTTACCGATGAGATGGTGAGCTACGACTACTTTGCCGAAAAAGGAAACCGTTTTGTCAACACCATCCACGACGAGATCCAGGTGTGGGCCGATCCCAACATGGTGCGCTTTGTGATCCGAAACCTGGTGCACAACGCAAACAAGTTTACCCAAAACGGCAAGATCACCCTCTCCGCGAAAAGCGAAACAATGGAAGCCGTGATTTGCCTGGAGGACACCGGCGCAGGCATGACCACGACAACACTCGAAGGACTGTTTGATTGGGAGAAGCGAAAAAGCACCGCCGGCACAAACGGCGAAAAAGGTTCAGGACTTGGCCTGCAGGTCTGCAAGGAAGTAGTGGAAAAAATGCACGGTAAAATCTGGGTGGAGAGTGAACACGGGAAAGGCTCCCGGTTCTATTTCTCTCTCCCCCTCAGCATGATCAAACAGTATTGATCACTTCTTCACGAAATGCTTGTAGAACGACACGATCGTCTCGATACCCATCACAAAATTCTTCACGCCATAATGTTCGTTGGGCGAGTGAATGGCGTCGGTGTCAAACCCAAAGCCCAACAACACCGTGTCTAATCCCAATTCTTTTTTGAACAACGCCACGATGGGAATGCTTCCCCCGTCGCGTGTTGGGATCGGCGTTTTTCCAAAGACATCTTCGAAGGCACGGCTCGCGGCTTGATAGGCCGGCGAATCTGTCGACGTCACCGCAGGCTCGCCCCCGTGATGGGCCATGACTTTCACCGTAACGTATTTTGGCGCGAGCGATTGGAAATGTTTTGTGAAGAGCTCCGTGATCTCTGTGCTAACCTGGTTGGGCACGAGGCGCATGGAAATTTTTGCGTGGGCTTTCGAAGGCAATACGGTCTTGGCCCCTTCGCCGGTGTAGCCACCCCAAATGCCGTTCACGTCGAGCGTGGGTCGCACGCCGGTGCGTTCCAGTGTGGTATAGCCCTTCTCTCCTTTTATTTCGGTAATGCCAAGCTCGTGTTTATATTCCTCCAGGTCGAATGGTGCATCGTTGAGTGCTTTGCGTTGGGCGGCCGTCAGCTCGGCAACTTTGTCATAAAAGCCGGGAATGGTGATCCGGCCGTTTTCGTCGTGCAAGGCGTCGATCATGCTGCACAGCACATTCACGGGGTTGGCAACGGCGCCGCCGTATACACCCGAGTGCAAGTCGCGATTTGGGCCTGTCACTTCCACTTCCATGTAGCTTAGTCCGCGCAAGCCCGTGGTGATGGAGGGATGTTCCAGCGAGATGAGGGCCGTGTCGGAAATGAGAATGATGTCGGCTTTGAGCTTGGCCTTATTTTCTTTTACGAACGTTCCGAGATTGTCGGATCCCACTTCTTCTTCACCTTCCACCATGAACTTGACGTTGCAGGGCAGCAGGTTCAGTTTCATCATGGTCTCGAATGCTTTCACGTGCATGTAGACCTGGCCCTTGTCGTCGCATGCGCCGCGGGCGTAGATCTTGTCGTCTTTGATCACGGGTTCGAAGGGAGGCGAGGTCCACAGATTCAACGGATCGGGTGGCTGCACGTCGTAGTGGCCGTACACCAACACGGTGGGCAGTGCGGGGTTGACAATCTTTTCGGCAAAGACAATGGGGTGACCTTTTGTTTCACAGATCTCTACTTTGTCGACACCGGCCTGCGAAAATTTTTCGCGCAGGAATTCCGCTGCCTTGCGCACGTCGCCTTTGTGACGGCTGTCGGCACTCACAGAAGGAATGCGAAGCCAGTCGAAAAGCTCTGACAGGAAACGGTCTTTGTTTGACGCAATATATTCTTTCACCATAAAATGATAGAGTTAGGAAAATGAGTTATGGCCGCAAATTATGATTTGGGTTGGCAGCCTCCAAGCGTTGCGATGTAATTAGAACGGGGACACACGGCGATCATGAACCAGCCCAAACCAGGGTGCTATTTGCCCTGTTTCCACGCCAAGGTGTTGATCAGGTGCATGATGTCTTTTTTCATAAACTCGATGGCGGGCGCCAGCGAATCGTTGGCCACTTTTGTGTTGAAATACAACGCCCCGCGCATAAAATTCTTCGTGGAGTCGGTCACGGTGAATTGAAATTGGCTGGGCACCTCCCCCTCCAACTCGGCAATGACCGCCGTTTTTCCACTGGGTGTTTTCGTGATCGCTTCGTTGATGGCGTAGGCTTTGATCTGGTGCTTGGCGGTGAGTGTATAGGAATCGTCGAGATATTCCTTCAGCATTTTTTGATTTTGAATGGGCTTATACGTGATGTGCACGTTGGCCTTGATGGTAGGATAATAGATCTCCACCCAAAACCGTTCGCGAATGCGCGACGTGTCGGACAACAAGGTGGCATGCTTTGAATACTCGAACATGTAGGGCAACGAATCCGGCAGGCTCCGGTACTCGTGTTCGGGTAAAATGAGCCGGTTATAACCCAACGGCTTTGGTTGATATTCCTGTTGGCATCCCAAAAGACCAAGGAAAAAGCCCGCAACAAGCCAGGCCGTGAAAGGGGTGATACGAAACTTTTTAGGCCTGCTCATGAACTTGTACACGTACGCGTTTTATCCGGTTATGGTCGATGGATTCGACAACAAAGGTAAGATGTTCAAAGGTAATTTGTGCCCCTACCGGCGGCAACTCCCCTTGCAAAGAAAGGATCAGTCCGCTCAGCGTCCCCGTTTCTCCGGCCACCGCGCTGAAAATGCCCGGGGCAATCGCCAGCGTCTTGCAAAAATCGGTTAGCAAAACTTTGCCTTCAAAAATAAATGACCTCCTGCCAATACGTTGGAAAGGAATGGCCACTTCGTCGAACTCGTCGTTGATGTCGCCAATGATCTCTTCAATGATGTCCTCCATCGTGATCAATCCGGAAGTCACTTTGTTCTCGTCCACGACCATGGCAATGTGCACGCGTTTCTCCTGGAAATCTTTTAGCAGTGCGTCGATCTTTTTGGTTTCGGGAACGGAAAAGACCGGGCGGAGAAGGGACTGCCAGTTGAAATCCGCATCCAATTCCAGGAAAGGAAGCAGGTCCTTTATATACAGGATACCCTCGACGGTGTCGAGCGCATTGCGGTAGACGGGAATACGCGAAAATCCAGACTTTTCTACATGCTCCATCAGCACATGAAAGTTGCTGGCGATGTCGATGGCCGAGATCTCGCGGCGTGCACACATGATCTCTTTTGCCGTGAGCGTACCGAAGTTGACAATGCCCCGTAAGATCTCTTTTTCACCTTCCGAGGTCGCGTCATCGGCAGAGGCCAATTCTATGGCTTCGTTCAGTTCCTGTGCGGGCGTTTGGGTGCGGGGTTCAAAAAGACGTTCTACAAAAACCGTCATTCTTCGCATAGGTCTCGAAACGGGCTTGCAAAGGGCGGCAAAAAATTTCCACGTAGGCGCGGCACGGCGTGCGATCGCTTTGTTGCGGGGAGCGGCCAACATTTTTGGGAAAATTTCGCCGAAGAACGCCAGAAAGGCTGCCGCCGGAACAAGGGTCAGGGTCACGTGCCAAACGGTAGGGTTATACGCATCGTTCAGGATCCACCACTGCAGCGCCAGGAACGTGATCAGGCACACATTCACCAGCCCGTCGAGAATGAGGATGGTCACCAGCAGCACGCGGGGTTTGCTCAGCAGCGTGGCCACGTCGCGGTCTCGCTTGTCGGCGCTTTGACGGAAGGCTTCCAGGTCGCTGGGCGTCAAGGTGAAGAACGCGGCCTCACACGCCGAGATCACCGCCGACAAAATAAGGAGCAGCACCAGAAAGGACAGGCTCACGGCGTGCAGTCCTGAAAAAATATCGAGCAGGATCGGGGTGTAACTGGGAGGTTCGTCCACAAGCGTTAGCGTTGGTGAAACATCAGAACGGCAGGTCGTCGGTACTGTTGTCGGCCGGTGCGCTGGCGCGGAAGCTGTCGGAAGAGTTGCTTTCTGCTCCCGAGTAGCCCGAAGAGTAGCCGCCGCCTGAGCCGCTGCCACCCTTTGTGGAGAGCATGGTCATGTTATCGCCCACGACTTCGGTCGTGTAACGCGTCACACCTTCCTTTTCCCAGGAGCGGGTGCGGAGTTTGCCTTCAACAAAAACCATGTCGCCTTTGTGAAGATATTTTTGAGCGATCTCGGCCAGTCCACGCCACAGCACGATGTTGTGCCATTCGGTGATCTCTTTCTTTTCGCCCGTGGTTTTGTCTTTATAGCTTTCCGACGTGGCAATGGTGAAGTTGGCCACGGTGGCTCCGTTTTCAAGGTTTCTAACTTCCGGGTCTTTGCCCAGGCGTCCTACTAAGATCACTTTATTTACTCCAGACATAGGTGTTTATATTAAGGGTTCTTGGTTACAAATAACGGCTCTTGAGGGGCCGAAACCAAAAATATCAATCTTCGCACTACTTTAAAAGGTCGCGATCGGCTAGAAAACGGCTAATCAACACAGGCTTGGGCAGGTCGGCAATTTTTTTCAACGAATAGAATTTCATGTCTTTGGTAAGACCATTTACCGACTTCGCGTCGATCCTTACCAAAATGAACTTCGAAAGAATGATTTGATGACTGAGCACGTGTTTGTACTGTTCGGAAGCTTCGCCATCTTCCTCAACAACCCAAGGACCCGAAGTGTTGAATTCCTGGATCAGCTTTTCCGTTTTCACGGGTTTTGATTTTTCGACCAGGTAAAAATCGTACAGGCCATGCCAGATGTCTTTTGCTTCCCGCTTTTTCATGAGCAACGACTTTCCTTGTTGAAAAACAAAATAATAGAAGTAACGCTTCCGGGCGGCCTTTGCCTTGGCTTTGACCGGCAGCACGGCTTGCATGTCGTGTTGGACCGCAAAACAGGTGGCTTTGAAGATGCAGGATGGGCAATCCGGATTTTTGGGTGTGCAAAAGAGCGCCCCGAACTCCATAACGGCCTGGTTATAACGGTCGGGATGCTTCCGCGAGATCAGTTCGTTGGCCAGTAGGGTGAACATTTTTCTTCCTTCCGGGCTGTTGATCTCCTTATCTATACCAAAAACGCGGGATAGCACGCGAAACACATTGCCGTCGACCACGGCCACAGGCTCCTGGAAGGAGAAGGACGCGATGGCCGCCGCGGTATAGTCACCCACGCCGCGGAGTTTTTTCAGTTCTTCGAAAGTTTTTGGAAAAACGCCTTGATAGCGGCTCACGACCTCTTTGGCGCAGGCGTGGAGGTTGCGTGCCCGTGTGTAATAGCCCAATCCTTGCCAAAGCCGGAGCACTTCCTGCTCCGCGGCGGCGGCCAGAGCCTGGACGGTCGGAAATCTTTCAACAAATTTCAGGTAGTAGGGCAAACCCTGGATTACACGCGTTTGTTGAAGGATTATCTCCGAAAGCCATACTTTATAGGGATCCTTTGTGTCGCGCCAGGGGAGGTCGCGCTTGTTTTCTTCATACCATTTAACGACTTTATCAGAGAAATATCGCTTGTCCATCTTGCTGATTATCAGATTTTTTCAATATTCATTTTTAATTCTGGGGGCAGCCTTTAAATTTGCCCTCCCGAAAATTTTTCGACTTAAAAATATAACACTGTGACCAAAGCAGACATCATCAATGAAATCGCTGAAAAGACCGGAGTAGACAAAGCCGACGTTACCGCATCGGTGGAAGCCTTCTTCAGCGTTGTGAAAACCTCCATGTCCAATGGCAACAACATCTACATCCGTGGTTTTGGCAGCTTTATCAACAAAAAGCGCAAGAAAAAGATAGCCCGCAACATTTCACGCAATACCGCTTTGGTCATTGACGAGCATTTTGTGCCCAGCTTCAAACCGGCCAAGATCTTCGTGAACAAGATCAAGAACAGCGACAAGGTAAAGCAACTGGAAGAGAAGTAGAACCTTAATTCCAGAGGCTTCAACGACACGGTGATGGAAAACAGGGCGCTACATCCAGCGCCCATCCTAAACTAACCGCTCGCCTTCAACCCCATGCTCAAAACCAGGATTCTATTGATCGTTGTCAGCGTCATTGTCATATGGCTGATCTTCCTATTGCCCAAGGTAGTGGTGGACAATGACAAAAAGCTGACCGAAAACACCACCGACTCTGCCCAGGCGCCGGCGGCCGACATGCATGCGCAAGCGCCACGCGAGGTGCTGGACCGGATCCGAATTTTGCGGGTTCAGTTGCGGGAAAGTGCGGCGAAAGAAAAAAATGCTATCTTTGCCGACTCTTTGGCAAAATTGTACCAAACGGCTGGAAAATTTGACAGTGCGGCTTGGTTTGCTGAAGAAGCATCGACGTTCTTAAATACTACTGAAAGTTGGATCAAGGCAGGTGATCTCTATTACCAGGCCTACACCTTCGCAGTCGAAAAAGGCAAGCAAGAACAGCTCGCCGAAAAGACCCGTGAGTTTTATGGAAAGGCCCTGGACGCAAACCCCAAGAACCTCGACATAAAAACGAAGATGGCCATGACCTACGTCACGTCGCCGAGTCCGATGCAGGGCATCACGATGTTGCGCGAAGTGTTGGCTACAGATCCGAAAAATGAACTGGCACTCTTTAACATGGGTATGCTCTCGTTTCAATCCGGCCAATACGACAAGGCCGTTGAGCGGTTGGAGACCCTGGTGAAGCTCGACCCCAAGCACACGCAAGCCCAACTCTTATTGGGCATCGCCTGGATGAACCTCGGCGACAAAGCAAAGGCGAAGGAGCAGTTCGACAAAGTGAAACAAATGGATAATGATCCGGCGGTGCAAGCTACCGTGGATTCTTATCTGAAGGATTTAAAATAATTGTTAAACCGTCCGCCATCGTGGGGGATAAAAATTAAAACATTACTATGCCAAGCGGTAAGAAAAGAAAGAAGCATAAAATGGCAACGCACAAGCGGAAGAAGCGTCTTAGAAAGAACAGGCACAAGAAGAAATAATCGGGTCACCGATTGAATTGCCGGCTCATCACGAGCCGGCCTATACACATCTTTTTATTTTTAATTTCTAAGGTTTTGAGTAACGAACTAATCATTAGTGCCACTCAGGACGGATGTCGTATAGCCCTTCTCAAAGACAAGACACTGGTTGAATTCCACAATGAAGAAGAAGGAACCAAGTTCACGGTAGGCGACATCTACCTGGGCACTGTTAAAAAGGTGGTTCAGGGGCTTAATGCAGCTTTCATCGATGTTGGTTACGATAAAGACGCCTTTCTTCATTACCTCGATCTCGGCCCTCAATTCAGCTCGCTTCAAAAGTTTACGAAGCTGGTGCGCGCCAAAAAGATCAATGGTGGAAAACTTGACAAATTCTCGCCGGAACAGGACATCGACAAGCATGGGAAAATTACCCAGCAGTTGTCCAAGAATCAATTGATACCGGTCCAGATTGTTAAAGAGCCGATCTCCACAAAAGGGCCCCGACTATCCTGTGAGCTATCCCTGGCCGGGCGATACCTGGTATTGGTACCATTTTCCAATGCCGTAAGCGTCTCGAAAAAAATTACGAGCAGCGAAGAGCGCAAGCGCTTGCTTCGCCTCATCCAATCCATTAAGCCACCCAATTTCGGGGTGATCATCCGCACCGTAGCCGAAAACAAGGAAGTAGCCGAACTCGACCGCGACCTGCGCTCGATGGTGACCACCTGGGAAGAAGGCATGACACGCCTCGTCAATGCCCAACCCCGCGAAAAGATCATCGGCGAACTGGACAAAACATCGTCGCTGTTGCGCGACATGCTCAACGAGTCGTTCGACAACATCCATGTAGACGATAAGAAGATCTACGAGGATGTGAAGACCTACATCCATACCATCGCTCCTGACAAGGAGAAGATCGTCAAGCTGTATAACGGCAAGGCCAAGATCTTCGAACACTACGGCATCGAACGCCAGATCAAATCGGCTTTCGGACAAACCGTGAGCTTGCGTGCGGGAGGTTATCTCATCATCGAGCACACGGAAGCCCTCCACGTCATCGACGTGAACAGCGGCAACAAGTCGAACCGGGAAGAAAACCAGGAAACGACGGCGCTCTCCGTGAATATGGAGGCCGCCAAAGAGATTGCCCGTCAGCTTAGGTTGCGCGATATGGGCGGGATCATCGTGGTGGACTTCATCGACATGAAGAACCCCGAGAACAAGAAGCTCATCTTTAAGATCATGAAAGATGAGATGATGGACGACAAGGCGAAATCCACCGTGTTGCCCCTGTCGAAATTCGGGCTTATGCAAATCACCCGCGAGCGTGTTCGCCCGCAGATGAACATCGCCACGAAGGAAGTTTGCCCTACCTGCAACGGCACCGGCAAGATCACCGCGTCCATTCTCATTTCGGATCTCATCGAGAAAAATATTGAACACCTGCTGGTGAAACAGAACGAGAAAGATCTCGTGTTGGCGCTTCACCCGTATTTGTATGCCTACTTCACCAACGGTTTCATTTCCGAACGCATGCGTTGGTATTTCAAATACAAGCGCTGGGTGAAAATGGTGAAGGATACTTCCATGGCCATTACCGAATACAAATTCCTTAACCGGGAAGGCGAAGAAATTCAACTCACTTCCTGATGCTTTTGCGTAGCGCCTGTCGGTTTGACGGGCGCTGCGTATAAAGTTTTTGACACGCCGGACAGAAATAAGCCGAACGTCCGCCAATCGTCTTAAACTCCGTAAAGCCCTTGCATCCTTCAGGGCATTTCAATCCCGCCTTCCGGTTTTCCAAAAAGAAGAATTCAGACATTTCTTTCTGATCGGCTCGTTTTTTTACGGCTACCTTCAGAACGGATTTCATGTGGGAATGGATCTCTTTCAATTGCGCTTCTCGCAAGGCGTTCGCCGGACTCTCCGGGTGAATGCGTGCCCGGAAAAGAATTTCATCCGAATACTCATTCCCCACTCCCGCAACAACACGCTGGTTCATGATCGCCGTTTTGATCGCGGTCTTTCGCTTCCGAAGTGATGCCACGAATTCCTTCTCCGATATTTTTAAAGCATCTTCTCCATAGCCCTGGCGTTGGATGAAGGCGTCGACATCGTCGACCCAACCGATCATCCCCAACTTGCGGGTGTCCTGAAAGGCCAGATTTTTTCCGTTCGCAAATTCGATGAGGAGGGCAAAACGTGTAAGCGAGTTTTTGTCGGGTTTATAATACACCAGGTCTCCCGTCATACCGAAGTGTAGCATGAGTGCGCCGTTGCGCTTGAGGAGCGCAAAGAAAAACTTTCCATGTCGCCGGGTTTCTGTGAACGTGTTACCTTCCAGGTTATCCAATACGTCTTTTTCTGTGGAATGAAAAAGCATTCCCGGAGCGGCGAGCCGGACGTGTTTTATTTTTTGACCCAGGGATGTTTTGTCAAAATAGCGTTTGAAACTTTCTACTTCCGGCAGCTCGGGCATGGGTGTTTTTTTGTTATTAACGACCGGTCCACGGGCATTGTTCAGGAAGCACTCGGGTTGCTACTTCGAGTTCGGGCGTTTTATTTTTCTACGGCTTCGAGTATGCGTTGCACGAAGCCATCGAGCGCAGCGTTGTCGATCCACCGGGTCACCACCACCAGGTCGTGTTCGGGGTCAACATAGATCATGTTGGTGCCGTTGCCAATGTGAGCAAATGCCGTAGCAGGAGCGCTTGGAAGATATTTTTTGTCGGTATTCAAAAACCAATTCATGAAACCATAAGTGGGTTGCGCCGGTGTGGGTGTGAGGGCCCAGGTCACCCATTTGTCAGACAACAGTTGTGTGTTTTTCCATTTTCCCCTGCGCAAAGTCAGGTAGCCGAACCGTGCCATATCCCTGGCGTTGATGAACATGCCTCCGCCCCAGTGGCCTCCGCCACCCACGGCCTGCACCAATTGTCCATCCAAAACCACCCACGAATTTTCATAGCCCATCCACCGCCACGATGGCGATGCACCGATGGGGTCCATGATGTATTCCTTCAACACTTGTGGAAGGGGCCTGCGCCAGAGGTTTAGCGTTGCCAGCGCGAGCACGTTCACCCGCACATCGTTGTATTCATAAACCGCTCCGGGTTTGGAGCGCGGACGGGTTTGCCATTCCGCGGGATTGGTTCCGGGGCGGTCGGCCCATTCCGGTTTTCCCCAAAGTGTGCCTTCCCAATCGCTGGTTTGACGAAGCAGGTCGTTCCAGGAGATGGTCCGGTTGTGTGGCGTGTCGAAAAGACGGATGAGCGAGGGTTCTCCAAAGTGATCGGCTTTGTTTGCTCCAGGCATAGGGTTGTATACGTTCACGGGCGCCATCACTTTGTAGACGGAGTCATAAATATCGGGGATCATCCCTTTGTCGTAGGCCACGCCCACCACGGAGGAGAGAAAGCTCTTGGTCACGCTAAAGGTCATGTCCACCCGCAACGGCTCGCCCCATTCGGCCACGATGTAGCCGTTTCGCACCACGATGCCCGTGGGTTCACCACGCGTGGCAAAGGGACCGATGCCATCGCCGAAAGGTTCTTTGCCATAGGTTTGGTAGTGTGATACCTCGAGGTTACGGGGATTTTTTGTTTCCTTTTCTTTCGCGAACGCGATGGCAGCTGCCAGCTTGTCGGCGTTCAGACCGGCCTCGGCGGGTGTTTTGGTTTGCCATTGTGTGGGTTCGGGATAGTAGGGGACCGGTGCGTTTTTCTTTTGCGGAAATGCAGTGGTGGCAATCAGGAAAAAAGCAATGGATACGAGCGAGGCAGAAACTTTCATAGGGTGCGGTTTAGGTCGGCTCTACAAATAAAAAAAGCCTGGCGCGAATTGTCAGGCTTTTTATAAGGTCGATGGAAAATGATCTTTAAACGGTCATGATCTCGGCTTCTTTCTTTTTCATGAGGGCGTCGATGCGGGCGATAAAATCGTCGGTCATTTTTTGGACGGTTTCTTCGGCGTTCTTCACGTCGTCTTCCGATGCACCCTTGATCTTTTTTAGTTGCTCGTTGGTTTCCTTGCGGATGGTGCGCACGCTCACTTTGCCATGCTCGCACTCCTGGCCCACTTGCTTCACCAGTTGTTTGCGTCGCTCTTCGGTGAGCATGGGCACGTTGATGATCACCTGCTGTCCATCGTTTTGTGGATTGAGCCCCAGGTTGGCGTTTATGATGGCGCGTTCAATTTCGGGGATCGTTCCTTTCTCCCAGGGTTTGATGAAGATGGTCCGGGCATCGGGAGAAGTCATGGACGACACCTGGTTGATGGGCGTCATGGCACCGTAGTAAGACACCAGGATGCCATCCAGCATGGCGGGGTTGGCTTTGCCGGCGCGGATCTTGGTGAGCTCGTGGCTCACGTGGTTGAGGCCTTTTGTCATGAGGTCCTTTGCCTCGTCAAGGAATAACTGAATTTCTTCCATGATACTATGTGATTAGCTAAGCGTGGTCGTGTCGTTTTAACTGATCAGGGTTCCTGCCTCTTCGCCCTTCACCACCTTCAGCAGGTTTCCTTTTTTGTTCATATCAAAAACAATGATGGGCAGATTGTTCTCCATGCAGAGCGTGAAGGCTGTCATGTCCATGATGTTGAGATTCTTTTCGTAGGCTTCCTGGAACGAAAGCTTGGTGTAGCGCGTGGCGTCGGGGAATTTTTCGGGATCCTTGGTGTAGACGCCGTCCACGCGGGTGCCTTTCAGCACGACGTCGGCCTGTACTTCCACGGCGCGCAAGCTGGCGGTGGAGTCGGTGGTGAAGTAGGGGTTGCCAATGCCGGCGCCGAAAATGACGATCCTTCCTTTTTCAAGGTGGCGGATGGCCCTGCGGCGGATGAATGGCTCGCACACCTGTTCCATTTTGATGCCCGACATCAGACGAGTGTAGACGCCGTGGCGCTCCAGGGCGCTTTGCAAGGCCATGGCATTGATCACGGTGGCCAGCATCCCCATATAGTCGCCTTGCACGCGGTCGATTCCCAGGGCTTCGGCCTGGCCGCCCCGGAAAATGTTGCCGCCGCCGATGACGATGGCGATTTCTACCTTTTCCTGCTGCAACGCCTTGATCTCGGCACAGTACTGCTCCAGCACATCGGGATTGATGTTGGTGCTTTTGGATGCTCCCTGGAGTGCTTCACCGCTGAGTTTGAGGAGTATGCGCTTGTATTTCATTCAGGATTGGTTAATGAGGCCGTAAAAAAGTGTCGCAATATATTCAGAAGCAGCAAGGTTGAAAAACGGCGCCCCGCAAATTCCGCAAAAACGTGCGTCCAAACGCTTCGGAAGAAGGTTTTTCAGAACTCGATCAACACCTGGTTTTTCTCCACGCTTTCACCCTTTTTCACCTTCACGGATTTCACCACGCTGTCGCCGGAGGCCTTGATGATGTTCTCCATTTTCATCGCCTCCAGGATCAGCAGCGGATCGCCGGTTTTTACGGGGTCACCTTCTTTTACCCGCAGGTCGA
This sequence comes from Chryseolinea soli, assembly GCF_003589925.1. NCBI lineage: Bacteria > Pseudomonadati > Bacteroidota > Cytophagia > Cytophagales > Fulvivirgaceae > Chryseolinea > Chryseolinea soli. The sequence goes on along the minus strand of NZ_CP032382.1, from coordinate 1,903,893 downwards.
TGATCAGGCCGGGCATGGGTGCTTTCACATTATTTATCTTGCTGCCGGCCGCGCCGTTCATGCCCATCTGCTCCAGCAGCAGGTCGAACTTGTCTTTCAGTGCAACTTTATAGAGTCTTCCGTTGATCTTGAACTGAAACGATTTTGTTTCTTTCTCCACGGCCACCACCTCGGCGTTGTAGCCTTTGTTGTCCAACTGGATGTGAAATCTTCCATCCGAAATTTTTACCAGGTCCCAGTTCAGGGGCTTGCCGTCCACCTGGAACGCGCCATCATTTGATGTGATGCTGAGCACTTGCTGGTTTACCGACGCTTTGTACATGGAGGTGCGGGTTGGTTTGTCCGTAAAGTTGCAATTTCCTGCGAAAATAAATATCCCGAAACAGCGCTGTTTACTGCCTTTGCGAAAAGTATTTGGTCGGAAGGTTGATAATTAAAAATTTCAGCATATACCTTTGTGCGTCCGAAAAGGACAAGGGGTGCCATAAAACAACGGGCTGAGATCATACCCAAAGAACCTGATGCCGGTAATGCGGCCGAAGGGAAGGCAAGGTTAAACGTAAGCAGGTGCATTCCCCTGTGCGCTGCAGGTTTAAACCATTTTTAACAACATGTTCAAAGTAGTATGTGTCGCCACAGCCATGCTGTGGTCGGCAGGCGCCTATGCGCAACAGTTTGCTGTCGACGGAACCGTCGAAGATGCAAAGACTCATCACGCGTTGCCCGGTGCAACCGTGGAAATGCAGGAACTCAAGCGGTTTGCCGTAGCCGATGAGTTTGGGAGGTTCACCCTCTCGAAAGTTCCGGCCGGTGAATTTACCCTGGCCGTGAGATTTCTCGGCTACATCGTGAAACAGGAAAAAGTTACGGTGCCCCTTAGCGGTCCCGTTACCGTAAGCCTGGAAGAATCGCTCCAGGTAACCGACGAAGTGGTGGTTGTCGCCACGCGCGCCAACGACAAAACGCCCACCACGTTCACCAACGTGAGCAAGCAAGCCATCCAGAAACAAAACTTCGGACAGGACCTGCCCATGCTTTTGAATTGGACGCCGTCGGTGGTGACCACTTCCGACGCGGGCGCGGGTGTTGGCTATACGGGTATTCGGATTCGCGGGAGTGATGCCACCCGGATCAATGTCACCGTGAACGGCATTCCTTACAACGACAGCGAGTCGCAAGGATCGTATTGGGTGGACATACCCGATATCGCGTCCTCGTCGCAGAGCATTCAAGTGCAGCGCGGTGTGGGCTCTTCAACGAATGGTGCGGGTGCATTTGGGGCGAGCATTAATTTGCAGACGAATACGCGCAACGATGCGCCCTATGCAAGTCTCATCACATCTGCCGGATCTTTTGGGACGCTGCGCAACACGCTTCAATTGGGTTCGGGTTTGCTGGACGATCATTGGGTGGTGGATGCCCGGGTGTCCAAGATCCAATCGGATGGCTTTATCGACAGAGCCTCTAGCAATCTGCAATCGTATTATTTTTCGGGAGGCTATTACAACAAAGGCACCATGCTGAAAGCGGTGGTTTTCGGTGGTAAGGAAAGGACGTATCAGGCTTGGTACGGTGTGCCGGAATCGCGTCTCCACAACGATGTGGAAGCGATGATGACCACGGCCTCCAACGAAGGTTGGAATGAAGCCCAGACACAAAACTTGCTGAACTCCAATAGTCGCACCTTCAATCCGTATACGTACAAAAATCAAGTAGACGACTACACACAAAATCACTACCAGCTTCATTTCTCCCAGCGTGTGAACGATGCGCTCACGGCCAATGTGTCGCTGCACTACACCAAGGGCAAAGGCTACTATGAAGAGTATCGCTACAACGATGATTTCGCTTCCTACGGTTTGTCGCCTGTCGTGATTGGAGACTCCACCATTGCTTCTTCGGATCTGGTGAGAAGGCGGTGGTTGAACAATGATTTTTATGGGCTGACCTATTCCCTCAACTACGACAAGGACAATTGGAATATCATTTTGGGCGGCGCCTGGAACCGCTATACAGGCGATCATTACGGCGAGATCATCTGGGCACAAGTGGCCACGGTTCCTACCGAATACCGGTATTACTTTAACAATGCCGACAAGCGCGATGGCAATGTTTACCTGAAGACCAGTTATCAATTCAGCAACAAGCTTTCGGGTTATGTGGATCTGCAGGTTCGCAAAATTCTCTACACGACCTCGGGTATAGAGAATAAACAGAACCCGATAAATGTCGATGCCAATTTCACCTTCTTCAATCCGAAAGCCGGTTTGACTTACGCGTTGGCCGACAATCAGCAACTCTACGGATCGTATGCGGTAGCTAACCGCGAGCCTGTGCGCGATGATTTTGTGGATGCTCCCAACGGCACCGTGCCTAAACATGAAACCTTGAACAACGTGGAGGTTGGCTATCGCCGCACGGGAAAGAATTATGCGCTTAATGTGAACTATTACCTCATGGACTATCACAACCAACTTGTGCTCACGGGTAAGGTGAACGACGTGGGCGCTTCCTTGCGGACGAACGTGGACAGAAGCTATCGCACCGGCGTGGAAGTGGAAGGGTTGCTGCGCATTTCACAGCAATTTTCGTGGACGGCCAACGTCACGTTGAGCCGCAACAAGATCCGCAACTTTAACGAAGTCCTGTATGACTATGGCCAGGACTTCGATCAATACCTGGAAGTGAAGCGAAGCTATAAAAGCACAGACATTGCGTTCTCTCCCAACGTGATTGTGGGCTCGGGTTTTTCCTACCGTCCTTTCAAGAACGTCGAGGTCACCTGGCTTTCAAAATATGTGGGTGCCCAATATCTGGACAATACATCCAATAAAAACCGGCGCATTAACGACTACTTTGTTAACGACCTGCGGCTGACGTATACCATCCACCCGTCGTTTATGCGCGAGATCGCGTTGAGCGGATTGCTGAATAATTTCTTGAATGAGAAATATCAGTCGAATGGGTATACGTGGGGCTATCTTGGTGGTGGAACCGAGTACCGGGAGAATTATTACTTTCCGCAGGCCGGAACGAATTTTTTGGTGATGGCGGCGTTTAAGTTTTAACCCCTCCTTCGCTGAAGCTTCAGCGGGCGAGCGGGCTGTGGGATCCGCCTTCGGGCCATGGCATTTCTGCATAAAAAATGCCGTTTTGTCATAATATTCGAGTTTGGCGCAAAGCTTGATATATTTGGAGCAACTAAAAAACTATAGATAAATGGGAGCTTTAATAATCGGTCTTTTCTTTATGGCCATCGGTTGGATGGTGAGCAGCCGGCTGAAAAGTAAATTCCGCGAATATTCTCAAATCCATCTCACCCGCGACCTGACGGGCGCCGATGTGGCCCGCCTCATGCTGGCCGACAACGGTATTACCGACGTGCAGGTGGTTAGCGTTCAAGGCGAGTTGTCGGATCACTATAACCCGGCTACCAAAACGGTCAACCTGAGCGAAGCCGTTTACCATGGTAGGAATGCCGCCGCAACCGCAGTGGCAGCCCACGAGTGCGGTCACGCCGTGCAACACGCGAAAGCGTATGGCATGCTGCAACTTCGCTCGGCCCTGGTGCCGATCCAGAATGTGAGCGCACAGGTGATCAACGTCATCTTCATGCTGATGATCTTCGGCTCGTATGCTTTCCGTGGCATTATGCCTTGGAGCACGGCACTGCTGGTGATCATTGCCTGTTACGGCGTTTTCGCTTTGTTTGCACTCGTCACCTTGCCCGTAGAATTCGACGCCAGCAAGCGTGCGTTGGCTTGGGTACAAGCCCGTGGCATTGTGAACAACCAGGAATATGACATGGCCAAGGACGCCTTGAAATGGGCCGCCATGACCTACGTGGTTGCCGCCATCGGTGCGTTGACGACGCTGTTCTATTACGTGATGTTATTCCTCGGCTCGCGCGACCGGTAACCCCGTCGCAACAGCACACGAAACGATATTTTATTCTTACAGGCCTGAGTAAACCTCAGGCCTTTTTTGTTTCTTACGGCCAACCTAAATGCATATGAATTTTCAATTGACCGAAGAGCATTTTGCCGTACAGCAAGCCGCCCGCGACTTTGCTCAAAATGAATTGTTACCCGGCGTGATCGAACGCGATACACATCAGAAATTCCCGGTAGAGCAAATAAAAAAAATGGGTGAACTGGGATTTTTGGGCATGATGGTAGACCCCAAATACAATGGTGGCGGCATGGATTCCATTTCCTATGTGCTGGCCATGGAAGAGATCTCGAAAGTGGATGCATCGGCATCGGTGTGCATGTCGGTGAACAATTCGCTGGTGTGCTGGGGGCTGGAGAAATATGGCAGCGAGGAACAAAAAGAGAAATACCTGAAGAAGCTTGCCGTCCAGGGCATCGGAGCGTTTTGTCTTTCCGAACCCGAAGCCGGATCCGATGCAACCAGTCAGCGCACGACCGCCGAAGATAAGGGCGACTATTACTTGCTGAACGGAACGAAGAACTGGATCACCAATGGCAGTACCGCCAGCGTATACGTTGTGATCGCCCAGACCGACGCGGCAAAAAAACACAAAGGCATCAACGCCCTCATCGTCGAAAAGGGCATGCCCGGTTTTGTCGTCGGTAAAAAGGAAGACAAAATGGGTATCCGCGGGTCGGATACGCACTCACTTATGTTCACCGATGTGAAGGTGCCCAAGGCAAACCGCATTGGCGACGACGGGTTTGGATTCAGCTTTGCCATGACCACCCTGAACGGCGGCCGCATCGGCATTGCTTCGCAAGCATTGGGCATTGCCGCGGGTGCCTATGAATTGGCTGTAAAATATTCGAAAGAGCGAAAGGCCTTTGGCAAGACCCTTTCCGAACATCAGGCCATCCAGTTCAAGCTGGCCGACATGGCCACCAAGATCGATGCTGCACGACTGCTGGTGCACCAGGCTGCGTGGCTCAAGGATCAAAAGAAAGACTTTGTTAAAGCCGCGGCGATGGCCAAATTGTTTGCCTCGCAAATCGCACAGGAAGTGACCACGGAAGCGGTTCAGATCCACGGTGGTTATGGCTATGTAAAAGAATATCACGTGGAACGCCTCATGCGCGACGCCAAGATCACACAGATCTATGAAGGCACTACGGAAATACAAAAGATGGTGATCTCGCGCGAATTGCTTCGTTAGAAGATCTGCGAATATCATCTTTCAAACAACAAAAAGGCTGCCCCTTTCGGAGCAGCCTTTCGCATTCAATCCACTTAACCTAAACCAAAACCATATCTTCTAGTACGACCATCCGCGATCCAGGTATTGCGGGAAGTCGTCATTGTAATAGCCCACATTCTCACAGGCCAACCCCGCACGATTCACATATCGCATCCCCACCGGAACGGTAGTCGTTATGACCCAATTGCGACCGGAAAAAGAAATGTAAGCGTTGCGCGTATAGTCATAGTAAACATTATAGTCGCGATAGTACACGTAACGAGGAGCCTGTTGTCTGTACACCACTACCCGTTGGGGTGGCAGGCGACGATAGCTGGGTTCATAGGCATGGTATGCTGAACCACGATGATCGTAATAGCTAGCGTGTCTACCGTTATCATGGTGGCCATCATGCCGGTCGTTGTCGTGATTTCCGTTGTGTTGGTTGCCCGATTGATGCTGGTCATGACCTCTACCACGTCCACGCGATTGTGCACCTGATTCTAAATTCAAACCGATAAAAAACGCTGCCGTCAGGAGGAGGGCAAGTTTTGCTGCTTTCGTTTTCATACTGCACTTGGTTTATTTTTCGAAGGAACCAGTCCTTTGACCAGAGAAAGACAAATGCAGTGCCAGAAATTATTCAGGAGGAAAAAGCGGGTAGAAAGGGCGTTAATGAGGGTTAATACACAAATTCCCCGAAAGGGCTGCGCACCGTAACCTGCTTTTGCGAAGCGGCCTCCACCCGGCCAATGACTTTAGCCTCTACGTTGAAGCTGCGCGAAATATCGATCACCTGCTGCGCGTGTTGTTGCGGTAAATACAGTTCCATGCGGTGACCCATATTGAAGACCTTGTACATTTCCTTGTAGGCCGTGCCGCTTTCTTCATGGATAATTCTGAAAAGCGGAGGCACATCGAAGAGATTATCTTTTATCACATGCAAAGCATCGATGAAGTGCAATACTTTAGTTTGTGCTCCCCCACTGCAATGCACCATGCCGTGCACTTGAGAGCGAAGATGTTTTAAAACCTCAATGATGATGGGCGCATAGGTGCGTGTGGGTGACAGGACGAGCTTGCCTACATTCACCGGCGCATCTTTGACCGTGTCGGTAACTTTATAACGGCCGGTGTACACGAGATCGGGAGGCACGGTTTTGTCATAGGATTCGGGATATGCAGCAGCATAGTCTTTATGAAAGACATCATGACGGGCCGAGGTGAGCCCGTTACTTCCCATACCCCCGTTGTAAGCATCTTCATAGGAAGCCTGACCGTACGAGCACAAGCCAACGATCACATCACCCGCGGCAATGCGGCTGTTGTCGATGACGGCGCCGCGTTTCATGCGGCTCACCACCGTGCTGTCCACGACGATGGTGCGCACCAGGTCACCTAGGTCGGCTGTTTCGCCACCGGTGCTGGTGATGCCCAACCCATGTTGGCGCAGCATCTCCAACACTTCTTCCGTGCCGTTGATGATGGCGGAGATCACTTCGCCGGGAATAAAATTTTTATTGCGGCCGATGGTGGACGACAGCAAAATATTTTCCGTGGCGCCCACACAAAGCAGATCATCGATGTTCATGATGATGGCATCCTGCGCAATGCCTTTCCAGACGGAGAGGTCGCCGGTTTCCTTCCAATACAAATACGCCAAAGAGGATTTGGTGCCCGCGCCGTCGGCGTGCATCACGGTGCAGAACGTGTCGTCGTTGCCCAGGTAGTCGGGAACGATCTTGCAGAACGCTTTTGGGAACAGGCCTTTGTCGAGCTTGCTGATGGCCTGGTGAACATCTTCTTTAGAGGCGGAAACACCGCGTTGGGTATAGCGATCGGACACGTTCTTTTCGGTTACGAAGTGAAGGGCAAAGTTGCGAAATAATTTCAAAAGGGCTGGGGCCAGCGGGGGTCAGCCATTCAGTTTTTTATAGAGGTCCCACACCACGATGCCCAGGCAAACCGAGACATTCAACGAGTGTTTCGTGCCGGCTTGCGGGATTTCCAGGGCCAGGTCGGCTTCGGCCACGGCTTCTTCGGATACGCCGTTCACTTCGTTACCAAAGACGAGGCAATATTTTTGGTTTGAATTGGGCTGGAAGGTGTGCAGCGGAATGCTGGCCGTGGTTTGCTCCACGATGATGACGGTATACCCCTCCGTCTTCAGTTTTTTGAGGAGTTCGGCGGTATGTTCCACGTGCTCCCAGGCCACGGATTCGGTGGCCCCCAGAGCCGTCTTTTGGATTTCGCGATGGGGCGGGGTGCCGGTAATGCCGGTCAGGTAGATCTTTTCAATCCGGAAAGCGTCGGCGGTGCGGAAGGCGGAGCCCACGTTGTGGAGGCTGCGGAGATTGTCCAGCACGAGGCAAACGGGAATTTTCTGCGATTCCTTGAACTCGTCCACCGACATTCGTCCCAACTCGTCCAGCGATAGTTTTTTCATGGCGCGAAATTAACACCCGACCTTCAGACCCCCTACGTCGGATAAGAAGAAAAACCGCCATTAAAACCTGAAACTCACGCGTCAAAAATTCCAAATTATGACTTCAGCCTTATAAATTGCGCCTTATGGCCACAACCACAAGTCCCGTAGAAACCCCGTTGATGAAGCAATACAACGCCATAAAGGCGAAACACCCCGGTGCGCTTTTGCTGTTCAGGGTGGGCGACTTCTATGAGACCTTTGGTCAGGATGCCGTGGCCGCCAGCAAAGTGTTGGACATCGTGCTCACCAAACGCGGTAACGGCTCGGCCTCTGAAACCGAACTGGCTGGGTTCCCCCATCACTCCCTCGACACGTATCTGCCCAAGCTGGTGCGAGCGGGTCATCGCGTGGCCATCTGCGACCAATTGGAGGACCCACGTTCGGTGAAGGGCATCGTGAAGCGCGGCGTTACCGAGTTGGTCACACCGGGGCTCTCATTCAACGATAATGTGCTGGACCGGAAACAAAACAACTTCCTGGCCTCCCTCTTCAAGACCAAAGACAGTTGTGGCGTTGCTTTCCTCGATGTTTCCACCGGCGAGTTTTATGCTGCACAGGGAAGTGAGAATTATGTGCTGAAACTCATCCAGGGATTTGCTCCTTCGGAGATCATCTACAGCAAATCGTCCAAAGCACATTTCGAAAATCTTTTCCGCGACGAATACAGTGTCTATGCTCTGGACGAATGGGTATACGCATTTGATTTTGCGTATGAAAAACTGACCCATCAATTCAAGACCACTTCCATAAAAGGTTTTGGCATCGAAGGCATGGGCGAAGCCGTGATCGCCGCCGGCGCCATTCTCCACTACCTCGAAGACACCGAACACAAAGACACGTCGCACATTTCTTCGATCTCGCGCATCGACGAAGACAAGTTTGTATGGCTGGACAAATTCACCATTCGAAATCTGGAGATCGTGCACGCCCAACAGGAAGGCGGCGTTCCCCTGATCGACATACTCGATCGCACCCTCACCCCCATGGGCTCGCGCCAGTTGAGGAAGTGGATGATCCTTCCCCTAAAAGAAAAAGCCGCCATCGACGAGCGCCTTGCCGTGGTGGAAAAATTTTTCAACGACACCACCCTGGCCGATGGCTTGACCGAACCGCTCAAACAGATCTTTGACCTGGAGCGCCTCATCTCCAAGGTGGCCGTGAATCGCATCAACCCGCGCGAGATGCTGCAGCTCAAGCGCTCACTCCGCTGTATTCAGCCCGTCAAACAGGCCTTGGAAAAACAAGAATCTCCCGTGTTAAAAAAACTGGGCGACCAACTTGATCCTTGCGAAATTCTGCTCGATAAAATTGAACGCGAACTGCGCGAAGATGCGCCCTTGAACATTCACCAGGGCGGCCTCATCAAGGAGGGCATCGATGCGGAATTGGATGAGTTGCAAAAGATCGCTTTCTCGGGGAAAGATTATCTGCTTCAAATTCAGAAGCGGGAAGTGGAACGAACCGGCATCAACTCGCTGAAGATCTCCTACAACAAAGTGTTTGGCTATTACCTAGAGGTGAGCAACGCCAACAAAGACAAAGTTCCCAACGACTGGATCCGCAAACAAACCCTGGTGAATGCCGAGCGCTACATCACCGAGGAGTTGAAGGTATACGAAGAAAAGATCCTGCATGCGGAAGACAAACTCGGCGTGATCGAGCAACGCATCTTCACCGCCCTGATCCAAAGCGCGATGGATTTTATCCCGAAAATTCAACAAGATGCGCGTGTACTGGCGCAGTTGGATTGCCTGTTGTCCTTTGCGCTCACCGCAAAGGCAAACCGCTACGTGAAACCGGAGATCAACGAATCGCTCGTGCTCAACATCACGGCAGGAAGACACCCGGTTATTGAAAAACAACTGCCAGTGGGAGAGTCCTACGTGCCCAACGATATTTTATTGGACAGCGACAAAGAACAATTGCTCATCATCACGGGTCCCAACATGGCCGGTAAGTCGGCCTTGCTAAGACAAACCGCGCTCATCGTGTTGATGGCTCAGATGGGAAGCTTCGTGCCCGCCCAGGCGGCGGAAGTAGGCATTGTCGACAAAGTGTTTACCCGCGTGGGTGCCTCCGACAATCTTTCGCGAGGCGAGTCCACATTCATGGTGGAGATGACCGAAACGGCCAGCATCCTGAACAACCTCAGCGATCGAAGCCTCATTCTCATGGACGAGATCGGCCGCGGCACGAGCACCTACGACGGCGTGTCCATTGCATGGGCCATCGTGGAATATCTGCACAACCACAAAGATTGCAGACCGAAGACCTTGTTCGCCACGCACTATCACGAGTTGAACCAACTGGCAGAGGATCTGGTGCGCGTGAGAAACTTCAACGTGTCGGTGAAGGAAGTTGGCGACCGCATCATCTTTATGCGCAAGCTGAAAGAAGGCGGCAGCGAACACAGCTTTGGGATTCACGTGGCGCAATTGGCCGGCATGCCCAACAAAGTGGTGTTGCGCGCCAATGAGATCCTTCATTTTTTGGAGAAGGATAAACACAAGAATGAACAGCGGAAAAAGATCCAGGAAATGCCAAAGCCCACACCACAGATGAGCTTGTTCGCCTCCGATCCGCGGTTCACCGAAATCCAGGAATTGCTGGGAAAAGTAGACATCAATACGGTAAGTCCCGTTGAGGCTTTGCTAAAGCTCAACGAGGTGATCACCGTGCTGAATAAAAAGTAGATTATTTTTTCCGCGGCGGGCCCTTGCGGAAATTTCTTCTCTTCTTGAAACCACTACCGCCATCTCGTCCGCCGCCATCTCGCCCGTTGCCGTTGCGCTTTGCGCGTGGCTCGTAAGCCGGGCCGGCACCGATAGATTCGGGCAATGGTAATTTGGGAATGGTGTCGCCAATGAGGTTTTCGATGCTATAGAATTTGCCCTGATCTCTCTCGTTGATAAAAGTAATGGCCGTACCCGTCGTCTCAGCACGGGCCGTGCGACCCACGCGGTGTACATAATCTTCCGGATCGGGCGGCACATCATAGTTGATCACCATGCTGATGCCCTCCACATCAATCCCTCTCGACAAAACATCCGTACCGATCAGCATGTTGATCTGCTTGTTCTTGAACGCTCGCAAAATTTGTTCACGCTCGGTTTGATCAAGGTCGGAGTGAAAAGCCCGTGCGGGGAGTCCCGCCCGTTGGAAAGCGATGTCCAGTTTCTTCACAGTCTCCTTCGTGGAGGCAAAAAGAATGACACTGTTCCACGTATTGCTCTTTAGCACATGCTTGATCAAGGCTGCCTTTTGTGCGTCGTATACGACGTAGGCCTGCTGCAGAATGCCCGCTGCCGGTTTGGCAATGGCGATGTTTATTTCTTTGGGTTGATTGAGGATCTTGGTGGCCAGCGTCCGGATCTTCGGCGGCATGGTGGCCGAGAACAAAATGGTTTGCCGGTCTTTAGGAAGATAGTTGATGATCTTCACGATGTCGTCAAAGAAACCCATGTCCAGCATGCGGTCGGCCTCATCCAAGACCAGGTGCTCCAAATGATCGAGCACAATTTTTCCTGTTGCCAGCAAGGCGATGAGCCGGCCGGGCGTAGCAATGATGATGTCGGCTCCTTGCTCCAGGGCCCGGCGTTGCTGGTCCCAGGTAGCGCCGTCGCCACCACCGTAAACAGAGATGGAGCTCACACCGATAAAATAGCCAAAGCCTTCAATCTGCTGGTCGATCTGTTGCGCCAGCTCGCGCGTTGGAGCGATGACCAGCGTGTTGAGGTGCCGTGTTTCTGCGTGGATGATATTGTTCAAGATGGGCAGCAAGTAAGCTGCCGTTTTCCCCGTGCCGGTTTGGGCACAGGCGATAAGGTCGTGTCCTTCGAGAATGCTGGGAATGGCCTGCTCTTGAATAGGCGTCGGGTTGTTGAAACCCATGGAGGACAATCCCTCCAACAGCTTCTCGTCAAATTTAAAATCCTGGAAAGTCAATTGAGATGTTTTTACGATATGAAAATTTATTTTTTTAAGAATACGAGGAATGACTCCAATCGGTATTCTGACTACGCGTCGGTCTGCGGTTTAGTACACGGTATAAGTATTAAAAAAGCACGGCCTGATTTTTCAGGCCGTGCCCTTATGCTGCATTGATCTTTTCCGCCTCATAGGCTTTCCGTAGTGCAGCAGCTTCCTGCTTGTTCTTGGAAAGTTTGATATGCTTCGGAACTTCCTTCAAATCCCAGATCAACCCCACGGCGGCAAAGCCCCGTAGGATGTAATAGGTGATGTCTATCTCCCACCAAAAAAATCCCTGGCGGGCGGCTGTTTCATAATAATGGTGATTGTTGTGCCAGCCTTCACCCATGGTGAGCAACGCCAGCCATACGCTGTTGCGCGACTCGTCGTTCGATTCGTAGCGCTGCGTTCCAAACTTGTGCATGACCGAGTTGATCGAGAACGTGGCATGGTACAGGATGACGGTGCTCAGGAAGAAACCGACAAACAGCGAAGAGAACCCGGCCGTGGTGAACATGGCCAGGATGCTTCCGCCATTCACAATGCCTCCGAGAGCCATCACCACCAACGCGAGGATGGTGGGCGGCACGAGGTAGTGCTTGTTGAGCCAAACCAGCTCGGGATATTTAGCGTAGTCGCCAATCACCTTGTAGTCGGTTTCCTTAAAGTCGGGTCCCACGATCCAGCCGATATGCGAATACCAGAAGCCATAGATCTTCATCGAGTGCGGATCGGCCGGCGTGTCGCTGTGGCGATGGTGGTGGCGGTGATGGGCTGCCCACCAGAGCGCGCCCTTCTGCGCCGTGGTCTGCGACATGAATGCGATCACGAATTGAAACCAACGGGAAGTTTTATAGGATTTGTGGGCGAAATAGCGGTGGTATCCACCGGTGACCCAGAACATGCGGGCAAAATAAAGGACAGCACAAACGATCCAATCGAATTTGGTAGCGCCCGTATACAGGGCTCCGAGGGGAAGCAAATGCATCGCTGCAAAAGCAATCTCCTGCACGATAATGGGTTTGCTCCGGACTTCGGGTTTTACGGTTGATTCTGTCATATCGCTTGTAACCAAAAAAGGCGAAAACTAGTGCGCTAAAAAATCAAATGATCCTTACACGCCGCAAAGGTAATGTTTTTCGGCGGTATGGTTCGCCCAAGTGTGTTAATCTTGCGGGGCAAACAACTGTATGGTAACGAATTATCCCGTCGAAAAGCACTAAATGCATGGTGTGTTATCCCCCATATCGTCGTATCTTTACTACCATTTTTATGAGTCGAGACCAAGCCATAACACTCTACCAACCGATGTTGCATGCCATTGCCTACAACATTGTACGCTGCAAGGCCGATGCGGAAGATATTGTGCAGGAAACCTTCCTGAAATGGCTGAGTTTGGGCCCCAAGAAAGTGGAGGATACCCGGGCCTATCTCATCCGCGCCGTGCGCAACAACTGCCTCAATCATATCAACACCCTGCGGCACAAAAAGGAAGAGTTGCTAAACCAGCACACCATCGCCGAAATCATAGGACGCTTCAAGGAAACCAGCTTTGCCCACCTTGATCTGGATGCCGAACTGGCCAAGGCCATGAAAATCCTGCACGCCAAATTGGAGCCGCTGGAACGGGCTGTTTACTTATTGAAGGAGGTATTCGACTTCGACTATGAAGCCCTCCAGGACACTTTCGACAAGAAAAAAGATCACTGCCGCCAACTCTTTTGCCGGGCCAAGAAAAAGCTAAGCGAGGAAACGGCTAAACTGAACTTCGATCTTCCCGATAAATCCACCTTGTTAGAGACTTTTCGCAAGGCTTGTGATTTTGGAAATGCCGCGGAGCTCGTCCAGGAGCTCAAAAAGGACGTTTCTGACGCCGCCTCAAAAAAATCCTAATAATTTTCTTCAAATCTGTCACAAAACGGATTCGACTTTGTCTAGCAGTAAAAGCCCCCGTGGTTTTGCGGACTTTTGTAAAAAACTTTTAAACCTATAAAACATTTTCATGACCGTCATTTTGATCTTCTTTATAGCGCACTGGTATCTGTCCCTGTTCTTTCAAACATTTTTCCTGCACCGCTACGCCGCCCACAAAGCCTTTACCATGAGCCCGTTTGCCGAAAAGGTAACGTTTGTGCTCACGTGGATCTTCCAGGGAGCCAACTACCTTAGCGCCTACGGCTATGGAGTGATGCACCGGATGCACCACGCCTTTGCCGACACCGAAGACGACCCGCACTCCCCCAAATACGACGAGACCATCTGGAACATGATGTGGAAAACAAAGACCATCTATTCCGACATCGCTAACCGCAAGCTGGTTCCCGAGAAACGTTTCACCGAAGGCGTGCCCACTTGGGAAGCGTTCGACAAATTTGCGCGCTCATGGCCATCCAGAATTTTCTGGGCTGCTATCTATATCAGCGTATATGCAGTGTATGCCAACCATTGGTGGCTGTGGCTCCTGTTGCCCATCCAATTCCTGATGAGCCCTGTTCATGGTGCCATCATCAACTGGTTTGCACACAAATACGGCTACAGAAACTTTGAAGTAGGCGACACCTCACGCAACTTCCTCCCGGTAGATTTCCTGATGATGGGCGAAAGCTATCACAACAATCACCACAAGAACGGCTCACGTGCAAACTTCGGCGGCATCCGCTGGCACGAGATCGACCCGACCTACATTGTGATCAAACTATTGCACAAAGTCGGCGCCATCCAGATCGTTCGCTACAAAGAGATCAAGATGGAAAATATGAAGAAGTCGGAGAAGAAGGCGGCGTAAGCGCTTTCTCCACTAGCATAAAATGAAAAGAGACTGCCTTGTGGCGGTCTCTTTTTGTTTGCATAGTAATGGAATTACTAGTGACTGTCGGGAATGTCACCCCATCCAAAGGGCTACTTTTTGTCCTAGCGCGTACGATACGGGCAGACTTCTCAGGAAGTAATAATAGAATAAGGAATATAATCTCGATGCACATGGATCAAGAGACTAAAGATTATGTATACCGGTATTTCGCTCACCGTTTTTTGACAGACGATGAGAAAAAAATCATTAGCTATCAATTTGTTGGATTCGAAACGGTAAAGCGAGATGCTTTAGAACGGATTATGACGGAGCACAAGAATGAGATATTCTTCAATCGATGTGCGAAGTGCAATAGGTTGGCGAGAACACCTTACGCAAGCCAATGCCGTTATTGTGGGTATGCTTGGCATAATCAGACTCCGTTAAAAACGTAGCAAGCCCCAAGAAAACTTAGGTCAACCTTTTTGCCTGGCTTTCACCAGGCCCTAATTGCCATCGGTTTTAAAGTACTTGTCCTCGTCGAAGGAGTCGTCGGTTTCGAGCGTTTTTGGAACAGCTCTTATTTCCAGGATCTTGAATTCGGTTCTCCGGTTCTTTTGGCGGCCTACTGGATTGTCCGTGCCATCGGGGTTGGTGTTGCGGGCAATGGGTTTGGATTCACCATAACCCCTCGCCACGAGACGGTCGGGGGCAATGCCATGTTGAATGATATACGTGACGGCCGAATTTGCGCGGCGTTGCGAGAGATCTAGGTTGTAGGATTCGATATCCACACTGTCGGTGTGCGAACCCAATTCGATCTTGATCTCCGGGTTGTCGATCAGCAACTGTACAAGCTTATCCAATTCCACAGCGGCGTCCGGGCGAATTTCGGCTCGGTCGAAATTGTAGTAGATGTTGTCGAGTACGAAGGATCTGCCGGTTTCAGTTTTATCCAGCACCAGGGTTGTATCGAAGGTGATAGTGGTCAGCAATTCTTTTAAGGACAAAGGATCTACCGATCGGCCACGGGTTGTATAGGTCTGACGTTTCATGAGGTATCCATCGGTGGTGCCGGTCAGTGTATAGTCTTCGTTTTCGTATACCCGGAACAAGAATTTGCCGTCGTTACCGGTCACAAAGTCCTGCATCACTTCACCCTTGCCGTCGAGGACCGTTACTTTTGTGTTGGGCAGTATTTGAACCTTCTCCTCTTTGTCCTTGCCATAGGTAATACCCTGCAAATAGTAGTTCACCACTTTCAGGTTGGGATCTTCATTGACGAACGTATAGATATCGTCATCGCCTTTGCCGCCTTCGCGGTTGGACGTCATGAAACCACGGTCGGGTCGGAATAGGAACATGCCAAAATCATCACCCGTGCTGTTGATGGGCTGGCCAAGGTTTTCGATGGAATTTTTTCCATTCACCCGCTTCACCACAAAGATGTCGAGGCCACCATATCCCGGGTGTCCATCGGATGAAAAATAGAGTTTCATATCTTCCGCCATGTAGGGGAAGAGTTCGTTGCCAGGGGTGTTGATCTCGGGACCGAGGTTACGGGCCTTCGAAAAACGTCCACGCGAATCCATTTGGGCAGAATAAATATCGTCTCCTCCATAGCCACCTTTCCGGTTAGACGCAAAATAGAGGGTGCGTCCATCGGGACTAAACGCGGGTGACGAATCCCAGGCATTTGCAATATTGACGTTGATCATAACGGGTTCGGTCCACACGTTATTTCTGAAACGGGAGATGTACAAGTCCACGTCTTCCGCGCCCTTCCGTTTACCGTTGTTGCCCTTGGCGAAAACCATGGTCTTGCCATCGGGCGAGAAGGTGATGCAACCGTCGTTGATGCTTTCGGAGTTGATACCGGCCGGAAGCGGTGCAACGGTCGCGACATCCACATTGGCACCCCGGCTGGCTACTTTGTAGATATCGGTGAAGGGTGTACCCGTGGCCTCATAGATGCGATCCTTGCCGCGGGAGGAAGTAAAATACAATTCATTGTTCAGGAACACGGGCGAGTACTCGCTGGAAGGCGTGTTGATCAGCTCCAGGTTCTTGATCTTATAGTAATTTTTCTTGGTCTCCAGGTTTTCGATATACGCGATGCCATCCGCTCCTGCTTTTGCCCGGTCTTTCATTGCCGGGGTTTCCGCGTTGGCGGCGAGTTTGTTCATCACCTCTTTGGCCTCGGCATATTTGCCATTGGCTTTCAGCGCTTCAGCATAATAGTATTGTACGGTGTCTTTGTCGATTCCTTTGCCGCCGGCTTTTGCGTAATAGGCTTCAGACTCTTTGACGCGGTTGGAGAGACGATACGATTCGGCTAAGAAATAATTAGGCTTGCCTGCGTTGGGGTTCTTGGCCTGGATTTTTTTATAAATATCTATCGTGTTTTGGTACTTGCCTAGCTTAAACGCTTTTTGCGCTTTCTTCTCGGCGCTGCAGGCTACCAGAAAAATGGGGACGATCCATAGTAAAAATCTTAACCTCATAACAGTCTCTAAAATATGCAATAAAACTACAAAATATCCGGCTTAGCCCGATATGGTTTCTTTTGGTAAATAGCGTTTCAACCAGGTTGCCCCGGCTGGGGTGAGCCATTGTGCTGCCAGGTTGCCTTTTGTGTCTACCAGCGTGTTGAAGACGGGTGTCTTCGCGGTCCACAAACCTGCTTCATATTTACTTTTTAATTCAGCCATTGGGAGCGCCACCACCTCGTCGTTCAATTGAAAGGCTACCTGGGTGCGGTCGAAAAAGTCGGCATTCAATTCCTGGCCCAATGCTTTTAGCGTGCGCACCGAACCGTCGATGGAACAGCCACTCGCGGCGTTGTATCCTTCGTCGGCAGCCAGCATGACAAACCGGTTGTGAGCAATGTGGAAGGAAGCTTTCATGGGTTGACCGTGCACGGTCCATTGCTCTGTAAACGCGCGCAAGGCGTCGGAAAGTATATCGATTTCGCCGGCGCTTAATTTTTTATTGGATTGGTAGATCCACAAGCGGCTGTGGTCGGCCAGGGATTCGAAAGGTACAAACATGGCTACTTCGTTTTCAGGATAAACCTTGCGCCTCGGCAATAAGTTCGGCGAGATCCTTCACCTGAACATCGGCCTCGCGCTCTTTATTTTTGACTCCGTCGCTCATCATGGTCATGCAAAACGGACAGGCCACGGCAATCGTTGCGGCACCCGTCGACAGGGCTTCTTCTGTGCGTGCCACGTTGATGTCTTTGTTGCCTTTTTCGGGCTCCTTGAACATTTGCCCGCCGCCCGCACCACAGCAAAGGCCGGTCGTGCGGCAGCGTTTCATTTCCACCAGGTCGGCATCCAGCGCTTCCAACACGGCGCGGGGCGCTTCATAAACATTGTTGGCGCGGCCCAGGTAGCAGGAATCGTGATACGTGATCTTTCTTCCCTTGAACGAGCCGCCTTCCTTCAGCTTGATCTTCCCTTCGGAAATTAAATTTTGAAGAAAAGTGGAGTGATGGATGACCTCATAGGTCCCACCCAATTCCGGATATTCGTTCTTTATCGTGTTGAAGCAATGCGGACACGCGGTCACCACCTTTTTTATGCCATAGCCATTCAGCACCTGGATATTGTTCATGGCCTGCATCTGGAAAAGAAATTCGTTGCCCGCGCGGCGTGCCGGATCGCCCGTGCACGTCTCTTCCGTGCCCAACACAGCAAACTTGATGTTGACGGCATGCAGGATCTTTACAAAAGCCTTGGTCACGCGCTTGTAGCGGTCGTCGAAAGAGCCGGCGCATCCCACCCAGAAAAGTACTTCGGGCGATTCTCCTTTGGCCGCCAGCTCGGCCATGGTGGGTACGGAAAACGTTACGTCTGACATGCCTTGTTTTCTTTACTTGTTCTTTAGTTCATTGACCCAATTGAAGCGATCGGCCGGCGAAAATTTCCAGGGCGCAAAATTGGTCTCGATATTCTGGAACATGGAGTTCCACGAAGCGGGTGATCCCGATTCTTCCATGGCCACGTAGCGTTTTAACTCCAGGATAATTTCAAGGGGATTGATCATCACCGGGCAGGCCTCCACACAGGCATTGCAGCTGGTGCAGGCGTTGATCTCCTCTTTGGTGATGTAGTCATTCAATAACGTTTTGCCATCGCCTAGCCCGGCCCCGCCGGTGCTGAGGCTCTTGCCCACTTCTTCCATGCGGTCGCGGGTGTCCATCATGATCTTGCGGGGTGATAGTTTTTTGCCGGTAAGGTTGGCCGGGCATTCCGATGTACACCGTCCGCATTCTGTGCAGCTGTAGGCGGCCAGCAGATTATTCCAGGTCAGGTCGTTCACATCCTTTGCGCCGAAGCGTCCGGGTTCGGCCGGAGGTCCGGTGGTGGCCGCGGCGTCGGTAAGACCCAGCATCGATTTCACTTCGTTTGTCACCACGGGCATGTTGATGATCTGGCCCTTGGGTTCAAGGTTGGCGAAGTACGTGTTGGGGAATGCCAGGAAAATGTGAAGGTGCTTGGAGTAGGTGATGTAGATGGCAAACCCGAGGATCCCCAGGATGTGAAACCACCAGGCCACACGCTCGATGATCACCAGGGGCACAACATCCAGATGCTGGAAAAGCGGAATGAGGTTGGCGCTAAAGAATAATTTGCCGGTGGCGGCATAGTGCTCGGGCATTTTTGTTTGCAGCACCTGGTCGGTCGCATTCATGGTGAGAATGGCCGTCATCAAAACAATTTCGGTGATCAGGATGAGGTTGGCGTCCAAACGGGGCCATGCCGTCATTTCGGCCGACCAAAAGCGCCTCACGCGGATAACATTTCTCCGGATCAGCATGATGGCGCAGGCCACCAGAACCGCCACGGCCAGGAACTCAAAGAGATTCATCAGGAATGGGTAAAGAGCACCCAGATAAGGGGCAAAAATCCGGTGTGTACCGGCCATCCCATCGATGATAAATTCCAGGACCTCCAGGTTGATGATGAGGAAGCCGATGTAGATAAAAAAATGCAAAAAAGCGGGAATGAACCGCTTGAACATCTTCTTTTGGCCAAAAGCCACCAACAGCATGTTTCGCATCCGGTCGGCGCCACGATCCTTGATCTCCTTGGATTTTCCAAGCTTAATATTGGCCCAGATAAACAAAAAGCGTTTCCGGATAAAATAGCCAGCGGCCCCCAAAACGATGATAAATGCGATCTGCTGAATCATATTCCGATTTAAACTCTTAAATCTTAAAAGGAAAGCAGTACTTAATAAAACCTGATCCTTTTTTGGATGGAAACTAAAATTACATACTTTTGTGCCTCATTTTTAGGTGATGTAGCTCAGTTGGTAGAGCAAAGGACTGAAAATCCTTGTGTCGGGGGTTCAATTCCCTCCATCACCACGCAAAAGATAAGCCTCCCCCTCGGAGGCTTTTTCTTTTTTGCCCGCACACGTGTCATTTTTAGTAATTTAGCATAGAAACCGGTCTCCTTCCGTGGGGGCTTAATCAAAACGTACTGAATGGGTTCGCTTAACCTCTCCGAAGACCATACCCGTTTGCTCTACATCTATCTGGCCGAAGTGATTCTAGGCCTGATCTTTTACTTTATTTTCAGACATTTTGGCAAGCTGGCGCGTCGCCGGTTCCTTTTCACATGGGCCCTCAGTTGGATGGCATTCACCATCTACGTGGGCAGCTCGGGCGTGCTTTCGGTTTTCCTGGATCCCACCGGCTCGCTGCTCCGGAAGGCGGTCAGTGTGGTGGCACAGTTGTCGTGTTTTCTCCAGATCATCCTCATTTTGCGGGGCACCTACGAACTGGTCTATGAGCGCGCCTTCCCCCGCCGGAGATTCAATATGATTTTGGCTGCTTCTTCTATTCTGGCCTTCTTCTCCGTGGTGGCCTTTAGCCAGTCGGGACCGTTTTCTTATTATTTGTTGAGCTTCGGCAGTCGCGCCATCATCACGGGCATCGGCTTTCTCATGGCCGGCATGGTGGTGTGGACCAACAAGAAATTTTCGAAGGGATTTGGCCAGCAATTGCTGTCGGGTTCGCTGATCAGTTTCAGCGCCTACCAACTGTATTATTTTACCATCAAATTGTTCAATGTACTGGGCATAAAAGTAAACGCTCTCGATTTGTTTGGGGCCGTCGATTTATTGCTGATCTGTCTCATGGGCATGAGCATGGTGATGTGGTTCCTGGAAGACGAACGCGAAAATCTGAACCGCGAAAACAAAGAACTCGACAGCTTCCTGTCCAGCACCTCTCACGATCTGCGCACTCCCATCGCATCCATTCTCGGGCTCACCTATCTGGGAAAAATAGAACTCGAGGAAGAAAAGGCGCGCACCTTCATGAACATGATCGAAGAGCGCATCAAACGTCTCGACCTTGTCATGGGCGATATTCTCAGTTTGTCGCGTAGCAAAAAGATCGACCTGAAAGTGGAGGAGCTTGACCTCACCAAACTGCTGGACGACACCATCAACGACATCCGCTTTAACAAAGGCGCCTCTGCGATTTCCCTCGACTACAACAACGAAGACAGCCACCTGTTCAAGAGCGACTACAACCAGATGAAGATCATCCTGAACAACCTCATGGCCAACGCCGTGAAGTATCACAACCTGGACCAGCCCAATCCCTTTATCCGGGTAACGTTCAAGCGTGTCAAACAAGTGGTGGAGATTGCCGTGGAGGACAACGGCAGGGGTATTGCAAAAGAAAATATCTCGAAGATCTTCGACATGTTCTACCGCGCCTCATCCGACACGGAGGGCACCGGCCTGGGCCTGTACATCGTGCAGGAGGCCCTGCGCAAGATCAAAGGCATCGTGCTGGTCGACTCCGAGTTGGGAAAGGGAAGTACGTTTAGAATTGTGCTGGAGAACGCCTAGAGCCTATTTATAGTGCTTTAGGAGGATCAGTTCTTCCTTCGTCAGGAATCGCCATTCGCCGCGGCCGAGGTCCTTCTTGTTCAGCCCCGCATACACCGAGCGATCCAGTTTCACCACCTGATACTCCAACGATTCAAAGATGCGGCGCACCACGCGGTTCCAGCCGATGTGAATTTCGAGGCCCACGGTTTTGCGATCTTCCGAAACGATGGCGATATCATCTACCACGGCGCGGCCTTCTTCCAGCTTCACGCCTTCGAGAATGGTCTGCGCATCGCCTTTGGTGATGGGGCGGTCGAGCTCCACTTTGTAGATCTTCTTCACATTGTAGGACGGGTGCATGAGCTTGTCGGCCAGGTCACCGTCGTTGGTGAGCAACAAGAGACCGGTCGTGTTGCGGTCCAGGCGACCGACGGGATAGACGCGTTCTTTCACGTGGTTGCCGATGATGTGCATCACCGTGTTGCGTTCCTGCGGGTCGGAAGTGGTGGTGAGAAACCCTTTGGGTTTATTCATCAAAATGTAAACCGGTTTCTCCGCGCGCAGCACTTTGTTTTCGTGACGCACTTCGTCGCCGGGGTTTACTTTATAGCCCAGCTCGGTGACGGTCTTGCCATTCACCGAGATCAACCCCATGGTGATGAGTTCGTCGGCCTCACGGCGCGAGCAGACACCACTGTTCGCGATATATTTGTTGAGACGGATCTTTCCAGTTTGTGCCGGTGCCTCGGCTTCGTTGCCTTTGGAAGGGGCGGCGCTGGCGCTATCCGACGGCTTGCGGCGAACGATCTTGGCCTTGTCGAATTTCTCTACCGGTCTGTCACTACGGCTTTCCAGCGGCGCACTTCTTTCGGAAGGAGCGCTTCTTTCGCGTCGAACGGGCTTCTCGTTTTCGTCGTCTTTTTTCGGATAGGCTTTTTTGTAAGGCTTGCCAAAATTGCCGCTATCGAATTTTCTTGCAGAACGATCTTCAGCATCGTCGGCCTTTTTAAAAGGTCTTTCACCACGCGAAGTTCCCTTGTCGCGGAACGAAGGTTTGTCGCCGGCATCCGATCTTTTTTTGTAGGGTCTTTCCTCGCGAGGAGCAGAAGAACGTCTCCTGTCGTCAAAGGGCTTGTCGTCGCTGCTGGATTTTTTGTAAGGTCTTTCTTCGCGGGGTCCGGAGGAAGACGAACGTCTTCTATCACCGAAAGGCTTGTCTTCGCTGCTAAATTTCTTGTAGGGTCTCTCTTCGCGAGGACCTGTAGAGGACGAGCGTCTCCGATCGCCGAAAGGCTTGTCTTCGCCTCCTGCCTTTTTGAAAGGGCGCTCGCCGCGCGATGAAGCGGAGGTTCGTTTTCCGAAGGACGGCTTGTCGTCGCTATCGAATTTCTTATAAGGTCTTTTGGCACCGCCTTCGGCACCGAACGTTTTCTTTTTGAAAGCGGGTTTGTCGTCGCTATCGAATTTCTTGTAAGGTCTTTTGGCGCCGCTTTCGGCACCGAAAGTTTTCTTTTTGAAAGCGGGTTTGTCATCGCGGTCTTTGCCGAAGGGTTTCGCACTGCGTTTGGCAGCAAAAGAACCTCCATCGGAATCTTTCCGGAACGATTTTCCAGCGGGTTTCTTAAAGGGTTTGTCACCTGAACGGCCGGCGGATCTTCCCCCTGTGCTTTTGGATGAGGGGCCTTTGCGGCCGCGTGATGAACTTGAGGAATCAGATCTGGGCATCGGGTTCGGGGTCTGGGGTAGTTGTGGTTTCGGTCTCGGGATTTTCGCCAATCGTGTTTACTTCTGCCACGAAATCTTTCGGGATTGGCAATTCCGCGAGATCATTAATTCCAAAGTACTCCATGAACTTGGGCGTGGTGCCATACAACATCGGACGCCCAATAGTGTCAGCCTTACCGGTGATCTCGATCAAGCTCTTGTCGAGCAATTTTTGCACGGCATAGTCACAATTTACGCCGCGTATATTTTCAATTTCGGTTTTCGAGATGGGCTGTTTGTAGGCAATGATGGAAAGCGTTTCCATCGCCGACGTAGACAACCGCTTCTTCGATTGCTGTTTCAGCATAATGCCGATGCTGGCCTGATAGGCTGGCTTGGTCAGGAATTGATAGCCGCCAGACGATTTGAAGAGCTGAAAAGAAAATTCTTCGCCCTGAAATTTTTCGTCCAGTCGCTGAATGGCGCCCTGAATGTCTTCTTCCGGAACGTCTGCATTGAACATTTCGGAAAGACACGCCTTGATGTCAGCCGTTTTGATGGGCGTGGGCGTGCAAAAGATGAGGGCCTCGATATGATTTTGTAAAAAGTCCACGGGTAATCAGCGTTGATAAAGATACGGTAAAAATTCCGGGTAAAAAGGGAAACACTCCATCCGGCAACGCCGGATGGAGAAAGGGATCGGCTCTAGTCCTGCTGCATCATTTTCGCTTCGATCGACTGTGTCGTATGCGGCACAGCGATGAGGCGTTCCTTGGGGATCAACTTGCCCGTGACGGAGCAGATGCCATAGGTGCCGTTTTTGATACGGATCAATGCATTTTCCAGGTTCATGATGTACTTCTGTTGACGAGCGGCAAGTTGGCTGAGATTTTCTTTCTCCGCAGTTTCCGCACCGTCTTCCAGCACTTTGGTATTTCCACCCGATGTAGCATCGGTTCCTTCGTCGTTGTTGCGATTCAGGGTTTCTTTCAGGATTCTATACTCATCTTTGGCTTTGTCCAGCTTCTTGTTGATGAGTGTTTCAAATTCTCTCAGTTCATCTTCGGAGTAGCGCGTTCTGTCTTCACCGGTCGATACTTTCACTTGCTTATGCGCAATTGGTCTCTGATTTGGCACAGGAAAAATGTTTAATTGTGGCGGAGCCGGCTTGGTTGCCGAGGGGGCAGATTGCACCGGCCTATCTGTTTTTTCTTTTTCTACTTTCTTGGGAGCGGATTCCACTTTTTTGGCAACCGGCTTAGGGGCAACAGCTGCCTTGGGCGCAGGTTTTTCAACCTTGGGTGCGGCCTTCTCGACCTTGAGCGCTACGGGCTTCTCTGCTTTTTTCTCGGCTACGGCTTTTTTAGGAGCTGCTTTCTTTGCTACCACTGCCTTCTTGGCCGGAGCTTTGGGGGCTGCTTTCTTGGCCACAACCTTCTTGGCTGGAGCTTTTTTAGCTTTCGCGGCGACCGTCTTTTTCGCTTTGGCTGCCGGTTTAGCTTTTGCAGGGGCTTTCTTTGCTGCCTTCGAGGTTGTTTTCTTATTCTTAGCCATAATGGGTTTTCTCCGTTTGGTAAAAGATGCGCAAAATTATGCGTCCATGCACGAAAACAAAAATATTGACTTAATTAATTGCCGAACCGGTGTTCTGATTAAATTTCCCCGCCTTCTTAACCCATGTTTTCGGTATATGGTGAGACTTCTTTTCCCTTTACTACTCGTTGTTGCCCTGGGCTGCACGCTAAAAAACGGGAAGAAACGGGCACTTGCCGACGCAAAACCTGGCCCCATCACACTGGTGATCCACGGAGGCGCAGGAAACATCCTCCGTGAGAATCTGACACCCGAAAAAGAGGCTGCCTACCGCGAGCGTCTCACGGCCGCCCTAGACTCGGGCTACGCCGTGTTGGAGCGCGGAGGCAAGAGCACAGACGCCGTGATCGCCGCCATTCGCATCATGGAAGATTCGCCCCTGTTTAATGCCGGCAAAGGGGCCGTCTTCACCAGCGAAGGCATAAACGAACTGGACGCCGCCATCATGGATGGCAGCAATCTCATGGCCGGCGCCGTGGCCGGTGTCACCACCATCAAAAATCCCATCACCGCAGCCTATGCGGTCATGACCAAGTCGGAGCACGTGATGCTGACGGGAAAAGGTGCCGAGAAATTTGCCGAAGAGCAAGGCCTCGACATCGTGCCCAACAGCTACTTCTTCGACTCCACCCGCTACCAGCAATTGCTCAAGGCAAAAGCCAACGAAAAAAACCGCGAGGCCCAATGGATCGACCCGTACATAAAAGATAAAAAATTCGGGACGGTCGGCTGCGTCGCGCTCGACCAATACGGCAACCTGGCGGCAGGAACTTCCACCGGCGGCATGACCAACAAAAAATACGGAAGGGTGGGCGATGCTCCCATCATTGGCGCCGGCACCTATGCCGAGAATGCCACCTGCGCCGTGTCCGGAACAGGCTGGGGAGAATTCTACATCCGACTCAGCGCCGCCCACGACATTGCCAGCCTCATGAAGTACAGCAACCTCAGCGTGCAGCAAGCCGCCGACAGCGTGATCCTGAAAAAGCTACCCGCCTTGGGAGGCAATGGCGGCGCGATTGTCCTCGATCGCCAGGGAAATTTCGCATTCCCGTTTTGCACTTCCGGCATGTATCGCGGCTACATCACGCGGAAAGGCGAAGGCAAAGTTTTTATCTTCAAGGAATGACACAACCCCAAGGCTAGACAACGAATATTTTTTGTCTGTGACGAGTAAAACATGCTTATGAAAGAGATCGAAAACCTCATTCCACACCGGAATCCCTTTTTGTATGTCGACGAAGTACTTTCGTTTTCGAAGGAGGAGATCATCGGCATAAAAACCTTCAGTAGCGCCGACTCCTTCCTGAACGGCAGCTTCCCAGAATTTGGCTTTGTCCCCGGTGTAGTGCTGGTCGAATCGCTGGCCCAATGCGGTGGCGCGGGCGTAAAAAAACTTGGCTTTACCGACGGACTCTTTGCCCTCGCCGCCATAGAGTTCGCCAACTTTTTCCAAGGACTTCCCTATGAAAAACAGTTCCGCATGGTCATCCAAAACCTTCGCCTCAACCCCAAACTGATCAAACAAACCGGCACCGGCTACCACGCCGACGAAAAGATCGTAGAAGCCAGTTGGACCTGCGTCCGAATCCAATAAACTCCCTCACGCTTCTGATTGACTAGTGGCTCTTAATTCTGGCTCCTGATTCAAAATTTCGCTGCCACCACCACTTCCTTCCGAAAAGTTGTCACATTCCCATCTCCATCAAAGATCTCGAACCAAACCATATACGGACCAATCCGCGCCTTGTCGCCACTGTCCCGATCACCCTCCCACCGGAAAAATCCTTCTGTCCCCAGGATCTCATTGTTGGCAATCGTCTTGATGCGATGTCCCTGTAAGTCGAACACGTTCACGTTTGCTACGAAGCCCCCTTGCGCGAAGGCATAGTGAATCTGCGTGAAGTTGGGTTGTCCCAGCGAAGGAACAAACACCGGTGGTGTGACTTGCACGGTGCTTTCGTCCCACAGTAAGGACGGCACTGCCGAAGAATTGACGTAACCCGGTGTGGCAAATCCGATAGTAGAACTGGCCGATTTCCAATTGGTGGGAACATAGGCCGGCACATCGAACGATATCCGTTCCAGCGACACGCCTTCGTCGTCCTTTATGAAAGGGGAGTGAAGGTTTTTTGTATAGGAGAAATGATCGATCAGCAGCCCCGTGTCGTCGAGCAACGCAACCGATCCTTCGCCGTCACTCCACGAAGGCAACGCAGGCACTTCCAGGAAATTCTCCTCTTGCGAAAGCGGATACTCTCCCTTCAGGACATTCGATGAAACCGTCAGCACCAGATACGCTCCTGGTTTAAGTAAAAAATCAGTTGTACTAATGACTTTGGCATTTTTGATCATCCCATCCTCCCGATTGGCCACTGACCAGTTCTTGAGATTGAAATATTTTTTTGAAACGTTGACGATCTCCAGGAAATCCGTGCCGGTAGGCCTGGGGTTGAACAGGATTTCGTTCAAGGCGATGTCGAGACTATCGGCGGTTTCGGGCAAGCCAAGGGAAAGAAGGGTTTCCGCCATGTTGTTTCCTGCGCAGTCTTGAACATGATTAACCGTCAGGGCATAGTCCAGGCCTGGCAGCAACGCGGAGGGCAACGTCAGGTTTAACTGGGTGAGTGCGGCATCGGCGAACGACACGCTGGCAACCTCGATGGAGGGTTCAATTTTGAAATCGGATACCCCCGGCAAGGCCTTGGCCAGTTTTTCGTCAAAAGTCAGTACCAATTCGCTCGCCGAGCCCGGCACCGCAGACAGCAGCTTGGGTCCGGTGAGGTCGGGTTTGGAGGCGAAAACGGAATTTTGTCTTCCGGGTGTTCCGCCGGTGGGGTCGTCGCTGGCCGTCCAGTTTTGGCGTTCGCTACACCGGTTGTCGGGGTCGATAATTTCCAGCGACCAACCCCCCTGTTTCTTGTCGTCGTCACCATACCAGGCGTCTGAATAGTGGACGGAATCGATGGTCAGGCCCTGATCGTCTTTTAGCATGAGGTCGTCGGCGCCGTTGTTTAGTGATGGGAAATTGGCTAGATAAATAACATTTTGAACTTGGGTAAGGATTACATTCGGCGATGCGAGCACGAGATAGTCACCGGGAAGCAAGATTTTGGAGGGCAGAACGGCCACTGAGCTGCCGTCGGTCAGGTTCCAGTTTTTTAACGAAAAGGGGTGCTGGCTGCGGTTAAAAAGCTCCACGAATTCGGTCTCCGGAAGTCCCACTTTGGGCGAGGGATCCGGAAAGATTTCCGATAGCACGATGTCTTTGGCGACCGGAGCCACCGCCTCCAGGTAGGTAAATTCCCGCCGGACGGCCGCCATATGGTTCCCGGCCAAATCCGACACCCCGGTGACCGAGATTTTTGTCGGAAATCCATTGGCAAAATCCTTGGCGAATCCCAGCACGACGGTCCGGCCATCGAGCTGAAGAATAACCGAAACCGGCTCTTCCCCGTTTGACTCCAAACTGAAGTTTCCGGAAGTCTCGGCAGAGACCTGGTCAAGATTTTCGGAGAACGTCAGCGAAAGCGTTCTGGAGGAAAGCACTTGGACGCCGCTCAGCACAGGCGGAGTTTTATCGGTGACGGCATGACCGGTTACGATGAAATTGTCGAAGAGAAATTTGTCGGAACGCGTGGCCGTAAAAACACAGGACACACCGAAGTACGCTGCGGAAAGAACGACTTGATCGTTTACGGTTCCTTCCAGCGAGCTTGGGGAAGATCCGAGGGCGGAGAAGAGCTGCCACAAACCGTTGGCGTCGCGTGTCACTTTCAAGCTCAAGGCGACGGCGGTCTGGTTTAGCAAGCCGTCTTGTCCGTCGACGACCTTTGTTGTGACAAGGCCGGTTTGCCGGTATAAACTCACATCGTCTGTCGCGCCGCCCGCTTGAATGAAATAGCCATTCAGTGGTCCGGAGAGATCGGATTGGTCGGAGGTGAGATAGATGCGAGCGTAGTTCGTGGCGGAGGGGTTGAAGTCCAGTGCGAGATCGATCTCCCAGGAACCGTCCTCCAGGGCGTTGCTCGGTGTGGAGAGATACGCCAGACCATTTGCAGGCGGAGCGATCAGTCTGAGCTGTTGGTTCACCACCTGAAAGAATGCCGACGTTCCGGACCATGCGGGCTGTTGATTGAAATCGCCGTCATCGAATGCATCCGAGAGCTGAGCGAACATTTGTTGGGTGGGGAGGGCAGCGAAAAGCGTTAGAAAAATTGCTGCTGTAAACGATTGCAAGTTTGAAAACCTGCATATTTGCATGTGGTTTTTCATAAGCACAACGGGAAAGATTAATTTTACACTTTCTAAATATAAACAAAAAATGAAACTCGCAGTAGTAGGCGCCACCGGA
This sequence comes from Chryseolinea soli, assembly GCF_003589925.1. Lineage (NCBI taxonomy): Bacteria > Pseudomonadati > Bacteroidota > Cytophagia > Cytophagales > Fulvivirgaceae > Chryseolinea > Chryseolinea soli. Next base: position 1,874,969 of record NZ_CP032382.1, on the reverse strand, counting down.
CTCGTGGGCCAGGAAATCCTCAAAGTATTAGAGGAAAGAGGTTTTGAATTTGACGAACTCCATTTGATTGCCTCGCCGAAATCGGTAGGGCAGGTTATAAAGTTTAAGGGTAAGGACTATACCATAAAGAGCATTGAAGAAGGCGCCAAACTGGGTGTAGACATCGCGATTTTCTCAGCTGGTGGTGGCACGTCCCTGGAGTGGGCTCCCAAATATGCCGCGGCTGGCACTACGGTGATCGACAACTCGTCGGCCTGGAGAATGGACCCTACAAAGAAATTGATCGTGCCTGAAATCAATGGCCACGAACTGACCATCGACGATCGCATCATCGCCAATCCCAATTGCTCCACTATTCAGATGGTGATGGCGTTGGCTCCGCTTCATGTGAAATACAAGCTGAAGAGAATAGTAGTATCTACCTATCAGTCGGTGACCGGCACCGGTAAAGATGCCGTTCAGCAAATGATGGATGAACGCAAAGGCATCAACGGCCCGAAAGTATATCCTCACCCGATCGATATGAACGCGCTGCCGCACATCGATTCGTTCCTCGACAACGGCTACACGAAAGAGGAAATGAAGATGGTGAATGAGACCCGCAAGATTCTCGGCGATAGCACCATTGGCGTAACGGCTACTACCGTGCGTATTCCTTCTATTGGCGGCCACTCCGAAGCCGTGAACGTAGAGTTCTACGAAGACTTCAATCTGAGCGAAGTGCGCTCGATCTTGTCTACGACACCGGGCGTGATCGTACAAGACGATCCGAAGAACAACATCTACCCGATGCCGATCAATTCGCACAACCGTGATGAAGTATTTGTTGGAAGAATTCGCAGAGACGAGTCTGCTCCCAACACCCTCAACATGTGGATCGTGGCCGACAACCTGCGCAAAGGTGCCGCTACGAACGCTGTGCAGATCGCTGAGTTTATGACGGAGAACAGCCTCGTATACTAAGTCGCTAAGACCTAAAATTTTAGAAAGGCCACCCTCGCGGTGGCTTTTTTATTTGGCCTTGCCCCAGCCTCCGCCACCTGGAGTTTTGATCGTGAGTCTGTCGCCGGGTTGGATGCGCGCGCCATCCACGCCTTGAAGCTTTTCCTTCTTGCCCAATTGACGGACGATGAATTGTTCGCCGGTTTTTCCCGGTCCGCCACCCTTCATACCAAAGGGTTGAACCGTGCGATGTTGCGTGAGCAAGTTGGTGTCGAGCGCCTCGTTGAAATAAAATTCGCGGACCACGCCGTCGCCACCTTTCCATTTTCCCTTGCCGCCGGAGCCACGACGGATCTCAAATTTCTCCAGGCGCACGGGATAACGAAATTCCAAAATTTCCGGGTCGGTGATCCGCGTATTCGTCATGTGCTGATGCACCGCATCGGCGCCTTCAAATCCCGGCCCTGCGCCCACGCCGCCACAGATGGTTTCATAGTAGCCGAAGCGTTCGTTCCCAAACAGGAAATTGTTCATGGTGCCTTGGCTGCACGCGGAGAGCCCCAAGGCTTTCAACAACGTATCGGTTAGGCGTTGGCTGATTTCCGTATTGCCGCCCACCACCGCCGGCGACTTTTTGTTGTCTTCCGAAAATTTGGGGTGGAGCAAACCGGGAGGAAGAATGAGTTTCACATCTTTCAACAACCCCTCGTTCAACGGAACAGGTTCATTTACCCAGAGGCGCAGCACGTACAACACTACGCTGTTGACGATGGCCACGGTGGCATTGAGGTTTCCGGGTTGCACAGTGGCCGAGCCGGTGAAATCAAAATGCAGTGTCTTTCCCTTTTTGAAAATGGAAACTTGCAGGGGAGCGCCGCTGTCCAGAAATTCTTTCGCTTTGAATGTTCCGTTGCCAAAGTTTTTTATTTTTTGATGCATGAGCGTCGCGGCGTGCTGCTTTAGCAATTGCATATAGTGTTGCACCGTAGCAAAGCCGAATTGCTGGCAATAGTTCTTCAGCGCATCAGCGCCCAGCACAAGCGAGGCCAATGCGCCTCTTAAATCAGCGAGATTTTCCTGGAGGGATCGTGTCGGGTAGGGGCCATTTGAAAATAGCGATTCAATTTTCTCCCATTGGGGAATGCCGCCTTTCACAAGATATTGAGGCGCAATGACCACGCCTTCTTCTTCCAGGCACGTGGCATCTGCCGGCATGGAACCGGGTTTCTTTCCTCCGATCTCGGCGTGATGGGCGCGGTTGGCCACAAAGCCTACGAGTTGTTTGCGGAAGAACACGGGACGGATCAGCGTAATGTCAGGAAGATGCGAGCCGCCAAACGCTGGGTGATTGGTGATGATCACATCGCCGTCTTTCATGGGCAACGTTTTCATGACGGAACGAACACAGACACCCATACTTCCCAGGTGAACCGGAATGTGTGGTGCATTCACCACGAGACTGCCGTGAGCATCCAGCACGGCACAGGAGAAGTCCAGACGTTCTTTCACATTTACGGAGAAGGACGTGCGTTGCAAGAGTGTGCCCATTTCGAGCGCCACGGCGGTGAAGCGATTGGTGAATAATTCCAGTTGGGCTTCCGGCGAGGCCACCGTTCTTTTTTTGGTGACACGCTCATGACGAATGTGGGCGTTTTGTTTTTCATCCAGGTCGAACGTCCAACCGTCTTCCAGCACCACGGTGGAGTTGAGACTGCTGATGAGGGCGGGTCCTTTGATACGGGCACCGGGCGACAGTGTTTCCCAACGGTAGACATTGCATTTCCGCCATTTGCCGGAGATGAACATCCGTTTTTGTTTGATGGGCTCGGGCACATAGGCTTTCCCTTTTGACGCATCATTCCGCGGCTCCGTGCCGGTCGTCATCACGACGCGTAACGATTCCACTTCGATGTCGCGGTCGCTTAGCCAGTGACCATAGACACTTTTATATTGGGCTATGAATTTTTTCTCAAGATCTTCCTTTGTCGTGAATTCGATCTCTAAGGAAGTTTCCTGTCCTTTCAACCGGAGAAAGATCAACCGGTGCTCCTGAATATTTTGCAGCGGTTCGCTGGCGCTGGTAGCCAGCGATGCTTTGGCTTGTTCTGAAAGAAGTTGATAGTCGTTGTCGAGTTGGGAAAACACGTCGCGCAATTTTTTCAACACCAACTTTTCTTTTACACGCTCTAGCCGGGCGTGGCCGATGCCATAGGCGCTGAGTAGCCCGGCGTCGTAGGGAATGATGACGTGTTGCATGTCCAGGATGGAAGCCAGCGCGCAGGCATGCTGGCCGCCAGCGCCGCCGAAACTGAGCAGGGCATACTCGCGCGGATCGTGTCCTTTCGAGAGTGAAACCTTCCGAATGGCCTCGGCCATTTTTTCGTTGGCAATGTCGATGAACGATTCGAGCACCTCTTCTTTGCCGGGCGCCGCTTTTCTTTTTTTACGAACGCGTTTTAACAATTCGTCCAAGGCGTCATCGGCAGCGGAGAGCTTGATGGGAATGGAGAAATTGTCTTCATCCAGTCGTCCTAATAGAGCATTGACATCGGTGATGGTCAGCGGTCCACCGGCGCCATAGCATGCGGGTCCGGGAGCGGCCCCGGCGCTGTGTGGACCTACCGTGAAGCGGAAACCGTCATAGGCACAGATCGAGCCGCCACCGGCAGCGATCGTTTCAATGGCGAGCGATGGCGACAGTATTTTGAGCGGCCCCACGGTAGCCTCAAAGCGGTAGTCGGGCCGCCCGTTGCAACGCGACACATCCGTGCTGGTGCCTCCCATATCGAACGTCAGTATTTTGTCGACGCCCGACTGCCGGGCTTTAAAGAGAGCTCCCATCACACCGCCTGCGGGGCCACTGAGCAAACTGTCTTTTGGCTGAAAATCATCGGCCGGGAGTAATCCGCCTGCGCTGGACATCACTTTCAGATCAGCCGAAACCAACACGGTACGGATATTGGAAATGTATTGATGGATGATGGGATCGAGATAAGCATTGACCAGCGCCGTCTCAGCACGGGGAAGTATTTTGATCTGTGAAGAAAGTTTCGAGGAAAGGGATAGATACGAAAACCCAGCGCGTTGAAGGATTTGCTCCACCTCAATTTCGTGGGCTGGATTAGCATAGCTGTTCAGCAACGCGATGGCAATGGAATCGATTTTATTTTTCTGGAGACGGAGAACGAGCTTATCGTAGTTGTTCGCGTGCAGGGGATGCAGCACGTTGCCGTTTGCTTCGATGCGCTCGTCTAGTTCGATCACATCGGTGTACAGTGGTTTTTCTTTTTTGATGGCCAGCGTAAAAAGTTCCGGGCGTTGCTGGTTGCCGATCAGCAGCAGGTCTTTAAAACCTTTGGTAACGAGCAGCGCCGTTCGCGCGCCTTTTCGCTCCAACAGCGCATTGGTTCCGCGCGTAGAACCAAGCTTCATTTCGATGGGCGGAAACGTGTCGTTCAGGCCCGTTTGGGTGATCCATCGCGCAGCGAAAACAGGAACTTCTTCGCCGGTGAACAACTCAGCCGTTTCAAGAGGAAGTCTTCCTGTGAGGGATTTGTCGAGCGATATTTCTTGCCTCGAGGGGTCGTAGTGCGTGATCGTTCGAATTTCTTTTCCGCAGCGGAAGCGCATCCCTTTTGGAAAGTCAGCAGAAACATTTGCCGGTAGATACGCCGTTATCTTGCTTCCCTCCGCGCCACCGATGCGCACGCGCAGCACACTGCTGCTCAAAACTTTCAGACGCGTCAATTCTCCCGCTGGCGACACGGCGATACAATCCGTGAAGGTTCCTCCCGTATCAATCCAGATTTTCCACGCCGGGTTTTTCATGAGCAATGTCGATTACATCAAATATCGCACGAAAGCGTAAAGACCCAATATCAGCAAGGCTATGCCGGGGATCTTTTTCAGCCACGAACTATGCTGAAATTCGGAGATAACTTTCTGTGCCAGGTAGGCCATCAGCACCAGGATCACCAACACACCCATCGAGGTCCCAAAAATATAGCTATGAAGCCGGAGCGGGGTGTTCAATTCGATCCATCCCTGGCCGTTCAGGTAGGCCGTGGTGCCAATCCAAAACGGAATGGCGAGTGGGTTGAGGATGCTCAACACAATGCCCCGCCGGAAACCGCTGTTGTTAAATTTTTGAGAAAAGGTGGACGGGGTGTTGCTGGTAGGCCAAAGATTCAAGATCCCCAACACGGTCATCACGATGGCCGTGATCAGCTGCATATTTTCAACGATCACGGGCGTGGAGGTGATCAGTTGTTCGAACACCACCGCGATCCAGGCATAGGGATACTCGATGAGGGCCACGGCCAGAATGAATCGCCAGGCGATGTTGATTTTTTTTTCCATGCCCAACTGCAACACCAAAAGATTGAGCGTACCCGGCGGGATGGAGCCGATAAAGCTGAAAACAAAACCCATCACAAAGTTGAGCAGTACGATCATTTGGCTTGCGTAGCAGCCTTGAACTTCCGGTAAAAGCTTACGCCTTCTTTCCAGGAAGTATACGGCACACCACGTCTTGAATTTTCCCGGGCAATAATAAAGATATTACGCCAGTGTGTAAAGAGCACCCCAAGCGCTTTGCGCAGAGAGTACCCGGGGTGATAAATGTGGGCAGGTTCCGCGCCACAGCCGTTTAGCTCCATGACCTTCACGCGGCCGTCCGTCAGGTCCTCCTCAGAAGCGCAGCGCAAATCGAAACGGCCGAAGTAGAATCCATCGATTTGCTGGCTGATGCGATCAAATGCGGCCGACAGGTCCGGGGAGATCAACGCGGTGCCGTCGAGAAATTTTGTGCCGAGGCAGTGGTTGCCGATGGACACCAACTCCAGGGTCTGTCCGGCCTTTAGCACTTCCGTTAGACGGTCGCGATAGGTATTTTTCAACGTCTCCCATTGCAGCTTTGCGCGATCCTTGGTAAGAATGAGTTGTTGAAGGGTACTTGAGCCGTCGCCCGTCACCGTAAGCATTTCTTTTTTCACTACTGAGGTCACGCGACCGTGGGCTTCTTGTGGAAAGCGGGCATAGAAGACTCCAAACTCCAGGGGAAGGTCGACCAGTTCTTGTGCGATGAAGTCAAATTTCATTTGCTGAAGATAGGCTTCAACATCCGCTGCGGACCGGATCCGTTTCACCATAAATCCGCGCTCACCCAAATCGGGTTTAAAAATCACCGGAAATTCCAGATGGCCTTCTTTCAATCGCGACAGCACTTCCTCCTTTGTCGAGGAGGCGGGAATGAAAATGGTAGTGGGCGTATAGGCCCGCGGGACCTTTGAAAGGATATCGTATTTCGATTCTCCGAACATACCCCCCATCGGTATCCCGGGATTAGATGCCGAGAAAAAGAAAAACGATCGTGCCCGCAGCGACAGCCAGCCAAAATAAAGCATCACCGGAAATTGCACGATGCCGAACGGCCAGTATTCCCAATGGGTGAGCTTGATAAAAAAATTACTGCGCTTTACCGTTTTGACCAATGACATTCCGATCTAACTATGGGCATGGGAAAAAGCAATTTCTTTATAGCGCAATGTGGAAGCGGCTACTCCGAAATCGGGGGCAAGGTTAACATAGGGAGCGATCTCATGAATGCCGATTTTCATGATGGCCATATGATGCACGGCATGCTCGATATTGTACACCAGCTCGCGCATGGCGGTAGTTTCAATCGTAATAAAATCTTCGCGTTCCAGGTCATACCCCACTTCCAGACGCATGGCTTTTTCTTCTAACCGGAAAACAAAATCCCGGATCCGGTCAATGGTCGAAAGCGCGATAAACTTGTCGCTTTCCATTCGCTTGTCGTGTGCGCGCTTGTCGTAGTTGACGAGCCCTTGCTGAAAACCATTTTCAAAACAAATAAAAAACTCCAGCGTATGGCGCAGGTGTTGTCCGATGGTGGAGCGGCTGAGGGTTTCGGCAGGTTTTGTAAAGTCGGGCTCATGAATTTGATTCACCAACTCGGTCAGTTGGGCAAGAATGTTAGCGCATGCCTGGTTCAAGTTCATAATGGGGAGTTAAGTTTCGAAGTTAAGAGAAAACGTTTCATATTTCAGCGCGCGGTTGCAGTTGTTCAAAAAATTTTGGATCAGTGAACGAATTTGTCCCAATTGCGGTCGCCGGCTTCTTTCAATTTTTTCTCATTTTTTTTCCAGTCGGTCAAGGTGTTGTTGCCCCAAAAATTATAGAACAGATAGAGTTTGCCGTCGAGGATGGTGAAGGTTTCGGGATCGACCTTCACTTTCTCGCCCGACTCTCCCATTGCAAAGGCGCACCAACCGCCATAGGCCGGTTCATATTTGCTGGGATTTGCCGTAAATTTGGTGAGGTTGCTCTGTGTGGCAAATTTGTAGACAAGCCCTTTGTAGACAGTTTTGAATTCCGGCTCTCCTTCCAATGGCTTGCCATCAAAGTAGCTCACAGCATCATAGCCTTGGAGCGCAACAGCGTTTTTGACATTGTATTGTTTCTTCCGCACATCGTCGCTTTGGCCTTGCGCCTGACCGATGATCAGGATAAAGAGTACAACGCCGTAAATTATCTTCATGGGTATTCTTTTTTTGTGTAAATGGCTTATCCGATGGTCAGGGTGCTGTAGCGTGCGGGAAGTCATTTTTGAAGTATAGATTTTAAATACGTAAAGAATGCAAATATGGATCTTCCCTTTTGGGTGAAATGTCAGGAGCCTTACATTTCACGCGATCGCCGCAAAGAGAGAAGGGGTCTTCATCGGCAAACACAACTAAACCCGTCATCATGAAAAACTGGATTGCCTTTTTATTTTTCGTCAGCACTTCCGCGATGGCCCAAACGCCGGACCTGGCCGGTAAAGCAAACGCGTTCCTGGCCAGTCTCACACCTGAGCTCCAGGCAAAGGCCCGCTACACACTGGAAGACGACGAACGTCAGAATTGGCATTTTGTGCCCACCAAGCGAAACGGCGCCTGCTTCCGCGACTTCAACCCAGCCCAACGCCAGGCCGCATTGGATTTACTGAAGACTTCCATGAGCCTGCAAGGCTATAATAAGGCCAATGCCATCATGGCACTCGAGAATGTATTAAAGGAAGTGGAGAAACGAGGCCCTGAAGACAACTATCGCGACCCCTTGAACTACTATGTCACCATTTTTGGAGACCCTTCCGGCCGCGCACCGTGGGGCTGGCGTTTCGAAGGCCACCACGTCGCCCTTAATTTTTCCACCGCAAACAACCGAATCGAATCCTCCACACCCTCCTTCTTCGGATCGAATCCCGGCATTGTGCGCGAGGGCTCCGAAAGAGGCAAGCAAGTGTTGAAAGACGAGACCAGCCTCGGCTTCACCCTCATCAATTCCCTCTCCGATCCGCAGCGCAAGGAAGCCATGATCTCCGAGACCGCCCTTCCCGAAATTGTGTCGTTCGACAAACGCAAAGCAGAACCCCTCGACCCGAAAGGACTGCCCTACACCTCGATGACCGAATCGCAAAAGAACACATTCCTCAAACTGCTGGACGTCTATGTGAAGAACTATGAGCTGGGATTTTCCGACAAATTGATGGCCAAAATAAAAAAGGCCGGCATCGAAAACCTCTCGTTCGCCTGGGCCGGCAGTCTGCAACCGGGAGCGGGTCATTACTATCGCATCCAGGGCTCCATGCTTTTGATCGAGTATGACAACACGCAAACCAATGCCAACCATGTCCACACCGTGGTGCGCGACCTGACCAACGATTTTGGCGAAGACATTTTGCGTGAGCATTATCAACGCGAACATTCGAAAAACTGATCGGCAACTCTTGCGACCATCCTAAATCAACAACCAGCCTGCGGGTTCTTTGACCGAAACCGGATAAAAAACTTTTTCCTAGATTTCAATTTTTTATCTTGGGTCAACCTTAACCATTAACCTAATGTTGAACCCTATGAGAAGGAAACTATTTTTTCTGCTGCTTGCGCTGTGGGCTGCAGGCGGCGCATACGCGCAGGCCAAGAAGATCAATCCCAACAAAGACGCCGTGATGAAGTCGGTGGACAAGCACCAACAGGAACTGATCAAGCTCAGCGACGAGGTGTGGGCCTACGCTGAAACTGCACTGAAAGAAGAAAAATCGTCAAAGGTCCTCGCCGATTATGCCGAGGCCCAGGGGTTCCAGGTGAAGCGCGGTGTGGCGGGAATGCCCACGGCGTTCACGGCCGAATTTGGTTCGGGTAAACCCGTTATTGGAATCATGGGCGAATTTGATGCCCTCCCTGGTATCTCGCAAAAAGCACAACCCGAAAAAGAACCGCTCATGAAAGGAGCACCCGGCCATGGTTGTGGTCACAACCTGTTTGGTGCAGGAAGTCTGGGCGCCGCGATAGCCATAAAAGAACAGATCCAGCAAGGCAAGTTGAAAGGCACCGTCCGCTTCTATGGCACACCGGCAGAAGAGTCGGTGGGAGGAAAGATCTACATGGCGCGTGAAGGATTATTTTCCGATGTCGACGTCTGCCTCGACTGGCATCCCGACGTGGAGATCGCCGCCAACATGCAGAGCTCCCAAGCCATGGTCGATTTCATAATTGAGTTTAAAGGTAAAGCTGCCCATGCCGCCGGCGATCCCTGGAATGGACGCAGCGCCGTAGACGGCCTCGAACTTTTCCTCGACGGCGTGAACATGATGCGCGAGCACGTGAAGCCTTCTGTACGCATGCACTATGTGATCAAAGCAGGAGGCGATGTGCCGAACGTAGTGCCCGAATATGCCAAAGCCTGGATGTGGATCCGGGACTCGAAACGCGAAGGCGTGGAGGATGTGTTTGCGCGTGTGAGAGAGGCTGCCAAAGGGGCAGGTCTCATGGCTGGCGTGGAGTCGAAGATCACCGTGATCGGTGGCGACTATGAATTGCTCGTGAACAAGAAAGGAGCCGAAGCCTTGCAGAAAAATATCGAGACACTCGGCCCGATAAAATATACCGACGAAGAAATTGCATTTGCCAAAAAAATCCAGGAGGTGAGCACGGGTAAACAAACGGGCCTCGATGGCACGATCCATCCGCTGAAAGAAACGAAAGAAAACCCGGACGGAGGTTCCACCGATGTGGGAGACATCAGCTGGATCGTTCCGGAGATCACCGCATTGGTCACCACAGCCCCTGCCAATGCGCCCTGGCATTCGTGGGCAGTGGTGGCGTGTGGCGGCATGTCCATTGGTCACAAGGGCATGTTGTTCGCTGCGAAATCACTGGCCATGACCATGGTCGATCTCTTTGAAAACGAGACCCTGCGAAAAGACATGCGAACCGAATTTGAAACCCGGCGCAACGGACACATCTATAAAGCCTACGTGCCCGAGGGACCGCCCCCGATTCCGGCAAAGGAATAAGACAAATAGAAATGGCTAAAGAAAAATGCTGGTGCTATGTATGGCGAACATCAAGCCACATATAGCACCAGTCCTTTTAGATACTCCCCTTCCGGATGAAAAATAGAAACCGGATGGTCGGCCGGCTGCGCCAGGTGATACAACACCTTGATCTGTCTCCCAGCCTGAATGGCCGCCGACACGATCGTGTCGTAGAACAATTGCCGGTCCACTACTTGTGAACACGAGAACGTGAACAGGATGCCATTGCTTTTTATCGCCTTCATCGCTTCCATGTTCAGCCGTTGATAGCCCTTCACCGCCTGGTGACGCGCGTCGCGATGTTTGGCAAAGGCAGGTGGATCGAGAATGATCACGTCGTATTGATCCTTTTTGTCTTTGAGAAAATCGAACGTGTCTTCCGCGTAGCTGGTGTGATAGTTGGAGTTGAATCCGTTCAGGTCAATGTTTTTCCGCGTGAGCGCGACCGCTTTTTCAGAAGCATCGACGGAGTGCACCAGGGCTGCGCCGGCTTGCAGTGCGTAGACCGAAAATCCGCCCGTGTAGCAAAACGTGTTGAGCACCTGCTTGCCTTTTGAAAAATCGCCCAACAGTTTCCGGTTTTCACGCTGGTCCAGAAAAAATCCTGTCTTCTGTCCTTCTTCCCAGTCGATAAAGAATTTATTGCCGTGTTCGGTGATCACGTGCGGCACGGCCGTCATCCCGAAAAGGTATTCGTCCTGGTCGGCGCTCCGCATTTTTCCCGGCAGTGTCGATTGACTTTTATAATACACCGTCTTCAGACCCTCGCCGAGAACCCGCTGCAAGGCTTCCGAAATAGCATGACGATCGATGTGCATGCCGACGGAGTGCGCCTGCATGATGGCCACGCCATCGTACAGGTCGATGATGAGGCCGGGAAGCCCGTCACCTTCGCCATGGATGAGGCGAAAGGCGTTGATCGAAGAGGCGGGAAGACCCGCGGCAGCCCGCAACGTGACGGCAGCGCTGAGTTTGTCTACCCAAAAATTTTGTGAGGGGGTCTCCGCGGCTTGCGAAAGCATGCGCACGGCAATGCTTCCGTTTTGAAAATGACCAAAGCCCAACACTTTGCCTTTGTAGCTCTTCACCTCTACCCATCCGCCATCCTCCACAGCCCCTTCGAGCGTTTGGATGGCGCCCGAAAAGATCCACGGGTGAAACCGCTCAATGGAGTGCTCTTTGCCTTTTTTAAGCGTAATTTTTCCCTGGATGATCATGGTAGCGTGTCTATCAGGGGGCAAAAGTATCTAAAAAAGCTGTACGGGCGGGGATTTAATCGTTGGGGGACAGGTAAAACCAGAGGACAACGATCACAAAGGAAACGAACCAGAAAATGAGCATAAACCGAAGCCGTTTCAGTTTGCGTCTTTGGTGATCTTTATCATCACCCTGCGAGGGATGGGTGGTACGGTATAGGTCTTCCATAACACCGATTACGGGAGGACCGCTACTAAGTTTTATGTTGTGACATCGTTTTTTGTAAAACGTTCCTCAAACCAACATAAATACCGAAATAGGGGTGATAATTATTTCACCCTAACGAATGTGTAGTAAATCGATTTGCCACCCCCTTCGATCGTTGCCTCCAGTCGTTCTTCCTGTTGTTTCGTCACACGACGGTAGCGTATTTTCTTTGGGAAATCATGGGTGGGATTTTCGGCCACGAAGCCATTCGCGTCATAGGAAATGATCTTGAATTTTACTTCTTCCTGAGGTCCCGCAACGTCTGGGGTATAGTACACGGAACCGCCCTTGCGCAAGAGCTTGATCTCTTCCGTCACCAAGGTATCTGCATTTTTTATGTTGTAGGAAATGCCGGCTAATGTGTTGTGGCCCGTGTCCCTCCAAACTTCATAGCTATTCTTGTCCGGATGAGTGTCCACGATTTTCCAGGTGCCCACAAGCCATTGGAAGTCTTTCACGTCCTGGGCCCTGCCCGGGTGAGCGGTCAAAAGAAGGACAAACAGCAGCAGGACGTTTCTCATGATAGGAAAGATAAAAACTGTGTGGCAGAAAACAATCGCCCGCAACCTTGGTTATAATGACCCTGTGAACCGATCGTGTAAAATTGGCAGACGAGGACGAACCTAAATCCGAAACTTTTCGTATTTAGAGGACAATCCCTCGAAACCATGACAGAAGGCGCTGAAAAGAAGGCGGTTAGAGACTGAAAAAAACTGACAAAATTTACGTCAGAAGCCCTTTTGCCTGGTTTTTGTATGGGTGTAAACAGGTTTAAAATTTAGACTCAACATGAAAAAATTCGGTTCTCTTTTTTTTGCTGCCGTGCTGGGAAGCGCCTGCACGATAGCATCATTTCAATGGCTGGATAAAAAGGACCCCGCGACCAAGCTCGAATACCTCACCGGTGTTCCGGCCTCAAAAGTAGCCTACCGTGTAAACGAAAAAGGCGAAGCGGTTCCCCTCGACTTTACGGCCGCCGCCGAGAAGGTAATGCCGGCGGTAGTGTTCATAAAATCTACGCAAGACGGCCCTCATCGCCCGGAACAAACTCAATCCATGGATCCCTTCCGTGAATTTTTCGGCCCTCGCACGCCGCAAGGCCCGAGTCAAAGCTCAGGCTCCGGTGTCATCATAAATGCTGACGGCTACATTGTCACCAACAATCACGTGGTACAGGACGCCGATGTGGTGGAAGTTACCCTGTATGACAACCGCGCCTACAAAGCAGAAGTCATCGGCATCGACCCCGACACCGACCTCGCCCTCATCAAGATCAATCAGAAAGATCTTCCTTATCTTCCCTTTGTGGATTCCGATAAGGCAAAGGTCGGAGAGTGGGTATTGGCGGTAGGTAACCCTTACAACCTTACGTCTACTGTAACGGCCGGGATCATCAGCGCAAAAGGCAGAAACATCAGCATCCTGAATCGGAACAATGGTGAAGGCAACACGGCGATCGAATCGTTTATTCAAACCGACGCCGCCATCAACCCTGGAAACAGTGGTGGTGCATTGGTAGAATTGAACGGTGGATTGCTCGGCATCAACACCGCGATTGCCAGTCCTACTGGATCGTATTCGGGCTATGGCTTTGCCGTCCCCTCCAACATCGTGAGCAAGATCGTGGAAGACCTCATCAAGTTCGGTGCTGTGCAACGCGGCTGGTTGGGTGTGTCTGTCGGCAGTGTGAACAGCGACCTGGCAAAAGAATTTGATCTCAAAGTAAACGAAGGCGCTTACATCTCCGGCTTCGCAGAGCACAGCTCTGGCAAAGAAGCCGGTTTGAAAGAAGGCGACGTAGTGGTGAAGATAGACGAAGCGCCCATCAAGTCGAGCACGGCTTTGATCGAGTACATCGGTCGTCACCGTCCTGGCGATAAGGTGAACATGGTGGTCAACCGTAAAGGAAGCGAAGTAACCATTCCCGTGACCCTGAAAAACAGGGATGGAAAAGCCGAAGCGGTGACAGCCGCTATAAAGGACGAAGTTTCGGCCCTGGGCGTACAATTGGAGGAGATAGATGGAAAAGTCCTAAAAAAACTCGATCTTGATCACGGTGTCCGGATAAAAGCCCTTGGAAATGGCAAAATATCCAAGTACACCGACATGCGGGAAGGCTTTATTGTATCCAAAGTGAACGATCAACCTGTAAAATCCGTAAAAGAGTTCAATGAGATTGTAAAGAAAAAGAAACCTGGCGACCTGGTGATTTTCTCCGGAACCTATGAAGACCTTCCGCGGGAATTCAACTACGCCTTGAGGATGTAAACAATAGATTAAGTAATTATTATGAGGAGATTGTTTAGAAAAGGCGAACGTGTTCGCAGCAAGATTGACGGAAAAGTGGTGGAGGTTTTGAAGTACATCAAAAACAATTTTGTCGAAGTGAAGTGGTTCGACCTGGAAGCCAAAGAGGTAAGGACAAACAAGATCAAGGAAGATAAGCTCTCTAAAGCAGCATAATTCTGTAGAAATTGAAAACCCATTATTCTCAGTTGCCTGACACCGTCAGGAGAAGAGAATAATGGGCTTTCCTTTCACGATCCTTCCCAACAAACGCTAACTTTGCCGTTAGACGTAATACAGTATTGTTATCAAAAAGTTCGAGATCCCATCCCACTATAAGTCGGCCATCACCGGAAAGATCAAGGAGTGGCGACGTTTGAAAGACCTGCGCAAACAGGATTTTTCCCCTACCATTTTGGATTTCGGTCCCGCTCAATTTTACATCGCCCGTCATTTTGGATTTTGCTATGGTGTGGAGAACGCCATAGAGATCAGCTATAAAGCGCTGGAGGAAAACCCAGGCAAGCGCGTGTACCTGCTCAGCCAGATGATCCACAACCAGGAGGTGAACAACGATCTGCAAAGCCGTGGCATCGAATTCATCATGGACCCAGAGGGCAACCAATTCATTCCCTGGGACGCCCTGAAACCGGAAGATGTGGTGATCGTGCCGGCGTTTGGGACCACGCTGGAAATAGAAAAGCTGTTGGAGTCCAAGGGCATGGAAGTTCAGCAATACAACACCACCTGTCCGTTCGTTGAAAAAGTTTGGAACCGTGCCGAAAAGCTGGGCACAGACGAATATACTATCATCATCCACGGCAAACCCAAGCACGAAGAAACGCGCGCCACCTTTTCGCATAGCGCGCATCATGGCGCGTCGGTGGTCGTGCGCGACATGGAGGACGCGCATGCGTTGGGAGCATACATCACCGGAGAAAAATCGAAGCAGGAATTCTACGCGGAGTTCGAAGGAAAATATTCAACGGGCTTTGACCCGGAACGCGATTTGAAAAAAGTTGGCGTGGTCAATCAAACCACCATGCTGGCCACCGAAACACAAGCCATCGCCGACTACTTCCGCCAGTTGATGCTTCAGCAGTATGGGGCAGAAACATTGAAGCAGCATTTTGCCGATACAAGAGATACGTTGTGCTATGCCACGAACGATAACCAGGAGGCTACCTATAAATTATTGGAAACAGACGCCGATCTGGCGGTGGTGATTGGGGGCTATAACAGCTCGAATACATCGCACATCGTGGAATTGTGCGAGCGTAAATTCCCAACCTACTTTATCAATTCAGAAAAGGAGATTCTTTCACACGAAGAGATCCAGCATTTCAATTATCCCCGGAAGGAGAAAGAAAAGACGCAACACTACTTACCTGGCAAAAGTCCTGTAAAAATCATTCTTACCAGCGGTGCCTCTTGCCCGGACACGTTAGTGGATCGCGTACTGTTGCGTCTTTTAGAATTCTTCGTTACTGCGAAAAGTGTTGAAGAAGTATTAAAACCGTTTGAACGTTAAGCGCTGGCTACTTTCTTGCGGCCTTCCTCTACTTTCTTACCATTTTTATGTTCGCCCAGGATGATGACATCCTTGGTGTTTTCGTACTGCCTGGCAGCTTGCATCATTGCCTCTTTGGTGTCGCGAATAACGATAATGCCCGACTTTGCGCCTTTGTTACGCAATTCAAGATAAAACCCGTCTTTTTTCTTCTTCGGTAATACTGGAGGTCTTCCCATGGTTGTATTTTTTTAGATGAACCGGTGCTGCTAAATGCCTCACCCTTACTGAGTAAAACCGGAAAACCCGGTCATTAGTTCGGCGCGCAAAGATGGCGAAATTAATCGGCTTATCCTCATGATTTCGGAAGACCGGCCGATCGCGCAATCTTCTATCGATTTCGAAGGGATAAAAAAAACAGAAGGCCCGCGATGGGGCCTTCCGGTAAAATTTTATGACACTATTTTCAGGCGCTTCATCAGGCGCGCCCGTCGTTTACCTTGGTTTTGAATTTTTTGAGTTGCATGCGCAGCGCGTCCGCAGCCAGGTCGGTGGCCGCTTCAAACGAACGGGCTTTTTCGATGGCAAAGAGCTGGTTGCCGGGGACGCGAACTTTGATTTCCACTGTTTTATTTTCAATTCCCTCGTTGTTTAGGCGCAGAAAAACTTCACCATCCACCAACCGGTCGTAAAACGTCTCCAGTTTATTCAGCTTTTTCTGAATGAAATCGATCAGCTTGATGTCTGCATCGAAGTGGATGGAATGCACTTGTAATTTCATAATGTTAAAAATTTAAGTGAAACAATAAACAGTCCGGCATTTCTTACGACCTGCCAGCAGTCGGTCAGTAGTTATCTCGTCATGCGCGCCGTGGTTTTATAGTGGTTATAAGGTATAAGACTTTGTACATAGAAATGTTTATGCTTTGGGGTGAGCTTGATCGAAGACCTTCTTCAGCTTCTCCATCGAGTTGTGTGTGTACACCTGTGTGGCGGCCAGGCTGCTGTGGCCCAACAAGTCCTTCACGGCGTTGATCTCCGCTCCCTTGTTCAATAAATGTGTGGCGTAGGTGTGCCGCAGAACGTGCGGACTGTTTTTCTCGGCCGTAGTGTGCTGGCCGAGGTACTTCTTTACCTTTCTGTAGATCATCATCGGGTAGCAGGGCTCGCCCGTGTTGGTGACAAAAAAATATCCGTGTCCTTTCAATTCCACTTCCTTGTTTCTCACGGTCCGGTAGGCTTTCATAGTATTAACGATTCCGGCCGTGAAAGGGATTATTCTTTCTTTGTTTCTTTTGCCGAGCACTTTCAGCGTCCGTCCGTGAAGATCGATCTCATTTTCTTTTAGCGTGAGCAACTCCGACAAACGAATGCCCGTGGCATATAGCAACTCCAGGATGAGTTTGTCGCGCACACCCTCGAGGTCTGGACCGAATTCGGTCTCGTCCAGCAAATGCGCCATATCGCCCTCTTTGACAAAGGAGGGTAATCTCTTTTTTGTTTTTAGTTGGGTGATCTTCTGCAGGGGATCCTTGCTGATCACCTCTTGTCGCAGCAGAAATTTGTAGAAGGAGCGAAGGCAGGCAATTTTCCGGTTCACCGACGCGGCATCCAGGTGGCTTTCCACCAGTTGAATGATCCACGTGCGCACAACACCGTGGTCTGCGGTCTCAGGCGTATAGTCTGGAAATGTGTTGGCAAGAAAAACCGTGAACTGATCGAGATCCGTTTTGTAGGCCAGCACGGTGTGAGCGCTGAGCCGCTTTTCGAATTGGACGTATTTAAGGAAGGATTCTATCATGCTTGCTACACCAAACCCAGCAGTAGAAGCAATGTAAAAAAATAATACCCTTTAAGAAAGACTTAAAGGGTATTAGTGGATATAATGCGGATCGATTGTTGATAACTTTTCAGCTATCAACAAAGTATTCAGATCAAAAAGGGAGAGAATCCTTAGACTTTGGTCTCAGAAAGTCTCATCTGCTCGCGGTAAGCGGCGCGGATGATTTGGTTACGACGGGTAACCGAAGGCTTTTCAAAAGCTGTTCTGGAACGCAATTCCTTCAAAACACCGGTTTTTTCGAACTTCTTCTTGAAGCGCTTCAGGGCTTTGTCGATGGATTCGTTTTCTTTAACGTTAACAATGAGCATAATTCTTATTTAGGGCTGCAAATATAGGATACAGCTGGCCTTTTTGCAAACGCTACTTCAAGATTGAGCGGGAAATGACCAGTTTTTGTATTTCCGAGGTGCCCTCGCCAATGGTACACAGCTTGGCATCGCGGTAATATTTCTCGGCCGGGAAGTCTTTGGTATAACCGTAGCCTCCAAAGATCTGCACCCCCTCATTGGCCACCTCCACGGCCACTTCCGAAGCATAAAGCTTGGCCATGGCCGATTCTTTATTGACGTCCAACCCCCTGTTTTTCATGTCGCCGGCGCGGAAGGTCAGCAATTTGGCAGCCTCGATCTTGGTCGCCATATCGGCCAGCTTGAAGGCGATGCCCTGGAATTGCGAAATGGGCTGGTTGAACTGGTGACGTTCCTTGGAATAGTTTCGGGCGGCGTCGTAGGCTCCCATGGCAATGCCCAGGCTGAGGGCGGCAATGGAGATGCGGCCGCCATCGAGCACTTTCATGGATTGGATAAAGCCCTCTCCTTCTTTTCCCAGCATCTGATCTTTGTGAATCCGGCAGTCAGTAAAGATCAGTTCGGCGGTTTCGGAGGCGCGCATGCCCAGTTTGTTTTCCTTTTTTCCCGAGGTGAATCCAGGAGTGCCTTTTTCGATGACGAAGGCCGTCATGCCGCGCGAGTCGCCCACAGCACCTGTGCGCACGATCACTACGGCCACATTGCCCGACCGGCCATGGGTGATGAAATTTTTTGCTCCGTTGAGCACCCAGTAGTCGCCATCCTTTACCGCTACGGTGCGCATGTTGCCGGCATCCGAACCGGTGTTGGGTTCGGTGAGACCCCAGGCGCCGATCCATTCTGCGGTGGCGAGCTTGGGGAGATAGGCCTGTTTTTGAGAAGCGTTGCCAAAGAGCAGGATGTGATTTGTGCAAAGCGAATTATGCGCCGCCATGGAAAGCCCAATGGATCCGTCGATGCGGGCTATTTCGGCGATGGCGGTGATATATTCCAGGTAGCCAAAGCCGGCACCTTGATATTCTTCCGGCACCAGCACGCCCATCAGTCCCAGGCCTCCCATTTTTTTGAAAAGATCTATGGGAAATTCCTGGCGCTCGTCCCAATCCATCATGTGTGGCTTTATTTCCTTGGCCCCAAAGTCGCGAACCATATCACGGATCATCTTTTGGTTTTCGGTTTCCTGGAAGTTCACGGTCATCGGGTTGTCCATTAATGCTTGCATAGTTAGAGGGTAAAATTTGAGGGCATAAAAGTACGATTAAAATATCAACTAACAAACGAATGTTAGGTTAAATCGATTGCTTAAGAAAAGTGGCTAAGAAATGGCCCAAAGGCCGTGTTCAGGCAACTTGTGTCACTAAAATTCATAATTTCGCATTCCAAAAATCCTTTAATCCCCTCTAATCATGAAAATTGCTGTAGTTGGCACAGGTTACGTAGGTCTGGTAACCGGAACATGTTTTGCAGAAACGGGTAATACGGTCACTTGCGTGGACATCGATCAGGCGAAAGTCGATAAATTGAAAAGTGGCCGCATCACCATTTATGAACCCGGTCTGGAGCAGTTGTTCGACCGCAACATCAAACAAGGTCGTCTTTTTTTCACCACCAGCCTGGAAGAAGGCATTAAGGACGCAAAAATTATTTTTCTCGCCCTCCCCACTCCTCCCGGGGCCGACGGCGCAGCGGATCTCAAATATGTTCTGAAAGTAGCCGAAGATCTTGGCCCGCTGTTGAAAGACTATGCGGTGATCGTAGACAAGAGCACCGTTCCCGTGGGCACCGCCGAAAAAGTGCAGAAGAAAATAGCCCTCGGTGCGAAGGTTGAATTCGATGTGGTTTCCAATCCTGAGTTCTTACGCGAAGGTGTGGCGGTAGACGATTTTATGAAACCCGATCGCGTGGTGGTGGGCACCAATTCGCCCAAAGCCCGCAAAGTGATGGAAGCGCTGTATGCACCCTTTGTGCGTCAGGGAAACCCGATCATTTTCATGGATGAGCGCTCTGCCGAGCTGACAAAATATGCCGCCAATTCTTTTCTCGCCACCAAGATCACGTTCATGAACGAGATCGCCAACCTCTGCGAACTTCTGGGGGCCGACGTGGACTCGGTGCGCAAAGGCGTGGGTACCGATAGCCGCATTGGCAAACGGTTCTTGTTTCCTGGCATCGGCTATGGCGGAAGCTGTTTCCCGAAAGACGTGCAGGCGCTGGCCAAATCGTCGGAAGACGCGAATTATGAATTCAAGATCCTGACCGCGGTGATGGACGTGAACGAAACGCAAAAGACACGCCTCATTCCCCACATCAAGAAATATTTCAATGGCAACCTCAAAGGCAAGACCATCGCCATCTGGGGACTTTCCTTTAAGCCTCACACGGACGACATCCGCGAAGCGCCGTCGTTGTACAACATCGACGAGTTGCTGAAGGAAGGCGCCATCTTGAAAGTGCACGATCCGGAAAGCATGGACAACGTGAAGAAAGTGGTTGGCGACAAAGTGCAATACAGCCACACGCCCTATGAAGCCGCACAGGATGCCGATGCCATCTTCATTGCAACCGAGTGGCCCGAATTCCGTACACCGGATTTCGACAAGCTGTCGTCGATCCTGAAAAATAAGGTGATCTTTGACGGCAGAAACTTATACGATTTGAATTTTATGAAGGAACAAGGATACGTCTACTACAGCATTGGAAGGGAGGTTATCCATGGCTAAGAAGCAACGCGTGCTGATCACGGGTGGCGCCGGTTTTTTGGGATCGCATCTTTGCGACCGCTTCCTGAAAGAAGGCTTTCATGTGATCGCGATGGACAACCTGATCACAGGCGACCTGCGCAACATCGAGCACCTTTTTAAAAGTCCCGATTTCGAATTCTATCATCACGATGTGTCGACCTTCGTGCACATTCCCGGAGAGTTGCACTACATTTTGCACTTCGCCTCTCCGGCCAGTCCGATCGATTATCTGAAAATTCCGATCCAGACGTTGAAGGTAAGTTCGCTGGGAACCCACAACCTGTTGGGTCTGGCCCGTTCGAAAAAAGCCAGGATATTAGTAGCCTCTACCTCCGAAGTCTATGGCGACCCGCTGGTACATCCGCAGACGGAAGAGTACTACGGCAACGTGAACCCTATTGGTCCACGCGGTGTGTACGACGAAGCCAAGCGTTTCCAGGAAGCCATCACCATGGCCTACCACACCTATCACAACCTCGAAACCCGCATTGTCAGAATCTTCAATACCTATGGCCCGCGCATGCGCCTGAACGACGGCCGCGTGCTCCCCGCCTTTATCGGGCAGGCCCTTCGCGGTGAAGACCTGACCGTGTTTGGCGACGGATCGCAAACCCGTTCGTTCTGCTATGTGGATGACGAAGTGGATGGCATCTTCCGCCTGCTCATGTCCGACTATCATTTCCCGGTGAACATCGGCAACCCCGATGAGATCACCATTGGCGATTTTGCCGAGGAGATCGTGAAGCTTACTGGCACCAAGCAAAAAGTGGTGTACAAACCCTTGCCCCAGGACGATCCGAAACAGCGTCAGCCCAACATTACGAAGGCCAAGGAATTGCTGGGTTGGTCACCGAAAGTGTCGCGTGCCGACGGCTTGAAGATCACCTATGAATATTTCAAGAGCCTGCCTCAGGAAGTGCTCTTCCAACGCGATCATAAGGACTTTCAGAAGTACGTGCGCTAACGTTCAAAACTGCTATGACAAAACGAAAAATCTTAATTACAGGTGGAGCGGGCTTTATCGGATCGCACGTGGTCCGGCTGTTTGTCAACAAGTATCCCGACTATACCGTCGTCAACCTGGATAAGCTCACCTACGCGGGCAACCTGGAAAACCTGCGCGACATTGAGAAGAAGCCGAACTATCACTTTGAGAAAGGCGACATCCTCGACGTGGAATTTCTGTTCGAAGTTTTCAAAAAGTACGACATCGACGGCGTGATCCACCTGGCGGCAGAATCGCATGTGGACCGTTCGCTGCATAACCCCACGGAATTTGCCGAGACCAATATTTTAGGAACGCTCAACCTTCTCCGCGCCGCGCAAGCGTCGTGGACGAATGGCTATGAGGGAAAAGTTTTCTATCATATTTCCACCGACGAGGTGTATGGCTCTGCGGACCACGGTGGTTTCTTTACCGAGACCACGCCCATCGATCCGCGCTCGCCCTATTCGGCATCCAAGGCCAGCTCCGATCACTTTGTGAGTGCTTTTCACAACAGCTTCAAATTGCCCACGCGCATCAGCCGTTGCTCGAACAACTACGGTCCTTTCCATTTCCCGGAAAAGCTGATCCCGTTGATGATCAACAATATTCTCAACAACAAACCGCTGCCCGTTTATGGCAAAGGCGAAAACATTCGCGACTGGTTGTTTGTGGAGGATCATGCCCGGGCGATCGACAGCATCTTCCACTTTGGCAAAACCGGTGAAGTGTACAACATCGGTGGGAACAACGAATGGCGGAACATCGACCTGGTGAACTTCCTCTGTCACACGATGGATAAAAAATTGGGTCGCGAGGAAGGCACATCGGCCAAGCTGATCACCTACGTGAAAGACCGCCTGGGCCACGACCTGCGCTATGCCATCGACGCTTCCAAACTGACTGCCGAAACTGGCTGGCGGCCGCAAGTGACGTTTGAGGAAGGACTGGAAAAAACGGTGGATTGGTATCTCGCCAACGAGGGATGGTTGAAAAACGTGACGTCGGGCGACTATCTGAAATATTATACTAAAATGTACCAGGCCTAAGGCCTGTATAAAACCCTACTCTATGAAAGGTATCATTCTTGCCGGTGGATCGGGCACGCGCTTGTATCCGCTGACGATGGCGGTGAGCAAGCAGCTCATGCCCGTGTATGATAAACCCATGATCTATTATCCGCTGTCTGTATTGATGATGGCCGGCATCCGGGAGATCCTTTTTATCTCTACACCGCATGACTTGCCCATGTTTGAAAAATTGCTCGGCGACGGCAAACGGTTGGGATGTAATTTTCAATATGAAGTACAACCCTCGCCCGACGGTCTCGCGCAAGCGTTTATCATCGGCGAAAAATTCGTGGGCAAGGATAAGGTGGCGTTGATCCTGGGCGATAACATTTTCTATGGCTCCGGCATGCAGGGCATTCTTCAATCCAACAGCGACCCCGATGGTGGTGTCGTATTTGCCTATCACGTCCTTGACCCGGAACGGTATGGTGTGGTCGAGTTCGATGCGAACAGAAAGGTGATTTCCATAGAGGAAAAACCCAAACAGCCCAAGTCCAACTACGCTGTCCCCGGATTGTATTTCTACGACAACGATGTGGTGGCCATTGCCAAAGCCCTGAAGCCAAGTCCTCGTGGTGAGTTGGAGATCACGGATGTGAACAACGAGTATCTGCGCAGGGGAAAATTGAAAGTGGCGCCCATGAGCCGCGGCACCGCCTGGCTTGATACGGGCACATTCGATTCGCTGATGCAAGCCGGCAATTTCGTGCAGGTGATCGAGCAACGCCAGGGACTGAAAGTAGGGTGTATCGAAGAGATTGCTTTCCGAATGAATTTTATCACGAAGGACCAGCTCCTGCAGCTAGCCAAGCCGTTGGAGAAGAGTGGCTATGGCAGCTACCTGAAAAATTTGCCCGACTATTTCTGATCCCATGATGATCGGCGAGCTTTTTATCGCTACCGCCTCGAAGGTAACGTCCGATGCTTCCCTGGTCCAGTCGTTCTGGGCAGAGATCGGGAAACAGTATAGCCACCGGTCACGCCGCTATCACACGTTGGCGCATTTGGAGAAAATGACAGCCGAGTTGGTGATGGTCAAAGAACAGATCGAGGATTTTGATGCCGTTGTGTTCGCGATTGTCTATCACGATGTCGTCTACAATGCCACGAAAAAAGATAACGAGGAGAAGAGCGCTGAATTGGCCCGGAAGCGATTGACTTCCCTGTCATATTCCTTGTCAGCCATTGATCGCGTCGCGGCCCACATCCTGGCCACAAAGTCCCATCACATAAGCGAGGACAACGACACGAACCTTTTCACTGATGCCGATCTGTCGGTTTTGGGAGCTCCCTGGGAGGCATACCGGGAATATTATCAGCAGATCAGAAAGGAGTATGCCATCTATCCGGATTTGCTCTACAAGCCCGGCCGGCGCAAGGTTTTGCAACATTTTTTGGACTTGCCGGCAATCTTTAAAACCCAGGCTTTCCAAACGCGTTATGAGGGACCGGCCCGGGAAAACCTGGTCCGGGAACTAGAAACCCTGTAATTCGGTATTAGGATCAGTAGAATTCCTCCGGGTTTTGGTAAAAACCCAAAAAAGATTTACTTTTGCGCAAGTTTCTGATAAATTATCAAGGGGGGACAAACAGTCCCCTCTTTGTTTATAGAATATTTTCAGATGGAAATTGCGGAGGAAATCAGGAAAATCGCGGTCTCGAAACTGCTCAACCCCCACCATTTTGTGGTGGACGTGGTGGTTTCGGCACGGAAGGGGCCTAAAAAGGTGTTGATCACCTTGGATGGCGACGAAGGTGTGAACATCGACGACTGCGCCAACCTGAGCCGGGAAATTGGAAAGGCATTGGAAGAGTCCAACCTCATGGACGAAGCCTATATGCTGGAAGTCTCCACCCCCGGCGTAGACCAGCCCCTGCAGCTCCATCGCCAGTATAAAAAGCACATCGGTCGGAAATTGAAATTGAAGCTCCGCGACAAGATCGTGGAGGGGAAACTCACCGAGGTGGCCGACGACAAGATCGCGGTGATCCAGGAAACGGGAACCGGCAAGCAGAAAGAGACAGTGTTGCTGGATATTCCTTTTTCAGAGATCGAAAAATCATTTGTGTTAGTTAGTTTCAAATAGACATAACCATGGATGCACATGAATTAATTCAGTCGTTTGCTGAATTCGCAAAGCAGAAAAACATCGACCGGCCCACGATGATCCGGATCCTGGAAGATGTGTTTCGCAACATGATTAAAAAGAGATTTGGCTCCGATGAGAAATTCGACATCATCGTGAATGCCGACAAAGGCGATTTGGAAATCTATCGCTTCCGCGAGATCGTGGATGATGACTCCGAGGACATTTGGGATTTTGACAAGATCAGCCTGACGGAGGCCCACAAGATCGAGCCCGACTTTGAAGTGGGCGAAGAAGTTTCGGAACAGATCTTCATCGACGACTTCGGCCGTCGCGCGGTGACCACGGCGCGTCAGACGCTCATTCAAAAAGTGAAAGACCTGGAGAAGGACATCCTTTTCCAAAAATATAAAGACCTGGTGGGCGAGATCATCGCCGGCGAAGTGTACCAGGTGTTGAGCCGCGAAGTGCTGCTGACCGATGCCGAAGGCAACGAAGTAGCTATTCCGCGCAACGAGCAAATTCAGAAAGACCGTTATCGCAAAGGCGAAAACGTTCGTGCCATTGTGCACAAGGTAGAGATGGTGAACGGCAATCCGAAGATCATCCTGTCGCGCACGTCGCCCGTTTTCCTGGAGCGGCTGTTCGAGCAAGAGGTGCCGGAAGTATACGATGGTTTGATCACCATCAAGAAAGTGGTGCGCGAGCCCGGCGAGCGCGCCAAGGTGGCCGTAGAATCCTATGACGACCGCATCGACCCGGTGGGTGCTTGCGTGGGTATGAAAGGATCGCGGATCCACGCCATTGTTCGCGAATTGCAGAACGAGAACATCGACGTGATCAACTACACGGAAAACCTGGAACTTTACATTCAGCGGGCACTAAGTCCTGCGAAAATTGTTTCCATTAAGATAGACAAAGACAACGGGCGCGTTTCTGTTTACCTGAAACCCGATCAGGTATCGCTCGCCATCGGTAAAGGTGGTTTGAATATCAAGTTGGCCAGCCGTTTAGTGGGTTATGAAATCGATGTATTCCGCGAATTGGCCGAAGGACAATCGGAAGAGGATGTGGATCTGAGCGAATTCTCCGACGAGATCGAAAGCTGGGTGATCGACGAATTGAACCGCATCGGTTTGGATACCGCCAAGAGTGTATTGGCATTGTCGAAAGAAGAATTGGTGCGCCGCACCGACCTCGAAGAAGAAACCGTCGATGGCGTGCTGGGCATATTGAAGAAGGAATTTGAGTAAGGGCGAACCTATCTGTTCGCCGCAAGTTTGGATAGAGAAGTTGGTAAGGCTGTGATGCAAGCATGAATACAACGTTAAATTTCGCGGCATCGGCGATATAGGTTTTAAAGTGTTTAAAAAACAGGCATATTTGAGTATGGCAGAAGAAAAATTGATCAGGTTGAGTCAGGCAGCAAGGAAGCTCAATGTGGGCCATGGCACCATCTTGGATTTTCTGGCGAAGAAGGGCTTTGAGGTAGAAAACAACCCCAATGCCAAGCTCACTCCTGAGCAAGTAACTCTTTTGTCGAAAGAGTTTGCTTCTTCCGCCACCGAAAAACTGGAAGCCTCCGGGCTTTCCATCGGCGTGAAACACGCCGACAACGTTGTGCTGGAAACGGAAAAAGAAACGGCTAAAAAGCGGGTCGATGATGAAGAAAGCAGCATCATGATCAAGAACCTGGGTTCCAAAGACCTCAAGGCCAAAGAGGAACCCAAGGCCGAAAAAGTGGAGCGCGAAAAGCCGAAGCTGGAAGGCATCAAAGTGGTGGGCAAAATCGAACTGGAGAAGAAAGCCGCAGTAGAGGAAGAAAAGCCCGTCGTCGCCAAAGTTGTTGAACCGGAAAAGAAGGTAGAAAAAGAAGCTCCGAAAGAAGTTCAGAAAATCGAAGAGCCCGTCGCCGTAGTTGAACCCAAAAAGCCGGTGGAACCCCCCGTCGTGGTGGTGCCGCCCGTGAAGGAAGAACCTGTGGCAGAAAAACAACCCGAACAGGAGTTGATCAAAGGTCGCGCAGACCGGTTGCAGGGCTTGAAAGTTGTGGACAAGATCCAGCTTCCCGAAAAGAAGAAAGATGCTCCCGTAGCGTCTTCCGATACACAGAAAGACAACAAGGGCAAACGCCCCCGCAAGCGCATCCCTACCGATCAACCCGGTGGCAATGCACCCCCGCAGCAGCAACAGCCTGGTGGAGGCCCGCCGCGTGGACCACGCCCGCAGCAACCGCCGCAGCGTGGCAGGGGCCCTCAAGCTCCGCGCGTTCAAAAGGCCGAGCCTACCGAAAAAGAAATTCAAGATCAGATCCGCGCCACGCTGGCCAAGTTGAGCGGCGGTGGCAACAAGAAAGGCGGCGCCAAATACAGAAGAGAAAAACGTCAAGCGAACTCCGATGCGCAAGAGCAGCAAATGCTGCAAGATCAGGAAGCATCGAAGACACTGAAAGTAACGGAATTCATCTCCGCCAACGACTTGGCTTCGATGATGAACGTTTCAGTGAACGATGTCATTTCTACTTGCCTTAGCTTGGGTATGTTCGTATCCATCAACCAACGCCTCGATGCAGAGGCGATCACCGTCATTGCCGACGAGTTTGGCTATGCCGTGCAATTCACCTCTGCTGAAGAAGAGTTGGATATGCAAGAGGAAATTGAGGACGAAGACGCCTTGCAACCGCGCGCACCCATCGTGACGATCATGGGTCACGTTGACCACGGTAAGACTTCATTGCTGGATTATATCCGCAATACCAAAGTAACAGCATCCGAGGCCGGCGGTATCACGCAGCACGTAGGTGCATACGACGTAATGACCAAGAGCGGTCACAAAATCGCCTTCCTCGATACACCCGGTCACGAAGCGTTTACCGCCATGCGTGCACGCGGTGCCAAGCTGACGGACATTGCCATCATCGTGGTGGCTGCCGACGACGATGTGATGCCGCAAACGAAAGAAGCCATCAACCATGCACAAGTGGCTGGGGTGCCCATCGTAATTGCCATCAACAAAATTGACAAGCCCTCGGCCAACCCCGAACGCATTCGCGAAGGTCTTTCCAAGATCAATATTCTTGTGGAAGAGTGGGGTGGTAAATATCAAAGCTCCGAGATCTCTGCGAAAACCGGAAAGGGTATCGACTCCCTGCTGGAAAAGGTATTGCTCGAAGCGGAATTGTTGAACCTGAAAGCAAATCCCAATCGCCGGGCCACCGGTTCGGTCATTGAAGCATCGTTGGATAAAGGCCGTGGCTACGTGGCCACGATTATGGTGCAAACCGGAACCTTGCGGGTAGGCGACATCTTGCTGGCCGGCGCAAACTACGGACGCGTGAAAGCCATGTTCGACGACACCGGAAAGAAAGTAGCTGAAGCTGGACCTTCCACACCCGTGGTGGTCCTGGGTCTTGACGGAGCGCCTCAAGCCGGTGAAAAAGTGATGGTCATGGAAACGGATCGTGAGGCACGCGAAGTGGCCACGAAACGCGGACAGATCATGCGTGAGCAAAGCATCCGCACGAAGAAACACATTACACTGGATGAGATCGGCCGTCGTTTGGCGATCGGTAACTTCAAACAGTTGAATGTGATCGTGAAAGGTGACGTGGACGGATCGGTGGAAGCCCTTACCGATTCCCTGTTGAAACTTTCGACGCAAGAAATACAAGTGTCCATCATCCACAAAGGTGTGGGCCAGATCTCAGAATCGGATGTATTGTTGGCATCGGCATCGGATGCCATTATCCTGGGCTTCCAGGTGCGGCCTTCCGCAGCAGCGCGCCGTGTAGCAGACAACGAAGAGATCGAAATCCGTCTGTACTCCATCATCTATGACGCCATCAACGATGTGAAGGCCGCTATGGAGGGTATGTTGGCACCGGAAACCGAGGAAGTGATCGTGGGCAATGCCGAAGTGCGCGAAGTGTTCAAGATCTCCAAGATCGGAACGATCGCCGGCTGTATGGTGACCGATGGCTCTATCAAACGCAGCAACCCGATCCGCCTCATCCGCGATGGTATCGTGGTGTATGCCGGCAAGCTGGGTTCATTGAAACGTCACAAAGACGATGCAAGCGAAGTGAAGACAGGCTTCGACTGCGGTATCGGCATCGACGGATTCAACGACATGCAAGTGGGCGACGTGATCGAAAGCTACGAACAACGCGAAGTGAAGAGAACTTTGTAAGACGCTCGTAGATCGTTAAAAAACGAAGTCAAAAAAATAAAGAAGAAACCCTGATCGAACCGGTCAGGGTTTTTTTATTGAAGACCAATTCTCAATCCCTGCTTCATCGCCTTCTCATATTTGCGTTGATCAAAGCGATAGAGGAACGGCGCTTTGTGGGCGCCGCCTTGTTTGCGTTCGTTGAGGCGTTCCAGGATATCGAGGGCGAGCATTTTCTTTTGGAAATTACGACGGTCGAGTTGTTTGTCAAGGATGGTTTCATACATCCGCTGCAGCTCCGGCATGGTGAATTTTGGAGGCAACAAGTCCCTTCCCACGGGGTAGTCGTTGAGATTCCGGCGCAAAGAATCCAGGGCTTTCTCCAGGATGTTGTTATGATCCAGGATGAGCGTTGGCACTTTATCGATGTCCCACCACTGACAGGTTTCCGAAAACTCGTCGGGCTTGGGAACCACTTTGGAAAATTCCACCAGGGCCCAATAACCGATCGAGACGAAGCGTTCGGTGAGCCATGATTTGTTCTTGACCTCCAGGGGAGGCTCGATGCCATGCTTGGATCGTTCGCGGTTGGGATCGCCAAAGGCGTAGAACTGCTGCAAGTAAATGTTGTTGAGCCCGGTCCGCTGGTGAAGCACCCGGATCGCTGCTTCCTCGATGTGCTCGCCCTTGAGAATGAATCCGCCGGGCAGGCACCAGCGGCGCGTATCCTTCCACTCCAGCAACAAAACCTTGAGCTGGTTGTCGTGAAAGCCGAAGATCACATTGTCGATGGAAAGGTGTGTGAGGTAATACAGATGCCCTTTCTCAAAGAATTCGCGCCGACTAAGCTTCTGCGCTGGTTTTTTTCCCATTCCGCTAATATAGAGAAACCGCGGGGTGCATAAAAAATTTTTCAATGCGTACTTCAGACACATTGAAAATTTGTATCATTGTGTACCACAAACACAATAAAAATGAAGATTTCTTTCCGATATGCCCTGCTGGCCATCCCGCTGGCAGCCGTCCTGGGCCTGTCCTTTGCCACCCGCCCGGCCTACCGCGACCTCAATAAAAACGGTAAGATGGACGTGTATGAAGACGCATCGAAGCCGGTGGCGGCACGGGTCAATGATCTTTTGTCGCAGATGACCCTGGAGGAGAAGGCCGGCATGATGTTCATCAACGGCGTGCGCCTCAACGACGATGGCAGTCTCGAAGAACGGCCGGGCACGGGCATGTTTGCCTTTGCACCCACCGCGCCTGCGCTGATCCGCGATAAGAAAATGAACCACCTCAACATCTGGGCAGCGCCAGGCACGAAGGCGTTGGCCACGTGGTATAACAACATTCAGAAAATGGCGGAGGAAAGCCGGTTGGGAATTCCCATCACGTTGGCATCGGACCCGCGTCATTATTTTAGCAACAACATTTTTGCGATGTCGGCGGAGACGTTTTCGCAGTGGCCGGAGCAGCTTGGCTTTGCGGCCATTGGCGATGAAGCGCTCACCCGCAAGTTTGCTGACATTGCCCGCCAGGAATATTTGGCGGTGGGCATCCGTGAAGCTTTGCACCCCATGGCCGACCTGGCCACGGAGCCGCGTTGGCCTCGCGTGAGCGGAACCTTTGGCGAAGACGCCAACCTGTCGGCCAAAATGATCAAGGCCTATGTGCTCGGTTTCCAGGGAGCCACCCTCGACAAGAATGGCGTGGCTTGTATGACGAAACATTTTTCGGGAGGAGGTCCGCAGAAAGAAGGACTTGACCCTCATTTCGAATTCCAAAAAGGACAAGTTTACCCAGGTAATAATTTCAATTATCACCTCATTCCGTTTGAAGCAGCCTTCGCGGCAAAGACAGCGGCCATCATGCCTTATTATGGCGTGCCGACGGATCAGACCAGCGAGAACGTGGCGTTCAGTTTCAACAAGGATATCATCACCAAGTTGCTGCGCGAGAAATACAAATACGACGGTGTGGTTTGCACCGACTGGGGTCTGATCACCGATGCCAAAATGGGCAACGTGGTGTGGCCCGCCCGCGCGTGGGGTGTGGAGAAGTTGAGCGAGAAGGAACGCGTGTTGAAGGTGATAAACGCCGGCGTGGATCAATTTGGTGGTGAGAGTGTGCCGGACTATGTTGTTGCCTTGGTGAAAGAAGGTCAATTAAGTGAGAAGCGTGTGGATGAATCCGTGAGACGGCTGCTCCGTCAGAAGTTTGAATTGGGTTTGTTCGACAACCCGTATGTGGATGTCGACAAAGCTACACAGATCGTGGGCAAGGACGAATTTAAGAAAGCCGGCGAAGCAGCACAGCGCCGTGCCATCACGTTGCTAAAGAACGACGCGAAAACCCTGCCCCTCTCGGGCAAGAAAAAGATCTTTGTTCAAAATATCGACAAGACGGTGGCTGCGCAATACGGTGAAGTGGTCGACACACCGGAGGCGGCCGAGCTGGCCATCATTCGCTTGAAAACACCGTGGGTACCTATTGAAACCGAAAATTTTCTGGCGAAAATGTTCCACCACGGCGACCTGGATTTCAAAGGTAAAGAGAAGGACGACATCCTCAAGTTGCTCAACACTGTGCCCACCATCGTGGACATCTACCTTGACCGGCCGGCCGTGATCCCCGAGATCAGTGCCAAAGCAAAAGCGCTCGTAGCCAACTATGGTGCCAGCGATGCGGCGCTGTTGGATGTGATCTTTGGAAAAGCAAAACCCGAAGGCAAGCTGCCGTTTGAATTGCCCTCGTCGATGGAGGCCGTGCGCAATCAAAAAGAAGATGTGCCGTACGACTCGAAAGATCCGCTTTACAAATTCGGTTTTGGGTTGTCGTATTCGAAATAAGTAAAATCAAAAAATTCATTAAACAGACAGAGACATGATCAATCGCAGAGATTTTTTGAAGGGCTCGGGTGCGTTGGCATTGGGCAGCCTTATGCTTCCGGGAAGTGCCGAAGCGTTTTCTTTCTTGAAGGGAGCGGCTGCCAAACCCATCGGCATCCAGATGTTCACGTTGCTGAGGCTGATGGGCGATGATGTGAAGGGAACCTTCAAGAAGCTTGCCGACATCGGGTTCAAGGACATTGAAACGGCGTTCAGTCCCAAGGGATATTACTACGGCCTGAAGCCGAAGGAACTAAAGACCATGATCGAAGACGCGGGTATGAAATGGCGCAGCCACCACGTGATGGGCGCCCCATTCAAGATGCCTGACGGTCGCGCATTGCCGCCGGAGTATGCGTTCATTGCGTCGCTGCCAAATCTTCGCGACAACTATCAGCAACTGGTAGACGAAGCGGCGGAAGGAGGATTGCCTTATCTCGTATGCGCCAGTGCGCCGGTGGGTACGTTGGATGAGATCAAAGGTTCGATCGATATTTTTAGTAAGACCGGGGAGGCTTGTAAGAAGGCGAAGATCCAGTTTGCTTATCACAATCACGCTACGGAGTTCGATCTCGTGGAGGGAAAGAGGCCTTACGATTTGATCATGTCGCAAACCGACAAAGAGCTGGTGAAGATGGAGCTTGACTTGGCGTGGGCCACGAAGGCGAAGCAGAATCCGGTGGATTTGTTCAAGCAATATCCGGGTCGGTTCCCGTTATGGCATGTGAAGGATATCGGTAGCGATTTGAATACGATCACTGAGATCGGGAATGGTGTGGTGCAGTTCAAGCCCGTGTTTGAGAATGCTAAGCTCTCGGGAATGAAGCATTTCTTTTACGAACAAGATATGGCGCCGTCGATGGAGAGTGTGACGACGAGTTTTGCGAATTTGTCCAAAATCATATAGAACCGCCTCACCTTCGCTAAAGCTTCGGCGAGCAAAGTGAGGCGCAAAGAACGCAAAGTTAAATGCAGAGAAGGGCTTTGCGTTTGACTTTGCGTCTTAGCGCCTTTGTGGTTTAATTTTTTTATAGGGCGTTCGCTACTTTAAATACCCAGGCATACTGACAGGGGTTGGTGGCCGGGTTCAGCGAAGGAGGCGTGATCTTGAGATCGCTTCCGCTGGCGGCTTGCGCTACCTTACCGGAATATCCCAGCAAAGAAACCTTCGCGCTTTTGCTAACGCCTTTCACGGTGAGGGTTTGCTCGGGAAATTTTGTACAGATCACATAGAGATCGTTTCCTTTCCGGGTGTAATACACTTTGGTATCGGCCGTCACCGCAGGAGCCTTATCCCACGAACGCGTGCCATAAATAGCTTCACCATTCACACGAAGCCAACCACCCATGTCGGCCAGGCGTTGTTGCATGATCACGGGAATACGTCCGTCAGCAGTGGGGCCGATGTTCAGGAGCAGATTGCCTCCGCGCGCAACCTTGTCGACCAGGATGTGTACGAGTTTCTCAGACGTCGAATAGTCCGCGAGTTGTTCGTTCCGGTTGTAGCCAAACGATCCGCCAATGCCGCGGCACTCTTCCCAGGGGTGCTCGATCTTTTTTCCAACAGAAGTTTGATCATGCACCAGGTCGTATTCGGTCGTGTAAATGCCGCCGTGTTTGCTCCGCGTTTCTTTTCCCCAGCGATCGTTCACCACCACCGTTTCTTTGACAGGCGATTCGTTGTAGAGCCACGCCAGGAAGGATGTGCTTTTCCAGGTTTCGCTGGGGTGATCCCACTCGCCATCGGTCCACACTACATCGGGTTGGTAGCGGGTCACGAGGTCTTTCATTTGGGGGATCATGTGGTCGTCAACGTATTTGTTTACGTCTGTTTTGTAGAGGGGATTGAACCACTCGTAGAGGGAATAGTAGAAGCCCATGTGCAGACCTTTTGCTTTCACGGCTTTCGAGAGGTCGCCGGCCAGGTCGCGGTGCGGCCCTACGTCAACCGCGTTCCAATTCCAGGATTGGGCGCTGGGCCAAAGCGTGAAGCCTTCGTGGTGTTTGGAGGTGAGCACGACGTAGCGTGCACCGGACTGCTCGAGGATGGTGGCCCAATCGGCAGGCTCGAACATCTCGCACGTAAAACCTTTGACAAAATCCTGGTACTTGAAATCTTTGCCATAGGTGCGGTTGTGAAAATCATTGAACTCTTTGTGCGTCGCTGCGTTGGGATCGAGCAGGCGCCACCAATACCATTCCGCATATTGTTCGTAGACGGCCGATTTGGTGGGTCCCCATGCGGGCACTGAGAACACCCCCCAGTGAATGAAGATGCCGAACTTGGCATCCTGAAACCAGGTGGGCACGGGGCGACTGTCGATGGAATTCCAGTTGGCTTCGTATTGGGCCTGGGCGGTGAGGCCACACGCGAGCAGCCATACAAAAAGAAGAAGCGGTCGTAGCATAGGCGTAGTGTTATGTAGGTCTACGAATCTACCAAATTTCTCAGCGCTACTGTTTATTTCTTATTTAAAAGGTGAGCCGGTACAGAATAAATAAAATAAAAAAAGCCCCACCAATTCTGGCGGGGCCCCTCTTCGTGCAAGCGGAGAGGTAAGATCGTGTGATCAGAATTTTACTTGTGGTGCATCCTGTGCGCTTTGCGAGGCTTCAAATCCTTTGCGGATACTAAAGTCTTCGTCGCCACCAAACCAACCCAGGGCCATTTTTTTCCAGAAGCCGCGGATGAAGGTGTTGTATCCTTTGATGGATTCATTAAAGCGTTGACGCGCCACGTTGATGCGGTTCTCGGTGCCTTCCAATTGAGATTGCAGGTCCTGGAAATTTTCCGTGGAGCGGATCTGCGGATAGGCTTCGAACGCCAGGTTGATAGCGGTGTTGATTTTGCGACCGGCAATCTCCAGGTCTTCCGGAGTT
This sequence comes from Chryseolinea soli, assembly GCF_003589925.1. Taxonomy (NCBI): domain Bacteria; kingdom Pseudomonadati; phylum Bacteroidota; class Cytophagia; order Cytophagales; family Fulvivirgaceae; genus Chryseolinea; species Chryseolinea soli. The sequence continues at coordinate 1,840,419 of NZ_CP032382.1, read as the reverse complement.
TTTGCGTTCACGATGCCGGCGCGGGCTTGTGTCACCTCTACCAAAATGCCTTTTTCATTTTCGGCTGCACCTTTCACGGTGGCCACCAGGTTGGGCACCAGGTCGGCACGGCGTTGGTAGGCTGCCTGCACATCGCCCCATTGGGCATTTACGTCTTCCTGTAGCTTCACAGCATTGTCATAAACACCGCTGCCCCAGGAAATAAATCCGAAGACTGAAATAACAACCACTCCGATTACAACGAGGGTTATCAATAATCCTTTGCTCATATTGCTTTTTTAGTTTGAAACGAAATTACTGAAAAGGAATCTATTCAAGTTAATAAAATATTTTACGATGCTCATTGCGTAGCGCTTTCCATCATGCGCTCGGCGCTGTCGGCGATGCGCAGTTGTTCAACGAAGCCATCGAGGTCGCCGTTCATGACGGCCGGTAAATTGTGTTGCGTGTAACCGATGCGGTGGTCGGTGACACGGCTCTGTGGATAATTATAGGTACGTATTTTTTCAGAGCGGTCGCCGGTGCGCACGATCGACTTGCGGGTGGCACCGATTTCCGATTGCTGTTTTTCCAATTCGATCTCGTACAATTTTGTCTTCAACATTTGCAGGGCGCGCTCGCGGTTGCCATGTTGTGAGCGTTCGATCTGGCAAGTGATGACGATGCCCGAGGGCTTGTGCGTGAGTTGCACTTTTGTTTCCACTTTGTTCACGTTCTGACCACCCGCTCCGCTGGAGCGCGCGGTTTGATATTCCAGGTCTGCCGGGTTGATCTCGATGGACACATCTTCCACTTCCGGCATCACCACCACAGAAGCGGCCGATGTGTGGACGCGACCCATCTGTTCCGTGGCCGGCACGCGCTGCACCCGGTGAACACCCGATTCAAATTTCAGCAAGCCATAAACGGACTCGCCGCTCACGCTGCAGATCACTTCTTTGTAGCCACCGGCTGTGCCTTCCGTGACATCGAGCACGGACATTTTCAGACCGCGGCGTTCGCAGAAACGCTGGTACATGCGCCAGAGGTCGCCGGCAAAAATAGCCGCTTCGTCGCCACCGGTTCCGGCGCGAATTTCCAGCATCACGTTCTTGTCGTCGTTGGGGTCTTTGGGAATGAGCAATTCCTTGATCTCGCCGTCCAGGTGCTCGATTTTGGGCTCCAGTTCGTCGATCTCCATTTTAGCCAATTCGCGAAGCTCTTCGTCTTTTTCCTTCTGAAGCACCTCTTTGGCCTGCTGCAAATGATTGCGGGCGTCCTTGAATTGATTGTATTTGATGACGATCTTTTCCAGGTCCCGGTATTCCTTGCTGAGCTGAGAGAATTTCTTGATGTCCTTCACGGTCTCCGGCTGTGCCAGCAGTTGGCCCAGCTCCTCAAAACGCAGCTTGATTTCTTCCAGTTTTTCGATCATACCCAATATTGAACCCGCAAAGGTAACAAAAAGAAAGACGTAAAGGGTCCACGGAATATTGTTGTTTCCCGGGAAAACGTAGCCTCTGGGTGGGCGCTAAATATGGGCCTGTGGCTTGGATTTTCATGCCGCCCGTAGGACCTTTGGCCCATGAGAAAAATCGTATTTGCGGGACTTTTTGTCCTGGTGGCCTGTGGCGGGAAACTAACCGACGAACAACGCCGGAAAATGCACGAGGACATGGAGCAGCACCAAATCGTGAAGCTGTCGGATGCTGAGATCATGACCGGTGCGCTGGACCAGGGGCGGGAGATTTTCAAGGCGCTGGAAACCGTGCATTTCGATCCGGCAAAGACCGACTCCGTTGCCCGTCACTACCATGCCCACGCGCGGTGGATCGTGCCTGGTTCGGGCAACGCCATGGAGGTGGAGCGTCAGCTCATCGAGGCCTATGTGATCGGCGCGGAAACGGGCTCGACGCAAGACAACATCCAGAAAATTTACAAGGAGGGCCGGCAGGAAGACTATGACTCCGTGCTGTATTCGCGACCCCTTGTTTCACCGTTGCCCGATGGCGCCGTGAATGTTGACGGCGTTTGGAATATTTACCGGGCCAAGAAGGATGTCATCCTTTCGCTCAGCAAAAAACAGAAGTGACAAACGATTCGATCTGGCGAAGGAATGTGTTCGCCGGTCTCGGTCTTTTTCCTCCTTTTTTTGACGTCTCAAATAACCGGCGTCCTTTTCCGATTCGAAAGAATTTCTCGGCATCTCCCGAAAAATAAATAAGCGGTAGCTCGATGCAGCGCAATGAAGTCTAAATTCACCACCTCAAATGGTCATGCCGTCTATGAAAAAATTCCGTTGCTATCTATGCGTTGCCCTGCTCATGCTTTTCGCCCCGGTGCTACAGGGGCAATCGCGCGATGCGGTGGACACTGCGCTGGTGTCGAAGTTCAGAAAAGAAGGATTGAAGAATTCCAAGGTGATGGAGATCCTGAGCATGCTCACCGACGTGAACGGTCCGCGGCTCACCAACTCGCCCGGTTATAAGAACGCCGCGAACTATGCTAAGTCCGCCTTGGAAAGTTGGGGTGTCGGGAATGTGCACTTCGATTCGTTTGGTCCTTTTGGGCGGGGGTGGTTTATAAAAAAATTCAGCCTGCAGGTTATGGCGCCGGTTTATTTTTCGGTGATTGGCTATCCCAAAGCCTGGTCGCCCGGCGTGAAAGGAACACACAAGACCGAAGCGATCTACCTGGATGTGAAGAGCGAAGAAGACCTCGAAAAATACAAAGGCAAGTTGAAGGGAAAGATCGTGCTCTTCGATTTCCCCATCATGCCCAAGCCCGCTTTCAAACCCGATGCCACGCGACTCACCGACTCCACGTTGTTGAAGATGGCCAACGCCGCGGCATCGAGTCGCTCCGGTGGTTCGCGGAGACGTTTTGCGGCCGGGGCGCCCGAAATGTTGACCTACAAAAAATGGAGGCTCTGTGAAAGTGAAGGAGCGTTGGCTGTGTTGGAAGGCAGTCGCGGAAGTTATGGAACGTTCTATGCCAGCGCGGCGACCGTCCCCACCGATCCCACGGCGTCTGGTGCGCGCATCGGCGCACAAGCCGCCAATGCACCCGAAATCCTTCCACAAATTGTGGTGGCCGCCGAACATTATAATCGACTGGTGCGACAACTTCAACAGGGTTTGACGGTGAAGCTCGAGTTGGCCATGGAAACGGAATTCACGAAAGCCGAAGACGGCTTCAACGTGATTGGCGAAATTCCGGGAACGGATAAAAAAGAAGAAGTGGTGATGTTTGGTGCCCACCTGGACTCGTGGCACAGCGGAACCGGCACGACCGACAATGCCGTGGGCGTGGCCATTTGCATGGAGGCCATGCGTCTTTTGAAGGTCGCCGGCGTGCAGCCCTCCCGTACCATTCGCATCGGCTTGTGGGGTGGCGAGGAACAGGGCTTGCTCGGGTCAACGGCCTATGTAAAGAAGCATCTCGGCGAGCGTGTGGCCGATAGCGTAAAGCTGACCATGGAGGGAGAGAAGTTTTCTGTCTACTTCAACACCGATAATGGCGGCGGCCGGTGGCGGGGTGTATACTTGCAAGGCAACGAAAATGTGCGGCCTGTTTTTCGCGAGTGGTTGAAGCCGTTTGAAAAAGACGGAACGTCCACCCTAAGCCTGAGCAACACCGGCAGCACGGACCACATCCCCTTCGACAACGTGGGGTTGCCGGGATTTCAGTTCATCACCGATCCCATCGAATATTTCGCGCGAAGCTGGCATTCTAGCATGGACATGTACGAACGCGCGGTGGAAGCCGACCTGAAGCAAAATGCCGTCATGCTGGCCACGTTTGCCATTGGGGCCGCAAACCGCGAAGGCCTGATGCCGAGGAAATGAGTAGTTAGTCTTGAGTCCTTAGTCATTCGTATTTTTTTACTCAGGACTAAGGACTCAGGACTACCGACTAAACTCAGCGCTTAGGCACGGCGTGGTAACGGAAGCAGTCCACCAGGTGGTCGTTCACCAACCCGCAGGCTTGCATGTGTGCGTAGATCACGGTGCTGCCCACGAACTTGAATCCTCTTTTGATCAGGTCTTTGCTCAACGCGTCCGACTCCGGGGTGGTGGGTTTAATTTCTTTCAGGGTTTTCAGCTGGTTCACGATAGGCTTGCCGCCCACAAACCCCCAGATGTATTTGTCGAAGGTTCCGAATTCCTTTTGCACTTCCAGGAAACGCTTGGCGTTGTTCACGGCGGCGTATACTTTGAGGCGATTGCGCACGATTCCGGGGTCGAGCAAGAGCTTTTCCAATTTGGCTTCGGTGAAACGGGCCACTTTTTTTGGGTCGAAATTGGCAAAGGCTTTGCGATAGCCTTCACGTTTATTGAGGATGGTAGACCAGCTCAACCCGGCCTGGGCGCCTTCGAGGATGAGGAATTCAAAATGCGTGTTGTCGTCGTGAACGGGGACGCCCCATTCTTTGTCGTGGTATTCGATGTATTTGTCGGAGCCTAACGACCAGGGGCAGCGGAATTTTTCTTGTGTGGCCATGGGTGTTGTTTGGAATAGGGTTAAGTTTGGTGATGGGCCCCTTTCGCTAAAAGCTTCAGCGGGCGCGGAATTTATCCAGTTTAAAAAAATTATCGACTATGAAACATATTGTTGCGCTTCTTTTTATCACCTTCTTATATACGGCCTCGCTCGCGCAAAGTGTCGACTTTGATAAGAAGTTTAAGGAATTGAATATCGAATTGTTGACGCCCACCAAGCCGATCGCCAATTATGTGAAGGCCGTGCGAACCGGCAACCTGCTTTTTATTTCCGGGCAAGGGCCTGCTAAAGCGGATGGCACCTACATGCTGGGCAAGGTGGGGAAGGACCTCACCATCGAACAAGGCTATGCGGCGGCCCGCCAAACGGCGATCGGCGTGCTGTCGACCCTGAAGGCGGAACTTGGCGATTTGAACAAGGTGAAACGCATCGTCAAGGTGAACGGCTGGGTGAATTGCACACCGGAATTTGCAGACCAGCCAAAGGTGGTGAACGGATTTTCCGATCTGATGGTGGCCGTGTTTGGCGAGCAAAAAGGAAAGCATGCCCGTGCTGCCATGGGGGTGAACGCCTTGCCGAACGGCATGGTCATTGAAGTAGAGGTAGTCGTGGAGGTGGAGTAGCGGTCGCCGCAGTCGCCGCAGTACTAATTTTTCATACGCTCATAGACCGTATAATGTGAACCATCCATACCCATGGCTTCATAGACCTTCATAGCCCGGGCGTTAGATTTGTCAACGTACAACCGGAGACCGATAATGCCCGGGTCGGTGCTCAGGATGTTGAGCAGGTTGTCGAACATCAATTTGAACACGCCCTTCTTGCGGTGAGTTTCTTTTACATAGACCGACTGGATCCACCACACCATGCCATTGCGCCAGTCGCTCCACTCGAATGTGATCATGTGGCAGCCGATCACCTCGGCATTTTCTTTTGCCACGAAATAGAAACCTTTGTTGCGATCTGCGAAAAGCGCTTGTAATCCCTTGCGCAGCACGTCGCCGTTGAGCGTCACCCCTTCGGATTCGGAGGCGAGCTTTTGCTGGAAGTCGATCAAGGTATCGATGTCCTGAAGCGTGGCTTTCTGAATGTGGATCATGATGAAGGATTTTGCCGGCTTATGCCAGCGCTTGTTTGATGTCGTTGATCAGGTCTTCCGTTTCTTCGATGCCCACGGAGAGCCGCACCAGGTTGTCGGTGACGCCGATGGCTTTGCGCGTGGCGGCGTCCATCTTGCTGTGCGAAGTTTTGACCGGCGATGTGATGGTAGACTCCACGCCGCCCAGGCTGATGGCCCGCTTGATGAGCTTGAGCTTGCTCATGAAGCGATGCGCGTCGGGGTTCACCTCAAAGGAGAGCATGCCGCCGAAGCCGCCGGGCATTTGCGCTTTGGCCAGGGCATGACCCGGGTGCGAGGCAAGACCTGGGTAATACACTTTACCGATATTCGGATGGGTGGTGAGAAACTCAGCGATGCCCTGCGCATTGAGGTTTTGCTGGCGAACGCGCAACACGATGGTTTTCAGACTTCGTTCCACCAGCCAGCAGGTGTGGGCATCCAGTGAGGCGCCGTAGTTGATGGCGCTCTTCCAGATCTGTTGGGCCAACACTTTGGAGGTGAGCACGGCCCCGCAGCAAATGTCGCTGTGGCCGCCGATGTATTTGGTGCCGCTGTGCGCCACCATGTCGATGCCCAGGTCGATGGGATTTTGGTTGACGGGCGAGGCAAAGGTGTTATCGATCAGGGTGAGGATGCCGTGCTTGCGGGCAATGCCGGCCACGGCCTTGATGTCGGTCAGTGTCAGGGTTGGGTTGGACGGCGTTTCGATGTAGATCAGTTTGGTCTCCGGGCGGATGGCTTTCTCGAAATTTGCCGCCACCTGGCCGTCGACGAGCGTGTATTCCATTCCGTAGCGCGGCAATTCCGTGATCACGGCGTGGAAGGTGCCGCCGTAGAGGTCGTTTTGGAAAATGGCGTGATCACCTTTCTTCATCACGGCGAAGATGGCCGTCATGATGGCCGCCATGCCCGAGCTGAAGATGATGCCGTCTTCGGCGTTTTCGAGTGCCGCCAGCTTCTCGGCCACGTTCTTTTGGTTTGGGGTGTTGAAATAACGCGGGTAAAGCGACGTCGGCACCCCTTCGTAATCGTATGCTGAAGAAGGGTAGACCGGTGTTACCGTGCCATTGAATTGGGGGTCGCCGGGCGATCCCGCGTGAACGCTTTGTGTGAGTTTGGAAGAGCTGTGCATGGTTGTATCGTAGGCGACAAATATAGACCGGAGCAGGGGAGCAAAAAATCCCGTTAAAAAAAAATCCCTATTTTCAGGCGTAATTTTAAACCTTAACCCTAACCCTTACCTCAATTTTTTATGGCAGACGAATTTAAACCCAATGTGGGCAGCGGTATTTCACAAAGTGACGCCGAGGCCATGATCAAAAAGTATGACGACCAACTCCGCGCCGACAAGGGCAAGGACACCAAGTCGATTTTTTTCGGAAAGGATGCAATAAACGAAATCCTTAATCAGGCAGGTGATGCGTGCACGGGCATCAGTTTTTTCCTGGCGCTGAAGCACAGTGACTTCGCAGGGAAAGATGTTGTAGACCTCGTCATGGTCGGCACAACGGAAGACGGCACGTTGCTTTGGAAGGAAAGTACGTTGCTGCAAGATGGCGCCTATGACTCCGGCGCTCCTTGCCCCCCTTATTGCCCTAAAAATATATGACGATTGAAAAATTCATGACCATCCTACAAGGCATCCTCGTGCTGACGGGGGTGATCGTAGTGTTCTCTTTTTTATTTTTTAAAAGGAGAACACTACAAATAAAACTTTTAGGAGCTCATTTTCTAGCCCCAATTCTGGTTTACTACAGTCTTGGGGTATTCGACTTGAGGGGGATGCAGGTAAATGTTCCGCACAATGTCGAACTCTTGTTCTCTTTTCTTACCATTACAGCCATTTATTATATTCAATTTCAGAAGCGCTACTCGCGACTTTTCTTAACGCTTGGCGTCTTTTTTATCATCTTTTGGTTTACTAATATTCTCTTCATTCAGAAGATGTTTTTCAATTCCTTCACGGCATCGTTCCTGAATTTTATCATCATGGCCTATTGCGTCACTTACTTCTATAGGCTACTGATTGATTTACCTGCACAGCATTTGCAACAAGTGCCCATGTTCTGGATCAGTACGGGGTTTCTGGTGCAGGGAGCCGGAGCATTTTTCCTGTATCTTTTTACGGACTATCTCACCAAGTTTTTCTTCAACGATGTGCTTATTTATTGGACCATTCACAACCTGATGGGTATTTTTCAACTCATCCTGGTAATTATTGGTGTATCCATAGACCTAAGAAATACCATCCAGGCGTCGCGTAAAGATAAACCGATCGGTTCGAGCAGAGAATCTTTACTTCACTAGCGGCCGCTCTTTGGCCGCCGCGCAATTCGCATTCTGTCCTTGCAAAAAAGAGTCCTTGTCTCGGTAGCTACCGCATCCTCGATCTCAAAAAATACTGTCGCGAATCGTACAAAGTACATTCATCGCATGACAGTCAAATTAGTTTTTCTCGCTATCTATGCATTACGGTGTTCCTAAAAGATCGTGACCATAGAAAAATATTTCACGATTGATGTTATGAAAATGTAATAGACGCAAGGCCAGCAGAAAAATAAGCTGACTACCCGTAATGCAGTTATATATGACGATAGAGACCTTCATAATTATCCTCAAGATCACCATGGTTCTGCATGGATTGACTATCGTGCTTTGCTTTTCATATTTTAAACAGCGCAGCTTGCAAATAAAGTTTTTGGGCGTTAATTTTTTGTGTCTATTCCTAAGCTACCACAGTATGGGCGTATTCCAACTCAAGGGCATGGAGGTGAACATTCCAACCAATATAGAGATCCTGACTTCCTTTTTTTCCTTGACGGCTCTTTACTACGTTCAATTTCAGAAGCGGTACGCTGCGTTTTTTTTAACCTTGGTTGTGCTTTTTACGATTTTTTGGTTCGTCAATATTTTCTTCATTCAGAAAATCTACTTCAATTCGTACTCCGCATCGGTCTTTAGTTTCGTTATCATGGCCTACAGTGTCATCTATTTTTATAGGCTTATGAAGGATTTGCCTGAACGGCACTTACAGCACGTTCCAATGTTCTGGATCAGCACAGGCCTTCTGGTGCAGGGTGCTGCAGCGACTTTTTTGTATCTTTTTACCGCCTATTTGACCAAGTTTTTTTTCAATGATGTGTTGATTTACTGGATCCTTCACGGCCTAATGGGTATCGTTGAACTAGTTCTGATCATCATTGGCATATCGATAGACTTCAAAAACGTGGTAACTGCGTCGGGTAAACTCCATATGAATGTTCAAAAAGAAACATAGCGGGAGCCTATGACTACAGAAAAATTCAGAATTGTTCCGGCCGGAGAAACTTAGCCTCCGTTGAATTGGACTTCTCACGACAACGGTTGGCATAGGGGTCGCTGTCGAATGTGCTCGCTCGGCGAAATATCTCGCTAACATTGAGCACGAATGTGCGTATCCTCAGATTCAAAAAAACTTCACGGAGAAAATTAGCCTGCACGCGCGACAGAGAATTTCTTATTCCGCGATGTTGAATTTTTCTGTCACGAATAGCGTTCGGTCTCGATAAACGACGTGCAAGGATTGGTATGCTCGATGATTACTGGAAATGTTCCAGCGTGATTTCTTGAAAATTTCACTATGATTTATTGATTTACTGGACTTTTCCTGACAATTTCACCGCTGACATTTTTTCAGACATTCCTCAGGTTATGGATGGATCTCCAGGATATCAGGTTGCCCTCATCATAGCCGTTGGCACGGTAGCTATGTTGCTGCTCTCTGTTGCGATCATCATGTTTATGGTGTTCTATCAAAAGAAAATGATCCAGGAACAAATGAAGCGTCAGCAATTGGAATTGGATTATCAACAAAAAATGATGGAGGCCGCGCTCGAATCGCAGGAGAACGAACGCCGCCGCGTGGCCGGCGACCTCCACGATAGCATCGGGGGTATGCTATCCACCATTCGCGTGGGCCTCTCCACCCTGGCGCGCCAGATCCCGGATCCCGAAAGCATCGAGCAACCCAAACAGATGCTGGACGACACCATCGCCTCGGTGCGACAGATCAGCCGCGACCTTATGCCCTCGACGCTGGAAAAATTCGGTCTGGTGCAGGCCGTGCGCGAGATCTGCGACCGTTTCCAGGCAACCTCCCTGCTACCCGTCGTTTTTCATGAAGAGGGTGATGTGCCCGCCCTCGATCCCAAAAAAGAGTTGATGATCTTCCGCATCATCCAGGAGCTGATCAACAATGCCATCAAGCATTCGCAGGCCACCAGCATCCAGGTGAGCATATACTCCACCCAAAACCTGCGCATCGAAGTGGAAGACGATGGCGTGGGTTTCGAGATCGAAGTGCAGCGCAACGTGACCCATAGTGGTAAAGGCCTCGGCCTGTTCAACATCGAGAACCGGGTGCGGCTCCTGAACGCCCACCTCGATTTTGAACCGCATCGGAAAAAAGGAAGCAAGATCACCCTGACGATACCTCATGAAGCCCTCGTATAAAGTATACATCGCCGACGACCATACCCTTTTTCGCAAAGCGATGGTGAATTTATTGCGAACCTTCGAGCGCGTGAGCGAAGTGAAAGATGCTGAAAACGGCAAAGAGTTGCTCACGCTCATCAAGTACGAAGCGCCCGATGTGGTCATCGTTGACTTGCAAATGCCCGTGATGGACGGCGCCGAAACGAGCGAGCAGATCATTCAAAAATTTCCGGAAATAAAGATCATCATCCTCACCATGCACGACAGCAACAAATTCATCCTCCACATGATGGAGATGGGCGTGCATGCCTTCCTGTTAAAAAACACGGAACCCGACGAACTGGAGAAAGCCATTTACTCGGTGGTGGAAAAAGATTTTTATCACAACGACCTCGTGGCGTCCGTGCTGCGAAAAAATGTGAAGGATCGCAAAACCGGACAACGTCCCGTTTTCCAGCAAGCCGAGCTCACCGATCGCGAAAAAGAAATCCTGTTGCTGATCTGCCGCGAGCTCACCATGAAAGAGATCGGCCAACGCCTGTTCCTTAGTGAAAACACGGTGCGCAACCACCGGGTAAACATCATGGACAAAGTGGGCGTCAATAACATCGTGGGGCTCGTAAAATATGCTTACGAAACCGGATTGATCACCTGATTTCCGGAAAGTGGGAGTAGTACAATTGTACTATTTTTCTAGTATTTTCTTACTACCAGTATCCAGGGATACCCCAGCCCTAAAAGTCGTTTTTTGTCACCGTTTTGGCACCTTTTTTCATTGACCTACCAAACTCGTCGGCCGCCGCTTTTCCCGGTTTTTCCAAAGGTTCAAATTCTTGAGCGACCTTTCATATAGGTATCAGGGCAGCAAAAATGTTTTTAACACCACATATACAGACAATGAAAATCCTTGTGGTCCACAGGCAGAAAACTATCGTTAGCCAAATAAAGTCGGTGCTTAGCAATTGCAATCCCGTTGTTCTTCACACAGAATCTGGTTTGGATGGGCTCCTAACCTCGCGAATCGAACATTTCGATCTGATAATCTGCGGCACCGACCTGCCTGTGGTCACAGGTTTTGAACTCGTGCGTTCTGTACGCACCAACTCTGTGAACCGAAACACCCCTGTCATTTTCTTGTCCGACGAAGTAGACGAAAAAACGCAACACCTGGGCAACGCCCTGGGCGTAGCCGCTATGCTGGTCATGACCGAAGTAGACAACCGGCTGGCCGGCATCGTGAGCGACCAGGTGAGACCCGAGCCGGACAAAAAGTGGAACGATCTCCTGTCGAACTCCCGGCTGAATTGATCGCCACGCGCCTCAAAAAAATTCTCCGTTTCCCGCATTTCAATCCCAACATGTAAGGCCCTCTCTCCCTACGTTGGATCATGCTTTTGAATGTAGTTGGTAATCTGACATCTCTCACCGGGCTCGTCCCGGGAGAGCTTTGTTGGGAGTCAGGAGCCAGAATCCAGGAGCCAGTAGCCAGGAGCTTCTACTCGGCATTCAGTGGCCAGTAGTCAATAACACCACACACCTTTTATGGGTTTGTTGCTGTTTAGAACGGAATTTGATTTCCCCAATGGAAGGCTCCAGATTGAATCGCGACAAATTTCAATCCCGCTTTTTATCCCCGGCCAGATCTGAAAAAAGGCTATTGAAAACGGACAGGATCAGGCTGAACGCCAGCGCCCACCAAAAACCGTCCACCCTAAACCCGTCGATAAGCGAATCCACCAACAGGATCATCAGGGCGTTGATCACCAACAGAAAAAGACCCAGGGTGAGGACGGTGATGGGGATGGTGAGCACGACGAGGATCGGTTTGATGATGAAATTGACGATCGCCAGCACCGCCGCGACCAGCAAGGCGTAGCCATAATGTTCCACGTGAACTCCGGGAAGCAGGTAGGCGGTGAGCAAAACGGCCAATCCGGACAATAGAAAACGAACAATTCCACTCATTTTCGCGTTGTTAAAATTTGATTCAATTTCTGCTTTTAGGTTCAATTGTCAAATTTTAACTTACACCCGCATGTACGCCATTGTTGACATAGAGACCACGGGAGGCTACGCAGAGAATCACCGTATCACGGAGGTTGCCATCTATCACCACGACGGCATCCAGATCACGGATACTTACCACACACTTGTCAACCCCGGAAGGAACATTCCTTACTATATTACCGGGCTCACCGGCATCAGCACCGAAATGGTGTTAGACTCGCCAACCTTCCAGGAAGTGGCCGAAGAAATTTTCCTCCGCCTCGAAGGCAAGATCTTCGTAGCGCACAACGCCCATTTCGACTATTCCTTTTTGAAAAAAGAGCTGGAACAGGCCGGCTACAACTGGCAGTCTAAAAAGCTGTGCACGGTTCGCCTCAGCCGGAAGATCATTCCCGGTCTGCGATCCTACAGCCTGGGCAGCCTGGCCGAAAGTCTCGGCATCGAGATTGTGAACCGCCACCGGGCCGGGGGCGATGCGGCCGCCACCGTGAGGGTCTTCGACCAGCTTTTGCGCCGCGACCACGACGGCTTCATCGTGAAAATGCTGAAGCACAATTCCGGCGAAACCATTCTGCCGCCCAATCTACCCAAAGAAGAATTCGACCGGCTCCCCGCGTTGCCAGGTGTATATTATTTCCAGAATGCCCGCGGCCACGTGATCTATGTGGGCAAGGCATTGAATATCAAGAAAAGGATTGCCGGTCATTTCACCGGCGACGCCCGCGAATGGAGCCGCTCCAAGATCCGGAACGAGATCCATCACATCCACTACGAACTGACGGGCAACGAACTGATCGCCCTCATCCTCGAGTCACAGGAAATTCGACGCTTGTGGCCGAAGTATAACCAAGCCCAGAAATTCAAGACCGAAGAGTGGGGCATCTTCGAATACGAAGACCGCAACGGCTACCGTCGCTTTTCTGTGAATGTGGTGAACCGCGGGGCGCGTCCCCTCACGCGCTTCAGAACAAAAGGAGATGCCTGGAATTTCCTCTGGCAAAAAGTGCGCGAATTCGATCTTTGCCCAAAACTCAGTGGACTGCAAGTGGCCAAAGGCTTGTGCTTTGACTACCAAGCCGGTGAATGTCACGGTGCCTGCATGGGTGTGGAGTCTGCCAAGAAATACAACAAGCGCATCGTCAAGTGTATCCAGTCCTTCCAGGAAGATGGCGAATCCGTGGCCATCATCGGCAAGGGAAGAAACATCGAGGAGCAATCCCTGGTGCTGGTGGAGCGTGGGGCCTACGTGGGCTTCGGCTTTTTTGATCGCCAGGCCTCCATCTCCGACCTGGAATCGGCCAAGAACTACATAAAACGCAGCGTGGAAACCCCGACCGTAAAAAATCTCATCCACTCCTACATCACCAATCCCAGGGGAGCCGAGGTGGTTGTTTTATAATGCCGACGCCTTTGTTGCTGTTCTTCACCAACAAATCAGCTTCCACCCATCTCTCCACATCCCACCCCGACCCTTCTCAAAACATTTTCCCCGAAAAAATCCCTCTCATCGCATTTTTAAAGGGCATTTTTTTAGAATTGCCTTATTTTTGATTTTTTAAACAAAAAGAATTCCCATGGAAGCCCTGGCCGTAGAAAAGCACGAAGAACATAAGGAAAAAGTAAAGCAGGTATACGCCGAAATGGCCAAGGTGGTGGTGGGCCAGGAATACATGGTGAATCGCCTCCTCATTGGTTTATTCACCAACGGCCACGTATTGTTGGAAGGCGTGCCAGGCTTGGCCAAGACCCTCACCGTGAGCACGCTCGCGCAAGTGTTGCACCTGGATTTTCAGCGCATCCAATTCACCCCCGATCTGCTCCCCTCCGACCTGGTGGGTACGATGATCTACAACCAGAAAGACGGCAAGTTCGATGTAAAGAAAGGTCCCATTTTCGCCAACATCATTCTGGCGGATGAGATCAACCGCTCGCCTGCCAAAGTGCAGTCGGCCTTGCTGGAGGCCATGCAGGAAAAGCAGGTGACCATCGGCGAAACGACGTTCAAACTCGACCGCCCCTTCCTCGTACTGGCCACCCAAAACCCGGTGGACCAGGAAGGCACGTACCCGTTGCCCGAAGCGCAGGTCGATCGTTTCATGATGAAGGTGTTTGTAGATTACCCTACCAAAGACCAGGAGATCGAGATCATGCGCCGGATCTCCAACATGCAATTCGATTATAAGGTGAGCACCATCCTGAGCAAAGAGGATATTTTCTCCGTGCGCGACCAGGTGAACAAGGTGAAGATCTCCGAATCGCTGGAGCGTTACATCATCGAGTTGGTGTATGCCACGCGCAATCCGCTGGAGTATAAGCTAAACGAACAAGCGCAGTACATCCAATTCGGCGCCAGTCCCCGCGCCAGCATCAACCTGAACCTGTCGGCAAAAGCGCTGGCCTATATGGAAGGCCGCGACTATGTGTTGCCGGAAGATATTAAGGAAGTGGCCCGCGATGTGATGAACCATCGCATCATCCTCAACTACGAAGCCGAGGCCGACAACGTGCGCACCGCCGATGTGATCAAGGCCATTCTGAACAAAGTGCCGATCACGAAGTAATGATCAAAACGTCTTTTATAAGATCTCTAGCCGTGGCGTAGTCACGCTATTTTTTTGGATGGGAACGGGGCGCGTGACGGACGTTTTGCGTTCCACCCAAAACCAAATTCAATTTTGGTCAACGGTAGGGCCACAGGACTTTTGTTTTATTATGGCGACGTTATGCACATTAAAAAAAGTTGTAATAATTGTTAAGCCGGCATATTCGAAAACCGCTGATTATCACGGAACAGCCCCAAACAGCTCAATTTGCAGGTTTGAACACACGGTTGGGATTATTTTCCACTTAACAATTTGGTAATAAACCCGTCCCCGTCAGGTAATATTAAGACCTCACCTTTGCGACAAATTACTGCTATATGTTGCGAAGTCTACTTCCCCCACTATTCTTCCTCATTTCCATCGCCGCACTGGCACAAAACGGTACCATCGGCGGTGTTGTCACCGATGCCAAGAGCGGCGAAGCTATCGTTGGAGCAAACGTCGTCATTCAAGGCACGCAGGTGGGTGCTGTTACGGACGTCGAGGGCAAATTCACGATTGCTAACGTGAAGCCCGGTACATACACGTTGGCCATTTCATTTATCACATACAAGGCCAACATCGTCAACGACGTGGTGGTGGAGAGTGCAAAACGCACGGATCTTAAAGTGCCCATGCAAGAAGACGATGCTACAGAGCTGACTGAAATCGTAGTGGCGGCAACACGCGAGATCAACAACGACATGTCGTTGATCAACGCCATTAAAGAAAGCAAGCTTGTGGTGAGCGGTATTTCCGCCGAACAAATCGTAAAATTACCCGACAACGACGCAGCCCAGGTGATGAAACGGGTGCCGGGAGTCACGATCGTGGACAACCGGTTTGTGTTGGTGAGAGGAGTGCCCGATCGATACAATCAAGTGATGATCAATGGTGCGATTGCGCCGAGTACCGAAGTAGATAAAAGAACCTTCGCGTTCGATCTTATACCCAGCGGTGCCATTGACCAGTTGTTGATCTACAAATCGGCAACGCCCGATCTACCCGGTGACTTTGCTGGGGGTGTTATCCAGGTGAAGACAAAGCAGACGACTTCCGATGAGTATACCAGCTTTGGCCTGAACTTTGGTTACCGCGCTAACACGTCGTTCAAGGATTTCAATGAGTCGGCAAAGAGCCCTACCGATTTCTTAGGCTACGATAACGGATTCCGGTCGCTGCCCAGTGGTTTCCCTTCCGTGGAAGCCTTGAAGACTACGGGCCAAACGTCACCGGTTCGCGAGCAAGCCGGCAAGTCGCTCTCCAACCAATTTGACTACACGACGTCGAAGGCTCCGGTGGACTATGGATTCAATTTTGGTTATGCCCGCAACGTCATGTTTGGAAAAATACAGGCGAGCACACTCACCTCTTTGAATTACTCGGTCAACTACCAATACTATAAGGCGAGCTTTAATCGCTATACAACCTTTGACACGGATCCGGAAACGAAGTCGGACTTTCAAAATGACTTCAAGGATAGTAACTATAGTCACGAAACAAAGATCAGCCTCATTCACAACTGGCTCTTCAACCTGAGTGATCGAAACAAGATCGAGTTCAAAAACCTCCTCGTACAGATTGGCGACAACAAAACAACATTGCGCGAAGGCCACGACTACACCCAGCTGCCGGGCTTGTGGAATAACAACTCTTATTACTACCTCAGCCGCTTTATTTATTCCGGCCAATTAGAAGGCACATATTCGCTGAAAGACAACTCTGGAAAATTCAACTGGATGTTGGCGATGAACTATGTTGACCGGAACGAGCCGGATTATCGCAAATTCAGAAGGAACTTTGACGACACACGCGGCGAGTTTCGGATGATCCTGCCTCCGGGTTCCAACCTCTTTGACGCCAACCGCTACTATTCCAGTTTGACGGACAACGGCTACCAGAACAGTGTGACGTTTGAAAAACGTTTCGGAAACCTGGAAGAGAAAAGAACCCCCAGTTTGAAGGCCGGATATTTCCTGGACTATAAGAAACGCGCGTTCAGCGCACGCTATGTCTCTTATTTGTATCCTGCAAACTTCGACGGCGCCTATGGCAACGAGCTTTCCTATTTGCCGATCAATACGATCTTCTCGCAGCAGAATATGTTCGCGAACAACGCCGACGGAACACAATCCCCTGGGTTTGCTATCCAGGAGGGAAGCGATCCATCGTTCGTTTATCACGGCAAGACATTTGTTACTTCGGGCTTTGTCATGGGCAACATTCCGGTTGGAAAATTTGACATCGGTGGAGGCGTACGCGTAGAACACTTCGACCAGAAATTGGAGACGTACCTTGATCCCGTGCACAACGTAAAAACTTCGATCCTGCCTTCGGCGAACATCGCCTATAATTTAACGGAGCGGTCATTGGTGCGAGTGGCTTACAGCAAAACCGTGAATCGCCCGGAGTTTCGCGAGCTTGCTCCCTTCCTGTTCTATCAATTTGAATATAACCTGAACCTGATCGGAAATCCAGCCCTCAAATCCGCCACGATCGACAACGTCGACCTTCGCTGGGAGTTATATCCTAACCCGGGTGAACTGATCAGCTTTGGAGCATTCTACAAAAACTTCAAAAACCCGATCGAATTCTACCAGCAAAATGCATCGGGTAACATTCAGTTCAGCTATCAAAACGCGCCCAAGGCCTACACGGCGGGTATTGAATTGGAAGTCCGCAAGTCGTTGGCCAGCCTTGGCGTGTCCAAGTTTCTCCGCAACCTTTCGGTGAACATCAACTCGTCGTTGATGAAGAGTGAAGTAGATATGGGGGCGGATGTGACCTTCCAGAAAAGAAGAAGGCCCCTGCAAGGACAATCTCCTTATGTGATCAACTCGGGATTGTACTATAACGATCCGGACCTGGGCTACTCCGTGAACGTGGCCTACAATGTGATCGGCAACCGGATCATGGCCGTCGGAAGTGTTATCGCGCCCTCCTGGATTGAGAGACCTCGCAATGCCGTGGACCTCCAGGTAGCAAAGCAGTTTAAGAATTCAATGGAAGTGAAAGTGAACGTACAAAATGTTCTCAACGCAAAATATCGCCTCTTCCAGGACAATGACGAGAACCAGAAGATCGACGAAAAAATAGACGACCCCATCCAGGTATATCAAACCTCGCAACTTTTCACTTTATCGTGGTCGTGGAAGTTCATGAAAAAATAAAAGGGTGTCGACAGAACCGTTAAAGTAAAAGAGGCTCCGGCCTCTTTTATTTTTTAATGTTAAATGTTAACAGCGCGGAAACAACACGTAACGATTTGTTAAAATGGGTTTAACACCCATTGAACATGGTCCGCATACCTTTGAGCCATTCAATTCGAACCATTCTAAATCTGACACCATGAAAAAAATCTTAGGACTATTCCTTTTTTCTGCGATGTTGGGATTCGTCGCTTGTAATAATGACGATCCATCAACCCCAACAGCCCCCACCGTTAGCTTAAGCACATCCACCGCACAAGACGTGCCTGGCGCAAATGTTACAGTGAAAGCCTCTGTGACTGCCCCGGGTGGTGGAAAATCACTGCTCGTTACGGGCGGTTCAACCCAAACCATCGACCTGGCCGGTGCTACTACCGTAGATAAGGACGTGGTCATTGCCATTCCTGCTTCCGCTGTCGTAGGCTCTACCATCGTGGTAGTTTTCTCGGTGTCGGATAACTCCAATCAAAACTCTGCTCCTGTAACATTCACCATTACTGTGGGCAACCCGGTGATCACTTTGCAGGGTAATATCAGTGCTAGCCAAACCCTGGATGCCACGAAGGCTTATTTGCTGGTGGGCCAGGTGTTCGTGAAGAACGGTGCCGTGTTGACAGTTCCCGCGGGTACCATTATCAAGGGTGACAAAGCTTCGAAAGCTGCGTTGATCGTTGAGCCGGGTGGACAACTCGTTTGTAACGGAACTGCCGACAAGCCGGTAGTATTCACATCCGCACAGCCTGCAAACGGCCGTGACCGTGGCGACTGGGCCGGCATCCTCCTTTTGGGAAGTGCATGGGTGAACCAGGACACGAAGCCTAGCATCGAAGGTATCACGCCTTCTGTTCTCTACGGTTCGTCGAAAGCCGAAAGCGCAACGCCTACTACCAATGCTGATCAAAGCAGCGGAACATTGAACTATGTTAGAATTGAATATGCCGGTATCGAGCTCACACCTAACAACGAAACCAATGGTTTGACCATGGGTGGTGTAGGTAACGGTACGACCATCGACCACGTACAATCTTCTTATGGTGGCGACGACAGCTTCGAATGGTTCGGCGGTACGGTAAATGCGAAACACCTTGTTTCTTTCAGCGCTTGGGATGACGATTTGGATACCGACTTCGGTTTCCGTGGAAATGTTCAGTTCGCGCTTGTAGTGCGCTATCCTTTCTATGCTGACCAATCCGGTTCCAACGCCTTTGAAAGCGATAACCAAGGTAACGCCAATGCGACAAATGGTTGCGACTTCACGTTTGATGGAACCGGCGTAACCGGCGGTGGCCACGAAGGCTGTACGCAAGCCGTGTTCTCCAACATCACCGTGCTCGGTCCTAAGGATGTCAACTCCCGTACGATCTCGGGTAGCTTCCAGAACACCATGCACATCCGCAGAAGAACGAACATCTCTATCTTCAACTCGTATTTGTCTGGCTTCACTACCGGTCTCCGTATGGATGACGATGCTACTATCGCAGCCTACAAAACTGGATTGGGTGTACTGGCGAACAACGTTTTGACGGTTACGACAACGGGCCTTATCGGTTCGGGTGCAAGTGCAACGTATAAAGAAGTTGGAACGTCTTCGGGTGAAATTGGCGTGGTATATTCTACCAATACTTCCAGCGGCGACGCTACGGCTGTGAAGACTTACTGGAATACCGTTGCCAACGATAACTCCACATTCTTTCCTGCTGCCGTGGCCACACAGTGGTCGGCTACTGCCGGATCTCCTGTTGCCGGCGCAATACTTCCTCCTTACGCTGGTTTCGGCGTACCGCTGAGCAGCTATTGGGGCGCTGGCGCGGTTGGTGCATATCCTACCAACCCCGACTTCAGCGTGGGCTCCGGAACACTGGCTACTGGTGCTGACTACAGCAACGCGAAATTCGGTACCTTCTTCGACAAGACCCCGACGTATGTTGGTGCTTTCGGATCGAGCGACTGGACTGACAGCTGGACTGAATTCCAGCCTGGCGTAAAAGCGTACTAATCGCTTCGATAGAATAAAATAGGACAAAAGAATTATTGTAAAAAGACTTACCCCTACTGTGGGTAAGTCTTTTTAATTTTACACCCATTCTATACTGACTATGAAGTTCAACCATTTGTTACTCTTTGCCCTGGCGCTCCTGTTTTTTTCGTGTGATAAGAAAGCGAGCTATAATCCCGATGACCACCTGACGGCCGCGACAAAAGATGAGGTGATGACGAAAGTGATCCGGTATCTGGCCAAGCCACCAGAAAACACTTCCGACGCAGAGAAATTCGACAAAGGATTCGACCAATACTATCTCGACAAAATGAGCCGCGCCAAGCTGGAGTTCTACTATCCTGCCGATGGCGAAACCTATTTCCTGATCTCTCAACAAGCGGCAAGCCTCTATGGAAAGCGCCACGCTACGGGTGGAAAATTCAAACTGAACGATAAGGGCGAGTTAGTCGAGTACGAGGAAATTTTCAGAACCTGGAAGATGATGCCCGACACATTACTTCGCCGAGGCGGCATGCTGTTCGACCGCATGGTGAAGGGTGAATCACTGGAGCCCTATTGGACGAAGAACAGTCACGGCGAGGAGTACGTTGAATTTCCCGATCCTAATGTTTATTATGATAAGGCAGAGCGCAAGTGGAAAACGAAGGCCTAACAATGCGTTGTTAAGGGGATGGAAGGGCGATTTGGCGGCAGCCGGGTCCATCCGAAGACGTTAAGCGGAAGCGGAAAGAAATGCAAATAATCCTAAATTAGAGTATAAGTCCAGCAAGCTTACAAATCGTGGAATTTGTGCACAGCATCCTCATCACCGGCGCATCCGGCCTCATCGGCTCACGGCTCACCAACATGTTGCATAGCCATGGCCACCGTGTGGCACATCTCGGCCGCGCAAAGCGCGATGGCATAGCCCGGTCCTTCGTTTGGGATATCGACAGACGCTATATCGAACGCGGTGCCCTCCAGGACACCGACACCATCATTCACCTCGCCGGGGCGGGCATTGCCGACAAGCCCTGGACGAAAGAACGCAAACGCGAAATCCTCGAAAGCCGCACCCAATCCACGCAGCTGCTTTACGACGAACTCAAAAAGGGCAACCACTCCGTAAAGACCATCATCTCTGCCACCGCGGTCGGCTACTATGGCTTCAAAGACGAGGAAACCATCTACAAGGAGGACGATCCCCCGGGAGAAGATTTCCTCGCACAGGTTACGCGGCGTTGGGAGCAGGAAGTGGATGCGTTCCTGAAGCTAAATATTCGCGTGGTGCGCATTCGTATTGGTATCGTACTGAGTGCAGAGGGCGGCGTGGTAAATGAGATCCTGCGTCCAATAAGGTGGTACGCCGGCGCGCCACTGGGATCGGGGAATCAATATCTGAGCTGGATTCATCTCGACGATCTTTGTAACATCTTCATCATGGCCGTCGAGAACAATGCCATGGAGGGCGCCTACAACGCTGTAGCACCCCATCCCGCGACAAACCGGGAGCTCACCATGGCGATTGCAAACGCGGTTCACAAGCCCATCATTTTTCCGGCCATCCCCTCCTTTATTCTGAAATTGCTGTTGGGCGAAATGGCCGACCTGGTGCTTCGTGGAAGCAAAGTGTCGAGCGAAAAAATCCAAGAGGCAGGATTCAAGTTTGCCTATACGAACGTAGATGACGCCTTGGTGAATTTGCTCCAAAAAAATGAGCGTGTACGGGCAGACAACATCACAAAAGAATAGCCGGTCTATGGCTTCACCGCCACCCCGATCTTTGAATCGGCGGTACCATAATACAAAAACCACCGGTCGTGGAAATAGACCATGCCCTCCAGAAAACACACTTGATTTACTTGCCCGGTGATCTCATAAGGCTTGTCGGGCCGGATGAAATTTGTTTCGAGCCGGTCTACTACTTGCATGGGATTGTTCTTAGCAAACAAGACCTGCCCACCGCAATAGGCTCCCTTTGCCAGTGTGGTGTCGCCCTGCGTGTTGTGATTCATGCCGTTGTAGAGCAGCACGATGCCGGCATCGGTGAGCAAGGCATAGGGCCCGCTCTCTACGAGAAAGCTGTCGAAGTAGCCTTTGCGCGGTTTAAGGACAGACTTTAGTTTTCCGTTTTCTAATTCAGGTGTCCAATGGAGAAGGTCTGTGGAGGTAGCGGCAAACAGGTCTGTGTCGCCAAAATACATCCAGAACTTCCCGTTCACTTTTGTGGCTACGATCTTCGACCCTTCGCGCCGCGCGACGATGGCGCCGGACTTGCTCCAGGTATCTTTGTGGCTGCCTTGCAGCACAGCGCCTTGCTTTGACCAATGGATCAGGTCGGGCGACGTGGCTAGCAATAGCCTGGCCGTTGTACCGTCAAAGGCGGTATAGGTCATGATGTAGTGGCCTTCTTCCGACTCCACCACGCGGGGATCCTCTACGCCACCTTCCCATTCATAGCGTTTCAGGCTGTCGTTGTCGGGATAGAGAATGGGTTCCTTCATCTTTGAAAAATGCAGGCCATCATCGCTTGTGGCCAGGCCGATGCGCGACGTACCCGCAAAGCGGCCCACGGTGTCTTCGGCCCGGAACAGCAGGTAGACTTTGTTTTCGCGAACCACCGCGGCGGGATTGAAAACATCTTTGATTTCCCATGCCACGGGCTTTCCCAACACGGGGCAGTCGAATATATTTTCTCCGGGCAGCAGGATGGGGTTCACACTGTCGGCTTTTTCGAACGGCACCAGCGCCCACGTCGTTCCGGTGGTGGTCGTTGGTTTGGGTTGACAACCAAACAGAACCATACATGCGCCGAGCGCAAGAGAAAAGTGGAAGACGCTTGTTTTTCGTTTCATCCTTGTATATTCGTTTTTTATGTACAAGGTATAGGTATGAAGACGAAAAAGAAAAATGCAGAGGTATCGTTAAGCCCCGAGGCGCTGGAAGAAGAGCAACGCATCCGCAGGGCTTTCAAAGACAAAGATTGGGCCGAGATCAAGGGCTCCAATAGCTGGATGATCTTCAAGGTGATGTCGGAATTTGTGGAGGGCCTCGAGAAGCTGGCCAAGATCGGTCCCTGTGTCACCATTTTTGGATCGGCTCGCGTAAAGCCCAGCAATCCGTATTATAAAATGGCCGACGAAATTGCCTATCAACTGGTGCAACACGGCTATGGCGTCATCACGGGTGGTGGTCCGGGTATCATGGAGGCCGGTAACCGCGGGGCCAACCGGGCCAAGGGAAAATCCGTGGGCCTCAACATCTATCTGCCCCACGAGCAAAAAGGAAACATTTATATCGACGCCGACAAGCTCATCACGTTCGACTATTTCTTTGTGAGAAAGGTCATGTTCATGAAATACTCACAAGGCTTCATCGTCATGCCCGGCGGCTTTGGCACGCTCGATGAATTGACAGAGGCCTTGACGCTAATCCAAACCAAAAAGATCGGCCGGTTCCCCATCGTGCTGGTGGGCAAAAGTTTCTGGAAGGGCTTGCTGGACTGGTGGAAGAAAGTGCTGGTCGCCGACAAGATGATCAACGAAGAAGACCTCGATCTTTTCAACCTGGTCGACACCCCGGAGGAAGCTGTGCGCGTCATCGACGATTTCTATTCCAAATACTTATTGTCGCCGAACTTTTAAGAGCGCGAAGGCAACTCAACGCAAGAAGGAAAATTTAAAAAAGGGGATGGACCCGATGCCGTGGTTCACCTTCCGGATTGCCGTATGAAAAGGTTATGCAAAGTGATCGTTAGAATTTTAATTTAACCGGATAGCCATGCCTTTACCTGACTATGACGCCGGCGTCATCACCAAGCAACTATACGACGCCGCGCAATCAAAACGCGTATGCAGCATACAGTTGTTCAAGGAAACAGGATCGAGAGTCGTGCACCCCTATGGTGTCTGCCGCACCAAACAAAACAAGATCGTGATCGTGTGCTGGCAGGAATATGGCTACAGCGCCAAAAGCACAGGTCCCGGATACCGGAACCTGATGCTGGTGGAATGCTCTAGTGTGAAAGTATTGCCGCGACCGTTTTTTGTACGCAACGATTTTGATCCCGCCGATCCGCTATACGCCGAGTGGGTTTTTCACATCTGAAGGCTCACTTGAATTTTTCTTTCTTCACCGTGGGCCAATTCGTGTTGGCCTTCGTGATGTAGCCGGCCGGATCTTTTCTCCAAAGCACCAGCACGTCCTTGTTATAGTTCAAATACAGCTTGTCATCGATAATGGTCCAGGCATCGGGCGAGGTTGATGCTTTGTGACCTTGCGACATGCCATAGGCACAATAGCCTCCAAACTGTGGCGCGAACTTTTCGGGGTTGGCTTTAAAGTCGTTAAGATTTTGTGCGGAAGAAAAAAGCCAGGTCGATTCTTTCCAGGTGTAGCTGAATTCCTTTTTTCCCTCTACAGGTTTTGCCTCCTTGAAATAGGCAACAGGATCATAACCTTGAATAGCCGCTTCTGATTTTGAAAATACTTCTTGTCCAAATGCGGGAGCGAGCAACAGCATCAGGAAAATACCGGTCATGAATGATTTCATAATTTTGAATGAATTTATTCTTCAAAGAAATTCGATCCAAAACAAAAACGATGTCGCCTGCGTGACATCGCCGTGCATTCACCGGCAATTATTTTTTTTGAATAAGGGAGCAAAAAAATACCGGCGATTCGAAAACAAACGAGGCGTTCTGCCGTTTAAAGTTCTTCTTTCGGCAATTTGATCTGGTCGGAATAGAATTTCATCCGCGAATGCATGCGGTCCAGCGGAATTATTTTCTCGATGAGCGAGAACTTGTGATTGATGAATACTTCGAGGTAAAAATTACCGAGCAAGTATAAATTTATTTTATAGCCGTAATAGCGAATGGCCATCACAAAAGTGCCTTTTTCATAGAGCGTACTGATCTTATCCTCCAGCGTCAACTCATCAAATTCAGTATATGCGATCATGAATTAAACATAGGCTAAAAATAATTGGAGCGCAAGATTGATTCTGGCTTAGTTTTTCTTTAAAGTAGGCGATGGGTCCTCACTGCGTAGGATTTCCATAGTATTGTTCAAGAGAAGAAGAGGTCTATGCCATCGTGTGAAATGACATTAACTTGTGGACGATGTACGATTTTTTCTGTAGGATTTTTAATAGACCACTAACATGGCAATAGAAAAAGGAGTCTTGGAGAAACTGATGACGTTGCGGGAAAAAAGGAAATTCACGAGCGCCGATTGGGAGCGCCGCGGACTTAATCCATCCGATCCGGAAGTCATTGAAGAAATGACGCGGTTAACCAATATGTGTCTTGACGAACTATTGGCCGATGCCCAGTCCGATGCGTCTGAAAAACAAATGAAGCGAATCTTGATAAAAGGACTAAAGCGATTCGACACAACGTGCTACGACACCGAGGAGAAAGAATTTATAGGGGATGAGTTTTATAAAATTGGTCAGTTGATCGGGATCAATATAGGGGACAACCTAAACGATTGGCTGTACGGTAAGTTTTTGGGAACGATGATTCGTCTTACGAAAAAGAAAGAAGTCATTATTGAAACCAGATCTTCTCCATGCACGGCGTGTAACACTCCGTTGAATCTGGACATCACCTCGAAGCAGGATGGAGTTCCGAACTGCTGGATAATTTGCCAATGCAACTTGTGTGAGGAGTATAACTTACTTTCAAGCGGCGAGGACGCAGTTGGTCTAAGGTTTGGCAATTTCAAGTCCGTTGAAACTCTGGATGGCAATGAGCATTCCGAGGAAGATGCCGTCACCCGGCTCAATCAAATCAAATACTTTCGGGGCAAAAAATAGAAAATCCAGGATTTACACGCAGACCCGGGCTAGAACGCCAAAATACCAGCGTCGCAGCCGCCCGCTGGGCTAAAACAAAAACCCTATGTCGTTGATAAACATAGGGTTACAAGTATTTTGGGGTGAAAGACGGGACTCGAACCCGCGACCCTCAGAATCACAATCTGATGCTCTAACCAACTGAGCTACATCCACCATTTGAGGACTGCAAAGTTAGACAGACGGCGGAAATATGCAAAAACGATTTTCTAAATCATTTCCGGTCAAATCGCAACCGCTCGCCCATTTTGCTCTCGTCGAATGCACCCAGGCTATAGGCCAGATGCCCCGACACAAAGGTGCGCTCCACCGTGGAACGGAACGTCACGCCTTCCAGGGGCGACCAGCCGCAGTGGGCCACGATGTTCTCGCGCCCTACTTTCCAGGGAGCGTCCAAATCTACCAGCACCAGGTCGGCAAAGTAGCCCTCGCGGATAAAACCGCGCTTTTCGATCTGGAATAGTATGGCCGGGTGGTGACTCATTTTCTGAACGACCTTTTCCAGTTTTATTTTCCCCTGGTGATACAGCTCCAGCATCGCCACCAGACTGTGCTGCACGAGTGGCCCACCCGAAGGCGCTTTGAAATAGGTGTTGCTCTTTTCGTCCCACGTATGGGGTGCGTGGTCCGTGGCGATCACGTCGATGCGGTCGTCGAGCACGGCGTTGAGGATCGCCTGCTGGTCGTGGGCGGTTTTCACGGCCGGGTTCCATTTGATGCGCGTACCCAGCCGCGCATAGTCGGCATCGTTGAACCAGAGATGATGCACGCAGGCCTCGGCGGTGATTTTCTTCTGTTCGAGTGGAATGCTATTGTCGAACAACGAAGTTTCCTTCGCCGTGGAGATGTGCAGAATGTGAAAACGCGTGCCATGCTTTTTGGCCAGCTTCACGGCAAACGACGAAGAGAGATAGCACGCCTCTTCGCTGCGAATGAGCGGGTGGCAGGCGATGGGCACATCTTCGCCATACTTTTCTTTATAGAGGGCCGTGTTTCTTCTGATCGTGCCCTCGTCTTCACAATGCGCGGCAATGAGCGAGGGGAAGCGCGAGAAGAAGTGTTCTAAAACTTTCGGATCGTCCACCAATAAATTTCCTGTCGACGATCCCATGAAGATCTTGAGTCCGCACACCCGCGTGATGTCGGTCTTCATCACTTCCTCCAGGTTGTCGTTGGAGGCGCCGATGAAGAAGGAATAGTTGGCCAGGGCGTTTTGGGAGGCGATGACGTATTTCTGTTCCAGCAGGGCTTGGGTGAACGTTGGCGGATTGGTGTTGGGCATCTCCATAAAACTGGTCACCCCGCCGGCCACGGCCGCCCTGGATTCGGAGTGAATGTTGCCTTTGTGGGTCAGTCCGGGTTCGCGGAAGTGCACCTGGTCGTCGATTACGCCCGGCAACAGGTATTTTCCGGCAGCGTCGATGATCACGTCTGCCGACCGCGAGGACAGGTCTTTGCCCACGGCTTCAATGTATTGTCCCTTTATCAGCACGTCGCCTTCAAAGACCTTGCCTTCATTGACTATATTTGCGTTGGTGATCAGTTTTGTCTTCATCGCCGGTAAAATTAAAAGCTAAAGTGTCAGCAATCCCAACTTTTGAAGGTTTTAATCTCAACAAACAGCTGCTCAACGCGGTGGCTGACCTGGGATTCTCAACACCCACAGAGATCCAACAGAAATGCATCCCGCTGGTCCTGGGCGGCCAGGAAGTGATTGGCATCGCGCAAACCGGCACCGGCAAAACGGCAGCCTACCTGTTGCCCGTCCTCATGAAAGTGAAGTATGCCCAAGGCGACGAACCCCGCGCCGTGATCCTCGCGCCCACCAAGGAGTTGACCATCCAGATCGCCGAGCACACCAAGGCGTTGGCAAAATATACCGACCTGCGCATTCTCCCGATCTATGGAGGCATCGGTCCCAAAACACAGATCGAAGAGATCCGCCAGGGCATCGACATCATCATCTCCACACCCGGTCGTTTTCTGGAGCTCTATCTCAAAGGCGAGCTGCCCACCAAGCAAATCAAATTCCTGGTCTTGGATGAAGCCGATCGCATGATGGATATGGGTTTTATGCACCAGCTGCGCAAGATCCTGGAGGTGGTGCCGCGCAAGCGACAAAACCTGTTGTTCTCCGCCACGTTTTCCGAGCGCGTGGAAAAATTGTCAGCTGAATTTTTAGAGTTCCCCATAAAGATCGAAGTCACCCCGCAAGCCACCACGGCAAAGCAGGTAGAGCAGGAGTTGTATCACGTCCCCAACATGCGCACGAAGATCAACTTCCTGGAGCGCTTGCTTCAGGATAAAGAAGCGTTCAACCGCGTCATGATCTTTACGCGCACCAAGGAAGTGGCCGATAGTGTTTTCAATTTCGTGGAAAGAAAGGGACTGGGTCCGGTGAAAGTGATCCACTCCAACAAAGGACAGAACAGCCGCATCAATGCGGTGAATGAATTTAAAGAAGGGTTATTGCGGGTATTGGTGTCGACCGATGTGACGGCGCGTGGGATCGATGTGGTGAAAGTGTCGCACGTGATCAACTTCGATGTGCCTCCTTTGCATGAAGATTACGTGCATCGCATCGGGCGAACGGGTCGCGCATTTCAGGAAGGCAAGGCCATCACGTTTGTGACCAAGTCGGAGTTGTATCACATCGAAAAGATAGAAGCCCTCATCCGTGAAAAAATTCCCGTCAAACAAATCCCGGAAGAAGTAGAGATCACGAAGACGCCCTACGAAGAGGCACAGGCCATGGCGTTGGATATCGACTGGCAAAAACGAAAAGAGAATCCTGATTTTAAAGGGGCGTTTCATGAGAAGAAGCGAACTCCTGAGCCGAAAAAGAAAGCAGCGCCCCGCGATAAAAAGAAGACGACACCGCCTGATAAAAAGAAGACGACAACGCCCGGTAAAAAGAAGGAAAATTCCTTCGAACTGTCGAAGGTGACATTTAAGAAAAAGAAGAAAGGAGTCGCTTTCGATAAGAAGAAAAAGAAGCCCGAGTAAAATTTCAGTACTTTTTTCTATGAATGAAGGACGTGAGCCGTCTTAGGAATCTTTCAAATTTCAGCGGCGAGATCAATGCTTGCGCATCACCTGTCTAACAAAATGGTTTCATTCCTTTCAAAGGCAGGATGGACGACCTTCAGTTCCCAATCCGGTAGAAGTCCGGTGATCTCACGCTTCGCATGCTCCATAAATTGGTAGTAGCCCAACGTCTCCTCTGAAATGCGAAACATCTGGCCATCCCGCAAAAAGACTTCAATACAGATTTGATCAATTGTAAGTCG
Source organism: Chryseolinea soli (assembly GCF_003589925.1). Classification (NCBI taxonomy): domain Bacteria; kingdom Pseudomonadati; phylum Bacteroidota; class Cytophagia; order Cytophagales; family Fulvivirgaceae; genus Chryseolinea; species Chryseolinea soli. Next base: position 1,811,418 of record NZ_CP032382.1, on the reverse strand, counting down.
GTCAGTTTTGTAGGCGATTATTTTCAGAACGTCGTCCCATCGATAGTTTAGCGGCCTACTTTCAATCTCTAGCGCAAATCCGTCGGCATGAAATGTGAAGATACCATCGTCCTCCAACATTGCTGCGATATCTTCTTCCATCATTTTCTGACCCCTTGGGCTACTGGGAGAGACGTATTCCTTGGTCATCAAATTGTAAATGGCTGACGCCAGGCCAGCGCCAAAAAGAAAAGTTCCTGTCCAAGCTTGCCACGAATTTTCCTTTATCAAAAGGAATACAGAAACCAAAGTCAGCGGCAGACCAAGGACAATCGTCAACCACTGGCTTCGTGAACTTTCACGAACTACTTTTTTCATTGAGTCGAACGGGTAAAGCGCCTCGTTGTTAAGGTGAACAACGAGGGTCTTAAAATAATCGAGTTGAATTACAAACTCATCATATCCTTAAACTTCGCCGCCTGCCGTCTGCTCACTTCCACTTTATCGCCTCCGCGAAGCTTCACCATCAGTCCACCGTTGAACCAAGGCTCGATGCCTTCCACCCAACTGAGGTTGACAATATGTTTCCGGCTGGCCCGGAAGAAAGCGCGCTCGTCCAATTTTTCATCCAACGCATTGAGCGACTTGTGGATCATCGGGCGGTTGCTGTCAAAATATACTTTGATATAGTTGCCATCGGATTCAAACAGGCGCACATTCGAAAGGCTCACAAACCAACAGCGGTCGCCGTCTTTCACAAACACCTGGTCGTTGAGCCCCAGCTTCTTTTCGGGGCCACGGATGGCGGCGTTCTTGGCGCGCTCTTTATCGGCCAGCTTGGCTACTGCTTCGGCAAGACGCTCCGGTTGAATGGGCTTTAACAGATAGTCGAGTGCATTCACTTCGAAAGCTTTCAAAGCAAACTCATCGTAGGCCGTGGTGAACACCACCAGGGGAACGGAGTCGAGCTCCTCCAGTAATTGAAAGCCCGTTTTTCCCGGCATCTGGATGTCGAGGAAAAGAAGGTCGGGATTGAGGTCGTTTACCAATTGGGTGGCCTCTTCGGCGTTCATGGCTTCGCCTACCACTTCAATCATGGGATGGTCTTCCAGCAACTTCATCAGTTCTTTGCGGGCCAAACGTTCGTCATCTACGATTAATGCTCTCATGGCTATTGATTTGAGGAATGATTATTTCAGTAAGTACAAAATTATCGTTTTCATTTACAATACGGAAGGAGGCTTCGTCTCCATAAATAAGTTTTAAACGCTGCACGGTGTTCTTCAAGCCCAGGCCCGACTTGCTGCGTTTGATCCCATTGATGAGGTGGCCGCTGTTGCGGATATGGATATTCAAGCGGTCGTCTGCAACAAAGGTCTTTAGCTGGATGATACCTCCCGGTGTCAGTTTAGAGATGCCGTGTTTGATGCCGTTCTCCACCAAGGTCTGGATCATCAGTGGCGGCACGCGAAACTTCGTCGAGTCCGGGTCGATGTCGAACTCTGTTTTCAGGCGTTCTTCAAACCGGATACTCTCCAGGCCCAGGTAGTCCTTCACCATCTTCAACTCGTCGTCAAAATTGGTAAGCCCCTTCTTGTCCGACGCCAACGAATTGCGCAGGATGTTGGAGAGCTGGTTGATGGCCTGCTTGGACTTGGATGGATTTTCGTCCACCAACGCCCGGATGCTGTTCAAGGCATTGAAGATAAAATGGGGGTTGAGCTGCGACTTCAGGTTGTTCAGTTCGATCTCGATCATGGAAGCCTCGTACTTCAGCGACTTGTTATAGCGTTCAAAATAGTGGTAGGTGAAATAGAACACCGTCCACAGAAAGAAAACGAAGATATAAAACACAGATTGTCCCAGGATCTGTTGAATATCGAGGGCATCCATGGGGTTAAACAGGCGGCCCAGCATGAGGTTCACCGGAATGCGCAGAAAATACACCAGCAGACCCATAATGAACAGGGCCACCGACACACTGGGCAGCAATTTATGCATGGGCAAATACAGCCACCGCCAGCGATTCAGCAGCACCCTGAACCCGTGGGTGACCCCCAGGCACAACAGCGCCTCGGCCAGGAGGAAGACCAGACGTTTAGCCGAAATTCCACCCGATGCCAGGTAGCTGCCCACGATTTGGACCAAGGCGTACAACAGCCACCCGCCAATCTGCATCGACCAATATACTCTGTGCTTGTTCACGCCTTATTAACCGTAAGGTAAAGTTACGTAAACCGCGCCACGGTTTCCGGTCTTTTATGTGGATGGTTAGAGGTATTTGAATTGGACCAGCCACAACAGCAACAGGCCGGTGCCGATAATAAGTGCCCAGGTGACGATGACCAGCCCCTTTTTGTAGGCGAGCAGCCGCGGCTCCATGGCCAGGCTGTTGAACACAAAGGCCGTCCCCGCGGCCATGTATAGCGATGCCTCCAGGGCGTCGTGCCGGGTGAGCTGATAGATGCCCACGGCAAAAAAAATGAATCCGAAAAGATATTGTCGAGTGCGTGCGTTCATAGTGGGGAGACAGGTTGCAAGCTACTGGCTTCCTGCAAAAATGCAAATCAGGGGTTGGTGTAATTAGGGTGACGAATAAGGTCGCATCCAAACGTCTGGAGTGCGTTCTGTGAAAGGGGCAACTGGCATTCCATAAACACCATTTTTCCTTCCGGGATCTCGTGTCTGCAAAATTGTCGCGCAATGCTGTTGAAGATCCTCGTCTCGGGATAGACCGGCACGTGAAGTTCGTTCATCGACCATGCATCGGCACCAATGATGCGACCGCCGGCCACACCGGGTAACGCCACCACATAGTTGTCGTAGCGGCCGTTCAATTTTTTTGCTTCCGTTTCTTCGATGGCGATAAAGAGGTGATGGGTCTTGCCGGCATACAGCGAGAACGATAAATAATGATCCCAACGGCCGGCCAGATTCAACAACGGCAGGACAAATAAAAGTACAAGCGAGCTCAACTGAAATGCGCGCCACACCTTCCCTTTTGGAAATGCGAAAAGTGTTTCCTCATTTCTCCAGAAAAGTAAAACAACGCCAGCCATCATCGCGACATTCCAGGGATACACCACATAGTTCTGGTCGATGCCCAGTGGACTTAAATACCACAGGATAAAAAGATGGGTGCCCAGTGCGACAACCACACCGGCCCGCCGGGTTTTAACAAAGACTAGGAGAAAGGCAATGCCGATCTCCACAGAAGGGATGACGTAACCAAAAATCCTATACCGTTCGGGAAGGGACATGCTAAACAAATGACGGAGCACATCCTGAAATGTTTTATCGATAAAATTCGGATTGATCTTATGCAGGCCGCTCCAGAAATAGCAAGCCACAAAGATCCATTGAAGATAACGCGAGACGAAGGTTGCATCTCCGGGTTGTTGTGGGAATGCAAAAGGAAGGAAGATGAGAAAATATAAATATACCCACGGCTGAAGCCGCATCTGGTCTTCGGCCACCAGCAGCAGGAGCGATGCCAACATGAGCGCGACGATCCATTGTTTTTTTGTGAACAGTAAGGCAACCAAAGAACCGATCAACACGATCAACAAGAAGCCATCGATGGGCTGCAACACGCTAAGAAAAATGGAATGTGCCGGCACGAGTGGAAACTGGCGATCGGAAACCCAAAGTTTAAAACTCAACCCGATGCCCAACAAAAATGAAAACGCAACGACACGCGTGAAAAGATCGGTCGGTTGCCTTTCGAAATTTTTCACGCGATCAGGCCTTCAATTCAAGCTTCAAAAACTTTCCGGTGTAGCTGGCCGGGTTCTTCGAAACTTCCTCCGGCGTTCCCAGGGCGATAACCCGTCCGCCTTTTTCACCGCCTTCAGGCCCCATGTCCACGATGTAGTCGGCCGATTTGATCACGTCCATGTTGTGTTCGATCACCAGCACGGTGTTGCCTTTGTCCACCAGCTTCTGAAGCACATCCAGCAAATGGGCGATGTCCTGGAAGTGGAGGCCGGTGGTGGGCTCGTCGAGGATGTAAAATGTTTTTCCGGTGTCGCGCTTCGAAAGTTCGGTCGCCAGTTTCACGCGTTGGGCTTCGCCACCCGAGAGCGTCGTGGCATGTTGTCCCAAGGAAATATAGCCGAGACCTACTTCGCTGAGGGTTTGAATTTTCCGGAGGATCTTCGGTTGATTTTCGAAAAACGTTACGGCCTCTTCCACGGTCATGTCCAGCACGTCGCTGATGGATTTTCCGCGGAAGCGAACCTCCAGCGTCTCGCGATTGTAGCGTTTGCCTTTGCAGGTTTCGCAGGGCACGTAGACGTCGGGAAGAAATTCCATTTCGATCAACCGCAAGCCCGCACCTTCGCAGGTCTCGCAGCGGCCACCCTTCACGTTGAAGGAGAAGCGACCGGTTTTATAGCCTCTGATTTTGGCCTCGGGCAATTGTGAGAACAAATCGCGGATGTCGGAGAACACGCCGGTGTAGGTAGCGGGATTCGAACGCGGTGTTCTGCCGATGGGCGACTGATCGACCTCGATCACTTTGTCGACCAACTCCAGTCCTTCTATTTTTTTATGCGCCAACGGTTCTGTGCGCGAATTGTAGAAATATTGATTGAGCAACGGGAACAATGTCTCGTGTATCAACGTGGATTTGCCGCTTCCCGAAACGCCGGTAATGCACGTGAGCGTGCCCAGCGGAATGGTGAGGTCCACATTTTTCAGGTTGTTGCCGCTCGCTTGGGTGAGCTTTATTTTTTGACCCGTGCCCTTGCGCCGTTCATGAAGGATCTGGATCTTGAGTTTGCCGTTCAGATACTTTGACGTGGAGCTGTTGCCTTTCAAGAATTCTTCCGGCACACCTTCTGCCACCACGTGGCCTCCATGCCGGCCCGCACCGGGTCCAATGTCGAGGATGTAGTCCGACTCCAGCATCATGTCCTTGTCGTGCTCCACCACCACCACGGAGTTGCCCAGGTCGCGAAGATCTTTCAGCGCTTTGATGAGCTTCACGTTGTCGCGCGCGTGCAAACCTATGCTGGGTTCGTCCAAAATATAAAGCACGCCTACCAGTTGCGTTCCAATTTGGGTGGCGAGGCGTATGCGTTGTGATTCACCACCACTCAACGTGCGGATGGGCCGGTTCAGGTTGAGATAGTCCAGGCCCACATCCAGCAGGAAGCCGATGCGCTTGCGGATCTCTTTCAGCACTTCCGTGGCGATCACGCGTTGCTTTTCGTTGAGACGTTTCTCCAAACCCTCGAACCATTTCTGCAGCGCGGTGATGTCCAGCATGGCGAGCTCGGCAATGTTCTTGTCGTCGATCTTGAAATGAAGCGATTCTTTTTTCAGACGCATGCCGTGGCAATCCGGACAGGTCTTCACGATCGTAAAATCCTCCACCCATTTCTTGATGGCCTCCGATCCTTCATCGCGCTGCTTTTCAAGGAAGCTGATGATGCCTTCGAACTTTGTGTTCCACTCCGTACCCGGATATTTTACCGACGACACCGCCACCGGCACGTCGTCGCCATAGAGCATGATTTGAATAACATCCTTGGGAATGTCTTTGATGGGCGTGCTCAACGTGGCCTTGTACCGCTTCAAAATGGATTCTATTTTTTTAAAGATCCAGATGTCGCGATACTCCCCCAACGGCAAAATGCCACCCCGGCTAATGCTGAGCGATTTGTCGGGAATGACCGAAGCTTCGGTGATCTCTTCGATCTGACCCAGACCGTTGCACGTGGGACAAGCGCCATAAGGCGAGTTGAATGAAAACGTATTAGGTGCGGGCTCGTCATAGGCCAGGCCGGTTTTCGGGTCCATGAGAAATTTGGAGAAGTGATGCACCTTTCCATTTTCTTCCATCACCATCATGATGCCTTTGCCTTCTTTGAGTGACTTGTTGATGGATTGCCCGATGCGCGCACGGTCTTTGTCGTCGCCCACAATGCGATCGACCACGATTTCGATGTCGTGAATTTTATAACGATCCACTTGCATCTTGGCGGTAATCTCCTGCACATCGCCATCGACGCGCACTTTGGTATAGCCCGACTTACGGATCTGTTGAAACAATTCGCGGTAGTGCCCCTTGCGTCCTTTAACGATCGGCGCCAGCAACACGAGCTTTTTGTTTTTGAAATGCGTCAGCAACGAATCCAGGATCTGGTCTTCCGACTGGCGCACCATCTTCTCGCCGTTGAGATACGAAAACGCTTCGCCGGCGCGGGCAAACAGCAGGCGCATAAAGTCATAGATCTCCGTGACGGTACCTACCGTGGAGCGCGGGTTGCGGGAAGTAGTTTTTTGTTCGATGGAAATGACGGGGCTCAGACCGTTGATCTTGTCCACGTCGGGGCGCTCCAGGTTGCCCATGAAGCTGCGCGCATAGGCCGAGAAGCTTTCCATGTAGCGGCGTTGCCCTTCGGCATAGATCGTGTCGAAGGCCAGCGACGATTTGCCGCTTCCGCTGATGCCGGTGATCACCACAAGCTTGTTGCGCGGAAAGCTGACGGAAATGTTTTTCAGGTTGTGTTCACGGGCACCGACAATCTCGATGACATCGTGGCCCGTAGAGTCAAATTTCTTTTTCGCTGCTGATTTGGCCATGAAGGGTATTAAAGAAGAATACAAAAATGTACGCCTTATTGTTGCAGTACAACTAAAAAATAAAATACATAAACTAAAAGAGAAACCGGGAACTAATCGAATAATTGACGCTTTCGCATAGCGAAAAGGTCAAGCTAAATTAAACGGATGAAACCAGCGAATGGTTCGAAAAAAGATAACGCAGTACCAATATAAATCCCTTTACCCTTTAAGGCATCTCCCGCCCCTGAACAGCCTTCAACATCTCAAACCAATCCTGTACATCCAGGTGAATGTCGGTGGCTTTCGCACTTTCTGCCACACGCTCGGGTTTGGTCGTGCCAATCACGGGAAAGATCGACGCCGGGTGGCGCAGCAACCACGCCAGCGAAAGCTGCGCCGGTGTTGCCTGGTAGGCCGGGGCCTTTGAAAAGATCTGCTCCAGGTGCTGATCCATCAGCGAACCTCCACCCAAAGGCGACCAGGCCATGGGTGCCACGCGGTGTTTCATGAGCACATCCACATGGCCATCGAACAAGGGACTGTGGTGGGTGATGGAAATTTCAAGCTGGTTGGTCACCAGCGGAAAGGACAAATAGCTTTGCAGCATTTCAAACTGCGAGGGTGTGAAGTTGGAAACGCCAAAGTGCAGCACCTTACCGCTTTGTCTGAGCAAAGAGAAAGCTTCGGCCACCGCTTCAGGATCCAGCAACGGATCGGGCCGGTGGATCAGCAGCAGGTCGAGCCGGTCGGTGCCCAACATCTTCAGCGAATTTTCGGCCGACCAAACGATGTGCTTCTTCGATGTATCGTAGTGCTTCACCCACGACTCGGGCCGTTTGGCCGACGGGAACTTGATGCCGCACTTCGACACGATCTCCATCTTCTGCCGCAACCCCGGATCTTGTTTCAGCACGCGGCCAAAGATCTCCTCGTTGCTGTGGTCGCCATAAATGTCGGCGTGGTCAAATGTGGTCATGCCCATGTCCAGGGCTTTATGAATAAGTTGGGCTACCGTTTCCACGGCGATGTTCCAGCGCCAGGCGCCGACGACGATGCGTGAAAAGATGGGGCCGTCTTTATGAAGGGCTTTGCGTTCCATGTAAAATTCGGGTTATGCGTTCAACCATTGCGTTACCACGTTCACAAACTCCTGGGGCTTTTCTGCCTGCACCCAGTGGCCGGTTTCCATGGTCTCGAGGCGGGCGTTGGGGAAGATGCTGGTGATCTTGGGCCAATCGGAGTCGGGCACATATTTCGAGCGGACGCCGCGGATAAAAAGCGTGGGTTTTTCAAACGTTCCCTGCACCTGAAGGTCCACCCCAATGTTGCTGAGCTGGGCGCTGATGAGGGGCAGGTTGATCTTCCACGAAAATCCACCCTCGGCCTTGCGCTGCAGATTTTTCAACAAAAATTGGCGCACGTCGGACTCGGGCACGTATTCGGCCAACTGGGCGTCGGCTTCGTTGCGCGAGGCGATGCTGTGGATGGGGATGGCGTTCAGTCCCTTCACGATCACATAGTGCTCCAGGTCGTAGAGCCGGGGAGAAATATCCACAACGATCAATTTCTCCAGCTTGTCGGGATGCGCCAGCGCAAAATTCATGGCCACTTTGCCCCCCATGGAGTGTCCGATGATCACCGGATTCTGAATGTTGTGCGTGTCGATAAATTCAGCCAGGTCGGCCACCATCGAGGGATAGTCGAAGGCTGTGCTGTGTGGCGACTGGCCATGATCGCGCTGGTCGACGGTGTATACTTTGAATTGGGTGGAGAAAAGTTTGGCCTGGGTTAGCCAGTTATCGCTGGAGCCGAACAGTCCGTGGAGGATAATGAGCGGCCGGCCTGCGCCGTATTCCCTAAAAAATAATTGCATGCGGCAAATTAAATAAGGGGAAAGCAGAATATAAGACCCCGTGCGGTATATTTGACACTTTTAATTTTACCAATGGAATTGTTAGACGGAACCTATTCGATCCAAGGCCTCCCCGTGCTGGACATCGCCCGGCAATTCGGCACACCACTCTATGTGTACGACGCCAACAAGATCGCCGACCAGATCAAAAGTCTGCGGAACGCTTTTTCGGGAACGGACGTGAATATTAAATACGCCGCCAAGGCCCTCACCAACCTTTCCATTTTAAAATTGATCCGGAAAAATGGAGCCGGCATCGAAGTGGTCTCCCTCCAGGAAGCCCACATCGCCCTCAAGGCAGGCTTCACCCCATACGAAATCGTTTTCACGCCCAGCGGCGTCGACTTTAGCGAGATCGCGGAAGGCGTGAGCATGGGGCTGGGCATCAACCTCGACAACCTGTCGTCGCTTCAAAAGTTTGGTGAGAAGTACAAGGGCACATATCCCTGTGGCATCCGCCTCAACCCCCACATTCTGGCGGGTGGTAACTACAAGATCTCCACCGGCCACAGCAACTCCAAGTTTGGTATTTCGGTCTTCCAGCTTCCGCAGATCCGCGAGGTGGTGGATAAATACGGCATACAAATTCACGGTCTCCACGTCCACACCGGTTCGGAGATCACGGAAACGGATATCTTCCTGAAAATGGCCGAGATCCTTTTCAGCGTAGCCAACGATTTTCCCGATCTCAAGTTCATCGACTTTGGCAGCGGGTTCAAAGTGGCCTACAAGGAAGGCGACATGGTCACGAACGTATACGACGTGGGCTTGAAGCTCACCAAAATATTCACCGACTTCTGCCAGCACTACGGACGCAAACTGGAGCTGTGGATAGAGCCCGGAAAATATATCGTCAGCGAATCCGGAACACTTTTGGTGACAGCCAACATCGTGAAGTCCACCCCCACCGTCACGTTTGTGGGTGTGAACTCGGGACTCAACCACCTCATCCGGCCCATGATGTACGATTCCTACCACCACATTCTCAACGTCTCCAATCCGAAGGGTGGCAACAAAGTCTATACCGTAGTGGGCTATATCTGCGAAACCGACACGTTTGGGGCCGATCGCAAGCTCAACGAGGTTCGCGAAGGCGATGTCCTGGCCTTGAAAAACGCAGGCGCCTACGGTTTTTCCATGTCGTCCAACTACAATTCGCGGCTCCGCCCGGCCGAAGTGCTGGTCATCAACGGCGAGGCCAAACTGATTCGCGAACGCGAAACGCTGGACGATATCCTGAAACACCAGGTGGAAATAGACGTGTAGAATTGTCGCCTGGAATACCTTTACACGAGTGGCATCAACTTTTTTGAGAAACCGTTCGTTATTTTAGCACTTCGAAAATCTGATCCCATGTTGAAACGGTTCGCATTCAGCCTCATTTTTAGTGTTTTCCTGCTCGGCGTGAGCCAGGCGCAGCTTTTGCAGCCCGCCAAGCTCACCGTGGAAACACCCACCAAACCGGTAGCGGTCGGCGACGAGATCGAATTGGTTTTTAAAGCCACCATCGATAAAGACTGGTACCTCTATTCTGTCGGGTTCGATGAGGATTGCGGTCCGATACCCATGAGCGTGACGCTGGAGAAACATCCCAGCTTCAGTTTAGTCGGCGGCCTCCGGGGCGTAGGCGACCACACCAAACACGACAAGCAATTCGATTGCGATGTGAAGATCTTTGAGGGCACGGGCGAGTTTCGTCAAAAGATCAAAGTGCTGTCGGCAAACTTGAAGATCAGCGCCAGCTATGAAGGGCAATCCTGCTCGACAGCAGAAGGGAAATGCGTTCCCATCATGGGCGATTTGCAGGTGGGACCGGTAAAGGTAACGGGCGAAAAAAAAAAACTCCGGTGAAAAATCCGCCAACCCCGCACCGGCAAAGATAAAAACCGAAGCTCAGGTATCTTCTCCGGAGCCAGCGACTTTCGAAGCAATCCCCGCCACAACAAAAGTCGACTCAGCTGCCAACGCCACCGTTGGCAATGCATCGCCGGCAAAAACCTACGGCAAAAACAAAGGCCCCCAATTAGATCCTTCGCTGATCAAAGACGATCCGTCAAAAAATTCTTTTCTGGGCTTTTTCCTGTTGTCGTTTGTAGCGGGACTAGTAGCGTTGCTAACGCCCTGTGTTTTCCCGATGATGCCGATGACGGTGAGCTTCTTCACCGGCGGAGGCAAAACAAAAATGCACGCCATCGTCTACGGACTTTCCATTGTTGCCATTTATACCGTGATCGGTCTGGCCGTCGCGCCCCTCATGGGTCCTGAAACCGCCAACCACCTCTCAACGGAGTGGCTACCCAATATCATTTTCTTTGCCGTGTTCATCGTGTTTGGCCTTTCCTTTTTGGGATTGTTTGAAATCACATTACCCGGCACGTTCATCAACAAGATGGATCAGAAATCAGAAAAAGGCGGCTGGGTTGGTATTTTCTTCATGGCGTTTACACTGGTGCTGGTGTCGTTCTCTTGCACGGGTCCATTGGTAGGCAGCATCCTGGTGTCGTCGGCCGGTGGCGAGGTTCTCAAACCCGTGATTGGCATGGCCGGATTCTCGCTCGCATTTGCCATTCCGTTTACGCTCTTTGCCTTCTTTCCAGGCTGGCTAAGTACACTGCCCAAATCGGGCGGCTGGCTTAATGCCGTAAAAGTGGTGTTGGGTTTTATTGAAATCGGCCTGGCGTTTAAATTCCTCAGCATCGCCGACCAGGCGTTTCATTGGAGAATACTGGACCGGGAAGTGAACATTGCCATTTGGATCGTCGTCATTGCTTTGCTCGGTCTATATCTTATGAAAGCTTTCCGCCTTCCGGGCGACACGGGCAAAGACGCTGAAGACAAACGGGTGAGCGTTCCCCGTCTGGTATTGGCCATGGCGTCCTTCACCTTTTTGGTTTATCTCATTCCGGGCATGTGGGGTGCGCCCCTGAAAGCCCTCGCCGGATATTTGCCCCCGCTCTATACCCATGACTTTGATTTGATCTCGCGCAATACCCCGGCAAACCAGATCTGTGACGAGCCCAAGTATGCCGAGTTCCTCCACCTGCCCCACGGTTTGCAGGGCTATTTTGACTACGACCAGGCCCTGGCCTGCGCCCGTCAACAGAAAAAACCTCTTTTTATAGATTTTACGGGTCACGGATGCACCAATTGCCGCGAAATGGAGGCCGTGGTCTGGTCCGACCCCGAGGTATTGAAAAGACTCCAAAACGACTTCGTGGTCGTCGCCTTATACATAGACGACAAAACCGAACTCCCCGAGTCGCAGTGGTACACCTCTAAATATGACAACAAAGTGAAAAAGACGATCGGCAAGCAAAATGCTGATCTTCAAATCGCAAACCTCAACAACAATGCGCAGCCTTTCTACATCCTGGAGGGTAACGATGAAAAAGTATTGGTGTCGCCCTACGGGTATAAAAAGGATGTAAAGGAGTTCGTGAAGTTCCTGGACAGCGCCAAGAAGAAATTCTCGGAGCTGGCATCAAAATGATGTTTTAACTCCTAATTCGCACATTCCAGTCCTGGGTTTATTTCTGCACAATGCCCAGATCCAGAAGGGTTAAGACCCCTTCAGTGAGATTTTTAATTCTCAAACAAACCCTTATATTTGAATTACAAGGTGTTTCTTACATCGCGTAGGTCAATTTTTTAAACTTTGTATCTTTGTCACTCTATTTTTTAATGCCGAAAGGCCAAAAGACAAGACCCTCATGCAAAAAAAACGCTGGTTTGGATTTTTAGTCATTGCCCTGCTCGCCGTAGCAGTCGTGCTCGTCAACAAGTATTACCTTCCTACTTTGGTCGAAACGGAAGTCGCTAAAGCCGACACCGTGCAACAGGCCGTTGTAAAAGAACCCAGCATCCTCTACGGGATGGTGGTGGACAACTACACCGTTATTGAAGACAAGATCAAACGCAACGAGCGCCTGGGCGACATCCTCACGGCCTACAACGTACCCGCTAAGCTGATCCACCAGGTATCGCTGATTTCGCGCAGCATTTTCGATGTGCGCAAGATCGCCCCCAACAAGAAATATACACTGCTCTGCAACCAGGACTCGGCCAAAACGGCGCAAGTGCTGGTATACGAACCCAACCCCATCGAATACATCATCTTCCGTTTTGGCGACTCGCTGAAGGTAGATGTGCACAAACGCGATGTGGTGATCGTCGAAAAAAATGTTGCCGGCGAGATCCGCTCCAACCTGAGCGAGACCATCGAAGAACTGGGCATCTCCCACGAACTCACCAATAAATTTGTCGACATCTTCGGATGGCAGGTAGATTTCCAGCGCCTGCAAAAAGGCGACAAGTTCAAACTCATTTATGAAGAAGCGCAAGTAGAAGGACAATCCGTAGGCATCAAGCAAATCAACGGCATTTACTTCGAACACTTTGGCAGCCCCTACTATGCAGTCCCTTTCGATCAGGGCGACGGCGTTGACTACTTCGACGATCAAGGCAGAAGCACCCGCAAGGCATTGTTGAAATATCCCATCGAATTCACACGCATCAGCTCACGCTACACCATGAGCCGTTTCCATCCCGTGCAAAAGCGCTGGAAGGCACACTTGGGCACCGATTTCGCCGCTCCTGTGGGCACGCCTATCCGTACCGTGGGCGATGGCATCGTGGAAGAAGCGCAATACAAATCCAACAACGGCAACTACGTGAAAGTGCGCCATAACGGCACCTATACCACACAATACCTCCACATGTCGCGCATCGCCGACGGCGTTCGCGCCGGCACGCGGGTGAGACAAGGCCAGACCATCGGCTATGTGGGCAGCACAGGCTTGGCCACCGGCCCGCACCTCTGCTATCGCTTCTGGCGCAACGGTGTGCAAGTAGACGCCCTGCGCGTTGAGCTTCCCCCTTCCGAACCGGTGAAGAAAGACCATGTGGCCGACTTCAACAAGGTGAAGGATGATCTCATCAAGAAGCTGGAGGCCATTCCGTTCCCTGAACAGAAGCAGGATCCGATCGCTTCACTTTAATTCTTTTTCGTCTCATTTCTTTTATTTGCTCCACTTTGGAGATCATGTGCATTTCTTAGCTTTTTTTGCTAAACAAATGTTTCATGAAGCGACACGCGCTACTGGTATGCTTTCTCTCTGCGACGGTTCTCGTCCACGCTCAAAAGGTGGGGCTTGTGCTCAGCGGAGGCGCTGCCAAAGGATTGGCCCACGTGGGCGTGCTGAAAGCCCTGGAAGAAAATGAAATTCCCGTCGACTACGTAGTCGGCACTTCCATGGGGGGAATCATCGGGGGATGCTACGCCGCCGGCATGAGCCCTTCGGCGATCGAAGACCTTGTGCTTTCCGATCAATTCTTGCGTTGGATCAACGGCCTCCCCGAAACCGGCTACAATTACTACTACCATCGCCCCGAAGAAACGCCACAGTTCCTGAAAGTGAACCTGGCGCTCGACTCCACCTTTAATTTTCAGCTCAACTCCAGCATCGCCAACGACGTGTCGCTCAATTTTGTGCTGGCCGAAAAAATGGCGCAGGCCTCGGCCATCTCGCGCAACAACTTCGACAGCCTGTTTGTGCCATTCCGCGCCGTGGCGGCCGAGATCTTCACCCAAAACGAAGTGATCCTCGCCAAAGGTTCGCTCAGCGACGCCCTCCGCGCCACGCAAACCGTTCCGTTTTTTTACAACCCCATCCGCGTAGACGGCAAATATCTTTTCGACGGCGGGGTCTACAACAATTTTCCGGTAGACGTTGCCCAGCGCGATTTCAAACCCGACGTCATTGTAGGCGTGAATGTGTCGGGAAAGATCTTTGATGAATATCCTTACGATCAGGACGAGCGGCTGATCTCGCACTCGCTGCTGTATTTGCTGTTGGACAAGTCGGATCCCAAGCGCATTCCGAAAAACGGCGTATACATCCAGCCCAACCTGAAAGGCTTCACGTCCTATGATTTCGCGCAGGTGAAAAGCTTCATCGACAGCGGCTATGCGCAAACGATGCGCCAGATGCCCGAGATCAAACAGAAGATCGCCGCACGGGCCGCTTGCGAGGAGGTGATGGTGAAACGCAACCAATTCAACAACAAGAATGTGCCCATGGCTTTCGATGCCTTGCTTTTCAAAGGCTATAACTCGAACCAACGGGGGTATATACGCGCGATCTTCCGCAACCGGAAAAACCAAAATCAGTTTACCTACAGCGAAATCAAAAAAGGCTACTTCAACCTGGTGTCGGAGGATTATTTCAGCAACGCCTACCCGGGCATACTGTATAATCATGAGAAGAACAACTTCAATTTCCAACTCACGCGCCGTCCCCAGCAAAATTTTCAGATCGGCTTTGGCGGCGTGATTGCCACGCGCGACATCAGCAACGTTTTTCTGGGATTGAATTATTACTCCTTTAATAAGATCCTGACCCACACGTCGGTGGGTTTTCAAACCGGCAATTTTTATAAATCGGCCCTCGCCAAAGTGCGCCTGGATTTTCCATACCAATTTTATATAGAGCCTCTCGTGGAGTTCGACAGTTGGAACTACCTGAACAACGACGATCTCCTCGCAACCGTTTCGTCGCCCACCGTGCTCCGCCGCATCAACCGGAAGTATGGCGTGCACGTTGGCGTGCCGGTAAAAAATTCATTCAAGGCCATTGCAAGCATCGAGGGCATCAGCACCTATGACCGTTATATCAATGGAGAAGTTTTTATAAGCACCGACAAACCGGATGAACTCCGGCTGAGTGGATACAAAACCGGTCTGAGTTTCTCGACCAACACGTTGAACCGGCGGCAATATGCTTCAGCGGGAAGGGCCTACTCGTTTTCCGGCGAATACTTTTCCGTGCGGGAACGGTTCACGCCAGGCAATACTTCGGTGAAGACAGAGCCTGTGTCGCTCCATCACTCCTGGTTCCGGCTGAGGGGGTCGGCCGAACAGTATGTGAACTTTGGCTGGTATAAGCTGGGTTTCCTGGTGGAAGGTGTGATCTCCAACCAGCCCGCCTTTCAAAACTACTTTGGCACCATCATCAATGCGCCCTCCTTCTTTCCCATCCAGGACAGCCGGACGCTGATCCTGCAAAACTTCCGTTCCTTCAACTACCTCGCAGGGGGCATACGCAACGTGTTTTCCCTTCGAAGCAAGCTCGATTTTCGGTTGGAAGCCTACCTGTTCAAACCCTGGGAATACCTGCGTGAGAACGCCGACCAGGAAGCCGTGAATGTAGCAGACCTGAGCACGATCTTCTTCGCGGGCTCGGCCAATCTTGTCTTCCACTCACCGATCGGACCCCTCAGCCTTTGCGTCAATTATTATGATGACAAAGAGAACCAGTTGGGGATTTTGTTACACGTGGGCTTCCTGTTGTTTAACAAACACTCGCTGGAATAAAGGATAGGTAAAGGCTTGGGGGCCTCAAACATTGGACTCTAGCATTTTAATTCCTTTTTGATGTACTGTTTTGGGCCGAAATTTGATTTTTTTAGCTAAGTTTAAAACTAGAATTCTTAACCCGACGTGTGCATGAAGCGTTTTCTACTTTCCCTAATCTTATTGGCGGGAATTACCCTTACATCAAAAGCCCAAGTGGTTCAATGGGCATCCAAAGTTATTGAGTTTTCATCAGAGCTTACGCCCGTCCAATACTCGGCTAAACAGGCCCTGGGCAAGCCCAACGTGCTGCCGGCCGGCGGTCAAAGTCCAAACGCCTGGGCTCCCGACAAACCCAAACGCAAAGAATTCTTGAAACTGGGTTTTGACAACCCCATCAGCATCCGTCAGATTGCCATCGCCGAGTCTCACAACCCCAGCGCCATTTACCGCGTGCTGGCCTACGATGAAGCCGGCAAAGAATATGTCGTGAATACACTCAACCCCAGCGCTGTACCCCTCAAGGGCCGGATGCTGAACCTGTTCATGGACCCCACGCCCTATAAGGTGGCTGCCATCAAGATCGAGTTCGACGGTGCCGCCGTGCCCGACTATTACAGCATCGACGCTGTGGCCATCTCCGACTCCAACTATCCCATCATCGCCGACATCCCGACGATGCAACTGCTGGCATCCGGCATTCTCATCGAAGCCCTGGACAAGAATGTGAACAGCGAGTACAGCGAATTAAACCCCTTGCTGTCGCCCGATGGAAAGACACTCTATTTCAGCCGGAAGAACCACCCGCAAAATATCGGTGGTGTGAACGACAAGGAGGACATCTGGTATTCTCAATTGGATTCGGCAGGCCACTGGCAACTGGCCCAGAACATGGGCCGCGAGTTCAACAACGCCGGACCGAACTTTGTGAACACAATCCGCTCGGTAACCCCCGATGGCAAGTCAGCCATCATGTTGCTCGGTAACAAGTACACAAAGAATGGTAAGATGGAGGCCGGTGTTTCCATCAGCTCGAATGTGAATGGCCAATGGACCAAGCCCAAAGCCCTCAACATCGACAACGACTATAACTACAACGAAAAGGCAAACTATTTCCTCACCGACAACCGCCAGACATTGCTCATGTCGGTAGAGCGCGAGGACACCAAAGGCAGCCGCGACTTGTATGTTTCCTTTATGAAATCGGATAGCAGCTGGACGGAACCCAAAAACCTGGGAGACGTGGTGAACACCGCCAACGAAGAAACCGCTCCCTTCCTCGCCTCCGACGACAAGACCTTATACTTCTCCTCCAACGGCTTCAGCGGCTACGGCGGCAGCGACATCTACGTGTCCAAACGCCTGGATGACACGTGGACCAACTGGTCGGAACCCGAAAACCTCGGACCGGAGATCAACTCGCCCCTGGAAGACCTCTTCTTCAACATACCTGCCTCGAGCGAGTTTGCCTATTATTCCCGCGGCGTGAGCGAAACCAACACGGACATCTTCCGCGTGAAGCTGCCCATCATCAAAAATCCCGAACCTTGGATCACCGTGCGCGGCAAGATCGTGGACAAAACTACCGGTCAGCCCCTGGGTGCCAAGATCGTGTATGAACGCCTGCCCGACGGCAAAGGCGTGGGCATAGCCCAGTCCAATCCCGAGACCGGCGAGTATGAGATCAGACTCCCTGCCGGCCACCTCTATGGCCTGCGCGCCGAAGCGGATGGAAAACTTTCCGAAAGTCAAAACCTGGATACCCGCGACATCAAAGCCGACCAGGTCATTGCCAAAGACTTCAACCTCGATCCGATCGCCGTGGCGACCATCGCCGAGAATGTCACGATCGTGTTGAACAACGTGTTCTTTGATTTCGACAAAGCCACCCTCAAGTCGGAATCCTTCCCGGAGTTGAATCGCGTGGTCACTTTAATGACAGAGAAACCGAACATGCAGATCGAGATCTCCGGCCACACCGATACCTCGGGTCCTGAGCAATACAACCTGGGCTTATCGGAACGGAGAGCGAAAGCCGTCATGAAATATTTTAGTGATAAAGGCGTACCCAAAGACCGCATGACCGTATTGTTCTTTGGAGAAACCAAGCCTACAGAGTCGAACGAAACAAAAGAGGGCAGAAAGAAAAACCGTAGGGTTGAATTCAAGATTTTGAAACTATAATCTTAAACATAAACCTATATGGGAAGAAAATTTTTTAAGCTGGTATTCCCGCTTTTCTTCATCACCACGAGTTCCCTTTGCCAAACGGAAGACAGTCTGATTGTAGCCCAAGGAAAAATCCTCAGCGCCAGCACCAAAGAACCGGTGACGGCCCGCATCACCTACCAAAGCTTGCCCTATGGCAACAAGGTTGGGGTGCTCAATAACAATGCGTATTCCTTTCCGATGTTCGGCAACGAAAAATATTCGATCATCGTGGAGGCCCCGGGCTACTCGGTGGCCAAATACATGCTCGATCCCGCCGAAGCGAAAGACGGAAAGAACGTGATCAAAGACATCGAACTCACCACGGGCAGTTCGGCACCGTCAACGGAAGTGGGAAAGGTGATCCGCCTCGACAACCTGATCTTCCAGGTAGGCAAGGCCCGGCTCAGCCCCGACTCGCATTCCGAATTGGAGGCCGTGCTGAACATGATGCAGCAAAACAAAAAGATGGTGATTCAATTGGAAGGTCACACCGACTTCCAGGGCGACCCGAAAGAAAACCTGAAGCTGTCGCAGATGCGCGTGGACGCGGTGAAGAAATACCTGGTAGAGAAAGATATCGCCAAGGGCCGTATCAAAACGAAAGCCTTCGGTGGTAGCCAGCCGCTGTCGCGGGATAACACACCGGAAGCGCACCGCCTGAATCGTCGCGTGGAGCTGCGCATTCTCGAGAACTAAGAAACGGATTTTTTTATTGGACGCTGGCCGTCATGGCAAGCTGCTTCTTGCGGAGCGATTGAATGCTGCGCAGATATTTTTCTTTTACCGACACATCCAGGTCGCTTCCCACCACGGAGAGGATCAGGATGCGTGAAAACTCTTCTATGCGTGGCGATGTATAGAGATCCAACGCCTTGCCCAAGTGCTGAACGGCCACGGGAAATTCGCGCGCGTTGAAGGCCACGACGGATAAATTATAATGCAACAATCCCAACAGCTGATCCAGGTTCACTTCATTGTAAAGATTGGCTTCGTATTTATAGTAGGTCTTGGATGGAGCGCCACTGCGTAGTGCGTTTTGTTTGTATTGCTCGATCCTCGCCTCGACAACTTTGTCCTTGTCCACAAAACCGTGCAGCGGGTCTGTCGCTTCCAATAACACTGTGCCTTCGGCAGTTGTAGCCAATACAAAGATGTGATAGTTGGTCTCCATGACCCGGTAGGGAATATGGAAGTGGTCGAGCAGCAAAGCATACAACGCCGTTCCCGAGAGGCAATTGTACTTCTTATTTTCCGTCAGGTCGCGGAAAGAAGATTGTTCCACATAGGTCTTCAGGAACTGGCGATGCGTCTTGACAAAGAGATATTCCAGGAAGTCTTTTTCCTTGCGGAACGATGTACGTTTTTGCTCAAGCTTGTTGGTAAAATCGACTATCGCGTCCACATCGACCGTGGTGGGGCCGTCGGCCTGGCTGTAGAGGGAGAAATAATAGGTGAGGCGGGACGTCTGTCCAATTTCTTCTCCCTGGCCAAAAGCCATAAAGGGGATCAGAAAAATAACCACCCAACTCCTCATGTTACGTTAATGTTAAATTTCTATTATTAAATATAATATATACTTAACAAATATCCATGTTAAATAACCTGGGCGTAATGTATGAGGCGAAGTGGTGGTTTTTTGGCTATTTTGAGGGATGCAAGCCATAGCCTCCACCCCGGCAGTAATTTCCCCTGCAGACGACTTTTCGCGCCACCAGGCGGCCGTCAAAAGCCTGCGCAAAGAGCCCATCCAAAACCGGAGGGCCCGCCTGGAAAAACTCCGGGCCTGGATACACGATCACCGCCGCGACATCCAGGAAGCCATGTATGCCGATTTCCGAAAGAATCCCACGGAGGTGGATGCGATCGAGATCTACCACGTGCTGGCAGAATTGAAGCACGCCCTGGACAACCTGGAGGAGTGGACGCTGCCAACAAAAATTGATGCGCCGCTAACACTATTGGGCACGCGCTCTTTTATCCAATATGAGCCGCGCGGCGTGTGCCTGATCCTGTCGCCTTGGAATTATCCGTTCAGCCTTTGTGTGGGTCCGTTGGTGTCGTCGCTGGCGGCGGGCAACGCCGTGATCATAAAGCCCTCGGAACTTACGCCGCACGTGTCTGTGCTGATCCACAAGATGGTGGAGGAGATCTTTGAGGGTGCCGTGGTCTCCGTGTGGGAAGGAGGGCCGGAAGTTTCGCAGGCGCTTTTGCAGCTTCCGTTTGATCATATTTTTTTCACAGGCAGCCCGGCCATTGGTAAGTTGGTGATGAAGGCGGCGGCCGAAAACCTGGCATCGGTGACCCTGGAGTTGGGGGGGAAATCGCCGGCGATCGTGACCGCGTCGGCCCATGTGAAAGACGCTGCCAAACGCGTTGCCTTCACCAAGTTCCTGAACAACGGGCAAACCTGTCTCGCCCCCGACTATGTGCTGGTAGACAAAACAAAAGCGGCCGATTTTACGAGGGCATTGATGGAACAAACTCAATTGCTTTTCACCGAGAAAGGCGAGCCGTTCGAAAACTCTGCGCATTACTGCCGCATCGTCAATCAAAAACATTTTGAACGCCTCCATGCGCTGGTGGAAAATGCACTGCAACAAGGCGCGAAAATAGAGTTCGGCGGAAAGATGGATGCGGCGTCGCGTTTCATTCACCCGCTGATCCTTACCGGCGTGCCCCTGCAGGCAAGGGTGATGGAGGAAGAGATCTTTGGCCCGGTTCTGCCCGTGCTGGCATATGACACGATCGACGAAGCCCTGGCGATCGTGAACGGGAAACAGAAACCTTTGGCACTGTATGTGTTTGTTAACGATAAAATAACAGAGACGCGCGTGTTGGAAGAAACGTCATCGGGCGGCGCCTGTGTGAACGATTGCGGGGTTCATTTTATGCACCCCGACTTGCCGTTTGGTGGTGTGAATAACAGCGGCATCGGCAAATCGCATGGCTATGCGGGTTTCCTGGCCTTTTCGAACGAGAAGGCCGTGCTGAAACAACGCCGTGGGTTCACCACGGCCAACGTGTTTTACCCGCCCTACACGGCCGGTGTGCGCAAACTGATGGATTGGTTCCTCAAGCTTTTTTAAGCGACGAAGGCTCCTAACGGCCTGTAACAGAATAAGAAAATTCTTTGAACGACCGGCACACGATTTTAACATGCCGTTCCGTTAGGCAGATTTAATCTTCTCTTTAGTAACTTTAACCCCTGAATCGTTATTCAAAAACAATATCTCATATATGAAAAAAGCGCTTAAATGGACCTTTATTGTCATCGGTGGATTGGTTGTGTTGATCCTGGCTGCTGCCTTTATCATTCCTATTGTATTTAAAGATGACATCCAGGCCGCCATAAAGAAGGAACTGGCCAAGTCGGTGAACGCCGATGTGATGTTTGACGTCGATAAATTTAATCTGACACTTTTCCGGAATTTCCCCAACATCACCGCGGAGATGAGCGATTTGGGCGTGATCAATCGCGCACCGTTTGAAGGCGAAATGCTTTTTGCCACCGAGAAATTTGAAGTGGAGGTGAACCTGAAAGAAATTCTTTTTGGAAGCCAGCTGCGGCTGAAAGGGATCACCCTGGTGCGTCCCAGGATCACCGTCCTCGTGATGGAAGATGGCCGCGCCAACTACGACATTGCCATCCCTTCGTCCGATACCACGACCACAGAAGAAGGTTCAAGCGAATTTTCATTCGGCATCGACCACTGGGAAATCCAGGACGGCGAGTTGGTGTATGACGATAAGTCGCTCCCTTTTAAAATGGAATTGAAGGGCTTGAACCACTCCGGCAGCGGCGACTTCACCCAAGATGTTTTTGATCTGCAAACAAAAACCGTAGCGGACTCTGTCACGGTAGGCTATGGCGGCACGGATTACCTGACGAACAAACACGTCGAGATCGATGCGGTTATCTCCATTGCGGAACAGTATACCAAATACACCTTCAAAGAAAACTCAGCCAAGGTCAATGACTTTGCCATGAGCTTCGACGGTTGGTTCAAGATGAATGAAAAAGACTTTGGCATGGACATCTCGTTCAAGAGCCCCGAGAATTCATTCAAGAGCCTGCTCTCGCTCGTGCCGGGCATTTACACCAAAAGCTTCAACAACATCGAGACCAAGGGCGAGCTAGCCTTTAATGGTTTTGTGAAAGGTACCTACAGCGAAAAACAAATGCCTGCCTTCAACGTGAACCTGTTGGTGAAGGACGCCATGTTCAAATATCCCGAGCTGCCCACGGCCATTAACAACATCAACGTCGACCTGTTGGTGGATAACAAAGACGGCGTGATCGACAACACCGTGATCGACCTGAAAAAACTTCACCTCGATTTCGGCACCAACCCCGTAGATGCTAAAGCGCTCATCACCAAAATGTATCCCACCAACCTCGACGCCAACGTGATGGCTAAGCTAAACCTGGCCGAGTTGAGCAAGATGTTCCCCATGGAAGGATTGGAGATGAAAGGCAACTATGCCCTTAACCTCAGCGCAAAAGGCGTTTACGACAGCCTGAAGAAAATCATCCCGGCCATCGACGCTTCCATGTCGCTGGCCAATGGCTATGTGAAATCTTCGCAGTTTCCCATTCCCATTGAAGACCTGAAATTTAATTCCACGATAAAGAATGCCTCCGGAAAAATGGCCGAGACGTTCATCACCGTGAAAGACCTTTCCATGCTCATGGACGGCGAACGTTTCAACGCCAACCTGGCCTTGCAAAATCTTGACGACTACACCTGGGATTTGAAAGCGAAGGGTGGCATTGATATCGAAAAGATCACGAAGATCTTCCCCGTTGAAGGCATGAACCTGGCCGGAAAAGTGAAAGCCGATCTGGAAACCAAAGGAAAA
This sequence comes from Chryseolinea soli, assembly GCF_003589925.1. Taxonomy (NCBI): domain Bacteria; kingdom Pseudomonadati; phylum Bacteroidota; class Cytophagia; order Cytophagales; family Fulvivirgaceae; genus Chryseolinea; species Chryseolinea soli. Next base: position 1,788,532 of record NZ_CP032382.1, on the reverse strand, counting down.
TACTCCGACCTGCAGGCCGAAAAATACGATCGCCTGCCCACCAGCGGAACAGCGTCGCTGACCGATTTCAAGTACACGTCAAAGGACCTGCCCTATGCCGTAACACTTTCACAGGCCACCATGGTCTTCGACCCCAAGAAGATCGACCTGCAAAAGCTGGAAGGCAAAATCGGACGTAGCGACATCAGTGTGAACGGCTCTGTGCTGAATTACCTCGGCTATGTGTTTGGGAAGAATGAAACCATCAAGGGAAATGTGAACTTCAGCTCCGGCCTGCTCGACCTGAACGAATTCATGACCGACACCGAGACGACCACCACCACCGACACTGCTAGTCTTGGCGTGCTTCCGGTACCAGACAATATCGACTTTGTATTGAAGTCGAATATTCAGAAAGTGGTATTCATGGACTACAACATGACCAACGCCTCGGGCGATGTGATCGTGAAGGACGGTGTGGCCAACCTCAGCGGATTGAAATTCAACATGCTGGGTGGAGGCTTTGTGGTGAACGGAACCTACAATACGAAAGACATCAAACACCCCAAATACGATCTCGGTCTGAAGATCGATGGCGTGTCGATGAAGGAAGCCGCCAACAAGTCATCGATCGTGCAAAGCTATGCACCCATTGCCGGTTTGATCAATGGCAAATTCTCTACCGACTTCAAGCTCAGCGGCGAACTGTTGCCCACCATGATGCCGAATATGGCGACGGTGAGCGGCGACGGTCTCATCAAGATCGCCCAGGCAGCCCTGACGCAATCCAAACTGATCTCCGGCATTACCTCGCTCACCAAACTGGAAAACTCAGACGAGGTGACGCTGAAGGATGTGTTGATGTCCACCAGCATCAAAGACGGCCGCTTGAATGTAAAGCCCTTCGACGTGAAGTTTGGAAACTATAAGACCAACGTCGCCGGCAGCACGGGCCTCGACGGTTCGCTTGCCTACCTCCTGAAGATGGACGTGCCCGCTGGGAAACTGGGCGCAGAGTACAATGCCTTCATTGCTAAAAACACCTCGGGCGGAGCCAAGACCGATCCCAACGGCAACGTTCCAGTGACAATCGCTTTGGGTGGAAACTACAACAGCCCCAAAGCGTCGCTGGTGTCGGAGGAACAAAAAGCACAAGTGAAGGAAGCGGTGACCAACGTGGCCAAGGAAGAAGGAACAAAAGCCTTGGAGAAAGCCGTGAAAGGAACCGATGCTGAGAAAATTGTCGGCGACATTTTAGGTACCAAGAAAAAGGATACCACCAAAACTGCTGCTGCCGATACCGCCAAGGCAAAACCCGTTACCACCGAAGACGTTCAGAAAAAAGTGGAGGACGAAGCCAAACAAAAGATCCAGAATTTCTTGAAGAAGAAGAAAAATTAAATCGCGCAACGCGAATAAAAAAGAGGCTGTCCTAAGGGGATAGCCTCTTTTTTTGTGTCTGACAAGATGGTCCTAGTTCTTACTGACGCGCTCGTCTTTCTTCAACGTGCTGAGGTATTCAACAAGATCAACCAATTCCTCTTCCGTCATGGACGATTGCAGGTTGGAAGGCATCAGCGACGTTTCCAGCTTGGTGCGCGACGCGATGTTTTCCTTGGCCACCGTTTGCTGGTTGCTCATGTATTGCACCTCTACCTTGTCCTCTGTTTCAGAAACGATACGCCCGAAAGCAGAAGAACCGTCGTTGAGCTTAAACCGGTAGCCCTCAAAGCCAAAGCTGATGCCCTGGTCGGGAAAGAGAATGGATGTGTAGAGCGCTTCCTTGGGGAGCTTGTCGCCGATCTCGCTGAGTTCCGGCCCAAAGCTCACGCCCTCGCCTTTCACTTTATGACAGGTGACGCAAAGTGTCTTAAAGACTTGCTGTCCCTTGGCAGCGTCGCCGTGCTTGTCTGCGAGGACCGCTATGGACGGAAGTGCCGTACCGGCTTTGCTGCCCGGGAGCTTCAGATATTTGGCCGCTTCCTCTCGCAATGTGCCACGCCATGCCGTTTGAAATACACCGCCGGCCGCCGTTTGCAGGTCGGTGGGTATCTTGTTCTCCTTGGCCAACTCCAGCAAACGGTCTTCGGCTTCCCACGGACCGCCAAAGGTTTTCACGGCCAGTTTTCGCAGTTCGATGTCCTTCGTGCTGTCCATCATGATCGACTCCATGATGGAGATGGTTTTCGAATTATACATCAGCGGCCACAGGGCTTTCACCATTGCCTGGGCGTTGTCTTTGTTGCTGCCGTTGATGGTCTTTTGCATCAGGTCGGTCTTGTTCCAGTTCAAGAGCACTTTTGCCGATTCTTTTCCGACTGCACTGTCGGGATAGTGAATCGCCAGTTGCAGCAGATCGTTCGAGCGATTTTGCAGCTTGAACAACGTGACAAGCTCCACAAATTCGATCTTCCCCTTCTTTTGCTCCAGCACTTTGTTTAGCGCCGTTGTGATGGCGGGTGTCATTTTTAGTTTTGAGGCGTCCATGTGTTTCAAAGCATAGAGCAACCGGTCGCCCTGACTTTGCTGCACCAGTTGAGTGAGCACCTGCTGTTTGGATGCGTCGGTTTGGAAGTCGAACGCACGGAAGTAGCGCAGCATTTCCTGGTCGCTCGATGTTTTGATGAGCTCCGCCAGCAAAGGCATCGCATATTTGCTGCGGCTTCGCCACACGATGTCGCGGTTCACCGGCGTGTTCCAATCGGCACCGACTTTCTTTTTCCAGGCGCTGAAATACGCATCCGAGTTTCCTTCTGCACTGATACCAAGCGCCTCCAGGTACCAACGGTCTTTGCCATCGTATTGCTGCGCCAACGCTGTCCATATCTCTGCGGCTTCGGCAGATGAATTTCCCCGGATCGCCAAGGCGACTTCGCGACGAACCTGAGGGGATGTATCGCTTTGCAACTTCATGGCTATGGGTAGGATATCTTTTTTCAGCAAGCGTGCCACCCGGATACCCGTGATGCGAATGTTTGCATCAGCATCACCCAAGGCCTGGGCAAGGTAGTCGTCGCTTTTGGGAAGCCGGGTGAGAAGCCACAAGGCCTGGGCTCTTTGACGGGCGTTATTTCCTTTCCAGATTTTTTCCAAAGCATGCGCCGCTTTGTCGCCGGCGGCGGCCAGGGCATTCCATCCCAGATAGCGCACGGCGGCGTTGGGATTTAGCAGGGCGGTCAGCGCACCGTCGATGGTGCTGATGTCTGTTTTTGGCGTGGTGTATTTGGAACCGGTCGGTGCCACACGGTAGATCCGCCCGCGATCCAGATCACCTACCTGGTGGCCGCCTACGCCCGGATCGTACCAGTCGGCAACAAACAAAGAACCATCCGGTGCGATGGCTACGTCGCTGGGGCGGAACCATTGATCTTTCTGGCCTTCCAGGATGTTTACGATCGTAGCTTTATAACCAGCGCCATCATTTTCCACAGGATAAGACCGCACGACGTTGTGCCCAGGTTCGGCGTGGATCATCTGGCCGCGGAATATTTCGGGCAACAGATCGCCTTCATACACTGTGATGCCCGCCGGAGAGCCTGAACCGGTTTGCAACACGTTCGGCACTACCCCCGGATCGTTCAAGTGCCAGTGGCGGAAGGGAATCTCCTTCTCCATATTGGTGCGGCGCGAACCCCAGCTGGCGCCCGTCATCTCGTCGCGGTAGCCATAGTTGCCATATTCCATCACGTAGTTGATGCGCGTGCCCTTATTGCCGTCGTCGTCGTTGTCGGATTGCCACATCGTGCCGTAGGGATCGATGCTCACTTCAAAATTGTTCCGGAAGTTATTTCCCAAGACTTCCACGTGACTTCCATCTACATCGCAGCGCATCACCATGCCTTCGCGAAAAGGCTTTCCGTTCGTGACCACTTTGTGGCCGTGAACATCTACGACGGTGTCGCCGGCGGGATTGAGCAGCGACACACCGGCATTCCCAAAGTTAAAATACAGACGTCCGTCGGGCCCGAACACAAAAGTGTGCATGCCGTGATCATGTTGCAGGCCCTGAATGCCTTTGAAGAAGATCTCTTTTTTATCGGGCACATCGTCGCCGTTATCGTCGGTAAACACAAATACATTCGGGCTGCAGGAAACGATCACCTTGTTTCCCAACAGGGCAATGCCAAGGGCTGAATTCACGTCGGTACCCTGGTAGAACACCTTGCTTTTGTCGGCCTTGCCGTCGCCGTCGGTGTCTTCCAGGATCATGATGCGGTCGCCTTCCTTCTTTACGGGGTTTTTGATGTTGTATTCGCTGCGATAGTTATAAGCTTCACACACCCAAACACGGCCGCGTTCGTCGATGGCAATGTTCGTGGGATTGGAAAACATGGGTTCGGAAGCGAAGAGGGTCACTTCCAGGCCATCGTGCACTTTGAGATCGGCCAGGGAGCTTTCCGTAGAGTGTTCGCCGCCAGCGCCCGAGGGTTTCTGTTGACAGCTGAAGGCGGCCAGGGCCACCATGCCCAGCAGAGCGGCCGGGCGAAAATGGAATGTTAACATAAGATTCTTGGCTAGGAAGGGGAAAGGTACGCAGAATCTCCTTATTGTCAATCCTACTATATCCTGTTTTAAGCCCAAATCAAGTGGTTTCAAACGTTAGAACCGGGTCGCGCAACGGCTGGGGAGAGGGTCAAATTGTGGACATTATAAGCGGAATATTACTTCTGTGTTGTATTATGATGAATAGCGCTCTAAGGGCTTGAACCTCAGTACCGTTATTTACGTTCTTTGTAGTAGCAACCACTACTTGCTATGACAACCATCCATCAAAAACACGCGATCCTCGAATCTTTGGACTCGCTGGATCAGACCCAAACTGAAAAAGTTTTGGCCTACATCAAAAGCCTGGTGTACTCGTCGAAAGACGATGCCACGCATCAGAAGCTTAAACGGGAAGCCCTGAAGGAGATCCGTCAGGCGCTGGGTAAAGGACGCAAGTTCGGCACCGCGTTTTAAGACAGACTTTTGATCTTCTTCGTTGTATAGCCTGTGCGTTACCACGCACTGAATCACTTCCTTTTCCCCTTTTTTAAACCGGTTCTTCTCTGAACGGTAACCGTCAGTTATACTTCACATAATGTTCCCACTTTTCGATTGCCGCTTTAAAATCAGCCGGCAGCTCGGATTCGAATTGCATGAATTGTTTGGTCACGGGATGGACGAAGCCCAATGTTTTGGCATGCAGCGCCTGGCGGGGAATGACCTCGAAACAATTTTCCACAAACTGTTTATACTTGGTGAACACCGTTCCCTTCAGCACCTGGTCGCCGCCATACAGCGCATCGTTGAACAACGGGTGGCCTAGGTATTTCATGTGGGCGCGGATCTGGTGCGTGCGCCCCGTCTCCAATTTGCATTCGATCACCGAGACATAACGCAAGTCCTGCAACAAGGTATAGTGGGTGATGGCATGCCGCCCCATGTCGCCTTCGGGAAACGCGGTGGTGATGCGGCGGTCTCTCAGGCTGCGCCCCACGTTCACGTTGATGGTGCCTTGAGGAGGTTCCGGCACACCCCACACGATGGCATGATAGCGACGCTCGATGGTGTGATCGAAAAATTGCTTGGCCAGTGCGGTAAGCGTTGTCTCGTCTTTCGCGATGACCAGTAGCCCAGACGTGTCTTTATCAATGCGGTGCACAAGTCCGGGGCGTCCGTCGTTGCCCGGCAGTTCGGGGAGGTTCTGGAAATGGTAGGCCAGGGCGTTCACCACGGTGCCGGTCCAGTTTTGGTAGGCTGGGTGCACGACCATGCCGGCGGGTTTGTTGATCACCATCAGGTGAGCATCTTCATACACGATGTCCAGCGCAATGTTCTCGGGCACCACCGTGGTGTCGCGGGGTGGCTCGGGCATGGAAACGGTGATCACGTCGTTGGGGTGAACCTTGTAGTTGGGCTTGATGCTTTTTTCGTTCACGCGTACAAACCCCTCGTGGATGCCGGCCTGGATCTTGGTACGGGTGACGTTGGGCAAGCGGGCCATCAAAAATTTATCGATGCGCACCAGACTTTGTTTGGCATCGGCGGTGATGCGATGGTGCTCGAAAAGCTCATCGTCGTCCTGCTCGAGGATCTCGGGTTCGTTCATTTGGCTTTCTTCTTCTGTTGCTGTTTATACCGGTATTCGTTCAGGATGGCGGCTTCGTTCAAAATATGCCGGAGCGATTCCTCTTGCTCCTCCAGTTGGGTTACGCTATAAAAAGTGATGGTCTTTACATGTTTGCGCCCACGCGACTCCAATAGCTTCTCTTCGTCCGTGAGTTCATAGCCCTTAGTGAAACCCAGGTCTACGCCGTCGGGCTGTGCGTGGAGATAGCAAAGGGGGCCATAGAAGTAAAAATAGGGGATCTTGGCGCTGATTTTTTCTTGCGTGTGCTGCCCAAGATCAAGAATCCACGAGCGGAGAATCGTCATGATCTCCCGCTGGGGCGAGGGTTGATCGGCAATGAACGTGCGCACAGTCATGGTACAAAAGTAAACAACGGTTAATTATATGGAAACCGGGAGAACTGATTTCGCGGCAACCGTGTTACCTCCTCAGACCCTCCTTTATCTTGCCACTTATGATATTTGCTGAGGACATCCGTAGAACGATTCTAAGAATGGCTGACGAATGTGGTTCCGACGGGACCTTTGGCCCTCCGGAGGTGGCACGTGCCATCGATGCCAAGAACTGGCCGCAGCTGTTGGAACAGGTGAAACTCGTCGCTCACGTGCTCATCAATGAGGGCAAGATCATCCCGAAAAAGTCGGAGAAAACGGTGCATGAACAGTTTGCTAAAGCGCCGTTAAGGTTCAAAAAAGGCCAATAAAACTTGCTTTAATACATCGTTCTTATAAAAAAAACAAAAGCCCGAGGGTTTACCTCGGGCTTTCTATTTTAGGAAGAATCGCTTGGAGCGTATCGGGCACGACAAAATTTCTTCCTGCATACGACCGCTCTACGCGAATGCCGTTTACGATCTGGTCGTTGAATTCAGACAACTGGTGATCAGGCACCCACAACTCCTGGTGATGATCCAGCCCGACGGTTTGAATTTGAAATTGCCGAAAATAATCTTCCGGAATTTCAAAAGCGGTTACAAAGCCGGCATCGTCCGAATCCTCATCGCCTCTGTTCCACCGCTCGGCGATCTCAGAAGCGTATTCTACATTCAATACGGGATAAAATATAGGTTGCCAGAAAAGACGGGGCGGAAATCTTTTCATCCCCGAATCGACGATCAGCGCCAATTCATTCGGCCCGGTCGGTCGATATAAAGTCCTCCACATAAAACACTAAGCTTTGAGCGATAAATATTCTTTTTTGTTGTAACGCAGCTGGTCAAGTTGCCCTTTCACGGAAAGGGTCAAGAGATACAGGTACTGGTAGATGTCAAGGTCGCCGATGCCATAATCGGTATAGGAGATCTTATAGTGCACACCCTCGCCGTTTTGCAGCATATCAAGATGCTCCAGGCATTTCAGCAACTGTGTGCGCAAGGATACGCGAACGTCGTCCGCAGGGAAGAAGTCACCCGCCATCGTGCCCTCCAACATGCGGGCGTGATCATGAGGGCGGCTGTGCGCTTCGATCGCCTCCGGCGGTAGCAGCGTATATTGATTCCAATCGAACCCTTCGTTCTCCTGTGCGCACTCCAGCGCGCGTGCACTGCCCTTGTCGACCTCCTCCATCAAATCGCGGCACGTAAGCATGGACTGCACCAATATTTCATGGGCATTCAACGCCTCCGCTTGCGGGCGGTAGTCCAACACAGCTTGTTCTTCATCGAACCAGCCATCCAGCAGGGAAAAGGTGCTGATCGCTTCCTTCTCAACGGTTTTAAGTATGCTATCGACAGTCATGATGAAAGTGGTTTAAAATAAAAAAGCCCGGACATTTTAGCGTCCGGGCTTTCTGTATGACTTTGATCTTATCAATCATCTCAACATACTACTCCGGACATAATAGCACTTAGGGTCGCGGACTTGCGCCGTCGACTTCTGTGCTTGGTTAATTTGGTGTAGCATTGTGTTCATGATGTAAAAGTATAAAGAAGTTTTTAAAACACCTTTATCAAGCTGGAGAAAATTTCAGGGAGATAGGGAGCGTTAGTCCACTTCCTTGAATTTTTCATCACCGCACATCCTCACGATCTTAGGCATGAATGTTCCTAAAACGTCTACCAATTCGTGCTGGGAGGCCATCACTTCGTGGATATTCTTGTAGGCCATCGGCGCTTCGTCAAGACCCGAACCAATCAATTCCACGCCCGCAGCCGTCAACACTTTGTTGACATGACCCGGCAAAATCGTTTGCTTCGCCTTGGTACGCGACATCAATCTGCCCGCACCATGAGATGCGGAGTTGATTGATGTCGATACACCTTTTCCTCTCACAATAAATCCCGGTGTGGCCATGGACCCGGGAATAATCCCGAGCACTCCCTTGCCTGCAGGCGTAGCGCCTTTACGATGCACGATAACTTCCTCACCGGACGCATCTTGCTCTTTCCACGCGAAGTTGTGATGATTCTCTACCATCATGAGCGGGTTGGAACGCAGCCCCACGGCCATCCGCTCGTGGATCTGGTGGTGGCATGCCGAAGCATAATCGCCAGCCAGGTTCATGGCAAGCCAGTATTCCTGACCGGCTTCCGTGTCGAGGTCGAGCCAGGCGAGGTGCTTGGCTTCTTGTGGAAGCTTGCAAACATCCATGGCGATCCGGGTGTAGTGAGCGGCCAGGGTGGCCCCCAAACCGCGGGAGCCGGAGTGTGAAAGCAACGCCAGGTATTTTCCAGGTTGTAGCCCCAACTCGTCTGCAACGGACGGGATATCTACAATGCCGAACTCCACAAAATGGTTTCCGCCACCAGACGAGCCGATCTGTCTCCAGGCCTTGTCTTTCAAGCCCTTCACCACGGCAATGTCGCTGAACTCATCGCGCTCAAAAATGGCGTGATCTTTTGGCTGCTTAAAAGTAGCCTGCCCGAACATGGTGTTGTTGACGAGCATTTTTTTTAACGCTTCTTTATTGTCCTCCAACAGGGTTACCGGCAGGTCATACACAGTCAGGCACATCCGGCAACCAATGTCCACCCCAACCCCATAAGGGATCACGGCATTTTTGGTGGCCAGCACGCCGCCGATGGGCAATCCATAGCCTTGGTGCGCATCGGGCATGAGCGCGCCGGCAACGGTGATGGGCAGCCGCGAGGCAATATCCATCTGGTGGATGGCGCCTTCTTCGATGGCTTCGGCACCGTATATTTTATAGGGCTTACCGGCAGGTTCCAGTGCGATGGTTGAATCTGCAGGTTTCAGTATTTCCATTGCGAGAGGCGAAAGCTTTTCGTCATGGATATAGCGGGCCGGATCGTCTTTCACGCGTTGTAGCAAGTTGAGTTGATCCGCTGGTTTCCATGCAGCGTATTCTCTTTCAATAATGGTCAAGGCAAGGCCAAGTGCTTTGCCTTCTGCGTATCCTATTTTTTTAAGATCGTTTCCTGTCAGTTTCATTTTCGATGTTAAGTTAAGACGGGCGGATTTAAAATGTTTTGTCACACCCTCTTTTGTTTTAGCGTTTGGCGATCGCAATAAAAATTGGCTGTATTCCGGAATACAGCCCTGCTATCGCACAACGTTTTTTATTTGCGGGGCACGAAGATGTCTTTCAACTGATCGATGATCTGGTTGCCTCCCGAAAGCGAGATGCTATTGATCTTATCGGCGATCTTTTCGACGTACTCCATTTCTTTCAATTTGAACAGCATGGTGTTCTCCTCCATCAATTTGGCCGTGTTCAGCAAGCTTCGCGTGGAAGCGGTCTCCTCACGACGCATGATGACGTTGGCCTCGGCTTTCTTCTGTGCCACCAGCACCTGGTTCATGATCTCCTTCATCTCACCGGGCAAAATAATGTCTTTTATCCCGCAGTCGCGCACCTCGATACCCAATGCAGAAGCTTTGTCTTTCAACGACTCCAGCATGTAGGGGGCGATGGACTCTTTCTTCTCCAGGAGTTCGTCTAAGGAAAGCGTTCCCACGAATTCGCGCAAGCAAAGCTGGATGATGACATACAGTTGCTTTTCATAATCCTTGTTCTCGATCAACGCCTTGAGGATGTCCACCACTTTGTATTGCGCGAAGAAGCTCAAACGCAGCCCGGCCTTGTCGCGGGTCAGGATCTCCTGACCGGAAACTTCCAACTGCAATTGACGCAGGTCGGCTTTCAACACAGTGACGACCACGGGATTCTTCCAGAAGAAGTACACGCCGGTGTCCAGCACCTTGGTAAACTTTCCGTCGATGAACAGGATACCCTTCTCATACGACTCCACAGCATATACACGGATGTAGGGCTGCACCTCTTTTCGCATCAACGTGCTGACATCGATAGGTTCTGTTACTTCGATTTTACTCAGGTCGGCTTTCACGAAGGTGTGGTCTACCACGCCCTTCCAGAAAGCATAGCGTCCGGGTGTCAGCAAGCTTTTGAAGTTCCCGTTTTCAGAGTGCAGGGCGATCTCCGTATCCTTCACTTCCACAACGGTCAACAAATCGGCCAACGCCTGGTCGCGCAGCAAGATGTTCAGCTCCAGGGAAGGATGGAAGGGCTTGGTCATGTCATAGAACATGATCGTTTCGTTGAACGACAGCCAATACACGCCTTCGGTCAACACTTTTTTGTAGTTGCCATTTTTGAACACCAGGCCGATGTAGCCGGTGTTGATCCTGATCCTTTTCATAACAATAGAAATTAATAAAAAATAAAAATTCATTTAAAAAGAAAGCCGCGACCCGCAAACCATCTTCCGGAGGCGGAAGAGCGATTGAGTGTATTTTCGTGCGGATAATTTTTTGAAGAGATGTTCTTTCGTATCCCTCGCAAAAGCGAAAGACTCGGAAAGAAATGCTTTGCAAAAAAGTATGCGAACGATCCTGCACGGTATCCTCACCTTTACAAGCTTCCGGCCGACGTGTTCAATCCTTCCGGAGAAGGGTGAACCGGTTTGCCTGTCGCTGCTTTTCTGTACGGTAGTCGTTTTTTTGAGAAGTGACTGTCTTCTTCAACAAGTATGGATTTAAAGTCCATGGATTGCTGCTCTACCAACTGAGCTATCCGCTACGTAACGGAGAAGGATTCGAACCTTCGACACGCAAGTGGGGGAAAACAACATCGGCGAAAGCAGCATGCTGCGGGCCAGCCGCAGTACTATGGAGCTATACAGAAACTCGCATCCGGTCTTTTTGCCTTAGTTTTTTCCGCGCTTCCTCCAGTCCTTTCGGGATGGAGAGAAGATTTTTTATCCGCCAAAGGCGGACATCAATTTCAAATTCAATGAACATTTTTGTGGCCTCCTCCGGATTCGAACCGGAATTCCCTTGCGGGCAGCCGGGCTCTAAATGCGCTTCCCTACTATACTTCTCCGAGCGGTATTTCGGTGCATCTGCAAATTCTATCCGTTATAGCGCGCAGCCATAACGGAATCATCCCGGCACACTGCGGTGCGATCTACTTTTACCGCAGGCTTTTCCTTTTAAGCTACAAGACCCAATAAACCTCTTCCACCGCTGTGGAAGAGGGCCGCTTTGAAGCTGCTATCATTCCGCGTAAATGATGAATCAAAGATCAGGGGCATCTGCGCAGTCTTTTTGCGCAGTGAATTTTTTTTATTTCTTTTGAAAATACTTTTCAGATAAGGCAAAGAAGCCTGTCTCACAAGGACAGCTTCTTTGATTTTAAATCATTTTCATCCGAGCGGCATCTGCGCAGTCTCTTTGCGCAGAATGGAATTTTTGCCATCTTTTCGGCAAATATGATCCGATATGCCGGTTAACCGCAACGCCCTTATCCGTTTTCGCACCATCGATGCCTGTCTTAAAAATCGCCAACGGCGTTGGACGCTGGAGGATTTGATCGACGCATGCTCCGAGACGCTCTATGAATATGAGGGCATCGACAAGGGCGTGAGCCGGCGCACCGTGCAGATGGACATCCAACTCATGCGCAGCGACAAGCTGGGATACAATGCGCCGATCGTGGTGTTGGAAAAAAAATTCTACACCTATGAAGACCCCGAATATTCCATCACCAACATCCCGCTGACCGACCAGGACCTGGGCAAATTAACGGAGGTGGTGGAGATCCTCCGGCAGTTCAAAGGCTTCAGCCACTTCCAGGAACTGAGCGGCATGGTGCAGCGCCTGGAAAACAAGATCGATGCTGCAAAGACCAATCAGGAACCGGTTATTGACTTTGAAAAGAATGAAAACCTGAAGGGACTGGAGCATATCGATGCGTTGTATCAGACGATCCTTAAAAAGCGTCCGGTAGAACTTTGTTATCAATCGTTCAAGGCGCGCAGTGCGAACACCTTTGTTTTTCACCCCTATTGCTTGAAAGAATACCGCAACCGTTGGTTTGTACTTGGGGTGAAAAAGCGAAACACGCCCATCCTAAACCTGGCCCTCGATCGCATCGTGAGCATCGGCGAGTGCCCGGCGAAATATGCGCCGGCGACCGATTTCAACATCTCCAGTTTCTTCCATGACGTGGTGGGTGTTTCGGTGAACCAGGACGGCAAGACCGAAAAGGTGCTCTTGCATGCCGACCATGAAACGGCTCCCTACATTGCGACCAAACCCATCCATCATTCACAGAACGTGGAGGAGAGGCTTACTACGGGTGTCGTATTTTCCTTGCAGGTACAACTCAATTTTGAATTGGAGCGAGAGATCCTCGGCTTTGGCAACCGCATAAAAATTCTGGCGCCCGAAAAACTGAAGCGACGGATCCGCGACATCTTGGGGGAGGCGTTGGATCAATATCAGTTCGAGTTCAACCGGGGATCGCTGCAAAATCAGATCAACAAACTGATCTACAAAGGATCGTCCGTGTTGCATCACGTGTTTAGGAAGCGGGACGTGAATGCCATCAGCGCGAAACTACACATGTATCTGAAAAGCCGGCCGGCGGAGGATGCTTACGCTGTTCGAAATCTTTTGCAGGAACTGCCCGAATTGAAACCGTTGCTATTCAATACGAATCTTACGGCGATCTTAAAGGAAATAAACCCGGATCTGTTTCTTACCAAGGCCATTTATTTTGACAAAACTCCGGAATCGAACTGGTATGTCACGTGGCACCAGGATATCGTGATTCATGTCAAGGAAAAAATCGAGACCGAAGGCTTCACAGCCTGGACAAAGAAAAACGGCGAGCACGATGTTTGCCCGCCGGAACAAATTTTGAAAGACACGGTCACCGTGAGGATCCACTTGGACGATGCCGACGAATCGAACGGCGCGCTGAAGATCGTGCCCGGATCGCATCAGAAAAAATTGTCGGACGACGCCATTGCGTTGATCACACAAAACAGCATCCCGCATGTTTGCGAAGCGAAAGCGTGTAGCATTCATTTGATGAAACCCTTGGTGCTGCATGCTTCCTCCAAAGCCACCAGCCCGAAACACCGGAGGGTGATCCACCTGGAATTCAATGCACAGGAATTGCCGAACGGGTTGGAATGGGCTGAGCGCTTAGCGATTTCAGCACCGCAAGCGTAAATCGGCGTTTGATAACCGGAAAATGTGGACCTGTTTGTGAAAGTGATCCCGCACTTGCAGACCTGCACGGATTTTACTTAATTCAAGAAAAATCCGCCGCTCAGAATCAGCTTTTTTGATACGGTTCCCTCTTCGCTAAGTGTGTGGTTATGGTTTACTTTTTGATCTTGTTGATTGGCGGTGCGTATTTAGGATGGCGTTTCAACGCGCTCTCAAACAAAAAAATATTTTTTCGCTCGCCGTTGTTCCTCGCATTGATGAGCAGCGTGACACTCCTGGTGTGCGCAGCGGCGATCGTAAATGTTTTCTTTAAAGATCCCCCAACCGAAGTTTCCCTCGCGGACGATGTCGTTGCCCGGTCGACACTGGGTGACACCACCTGGCTCGGGTTGGTACAACAATCTCCTGAATTTCATTACCGCCGTATTCATTACCTCTCGCGAGACGGCAAGGATCTGGATGCGTTGCAAAAAAAATATGAGCAACTTTCCCAAAGCAGGGACAGTGTGGCTTCCGCAATCGGCCATTTCGGTTTGGGCGCTATCTATTTAAAGAAGGAGGATCGGGAGAAAGCAACGTTTCACTTGTATCGCATTCAACGGGACGATTTCCCCTATGTCCATTTTTGCCGTGGGGTGCTCTACATGGATGGGGGAGAACCGCGACTGGCCGAAGAGCAATTTGAACGCGAGCTTCATATAAAGGGTGGCAATTTCAGTGGAGCATTTTCCTATCTCCTGAAACAATATGAAGAGCACAAGAATTTCTCGATGCTAAAGGAATTGCTCAAATACGACCCTTCGCCCGAACTATTTCCAGACGGACTGCGTCGGCGGTTGCATTGGGAGACGGGTGATTTTGCAGCGTATGTTACCTCGCTGCTGCAATCCATTGGCCATATGGTCAACGCGCCGGGCTTTGTTGCCGCCTTGCTCATTTCGGCTATGTGGTTGAGCTACATTGGTTATTTGAGAGTGTTCCGCCAGCGAAATGATCTGCTGATCATGCTGTGCCTTTTTTGTGGCGGAATGATCTCCACCTTGGCGGTTCTTTCCTTTAGCGATTTTCGGGAGTTGTATTTTCCGTGGGAAATGGACAACACCTTTTGGAACGATTTGCTCTATACCGTTTTTATGATCGGCGTACCGGAGGAACTTGTGAAATTTTTTCCCTTTCTGCTGTTCATGATGTTGACACCACGTCTAAAGGAGCCGATCGACTTTATTGTCTATGCTTCTGCCAGCGCGTTGGGGTTTGCCTTTGTCGAGAACGTGCTCTACTTTCAGAATTTGTCGGCGGGTATTATTCATGGAAGGGCCTATTTGTCGGTTATCGGCCACATGATTGCTGCATCCATCGTTGTCTATGGCTTTGTGGTAAGCCGGTTTCAACTCAAGCACATCAGCGCGTGGATCTCCGTGCCTGTCAGTTTCATGATCGGAGCAGCGGTACATGGTTTGTACGATTTCCTGCTCATGCACGATCATTACATTCTTTTCGTGGTGTACTTCATCTTCATGGTACAGGTGTGGATCATTATTCTTAACAATTGCCTGAATAATTCTCCCTTCTTTACCTATGGCAAAGTGAATCTTTTGGAGAAATCTAAATATGTGGCATTGGGTCTCACTTTTATTTTTGCGTTTGAGTATGTACTGGTGGCTTTCATGCGCGGGCCGGAAAAAGCGAACTATGAATTTTACTCCAGCTTGCCGTTCGCCGCGATGAGCATTATTTTCTTTGCCTCCAACCTCAGCAGTTTCAACGTGGTGAGAGGCTACTGGCGCGACATTTATTTCAGCAGCCGCGAGAAGCGTGGGTACGGCACGTTGCAACGCGGCACACTGCTGACCAGCTGGTATTTCGTTAATTCCATACGCGCACATAATTATGTGGGGCTGAAGATCAACCTTAGCAACGATCCTTATAATCACCGCCTGGCCGAAATACTCGATGGCGAGTATGAGGGTGACATCGTGAGCCGCATTGTTCTAAAGGACCACGACGATCTCGATCCGAACTGGTTTGTAGTAAAATTTTCAAGACAACTTCCCTTCGAGGGTCATCACCCGCACTACGCACTCGTCAAACTGCGAAACCAAAACGATTCGTTGTTATACGAAGACGACGTGCAGATCTTCTTCAAGTCCATTTCCGACTTGAATCAACTAAAATCAAATTTCCCTCGAAAGGAACAATTTCCGTTTCACGGGTGGGCATACATGGCGTTGCATGCGACTTGAGTTGAGGGCAGCGTAGCATTTCAGAAAAAAGAAACCCCCGGATCGATCCGGGGGTTTTTAGTTGACTTTGCCAGGAAACGGAGGAGGATTTCAAATCTTCACTCATAACGTTTTAGTCTTTTGCCATCCGCACCACACGGGGATAGAATTTTCCTTCGATGGAAACCAAGGTGCCTTGACTCTTCATGATCGTGTCGATGTCTTTATACGCACCCGGTGCTTCTTCCGGACTTCCACCGACGAGCGTGATCTTCTCTGCCTGCAACATTTTTTTCAAGCTGCTCATCGTGATGGACTCTTTCGCTTTCTGACGGGACATCTTACGCCCCGCGCCATGTGCCGCAGAATTTATGGACAGCGTGTTGCCGCGGCCGCGAACAATATATCCTGGCGACAGCATGCTTCCGGGAATGATGCCATACACGCCTTCTCGTGCAGGCGTTGCTCCCTTTCGGTGCACGACCAGTTCGCGTCCATCCTCATCCAACTCTTTCCATGCGAAGTTGTGATGATTTTCCACAGTGGCAAGGGTTTGAAAACCCAGTGCGCGACACAGGTTGCGATGGATCTGATCGTGACATGCCTTGGCATAGTCGCCGGCCAGTTGCATGGCGTGCCAGTACGCTTGTCCTTCGTCGCTGTCCAGTGTGAGCCACGCCAGGCTTTTTGCTGCTCCCGGCAATTTGCATTTGGCCATGGCCACGTGCGTGTAATGTTGCGCGATGTTGGCACCGAGGCTTCGCGAGCCCGAATGCGAAAGCAAGGCAGCATATACACCCCCTGGAATGCCAAGCGTATTTTCCGCATCGAGTTGGACCGTGCCGAACTCTACGAAGTGATTCCCGGAGCCTGACGTTCCCAACTGACGTACGGCTTTACCATGCAGCTTTCGCAACAGTTCGGTGTCTTGAAAACCCGGGTGATCAAGGATCTCGTGCTCCTGTCGGAAGTCAAGTCCTCCGTCGTTGCCGAAATGCGTGTAGTCGCCCAACGCTTTTTTCAAAACGTAGTCGTGGTGCACCACGTAGCTTCCCGGCAGGTCGAGGATGGTCAGTGCCATGCGGCACCCGATGTCCATGCCCACGCCATAGGGGATCACCGCGTTTTCGGTGGCCAACACCCCACCGATGGGCAGGCCGAAGCCCTGATGTGCATCGGGCATGACCGCGCCTTTCACGGCTATCGGCAAGCGCATGGCGACCTCCATTTGCTGCAGCGCATTGCGTTCGATGTGTTTGTGACCAAAGACCTCGAAAGGTTTTGGCGACTCGTCCAGATCGAAAGCCTCATACAAAGGCTCGGTGACTTCTTTCGACAAAAGTTTTAATGCGATGATGCCGAGCAGCTCGTGATGACGATAGTTCTCCGGATGCTCCAGCACATCGGTAATCTGATTTATTTTTTCCTCGATCGGTGTGTGTTTGAAGTGGCGATTCATAATGTTTAGCGCCAGGCTTCTGATCACATCCGAGGGAAAAGGTATGCCCTTCATATCTTGAAGGATAAGTTTGTATTTGCCCATAGGAATATTGAGCGGACGTAAATAGAAGATTGGTGCTTTACGGTCCCGGAGCTGTGACGCAAAGTTTTGCGGCAAAATCCTGGAAAATAAATAGTGACCTTTCTTCAGACTTGCGTCTGCGATTTAAAATGAACTAAAATGTTTTTTTGATTGGCTATAGCCTTTCAGGTCCGGTAAGAATTACCGTAGCGGCTACAGGGTGATATGTAAAGTGAGCACCAGCATAAACTTTCTCCCGCTTTCTAAATGAATACGATCAGGTGAAATGCGTTGCAAATATAAACGCACTTTTTCGATGCCGGAAGGGATGAAATGGAATTTTGTGTTATTTATCCGAATTCTAAAAAGAGAGCGTCGCAGTTCCCTTAAAATAAGCGACCAGAAAAAGTATGCCGTAGATCCAAAAATTATACAAGAACGTGTAGAAGACGCCGTAGATAACACTCATGGGGAGATCACCCTTGGTGCGTTTAGAATTTTTGAAGACGAGTCGTAAAGCACGAAAGAAGATCCAATACAACATAGCTGCAAAAGTGAACAACGAAATGACCAGCAATTGACCGAACATTAACAACACCACGGCCAGCACAACCGCAATCGCGATCCAAAGCAAAATGCTGATGATAGCACCCAGGATCACTTCGCCAAACCCGTCGCCAACCTCCAGGATTGGCCCCGCCGGCGAAACGTCTGGCATTTTGGAAAACGCTTTGGATGGGATCTTATCCGTCATCCGGCCGATGTTGTCTTTTAATTTTATGCCGTGGAATAGCCCTACCGTGATAAACGAGCAAAAGGCTGCCGACAAAATGGTGGTGGATAAAAATGAATTCTCAAAAAACGTGTGGTGACTCCCCAGCCCCCACAGGTACACACCCACGATCGTTAGTGCAATCACCAGCAAGGTAATAATGAAAACAATTCTGGAGTCAACAAGCCGGTAAGTTCTGGCAACAGGCGGTATCATAACGCTAGGTTTCGATGTTCAGGGCGACCAAATTAGAACAACACGCGGGCATCTACAATCCATGCTTTCAGGGATCATCCTTTCTCTCCCGCTAACACACTCACTCTAAACGCAATACGGCCACCGGAAAATCTACCGGTAGCCGTATCGTGGTATTCTTTCAAAAAAAGATCTAATTCTTGTATACGCGCACCATGAACACAAAGTCTTTCCAACGCTTCACCTGCTGCACGCGTGTGCTGTTCTTCATGGTGTTCTGCTTGGGCAGTGTTAACGGCAACGCCACGCTGTCGACCGTTACCTGGCCGATCACGTCCATGAGTACGGTGGATTTGATGGCAAACGCAGCGCCCATAGTTCCGGTCTCAATGCCGCTGATCACTCCCACCAGGTCGCCTTTCGCGTTCAACAACGGGCCGCCGCTGTTACCGGGATTTACTGGCACCGACACCTGGTAGGCATTGGGGTTTTGTTTGAAGCCCGTCAGTGCACTCACGGAGCCCTCGCCAAACACAATGTCCTCGCGCGGATAGCCGAGGGTGTAGACATCTTCGGCCAGATTGGCTTCGGTCATCGACAGCGTGTAGGGAAGTGGTTGTGCCAGGTCGTCGAGCTTTTGTTCGATCTTCAGAATGGAAACATCATTCGCCGGGTCGTTGTGAATGATGGTAGCCTTGAGGCGTCCAAATCTGGCGTTCTCTATTATAACGGAGTCCGATTCTTTGATCACATGATAGCTGGTGGCCACATAGCCGTTCGAAGAAATGAGGAAACCTGTGCCGGCGTAGGCCTCGGGTGAGGGCTTGGGTTTCTCTTTCACTTCGGCCATGTCTTCCATCATGAGCTTTTGTGATTTTTTGATTTGCTCTACATTCCGTCGCAATTCCTTATAGATGGCGGTTTGCTTGGTATCCAGCGAGCGGGTCATGAACAGTGTTCCCAAAATACTGATCAGGGCCACGGAGGCGGCCACGGCGGTCATCCAATAGCGTTTCCAACCGACGGGACGGGCCAAGGGCACGACCTTTACAGGCGTTTCTATTTCCTGGTGGGCGTCATCCAGCGTTTTGAGAAGGCGGGAGCGTTCGCCGTAAAATCGAAGGGCATTGATCAGGGAGAGGTGTTTTTCCACCTGTTCCCGGAAGGCGGGGTCCTGCTTCATCCGCTCTTCCAGGGCGGCCGTTTCCTGGGCGGAAAGGGTGCCTTTGGCGTAGCGGTCCAGCAGATCTTGTTCGGTGTTCATATTTTCAGTGGTCTTTATAGGCGTCAAAAAACAATTTCTTCAAGCGTTGCAGGCACTTGTACTTCTGATTTTTCGCATTGTCGGCATTGGTATACCCGAACTTTTCGCGGATGGTTTCCATGGAAAGGTCGTGTATGTAGAAATCCTCGATAATGCTGCGGCAGGGTTCTCCAAGCCCCTCCAGCGCAGTTTTCATGTCCGCAAACTGTTTTTCCTTCTCTTCTGCGTTGAGCGCCTCCTCATCGGCCCCCGGGAACGATTCCGTCTCTTCAAGGGTGCCCTGAAAGCGCTTTTTGGCCTGTAATTGCTTGAGCCACAGCCTTCTGCACACAGCGTAGAGATAGGTCTTGATCTTGCAGGTCAGAATAAAATTCGCTTGCTGTGCCCGCTCATAAAAAGCGAGCACGGCCTCCTGGTAAATGTCTTTGGCTTCTTGTTCGGTGCCGCTGTTGGTGCAGACCAGGTTCACGATCATCGCGTAATGGGTCTTATAAAGCTCCCGGAGCACCCCCTCGTTCTTCTTCCGGATCTCTGAAACAATCAGCTCGTCGAAATAATAGGCCACGTTTTACGTAAGGTTGGTTTTATACAAAGTCGCCCCGAAGGTAACCCAAAGAAAAAGATCTTTCTGCGTGGGTGACCTTCCGGAAATCGCGGTATGAAGGGAAAATTTAAACTAGAAACTATGAAGAATGCAATGAAAACAATTTTTGCTGTTCTGGCCATTGCGGTTACGATAGGAGCATGCAAGCCTAAAACTGAAGAAACGGCTACTGAAAAGGACACCACTGCTACGGAAACGGTTGCTCCTGTAGAAGCCGATACTACACAAGCTCCTGTGGCTGGCGATTCTACCGCAAAGCAATAAGCACACACCTACCTGTAAACTTTCAGAGCTTCCCGATTCCGGGAGGCTCTGTTCTCTTCCACCCGACGGCATTCCTCGCCGGCACGGTTTAATTTTCTGATTCTTCTTTTCTGAGTCCTCTGTCCGCAAGTGTCCTGCAGGCCTGGCTGACGACGTCTATATTTTTTTGCTTTTAATAATCTTAAAACTCAAAATTTTATGAAACGCTTCATTGTGTCTTTTTATGTGATGATTATAGTTATGTTGATGTTTTCATGTGAACGGCAAGGGTCTGCAGTCCAGGAATTGCGCAGGGATTCGGCAGACCTCGAGGAACAACAACTTCAATCGAGCACCGAAGAATACCGCGCCATAGTTGAAAATAGTTTCCAAGATGCATTGAAGAATCCTCTGTCTACGTTTTCTATCGATGTGGACGTTGCTTCCTACAGCAATGTGCGTCGCTTCATCAACAACGGTCAACGTCCTCCCAAAGACGCCGTGCGTCTCGAAGAGATGATCAACTATTTTGACTACGATTATGATCAACCAGAAGGCGACGACCCCTTTGCCGTGGTCACCGAAATATCGATCGCACCCTGGAATGCCAAACACAAACTGGTGCACGTCGGCCTGCAAGGAAAGAAAATCGCGACCGACAATCTGCCGCCTTCCAATCTCGTGTTCCTCATCGACGTGTCGGGCTCTATGGACGAACCCAACAAGCTTCCGTTGCTGAAAACGTCTTTCAAAATGTTGGTGGGACAATTGCGCGAACAAGATCACGTAGCCATCGTGGTGTATGC
Organism: Chryseolinea soli; assembly: GCF_003589925.1. Lineage (NCBI taxonomy): Bacteria > Pseudomonadati > Bacteroidota > Cytophagia > Cytophagales > Fulvivirgaceae > Chryseolinea > Chryseolinea soli. The sequence continues at coordinate 1,767,374 of NZ_CP032382.1, read as the reverse complement.
CGGTGCAGCCGGATTGGTATTGGAACCCACCTCGGGCGCCAACAAGAAAACGATCATCGCAGCCCTCGACAATCTCCAGGCCGGTGGCTCAACAGCGGGCGGTGCCGGCATCCAATTGGCCTATGACATTGCAAAAAAACATTTCAAGACCGGCGGCAACAACCGCGTGATCCTCGCCACCGATGGTGACTTTAACATTGGCGAATCCAGCGATGCTTCTATGGAGCGTTTGATCGAAGAGAAAAGAAAAGACGGCGTGTTCCTCACGGCACTGGGCTTTGGCATGGGCAACTACAAAGACTCCAAAATGGAGACCCTGTCTGACAAAGGCAATGGCAACTATGCCTACATCGACAACATCATCGAAGCGCGCAAGGTGCTCGTGAATGAATTCGGTGGCACGTTGTTCACCATTGCTAAAGATGTGAAACTGCAACTGGAGTTCAACCCCGCGAAAGTGAAAGCCTATCGCCTCATCGGCTACGAGAACCGGATGCTGAAAAGCGAAGACTTCAACAACGATAAAAAGGACGCCGGCGAATTGGGCTCGGGCCACACCGTCACCGCCTTGTATGAGATCATCCCCGTGGGCGTGGAGAGCGAGTTCTACAAAATAGACGACCTAAAATACCAGACCATGCAAGTAAACCCATCAGCCAACACTTCCGAAGAATTGCTAACGATCAAACTGCGTTATAAAAAGCCCGACGAAGATGTGAGCAAGCTCATCGTGCACCCCTTGGTAGACGACAACACGCCACTGGCAAAGACCACCGACAATTTCCGCTGGTCGGCTTCTGTTGCTTCCTTCGGCATGTTGTTGCGCGAGTCGGAATATGCCAATCATTTCACATACGACCAAGTGGTAAAAATGGCACAGAGTGCCAGGGGCGAGGACACAGAAGGGTACCGTGTCGAGTTTATCAACATGGTGAAAGCCTTCGAGTCAATGGCAAGTGGGCTTTAAGGAGAAGCATCATCTCGCCAGTTCACCGGAACACACGAAACGGAAAAAGCAGAATGGCGCCGACCAATTTGAAGCCTAGCTCTAACGTGAATCCCAGGATGCGGAACGGCAGCAGCACCAGCCAAATTAAAGGGAAAAGAAAAAGCACCATCAGGGCGATGGGCCAGCAAAGGACAAACAACATGCACCAAAGGATAAGGGCGATCAGCGTTCTCATGTTTGAAATAGTGTTTCGCCAACCCTGAATCAAATGGCTTACCAAATTTAGTAACCGCGAAAGCAAGCTCCCAGAGGGTTTGCTTTCGCTTTTTTATATTCTTGAATAGTCAAATATGTACATCGGGCTGATCAAAAATGAACAGTGCTGCTGTAGGGTAATTTTCATGAAGTGAAGAATTTGGAATTAGAAAATTGCAGTTCTTGGACTAACGAATTTTTTGGAGATCTTACGTTATGAATGAACCACTTCGAGGACTAGCCAGATTTGGCCTGGTGATTTTTCTTTGTTTTACCGGGCTGTTAATAACCCTTTACATTGGGCTTTTAAGCGATAAAATTGCCCATCCGGGATATAAGAATTTGTCTTATTCAGGCTATGCCTGGGTGGGGCTGGTGATGCTGACTTTCGCTGTGGCTGACTTTTTTATCCTCAGACGTTTCATCAGAAGTTTAAAGAAGAGAAATTGACAGGCACTTCGTCGAATGGCATGCGGGGAATGCTGATAGATGAGTTTTACCTATCTTGAATCTCCGTACGCAAAGCCGTTCACATGCACAGACTTTTCTTTCTCTTGGCTCTGGCGATTGCCGGAGGCGCACTGCAAGCTCAGACAAAGGCATCGCAGAAGATCCTGTTCAATGGCAAGATCTTTACAGCCAACCCCAACCAGCCCGTTGCAGAAGCGGTAGCCCTTTCGGGCGATAAGATCATCGCGGTGGGATCGATGGTCGATGTTCAAAAAGCACTGAAAGGAGAGACCACCCAAATCGATCTGCAAGGAAAATTTCTCTTGCCGGGTTTGATCGACAGTCATAACCACGCCCTCAGTGGCGGCAAAAGCCTCAGTGCTGCCAACGTCGGCGACGTATGGTTGGCCACACTTCAATTGGCTGCCTATGCGGAAAACATTTTGAAGACACGCAAAGGCATGCGGGGTGATGTCATCCTAATAGAAGGCATGCATAGCGCCACGTGGGCGCACCTCAATGAGCTTGATGCACTCTTCAACGGCGATGGCTATCGCAAGCAACCTGTCGTGCTCCGGGGCTCGGATGGGCACACGGCGTGGGTGAACCGGGTGATGCTTCAACGTGCCGGTGTGAACCGCGCCTTCATCACATCTCTGAATGAAAGTGAGCGTCCTTTTTTTGGTGTCGATGAGAAAGGCGAACCCACCGGACGCATCTCCGAAGACGGCTTCAACACCATTCGAAAAGTTTTGCCTGCCAGCGCCGTTGATGCTTACGAAGCAGCCCGGGCTGGCGTTCAGCACTTGAACAGTCTCGGCATTACCGCCTGGCTCGATCCTGCCACCGGCTCCACCGGCAACGGTGCACAAAACAGCGACTTGCAACTTTATGAAAAGCTTTCCTTAAAAAAGAACCTCACCGCACACGTAGCAGCTACAGTGGTAGCCGATGGCGACGGTGACATTCAAAAACAAATAGATGTCCTGAAGGCGCTTCAAATGCATTTCAACACCGTGAAGGATTTGTCGGTGCTTGGTTTCAAGATCTTTGCCGACGGCGTGTTGGAATATCCCACGCAAACGGCAGCGGTCTCTATTCCTTATAAAAACTCAGGACGACAAGGATCGCTCATGTTCGAGCCGGGCAAGTTCAAAAACTTTGTCGCCAAAGCGGATCAACAACAACTGTTGGTACACGTCCATGCTATAGGCGACCGGGCGGTGACCGAAGCCTTAAACGCTTTCGCGTATGCCCGTGCGGCCAATGGCAACAACAGGCTTTCTCATTTCATTACGCATCTTCAACTGGTGGTGCCCTCCGACTTCAAACGGTTCGCGGCGCTGAATGTCCTGGCCAGCTATCAACTCCTTTGGGCAACGGCCGACACGTATACGGTTGAATTGGTAAAGCCTTACATCGACTCCACACTATTCGCCGTTCACTATCCCGCCAAATCCATGCTCGATCAGGGTGCCGTCATTGCGGGTGCCAGCGATTGGCCGGTGAGTTCGGCGAATCCTTTTGAAGCGATATACGTGGCCGAAACGCGCCTGGGAAAGTTGGGTGTTCTGAACCCTCGCGAAAGCATGCCCCGCGCAGAAATGCTGAAAGCCTACACCATCAACGCCGCCAAGGTGTTGTGGAACACCACCATCGGGTCTATTGAACCGGGAAAACAAGCCGACCTGGTTTTGGTTGACCGGGATGTGCTCACGGTTTCTGCTGAGGACGTAAAAACCACGCAGGTGCTGTGGACGATGTTTGGGGGAGAAATCGTGTATAAGAAGTAAACCGCTTTTTCCGCTTGGCGATTTTTGTGTTATTTGTACGCAAATAGGTCCCCACGTCATGAAACAAGATATAAAAGTCTCGGTCGACGCTGTCGTTTTCGGCTACTCTCCGGAAGAAGGCATACAGGTCCTGCTGATCAAACGGAAGTATGAACCGTTCCAAAAATCATGGGCACTTCCCGGAGGACTGGTGCTGAACGAGGAATCGCTGGAAGAAGCCGTGCACCGCGAACTGCAAGAAGAGGCGGGAATTGACGTCAACTACCTCGAACAGCTCTATTCTTTTGGTCAGCCCGCCCGCGACCCGCGCAACCGTGTGATCTCGGTGGCCCACTTCGGCCTGGTGCGCCCCGACGACTACCAACTCTCCGCGCAAACCGATGCAGAAGATGTGGCGTGGTTCAGCATCAAACGCATTCCCCGTCTGGCCTTCGACCATAAGCAGATCATCGACGTCGCGATCAAACGATTGAGGAGCAAGATCGTGTACGAGCCCATAGGGTTCGAATTACTGGACAAAGAGTTTCCCTTTTCCGACCTGGAGAAACTTTACCAGGTGTTGCTCGACAACGACCTGGACCGGCGCAATTTCAAAAAACGCATCATGGCGCTCGGGTTCCTGGAGGAGGTGAATAAAACCTTACAGCGCAAGGCCGGCCGCCCGGCAAAACTCTACCGCTTCAACAAAAAGAAGTATTTCGAGCTGAAAGAGCGGGGCTATCACTCCGATCTTTTCTACTCATAGTCAAGGGGTTGTCTAATTTGTGTAAAAATTACGCAAATTAGATCACCAGAAATCCAACGTCGCTTTTATATTTGCGTATATATTACACAAATGAACATCATAACAACATCAACCACGCCGTATCACGAAAGCGTCGAGAGATTGCCGAAAGAAGGCAATCACATTATCGGCAGGGTAACCACAGATCACATCGTCGTCTACCAAGCCTTCAGAAATTCAATTGCCGATTATGCCGTGAAGCATCAAACCTTTGGAGGGAACGATTACAGCTACAACCGGATGTCATGGATCAAAACCAGTTTCTTATGGATGATGTTTCGCAGTGGCTGGGCGCAGAAGGAAGGGCAGGAACGGATCCTGGCCATAACCATTCGAAAAAAGGATTTCGAACGGATCCTGGCTCAAAGTGCGTACGCTTCCTTTCAAAGAGACGTGTATGAAAATGAAGATGAGTGGAGGCAGTCGCTTCAACAGTATGAAGGAAGGTTGCAGTGGGATCCTGATCACGACCCCTTCGGAAATACGACGGTGCGAAGAGCGATTCAGTTGGGGTTGAAAGGAGGAATGCTTGAGCAATTCGGATCGACTCAGATCGTAAGCATAGAAGACATGACGTTTTTTGTAAACGAGCAATATCAGTATGTAAACAATCGCCAATTGGATAAACTTAAAATTCCCTTGGAGAGTGTGTTTGTTCCTCAAGACCCCGCCATTGCAAAGAAAATTGGACTAACGCTTTTGTAAATATGAATAACATCGGTGTCATTATCGCCCGCTTTCAAACGCCCTACCTGCACGAGGGCCACAAATCAATCATTGAAACGGTGCAGCAAAACCACAACAAAACGGTGATCGTACTCGGTGTTTCACCGGTGTTGGGCAGTCGCCGCAACCCTTTGGATTTTCCGACGCGCGAGAGGATGATCAAGAAGGAGTATCCCGACATGGTGGTGCTCCCACTCTCCGATCATCCCCTGGACACGCGATGGACGCAGGCGCTCGATCATTTGCTCACCACGACTTTTCCCGGTTCCACCTTCACGCTCTATGGCAGTCGCGACAGTTTCATGACCAGCTACTCCGGAAACAAAAAGGTGGTTGCCCTTCCGGAACAAGGCAAGCACAACTCGACCGCACTCCGTGAAAAATTCAGTGACAAGGTAATGGACGCGGAGGCGTTTCGCTCCGGGATCATCTACGCATATGCTAACACCTATCTCAAAGTCTATCCCACCGTCGATATTGCCGTGTTCCGCCATAACAAAAAAGAAATACTGCTAGGCAAAAAGGAGATCGACAACCAGTGGCGTTTGCTGGGCGGATTTAGCGATCCCACAGACGACTGTTTCGAAATGGCTGCGCAACGCGAATTGCACGAAGAATGTGGCCCGATCGAGATCATGCCGATGCAATATGAAACCTCCCGCCGCGTGGACGACTGGCGCTATCGAACCGAGGGCGACAAGATCATTACTACGCTCTTCTCGACCGATTTCATCTCCGGCGATCCCCAAGGCAGCGACGATGTTGCTTCTGTGGAATGGTTCCCGCTGGACAAGGTTCTGCACATGATGGATAACCACGAGGTGGTAGACACGCACCTTCCCCTTTTACAATTTCTTTTGAAGAAGTATGCTAAATGATACAGTTATGAAAGAAAACCTGTTGTTGCTTGCGGATGCTTATAAATATTCGCACTACAAACTTTACACCCCGGGCACGTCCAAAATCTATTCTTATTTGGAGAGCCGCGGGGGCTTGTTCCCGGAAACGGTATTTTATGGATTGCAATATTATTTGAAGGAATACCTGGAAGGCCAGGCCTTCACTCGCCAGGATGTAGACGAAGCAGAAGCAATCATGAACGGTGTGTTTGGCAGAAAGGATGTCTTCCGCCGCGAGAACTTCGATTACATTTTGGAAAAACACGGCGGCCGCCTACCGGTCCGCATCAAGGCGGTGCCGGAAGGATTGGCCATTCCCGTGCACAACGTGCTGATGACGATCGAGAACACCGATCCCGCATGCTTCTGGCTCACCAATTTTCTGGAAACCCTGCTCATGCAAGTGTGGTATCCCAACACGGTGGCCACGCTCTCACGGGAAGTCCGGAAAACCGTAACAAAATATTTTGAAGCCACGGCCGATGACGCCTCGCGTGGGGCGATCGATTTTGTGTTGAATGATTTTGGTTTCCGGGGTGTCAGTTCCGTGGAAAGTGCTGGTTTAGGTGGGTCGGCTCACTTGCTGAACTTCATGGGGAGCGACACGGTGTTGGCGTCGCGTTTTGCACGGCGGTATTACGAGGCGAAAGAAGTGTATGGCAAATCTATTCCCGCAACGGAACACTCTATCATGACGTTATTAGGGCCGGAAGGGGAGAAACAAATCTTCAGGCATGTACTCGATGCTTATCCCGAAGGCTTGGTGGCTTGTGTTTCGGATTCCTACAACATCTTCCGGGCTGTGGAGGATTATTGGGGAGGAGAATTTAAAGACGAAATATTGAAGCGCAAGGGTACCCTGGTAATTCGTCCCGATTCCGGCGACCCGGTGATGACGCTGCTGAGCGTGTTCGACATCTTGTTCGCCAAATTCGGATTTACAACAAACACCAAGGGCTATCGCGTGCTTCCACCCCAGGTCCGCGTCATTCAAGGTGACGGGGTGGATCATGAGTCGATTCCGATGCTTTACAAGGCCTTGAAAGAAAAAGGGATCTCCGCGGAAAACCTTGTGCTGGGCATGGGGGGCGCCTTGCTGCAAAAAGTGAATCGCGACACGCAGAAATTTGCGTTGAAATGTTCCTATGCCGAAGTGGACGGAAAAGGATTGGACGTGAAGAAGCAGCCGGTGGAAATGGATGCGGCTGGAAAATTGGTGGCTTCGTTTAAGACTTCGAAAGCGGGTAGATTGAAACTCGTGAATGAAGCCGGGAAATATAAAACGATTGAGCAACACGAACGTTTGGATTTGGAAGATGTGATGGAGGTTGTGTTCGAGAATGGTGAGATCAGGAGATCGCATACCTTTGAGGCGGTGCGTGAGCGGGCTCAGCGGTCGTTCAGAACCATCCCAACCTAACACTCCTTCGGTTGTTTGCGCGTTGTTACTTCGTATCAAATAAATTAGTTTTGAGACATGAACCTCAATAGTCTGAAGCAAACGCTGGAAGGAGAATTCTTTACCGATGAAACGACCCGAAAACTATACGCCACCGATGCTTCTGCATACCGCGAAATCCCCCAAGCCGTAGCGATCCCGAAGACGGAGGCTGATCTTGTCAAGCTCATCCACTTTGCACGCGAGAACAAAACCTCCGTGATCCCCCGCACCGCCGGCACGTCGTTGGCAGGCCAGGTAGTGGGCGCTGGCATTGTGGTGGATGTTTCCAAACATTTCAATCGCATCCTTGAAGTCAATAAGGAAGAGGGCTGGGCGCTGGTGGAACCCGGCATTGTGCGCGACGACCTCAATCAGCATCTGAAAGCCTATGGTTATTTCTTTGCACCCGAAACGTCCACGGCAAACCGCGCCATGATCGGTGGTATGATCGGCAACAACTCGTGCGGTTCCAACTCGGTGGTCTATGGCAGCACCCGCGAACACCTGCTCGAAGTGAATGCCATCCTTTCCGATGGCAACAAGGTGTGGTTCGGACCTTTGACCAAAACAGAATTTTTGTCGCGCACAAAAGGCGAAGCCCTCGAAAACAAAGTATACCGCCACATCGAGACCATGCTTTCCAACGCCGACAACATAACCGAGATTGAAAAGGAATTTCCCAAGCGTTCCATCCAAAGAAGAAATACAGGCTATGCCATCGACATGCTGGCGCGCATGCAGCCCTTCCGTGATGGGGGTGACCTTTTCAATTTTTGCAGCCTCATTGCGGGCTCGGAAGGAACGCTGGCGTTTGTGACGTCGGCTAAGATCAAGCTCACACCCATCGATCCGCCACATAAAAAATTAGTGTGCATTCACTGCCACAGCATCGACGAATCGTTGCGGGCAAACCTGGTGGCCCTGCACCACAAGCCTTCGGCCGTGGAGTTGATGGATCACTACGTGTTTGAAGCCACAAAACGAAATCGCGGACAAGCGGAAAACCGTTTCTTCATCGAAGGCGATCCGCAAGCCATCCTGGTAGCCGAAATTACGCGTCATACCGCAGCCCAGGTTGATGCCGACGCGTTGGCATTGATCGAAGACCTGAAAAGCAAAGGGCTTGGCTATTCCTATCCGGTGGTGGGTGGCGACGACATCAAGAAAGTGTGGACCCTGCGCAAAGCAGGATTGGGATTGCTTTCCAACATTCCTGGCGATGACAAGCCGGTGCCCGTCATTGAGGACACGGCCGTTGACGTGGAGGACCTTCCGTCGTATATCGCAGAGGTTGGCGATATTTTGAAGAAGCATGGTTTATACAGTGTTCACTATGCCCACGCCGGCTCGGGTGAGTTGCATTTGCGGCCCATCATCGATCTGAAAAAAACCGAAGGCGTTCAATTGTTCCGAACCATCGCGGAAGACATTGCCACGTTGGTAAAAAAATACGACGGGTCACTCTCGGGCGAGCACGGCGATGGCAGGTTGCGCGGTGAGTTCATTCCCCAAATGATCGGTCCCCACAACTATGCACTCATCAAAGATCTGAAACGCACGTGGGACCCGCATAATTTATTCAATCCGGGTAAGATCGTGGACACTCCACCCATGGACACTTTCCTGCGCTACGAAAAAGGTCAGACGACCAAAGAATTTGACACCGTGCTGGACTTTTCGTCGACCATGGGCATTTTGCGTACGGCCGAGCAGTGCAATGGTTCGGGCGATTGTCGCAAGACGGAGATCAGCGGTGGCACGATGTGTCCCAGCTACATGGCCACGCGCAAAGAGAAAGACACCACCCGCGCACGGGCGAACATCCTTCGCGAAATGATCACCCGTACCGACAAGGTGAATCCCTTCGCACAAGAAGAGATCAAGGACGTGATGGACCTCTGTCTGAGTTGCAAAGGTTGCAAGTCGGAGTGTCCTTCCAATGTGGACATGGGTAAGTTGAAACAGGAATGGCAATATCAATATTATAAGACCAAGGGCATTCCGTTCCGCACCCGCCTGATCGGTAATTTTTCGCTCGGTATGAAGCTTGCGTCCTTGATGCCTTGGGGCTATCGTTTTGTCTTTGGCAACAAAGCCCTGGGCAACGTGGCAAAATCGGTCATTGGTTTTGCTCCGGATCGAAGCATGCCACACCTCTCGCCTGTGAGTTGGAAGAAATGGTTTACCACGAAGTTCAGACCCACGGTTAAACATCCAACCAAAACCGTCTATCTCTTTATAGATGAACTGCTGAACTACAACGAGGCCGAAATCGGCATCACCACGGTAAAGCTATTGGACAAATTGGGCTACGCCATCAAGTTTGTGGAGCACCACGATTCGGGGCGCAGCTTTTTGTCGAAGGGAATGTTGGAAGAAGCGCGGGATCTGGCACAGAAGAACGTGGCCCTCTTTAAGGATTTGGTTACCGCCGACACACCGCTCATTGGTGTAGAGCCGTCGGCCATTCTCACGTTCCGCGACGAGTATCCCGATTTGCTCCGCGGCGATGAGAAAACCAGTGCCTATAACATTGGAGCGCACACCTTCATGATCGAGGAATTCCTGGCAAAAGAACTTGATGCCGGACGCATCGATGCGAGCGCGTTCAAGGAACAGCGTCTGCTCATCAAGATGCACGGGCATTGTCAGCAGAAAGCGCTCTCTACGTTGACGCCGATGAAGAAAATTCTTACGGTGCTGGGCAAAAATGAGGTGCACCTCATTCCTTCCGGGTGTTGTGGCATGGCCGGATCGTTCGGGTATGAAAAAGAACACTACGATCTTTCCATGCAAATTGGCGAGCTTGTCCTTTTCCCCACCGTGCGCAAGCAGCCCGAGGAAGTGGTCATCGCTGCCCCGGGCACCAGTTGCCGTCACCAGATCAAAGACGGTACGGGAAGACGGGCATTGCATCCAGTGGAAATCCTTTGGAATGCCCTGAAGGATTAGCAAATGCTTTTCGTCAAGGCCCGGCGCACGTTTGTCGCGCAAGTAAACCCATTCGTGATGGGCTTGCTCTTTTCCCGGGCCGTCCATCATTTTTCGGCAAGGATTATCAAGGCATTTTTAATAGCTTAGGGAGCAACCAAATCCCCTAACGCTATCATGGATCAATCATTGAACAGACGTGATTTTATAAAAAAGAGCGGTGCCGCGGCATTGGGCTTCGCCATTCTTCCTTCCTTTATTTCCCGGCACGCACCCAGCGACCGGTTGCGCATTGCGCACATCGGTTTGGGTGGCATGGGCAACCAGCACATGCAGTGGTTCGCTGCTTTGCCAGACGTTGAGATTGTGGCGTTGTGCGACGTCGATGAACTTCATTTGAACGGGACGCTGGAATCGTTGAAAAAACTTCATCCCGATACACAAGCAAAAACCTATGGCGATTTCCGCCAGGTGCTCGACCGCAAGGACATCGATGCCGTCACCATCGCCACGCCCGATCATTGGCATGCGCAAATTGCTTCGCTGGCGTTTCAGGCCGGCAAAGATGTGTACGGCGAAAAACCGCTTTCCTACGATGTGAAGGAAGCCGGGGTGATGCTAAAGAATTTGACAAAACACAATCGCATTTTTCAATTGGGCACGCAGATCCATGCTACCGACAATTACCATCGCGTGGTGGAGATCATCCAGTCGGGCGCCATTGGTAAAGTGCACACGGTACGGCTTTGGAAGAACGGTTTTTCACCGGGCATGGGCCATCCCAAACCTCAAACGCCGCCCAAAACGCTGAACTGGGATATGTGGCTCGGTCCCGCACCCTTGGTAGACTATTACCCGGAGCGGGTTCATTTGAACTATCGTTATTTCCTGGATTATTCCGGCGGAGTATTTGCCGATTTCTGGTGTCACATTGCTGACGTGGCGTGGTGGGCCGTTCAACCGCGCGGATTGAAAAGCGTTACGGCGCGTGGCGAGAAGACCGATGGTGTGGCCGATGCGCCCAAGTGGCTGGATGCGGATTTTGAATTTGAAAACCTGAAATTGTATTGGACCACGCTGCCACCCAACGTACCCGGCGCAGCAGAGCGTGGCATCGGCGCCTATTTTGAAGGCGACAAAGGAACGCTGATCTGCGACTACGAGACCCGCTCCATCACCATCAACGGCGAAACGGTTTCGGATCTGCCCGAGGTGGCCCAAAAGCTGCCGCGTTCGCCAGGGCATCAACAGAATTTTGTGGATGCCGTGAAGGCGCGGACCTCACCCGAATCCAACTTGGCCTATGTAAAAGACATGACCATGCCCATGCACCTGGCGGTGATCTCGTGGCGGTTGGGCCGGAAGCTGAATTGGAACGTCGAAAAAGAAAAGTTCGTCGACGACAAGGAAGCCGATGCCCTGCTTTCGCGGAAATACCGGAAAGCGTGGGACTTGCTGTAGCGGAGAGGTTGTAGAATTTTGTTGTACGAATCCGTGTCCGTTCTGCTGGTTTCGGATGAAAGAAAGGGAGTTGGCCTGGGATGGTTTATGAATCCCAAGAGTTTTATAGCTTTCTGAAAATTTTTCGCGCATGCTGACCAAAGAAGAAATCTATACGAATTTGCTGAAGGTGCCGGAATTCAAAAACCTGCCCCCGTCCCAGATCGAGTGGATGGCTACCAAAGGAACCATCAGCGTTCACCCGGACGGTGAACAGCTTTTTAAGTTGGGCGATCCTATGAACGAATTGCGCATTTTGTTCAAGGGCCGCATCAATCTCTATATGGAACAGGGAGGGAACCTGTATTATTTCGATGTGGTGGAACCCTTCGAGATCTCGGGACGCTTGCCTTACAGTCGCATGAAAGGCGCCGGCGCCATTGGCGTGGCCGTGGAAGAAGCGATCTCCTACAGACTCCATTCGGATTATTTTCATGAATTGATCACCACCAACTACGAGCTGGCCGAAGTGTTGGTGCACGCCATGACCGATCGCGTGCGTGAGTTCACCAAATTCCAGCAGCAAAACGACAAAATGATGGCGCTGGGAAAACTTTCCGCCGGCCTGGCACATGAGTTGAACAACCCATCGGCCGCGGTCGTGCGGGGAGCGCAGGAATTGAAAAAACATCTGGCCAACCTGCCCGAACATTTCAAAGGCGTGATCCGCATTCGAGCCACCGAAGTGATCGTAGACGGTGTGAACGACCTGCTGTTTTCGAAAATAAACGCGACGCAACCGGCGCTTTCGCTGATGGAGAAAACAAAGAAGGAAGACGTGATGTTGCAATGGCTGGAGGACAACGAAATCCAGGAAGGCTATATGATGGCCGAAACCCTTTCCGATTTCGGCTTCAACCGCGACGACATGGAAGGCCTGGCAAAAATGCTCCGCCCCGAAGACAAGAATGCCGTGGTGGACTGGCTCTTCCAGGTGCTGACCACCGAGCGGCTTGTGCACGACATTGAGGAAGCTGCGCGACGGATCAACACCCTGGTGAGTTCCATCAAGAGCTACACCCACATGGATCAGGCACCGGCCAAAGAGCCTGCCGACATTCGCGAAGGCCTGCAGAGCACCCTAACCCTGCTCAACCACAAGATTAAACGCAATCGCGTGCAGGTGACCCTGCATTTTGCCGACAACCTGCCAAAGCCAAAGATCTACGTTAGCTCCATGAACCAGGTGTGGATGAACATCATCGACAATGCCCTCGATGCGCTGGAAGGCAAGGACGACGCCCGGCTAGAGATCACCACGGAAAGAGATCGCGAATTCATCGTGGTGACGGTCACCGACAATGGCCCCGGCATCCCCAAGGAAATTCAGGATAAAATATTCGACGCCTTTTATACGACCAAACCCGTAGGGAAAGGAACCGGTTTAGGTTTGGAGATCGTACGCCAAATTCTTCGCCGCCACGATGGCGAAGTGAAGGTGAGATCTGTGCCCGGCCAAACTTCCTTCGAGGTTTGCTTTCCGCTGTAACGCATCACGGTAAATTCCTATCTTTCTGCCTTTGAAAATATCCATGAAGAAGCCTATACTATTTGTTATCGACGACGATCAACAGGTGCTTCGCGCCGTGGTGCGCGATCTGCGGAGTGTGTATGGAAAAGATTATCGCATCATGAGCACGGGCTCGGCCAACGATGCACTGCAATCGCTGGCTGAGCTAAAGAACAAAAACGAGACCATCGCGCTTTTCCTGGCCGACCAACGCATGCCCGATATGCTCGGTGTCGATTTTCTGAAACAAGCCAAAGAGATATTTCCCGAAGCCCGTCGCATCCTGCTGACGGCCTATTCCGATACAGAAGCTGCCATTCGTGCCATCAACGATGTGCAATTGGACTACTACCTCATGAAACCCTGGGATCCGCCCGAAGAAAAGCTCTTCCCGGTTTTGAACGATCAGCTGGAAGAATGGCAAAGCCACCACAAACCCGAATTTCAGGGTATTCGCATCGTGGGCTATCAATGGTCACCACGTTCGCATGACGTGAAGGATTTTTTGAGCGGGAATCTGATTCCCTATCAATGGCTCGACATCGAAGTGAGCGACCGCGCGAATGAGCTGGTGGTGTCTAACGGCATCAGTGTTAAAAATCTTCCCGCTGTATTTTTTGAAGACGGCACATTTTTGATCAATCCCGACATCCGCGAAGTGGGTGAGAAAACGGGCATGCGTTCCAAGGCTTCGAAACCGATGTACGACGTCACCATTATTGGCGCCGGTCCCTCTGGCCTGGCGGCATCGGTGTATGGCGCGTCCGAAGGATTGAACACCGTGCTGGTAGAAAAACGTGCTCCCGGCGGGCAAGCGGGCACCAGTTCACGCATCGAAAACTATCTGGGCTTCCCCAATGGTCTAAGCGGATCCGAATTGTCGCGACGAGCGATCACGCAGGCCACCCGTTTTGGTGTGGAATTCCTGTCACCCCAAGAGGTCGTGGACATCGATATCAAGGACGACTATAAGATCATCACCCTTCACGACGGCACCACCATGAACTCGCGCAGCATCATCATCACCACGGGCGTTGACTATCGCACGCTGGACGCGGTCGATGTCGAGCGCTTCACCGGCGCCGGTGTTTACTATGGAGCGGCCACTACGGAGGCGCACGCCTGCAGGGACAAAGACGTCTATGTGGTCGGTGGCGGAAACTCTGCGGGACAGAGCGCTATGTATCTCTCGCACTATGCGTGTCAGGTCTACATTGTGATCCGCAAGGACGATTTGTCATCCAGTATGTCGCAATATCTGATCGATCAGATCAAGGCGACACCGAATATTGCCATTATCCCCGAGACGGTAGTGACTCGCACGTATGGCGACGGCAACCTCGACGCGATCGATCTTCGGAATGTGGTGACCGGTGAGACAAAGAAAGTGGAGGCCAGCGCGCTCTTCATTTTCATCGGGGCCAGACCAGTAACGGACTGGATCAAGCTGAACATCATCAAAGATGAAAAAGGATTTCTGGAGACCGGACGGGACTTGTTGAAGTACGACTCGTTCCGTAAAACCTGGAAGCTTGCACGCGAGCCTTTCCTCCTGGAAACGTGTTGCCCGGGTGTATTTGCCGCGGGCGATGTGCGATCGGGCGCGATGAACCGCGTGGCTTCGGCCGTGGGAGAAGGTTCTATGGCGATCAAGTTTGTCCATGAATACCTGGCAGAAAATTAACCCCCTATCCCTATGAGTACAAAACCTGAACCGGACGAATCCGGGCTTTGCGTTCACCTCGACAATTGGAAGGAGATCAAACATCCTAAAGCACGGGTTTGTGAAGAATGTGTGAAGATCGGTGGCCGGTGGCTGCACTTGCGCACCTGTCAGACGTGTGGCGCAACGCTGTGCTGCGACTCATCGCCCGCGCGCCATGCCTCTCATCACGCAAGAACAGCGGGGCATCCGGTGGCCATCTCGGCTGAGCCTGGCGAACGGTGGGCATGGTGCTATGAGGACGAGCAGATGCTGGAGTATTAATCCTTAGTCCTGAGTTGTTGGAAAGAATATCTGCTTATCGTTTGCACGTTATCGCAAATACTTTGGACGGAGCATGCGTTCGAGAATTTCAAAGGCGATCTCGATAAGAATCGCCAGTACGGCTGCGGGAATGGCACCGCGCAAAATGAGCGACGAGTTGTTCAGCGCCAACCCGGTAACAATATACTCCCCTAATCCTCCCGCACCGATAAATGCTGCTAATGTAGCGGTGCCCACACTGATCACAGCGGCGGTGCGAATGCCCGACGAGATAAAGGGAATGGCCAGCGGAAATTCCAATAGCCGCATGCGTTGTGCGCGATTCATGCCCATGCCGATGGCAACTTTTTTTAGCACGGGATCGATGCCTTGAAGACCGGTATACGTATTTCTCAGGATCGGGAGCAATCCATATAAAAATAACGCCAACACGGCGGGCGACTGACCGATGCCGGTGAAGGGAATGAAGATGGCCAGCAAAGCAATGGAGGGAATGGTTTGCAAGAGGCCCACGAAATACAAAACATAGCGCGCTGGTTTAGGATGCCAGTACAGCACGATGCCCAGCGGCACGGCAAACCCGATGGCCAGCAGCAACGCCAGGAACGTTAACTTCAGGTGCACACCGGTCTTGTTCAACAGATCCGGCACGATGGAGGTTGAAGTCTCAGCGGTTGCCCCGGCAACAAATCCTTTCTTCCGGAGAAAATCGGAAGCCACCTGCTGAAAGGATTTTTTTTCATAGAGCACGGCGGCATTCATGGCCTGCATTTCGCTTTCGGAAATTTGTCCCGTTAATTTTTTCAGGATCGATTCGGCCTTTTCGCCGATGGCGGGCCGGTAGAAAGTTGTGGCCAGATAGTCGGGAAAGAATTTTTGGTTGTCTTCCAACACCGTCAGATGGTTTTGGATGATCTCGCCGTCGGTGGAGTAAGCGTCTGTGATTTGTATTTTGTTTTCTGTCAAAGCTGAATACGCCAGGCCATGCTCTAAGCCTACAGCCGTCTGTGGCAGGGCGTAGGCCTTTGAAAGATTGTCCCAGCCGTCTTGTCGCTTCAGGAATTCGTAGCTGAGGCCGATCGTCAGGTTGGCATGTTGTGCAAGGTCGGAGAGGTTGTGAATGTTTTTCTCCTTCGAAAGGGCCTCCGTCATGACCAGCGCATAGGTGTTGTTGAATCCATACGGCGGCGCGACGGTAAGGCCCATGTCCTGGAGTTGCGTGCGGATCTCTTCCACCGAAAGATTTTTTCCCGACGACAAGATCTCAAAGGAGATCGTCCCGGTGTATTCGGGATATACGTCGATCTCCCCTTGCTTCAAAGCCTTGAAGCATACCATCGTCCCTCCCAAATTATATTTCCGGTCGACGGTGAAATCATTTTCTTCCAGGAGTTGTGCGATGATCTCGCTGAGAATATAGCCTTCATTAAAATGCTTGGCACCTACCGTGATCTTTTGCGCCGTAGCCGCAACGGAAAAAGTAGCCAGGAATATGATGAGCAGCTTCTTCAAACAGACCGGGTTGAGGTTAGTCTTTCCACCAGCGCGTTCGCCGGATTTTTCAGCACATTTTCCTTTGTGTCATATTGCAATACTTTACCCGCCTCCAGTACCACGATGTAGTCGCCCAGGGCCAAGGCTTCTTGCGGGTTGTGGGTGATGAAGATCACCGTGCGTTCCTCCGATTGTTGCAGCTGCAGGATCTCGCGTTGAATGTCCTCGCGGGTAATAGAGTCCAGTGCGCCGAGCGGCTCGTCCATCAGCAGCACCGTTGGATTGGGGAGCAGTGCGCGGCAAATGCCGACCCGTTGTTGCTCGCCGCCGGAAAGTTCGTGGGGATATTTTTTGCCATACGCCTCCTGCAAATTCATCCTGTGCATCAGCGAATGCATGCGCGCAACGGGGTCGGCTCCGTTCGCCGGCCGCTGCAGGCGTGTGTTGATGAGGATATTTTGTGCCACCGTCAAATGGGGGAACAGTCCGATGCCTTGGATCACATAGCCCATTTGCAATCGCAGGGCGGCAGCGCGCGAATAGTCGAAGGGCTGGCCCCGGAAAAAAACCGTTCCTTGCGCCGGACGCAGCATGCCGTTCAACACCTGGAGCAAGGTGGACTTTCCGCTGCCGCTTCTTCCCACCACGGCCGTGATCTTCTTTTCGTGAAAACGCAGGCTCACGCCGCTCAGCGCGGGCTGACCGTTGTAGGTGTGATAAACGTTTTCAAGAACCAGCGGATCCATAGGCAGCTTGCGGCGTTCAAATTAGGGAAAATCCGTTTAGGAACGATTCTTTTTCCGGGCTTTCCTGTGGTGCGCGCGGCAAGCTGCTGGTTTAGGATGATGTACAAGCGAAAGGAATTCGTTTGTACCAGAGTAAAATTATTCTGTCGGCTGCCCGTCGATCCACGCCGCGCTGGAGAGTTGCTTTTTGATCGTGTCGATGTCGCCCCGCGCTGTGACCAGGGCCCCGCGAGCGGATGTTTTGGAAAGCAGGTCGCCGCGGAACCAGTTGCCCTGCCGTTGCGCCACCGGCAGGTTGGCTTCGGCCGGGGGACAAATATATTCGGCCACCGCTTCGCCGATCACCTGCATGAGCGGGAACTTAGACACATCGGCCATATCGATGTTGCCCAGGTCTTCGTCCGTAAGCGCATGGAGGTTGTCTGCTTCCACGTCCAGCACATGGCCGATGGGTTTGTCGGGGATCTGGCGTACGGCATGTGTGTCGAGCGAGAGCTGGAAGCGACGATAGTCGAGGTTGCTGATGAGACCACTGCGCATCATATCGACTTGCATCTCGCTGGCGTCTTTCGAGGATTCGTTCATTACATAGTTCAACCAGAACAAAGCATCCAGACCCTTCGGGTTTTGTATTTCCTTAGGTTCGAAAAACCTGTAGAGGCTGGCCGTGCCGAAGCTGAGGACCGTGAGCGCGTCGGGTTTGTATTTTCCTACACCGCTGTAATACAACGCTTCCAGCACGGCGGCGCCGGAAGGGTTGTTGAAGGTGGTGGTGCCGCCATCCACAAAACGCTCGAATGGCGAAAAGTAGGTGGGTGCCGACATGGTGGCTTCCAGCACGCCCCGCAGCAAGGCTTCCTTGTAGGTGCCTTTTACACCGCCGTTGTCAAAACAGGTGAAGAAAGTTTCTTCCCCGGCGGCCATGTCCTTTGAGGTGAACAGCATGTCCAGTCCCGTCGTCCGGGTTAGTTCGGCCAGCGTAACGTCGCCTACGGTTTCTTTCAAGAGCCGGCGATAGTTTTTCTTGTCGAAGGCGGGAGGGTTGTAGAATCGGTTGGCGAGCATTCCGCGTTTTGTGAAGACGCGCGATACCAATTGTTTATAAAGCTCTTCGATTTGCGCGGCGCTTCGCTTCGTGGTGATGAGGCCGGCAATGATGGCGCCGGTGGACGTGCCCGCCACCATGTCGCACCATTCATAAATGGGTCCGCCGGCAAGTTCTTCGAGTTTTTTGAGAAGCTGCAAGGTGAAGATTCCCCGCATACCGCCGCCGTCGATGGTCAGAATGACCCGGTTGCCTTCTTTGATGTTAAGCTGTTGGCGCGCTTTCTTTTTTTCTTCGGGTGTCATAAGAGGTTGGTTTTTTTGGTTTGAAACGGCCATCGAAACGATGCATCGATAAATGCAGGGAACGATCATGGCCTTTGGAAATTGATCGGGGGAACAACAAAAACCCATCTCCCCGCAAACCGTTATGGCTGACGAGACGATGGGCTCGGTGTCGAAGGTAGAAAAGTACGGAGCATTTTACAATGATCGGCCGGCTTATATTTTCCCATCCGAACCCCGACCCATTCTCGACCCGTACCCATAACGTTGTGACCGGCGGCCATGCGGCCATGCCAGAAAAGCCCGTGAATATCCCTTGAATTTGGTATCTTTTGGACTTTTACGAATCATGGAGCCAGTGAAGAGATCATTTAATGCCATTGTTGGGTTGATCGTTGTGAACGCGATCATGTTTCTGATCACCATGTATGCGCCGGGTATGAATAAGGTTATGTTTGAGACCTTTGCGTTATACTATCCAAAGAACGAACATTTTCACTATTGGCAACTGGTGACCAACATGTTTATGCATTCGGACCAGACCTGGATGCATATCGTCTTTAACATGTATGGCTTGTGGGCCTTCGGCACGCCGCTTCTCGAATTGTGGGGAGGGAAGCGGTTCCTCTTCTTTTATTTTGTGGCCGGCATCGGGGCCGCCTTGATATATACTTTTGTAAACTATTACCAATTCAATGCGATCTATGACGATCTTCTGGCCGCGGGAATTTCGGCAGCGGATATTCAGCATCTTTTGAGCACGGGACGGGGCGTTGAGGCCTTGTTGGTATTCCCGGAGGAAAAATTGGCTACTTTCTACTATTTGTTCAATACGCCCGCCGTGGGTGCCTCCGGCGCCATCTATGGTGTGCTGGTCGCCTTTGGAATGACATACCCCAATGCCAAACTTGCCCTTATCTTTTTCCCGGTGCCCATCGCCGCCAAGTTTTTCATCCCCGCGCTGATCGCGATGGATTTGTTTTCGGGCGTTACAGGGGTCTCGATTTTTGGAGGAGGCATCGCTCACTTTGCACATATTGGCGGAGCGATCATCGGATTTTTATTGATGTGGTCCTGGCGAAACAAAACCAGAGTGCCTGAATATTATCACAACGACGGAGCAGAGGCCTAACCCGTTCAACACAGCATGGCCGTACAGGATCTGAAGATCACAAAACTGTTCAACGATTTCTTTCACAGCGAAAGAGCCGGCGGTATGGTGCTGATGGGTTGCACGGTGTTTTCGCTGTTGCTCACCAATTCTTTTTTGCACGAATCTTATGTACACATCTGGGAATATACGATTGGTGGTCAGCCGGTGGAATATTGGGTCAACGATGGCTTGATGACGATTTTTTTCTTGCTGGTGGGCCTGGAACTGGAGCGTGAAGTGTATATCGGCGAACTGTCCAACGTGAAGCTTGCCCTGCTGCCGGTCATTGCTGCATTAGGAGGAATGTTAGTGCCGGCAGGTCTCCATTATCTTTTGAATGGGGGAACCGTCACGCAAGGCGGCGCGGGCATTCCCATGGCCACGGACATTGCTTTTGCCCTGGCGGCACTCTCGCTGTTGGGAAATCGTGTGCCGGCTTCGCTCAAGGTTTTTCTTACGGCCCTCGCCGTTATCGACGACCTCGGCGCCATTTTGGTGATTGCTTTTTTTTACACCGACGCATTGGCGTGGACCAATTTACTCGTGGCGTTGTCGGTGTTCGGCGCGCTGCTGATCTTGAACCGGCTCAAAGTAAGGAACCTCATTCCGTATCTGGCGGGCGGCGTGGTGATGTGGTACTTTATGCTCCACTCAGGTATTCACGCTACCATCTCGGGTGTGTTGCTGGCGTTTGCCATCCCGTTTGGAAACGGTGATGAAAAATCTACTTCCTATATTTTGCAACAGCGGCTGCATCGCCCGGTCGCCTTCATGATCCTTCCCTTGTTTGCACTGGCCAACACTTGCGTGGTCATTCCTAACGATTGGTTTCAAGGCTTGCTCACCTCCAATAGCATGGGCATTTTGTTGGGGCTGGTCGTGGGCAAACCGATAGGGATCTTCCTGTTTTCTTTCCTGGCCGCTCAACTCAAACTCTCCGCCCTGCCGGGCGATTTGAACTGGAAGCATATTTTCGGTGTGGGCATCCTTGGCGGCATCGGTTTCACGATGTCCATTTTTGTGACGTTGCTGGCCTTCAACGATCCTGCTTTCATCGATACTTCCAAGATCGCTATCATGATCGCATCGGTGATGGCGGGATTGGGTGGGTATCTCTGGCTCAACGTATGTTTTTCCCGGGCAGTGGTAGGCAATACAGAACCGCTGAAATAGGATGATTTACAGATGCTGATCGATCACGCGCTTCAGGTACTCTGTAGGCACAACGCCTGATTGACGCCACACCGGATTTCCGTTTTTGAAGACGATCAGGGTAGGCACACTCTGTACCTGGTAGGCCTGTGCGGCCTGGGGATTTTTATCGATGTCGATCTTGATGATGCGGGCGGTGTCGCCGATCTTGGATTTCAAATCTTCCAGGATGGGTGCCATCATTTTACAGGGGCCACACCATTCGGCCGAGAAGTCCACCACCGTGGGCTTCTCGCTGCCAATCAATTCTGCAAAACTGCCTTTTGCCATAACGCGTGATATTCAGTGATGCCTCTCTAACAACGGGCAGTGCCGGGTGGTTCCCCATCATTCAACCTTCAATGCATCCACCGGTTTGGCACGGGACGCGCGCCAGGTTTGTGAACCGATGGTGATCAGGCCCAGGGCCAGCAAGATCGCGACACCCAGCATCAGAATACCCATCCCAAACTCGATCCGGTTGGGCAGGCTTTGCAACCACAGGTTGTTGACAAAATAGCTCAGCGGTGCACCAATGGCGATGGAGAGCGCGATCATCCACACGAATTCTCTCGACAGCAACAGGGCGATGCTGCTATCCTGGGCTCCCAACACCTTGCGGATGCCCACCTCTTTGGTGCGCCGTTCCGAGGCATACGTGGCCATGCCCAGCAATCCCAGGCACGCGATGGTAATGGCCAGGAAGGCAATAAAACCCAGTATCGACACCAGGTCAAATATCCCCTGGTGCAAGGATGCCAGTTGTTGATCATAGAATTGATAACGGAAAGGATGCACCGGGTCGATGCGCTTCCACGTTTGCTCCAACTTTCCGACAGTAGCCATCAGGTTGGGTGAGGCGATCTTGACGTTCAGGAAAGCAAAACTCGAAGGATTGTTTTGCATGACCAGCGGCCCGATCTCATGCTGATTGATCAAAAGCCTGTACCGGAAATCTTTTACAACCCCGACCACTTCCAAAAGCTCACCGCCAAATTTGGTTTCAAACACCTCGCCAAGAATGTCGGCCGGGTGGGCGTAGCCCATTTCTTTCACGGCCGTTTCATTCACCAGGATAAAACGCGAAGTCGAGTCGCTCACGGCGGGCAGATTTTTACCGGCGATGATTTTGAGATCCAGCGTGCTGGTAAAATTTTCATCGGTTGTCAGCTTGCCCATCGAGATATAGTCGCCGGAGGTGTTCATCTTACGAACCTCACAATTGTTGTTGGTGTTTCCGGCGGGGATGAGGTCGGTGGCGGAGATGGTAGACACGCCCGGCACGGTGCTCATCGCGTTTGCGATTTTCCGGTAGTCGTGTCCCTGGAGTTGAACATTAACAATATTTTTCGACGTAAATCCGTAATCGAATTCAAGATAATGTTTGAATTGCTGATAGATGAGGATGGCCGTCGTGATAAAAAACAACGAGACCACAAACTGCGATACACTCAACACTTTTCTCAACCCCAACTTTCCTGCACTCGCGCCACCCAGGTTCTTCAACGCCTTGATGGGCTGATACAACGACAAGTGAAACGCAGGATACAAACCCGCCACGATACCCACGCCGATAGCAAACCCAATAAAGATCCCATACACTTCGAACGTGGAAGGCAATTCAAAATTCAAATACTGATTCACCCAAAGTCCCTTGAAGGCCGGTGCGATAAAAAGAAGCAGCATAACAGCCATACCGAGTGCCAGCAACGAGGTGATGATCGATTCACTGAGAAATTGAAAAACAAGCGCCGATCGATTCGCCCCCGTTACCTTGCGTACGCCAATTTCCTTCGCCCGCGTCAAGGCGCGCGCCGTTGAGAGGTTGGTGTAGTTCAGACAAGCCAATACCATAACGATGGCGGCGAGGATGGAAAGAAAATAATAGCCAATGCGTGGCAACCGGTTGTTGACGTCGTTGCCTTGAAGGTTGGTTTGAATATCGGTCAATGCCTGACCGGTTAGATTGAATCCTTTCACCTGGTCGAATTTCAAGTTGGCATATTTGCGTGCCACCAGGTCGGACAGGGCCGTATTCAGATCATCTTCATTTTTATCCGGTCGAACCAACGCATAGGTATAAGCACGATAAAAAAATTCCCAATTGTTGCTGAGGTCTTCCACTTTCTTTTCATTGATCAGTGCCTGTCGGGTAGAAGTGGAGACCAGTGCATCAAATGCGAGATGCGATTTATAGGCTGTTGGATCCAGCACGCCGGTCACCGTGAGGCTTCCCCATTTAACCGGAGCGGCTCCGATGCCATCGTATTCCAGCGGAAAGGCAAGTTGCCGGTCGGAAAAGTCGATCACTTTGCCCAGCGGATTTTCATGTTCAAAGAGTTGTTCGGCCAGCGCCTTGCTGATGATCACGGAGAACGGAGCGGATAGCGCCGTCTTTTTATCGCCTTGTACCAGGTCGAAGCTGAACACGTTGAAGAACGAAGGATCTGCAAAATAGCCGCGCATGGTGGCGATGCGTTGCTGATAGGTGGCATCGCCGCCTACGCCCGGCATGAGCGTGACAGCATCTTCGGCGACGGTATACTCGGTCTTCAGTGCCGCCGCCAGCGGGTAAGGCGACGTGGCGTAGCCTTGGCGTGAACCTTCATAGTTGGTCAGGATGCGATAGATGCGGGTTTTCTTTTCGTGAAAAGCATCATAGCGATGCTGATCCGCCAGCATGAGGATGATGAGCATGCAAAGCGACATGGCCACAGCAAGCCCGAACACGTTGATGAAAGAGAATACTTTGTACTTGAGAATATTCCGGATCCCTACTTTGAAATAATTTTTAAACATATCATGCGGATTTATGTAGTCAACACTTTGTGTGGGGCGAATGATGGATGGACGGAACAACAGGAGCACGTCGCCTGCCATTCTCCAGTCGGCCTTTCGTTTACTGCTCTGCTGTAGCCGTTCGTTGTAAAGTTCAAGCAGGTCGCCTTCAATATATTTTTGCAATTCCGGGTGGCAGAACCAGCGGAAGAATCTCAACAGGAAGCGTGGCGGATGAGGCTCTTGCGCCTTCATATGCCGGTCATTTTCGGGTGTAAGGCCATCTTCGGAATAGCAGCCCACAGCTCGTCGCGCGTGCGCTTGGTGTATTCCATGGCTTTGCGCCCGAGGGCCGTGATGGTGAAGTAGCGTTTCGGGCGGCCGGCACGCTCCTGTGTGGCCTCCCCCTCCGACGACTTCAGGTAGCCTTTGTCTTCCAATCGCTTGAGTGCCGATTGAAGCGCGCCCACACTCACCTTCCGCGAAAGGCGCTCTTCGATTTCTTTTTTGACGGATACGCCATAGGCATCGGGGTACAACACACCCACGGTGAGCAATACAACTTCTTCAAATTCGCCCAGCTGGAATTTTTTCATGCGGCCATAATTAATTCCTATCCGTAGTATTAAAATTTGTGCCAGGATTATAAATGTGCATGGCGCTTGTGGGAACGCGGTTTTTCATGGGCGGGATTGTTCGCATTCGTACAATGAGCGAACGAATTTAGGGTGCCTTCGCGCTAAAATAATTGAACCGCGAGGCTCAAGGTCAACGATCTTGAGCTATACGGAGCTCGCAATTGATCTAGGATTCTTTATTTTAGTGTAACTTGATCTTTCCAGGTACACCGGAACTTAACCGGGAATCACGAATAGAAAGGTATCTTCCGATGCGCCTCATGAAGTAGTGATTGAAAGTCAAGCGTTTAGTAGCCATTTTATATAAACACTCAAAAATGAAATTCCTGTTTTTTACATTGCTAATTTTTACGTTTTGTTTGGCACAGACAAAACGTAAAGTTGACAAAAGGATTCCCCAAAACCAGTCAGAGAAAACGTTGACACTATATTACAATGTCATTTCTTGCACGTGTGCACAGTGGAGTGAAGACACGGAAAAAGAGAACAAAGATTATTATTATTTAGAGCCGTCCAATGACAACCTAATGAAAGTAGACACTCTATTTGACGGGGAGCATCTTCCCGTCGTAGTTGAAGTAACAGGACGAGTTGTACTGACAAAGGGTTATCCGAAAGGCTTTAAGCCAACAAAGGGTGCTGATCCGGGAAATGTGTTTAGATACACGAAAATTAGAGTGCTACAAATGGAGAGAAGAAAGGCGGCGATTAAATAAAGTTTATAGCTCAACCACCCGCTGGCGAAATTCCTGTACGCTACAGGATTCTCAGTGAGCGACAAGATAGGAGTGCGTCCTTTGTGGCTTTGCGTTTATGTTGATTTACGGACGATCCGCATCAAAACCAACCCAGGAACTCAAACACCGTGATCGAAAAATTGTAGGTGAAGTGAGCGATCATTCCATACCAAAGCGTATTATACTTACCCCTTAAAAAGCCCAGCACCAATCCCAGCGGGACGAGCCAGAGCAGGCTGATGATGTTGAGGTGGATGATGGCAAAAACAAACCCGGTGATGTAGACGGTGCTTTTTCCGGGCGTTACTTTGAGGATATTGTCAAACAAAAATCCGCGGAAAGCGACCTCTTCAAAAATCGCGGGCTGCACGGCAATGAAGAGCGTGGATAATAAAAAGGGATACGCGGTGTCCTGGAACATATACGTGCTGTAGAACACATCGTCCTGGATGGAAAGATTGATCCAATTGGCCACGACCGACACCACCACACTGCCCGCCACCGCACCCAATATGGTGAGCGCCATGACGGTCAGACTCAGTCCTCGTAAGGAAAACAACGGCTTGAGCGTTTGAAAATAATTACCCCAAAACGCGATCACGATGGCCACGTCAATGACGGTGATGATCACGATGCCCTCGAAGCCCTCGGGGAAAACGGACGTGAGCTTGTAGATGCCCAGCAGCACAAGCGTTATAAAATAGTACGCCAACGTAGGCGTGAGAACGTCAAACACATCTTCCTTCCGGTCGCGATCGCTCGCGATGGCTAGTGAATTGCCGCAGTGTCCACAAAAGTTGTCGGTTGCTTGAACGATGCCCTGGCAATTTGGGCAAGTCGGCATCGGCTCCGGGAGCGGCTCAGTGGTTTCCAATTCCGGTGCCTTTTAATTTTTCCAGTTCTGCCCGATGCACCCCGGCTTGCCGGGCCGATCGGATGCCGCCTACAAACGCTACGATGAAGATTATTTTGAATAATAACCCTTGAAACAGCAGCGCCGGATTGTCAATAATGGCCACCACATTTAGCGTGAGGTAAACAATGAAGGCCGTTAGGATCGCGCCAAAGGGATTGCGATCGGCCCAGGCCGTCAGGATGAGAAAGAGCAAGGCCAGACAAATGCTGGAGATCATCGTGGGAAAATCGTCCGCCATAAAACCGGCAACGAGTCCCAGGATGAGGTTTATCGCCGCCAATACATACAGCAATTTTTTGCAGGTGCTGATGCCTCGCTCTGATTCTTTGAGCAGGCGTGTCCGGACGGCGATGTTGCTCCGGAAGATCATCTGTTCATCTCTCGTTCCCCCAATCGGGAAACTACATCGCGAACAAAACTTTTGGGTGGCTGAATTAACGGCTTTACAATTTTCACAAACCAACGTTTCAGTTGGCGAATCAACGGATGAGGACTCCAAAACGGTATTGATTTAGGTGGAAAATAAAAGTAGCAAAATTTTTCTTATTTGAAAATGCCGTTGAAGTGCAACGATGACCCAAATCTTCCCTTAATGAAACAGCGACACAAAGCAAAAGGGCTGCTCATCCTGAGCAGCCCTATAGATATCCAAACGAGAACAGAAGTTACTCGAGGATCCGGCAATGAAATCCGTTTTCCTGCACCAGGTCCATCACCTTACCGGCCCGAAGGTTGTGACCTTCCACCCGCAGCACTTTATCGCAATCGTCGAGGTCGAAATTGATGCGGCTGCCCGGGAAGTGCTGTTGGAGCAACGCCACGAGCTGCCGCGCATGCACGCGCTCGTTTACATTCGTTTTGAAAACCTCTACGCTTTTGGGTTCTGACATAATCGTATGCATGGTTCTATTTTTTTTGCTTGCACCGCGATACCGCGCGTCATGTTCAGGGCATCAGGATGCAGGTTCCAGGAAGTTTTTCAACATCGTATTGATGATCTCGTTCCAACCTTGTGTAAAGCTCGACTTGGCGAAGTCTGCATTTTCCTTCGACGGGAAAGTCTCCACGCCTTCGTGCGTGAGCTTCAGTTTGGTTTTACCGTTCTCATCAAACAACTCGAACGTCACGTACGACAAACCCTCGTTGCCGGGATACTCCCAACTATAGCTCAGCTTTTTTCCAGGCACGACTTCCACGACCTTGCAACGATGCAGATAGGTTTTTTCGGGAGAGCCCGCCGTGAACTCAAACGTGAAACCAACTTCCGGTTTGAACTCGGCGAGGTCGAAATACCACTGCTTCATATCGTTCACATTCGTGATGGCCTTCCACACCGTGGCGATCGGAGCATGGAAGGTGCGCTCGCACACTACCGGTGCCAGCAAACCCGGAACAAGCGTTTCGAAACGTTCCAGGCTTTGAGTCCAACCTTCTTCCATGCCCGCGATGGACTCGGCCATTTCGGGTGTGGCGCGGAGCACAGACGCACGGAGCGTGAGCCGGGTTTTGCCTTGCTCTTCAGCGAAGGTCACTGTGTTGAGTATTTCCACTTGAGGAATGCCTTGCGCATCTTCGAAGCCGGTGGTGACAAACACAAATTTCTCCGGGACCACCACTTCGCGCACGGTGCCCTGGATAGGAAACTGCACGCCATCCGGGCCGCGCATCTCAATATAAATGGCGCCACCGGGGCGCGGATCCATCCGGCAAACGGGAGCACTAAAGCCTTTGGGACCCCACCATTGCGCAAGATGCTTGGGGTCTGTCCACGCTTTGAAGGTCAATGCACGCGGGGCGGCAATGAGCCGGGTGATCACGAGCTCGCTGCTTACGGGCTCGTGAATGAGTTCATTTTTTTGTGCCATGATTTTTTCTTTTTGAATGGAGAATATGAGGTCTTGTATCTTCTTTTTAAACCGCTGCAACGCGTCATTTCTTTCGCGTCCGCTTTGTTTTTTTGGCTTGTAGTTCCTTGAGATAGCTCTCCAGCGCGTCCAGTCTGGTGTTCCAGAACTTCCTGTATTGCTCAACCCAATCCGACACCTCGTTCAATTTTTCCAACCGCGCCTCGCAAAAACGCTCGCGTCCCTGCTGGTGGATCACCACCAGTCCACATTCGGTAAGGATCTTGATGTGTTTGGAAATGGCCGGGCGGCTCACATCAAAATTTCCGGCCACGGCGTCGATGTTCAACTGCTTATGGGCGATCATGTTGATGATCTGCCGCCGCGTGGGATCCGCAATGGCCTGAAATACGTCTCTGCGCATGATTTTTTTATTTGTAACCGATCGGTTACAAACATAATGAAACCGTTCGGTTACGCAAATATTTTGATGGATTTTTTGACAGGCCGCAACGAAATGTTGCCCGGGCCAAATAAAAAAATCCTGCTTTCACAGGATCCAGAGTGCTTTTTGCTTTCCAATTTTAAGTTCTAAGGCCAACGTTTTTGCACGAGATGTAAAGGACATCTGTATTTCAAAAGGTAAGTATCCCAGGCGGAATGCCTGGGATACTTATTTATTTACTCCCCAATTTCGTGGTACGTGGCCCGTTCGATCGTGATCTTTAATCGCTCTAGCATGGCGGGCATGTTAAATCCGATGCGCTTGTATTCATTCTGCACAGCGGCCTTTGCCTTGGCGATGGCATCCTCGCTTTCCCAAACCGCCACCGTCACAACGACCAGGTTCCCCTGCTCGTCGGTGCGTTCATAGGCCGCGTCGCTGATAAATCCAGGTTGGGTTTTGAGGAATGTGCGGTTATAGTTCATGCGTTGAAAGAATTCTGCTTTTGCATTTTCCGGGAGGACGAATTTGTCGATGAAGATCTGTTTCATGGCTTTTGTTTTTGACGTTTGACTTGCAATGGATGAAGGTTGTTGAGCGAAAGCGAGAAGGCAACTGAACAAGGCCATCGCGATCGCGGTGATTCGAATCGTTTTCATTTTTTTTATTGTAAAATTATGCTCGAAGCGATAGGAGGAATTGTAAAAATTCATTGATTTAAGTGCGCCTTAAACAGGGCAAAAAAACAGGCCTCCTTTCGAAGGCCTGTTGATCAAGCTCACATTTCCTTTGCCAGGATCTGCCCGGCGATGTTGCCGGGAACCGGTTGGTACCGGCTCAGCGTCAACGAAGCAGATGCCCTTCCGGAGGAAAGAGTTCGCAGCGCGGTGACGTACCCGAACAGACCAGCCAATGGAACCTCGGCATCGATCCATTGAACATTTGCTTTGGCATGGATGCCACGGATGATCGCCCGTCGCCGGTTCAGGTCGCCCGTTACCGCGCCGGTGTATTCTTCCGGTGTCAGAACGTCAACACGCATGAGCGGCTCGAGCAGCTTCGGCGATGCTTTTCGGGCAGCTTCTTTGAAGCCCAGCCATGCGGCCATTTCAAAGTCCTGCGCGTGCGAGTCCTTCGGGTGGATCGCGCCGTCGAAGAGGCGCACCTTCATGGCCTCAACGGGGTAGCCGGCCAACACGCCATTGCGCATGCCCTCTTCGAAACCTTTCTTCACCGAAGAAATAAATTCCCGTGGAATGGCCCCGCCTTTCGCATCGTTCACGAACTCCAATCCTGACGCGCCTTCCGCGGTGGGGATCAATTCAAAATGGATTTCGGCAAAGTTTCCACTGCCACCATTTTGTTTTTTGAACACCTCGCGGTGCACAACGGCTTGGGTCAGCATTTCGCGATAGGCAATGCGTGGTTCGCCTTTGTTGACGATCACATCGTAGCGCGACGCCAGCTTCTCCAGCACCACTTCCAAATGAAGTTCGCCCATGCCCTTCAGGACAGTTTGTCCCGATTGCGGATCGACCTCGACGCTCAACGTCGGATCTTCTTCCACCACCTTCGACAAGGCCTCACCCAGTTTGTTGGAATCGGCGGTCGATTTTGCTTCAATGGCAAAGCCAATCACCGGCGCAGGAAAGTCCATGCTCTCCAGTTGCAAGGGATGCAAAGGATCAGACAACGTATCGCCTGTACGAGCGTCTTTCAATCCCATCAAGGCACCGATGTCGCCGGCCTGGAGTGTCTCGACGGGTTCGAACCTGTCGGAAAGAACTCTGAGCAAGCGGCTCATGCGCATCTTTTTGCCGGTGCGGCTGTTCAGCACGTGTTGTCCGCTTTCCAGGAAACCCGAGTACACACGCACCAACACGAGTTTGCCTACATAGTCGTCGGCAATGACCTTGAACACCAGGGCCGTCAACGGCGCATCCAAATCCGTGTTGCGTTTCATTGCCTGACGATTTTCGGGATCAATTCCGGTTATCGTGGCAACGTCCGCAGGAGCGGGCAAATAGTTTACAATGGCATCCAGCAAAGGTTGCACACCCTTGTTGCGGAAGGCCGCTCCACACAACACTGGCGTTACTTGTAACGACAGCGTAGCGCTTCGCAGCGCCCTTCGGATCTCGTCTTCGGTCACCGACATGGATGCGGTAAACTTGGAGAAGATCGTCTCATCCACCAGCGCCAGTTGCTCGAGGAGGTTTTGCCTCCAATGACCAGCCAATTCCAGCATCGTCGCTGGAATGTCCGTCACCTCGAAGGATTTTCCATCGGCGTTGTTCCATTGCAGCGCTTTCCATCCGATAAGATCGATCACGCCGCTAAAAGAATCCTCCGCGCCAAGCGGCAGTTGTACCGGCACAGCCACCACGTTGAGCTTTTCATGGATCTCGTTTACGACCCGGATGAAATCGGCACCTTGCCGGTCCATCTTGTTCACCATGATGATGCGCGGCACACCATACTTATCGGCCTGGTGCCAAACGGTTTCCGACTGTGGTTGCACGCCCGATCGCGCGCAAAACACCGCCACGGCGCCATCGAGCACACGCAGCGAGCGTTCTACTTCCGCCGTGAAGTCAACGTGCCCAGGCGTATCGATCAGGTTGATCTGGTACGACGCGCCATTCATTTCCCAATAGGTGGTGATGGCCGCCGACGAAATGGTGATGCCGCGTTTTGCTTCCTGCGGATCGGTGTCCATCGTGGTGTTTCCTTCGTCGACACTTCCCATTTTATGGATCATGCCGGTATAATAAAGTATGCGTTCGGTAACGGTGGTCTTGCCCGCGTCGACGTGGGCCATGATCCCTATATTTCGTATTTGTCTGTTCGTTTTCATCTTGTAATACAGTAAAGAATAATTGTCGTAGTGATTTCACATCATAAAAAAAGCCTCCCATCAGAGATGAGAGGCTTCGCGGGCACATGACGTACCGGATACCTATGTCTCTGACAGGGTGAGTATTTCGTTGATTATTAATTTCAATGATAGTGTCATAGCTGTTTTTATGATGTGTATTGGAGAAGTAAAATAAAGGGGAGACAATAAAAAAGCCCCTCCGAATGGGAGAGGCTCTTTTTATATATAGGTATAACCCATATCACTATCCTCTTTCATCCGGAAACACGCAAGCCTCCCCGTCTACTATAAAGACGATGTGGCTGCTGGCAAGAACGGCTTTGATAAAAGCCTTGCCGACAGTTTCGTTTTGATATGTGCGATTCGTGATCATGGTGTTAAGTATTCAACTTTAACGGCGGCAAAGATAATAAGATGCGTGTAAGCCGCAAAACTGGAATTTAAAGTTTAAGGAATGACGCCAACGGGGTGATCCAGCGCATGAGCCGGTGGGAAAAATACTTTGAGCTGGTGGCGAAACAATAATAATCCGCCGCCACCGACTTTTGAAGTATCAAACGGGATCGTCATGAAAGAACACATCCTTCAATATTATGCAAGCGAAAAACAGGGTGCAACCTGGGGCATCGCCCTGGGCGCAACCGTTATTGTTATTGCGATAGGGTTATGGCGCACCGCTGGCGACACGAGTTTGCAGCGGGGCCTGGGGTATGCACTATCGAGTGCCGGTGCACTCATCGTTTTGGCAACCACCGTCACCGTGTTTTACAACAACCGCCGGATACTGCACACCAGGGAGATGCCCGTGGCGAGCAACGTCGACCTGCAACGATCTGAGGTGAGCCGAATGGAAAAAGTAATGGCCACGGCCTATATCGGGGGTTTGGTAACATTCTCAGTGGCGGCGGTTGCTGGCATAGCGTTACTTACGCTCGCTCAAAAGCAATTACAGAAGGGCGTAGGACTTGGACTGCTCTTGATTGGTCTCCTGGGCGTTGGCGTCGAACTGTTTTCGATGAAGCGCAACCGCAAGTATCTCGAAGAAATAAGACAGCTCAAATTTTAGAAAAATAATCATGAAAAAAGTAGTCATCATCACAGGCGCCTCCGCCGGCATGGGCAAAGAAACTGCCAGGTTTTTAACACAACACGGCTACACGGTGTACGGCGCCGCCCGGCGTGTAGACAAAATGAGTGACCTCCAAACCTACGGCGTGAAATTGCTCGCCATGGACGTGACGGACGATGAATCGATGTCCGACGGCGTGCGCCAGGTCATCGCCAACGAGGGACGCATTGATGTGCTGATCAACAACGCCGGGTTCGGGTCCTACGGCGCGGTAGAGGATGTATCCATGAGAGACGCGAAGTATCAACTGGACGTGAACTTGTTTGGTGCCGCGCGTCTCATCCAGTTGGTGTTACCCCACATGCGTCGACAACAGGGCGGCAAGATCGTGAACATCTCTTCGATCGGGGGCAAGATCGCCACGCCGTTGGGAGGTTGGTATCATGCCAGCAAGTTTGCCCTGGAAGGACTTAGCGACACGCTGCGCAACGAGGTGAAGCCGTTTGGCA
This sequence comes from Chryseolinea soli, assembly GCF_003589925.1. NCBI lineage: Bacteria > Pseudomonadati > Bacteroidota > Cytophagia > Cytophagales > Fulvivirgaceae > Chryseolinea > Chryseolinea soli. The sequence continues at coordinate 1,734,422 of NZ_CP032382.1, read as the reverse complement.
TCGACGTGATCCTCATCGAACCCGGTGGCGTGAAATCGGAATGGGGCCGCATTGCCTTCGATAGTCTCGTGAAAGTTTCAGGGCATACGGCCTACAAACCGCTCGCCGATAAATTTGCGGATGCTTTTAAAGCGACGGAAGAGAAAAATCCCGAGCCCATCGTCATTGCCGAACTGATCCGCAAGGCGATCGAAGCCAAACGGCCCAAGGCACGTTATGTGGGAGGCTACCTGGCCAAGCCGGCGGTCATCGCGCGGAAACTACTATCCGATCGCATGATGGATAAAATGATCATGAGTCAAATGAAGTAACTTGGCAGTGGTCTATGATTCATCAGCTTCAACATAATATCCTGTATTCGTGTGTCGAGCACAAGAAACGAAGTAACGAGCAACTGGTGGTCGAGCATGCCCTGGGCTATGTGGTGTCGGGTGAATCGCACTTCTATACCAACCAGGGCATGCAGGTTTTCGGAGAAGGTACCATCGGCCTCATCCGCAAAAATCAGCTCACCAAGACCATCAAGGCGCCCGGCCCCGATGGCGCGCCGTTCAAATCGATCAACATTTTTCTGGATCAGGACTCCCTGAAACGCTATCGTGCCGAGCACAACCTTCACGCCCCCGGGCGCTACACCGGAGAAACCATGATCAACTTGTCGCGCGACCCGTTCCTGAAAAGTTATTTCGATTCGTTGTTGCCCTACTTCGACCAGCCCGACCAACTCTCGCCCGCATTGGCCGAATTAAAAACCAAGGAAGCGATCGAGCTCCTGCTGCGACGGGATCCGAACTTGAAGAATTTTCTATTCGATTTCACCGAACCTTTCAAAATAGACCTGGAGGCGTTCATGAATCAGAATTTTACCTATCACGTTTCGTTAAACCAGTTTGCCAGCCTCACGGGCCGGAGCCTGGCCACATTCAAACGCGACTTTCAAAAGATCTTTGCTTCCTCTCCCGAGAAATGGTTGTTAAAGAAAAGATTGGAGCAGGCCCATTTTCTGATTGCACAAAAAAATCAGCGGCCTACGGACGTTTATCACGAGGTTGGCTTTGAGAACATATCGCATTTCTCCACCGCGTTCAAGAATTTGTATGGCTATAGTCCGTCGAGCTTGTTGTAGCGCGTTGCGCACTAGGCATGCGTCAGCAGGAATTCCGCGTCAATATTAAGCTCTTTGTGAAGGGCTTTGAGGAAAACCACGTCGGGTTCGCGTTTGCCGGATAGGATCTGCGAAAGTTTGGGTGCCCCGATGCCAAGTTTTTTGGCGAGCTTGGCTTGAGTGAGGCGTTTTTCGGCGCGTTTGAATTCTACTGCTTCTTGTATGGTCTTCGGCTTTATGGGCATCAGCTGAAGGTCTTTGTCTTCGTAGGTTTCAGCCAGCTTGGAGAGTTTAGCCAGTGTCGCCGACTCATCTTTAGAAAGCTTGTGGAAGCCTCCCTTTTTTGTCGCGGTTTGGAGCATAGCTTCGATGCTCTTCATCACCAATTTGTATTCTGCCGCGGTTCTGATCTTGGTTATCATGTTAAATCGTGTGTGCTCCACAATGAATGATATTTCAAATATGGAAATTTTATTTCATAATTTGAAATACTCGCTTTCCACCAAAAAAAGGACGTGCAGTGAAAGGCATGGAAAAAGGATCTTGTCGCAATCGACCCGCTAAAAAGTCGCTTTTTGCCAACTCCGGGGCCGGTTTTGTGCGTTATGTTTGTATCCATAAACGCAAACAAAAACCAAAACATATCCTATCATGGAAACTGCAACAAAAACCCAGATCACCGTAGAAGCATTGGTAAAAGTCCCTGTAGAAAAAGTGTGGAAGCACTGGTTCGAGCCGGCACACATCACAAAATGGTGCTCACCCTCCGACGACTGGCATGCACCCAAAGCCGAAAACGACTTGCGCACGGGCGGTAAATTCGTAACCACCATGGCCGCCAAAGACGGTAGCGTCAGCTTCGACTTCGAAGGCACCTACACCAACGTGGTTCCCCACAAAGTAGTGGAGTACACCATCGCCGATGGCCGCAAAGTGAAAATAATCTTTGGATCACGGGACGCCGAAACGCTGATCACGGAGACGTTTGACCCCGAGACCATCAACCCCATCGAGATGCAACGCGGTGGCTGGCAGGCCATTCTCGACAACTTTAAAAAATATTCAGAAGCCAACGCCTAGTAATGCCTCCTTCGAAGAAGAACCTGCGGGTTTGTGAACAAGGTCACACATATTACAAAAGCACCGACTGCCCGACCTGCCCGGTTTGCGAACAAGAACGCAAACCGGACAGCGGCTTTCTCGCCCTCCTTGGTGCCCCGGCGCGTCGCGCGCTGGAAAATGCAGGGATAAGCACACTCAAACAACTTTCGTCGCGAAGCGAGCGCGAGATCCTGATGCTGCATGGCATGGGCCCCAGCAGCATCCCCAAGCTGCGAAAAGCGCTCGCGGCCGAAGGATTGTCATTTCGCACGGCATAGGCTAAACAAAAAACGAGAGGCTGTCCTTCTGAGGCAGCCTCTTGCTATTTGAAATGCGATCCGCGCGATCAGCTTTGCTTCACGGCGGTTTTCCGCGGATTGTACGAGATCCGCTTCTCTACTTTGCCATTCTTTTGTTGAATCGTGAGCGAACCGTTCACCGAACGCGCTTCGCGGCGTGCCTGGCGTACGGCGTCTTTTTTGGTGTGAAACACTTTCTCCACTTTTGCTTCCCCTTCCACTTTGATGGCCCATTCTTTTTCGTGGGGCACCACGTAGCGGTCTTCACCGTGTTGTTTCACGTCGGTGATTTCGGAGGCATCGGGTCGTTCTGTTTCCAGGTCGCGGTTGGCGGCCCAGTCTTTGGCGCGGCTGATGGCCGTGGCAATGGCGATGCCATCGTCCATGTGCTTTTCCTCCAGCAGGGCGTTGGCGATATCAATCGCTTTGTCACGCACCGCTTCGGGGAGATTCTTCATCGAATCGGGATAATCTGATTTTGTCCAAGGCATAATTTTGAAATTTTGATTTTACATTATTGTCGTTTATACAAGCCAATCAATTCGCCCGTGCCGATCACGTGACCGTCCATAGCTTTTAACAGCGTATGTTTATCCACGCCACCGGGCAGGTCGAGTGTGAGGTCGAGCGCAAATAGTTTGAAGTGATAGTGGTGCACGCCCTGTGGCGGGCAGGGACCGGTGTAGCCGCTTTGCTGTCGGCTGTTCAATCCTTGTTCGCCGGGCGCGCTGTTCTCATCGATCGCGTTGGTGGGCGCAATGTTCCACAACAGCCAGTGATCAAAAGTACCATGGGGTGCGTCGGGGTCTTCGATGATGAGCGCCAGGGTTTGCGCCTTTTCGGGGATGTCGCTGAAGGTCAGCGGGGGATTGACGCCAGCAGCATCGCAAGTGTACTTCGCGGGTATATAGCCGTTGTGCGCAAACGCGGGGCTCTGAATGTTGAGCGTGGCCATGTCGATGTGAAATAAAGTGAAGGGGCTCATAGCGGTAAGGATTAAAGTGAACAGAAACGATTTCAGGAAACCGCCCTCGTAACGCCAGGGCTGGTCTTCCCTATTCCTTTCGGAAAAAACCAAAAATTCCGTGCCAGGACGACAATGACAGTAGGCTCGTCGCACGGCAGGGTCGACGATTTTTGGAGTGGGTAAGAAATCCACACTTGCCCCGGAAGGGCAACAATCGTTATTCCAGATATTTCACTGCCTTCTGAAAATTCATAATGTTGGATGTGATCCCAATGCTCAGCTGTGTGAGTTCGCCGTTCAGGTAATAAATGTTGTAGTAGTCCTGTCCACGGTAGAATCGTAAGAAGAAAGCGATCTCATCAAACCATGTCGGATAATATTTATACGTGATATCAATGACAAGCCGTCGCGACGCCTGGAGCGGGCTTGCTCCGTTCATCTCTCCCATGATCCACCCGCCCTTCAATTCGATACTGGATTGCTGCAACCAGCGGTTTACGGCGTCGCCTTTTCTTTTGCGCATGGGTCCGAGGAATCCGGCTTTGGCATAGAGGCGGTAGAAGCCGTAGCTCTCCCTCATTTCTTTGAGCGACCCCTTAGGGGGATGGATCTCGGCCCACACTTTTATTTCGCGAATAGAAAAATTTTTACTCCCGATCTTCTCCAGGTGATAGGACGACACCCCGAACTCCAGGAAGTTGGTTGCGAAATTTCCGTTTTTCAGGTTTGGCGCATGCGTGGAGTCGTCGGGAATGTAGAACGTCCCTTCCTGGCCATTGGAGTGATGGGCCACGGCGGCATACCATAGGGCGTTGCTGTAGAGAATTTTTTTTAGAAAACTGGTCTGCCAGAATTTGATGTCGTGGTAATAGGTGATGTACACTTTGTAGCTCGGGTTTCGTATGGGATACGATTTTTTATTGAGCATGCGAATTTGCACTTGAGGGTTTAACATGAGCGCCCAGCTGCGTTTTTGTCCCGTGAAAAAATAGCTCGGCGACAACCGCGCTTCACAGATGAGCGGCTCGAGGGTGCCTATGCCGCTGCCGAACGTGACGTAGCTTTGCTCGCGGTTGGCATTCACCAGCGTGAGAAATTTTTGATGCTCAACCGAATTCTCAACGCTATCCCGCTCCTGGGCCAGTGCGCGGCAGGTACAAAGCATGACAACAAAAAGCAACCGGATTCTCAACGGCATAGCGATGGACGGAAATTTTATTTTTTTAACCCGCTATCGCCCGGTTTGTTATCTATTTTTTTTGATCCCGACCGGAAAAGTCAGTGCGCCGGCCTCTTTTTCGTGCCGGCCTCGACCAATTCTTCGCTGTATTTTTCCCCTAATTTACCCGGCCGGATAGGGTGACCGGTAGCTTTGGCATATTCGTAGGTCAACGAAGCGCCGAAGTACAGAATGAATGAGCAGTAGAAGATGAACAGCAAAATAATAGCAATGGAACTGGACGGCCCGAAGAGCGCGCCCAACTTTCCTTCTACTAATATTTTCGTGATACCGAAGCGCCCTAAAACAAAAAGTAAACCCGTACACAGTCCTCCTGCCAACGCTACCCGCCAACGCACACGCGCTTCCGGCATAAAGCGATACACGAACGCGAGCCACGTAGAGATGATCAGCATGGAAAGCAAAATGTTTAATGCTGAAAACAAAAACTTCGGAACAAAACCGCCGAATGCTTTTCGCAGGTTCACCAGCCCGTAGTCTATCCCTACCGTGATGAGAAATAACCCGCCGATAAGCAGGATCAATCCAATTTCAATAAGGCGCTCTTTGATATGATACCGGAGCTTCTGATGTGGCTTCTTTCGAATGCTCCACAACTGGTGGATCGATTGCCGGATGGCACTGAGCCAGGTGGTGGCCACGAAATAGAAAAACACCGCTAACGCCGCCGTCACCCAGGCACTGGTTTCCAACGACAAGAAATTCTCAACAATGCGCTCTATGGCGTGAGTAGCTTTTTTTCCAAACGCCGTGATCAACTTGGCAGACAGCTTGGAAAGGATGACGTCTTCCCGGAAGAAAAGACTTAACAAGTGGCTCAAATTGATCAGGACAGGCGCTAAGGCGAACGTCGTGAAAAAGGCCGTTGCCGCCGACAGCAGCAGGGGATTGGAGTTGCTGATAAGCTGGAATGATTTTTTAAGGATCGTAAAGGGCTCGCGGACCTGCTGTATCATAAGTTGTCGCTCGTCAGAGACAAATTCCTATTGCGCAGGCAATGGTTTCTTCATCTGTTGTATGTTACAACAACGGATGCAGGGTTTTGTTTTTTTATCTTCCGGTTTAAAGAGACGAAGGAGGATCTTTCCATTAGCAGGTCAATTTAAATTTTGTCTCGTGTTTTGCGCAAGATCAACTCCATGCTCTCAGGGATTTGGAGTCGATGCGGAAGAATTAAACAGGCACCTCATTGGAAAAGTGTGTTTGCTTTTCTACATTAGGTTCAGTGAGCCCATTTGTCTGACACTCCATGAAAAGTGTTAGAGAGATGGGCTTTGTTTTGACGTTCTGTCGCGCTGCGGAAAGCACTATTAAGAAAGTACCAAACTCACAATTAAACCATGAAGTCATGACCGGCTCAATTGCCTTGGATGTCGTTATCGGGCTCGTGTTCATCTACCTGCTCTATAGTTTGCTGGCCACCATCGTCCAGGAAATTCTGGCCACCAACATTTTGCACCTGCGCGCCAAGATCCTGGAGAAAGCCATCAAACGCATGCTCGACGATAACGACAAGGAAGTGAAAACGGACGACTTCAGCAAAGCCTTCTATCTGTCGCCCCTCATTAAGTACATGGCCCAGAACAACAGCAAGAAACCTTCCTACCTGGCCGCCCGCAATTTCAGCAAAGTGATCCTCGACATTTTAAAGGGCGCGAATCCCGAACCCGGCGATGACTTCCGCTCAAAAATTGATGACGCGTTGACAAACGGCATATCCCTTTCGGAAACAAAGAAGCTTGTGAAAGGAGAAACGCTCATCTACCTGCGCTCGGTGTGGGCCGAATCGCATGGTGATATCGAAAAATTCCAAAACGCCCTCGAGCAATGGTTCAACGACACGATGGAGCGCGCATCCGGATGGTATAAGAAAAGAACGCAGATCATTCTTTTTTTTGTGGGCCTGGGCATTGCCATAACGTTCAATGTGGACACCGTCGTGATCATCCATAAATTGTCTAACGACCCCGAGCTGCGTGAACAACTGGTGAGGCAGGCCGACGCCTATATGAAAGAGCACGCTGCCCTGAAGGAAGACCTGCAAAGTCTGCGCGCACAAAATGCGCCTGGCGATACGCTGAAAAAAGCAACCGATGAACTGGAAGCGCTCGAGAAGCGGAACAAAACGCTGATGGATGAAGCCTCGAAAGTGGTGACCAACGACATCTCAAAAACGCGGGAAGTACTGGCGCTGGGTTGGGCTGGACAAGAGGGTGCAGGTGTGCCACAAGAATCGATACCTTCCGGTGAATGGTTCTATCAAAATATTCTCTGCAGGGTTCCCGGCTGGCTGCTCACCGCCTTCGCCTTGTCATTGGGAGCACCGTTTTGGTTCGACCTTTTGAACAAGCTCATGAACCTGCGCAGTGGCGTCCAACCCGCCGGCGCAACGGCCGACGGTGGTAAGACCAGCAGTGGCGGCAAAACTATAACTCCCAAGGGCTGATGAAAGTGACCGTAACACAATATCTGAATGTGCGGGTGGGCAAGCCGAGTGTTAATGCGCCCACGTTTCAATACCTCTCGCCCGGCAGCGAACTCGACGTGGACGGCAAGCTCTATAAAGGCGACGCCTTCGAAGGCGTGAACACCTGGGTGAAAGATCAAGCCGCCAACTACTACTGGAGCGGAGGAACAAACTTCGAAGCTTTGCAAACCTCAATCGGGGATGCCCCGCAGCGGGATGCACCACCGCGGGAAGTCATACCAGCAGAGACCAAATCACAAGAAGCCAAACCACAGGACGCCACACCCGCCAGCGACACGCGCTTCGACTATAACCAGTTGCTGGTGCTGGATGCCAAATTCAAACAAACCAAAGGGGCGGGCATAACGATAGCCCTGGTCGACAGCGGCAGCAGCGATCATCGTGCACTGGGCGATGCCATCGCCGGCAAGCACAATGTGTTGAATGGGTCGGACAACGTTTCGGACACATCGCCGGACAGCCAGGGCACGTTCCTGGCCGGCATCATCGCCGCGCGCGAAGATCCAGCCAACCGGCTGGTGGGCATTGCGCCGGAAGCAAAACTGCTGATCGTAAAAGCGGTGGATAACGGCCAAGTGTCCATGACCAACGTGCTTGCCGCGCTGCAATGGATCGACAAACTGGCAACACCTCCGGACATTATCAACCTGAGCCTTCATTTCGACCCGGGTGCTAAACGCGCGGAATTTGATGCCGTGATCAAATCACTGGCCGGCAAGGGCGCCATTCTGGTGGCGGCGGGTCAGGACGAAACCGCGATCTACTCCAACGTCGCCTTTTACCCGGCCGCCGATCCCAACGTACTGGGTATTGGCGCCATCTCCAAGGAAAATATTTCAAGCCATGCGATAAACTCCGCGATCGATTTTGTGCTCCCCAACTGGAGTTTCCATTCTCTGCAAAAATCCGATAACGCATATATGACCCGCGACGGTTGCAACGTGTCCACGGCGATCGTGTCGGGTGTGCTGGCCCTCATCCGGTCATACCTGGAAAAAAATGCCCTGTACGAAAACGAGATGGCCCTGCTGTCGAACGCGGCGACCCGTTTGTCGGCGTCTAATTTTAATGAAATGCTCCGGGTGTATAAGTCATGAGCCTCGTTGCGCGCCCGGCGTGTCTTCAAGAAAAATAAATGATGGATAGGAGCGATTGTAATAAAACGGTATAGCAACAGGATATCTTTTCTCGTTGTCAGTAAATGGGCGGTGATCCATGAATAACCTTTAACCCTCAATGTTATGTCAACTTTTTCGCTTACACATGATTTGCTGCAGCGTCTTTGCGCGGTAAATCAATTTATGCTTCCCGAAACGTCCATGCTTCTTGTGGGGCTTCGTGGCGCAGTGACGTCCAACGCCAATGACCAGTCCTTCAAGTCCGAACAACTTCTGGAAACGGCCGAGATCAACTACTCGAATCCACGGTGCACCATTTTGCAATGGGATATGGCCAACCGGCAATTGGCGGCATTTCCGGCCAGTACGGTGCCCAACCGGATCAATGTGAGTAAATCGCTGGCAGGTGGCGAGCGCACAAATTGCTTGCTCACGGGCTACTACCAGGATTATCGCAAGGGCATACACAAAGCGGGTACGCCCACGGCCCATGAAGCCTTCCGCCAGAATGCCGTCCATCCCTTTCGCCGCACGTCCGACGACCTGGACTTTGAGAACGACGACCGCATTGAATACGACAACCCCCACGACAACATTCACTGCGGCTGGTTCCAGGGCCTGGACTCCACCAACTACGCCAGCGCCGGATGCCAGGTGATCATGGGTTTTCCCAAATGCGACAAACCCGGCCGCGATAAAAATATCGGGCCTTGGCAAGTGTTCCACGACAACGCCTACGCCCTGCCGCAAAATTCATTTCCCTACGTGCTCGTGAACGGCCGCGAGGCGTCTGAGATTTCGACCATGCAAAGTGCAAAGCTGCGTTTCGGCTCGCAAGGCCCGCTGGTCGCTGTGCTCCAACAAGCCCTGAAGGTGAAAGGATTTTACGAAGGCATTGTCGACAGCGATTTTGGCGAGCGGACATTGAAAGCTTTGATAGGTTTTCAACAACAAAAATTCGGGATCAACGAAGCCGACGGCATTGTCGGACCGATCACGGCGCAGGAACTCGGGATCAACCTTTCCCTCTGAAGAGCAACCAACAAAAGACCCCAATACCGTATCATTAAATCTGAAAAGAAAACCCAAAACGTATGAAACTTCAAACAAAAAAACGGCACGTAAAACAACTTGGCTGGGTTCCCGATCTGCCCGATCAACGCGACCTGATGTATTCGGCTCCCACCCGGCTGCTGCGCAAGCTACCCTCGTCAAAAGATCTGCGCAATTCCTGTCCGCCCGTGTACGACCAGGAATCGCTGGGGAGTTGTACGGCCAACGCCATTGGTGCCGCCTATGAATTCGAGCTTCGCCGAAAGACAAACAAGATGAAGCCGTTCACCCCTTCGCGGCTCTTCATCTACTACAACGAACGGGTCATCGAGGGCACCGTGAACACCGACGCCGGCGCCATGATCCGCGACGGCATGAAAACGGTAAACAAAAACGGTGTGTGCCCGGAAAGAATGTGGCCCTATGAAATCCGGAAATTTGCAAAACTGCCCCCCGATCCTTGTTACGTCGAAGCAGAGAAGCACCAGGTGCTATCCTATCACCGCGTGCGCCGCGACCTCAAACAAATGAAAAGCTGTCTGGCCGACGGCTTTCCGTTCGTGTTCGGCTTCACGGTGTACGAATCGTTTGAAAGCGATGAAGTCGCCGAAACCGGTAAACTGAACATGCCCGATCCGTCGGAAAAGGAAGTGGGTGGTCACGCCGTGCTGGCGGTAGGCTACAACGATGCGTCAAAACGGTTTTGGGTGCGCAACAGTTGGGGCAAGGGCTGGGGCAAGGCCGGATACTACACGATGCCCTACGATTACCTGTTGAGCGAAAATCTTTCGGATGACTTCTGGACGATGCGCATCGTGGAAGGCTAAAAAAATCAAGAACGAAAAAAGGTGCCCGGTTTTCCGGACACCTTTGACATTAGATTTTGTGTTTGATCTGCGATACCACTTGCTGGAAATGTGCGTTCTCACGAATGCCCGGCGTCCACGCCAACCCCATTTCTATGAGGTCGAGTGTCTCGGTGATGGTGGCGCCCTCTTTGTCTTTCTCACGCGCCAAAATGAACGCCGTATCCGAGATGGCCAGTGAGTTCTCCACATCGTGACTCACAATGACCAGCGTGTTCCATTCGTGCAACGTGGCCACGCGGCCCAGCAAGTCCATCACCTTGTCGATCATGAGCGCATCCAATCCCGAGAAAGGTTCGTCCAGCAAGATAAAACGGTTGCCCGTGAGCACTTGTTGAATGATGCTGACGCGCTGACGCTGCCCGCCGGAAAGTTGCTGCGGATATTTTTTCAAGTGCTCCGTCAGGTCAAACTTCACGGCATAATCCTGAATAAGGGCGTCCTTCTCCTTACTCTCCAACGTCACGTGCTTCATGGCGAGGCGCAGGTTGTCGTAGATGGAGCGATGGTTGAACAGCAGATAATTTTGCGGCACAATGCCCACCTGCCCCGCTTCTACGGCTTGTTGCTCGACGCCGATCAAGATCGTCCCTGTATCGGGTTGAATCAAGCCAGCGAGAACTCTGAACAACTGCGTCTTGCCCACTCCACTTCGTCCGATGAGCGAGATCACCTGGCCCTGGTCCAGGCCTGGTCGCACAATGTTGCGGATCGTGAAATTGATGTCGCGGAGAATGGGCTTGTCGTAGCGTAAGCTCACATCCTTCACGTCGAGCAGCACTTCATTCTTTGTATAGTTCATGATCGTTTTTCGATTTTAGTATACGGAAAAAGCCAGTAGCGCATTTGCTTCAACAAGTAGTCAAAGAAAATACCCAACCCGAAAATGATGACCAGGATGGCAAACACCGTGCTCAGGTCGATGTACTTGTTCGACTTGATGAGCATAGTGCCCAAGCCTCCCTCCGACATGCTGAGGCCTTCCACCATGGTGATCATCATCCAGGCAATGGCGAAGTTCTGGCGCATCACTTCAAACACCTGGTCCAACCGGCCCACGATCACCACCTCCAGCAGCGTTTGCCAATTGTTCATCCGCAGCGTCTTGCAGAGATCGTATTCCTGTGTGTTGATGCCGTCGATGATCGACAACAGCGACGTCACAAAGAATGGAACGATCCCAAAGATGAGCAGGCTGAGCTTCAATTGGTGACCATCCTGTGTGAGCAGTGTGAACAGAAAGATCAATCCGGTCAAGGTCAGGTAGCGGCACTTCACGATGAAGCGCGTCACCGGCGCGAACACCGGGATCAGCGACAGATAGCTCACCACCAGCGCCAGGACAATTGAAATGCCCATCCCCGACAATGTGAGCGAAAGACTGCTGAACAGGTTGTCGGTAAAATAGGCCGAGGTAACGATCCGCCCGACGGCTACCATGATTTTGGAAGGCGTGGGGATCAGTCCATGTTGTCCGAAGATCTCCCAGGCCAGCAGGGCCGCCAGCGCTTCCACAACGACAAGCGTTATGGAAGTGCGGCCCTTGATCTGGGTCAATGGACGAAACACACTTTTGATGATATCCATTGACATTTTGTTATTCACCTAAAACAATTTGTACACGTCGGTTCTTGGCACGACCCGCAGCCGTAGCGTTGTCGGCGATGGGATTGGATGGACCAAAACCTTTTGCCTCAATACGCTGAGACGAAAGACCTTTGCTCAACAGGTAGCTCTTCACCGAATTGGCACGCTCTTCCGAAAGCGCCTGGTTCGATTGTGCACCACCTACGTTGTCGGTATGGCCATACACACCTACCTTCAAACCTTCGGCGACCACCGAGCTTTGCAGGATCTCGTCCAGCAGCTTATACGACTCGGGTTTGATCAGCGCGCTACCGGTTTCAAACTGGATCTGGTACGACTTCGAAGAAACTTCGCTCGTGATCTCGTTCGAGTACGCCACTTGCAAGGCCTTACCTTCCATCAGCTCGCCGTGGTTGGCGATCACCGACACGAGGAACGATTTATCTACCACTGCACTATACTGCGGGTAAGTCGCCATATACTCCGGGTACATCTTCGACAAAATATCGCCGAAGGTAGTATACACGATCTTATAGCGGTCGATACCATCTTTGCCCAGACCAAACATGTTGGCGGCATCCTGCAAGTTGAAGGCCATCGAACCACCGAGCGATACAGGCACGCCTTGCATGTCGTTTTCGGTTACGCCGTTATAATACTTCAGCCAGTAGTCGCCGCTTTGCTCGTTATACACTTTGGCCGATACGCTAGCGGCAAACGCCTTGGCTTCTTTGAACGATCTCACCTGGTCGCCCGCCTGGCTAAGCGCCATGATCAGGTTCTCGATGTCGGTGCGGTGGTCATACGCAAACTTCTTGATCGTGATCGTGATGTTGGGCATCTGCGACGCATACTGTTTTGTGTTGGCAATGGTCACCAGACCACCTTTCTTTTGCGCGATGTTCACGTCGCAAGGCGTCCAGGTAGCCACGGCATCCACACCGACAGTGACTTCTTCACTAAGCTTCTGGCCATTTTCCACGATCTTGCGCTTCTCTTTGTAGCCGGAGATATATTTGTTACCGGCATCCAGGAAGTCGGCAGCAGCGATCAGGTTGATGGCGTTCTTGTCGAACGTCGTCTCGTCGGGGTTCACCCGCAGGTTGTTGTCGCCAGCCCATTTCAACAAGATGTTCATGTCACCGTCGCGCAGCACGCAGGCTACTGTTTTACCCAAGGCCGAAGAAGGATTCTTCTTCCAATCGGCAGGACCCATCAATTGGTCTTCGCCGTATGATTTACCCATGGCATAGAAAGCGATGGGCTGGTACTCGGGACCCAGCGGCTCCAGCTCCTTCGACAACGAGGCAAAGAAGGCCGGCATACCGTCGCCCATGAAGGACGCGAACACACCGGGTGTGGAGTTGGGATGGTCCTTATAGTCCTGCGCAAACTTCACGATGTCGGCCAGCGACTTGAAACAGTCGTCCTGACGCGAGATATCGACCTGAAGTTTCGCTTTGTCCAGCAAGGAACCTTGCGTGGTCACCGCGCCACCGTTGGCATACATGAGCGGGAACTGCGAGTTCCACGCCATGATCTTCCACACGATCTTGGTACCACCGTTCACGGACTCCTTCGGTGCGGGCAGGGGCAACATCATGGCCTGACCGGCCAGCGACGCTTCGGGCGCGTCAGGCAAGGCCACACGGCCGATTTCTTGTGATTGCTTGGCTTCGCGTGGGCGTTTATCCCACCACCCTACTTTGCCGACGAAAATGACGGCCAGCACGAGCACGATCATGACTACTTTTCCGGATGTTTTAACTTTTACTGACATACTAATTTGTTGTTTGGTTTAGAAAATTGTTTGCGTTGTTTTATTTTAAAAGGTCACCATAGTCGCTACCACTCGTGCCGGTCGACTGTCGCGAAGACACGGCCAGTTTGAACTCGCTGTCGGGATTGAATTTGTCCAGCATCTTCAAGCCCTCCTTTTCGTAGGTAGCGTTGTCGAGGTCGATCGACTTCATGAAGTCCGACGAGTAGCTGATGGCCTTTTTCATGTTGGCCAGTTTCCCGGCAATGTCTTCCTTCAAAAATTCCATCGACTGCTCCACCATCATTTTCTTCTCCGGGTCGCCTTTGAAGATCTTCAGCGCTGAGGTCAGCGCACGATTGCCGGAGGTGACCGATTTGTACAGATCCTTCTTCACCTCCAATTCGTTCTTCGCATCCTCGATGAGATAAGCACTGTTCTTATGCACCTTGGTGAGGTAGTCACCAATGCGCGACAGATTTTCGAAGATGGGCGAGAGTTGTTGGACATACTCTTTTAAGCGGCCGATCTGTCGCGTCGCGTTGCCCAGTTCGGGCATCATGCCCCGTTCCTTGGCCACTTGCGCTTTGGTCATCAGCTTGTTGATCTCACCTTCCTTTTCGCGCATCTTGGCATGGATCTTCTCCTTTTGCGCGTCCACGTCGGTGGCTTGCTTGTAGAGCTTTTCGCGCTCTTCCTGCATGTCGCTGATGTAGTCTTCTGCAATGATGAAGGGGTCGAGCTCGATCACCACGCCCACCAGTTTCTTCATGAGGATCTCATAGAGATAAAAGAGGCTCATGCGAAGCTTGCGATGCGTTATGCAGTAGAGAAATACGCCCAGACAGGCCAGTGCCACACCGAAGTTGAAAGTGTTCCACACCACGGCGGTGAGGATCGGCAGCACGTAGTATCCGATGGCGCCGAGAATACCCAGCCCGGCCAGCGTACCGAATTTTCCACCGGGTCGCTTCCAATACGATTTCAATTGTTGTGCATCTGCAGGAAAAATTTGTGTTTCCATAGTTTATAGGTTTGTTTGAATTTTGGTTATGTCGTCCGCAATCTTTCCGAACATGGCTTCGCAGGCCGTCAAGTAGCCTTGCTTGTTCCGGTTCAGCTTGCCCTCCTCTTCGGCAATGGTTTGCTTTAGTTTTTCCATCGCCTGTTGAGAATCCGAGATCTCTTTGGTCAGCTTTTGGATGGTCTCGGCATGGCGGGCAGTGTTTTCCTCCAAGCCTTGCACATCTTTTAGCTTCTGACCGATCTCCTTATCGCGTTTTTCCGACGCCGTCTTCTCAAATTGCGCCTGGTCGTGACGGATGATCTCCTGGTAGGTCTTCGCGGTCTCGACAAGTTTTTCTTTTGTCAAGCCTTGAATGGCGAGGGCCGCGAACGTGGCAGAGATCCGCGCTTTCTCATCCTTGATGTGCGCTTCGAGTGTTTCCATCATTTTCATGAATTCGTAGTAGTCCGGTCCCGGCAAATTTTGCTGGTCGAACAACTTCTCGAAGTGCTTCCCGAACTTGTCGAGTTCTTCTGCATTCAGCACCGCCCGTGCGGTGGCGCGTGGGGGTGGCGTTGGCGAAGAATCGTTGCGCGGCGCGCGTTGATCATCAGGACCTTCATCGAATTCCACGAAGAGGCCCATAGCTTTCTTTAAAAGATTAGCCATAGTTGTTTGGTTAAGTGAAAAGAGAATCGAAAAAGTCTTGGACGGCTTTCGTTCGAAAAGAGAGGGGCACACACGGCAACGCCATTGCCAGTGATGGAGGCCACTCAAAATTTTTGAACGAAAGCGAGACGCTGAGCTGCAGTCGAAGGAACTGGAGCAACTGTTGTGATTGCCTGTGCAGGCTTATAATTTGGCAGGCGGTGCGCTTGTCATTGTTTTGTTTTAATTTTTTTTCCGATCACGAGAAGACACTGCCACGGCATGGCTGGGTAAATTCTCAGATCTGTGTACTAAATAGTGGGTGAATGTGTGCCGCAGTCAGAGGTGCTGCAGCAGGAGAGAGTTGCCTGGTGCAGGCTTTAAGACTTAGCAGGAGGAGCGCTTGTCATTTTAGTTTTGTTGTTTTGTGAGAGAATTAACGAGGCGCTTTTAGGAATGTTGGGGTGTTTCAATCAAATATATATTTACAGTACGTCTTGTAAGATATCGGTGAAATACATATATAATATTATCGCAAACATCGCACGCAACGCAAACGGTACAGGCCGTTGCGTTGGGCCTTTCTCATAATTGTATCTACAGATATTGAAATTTCATCGCAACGGCCGTTCTTGCATCCACGTTGCGTATTTGCGGTATTGCGGTAGTGACGCACACGCAACGCCATTGCAAAACCGCAAGCGAAACATCGCAACGTATGCATGTAAGAACTATCTTTAACAACGAGAATAAAGACTCTATTTTAACACACCATGGAAAAGAAACGCAACTGGGAGGAAGTAATTGACAGGATAAACTTCAGCGAAACCAAACTGCCAAACACCGAATATGAAAATTGCCAGTTCAAGCAATGTACTTTCATCAACGCCGATCTTTCCAACATAAAATTCTCCGACTGCGAGTTCCTGGATTGTAACCTCAGTACCACCAAACTCTATCAAACCTCCATGCAAGGCGTCCGCTTCAAGCAATGCAAACTGCTGGGACTGCATTTTGACAACTGTAACGCTTTCCTTTTCTCGGTTGATTTTGAGGATTGTATTCTTAACCTGTCTACTTTCTATAAGCTCTCGCTCAAAAAGAAGATCATAAAGAACTGCAGCCTCCAGGAAGTCGATTTTGCCAATGCTGATCTCAGCGGCGCGACGTTTGAAAACTGCGATCTGATGGGAGCTACTTTCGAGAATACGATCCTGGAAAAGACTGACTTTCGCACCGCCTATAATTTTGCCTTTGATCCGGAGAAGAATAAAATCAAGAAAGCCAAGTTCAGCAGAGAAGGGTTGATGGGGTTGCTGGCGAAATACGACATCGAAATTGAGTAGTCCTCGTATCCAGGATTCGCAGGGATAGTGGTCACTTGACAAAACAGCAGCCATTCGAAAATAAAAGACACCTAGACAGCAACTACGCAGAAAGACTGCGCACTTGTATCATAGCTTTGTCTGGACAACAAAAACAACCATGAAAGCTATCATTCAAGAAAAACTGCGGGCCCTGGAACGGGAATTCGATATTCGGATCCTCTTTGCCTGTGAATCCGGAAGCCGCGCCTGGGGATTTGCCTCTGCCGACAGCGATTTTGACGTGCGGTTCATCTATGTTCACAAAGCTGACTTTTATTTGTCGCTGAATGATCAACGCGATGTGGTTGAGCTCCCGGTAAATGAAGTGCTGGATATCAGCGGATGGGAACTGAGAAAAGCGCTCCGTCTTTTCCGGAAATCAAACGCCCCACTTTATGAGTGGTTGCAGTCGCCGGTGGTTTATGAGGCGGATCCCGGTTTTGTCGGCGAGATGAGGGCACTTATGCCACGCTACTTCTCACCCCGTGCCGCCATGCATCACTATCTTAGCATGACGCTTGGTATTTTTGAAAGCGATCTTTCGGGAGATACCGTCAGGCTGAAGAAATACTGCTATGCGTTGCGCACGCTCCTGGCCTGTCAATGGATCGTTAACCACTCGGAAGTGCCGCCGATGGAATTTGATAAACTCCGGGCGATCATGAGAGCGGACTTGAATGAAACGGTGGATGATCTTCTGAGACAGAAGGCCGTGGGCGACGAGAAGAGTTCCATCGCAAGCCTGGCATCGGTTAATGATTATATCCGCGAGCAAATGGCGATCTGCAAAAGGGCAGTTTCGGAAACTGGCGTTGCGGTGGATGATGAACCGTTAAATCGCATATTCAGAAAGTACATCGTATGACGTTACAAGAATTACAGAAAGATTCTTCCAGCATTTTGTTCAAGTGCATCAGTGGTAGCCAGGCCTATGGCCTGGCCTTGCCACATTCCGACACCGATATAAAAGGCGTGTTTGTCTTGCCCAAGGAAGAATTTTATGGATTGACGTATACCGATCAGATCAATAACGCCACAAATGATGAGATGTACTATGAGATCTGGAAGTTCGTCGACCTGTTGTTAAAAAATAATCCCAATATCCTGGAGCTTTTAAACACTCCGGCGGATTGCATTCTTTACCGTCATCCCAGCATGGATTTGATCCGGCCGGAATTTTTTTTATCCCGGCTTTGCAATCAAACCTTTGGGCAATATGCGTATGCTCAAATCAAGAAAGCGAGGGGTCTGAATAAAAAGATACTGAATCCGTTGGACAAGAAACGAAAGACGGTTTTGGATTTCTGTTATGTTGTTCAAGGGCAAGGCTCGGTCCCGGCAAGCGAATGGTTAAGTAACATGCACTATCGGCAAGAAGAGTGTGGCCTGGTAAGTATAAACCATATGCGTGACATCTATGCGTTGTTCGGGCCGTCGCCCACGCAGCCTTTCCGTGGAATCTGTTCCAGCGAACGATCCGATGAGGTGTCGCTGAGCTCGGTTCCCGAGGGCCTCACTCCTGCTGCGACGCTATACTTTAATAAGGACGGCTACACCGTGTATTGTAAAGAATACAAACAATATTGGGAATGGGTGGACCAGAGAAATGAAGCGCGCTATGAAAATACCGTTGAGCATGGAAAGAACTATGACGCCAAGAACATGATGCATGTTTTTCGCTTGTTGAATATGGCGGAAGAAATCGCCCGCTTCAATATGGTGAACGTGAGGCGCCCCGACCGGGAATGGCTCTTGCGCATCCGCGCCGGGGAGTTTGCGTATGATGATCTGTTGCAGCAGGCCGATGAGAAAATGCAAATGGTGGACGAACTGTTTAAGCATTCTGATTTACCCGAGACTCCCGACGGTGAACTTTGCGAAGAATTACTGGTGAAAATCAGAAGCGAATTCACCTCATAGGTTACCGTGTCGAGGATGCGCTATTATGACTCGCCGGTCTCGATTTCGAGTATCATCTTCTGAATAAGTTCCCGCTCTTTTGCAACCCCCGTTTGTTCATGGGCCTTCTTTAAGTATTGCGTCGCCAGATCGTCTTGACCTTCGAGGTGATGTAGTTTTCCAAGCGCCGCGTTCAATAAGTAGTATTGATTTAGAATGGGTTGACGCTCCAGTGCATGCAAGATTTGAAACGCCTTCAGCCTTTGCCCGGAATAAAAAAGCGCGATGGCATAGTTCAGCTCCACAAAAGGGTTGGGATGCTCTTTGAGCAACCGCGCATACAATTGTGTGATCGTAGTCCAGTCGGTGTCGGCAAACGAATGGGCTCTGCAGTGCAGGAATGCTATGGAGGCTTCCAGGTGAAAGGAAGTGATCTCCTCGCCTTTTGACGTATGAAGAAAGTCGTTGCCCAATTGGATCAAGGCTTTGTCCCAAAGCGAGCGATCCTGCTCTTCAAGGTTCAGCAACTCGCCAGAAAGACCGAAGCGGGATTTGAAGCGGGCACTGTTGAACAACATGAGGGCGTGAAGTGCTGCGGTGTGTTTGTTGCCCAGGTGGGCGTCCATGAGGGCTTTGTTCAGCAACAGCGCTTCTTCGCATAGTTCTTCGCGTATAATTTCCGTGCCGCGGAACGACTTGTATCCTTCATTAAAGATGAGATAGATGATCTTGTGGACGATGGGCAATCGCGGTCGCAGGGCCGCGGGTGGAGGCTCCTCCAGCAGGATCTTTTCGTCCCTGATCTTTTGCCGTGCCCGGAGCAACAATTTATCCACGCCGTCCACCGTCATGCCCAACACACCGGCGATGGCGTCTACTTTCAGGTTGACAACATATTTTAACGTGATCACCACCTGCACTTTGGGTGATAGATCGGGATGAGCGCAGGCAAATAATAGTTTCAACTGTTGATCGTCCAAAGCGGATTCGGAAAAACGGATCTCTACGGATTCCTGGAATGTATTTTCGTTGAGGCCCTCCGTGCGTTTTTCTTTTTTGATTTTGTTGAGCGCCTTGTTGCGGCACACTTTGTAGATCCACCCCGCGGGATTGAGAGGTATGCCGTTGCTTTTCCAATCGGTGAGTGCCGCGGAAAAGGAATCCTGGACAAGATCTTCGGCCGTTTCGGGGTCGATGTCGCGCGAGGCATAGAGCAAGACGCCGACCATTTTTCCAAAATGATCTTTGTAAAGTTTGTCTACGGCTTGCTCTATGCTGGCCATCGGTTGTTCTTGTCTTTGTGAATTGCGTTGCTAAGGCTACGAAAGCGTGTCGAGCATGCTCACGGGTCTCACCTCAATAACGGCCACGCCCTTCATCACCAAGGGACACATCTGCGCGATGGCAACGGCCTGATCGATGTTCTCGGCCATGATCATGTCGTAGCCGGCAATGCCTTCCTTCGCTTCAATGAACGGTCCGTCCGACAGCACTTCGTTCTTGCTCACATAACGCCCCCGAATTTCCAGCGGTTCTCCCGTGACATAGTTGCCCGACTCGGCGATAGACTTGATCCACTCCATTTGCTCAGGCATATTGGAGAAGCGCTCCTCGTCGGTCAGCGCACCGATGCGTTTCAGGTCTTCGCGAATGATCAGCATGAATTTTTCCATAGTCATAAATTGTGTTATGTAAGTTATAAAGTAATTCAAAATCCGTAAAGCCGGAACGAGATAAATGGCTTCATGTCCTAAAGACAACGAGGGTCTCGAAATCCGGACAGGTTCATTTAAATAAAGTGAAATCCTCTACTGAATTTGTAAAACCTGCACTTTTCAGAGAACGGACCGGGTTTGGCTGCGCCGCGCTTGCAATTTTTGATGAACTTAAAAAAATATCTTTAGCAAAATGCTAACAAATAGAAAGACAAGCCGTATATTACTTTAACAAAATACATACAAATGGGGAAAGAATACCTGGGCGAATTTGAGGAACTGGTGCTGACCATGGTGGGCATTCTGCAGGAGGAAGCATACGGCAACGCGATTGTCGGCGAAATAAAGGAACGCGCCGGCCGCGAGGTGCTGCTAAGTGCCGTTCACGTCACGCTCTATCGCCTTGAGGATAAAGGCCTCATCAAATCGAAGATGGGCGGTGCCACCAACGCCCGTGGTGGAAGACGCAAGCGCATTTTCACCATCACCAATGCGGGCCTGGCCATGTTGCGCGCCATCAAGGAGATGCGCACCGATCTTTGGAAGCTTATTCCTCAACTTAAATTCGCGGGGCGGTAGGCTATGTCCCAAAAAATCGATCCGCCGCGCCTGGCCCTTCGTTTTTTGAAGTGGTTCTGCCCCTCGCAATTGTACGAGGGCATCGAAGGCGACTTGCTGGAGGCATTCGACGCAGACGTTGAGGTGGTGGGTGTGCGGAAGGCACGGCGGCGATTTGCACGTCAAGCCATTCGATTTTTCAGACCAGGTATTATTTTAAGAAACACCTTCGCTTCACCTTTTATCCAACGCGCTATGCTGAAGAACTTTATTATCGTGGCCTGGCGGAACACGCTGCGCAACCGTACGTATGCCGCCCTGAACATTGCGGGTCTCGCCCTGGGGCTTGCCACCTTTCTGATGATGTATTGGGTGGTCCGCTTCGAGAATAGCTTCGACCGGCAATATCCGGGCGCGGAGCGAATGTACCAGGTCATGAGTTATGATAAATTCAATGAGCCCACCTCGCATGTGCCCGGTGCCGTGATAAAGTTTTTGAGAGAAAACAGTGGGGTGGAGAGTGCGTCGGCGGCGTTGTTTTGGAATCCAAACGTGATCAAGGTAAGGAATGAGAACCTGCAACAGGAACACAGCTTCTATGTCACGCCGGAATTCATGAAAACGCTGGACATAAAATGGATCGCTGGATCGCCGGACAAATCCCTGTCCCAGCCTTACCAGTTGGTTTTGGATGAGCCAACGGCCCGCCGGTTGTTTCCCGAGGGCGCCATGGGAAAAACGGTGCGCTACGACAATGCGTACGATCTTACGGTTACGGGCATCATTCAAAAAGCACCCGCCAATTCGGAATTCCAATTTCAATTTATTACCTCCTATAAGACCCTGTCCCTTTATGCGGGGTGGCAATCGGATGAAAACAACTGGGGCGGCGGCGACTCCAGTCATCACGGTTATGTCATGTTGAAAGCAGGCGTGGACCCTGCGAGTGTAGAGGCGCAATTAAAAAAGCAAGCTGAACTCCACAAAGAAAACGGGCAGTATACCTATTTCAAACTCCTGCCTTTTTCGGAGATGCACTTCAATGAGGACAACGATACGTATAATTACATCATGCCGCACTGGCTACCCGATACACTTTTCTACATCGGGCTTTTTGTGTTGGTCATTGCCTGCATCAATTTTGTGAACCTCGCCACCGTGCAATCTGTGCAGCGCAGCCGCGAGATTGCCGTTCGCAAGATCCTGGGGAGTAGTCGCGCGGCGCTGGTGTGTCAGTTCTTTGTCGAGACCGCCGTCATTGTGTTGATGGCGGAGGTGATCGCGGGTGGAATGGCGACATTGTTGGTGGGGCGCATGGATTATCTTTTAAACACGCACATCGCTGGGTCACCGGTGTGGAACGGCAACACGTTTGTTTTTTTGTTGATCACGGGACTTGCCGTAACATTTGCCTCCGGATTTTACCCGGCACTGATTTTGTCAGGCTTCCAGCCAATGAGCGTCATGCGCAATAAGCTGGCAGCGCTTTCGGCCCGGGGCATTTCTTTGCGCCAGGCCCTGGTGGTCTTTCAATTTGGTATTGCCCAGGTGATGGTGATCTGCATGCTGATCGCCTTGAAGCAAATGCAGTATTTCCACACACAGGATTTGGGTTTTGATACGAAATCGGTAATCACCATCGACATGCCCGATGGCGGCGACGAAGTGAAACGCGAACACCTGCGGCAGCAACTGTTGAAACACCCCGTGATCCAGGACGTGACCTTCGGACTCACGTCACCCTCGAGCACGCGCAACTGGTGGTGGTGGACCATCAAGCATCCGGGTTTAGCCAACGGCGCGGCTACCTTCCGGTTGCAATTTGTAGACACCAGCTATTTCCGGTTCTACAAGATCCCGCTGTTGGCCGGCCGCATGTTTCAGGCGAACGATACCTCCAAGACAAACCCTGTGGTCATGATCAATGAACAGGCCGCCGCGGCCTTGGGCTTTGCTACGCCGGATGAGGCTATCGGGACC
Organism: Chryseolinea soli; assembly: GCF_003589925.1. NCBI lineage: Bacteria > Pseudomonadati > Bacteroidota > Cytophagia > Cytophagales > Fulvivirgaceae > Chryseolinea > Chryseolinea soli. The sequence goes on along the minus strand of NZ_CP032382.1, from coordinate 1,711,666 downwards.
AAGCTCTCGGAGGGCGACAATGCTGTGCCACGGACCGTGATCGGTGTCGTAAAGAACTATCATTCGCAAAGCCTGAAGTCAGGCATCGTTCCGCATCTTTATTCTTTTCGCAAGAACCATTTTTCTCTCGCCAGCGTCCGCATCGACCCGTCGGCGGCACAAGAAGCTATCGCCCTCATCGGTAAATACTGGACACAGGAATTTCCCGACAACTATTTCCAGTACACATTTCTGGACACCGAGTTGCGCACATTCTATGACGACGAGAACAAATTCTCACACATGCTCACCGCCTTTGCCGGCGTAGGCATCTTCATCGGTTGCCTGGGATTATATGGATTGGTCTCGTTCGTGTGCACGCGCCGCACGAAGGAGATTGGCATCCGTAAAGTGCTGGGGGCAAGCGTTTCGAGTATACTGTTGTTGCTCTCCGGAAATTTTCTGGTGTTGGTAACGGTCGCGTTTGGGGTGGCGGCTCCGATAGCATGGTACATCATGCAATTGTTTTTGGAGCGGTACACCAATCACATTGAAATACCCTGGATTGTATTTGCCATCGCCGGTGGGATAACTTTGATGATGACGCTGATGCCCGTGGGCTGGCAGTCCCTGAGGGCCAGTCGCGCGAATCCTTCGGATAGTTTGAAATATGAATAAGTCGGCTTTGAATAAGTTCGACGATTGAACTCGCCTTGCTAAAGTTTCGATGGGTAAGTCTTCTTCGACGGGCGAGCTCGCCTTCGCTAAAGCTACGGCGGGAGTAGAGGGTGTGAGACTCGAACTCACAACGGGGTTAACCGCTACTTGTTTTCAAGACAAGCTCCTCATCCGGCCGGGTACCCTCCATGTATAATTACTCAAAGACTTAAGCGGAGAGCGAAGGAATCGAACCTTCATCCCATAGCCCGGGACCTGTCTTAGCAGGACAGTGCAGCGAACCAATGTCTGCCTGCCTCGCTCGCCGAAGCTTTAGCGAAGGTGTTGCCCTGGCAAGAATCGAACTTGCACTTCGAGGTTCGTAGCCTCGTGTCCTGATCCGTTAGACGACAGGGCAATTATAATAAGGGTGATGCATGAGGCTCGAACTCATAAACACGGGATCCACAATCCCGCCGCGAAACCAGTTTGCGTTACATCACCATGTATATCACCCGCCGAAGCTTTAGCGAAGGCGGGTTGCTCATCACATCACGATGAGTCGGAGGCGAACGGAATGGTACGAGCCACACCCACACTTCGCACCCACACCAACTCCAGCATGTTCCCATCCGGGCCTAAGCCTATCTTCGGCCTGGCATGGGCATGTGCGGATAGGGTTAAGCCCGGATGGGAACATGCGGGGCCCCCGCGGCCCGGGAGCGGAGCTATGAAATGCGTGAAGAAATCAACGCTCCAGAACGTACTATCTCACAGAACGGTCAGACCGACATCTGCAAACAATCTCACGCTCGAGTTCAGGCAAGCTCGCCTTCGCTGATGGTTCGATGAGTAAGCTTGCCTTCGCTAAAGCTTCGGCGAGCGCCGCCCGCCTTCGCTAAAGCTACGGCGGGCAAGTCGGAGAGGGGCGAATCGAACACCCAAGGCTAAAAGCACCGCTTTTACAGAGCGGCCCGCTCCCACTTACGGACTACTCTCCGAAATACTTTTTTGCTCATCATCAAACGAGCGTGGTGAGTGGTACTCGCCAGCGTTGAGAGCTTTGTGAGCAATGCTCGCCTTCGCTAAAGTTTCGGCGAGCGCCGCCCGCCTTCGCTAAAGCTACGGCGACCACGTAGGGTAACCCGGATTCGAACCAGGGATCTCTTGCGTCCAAAGCAAGCGAGGACGACCGACTCCTCTATTACCCTATAAATATTACCTATAAAAACAAAAAGCCTCCTGATCAGGGAGGCTTGTATGGTCTTACACAACGCGATGTTACATCATTGATCAGGCATACATAGTCCGGCCTCCCGGGTTGTTAGCGGTTGGGGTCGGCGATAGGAACTATGTACGTTTCTCTTATTCATGACTCAAATATACGATGTAATTTTTTATTTGTTACCCATTAGGTAACACTTTTTGAATATTTTTTTCAAGCACTCAGTTTTTTCAACGCAGCATCGAGTGTACTCACAAAGGCCACGGTGTTTGACTTGTTACTCTCGTAAATAAAATCGCGCAAACTCTTACTTTCATAAACAGAAAAATCACCGACGATTCCCAGTTGCCTGGAATAGTTCGCCACTTTTTGCAACACTTCGCCGGCAAGGCCGCTACGCAGATCGAAAAATGATTCATCTAAACACGCCTTGTGAATGACAATCTTATCGGCGGGGAGATTCATCATGATTTCCAGGAACTGCTGGGCGTCGCGGATGGCGGTGCCGTTGGCCTGGAGCTCGGCGATAACCTCGCCGTTGATGTTGTGTAGAACGTGATTCGTCATGATTTTTTTATTTGTTTCACAATGTGTTGTGGCGCGGAGGGCTTTAACCTCGATCTTTCCGGGAAACCCGGAACGCATTTTTCGGCGACTATGCTATCGCGCCACCGGCACTGACGTGGGACAGGAGAATATACCTCCCATCCTTCCGACTTGCCCTATGTGGAGATTTCTGGTAACGCTCCAGTCCCTCCCGTTTTCGGCGGGATGCTTCTACTTAGTTAGCTTAATCTCCAGAGAACAATGTCCCCAGTACAATAACCATTTATACCTGGGACACTGACTTCTTAACGGATGAAGTCTCTGAATTTAATTTTGGAGACTATCCGTTGACCTTGCCGGTTGAACAATTCAACGGCGGGTTTCATAATTAATCCCTCGGCGTCATAATTTTTATTATGTGCGATCGTGGATTTGTAGCCCTTCTTTACCAATTCAACAGCTTGCGGCAGCGTGCCCATACCCATAATCGGAACAATGCCAATGGAAAGTTTGTTCGCGATATCTTCCAGGTTTGGACGGGCTAACCACCAGTTGTCAACTTTGCAGTCGAACAAAATGAAATCCGTTCGATCGGGCAGGTAATGGGAACCTTTTTGAATTTTGGCACCGTAACCCTCGCCGTACAAACACACTTCGGTGGCGTCAGTAAAAACGGCCTTCATCCGGTCTGCTGTAAATTTGTCTTGCAAAACATTCAGCAGAAACGTAGGGATTTGGGCGTCGTCAGTTTTTCCACCGAAACGGACTTCCCGGCCATTCCACTGGATACGAATATTCGTTCCGTCAATTTTTTCAGTCCAGATCCATGGAATGTCCTTTAAAATTTCAAACTCCGGCAATGCCCAGTGACCTTCCATGAGGGTCTTAAAATTGCTTTCCGGGGACCGTAAAAATACGGTCTGGATCTTGTGGTACTCTTTCATATTAAAACGTGTAAAAAAATTCTTTCCTTAATTGTTAAACAAAATACTTCGATCATTCACCGTGATTTTGCGATGACTGATGAATACTCATTCTTGTCCGGCCACACGGTAACGATCCGTGTTCTCCTGCTTAAAAGGCAGGAGCATCACCTTAATGCTTTGGCCGGAAATTTTTTCTCTCCGATCGTCTTGTCAGTTTCCATATTGCTTTATTTATGATCTTACTTCATTCCCGTCGAGGTGGCTGGATTTGAACCAACGTGTAACCAGACTACGATTTCAACACGGTATAAGCGTGAGTCGATACACCTCGTTTTTTTTAACATAGGAGGACACAGATGGGCACGATCCATCGACCTGGGCGTTAACAGCGCCCTGCTCTACCGGCTGAGCTATGTGTCCGATTAAGATTTGAGCAAAGAAAAAGCCCCAGGCTGTAGACCCGGGGCTTCGTATTTAGAATAAATCTAATGCTAGATATAAATACTTCGACCCGGGCATGCGCCATAAGCTCCTCTCCCTGCAAAACATATGCTTTGCGAGCTGGTGTGGCGGTTATTCAGATGGATACTCGGTTTCATTTTCATTTTCTTAATGTGATGCAAAGATAGCAAGTTCTCTTTATGTTACCCCGCAGGTTACAAATATTTTTTTACTTTTGTCACCCCTAACGCAGAAAATACGTTTTGGGTTGTTGATGATCGTATCTATTCGTCATAGCGTTTTAAAAAGTCTCTTTGAGAAAGGAACGGCCCGCGGCTTGTCGCGCGAGCTGAAAGACTATTTATTGCTGTGGCTTTCCGTGATACATGCCGCCAAAGATCTGCGCGATCTTTCTATTGCACAGGTCAGTGTTCTGGAAGAAAGTAACGACAGTTGCCGTCTGACGGTCCATGGCATGGGAACATTTTCGTTCCGGTTTGTTAAAGGAGAGATACGGGAGCTTAATTATCGCCAGGACCAAAAGTAACCTCTATGCCACGCATGCACAGCCCCAGTCACCCCGGTCAGATCCTCGAAGAGCTTTACATCAAACCTCATCGACTCACAATCACCGAAGTGGCGGGCGCCCTGGGCATCGCACGAAAAAATTTATACGCCGTTATAAAAGGAGAGTATGCCGTTTCGGTTGAGATGGCCTTCAAACTCAGCAAATTGCTGGGCACCACTCCCGAGTTTTGGTTGCAGGCACAAATGAACTTTGATTTGGCCAAAGGCTATCAGAAGATGGAAGCCGTGGAAGGAGATTCGTTGACCGGCATTTTGATTTGTAAAGCGATCAAAAAGAAACTACAGATTCAATTTGAGTATAACGGCAAGTTGAGAACCGCCGAACCGCAATGCTATGGTGTGGGAACAAAAGGTACGGCGCTACTACGCGCCTACCAGGTGAACGATCCGCAAGAGGAGAAGCTATTTGACGTTGCCAAGATAAAAAACCTGGTTGTGCTCGACAGTCATTTCAAAGTTGCAGGTCCGAATTATAAAAAACGAGATTCGGCGATGAAGAAGATCTTTTGTGCGTTGGATTAATGTCCGTCTAACGGTCCAGTATTGCGGCAAGGATAGGCCTTGAACAATTACCACGGGACATGCAACACATCTGACGTTGGTTTTTTTGGTCTCAATATGATCCAGAGAAATACTCCAAGGGCAATGCATACCGCAGCACTTATGACATGAAAAGTTGTAAATGACGATGAAACGTTGTCATGACTGCGCTCGACACTGTGACTCCAGGTTATAAAGGCATCGGCTATCGGCATGAGACCGAACAGGTAGGATTTCCGGTCATCTCGTTCGTATGGAAAAGCCACGGCTTCGATGACATCTCGCATCTGAACACTGTTCTCGACGTCGCCATAGAGGCATAGCGTTTGCATGCCGACGAGCGTCGCCGCAGAACCGACCTGAAAGAGCATGGGCCCTGAGTCGACATCGCCGATTCCAAACTCGCCTTTTGGATATTCGCGAATGCCGGAAAGGCCCAGGGTACGATCGAGGAAGTTGGATCGAAAGATGGCGAACTGTTCAGAAGCAAAGGAGGCATCAATTTCCCGCAGAAAGATCAGCATCAACCCTTGCGATGAACCGCGGGCACTCTCAACGGGTTTTCCGTTTAATGGACTGACCGAATGGGGGATCAGTCCATGGACATCGAGATTGTTTTTTACTTTCTCCAACCACGCTTTGCGCACTTCGGCATATCGGGGCTCGAAAAGTTTATCATGCCACGACAAGGACGCTATACATAAAATGGCATCGGCGGGCCATGCGCCTCCGTAGTAGCTGACCGGATAAATCCTCTCCTTTACAACGGCTGCGATGCTGTCGCATTGTTGTTTAAAATAGGTAACCTCACTTTCCTTTCTTTTGGTGGGATGTTCAAGTGATAATTTCCGACCCAGGAAATAAGTGCTCCACCCGGTGTAGAAGGCGCCATAACGCAAGGGGAGCGACTCGTTAAAGGGAGAACGCCCCCGATCGGAATCAATTTTATCCCACGTTTTTTTAAGTTCGACCGTGCCTTCTTCGAAGTATTCGGATTCGTTGCTCAATCCTTCCATGAAATTGCACCACGCCAATCCATAGATGGCGTTCATGAAGAGATAACCTTCTGGGTACAGGCGCTGCATTTTTATATCGGCGTTGTCATGCAACGCGCTTTTCAGTCCACGGAGTTCTTTGAGCAGATCGGCACGGACACTATCGGGAGCAACAAACGTTATCTCCGGTGTGTAGTAGAGATTGATGTTTGAAAATAGGATGACGAGCAGAACAACAATAGCCGGCAAACAGAAGACAACTTTTAGAATCTTATTGATCACCTCATCAAAATAACGCGTCGGCTGCAGAAATCCTATTCTTTCAAGAACTGTGTTTGTACTTGCTGGGTGAAAAATTGAAAACGGCAGGCCCGGAAAAAGGCACCTGCCGTTGCAGTAAAAAACACGGGCTTTCTATTAATTAAAGTATGCCATGGCTTTGAGGTACTTCAATCATAAAGATCGTTCTCTCCAAGCTGAACGGTGAATGACGTAACCCGTCGTCAATTTTTAAACTTCAATTTTTTCAACGCATTCAACGCCGTGCGCTCCCCGATGGCCGATCCTTCGTTTATCGAAAAACTATAGTGAATACCTCCATACAACCTTGAGCGCCCCGCTTCTTTAGCGGCGTCTTTAATGGAGGGGAATTTTCTTGCCGGCATTCCCAGGTAGGCATACGTGTTGTCGGTTAACGCGACACCTTCACCGAGGGCGCTCGTCAATCCCGTGGCTGCGGCCGTAGAGAAGGTGGCGTGTGCGGCGGGAAATTCGGGATGGGGTGGCGTTTCAATGAGGGGCAACCAGCCGGCCTTCATCGTCTTTTGAATATTGCTTACCGGCCGCAACACGTTGTACAGATACTTTCCATGCCAAGCCACCATCGTTGCATCTTGCAGCGCGATATGCATCTTGACATAGGCTTCGGCACCCGACAGCAGCGATAATTTTTTAGCGTCGATGAGTTGGGCCACGATGGACGACCAATGACCGAATACCGTTAAATGCTCTCCCGGTGAATCATCCCAAAACAAAGCAATGTTCTTTTGCTCTTCCGAGAGATGAAGCGAGACGTCATATACTTCCTTTACCATTTTTTGATAATCGGAATTAGGATCGAGCGAGTATTGGGGCGGCATTTTCGCGAACACATTTGTGCCGCTTCCGCTCACCAGGCTCCGCATGTTTTCCCAGTAGGGCATGGCAGCCTTGCTAAAAGAAGGTGGCGTGAGCTGCCATTGCCCTTCGCCTGCAGGCGGCGAATAGGGCGCGTCGGCTTTTTCGGAACCGTCGGTCTCCGACCACTGAATGATGGCGAGCGCCACGCTTTTTCCAAATTCACTGGAAGCGGAAAGCGCATCTTTTGTCACGCCGCATTGTTGAAGCCATGCGATGTTGGCCGCTTCGGTGGAGTCGATCAGGTAGGCATTTGAATTTTTGCCATAGAAATGCCGAAGCATCGCCGCGTAGGCCGCGTTGACACTGGCTGCCGGTTCGCCTTGAGTCGGGGATGTAAACAAAGGCAAGCTGTTCAGACCTTGCAATTGGCCTGCCAGCGATCTGTATTTCTTATCGCCGATGATCTCCGATTCATAGCAAGCAATCGCGGTGTAGGAGAAGTGCCGGGAGTAAGCCACATGCGCGACGCCTTGCGTAGTGCGCACGAGCTTTAGATGAACACCGATCCAATCGGAAAGCAATTTTCCCGAAGACGTATCCTTTGCCGGAACGCCAATGGAAATGAGAAACAGCATGAGCAATGCCATGCTCTGGGGGATGAGCTTTTTCATATTCCTTTCTTTTTGATAGGATAAAGATAGTGCGAGGGACTTGGCGAGGTTTTGGCTAGCAGTCCAACTTTTATGCTGAGAAGTTCATGACACGGTGGCCTCCAGCGTTTTCCGGTATTGTAACGGCGACTGGCCGAACCGCGCTTTGAACGCACTGCTGAAGTGCGCCTGGTTTTCAAAACCACTTTCCAACAAAACATCGAACAGCGTCTTGTCCACGTCCGACAAAAGCCGGTGGGCATGTTCCAATCTTTTATTCAAGAGCCAACGTCCGGGCGAGGTCTTGTAGGTTGCCTCGAAATCGCGTTTGAAGGAAGACAGACTCCGGTTACACAGCGTGGCATATTCCGCCAGCGTGAGGTTGTAGGGATAGTTCGCCTCCATCACTTTCTCCAGTGTACCGGTTTTGTGGGAGGCGACCAAATGCATGTAGGATATCAGCTCGGCGTTGTCGGGATTGTTCACGATGTGCAACAACAGCTCGTTGAACTTGAGCTCGATCAACTTCTCTGAAGGCGGCGTTTTGGAGGTGAAGTAGGGCAGGACGGACTCATAGAATTTGTGGAGCACGTCGTCGGTTTCTACCGGAAGCACCAGGTCATCATCTTTTTGATGCTGTCGCGCGGGGGGTACCTGATCTTTGTTTTCGAGAATGAATCGTGAGATAAACGAATCCGGCATAATGAAAACAACGATGCAAAACGGTTCGCGAAAAAATTGCTCAACCAGGCAGGCGCCCCGTTTGATGAACGACAACGTTCCTTTTGTCAGCAGCCAGGAGCGATTGGGTGTGCACAATGCTTTCTGACCGGAGAGCACATAATAGAAATAATTGTGCTCTGACCATTTGGCTATTTTTTTCTCTTTTACCGGGCAGTCATAGTTCAGGAAAAGTAATTCTTTGCAGGAGAATTGCTTAAAATGGATGGGATCCGATTTAAGTATTTCTACATAATTGATCATGACGGAGAGGGATCACAAGAAAGTTAAGAATTTTTCTTCTTCTTTTCTGTTTTCTGGTCCGGTTCTGCCACCAGCTCCTTATAAATATCCTCGAACGTTTCCCCTTTGTGTTTCTGTATCAACCCTGCGAATTTGATCTCGACATGTTTCAAGAGCTGAATACACAACTGCTTATCATCTTCCGTCATTTCATACAACATCATCCGGGCAAGCTTCAACACGCGATGAATGCACGTCGACATGGTCTTCTCCCCGAGCGGGGTGAGCGACATGCGTTTGGAGCGTTTGTCGTCTTTGTCGTCAAATTCTTTTATGAGTCCCTTGTATTTCAAACGGTTCACCATGTCTGTTCCGCTCGAAAGTTCCAGGAGGTTGCTGTAGATCAGTTCCGATTTTTTTGGATTGCCGCGTTGCTGGATCGTCGCCAGGAGTCCGAACTCTTCCAATTGGCCCAGAGGTGTTCCGACGAATGCGGCCGAGGCATAGAAAACATGGAGCTTGTGGATGCGGCCGATCAGTTTCATGAGCAACCCATCGGTGTGCATGGGCACCACCCCGCCTAGTAACGGACCCTTATTTTCGTTTTCCCGTCTATGAATCAGCAGGTGCCGGCAAAAATCCTCGATGCTCGCATCCGGGTGTTGTGTGGCAAAGGCCCCCCAGAGGTTGACCAATTCAATCGTTTTTTCCATTAGGAAATTAATACGGTTTCGTAGCAAATGTAAAATATTTTATACGAATCTATTGTAAACATACGAAACCGTTGTACATTTAGGCGTTTTACAACGAAAACGGAATAAAAAACAGCCTTTATGGACAGCATTTTGATTTTCGGCGCCACAGGTGGTTCGGGCAGGGAAGCGGTGATCCAGGCGCTCGAAAAAGGATTTTCCGTCACGGCCGTGGTGCGCAACCCCGCGGCGTTCACCCTCCGGCACGATGCCTTGACCATTGTGAAAGGTGATGTGCTGCAGCTTTCCAGTTTCGAAAAAGAAATGGTGGGAAAAACAGCGGTCATTTCCTGTCTCGGGGTGGGCCGGGATGTCAAGCCGACAACGGTTTATTCGAAAGGGATGGAGAACATTCTGGCTGCCATGCACCAGGCAAACGTGACGCGCCTCATCTGTCTTTCGGCCGGCGCACTCTATACTTATAAGGAGATGGGATTTTTTATCCGGCTCCTCGCAACGCAGGTCTTGCAACGAATTTTAAAAAATCCGTATGCCGACTTGCGCATTATGGAGAAGACAGTGCAGGCCAGCGCGGCCGATTGGTCGATCATCCGGCCTCCCATGTTGAAAGACAAACCCCTCACCGCCCAGTATAGGGTGGCCGTTGGTACGCACCTCGCGCGACCCTTTAGCATTAACCGGGCAGACCTCGCGCATTACATGCTCGGCATTGTCAACGACGCGCGCACGTTTCGATCCATCATAGACATCGCATATTAATTTATACATCCATGACAACACAAACCCTTTATCATGCTTTCCTCCTGTTTCACATCACGGGGATCATTCTTTTTATCGGTACGACGGTAGTCGACTATTTATCGGTCAATCAATTTTGGCGACAATACGAACTGGATCCGCCTAAGGGCCAGGCGATTTGGCAGGCCATGTCCAAATTTCCCGTGCTGATGGGCGTGGGCATGTTGCTCATCATCATCACGGCGGTGGGGATGATGGCGTTTACACACGGTGTGTTCGGTGAGCAAGTGTGGCTGAGGGTAAAAGTCCCGATCGTGCTGCTCACCATCCTGAACGGTTTGTTAATACGCAGGGGGCAGGGATCGAAGCTATCGAAGATCCTGCAAGAGACCGGGGCCGGCATTTCGCAGCAGATCAAAAAGATAAAACGAAATCTATCGATCTTCCATGCGGTGCAGCTCGTCATGTTTTTTGCCATTCTGCTATTGAGTGTCTTTAAGTTCAACTAGAGAGCTACCGATGTCACGCATCATTAACGGAGTAGTCGTCGCGATTTCCCTGTGTCTCGCGTGGAGTTGTGCGAAGAAGGAAGCGGCAGAGGGACAGTCTTCCCCGGTCGCGTCAGATACCAGCGTCAGGCAGGGAGTGACGACCGAGGGCAGTCAAGCGCTTTACGAAAGCAAATGTTCCGTGTGTCACGGCAGCGATGGCACTGCCGGAATTGCCGGAGCAGCGAATCTGCAATTGACTTCGTTGGACACGGTCGCGCTTCGAACGATCATCGCCGACGGCAAGAACGCGATGCCGTCGTTTAAGACGAGTCTTTCCAAAACGGAAATACATGAACTGGTGGGCTATATAAAAACTTTGAAAAAATAAATAACGACCTATGAAGAAGGATAAGATCATCTATTGGATTTCCACGGGCATTATCGTGGCGATCATGTTGTGGAGCGCGGTCAACTTTGCATTCAATCCGGAAATGAAAGAAGCATTTGTCCATTTGGGATTGCCCAATTGGTTTAGGTTGGAGTTGACCACCGCGAAACTCCTGGGGGTGTTGGCCCTCGTTGTGCCGGGGACTCCCCACAAGATCCGGGAGTTTGCTTATTTCGGTTTTGGTATTGTTTTATTGTCCACACCGGTGGCGCACCTGTCCAGTGGCGATAGCGTGTTGCTGGAAGTATTTCACACGTTCTTCTTTATCACCCTGGTGGTTTCCTACCTCTATTATTACAAGGTGAGCCATCGCAAATTCAGTATCAACGTGTGACATGATGCATCCCGCTTTCTTTTATCATCTGTTCTTTAAGGTCACGCGGCCGGCGGTTCAAAAATTGATCGGCCGGATAGAGGATCAGGTAACTACCTGGCACGGCCTCGGTTCGTTTCCTCACCCGATGGGTGGAAAAGCGTTCTTCTTTCACGAAACCGAAATAGGACACGTTCACTGGAATGGAAATCTCGACATCGTGTTTGGCCGTCAACTCACCTCCGAGCTTTTGACGCTCGACCGGATACAACAGCACCGGTTTGTTCCCGACCGGGCCATCACCTTTCCGGTTCTTAAAGACGAAGATATTTTCTTGGCGATTTCCCTGCTGCGGTTTTCATATCTCCTCCGGTTGAGGAACACCTATGATGACGTCCTGATGATGGAAACCTATCTGGAGAAGGAGGTGGTGAAGCTTCCGGGTGATCTGAAAAAGATTTTAGCCTACCCATACATGGAATAGGTAGTTGGAATGTGCTGATGCAACGATGAGAAACGCTGTGCAGAAAGTAAAATGTATCGAATCCCTTTAATTGCCTACTACTACCTTTTTATGTTGATCCTTAGGATCCGATGCAGGCCCTGAAGGGATGCATGGTCTTAGAAAATAACCCGGAATAGAATGGCAACGCATCCTGTTCCGGGTTATCGATTTCAAAGTGGAATGTCTATTCGTAAGCCAACGCCTCGCGGGTGCTGATCCGGTTTGCTCTTCTTGCCGGCAACAACACGGCCACATAAGCGACAACAAAGATGGCAACGATCCAGGTGATCAACGCAAAGGCTGAGATGGTCAGAGACAAGGGCGTTCTGAACGCCATGTCACCGATCAGTCTTCCCATGTACGTTGACAACACCACCGATAGAACAAAGGCCACGAAAATACTGATCGTGCCGATCAACAGGCCTTCCCAGACGATCAGGTTTCTGATCTTTGCGGGTGTTGCACCAATGGCGCGCATCACGCCGATCTCGCGGGTTCGCTCCAGCACACTCATGCTCATGGTAGACACCAATCCGATAGTGCCGACGAGGGCCATGAGCAGCGCCATGGCCAACAGCGAATTGACGAGCACCTTCATGTGAGCGGCAATGGCATTGCGCAGCAACCACACCGGGATGGTGGAACTCACGGCCATGTTCTCCTTTTCGAGAAGCTTTTCTATTTCGAGGTTCTTGTGCATCGCATTTTCCTTTGAACGATCCAGGTAAGAAATCCGGAGCATCTCTGCCTGGCCCGCAGTGTTTGTTATCGTCGAAAAAGTTTGCAGCGACACATAAGCGGTGGAATGTGAGCCAACGTCTTCCACAAAACCGATCACCTTCCAGGTGGAAACCTTCTCTTCGATGGCCAGCGATACCTCGTCGCCGATCTTTAACAAACCTCTTGCCGACTGATTCAACACCACATCATGCGCTGTTGGATCGTGAAGCCACACGCCCTCGGTAATTGTGGGATTTAGGAGTTGTGTGGGCACGGGGAGTGCCAACATGCTAAAACTTGCGTGACCTTTGTCGGGGTACGTGCCCGTTATATTCAAAGCATTTTCTCTGCTGACGGATGTGGGCGAACTGCTCCAAGCTTCTGCCGTACGCACACCGGGAATGGCTTTAATTTTTTTGATGGTCGAATCAACCGGGGTAAAATTATTCAGGTGTACTTCCAGGTCATACAACCGTTGCGTGTATATTCTTTTCAGATTGGTTTCCCAGGCTTCCGACACATTGAGCGCCGTCATAAACATGGCACCGCCGGCGGCGAGCAATCCAAGGGTCATCACCAACCGCGAACGCTGCCGGAAAACATTTCGAATAGCAAGACGGAAGGTCTCGCTAAAAAAACTCAACTGTGAAAAACGCACGACCCACGACGTGCTTGCGCTGTATTTTTTTGCAACGCCGTAGTTATCCAATGCATTTTTGACGGTGATGCGACTGCCGCGAATAACCGGAAGAGCCGCCGCGATGAGGGGAATGACGAGGCCAGCGCCTACCTGAGTCATCGCGACCCAATAAGGAATGGAACTGTTATTGATCTCCAGGTTGAGAAGAACAGCCAGCTGGCGATAAAAACCAGCAGCAGCCAACTGGCTTAGCGGAATAGCAACGATCAGGGCCAGCACACAAAGCAAGACCATCATCAGCGCATATAAACTCATCACCTGAGCCGAGCTCGCTCCGATCGTTTTCATCACACCGATCTGGCGGACCTGCTTCACCATGAGCGTGGCCATGGACGTGGCCACCAATATGGATCCCAACACGAGGATCATAAAACTGAATACGATGAAAATCGACATGACGGCATTCATCTGGCTCTGGTGCGGATGTTTTCCAGGCGACGGCACCTGGATCTCGTGAACCGCATAGCCCGCGAGTGCCACCTGACGGGCCACCGATTGTGCCCGCTCCATGATGTGATCTCTTGAATAAGGATGCTCGCTGACCAGGATCCTGAGCTGATCAAAGCCCTGCATTTCTCCCAGGGCGTGGAGCGTTTCGAGCGAGATGTATCCGTAGCCGGCTTGCTCTTGCCACGCCGGTGCCAGGCCGGGGTCATGCACTGTTCCCGACAATTTTATTTTCATGGGTTTGCCATGGGGCGTTTTGATCAACAGGTCGTCACCTTCGCTGGCATTCATGACGATCAATGCGGTTCGCTCTACCAGCATTGACCCGGGTGAAGGGTCTGCTTCTCCACTGAGGTGATGCGGCTTGTTCGTTCGTTTGTCTTTGAAATCATCAACGACAAAGAGGAGTAGCGGAAACCATTTGTCACCAACCTTCATCCGTGCGGTGACGGTGGCGTGGCGTTCCGCCTCTTGTATGCCGGGAATTTTTCTGACACTGTCGATCAGACCTTTTGAAATTTCTTTTTCGAGTTCCAGGGTTGCCGACGCAGGCGTGGTGCTTAAATAATTGTCGGTCATCTCGCGTTTAATGACGCTGTAACCTCCCAGGATGGCGCCGATGCCAAAAACGCCGAGGGCGATGGCGACGATGAGCATGATGTTCTTTGAGTAGTCGGACGTCAGGTCGCGGATGACTTTGATGTATCGTGTTTTCATGGCGGGATTTTCAGGCGGGAATAAATTCGTTGACAATCGCACCGTCCGCAATCACGATGACATCTTTGAAGTAGTCGGCAAAATCCTTCTCGTGTGTGACCACGATGACCGTCTTCTCCGAACGGGCCAGGGCTGCAAACAATTCGAAGATGGCGGCCGACGTTTGTGAGTCCAGGTTGCCCGTGGGTTCGTCGGCAATGATGACCGGCGGATCATTGGCCAAGGCTCTCGCAATGGCCGCGCGCTGCTGTTGCCCGCCGGACAAAGCGGAGGGAAGTTTGTCGGCCTGCTCCTTGATGTTCACTTGCTCCAGCAAAGCCAGTGCACGCGCTCTTCTCTCGTTTTTGGGATACCGGTTGCAGAAATCCATCGGCAACATAATGTTCTCGATGACCGTGAGGGTGGGCAGCAGTTGAAAAAATTGAAAAACAACACCGATATTTTTCCCCCGCCACGTGGCGAGTTCGCTTTCCGAGAGTTTGTCCACCCGGATGCCATTGATCGCGACCTGGCCCTCCGTGGGCTTATCGATGCCGGCAATGATGTTGAGAAGCGTGGACTTCCCGCTCCCCGATTTTCCGGTGACGGCCACGAGCTGACCTTTGTCAATTTTCAGGCTCACATTTTTCAACGCCTGAAAATTTCCCGAGACCGAAGGAAATGATTTTGTGACATGACTCAATTCGATGAGCCGTTTGGACTGTTCCGTGTTCATATTGTTTTTTTGTACAACAATATGGCAACGCAGGATTACAAGCGTCTACAGACATCCCGGTGGACGTCTTAGTCCGAAAGATTTTTCCGGTATTCGGTTGGCGTCAAGCCTGTGAACCGTTTGAAGATGAGGTTGAAGGTCGATTTTGATTTGAATCCCGCTTCGAGGGCGATGCCGAGCATGTTGAAATTCTTCACGTGTGGGTCGGTCATCAATTTCTTTACCTGCTCCACTCTATATTTATTGACGAAATCATAAAAATTGTCGCCGATGCCGACATTGATCAATTGCGAGAGCTGGCTCCGGGTCATGTTCAGATCTTTTGCCAAACTTGTCAGCGTCAATTCCGGATCGAGATAAGGTTTTTGCTCTTCCATGTAAGTTGTCACCTGGTCGATGAGCGCCTGGTCGGGTTTCTCTTTCACGGGAGCAATCGGCGCGCGGCTTTTGTCATCGGTCCTTCCTTCGGGTTGAAAGATCTCTTTTTGCAGGATCCCCTTATACCCCAGCGCAAAAATGGAAAGTGAAAATGTCAAGGCCGTGGCCATAGGAAGCCATGCGCTGGGTTGGAAATGGATGGCGGCAAAGAGGCTGAAAAGAAAGAGCAGGTTTATCGCGAGGAACACGGCCATAAAGAATCGCACCCACGAAATGTTCACGTTCTCGGTATTGGAAACTTCCTGTTCCATGAAATTTTGATAGGCCAACAGTCGCTTCCTTACCAACGCCAGGTACCACGAAAATTGCGTCACCACCGAGATCCAGAAAAAGATCGTCACTAACCGGTGGCTCCCGGCCAGGACTTGGCTGATGTGGCCGTTCGGAAGCTCGTGTAGCGATAGCGATAGAAATATGATGATAAAAAACGGTGCAAAGTGAAACGGCAAGGTCCACGAAAACCGGATCCGCTGTCCGGTGAGCTCGCAGCTATAGAACCACAACAAGGGCGCGATCAGGTAGAAGGTGGGATCGCCAATCGAATAGACCCGTGCCGAAAGATGGTCGAGCACTACCCCGGCAAACAGGATGTGCGAAATGCTAAACGCCAGCGCCAGCAACAAAACCGACAGGAAGATATTCGCCCGTCCTTTCCGCACACCTTTATTATTGAGCAGCAACACAATGAACACACTCTGGATGATGCCCCCGTAGATGAGCACCTGGAAAAGAAGACTAAAAAATGTTTTCAAGCTGGCGGTTCCTCAATTGTTCCAAATCTAACGAAAAACAGGGTTTGACGATCCGAATGGACGTCCACAGGGATTTCGCTGGACGTGATCCCGGCTACTGGACCTTGGAAAGTGCCGGCGATCTTGGCCGTGTCAGAATTCCTGTGTAAAAAATGCTGAATTTATCCCGATCGGTCTTCATCTTTGTCCTGGATAAAATAGTATCCGAATCAACGGGCACATGGACTTAAAAAACAGGCAGCGCGCCTTTCTGAGCCTCTTTTTCTTTCTTTCAGGCTTTTGCTTCTCAACTTGGACTTCGCGCATCCCCACCATAAAGGAATTCTTTGGCTTTAACTACGCCGAACTGGGCACCATTCTTATTTTCATGCCCTTCAGTTCCCTCGTCGGTTTGCCCATTTCGGGCTGGCTGGTGTCGCACTACAATAGCCGGGTTCCGCTGGCGGCGGCGTTTTGCTCGTTGGCAGTTGCCCTTTCGTGCTTGGGTTTTTCTACTACCAAATTGGGGCTGATTGCCTCTTTATGTTTGTTAGCCTTCAGCACGCGCATCATCAACATCGCCGTGAATACGCAAGCCCTTCACCTTCAAAAACTCTTCAACCGGCACATCAACGGCTCTTTTCACGGTGTGTGGAGCACGGGGGGTATTGCCGGCGTGGGGTTCACTTCGCTGCTCCTCCTTTTTAATGTGTCCATCGCAACGCACCTCCTTATCGTGACCGGCATTATTCTGGTGGCTACGCTAACCTGCTACCGCTTTCTCCTGGACAACGACCGGGCTCCGGCCGGCAACAAGCTCATCCTAGCCAAGCCTGATCCGTATATGGTCTACCTGGGCATCCTGGTTTTCCTGGCATCGATCTGCGAAGGTGGCATGTTCGACTGGAGTGGAAATTTTTTTAGGGAAGTGGTCAAAGAAGAGATCTTCACCCTCGGGTATCTCAATTTCATGATCTTCATGTCGCTGTCGCGTTTTGCATCCGATCGTATTGTTACGCGCATCGGAATGGATCGCATGTTCATGGTTAGTGCTGCTTTTATTGTAGCCGGTATTGCGCTTGCGGTGGTGTTCCCCACGTTCTGGCCTTCGATGGCTGGTTTTTGTTTGGTGGGGTTTGGTACCGCTTCGGTCATTCCAGTAACCTATTCGTTGGCGGCGGGGTCGAGAAAGTATTCGCCCGGGATGGCTATTTCCATTCTTGCCACGTATGGCATTACGGGCGCATTTTTAGGTCCGCCACTTATTGGCTATTTGGCGCAAGCGTTTGGATTGAAGTACGCATTTGTCGCCTTTGGACTTGCCGGATTAATGTTCGTGCCGGTGTCGCAAGGATTTTTCAAGCATTCGCGGAGTTGAAAAAAATGAAGAGCGTTCAAGACTGAGATCAATAACAAAAAACTAACTATTATTCTACCTTGGAACCGTTAACGCCATCCCCCAAGCCCTCCATTAAGGAACTCGGTCTCGACCTGATGACCTTGTCGCGTTTTCAACTATGGGTCACACTATTCCTGCCGTTCGGATTTTTTGTTCTCTATTTTTTATTTGCTGCAAATGACTATTGGATACCCGCCGTTCTTTGCACGATGGCCTTGAGCTTTACTACGTATGGTTCAACGTCGCACGATCTCGTTCACGAGAATCTTAAATTGAATAAGACCTTGAACGCGGCATTTCTTTCCGTGCTTGAATTGCTTTGCTTCCGGAGTGGTCATGCTTATAAGCTAAGCCATCTCTATCACCACAAGCGGTTTCCCCATGAGGACGATGTCGAGGGTGCGGCATCAAGGATGTCGCTGGGCCGAACCTTGGTGGAGGGAGTTATCTTTCAATTCAAAATATATTTCTGGGCGCTTGTGCAATCAAAGGGGAAGAAGTTTCATACGCTGATTCTTGTAGAAGGTGTTTCCGTGTTAGCGCTAGTCGCGTTCTGCATCTATAGTGCTCAGTATACGAGCATATTTTTGGTCTACATGTTTTTGATGATCGCCGGCAGTTGGATCATTCCTTTGGTGACGTCATATTTGGTTCACACGCCCCAGGGAGCGAATGAATTAAAACAAACGCGACTATTTCGCGGCACTTTTTTTTCAGCCATTGCTTTTAATCACCTCTTTCACCTGGAGCATCATCTTTATCCCATGGTGCCGCATAAAAATTGGCCGAGACTCGCCGGCAGGTTGGATGCTTATTTCAGGAAAGAAGGGATAGAGCCACTGGAAGTTAAATTTTAAACCGGATCGATTTAAAATGGACAGACGAACGTTGTTGGAAGCCCTTTTAGGAGACGGCAGGTTCCTGCTGATCTTTACAGCCATTATCCTGGTTCTCTCGGGGCTGTTTGTCATTGTTCAATCGGTTACCGGTCATTTTCTTCCGCACGACATATCGTACCTGGGGATGGATGCCAATCAATTGTCGGCCTTCAATAACGGCACCATGACACGCTTCATGTTTCACGACCGTGTGTCGTTTGGCGGCTCTATCATTGCAGTGGGTTTGCTCTATATGTGGTTGGCGGAATTCCCTCTAAAAAATAAGGAAGCCTGGGCCTGGTATTTGTTTTTATTCTCCGGACTCATTGGTTTTGGAAGCTTCCTTACTTATCTGGGCTATGGATACCTCGACACCTGGCATGGTGTTGCCACGTTGCTCTTGCTTCCATTTTTCGTCGCGGGGTTGACCCGTTCCTATTCGATCATCATACGGAATAGCGCTGTCAGCGATGTCTTTCTAGCAAAGGAAAAGATTGATTTCAAGTCGCGATATGGCATAGGGAGGATCTTCCTATTGTTCTCCGCGACAGGCATGCTCCTGGCGGGTGTCACGATCATGATCGTTGGGATGACCACAATTTTTGTTCCCCAGGATCTGGAGTACATGAACATCACGGTGTGCGGCATCGAAAAAATAAACAGCAACCTCAAGCCACTGATCGCGCATGACCGTGCCGCCTTTGGAGGAGGATTGGCCACCATTGGGCTGCTCTACTTTTTCATTATCCGAAGATCGGGACCTTCTATTAATCTTTGGCAGATCCTTGCGCTGTCGATGACCGTCGGTTTTTCTACGGCGATCGGCGTTCACTTCCTGATTGGCTACACCACGACGTCCCACTTGCTTCCGGCCTATTTTGGAATTGCTACAAGCGTCGTGGGACTTATCTTGACGTATTCCGGGATGAAGTCGCCAAAGTTATCGGAGGAAGTCTTAGCCTGACACCGGCGTTTAGTTCCACGGAAGTGACAAAGGATCTTCAAGTCGGGAAGATCTAGGTTGGAGTTTTTATAAGAATTATTTCTTCAGCGACTCGTCGCGCAAAAAATCTCTTGCCGCCATGATGGCAAACCCCAATAAGTTCTCCCCTTTCCAGGTATGGGGATCTTCAATCAGTTTAGCATCTTGGCCGAGCCCAATTCCCCAGATGGAATCGGTTGGGCTTGCTTCTACAATGATCCTGTCGGCGGTACTCAACAAATATTCCTTAAGCTTTTTGTTTTGATTGAACTTGTGAATATTTCCAGTCTTTACGATTTCAAATTTCTCGTTGTTCCATTTGACTTCATCAAATCCCCTGATCTTTCGGCCGAGCTCCTTTACCTCCCCGGGCTTTGTGGCTTTTAAGATCCGCTCGGAAATTTCGTGGTCTCCAAACAAACGCGCTTTTTGGGCCATCATCCAATGTTCAGCCGTTTTGTATTCTACGCCATCCAATGTGAACGGTGAAGGATACCATTGACTGAAAACAAATTTTCCAATTTCATCCGGGGCTTTGTTCGAATGGCCCCAGAAGAAGATGTATTTGAGTGGTTCTCCTTTGTCAAACTTATTTTTTAACCAGTTCAGATGATAGTCCATTCGCTTAGTGTTTAGCTCCATGCCATTTTAATGATAACCCAATGATCCAGCCGATTGATGCGAACGGTTCCCCCGATCGACCGTTCTTCGCCAGGATGAATTTCATATCGAAGGGTACCATCCTCTTCAACGATCGGCGCCAGGTCCTTCATACGAGCACTCTTTTTTTATCCACGCATCGATCGCATTATTGTCAAGTTCAAATTCAATGATAAAGGTTCTTGTAAACATACCTCCCTCGGTGTCCACCGAAATATCTTCTGCTGCGTCCGGTAGATCTGCCAATCCTCCCCATCTTGTCGCGATTTCAATGGCTTCCGCCCTATCCCAAGGCATAACAATATTGGCGAAATAGGGGACGACAAATAATCCAATGAAAAGGAAAAAAATGACAAGCAGTCCGAGTAATGTTCTGAGTACGATTTTTTTAATGGTCATTCGATCGCTGAACCTCCATCTTAAATTTAACGTTCGAAGCGAAGATAGTTCTTTATGTCTTGTAAGCCGTTTTTGTTTTCAAAAAAAACCTTCCCCAGCACCAGTTGTTTAGCTGAATAACTTCTAAATTTCTTCCCGATGTCACATATTATCATAATCGGCTCCGGAGCCGCAGGACTAATGAGCGCCAGAATGCTGTCGGAGAAAAATCACAGCGTGACGATACTAGAGGCCCGTGACCGAATCGGTGGCCGCATCCACAAGTTGACCGAAAAATTTTCCCGCCCCGTGGAAACGGGTGCCGAATTTATCCACGGCGACCAATCCCTCACGCTCGCCCTACTCCGTGAAGCCAACGGCGAGGCTATGAAAGTGCAAGGAAATTATTATACGCTAAATAAAGGTGAACTAGAGCAAGGCGATTTCATGGACGACCAATGGGGCGAATTGACCCAAGCCCTCAACACCCTGACGACCGACACCGACATGGCCTCTTTTCTGGACCGGCATTTCAGAGGAGACACCTACCAAGACCTGCGCAACCGCGTGCAACGTTTTGCGGAAGGATTCGACACGGCCGATATTCACCGTGTCAGCGCATTGGCTTTAAGAGAAGAGTGGTCGGGAACCGATGAAGAACATCAATATCATGTTCGCGATGGCTACAGCACATTGATGCAGTATCTTGCTGAAAAGGTAAAAAAAGCAGGTGGCACCATCCTGCTTTCTTCGCCGGTTCACGAAATAGAATGGCGAGAAGGCCACGTGAAAGTAACCACCGATTCCGGCAGAAGCATCGAAGGCGACAATGTGATCGTCACCGTACCGTTGGGCGTGTTGCAAAAAGGAACGATACGGTTCACCCCCGATCTGCCGCAGCATCGAACTGCGTTTCAAGCCATGGGCTTTGGAGGGGTCATTAAGTTTCTGTTTGAGTTTAACGAGCCCTTTTGGGAGGATCACGCCAGCAGAAAATTGAAGAACCTCGCTTTTTTATTTTCCGATGCCGACATCCCCACCTGGTGGACACAACTTCCCGACCAGACGCCACTGCTCACTGGCTGGTTTGGCGGCCCGCGTACCTTTAATGCGCATCATCAGACCGGCGATCTGTTTGCAAAAGCCATCGCATCGCTTCAGTACATTTTCAAACTCACTCCCGCCGAAATAGAATCCAGGATCCGCCACTGGCACATCGCCGATTGGACACAAGATCCCTTCACCCACGGCGCATATGGCTACACTACTGTAGAAACCTCAAGCGCTTTGGCCCTGGTGACGAAGCCTATACAAGACACCCTCTATTTTGCTGGAGAAGCCATGTATGAGGGCCCTTCCATGGGGACAGTAGAGGCAGCGTTGACGAGTGGGAAAGAGGTGGCAAACAAAATAATGTAGTTGGCGCAAGTGTCGCACTCGTGCCGCCTTTCTTTGCAGACTGCAGAACCCTTACTCCGACCGCAGGCTCTTCACCGGATTCTCCAACGCCACCCGCACCGACTGAAAACTGATCGTAAAGAAAGCAATCAACACCGCCGTCCCCGCAGCCAACGCGATCACCCACCACTGCACACTCACCTGATACGCAAAGTTCTGCAACCAACCTTGCATCAACCACAACGACACCGGCGTGGCAATGACAATAGCAATCCCGATCAACAACAGAAAATTCTTCGAAAGCATCACCACGATACTTCCTACACTCGCCCCCATCACTTTCCGGATACCAATCTCCTTCACACGCGTCTGCGCCGTGTAAGTAGAAAGCCCCAACAAACCCAGACACGATATCACGATGGCAATTCCCGTAAAAAGATTGAAAAGCATACCGATCCGCTGCTCCGACTCGTAGTGCTTTCCGTACGTCTCGTCCATAAAGGCGTAATCAAAAGGAAACCCATCATTGTACTGATTCCACACCTTCTCGATGTGGCGCAACGCATCCTTCGCGCCATTGGCATTGGCTTTCACAAACAATCCCGAACTCACGGGCTCATAATGAAAGACAAAAGGTTCTATTTTTTGCCGGAGCGAAACAAAATGAAAATCTTTCACTACCCCCACGATGGTCCCCTCGATACGATGCAACCGGAATCGCTTTCCAATCGGATCTTTGATGCCACTTTCACGCACGGCGGTTTCATTCAAAATAAAGTAAGACGAATCGGTAGCGGCGCCTGTAAAATTTTTCCCCTCGATCATCTCGATCTTGAAAAGCGAAATAAAGTCCTTGTCGATGCCCATGTCGTGGATAAAGAAACTGCCATTGGGATCTTTGCCATCCCAGTCAACATCCAGCGACGCGCCGCCTACGTTAGTAATGTTGTTGGTGGCGCTGGTGACACCCGTGATGCTGGTCTGGGAGAGCAGTTGGCTTTTCACTTCTTCGAAATGATCTTTCATACGGTTCATGTCGAGCCCGATCACGAACGACTTATCATAGCCCAATTCCTTTTCTCTTAAAAAAGTGAGCTGCCGGCCGATCATCAGCGTGGCAATGATCAGCCCGACGGAAAACGCAAACTGACAAACCACCAAAATTTTTCGGAACGCCGCATTGCGAATGCCCCAAGACAATTTTTGGCGCAGTGCATGGATCGGGTGAAAAGACGACAACAACATGGCCGGATAAACGCTGGAAGCCAACAGCGTTACCAGTAAGGTGGCGCCAATCACTTTCCAAACCATCGGACTAAATGGATCGAGCACCATGTGCTTGCCGGCAAGCACGTTGTAGTAGGGCATGAGAAACGAGATCAACCCCAGCGCTACCGTTAGAGCGATCAGGAAAAACAAAAGGGTCTGAACGACGAATTGATTGAAGAGCTGTTTTCGCGAGGCACCAATAATTTTTCTGACGCTCACTTCCTTCGAGCGCAACGTCGCGCGGGCCGTGAAAAGGTTCACATAGTTGATCGACGCAATGAGCAGGATCAACGCTGCCACGATGGCGAAGATCTTCACGGTTTGCATGCCACTGGGTTTGCCATCGGTGTCGTAGAGATGGAGATCTTTTAGCGATTGGAGCGTGTAGAAACCTACGTCTACGGGCTTCAACGCCGGCTGATGCTTGATGTTGATCTGGGTAAGCTTCTCTTCTACCGATTTAAGGTTCGTGCCGGGGCGCAATTGAAGAAACGTGACCCAACCATAATTGCCCCATTGTTCTTCCAACGGTTGCCATCCCCGATCCTTACTTTGCTTCTCCGCTAGCGAAGTAGAAAACAGGATGTCGCATTTTATGCCGGAGTTATCCGGGAAATCGGCCATGACGCCACTCACCACGAAATTGTCTTTGTTGTCGGCCAACAAGATCTTTCCCAACGGATCTTCGTCTCCAAAGAATCGTTTCGCCGTGGCTTGGGTGAGCACCACCGACTCGGGTGTGGGGAATGGATTTTTCAAGTCGCCTTCCACCAAGGGATAGTCAAAGATCTTAAAGAAAGAGGGATCGGTATAGACCGCCACATTTTTGCTGAGCGCCACATCCTTGTGGCGAAAAACGGCATAGTCTTGCGTCTGCGTGATGCGTGCGGCCTGCTCAATGTCAGCAATCTCTTTCAATCCATAGAAGGCCACGGTGGGCTGCACAACTGACACCGAAAATTTGTTGCCGCTCGATTCCAGGTTCACGTTGATCCGATAGATCCGGTCGGCCTTGCTGTGGAAGCCGTCGTAGTGCAGCTCATCATTCACCCACAGCAGAATGAGCAATCCCACCGTGAGCCCCAGGGTGAGTCCCAAGAGGTTGAGCGCACTGTAATATTTGCTGCTCACGAGATGGCGCCAGGCAGTCTTGAAGTAGTTTCTAAACATATCGAAGTTGTTTATGTTGTCATATTCTCTTTGCGAGCGGATAATTCCCGGGCGGAAAAGCAACAGGACATCCCACACAAATCTCCAATCTGCTTTTCGCTTCCCCGTGTCTTTCAGACGCTCGTTATAGAGTTCCATGAGATCGCCTTCGATGTGACTGACCAGGTCCGGGTGGCAATACCACCGGAAGAAGCGGAGAAAGAGGCGGGGTGGGGCGTGCTTTTTCAATTCGGTGTTGCGCTGGATTAGGTTGAGCCTGCCATAGGGGGAGCGGCCGGTGATAATTAATTCCTAAATGTAGTAATAATAATTGTGCCAGGATAAAATGACGCGCTAACGACTGGGATGGGCAAAGGGTGACATCCACAAACGAAAAACCGTCCGGCATTCGTCCGCATTCGAACAAGCCGTTGCCTCCGTCCTCGCGGATCAACCCTGATTTCCATCTTTGCGATCCTGGCATCATTTTTATATTCCTACAAATAGGAAATAATTATTGTCATGAGGAGTTATTCAATGGGCAGATTTGGAGATATTGAGATCATATTGAACATACAAATCGCTGACGAACCATGACCCCGCAAATTCCTCCAAAACTTTTTCTTCGTTTCTTCCGGTGGTTCTGCCGCCCGAAGCTGCGCGACGCCATTGAAGGCGATCTGATGGAATTGTATTATGAAAGGTGTGCGCAAGGGAATAAACGGAGAGCCGATCTAAAGTTTGTGATCGACGTGCTCACACTTTGCCGGCCGGGAATCGTACGACAACTAAAAAAACAAGAATATATAAACCCTTATGCTATGTACAGGAGCTATTTCATTGTCGGCTGGAGAAATCTGGTGAAGAAGAAAGGTTATGCGTTCATCAACATCGGCGGGCTGGCCGTGGGCATGGCGGTCGCCATGCTCATTGGGTTGTGGATCTATGATGAAGTGTCATTCAACAAAGTACATCCAAATTATAAACGCATTGCCCGTGTGGTGGTCGGTGGAGCAAACAGCAGCGGGCCGTTTGTACAATGGAACACGGCGCCTCCTTTTGGCAACGAGATACGGAATTTATATGGACCACAATTCAAACACGTGGTCATGTCGACCAACCGAAACCAAGACATTCTGGCGGTCGGCGACAACCAGGTGACCAAAACGGGCTACTATGCAGAGCCCGGCATGGCCGAAATGCTCTCTTTAAAAATGCTGAGCGGATCGTGGTCGGGCCTGCAAAAAAAGGAGGCGGTATTTCTCTCCGTTTCCACGGCCAAGGCCTTGTTTGGCGATGCCGACCCTATGAACAAACTCATCACGGTGACCGACAACAAGCAAGACCTTGTGGTGACCGGCGTTTATGAAGACATTCCCAGCGGCTCCGACTTCAGCGACATGACCTTCCTTGGCACGTGGGACCAGTTCATCGCCACCAACGCGTGGGTTCGGAAAGACGATTGGCGCCAAAATGGGTTTCGAACGTTTGTCCAACTGGCCGATGGCGCTGACATGCAGATGGCTTCGGATCAGATCAAAGCGATCCGGCAAAATCACGCTGCTGCAGAAGATGCTGTTTTCAATTTCAAAGTGTTCCTCCATCCCATGAGCCAGTGGCGTTTGTATTCCGACCTGGAGAATGGCGGTGGCCGCATCAGCTTGCTGTGGCTGTATGGCAGTATCGGGTTGTTTGTGTTGCTCCTGGCTTGTATCAACTTTATGAACCTGGCCACGGCGCGCTCCGAGAAGCGGGCACGCGAAGTGGGCAT
Organism: Chryseolinea soli; assembly: GCF_003589925.1. Classification (NCBI taxonomy): domain Bacteria; kingdom Pseudomonadati; phylum Bacteroidota; class Cytophagia; order Cytophagales; family Fulvivirgaceae; genus Chryseolinea; species Chryseolinea soli. The sequence continues at coordinate 1,685,477 of NZ_CP032382.1, read as the reverse complement.
CCGCAAATCCATGGGCTCGGTGCGCAACCAGTTGGTGGGTCAATTTTTTAGCGAATCGTTCTTGGTCACTGGTTTTGCCTTTGTCGTGGCCTTGTGCCTGACACAACTGGCGCTGCCTTTCTTTAATCAAATCGCTGAAAAAGAAATCACGATCCCGGTGTCGAACATTTTCTTTTGGATGGCGAGTGTTGGATTTTGTTTGATCACGGGCCTGCTGGCGGGAAGCTATCCTGCTTTTTATTTGTCTTCTTTCAATGCGGTGAATGTTCTGAAGGGCACTTACCGGCTGGGCAGGTTTGCAGTGCTTCCGCGCAAAGTTTTAGTCGTGGTGCAGTTCACCGTTTCCATCACGCTCATGGTGGGCGTCATCATTGTGTTTCAGCAGATCCAATTTGGCAAGGATCGCCCGGTGGGGTATAACCGCGAGGGATTGATTTGGGTGAATACCCCGACGGCGGAGATCCATCAGCATATCGATGTCGTGCGAGAGGAACTGAAGAAGTCGGGGGCGGTCGTGGAAATTGCCGAGTCGCTCAATACGGTTACCAACGTTGGCTTTGTGTTAAACGGCTATGACTGGACGGGCGCCGGGCCCGATTGGCAATCGGGGTTTCCCACGGTTTGGGTAGCGTCTGAATTTGGAAAAACCGTAGGATGGGAATTTGTAGCGGGACGCGATTTCTCAAAAGATATGGCCAGCGACACGGCGGCGATCGTCCTGAACGAGACAGCGGCAAAATATATGAACTTGAACGATCCCGTGGATAAAATCATCAAACTTACCCTCTTCGATAAAACGACTTCATTCAAAGTGATCGGCGTTATTAAAGATATGCTGATGGAGTCGCCCTTTTATCCCGTGCGCAAAACAGTCTACATGCTTGACAACACAGCCCACAACCTGGTGAACATTCGCATCAATCCGAATCTGCGCGCAGCCGAGGCGTTGCCAAAAATAGAGACGATCTTTAAAAAGTACGACCCTGCAACTCCTTTCGATTACGCATTTGTGGACGAGGAATATGCGCGCAAGTTCAGCGACGAAGAGCTTACGGGCAAGTTGGCGTTTATGTTTGCGGGACTGGCAGTTTTTATCAGTTGCCTTGGAATTTTCGGATTGGCATCTTTCGTTGCTGAGCAAAGAGCGAAAGAGATCAGCATCCGGAAGGTTTTGGGAGCGTCCGTTGGCAGGCTGTGGAGTATGTTGTCAAAGGACTTTGCCTTGCTGGTGGCGATCTCGTGTGTCATTGCCGTTCCGTTGTCGTGGTACTTTATGAATGATTGGTTGCAGCAATATGAATATCGCGCGCCCTTGTCATGGTATGTATTTGCGGGAGCCTCGGTAGGTGCGTTTGTGATTACGTTGACCACGGTGAGTTATCAGGCCATAAGGGCTGCGTTGACGAATCCGGTGAACAGCCTTCGCTCGGAGTGAGCTTCGGGTTGTCAAGCGATATAGTCTAAGTTATTCAGGACCGGTAGAGAAATCCAAAACTTCTCTCCGGTTATTCCGTTTTACCACATTAACAATTATCTTCGCATCACTAAATAATGTTCAACCCTTCAAAAAGAGGGAATTTCAAAGATGCCTGTCATGTGACGCCATATCAACGCTTCAAACGCTCCGTCATCCAGGAGCCTTCATGGTGTTTTGCCCTAAAGTTTGCGAGTAAAGCATAAGTATCTCAGATCAATCTGGAAAGATTGCTTTCCATGCTTATTAAGCTGACACAAATGTCCGCAGGGCGGAGCCATGTCTTTACCGATCATTATTTTAACTTCGATCATTATGAGTATTTCAAGAAAATATGGAAGAACCTATCATTATCCCTTTTCTCCGGGAACGAGCAGCGACGACCGGATCAATCACGAATATTGGCAGGATGTAAAAAATATCGATACCATAGTTCACACTGAAAAAATGGATGGCGAGAACAATTGCCTTAGTCGCTATGGCGTATTTGCCCGGTCGCATGCCGCACCCACGACCTCATCGTGGACCCAGCAGATCCGCACGCGATGGGAGTTGATAAAAAACGACTTAGGAGATCTCGAGATCTTTGGCGAGAACGTATACGCCATTCACTCTATTGAATACCGAAAACTGGATCATCACTACTATGTTTTTGGCGTCCGGCAGCACGATACGTGGTTGGGTTGGGATGAGGTGAAGTTTTATGCAGCCCTGTTCGATTTCCCCACGGTGCCCGAGTTGAAGGTGACGCACCCTGTCGATGAAGTCACGTTTCGACAGGAAGTGATGACGTTGGTGTCGGAGAATAGTATATTCGATTCTTATGATATCGCGTTAAAAGCACCGTGCACGCGGGAGGGTGTCGTGAGCAGAAACGCCAAAGCATACGCGGTGGACGAGTTTGCCCATCATGTATTCAAATACGTCCGCAAAGGACATGTGAAAACCGATGAGCACTGGACCCGCAACTGGAGAAGAGCAAGACTGACGGGAGAGTTCCCCGTTTAAACAAAGACAAATTATGAAATGGTCAATAACTAATAATAAAACATGGGATCACCTCGAGCAAACTTTCGATTGGGTGGCCGACATGCGGAACGTGCCGCAGAGTCCATTCCACCATGCGGAAGGCGATGTGGCCATCCACACCCGCATGGTGCTGGAGGCCCTTCAATCGCTCGATGAATTCAAACTACTGGATGAGCAGCAACAAGAAGTGCTGTGGGCAGCGGCCTTGTTGCACGATGTTGAAAAACGTTCCACCACGGTGACGGAGGAGGACGGTCGCATCACGTCGCGGGGTCACGCGCGGCAAGGGGAATTTACGGCGCGGCAAATTTTGTACAAAACGATCCCCACACCTTTCGCTATCCGCGAACAAGTGGCTGCACTGGTGCGGTATCACGGATTGCCTTTATGGGCCCTGGAAAGACCGGATCCAAGAAAAGCGGTCCTGGAGGCGTCGCTTCGTCTGGACATGCCGTTGCTGGCCATGCTGGCAAAGGCCGACGCGCTCGGGCGGCGGTGTTTGGATCAACAAGACTTGTTGGACCGCATTGAATTGTTCAAAGCATTTTGCGAAGAGCAACAATGCTGGCATGCGCCACGCGTTTTCCCGACCGACCTGGCGCGGTTTGTTTATTTCCAGAAAGAAGATTCTTCTCCCGACTATGTGCCGTTTGATGATTTGAAAGGAGAAGTGATCATGCTGTCGGGTCTGCCCGGCATGGGAAAGGATACGTTCTTGAAAAAAAATTATCCCGGGCTGCCGGTGATCAGCCTGGATGACATCCGGCGCAAACACAAATTGAAGCCGGATGACTCGTCGGCCACCGGTTGGGTGGTGCAGGAAGCTAAGGAGCAAGCGAAGGCTTTTTTAAGAAAGGGGCAACCCTTTGTGTGGAACGCGACCAATATCACCCGGCAACTCCGCGGTCAATGGATTGATTTGTTTGTTTCTTACAAAGCGCGTGTGAAGCTGGTATATATTGAGACGCCGTATAAGGAATGGATAAATCAGAATAGCAACCGGGAATATCCGGTGCCGAATCAAGTTCTTTCGCGCCTGTTGAGCAAGTTGGAAGTTCCTTTGTTGCAGGAAGCGCATCGGGTTGAATACATTGTGTAAGCCCGCATCATTTTCACCTGACATGACTACACTTCGAAGATTTGTAATGCTTGTCTCGCCATCCGGGTTACTTTTAATTTCTTGATTTTTGTCAAATGGACTTTCGTTTTCGCAAGGCATCTTTGTCGAGGGGTAACGAAAGTCCTTGTTTATTTGAAGCTTTTTAAAACACATTGGGATGCGCCGCCGAAAGGATGTTTTTTGCTAAAAACACATGCCGCAGCCCTAAAAACCCGCAATCTTGGTGCAACCAAAACCCGCGTCCCCGCGTCATACTACCAAACATCTTCATCGTTCATGATCAAAAACTACCTGACCACCGCGTTCCGCATCATGCTCCGGCAAAAAGCCTATTCGTTTATCAACATCGTAGGGCTGGGCTTGGGCATTGCGGCCAGTCTGCTCATCATGCTGTATGTCGTTGACGAATTGAGTTTTGACCGGTTCCATGCCGATGCCGATCGCACCTATCGCATTGGATTTGCAGGGCGTTTGCAGGGCAACAATTTCAATATGGCCGTGTCGCCCGCGCCAGTGGCCGCGGCCATGCAGGCCGAGATCCCGGAAGTGGAAGCTGCGGTACGCTTCGGGTTGTGGCGCACGCAGCCCATAGCCATCGGCGACAAAACTTTTACCGAGCGCTACATGCTGGTGGCCGACTCCAACTTCTTCCAATTTTTCTCTTTCCCGTTGATCTCGGGCGATCCGAAAACGGTGTTGAAAGGGACCAATAAGATCGTGATCACCGAGTCGGCAGCCAAACGCTATTTTGGCAGCGAGAACCCTATTGGAAAAATACTGTTGCGTGGCGGCGAGAAAACCGCCTGCGAAGTGACGGGCGTAGCGCAAGACCCTCCCGGCAACTCGACCATCGTTTTTGACATGGTGTTGTCGGGTCAGTCGTGGAACTATATGAACGAAGAGCAATGGACGTCCAACAACCTTTATACCTATTTCAAGATCCATGCGCAATCCAATGTGCAGCAGGTCAAATCAAAATTGGATGTGCTGGCCGAAAAAAACATCGGCAGGGATCTTGAAAAATTCCTGGGCCTCACCTTCAAACAGTTCCGCGAAAAAGGGAGCGACGTCGGCTTTACGATCATCCCGATGGTTGATGTTCACCTAAGGGCCAAACAAGACGAAGACATCATCCCCGGCGGCAACATGCAGTACCTCTATATTTTCGGAGCTGTGGCCGCGTTCATCATCCTCATTGCCTGTATCAATTTTATGAACCTGTCCACGGCGCGGTCGTCGAACCGGGCCAAGGAAGTGGGTGTGCGCAAGACCATCGGTGCGTTGCGCTCGCGGTTGATGGGCCAGTTTTTGGCGGAGTCGCTTATTTATAGCGCGCTATCAATGCTGCTGGCGTTGTTGCTCATCGCGTTGTTGTTATCGCCTTTCAATGTGCTCTCGGGCAAAATGCTGACGCTTTCGTTTTTCGCCAAACCGGTCGTGGTGGTGAGCCTTATTTTGTTCACGCTCATCGTCGGTTTGCTGGCGGGTAGCTACCCGGCATTTTATCTGACGTCGTTCAATCCGTCGGAGGTATTGAAGGGCAAGATCCGGTCGGGCTTCAAGAACTCGGGCCTGCGCAATGTGTTGGTAACGTTCCAGTTTGTCATTTCCATCGCACTTATTTTAGGCAGCATCGTGGTGTACAAGCAGCTCACCTTCATGCAGCATCGTGACATGGGATTCGACAAAGAGAACGTCATCGATTTGCTGCACACCTGGTCGCTGGATAAAAACGCCAAGGCTTTCAAAAATGAACTGGCCCAACATCCGGAATTCAAAGCCTCAAGCTTTGCCAGCAGCCTGCCGCCACACATCGGTTGGAACAACGCCTTTCGCAAGGGAGGAACCGAACAGGATTTCCTGCTGCAGGTATACTTCGTCGATCACGACCACCTGGCGGCCATGCACTACACGATGGCCGAAGGACGATTCTTTTCACGCGACTTCCCCGCCGACACGGCGTCCATCATTCTCAACGAAGCGGCTTACAAACAAATGGGATTCGAGACCATGGAAAATCAGTTTGTGATCAACTATGGCGGCGACAACCCGCGTCCAATGAACCTCATCGGTGTCATGAAGGATTTCAATTTCGAAACACTGCGCAACAACGTGAAGCCCATGGCCATCATACTCAGCGGCGAGCCCAATGGAGAGATGGCCATCCGCTTGGCGCCCGGGGATACACACGCGAAAATTGCGTTGCTGGAAAGCATCTGGAAAAAATATTCCAGCAATGCCTTTGAATATTCTTTCATTGACGAAAATTTTGATGCGCTCTTCCGCGCCGAACAACGGATGAGCTATATCGTGCTCATCTTTACTGTGCTTGCCATCACCATTGCCAGCCTCGGCCTGTTTGGACTCAGCACGTTCACCGCCGAACAACGTGCCAAAGAGATCAGCATCCGCAAGGTGATGGGCGCATCCGTCCCCCACATCATCGTGCTCATCGCCAAGGATTTTGCCGTGCTGGTGCTCATCGCCTTTGTGATTGCCGCGCCACTGGGCTGGTACCTGGCCGACAATTGGCTGAATGGTTTTGCGTTCCACACGGGCGTGGACGCCTGGGCCGTGATCTGGGCCGGAACAACATCACTGCTCGTCGCGATCTTTACCATCAGCTTTCAGTCGCTAAGGGCGGCGCGCGAAAACCCCGTCAACGCCATGCGAAGCGAGTAAGCGTCGCAAGAAAAAAATAAGAGCCGGCACTTTTTTGACAACGTTCAACAAGGTGCCGGCTCAATTTTTTCAAAAAGAATGATCAAAAGATCACACCTGTGGTGAACGCAACAAAGTCCGATACCTTTCCATGCGCGTGCAATGAGATGCCGGCATACAAGGGACCCTTGATTCGATACTCGAGGAGATAATGTTGGTAGAGATTGTTGTCGGGATTGGGATGATGTGGCGTTATGTAATAGGCCAATTGTTGTCCGAAAAGAATTTTGCCAAAAAAGAAATAGTTCTGCAAGCTCACAGAGCCCACAAACGTGTTGTACGGTTTGTTGTTTTGTTCTTCCAACAATTTGCTAACGCCGTCGTAAAAAAATTCAGTACCCACGCCGATGGAGCAAACTCTGCCCAGCGGTTTTACCACGCCGACATTGACACCGCCGGCAAATCTTTTTTTAGAGGGGTCCGTGTCGGTGGGGTCCGAGGTGTGACTGCCACCAAAAAGGTGCGCGATCACTTTCAGATGGCGGTCGGTGAAAGGCTTGCGCGAGCGCGGCTTTAGCTCCAGTGGGTGCAGCGAATAGGATACCCCCACGTTGGCTGTAACGATGTTGATCCCCCAATTGGGCCAGGTGCTGCCGCCATTTGAAATGTGACTGAATTGAACGCCTCCCAAAATGCGCCACTGCGGATGGATCACATAATAAAGCGTTGGGTTCAGCAACAATAAAAAGCTGATGTGTTGACTGAAATAAATGTTGTCGGGATTGGAGTCGGCATTGTAGAGTTTGCTCAGGTAGGAAAATCCAGCGCCGGCGCGGAACGTGAACAAGAATCGCTGCGACCGGACCACATGCGGTTCCGTAAAAATCGTGAGGCCTGCGGCTTTGCCAAGCAACTTGGCGTCTCCAAAATCTATGTAGCTAAGGGCAAGACCATTTTTGGCGTAGCAATTGGCATAGTCCCACACCCGTTGCTCATTCTTGATAATGCCCAGATCCAACTCGGCCATGAACGGGGGCCGCACGGTGGAATTGCCGGTGGGGATATTGTCCAATATTTTTCCCGTGTGAAAGCGTGCGTCAATAAAATAAGCCCGCGTGCTGTCTCCTCCCTGGCCCAGCACTTTTTCACCTCCGAAGAGGATGAACCATCCCACCATGAAAAACAGAAGCGATTTCACCGGAGTAAAGTACGTTGCCGCGGGCAGAAAAGCCAGTCCATGGAAAGCACCGGGCAATAAAATGGTTGTCCGGAAAAAAGAAGAAACGACGTTTTGGGACTTTTCCTTGCTTGGGTGCTGCAGGAATTGGATGGGCCTATGAAGGCAGCCCTTTATTTATTTTATTTGCTCCATGCGTTGGGTTTGTATAGTTGTTTTTGGAGTGATCATGGTTTGGGCTTTGGAAAGCAGCGCCCAGGCACGCGAATCCACTGCTTTCCGGGTTTCCCTCATCACCGGCGCCGGTTTCCTCTCTGACAGCGCAAACACGCTCACGCCCGACAGCATGACGTCGCTCAGCGTACAACACCGATTTACAGCGCAGAACCGTTTGTCGAATCAATTTCCTACCTGGGTAAAATTGAAGATTCCACCCGGTATTCCGCCCGGTGAGTATTGCACCACCACCCGGGTGGAGGAGATCATTCATCTTTACCTCTTTCGTTCTGGCGAAACGGTCCACCAACAAAACGGCAGGAACACGCCTCCCTCCACGCGATCCGTTCCACGCCGTTTCATGAACATCTGTTTTTCGATTCACCCCACCGATAGCGTGATCTATCTCCGGGTAGACCCCATTCAAGGCGATGCACAACCTCTCGCTATTTTTCTGGAACAAAAAGCCGATGTAGATGCCCTCATTCAAACCAATTCGCACCTGTCGTTCTTTATCACGGGCGGGCTGCTGATCATTTTTTTAACCAGCCTCACACTTTTCCTTTTTCTGGGCGATCGCAACTACATGTGGTTTTGCCTGTATCTCTTTTGCATGTACTTCATGGTGAACGGGCAATTTTTGTCGTTCTATTTCGGAGAGACGTTTCCGCGCTTGTTTTTAAATTCAGCTGCCAATCAATTGTATTTTGTTTTTGCACCGTTGTCGTTGCTGTGGTTTGCGTTTTCATTTTTTGATATCCGGAAGAAATCACTCGGTTGGAAAAGGGCGTTCATCAGTCTGATGATCTTCTCATTGGTCTGCATCATCACGATCCCCGTCAACCTGACGTTGAACTCCAACCTGATCCTGCTCTATAACATTGTTAGCGTTCTGACGATTGCCGTGTACGCCGGCGTAGCCTTCTTCCGGCAAAATTTCCAGCCCGCGCGCTATTTCCTTTTCTCGTTCGCGGCGCCGGTATTGGTGGCGCTATTGATCGTCGCCAATGAGATGGGATGGCTCACGGTGACGGGGCTCAACCTGTTGGCCGGCGTTTCCTTTCTGCTCCAAAGCCTCATTCTCTCGTTGGGAGTGGTCACACAATATCAACAGGTGCATGAGGAGTTGATGAAGATCACGTTCACTAAAATGCAGCAGGAACGTGAAACGGAGATCTTCAAAAGTCAAAACAATGAGCTGCTGGTCCGCAACGTCACCATCGAAAGTCAAAAGATGGAAATCGAAGAGCAGGCCAGCAAACTGGCCGAACTGAATGGAACAAAAGACAAACTTCTGTCGGTGCTGTCGCACGATTTGCGTGGCCCCGTGGGAAATTTGAGTTCGGTGATGTCACTGCTAAAGAGCAAACACTTGTCACAAGAGGAATTTCAACGGGTCTCCGAACACCTACGCCTGGATGTTGACACCACCTACAAGATGTTGGAGGAGGTTTTGCATTGGGTAACTTCGCAACAACAAGGTATCGTGCCTAACCCGGTGGTGTTCCACGTGGAGACCCTGGTGGAAGAAGTCATCCAGTTGGCGTCGCTCGCGGCGGCAAAACACATTCGGATCGAGGCGGGCGATTTGCGGGAAGCCCTGGTGCGGGCCGATCGCGACCACATCCGGATCATCCTGCGTAACCTGGTTAACAACGCCATAAAATTTAGCCCCGACCACTCAACCATCCGCATCAACGTGACACCCGAAGAGCACCACATTCGCATCAGCGTTGCCGATCAGGGGCCGGGTATCAGCGCCGAGCGGGTGGAACGCCTCCTGCGCGGCGACAAAATAGAGAGCACCCGCGGCACAAAGGGAGAGAAGGGCACCGGGCTCGGACTGTTGCTGTGCCGCGATTTTATTCAATACAACCACGGCGTGTTCTTTATCTCTTCCACCGAAGGAAAAGGCACCACCATTTCCTTCACCCTCCTGCGCGCCGACAACGTGGTGTGAGTAGCCTTTAGGGCTGAGCTTCACGAATTTTTTACGTCAAAGGCGAGCAAAGTTTTTCTACTCCATGCGTATCTTACTAAACAAAAAAACACCACCGCCATGGACAAGAAATATTTCGTCATGAAACTGATTCCGCCCCGCGCCGACTTTGCGCTCACCATGAGTGATGCAGAGAGAAATGTTATGCTGCAACACATCGAATACTGGAAGCCGTCGCTCGAAAACGGGAAGCTGCTCGTTTACGGCCCCGTCCTCGATCCCAAAGGCGTGTGGGGTTTGGCCATTGTTTGCGTGGAGAGTGAGGACGAAGCCAGGGCGCTGATGTCGAAAGACCCGGCGCTGACGATCAATACGTATGAGATGTATCCTATGCGGGCCTCCGTGAAACAGTAATCGGCGCGCCCCCGTTTAGGACAATAATGATGTCTGACAGACGGCGCAAAAATATCTATCGAAAATTGTTCTGGATAGCATGCCTCACCTCGTGGCCTGCGTTTTTGCTTTTTGAGATCGCCTACGTTGTGGCTATTTTTTGGTTGATCGTTTTTATTTTGTTGATCAGACACGACCGCCGGAGGGCTTGGCGATTGCTTTTCTTTTCGGCTTGGATCCTTGTTCCCGTCATCAATTTCATGATCGGAACGATAGGCTATTTTTCCGGCAGGGCCACCACACTCACGGTTGGCTATCCACTGCCGGAACTTTTTAATCTCGATCCACAATACCGGGTGTGGCGTTCGACCTCAGGTTGTATCGTGTATGGGCATGAGCCCTTTACACACGGCCCAAGAAACGCAGCCATCCACCTTTGGACAAACCTGTTTGGTTACCAACGCAACGTTTATCACGGCTACTATCCCGACGAGATCAAAACGCAAGAACTGCTGGACCAGCAAGGAAAAGCTGTCACGGTCCACCGGACCGACGAAGGAATAGACTTTCTATACAACGAGAAAAACTACCAGATCCACAACTCAGATTATCGCGCCTTAGCATTGCCCGACACTATTCTTTCGGGTCGCGCAGTAGTAGTGGGAGATGAACTACTTATTTTCAAATCAGACAGTGTGACCAATTGCACGTATCTCACCGATAATAAAACCGGGGTTATTTTTGCATGTTATAGAGACGGTTATTTTTAACAAAGCGGGTGACCTTTTGGGCGCCGGTGGATTTTTAACAAAAGTTAGCGCCCGCACAACAATTGATGCCTTCGTGTCGGTTATTTTTTTGTCACGATGACAAATATGAACGATTTGTATCAACAAAAAAACATGGAGAGCCCCAGTGATATGGACAATAAAAAAGATCCGGCACATACCGGATCTTTTGTTAATAGAAAGGGCCCTTGGTGAGCAGAAATTTTTCCGTTCGGAAATCTTCCGTTTAAGAATTTTTCTTGTTTACGCCACCGGCCTTCAAATCGATATCAAACTTGTCGCCACGCACATCCAGGATGGCCTTGTCGCTGCCTTCAAAGGTGATGTCGCCGGTGTAGCTGAAGTCGCCTTTGCCGGGCACGGTGCCGGTGATGGAATAGGTACCCTTGCCACTGATGATCTTGTGTGAGTGCTTGTCAATTACCAGATCGGTAAGTGTAATTTCGATGCTACTGTTGCCGGAAGTTTTCTTCTCTTTGTTTTCAAAAGAGCCGCTGCGTTTGTAGAGACCGTTCAGCAAAAAGCTTTTTGTAGTGTCGGCCAGGGCGGTCACGTCAAGTTCGGAAACGCCGGTGTGTGAAGCTTTCAACTTGGGGGTGTCGAAGGAACCGCTGAAGCTGATGTCGATCGACACTTCTTTCGGCGTGTTGTCGTCGTTGCAGACCAGGCGGAACTTGTAGCTGAAATCATAGGCGTAGACGTTGGTGGTGTCGCCGGCTGGACTGGAGCCCGAGAAGGCGATGTTCTGTGAAATGCCGCAAGCATCTACGCGGCCGCCGGCATTGTCGGCCAGCAGGTCTTCCGTTACACCCGAAGCCTTGGCGGAGACCGATGTGAAGCCGGAAGTGTTGGAGGCCAGCGAAGAGGAAACGATCACAGCGGCTTCATCGGTCGTGATGGCATTTGCCGGTTGCGAATCGTTGTCTTTACAGGCCGTGACAGCGGCAAGGACGGTCAGAAACAAAAATGCTTTGTTTTTTTTCATAAAGGGAATGGGTTAATGTTTGGTCATTTGACAGCCAATTAACGTACCCGTTAGGCCTGCTTTTTCCCATACGCCTATGAACAGACGCCAAAGCCAATAAAATCCGCGAAAAACCGGTTAACCGGTATATCATACCGCTGTTGCGGTTTCAGAAAGCAGGATTGGGATGGAGTTTGATTGGATGGTGTATGGAAAGGCCAACACCAAATTGCGGAGGACCCGTTGTGGGATGTACTGGATTCGAACCAGTGACCCCTACCCTGTCAAGGTAGTGCTCTAAACCAGCTGAGCTAACACCCCGAATTATTTTCGGCGGATAAATGTAAGAGATTTAGGAGAAACAAATAAACAGATCTTGGAAATATTACGGGGATGGTCGTGCGTACCGCTTTGCGAGTAGGGATGGGAAGAGGGTTAGGGTTAACAAATTGGTTCCAGGCACGATCACATGACGGAAGAGCTGCATAGTAGTTTTGTCTTTTCGCACGCTATGAAGAAAATTCTTATCCTTATCATCATTGCAGCGGTAGCGTTTGCCGCGGGGCAATTCATCAGGCCGTCCATAATCAATCCACCGGCCACGCAAGATATTTCGGCTGCGGTGCCCGCCAACGTAAAAGCCGTTCTTGAGAAAGGTTGTTACGACTGCCACAGCAACGAAACGAATTTGAAATGGTTTGATAAGATCACACCAGCAAATTTTTTGGTGGCCTCGCATGTGAGGGATGGCCGCAAGGCACTGAACTTTTCGCACTGGGATAGTCTGCCGCCCCCGGCCCAAAAGAACATTTTATTTTGGGCCGTCAACGATATTCGCAATGGTGAAATGCCCCTGGATAGCTACCTGGCTTTGCATGGCGCTGCCAAACTGGATGACCGTGACATCGCCGTCCTGGAGGGCTACCTCGCTGAAATTTCTTCCCGAAAAATAAGCGATACTGCCGCGCTGCAGGCTCTCGAACGACAGCATGCAGCGCTTGACAAAAAATCTTCATCAACTCAAAAAATAGCCGATGAATGGAATGGGCTGGCATACATTGACGGCTGGCAAAACTGGAAAGCCATCAGTACAACAGACCGCTTCGACAACGGCACGATGCGGGTCATCTATGGCAATGATGTCGCGATAAAGGCCATCGGGGAAAACCACATCAATCCCTGGCCTGATGGAGCCATATTCGCAAAGGCGGCCTGGAAGGAAAATATGGATAGCACGGGCAACATCAGCACAGGAGAGTTTTGGCAAGTGGAGTTTATGGTGAAGGATGCCGTAAAATATAAAGACACCCAGGGTTGGGGCTGGGGTCGCTGGCGCGGCCTCGATTTACAGCCCTATGGAAAAAATGCATTGTTCGTCACGGAGTGCACCCGCTGTCACATGCCGGTGAAGGACAACGATTTTGTATTCACGTATCCCATTCATCTTTCAAATTAGTTTGCCATGCGCAGCAATTTTATCATACTCATCGCCATGTTTCTCGCCGCTTGCGGTCAGGATCATAAACCTCAGTTGCAAACGCGTTACAATAGTGCTGCCACGCCAGTCCAAACGGAGGCGTTGCAAGCGTTGAATGGGTTTGTTATAAATTCTTTTGTCGACACAAAAAAACACACCACCAGCACGTTGTATGGGAACGCGGTAGTTGCCAACTATTTAAAGGATGGGAAAGACAACAACTATCCAAAGGGCAGCGTGGTGACCTTGCTCACCTGGCAACAAACTTCCGATCCCCGCTGGTTCGGCGGCAACATACCCGACAGCCTGGTGAGCATGGAGGTCGTCAACTACAATGACAGCACAACCTATACCTTTTACGAAGGAAAAAATCTGACGTCGGCCGTGAATAGCAATGCCACGTCGGCACTGGCGTGGATAAAGGCCCAGAAAATGATGATCGTGCCGCGATAAAACGATGGAATAAAAAAAGCCTTCAAAACTTGGCGTTTCAAAGGCTTTTATTTTTGTGACCCCGGAGAGATTCGAACTCTCGACCCATTGATTAAGAGTCAATTGCTCTACCAGCTGAGCTACGGAGTCAGATTCTGGGGTAGCAAAGTAAACCTTTGGCGGCATAGCAAGCAAATCTATTTTCAGGGTAATTCGTGGTGTCCTTCAACAAAACCGATAATTTCTTGACAGAACAAAAACTTTTTTTGGCTTCGTGATTTTTAAGCACCTTCGGCAAACAAAATAGCAACCCTGAAGCATGCAACCTGCCGCATATTGGATCGACCACCTGGACCTAAAGCCCCACCCGGAAGGGGGATTTTACAAAGAGACTTATCGCGCCGCCGAAAATATTCCGGCCACCGCTTTACCCGGCCGCTTCGCAGGAGCAAGCAGCTTTTCCACCGCCATATTTTTTTTACTGCGCTCGCAAGACAAGTCCATGTTCCATCGCATCAAGTCCGACGAGCTCTGGCATTTTCACGCGGGCGGGACGCTGGCCATCTATGTATTGTCGGAAACGGGATTGACCATCCACAAGCTGGGCAGCCGTGTGGATGAAGGAGATGCGTTACAGGTAGCGGTTCCAGCGAACACATGGTTCGGAGCAAAGGTCATGGATGAGGATGCCTACACCCTGGCGGGCTGCACCGTAGCACCGGGTTTTGATTTCCAGGATTTCGAGATGGCAACAACCTCACAGCTATTAGATGAATTTCCAAACCACCACGCGATCATCAAACAATTGACACCCGCGTAGAACACCCAACCTCAATCGGCCACAACGACCCGCTGCACAAAAACTTGCCCACCCCGATCCAGGTGAAGCGCATACACACCCTTTTTTAATTTTCCATACGACAGCATGAAGCACCCGGTGTCGTCCACCGTTTGTTCTTGCGCACTCACTTCGCGCGACAGCATATCCACCAACCGGACCTTCACCCGCTGCGAGATGCCTTCCGGCAAACAGACGTTCACATAACCCACCGACGACGGATTGGGATAAACCAAAACTTCCTGTGTGTTGAAAGTCTGGCGTTCCGTTCCCACTACAAACGTGAACTGCGCGGTCAACGTAACATTATCTGTCGGCGTGGTGAACGTTTGTGTTTGAGTTCCGCTGTTGGACCAGGCGGCAAAACTGTAGATCACATGATCGACGTTCTGCGGCGAAGGAACGCCGACGGTTCTCTGGATGCCCTCTACACTTTCGACGCTGGCGGGAGTGGTCAGCGGTTGTCCATCCAACGTGATGTCGAGTCCAGGGGGCGTGGTTTCAAAGGCGAGTGTTGTTTTACGCGGGTAGACGTCGACAGAGTCTTTGCCTTTTAGTCCTTCGGAATCGGTCACCGTGAGAATGATGCGATACCACACGTTGGCAGAGGTCTCTCCTTCATTGGGAATTTCAAAGGAACCACTCTTCACGCCGGTCACATCGGGCTGGTCGTGCTTGTGCGTGTCGTGATGAAAATCGATGGACCAGCTAAAAGCGCTGGCCGCCAATGCACCGTCTTCCGGATCGCTGCCGGTGCCCGTGAAGTGTAGTGTGGTTCCGGCAGCATAGGTGGTTCCCTCGGCAGGCGTGGCGATCGTAGCGACAGGAATTTTGTTGGTGGTCACCGTCAGCGTAGCTTCGTTGCTGGGTGTACTGCCCGCGCTGTTCGAAACGATCACGCGATATTTCCCGCTGTTGGTTTCGACGGCATTCGTGATGGTATAGGTTGCGCTTTTGGCACCGGGAATGTCCGCGCCATCCTTTTGCCATTGATAGGTGAACGGCGTACTGCCCAGCGCCTTGACACTGAACGTGACCGATTGCCCTATGGGTATGGTAGCTGATGCGGGTTGGGTAGTAATAAAAGGTATGGTGGTTTTATTGTAGATGATCTTATACAAAGCTCCGTTCGAACGGCTCAGAAAATACAGGTTGCCATCGTTTCCCGTAGTGATGGCCACACCGCTGCCGGCAACACCCGTGGCAAACGTTGTGCGACTCACGGTGCCACCCAACGTGATCGAGCTAATCCAGTTGCCACACAGATCCTGGAGGAAATACTGCCCTACATATTCGGGTGGATAGTTCGTGGTAGCTGGACTAAAAAATGTTCCTCCTGTAATCGCACAACCATTGATATCGCCGCCGCTGTGCGAATAGACAAAGATCGGATTGGTGAACGCCGCGTTCGCGCTGGTACCTTCGGCAGTAGGCCATCCGAAGTTCTTGCCGCCGGTCGTCGCGTCGTTGATCTCCTCCCAGGTACCTTGCCCAACATCGTTCACGAGGATGCGCCCGGTTTCGGGGTGCACCGAAAAAGTGAACGGATTACGCAAACCATAGGCCCAGATTCTTTTTTTGTGCTCAGATCCTGTGGGGAACGGGTTGTCGGCCGGTGCGCTGCCGTCTTTGTTGAGACGCAAAAGTTTGCCGTGATAAGTTTCTAAACTTTGCGCATTTGTGCCATTGGCATTTTCGCCAATGGCTACATACAACTTTCCGTCTTTGCCGAAATGCATAGCGCCACCGTTGTGATTGGTGGCCGAGCTCAAGGGATCAAGATCGATCACAAGGGAACCGCTGCCGGCCAGTGCCACATCGCCATTGCCGGTGATGCGGGTGATGCGATTGTGTATGCCGCCCTCCGTGGTGGTGTGATAGAGATAGAGATAGTGATTCGTGGCAAAGTCCGGGTCCAGCGTAACCCCGATGAGTCCTCGTTCGCCATCATCGTTAACACTGAGGGTAATAAAGGGTGTTGTCAGTAAGGCCCCGTTTTTAATAACTCGAAGCGCGCCCGATTGCTGGGCCACAAAGATGCGGCCATCCGGGGCGAACGCCATGGCCGTGGGATTGCTGATGTTGTTGGCTACGAGCACTTGTGCAAAATCGGGTGGATAGGTTTGTGCACATACCGCCAGGACCGGAAGAAGAAAGACGAGGAATGCGTAAATTCTTTTCATGAGGGCTAGGGTTTATTTTCCTTTTTATGACCGCAGGCCCGACCGGGGTCATTGTAGAATAAAGAACCGGACGTCCGGCACATACAAATTGAAAAATCCCTTCCCCCCTTGCACGTTCGACGGATAATTCACGGGCTCGCTGAGAAATTCCGTAAAACTGTAGCGATTGTCGAGCCTCAGCTTTATGAAGTTATAATAATCTTCGCTGATATTGGCCAACGAAACGGCGAGTGTATCGCCTGTTCGGTAGTCGTCGCGAAATCCGCGAAAAGTCTCCGTGAACACCGTGCCGTTAAAGGTCGTATCGTCCAGCAGCCGGGTGAAGGAACGGGGATTTAGCAGGTTGTCCTGCCATTCGCCCAACCGGATGGGCTGTGTGTTCAGCATATACCAATTCCGTTCCGCCGAATCCCGGAGGCTGTAGGTCACCTGCGCCAGCGTATCGTCAAAACCATTAAAATAGAGATTGGCCGAAATGCTTTCGAAGCGCACCTTGCGCTTCACGGTGGTCACGGCGCTCACCTCACCCAAGGCCTCGCTGGTCACGTGAAGTTCATAGGACTTTCCTTCTTCAAACGGAATAACGATTCCGCCATAAAGACCCAGACCAACCGATCGCAGCGTATACGTTCCGTCCGGTCCGGTAACCGTAACGGTGGCATCGCTCACGGCAATTTGTTCGAGTAAAGCTTCGGGGTCGCTGTCTTCGCTGGCGTCCAGCGCGCCGAAGGTTTTTGTCAGCAGGATCACCAGGGATTGGTCGGGGATGATTTGGCTCGACACCACAATTTGTGGTTTCAGCGCCGGCAAGCCCGTTACCGCGAGCGGGTCCGGCAAACATCCGGCAACCCAAACCAAGGGCAGGAGGAGGATGAGCGGCAAAAGCATTCGAACCGGTTTCATTTTTTTAGGATGCTTTTAAAATTTAAACCCGTAACTGATAAAAGGAATCAACCCGAACAACCCCGGCTGTTCGTAGTGCAGCGAACCGTCCGTTTCATTTTGCACGATGGTCATGCCGATGGGATTGGCCCGGTTGTAGGCGTTATACACCCCGGCAAACCAATGCCACTGAAATTTCTTGTCCGGACGACTTCTGTATTTGATACCGACGTCCAGCCGGTGGGTATCCGCCAGCTTCACCTGGTTCACCCCCGTATACAGCGGAACCAAGTCCACCCCGGTAAGGGTAGGCGCCATCACAGCATACTGACCGATGATGGGCGTGAACCGCGCCCCCGAAATGAATTCCCACACCACCGACACGGCCCAGCGTTTGTTGAACGCATATTGCGCCACGATCGCCCCGTTGTGCCGCCGGTCATAACGCGCATGGAACCATTCGCCGCCGTTGATCTGGTCGAACTGTCGCCACGACCACGACAGGGTGTAGCTTATCCACCCCGTTAGCTTACCCGCATCTTTGCGCACCAAAAACTCGAGGCCATAGGAACGTCCCCGGCCTTGGATGAGCTTGGATTGAAAGTCGGCGTTCAAAAAAAGATTGGTGCCTTCTTCATAGCCGATCAGGTTGCGCATGGATTTATAATATCCCTCCACGCTGACGAACAGCTTTCGCTCCGTCAGGTTGCGCTGCCACGCCAACGCCACCTGGTGCGACGTCTGCGGCTTGATGGTGTCGGTCACCGGATACCAGATGTCGGTGGGGGATGAAATGGCGGAGTTGGAGATGCGATGCATGTACTGCGCCATGCGCGAGTAGCTGAGCTTGAGCGCCTGGTTTTCGCTGAGGGCGTAACGCGCAGACACGCGCGGCTCGGGAAAAATATAGGTCTTGTTGGTCACGACGGCCGCCGAGCCACGAACGCCGGCATTCAATCGCCAACCCGGAGCAGGCGACCACTCATACTGCGCGTGCAGCGCCATCTCGTTGGTGATCCGGCCGCGCGAAGCGCTGCTCTCCAGAAACGACGAGAGGCTGCCGGCGGTGTTGATCACATTCGGGCTCACGTTGTGGTGTGTCCATTCGGCGCCGGCCTTGAAGGCGCCGGTCTTGCCCACGGTGTCGTTCGAGAGCATGATGCGGGCACCGTAATCTTCAATGTCGGAGAAGGCCACCAGTTGGTTGTCTTCAAAAATATTGGTGACATGATAGTTGTATTGCGTGCGCAGCAACGTCGCATCGGTTTGCCAGTGTCCGTTCACGTGATTCCAATGCAGCGACTGGCTGCTGTTGCCTGAACCGAACGTGGTCGTGTAGCCACGGCCGTCGCCGTTGCGATCGCGGAAATAGTCGAGCAGGTCTTCGCCATGATAATAGCTGAACGCTACGTTGTCTTTGGCAGTGGGCTTCCACAAGATCTTTCCATTCAGATCATAAAAGAAATAAGGCAACCGCTCGCCGGTGAGCCGCACAACCTTGTCGATATACGTCCGCCGTCCCGCCACCCAGAAACTGAGTTTTTTTTTCACAATGGGCTGCTCGACAAACAAACGCGAGGCGAGAATGCCCACATCGCCCGACACGCCGGTCTTTTCCGGGATGAGGGAACGCGTCTGCACATTTAATATAGACGAGAGCCGGCCGCCGTATTGCGCGGGAAACCCGCCGTTGAGCGCTTCCACGTGATCCAGCACGTCGGGATTAAATACCGAGAGGAAGCCGAACAAATGGCTGGTGTTATAGATGGGCGCCTCGTCCAGCAACACCAGGTTTTGGTCGGCCGCGCCGCCGCGCACAAACAGGTCCGAACTGCCGTCGACACCGCGTACTACGCCGGGCAAAAGTTGGAGCGTTTTGATCACATCAGCTTCACCACCCAAAACGGGAATGGCATTGAGGTCGTCGCGCGTCAACACGTGGCGGCTGGTTTGGTTGTCGTTGAAGATGTCTTCCTGCGTATTGCGCTCGCCGACGACCACCACTTCGTGGAGGTGGTCCACTTTCGTTTTTAAGGTAATGGAAAACGTGCTGTCCTTCCGGAGATAAAACGACCGTTGAAAACTTTCATATCCCACGAACGAGATCTGCACCGTTTTTTGGCCTGAGGTGGTGCGGAAAGTGAACTGGCCGCTGCCGTCGGAAGTGTGCTGAATGGAATCCGGTAAAAGCAAAATGTAAGCCTGTGGAAGCCTGCCATCTTCATCGCCCCGCACAGTACCCTTCAGCAAAAGGCTTTGGCTGCTCGCCCAATGGGTGAGGACTAACAAAAGCACGCTGAGGAATGTTTTTACCAAGGGAGGTGAGGTTTGAGGTACTTAAGTTAGAAAGAACAGGTGACGTTAGTATGAAACCGACCAAGGTTTGCTTTGACCGGCCCGTTCTTTCCAAACAGGGGCCTCCGGCGTATTGTTTTTCCAGGAAAATGCATTTCGATTTGCCGTATTTCTTACATGCTTTTTTGAGTTGTATTTGCTTGTAAGTATACCGGATTAATCAGTATTTGAACGTTTTGGAGCCGACATGATAAAAAACCTTCTCTTGACGCTGTCAATGGTGTTGACCGTGGCCGTTTGTTTTGGACAACCGGGATCCCGGCTGGAGGATAGTATCATGTTGGACCGCAGATTGGTTTCGGCTGGACGCAACTACCTTTCCGAACCCGATTCTTCTATCCGCCGCACCAACGCGGCCCTCCGCGAGGCCCTTCGCCTCAAGAACCGCTACTACGAAGGCCGGAGTTATTATCTTCTCTCAAAAGCGCATTGGGCGAAAGCCAGCTACCGCCTCAGCGCCGAGTTTGGCTTCAAGGCCCTGAAAGTATTCGAGAATTCATCCTACATCCGTGAATGGGGCGAAAGCCTGGTTTCCCTATCCAGAACGTTCATTGATCTCCAAAATTACGACGAGTCAAAAATGTATCTCGACCGCGCCGCACAGTTGGCCCGCGATCACAACAGCAATTACTTGCTGGCAGACTCCTATCGCGAACGGTCCATGTTGTTGCTGGCGCAACAGCGGTACGACTCGGCTTTACAATACGCCAACAAAGCATTGGAAATATTTGAACCATCAAAAGACACGGTCGACATCAGCGTGCTCTATGGCCGCAAAGCGCGGATCTATTTCTCTTTGAAGGACTACAAGCAAAGCCGGATTTTCAACCGAAAGTCCATGCACCTCGACAGCCTCGTAGGCAACCGTCGTGCGTTGGCCGTGTCCATGTATCAGGCTGCACAAAATTCGTTTTACCTGCACCACTATGATAGTGCCATCCATTTCCTGGAACTGGGCATCCCCATGAACGCCGGCATCGGCAACCTGCTCTCGCTCATCCGCATGCACAACCTGTTGTCGGAGATCTATACTGCGCAAGGCAAGCCCCTGTTGGCGGTGGACAATTTGCGCAAGGCTGCCTTCTACAGGGATAGCCTCTACGAGCAGCAACGCAGTGGCCATGTGCAGGAAATGCAGTCGCTGTATGAGTCGGACAAGAAAGCGGACACGATCTTCATGCTCGAAAACGAAAATGAGCTCAAACAACAACAGGTACGCAATCACACGCTGGTGACCTGGTTCCTATCGGTGGGCGTCTTCTCGCTGACGGCACTCATCTTTGTGCTGTGGAGGCTCCGCGCGCACCAAAAGAAAGCCAACGATGCGCTGTCGATCAAAAACAGGGCGATCGAACAACAAAAAGAAGAGATCCAGGCACAAGCCGAAAGCCTCCAGGAATTGAACCACCTGAAGTCGAAATTATTTTCCGTGATTAGCCACGACCTGCGCGGACCCATCGCTAACCTGCAGTCGCTGCTGGAACTGGTCACCAACAAGATCATGCAACCGGAAGAGTTCCTGGCCATCTCCGACAAGCTGAAATCCAACCTCAACGTCACCCAGCGCACACTGGAGAATTTGCTCAACTGGTCGTTAAGTCAAATGGAAGGCCTCCGGACCGATCAAAAGAAATTCGAGATCAAGAGCGTGATGGAAGAAGCCTGCCGCCTCATGGAGGATCTGGCGCAGCGAAAGCACATCATTATTGAGAACACCACCCGGACGCCTGTCATGGTCATGGCCGACCCCGATCAGGTACAACTCATCCTGCGCAACCTCATCCACAACGCCATCAAGTTTTCGAAAACCGATGGCAAAGTGCTGGTGTCGGCCAGTGAACACCACAACGAATGTCACGTGCGCATCAAAGACTTTGGCATCGGCATGACGCAAGAGGAGAAGGAGATGATCCTGTCGTCGCAGGAATATTTCACAAAGATCGGCACACAACAAGAGAAGGGTACTGGCCTTGGCCTTTTGCTTTGCAAGGAATTTATTCACCGCAACGGCGGCACCCTCACCATCGACAGCCATCCCGGTCACGGCACTGAAATTACTTTCACGTTGCCGCTAGCATGATTGCATTTTCTCTTTTTTCGGAGATTGGACTTGAATTCTTTTCTTTGCGCCGCTGCGGTTCAAAGCGTTTGCTTTAACCTTCGTCGTTCATGAAATAACTCAACGCCCCGGAAGGACACTTCTTGATCTGCTCTACTATTTTATCGCTCGTCGCCTGATCCGGCGTGATCCACGGACGCTTTCGCGGATCGAACACCTCGCTCAACCCCCGAAAGCAAATGCCGGAATGAATACACAGGTTCGGTTTCCACACGATG
Source organism: Chryseolinea soli (assembly GCF_003589925.1). Lineage (NCBI taxonomy): Bacteria > Pseudomonadati > Bacteroidota > Cytophagia > Cytophagales > Fulvivirgaceae > Chryseolinea > Chryseolinea soli. Next base: position 1,663,212 of record NZ_CP032382.1, on the reverse strand, counting down.
GTCACTTCGCCATTGGTATATTTCTTCGTGATGTCTTTCATGTTGATTCAAAAAAAAGAGGCTCAATGCACAATCCAGGTATCGACCTCGATCGGGTGCGATAACACATTATGCACGGGGCATTTATGTGCGATTTCTTCCAAGCGCGCGCGTTGTTCGTCGGTGATGTTTCCGGCGATCGTGATTTCGCATTTGAAGATGGTTTTGTACTCCGTGCGCTCGCTGTTCACCTTGACATCGATGCGCTCGACATCCAGTTTTTTCCGGTCGGCATACATCCGCAGCGTGATGGCCGTGCACGAGGCGAGGGCCATGCGCATAAAATCGCCGGGCATGGGGCCGGAGTCGGTGCCGCCGTTGCCAGTGGGTTCGTCGGCCAGCAACGTGTGCGTACTGGCGGTAAGTTCGGTTTTGTAGTGGTCGCGGCCAATAGAGGCTACAACGGTGCCGTTATCTGCAATCATCAGAACGTATGGTTCATCACAAATTCATGCTGAAGAATTCTTTCGCGCGGGGCCAGTTCGCGAAGCTTCAGGTTTTCGGGAAGTGCGTCCGGGTTGCCGGCATAGCCCACGGCAATGAACACGCCCACTTCATAGGTGTCGGGAATGTTTAGCTGCTCGATGGTTTTCTGATACTGGAAACCTGCCATCTGGCGCACCTGCAACCCCAGTTCTACGGCCTGCAGGGAAAGAAACGAATTCGCTCCGCCCAGGTCATACATGGCATGTGCGTTGGCACCGGGGAAGCGCGTAAAATTTTTGCGCGCCAGGCTCAGGATCAGCAAGGGCGCATCTTTCGCCCAGATCTTATTACTGTCGTTGAGACAGGTGAAAAGTTTGTCCCACAGCTCCGTTTGGTCGCGTGTGGCATAAATATAGACCCAGGGTTGTTCGTTCGTGCTGGAGGGCGCCCAGCGGGTGGCCTCGAACAGCGAACGGATCTTGTCGGCTTCGATCGGCGCTTGCGAGAAAGCACGCGGGCTTTTCCGGTTGCGGATCAGGTCCGATATGGGATGTTCAATTTGATGTGACTTTTGCATGAGATCACCTCCCGTTGTGGAGGGCAAGTTACGGTTTCCGCAAAGTTTTCGTACGACAATCTATCTCGAAAATTTAGGTATGCCCCAGATGCCAAGGCTTCCGGCAATCAGGTGCATGGGCAACGTCAGCAAGGTAAAGCCTTTGGTCGGCGCCATGCCGTCGGGGCCGGCATAGTAGAGCGTGGGATATAAACTGAGGAGTAAAAAGAGTACCGCCACGGCGGTATAGAGCAATGCACCTTTTGGAAAGAATCGCACCAACATAAAATACAGCATGGCCCCCACCAACAAGGGAAATACGGACGACACCGTCACAGCAAAGGGAAAGCCCGGTGGCGCCACACTGCCCATCGCTTCTGCCAAAAGGCTCCAGATGTTATTGATACCGGCGGCCAAAAGGCCGGCGATACCACCGGCCTTCAATGCTTTTCCAAACGTAAGCGTCGTCGCTTGCATAATTTTGTTGGTTATTCCACCCTATGCCTTCGACAGCGCGGGCGGTTACTCTTCGATCAAGATACCCATTTTTCCTTTTTGATAGTCGCGCATCGCTTCCATGATTTCCGTTTGGGTGTTCATCACAAACGGACCATACGACACCACTTTTTCATCCAGGGGCTCACCGCTCATCAGCAACACGCGCGTATCTTCCAAACCTTCGAGGGTGACGCCCTCGCCGTCGCTGTTCAGCATCACGGCGTTGAGTCCTTCCACGAGGCCGAAGCCTTCCAGGGTAAGTTTTCCGTCCAGCAAGTATAAGAAGGCGCTGTGATTTGCCGGCAACGCGATCGATATCTTTCCACCTTTTTTTACTTCGAGCGTGGAGGCATTCACCTCGGTATTCGAAGGAATGGGCCCTTTCACGCCCAATAGATTTCCGGAAAAGACATTCACGGTAACTTTTCCATCGTCGGTGCGATAGGTGGGCACTTCTTCTTTTTTCGCCGAATAGTAGGCGGGCTGATCCATTTTATGCCGCGCCGGCGAGTTGATCCACAACTGGATGATCTCCTGGCGGCCGCCGATCTCATGAATGTCGTGTGGAGGGCGTTCGCTGTGCACGGCACCCATACCGGCGTTCATCCACTGTGCGCCACCGGCATACACAACGTTGTCGTTGCCGCGGCTATCGCGATGGTGCACGCCACCTTTGAAGATGAACGTGACCGGCGAAAAACCACGGTGGGGGTGAGGGCCCACACCGGCGTCGTCGGGATCCAGGTGCTCCGGCACTTTAATATCGGCATGATGCAACAACAGGAAAGGATCGATCTGCTCCACGTGTTGTGTGGGGAACGGTTGACGGATGGGCATGCCGCCCATGTCGACCTGTTGTGCATATAATATCCGGGATACGGTTCTGTTTTTCATGACCTTTTTTGAAGCTCTCTTTCTTCAATTTTTGTGTTTTTCAAGCTCACATCATGGGCACATCGATCAGCAGCACTTCTGCGTCGGTGTTGGCCGTGATGGAAAGCGATTCGGTTTCGGATACGCCGAGGCCATCGCGGGTGTTCAGCTTTTGTCCGTTCACGGTAACTTCACCGGAGAGAACAAAAACATAGACCCCATTGCCTTGACGCTTGATGTCGTAGGACGTTGTGAAATCTTTTTTCAACGTGCCCAGCGAGAACCACGCGTCTTGATTGATGTAGACGCCGTCGCCGGTTTGTTCGGGCGAAACCACCACCTGGAATTTGTTTTCCCGTGCGGTGGGATCAAACGTCTTTTGTTCGTAGCGCGGGGCAATGTTTTTCACCTTGGGGAACACCCAGATCTGCAGGAAGTTTACCGCGTCGGTTTTCGAAGCGTTGTACTCCGAGTGTGTGATGCCTGAACCTGCGCTCATGATCTGCACATCGTTGGTTTTGATGATCTCGTGACGGCCCGTGTTGTCCTTGTGCTCCAGCGCACCTTTCAGGGGAATGGAAACAATCTCCATGTTGTCGTGAGGATGGGCACCAAAGCCGTTGCCTCCTTTCACGATATCGTCGTTCAATACCCGCAAGACACCAAAGTGTATGCGTTCGGGATTATAGTAGTTGGCAAAGCTGAAAGAGTGATGCGAATCAAGCCAGCCGTGATTGGCGTGTCCGCGGGTGTTGGCATTATGGATTTCGGTTTTCATATAGCGTGATTTTATGGTTACAAAGTTTAAGTTCTCCGGTGGATGGGTGTTGTCGTTTCCTATCCATTCCTGTGTAATTATACGCGAAATGAGCAATAAAGGTTCATACAACAGTTGTATTTACAAGTATTAAGTCAAAATTATTCAAAAACGGCTTTATCGGGGTCGTTTTGGCGCTTTTCTGAGCTAATTTGAATGGGTTGAAAATGGCCGCAAAAGGCCAATTTTCCTGAAGATCTACTCCCTCAACCGGTCGAGCATGCGGTTCAATTCCTGCGCTTCGGGCTTGGTCAACACTTTGAAAGGCTCCAGCCAAGTTTCTGTTTCACGGTCGATCCTTTTGAGTACTTCAAGGCCTTTTTCGGTGATCGAAATATCCACCTGGCGGCGATTGTTTTCGCAGATCTCCCGGCGCAATAATCCTTTTTGACGCAGCTTTTCTACCAGGCGGGTAGCGTTGCTGTTTTTATCGATCATGCGGCAGGTAATGTCGGCCAGCATCATCGGTTTGGGATTGCTTCCTCTTAAAATGCGCAATACGTTAAATTGTTCGGGGGTGATGCCGTGCTGCTTGAACCGGGACGAATTGATATTATAGAGCCAGCTGCTGGTGTACAAGATGTTCACCACCATCTTCTCGTATTCGTTCTGGAATTTCTCCTGTTTGATATCTTGTTCCAATGACATAGAGTTAAAGGTACAATCAATTATTGTATATACAACATTAATAATCGAATAAAGTTTATTTTTTGCGATAATATTTCGAAAACAGGCCCTGGATGCATTTTTTGAGGCAAGAAATGCTGGCGGCCCAGCTAAAATCTTGTAAACTTGATTTGCTAACACAAGCGTTGCCATGGCCGTAAAGTATTCGACCGTCATTCAAAAGTTCGATAAGAAAGGGGAGAAGACCGGGTGGTCTTATATTGAGATCACGGCAGCCCAGGCCGCCAAGCTCAAACCTGGCCAGAAGGTGTCGTTCCGGGTGAAGGGAACTTTGGATGAATATGCCTTCGAAAAAGTGGCGCTGTTGCCGATGGGCGATGGCGATTTCATTATGCCCTTAAACCAAACCATGCGCAAAGCCATCGGCAAGGGGCACGGCGATAAATTAAAGGTGACGCTGGAGGTGGATGAGCGCCAGTTGCAGCTGTCGCGCGACCTCATGGCATGTCTGGCAGAAGATCCGGAGGCCATGAAGTTTTTTAAATCGCTCCCCAAATCGCACCAACAATATTTCAGCAAGTGGATCGAAGGCGCCAAGACCGCAGGCACCAAAACGCGCCGCATCGTCACGGTCATTACGGCGTTTGGTAAGAAGCAGAGCTATTCGCAAATGATGCGTACCTATAGAGACAACGACTTTTGATTTTTTTTTGCCGCTGTCGCCGTGCACAACGCCATACGCATAGGAGGTGCGCTTTCGCATTAAAAAATTTGACATCTTTAAGCTTACAACCATCACACCACCATGAAAGATAAACTTCGCAGCCAAGGCTGGTTTGGCAAGACCGGAAAAGACGGATTCATTTACCGCGCCTGGATGAAAAATCAGGGTATACCGGACTATGAATTCAGGGGTAAGCCCGTCATTGGGATTTGCAACACGTGGTCGGAGCTCACGCCCTGCAACGCCCACTTCCGCGAACTGGCCGAATCGGTGAAGCGCGGCATCTCCGAAGCCGGCGGTTTCCCTGTGGAGTTTCCCGTGATGTCGCTGGGCGAAACGCTGATCAAGCCAACGGCCATGCTATACCGCAACCTGGCCAGCATGGATGTGGAAGAATCTATCCGCGCCAACCCGGTCGACGGCGTGGTGCTGCTTTGCGGCTGCGACAAAACAACGCCTTCGCTAGTGATGGGCGCTGCGAGCGTGAACATTCCTACGCTGGTGGTTTCCGGAGGTCCGATGCTCACGGGAAAATTTCAAGGCCGCGACATCAGCACCAGCGACGTGTGGCGCTTCAACGACGCCGTGCGCGCCGGCGAAATGACACAAGAAGACCTCACCGTGGCCGAAGCCTGCATGTGCCGCAGCCGCGGACATTGCGCCGTGATGGGAACGGCTTCGACGATGGCCTGCATGGTCGAATCGCTTGGACTTTCATTGCCGGGCAACGCCGCGATCCCCGCTGCCGATTCGCGCCGCAAGGTGCTGGCACAAATGTCGGGTGTGCGCATCGTGGAAATGGTGAAAGAAAATTTACGGATGTCCGACATCCTGACGCGCGAAGCGTTTGAGAATGCGATCATCACCAACGCGGCCATTGGCGGCTCCACCAATTTTATTATCCACTTGCTGGCCATCGCCGGCCGGATGGGCGTGCCGTTGGAGCTACAGGATTTCGACAAGCTCTCCAGCAACGTGCCCTTCATCGTGAACCTGCAGCCTTCCGGAAAATATTTTATGGAAGATCTTTACTACGCGGGGGGATTGCCACCGGTGATGAAAGAACTGGACGGCTATCTGCACGGCGGCTGCATGACGGTGAACGGCAGAACCATCAAAGAAAATTACAACACCGCCGAAACCTACAACCGCGAAGTGATCGCCACGGTAGAAAAACCTTTCAATCCATTGTCGGGTGTGGCCATATTGCGAGGCAATCTCTGTGAGAACGGTGCGGTGATTAAGCCCTCGGCCGCCAGTCCGCACTTGCTCAAGCACAAAGGCAAGGCCGTGGTGTTTGAGGATATCGAAGACTATAAAAATCGCATCGACGATCCTGCGCTGGCCCTGGACGAAAACAGTGTATTGGTGCTGAAGAACGTGGGCCCCATCGGCTACCCCGGCATGCCCGAGGTGGGCAATATGGCGATGCCCAAAAAGATCCTGGCCAAAGGCATCCACGACATGGTGCGGATCTCGGATGGACGCATGAGCGGCACGGGCTTCGGAACGGTGATCCTACACGCATCGCCTGAGGCAGCACTCGGCGGAAATTTTGCCGTCATCCAGAACGGCGACGTCATCAGCCTGGATGTGGCCAACCGCTCGCTCATCCTGGAAGTTTCGGACGAAGAACTGGCGCGACGCAAAAAAGCGTGGAAGCCCATTCACAAAAAATATGATCGCGGCTATGTGAGCCTCTATCAGAAACACGTGCAGCAAGCGCACCTCGGCGCCGACATGGACTATCTGGTGGGCGGCTCCGGCAGCGAAGTGACACGCGACTCGCATTGAGCGCCGTGGATCTTTTCTGACAGGCCATGTTCCCGACACTTCTTCATTCAAACGCCGAGCATACATGAAAACTTTTCAAAATCAGGTAGCCATTGTCACGGGCGCCGGGCAAGGCATCGGGTTGGCGATCTGCCAGCAACTGGCCGCACAAGGCGCGAGCGTGGTGTTGAACGACATTGAAACATCGCTCGCGGAAGATGCGGCGGCCGCCGTCCGGAAGGAACATGGCGTGTGTATCCCGTTTGGAGGCGACGCTTCCAACCCAGCCTTCATCCAGGAAATGGTGGACGAGGCCGTAAAGCAATTCGGCAAGCTCGACATCGCCGTGGCCAATGCAGGCATCACGTTGTTTGGTGATTTCTTTGAATACAAGCCCGCCGATTTCAATAAAGTAATGAACGTAAACCTGGGCGGCAGCTTCTTTCTGGCGCAGGCCGCCACGCGGCAAATGAAAGAGCAGGGTTCGGGTGGACGGGTGCTGTTCATGTCGTCGGTGACGGGTCACCAGGCGCACAAAAACTTGGCGGCTTATGGCATGAGCAAAGCTGCGCTGGAAATGTTAGCCAAGACGTTGGTGCTCGAACTATCACCGCATCAAATCACAGTGAATGCCATCGCGCCGGGTGCCACGGCCACCGAGCGCACGCTGAACGATCCCGACTATGAAGCCACCTGGTCGCGGATCACCCCCATGGGAAAACCCGCCACCACCGAAGACATCGCGCATGCCGCGCTGTTTTTGATCTCGCCGCAAGCCGGCCACGTGACGGGGCAAACGCTGGTGGTGGACGGAGGCTGGACCAGCGTGAGCCCATCGCCGTATTAAGTCGCACCCTTTGGGTATAAAATTCCCCAGCCGGATCGAGGCACACATGCGAATCGCCTGAATTCAACCGAATTCGCAGGGAATGGATGGGGCATATGGATTGTATTCCATCAGTCATCCAACCCTCAAGGCTATGATATCTCTACAACGCACGATCTTAATTTTTCTCAGTGGGATATTATTGGCCATTGCCATCGTGAGCGGTTATAAAGTGCACGAATTCTCGGCGCAGCGTGCGGAAATAAAAAAAGACTACAGCATTCTCAACAACATCACCTACGGATTGTTGTCGGTCAACGCCTGGCGCGATCACATCGTACGCGTCGTCACCCATCGCATCGACGACTTTGAATTCACAAAGCCCCAGCGTGCAGCCGCCAAGGCGGAGATCGCCGTTGCACTCCACGCGGTCATCAACCGGGCGGACAGCATGATCGATCGAAAGCAAAAAACAATCGGCGGAAAACTGAAGAAATTTGCCGTGAAAGCCCTCGTAAACGAAGAGAAGCTTCACGCCAAAGTGCCACAATTTGCCGAAACGATCTTGAGTGAAATCGAGAAACCCAAGAATAAAGAAAAATTAAAAGCGCTCGTCCAAAGCAAGCTCGAAGAGTTCGGCACGATCACCTACGACAGCGCCGCCGACGTGAATCGAGCAGAAGATATTTTGAATAAATATGGTGCTACCGACCTGGCTTCCTTCAACAAAAACTGCGAACAAAAACTGGACGATTTGCAGTCGCGAACGTACTTCTTTACCTATGTGGTGTTGGGCATTATGATTTTCTTCTTAATGATGTGGTGGGTACTGCGCAACCAGCGGCAAGTGCACACACCTTTCTTTGTGATGTCGGTGTTGTTGGCGTTGATCGTGTTGTTTGTGGGGCTCACATCGCCCATGATCGAGATCGACGCGCGCATCAAAGAGCTGAGCTTTCTGTTGATCGGCGAGCGCATCACGTTTCACGACCAAGTGATCTTTTTTCAAAGCAAAAGCATTGTCGACGTGGTGCGCATCCTGATCGAGACCGGCAAATATGACTCCGCGATCGTGGGCGTACTCATCCTATTGTTCAGCGTCGTATTTCCCATCGCAAAACTCATCTCCACCAAACTTTACTTGCTGGGCACTGAACGGTGGAGGAGCAACAAGATCATTCACTATTTTGCTTTCAAATCCGGTAAATGGAGTATGGCCGATGTCAACGTGGTGGCTATCTTTATGGCGTACATCGGCTTCAAAGGCATCCTCGACAGTCAGCTCTCTCACCTCAACACGAAAACAGATTCACTCGCCAGCATCTCCACAAACGAAACAACCTTGCAACCCGGGTTTATTTTATTTGTGGCCTTTGTATTATTTGGATTGATGCTCTCGGCCATTCTACAAAGAATAACCACCCTCGAACCCAAACCCGAACCAACACCGAAACTCGGTAAGGACATTCGACACGCGATTGCGTAATACCTTTGATAGTGTTCCACGCCTTTGGTGGTGTTCTTCACCAACAGATCCACCTACCGCCTTTGTTGGTGTTCTTCACCAACAAATCCAGCTTACTGCCCCTGCCTTTGTTGTTGCTGTCTCCACACCAACAAATTCTATGTCCCGCCACCACGTTTGTTGGCGTTCCGCCGACAAATCCAATCCCATGGCCAACGCACTACCTATGTGCTCTAGCACCCATCCCCACCCCCACTCGCCAAAATCCCAAAAGAAGTATTCAACAACAATGTAACCGGCAAATCTCCCGGCAACCCATAACACCGGATCCCAAACGACATCTTCCCCGACAACATCTTAAACCTTCCCTGCCACGCGGCAACAAAAAATTTAGCACTCCCCGGCGTAAGCCGAAACGTAAAACTATCCGGCAAATAGACATCCGACCGCAGCCAGGTGAGACCCTGATCAATCGAATGAATGGTATGCCCCATAAAATCCATCATAAGGATCTCATCGCGATCCACCCAGAGTTTGGAAATAGCATCATCAGCATAAACGAATGACCATGAGCCACCATCATCAGCGGAAAACATCAGCCCGAGCTGAGTGGCCGCATAGATGCGATCTCCATTCGACACAATGTTATTGATCTGCAAATCACCCTTCACCAGTTTCCACGAACGCGCTTCGTCCCATGAAGCAAACAGACCATGATCGGTACCCGCCAGTAACATGCTTCTCGCGGCATAAAAGCATCTCACCGTCACGTTGGTCAATCCCGATGAAGAGGCATGCCAATGCTCTCCACCATCAACCGAAAGAAAAATCCCTTTTCCACTGGTGCCGGCCAGCAGGAGTTTGTTCGCATAATTCAGCAACGCATTTACTTGTGTTTCTTTTGGGAAGTCGGGACTGCGATACCACTTCAGGCTTCGGTCGCTCAAATAGATCCCGTGTGCTCGGGTGCCGGCTACCAATGTATTGCCAAATGTCGTCCAGGCATTCACGGTACCGCCCGCGGGAAATCCATCGCTTGCAGGTTCCCAGTTTTCACCTTGATCTTTGCTGATATAGAGGGTTGGCGTTTGTCCCAGTGTGATGTGGCCATGCAGGAGGAAGCATGCCAGGAAAAGTAAGTTCTTCATAGCGGATCGTTTTTGGATTTGAAGGATCAACACCCATTTGCCTTCAAGTGGATCTCCAACGCGATGGCATCGGAAATCGCTCCGTCGCCGATGGAGGAGAAAATTTTTCCGGAGTTGTAGCGAACATTCCATCGCGTGCGGTCGAATTTGAGTTTCGCGGTGGCCTGCAACTGGCCGTCTTTGAGCTCGACGGTTGCAGGGAAGGTGAGGGTGTTGGTGATGCCCTTTAATGTGAGCGTGCCGGTGATCTCATAGTTGGGAAAATTGGGTCCGTCCTTTAGTTCCTTGGTTTTGGTGATCGTGAACCGGGCGGAGGGATATTGGGCGACGGAGAAAAAGTCGTCGCTCTTCAAATGGTCTTCCAGGTCTTTGGCGCTGCTCTCTCCGCGCATGTCAACGTCTTCGATGCTGTTCATGTCGAGCTCGAAGAACCCACCGGTGATGCGGTTGTCGGCCACTTCGATCTCGCCTTTGGTCAGGCGAATGGTGCCGGTGTGTTCGTTGAAATTGAAAGCATAGTAGCCCGTCCAGGCCACGGTGCTTTGCTTGGTGTCGACCATTAGAAATTCAGATTTGCCGGGCCCGGCCGTGAAACTGCTCAGGGCGAGGATGACAAAACAGGCGAGAATAACGTTGCTGTTGCGATAGGATTTCATGATCGATGCGGTTAAAGTGTCAGACAAACCTAGCGCAGCGGTCCTGGGGGTTCGTAAAAGCGATGTAAAAAGATGTTAATGATTTGTAAAATTTTAAAGCGCCGCAGCTTTAGGTGTTACCTTTAGGGGACAACGATTTCTTTATGAAAAAACGAAGAATGTTCAGCGCCATCCTCGCGGGCGCGGTACTCGCCATCGGCGGGCTGCTGGTGTTGCAGACCATTTGGTTTAGAAGCGCCTACGCCGTGGAGGAACAACAGTTTGACAACAAAGTGAACGTGGCCATCCGCGCCCTGACCGACGACTTGCTGAAAGCCGAAGGCGACTCCACCTCAGTGATCAAGCCCATCCTAAAGAAAGCGACCAATGCTTACTATGTTGATTTTAAACATGCGCTCTCCTACCACGTTCTGGATTCACTGCTTCGCAAAAACTTTGTCCGTCACGAGGTTAACCTCCCCTTTGAGTTGACGATCTATGGGATGCAACCGGGAAGCATTGTGCTGGGAAATTACTATTCCGACGGTGCGACCTCAAAAAATAATGCTACCTGCGGATCGCGCGCCCTGCCCGCCTCGACGCCCATGGATTTTATGATCACCTTTCCCGGAAAACGAGCCGACATTGTGAGTGGTATGAAATTTTGGATCCTGTCGGCCATTGTGTTCCTGGTCGTGCTGTCGCTTTTTGCATTTCTGGTGATCGATTTGATGAAGCAGAAGAAACTTTCAGAGATCAAAACCGATCTCATGAACAACATTACGCATGAGCTGCAAACTCCCATCGCCAACATCTCTATTGCCAGCGAGGTGCTGCGAACGGGGGCGGGAAGAATGGACGAACAGAAATCACTTCATTACGCCAACATCATCTATGAAGAAAACCGGCGTCTGAAATTCCAGGTGGAACAGGTGCTCCAGGCTGCGCTTTTCGAGAAGGGTCAGATCTCCCTCATCAAAACCGAAGTGGATGTGCACGCTCTGGTAGAAGAAGTGATCCGGAATTTTCAATTGCGCATCCAACACCGCCACGGCCAATTGAATTGTCGTTTGGAGGCTGCCAAGCCCGTCGTGCTTGCCGATGCGTTTCATTTGGCCAATATTTTTTACAGCTTGTTGGATAATGCCGACAAGTATTCACCTGACAAGCCCGACATCGTGATCACCACCACCAACACCCTCAGTGGTATTCTCATCGCCATTGCCGACAAAGGCATTGGCATCCGCCGCGATGTGCAGCGCTATATTTTCGACAAATTCTATCGCGCAGGCACAGGCAACGTGCACAACGTGCGGGGCTATGGACTGGGCTTAACCTATGTTCAAAAAATAGTGCAAGCCCACCAGGGAAAGATCTCGCTGACCAGCGAGCCGCACCAAGGAAGTCGTTTCGAATTGTATTTTGAAACCTGTTGACCGATGAGCCTCAAGATCCTATTGGTGGAAGACGACGAAAACATGCGCTTCATGCTGCAAGACAATCTCGAAATGGCAGGCTACAACGTGCGTCCCCTCGCCGACGGGCAAACCGCACTGAGCGCATTCATGAAAGAGGCCTTTGATCTTTGCGTGATCGACGTCATGCTCCCCAAGAAGGATGGCTTCACCCTGGCCACCGACATCCGGAAGCTCAATCAACAAATCCCCATTGTATTCCTCACGGCGCGAAACGTGAAAGAAGACCGTATACAAGGTTTCCGGATTGGGGCGGATGACTACATCACCAAGCCGTTCAGCCTCGAGGAATTTTTATTGCGCATCGAAGCGATCCTGAAGCGCGTATACCACACCCCCACCAAAGCCGACGAACAATTCACTTACCCGTTGGCCCGGTTCACGTTTCATTTCAATCAACAGAAGATCGTCAAGGATGATCTGGCCGTGGAGCTCACCCGCAAAGAAGCAAAGCTGTTGCGCTTGTTTTGTCTTCATCAAAACAAAGTGATCGAGCGCGACATCATCCAAAAAGCCATTTGGGAAGACGAAGGATATTTCGTGGGCCGCAGCATGGACGTTTTCATTTCAAGGCTGCGCAAAATATTTAAGGACGATCCGGCGGTGAGCATTCAAACCATTCACGGCATTGGTTACAAGCTGGAAGTGGCTCCCCAAGGTCAGCCTACCGAAAAGTGATAGCCGATCCCTTTGATGGTGATGATCTTGATGGAAGGATCTTCTTTCAAATAGTCGCGCAATTTTGTGATGTACACATCGAGGTTTCTCGAATTGAAGAAGGAATCGTCACCCCAAAGTTTCAATAGAATGTCTTTCCGGAGTGCTGTGGCATTTTTGTTATCTATTAACGCCTGAAGCAAAGTGGATTCGCGATGGGAGAGTTGCCGCGTGCGATCGCCCAGGCGAAGTTCATAGCGCAACGGAATAAAATGATATTGCCCGATAGCGACGACCTCTTGCGAGGACGATCCATTTTTTTGAACCCGGGTAAGTTGAAGCAGGTTGTTGATCCGCACAATAAGCTCCTCCATGCTAAAAGGCTTTCGCAAATAATCATTACCACCCACCTCAAAGCCTCTCAGCAGGTCTTCGGTTTGAACTTTGGCCGTCACAAAAATGATCGGCATCCCTGCCGCGATCTGCCGGATCTCTTTGGCGATGGCGTATCCGTCTTTCGAAGGCAGCATGATGTCGAGCACGCAAATATCGGGAAGTAATTCTTTGAAGGCTGCTGCCGCGTCGTTTCCATCCGTGATCATGGCCACTTCAAAATCCCGGCTCTCCAGGCTCTCCTTCACAATGCGTCCCAGGAAAGGCTCGTCTTCAACGTATAGAATTTTTGTTTTTTTCATAATTCAATGGCGTGGTGTAGATGGATAACGCAGCATGATCCTGAAGTTAGCTTCTTGGCAGCGTCACTTTGAACGTGCTGCCTTTTCCCGGCTCACTTTCTACTTCGATATTCCCGTGATGGCTTTTCACAACGTTGGCTACATAGCTCAAGCCAAGTCCATATCCTTTTGTGTTGTGCACGTTGCCGGTGGGCACGCGGAAGAATTTTTCAAATATTTTTTTCTGATAACCCGGGTCGATACCCACGCCTTCGTCGCGAACCATCAGCACCAGGGAAGCCTCATTTCTTTTTAACGTCACTTCAATATTCGGCTTCTGCGGACTGTACTTCAACGCGTTGTCCAGGAAATTGTAGACCATATATGACAGGTTTACCGCGACGCCATCTAAAATAAAATCGGTGCCGTCTTTACTATACCGAACCGTAGCGCTCCGTCTTTCAAAAACCGGTTTCATGGAAGCCAACACTTGTTGCAGCATTTCGTCAAAATCGAAAGCAGTCCGCGGCAATTGCGCGCCCTCGCTCTCCAGGATGGAGTTCTCCATGATCTTGTCGGTCATGCTGCTCAAACGATTCAGTTCGCTTTGCGCGATGTCGAGATACTCGGCCGTGAGTTGTGGATTATTTTTTGCCTGGAAATTCTTCACGGCCTCCAACGCCACGCTCACCGTGGCCACTGGGGTTTTCAACTCGTGCGTCATGTTGCTGATGAAGTCGTTCTTCAAATGTACCAACTGCCGTTGCGAGCGCATGCTGCGATACATGACAAAAAAAGCCAGGCAGGTCATGCCCGTCAGGAAGACCGAGAACAGGATCTGCGGTGTGATCTGAGCGAGCAAAACCCTCGATATGTTGGGAAAAGAAGCCGCGTAGCGATCCGTTGGATTGACATGAATGAAATCCGACACCAGCGTGTCGCGTAGAAAACGCGATCGGCGATAGTTGTTATCATCGTCATCATTTTTTCGTCCTCCCAGCCGGTCGTCCAAGGGAAACAGGGAGGGACGTTGGGTGGCGACGAATCTTACCTGGAAGGGTACCGCTATTCCCGCTTTGGATAGCGCGACGGTGTAACGAGAAGCAATGCTATCGAGGTTTAGTGTATCCTGCCCGAAGCGTATGAAATAATTGTGACGACCCGGTGTTTTCTGGATCTTGGCCGTGAGTGGCGATACATAGTCCCGAATAGAATCAGGAGGAGCATCGGAAGTGACAATGATCTGCAGGTCCGTTCCTTTCCCTAGCACGCGCATCTTTCGGGCCATCGCCGTGTCGGGCGTATCCGGAAAATGCCCGTTGATATCCAAGCGTCCACCCACTGCCAGCGTAGCCGTATCGGCGATGGAACCGATCGGTTGGATGCGCTTGGCCATCAGCGAATCGCGCATGATGAAGAGGGTGTTCCGGAAAATGTAGTTCGTTTCGCGCCGGAAGTCAAGATAGGCCTTCTCATACGAGCTCCGCAGCCACAAACCTTGCAGCACCACCATCAGCGCGATGCTGCTGGCCATGAGGGCAAGCGGGAGAACATCCTTTCTTTTCTTCATGCAAAACAAAGGTAACACAGTTCACGAATGCCCCGAACGCCTTTTAACCTTAATTAACATTCCATTCAGCTTCATTAACCGCTTTCGAAAAAGGCGCCCTGTACTTTTACAGGCATAGAAAGACACAAACAAAACAAAATATTATGAAACGGATACTATTGCTGTTGGGAGTGCTCACCATGTTTGCGGCCTCCGGCATCGTTTTGGAACAAGTGCCCGAGGGCGTCATCACCTATGAAGTAAAAGTCAACATGCACCGCCGCCTGCCGGCCGATCGCCAGGAAATGAAGAATACGATGCCGGAATTCAACATCTTCAAAGACCAGCTTTTCTTCAATCCTTCCGAGTCGCTCTACAGACCGTTGGAGGAAGACGAGGAAGAATTTGCCGGCGACAACGTCCCGGTCATGCGCTTTGCCCGTCCGAACGCCGAGACCTACGTGCATCCCGCGTCAGGCCGGCACCTGGTGTCGCAGGAATTTATGGGCAAACGCTACCTCATCGAAGACACATTGAAAGTAACAGCCTGGAAGTTTGGCAACGAGTCGAAAACCATTCAAGGCTACACGTGCAAACAAGCGACTTTCCGAAACGAGGAGCGCAAGCAAAATGTGGTCGCGTGGTACACCGACCAACTGCGCCCATCGATGGGCCCCGAGAACTTTAACTCGTTGCCCGGCACGATCCTGCAGATCGATATCAATGAAGGTGAGCGCGTCATCACGGCCATCAAGATCGAAGGCCGCCCGCTGAAAAAGGGAGAGATGAAAATTCCTTCCTCCGGACAACGCATCACGCAAAAGGCATTTTCCAAAATGATGGAGGAACAAATGGAGCGCATGCGTGCCAACGGTGGCGGTGGGGTGATGATCCGAAACTGATTTTAGTTCTCCGTTACACACTAATTTGACGACGAGCACGCTTATGCAAAGGAATTTTTTACTGACTTTATTTTTTCTAGCCAGCGTTGTCGCTACAGCGCAAAAAATAACCATCAAGGGTCAGCTCCAGGACACGGCGCGCGTGGCGTTGCCTTCGGCCACGATCATGATCCTGAATCCCAAAGACTCGTCGCTGCTCAACTATGGCTTGAGCAATGCCGACGGCGTCTTCGAAATACGAAACATCGCGCGACAAAACTATCTTTTCAAAGTGACCTTTGTCGGTCTTGCGCCGTATACGAAATTTATTCAGCCCACCCCCGATCAAGTGGAGATCGACCTGGGCGTCATTCGCATGAAACCGCAGTCGAGCATGCTGGCGGCCGTTACGGTAGAGGGCGATCGCGCGCCCGTCACGGTGAAGCATGACACCATCGAATTCAATGCCGAAGCATTCAAAACCGTGAAACAAAACGCGGTGGTGGAGGACCTCTTGAAAAAATTGCCCGGCGTTGAAGTAGACGCCGACGGCACCATCCGCGCCCAGGGCGAACAAGTGCAGCGTGTCATGGTAGACGGCAAGCCCTTCTTCGGCACCGACCCCAAGCTGGCCACCCGAAACCTGCCCGCCGATGCCGTCAAAAAAGTGCAACTCTACGACAAGAAATCCGACCAGGCCGCCTTCTCCGGCATCGACGACGGTCAGCGCGAAAAAACGATCAACCTCGAATTGAAAGAAGAGAAACGCAACGGCGCCTTCGGCAATGCTTCGGCGGGGGTGGGCACCAACGACCGCTATGCGGCCAAAGCCAATCTTAATCGCTTCAAAAAAGGCCAGCAATTTTCCTTCCTCGGCATGGCCAACAACGTGAACGAACAAGGTTTTTCCATCGACGACTACATGACCTTCACCGGCGCATCTCGGCAAATGGGAGGTGGCGGGCCAGTGCGCATCCAGATAGACGGCAACAACCAGGGTGCCGTGCCCCTTAATTTTGGCGGGCGCAACAGCGGGATCATGAGCAACTATGGCGGCGGACTCAATTTCAACCACACCTTCAACAAAAAGACGGAGTTGAACAGCAGCTATTTCTACAACGCGCTCGACCACAACCTGCTTCAAACGACCGACCGCACCAACTATTTTCCCACGGGCGATCTCACGTTCAACCAGGTGAGCCGGCAACACAACACCAACCAAAACCATCGCCTCAACACCGTGCTGGACCACAAGATCGACTCGCTGAATTCCCTGCGTTGGACAACCACCCTAACCTACAACGAAACCGACGCGCACGAGAGCAGCACCAGCCAAAACCTGAACGCCGACGGCACTACCGCCAACGAAAGCCAACGCCAAACCTCTTCGTCCGGCAGCACCACCACCCTGAACACGTCGCTGCTCTGGCGGCACCGGTTTGCCAAAAAAGGCAGAACGCTTTCCACCACGGTCACGCTGGGCATCACCGACACCGACCGGGATGGTGCGCAAGATGCCACCAACACGTTCTATGGCGACACTACGCAAGTCACCCACCTGCTGCAAAGCAACGTGCAAGACACCAAGAACAATTCGTACGGCGCTAACTTCTCCTACACCGAGCCGTTGGGCCATCGTATGTATCTCGAAGCCAACTACGCCTACCGGCGCAACATGAACGACGTCGATCGCCGGGTCTATGATCTCAACGGCGATGAGTCCACACTAAACGTTCCCCTCAGCAATCAATACAGCAGCGACTATCAATACCACCGGGGCGGGCTCAACTTCAGGGTCAACAAAACAAAATATAACATCACCGTTGGCACAGGCATACAACAAACCTATTTGAACGGCGACCTGAAGCTGCTCAACACCACCATCAATAAATCGTATCAGAACATTTTGCCCGTGGCCCGCTTCAACTACGACTTCTCTTCCAGCAAACACTTCCGCCTGGACTATGAAACCTCGGTACAAGAACCCACGCTCCAGCAACTGCAACCTGTCATCGACAACAGCGACCCGCTCAACCTCAGCACAGGCAACCCCGACCTGCGGCCAGCCTATGCCCACGACTGGAGGCTGAACTTCACGCTGTTCAACCCCACAAACTTCTCCAGCTTCTTTGCGTTCATTGACGCCACCTACACGCGCAACGCCATCACCACCTCGCAAACTTTCACGGAACAACAAGTTCGCGTTTCACGGCCCGTCAACGTCGATCAAAACACGCGCGTCACCGGCAACGCCACCTACAGCTTTCCCATTTCGAAGTTGAAAAGCCGCTTCGGCATCACGGCCACGGCCACGCGGCAAAACGGGGTGAACGTCGTGAACGACGCCGAAAGCAACATCGCCCAAAATACGGTGGGCGGCACGTTGCGTTATAATTTCCGCTACAACGAGATCTTCGACATCGACCTCAGCGCCAACCTCAGCCGGCAGTCCACCCACTACGAATTCAACACGCAGGCCGACCAGTTGTTCTTCAACAAGACCTACTCAGCCGAAACCAACCTCACGTTCCTCAAAAACTTTTCCCTCAACGGAACATTCGACTATCTCGTCTACCAAAGCATCTCCACCGACTACAAGCAGGCGATACCGTTGCTCAATTTCTCCGTGTCGCGTTTCTTGTTGAAGAACAAAAGCGGTGAGTTGAAATTTACCGTCAACAATGTGCTGGACAAGAGCATCGGTGTGTCTCAAACCGCCGATGTCAACTACTTTCAGCGCCAGGTCACCAATTCGCTGGGACGATACTATATGCTCACGTTTGTGTACACGCTCAACAAGCACCTCAATCCTATGGGCAATCGTCCGCGCGGCGCCATGATGCGAATCCAACGGAATTGAGAGGCAACACATCGAAGCATGCCGACCGCTCTTCCCAAGAGACTTGTGCCGTTTGACCGGCGCACCTATCTTTGTTTCATGCGATTCCGGTACCCTTATCTTTTTGTCTTCAGTTTGATCTTCATGGCAGCCTCATCACAATACATCCCCAAGTTCGATGTGCAAGGCCATCGCGGCGCGCGGGGCCTGCGTCCTGAAAATACCATACCCGCATTTCTGGCCGCGCTCGACACCGGTGTCACCACGCTCGAGCTTGACGTGGTCATCACAAAAGATAAACAAGTGGTCGTGTCACACGAACCGTGGATGTCGGCCGCCATCTGCCTCGACTCCACCGGCATTCCCATCGCCGAAAAGAACGAGAAGAAGTACAACATCTACCAGATGACCTACGACGAAGTGAAACTCTTCGACTGTGGCTCCAAGGGCAACGAAAAATTTCCCGAGCAACAAAAAATGCGCGTGGCGAAACCCCTGCTCGGCGACGTGATCGCCGCGGTGGAAACGCAAATCAAAAACCTGAACTCCTACGAAGTTGACTACAACATCGAGATCAAAAGCTCCCCACAAGACGAAAAGAAATTTCAACCCACCATCGAAGAATATTCCGACCTGGTCTACAACCTAGTCAACGAATACATCCCCATGGACCGTCTCGTCATCCAATCTTTCGACTTTCGCGTCCTCCAATACTGGCACAAAAAATATCCCGACATCCGTCTCGCCGCCCTCGTCGAGAACACCAAGTCCATCGACGCGAACCTGAAGGACCTTGGCTTCAAACCCTCCGTCTACAGCCCGTATTTTAAGTTGATCAACAAAGAAAAAGTACACTATCTCCACCAGGAAAAAATCCGCGTCATCCCCTGGACGGTTAATGAGGTTTCGGATATGCTTTCTCTGAAGGGTATGGGCGTCGACGGGATTATTACGGACTATCCGGACCGGGCGCGGAAGTATAAGATGACTTTGAATATCGGGCGGAAATGAGGCAAGTATAGTCCCCGAGACAGGAGACTATGCTTGCGGCAAATAACGCCCTTGTTAGTGCTTCACTCAGCGGCGACCAATCCCCTTTCTTGTCTACCGCCTTTGTTGGTGTTCTTCACCAACAAAACCAGCGGCGACACAATGATCCCGGGAAAAAAATGAGTGATACCTAACGAGCACATCTGGCGGCCCCCCTCGTACCTCGGGTCAGGCTATCCGTTCCAAGTCCGCCCAACACCCCAACCCAACGCACTTCGGGCTTTCCACTCCTATCCTTGGCCGATCCCCCGCACATCATTCGCCCTCATTCATGTAGTCCCTGCCCTCGGTGGACTTCGCCCCGTCATCCTCCTTGATGTCTCCCGTCCTGGTGGTGTTCTTCACCAACAAATTTTCTGGTCCCACACTTAATGCCATTTCCCACCCACCACGATCAAACCATTCATGTCCCACCCTCATTTAATATTCCCCCCACTCACGGCCAACCCATCCACCCCTTTGTTGGTGTCCCACCAACAAAGATTTCTGGCTCCACTCACCAACACCGTTCCACACCCCCCACGATCCAGCCCCTCCCCACCCCCTCATCATCATCTTCCCCCACCATGTCCAAGCATAGTCTCCCGCCTCCGGGACTATGCTTTAAAAAAAACATGCATCTACCACGTTACCACTCCCCATCTCACACCACCCCTTCGGCGAACCAATCCCTTTTTCTTATCATTGCACCAAAATCCAACATCCCTCATGAAAAAATACGACGTATACGCCATCGGCAACGCCATCGTAGACATAGTCACCGAAGTAGACGACACCTTCTTCCAGATCAACGGCATCGAAAAAGGTCTCATGACCCTCGTCGATGAAAAGCGTCAATCGGAGTTGATGAAGGCCATCGATATGAAAAAAAGCAAGCTCTCCGGTGGCGGCTCTGCCGGCAACACGGTAGCGGCCATCAACCAATTCGGTGGCAAGAGCTTTTATTCCTGTTTAGTGGCCAAAGATGATCTCGGAAAATTCTTCCTCGAAGACGCCACCCGCAACGGTATCGGCACCAGCCTTAAATACGAAACCCTTCCCGAAGGCCACACCGGCCGGTGCCTGGTCATGACCACACCGGATGCGGGCCGCACCATGAACACGTTCCTGGGCGTAAACGCATTGTTCTCCCCCGCCCACCTCGACGAAGAAGCGATAAAGAATTCCACGTATATATATATGGAGGGCTACCTCGTGCCCAGTCCCGATGGACTCCAGGCCATGTTGGAAACCAAAAAGATCGCCGAAAAACATAAAGTAGGTGTGGCGCTCACGTTCTCGGACCCGAGCATGGTAAAATATTTTGGAGACCAGATGAAGCAGGTAGTAGGCGCCAGCGTCGACCTCCTGTTCTGCAACGACGAAGAAGCCATGATCTTCACCGGCACCAATTCCATCGACGAAGCCCGCGAGGAGCTGAAAAAGGTGGCCAAGCGCTTCGCCATCACCCTCGGCGCCAACGGCGCCCTCATCTACGACGGCGACACCTTTATTAACATAGAGCCCTACACCGTAAAAGCGGTCGACACCAATGGCGCCGGCGATATGTTTGCGGGAGCCTTCATGTATGCCATCACCCACGGCCACAGCTTTGCTGAGGCGGGCAAATTGGCGTCCCTGGCCTCGTCCAAGGTGGTGTCGCAGTTCGGACCGCGCCTCCAAACCGAGCAAGCCCGCAAGGTGCTGACCGATCTGGCGTAGCCCCGGATTTTATATAAAGCATTGATTTTCAGAACATAAATTGCAAAGAGGGCACAAAACTCAGGGTAATCTTGTAAATCCAGAAAATCCTGGTCATCTTTGCAGCCCTTTATTTTTAGAGGTTAACAAATACCGCGATGAAACGTACATTTCAACCTTCCCGCAGAAAGAGAAAGAACAAGCACGGCTTCCGTGAGAGAATGGCAACGGCCAATGGCCGCAGAGTGCTGGCGAACCGCAGAAAGAACGGCCGTAAGAAGTTGACTGTTTCCAGCGAGAAGACCGTAAAGCATAAATAATTGCTTTTCGGCTCACGCGTCCCCACGGAGATTGATTAATTTCAGCTCATGGGGAGGTATACATTCGGCAAGAACGAACGTCTTTCAAAAGAAAAACACATACAGGAACTCTTCGACAAGGGTTCCTCTTTTTATTTCTTTCCCTTCAAGGTGTTTTTCATGCCGCATCCCGACCCGGCACCATCCAGCCACCAGGTCCTGGTCTCCGTATCAAAACGAAACTTCAAAAGGGCTGTCGACCGCAACCTGATCAAGCGCCGCATCCGCGAAGCCTACCGCCTGAATAAGGAACGCTTTCCTGCACAGAACAAATTACTCATTGCGTATATTTATAGTGTGAAAGACATTCTGCCGTCGGCGCAGATCCAGGAACGATTGGTAAAAACGATAAAACGTTTCGACTATGTGGAGAAGAATTAAGTGGCCCTTTCTGTTGGTGATCTCCGTCACACTGTTGGTGGCCTTCCGCAAGCCCGCCGAAAAATATTTCGACATCGCCAAAAGCCTCGACATTTTCGCCACGCTCTTCAAAGAGGTGAACGCCTACTATGTCGATGAGGTAGAACCCCAGAAACTCATCCGCAAAGGCATCGACGGCATGCTCACGTCGCTCGATCCCTACACCGACTACATCGCCGAAGACGAACTGGAATCCTTCCGCATCTCCACCACAGGCCAATACGGCGGCATCGGCGCCCTCATCGGCGTCATCGATAAAAAAACGATCGTCACCCATCCCTACAAAAATTTCCCCGCCAACAAGGCCGGCATCAAAGTGGGCGACGAACTGATCTCCATCGACGGGAAAAGTCTGCAGGGAAAAGTGACAAGCGATGTCAGCGCTTTGCTAAAAGGCCAACCCCGGACGGAAGTAGAATTGAAAGTGAAGCGCTACGGTCAAAAAGATCCCATCACATTCAAGATCACCCGCGAAAAAATCACGCTGGCCAATCTCGCCTACTTCGGCATGATCGAGCCCACCGTAGGCTATATCAAACTGGATGACTTCACCACCGGCGCCGGCCGCGAAGTGTCCGATGCCCTGGTGGCGCTGAAGCGACAAGGGGCGACCAAGATCATCCTCGACCTGCGCGACAATCCCGGGGGCCTTCTCCACGAAGCGGTGAACATCGTAAGCCTTTTTGTTCCGAAAGGACAAGAGGTGGTTTCCACCAAGGGAAAAGTGGAAGAATGGAACAAGCAATATAAAACGCTGAACAATGCCGTGGACACGGAGATCCCGCTGGCCGTGCTGGTGAACGATGGCAGTGCGAGTGCCTCCGAGATCGTGGCAGGAGCTTTACAAGACTATGACCGCGCCGTGCTCATCGGCAGAAAAACATTCGGCAAGGGATTGGTGCAAACCACGAGGCCATTGGCCTACAACTCGCAGTTGAAAGTGACCACCGCGAAATACTACATCCCCAGCGGCCGCTGCATCCAGGCCCTCGACTATACGCACCGCAAAGAAGACGGCACTGTGGTGAAAATGGCCGACTCACTAAAATCGGAATTCAAAACACTCCACGGCCGCAAAGTATACGACGGCGGCGGACTGGATCCCGACGTCGTCACGCAAGATGAATTCCTCAGCGTGGTGGCAGCGTCCATGGCAAGCGACGGACTCGTCTTTGAATATGCCACCCGGTACTGCGCAGAGAATCCCGCACCGCCATCCCTGCAATCGTTCCACCTCACCGACAAGGACTACGAAAAATTCCTGGAGTTTTTAAAGGCAGAAAAATTTACATACGCCACGGTCCTGGAGAAAAATACAAACCAGTTGATCGAGGTGGCGAAAGAAGAACGGTACTACACGGAGATGGAAAGTCAGCTTTCCGGATTAAAAAATAAAGTGGAAGCCCTCAAGGCCACGGATCTCACGCGCTTCAAGGGCGAGATCGTGGAGATGCTCGAAGAGCAGATCGGTTTCCACTACGGCCTCAACGAAGGCCAGGCCGCCGTCACCATTCACCGCGATAAAACCATATTGGAAGCCCGCAAGATCTTGAACGATGCCGGGACCTATCACAAAACGCTCTCCTCAACCGATGTCCTTGCTCCTAAGCCTTGAAACGTCCACCACGGTTTGCTCCGTAGCGCTCCATGAAAACGAAGTGTTGCTGGCCACTGCCGAAGTGCACCGCGAACAATCGCACGCGTCAAAGCTGGCCGTGCTGATCGACGAGGTAGTGCGTTGGGCCGACGTGAAGGTCAGCGATATAAAAGGGGTGGCGGTCTCGTCCGGTCCCGGGTCCTACACGGGACTTCGGATCGGCGCTTCCACAGCAAAGGGATTATGTTATGCGTTGTCGGTGCCGCTGGTGGCCGTGGGCACGTTGGAAATTTTGGCGGCGCAGATGAACAAGACCAACATCACCGGCGCCCGTCTCTGCCCCATGATCGACGCACGGCGGATGGAAGTGTACTGCCAGCTCTTTGATGCACAGAGCACAGCGTTGCAACCCGTGGAAGCAAAGATCATCGACGAGCAGAGTTTTGTAACCGAGTTAAACGAAGGGCCCATTTTGTTTTTTGGCAATGGTGCGGCAAAATGTCGCGAGGTGATCCGTCACCCGGCTGCTTTGTTTGTTCCGGATGTCACGCCCTCGGCGGTGAGCCTGGGGGCACTGGCCAGTCAAAAACTTTTGAGAAACGAGGTAGAGGACCTGGTGCACTTCGAGCCTTTTTACTTGAAGGAATTCATGGTAAAGAAGCCGTCCACCCTAAATCAACCCGTGCCGAACAAATTGGCATAACATTTTTGTTCTAGGAGCATCATGGAAGAAACACAGGATCAAATCGTCAATAAAGTAGCCAACAGTGCACTGGTCACCTTCGACCTGGAACACTATTATCAACCCGGCGAGCGCGTGGTGCTGGATATAAAAGGCCAGCTCTACCAGGAATTGATCCTGAAGGAAAAAGATTTTCGCGATTTCATCCGTCAGCACGATTGGACTGCCTACCAGGATAAGTACGTGGCCATTACCTGCACAGCCGATGCGATCGTGCCCACCTGGGCCTTTATGCTGGTGTCTATTGCCTTGCAGCCCTACGCAAAGCAGGTTGTTTTTGGAACGTTGGAAGAATTGGAGACCGCCATTTTCAAAAAATCGCTCGAAAAAGTAGACTGGACAACGTTCCAAAATGCCAAGGTGGTAGTGAAAGGATGCAGCAAAGTGGACGTCCCGGTGGCTATTTATGTGGAGGCCACAAATAATTTAAGACCTTATGCCGCCAGCATCATGTTTGGCGAGCCCTGCAGCACGGTTCCGCTGTATAAAAAACCAAAAAATTAGGCTGTCGTCTAAACGCTTTATAATCAGTGCACTTTGCGCTGAAAGGCCGTTTTATGGGGCGATGTGGATAACTAATTCCTGAAGATTTTTTGCAGTTTATCGAACAGGAAGTACATTTGGGACCCTTTTGCTAGCAGGGCAGGGGAAATAAAAAAAGTTGAAATATTTTTTGGAAGTGAAAACAAACCAAGTACCTTTGCACTCCCAAATTGAAAATAAGGGCTGAAAATCGGAAGGGTTTTCAGAACGGGTTGAGAGACCACACGTTATTCGCCTCGGCGGATAAAACACGTTCTTTGAATGGATGATAATTGATAGCGGACCCATGAAAACTACAGCCGCGAGGTTGGGGTTTTTGTGATTAATTCTTTTAATAAGAAAAAATAAATGAGAGTCTAGGAATTCAGACAATTATTGTAGTCTGACGAGTATTTGATCTGGAGAGATCTGGGTGAAGAAAGTCGAGACGTATACTGGACCGAGCAATTGGGAAGGTATGAAAGTTTATTACAATGGAGAGTTTGATCCTGGCTCAGGATGAACGCTAGCGGCAGGCCTAATACATGCAAGTCGAACGGTAAATATTTAGCAATAGATATGAGAGTGACGTACGGGTGCGTAACACGTATGCAACCTACCCTTTACAGGCGGATAGCTCGGGGAAACTCGAATTAACCCGCCGTAACATCACGGAGTGGCATCATTTTGTGATTAAATCTACGGAGGTAAAGGATGGGCATGCGTCTGATTAGTTAGTTGGCGGGGTAACGGCCCACCAAGACGATGATCAGTAGGGGAACTGAGAGGTTGATCCCCCACACTGGCACTGAGATACGGGCCAGACTCCTACGGGAGGCAGCAGTAGGGAATATTGGTCAATGGATGGAAGTCTGAACCAGCCATGCCGCGTGCAGGAAGAAGGCCTTCTGGGTTGTAAACTGCTTTTGCCAGGGGATAAAAGTCCCATGCGTGGGAAATTGAAGGTACCTGGTGAATAAGCCACGGCTAACTACGTGCCAGCAGCCGCGGTAATACGTAGGTGGCAAGCGTTGTCCGGATTTATTGGGTTTAAAGGGTGCGTAGGCGGCTTATTAAGTCAGTGGTGAAATACTCTAGCTCAACTAGAGGGGTGCCATTGATACTGATGAGCTTGAGTACAGATGAGGTAGGCGGAATTGACGGTGTAGCGGTGAAATGCTTAGATATCGTCAAGAACACCTATAGCGAAGGCAGCTTACTAGGCTGTAACTGACGCTGAGGCACGAAAGTGTGGGGATCAAACAGGATTAGATACCCTGGTAGTCCACACTGTAAACGTTGATTACTCGCTGTGTGCGATATACAGTACGCGGCCAAGCGAAAGCGATAAGTAATCCACCTGGGGAGTACGCCGGCAACGGTGAAACTCAAAGGAATTGACGGGGGTCCGCACAAGCGGTGGAGCATGTGGTTTAATTCGATGATACGCGAGGAACCTTACCTGGACTAGAATGCCCTTGACCGATCCAGAGATGGATTTTTCCGCAAGGACAAGGAGCAAGGTGCTGCATGGCCGTCGTCAGCTCGTGCCGTGAGGTGTTGGGTTAAGTCCCGCAACGAGCGCAACCCCTATTTTTAGTTGCCAACAGGTTAAGCTGGGGACTCTAAAAAGACTGCCCGCGCAAGCGGAGAGGAAGGAGGGGACGACGTCAGGTCATCATGGCCCTTACGTCCAGGGCTACACACGTGCTACAATGGCGTATACAGAGTGTTGCAAACCAGCGATGGTAAGCCAATCACAAAAAGTACGTCTCAGTTCGGATTGCAGGCTGCAACTCGCCTGCATGAAGTTGGAATCGCTAGTAATCGCGCATCAGCAATGGCGCGGTGAATACGTTCCCGGACCTTGTACACACCGCCCGTCAAGCCATGAGAGTCGGGAGGACCTGAAGGCAGTTGCTGTAAGGCGCTGTTTAGGGTTAAACCGATGATTAGGGCTAAGTCGTAACAAGGTAGCCGTACCGGAAGGTGCGGCTGGAACACCTCCTTTCTGGAGTTGTGTTAGCCTGAGGAGTCTTTAAAGACGAATCACAAAAGGCGCACAACGAAATGAAAACCGACGACTCTTATTCGGGTTCGCTATCAATTACATTTATTCGAGTTTATTAGGTAAAGAGGACAAAATCCGGGCTTGTAGCTCAGGTGGTTAGAGCGCTACACTGATAATGTAGAGGTCCGTGGTTCGAGTCCACGCAGGCCCACGGTAAAAATGGGTTTGGTGGAAGGGCCCAGGACTTTGTAATGAATCAGGGGGATTAGCTCAGCTGGCTAGAGCGCCTGCTTTGCAAGCAGGAGGTCATCGGTTCGACTCCGATATTCTCCACTTGGCCGCCGAAGCCTTGGCGAAGGAGGCCGAAGTTTAGTAAAGACAAAAAGAAAAACTGATTAGCGGGATGCGCTTGTCAGAAAATTGAAAAGTTAGAAAAGGTAAACAGATCCGAAAGGACTGAAAAAAGTTACCACGTTATCAATCCCTTTGGGCGGGCTGTATGAGATAAGCCATCTCGATGCCACCTGGTTGGAATAAGATTGATGAAGGAGTTCATTGACATGCTGATGAAAGAGTAGTAAAAGAGTGTGTATGGGAGACGAAGTGATTCGTCAAACAATACATATAACTAAACGAGCACATAGGTGAGTCCTGCCAAGTAATTGGACAGGACGTCGTTGAAAGAAGTAAATAAGGGCGTATGGGGAATGCCTAGGCTCTCAGAGGCGAAGAAGGACGTGATAAGCTGCGAAAAGCTACGGGGAAGCGCAAATAGCTATTGATCCGTAGATGTCCGAATGGGGCAACCCAGTGTGTTGAAGACACATTACCACCCGTAAGGGATGGAGCAAACCCAGGGAACTGAAACATCTAAGTACCTGGAGGAGAAGAAAACAATCGAGTGATTGCGCAAGTAGTGGCGAGCGAACGCGTAAGAGCCCAAACCGATTCAGTTACGGCTGGATCGGGGTTATAGGACCACATAATCTGACTAACATGAAGTTGAACCGGGTGGGAAACCGGGCCATAGCGGGTGATAGCCCCGTAAGCGCAAGGTGTTAGAAGGAGGTGGTATCCTGAGTAGGGCGGGGTCGGAGACGCCCCGTTTGAATTTGCCAGCACCATCTGGTAAGGCTAAATACTCCTGAGAGACCGATAGTGAACCAGTACTGTGAAGGAAAGGTGAAAAGTACTCCGAATAGGAGGGTGAAATAGAACCTGAAACCATACGCTTACAAGCGGTCGGAGCTGGGAGATCCAGTGACGGCGTGCCTTTTGCATAATGAGCCTACGAGTTATTGTCACTGGCGAGGTTAAGCAGCTGAAGCTGCGGATCCGAAGCGAAAGCGAGTCTGAATAGGGCGCTTAGTCAGTGGGAATAGACGCGAAACTTTGTGATCTACCCTTGGTCAGGATGAAGTTCCGGTAACACGGGATGGAGGTCCGAACTAGTAAACGTTGAAAAGTTTTTGGATGAACTGAGGGTAGGGGTGAAAGGCTAATCAAACTGAGAAATAGCTCGTACTCCCCGAAATGTTTTTAGGAACAGTGTGGAGGTTGAGTTTGTTACAGGTAGAGCTACCAATAGGACTAGGGGGAGTCACATCCTACCAAATCCTGATGAACTCCGAATGGTAACAAATATACTCTGCAATGAGGGCATGGGTGCTAAGGTCCGTGTCCGAGAGGGAAAGAACCCAGACCTGCAGCTAAGGTCCCAAAATCTACACTAAGTTGAACTAAGGCGGTTCAGTTGCTTAGACAGCCAGGATGTTTGCTTGGAAGCAGCAATTCATTTAAAGAGTGCGTAACAGCTCACTGGTCGAGCGACAGAGCATCGATAATAATCGGGCATCAAGTGTAGTACCGAAGCTCAGGATTTAGCAGCAATGCTAAGTGGTAGGGGAGCATTCTGACAGCGGCGAAGTCGTCTGGTAATGGACGGTGGAGCGGTCAGAAAAGCAAATGTAGGCATAAGTAACGATAAGGCAGGCGAGAAACCTGCCCACCGATAGACTAAGGGTTCCGCGGCAATGCTAATCATCCGCGGGTAAGTCGGGACCTAAGGAATAGCCGAAAGGCGAATCTGATGGCCAATGGGTTAATATTCCCATACTACCGTATTGAGCGATGGAGAGAAGGAGGAGTGACAATTCCGCGCCCTGACGAAATAGGGCGTTAAAAGATGTAGGTATATTTTCTGTAGGCAAATCCGCAGAGAATGCTGAAGTCCAACAGTACCAGGAGGCTCCGGCCGAATGGATAGAGAATGTAAGCAGACTTCCGAGAAAATCTTCTAAGCATATTGATACGGTACCCGTACCGCAAACCGACACAGGTAGTCAAGGAGAGAATCCTGAGGTGCTCGAGTGAGTCATGGCTAAGGAACTAGGCAAATTAAACCTGTAACTTCGGGAAAAGGGTTGCCTCTCTTTAGCAATAAAGAAGGTCGCAGAGAAATGGCCCAGGCGACTGTTTAACAAAAACACATGGCTATGCGAAATCGTAAGATGAAGTATATGGCCTGACACCTGCCCGGTGCTGGAAGGTTAAGGGGGGACGTTAGTCGCAAGGCGAAGCGTTGAACTGAAGCCCCAGTAAACGGCGGCCGTAACTATAACGGTCCTAAGGTAGCGAAATTCCTTGTCGGGTAAGTTCCGACCTGCACGAATGGTGTAACGATCTGGGCACTGTCTCAGCCATGAGCTCGGTGAAATTGTAGTCACGGTGAAGATGCCGTGTACCCGTCACGGGACGGAAAGACCCCATGCACCTTTACTATAGCTTCGCATTGACATTGGGTAGATGATGTGTAGGATAGGTGGGAGGCATTGATCCTGTGCCGCTAGGTATAGGGGAGTCAACGGTGAAATACCACCCTTTATTTATCTGATGTCTAATCCGCAAGACCTGCGGAGACAGTGCGTGGTGGGTAGTTTGACTGGGGTGGTCGCCTCCGAAAGTGTATCGGAGGCTTTCAAAGGTATGCTCAATACGCTTGGTAACCGTATGTGGAGTGCAATAGCATAAGCATGCTTGACTGTGAGACTGACAAGTCGAGCAGGGTCGAAAGACGGATATAGTGATCCGGTGGTTCTGTATGGAAGGGCCATCGCTCAAAGGATAAAAGGTACGCTGGGGATAACAGGCTGATCTCCCCCAAGAGCTCACATCGACGGGGAGGTTTGGCACCTCGATGTCGGCTCGTCACATCCTGGGGCTGGAGAAGGTCCCAAGGGTTAGGCTGTTCGCCTATTAAAGTGGCACGCGAGCTGGGTTCAGAACGTCGTGAGACAGTTCGGTCCCTATCTGTGATGGGCGTAGGAAGTTTGAGAGGATCTGACCTTAGTACGAGAGGACCGGGTTGGACCAACCGCTGGTGTACCGGTTGTGGCGTCAGCTGCATCGCCGGGTAGCTACGTTGGGACGAGATAAGCGCTGAAAGCATCTAAGCGCGAAACTCACCTCAAGATGAGACTTCCATTAAGGGACGTCAGAGACTATGACGTTGATAGGCTGCAGGTGTAAAGGCAGAAATGTCAAAGCTGAGCAGTACTAATTACCCGAACGCTTCAGAAAAGATAAAATACAATTTTATTCAGACGCACACTGTGTGCTCGTTTAACTCTTCTACACTGCTCTTTCATCAGGCCACATGTCAACGATATTAAGTTTGAGCGTTGTTCAGTAATGAATAACAATCAGCTATGAACATTAAGACCGGCGGTAGTAAAGACTACAGCAGGCAAATCTTAAGGTGACTATAGCGGCGGGGATCACCTCTTCCCATTCCGAACAGAGCAGTTAAGCCCGCCAGCGCTGATGGTACTTGGATAACACCCGGGAGAGTAAGTCGTTGCCTATCTTTTATTTTAAAAAGCCTTGTTGAGCAATCAGCAAGGCTTTTTTGTTTTATATACCTTTTGCAAAATCAATCACGTCTTCTGGCACCCGCCGAAGCCTTGGCGTAGGCGGGCCTCCCGATAGCTATCGGGACCGAACAGAGCAGTTAAGCCTCCGACTATGTCGGACTGATGGTACTTGGATAACACCCGGGAGAGCCCACCTACGCTAAAGCTTCGGCGGGTAAATAAGTCGCGTGTCTCTTATCTTAAAAAGCCTTGTTGAGTCATCAGCAAGGCTTTTTTGTTTTATATACATTTTACAAAATCAATCACCTCTTCTGGCACCCGCCGAAGCCTTGGCGAAGGCGGGCCTCCCCCTCACCCCGCCGAAGTCGCCTTTGCCTCCTCTCGCCAAATACGTTCCTTTGCTTGCCCGCCGAAGCTTTAGCGAAGGAGGGCACCCAACCCTTGTATTTACCCACCAATTTTCTACTTTTGTACCCCTTCCTATCAACTATGAAGAGAAACGAAACACGCATATCGACCCTGGTCCTCGGCATCATCGCCGCCATGGCCGTCGTGTTCTTCCAGCTCTTCTATTTCCAAACAGCAGGCCACTCCAGGCTTTCAAAAAAGGATATCAAAACGGAGCAAAAAGAAAATCACTCCGACGACGACCAGGCCTATTTCTCCCTGCCCACCAGCAGCCTGCCGTCGGCCCACGTGCAACTGAACACGGATGTGTTCTTTCTTTTTGAAATTCTTCTCGCCGAAGATCACCACGAAGAGCGCCACATTCCCGTTGCGTCACCTTTAAAGAAAATCTTTTCCACGCTGCTGGGATCGTTCATATCTCCCAACGCGCCCTAATCCATCCGCGCTCACTTTAAGTAGCCTCGTCACAGGACGCATACCTTGCTCCTGTTTGCACACTTTATTCATTTCGTAATTCTTTTAAATTATCATATGCAAAACAAAGGTTTAGTAATCGCTTTAACGGTAGTGATCACAGCGCTGTGTTTCTACTACCTGTCGTTCACGTTCGTGGGGCGAAAGGTGCAGCAAGACGCCATCACCTACTCCAAGGGCGATCTCAACAAAAAACAAGCGTACCTGGATTCCATCTGGAATCAGCCGGTATACAACCTGTTGGGTGCCAAATACACCTATAAAGAAGTAAAGGACAACGAGCTCAGCCTCGGCCTCGACCTTCAAGGGGGTATGCACGTGACGTTGGAGGTTTCTCCCGTCGACATCATCAAAGGACTCAGCGCCAACAGTCAGGACTCTTCGTTCCTCAGCGCGCTGAAAAAAGCCAACATCCAACAGAAAGCAACGCATAAGAATTTCGCCGACTTGTTCTTCCGCATCTATCGCGATGACAATCCGGATAAGAAGCTCTCCACCATTTTTGCCAACTCCATCACCAAGGGTCGCATCGCCATCACCGACGATGACAGCAAAGTGGAAGACGTGATCAACAAAGAAATTGAAAGTGCCATCGAGCGTTCCTTCACCATCATCCGCAACCGTCTCGATCAGTTTGGTACCAGCCAGCCCAACGTGCAACGCTTGCCCGGCAGTGGCCAGATCCAGGTGGAAATTCCCGGGGCCGACAACCCGCAACGGGTGCGCAAGCTCCTGCAAGGTGTGGCTCGCCTCGAGTTTTGGGACGTTGTTGATCCCAGCACGCTCAACACTTCGTTGATGGCCATCAACGACATCCTGGTAAAAGAACAAAAAGCAGCAACACCCGCCGTCACCACCGCAGACGCATCGAAAAAAGATGAGAACCTCTCTGCCCTCCTGGGTGGCGACAGCACCAAGGTGCAGTCGGATTCTGCAAAAGCAGCAGAGGTTAGCAAGGGTCTCGATTCGCTCCAGAACGTTAACGTATCGCCCATCTTTGCATTGAGCACACCTCCCGGTGCGTTCCGCTATGCGGTGAAGGACACGTCGAAGATCAACTCCATTTTCCGTCGCGCCGACATCAAGCTTCAACTGCCCCGCACCGTAGGTGTTTTCTGGGCAAACAAACCCGAAAAAGACCTGACCGGCGAAGAAGCCCTGGAACTTTACTTCCTCGACATCGGCCGCAACGGCAAAGCCCGGTTGACCGGCGAAGTGATCACGGATGCCCGCAACGATCTTGATGAATTTGCACGCCAGGCCGTGAGCATGAACATGAATGCTGCCGGAACGCACACCTGGGCAAAATGGACGGCCGAAGCCTCCAGCAAAAGCCCGAAAGGAAGAATCGCCATCATGCTCGATAACGTGGTGTACTCTGCCCCCAGCGTGAACGGTGAGATCCCCAACGGTAACTCACAGATCTCCGGAAACTTCACGGTGGAAGAAGCGAAAGACCTTGCCAACGTATTGAAGGCCGGCTCGCTGCCCGCTCCTACCAAGATCGTGGAAGAAGCCAGCGTAGGCCCCACGTTGGGTCAGGAGTCTATCCGCAACGGTATCATCTCCATTGTGGTGGGCTTCTTCATCATCATCGTGTTCATGTTTGTGGTGTACAGCGTTTCGGGATGGGTAGCCGATTTGGCCGTAATCCTCAACCTGATCTTCCTGATGGGTA
Source organism: Chryseolinea soli (assembly GCF_003589925.1). Classification (NCBI taxonomy): domain Bacteria; kingdom Pseudomonadati; phylum Bacteroidota; class Cytophagia; order Cytophagales; family Fulvivirgaceae; genus Chryseolinea; species Chryseolinea soli. The sequence goes on along the minus strand of NZ_CP032382.1, from coordinate 1,629,917 downwards.
TCCTCGCATCGTTCGGCTCTGCGCTGACCCTGCCTGGTATCGCCGGTATCCTGTTGTCGTTGGCGATTGCGGTGGACGCGAACGTGCTGATCAACGAACGTGTGAAAGAAGATATCAACGCCGGTAAAAGTCTTGAGGCGTCGGTGCGCAACGGTTACAAAGGTGCGTTCTCGGCCATCTTCGACTCCAACGTGACCACCCTCATCAAAGGGTTCGTGTTGTTGGTGTTTGGCTCCGGATTGATCTACGGTTTCGCCGTAACGCTCATCATCGGTATCATCTGCTCGTTCTTTACGTCGGTATTTTTCACCCGCGTGATTTTTGAATTCTACCTGCGCAAAGGAAAGAAGATCAGCTTCTCGCAAGGCTGGTCCAAAAACTTATTCCGTTCCATCAATATCAATTTCGTAGGCAACCGGAGAATCTACTATACGGTGTCGGGCTCGATTATCGTGATTGGTATGGCGATGTTGGCCTACAAAGGATTCAACTATGGCGTTGACTTCAAAGGTGGTCGCACCTATGTTGTGGAATTCCAGAAGCCGCTCACCGCGCAGTCCATCCGTGAAAGCCTCGCGACTCCTTTTGAAAGCGCGCCCGAAGTGAAGACGTTTGGCGGTACCACGAAATTTAAGATCACCACCAGCTATCTCATCGACGACGATTCGGATGAAGCTACCGCACAAGCCGAGCACAAACTCAACGAAGGTCTCAGCAAATTCCAGGGCAACACATCGAGCGTTCTCAGCTCCTATAAAGTCGGTCCTACCATTGCGAACGACATCAAAATATCGGCCATCTGGTCGCTGGTTGTGGCCGTAGCGCTGATGTTCTTGTATATCCTGATCCGTTTCCGGAAATGGCAGTTTGCCTTGGGAACCGTAGTGAGTCTGTTCCACACCGTGTTGATGGTACTCTCGCTGTTCGTGATCCTGGAGGATGTGATGCCTTTCTCGCTCGAGATCGACCAGTCGTTTGTGGCCGCTATCCTTACGGTAATCGGGTATTCCATCAACGACAGCGTGGTGGTATTCGACCGCGTGCGCGAGTTCCTTAACGCAAAGAAAAGCGGGCAAACGATCGCTTCTGTGGTGAACGAAGCCTTGAACGATACATTGAGCCGGACGTTGATCACCGGTATGTCGACAATCTTCGTGATCGTGATCCTCTTCTTCTTCGGTGGTGAGACCATCAAAGGATTCACGTTCGCTATGCTCATCGGTGTATTGATCGGTACCTATGCATCGTTGTGTATCGGTACACCTGTACTGGTTGACTTCTCGAAAGACGACACCAAGCTGCAGGAACCCAAGCCTGCACAAAGCAAGCCTGTTACAGCTTAAGCTATAAATAGAACATATAGAAGAAGGGTCCCGGAAAAATCGTCCGGGACCCTTCTTTTTTTGTTGACAGTCGTCTTATAAGTGAGCCTTCAGCGCAGCCACCATCACATGCAGGGCGCGTTCGAAGTGCCGGTTGTTGGGAATGATAAAATCGGCGTGGTGTTTTAGTGGCTTGATCAACGATTCGTATACCGGCATCACATGATGCTGATAGCGGTACAACACATCGTCGAGATCGTAGCCGCGTTCTTCGTTGTCGCGGCGAATGCGGCGGCTTAGCTTGAGGTAGTCTTTGGCTTCGATAAAAATCTTCAGGTCCAGCTCTTTTTCGATCTCGGGATAATATTGCACAAAGAGTCCCTCGATGATGAGGATGGGCGCCGGTTTGAACTCCAGCATTTTGGGCTGGCTGTCTATTTTGTTGAACATGTATTCTTTTTTCAACAGCGGTTCACCGCGCTTCAGCTTCAGGATGTCGGCGTGCAGTTGCTCGCGCTCGATGGCTTCGGGAAGATCGAAGTTCTGGATGCCCTTCTCGTCGATGACCTGGGTCTCTATCGGTTTGTAGTAATGATCCTGGGAGATGAGGCAGATCTCATGGGGCTGAAAATGCGAAGCGAGCTGTTCGATGAAGTAGGTCTTGCCCGAGCCGCTTCCGCCGGTGATGCCAATGGTGTAGGGTTGACGCATATAGGTTCAGATGCGGCAAATCTACGAAGAACTTCACCGGGAGGGGAAATGATTTTTCAGGTAGTCTTCCAGTTTTTTCAACGCCCGGGCGCGATGGCTCAGCTGGTTCTTGGCGTCCATGGTCATCTCGGCAAACGTGGCGGTGTATCCTTCGGGAACAAAGACCGGGTCGTAGCCAAAGCCGGCAGTGCCTCGTGGTGTGGCGGTGATGGTGCCTTTCACGATGCCTTCAAAAAAAATGGGTTCCGGTGTCAGGCCGATCAGGGTGATGATGGTGCGGAATTGTGCCGAGCGGTTTGACTGGCCTTGCAGATTCTTTAGCAAAAGGGCGATGTTGTCGTCGCTGCTGCGTTGGGGGCCGGCGTAATGCGCCGAGTCCACGCCAGGCCTGCCCTGAAGGGCCGCCACTTCCAGACCGGTGTCGTCGGCGAAGCAGGGGATGTTGTAGTGGGTGTGAACGTATTCTGCTTTTTGAAGGGAGTTGCCCTCGAGCGTATTACGCGTCTCGGGCAACTCTTCAAAACAATTGATCTCCTGTAAACTTAAGATCTCGATGTGTGGGCCGGCCACATGACGTACCTCACTTAGTTTGTGGGCGTTGTTTGTGGCGAAGCAAAGTTTCATTGCGATACAATACCCTGTAGCTCTACCTCAAGAATTACCGGAGTGTTGGCCGGCACCGCGATGCCTCCGCCTGCGGAAGCTCCAGCCGGTCCATACGCATAACCCGAGGGAGCGTAGATCGTGATTTTGCTGCCCACGTGTATGCGCTGCAGACCGATGCGAAGGGCGTGAATGTTATCGATCACCCGAACAGCCGCATCATCTGTAGTTTGGTCTACGCTGGCAACGGCGCGGGTATCGTCCGTGAGCACCTTGACGTCGTATTTGATCTTTACGCGATCGTACCAACCGGGGATCTGGCCGGCACCCTGTTCTGTGACCACATAGCGCAAGCCGGTGGCGTCAATAACGGGTGTTATGTTTTTACCCTGCAGATACGTAGTGATGGCCGTGGTATCTTTTTTGAATTGGGCGATCTGGCTTTGGGTGATCAACACCCGATTGAATTTGATGTTGAACACCAGGATGGAATTCGCGGGGATCGACGCCTTATCAACGTTACCGTAGCCATAGATTGACGGTATATAGATCGTTGCTTCCGATCCGGAGGGAAGCGTAGTGAGCGCTACCTTCCAGCCATCGATATAATTAGAAACAATACCTTTCGTATTGCCGGCATCGAATTGTGCGCCGGTGGAGAAAAGCGTTCCCACATAGTCCACGTCAACCGAATCCGATCCTAAGGCTGGCAGGCCGTTACCGAGTTTAGTGATGACCATACGAATTCCTGTCGCGTCCTTTATAGCGCTCAGGCCGTTGCCATCCAGGAAATTGTCGATCGCAGCAACGTCAGTAGCCAATTGCTGACCGGAGTCATAATTGTCGCCTGAACCAATACAGGAGTATAGCCCAAGGGATATACCAGCCAAAACTAACGCCACCCATCCGACACGTTTCATGTTCTTCTTCATATGGTTTTATTCATTTAGTTACTGTTACTATTTACAGCTTCTCGTGGCCTGATCGAATTGTGCAGCCACCTGGAGAAGTTGTACGTCAAAGATCAGGATAGCATCGGGAGGAATGGCGCCCGGATAACCCTGAGGACCATACGCCAATCCCGAAGGAATGTAGAAGGTAGCTGAGTCGCCGATGCCCAGCTTGGGGATCCCCAGCTTCCAGCCTTCGATCACACCACCGAGGGGGAAAGCGATCTTCTCGGCCTGGTCAAACACACGGCCGTCTTTTAAAAGCTTGCCTTTGTATTTCACTTCCACGCAATTTTCAACCGAAGGCTTGGCACCGCCGCCGTTCGAGTGCAACACATAGCGCAGACCGCTGCTGTCTTGTTCGGCTTTGATGTTGTTCTTTTCCAAATATTTGGCGATGAGGGCGGCGTCTTTGGCGGGTTGTGTTTTCTTTTTCTCTTCCATGAGCTTGGCTTGATACTCACGGAATGCCTCCATGCGCATGATGTCTTTCACCTGGATGAAGTACGAGATGCTGACGGTGGTATCGATTTTCGGCGGGATGGGCTGGCCGATCACGTCTTTGAAGAATTTGGCAACGGGCATGGTCATGACCACGCTGTCGCCTTTGGAAAGCATGCGGAACATCTGTACCATGCCGTTCTCAGTAGCCAGCGCCGTGCTGTCGGCGATCATCACTGCCGAAGGCATACCGTCTTCGTGGGTGCTGTTCCAGGTGGAGTCCTTGGAGTCTTTCAGCACATAGTCAAATACCAGGATATCTTCCTTTTTGGGGAGGATGCCGGTGCCGGCTTTGATGACGCTGAATTTGAGGCCGTTTGGCGTTACTTTTTCGGTTTGTTTACTACACGCTACGCACAGCAACGTCAATCCGAGCAGCACAATTGAAATTCTATTCATGATTTAATTTTGGTTAGACAGTTTATGGTTTTAAAAAGTTGTAATCGTTTTAAATAAATTAATCGGCCAAAAGCTGGTCTTTGTATTGCGGCAGCAGGTCGAGAAATTTCTTCACGGTTTGTTCCAGGGTCAGGTTGGTCTGTCCCCCGGCAGCGTTGCGGTGGCCGCCGCCCTGAAAGTGGGCGCGGGCCATTTCGTTCACCGAAAAATCCCCCAGCGAACGCAAGGAGAGTTTTATGTTTTCCCTGCGATCGGAAATAATCACCGACAGCTTGATGCCCTTTATGGAAAGGCCAAAGTTCACCAGCCCCTCCGTGTCGCCGGTCTGCGAACCGAAGCGCTTCAGTTCATCGGCTGTCAAAGCGATGTAGGCTGTTTTGTATTCGGGTAAAACCTGTAGTTTTTCCCACAGCACATAGCCCATCAGTCGCAGCCTTTCCAGGCTGTTGGTTTCATAAATGAGCTTCGACACCTTGTAGGGATTTGCACCCCGTGCCACCAGGTCCGACGCGATCTGGAACACCTTGTGGTTGGTGTTGGAGTGTCGAAATCCACCGGTGTCGGTCATGATGCCGGCATACAGGCAGTCGGCCATGGGACCGTCCACTAGGGCTTGGTCGTCCAGTTCCACGATCAGTTGGTACACCAGTTCGGCGGTAGAGGCGGCGGTGCCGTCCCACTGCTCGAAATCGGCAAAATGTTCTGGTTCCAGGTGGTGGTCGATCAGCACTTTTTTGGCGCCGGCCTCCCGGACCATGCCGCCCAGCTCGTTGATACGGTTCAGGCTTGAAAAATCCAGGCAAAAGATCACTTCGGCCTCCGCGACCAGTTTGGCGCAGCGTTCCGGCTTGTCTTTTTGGAAGATCACCACTTCTTCATTTCCAGGCATCCAGGCGATAAAATCGGGGTAGTCGCTGGGGGTGATCACGGTCACTGCGTGGCCTTTTTTCTTCAGGTATCGGGCCAATCCCAGCGACGAACCCAACGCATCGGCATCGGGCTTGAAATGGGTCAAAATGACCACCTTCCGGGGTTGGCTCAATTGGTCTTTAAAGGCCTTAAGATTTTGCATGGGCTTCTCGAAAGCAAGTGGCAAAAATGGGGAATTTTAGTGCATAGTCAATGCGCAAGAATCAATAGTTCAGGACTATACGACCAGTTAAAGTATAAAAACTACGGCCGGCCCCATTTGCACTATAAACTAATCCACTATTTTTGCGGCCGTTTAGGGGAAATACTCCAAAACCCGGATATCCGTAACCAAATCAGATAAAACACCATATTATGGCAGGAAACAGAACTTTTACGATGATCAAACCTGACGCCGTTAGCGCAGCCAACTCAGGAGCAATTATGAAGATGATTGAGGAAGCAGGCTTCCGCATTGTGGCCGTGAAAAAGACCCAACTGAGCGAAGAACGCGCCGGCGAGTTCTATGCCGTGCACAGCCAGCGCTCCTTTTTCAAAGAACTTTGCACCTACATGTCGTCGGGCGCCATCATTCCGATGATCCTGGAGAAGGACAACGCCGTGGAAGATTTCCGCAAGCTCATCGGTGCCACCGACCCCAAGAAGGCCGAGCCGGGCACCATCCGCAACCTGTTTGCCAAATCCATCGAAGCCAACGCCATCCACGGTTCCGACAGCGACGAGAACGCGGCTATCGAAAGCAGCTTCTTCTTTTCAAACCTGGAGCGCTTCTAAGCGATCCGCGGTCAAGAAATTCCGAGCATAAAAAAAGTGTCCGCCTTTCGGGGGACACTTTTTTCTTTTTTAAGCAAAAATCTCAATGCAGTTCCGGCAGCACAAAATCATCGAGAGCGCTGGGCTCTTTCATCAATCCTTCGATGTCGTCCACCGTGCGGGGCGCCAGTTTCGACAGTTGGTCCACGCCGGTGGGGGTGATCAGGAAGTCGTCTTCAATGCGCACGGCGATGCCCCACCAGCGTTTGTCGCAGGGTGAGTTTTCGGGAATGTAGATGCCCGGCTCGATGGTGATCACCATATTTTCCAACAGCTTGAACCGCGCCCCTTTGTCGTGAACATCCAGGCCGATGTGGTGGCAGCAACCGTGAGGGTAATAGGTGTGGCGTTCGGTTTCACTTTTCAGGATGCCCAGGTCTTTCAAGCCTTTGTTGATCACCGCTTGCGTAACCAAGGTCAAGTCCTGGAAGGCAATGCCGGGCTTGCATATTTTGATGGCTTCTTCCTGTGCCTTCAACACCAGTTCATAGATCAGCTTTTGCTCGGGCGAGAATTTTCCCGACACGGGTATGGTGCGTGTGATGTCGGCGGTGTAGCCACGGTATTCGGCGCCGAGGTCCATCAGGATCATTTCTGAACTGGTGATGAGGGGTTTATAATTGTCTTCGTAATGCAAAATGCACCCGTTGTTTCCCGCACCCACAATAGAAGGATAGCCTACATCCTCGGCTTGATATTTTTTGAAAACGTATTCGTGAATTCCCTGGATCTCGCGTTCGGACATGCCCGGTTTGATCGCCTTCATCACCTCGCGCTGCGCTGTGCATGAAATGGTGACGGCCTTGCGGATCAACTCCAACTCCTCTTTCGTTTTCACGCCGCGCAAGCCCGACATGAGGTTGTCGAGGTCGGAGGTGTTCAGATTGTTTTTCTTTTGTTCGGGTTTAACATTCAGCCCCGCCGATTTTGAAGGATAGTTCACCTTCACCTTGAATTGTTCGATGAGGCTGTACAGGTCGGTCGAGTCGCTGGGATCGTCGCGCACGTCGTTGGTGAAATCGTAGAAAAGAATGCTGGCAAACTTCGAGAAGTCGACGTTATATTTTTTGAAGTCGGCGTTGTTAAACGCCTGGTTGAGCCCCAGGGCGCTTCGCACACCATCCTTGCCCAGGCGGCCGCCGTTCCACAGTTCTTCATTTACGTTCCGGGGCCGCACGAAAATGATCTCGGAATAGACCGTGCCGTTGGCGGCGGTTTGTTTGTCTTTGAAGATGAGCAAGACAGCGTCGGTTTCCTTATAGCCCGTGAGGTAGTAGAAATCGGGATCTTGATGGTATACAAAGTCGACATCGTTTGAGCGGTTGCGCACGGGGTTGGCAAAGAAGACGGCCACGGAGTTGGGCGGCAGCGTTTCGCGTAATTTTTCCCGGCGTCCTTTGTGAAAGTCAGGGGTTAGAAAGTCGGTGGGTACATTTTTCTTATCCTGGGAAAAGCCTTCAATACAGAAAAGCAAACAGGCTGTCAACAGCAGCAATTTCATACGATCACAATTTGCTGCTAAAGTCGTGAAATTTCGTCAGCGCCAGAAAAGGACTTGATATCCGGCCCGGAAACCGGCCTGGCGGGCAGATTTCGCATACTTTTTTATAAAGTCGAACGTCCACGTTATAGAATAGGTCGTGCCCCGGCGTCTGTTCGCTGCATTTTTGAAGAAAAAAAAATCAACCATGGAAATCAAAATTACTTCCGAGCGCCGCTACGACCTGGACTGGCTCCGGCTCATCGCCATCATCATTCTTTTGTTCTATCACACCGGCATGCTGTTCAATACGTGGGGTTGGCATATTAAAAATGCCGAGACCAGCGACAGCTTCCGCTATTGGATGGTCATTTTGCATTTTTGGCGGATGCCCCTGCTGCTTTTTATTTCCGGCGCAGGCACCTACATGGCATTGGGCAAGCGCACCCCTTCGCAGTTTGCCGGCGAGCGCGTGAAACGACTTTTGATCCCCCTCATCTTTGGCATGTTCGCGATCGTGCCGCCGCAGATCTACTATGAACGCATCGCGAACTATGCCAGCTATGGTGAATTTTACAAAACCGTTTTCGATTTCGTTCCCTATCCCAAAGGGAGCTTCAGCTGGCACCACCTGTGGTTTGTGGCCTACTTGCTGGTGTACTCGCTCATCGCGATCCCCATCCTGATCTATCTCCGCTCGCCGAAATCGGCTGCCTTCAAAGCCGGCGCACTGCGATGGCTGGGAAGTCCCGCGGGATTGCTGTTGCTGCCTGCAGTGTTTATTCTGATCACGCAAATCGTGTTGCGGCCTTTTTTCCCCGAAGAAACTCACGCGCTCGCGGGCGACTGGGCGTTCTTCACGTTCTACTTTTGCTTCTTTGTTTTTGGGATGCTGTGTTATTCGAACCCGTTGTTGTGGGAGGCCATCGGCCAGAGCCGGAAACATTTGTTGGTGGCGTCGCTCTTTATTCTTATCCCGTTCTATGGTTTTTATTTTCACCTGAACGATATCATACAGCTGCCGTGGAGTAGCGATACCGTGGAAACGGCTTTTGATGTGAGCGCCATCTTTTTAAGCTGGTTTTGGGTGATCACCGTTATTGCCTTTGGGCAACACTATCTGAATCGTCAGCATCCCTGGCTGAGCCGGATCAATGAAGGGCTTTACCCGTTCTACATTTTGCACCAAACGGTTATTATTTTCCTGGGATATTATATCGACCAACTGTCGTGGAGCATCACGGCAAAATTCTGGGCGGTGAGTTTGCTGACGCTGACGAGTTGTGTGGCGTTTTATCTGTTGTGTATCCGGCCGTTTAATTTGATGCGGCTTTTGTTTGGCGTGAAACTAAAAACGAAGCAAAAGGATCCGGTCGGTGTGCAGGAAGCGGCGGCGCGTATTTGAGCCGGAATTTTTTGAAATCATCTAGCGTAAAGTATCAAACCCCGGCCTTGTAGGCTGGGGTTATCGCCCCTCTAGATCTCTTCCAATAAAAAATCTTTCCCCCGCCCGTAGGCAAAAAGGTCTTTGAGGTGATAACGTTCCAGGGTGACGAGGTCTTTCACTTTAAAATCGCCGTCTACCAGGATCTTTTCGATGATGAATTCGCTCTTCTCGCCAAAGTTGATGAGGCGATATTTCCTTCCTGCGCGCAATACATCAAAAGAAAGCCCTGCCATTATTTCAATTTTAAAAGATCGAGTTCAAATCCCGGGAGCAAGGTGCCGCCGGAGAGCTTGTGATGAAAACCAGTTATTTCTTCCGGTGCGTGGCCCGGGGTGTACACGTATGCTTTTTCGCTTTTCGGATCGATGAGCCAGCCCAGTTGGCAACCGTTATCCATCCATGCTTGCATTTTGCTTTGCAGTGTTCGCAAAGCCTCTGTCGGGGAGTGCAACTCAACTACAAAATCTGGACAGATGTGCGTAAATCTTGCCCGGTCATGTTCGGTTAGTTTTTCCCATCGTTCTTTTCGTACCCATGCGAGATCGGGCGAGCGCATCGATCCGTCGGGTAACATGAAGCCGGATGTGGAATCGAAGCCGAGCCCCAAGTGCTCATGTGCTGACGTCCAGTAGTAAAATAATCCGGAAAGGATCAGATGCTTGTGATTCAAATCATCTCCAACGGGTGACATCACAACAATTTTCCCGCTAACGTCCCGCTCGATCGTCAATTCCGGATACGTTTGGCAAACGATAAATAATTCATTGTCCGAAACGCCATTGGGATACAACCGGTTGAATTGAGATGAGTTCATCGCTAAAATTAAGAAATCACCCTTACAAATCCTCTTCCCGCTCCAGCATTAAGATAGAGGCCTGAGGCACAATGAAATATTTTTCTTCTTCATAGATCACTTCGATGGCGCCCTTCTGCAAAAAGATGGCGAGGTCGCCTTCCTGCGCTTGCAGCGGCAAATATTTTACGGAATCTTCTTTTCCTTTCCAAACGTCGTCTTCGTCTGCCGGCAGAGGCAACGGATAGCCTGGACCAACCTTGATGACGTAGCCGCTTTGAATTTTTTCTTTTTCCTGTACGCCGGGCGGTAAGTATAATCCACTCGCCGTCTTGTCCGATTGTTTACCGGGCTTGATCAGCACCCGGTCGCCAACGACGATCAGTTTTTTTAATTTATTGTCAGCCGTGATTTTCATAATCCAAAATTATGTATCGATGAGAAAATAATTTTTAAAATTTTTGCTTTGAAGGGAAAAAGAATGTCTTTTTCAGACGTCTTATTTGTCAAAAAGATCACCCTGGTCGGTGGCGCGGTCGATGAGGCGCTGGTCCACATTTTTGGTGGGCGAGATGCCGAGCTTTTTAAATTCTTCCACGCGGCGCACCAGGTTGCCCGTGCCGGAGGTGAGCTTGCTCATGGCGTTCTCATAACTCAGCTGCGTTTTTCGCAGGGAGCTGCCGATCTCGATCAGGTCTTCGGTGAAGCCCTTGAACTTTTCATAAAGCCCGGTAGCCTGCCGCACGATCTCGGCGGTGTTCCGGTTTTGATACTCCTGTTTCCACGTGTTCTTGATCAATTGCAACGACGGGATGAGCAACGTCGGGCTCACAAAAACGATCCTCCTTTCTAATGCTTCCTCATACAACGTCTTTTCGCTTTGGATGGCCAGGATATAGGCCGGTTCAATCGGGATGAACATGATCACAAAGTCGGGGCTGTTGTCGGTGATGTTGCGTTGATAATTTTTGTCGCCCAGCAATTTCATGTGCTGGCGGATGGAGATGAGGTGACTTTTCAGATACACCACTTTGTCCTGGTCTGCCTCGGCATTCACAAAATTGTTGTAGGCGGTAAGGCTCACTTTCGAGTCGACGATGACGTGCTTTCCTTCGGGCAGCCGGATCACTACGTCGGGGCGGAGCCGGCCTTCGGCCGTGGTGAACGATTCCTGTACGAAATATTCGCGGTCTCTTTCTAAGCCCGACTTTTCGAGGATGCTTTCCAATATGAATTCACCCCAGGCGCCTTGGGCTTTGGTGTCGCCACGCAGGGCCCGGGTCAGGTTTTCGGCTTCGCGTGTCATTTGGACGTTCAGCCTTTGCAAATTTTCCAGTTGCTCCCGGAGGGCCGAATTGCGCGTGATGGTGTCGCGATGGGTTTCTTCGACTTTCTTCTCGAATTGCACGATCTTCTCGCCCAGGGGTTTCAGCAGGTCGAAGATGTTGGACTTGTTCTGATCGGTGAATTTTTTGCTTTTGTCTTCGAAGATCTCGTTGGCGAGGTTCTTGAACTGGATGGAAAATTTCTCGTTCAGCAATTCCACTTCCTTTTTCTGGTCCTGCAGCTTTTCCTGGAGGTTGCGGTAGTCGGCTTCCACGCTGGCGAGCGCCTGGCTCACCTCCAGCGCTTTGCGTCGTTCCCGGTCGATCTCCAGCCGCAATTCGGCCACCTGGTTTTGGAGGGCCTTGTTCTTTTCTTGTTCCACCAGGACCACGGAAGTGTGCGCCTGCGCTTCGGCGGCGTATTTATATTTTAAAATAAGCCACGATGCGACAGCCCCTCCGCCAATGCCCACTAATAATGCGATAATTTCCATGTGCCGTAAAGATATTCAGGATTGGACGGAGGCCAAACAATCGCGCTTTTTCTCGCGGTAGCCACCCTCCTTTCTTTTGAGGATGAAACCCAAAATTGCCATCAAATCGTTCAATACGCCACCGCCGCCAAACGTCCCGCCCGGAACAGCACCCTTAAAATATCGGGCAGTTAGTTGATTACTTGTGACAATATTCCACTTTTGACCAATTGGCGGCAGAAGGGATGATGCATGAGGGTCTGAATCAGGTCGAAAGCTTTTCCCCATTTCATACGATTTGTAGAAGTAAGTCCCCACACCGTTCGTCCATGACGACCGATACAAAACGAATACCCAAAGAACATTATGGCATATTTCTTGGCGTCGATAATAAAATAATACGGTCATGAAAACGCTATTTACAATGGTTGCCGCCATGTTGTTGGTGCTACCTGGAGTTGCACAAAAGCAGTACACCACCAACAAGGGATTTGTTTCATTCTTCGCAAAGGCGCCGGTGGCCGATGTTGATGCGAAGAACGATAAGGTTAACGTGGAGTTGAATCCTTCGAGTGATGAAGTGAGTTTTGATATGGCGATGAAAGACTTCGAGTTTAAAAACGGGAAAATGGGCAGAGATGCCCAGAAGAAATATTTGGAAACGGAAAAATATACCAAGGCTGGGTTCAAGGGAAAAATTCAAGGCAAAGTTGATTATGATAAACCGGGGTCTTATCCGGTCACAGCAAAGGGCAAATTAAAGATCCATGGCGTCGAAAAGGATGTAACTGAAAAGGGAACGGTTGTGGTGGATGGAGATGGCGTCAAGCTTCAGAGTCAATTCAATGTCACGCTGGCGGACTACAAAATCGACACGCCGAAAATACTGGGTCAGGAAATGACAGCAGACAAAGTGCTGGTGAAAATTGAAGCGAAGCTGATGAAGGGAGCAAAGGAAGTAGCTTCAAAAAAGAAAGACAAATGATCTCATCGAAAAGAAGGGAAAATGATCTCACCGATCGTCCATCCTGCAATGTCACTGGGCCGCTTTCTTCGACACGTTGGTAGCGGCGTAGTGGCCTTTTTTTTATGCATCCTTTCAGCGCATGCTCAAAAAACAGACCCCTGCATCGCGGGCGTTTTTATCACCCAGGATGATTTCATAAATGATCATCTATCCTATAAAATAAACACCGCCGCCAAAGACTATAAATTGGGTTTCACTTTCCCCGCCGACTTCACCCTCACGCTGAAGATCGTGACTCCGGATTCCACATTCAAATTTGCCCCGGGATCCATTTATGGATTCTCTGAATGCGGTCGCGTATACCGATTTTATCCAGGAGGAAAAGAATTGAATGCCCAGGAGGATTTTTATAAAATCGAAGAAGCCGGTGGCCTGATCCTCTATTCCTCCGTATTCGTTAGCGGTGATGAAATCTTCTATAGCACGAGCCTGACGTCCTCCATTCGCCGGCTCACCTTGAGAAATTTGAAAGAGGATTTCTGGAACTATCCGAATTTTATTGCCAAAATCGAAAAAATGAAGCGGCGCCTTGCCGATCGCGATGAAAACGGATTCCTCATCATGGACCTTTACGAGGAAAGCGTGAGCGCGATAAATAAATAAACCATAATGGCGCAGAACTCAATTCATGCCAGGTAACCCCATAGGTCAACTCCCCGTTGGAATTATTCGCTTGCTGGAACAAAGCCCTTCCCAAATAATAGCCCGGTAGCCCTAACGAAAGCTGGTTCGGCTACTTTTCTTTGACTTTGGATGGGGTGAAAATGTAGGGTTTCCGGTCGCGATTTGATAGATTTGTGATGAGTGCGAAAGTGCTTATTAAACAGGATTTTATGGTGGAAACGATCAACTCAAGCCAGGAGGCTATTGTACTGGAAGACCAATATGGAGCGCACAACTATCATCCGCTGCCGGTGGTCCTCAGCAAAGGCGAAGGTGTGTTCTTATGGGACGTGGAAGGAAAGCGCTATTACGATTTTCTTTCTGCCTACAGCGCCGTGAACCAGGGCCACTGCCATCCGCGCATCATCGACGCGCTGATCGGCCAGGCCCGCGAGTTGACGTTGACCTCGCGTGCTTTCCACAACGACAAGCTCGGCATGGCCGAGAAATATGTTTGCGAGACGTTTGGCTACGACAAGGCCCTGTTCATGAACAGCGGCGCCGAAGCCAACGAAACCGCCATCAAGCTGGCCCGCAAATGGGGCTATACGAAAAAAGGCATCCCTGCCGATCAGGCCGTGATCATTGCCGTGAAGCAAAACTTTCATGGTCGCACGACCACGATCATCTCGGCTTCTTCCGAGGCCTCGGCACGCGACGGCTTTGGGCCGTTCATGCCCGGTTTTGAAGTGATAGCGTATGACGATACCGCCGCTTTGGAAAAGGCGTTGGCCAACCCCAACGTGTGCGCCCTTTGGATCGAACCCATCCAAGGCGAAGCCGGCGTTTATATTCCAACCGAAGGCTATCTGAAAACGGCCGAAACCCTTTGCCGCAAAAACAACGTGCTGCTGATGATGGACGAGATCCAAACCGGCATCGCACGCACCGGCGAAATGCTGGCCTCCGACCACGAGGGCGTGCGCCCCGACTTGCTCATCCTGGGCAAAGCGTTGTCCGGCGGCGTCCTGCCGATCTCTTTGGTGCTGGCGGATGACCACATCATGCTGGTGATCAAACCCGGCGAACATGGTTCCACGTTTGGCGGCAATCCGCTGGCCGCTGTGGTGTGCATGGAAGCCTTGCAGGTGGTGAAGGATGAGAAGCTGGCAGAGAACGCCCGGAAACTCGGCGTGATCTTCCGCAACCGCCTCACGGAACTTCTGAAGAAAACAACCCTCATCACGAAGGTGAGAGGTAAAGGTTTATTGAATGCCATCGTCATCAACGACACACCTGAAAGCGACACTGCCTGGGATCTTTGTGTAGACCTGATGAAAAACGGTTTACTGGCGAAGCCCACCCACGGCAATATTATTCGCCTGGCCCCTCCGTTGGTGATCACCGAAGAGCAGATCCATGAATGCTGCGACATCATCGAAAAGTGCGTTCTGAATTTCAAAAAATAAGCCATCGCAGGGTGTTGTTGATAGACTGAATCGACAACGCTTTTTTTTCGAAGACTTTTTTAGAATTCCCCTCGGAACGAGCCCGAGGTATGGTGCCCTTAGAACTTTTTGGCAACCGCCAGCATCCTATTCCTAAACCGCTGTCCGTTATGAAAAAACTGGCTTTGGGATGTTTGCTCTTGTCTTACCTGAGCGCGTTTTCGCAAGCCAATGAAGGCACCAGCTTGCGGGTCTATGGCGTAGTGATTGATTCGATTTATCAGCTTCCGATTTCGGATGTTCACGTATCGACAAAGCGATATGGAACGATCACGGCCGATAATGGGATCTTTTCTCTCCTGCTGTCCAGCGGCGACAGTCTTTATTTCTCGCACGTCAACTATAAGCCCTTTGTGTTCGTGTATTACGCCGGCATTCACAACCATCTGAAAATAGCGCTCATCCCAAAGGTCAGGATATTGAGAGAGGTGAAAGTATTTCCGTTTGACACGGAAGAAGCGTTCAAAACAAAACTTCTGGAGGGCGATGCAGTTGAATCACACGACGTGGAGGTGGCAAAGGAAAACAGTGCAAAATTAAAAGGGCTGGGCGCTTATGCTCCCCCGCCGTCCCTCGACATCCTCGGCCGCTTTGAGGCTGGTCTCGAAGGCCCGCAGGGTGTTACATTCTTTTCCAGCAAATCCGGCAAAGGGATATTTGAAATTATTAAAGGTCCAAAAAATCACGATGCGTCGTATCGCCCTCCGAAGGTCAAAGATTCAACTCCTGTGAAATTCAACACGCTTAAAGCCAATACGCTTAAAATCGATAGCGTGAAACGTGACAGCGTAAAAAGCAAAGGCCCTAAGCCGCTGGATTGACACGTTCAGATCAGCCTCAACTCAAAGAATGCCCAACGCCAGCAATTCCCTTCGCAATTGTTCAGGCGATTGAAAATGGACCGTGTGCAAACCCAAGGCATTTCCGGCGATGATGTTCTTGACATTGTCGTCGATGAACACGGCACGGGTGGGGTCTATGCCATAGCGCTCGAAAAGGATCTGATAGAAATCCGGAAACGGCTTGCGCGTTTTTTCAACCCCCGACACGACGATGCCTTCAAACCAATGGAGAAACTCGAAATTGTCCAGCGCCCAGGGAAAGGTGTCGGCCGACCAATTGGTGAGCGCATACAGACGGTGACGCGATGCCCCTTTTATTTCTTTCAGGATCTCCACGGTCCCCGGCAGCGACCCCTGGATCGTTTCCTGCCAGCGTCCATACCAGGCGTTGATGGGCTCGGTGAGCGTGGGGTGCAGCGCCACCAGTTCGGCCGTGGCTTCTTCGAAGGAGCGGCCGCCGTCTTGTTTGTCGTTCCACTCGCCGGTGCACACGTTGTCGAGGAACCAGGAAATTTCTTCTTCAGTTTTGAAAATCTTGCGGTAGAGGTAGCGTGGGTTCCAGTCGATGAGCACGCCGCCCAGGTCAAAGATCACGGTGTCGATAGTCTTCATGTAGGGGATGTGTACGATAATATTTCACGCAGGATGCACCGTGCGCTTCAAATTCTTTTTCGAAGGTCATGCCGATCTTTTCCAGCACGTGGATGGACGCGGTATTTTCTTTCATGGCCCGGCCGATGATCTTTTTTAAGCGCAGCGTATCAAAACCAAAGTCCAGACAGGCGCGGGCTGCTTCGGTGGCAAAGCCGTTGTTCCAATACTTCCGCGCAAAACGAAAGCCGAGATCGGTTTCGTCAGTCGCCACGTTATAACTCAATCCACACCAGCCAAGGTAGGTCAGTGGATGCCGGTTTTGGGGGTCTTTGAGCAAGGTAGTCCATCGCCCATAGCCGGCAGTTTTGTAGTGCGCGTATTGTCGGATGAAAATTTTTGTTGCTTCCACCGAGGCGAAGGGCGGGTCGCCGGTGTAGCGGATCACGAGGGGATCGTTGTTGAGATCGAACATGTCCGCAGCGTCGGCTTCCGTAAATTCGCGGAGCACCAGTCGCGGGGTTTCGAGGATGGGTTTCACTTCAGTTCCTCCAATCGGGCCACCACCATGTCGGGTGTGATGCGGGTGAGACAGGCGAAGTCGCCGCGCAGGCATTTTTCTTTTCCATAGACCGAGCACGGACGACACGGAAGCTCTTCGCGGCTGATCTGCAGGATACTTTCCTCGCCTTTGCGGAAAGGACCGAACCCGACGTCGGGGAATGTTCCACCCCAAACCGAGAGCAGGGGCACGCCCATCAGGGCAGCCAAATGCATGTTGGATGAATCGACGCAGAGCATGCCATCCAATTGCTGCATCAGCGCGAGCTCTTGTTTGAGCTTTAATTGTCCCGCCACAATAACCACCTGGTCGGGAAATTGCTTTTGTAAGGATTCAAAAAAAGCAATCTCCTTTTCTCCCCCGCCAAACAGGAAAAACTTAACGGGTTCTTTCGCGATCAGCTTTTCCATGACGCCGGCGTAGTTCTGCAGCGGCCATATTTTGGACGTGTGCATGGCAAACGGTGCGATGCCAATCCATTTTTCTTTTTTGACGAGATTGTTTTTGGCGAGCCATTCTTTGGTTTGCTCGCGGGTAGAATCTTTCAGCACCATGTAGGGCGGCGAGCCGATCGTGAACGGATAGCCGGCCTTTTCAAAAGCCTTCCGGTAGCGCTCCACGGTGTGGGGAAGCGGTGTGGTGCGTTTGTTTTCTTTTTGCGTGAACGTGTGTTTTTCGCTTCGCCCTTTTTCAAAGACGACCACGGGCATGCCGAAGATCTTGAACAGGCTGCGCAGCATCATGGTGCGGATGTGATCGTGCATGTCCATCACCACTTCATAATTTCCCTTGCGCAACAATTTCTTGAACAACTCGCGCATGCCGAAGATGCCGGTGTAGGTATAGTCCACATCGGCGGGGAAGGGCACCACGCGTTCGATGTCGGTGAAGAACGACGCAAATTTGGGGCGTGTCACCACCGTCACTTCCACGTCGGGATAGGTTTCCACCAGCGCGCGTACCACGGGTACCAGCAGCACCACATCGCCCATGGCGGAAAATCTCAAAATCAGTATCTTTTTTAAGGCCACGTCCGGAATGTAATATCGGTTAGTTGTAAAACATTAGTTCGCTAAGAAACATTCTTATTGGCATACAACATCGGGTTGAGCGATGCATCGTTATACATTTTCATTTGGCGATAGACTTTGAAACGGCGTTTGCCCGAGCCGATGTCTTCCATCATTTCGTCGAACGCCAGGGCCATGTCGTGTTGTTGTTCTAATAACACGTTGAGCTTGGTCTTGGTTTTGCCAATGTGCTCCGGTGTGGCGTCTTTCCGCTCGGTTTGTTCTCTCATGTGATAGATCTTCAGCATGAGGATGCTCATGCGGTCGAGCAACCAGGCCGGTGTTTCGGAATTGATGCGGGCCTGTGGGGCGGGCGTTACATTCCGGAACTGTTCCAGGAAATAGTCGTCGATCTTTTCCACAAGGTCGGTGCGGTCCTGGTTTGATTTGTCGATGCGCCGCTTGATGGCGATGCCTTCCACGGGATTGATATCCGGAAGGCGAATGATGTCTTCCAGGTGCCATTGCACCGTGTCGATCCAGTTTTTAGCATACAGCAAAGCTTCGAAACTGCTGGCGGGATAGGGGTTTTTTGACAGTGTGTCCACGTTGTCGGCCACGTGATAATCGTCTATGCTGCGTTGAAAAACTTTATAGCTGTCGGCAGATGAGAGCATATTGAAATTTAGGGTTGCAATTTAATTAAATTGCTGTGCGCGGAATCGCCCTGGGGGTCAATTGCCGCCATGAAGTTAGGAAGAGAATCGTATATAAAAACAAATCTGGCCCACACATTGCCATGTCGTCGCATCATTTTGTAAAAGAAGGGCAGGAGCCCGCATTGTTTGTGTTGGATGCGTTGCCCTTCGCCCTTGCCGCACCGTTGTTGGAATGGGCGCCCCTGGTTTTGGTGGCCGAAAATGCCCTGGAGCACGTGCAGGAATGGGGCATAAAAATCGACGTCGCACTGTCGATGCCCGGGCAAGCGCAACACGCTGCACAAATTCTCTCCGGACAAGCCCCGGTAACGATAGCGGAATTGCTGAGGGGAGAATCTTTTTTAACTAAAGGACTTTCGTTGCTCAGCGACCAGGGCCAAACCGCGGTCAATATTTTATCCACGGCAGACGAGGCATTTGAGGAGGCCGCAAAATTTTCTCCCCGTCTCCAGGTATGCATCCTCCAGGAAAACCTGAAATGGTCGGCCATTCCGTCAGGTCAGTTTGAGAAATGGTACCCTGACGGCGTCCGTCTGCATTTCCGTAAAAGCATGCCGTCCCAGGTGCTTGACCTGCAGGGACTGACGGTGGAAAATGAACTCCTGGTAAACCACCGGCCTGGGTTGGTCAGTATTCGCTCCCAGCAGCTCTTTTGGGTGGGGGAAGAGCCCTAAAACGGCGGTTCAGAATGGCGATTTTGGCTTGTTTTGGGCTTCGGGTGAAAATCTTTTTTCAGTCATAGGGGTAAATCTTTTCCCAATTGTCATAACCCCGAAGCCGCAAAGCCGTAAATTTCGCTGATAACATAACCAAACGCAGTGGAGATATCGGTAGACCAGCTTATAACAACGCTGAAATCAGGAGATATAACTGCCTTTGAGATGCTATTCCGAACCTACTACCAACCCCTCTGCAACTACGCATACACCTTCGTCCAGGACCGCGACGAAGCCGAGGAAATTGTTCAATCCACCTTTCTCAACGTCTGGGAAAAACGCGATAATCTCTCCATCCACACCGGCGTGAAACCTTATCTCTACGCCATGGTGCGCAACGCCAGCCTCAACGTACTGAAACACGAAAAGATCAAGCAGCAACACGTGACCATGGAAATGGCCGTGGCCGAGCGGAGCGTGGAATCGGTTACCCGCACGGTGATGGCGTCGGAACTGGAAACCAAAATATATAAGGCCATGGACAAACTGCCGGAACAATGCCGGCTGGTGTTCAAATTGAGCCGCTTCGAAGAATTGAAATACTCGGAGATCGCCGAGCAACTGAATATTTCCATCAAAACGGTGGAAAATCAAATGGGAAAAGCATTGAAGATCATGCGCGACCAACTGAAGGACTATCTTCCCCTGCTGATCGTGCTGATGAACGGATTTTTAAACTAAAGACTTGAATACTAACCTCAACGATATTGATGACCTGATTGGAAAATACCTGGCGGGAGAGGCCGGCGCAGAGGAAATTGCCTTTGTGGAGTCGTGGGCCAAAGCAGACGAAAGCAATCAACGCTACTTCGACCAACTCAAAACTATTTTCCAGAAAGCTGCCACAGTGAAGGAATACCAGGCGTTTGACACGGATGCCGCATGGAATAAGCTGAAACATTCCATGAAGCACCCGGCCAAGGACAACGTTGTTCCTCTCCGCAGCCGCTCCAGCATGGCCGTATATTGGCGCGTGGCCGCCAGCATACTCGTCGTATTGGGCGTGGGATGGTTTGCTTATACCTTCCTCACCCCGAGCACTACCCCACCCGTGGAGGTGGCCACCAACCGGTCGACCACATCCGACACGTTGCCCGATGGCAGCGATGTGTTCCTGAACCGCGAAACGAAGCTCACTTACGCTTACGATAAGAAAAAGAAGACCCACACCGTGAAGCTCAAGGGCGAGGCCTACTTCAACATCCACCACGAAGACGATAAAACCTTTGTGGTACAGATCGCCGACGTCTACGTCCGCGACATCGGCACGGCCTTTAACGTGAAAGCCTACCCGGATTCTGAAATTGTGGAGGTGGTGGTAGAGGAGGGTGAAGTGATGTTCTATACCGATAAAGATTCGGGCGTTTATCTGCGCGCCAACGGCAAAGGCGTCTATAATAAGCGGACCAAAAAGTTCACCATCGATCAACCCGAAGATAACGTACTTTCCTATAAAACGAAATTCTTCAGCTTCAGCGACACCGACCTGGCTACGGTAGCCATGGCGTTGAACGGCGTGTATGACCGGAAGATCGTGCTGGGCGAGAATATAAAAAATTGCAGACTCACCGTTTCTTTCAACAACGAGAACCTGGATGCGATCGTGGATGTGATTACCGAGACGTTGGGCCTGACGGCAAAAGAGGCGGGTGGACAAATCATTTTGGAGGGATCTGGTTGTGCGAATCCGTAAGCATTTTTTGAAAGGAACGACATGCATCGCCGTACTCTTCCTTTTGTCGATGCCCCTGTTGATGCGCGCGCAAGGATCGCGGGCCCTGTTGGAAAGGACCATCACCGTCTCGTTTAATCAAGAGCCCCTCGACATGGCGCTGCGAAAAATCGCACGCGAAGGCGGCTTCACGTTTTCCTACAACTCCGCACTGATCAATTCGAACCGGCTCATCACGATGAGTTTCACGACCACAACGGTGCGTGAGGTATTGGATAAGATCTTTCAGGGGACCATCCAATACAAGGCCCGGAACAAGTATATCATCCTCACCAAGGCCGCCACCAGTTCGTCCAACAAAGACGCACGTTTCTATACCGGCTATGTAATGGACGAGGCCACGGGCCAGCGCCTGAAGAATGTGAGCGTGTATGACCCGGTTTCGCTCAACTCGACGATCACCGACTCGTATGGTTATTTCGAGATCAAGATCGACAAGCCCTCGCCCAACCTGATCCTGGCCGTAAACAAAGCCAACTACACCGACACCCTGGTGGCCGTGACCGACAAGAACGGCCTGTTGAAGATTCCCCTTCACATCGACAAACAAAAGATGCGGACACTGGCCGACAGCGTGAAAGGAAAACTCAAGCGGTTTTGGGAGACCAAGATCATGCAGTCCATCAACACCGCCAACGTGAGCGACACGCTGTATCGCAAACAGCAATTTTCGCTCGTGCCTTTTGTGGGAACCAACCACAAGCTGAGCGCCAGCGTGGTGAACGACTATTCCTACAACATTTTTGGGGGTATTGCCAAGGGGGTGAACAAGTTTGAGTTAGGGGGGATCTTCAATATAGACCGCGGCGATGTAAAAGGCTGGCAACTCGCCGGCGCGCTGAACGCTGTCGGTGGGCGCGTGAAGGGGGTCCAAATGGCGGGATTGATCAACGCGGTGAAAGATTCGGTGGCCGGCGTCCAGTTTGCCGGGCTCATCAATGCCGACAACAATTCGTCGGGGAAGTTTTCGGCCGCAGGGTTGTTCAACTACACCCATCGACAATCGTATGGCTGGCACCTGGCAGGGTTAGGGAACATGACAATAGGAGAACAGAAAGGTCCGCACTTAGCCGGACTTTTTAATTTTTCCACCCACGATGCCGGGCCAGCGCAAGTTGCTGGATTGTTGAATTTTTCAGGTGGTAAAATGAATGGCGCGCAGCTTGCGGGCCTTTTGAATTTTGCGGCGCGTGACTCCAAGGGAGCGCAAGTAGCGGGTCTTCTCAATGTGGCCGGTTCCACGGTGGAGGGCGCGCAAGTGTCGGGGTTGTTGAATTATGCTACCCGCGTCAAGGGAGCACAAATTGGTTTGGTCAATATCTCGGACACCATTCACGGGGTGCCTATCGGGTTGTTCAGCTTCGTGTTGAAAGGCTATCACAAGATCGAGTTCTCGGCCGACGAGATTTTTTATACTAACGTAGCCTTTCGCACGGGCGTGCGTCAGTTCTACAACATCTTCACGGCTGGTGCAAAGCCCAACACGTTTAAAAGCGAAGAAACCACGTGGACGTTTGGCTATGGCGTGGGCACCGCGCCCCGGCTGAACCGTTGGTTGAGTCTGAACGTGGACCTCACATCGAATCAAGTGTTGAAAGGCAACACGATCGAGGGGGTGAACATGATCAACAAGGTTTTTGTCGGTGTGGAGATGGAACCTGTGCGGAGGATCGCCTTAGTGGTGGGCGTGACGCTGAACGGTTATGTGACCGATACAAAATATTCGAACTATCCTGAGTTGTTTACGGATTATACGCCAAACATTTTTTATGATCACACCTACAACAACGGCATGAACATGAAGATGTGGTTGGGTGGGAAGATTGGGTTGAGGTTTTTGTAGGGAAGACCTAACGGTCCGCCGTCCGTCCTGAAATACTTTATTCCTTATTCGTTGCGTGCGATGGCCATGATGTGGGGACTTATCGCCATGATATCTTCATTGGTTTCTACCAGGTTTAAGATCTTTTGCAATTTGTTCATGTAAGTTGAGTCTTTGGATTTTGTTTTTATATCGTCTATGAACCATCCAAAACTCTCAATGGCCACCAGGTTTTCAAACTTCAGTCCACTTTCCATGATCTCGCTTTTTATTTCTGACGGCGTGTGAAGAAAGGCTGTGGTGAAGTATTCTAAATTATCTGTTTCGTTTAAATGAATACCCGTTTTTAAATCGTCGATGAGCATTTTTTCAAAATGATCATTGGTAATTAAATCTCTCCTAAACCCGTCAAGCAAAGAGGCATATCTTGAAATGACGGCTGCCAAAAGGACGCCGCCAGGTTTAAGGATTCGCTTTGCTTCGGATAGTGCTTTAACCCGTTCTTTTTTGTCGGTCAAATGATAAAGCGGTCCTAACAAAAGGACTAAGTCAAATTGTTCGTTTTCGAAATTCAAATCCGTGGCATCGCCGAGTTCGGAACGCGTGAGTTGTATGCCCGTATTTCTGGAATGCTGGTTGACCAATTCGATATTCTTTGGAGATAGATCTACCAAGCTGACTTCATGTCCTTTTTCCTGGAGCCAAAAGGCATAGTAGCCGGCACCTCCCCCGATGTCGGCAATGCGCATTTTGTCTTTTGACAGAAATCTGCTTATGATTTCCTTGGTTCTGAGCCCCTCGAGTTTAAAGGCCTCAAGCTCCAATCGGGATTTTTCGATTTCGTGGGAATAGAATTGTTTGATTTTATCTCTTTCCATTGGGCTCTGGTTCTAGACATTACGGCTAACTAATCCTCAAAGTTACACGCCCGGCATTGACTATGCGTTTTTTGTTCAGCGATGATGTGAATTCGAATTGTAATGCGAATAAACAATTTTGAGATCCGTGAAATTTCGTGGATATTGGCTAACGCAACTAGACCAGCAAAAAAACATATGTATTTGAAATGAACATGTAAGTTTAGACAATTGCTAGCAGCCACGTTTTAAAAAAAGTGATGAAAAGGATCAAAATAGGAGACTGGGTAACTTCTTATTCAAAAGGAATTCATAGAGTAGAGAAGATTATTACACGTTACTATGACGAACTTGACATCGTTGATGAGGAGGATAGAAAAATTGGAGACGAGTGGCCCGACAAATTTGTCGTTTCTAAACGACTTCTGAATAGCAACTTCAAAAAAGCGCTCGGGCACGATTCGTGCAGTGATTTTTTTGTCAAACCGTTGGGCAAAGAGAAACTGAAGATTTTAAATCAGACACTAAGGAAAAATCCAGATTGGCTGGCAGACCTGGACTACTATCAAATTCCCCCAATTAAGTCAATCTATAATATGGATTTAAAACTAAAGACCAGGGGCGATGTGAAATTGATAAAGGAGTTTATGACATTTATAAAAGACGGCCGGACTTATAAGGAAGTAAAAAAAGAAATGACCAGGAGACATCTTGATAAGTATATGCCGGACACATTCGGTAATTATCTTTTACAGATGACAAACATTGACAATGAGCAAAAGGGCAAAAGGACAGTTTGGAGGGAGGTTGATTTGTTAAAGCTATAGCGCATGAGGGACTCGCTAACAAAGAGCTCAACTCAGTTTAAGTCTGTAGTTTAGTTTTAAAGATTACGTTTGGTCTAACATGACAAAGGAAGAACACAAACAACACGATAAAGAAGCTGAGAAATCAATTAAGGAGATTGTTGAAAAATATGGTTGGTATGTAGCACTATTTCACGCGACCGACTATTTGCCTTCGTTTGCCTACACCATTGGGCTTTGGAAAACCTTTAGACACCCCGAGATAATTTCTTTTGGCTTCAAAACAGAGACGCTAGGGACCATTCTCAATATAGCAGGCGACAAAGTTAAGTCTGGCGATATCATTCAGACCTCACTTGACTACGATGATTTTTTTGATAACGGTAGGGCTCAATTCATTAACGTTCACGAAGGATATTTAAAAGATCACTTTGGATATGGGCTTTGGTATAATGACCATAGAACATTCCCGGCTTTACAATTAGTTTGGACAGACAGATCGGATCGCTTGCCTTGGGACGCTGGCTTTGAAACGGAATTTGTTCACAGACAGCCTTTGCTGGACAGAAACATTGATTTCAAATTTAGAGAGGCGAAGAACTTAGCAACTTTCACGACAAGACAATGGCTGGAGCTTCGAAAACCTATTCTTCGGGTAGTTCACGACACTGACGGAGACTGGCAATTTCTCACAGGCGACCAGATGCCAGAAGACATAAAGATTGTGGCACTGGAGCAAATGATTCTGCGTGACAAGACTCTCAATGAGGTATTTAATCTTGACTATGGAGAGGCTGCAGAGCGAGACGCTATTGGCGCACAATGGACACGTAGCAAGATTGAAAAGCAAGTGGACTAACCCAACAGCGATCAATAGATGTATATGATATCGTGCTTAAAAAAATTGAGCTTTGATAGTTGAGAGACAATTAAGCGAGCGAGAAATCAAGGCGCTTAACAAGAACATAAAGGACATTGCCAGGAGAAAATCTCGCCTGACGAGATTTATAATCCTCTGGACAATCGCTTGCTTAGTCACGGGAACAGTTGCGAGCATGTATGTTGACCGTGCGCTTTGGTTGGTGGTGGTTATAGCGGTTTTTATCTTCATAGCCATTGGGCTCTGGAGCTACTTCGAAAGTAGGTTGCCTTTCGACAAGGAATTGAAGGGCATTGAAAGCCTTAAGGAGAAAAACCTGGTGACGTCCGTCCAAGTGAAGGCAACTGAGTATTATGAACTGGCGGAAGAGGAGGATGAAGGTGTGTACTATTTATTTCAAATCGAGGCTGATAGAATTCTAAGCTTCGGAGGACAGGATTTTTACCCCACCAAGAAATTTCCAAATTCGGACTTCGAAATTGTGGAAGGTAGAAGTGTCGCCGGACAAATTGTTCTTTTGGAGACCTATTGCCACGGTCACCGGATAAAGCCCATAAAGAAAATTAAAGGGAAAGATAAATGGGACCTACTGCAGAAGTTTGACCTTGATAAATTTGAAATTACGGATGGGCGACTCGAAAGACTTGCGTGAGGGCAACAAGTAGAATTGAAAAACGGAGGATGCTATAGCGCAAGAAATGAAAGTGAACTATAAACTATATATTTTCGGGCTAATCTTTGCTCTTGGACTTACAGCGACCGTCAATTATCACAAAGCTCCATGGCGGGTTGGTCTTCCAGTTGAGTTTGCGGAAAAAAGAGTTAAAGAGGTCGTGATGGACACGAGCAAAACGTCTCGGGCAAAGGTTCATCAGACCAGGATTCTAATAACTACAGGTGAGACCGCGGTAAAAATTGTCGAACCCATATTGTTTGAGATATATGGAAAAGAGCAAATTTTGAGTGAAAGACCTTACGGAGTTCATAAAATAGATGACTATTGGTTTATATCAGGTTCGCTACCGAAGCGTTACGACGCCGGCGGAGGATTTGAGATCATTCCGGACTCGAGAAATGCTGAGGTAATGAGCATTGTACATTATAAGTGATTGCACATTATGAGTCGGTAAGTAAATATTTAGTGGTGCTGTTATTCTTTGGTGACGTTATGAGACACTCGTATATAATTTTACTATTAACATTTGGGCTTTTTGAAAAAGCATTTTCCGACGCTGGAAATTGCGTTAAGTATGACGTCGACATTCAATTAACGAGTGGGCAAAAAATAAGGGGGTTTGTGTACGCCGGAAGTTACGAAACGAAATTTCAATTTCAGGACATTTCGTTCCTTGACTACTTAAACAAAATCATCCGGTCCGACACTTTATATGTTTTTAAAAACATAAGACAACTTAAATTCCCAACGACAAACTACGGGAGGGAAAAATGTGAGTTTCACTTTGATGCTGCTGACGAGAGCATGAGGATTCCAAAGAAAGAAATCAAAGAAGCCAAAGTAGTTTCCTATACGGTCTGTAATAATTGCGATGTTGCAGATGAAAAGGAGGGGTATTACTGGAATGGCATTTACCCTACGGTAATTACAGAGTTGAACAAAACCGAGATTGATTTACTTCAAACCAGGCCACTGGCGACAATCGCCTTTGGAAATGGCCAAAGTGACAGCGCGGACGAATACTGGATGATAAGCTATTCTCAGGAATACAAGCAGGCCGACCTGGAGAAATTGAAGAATGATTTTTTAGTCGAGGCAGGCAAACTTATGAGAGAGCGTAAGTGGGATGCTGTCCAAGCCGAGT
This sequence comes from Chryseolinea soli, assembly GCF_003589925.1. Classification (NCBI taxonomy): domain Bacteria; kingdom Pseudomonadati; phylum Bacteroidota; class Cytophagia; order Cytophagales; family Fulvivirgaceae; genus Chryseolinea; species Chryseolinea soli. Next base: position 1,602,675 of record NZ_CP032382.1, on the reverse strand, counting down.
ACAAAGCATTGAAGGACAAACTGAGAAAGAAGAAAGTAGTTCTCTTCAAAATTGGGTTTGCAATATGAAAAGCAATGCATAACACCGGGCGCGTAGGAATTTTGTAATAGACCAATCAAGATAACACATGACAATTACACAGACATTTTTAAAAGCAAAACATTGGCATTTGTTCTTGCTGACCTTTGGGATACCGATGATTTTTCAATTTGTTATGATGGGGACAATGTTTGCGAGTATTGCTGGTGGAACGCAACCTCCCGATCCATCTGAAATATTTAATTTCTTTAAATTCATTCCTGTGCTGATGATCCTATTCATGGGAACACTTTTTGGTTGGATTTGGTCGATTGCTATGGGACTTCAGGATAAGGTTCCTGCTGGCGTTAAAATGAAAACGACAAAGTTTAAAATCTTCTTTTTTATTCCAATTGTTTACCTGCTATTGTTCTCCGTCGGTATTTCGATGATGATGAGCGCTTTGCCTGTCATGATCGAGAACGGCGGCAAACCCAATATTGGGCTCATAGGAAGTATGATAGGGATTATTTTTCCTTTGCATTTTTTTGTAATGTTCTGTATTTTTTACTGTAATTATTTTGTAGCCAAGACATTTAAGACAGTTGAGCTTCAGCGGGAAACTACGTTTTCGGACTTCGTAGGAGAATTTTTTATGATTTGGTTTTACCCGATTGGTATTTGGATCATTCAACCGAAGGTTAATAAAATGGCTGAGAGCGATTAGTGCCCCCTTACAAGAAGTTGTGATAACCGATCGTTGATGGCGCACTGTCGGACGTAGCCACCGCCCAAGGAACAACAGAGATAGGACAGATGAGTAAAGGAGAGAAAATCGTATTGCTGGCGTTGGCAGGACTATTAACAATTCTTGCTGGATATGTGGCGGTGAAACTTGGAACAAGCGACGCCGCATTTTCAATTCTTCCCGGTTGGCACACGACAATTTATCCCCCTGCAGTCACATGGGCAATTTTAGTGATCGTAATTCTTGTAGCGAGCTTTGTGGTCTATTTAATTTTCAGAGGTGCAGTAAGACTTTTGACTTTATTGTGGGCAAAACTGAGATCAAAGGTTTATCACTAATTCCACGAACAACATGAGAGCATCTAACTTTCTTTTGATAATCATCATGAATGCTTCACTCGCGAAAGCTGACTGTTTAGGTTGCTGGGAATTAAGAAAAGTGGAGATAACTCTAAAATATGATTGAATCTTCAGATTTGTAATTATTTAAAATTGCATGGACAAAATTTACAATATATTACTGGACGACAAGAAAATTGGGACGACCAAACTTGAATACGGTGACCCGCCTATGGGTGTTGTCTTTGGAGAAATTAGCTTTATCGACATCGCGACTCCCTACGATTTTTTCAAATCTTACTGTGAAACAAATAAAATAACCTTTACGGACTATGCTGATGATAAAATGATTTGTTGTGCAATACCGAATTTAAAAGTAGCGGACGATAAAGGGAATGAAATAAGGGGACTTGATGGTGATGTATTTGCGACCAACACCTATCCGTCTGAGCTGACGATTTTCGGGATCGCTTATCCATTTTACGAAGACGAATTTCCGCATCACGTAAAGGCTTACGAAGAAAGACTTAATCGATTACAAAATGAATAGCGGCAGAATGGTTTTGCGACGATGACGTGATGAAATCAGCTTTAAGTTTTTGTTCTTCATTCGACGTTTTGGGCACGACGAATGGATTAGTTTCAAAAAGCCCTATGGCAACACTTTAATTTTTGATTTCCAATTTTCTTATTGCGCATTCGCAATCGCAAACGCCGGTTCCGCTGCGGGTACCGGACGCTTACCCAAGTCCTTCAGCAATTTAGCATGACCCAACAACGCTCCCCGAAACGTTGGCTCTGCTTTGTAAGGCAGTCCAAACTCCTCGGCAGTTGCCTTTACGATCTTAGAGATATGCCGGTAGTGAACATGGCAAACATTCGGGAACAGGTGATGCTCCACCTGGAAATTCAAACCACCTACATACCAGGATAGAAGACGATTCTTGTTGGCAAAATTCGTGGTGGTATGCAATTGGTGTATAGCCCAGGAGTTCTCCATGTTGCCTTCATCATCGGGCAGCGGAAATTCCGATCCGTCGATCACGTGAGCCGGCTGGAAGATAACGGCCAGGATGAAGCCTGCGATGTAATGTGCGGTGGTGAAGCCGATCAGCCACTGCCACCAGGTGATGTCCATCACCACCATGGGAATGACCAGGATATAAACGAAGTAGATCGTTTTCGTCGCGACCAGGATGACCCACTCGGCCACTACATTGGCCTTCTGTTTTTTCACCATACCGTCTTTTTGATAACGGGTGAGGCGGGCGAAGTCTTTATGGAATACCCAAACGATGGTCATCAATCCATAGAAGAACCAGGCATAGAGGTATTGGAACTTGTGGATGGCTTTATAGGCGCTGTGCGGCGTCATGCGGAGAATGCCGCGCGGGCTGATGTCTTCGTCCACATCGTGAATGTTCGTATAGGTATGGTGCAGCACGTTGTGTTGCACTTTCCAGTTAAAGGCGCCGGCGCCGATCACATTCAGCGAATAGCCCATCAGGTTGTTCACCCACCCCTTGTTGGAATAGGCGCCGTGGTTCGCATCGTGCATAACCGACAGGCCGATGCCCGCGATGCCAAAACCCATGATGGCGGCCAACCCCCACATACCCCAGCCGTTGACAACGGTACCGGTAAGTAACAGAACGTAGGGAACAAAATAGAGCGCATACATGAAAACCGTCTTCACTTTCATTTCCGCATTGGCATAACGGCTAATGTTATTGCTTTTGAAATAGTCGTTTACGCGGCGGTTCAGGGTGGAGAAAAAATCGGCCCGGTTAGATGAAAATCTGATGCTGTTGGCAGTTCTCATGTGTTGTTATGGATCTTTTGTCTTGAGTCTTTGCGGATGAATAACAGAACAATGGAGTTTTAAAAGTAGCGAGAATAAAAGGATAAACGAGTGTTAGGCCATCACTTAAATTTCTACGAGCTACTTTGGGGAAATCAAGGGTCTGCAATGCATCGATACAACGGTAAAAATACACCTGAAATTGTACAGGTTCCGTGTAGTAAATGCTCACATCTTACATCGGTGCGAATAGTCCGGGAAGCGAAATTATTTTAGCTCGGCCAGCACCGTCTTGCCACCCTTTGTAACATCGCCGATCTTCACCGTGACCTTTGCGTCCAACGGAAGATAAATGTCGACGCGGGAGCCGAATTTGATGAACCCGAATTCGTCGCCCTGCTGCAGCTGCTGATCTTGTTTCACATACCACTTGATGCGGCGGGCGAGTGCGCCGGCGATCTGGCGGAAGAGGATCTCCACGCCGTCTTTCATTTTCACTACCACGGTGGTCCGTTCGTTTTCCGTGCTGGATTTGGGGTGCCAGGCCACGAGGTATTTGCCGGGATGGTAGGCAAAATAGCTGATGATGCCGCCCACGGGCATGCGATTGATGTGCACGTTCACCGGCGACATGAAAATGGACACCTGCTTTCTCCTGCCTTTCAGATATTCGGTCTCCTCGGTCTCTTCGATCACCACCACTTTGCCGTCGGCCGGTGCCAGCACTTGGTTTTCGTTCTGCTGTACCTTGAAGAGGGGGATGCGGAAGAACTGAAGGATGATGAGATAGAAGATAATGCTGACGCCGATCACTGTGTTTTGCACCGCCGCGTTGCCGGGCATGTAGTAGGCCACTGCCCAATTCAGGGCGAAAAGAATCAACAAGAGGACAAAAAGTAAAGTACGGCCTTCGCGGTGTATCGTCATGATCGGTCTGGTTAAATGATCTTTAAAAAAATGAGCAAGCCTGTTAAAAGCTTGCTCGTAAAGTTAAGGCTAAATTGGGAATCGCACCAACTAGTAGCCGCCGCGGAACTTGTATGTTTTCGACACTTTGTCGATGGCCACCATATAGGCCGCGATGCGCAGGGGCACCTTGTAATCCTGGGCGGTTTTGTAAACATTGGTGAAGGCATCTTTCATGATCCGGTCCGAGCGGCGGTTCACGCGGTCGGCCGTCCACTTGTAGCCGAGGCGGTTTTGCACCCATTCGAAATAGGAAACCGTTACCCCGCCGGCGTTGGCGAGAATGTCGGGCACCACCACAATGCCTTTTTCATTGATGATGCTGTCGGCGCGCGACGACGTGGGGCCGTTGGCGCCTTCCACGATCAGTTTTGCTTTGATATTGGGAGCGTTAGAGCTGGTGATCACGTCTTCGGTGGCGGCGGGCACCAGCAGGTCGACCGGCAAGGTGAGCAGGTCGTTGTTGCTGATCTTTTCGGCGCCTTCAAAACCATCGAGCGAGCCTTTTTTATTGTCGCGGTATTCGATGGCCTTCATGATGTCGATGCCATTGGCGTTGTAGTAAGCACCGGAGAGGTCGCTCACCGACTGCACCAGCAGACCGCGTTCGTGTAGCAGGCGTGCGGCCCACGAGCCCACGTTGCCAAAGCCCTGCACGGCGCAAGTAGCTTTGTAGGGGTTGATCTTCATTTTCTCCATGGCCGCCATGGCCGAAACCATCACACCGCGGCCGGTGGCTTCCGTGCGTCCTAGCGACCCGCCCATTACCAGCGGCTTGCCCGTTACTACCGCGTGGGTGGTCATGCCCTGGATACGGGAATATTGGTCCATCAACCAGGCCATTTCACGGGGGCCGGTACCCATGTCGGGTGCGGGAATGTCTTTGTCGGGGCCAAACACGCTGGCCATTGCCTGGGTGTAGGCGCGCATGAGGCGCTCGATTTCGCCGGCCGACATCTCGCGCGGGTTGCAAGTCACGCCGCCTTTGGCACCGCCATAAGGGATGTCCACTACGGCGCACTTCCAGGTCATCCATGCGGCCAGGGCCTTCACCTCGTCGAGGTTCACTGCGGGGTCGAACCGGATGCCACCCTTGGAGGGGCCCAAGATGGTGGAATGGATGACGCGGTAGCCTTCGAATACTTTTATCGTGCCGTCGTCCATGGTCACGGGCAGGGAGACGATCACCTGCCGGGCCGGATTTTTCAATACGTTATAGATCTCTTCTTCGAGACCCAGGAGCTGCGATGCTACCTGGAATCTGGACATCATGGCTTCAAAAGGATTCTCTTTGTCTTTCAGCGGGGCCGGTTCAATGTATGCCATAAAAAATGGGGTGAGCGTTTACGATAGAGAAGTTAGATTATTTTTTGGTGCGGAGTTTTGTCTTTTTTCTGAACGATGAACGGGGAGATCAAATTCATTTCCGAAAACGGTTGCAAAGTTAATTAAATTCATTTCTTCCCCGACTTTTTGATGGAAAAACCAAGGCTTGTTTTGTCCCGGAACTACCCGCGGGCTACAAGATTTTGTGATCCGTTGAAGGATTGAATTTTTGTTCTGCCGATGGCCGGAACGGTGGTGGAAAATTTTGTTTACAGCTTCTTTTCTCATGCACGGTCCGTTTTCTCTTTTCGCAGGGTCTCCAACTCGGTCACATCGGCCTGGAGGCCGAGGATTCCCATCTCATTTAACGGATCGATGTGGAAGGGCATCTTTATGGTGTGCAATATTTTTCCGCCATCGGGGTGAATGTATTCGGTTCGCCCGGTGGCGATGATCTGGTGCTCGGCCTCCAGCCAGTCGGAGGCATCTTTGGCACTGTAAAAATCGAAGTCCGATTTGCCGATGAGTCCTTCGGGGGAATCGAATCCGTGAAAGCGCGACACGGCGTCGTTGACCACAAAGAATTTTCCATTGTATTGTTTGAGGAAGACCTTGAGCGGGATCTCGTTGAGGATGCGGATCAGCATTTTGCGCGTGGCGTCCATGGCAACGTTCAGCTTGTCGAGTTCGGTCTCCTTGTTCTTGATCTCGGTGATGTCGTTGATAAAAACCAGGATGCGCTCAACACCGGCGTTGCCCTGCAGCGGGTAGAAGCCGGTGCGCAACCAATGTTGATTCTTTTGCGAATCGTGGAAGGTGAACACGTGCTCGGCGGAATTTCCACCCTGTACCGCCCGCCAGGCATTGGCAAACGTTTGGACATTCTGGTCGTCGGGTGTGAGCAGGCTGTCGAACGACTTTCCATAGAGATCCTGCGCGGTGAAACGCAGGGTTTGGAGGAGACGGTCGTTCAACTTGATGAGGTTGCCCTGGAGGTTCAGCTCGGCCGTGGCGGTGAGCGTGTTGATGGCTTTGAAAAGCTCTTCCATTTCCAGGTTCACCTTGCGCATGTCTTCCTGGGTAACATAAAGCTCCTCCATGTTCTGACGCATGCGCTCTTCCTGGTCTTTCATTTCGCGCTCGCGGCTCAGGGATTTGTCGAGCAATTTTTTGGTGTCTTCGCTCACGCGCACGGTAGAGATGCTTTGCGCCAGGGCTTCGGCGGCTTTTTCGATGAGGTCGAGTTTATATTTTTTGAAGGGCTTGAACGCAGCCAATTCGATCACGCCCAACGTTTCTTCTTTCACTTTCAGGGGCACCAGGAGAATGCACTGTGGATTGGCGGCGCCCAGGCCGGAGGTGATGTTGATGTAATCGTCGGGCACCTTGGTGAGATAAATGGAATGTCCTTCCAGGAAGCATTGGCCCACCAAACCTTCGCCGGGGAGAACGGTTTTTGTCAAATATTTTTTTCGTTCGAATGCATAGCAGGCGGAGAGCTCCAGGTGGCGATCGGCGTTCAGAATGAATACGCCGCCTTGGTTGGCGTCGACATATTGAATGAGCTGCGCGATGAACGCATCGGTCAGGGCTTTTATTTCCGTGTGGGAACCCATGATCTCACGAAACCTGGCCAGCCCCTCATTGCCCCAGCTGCGGTGGCGTTCGTTGTCGGCATCGGTCTTGAATTTCTTGTAGATCTCGCTGAGGGAAGTGTCCAGCAGGAGTTCGCCCGTCACATCGCGGTCAGCATTATATTCTCCGGATTTGATCTTTTGGATGATGTCCGAAACATTTTTTACGAAGTGATCTTTGGTTTCAGTTTCCTGTTGCTGGCGTCGGTCGTAGAAATGCTTGCTGGTGGCAAACAACAGAAAAAGGATGAGCCATACGGGGAGCATTTCCAGCAACAGCACGAGTGGTGCCTTCGCATGAAGCGTCGTCCAGGGCGACACTTGCGTGGAAAGCTGGTATACGGCAACGATTGAAAAGAGCAAAGCAACGGATAGGGCGAGAGCAAGACGGCCTTTTATAAAAGGAGTCTTGTTGACAAAGAACGCATTCTCCATGAGCGAAGGATTTAATGAGGAAATATTACGACAAAAAACCATCAAAACCTTTCACCCTATGGTAAAAGAAAGCGTGTCGAAATAATCGTCAGAGTGGGCGGGAGCGCGTTGCGCAGGAAATAGAATGATCCTGCGACGCGAAATGAATTTAGAAGCCGAATAGGAAAGATCCTGCGATGGCGTGAAAGGATCGCTCGCGAATAAAGACAACGTTCTACGCCCGCACGATCTCCAGATAGGCCACAATGAACGGTGCACAAATATACAACCCATCAAAGCGGTCGAGGAAGCCGCCGTGTCCCGGGATGCTGTCGCCGGAGTCTTTGATCTCGATGCTGCGTTTCAGCAACGACTCTACCAGGTCGCCGAACGTCCCGCCGATAATAATGATCAACCCCACGATGACCCACTGCATTTGCGTAAGCGTATGAAAGTAGTGGGCGATACCAAACACAAACGCCAGCGCCAGCAAAGCGCCACCAAAAAAACCTTCCCACGATTTCTTTGGCGAGATGCGCTCGAAAAGTTTTCGCTTGCCAAAAAATGTTCCTGCAAAATAGGCCCCCGTGTCGCTGGCCCACAAGATGAAGAGACAGCCAAAGATGATCTCATAATTGTAGGCACCATCCACAAACACCGCCACGTTGAGCAATGCGAACGGTACGCCTACATAAAAAATGCCGAGAAAAGTGAAGGCAATATTGGTGAACGGCTTGCGCTCGAATTTTTTATAGAGCTTGATCATGTATACACACGACACGATCGGGAAGATCAGAAAATAATACCGGTAGGAGATGTCGCCCTTTTCGATAAAAAAGGAAAGCATGTAAATGGCTACCCCGCAGAAGGTGCCAAACACCTTTTGAGGGACCACGCCATCGAGTCCGGCCAGTTTGTAGAACTCCAGCAGCGAGAACAGGCAGATGATAAAAAACACCAGGCAATAGGTCCATGGACTAAAGCAGATCGCTGCGATGATGCCGGCCGAGCCCAACAGGCCCGCGATGATGCGTTGGGTAAGGTTACTGTATTTGGAGAGCGAGTTGGTCACGATACGAAGTCGGTTAGCGAAATATGGCAAATGTGCAATTTACAAACGTTAAACTAAAGGTCTCCATCGGGCAGGGCTGAAGGCGAATGAAAATCTTCGACGGCAGGGGGATTTTCGCGATAGTGTTTCCATACAAAATAAAGCAATCCCACGGTGGCCGCGAGGGCGATTGCCACATAAGGCCAGGGCGCCGAAGTATTGTCTTCCACATTGAGGTCGGTCACGTTCTGCTGGTTGAGGTACATGGCCACTACGGCAAAACCGTTGTTGAAAAAATGGGCGAACATGGGGACCAGCAAATTATTGGACCAGTAATAGAGATAGCCAAACAGTGCCCCCAGCAGCAGCCGCGGGATGAAACCAAAGAACTGCAGGTGAATGGCGCTGAACAGAAAGGCCGACGTCCAGATGGCGACATGAACATTCTTGGTGGCGCGCCAAAATTCCCGCTGGATCATGCCCCGGAACACCAGCTCCTCGCCGATGGCGGGCAAGATGGCGATGACCAGCAAGGCGATCAGCATTTGTCCGGCAGACTCGAACTGCGTGAGCGTCTCGGTAAGCTTGGCGGCCATCTCTTCTTTTTCACGCGCCCAGGCTTCAAACGCTTTCAAGGCAGCAGGAAAATGGATCTGGCTGTTCCACTCCACCACCGGCGACATCGCGATGACGAAGGCCAACCCCAACAACGTGACACCCAACAGCACTTGCCCCAGTTTAGGTTGAACAGGGAAAAAAGGTTGCAATGGTTTATGTTCCAGTTGCGTGATGTGAAGGACCGGAAACACCATCAATCCCACGAAGGTGGCAATGCCCTGCACCACCATCACCGCCGTGAAATAGCCCGGCTGGCCGGCACCGTCGAGAAGGTCCGTTGCCAGGTTGCCATCATAGAAAGATGATGCCACGGCAAGACCCAGCAGCGGGCCTACCACGGCAAACCCGATAAAAACCGTAGCCATAACCAGACACAATGACAGAAAAGGAGGGCGATTGGAAACCAGCAGGCGGGGATCGAACATTGAATATTTCCTGATTATCTTTGCGCCAAAGATGGTAAAAATAGGTCAAATAGAATTGGGCGAATTCCCCCTTTTGCTGGCGCCCATGGAGGATGTGAGCGACCCGCCGTTCCGTGCTGTGTGCAAGGAAGGAGGGGCCGACCTGATGTATACGGAATTTATCTCGTCGGAAGGCCTCATCCGCGATGCGGCCAAAAGCCGCCAGAAACTCGACATTTTTGAATACGAACGTCCCATCGGCATCCAGCTCTTTGGCGGCGACATCGGCAACATGGTGGGCTCGGCCGAGATCGCCACGGCCGCCAACCCCGACCTGATCGACATCAACTACGGCTGTCCCGTGAAAGCCGTGGCTTGCCGCGGTGCCGGGGCCGCCTTGCTCCAGGACATCCCCAAGATGGTGCAAATGACGGCCGAGATCGTGAAATGCACCCACCTGCCCGTGACCGTGAAAACCCGGTTGGGCTGGGATGATAAAACCAAGAACATCGTAGAAGTAGCCGAACGGCTCCAGGATATCGGCATCAAAGCCCTCACCATCCACGGCCGCACGCGCGTGCAGATGTACAAAGGCGAAGCGGACTGGACTTTGATCGCCGAGATCAAGAACAACCCGCGCATGCACATCCCCATCTTTGGCAACGGCGACGTGGACACGCCACAAAAAGCCCTGGAATATCGCAACCGGTTTGGCGTAGACGGCATCATGATCGGCCGCGCCGCCATTGGCTATCCCTGGATCTTCAACGAGATCAAACATTTTTTCAAAACCGGCGAAACCCTGAGCGCTCCCGGCATGGCCGAGCGTGTACGGGCCACCAAAAAACACCTGGAATTTTCCGTGCGCTGGAAAGGCGACCGGTTGGGCATCTTCGAAATGCGCCGCCACTATTCAAACTATTTCAAAGGCGTACCGGATTTCAAACCTTTTCGCACGCGTCTCGTGGAAGTGGAAACAGAAGCCGAAGTGATGGCCATTTTGGATGAGGTGATCGAAGCCTATTCCACTTCGCTGGTCACGGCCTAACAAAGCAAGAATCAGGTTTGACGGGGAACCGGAACCCGCCACTTTTGGGTGAAGACGATCCACAGTTGCTCTCGTATTTTTTTTGATCCACCATTTCCATGAATAACAATCCGCGCTCAAAGGCCTTTTTATTATTAGGCATCCTCTCGCTCATTTGGGGCACATCCTTCATTCTCATCAAACAAGGGCTCAAAGCTTTTGCACCCGACGAAGTGGGATCGCTCCGCGTGGCGTTCGCATCGCTGTTCTTGCTGCCGATGGCGATCGTCAAAGTGCGCGAACTAAAACGCGACGACTACTGGAAACTTTTTGCCTCGGGCATGATGGGTGTCTTTATCCCCGCGTTTCTGTTTGCCACAGCACAAACGCGAATGCCCAGTTCCATCGCCGGGATCCTCAACACGCTCACGCCCATCTTCACCATGCTCATCGGTGCCGTCGTGTTTCGACTGCGCTTCAAACCGCTGGCCATTGTGGGCATCTTGTTGGGATTTGCCGGAACGGTGATGCTGAGCCTGTCGCGATCGGGAGGAAGCATCACGGGCTTCAACGCATTTGCGTTGTTGATTGTGTTGGCCTGTTTCTTTTACGGGTCGAACCTCAACCTCATCAAATTCAAAATCCCCGACCTGGGCTCGCTCACCATCACCAGCGTGTCGTTGATGTTGGTGGGGCCGTTGGCATTCATCTACCTCATTGCGTTCACCGACGTGCCGCATAAGCTGGAGGTTGTGGAGGGCGCCTGGCGCGCGTTGGGATTTATTGCGTTGCTAGGATTGATGAGCACCGCGGTGGCGACGATCTTGTTCAATCAGCTCGTGAAGATCAGCACGCCGATGTTCGCCAGCTCCGTCACCTACCTGATGCCCATCGTGATCGTGATGTGGGGCTTGCTGGATGGTGAGCAACTTCAGGCAGGACACTTCATCGGGATGGCTGCCATAGTGGGTGGGGTGTACCTGGCAAATCGGAAGAAGTAAGGCACAGCGGGTCACTTCCATCCAAAAAAAAGAGACTGCCCTGTTAAGGCAGCCTCTCGTTTTTTATTTTTATTGTCACACTACTTATCCTTCAACGCCGGGATCATAGACTTCGCCATCTCCGCGCCCAGCAACGCCTCGATCAAGCCGAGGTTGCTCTTGCCATCTTTGCCACCGCCTTCGATGTACACTTGCGGAAACTGCATCGCACCAAGTTTCTCGGCCACACCGATGGCGATCTCTTTTTGGATTTGTGCGCGCTCTTGCGGCGTAAGACCTGCGGCCACCTTCAAGCGGTTGGCTTCCGACTGTGCACGTTCGCGAACCAGATTTTGTTCCGATTCGAGGCGCGCGGTCTGCAGGGCGATCTCGGCCAATTGTTTGCGCGTGTTCTCCTGTTTCAACTGCGTTTCGATGGCGATGAGTTGTTTCACTTGCTCTTTCTCCTGGTCTACACGCTCTTTGGCTTTGTCGCGTTCACCTTCGGCGATGATGCGTTGCTGCTCGGCGCGTGCGGTTTCGATCTTTTCCATTTCGATGCGCTTTTGCGCTGAGATGTCGCGCTGGGCTTCGAGGCGCTTTTTGAAGGCGGGCTCGGGAAACACTTCGTCCACGATCACTTGCGTTACCGCGATGCTGTTCTTGGTGATCTCATGCGGAATGCGGATGAGCTTGCCATCTTTGTCGGTCTTCTTGATGATGCGATAGCGCGTGTTGATCTCCTTGATCGTGCGCGGACCGCCATCCTGGATGGTCGAATAGATGGTGTCATAAAACTCGCGGCGCTCCGTGGAGTACCCGCCATATTTCAGCTGGTCGTCGATAGCCTGGCGGAAATCGGTGGCGGCACCAGAAATATAATCCTGCGCGGCAAACATGTAGCCGGTATTGCTGATCTGTTCCTTGATGGTGGGGATCAGCGTGTTGTTGATCAGGTTGGCCGGATTACGAAACGATTCCGCCAATGCGCGGAATCTCTCGGGATCTTCCGGCACTTTCATACGCACCGAGATCTGCACAGCCGCACCCACGCGATCGATAAAAGTGATGGCGATGCCGGGAATGACTTGCGTCTTTTCTTCACCGCGGCTGTTGGGTAGCTCGAACGTTACTTTGTCGGTGATCACACCTTCGATGCCTTCCGTCGGGTCGCCCTCGCCTACTACTTTGATGTCGATCTCTTTTTGCCATTCCTGGATGGTGGCAAACCAACGGAACTTAATGCCCGACGACGACACCGTGTTCCATCCGCCCGTGGGATACACCAAATAATATTGGTGCCCGAAACGGGAATAGAAAAACAACGAGTTGCTCATCGCCAGAACAACCGCCACCACCAACAAAATCATCGTGGTTTTGAAATCTTTTAGAAGGGTGAGCGGTCCGATCGTGAACCGATTGCGAAAGACATAGCCGATCAATATTGCCGGGATCAGCAACATGCCGATAAAACTCAATGCTCCAAGCATAGATAAAATGGTTTAAATGGTTTGTTTGGTTTGAAAATAAAGACGTGGACTCCTTTTTTGAATCTGGGCTAAACGTGGTTGCTTACATGCCGGTAGGGTGAAAATTTAATTTTTCAAGTACTTCATAAGAGACGGAATATACAAGTAACCCATTCTCAAAAAAAATTATTATTCTTGGCAAAACCCTAGGGAATAAGCGGAATTTTGTTTTATTCATTCAGCGTAGAAAATAAATCTGAAACTTTTGCAACCCGTCAACATCATGCTTTCAACCGCGGCAGGCTACATCTGGTGGCCCGTGCTTTTCCTGATCATCGGCGGCGGATTGTTCTTTTTGCTTTACTCGCGTTTTATTCAATACGGCTATTTTCTTCACGCCCTGAGGTTGCTCGCCGGAAAAGATGGCAATGAAAGCGGGCCGGGACAAATCAGTGCCTACAAAGCCTTGTGCACCGCGCTGGCATCAACGGTAGGCATGGGCAATTTGTCCGGAGTGGCAGCGGCCATCGCGTTGGGTGGACCCGGTGCGTTGTTTTGGATGTGGGTGACGTCGGTCGTGGGCATGTCGACAAATTTTTTCACCAGCACGTTGGCGAGTCTCTATCGCGGAAAGGATTCCAACGGCGAATTGCAAGGTGGCCCGATGTATGTTATCCGCGAGGCGCTGCCAAAAAAATATATGCCGCTGGCTTTTCTGTTTTGCGTGTGCTGCATGATGGGCGCTTTGCCGATCTTCTCCGCCAACCAACTCACGCAAGCGTTGGTGGATATTGGCTTGCCGTTGGTGGGCCTGGAGGAATCTTTTGTGTCGATGGGTATGGTCACGATCAGCGTGCAAAAGTTGATCCTGGGCATTGCCGCGGCAGCGCTGGTGGCCGTAGTCATCATCGGCGGCATCCAGCGCATCGGCACGTGGGCGGGCAACCTCGTGCCTTGGATGATCGGGTTGCATTTTATTTCGGTGGTGATCATCCTCAGCGTGAACGTGAAAGAAGTGCCTTACTATTTTGGATTGATCTTCACCGACGCCTTTGCAGCAGAACATTTTCACGGCGACCCATTCCTGGGCGGCACACTGGGCGGCATGATCATGCTTGGCGTGCGCCGCGCCACGTTCAGCAACGAAGCCGGCATTGGCACCGCCCCGATGGCCATGGGTGCTTCCAAAAGCGTGGAACCGATTCGCGAAGGATTGCTTTCCATGTTGAGCCCGGTCATCGACACGATCATTTCCTGTACACTCACCGCCATGGCCATCCTCACCACGGGCGTTTGGAAAACCGCCGGTGCCAGCGGCATCACGCTGACGTCCATTGCATATCGAAAGGCGATGCCCTTTGGCGGCGATGTGGTGTTGCTCATTTGCGCTTCCGTGTTTGCGATCAGCGCGATGTTTGCGTACAGCTACTACGGAAGAAAAGCCCTGGCTTTCATGGTGGGTGAAAACAAAAGCCAGTGGTACGATTACGTCTACATTTTTACGATCGTGCTCGGATCGGTTGTGTCGCTGGAGGTGGTGTTGAACCTGATCGATATCGCGTTTGCGCTGATGGCGATCCCCACGATGATCTCTGCATTTATTTTGGCCCCCGCCGTGATGCGGGAAGCGAGGAGGTATTTTTCGAAGCTGAATTGAATGAAGGTTAGTTCATGAATATTCCATATTGGAATATGAATATCCGCCCACTCCTATATCCGAGAACACCGGCTTAAAGACAAATAATCACCATTACAAACGAATAAACTTGGTGGGGCCTCCCTCAGAAGATCTTCATCTCAGATGCTGGAGGCCCCACCTTGGTTTGTCTTATATCACTTCAACTTCAACGTCACGATCACCGGAAGGTGATCCGAAGGATAATAGGTTCCATCATTGTCTTCGATCACCGTATAATCAGAGGCCTTCCACGGCAGCGTATAGAAGATATAGTCGATAGGCCGGCAAGTCATAGCCCCCACTTTGAAGCCGCAGAAAGTTCCCGGCGGTTCTTTCGGTGCGGCGTCGACGACGCTGAGGCCTTTGGGGTTCATCATTTCGCTGTAGGGTGCTTCTTCGCGGGTGCAGTTGAAGTCGCCGGTGATGATGACGGGGAGTTTCTTTTTGTTGAGCGTCACGGCTTTTTGTTTTAACAAGGCGGCACTGTTCTTCCGCGCTTCTTTGCCCATGTGGTCGAAGTGCGTGTTGATGACCAGAAACTCGGCTTTGGTCTTTTTGTCTTTAAGAATGGCCCAGCTGGCCACACGCGTGATGGCCGCATCCCAACTTTTGCTCCCCGGAACGTCGGGGGTCTCGGAAAGCCAGAACGTGTTCTGATCGATCACATCGAACTTATCTTTCTTGTAGAGCAAGGCCGAATATTCGCCCTTCGTTTTTCCGTCGTCGCGACCTACGCCGACATAAGCATACGCGGTAAGATTATCGACGATGCCCATGAGTTGATGGTGTATAGCCTCTTGCACGCCCAGCAGGTCGGGGTCGTATTTTTTTATGAGCGCATATACTTTGCCCGTCCGCTTGGGCCATTGGTTCACACTGTCAACCGGCGTATCGAGCCGGATGTTGTAGGTCATAACTTTGTACGATTGCGCTTGAACCATGACAGCTGATATCAGAAATAAAACAAAAAATATTCTTTTCATAGCCTGAGTTGAAATATAGAATCCCGTAAAAAATTTACACTCCTATCGCGACGACGTACTACTAATCAAAGGTCCATAATAAATGGCATTCATCAGCATCTTGTTCGACCCCAGCCAAAAGGCGCGAAAACACAAGTTATCCGTAAACCCGATCACACGTCCTTGCCCCATAGCGGTAACGCCGGCCATCGCACTTTCTTTCACCTTTGCATAATTCGGCTTCGAGATATAACCGCTCAGCAACGGCGAAGCGGTAAACACAACGGGATTGCCATACGCGTTCTTAGCTTTTTCCATAAACAAATTGTTGGATTTGAAAATGGCCATGCGCGGATTGGTATAACCATACAGCAGGGGATGGGTAAGATCCACCGTGGCCTCGAAGATGGCACCACTGGTTTCCTGGGCACCGGTATATTCATCGATGTCGCCATAGGGACGGGCCTTGACAGGGGCGTCCTTCTTTTCTTCCTCCTTCTTCATATCGAACCGGCCCAAGCCCATGTTGGTGAGCCAGCCCACGGCGTTTTCCAGGCCAATGATGACACCACCGTTTTGCGTCCAGGTCTTCAGTCGCTCTTTCGTGGCTTCGCTGATGGAGGGTGTCGACACGGTCGGGGGCAGGATGATGGTGTTGTATTTGCTCAGCGACGCCCGGTCAAAGACATTCACAGGAATGAGTGTTACCGGTATCTGGAAGCGTGTGTCCAACATATGCCACACCTCGCCGGCATCGGTCGCGCTCACGCCATCGCCTACCAACATGGCAATGACGGGCTTCTTGATGGGGAGGAACGAACCGCTGCCTAAGCTCACACCGCGATAGTCCAGCCCGCTATTGAAAGCATACACATCGATGCCATCTTTCTCTACGATCTCATTAACGATGTACTCGATCTGATCGGCGCTCTTCTCCTGGCTGCCGACCTCCAGCAACAAGGCGCCGGCTTCAAACTTCCGTCCATCGCTATGGTAAAATGCGCTGCTGGCCACCTTCAGTCGCAGACCGCGGTTGAGGATGCGATAGATGGCGCGTGGCGCGTAGTAACCGTTCGATTCAAACACATAGGCGTATTCACTTTTGCCGCCAATGCGTTTTCCGGCGGGGAGCTTGGGTTGCGTTACTTTTTCACCCAATGCCGGCGCGCTTTTCAATTCTTCATAGTCCAACCCAAACGCCAAGGGCAACGTCCAGCTGGAGATGTCATAAAACAAACTGTCTTTGAATTGCGTCCGTTTTTCAAACATACCCTTGATGAGTTTGTATTGCGACTGGTTCAATGGCACCACATAACTGGAGGCCGCTTCATAATTTTTGCCATTGATCGTCTGTGTGGCAGATGCTTTATAGATGTCTACATTTTGCCGGGCGATGATCTCCGCCAGGTAGAAAGCACGCACGGGATCTTTGGGGGCGCCGAACAAGTAGGCTTTCACCGGGTCTTTGGCAGCGTCGGCAACAGCATCTTTAAAAAACTGACGTTGATAGTTGAGCAGGTCTTCGCGCATGGCGTTCACGGCTTTCAGGGAGCTGAGCGCCGTTGTGAACTGGTTGCGCACCGTGAAGGGAAAGGTGAGCACACCGTTGATGCTCTCTTGTGCATGGCCGCGCGAACTGGCTTGTTCGAAAAGGATGCCAATGGCGCCTTGCACATCGGGGAAAGTCGAGCCTTTGCCATAATAAAAGTCATCGTAGCCTTCCTGTGTATAATAGAAGGAGCCGATCTGGTCCAATGCTTTGGCGTGAAACTCACCCATGCGTTTGGTCAGCTCAAAATTCTTGTCGGGGGTCAGGGGATGCACGCGGGAGGGAACGCCGGGTTGAAAAAAGAACGTGGCGTTGGTGCCCATCTCGTGGTGGTCGGTGAGCACGTTGGGTTTCCATCGCTGGAAGCTTTTCACGCGCGCTTGTGATTCGGGATGTTGGGCCACGAGCCAGTCGCGGTTCAGGTCGAACCAATAGTGGTTGAAACGTCCGCCGGGCCAGGCCTCGTTGTGTTCGGTGTCCGAAGGATCGGTGGAGGTAACCTGGCTTTTGCGCGAGTTCACCCAACTGCTAAAGCGTTGCATGCCGTCGGGGTTGTAGCTGGGGTCGAACAGGATGATGGTGTTGTCGAGATAGCTTTCGATCTCCTTGCCTTGGGCGGCTGCAAAATGATAGGCCGCCAGCAGGCCGGCATTCACACCGCTGGCCTCGTTGCCGTGGATGCTAAAGCCGATATAAAAAACAATGGGCATGCTCTTCGTGTCGAGTGAGGCCGACTTGGAAGGGTCCGTCAATTGGAGGTGCTGGGTTCGGATGGCCTCCAGTTTTTCATGATTCTTTGGCGAGGTGATGGTGAGCAGCAGCAGGGGTCGGCCTTCATAGGTGTAGCCCGTCACTTCCAGGCTCACGCGGTCCGACGCTCTGTCGAGTGCATACATATAATTGACAAGCCGGTCATGGGTGACGTGCCATTCGCCCACTTCATGCCCGATGATGGCCTTGGGGGTGGGGATAGCCGGGTCATAAGTTACCCCTTCGGGAAGGTAGTAAGACAGGTCGGGTTGACCCCAGGTGACTATCGCAATCGATGTAAGAAAAAACGTTAGGACGAAAGATTTCAGCATAATGAGGTTTAGGTTTAATGAATCCGGTGGGCAAATAAAATATTCTTTATCAAATAATTAGCTTAAATTTTATGAGTGGAACATGAGCCAGTGTTAAATGATTGTAAACATTTTGTGGAAAGAATTAAAAGTGCTTTAAAGGTTAAGTGTGACCATTCGGGTACTTTTGTCACGCTCTAACTAATTCTAAATCTTAATCAAACGTATGAGAAAATCTTTACTGTTAATGGCCTTGCTGCTCGGATCTCTGGGCGCATGGGCGCAGGTGACGACCTCTTCTATTGCCGGTATCGTGACCGATGGCAACGGGGGAGCCCTGCCAGGCGCTACGGTGATCGCCGTGCACACACCTTCCGGAACGTCGTATGGAACAACTACTTTAGCGGATGGCCGCTATACCCTACCAGGTATGCGTGTGGGTGGTCCTTACACCGTGAAATTCACCTTCGTGGGTTACAAAGAACAAAGCGTCAACGACATTTACCTCAACCTGGGTACGTCTGCCGATGTGAACGTGAAGCTGGTTGATGAAAGCACCCAACTCGAAGAAGTGGTGGTTTCGGCTGGACGCAACGACATCTTCAGCTCCGACCGCACCGGTGCCGCTGCATCGTTCAACCGCGAGAACTTGAACAGCGTGCCGACCATCGGTCGTAACGTGAACGACATCGTGAAATACAACGCTTATGGTAACGGCCGCTCTTTTGCCGGCCAGGACAGCCGCTTCAACAACTTTACTATTGACGGATCGGTTTTCAACAACGGTTTTGGTTTGGGCAACTCGGCACAAGCCGGCGGCCGCACTGGAACAACGGCCGTATCGTTGGACGCGCTTGACGAAGTGCAGTTGAACGTTGCACCTTTCGACGTGCGTCAATCCGGTTTTGCCGGTGCAGGCATCAACGCCGTAACGCGCTCCGGTACAAACGACATCACCGGATCAGTCTACTACCTCTTCCGCAACAGTAAGAAAGACATGACCGGCAAGAAAGCTGACGGCAAAGACCTTCCTCCTGTGAGCCTGAAAGAAAGCACTGTGGGCTTCCGCATCGGCGGGCCGATCATCAAAAACAAACTGTTCTTCTTTGCCAACATGGAGCAATTCAAAAGCAGCACACCTGCGTTGGATTGGGTAACGGCCAAATCCGGCGCAACCGGTAACGTGTCGCGTGTAACGGAGTCCGACATGTTAGACCTGAAGCAGTTCATGCAAGACAAGTTCGGCTTCGACCTGGGTGCCGTCGACAACTTCAACAACGACATCAAGAGTACAAAAGGCCTCCTGCGGTTGGACTACAACATCAACAATCATCACAAGCTGGCCGTCCGCTACTCGCACCACGATTCGGAATCCGATCAGATCATCAGCAACAGCAACAGCAGTAACACCGCCGGTAACGGTAACCGCACCAACCAGGCGACCGCCGTTTCACCGGAGAACACAGGCTATATCATTAAGGACAACACCCGCTCGTTTGCAGCCGAGTTGAACTCTACATTCGCCAGCAAGTTTGCCAACAACCTGGTGGCTACCTTCAACAAACAAATTGAAGACCGCCGCTACAAAACTTCGATGTTCCCTACCATCGACATTTTGAACGCAGCCGGTGGAAGCACCTACACCTCGGTGGGTTTCGATCCTTTCACGCCTGACAACAAGTTGAACTACTCTACCCTGAACATTACGGACAACCTGACCTACTTCGCCGGAAAACACACCTTGACATTGGGTCTTGCCTACGAATTCTATAAGTCCAACAACGTATTCTTCCCGTCATCCAACGGTGTTTATGTTTACAACTCCATCGCCGACTTCAAAACGGCAGCCAATGCTTTCCTGGCCGACCCTACAAATCCCGTGTCGCCCGTTACGGTCGCCCGCTACAACCTGCGTTACTCTTTGTTGCCCGGCGGTGCCGAACCGCTGCAGACACTGAAAGTATCGACTTACTCTTTCTATCTGCAGGACGAATGGCAAGCCACGCAAAACCTGAAGATCACCGGCGGTATCCGCGGCGATGTGTTCAAGTATGACAATGGCACGGCAACGGATTTTTATAACCCCGTAGTAGCAGGTCTTACCTTTAAAGACGAGGACGGCAACGACTACAAAGTGAACACAGGTGCATTCCCGAAAACACGCTTGCTGTTGTCGCCCCGCATCGGCTTCAACTATGATGTGTCGGGTGAGAAGACCACACAGATCCGTGGTGGTACCGGTATCTTCGTATCGCGCATTCCCCAGGTATTGGTGTCGAACCAGTTGGGTAACAACGGTGTGAACACCGCCGTGATCAACGTGCAAGGAACCACGGCATATCCTTTCCGCTTGGATCCCAGCCAATTCATTCCCACCAGCACCGACATCACCACGCTGCCGCCGTATGTGGTGAACGCCACCGACCCGAATCTGAAGTACCCCATGGTGTGGAAGACCAACGTAGCCGTCGATCAGAAACTGCCCTGGGGCCTGATCGGAACCTTGGAATACATCTATAACAAACAACTCCAAGGTCTGCGCTACATCGACGCCAACTTGAAAGGTCCGGATCGCAATTTTGCAGGTCCCGATACACGCGGCCGTTTCCCTGCCTCCGGATTGTCGGGTGGTGCTGTGAACCCCGCACGTTTCTACAATACACAAGTGACGAACGTATTCGTTTTGAAGAACACCAAAATAGGATACTCCTACACCGTCACGGCGAAACTTGAAAAACCGGCCACAAAAGGATTTGGCGGTATGCTGGCCTACACGTATGGACAAGCAAAAGACATGCAGTCGGTAAGCAGCACGGTAGAAGCCAACACACCGTCTGTGGGTGGTCAGAACTATATTGGTGCAGCCTATGCCAACAACGACCTGCGTCATCGCATCGTGGGCTTTGCCAACTATCGCCTCAACTATGGCGAGAAGTTCGGTGGCTCGACCATGTTCTCTTTAGGTATGGTATCGTATAGCGGTGGAAACTCGGCCACCGGTAACCCAGGTAAGATCTCTTATACCTACGGCAGCGAACTCAACGGCGATGGTCAGACCACAAACGACCTGCTCTATGTTGCCAACAAGGGAACGGATCTTTCCTTCGCACCTTTCTCCACAACCTACAAGGATGCGGGCGGCAACTCGATCACCAAGACGTTCACCGAAGCTGATCAACAAGCCGCTTACGACGTTTATATCGATGGAAACAAATACCTCAAAACCCGTCGCGGTCAATATGCAGAAAGAAACGCTGCCGTATATCCTTGGTTGACCCGCTTCGATTTCACGGTGGTCCAGGAGTTCTACATCAAGGTTGGTGCCGCCGAAAAGAAAAATACGCTTCAGCTGCGTCTGGATATTCTTAACGTAGGCAACTTGTTGAACAACAAATGGGGATTGGGCTATGCCACCACAACGGCAACGCCTGTTTCGGTTGATCACATCAACCCGGATGGCACTCCCGTGTACAAATTGGGAACACAAACGGTTAACGGAGAGCCGATCCTGATCAAAGATTCCTTCATCAAGAGCGTGACACTGGACAACGTGTGGCAAGCTCAGGTGGGTATCCGCTATATCTTTAATTAATCAAAACGTTATAAGAAAGGAAGCACCTCGCACATCGGGGTGCTTCCTTTTTTTATTTATAAAATTGCAACGGATGAGAATTGTTTGCACCATCATGCTCACACTGACTTGCCTCACCGGCATGGCGCAATGGAGAACCGATGCGAAAAGATTTTGGATCTGCGGCCACCGCGGCGGATTTTACGACGCCTTCCCTGAAAATTCATTGCCCCTGTTTAAGCACACGGAAAGTCATAGCCAGATCACACCGGTGATCCTGGAGTTGGACCTCCGCAAAAGTGCCAGCGGCAAACTTTACATACTGCATGATGAAACGGTAGACCGCACCACGACGGGCACCGGCAAAATTGCAGAATTGACCGATGAATATTTGAGCACGCTTTTTTTGAAGGATGCAAAAGGCCAGGTGACCGACCAACACCTGCTCACATTCGACGACATGTTGCGCTATGCCCGGCAAGCGGATATCATTATGATGCTGGACATCAAGACCGATGTTTGGGCAGAGGCGGTGAACAAAGTCAAAGAAGCATCGCTGTTGAACAAATGCGTTGTGCTCACGTTCAATCCCATCAACACAAAAAAAGTATACGATGCTTCGCACGACATTCGCATCTCTTGTTTGGTGAAAGATGACAAAGATTGGGAAGCCATTGCTGCGCTTTCTATCCCTCCCGCAAACCTTGTGGCCTATGTCACCAGCACCACAACGCTGGAGCTTAAGGCAAAGCTTCGCAACCTGCACATCCCTTTAATGATGGATGTCAGTGAATACACAAGGAACAATGGCGCCCTGCATCCGGCGAAATTTTACAGGGATTACGTAAAAAAAAATTACATCGACATTCTCATCACCGACTTCCCGATAGAGGTTTCCAGCGTATTTTAGAAGGTTTTGCGGTGCTCACGGCACCGCAACTAACCAGTGTTCGGGGAGCTCCTTTTATTCCGTCGGAAAAAGCAGTATCTTCGAGGTTCTATGAGTCGGCCCGATCGGATTTTCCGCGTCATCTTGTTGCTTGTGCTGATTTGCTTCTCCTGTCACCAGGAAAAGAAAGTTGATTTTTTCTCCAAGCCCCAAGTCAACATCGACCTGGCAGCCATCAAAAAAAGAGGCTACCTCAACGCACTGGTCGACAACAATTCCATCAGTTATTTTATTTACAAAGGTCACCCGATGGGCTATGAGTATGAATTGCTGCAACTTTTGGCAAAACATCTCGACGTTGCGTTAAAAATAAAAGTGACATCCGGTGTGGAGCCGGCCATTCGGCAACTGAACGAAGGCGAAGGCGACATCATTGCCTTTCCGCTCACCATTAACAAAGCCCGGCGCAAACTTGTAACGTTCACGCGTCCGCATTTCAACACCTATCAAGTGCTCGTGCAACGCAAACCCAGCAATTGGCGCAAACTCACACCCGATGCACTGGAAGAAAACATGCTGCGCAACCCCGCCGATCTCATCGGAAAAGAAGTGCACGTCATTCAGGGCACGAGCTATGAGATGCGGTTGAAGAATTTGTCGGAAGAACTCGGTGGTGACATCATTATTAAAGAAGATACGCTGATTGCCGAAAGTGAATCGCTCATTCGCAAGGTGGCTTTGGGCGAGATCGACTACACGTTGGCCGACCACACGATGGCCCGCGTGAACGCAGCATACTATCCCAACATCGACGTGAACACCGTGTTGAGCGTGCCCCAGCAAATTGCATGGGCGGTACGCCTCAATTCGCCGGAGTTGGTGAAGGTGATCGATGAATGGTTGGTGAAGATCAAAAGGGAATCGACCTTCATGGTGATCTACAACCGCTATTTCAAAAGCCCGCGCACTTCCCTGGTGCGCATGAACAGCGACTACTCCTCGCTGGGAGGCAATAAACTTTCTCCCTACGACGAGTTGATCAAGGAGGGCGCTGCCAGTTTAGGTTGGGACTGGCGCCTGTTGGCATCCGTAGTCTATCAGGAATCGAAGTTCACGTTGCACAACGAATCGTGGGCCGGTGCCAAGGGGCTCATGCAATTGATGCCCGCCACCGCGAAACGTTTTGGCGCCCGGGACCTGAACGATCCCCAACAGAATATTCATGCGGGCGTGAACTATCTAAAGTACCTCGACAAGTATTGGATGAAAAGCATTTCCGATCCCAACGAGCGTCTGAAATTTGTGCTGGCTTCCTACAACGCCGGTCTCGCCCACATCATCGATGCGCGTAAACTTTGTCGCAAATACCAAAAGGATCCGAACAAATGGGACGACAACGTGGAGTACTTCCTGTTAAAGAAATCGGAACCGAAATATTACCGCGACCCCGTGGCCAACGCCGGCTATTGCAAGTGTGAGGAACCGGTGAATTATGTGAAAGATGTGCTGGACCGTTTTGAGCAATACAAATACCACATCAAGCTTCCTGAATTCGACGAACAAGCCGTTCAAAATCTAAAGTCTGCCAAGTAGTGGCAATATCGGGCCGCTGCATCACCTCGTCCATGATCCGTTTTTGTTTTTGCCCCAGGGCGTAGGCCTGGCTGTAGGGAATATTTTCATGAAAAGTGACCATGGAGTATTGCGGGATCCATTGGGTGGGATAGAGCTCGTGCAGACGGGCCTCGATCTTTTTCCGCAAAAGAAAATCGGCATCGGCCACAAGATCGCGCATCTCGATAAAATTGTCCAACGCCAATTTGGCAATGGCGTCGGTATCTTTTTTTCGTTGCGATTGAAAAGCCGGTAACGCGCGGTCCCAATCGTCCTGATATTGATCGAGCAGTTGATTGAGGATGTGGCAATCTTCAAACCCGGCATTCATGCCTTGCCCATAGAAGGGAACGATGGCATGGGCAGCGTCGCCAATGACCAGCGTTTTGTTTTTTACCCAGGGAAAACATTTTATGGTGACCAACGATCCGGTGGGGTGTTCCCGGTAGTCGCTCAGCAGATCGGGCATGAGCGCCACGGCATCGGGAAAAGTAGTCTTAAAAAATGTATTGATCTCGTCCGCCGTTTTCAGCGCGGCAAACGATGTGGCGCCTTCAAAAGGAAAGAACAAGGTGCACGTGAAGCTGCCGTCCGGATTCGGCAGGGCGATCATCATAAAGCTTTCGCGCGGCCAAATGTGCAGCGCATTTTTTTCCAGTTGGAAAGTGCCTCCAGCGCCGGCCGGAATGTGCAGCTCTTTATAACCGTGTTCGATGTAGTCTTGCGAGAGATCAAAGCGGTCCGTGAACTGCATGGCGAGCCGTATGGATGAGAACGCGCCGTCGGCGCCGATGATGCGGTCGAACGTCAATGTTTTTTCGGTGCCGTTCTGCTGCAGCGTTAACGTGGTTGTATCGAGATTAACTTGCGCGACGCGTTGGTTAAAGTGAAAGCGCACGCCAAGGGCTTCGGCGCGATCCATCAACACCGCATTTAGCCCGCTGCGTGAAATGGAGTTGATGAATTGCCCTTCCTTGCCATAGGGCTGTTTGGTGATCTCGCCTTTCAGGTTGTGCATGGCGCGGCCGTGCATGGGGATCGCCGTGGCGCGAAGCTGCTCGGCCAGCCCTACTTCTTCCAGCGCACGAATGCCGCGGTTGCTCAGCGCGAGATTGATGGAACGCCCTCCATCCAAAACCTGCGACCGCAGGTCGGGCCGGCGTTCAAAAACTTCCACGCGATAGCCACGCTTGGCGAGATAGATGGCCAGCAGCGAGCCCACAAGGCCTGCACCGGCGATGGCAATGTGTTGGTTTTTTTTCACTTCAGTGCTTTCTTGAACAGGAGTCCTAATTGGAACACGTCCTCAAACGAGTTGTATAACGGTGCAGGTGCGAGCCGGATCACATCGGGTTCGCGCCAGTCTACGATCGCACCAGCTTTCGTGAGGGCCTTGAATATTTTTTTGCCGTCCTTCTTCATCAGCAACGAAAGTTGTGCACCGCGTTCGTCGGGTGATGAAGGGGTGAGGAGGGTGAAATATTTTTCACCGGCATCCATTTCCTTCAACAGGAATTCCAGATACCCGGTCAGCAAAATGCTTTTTGCGCGCACAGCTTTCATGCCGGCATCCTGGAAAATTTCCAATGCGGCCAGATGCGCTGCGCTTTGAAAAATGGGAACATTGGAGAGTTGCCAGCCATCGATGCCTTCCATCGGCTTAAAGCCCTTCAACATCTGGAACCGTTCTTTCTCCACCTGGCCCCACCACCCGGCAAGACGCGGGCCGGTGAATTTTTTTGAGTGGCGCTCGTGTATGAATGCCCCCGCAATCGCACCCGGACCGGAGTTCAAATATTTGTAGCTGCACCACACAGCAAAATCGACATCGTGTTTGTGTAGCGACAACGGAACGTTGCCGACAGCATGCGCCAGATCAAATCCCACACAAGCGCCGGCCCGCTTACCTGCCTGTGTGATGCGCGGGATGTCAAAAAATTGCCCCGTATAATATTGCACGCCACCGAAGATGACCAGCGCCAGTTCGTCGCGATGTGTTTCTATGGCCGCGAGGATGTCGTCGGTGCGCAAGGTGTATTCGCCTTCGCGGGGTTTCAATTCCACCAGTGCTTTATCCGGATCGAGTCCGTGAAATTTGAGCTGCGATTCGAAAGCGTATTGGTCGGAAGAAAACGCGCCGCTCTCGGTCAGGATCTTGTAGCGTTGGGGCGTGGGCGTGTAGAACGAGATCAGCATGAGGTGCAGATTCACCGTGAGCTGATTCATGGCCACCACTTCCGACGGCTTTGCGCCCACTACCGATGCGAGCGCTTTTTTGGTGAGCTTATGATAATACATCCAGGGACGACGCGCGTGCACATGTCCTTCCACTCCTAGTGCGGCCCAGTCTTCCAGCTCCTCCAGTAGGAATCGTTTCGTGGTCTTGGGTTGAAGACCCAAAGAATTGCCTGTAAAATACAGCGCGGTCTTCCCATGTACCGTGGGAATGTGGAACTTGGACCGGAACGACCGCAGCGGGTCCTGGCGATCCATAGCCTTGGCAAAATGATGTGTGTTTTCGAAAGTCATTAGACGAAGCGGGGGTCGGCTTCCATTACCGTGCCACAGCGTTTGCAAGTGAGCAAATCCTTGGAGGCATAAAATTCGCGGAAGCGGGGAAGAAAATCTTTTTCGATGTTGTCGAGGTGAAAGCGGTATTCGTGGAGCAGGTTGTTGCAGTTTTCACAATACCATTGCAGGCCATCCAGCGTACTGGGGTCTTCGCGTTTCACTTCAATGACCAGCCCAATGCTGCCGGCAGGGCGCGCAGGTTGATGGGGTACACGCGAAGGCAGCAAGAACATTTCGCCTTCTTTGATGGGGATCTCCACGGCCTTGCCATCTTCCTGGATGGTCACTTTGATGTCGCCTTCCAGTTGGTAGAAAAGTTCCTCTGTTTCGTTAAAGTGAAAATCTTTGCGGGCGTTGGGTCCGCCTACGATCATCACGATATAGTCGCCGGCGTCGGCATAGAGATTTTTGTTTCCTACAGGAGGTTTCAGCAGGTCGCGGTTGGAGTCGATCCATGCTTTGAGGTTGAACGGTCTGCGAACGGACATAGCTTCGGGTTTGTTTAGTTAAGAAACAAGGCGATGAAAAAAACAGTTTTCAGACCTGCCCTTTATTCATTAAAATTACTAAGAATTTTCATCCACTCGACAACTTGAAATGAATCTCGATCTAAAAGGCAAACGGGCCATGGTGTGCGGCAGTACGCAGGGCATAGGAAAAGCAGCGGCCATCGAATTGGCCTTGTTGGGGGCCAGCATCACGCTGGTGGCGCGCAACGAAGAAACATTAAAAGAAGTATTGGGTCAACTCCCCGCCAGCAGGGGGCAACAGCATGACTATATCGTTGCCGATTTTTCTTTCCCTGACGACCTGAAAAAAAAGGCGGAAGCCTATGGCGTTAAAAACACGGTCCACATCCTGGTGAACAATACCGGAGGTCCCCCCGCAGGCGATGCGTTGCAAGCCGAACCCGACGATTTTGTGAAGGCTTTTTCAAGCCATTTGCTTTGCAATCACATTTTGGTGAAGATCGTTGTGCCCGGCATGAAACAAGCATCCTATGGCAGGATCATCAACGTGATCTCTACCTCTGTAAAAATTCCGATCCGTGGATTGGGCGTTTCCAACACCGTGCGCGGTGCGGTAGCCAACTGGTCTAAAACGTTGTCGGTGGAGCTGGCCCCCTTTGGCATCACCGTAAACAACGTGCTCCCCGGCGCGTCCATGACGTCGCGTCTCGAATCGATCATAAGAACCAAGGCAGAGAGAACCGGGAAAACCTACGAAGCCGTGAAACAGGAGATGGCCGCCGAAGTGCCTGCCGGGAGAATTTCCGACCCGCATGAAATTGCCAACGCCATCGCCTTCCTCGCCACACCCGCAGCAGGCTACATCAATGGCATCAACGTACCCGTTGACGGCGGCAGAACCGGAAGCCTATAATTATGGAAAAGATCCTGAACTATATCGACGGCGCATTCGAGGCGCCCTGCAGTGACCAATACCTCGACAACTATGATCCATCCATCGGGAAAGTCTACAGCCTCATCCCGGACTCGGATGAGCGCGATGTAAACAAAGCCGTTGACGCCGCCACACGCGCATTTGTCACCTGGTCAACGCTCCCCGCGCAAGAGCGATCGAACATCCTGCAAAAACTGGCCGACCTCATCGACCGCGACCTCGACAAACTCGCATTGGCCGAAAGCATCGACAACGGCAAGCCTGTGAGTCTGGCCCGCAGGTTAGACATTCCCCGCGCTTCAGCAAACATCCGTTTCTTTGCCACTGCCATTTTGCACACATCGACCGAAACACACATCACCGATACAGAGGCGATCAATTATACCACGCATGCGCCGATTGGCGTGGCAGGTTGCATCTCGCCCTGGAATCTCCCCTTGTATTTGTTCACCTGGAAGATCGCGCCCGCATTGGCCGCGGGCTGCACTGTAGTAGGCAAGCCCTCAGAGCTCACACCGATGACAGCATTTTTGTTTTCGAAATTGTGTGTGGAAGCCGGTCTGCCAAAAGGAGTTCTCAACATTGTGCACGGCCTGGGCGCCAAAGCAGGCCAGGCCATCGCGGAGCATCCGGGTGTGGCAGCCATCTCTTTCACCGGAGGCACGGTCACCGGAAAGAAGATCGCGGCCACGGCAGCACCGATGTTTAAAAAGCTTTCGCTGGAACTTGGCGGAAAAAATCCAAACATCATTTTTGCCGATTGTGATTTTGAGAATGCCGTCACCACCTCCATCCAGTCCTCGTTCGCCAACCAGGGGGAGATCTGTCTCTGTGGTTCGCGCATTTTCGTGGAGCGCCCGCTCTATGAAAAATTTGTCGATGCCTTCGTGAAGAAAGCAAAGGCGCTGGTCTTGGGTGATCCCCTGTTGAACGAAACCAATCTTGGTGCATTGGTCTCGGCGGCGCACAAACAAAAAGTGATGTCCTACATTCAACTGGCAAAACAGGAGGGCGGAAAAATATTAACCGGTGGCAACGAAGTGAAACCAACCGGTCGCTGTGCCGAGGGCTACTTCATCGAACCCACTATCATCACGGGTCTGAACGAACACTGCCGCACCAACCAGGAGGAGATCTTCGGCCCCGTCGTCACCATCATGCCCTTCGACACCGAAGCCGAAGCGATAGCCCTCGCCAACAGTACACCCTATGGTCTTTCCGCGACCTTGTGGACCGAAAATCTGAAACGCGCCCACCGCGTCTCCGCTGCCGTGAAGAGCGGCATCCTCTGGGTGAACTGCTGGCTCTTCCGCGACCTCCGCACCCCCTTCGGTGGCATGAAACAATCCGGCGTGGGCCGCGAAGGAGGCTGGCACGCCCTCAAATTTTTCCTTGAAGTAAAAAACATCTGCATCAAACTATAACCCTTGGACGCTGAGTTCTAAATTCTGAATATTGGCTCCCAACTCCTGGCTCCTGGATTCTGGCTCCTGGCTCCTAACTTCCGATCCCCATGCACTTCTTCGATATCCACAATATTTTTTTTGAGATCCTCGGCTATCCTCTAAGCTACCTGGAACTTTTCGGGGTAATCTCAGGACTCGTGGCCGTGTGGCTCTCTGCGAAAGCTAATATCTTGAGCTGGCCGGCCGGCATTATCAACGTGACCCTTTCGTTTTTTCTATACTTCCAGGTCCAGCTTTACCCCGACATGTTTCTGCAGATCTTCTTTTTTGTGACCAACATTTTGGGCTGGTGGCGATGGGCGAATCCCAAGCCGGGCGAAGAAGACAAAAAGCTGGAGTTGCGCGTGAGCTTCCTGGAAAGAAAACAATTCATCATCGTGTGTCTGATCGGTGTAACGGGCACGGTGGCAATAGGCGCCATGGCCAGCCGGCTTCATGAGTGGGTGCCTATGATCTTTGCGTTGCCCAGCGCATTTCCCTATGCCGATTCTTTTATTCTCGTCATGAGCATCGTGACCACCTTTTTTATGATCCAGAAGAAAGTGGAATGCTGGATCATCTGGATCATCGTGGACGTACTCGCCACATACTTATATTTTATAAAAGACATCATGTTCTACAGCATGATGTACGCTGTGTTCACCGTCATGGCCAGTTTCGGCTTGTGGAACTGGATACGGGAATATAAGTTGTGGAAACAAAGCGCAGCCTAGATGAAACGCGGCCTGGTCATCGGAAAATTTATGCCCCTGCACCATGGGCACATCGCGCTCATCAACTTTGCCGCCGGGCGTTGTGATGAGCTGATCGTTTCCATGAGCTACACAGACCACGATGCGATCGATCCCGATCTTCGCCTGGACTGGATCAAATCCGTTTTCACCGATCCCAAGATCAAGATCGCCAAGATCAAAGACGACTTCGACAACGAGTCGCTGGCGTTGGAGGAGCGCACGGCCCTGTGGGCGCCCGTGATGAAACGCACCTATCCGCCGATCGCTGTGGTATTCAGCTCCGAACCTTATGGCGAACCTTTTGCACGCCACCTGCAGGCGGAGCATATAGCGTTTGATCCGGATCGCACCATCGTGCCCGTGTCGGCAACGAAGATCCGAAACCATCCTTTTCAATATTGGGATCGCATACCGGTGGTGGTCCGTCCGTATTTTGTAAAAAAAATATGTTTCTACGGAGCGGAGAGCACCGGCAAGTCGACGCTGGCCATTCGCATGGCGGAGCACTATCATACAGAATTTGTCCCTGAAGTGGCGCGCGAGCTGTTGATCACAAATGATTTTACGGTAGAAGACATCATCACGATCGGGAATGCCCACGCACAGCGCATAGAAGAAAAATTGAAAACAGCCAACAAGCTTTTGTTCTGCGACACGGATGCGATCACCACACAGATCTACTCCAAATATTATCTAAACGCAGTGCCTGAAGTGCTATATGCATTGGAGGCCAACGTAAAATACGATCTCTATTTTCTCATGGACATCGACGTGCCCTGGATCGAAGATGGCTTGCGCGACCTGGGGCACAAGCGACAAGAGATGACAAGCATTTTCAAAGAAGCCCTGGAACAGCGCAACATTCCCTACATCACCGTGAGCGGCGATTTCCAACAACGCGAAGCCACCGTGCGTCGCGCCATCGACCGCCTCTTGAAAGATTAGGCGAGCCGATCCATCTTGAACTGCAGCAATTTCTTTTCCGCGATAGACGAGGTGAGGTACAAGGCGCGCTCGTAGCTGGCCCTTGCGGCAGCCAAATCACCGACATCGACATACACATCACCCAAGGCGGCGTGGTACAGATAATGTTGTTGCAATCCTTCGATGGCCAGCAATGCCTTCAGCCCCGCTTCCGCCGACACATGATAGCGAATGGCAATGGCCCGGTTCAACGAAATCACCGGACTGTTCTTCATGTCCGATAAAATGGTGTACAAATTCTCGATGTCGCCCCAATTTGTCTTTTCAAAAGAAGATGCCCGTGCATGACACCCGGCGATGGCGGCCTCGATGTGGTAGTCGGTGATCTCATCGCCCGCGGCTGCCTGCTCGAGAAAGTATTTCCCCTTCTCGATCAGCGGCTGACTCCAGCGCGAGCGATCCTGATCTTTCAGGAGCACAATGCTTCCATCGTCGCCCAACCGTGCCTCAGCCCTCGATGCTTGGAAACACATGAGCGCCAGCAATGCATTGGCATCGGGCGCGTTGGTCACCGGGTTGCCGATCAACAACAAACAAAGCCGCATCGCCTCCGAGCAAAGATCGTGGCGGATGAGTTGGTCGGCATGCGAAGAGTTATAGCCTTCATTAAACAAAAGATAAAGGCAATGTAGCACCGCATTCAACCGTCCCGGTAACTTCGCAGGAATGGGAGCCTCCAAACTGATCTTCTCTTCGCGGATCTTTTCCCGTGCGCGATAGAGTCGCTTGGAAATGGTGTCTTCGCTGGTGAGAAAGCTGTTGGCAATTTCGGCGATGCTCAACCCGCAAAGTGTTTTCAAGGTGAGGGCCAATTGCGCCTCGTAGGGAATGGAGGGATGGCAACACGCAAACATCATGCGCAGCTGACTGTCTTCGATCTCGTTGTCGAGGAACAATTGGTTGACGGTGGGCGCCAATGTCCACTCCGATTTTAAAGCATCGCTGATCTCGGAGTGATGCTGACTATGTAAATGTTGCTGTCGCAGGGTGTCGATGGCCTTGCGCTTGGCAACGGTATAAAGCCATGCCGATGGATTTTCGGGAATGCCTTTGATCTTCCATACCGACATTGCCTTCAACAGCGTGTCTTGTACAATGTCTTCCGCCAATTCCAGGGCGCCAAATCCCAACAGGCGCGTTAGCACCGAGGCCATCTTTCCCGCTTCGTGGCGGAAAAGGTGGTCAACCAGTTCATGGACCTGTCGTTCTGGGTTGGGGTGCATTTCATAAAGGTAACGCGCAGAAATCAAAGGTTGAACCGCCGCTTTTGCTAAAGCTTCAGCGGGCACAGCATTTCTTTGCCTGCCCGCCGAAACTTTTAGCAAAGGTGAGGCGGTGAAAAATTCTTCTTTCAGCCTACATATCAAACTTCATCACCGGCCGCACTTCCACAACGCCGCCCAACACATAGTCCGGACACTCTTTCGCCATCTCCACCGCTTCCTTCATGTCTTTTGCCAGCACCACAAAGTAGCCACCTACTACTTCTTTACTCTCGGCAAATGGCCCATCCGTTACGGTCTTCTTTGGTCCCGTGATAAGTTTTCCTTCCGGCAATAACGCTTCACCACTCGCGTACCGCTTCTGGTCCTGGAGTTTCTTCACCCACTCGAACCACTTTCCCATATGTGCTTGCTGCGCTTCGGGCGACAGGTGACTAATATCGCCACCAATAAAAATGAACATGTACTTTTCCATTGTGTTAAAAGGTTTGGTTGAACATAATTTACCCTATGACGGACCAAAATCCAGGACATGGACAAAAACTTTAAAAAAAATTGAAATAAAAAAATCCCTCCGGGAAAGGAGGGATTTCAAGTTTATAGATGAGGTTAGATTCAGGCTTTTCCCGCCTTATAACCCTTTGTAGCAAAGTAGAGGATGAACAGATAGCACGGCAACATCATAATGTAGGCGTTCTGATTTCCCCACGACTGCAGCAGTTTGCCATAGACCAGGGGCAACACCGCGCCACCCACGATAGACATCACCAAAAGTGCAGATGCTGTGCGGATAAATTTTCCTACCCCATCAATGGCCAGAGGAAAAATGGCGGGCCACATGATCGAGTTGGCAAGTCCCAGGGCCGCAATACAACCCACCGAAACCATACCCGGTGTGAGCACCGCAAGTGTCGTGAAGATCACACCCAGCACCGCGCAAATGGCGAGAGCTTTGGATTGAGACAAATATTTTGGGATGGCGAAAATACCGACCACATAACCCAACAACATGAACGTGAGGGTACCGATCGTAAAATAACGCGCCGTGGAAAGTTCAATGTTCAACGACTTGCCGTAGCTGATGATGGTGTCACCCGCCATCACTTCGCAGCCTACATACAGGAACATGGTGATCAAACCCAGGATGAGGTGAGGAAACTGGAAAACGCTGGTTTTGGATGAAGCCGCGGTAGAAGCGCCCTCGGTAGGTTCGTCTTCTTCTTTGATATCGGGGAGACCGGAGAACAAGGTGGCGACCGCCAGGACGGCCAGTACACAGGCGATGATGATATACGGCACGATCACCCGGCTAGCCAGTTGATCCAGTTCAACGTCCTTGGCAACAGGGTCCATCGATTTCAAACCCGCTACCAATACGTCTACATTGCTGAGGGCGATTTCGCTAAAAATAAGACTAGCGATGATGCCGGCAGATTTATTACAAATGCCCATGATGCTGATCCGTTTGGCAGCGCTCTCGATGGGGCCGATAATGGAGACATAAGGGTTTGAAGCCGTCTGAAGCAATGCCAAACCTGTTCCGATGACAAACAGACCGCCCAGGAACATGTTAAAATTTCTCGCTTGCGCGGCAGGCACAAAAACGATGGCGCCGATCGCCATGATGAGAAGCCCCAAGGCCATCCCTTTTTTGTAGCCCGTAACATTCAGCACCCAGGAAGAAGGAATCCCCATCACGAAATAGGCGATGAAGAATGCCGTCGTTACCAGGAACGACTGCAGGTCCGTATCGAGTTCGCAGGCAATTTTCAGGTAGGTGATCAGGGTGCCGTTCACCCAGGTAACAAATCCAAAAACGAAAAATAGGATCCCGATGATGATCATGGGGAGGGCGTAGGACTTCTGTGTACTCATTGGTTTGGTTTAAGGTATTTTAGGCTTTTTTACTTTTTTATTCTGAAGAGTCATTCCTCTTTACAGCATCACTATCGGGTTAAAACTATATTTTTGCGGCGTATAAAAGGCATGCGTAGCATTCTCACACGTTATCCCCACCACTTTTCCGGGCCGTTCAGGTCACTTCAAAAAACGACAAAAATCAGCGATGTTTGCGCAAACACTCCAAATTATAATTCTGAAATAAACTAAAACACAATGGACACACCAAATAATCCACAAAAAAAACTCGCTTTATTGGTCCTGGCGGCCGGCATCGGAAGCCGCTATGGAGGTATCAAACAAATAGACGGCTTTGGGCCTCATGGCGAAACCATTATGGATTATTCCCTTTTTGATGCCGTAAGGGCCGGTTTCACGAAGATAGTCTTTATTGTTCGCGAAGAAATACTCGACGTCGTAAAGGAAAAGTTTCTGCCCAAGCTCCAGGGAAAAGTGGAGGTCGAATTTGTGATCCAGTCCCTCGACAAGATGGTGCCACCCCAATTTCAGAACCCCGAACGGGTAAAACCCTGGGGAACCGGCCACGCATTGCTGTGCGCCCGCGACGTGATCCGCGAGCCCTTTGTGGCCATCAACGCCGACGATTTCTATGGCAAAGAATCCTTTGAGTCAATCGCCAATTTTTTTGCCGGTGAAACTTCCGGCGAACACGCCATGGTGGGCTATACCCTCAGCAAGGTGCTCTCCGAACACGGCAGCGTGTCGCGCGGCTGTGGCGAGCGCGATGCCGACGGCTTTTTGAAAACCGTGGTGGAGCGCGTCACCATTGTAAAAGAAAACGGTAAGATCATCTCCAAAGAAAAAGATGGCGACCGCGAGCTCAGCCCTGATGTGCCCACCTCCATGAACTTCTGGGGCTTTCAACCCAACGTCTTCGACTTCGCTCAAAAACTCTTTAACGAGTTCCTGAAAAACAACGAAGGCAACATCAAATCGGAATTCTACATCCCGCTGATCGTAAACGAAATGATCAAAGAAGGCATCGGAAAGGTCCGCGTACTTTCGGGCAGCGATAATTGGTTCGGCGTTACTTACAAAGAAGACAAAGAAGAAGTATCCCAAAAGCTCAAAGTCCAGGTCGCCTACGGCACTTATCCGGAAAAACTCTGGTAAGAAAATAGCGTGTACCCCACGGGATGTTCGGGGCTAAAGCCCTTTATTGAATAAGCACCTTAAACCTCAGGCCAAAGCCTGAGGTTATTTTTTTGATTGATTTGAATGAAAGGCTAATCGATTTTGAATGAAATGGTTATTTGCTGATCGATTTTGATCAATTGGATATTTTTTGATGATTGATTTATTGAATAACCCCGGGCTTTAGCCCGGGGACCAATGCCCTTGTCGATAAAGGGCTTTAGCCCTGACTGCCGCTAACCCCCACGTCACTTCGCAGACGCAATGTCTAAGCGGCACATCAACACCCGTTGAAAATTCCTAATTTTGAAACGTGAAGATGACCGCGCACCACACAGCATTCGTAAAAGCAACAGCAGCATCGCTGGGGTTCTCATTTTGTGGTATTTCGAAAGCGGAATTTTTAAAAGACGAAGCCCCGCGTCTCGAAGAGTGGCTGAAGCGCGGCTACCAAGGCAAGATGGGCTACCTCGAAAACCACTTCGACAAGCGACTCGATCCCACCTTGTTGGTGCCCGGCGCAAAGTCGGTCGTGAGTTTGATCTACAACTACGCACCTCAAAAACCCCTGGAAGGCAAAAGCGATCTGAAGATCGCGCGCTATGCCTATGGCGAAGACTATCACACAGTGGTCAAGGATAAACTAAAGATCTTCCTCGACAAAATTCAGGAAGAGATCGGAGAGGTTCACGGCCGTGCTTTTGTGGACTCGGCGCCGGTGATGGAACGCGCCTGGGCCAAACGGAGTGGGTTGGGTTGGATCGGCAAGAACAGCCTTCTCCTGAACCGCAGCCAGGGCAGCTTCTTTTTCCTCGCCGAGTTGATCATCGACCTGGAGCTCGACCACGACGAAGGCATGAAAGACTACTGCGGCACCTGCACCGCCTGCATGGACGCCTGCCCCACCGACGCCATCAGCGAGCCCTATGTGGTGGACGGCAGCAAATGCATTTCCTATTTCACCATCGAGTTGAAAGAGGAGATCCCGGCGTCTGTGAAAGGAAAGTTCGACAACTGGATCTTCGGCTGCGACATCTGCCAGGAAGTTTGCCCCTGGAACAGCTTTGCCAAACCTCACCAGGAGCAGCGCTTCAATCCGCCACCCGAACTGGAAAACATGACGCGTCAGGATTGGCGCGAGATCACAGAAGATGTTTTCAAAAAATTATTCCCCAAGTCGGCCGTGCAGCGCACAAAGTTGAAAGGCTTGCAGCGCAATATTCTATTTGTGGAGGATGAAAATGTTCGTCGCGGGGATCGGGAGAGGGAATAAAAAAAGCCCTTCATCATGAAGGGCTTTGAAAGTCATTTTAGTCTTGTGTCTAAGCAACCACGAAGCACCGATTGAGTATTTCTTCGTGTTCTGTCCCAAACCTGGTGTAGCACCAGTTTTTGAGTTCGTTTACTTCTTCGCCGATCAAGAGGTTGATGGCTTTGCGAAGCTCTTTTTCAAAGAGAAGCGCGCTAAAACTCACTTTGGTGAGCACAGTTTTAACATAGTTCAGCATGGCAAAAATCTGAATAGTTTAAAAAATTTAGAATCCTAACGAGTGTTAATTTAGAAAATTGTCCAAAAATTCCAAAGTAGCCCACATTAAGTTTCCGGTTTCCTTAGAGCGATGGGTTAATATTCAGTTGAAAGGGCCTTTTTTTAGCCAAAAATCAACGATTGCGGCTTAATTTTCGTACCGGTTTTTGCGTTTAACCTTAACTTTGACCCATATTGACTTTCTAGTACAAACTATGCGGTGGATGCCTTTCATACGTCTTTCTCTATTCGTCTTCCTGGCCGGACTCCTGCCGGGAACGGCCTTCGCCCAAGGCGTCCAGATCACGCTGGGTCCGGACGAGATCGGTGAGAACCAGACGTGGACCATCACCATCACGGCCCAAAACGAGCCGCTGAAAAACTATGACAACTTTCCCGAGATCGAAGGCTTCCGCAAGCGTGGACAATCCACTCAATCCACGACCAGCATTGTGAACGGGCAGGTGTCTGCTTCGCAAAGCGTGATCATGACCTATGCACCTACTAAACAGGGCACCTTCAC
The DNA here is from genome assembly GCF_003589925.1 of Chryseolinea soli. Lineage (NCBI taxonomy): Bacteria > Pseudomonadati > Bacteroidota > Cytophagia > Cytophagales > Fulvivirgaceae > Chryseolinea > Chryseolinea soli. The sequence continues at coordinate 1,565,070 of NZ_CP032382.1, read as the reverse complement.
CATTCCTTCGTTTACCCTGAAAGTGAACGGTAAGCCCATAAACGTTCCGGGCAAAAAAGTACGCGTAGGGCCGCCGTTGCAGCAACAGCAACAAAACGATCCCTTCCGCAGCTTCTTCGACCGTCCTGGCGACGACTTCTTTGGCAGCGGCGACACGGAGTTTGTCGATATTAAAGAGGATGCCTTCCTGGCGCTCACCACCAGCAAAGACGAGGTGTATGTGGGCGAAGGTTTTACCACGACGCTTTCATTTTTTGTTTCACAAGAAAACCGGGCGCCCCTGCAATTCTATGATCCGGGTCGCCAGCTGGTAGACATTCTAAAAAAGATCAAACCCACCAACTGCTGGGAAGAGAACTTCAACATCGAAAACATCGAAGGCGAAAACGTGAAGATTAACGGGCGCGACTATATGCAGTATAAAGTATACGAAGCTGTCTACTTTCCCCTCAACGCCGAGCCGATCAACTTCCCCAGCGTAGGATTGGAGATGATCAAATACAAAGTCGCCAAGAACCCTTCTTTTTTTGGACAGAACCGGAAAGAGGATTTCAAAAAGTTTTTCACGAAGCCCAAGCGCGTGATCGTAAAAGAACTGCCGCCACACCCGCTCAAAGACGAAGTGGCCGTGGGCGACTATCGCCTCGACGAACGCATCCGCCACACCGACCTGGAGACGGGCCAGAGTGCCGGCTATAACTTCAACGTCTATGGCGAAGGCAACATCTCGGCCATCGATAAACCCAAAACAAAAAGCGACGACAAGTTCGAGTTCTACGAGCCCAACGTGCGTCAGGACATCACGCGTCAAAACAATCGCATCACGGGCACCAAGTCGTTCAGTTATTTTATGATCCCGAAAGAACCGGGACAATTTAAACTGAAGGACTATTTTCAGTGGGTGTATTTCAATCCCAAGCTGAAAAAATACGACACCCTGAAATCGAAACTCATGGTGACGGTGGCCGGTGAAAGCAAAAAGAACGAAGCCATTCAGTCCAGCGACATGGGAAATTTTTATAACAAGATCGAGACCGCCGACAACGCGCTCAGGACCATGGCCGACACGCGATGGCAGAAGTGGGCCTTCAACTTTTTTATTTTGGCGATGTTAGGCGCTTCCGCCTATCTTGTGTTCAAAAAGCCAGCCGTCTAAAATTCAGTCCGGAGAAAATCAAGCATGAGCAACGTATACGGAACCCTTTTTAAAATATCAACCTTTGGCGAATCGCATGGCCCGGCCATCGGCGTGGTCATCGATGGCTGCCCGCCCGGATTAGCGATCGACGAAGCATTCATTCAATCAGAATTGGATCGCCGGAAGCCCGGCCAAAGCAAGATCACCACACAACGCAAGGAGGACGATGTCTTCAAGATCCTCTCCGGCGTCTTTGAGGGACAATCTACCGGCACACCCATCGCGCTAGTGATCGAAAACCAGGACCAACGCAGCAAGGACTACAGCCACATTGCCGAAACGTTCCGCCCATCCCATGCCGACTACACCTACGAAGCCAAATACGGCGTGCGCGACTATCGCGGCGGCGGCCGGAGTTCGGCGCGCGAAACGGCGGCCCGTGTAGCAGCAGGTGCCATTGCCAAGCTGTTGTTAAAAAAACATAACGTAGAGATCAACGCCTTTGTGTCGCAAGTCGGCGATCTCGCGGCGCCACACTACACCACACTCGACTTGTCGAAAACCGAAGACAACATCGTGCGATGCCCTGACCCGTCCACGGCCGAAAGGATGATCGCCCTCATCGACCAGGTGCGGCTTGACCGCGACACCATCGGCGGCGTCGTGACGTGTGTCATCAAAAATACACCCGTAGGGTTGGGCGAGCCCGTGTTCGACAAGCTGCATGCAGAGTTGGGCAAGGCCATGCTCGGAATCAACGCCGTGAAAGGATTTGAATACGGCAGCGGCTTTGAAGGCGTGAAACTGAGAGGCTCGCAACACAACGACGAGTTTTATAACGATGAAGGACGCATTCGTACAAAAACAAATTTCTCCGGCGGGGTTCAAGGTGGCATCAGCAACGGCGAGGATATTTATTTCAACGTAGCCTTCAAGCCCGTCGCCACCATCATGCAGGATCAATCGACCGTAGACAAGCATGGCAACGAAACCACTGTGAGTGGAAAAGGACGACACGATCCTTGCGTTGTGCCGCGCGCCGTCCCCATCGTGGAAGCGATGGCAGCTTTGGTGCTGGCCGATTTTCTTTTGCGCGACAAGACGACAAAATAATCCGCATCTTTCAAGACATCGTTAATAGGCCTCGGCAATATCGAGGTAGAAACCGCTTTGCCCCTGGTTGCCAAAACCCTGGTCGACGCGAACATTCAGACGGTCTTTTCGATTGATCATGATGCGCAAGCCAACCCCGGCGTTGAACTTGAACGAATGGTCGAAGAACGTATACCACTTCTCCGGTGTCAGCGCGCCGCCCAGCCATACCGTGAAACCCAGTCGCTTCCACACGTTGGTGCGATATTCACCCTGAAAAGCATAGAGATTGGCGTAGCGATAAAAGCCGGTATAATAACCGCGCATCGTATAGGAACCTCCAATGTCGGCCAGGTCTTTGAACGGCACGCTGCCCGTATTCACGTTGGCCAGGAATTGAAAGGCGAGGGCGTCGATGGGACTGATCCAGTGCACGGGAAAATATTTCCGGATGTCGAGCTTGAAGTTCTGAAGGCGGTAACTTTCTCCGCTCCACGAAGGATAGAGATAATACAACACTTCCAGGAAAAATCCCTTGCGGGGATATACAAAATTGTCGCGCGTTTCAATGGCAAACGCGGGTGCAAATCCCCAGAGCCAATAGCCTTCATAACCTAACGGTTTGTCCTCCACAAAATGACCTGTCGTTCCGCCATCCACATTCGCGATGCGGTTGAAGCGTGTGGCCGCGCCGATAAAGTAGTGACGCTTTAGTTTTTTGTATAGCCGTACATCGGCGCCGATGCGATTGTATTGAATCGTATCCTTTTTCGATAGGGGATCTTCGGTAGCGATGCCGTAATAGTATTCCGGGAAGAACGTGTAATTGAACTTGCCATAGAAAACGAATTTATTTTCCGGCATGTAGATGCGTGTGGAGGTACCCCAATCGTATTGACGATTGACCGTGTACAGGAAATAGGTTTGAGCATAGGAGCTTTTCGTGAGGGTGTCCGGATGCTTTGTGGTTTCAAAATTTGCGGCCACCAGGGCACCAAATCCGAGACGCGTTTCGGGTGAGTAATAAATGACCGGGAGGGGGGTAATGCGAATTTTTTTTGACCGGGCTATCGTATCAGCCTGACCATAAAGGATACAGGGATGCAGTGCCAGGCTGCACAGCAGGAATAGGTTTAGGGGGCGCATCGTAACGAATATACGAAGCTTCCTGCCAGCGTATCGGCTTCCCGAGTGCCGTGATCAAAAAGTATCACGGAATGAACGATTTTTATCGCACGACCATGTGGCCGTTGCATCGGACCCTTGCGTTCACAGGCTAAAAGCGGACAGGGAGCCTGACAGTTTTTTGGTCGAACGCGACAGAATACCTCAGACTACAGGCTTTTCCGTTATATTGCCGCCCAATTAAAAAACTTTGTATCCCGTGGCTATGGCTGACATCAACCCCCCCAAGAAAAACAGGCTCGCTACCTTCATCGTCCTTGCCATGGTGTTGGGTATAGGGCTGGGATTTACCCTCAATAAAATTTATATCGAAGTAGAGAATGCCAAGCTCCAGGAGATCGAGGTCAAACTGGAAGCCACCCAGCATGCCCTACACGCAGCCGACAGCAACGCCATTCCGCGGTTGACCGCCGAGAAGGAAGCCCTCACCAAGAACCGCAGCGAAGTGCTGCAGGCACGCGATAAAAAAGTCGAGCCCTTCGCCTTGCTCCCCGATATTTTTCTCCGGCTTATCAAAATGATCGTAGCGCCCCTGGTACTTTGCACGCTGGTGGTTGGCGTGGCCAAGCTGGGCGACATCACGTCTGTGGGAAGAATTGGCGGAAAAACTTTACTGTGGTTTATAAGCGCATCGCTGTTGAGCCTGTTGCTCGGTTTACTCCTCGTGAACATTTTCGAACCGGGAATAGCCATGAAGTTGCCACTGCCCGACACCGACGAAACCGTGATCACCCGCAACGGATTTACGTTGCGAGATTTCTTATATCACACGTTCCCCAGCTCGGTGATCGATGCCATGGCAAAAAATGAGATCCTCCAGATCGTGGTGTTCGCAGTCTTCTTTGGTATTGCCACCGCGGCCGTTGGCGAACAGGGCAAGGTCGTCATCACGTTCTTCGATGCGGCGGGACATGTTATTCTGAAAGTGACCAACTACGTCATGAACTTCGCGCCGCTGGCCGTGTTCGGGGCCATGACGGCCGTGATCGCCAAACAGGGATTGAGCGTTTTGAAGACGTATTCGATTTTCATGAGTGAATTTTATTTCGGACTCGCGTTGCTCTGGACACTCCTCATCCTGGCCGGTTTGCTCATCATCGGCAAGCGGGTGCTCCGTCTCGTCAAGCGGATCAAGGAACCGGTGCTGTTGGCCTTTAGTACCTCCAGCAGCGAGGCAGCATTTCCCAAGACCATGGAAGAGCTGGAGAAATTTGGTTGCAAGAGCAAGATCGTAAGCTTTGTGCTTCCCCTCGGATATTCGTTCAACCTGGACGGCAGCATGATGTACATGACCTTTGCGTCGCTCTTCATCGCCCAGTCCTATGGCATCCACCTTCCCCTGGGCACACAGCTGAGCATGCTGCTGGTGCTGATGGTGACCAGCAAGGGCATTGCGGGCGTGCCACGCGCCTCCCTGGTGGTCATTGCAGGAACGCTGGCCACCTTCGACATACCCGAGGCCGGCCTGGCCCTGCTGCTGGGCATCGACCCCTTGCTCGACATGGGCCGGAGTGCCACGAATGTGATCGGCAACAGCATTGCCACGGCCGTGGTCAGCAAATGGGAAAATGCTTTGGAAAATGAGGAACCAGATCCTGCCTAATGGCCTGTTTCAGGCCCTTTTTACCCGTTTCGGGGTGAACTTAAATTGCTTAATTTTGTTGGAGTATTAAATCTGAAAATATGCTGCAGGCCGTCCCCAAAAATGTCCATATCTACCTGGAATCGAATCCCAACCCCAATTCCCTGAAATTCGTGGTCAACGAGATGCTCGTCCCCGAGGGCATGAGCTTCGATTTTCCCGATGCGGAAACGGCTTCCATTTCGCCCCTGGCGATCGAACTTTTTGCTTACCCGTTCGTGGGCCGCGTATTTTTCGCGAGCAATTTCGTGACGGTCACCAAAACCGAAGACGTGGAATGGCTGGAGATCCAAAGCACCCTTAAAGAACACATCAAAAAATTCCTGGAAGACGGCAAGTTCATCCTCGACGTGAGCGAAGCCGACACTGCCGTGGAGGAAGAAGAGACCGATACGATCCGGAAGATAAAGACCATCCTGGAAGAATATATCCGCCCGGCCGTGGAGCAGGACGGTGGCGCCATCACGTATCACTCCTTCAAAGACGGCATTGTGAAAGTGAAATTGCAGGGATCCTGCAGTGGATGCCCTTCATCGATGATCACGCTGAAGGCCGGCATCGAAAACCTTTTCACCCGCATGATGCCCGGCGAAATTCAAGCTGTTGAGGCATTGGCATAAGCCCTAAAAAGACAATATTTTTATAACAGAACCCGGTATGCCCGGGTTTTTTGTTTGTGGTGCAGGTATGATAACTTAAGGCGCTCAACGGTCACAATGGTTTGGCAAAAATGTTTATTCCTCAGCGCAATTTTCTGCATCAGCATGCTGACCGTCGCGCTTGCCCAGGAAAAACCGGAGAAGGATAAAACAAAAAAAGACACCACCCGCAACATCATCGATGCGGTGAAAGATACGCGGCTCTCGAAAGAGATCCTCAAGAGCGTTACACGCAAATCCCTGCAAGACGACCCGATCGATACCCGAAGCGAAGATCCCTTTCTTCCCTACGAGGGAAAGATCATCCGCAAGATCCGGGTAAATCACATCGGGTTCGACAAGACGATTACCGATACGACGCGCACCATCAAAAATTTCGCGGCCAAGGCCGCCAATGCGCTGCACAAAAATTCAAAGGAGTGGATGATCCGTCAGCACCTCTTCTTCTACGAAAAAAAACCGCTCAATCCCTATAAGCTCGCCGACAACGAACGCTTTCTCCGCGACCAGGACTTCATGCTGGAGGCCCGCATCCAGGTGATGCCCATCACGGGCTCCGACGATTCGGTGGATGTGTTGGTGGTGACGCGCGACGTTTTTAGCATTGGCGGAAGTTTCAGTCCCCGGGGCCCCAACAAATTCAGCTTCCACGTATACGACGTCAACGTTTTGGGCGCAGGCCAGCGCACACAGTTCGACGGGCTCTACGACTACCCGCGCTATCCGCGTTTTGGCTATAGCCTTTACTATCGCAAAAGCAGTGTAGGCGGGAGCCTGGTCAACGCCACGGTTGGCTACACGCAACTCAACTCCGGAAGCAGCTATGGCGAGGCCGAGGAGAATGCGTGGTATTTCCGGCTCGACCGGCCCCTGGTCTCACCCTATTCGCGTATGGCCGGTGGGTTGGAGTTTAGCAAAAACTGGTCGCAGAATTTTTATTCAACCCCGGACTCCTCTTTTTTAGGCTATCAATACAACATTTCCGATGTGTGGCTCGGCTATAACGTCGGTGCAAAGAAAAACACGGGCGACCGGGGGCGCCATTTTTTGAGCGCGCGGTTTTTTAACCAGCGGTTCGTCGAAAAGCCGATACAGGAGTACGAAATCAACAACCCCATCTATAACAATCGCCGATATGTGCTGGGCTCATTCACGTTCTTCCGGCAGGATTTCTACAAAACACGATACGTATATGGCTTTGGTCGTACGGAAGACGTGCCCTATGGTCACACGGTGTCCTTTCTTCTCGGTTGGGAAAGTCTGCTGGGACTGAGCCGGCCCTACGCGGGCTTTGACCTTGACAAATCGTTCTTTCACAAGGGAGGAAATTTTTACACCACCTCCCTGCGGGTGGGAGCCTACCGGTATCGCGGCCGATTTGAGGACGCCACCATCCTGGTTTCGGGACAGTTGTTTTCCAAACTGAAATATCACAATCGGTTTATGATCCGGCACGAAACCGATATTGACTTCACTTACGTTTTCAATCAGCGCACCAATATTTTGCTGGACATCAACGGCACCTACGGACTGGAAGGCTTCCGGGCCGATAGTGTGCTGGGCACCAAGCGGCTGCACGGACGCTACCAGATGGTGCTCTACACACCCTGGAAATTGTTGGGTTTCCGGTTTGCGCCGATCGTGTTTATTGACGTGGCGGAGATCAATGGCAAGGATAAATTTATATTTTACGACAAACCCTATTTTGCCCTGGGCACGGGCGTGCGGACACGGAACGAAAACCTTGTGTTTGGTACGATAGAACTCAAATTGTTCTACTATCCGCGCACCATTCAAAATGTGAGCGCATTCAAGATCAGCGTGACCAGCAACCTCCGCATCAAGTATAGCGGTAGCTTTGTACGCGCGCCATCCCTGATCACGTATAACTAGTTTGCTTGCCGGTAATCAGTGTTGCTCTCCTTCTTCGTGTTTTTCGAAAACAATGGGCAGGCTTTTGATCCAGGCGTTGATGGCCTCGCGGTCGGAGGCGGTGACGGTGGCTTCTTTGTGGATCCACAGATAAGAGTCCAACGGCATCCAGCCTTCGTTTATGGCTTCCGACAACTCTTCCATTTTATGGTTGGCTTTTTTCTCGGGGTAAGTTTTGAAGCTCGAGAAATCCAGGTGACGCTTGCCGTCTTTTACATGGTGGGCGATCCACCAGGCCACCGGCTGAATGTTGTAATACCAGGGGTAGATGGTATTGTTGCTATGACAGTCGTAGCATTTTTTGATGAGGATCTGGTGGACGTTTTGAGGGAGCTCGTATTTTTTTGAGATGTCGTTGGCGGTAATGATCTCGTTGGAAATATTCTTGGAGGGCCGGAAGAGTTGGATGATGACCAGCAGGGCCAGAAAACCCAGCGCAATTTTCTTGGGAAGACTCATAAGGTAGCGTAGTTGGATTGGTTCGTCACAAAGAAAGCCTTTGACGGGCAAAGATAAAAGGGGCCTTTATGAACGGTCATCCTCATCCAGCACGGGCCGCGTTTGCCAATCGAAATAGATGGAGAGGATGCGCATCAAAAATACGGTGAGCGTGGCCAGGATGGCGGCCAGGGTGTGATCGGCATGTCCCAACTCCACCATTCCCACAAAAATACCGCACCCCAGAATAGCCGCTGCGGCGTAGAATTGTCCTGGCTTAAAGATGATCGGCTCTTCGCGGATCAGCACGTCGCGGATCAGTCCCGCGCCACAGGCATTGAAAATGCCCACCAGAACGGCCGCCAGGGGCACCAGCCCTTCCTGCAAGGCCGCTTCGGCTCCCACCACACCATAGGCACCCAGCCCCAGGGCGTCCACCAGGATGACCGTGCGCTTCAACCGGTGCATGCTGCCATGAAAGATCAGGGAAAGCACGAACGCCCCCAGGATCACCAACAAGTATTTGGAATCGGTCACCGCCTTGGGCGGGCCGGCCTGGATAAAGATCGCATCCCGGATCAAACCCCCACCCAAACCCGACACAAACGACAGCATGAACACGCCGATGAAATCATATTTTTTGCGAATGGCCGTCAAGGCCCCGGATGCCGCAAACATGAAAACGGCAAGCAGGTCGAACACCAGGAAGGTGGTGTCGAAATCGATGTGTTCCATGAGGTGGGGTACTTCGTTCATAGCAAGGAATTAGTAATACAAGGTAGTCCGCAAACGACGATTATGCATTCTTCACCCCCGTTCTTCCGCAAATTGATTTTAGTATATTTGACGATCGTCCCGTAAGCATTATGAGAAGAAATTTTGTCATTGTCAGCACCATCGTCGTGCTGCTTATTTTCGTGTGGGCCTTTTTCTGGATCGACGCGCTCTTCGCGTTATTTCTGGTGGGGCCTTTTATTTTTATGGGTTATCACGACATGATCCAGACCAAACAGTCCATCAAACGCAACTTTCCATTGATGGGCCGGCTGCGCTACGTGTTCGAAGACCTGCGTCCCAAGATCCAGCAATACTTCGTGGAGTCCGATACCGATGGCTCGCCCATCAATCGCAACGACCGCTCCGTGATCTATCAGCGGGCCAAAAAGCAGGTGGACACCACGCCCTTCGGGACGCAACTGAACGTGTACGCCGAAGGCTATGAGTGGATGAGTCATTCCATCGTGCCGCTGGATTTTCACGCCATCGACCATCATCCGCGTGTGCAGGTAGGCAACAAAGATTGTACACAGCCCTACAGTGCCAGCATCCTGAACATATCGGCCATGAGTTTTGGCTCGCTCAGCAGCAACGCGATCGAATCGTTGAATGCCGGCGCCAAGATCGGCGGCTTTGCCCACAACACCGGCGAAGGCGGTCTGAGCCCATATCACCTCAAACAAGGTGGCGACATCATCTGGCAAATTGGAACGGGCTATTTTGGTGCACGCGACGAAGAAGGACGGTTTTCGCCCGAAGCCTTTCGCAAAAACGCGACACGCCCCGAAGTAAAAATGATCGAGATCAAATTGTCGCAAGGCGCCAAGCCGGGTCACGGCGGCATTTTGCCTGCGAAGAAAAACACACCGGAAGTTGCCGCTATTCGTTTGGTGAAAGCCGGCACTACCGTGTTCTCACCACCGTTTCATAGCGCCTTCTCCACCCCAAAGGAAATGGTGCTCTTCATCAAACAACTGCGCACGCTTTCCGGTGGCAAACCGGTAGGATTCAAATTGTGTGTGGGAAAGAAAAGTGAATTCATCTCCGCCTGCAAAGCCATGGTGGAACTCGACACCTACCCCGACTTCATCACCGTCGATGGTGGCGAAGGAGGCACCGGCGCCGCTCCCCCGGAGTTCTCCAATTTCGTGGGCATGCCCCTGCTGGACGGCCTTGCGTTCGTGGACAACATGCTGAGAGGATTCAACATCCGGCAACACATCAAGATCGGCGCGTCGGGAAAAATTCTCACCGGCTTTCAATTGCTGCGTGCGCTGGCCCTGGGTGCCGACATGTGCAACAGCGCCCGCGCGATGATGATGGCGATTGGTTGTATACAGGCGCTGGAATGCAACAAGAACAGCTGCCCCACGGGGGTGGCCACACAAGATCCCGACCTCGTGAAAGGCCTGGTGATCGAAGACAAAAAAGTGCGCGTCGCTAATTTTCACAAGAACACGATCGAGAGCTTTGTCGAGCTCATGGGCGCGTCGGGCATCGATAAGCCACAAAAATTAAATCGCCACCAGATCAGCCGTCGTGTGTTTATGAATGAGGTGCGCACCTTAGAGGAGATCTATCCCTCCGTTCCCGTAGGCGCCATGCTGGGCAACGCCATCCCGGAACGGTATCGCATGTCGTATGAATCGGCAAGCGCAGACAAATTTTAAACGCGCGACGTAACAACACCAAGCACGGACCGATAATCAAAAAAAGAAGCGGCTGTCCTTTTGGAGACAGCCGCTTCTTTTTTTATGATTTGGGTGATGACTTAGCTACCACAAGCTTCGCAGGCATCCGGGTTATCGAGCGAGCAGGCCATGTCGGCGCGCTTCTGATCGTAGTCGGCTTGCGATTCGTAGCGGATGGTTTGCTGATGCGCATCGGCTACTACGGTCTGTGCCAGCATGGGCTCTGCCACAACGACCTCGGCAGGAACTGCGACTTCTTGTTGCAGGCTGGGCTCTTGTACGGTGGCTTTGTCGAGCGTGAACTTGATCGCGTCGGCGGCAGCCGTAGAGCGCAGGTAGTACATACCGGTCTTCAAACCTTTCTTCCAAGCGTAGAAGTGCATGGAAGTGAGCTTGCCGAAATTCGGGTTGGTGATGTGAATGTTCAGGCTTTGCGACTGGCAGATAAATGCGCCGCGGTCGGCCGACATATCGATGATCGACTTTTGCGAGATCTCCCACACCGTTCTGTAGATGTCTTTGATGTTTTGAGGGATCTCAGGAATATTTTGCACCGAACCGTTAGCGGCAATAAGTTTCTGACGCATGTTCTCGCTCCACAGACCGAGATTCATCAGGTCTTTCATCAGGTGCTTGTTGGCAATGATGAATTCACCAGACAAGGTTCTGCGGGTATAGATGTTCGAGGTGTAAGGTTCGAAGCACTCGTTGTTGCCGAGGATCTGTGATGTGGAGGCCGTAGGCATCGGGGCGAGCAACAAGGAGTTGCGCACGCCGTTTTGCTTCACGTCGCGTTTCAGGCGTTCCCAATCCCAGCGATTGCTCTTGGGCGTTACACCCCACATATCGAATTGGAAGATGCCTTTCGACACCGGCGAGCCTTTGAAGGTTTCGTAGGGGCCGTGTTGTTTGGACAACTCCATCGATGCTTCCATAGCACCGAAATAGATGGTCTCAAAAATATCTTCATTCAGTCTGCGGGCTTCGTCCGAATCGAACGGCATGCGGAGCAGGATGAACACATCGGCCAATCCCTGCACACCCAACCCAATGGGGCGGTGACGCATGTTGGAATTGCGCGCTTCAATGACGGGGTAATAGTTGATGTCGATCACCTTGTTCAGGTTGCGGGTAGCCACCTTGGTGATCTCGTATAATTTCTGATGATCGAACTGACCATCTTCCGTGATGAACTTGGGCAGGGCGAGAGACGCGAGGTTACAAACCGCCACTTCGTCGGGCGATGTATACTCGATGATCTCGGTGCACAAGTTGCTGGATTTGATGGTGCCCAGGTTCTTTTGATTCGATTTCTTGTTGGCGGCGTCCTTATAGAGAATATAAGGCGTTCCGGTTTCGATCTGCGACTCGAGGATCTCGAACCACAGGTCTTGTGCCTTCACCTGGCGACGGAACTTGCTTTCTTTTTCGTATTTCTCGTAGAGGCGTTCAAACTCTTCGCCATATACTTCGGCCAGGCCGGGGGCTTCGTTGGGACAGAACAGCGACCACATTTCGTTGTTCTCCACGCGCTGCATGAACAGATCGGGGATCCAAACGGCGAAGAACAGGTCGCGTGCGCGCATCTCTTCTTTGCCGTGGTTTTTCTTCAGATCGAGGAAATCGAAGATGTCGGCATGCCACGGTTCCAGGTAGATCGCGAAGCTGCCTTTGCGCTTGCCACCACCTTGGTCAACATAACGTGCGGTCATGTCGAAGTTGCGCAACATGGGCACGATACCGTTGGAGGTTCCACCCGTTCCTTTGATGTACGATCCTTTTGCACGCACGTTGTGAATGCTAAGACCGATACCACCGGCGGATTGCGAAATTTTTGCGCACTGTTTCAGGGTATCATAGATGCCGTCGATGCTGTCGTCCTTCATGGTCAACAGGAAGCACGACGACAATTGAGGTTTCGGTGTGCCGGCGTTGAACAGGGTAGGCGTAGCGTGAGTAAACCATTTTTCCGAGAGCAGGTTGTAGGTCTCGATGGCCGCGGGAATATCTTCACCGTGGATACCAACGGCTACACGCATGAGCAAATGCTGCGGACGTTCGATCACTTTGCCGTCTACCTTCATCAGGTAAGAGCGCTCCAGTGTTTTGAAGCCGAAATAGTCGTAAGCGAAGTCGCGGTCGTATAGAATAGCTTCGTCCAGTTCGGCGGCGTGCTCTTTAATGACTTTCCAGGTTTCCTTGGAAATGAGCGGAGCGTTTTCGCCGGTCTTGGGGTCAACATATGTATACAGCCGTTTCATCGTGTTCGAGAACGACTTGCTGGTCACTTTGTGCAGGTTGGAAACGGCGATGCGCGCCGCCAGCTTTGCGAAATCAGGATGCCGGGTAGTCATCGTTGCTGCGATTTCCGCGGCAAGATTATCCAGCTCCTGCGTAGAGACACCATCATAGAGGCCATTGATCACCTTCATGGCCAATTCTACAGGGTTGACGAACTTGGGATCTAAACCATAACAGAGTTTTTCAATTCGTGCGGTGATTTTATCAAATTTGACTGATTCTCTGTGTCCGTCACGTTTTAGTACAAGCATCTTGAGGGATTAGGGTTGTTGTGAGAGAAAGTTTAAAAAGTGATTGAATATATTAAAAATCTTCGTTCAGTGAAAACTTAGGAGTGGTTTCTTTTTCCGTGCTCTTCATCACTCCAGCCTTCTGATACTCGGCTACACGTTTCTCGAAGAAATTCGTTTTACCTCTTAGCGAAATCATCTCCATGAAATCGAACGGATTGGTAGCATTATAGACTTTTTTGCCAACCAATTCATTCAGCAGCCGGTCCGCCACAAACTCGATATACTGTCTCATTTGAACAGCGTTCATACCGATAAGGTTTACGGGCAGGGCATCGGTTACAAATTCTTTTTCGATCTCCACGGCATCCTTAATAATGTCGATCACGGTTTGCTCGGGCAGCTTGTTCACGAGGTGCTGTGTGTAGAGATGGCAAGCAAAGTCGCAGTGCAGGCCTTCGTCGCGCGAGATCAACTCGTTGGAGAAGCTGAGGCCGGGCATGAGGCCGCGTTTCTTCAGCCAGAAGATGGAGCAGAATGAGCCGGAGAAGAAAATGCCTTCCACCGCGGCAAAGGCAACGAGGCGTTCGGCGAACGAGCCCTTGTCGATCCAACGCAGCGCCCAGTCCGCTTTCTTTTTCACGCAATCCATGGTCTCGACGGCGTGGAAAAGCTTGTCCTTTTCTTTGGGGTCTTTTACATACGTATCGATCAGCAGCGAGTAGGTCTCGGAGTGGATGTTTTCGATGGTGATCTGGAAGCCATAGAAGAACTTGGCTTCGGTGTATTGCACTTCGGAGATGAAGTGCTCGGCCAGGTTTTCGTTCACGATACCGTCGCTGGCGGCAAAGAAGGCCAGCACGTGGGTAATGAAGTGACGTTCGCCGTCATTGAGCCCTACCCAATCGGTCAGGTCCTGGCTCAAATCGATTTCTTCGGCTGTCCAGAAGCTAGCTTCCGCCTGTTTATAGAATTTCCAGATTTCGTGTTGGCGGATGGGAAAAAGAACAAAGCGATCCTTGTTCTCTTTTAGTATGGGTTCTTCGAGGGTTCCGTGGCTCATGTCTCTCGGGTTTTTAGGGGTTAATCCAAAATATCGAAAGGGCACCAGCCAAAGCTAACACCCGTTCATTTCTCCAGTAAAATCTTGTTTGCTTTGAAGAGGAAGTTGAATGCCTGCCCCAGGTCAGCGTCAAGTGTACAAATGAACGTAGATTGGTTCTAAAAATCAAAACAGCGAATACGGCCTAAAAACAACGATTGTGGATAACTTGTTGAAGCTTTGTGGATAGATAAGTTACTGTAAAATAGTTCTTTAATCGGCCGGCGTTAGGGCGTTTTAGTAGCTAAACATGGGGGGTGAATTTTGAAAAAAAAATTTTTAGGGCCTGGAGGGGCCTTCTTCCCAAAATAATTGAAACCCCGGTTCTAATTTGTGGATTCTTTTTCTACCTTTGCAGTCCAATTTTTCAAAAAGCTATGTACGCAATAGTAGACATTGCCGGTAAACAGTTCAAAGTGGCTAAAGATCAATATATCTATGCCCCCAAGATGGAAGGCGAAGCAGGCACAGCCGTGCGCTTCGATAAAGTCCTTCTCATCGACGACGGTGGACAGATCAATATTGGCGCCCCTACTGTGAATGGCGCTACCGTATCAGGAAAGATACTGGAGCATGTAAAAGGCAATAAAGTTATTGTCTTCAAGAAAAAGAGACGCAAAGGCTATGTCGTGAAAAACGGCCATCGCCAGCAGTACACCAAAGTGCAGATCGAGAGCATCGGCTAATCCGGCCCTCCGCACAGTAAATTATCCATTAACGAATAAACGCATAACCCACCATGGCACACAAAAAAGGTGAAGGTAAAGTAAAGAACGGCCGCGAATCGGAAAGCAAACGCCTTGGCATTAAGGTGTTCGGTGGCCAGAAAGTAATCGCCGGCAACATCATCGTTCGCCAGCGCGGCACCAAGCACCACCCCGGCAAGAACGTGGGCATCGGCAAGGATCACACCTTGTTCGCCCTCACCAACGGTGTGGTAGTTTTCAAAAAGAAAAGAGAAGACAAATCTTATGTATCGGTAGAGCCGATCGCACAAGCATAAGTCAACCGGCTTTACAGCATTCAAAAAGGCATTCCAGACGGGATGCCTTTTTTGTTTGGGGTATTTTTTAAGTTTTTTTTAAGTTTTTTTTGGTGCGATCTGGCGGCTGGTTTTACTGATATAATTCAATAAAAAAAAGTTAAAAATTTATCATGAAATAGCGATTCCTGGACGCTTGTCGTCTACCGGTACCGTTTGAAACGTTTTTTTGCCGCAGAAAGCCAACAATTTCAAGAATGGGCGCCCGAGGGAGCGCCTTTTTTTATTCGGAAAATCATGAAGATTTGCACGTAAATCAGAATAAAATTCTGATAAGTGTATTGGAAACAATATTAAAAACCACCCACCACTACTTCTGGGGGATTTTGTATTGGCATTAAATACCCTATTTTGCGCCCGAATAATTTCATTAACCTAAATCATTTATGAGGAAGATTTTACATTTAATCTTCGCGTGTGCCCTCGTCACAACGGTGTGGGCACAAGAGCGAACGGTAACAGGTCGAGTCACTTCCGTCGAGGACGGGAGTACGTTGCCAGGAGTTAACGTTGTTATCAAGGGTACCACGAACGGAACCTCCACGGATGCCAATGGTAACTTCTCTCTCGCAGTTCCGGAGGGAAGCACGTTGGTGTTCACGTTCATCGGTCTGGAGACCAAAGAGGTCGAAGTCGGAAACCGAAGCGTTGTCGACATCGCATTGCCCATGGACATTTCGCAACTCAGCGAAGTGGTGGTTGTAGGCTACGGTACACAAAGCCGGAAGGACATTACCGGTTCCATCGCCTCCATCAAGGGAGCGGACGTAGCTTTGAATCCCGTACAAAGCTTTGATCAGGCCCTGCAAGGCCGCGCTGCCGGCGTCAACATCACGACGCCCAACGGTGTGTTGAACAATGCCCCTGTCATCCGCATCCGCGGCGTGAACTCCATCAACCTCAGCTCTTACCCGCTGGTGGTCATTGACGGTGTGCCCACGTTCACGGTCGATAACTCCATGGGATCGGCTTCTACCAACTCGGCGGCCAACAACCCCCTGGGAAACATCAACCCCGGCGACATCGAAAGCATCGAAGTATTGAAAGATGCATCGGCCAGCGCCATCTACGGATCGCGCGCGAGCGCCGGCGTATTGCTGATCACGACCAAGCGCGGTGTGAAAGGCAAGTCGAAGGTTAACTACGACGGCTGGGTGGGATGGACCGAACCGGTTCGTTTGTTCAAGTTATTGAACGCCCAGCAGTATATGGACATCAAGAACGAAGCCCGTGCCAACAACGGTCAAGCGGCAGCGTTCTTCCCCACCAACGACGCCAACGGCAACATGATCGACACCGATTGGTACAAGGCCGTTTACAGAACCGGCTTCTCGCACTCGCACAACCTGAACTTCTCCGGTGGAACCGATAACACGACCTACTTCATGTCGTTGGGCTACACCAAGCAAGAAGGGATGTTGAAAAACAACACGTTCGATAGAATTGTAGGCCGTGTGAACGTCGATCAAAAGATCGGCCAACGCGTACACATCGGAACAAATTTCGCCTATACCAATGCAGCGAACGCTGCCCCCAACACGGGTTCTATCCCCGGTCAGGCATTCAACACCGGCGGTCTTGGACGTCTTCCCCTGGTGACGGCTCCAAACGTAGGCGCCTATAACCTCGACGGATCCTATAGCACCGACGGTGGTAACATCGGCAAGATGAGCAACACGGAACAATCCGGTTTCTATAACCCCGTGATCATTCTGAACAACGACTACTTTACATCAACCAACAACCAGATCAACGGAAGCGTGTACGGTAGTTTGGAAGTGGTGAAAGGTCTTACGCTGAAAACGACGTATAGCATCAACAACTTCACCATCGAGGACAAGAGCTATCAATCGCCCCTGAACGGCGACGGCTTCACTCCCAAAGGTTCGGTAACGAATACCATGCGCACCAACAAGCGCTGGGATTGGCAGAACACGGCGCAATATGATTTCGATCTGAATGATGCGCATTACTTCTCGTTCCTGGTCGGCGGTGAAGAGCAGTACACCAGCGTCGATCGTTGGGGTACCAACCGGACCACGTCGTCGGATATTTATTTCGACACGTTCCAGGGCAACTTCGCCAACATCATCCCCACCAACAACTTCGCGTCCGAGAACTTCCTGCTCTCGTACTTCGGTCGGGTGAACTACGATTTCAAAAAGAAATACTTTGCTACGTTCAACTTCCGTCGTGATGGCTACTCTGCATTTGCTCCCGGCAATAAGTATGGTAACTTCTATGGTGGTTCCCTCGGTTATAACGTCTCCGAAGAAGAGTTCTGGAAGAATGCTTCGTTCTCCAGCACTTTGAATTTCTTTAAGATCAAGGCCAGCTACGGTTTGGTGGGTAACAACCAGGGTATCGACGATTTTGCATGGCAGGATTTGTATAGCTCGGGTCTGTACGGATCAGCTTATACGATCAACTATAACCAGGTAGGTGCGAAAACGCTTTCGTGGGAAACCAGCAAAAAGACCGACATCGGTTTCAATTTCGGATTGTTCCAGGATCGTATCCAGGGTGAATTCGTGTATTACAATAACAAGATCGATGGTATGATCCTGGCGGTGAATCAATCGCCTTCAAAGGGTATCCCCAACCCGACCGTGGCAAACCAGAATCAATTGCTCGCCAACATCGGATCGATGGTAAACAAGGGTATTGAGGTCAGCCTGAAAGCAACGGCGCTTCAACGCGGCGATTTCACCTGGACGATCAACGCCAACTTCACCACGCTGAAAAACAAAGTAACGTCGTTGGATTCGGATCAATCCAAGATCATCTCGGCAACGGGTGGACTTGAATCGGCCAACATCACGCAAGTAGGTCAGCCCGTAGGTTCTATCCTGGCCGTGCCCACGGAAGGTGTTAACCCCGAAAACGGCCAGCGCATCTTTGTGAAGGCCGACGGCACGCGCGTACAATACAACCACGCTGCTCCCTCCGCCTCACGCTGGACAAAAGTTGCTGACGGAACGCCCACCAGTGCACCTTCGGCCATCACCGACGGACGGACATACGGTCCCACCTTGCCCACCTGGTATGGCGGTTTCGACAACACCTTTAAGTATAAGAGCTTCGACCTGGGTGTATTCGTACAGTTCTCGGGTGGCAACTACATCTACAACGGAACCAAGGCTGGCTTGAGAGACATGCGCTTCTGGAACAACAGCACCGATGTATTGGATCGCTGGACGCCCGAACACACCAACGGAACCATCCCCCGTGTAGTGTATACCGACAACGTTTCGAACGGTTCTTCTTTCCCGATCTCTGAAAACGTAGAGAAAGGCGACTTCCTGAGAGTGCGGAACATTTCGTTGGGCTACACCCTGAACAAGGATCTGATCAGCAAGCTTAAAATGACCAACGCAAGGATCTATGCACAAGTGCAAAACTCTTTCTTGGTGACGAAATACAAAGGCAGCGATCCGGAGATCTCCACAAACGGTAACAGCAATCTTACCCCTGGTATTGATCGCAACTCGGTTGGACAAGCGCGTACGTTTACCGTTGGTCTGAACATTGGTTTCTAATCCCAAATTTTTGATGATCATGAAAAAGAATAAACTATCGATATTTATTTTCTGCACCGTGATGCTGGGAGGCGTGTTCTCCTGCGAGACGGATAAGCTGAATCTTAATTCGGCGACAAGCTTCCCTTCGTCGGTGGTATTTGATACCCCCACGCGTGTGGAGCAACAAGTGAATGGCTTATACGATGCAGTGAAAGCCGGCGACTTTATGGGCAGCCGCTACCTGGTCTATAGCGATATCCGCGGCGAGGAATTTATCAACCGCCTCACCAATGGTGTTACGGGTCTGCAAACCTGGAACCACACGCTGGTGGAGTCGACCAACGAAGTGAACAACTTGTGGAAGGCTGCGTATCAAGCCATCAACCAGGTGAACGTTTTCCTGGATGGTCTTGACGCCAACGCAGATAAATTTGTTCCCCCTGCTTTCCCTGCCACGTTTGCTACGACCACCGCTGACCAATACCGCGGTGAAGCCCGGTTGTTGCGCGGCATGTCCTACTACTACTTGCTCCAGCTGTACGCCCGTCCTTATGTGGAAGGCAACGGCTCCAATCTCGGAGTGCCTTTGCGCCTGATCGCCGAGAGAGGTTTTGACAACAACGCACTGGCCAGAGCAACCGTAGCGGAGGTCTATACACAAATATTGGCCGACCTCGATTTTGCTGAGCAAAAATTGCCGCTGGTGCCTGCTGCCGCAAACCGCGGTCACCGCAATGTGGCCATCGCTTTCAAGACCAGAGTGTATTTGGCCATGCAACGCTGGGCCGACGTGATCACCGAAGCGAACAAGATCGTTCCGGCTGCCGCTCCTTTCAAAGCTGCCACCGGTGTGGAGAACCAACTCGCGACAACTTTTGCGTCCGTCTTCACTGCACCGTACAATACGAACGAAAGCCTGCTTTCATTCCCTTTCAGCACGCTGGACCCTCCCGGTACACAAAACCAATTGGGCTACTATTACCTGCCCGCTTCGGCCGGCACGCCCAGCACCAACACGGGTAACGGCGAGTACTATCTGAACCGCAAAGGTATTCTTGGCGATACCGCCACGCTTGCTGTAGCCGACGACAGAAGAAAATTGACGACCAAGGTGATCATTAAGAACGCAGCCGGTGCAAAAACTGACTCCGCCTATTATCTCACCAAGTACTCATCGGCATCGCCGTATACCGATAGCTCACCGGCTATGCGTTATGCTGAGGTGTTGCTGAATTTGTCGGAAGCCATCGTTCGTTCTACGAGCTCCGTAGACCCTCATGCGCTGGATCTCTTGAATGCCGTACGGACACGCTCCAAAGGAGCAGCCTATGCTACTTTCGCCGATGCGGATGCGATGATTGCTGCATTGTTGAAAGAAAGACGTGCAGAGTTCCTCGGCGAGGGTCTCCGTTCTTCCGACTGCATGCGTCTTGATCTGCCCATCCCGGGCAAGTCGACGATCCCCGCTGTGAATCCTTCGGACCCGAACTATGTATGGCCTATGCCTTCTTCTGAAGTGGCAACCAATTCTCTTTTGGTGAAGAACTAAGCAGCAGTTCATTAGAATCTAGAAGCTCCCGGAATTTTTTTCCGGGAGCTTTTTTTGTCCCTATTCTACTTCTTCATACCCCCTGGGCTACCAGTCCAAATCCTTAAAAGGTTATCCCTTTCGTTGAAAATGGTCCGATGCGTTTCGTTTTAGATCAAAAGCGAAAAAATATTTTTTAAATTTTTTTTGATGGATAGGGTAAAAAACAAACGTTGTCTGAAGAATTTCAATCGTATTCAGAATTTTCTGCTTCATTTTTTACCGTCCTATTAATAAAAACGAAGTGTTTCGGACAAGGTATGGTATTTTCTTTTGCCAAATGCTCCCCTAAATTGGGTACCATAATTAACCTAAACCGAAAACCTATGAAGAAAATTCTACTAACGTGCTACGCGTTAGTTTTTGCGCTGTCAGCGATGGCGCAGGAGCGAACTGTCTCAGGGAAGGTGACCTCCGCCGAAGACGGCTCTACCTTACCTGGAGTGAATGTGATTGTGAAGGGAACCGTCAATGGATCGGTAACCAACGCGGAGGGTATGTACACCGTGACCGTCTCGGGTAACAATGCCGTCCTGGTCTTTTCATTTATCGGCTTAACGACGGCTGAGGTACCCGTCGGCGAGCAAAACACCGTTGACATTCAGCTTTCGTCCGACGTCACCCAGCTTTCTGAAGTGGTTGTCACCGGTGTCGGCGTGGCCACCGACAAGCGGAAACTGGCGATTGCCGTTGAATCGGTGGGGTCGAAGGATTTTCCGGCGGCACCCACCGCTTCGATTGATCAGGCGCTGGTGGGCAAAATTGCCGGTGCGCAAATCAGCAGTACCAACGGTACACCTGGAGCCGAAACAAACATTGTTTTGCGAGGTATCAACACCATTAACCGCGGCACGTCGCCGATCTATCTCGTGGACGGCGTACAGGTGGGGGCCACTGCCCTCAACACCATCGACTTGAATGCCATCGATCACGTGGAGGTTGTGCAGGGTGCAGCTTCTGCGACCATCTACGGTGCACAAGGCGCCAACGGTGTTATCCAGATGTTCACCAAGAAAGGAAAAGATGGGAAGGTGCACGTGGATTTCTCCAGCAGCGTGGCCAACAACACCTACCTGAACATCGGCAATCTTCACAAGGCACATTATCATGCCTTTGTTACCGATGGCGAAAACAATGTCATCGGTACTTCCGGCAAACCGCTGACGCTGGATCCTACAACGTTGGTCTATAGCGAGAACGTGCAATACAACCCGTTGAGCACGACCAGTGTCTTGAACAAGCCGTACGACAAGAACCTGCAATACTATGATCACTTTGCGTTCTTCTTCAAACCCGCCAATACGTACAACAACAGCGTAACCGTATCAGGTGGCAAAGAGAAAACCGATTTCCATTTTACGGTATCCAACAACAAACAGGAAAGCAACATCATCGAGAACGGCGGCGTGTCGCGCACGAACTTTTCAGCCAATTTCGGCACGGAGATCGCGAAGGGGTTGACGTTCCGCAGCATCACCATGCTGGCCTACACGAAGAACACGATCAAGACGCAGGACAGAAGTATCATCTACAGCATCAACAACGCGCGGCCGTTTGCCAACTTCGAGCAGTTGGACACCGACGGTGATGTGGGCGCCTATTTCGGCGATGCGGTGGGTGTGAACCACTTTAACCCGCTCTACTATCAGCGCAACACCAACGTGAAGGACAACAAGGAGGATTTCTTTCAGAATTTCAACCTGAACTACAAGTTGCCCAAATTTGTAGAGTTGGATCTGAAATACGGGTTGAACTACCAACACCAGGAACAGCGCACTGTTTACGCCAACCAAACGGCCAACAACAACGCGACGGCTACACAATCGTGGGTCTCAAACTTTGCGCCGGACGCGAAGGGGGAGATCGATGACTACTTCTTCAACAAAACATTTCAAAACTTCCTGGGAACGGCCATCATCTCGTTCGACTTCAAGGAAGATTTCAACTCGAACCTTCCCATCAAAACCGTGACGCAGGTGGCGTATGATGTGCGGAAGACCAACAACAAACAATACCTGAGCTATGGACTGGGTCTTCCCACCTACAGCCCGTTCACAGCCAGCCAGGCCACCACGTTTGTGGTTCCTGCCGCCGACATCGTGACCCGTTCCAAGACCGACCCTGTGTATTACGGTGGTGATTATACCGAGCCCTTCTTTACCTACGGATACCTGGTCAACCAGCGCGTTGAGTTTGGCGAGGTCGCCGGTGTGTCGGGTGGTTTCAGAAGCGACTATTCTTCTTCTTTCGGAAGAGGTTCCAAACCTTTCACGTTCCCCCGGGGCGATGCCTATTTCAGATTGTCGTCGCTTAATTTCTGGAAAGACGGAGCCTTGGCCGGTGCTATTCCCGACTTCAAGATTCGCGCGGCGTATGGCGAAGCCGGTATTCAGCCAAAGCCGTTCGATCGTTACCCTACGCTGGGCACCAAGAGCCTGGGTACTTCCAACTCCTTCTACATTCCGTCGGCCCAACCGAATCCTGACTTGAACGTGGAGGTGTCCAAAGAACTTGAGATCGGAACCGACTTTGGGGTAACGGTATTGCAAGGAACAAACTGGTTCAACGATATCGGCGTGTCGATGTCCTATTGGAAAAGAAGTACCAACAACGCCATCTACGATGTGAACGTTGCTCCTTCTGCTGGTTTGGGAACGTTGAGGGATAACGCTTTCTCGATAGAGTCGAAAGGATTTCAAGCAGCATTGAACTTTGCCATTTTCCAAAACAGCAGTTTGACCTGGAACCTGACTACGAATTTCAGCAAACAGACTTCCGAGATCACGGCGACCAACGGCCAGGAGATCGTGGTGTTGTCGAGCGCCGGCAGCACGAACTATGTGTTGAAGCCCGGTGAAAAGATCGGCCAGTTGTACGGACGCGTCGCCCTGCATCACGTGGACGACAAGGCACCCGATGGTTCGTATTTTATCCCCGAGGCACAGCAAGCGAACTATACGGTGGCCAGCAACGGCTTTGTGGTGAACACGGCAACCAAACAGCCCGTGTTTTCCAGCAAGCTGTATAGCTTTGGCGATCCCAATCCGAAATTCAACATATCGTTCATCAACAACATGACCTACAAGAATTTCCTCACGTTCGTCTTTCAATTCGATTGGGTTCAGGGAAGTCACTTGTATAACCAAACCAAGGAGTGGATGTATCGCGATGGTATCCACAGCGACTACGAAAAACCGATCACGATCAACGGTGAGACCGGAGCATATACGGCATTCTACCGCGGTGTTTATGCGCAAGGTCAGGCCAACGGAACAAAAGATTATTTCTATGAAGATGCTTCGTTTGTTCGCCTGAGAAACGTTTCCGTGGGTATCGATCTCAACAAAGTGCTTCACATCAACTCCATGCGCAAGCTTCAACTGATGCTTACGGGCCGCAACCTGTTAACCTTCACGAACTACACGGGCATGGATCCGGAGGTGAGCTCCGGAACAGCCAACTCAGCGTTCGACCGCGGCGTGGATCACAACACGATGCCGAACTACAAATCGTATCAGGTAGGTTTGAATTTTGGATTTTAAACCATGAAAAATCGTATGAAAAAGATATTTATATACATACTCACTATTTCGCTTGTCGGAACATCGGTTTCCTGCAAAGACGATCTGGATATTCAGAACCCGAACCAGCCGGGATTGGGAAGTGCCTCGAGCGAGTCGGGCATAGTTTCCCTGGCGCAGGGTGGCGTTTATGTCAACGGATTCAAAGAGTTGAAATACTATGATGGTGTTCCCGGTTATTTCTGGACCGGTGCCATGGGATTTCACGAATTGATGGGCGACGTCATTGGCGAAGAAGCCGCTAACATTTATGGAAACCAGATCGGTTGCCCGCAGTATGTTATCCTGGACAATGGCACAAAGGTCCTGAATCCCAATTCGCCCAACACACAATTGGGACTGATCCGCCTGATCAATGTCAACGCCAACGCTGGACAAAACACGTTGTTCTACGAATGGGCTTATATGTATGCCATGAACAACGCCATGAACAATGTGTTGGCGTTGGTGGAAAGCGTAGAATTTACGGATCCCGTCGAAACGAAGAAAAGTGTTGTTAAGGCATGGGCCTACTGGTGGAAAGGTTATGCCTATTCGAGGATCGGCTCTACGTACTATGCGGGATTGATCAACAACGAAGTCAACAAGTCAAACGGCAACTATGTTACCAAGGAAGCCATCATCGCGGAATCTAATTCAAATTTTGACTTGGCCGCCGCACAACTTGCCGGCTTGAGCGACGACGATACGTATCGCGCGGTGGTGGGCGAATTGATTCCGAGCTTTAACCAGGTTGGAAAAGGTGGTGTGCCGACGCCTGCGATGTGGACGCGAGGCATCAACACCATGAAAGCGCGGAATATTTTAGTGAACACGCCGGTGGCCGATATGACTTCGGCGCAATGGCAGGACATCATCACATTGACAAACAATGGTCTGGCGGCCGGCGACATGGTGTTTACGGGACGCTCAAATGATAATGGCGATTTCATTTCGGCTACCAGCGGAGCCATAGCGCCTAAATCGACAGGCAATCCGGGAAGCGGGATCACCTATAAGATCAGCGAGCGCCTGATCCAGGAATTCAAACCGGGCGACAAGCGATTGGCCAATAACTTTGAACAGCTGGCTGCGCCTTGGAGAGGCGAGTCATCGCGCGGAAATGTGTTCAACACCCGCTTTCAGATGTTAAATGGAGGCGATGGCATCGCTGGAACGATCATCATGAGCAGCCGCGAAACGGGTGAATATGAATTGTACCTGGCCTCTACCTATGAGGAGAATCTTTTGATGAGTGCCGAAGCGAAAATCAATACATCGGACACGGAAGGTGGTCTGGCTTTGATCGATAAGATCCGCACCGAGCAAGGAGCGGGACTGGCCGCCGTGGCGGGAACAGGCCTGACATTCGACGGTGCGAAGGAAGAACTTCGCCGTGAGCGAAGAATCGTGATGGCATTCAGAGGCCTTTCTTTTTATGATGCCAGACGCTGGGGTGTCACCAAAGATATCAGCGCCGGTGGAGGAAGGACCGGTGCCGTGGTGGTGGACAATACCGGTGTAGTGAGCACCAATGCGACCATTAACTACAGCTACCTGGATTACTGGGATGTGCCGGATAACGAATTAACCTACAACCCGCCTTCCGACGAAAGCGCTCCGGTTAAGAATCCGATGGGGTTATAAATCTCCCCCGAGATTCATCCATTGTCTATATAATAAAGGGGCTGTCGGCTAACGGCAGTCCCTTTTTACATGGATTTCTGTCTTCCTGATAAAATTGCGAATACCGTAATATAAGGTATGATTTACCCGTGGCGATTGAAAATAGCGCAAAAAAAACAAGTTGCGGTATTTCCTTTTGTGGTTTACTACCTTAAATTGGGTCCGGATATTATACAATAACCTAAACCTAAACCTATGAAGAAGTATCTACTAACGTGGTGCGCGTTAGCTTTTGCGCTGTTTTCTCTTGCGCAGGAGCGGACGATCACCGGTAGGGTCTCGTCCTCTGAAGACGGCTCGGCCCTCCCCGGTGTAAACGTGGTGGTCAAAGGAACCACAAATGGAACGGTTACCGATACCGACGGTAACTATAAATTGACAATCCCTTCCGGAGATGCCAGCCTGGTGTTTTCCTTTATCGGTCTCCTCACCCAAGAAGTGCCTATCGGCGACAGAACAACTTTAGATGTTCAACTTACTTTAGATGTCAAGCAACTTTCCGAAGTCGTGGTTACCGCTCAGGGTATCGAGCGCGAACGCAAAGCCCTGGGGTATGCGTCGACGACCATCTCTTCGGCAGACCTTGCCAACAAGCCTGAGACCGATGTAGGGCGGGCGTTGCAAGGAAGAACCCCCGGTCTCCAGATCCTGAACTCTTCGGGTATGGCCGGTTCCGGTTCCAAGATCAACATCCGCGGTATCAGCTCGGTGAACGGAAATACACAACCCCTGTGGGTGGTTGACGGTATTCCGATCAACACATCGACCAACGATTCCAACACCGACTTCCGCGACGGTAACATTGCTCCTTCACGCTTCATCGACATCGATCCGAACAACATCGCCAGCATCAACATCCTGAGAGGTTTGAGCGCCACAACCTTGTATGGTTCGCTGGGACGGAACGGTGTGATCCTGGTAACGACCAAGTCGGGTGCCAGCAGCAAGCAGCAACAAAAATTTGAAGCCAGTGTGAGCCAATCTTATTTTGTGATCCAGGCCATTTTGCCGGAGTATCAAAATAAATGGGCCAACGGTTTCGATGGTGACTATGGTGAATTCTTTAGTAACTGGGGAAGCTTGTTTTCCAACAACGTAGCCGTAGGAAAACACCCTTATTACGAACACCGCGCACTTTTCCCGGATCATCCGGAATTTGCCGATGCCACGGGCTATGTTCCCAAGCCGGCGCCCAACAACGTGAAAGATTTCTTCAAGAAAGGATCATCGTCGAACACGTCGTTGAACCTGGGTTTCAAAGGTGAAAACTCCAGCCTGAACCTGAACTATAGCCACTTGGATGAAAGCGGTTATATCCAGAACAACAACATGAAGCGCGATAACCTTGCGCTGGGCGGAACAGCAAACCTGACCAAAAAACTCTCGATCACCAGCACATTCAATTTTGTGCGGACCGAGATCAAGAGCCCTCCGACCGGAGCCGGCACAGGTAGTAACTCCACCGGTGGACCTTCCGTGTTTGCAAACTTGTTCTATGTGCCACGCAACATCGACCTGATGAACTGGCCCTATGAGAACCCCATAACACACGCCAGTGTTTACTATCGCAACGGTAACGACGTTACCAACCCCCGCTGGTTGCTGTCTAACGCGCAGCAAACTTCGAAGACAAACCGCTTCTTTGCCAATGTGAGCTTGAACTATGAGCTCGCCAGCTGGTTGAAAGCAAGCTACCGTTTGGGCTTGGATACATACTCCGAAAAACAGACCTATTGGCTGAACAAGGGTTCGGTGGGTTATCCTACCGAAGCACAACTTTTGTCAAATGGTCTCTATCGTTCGGTCAACTTCCTCAATACGATCGTGGATCACACCTTCATGTTGAGCCTCAACAAAGAGATCGCCACCGATCTTGATTTGACCGGTGTGGTAGGTTTCAACGCACGTACCGATACCAACGACCAGTCCGGTTTGGAAAGCTCCGGACAAGTGGTGTATGGCTTGATCGAGCACCGTAACTTCTCCAACACGACGTCACGCGACTTCAGAGGTAATAACCTGAACCGCACCATGCGCAGAACCTGGGCCGGTGCCTACTTCGACATGGGCTTGGGTTACAAAGACTTTTTGTATGTGAACCTGACCGGCCGGAACGATTGGTCGACCACGCTTGAAAAAGCAAACCGCTCTTTGTTCTATCCCGGTGCCAGCTTGTCGTTCATCCCTACGACGGCCTTCCCCGACTTCGCTTCCGGAGTTTTGGAATTCCTGAAATTAAGAGCCGCCTACGGTACTTCGGCAAACTTCCCCGAACCGTATAACACACGCCCCTACCTGGCCATCAACGCCCAGGCTTCCCAAGACGTTCAGGGCGTAGTTTCTACGCAAGGAATTCCTACGGTTCTGGCCAACAAGAACCTGAAGCCTGAATTGCTGACGGAAATTGAATTCGGATTGGAAGCCCAATTGCTGGACAACCTGGCAAAGGTCGATCTCTCT
The DNA here is from genome assembly GCF_003589925.1 of Chryseolinea soli. NCBI lineage: Bacteria > Pseudomonadati > Bacteroidota > Cytophagia > Cytophagales > Fulvivirgaceae > Chryseolinea > Chryseolinea soli. The sequence continues at coordinate 1,537,026 of NZ_CP032382.1, read as the reverse complement.
TATTATAACAGACAAGCAAAAGATCAGATCCTGAATCGCTCGCTCGACCCTTCAACCGGTTATCAAACCACGTTGATCAACGCGGGCTCTATCCGCAACAAGGGTGTTGAACTCGGTTTGACGATCAGCCCTTTCCGCAAAGGAGATTTCCATTGGGATGTTCGTGTGAACTACACCAAGAACATTTCCAAAGTGGAGAGCTTGCCTGAAGGATCAAAAGAAATCCTCATCGGTGGCTTTACCAACCTGGGTAACTTCGCCATTGAAGGACAACCTTTCAACGTAATCCAGGGTAACTATACGGTGAGAAATGACAAAGGTGAGTACCTCGTTGACGAAAACGGCAACTGGGTAATCTCCAATGACATTAAGGTCATTGCCAACCCGAACCCGAAATGGTTGGGATCGTTGATCAGTGACATGAATTACAAAGGCATCAACTTTGGATTCCAGTGGGATTATGTGAACGGTGGTCAGGTTTATTCCTACACCGCCGCTACCATGGTGGGTCGCGGTGTGGCCAAAGATCTGGAGGCCTTCAATCCCGGTCTTCCCCTCATTCTTCCCGGCGTGAAGCAGTCGGACGGAACGCCTAACGATCTTCCGGTAACCACTTCCGGTATGTTCTTTGGAAACTCCATCATCGGTGGATCAGCCAACGACAGAGGTGTTTTTGATGCGACGCGCATACGCTTGAGAGAAGTTAAATTAGGCTACTCGCTTCCTTCGTCCGTCACCACGAAGTTGGGCGTACGGGGAATCAACATTTCCTTCCTGGGCAGCAACCTCTGGTTCCGTGCGATCAATGCACCGAAATACTCCAGAGCTGACTTCGACAGAACGGCTTTTGGTGTGGGCAATGGTGCAGGCTTCGACTTCCTGGGAGGTCCTTCGGCCAGACGTTATGGTGTTAACCTTCGGATAACTTTATAAGCGACGACAATGAAAAAGATATATAAAATTTTCACTCTAACCCTGGTCCTGTTCGCCATGTCTTGTAACATGGACAGAGATCTGGATAACCCGAATGAGGCGTCAACCAGCCAGGCCAACGTCGATCTGTTGATGAATAAGATCCAATTGGATTTCGCGGCGTTCTATTCCCTGGTATCCGGTAATGATATTTCGGGTGTTACGGGAACGAACGTAGGCGTTAACCAGGTGGTGCGGATGATGGCGATGATCAGTGGTTCTACCTATGAAAGAGCACTGATCTCTCAGAATTTCGATCAGATGTGGACGCGTGCTTACCAAGATGTTTTGATTAACATCGAAACCCTGCTTCCCATGGCAAAAGATGGGAACTTTGTAGTGCATTCGGGTTCCGCCAAGGTCCTGAAAGCCTACATCTACATAACGCTTGTGGATGTCTTTGGCGATGTTCCGAAGACCGAAGCGCTGCAGGGAACTACCGGCGTATTTAACCCGAAAGCAGACCCCGGATCGCAGATCTATTCAGAAGCTATCGCGCTCCTGGATGAAGCCCAAACAGATTTGGCAGCAAGTGGTCACGGCCTGGACAGGGATATCTATTACGGCGGCGACACAGACAAATGGATCACACTGGCCAATTCATTAAAACTGAAAGCCTGGATGAACATTTCTACCGATCCTGCCCGCAAAGCAGAAGCGACAACTGCGATCGCAGCCTTGTTGGCAGACGACGATCTCATCGATACGGATGCTGAAGAATTCACCTACAAATACGGAACAGCAGACATTCCTGCCCGTTCCCGCCATCCTCAGTATCGTCAGTTCTATACGCCGGCCGAAGGTAACGGCACAGGTTATGTCGGAAACTACTATCTGAAGGAAGCTTACGACGGAAAAGGAATTGAAGACCCCCGCTGGAGATATTATTTCTTCCGCCAGGTTGGATCGATTGATGAAGCGCTGTCGATCGATGGAGAATCTGTTCCTTGCGTGTTGAATCCCAAGCCCCTTCACTATGGATCCGAAACACCTTTCTGCGTATTTGAGCCCGGCTTCTTCGGACGCGATCATGGCGATGCCAGTGGAACGCCTCCCGATGGAACAGTGAAGACCGTAGTGGGCGTATACCCCGCCGGTGGATTGGTAGACACCAACATAAACTATACATCGAATCCCGACGATGACCTGCCGGGCGACGGTGTTGGCGCTGAATTTACACAACCCGTAGTACAAGGCATGGGTGGAAATGGAAAGGGAATCGAACCGATTGTCATGTCCTTCCACATCGATTTCATAAAAGCTGAAGCAGCCCTTCGTCTGGGTATCGGCACGCCCGATGACGCTAAGGAACATATGATCCAAGGTATCACCAAGTCGATCAATCGTGTGAAGGCTATGGGAGCTTCCCTGGGTCAAACCGTTCCCGAATCATTGGTAACGCCAACCTTGAGCTACACCATTTTTGTGGGTAACCTCTATGACGCATCGTCCGATAAACTCGATGTGGTGATGAAGGAGTACTATCTCGCGCTCTTTGGAAACGGTATCGAGGCCTATAACCTCTATCGCAGAACGAGCTCGCCGAAGAACATTCAGCCCATGCTGGCCCTCAACGGTGGAAAGTTTGCGATGTCGCTTATATATCCTGCAATCTATGCCAACCTCAACGGTTCGGTAACGCAGAAAACAGATGGATCAGTGAAAGTTTTCTGGGACAAAAATCCCGATGACCTTAAATAAACGAACCGAACTATGAAATCAACTATAAATAAATTATCGCTGTTCATCGGCATCGCGTGTTTGGCGGCATGCGCGGATGACTCTCTGGATCCGTTTCGCCTGAAGGAACAAACCAAAGGGTCGATCCTGGCACTCCGCGGAGACTCGTTCGATGCACTGAACGACAACGGCTGCTCCAATACGTTCTTCCAGAATAAGATCGTCGGCAACGAAACCTTCGTAATGGATGTTGAATACCTTTCCGAAGACCCTACGTCGCTGCAAGAGATCCAGGTGTATGCACACTATCAAAAGCCCGACCCGAACAATGCCGGCGAGTTCCTGGTAGATACACGTGCTAAAGTCGCAACATTCCCCGGTTCATCGTTAACATCAACCGGTGGCGCTAACCCGACAGGGTCTTTGTCCATCCAACTTTCTGCCATCCTTACAGGGGTGGGAAATCCTACAGTAGAGGATGATGATCTCTTAAACATCGAATCGGACCTGCTCCTGACGAACGGAACAATCGTGTTCTCCACGTCGGTCGTAAACAGTGGTTTGTATCAAAGCGGTATTTTTTACCCGGCGCAAACATTGCTGTATTGTCATGACGACATCAACGGGTTCTATCCCTCGCCGAAGTTCGCTTTGCGCGTAGGCACTCCGTTGATGGCTGCTGCGAAAGATACGCTGAACATTACCTATGCGTCGGAAATCGGTACGGCTCCTACGGCTGTGCTGGCTCCGGGAAGCGTGGGTACGTTGAGCCCTGTAGTAGCAGATCCTGACGATGATTCCGGTACTAAATTCTATGCGATCTATACCGCTGGCGCCGGTTATACCGGACCCGTGTCCATTACCGTGGCCGGTGCTGTAAATGGTGGCACAGGCCCGACGGCTGGTTTGGCTCAAAAAGCACCGAAGACGACGACGATCGAAGTTGATAACACCGAGCCTCAGGTGGACGGCGATCCGATCATCGCGAATCTGGCAAACGCAGCAGCAGGAAGCCGTATCGGTCGCGACCAATACGTGAGCATCACGCTTAACTTCCAGGAAGCGCTGGATCCCGGAGAGCCCCTGTTGATCTCTGTGTCCGGTCAGAATTTGGATGCCGTAGACGAAGCAGAGATGACCCTTTCTCCCAATGGAAAATCGGCAAACTATGTCTACACATACAAAGATTCGGATGACGGTACTGAAGTTACGCACGGCGATTTGACTATTGATGTAACGGGCGGTGCCGATTTGGCTGGCAATGCATTTGCCGGTACTTCTTTCGACATCCTCGCCGATCTTGGAGAACCCGCTGTACCGGTAATCACCCTGGGAGCTCCTTACGATTATGGAAATGACATCAAGTGGTCGGCCACGACAAGCACAGGACCAAGCGATCCTGGAGGCTCAACTTCCGGAACAATCTACTTTGCCGCTGTGCCGGCCGGTAGCACCCCTCCCGCACAAGCCACGACTACCATCAAGGGTGTCGTAGTAAATGCTGGATTTGACTGGAGTGGCGAGGAGCCCAGCGAAGTTGGAAGCTTCAGCGTAAGCGAAGGATCATCAGGAACAACTTTCAGTAAGTTTATCTCCAATGATGACTACGATGTGTACTTCTATTTTGTGAACGCAACCGGCAACGTGAGTAAAAACACGGGTAAGACGACCGTTCACATGGACTAATTCGCTAGCATAAAAATTGAAAAAAGGCTGCTCTTCAAGGGCAGCCTTTTTTAATCCTTCGCGTTGACATTCTCCCTTTAGGTTATGAGAATACCGTTTTATGTAGCCGATAGCTCCCCTTGGAAGTTTTGTTTGGCTTTCTTCATGCTTGCCGTTCAATGGCAGGGCTTCGCTCAAGGCCCGGTACTGAAAGGAACCATTTCAGAACGCGACAAACCCATGCCCGGTGTAACGGTATACCTGGAGCAATTGAATATTGGCACCGTGTCTGACTCCCTTGGAAAGTATTCCATTTCTGTGCCCTCCGGTACCTATTGGACAAAGTTTTCATTCACGGGCTATAAAACTGTTCGCGTCAAGCTCACCCTGCATCAATCCCAGCGTTTCGATGTCGTCATGGAAGAGGACGTCACACAATTGGATGAAATGGTGGTGAACGCACAAGCCGAGGATCACAACGTGGCCAGTGTGGAGATGGGCGTGAGCACGTTGACCATGAAGACGCTGTCAAAGATGCCGGCGTTTATCGGGGAAGTCGATATCATTAAAAGTATGTTGCTGTTGCCCGGCGTCACCACGGTGGGAGAGGGAACCTCGGGGATAAACGTTCGCGGGGGTAACTCCGACCAAAACCTGATCTTGCTGGATGGCATGCCCATCTTCAATCCTTCACATTTAATGGGCATGTTCTCGGTGTTCAACCCCGACATGGCCAAAGACATTTCATTGTATCGCGGCGGCGTCCCGGCCCAGTTCGGTGGACGCGCGTCGTCCGTTTTAGACATCAGTGTGCGAAGCCCCTCCACGAAGCGAAGTTTCCAGGGTGGCATCGGGCTGGTGGCCAACCGTTTTTTGTTTGAGACACCGATCATCAAAGATCGGCTGTCGCTCATTATCGGTACGCGCTTTTCGTTTTCTGATTATCTTTTTAAGGTCCTGAAGAGTTCAAGCCTGCGGAACACAAAAGCTAATTTCTATGACATCACCGGGCGGATGGAATACTTGAAGGGCGATGACCGGATCTATTTAACGGCCTACAACTCCACCGATGTATTCAAGCTTCCTTCCGACTCGATCTCCACGGGAAATATCCCGCCCGCCACCGACTACCGCTGGAAAAGTAACACAGCCACCTTAGGATGGATACATAAATTTGCTTCCAACCTGTCCTTGAAATCAGCTTTGGTCTACAGCAAGTACAATTCCGTTATATCCAGTCATGAGGTTCCGAATGATTATGATTTTAAATCGGACATCACCTACAAAGCCGTGAAGTCCGATTTGTCGTGGCAAAAGAATGCCCATCAGGCCATCGGAGGAATTGAATTGGCGCAATATAAAGTCAACCCCGGAATGCTGATCCCGTTATCCGAAGAAACGGATCTATCCCTGCCTGCGCTGCAATCCGAGCAGGGCACGGAGATGGCGGTGTTTGGATCGGACGAAGTGCGCCTGCAACGATGGCTCACCATGCAGGCGGGCCTTCGCTATTCTTATTACTTCAATACGGGACCTTCCACGGTGTATGCCTATGCGCCGGGAAGCGAGCGCGACATAAAATATATAACGGACACGATTCAATACGCCAAACATGCACACATCGCCAGCTATGGCGGCCTTGAACCACGGCTCGCATTCAATTTGCGTTTGGGAGCAAAATCTTCGATAAAGCTCGGCTATAGCCGCCTGCGTCAATACTTGCAACGCGTCACAAACACAACGGCATCGCTACCCACAGACCGTTGGCAGCTCAGCAACACCTATATCAAGCCCATCATCTCCGATCAATTTTCAGTGGGATACTTCCGTAATTTTTCTCAAAACAAATACGAAGCGTCCATAGAAGTATACACCAAAAACATTCAAAACATCAGCGACTACAAAGGCGGCGCCGATCTGTTGCTGACGCCGTTGCCTGAAACCGTCATCCTGCAAGGAAAAGGCAAAGCCTATGGATTGGAGTTTCAATTAAAGAAAAATGTGGGCCGGCTCACGGGGTGGCTGAACTACACCTATTCTCAAACGATGATTCTGATCCAATCCACAAACCCCGACGAACAAGTGAACAACGGGAAGTGGTATCCGGCCAACTACAACCGCCCGCACAGTTTGAATTTGGTATTGAACTACAGCCCGAATAAAAAAGGGATCACCTATGCTGCGAATTTCACGTTCAGTTCCGGCCGGCCGACAACGTATGCCTACAATCGCTATTACATGGGCTTCCTGCAAGTGTCCAATTTTATAGATCGCAACCAGGATGTCATACCGAACTATCACCGGCTTGATCTCTCCATGACCATCGATCCGATGCGCGCGGCAAACAAACGCTTCCATGGAAGTTGGGTGTTTAGCCTTTACAATGTGTACGCCCGCAAGAATGCGTATTCTATTTTCACGAAGACCAACGGCATACAATCGGCCATCGTTTCGTCGGATGCCTATAAGCTTTCGATTTTCGCGACGATCATACCATCGATCACCTACAATTTTAAGTTCTGATTATGAGGCTGACGATCTCCAAGATAAAGACAAGGTTCATCACCATTTCTTCCGGCCTCTTTCTGCTGGTGCTGAACAATTGTGTTACCCCCTTTGAACCGGAACGCCGGGTCATAGAAAAGCAGCTGGTGGTGAGTGGTGCAATCACCGATGGTCCGGGACCGCATTTCATCAGCGTGAACTACACTCCACCCTATTCCGATATCAAACAGAAATCATATCTCTATCCCAACAACGCCCGCGTGTTTCTCCAGGATGATACAGGGTATGAAGAAGAGATGACGCCAACTACCTATGGCACCTACAAAACAGCGGACGATACGAAGGGTGTACCGGGCAGAAGCTATCATGTAACGATTGTGCTGGAAAATGGTACGCGCTATGAATCCCGCCCTGAACTGATGGCGCCGGTGCCGGCAATTGATACGTTGTTTGCAGAATTCAAACCGCTTCCTTCTCCGGACGTGCCGGGTAAATTTTCGATCTATCTTGAGACCAGCGATGCGCCGGAGACAAACAATTATTATTGGTGGAACTGGCAGCATTACGAAACACTGCCCTATTGCAAGATCGTGGCGCTTCCCGGTGGAGGCAGGCTTGCTTATCCCTGCTGCAATCCCTGTTGGAGGATCACATTTTGCGACGGATGTTTTTCTGTTACGTCCGATTACCTGAGCAATGGCAAACGCTTGAGAAGACAACACATCACGGATGTGCCCTACGATTCGAAGGATCCGTATTACATCATGGTGAAGCAACAATCCCTCTCCGAGGGGGCCTTCAAATTCTGGTCTGCTGTTTATGATCAACTCAACAACACCGGCGGTGTGTTTGATAAATCTCCCGCTACCATCCAGGGCAATGTGTTCAACGTCAGCGATCCGACGGAACAAGTGCTCGGCTATTTTATGGCGAACAGCGTTGTGCAGCGATATTTTTATGTTGATCGCAATGTCGATGTGCTGCTCGTCCGCAGGCCATTCAATCCCTATCAGATTGCGGAAACCTGTGTTAATTGCGAGAACCAAGTCGGCCGCACGAACGTCATGCCGCCGGGATGGATAAACTAAGTGCGCACGACCGAGGCTGGTAGATCTAAAGCCTTTTTTTGCCGAACAAAATTCTGTTGTTTCAGGGTAAACTCTCCCCTTTGTGGGCTAGATTTGCCGCCTTATACTGCTGCCCATGAATGATAGATTGATTTCTGCCGCCAAAGGACTTGCCACCGACCGTACCCCCATCTGGCTGATGCGCCAGGCCGGCCGCATCCTCCCGGAATACAGAAAAGTAAGGGAAACCGCGAAAGACTTTAAAACCCTTGTAAAAACCCCCGAGCTGGCCACGGAGGTGACCATACAGCCCGTGGATATCCTCGGTGTAGACGCAGCCATCATTTTTTCCGACATCCTTGTCATCCCCGAGGCTATGGGCCTCAACTATGAAATGGAGGAGAACAAAGGCCCTGTCTTTCCGAAAAGAATCACCTCGGAAGCCGATCTCGCATCGCTGCACATCGCGCAAGCCGAAGAACTCCAGTACGTGTTGGACGCTATCCGTCTCACCAAAAAAGAGCTTCAAGGCAAAGTGCCGCTGATTGGATTTGCCGGTGCTCCGTGGACGATCTTCTCCTATATGATCGAAGGCAAAGGCAGCAAAACATTTAGCCAGGCAAAAAAAATGCTCTATACCCAGCCCGCGTTCTCACACCGCCTGCTGGACATGATCGCCCAAAGCACCATCCACTACCTGAAGGCCCAGATCAAAGCCGGCGCCGACATCGTACAGATCTTTGACTCCTGGGCAGGAATATTATCGCCGGATCAATACGCTGAATTTTCCCTGAAATACATCTCAAAAATCTGTGACGCCCTTGGAAACGACGTTCCCAAAATTGTCTTCGCCAAGGGAGCCTTCTTCGCCCGCGCCGAAATGAACACCATCAACTGCGACGTCGTAGGGTTAGACTGGAACATGGGCATCGCCGAATCGCGCGCCCTGCTCCCCAACAAAGTGCTGCAAGGCAACCTCGACCCCTGCGCGCTCTACGGCTCCCTCGACGACGTGCGACGCGAAACCAAAAAAATGCTCAACGCCTTCGGCCCCCACAAGCACATCGCTAACCTTGGTCACGGTTTATATCCCGACACCGAAGTTGACAAAGTGAAATGCTACATCGACACGGTGAAAGAATATAGCGCAACGTTGCGTCGCTAGGACATAAGGTTTAAGCGCCTCATCTTCGGTAAAGCCTCGGCGAACACAAAAGGCGCTAAGGATATTCCGATGATCACTAAAAAAATAACCCCGGCCTTTAGGCCAGGGTTATTGACATCTTATATCGAAAGGGCTTTAGCCCTGACCTTTTCTCATTCGCTTCGAAGAGATTTTATAGGATTAACAATCGCCGCCCGGATCGACTGATAGCTCACCGTGATCCATGAGATCAACAACGCTATACCCCCCGCCAGCAAAAACACCCCGACACCCATATCCACGCGGAACGCAAATCCCTCAAGCCACCGATCCATAATAAACCACGAAAATGGCACCGACAACACGAAGGCCACCACAATCAGTTTCGTAAACTCTTTCGACAACAAGATCACGACACTAAAAACAGAAGCGCCCATCACCTTGCGTACACCAATCTCCTTCGTCCGCAAGTTCGCGGTATAGGCCGCCAACCCAAACAATCCCACACAAGCAATCACAATGGCCAACCCGGAGAAAACTGCAAAGACGTTGCCGGCCTGTTGCTCTGCTGCGTATTGAGCATGAAGATTTTGATCGAGGAATAAATACTTAAAGGGCTGATCCGGCGCCAAGGTTTTCCATTTTTCTTCCGCGGCGCTCACGATGCTACGGGCATCTCTTTGGTTGAGCCGTACCGTCACATAGCCCGCGCCACCGCCAAAGCTCTCGACGCTCTGAATCGTGAGGGGCGTGATAGGATCGCGCAGGGATTGAAAATTGAAATCCTTGATGACACCAATGATCGTAAAGACAACTTCTGCATTTCCTTCCGGACGGCGCAAGATCTGCTTCAACTTTTTACCCACGGGGTCGGAGAGTCCCATGGTTTTGACGGCCGTTTCATTTAAGATGATAGAAAGAGAGTCATTGGTTTCTTTAGAATATCCCCGGCCTGCTACAAACTCAAAGCCGATGGTTTGCGCAAAGTCATCGTCGATACCCATGCTTTTTGTGGTGAGGATTTCCGACGAGCCTTCGGGCGTGAATTGTGCCCCGAAGAAATCACCCTGCCGGCCCAGGAGCGAGAAGGTGCCCCCGGCACTCACCACACCCGGGACGCGCTTCATCTCTTCGATGAAGGTCTGCGCCTTATTGTTCAGCGCAAACGCGCGATCGATGACCAGCACTTGCTCTTTGTCATAACCGAGCGATTTGTTTTCCATATAGTTCATCTGCTTCACCACCGTGAGGGTACCTACGATGAGCACGATGGAAATGAAGAACTGAAGAACAACCAACCCGTTTCTCAACCACGAACCCTTTGCCTGGCTGGCAAAATGACCTTTCATCACCACAATAGGATTGATCGACGACAACGCGAAGGCTGGATAACTGCCGGCCATAAAACCTACCACCACCGAGATAAGTAATAGGCCCCCCAATATACCAGGTGTAAACGGAAGGGAGAGATGTTTTCCCGCCAAGGCATTGAAGTAAGGCAGAGCGAGCTGAGCCAAGCCTATCGCCAACACCGTCGCAAACAAACTTAGCAGGACAGACTCCACCAGGAACTGATAAACCAGCTGGCCTTTCAACGAACCCATTGTCTTGCGCACGCCCACTTCACGCGCCCGCTCGGCCGAACGCGCCGTGGCCAGGTTCATAAAGTTGATGCATGCGATCGCCAGGATGAGCGAGGCGATGCAGATGAGGAAGTACACATAATTGCGGTTTCCCCCTGGGCGCATGGATCCTTCCAGGTTTGTCGGGTCGAGGTGAATGGACGTGAGGGGTTGAAGGAAGTAGCGGTAGCCGTTGCCCTCGCGCTTGTAGTCAGCCCATGATTTTCCAAGATCTTGTTCGATCTGCGCCGACGCATAGGTGTCCACCATCTTGGGAAATTTTGCTTCCAGTGCGGCAGCGTTGGCGCCGGGTTTGAGTTTTATATAGGTATGTGCCGAGAAAGTGATGAAGTTCACCTTTGGGCCGCCAAAGAACTGATCATTCCACTTCGATAAGAAATCAAATTTTAAATGTGAATTGTCCGGCAGGTTTTCGCAAATGCCGGTGACATTGAAATCCTGATTGAAGATCTTTAGTGTTTTTCCCAGGGGGTCGTCCTGGCCAAAGTAGCGGTTGGCGGTCTCTTGTGTTAGCACGATGTCGTTCAGCTTAGTCAACACCGTTTTTGGATCGCCTTTGACCAGCTTCAAACTGAAAAAAGAAAAGAAGTTGGAGTCGGCAGCCATGACGAAGTTTTCTTCAAACTGCTTCACTTCGTTTTTGCGGTCGGTATAATTCACCACGACGTTGTTGATGGGGCCGCTCACTTTTACCACGTCTTCCACTTCTGCAAAGTCGCGCGACATCACGTCGGAATAAGAATGGGGGATGAAAGCATAGTTGGTGGAGTGATTGGGATACTTTCGCTCCAGTACGACCTTGTAGATGCGATCGGCATCCGTCAAAAATTTGTCGTACGAAAACTCCTCGATCACAAACATGGTGATGAGAAGACAGCTCGCGATGCCCACGGAAAGCCCCAGGACATTGATGAGCGTGTACACTTTTTGTTTGATAAGGCTGCGGAGGGCGACCTTGATGTAGTTCTTGATCATAGCGAGAAGTTTACAAGTACCACCAAGGTCAATCCATGTGCCACATCCTTAGACAAGGAAATAAGCCCATGCAGAAACAAATCCGCGTGCGAAAAAAGAAGGGGTGTACGGAAGGGGATAAAACCGTTCGTCTGCGGACGCCTAGTTCTGCAGCATGCGCAGCAACGTAGAGAGGCGGTTTTTCATGTTGCGCCGGTCGATGATGAAATCGAGAAAGCCATGTTCCAACACAAACTCTGCGCTTTGAAAACCTTTCGGAAGGTCCTTGCCAATGGTTTCACGGATCACGCGGGGACCGGCAAAGCCGATGAGCGCGCCGGGTTCGGCAATATTGAAATCGCCCAGCATGGCATACGATGCCGTTACACCGCCCGTAGTGGGGTCGGTCAGCAGGGAGATATAAGGAATTTTGGCAGCATCCAGCAAAGCGATCTTGGCCGATGTCTTCGCCATTTGCATCAGTGAAAGTCCGGCTTCCATCATGCGCGCGCCGCCGGAGCGGGAGATCATGAGGAACGGTTTTTTTGTTTGAAGGCTGTGGTCCATCGCCCGGGCAATTTTCTCGCCCACAACCGAACCCATCGAACCGCCGATGAAACTGAAGTCCATGCAGCCGATGGTGATGTCGATGCCATTCATTTTGCCATAGGCCGTGCGCACGGCATCTTTCAGCTGGGACTTCTCCTGGCTTTCTTTGATGCGCTTCGGATACGGCTTGGTGTCTTTGAATTTCAACGGGTCGGCCGACTCCATGGTGGGGTCCAACTCGGTGTATTTGCCTTCGTCAAACAGCACTTCGAAATATTCTTCCGAGCCAATGCGCACGTGAAAGTCTTCATCGGGCACCACATAGGCGTTGTTCTTCAACTCGCGCGTGTGAACAATTTTGCCGGCGGGCGACTTGAACCAGAGGCCGTCGGGCACTTCGCGTTTGGATTCGGTGGGAGTGAGTATTCCTTTATCGCTGCGTTTGAACCAAGACATAGTTAAAAAATTTAGTAAAAAAGAAAGCCGATGAACGGGTGAGGTTCATCGGCTGAAATTACAATTTCGTTAAGCTAAATCGATCGATTTATCGAGGTAAATATCCTGGATGGCGTTCAGGATCTCCACGCCTTCTTTCATGGGGCGTTGGAAAGCCTTGCGACCCGAGATCAACCCGGTGCCACCGGCACGCTTGTTGATCACGGCCGTGCGCACAGCATCGGCCAGATCGCTTGCCCCCTTGGACTCGCCACCGGAGCTGATCAAGCCGGCGCGGCCGTTGTAGCAATTTAACACTTGGTAGCGGCACAGGTCGATCGGGTGATCGGATGTGAGCTCCGTATAGATTCTTTCGTCCAGTTTGCCATAGCTGCTTCCGCCGGTGTTCAGCATTTTGTAGCCGCCGTTGGTTTCCGCAAGCTTTTGCTTGATGATGTCGGCCTGGATGGTCACGCCAAGGTGGTTGGCCTGGCCGGTAAGGTCGGCCGATACGTGATAGTCAACACCGTCTTTTTTGAAGGCGTTGTTACGGGTGTAGCACCAGAGAATAGTGGCCATACCAAGCTGGTGAGCGCGCTCAAAAGCTTTAGACACTTCAATGATCTGGCGGGTAGCATTATCAGAGCCGAAGTAGATCGTGGCTCCTACCGCCGCAGCGCCCATGTTCCAGGCGTCCTCAATGGAACCGAACATGATCTGGTCGGCCTTGTTGGGGTAAGTGAGCAATTCGTTATGGTTGATCTTCACGATCAAAGGAATCTTATGGGCATATTTTCTAGCCACCATGGCCAGTGCGCCAAACGTAGTGGCCACACCGTTGCAGCCGCCTTCGATGGCGAGCTTCACAATATTTTCAGGATCGAAATAAATGGGATTCTTCGCGAAAGACGCACCCGCGCTGTGTTCGATGCCCTGGTCGATAGGAAGAATGGAAACGAAGCCTGTGTTGGCCAAACGGCCGGTTCCGTATAATGCTTGTAAGTTGCGCAACACGGGGATGCTGCGGTTGGATTGAGCAAAGACTTTGTCAACGAAATCCGGGCTGGGAACCTGGAGTTGATCCTTAGAGATGGTTTTACTTTGGTGTTTCAGCAGGTAGTCTGCGTCCTTACCGAGTAGGTCAGCGATGTTTCTAGCCATAGTTGGTTTTTTATGCGAGGGGACAAAGTTATTAATTATTTAATAGGATGCTAATTTGAGCTGATTTGGGGGTTTTTGGCCCATTTCAAACGTGTTCAGCAGCCCCTCAGGATAAACCCGTAAAACAAAAAAAGCCACTCCGGATGGGAATGGCTTCTTACTATTTTCGGATGTATTAGATCTTCTCTTTGATGCGGGCAGCCTTGCCTTGCTTGCCTTTCAGGTAGTACAGTTTTGCACGACGTACTTTACCTTCTTTCAATACTTCGATCTTGTCGATAGAGGGAGAAACGATGGGGAAGATACGCTCCACGCCTACACCGTTGGAGATCTTGCGAACGGTGAATGTCTCGCCGTTGCTGTTGGTGCCGCGGCGTTGGATCACCGTGCCCTGGAACTGCTGGATGCGCTCCTTGTTACCTTCTTTTATTTTTACGTGAACGTTCACAGTATCACCAGGCTTGAAGCTGGGTTGTGTCTCACGGACTTTCGCAAATTCTTGCTCGACGAGTTTAATCAGATCTGCCATAACACGATGGTTTTGAAAATGGACTGCAAATGTAGGGAAAGAATTGAAACTTAGGAAACTGGGATATAGAATGTTTGTAAAAAATGGATTTTAAGGCTTTTGAAGCAATTCTGGCCGTCTTTTTTGCGTCCGCTCCAGGGCCTGGTCGTGCCGCCACTCCTCGATCCGGGCCTGGTGTCCCGACAAAAGCACGTCCGGGACCTTCCAGCCTTTGTACTCTGCCGGCCGGGTATAGACCGGGGGCGCAATCAGGTTGTCCTGGAAGGAATCGCTCAGCGCCGAGGTCTCGTCCGACAACACGCCGGGGATGAGCCGGACCACCGCATCGGCCACCACGGCCGCGGCCAGCTCGCCGCCGGAAAGAACGTAGTCGCCAATGCTGATCTCGCGGGTGATCAGGTGTTCCCGCACCCGCTCGTCCACCCCCTTATAATGACCACAGAGCAAAATGAGGTTCTTTTTCAGGCTCAGTTCATTGGCCAGGGGCTGCGACAGGCGCTGGCCGTCGGGGCTCATATAAATAATGTCGTCGTAGGTTCGTTGGGACTTGAGTTCGGTCAGGCAGTTGTCGATGGGTTCGATCATCATCACCATGCCGGCACCGCCGCCAAACGCGTAGTCGTCGGTTGTCCGGTGTTTGTTGGTAGCGTATTGGCGCAGGTCGATGATGTTGACCGTGACCAACCCCTTGGCCTGGGCGCGTTTCAGGATCGAGTCCGAGAACGGGCTTTCAATGAGCTTGGGAAGACACGTGAGGATGTCGATGTGCATGGTCAAATATCCAAAAATCCTTCCGGAAGATTCACGGTGATGCGCTTTTTGCCCTTGTTAATGCTCGCGATGAAGGGACCGTTCACAGGAATCAGCACCTCGCCCAGTTCCCGATCGACCACGATAAGCGGATTGGCACCCGGCTGCACTTCGGCGACCTTGCCCAGCAAGCCGGTTTCTTCATCCCAAACCTCAAAGCCAATGATCTCGTCGCTATAAAACTCACCCCGCGCCGACTTCGGGCGCAGCGACTTTTGAACATAGAGCGCGCGTTTGGCAATTTTGCCAGCCTCCTCCACCGTGTCGACGTCCTCGAATTTGATAAGGGCCTTTGCCTGGTGCACCGAGGCGGTTTGTACAAAATAGGGTACCAGGCGGTTGTCCTTCTCCACAAAGAGGGCTTTCAGCTCCGCGAGATTTTCGGGAGCTTCGTCGTCCAGCGAAACCGTCACCTCGCCTTTCAGGCCGTGGGGTTTCAGGATGAAGCCGATCTTAAAGCATTCTTCGATGTCCATGGTGGGGAAATAAAAATGCCAATGCGTGGGAACACATTGGCATTTGGAATGATCAATTTAAAATTAAGCTTGTTCGGTAGCTTCTGCGGCCGGAGCTTCGTTTTCGGCAGCGGCAGCAGCAGGTTGTGCGGCGGCGGCAGCAGCAGCTTCTTCGGCAACCTTCGCCTTTTGGCGGATCGCTTCAGCGCGGGCTTCGCGGATCTTGGTTTCGGCAGCCTTGCGGGCTTTCGCACTTTCTTCCTTGGAAGCGGAAACTTTAGTTCTCTTGGCTTCGATCTTAGCTTCCTTGCTCTTCAGCCAGTCGGCCAATTTCGCATCGGCTTGCTCTTGGGTGATCGCACCTTTGATGACACCGATTTGGAGGTGTTTTTTCAGCATGATGCCACGGTAGGAAAGCATGGCTTTCACCGTGTCGGAAGGCTGAGCGCCATTCATCAACCATTTGAATGCTTTTTCATCATTCAGGTCAATGGAAGCGGGAGTGGTGAGGGGATTGTAAGTCCCGATCTTTTCAATGAAGCGACCATCGCGTGGTGCTCTGGCATCGGCTACGACTACATCGTACATCGCCAGTTTCTTGCGGCCTCTGCGGGCCAATCTGATTTTAACCATTACTGTGTCAGTTTAAAATAGTGGAACTCGTCCTGTATTTTTTTTAAAGACCGCAAAGTTAAGTTTTTTTTCCGTTTTGGCAATGATCGGCGCCTAATGGGGTTGAAAGGAAGGAAAATAGTTAAGTATTCGTTTACGCGATTATTCAATTTTTTAATCTTATGGCACTTCTCTACATTTGTTGGCTTTCAAAAATAATCATGGATAATTATTCATACATCAGCAATGCAGACGTTGGTTATCTGGACCAACTCTACCAAAATTACAAAAAGGACCCTAGCAGCGTCGATTTAACCTGGCAGAAGTTTTTTGAGGGATACGACTTCTCCAATCAGCGCTATGGCGAAAACGGCCACGGTCCCAAAGGAGGCGACGATTCCCTCTCCTTAAAGGAAACGCAGGTACGAAACCTGATCTTCGTGTACCGCTCGTTCGGTCACCTGAAATCCAAAACCAACCCCGTTCGCGAACGCAGAAACCACCAGGTGAACTTCGACCACACCAACGTGGGCCTCACCGATGCCGACCTGGACACCGAGTTTGACGTGGGCGCCGAAATCGGCATGGGCCGCGCCACCCTGCGCAAGATCATCGAAAAACTGAAGGCCGTATACCTCGGCCCGATCGGTTTTGAATACAACTTCATCCGCAACGACGAAGTGCGCTCGTGGTTCTTCCAGAAATGCGAACAACAATACTACACCTATAATCCCAGCATCGACGAAAAGAAAAGTATCCTCACCAAGCTCAATGAAGCGGTGGTGTTCGAAAACTTCTTGCACACGAAATTCCTGGGACAAAAACGCTTCTCCCTGGAAGGTGGCGAAAACACCATCCCCGCCCTGCAAACCATCATCAACAAAGCGGCAGAGCTGGATGTGAAGGAAGTGGTGATCGGCATGGCCCACCGCGGCCGTCTGAACGTGTTGTCGAACATCCTCGGCAAAACCTACGAACAGATCTTCACCGAGTTTGAAGGCAACGTCAGCCCCGAGCAAACCATGGGCGACGGCGACGTCAAATATCACCTGGGCTATTCAAGCCACATCAACACGCCTTCCGGCAAGAAGATCTATCTGAAATTAACACCCAACCCTTCCCACCTGGAAGCGGTTGACCCGTTGGTGATTGGCTACACCCGTGGCCAGATCGACGACGAATACAAAGGAGACCTTTCCAAAGGCATGGCCATCCTCATCCACGGCGACGCCGCCGTGGCCGGACAAGGCATTGTGTACGAGCTGTTGCAAATGTCGGGCTTGCCCGGCTACACCACCGGTGGAACGATCCACTTCGTGATCAACAACCAAGTTGGTTTCACGACCGACTATGACGATGCCCGTACCAGCATTTACTGTACAGACCTGGCCAAGATCGTAGACGCCCCCGTGCTGCACGTGAATGGTGACGATGCAGAAGCGGTGAGCTTTGCAGCGAAACTCGCGGTGGAATACCGTCAGAAATTCGGACAAGATATTTTTATTGACTTGTTGTGCTACCGTCGTCACGGTCACAACGAGAGCGATGAGCCCAAGTTCACGCAACCGAAATTATACAACATCATCGCCAAGCACGAGAATCCCCGCGAGATCTACGTAAAGAAATTGGTAGAGCGTGGCGATGTGGATGCGGCGTTGGCGGATGAGATGGACAAGAATTTCAGAAACCAGTTGCAAGACCGGTTGAATGAAGTGAAACAGAAGCCGCTTCCCTACAAGCCTCAGAAGATCGAAGCGGAGTGGGAACAAATGCGTTGGGCAACCCCGGAAGATTTTGATAAATCCCCCGAAACCGGTGTTAAGGAAAGTGTGATCGAGAAAGTTGGCAAAGCGCTGGCGACGATCCCCGAAGGCTTCAAGCCGTTGAAACAAATCGAAAAACTGTTGAAGGACCGTCAGGCGGCTTTCTTTGAAACGAAAGTGCTGGGCTGGGCTGAAGCAGAATTGTTAGCCTACGGCTCGTTGCTGACCGAGAAGACGCCGGTGCGTATGTCGGGTCAGGATGTTCGCCGCGGCACGTTCTCGCACCGTCACGCCTATTTCTTCGACGCGAATACAAACGAGCCGTATTGCGGCCTCGACAACATCGACAAGACCCAGACGAAATTCAAGATCTACAACTCGTTGTTGTCTGAATTTGGTGTGTTGGGATTTGAGTATGGTTATGCCATGTCTTCACCCAGTGCATTGGTGTTATGGGAAGCACAATTTGGTGACTTCGTGAACGGTGCGCAAGTGATCATCGATCAGTTCCTTTCTTCTGCCGAATCGAAGTGGCAACGGATGAACGGTCTCGTGATGTTGCTGCCGCACGGCTACGAAGGTCAGGGACCTGAGCACTCCAGCTGTCGCCCGGAGCGGTTCCTGCAGTTGGCCGCGGAGTACAACATGATCGTGTCGAATCCTACCACGCCGTCGAACTTCTTCCACTTGCTGAGAAGACAAGTGACGTGGCAATTCCGTAAACCCTGCGTAGTGTTCTCACCCAAGTCGTTGTTGAGACATCCCGCCGTTATTTCACCGATGAAGGAATTCACGTCGGGCAGCTTCAGTGAAGTGCTGGATGATCCTACGGGCGTACCGGCGAAAGATGTGAAGCGCGTTATTCTTTGCTCGGGCAAGCTCTATTATGACCTGGCCGAAGTACAGCAGAAGCGCAAAGCAAAAGACACGGCCATCGTGCGCATCGAGCAACTGTATCCTTTCCCTGAGAAACAACTGAAAGCTGTCCTGAAGAAATACAAGGACGCCAAGGTGGTATGGGCACAGGAAGAACCTGCCAACATGGGTGCCTATTCGTTCATCCTCCGGATGATGCCGAAGCAGGAGTTTGAAGTGGTATCGCGCAAGGCCAGCGCATCGCCGGCAACCGGTTTCTCTAAAGTTCATAAAGTGGAACAAGAGAAATTGGCGAACAAAGCATTCGAGATCTAAACCAGAAACATGTCACGGCCTTGGCCGTCAAAAAAACATATCGTTCAAATAAAAAAATCAAAAGGGAATGGCTATTCAAATAAAAGTGCCCACAGTCGGCGAGTCCATCACGGAAGTGACCATCGCGAACTGGCTTAAAAAAGACGGCGATGTGGTGAAGTTGGATGAAGTGATTGCCGAACTGGAGTCGGATAAAGCAACCTTCGAGCTCACGGCGCCCAGTGCCGGGGTATTGAAGATCATCAAACAACAAGGCGAGACGGTTCCCATCGGCGGCCTCCTCTGCGAAGTGGAACCTTCGGGCGCCACGGCAGCAAGTCCTGCACCAGCACAACCTGCGGCCCCACCGGCAGCAGCGCCTGCAGCCCAGGCACCAGCCGAACCCAAGAAAGCCGGCGGTGTGAAAGAAATGAAAGTGCCCACCGTGGGCGAGTCCATCACGGAGGTGACCATTTCGACCTGGCTGAAAAAAGACGGCGACCTGGTGAAGTTGGACGAAGTCATTGCCGAAGTGGAATCCGACAAAGCCACTTTTGAATTGCCTGCTGAAGCCACGGGCATCCTGCGCATCGTAGCCAAGGAAAAGACAACGCTCCCCATAGGCGGTCTCATTTGCAGAATTGAGATCACCGACGGTGCAGCCGCTTCGAATGGGGCAGCAGCAACACAACCTGCCGTGGCTACTGCTGCGGTAGCGGGCGACAAAACGTATGCTGCCGGTCATCCTTCGCCCACGGCGGCAAAGATCCTGGATGAAAAAGGTATTCCAGCCAACCAGGTTTCCGGAACCGGTGTAGGCGGAAGAATCACACAGACCGACGCGCAAAATGCTCAGAAAGCCCAGGCCCCTGCGGCCACGGCAGGAAAGCCCGCAGAGACCAAAGCGCCATTGGCCCCGCCGGTGATTGCTTCCGGTGGAGGACGCAATGTGCGCAACGAAAAAATGACATCACTGCGCAAGACCATCGCCAAGCGATTGGTATCGGTGAAAAATGAAACCGCCATGCTGACCACGTTCAACGAGGTGGACATGAAGCCGGTCATGGACTTGCGTTCGAAGTACAAAGATCAATTCAAGGAAAAATATGGTGTCGGCCTGGGCTTCATGTCCTTCTTCACCAAGGCCGTGTGTGCCGCCTTGAAAGAGTTCCCCGCAGTGAACGCGTCGATCAACGGCGACGAGATCATTTATCATGACTACTGCGATGTATCCATCGCGGTGTCTACGCCGAGAGGTTTGGTGGTGCCGGTGATCCGCAATGCGGAAGCCCTTAGCTTCAACCAGATCGAGAGCGAAGTGGTGCGCCTGGCCACGAAAGGCCGTGACGGAAAACTTTCCATCGAGGAAATGACGGGGGGAACCTTCTCGATCACCAACGGCGGTGTGTTTGGCTCTATGCTTTCAACGCCCATCCTGAACCCGCCGCAATCGGCGATCTTAGGTATGCACAACATCGTGGAGCGCCCGGTGGTGAAGAACGGTGAGATCGTGATCCGCCCGATCATGTATGTAGCCTTATCGTATGACCACCGCATTGTAGACGGTCGCGAGTCGGTGAGCTTCCTGGTGCGGGTGAAGGAGATGATGGAAGACCCGGGAAGATTGATCCTCGGTGTTTAATTGATTTAAGTTGTCTATCAGATAAGAAGCAGGTATGAGAATGAGGATCGTCAGTATCTTACTGAGTGTTGTTTTTTTGTCATACCTGCTTACTTTTTCCGGGTGCAGGCGCTCGTGCTTTTCGGAGGACCCGTTTGTGGCCTTTGTCTATTTCGCCAACGATCGCCAGTACACATCGGTATATGGAATGGATGGCGAACAACCCGGGAAGGAAATTCCAATCTACGACCTCCATGCAGGGCTACCCCTGACCAGAAAGCAGAACAAGACAATTCTGATATTTCAAAATGACACCCGAAGGGATACGCTTAGCATTCAGTATGAATTAACCCCCAAACTGCAGTCGAAGGAGTGTGGTTTTTATTTGGATGTCGACAATTGCCAGGTGGGCAAGCCCACAACGTTTTCAAATGTCGCATTGCAGTCCTCGAGTTCTAGTCAAATAACCGTTTATATCAATGACTAGACACCTATCCGTTATCGTGATGTTGGCGATCGTTAGCCACACGGCACTTGGTCAATCGCCTGCTGGACTTTCCGTAGGATTCGACGTATTGAAGACCATGCCGATTTTTTACAACAGCGGCTATGTGCTGGAACCTTCACTGATCTACACGTCGAAAAACGGCATCATGATTGATATGGCCGTGGGGTTTGCCAATGTGAAAAAGGATACGCTCTACCAAAATTCTACCTATTTCAACCAAGGGCACTACCTTCGCCTGGGTGCTGGCGGAATGATCCTCAAACATCCCGGGCCATTCAGACAATTTTATCTCCTGGCCGATGTCGTGTATTCGGACTTTACCGAGCGGTTCAAGGTTCGGTTCCGCGATGAGGGAAATTATTACGGCGATACGTTCAGGACGCTGGAGCAGTCCAGCCGTTTGGTTGCCCTTGAAGTACAGCCCGGCTACCGGCTGCCAATAGGGAACTCGAGATTTTCCGTTAATTTTCAGGCTCGGTTCAGTTATGTTGTGACGGCATACGACGAGGACAATTTTCCCGTCTATTTGATACCCGGCGTTGGCTATATGGGCACAAAAAAGGACACGCCATATAATAATGTTGCCACCGTAGGAGCATCGATTCGCATCGTTTATAAACTTTTAGAAAATAACAATTAAGATCTTATGCAATACAATGTCGCAGTTATTGGCTCGGGACCTGGTGGTTACGTAGCAGCCATTCGTTGTGCACAACTCGGTTTTAAAACCGCCATCATCGAAAAATACGATACCCTGGGCGGCACCTGCCTCAACGTAGGCTGTATTCCCTCCAAAGCTTTGCTGGATTCTTCAGAGCATTTCATCACCGCCAAGGAACATTTTGCCGAGCATGGGATCGACATTCCTGCACCGAAGGTGAACATCACCCAAATGATCAAACGGAAAAGCGGCGTGGTGAAGGCCAACGTAGACGGCATCGCTTTCCTGATGAAGAAAAATAAGATCGACGTACTGACCGGCGTAGGATCGTTTGTCGATAAAAATACGATCAAGGTAACGGCAAAAGACGGCAAGGAAACGACCATCACGACCGAGCGCGTGATCATCGCCACCGGCTCCAAGCCTACACCCCTTCCCTTTGCGCCATTCGACAAAAAGAGGATCATCTCCAGCACGGAAGCACTGGAACTGAAGGAAGTACCGAAGCATTTCATTGTCATTGGTGGCGGCGTGATCGGCATGGAGCTTGGCTCAGTGTACGCGCGTTTGGGATCCAAAGTAACGGTAGTCGAGTTCCTCGACAGTCTTATCCCCACGATGGACGGTTCATTGGGCAAAGAGCTTTTGAAAGTGACCAAGAAACTGGGCATGGATTTTTTCCTCGGTCACAAAGTGACGTCGGTCCAGAACACAGGCAATGAAGTGGTGGTGAAAGCCGAGGCCAAAGACGGAAAAACCATCGAACTGAAAGGCGACTACTGTTTGGTGAGCATCGGCAGAAGACCCTACACCGACGGACTTGGGTTGGATAAGGTTGGTATCGAAACCGTGAAAGGTCAAATTCCGGTAGACGAGCATTTGAAAACCAAGGTCGACAATATCTATGCAATCGGGGATGTGGTGCGTGGCGCCATGCTCGCGCACAAAGCCGAGGAGGAGGGGACGTTTGTAGCAGAACAATTTGCGGGACAAAAGCCTCACGTGCATTACCTGCTCATTCCCGGCGTGGTATACACCTGGCCGGAAGTGGCCAGCGTAGGCTATACCGAAGAACAATTGAAAACCGATGGCAAGGCCTATAAGGTGGGCAACTTCCCTTACAAAGCCTTGGGAAGAGCACGCGCCAGCATGGACACCGATGGTTTTGTAAAGATCCTCGCCGATAAACAAACCGACGAGATCCTTGGCGTTCACATCATCGGCGCGCGGGCTGCCGATATGATCGCCGCCGGTGTTACGGCGATGGAGTTCCGCGCATCTGCGGAGGACGTTTCAAGAATGTCGCATGCTCACCCGACCTATATGGAAGCCGTGAAAGAAGCGTGTCTTGCGGCTACGGCGAATCGCCCGATCCATCTTTAAGCATGATGGTTCTGAAATTTGAGCCACACGAACGAGATCCTTTATCAAAGACCCTGGGCGAACCCCGGGGTTTATTTTTTCCAAAGCTTGTATTGTGTGAACGCGCGTATCAGAATAGCGATGACGATCGGGATCAGCGATGTATGAAGTTGTTGAGGCAATATGGGCCAGGTAAGCAACAGCAGCGCGCTGAGTATAGCCAAGCCGAGAAAATATTTCTTCAGCCACATCGGCCGGCGGAAGAGCGCAATGGCTGCGACCAGATTGGAGGGTAGTGCCCAAAGCAAGTTGAAATTTTTTGCTGCCGCCTGATGGTCGGTGAAGAACCATAAAAAGAAAAGGAGGAACCCCAAAAGACCTGTCACGGTGAGGAGTGTGCCGTCCAGCCAAGTGGACGGTTTTCCTCTTTTGAAATCCCATGCGGTGATCGCGATGCAGAGTAAGGCAAGCGTTCCAAACACGTAGAGGGGATGTGGCAAGCCGCCCGGTATTTCTTCGGGGCGCGCGTCGTATACGTTGACCTTGGCTTTTACCAGGGGAACCGTAGTGCCGTTTTGTTGTATGGTCGCGTGATCAAATCCCGACTCGATGTAGTCGGGCAGGAACATGTATTCATAAGGCGAGGCCTTTTTATCCATGGGAAGACCCAGGCAGATGTCAATGCCGAGATCGCCCCAAGGCTGATGGCCCAGGTAGAGGTCGGTGAGTTGGCGGATGGTGTAATCGGTTTTGATATAGGAGCCATCGAATGTAACGTCCTTGCCGAGGGCGGTTACGACTACATCGCGGATCTTGGTTGCGCAGTTGTTGTAGAAATAGTCGTAGCGGTAAGTTTCGTTTTCGGGTTTCCGATTCCACATCAGGTAGTCGAACAATTTCTGTTTCTGCTCGGGAGTGAGATTCAGTTCCTGGGCGTGAAGGAAACGGTTGTAGTAGATGTAGGACGATTGAAAACGCCGGTAGTCATAGGCGGCCAGCTTGTAAAAGAGATAGCCGCGGGCGAAGTTGAGGTAGAAATGGGGTTGGTCGAAGTCGAATACGCCATAGTTGAAGACGGCGTCGATGTTCTGGTCGGGGTCATACACGCGAATGGCGTTGTGTCCGAAGGCCGAATACAATTCTCCCTGGAAAGGTCCGCAGGTGATCACGGAGATCGTGGCGCGGTCGGATAACGCTTGGGCATAGGCGCCCATGAAGGCGAAAAACAGGATGCAGGCCCCAATACATTTTTTCATGAGCTGTGAAATAAACCTTTGCAAGATATAAACCTGCCTGAACTTTTTGATAGGCTCAGACGGAAGAGATCCTGAAGAAAGGCACGCTTACACCGGGTGGGGAATGGGCAGGGGCGGCAATTTATCCTTACCTTGCTGCCGAATCAACGCAGGGTGCATGAAGGTTAATTTCCGCGATAGCGTGAATATGATGGCCAAAAGCTCGTTCGGCCGGGCGCTGAATGCGGCGCGCATCTATACCAGCTTTCACACCTCGACCTTCACCGGGAAGCCTTCCATCCAAGGCCTGCCCATCAGCCTCTCGTTCGAGCCCACCACATCGTGCAACCTGCGTTGCCCCGAGTGCCCCAGCGGTCTGCGTTCGTTCACACGCCCCACGGGCATGTTGCAGGAAGAATTGTTTCGCAACGTGATCGATCAATTGGCGCCTACCCTCAGTTACCTCACGTTCTATTTTCAGGGCGAGCCATTTTTGCATCCGCAGTTCCTCGACATGGTGAACTATGCGTCCCGCAAGGGGATCTATACGGCCACGTCGACCAATGCACATTATTTAAAAGACGATATGGCCAAGGCCACGGTGCAGTCTTCCCTTGACCGGCTCATCATCTCCATCGATGGCACCTCGCAGGACACCTATCAAAATTACCGCGTAGGCGGCTCGTTAGACAAAGTGCTGGAAGGCGCACAAAACATTTTGCGCTGGAAAAAGGAATTGAAATCCCGGACCCCCCATGTCATCTTTCAATTCCTGGTCGTAAAACCCAATGAACACCAGATCCCGGAAGTATACGCCCTGGCCGAAAAGCTTGGCGTCGACCAAGTGGTGTTGAAAACGGCGCAGATCTATAACTACAAACAAGGCTCGCCGCTCATTCCCGAGCAAGACCAATACTCACGCTATCGCAAGATGAGCGACGGTTCCTATGCGCTCAAGAATAAGATGCTCAATGAGTGCTGGAAAATGTGGCACAGCTGTGTCATTACCTGGGACGGCAAGGTAGTGCCCTGCTGCTTCGATAAGGATGCCCACTTTGTGCTGGGCGACCTGAAGAAAGACTCGTTCCGCGACATCTGGAATAGCGAAAAATACAACGCCTTCCGGTCGTCGCTGCTGCATTCGAGAAGTGAGATTGAGATTTGTAAGAACTGTACGGAGGGAACAAAGATTTTTGCTTAACGGGTCGTCTATCGCAATTTTTACAGCCCTTCTTTTTTGATCTGTGCTTCGATCTTTTCAAAATCCACGGCGCCACATTTCCCACAACCCGTGGCACACCCCGACTTCACTTGAAAGCTTTTATAGATAAGCCTTCCGACGTAAACCACGGCGCCCAAAAAAATCGAACCGACCAAGATCTGCTGAAGCATGGCTCAAAAATAAGGATTCAGTGTCATTAACGTAGAACGGGCAGGAATAATTTCGAAAACACTGTTCGATAGCGGACGAAATGGGTCGTTTGTGTACAACCTAAGCGGTTCAACACCTAAATTAGAGCCCATCCTAAGCCTTTTTTACCCTGGCACTCGTCTTGAGTTGTTCCAACATTTCCAGAGAAAAATTTATGCTGAAAAACTATTTTAAAACGGCCATCCGAAACCTGCTCCGGGGCAAGGGCAGCACCCTCATCAACATTTCGGGATTGGCCATGGGGATCACGTGCAGTTTGGTGCTTTTTCTCCTGGTGAGGCACTTGTCCAGCTATGATAACTTTCATGCCAAGCGCGATCGCATTTATCGTGTCGTGAGCGAGTCAGACGGCAACGATGGCAAGCAATATACGTCGGGCGTGCCCACGGTTTTGCCGGATGCATTCCGCACGGATTTTCCCGAAGTTGAGAACGTCATGTTCGGGGAGTATCGTGCGGGCGCGTTGATCACCATACCGCAACAGAAGGGTGAACCAAAGAAATACGAAGAACGAAGCGGCGTGGTGATCATCGAACCTGGGTTTTTCCAGATGTTCGACCGGCCCGTGTTGATCGGAGACGCCCAGAAAGGACTGGCCGAACCGAACAGCGCTGTGATCTCGAAGCGTTCGGCATTAAAATATTTCGGCAAAGAAGATGCCATCGGTGAAGTGTTGAAATTTGAAAACATCGAATATAAAGTCGCGGCGGTGGCCGAAGACTATCCCGGCAATACCGATTTTCCTTTTGATGTGATGCTCTCCTACATCACCGTAAAAAAAGACCGTGAACAATCGGGCTGGAACAGCATCTGGAGTGACCAGCAATGTTATATTTTATTGAAGGAAGGCGAAACACCGTCGAAAATAGCAAGCCGTCTGCCGGCGTTTGCTGAAAAATACATCGGCAAAGATGACCCGGATAACACACAGTTCGCCTTAGAACCGTTGAGCGATCTTCATTTCGACACGCGCTATGAGACGTTCAGCTACAACACCGTGGAGCGCGGCATGTTGATGGCCTTTAGCGTGATCGGATTCATCCTCATCATTACAGCTTGTATCAACTTTGTGAACCTCGCTACCGCTGAGGCCATCAAGCGTTCGAAAGAGGTAGGTATACGCAAATCGTTGGGCAGCACCAAGAGTCAATTGATCCGGCAGTTCTTGGGCGAGACCGGTTTGATCACGCTGATCTCATTGCTCATTGCCATTGCGTTGTCACAACTGGCGCTCACGTTCCTCAACCCTTTCCTCGATCTACATTTGTCGTTGAATTTTGGTTCCGATCTCCAGTTGTGGGGTTTCATCATTTTGGTTTCTGCCACCGTGGCGCTCATGGCGGGATTGTACCCGGCCTTTGTCGTATCGGGCTTTCAGCCGGCGTTGGCATTGAAGAATCTGATCAGCAATAAAAATTCGTCCGGCTATAACCTGCGCAGGGGATTGGTAGTGGCGCAGTTCATGATCTCTCAATTTTTTATCATCGGCACCATCGTCGTGATCGACCAGATGAATTATTTTCAGAAAAAAGATCTCGGCTTTCGGAAAGATGCCATCCTTGTGGTACCCGTCCCCGAGCGCGTTTCTGTTCGCGCAATGGATGGAGTGAGCAAGCTCCGTACGCTTCGCGAAGAAGTGGCCGTGATGAGCGGTGTGCAAGCCGTGAGCTTGAACAGCGATCCTCCTTCTTCCGGCCACGTGTCCGGTACCAATTTGAAAGTAGAAGGTGGCGATGAGAATTTCGCCACGCAAGTGAAACAGATCGACGGCAATTATGCATCGCTATTCGGTTTGCAATTCATCGCAGGAAAAAATTTGCAAGACCTCGACACGGCCACGGGATTTGTTGTGAATGAAAAGCTTGCCCACACCGTGGGCTTTGCTAATGCCGCTGAAATCGAAGGAAAGATTTTGAAGATGCGGGGTAAAACACTCCCTGTGGTGGGTGTGGTGAAAGATTTTCACACGGTATCGCTGCGCAGTGCCATCGAACCGTTGGTCCTGATGAACCAGGTTTCGGAATACAGATATTTAGCGTTGCAAGTGAAGGCCGGTGCCGTGCAGGATGTTTTAGCGCACCTGAAACCGGTGTGGGAGCGGGCATACCCCGACTATATTTTCAGCTATGAATTTCTGGATCAACAAATCGAGGAATTTTATGAAGGCGAGCGAAGAATATCGGTGCTGTTGAGTGTCTTCTCATCCATCGCTATTTTCATCGGCTGCCTCGGATTGTTCGGCCTGGTAACGTTCATGGCAAACCAAAAGACCAAAGAGATCGGCGTCCGCAAAGTGATGGGCGCTTCGGTGGAAAGTATCGTGATTATGTTTTCGCGCGAGTTCCTGAAGCTCATCGGTCTCGGCTTCCTGATCGCGGCGCCGATGGCCTGGTGGGTCATGAACATGTTTTTAGATGAATTCGCCTACAAGATCACGATCGGTCCCGGAATATTTTTGATTGGCCTCGTCACTACGCTGATCATCGCCATGGCCACGGTGGGGTACCGTTCGTTCAAAGCAGCCGTCGTGAACCCCGTAAAATCACTGCGGTCGGAGTAATGTAATAACCATTTTTTCTATACTAGTTTTTCTATGCATGAAAATCCCTTCGAAAGACGTTCGAAGGGATTTTTTATGAGAAGGTGTTGAGTGGTTGGCCTGGGATGATGAAAAAAATTAACTTTCAGCATCCTAAACCTCCTTTGCATACATGAAGTCCTTATCCCTCATCTTTCTGCTATCCCTGTCGATCATGGGTTCAGCACAACGGCTCTTGCACCCGTCCGATGTCTATCACGTCAAAGCCGTCAAGGACCCTCATCTCTCACCCGATGGCAAATGGGTGGCCTACACCGTATCGACACCCGATTCAGCCCGCGACACCAACGACAATAATATCTGGATGGTGGCCACCGATGGCAGCGGGGCCATACAACTCACCTACACCGAAGAGGGCGAAAGCAGTCCCCGGTTTAGTCCCGACGGCCGGTGGATCAGCTTTCTTTCCGGTCGCGAAAAAGCAAAAGACAAAAGCCAGCTTTGGTTGATGGACCGCCGGGGAGGTGAAGCTCACCAACAAACCAAATTCAAAGCCAGCATTTCGGATTATGAATGGAGCCCGGACGGAAAAAAAATTCTCTTTCTCATCCAGGACGAAGAAAAGGCAGACACCGTGAAAGATAAGCCGGCCAAACCGATCGTGATCGACCGCTATCATTTCAAGGAAGATCCAGGAGGTTATCTCGAGCATCTTCACACACACCTCTATGTGTATGATGTCGCTACAAAGAAACTCGATTCGTTAACGTCGGGTAAGTTCGATCAGTCGGATGCCGTGTGGTCGCCCGACAGCAAATACATCGCCTACACCAGCAACCGAACGGAAGACCCGGACCGCAACCTCAACTCCGACATCTGGATCGTGGAGGCTAAGGCACATGCAAAACCGCGACAGCTCACCACTTGGGTAGACTACGATAAAAAGCCGGCGTGGAGTCCCGATGGAAAATACATTGCTTATCTGCGATCGATCTCCCCCGAATGGGACACCTATGATGAAGCGCACTTGGCGATCGTTCCGGTTGGCGGTGGCGAGCCCATATTGTTGTCGAAGACGTTGGACCGTCCGGTGAACAATCCCCAATGGTCTAAGAACGGTCATTCTATTTTCGCATTGATCGAAGACGACCGCGAGCGTTATGTGATGGAATTTGATGTTGCCACAAAAAAATATACGAAGCGCACCTCCGGTCAACACAGCGTCACCGATGTGCTTCCTTTCACCGACACGAAGTCGGTGGTCTTGATGAGTGAGCCCGCGAGTCCACCGGAACTTTACCTGCTGGAGAACGGCGCGTTCAAAGCATTGACCAATCACAATGAAGCGTTTGTAAAGACCCATCACTTTGCCACCGCCGAGGGCTTCACCTTCAAAAACAAGGAAGGCATGGAAGTGGGTGGAATTTTGTTCCGTCCCTATGGAAAACCCAAAGGACAGAAGTTGCCCTTGCTGTTGTGGATCCACGGTGGCCCCGTGGCGCAAGACGAATATGAGTTCGATATGACAAATCAGGTGCTCGCGGCAAAGGGTTATGCCGTAGCCAACATCAACTATCGCGGAAGCAACGGCAAAGGCTATGCATTCTCGCGTGCTATTTTTGGGGATTGGGGAAATAAAGAAGTGGCCGATCTGTTAGCCGGTGTGGACTATCTCGTAAAGTCGGGCGATGCGGACCCCGACAAACTTGCTATCGGCGGCTGGAGCTATGGCGGCATTCTCACCGACTACACGACGGCAACAGACTCCCGCTTCAAGGCCGCGGCCAGCGGTGCGGGCAGTGCGTTGCAAACCTCGATGTATGGCACGGATCAATATGTGCAACAATATGAAATGGAATTAGGGGTACCTTGGAAAAACATGGAGAAATGGACGAAGGTGTCGTATCCCTTCTGGAATGCCGAAAAGATCAAAACGCCCACGCTCTATATGGTGGGAGAAAGCGATTTCAACGTGCCGGCAGCCGGCAGCGAACAGATGTACCAGGCGTTGCGTTCATTGAATGTGCCTACCCAGCTGATCATCTATCCCAAGCAACACCACGGGTTGAGAGTGCCCAGCTATTTGAAAGATCGTTATGATCGCTATTGGAAATGGTTTGAGACATACCTGAAATAGGAACAAAAAAAGAGCCCTCCGTTTCCGGAGGGCTCCAACTTGAACCATTAAACTATCAATCGAAAAAATTACTTCTTGTTGTCGTTCACTTCTTCGTATTCAACATCCGACACGTTGTTGCCATCGGAAGCTGAACCACCGGCGTTTGCATTAGCACCAGCATTGCCGCCTGCAGCACCACTATTGTTCGTGGCATTGTACATCTCCGTAGAGGCTGCAGACCATGCGTTGTTCAGGTTCGCCACAGCGGTGTCGATCTGAGCACCGTCCTGGCTCTTGTGTGCTTCTCTCAGTTTTTCAAGTGCGCTGTTGATGGCGCTCTTGTTGCCTTCGGAAAGCTTGTCGCCGAATTCTTTCAATTGTTTTTCGGTTTGGAAGATCAGCGAATCGGCCTGGTTGATTTTCTCTACCGTTTCCTTCACCTTCTTGTCGGCGTCGGCGTTGGCCTGAGCTTCCTGCTTCATCTTTTGGATTTCGGCGTCCGTCAATCCGGAAGAAGCTTCAATTCTGATCTTTTGTTCCTTACCTGTTCCTTTATCTTTTGCCGACACGTGGAGGATGCCGTTGGCATCAATGTCGAACGTTACTTCGATTTGAGGGATGCCGCGGGGTGCGGGCGGAATACCGTCGAGGTGGAAGCGGCCGATGGTCCGGTTGTCCTTCGCCATGGGGCGCTCGCCTTGCAACACGTGGATCTCCACGGAAGGCTGGCTGTCGGATGCCGTCGAGAACACTTCCGATTTCTTGGAAGGGATCGTCGTGTTGGATTCGATCAGCTTGGTGAACACACCACCCATGGTTTCGATACCCAGCGAGAGCGGAGTAACATCCAGGAGCAACACGTCTTTCACTTCACCGGTCAACACACCGCCCTGGATCGCAGCACCTACAGCCACTACTTCATCCGGGTTCACACCCTTGGAAGGTTTCTTGCCAAAGAATTTTTCCACTTCTTCCACGATGCGGGGGATACGGGTAGAACCACCCACGAGAATAACTTCGTCGATCTGGCCTACGTTGATGCCGGCATCCTGAACGGCCTTGCGGCAAGGTTCAAGTGTTCTGCGCACCAGGTCATCCACCAGTTGTTCAAATTTTGCGCGGCTCAGTTTCTTTACCAAGTGCTTGGGCACGCCGTCTACTGAGGTTACGTACGGCAAGTTCACTTCGGTTTCCATGGAGCTCGACAACTCGATCTTGGCTTTTTCAGCAGCTTCTTTCAGACGTTGCAACGCCATGGGATCTTTGCGCAGGTCGACGTTCTCTTCTTTTTGGAATTCGTCGGCCAGCCAGTTCATGATGCGCATGTCGAAGTCGTCACCACCGAGGTGCACATCACCGTTGGTGGACTTTACTTCAAACACGCCGTCACCCAATTCAAGAACAGAGATATCGAATGTACCACCACCTAAGTCGTATACAGCGATCTTCATGTCACTGTGCTTCTTGTCCAGGCCATAGGCGAGGGCGGCAGCGGTGGGTTCGTTGATGATGCGTTTCACATCGAGGCCGGCGATCTGTCCGGCTTCTTTCGTAGCCTGACGTTCGGCATCGTTAAAGTATGCCGGCACGGTGATGACGGCTTCGGTTACCGTAGTGCCCAGGTAATCTTCTGCCGTGCTCTTCATTTTCTGAAGGATCATTGCAGAGATTTCTTGAGGCGTGAAAAGGCGGTCGCCAATGCGCACGCGCACGGTGTTGTTGTTGCCGGATTCGATCTGGTAGGAAACGATTTTCTTTTCTTCGCTTACTTCATCGAATTTTTTACCCATGAAGCGTTTGATGGAAGAGACCGTGTTTTTGGGGTTGGTGATGGCCTGGCGTTTTGCCGGGTCGCCCACTTTGCGCTCTCCCTTTCCATTATCTAAAAATGCCACAATGGAAGGCGTCGTTCTGCGACCCTCACTGTTGGCAATCACCACCGGCTCGTTGCCTTCCATGACGGCCACGCACGAGTTGGTAGTTCCTAAGTCTATACCGATAATTTTTCCCATGATATGTTCAGTGTTTTAAGTTTGCTAAAAGTTTGTAGAATCCCTCTCTTCAAGCGCTGTGCCAAGGGGGATTTCAGGGGGTTTCCGTGACACAATGACAGTAAAATTCCCTGCATTTTGGGCCATCCAGGCCATAATTGAGGGGTTTTCAACCGGCACCTGACACGACACTTTCAGCTACTGCGACCATTCCGTCGGCGTGCGGTCCCAACGATGATCCTTCAGGGCTATACGCAGCGACTCTTGCAGTTTTTTGCCATCGCTGGAAGCCATGTTCGCGTCCACGTTCCGGAGCTTTCGCATGCCCGGGATGATGGTGTGTACGTCGTCATTTTCCAGGATGAACCGGAGCGCCATTTCGGGCATGGTCATGCCGGGCGGGATGAGCGGCTTCAAGGCTTCGGCGTGGTCTACGCTGGAGTTCAGATTTTCGGGCACAAAATAGGTCGAGCGCCA
This sequence comes from Chryseolinea soli, assembly GCF_003589925.1. NCBI lineage: Bacteria > Pseudomonadati > Bacteroidota > Cytophagia > Cytophagales > Fulvivirgaceae > Chryseolinea > Chryseolinea soli. The sequence continues at coordinate 1,503,967 of NZ_CP032382.1, read as the reverse complement.
GTCGTCTTTAGGAAACACCGTTTCTTTGGTGAGCGTGCCCGTCAGTGTGCCTTCATCAAAGGGAACGCGGGCGATGACGCCGACGTCGAGCTTGCGGCAAAGGGGGAAAAGGAGGTCTTCGGGAGCCTGGTCGAAGATGTTATAGATCACCTGCACGGCGTCGATGAGATTGGTCTTTAGCGTATTCAACACGTTGTTGGGTTCCCAGCGGTTCACGCTGACGCCCATGTGCAGGATCTTGCCCTGGCGCTTCAGGGTGTCGACGGCTTTTTTCCACTCGTCGTGGTCGGCCCAACTGTCCTCCCACACGTGGAATTGCTGGAGGTCGATGCACTCCACGTTCAGGTTCTTGAGACTCTTCTCGGTGTAGGCAATGATGTGTGATGCGGGGAAGCATTCTTCCAGCGTGAAGCTGGCTTGGGATGGCCATTTGAAGTTTTTCGGTGGAATTTTGGTGGCGAAATAGATCCGTTTCGATCCGTGACGCTTGATGAGGCCTCCGAGGATCTGCTCGCTCTTGCCGGCGCCATAGCCCCAGGCGGTGTCAAAAAAATTGCAGCCCAGTTCCACGGAACGGTCCAGCGCCCGCTCCACTTCTGCCTGCTCGGAACCCGTCCAGCCGGCCAGGCCCCACATGCCGTAGCCAATCTCGCTGACGTTCCAATTGGTTCTACCGAATCTTCTGTATTGCATTATTACTTAGGGTTGGTTGAGTGATTCTTCTGCCTTTTGCAGAAGGGAGGCTAAGTTGGTTATCGTTTTTCAGGATTAAAAGCCATTCCAATAAATTAAGGTTGAGGTTGGAATGGCTTGAAAGCTGGGGGATGTGGGCCCGGAAGGTCAGGGCCGAAGGGTACCACAGCAATGTCTGGGGCGACGTGCCGCCTGCCGGGCTTTATCCGGATCGGGTCCCCGGGATACGAACTTTTGATTACTTTTGCGGCTTCGTATTGATTATGAGCCTGGAACAAGAGATAGAAAAACGCAGAACTTTCGGAATTATCAGTCACCCCGATGCCGGAAAAACCACCCTCACCGAGAAACTCCTTCTCTTTGGCGGCGCCATCCAGAAAGCCGGGGCCGTGAAGTCCAGCAAAATCAAAGACCACGCCCGTTCCGACTGGATGGAAATTGAAAAGCAACGGGGTATCTCCGTGGCCACCTCGGTAATGGGCTTTAACTATCGCGACGTCAAGATCAACCTGCTGGATACACCCGGTCACCAGGACTTTGCCGAAGATACCTACCGCACCCTGACGGCGGTGGATAGCGTGATCCTCGTGATCGACTGCGTGAAGGGCGTGGAGATCCAAACCGAAAAGCTCATGGAAGTGTGCCGCATGCGCAATACACCCGTGATCTGTTTCATCAACAAACTCGACCGCGAAGGCCGCGACCCTTTTGAGTTGCTGGACGAGGTGGAAGAGAAACTCAACATCAAAGTGCGTCCCCTGAGTTGGCCCATTAGCATGGGAAAAACCTTCAAGGGCGTTTATAATCTATACGACAAAAGTCTGACGCTTTTCACACCCAGTAAAACGAAGGTAGAGGAAGATCGCATTGAAGCGAGCGACATTTCGGATCCGAAGTTGGATGGTTATGTTGGTGAGACCAATGCCCGCCAGCTGCGTGCAGATGTAGAGTTGATCGAAGGCGTTTACCCGGATTTTGATCCCACAGAATACCTAGCCGGAAAAGTAGCCCCGGTTTTCTTTGGTAGCGCTGTAAATAATTTTGGTGTAAAGGAATTGTTGGACACGTTCATTCGCATCGCGCCGCCGCCGATTCCGCGGGAAACGACTTTGCGCGTCATAGAGCCGGATGAAAACAAGTTCAGCGGTTTTATTTTCAAGATCCACGCCAACATGGATCCCAAACATCGCAACCGCATTGCCTTCCTGCGCATTTGCTCTGGAAAGTTCGAACGCGGCAACAATTATTATCACGTTCGCCAGGAAAAGAACCTGCGCTTCTCCAACGCCACCGCGTTTATGGCCCAGGATCGTGAAACCGTAGACGAAGCATGGCCCGGCGACATTGTCGGTATTTTTGATACGGGAAATCTCAAGATTGGCGACACGCTTACCGAAGGCGAAAAAACGCTATACACCGGCATCCCCAGTTTCTCTCCAGAGATTTTCAAGGAAGTGGTGAACATGGACGCCATGAAAACCAAGCAGCTCGAAAAAGGATTGTTGCAATTGATGGAGGAAGGTGTGGCACAGCTGTTCACCTATGAGTTGGGCAAGAAGAAAGTAGTAGGCGTTGTCGGTGCACTCCAATTTGAAGTGATCCAGTTCCGTTTGAAGAACGAATACAACGCCACAGCACAATTTGTTCCTCAAAATATTTACAAGGCCTGTTGGATCAGCAGTCACGATCCGAAGAAACTGGCCGAGTTCATCGATTCAAAACAACGCCATATCGCCCGTGATAAAGACGACAAGCTTGTGTTTATGGCCGAGTCGCGCGCGTGGTTGCAGATGGTGCAGGATAATTTTCCAGATATTCAGTTTCACTTCACGTCGGAGTTCAAGGATTGATTTTGTCCTGTTATGAAGTCGAAAATGTCGCACTGATCGTGCAAGAAAAGTAACTAAGCAGGAAAAATCGTGTCGGCCTTGAACCTCAATGTAGGAAAGACCGTGGAAGTCACTTCATCATTTCCGGCAAACACGCGTAACGGTATTTCTTCTCCGGAAGCGGGAGTGAAGATTGTAATGTTTTTGCGGGGAGGATCAACAATCCAATACTCGGACACACCTAATCGTAAGTAGCCTTCTTTCTTGTCACTGATATCGGTATGCCTATTGGAAGGTGAAAGAATTTCTACCGCAATGTCGGGCGGTCCTTTAATGCCACGAGGTGTGATGAACGTTTTTTTTGCGGGGGATAGGTACATGAGGTCAGGCTGAAACACATTGCGTTCATCGATGTGCAAATCAAATGGCGACAAGCATGCATTGCCACCTGTAGATTCTGCAGCGTGGAAAAACAATACATGAAGACGGCCCAATATGGTTTGGTGTTCGAATGTGGGTGTAGGACTCATAATCAACTCTCCATTAATTAGCTCACAAGGGGTGTTCGTTTCTTCTAGCTGAAGAAACTCTTCGAGGGTCAAAATTTTGGAGGGATTTGAGTGCAGTGTTTTCATAACCTGATAACATCCGAATATACGAAAATTTCAAAAAGCAGGACGCCAGTCGTTTGCGACAATCTGCCCCTTTTTAAATCCCGCAACATTTCGCAAGTTTGATTTCTGAATTTCCCCATGACAAAACCCCCAGTTCCCTTCACCGTCATCTTCGAAGACAACCATTTATTGGTCGTCAACAAATCACCCGGCATCCTTGTGCAGGGCGATTCTACGGGAGATGTGCCCTTGGTGGAGTTGGGGAAGCAATACATCAAAGAAAAATATCGCAAGCCCGGTGAAGTTTTCCTGGGTGTCGTGCATCGCCTGGATCGCCCCGTAAGCGGTGTGGTGGTGCTGGCGCGTACATCCAAGGCGTTGGAGCGCATGAACGCGCTCTTTCGCGAAAAAGAAACGGTGAAGACCTATTGGGCGATCGTCCGGTCAAAGCCTCCTCAACCCGAAGGCACGCTCATCCATTGGCTCCAGAAAGACGAAAAGAAAAACAAAACCACGGTATACAAAAAAGAAACCGGCAACGCCCTGCGTTCTGAGCTTAGCTACAAAGTTCTCGGTTCGGCCGAAGGGCATTGGCTGCTGCAAGTCAACCCCGTGACCGGGCGCTCGCACCAGATCCGCGCCCAATTGGCCAGCATGGGCTGCCCCATCAAAGGCGATGTGAAGTATGGTGACGATACCGCCAACGAAGACGGCAGCATCTATCTCCATGCGCGACGCCTGTCATTCATTCACCCGGTGAAGAAAGAACCCATAACCCTGGAAGCGCCTGTTCCCGTTATGGGTATATGGAAATATTTTGTAAAATTTGATGAAACGTAGCCTATGGAACAAGCCTCGTGGATGGAACGGTTAAAGCAGCGCTGGAAGCTGGGCAGCGCTTTGCAAGTGGTGATGGTTCTTGTGGTTTTTGCGTGCACTGGGTTCACGGTCCTTTTCATCAAGAAGCCCATCCTGAATTTTCTGGCTGGCGACGAGGGCAACTCCACCTTGGCATCGGTGCTGTACTACATCTTCATTCTCCCGCTGTATAATGTCGTGCTGCTGGCCTATGGATTTTTATTCGGACAATTCAACTTCTTCTGGGAGTTCGAGAAGCGGTCGTTCAATCGCATTTTCAATCGGAAAAAGAACAAGCCTTCGTGACAAAAGACCTATAAAAGCAAAAGCCCCGGTTAACCCAGGGCTTTTTTTATAAGAAAAATTATCTCAGATCAACCGATCACGCCGGTTGCCAAAAGGATCACTTTGTTTTTCAGCACTTCCACCACGCCACCGGTGACGGTAACATGCTTGGCGCCTTCCTTGCCTTTGTATTCCACCACGCCTTCTTTCAGCAAGCTGATAAGGGGAGCATGGTGATCGAGCACCTGGAACGATCCGTCGGCGCCGGGAAAGGTGGCCGAAGTTACGTCGCCTTCAAAAACCTTTTTTTCGGGGGTTAATATTTCAAGATGCATGTGTCGATATAAAATATGAAAACAGGGTGGAGGCGCTAAACCTCCACCGTTGTTTATAATGAATTATCCTTTGGCTTCGGCCATCATCTTCTGGCCTTTCTCTTCGGCTTGCTCGATGCTTCCAACCAGGTTGAAGGCCATTTCAGGCAAGTGATCGTATTCGCCATCCATGATAGCGTTGAATCCTTTGATGGTATCCTTGATGTCTACCAACACGCCTTTCAAACCGGTGAAGGCTTCGGCCACGTGGAAGGGCTGCGACAAGAAGCGCTGCACGCGACGAGCACGGGTTACGACCAGTTTGTCTTCGTCCGACAATTCGTCCATACCGAGGATGGCGATGATGTCTTGCAATTCTTTGTAGCGCTGGAGGATGCTCTTCACACGCTGGGCACAGTTGTAGTGCTCTTCACCCACGATCTCGGGACGGAGAATGCGCGACGTAGAATCCAAAGGATCCACGGCCGGGTAGATACCCAACTCGGAGATCTTCCGCGACAATACGGTGGTGGCATCCAAGTGCGCGAATGTTGTAGCAGGAGCAGGGTCGGTCAAGTCATCGGCAGGTACGTATACGGCCTGTACCGATGTGATGGAACCGTTTTTCGTTGAGGTGATGCGTTCCTGCATGGCACCCATTTCGGTGGCCAGTGTGGGTTGGTATCCTACGGCAGAAGGCATCCGGCCGAGGAGGGCCGATACTTCAGAACCTGCTTGTGTGAAACGGAAGATGTTGTCTACGAAGAAGAGGATGTCGCGGCCTTTGCCTTGTCCATCGCCGTCTCGGAAATATTCGGCTACCGTCAAGCCTGACAGGGCTACGCGGGCACGGGCTCCGGGAGGTTCGTTCATTTGTCCGAACACGAAGGTTGCCTTGGAGTCTTTCAGTTTTTCTTCGCTCACTTTCGACAGATCCCATCCGCCGGCGTGCAGCGATTTCATAAATTCTTCGCCATAGTCCACGATGCCGGCTTCGATCATTTCGCGGAGAAGGTCGTTTCCTTCGCGGGTTCTTTCGCCCACACCTGCAAACACGGAAAGACCGGAATAGGCTTTCGCAATGTTGTTGATAAGCTCCTGGATCAATACGGTCTTGCCTACACCAGCACCACCGAACAACCCGATCTTACCACCCTTGGCGTAGGGCTCGATAAGGTCAATAACTTTAATACCGGTAAAGAGCACTTCGGTCGACGTGGAAAGGTCTTCGAAAGCGGGCGCCGCACGGTGGATCGGCAGCGATTTGTCGCCTTTGGGTTGCTTGATACCATCGATGGCGTGGCCAATCACGTTGAAAAGGCGGCCTTTAATATCTTCGCCAATGGGCATTTGGATGGGAGTACCGTTATCGGTCACCTTCATTCCCCGCACAAGACCTTCGGTACCTTCCATCGAAATGGTGCGTACGCGGTCTTCGCCAAGGTGTTGTTGGCACTCCAACACCACCACGGTGCCGTCTGCTTTTGTAACAACAAGAGAATCAAGGATATTCGGAAGTTTAGCCCCTTCGCCATCGAAGGCCACATCGACTACAGGACCGATTACCTGGGTGATCTTACCAATATTTGCCATGCTTTATCTGGTTTTTGAAAATTAAGGTCTGAAATTGACCGCAAAAGTAGCCGTTTATGGATGAAGAACAAAGGCTCAAATACGAATTATTGACAGTTGTTTACGTGTGCGAATACCCGCGCACACACACCTAAAAACCGTGATTTGGCCCTCAAGCCGCGTTCAGCACAATCCTGAAAGTTGTACCCAGGTTTTCTTCCGACGACTTCACGAAAATTTTGCCATCGTGGTAAGTTTCGATGATCCGTTTGGCCAGCGTGAGGCCTAACCCCCAACCTCTTTTCTTAGTAGTGAACCCCGGCCGGAACACCTGGTCGATCTTGGAACGGGGAATGCCCTTGCCGGTATCCGAAATGTCGATAAAGATCTTGCCCTCGTTGCCCCGCAGCACCTTGATGGCGATGAGCCCGCTGTTGCCCATGGCATCGACCGCGTTCTTGGACAGGTTTTCAATCACCCACTCGAAAAGCGGGGCGTGGACATTGGCAAAGATATTCTCCGAAAGCGTGAACACCTCCATCCGCACCCGCGACGACACCCGTGGCCGGAGATAGTTGACCACATTGTTGATGAGCGACACAATGTTCTCTTTTTTCAGGGTTGGGATGGAGCCAATGCTGGAGAAGCGCTCGGTCACGATCCGGAGCTTCTGAATGTCCTTCTCCAGTTCCTCCACCGTCCCCTTGTGTTTCATATCCGGGTCGTCGCGCAACACCTCCACCCAGGCCATCAACGACGACAGGGGCGTGCCCAATTGGTGGGCGGTTTCCTTTGCCAGTCCCACCCATACGCGGTTTTGCTCCGCTGCTTTGGAATAGTTAAAGGCCAGGTAGGCAATAAACCCAAAAATGGCAATGACCGAAAGCTGTATGTAGGGGTAGGCGATAAGCTGTTTTAGCAAAAAAGAATTTTTATAATAAATGAATTGTGTGCCAAAGACCTCGCCGGTTTGCGGATCGCGCAACGTCACCTTGATGGGCTCATAGGTTTCGCGCATGATCTGCATTTCCTTTTTTAAAAAGGCATTCCTTTTTTTCTCCGACCACGTGTCGTCCACGTCCACGTTGCGCGAGGAAAGCACTTTGTTGCTGTCGCTCACCTGGATGATGGGAATGGAATTATTTTGGAACAGGATCTCCTGGGCGATGAAGTTCACGTCGCCCGTGCCCTCGTCGTTGGCGGTGTATTCGATGGCTTTGGCATAGAGTTGCACCTGCTGGCGTTCGCGATCTTTCAGCTGGTCCACCAAAATGTTGGTGTAGTAGATCGAACCGATGCTGATCAGCACAGAGGCCACCAGCACCACCCACTTGATATTGGAGTTGTTCTGGTAGAAGTCCAGCGACGGAATCGTACTTTTTTTACTCATTGCGATTTGAAAGATAAATAAAAAACCGGATGACGCTTCACCCGGTTTTTTATTTAAATATCGCTGACCGCCGACGCGCTTATCCCTTCATCATAAACCACTTGGCCATCACCTTGTAGTTGATCTTGGTGCCATGCATGAGAATGCCCACGCGGTAGATCCGCCCCGCCACCCAGGTGGTGAGCATAAATCCTAAGATCAGGGAAACCATAGAGAGCGCCAGCTGCCAGGCGGGCACGCCAAAGGCGATGCGTCCCATCATGGCAATGGGCGAAGTGAAGGGGATGATGGAGAGCCAGACGCTCACCGTGCTGTGGGGGTCGTTCATAATAAAGGTGAACAAACCAAAGTAGGAGATCAGCAAGGGAATGGTGATCGGGAACATGAATTGTTGTGCTTCGGCGGGACTATCCACCGCAGAACCCACGGCGGCAAACAAGGCGCCGTACAATAAATATCCACCCAGGAAATAAAACAAGAAGTTGAAGATCACATACCCGAAAGGAATCTGACTTAGCATCTTCAAGATCTCCACCGATTCGGGGCCTTGCATGTTCGGATTGTTTTGCGCCACCTCCTGCATCATTTGCTGCTGCGGCATCTGCACACCAAAATAGGCCAGCACAACCGACGAAAGCGTGGTGATGAGCACGATCCAAATGAGGAACTGCAGCAACCCAACCGACGCCAGCCCGATGATCTTGCCCATCATCAATTGAAACGGCCGCACCGACGACACGATCACTTCCACCACCTTGCTGGTTTTTTCTTCGATGATCCCCTGCATGATTTGCGCACCGTAGATGAAGATGAACATATACATGAGAATGCCTGCGGCCACCCCCACACCCAACAGTATGTTGGAGTTGGATTTTTTCTCTTGCCCCGCATCGGCCACATTCAAATTTTCAATGGGCACATCGGTCTTGAGGCTGTCCAAAACTTTTTGATCGACATTGAACTTCTGCATTTTCAATTCCCGGATCTGGTTTTCGAGCATGCCTTCCAGGTTGCCGATATCGTTGGGGCTGGGATTGATCTTGGTGTAGAGTGTCACTCCGTTGGGGTGCGACAATTCAAGCTTGGGAATGTAAAGCAATCCATAGTCGTCTGACGATTGAAAGGCCTCCTTCGCCGCTCTCACATCGATGGCCAATTTTTTGAAAACAAATTTCGACGTGTCGGGCACAAAGAAACCGCTTTCATCCACGTATTGAATGGTCTGTCGCGTGGCATTTTTCTTTTGCTGAATCGAGAAATACACCAGCACCGCCATGATGGCCGGGAAGATCAAGGGCAACACAATGGTGGCGATGAGAAAGGATTTTTTCTGAACGCGGTTCAGAAATTCGCGCTGGATAATTAAAAATATCTTATTCATCGCTGCCTCCTTTCACCAGGGTAATGAAGATCTCGCTCATGGTCGGTATTTTTTCAATAAAGCTGTGCACTTCGGTAACGTTGGTCAGATCGCGGATCAGTTGATTGGGCGAAGTAACATGTCTTGATCGTATGACCGATCGGAAGAAGGTGTCTTCTATATTTTTTTGCTCCACCAATTCATACCCATCGCTGGAAAGATTGAAGGTGCCCTTATGTTCCACCACAAACGTGTTGGTGCGATACGTATCCTTCACTTGCTTCTTGGAGCCCTCCAGGATCTTTTTGGATTTGTTGATGAGCGCGATGTGGTCACAAAGATCTTCTACGGTCTCCATGCGGTGGGTGGAGAAAATGATGGTGCAGCCTTTTGCTTTCAGCTCCAGGATCTCTTGGGTGATCAACTGCGCGTTCACCGGGTCGAAGCCGGAGAAGGGTTCATCTAAAATGATCAGCCTGGGTTCGTGCATCACCGTGCTGATGAACTGCACTTTTTGCGCCATGCCCTTGCTGAGGTCCTCCACCTTCTTGTTCCACCAATCGGTGATCTCGAATTTCCGCATCCAGGCTTTGCTTTTTTCGGAAGCATCCTTGCGCGACAGTCCTTTGAGTTGCGCGAGGTATACCAGTTGCTCGCCCACTTTCAGTTTCTTGTACAACCCGCGCTCCTCCGGCAAATAGCCGATAGTGCCGATGTGTTTGGGCTGCAGGGGGTCTCCAAAAATGGAGATCTCGCCGCTGTCGGCGTTGATGATCTGATTGATGATGCGGATAAGGGTGGTCTTCCCGGCGCCATTGGGTCCCAGCAAACCAAAGATGGTTTGTTGCGGAATGGTCAGGCTTACCTGGTCCAGGGCTACGTGGTTGGTATAGCGCTTGGTAACGTGTTGAGCGATTAATGCGGCCTCCACTGTTGTTAGGTTTTTGGAATTAGTATCCGATTAACACTGGAAATTACAGAATAAATGTATTCTCTTTAACAAAGGATTTGGCTTTGCCGATTTTTCCATGGTAAAGCAGAACAGGAACCACATGTTTCACGCGCTACATAAATTGCTTTCGGCCATCCGCCCCATCACCCAGGAAGAGTGGCTCACCTTCACATCGTGCCTTACGGAAAAAAACTTCCCCGCGAAAACCGTGTGCCTGTCGGCGGGGCAGGTTTGTCGCGGATTATATTTTATTGAAACGGGCGCCGTGCGCTCTTATGCACTAAAGAATGGCCAGGAGATCTGCAATCATTTCTATTTCGAGAATGAGTTTGCCAGCGATTTTGAAAGCCTTACGCTCCAGCAACCGTCAAAGCATACATTAGAAACATTGGAAGAGACGCGCATCGTGTATGGCGACCGTGAAAAGATGTTGGCGTTGTATAAACGCGCACCTGTGTTTGAATCTATCGGAAGGGCTATCGTGGAACAAATGATGATCCGCCAAAATGCTTATGCAGGGTTGTTTACTTTATACTCGCCTACGGAGCGTTATCAATTTGTGGTGGAGCATCATCCCGAATTGGTGCGCCGGGTGCCCCTGCAATACCTGGCGACTTATCTCGGCGTGGCGCGCGAAACGCTGAGCAGGATCAGGGCTCGTATTTCAGATTGACCAGTGACACGATTTGCTTTTGTGACGATCGTCAAATGACAGCCGGATCCTATCGGTTTCCTTTGTATAAAAAATATGGAAACCATGATCAACGCCCTTATTGAAAGCTACGTCTCAGCCCTTGCGCAACGATCAATTGAAACGATCGATTCACTTCTCCATCCGGAGTTCAAAGTGATCGTAAACAAAAGCGTACCCCATCAATTGTCCACCTTTCTTTCCAAGACAAGCTACCTCGACCTGATCCGCAGCGGCAAAGCGGGTGGGGATGACTACAAGATCGAAGACTTGTCTATCCACGTGATGGGCCCCACGGCGATGGCGCAGTACACCTTACACGGCCGTCAAACGATCATGCACGTGTTTCTGCAGTTCATACAAGAAGATGAGGATTGGAAGATCGTGAGCAACATGCCCTACGTGACGGCATGTGCGCATGCGTAAAATCAATAAAATGTTGAATGGAAAGAAATGCGGCCCGGGTTAGCGTGAGGCTACTCCTTCTTGGAAAGTGATGTTGCCCATGGAAACATCCAGGTCGAAGGTGAGTGAGTTCTTGGCGTCTTTCGTGTAGGCGGCGTTGGCATACATGTTTTCGCCGATCTTTTTCAAATCGCCCGGGAGCTTCACGCTGCAAAGCCAGGAATCTTTGATCTTCACCAGTACGGGCGTGAGGTGGTCATTGGGAAGGACGATGAGCAGATTTCCGGCACCCACACTGCCCTTCACTTTATTGCTGACGAGCGGCTTGTTGCTGAAATCCAGCGTCATGTTGCCGAACCCTACGTCGGCCATCACAAAGCGCGTGCGCGACAAGTTGATGTTCTTTACATTGATCGAACCCAGATCCACTTTCACAAAGAAAGTATCCATGTCGATCTGGTTTTCAAGAGCCGAATTATAGTTCACATTAACGTCGGCGCTACCGGTGTTGATCTTCAGTTTTTTGATGGCCAGGCCGGAAAGGTCCACATTGGCATTGCCCACGCCATAGTTCAGTTCCAGGAAATAGGGCTTGGCGTCCGTGAGGTACATTTTCCAGATCTTGTCGTTGACGGGAGCGTCGGAGGCGCCAAAAAAACGGGCTGAAATGGTCTGACTGAGGCCTTCGGTTTGTACTTCTTCGAGATTGAGGAGGACTTCGCAGGTTTTGCCCTTTATTTCCTTCCGGAAGTTGTGGGCATAGGTCTGTTCGGTCTGATTGCTGAAAACGTTGAGAATTTCGGGGTTATGGGAGGGTTTGATATAGCAATTGCCACTATTGGCTTTCAAGGAAAGCCTGATATTTTCGCACGATTGGGAGTCTTCCACCGTGAACTGCTTCTTAATCTGACCCACTGTCACCCCCACAAGTGCAATTCCGCAACATGTTAACCAAATCTTTCTGTGCATGAACTGTATTTACGGCCTAACCCTCTGCAGGTTACGGCGTGTAAGTTTATAGTTGAAATAGTATAAAAAAAACCCCGTCTAAGATTAGTTAAACGGGGTCTGTTAAGAAGAGGTTGTGTCAATGTTAATTGAAAAACTCCTTCATTCGCTCAAAAAAGCCTTTTTCGTTCGCATCGGGTTGTGGTTCGAAGTTATGTGAGGTCCTCAAACTCTCCAATTTGGCCCTTTCTTCTGATGTCAGCTTTTTGGGCGTCCATACATTCACATAGATCAGTTGGTCGCCGGTTTCATAGCCATTCACGTCTTTTAGGCCTTTTCCACGCAACCGGAGGATCTTTCCGCTCTGGGTGCCGGGGTCGATCTTGATCTTCACCTTCCCGCTAACCGACGGCACTTCGATGCTTGTACCGATAGCCGCGTCGATAAAACTGATATAAAGGTCGTACACGAGGTTGTTGCCATCGCGCTTCAGGGCCTTGTCTTCCTGTTCTTCGATAAGGATGAGCAGGTCGCCGGCTATGCCGCCCCCAGGGGCCTCGTTGCCTTTGCCCGACATGGAGAGTTGCATGCCATCGGCTACACCGGCCGGTATTTTTACGCTGAGGATCTCTTCTTTGGAAACCAGACCGGAGCTATCCACGCCGGCAGGTCTTTTTTCGATCACTTGTCCCGAGCCGTCACAGGTGGGGCAGGTGCTGGCCGATACCATTTGACCCAGCATGGTGTTCACCACCTTGCGGACCTGGCCGGAGCCCTGGCAGGTCGTGCAGGTCTTGAAGGTTACGCCTTCTGCACGGATCAAGCGGTTTACCTTGATCTTTTTCTCTACACCGTGGGCCACTTCCTCCAGCGTGAGCTTCAGTTTGATCCGCAGGTTTGAGCCCTTCCGCTGGCGTCGTCCGCCACCACGGCTGGAACCACCAAAGAAACTTTCAAAAGGACTTCCTCCTCCGCCGCCACCAAAGATGTCACCAAACTGGCTGAAGATGTCCTCCATGTTCATTTCATGACCTCCAAAGCCACCGTTGCCGGGACGGGCATGGCCGAAGCGGTCGTATTTCGCGCGCTTGTCGGCATCGCTCAACACCTCGTAGGCCTCGGCTGCTTCCTTGAATTGTTCCTCCGCCTCCTTGTTGTCCGGATTTTTATCCGGATGGAATTGGATGGCCACCTTGCGATAGGCCTTCTTGATCTCGTCGGCAGAGGCAGTTTTGCTGACCCCCAGGATTTCGTAGTAGTCTCTTTTCGTTGACATGCAGTTAAATATTGAAGTGGATCGCCGGTGGGGAATTAACTTCCGACAACCACCTTGGCAAATCGTATTACTTTGTCATTTAATAGATAACCTTTCTCGACCACGTCCACGATTTTTCCTTTCTGGGCTGCGTCGGGCACGGGGATCTGGGTGATGGCTTCGTGAAGGTCGGGGTTGAACTCGGTCTGGGCGTTGATCTCCATCACCTTCACACCGGATTGCTCCAGGGTCTTTCTGAATTTATTGGCGATAAGGAAAAAGCCCTCCAGTTCTTTATCGTTCTTGTCTTTGAACGATTTTTCGGCGCGATCAAAATCGTCGGCTACGGGGAGAAGCTTGTTCAGCAATTGTTCGTTGGCAGACTGGATGAGTTCGAGCTTTTCCTTGGCCGTGCGGCGACGGAAGTTGTCGAATTCGGAGTAGAGACGGATGTATTTATCTTTTTGCTCATCCAATTCCTGCTGCAGCTTGATGGCGGGGTCTACCACCACATTTTCCGCGGAAGCACCTTCTTTGGTGCCGTTTTCCGCCACAGGGGTTTCCTGCTGGGCTGACACATTTTCTGCTGCCTCGTTATTTTCAGAGATCATTTCTTCGTTTTTGCTCATTTCGTTTTCATTTGCGTGGTTTTCCATAGACATATCGGATTGGAAAATTAACAAGGGGCAAATGTCAACAATTTTGCCAAAGGCATTTTATGCCAATCTGACATTTTTAGCCTTTGACACCTGGAGGGCGGTTAATGCAGGTTTTTCCAGATCAGATCCTTCAATTCGGTGATTCCTTGCGAGGTTATGGAGGAGATAAACACGGAGGGCAGTTCGGTTGGGAGCTCTTTTTTGATGGCTTCTTTCAATTCGTCGTCCAGCATATCGGCCTTGGAAATGGCCAAAAGCCGCTTTTTGTCCAAAAGCTCGGGATTGTATTTGCGCAGCTCGTTCAATAAAATATCGTATTCCACCCCGATGTCTTTGGCGTCGGCGGGGATCATGAACAGCAGTAAAGAATTTCGTTCGATGTGGCGGAGGAAACGGATACCCAGCCCTTTTCCTTCGGCCGCGCCTTCAATGATGCCGGGAATGTCGGCCATGACAAAAGAGTGTGCGTCGCGATAGGACACCACGCCCAGGTTTGGGGTGAGGGTGGTGAAGGGATAGTCGCCGATCTTCGGTTTGGCTGCCGACACCACCGAGAGCAGGGTAGATTTCCCTGCATTGGGGAACCCCACTAAACCGACGTCGGCCAGTAGTTTCAATTCCAAAACAATCCACTCCTCTTTGCCGGGCTCGCCGGGTTGGGCGTGTTGGGGGGCCTGGTTGGTGGAGGTTGCAAAAAAGGCGTTGCCTTTGCCGCCGCGACCACCGGGTGTGAGGATGTATTCTTTGCCGTCTTCGGTGATCTCGAAAAGGATCTCCTCGGTGTCGGCGCGCTTGGCCACGGTGCCCAGGGGCACGTCCAGGATCTCGTCTTCGCCGTCGTGGCCGGTCCGGTCCTGTTCTTCGCCGCGGTTGCCGTTGGTGGCGATCACGTGCTTCCGATACTTCAAGTGGAGGAGTGTCCAATGCTGGGCGTTGCCACGCAGGATCACGTGACCCCCACGGCCCCCGTTGCCGCCATCGGGACCGCCGTGTTGAATAAATTTCTCGCGATGAAAATGCAAATACCCCGCACCTCCGTGACCCGAGCGGGAACAAAATTTTACGTAGTCAATAAAGTTTGGTGAGGACACGGAGATGGCGGTTAATGAGTTTTTTTATACAAGACCTTTGCTCTAGAGCAGCAGGCTTTTATCGATCTCGCGGCAAAGGTTTGAAAAAATATTTTCAATGTCACCAACGCCTACGATGGATGAATACTTGCCCAGCTTTTTATAGTAGTCGGCAACCGAAACGGTCTCTGCTTTGTAGACGCTGATCCGGTTTGCGATCACTTCGGGCTTGGCATCGTCGGGACGGTTTTCTTTTACGGCGCGTTCGGCCAGTCGCTTCTTCAATTCTTCTTCAGGAACAACCAGTTCGATGAGCACTTTGATAGGGGCGCCCTTCGAGGCCAGCAATTTGTCGAGTGCTTCGGCCTGGGGTGTGGTGCGGGGGAAGCCGTCGAAGATGATGCCGGCGATCTGACCACTGCTCTTTATTTTATCGTCTACCATGTCGATCACCAATTGATCGGGCACGAGATTTCCTTTCGACATATAATCCTGGGCAAGTTTGCCGAGGGGTGTTCCTTCTTTGAGGTGTTTGCGGAAAAGGTCGCCCGTAGAGATGTGCATGAGCGAATATTTTTCAATGATTTTAGCACTTTGTGTGCCTTTACCTGCGCCGGGGGGGCCAAAGAGAATAAGGTTGATCATGTGAGCGTTGTCGGTTTACGTTGTAAAATGGGCCGCTTGGGTTGTATCAAGCTGACGAAGATAAGGAATGAAAGTTCGATTTACGCATGGGCGAATATGAAATTTAACCGGCCTTGTATACGTCCTTGAGGTTGCGGCCGAGTCCGTCGTAGTCGAGCCCATAGCCCAGCACGAACTCGTTCTCGATCTCGAAGCCAACGTATTTCACGTCAATCATTTTTTCACGGGCCGGTTGCTTGCGCAGGAGGGCCACCACTTCCACGGATTTTGTGCCCAGGCTTTTCAATTCCTCTACGATCTTTTGCAACGTGAGGCCGGTGTCTACAATATCTTCTACAATAATAATATCCTGGTTAAATAAACTTTCTTCCAGGCCGATCAGGGTCTTCATCTGCCCCGAGCTGGCGGTGCCTACGTAGGAAGAGATCTTCACAAAAGAAACCTTGCAGGGCACTTCGATTTGTTTAATGAGGTCTGATGCAAAGATGAACGAACCGTTGAGAATGGGCAGGAATACGGGTGTTTTCCCTGCATAGTCCGCATTGATGGTCTCCGCCAGGGCTTTCACCTGGTACTGAATTTTTGCTTTGCTGATGAACGGCTTGAACTCTAAATCCTTGATCTGCATAATGACTTCCCCGCTAAGGGACTGCAAAAATAACAGAATCTTAGAATTTGAAGAGAATACATTTTTGAATAGCTGATTTTGAGCGTCCGGCAAAGCATAAAAAAATCAACGTGTTGCATGTGCGTGGCCAGGGGTTGCTTAGCGGACAAATCGATACGACGTGGTGAACGAACACACACCGGTGACGCATGCGAATGCTGCCACGGTGTCAGAGAAAATATTTAGTGAGCAACTTCTCCGGGCCGGTAGCGATAGTGGCCAGTGATGACGTAATCGAAAAGACAATCCGACAGCTCTTGTCCTCTCCCAATGTTGTGTGCCATGAGGGGACGCAAACGATCCCCGGAGCGCTGCGTGGTGACGATGCCGATGTGGCCCAGTCCTCCGCCGAGATCCCAGGTCACGATGTCACCCGCTTCATAGTCTTTTGGGTCTTTGGATTTTTTTAGTTCCTCACCGTGACGCTTAAAAAATGTCATGAGGTTTGGCACCCGGCGGTGGTCGATGTTGGTGTCGGTGTGTTTCAGCCCCCAGCGTTGGGGGTAAAGTTTGAAGTTGTCCTTCATGTCGAGGTGAACTTCTTTTTGCAGATCGATGCCCAGCTTGCGATAGGCACGGATCACCACGTCGGTGCAGACACCCTTGTTGGCCGGCACATCACCGTTGGGATAAGGTATGCTGAAATAGGTGGGGTCGTATTCGACCGCATCGCGTGTGATCGCAATGGCGGCGCGTGACAGTTTCAGTTGGAAAGATTCGTCGGCCCCGAGGAGAACAAATACCAATAGACTTATGCGCAACATCATAGCAGTATGCTTTATCATTAGACAACGTCATGAGCTGGGTCTCTCCCTGACGAAAATAAAGTTACAAATCTTTCATTAATACCGTATACAATTTGATCATGGTATCGATGTCGTGTTTGTGCACTTTTTCATGAGGCGAGTGGGCGTCTTTCTCGGGTGCGCCTACAAAACACCAATCGATGGGGTACGGTGAGGTTTGAAGTTCGCGTCCATCGCTGGAGCCCATGCCTTCTACCTCCAGTTGGTGATCTATTTTTCTTTTTTTGGCGATGGCGATGATGCGGTCCACAAAACTGCGGCGGGGGAGGTTGCGGTCGCGCATCGAGATGGCCACGCCCTTGCCGTGTTCCACACCATCGGATACCCAGGTGATGTCGCTCACCAGGGCCTGGCTCACATTCCAGTTCTCGTACATGAATTTTGCCAGGTAAGGCACCGAGCCGCCACCGTGTTCTTCCCAACAACTGAAGACGATCACACCATCCTTTAATGTCTCGGCAACCTTTAATGCGTTGTACACACCAAGCCGGTTGTCGAGATAGGGCGATTGAATAAACTCCTTTGTCTCACGGAAATTGATTTTGTAGGTGAGGTCCGTGCCCCGGTCGATCTGTCTTCCGAATTTATAAAAGGCATGATTGTCTTTGTCAAATTCCAGTTCACATTCGATGGGGCCATGCGAATCTTCTCCCACTAACCGCGTGCCCATCTCTGCATCCGGACTGCCAATGGGCAGGAGTTGGTTGAAATAGCGCACGGTGAAGCCGATGCTGTCGATGTGTGCGAAGATGGCTGTGCGGGGTTCGCCGAACTTGAGCAGGATGCAATCCTGAAATTCATCGCCCGAGAAGACTTCGGGCTTCACCTTCCACTTCTTTTTTTCTTTTGCGATATAAGACAATAAAAACTTCGTCATGCCGACTTCATTTCCGGAAGGTGCATGTATTTCGCAAAGTTGTTTCAGGAGCTTCATAGGCGCGTGAGGGGCTACGGAGGAGGATTAGTTAGTAACGCAACTTTATTCTAAATTTTCGTTAGAAAAAAGGAGCCTTATGCTTTTTAATTTAAGTGAACACAATTCCATCGCCAATCATTTCGTGGCCGAGCTGCGTGACCGGCAGGTTCAGAAAGACCGGCTCCGCTTTCGCAAGAATGCCCACCGGCTGGGTCAGATCATGGCCTATGAGATCTCGCGCCACATGCATTATCGCAACACACCCATAGAAACGCCGTTGGGCACCTCGGTCGTGAACCTGATGCCCGAGCCCCCGGTGATAATTGCCATCATGCGGGCGGGCCTGCCTTACTTTCAGGGCTTTCTCGATTTCTTTGATCAGTCCGACGCTGGCTTCATTGGCGCCTACCGCCAGGAAGGGCACACGGAAATTGTGATCAACCTGGAATACCTGGCCACCCCATCGCTGGCGCAACGCGAGGTGATCCTGGTGGATCCCATGCTGGCCACGGGAAAATCGATCGTGCAATCGGTAAATGCTTTGGCGAAGAACGGAAAACCTTCCCATCTTTACGTAGCCTCGCTGGTGAGTGTGCCGGAAGGAATACAGTTTGTTAACGAAAATGTTGACATCCCCCATTCCCTCTGGACATGCGCCGTCGACGACAACCTGAACGACCGGTTCTATATCGTGCCGGGTTTGGGCGATGCCGGCGACTTGAGCTTTGGCGAGAAACTATGATCGAGACGATACCAGAAATCTACAGCTACGCGCGCTATGTGGGATGAGATACTGAAGGCCATACCGGTTTACTTTGCCAGCATGCTAAAATTTATCCTCGGTCCTCTTGGCGGATATGGCGTGCGCCTCAATATTGTTACCACTATTTTATCGACCGTGGCCGGCATGATGACCATGGTGTTGGTCATTACCTATTTTGGCAATTGGCTGAGGGAAAAAGTATTCAAGAAGCTTTTTGCGAAACGGAAGAAATTCTCCACCAGCAACCGGAAGTTTGCCGGCATCTGGAAAAAATATGGATTGTTTGGCGTGGCGGCATTGACGCCGATCATTCTGACACCGATCGGCGGAACGTTGCTGGCCGTGAGCTCGGGGAGTCCAAAGGAAAAGATCATTGTCTACATGTTTGTGAGCGCTGCACTGTGGTCGGTGATCTTCAGCATCGCCATCTATTTCTTTGGCGACAAAGTGCACGACCTGATTGAATCCATTAAAGACCCGATCGGATACCTCATGATGGAATCTGTTCGTCGGGAAGGATTTCGATGTCTCGTATCAACACTTTTCGTGCGATAGCTTGTCCGGTCTTTGTGGCGGCCAGTCCGCCCAGGGCTGTTTCTTTGTAGCGCGTTTCCATGCTGGCACCAATTTCACCCATTGCTTCGATCACTTCATCCACCGGGATAACACTGCTCACATCGGCCAGTGCGATCTGTGCCGAACTGTTGGCGATAGCAGCAGCGCTGGCGTTGCGCACCACGCACGGGATCTCGACAAGTCCCGCCACCGGGTCGCACACCAATCCTAACATGCACTGCACCGTGATGGCTACGCCGGTAAAGATCTGGTCGGTATTTCCATCGAGACAATACACAATGGCACCCGCACCCATAGCGGCGGCGGTGCCCGTTTCGGCCTGACATCCTCCGACAGCTCCGGCAATGGAAGCTTTTTGTTCCATGATCAGGGCGATGCCTGCCGCGATGAGCATGGCCTCAATAATTTTCTCATCGGGAATTTGATGGATCTCCTGCAAGGTGTAGAGCACACCCGGCATGATGCCGCTGGCGCCGGCCGTGGGAGCCGCCACGACACGCCCCATGCACGAGTTTACTTCTTTTGCCGCCAGCGCCCGCGCGATAAGCTGTTGAAATTCCTTGGACAACACAGCTTTGGGATAGCGGTATACTTTCTTTGCGCCGTTATTGATCATGCCCGACCGCGAGGTCATATCTTCCTCCAGGCCGGTATGCACAGCATCTTTCATGACTTCCCACGCCCTTAACAAGCCTTTCTTTGTGTCGTCGGGCGTGTGGCTTTTTTGGGTGGCCTCATACTCCAGGACCACGTCTACCAGCGACATTTTTTGGGTGTCGCTATAGGTTTTCCAGCCTTCAAAAGAATCAAAAAGAAATGCCATACCACACGGGTTTTGTTACAAAGCAGAAGAGGGGTCGGGTCAAAATTCTCCTATTCAGCTTTAATTTCAAACGATTGTGAAAACTAATTCGTTCTCCGGTGGCGGCTGGTTTTTATAAATCAGGGCGTTGACCTTATTTTGAACGGCATGAAATTCCTTGTTCTTCTTTTTATGACCGTCACCGGTGTGGCCATCGCCCAGGACAATTTCTGGAACACGCTGGCCGAGGTTGGCTATCAGACCAAAAAGGATGCGAACGGCTTCGACGTGGAGGTGCCGCTTTTCAGCAAGCATTTGAAGACCTTCCAGGGAAAGAAAATCCGGATAAAAGGCTACATCATTCCGTTGGCTGAAGTGGGCAGCCAATCCAAGTTCATGCTGTCGGCATTGCCGTTCAGTCTCTGTTATTTTTGTGGCGCCGCAGGTCCGGAAACAGTGGTGGAAGTGGAGTCGGCAGAAAAAATAAAATTCTCTACTAAACCCATCGTCATGGAAGGCACGTTGATGCTAAACGACAAGGACCCCGACCATCACATGTATATTCTGAAGACCGCACAAGTCATCAACTGATAAATTATAATATCTTCGCTCCAAGAAACATCCGCATGAAAAGAAACCTGCTATTCGTTTTTACGCTCATTACCCTGATGGCGCAGGGACAAACCCAAGATGAATCCGCCATCAAACAAATTTTCGACAAGGCTTTGGTAGACGGCAAGAGTTATGCCTGGCTACACTATCTCACCACGGAAGTAGGCGCACGCCTGAGCGGCTCGCCGGGCGCCGCGGCCGGAGTGGAATGGAGCCGTCATGAACTGGAAAGTGTGTCCGACTCTGTGTGGCTCCAGCCCGTGATGGTGCCCCATTGGGTCCGTGGCCAAAAAGAGATCGGCCGGATCCTGAACACCAAAAAATCGGGTCCTATCGAAGTAAACGTGTGTGCTTTAGGCAGTTCGGTAGGCACCGGACCTGCCGGCGTTTCCGGAACGGTGGTAGAGGTGAAAAGCTTTGATGAACTGAAACAACTGGGTGAGCGATACCTGAAAGGAAAGATCGTATTCTTCAACCGCCCCATGGACGTGAAGTCGGTCGATGCCTTTGCAGCGTATGGCGGTGCCGTTGAGCAGCGTGGCTATGGACCATCGGAAGCTGCAAAATATGGAGCAATCGGCGTCATTGTGCGGTCGATGGGCTTGAACCCGGAAGACTATCCGCACACCGGCGGCCTGCGCTATGCGCCAAACATCCCGAAGCTTCCGGCCATTGCCATCAGCACCAACCACGCCGATCGCCTCAGCAAGTTGCTAAAGGAAGAGAAGGATGTACAATTTTATTTCGAGACGCATTGCGAAACCCTTCCGGATGCGCCTTCTTTTAATGTGATCGGCGAGATCAAAGGTTCCGAATACCCTGAAGAGATCATCGTAGTAGGCGGCCACCTGGATTCCTGGGATCTTGCCCAAGGCGCTCACGACGATGGCGCAGGCTGTGTGCAAGCCATGGAAGTGCTCCGCCTCTTCAAAATTCTCGGCATCAAACCCAAACGCACCATCCGCGCCGTGATGTTCATGAACGAAGAGAACGGTTTGCGCGGCGGCATAGAATATGCTAAGCAAGCAGGCCTCAAAAAAGAAAAACACATTGCCGCCATCGAGTCAGACCGCGGAGGCTTCACGCCCCGGGGTTTCACCATGACAGCAACAGACCCCGTAAAAGCCAAGATCCGAAGCTGGAAACCCCTGCTCGAACCCTACGGCCTCACCGACTTCTCACAGGAAGGAGGCGGCGCCGACATCAGCCCGCTTCAACCTATGGGCGTCCCCGTCCTCGAATTCCTCCCCGACTCCCAACGCTACTTCGACTACCACCACACCCAGGAAGACACCATCGACAAAGTGAGCCGCCGTGAACTCGAACTAGGTGCCGCCTCCATGACCGCATTAGTATACCTGATGGATAAATACGGATTGAATTAAAATAACGCACCCCCAAAAATAGAATGGATAACCCCAAGAAGGTTATCCATTTTTTATTTCATGCCGACTGTGGTTGATGCTGTGGTGATGCGCTTGTTCCCGCACCGATTAACCTTTTAGTTGCTACCTATCGCCCCCACAGTTTTCAGATACCCATCCCGTTGTTTATGGCCAACCCCTGCCGTTGTTGGTGTTCTTCATATCCCAAAATTTTTCAGCCACCGCTCCCATTATTTGAGTTCCCTTGCTACTTTATTCGTGTCATCCCACCAACAACATTTTCGCTCACCTGCCTCCATCGACACCCCTTTCATCTCCAGATTCTCGAAACCTAAACACTCCCTTTCTCAATGACACGCCACCACATCCAACACAATCCTCCATACCTTATCATCCTCCTTCTTCCAAACCCGCAAATAAGTCCCTTTCCTAACCACCTCCTTACCTTCCACCACCACCCCAACGTCACCGCTACCATACGCATACCCCAAATCGTTCGATCCAGCCACACCACCCCCCATCACCTTCACATCGCTCATCTTGAATGAACTTTTCTTTAAATATGCGCCCCAATTTTCTTTCGAAACAATCGGCAACTCCCCTTCACGTGCAAAGCGGATCTCTTTTGATGCAAACGTATTGTAGGCTGCATCACCTTTTTTCTCATAGGCGGTTATAAATTTTTTATCCAAATCAAGAATCGAAACAGATGAATGTTTGCTAACCGTCAGGGGCATTTGAGACGTAGTCAGGCTTTGTCTTTCCATGGGCGCGCCATGCCGCACGCCAATGTCCAGAATATTTTTCCAGGAACCGTCCGCTTGCTTCTTCCATATGGAATGGAACTCACCATACGCCACCGGTTTGTCATCGGTTTTCTGTGCACGAAATTCCCAAGGCCCGGTGTTATACCCCATATCCCCGGAAGCCGCGATGTCGCAGTAAGCCACCTCCCAATGCAGCCATCCTTCGGAAACCGGCTGGGTCCGGATGGTTTCTTTTCCGGTGCGCGGCCCCTCAGGTCCGGCGGTCACGGCGTCGTCGCTGAGAAAGAATAAGAAAGCATCCCGCGTATTTTGTTCTTTGGCCATGGCGATAAAGGCCCGCTCTGCATCCACCATACTTTGCAGGTTGGGATTGCCGAATTGCGCACGGTTCGAAAACGCTCCAAGCAAGAGAAATCCAAGAAGGGTATAGCGCATAGGGTGAACGCGTTAGTGAAGATAGTGCTAAAGATACGCTTTGGCTGATCCCCGTTCGTCCCCCGGTGTCCGGCATTTTAGTTTGTTCTGCAACTAAAATCCAACCCCATGCAACTGCATTCGGGGTGTTTAAACTTTTTTGTCAACAACCGGGGAATGCAATTTGAAGTGTGTGATAAACATTTATTTAGCCGATTCGTTGTTCGCCTGCGCAGGTTTTTATATTTTTTCTTCGCAATTGCCGTTGCATCCTAAACCATGAAAAAATTTTTTACCGACAACTGGATTATCCTCATCATCGGGGTGGCCCTGGCGGCCAGCACAATCCTCGCCTTCCACAACAACAACATCATTCAACAAAACATCGCCCAGCAAAAAGAAACTGTGCTGGTGACCCAGCGTACACAGCAGATCCTCAGCAGTGTCATGCACGGTCTCGACCTTGGTGTGCGCGGTTTTGGCCTGACCAAGGATCAAGCCATGCTGCGTCCGTTTAACGAGGCGGTCACGACCAGTCCGGGTATCTTCCGGCAACTGGATTCACTTTTGAAAAAACAAGAATACAACGACGCCGGTAAACTGGATGAAGTGAAGCGAGAGGTCGACAACTACATCACGTTCAGCAAGCAAATGGTGGAGAACGCCCGCATCGACAGCATGCGCACCTTTGTGGCGATGCTGAGCGAAGACCGGGGATACGGCGTATGGAAAAAATACGACGAAGTTTCCAAGCCCTTGCTCGCCTTTGAAAATGATCTTAATCAAAAAGCCATCTCCAACTACGATGCGGCCATGCGTAGCAACCTGGGGCTGCAGCTCTCCATTGTCATCCTGGCGTTGCCCATACTCGTACTCTTTGTGAAACGTGTCAGGAAAGAACGCGAGGCGCGTCACGCTTTGTTGCTGGAGGTCGAAGAAAACAACCGGAACTATGTTTTCAACTCCGGTGAAAAAGACGACTCATCCGCCCAGGCCATCAACGATGCGTCTATCCGCAACGTGCGCATGGCTTCCGAGTTCATCAAAAGCATGACCAATGGAAACTACGACGTGAACTGGGAGGGTCTAAATGAAAAGAACAGCGCCCTGAACGCGGACACGCTCGCCGGGAATCTCTTACAGATGCGGGAGCAATTGAAAAAATTAAAGCAGGAAGACGACAAGCGCAACTGGATGAACGAAGGCCTCGCCAGCTTTTCCGAACTGGTGCGCAACAACCAGCACGACAACACCCTGCTGGCCGACAAATGTGTGTCTTATTTAGTGAAATACCTCAACGCGCAACAGGGTAGCCTGTTCGTGCTGGAAGGCGAAGAAGGCGACACCTACCTGGAATTGAAAGCCTGTTTTGCTTTCGACAAAAAGAAATGGATGGAGAAAAGAGTCGACATTGGCAACGGTCTTGTCGGTCAAGCCTTCCTCGAAGGCGATACTATTCAGCTGAAAGACATCCCGTTGGGCTACACCACCATCACATCGGGCCTCGGCGACGCCACACCACGCCACCTGGTCATTGTGCCCTTGAAATATGACATCACGACGGTAGCCATTCTGGAGATGGCCGCGTTCAGCGACTTCGAGGAACATCACATCTTGTTTCTGAAAAAAGCCGGCGAGTTCCTGGCCTCGGCCATCCTGAATTCGCAAACCACCTTCAAGATGAAAAACCTGTTGGAGCAGGCCCACATCAACGAAGAACAAATGCGCCAACGCGAAGAGGAGATGCGGCAGAACATGGAAGAGCTGCAGGCCACGCAGGAGGAGCTGGTGAGAAAGGAACGCGAAATGCAGAAGCGGATGGCCGGAGAAGTGTCGTCGAAATGATCAGACGATCAGAAAATAAAAAAGCCGCTTGATATTCAACCGGCTTTTTTATTTTTATTCCGTTCAGGCTTAGGCGCCCACAGTCTCTTCTTTCTTTTCGTATTCTTCCATCGGCAGACAGCTGCAAACGAGGTTGCGATCGCCATAGGCATTGTCTACGCGGCTCACGCTGGGCCAGAACTTCGCATCTTTCACATACGGCAGCGGGTAGGCGGCTTTTTGACGGCTGTAAGGACGGGTCCACTCGTCGGCCGTGATAACGGCTGCGGTATGCGGCGCGTGCTTCAACACGTTATTGTCTTTGTCGGCTTTGCCTTCTTCCACCTCGCGGATCTCTTTGCGGATTTGGATGAGCGCATCCACAAAGCGATCCAGCTCTTCTTTCGGTTCGCTTTCTGTGGGCTCGATCATCAACGTTCCGGCTACCGGGAAAGACACGGTGGGAGCGTGGAAACCATAGTCCATCAGACGCTTGGCAATGTCCTCTACTTCGATGCCGGCTTTTTTGAAGTCGCGGCAATCAACGATCATCTCGTGCGCGCAACGGCCGTTGGTGCCGGTATACAAGATCTTGTATTCGCTTTCCAGGCGGGCCTTGATATAGTTGGCGTTGAGGATGGCGTATTTCGTAGCGTTCGTCAGTCCTTCTGCACCCATCATGGCGATGTACGCATAGGAGATCGTGAGAATGCTAGCACTGCCCCAGGGTGCGGCGGAAACTGCGTGAATTGCTTTTTCGCCTCCGGTCTTCACCACGGCGTGGCCGGGCAGATAAGGTTTCAGCTTGTCGTTGCAACAGATGGGACCCATGCCAGGACCACCGCCACCGTGCGGGATACAGAATGTTTTGTGCAGGTTCAAGTGACAAACGTCGGCGCCGATATTGGCCGGCGAGGTGAGACCAACTTGCGCATTCATGTTGGCACCGTCCATGTAGACCAGTCCGCCATGTTGGTGAATGGTTTCACAGATCTCCGTAATGGCCTCTTCAAACACACCGTGTGTCGACGGATAGGTTACCATGAGACACGACAGCTTGTCTTTATATTGAGCAGCCTTTGCTTTCAGATCGGCGACATCAATTTTTCCTTCTTCGTCCGACTTCACCACAACGACCTCCATACCCGCCATCACGGCGCTGGCAGGGTTGGTGCCGTGCGCGGATGCAGGGATCAGTGAAATGTTGCGATGTCCTTCGCCGCGGTCTACGTGATAGGCGCGGATCACCATCAACCCAGCATATTCGCCTTGCGCGCCGCTGTTGGGTTGGAGCGAAACACCCGTGAAGCCCGTGATCTCTTTCAATGAATCTTCGAGGCTGCCGATCATTTCCTGGTAGCCCAGGGTTTGGTCGGCCGGTGCGAAGGGATGGATGTTGCCCAGTTCAGGCCAGGTTACGGGGATCATCTCCGCCGTAGCGTTCAGCTTCATGGTGCACGATCCCAAAGAGATCATGGAGTGCACCATAGAGAGATCTTTATTTTCAAGGCGCTTGATGTAGCGCAGCATTTCGTGTTCGGAGTGGTGCATGTTAAACACCGGGTGGGTAAGATAAGCCGACTTCCGCACCAACGATGTGGGCCAGCTCATCTCCTGGCCATTCACCGAGACGACCGAGGTCTTCTTGGATTGGGCTGAGGCGAAGATCTCCAAAATGGTATGGACATCGGCGGCCACCGAGGTTTCGTCAAAGGAAATGCCCACGTGGTTGTCGGCGAAGTAGCGGAAGTTGACACCGCGCTTCTCGGCTTCCTGCTTCACAGCTTTGGCATCGGCTACGGCGACCTTTAACGTATCGAAGAAATGTTCATTTTCCTGTTTGACGCCCAGCGCTTTCAAGCCGGTGTCAAGGGATTTGGTCAGACCATGAATGCGGGAAGCGATCTTGCGCAAGCCGTCGGGTCCGTGATACACGGCATACATACCGGCCATGACCGACAAGAGCACTTGTGCGGTACAAATATTGGACGTTGCCTTTTCGCGGCGAATGTGTTGCTCGCGGGTTTGCAGTGCCATGCGGTAGCCGGGATTCCCCGAAGCGTCGATGGAAGCGCCGATGATGCGACCGGGCATCTGCCGTTTGAATTCGTCTTTGGTAGCAAAGAAGGCGGCGTGCGGACCACCAAATCCCATGGGTACGCCAAACCGTTGGCTGGAACCCACCACGACATCGGCACCCATTTCGCCGGGCGATTTCATCAGCAGCAAGCTCATGAGATCGGAACCGACCACGACAAAGATCTCTTTTTCGTGAGCCGATTGAATGAAGGCGGTGTAATCTTTCACCGCGCCGTTGTCGGCCGGGTTTTGAATATAGACAGCAAACAGGGAAGGGTCGGAGATGTCCAGCGTATTCACATCACCCACAACCAACTCCACGCCGATGGGCGTAGCGCGAGTTCTCAACACATCGATGGTTTGGGGGAAGGTGTGCTGGTCAACAAAGAAGCGGTTCGCATTTTTACGCGATGCTTTGCGCGATGCCAGCATGAGGTGCATGGCTTCGGCTGCGGCGGTGCCTTCGTCGAGCAGCGAGGCATTGGCGATCTGCATGCCCGTCAGGTCGATGATCATGGTTTGATAGTTGATCAGCGCCTCCAACCGGCCTTGGGCAATCTCTGCCTGGTAGGGCGTGTAGGCGGTATACCATCCCGGATTTTCAAGGATGTTGCGCAGGATAACGCCCGGCGTGATGGTATTGTAATACCCCATGCCGATATAGGATTTATAGACTTTGTTTTTGGAAGCTATGGCTTTGAACTCCTGCAAAAACTGGTATTCAGACTTGGCCGGCGCCAGCGACAACGGTTTTTTCAATCGGATGCCTGCGGGAATGGTTTGGTCGATCAGGGCGTCGATGGAAGGTGCCTTGATCACCTTTAACATCTCTTCCACCTGGCGCGTGTCGGGCCCAATGTGCCGGCTTTCAAATTTTTCTGTATACAGTGAGTCTATTTTCATGGAACTATGATTTTCAATAGGTTAATGAGTTTTATACAGGAATACCAATAACAATTTGAGCACAAAGGTAATTCAGTAATTACACAATTAACAGCGGCTTTTCTATCTGGAAAAAAAGATTCCTACCCCGGCCGTAGCAAAGGTTTGTGGTGGCACCATTCCCATAATGCCATTTGCCGGTTTCCCCAAACGGACGCATCTTGACCCCCTGTTTACAAAAGACTATAGTAATGAAGAGGAAATTCAAGCTCTTGTTAGGTTTTGCATTGATTGCCGGCACATTCCGGGTGTCGGCGCAGGATTCGGTTGCTCAGAAGTTTGGGAATGCCATCAGCACGGCAGCCCTCAAGGAAAACCTGACCATCCTGGCCTCCGACTTCATGGAAGGCCGGGAAACCGGAAAGCGGGGTCAGAAGATGGCCGCCGCCTTCATCCAGGCACACTTTGAAGACATTGGCCTGGCGGGCCCGGTAAATGGAGGCTATCAGCAACCCATCAGCCTCTATGCCACCACACCCGGTGAGACCTATATCAAGATCGGCAAAGACCGGTACGACAATTTTAAAGATATCGCGCACTATGGCTTGGGCAACAGTGGCGGTGAAGTGACGCTGCCGTTGGTGTTTGTGGGCAATGCCACGGAGGCCGACTTCAACCAGGTAGACGTGAAGGACAAGGCCGTGCTCTTGCTCACCGAAAACGAATGGCTCACCGGCAACCGGGGAGTGTCCCTGGCGCGGGCCAAGGGCGCCAAAGTGATCCTAGTCAGCAACACCAAGACGAAAGAGGATTTCGCGACCCTGTCAAACCAGTTCAAAAATTTCAGCAAAGGAAGCCTCACGCTTTCCAAGCCGGCATCGGAAGAAAACCCCAGGGTTGGGCTGTTCATTGTATCACCCCAGATCGTCGACAAGCTGTTTGGCTTGACGATAGAGAAGCTTAAGAAGGCTGCTGCCGCCGCGCCCGAGAAGAACGCCATCAAAAAGATCAAGCCCTCCGAGATCACCTTTAAAGTTTCCACCGACATCGAAACGGTGAAAACCGAAAATGTGCTGGGCTATCTGGAAGGCACCGACAAAAAAGAAGAAGTCGTGGTGATCACCGCCCACTTCGACCACGTGGGTGTGAAAACGACAGGTACCGGCGACCGCATCAACAACGGTGCTGACGACGATGGCTCGGGAACCGTAGCCGTGATGGAACTGGCCAGAATTTTTTCGGAAGCAAAGAAGGAAGGCCACGGCCCGCGCCGCAGCATTTTGTTCATGACCGTGACCGGGGAAGAAAAAGGATTATTCGGATCGGACTACTACACGCAACACCCGGTGTTTCCCCTCGCCAATACAGTAGTCGATCTCAACATTGACATGATCGGCCGGAAAGATCCCCAACATAAGAACAGTCCGCCCTACCTCTATGTGATCGGCGCCGATAAACTCTCCACCGAACTCAATACACTGAGCGAAGCGACCAATAAGGCATATCTCAACCTGGTATTCGACTACACCTACAACGACGTGAACCACCCCGACCGGCTCTACTACCGCTCCGATCATTGGAACTTTGCCAAGAATAACATCCCGGTGATCTTCTACTTCGATGGCATCCACGAAGATTATCACCAGCCCAGCGACGACGTGGACAAGATCGAGTTCGATCTCCTCACGAAACGCGTGCAATGTATTTTCTACACGGCATGGGAAATCGTGAATCGCGACGCGCGCATCAGGCCCGATAAAAAATAGAGAGATCGATTGAATATCCGTAAGCCTGGGATGGGCGACTACCGTAAGTCCTCCACCCCAGGCTAGCCTATGAGGTAGGCCGACGTTGGATGTACTCAGATTTAAATGTAATCCTGCGCGTTTGGTTTCGCCTTGATGTCGTTGACGAACTTCCGGAACTGCTCTTCCTTATCTTTCTCCACCACAATGATCACATTCCCGAATTCACCGATCAGGTAGCCGTTGAGGCCCTGCACAACGATGAGCTTGTCGGGCGATCCTTTGATGATACAGTTGCGGGTGTCGTAGGTATGCGCGTTGGCGTTGATGACGTTGTTGTTTTCGTCCTTCGCCGAGATCTCGTGGATGGAAGCCCACGACCCTAAGTCGGACCATGTGAAGTTGCCCAGGCATACGTATACGTTCTTGGCCTTCTCCATGATGCCGTAGTCGATAGACACGTTTTTACATTGGGAATACGCGCCCAGGATGGCTTCCTTTTCTTCCGGTGTGCCCAACTTCGGGCGGATCTCGTCAAACACTTCGGCCATTTCGGGAAGGTATTGGTGGAAGGCGGTGGTGATGGCCTTGGCGCCCCAGATGAACACGCCCGAGTTCCATACGAAGTCGCCGCTCTCCAGGAATTTTTTGGCCAGCGACAATTCCGGCTTCTCCGTGAAGGTCTTCACTTTTTTGGCGAAGCTCTTTTCGGTGTGATATTGAATATAGCCATAGCCGGTCTCCGGGCGGGTGGGGGTGATGCCCAGCGTCATGAGCTTGTCCTGGCCCTGGGCCATATCGGCAGCTTTTTTGATGACATCCTGGAACACTTCCTCCATCATGATCAGGTGATCGGAGGGCGTTACCACGATCACGGCATTTTCGTTCTTTAACGCGATCTTATAGCTGGCATAGGCAATGCAAGGGGCGGTGTTCTTGCGCATGGGCTCGGCCAGGATTTGGTCGTCGCTTAATTGCGGGAGTTGCTCCCGCACCAATGCGGCATGTTCTTCATGCGTGACAACGTAGATATTCTCTATCGGACAGAGTGGAACAAAGCGGTCGAAAGTAGATTGAAGAAGGGTCTTCCCTGTGCCTAATACATCCAGAAATTGCTTGGGTTTGGAATTTCGGCTGTAAGGCCAGAAGCGTACGCCCACGCCGCCGGCCATCAGCACTACGAATAAGTTATGGTTCATTTAGTTAATGAGATGTAATAGGTTTTGCAAAAAACGCTAGTCGCAGAATCTTTTGAAAGTCTTTTCATGTATTTTACACAATTCCTTCTTTTAAAAGATCGTGTAAATGAACAAATCCGGCTATTTTTTCGCCGTCCATGACCACCAACTGTGTGATGCCGGCTTCCTGCATGTCATGTAAGGCTTTGGCCGCAAATTCATCTTTTTCAATTTTTTTAGGTGAGCGTGTCATAATGTCACGGGCCTTAACGTCTTGCAGGCTGGTGCTTTTCTCCAGCATCCGTCGCAAATCGCCATCCGTGATGATGCCCAGCAAATTTTTGTCGTTGTCCACAACGGCCGTGCAACCAAGTCTTTTGGACGAAATTTCGATGATTACGTCCTTCAGCGGCGCGTCGGGGCCCACGAGCGGTAGCTCGTTATGAAGATAGATATCGGATACTTTCAAATACAATTGTTTGCCCAGCGAACCACCGGGATGGTATTCGGCAAAATCGCGGCTCGTAAAATTACGAAGATCAAGGAGACAAATGGCAAGCGCATCACCCAACGCCATGTGGGCTGTGGTGCTCGTGGTCGGTGCGAGATTGTTGGGACAAGCTTCTTCTGCAATCGTTGCATTTAAAATGAAATCGGCTTGTTGACCAAGATATGAATTTACATTGCTCACCAAGGCAACAAGCTTTGATCCTCTACGTTTGAGTAACGGGACCAGCACTTTGATCTCCGGCGTGTTGCCGCTTTTAGAGATACAGATCACAATGTCTTCCGATTGTATCATTCCAAGATCGCCATGTATCGCATCAGCTGCGTGCATGAAGAGCGCAGGGGTTCCCGTAGAGTTTAGCGTGGCAACAATTTTATTGGCTACAATGGCGCTTTTGCCAACGCCTGTAATGACAACACGGCCTTTTGCGGAATAAATTTCTTTCACGCAGGCTTCAAAATTGTCGTCGATAAAATTGGTGAGTTGTTGGATTGCCAGAGATTCATTTATTAATACATCTCGTGCAATTTTTTTGATATTTTTTACTAAATTCAATTCCTTTTCAAAGTTAGCTTTGTCTACATGGACAAAGATACAATTTTAGGTTCTTATCAAGATAGTATGATGTTGGTCGAAGAGAAAGATGCACTCAAAGAGAGATTAAAAGAAATATTCGGTTACAGCCAGTTCCGCGGAAATCAAGAGACGATCATTCGGAATTTGCTGGATGGAAAGAATACATTCGTAATTATGCCCACCGGCGCTGGTAAATCACTGTGTTACCAGCTTCCCGCCATGCTCAGAGAAGGATTGGCCATTGTGATCTCACCGCTCATCGCGTTGATGAAAAACCAGGTCGATCAAATGAACGCGTACGGTGTCAACGCACGCTTCCTAAACTCCACCCTCAGCAAAGGCGAGATCACCCGACTGAAGAAGGATTGTATGAACGGCGTGGTGAAGCTACTCTATGTAGCACCCGAGTCGCTCAACAAAGAAGAGACCATCGACTTTCTCAAGAAGGTCAACGTCGCTTTTGTCGCGATCGATGAAGCCCACTGTATTTCGGAATGGGGACACGACTTCCGCCCGGAATACCGGAAGATCAAAACCATGATCCAAAACCTCGGCGACATGCCCGTGATCGCACTCACCGCGACCGCGACGCCAAAGGTTCAGTTGGACATTCAGAAGAACCTGCAGATGGAAGAAGCCGATGTGTTCATCTCTTCTTTTAACCGCAAGAACCTGTACTACGAAGTTCGTCCCAAGAAAGAGACAAAGAAGCAACTCATCAAATTCCTGAAAGATCACAAAGGCAAGTCCGGCGTGATCTATTGCCTCAGCCGCAAGAAAGTGGAAGAGATCGCCCAGCTGTTGAATGTGAACGGCTTCAAAGCCGCTCCCTATCACGCCGGTCTCGATCCCGACGTGCGTATGAAGAACCAGGACGACTTCCTGAACGAAGAAGTAGACATCATCGTGGCCACCATCGCCTTTGGCATGGGTATCGACAAACCCGATGTTCGGTTTGTCGTGCACTACGATGTTCCCAAGTCGTTGGAAGGATACTATCAGGAAACCGGCCGCGGCGGACGCGATGGATTGGAAGGACTTTGTTTAATGTTCTACAGCCATAACGATCTGAACAAGCTCGAAAAGTTCAACAAAGACAAGCCCGTACAAGAGCGCGAGAATGCGCGCATCTTGTTGCAGGAGATGGAATACTACGCCGAGTCACCAGTGTGCCGCAGAAGACAATTGCTGCACTATTTCGGCGAAGAATATACACAAGAGAATTGCGGCATGTGCGACAACTGCGTACATCCCCGCGAACGCTTCGATGGCACGGAAGCCGTGAAGCTCGTGCTGCAAACCGTGAAGCAAACCAACGAACGCTTCGGCCTGAACCACCTCGTGAACGTGATCCGCGGTGTGGAAGACGAATACGTGAAAAGCTATGGACACTTCGACCTGGCCGTTTATGGCAAGGGCGCCGAAGAGGACGCCGACTATTGGAAGTCGGTCATCCGCCAAACGCTGATCTATCAATACCTCGAAAAAGACATCGACAATATTGGTGCGCTGAAGATCTCCGAGAGAGGCGAGAAATTTTTGAAGAAACCGCATGCCATTGAGCTGGCCCGCGACCACGACTTCACGACGGAGGTAGACGAAGAAGAAGAATCGAACGACAAGCCCGTCAATACCAAAGCGTATGACGTGAAGCTGTTCGAGATCCTG
The DNA here is from genome assembly GCF_003589925.1 of Chryseolinea soli. Classification (NCBI taxonomy): domain Bacteria; kingdom Pseudomonadati; phylum Bacteroidota; class Cytophagia; order Cytophagales; family Fulvivirgaceae; genus Chryseolinea; species Chryseolinea soli. The sequence goes on along the minus strand of NZ_CP032382.1, from coordinate 1,470,259 downwards.
AAGACCTTGCGTAAGAAAATGGCAAAGGAAAAGAGCCTTCCGCCATACGTGATCTTCCAGGACCCGTCGCTCGAAGAAATGGCCACGACCTATCCCACCACCAAGGACGACCTCGCCCAGGTGAACGGCGTGGGCATGGGCAAGGTGAACAAGTTCGGAGCTGAGTTCCTGGAGGTGATCCAGAAGTACGTAGACGAAAACGAGATCGAGACGGCCAACGAAGTGGTCATCAAATCGTCGGTCAATAAGTCAAAAACAAAGATCCTCATCATCCAACAGATCGACCGCAAGGTAGACCTGGAGGAGATCGCCGAAAAGGCACGGATCTCTTTTGAGGAGTTGCTGACCGAGATCGAGAACATTTGCTACTCGGGTACGAAGCTCAACCTGACCTATTATATAGACCAGGTGATCGACGCGCACAAGCAGGACGACATCCACGATTATTTCATGAACGCCGAAACCGACAGCCTCTCCGAAGCCCTCAACGACGGCTCCATGGCCGACTACTCGGAGGAGGAGGTGCGGATGATGCGCATCAAGTTCATGTCGGAGTACGCCAATTAAGCTCTTCCCACATATACTGACCTTCCGGAATCAACGCCGGAAGGTTTTTTATTGATTTTTTATTTCAAAGATTTCGCGGCTATCTTTGGGATTCAACCGAAATTGAATCCATGAATATATTGGTGATTGGTAATGGTGGTCGCGAACATGCGCTGGCTTGGAAAATCCGGCAAAGTCCCCTTTGCGAAAAGATTTTCGTAGCCCCCGGAAATGCGGGCACAGCCTCCATTGCTGAGAATGTAGCCATCGATGTAGACGATTTTGCCTCGCTGGGCAAATTTTGCACGGCCAACAACGTGCAACTGGTAGTGGTTGGCCCCGAAGGCCCCCTCGTGAAAGGCATCCGTGACTATTTCCAGAACGATCCCAGCCTCCGCTCGATCTTAATGGTTGGCCCCGACACCCAGGGCGCCCAACTGGAAGGCAGCAAGGACTTCTCCAAGCGGTTCATGCTCCGCCACAACATCCCTACCGCCAAAGCAAGAACCTTTTCGGCCTCCGACCTTGACCAAGCCTTTGACTATATCTCCAGTTGCAAGCCCCCCATCGTGCTCAAGGCCGACGGGCTGGCCGCCGGCAAAGGCGTGATCATCAGCCTCAGCCAGGGCGAAGCCAAGGCCGTGGTGAAGGAAATGCTCATCAACAAGCGGTTCGGCCAGGCCAGCGCCAAGGTGCTCATCGAAGAATTTCTCAACGGCATCGAGCTTTCCGTTTTTGTGCTCACCGACGGCAAGGACTATGTGATCCTGCCGGAAGCAAAAGACTATAAACGCATCGGCGAGGGCGACCTGGGCCCCAACACCGGGGGGATGGGCGCTGTTTCGCCCGTCGTATTTGCCGACGCGGCCTTCATGAAAAGGATCGAAGAAGAAGTGGTAAAGCCCACCATCGCCGGCCTCATACACGAGGGCATCGACTATAAAGGCTTTATTTTTGTCGGCATCATGAACGTGGGGGGCAATCCCTTCGTGATTGAATACAACGCCCGCATGGGCGACCCGGAGACCCAGGCCGTCATGCCACGGATCAAGAGCGACCTGGTGGAATTGCTGGTGGCGTCTGCCAAGGGCGAAATGAAAGGCAAGCAGATCGAGATCGACGACCATCACGCAGTAACCATAGCGTTGGTTTCGGGTGGTTACCCCGGGGATTATGAAAAAGGAAAAGTGATCCGCGGTCTAGAAAAAGATGGAAAGGCGCTCGTGTTTCATGCGGGAACAAAGAAACATGGCGAAGGGATATTGACAGACGGCGGCCGTGTGCTGGCCGTGTCGGGCAAAGGAAACTCGCTCACCGAAGCGCGCGACCAGGCCTATCAAACTGCCGCCCACATTGAGTGGGACGGACTCTATTACCGCAAGGACATTGGACAGGACTTAATGAACTATAAAGGATAACGTCATGGGATGCTCGTGTGGAACAACAAAAGGTGGAACCGTGACTGGCTGCAAAAACAACGGCGCCTGTGGCACCGGTGGATGCAACAAGATGAACGTATTCGATTGGCTGTCGAACATGGACATGCCGACGGAAGATAGATTTAACATCGTTGAAGTACGCTTCAAAAACGGTCGCAAGGAATTTCATCGCAATACAGAAAAACTTCAACTCACCACCGGCGATGCCGTGGTGGTGGAGGTGCCCAACGGTCACCATATCGGCTACGTGTCGATGCAGGGTGAATTGGTGCGGCTGCAAATGCAAAAGAAAAAAGTGGCCAACGATGGCGAGATCAAAAAGATCTATCGCCTCGCCCACCAGAAAGACCTCGAGAAATTTGAGGAAGTAAAAAAACGCGAGCTCCCCACGCTCTACCGCACCCGGGAGATCATCCGCGACCTGAAGCTGGACATGAAGCTGTCCGACATCGAATACCAGGCCGACAACATCAAAGCCACCTTCTTTTACTCTGCCGACGATCGCGTGGATTTCCGCGAGCTCATTAAAATACTGGCCGGCGAATTTAAGATCCGCGTGGAAATGCGGCAGATCAGCCTCCGCCAGGAAGCCGGACGATTGGGTGGCATTGGCGTGTGCGGAAGAGAATTGTGCTGCTCCACCTGGCTCAGTGATTTCAAGAACGTGGCGACCAGTGCGGCGCGTTATCAGAATCTTTCGCTCAACCCCAGCAAGCTTTCGGGTCAATGCGGAAGATTGAAGTGTTGCCTCAACTACGAGTTGGAGACCTACATGGATGCCCTCGAAGACATCCCGAAAATAGAAGGCCCGCTGCTCACTGAAAAGGGAGAAGCCACGCTGCAAAAGACAGACATTTTCAGAAAGATCATGTGGTTCGGCTTCACGGAAGAGAACACCTGGTACCCGCTCAACATCGAGCGCGTGAACCAGATTCTGAGCATGAACCGCGAAGGAAAAAAACCGGCCAACCTGGATCAGGATGTAGTGGCAGAAAAAATTCCTGTAGCCACGTTGAACAGTGACCTGGCGCGGATGGATCAGAAATTCAAAGGCAAGTCGTCGTCCAAGAAACGCAAAAAGAAAAGAGGCGGTGGTGGCAACGCTCCCGAGGGTAGCGCTCCGCAAGCCAATGCCGGCGGACCACGCGGAGGTAATCAACAACAAGGTGGCCCGCGTCCACAAAATTCGGGTGGAGGAAACCCGCAAGGCCAGCGGCCCCAGAACCAGGGTGGAGGAAATCCTGAAGGTGGACGTCCTAAGCAAGGAGGGGGAGAAGGAGGGGGTCACCGTAATCGCGGAAGAAATCATCCCCGTGGACAGCGTGGAGGCAACACCGGCGAGGGCCAACGCGGCGGCGATAATCCGCGCGGTGGCGGCGACAATAGAGGCGGTAATCGCGATCGGGGCAATCGTCCCCCGCGGCCAGGCAATCAACCCGATGGTAATCAACCCGGCAATCCGTCATGAGAGTAGTTTTTGCAGCATGCGTCCTGGCAGCGTTGCTGGTGGCGTGTGGCGATAGCCAGCGGGTGTATGAAGATAATACGGACTTCAACGAACGTGTTTGGATGGTGAAAGAAAAACCGAAGTTCGAGTTTGAGATCACCAACGTTCAACAAAAGTATAATCTCTACGGCAACATCCGGAACACCGTGTCGTATCCCTACGCACGGCTTTTCTATACCTATTATCTCCAGGATTCTACCGGACGCGAATTACAAAAGAACCTGGTGGGTGAATTTTTGTTTGATGCCAAGACCGGCAAGCCTTTTGGCAAAAGCGGTATCGGCGACTTGTATGATCACCAGTTCCTCATGTTGAAGGACTATCAATTTAAGTCGCCGGGCAAGTACTCCGTGACGTTCGAGCAATTTATGCGCATGGACACGCTTCAGGGCATCACGGCCGTGGGGTTGCGCATCGAGAAGGCTGAATCGGCAAAGTAAATTTCCTCCAGTCGAAGGATCAGAAGTGCCTCGCCGCTAAACCCTCTCCACGGCGTATTCAGGGCAAGGGGGAAATATCCATTTCAGCCATGAAACCTTTTCGGGTGCCAAGCGTGCCTATAAGGGTGAGCCCCGCCGTCAGTCGGGTCCGCATTTTGTCTCGTGTCGGCAAGCCTGAATCAAAGCCCATTCAAAGCTTCTGAAAAAATATTCATCCGGAAGCGGTGATAAATTCCTTTATTAGAGCACATATAATAAACACGGTTTTATGGAAGCATTGGCAATTCCTGTCGCCACCCTGTGTAGGGAAGCGATGGACTTCGAGGCGCTCTATGAAAGCGCCTTCCCGGGTGTGGCCCGGTTTGTCAGCAAAATGAACGGCTCGTTCGAAGACGCCAAGGACATTTTTCACGATGCCCTGGTCATTTTTCATGAGAAGCATGCGGAGGAGCATTTTAATATTCAATCTTCGCCCGAGGCCTACGTGCTGGGCATCGCCAAACATCTTTGGTTGAAGCGATTCAAAACATCGGGTCGGCACATTTCGCTGGATGCTATGGAAGCGTCTATTGCGATACCGGAGGATTACTACCCAACTGTAGATACATCGACGTTGCTACAGATGCTGGAGAGGACTGGAAAAAAATGCCTCGATATTTTACAGGCCTTCTATTATGAAAAGATGCCGCTCCAGGCGTTGGCACAAAAGCTGGGATTCGGATCTGTGCATTCCGCCACGGTACAGAAATATAAATGTCTCGAGAAAGTCAGGGATGAAGTAAAAAATAAATCCATTTCGTATGAGGACTTCCTTGAATGACATTCGCTTGGCAGAAAAGCACATTCTGAAAACCCAGGCGCCGGCCGAGTCACTTGTGTTTCAAGCGAGACTGATCACCGAACCGGCTCTGCGGTGGAATGTTTACGGGTTGCGAAAAATATACGACGTGCTTGCGCTCCGACAACGCAAGACCGTCAAGCGTAAAATGGAAACCATCCATAAACACCTGTTCACCCATCCCGCGAAAGCGGATTTTCAAAAACAGATTCTTCAACTTTTTAAATCCTGACCCCATGACTATGATACCGATGGTGATCGACAACAGCGGAAGAGGCGAGCGAGTCTATGACATCTACAGCCTCTTGCTCAAAGAACGAATTGTGTTCCTGGGGACGGGAATAAACGACGCCGTGGCCAACGTCATCGTGGCCCAGCTGTTGTATCTGAACAGCATCGACCAGAAAAGCCAGATCAGTCTCTATATAAATAGTCCGGGAGGGAGTGTATATGCAGGGTTGGCCATCTACGACGCGATGCAGATGATCCAGGCGCCGGTTTCCACGGTTGCGGTAGGGGTTTCGGCCAGCATGGGCACAGCCCTGTTGGCGTCGGGCGCCAAGGGGAAACGGTTGGCCCTGCCCCATGCCACCATCCACATGCATCCTACCGGCGGCGGCGCGCAAGGATACACCGAGGACGTGCGCATCGCCACGCGCGAACAGGAGCGCCTTCAAACCCAACTGTTCCACCTCATGGGAAAACACTCCGGGCACACCTGGAAAGAAATCGAAGAATATTTTTTACGCGACAAGTTTCTGAACGCCCCCGAAGCAAAAGCCTTCGGCCTCATCGACGAGGTGTTGGGCGACACCAGCGACGTGGTGTTGTTGCAGAATGCGGACGTTGAAGTGAAACTTTTTCAGCCTTCTGCCTTGACGGTGGGCGCCGGCAATCTTCTTGATCACTCGAATTAGCCATATTCGAAGCGATTTTCTGGAAACAGCACGTTCGTCGGCAAGCTGACAATCCATATCCCGTGGTTTTTTCACATTTGATGAAAGAACCCGGTCATGAAAAAAACGCACGTTTTTGTTTTACTCTTTGCGTTCTCATTTATGGCGCAAGGACAAGTCTTGCCCTCTCCAGGTGGGCAAAATTTTGCTGAGCTTGGTGTTGCCGCCGGCAGCTATCGCGGTAGCGTATCTGTTTCCTATTTCAGGAATTGGCGTATTGGTGCGAAGAAACGTATCGGCATTGGCTTGGGAGGGCGCGCCACGTCTTTTCTGGGAAAGAATCTCTATTACATTACGGCACCCGCCAGCCTCACGTCCGAAAGCACCAGCCCACTCATCCTTTTCAAAGAGAACATTGTGGCCAACATCGACAGTTTGCTTGTGAAAACTTCACAGGTGAATATGGTGAACGTCATGTTGAACATCGATTACCGGTTGAGCGAAAGTATCTCCGTCGGCTTTAATATTGATCTCTTGGGATTTTCTTTTGGTGGGCGGCAACAGGGCAATTTTATGAATGGCGCCAGCGGCAAAAATACTTCGGCTACGCCAACGCCTTTTAACATTCTTCTGGTGAGCGACAACGACCGGGGAAGCCTGAATTCAGAGTTGTATTTTAAATACCGTGTTCGCGAAAGGTGGTCGGCCAAGCTAGGTACACAATTTCTATTCACCGAATACACCACCGAAACCAAGGTGCAACAATACCCCGAGGCCAACGACCGCTTCAGGAATAAATCGCTTTTAGTCAGCATCGGAGTAGCCTATTCCCTTTAAAAATATACGATATGAAAAAATACTTTTGCTGGATGTTTTTTGCGTTAGCGTGTTGCCAGCCAGAGGCCGTAACGCCCAACGTCGTGGTGGATGATGATTTTGATACATCCACCGCAATGCTCATAAAGAAAGGGACGCTGGAAGGCATCAACCATACTGCCTCCGGCACAGCTTCCATTTATACGATCAACGGCAATAGTGCGGTGGTTTTAGATCCCTACATGTCAGAAAGCGGACCGGATCTTAAAATATACCTGAGCAAGGATGTAGATGCCGGCGAATACATTCGTTTAGGGAATTTGAAATCGACCGCGGGAAAACAAGTCTATGCTATTCCGAAAAATGCCGATTTGGCGGCCTACGGCTACGTGCATGTGTGGTGCGAGAAATATACGGTCGTTTTTGCCAAGGCCGAATTGAAATAGGGCTGAAATTTTCGGTGTGCATTCCGGGGATTATTTTTTGTCCGGAACGGTGATCATGTTTTTTAAAAGCCAACCTTGGACGCCATCCCAAACCCACGATGCCGTGTAGTGTCCCGTTGCCACGATCGTGTCTCCCTTGACAATAACTTTCTGAAAGTAGGTCCCTTCTTGCCGGGCGCTGTCATTCTTTATAACAATGGAGGTTGTCGACGACTGTTGTTGAAGCACATTAACGTCGCCGAATGTCTTCAAAAAAGCGCGAATGGAATCCCGGCCTGAAACGGCGCCTAATTTGCCGTTTAGTGTAAAGCAATCAGCAATGGAATCGGCGTCGACGCGGAGGATGAGTCGGTCATACTTCTTCATAGCCCTTTCGATCTCCGGTCTTCGATCGGTGCAAGCCAAAAGAAAAATCATACTCAGGACGATGATACCCCAGGCTTTCATTTTTTTTGATTTATGTATCGCGTGGTCAGAAGGATGTTCATGGAAGATAACAATAATTCTCCCGAATAGAAACGGCGGGAACGTTCCCGTCAGACGATGATCTTTTTTCGATCTACCTATCCTATAATTGAATGTGTTAATGTCAAACGCGTTGTGGGACACCGCGACAAAAAAATAGCGTGAACCATTTTTCAATCGTTAGCGGATATGGAATATCTGTGTATATTGACTCTGGTCTGCTCCATCCCCAGGCCCTTTGTCCATGAACCATCTTCATTTTGTCGACTACGTTGTGTTCCTGGTTTACTTTATTACGGTGTCGGTATACGGCCTGTGGATCTATTATCGCAAAAAATCAAAGAGCACCGATGCGAAAGATTTTTTTCTGGCCGAAGGATCACTCACCTGGTGGGCCATTGGTGCATCGCTGATCGCCTCCAATATTTCTGCGGAGCATTTCATAGGCATGTCGGGCTCCGGCTTTGCGCTGGGCCTGGCCATCTCCACCTATGAATGGATGGCCGCGGCAACGCTCGTGATCGTGGCGGTTTTTTTTATTCCGGTGTATCTGAAGAACAAGATCTACACCATGCCGCAATTTCTCTCGCAGCGCTACAACGATACGGTGAGCACGATCATGGCCGTGTTCTGGTTGCTAGTGTATGTGTTTGTGAATCTAACCTCGATACTCTATCTGGGTGCGCTCGCCATCAATTCCATATCGGGTATTGATTTCGGATGGTGCATTGCCGGGTTGGCTTTCTTTTCGGTGATCGTGACCTTGGGAGGGATGAAGGTGATCGGCTACACGGATGTGGTCCAGGTGGCCGTGTTGTTGCTTGGCGGATTGGTCACTACCTATCTCGCGCTGAACATGGTCTCAGCAAACGAACCAGGCGGGGAAAATATCTGGCGGGGCTTTCAAATACTGCGCGAAAAGGCTCCTTCTCATTTTCACATGATCTTCAACAACACGCACCCGTATTACAAAGATCTTCCGGGTCTCTCGGTGTTGATCGGTGGGATGTGGATCAACAACCTCAACTATTGGGGATGTAATCAATACATCATTCAACGCGCACTGGGTGCGGATTTGAAAACGGCGCGCAGTGGAATTCTGTTTGCCGCATTTTTGAAATTGCTGGTACCGGTCATCGCCGTCATCCCCGGCATCGCTGCATTTGTTTTGTATCAGCAGGGAATGTTTCAAACGGAAATGGTCGATGCGGCCGGCGTGGTGAAGCCTGATCACGCATACCCGACACTTATGAATCTTTTGCCTGCAGGTTTAAAAGGACTTGCCTTTGCGGCATTGACGGCTGCGGTGGTAGCCTCTCTGGCGGGCAAAGCGAACAGCATTGCAACCATCTTCTCGATGGACATCTATAAGAAATTTTTCAACCGGCAGATCAGCGAGCGGAACCTGGTGATTTCGGGAAGAGTCACGGTCGTGGTTGCCATGGTGCTGGCTGCGCTTGTGGCACCTTTGCTTAGCTCGTTGGACCAAGCGTATCAATTCATCCAGGAATACGTCGGTTTTATTTCTCCGGGCGTTCTCGCCATTTTTCTGATGGGCTTTTTCTGGAAACGGGCGACGTCCACGGCTGCACTGGCGGCCGCTTCACTGACGATCCCGCTATCAACCATTCTCAAATTTCTTCCCGTCTGGACAATGGGATCGTTCCCGGACTATCCTTTTTTAGATCGCATGACCATCGTGTTTGTCTTTTTGATCCTTTTAATGATCATCCTAAGCCTGCTCGATCGTAAAAGCAAGGACCAACCACGCGTCATTCAAATCGATACGTCCATGTTTCGCAGTTCACCGGGTTTTGTTGTGGGGTCCGTGCTCATTATGGGCATCCTGGCAGCCTTGTATATTGGATTTTGGTAATCCTGCAAACGGTAGAGATTTTCTTGTGACGATTTTGTAGATTTGTTTAGTAATAATAAAACGAGGTATTATGAGAGACGCACGTTCTTTTTCCGAAAGTGAGATCAATCCCCTGCACAACATCGAACAGTGGGAAGACGATGTTTTGAAACGCTACCCTGAACCCGACATGCCGGCTAAGGCAAAAGAAGAATATCGTAACTACGTCGACCCTGCGCGCGATACGGTACGCGAGTTCTATCGCCTCAACCATACGTATCAGAGCTATGATTTTGTCCAGGAAAAAAGGGCCGAGTTCCTCAAGTTCGACCGCAAGGAAATGCCGGTATGGAAAGCGATGGAGTTCCTCAACACGCTGGTAGACGATTCAGATCCCGATATCGAACTGGACCAACTTCAACACTTGCTGCAAACCGCCGAAGCCATCCGTCGCGATGGTCACCCCGATTGGTTTGTGCTCACCGGCTTCATCCACGACATGGGCAAAGTGCTTTGCCTTTTTGGCGAACCCCAATGGGCTGTAGTGGGCGATACGTTCCCCGTAGGCTGCAAATTTTCCGACAAAATTGTTTATCCTGAATTTTTCAGCTTGAACCCGGACTATACCAACGAGAAATACAACACGAAGCTTGGTATTTATAGCGAAGGTTGCGGCCTTCGCAATGTCACCATGTCATGGGGACACGACGAGTACTTGTATCAGATCACAAAAGATTATCTGCCGGACCCCGCGCTCTACATGATCCGCTATCACTCCTTCTATGCTCAGCACCGGGAACATGCCTACGAACATCTGATGGACAATCACGACCGCGAAATGTTTGAATGGGTAAAGAAATTCAATCCCTACGATCTGTATTCGAAAAATCCCGTTCCTCCCAACGTAAAAGAATTGAAGCCGTATTACGAAGACCTCATTGCCAAATACCTTCCTCCGATAGTGAAATTGTAACGGTCCCGATCATAAACAAAATAAAAAAAGACCTTGCCGTATCAACAGCAAGGTCTTTTTCATGATAATCTCTTTCTTCTCCGGAAGCCGGCTTAGAAATTATACAACTCCTTATAATATTGATCGGCCATCCGTCCGGCATCAAAGAACGGCAGCACATCCGTCATGCTCGCTTTCACGATGCTTTGCCACGCTTGGGGATTTTTATAATACGTGGGGATGATCTCTTTCTCCAACACATTCAACAGATTCTGCCCTTCGATTTTATCTTTCGACTCCGGCGTCAGCAAGTCGTTAGCCGTTTCGATAATGAAAGCGTTCTTGCCATGCTGTGAGAATTCGGGTACCCAGCCGTCGGGAATCGAAAGGTTTACCGATGCGTTCATCGCCGCCGTCATGCCCGATGTTCCGGAAGCCTCATGATATAAGCGGGGATTGTTCAACCAGATGTCCGAGCCCTTCTTCAAGTGCCCCGAGAGCCAGAGCTCATACCCGGTCACAACGGTACAGTTAGGCAAATCTTTTGTCTTCCAATAGATCTCGTTGAAAATATTGATGGCGGCAAAATCTTCCGGATACGGCTTACCGGCCCAGATGATTTGCACCGGATACTCGGTGTTGTTGGCGATCTTCAAAAAGCGATTGTAGTCGGCCAGCAACAAGTTGGCGCGCTTGTATCCCGCAAAGCGGCGGGCCCACACGATGGTGAGCACGTTTTCGTCGAAGAGCTTTCCGGTTTGGTTCGCCACCACGCGAAACAATTTTTTCTTCAACTCTTTTTTCCGGGCGATGAGCGCCTGGTCGTCATTTCGCGTCAGTGCCTGGTCGAGATCGGGATCGCTCCAATAGGTTTTGTTTTGCGCATTGGTAATGGCCGTGATCTCGCAAATGCCTTTATAGTCGCCCCACATTTTGCGCGACACTTCACCATGAAGCTGCGACACACCGTTGGCGCGTTTGGCCAGGCGAAGGGCGGTGAGGGTATAATTCAATACGCCGTTTTCCGGATAGACATAGTCATTCACCTCGTCTTGCGTAAGACCGTTGAAGAAGCTCATGCTGTGCAACAACGGCATGCTGTGTTCCTCGTTGCCCGCCTTCTCGGGTGTGTGCGTCGTGAAGGCAACGCGCTTCTGCACTTCCTCAAGCTTTTTGTATTTGTGCAGCAAGTAAAAACACATGGGCAACGCGTGGCCTTCATTCATGTGATAGATATCCGTCTGGCGACCGAGTACATCCAGTAAGGTCGCCCCGCCAATGCCCAGCAGAATCGACTGTGCTATACGCGTCGTTTCATTCGGATCGTAAAGACGGTGGCTGATGGTTTGCGCGAGATAGTCGTTCTCGGGAATGTCGGTGCTCAATAGGAACAGCGGTGCAGAATGAAACACCTCCGGCTTGAGCAGGTAGGCTTTTACATAAACTTTTGAGCCGTGGATCGTGATCGGAAAAACAATATTGGTATCCGTGAGAAAAGAATAGTCTTTATCGCGGAAGCTCACTTTCAAGGTCTGGTCCTGGTTGCGTTCCTGGTCATAGTAGCCCTTCTTCCAAAGGATGCCGATACCGATCAGGTTTTGCTTCAGCTCATAAGCGCTGCGCAGGTGCGATCCGGCCAGGAAACCGAGGCCGCCGCTATAGATTTTCAAGGGTTGATCGACAGCAAACTCCATCGAAAAATAAGCAACGGGCTTGCTGTATTTCTCATCGAACGCGTAGGGGAAAAGTTCGGAAGGTTTTATCATGGTGATTTTGAACTAGATAGTTGGTACAATATCAAACGTAGCGAAACGAAATGGAATTTGCGATGCACCGAGAGGCACGGAAATGGCGCATGGCCTTTTGCAAACGTTTGATGCCGGTCCGGACGACATTGAAATTCTTACATACGTTACTTTGACCGGTATTATATGAAATGCGTCAGCAAGGATTGAAGCGTATCGAACGATGTTTTTTGATTGATGATCCATTGGAGATGACCATCCTTTTCCACCACATCGATATGCGGATGGGAGGGTCCTGGAAAGGTCACGCTAAAACCATTTCGCTCCAACGCATTCCGGGTCCAGAGATAAGCATGGCCATCGCCGTGAAGCGAGATCATTTTATCGCGATAGGCCTCATGCGAGACCTTGCCGGTTTTCAGATCGTATCCTTTGAATTGAAATACTTCATCAAATGCACCGGACAAAACCAGGTCCTCGGGAATTCCGGTCACCAGCGTTTTGCCCCGTCCTGCCAGCCAGATGAGGTCCGCGGTTTGAAGGGCAAGGTCCAGTTCATGGGTTGCGATCAGGATGGCCTTGTTCAACTTTCGCGCAAGGCGTCGCAGCAGGTTCATCACCTCTACACGGTTGTTCAGATCGAGGTGGGCCGTGGGCTCATCGAGAAGAATAACGGGTGTATCCTGCGCCAGCGCCCGGGCGATCATGACCATTTGCTGCTGGCCGTCGCTGAGCTCATACAATTTTTTATCGGCCAGGTGTTGAATGTGAACTTCCGCTAACGCATCGCTGACCTTTTGCTGATCGTCCTTACTTAGCGTTATGCCCCACCCCATATACGGATAGCGTCCAAACGAAACCAACTCCCGCACATCCATCTGCACCGTCGCGATCCGGTCGGTCAACACCACCGATACCTGGTGGGGTAGTGGACCCGCAGGCGTGTGAGACGAGACGGCGCCATAGTGAACGTCGCCCGACAACGGTTTCTGCAATCCCGCCAACGTCCGGATCAAAGTAGATTTGCCGACGCCGTTAGGACCCATAAAACACGTAAGCTCCCCGGCATTCAGTGAAAGTCCCAGGTTCTCAAAAAGAATATTCCGGCCCCCGGGCAATGCATAGCCGACCGATAATTGATGAAGCGAAACGAGGGCGGTTTTAGGGGTCATTGACACATTATTATAAGATCACACCGAAAGCCGTTTTGCCCGCAAAATAATCCAGATCACCACCGGAGCGCCCACCATAGCGGTGATGGCGTTGATGGGAAGCACATAGGCGCTCCCCGGAAGCTGCGTCACGATATCACAAAAAAGCATCAACACCCCGCCACCGACGCTCACGGCCGGGATCAGTATTTTGTGATTGTGGGTCTTGATCATCAGCTTGGTCAGGTGTGGAACCGCCAGCCCCACAAAGGCGATGGGTCCGCAAAAGGCCGTTACACCCCCCGTTAAAAGACTGGTGGTGAGAAGGATGACCAATCTCGAGCGGTTTAAATGAATGCCAATACTTTGCGCATAATTGTCCCCCAGGAGCCATCCGTTCAGCGCTTTTGTTGAAAAAAGGGCCACTAGCCCGCTCGTCACCAAGATGGAGGTCAGCACCTTTATCTCCGTCCAATTGAGCCGCCCCAGGCTGCCAAAGGTCCAGAGCATGTAGGACTGCTGTTGTTCGGGTTTGCTGAGAAATTGGAGCACGCTCACCAGGCTGGAGGTGGTTGCCCCCATCATGAGTCCTATTATTAATAAGGAAGTATTGTCCCGGAGTCGCTGGGCGATAACAATAACAACGAGAAACACCCCGCAGCATCCCAGGCTGGCGGCCCCGGCAATGGCCCAGGGGCTAGGCGTCGAAAGTATTTCCAATCCGGCGGCCTGGCTCATAAATACCAGCGACACGGCCAGGCTTGCGCCCGAACTGAGGCCGAGCACATCCGGTCCGGCCAGGGCGTTGCGAAAAAGGGTTTGCATTTGAAGACCGGCAATGGAAAGGGCGCCTCCCGCCAAAATGCAGGTCAGGGCCTTGGTCATCCGAAACTCCCAAACGATGTCGTGCCATATGGGGTTGGCGGTTTCACTGCCGGAAAGGATGCTCAAAATGGTGCCGGGAGGGATGCGGACGCTGCCCATGCCCAGGTTTACTATGAAGAGTAAAACCAGCAGCAGGGGTAGGATAATCCAGCTTTTTCGGTGAATCCAGTGCATATCAACCGTTTCGGATGGGCGCAATGATACGCGATTTTAGGCGATTACGCCGAAAAGCTTGGTAAACAGCGCCATTTCCCTAAAAATATTGAAACCCAGATTTGCTAACGACACTTTAGTTCCTATCTTTGCAGTCCTTTTTGCAGAAAGAGTGCAGGAAGTCCTGAAAAACAGCATAAATAGGTTCAGCCATGCCTGGAATTATAGGAAAGAAAATAGGAATGACGAGTGTGTTTGGCGCCGATGGCGTAAACATCGCTTGCACGGTTATCGAAGCCGGTCCTTGCGTCGTGACGCAAGTGAAAAACGAAGAGACAGACGGATACCGTGCTGTACAATTAGCATTTGGTGAGAAGAAGGAGAAACATACCCCGAAAGCGGCTATTGGACACTTCAAGAAAGCTAACACCACCCCCAAGAAAGACATCGTAGAGTTCCGCGACTTCAGTACGGAATTCGATGGAATGGTAGAACTCGGAAAAGAGATCCGCATCCAGGACGTTTTTGTTGAAGGCGATTTTATCGATGCCGTTGGTACTTCCAAGGGTAAAGGTTTCCAGGGCGTTGTGAAGCGTCACAACTTTGCCGGTGTGGGTGGTCAAACGCACGGTCAGCATAACCGTCTTCGCGCTCCCGGTTCCATGGGTAACGCGTCGTTCGCGTCCCGCGTGCCCAAAGGCAAGCGTCTTGCCGGCCGCATGGGTACCGACCGCGTGACGATCACCAACCTGAAGGTTGTGAAGATCATGCCTGAGCAAAACCTCATCGTTATTAGCGGTTCCCTCCCGGGACCTAAAAATTCAACCGTAATCCTTCAGAAATAATGGAAGTAACCGTATTCAAATCCAGCGGCGAAAAATCCAGCAAGACCGTAAGTCTGTCGGACCTGGTGTTTGGCATCGAGCCCAACGACCACGCGATCTATTTGGACGTAAAGAGCTACCTGGCCAATCAACGCCAAGGTACACACAAGGCCAAGCAACGTAACGAGATCTCAGGTTCTTCCAAGAAACTGAAGAAGCAAAAAGGAACTGGTGGAGCCCGTGCGGGTAACATCAAGAACCCTCAGTTCAAAGGTGGTGGACGCGTATTCGGTCCTCAACCCCGTGACTACTCGTTCAAGTTGAACAAGAAAGTGAAAGACCTCGCCCGTAAGTCTGCCCTGACTTACAAAGCAAAAGATAACTCGATTGCTATTTTGGAAGACTTCACCTTCGAAACTCCCAAGACCAAGCAATTCACAGCGCTTCTGAAAGCCCTTTCGCTGGGCGAAAAGAAAACGCTCCTCGTTCTGCCCGAAGCCAACAAGAATGTTGTGTTGTCCGGAAGAAACATCCAGAACGCAAAAATTACTACTGCCGATCAAATCAATACATACGATGTGATGAACGCCGACAGCGTGATCTTCGTGGAGAGCTCGATCAGCAAGATTGAAAACCTTTTAAATAAAGCATAATGAGCACCCTGAAGAAACCCCTAGTAACGGAAAAGGTCTCTGCTCTGAATGAGAAGGGAAAATACGGTTTCATCGTCGCATTTGATGCGAACAAGGTGGAGATCAAGAAGGCCGTAGAAAAACAATACGCCGTAAACGTAGCAAGCGTAAACACCATGGTCGTGATGGGTAAGAAAAAGACCCGTTACACAAAGGCCGGTGTATTGGCAGGCCGCAAGCCCAGCTACAAGAAGGCCATCGTTACCCTGGCCGCAGGCGAAGTAATTGACTTTTATAGCAACGTCTAATTTTTGAGCAATGGCGCTGAAGAAATTAAAACCGATCACAGCAGGAACGCGACATAGACTCGCCCCTTCCTTCGACGATATTACGACCAACATCCCGGAGAAATCCTTGTTGACCACCATCAAGAAAACCGGTGGACGGAACAAGCAAGGAAAGATGACCATGCGCTACATTGGTGGCGGTCACAAGCAGAAGTTGAGAGAGATCGACTTCAAACGCAACAAGACAGGCATCCCGGCAACTGTAAAGTCTATTGAATACGATCCTACCCGTTCTGCCCGTATAGCCCTGCTATTCTATGCCGACGGTTCGAAGACCTATATCATTGCTCCCAACGGATTGAAGGTAGACCAGGTAGTGGTTTCCGGTCCGGACGTAGCACCTGAAATTGGAAACGCTCTTCCCCTGGCGAAGATCCCCGTAGGTACCGTGGTACACAACGTGGAAATGAAACCCGGAAAAGGTGGCGCTATCGCCCGCAGCGCAGGATGCTTTGTGCAACTCCTGGCCCGCGAAAACGGTATGGCTACTTTGAAAATGCCTTCTGGCGAAATGCGCAGCGTACTTGACGTGTGCATGGCAACGGTAGGCGCAACATCGAACCCTGACCACATGAACGAAAGTGTGGGTAAGGCTGGTCGCTCACGCTGGAGAGGCATTCGCCCCCGCACCCGTGCCGTGGCCATGAACCCTGTCGATCACCCGATGGGTGGTGGTGAAGGACGCGCATCCGGAGGACATCCGAGATCACGCAACGGACTTTATGCGAAAGGCAAGAAGACCCGTCACCCGAAGAAATATTCTGATCGCCTAATCATTGCTAAGAGGAAAAAATAATGGGACGCTCGATTAAAAAAGGACCATACAGTGACTTCCGTCTCGTGAAGAAAGTTGAAGCCACTGAAAAATCAGGTAAGAAATCTGTTATCAAGACCTGGTCAAGAAGATCAACCGTAATACCCGAGATGATCGGTCATACGTTTGCTGTTCACAATGGAAATAAATTCATTCCGGTATATGTTACGGAAAACATGGTAGGCCACAAACTCGGCGAGTTCGCTCCTACCCGCACCTTCCGTGGACACTCTGGTACTAAGAAAGATAACGCTAAGTAATCATGGAAGCTGTAGCGAAAAAGACAAAGAAGTCTGTGCTGAAACGCGAAAAGCGTGACGCCAGAAAAGAGGCGGCAAAGACCGGCCCTTCGGTAGCCAAGTTGAAAAACGTTCCCACATCGCCCCGCAAGATGCGTCTTGTAGCGGACCTGATCCGTGGCGAACGGGTGAACAAGGCCCTGAACATCCTGAAGTATGAGCCCAAAGTGGGCGCTCCTAAACTGGAGAAATTGCTCCTCTCCGCCATCTCCGGCTGGGAAGCAAAACACACGGATGTGAAACTGGAAGATGCCGACCTGTACGTGAAAGAAATTTTTGTGGATGGTGGCCGCATTCTGAAAAGACTGAGACCCGCTCCCCAAGGAAGAGCACACCGGGTGAGAAAACGTTCAAACCACGTGACACTCGTAGTAGCCAGCTTGAAAAAAGCAGGCGCTGAAGTAACATCGACTGAAAAAGAAACGAAGGAATAATAATGGGACAAAAAATTAATCCTGTAGGTTTTAGATTGGGCATCGTACGCGGCTGGGATTCCAACTGGTATGGTGGCAAAACCTTCTCCGATAAACTGGTTGAAGACCAGAAAATCAGAAAATACGTAGAGGCACGTATCCCCAAAGGTGGTATCGCGAAAGTGGTGATCGAAAGAACCCTGAAGCGCATCACGCTGACCATTCACACTGCCCGTCCCGGCGTGGTGATCGGTAAAGGTGGAAACGAGGTCGACAAGATCAAGGAAGAGTTGAAGAAACTCACCAACAAGGATGTTCAAATCAATATCTTTGAGATCAAGCGTCCTGAACTGGACTCGAAGCTGGTGGGCGAATCAATCGCACAGCAAATTGAGGCTCGTATCTCTTACAAGCGTGCCATGAAGCAAGCAATCGCTTCGGCTATGCGCGTGGGAGCGGAAGGCATCAAGATCAAATGCTCGGGCCGTTTGGCCGGCGCCGAAATGGCGAGAACAGAGCAATACAAAGAAGGACGGGTGCCCCTGCACACCCTTCGCGCCGACATCGACTATGCGATCTCCGAGTCGCAAACCGTATACGGCAAGATCGGTATCAAAGTATGGATCTTCAAAGGCGAGATCTACGGCAAACGTGATCTTTCCCCGAACGTAGGCGTGGTGAGCAACGCACAACAAGGCCCCGGACAAAAAGGTGGCAATGAGCGCGGCGGCAACGAGAGAGGCGGACGCAGAAGAGAAGGTGGTGGAAGACCGGGCGGCGATCGTCGCGGTGGTGAAGGTGGAGGACAGCGACGCGGCGGCGACAACCGTGGCGGCGGACCGAGAAGAAACGGATAATTATTTCGAAGCAACTATAAAGAATAGGTAACAATGTTACAGCCGAAACGAACGAAATTCAGAAAAATGCAAAAGGGCCGTGTGAAAGGAATGGCCACCAGAGGTCACTCTATCGCATTTGGTTCATTTGGATTGAAAGCCCTGGAAGGTGGATGGATCACTGCCCGCCAATTGGAAGCTGCACGTATTGCAGTAACCCGCGCTATGAAGCGTGAAGGTCAGGTATGGATTCGCATTTTCCCCGACAAACCGATTACCCGCAAGCCTGCTGAAGTGCGGATGGGTAAAGGTAAAGGTGCTCCTGAATACTGGGTGGCCGTGATCAAACCCGGAACCATCCTGTTCGAAGCAGGTGGCGTGGACATTGCAACCGCAAAAGAAGCCATGCGCTTAGCAGAAGGCAAGTTGCCGATGAAAACGAAGTTTACGATTAAGCACGACTACGTAGAAGCGACTAAGGCATGAAAAATTCAGATATCAAAGCATTGACCGTAGCCGAGCTGCAAGAGAAGATCGGCGCCGAGAAAGAAGCGCTCCGCAAGATGCAGTTTGCGCATCAAGTGACAGCCATCGAAAATCCCATGAAACTCCGGGAGTCTCGTAAGCTGGTAGCCAGATTGCAAACAGAATTGAGAGCTAAAGAACTTCAAAAATAATTCCTATGGAAAGGAACGACAGAAAAGAACGGGTGGGCAAAGTGGTTAGCAATAAAATGCAAAAGACCATCACCGTAGCCGTAGACAGAAAGGTAAAGCACCCCATCTACGGAAAGTTTGTGAACCGTACGACCAAGTTCAAGGCGCACGACGAGGCCAACACTGCAGGTATCGGCGATACCGTACGCATCATGGAAACCCGTCCGTTGAGCAAGGACAAGCGTTGGAGATTAGTAGAAGTAGTTGAAAAAGCGAAGTAATTATGATAAGCACCGAATCAAGACTTACCGTAGCAGACAATAGCGGCGCCAAAGAAGTACTGTGTATGCACGTACTCGGCGGAACCAAAAGACGCTATGCTTCCGTAGGCGATAAAATCGTAGTGACTGTGAAGTCCGCGATGCCCAGCAGCCAGGTTAAAAAAGGCACTGTGTCTAAAGCTGTC
Source organism: Chryseolinea soli (assembly GCF_003589925.1). Classification (NCBI taxonomy): domain Bacteria; kingdom Pseudomonadati; phylum Bacteroidota; class Cytophagia; order Cytophagales; family Fulvivirgaceae; genus Chryseolinea; species Chryseolinea soli. The sequence goes on along the minus strand of NZ_CP032382.1, from coordinate 1,450,838 downwards.
GTGGTTAGAACGACGAAAGAAGTAAGAAGAAAAGACGGATCCTACATCCGTTTTGAAGATAACGCTGCCGTTCTTTTGAACGCTCAGGACGAACCCCGTGGAACCCGTATTTTCGGCCCCGTGGCACGCGAGCTCAGAGAAAAGCAGTTCATGAAAATTGTATCACTGGCCCCTGAAGTAATCTAAGCCATGGAGAAGAAGAACGCAAAAGCCAAATTGCACATCCGCAAAGGCGACACCGTGAAGGTGTTGGCTGGCGACGATCGTGGCAAGACGGGAAAAGTACTCGAGGTAGTACGTGAAAAAAGCAGAGCCATCGTTGAAGGCATCAACATCGTGACCAAACACACGAAACCTTCTGCCGGCAAGCCCGAAGGCGGCATCAAGAAAACTGAAGCCGGAGTGCACATCAGCAACCTGCAACTGGTTGATCCTGCCACGGGCAAGACCACCCGCGTAGGCCGCAAGCTCGACAGCAAAGGAAAGCTTCAAAGATATTCTAAGAAAACCGGAGAAATTATTAAATAATGTCAGCTCCAAGATTAAAGGACAAATACCTGACTGAGATTGTCCCTGCTTTAAAGCAGAAATTTGAGTACAAGTCAGTGATGCAAGTTCCCAAGATCGAGAAGATCTGCATCAACAAGGGTATGGGCGTGGCGGTATCCGACAAGAAACTGATCGACGTGGCGTTGGAAGAAATTACCAGCATCAGCGGCCAGAAGGCGGTATCGACCAAGTCGAAGAAAGCCATCTCCAACTTCAAGTTGAGAGAGAACATGCCGATCGGTGTGCGGGTGACCCTGCGCGGCGACAAGATGTACGAATTCCTGGATCGCCTCATGAGCATCGCCCTTCCCCGGGTACGTGACTTCCGCGGCATTTCCGCCAAAGGATTTGACGGCCGTGGAAACTATACCATGGGTGTGAAAGAACAGATTATCTTCCCCGAGATCTCCATCGACAAGGTGAACAAGATCAGCGGTATGGATATCACGTTCGTGACCACTGCCCAAACAGACGAAGAAAGCTACGAGCTCCTGAAAGCCTTCGGGATGCCTTTTGCGAATAAAAATTAAGAAACAGCATGGCTAAAACATCAGTAATAGCAAGGCAGACAAAACGTGAGAAGCTGGTAGCGACCTACGCAGCAAAACGGAAAGCCTTAAAAGAGGCCGGCGACTATGCGGCCCTGGACAAATTGCCCCGCAACGCTTCCCCGGTTCGGTTGAAGAACCGTTGCAAGCTCACGGGCCGTCCCAAAGGATATATGGGTAAGTTCGGCGTTTGCCGTAACGTATTCCGTGAAATGGCTTCTGCAGGAAAGATACCCGGCGTCACCAAGGCGAGCTGGTAATTTCCCACACGACACACACTACATATTGGTTGCTGAGTATCCAGGTCTCCGCAAGGAGAAACCCGATGACAGTTTGGATTATTGAAATTGTTCGATATCTTTGCAGCCCGGTTTTAAGAAACGCGGGCTTGCTTATTTAATAGAATTAGGAAAAGGATAAATAAAATGACTGATCCGATAGCAGATTACTTAACCCGGTTGCGGAATGCCATTAGGGCCAACCATAAGGTGGTTGAAATCCCCGCTTCCAATCTCAAAAAGGAGATTACGAAGGTTCTTTTTGACAAAGGGTTTATCCTGAACTACAAGTTCCAGGACGGTGAACATAGCCAAGGCATTATCAAGATCGCCTTGAAGTACAATCCTGAAACGAAGGAGTCAGCTATAACTACCTTGGAAAGAATCAGCACACCTGGTTTGCGCCAGTATGCCAACACCGGTTCCATGCCGCGCGTAATGAACGGCCTGGGCGTTGCCATCCTGTCGACATCCAAAGGGGTGATCACCGACAAGGAAGCACGCACCCTCAACGTAGGTGGTGAAGTATTGTGTTACGTGTATTAATAGAGAAGCAACATGTCACGAATAGGTAAGCAACCGATAAGCATTCCCTCCGGAGTAACTTTCAACTTCTCGAAAGAGAACAACAAAGTGACCGTGAAAGGACCCAAAGGCGAACTCTACCAGGCCATCGACCCTGACTTTACGGTCAAGTTTGAGAACGGCATTGTAGAATTAGAACGTCCTACAGATCAAAAACGTCACAAGGCTATGCACGGTCTGTACCGCGCATTGATCGCCAACATGGTGGAAGGCGTTTCCAAAGGCTACAAACACCAGCTTGAACTGGTGGGTGTGGGTTACAAAGCCAACGCACAGTCCAACGTGCTCGAACTTAGCTTAGGCTATTCGCACAACGTGTTCCTGGCTGTTCCTTCTGAAATCAAAGTTCAGGCCGTACAAGAAAAAGGTCAGAACCCGACCATCATCCTGGAAGGCATCGACAAACAACTCCTCGGACAAGTAGCCGCCAAGTTGAAGTCGCTCCGCAAGATCGAGCCTTACAAAGGCAAAGGTATTCGCTTCACAGGTGAGTATGTACGCAGAAAAGCTGGTAAGGCTGCTGCTAAGTAATCGGTAGACAAAGAACAAGCATCATAGAAAACAGAGACTATGGCAGGCAAGAATATAGAAAGAAGAGAGCGGATCAAGTTAGGTGTCCGTAAGAGAGTAACCGGCACTACAGACAGACCTCGTTTGTCCGTGTTCAGAAGCAACAAAGGCTTGTTCGTTCAGATCATCGACGATCTGAAAGGCACCACAGTAGTTTCTGCTTCCACCGCAGAGCTTGGCGAAAAGGCAAAGCTAAACGTGGAGAACTCGAAGAATGTAGGCAAAAAGATCGCAGAAAAAGCTTTGGCCTCCGGCATTCAGAGCATCGTCTTCGATCGCAATGGTTACCTCTACCATGGAAATATCAAAGCTTTGGCTGAAGGTGCCAGAGAAGGTGGTTTAAAATTCTAAGAAACTGAAATATGTCAGTAAGCAACATAAGCACAGTAAAAGCCAGCGAAATCGATCTTAAGGAAAGAGTAGTAGCCATCGAGCGTGTAGCCAAGGTGGTGAAAGGTGGTCGTCGTTTCAGCTTCGCAGCCATTGTCGTAGTAGGCGATGGAAACGGAGTGGTAGGTTACGGATTGGGCAAAGCCAACGAAGTAACAGACGCCATCACCAAAGGCATCGACGATGCGAAGAAGCACCTGGTGAAAGTGCCGATCATCAAAGGCACTGTGCCGCATGAGTCTGTTGGAAAATTTGGCGGTGGATTCGTATTGCTGAAGCCCGCTTCGCCCGGTACGGGTGTTATCGCCGGTGGTGCTATGCGCGCCGTATTGGAAAGTGCCGGTGTACACAACGTGTTGGCAAAATCCAAAGGCTCGTCAAACCCCCACAACGTGGTGAAAGCTACCTTCAAGGCATTGACCAGCATGCGCGACGCCTTCACCGTAGCAAAGAACAGAGGAGTATCATTGTCGAAAGTATTTAACGGCTAAGAGACATGGCGAAAGTACAGATCACGCAGAAAAGAAGCACCATCAAGAGACCTGAAACGCAGATCCGCACGATCCAAGCATTGGGCCTCGGTAAAATAAACAGAACGGTTGAAGTGGAGCTGACTCCGCAGATTGCCGGTATGATTTCAAAAGTAAATCATTTGATTACTGTAAAAGAACTGTAAGATGAAGCTGCATACATTAAAACCTGCTGAAGGTTCAACAAAAACAAACAAGAGACTTGGCCGCGGTCAGGGCTCGGGTGGAAGCACGGCAGGACGCGGTCACAAAGGTGCGCAGTCCCGTTCGGGTAACGCCAAGAAGTCTGGCTTCGAAGGGGGTCAGATGCCTTTGCAGCGTCGCGTACCGAAGTTCGGTTTTAAGAACAACAACAAAGAATATTTCAAGGCAGTGAACCTTGATGCTTTGGAAGGTCTTGCTGAAAAAGTAAAATCTACAACCCTCAGCCTTCAAGTGCTGATTGAAAATGGTGTAGTAGGCAAGAACGACAAAGTGAAAGTTTTAGGAAGAGGTGAATTGAAAGCGAAGGTTAGCGTCGAGGCACATGCCTTCTCTGCTAGCGCAACACAAGCGATTGAAAAAGTAGGTGGAACAGCCACAACCGTGAAGTAATGAAGCGTTTCATTCAAACCATAAAGAATATCTTCTCAATAGAAGACCTGCGCGTCAGGATTCTCAATACCATGGGATTCCTGGTCATTTTCAGGCTCGGATCTTATATTGTATTGCCCGGCATCGACCCTAACCGGTTGGATGTGAACCGCAACAGCAGTGGTATTCTCGGCTTTATCAACACCTTCTCGGGTGGTGCCTTTAACAACGCGTCGATTTTCGCATTGGGCATCATGCCGTACATCTCGGCTTCGATTATCGTACAGCTCCTTTCATTTGCTGTACCCTATTTCCAGAAGCTGCAGAAAGAAGGCGACTCAGGTCGGAAGCGTTTGAATCAATACACTCGCGTGTTGACGATCTTCATCACGATCTTCCAAGGTTATAGCTACCTGAAAGGTGCTATCGATCCTTCGGTGATCATGAACCCCGGACCGTTCTTCTACGTGACCTCGGTAGCCATCCTCATCGCCGGAACAATGTTCTGTATGTGGTTGGGTGAAAGGATCACCGACAAAGGTATCGGTAACGGTATCTCCATGCTGATCATGATCGGTATCGTGTCTCGTTTGCCCCTGGCATTGATGGCCGAGATCAGCGACAAGTTCCCTGGAAAGGCATTCGCTTTTATCATTGAATTGTTTGTACTGTTCGGAATCGTGGTAGCCGTTATTGCCCTGACGCAAGCGACACGCCGCATCCCGATCCAATATGCCAAGCAAGTGATCGGCAACAAACTCTACGGCGGCAAGCGCGACTTCATTCCGTTGAAGTTGAACTCCGCAGGGGTAATGCCCATCATCTTCGCGCAAGCCTTGATGTTCTTCCCGGCCCTCATCGCGGGCATGTGGAGAGACAGCGAGATCGGCGCCTACATCGGGTCTACGTTTTCGGATCCGTATTCATGGCAGTACAGCTTGCTGTTCGCGTCCATGATCTTGATCTTCACGTTCTTCTATACGGCGATCACGATCAACTCGAACGACATTGCTGACAACTTGAAACGCAACGGTGGCTTTGTGCCCGGAGTAAAACCCGGCAAACAAACCGCTGAGTTTATAGACACTGTTTTATCAAGAATCACATTGCCCGGAGCTTTATTCCTGTGTGCTATTGCCGTGCTTCCCGCATTCGCAGTAAAACTTGGAGTAGGACAGAACTTCGCGCAGTTCTTTGGTGGCACGTCGCTTCTGATCTTGGTTGGGGTGGTATTGGATACCCTCCAGCAAATCGAAAGCTACTTGCTCATGAGACACTACGAAGGGATGATGAAGTCGGGCAGAGTGAAAGGACGTTCTCAATTTGCTGCGGCTTAAAGGCTGAATGATTAACTTAAAAACGGCAGACGAGTTACAGATCATGAAAGAGGGCGCCCAGATTCTGGGGAAGGCCCACGGAGAGATCGCCAGGAAAGTAAAGCCTGGTGTGAAAACGAAGGATCTGGACAAGCTGGCGGAAGAGTATATCAGGGATAATGGTGGAATACCGTCGTTCAAACACTACAACGGATTTCCCTCATCACTCTGCATCTCGGTAAACGACGTAGTGGTCCACGGATTTCCGGGCAACTACGAAGTGAAAGAGACGGACATCATCTCGATAGATTGTGGTGTTTTATATAAAGATTTTCACAGTGATTCGGCATACACTTATCCACTGGAAGGTGTAGGACCGGAGACATTGCTCCTCCTGAATCGCACGTACGAGTCCCTTTACCGGGGCATCGCACAAGCAAAAGCAGGAAACCGGATCGGGGATGTGAGCTATGCGATCCAGAGCTACGTAGAGAGCTTCGGATACGGTGTGGTTCGCGAACTGGTGGGACACGGCGTGGGGCGCAAGCTTCACGAAGATCCGGAAGTGCCCAACTATGGAAAGCGGGGCAAAGGAGTCAAGATCATTGCCGGAATGGTATTCGCCATCGAGCCGATGATAAACCGGGGAACAAAGAATGTCGTGCAGGATAACGACGGTTGGACGGTGCGAACCGCAGACCACATGCCCAGCGCACATTTTGAACATACGGTGGCCGTGACCGAGGACGAAACAGTGATATTGACGACGCACGAGTATATTGAAGAAAACTATCCATATAAGTGGCGAAACAAAAGTCAATAGAACAGGACGGAACAATTTCAGAAGCGTTATCCAATGCGATGTTTCGCGTACAGTTGGAAAACGGACATGAAGTGCTGGCACATATTTCAGGCAAGATGAGAATGCACTACATCCGCATTTTGCCCGGCGACAGAGTAAGATTGGAAATGTCGCCTTACGATTTAACAAAAGGTAGAATTGTATTTAGATACAAGTAACAACGAACATGAAAGTTAAAGCATCCATAAAGAAACGCAGCGCTGATTGCAAGATCATCAGACGCAAGGGCAAACTGTATGTGATTAACAAAAAGAATCCTAGGTTTAAACAAAGACAAGGTTAACATACTATGGCACGTATAGCAGGTGTAGATATTCCCGATAACAAGCGAGGCGAAATCAGTCTCACGTACATCTTTGGTATTGGCCGTAGGTCAGCCCAGAAGATCCTGACGGAGGCCGGTGTAAGCATCGACAAGAAAGTTAAGGAATGGAATGACGAAGAGTCAAACGCAGTCCGCGCGATCATTGCTGAGAAATTCAGAATTGAAGGCGCCCTGAAGTCCGAGATCCAGTTGAGCATCAAACGCCTCATGGACATCGGATGCTACAGAGGATTGCGCCACAGAAAGGGCTTGCCCGTTCGTGGACAAACTACCAAGAACAACGCCCGCACTCGTAAGGGTAAGCGTAAGACGGTAGCGAACAAGAAGAAAGCAACTAAAGGTTAATAGATAAACTTTTCAATAATGGCGACAGCTGAAAAGAGAAAAGATAAAGCGAAGAAGCGCGTAGTGAACGTGGAAGCCGTAGGGCATGCACACATCCGTGCCACGTTCAACAACATCATCATTTCGATGACCAACACCACAGGACAAGTAATTTCCTGGGCATCGGCCGGAAAGATGGGCTTCAAGGGTTCGAAGAAGAACACTCCCTATGCCGCACAGGTGGCTGCTCAGGATTGCGCTACCAAAGCTTTCGAACAGGGATTGAGAAAGGTAGAAGTATTCGTGAAAGGCCCCGGCGCCGGACGTGAATCGGCTATCCGCACCATCCAAGGATCGGGCATTGAAGTAACCGCCATCCGCGACGTTACGCCGCTGCCGCACAACGGCTGCCGCCCTCCGAAGAAAAGAAGAGTTTAATTAAAGAATATTATATTTAGGTTTTACCATGGCAAGATACACAGGCCCTAAAGTCAGAATCTCAAGACGTTTCAACGAGCCTATTTTAGGTGATAACAAGGCGCTTCAGAAGAAGAACTATGCTCCGGGTCAACACGGCCGTGGCAAGAAGCGCAAGCAATCGGAATACGCTACGCAGCTTGCTGAAAAGCAAAAGGCCAAATACATCTACGGTTTGCTGGAAAGACAATTCGCAAAATTGTTCGACACCGCATCCCGCAAGAAGGGCGTAACCGGCGAAGTGCTCTTGCAATTGCTGGAGTCACGGCTCGACAACACCGTGTACCGCTTGGGCATCGCGCCCACACGCCGCGCGGCTCGTCAATTGGTATTGCACAAACACATCCTGGTGAACGGCGATGTAGTAAATATCGGTTCTTTCACACTGAAGCCTGGTGACCTGGTGGAAGTTCGCGAACGTTCCAAATCATTAGAAGTCATCACCAACAGCCTCTCCCTCCAAGGAGCCAAGAAGTACAACTGGTTGGAGTGGGACAACAGCGAAATGACAGGAAAGATCATCAACCTGCCACCGCGCGTTGATATTCCCGAAAACATCAACGAGCAGCTGATCGTTGAATTGTACTCGAAGTAATTTTAACTGTTAACAACATCACTATGTCAATATTAGCATTTCAAATGCCAGAGAAGGTTGCGATGGAAAAGTCCGATGATTTTCACGGTCTCTTCACATTCAAGCCTCTGGAAAAAGGATATGGGGTGACCATCGGCAACGCGCTGAGAAGAATCCTGTTGTCCTCCCTGGAAGGTTATGCGATCACCGGAATCAAGGTTCCCGGTGTACTTCATGAGTTTTCGACCATCGAAGGAGTTGTGGAGGATGTTGCCGAAATCATCCTCAACCTGAAAATGGTTCGGTTCAGAAAAGTATCGGATAACTTCGATAACAAAATCACAGTAAACATTAAGAAACAAAAGCAATTCAAAGCTGGCGACATCGCCAAGTTTACGTCTGCTTTCGAAATTCTTAACCCCGAACACGTCATTTGCAACCTGGACGAAACCGCTCACTTCGAGATCGAACTCACGATCGAGAAGGGAAGAGGCTACCTCCCGGCTGAAGAAAATAAGCCTACGGAACAAGTATTCGGATTCATTCCGATCGACGCCATCTTCACGCCTATCAAGAACGTGAAATACAGCGTAGAAAACACCCGCGTAGAGCAAAAGACCGACTACGAAAAGTTGGTAGTAGACATCGAAACCGACGGATCTATCCACCCTGAGAAGGCGTTGGAAGGTGCCGCACACATCCTCATCAAGCACTTTGCCCTGTTCTCCGACAAGTCGATGGAACTCGAAACCGGCAAAGACGCAGAAGTAGAGCAGGTAGACGAAGAAATGTTGCATATGCGCAAACTGTTGAAGACCGCATTGCACGATCTCGATCTGTCCGTACGCGCCTACAACTGCTTGAAAGCAGCCGATGTGAAATCACTGGGCGACCTCGTTCAACTGGAGATCTCGGACATGATGAAATTCAGAAACTTCGGTAAGAAGTCGCTGGCAGAATTGGAACAATTGGTAGCGGAGAAGAACCTCACCTTCGGTATGGATCTCTCCAAGTATAAACTTGATGAAGACTAGGAAATCATGAGACACGGTAAGAAGGTAAATCACTTAGGTAGAAAAACAGCGCACAGACAAGCGTTGCTTTCGAACATGGCTTCTTCGCTGATTCTGAACAAAAGAATCACGACCACGGTAGCCAAAGCCAAAGCGTTGAGAAAATATGTTGAGCCTTTGCTGACCAAGTCGAAGGACGATACCACGCACTCCAGAAGAACGGTGTTCTCCTACCTCCAAAACAAGGAGTCTGTGAAGACCCTGTTTGGTGAAGTAGCATCGAAGATTGCCGATCGTCCGGGTGGATATACCCGCATCATCAAATTGGGTGATGTGCGCGTAGGCGATAACGCCGAAATGTGTCTCATCGAACTCGTGGATTTCAACACGCTCTACAGCAAGGAAGGCGTGGCTAAGAAAGCCAAGACCAGAAGAAGCCGCGGTGCGAAGAAAACCGAAGGTGCCGAAGGCGCAACCGAAGCTGCTCCCGCAGCCGAAGCCAAAGCTGAAAAGGCAGAAAAGAAGCCCAAGAAAGCTTCCACTAAAAAAGAAAAAGAATAGTGACAGAACGCCATTCATACGGAAAGGGATCGAACAATCGTTTGATCCCTTTTTTTATGCCCTGGCCGCTGGTAAAAACCTACGCCCGGGCGTGTTAATCCCGGAATTACTAACGTATTTTTGCGAACGCTATGCAGAAAAAAGCTTACCTCCTTCTTGAAGACGGCCTCCTCGTGGAGGGAACGGCCATCGGTAAAATCGGCACCTCGGGTGGTGAAATATGCTTCAATACCGGGATGACCGGGTACCAGGAGATCTACACAGATCCTTCTTATTACGGACAGATCATCGTCAACACCAATGCCCACATTGGTAACTATGGTGCTTTTGACGCGGAACAAGAGTCGAGTCGCCCCATGATTGCCGGGTTGGTGGTCAACGAATTTGCCCACGAATTCAGCCGCAAGTCGGCCACCGGCAGCCTGCAGCAATACCTGGAAAGCCGCAACGTGGTGGGCATCGCCAACATCGACACCCGGATGCTGGTGCGCTACATTCGCAGTAAAGGCGCGATGAACGCCATCATCTCATCCGAGCTCACCCCAGAGCAGCTGAAAGCAGAAATAAAGAAAGTGCCCTCCATGAATGGGCTTGAACTTTCCTCGGTGGTAACGACCAAGGAAGCGTATACCGTGGGCGATGTCAATGCCCCCATCAAAGTGGCTGTGCTCGACCTGGGCATCAAACAAAGCATAGTGACCAACCTGGCCAGCCGCGGCGTGTATTGCAAAGTGTTCCCTGCCAAAACCGCCTTCTCGGAAATGAAGGCCTGGAATCCCCACGGCTATTTTATCTCCAACGGCCCTGGCGACCCTTCAGTGATGGCCTACGCCATTGAAACGGTGAAGCAAGCATTGGATTCCGGCAAGCCTCTTTTCGGCATTTGCCTCGGCCACCAACTCCTGGCGCTGGCCTCCGGAATTTCTACGTACAAAATGCACCACGGTCACCGCGGATTGAACCACCCCGTGAAAAACCTGATTACGGGCAAAGGTGAAATGACCTCTCAGAATCACGGTTTCTCCGTGAACGAAAAAGATATCGAGAAGAATGCAAACGTAGAGGTCACCCACGTCCACCTGAACGACAACACCATCATGGGCATCCGCCTGAAAGACCGGAAAGCGTTCTCGGTGCAATACCACCCCGAAGCCTCCCCCGGGCCGCACGACTCGCGCTACCTCTTCGACGAGTTCATCGAAATGATCCAGGCGGAAATCGCCGAACCCATCACCGCATAACCCGAACAACTATCATCCAATCCATAAATCTAAAATCACTATGAGCTTAATCGAAAGCATTCATGCCCGGCAAATTCTCGACAGCCGCGGCAACCCCACAGTTGAAGTTGATGTAGTAACTGAGTCCGGCGCATTTGGACGCGCCGCTGTGCCCTCCGGTGCTTCCACCGGATCACACGAAGCCGTAGAACTCCGTGATGGTGATAAAAAGAAATTCATGGGAAAAGGCGTGTTGAAGGCCGTGGACAACGTGAACACCAAGATCGCTGCCGAAGTGGTGGGCTTTGATGTTTTCGAACAAAACCTGGTCGACCAGATCATGATCGATCTGGATGGCACGCCCAACAAAGGCAAGCTGGGTGCTAACGCTATCCTTGGAACGTCTTTGGCTATTGCTAAAGCCGCTGCCATGGAAGCCGGCATGCCCCTGTACCGTTACATCGGTGGTGTGAGCGCGAATACGCTGCCCGTGCCGATGATGAACATCCTGAACGGTGGTAGCCACGCCGACAACGCCATCGACTTCCAGGAGTTCATGGTCATGCCCGTAGGCGCAGCATCATTCTCGGAAGCCCTTCGCATGGGTGCCGAAGTGTTCCATACGCTGAAAAAAGTATTGCACGATAAAGGTCTTTCTACCAACGTAGGGGATGAAGGCGGTTTTGCACCGAACCTCAAATCCAACGAGGAAGCTATCGAAGTGGTGTTGAAAGCCATCGAGAAAGCCGGCTTCAAACCCGGTTCCGATATGTTCATCGCCCTTGACCCTGCCGCATCTGAATTCTACGATCCCAAAGCAAAAGTATACCACTTCAAAAAGTCTTCCGGTCAGAAACTGAAGCCCGCAGAAATGGCAGCATACTGGACCAACTGGGCTAAGAAATACCCCATCATCTCTTTGGAAGACGGCATGGCCGAAGACGATTGGGCAGGCTGGAAAGCCCTCACCGAAAGCATCGGCGACAAAGTACAACTCGTGGGCGACGATCTGTTCGTAACCAACGTGAAACGCCTCCAGAAGGGCATCGACGATGGCATTGCCAACGCCATCCTTATCAAGGTGAACCAGATCGGTTCCCTGACCGAAACCATCGCCGCCGTGAACCTGGCAAAACGCAATGGCTACAAGAGCGTGATGTCACACCGTTCGGGTGAAACCGAAGACAGCACCATCGCCGACCTGGCCGTGGCCCTGAACACCGGTCAGATCAAGACGGGTTCGGCTTCCCGTTCCGACCGGATGGCGAAATACAACCAACTGATCCGCATCGAGGAAGAGTTGGGCGAGATCGGCTATTTCCCCGGCAAGAACATGTAGTCCTTATCGGAATGAATAATAGAAAAGCCAGGCAACATGTCCTGGCTTTTTTCGTTTCCAATCCTTAGCGACCGGAGGGAAGCGAGGCTTGTTTTTTGACGTTGATTTATTCTCTATCTTAGTATCACTTTTTAAGCTATATGTTCAAGAAACTGCCCAAACCGTTCCGGAATTTTTATTTTTTATCGATCGCCTTCTTCGTGCTTTGGATGATCGCCCTGGATTCGAACAACATGATCGCCCGCTATCAGTTGAGTTCGAAACTGCGATCACTGGAAAATGAAAAGGAGTATTACGAAGAAAAAATAAAGGAAGTGGAAAAGGATCGCGACGAAGTTTTCGGCGACCGGGAGTCACTGGAAAAATTCGCCCGCGAGAAATACTTGATGAAAAAAGAAAGTGAAGACATCTTCATCGTAGCGGAAAAAGACTAAGTGGTATGAAAAAGATTATGCTGGCCGCTTCCCTCATCCTGATGGGAACCGTGGCATTTGCTCAATGGGGCGACGAAGAAATGAGTGAAAAGCCTTCGATACGCGAACGGATTTTCACGGGCGGCGGATTTGGATTGAGCTTCTCAAGCTATTACAGTTACGTTTCCATTTCGCCGTTGATCGGCTATAAGATCACCCCCAAGCTTGCTGCCGGTGCACAAGTGCAATATCGCTACACCAAATACAAGCAATCCGCTTTCAACATCTCCACGAACGACTACGGCATCAGCCCTTTTCTGCGCTATAATTTCTATGGGCCGTTCTTCCTGCACACCGAGTATGAATATTTGAACTACGAGTATCCCATCTCGCAAAACGAGACCGTCCGCAGGGGCTTCAATAGCTTTATGGCGGGTGGTGGTTTGTTTCAGCCGATCGGCCGTCACGCGGGATTTTATGCGATGGCCTTGTATAATTTTAGCTATCGCGAGCCGACCAGCTCGACAGACTTCTCCCCGTACAATAGCCCGCTGGTTTTGCGCGTGGGCATAACGGCTGGATTCTAAAAATTTACACCGAATTTTTTACCAAGCTCCTTCAGATCTTCGGCAACTTTTGGATTCAAAGGGATGCCGTGTGCCATGCGTTGAGCGTGCATCTCCCGTTCGGGATCACCGGGAATAATAACGCGTTCCTGTCCTTCGATGGTTTTGGCCGAGCGGAAGCGCGTGATCCAATTGTCCATATGCGATTTGAATTCCTGCGCCGGCCGGAAAGCATCCACGCGCATCGCGCCAAAGAAATGACCGATACCTTCACCCACTGGATCCGAAGGCGGCTCCAAAAAGGCCACGAACGGCGGCACCCAGGGGCCATAGTTAGCACCCGATAACACCGCCGAAAAAATGTCCACCCAAGCACCAAGACAAAATCCTTTGTGACTGCCATGCTCGCGGTCGCTCCCTAGTGGTATCAAAGCGCCACCACTTTTGGCTTCATTCGGATCGGTAGAAGAAGCCCCCGATTTAGTTTGCACCCAACCCACAGGCGCCGCTTGATTTTTACGTTGCAGAATTTCCAGCTTGCCATTGGCGGCTGTAGTCGTCGCAAAGTCAGCCACAAAAGCCGGCTGGTTATCGGCGGGGATAGCCACGGCGATGGGGTTTGTTCCCAATAATCTTTCAACGGAAAACGTGGGGGCTACCAGCGGGCTGGCATTGGTCATGGCCATACCGATCATGTCGTGTTCCAGCGCCATCATGGCATGATAACCTGCAATGCCAAAATGATTGGAGTTTTTCACGGCTACCCAACCGGTGCCCGCGATTTGTGCTTTGCGGATGGCAATTTCCATGGCCTTGGGCGCCACCACCAGCCCCAAACCGCCATCCCCATCCACCACGGCCGTACTAGGCGACTCATGGACCACCCGCACATTCGGCGCGGCATTCACGCGCTTCTTATCCCAGAGCCTCACATAACCCGACAAACGCGCAATGCCATGCGAGTCGATGCCCCGCAAATCGGCACGCAGCAAAACATCCGTGGCGAGCACGGCCTGGTCGTCGGGGCAACCGATCTTCTTGAAGATGTTCAGGGCGAAATCTTTCAGTGAATCGTAGGCGTAGATGGGATCTGTCATGGGGCAAAGATAAGAACGAAAAGCACCGTGCCTAGACGGCCAAACCGGTGACCCTTCCAACTCTAAAAAAAATATCTTAATTTGGGATACCAATGGCCCTGTGAAGCCTGATTTTTTTAACGCTGAATCACTTTCATTTTTTGGTATAATTCTTTCTCCACGCTTTCGACCGTATGCCCCGCAAGGCTCAACCTATGACCTCAAACATTATTAGCCTATGCTAAAAAAATACCGCTGTGCCTGGTTGGCAGGCTTTCTCCTATCGTCACTCACCGCTTTTTCACAAGACCTCGATTCGCTGCTAAACCTCAACGCCTTCACGGCGGAAAGCGATCTTCAAAAAATCCTCAATAAGAACGTGGCCGTATCGTCCAAGAACGGGCTGACCACGCGCGAAACCCCTGGGATCATCACGGTCATTTCCGCTGAAGAAATTCAAAACAGCGGCGCCCGCGACATGATCGACGTGTTGCGCCTGGTGCCGGGCTTCGATGTGCAGCAGGACCTTCAGTTTGTGATGGGCATTGGCTTGCGGGGAAGCTGGGCCAACGAGGGAAAAGTGCTGGTGATGATGGACGGCCAGCCGTTCAATGAATTGCTTTATCAAACCGTAGCCATCGGCAACCGCTTCCCGGTCGACGCGGTGGAACGCATCGAGATCATCCGCGGGCCTGGGTCAGCCATTTATGGCGGGTCTGCGGAATACGGCGTGATCAACATCATCACCAAAGCGGCCGATAGCCTCAACGGCGTGGCGGTATACGGCACCGGCGGGTTTCATGCCAATGCCGTAGGCCGGACCAACGGCGGGGTGATGGCCTCCCGAAAGACCGACACCTTTTCGTGGGACTTCAATGCTTTCAAAGGAAACGGCATCGTGAGCGACCAACGCCAACACCAGGATCTCTTACAAGATTACGGCGTACAGGATCTCTCCAAAGTGACCCGCGCCGACCCCACGAACCTGAACTTGGGATTGAAATACAAAAGCCTCTCGTTCCGCACCATGTACGACGAGTTCGAAACGTCGGACCCCACAACGTTTGTCTCGAACAAAAACTTCTTTGCCGACCTGCGCTATGCCTGGAAAGCCAGCAGCAAGCTGCTCATTACACCGCAACTGAAATACTATAACCAGGTTCCCTGGACCTATGGGAACCGGGAAACGGAAGAAAAATCATTCAACGTCAGGGCTACGCGCGCCCTGGCACAAGTTGACGCGATCTACGACTTTTCGCGCAAAGCCAGCGTCACGTTCGGCGGGGTCTATTTTCAGGACGAAGGCAAGGATCTGCTGAATGGCGGTTTGTTTCAAGGTGACCAAACGCTCAAGCTGAACAACTTTGCTTTCTTCGCCCAAGGCCTTTTTAAACATAGGTTGGCCAATGCCACGCTGGGGTTCCGCTATGAGAAGAATAATCGCTATGGCGCAGCCTTCGTGCCCCGTATCGCATTGACCAAGAAGATCGAGAACTTCCACTTCAAAGTGTTGTTTAGCCAGGCCTTCCGCGCACCCTCGCTGCAGAACATCAACATCGCCTTGAACGGTCAGGTGAAACCGGAAAAATCAAACGTGTTTGAAGTGGAGCTGGGCTACCAGTTCACCCCCGAAATGTTGCTGGCCGTCAACGCCTTTAACATCACGACGAAAAATGTGCTCGTCTATGGCTCGCAAGGAAACGACGAGGACGGTACATTCGAGGAATGGTATGAGAACTCGAAAAAGAGTGGAAGCCGTGGATTGGAAGCGGTTTATAGCATCCGCAAAAAAACCTGGTATGCAAACCTGACCTATTCCTATAGCACGGCCCTGAAAGACAATACCGTGGCCACTTATTCCGTGCCCGGGCAATCCCAATACGTTGGGTTTTCGAAAAGTAAGATCACCCTCAACACCAACTTCTACCTCACATCGAGGCTGAGCTTCAACCCGACGTTCATCTACGCCAGCAAGCGATATGCCTACACGATGTTAGATGACGATGGCAATCCGGCATTAACGACCCTGGACCCTTATATGTTGGTGAACGCCTTCTTTAACTACCGGAATATTCTTCCTGGATTTAACTTGGGCGCCGGCGCCTATGACATCGGCAATGCACGCCCTGCCATTCCCGAAGCCTACAACGGTGGCTATGCTCCCATCTCCGGGCGCAGCCGCGAATATGTTGTGAAAATTTCTTACCAGATCAATTTCAAAAAATAGCCATGAGACCCTCCCGAATATATACCCTTCTCCTCGTCTTCGGCCTCGCCACAACGGCGTGGAGCCAAACGACCAACTATCAGGTGTATGCCCTCTTTGTGGTGAACATCGCCAAGTATTCATCCTGGCCCAACCTCAACGGCGAACTGCAGGTGACGGTCTATGGCAAATCGAAAGTCTATGAAGAGTTGCAAAAACAAAATGGGAAGAACCTGAACGGCCATACCCTCAAGGTGACCCAAGCCAACGAGATCACCGACATCGGCGAAAGCCAGGTCATCTACCTGGCCGATGGAAAGAGCAGCGCGCTTGACGACATCATCAAAGCCACACAAGGCAAATCCGTCATGATCATTTGCGAGCGTGAGGGCCTTTACAAAAAAGGTGCGGGCTTTAGTTTCATCGTGACAGAGAACAGCACTTTGCGCTACGACATCAACAATACGGAATTGGAAAAACGATTAATAAAAGTGTCGAAGAGTCTAACGGCATTGGCTAATTCTATGATTTGATTCCATATTCTTCAGCCGGTCATATCCTTGAGAAATAATATGCGGCGTGCTATAGTCGGAGGGCGGAGAATAACGATCGTCACATATAAAACGTAGAGTAGAGGAGGTCGCCGATAAAATGGACTTTTACCCTAAAATCCTCATTATTCTCCTCAAGATCGAATAGCCAAAATCCAAAAAGACCATCTTTTGTAAGCACACAGAACTGCCCGTTGTAATTCTTTTCGAGATCAACGTATTCCTGCAAGCTTTGCTTGATCACCGGATCGTTGGTTTTGACTTTAGACAAAATGGAATTGTAATTTCGCATCTCGTACTCGTTGAAAGGCTTCATGTGTAGCAAGTCGTTAAAAATTGCTCCCAGTAATTGTTCAATGGCCCGCCGATCTCTCTGATATCCCAGTTTTATGATCAGCGCATTTAAATTACTCTCTAAGTTCTTTTTGTATGGGGGTGGTGTCCAATTTTCAGATGGTTGCTCTCGTTTTATGGTTTCCCGTCCCCAAAAGCTTGCATGAAAATCATTATCCCTATAATGCAATTCATCCGTGAAAGTGAATAAGAAAAGTAAGCTATCGTTGGTATTCAATACCTTGACGACAAAGGGGTCATATGTATTAGTGTACACCTCAATCAGCCTGAGTTTGTAGTTCCCAGGATGTAGAATAATCTCCTTCTCAGGTAAATTCCCATACTTCAAAGTTGAATCAAGATCAGAATAGTCATAGTCCTTTAGATCAAATTCAGTTATTAGGAGATTTCTGATTTTTGCAGTGTAGTCGGGGGCGGTGATTTTCCTTTCGGAAGAATGACAGGCAGCAAGCCAAACGATCAGAATTGCAAATTTTCTCATGGGATAGATAGGGAGCCTGAAAACAACGTTGTTTACGACCGCCGTAGTATCAACAGCGGAAGATTAAACGGTTATACTTTTAGAAGCCATCACCTCATTAATCAGCGTAGCCAACACCCCTTCTTTCAAAGCATAAGTAGAAACGCGAATGCGATTGAATGTGTGCACGGATAGCAGATAACGGATCAGACAACACGCCACCACGATCATATCAACGCGCATATCGATCATGCCGGGAATTTGCATGCGCTGCTCGCGATTCTTGTGAAGCAGCTCGTCGTAGATATCATAGAAGCCCTGCAACGTCAAAGGCGTTTCGATCTCTTCGGGGCTTTTATGGATGTCGTGTTGGATGCAGAAGATGTCGCTCAGCGTGTCGAAGGTGCCGGACGATCCGATGAGCACGTGCGGTTGGTGGATTTTCAGCTCTTTCAATAACGGCTGAAGTTCTTTTTCAAAGTAACGGTCGAGGCGTTCGATCTCGTCTTTGGTGATGGGGTCGTTCTTTTGAAATTGTTCCAGCAGGCGTTGCGCTCCAATTTCAAAACTGCGCTTCCAGAAGATGCGGTCGTTGTTGCCGAGGATAAACTCTACGCTGCCGCCGCCAATATCGATGATGAGTGATTTCTCTTTGTCAATGTCCATGGCCGACTTCACGCCCATGTAGATGTAGTCCGCTTCCAGGTCGCCGGAAATGATGTTCGAATCGATGCCCGTCACCGCCTTGATCCGTTGCACTACCTCGTCGCCGTTGGTAGCGTTGCGCAAAGCGCTGGTGCCAAAGGCATAGACTTTCTTGATGCTTTGCTGGTCGATCGTGTTCTTGAAGCTCTGCATGGCCAGCAGAGCCCGCTGGATGCCTTCCTCTGTAATGACCCCTTGGTTGATACCCCCTTTTCCGATCTTCACCGCCAACCGCTCGCGATACGTGATATGATAGCCCCGCTCATCGGCTTCCGCAATGAGCAGATGGAACGTGTTCGTTCCCATATCAATGATGGCGATCTTGCTTTCCATAGGTGTCAGGAGGGCGCGTGAAGATACGAATTTTAGAAACCCAGTCAAGCGCCGGTTCCCCTGCGTAAAACGTCTTCCCCAAAGCAAAAAAATCCCAATTCGGACTATATTTAAACTTTTAATCAGCGGATGCTATGGCCAAGCGAACCATCAAGGATAATGTCCTCCAGGAAAAATTCAACGAACTCGAACGCAAGAACCAGGAAGCCCTGCTCGGGGGTGGAGAAAAGCGTATCGAACAACAACACGCCAAGGGAAAACTAACCGCCCGCGAACGCGTCAATCTCCTGATGGACGAAGGTTCTTTTGAAGAGCTGGGCAAGTTTGTCATGCATCGTAGCAAAGACTTCGGCCTGGACAAAGAATACTATCTGGGCGACGGTGTCATCACCGGCTACGGAACGGTGAACGGACGGCTGGTCTATATTTTCTCCCAGGATTTTACCGTGTTTGGGGGCTCCCTTTCGGAAACCCACGCCGAGAAGATCGTGAAGATCATGGACCTGGCCATGCAAAACGGCGCACCGCTCATTGGCCTCAACGACTCCGGTGGCGCCCGCATACAAGAGGGTGTGGTGTCACTGGGTGGCTATGCTGATATTTTTTACAGGAATACATTAGCCTCCGGGGTGATCCCACAGATCTCGGCCATCATGGGACCTTGCGCGGGGGGAGCCGTATATTCTCCCGCCATTACCGATTTCATTTTTATGGTGGAAAACACGTCGTTCATGTTTGTCACCGGCCCCAACGTGGTGAAGACCGTGACGCACGAAAATGTGACGGCCGAGGAATTAGGCGGGGCCACCACCCACAGCACCAAGAGCGGGGTGACGCACTTTGCCTGCGCCAATGAAGTGGAATGCATCAGCCAGATCAAAAAGATCCTGAGCTTCATACCCCAGAACTGCGAAGATGACACCCCCCGGCTGCCCTATACTGCGGGCGATGAGCGACGCCCGGCGCTGAACAACATCATCCCGGCCAACCCAAACCAACCCTACGACATGCGCGAGGTCATTAGCGGCGTGGTGGACAACGACAGCTTTTTCGAGGTGCATAAAAACTTTGCCGAAAACATTGTGGTGGGTTTTGCAAGGCTGGCCGGTCGGAGCATCGGGGTGGTGGGCAATCAACCCGCTTCCCTGGCGGGTGTCCTGGATATAGACTCCAGTGTCAAAGGCGCCCGGTTTGTGCGCTTCTGCGATTGTTTTAATATACCCTTGCTCGTCTTCGAGGATGTGCCTGGATTTTTGCCCGGCACCGACCAGGAATGGAACGCCATCATCACCAACGGCGCGAAGTTGCTGTTTGCCTTCTCGGAGGCCACGGTGCCGCGCGTAACGGTCATTACCCGTAAAGCTTATGGCGGTGCCTATGATGTGATGAACTCCAAGCACATCGGCGCCGACCTGAACTATGCCTGGCCCACGGCCGAGATCGCCGTGATGGGCGCGAAGGGAGCGGCCGAAATCATCTTTAAGAAAGAGATCTCCGAATCGGACAACCCGGAAGCCAAGCTGAACGAAAAAGTGGATGAATACACCCACAAGTTTGCCAACCCCTACCGCGCGGCACACCGCGGCTATA
Source organism: Chryseolinea soli (assembly GCF_003589925.1). NCBI lineage: Bacteria > Pseudomonadati > Bacteroidota > Cytophagia > Cytophagales > Fulvivirgaceae > Chryseolinea > Chryseolinea soli. The sequence goes on along the minus strand of NZ_CP032382.1, from coordinate 1,430,550 downwards.
TCGACGAGGTGATCTATCCCGACCAAACCCGCGAGAAACTCATCCGTGCGTTTGGCATGCTGGAAAATAAAGTGGCTAAATTGCCAAAGAAAAAACACGGAAATATTCCGTTATAGATCTACTATAAAACCCTATACGCTTACCAATTGAAATAAGACTATGGATAAGAAGAGCAAACAATTCCTCTACGAGTATCTCAACAACGCATCTCCCACCGGCTTTGAATCGCCCGGCCAGCAGATCTGGTTGGACTACCTGAAGCCTTACATCAGCGACCATATCGTGGACGTATACGGAACCGTAGTAGGGGTTGTCAACCCGAAAGCTGCCTACAAGGTGGTGATCGAAGCCCATGCTGACGAGATCTCCTGGTTTGTTAACTACATTACCGAAGACGGCTACATCTACGTACGCCGCAACGGTGGCTCTGACCACCAGATCGCCCCTTCCAAGCGGGTGAACATCCAAACGGAAAACGGCATCGTGAAAGGCGTATTTGGCTGGCCGGCCATTCACGTGCGTGACGCCGGCAAGGAAGAAACCCCCACCTTGAAGAATATCTTTATTGACGTGGGAGCCGAATCCAAAAAAGAAGTGGAAGCCATGGGCGTGCACGTGGGCTGCGTGATCACATTCGAGGACGAACTGATGGAAATGAACAAACATTGGCTGGTCGGTCGCGCGCTGGATAACCGCATGGGCGGCTTCATGGTCGCGGAAGTAGCCCGCAGACTGCATGAAAACAAGAAAAAATTACCTTTTGCCCTCTATATAGTAAACGCCGTACAGGAAGAAATCGGCCTCCGGGGGGCCGAAATGATCTCCCGCCGCATCAAACCCGACGTCGCGATCTGTACAGACGTGACGCACGATACGCAATCGCCCATGTACAATAAAAAAGAGAGCGGAAACCTGAAATGTGGCAACGGACCGGTGGTATGCTATGGCCCTGCCGTGCAGAATAATGTCCTTAAAATGGTCATAGAGACCGCTCAAAAACGAAAAATACCATTCCAACGCCAGGCGGTCTCCCGTTCTACCGGTACGGATACCGATTCTTTTGCCTATTCGGCGGAAGGAGTAGCCTCCGCACTGATATCGTTGCCGCTCAAATACATGCATACAACCGTGGAAATGGTACATAAAGACGACGTGGAAAGCGTTATTAACCTGATCTACGAATTCCTCCTGCAGCTCAAGCCGGGCCATGACTTCCGCTACATTAAGTAATCATTGGTAAAAACCTTACATCGATAAGGTTAACCCTTGAATAGGCTCCTCCACATTATTGGGGGAGCCTATTTTTGTATCATCAAACAAACCAAGTATTATGAAAATGTTTAAAGCTCTCGCGGTGGCAGCCCTCCTGATAAGCGGCAGCACCTACGCACAAGAAAGATCGGTAGAGGAAGTTTACTCCATGATGGTTTTCAATTTTACCAAATATGTGCAGTGGCCCGACCACGCCGGATCTGGTGAATTTGTGATCGGTGTAGTAGGCAATGCAGACATCTACAACACGCTCAACGGATGGTATGGCGGTAAACCCCGCGGCACGAAGACGTATGTGATCAAGAAGTTCGCTAACGCTTCTGAAGTTACCGACTGCCACGTGTTGTTCATCGACAAGTCTAAAAGCGGCGAATTTGAAGCAGCAAACAACAAAGTGAAAGGTAAAGGCACTTTGGTGATTACAGATAAGAACGGATTAGGTGAAAAAGGCAGCGGCATCAACTTCAAGATGGTAGACAACAAACTGAAGTTCGAGCTCAACCAAAAAGCGATCGAAGCTTCTAACTTGAAGGTATCCGGTGCGCTTTCGTCTATGGCGATATTGATTTAATGGGTTGTTTGGAAGCCTCGGGGGTTACACCCTGGGGTTTTTTCCAGATTAAGTAGTAGATTAGCAAAAGCCCAATTAATTTTTTAATCTATGAAAAACCTCTTTTTGACAGCACTCATGGCCATCGCCGTGGGCACTGTCGTGGCGCAAGAAAGGCCCACACATGAAATTCACGCTGCCATGTTGTACAACTTTATTAAGTATGTACAGTGGCCAAATGAAAGCGAAGCCGGCGAGTTTGTAGTAGGTGTGATCGGAGACGAAAACGTCTTCAACACCCTCAAAACATGGTACGACGGTAAGCCTAAGGGAGTAAAAAAATATGTGATCAAGAACCTTGCTTCTGCCGACGAAGCCGGCTCATGCCAGGTGGTATATGTTGGAAAGTCGAAGAACAAAGAGTTCGAGAACATAAAGACAAGCACAACGGGCAAATCCGTGTTGACCATCACCGATGGTAATGGGATGGGCCAAAAAGGAAGCTGTATTAACTTCAAAGTGATCGAAGGAAAACTGAAGTTTGAGCTCAACCAAGGAGTGATTGGAGCGTCAAGCCTGAAAGTTTCTACACAGTTGAGTAGTATGGCGATTTTGATATAGAGAAAACCATTTGAGTTTTCTACTGGGTATCACAGGAATTGAGTATGGAGAATGAGGGGATGTTCCAGGAAGTAGTTGAAAATTCGGATGACATCATCATCGTAACAGACAAAGAATTTAGAATTCGCTACATTTCTTCGTCCGTTCATAAGATCTTTGACGTCGCGCCGGTTTCGTTGTTGGGTCGTAATATTTTTGATTACGTCACCCGCGACAAAGAGGAGAGCTGGAAAGCTTGCCTCAACGAAACGCCCCATTCCGTAGTAGACGAAGTGGAGCTGACCGTACAACGAGACCAGAAGATCTATTTTGATGTGCACGTATCCAATTTACTGGACCACTTTAAGGTGCAGGGATTGGTGCTGAAACTGCACAACATTACGGATCAAAAACATAAGGAAGAGGAATTACTGCGCTCCAATCAACACCTGGACCAGGTAATTTACAAGACCACACACGATTTGAAAGCCCCTTTGATGTCGGCCCTGGGCTTGGTGAGTATCGCAGAGAATGCGCCGGCAGAAGAGAAAGACCAATACATCGGCCTGATCAAAAAGAGCCTGTTGAAATTGGATTCGTACCTTGAAGAGATGAACAATTTTTTCCGCAACGAGAAACTGGCGTTGCAACGGGAAAAAATAAATTTGGCAGAATTGCTCGCAGACGAACTGGAGAACCTGAAAAATCTCCACAACGGCAACCGGGTAAAGGTTTTACTGCAAGCCGAAGACGATGGCGTGGAATGGTATTCAGACCTGATACGGGTGAAAACGGTTATAACTAACATTTTTTCCAACGCGATTAAGTACCAGGACTTGCAAAAACAAAATCCATTCATCAAAATTGCAACGCATGTCGACCATGAATTTTGCGACATTCGCATTGAAGATAATGGCATAGGAATTGACCCTGAGTATAAGGAGAAAATTTTTGATCTGTTCTTTCGGGCAACAGATCAATCGCAGGGAACGGGACTTGGATTGTTTATTGTAAAAGATACAATAGATCGGTTGAAGGGTTCGATCGAGGTGAGATCGAAAAAAGGAGAAGGAACCACGTTCATGATCCGCATACCCAACCAACTGCAACAGTCCATTGAGGTTGAATGAAGACTTACGCACGGGGTCATAGAGTTTTTATAGAGAGGGTCTTTTCTCTATGCGCTCTGTGCGTTTTTTAAGATACTTTTGAAACATAGTACCAAACGAGGTACTGAAAGATATACGTACGGGGCCGCAGAGTTTTTACAAGAGAGGGTCTTTTCTTTGCGCGCTCTGTACGTTTTTTTTATCCTTCCCTTTTGTGCCCTTCCTTTTTCTTTACTTTGAAGGATGCACGACCCATCTCACACCGATCAACGCGGCAAAAACATCACCCTTCCTTTTCCTCCAAAACGGATCATTTCCCTTGTACCGTCGCAAACCGAACTCCTGGCCGACCTGGGCTTGGACCAACAGGTGATCGGCATCACTAAATTTTGCATCCATCCCCCAGCCTGGCGCAAAGCGAAAGCCGTGGTAGGCGGCACGAAGCATTTCGATTTTGAGGCCATCCACAACCTCCGGCCCGATCTGATCATCGGTAATAAAGAAGAGAACTATAAAGAAGGCATAGAGGCATTAGAGGCCCGCTATCCGGTCTGGATCAGCGACATTGTTACACTGCAAGACGCCTTCGGGATGATTGCCGGAGTAGGGCAAATGACCGATGCCAGCCTTGCGGCGGGCCGTATCGTGGACGGCATACGCGAGGCGTTCGCCCAAATAAAAAAACACGAGGGTCTCTCGGTGCTCTACCTCATCTGGAAAAAGCCCTGGATGGCCGCCGGTTCGGGTACCTTTATACACGAGATGCTCACCACCATTGGATTGAATAACGTTGCTGCTCACGTGCCGCGGTACCCGGAGTTATCGTCACAACAAATCCAGGAATGGAAACCGGATCTTATTTTTCTCTCGTCCGAACCCTACCCGTTTCAGGACAAGCACAAAGCGGAACTGCAACAACTTTGTCCCTTGTCCAAAATTCTTTTGGTGGATGGAGAAATGTTCTCGTGGTATGGCAGCCGGCTGCTCAAGGCCCCGGCCTACTTCAATTCCCTCAGACTTACGTAGCCGGAATGCCAAAAGAAAGGATGTCTTTCCAGAAGTTGGGATACGACTTGCGGGTAACTTCCGGCTTTTCAATCTCCACGTCCATGCGTGTAGCCAGCGGCGCAAAAGCCATGGCCATCCGGTGGTCCTTATAGGTATTGAAATAGGCCGAATCCGGCAAGGCTGCGGAAGGCTTCAAGGTCCAGTGTTCTGAATCTATTTCAATAAGGTCCGCACCGATTTTCCGTAGCTCGTTTTGAAGGGCCGCGATGCGGTCGGTCTCTTTTATGCGAAGACTCTCCAGGCCGGTAAAATATCCGGTCACATTTTTCACCGCACAGATCACAGCTACCGTTTGGGCCAGGTCCGGACAATGGGTGAAGTCCCAATGCAGTTCTTTTTTGTGATCGGTTTTGGTGAGCTTCAACAAGCCTTTTTCCAGGACGGCATTCACCCCCAGCACCTTCATGATGTCGACAATCTTGCTGTCGCCTTGCAACGAATCCAGGGAAAGGCGGGGAAGGAGGATCTCGGCCTGATCGGCCAGTGCGGCAAAGGAAAACCAGTAGCTGGCGGCAGACCAGTCGGACTCCACCGTGAAGGCGGCAGGTTTGTAGGTCTGGTGTGGTACGATCACTTTGTTTTCGAGGAGTGTGCATTGCGCCCCGAAATGCTTCATCAGCGCAGCCGTCATTTCGATATAGGGGCGGCTTCCGATCTTGCCCGTCAGCTCCAGGGTCAATCCCTGGGGGAGGGTTGGGGCGATCATCATGAGCGCGGAAATGTACTGGCTGCTCACGTCGCCGCGGATGCTGATGGTTTGCACCTTCTGGCCGGCGAACGATTTTATACGATGCGGCGGATATCCTTCTTTTTCCAGGTAGTCGATCTCCACCCCCAGCGTGCGCAAAGCATCTACCAACAACGCGATGGGGCGCTCCTTCATTCGCGATGTGCCCGTCAGGGTTTTTTGTTGCCGCGTGACGGAAAAATAGGCGGTCAAAAATCGCATCGTCGTGCCGGCATCTTCTACGTCGATGATGGGATCAGTAGAGTTCACCAACCGTAACATCAATTGGGTGTCGTTGGCGTCGGAGAGATTATGAAGCTCGGAGGCGCCGCCGGCCAGCGCGTTGATGATGAGGGCACGGTTGCTGATGCTTTTGGATGCGGGGAGCCATTGGGCCGTGCCGCGGAGAACAGACGTTCGTTTGAGTTTGATGCTTGTGCTCAAGGGGAAAAAATTGTCCGGCAAAATACAGTTTGTCGAAGATTTATTTTCATTGCCCGAAACATTTACGAAAGAATTTAAGTTACGGCTTATATGAGTACTACAGGAAAAATCGCATTGGGTGTAGGCATCGCCTCAAGCGCATTACTGGCCGCCTGGTTGTTGACCGGCGACAGAAAAGAGAAAACCAAAATGGTTGTTGCCAAAGGAGCACGGACTTTAAAAGGCTCCCTGAAATCGGGTAAAAAAGTTGTCGCTGAAGAGACAGCCTATTACATCTGAAGTGAACGGTAAAATGACAGAGCCCCTTTTACCTCATCAAGACTGATTTCATAGTCCCACTTGGCGCTGCCGATCCCATCGGGCAGGACGCTTAGAATTGTATTTCCTTTATTTTTCTTGTCTTGCAGCGCCACTGCGGCGATCGCTTCTCTTTCTTCTTCCCCGAAATTTACTTTTCCATAGATCTTTAGCAGAAAAGCGCAAAGGCGTTTGAAGTCTTCTTCGCCGATCAGGTTTCGCTGCCGGCCAATGTAAGCTTCGGTGATGAGCCCGACGGCGACCGCTTCACCGTGCAGCACGCGACGGTCGGCGCCTAGCAGATAGGTTTCCAACGCATGGCCGATGGTGTGGCCGGCATTCAGAATTTTGCGCAATCCTTTTTCTTTTGGGTCTTCTTGTGTGATGCGCGCCTTGAAGGCAACGGAGTGGCGGATGAGCGCATCCCAGTCCTGCGTTTCCAAAGGTTTCTTCGCGATCACTTCCCACATGGCCTTGTCGGCGATGAGGGTGTGTTTGATCACCTCGGCAAACCCGGAACGCAACTCGGCGTAGGGAAGCGTTTTTAAGAAGCCGGCATAGAGCAGGGTGAGCGTCGGCTGTTGGAAAACGCCGATGTGATTTTTGTAGTGATTGAAATCGATGCCCAGTTTTCCGCCGATGCTGGCATCGGCCTGCGCCAGCAGGGTGGTGGGGATCAGTATGAAATCGATGCCCCGTTTATAGGTAGCCGCACAAAAGCCACCCATGTCGCCCAGCACGCCTCCCCCCAGGACGATCAGGCACGCATGGCGATCCATCGCGCGGTCGGTCATGGCCTGCCAAATGGTGGCGCAGGTGGTGAGGTTCTTTTGTTCCTCGCCGCTTTTTACCGGGATCACAAAATGCGGAGGAAGGCCTTCGCGGATGAGCGGGTAACTGTGCTGTTGGGTGTTTTCATCGACCAGCACGCCGATCTGGCTATAATTTTTTTTCTGCAGGAAAGGCCTTAAATCGTTGGCGGGATCGGAAGAAAACAGAATGTTATCGGGCAGCATCAGGCTTTTATGAATCTTTTGATCGAAAGTTATTAAAATCCCGGCAAACAAAATTTCGGCTGTTACCGGCGGTGAGGATAACTCCTATATTTGCCCGACATTTTTTCGTTATGAAACCAGAGACCAACGTTTCATTTGAAGACACCGCCGTCGCCTTCCAATACAAGTCCGACGCGGCCATTAAAAAAGCCAGCTTTATTTTCTCATTGGTAAACCACCCGTGGATGTCGGCCCTTGCCACGGGGTCGGTAAGGCTCGCGCTAAAGCTTCGCCTGCCGGTGGAAGGATTGATCCGGGCAACGGCTTTCGATCATTTTTGTGGAGGAGAAAACATCGAAGAAACCGAAGCCGCATCGACGACCCTGGCGCGGTTTGGCGTCAAGACCATTCTGGATTATTCTGTGGAAGGGGAAAAAACGGAAGCGGGGTTTGACCGTGTCATGGAGGAAACCCTGCGCACGATCGAAAAGGCGCATCAAAGCAAGAACATCCCTTTTTCCGTCTTTAAAGTGACCGGCCTGGCCGCCACCGACGTGTTGGAGAAAGTACAGAAAAAACTGATCCTCACCCCCGAAGAACACAAGTCCTTCGAATTGGTCCGGCACCGGGTGGACAATATTTGCCGGCTGGCCCATGCCTACGGCGTGCCCGTGCTGGTCGATGCCGAAGAGACCTGGATCCAGGACACGGTCGACCAATTGGCCTATGAGATGATGGAAAAATACAACCGGGAGAAGGCCATCGTTTTCAACACCTATCAGCTCTATCGCACAGCGTCTTTTCAAAATTTGCAAGACGCCTACGAAAATGCCCTACGCCATCACTATCGCTTAGGGGCCAAACTGGTGCGGGGTGCCTATATGGAAAAGGAACGGGCCCGTGCCGAGGCCTCGGGCCATCCCAGCCCCATCCAACCCGACCAGGCGGCAACCGACAAAGCGTTCAACGATGCGCTCGTGTTTTGTGTCACGCACCGCACCTACATCAGCATCATGTGTGGGTCGCACAATGAATACAGCAACCGCTACCTCACCACGCTGATGGCCGAAGAAGGCATGGCCAACAATGACCCACACGTCTGGTTTGCGCAACTCTATGGCATGAGCGACAACATCTCCTTCAACCTCGCCAAAGCGGGCTACAATGTGGCCAAATACGTGCCCTATGGACCCGTGCGTTCGGTGATGCCATACTTATTACGGCGGGCGGCAGAAAACACGTCTGTGGCCGGCCAAAGCAGCCGGGAGCTCATGCTCATTCGCTCCGAGCTGAAGCGCCGCCGGAACGCGCGGTAGTTTTCGTTCAAAAGATCGGTCCCGGACCGGCCAATATCGCCTGGAGATTTTTACCTCTCCCTAATTCGCGTATTTTTGCCCAAAATTTTTGTCATGCAATTGAGCGAACAGGAGATCATCCGCCGGAAAAGCCTGGAGGAATTCGAGAAGCTGGGGATCAACCCCTACCCGGCCGAACTTTATGATGTGAATGCGTCCGCCCGGGAGATCCTGGAGAACTACGAACGTCATAAGAGCGACTACCGCGACATCTCCATCGCCGGCCGCATTATGAGCCGCCGCATTATGGGCAATGCTTCGTTTGCCGAATTGCAGGACGAAACCGGCCGCATCCAGATCTACATCCGCCGCGACGACATTAGCCCTACGGAAGACAAAACCCTGTACAATACTGTATTTAAAAAACTGCTGGACATCGGCGACATCATTGGCGTGAAGGGGTTTGGATTCACCACACAAACCGGCGAGATCTCCATACACGTGACCAGCCTCACGGTGTTGTCTAAGTCGCTGCGTCCCTTGCCCGTGGTGAAGGAAACAACGGACGAGCAAGGCAACGTCACCAAGCACGACGCTTTCACGGATCCGGAGCAGCGCTACCGCATGCGCTATGTGGATCTCATTGTGAATCCTGAAGTACGCGATGCCTTCATCAAGCGCACGCAGTTGGTCAATTCCATGCGTCAATACCTCAATGCCAAAGCCTACCTGGAAGTGGAGACTCCCATTCTCCAGCCGCTTTATGGTGGTGCAGCCGCGCGCCCTTTCAAAACCCACCACAACACGCTGGATATGACGCTGTACTTGCGCATTGCCAACGAACTTTACTTGAAGCGACTCATCGTCGGTGGATTTAACGGCGTATACGAATTCTCAAAAGACTTCCGCAACGAAGGCATGTCGCGCTTTCACAACCCGGAGTTTACGCAGATCGAGCTGTATGTAGCCTACAAGGATTACTATTGGATGATGGACCTCGTGGAGGAGATGATCGAAAAAGTAGCCTTGGATCTTCATGGAAAAACGGAAGTGACCGTGGGCAAAAATGTCATTGATTTCAAACGCCCCTGGCAACGCTACACCATGTTTGAAGCGATCCAGCATTTCACGGGCATCGACATCTCGGCCATGAACGAAGAAGAACTGCGCGACACCTGCCGCAAACTTCACGTGCCTATTGACAACACCATGGCGAAAGGCAAGCTCATCGACCAGATCTTTGGCGAGAAGTGCGAGCCCAACCTGATCCAACCCACGTTCATCACCGACTACCCGATCGAGATGTCGCCCCTGGCGAAAAAGCATCGCAGCAAGCCGGGACTGGTGGAGCGTTTCGAGGCCATCTGCAACAGCAAAGAAATCGCCAACTCCTTCAGCGAGCTGAACGACCCCATCGATCAACGCAACCGCTTCGAAGAACAACTCGAGCTCGGCAAACGCGGCGACGAAGAAGCGATGACCCTGGACGAAGATTTCCTTCGCGCCCTCGAATTTGGCATGCCTCCAACGGCCGGCCTGGGCATCGGCATCGACCGTCTCTCCATGATCATGACCAACTCCCCGTCCATCCAGGATGTTCTCTTCTTCCCCCAGATGAAGCCCGAGACCCCCGTGGCGCAGCTGACCGAAAAAGATTTTGAAACCCTGGGCGTACGCAAGGAGCTTGTTCCCATCCTTCAAAAATTAGGCATCACATCGCTCACGCAACTGAAAGAAATGAAAGCCTCCAAGCTCTTCAACGACGTCTGCGGCCTAAGAAAGAAAATGAAGCTGGAGAACGTCCAAAACCCAACGATGGAAGAAGTAGAAGGCTGGCTCAAGTAGACATCCGAACCCCGGATCCTACCTCGATCCTTCAGCATTCTAGCTACCAAATAATGACTACTGGTACTGACTCCTGGTTTCTGGATTTCGGTTACTGGATAGGGACTACTGGCTCCTGGATTCTGGCTCCTGAATTTCTGGCTCCTGGATTCTGACTCCTGACCATCACAAATTATCGAAATACGGCTTCCTCCGCTCCAGCTTCAAATCCTGCAACATCGACGACTTCACGTTGATCGTAAAGTTGAATTGCTGGAAGTATCCAAAGGGTGTCCAGTTTAAACGCATGGTCCAGCAGTGAAGGTCGCGGGCGATGCCGAGGTTGGTCATCGTGAGTTGGCCTGCCTTGATGTCGAAGCCCGAGCTATAGGTAATTTTCCATTTCTCCGACAGCGACAAATCGCCGTTCATGGTTACCGTTTGGTTGATGGTGGACTTCACGGACTGCGATGTTTTTACCGGGTTTGAATAACTGAGGTTATAACTTAAGTTCATGCTCCATGGGATTTCGAAGTCGACGTAGGCATCGGGGTTTTGCATGAGGAATTGCTTCTCGGTCTCGGGCAGGTCCGACTTCCCAATCTTTTCGCGACTGCTTGTTTCTTTGCTGCGCGCCTTTGGGTTTAGGTTGGTGCTCATGGCCAGTGTGGCGCTCGAGATCCTTCCAATCGATCCGCTTTTCCAGGCATAATCGTCGTGGCGCCTTTCATGATAGGTGCCGTCTTCTTCCACGATGCGTTCGATGCGGTATGGATCCAGGGTAGCCGATACGTTGACGTTTAACAGGTTGTTCAGAATGTTGGTGTTGGCCGCCATGGAAAATGGCGCCAGCTTGAAGGAGTCGGCCAAAAAGTTGTAGCTGCTGTTGATGGAGAAGTTGTTCAGCAGCATCACCTTGCGGGCCACAGAATCCTGCGGACCCTGCACTTTCATTTCTACGTTGTTACCAATACCAAAACCGATGGCGCTGCTTCTTCCGGGGTTGGAGCCCCCGTAAACCGATCCCGAGAAACGATCCTGGTAGACGGTTTTCTGATGTAGCGAGTCATAAACCTCGTCGAAGTATTGCTTATTTTTATAGTAATTGGGCGCGAAGCTATAGGATATGGATGGATTGACGATGTGCCGGATGGCCTTCACTTTTTTCAATTTGTTCTTCATGAAATACATACCATACAATCGCGTGGTCATACCCATGCTGAGGGAATAATTGGATATGTTTTGAAAGCCTTTTTCTGTGCCAACCTTTTTGACCACTTGATTGATCGGGTCATAATCCCATGTCTGCCGTTCATCGTACCATTTCATTTCGTAGTTCACGGAAGGCGAGACCGTGAAATGACGCAAGGCTTTAAATGAGAATGTCGCCGGAATGGTGTGGCGCATCCCCTTCTTACCATTGGCGAAGAACGTACCGAAGTTGCTGCCTGTGAACGGTGCAATACTATCATGTTGTGCTTCGAGCGTGAGTCTGCCCAGGTTGTTGGTCACCCGGTTTTGAGCCGCCATGGCATAGCCAATGGAGAAATTGTCCAATGGACCGGTCTTTCCTTTTTTGCTTAGGAACGGATAGATGTTGGTCATGTTCAAGCTCAGGCTGGGCAGCAACAGGTCAACCTGCTTGGTTTTCAGATCCTGGTTGTGGTTCAGGTTTATACCGAGCGAAAGCGGTGTGCCGGAAAAGCGCTTGCTGTAAGAAACGTTCGAGCTCAACTTGGCGGTGATGTTGTTCAGGCTCGAGTTGTTGTAGAGGTTCCCCTGCGTACCGTACGACAAGAAGTTATTCTGGTTAAACGTGGCCGTAGCCGCATTCACAGACGCTGAAAAACGACCCGTACCTTTGGATTGGGGTGAGTGACTCCAGGTGAGCCGGAAATCTTTGGTGAACGTTTGGGTTTCGATCTTCTGGTCGTTGTCCGGGTTCTTGGAATAGGCAAAATTTAACGTGCCATTATAGTGATAGCGCTTGATATAGGAGGAGTTGGCATAGAGCGCATGCCCCCCTTTCGAATAGATATCGGCCGTCAGCGCCAGTTTTATATACTCGCTGATGTCGAAGAAATAACCCCCACCCCGGAGGTTGAAGCCCCGTCGTTTTTCCTCGCCGTAGCTCGGCACAATAATGCCCGACGCACTGCGCCGCGGTGAAGGGAACATACCGAACAGGAAGCCGATGGGTAACGGGATGTCATTGAACTCCATATAAAAAGGACCGGCCACGATCTTGTCGTTGGGGATGGCTTTGGTCTTGGAGGCACGGATGCGGAAGTGCGGGTGCTCCAGGTTACAGGTGGTGTAGCTGTTGCGGCGGCTCAGCAGTTCGCCTTTTTCATTCTTATAGACCACATCGCCGCCGATGTAGGCGTCTCCCTGCTGGGTCACCACTTCGCTGATGCGGGCGCGCTTGGTCTTGAAATTATAGATGATGTCCTTGGTTTCGTATAGCTCCTGGCCGTTCTTGAAGATCGGGTACCCCACCCGGTTGCCCAATGAATCGCGGGTGCCATGGGCGGTGAGGGTGTTGTTGCCGTAGTCGATCACGATCTCGTCGGCTTCCAGTTCGATCTCGCCATAAACGATCTTCGCATCGCCATAGAGCCAGATCATTTTGCCGTCGACCTGCGCCCGGATGGAGTCTCTGGCCGAATAGTTGATAGTAGTCTCGATGTCACCTTTTGGTGGCTTGGCCTTGACCGTGTCGGCCTTGGCCCGGAGCGAATCCGTGGGGGGGAGGGCAAGCGAATCGGGGGAGGGAGGGGTGGTCTTCAGTGAATCGGTCTTGTAGGGAAGCAGCCCTCCCGGCGGTTTGACGTGGGGTTCCACCTGGGCCATGGCGGCCTGAACGATATAAAACGTGAAAATGATGACTATAAAATACCGCACACGTGCTGAGTTGGGGGATCGTTCTTTACCTTTCAGTGAAAAATTCACAATTTTGCCTAAAGTTATTGCAAATACTTTGAACATCGTACGGCCCGTGAGGAATATAGGATTGACAGCCCTTCTGATAGCAATAACCTTGCTAAACTCTTCGAGCACCTTTCCGCCCCGCGAATCCAAAGTGGATGTGGTGGTGATCGACGCCGGCCATGGCGGCCATGACGAAGGCACACATGGCAAGATCCTTAAAGAAAAGAATCTCGCCCTCAAGATCGCCCTCAAGCTGGGCGAGTATATCGAAAAAAATATGCCCGGTGTAAAGGTCATCTACACCCGCAAAGACGACCGCTACCTGGCCTTGGATGAGCGCGCCGCCATCGCCAATAAAAACAAGGCCGACCTCTTTATTTGTATCCACGCCAATGCCAACCCAAACGCCAAAGCGTTTGGCACCGAAACGTTTGTGATGGGGCTTCACAAAGATGAAGGCAACCTGGAGATCGCCAAACGCGAAAACTCCGTGATCCTGATGGACGAAAACTATGAGGAACGCTACGAGGGCTTCAACAACACCCCGGAGTCCTACATTCTTTTCACCCTCACCCAAAGTGCTTACCAGGAGAACAGCCTTCGCTTTGCATCAAAAATAGAATCACAATTCAAGACCAAGGCTGGCCGCGTGAGCCGGGGTGTGAAGCAGGCAGGGTTTGTGGTGTTGTGGCAAACCACCATGCCCAGCGTGCTGGTGGAGACCGGTTTTTTGACCAACAGCACGGAAGAAAAGTTTCTTTCGGGCGAAGAAGGCCAGGAACTGATCGCCTCGGGCATATACCGCGCCTTCAAAGAATACAAAAGTGAGGTAGAATCCATAAATTGAGATCGAAAACAACTGTTGGATCTATCCCCCATAGAAATTCTACTGCATGAAACTATCCAAAGAATTCAAAGTCGGCCTCTTCATGGTCGTGTCTATAAGTCTGCTCTACGTCGGTTTTCAATTTTTGAAGGGCATCGATTTTTTCTCGACCACGCATAAATTCTTTGTCGTCTACCAAAATGTAGACAAGCTCACGGAATCCAACCAGGTATACCTCAACGGCTATGCGGTTGGGCGGGTAAGCGACATCCAGATCCAGCAACAAAAGAACCGGGTGGTGGTGCAGCTCGACATCGATTCGGAGATCCTGCTCACCGACTCCACACTCGCCATACTGGATGGCGAACTGTTGGGTGGCCGCTTCATCTATCTCGACGTGAAGCCCGGCACACGCAAACTCAACCCCAAGGACACCATCAAATCCGGCTTGTCCAAAGGCATTCTTGACTTTGCCGCGCCGGTGGCCACCACCATGCAAACCACGCTCACCAACCTGAACGTGGTACTGGCAAACCTGGCCCGCAATACCAATCGCCTGGATACCATGTTCATCCGCCTGCAGTCGACCCCCGGGCTGCTCAACCGCACGCTCATTACCGCCAACACCAACATCGGCGAATTGAGTGCCAGCGTAAAATCCGTGGCCAGCAACCTCAACGGCACACTGGACCAACTCAAACCCACGCTGGCCAATTTCAAAACGTTGTCGGACTCCTTAAAGATGATCCAGATCAACGGCACCCTTAATCGCGCCAATGTGAGCCTCACCAAGCTGAATGAAACTTTAGCGCGCCTCAACAAAGGCGACAACACGGCCAGCAAGCTTTTGACGGAGGATACGCTGTATGTAAACCTCAACAAGCTGCTGCAGGATCTTGACGCGCTGGCCAAACACTTCGATAAAAATCCAAAACACTTCCTGGGTCCTTTGGGCAAAAGTCAGAAGAAGATCGAACGGGATCTGAAAAAACAGGAATCCAAGAAATAGGAAAAACCAGAGGCCCCGGAGAATTTCTCCGGGGCCTTTTTCTTTCCAAATAGTCTTGCGCCCAGGTGGCTGGGGTGCCCCAAGCCACGATCAGGGAGAGGCGTCGGACCCGGCCAACCTAAGCCAGAAGCGATGCATGAAACACGTTGCAACAACCTTGGAGTTCATCCCCAATATTCCAATCTTTAGGGGCCAACCGATAATCCGCCAACGTATGCAACCCGATTTGGAATTCAACAAAAACGAAGATCAATTCAAACAGCTGGTCACGCAGCTTCACCACAAGGAAAAGAAAATAAAGCTGGGCGGGGGTGAGAAGAAGATCGATGAACAACATCAGAAGGGAAAGCTCACGGCCCGGGAGCGTATTGAATACCTGGTCGATAAAAATTCCCGCTTCCTGGAGATCGGCCTGTTCACCGCCGAGGGCATGTACAAAGAGCAAGGCGGCTGTCCTTCGGGCGGCGTGGTAACAGGCATCGGCTACGTGGCCGGTAGGCAGTGCGTTATTGTGGCGAACGATGCCACCGTGAAAGCGGGGGCCTGGTTTCCCATCACCGCCAAAAAGAATCTCCGCGCACAGGAGGTCGCGATGGAAAATCGCCTACCCGTGATCTACCTGGTGGACAGCGCCGGTGTGTTCCTGCCCATGCAGGATGAAATATTTCCCGACAAGGAACATTTCGGACGACAGTTTAGAAACAATGCCAAGATGTCGTCGATGGGCATCGTGCAGATCGCGGCGATCATGGGAAGTTGTGTGGCGGGTGGCGCCTATTTGCCCATCATGTCCGACGAAGCCATGATCGTGGACAAGACCGGCTCCATCTTCCTGGCCGGGTCCTATTTGGTGAAAGCCGCCATTGGCGAAGATATCGACAACGAAACCTTGGGAGGCGCCACCACACATTGCGAGATCTCCGGCGTCACCGACAACAAATTCCCCAACGACCAGGCCTGCCTCGACTACATCCGTTCCTTGTTCGATAAAATGGGCGCCGCCGAAAAGGCAGGCTTTGATCGCGCCGACACAAAGCCGCCAAAAGAAAAACCGGAAGAGCTCTACGGCCTCCTGCCCGCCGATCGCGCGAAGCCATACGATGTCCTGGACATCATTAGACGATTGGTAGACGATTCTGATTTTTTAGAATACAAAGCTTCTTATGGCAAGACCTTGGTTTGTGGTACTGCCCGCATGGAAGGTTGGTCGGTGGGCATCGTGGCCAACCAACGCAAAGTGGTGAAGACAAAAAAAGGGGAGATGCAAATGGGCGGGGTCATCTATTCCGACTCTGCCGACAAAGCCGCGCGCTTTATCATGAACTGCAACCAACGGAAAATTCCCTTGCTTTTTTTACAGGACGTCAGCGGGTTCATGGTGGGCAGCAAGGCAGAGCACGGTGGTATCATTAAAGACGGCGCTAAAATGGTTAATGCCATGGCCAACAGTACCGTGCCTAAGTTCACCATCATCACCGGCAATTCGTATGGCGCGGGCAACTATGCCATGTGTGGAAAGGCCTATGATCCGAGACTCATTTTTGCCTGGCCCACGGCGCAGATCGCCGTGATGAGCGGAGCGGCCGCCGCCAAAACACTGTTGCAAATACGGGTGAATACGTTGAAGGCCCAGGGACAGCAAATCACAAAAGAGGAAGAAGATAAATTGCTGAAAGAGATCATAGACCGCTATAACGATCAGCTCAGCCCCTACTATGCTGCTTCGCGGTTGTGGGTGGATGGTGTGATCGACCCGCTTGAAACGCGCAAAATTATCTCCATGGGCATAGAGGCAGCCAATCACGGTGTCGTGGAGAAATTTAACGCGGGTGTCATTCAAACCTGAACCGAGGTTTAGGCAATAGTTATTTTTCGATGAAGGAATTGAATTTTTGAAGAGGACGCCGGGTTTTCGTTTGGAAGCGTCTGAAGTTTTTCAGAAGTTGCCGAAAACCGAATGCCCGCTTGTGCTGTTTTTAGGTTGCCTTCCGGGATGCGGCTGTGGGGAATCGTAACATTATTTTTTGAAGCCTATGAATGATGCTGAATTGAAAGCCTTGGTTTCGCTGTTGGACGACGAAGATGCAAAGATCGTTAGCCACGTCGAGGAAAAGATACTGTCGCTGGGCACCACCATCATTCCTTTCCTGGAAGAAGAATGGGAAAGCAACTTCAACCCGATGGTGCAACGGCGCATCGAAGAGCTGATCCACACCCTGCAATATGAGTTGCTGAAGGAACGCATCCACGAATGGTATGAAAGCCCCGAACAGGATCTGCTCACCGGCATGTGGCTGGTCGCTACATACCAGTACCCGGACATCGAGCTCATCAAACTCCGGCAGGATCTCGAACAATTGTATTACGAAACGTGGCTTGAATTTAAGCCCGACCTCTATCCCTTCGACCAGGTGAAGGTGATCAACAGCGTGTTGTTTAACAAATTGAAATTCGGCGCCAACACCAAGAATTTTCATTCGCCCGGCAACTCCATGATCAACGTGGTGCTGGAAACCCGCAAGGGCAATCCCATCACCCTTTGCATCCTCTACATGTTGGTGGCGCAGAAGCTGAAGCTGCCCGTGCATGGCGTGAACCTTCCCAATTTATTCGTGCTCACCTACAAAGATCCCAAGCATACCCAGTTTTATATCAACGCCTTCAACAAGGGTCTGATCTTTTCGAAGCAAGACATCGAAAACTATATCAACGAGCTGCACCTGCCACACCAGGAGTCGTTCTTCGAGCCCTGCACAAGCCTGGAGATCATTCGGCGGGTATTTCGGAACCTCATCATGTCGTTTGATAAAATGGGCGAACATGCGAAGGCAGAAGAGGTAAAAGAACTGCTGCTGATCATTGCCGACGGCGCCGATTTGGGCGTGTAGCTTTTCCTTTATTTCGCTTCCAAACCCTACATGCCTTTGAACCGGGCGTTCTTTCCCGCCGTTAGGCGCTGGCGCATGCATCCTATTCCTTAAATTCGCTGAATATCTTTACCTTGGTATCTTCAAATACGCACGCATGAGAATAGCTTTACCGCTTGTTTTAGTTGTCGCAAGCCTTACCCTCCACGCTCAACAATTTTCCACGCGCTACGAACTTGTCAAGATGGACAAGAATGTGAACACCTTCCGGCACGAGGCCGCGCCCGTGATCTCACCCGATGGCAACACACTTTATTTCTTTGTTCAAAACCACCCCGACAACACCTTTGGCAAGGAAGACACGCAGGACATCTGGATGTCGAAGAAGGACGCCAACGGTGCATGGAGTTTGGCTCAACACTTGTCGTCACCCTTCAACCTGCACCGCTCCAACCAGGTGTTCACCGTATTCCCGGATGGCAGCCTGTTCGTTAAAGGTGGCCGGACAAAGGGCGAGAAAGGATTTTCCGTCGTGAACGGCGGCTCGCTGCGTGAACTGGATGTAAAAGATTTTAAGAACATGAACAAAGGCCGCTTCTACGGCGCATCGATGTCGGCCGACGGCAAGCACATCATCATGTATTTTAGCGAGATAGACAACAGTCCGAACAGCGACCTTTATGCCAGCCATCAGCAGCCCGACGGTTCCTTTTCCAAACCCGCAAAACTGAAGTTGAGCACCAGCACCGACGACGTCGGCCCGTTTATCAGTCCTGATCAGAAGTCGCTTTATTTTGCCAGTGCCCGCCAGGCGCCCGGACGCCAAGGGGGAGTGGATATTTACCAATCGCCGCGCGTAGACGACACCTGGGCAAACTGGGGAGAGCCCGTGAACATGGGCAAGCCCATCAACACGAGCGCGCTCGACTATTACTTCACCATCGACAATGCCGGCAACATTTTCACCAGCCGCGCCAACAAGGCCCTGGATGGCGCACAACTTGACCTCTATGCGTTGGTGCCCAAAACGTTTAAGATCAACCTGGTGGGCATGGTCTATAACGAAAAAACAAAAGACGCACTGCAGGCCAATGTGGAGGTGCGTGTGAAAGATAAAGAGCCTGTGAAATTGAAATCGAACGCCACGGGAAAATTCGAAACGAAAATGCCCGAAGTACTCACCTATTCCGTGGCGACGACCCTCGAAGGATTTTTGCCGAACGATCAAAGCTTCAAGCTTCCGGTGCTGAACAGCGACACCACCATCTACATGGAAGTGTTGCTCCGCCCCGTGGCCAAGAAATTGTTGATCACAGGAAATGTCTATGACAAGAAAACTGAGAAACTCATCACGGCCAACCTGGACGTGGTGGTGAAAGGCGACCGGAAGTCGGCCTTCAAACTGGCGGCAACGGACGGGCGCTTTGAAAAGGAGATCCCTAAACTGGGATGGTATATGATCACGGCTTCTGCCAACGGCTATCTGAATGCTGTCGATAGCGTGGAGGCCGATGATGACGGGCACTCACCTTTTTCGCGTGACATTTACCTGCAACCTATTGAAGTGGGGGTGACCGTGCGGTTGAAAAATATTTACTTCGACTTTGACAAGACCACGCTCAAGAAAGAATCCTATCCGGAATTGAATAAGGTGGTGGATTTCTTAAAGCAAAATGCTTCCGTGGAAATTGAAATCTCCGGGCATACCGATAGCAAAGGCTCGGACGACTACAACCTGAACCTTTCGCAAGGGCGTTCGCAGGCAGTGGTAGATTATGTCATCAGCCAGGGCATCGACAGTTTCCGGTTGACGGCCCATGGATATGGGGAGGAGAAACCTATCGATACGAACGATACCGATCCGGGTCGGGCGAATAACCGGCGGGTGGAATTTACGGTGGTAAAAAAATAGCGCCTTGCGTTTTTTCACCGCCCCGCTTTTGCCAAAGCTTCAGCGGGTATAGGAAGGCGCTAAAAGCCCTCCCTCGCTGAAGCTTCGGCGAGCAGTTAAGGTTGACGCAAAAGCATTACTCCATAGGAACCAGGCGTACGATCTTGCCGGGGTTTTCCATCGCGATGTAGAGGTAGCCGTCGGGGCTTTGGGTTACGCAACGGACGCGGCCGATCTTTTCGAGCAAGCGTTCTTCCTTCACAAATTTTTTATCGGCAATTTCTACGCGGGCAACCAGTTGGTGTGCCAGGGCGCCTACGAGCAGGTTGCCTTTCCAGTGGGGATATTTATCGGAAGTCACCATCGTCAAACCACAGGGAGCAATGGAAGGTACCCAGTAGCGTACGGGTTGTTCCATGCCTTCTTTTTCTTTCAGGTCGGTAATGATGGTGCTGTCGTAGTTGATGCCGTAGGTGATCACCGGCCAGCCGTAGTTCTTTCCCTTCTCTACGATATTCAACTCGTCGCCGCCGCGCGGGCCGTGCTCGTGTTCCCACAGTGTTCCGGTTTCTTTATCGTAGTACAGGCCTTGAAGACTTCGGTGGCCATATGACCAGATCTCCGAACGGGCGCCGATCGTGCTCACAAACGGGTTGTCGCTGGGCACTTTGCCGTCGTCGTGGAGGCGCAATACTTTGCCGAGGTGGTTGCTGAGGTCTTGTGCGTTTTCTTTTTTGCCACGTTCGCCACAGGTGAAAAACATATAGCCTTTGCCATCGAAAGCAATGCGCGAGCCAAAGTGAACTTCAGACGAGGTGAGGGGCAAGGCCTGAAATAATTCTTCCAGGTTGGTGAGTTTGTTGCCTTCCAGCTTGGCACGTGCGATCACGGTGCCGCCGCTGTCGGCCACTTGTTTTGCATAGCTGAGATAGATCCAACCGTTCTTGTCAAAGTCGGGGTGAAGCTGGATATCGAGCAAGCCGCCCTGACCGTGGGCATAGACTGGTGGAACGCCTTCAATTTTTTCTTTTAAAAGCTTGCCGTCTTTTACGATACGGATATTGCCCTCGCGTTCAGTCACCAGCAGGCGGCCGTCGGGCAGGAAGGCCATGCCCCAGGGATTTTTGAGCGCGCCCACTGCGGTGTCGGTGGCGGACGTGATGGTATCGACCATGAACTTTTGTTTTTCGGATTGAACGATGGCGCCGGCCGGTTTCCGCTCGGGTGTCCCACAGGAAACCAGGGCGATGGCCATCACCAGGCAAAAAGGATAAAGCAGTCTGTTGATCATTTGGTATTGGTTTTTAAAGCGCGCTAAGATAGAGAAAGAAATCCTATCGGGCCGTCTCACTCGGACGAGTGGTGAGATCCTTTTGTCATCCGAAAAATGCTGAATGTAGGGTTAGGATGAGCGACCACAACGGGTTCGCTGGACGGGTAAAAAGAAGAGGCGGCCGGGGGATCGGACCGCCTCTTGGCTTATGAAACTAAGCCAACTCAATCGTTCGCCTTGTGACGTTCATTATTCATCCCGCAAAGCCTTCACCGGGTTTGCCGAAGCAGCCCGCATGACGTGATACCCTACGGTGAGCAACGTGATCACACCCGCCAGTAACGCCGATAGTACGAACGTCAGCCATTCGTTACTCAGTTCGATTTTGTAGGCAAAGCTTTGCAGCCACGTGCTCGTAAAATACCACGCGAGTGGATATGACACTAGCGTGCCGATACCGACCAGCACAAAGAATTCCCGTGCCACCAGCAGGACCAGGCCGCTGATGCTTGCGCCAATAACTTTTCGCACGCCAATTTCCTTGGTGCGTTGTTCGGTGGTGAAGGCTGCTAGCCCCAACAAGCCAAGGCAAGCAATGAGGATAGTAAGTCCCGAGAATGCCGTGAAGATCTGGCTTCGTTTTTCGTCGGACTTGTATTGGGAATTGAAATCCTGGTCGAGAAATTGGTAATCGAATGGATAGTTGGGGTACAATTCTTTCCAGGTTTTTTCAACAGCGGCCAGTGATTCGCGAACGTCGCCGGGTTCGGTCTTGATAAAGAGGAAGCTGTTTTTTGGATCGAGATTGATCATGAGGGGTTCGATGGCGTCATACAGAGAATTCTGATGGTAGTCTTTCACCACGCCAATCACTTTTTTCTCGATGTCGGTTCCGTTAGGCCCATTACCTTTGAACACGAACTTTTTGCCAATGGGATCTTTCCATGACATCCTCCTCACCATAGCCTCGTTTACGAGCGCTCCATACAATGTATCCGATGATACATCGCGCGAAAAATCGCGGCCATGCAAAATGGTCATCCCTAAGGTCTTCACAAAGTCATAGTCGACCGAAAACAAATCCACGCCACGTTCCGACAGTTTTCCTTCGTTGTCTTCCACCTGTATCAGCAATTTGCCGATGCCAAACCCGGGCGATGAATTGGAGGAAGCAACTGCCGCCACGCCTTTGGTCTGGCGCATGCGTTCCTCGATGGCGGGCACGTGTAGAATCTGGTCGTCGGTGGCAAGCTGCATGCGGATCACGCGTTCTTTTGTAAAGCCGAGGTCCTTGCTGCGCAGGTATTGCAATTGGTCGAACACAATGAGCGTGGAGATGAGCATGAAGATGGATATCGCAAATTGTGCGATCACCAATACTTTCCTGAAAACGGCGTTGCCACCTTTGGCCGAGAGCTTGCCCTTGAGAACACTAACCGGATTGAACCCCGATAGATACAACGCAGGATAACTACCTCCGATAATTCCAATCACCAGCACGATGCCGATCAAACTCAACAGTACGGGGGCCTGTAAAATATAACTGAACGGAAGTTGTTTATTGGAGAGCTCATTGAAGAGCGGCAGCAAAGCATAGATCAATATCAGGCTGGCGACCAAGGCAAGAAGCGTGATTACCACCGACTCGGTGATGAACTGCGCAATGAGTTGCCGGCGCATAGACCCCATCACTTTCCGGATGCCCACTTCTTTTGCACGACTGGCGGAACGTGCCGTGGCCAGGTTCATATAGTTGATGGAGGCAATGATGAGCATGAATGCGGCTACGGCCGAGAAGATGTAGATGTACGAAATATCGCCGCCGCCCTCGGCCTCGTCCTGGATCTTGGAATGAAGATGAATGTCGGTGATGGGCTGCAATTCGTACTTGACGCTGATGTTGTATTGCGTGAAGATGATGTCGACTTTTTCTTTTAAGATCTTGTTGAGGCTGGCGTACATCTTGTCGATGTCATAGCCTTCGGGTAATTGAATGTAGGTGAACACGCCAAAGTTTCCCCAAGAGGTGTTTTCTTTTCGCGTGTTCGCCGAGACGAGCGCGTCGAAAATAAAATGCGAGTTCAGGGGAACATCTTTCATCACGCCCGTTACTTTGAACGTTTCGTTGTTCTGGTTCACCAGCGTTTGCCCTATGGCATTGTCGGTTCCGAAGTATTTTATGGCAAGTTTTTCGGTCAGCACGATGGAGAAGGGCTGGTCCAGGGCCGTGTTGGGGTCGCCGGCGATGAAGGGGTAGGTGAACATGTCAAACACAGTGGAGTCGGCCAGGTAGAAGTTGTTTTCATAGAACGACTTGTCACCGTTTTTGAACATCGGTTTTGGCCCGAGCCCATCGAAGCGTACGGCATTTTTTACTTCGGGATAGTTATCGCGCAGCTCCGGTGCTAAAGGTTGTTGCGCCACGGCCCAGGTAAACGCGTTGTCGGGCTCTTTGATGTTGGATACTACGCGGTAGATGTTCGTTGCGTTGGCGTGATACCGGTCGAAGCTCAACTCATCCAGTATATACATCAGCAGGAACATACTGCAGGTGATGCCGATCGTGAGCCCCAGAATATTGATGGCGCTGTAGGTTTTGTCCTTACGGATGTTGCGCCAGGCGATGAGGATGAGGTTCTTTAACATAGGATGGGGTTTAACTGGGAGATGTTAAAGATCGTAAAAAAGTTGGATTCTGCGGCGTTCAAATACACCAAGGTGTAATCCCAAAAGAAGGAAAGGTGCTTTGTATACACAAAGCACCTTTCTGAAACTTGAATCAAAATGAAGTCATGCGTTCAATCGCCCATGCGTCCTTTGCGACCGTCGACCTAGTCCTTCACGCAGCGAACGCTTGCCGTGGAGCGGGTTGTTCCGTATAGGAATACATAATCGGTATCGTTAGGAATGGTGCAGACGCCCGGGGCATAGTGGCCATCGCCCACGCCCATTTGCGGATCGGCCATCCAAAAATTTGCCGCTGAGTAAACCTGATCCCACTCCAGCGTGTTGCTGCTATTCCATGTACCCTGGCCACCCGGTTTTGCATTGAAAGCACTCAAATCATTTCCGGGCAAGGGACCGGGGTCCCACAGGTCGTCGGGGTCGCCGGCTTTCGTTTTCAATTTCACGGGAAGGTTGTCGTGCAACGTCTGGAGCATTTCTTGGAACTCCGCCTCACTCGGCAAATGCCAGCCATTGGGGCATACGCCCCGTACACCACTTGGATTTGTGCTGCTCACATCGCCCCGGCCTGCACCACCGACGGTATACATTTTTCCAAAGAGCGACAGGTGAGAATCGCCGATCGACAATTCGGGTAAGGGCGTGCCATCGGCATACTTTGTGGTCTTGAGATTTTCGGCCATCCATCGCTGCTTGCCGATCTTCACCCAGGCATAAGTGTTTCCATCAATATCCGTCAGCGATCCGATCGCGTTGATAACCTGCAGTTGACTGTCGGATATGCCCAATCCTCTGAGCTCATTCACCAGCGCACCACCGTCGGACAATTGTTCCAGGGTCAGGCCGGCTTGCATCAACACCTTGATGTTGGCCCGGTCGTATTCCAGGATGTCTGCCACCGAGGCGCCGGCTTGAAAAAGTGTGTACGGCGCTATGCCGAGAACCAGGAGATCATGGGCCGGCACGCCGGAAATGAGGAGATCGTGAATGGGTGCACCGGCCTCGTACAAATCTTTACCTGAAAAGCCCCAGTGCACCAATTGCTCCATAGGAACAAACTTTACCATATCGGACAAGGGCACATGGGCGTCAACCAATTCATAAATCGCAAAGCCTTCACCGATCGTAAACTCAACATCGGCGGAGATTTCCGAGGGGCCATTCGACAATGTCCACCGGAGTACATAATGCTCCGCGACGTTGCCTGTAAAATTCGCCAACGGATCTGAAAGGCTGGAGAACGATCCAGGGTCCTGATTTTGCGAGACAACAGACCAGGTACCTTCAATACCGTCGGTGGGCTGGGTGGCGATCAGCGAAACCGTTTTGGTCGGCAAATCGATGGAAAGCACTTTAACGGAAGCATTTTCGGGTAATTCAGCCGTTTCGTGGTTTTCGCAGGATGAAAAAACGACAAAGAGGAGGAGTAACAGGGGGATGGTTTTCATAACAGATATCAGAAAAAATTTTGGGGTAAAGTTAGTTGTTAATATGTTCTGTGCAATGGATTAATTTTACCGGATAATTACGGATAGCCTCAACGGGATAATTCCCGGTTAACTCCAAACGCTGAAAATTGTAAAAAATTTTTGTTCTGAAATTTTATTTATTGTTCTCTAGGGTATTGCAAAAAATCAGCGGTTTAAAAAGATCATCTCTTTGTTTGAGATCCGTATTCTTGAAACTGTTTTTTTTGGTATTTATAGAAAGTTCTGTTTGCGTTGTATTGCATTTTCTTATTTCGACAGTTGTTTTACAACTCATTCGCTAGGCGCAGTCTTGCTGCAGCCCAGGGAAATGCGTTATCCGACGCTTTGATGTAGCGACACGCGGTAGAGGTTCGCTGCATTCTCGTGATACCCGTCAAGGTTCAACTTCTCCAGGATATAATACATCAGCACTTTGAAACAAAGATGAAATAGGCTCGCTTTACCAGGGTTAATCGTCTATCAATTCCTGTGCCGGATTCCATTTGCGCGAAGAAGGTGTGTGTCTTCTACCGGCATGACGGATGTTAGCTCAAGCTTTGACGAAGTTCATAGGAGTTGGTAGTCTCTTTATATACATTTGTTATGTAGGCACAAAAATCCTCCGCCTACTGTCCCGTATTACAGGGATCAAAAAAAGCTGGCAATTGTGTGAACATCGATTGGGGAAAATGCCGTCAGCGATTTACTTCCCGGATACGCGCGATCAGTCAAAGCAACAGCACCGTACACAGCATCCGTACATCGATAAACAGTTATTAAAACTTCGATAGATATGTCACCTTAAATCCCCCACAACATGGACACAAAAATTCGGTTGGTTCTCACACTGCTGACAATGGTCGTCAGCGGCGTAATGGCCCAGGAATCCTGGACGCAGAAAGTCACGCTCGCAGCAGGTGGCGCCCGATACGGCGCTGTCGGAATCAGAGATAAGGGCTACATGGGTTTAGGTCTCGATGATGCAGGGAATTACCATCAGAATTTTTTAGCGTACCATTCGCCAACCGATTTCCAGATAAATAAAATTGTTTTCCCCGGCGCCGGGCGTACCTCGGCCGCAATCTTTAACACCAGCTCAAAAGAATACCTCGGGCTGGGTATGAATAATAGTAAAGGCTCCGCAACGAATATTCTGAAATTTTCACTTGAGATCAGGGAAGTTGAAAATACACCCGTCGTAACGATCGATCCTGTCATGGTCACCACCTTTGCAGGTGGTGCACCGGGATCTGCCGATGGCACCGGTACGAGTGCGCAACTTTTCAATCCACAGGGTTTGGCCGTTGATGCCAACGGCAACGTCTATGTAGCCGATACGGGGAATAGCCGGATTCGTAAAATCACGCCCGAGGGAGTGGTCACCACCTTTGCGGGCAGTGTTGAAGGTCATGTCGATGGGATGGGCACGACGGCTCAGTTTCTTTTTCCGACTAGCCTGTGTTTCGATGCTTCGGGGAATATGTACGTGATCGATACTGGGAATAGCTGCATTCGTAAAATTACGCCCGGGGGTTTTGTGACCACCTTTGTCGGTGCGTCGGCCGGATTCGATTTGCCTTTGGGTATCGCTGCCGATCCTTCGGGAAATTTATATGTGGCTGATCAGGGTAATAACCGGATTCTTAAAATTGACCCCAGTGGCTTGGTCAGCACGTTAGTGGGTAATGGCATACCCGGAAATACCGACGGCCCGGCGGCATCGGCCCAGGTAAGTTTTCCTCGCGGAGTAGCGGTTGATGAATCGGCCAATGTTTATGTCGGAGATTTTGGCAATCACCGCATTCGTAAGATAAGTGCCACCGGAATGGTAACAACGCTGGCCGGTAGCACAGACGGATATCAGGATGGTCCTGGCACGTCCGCCCAGTTTAGTTATCCATGGGGCGTGGCCGTGGCTTCGGGAAATATATATGTGGCGGATCAAGGAAATCTTCGTATCCGCAAGATTGATCCTACCGGTATGGTAACCACAGTGGCAGGAAGCGGTGTTGAAGGTGATGCGGATGGCGCAAGCACGTTCGCACAATTTAGATATCCGGTAGGCGTAGCCGTAGATGCATCGGGTAACGTTTATGTAGCCGACGCTGTTAACAACCGGATTCGGAAAATAAGCAAGCCGATGTTCACGTCCTTCGCCACAATCCTGGGAACCGCATCAGCTTCGCAGAGTTTTAGCGTAAGCGGTGCTTACCTGGCGGACAATGCCATCGTCACAGCACCCGGCGGCTACGAAATCTCTTTCAGTGCTAGTAGCGGCTTCACGTCAAGTTTATCGTTAAGCCCGTCGTCGGGTGTGGTTACTTCGCGAATCATCTTTATCCGTCTGAAGGCCGATAATCCTTTTGGTGTTTATGAAGGTGAGGTCAATCTTACCTCCGCTGGCGCGGTGACCCAAACCCTTACGGTGAGGGGCACGGTAAATTGTACAGACGCGATATTATTTGTCACGCCGCTGCAATTGTTTTGCTTCAGTCCGACAAACCAGTATGGACTTCTGCCCTTGTTTGTCACCGATCCGTGCGGCACACCGAAAATTACCTACACCATTTCAGGAGCCACTACCCGCTCAGGAACAGGCACCCAGGCCAGTGGATTTTTCAGACCCGGCAGAAGCAAGGTTACGTGGACGATAATTTCTTCTTCCGGAAAAGTCTTCACGCAGGAGAGCATCATAATCGTTCAGAGAAAAATGACAGTAGCCATTGGCAATCAGTATGCAGTCATTCCTGGAGGCAAACCCAATACGATCTATACGGGATACGGCCCCTCGTCACTTACCTTCACCGCCCGGGCGTCTGGCGGAGAGCCTTATCCTGGTAATACTTATCGTTATTCCTGGTCGACCGGGGAGACCACCAGATCCCTTACCGTAAGTCCTGCTACGCCCGGAACGTATTCTTACTCAGTAAAGGTCACGGACATGATCGGGTTCTGTGAGGTAACCGCTTCGGTCACGGTAAAAGTCATCGACGTTCGATGCGGAGACCAGCAGCAAAAGATCCTGGTATGTTTGGCGTCCGGGCGTCCATGTTCTAATACGTTTTGTCTCGATAAACGTGCCCTGCCCTATTTTTTTCGCCGCGGAGCCACCTTGGGGACCTGCTCATGCGGATTTAACACGCAGGAATACCGCGTCGACGCTTTGGCAGATGATGAGGAAGATATTTCCGTGTACCCCAATCCTAGTGCTGGATCGTTTACACTTCGATGGACCAATTTGACGTCATCGACGGTCAGGATACAGATCATCGACCAACTTGGAAATGAAACGGTATCGCAATCGGTAGCTTGCACCGATGAGGTTCAAAGCTTGCCCATCGAAATGCCGGCGTCTGCCAATGGTGTGTACATCATTAAAATCGTTAGCGATATCGGCACAAAAGCGAAGAAAATAGTGGTGCAGAAATAGCGTACGGAAATAACAAACGAGAACGAATATCACAAATGAAACAGGCTATGTAGGGCACGCCCTGTGTAGCCTGTTATTTTTTTATGGGGTTCCTTCAGGAAGCCCCTCAACGCTATGGATATCACCGGGTCGCGGACCAGTATCAACTGTCGTTTATTTTCAAATTTGAGATTCATCGCGAAATGAAATGAAGCCACAATGTCCGACTGACTTTCTGTTGCTACTTCCCCGGTGCCAGTCCATTGCAAAAAGCCAACAACCTCGCCAGGTCATCTTTCTGTTTGAAATCCGTATGTTGTTCCTTCAGATAGGTTTTCAGCTTATCGCGATCGTCAGGAAACAATTTCATCAGCGAGGCTTTGGTGGCGGGATGCGCTTCGTTCTTTTGATCGATAAAAAAATAGGTGTTGTTGATTCGTACCAACAAGTCGGCATTGCTGGTGACGGACCGCGAGTTGCCGCGATAGGCAACAACGGCCCCGGTATTATTGGATGACGTGCTGTATCCATTGCTCACTTCAACATCCTTGCGGGCGATCACAAATTCTTTTTGCACGCCCAATGCCAGTTGTTGCTGAATCAGTATTTCGATATACCCCTGAGCAGGCTCCAAAAAAAATACGTGCCCTCCAACCATGACCAGTTTTACCTCCGGCGTTTTCTTCAACACCATGGTGTCGCCCTTCGGACTGATGAATTCCATGTCGCCGGACAGCACGTTGTAGTTCATCTTATATTTTGGTGAAGGTCCCGAAATGAAGATCACCTGACCTTCCTGGTACGAGGAAAATCGATATACACTGTCGCGCCAGGAAGTGGTGCGGATGTTCTCACCGGGTTTCAGTCGCAGCGTGGCCGGGGGCTGGCCAAAGGCTGCAGTGGTTAGACAGGCAACAACAAAGAAGGCAGATCGTGCTGCGGAAACGGAGAGGTTATAGCGCATACTTTGCTGGGCGATGATACGCTTCCTTTATAAAGATAGAAAATTTGGTGAGGAAATTGTCGGCCCGGTTTCTGGATTAGTATTATAACCTATAGATCATTTGTACTGTTCAATGTTTCTTATGTCGGCTTAAAGTCTCATTTTTGAGATTGCCATACAAGTTGTAAAGAAAGGCGTTGGATTTTTAGAACTCCCAAGAACAGGATGGCATAAACCACACGACAACGGCCACTCGATGATGAACCTGGCCGTTGTGCAGAACAAATACTGGGTTGGTCGAAATGCGGATCGAACAGCGCGTTGCCATTCACGGAGAAAAAGGGAGGGGACCAACGTTGTTTTGGATAGTTTGCAAAAAAATGGAATTGCTGAGAAGATAAGATCGAACCATGACATCACCCGCAGTCACTTTCCTCACCGGCTACTCATCGCGCCGGGGCGCGCTGGGCTTGCTCACCTTCCCCGACATGATGGATGCCAGGGCGCCTTTCTGTCGGCTGTTCAGCTACGCCGGCGGTCAATGGGGCAGCCTGGACTTGAAGTTTCAGTGCAAGTCGATCACCGTCAAGAGCGACCCTGCGCGCAACTACCGTGCATGGTGGGTGCTCGGCAAAAACGGCCAGGTTGCCGAGATCGCCGGCGGTGCGCCGAACATCGACCAGATCCCGGGCGCAGGGCTCGAGGTCAGCAAACCCTACGGTTATGTCGAGGCAATCAAGAACATCGGCGGCGAGTTGTACGTCTGCGGCTATGGACGACAGGTCTACAAGCAGACGGCGACAGGTTGGACCTCGATCGCGGATGATATCCTGACGCGCGACACGGGCACCGGGTTCTTCGACATCGATGGCACCGACCAGCAGCACGTTTACGCCGTCGGCTGGAAAGGGGAGATCTATCTGCACGATGGCAAGACCTGGCACCGGGACGACGGACATACAACGGCACACCTAGGCGCTGTTCGCTGCCTCGGGCCCGACAACGTTTGGATCTGCGGCAACGACGGCGTCGTGCTACACGGGCGATTCAACCACTGGGAGCGCTTGAGCGACCCCGCCTTTGTCGACAACTGGTACAGTATTGAGGAGTTCAATGGCCAGATCTATCTGGCCGGCAACAATGTGCTGGCGCGCATCGTGAACGGCTCGATCCAGCGCGTCGACCCCGGCCTGGGCAAGCCCTTCACCGTGCACCGGCTGCATGCGAAGGACGGCATGCTGTGGGCCATCGGCTCCGCCAACATCCTGACCTTCGACGGCAAGACCTGGTCCGAAGTGATTCACCCAGACAACGTGTGATGCATGCAAACCATGACTCGCCGAGTCGGGCTGGTTGTAGTTCATCTGATCTTCATAAATTCAGTCAGCAGATTTTAAACAAAAATGAAAGAGGCTATGATGAAAGCGTTTACCGCGAGCGAGGCGATCGCATGGGTGACCTCAAAAGCGCCTGTATTTCGCGATGAGATCATTAAAGAGCTAAAAGCGTTTCACGATGTTGCCGGGAAAATAATCGTCTACACGGGCGATACGGAATTAACGGATTTGAATGTCGGGAAAGACGTTGTCATTGTCGACGGAGATTTAGCCGTTGCCGGGCTCATCCAGGATGGTGTGAAGGTGGACACTTCGCTGCTCATCGTTTTAGGAAACGTGGCCTGTCAGAACTTCATCACATTATCAAGTATTTTCATCACGGGCCATCTGAACGTCAACAATATTGTGTTGGGAGATTCGCTCGGAGACTGTGCCCTAAAAGTGGGTGGCGATTTAAGCGCCAAAACAATGATAGAAGGTGGTCATTGGTTTGAGATCGCGGGCCGGGCAACGGTTGAGTATCTTTTTCATTCGCACGGTGGTGTCAGGGATAAGAACGGAATCTTGAAGCCGAACTTGGCCGACAGCGATCTCATGGAGGACTTCACGGAGAACCCAGCATCTTACCCCGGATTTTCCTACGTAGAAATGATTGATGACATCCAGGAAGAAGGTACATATGATCTGCCCAAGACCATAAAATTCATCCGGCAAGGGGGAGAGATCGTTTATAAATGAAGGGCTCCTTCCTAAAACATCATTGATAAACTGATCTGGTCAAAATTCTCGAAACTGAAACTGTTTTTTTTGCGTATTTATAGGAAGTTTTGAATGCGGCGTAAACCCGTATTCAACACCCAACCTCATTCACCTTTTTAACCCGATCATTGCTTGAAAAAAGATCTACTGGCTTACATCGCACTGGGTGCTATCTGCATCATCTGGGGAACGACCTACCTGGCGTTGCGCGTGGCGGTTGTTCATTTTCCGGCCTTCCTGTTTGTAGTGCTGCGCCAGATCTCGGCCGGCCTCCTGCTGGGAGGATTTATGCTTTTTGTGATGAAGGAAAGCTGGCCGTCGCTCGAACAGTTGAAGCGCCAGGCCGTGGCCGGATTCTTCATGATCTCGCTGGGCAACGGCTTGGTGGCGTGGGCAGAAGTGCTCATCCCCAGCGGTGTGGCGGCAATTCTCTGCTCGCTCATGCCCGTGATGGTGATCCTGATCAACCTTACTATTAACCGCGAAGAGAAACCAACGGTGCCGATCATTCTGGGCGTGCTCGTAGGCCTGGTGGGCATTGTCATGATCTTTGGAGAACATGTGCAAGAGTTCTCGCGACTTGAATACCAGATCGGCATCTTTGCCATCTTCGTGGCCGTGGTGAGTTGGGCCGGTGGCGCCGTGTGGCTGAAGAAGCGCGGCACCGTGGGCAACCTCTTTCTCAACGCTGCCCTGCAGATGCTCTTTGGTGGTCTGTGGCTCGTGCCTGCTTCACTTTTGTTTGACGATCTGAGCACGATATCGTGGTCGACCGAGGCGGTGTATTCGCTCATCTATCTGATCATTTTCGGATCGATCGTGGCCTATGCCTGTTTCTCCTACGCCCTGCGCAACCTGCCCATGACCATCGTGTCGCTCTATGCGTATGTCAACCCCGTGGTGGCGGTGTTGCTCGGCTGGTTGTTTTTGGATGAGAAGTTGAACGTCAAGATCGGTATGGCCATTCTGATCACGGTGGCAGGCATCTACATCGTGAACAAGGGGTACCAGCTTCGCGATCTTTGGAAAGCCCAATTCACCCGCTAAAGAAAAATGAATCCGATATTATTTCATACCACACAGTGGGACGCCGTGCCCACAACCGAACACCGTGGCGAGTCGGGCGTGGCCTTGTGGCGGACGTTGCAATTTGGAACGTTTCGCGTGCGACTGGTGGAGTATTCTAAAAACTACAAAGCCGACCATTGGTGCAAGACAGGACACATCCTGTTTTGCCTGGAAGGCGAAATGGAATCCGAGCTTTCGGATGGACGCACGTTCCGGTTGTCGGCCGGCATGAGCTATCAGGTGTCCGACAACGTGAGCCTGCACCGGTCTTCGTCGCGCGAAGGCGTGAAGTTGTTTATTGTAGACGGAAGTTTTTTGGACTATCAACAAACACGCAACCCATGGAGAATGTAACGCTTGCCATCGAAACCTACCGGCCGGAACACCAGCCCGCTTTTGAAGCGCTGAACCGCGAATGGATCGAAAAATATTTTTGGATGGAGCCCATCGACGAAGCCGTGTTGCAACATCCCGACCTGCACATCCTGGGCAAGGGAGGCGAGATCCTCATGGCGGTATACGAAGGCCAGGTGGTGGGAACAGCGGCGTTGAAATTTGTCGAGTCCGGAGTGTATGAGTTTACGAAAATGGCGGTGGACACCAACCACAGGGGTTTGGGTTTGGGCAGAGCGTTGGCCGAAGCGGCCCGCGAAAGGGCGCGCTCACTGGGTGCGCGAAAGATCATCTTGTATTCCAATACGATCCTCACCGCGGCGATTGAACTTTACCGGAAACTGGGTTTTGAAGAGATCCCTGTGGATGGTCCGTACAAACGAAGCAACATAAAAATGCAACTGTTGTTGACCGAAGAATCCTGAACCGTAAATTCGATGGAAAAAATCATGAACGCTGCCGTCACGATCCGAAACGCCCATCTGGGCGATGCCACCCTTTTAGCAGAACTGGGATGGAAGACCTTCTACGAAACGTTTGCACCCACGAACAACGAAGCCGACGTGAAGCAGTATGTCGACAAAAATTTTACGACCGAACAACTCAGACAGGAACTTGAAGATCCTCATGCTATCTTTCTGATCGCTCACGCCGGCGATACGGTGGCCGGCTATGCGAAGCTGCGGACACAACTCAACCCCGACGCACCCCCCGACACGGTGAGCATCGAACTGGAGCGCATCTACTCCGATCGCGACTTCCTCGGAAAGAGTGTGGGCAAAACCCTGATGCAAGCCTGCATCGATCTGGCAAAAGAAAAAGGCTACGATACCCTCTGGCTGGGTGTGTGGGAATTCAACCCGCGCGCGATTGCTTTTTATGAAAAATGGGGTTTTGAAAAATTCAGCGCGCATCCGTTTTTACTGGGAACCGATTTGCAAACCGATCTACTCTACAAAAAGAAACTAACCTGACTGCATGACCACCCACCACTACAAAACAACCCTTCACTGGACGGGCAACAAAGGCACGGGCACCTCCGAGTACAAGGCCTATGAGCGCAGCCACCTCCTGGCCGTCGCGGGCAAACCGGAGATTCCCGCATCGTCGGACCCGAAGTTCAGAGGCGACAAGACGCGCTATAACCCGGAGGAATTGTTGGTGGCTTCGTTGTCGAGCTGTCATATGCTGTGGTACTTGCATTTGTGTGCTGTGAATGGTGTGGTGGTGATGGAATATACCGATAACGCGGCGGGCACCATGACGGAAAATGAAAATGGCAGTGGACAATTCATAGAAGTAACGCTGCGGCCCACGGTGACCGTAAAGGAAAAATCCATGATCGACAAAGCCAACGCGCTGCATGAAGAAGCCCACAGTATGTGCTTTATTGCGCGCTCGGTAAACTTCCCGGTGCATCATATCCCCCAGGCACTGGTGGTGGAAAACACGATCGCCTGAATTTTACAGGCGCGTCATTCAAAAGTATTTCTCTCCCGTAAATGAATTTCATCATGAAAAAATCAGAATGGCTCACGCGCACATTTCCCTTTGGCCTGGCCGGGGGACTGCTTCCTTTTCAACTCGACCGGCTGGAAGGTACCGTGGCGCGGATGGAAATGAAAACGAAAGGCCTCCCGGATGAGATCCTTTCCAACAAACTGGACATGAAGTGGTCGGTGAAGGAAAACATCGCGCACCTGGGCGAGGTAGATGAAGTAGCATTGAAACGCATCGATGAAATTGTGAATCAACTGCCCGTGATGTCGCCGGCCGTATTTGGATTGAAGCAGGATTATAATGCATGGCCGGTGCAAAAGGTCATCGATTTTTTTTACGAACGCCGGAAAATGAATATCGCGCGCTACCGGTTGCTGGCAGATGATGAACTGAGTAGAACCTCCGTTCATCCCCGGCTCAAAGTGACCATGACCCCCGTGGACCTGGCCTTCTTCGATGCCGAACACGACGACCATCACCTGGTGCGCATCTCTGAAATTATTTCTACCCTAAAAAAATAGCCATGCACCCTTTACTAAAAAAAGACCGCGAGAACCTGCAGGAACTACTCAGCCAAACTCAAAAGGTGGCGGGAGAATATTTCCGTCAACAAGACACGCTGGCACCGGGAAGATTCGTTGCCAACATCGCGATGGAAACCCTTCCGGAAAAAGGTATCGGTGCCATGGCGACATTGGATCATTTCGCGAAAAACTTTGCCGGTCAGATCGCGAACAGCGCCGGGCCGCGATACTTTGGTTTTGTGACCGGCGGCTCCACACCCGCCTCCGTGGCCGGCGATTGGCTGGTGAGCGCCTACGACCAGAACGCCTGCGGCAGCAACGATTCCATCGCCCCGCAGTTGGAGCGCCAGACCATCCATTTTTTCAAGCAACTGTTTGGTCTTGACGAAGTCTATTTCGGTTCGTTCGTGACGGGCGCCACGATCTCGAACTTCACGAACCTGGCACTCGCCCGGCAATGGGTAGGACTACAACAAGGCAAAGATTTTAGCCATGACGGTCTGACCGGCGCCGAACCGGTGACGGTGCTCAGCGGAACGCCACACGCCAGTATATTTAAATCCTTGTCGATGCTTGGTGTGGGAAGAAAGTCGGTGATACGCATCGCCACCCTTCCCGAGCGCGAAGCCGTAGACATCGCCGCCCTGGAAAAACAATTGATCCAGCAGGCCGGCCCCGTCATTGTGGTGGCCAATGCCGGCACGGTGAACACGGTGGACTTTGATGATCTCGTCGCGGTGGCCAAGCTGAAAAAGAAATACAACTTCTGGTTGCATGTTGACGCTGCCTTTGGTGGATTTGCGGCATGCTCGGAAAAGTACGCGCATCTGTTAGAGGGCATCAACGCCGCCGACAGCATTACCATCGATGCACACAAATGGCTGAACGTGCCCTACGATGCGGCGATGCAATTTACGCGGCACAAAGGTTTACAGCTTAGCGTTTTTCAAAACAGCGCCGCCTACCTGGGCGATCCCGAGCAAAGCCCGGATTTTTTTCATTACACGCCCGAAAATTCGCGCCGCTTCCGCGCGTTACCATCGTGGTTCTCGTTGATGGCCTATGGCAAAGAAGGCTACCGCGAAATCGTGGAGCGGAACTGCGCGGCGGCCCATCATTTTGGAGAGCTTTTGAAAGCTTCGGAAGATTTTGTGTTGCTGGCGCCGGTGCGCATGAACGTGGTTTGTTTCACCCTGAAGCAAGACGACCTCTCAGCCGAAACCATCCGCAAATTCCTGGAGGCCGTGCGCGATGATGGACGCGTGTTCTTCACGCCCACCCAGTTGCACGGGACCTGGGCGATCAGAGCGGCAGTCTCCAATTGGCTGACGGAATTGGCCGACATGGACCTGGCTTTTGAGGTGCTGGAAAAAGTGTCGGAAAAGCTAAAAAAAGCCCAACCGGCATAAGGCAGAAGACGTTTGCGAGGAAAGCGATTTCTTTAAAAAACCCGCATTCCGGGGCAGAAACCGATAAAATATTGACCGAGAACGGAATTATGTAAAAATAATGATGAAATTCACTCCTTAATACCATTTGCTATGACCACGACATCCATCCCAGCCATTGCCACGAAGCGCATTGCCAAATCGAGAATCAGTGAAGTTGATTTTAACAACCTGGAGTTCGGGAAATACATTTCCGATCACATGCTCATGGTTGACTATGTGAACGGCAAATGGCAGGAGCCTTCGATTCTACCTTTCGGTGATATTATGATGTCACCGGCCATGCTTTCCCTGCACTATGGCCAGTCCGTCTTTGAAGGCATGAAAGCCTTCCGCAATAAAAACGGCGACATCTGTATTTTCCGTCCGCAAAAACACAGCGAGCGTCTCAATAAGTCCCTGGCACGCATGTGCATGCCCGAGATCCCGGAAGAACTGTTCATCCAAAGCCTGCACGCCATCGTGGAAACCGACGAAAGTTGGATCCCTACCAGCGAAGGCGCGTCGCTCTACATCCGCCCCGTGGTGTTCGCCTACGAGCCGCGGCTCGGTGTGAAGATCGCCGACCATTTCAAATTTTTTGTATTGACCAGCCCCGCCGGTGCTTACTTCAGCAAACCCACACGGTTGAAAGTGGAAGAAACTTTTGTGCGCGCCGCAGAAGGTGGAACCGGCTTTGCAAAATGCGCCGGCAACTATGGCGGCGCCTTCTATCCCACGCAAGTGGCCCGCCAGGAAGGTTTTGACCAGGTATTGTGGACCGACGCAAAAGAACATAAATACATCGACGAAGCCGGCGTGATGAACGTGATGTTCGTGATCGACGGAAAAGTGATCACCCCCAAGCTCACCACGGCCTTGCTGGACGGTGTGACGCGCGACACCATCATCAAGCTCGCGCCGTCGCTGGGCATGACGGTGGAAGAACGCCGCGTGAGTGTAGCCGAGATCGAAGAAGCCTTCAAGAAGGGCACGCTCACGGAAGCCTTTGGAGCGGGTACCGCAGCCGTTGTGTCGCCCATTGCGGCCATCAACATTCACGGTGTCGACTACACGGTACCTACGGTAACGTCCAACTCGTTCCAGCAACGCGCCAAGGAAAAACTAAACAACATTCGCCTGGGTTTTGAGCCGGATGTGCACGGCTGGAACTACATCATCCCCGCGGCGCGATAACCCTCTACATCACCCTCCCCCGGCATTTCCGCTGGGGGAGGACTTTCAATAGCCTTTACCGATCGCCGTCCACAAAACGTGTGGGCTTACCGTACGATTTTCGTTTTTTTCTATGAGAGCAGTTTTCTTCAAAGGCAAAGACCACCCGCTGGTGGTGCAGAACATCAAAAAATTCCGACCTGTAAAAGACCAGGTGCTGGTACGATTAAAATACGCTGCGCTAAATCACCTCGACATTTGGGTGTGGCGTGAGAAAGACGGCTTGCCACCGGATGGAAACATTCTGGGTTCCGATGGCAGCGGCGTGATCGAAGAAGTGGGAGAGGATGTAGATCCCTTGTTCATTGGCATGGAGGTAATCATCAACCCCAGCCTGGAGTGGGGAACCAATCCCATCGTGCAGGGAAATTCATTTAAGATCCTGGGCTATCCCGACAACGGCACGTTTAGCGACTACATCGTCATCTCAAAAAAATACATCTTCGAAAGACCCGAGCATCTCACGATGGCCGAGTCGGCGGCGGTGCCATTGGCGGCGCTCACGGCCTATCGCGCTTTATTTTCGAAGGCCCGGTTGCGCAGCAAAGAGAAAGTGTTGATCACCGGTATCGGCGGAGGCGCTGCACTTTGGTTGCTGCAATTTGCCGTGGCTTACCAAGGGCGTGTGTACGTGACCTCCAGCTCGGAAGAAAAGCTGGCAAAAGCAAAAGCGCTGGGCGCATTGGGAGGTTTTAACTACAAAGACCCGGACTGGGCAGAGAAAGCATTGAAAGAAAGCGGTGGTGGATTTGACATCATCATCGATGGCGCCGGTGGCGATCAATTTTCAAAATACATCACGCTGGCCTTGCCCGGTGGCCGCATCGTGAACTACGGCCGCACCGGCGGCAACATCTCGGAGATTGCCACGCGACAACTTTACTGGAAACAAATTTCCATTCACGGCACCACCATGGGCACCCGCGACGAATTTCTTTCCATGCTCGACTTTCTCGAAAGCCGCGGCATGAAACCGATCATCGACAAAACCTTCCCCTTGGAGCAAACCGAAGAAGCGATGCGCTACATGGAAGCGGGCCATCAGTTTGGGAAGATCGTGTTGAAGATTGAAAAGTAAGACGACATCAAAAAAAGAAGATCAAAGAATATCATGTCACAACCGGAGATCACCTACCGCAGCAACATCAAGCTCACCGCAGAGGCATTCATCGATCTGTTGAAGCGCTCGACCCTGGCGGAACGACGACCGGTCGACAGCCGGCAGCGCATTCAAAGCATGCTCGATCACGGCAACGTGCTCGTCACCGCGTGGAGCGGCGATACGCTGGTGGGTGTTTCGCGCGCGTTAACCGATTTTTCCTTTTGTTGCTACCTCTCCGACCTCGCCGTGGACGAGGCCTTTCAAAAACAAGGCATCGGCAAGCGATTGATCGATGAAACCCACAAAGTATCCGGCGAAAACACAGCGCTCATTTTGCTGGCGGCCCCTGCAGCCCAGGAGTATTATCCAAAGATTGGCATGCAACGCTTCGAACATTGCTTCATGATCCCCCGAAAATAAAAACCCATGGCACAATTTCCCATCACCGACAAGACTGAGATCACACGCCTGCCCAAACGCGGCGTGTACGACAAAGACGCTGTCTATGCCATTCTCGACGAGGCCCTGTTTTGCAACCTGGCCTATACACGCGACAACCAGGCCTTTCAAATCCCCACCGGATTTTGCCGCATCGGCGACAAGCTCTACCTGCACGGCTCCGTGGGAAGTTTCTACATGCGCGAACTGGCCGAGAAAAAACCGCCGGTGTCCATCAGTGCCACCATCATGGACGGCCTGGTGTTGGCCCGTTCGGCCTTCCATCATTCGGTGAACTATCGCTCCGTGGTGGTCTTCAGCACACCCGAAAAAGTGGAAGACGAAAACGAGCTATACACCGCCCTCGAAGTCTTCACCAACAAAATGCAGCCCGGCCGTTGGAACGACGTGCGCAAACCCACCGCCGGCGAATGGAAAGCTACCATGTTGCTCTCGTTCAAAATCGAAGAGGCCTCCGCCAAAGTGCGTACTGGCCCTCCGAAAGACGACGATGAGGATTATACCCTGGATGTGTGGGCCGGCGTAGTTCCCCTGGAGATCACCCGCCACTCACCCCAACCCGACCCCGCATTAAAAACCGGCGTGCCGTTACCCGTTTACCTGCAGAAGCTTTAACGAAAGCAGGCCTGCCTGAAATAAAACTTTCTTTGCTCGCCGAAGCTTTAGCGAAGGTGAGGCGGTTTAACCTTTTCTCCTATGAAAATCGACCACATCGCGCTCTACACCACAGACATTGAAAAGCTGAAAGTTTTCTACGAGCATTATTTCAAAGCGAAGGCTGGCGAAAAATACACCAACGCCAAAAAGCATTTCCAATCCTATTTTCTTTCTTTCTCAGAAGGAAGCCGGATTGAGATCATGCAAAAAATGGGCATTCCCCCACATGCTCTGGAGGAAGAAACCCTGGGGCTGACGCACTTGGCCATCGCGGTGGGCGACAAAGCAACGGTCGACACGCTGACGGAACAATTGCGAGAAGACGGCTACAGGATTGTAGGAGAACCACGTATCACGGGCGATGGTTACTACGAAAGCGTGGTGTTGGATCCGGATGGAAATAGGATCGAGATAACGATTTAAAGTAACCGGACGCGAACGAACCGAAGAACAGCAAATTTGACGAATGAAAAAAAAGGAGGTCCGAAGACCTCCTGGTGAGTTAGTTTCTTTCTCGGGAACCAAAATTACTGTAGATGATAACATCCACCTGACCTGTAACGGTATAAGGATGAAGCGTTGCATTAAATCGCGTAACGCCTGCAACTTGAAGCACGAAATCAAATTTTAAAGCGCCGGTCGTGGTGTCAAAAGAGTAGTTTGAGATATCTAATTTATCGGCAGGAATAAACTCAGTACTGGAGAGGTCTACCCCTGAGCGTTTAAAAATCAGCTTGTCATCTTCGTTCAGAACAAGTTCATCATAAAGGGTTGAAGTCGATTCAGTTCCATCGGCGTTCTTTATCTTATCGAAAGCGCCGCCATTTTCGCCATATTGATAGTAGGCGAAGGCGCCACCTCTTATGTTGAATGCATATTCTGCAACGGTGTTAGCCGCAGTGGTTGGCAACACGCGACCGGTGAAAGCGTCAAATTCAAATTCGAAATGATACTTCGCATCGTTTTCGGCGGGACTAATCGGCCAATAGGCAGTGATATCGTTAAAGTTGGCATAGGATGAAAACGAGAACAATGAATTACCCGGTAATTCTTTTGAGAAAGAAAACCACATATCGGGATAAGCCAGAAAAGCGCGTAGGTTTTCGCGCAGTACGGAGATTGAGTTCTTTTCATACTTCAATACCATGGTCATGTGTCGGTCTGCACCGGGTTCACCATACCGTGTAAATTCGATTAGGGAAATACCGGTTTGCGGGACTTTGACCACGCCTCCTTTTTCAGTGGCGAGATTATAGTTGAAAGCCTCCGAAAAGGCCGTTCCGTCTCTTCGATTCCCGGAAACTGTTCCTTTAATACCCCCTGCGGTTGTAATAAATGTAGATGGCCCGTTGGTTCCATCTGTTCCATTGGTCCCGTTCGTCCCATTGGTTCCATCCTTGCCATCGACCCCGTTCGAACCATCTTTACCGGCAGGTCCTGGATCACCGTCTTTTCCTGCACAATTTGCGAGAAAAACAATCGCCAACAACATCAGGAGGCGTACAACATGTTTACTGGTTTTATTCATAATCACAAAAGTTTTTTTGTTTTATAGTTAGCGTAAGGTTTGAATCTACAGAAAGAAAATCAGTGAAGCCTCTCGAATCAGAGAAAGAATTTTCTATTATTGCCTATCTTACTTCCCTCAAAACTCTAGCTATGGAAAAACAAAACCGTCGTACCTTTCTGGCCAGCGCTGCCGTATTAACCGCCGGCGCCGCTTCTGCATCGACCACAACTATGGAAACCAAGAAAGATAAAAAACAACTGGCCCACCACGTGTTCTTCTGGCTGAAGAACCGCGACTCGAAAGAAGACCTGCAAAAACTCCTCGAAGGACTGCGCACGCTCGAAAAGATCGAGACCATTAAAAAGCTTCACATCGGCGTACCGGCCAGCACGGAAAAACGCGACGTAGTAGACAACAGCTACAGTGCCTCCGAGCTCATGCTTTTCGACGATCTCGCAGGGCAAGCCACCTACCAAACGCATCCCATCCACTTGAAATTTATCGAGAACTGCTCGCACCTTTGGGAGAAGGTGATCGTGTACGACGCCATGGATGTTTAATGCCAAAAAAGCTTGGCACGCGCCGGATATTTTTGAACGGCAAATCCTTTAAATTTCAAACGTGTGAAGGCTTTTTCGCTACCATACACTTGTTAGCGCGGATAAAAATTTTTTAACAATTCGTTGATGTAGGCCGTAACTTTCCTCATCTTCGTGAATCCAAATCCTCTCGCAATAATTTTTTAAAAAAGAAGGCTAAAATCTCTCCGGAGATCGATCCATAACATAACGACTTTATATTCCGCCCCGTCCCGAAAAAAATCAGGACGGGGCGGTTTCATTTTAACCAGCGTAGAGCAAACTAACACTTGTTACAAAAAGCTCACCGACCAGACATGATGCCACAACAAAAAACATTATTCGACAAGATCTGGGATGCCCACGTGGTGAAGAGCAGCGAAGGCCATCCCGATGCCCTGTACATCGACCGTCATTTCATTCACGAAGTCACCAGCCCGCAAGCATTTGACGGCCTCCGCAAAAGAGGCGTGAAAGTATTCAACCCAGCGCG
This sequence comes from Chryseolinea soli, assembly GCF_003589925.1. Classification (NCBI taxonomy): domain Bacteria; kingdom Pseudomonadati; phylum Bacteroidota; class Cytophagia; order Cytophagales; family Fulvivirgaceae; genus Chryseolinea; species Chryseolinea soli. Next base: position 1,388,023 of record NZ_CP032382.1, on the reverse strand, counting down.
CACCACGGCCACGGCCGATCACAACGTGCCCACCCTAAACCAACACCTCCCCATCAAGGAAGCGTTGTCGCGCCACCAGGTGGAAACCCTCCGGAAAAACTGCGCCGAATTTGGCGTGGAACTTTATGACCTGGGTCATCCCTACCAGGGCATCGTGCACATCATCGGCCCCGAACTGGGGTTGACGTTGCCCGGCATGACCATCGTCTGTGGCGACAGTCACACCTCGACGCACGGTGCGTTTGGAAATATTGCGTTTGGTATCGGCACCAGCGAAGTGGAGCAAGTGCTCGGCACACAATGCGTGCTGCAGTATCGCCCCAAGACCATGAAGATCGAGATCAACGGCAAGTTGAGCAAAGGCGTAGTAGCAAAAGATATTATCCTGTACATCATCGCAAAGCTTTCGGCCAGCGGGGCCACGGGATATTTTGTGGAATATGCCGGCGATGCCATTCGCAGTCTGTCCATGGAGGCGCGCATGACCATTTGCAACATGAGCATCGAGATGGGCGCACGCGGCGGCCTGATCGCACCCGACCAAATCACGTTCGATTATATCAAGGGAAGAAAATTCGCACCTCAAGGCGAGACGTTCGATCGCCTGGTGGAACAATGGAGACAATTGAAATCCGACGACAACGCCCACTACGACCTGGAGTTGTCTTACGACGCAGCCGACATAGCACCGATGATCACCTACGGCACCAACCCCGGCATGGGCATCAAAGTGACAGACCGCATTCCTACGGTGAATGAGTTGAAAGACATCAGCGAACAAACGTCGTTCACCAAGTCGCTTGAATACATGGGCCTCGAACCGGGTTCAGCCATCTTAGGCAAGTCCGTGGATTATGTTTTTATCGGAAGCTGTACCAACGCGCGCATCGAAGACCTGCGCCTGGTGGCCAAGATGGTGGAGGGCAAGAAGAAAGCCGAGAATGTAGAAGTTTGGGTGGTGCCTGGATCGAAGCAAGTAGAAAATCAGGCGCGCGAGGAAGGACTCGATAAAATTTTTGAAGCCGCAGGATTCCAATTGCGTCAACCCGGCTGCTCGGCATGTTTGGGGATGAATGAAGACAAGATCCCCGCCGGCAAATATTGCATCAGCACATCGAACCGGAATTTTGAAGGACGCCAGGGGCCGAAGTCACGCACCTTCCTGGCCAGCCCGCTCAGTGCCGCGGCCGCCGCCATCACGGGTAAAGTAACGGATGTGCGCAGCCTGGTGTAATCAAAAAAATTAAGGAAAGAGAAATCGTATGTCGAAAGAAAAATTCACCACATTGAAAAGTCCGGCAGTGCCCCTGCCGATCGAAAATATTGATACGGACCAGATCATTCCCGCGCGCTTTCTGAAAGCCACCACGCGCGAAGGCTTTGGCGAAAACCTCTTCCGCGACTGGCGCTACAACAGCGACAACACACCGAAAGCGGATTTCATCCTGAACAACGGAACGTATACCGGCAAAATCTTGGTCGCCGGCAAAAACTTCGGTTGTGGCAGCAGCCGCGAGCACGCCGCATGGTCTATCTATGACTATGGATTCCGAGTCGTGATCTCCAGCTTCTTTGCCGACATCTTCAAGAACAACGCCCTGAACAATGCGCTGTTGCCCGTGCAGGTTTCGGATGAGTTCTTAAAGAAGATCTTCGCCGCCATCGAAAAAAATCCCGCGACTACGATCACGGTAGACCTGCCGCAACAAAAAGTTACGCTGGAAGACGGCTCGTCCGAATCGTTCGACATCAACGCTTACAAAAAAACATGCCTCGCCAACGGCTACGACGACATCGACTACCTGTTGAGCTTGCGCGATGAGATCCGTCATTTTGAATTAGTACATTAAAAAGATGAAGAAAAAAATTACCATACTTCCCGGCGACGGCATCGGCAAAGAAGTAACCGAAAGCGGCAAAAAAGTGCTGGAACAAATCGCTGATTGCTTCGGACATGATTTTATTTTCGACGAGGCCCTCATCGGCCACGAAGCCATCGAAGCCACCGGCAACCCGCTGCCCGACGAAACACTGACGAAGTTGAAGAACTGCGACGCCATATTGTTTGGTGCAGTAGGTCACCCCAAATATGACAACGACCCTTCGGCAAAGATCCGCCCCGAGCAAGGCCTGCTGAAGATGCGCAAGGAACTGGGCCTCTATGCCAACCTGCGCCCCATAAAACTTTTTGATGAATTGCTGGAAGCTTCCAGCATCAAACCCGAGATCCTGAAAGGCGCCGACATTCTTTTCTTCCGCGAACTGACCGGCGATGTGTATTTCGGCGAACGCGGCCGCAAAGACAACAACGACACCGCCTACGACACGATGATCTACTCCCGCTATGAAGTAGAACGCATCGCGCACAAAGCTTTCAAAGCGGCGCAAACCCGCAGCAAGAAACTTACTTCCGTAGACAAGGCCAACGTGCTGGAAAGCTCGCGCCTGTGGAGAGAGGTAGTACAGGAAGTGGCGAAGCAATATCCGGATGTCAAGGTAGAGCACATGTTCGTAGACGCTGCGGCCATGAAGCTCATCCAAAACCCGAAGAGCTTCGACGTGGTGGTGACCGGAAATCTTTTCGGCGACATCCTCACCGACGAGGCTTCACAAATTGCCGGGTCTATGGGCATGCTGGCCTCTGCATCGGTAGGCGATACCGTAGGCTTGTACGAACCCATCCACGGCAGTGCGCACGACATCACCGGAAAAGGGATAGCCAACCCGTTGGCCTCCATTCTTTCGGCTGCATTGTTATTGGATATCTCTTTCGGATTGAAAGAAGAAGCCGACACGGTGATCAAAGCCGTGGAGCAAACGCTGAAAGAAGGTTACCGCACCCGCGACATTGCCGACGCCAACACGCCCCATGAAAAAATATTGGGCACCGAAGTGATGGGCAACGTGGTGTGCAACCAGATCCGGATGCTGGTCTCGGTCGATCAAAAAGCAAACGCATAATAAAACCCCCGGTCCGTTGTTGACGGGCCAACCATAAAATAAAAAAGTATGAGCAACAAAATTCAAATCTTCGATACTACCCTCCGCGATGGAGAGCAAGTGCCGGGCTGTCAATTGTCAACCGATGAAAAGATCGTGGTGGCACGAAAGCTCGAGGAGCTTGGAGTCGACGTGATTGAGGCGGGCTTTCCCATCTCCAGTCCCGGCGATTTTCTTTCGGTGGTAGAAATATCCAAGGCGGTGAAGCACGTAAGCGTTTGTGCCCTCACGCGCGCCCGCAAGGAAGATATTGACGTTGCTGCCGAAGCCCTGCACCACGCCAAACGCGGCCGCATCCACACAGGCATCGGTTCGTCCGACATTCACATCAAGCACAAGTTCAACAGCACGCGCGAAAAAGTGATGGAGCAAGGTGCCTGGGCGGTGCAATATGCCAAAGCCAAGGGCTATGAAGTGGAATTCTTTGCCGAAGATGCCGGTCGCGCCGACCTGGCCTTCCTCGCGCAATTGGTGGAAGCGGTGATCGCCGCGGGTGCAGATGTTGTCAACATTCCGGACACCACTGGCTATTGCCTGCCCCACCTGTATGGCAAACGCATCAAGTATCTTTTCGATAATGTTAAGAATATCGACAAGGCGATCATCTCCGTGCATTGTCACAACGACTTGGGTCTGGCAACGGCCAATACCATTGCCGGTCTGATGAACGGTGCACGCCAGGCGGAAGTCACGATCAACGGCATCGGCGAACGCGCCGGTAACACGTCGCTGGAAGAAGTGGCCATGATCCTGCAAACGCATAAGGACCTTGACCTCACCACGGGCATCAAATCCACCATGCTGTATGAATTGAGTACACTGGTTTCGGAGATGATGCGCATGCCGGTGCAACCCAACAAGGCCATCGTAGGCGCCAATGCCTTCGCACACTCGTCGGGCATTCACCAGGACGGCTTCCTGAAAAATTCGGAAAATTATGAGATCATTAACCCGTCGGATGTGGGTGTGCCTTCGTCTTCGATCATCCTGACCGCGCGCAGCGGCCGGGCGGCCCTGAAGCACCGTCTGGAATTGCTGGGTTATCAACCCAACAAATCGGAGCTGGACCAGCTTTATGACAACTTCCTGGTGGTGGCCGATGAAAAGAAGAATGTGGTGGATGAAGACCTCATCACCCTGGTGGCCAATACGCCCATCCTGGTACAGAAATAAATCCGCATCGCATTGGTTTGCAAAGCATAAAATAGGGTAGGGCAAAGGGCCTTACCCTTTTTTTATGGCCGGGCCTGAACTCAGTGATTGTAAAAAAATTGTTTGTTCGGGCATATTTTTTATCTTCATCGCTCAATAATATCCGAAAGTATGACCCTTGGCCGTTTCAGCAAGATTACATTTCTCATACTCGCCTGCACAAGTTTTATCAGTATCCGGGCCACGGCCCAGGAAATCGGACTGGAGCTGTACAGCCTGAGAGACCAGTTTGCCAAAGATGTGCCCGGCACCATGGCGAAGGTAAAGGACATGGGCATCAAAGAAATCGAGATCGGGGGCACCTATGGCCTGGCCTTCCCCGACTTCATGAAGCTGTTGGCGCAGAACGATCTCAACGTGGTGAGCTATGGCACAGACTTCGACCGGCTCGAAAAATTTCCCCAAACGGTAGCCGACGAGGCCCGTGCTTTTGGTGCGCGTTATGTCGTTTGTTTTTGGATCCCCCACAAAGAAGATTCCTTTAACATAGCCGATGTAGACAGGGCGGCGGCAGTCTTTAACAACGCCGGCCGGGTGATGGCACAGAGCGGTCTATTGCTCTGCTATCATCCACACGGCTTCGAGTTTAAGCCCTATCAAAATGGTACGCTGTTCGATACTATGGTCGATAAATTCGATTCCCGATTTGTGCATTTCCAAATGGATGTGTTTTGGGTGAAGCAACCCGGGCAAGATCCCGTGGCGTTGTTGAAGAAATATCCTACTCGTTTTGTGATGCTCCATTTAAAGGACCGCAAGCCGGGCACGCCCAACAGCGACAACGGTCATGCCGATGTGGAGTCGAACGTGGTGTTGGGAATGGGTGATGTGGGAATTGCCGAGATCATGAAGGAAGCAAAAAAGAATGGCATCAAGCATTTCTTTATTGAAGACGAATCGTCTCGGTCAGAGGAACAGATTCCCCTGAGCATCGCGTTTCTCAAAGCATTGCCATAACCGGTCCCGGACTCCTTTGCAGAGATATTTTTAAGTACGATTAGATCCCCTCCAGCTCTTCATAATCGATGTCGAGCACTTCGTATTTTTTCCAGCCGATAAAATCATAGTGCCACCACTCTGAGCCGTTCACTTTGAAGCCGTGTTTTTCCATGGCGTTGATGAGCAGCGTTCTGTTTTTCAGAATTTCGGGATCGCTCACCGGCGAGGTAGGCCAGGCTTCTTTTTTGAAAGAGTCAAACCCCGTGGGCATCTTTAATTCTTCACCGGTTTTTAAATTGATCACCGTCAGGTCGAGCGCACAGCCGCGGTTGTGCCGCGAGCCGCGATAGGGGGAGGCCACGTAGGTGGTGTCGTGATAGACTTCGTAAAATTTTACCGTGGCTTTGTAGGGCCTGTAGGCGTCGAAGATCTTTATACCCAATCCTTGTTTCTTCAGATCGGCCTGGATTTTTTTCAGCGATTCGGCTACGGGCTTGCGGGCATAGGCACGGGCGAGGTTGTAGATCTTTTCGCCCGTAAAATTATTGGTGGTCGCATAGCGTATGTCCAGCACAAGACCGGGCACAAATTTTTCGAGATTGATCAATTCTTTTTCCGGGTTGGCCTTCACGGTCTCTTTGTATGCGGCCAGCGTGGTGGCCTTCAAGCCATATTTGTTTTGGGCAAACGATGAGAAGGAAACGAACATAACAAGGAGAAGTGTCAGGCGTCGCATAGGGAGATGGTGAGGATGAAACAAAAAGATCACAGCGGTGCGTCTTCAGGCCTGGCCCAGCATCGCTTTGTAAATATCAAAATTCTCTTCATCAAAACATACGAAGAGCACTTGTTGGATGGAGGAATTCGTCTCCAAAAAACGGGTCACTTCCGCGATGGCGATCTCTGCTGCCCGCGGTTTTGGAAAGCCATAGATCCCCGTGCTGATATTGGGAAAGGCGATAGACTTCACATGGTTGGCCGCGGCCAATTCCAGGCTATGGCGATAGGCGCTGGCGAGCAACTCTTCCGTTTTTGGATGGGTTCCGCGCCACACCGGTCCGACGGCATGGATAACAAATTTTGCGGGCAACCTTCCTGCGCCGGTGATCACCGCTTCACCCGTGGGACATCCTCCCTGGCGATTGCGTACGGCGCGGCATTCTTCCAACAGTTGAGGACCTGCTTTGCGATGGATGGCACCGTCCACACCGCCCCCGCCCAGCAAGCTCGTGTTGGCTGCATTCACGATGGCATCCACCTCCAGGGTGGTGATGTCGGCTTGAATGCATTCCAGGGAGGTCATGTCTTGTTTTTTGTGTCGATGATGATGGTCACGGGGCCGTCGTTGAGGAGGGCCACTTTCATGTCGGCGCCAAATTCACCCGTCTGCACGGCTTTGGCGAGCTGCGTTTCCACGGCTTGCACAAACTGGTGGTACAACGGTATCGCTACCTCCGGTTTGGCCGCTTTGATATAGGATGGTCGGTTGCCCTTTTTGGTGCTGGCGTGCAGGGTGAACTGGCTCACCACGATCATGTCGCCGCCGGCATCTTTCACGCTCACGTTCATCACGCCCTGGTCGTCTTCAAAAATGCGCAGGTTCACGATCTTCGCCGCCAGCCACTCGATATCCTCGGCGTTGTCGGCGTCTTCTATTCCTACCAAAACCAAAAGGCCCGTGCCGATGGAAGCTTTAACAACCTGCTCAATGGTGACAGACGCGGACGAGACGCGTTGAATGACTGCGATCATACGAAAATAAAAAGGTTAACCGGTGTGATCCGTTCGCCTGCGTCAGAAGCGTTGCAGGTCTGCGGATTCGTGGATGAAAATACCTTTTTTATCTTCTGCTGCAAAGTGCTGCATGGCGCGCGCCACTTTTGCGGACTGGATGGCCTTATATTTTTTGGGGATCAGAAATCCCAGAGCCTTGTAAAAAAATTTGGCCGCATCTTCCGCCGAACGTTTTTCGGTGCGCGGGCCCAGGAGCAACGAGGGTCTGAAAATGTGAACGGCATCAAAGGCCACGCTGGAGATGGCCTCTTCAATTTCGCCCTTCACCTGGTTGTAATAGATGGAAGAACTTTTGTTAGCACCCAAAGCCGAGACCAGCATAAATTTCTTTGCCCCCACAGACCGGGATGTCTTTGCCAGCAAAAAAGGATAATAGAAATCCACCTGGTAGAAATTCTCCTTGGAACCCGCCTTCGCCATGGTGGTACCCAGGCAGCAGTATACATCGTCGGCCTTGAGGGCGGAAGAGTTTTCACCGAGGCTGCCGAACTCGACCTTGATCTGGGTTAGCTTAGGATGAGGCGCCAGGTCCACGCGGGTGAGCGCGATCACTTTAACATACTCGGGGTTTTTCAACAGCAGCGACAACAGTTGGCTGCCAATCAATCCGGTGCTTCCGGCAATCAATGCGGTTTTCATAGGCTGACTTCCCGCGCTTTTTCCCAAGCGAGGAATTTATCGATCTCCAGGCGCATGGCGTTGTACACCCACACCAGCACGGCAAAGTCGTCGGTCAATCCGGTGACGGGGATCACATCTGGAATAAGATCGAGGGGGTTCACAAAATAGAGGAGGGCGGCCACCAGGGTGAGCATGGTTTTCCAGGGGATCTCACGATACTCCCCTACCACATAGGCGCGTAAGAGACGGCCCAGCACTAAGAATTTTTCGCGGAAGGTTTGGATCCGCACATCACCCCATTTCACGGTGTTGATCTTCCCTGCGAATTGCAGTAGCAAGGTCTTCATACGGCCCGGTTTGCCCAAAAGACGGGCCGCTTGGCGCGTAGCCAACTCGAAAAAGCGATTTTTCATCGGCAAAAGTTATATGCTCCAATGCGAGAGGGTGCCTAGAAAACGAAACCTGCCGGGGATTAATTCCCTCAGAAAGTTTGCTGGATTTCTTTCTTCAGCTCCAGCAGTGCGTGTGCCAGCGGGTCAACGGACTTGGTGATCGATTTCTCAAATATCTTTTTCGAAAGGTCCAGGCTGGTGCTATCCATGGTCATTTCGCTGGCGGCGTCGTTGATGGAAACGATGAGATCTTCTTTGGCGTTTTTGATCATTTCCCAGACGCCTTCACTAATATACACTTGTTGTGAGACATTATGGTTATACTCGTTACGAATCTCAGCCAACAGTAGTTGGTGGAACTCGCGCGAGGCCATTCCCGAGGTGCTGAGTCGCACCAGCAGGTTTTGGGGGGCCATGCGTTCCAGGAACAGGGCCATGCGCTCATAGGCCTGCAGGCGGTTGGGCAACACGGTTTCGATACTGCGGCTGCGCACTTCCAGCTTTTTCAGATCGATTTCTTTCTGAATAAAGGTGCGTACCAGCAAAAAGGCCCCATACAACACGAGGGCGGCGGGAACCAAAACCATGATGAACATTACCAGCGGATCCATAGAATTTATTTACAGCTATTTGTGTTTGAAATTAAATAATTTTGAGCGCTAAATTACTTTCTACAACAGATGTTTGAAAGCCTTCAACCCGTAACCTTGTCACCCCGGGCGGCGGAAGAGATACGCCAGATCATGCAAACCAAGAACATTCCCGCCGGCTATGGCTTGCGTGTGGGGGTGAAGGGTGGTGGCTGCGGCGTTTCCTTGCTCATCGGGTTCGACAAAAAGAAGGATACCGATATCGCCTACGTCATCAACGACATCCCGGTGTACATCGACAAACGACACACCATGTATATCATCGGCAAAGAAGTCGATTTTTTTGAGGGCGACGAGGCGCGCGGGTTCGTGTTTGTGGACCCCTCGAAAGAAGATCAGCCGGCCGGAAAATAACTACCGTCTTTTTTCCAACTGAACGCTGGCCTTGGTGCATTTGCCTCCAATGGGTGGGTTGAGTTTGGATATTTTGAGTCTCACGGAAAGTGTGGTGGGCAGTTGGGTCAGGATATCGTTCACGATCTTCTCGGCCACGGTCTCCAGCAGCTTTGAAGGCAGCTGCATCTCGGCTTTCACGATCTGGAAAATGGTCTCGTAGTTCACGGTGCCTTCCAGCTCATCTTCGGCGGCACCTTTAGAGAAATCGGTTTCCACAGAAACGTCCACCTCAAACCAGTTGCCGGATTCGCGTTCGTGCGGATAGACGCCGTGGAAGGCATGGAACTGCAGGCCTTCCAGGGAAATGATTCCGGTCATCCGATCTCGTCAAAAAATGATTTCTGTATTTTTTTCACCGGCGCCTCTACCCGGATGGTGGTGGTTTGTTGTTCCAGCACAACTTCTTTTTCGATCACCACCGGTTCGGGCCGCAATTCGGCCGACCGGAAGGGTTTCTCTATTTCAACATGGTTGGGGAAGGCTACACGCTTGGCTTCGCGCTTCGCCATGGACAGATGTTTGTCGGGATCGAATTCTTTGATGGTCATCTTCGAGCGCTCCACGCGATCGAGGGCGTCGTTGGCAATGTGGCGGATGTTGGTGAGCAGGTCGTCGCGCGTGGCTTCCATCTGCTTGTAATTTTCCACCAACAGTTTCAGGCGGTCTTCCATTTCGGCCAGTATTTCTTTGGCGCGCATGTCGGAGTCTTCAATGGTATTGCGGGCTTTGACCTTGGCTTCGTTCAGCATGCCGTCGGCGCGCATCTGCGATTCTTTCAGGTGGAGGTCGGCCGCCATGCGGGCTTGCTCGATCACGTTAGCGCCCGTGTCTTCGGCCGTCTTCAGGGTTTTGTAGAGCGAGCTTTCCACTTCGCGCAGCTTGGTCACTTCGCGCTCCGTGGACTCGAGCTTGATGCGCAGCTCCTTGTTCTCGTCGACAATTCTTTCCCACTCTTGGGAAAGCGAAAGGAGGAATGCGTTCACCTCATCTTTTTCGTAACCTCTGAAATTCTTCTCAAAGGTCTTCTGCCGTATGTCCAGGGGTGTTATTCTCATAAAGGTTGTTTTTCAAAATGTATGTTCCAGACAGAGATGCTCCGGTCGTCGCTGGCACTGATCAATTGCTGATGATAATTTGTCCACAGTAGTTTATTGACAGAAGTTCCATGCCCTGCATGGCGGGCCCGGTCGATTACTTTTAACAACTTCAACGCCTCCCAATCCCACACCTTAATGGATTTATCCATGCTACAAGTTACGAAATGTTTGCCATCCGGGCTAAAATCGATATGATTTATCGCAAAGAGGTGGGCCACCACTTCGCCTGCCAACCGGTATCCGCCCAAGACATCCCACACTTTGAAGCGCGCATCGCGCGAGCCGCTGATGAGGTACTGGCCATCGGGACTATACCGTAACGTGAACACGGAGTTGGCATGTGCCACCCACTCCTGCTTCAATCGCAGGTCGCCATCGAAGATGCGGATGCTGTTGTCGCTGTAGCCGACCGCCACTTCGTTACGCGCTTCGTTCACGGCAATGGTGCGCGCGCTTTGTGCCGACGCCTGCACCTGGTCTTTCACCGTGAGCGAAGGCAAGGCCACCTTCGTAAGGCTGCCATCGCCTGCTGCGACCAGCACATCTTCACCCAAGCTTTGCAGGTCGAAGATGGCGGCCTTCGTAAGTTGTAACGACCCGATCTCCTTTTTATTCTGCCAGTCTAACAAGTGAATGCCATCATAGTTATGACCCACCACCAAAAGATCAAGGAGGCGATGATGATGCAAAGCATAGATGGAGTTGGGCAGCCGGGCAATGAGCTCGCCGGTTTCGGGTGAGCGGAGGTCCCAGCGCGCCACCATGCCGTCGCCGGCGGCGGAGAAAAAATGGTGACTGTCGTCCGAGCGGGCCAGCGTATAGACGCAGTCCGAGTGGCCCGTGAGCGTGTGCAGTTTTTGAACTTCTACCTTCAACCTACGTCGATTAACTTTCCGAAAGTTCTAACTTTCGAAAAGTTATTCCGCATGCCCTTAGAAAAAATAGTTCAGGAACCCGGCCGCGCATGGGCCTTGTGGCGAATTTCAGAGACCGAAAGTGAGCTGGCTGCCCGCGTTCTCCCCTACGAAACCGTGCCCGACACCCTGGTGCACCCCAACAAACGCCTGGAATACCTGGCAGGACGTGCCCTGGTGAAGACGATCATGGAGAAAATGGGCCTTTCCTTTCAAGGCATCACCAAAGACGAGTTTGGCAAGCCCTACCCCGAGGGATACGATCATCACCTGTCGCTGAGCCACTCGTATCCTTATGTCGGCGCCCTGCTCGACCTGAACCAAGCCGTCGGCATCGACCTCGAACAGCCCAAAGACAAATTGTTTCGCATCGCCCCACGGGTGTTTGCCCCCGAAGAATTGCACGACGCCGGCACCAGCCTGACCAAGCATTGCATCTACTGGTGTGCCAAGGAAGCCCTGCTGAAAGTCTACGGCAAAAAGGACCTGGTTTTCTCCGAAAACCTCCTAATTAGCCCGTTTCGCGAGGAAATGGAGGGCGAGATTCATGGCAGAATAATTGTTAAGGATAGGGTATCCATGATACCTTTACACTATAGCGTGTACCCCAACTTTGTAGTTGTTTTCAACCAATCCAAAAAAATATGAGAACCGTTCTTTTCCTGGTGGCCATGTTCGGCGTCTTCCCCGCCATCCGGGCTCAACAGGTAGCTGACTTTTCCCTCACCAACGTGGTGGACGGCAGCAAGGTGTCGCTGGCCAACTATTCCTCCAGCGCAGGGGTCGTGGTGATCTTCACTACGAACGCCTGTGCCTACGATGAGTATTACCGCGCGCGCATCAATAAGCTTGCAAAAGAACAGCCGGCCAACGTGCCCGTGCTGCTGGTGAACGCCAGCGTGGACGCACCCGAGTCGGCCGAGAACATGACGAAGGCGGCTCAGAAGTGGGGTGTGTCTGCACCTTACCTGGCAGACAAGGATCAAAGCTTGATGCAGTCGCTGGGCGCTACGAAAAGTCCACAAGTATTTGTGTTAAAGAACAGCGGCGGCAAATTCACCGTGCTCTACTCCGGCGCCATCGACGACAATGCCCAGGTGGAGGCCGACGTGCGGAATGCCTATCTCAAGGATGCGATCAACAGCCTCTTGAGCAACCAGAAGCCTGCCACCACGGAGGTGCGACCTGTGGGCTGCACCATCCGTAAAAAGTAACAGAAAAATAATGAAAGAAGGGATCAGACGATTTTGCGTCCGCTGATCGCGATCATGGCAATGATCACTACCAGGGCCACAAAGTTGAAGATGAACATGCGCTTGTGTTTGTCGGCGTCGATGGTCATACGTTTTGACGTGGAGCGGGCCAGGGTGATCAACACCACGGCCACCAGCATACCCACAATATGTTCAACGGTCCAGTAGCGTGTCGTCTTGTCGCTCATCGTGTGGTCGCCGAACTGCACGAACGGGCTCGTAAAATATAACAGCAGCCCCAGCAGCAATTGGGTGTGCGTAAAGATAAAAGTGAACAAGCCCAGCTTGTTGTCGAGGCTGGAGTAGGGCTGTTTGTTCAACATCCCCATCAATGACTTTATCACAACCACGACTAACCCGAGCAATACGAGATAGCGAAGACCGGAGTGTGCTTTGAGCAAAAATTCGTACATAAAGGTGTTGGTTTTATCGAGCACGAAAATAGTACAAAAAGCCCAGTTTTAGGAAGGCCATTAAAAGCGGGGTTCCCGGAAAAAAAAAGTTTTGGCGGCCCCCTCGGAGGCCTCGGGCCGGGCTTTCCGTTCCAAGTCCGCCCAACCCCTTGTCTCCTCCATTCCAACCCCGATTAAAATATTTGTTAGTGTCTCACCAACAAATCACACTCCCTTTCCCCACCGCACTCCGGGCTTTCCACTCCAATCCCTGGCCGGTAGCCCCCAAAGTTGTTGTCTTCCCAAAAGGATGGTGATAATCAACACAAAAAAATTAATTTTGAGGCGACTCAAAAGCACATGAAAAAGCTTTATACAGTTCTCCTCTTTTCTTTTCTACCCTTCCTGGCTCCCGCGCAAAACACCGCGGAGGCGCCGCCCGACACGGTGAAGGTCGGGAGCTATGTGATCAGCGTTCACGACATCAACTTTCACGACAAGGAATACACCGTCCGGTTCTGGCTTTGGTTTGTTTATGGCAACTCCAAATTCGATTTCTCCAAACAACTGGACATCCCCAACGCCAAATCCATCGAGCCGCCCGAGCTCATCCCCGATAGCCTCGGTGATAAAGCATGGGACATCATGAAGATGAAATGCACCATGAAAGAGAAATGGGACGTGCGCGACTTCCCTTTCGATTCGCAGCATCTGCGGGTGCAAATCGAGAACACGCTCTTTGATAAAACCAAGCTCATCTTCGAACCCGACGTAAAAGGCAGCCAATTCGACCACGACGACGCCATCGACGGGTGGACCATCACCAACTTCAAAGTAAGCCGCGAGGAAAATACATACGAGACCGGCTTCGGCGACCCGTCCAGCACGTCGCAGGTGTTCTCGTCGTTCAACATCGAGATGGAGATCGAGCGCGATGCCTGGGGGTTGTTCATGAAGATCTTTATCGGCATGTACATTGCGTTTCTCATTTCCATCGTCAGCTTCACGCCGCATCCTTCCGAGTTGGAACCCCGCTTTGGGTTGCCGGTCGGTGGTTTGTTTGCTGCGGTGGGTAACAAGTATATCATCGATTCCCTTTTGCCGGAGTCTTCGTCGTTTACCTTAGTGGATACGTTGCACGCGCTCACGTTTGTCGCCATTTTGATGACACTTATTGTGTCGGCCATCTCGTTGAAGCTGGTCGATCGCGGCAACGAGGCACTGGCCTTGACCGTGAACCGGCAAGGAGCCAAAATTGTGGTGGGCGCTTACCTGCTGGCCAACATCGTTTTTATCGTGATGGCCCTGAGCTGATCTGCCGGTCCTGGAATTTCTTCAAAGGGAAGGAACTTCCCCGGACATAATGCGTTACTTTGTCTCAACCCAAAAAAAATAAATACGGCTATGAAAAGAATGCTTACCCTCATGCTGTCGCTCTTCGCGCTGGCAGCGTCCGCACAGACCCTCACCTTGAAGTGGAAAACCGACACCCTGCTTCGTGTGCCCGAGTCGGTATTGTTTGATGCAAAAAATAATGTGCTCTACGTGGCCTGCATCGACGGCAAACCCGATGGCAAAGACGGTGTTGGCTCCATCGCCAAAGTATCGCCCGCCGGCAAGATCATTTCTGCGGCCTGGGTAAAAGGATTGGACGCTCCCAAAGGTATGGGCCAGTTCAAAAATAATTTGTACGTCGCCGACATCAGCCGCGTGGCCATCATCGACATCGGCACTGGAAAGATCACGAGCTTCGTGGAAATCCCCGACGCCAAATTCCTGAACGACATCACGGTAGATAAACAAGGCAACGTCTATGTTTCCGACACCGGCACCAACAAGATCCACCGCATCAAAGACGGCAAAGCCGAAGTCTATTTCGAAAGCACCGAATTGAAAGGTGTGAACGGCTTGCTCGCACAAGGCAACGATCTCTATGTGGTGGATTTTGCCACGGGCGTCAATTATAAACTCACGGCCGACAAAAAATTTACCAAATACACCACCACCGCCGAAGGTGCCGATGGTGTAGTGCCGGTGGGCAAAGACGAATACCTCGTGTCGAGCTGGAACGGTGAAGTGGATTTTGTAAACGCAAAAGGCGAAGTGAAAAAACTTCTCGATACCCGCGAGCAAAAATGGAACGCCGCCGACATCGAGTTCGATGCAAAGACAAACACACTGTATGTGCCCACATTCTTTGCCAACGGTGTGATGGCCTACACCCTGGCGAAGTAACAACAACGGCTGGAAAAAAAATGGAGCTGCCCGCAAACACGCGGGCAGCTTTTTTATTTTTAAAAAATGAGTACCTTCCCATCCCGGTCATCTCCACGACACCGGCGACCCGCATGAGCAAACAGATCTTGAAAGAACTCCCGGAGCTTGTCCGGGCCAACGTTATCAGCGAAGAGACGGCGCAGCGCATCGCTGCTCACTACGAAAACCAGCCTAATCCAACGACGAACCGACTCCTCGTGGTCTTTGGTATCCTTGGCGGCTTGCTCATCGGCATGGGGATCGTCCTCATCGTGGCCCACAATTGGGACGAACTGCCGAAAGCGATGAAGCTCGGCATCGGGTTATTGCCCTTGCTGGTAGGCCAGGGAATTGCGGGCTACATCGTTCTCAAGAACATACAAAGCCGCGCGTGGCGTGAAGGATGTGGCGCATTTTTGTGTTTTGCCATCGCCTTGAGTATCTCCATCGTGGGCCAGGTATACAATATTGAAGGCAACTTTGGTCGCTTTCTGATGGCGTGGATGTTGCTCACGCTGCCGTGCATTTATGTGCTGCGCTCGTCTGTTACAGCGATGCTGTATATCGTGGGTGTAACCTGGTATGCTTGCGAGGTGGGATATTTCAGTTACAACTTCATGGAAGGGTCGCGTGTTCCCTGGAAGTATGGGCCGATGTTGATGCTGGTGCTCCCGTTTTGTTACACCGAGTTTATCCTGCCGGGCATCAAAAACAATTTCTACTATTTTATCTCCTGGTTGCTGGTGCTCTCCCTCACCGTGTGCCTGGGAACGTTCCAGGGGTCGGACCAGCTTCTGATGATGGCTTATATGAGCCTGTTCAGTCTTTTTATTCTTCTCAGCGAGATCAAGCTTTTTGAAACACAACGCGTGTTGACCAACGCCTTCCTGGTGGTGGGAAGCCTGGGCATCATGGGCTCATTGCTCATCCTGAGCTTCGAATGGTATTGGGAAGATATCTATGATAACTCGACACTCCATGCGCTAGCCGGCGATGTGGAGACATCGGTGGCAGGTGCCGTTACGCTAATGGCGATCGCCATGCTGTTTGTAGTGCTGCGCACGAAGTCGGCGGCGGCCATCAATCTCAAGGCTTATGCGTTCCTCGTTTTTATCGCGCTCTTTTTCCTGGGAATAAAGACGCCCGGCGCAGCGCAACTCCTGGTCAATCTCGTGGTGCTTGTTTTTGCGGTGTATACCATCCGCGACGGCGCGCGCAAGAATCATCTTGGCATATTGAACTATGGCTTGCTCATCATCACCGGGCTCATCGCCTGTCGGTTTTTCGATACCAATTTCAGCTTTGTGCTGCGCGGCCTGCTCTTCATCGGTGTGGGCGTGGGATTTTTTGCAGCGAATATTTATATGATAAAAAAACGTAAGCAAGGCGCATGAAAACATTTGCCATCATCTTGTTTGTCTTCATGTGCGTGGCGCAATGGGTTGTGCCCGGTAAAATGATCTACGACAGCGAAAGCGTTGTTACGAGCGGCACGGTCTACAAATTCAAAACACAACCCATCGATCCGTCCGATCCGTTCCGCGGGAAATACATCACGTTGTCGTTTGAAGCCAATCGGATCGACCCCCCAGGCGACCACCCGTGGCGGTACAATGAAGAGGTGTATGTGACGTTCACGCAGGACTCCGCCGGATTTGCCATGCCGACCTCCATTTCGACTACGCCTCCCGCCGAGGGAGCTTATCTACATACAAAAGTGTCCTACGTAGATTCTGGCTCATCATCTCCGGTAGGGTTCGAACTTCCCTTTGACCGGTTTTACCTGGAAGAATCCAAAGCCTCCGAAGCAGAGAAGGCCTATTGGGAAGCACAGCGCGACTCGACGCAGGTAGCCTATGGTGTGGTGCGGATTGGTGCGGGCAATGCCGTGTTAACCGATGTGATGATCAACGACCGCTCCATTGTGGAAGTAGTGAAGGCGATGAATCGTACACCTGAGTGAAATCACCTAGGTCGTGAAACGCAAAGACCATCACGAGATTTTTTGTTTGAAAGAATTAAATCCTAGGGGTTTCTTTCCTTCATCACCTTGTCATAGATTTTTCTCACCTGCGTATCGCCGAACCCATAGATCCCTTCACGGGCTGAAAATTCCTTGAAGACGGTTTTAAAATCGCGTGCATTCTTTTTTAATATTTCCTCTATCACCCGTTCCGGCCGTCCCTTCTTTCCTTTGTAAGGGAACCGGTCGATGTGTGCCTGGCAAACTTCCTGCAAATAGGGAAAGCATGGCGACTGAAAAATGGAGAGGTCATGCAAACGCCCCAGGTCAGACTGTTTATATGCTGTCCACAGATCATTGGCCAGCCGGAAGTCGCGTTGGGCGAAGTTGACCCGGTTGTCAAACGCTTCCATCAATTGTTCGGAAGTAGCGCGTCCAAATTCCAACCAGATGTCGTGTTTCTCGCGAAAGGATGGATAGACCACGTTCACTTCTTTGTCGCCCTCCAGGTGCGACAGCAGCGAGAGCACAAACCACATATTCGCCCTGCAAAAAAGATCATACCCGAACCACAGATTGAACTCCGATCCGGGTTCGGCACTAAGCAGTTTTTCAAATTCAGGCGCAACATTGTCGTAATAGCGAACGCGTTCCTCGTTGAACTCGTCTTCGACAAACCGGGCCCGGTTCTCCAGGAACTCGGGAAGCGTTTCGCCTTTCAGGTCGCCTTCAATAAGACATTCGCGCGCCACGATGATTTCGCCGGGCAAGCCTGTGGCCTTAAAACCGGGGACCAGGGCGTCGCCATTTAAGACATGGTATACCATATGCGTTTCACTTCAACTGATCGCGACCGTGCCGCGAGAACTATGATACTGGGATAGAAAATTTTCACGTTTAATAATGAATGCCGGGTTATGGTAAGCGCCACGTTTCCCAAAACAAATTGAAGGCAAACAAATCTGTAATGACACCCGGAGGCCGATCGCGGGAACAGACGCAGGATCAAGTCTGTTCCTGCGTTCAATGTCACAACTCCGATACCGTGTTCACCAGGGTGCCGATCCCTTCAATCGTGATGCTCACCTCGTCGTTTTTAAGCAGCGTGAAATCTGAACCGGGAACCAGACCCGTGCCCGTCATGAGATAGCAGCCGTGTGGAAAGGAGCATCCCCTGTAAAGATATTCGGCCAGCTCGGGCAGTGTACGCTTCATGCGGTTCAACTGGATGGACGCCGCATACATTTCTTTTTGTCCGCGGCGGATGACGATGCTGATCTTGGTTTCGGACGAAATGGGCGCCGCAGGAACATAAAGACCCGGACCGATGGCGCAGCTCTTGTCGTATACTTTTGCCTGGGGCAGATACAACGGGTTTTCACCTTCGATGCTGCGCGAACTCATGTCGTTGCCCACGGTGTAGCCTTGTATTTCGCCATAGGCGTTGATGAACAGCGTGAGCTCCGGCTCGGGCACGTTCCAGGTGGAATCCCTGCGGATGTTGACGCGATGTCCGTGACCCACCACGCGATGCGGCGTGGCCTTGAAAAATATTTCGGGGCGGTCGGCTTCATACACCAATTGATAAAAATCGGCGCCACCACTTTCTTTCGATTCCTCCATGCGGGCATCGCGACTGCGCAGATACGTCACGCCCGCGGCCCACACTTCTTGTTTGCCGATGGGAGCTAACAGGTGGTGGGCTAAAAATACATCAATGGCTTCTTTAAAAGGCGTGGCCCTGCTGATGCTCTCCTCCAGGTGCGCATGGAGATAGCGTTGGTTCACCAGCGTGTCCCAATCTTCGTTGAGCAGGAAATGGTTTTGTTCTTGTCGAACTAGGACGCCTTGTTTTGTTTTGTAGAGGTGCATGGCTATGGTAGAGGGGTTTAGTTTTTAAGTGTGTTCATGTCGATGCCGGTCAGGCTTTGCATCAGGGTGTGCAGCGTTTCGTAGTCGCCCTGGAAGTGGCAGGTCATCTGGCGGTAAGTTTGGGATTGGCCGGCTTTCAATTCGTTGGCGGTCGATGACGATTCAATTTCATAAAAAGGACCCATCTGTGTGCCGTCGGCTTGGGGCCCGTCGTTGTAGGCGTTCACTACGTCGCCCTGGTAGGGTTGGTCTTGCAACTTCCAGGTGGAGTTCACATAGCGACCGGTGTTGTCGACGGGGAATAGGATGAGCGTGAGCACATTTTGACGGAAGTCGTAGCTGGCGGCGATGGTCTTGGCGATGCGGGGCGACAAACCGATCTTGCTGCGCAGCTTGCCGTCGCACCGGAAATACAGCACACTGTCGGTCACCCGAAGTCTTTCGGGTGGGATGGCGCCAAAATAATTGTCGGTGATAAGCTGCCGGCTGTTGGGCTTTGGATGAAAGGGGATCATCACCGTGGTTTGATCCGACGGTGTCATCATGCCCAGCAGCCAGATCGACAACAAGCCCTTTTCTTTTTTCCAATCTTCCTTGCCCAGGTTCTGTATTTTGTTTTCCGTTTCATAGCCCACCAGCGAAAGGCTTTCGGGAAGGGTCACGTTCAATTTGGAGGCAATGGTTTGTTTATCCAGCAAGTTCACCCGGCGTTCGATGCCGATGGAGAAGGGTGTGCCGCTGTAGTTGGTGAGCGAAGCTTTGGCGGTGAACAGGGCTTGCGTGGGGGAGGCCTGCGACACTTCATAGGGCAGCGTGTCCAGGATGGCCGGCACTTGCCAGTGATCGAGGTCGAATGAATCGCCTTTTTTAAAGTAAAGCGCATATTGTCCGCCTTCGGGTCCGAGCCAGAACCGTTCTTCACCGCCCACCGGGTTGAATTGTTTTATTTTTTTTCCAGATCCCAGGAGTTTGTAGTTGATCCATCCGAAACTGACCCCCGAATCGCCTTTTGCCGTACTGGTCATCACGCGTCCCTGGTATTCGGCCGACAGCAGGATCTTGGCGCTGTGGTCTTCGTTCGAAAGTTCGACCACCTGGTTGGTGTGTTCGCGCAGGAAGGATGCATCATAGCCATACGTACCGATCGTATAGACAGGCGCGGCTTCTATTTTTGTTTCGACGGGCTGAGGCTTGCGGCAGGAGAGCACGCCGGCGGTTAGCGCAAACAAAATAAAAAAGCGAATGGATCGAATCATGAATAGACGGAATTGAGATTAGGCTGTGGTTAAAGGTCCCTGTTGCGGCTGACCGTTTACCGATCGCCACACGTTGAGCGGATTTTCGTTGCGCAGCGGTGCGGGCAAAAGATGTTGTGGATAGTTCTGGTAGCAGACGGGCCGTGTGAACCGGTAGATGGCTTGCGTACCCACGGAGGTATACTTGCTGTCGGTCGTGGCGGGGTAGGGGCCGCCGTGCATCATGGCGTGGGTCACTTCCACTCCGGTAGGCACGCCGTTGCAAATGATGCGGCCGCCTTTCAGTTCCAGCTGTGTGAAGATATCACTGTATTCCACCAAATCTTGGGCCGTACCCCACACCGAAAGTGTGAGCTGTCCGTGCATCTGGCGAATGGCGTCGATCAACTCTTCCCGGGAGCCGGCCACGACGTGAAGCGCCGACGGTCCGAACACTTCCTCCTGCAGCGACGCATCTTTTAAAAATGCCGACACGGTGGTCTTGAACGCATTCGGAATGCCGCTGCGTTTTTTTTCGGTGGTCAGTCCGGTGGCCATGGCTTTCACTTCGGGATGATTGGAAAGACGGGTGATTCCTTTTGCATACGACTTGCAGATGGGTTCCGTCAACATGCCGTCGCCCGGTGTGGCAGCGATGGTGCTGGCGTACGTTTGCAGAAATGAAGTGGTCTCGTTTGAATCGAGGGCGAGAAAGACGCCGGGGTTGGTGCAAAATTGTCCGGTGCCCAACGTGTTGGATGCGGCCAGCGTCTTGGCGAGGTCAGCGCTTTTTTCGGCGAGGATGCCGGGCAAGAGGATGACGGGGTTCACGCTGCCCATCTCTGCATAGACGGGGATGGGCTCTTCGCGTTGGGCGGCGGCGTTGAAGAGCGCGCGCCCGCCGGCGAGTGAGCCGGTGAACCCGACGGCTTTGATCAAAGGATGCGTCACCAGTTGCACGCCACTTTCATGACCGGCGCCTTGCAACAAGGAGAAGACGCCTTCGGGCATGTTGGTGGCACGCGCTGCGCGCACGATGGCGTCGCCGGTCATTTCCGATGTGGCCGGATGACCGGGGTGAGATTTATAGACGACACAACAACCCGCGGCGAGCGCGGAGATCGTGTCGCCACCGGCAACCGAAAACGCAAATGGAAAATTGCTGGCGCCAAACACGCCGATCGCACCGAGGGGGATCTGCATTTGCCGGATGTCGGCTTTGGGAAGCGGCTGGCGGTCGGGTTGGGCTGGGTCGATCATGGCGCGCACCCACGAACCTTCCGTGATGAGCGCAGCAAAGAGTTTTATCTGGTTGATGGTGCGCGTGATCTCGCCATCGAGACGCGCACTGGGCAGACCTGTTTCGCGTTGGGCCATTTCATTGAGCGGTGCGCGGACTAACGATAGTTCATGGGCAATGCGTTCAAGGAACGCGGCTCTCGCTGCACCCGTCAGTTGGCGATAGCGGGCGAACGCTTCCGTTGCCAAGCGGGCAGCTTGGTCCACTTCGGCGGCGGTGGCTTCAAAGAACCTTACATCGACGTCGTCGTTGCTGAATGTTTTTGTGCCCGAGGCCGCGGCAGTATATCCGATGAGTTGTTTTCCCGTAAGCGTCATAGCGATGGAGTCAAAGTTTGTAAAACAGGAGATGAATTTATGACAAATGACGCATTATGGAGCTATGCAAAGGTCTTTAATTTACGAGTGGCATGTTCATCCCGAGCTTTAGCATCCACTGCTTTAATGCTGAGAACATTACATAGATTTTGTATTCCAGTAATCCTGCTTTATATTCGCACTTGAAAGTTCATCATACGATGGATAGATTTGTTTCACTTAAATAAAAAACGCTATGGCAAAAACAGCGAAGAAGTCTGCTAAGAAAGCAGCAAAGAAGACTGCGAAGAAGGCAGCAAAGAAAACTGCTAAGAAAGCAGCAAAGAAAACTGCTAAAAAAGCAGCAAAGAAGAAATAATCCGATAGCTGGAAAAAAGGCTGCCCGAAACGGCAGCCTTTTTCGTTTTTAGCCCACGCTAACCCAACCTTCCGAGTCAAGGCAGGTGTCTTGACAAACATCAGGCCATTCGAAACCGGGTATCGCCTCCCTTTTTTCCGTCGCCCCCTCTTCATTCATCCATTTTTTTTCATGTCACCTCCGGCGTTTGAGAGTGATCGGCACAAATCTTTGGGCTGTCACGGCAAAAATGCATTTCATCCATCCTAATCATGACGCTTGGCGGCTTCATGGTTTTTCTTTTTTTCAAAGAATGAAGCTATATTGACTGGTATGACGCGGTATCTTCTTTTCCTGTGCTTTGCAGTGCCTTTCTTCTCTTTTCAGAAAAGACCTCAACCCGTCCGTTTCTGGCAGCCAGCCGTTTCCAACATCTATCCCGACAGCTTTGCCATCTATTGGACCTGCGCCGGGGTGCCCTCGGCCACTAAACTTCCCATCCGCGTCCATTTCATGAACGTCTATGGCGACGAAGTTTTTATTTCGCGTCAAGTCACCGACACCATTGTGGATTTTCGTTTCGACAACTTCAATGAGCGAAACCTCATCATTTCCTCGTCGACCCCATCGCGCAAGCGCGCCAGCAACGATACGTACGGTCTGCGGATCTTGACCAAGCGACCGGCCATTGAGGAAGTGAAAATGGTACTCGCCTTCGACCCCTCCTTGCAACACTATCTGCAGCTCGCCGATGCCTACGAAAAGGAGGAATGTTTTGTGAATGCGATCTTCATCTACCACCAAATGATGAAAATGGATATCGTCCTGGGCACGCAGTATTGGCAGGAATTCAAGACGCGCAACCTGCGCAAAGTTAATAGTCCCGCATCTCCTAATAATTAAGATCCATCCCCTTCTAAGGCTGAGGTTTTTTAAAGAAGGTTGCTATATTGGACCCGCCTAACGATTGGTGCGTTATAGTCTATGCATTTTTCCGAAGATCAAATCCTGTCCATGGCTCCCGACGACGCCTCCAAGAAGTCGGGAAAGGAATTAGCCAATCCGTCGAAGTGGGGCAAGCGCGAAGAGAGTGACCGCGCGTTGTGGGGCGAGTGCCAGGGGAGCGGCAAGCTTCCCTATCAAACCCAGATCGACCTGGTGAACATTGCATTTAAATGTTCTTGTCCCAGCCGAAAGTTTCCCTGCAAACATGGACTGGGGTTGCTATTGCTCTATGCACGCGACAAGAAATTATTCAAGGCCGCGACAGAACCCGATTGGGTCACCGCCTGGCTTGATAAGCGCAACGAGCGGGAAGAGCAGAAATCCGAAAAAAAAGAAAAAGAAAAGAAAGCCGATCCCGCCGCGCAGGCCAAACGCCAGGAGACGCGCACAAAGCGCGTGGAAGAAGGCATGGGCGAACTACGGCTATGGATCAAAGACATTGTGCGCAACGGACTGGTTTCCATCCCTGGCAAAGATCCGGCCTACTTCGAAACCATGACGCGACGCATGGTCGACGCACAAGCCCCCGGACTGGCGGCGATGGTGCGCACGCTGCGCGACATCAATTTTTTTCAGGACGGATGGCAAACCGCATTCCTCGACCAACTCCTGCGCATCTATCTCGTGCTTGAGGGATTTCCCCGCCTCGAAACCTTGTCGCCCGCGTTGCAAGTGGAACTGCGAACCCAGGTAGGGTTCACCCAAAGTCTGGACGACGTGCGCGCCGAAGCCGGCCTGCGCGATGAATGGTTTGTGCTGGCCAAGCGCACGACGCGCGAAGACGCGATCACCGTGGAGCGCAACTGGCTGTTCGGACGTTCATCGCGACGCTATGCGCTGATCCTCCAGTTTTACGCCAAAGGACAATTTCCCGAAATGAACCTCATGGCCGGATCGTGGATCGATGCCGAAGTGAGTTTTTTTAAAGGCGCCTATCCTTTGCGCGCCCTGATCAAACAATATTATAGCGGCCAACCGAATAACTCCATCGATGGCCTCAAGAACTGGAATGCCGTGGAGCAAGTGGCCTCCGAAATACTTCGTGTGAATCCACTGCTGGATAGCGTGCCGGTGGTAGTTGAAAACGTGATCCCTTTCAAGGATGGCGATCGATGGATGTTGAAAGACGAAGAAGGCAACGGTGTTTTTATCCCGGCTACGTTCCAGCAAGGTTGGCAACTGATGGCCTTGAGTGGCGGCGCGCCGTTGAAAATGTTTGCCATGGGCAAGCACCAGGATTTTGAACCGCTCGGGGTTTGGGTAAACAACCGTTACACATTTTTTGCATGAAGGCCTGGGAAACCATAGTGAACAACGCCATGCTGGGCACCACCAAGCTGCCCCTTCGCGCAAACGATCTGCCGGCGGCCATTACAGAACAAGTCGACGTGAGCGATACGCCGGATGCCGAAGAGGATTTTCTTCGTTTTGGGAGTTTGGTGTATCAATACCGGCAGTCCGGTTGTGTTCCCCTCGATCTCCGGTCGGCGGTCTTGTCGGCAGCGGAAGCGGAGATAAAACCGTATTGTCACACGGATTCCACCACGGTGTTGCGAACGATCCTTTCTGAAGAACACTACGCCCTGCTAAAACTTTGGCTTACGCAATGTGACCGCGCCCATAAATGCGCTGAACCGGAATGGGCGCCGGCTTTACTCGACATCAGCATTCAAAAAAAAGAACTGCGGTCCCTCATCCAGTCGGTGTGTGGAAAAAGGGGTGAATGGCTGGGTCGTTTAAACCCGCAATGGAATTTCTCGGCGCCGGAAGCAGACATTCAAACGGTGTGGCAGACCGGCCGGGCAGAAGAGCGGAAGGAACTGCTCAAGTCGCTTCGTATGCAACAACCTGCCGCCGCCCTTGAACTGCTGCAAAGCTCGTGGAACGCCGAAGGTGCCAATGAAAAAGTTTCCTTCCTGGAAATTTTGAACACGGGCCCGTCGGAACACGACCTCGCCTGGTTGGAAGGGTTGAAGGAGAAAGGAACGAAGGTGAACAACGCCATACTGGACCTCATAAAACGTATCCCCACGTCACAACCGGTACAAGGCTACAAGACGATCCTAAAAGAAGCCGTGAACGTGAAAAATTCGAAAGCGTTATTGGGCATGTTGGCCAAAACGACGATCGAAGTAAATGAAAAGATTGCCTTCCCCGAGGAGATCTTTAAAAGCGGTATCGAAAAGCTGAGCAGCGACAAGAACGTGAGCGATGCGCAGTACATTCTCATCCAGTTGATCGCATCCGTGCCTCCGTCGTTTTGGAACGATCATTTGAAGGAAACACCGGAAGCGATCATAAAACTGTTTCAAAAAGAAAAAAAGACCGCCCTCTATGTTCCGGCAATAGCCATAGCGGCCGTAAAATTTCGCGATACCACCTGGACCCAGGCGTTGATGGACCATGGCGACGCCGAAATATTGGAAAGTGCTTTGGTGTCGCTTATCGAATCGCTGCCGGCAAAGGACCGCGATCGCTATGCCTTGCGGTTCATAAAACAAAGACCCCAGGAATTGATCAATATGCTCTCCGGCTTCGACGATGAGTGGAGCAATGACCTGGCCAAAGCCGTGCTCAGCTACACCTCCCAGGAAGTGTATGCCTACAACAAGACATTTTATCGCGCCGCCGTCAAAAATATTCCCGTTGCGATGCTAAAGGATCTTGAATCCTTTATGCCTTCGGAAGAACAGAAGAAAGCCTACTGGCGAAACCAGTCGAATGAACTATCGGGGGTGTTGACGTTGAAGCAACAAATTCTCCAATCGTTCTCCAGTTAAAACAAAAAGCCATTTACCCAAAAAAAATATGAGCAGCATCTTACGCCAACACGCCGAGCACCAATTTGCCGAAGAACTCGAAGCCCTCGCCAAGAACGATTCCGATCGCAAACCGCCCAACTGGAAGCTCTCACCCCAATCGGTGGTGACCTACTTGCTTGGTGGCAAGTTGAAGAACGGATTCGAGGTGTCGCCAAAATATATCGGCAACAAAAGATTGATGGAGATCGCCGTGGCGACGCTCACCACGGACCGGGCCTTGTTGCTGTACGGTTTGCCGGGCACGGCCAAGTCGTGGGTGTCGGAGCATCTGTCGGCGGCAATCTCTGGCGACTCTACGATGGTGATCCAGGGAACGGCCGGCACCAGCGAAGAGGCGGTGCGCTATGGATGGAACTATGCGCTGTTGTTGGCGGATGGCCCCTCTAAAAAAGCACTGGTGGAAACGCCCGTGATGAAGGCCATGCAAGACGGCAAGATCGCCCGCATCGAAGAGCTCACGCGCATCGGGTCGGATGTGCAGGACACGCTCATCACCATTTTGTCGGAAAAAACATTGCCCGTCCCAGAGTTGAACACGGAAGTGCAGGCGGTGAAGGGATTCAATGTGATCGCTACTGCCAACAACCGCGACAAAGGTGTGAACGAATTGTCGGGTGCCCTGAAGCGCAGGTTCAACACCGTCATCCTCCCGCTGCCCGACAGCATCGAAGAAGAGATCGACATCGTGCGCCGGCGCGTGCAAAGTTTTGAGAAGGCGATGGATCTGCCGGCAGAGCCACCCGCCGTAGCAGAGATAAAACGCATCGTTACCATTTTCCGGGAATTGCGCTCAGGCGTATCGTTGGATGGTAAGACAAAAATCAAAACACCCTCCGGTACCTTGAGCACGGCCGAAGCCATTTCGGTGGTGAACAGCGGCGTGGCCATGGCCACCTACTTCGGCGACGGCTCGCTGAAAGCGGCCGACCTTGCCGCGGGCATCATCGGCGCGGTGGTGAAAGACCCGGTGCAAGACCGGATCATCTGGCAGGAATATCTCGAAACGGTGGTGAAGCCCCGCGACGAGTGGAAAGATATTTACAGAGCCTGCCGCGACCAGGGCATATGAGCATCCACGTACTCGGCATACGGCATCATGGCCCGGGATCGGCGCGGAATGTGAAAGCATTCCTGGAACAGTCGCGACCGGACATCGTTCTCGTGGAGGGTCCGCCCGAGGGCGACGAACTTCTGCGATGGGCAGCCCACAGCGAACTGAAACCGCCGGTGGCCATCCTGGCTTATCGTCCCGACAAACCCCAGCGCGCCGTCTTCTATCCTTTTGCAGAATTCAGTCCCGAGTGGCAGGCCATTCAATATGGCGCCAGACAAAATGTGCCCGTTCGATTTATGGACTTGCCGTTGTCGCATCGCTTTGCCCTGGATAAAGACGAGGATAAAAAAGAAACGGAGAAAAAAGAAACCGATGAAAAAGAGGATGACGGCATCACCAGTGCCGCCCTTTCGAATGCCGAAGCGAGCATAGAGGAATATCGTGATCCATTAAAATACCTGGCGGTGGCCGCGGGGTTCGATGACGGTGAGCGTTGGTGGGAGTATATGTTCGAGCAACGCATGGATCACCAAGGCACTTTCGAAGCGGTCCACGAAGCCATGCGCGCCCTGCGTTCCGAACTTCCGGAAAAGAAAGAGGTCGTCGAGAAACTTCGCGAGGCGCACATGCGCAAGATGATCCGCCAGGCGGAGAAAGATGGTTTTGCAAACATCGTCGTGATTTGTGGTGCCTGGCATGCCCCGGCGTTGACCGACATGCCCAAAGCAAAAGAAGATGCCGATCTGCTCAAGGGTCTTGCCAAAGTGAAAGTGGAAACGACGTGGATCCCGTGGACCTATAATCGCCTCACCTACGCCAGCGGCTATGGCGCCGGCATCAACTCGCCAGGATGGTATAGCCACCTTTGGCACTATCCGCTCGACAACGGCGTGCAGTGGATGGCAAAAGTGGCGCAAGTGTTTCGAAATCACGAGATGGATACTTCGGTAGCGCACATCATCGAGGCCGTCCGCTTGGCCGAAGCGTTGTCGTCGCTGCGGGGCATCAGCAAGTCGGGGTTGGCGGAGTTGAACGAAGCCACGCTGGCGGTACTTTGCAACGGCGACGACATTTTGTTGGAGCTGATCCGCGACGCGCTGATCGTGAGTGACACCATCGGCGCCGTGCCGGCCGAGATCCCCAAGCCGCCCTTGTTGCAGGATGTGGAACGGACGCAGAAAAAACTGCGCCTGCCCGCCGAAGCCGGCAACAAAGATCTGCTGCTCGACCTGCGCGAAGAACTTCACCTGGAACGAAGCATATTTTTACACCGCCTCCAATTGTTGGGCGTGACGTGGGGTCATCTAGCCCACGTACGGGGCAAAGGAACTTTCAAGGAGCAGTGGCAACTGCGTTGGGAACCGGAGTATTCTATATTAATAATAGAAAAAGGCAGCTGGGGCAACACCCTGGAAGAGGCCGTGATCCACTACGTTGCCCACGAAGCACAAGAGGCCACCAGCCTGGGGCAGGTGTGTGACCTGTTGGCAAAAGTGATCCCTTCCGATTTACCCGAAGCAGCAGAGACTCTGATCAATAGCATCAACAACCTGGCGGCCGCCACGGGCGATGTGATGCAATTATTAGAAGTGCTGCCCTCGCTGGTGTCGGTGTCGCGCTATGGCAACGTTCGCCAGACGGACGAGACCATGCTCCTCGGCATCGTGAACTCCATGATCGCCCGCATCTGTGTAAGTCTCCCGCCCGCGTGTGTCGCCGTGGATGACGACGCCGCGCAAAAGATAACGGAACATCTCTATCAACTCAGTGAATCGATCGCCCTCCTGAACCAAGCCGAGCAACGCGAGGAGTGGCATGAAACCCTAAGAGTCATTTGCGACAACGTCAACACCGCACCGCTCGTCGCCGGCTACAGCACCCGGCTGCTGGCCGATGCAAAAGTGATGGAGGGAAATGTGCTGGCCGACCGCTTTCATTTTGCCTTGACATTGGCCGGTACCCCATCCGTTGCAGCATCTTGGATGGAAGGATTTTTGAAAGGCAGTGGCACGATCCTGTTGCTGGACGAACGGCTCTGGACCCTAGTGAACGACTGGGTGCGGGGCATTCGCGAAGAGGATTTTATTGCGCTCCTTCCCCTCCTGCGACGAACCTTTTCCCAATTCACACACGCCGAACGACGAAAGATCGGAGAGAAGGCCAAACGACCCGGCAGCGGGCATGTGACGGCAAATGCATCAGGTGAGGACGCGGTCGATCACGAACGCGGCATCGCATCGTTGCCGGTGGTGATGCAACTTTTGGGATTGAAAAATAAACCGGGTGCGCCAACACCCATCACGCCTGAAGCGAACATCGTATGAGCGAACTCAACTCGAACGAAGAACAACAACACTTGCGCAAATGGCGCATGATCTTGGGCGGCGGTCAGAATGACGGCACCGATTATTCTTTACAGAACATCGACCTCCAGATCGACAAAACATTGGAAGCTTTATACGACGCCGAAAAGAAAGGTGGCCTGGGCGCTTCTTCGCCAAACGTGAGCCGCTGGCTGGGTGACATTCGCACCTACTTTCCCAACACGGTGGTGAAGGTGATGCAACAAGATGCCCTGAAGCGACTCGACCTCACATCGATGCTGCTCGAAAAAGAAATGCTGGAGAACGTAGAAGCCGATGTTCACCTCGTCGCCACACTGATGACCCTGAGTCGTGTCATTCCATCCAAGACCAAAGACACGGCGCGACAGGTCGTGCGCAAAGTGGTGGAGGAGCTCATGAAGAAGCTGGCACAACCCATGCAGCAAGCGGTAGCGGGCAGTCTGAACCGGTCCACACGCAACCGGCGGCCGCGTCACAACGAGATCAACTGGCACGCTACCATTCTCAAGAACTTAAAACATTATCAACCCGATTATAAAACTATTGTTCCCGAGGTGCGCATCGGCTATGGCAAACGCCGGCGTTCGTTGAAGGATGTGGTGCTTTGTTTGGATCAGAGCGGCAGTATGGGTACGTCGGTGATCTACTCCGGCATCTTCGGCGCGGTGATGGCGTCTATCCCGGCCATCCAAACCAAAATGGTCGTGTTCGATACGAACGTGGCCGACCTCACCGAAGAACTTACCGACCCGGTGGAACTTCTTTTTGGCGTTCAGCTGGGTGGAGGCACGGATATCAATCGCGCGCTCACGTATTGTCAGCAGATCATTCAGCGACCAACGGATACGGTACTGGTGCTGATCACCGATTTATATGAAGGGGGAAATCCCGAAGAGATGCGCAAGCGCGCCAAGGCGTTAACCGAGGCCGGTGTGCAAGTCATTGTCTTGCTGGCGTTGAACGACGATGGTGCGCCGGGCTATGATCACCAAAATGCCACCTACATGGCCACTCTCGGCATCCCGGTATTTGCCTGCACGCCCGATAAGTTTCCCGACCTCATGGCGGCTGCGCTCAGCAAGCAGGACATTGGCCTGTGGGCTGCGAAGGAGGAGATGATTACAAAGCGATGATTTTTGGATGGAATCGGTCCGCGGTATGCGATGCTAAGCGGGCGGACAAAGGCTAACCCTAACGGGAAAGCAAAGTCAAGGCTTGTAGGCCAGGGCTTTGTCGACAATTTGTTCGGGGGTGAGGCCGTCGTATTCTTCGGCAAAAAAATAGTCGCTGGCATTGGGATCAGGAACGCTCTTCAAAAAAAGCTCGATCAACTCATCATCCTCTTCTTCCGTCTCGGTATCGGCGTTGATAATTTTTCGGGCTAATTCGATGAGGTCTTCCCGGCTTAGTTTTTTTCCTTCCATAATGCTATTTCTTAAATGAACACGCGTTCTAACACAAATGTTTGCGATACTACCGTAATATCCTATTTTTTCATGGAACACGCTATACCGGACGCCACGCGATATTGAAAATAGTTTTGGAAAACTCAAAAAATGTAGCACTATTCTTTACAAAAAAGAATCGCGGTATGTCGTTTTTTGTAAACCAAGGCTAACCCGCGACCGGTCTCACCCTATTCCTGTATTCTTTTTCTTAGATCTTCCAGCACTTTCCGCCACTCGTCCAGCTCGCCCGACTCTTCCCAGAGTTCCATAATTTCATTGTTTGTTGGCCGCATCACCGTGTCAACGGCCTTGTTGCAGGCAGCATAAAAATCTTTGTCAAATTTCGGACGCAGGTCGTCGGGTTTAAGCCCGATGTTCAGGTTGGGGAAATCTTTTGCGGGCTTTCCGTTTGCCCAGGCCACAACTTCCAGCGCGGCCAGGGCAACGCTGGCATCGTGAGCATCGATGTAGTTGGGGATCAGGACGGCCCGGATGCTTTTTTCCAGGAAGTCTTTGTGTGGCTTTTCTTCAAAATCGCCGACCCAGTCCAACGCGCTGTCGTTCTCGAAATTTCCATGTCCCCAGGTTCCCATATTGAAATAATGTTTGTCTTCTTTCTTTAAGCGCTGGAATAGCCAGGTTATTGTGATTTGCCAAATAGACTATAAAGAACGATGGCCAGCAACAACCCACCGATCACAGCCAACGCAATTTTCACGGCGCTATACGGACGCTCCCCTTGCACCTCGCCGGTCCGGGCATTCACCAGGAATTGGTATACTTTGTTATTGTAACGATAGGCACTGATCCACACCGGCAACAAAATGTGTTTAAAGGTTGGATTGCGATAGGTGGTGTTCACGTAATGGATCATCTGCCGGTCGCCACCAATGTCGCGGCAAATGGTGGAGCGTATTTCGGGCTCCATCCGTTGCTTGGCTTCCGTGTAACCCTGCTTCACATCGACCGCATAGGTTTCGGTGCGAAAACCACTAAGAAATTTGTCGTTGTAGGCGAGCAGGTTTTTCAGATCCCAAGGCTCGAGCGCCCGAAGCTTGCCTTTGTTGAGCGATCGGGTGGCTTCGATCAGCAGGTCGTCGAAGCTGTTGCTCACGTTACCCGACGCAGGATACCATCGCGTCTTGATTACCTGCCGTGTTCGGGTCACGGTCTTCCCGTTTTCGGTGGTGGTATAGGATTCGTTCACATAATAATCTTCGCCGCGCTGGCCGGTATAGCTGGAGGACGTATTGCAGTCGAAGGTCCAGAAGGGAAGATACATGCCGTTGAGTTTATCGGCACTGTCGGCATACTTTTTCAAATCATTGGGTGCAAACCACAACCGGTTCATCCAGCTTTTGAAATTGGCAGACGCCTTCTGGATGTCGATCCCGAACGGCAGCACATACTGTGGCTTGTGTAGCGTGGAAGTGGTACCGCTTTTCACGACCAGCGTGGCCGCGCAAAACGGACATTTATCCGAACTGATCCTCGGGTCCAGGGTGGACGTGGCCCCACAGCTTTCGCATTTCACGGTGGCCACTTCGATCTTTTCTTCGTTGTTGAAATTGCGGGCAAGGAAATCGTCGAGACCGATCTCCTCGATTTCATTTTTTACATCCGGTTGTGTGATGGGGTTTTGTGCCCCGCAATATTCGCAGACCAGGTTGAGTGTCCCCGGCTTGAATTTCAAAATGGCACCGCACCCTGAACAGGCCAACTCGTTGCTTACTGCCTTGGTGGCTTCCGTAAAATCACTCATGGAAAAGACTCATTTTTTGTGATCGCATTTTCAGCCCTCCAAGGCGTCATCCAACAGGACGCCAGGGAAACGGATGAGACTATATTTTTTATTTATTGAGGGGGTAGCGGCGGGGGAATTGCGCCAAACAGACTTCCTAAGTCGGGAGCGTCGCTTGCTTTTGTCCAGCCGGCCATGCCTTGCTTCCACACCAGGGTCTCGCGGGTTAGTGAGCCTTGCTGGGTCATTTGTTGCAGGGCGGCGAGGTTGAACGGGCCTTGCTGCTGGCCATTGACGGCCACAAAATATTGAACGCTACCCGGAAGGGGTGGGGGACCTTGCGGCGATTGTTGATTTTGCGCGTTGAAAGCTTGTCCCATTTGTTGGGCCATGGCAAAGCCCATGCCCATGCCGATGCCTGCGCCGGCATCGCCACCGGGATTTTTGGCAGCGGCTTCCATGGCATTGGCGGCTTGAAACTGAGCGTATTGGTTGAGGTTGCCCAAGATGCCCATGCTGCTCCGTTTGTCCAGGGCTTGTTCCACTTCCGTGGGAAGCGAAATGTTTTCCACCAGGAACTTGGTCACTTCCAAACCGTATTCGCCAAACTCGGGATTGATCTTGCCGCTGATGAATTTCGAAAGTTCATCATAGTTCGCGGCCAGATCCAGCACGGGTATTTTGCTTTCGCCGATGGCATCCGAAAAGCGTGTCACCACCAGGTTGCGCAGTTGCTCCGTCACCTCGTCGGTGGTGAAGTGGGCCTGCGTGCCGGCGATCTCTTTGATGAATTTTCCGGCGTCGGTCACCTTGATGGCAAACGAGCCAAAAGCCCGCAGGCGGATGGGGCCGAACTCGGCGTCGCGCAACATGATGGGGTTTTTGGTGCCCCACTTGTTGTCGGTAAAGTTCTTCGTGTTCACAAAGAAGATGTCCACCTTGAACGGGCTGTTGAAGCCATATTTCCATCCGCGCAGCGTGGTCAGGATGGGCATGTTTTGGGTGGTGAGCTCGTATCGGCCGGGCTTGAACACATCGGCGATCTGGCCTTCGTTTACAAACACCGCCACCTGGCTCTCGCGCACGGTGAGCTGTGCTCCATTCTTGATTTCATCCTGGTAGCGCGGAAAACGCCACACCATCGTGTTGTTGGTGTCGTCTTTCCACTCAATGATGTCGATGAGTTCATTTTTAAGTTTATCCCAGAGGCCCATGGTGTTGATCTTTTTTGGTGATGATTTATAATGAAAATTAAATAAAAAGAGATTAAAGACCTACAACTCCACCCGCGTGGCCATCTCCCCAAACCGGCACAACGCATTGGCCCATTTCATCTGGTCGATGGTATGACATTCAGGTTCCAGCAACCGGGGGGAGGCCACCAAAATGCAAATGCACTTCGCGCGACTGGTCGCCACATTGAGGCGATTGGGATTGTAAAGAAAGCTCATCCCCCGCGGCGCATCTTCCGTCGACGACGCGGTCATGGAATAGATCACCACGGGCGCCTGCTGCCCCTGGAACTTGTCGACCGTACCCGTTCTCACATCGGGTAATTTTTCACGCAGCCCGCTAACCTGCGCGTTGTAAGGCGCGACGATAAGAATATCATTTTTCGTAAGCGGCGACACCACACCTTCTGCATCGGTCCAGGTCGCGCCACGACTCGTTAATGTTTCCACGATGTTCGTGATGACTGCGATCTCTTCGTCCGACCGGCTTTGACAGCCTTCATGCTCGACGGGGACATAATACAGTCCGCCACCCGTGAACGGTACGGGACCATGGATCTGTTGGTTCTCCAACCCGGGGAGCGATTTCAAGCGACTCTCGTAAAAGAGTTCGGAGGTGAAGGTGCACAGGTTGGGATGCAGGCGTCGTGTGATGCCCAGAAAAATACCGCGGTCGTCGGGAATGGTTTGGTGGCCATCCAGCAGGTAGGTGAGCGCGGCCACGTCGCTGCCTTCAGGGTGGGCGCCGCGTTGGGGTTGTTCCAATTGCTGCGGATCGCCAAGCAGAATAAGATTATGTGCCGAGGGCGTTGCGGCCAACACCTGGCTGAGTGACATCTGCCCGGCTTCGTCCACAAATAAATAATCCAATGTGCCGGCAGCTTTCTTGTCGGCCCATAGCCATGCCGTTCCACCGACAATTTTTCCCTGGCCTAAGGCTTGAATAGCTTCTTCCGTTTTTGTTACCTCGGTGATGCCCGCCGTAGGGGTTTCGCTTTTGTCCGTCACTTTGTGAACGCAGCTCACGGAGAGATTTTGCTTTGCAGCATGTTCCAATACTTTCTCCAGCAAGTTGCGGATCACCTTGTGTCCCACGGCCGTGACCCCGACTTTTTTTCCGGCGCGCACGAGGGCCAGGATCATGTCGGCGCCGGTGTGGGTTTTGCCGGTGCCCGGGGGTCCCTGGATGGCAAGCACACTTTTATCTAATTGCAACGCCAGTCGTATGGCCCCTTGCCCCGGATCTTCTTGTGGCGAGAGCAGCGGTCCGTCGATGGGCGTTAACAGTCGTGGCTTTTTCTTTAACAGCAGGTGTTTGGCGGCGCGATGCGGCCAGTCGTTGTCGAGACCGTCTTCGATGATGTCGTTGGCCAGGTCCATAATGGAGGTGACGAGCGCGCCGGGGTCGATGCGTTCCATCACGTGCACGGCTTGCGGGTGCCGGTCGGCAGTCTTCGCGGTCTTCTTGATGTCGATGGTGTAACGGCTCAAATGGATGGCATACACGCTGCCGATCTTGGCGCCCTTCACTTCATGCAACTCGTCGTCCTCATCCATGCTCACCTCTTGCGGGGGATAGCTGTAGCGGTGCACGGGCACCTTGGTTTTAGCGGGTGTGATCACGGGGCCGATATACTCCAACCCTGCAAGGCCTTTTCGCTCTTCCAGCAAGGCCTCGCGGTCCATTTCGTGCACGCGGAAATAATCCCACCACGCGCTTTTGTCTTCGCGCCGGAAGTAGTCGATCAGGTGGGCCAGCAGCCATTTCCCTTTGTGTATGTCCGTCCAGGTTTCGCGGTCTTCCGGTAGCTTGGCCGTTAGGCCTTTGAAAAGTGCCAGCGCCCGTGTCTGGATGTCGCGCACATTATCGCTGGCCTCGCCCGTCTTTGATTCGGGACGGACGATGGAAATGCCGGAAGCAATCAATTCGCTTCGTCGTGCTTCGAGCCACAGGTGCAGGGCTTGCGTGGCACGGCAGTCGTCTTCGTTGTAGCGCTCCACCACTTCCCGGATGTCGTTTGAAAGCGAGGGCACTTCGTTGAGTTCCAGAGCGCGTTCCAATGCGCGGCGGCAAGCACCGGCGGTGGGTAGTTCGATCTGGCGTTGATAGATTGTGAATTTTTCCAGGTCTTTCAGAGAATAGTGCTCCACGCTGGCTTTGAGGCTCTCGCGGATCACCATGTGGAGATCGATAAACCGTTCTGCCCGCAGCAATTGGTCTACTTCGTCGGCACGTGTGCTGTGGCGGTTGGCCAGGCGTTTCATGGCGCCGGGTTCGTAAATGCCATAGTGATAGACATAGAAGTTGGGATAGCGCCGCCAGCGATCCATGATCACGTCGATGAATTGTTCAAAGATCTTCTTCTCGGTCACAACGTCCATCGCCCAATGTGCGCGGTAGGTCAACGTTCCGGTGTCGTCCTGGAAGGCATAGCCCAACAAATATTCCAGGCCGCCGCTGCCGAAGAAGGGATCGCCTTCAATGTCAAAATATACATCGCCTTTGTCGGGTTCGGGCAGACGAAAGAAGCCCCGGCCCGGCTCGGGTGCCAGTGTTTTGTAAAGGAGTTTGTCTTGTACGCGTCCTTCCCATTGAATGCGCGCTTGATCGTGCAACGAAACATACGCCTCGGCGTTTCCGCGCTTTGGTTTTTCGGGAAGGGGTAGAGTCAATTGTGCAAATTGTTCCAGGGTGTCGATCTGTTGATGCTGCAACTCCTGGCGGTGGGCGGTGCGGATGCCGGCGATAAGCGACAGGTGATCGTCGTCGTGGCGGCGGGTGTCGCAGTGTTTCCACCAGCGACAAATGGCGCAGTGCGCTACGGGATCGGGATAGATGTTTAATGCGGGGCCGAGCATGACCGTTTCAAAATTTTTACGGATCAACGCATAGTAGGCCCGGAAGTCGGTAAACAAAAATTCGTCGGTAGGGAAATCATCTCCGGGTTTCACCACATACATTTTCCACGGTGTGTGACCCTGCAACCGCTCTAGCAAGTCCGTATAGAGACACAGTTGCAGGATGGTGGCGGCGCGGGTGTTTTGAGAGAGCTTGGTGTCCTGCACCTCATACGACCAGTCGCCAAACCGGCTGGTGCCGGGAATTTTTAAAAGAATATCGGCATTACCGGTCCAGACGCCTTCCGATAGTGTCGCTTGCGTGATCACATCCACACCCGCGGCCATCGCCTTCACGGTTTCTTCCGTCGGTTTGTTTTTCAGGTCAACGAGGGTGAGTCCCTTTTGGCGCAGGTGTTCCACGTAGGCCGCTTCATGTTGCTCGCCACGTTTGGCCAACACGGCCAAAGCAGGGTCGAACCAATCGGGCTTTGCCAAATCCTTGTTGGCGACGGCGCGATCGAGTTGCGACAGGTGTTTGCAGCCGAGGTAGTTGGAGAGATCGGTAGCCGCTAAATATAAAATGCCGGAAACGTAACGCATGCGAAAAAATAGTAAATGAATCGGAACATTCCATCACAAATCCTTGCTGTGGATCCAGGATGAATAAACTGTGAAGAGCGGGTTAAGTTAGAAAATAATTTAAAAACTTTGGAAAATCAAAAGGACGCATTGGCGCATTTATCTTCGCAAGATAACGTACGTAGTCACGACCAGTAAGGCCATCCGGACGGCGATGCCGAGGTAAAATGTGTCCTTTTTTCGCAAATACTGAATCGTCGTCGTCACCAGGATCAAGAGCGCCACCAGCGCACTAGCAAGTAACCACTGACGTCCGCCTTCATGCCAGAAGATGCGAAGCATCGATAGGAGCATGAAAGCAATCGTCATACATGCGAGGTAGGCACCTGTCATGCGCCAAGCGGAAATTTGATCATAAGTTGACTTTTTAAAAATGGCATTTGGAGAAAGGGCATTGAGATAAAATGGGCCCATGAGCAAATAGAAAGTAATAAGCAGGAACCAAACCGGTAAGATGATCATGACGATATGAACGCCAAGCCTCATATTGGAGGTAGCATTAGCTTGATAGACTCCCGCGATAAGTCCGACGATTGACAATCGTTCAAGGTGTTTCATAACGAGAGATCAGTATAATCGTTTTGCAACCCGCGGCGTCTTCAAGCTAACCCAAAAAATGTGCAACGGCTCTTTTGATTTGGCACTACCATCGTGGTCGGCATCCTGCCGCGCAAAAATATACATCACATCATTTTTCGGATCGTATTGCGAACGCACCGCCGAATGGTCGGAAGGAAGCAGTTGAATTTTTTCCTTGCCCGTAGCATCGAAGTAATAAAACCGGCGCAGGTCCCTGCGATTGATGAGCGTGTCCTGGTTGGTGTCGGCATCGTACACAGAAAGGAGATAGTAGTCCCGCGTGATGGGTTTCTCGTACAATGAATCCTGGATGAACGAAGGATAATATAACGACTTGATCAGCACGGGTTGTTCGAACAGCGGGTTCAACGTCTCTGTTTTCAAATCGTAGTGGGCGATGTTCAGCAGGTTGTAGCCATAGAGCAGATCCAGCCCCGGCATATAATGTTCTTCGCGATCGCTTTCATAGTCATACGAGCGTTTTCCGTAGAGATAATCATCGCTATTGTAGCCCTTTGCCGCGACGGCACGCCGTTCTTTATAGATCGTCACCAATCGGTGTTGGTCGAGCCCGGTCAGCAAGACCTCCTGGGGTGTTGTGGCAATCTGGCCGGGGGCCATATTGCCTTGTATGGCGTTCACAAGATTGGAGTCAGCCTTGATTTCGGCCGGACTTTCAATGCGGATCTGTTCTTCTTTTGCTTCCCTTTTGCGGGTGGAACAACCTGGCGTCAACAGAAGCGCGAGGGCGAGCAGGGACAATAAAACGGAGGGCAGGTGGCGGTCACTCTAAAACGATGCGTCATGAAGAATTAAGATTTCGGTACAAGCCATTGTTCCGACAAGATAACATTCATCTCCAACATTTGAGCGTCCGGCAAATTTTATGGAGATACCCCGTTATTTTCATAAAATCTTCATCCCCGGAACATGAATTTCCGTACACTCTCGCGATAAAGCTTACCCTAAAATTTGTACATTGTTTAAAAAACTACCCCTTATGAAAATGAAGTCTTTCTTTAGTGTCTTGGTTGCGGTCGCCCTGTCGGTCACAGCCTTCGCGCAAACACTGGTCACACAAGTAAAGCCGGCCGGTGGCAAGAAATGGGGATACGCCGATCTGAAAGGCGACCTCATCATCCCCGCGCAATATGAAAAATGCTACCAGTTTTCAGCCGATGGCTGGGCACCCATTTACGACACTGACAACCGGCAATATTTTTTCATCAACACCAAAGGCGAAAAGCTGCCGACCGAGCTCAAGAAGTTTAAACTCATAGACGGCTTTGGCTTCGACCTCAAAGGTTTTGCCGACGGACTGGTGCCCGTCAAGGACGGTGAAAAATGGGGCTTCCTGAACACCCAAGGCAAGGTGGCCATCCCCGCCAAATACGATAACGTGACCGACTTCAACGGGGGTTTTGTGCCCGTGAAAGTGGGCGACAAATATTTTATCCTCAACACCAAAGGTGAAGAAACACCGGTAGACGCCAGCATCACCGACGTGAAGACCTTCTCCGAAAAATTGGCCCCCTGCAGAACCGCCGACAAGAAAGCAGGTTTCCTCGGCACCGACGGAAAGATCGCCATCGCGCCCCAATTCGAAAGCGTGGGCTACTTCCGGGGTGGCCTGGCGTGGGCAAAGACAGCCGACAAAAAAGTGGGCTACATCAACACCAAAGGCGACTGGGTCATAAAGCCGACGTTTGACACCGGCAAAGATTTCGATCCCAAAAGCGGCATGGCGCGCGTAAAGGATGCCGGCGGCTGGGCCTACGTGAGCACCTCCGGCAATGTGCTCAAGGTGCCCGACACCGACTTATGGGGAGACTTCTCCAACGGCTTGGCCCAAGGCCGCAAGAACGGCAAGTTCGGCTTCTTCAACACCAAGGGCGAGTGGGTCATCGAACCCCAGTTTGACGGCTCCCGCGATTTTGTGAACGGCTATGCCGCTGCCAAAAAAGACGAGCTCTGGGGCATGATCGATGCATCGGGCAACTGGGTGATCCAACCGAAATTCGACGGCATCAAAGACATGGAGCTCGTGAAGTAATTCACGGTGAAACACGTTTAGAATAAGAATGTAGCGGTGAGGTTTCGCCGCTACATTTTTTTTGTCGGAAAGGATACCGTTCTTTTGCAAAGCGATTCACCCCGCGCGAATGAGGAATCTGAACATTTTCAAGAAACTGTTCTTTTCGCATACCATCATCGGCTTGCTGGCCATCGTCATGTTGTCGGCCATTGTGTATGTGTTGGTGGGCGAGATCCTTATTCAACGCACGCTCGACCAGTTGTCGTCCATCAACATTTTAAAGAAGGAGCTCATCGAGAACCATTTCTTCCGGTCGCAACAAAACCTGGAAGCGCTTTCACTGGAAGACAAATTCCTGCACGTACGCCAGCGTTTGATCCAGGAGAAAAAAACCGAAGGCGATCACGACCTGTCCGACCTCTACAACATCTGCCGTCTCTACAACTTTCGCAACCTCCACCTCTTCGACGCCGACCACACACAACTCTTCAGCACCGACAGCGCCATGTATCCCGACGGCCTCATGCAACGCGTCGAAACCGTGGTGGCCAAAGAACCCAACCGCCTCTGGATCATCGACGCCTCCCCGGCCATTGGCGACAAACAAACTTTTCTTTTTTACTATGTGCCCATCATGGAAGACCAGAAACGGGCGGGCATCGTGCTGGTGCAGGAGAACTTCGAAAAGATCCAGCGCATTTTGCTGGAGACCACCGGCATGGGCAGCACCGGCGAGTCCTATATCGTGGGCGACGACTACGTGATGCGTTCTACGTCGCGCTTCCTGCTGAATGCGCCGCCCGGATCGGTGCGCGTGGAGACCGATGCTGCGCGGAACTCGTTCAAAGATTTGTCGGGCCGGGGCATCGTGACGGACTATCGCGGCGAGCGCGCCCTGAGCGTGTATCGCGTGGCCGACGTGCCGGGACTCACCTGGGCCATCATTTCGGAGATCGACCTGAGCGAGGCCATGGAGCCGATCATACGGCTGCGCAATTATCTTATCGCGATCACGCTTATCGTCCTGCTCTTTATCCTGGTCGTCACTTATTTTGTCTCCAACGCCATCGCGCAACCCATCCTGCAATTGCGGGAGATCATTGTCACGCTCTCCAAAGGCATGATCCCTTCGGGGAACCGGCGCATCACATCGTCGGACGAGATGGGACAAATGGCGAACGCGATCTACCAGCTCACGGAAGGGCTGGAGCGCACCACCACGTTTGCGAAAGAGATCGGCTCTGGAAATTTCAATACATCGTTCACCACACTCAGCGACAAAGACACCTTGGGCCTGGCCCTCATCCACATGCGCGACGCCTTGCGCGGTATGAACGAGCGCGAATTGAAAAGCGCCCGCGAACGCGCCGCCACCTTGCTGGAAGGCCAGGAGAACGAGCGCCGACGCATCATCAAAGAATTGCACGATGGCGTAGGCCAGTTGCTCACCGCCATCCGCATGCGTGTGGACGCCCTGGAGGGCAACACGGTCTGGAAGGAAGAGATCAAAGGCCACATCAACGACACCATTGCCGAAGTGAAGCGCATTTCCTACAACGTGATGCCGCAGGCGCTCGTGGACTTTGGCCTGGAGGCGGCCTTGAAAGGACTGTGCGACACGGTGAGAAAATATGCAACGTTCACCATCGACTTCCGCTATGTCAAAGAGTTCGAGCACTCCCTCAATTTTGAAGTGAACATCGCCCTGTTCCGCATCGCCCAGGAAGGCCTCAACAATGTGGTGAAACACGCCGAGGCCACCCACGTGAACCTGCACCTGCTCGACAACGAAGACGAGGTCTACATGCTGCTGGAAGACGACGGCAAAGGCTTTGACATGCGCGCCGCGGGCCAACAGGGCGGCCAGGGCCTGCGCAACATCAAAGAACGGGCAAAGCTGCTCGACGGCAGCGCCGAGATCCATTCCTCCCCTGGCGAGGGCACGGTCGTGGAAGTGCACATTCCGGTTGTCTAATCTTTAGCTACCTTCGTAGACTTGATTTCACTTGTATGAATAAGATCCGATTGCTGCTAGCCGACGACCACCCGCTGATCCGCGCGGGATTCAAATCCATGCTTGTTAAAAACGAGCACTTCGAAATCGTGGGTGAAGCCGAAAATGGCACCGACCTGCTCACCCTCACCGACGAGCTGTCGCCCGACATGATCCTGACCGATATCAGCATGCCCGGCATGAATGGCCTGGAGGCTTTGCAGAAAGTGAAAAAGCAATACCCCGCCATCAAATGCATCGTGCTGACCATGCACGAGGAACGCGAGTACATCATGAACGCTCTGAAAACCGGCGCCGAAGGCTACCTGCTGAAAAGCATCGAGGGACCCGAGCTGGAAAAGGCCATCCTGGTGGTATTTCACGGCGGCAAATATTTCAGCCCCCTCATCACGTCCATCCTGGCCGATTCCGTGGCCCGCCCCGAACTCCCCGAAGTGGGCGACATCACACCCCGTGAAAAAGAGGTGTTGGAGTTGGTAGCCCAGGGCAAGAGTACCAAACAGATCGCCGACCTGTTGGGCATCAGCATCCGCACGGTGGAGTCGCACCGCATCAACATGTTGAAGAAAATGAAAGTGAACAACACCGCCGAGCTGATCCGCAAGGCCATAGAAATGAAGATCCTTTCCTGACTCAGGGTAAACCCCGAGACGCGTTTCCGTAAAAATCATAGGGCCCAAATGGTACTTTTCCTGAGGCAGGCCTTTGCCCTCGCGCCGTTTATTTGTAAAACAGCAAACAAACTGCGTTATGAAAAAGCGACTGAACGTGTGGACGAAGACCATGGCCCTGGTGGCCCTCATGGTGACAAGTATTTCCTTCGCCAACGCACAAACGGGCACCGACCCGGCGTGGCCCATCTCGAAGGACGTGCAAAAAGTAGCCAATCAGCAAAGCCTGAGCGACCCCAGCCTGCGCCAATCGCATATCCGTGCGAAATCATTGGATGCACACTGGGTTGTTTCCAAGCGAGCCACCAAAGCATCGCGCGAAAGCATGATGGCCAAAGGCAACGTGGCTTCGACAGGAACGCCTTCGTGGGTGATCTCGAAGGGTGTTAAACGCATCGGCCGATAATCTAAGAATCTCTAGTTTTAGGTACACAGGGAGAGGGAATCCTTATCGTGAAAACGGTAGGCGATTCCCATTTTTTTTGTGGGATCGCAAATCTTTTGTCCGTCTCCCTTCGTTCATAACAGTTGGAGTTTTAGTACTTTTGACCATATCAGTTCGTATGGCCTTCGCTTACTA
The DNA here is from genome assembly GCF_003589925.1 of Chryseolinea soli. NCBI lineage: Bacteria > Pseudomonadati > Bacteroidota > Cytophagia > Cytophagales > Fulvivirgaceae > Chryseolinea > Chryseolinea soli. The sequence continues at coordinate 1,345,077 of NZ_CP032382.1, read as the reverse complement.
AAGAAACTGCTCATGAACGACGTGTTGCCAAAGCCGGATCATAAATACAATGCCGTGGCCGAGCGCATTGAAGCGCTTATTGAAAAAAATGTGCTGAAGGTCGGCGACAAACTGTTGTCGGTGCGCGCCCTCAGCAAAGAACAGGGCATTAGCCTGAGCACGGCGTTCCAGGCCTACTATTTATTGGAAAGCAAAGGGCTGGTGGAAGCGCGGCCCCAATCCGGCTATTATGTAAAATATTCACCCGAGCATGTGCTCGACCTGCCCCGCACCAGCGAACCGCCTGACGACGCGCTACCCGTCACCATCGACGACATGATCAATAGCGTCTACGTCGACCTCAATTCTCGCACCCTCCTGAATTTTTCCATGGCGGCACCGGCCATCGAGTTGCTGCCCACGGCGAAGCTCAACAAGGCGGTGACCCACGTGCTGCGCGAATCGAAAACAAGTTGCCTGCACTACGAACACATCCAGGGCAACGTGGCCCTGCGAAAACAAATTGCGCGACAAGCATTTAATTGGGGAGGCACACCCAGCGAGAACGACATCGTGGTAACGGCCGGTTGCGTGGAAGCCTTGTCGCTTTGCATCAAGGCCATCACCAACCCAGGCGATGCCATCGCGATAGAGAGCCCAACCTACTTTGCTATTTTCCAGGTGATGCAAAGTCATGGATTGAAGGTGGTGGAGATCCCTACGGATCCGGTGTTGGGCTTGGACATCGACTACCTCGAGCAAGCCATCCCGCGCTTCAACATCAAGGCCTGTTTGGTGGTGAGCAACTTCAACAATCCCTTGGGAAGCTGCATGCCCGACGACCGCAAGAAACGGTTGGTGGACATGCTGGCCAAAAAAGAGATCCCGCTCATCGAAGACGATATTTATGGAGAGCTCTACTTTGGCAAAACCCGCCCCAAGACCTGCAAGAGCTTTGACAAAAAAGGACTGGTGCTGCATTGCGCGTCCTTCTCCAAATCGCTGGCCCCGGGCTACCGCATCGGCTGGACGATCCCCGGCAAATTCAAAGACAAAGTGATCCGCCTCAAGCGCATGCACACCGTCTCCACCAACACGCTGGCCCAGGCAGCCGTGGCCGACTTCCTCAGCAAGGGCCGTTTCGAGTTGCATCTTCGCCACTTGCGCAAAGCGCTTCACACCCAGGCCCTCCGTTATGTGCAGGCCGTCTGCGAATATTTTCCCGAGGACACGTGTATCTCGCGCCCTCAGGGGGGCTTCACGCTGTGGATCGAGATGAATAAAAAAATAAATGCCTACAAGCTTCACAAACGCGCACTGAAACACAACATCGGCATTGCCCCGGGCCAGATCTTTTCTTCACAGGGAAGATTCGAAAATTGCTTCCGCATCAGCTATGGCGAGCCGTGGAATCCGAAAATCGAGGAGGGATTGAAAACACTGGGCAAGTTGATGCGTGAGTGGCGGTGAGACCGTTAACCTTGCTTTGGGACAAGGGATTTTATAAACCGCTTCGATGTTTCCGCATAGCCGTGCTTGAGATAGAAATCATGCGTCTGAAGCCGCCGCAGGTTGCTGGTCACTTCTACGGAGGTGCATCCCTGGGCAACCAGAAATTTTTCAGCCTCCGTTAGTATGTATTGACCGATGCCTTTGCTGCGCACCCGCTCATGCACACAAAAGGCGGTGATGCGACCCATCCTGCCGGGCGAGTGAAAGATTTGAAACCAATGCAGGGAAATAAATCCCACCACATCGCCGTCTACTTCGCCGACGAGCAACCGGTAGGTTTCGGCGCTATACGTTTCAATTTTCCCCAGGACAAAATCCAAGTTCTCCTGTGGCGATGGGTATCCCAGTTGCGTTAGTAAAACCGCCAGCGCGGCGGCGTCTTTCCGGATGGCCTGACGAACAATCACGAGATGAATGTAAAATAATTGCTGCACCTATTGAAGTAAACAGGAACACAAAATGCGTTCAACGTGTAGCGATCGGAGCGCGAAACCCGGCTATCAACCCCCGGCCTATGCCGGCGCCCATCCCAACCCAGCTCCTGCAACGTTCGATCTGTTCAAATTTCCGCAATCGTTGTACCTGGCTAAAGCGTCGATAAAATTACATGGAAGGCGAATCACCGCAACGTTTCGGTAGCTTTGGGAGTTAAATAACTTGGACGACCCGCCAACGAAACCATGGGTCTGCCCTAAAATAAACGATATGAACACGATACAACTTCTTGGACTTGCTGCAGGAATGTTAACGACGATAGCCTTTCTTCCCCAGGTGATCAAAACCTGGAAAAGCCGTTCGGCAAAAGACCTGTCTTTGGGCATGTTTTCACTTTTTTGCCTGGGCGTAGCGTTGTGGCTGGCCTATGGCATCCTGGTACGCGACATCCCTGTGATCGCTGCCAACATGTGCACGCTCATGCTGGCTTCCACCCTTCTTTTCTTCAAGCTCCGCTTCAAAGAGTAAGCTGCTCCCACGACGTTTGTTTATAATCGCGGTATGCAAAGTATAACACCACCAGTTGGGCTGGGATGGCCGCCCACAACAACACCGGCATGTACGTAACCCCGTAATGGATCAAGCCCAGCAGCCCGATCATGAGGCCGGTCAAAAGGCCGCGCGCCAGGTTGCCGCTCTGTGTGCGCAGGCTGGGGGCCATCGAAAACGGCAGGTAACGTTTGGAGATCGTGACCAGCAAAAGGACCATGATCATGTTGTTGAACAAACCGAAAAGTAAATCGGACCACGCGCGCCATCCCCACACATAGAGAATGATGACGCTGATCACGGCATAGCCCGGAACAAACAGCCGCACAAAAATCGCCTTGAGCGTTCCGCTCAAAATCTCGCCCGGTGCCTGCAACGGCGCCGAAAAATAAATCCAGCTTGCCTTGAAGTCATCGGAATAGGGTATTTCATGACACGCCACCTGTTGCACCATGAACATGAGGTAGATCAGCACCAAATGATAGTTGGATTCCGAGAGATGGGCCAGCGTTGACCCGAGCGAATCTTTGCTGCGGAAAATAAAGATGAAACCCAGGATGAGCACATACCCATAGGCCGGATAGATCTTCAGCTTGATCTTCCTGTCGCGCGAGAGCAATTTGGAGATCACGTCGAAAGCGCCCTGCTCCACAGGCGAGGCCGTGAACCAGCGACGCGATGGAAGCGTTGCGCTTTGAACGACCACTTTTTTTGTTTTTGATTCACCCACACCGCCGCTAAGTGCGCTGAGCTTCCGGTTGAAAATGGGCGTGAGAAAAGTGTTGACGGCATACATGCCCGCAAAGGGCACGACCAATGCGCAGGCCGTCAACCCCACGTGAAGGCCGTCGAAAAGATGGAGCTTCACCATTTCCAAGGCGCCGGCCATCCAAAGCGGTGGAATGAGAAAGCTCCAGGCGCTCAGCGTGAAATCGAAAAAATCGCCTGTAAGTCTTCCCATCATGCGCGGCAGGATCTGGTAGCTGCCCATCACCGCCACGGCCATAAGGATCTGAAAATAGTTGATGATGTTCTTCAGCTTTTCTTCGCTGGAAAATTGCATGACCAGCAGGTAGAAGGCGTTGGTGACAAACACGGCCGTGAGAATGGCCAACACAATGGCTGCGCAGAACACCAGCAGCACGACCCACCCATGCATCACGAACACGACTACGCAAGGCACGATGGATAATCCAAGCGCCAACTGGCCGAGGTAAAGCATGATGTGCGTGGCGCGCGCCACAAAGAGCGTGCGACCGTCGACGGGCCGGGGCAGGATGATGGTGTTGTCGCTGGTGTCGAGCAGGATGGAGGAGAAGTCGGTGATGAGCGTCATCACGATCATGACCATGAGGTAGCTGAAGAACACCGTCATGGCAAAGCGGAATGACGGGATGGCACTGAGGAGGAACCCGATAAATACGCCGAAAATGATGTAGACGAACACCGTTTGCCAAAACGTGTTGCCCGATTCTTTTGCTTTTCTCTGAAAGGTGACCAATTGCCGGCGGTTGTCCATCACGAGCTTGATGGCCACGATGGCCCGCACTTGCTCATAGTCGGCACCGAGCAACCGGAAGATCCAGGCGAAGGCGTCCAGCACGGTCAGGAGAACTTTTTCCATGATCAGCTTCTCAATACATCGATAAAGTGGCCGGCGGCAGAGGCGTGCTCGCGGTTGCCGGTCAGGTCGGTAAATATTTTTTCAAGCGAGCCGGTCGCCTGGGCGTTCAACTCGGCAAACGTGCCGTTGGCGATCACCTCGCCTTTGTTGATGATGATGATGCGGTCGGAAATCTTTTTCGACCACATCCATGAGGTGCGAACTGTAGAAGATCGTTTTGCCCGCCTGTTTAAGCTGTGAAAGAATTTCCTTCACCAGGATGACGGCGTTGGCATCCAGCCCCGACAGCGGTTCGTCCAGGAAGAGCAGCGCGGGGTTGTGGATCATGCCGGCGATGAGCAATACTTTTTGACGCATGCCTTTGGAGAACGTGGTCATGCGCGAGTCGAGGTGCTCGCTGAGTTCGAAAAGCTCCAGCAGTTCTTTGGCTTTTTTGTCGACAATGGCCAGGTCCATCTTGTAAAGCTGCCCAACGAAATATAAATACTCCAGCGGCGTGAGCGTGTCGTAGAGCGCGGCGTTCTCGGGAATGTAGCCGATCTGTTTCTTCACCTCCACGGGTTGCTTGCGGATGTCCAGCCCCAACACCGTCACCTCGCCGTCGAAATCGGGAATGATGCCGGTCAGGATCTTGATGGTCGTGCTTTTGCCGGCGCCGTTGGGCCCGATGTAGCCAATGATCTCCCCTTGCCGGATGGTGAGATCGATGTTTTTCAGGACGGTCTCAGTGTAGGTTTTCGACAGGTTGCGAGCGACGATCACGGAGTTTTCCATAGGGAAAAAAGAAATTAGCGTGTACTACAAGTATACGCATTATTTAAATTCAGTAGGCGCGCTTCAGAGCGGCTTTGTGGCCACCGACAGGATCGTGCGGATGCTGGTATCGAAGCCATCGACGGTGGTGGGCTTGGTGAGGAATTGATGGGCGCCGGCGTTGAGGCAGTATTCTTTTTCGGCGGGGGTGGACGAGGTGGTGAGGATCACCACGGGGATGTGTCGGAGGTCGTCGTCGGCCTTCAGTCGGGCCAGCACGTCGCGGCCGTGGAGCTTGGGAATGTTCAGGTCGAGGAGGATAACGTTGGGGAAATTTTTACCCATTTTGAGAAAAGAAATCACCTTGTCACCCTGCTTCACAACGTCCAGGGTAAAGGGCACACCCTTTTCGCGGAGCACGTCCTCCATTAATTCAACGTCGTCCTGATCGTCTTCTACCAAAAGTATTTTCAGCGGATTCACAAAAAGCAGGTTGGGATAAAAAACGGGCACAAAATTTACCTAGCCAAATGTAAATTTTATTTTGAGTAATTCTTCTCCCGATATGGCTAAAATGATGGAGGGCCCGGAAACAAAACATCCGGACCCTAAAATTGTCGGCATTGGCGCCTCCGCCGGCGGCATGGAGGCGCTGCATGACCTGTTCGATTACTTGCCTGCCAATACAGGCTTTTCTTATGTGGTGGTACAACATCTATCGCCCGACTATAAAAGCCTGATGGCCGAACTATTGTCGAAGCATACCGCCATGCGTGTGCGCGAGGCTGAGGACGGTGGCGAGATCGAACCGGATTGCATCTATGTCATCCCTGCCAAGAAAATAATGACCGTCCACGACCAAAAGCTTCGCCTGGCAGAGAAACTAAAGAAAGGCGGTCCGAACAACGCCGTGGATATCTTTTTTACTTCCCTGGCCGAAGACCTGGGCGAGCGGGCTGTGGGCATCGTGCTTTCGGGCACCGGCACAGACGGATCAAAAGGCATCGAGGCCATCAAACGTCATGGGGGAATAGTGATCGTGCAAGACCCGCTCACCGCCGCTTTCGACGGCATGCCTAACAGTGCCATCGCCACCGGTTATGTGGACTTGATCCTCCCTCCTGAAATGATCGGGGAAGAAATGCTGGAGTTCATCAAAGATGAGCCACTCATGCAATCTTTCCACAGCATGAACCGGCAAGACGAAAAGAGTTTACGCGAATTGCTGGACCTGCTCCACAAGAGCACCAAACACGACTTCAATCAATACAAGCGCCCCACGCTGCTCCGTCGCCTGGCCAAACGCATGTCGGAAGTGGGTGTGGCTGACCTGGGCTCCTATCGCCAGTATATCCGGGAGAATGACGACGAGTTAAAAATCCTCGGGCGTGAGTTCCTGATCAACGTCACGAAATTTTTTCGCGATGGCGAGGCATTCGAATGTTTGCGCACGCAAGCCATCCCCAACATTCTTTCGAAGAAGTCGCCGGAGGATCCCATAAAAGTTTGGGTAGCCGCCTGTAGCAGTGGTGAGGAAGCCTACTCGGTGGCGTTGCTGTTTCGCGAGTGTATGGAGAAAACCGGGATGCTGTTTTCCAACCTGAAAATATTCGCTACCGACATCGACGCCGATGCGCTGGAAACCGCGTCGCGTGGCGTATATGGCGAGAGCATTACGCGCGACGTGCCGCCTTCGTTGTTGAAGAAATATTTTATCGAGGAGGGAAAATCCTATCGCGTCTCGCCCGAGCTGCGCAAGCATGTGGTGTTTGCCAACCACGACATCTTGAAGGATCACCCCTTCAGCCACATCGACCTCGTTCTTTGCCGGAACATGTTCATCTACATCAACCCGGTGTTGCAGCGCAAGGCGTTGAAGAAATTTCATTTTGCCCTGAAGCTGGATGGGTATTTAATGCTGGGCCCTAGCGAGAACATCGGGCCGTTGAAGGAAGTCCTGCTGGAAGTGAGCCGGAAATGGAAACTCTACCGGTGTACTACCAAGGCGACCCTGGCCGATGGCGAGACCATGTTGGTGCCGCTGGACAAGACGGTGTTTCCTCCTATTTCCACCCCGGCAGCACGCAACCCCGTGGCCAACATGGCCGAGATCTTTAAAGACACCCTGCTGGAAGACCGGAAGATCGTGGTCCTCGTCATCGATCGCGAATTCAAGGTGAAGCAAGCCGTGGGAAACTATAAGACCTTTCTTCACTTTCCTGACGACACCTTCAATTTCAATTTACTAAAACTGGTAGCGCCGGACCTGGCCGTGGCCCTGGGTGTGATCGTGCGCCGTGCCATGACGTCGAATGAAAAAAGCGTGCTGAAGCGCGTGGCCGTTCATCACGAAGGGTCGCCGCGCTTTGTGAATATCATCGTGAAGCCCTATCTCACGCAAAAGGAATTCCAGGAGCCCTTCCTGTCGGTGATCCTGGAGGAAGACAATACAGAACCCCGGGTGATGAAAGCCATCGATCCGGGAATGGTTGGCGACCTGGAACGCATCACCGAACTGGAACGCGAGCTCACCGACACCCGCGAAAACCTGCAAGCCGTGATCGAAGAATTGGAGACGGCCAACGAAGAAATGCAGGCCAACAACGAGGAGATGATCTCCACCAACGAAGAGTTGCAAAGCACCAACGAAGAACTCCAGTCGCTGAATGAAGAGCTGCACACGGTGAGCGCTGAACACCAGTCGAAGATCCAGGAACTGTATGAATTGAACGACGACCTGAACAATTATTTCAACAACTCCGACATCGGACAGATATTGGTCGATCGCAAAATGATCATCCGGAAATTCACCCCGTCTTCGCGCCGGATGGTCAATTTTATCGATGCCGACATCGGCCGTTCCCTGGTAGACATCACGACCAATATCCCAAGCGTTGACATGGTCGCTCACATCCGGAAGGTCATCGACACCGGCGAGCTGGTGACGCGGGAGATCGAGACGACCGATCATCATTTCTATCTCATGCGGCTGAGTCCCTACGTGCGGCGTGACAAGACCATCGATGGCGTGGTGATCAATTTTATCGACATTTCGCAGATCAAGCGGCTTGACAGTATCGTCCAGGGGATCTTCAAAAGTTCCACCAGCGGTATTGCCGCCAAGCGCGCGGTTCGCAACAAGCAAAGAAAGATCGTGGACTTTGAATACCTGGCGCTGAACGAAGCGGCAGAGAGAATGTTCAATGTAAAACCCGGCGCCTTGGCAGGTCAAAAGTTGTTGCGCATGTTCAACGGGAACAAGACCTATTTCGATATGTATGTGGACGTCGTCGAAACCGGCGTACCTGCGCGATTGGAATTTTACCAGGAGGCAACCGACAAATGGTACGACACGACCGTTGTGAAAATGCTCGACGGTGTGGTGACCACGTACACCGATATCACCAAGCGGAAAAAAGATGCCGACATCATCGCACGCAACTATGAAGACCTCGAGATCACCTCTCAAAAGCTCTCGGAAAGCAACATCCAACTGGAGCGTTCTAACTTCGACCTGTTGCAATTTGCTTCGGTGGCTTCCCATGACTTGAAGGAACCACTGCGCAAGATCCAGGCGTTTGGAAATTTGTTGCAATCCAAAATCAACGACAAACTCTCACAGAGCGAAGCCGGCTATTTCGACAAAATGATCAATGCCTCCAATCGCATGCAGTACCTCATCGACGACGTGCTGACGCTCTCCAAACTGTCGAACAATGGCATCGTGAAAGAGTCGACCGACTTGAAGGCGCTGGTGAAGGAGATCTGCGACGACCTCGAAGTTTCCATTCGCGACAAGAAGGCGGTGGTCCGGATCGGCGATCTTCCTTACATCGATGCCGTGCCCGGACAGATGCGGCAGGTATTTCAAAACCTCATCAGCAACGCGCTGAAATTCTCGGGCCCTCATCCCCCGGTCATCACCATGGAACGAAAGCCGGTGACCCGTGAGCAGGCAGATACGTTTGGCGTTTCCCCGGATCAATTTGCATGCGTGGAAGTGAGCGACAACGGCATCGGGTTCGAGAACGAATACCGCGAAAAGATCTTTGGCATCTTCCAACGTCTGCACGGCCGGAACTTTGAAGGCACGGGCATCGGGTTGGCTATTGCCCGGAAGATCGTGGAGAACCACGGGGGCTACATCTATGCCCGCGGCGAGATGAACAAGGGTGCTACCTTCTATCTGATCCTGCCCATCACACCCCAATCCAGCATCGACGTGCGTTAGATCAGGGGCGGGAACGTACACTCCACTGTTCAAATCTGACCAGCGGCGTACTCCCGAAACCCTCATGAGGAAAGGAAAAACGCGGTTTTGTGGCCCGGCATTGTTCTTGAACGGCTTCGCGCGACAAACACCACCCCCATGACCACCCTGTTCAGAATCCTCGCTCTGATCGCCCTTCTCTACCTGACGGAGGGCATTCAAAAAGCTGTAGGACAACCCGTGAAGCAGGCCCGCGCTGTCAAACCGTTTGAAAATATCGTGTTGGAAACATCCGACCGGACCCTGGTGCAGATCCGGGAATCGAAGGCTGTTGGCATCACGATCAAAGCCGATGCGGCATGGATCGACAAAATAAAAACGTCGGTCAACGGCTCGACCCTCATCGTGCACGTGGATGAAAAAAACTTTGACGACGGTTGTATAGAGATCAGCATCCAATTGCCGGTCCTCCGGAAAATTTCCCTAAATGGCGGAGGGAACGTGCAAATCATCGACGGCAACCTGGGTGAGGACCTGGAGACCAGCATTACCGGTGGCGGTCGCATAAAATTCGAGGAAAAGTCGCGCGTGCAAAATCTCTTTGGCCGCGTGAGTGGCGGAGGCACGGTGGAAGCGTTGAACCTGATGGCGGAAAAGGCCAGCATATTGATTGTGGGTGGAGGGGAAGTGATGCTCCAGGTGCGCGAGGCGTTGGAGGGAAAAATTATCGGTGGCGGCAACATTTTATATGAAGGCGACCCGCAGGTGTCTTCACAGATCAGTGGCGGCGGCCGCGTGGCCAGCCGGTATTCCCGGATCCCGGCGTTGTAACCATCCCAACCCTGCGAGGTATGTTATGTTATGATCCTTTTAACCTCACCTGATAAAAAAATATGATCCGCAATCAACTCCGGTTTTCTGCAAGAGTTTTTCTGAAGGACAAATTCTTCTCCATCCTCAACATTCTCGGCCTCGCGCTGGGCATTGCCGTCAGCATTATTTTATTGTTGATCCTGCAAAACGATCTTTCATACGATAAGTATCACGTCAACCACAAGCGCATCTACCGCCTGGGCGGTCACCTGCAAGCGACCGGCGTGGATGGGCGGAGCTCGCGTTCGGCGCGCGAGTTGGGTGCCATCCTGAAAGCGGAGTTTCCCGAAGTGCAGGAAGTGGTGCGCGCCAACAGTTGGGACCGCACGCTGGTGAAATACGAACCCAAAGACGGTGAAGAGAAAGCGTTTTACGAAGAGAATATCGTGCGCACAGACTCCACCTACTTCCAGGTCTTCACGCACAAATTCATCGCCGGCGATCCGAAGACGTGTCTGCGCGATTTGCAGACGCTGGTCGTCACTGAATCGACGGCCAAGCGCTATTTTGGCGACGAGAACCCGCTCGACAAAACCCTTCTGATCGGCGACACACCCTGGAAAGTGACCGGTGTGATCGAAGACGTTCCGGAAAACACGCACTTGAAATTCGACATCCTGCTCTCGCGATTGATCGACCGCGAGTGGGTGATCGAAAATGGTTCCGTGAAGTCGGAAGCATTTTGGAATCCCGATGTGTACACCTACCTGCTGGTGCCCGACCATTACAACCCGAAAGATTTCATGGCCAAGTTCCCGGCCATCTACACCAAATATTTCAAGTCGTTCGGCGACCAGGTCGGGGGCAAATACACCCCCATTCTCGAACCGTTGGCCGACATTCACTTTCACTCCACCCTCCAGGGCGACGAGCCCCATGGCAACATGGCCTATCTTTATGCTTTCACCGGCATCGGCATCTTCATCATTGTGCTGGCCTGCATCAACTACATGAACTTATCGACGGCCAAATCGGTGAACCGGGCCGGGGAGATCGCCATGAAAAAGACACTGGGCTCGTCCAAACGCGCGCTGGTATTTTCCTTTTTGATGGAATCTGTTTTCTTGTCGATGCTTTCCCTGATACTGGCCATCGGGTTAGTTTTTCTTGTATTGAAGGGAACGTCGTTCAATACGTTGGTGGGTAAGAGCCTATCGCCAAATTTTCTGAACAACCCGTTGCTGTTGTTCGGATCAATAGGCATCGCGTTGGGCATCGGGATCATCTCGGGGTTGTATCCCGCTTTCTACCTGCCGGGCATTCCCACGATCATGGCGTTGAAAGGTGCCTTTAAAAACCGGAAGTCGAGCCATGTGCTGCGGCGCGTGCTGATCACCGCGCAGTTTGCCATCTCCATCTTTGTGGTGGTGTGCACACTCTTCATGCAGGATCAGATCGACTACATGCGGTCGCGCGAACTGGGATTCAACAAAGAGAACGTGGTGGTGTTGCCCATTCTCGATACGTTGGTGCAGCATCAACTAACCGGCATCAAGAACGAGTTTCTTCAAAACCCGAATATCATCGCCGCGACCACATCGTATAGCATTCCCGGCATGAACGTAGACGGCGGTTCCGTGATGATGGCCGAATCGAAAGAAGGCATGACACAACAACGCTTCACGGGCATGTTCGTAGGCGAAGACTATCTGAAGACGATGGGCATCTCCATCGTGGAAGGCAGGGATTTTCAGACCGGGCCCCAGGCGGATGTGCGCGATGTATTTATTGCCAATGAGGCGGCGGTCAAATTGATGGGCTGGGGCAAGGACTCCACCAATCAACAGGGACCCATCGGCAAAAAGCTGAAATGGTTCCACGGCGAGACCGATGGCCACGTGATTGGCGTGGTGAAAGATTTTAATTTCAATTCGCTGCACAATGCCATAGAGCCGCTGATCATCGTAAAGGTCGACACCGAAGGCGGTTGGCTCCACTTGCGCGTGAAGAACGAGAACCTGCCCGAGACCATGGCCTACATCAAAAAGAAATGGGCACAATTCGACCCGAATCACCCCTACGAATATTTCTTCCTCGACGAACGCTTCAACGCACAATACAAGGAGGACGAAGTCCAGCACACGTTGTTGTCCAACCTGGCGTACATCTGCATGTTCATTTCGCTGTTGGGATTGTTGGGATTGTCGGCCTTCACGGCCACGCAACGCACCAAGGAGATCGGTGTGCGCAAAGTACACGGCGCCTCGGTGCCGCACATTATTTTCCTGTTATACAAAGATGTGATGTACCTGATCCTCATCGCAGCGGTGATCATTGTGCCGTTGGCTTACTACGTGATACAGGAATGGATGGGCAATTTTGCCTATCAAACGTCGCTGAACGTGTTCACGTTTGTGATCGTCGCCCTTATGGCGTTGGTCTTTTCCTTCTTTACGGTGGCCTTTCACAGCCTGAAGACGGCTCGGATGAATCCTGTGAACGCGTTGAAATATGAATGATCCTTTCGCCGGGAGGTGTTTGCGCACCTCCCGGCGAAATCAAAACAAGATCACACGCAGTAGTCCATGTCCTCCGAGTGTTTTGTGAGGATGGGTACGCCGCGCTTTCGCATCTGACCTTTTGCCCACACACTGAGCAACGCAATAAAGGGAACCAGTTCGCGTCCGTCGGGCGTGAGGGTATATTCCACGCGTGGCGGGAGCTCGATGTATTCGTGTCGCGTGATGAGGCCGTCATCTTCGAGCTCGCGCAAAGCCTGCGTTAGCATTTTCGGTGTGATGCCGATGAGGCCTTTTCGAAGCTCTCCGTAGCGGCGGGTCTTTTGACTCAGGTGCCAAAGGATGCGGCCTTTGTATTTGCCGCCGATCCGCTGAAAAGCATAGTCTACGGAACACTGTTCCATCATCATTTCTTTTACCTCAGTTTTCATGCTTGGGAGATGTTTGTGGGTTAGTGTGTTGGGCTTCATGCTTTCGAAACCCCGGCTGTTCCTGGAAAATTTCAAAATTGTTGGAATTTTTTCCCGCTGGTACTCAGTAATACTATCCTTTTGGTGCGCAGGTTACCAAAAAGTGCATACTTGCCGATGAACGGGCGCCGGCTCAGTTTTGCTGCATAAAACAACACATTTTATGAAAGCAATTCATCTGAAGAAATTCGGTCTCGAAAATCTGCAATTGGTAGAAGCCAAGACACCGGATCCGGGACCGGACGAGGTGCTCATCAGAGTAGATGCCGTCTCCCTGAACTATATCGACCTTGCTGTCACCAAAGGGATATACAATTCCGCGTTGGCACTTCCCCGCATCCCGGTTTCGGATGGTGCCGGGGTCGTTGAAACCGTGGGCAGTGCGGTCACGCGGTTCAAAAAAGGCGACCGCGTGATGGTGCACTATTACCAGAAATGGCTGGCCGGCAAGCGAACGGTGGCCATGGCGCAAAGTCAGGCTGGCCAGGCAACGCAGGGTGCGCTCGCGGAATACGCCGTCTTTCCCGAGTATGGGTTGGTGCGCATCCCCGATTCGCTCACGACGGTCGAAGCTTCCACCCTTCCCATCGCGGCGCTCACGGCATGGACCGGGTTGATCGAGCAAGGCCAGGTCACAGCCGGCCACACGGTGCTCACACAGGGAACGGGTGGCGTTTCCATTTTCGCCCTGCAGTTTGCCAAGGCGCTGGGCGCGCGCGTCATTGCCACGTCGGGCTCCGATGCCAAACTGGAGAAATTGAAGGCCCTGGGTGCCGATGATGTGATCAACTATAAAACCAATCCCGCGTGGGACGAGGAGGTGCTACGCCTGACGGGTGGCGAAGGTGCCGATGCTACGTTGGATGTGGGTGGCGCAGAAACTATCGGGAAGTCTTTACGGTCGCTGCGCATGCATGGCTTTGTGGGGCTGGTCGGTTTTATCACGGGCGCAACGTTGCCCATCGATTTTTTCAGAATGGTCAACGCCTGTCTTCGTGTGCAAGGCTTGTCGGTAGGAAGTCGCGAAAGCCTGGAGAATATGGTGCGTGCCGTCGATGGCGTCAAACTGAAGCCTGTGATCGATACGATTTATCCGATCGAAAAAACGCAAGAAGCCTTCCGTCACATGGAGAGCGGATCGTTTGTGGGAAAGATCGTCGTGAAGATTTGATTTTAGCGATCGTCGCCGTACACGGCCACCGCGGAGTACATCAGGTTGTTGTTGAAGATGGAAGGCGTTTCGTCCATTTTCGCCACCGCGCGGAAACCGCTTTGCTCCAGCAGGGACTGCAGCGACGTGTAACGGATAGGGTAGGGTACCCAGGCATTGGCACGGTCGGTGTCGTATTCCACCACGATGAGCCGGCTGCCGGGACTAAAATGCTTCTTCAATTGTCGCAGAAACACCATTTTATTTGACACATAATGCAGCGCATTGGCCATGAGCACGCCGTTCGCCACGATGGCGTCGAGGTCGTAGCTGACAAAATCCTTTTGCAATTTCTTCAGCGTGATCACCGCGTTGCTGAGCGTCAGGCCTCGCAGGGCCACGGGATCTTTGTCGATGGCATAGACGGTGCTATTGGGTGGGAGCAGGGACGCGAGGGCGTTGGTGAAAAGGCCTTTCCCCGCACCGAGGTCCATCCAAGTCTGGCTGTCGGAAGACGGGGGTATTCCTTTTTCAATCAACCTGATGGCTAGTGACAGTTCCACGGGAGTGTTTGGGTACTTAAGTTTCGTTTTTTTGCGGGTGGCGTCAAAGCAAAACCGTCAAAATTTAAACGATGAAAGAACGTTATAAGTATTTACCCGGGTTAAAATAAAAAACGTGATAAGTTTTTTGACTCATCACGTTTCGAATATGCGTGCGATGTGCGCCCTAAAATTTCAGATTGGCGAACCGGCCAAACGAGTTGGATCCTACCCACAGCCCTATTTTCCCGCCGTGATGCGTATTCAGCTTATTTACCACCAGGGCTGGCGTTGGATCGCCGTTGACAAACACTTTGATCGTGTTGCTCTTCACCTCGATGCGGGCGTGGAACCATTTGTCGGGGTTGGGCGCGTTTTTTATTTCCTTTTCAAATTCGCCGGTGCGTTTTTCGCGTAATGTGTACCAGTCGTTCTCGGGCATGCTGATGTACTGGACCATGTGGTCGCGGTTTTCTTGCTTGGGAGCCACGAAATTAAAAGGACGGAAATAGATGCAATCGTAGGTGCTGTCGTTCTGGGCGTGGAAGGCGATGCCCACAAAACTGGCGCCGGGGTTGTTAGCACCCATGACGTCGAACTCGATGACGCCTTCCGTGAACGTTTTGCCTTTCAACCAGGCGGCGCCACTCCGCTGATTTGGGGTGGTCAATTGCACGCCGCTTAGGCCCTCCCCGGCGTATGGTGCCAGGGTGGCGTTTTTCATATCGTAGTCCTTTTCGGACGTGCTGAGTTTGATGTTTTTAGGTTGACCCAAGGCTGAAGCGATGGTCAGTGCTACAAAGAGGCCAGTGGAAAGAATCTGAATTTTCATGCGGAATGTTTTTTAGAATGAAATGGTAATACCTGTTTTCAGGGATGTTCGCAGAACGTTGTTAGGGTGCTTTCAGAAAAGGGATGATGAAATCCCGGAGCATCGCCGGGTTTAGGATGAGGGATACGTGGCCGCTGTTGGGCAGCATGAGCAACTGCGCGTTGGGAAGAAGCTTGTACATGGCCACGAACGCCTCGGTGCGCGTATAGTCGTCGCGATCGCCGGCTACAATGAGGACCGGGCATTTTATGGTCGCGGCTTTTTCTTCCGATAACCAGACTGGTTCCAGCCAGGCGTTCTTCAGCATGTCTACCCATTCGGCGAACCGTTGGGGTTCGGGCATGATCTTTTTGCGGTCTTTCAAAAATTGGGGAAGGTTTTGCTCTTCATTTTTACCCGTCATGGCCCAGACGTATTCTAAAGCATTGGGGCGATAGTTGGTGGTATTCAGCGCGCCGGCCATGCTCACTAGTTTGACAACATGTTCGGGATATTCGGCTGCCAGGATGTTGCCCGTGATCGCGCCGTCGCTAAAACCCATAACGAGGGCTTTGTCGATCTTCTCATTTTTCAATACGGCTAGCGCGTCTTGCGCAAACAATTTGTAGGTCATGGGTGTGTGACCGATCTCTGACCGTCCGTGGCCGCGGGTGGCGACGGCGATGACTTTGAAATTTTTAGTAAGGTCAGGATAATACTGTTCGTATTCGCTGATGTAGCCATAGTAGCCGCCGTGCAGCAGCAAAAGTGGTGGACCTTCGCCATAGACCTCATAATAAATCCGGGCGTCGCCCGACTGTACATATTTTCCGGCCTTGGGATTATCGCCGTAGGGGATGTTCTGGGCTTGGATGGACGTTAGGCATCCCAACAGGACGAACAGGCAAACAGTGAGTTTCATGCAATGGTTTTTTTAGGTTGATGTATGAACGCAATATTCCAGGTTTGGTGTGGAGGATTCGGGATCAATTTGCGATCTTTTGGCAGTCAATCCGCGTTCATTCAAAAAAACCACCAGATGTCTGCTTCCGAAAAAGACTATATTGTTCTCTACCGGACACTCGTTGAAAAAAAACTGATGCTGGGCAACGGCGACGGCAAGGTGAAGCAGCGCGACCTGGAATACCTGGCCGATCACATCGAACAAAAATCGAAAGTGCGGCTCAGCATCTCCACCCTGAAACGCGTGTGGAAAGACGACTTCGTCCAGGAACCCCACCCTACGACGCTGGATGCCCTGGCCAGCGCCCTGGATTTTTCCGATTGGCAGTCGTTCAAAAAAGCAAATGCCGGAAACATCGTCGCTTTCCCTTCCGAACCGCTGGCGGCGAAACAGGAAATGAGCGTGCGGTTCTACCTGGCGCTCGGCTCGGCCATCGTTGTCGCCGGCGTGATCGCCATCTTGGGATTTGGACTGGGGAAAAAGAAATTAAAACTGCCGGCCACCATTCCATTTCGAGCCGACAAGACCGTCACGGAAGGCGTGCCCAACACCGTCATCTTCAATTATGACGTGAGCAACATCGAGGCCGACAGCTTTTTTATCCAGCAATCGTGGAACCCGCGCGATAGAACGCGGATCGATCCAACGAAAAATCATTTTTCGGCCATCTACTACAACCCAGGCTTCCATCATGCGCGTCTCATGGTAAACGATTCGGTGGTAGCCACTGCTCGCGTGCACATCAAAAGCGATGGATGGTTCGCCTCCTTACGCTATGATCCCATGGATACGCACCCCTTGTATCTCGACCGCAGCCGTCTGAAGCGCGACGGCCTTCTGCAAACCACGCAGGAAGATTTGAAGGCGGCCGGTGTCGACGTCCAGAAAAATTTCATGTACCGTTATTACAATAGCCGCGATTTTGAAAATGTGACCAGCAACAACTTTGTGCTGGAAACTCGAATGCGGAGCGACAGCCTGTTGAGCCAGGCTTGCCCGAATGCGGAAATCATGATTGTGTGTGAAGAAGGAATTTGCTTTGTGCCCATCACCATCAAAGGATGCGTGAGTAACCTCGGTGTGGGAATGGGAGAGGTTTACAAAGGAGGCAACGACCATGATCTTTCCGCGTTGGGAACGGATTTGCTGAAGGCGTGGCAGACGCTGCGGATCGAAAATCACAACCGGAACGCAACCATTTTTTTGAATGATGTGGCGGTAGAACACATCAAGTATGAGCACGACTTTGGGAAGATCGAGGTACTTATTTTTACCTTCAACACGCCGGGGGCCGTGGATTTCGTGCGCTTGAAAAATGAAACGGGCACGGTCGTCTATGCGGACGAATTTGACCAGTAAAACTATTTTTTAGCAAACCTTGCAACCTTTTGGAAACCGGCCAGTAGCTATATAAACTACCTTGCCATGATCCGAAACTACATCCTCGTCACGCTGCGCAGCCTGCGCAAAAACAAGGTCTATGCCGCCATCAACATTGCCGGCCTCTCCATTGGCCTGACCAGCGTCATCCTCATCCTGCTGTGGGTATTCGACGAGACCTCTTACGACCGCTTTCATCCCAAAGCGGACCGCATCTACCAGGTCATGGCCAATGTGAACTATGATGGCACCATCCACACCTGGGGCGCCGCGCCAGCTGCTGCCTACGAAGGCATGAAGACTTCCGACCCACGCGTGACCAACACCGCGCTGGCCGATTGGGGTTCGGATCATTTGCTGAACGTAGGCGAAAAGTCCATTCGCAAGCAAGGCCGGCATGTGACGCCCGAATTCTTGAAGATGTTTGAATTTCCCCTGTTGAAGGGTAACCGTGACAAGGTGTTGCTGGATGAAGGCTCGCTCGTGATCTCGGAGGCCGTGGCCAAAGCGCTCTTTGGCGATGCCGATCCCATCAATCAACTGGTGTTGGTGGACAATAAGTATCAACAAAAAGTGACCGGCGTGATGCGTAATATCCCGGTAAATTCCTCCCTTCAATTCGACTGCCTGTTGCCCTGGAGATTGTATGAGAACAGCACGCCCGACCGGAACAACGTACGCAGCAATTGGGGAAATTATTCTTTTCCAGTCTATGTGGAGTTGCGCGATTCTGAATCGCGTGCAGACGTGGAGCAAGTTGTCGGCGACCTGGGCGATCGGAACCTGAAGAGCGACGTGAAGCACACGTTCTTTTTATTTCCGCTGTTGGAGTGGAGGTTGTACGACCATTTTGAAAATGGCAAAACGGCAGGCGGGCGCATCGAGTATGTTCAAATGTTTTCGCTGATCGCGATCTTCATCCTCGTGATTGCTTGTATTAACTTTATGAATTTGGCGACGGCCCGTTCGGAACGACGCGCGCGCGAAGTAGGCATTCGCAAAAGTGTGGGCTCGCGACGTCATGACCTGGTGTTTCAATTTTTGGCCGAGTCGTTTGCCATTGCCTCGATCGCTTTTGTGATCTCGGTGTTGCTGGCCGAACTGTTGTTGCCGGCCTACAACGGGTTAGTGCAAAAAGAATTGTCCATTGCCTATGATCAGCCGCAGTTCTGGATTTTTTCGGGCACCATCATTTTTTTTACAGGCATCGTCGCCGGAAGCTACCCGGCTTTTTATCTCTCATCGTTTCAACCGGCCATGGTGTTGAAAGGCAAAGCGCAGATCGGCAAAAGCAGCGGCACCCCACGCAAGGTGTTGGTGACATTGCAGTTTGGATTTTCTATTTTATTGATCCTGGGAACGCTTGTGGTGTACCGGCAGATCCAGCACGTGAAGGGACGCGACATCGGATATGATCGCGAGAGCCTCATCACCTTCCAGGTGAATGCCGATCTGGCCAAAAGCTATCATCCGTTCAAACAGTCGCTCCTGCAATCGGGCGTGGTGGCGAGCGTGACCAGATCCAATTTTCCGATCACCAATCCCAATAGCTGGAGCTTCCTGGGCTGGCCCGGACAATCGCCCGATCAAAAACTTATTTTCTGCGACCTCGCCACCGAATACGATTTCTCAAAAACCATGGGCATCAAAGTACTCATGGGCCGCGATTTCTCGGAAGACTTTCCCGGGGACACGGCATCGATCATTATTAATCGCGCCGCGCTGGACGCGATGGGACTAAAAGATCCCATCGGACAGGAACTCGACCTGGGTCAGGGTCGCAAACGCAAATTGATTGGAGTGGTGGAGAACACGGTGATGGGCTCGGCCTACGAAGGCGTTGGCCCGATGTTCGTCGAATTTCAACCGAATTGGTTCAACGTCGTCACCGTGCGGCTCGACAAAACGAAAGACATGGAGGCATCTTTAAAAAGTGTAGAAGCAGTTTTCAAAAATTATAGCCCGGCCTATCCGTTCGAGTTCAAATTTGTGGATGCCGAATTCCAAAAGAAATTTACCGACATCACCCTCACGGGCAAGCTGGCAAACTTATTTGCCCTGCTGGCCATCACCGTGACCGGCCTGGGACTTTTCGGACTGGCGTCGTTCATTGCGGAGCAGCGCACCAAGGAAATTGGAATTCGCAAAGTGTTGGGCGCCTCGGTATCCAGCATTGTGGCTTTATTGTCGAAAGATTTTTCAAAGTTGGTGTTGTTGGCGTTTGTGCTGTCATGTCCTTTGGCTTGGTGGATGCTGAATGAATTTTTACAACGCTACTCCTACCGTATCGAAATTCCGATTTGGATATTTCCGCTCACAGGAGTGGTAGCCCTTCTATTTGCCCTTGCCATCGTAGGTACCCAGGCGTTGTTCTCCGCGCAGGCAAACCCGGCGAAGACGCTTAATGAAAATTGACAGGGACGAGGGATTATCGAGGAGGTGTCACACGACACATTTGGGTGAGACGGAGGGAAAGTGGCAGAATGACACTATGCGAACTTTGTTGGTGAAGAACACCAACAAAGGCGAGGCAGTGATCAGCGGAGCGAAACGAGAGACGATGATCTTTTGACGTGACTCGGGCTATACCCAAATCGCTTTTTATATTCATAGGAAAAACTACCGGTATTGTCATACCCTATAAATTGCGCTACTTCCGAAATCGTCATCTGCTGTTCGTTCAAGAGGTCTTGCGCCTTTTGCATTCTAAGCTGGAGGATGTGTTCGAAGACCGTCGTCTTAAAGAAATGCTTATAACCTTTCTTCAGCTTAAATTCATTGAGACCGAATGCATGGGTCAGCGCTTTCAGGGTTAACGGCTCTAAATAGGCCTGCTCAATATATTCCCTTACGGCATGCATTTTTTCCCTGTCTTCCTTCCTCCACTCATCCTTCCCCGGCGATGTTTGCAGCGAATGCAAATGTTCCATTTGTAAAACAAACAGCTCCAGCATTTTGCTCTCGAGGAAAATGTATCGTGTAGGCCCTTGAAATTGACAGTGCCGGACCGATTGAACCACTTCGGTGATTCGTCTATCCCAGCCCACCGAATGGTTAGCCGCCAAAAAATTCTCCTTTTTATTGAGGTTTTTGCTTAAGGCCTGTAGCGATCCGTTGTCATTGCACTGCAAAAGATCGTTCAGATAAGGAAGATCATAGGTGATGGTCAGCGCATGAAAATTTCCGGAGTGAATAATGTGATCGCCCGCAAACTGGGGGCTGTACTGCAAGTTGTGATGCTGGCTATTGAAACAGACCGGGTTGTTCAGATATGAAAAGTGCGACTCGACATCTCCATCTAAAACAAACACAGACTCGGCAGATTCTTTAGGTTCTGTGTCCAGAAGTTGAAAGGGATTATTGGCTTGCAGGCAAAACTCGGTGAGCACCATACCGGGTGTTGTCACGGCGTGCACTTTTCCGGAAGCTAGCCCAGGTTCTTTGAAGGAGAATAACGTCTCGGAATATCTTTCGCTGGCGTGAAGCAGGGAAACTTCTGCGTTGCTAAAGTAATTGTTCCAGTTGGCGGTGTCGATTTTATCCATTTTTCCTAAATCAAAATCCGTTTATCCTAACGCGAGCATGCGGGCATCCAAGACCTTTGATAAAATTTTAAAATCATATGAAAGACTTGTTAGTTCCCGCAGGCAACCCTGCCCAAAAGGCCGAAATGCTCTTAAAAACGGAAAAATGGAGATTTTTGTTGTCCCTGCTATTTTACCCGGTGGGTATCGTTAGAATTTGGCGTGTGAAGGGCTGGCTAGTGGCAAAATGGCTCTATGCCATCTTTGGATGTGTCTTGTTTTTGGTCACGGCCGGCTACTTGTCGATCGTGCTTTTTGCAGCATTTCTTCCGCCTTTGGATAACAGCGTTGGAACGAACCTGCAGCGGACGATCTACAATACCGCAGGCAACTATTCCGCCACTTTCCTGAAAACAGGGAACGAAACGAATGGCGCTTATGAGTTAGTCCAGGTTGAGCTCGAACCGCGAGGCGGCAATGAATGGCATTATCACAAAACCTTTACGGAAGAATTTACCGTCGTGGAGGGCCAGGTTAGGATTGGTCGCAACGGAAGCGAAATCATCATCAACAAAGGGCAATCGGCGCTTGCACAGCGTGAGGATATGCATTTTTTTCTGAACGCGCGCGATGAAAAATCGGTGCTGTTGGTAAAGACCACGCCTGCTTCAGGTCTCGAGAAAACGCTCCGGGTAGCCTATGGCCTGATCAACGATGGCCTGCTCAAAGACGACATGACCAAAAACCCCTGGCACATGGCATTACTATTAGGCTATAGTGAAACGTATCTTCAAGGATTGCCAGGATGGTTCCAAGAGCCACTCATTAGCGCGCTGGCAAAAATTGCACAGTGGAGAGGGGAAGACCAAGAGCTCTATAAATACTACAAGTAGAACAGATAGGCGAATCAAGTCGCGAGGCAGGTGAGCGTTGCGTCAGCGCAAGTTCAGTAGGGTATAAGAATTTAATAACCCCGGCCTTTAGGCCGGGGTTGGTTCACGCTCTTAAAAAAGGGCTTTAGCCCTGACCAAGACGGGATCGCCTCGATGATACCTCCATCATCAATTGTGAAACATCAATCTTCCGAAAAGTAAAACCTCACCTCCAACGCCCCCGACATCTCCTGCTGGTGTGTCACATAGCCTTGTTCGTTGTACACATATTCATAATGCGTTACTCCTTCCGACCCATTCTCATTCCTCACCCGCCACGTAGCCGGATTATTTTGAAAGAGCCCATGATAAGGATGATAAAAATTCAAAAACAACACCGCTGAATTTTTCTTATCGTCAAAATTCTCATACGTCGTCGTCGAGCGGCGTACAAAATCCAGCACATCGCGCTGATACTCGTAATACTCCATCTTTACGGCATTCCCTCGCGCATCGTATTCATATCCCCGTTTGATCGCCGGTGTGAATCCCGCTTCTGCCGAACCCTGCAATACGATCCAGGTCTTCACGCGGCCCTGGTCATCATAGTCGAAGAAATGCATTTGGGTTACCCGGTCGCCCGTGTATTCCAGCGTCTCTGTAAGCAGCGATTCCTTGTAGATGAACTCAAACATTTCCGAGCGATCGTCGCGGACGATCTTCGTTATTTGTTGATGGTCATAAACAACCGCGTAAGCCGTTTCGGTGGAGTCACCCTGGTCGATCAATCCCTGCCGGATGGCTTCGACCTGGCCTTTGTCATTGTAGCCCAGGACGCGGTAGGAGTGTTCTCCATACGACATCTTCTCGGCGCGCGACTTTTTTTCTGGCAACGGTGTGGCATCGTGATCTTCGCATTGCGTGAAGAGGCCGGTGAGCAGGATCAAGAGGGGGATTATTTTTTTCATACTAAAACCATAGACCCGGTTAAACGCCGATTCGTTGGAACCTCGTTTAGAAAATAGCTATAACGAACGCCCTTTGTTCACTTGTTCGGCCAACGCTTTAGGCGCAACGTTGGCATAGGACGTATACAACGCATCCTTAAACATCGTCTTGCGGACTTTGGTGAGTTCGATGGCCGTCCAACCCTGCTTGCCCCATGCCCCAGGCACGGGATAGATGACGGCGGGGTCATACTTCGAGAAAACGGATTGGTCGACGGCCGACAGTTTGACGACCGCTTTTTTCTTTGCGGTATCCAGCGTGGCAAAGATCTTTTTCTTTACCCGGAACGAAGCTTTTTCAAAGTGAGGCTGTTGTTCGGCTTCGGGCAGGGCCAGCGCCCAGGCTTCTACTTCTTGCAGGGTTACCATAATTCAATATACACCAACCGTGGAAAAGGACGCAGTGCTGAGATGTTAATTTTTTGTAAAACGAGCACCGCGTCAGGAAAACGCTTCTGAAATAGTCTTAACTTCCTGTAACCATTCCTTTCCTACAAAGTATTCCCAACATAACCCTCGCCGCATGATCAAGAATTATCTCTCCGTTGCCCTGCGCAACATCCGGCATAGTCCGCTGTATGCCTTCATCAATATCTTCAGCCTGGCCATTGGCCTGGCCGCGTGCATGGTCATCTATCTTTTTATCAAGGATGAAAGAAGCTTTGATGGCTTTCACGCCAAGAAAAACATAATCTACCGGTTGGATGAAGTACAGAATTTCAGCGGCACCAACCTGCAGAAGGTGGCGCTTTCCATGCCCGGCATGGGCCCCAGCATGGTGGCCGATTTTCCGGAGATCAAAAGCTATACGCGCTTCTACGACCAGGGTAGCACGGTGTTCAAAAAAGGGGAGACCCAATTGCTTGTAAAAGATGTGCGTGCTGTTGACAGTACGTTCCTCGATATTTTCGATTATGCCCTGCTGGCCGGCGACCGGGCCACCTGCCTGGATGAACCCAACGGGCTCCTGGTGACGGAGGAAACTGCGCTGAAGTTCTTTCCTTCGGTGGAAAGCGCCATGGGTAATACGCTTACCCTGGCTGAGCAGGAATTCAAGATCACCGGTGTACTAAAAAATGTTCCCGAAAACTCTCACCTCCGGTTCGACGCCCTTATGTCGATCACCTTCCACCTCAGCAAGGATCGCGAGTTCAACAACCGGTGGGGATCCAATTTTCTCAACACCTATCTTGTTCTCGATCCTCAGACCAACATCAAAGCCCTGGAAGCCAAGTTCCCCGACTTCCTCATCCGGCACATGGACAAAGACGCTATAAAAAATTACACGCTCTTCCTCCAACGTCTCGAAGATGTTCACCTGGCCTCTACCGACATCGAGCACGACTATAACAACTATCGGAAATTCAACGGCAAGTACCTCGACGTATTCTTTGTCATCGGCGTATTTATCCTGCTCATCGCGGGTGTAAATTTTATGAATCTCACAACCGCGCGGGCTTCGCATCGCTGGAAGGAGATCGGGGTTCGCAAAACGGTGGGGGCGAAAAAATTTCAGCTCTTCTCGCAATTCATCTTCGAATCGGTGTTGCTGGCCATGGTGGCGCTGGTGCTCGCGTTGCTGCTCAACGTGTTGTTTGTTCCGCTGCTCAACGATTTGATCGGCCGTCAGCTGAGCTTGTGGTCGCTGTTCGGGGAAGAAATGGAAATGGTTGTGTTGATCGCGATCACGTTGGGTTTGGGACTGATCACCGGCATCTACCCGGCATTCTACATGACATCGTTCAGCCTCTCCCGTGTGTTGAAGGGCGGCAGCAAAGTGGAGGGCAAGTCCGTTTTTAGAAGTGGTCTTGTGGTGGTGCAGTTTGGATTGGCCTTGTCCATGATCGTGAGTACGTTGGTGGTGCTTCAGCAATTGTATTTCATGAAGAACAAAGACATCGGATTCGATAAGGATCAGATGATGCTGGTGAGCATGAACAATGAAGTGAACAAGAAATTCGAAACGCTTAGGACGGAGTTGCAAAAAAATTCTGCCATCCTCGGCGTCACCGCGTCCGGGCAGCGTCTGGGTAATAATTTTCATCAATGGGGATTTAAAGTAAAAGCCGATACCGGTATCGTGGACATCACGCCCTCCAACGTTAATGTCGACTATGAGTACTTGAAAGTGTATGGTATTAAACTGAAAGACGGCCGGGGTTTTTCCAAGGAAATCGCGGGCGATGCCGGCAAGGCATTTGTCATCAACGAGTCGTTGGCGAAGGAACTGAATCTGAAAGAAGCCGTAGGCACGCCGGCGGGCCATGGCTGGTACCACAACGATTCTTTGGGCACCATCATTGGTGTGGTGGAAGATTTTAATTTCAACTCCCTGCACCATAAGATCAACACGCTCTCCATGGTGGTGCATCCCGACTGGGGCTACAGCGAAATGTCGATCAAGATCAGTGGTGCGCATGTGGAGCAAACGGTCGCGCTGGTGAAAGATCTGTGGGACAAACAGATCACGAGCTTTCCATTTGAATATACCTTCCTGGACGAACACTTCGCCAATCTCTACCGCTCCGACCAGCAAATGAGTTCCGTCGTGGCCATCATGGCGTCGCTGGCGATATTGATCTCGTGCATGGGATTGTTCGGATTGGCGGCGATCACCACGGAAAAGAAAACAAAGGAGATCGGTATCCGGAAGGTGCTGGGCGCAACGGAGACACAGATCACGATGCTGTTGTCAAAGAATTTCACACTGCTGGTGGTGGTGTCGTTCATCGTGGCCAGTCCGCTGACGTATTGGTTGTTGTATGGATGGCTGCAAAATTTTGCCTATCGCATCAGCATTAACCCGCTCATGTTCCTGTTGGGCGGGACGATCGCGTTGGTCATTGCGTTGATCACCATCAGCTATCACACCTTGCGGTCGGCGCGGGCCAATCCCGTGAAGTCGTTGCGATACGAATAGATTTCCCGAAGATATTACAGCGCTAGGGTTAGCAATGTAGCGGGGCCGGTGGATGTAGCATTCGCCGGCCTTTCGTTTTTTGTGCAGGCCATTCGAAAGGTTGTATCTTTGCTTCCCGCATGACCCATCCCGCGCATCATCCCAATCCATCGGCCGAAACCATCCGCGCCATCGAAGGCGAGATCGCGGCTTTGGAGGCGGAGCTTGGCGGCCTGGAGGCGCGCATCAATGCCTTTGAGACGCGCGTTCGCGTAGCGTTGCAGCCTCAGATCGCCCGGTTGAAGGAGTTGACCGCCTTGTATAAACGCCTGAAAAACGAAAAAAAGGAGAAACGGCGCGAACAGAAAAAGAAGGGAAAGAACTATAAAGAACCCCAGGGATTGAAGAAGACCGGTCCTGCCAAAAAATTGTCGCCGGCAGACGAAAGGGAGGAAGAAGAATTAAAGCGGTTATACAAGGAAGCGGTCGTACGCATCCATCCCGATAAATTTGTAAATGGCGATCCGGAGCTCTCTGAACGCGCCACGACCATGACCGCGCAACTCAATTTCCTGTACGATGCCGGCGATCTGCAGGAACTTAGCGCCCTGCACCAACACATCCTCAGCGGTAATGCCATGAGTCACGTGCCGTACAAACCCCAAACGCTCGTCGACCCGAATGCCATGGTGACCTATCTCCGGAAAAAACGCGACGAAATGGTGCAAGCCCTGGAGGCGCTGAAAGCCAGCGAGTGGTATGGCATCATAAACGCCCATCCTGAACCTACTACCTTCATCGACACGCTGCGACCCCAATTTGAAGAACGCATCCAGGTCTTGACAAAAAGAACACGGAAAGCGTGAACACATTTCGGCGTGTTCGCGGGAATTCTATCTTTGCACCCTTATCCATAAACCCATCATGGCAACCACCAAAATTACCATAAACAGCAACGGCTCCGTAAAAGTAGACGGCGACTTTGAAATTGTTGACGTCCAGGGCAATGTGTATGGCCTGCAGGGCCGCACGGTCGTGTCGCTGTGCCGTTGCGGCCGTTCGGCCAACAAACCTTTTTGCGACGGCTCGCACAAAGGACACTTCGAACATGACGCAAAAGCGTTCGAGCTGCCTCCTAAGAAGGTTTAATATTTTTTAATCAAAGGGATGCGCGCAGGGTGATGCTGAAGGGGATCTCAATATGCGCTTTGGAGTTTTCCAGGATCAGTTGCGCCGCGCGTTCACCCATTTGTTGAAAGTCGGTGGAGATGGTGGTGATGCCGTTGAGAATGAATTTCTTCAACGGGATTTCATTGTAGGAGATCACGCCCACATCTTCTCCGACCGTGAGCTTCATGGCGAGTATTTTTTCGATCAGGATCACCAGGTCCTTCTCCATCAGGTTGATGTATACCTCTCCCTTGCCGATGGGCTCTTCTTCAATGTTGTGGACCACCTTGCTGGCAAAAGCATATTGGTGGCAAAAGCGACGAAAGCCTTTCAGGATTTCTTCAGGGTGATAGGTATACTCCGGGAAAATGATCTTGATCGTGTGGTATTTGCTGAGCCGTTCCAGCGCATCTTCCAGTGCCCGGTAAATATCTTTTTCAAAATTCTCATAGACGGCGCCAAATTCATCTTTCACGCCGGGCACCAGTTTATCTAACAAGATCAGTTTTTCTTTCGGGATGGAATTGATGATCTCGTAGGCATGTTCGTTGCCCTCTAGAAAATGCGCGATGATGACATAGTAGGCATAATCGTCTTTTTTGTTGGCCAGCAATTTTTTAAACAACGCAAAATCATTGTTGTAGATGTAGAAGTCGATCGTTGCCAGGTCGCCGAGCGTGGAGGCAAAGGCGTCGTAGATGATCTTCTTGTGTTCGCTCAGCTTGTTGAAAAGCAAAAATATTTTTTTTGTATTCCCCACGTCTGTGCTTTTGATGAAATAGCCTTTGCCGGGAACAGAGCCCAGGACACCGATGCTCTTCAGGTAGCGATAGCTTTTCTCGGCCGTGTCGCGCGAGATCTCCAGTTCGAAGCTCAGGTCGTTGATGGAGGGGAGGATATCATTTTTTTTGATGAAGTCATCCTGGATGGCCTTCAGGATCGAGTTGGCCAATTGAATGTATTTCGGCGTGGAAGAATATTCGTCGATGATCACATGGCTATAAAAAGAAGGCGCTTTCATGTTTTTATTTCGGAGACAAGGTTGCTAAAAAGTCGAGAATAAATCTTTAAATTAAAAATACAAGGTAACAATAGAACAACATAATTTCGTCATGATGGTGCAGGACAGTAAAGCGGGCGCGTGCAGGTATTTTGGCGTGAATTTTACGTTCCATCAGCGCCGGGGCAATGTGGGCCATCCGAGCGGGAGGGAACGAATGATAAATCGTTGTTAAAGAGTGATCTTAAAAAATATTTCAAACCTTACAGAGCATGGCTTTAGAAAAAAGTAAAAACGCGGCGTTGACATCCGGGAGCTTCAAGCATGTCAGTTATTTGTGGGACGAAGAAAAAGCAAAGTCGCTGGCCGGCGATGAAGTGGGTTTGCTCATCTACCGTTCAAATTTGTTGGGTGCCGATCTTCGGCTCACCAACTATGGCGGGGGCAACACGTCTTGTAAGGCCACGGCCAAAGATCCGCTCACGGGAAAGGAAACGGAAGTGATGTGGGTAAAAGGCTCGGGGGGCGACATCGGCACCCTGAAACGCAGCGGCCTGGCCGCCCTCTATGTTGACCGTCTTCGCAGCCTCACCAACGTCTATCGCGGCATCCGCTATGAAGACGAGATGGTAGAGTTGTTCAACCATTGCATCTACGACCTTGCCTCCAAAGCACCCTCCATCGACACACCCCTGCACGGTTTCCTGCCCTTCAAACACATCGACCACCTGCACCCCGATGCGGCCATCGCCATTGCTGCGGCAAAAGACGGCAAGCGCATCACCCAGGAATTGTTCAGCGGTACTATCGGCTGGGTGGAATGGCAGCGGCCGGGCTTTGATTTGGGGCTGAAACTGCGCCAGTGCCTGGATGAGAACCCGGGCATCCGCGGCATTATGCTGGGTTCGCATGGTCTTTTCACATGGGGAGACACGGCCTACGAAAGCTATGTCAACACCCTGGAAGTGGTGGAACGCTGTGCCGAATACCTGGAAGAAAACTACGGGAAGAAGCGCCCCGTCTTTGGCGGCCCGAAGCTCAAAAGCCTGGCCCCGGACGCACGCCGGCAACAAGCATCCACCCTAGCTCCGCTGCTGCGCGGTTTCTGCTCCAGCCACACCCGCATGATCGGCCATTTTACCGACGATGACCGGGTGCTGGAATACATCAACAGCAACGACCTTCCTAAACTGGCTCCCATGGGCACCAGCTGCCCCGATCACTTTCTCCGCACCAAGATCAGCCCCCTGGTCCTGGAACTGAAACCCGAGGAGACGCTGACGGATGTGAAGGCGCTGAAAGAAAAACTGACCCCCGCCTTTGAGAAATACCGCGAGCTCTATAAAGTATACTACGAAACCTGCAAACACCCCAATAGCCCCGCCATGCGCGACCCCAACCCGGTGGTCATTCTCTATCCCGGCGTGGGCATGTTCACGTTTGCCAAAGACAAGCAAACTGCCCGCGTGGCGGCCGAGTTCTATATCAACGCCATCAACGTGATGAAGGGCGCCGAGGCCGTCTCTGAATACACCTCGCTGCCGCGGCAGGAAGCTTTCAACATCGAGTACTGGTTGCTGGAAGAAGCCAAGCTGCAACGCATGCCCAAACCCAAGGCTTTGTCGGGCCGCGTAGCGCTGGTCACGGGTAGCGCTGGAGGCATTGGCAAAGCCATCGCCAAAAAATTTGTCGATGAGGGTGCCTGTGTCATCATCAGCGACAATGACCCCGACAGACTCAAATCCGCCGAAGAAGAATTCACCAAGCAATACGGCAAAGACGCTTTTGCACCCACGCTCCTGGACGTCACCAACACGGCGCAATTGGAGAAGTCGATGCACACGGCCGCGCTTGCCTTTGGTGGAGTGGACATCATTGTGAACAATGCCGGTCTTTCCATTTCCAAGCCACTGGAAGAACACACTGAAAAAGATTGGGATCTGTTATACGACGTCTTAGTGAAAGGACAATTCCTCGTCACCCAAGCCGGCGTGAACGTGATGCGCAAACAAGGGTTGGGCGGCGACGTGTTGAACATTGTCAGCAAGAACGCGCTGGTGTCGGGCCCGAACAACGCGGGCTATGGTTCGGCGAAGGCCGCACAACTACACTTGAGCCGGTTGAATGCCGCAGAGTTGGGTGCCGACAAAATTCGCGTCAACGTGATCAACCCCGATGCCGTCATTGCCGACAGCAAGATCTGGGCCGGTGCCTGGGCGGAAGGTCGTGCGAAAGCCTACGGTGTGAAAGTGGAGGAACTTCCTGCATTCTACGCCAAGCGCACCCTCTTGAACGAGATCATATTGCCTGAAGACATTGCCAACGCCTGCTTTGCTTTTGTGGGCGGCCTGCTCAATAAATCCACCGGCAACGCCCTCAACGTCGATGGCGGCGTGGCAGCGGGATTCATGCGATAGCAAGGGAAAAATATTTTTTTATTTCTTAACGATGAAAGGAAATGCAACTCGAAAAATATAAGATCGATCAACACAACGAGGTCTTCAGCGCAGCCCACAAAAGAAAGTTCACGGCCCTCACAGCCGACTTGCCCCATGCCGAAACCATCGTGAAGAAGCTGGCCGATTTCCAGGTGGCCATCCCGAGCTGGGCACTGGGCACGGGCGGTACTCGTTTTGCGCGATTTGCCGGCGGTGGCGAACCACGAAGCCTCGAAGAAAAGATCGAAGACATCGGCTTGCTCCATCAGTTGAATCGTTCCAGCGGCGCGATCTCGTTGCACATTCCCTGGGACATCCCCAAGAACGGCGCCGTCATAAAGGCATTGGCCGCACAACACGGCATCCGTTTCGATGCCATGAACTCCAATACCTTCCAGGATCAACCCGGACAAAAGCTGAGCTATAAATTCGGCTCCATGCAACACGTCGACAAAGCCGTGCGCCGTCAGGCGGTGGAACACAACCTGGAGGTGATCGAACACGGCATCGCCCTGGGGTCGCAGTCGCTAACGGTATGGCTGTCGGACGGATCGTGTTTTCCCGGTCAGCTCAATTTCCGGAAGGCCTTCCAGAACACGTTGGAAAGTTTACAAGAAGTATACGCCGCATTGCCGGCCTCCTGGAAAATGTTTGTCGAGTATAAAGCATTTGAACCCAACTTCTACTCGACCACCGTCGGCGATTGGGGCCAATCGCTATTATATGCTACCAAGCTCGGCCCAAAAGCTTATACACTGGTAGACCTGGGTCATCACCTGCCCAACGCCAACATCGAACAGATCGTGGCCTTGTTGCTCATGGAAGGCAAGCTCGGGGGATTCCACTTCAACGACTCCAAATATGGCGACGACGATCTCACTGTGGGCAGCATCAAACCGTATCAACTGTTCCTCATCTTCAACGAGCTGGTGGAAGGCATGGACGCCCGCGGCATGGACCACACGACCGACCTGGGTTGGATGATCGATGCTTCCCACAATGTGAAGGACCCGTTGGAAGACTTGTTGCAGTCGGTGGAAGCGATCCTCATCACCTACGCCCAGGCGCTGTTGGTGGATCGCGCCGCCTTGCAATCGGCCCAGCAAAACAATGACGTTGTCCGTGCCCAGGAGATCTTGCAAAATGCATTCCGCACCGACGTCAGACCTTTAGTAGCGGAAGCCCGTCTGCGAACCGGCGGCGCGCTCGACCCGATCCAACTTTTCCGCGACCAGCAAGTGCGCGAACAACTGGTGAAACAACGCGGCCTCAAAACCATTGCCACCGGACTTTGATGCACGCCCTGCCCGTCATTTTGGTATTCGATATTGGCAAGACCAATAAAAAGATATTGTTATTCGATGAGTCCTATGCGTTGGTGGATGAAGAGACCACACACCTGCCCGAGACCACCGACGAAGACGGGATGATCTGCGAAGACGTGCACGGCCTCACAAAATGGATGCGGGATGCGTATCAAAAAGTAATGCGCGACGAGCGTTACGACGTTCGTGCCATCAACATTTCGGGCTATGGAGCAAGCTTTGTTTATCTCGATGAAAGCCTCGAGCCCTTTTTGCCGTTGTACAATTATCTGAAAGAATATCCCCAGCCCCTGCAACAACGCTTTTACAAAACGTATGGAGGCGAAACGGTTTTTTCCGCGCAAACGGCGTCTCCCGTATTGGGCAGCCTGAACTCCGGCATGCAACTTTATCGTCTAAAGGAAGAACGACCCGCGCAGTTCAAAGCCCTGAAATATGCGTTGCATCTCCCGCAATACCTCAGCTTTATTCTCACGCACGAACCGTGTTCGGAGATCACCAGCATCGGATGCCACACCAACCTGTGGGACTTCGGGAAGAACGGGTATCACGAATGGGTGACCCGCGAAGGCATCGCTTCGAAATTTCCACCGTTGAAGAAAAGCACCGACGTGGTCGTGATTCGCAACCACGAAAAGACCATTCCTGTGGGCATTGGTCTCCACGACAGCTCGGCGGCACTGATTCCCTATCTTAAAAACTTTCACGAGCCGTTCATTCTGTTGTCCACCGGCACATGGTGCATCAGCCTGAACCCCTTCAACAACACTCCCCTCACGACCGACGAATTGCAACACGACGGTTTGTGCTATCTGACCTACCAAGGCCAGCCCGTGAAAGCCTCGCGCCTGTTTGCCGGGTATGAACACGAGCAACAGATCAAGCGTTTGTCGGACCACTATGGTGAACCGATCGAGCGGATCACGGCCGTCGCGCACGACCCGGAGATCATCGACCGGCTGAAAAACAGGGGATGGGAGGCGCGGAGCCAACGCGATACATTGCAACATTCGTCCTTTGAGGAAGTCGATCTGAAAGACTTTGAGGACAGCGCCACGGCCTATCATGCCTTGATCATGAACATCGTGGCGCGCCAGCAGATGTCGACCCGGATCGTGATGCAGGGAACAGAGGTGAAGCGCATCTTTGTCGATGGTGGCTTTAGCAAAAACAGTATTTATATGCACCTGCTGGCGACCCTGTTTCCGGGGGTGGAGGTCTTTGCCGCCTCTGTGCCGCAAGCCACTGCGTTAGGTGCCGCCCTGATCATGCACACCCGTTGGAACAAGAAACCGTTGCCTGCAGACCTTATCCGGCTACGGCATTATGCCGTAAATCCCCTGTAATTTCCCTTTACAAAGGGGCCTTTCCCGACATGCTGGAAATTCGGAAAAAAATAATAAATTTCTATTCACAATAAATCCCCGTCCCAAACCTTTATAGGTAGAAGGTTGTTTTCTAAGGGCACGGGAAAGACCCGTCTCTGGTAGTTGGCGTATCGATCTGAAGGAATCCGAATTGAACCCAAAATGAAACATGCCATGTTCCTGCGCGCAATTGTTCTTGCATTGATGGTTACGATGATGTCTTGCCAGGGCGGTTTAATCCCCTGCCCCCGGGTGAAGACCGCTAAACTTCAAAAGCGCTACCGGCCGTCTTACCAATACCTCTCAGCCAAGGCCGAACGCGAGGCAGACGCCGATCTGCAGCGCCAGCGCATGCGCGATCCCAACGTAAAATACATTCAGGACGTCTCTGTGGAAGATTGGGATTGTCCCCATCCCGGTGCCAAACGCTATAAGCCCAAGGCCGTAAAAGAGAACATCAAAAAGAACCTGAAGAAGATCAATTCCGATTCACAAAATACCCTGAAAGCCGATTCGGTTTCATCGCGCTGATCAGCGGCTCCTTTCCGGAGTGCGCTATTCCTGTTTCATCAACACGTTATTGCGGTTCAAAGCCCTCAAGGCTTCATTTTTATAATTGCGTCCGATGGGAATGTCAATTGTACCGATCTTTACACCCGTTGGTGTGAACGAGGAGATCTTGTCGATGGGCACAATGAAGGAACGGTGGATCCGCGTGAATTTCCGTTCCGGCAAAGTTTGTTCGAGGTAGCTTATTTTTTGATACGTGATGATCTGCCGGGTGGCGGTCTTCACCCGCACATAATCGCGCAGGCTCTCGATGTAGAGGATGTCTTTCAAATACACTTTCACCATCTCGCGATCTTCCTTGAAATAGAGATACGCTTCATCGTAGGAACGCAACAAGGAGGAATCGTTTTGCACCTCGGTGGGAGCGACTTGTTTGAGCTCAAACACCTTGCTGATGCCGCGCAAGAAGCGGTCGAACGAAATGGGCTTCAACAGGTAATCGACAACGTCCAGGTCATACGCATCGAAAGCATATTGACGATAGGCTGTGGTGAGGATCACGCGCGGTTTGTCTTTCAGGGACTTCAACAGGTCGATGCCCGTCACCTGCGGCAATTGGATGTCGAGCAGGATGAGGTCCACTTTGGTTTGTTGTAGCAGCGTGAACGCTTCGATAGCATTCTCGCAGCTTTTCACGAGGCTGAGGCCGTTCACTCTTGCCACATAAGATTCGAGCAGCTGGCGGGCCAGGGGTTCGTCGTCGACAACGAGGCACTTGATCATGTGTATGCGGGATAAGCGTTAACTCCTGTTGGTTTACGTACGCGGTCTTCCGAAAGTTCGATCTTCATCACCACGAGAAACGTTTCCGCCTCCGCGTGGATCTGCAACGTGTGCCGCCCCGGGTAGATCAGGGCCAGCCGCTTCTTCACATTCTGCAACCCGATGCCGGAATGGGTGGACGGGGTTTCGGGTATGGTGCCGGTGCTGTTCTCGACTTTGACCACCAGCGTATTTTCCTGCAATAGAATATCCACCCTAACCCAGCTCTGGGCAATCTGGTTGTGCACCCCGTGTTTGAAACTGTTCTCCACAAATGGAAGGATGAGGAGGGGAGCAATATCGATGTCGTCCAGGTTGTCGTAGAGGTTCAGCGACACGTCGAGACGCTCCGTGTAGCGCATGGTCTCCAGGGCGATATAATTCTGAAGGTGCTGTACTTCTTTGAGCAGCGGCACTTCGGCCTGGTTGCTGTCGTACAGCATGTAGCTCATCAGCTCCGAAAGCTTGTGCACCATTTCTGGCGCTTTCGCCGAGTCGTTCAAGGTGAGGGCGTAGAGGTTGTTGAGCGTGTTGAACAAAAAGTGTGGATTGATCTGCGACTTCAACAACTTCAACTCGGCCTCCAACTTTTCCTTTTCCAACTGCTGCGCCATTTGTTCGAGCACCTGCGCTGTGCGCTGGTGATTATACCAATGCTTCAACAAATGAAACGAGGCCACGATGGCCACCAGCGCGTACATGGTGCCGATATAGATGAGGATCTTCGGGAGAAAGAAAAGCGGCATGGACCTGCCTTCGGGATAATAGAGGGGATAGACGACGAAGTAGGACAGGATCCGGAACAATAGTCCGAAAGCGGCCATCGAAGCGATCAGTCCGATCAAAAACGAACCGTAGCGCCGGTTGATCAAAAGCTTGTCGATGAGGACATACAACGTGAAATAGGTGGCCATGATCTTCACGGGCAATTCCAGGAGCGAGATCATCAGCCGTTCGGTGTATTTCCCATCGACCATACCCCAAATGAAGCCCTCATAAAGCAGGAAGCTTACCCAAAAAATGATGTGCCACGCCAGGCGGCTGCGCAGCACGAGGGAATGGCTGACGGCGACGTCGAACAGGTTCTCCTGCTCTTTCAGTTTTTGGGCGGGCGACATGGAACGAAGATCATAATTTTCCGGCTCATCCGCGTTACTTTTTAGACAAACGACGGTACTACCTTACAAGATGCACTTCGATTTTTTTGAGGTGGCCGATAACTTTAATGACTGGAAATTGCAACCTCGCGCAGGGCATTGAAGTCTTATCATCATACCTCTCTAAAATGGACCAGCATTTGTAGTAGACTACGGGCCTTGTTAGGCGGATGAGACCGGACAGTCTAAATGCACCGGTAGATACGGATAACCTCTTCTTGTTTGAATCATGATGTACGCGAAAATTCACCGGCAACGCAGAAAACAACGATCATGCAGGGTGTCTTGCTTGTTGTTGTTTATACTGTTCATACTGGGTTCATCGTGTTCGCCTGTACGCTCAGTGTACGAAAATGAAGAACCCCCGCACGTGCCCTTTCGTACACATGGAGGTATACCGCTCATTAAAGCGAAGCTCAACGGGAAGACCGCCCATTTCATTGTGGATACCGGCGCGTCGGTTTCCCTTTTGAACGAAGGCGAGGCAGAGTATTTCGGATTTCAAACCCGGCAGGATGAACTGTACGATGAAGTGTGTGTCACCGATCTCAACGGTACGACTACCGCGAATCGCGTGAGCCCTTGCGTGCTGGAGTTTGGCACGCTAACGGTGAGGTCGCATCATTTCAAGAGTCGTGATATGGTCGAGTTTTCGAGGCCCTTCATGGAACAGGAAGGCATACGCATCGGCGGTATTTTGGGTTCCGATCTGATGACCTATTACCATTTGCAGATTGACTTTAAGAACCATGTTATTTCGTTCAAGAAGTAAAAATGTTTTTTTTCGATACATGCGTTGAAGTAATATTTAAAACCAGACTCCCCATGAAAGACAGAAAAGAAAATCTGGAGGATTTCGGCAAAACAGAATTGCTGAACATGATCAGCTATCTCCAAACCAACCTGCGCCGTCGCACCGATCAGTTGCACCGCGCTCGGATCACCATCGCGGGATTGAAAAGCCGGGTAGCGAAAATGAAGGATACGATCGAAAATCAGCGCAAGCGGATCCTGGAGTCGTATCAATAGTTTAACACAAGTACAATTAATTTTTCGCGACAAGCTTTTAACAAACCCCATGCTCCATAGCGCGGGCGATGGTTGGCTTTAATCTTTTATCGATCCGGATAAATACGGAGTCCTCTTTTCGTGACAGCCATGAACGGATGTCACCCATATCTTTTTGTGACTAAGATTTAGGATGAGCGCGTCAAAAGAGGATATGATCGGTCCGCTGTATCCACACGTTATGACCAAGCGCAAGATTTATTTTCTCCGGACATCGGATTGCAAACGTTAGCATCATTTTCACGTGCCGTAAATCCAAAAACTATCCGTAATATTTTTCATTAAGCGCTTCCTTTAGGATATATTTACCATAGAGCTTAAACGATCGATGAACATTTTCAGAACGACAGACACCACACAACGCCCCGGTATGTTATCGGCGGGTGTGTTGTATTTGTGTCTGCTGGGCTTGCTCAATACGATCTTTTTCCCCACGGTACAGGAATCATTGTCGCGACGCACGGAGGTGCAGGTGCATTCGGATTCTTCCTTGCTGGAAGTGATCATGGAAGCCTTCTTTGATGTGAACGACACCGACACCGATCCGCATGATGATGAAGACGACCTCATTGAAAAGGAGCACTATATCTTACCCGCCCTTTCCCCGGTTTCTAGAGTAGCGGCTTTTGCAGAACGCAAGAAAGCACCGCGCATTCCTTATGCTCTCAACGATCCTACTTTAGAAAAGACTACACCACCGCCCAAGTATTCGTAATAGCGGTTCCCGGTCATTCGCCTTTCCTTGACGCGCCACGCCTTGCGTCAATTACGGAACGATGATCTTCAT
The DNA here is from genome assembly GCF_003589925.1 of Chryseolinea soli. Taxonomy (NCBI): domain Bacteria; kingdom Pseudomonadati; phylum Bacteroidota; class Cytophagia; order Cytophagales; family Fulvivirgaceae; genus Chryseolinea; species Chryseolinea soli. The sequence continues at coordinate 1,307,420 of NZ_CP032382.1, read as the reverse complement.
TTCATTCCCGCGAATGAATGAAACACCTATTACACTTTAACGCGCTCAAAAATTGAGCACGGCTATCTTCATTAATACGATTGGGCTTTTATGAAAAACACCAGGATTTTTATTTTACTTTTTTGTGTAGGGATCGCTGCCTGCAGTCCGGAACGCAAAACAGACACACGCCAAAAATTGCCGGTCACCAGATTGATCGCGAAAGACACTGTGCTGCACCGCGAATATGTGGCCGACATCAATGCCTTCCGCAACGTAGAGATCCGCGCCCGCGTGCAAGGCTACCTGGACTACATTTATGTTGACGAGGGCCAGGAAGTGAAAAAAGGACAGTTGCTCTTCCGCATCAACGACCAGGAATATAAAGCCGAATACACCCAGGCCAAAGCAAACCTGCGCAGCATCGAAGCCGATGCCAAGGCCATCGAACTGGAGCTGCACCAGGTGAAATTGCTGGTGGAGAAAGAGATCATCTCCCGGACCGAGCTCGAAATGGCCCAGGCCAAGCTGGCCGCAGTCCGAGCCAAGATTGAAGAGGCCCGCTCATCCCTGAGCAACGCCGAGATCCGCTTGTCGCACACACAGATCAAAGCCCCCTTCGATGGTGTGATCGACCGGTTGCCGTTCAAGATGGGAAGCCTCATCGACGAAGGATCGCTGCTCACTACGGTTTCGGATGTCGACGCATTCTATTCTTATTTCAATGTGTCGGAAAAGGAATACCTCGAATACATCAAAAAGAAACTGAACCACAAAAGGGAAAACGACGAAGTGGAATTGATCCTCGCCGACGGCAGCTTGTATGCCCACAAAGGAAGGATCGAAACCATGGAAGGTGAGTTTGAAGCCAGCACGGGCAACATCGCCTTCCGCGCTAAATTCCCCAACCCGCAAAAACTCATCAAACACGGCGCCAGCGGCAGGGTTAGGTTGACCAACACCGTACAGAACGCGCTCTTCGTACCGCAGAAAGCCACGATGGAGATCCAGGACAAGACCTATGTGTTCGTGGTCGACAGCAAGAATATGGTGAAGATGCAAAGCTTCACACCCAAGCTGCGGTTCTCCCATTTCTACATCGTGGAAGCCGGACTGAAGCCTGGCGATAAGGTGGTCTACGAAGGCATCCAGAACATCCGCAATGGCATGAGCATCACCCCGGCCTACCTGCCGCTGGACAGCCTCATCCTCATCACGGAACAAAAGCCCGCGGCCGTCGCCAAGATTTAGGGCAGAGCCTTCTTGTATTCGTCAATCCTTTTAAAACAAAACGCTAAAGATGTTTCGCACCTTTATAGAACGACCTGTGCTTTCACTGGTCATATCCCTGCTCATCACCCTGCTGGGCGTGCTGGCCTGGGTTGAGCTACCCGTCACGCAATTCCCCGACATCGTGCCGCCGGCGGTGACGGTCACCACCAGCTATGTGGGCGCCAATGCCGAAGTGTGCGCCAAAGCCGTGGTCACACCCATCGAACGGGCCGTGAACGGTGTGCCCGGCATGACCTACATGACGTCGGTGTCCAGCAACGATGGCACCAGCATCATTCAAGTGTATTTCCGGGTGGGAACCGATCCCGATCTGGCGGCCGTGAACGTACAGAACCGCGTGTCCACCGTGTTGGATGAAATGCCGGAGGAAGTGATCAAGGCGGGGGTGGTCGTTGAAAAAGAGGTGAACAGCATGCTGCTCTACCTCAACCTCACCAGCGACGACAACACCGTGGATGAAAACTTCATCTACAACTTCGCCGACATCAACGTGCTCGCCGAACTAAAACGCATCGACGGCGTAGGCTTTGCCGACATCATGGGCGCTCGCGAGTATTCCATGCGCATTTGGCTCAAGCCCGACCGCATGGCCATCTACGAAGTCTCTGCCGATGAAGTAGTCCAGGCCCTGCGCGCGCAAAACGTGGAGGCCGCTCCAGGTAAATCGGGTGAAAGCTCTGACCGCTACAAACAAATGCTCCAGTACGTGCTGCGCTACACCGGCAAGTTCAACGAGCCTGTGCAGTATGGCAACATCGTGATCCGCGCCACCGAAGAAGGCGCCATGTTGAAACTGAAAGACATCGCCGACATCGAATTTGGCTCCATGGACTACGGCATTCTCTCCAAGCTCGACGGCAAACCTTCGGCTGCGATCCTGCTGAAGCAACGCCCCGGCTCGAACGCGCGCGAAGTGATCTCGAACGTGAAGCGGCGGATGGAAGAGCTTCAAGCTGCCTCGTTTCCGCCGGGCATGAAATATACCATCAGCTATGACGTGTCGCGCTTCCTGGATGCATCGATCCATGAAGTGGTGCGCACATTGATAGAAGCGTTCCTGTTGGTGTCGCTGGTGGTGTTTATTTTTTTGCAGGACTTTCGTTCCACCCTCATCCCCGCGTTGGCCGTGCCGGTGTCGCTCGTGGGCACATTCTTTTTTATGCAGATGCTGGGCTTCTCCATTAACCTGCTGACGCTGTTTGCGCTGGTGCTGGCCATCGGCATTGTGGTAGACAACGCCATCGTAGTGGTGGAGGCCGTGCACGTGAAGATGGAAGAGGGCTTGCCGCCTAAACAAGCCGCCGTCGCGGCCATGAAAGATATCAGCGGCGCCATTGTGGCCATCACGTTGGTGATGTCGGCCGTGTTTGTGCCGGTGGCGTTCATGTCGGGGCCGGTGGGAATTTTTTATCGCCAGTTCTCGCTGACGCTGGCCATCGCCATTGTTATCTCGGGGATCAACGCGCTAACCCTCACGCCTGCGCTGTGTGCGATCATGCTGAAACAGGCGGATGAGCACAACCATGGAAAAAATTTGCTGCAACGTTTCTTTTTAAAATTCAACAACGGCTATGGAACGGTGGCGAATAAATATCAGTCGCTGATCACTGCGCTGGCTGGCCGCCGCGTCGTGACGATGGGATTGTTGTTCTTTTTTATCGTGGCCACCTGGGGTATCAGTACGATATTGCCTTCCGGTTTTATTCCCACCGAAGATCAGGGCATGATCTATGTGAACATCACCACGCCGTCTGGCGCAACCGTTGAACGGACGGAACGCGTGATGGATGAAGTGCAAGCGGCTACCAAGGGCATGTCTTCTGTGGAATCGGTATCGACGCTGGCGGGATTTAGCCTGATGACCGATGGCGCGGGGTCTTCGTATGGCATGGGCATGATCAACCTGAAGGCCTGGGATGAGCGCGAGGAGTCGCTCCCGGAGATCATCCGGGAGTTGGAGGAGCGCACGAAAAACATTTCGGATGCCAGCATTCAATTCTTCCCACCGCCCACCGTGCCGGGCTTTGGCAATGCGAGTGGATTCGAGCTTCGCGTCCTGGATAGAACAGGCACGGGCGACCTTCAGCGAACAGCATCGGTGACCGAAGATTTCATCCGGTCCCTGAAAGCGCGACCGGAAATTGGCGACGCCTTCACCAGCTTCGATCCCAGCTTCCCGCAATACATGATCCACGTCGACCAGGAGACGGCGGCGCAAAAAGGGGTGACCATCGATAAAGCCATGAGTAACCTGCAAACCCTCATCGGCAGTTTGTATGCCACCAACTTTATTCGCTTTGGCCAGATGTATAAAGTGATGGTGCAGGCCGACGCGCACTACCGCGCCAACCCGGAAGATCTCCTGGCGTTGCACGTGAAGAACGACAAAGGCGAGATGGTTCCCTACTCCGCGTTTGTCCATTTAGAGCGCGTGTATGGACCCGAGCAATTGACGCGCTACAACATGTTCACGGCGGCCATGGTCAACGGCGAGGCAAAGCCCGGCTATAGCAGCGGCGATGCCATCGAAGCCATTAAACAAGTGGCCAGCCAAACCCTGCCACGGGGATTCACCTACGAGTGGTCGGGGATGACGCGCGAGGAGATCCTGTCCGGCAACCAGGCGATCTTCATTTTTATGATCTGCCTGTTGTTCGTCTACTTATTGCTATCGGCCCAATACGAAAGTTTTTTGTTGCCCTTGCCGGTGATCTTGTCTTTGCCCACGGGAATTTTCGGCGCATTCTTTTTCCTGACGGTGGCGGGATTGCAGAACAATATCTATGCACAGGTCGCGCTGGTCATGTTGATCGGACTGCTGGGAAAGAATGCCATCCTTGTGGTAGAGTTCGCCATTCAACGCCAGAAAGAAGGGCTCTCGGTGCTGAGAGCCGCCGTCGAAGGTGCAGCATCCCGGTTGCGCCCCATCCTGATGACTTCGTTTGCTTTTGTGGCGGGACTCATACCGTTGTGTATGGCTACCGGTGCCGGCGCATTGGGCAATCGCTCCATCGGAACCGCGGCCGCCGGGGGCATGATCATCGGAACGGTATTCGGCGTCATTCTCGTTCCGGGTCTCTATGTGATCTTCGCAGAGTTGGCCGAACGCCGCAAGCCCGCGATGAAGTTCGGGGAGCATTTACATATCGTGAATTAAAATTGAGATTCGATTATGACTTTTAAACGATCGGCGTATAGCGTTTTTATTTTTGTAGTGGTCCTGTGCACGAGTTGCAAAATGACGAAGCCCATGTTTCCTCAGGCGGTAAAAGTGCCGGATTCCTTTGGTGCGGTGGCCGATACGACCAGTTCGGGACGCACACCGTGGAATGTATTTTTCAGAGACCCGCATTTGATCCGTCTCATCGGCGAAGCTATCGAAAGTAATCCCGACGTGCAGATCGCCCTGCAACGCATCGAGATGACCCGCGCCGGCGTGCTGCTGCGAAAAGGAGCACTCTTTCCTTCGGTGAATCTTTTTGTCGCGCGGGGTCAACGCAAGTTTGGCGACCACACGATGGACGGCGTGGGAAATTTTGATACCAATTTTTCCGACAATATCACCGACGACAAACGCATGCCCGAACACCTCCCGGAATATTACGCCGGCCTGCAAAGCTCGTGGGAGATCGACCTTTGGAAAAAGCTCCGCCATCGCAAGAAAGCCGCCTTTACGCGACTGCTGGCCAGCGAAAAAGGAAAACACTGGGTCACGACCACGCTGGTTGCCGAAGTGGCCGTGTTATACTACGAGCTGCTCGCACTCGACAACGAACTGCAGATCATCCACGAAAACATCCGGCTCCAGCAAAAAGCGGTGGAAGTGATCCTGGTTCAGAAGCAGGCCGGCCGCGCCAACGAACTGGCGGTGCAACAATTCACCGCCCAATTGATCAATACACAAGGCCTGGAGTACCGCGTGCGCCAGGAGATCGTAGACGCCGAAAACGCGCTCAATGTTTTGCGTGGAAGCATGGGCAACCCCGTGGAAAGAGGCCAACCTATACTGACACATGCGCTTCCCTCGGAGGTCACCGTCGGCATCCCGGCGCAAATGCTGCGACGGCGTCCCGATATTCAGCAAGCGGAGTTGGCGTTGCTGGCCTCGCATGCCGATGTGAAGGCGGCCTATGCGGCTTTCTTCCCATCGCTCACCATCACGTCCTCGGTGGGCTTGCAGTCGTTTAGTTCGGCCTACTTTTTTAGTACGCCCGGTTCCATTGCGTACAATGTTTTGGGCGGGCTAACGGCACCCTTGTTTGATCGCAATAACATTCGCGCCGACTACAAGGCGGCTACGGCATTTCAAAATGAGGCCTTTCATCAATATCGCCGTACGGTGCTCAATGGTTACAGCGAGGTGGTGAGCAACATGAACCGGATCGAGAATTTGAAGGCCACCTCCAACCTGAAGGAACAAGAGGTGGCGGTCCTGCAAAATGCAGTGGCCACCTCGCGCGATCTTTTTAAAACCGGCTATGCCAACTACCTCGAGGTGGTGGCGGCACAACGCGGTGTGCTGGAGGCCGAGTTGGCACTGGCCGATACGCGCAAGGAACAGTTTCATTCGCTGATCGCCTTGTATAAGGCCCTGGGCGGCGGCTGGGACGAATAGATTTCTTTTGTCTCCCGCCTACCGGGGGGAGACTATTTCATCATTATTTGAATAACAAATAAAATAGAACCGTTGACATTGGCGTTTATTAGCTATACATTTAGTGAACAAATAACGGTTCATGAAAGGAACAAACCTCGGCGAATTTGAAGAACTGGTGTTGCTCACGGTGGGCATCTTGCAGGAGGAGGCCTACAGCATTGCCATTGCGAAAGAGATCAAACGCGTCACCAAGCGCAACGTCATCTTCGCGGTGGTGCATTCTGCCTTGAACCGCCTGGAAGAAAAAGGGTACGTGGATTCCAAACTCGGCGGTGCCACCCAGGAACGGGGCGGACGAAGCAAGCGCATCTTCACCATCTCAGCCGCCGGAAAAAAGGCTTTGCTGCGCAGCAAAACGCAGCGCGACGCCCTGTGGAGCCTGATGCCAAAAGTTGTTTTCAAAAATATATAAGGTAAGCTATGAAACATAAACCACCGGTTTGGGCGGATCGCTTCTTTGCATGGTTTTGCGCACCGCATTTGCTTCACGATCTTCAAGGCGACCTGCACGAGCGGTTCTATGAACGCGTCCGCGACTACGGCGTTCGGTCGGCGCGCTTTCAATTTGTGCTGGACGTGTTCTCTTTTTTCAGACCCTACATTCTGCGAAGAAGAAAGCATGGCTTTTCGCAAACACCTTTCCGGATGCTTTTCGGTCACTATTTGAAAAGCGCTTTCCGAAGTATGAAGCGCGACAAACAATTCCTCGTGGTCAACACCTTTGGTCTGGCGCTTGGAATAGGGTGTTCCCTGCTGCTGATTGCCTACGTTTATACGGAACTTTCTTATGACCGTTATGTGGATGATCCATCGTCGGTGTACCGCATCAGTTGTAGTACGGTGATCGATACAAAAGAAACACAATTTGCACCCATCCCACCGGCCATCGGTCTGGCCTTGAAAGAAGCTCTTCCCGAGATCAAAGACATGGCCCGGTTCATGACGTGGTCGTATACTACCGGCAATTCTTCGGTGACCTACCAGGACAAGTCCTTCTATCAGCAAAACATTTTTATAGCCGACTCCACGATCTTCAAGGTGATCACCTTTCGTTTCCTCGCCGGCAATGCGGCGGCGTTGCGTCAGCCGGATCGCGTTGTACTATCCCATACGCTGGCAACAAAGATCTTTGGTCCCGATTATTTGGAACGGCGCGACCTGCTGCAAACCGTGATCCGCATCGATAAACAGGAGTTGGCTGTGGGCGGCGTAGTGAAGGACATACCCTACAGCAGTCACTGGCATCCCGAAGCGTTGGTTGGCTGGCAAGGTCGGGGCAACGACAATGTGTGGGATGACTCGCACGCCTATACCTACATTCGTGTCAACCCGGGAACCGATCCGCAGGTACTGCAAAAGCGAATCACCGATTTCATCGCCGCCAACGAAAACATCAAGAAGGTAGCGGAGGCCTTTGGGGCAAAGGTGGCGGTGTTCCTTCAGCCGTTGACGGACATTCATCATCATTCCGACAAAATGTATGAGCTTTCTCCCGGTGGCAGCGTCGGGTATATGTATGCTTTCTCGGTGTTGGCGCTGTTCTTTCTTTTTTCTTCCGGCATAAACTATACAAACCTCGCCATAGCGGCGTCGGCCCATCGCTTCAAGGAGATCGGCGTGAGAAAAGTAATCGGTGCCCTGCGTCACCAGATCCAAAAACAATTCATGATCGAGGCCGTCCTGATAACGTTCATCGCGGCGGCAATTGGTGTGGGGATCTTTTACCTGTTGATCCCTCGCTTCAATACGCTGATGGAATACAAACTCGACATGAGCATCTTCCGTCAACGGGAGTTTTTGATGACGGCGACGGGCGTGGTGCTGGTCTTGTCGTTGCTTTCGGGATTTTATCCGGCGTTCTATCTATCGTGGATCAATCCCATACAAATATTGAAAAGCAAGTTGAGCGGTGGTCCGGGAAAAGCGCATTTCAGGAAAACACTTTTGATGACGCAGTTTGCCATTTCGGCGATCATGATCGTGGCTGTCCTGGTGGTGAGTGCGCAAATGCGCTACCTCAGTCAGAAGGACCTGGGCTTCAGCAAGGAAAATGTTATGATCATCACGATCCCGGATGCTTATATGAAGGACTTGCTGGTGTTGAAAGAAAAGCTCCTGGTGGTCACGGGTGTATCCGGGGCAGCCGTATGCGATTATGTGCCGGGCTATTCCGATATGGTGGATGAACACTATGTGGAACGGGCCAACGGTGAAATGAAATCCAGCACGGTATCGCGGCTGCACTTTGATAAAGATTATTTGCGGGTGTTGGGTCTTGAAGTGATCCAGGGAAGGAACTTTGATCCAACGAATGAAGCCGACTACAAAGCCGCTTACCTCGTCAACGAAGCCGCGGTAAAAGCCTACGGCTGGGATAAGACCCCGCAAGGACCACTTGGCCGAAAGATCGAGGGCTTCAACTACGGCAAGAAGGGTCAGGTGATCGGTGTGGTAAAGGACGTCAACCTTTTTTCCTTGAAGCAAAAAGTGGCGCCGTTGGTGATGGGCCTCACACCCTACGCCAGTTTCTTGTATGTGAAGACGGATGGGGAACATCCTACAGAAATGGTGAGCCGGATCGAACAAACCTATAAGGCGGTCATGAGCAACGAACCCATGACCTATCAATTCCTGGACGAGCGCCTGATGCGTCTCTATGAATCGGACCAGAAAATGAACGCAGCCCTGGTGAGCGGCTCACAAGTGCTGATCTTTATTTCGTGTCTTGGCCTGTTTGGATTGTCGGCCTTCATGGTGACACAACGCACCAAGGAGATCGGCGTTCGAAAAGTATTGGGTGCTTCACTCCGGGAGATCATGGTGTTGCTGACGCGCGATTATGTTCGTCTTATCTTCATGGCCAATCTCGTCGCGATTCCGCTGGGATATTTACTGATGCAGCAATGGCTAAAGAGCTATGCCTACAGAGTTGATCTTTCGTGGTGGATGGCGCTGGTGCCCGTGTCTCTTACGGTTTTGTTGGCGTTGCTTTCCATTAGCTTCCAGGTAGCGCGGGCGTCCAGGGCAAACCCCGTGCGGACGTTGCGATATGAGTAGCGCGGTGAAATTTCTACTTTCTACTCCGCCGTAAACCTGAACGCCTGCCCCAAAACTTTATAGTCCGACGTGATCGCATAGGCGCGGACGACATATTCTCGTCCTTTTACAAACGTATATTTCACATCGGCGTCAAAGGGCCCCGTGGTTTCGGTTGGACCCATGGAAAATTTGGGTGCTGTGGCAAGATCGGGAAAGTCATGATCCCAGATAAAACCGTGGTCTGTGATTTTGTTTTTGCCAGGTACGAGGAACGTTCCGCTAAAGTGTGCGCCGTCACTGGTTATCTGGGGAGCAAAGGTTTCAATGCGGGGATAGTCGCGTTGGTCAAGCTCCTCGCTGGTATCGGTGCACGCAAAGAGGAGGCCCGTAACAAGAAGAATATAGTTCAGTTTCATAACGTTCGAAATTTTAGAATTGAAGTTCAACAACGGCCGACAGCGCGCTGACATGGGAATCGGTGCTCAGACCGTCTCCGATATACCCATTCATGTTTTCATAGCGTGCCATCAGCACAGCCGCAAGGCGACCGCTTATTCGTTGGCTCACGCCGGCAGAGAGCCAAAAGCCCAGCATGTATTTACGAAATCCTGCAACGCCTGGATCAGACGCCACCGTCACGAGGTTTCCCGTTTCAATATCGAGTGATGCCGAACCCGAGGTTCCGCTGATGATCTCATCCATAAAACCACCGCCAACAAAGGGCGAGAAGGGCGCATCGCTTAAATTATATTGAAGACCGATTGGAATTTTGAAGGAGGTCACGTTTGTAAAAAATTCATAGTGATAGGTGTTCACGCTGGACGACACGGTTGAACGACCATGAAACTTGTTTTGAACATACCAGCCTTCCAGGGTTAGCTTGAGCTGGTTGGTCACGCGGGGCGAGTAGAGGGAAATGCCTCCGCCAAAGGTCGCGGCCTGGGCTTTGTCCACGGCGGCTTCATTAAAGGGTGGAAATCCGTGGGGCGTCACGGTGAACTTCGTGAAGGCCATACCGGCACCGAGTTTAAAATTGACCCGCAGCCAAGGTTGCTTATCGAAGTCTTGCAACGGAGCGCCGATGCAGGTATTGTATTTTCGGAATACGGAATGCAGCGACCGGTGTGTGTAAGCAGAAGTTTGAATCGGTATCAACATGCTTTGACAGTCGCTCATGATGCGCATCAACGTGTCGACATAGGGTCGTATCTGTCTGGAGTAACGGTCATTTCTTTTGTCGTAGAATGTTTTGTTATAGGGTTCCGGAAGATAACCGTATTGATCGCCTTTCGAGTAGAAGAAGTAGCGCCCGTTGGTGTAGAGGGAGACCGTACTCTTCAGCATTTCTTCCGCAAAATAATTGCTGCTGTCGGCGACGCCGGTCTTGGCGATGAAATGCTTGCCATTGTCAAAACTGTAAGAGCGAAGCTCGGTTGGTAAGTAATCGCGGGCCTTCCCTTTTTTGTCGCTTTTGAACGTACAGCGCTTATAGTTCTTTTTAGTCTTGCCCCGGTCGATCCAGCCTCTCACGGTTTCACCGGAAGTGAGCACGATTGACCCTTCTACGAATTCGCGTTGGGCAAAGCAAGGGAAAAGGATGAGGAGTTGAAAGAGAAGCAGAAGCGCCGCGCTGGATCTCACAACGTGTCGGGAAGTACACATCTGTTGGTAACAGGGGTTAGGGTGAAGATGAGGGATAACTTTCCACCAAGATAATAATTCTTCCGAAAAGAAATACTCCCCGGAAGAATATCGTGACAAGACAGCGGGTTAGCGAATAGAAATTAAGTAAAAACCCCCGGCGGCAAAGAACCCTATTTATCAAATGCGGACGCGGCATCTGTTTTTTGCCATTCTTTTAAAAGCTCGTTTGATTTTTGCATCAGAAAAAGGTTCAGGTCGCTGCTGGGCACGCCGGCCTCGCGATCCTGCAACACCATATCGGAAGCATACTCGTAAACAGACGTCGTGAGACGTTGCGCCATTTCATCTTTCCCCAGAGCCATGAGCATGTCGGCGGCTTGCAGGTTGGTATAGGAGGGAAGCAGGTGCGGTGGATATAATTTTTCGACGGCCTCGACGAGTACTTTCTCCGCCATTTCCGTTTCACCTTCTTCCAGGTAGGCTTCCGCCAGCGCGTTGAAGGATTGACGGATGGGGACGATCATGCGCGCATGAAAATCCTCATAGTTAAAATAAACATTCGGGCTGGCGAGATTCGCGTAGTCGGCTTGTTCGACAAGATACTTGTAGGTAAGGGCCTTGTCGACGGGAATGTTTTTTTCATCATGCGACGTTGGCGTAAGCCTGTACAGCGTGCCTTCCTGCACGGCGTAGGGTTTCAGGTCCAGCCCGATGGTGTTGATGGAGGTGAAATTAAAATAGATGGGCCGTTCGCCGTGATTGCTCACGATGAGATCTACTAACGCCAATGCATTCTTTTGCAAATAGTTCTCGGTCAGCTTTAGATTCATGATCTGCCCTTTGGGTGCGGCCGTGTCGTTGGCGGTCAACTTATTTTGCGACACCGGTGGTTCGAGGTTTATCTTCAGTGTGCGCGACGGAACAATATTGTAAGCATCGCCTTGTGCAGTCAAAACGCGAAGGGCGCTGTGCTCTTCGTTGAGCAACTGCAGGTATTTTTTTGCGTCGATACCCTCTTTAATGCTTTCCTGGATGTAGAGCACGTCGTTGGGGCCGTATTGACGGTAAGCTTTTTCATCCAACGTAAGGGCAAAGGGTGGTGATTGATAATATTGTCTTTTCAATTGCTGGATATACCAATCGGTATTAAAATAGCTGAGCACCATCACACGCACGTCGGTGCGAAAGCCTTCCACTTCCTGGATGTACCAGAACGGGAACGTATCGTTGTCGCCGCCGGTAAAGAGAATGGCGTTGGGAGCGCAACTTCTCAGCGTATTGCGGGCGCTGTCGATCTGGAAAGTCCTGCCGGCGCGATTGTGGTCATCAAAATTCTGATAGAACATCCACACCGGCACAAGGACACACAGCGCGCCGCACAAGACAAGGCTTTTTGTTTTTTTCAAGGCGAAATGCGCGGCATGGAAAAAACCGATCCCAATCCACAAACAGAAAGCGATATACGACCCCACGTAGATATAGTCGCGTTCGCGGGGTTCAACAGGAGGTGAATTGAGATAAAGCGCGAGGATCAGACCGGTGAGCAGAAAAAATACGGTCACGGCAAGGAAGCCCTTCCTGTCCTTTTGATATTGAAAGAGCATTCCCAACACGCCGGCGACAAAAGGCAACAACCAATATTGATTCCTGCCTGGATTGGGATGGTCGCCGGCCGCGTGCAAACTTTGCCAGGGCTTGAGCCAGTCCGCCCCCTGCACGTCGCTTTCGCGTCCTGCAAAATTGAAAAAGAAGTAGCGCAGATACATGTGGCCCAGCTGGGTGCTGAACATGAATCTCAGGTTGTCGACAAAGCGCGGTTTTTCGCCCGGCTTCAGGTCCAGCCAACTGCGATAGGCTTCGATGTGATCGGGATCGCGACTGTAGAGCCGGGGCAAAATGGTTTGTCGCGCCGGCTCGTATTCATATTCGATCAGGGGCCCGGAAAGTTCATAGGCTGTAGGCCCCTTTGTATAGGCCTTGCTCTTCACCGTAAACTCCTCGACTTCGGCATCGAAATAGGGGCCATACAACATCGGACTGGAAGGATACGATTCGCGATTCATGTAGGCCTTGATCATGTACAAATTTTCAGGATTGGTTTCATCGATCGGCGGATTGTGTCCCGACCGGATAAAGAGCAAGGCGTACGGTGAAAATCCTACCAACAGAAAAATGAAAGCCCAGGTATAGGTTGACAAACGGGCATATTTTTTTAGTACAACATAAAAGACTGCGATCATCAGCACGATCAGTGCCAAAGCACCTGAGTAAAACGGAAAGTGAAGTGTGTTGACAAAAAAGAAGTCCATCGAGAACGCCAGCTCAAAGAGCCCGATGGCCACCAGGCGGTTGATGAGGAACACGGTGAGAAACCCGCTGCCCACAGTGGCCAGGATCATCCAAAACGTGAGCCGCCGTTCACGGGCATACCACGAGAACGGCAGCACGGGCAGCACCAGCAAGCACATGGGATGGACGCAATAGGCCAGGCCGGCGACATAGGCGATCAATATGATCCAGCGCCACCGTTGTGATTCCGGTTGGTCTTTCCCTTTCAGGATAAGCCAAAGCAAAAGCACCAGGAAAAAACACGCCCCGCCATAGGTCTCCGCTTCCACCGCCGAATACCAGAACGAATCGGAAAATGCCATGCACAAGCTGCCACCCAGGGCCGCGATGGCCACCAGGGCGTTGGGGGTATCGGCCGGCCGCAGGGTTTGGATGAGGTAGCAGAGGATATGATAGATCACCCACACCGCGAGCGCCGAAAACAAGCCGCTCATCATATTGATGGTCCAAGCCACCAGCTTCACGTTTCCGAACGAAAGCATGCTAAACACCCTGCCGAAGAGCAACGAAAGCGGGGTGCCCGGCGTGTGGGGCACCTGCAGCTTGTAGGCCGACGCAATAAATTCCGAACAATCCCAAAGGCTTGCCGTTGGTTCCAGGGTGACCAGGTAGGTGACGAACGCCGCCAGGAAAGCGACGAGGCCGCCGGCGTGTTGGATTGGGTTGGTCTTCCAGGCCTGCACGAGGTGCAGCCCGCGGAAATGGTCCGCCCCCAGGATGCCGATCACAGGCAAAGCAAATCCCGCCAATAAAATGGGCGGTGCAATCCAGAGGGTCAGGACGCCAAAGCCGTTGGCGGCGGGGTCCAGGGCCACGAGGGTAAAGCCGAGCAAGAGGAGCAGCAGCGCCGCGAGGAAGTAGCTGTAGTTTTGGGAAAACCGGAAATTTGCGTGGGGCATGGTAAAGTTTTTTACAATGCTACGCACCGCGATAAAGCGGCTTGGTTAAGGAGTGTAAAGAAGTGTTAAAGGAGTGTTAAAAACCGGGCGACAAAAGGCGGTTCGCGTTTAAAGCCTTATTTTTATACAATGAAACGCAAGCATTTAGGAAAGATCATTTTACTGGGCACCGTGGTGCTCACCTGCCTGCTGGTGGTGCAGGTGTATTGGTTCAAGCGGGCATTCGATGCAGCCGAACAACAATTCGATCACCGCGTGCAACTCGCCTTGATGCACGTAGCCGATTCGGTTTCGCCCGCTCCGCACGTGAAGAAGCTTTCGTCCAATTTCTTTTTTGTTTCCACGGAAAGCGCGTTGAACGACGCTGCACTGGACCGCTTGCTGAAAAAAGAATTCCTGTCGCGCAGCCTCGACCTCGATTATGAACTGGGCGTATACAATGCCGACGACGACACACTCGTCTATGGCAACTATGTGAAGGCTACGCAACCCCGGTTGCCGGAAGACCACGCCAGCGCGCAACAAAATGCCATGGAAAAGAATTTTGCCGTATACTTTCCCAAAAAAGAAAGCTATGTAGCGGCGCAGCTGGACATCTGGATCTTCTCCACCTTTATGTTGTTGCTCATGATGGGCTTCTTTGCCTACGCCATTCTGTCGCTGTTGCGGGAACGCAAGTTTGCCGAGCTGAAAAGCGATTTCATCAACAACATGACCCACGAGTTCAAAACCCCTGTAACGAATATCAAGATCGCGGGCGAAATGTTGAAGAATAAAACGCCCGAACAAAACGGCACGCAAGTATACATCGACATCCTGCTAAAGGAGAATGAAAAATTGCGCGAGAAGATCGACCAGGTACTGCTGGGCGCTTCGGTAGATCACTTGCAACCCGCGTTGGAGCGGGTAGACGTGCACCAACTCATCGCCAATTGTGCCGAAGCATTTCAACTGAAAGTCCAGGAGCGCCAGGGACAACTGCACCTGAAGTTCGAAGCGGAATCGACGTTGATCCTCGGCGACCGCGAACTGTTGACGCAGGCCATCAACAACGTGATCGACAATGCCGAGAAATATTCCCCGCACGCACCCCACATCGTGGTACAAACGCGCGACAGCGGCAAGGGCATTGCCATCGACATCATCGACAACGGCATCGGCATTGCCCCCCAAATGAAGCAAAAAGTGTTTGAGAAGTTTTTCCGCGTGCGCTCCGGCGATGTCCACGTGAAAGGCTTTGGTTTGGGGTTGAGCTTTGTGAAAAGCGTGATCCGCTCGCATCGCGGGGAAGTGAGCCTGTTCAGCGAACTCGACAAGGGCACGGACGTGCGCATCTTTTTACCGCGAGCATGAACGGCACGCCGGACATCCTGTTGGTGGAAGACGACGAAAGCCTCGGCTTCCTTTTGAAAGATACCCTGGAGGGTTATGGCTGGAGCGTTCGCCTCTGTCCCAACGGCGAGCAGGGACTCTCCGCTTTCCACAGCCACGCCTTCGACCTCTGCATCCTCGACATCATGTTGCCCCGGAAAGACGGTTTCGACCTGGCCCTGGAAATCCGCAAATACAACCAGCAGGTCCCCATTGTTTTTCTCACGGCCAAGAACCAAACCGCCGACCGCATCCGGGGCTTCCAAGTGGGCGCCGATGATTATGTGTGCAAGCCGTTCAGCATCGAAGAATTCAAATACCGCATCGAAGCGATCCTGAAACGGTCCATGGGCACCGCCGACCGCACACCGGTTTTAAAGGCGGGCCGTTCCACGTTAGACGTACACAACCTTTCCCTGTGCGCCAACGGTGTCACCACGCGCCTCACGTACAAAGAGTGCAAAGTGCTCCAGATCTTCTTTCGTCACGGCGGCAAGGTCATCGAGCGCGATGTTTTTTTGAAGACCGTTTGGGAAGACGACGGGTTCTTCGTAGCCCGCAGCATGGACGTGTTTGTTTCCAAACTCCGGAAATACCTTCGCAGTGATGACACCTTGCGGATTGAAAACGTACGGGGCATCGGTTATATCCTGAAGCAATAACAGCCTCCTTTTCGCGAAGAAAGATTATCTTGCTTTACGGTCCCGAATGACCGACCTAAACCCACAAGATAATCGTATGCGGATAAGCCACCTCTTCACGCTCTGCGCCATGCTACTCTGTTCAGGCGCATTTTGTCAGCAACAAGCAAAAATTGCACACATCGATTCCGTTCTTCATTGGATGAACGAAAGAGAGATGTTCAACGGCACGGTGTTGGTGGCGGAAAAGGGAAAGGTTTTATACAAAAAAGCATTTGGCATAGCCGACCCGAAAACACGCGTACCCCTCACCACCGCCTCGGCCTTTAATCTGGCCTCCGTCTCCAAACAATTCTATGCGATGATGACGATGATGCTGCACGAAGGTGGCAAGCTTCAATACGATGACCCGGTGCAAAAATACCTTCTCATCTTTCCCTATCCAGGCATCACGATCCGTCACCTCATGAACCAAACCTCGGGCCTTCCCGAATATTTTGACATAGCCGCCGCCAATTTGAATTTGCTCGATACACTGACCAATGCTTCGATGCTGGACTTGTTGGCGTATAAGAAGCCACCCTTGCTATTTGCACCGGGTGAACGATGGGAATACTGCAATACAAACTACACCACACTGGCCTCCGTCATCGAAAAAGTGTCGGGGATGACGGCCGATAAATTTTTTCAACAACGCATCGCCGGGCCGTTGAAGATGACCAACAGTTATGTGTATCACCTGAAAATGAAAACCTCGCCGGCCTCCCGCGTGATCGGCTTCCGGTATGACGGCGGCCAACCCGTGTTGAATGACCTGATGGCATTCGACGGCATTGTGGGCGATGGCAATGTCTATGCGTCGGCGGAAGACCTTTTGAAATGGGATCGCGCGTTGTATACCGAAAAGCTGGTAAAAAAATCGACGCTGAAGGAAGCCTTTACACCGGGCAAACTTTTGAACGGGAAGTCCACCGGCTATGGTTTTGGATGGTTTGTTGATGAGGGCGGGGCCGGGGTGGAGCACACCGGTTCTTGGGTGGGTTTCTATACGCAGATCATACGCTACACCGACAAAGACCAGACGCTCATTTGGCTGAGCAACTCGTCGCGCAACACCGCCAGGCAATATGTGAGGGATATTTGGGAAGGCAAGCCCATCCGATTGCCGCAGACCGAGTTGATCACCAACATCAACCTGGTGGCCGGCAACGGTTTGCCCGCGCAAAAAACATCGGTGCGCATCATGAACGATCGCATTCGCGACATCGGAACCTTGAGGCCTTACCCGAACGAGAAAGTAACCGATGGAAAAGGCGCTGTGCTGGCACCCGGCTTCATCGATAGCCACAGTCACCATGACCGTGGCATGACAGAGGAACCCAGCTTTTTGGCTGCTGTCAGTCAGGGCATCACCACCATTGTTATTGGGCAAGACGGCGACTCAGACCCGGTGGACTCTTTGAAAAACAGCATGAAGAAAATTCCGGTCAGTGTGAACGTGGCGACCTATACCGGCCACGCCACGTTGCGGCAACACATCATGAAGCAACGCCTGTACCGTGCGGCGCGAACTGCGGAGGTGGATTCGATGAAAGCGTTGCTGGAAAAAGAAATGGACAAAGGTTCGCTCGGCCTTGCCACCGGTTTGGAATACGAAGCTGCGTTTTTCTCAAACACCGACGAAGTGATTGCACTGGCCAAGGTGGCGGCTTCCAAAGGTGGCCGCTACATCAGTCACATCCGCAGCGAAGACATTCACCTGGAAGAGGCGGTGACCGAGATCATCAACATCGGTCGCGAAGCGAAGTTGCCCGTGCAGATCTCGCATTTAAAAATTGCCCTGCACAGCAAATGGGGCACGGCCCCGAATGTGCTGAACCGGTTGGAGAAAGCCCGTGCACAAGGTGTCGATATTACAGCCGACGTGTATCCCTATGCCATGTGGATGTCCACGCCGCGCGTATTGTTCCCCAAGAAAGATTTTGATAACGAACAAAGCGCAATCTTCGCCACGCAAGAACTATTCGATCCCTCCAAATCTGTGATGCTCTACTTTTCGGCAAACCGTTCCTATGAAGGGAAGACCGTTTCAGAGATCGCGACCTTGAATCGTGAAACGCCACCAAAAGCGTTGATGCGTTTGATTCGCGAAGCCGATGAAAAGAAGGGTTCGGCAGGTATTGCCGGTCACTCCATGGCAGAAGAAGATATTGTGAGTTTTCTGCAGTGGCCTCATACCAACATTTGTTCCGACGGCGCACCCGATGGTCACCCTCGCGGACATGGGGCGTTCACACGCGTGCTGGGTCCTTATGTGCGCGATCAAAAGATCATGCCACTGGAAACGGCCATCTTTAAAATGACTGGTCTCACCGCCGAACACCTGGGTCTTCACCACCGGGGATTGATCGCACCGGGCAACTTCGCGGACCTGGTATTGTTTGATCCCGCCACCGTGAAAGATAATGCTACCATGACCGATCCCATGGCCCTGTCCACCGGCATTCTGAAGGTGTGGGTCAATGGTCAGGCCGTCTATGAAAATCAAAAGGCCACGGGTAATTTTCCCGGTAGATTTATCGGAAGATAATTTTCGAAACGCCGGTTAATTTTTATTCGAACTTCTCCGTGTCCGGGTGGAACGTGCGCCAGCTGTGCCAGAATTCCTGATAGGCTTTCACGCGGGGCAGGCGCTGGTCTGGGGTGGAGAGGTTGCGTCCGGAGAGGTCGTAGGGTTTGTCCCCCGCAAAGAGGGTGTCTTGCCGCAAGGTGAACTCTTCGGTTTGGGATGGGCGTTCGAATACCACGAAGGTTTGTGCATCGCCAGAAAGGGCCAACACCACCGGCTTGCCACCCACATTGTCGTTGATGATGCGTTTCTCGGTGAGCTGGATCCAATCGTAAGCCTTGCTGGCGTTGCCGGCCTGGATGCCCACCACCCACGATTTGTCTTTCCACGAAAGACTGTCGGTGCGTGTGAGCTTGCCTTTGCTTTTGCCCTTCTCGAATCGGCCGGTGGAATCATATTTTGTGCGCGACACGGCATCCAGTTGCATGACCACGGCTTTTGGATATAACTCAAAAAACTTGCGCAGGTTGGTTTGGAAAGATTCCACTTCGGGCAGCGACTGTCCTTTCAGCGATCCCGCTACGGCTTCACCGGTGGCCTGGCGCCACCAGCTTTTGGTAGTCGCATCCTCGAACATCGCATTGAAATGATCCATGCCCACCAGCCTGAATTTCTCGTGTTGCCCGTTCACCGTGGGCTCGAACACGCGACCCGTGCGACACACATTACAATAGGTGACGATGATATTTTTTCCGCCGATCGTGTCCTGGACCTGGTGATGGTAAGAGAGGTAGCGGATGGGATAAGCTTTGGCAATGCCTTTATATTCTACGGCGATCACAAGGCTGCTGTCGTTCACTTGGTTTTCGCCCTGCGATTTAAATGTGACTTTTTCCGGCTGTGAGAAAATGCTGTCC
Organism: Chryseolinea soli; assembly: GCF_003589925.1. Classification (NCBI taxonomy): domain Bacteria; kingdom Pseudomonadati; phylum Bacteroidota; class Cytophagia; order Cytophagales; family Fulvivirgaceae; genus Chryseolinea; species Chryseolinea soli. The sequence continues at coordinate 1,288,062 of NZ_CP032382.1, read as the reverse complement.
GCGGTCATTTTAAAATTAAAATAATAGACCACCACCATAGCCAACGCGCCAACGGCAGCGGGTATCCAGCGGTGCTTGACCTGGAAGGCATCCCGGAACCCCGCAATGATCATCAGGCCAAAAGCAACCCTGAACCACCAGCGGTAAGAATGCAGGGAATAGGCAACGTCAAGACTTTGGATCTCCTGGCTGCCCGGCATGGGCATGATGAAATAAACTTTCAGGATTTCGAATACAGCAAGGAGGATCATCCCCGCATAGAATAATTTTTTCATAGCGATCGATAGTGAAGAAAAAATTTTGTGATCAGAACTGCCGGCTGTTACGGGGTCAGCGGCAGCTAACAGAGATAAAGATAGATTTTTTTTGGAAATGAATCACTTTTTCGATTTTCCCTGGGCCGCCATAATGGCCATGACCAGGTTTGCGGAGTTGCGGGCGGCGACCTGGTAAAACGTTTCAATATCGGCATGGGCGGTGCTGCTGGCGTTGTCGCTCATACTCCGGATGACCAGGAAGGGAGTGTGTTGCTGATAGCTCACCTGCGCTACCGCCGCGCCTTCCATTTCCGTGGCTTCGGCATGCATTTGCTTTTGAAGTTCCTGCGTGGCTTTCTCGGAAGACACAAACACGTCGCCGGTCACAATGACGCCGCTGATGATCTTGGGTGAACGAAGGCCTTGCGGGCTTTTGATCTTTTCCAGTGTCAAATTCTTTCCAGCCCGTTGGGCTAGGTTGATCAGGCTGGTGTCGCAGGGAAAGTAGATGGGATTCTCCTGCATGGTGGCCGGGTCGCGCGTAGGGCGGCGTTGAATGCCGGCAGGGGTGAGCGCGCCATAGTCATGGTGGGCCAGGGTGGTGCCGATGACCAGGTCGCCGGGCGCCAGGGTGGGATTGATCGCACCCGCAATGCCGGTGAAAACGATGGCCTTGGGATGAAAATGTTCGATCAACAAAATGGTGGTGAGCGATGCGTTCACCTTGCCGATGCCCGTTTGTGCCAGCACCACGTGTTGTCCGTTGAGCTTTCCTTCCGTGAACGATAAATGCTGAATGACAAATTCGGTTTTGTCCTGCATTTGTGTGGCCAGGAATTTTACTTCCTCGGGAAACGCGCCCAGAATGCCGGTAATATCGGTCATCACCGTGTCCATGCGTGCGGCGGGCTTGATCTCTACAATGCCTTGCCCACAGAGCGATGACGCGGAACAAAGGGCAACGGAAAAGAAAATGATCGTTCTGAGCATAGTGAATGTTTTATTCTAAAGTAAGCGCCACCAGGGCAAAGGCATCGATGATCCAAAGGGCGAGGGGCACGTCTTTTGTTTTGCCGTGACTGACTTTCAACACAGTCCAACTGAGAAATCCCCAAATGATGCCTTGCGTGATGGAGTAGGTGAAAGGGATGAGCACCATGGCGAGAAACGCGGGGATGGCCTCGTCCATATGTTGCCAGCGAATTTTTGTGACCGGGCGGATCATGTACGCACCAACCAAAACCAACGCCGGCGCTGTGGCGATCGCGGGAATGGCCGTGAGCAATGGCGACAGAAATAAGAACGGCAAGAACAATAGCGCGCCCGTGATGGCGGTCAATCCTGTGCGTCCGCCGGCTTCGATGCCCACGGCCGATTCAATGTAGGCCGTACCCGGGCTGGAGCCGAACAAGCCCGCCAGCAGGGTAGACGTCGCGTCGGTAATCAACGAACGTTTTATATTTCGCGGTTCGCCGTTCTCGTCGGTGAGGTGGGCGGCTTCGGAAAGCGCGACGAAGGTGGAAAGTCCATCGAACATGCCCGTAAAGACAAAGGCAAACACGACGGGTGCTAATGCCCATTGCAGCGAGTGAACCAGGTCGAGTGAAAAAAGCAAACTGAAGTCGGGCGCGGAGAAAAGACCGTTCCAATGCACGACGGGATCCGGACCACCCCACCATCTCCCCAGTGTGAACGCCGCCAGGGTGGTAGCGAGCATACCTAACAGCACGGCGCCTTTCACCTGACGGATGATGAGTGCTGCGGTGATCAATACACCAAAAAGAAAAACCAGCAACGACGGATTGAGCTTGCCCACACCGATCACCGTGGCCGGGTGATGCACGATGAAACCGGCATTCACAAACCCGATCAGCGCAATGAACAACCCAATCCCGGCCGTGATGGCATAGCGCAACGGCATGGGGATCGCTTTAACGATATGCGTGCGGATATTGAACACCGAAAGCAAAAAGAAGATCACGCCCGCCCAGAACACCGCGCCCAACGCTACCGGCCACGCGACGTGCATGCCCATGACCACAGAAAAAGTGAAGAACGCATTCAGCCCCATGCCCGGCGCCACCAATATGGGGTTGCGCGCATAGAGTCCCATCATCAGGCTGCTAAAAAAAGATACCAGCACGGTGGCCGTGAGCACGGCGGCAAACGGCATCCCCGCCTGGCTCAACACCGAAGGGTTGACCACGATGATATAGGCGGTGGCCATAAAGGACGAAGCGCCGGCCACGATCTCTGTCCACGGGTGTGCATGTTTTAAGGACCGGAAAGGCGGCGAGGTCATGCGGCGAAGGGTGAATTAAGCTGTGAAAGTAAGGAGTTACTTTTTAAAATAGAACGGCGTTTGCGAAAGAATGCGCGCGGGTTCGGGCGGTTGCGTTTCAAACGGGTGCACGGAAAGACCGTTAATTTATCCGGGTTTATGGATCGCCAGGGTTTCATTAGGTTTTTGAAAAATGCGTCTGTATTTTCACAGCATCCCCCGGCCGAACCTCTCTTCGTGGTAGCGGGTATGTGAACTGTCATGAGCTTATAATCGACCAGCAATGTCCCGTTATTTCTTCCGAATTGTGCTTGGCCCCAGCGCGATGGCCTTGGGATGGATGTGTGCCCTCACCGCCACGGCGCAGTCGGCCACGAATTTCAAGACCGAAGCGTTCCTGTTAAAGAACGTTATTCAACAAAAACATTTCAGTCCTCCCGCGATCAACGATGCGTTCTCTGCCGTGGTGTTCGATAATTTTCTCGACGACCTCGATCCGGATCGCATGCTCTTCACCGAAGCCGACATCCAAACCCTCAAACCCTTCCGCGACAAGATCGACGATGAACTGAACGGCAAGAATTGGAGCTTCCTCTCCACGGTTGCCCAAACCTACAAGAAATGTCTCGCCCGGTCGTCGTCCAGCATTCTGCAATACACCCAGGGACCCTTTGATTTCAGTACGAAAGAGTATTACGTGAGTGATACCACCTGGGCAAAAGATGAAACGGCGCTGAACGTCCGGTGGCGCCTGGCACTCAAGTACGAGACCCTTGCACGCCTCGCGGAAATGAAAACAAAATTCCCCAACGAACGGCCCGAGGAATTTTTGAAGAAACACGAGCCGGAAGTGCGCGGCAAGGTGAAGACAAACAACATCGCCCGGGGCAAGCGCATTCTCTTTCATCCTTCGGGTTATGAAAATTATGTCGGAGTTGCGTTTCTGCACGCGATGGCCGGCAGCGCCGATGCACATACCGCCTACATGTCGCCCAAAGACATGGAAACGTTCATGGCCTCGCTGAGCACGCAAGGGCTTTATTTTGGGGTGACGCTAAAAGACAACGAATGGGGTGATGCAGTCGTCGACCGGCTTGCGCCCGGAGGTCCGGCGTGGAAATCGGGACAGGTATTTGTGGGTGACATCATTCAACGCCTGCGCTGGGATGGAGGCGACTGGATCGATCTCAGCGGCATGGACCTCGACGAGGTCGGGGCCATCATGGACGAGTCCAACCACCTGAGCCTGGATTTTGAATTGAAGAACGTGAGCGGCGAACAAAAAATAGTGACGCTGCGCAAAGAGAAAATATCGGACGAAGAAAATGTGGTCCGCAGTTTTGTGATCGACGGAGAAAAAAAGATCGGCTATATTTTTCTGCCGGGATTTTATTCCAACTGGGGCGATGCCGGTGGTTCGCGGTGTGCCAACGATGTGGCGAAGGCCATCATCAAACTCAAAAAAGAAAACATCAACGGACTCATTCTCGATGTGCGGTTCAACGGCGGTGGATCGCTGGAAGAAGCCGTGGCCCTTGCCGGGATCTTTATTGATGCAGGCCCCATTGGTGTGATGAAGAACCGCGCCGGTGAGATCGTGTCGGTGAAAGACGTGAACCGCGGCACGATCTACGACGGCCCGCTGGTGCTCATGGTGAATGCCTTGAGCGCGTCGGCATCCGATTTTTTGGCGGCCGCCTTGCAAGATTATCATCGCGCGATCGTCGTGGGAAGCCGCACCTACGGGAAAGCCACGGCGCAGGAAATATTTTCGCTCGATCCGAAAAGCACGGCCGCGAATTTTGCCTCCGTGAAGAACCTGTACGGCTATGCTTCGGTGACCCACGAAAAGATCTATCGCATCACGGGTAAGACCGCCCAGCGCATGGGCGTAACACCGGACATCGCGCTCCCCGATGTGCTTGACGTTCTCGGACTTCGCGAAGAAGACCAGGCGCAGACGTTGCCTTCGGATTCGGTGCAGAAGAAAACATACTACCAGCCCCTGGCGTTATTACCCATCGCCTACCTGGAAGCCAAAAGCCAGAAACGCGTGGCCACGGTAGAGGCGTTCAAAACCTTAACGGCCTATGGTCAGTTACTGGAAAAGAATGACGACCCCGTGCCGCTGTTTTGGGCCGACTTCATGACCCTGCGTGATAAGCACATGCAGATCGTCCAAAATTTGGAGAAGGAACGGGAGGCTCCTGCGCCCTATACGGTGAACAGCACCGGCTTCGAGCAGGAGCGCCTCGCGATGGATGAATACACGCGGAACCTGCATGCCGCCTGGATAAAAAAAATGCAGCAGGATATTTCTTTGGAAGAAGCTTTTCATATTCTTTGTGACTACATAACTACCTTCAAAAAATAGTGATGACTAAAATGTTAGCTACCGCAGTCCTGGGTTTGACCCTTTTTTTGGGGACAGGAAAAACGTTGGCCATGACCGCCGTCGAGCATATGACGTTCCTCTCGGGTCAGGAAGAAACCCTGTCGTTAAAATATTTGAGCTACATGAGCGAAGTAGCCCACGGGGTGCGCGCCAAAAAGATGGAAAAGCGACGCCAGGAACTTATTGCCGCCGTGCGTTTGGCCATCCGCGAAGGCAACAAGCTCAGACCTTTTGAAGGCGATGCATCCCTGCGCAATGCTTATGTAAACTATTGGACGGTGTTGCTCTCCATTTTCAACGAAGACTATAGCAAGATCATCGATATGGAAGAAGTGGCCGAGCGCTCCTATGATGCCATGGAAAGTTATTTGCTGTTACAGGATAAAGTGGACGAAAAACTGAAGGAAGCCTACAACAAGGTGCCCGAGGCATACCAGACGTTCGCGGCCAGCCACAACGTGCAGCTCACCCAAGGCCAGAGCACGAAGTTGGATCGCAAGCTCAACGAGACCAGCAGGGTCAACAACTATGCCCGGCAACTTTTCCTGATCAGCTTCAAAAGCAGCGTGCAGGAAAGCAACATGATCGATGCCTTGAACAAAGCAGATTTGAACGGCATGGAGCAAAGCAAGAATGCATTGAAGCTATATTCGGAAGAAGGCCTGAGCCGTCTCGATACGTTGAAACCGTATAACGGCGACGCCTCCCTGGTCACCGCCTGCCGCAAGGTCCTGGAATTTCAAAAAAATGAATCATCGCGCATCTCTGTGTTGTCCGACTATATGCTGAAACGCGAGGAGTTTGAAAAAATAAAAAAAGCCTTCGACGCCAAGCCCGCCTCCAGCCGCAAACAGGCGGATGTGGATGCCTACAACAAGAGTCTCGACGCCATGAACAAAGGCATCAACGACTTTAACAAAACAAACGATGAGTTGAACAAAGGCCGTGACAAGGTGATGCAAAACTGGGACGCTGCCCGCAAGCGCTTCCTCGATCAACACGTTCCCCATAAATAATAAAATCAGTAACGCTCACGCCAGGTGGGAAGGTGTTTTGCCCGTCCATCGCTTGAACGCCCGCGAGAACGCACTCAACTCATTATAGCCCAGCATGTGTGATATTTCCTTGATGGGATGATCGCCCTTCTTTACATATTCCAGTGCCAACGCCTTCCGCACGGTGTCGGCCAGTTCCTGGAAGGTCACGTTTTCTTCTTTTAATTTTCGTTGAAGGCTCCGCGTGCTCACGTTGAAATTGGAAGCCACATCGTCCAACGAAAGAATGCCGAGGTAAGCATTGGCCATGAGGTATTCCTGAATTCGATTCTGTAAGGCTGGTTTGGATTTCAATGCCGGCGTGCCGCGATTCACCGTCTTGAGGAGAAGACTTTGCAATTCGTAGTTCGCCGTAAGAATGGGTTCACTCCAATAGCGTTTATCAAATTCCAATGCATAGGTGTCGCCTTTGCGCGAGGGCTTGCAACGCAACACTCTTTCATATTCGGTGAGGTCGGTTCCATTCGGATAGGGAAATTTCACCGACGTAGGATGGATCTTTACCAGCAGCAAGCCGTCCAATTCGTGAATGATGAAAACCATGAGCATGTCGCGCAGTTGAGTAAAGAGGAAAGGCCATTCTTGCTCGGCCTGTGGACGTGGTATAAGTTGAATGCTAAATGTTTTTGGGCCGTGCTTCACCTCCATAGTGAACAGGTCTGTGACGAGGTAGCTGAGCGAGTTGGCGATCGTCAACGCGTCGCCCACGGTGTTGCTGGCCTGGATGATCTGCCCCACCACACCGAGCGCGGCGAGTTGCAGCGATTCGCCAAAATGCAAACCGAACAAGGGGTCGTTACAAAGCCGGCTGGCGTGGAGCCAGAGGTCGCTCGTTTGTTTTGGTGTCAGGGCATCTGCCTTTCCTTTTTGTAGAGCCTCCAGGTTCACTTGCGCCAGCTTGCATAAGGGCTGTGGCGATACACCTTTCTGCACCGCATAGCCGAGCAGGCTGAGAATAAATTGTCGTTGATGTGCTTCCATACTATAAAAGTAGTCTTCCCGGTCAACATCCCTTTCATCCTTTTTTAGTATGGCGCGAAAGGGTAACCGAATGGCGCCTAAAGGTAAATGCCGCGTTGGTGTGGCGCTATACTTTTGTCTTATAATTTTTCAATCACCAAAAAACAATACGATTATGTTTACACTTAGAAATGTTCTCCTCATCAACGCGGTAAGCTCCGGTGCTACCGGCCTTCTGCTGGTTTTGTTTTCTGATTTCTTTGCCGGTCTCTTCGGCATCGAAAGCGTATCGCCTTTTTTAGAAACCGGGATCTTCCTGTTGGCTTTTGCCGGGTTTGTTTTTTTTGAAGGCCGCCGAAACCCGATGAACACGAGTCGCATCAGGCTCATCATTGTGTTGGATACGCTTTGGGTAGTGGCCAGCATCCTGTTGCTGTTGCTGCAGCCGGTAGCGATCACGTTGATCGGCAACGCGTTCATTGCAGCGGTAGCTCTTTGGGTAGCGGCCATGGCCATTTTGCAATTCAGAGGCTTGAAACAAGTAACCGCTTAATCCCAACGACCCATGAAAAAGATAAGCACCTTTGTTTTCCTGATGACCAGTGTGGCATTTCAGAACTATGCGCAACAACCGGCCACGCCACCCCAACCCGACCAGGTGGTTCGCGAATTTCTCTTCGGCGTGCAGCAACACGATCGCGAAAAAGTAAAATCAATGCTGCATCCCCAGGTGCAATGGGAGCAACCCGGCAACAACCGTCTATCCGGAACCAAAAAATCCGCTGATGAGGTCATGGAAATGGGCCGCATCATGGGCGAATGGTCCGAGAGAACGCTACGGCTTTCGTCGATCGAGCAATGCGGCACAAACGGCAACACCGTGGCCGTACGCCTCCGCTGGACAGCGGCACAGCCAACGGGAAAAGTGCTCGACGTGGGAAACGTCGATATCTACACGGTAGAGAATGGAAAGATCACGCATGCCAGGATCTATTCGGAGGATATCTTTCAGGAGGATAGGTTCTGGGGAAAATGAAATCAGGAGCCAGAATCCAGGAGCCAGGAGCCAGAATTGGGGAGTCGGAATTCGGAATCAGAATTCAGACTGAAGAAATCCTGGGAACTTTTTAGACGGGCGTTGTTTGGAAATCCTTGTCCTGAATTTTGGTGTTGTTTTGAATCAGGGTGACTTTTGTTGCCCTGATTTTTTTTTGAGTGAGCAATCAAGTCAACTGACGAGTAACCCCCGGCATTCGGTCCGGGGTTATAAAACAGACAGGTAACCGGGCTTAGCCTTGACAAGTCTTTTGCCACATCCTCTCCTCCTAACCCACGATCAAACTCACCGATTCACTATTCCATAAGTTGCGATTGTTCGTTAACTTGGTGATCGTTGTTTCTCCACCCTAAACCTGTTATCAGCATGGATAAATTTTTTCACATCCGGATGCTCATGGGCATCCTCCTCGGGTTGAGCATCACCCACTTGTTGAAAGGCGTTGTTAAATTTGTGGAGCATCCCGGAAAAGACAAGCCCTACTGGATCCACTTGTTGTGGGTCTTTTATTTGTTTCTCCTCATCGCGCATTTCTGGTGGTGGGAGTTTTCGTTGCACACCCTGACGAACTGGAATTTTCTCAGCTACTTCTATCTCATTGTTTACACGGCATTCTTTTTTGTCAGTGCCTCCTTATTGTTCCCCGATCAGATCAACGACTATACGGGCTATGAGGATTATTTCTACTCACGTCGCCGGTGGTTCTTCGGCGCGCTGGGGCTAACGTTTTTGTTGGATATTGTGGATACGCTGCTAAAGGGGGTCAACCACTTGACCCATTTGGGGAACGAATACCTTGCGTACATTTTGTTGCATGTGATCGGTTGCCTCTTGGCCATGAAGATACGGGACGAAAGATTTCATGGAGCGTTTGTCATTATCGTGATCGTCTACCAAATCATTTTCATCTATCGGTTATACTTTACCCTGGAATCGTAAACGTCATAAAACCCTCTCATGAACGAAAATAAAAATCTCGCAGCGGCCGCGTATGGAGTGCTGCTCATCTTAGGCACCATTGCGCTATTGGTCATCGGGCAACGATTGTGGGTGCCGCTCACCTGGGCATTCTTGTTCTCTTTCATTCTCCACCCTTTGTGTTGCTTCCTCGAAAGACGACGCATCGGCCGGACCACCGCTTCGTTGTTTTCGGTGTTGATCTTTTGTTTTGTGAGCGGCTTTATTCTGGTCTACCTGATCTATGAGGCGGTGCGAATATTGGAGCACGAACCTGTTCTGTATTCCAAAATGAAAGAACAGATCATGGATTTGATGACCAGGATCCAAACGTCAACGGGCGTGACACTTTACGACCCATCTGCCGAAGGCAAGTCAGCCAGCGATCCCATTCTCAAAGCTTTGCCGTGGCTGGCGGGCAAAGTAAGCATGATTGGAGAAGACCTGGTCACGTTGTTGCTGGTGCCGATCTATCTTTTTTTCATGCTGGCGTTCCGGGGCAACATCAAACGCTTTGTCCGGCACCGGTTTGAGCGCGATCACCTGGAGTTCCTGGGGCTGTTGCTAAAAAACTCGCGAACTTCCATTCAGAGCTATCTTTCGGGAACGCTGTTGCTCACCGGCGTCATCGCACTGGTCACGTTTGTTATCCTGCTGGCCCTGGGCGTGCGGCATGCGTTTTTCTTTAGTGTGTTCTACGCGGTATTGAGCTTGATCCCTTATATCGGCCATTTGATCGCCTTTGTAGTCATCCTGCTCTTTGCCTGGGTGACAAAGGATTCCGCTTTGTCGGTTGTGCTAATAGCCGTAGCGTTGTACATCGTGAACCTGAGCCAGGAGAACTTCCTCCGCCCCAAGCTGATCGGCAGCAAAATGGAAATGAACTCCATGGTCGTTTTCACCGCCGTGGTCGTGGGGGGCATGATTTGGGGATTGTCGGGCATGGTGCTGTTCATCCCGTTGCTGGGCGTGGTGAAGGCACTTACGGTGAGTCACCACGCGCTGAAGCCGTATACGACACTCTTCGAACCTTGAAAGCGTCATCAGCATACGCCATGAAATTTTATATGCGTTGTGGAATTTTTTGCTCCTCGTGGTTCCTGGTTTAGGATGGCGCAAGACACACACTACTGGACCCAACAGTTCGGCACGCACGCCGCCTTGCTTTCCGGTTCATCGGTAGCCGCGTCCGATGACAACAGCGTGGTCTACTACAACCCGGCCGCGATGAGCTTCCTGGATTCGACATCCATTTTCCGTGAACGGCACGGTACAGCTGGGGCTCCAGCCACGACACCATCCAGTTTATGAACTTCGACAATCCGGACGAGCGCAATTTTCTGCACGGCTATCTTCACGACATTCAAGCCACGTATTGCTTCTTCGGGCTGATCGTTGGCTATTCACACCGGTTCTGAATGGACATGGCCAATAGGGTTACCGTTATTCGGCGATTTTCAATTTCCTGTTCCATTTCCCGGTGTCTTGGCGACAACGCCCATTTTTTTCAGAACCAGATCCGAAATATCCAATAAAGGGTCGCCATATAGCAACATACGTCCACCCCCGGTCTGGTCACTGAAAACGAGTTGAAAACCGTTTTCCTTGGCGACGTCCTCGATGGTCTTACCGATCTTTACATACACGGGTTCGATCAATTGCGTTTGTTTCTTTTCCAGCGTAGTCTGTGCGTCTTGCTGAAGGATTTCCAGGTTTTCCTGTAGTTGTTGCAATTCGCGCTGCGCATTGTTGCGAACGGCCTCGGGAGCCGTTGGACCTATTTTTATAAACTCGGCGTATTTCTTTTTCAGCTCTTCATTCTTGGCTTGGACTTGATTCTCCAGTTGCTTTTGTAACGACTGCATGGTGGACTCGATTTGACGGATTTCCGGAAGCTGGCTAAGGATGTACTCCACGCGGGCAAAACCGGATTTAACGGGACCGGGCTGCGCGCTGCTGGCGAACGCCATGAGCAGGCCGGTGCATACCAAAGTGAGTTTCTTCAAAAACGATGAGGATTTCATGGGATCGCGGGTTTAGGATGATTTATAAACAAGGGATGATGCGATTCACCAAAAAGTTTTAGAGACCGAGTGTCCATTCATGGACTCCGAACGTCCGAAAAGAACACGACGACGTGCAGCGGGTGAGATAGAAGACAGGGATTCCGCATATCATATGGCCATTCACGAATTGGCATGCATCTTGAATGGTGGTGTTCAGCGATTAGTTTAGGTTGGATGATACATTCATCCACGGCTCCGGACGAAAGTCCGGAGCTTTTTTATTTTCTCGCGCCGCACAAACAACGTTGTGTTCCTGACCGATGGTGTGCGGGCGCGTTTGTCGTATGCGTATCTTCGTAGCGTAGATTTTATTTCCGGCCAAACCCGAAACTACCTATGGACATGCTGACCAAAATAACCGACGGTCGTACAGACTTGGTGTTCGATTTCGTTGCACAAGATCACGCCGCTACGTTCGCGGACAGTCGTGGCACTTCGCTCATGGCCTGGTGTGCCTACTACGGTGACGTGAGCGCCATAAAATTTTTGCTGTCGAAGGGAGCGTCCCTGTCTGACCTGGGGGCGAACTATGATTTGAATGGCGCAGCGTTTCACGGTCATTGGAGGCTTTGTCAATTTTTATTGGAGCAGGGTGCAGATGCAAACCATCCGTTGCCCGATACTGGCGAGACACCGCTGCACGCCGCGTTGTGCAAGGCCAACCGTCAGGCCTACAACATCGTAGTCGAGGTGTTGCTGTCCAACGGTGCAGATCCCAACCGTCGCACAAAACCTCGTGTGGAAACCGGTTGCTTCATGCGCGACGTGTGGACGAAAGAGGAGACACCCTTGCACCGCGCTGCGGCATTCGGAGACGCCGACGTCATCCAAAGGTTGCTGGACGCCGGCGCGGATAAGACCGCGAAAGACATGTACGGCGAGTCGCCGTTGAGTTGGGCCAGCTGGCACCTGCGTCCGGGAAAGATCCTTGCCCTGCTGGCGCATGGCGACTACACTATTCATGAAAGCCACATCCGGAAAAATATCAGCGATCATGGTTTGGGGTGGGGCAATGGGATGGAAGTGAATCTCCTGGGAAAAGCACACCGGTAAAATACCTTGCCGCAAACCGTGTGAATTTATAGGTGAACAGAAAACGACTGGAAAGGTTAAAGGGTTATGTTGTAAATTGAAACGACAACACGCTTAAACCATTTTCATTTTAATCTGATCCCTATGAGCGCTCCCCTGATAGTAAAAAGTTCGATCACCATTCACGCCTCGGCCACCAAGGTTTGGGATGTACTGACCAAGTCGGAGTATACCGAACAGTATATGTTCGGTTGTACCATCGACTCCGATTGGAAGATCGGCGGACCCTTTCTTTGGAAGGGCGTATTCGATGGAAAGGAATTGGTAGCGGTGAAAGGCACGCTGGTGGAAAAAGAAGACGCAAGGCTTCTGGCCTATACAACCTTCGACCCCAACACGCCGATGGAGGACATCCCGGCGAACTATACCACCGTGACCTATACCCTGCAGCCGCACGAGGATGAAATGTTACTCACGGTGACCCAAGGCGACTTCGCGAACGTGGCGGATAGCGAACGTCGTTACAAAGAAACCTATAACAATGGCGAGGGCTGGAACCCGATATTGGTGCAGGTCAAAGCCTTGGCGGAAGCCCAGTAAAGAATTTTTGCGACGCAAATCGTGCGCGGGCACAGGCTGTTTCAATTGGGCGCATGGGTTTGTTTTATGCATTTGCCAGCATTTCAATCGATTTAATTTAGGATGATGTTGGTTTGTGAAGAATAAATTTCTTTACTTAAGCGCTTCAAAGTCAATCAAAAGGGCCAACGGATGGATCTGGAGCTGAAGAAATGGGACGCTATGCGCGCGGGTGACGGAGAGGCTTTTGCCTGGCTCTACGCAAAATATTTTAAGCTGCTATACAACTACGGAAGAAAGATCGGCGCCGGCGATGCCGCGTTGCAAGATGCCATCCACGATCTGTTTGTGGACCTGTGGCGCTTCCGTGATAATCTTTCTGAGACCACTTCCGTTCGCTTCTACTTGTATCGTTCCATTCGTCGCAGACTGGTTCGCAACGATGCGTCGCGTTCGTTCTTCACGGCCGACGGCATTGTGATCGAAGATGCCCTGCAGGTATCCACGCCCTCGCTGGAAGAAAACCTGATCGATGAAGAAAAACAAAACCAGCGTCTCAAGCGCCTCAAGAAACTCCTGAACGATTTGACACCGCGCCAATACGAAGCCCTGGTGCTGCGGTTCTATGATGAACTGTCGTTCGAGGAAATCGGGTCGGTTTTGCAGGTGAACGAGCAATCGGCGCGCAACCTCGTGCAGCGCGGCCTGGCGCAGATGAAGCAGTATGCCAAATATGTGCTCTCGCTTTGCTGCCTGTTTCTTTTTTAAATCCCAGCCCTTTCAAGCCCCTTCTCGCCCAGACGCCGCACCCCGGCTTTCCATCATTTAATGACCATCCAAGGCCATAAAATTATTTTTACCGGGAAGTGAGTTAAATCCTGCAATCGTTGCTTTTGGTATATAAATCGTTTGAAAAGGGAACGATTTCTATCAAAATGAAAGACTACGAAGGATTTACAGCCGACGAATTTGCCAGTGATGATGACTTCATTCGTTGGGTAACGGCCCCCGGAACACGTCCGGACCTGGACAAGTTCTGGAAGGAATGGATCGCCACGCATCCGGCGCAAATGGACGAGATCGAAGAAGCGCGGCTCATGATACAAGCCGTGATGGAGGAACCCCAATTCCTGCCCGCCCAGGACCTGCAAGACAAGGTCTGGCAACGCATCCGCCAAACCGCGCAAGTTCCTGAACCGGCACCCCAGCCGGTAAGCCTGTGGAGCCATTGGTACAGCAAAGCGGCCGCGGTCGCTATCATCCTTGGACTGGGATGGTGGGTCTCGCACCAGTCGCGCACCTTTCACATGACGAATGTCAAAATAGCGCAAGGTGATGGCGTGGTCCTCAAAACGAAAGAGAACGACACGTCACTGCCGATCACCATCGAACTGGACGATCAAAGCATTGTCGTGCTGCAACCCGGAAGCCAGCTTCAATATCCGGAGCATTTCAAAAAAGGTGTGCGCGAAGTAGACCTGGTAGGGGAGGCTTTTTTTGAAGTAAAAAAAGATCCGGACAGACCTTTCCTGGTGTATACCGACGAGATCGTCACCCGCGTGTTGGGCACGAGCTTCACGGTGAGAAACTACCCGGCCGATGTGCGGGTGAGTGTGAAGACCGGAAAAGTGTCGGTGTTAAAGGATTCGAATGCCAACGAATCACAAGAGGCCAGTGGCACTGTCGAAGGGGTTATTCTCACCCCAAACCAGCAGGTCGTGTATGCGCGCCAGGAAAAAAAGATGACCAAGTCGTTGGTGGAAGACCCCAACGTGCTGACGCCGGTGGCCAAGCAGGAGTTTGAATTTACAGATACCTCCGTGGCCACGGTCTTCCAGGCCATCAAAGATGCCTACGGTGTGGAGATCGTCTACGACGAGCAGGTGCTGGCCAATTGCCACCTCACCGCGTCGCTCACCGATGTTTCCCTGCACGACAAGCTGTCGCTCATTTGTAAAGCCATCAATGCCACGTATGCCATCATCGATTCGCACATTGTGATCTACGGAAAAGGGTGTGCCAATCCTTAAAAAATACTAACCCATCCTAAACCAGAAAAAAACGCCTATGAAAATATAGATACTCCCCAAAAAAAGAAACCGGCGGTGCTCGAACACCACCGGTTCAAAAAGCCGCCACATTCATCCGAGGGATGAAAAGGGGCATTGTCTATCCGTCGTAAACACATCAAGACAAACATTCAAAAGTATGAAAAAAGAACGTCATGTTCATGGACAGCTATTGTTCATTATGAGGGTCTCCTGTCTTTATCTATTCAGTATAATCGCCTTCTTCGGCATGGCCCATGCTGCCGATGGCAATGCACAAGTGCTGGAACGCAAGGTTTCCGTTCGCCTGGAGAACGTTTCTCTCCGCGAAGCGCTCCAGAAAATCGAAAGCGTCTCCGACGTAAAATTCTTATATCAGCCCCAGATCATCGCCGCTTCCGAAAAAGTGAACCTCACGTTCACGGACGAACGCCTGGCCGACGTGCTGAAAAAACTCCTGGATCCGCTGGCCATCCGGTTTGAATCGGAAGGCAACCAGATCGTGCTCATGAAGCAGCCACGCGGTGCCGTGGACGTAGCGCCCGGACCGCAGGATAACCAACAAGCCTTTGAAGTGCAGATCAGCGGTACGATCACCGACGACCTAGGCCAACCTTTACCCGGCGTAAATATTCTCGTGAAAGGAACAACACTGGGAACGACTTCGGATGCCGAGGGAAAGTTTTCGCTGTCGGTTGCAGATGAGAATTCTGTGCTGGTGTTCACCTTCATTGGTTTCCTTTCACAGGAAGTTCAGGTAGGGCAACGCACCAACCTCAGCGTGCAGATGATGCCCGACGTTACGTCATTGTCGGAAATTGTGGTGGTGGGGTACGGTGAAATGAAGAAATCGGATGTTACCGGTTCACTCGCTTCCGTGAAAGGTGAAGAGCTGAATGCCTATCCCTCGAACAACATGATGCAGTCGCTTTCGGGCCGCGCTACCGGTGTGCAAGTTTCGCAAAACACGGGCGCGCCTGGTGCGCCGATAAGCGTGCGCGTGCGGGGTACCAACTCCGTACAGGGCTCCAACGAACCGCTTTACGTGGTGGACGGCTTCCCCTATTCCAGTAATCCTACTTTGCTGAACAACGCCGACATCGAGTCTATTGAAATTTTGAAGGACGCATCGGCCACCGCCATTTACGGTTCGCGTGGTGCAAACGGCGTGGTGCTCATTACCACCAAGCGTGGCAAGGCCGGCAAGACCACGGTGGACTATGACGGTTACTATGGGTTCCAGAAGATCCGCAAGAAAATTGACATGATGAATGCGCAGGAATATGCACAGTTCTACAACGAACAAGCGGCCAATGATGGCCTGGCCCCGCACTTCACCCAAGACCAGATCAACAGCTTTGGAAAAGGCACCGATTGGCAGGACGTAGCCCTGCGCACAGCGCCCATACAAAATCATTCCATCACGGTAAACGGCGGTGGCGAGAGCACAAAGTTCTCCATTTCGGGAAGCAACTTTAACCAATCCGGTATCATTATCGGCAGCGACTATGTGCGCAACTCGCTTCGCGCCAACATCAGCACCGACATCAGCAAGAAATTCAAGTTGGACCTCAGCACCATTCTGAGCCGCATCGATTCAGATCGTAAAAACTCAGGCAAGGGTAACCGCGGCGCTTCATTGATCTCGGCGATGTTGTCGGGCTATCCGACTTTTTCGCCGTACAACGCCGACGGCACATATACAAACCTTTCCACGGCTTACTCCTGGGGCTCGAACGTGATCACCAACCCGTTAAATTTTATCGAGCAGCAATCCGACTTCATTCGCTCGAATAAAGTGCTGGCCAATGGGGCAGTCACGTATAAAGTTTTGGATGGTCTTTCTATCAAGATCTCGGGCGGTATTGAAAATACCGACGACCGCAATGACTTGTATACCACCAAGAAGTTTGTGAATTCCACCGGCTCGGCTACGATCAATACACAGCAAACCACCAGCGTGCTAAACGAGAACACGATCAGTTATGTGAAGGAGTTTAACAATCACTCCATCTCGGCGGTGGCTGGATTTACCTATCAGAATTACAAGTCCACGCAACTCAACACGTCCGCCAGCGGGTTCGTGAGCGACGTTCAGCAATCCTACGACATCGGAGCAGGTGCCACACAGGGTGTTCCTTTTTCATCTTTCACCGAATGGACTTTGCTATCCTACCTGGCACGGGTGAACTATGGATTCAAAGGAAAATACCTGGCTACGGTGAGCTTCCGTGCCGACGGCTCCTCGCGCTACACCGACGGACAAAAGTGGGGAAGCTTCCCATCTGCATCGCTTGCCTGGCGTGTGTCGGAGGAAGAGTTTATGCAGAACATCCGGGTGATCTCCAACCTTAAGATCCGTGGCGGATATGGTGAGACCGGTAGCACCGCGATCGATCCCTACTCAACGCTCAATCAATTGGCATCGGGTAAGGCCGTTTTTGGCGATGCCTTGACAACCTACTACGCACCCACCAACCGTTTGGCGGGTCCCTTGAAATGGGAGACCACTGCGCAAACAGACATCGGATTAGATCTCGGTCTCTTCCAGAATCGTGTCAACTTTTCGGCTGACCTTTATGTGAAGAACACACGTGATCTCCTGAATACCGTGCCGCTCGCATCGTCGTTGGGGTACTCCTATACGATTCAAAACGTAGGGAAGACGCAAAACAAGGGAATCGAACTTGCCCTGGGGGGTGTAGCATTGGAGGGACCTTTCCGTTGGGATCTCTCGGCCAATATTTCATTCAACAGAAACAAGGTGGTGAAATTGTATGGTGGCAGTGATGTGTTGGGCGCGCCCATCGATATTTCGGTGGTCAACGACAACATCAATATCCTGAGAGAAGGTCAACCGATCGGATCATTCTTTGGCTACGTGGAAAAAGGATATGACAACACCGGCCGGATCGTATACGAAGATTTCAACGGCAACGGAATTCGCGACATCGGCGACAAGCGCATCATAGGAAACCCGAACCCCAATTTTGTATACGGTTTCAATTCCACGATGTCATACAAGAACTTTGAGCTGAATATTTTTATTCAAGGCACACAAGGCAACGACATCTTCAACCTCAGTGCGGTCAACCAAACCCTCGACTATGGTCAGGCGCTGAACATGCCCCGCGACGTGTATGAAAGCCATTGGACTCCGGAAAACCCTACGGCAAAATATCCCGTGATCAGCCGGACCTCGCAAACACAGGTGTCGAACCGCTTTGTGGAAGACGGCTCTTACTTGCGCGTCAAGAACATCCAGTTGAGTTATAACCTGCCGGTGTCGGTGCTGGAATTGCATTGGCTGCGGAAAGCGCAGATCTATGTCAGCGGCCAGAACCTGATCACACTTACGGGCTATTCGTGGTATGATCCCGAAGTCAATTCCTATGGCAGTGCCAATTCCATCCAGCTTGGCATCGACCACTATAGCTACCCGACGGCCAAGACGATGACGGTGGGATTGCGACTTGGATTCTGATCGTAACAACATTAAAAGATATTTATCATGAAGAAAATATTTCTATACCTGTTGACCGCTGCGCTCATTGTGGGTTGCAGCGATGTGCTGGAAGAGCATCCCAAGTCTCTGTCGGCTGAAGTTTTTTACAACACGGTAGACGAAGCTACCGCTGCCGTAAATGCCATTTATGGACCCATGCGTACAGACGGTGCGTTGAGCACCAACTACCCGGCCCAATTGGAAGGCTTGGCCGACTATGGCAATTCACGCGGAAGTCAAACGCCGGTGAGCTTGTACCAAGGTTTGGATAACACGAACATCACCCGGGTGGGCGCCATCTGGGATAACTTCTATCAATCGATCCGCAACGCCAACATCGTGATCAAAAATGTACCCAATGGTAAAGAGATCACAGCGGCACAGGCAGCGCCCATCGTTGGCGAAGCGAAATATCTTCGCGCGCTCATTTACTTTGCCATGGTGCGCAACTGGAATGGCGTGCCTCTGCGCACGGAAGAAAACATGCTCGAACCTAACATACCGCGCGCCAGTGTAGACGATGTGTATGCCTTGATCCTCAAAGACGCCTTGGAAGCAGAGAGCACACTGCCCGACGTGGCGGCACAACCCGGCAAGCCCACAAAATGGGCCGCGAAAACATTGCTGTCGGAAGTGTACTTAACCCGTGGTGATTGGGCCAATGCCCGCGATAAGGCCGCTGAAGTGATCGCTTCCGGTAAATACGGCTTAGTAGCCGTTTCTACATCGGAAGATTTTCAGAAGATCTATGGTCCCGAAGTGGTGACGACATCCGAAGAAGTCTTCTATTTCAAGTATTCTCGCCAGCAAGGATTTGGGTTGGTCAATTATGCGCACCGCGCCACGGCGCAGTATAAATACTATGGCCCCGGTGGCGTTTATGCGCAGTACACGGATTCAGTGGCCAACTCCGTGATCAAAAACTGGAGTAAGAACGACCTTCGGAAAGCGCATATTCTTTACAACGTCGACATCGGGTTGGGACCCAATACTTGTTTGTTCAGAAAGTACAGAGATCCCATCGCCACGAGCTTAGGAGGAGCCGGCAACGATTTCCCCTGGTATCGCTACGCCGACGTGCTGTTATTCCACGCTGAGGCCGAAAGCCGCGCCAATGGAGGCCCTACCGCGGCGGCATTGGAAAGTTTGAACAAAGTACATCGCAGAGGCTACGGCTATGATGCCAACACAGTATCCCCCGTTGACTTGGTGCTGAGTGATTACGACGCTACCACCTTTATCGATAAGGTGGTGGAAGAACGCGGCTACGAAACGATGTATGAAGGCAAACGCTGGCTCGACCTGAAGCGCCTCGGCATTGCCAAGCAACGCATCAAGGATGTGAAGGGAATCGACGTGGCAGAGAAACATATGTCTTGGCCTATCCCGAACTCCGAAATGTTGTACAACAAGGCGCTGACAGCCGCCGATCAGAACACAGGATATTGATAAGATAAAATAGTTAGTTGGGTTGAGATGAGCAGCGCGCGGAGGCTTGATGCATAGGGAGCTGACGCGCGCCTCATCACTACAGCTACTTCACTTTACTTTTTAACAACATAACATGGCGATCAAAAGACTATTGTATGTGATGGTGGGCGTATGGCTCACGCTCACGCCGGCCCTGGCGCAAAAAAAAATTCAGGTAGACATCTGTGTTTATGGCGGAACGTCTGCCGGTGTCATCGCCGCCTACACTGCGCAAAAGCTTGGCAAGAAAGCCCTGCTCATCGAACCGGGGAAACACCTGGGTGGGATGAGTTCGGGTGGACTGGGTTATACCGACATCGGGAACAAGTATGCTATCACTGGCCTGGCCCGCGACTTCTATCGCCGCGTGGGTCTTCACTATGGAAAATTTGAACAGTGGACCTTCGAACCGCATGTGGCAGAAGATATTTTCAAGGACTATGTAAAGCAGGGGTCGATCACCGTGCTCTATGAAAGCCAGTTGAAGGAAGTAAAGAAACAAGGCAATCGCATCACGGCGATTGTATTGGAGAACGCCGGCAATCCATCGTTACCCAACACCATCGTCGAAGCCAAGATGTTTATGGACTGCGGCTATGAAGGCGACCTCATGGCCAAGGCTGGGGTGGACTATGTGGTGGGTCGTGAGGACAACAGGGACTTCCAGGAGACCATCAACGGCGTTCAGGTGCAACACGGGCATCAGTTTCCCGATCACATCGATCCGTATAAGATTCCCGGCAAGCCCGAAAGCGGGTTGCTTTGGGGCATCAGCAAAGCATCGCTGCTCCCCGGCGGCACGGGCGACAAATCCGTCCAAGCCTACAACTATCGCATTTGTCTCTCGACGGATCCCGCCAACCAGGTAAAGATTACACGCCCCGCCGGATACGATTCGACCCAGTACGAGCTGTTGCTTCGTTTGTTCCAGGCCACGCCGGAAAAGCGCACCTTGAATGACTACTTTATCATGAGTCGCATGCCCCATCAAAAGACCGATATCAACAACCGCGGTGGATTTTCGACAGACATGATTGGCATGAACCACGGCTATCCCGAAGGAAGTTATGCCGAGCGCCAACGCATCATAAAAGATCACGAGCGCTACACGAAGGGCCTGTTGTATTTTTATGGACACGATCCGCGTGTACCCAAGGAGTTGCAAAATGAAATGTTAAAATACGGTTACCCCAAAGATGAGTACACCGACAACGGCAACTGGTCACCCCAACTCTACGTAAGGGAAGCCCGTCGCATGGTGGGCGCCTATGTGATGCGACAAGCAAACTGCGTGGGCGCGGAGGTAGTGAAGGACGGCGTGGGCATGGCGGCCTATGGGATGGACTCGCACAATTGCCAGCGCCTGATCATAGACGGCCAGGTGAAGAACGAGGGAAATGTTGAGGTAGGCGTTTTTGGTCCCTATCCCATTGCGTATGGATCGATCGTGCCAAAAGCCGCACAATGCGGAAACCTGTTTGTGCCCGTTTGCCTCTCGGCGACACACATTGCCTATGGCTCGATCCGCATGGAGCCCGTGTTCATGGTGTTGGGACAATCTTCTGCCGTCGCCGCCGCGATGGCCATCGATGCGCGCACCGACATCCAAAACATCGACATTGCTAAACTTCAACAACAATTGAAATCCAATCCCCTGGCCGACGGCCGGATCATGGACATCCTGGTGGACAACGACGACACACAGCATGTTACACACACTGGAAGCTGGACCACAGAAGCCAAAGGCGGCTACGGCCCCTCATTCTTCCAGGCCGACGTAACGGCTACGACCGCCGAGAGCACCGTGCGCTTCACTCCCGAGATTCCGAAAAACGGTAACTACACCGCCTTTCTCTATATGCCGAAAGTGAAAAACCTTTCCGCGCAGAGTAAGGTCACCGTGTTCGACGGCAAGAATAAAAAGGAAGTTATCATCAAAGCTTCGGATGTGGTGGTGGAAGGACAGACCTCGGGTGAGTGGGTATCGCTGGGTACGTATGCCTTGTCAAAAGGGACGACGGCATCCGTTGAACTTTCCACACGCCAGGCCGACGGAACGGTGGTGGCCGATGCCGTCATCTTTGTGCCATCCCAAACCGGCGCTTCCAAGTAGTCAAAAATCTTAAATTCTAATTTCAAGAATGAAAAATATTCTATGGATCACATTATGCCTCTTGGTGACCGTTACGGTCTATGGGCAGTATGACCTCGTGATCGTGGGGGGAACCCCGGGAGGGATCATGGCGGGCATTGCGGCGGCGAAACAAGGAAAGACTTCGGTCATCCTGGAGCGCACCAACCACATCGGTGGTCTTCCCGCCAACGGACTTGGCGCCACAGACATTGCCACGCGTGGCGCCACCACCGGGTTGTTTGCCGAATTTATTTCGCGTGTAAAAAAACATTACGTGACCACGTATGGTGAAAATTCAAAGCAGGTGAAAGATTGCTCCGAAGGTTTCCACTTCGAACCCTCGGTAGGCGAAAGCGTCCTGGAACAAATGCTGGCGGAACAAAAGAACATCACCGTGCTCAAGATGCGCCAGTTTGATGTGCTGGAAAAAAACATAACGGTATACAACGATGTGATCCAATCCATCCGCGTGCTGAACCGCGAGAACGGAAAGACAGAGGAATACAAAGGCAAAATTTTTCTCGACGCCACCTATGAAGGCGACCTGGGTGCTGCAGCAAAAGTTCCCTTCCGTCTGGGCCGCGAAGGCAAGGATGAATTCGGCGAGACCGGTGCGGGCGTCGTCTATAAATATTGGGGCGGTCCCGAAGGAGAAGGTACAACCTTTCAAGGCGACAATGCCGTGCAATCGTATAACTACCGGTTGTGTCTCACAAACAACCCTGCCAATCGTACAGAAATTCAGAAGCCGGCAAAGTATAACCGCGAGGAGTATGTTTCGCTCATTGAAGACGTTTGGACCGGCCGACACACCGGTGTACAAATGTTGGACGTGACCGAGGCCATGCTGGAAGAAAACCGTAAGCACATTGCGAAGGGCAATCCCTCGATGATTCCCGGCGACCGGTGGGGCATCGCGCGGATCACCAACATGGTGGCCTTGCCCAACGAGAAAGCCGATGGCAACAATCAGCACATGGCCTTCATCTCCACTGATCTTCCCGAAGAAAATTGGCCCTGGCCCACATCGGGTTGGGCGTGGCGCGATGCGTATGCGCAACGACTGAGATCGTATATCGAAGGTCTGTTCTGGTTTGCCCAAAACGATAAAGCGCTTCCGGAAAATTTTCGCAAGGCCGCCAAGGAATGGGGTTTTGCAAAAGATGAATACAAAGACAATGGTAACTTTCCACGCCAGGTCTATGTGCGTGAAGGCCGCCGGTTTGAAGGCGAATATTTCTTCACCACCAAAGATGCCACTGCGTCCACCCCAGACCAGCGCCCGGTGGTGCATGCCGCCAGCATCACGGCCAGCCACTACGCGTTCGACTCCCACGCCGTACGCAAACGCGAACCCAACCGCCCGCACCTCGATGGATTTCTCAGCTACCCCTCGCAGGTCTACACCGTTCCCTATGGTGTGATGGTCCCGAAGACCGTGGACAACCTGCTGCTGCCCGTACCCGTCTCCGGCAGCCACATTGGGTTTTCCACGCTGCGCATGGAGCCCTGCTGGATGGCCATCGGCCAAGCGGCGGGGATAGCCTCTGCGTTGGCGATCGACAATCAGGTGAAAGTGAGAAATGTGGATCTGAAAGTCCTGCAAAGCAAATTGCTGGAACAAAATGCCACGTTGATCTACTACCGCGACCTGCAGCCCACAGACCCCGATTTTAAAATGGCACAGACGCTCGGCTTGCTGGGCTACTTGCCCGGATGGGAAGCCCAGCTGAACAAGCCCGTCGACCAACCTACACTGGCGCTGTGGGAAAAATTGAGCGGCCGGAAACTGACGGCCGAGCCCGGAAAGACCCTGCGCAAAGAAGTGCTTCAAATCCTTTTCAAAAATCTCTAACCCGCGCGTCTTCTCTTCGCTCCTGCATTTTCGCCCGGCCATGACCGTGTGAAGATGCAGGATTGGAGGAGCGCGTCTTCACCCGAACCTATGGAAGAACAAAAATCGGCCTTGCGGCAAGTGCTGCAGGCGCCTGTGATCATTGCGGCCCTGGGCTATTTTGTAGACATCTATGACCTCCTGCTCTTCAGCATCGTTCGCATTCCCAGCCTGAAGGCGTTGGGCCTGACGGGCGATCAACTCTTGAAGCAAGGTATATTCCTCATCAACGTTCAGATGGCAGGGTTGCTCGCCGGCGGAATCCTTTGGGGCATATTGGGTGATAAGAAGGGAAGACTCTCGGTGCTCTTCGGCTCGATCCTGCTCTACTCCACAGCAAACCTGGCCAACGGATTTGTGACCGATGTCACGCAGTATGCCGTGCTGCGTTTCATTGCCGGCGTTGGCCTGGCGGGAGAGCTTGGCGCGGGAGTGACCCTGGTGGCGGAGATCCTTCCGAAACAAATTCGCGGCTATGGCACCACGCTGGTGGCTTCGGTCGGATTGTTTGGCGCCGTGCTCGCTTATTTTGTGGCTGCGTTCACCGATTGGCAGGTGGCTTACTGGATCGGCGGTGGCCTTGGACTCTCTTTGTTGTTGTTGCGCTACAGCGTGGCGGAGTCGGGCATGTTTGCGGCCGTGAAGCATAAGGCCGTGGAGCGCGGCAATATTCTGAAATTGTTTTCCAATGCGAGACTCTTCTTCAATTACCTGCGCTGCATTTTTATTGGTTTGCCCATATGGTTTGTCATCGGCATCCTGGTCACGTTCTCTCCCGAATTTGGTATCAGCCTCGGGCTGGGTGTTCCCGTGGAGGCAGGGAAGGCCGTGATGTTTTGTTATATAGGCCTGTCGTTGGGTGACCTGAGCAGCGGCATGATCAGCCAGATGTTAAAGAGTCGTAAGAAGGTTGTGCTCTTGTTTATTTTCCTCACCACCACGGCGATGACCTGTTATCTCCTGCAAGGAAAATTCCCATTGTCGTTCTTCTACGGTAGCTGTGTTTTTCTGGGTTTTTCCATCGGCTACTGGGCGTTGTTTGTCACGATCGCTGCCGAACAATTTGGTACCAACATCCGGGCCACCGTAGCCACCACCGTTCCGAATTTTGTACGCGGAACGGTCGTCCCCCTCACCATGATCTTCGAATGGCTGCGCACCGGACACACCATGGTCACCAGCGCTGCCCTCGTAGGAGGAGGCACCGTGATCGTCGCGCTGCTCGCGCTGTGGAAAATGAAAGAGACGTTTGGTAAAGAACTGGACTTTGTAGACTGATGAATGCGGATGGCCGGCGATTGGCCATCCCGTCTACGGCTTGTTGTGCCAATCCTGGTTCCAGATATCAGCAAACTGATCGGGATGCCGCCGAAACTCGGCATTGACATACGGACAAAGCGGGATCACTTTCAATCCATGCTCGCGAACATACGTAGTCATCGCTTTCAATAACTTGCCCGCCACCCCCTGTCCGCGCAGCTTCTCCGACACCTCGGTATGATACACCGTAAGATTTTCCCCGGCCACCGACACGACCATCTCCGCCAATCGCTCTCCATCTTTCTCAATGAAAAAAGCGCCGTGCCCCTTAGGGTTTAAACTAAGTTGAATTTCATCCATAATAAATATCGTTGCTGACTCCCACAAATATCAACAAACTCCCAAAAGCCACAAAACCCGCCGCGCCAGTGTTGATGGTCGTCGCCCCCCCCCGTCTTTGGTGTTCTTCACCAACAAATTCAGCTTCCACACACCTTTTTTAGCTCGGACTCTCTCACCACCACTCATCTCGCAATCAACCCTTAGCTCTCTTCATTTTACCCATCATTCGTTCAAGCCCTCCCTTCGCCGTCCACCGCCGCACATCTTTGTTCGAGGATGGAGCCTAAATGCAGGGAAATCCCCTTTTTCAGCGCTATTTTTCATACAAGATCGTGGCACCAATATTGGCTACCGTCCTAACTGGATTAACCCTCCGAACATGATCCGAAACTACTTCCGCATCGCCTACCGTTCCCTGCTCAAGAACAAAGCCTTCTCCTTCATCAACATCTTTGGTCTTGCCGCCGGGCTGGCAGCCTTCCTCTTCATCATCCACTACGTCCGGTTCGAACGAAGTTACGAGCGCTACAACAGGAACGCGTCGAACATGTTCCGGATCACCCTGGACCTCTATAACGGCTCCGAATATGTGGTGACCGATTGCGAAACCTACGCTCCCACCGGTCCGATACTGAAGGAGAAAATGCCGGAAGTAGTTGACTATGCGAGAATGTATCACAACGACGGGTTACAGGATATCAAAGTGGGCGATCAAAAATTCCTGGAGGAAGGCATCTACTTCGCCGACCCTTCAGCCTTTTCGTTGTTTGCGTTGAACGTTGTACATGGCGAGCCGGGCAAAGCGCTCTCGGCACCGTATCAGACCGTGATCACCCGATCCATCGCCAGAAAATATTTTGGACGCGAAAATGTCCTGGACGAAGAAATTGTGATCGACCGGAGTAAATATCATGTATCGGCTGTCATCGAAGATCTGCCGGCGAATACGCACTTGAAGTTTGGTATACTGTTGTCGCACGCCACCCTGAAGCAGAAGTACGGTTATGAGGAAGATTCCTGGGCAGGCAACAACGAATTTACCTATCTGCTCATGAAGCCGGGTACGGATCTGGCGGCGTTCAACAAAAAGCTCACAGAATTTTCTTTCTCCATGAAGGAAAAGATCAACTACGACCGGCTCGCGGCAGAGCACATGGCCGACATTCACTTGTATTCGCATAAGACCTTTGAGCCCGAGCAAAATGGCAATGCCCGTACAGTATCTTTCCTGCTGCTCATTGCCATCTTTATAATCGTGATTGCCTGGGTGAACTACATCAACCTTTCCACCACACGTGCCGTGGAGCGCGCGCGTGAAGTGGGTATTCGTAAAGTGATGGGCTCGCTGAAGTCGCAACTCATCTTTCAGTTTCTGTCGGAATCTTTTCTTGTCAATGGCATGGCTGCGACCTTGGCCTATGTGTTTTTTATTACCGCCTTGCCGATCTTTCGCGAGCTGACGGGTCAACCCCTTCCGATCGAACTGGCCCACGACGCAACGTTCTGGTATATCTTTGCCGCGCTTTGGATTGCCGGCACTTTTTTATCCGGTATCTATCCCGCTTTTGTGTTGTCGTCTTTCAATCCGTCGACGGTACTGAAGGGAAAATTCCGTTCTTCATCCCACGGCCAGTGGCTGCGACAGGGTTTGGTTGTGTTTCAGTTTAGCGCTACCGTGATCTTGTTGGCCAGCATGTGTACCATATACCTGCAGATCACGCATTTGAGAAAGGTGGACCTGGGCATGAACATCGAGCAAACGCTGGTGGTGCGAGGCCCCAACAGTGAGATGTCCGATTCGGTGTATCAGGCTTCGTATCGCGCCCTGAAAACGGAACTCCTTCGTCATCCTTCGGTGCAACAAGTGGCCGGGGCAGGATCGCTTCCCGGTGTGAGCTTACACGAGTTGAGCACGACGAATGACGTAAAGCGTATCGGGCATGAGCAGGAGGGTGGGAGTTACAATTACTATCAATACAACATCGATGCCGACTTCCTTGCCGCCATGGGAATGAAGCTGGTTGCCGGCCGCAACTTTACCAACGACGATCCCAACTTCGACAAGGTCATCCTCAATGAAGAAGCGGTGCGACGGCTTGGATTTTCAAATGCCGAAGAAGCGATCGGCAGTCGCATTACCCGGCGCACGCGTTGGAAGGGCGAGCCGCCCGAGATCATCGGCGTGATCAAGAATTATTACCAGCGTTCGCCAAAGGAAGAACATATTCCTATGATCTTTACGTATGGCAACTACGCGGCTTACTTCGCCCTGCGGCTGAAGACCAGTGAACCGGCAAAGACTATCGCCGAAGTGAAGCAGGTTTGGGATGCCGTGTACCCCGACAACCTATTCCATTATTTCTTCCTCGACGATCAATATGATCAACAGTATCGCGCCGATGTCCAGTTTGGCGCCGTGATCGGCACGTTCTCCGCCTTGGCTGTATTCATCGCTTGCCTGGGGCTGTTTGGTCTCTCGTCGTTCACGATCGTGCAGCGCACCAAAGAGATCGGCATCCGCAAAGTGTTGGGCGCATCGGTGATGCAAATTGTGACACTGCTTTCACAGGATTTCGCCAAGGTCATTTTCATTGCGGCATTGCTGGCGTTGCCCGTGGCGTATTTTGCCATGGAAACCTGGCTATCAAACTATGCGGTTAGGATTGATTTGAGTGCCTGGATCTTCATACTGCCGGTGGCCATGATCTTTTTATTCGCCTTGGGGACAGTTAGCGTACAGACCATTCGATCGGCCCTCTCTAATCCATCCAAGGCCTTAAAACAGGAGTAAAGATTTTTTTGGAGAGTCCGAGAACCGCCCGCCAACGAACAGTGGTTTCCGGATGTGAACACGGCCGGGCTATACCTCCCTTTGTTTTTGATAGATTTACAGGCATCCTGTCAAATGGCACATGGATTGGACGGGGGATAACGAAATGCACGTGCAACTCATGAAAAAGATAGACATCCTGAATTTCATCACCAATTTCCGCAAGGCTCCCAACGACATCAAAACCCACGGCCAGATCCTGGCCCACCTCGGCGCCGACCACGAACCGGCCATCAACCATATGCTGGAAGAACTCAAGCAAGCACGTGTTATCAGGGAAGTGGAGCTGCAGGGCCAGAAGGCTTTCCAGGTCGTGTCAAGATAAAGCCACCTCCCTTCATTCATGGATTTGCCAGGGCAGTGAACCTGGAGGATTCCTCATTTTATTCAAAAAACTTACAACCCGGCGTGAATGTCGCGGCGAATCTTTTTCTTAGATGATTAAACCTTGTCTATGAAAACGTTACTCCCCCTCGCGTTGTGCTTATTCATCGTGAGCGCCTTCGCCAACGAAGCCGACAGCACGCAGACCTTTATCGATAGTCTGGAAGCCACCTTCAACTATCAGCACGGCGAAATCAAATTTGAAAACGGCATCGGCACATTGAATGTGCCGGCGGGTTTCCGCTACCTCGACTCCAAGCAGAGCGAATACGTGATCCACGACCTATGGGGAAACCCGGATGGCTCGGGAACCTTGGGCATGCTCTTGCCTGAGGACATCGGCATCACGGAAGGCGCATGGGCTTTCATCATCACCTATGAGGAGATGGGCTATGTGAAAGACGACGATGCAGATGACATCGATTATGACGAACTGTTGGAACAACTTCAAACCGAAACAAACGAAGCCAACGAGGAACGCAAGAAAGAAGGTTATGAACCCATTACCCTCGTGGGATGGGCCGCCAAACCCTACTACGACAAAAGCAAAAACGTGCTGCACTGGGCCAAAGAAATAAAGTTTGGCGATGCTGAAGAGAGCACCCTAAACTATAACGTGCGCATCCTGGGAAGAAAAGGTGTGTTGGTCCTGAATGCCGTCGCCTCCATGGAAGAGCTTCCGGAAGTGGAGAAGAATATTGATCCCGTCCTTACCTCGTTCAACTATGGAGAGGGCAACAAATATTCCGATTTCAACCCCGACCTCGATGAAGTGGCCGCCTGGACCATAGGAGGTCTGGTAGCCGGAAAAGTCCTGGCCAAGGTTGGGATCCTGGCGCTGCTCTTGAAGAACATCAAACTGATCGGCCTCGCCATCGTAGGCGCCTTCGCCGGCATCCGCAGGTGGTTCAAGAAAAAAGTCGATCCCCCCGCGGTGCGGGACATCGGCGGTGGCACACCAGAACCACCCGCAGACTCTACACCGGCATAAGACTTACGTCAAAAGAAAAAATAAAAAGACATTCACCTGCGTGGATGTCTTTTTTATTTGGCGGTGCAATTTTTACAGACGAATTAAGCGTTGACCACATCGACGGAAGGCTGTGTTTCGCTGCGGACAAACGGTTGTCTTTTCCAATAGGTAAGACTTCTCCAGGCCCATTCGAGCGGTCCGTATAAAAAGAAACGCATCCAGATGTTACAGAAGATGATCTGAAACGTCCACACGGCAGCAACGACCAGATAGATCTCATAGCGTTGTAGTTTTCCAAAAAGCGCAAAGCCATAGCCATTGAAAATGATGCCGCAGATCAACGATTGTCCGAGGTAGTTGGTGAACGCCATTTGTCCGACAGGTCTGAAGATGGCAAAGAACCCGTTGAACCATCCCGACTTATACAGCAACATGATCAAGCCGAGGAAGCCGAGCGCGCGCGGGGTTCGGGTGAGTTCGTAGAACCGGAACGGCACATGTTTTACGTATTCAAACCAATTGAATTGATAATCTACTTTTAGCTTCACATGCCAATACGAGAGTCCCAGTCCCAGGCTTAAGCCGATCACGCACATCCAGGCGTAAACTCTCAGGGGTGCGTTGCCGGTCAGGATGCCGAGCTTGAAGAAAGCCATGCCGAGCATGAAGAAGATGAGCACGTCCCAAAGCGACAGGTATAGATACTGTACCAGGTTGTGGAGATAACTTTGCGTGCGGAAGGTGTAGGCCTCGGCATAACCGGAACGCACTTCCTCTCCTTCCTCGTTCATGCGTTTCACCTTGGCCTCGTGGGGCATGCGTTCCTTAAAGCTTTTCATATCCGCCAGTTGCTCTTTTTGCAGGGCGGTGAGTTTCACCTGGGTGGTATCGAGGGCCGCCACAGCTTCACCTTTGCTGATCACGGATTTGAGAAGATATAACTCGCGATTTTCGCGTGCCAGCATCAGCAGCACACAAACGCCGGCACCGATGATGAGGGCCCGCGGTGTCCAGTCGCGAATGGCAAACAGCATCATGCCATAGCAAGCATAGTCGAGCAGGATGTCGCCGTTCCAAAGCAGGATATAGACATCGACCAACGAGAACGCCATGAGCCAAAGCTGGCGACGGAAGAAATAGTCCGCGGGCTGCAGGCCTTGGGTGCGCTTTTGTTGCCGGCCGATGAACAGGATAATGCCTGCCCCGAAAAGCATGGAGAACATCGCGCGCTGGGTGCCGGAGAAAATCCAGTCCACCCCAAACCAGAGGTAGTAGTTGATGGTGCCGAATTCATTCAACACGGAGGGGTCGCCTTCCGCCACATCCGGAAATGCAAAGCCCGGGATGTTCATCAGCAGGATACCCAGTATGGCCAGACCGCGAAGAATATCGAGCGCTACAATGCGCTCCGCCTGGCTCACCGGCGCGGCAAGGGTTAGATTAGGTTGCATGAGAGGGAGTTTTAACTAAGTTAACGAAAATTTTTACTAGCCCACAGCAAACCCCCACTGGGCACCACACCTGAATGCCAACGAACGGCTCCTGGATTTCTGGCTCCTGGCTCCTGGCTTCTGGCTCCTCGATTCCTCCACCCCAATTTTGAAAGTACCCAACCAAACCCGAAATTGCATGCCCATTTTCCAAAAACAACTATGACCTCCATCTCCTGTGGCATCGACTTCGGAACGTCCAATTCGAGCGTGGCCATTGGAACGGGCACGACCGTGAGCCTGGTCCCGGTGGAAGGCGAGCAGGTGACCATTCCCAGCGCGCTCTTTTTTCTGCGACCCAACAACGACGCCTACTTCGGCCGCGAGGCCGTGAACCTGTTCTTCGAGCGCAAAGAGGGCCGCTTCATGCGAAGTCTGAAACGCGTGCTCGGCACTTCGCTCATGACACAGGGCACCGCCGTGAACAACCGCCACATGCAGTTTAGCCGCATCATCGGTTTGTTTTTGAAGAACCTGAAAGAAAAAACCGACACCTTCGCGGGAACCGACGTTGAAAATGTGGTGATGGGCCGCCCCGTCCATTTTGTGGACCACAACCCCGCCGCCGACGATCGCGCGCAGGAAGAGTTGAAAGCCATTGCACAGCAAGTGGGCTTTCGCCATGTGGAGTTTCAGTTCGAACCCATCGCCGCCGCGTTTGCACACGAGGTGAACATTCAAGGCGAGCAACTGGCCATTGTGGTTGACCTGGGAGGGGGCACTTCCGATTTCACGGTGATCAAATTATCGAACCGGTATATTCGAAAAGCCGACCGCACGGCCGACATATTGGCCAGCACGGGTGTGCGCATTGGTGGGAATGATTTTGACAAGGAGCTGAGTTTGGCGCGCATCATGCCCGAGATCGGCTATCGCACTACGTATGGCGAAAAAAATATAGAAGTTCCGTTACATCCGTTTCACCAGTTGGCCGAATGGAGCAAGGTCAATTTCATCTATACACCAAAAGCGCTGATGCAAACCCGCCAGATCCTGCATCAATCGCACGACCCAAGCCGGTACGCGAGGCTGCTCCGCGTGCTGGAAAAAGAAACGGGTCATGCCTTGTTGGCGGCCGCCGAACGGGCGAAGATCGTGTTGACGGCGCAAGAAGAGCACCAGGCCCTCTTTGATTTTATTGAAGATGATTTTGTGGTGAACATTGGCCGATCTCAATTTGAAATCTCCATCCAGGAAGAGGTGCGCAAAATTTCGGCTGCGGCCACGAAGTGCCTGCACGACGCACAAGTGAAACCGGAAGCGATCGACCTGGTGATCCTGACGGGTGGGTCAACCGAAGTTCCGCTGGTGCAGACGGAGTTCAAAAGGCTTTTTCCCCAAGCTGCCATCGCCGACGAAAACAAGTTGAGCAGTGTAGGGCTGGGGTTGGCGTATGACAGCCAAAATAAATTTAGCGGCGTGTGAGCGAGTTGTAAGGTCGCAACGTATGGAGGGTTTATTATTAGTGGAAAAAACGTTATCTTAACTTTATGACAGATCAAACAGCGTCAACAAATGCCAACTCCCGGGTAAGTACGCTGGGCAAGAAAGTAATACGCGTTTCACTGTTATTGTCTGGCGTTGAAGTGATTCGTACACTCATACCGTACTTGGTGTTTATCACCGATAGTGACTTCGGATGGGCAATGGTGAACTATGGCTATAGTCCCTATATGGGCAATGTGATTGCCGGCGGTGTAGTGTATGCCATGATGAGGCGAAATCCAGTGGCCATTCCAGTAAGCATTCTGGCCTGCGTGTACCCGGCTTATGGTGGCGTTATGTACCTCCTTTCCACCAGCCTTTTGCAAGACGATGAATGAGAAATTAATAAAGCTTTTTGGTAAATACGCGGTGTTGCTTAGCGTAAGCTACGTAATAGAAATTGCCATCAGGCGATTTGGGTTTGATATTGACCTGAACTTAGCCCTCGTCGAACTCTCCATCTATGGGCTGATTACATTGATGAATGTGATTATCGCCTTGGTGATAAAAAAAGACAAAGACACATTTCAGATACCCACCCGGTATGTCTACTTCTCCACGATCCTGTACCGGCCCGTGGGGGTTTGTTCTTTTTTGCTATACGCCTTCTACAACGAGCGACGCGCAAAACAAAATGCCGACGAAGTAAGCGAGTCTTTGTAACCGTTTCGAACAGCCGGGGAGAGCAAGTCGCCGATTTTGATCTGACAGGCGATTGCCCTTTGTTTTAAGCCATCCGCCCTGATTTCCCCTGCCCAAA
The DNA here is from genome assembly GCF_003589925.1 of Chryseolinea soli. Lineage (NCBI taxonomy): Bacteria > Pseudomonadati > Bacteroidota > Cytophagia > Cytophagales > Fulvivirgaceae > Chryseolinea > Chryseolinea soli. The sequence continues at coordinate 1,254,848 of NZ_CP032382.1, read as the reverse complement.
AAAAACTAAAAAAAAATTTATCAAGCCTGTCCAATTCCTGTCCGTCCGGTCATTGCTAGGGTGTAATTAAACTTTAACAAAGATCACTTAAACAAAAAAACAACATGGAACAGAGAATCAATGCATTAGAAAAAGGACAAAGTGCTTTCAAAGCGATGTATGGTTTGGGAGTCTACCTGGCAAAATCGTCCATCGAGAAAAACCTCTTGGATTTAATGTATTTCAGAGTGTCGCAGATCAACGGTTGTGCTTTTTGCCTGGACATGCACAGCAAGGACTTGCGGGCAGCCGGCGAAACGGAGCAACGCCTTCACATGATCGCGGCCTGGCGCGAAACCCCTTTCTACACCGACCGCGAACGCGCCGCGCTGGCCTGGGCTGAGGCGTTGACCAGGGTCACCGAAGGCCACGTTTCCGACGCGGTATATGAGCATGTCCGCAGCGAATTTTCGGAAGACGAAATCATCGATTTAACGGTGGCAGTTAACACGATTAATGATTACAATCGCATTAATATTGCGTTCCGCACCACGGCGGGCGGCTATCAAGTTGGCGCCTTCGCGGTTCATTAACAGACCTGTAACAAAAAAGTATTTCAAAAGACAGCGACCTTTAGACAACTAACCATGAAAGATTTCATTTTCTTATTCCGACAACCCAGCTTCGACTACAGCAACTCGTCGCCCAAGGATATGCAGGCGATGACCGAAAAATGGCAGGCCTGGGTGGGTGGCATTGTGGCACAAGGAAAATTTGGGAGCCACGGATCGCGCCTGGCGGTGGAAGGCAAAGTGCTGAAGCCTGGTGGCGTCATCACCGACGGTCCCTTTGTCGAGCTCCGCGAACGGCTTGGCGGTTTCATCATCGTGAAGGCCGAAAGCCTCGACGATGCCGTCACCCTGGCTCACGGGTGCCCCGCGATCGACATGGGGGGTAGCGTGGAGGTCAGGCCACTCTCCGAATAAGTGAATCGATAAGAAATGGTAAACCCGCCTTTGCGCAAGGCGGGTTTACTTTTTTGTTTGGACGATATTTTATTTTTTTGGACATGGAGCAGGAATTCGAGTCGCTAAAGCATTTATTTCAGCAGGAGTTCTCCAAGATGGTGGCCGTGATCAGCAAGCTCTTTGGTTTGCAGCACATCGAAATGGCCGAGGACATCGTGAGTGAGACCTTCCTGCAGGCATCCGAAACCTGGGGTGTGAAAGGCGTTCCCGCCAATCCAACGGCCTGGCTCTATACCGTGGCCAAGAATAAAACGCTCTACCATTTCCGAAGGAACAAGATCTTCGACAAGAAAGTGGCCCCGGAGTGGGTGGCACAGGAAAAGGACCAGGAATATACCGAGCCTGACTTTTCAAAAGAAAACATCAAAGACAGCCAGCTGCAAATGCTCTTCGCTGTTTGTAACCCTGCCATCGCCAGCGAGGCGCAGATAGGGTTGGCGTTGCGCATCCTTTGCGGGTTTGGGATCGACGAAATCGCCGATGCGTTTTTGTCCAACAAGGAAACGATCAACAAGCGACTGTTCCGCGCCAAAGAAAAGCTGCGCATGGAAAACGTGACGATGGAGCTGCCCGGTGTCACCGAGATCGCCAGCCGCCTCGACAACGTGCTGCACATTATTTACCTGTTGTTTGCCGAAGGCTATTACTCAAAAACGCAAGACCAGATCCTGCGCAAAGACCTGTGCGTGGAGGCCATGCGCCTCGGGCTGATGCTCACCGAATACGCACCCACCAATCAACCCCATACCAACGCGCTGATGGCCCTCATGTGTTTTCATGCGTCGCGCTTCACGGCCCGGCAAACCGGTGAGGCCTCCTATGTATTGTATGAGCAACAGGACGAACAGCTTTGGGACCAGGCCCTGATCCACCAGGGAAATTACTTCCTCGCGCTTTCGGCCCAGGGCCATGAGGTGAGCTCCTATCACCTGGAGGCCCGGATTGCCTACTGGCATTGTGTGAAAGCAGACACGCCCGAAAAATGGGAGGAGATCCTGACCTTATATGACCATTTATTGCAGGTTAACTATTCCCCCAGCGTGGCGCTGAATCGCGCCTTCGCGTTATTCAAAGTGAAAGGACCACTGGCCGCCCTGGCGGAAGCCGAAACCTTGAAACTGGACGACAACCATTTCTATTTTGTATTGCTGGGCGAACTCTATAAGAACATCGATAGCCAAAAAGCCAAAACCCATCTTCAAAAAGCCTACGCCTTGGCCAAAACACAAACGGAAAAACAATTGATCCAGGAGAAAATGGATGACCTGGAGAAGATCCGCTGAGACCCTTGCCATCGCTCCTCATAACGGTTGGCTTAGTGTGCGCACTACACTTTATTTTTTTGTGAAGCTATTGCTCATCGGAATAATTCTGTTTCTAACGGTTCGTTGCTCCGGAGATTTGGATCGAAAATTGTTTATTGTTTCATGGCTTGACTAAAATTCACGCCGCCGTTTTAAAATGAATTCTTTCTAATTCCTAAAACCAATCCTTATGAAAAAATTACTCTGGATCATGTGTGTGATCCCCCTGGTGTCCCACGGACAATTTAAGAAAGGTGACACCTACGTTGGAGGTTCCTTTTCAAGAATCGACAATGGAAACGGTCTCTACATCACGCCGTTTGTAGGTTATTTTATCAATCCACGTCTTGCCTTGGGAGCCGATTTGCAAGTGGGTTATTCGAGAAGCGAGGACATCAGTCAGTTTGGTGATGGCCCGCATCGTGTTATCAATACCACCAATGGATTTGTTACATCGCTTACGGCCAGAAGGTTGTACTCCATATCCGAGAAGTTCTTTTTTGCTTTGCAGGGTGCAGCATCCTATCAACGTTCGCTTACAAAGCGGGAAGTTCCCGACCTCACGACTACGTCTCGTTCAAATTCGTATGGTCTTGGGCTTTCGGTGGCGCCGCTTTTTATGTATTTCCCTTCTTCCCGCTGGAGTGTTGAAGGAGGTTTGGGGAGCCTCTACTATTCTTTTTCGAGGGGTCTTTCGGACAACACAAAATATCAGTCTGTCGGACTTAACCTGGGCAGGGTGACATTGGGTTTTGCTTACTATTTCAGAAAGTAAACAGTTGCCTTCTTTATACGACACTTCATCAACCACAATACTTCACGCACTATGAAAAAAATATTTTTTCTTCTTTTGTTCGCGCCTATCCTTGTAAAGGCCCAATTCAACAAGGGCGATGTTTTTCTGGGTGGCAATATTTCCGGTGCTTACAGCCATAGCGCCCCTACTGGAAATGACAATGGATCAAACGGTCAACGCTATACGGGCACTAGTTATACACTTTCTCCTACCATTGGTTTTTTCACCAGCCAACGATTTGCCCTGGGTGGGAATATTCAATACGGCCGGTCGAGCTCGGATTCCAAGAATGATACAAATCGCCAAGAAAATCACACAGCCACAGGTTCAGTCTCGGTGTTGGGCAGATATTTTTTTCCTTTTAATGAAAAATTTTCGTTTGCCTTGACCGGAAATATTTTCTACGCCCGCTCGAAGAGTGATTCGGAATACAGTGGTCCAAACTTCTACCAGCAGAACACCAATAAATCCTACAGCATGGGGGTTGTCATTAAACCCACCTTCCTCTACTTTCCTTCAACGCGTTGGGGATTTGAAGCGAGCATAGGAAGTTTGCAATTTGTTCATGACCAAAGCTTCACCACACATTCGAAGAGCGACGAATTTTCGACTACCCTTGGAACGCTCTCGCTCGGTCTTGCTTATTATTTCCGGAAGTCGCAACCGTAAAACTGTATTCACCATTCCATCACGTTAACCTTGCCGAATGCCAGTGATCAAGAAAATGCAGAGAAAACGACCGGGAGAAGTTGGCTGTTGATCACTGCCTTTGGCAACGGTTGGCGTGGTGAGTACGATACTTTATTTGTCGTTAATCAAATTTTGGTTTGCCTACTATTCCCGAAGTCGTAACATTTATTTCCGGGCGTCGTAAGATTACCCATGTCCTTCATCATCCATCACCGTAATCCTACCCTTGCCGAATACCAGGAACTCCGGCAGCGCGTTTCCTGGCCGGCCTTCGACGAGGCATTGGCCCAAGCGGGTCTTTCCAAATCGCTTTTTAGCGTGGTCATTCAAGATGAAGGGGGCCACACCGTTGGCATGGGTAGGATTGTGGGGGACGATGCGCTCTATTTTAATATTCACGATGTGATCGTCGTGCCCGAATGTCAACGCCAAGGGGTGGGCAAGATGATTGTGAAAGCGCTGTTGGCCTACACCGAAAAAAAAGGCGGAAAGAATTCTCAAATAGGATTGAGCAGCAGCAAAGGACGGGAAGCCTTTTATCGTTCTTTCGGATTTACGGAAAGACCCACCGATCGCCTGGGCGCCGGTATGGTGCTAGTGAAATCGTGAGACCGTTTCTTACGGGCGCAACGGTTATCGGTACTTTATTCAAGAAGATTTCGCAATTCAAGTTTCCATCGTGAAACGAAAATTGGTATTTTCGAAAACATCAACCCCAGGCACCCTCACGATGAATTTCATCCGAACAACATCGGCCAACACGGACTTCCAAAAACTAGTGACGGAGTTGGATGCTGACCTTCGCATCCGCGACGGTGAAGATCATTCCTTTTACGCCCAGTTCAACACCATCGTCCAGATCAAGCACGTGGTGGTGGCGTATGAAGATAAGTTGCCCGTGGGCTGTGGCGCCATCAAAGAATATTTACCCGACGCGATGGAGGTGAAGCGCATGTATGTGCCTCCAAGTCATCGTGGGACCGGCGTGGCATCGGGTGTTTTGGCGGAACTGGAAAAGTGGGCGCGCGAGATGCAATACAAGCGCTGTGTGCTGGAAACGGGAAAGAAACAACCCGAAGCGATCGGACTGTATAAGAAGAACGGCTACGCCATCATTCCCAACTATGGACAGTATGAAAATGTGGAGAACAGCGTATGCTTCGAAAAGAAATTGTGAAACAGCCGTCTCCTGGCGCTGAAAAATGTGCACTGGCGAGTCGTCTGCCGCTCACCCACCCGGCGTGAGGGCTAGCGTAAAATTTATCGTGCATTTACAAACGGGCTTTATACCTTTGCATCGTGAACCGTGGGAAGGATCGGAGAAAATTAGTGCGGATCGGCCTGGGCCTTGTGCTTTGGCTTGGGATGGGCGCGGCCTTTGCGCAAAACGCCGTCCAGATCCGCGACGAGGTGGATCAGTACATTTTTTCGTTTGGCGAGATCGAATACCTCGAAGATCCTGCCGGCAAGCTCTCGGTGGAGGAAGCGGCCTCCGCACAATGGTCAACCCAGTTTAAGCCGAGCAAGACCTTCAGTCCCCAGAACTACAACCGCGCGTCGTACTACTGGTACCGGATCAAGATCGACCACAACCTCAAAAGCGCACGTCACTGGCAGATCGAATTTTTTGATCAAACCATTGACGAATTGAGTTTCTACATGCCCGAACCTGCGGGCGGCTATCACCTCGAGTCCTTCGGCGACAACTTTCCATTTGGCAACCGCTTCCTGAAGCACAAGAATTTCATCGTCCATCTTCCGGATCAATACGACGGCGCCTACACCTACTATTTCAGGGTGAAGTCGCGACAACGCGCCGACATCCTGGTGGTGCTGCGGCCCCTGGAATATTTCTTTAACTATGCCCTGGACGAATATTTTTTCTTTGGCATTTTCTACGGCATGATCCTCGTGTTCTGCTTCTACAACCTGCTCATGTTTGTAGCGGTGCACGAGCGTCACTATCTCTATTATATATTATACCTGCTGGGCGTTGGTCTGTATGAAATGAGTTCCGACGGTATTGCGTTTCAATACTTGTGGCCCAACGCTACAGAATGGAATCAATATGCGCCCGGGTTTGCCCTGTATTTTGCCTCGACGTTTGCTTTATTTTTTGCCGCTTCGCTGCTCAACCTGCGAAAGCAATATCCACGGCTGCTCTGGGTGCTTGGCGGCGTGCTGGCCTTGCGCACCGCGTACCTCGTGGTTAGTTTTTATGTGTCCGACCGCTGGTTCAACCTGCGCTTTGTAGAAGTGATTCCCTTCCTGGCGGCGTTCTATGCCGGCATCTATGCTTTGCGAAAAGGATATCGCCCCGCGCGGTTTATGGTGGTAGGCTACTCGTTTTTGTTTCTCGGCATCGCCATCAAGTTCATTCAATACCTCGACATCAACTGGCTGCCCTTGGGTGAGCTGACGCACTACAGCCTGGGTTTTAGTTTTATCATGGAGATGATGTTCTTGTCGTTTGCCATCAGCGATAAGATCAAGCTGCTGCGACTGGAAAAGGAGAAGGCACAAGAGAGCATCATCGAGCAATTGCAGGAAAATCAGAAGCTAAAAGATTCCTTGAATGAAGAACTGGAGCTGCAGGTAAAGATCAAGACCGGGGAGTTGGTGCAGAAATCGGATTTCATCGCAGCGCAGAACCGGCAGTTGGCCGAAGCCAATCAGAAGCTGGCGGTTCAGGCCGAGGAAATTGCCGCCATGAATGCGCTGCTCACGCAGGATAATAAAAAACTGAAACACGACGTGGAGGTGGTGACCGAAGCGCGCATCCTGTCGAAGGAAGTAGATTTTGAAGAGTTCAGCGCCATGTATCCCGACGACGCCAGTTGTTTGCGCTTCCTGGCCGAGATCAAATGGCCAAAGGATTTTGCCTGCACCAAATGTCATCACCATCATTTCAGCGAAGGCCGGAGTCCTTACAGCCGGCGGTGCTCCCGTTGCGGATACGACGAATCGGTGACAGCCTATACGTTGCTTCAGAACACGAGGCTGCCGATCAACAAGGCTTTCTACATGATCTTTTTGGTCTATTCAACAAACGGCAGCATCTCGTCGCACAAGCTTTCGGAGATCCTTCACATCCGTCAAAGTACGTGTTGGTCGTATAGCTCCAAGATCAAAAAAGCGATGAAAGAGAAGCGAAAACACGGTGAAATTCGCCACGAAGGGTGGCATTCTATATTATTAGTGGAAGAACCCACGGTTTGACATTCTGCAAAAAGGCGCTTTTTAGCCATTAGAAACCGTTTTCGATCCGGTCGAAAAAAAATTAAAATATTTCTTCCCCTGCCTCCAAAAAATTAAGTCACTCATTCTCTATCGATTACGGAACCCAATCCCGAAACCGATTGCGTCAATTTAGGCGTATCACATTTATTGTCCCTGTCCCCACAGAAACCCCGTCAGCGAGCCCCACGCGTCGAATTGAGGTTGTGCATGAACCGTATCAAAGCCTGTAACATACTATAGATCAATATGTTAGTTTGTGTTTTTTAGCGATCATGTCCAATTTTGAATTCAGACTAAACGCAACCTTTTTTTCACTCTATGAAGATCATTTTACGAATAATGGCCTTGCTCGTGCTGTGCAGCATACCGGCATGGGCGCAAAGTGTGGTGACCGGCAAAGTCACTTCGACAGGCGGGGAGCCACTCCCGGGAGTAAGTGTGCTACTAAAAGGTACGTCGACAGGATCCTTGACCGATGCCGACGGAAACTACACGATCAATGCTACTGAAGGCACGTTGGTGTTTTCTTTTATCGGTTATAAACCTGTTGAAGCCCTGATTGGTGGGCGGACAACCGTAGACGTATCGATGGAGGACGACGTGACCACCCTGGAACAGATCGTGGTGGTGGGTTATGGTACGCAGGAGAAAAAAGATATCACGGGTGCCGTAGGCGTTGTGGACCAGAAGGCGATGGCGTCGCGTCCCAACACGCAATTCGGAAACCTCATCCAAGGCAAGGCTGCCGGTGTGCAGGTGATCGTACCCAGCGGTAAGCCCTCAGCCGGATTCAGCATCCGCGTGCGCGGGGCGACTTCGATCTCCGGTAACAACGAGCCCCTCTATGTGGTGGATGGCGTTCCTTCTTCGGATACCCGGACCCTTAACCCGGCCGATATCGAAAGCATCTCCGTTTTGAAAGATGCATCGTCTGCCGCCATCTATGGTGCGCAGGGTGCAAACGGCGTGGTGCTCATCACCACCAAACGCGGCAAGACCGGCACACCGAAAGTAGACTTCAACGCCTACACCGGTTTTTCGAGTGCCTGGAGAAAATTGAAAGTGCTGAACAGCGAGCAATACCGCGACCTGATGACGGAGTTTGGTCAGACCACCGACTGGAGCCAATACACCGCCAACACCGATTGGCAAAACGAGATCTTCCAAAACGGACGCTCGCAAAACTACCAGTTGGGCATCTCCGGAAAAACAGACAAAACGAACTACTACATTTCCGGTGGCTGGATGCAGCAGATCGGATCGGTGCGCAGTTCTGAAATGGACCGCTACAACTTCAAGGTGAACCTCGAACAAAAAATGAACGACTGGCTCACCGTGGGCACCAACCTGAACTACATGCGCTACCACGACGTGGACGTGAGCGACAACCTCAACGTGAACAGCGGTGGTGTTATTCTCGGGATGCTTTCCACACCGCCGAACATCGGCATCTTCCGTCCCAACGGTACGTATAGTGCAAACCCCTTCCAGGACTGGGAGAACCCGGTGGCCGGCACCGACGGATCGGATCGCAACTACAAAAACCAACGCCTGCTGGGCAACGTGTATGCCGAGATCAATTTCCTGCCCGACCTGAAGTTCCGCAGCAACGTGGGTACCGACTACCAGATGGGCATGAACGATTACTTCCTCAACCCCTTCATGACCAGCTATGGCCGCGCGAAAAAAGGCATCGGCCGCAACGAGGTGAACTTGACCAACTACTACATCATCGACAACACCTTGAGTTACAAGAAGACCATCGATCAGCATAATTTTAGCGCGCTCGTCGGTTCGGTCATCCAGAAATACCGGTGGGAAAATAACAAGATCGAGAAGACCGGTTATTCCAGCGCCAGCGTGCCCACCACCAACGCGGGATCGACCATCACCGAGGCCACGAACGATAAGAGCGAGAAATCCAATGCATCGTTCATCGGTCGCGTGACCTATGACTACGCAGGCCGTTATTTGTTGACCGCAAACTTCCGCGCCGACGGTTCGTCATCGTTTGGTCCCAACAAGCGGTTTGGATACTTCCCTTCGGTTTCCGTGGGATGGAGAATTTCGGAAGAGAGTTTCTTCCAGGGCGTTCAGGCCGTGAGCGATTTGAAGTTGCGCGCGGGCTGGGGTGTTGTGGGTAACGACCAGGGAGGATACGCCTACATCGGTCGCGTGGCCAGCGGTGCAAACTATCCCATCGGTGGCGTGATCCAGCCGGGCACGTATCCCGAGTCGATCCAGAACAACGATTTGAAATGGGAGAGCACGGAGCAAACCAACCTCGGTTTGGATTTCTCCATACTGAATTCACGCGTTCAGTTTTCGGCGGATGCGTATTTGAAAAACACATCGGGCTTGTTGTTGAACGTGCCCCTGCCGAAATCTACCGGTTTTGATTCCGGATTGCAGAACGTTGGAAAGGTTCAGAACAAAGGCCTCGAGTTCCAGGTGTTATCGCACAACCTGGTGGGAGACCTCACCTGGGACACGGATTTCAACATTTCGTTTAACCGAAACAAAGTGATCTACACGCAAGGCCAGCAGATTGTCGGCGGCGGCGTGGCCGGACGCGGTGACGGTAGCTATACCGTGGAAGGCAAACCGATGGCGATGTTCTATGGTTATGTTGCTGGCGGTGTGGACCCTGCCACGGGTAACGCGTACTACATCGACAAGAACGGTGAAAGCACGTTCACACCTTCGGCCGATGACCGCACGTTCATTGGCAATCCGAATCCGAATTTCTACTACGGGATGACCAACACCCTGGGCTATAAAAACTTTGGACTGAGTATTTTTCTCCAAGGCACACAGGGCAACGACATTTTGAACGCCACCCGCATCGAGACGGAAGGCATGACCGACGCGAAGAATCAGTCGCAGGCTGTTGCCCACCGCTGGCGTGCACCTGGCGATGTGACCGACATTCCGAAGGCAAGCTGGGGCAGCACCGACAACTCGCGACTGTCGACACGTTTTGTGGAAGACGGTTCCTACATGCGCGTGAAGGCCGTGACGCTTAGCTATAACGTGCCGAGCACCGTGTTGTCGAGAGTCAAGATGAGCAACCTGAAGGTATATGTAACGGGCGAGAACCTGTTCACCTTCACGAACTACAAGGGCTATGATCCTGAAGTGAGCGCCTTTGGCAACGACAGCAATAACCAGACAAAGAACATCGCGCTGGGTATTGACTACGGAACATTCCCGCAAACGCGCAATCTCATCTTCGGTGTAAATGTTTCATTCTAATCCGAGACCTGTCATGAAAGCAAAATTTATAAATTTTATATTCATTCTTTCCGTGGTGGTCCTGTTGCCTTCGTGCGATGACTACCTGGCCCTGGATCCGATCTCCACCAACACGAGCGCAAACGCCTACCTCACGGCCTCCGATGCAGAAGCGGCATTGACGGGCGTGTACGATTCGTTTCAGCAAGAGTATTACATCTGGGACAACATTATTTTCAACGATGTGATGTCGGACAACTACTATGCCGGTGGCGACAACGCGGAGATATTTGCTGTGGAGGATCTTAACGTGGTGCCTACCAACAGCCGGTTGTGGAGTAACTGGGAACAGATCTATAACGGTATTCTCAAAGCCAATATCGTGCTGGATAAAATTCCGGGCATCAAGGACATCCAGCTGACGGAAACCCGTCGGTCGCAGATCTTGGGTGAAGCTTCTTTTCTTCGCGCCTATCACTATTACCAACTGGTGAAGATGTGGGGCGGCGTTCCGCTGATCACCAAGCCGGTGACATCTACTTCGCCTTCCGAGACTCAAATCGCGGAAAGTACCGAAGCCCAGGTGTATGCACAGATCATCACCGACCTGGAGTTTGCCGCAGCCAACCTTCCCGATAAATACAACGACGCCGCGGATGTGAACAAGGCCCGTGCCACCAAGGGTGCAGCCAACGCGATGCTCGCAAAAGTATATGCACAGAAATCGGATCGCGACTATGCGAAAGTGATCCAGTACGCCAACGCCGTGATCAGCAGCCCCGCAGGCTACACGTTGCTCACGAAGTACAGCGACCTTTGGGATGGTGCACACTACAACAACGCCGAGTCTATCATGGAGGTGCAGTTCGTGGGCGGCACGGAAGCCAACTGGGGCCCCGGTCTGTTGCTCCCGCCTTCCATTACCAACGACACGTGGAGAAAGTTTGTGACCCCGTCGCACGACCTCATCAACGCCTTCGATGCAGAAGGTGATACGCAACGCAAAGGGGCCAGCATCCTGTTTGAGAAAGCGCCCTGGGCCGACGAGTTTTGGTCGGTGACGGTGAATGGCCAGGTGCCCTTTGCCTACAAATGGAAGACCTCCGTGTCGAGCACCAACCGCCAGTACATTGTGCGCTTGGCCGATATCATCCTGTTGAAAGCCGAAGCGATGGCCGCCACTGGCGACATCAGCGGTGCGAAAGCAGCGTTGAACCTGGTGCGTCATCGTGCGGGTCTGGGCGATACGCCGGCCGCAGATGCAGCCCAATTGAAGACGGCGGTCCTCAACGAACGCCGGCTTGAACTAACGCAGGAAGCACAGCGCTGGGACGACCTTCGTCGTAACAATGTGGCCGTTGATGTGATGAACAATCTCGCGGAGATGAATCTCATCACCGGACAACAGAAGGTCTACAACATGACCAAGGAAAAACAGTTGTTGCCCATCCCGCAATCGGAGCGCAACCGGAACGTGAACTTGGGTCAAAATCCCGGCTATAACTAAACTCACCGCTTTAAATCGCTAGCAAAGATGAAAAAGATATATGCATACCTGCTGCTCATGCTTCCGATCGCATGGGCCTGTAGTGAAAAAGACAACATGGACCCCGTGGGCAACTGGGAAATTTCCAACCCCGCGCTGACGGCGCCCGCGGCGAACACAACGGTGACGCTGGACGAAAATGCACCCGATGCGCTCACGCGCTTCGAGTGGCAGCCGGCCATCACCAGCAATCAATTCATTGTGCAATACAGCCTGGTGTTGGTTCCTGCGGGAAGCACAGACTATGACCATCCCATCCTGGCGGTCACCCCGGCCAACGCCGGCAAGGACACCTGGGTGGCCCCCACGGCAGCACAAATCGACTATGCCCTCTGGGCAGCTTGCTACCCTGCAGGTGCCGAAGTGAAACTACAATCGGTGGTGATCGCCAAGGCGATCGAGAAGAAGACCGTCGACACGCGCGACATCACGTTCAAGCGATTCGCAACCGAATACGTGCCGACAACACTTTTCCTGACCGGCGACGCTTCTGAAGCAGGCTCGGATGTGACGAAGGCCATTCCGTTCCGCGCGTTGGAAGATGCCGACGGCAACCCGACCGGTGTATTTGAATTGTACACGCACCTCAACAAAGGCGCAACCTTTTTCTTCCGCGACCAGGCCGATGCACATTCCCGCAAAATGGGCGGTGCCGATGGCAAGCTCACGTGCGGTACGGAAATTACAGCAACGGATACCGCCGAATACCAAATCACTGTCGACGTGAAGAACAATACCTATGCGCTGATGAAGATCGATCGTTGGAGCCTCGTGGGCGATGCAGTCGAAGGTGGCTGGGGTGGCGATGTGCCGCTGGCCTATGTGGGCAATAGCGTTTGGGAAAAAGAAGTGACGTTCTATCAACCGTATGACGGCGCCGGATTTATCTTGCGCGCCAACGGCGACTGGGGCTATTTGCTGAAGCGAATAAAAGGCACGGCCACGGCAAACAACAAGGGCGGTAAGCTCATCATGGAATCGGAAGGCAACGCAACCGGTGTGGAGTTCGAAGACATCCCGGGAACGACGGGCTTGCACAAAGTTACCGTGAGCCTCACGGCCGCGGGCTATACCTACACGCTCACCAAAATCGAAGTGATCGTGGAGACCATCATCGGCAAGACCACCAACATGACGGCCGATGCCGTGTCGGGCAACTTCCCGATCATTAGTACGGCCGTACCGACGGAGCTTTATCTCCTGGAAGATGGACAGAGCATTCTCACGTTCACCAAAAACGGAAACATCTTCGAAAGCAAAACGTTCGTAGCCCTGCAAGCCTCGAAAACCTATACACTGAATTCGAAGGCCGACGGTTCGGGAACCGTATACGACGGCGACGATGACGGCATCATCACCGTGGACCACGACCAAGCCTACCAGATCGCCGTGGACTTCGACGAAAAACAGTTGAACTGGAAACACTACAACATGAAGCTTTTCCATTGGGATGAAAACGGAGGCGGATGGGATCAACGCCAGGAATTGGTGATGACCTACACGCACCCTTACATATACGATGTGACCGGTGATCTTACCGCCGGCTACGCCTCCAAGTTCAACTCGCCCTGGGATGTTCAGTTTGGTACCGCCAGCATGGCACTGTCCGGCACGATGGACAACGGTGGTCCGAATTATTTCGGCATCGCCTCCACCGGCACCTACAAGGCCCACATTGTTGTCTCCGACGACTACACCACGGCCGACTACAGTTTCGTTAAACAATAAGTGAGAATAGGCGGGGGATGACGCAATGCGTTGTCCCCTTGCTTTTTAAAAACAGGTATGAATCAATCTAACAACAGGAACTCATCACTTTGGGCGTATGGTATAACCGTTGTGCTGATCGCATGCATGAGTGCATGTTCGCGCAAAGCCAACGAATCTCCCGCGGCTGCCAACGGCGGCAACGTGGCATTTTGGCTCACCACCGGCGACCGCTCGTCGCAACTGGCAAAATCTACACTGTCGTTTTCGGATGGCGAAGGCGCCGACGAGGTCATCTCGGTCGACACTGCCCAGCGGTTTCAGAGCATCGACGGTTTTGGGTTCTCGCTGACCGGCGGTAGTGCCTACTTGCTCCACACCAAGCTGGATTCGGCCAAGCGGGCAGCCTTGCTCAGAGAATTGTTTCTCACCGACGGTGATGGCATCGGCATCAGTTACCTGCGCATCAGCATTGGCGCGTCCGATCTGGATGACCACGTTTTTTCCTATGCCAGCTTCGCGCCCGGCAAGGGAAAGGAATTTAGCCTCGACGAAGATCGCAAGCATCTCATTCCCGTATTGAAAGAGATCGTGGCGCTTCAGCCCGGCATCAAGATCATGGGCAGCCCCTGGTCGGCACCGGCGTGGATGAAAACCAATGCGCATGCCAAAGCCGGGAGCCTGAAGCCCGAGTATTATGAAGCCTATGCAAAATATTTTGTGGACTATGTCCAGGAGATGAAAAAAGAAGGCATCACCATCGACGCCGTGACGTTGCAGAACGAACCCGAGAATCCGAAGAACACCCCGAGCATGATCATGACGGCAGCCGACCAGGCAGCGTTTGTGAAAAATAATCTTGGACCGGCGTTCAAGGCTGCAGGGATCCAAACGAAGATCGTGGTGTTTGATCACAACTGCGATCATCCCGAATATCCGATCACCGTACTGGACGATCCGGGAGCGAAACCGTTCATCGACGGATCGGCCTTCCATCTTTACCTGGGTGAAATCGAAGCCTTATCGAAAGTGCATGAAGCGCACCCGGACAAGAACCTTTACTTCACCGAGCAGTGGACTTCCGGCGAAGGAAGTTTTGCTGATGATTTGCAATGGCACGTCAAACACCTCGTGATCGGCGCGACGCGCAACTGGAGCCGGAATGTGCTGGAGTGGAACCTGGCCGCCGACGCCAGCTATGGCCCCCACACCGACGACGGTGGATGCACGCTTTGCCAGGGAGCGCTCACCCTGGGCGACGATGTGAAACGCAATGTTTCTTACTACATCATCGGCCATGCATCCAAATTTGTTCCCGACGGCTCGGTACGCATTGCATCGAGCTCCCTTCAAGCCGTTCCCAATGTAGCCTTTGTTACACCGGATGGAAAAAAAGTATTGATCGCCGTGAATGATACCGGCGCAGAAAAAAGTTTTGCTGTAAAGGCAAATGGAAAGACCTTTAAAGCGACCTTGTCCAAAGGCGCAGTGGGAACATTTGTGTGGTGAGACGAAGCCGATAGAACGAAATTTGAACGATAACCTTGTAGACGTGAGAGAGACATCGCCCATCAGAACCTTTGGAAAAAAAATAGGATACGCGTTGGTGGTCATGGCCATCACGACCGTGAGTTGCCAAAAAGACAGCGACCCGAAGCCCGGCCCGCCCGTGCAGCCGGCGGCCCTTGGCAAAGCCCAGGTGTGGCTCACGCGGGGCGATCAGTCGAGTCTGCTCGCGCAGCAAAGCGATATTTCGATAAGCGCCTTGAAAGACACACCCACCATCACGCTCGACACCACCGTGCAACTCCAGGAGATGGAAGGATTTGGTGCTGCCCTCACAGGATCGTCGGCCTACCTGATCAACAAGAAGATGTCTGCTTCGCAGCGGAGCTCACTCCTGAAAACGCTTTTTAGCGAAACGGATGGCATCGGCGTCAGCTACCTGCGCATGACCATTGGAGCGTCTGATTTTTCATTGTCCGATTATACTTATGATGACATGCCCGTGGGTCAGACCGACTATCCGTTGGATAACTTTTCGATCGACAAAGACAAGGAAGATGTGGTGCCCGTGTTGAAGCAGATCCTCGGTGTTCAATCGGCGGTGAGCATCATGGGTTCGCCCTGGAGCCCGCCCGCATGGATGAAGACCAACGGCAGTTTGAAGGGGGGCAAGCTGAAAACAGACGCTTACGACAGCTATGCGCAATACTTTGTGAAATATATCCAAGCCTTCAAAAACGAAGGCATCACCATCGATGCGGTTACACCGCAGAATGAGCCGTTATACTCCACAGCAAGCTACCCCTGCATGGACATGCCGGCGAGCGACCAATTGAATTTCATCAAGAACAGCCTGGGACCTGCCTTTCAATCGGCGGGAGTGGATACGAAGATCATTGCGTATGATCACAACTGGGACGTGACCGACTATGCGATTTCCATTGTCAACGACGCTGGTGCCGCGCAGTTTGTAGCTGGCTCTGCGTTTCATGCCTATGCCGGTAACGTTTCGGCTATGAGCCTCGTGCACAACGCTAATCCCAACAAAGGACTTTACTTCACCGAGATCTCCGGCGGCGGATGGGCCACCGACTTCAGCGACAACCTGCAATGGCAGATGGCCAACATTTTTATTGGCACAACAAAGAACTGGTCCAAGAACGCATTGCTCTGGAACCTGGCACTCGACGAAAATTCCGGGCCCACCAACAACGGCTGCGCTAACTGCCGTGGCGTGGTGACCATCAATTCAACCAGTGGCACAGTGACCAAGAATGTGGAGTACTATGCCATCGGTCACTTCTCAAAATTTGTACGACCCGGCGCGCACCGCGTTTCTTCCACTGCGTTTGATAGCGGCACGCAACTCGACAACGTTGCCTTTCTGAATACGAATGGCAGCAAGGTGCTGGTCGTTTCCAATAGTGGCAGCAGTCAACAGACGTTTATCGTTAAACTCGGTGAACGCCAATTCTCCTATACGATTCCCGGCAAGGCGGTGGTCAGCATTGTCTGGTAGATCTCGTTCCGTAGTACAACTTAGTCATTCGAGCGTGCCGTTAGGGCCAGCGTGAGATTTTCGGCGTTGGTCTTTTGCGACTGCATGAACATCAGATAGGATGACGCATGCGCCCGCAGTGCATCCACTTTGCCACTGTCCAGTTCGGATTGGTAAAGCGCAATGGCTTCCTGGTGATTTTTTAGCTGTGCGCTGACATAGGCCGTATCGAACGGTGCACCAACCAAGGTCAGCAAAATGGACAACCTTTTTTCATGGATCTTGTCCATGCCGGTAGTCAGTTGGATGTTGTCCGAGAGCGCGATGTTGCGCAAGTCTTCAATCGCGCGTTGATGAGCGTTGGCCATCTGCAACCCAAAAGCCCGTACTTGTGGATTGTCGCCTTTCACGGCGGCCAACTGTCCATAGATCAAATCGGCCTGGCTGGCCGCGCCTGCTTTAAACAGAAAGTCTTTGTCTTTTCCTACGATGACATGAGATTCTTTATCTTCACACGCAAATGCCAACACCACACAGGTGAAGGCAATTGCCCAATATCGCGTTTTCATACATAAGGGGTTTTTCTTGAGCATGACAATTTGGATGCCAGCAACAAAGACATCCGGTTTCTCTGCAAAAGGACTGTTGAGAATGCGTTCTGTAGTCTTTCCAGGCGGTGGCGCCTCAAACTGTGGATTTTTCTCGTCTCATCATCGCGCGGATGGGTAGCGATTTCACCATTCGTATTGTGTAAATTTATCAACACGTTCGCCCGTATTGTTGCAACGGTTCACGCGCCGCGTAGCTTTTGTGATTACTTATCCCGAAATGCAGTGATGGAAACCGTCCTTCTTTATGCTTTCTCCAGCGCCGATATTAAAGTAACGATAGAAGCCTATTTCAACGAAGCAGGAGGCCTCGTGGTGGACGGATATGATATTGGCAAGTCTGTGGAGGACTATTTTGGTGACAGCGACTATGAATATACGCTTACGGTTCCGCAGCTGGAAGTGGCAAAGCTTTATACATTGTTTGCGTTGCGTCCGAACGACCCTTCCGCGTTGCTTCGCCACCTCCAGTCGCAGTTCAACACCAATCACTGTTACTCAGACATCAAGAATTTTCTAGAACAGCACCAGGTGCATTATGAGTCCTTCTCCTGGAATTGAATGCCAATCGCTCAATGATGGGGTTGTTCTTTCTTTGGTGTTCTGTCAAGGTAAGGGTCGATGATGGAAACGAGCTTTTGAGTTTGCATCATTAGCGTGACATGCGTCATGCCGGGAAGTATGGCGAGTTGAGATGGAGGCACTCCCGCGATGTCGCCAAAGACGCCACCGTCGAACAGGGTGTACATTTCCGCCGTGTGTTCGAGGCTCACGCCGTCGTTGTCGCCTTTGATGAGGAGCATGGGCGATTTGATCGCTTTGATGTTGCTGGCCCCCAGGTCGAACGGTGTGTTGTCGGCTTTAAGCAACTTGGTGACAAATTCCCTCCAGTGACTTTTGTCGGGCGAGAGCCTGTCGTATTCTGCTTTAAGCGGTGTGTTGTCAAAGAACTCCGGTTTCAATGTCGGGAAAAGGTCGCGAGCCGATTTTATCCATCCGTCCATTTTGAAGACCGAAGAAATGATCACCAACCGGTTCACCATATTCGGGTGACGAATCGCCAACGCGAAAGCGACGGTGCCGCCTAAACTATAGCCGATAATGTCGGCGCTATCGATCTTGATATATTTCATGAGTCCCGCCACATCATCGGCCAGTTGAGGGTAGGCGAAGTCGCGGTTGGCATCGTTCGTGCGACCATGGCCCTGCATCTCTACGGCGATCACCTGGTGCGTTTTGGCCAGCTCCGGTATCACCTCACCCCAATTCATGGGGATGTTCATGAAGGCCCCGTGCAGCAACACCACGGGCTTGCCTTCGCCGTGAATTTCGTAATACATTTTCAACCCGTTCACGGGAGCATAGCCGCTGGATTTCAAGGTCTTTGGTGCCGGTGTTTGGGCGAGGCTGAGGAAGGGGAAAATAAAAAGACAGCAAGCAACAAACAGGAACAGGCGTGTTTTGAAGGGTTTCATTTTTTTTAAGGTTTTCATGGAACAAGTACACGACAAAGATGTAGGCTTTGTATTCAACCGGAGCAGTGTAAAAGCGACGATCTACAGGGTTGATTGCGGCGAAATGAAAGGGCATTCGATGCCTTGTATGAATATAAACAAGAGAACCGACATATGCTCCGTAATCGGGTAATGCTTATATTCGAGATCGTTAAAACGTTATTTTATGAGATACAAAGTTTGCTTGTTTGTGCTGGCCTGCGCGCTGGCACAGGTTGTCAACGGAAAACCGATTTTGTCATTCTTCAACGAACTGAAGGGCCCTGAGCTGAAAGCCCTGTTTGCCGACACCGCGCTCATCCCAACCCTGCAGCAGTTGCACGCCGAGATCCGGATGGGTATGCTCGATCTTTCGCCGGAGCGCGCCGAAATATTGAAAAGGCTCAACGACGCCAACATTCCCGTGGTGGCCTGGCTGTTGTTGCCGGAGGAAAAGGGCTACTGGTTTCACAGCGGCAACGGCCGGGAAGCGATCGCCCGCTACAAAGAGATTAAGCAATGGGCCGACCAGCAGGGCATCCGCTTCAAAGGCATCGGCCTCGACCTGGAGCTCGACATGAACGACCTCAAACTTTTTCAAGCCAGTCCCTGGGCCCTGATCCGGAAGCTGCCCGCAAGGTTATACGACGCCGAGAGTATCGAGAACGGTCGCGCCGTCTATGACCAACTGCTGCAGTTGATCCGGAACGATGGCTACCCGGTAGAGAGCTACTACGCCAGCTTTGTAAGAGACGAAACCGAAAACGGCACCACGTCCCTCCAACGTCTGACGAAATTTCTTGACGTACCCACCGAGAAGGAAATTCCCATGCTCTACACCTCTTTTATGGGCAATGCCGACGGCTTTCTCAAAGTGTATGCACTAGAACCTCAATTGAAATACGTGGCCCTGGGCAGCACGGGTGGCGGCGTAGACACGACGATGCACACGTTGAGTTGGGATGATCTCGCTCACGACCTGCGCATGGTAGGGCCCGTGGCCGAAGAGATCCACATCTTTAGCCTGGAAGGAACCGTGAAGAAAGGATTTATGCCGCGGCTAGTAAATTTTGACTACACACCGGCGCCGGAGATTCACGAAGATCAGGTAAAAACCGTCCAGAACATCCGAAGCAACATCCTGACGATCTCCAAAATCCTGAGCTACCCAACATTGTTGTTCCTGGGGATCACATTGGTGCTGGTCTTGATCGTGTGGGGGCTTTGTAAACTGGGTGTGATGCTCTACCGGTTGGGGAGTCGTCTCTAATCAACTTTGTTAAAGACCGGAATGCTCAATCTCCGTGATCTTCACCAAATGGTGATCATCATGCTCGGCAACAAAAGTGAAAAGATCCATCGTGCGCATCGGTGTCTTTAACCTTGGATGGAGTGCCGATTTGAAAACGTCCTCGTCTTTCAGAAGACGCAAACTGGCCAGCGTCTTTTGTCTTAGTTGTTCGAAAGTATTCAACAACGCCGCCAGCGATTTGTCGTTGTGATGGGCCTCGGTTGTTTTTGTGTTGGACAGATCGGTGGGACGCAGTTCTTTTTCTCCTTTCAAAATGTCGTCCAGGCGTCCCTGCCACAAGGGCTCGAGGTCGGCCAAGTGGCCAATGTGTTCCAGCATCGACCATTTTCCGCCGGGCTGGATCACATAATGCAACGGATCGATCCGGCGCATCTTTTCCCGCAGCCGTACCGGTGTTCCCTCCAACCTTTCGATGAGGGCAGGCATGATGTTTTGCGTGGTGGAGAAATCAAATTTTCGATCGAACCAGTTTACTTGTTCCATACGTTCCTTTTTGGGTAAAATAAATTTCCTCAGGGATCACCGCCTTCTGCAACCTGGAAATCTATCCGGGTGACTGGGCAAGTGTTTTAGGATCTTCGTCACACCCCTTCAACGGAAAACCCGGAAGGTAAGATAGCTTAAGATTCTAAAAAGATCTTGAAAGACGAGCCAAGGAATTTGAATCCATAAAAATAAAAAATCAACCCCCGCAATAGATCTATTTTAATATCACGGCATTTTCCCTTAAGATTGTCGTTGGTTAAATACATTCCTTATGGCTGATCAAACAAAATTGTTACGGGTTCTCGTTGTCGGCTGCGGCAATATGGGTGCCTCACATGCGGAGGCTTATCATACGCTGAAGGGCGTTGAGATCTGTGGCCTGGTTTCAACTGGAAAAAGTAAGGAGGTGCTGAACGCGAAACTGGGCGGCGGCTACGCTTTGTATGACGACTATAAGGAGGCCCTGCAGGCGACCAAACCCGACGCGGTGTGCATCTCAACCTATCCCGACACACACGAAAGCTTTGCCATCCAGGCGCTGGAGAGTGGATGTCATGTATTCATTGAAAAACCCCTGGCCGATACCGTGGCCGGTGCGGAGCGCGTGGCCGAAGCGGCGAAGAAGGCAAAGAAAAAACTGGTGGTGGGCTATATTCTGCGTCACCATCCCTCCTGGGAACGTTTTGTTCAGCTGGCGCATGGACTGGGCAAGCCCCTCGTCATGCGGATGAACCTCAACCAGCAGAGCCATGGCAACATGTGGACGGTCCACAGAAACCTGATGGAAAGTCTGAGTCCCATTGTGGATTGCGGCGTGCACTACATCGATGTGATGTGCCAGATGACACGCTCCAAGCCAGTGCAGGTAAGCGCTATTGGCGCCCGGCTCACGGAAGAGATCCCCGCCGGTAACTATAATTATGGACAGTTGCAGATCCGTTTCGAAGACGGGTCGGTGGGCTGGTATGAGGCAGGCTGGGGTCCCATGATGAGTGAAACGGCCTTCTTTGTAAAAGACGTGATCGGCCCCAAGGGTTGTGTGTCGATCGTGGCCAAGGAAGCAGGCGGTACCGGAAAATCCGATTCCGTGGAGTCGCACACCAAAACCGAATCACTGCGCTACCACCATGCGGCCCTGGACAAGAACGATCAGTTTGTAAAGCCCGACGAATGGATCAACTTGAAAGATGAACCAGACCACCAGGAGCTTTGCAACCGCGAGCAACGCTATTTTCTAAAAGCGATCCACGAAAACGTCGACCTCACCGACCACGTGCAGGACGCGGTGAACAGCCTTCGCATTGCCTTCGCCTGTGATGAATCCGTGCGGACCGGAAAGGTTGTGACACTTTAACACGCTTTCAGCCGCTCACATCCTTCGGCGCAATATCCATCCACGATAACCGCGTGTTTACATAAATTTAAACACGGGGCGTTTCGATGGAGCCGGGTTTTGGCTAACTTACTATTTCCAAAAGATACCCTCGTAATGGAAAAATTACTGTTAGCCCTTATGGTTGCGGGAGTGATCATAGCGGATTTAGCGTTCACATATTCCGGTAGCGCACCGCCAGCCGCCAATGCAAATGATCCGGGAAACGGCAACTGCACGGCGTGTCATAGTACATTTCCATTGTCCACTTCAGGCGTCATCTGGAATAATATTAACCTCACTTCAACCGTTCCGCTCAGCCAGTTCTCTCCCGGCACAAACTATACACTTCAATTGTCTTTTGCCGATCCCACAAGAACAAGATATGGTTTTGAAGTGGTGGCCCTGCCTTCAGGCGCCGGTCCGGGCGATCCAAGCATCGGCACCATGACTGCCACCAGTCCGGAAACTGCGCTGCAAATAAGCGGCGGCCGCGAGTACATGAGTCATTCGCCAGGTGGTACTTCGGCACCTTCAAACAGCAAAACCTGGACCTTCGATTGGGAAACACCTTCAAACTACACCGGTGATGTGAACTTCTATGTTGTGATTAGCTCAGCGAATAATGATAATGCCATCAGTGGCGACAGGACGTATGCAAAAATATTTTCTTCAACGATCGTACTGCCGATAACACTTCGTTCATTCGAAGCCTCCGTGGTCGGGGGCAGTGTCCATTTAAAGTGGGTTACCGCCACTGAGCAAAACAATCACTTCTTTACGATTCAACGCATGGTGGATGCCGCGGAGTTCATCGATCTCGATACCCTGGCAGGTGCGGGCACCACTAATATGGAGCGATCCTATGCGTGGATCGATCACACGCCTTACCATGGCCACAACTATTACAGGATCAAACAAACCGACTATGACGGAACATCCACGTATTCCGAGTTGGCGGCCGTAAAAGTCGATCTCGACAACAGTTTACGCGTATATCCCAATCCGGTAGAACGAGAAATGCTCACGATCGAAAGTGCCGATCCTAAGGCAACACTCGAAGTGGTCGATATCGTTAAGAATTTTAATGCGGTAGATCTGCGTGCCGCCCAAATGGACCAACCGCTTCGAAACAAAATAACGCTTTCTCATCTGCCGGGTGGATTTTACGTGATCAGGCTTCGTGTAAATGGGGCGTTGGTTAGTAAGAAAGTTGTTGTTCATTAATTGAAATATTCGGGTCAAAATGAAAAACCTGAACCTTAACATAGATTAAGATTTTGAAAACATAAGATAGATTAAGATTCAGGTCCGGTTTGTTCGGCAGTTTTGCTTCAGATTTAAACAGCAAAACGTATGGCAACTCTGAAAGACGAACGCAAGGAATTTGAATCCCTGGGACATATCTACCCGGTGCAACCCGGGGTAAACATCCATCGCGAGATCATCGCCGGTGTATCGGGCTACTGGTTTACACCCGAACAGCCGGGTGGGAGCGAGGTGGTAATTTTTCTTCACGGCGGCGGATACATTTACGGTTCGATCGAATCGCATAGGGCCATGGTGAGCCACATCGCAAAGGCGATCGAACGAAAAATTCTGTTGGTGGAATATTCACTCGCGCCGGAGCATCCGTTCCCTGCGGCATTGAACGAGACCGTGGCTGTGATCCGGGAATTGGTGCGCACCGTTCCCGATTTCCAGTTCAGCATCATGGGCGACAGCGCCGGCGGAAACCTGGCCATGAGCACCGCCTTGAAATTGAAATCGCTCAACGCCCAACCGGCATTGTACCACGTGCTGATCTCACCCTGGGTGAACATGGAGACGGTCTATCCCAGCTATGCGAAAAATGAAAAGCTCGATCCCATCATCACAAAGGACTTCGTGCAATATGCCGCGGGTTTGTACACCGCGGGCCATGACTTGAAGGATCCCTTGGTCTCCCCCGTTCACGGTGATTTCAGAGGCACAAGCCCCACATTGATTTTGGTTGGCGCACATGAAGTGTTAACAGACGATTCGATTTTTCTGTATGAGGCCCTGAAGAAAGCCGGCGTGGTGTCGGAACTGAAGGTGTATGACGGCGCCGATCACGTGTGGCCCCTGGTAGACGTTCACTCCAAACGCAGCGTGGAAGCCTTGGATGAAATCATAGATTTCATAGTGGTGCATCAGGAAAGCGCGGTGAAGTAGATCGGAGTCGGGTGGGGTAGCGACATGCTTATAGGGCGAAGGCCTTTTGCATAATTCGTAAGATTTGAGGTAATTGTCAGCCCCAACAATTCCCTTTTGTCGTGATACTGGACCCGCTTTTTTTATTTTTTGAGAACTATGTGGCCTTGAACGCAGAAGAAAAGGACGCGCTTTCTCAGCGGGTAAGGGAACGGCTCGTCAAGCGCAAGGAATTTATTTTGCAGGAAGGGCAGGTATGTCAATACTACACCTTCGTGACCGAAGGCTGTTTTCGCATGTACGCCATCGACAAAGCGGGCAAAGAACACAATGTCCAATTTGCGGCCGAAAGCGATTGGATTGCCGACATCGGTAGTTTCTATTCGGACAAGCCCAGTAAACTTTTCATCGAATCGATGGAGCCTTCCCGGATTCTTCAGATCGACAAGCAGGACCTCATCCACATGTATCGCCACTATCCCAAGTTTGTGCGAAACTTCAAGGTGATCTTCGAAAACAAGTTTGTCGAGCTGCAGAACCGCGTGTTGCAGAACATCAGCTCTACGGCCGAAGAGCGATACCTCGCTTTCCTGGAACAATATCCGAATCTGTCGAACCGGATCCCAAGCATCCAGATCGCGTCCTATTTGGGGATCACTCCAGAATTTCTCAGCAAAGTGAGAAAAGACGTGGCGAACAACAAAACGCCCATCGCCAACTAACTCCTTATCGTGTTCCGCCTTCGCGGGTGCGGCGGTTTTGCCTTCCCTGGATGACAGAATAGTTTATCTTTGTTATGGCTATTTTGATTGTTCAGGCACCACGCTAGAAACGCAGCTTATGACAAAGTACATGTTCATTTTGATGATGCTTTCCTTATTTGGGTTTGAGGAAAGAAATGCTGTGCGGAAAAATTTCTTTGAGTGCGTTTCCCAGGCCGACGCCGAACGCATCCTGGGACTGCCCGCGAAGGAGACCGACCATTCGTCAGAAGAGAACAACGGCGTTTCCCGTTTCGAGTGCACGTTTACGGCAACAGAAAATGCAGGCCCCGACAAGATCAGCCATCTCTATTACATCTACGAGCAATACAAAAGCCCGGACCTGGCACACCAGGCTTACCAGGGCATTTTATCATCCAACACCGGGATGACCGGTCAGAAACAGGTCGACACGATAGGGGACGAGTCCTGGCTGCATACCGACAACGAGAATTTCGAGTTGCTCATTTTTCGAAAAAACAATCATATGGTGCGCGTGAAGATCAATAAGCTGACCGACAAGACATCGCTTCCGGAACTGATGAACGTGATGAGCCGGATGGCGGCCACGTTGTAATTATTTTAGCGGGTCGGTGGAAGTCACCTGCAAACGCCGTTTATTTACTTGGAAAAGCTGACCCGCAGATGAGAGAAACGCGAAAGAAAATTGCTGAGCAAACCATTCTTGAACTCCACCAGGGATATTACATCAACCGCCAAGGCAATACCATAGAACTTGCGGACACCGTTCGGAAATCCGTTGCGAACACAATTTTCTACAAAACTGATACGTTGGCGGCGTTGGTGAAGAATGCCACGTCGCAGGCTAGTCGGGAGACGTACAACGTTTCCGTAACGAAGGAATCGACGATCGCATGTTTGATTCGCATAGCCGAAACAAATGCCAACCGCATCGGACTACTTAACTTTGCTTCGGCGAAAAATCCCGGTGGTGGATTTTTGGGTGGCAGCCAGGCGCAAGAGGAAAGCCTGGCGCGTTCCAGCACGCTATATGCCAGCCTAACCGCCCACGACGAATTTTATAAGACGAACAAAAATGCACGACCGGCATTTTATGCCGACAATCTATTGTATAGCCCCGGCGTGGCATTCTTTAAGGACGACGCCGGAAACTACCTGGATGCCGTCATTCAGGCCGACGTGATCACCATGCCCGCCGTAAATAAATCCGCGATCACCAGCATAGACGAGAGCATTGAAAAGGAAATAGACAAGGTCATGAAGCAAAGGATCCGGTACGTTCTTGCTGTGGCCGAAAAGAACCAAATGGATACGCTGATTCTGGGTGCATGGGGATGTGGCGTCTTCAGAAACAAACCGGCCGATGTGGCAAATTATTTTAGCCAGGTTTTACAAGAGTCGCCCAGCTATCGTATCCCCAAATTGATCTTTGCTATCATCGGCAGCGATGAACAAGCGCTGACTGCGTTCCTGCCGCTTGCTAAATAACGGCAGCTTATTGTTTTAAAAATTCTCTCACCTCCGCATACCCGCCGAATTCAAAAATGGGACAAGAGGCTGCGATATGCGTGGCTTCCTCCAGGGATTCGGCCCGCAATAGTAAAAAGCCGCCCACAATTTCTGTCCCCACACGGTGGATCTGGTTCGAAATGCTGGAGCCGTCGCCGGTCACCAAGCGTCCCTCCAAGGTCAACGCACTCCCGGATGACAAATTTTCGGTGCCGCTCCATTTTCCCCACCATGCTGCCCAATGCTCCCGGTGCCGGGCGATTTCATCCGGTGTGTGCGTGTCCGTTCGGCCATCGGGCTCTCTGAAAATTACGATGTAGTTGTTCATATGGACTTTATTAACGTCATAAAATTATAACGGTTTCGTTATAATTAATATTGTTTTCATTATTTTTAAGGCATGGAACCCGTCGTTCAATTGATCTCTGCGTGGCAGGAATACGCCCAACGTGCCGGCAAGGCCACCGTAAAAGATTTTTGCCAGGATTTTTTGGTGAAGAAGAAAAAAAACGTCCCGGCCGAAAAGGGGAGCGATCTGAACCTCGCAAAACAACTGGGCAAAGCAAACAGCCTGGTGAAGGCCTACTTCAAAACAGCGTTGCGCCAGATCTCGGATATGGAACTGGAGTGGTATTATTTTTTAGATGCCATCGCCGCCGCCGGAGAAATACGAAAAAATGATATCGTCAGTTTTCGCCTTTTAGGTGAACCCACCACCGGCATCGACATCATCAACCGGATGCTAAAGGCCGGCCTCATCGCCGAACGTATCGACCCCGATGACAAAAGAGCCCGCCTCATCAAGCTCACCTCAAAAGGAAAGCATCGCCACCACCAACTCGGTGTTCTTTTTGATGAGATTGCTGCCGAAGTCTTTCAAGCGATGGACATGGAAGTCAAAATAAAGATGGAAGCAGCGTTAAAAAAATTAACGGATGAACATGCTGCCGCGATAAAAGGCAAAAAGAGCAAAACCTTGGATTCTATAGAAGAATCTGTAAAAAAATTCACAAGGGCGTTTAAGCACTAAGCACGAAGAAACGCGATCACTCCGATCGCAGCGACTTCACTGGATTGGACAACGCCGCTTTGATGGCCTGGAAGCTCACCATCATCACTGTCAACGCCAATGCCCCGGCCACGGTAGCTGCATAGATCCACCACGAGATCGTGGTGCGATATGGATAATTTTTCAGCCAGTCGTGCGTGAAGTAGTACGAGAGCGGGATCGCGATCAGGCACGCGGCGAGCACCAGGATCACGAAGTCTTTCGACAACATTTGCCACAGACTGGCCACCGATGCGCCCAACACTTTGCGGATGCCGATCTCCTTCGTGCGCTGCTCGGCTACGAACGAGGCAAGTCCCAGCAATCCCAGGCAACTGATAAAGACCGCCAACCCGGCAAAGATACCCGACAAGGTTCCGATGCGCTGTTCGGCTGCAAATTTCTGAGCGTGCTCCACATCGGCGAATTGGTAGTCGAACGGAACGCCCGGGAGGTATTGTTTGAAGACCTGTTCCGCCCGGGTCAGGGCCTCATGGGTGCTGAGCGCCGGGTTCAGGTTCATGATCATCCAGCTGTCGTTTTCGGTTGCCCTGAAATACATCGTTTGCTTCACATCGAAGAAGGGCGATTCCATGAGCAGGTCGCTCACCACCCCGATGATCTTGTATTGATAACCTTCGCCCCACTTCACAATTTTCCCCACAGGGTCTTCGATGCCCATGAATTTGACGGCGGCCTGGTTGATGATGATGGCGGCCGTGTCCGATGCGATGTCGCGCGAAAAGTCGCGACCGTCAACGATCTTCCAGCCAACGGTCTGGCCATACTCGGCCGTGGACCAGATGGTGGCGAAACCGGCCTGCAGGCCGGGGTCTTTTCCTTCCCAGTCAAACCCGCCGTTGTTGGACCACACTTGCGTGAGCGGACTGGATGATTGGGCTACTTCCTGAACGGCGCCCGAGCCCTTCAATTCATTTCGCAGCACATCGAACTTTCCTTTGAACTGCGTGGATTTTTGCTGGAGCATAACCAAGCCGTTGCGATCGTACCCAACGGGCCGGTCTTTCGTGAACTGGATCTGCCGGTACACCACCAGCGTGCCGATGATCAAGGTCACGGAAACGGTAAATTGAACCACCACCAAGATGCGTCGCGGCAACGTGGCCCGACGTCCGGCCTTCATCACCCCTTTCAAAACTTTTGCAGGTTGAAAAGAAGACAAGTACAACGCCGGGTAACTTCCGGCCAGCATGCCGGTGATGAGCATGAAGGCAAGACTGGCGAGCCAAAAACCCACGTGGTTGAAGGGCAGTGTCATTTGCTTCCCGGCCAACGTGTTGAACGAAGGCAAGCACAACGAAACGATGATGATCGTGAGCAGGAAGGCCAGCCCCACCACCAAAAACGATTCGCTCAGGAATTGGGTGATCAGTTGTTTTCGCAACGACCCGATCGATTTTCGAATGCCCACTTCCTTTCCGCGTTGCTCCGAGCGCGCTGTGCTGAGGTTCATAAAGTTGATGCAAGCCAGTAACAGCACGAACGTTCCAATGATGCCAAACAACCATACGTACTCGATCAATCCACCGGTAGCCACACCGTTTTCCCATTGGGAGTGGAGGTGCCAGTCTTTCATGGGATGAAGAAAGATCTCGGCATTGAATTTTTTATCATCTGGATCTACGCGATTGTACTTCGCGTGGATGATCTTTTTGCTCAGGCTGGTCATGTCGGCGAGGTCGGCGATCTGCACGAAGCATTGAAACGAGTTCGTGTCCCATTTGTCGCGGACATTTTTCACCCATGGCTGCGCGATGGTATACAACTCCCAGGGGACAATAAAGGTCAGCCCGTCAAAATTGGAAGCCGGTATGTCTTCGTATACGCCGGTAACTTTTACATCGAGGCTGTTGTCGACCTTCATCAAGGCATTGATGGGATCCTGGTCGCCAAAAAGCGCACGTGCCGTGGATCGTGAAAGCAGGATGGAGTTGGGATCGCGCAGGCCGTCGTGGCTGCCGGCAATCATTTTTAATGCGAGGAGTTTGGCGGCGTCCACATCCATAAAGTTGCCCGTTTTCGTGATCGTGGTATCGCCGCGACTCAGGATATGGCTGTTGGTCCAGGAACTCATCACGACATATTTGAAGTCACCACCATACACCTTTTGAAGTTCTTGGCCTGTGGGAAACGGAACGGCGTCCTGGGTGAAGGTCTGACCGTTTATGGTTTGGCGCTGATACACCTGTGCCACGCGCCGGTATTCGGGGAGATATGAATTGTACGTGAGTTCGTCGTATACCCAAAGCCCGATCAACATCGCCACGGCCATCCCTGCTGCCAGTCCCCCGATGTTGATGCTGGAATAACTGCTATTTCGAAGGAGGTTCCGGAAGGCGATTTTCAGATAATTTCGGAGCATGATTTAGGTTTTTTTGACAAATAGCCTATTCCACAATTGTGCCATTAAAAAAATAGCGTCTGCCGGCCTTTGTGCTTGTTGCCTGGAGTCCGCGCTGTTCGCGTCCGGATGAATGTGTTCGGTGGTGGTCGATTGAAAATCGATCGCTGGTCCTATCCTTTTCCGAATGCTTTGAGAAAAGCCTCCTCATAGCTAATGCCGATCGGAATTTCCCGGTCACCGGCAAGCATGATGTTTTTGTTTCTTACCGAGAGTATCCTGTGAAAGGGCACAATAAACGACCGGTGTACCCGGATGAATTTCTTGTCGGAAAGTCTTGAAAGGATGCCCTTCATGGTCGCCCGGGTCACCAATATTTTTCCATTCTCCAAATGGATCTTAAGATAATCCGCCAGTCCTTCGATATAAAGAATGTCCGAAATGGGCAACTTGATCAGATGGTGTTCTGAACGAATAAAGATATGTTTTTCCTCTGTCGATTCTTTTCGGTGGAGGAAGCTGTGATATTCCTTTGCCTTGTTGACGGCGACTAAAAATCGTTCCAGCGAATAGGGCTTGAGTAGAAAATCCACTGCGCTCAACTCAAATCCGTCAAAAGCATACTGCACATGAGCGGTTGTGAAAATGACCATGGTGTCCTGTTTCAATCCCTTGTAGAAATCGATCCCTGAAATTTCGGGCATATTAATATCAAGGAAGAGCAGGTCGACCGGGTATTTTTCCAGATATATTTTTGCGTCACCGGTTTTTGTGAAGGTCTTATCCAGGGAGATGAAATCTGTTGCCTGGCAATACTTTTCGATTATTCCCAAGGGTAAGGGTTCATCATCGATGGCTATAGCGGAGATCACGCGAGGATTAAATTTAGTCGAACCCGATGATGGCTTTCGTCATCACGAATGACAAGTGAATGCTTTTTGGGATATAACAACTCCAGCCTCGATTTTGTATTTTCGACCCCAACACCGCTTTTCGTATGTTGCTCCGGTGAAGTCTTTACTTTTTGATTTTCCACGACGAGTTCAAGATTGTTGTCGGTTATCTCAATTCTAATGCTAATATACGATTCCCGATCGGGGTTAACGCCATGTTTAAATGCATTCTCGATAAAGGGCATCAGGATGATCGGCGCAATCGTTAGTTGGTCTACGCGGCCAATCACAGCATACGATAAGTGCATGGAACGGGTAAGCCGCATTTTTTGCAAATCGATGTAATCGTCGGTATACATGATTTCTTTTTCCAACGAGACAAATTGTTTTCCTGTTTCGGTGACCACATAGCGCATCATGCCGGACAGTTTCAGAACGCTGGTGGCCGTAATCTGCGCCTCTTCCTTGATCGCGTAAGCGTAGATGTTGTTCAGTGTATTGAAAAGAAAATGAGGATTGATTTGATTTTTCAGTATACCCAATTCAGCGACATGCTTCATCGTTTCTGTAGAAAGCAGTTTGGTCCGAATTCTTAACAGGATCGAAAACAACACTACGGCCATGTATAAAAAGATGCTGTGTTTCACCTGGGTCAGATAGGCGGCGTCATCTACCATTCTTGGATTTGTCTGCAATCCGGATAATACCGTGGGATGAAGTTCACGCGATGCATTCCACGGTATGTATCCGGTCATCAGCGAAGGCGCGTAGGAAATCGCTAAGAATCCGAGCGCGATGATCGTGAAATACAACACTTCCTTTTTCCTGAAGTAGAGTCTGGGGATGAAGAAATAGTAGTTGAGATAGAAGATCACAAGCATCAACACATTGGCCAAAAGATCTCGCAATGTGGGCCTGGAGAAAAAGGGCATGTGACTCGGGCGTGGCGATAGAAGGATGGGGATGGTCAGAAAAGCGAGCCCCCCCAGAATATGGGCCACCATGTGTATTAGCGCTGGTTTTTTATTCATATCACAGAGACCCATCGGGCCAGATTAACGGGTAAGTCATTCGATTGAAATTTCCGGACGGAAACGACCGGAGCCCAAAATTAGGCTGTCGATGCTGGTTTCAGATGCTCAATCTTCGCGGAATATATCGCGTTGATCGCAAAGCCGCTTGCGGCCCATCATTTCCGAAGTTACCCGCCGTTTCTTTGCCACATCAAATGCAAATATGTACCTATGAGATCACAGAAAAGAAAATTCAATCCCGACGTTGTGCTGGCAGGAGTCATGCTTATCCTGCCGAGTATATTTATTATTTCGGCATGCAATGACAAAGACGAACAAGTCTTGACGCCTTCCGTAACGAGTTTCACTCCGACGAGCGGCCCTGCAGGAACAACCGTCACCATCACAGGCTTAAACTTTAGCTCAACATTGGCAAACAATGCCGTGTCATTCAATGGCACAGGGGCTACGATTTCGAGCGCTTCATCGACAGCATTGGTCGTTACTGTGCCGACGGCGGCGACTACAGGAAAAATTACGGTAACTGTAGACGGACAATCGGTTGAGACGACAGATGACTTTACGGTAACAACAACTTCGTCAACCAGCGATTGCGGTTCGGCTACAACACAGATTGAAAAACTGGTCTGCCTGGCCAATACCTTCCTGGGTACGTTGACCAGTACGCAACAGTCTTCTGTTGTGATAACGTTAAATCTAACGAACGCAAAAAGGTGGTCAAATCTCCCCTGTGCCTTGTCCTGCCGGAATGGATTGCTTTTTAGTAGTTTGACAACCGCTCAGCAAACGGCTGCCTTGGCGTTGATTGAAGCAGCATCCGGAACCGTCAGCAATGAGGGATATGAGGAGTTTCAAACGATTCGTGCCGCCGATGATTACCTGGGAACGATGCAGTCGGGTTATAGTGCCGGTAACTATGTCATCGCATTTTTAGGGACACCGAGCACGACGGGCAAGTGGATGATCCAATTTGGTGGGCATCACTACGCTCAAAACATTACTTACGATAACGGACAAGTCACCAGCATAACGCCCATGCATGAGGCGGTCGAGCCAAATGGTTCCTTCACCGTGAACGGCACCACCTATAGCAGTCCCATGACCTCGGAGCTTGCCGCCGTTCGTGAGATGCTTGCGGCATTCACTACGAGTGAGCTTGCTTCTGCAAAGATCTCGTCGACTTTCTCTGATTGTTTAATGGTGCCGGGTTCGACCACCAACACCTTCCCATCTACAAAACAGGGCATACAGGTGAGCAGCTTGAGTACAGCAGCGCAAGCAAAAGTATTGGTTACTATCGCCGCCTGGGTCAATGACGTCGATCCTACGAGCGCAGCAACGTATCTCACCACCTATCAAAATGAGTTGGCCAATACGTACGTCACCTATTCCAGCAACACCAGCGGGACTTCGGGAACGGCGAGTTCATTTTTCACATCCAATACAGATTACGTGCGCATTGACGGACCGAGTGTGTGGATTGAATTCATCTGTCAAAATGGCGTCGTGATCTCAAATCAAGTTCACTATCACACGGTAATGCGTGACCATAACCGTGACTATATCGGATTATAAAGGAATAAGGCAACGTTCATTCGAGGTTATGGGAGCCCATTCATGTTTTAGCAATCGCCAGCGTAAAAACTGGCGATTGCCCTTTTTGATAGCGATTTTTGGGATAAGCGTGCTTGTTCCTTTAAAAGTCCACGCTCATCCGTCACCCAATTCAATATTACTCCTCGATGTGAGCTCGGACAGGGTTGTGCTGGAGGCCCATATTCCTTTGCCTGAATTGGCACTCGTGTTGGGCGATGAAATACAGAGGACACCGGACGTACTAACCGAGCGTTTCTCTTCCGTACTCCATGCCTATTTCCTGGAACACGTTCACGCCTATGTTGATAAAAATCATCCGTGGGGGGTGGCCATTAAACAAATGAGCATGGACAAGGGTAGATACATCGACAGCAACATCTCTTACTACGAGGTTGTTGTACAATTTGTGTTGCTCCCAAATTCCGGCGAAGGTACCCGATCCTTTACCTTACAGTATGACGCCGTCATGCATCAGGTGGTGAATCACGTTGCGCTCATTTCAATCAGGAGAGACTGGGAAGCGGGCATTATCCATGCAGACACAACAAAAGATGTGAGCGTGATCGGTTGGAATCTAAGCAACAATTCTATTCCTCCACTGCAGGTGACCCTCGATGCGGGTAGTTGGTGGAAAGGGATCGCCAGCATGTTGGGGCTCGGCATGCAACACATAAAAGAAGGTACGGATCACTTGCTTTTTCTGCTGACACTACTTCTGTCGGCACCCTTGACGGTCAAATCTCGGCGGTGGGGAAATTATGGTGGTCTGCGCTACAGCCTGTTTAACCTGCTCAAGGTCGTCTCGGCATTTACGATAGGTCATTCACTCACCTTGTTAGTCGGAGCATTGGGTTGGATGCATATCCCCAGTCAGCCGGTGGAGATACTGATTGCATTTTCAATACTGATTTCGGCTGTCCATGCATTTCGCCCGGTCTTTGCGGGTAAGGAAATATATATCGCCATGGGCTTTGGCCTGATTCACGGACTTGCTTTCGCTAGTATCCTTACAGACTTAAATCTTGACACGGGGCAAATGATATGGAGCATCCTCGGATTCAACATCGGAATAGAGCTCATGCAAATTTTTGTTATTGTGATGACCGTGCCGTGGCTTATCCTGCTTAGCCGTACGCCTTATTACAGTGGTGTGAGAATGGGCGGTGCAGGGTTCGCGGTCATTGCTTCCCTTGCCTGGATTTTTGAACGCGTATCAGGAACGTCAGCCTTTATTTCGTTGATGATCGAAAAATTTGCCGATAACGCGGCGTACGGCATTGGTTTGCTCGCTATTATTTCCCTGATCGTTCATTTTCTAAACCGGCCCAAAGTTAACGTGGTGTAGCGTGAAGGCGTCATTAAGTATACTGATAGCCGGATCGTTATGGTTGTGCATTCATACGGGAACGTTCGGGTATGGGAGTTTAGTGAAAGGTCATGTTTCGGATTCAACAAGCGGTCACTCCCTGGCTGGTGCAACGATTGTCCTGGGTGCTGATCAGGAGCTTTCAATCACCGACGAACTTGGAAACTTCAAATTCGACGATCTGGCGCCGGGTACGTATCGCGTGCGAGTTTCGTATATCGGTTATCGCGCGCAGGAAATCGTGGTTAGCGTTGGTGAGAATGAAACGGTCACGGTAAAGGTGCAACTTGCTGCTTCAACCCTGAGTTTGAACGAGGTTGTAGTAAGCGGTAACGCATCGGCAGAAGAAACGATGACGACGATTTCTAAAATTGATATGGCGCTGCGACCGGTCAAGTCATCGCAGGAGATCTTAAGAATGATTCCTGGTGTTGTCACCGCACAGCATGCCGGTGGCGGGAAAGCCGAGCAGATCTTTCTTCGCGGATTTGATCTTGATCACGGGACCGATATAAGCCTTTCGGTTGATGGAATGCCGGTGAATATGGTTTCTCATGCGCACGGTCAGGGCTATGCCGACCTTCATTTCCTGACGCCCGAGATCATTGATTATGTGAATTTCAATAAAGGACCTTATTATGCCAGTGTTGGCGACTTCAATACGACGGGATATGCAAACTTTCAAACGAAGAACGCGCTTGATCAAAGCAGCGTGAAATTCGAAGCCGGACGTTTCGATACGTATCGCGCGGTGGGCTTGTTTAACGTTCTGAACAATCCAACAAAGAATCAGCATGCTTATTTCGCTACGGAATATCAGTTTACCAACGGACCCTTTGAGAGTCCGCAAAACTTCAATCGCATTAATTTATTTGGAAAATTTACCTCCCGAATCGGTGATCATGAATTCTTTACGGCATCGCTGTCAACCTTTAAAAGTGAATGGGATGCATCGGGACAAATTCCGGAACGGACCATCTCGAGCGGATTGATTTCACGTTTTGGCGCCCTCGACAACACCGAAGGCGGATTTACAGGACGAAGCAACGCTAACTTCTCATTCCTCAAATTTTTGGACGATGGCTCCTTTTTAAAAAATCAATTCTATGTGAGCCGTTACAACTTTGAGCTGTACTCTAACTTTACTTATTTTTTGAATGATTCCATAAACGGTGATGAGATCAAACAAAAGGAAAACCGGACGATTTACGGATACAATGGATCTTATCAAAAAGAACTTCATCTTGGAAGTATGCCGGTGCAATCGGAATTCGGAATGGGTTTCCGCTATGACGATGTGGATAATATCGAGCTTTCGCATGTAAAAGCCCGTTATACGTTCATCAGTCCGATAGCTTTGGGTGATGTTGACCAGATCAATGGAAGCGCGTACGCGGATTTTAAGGTGAGCTTGTCGTCCAGGTTGATCCTGAATGCCGGGGGTCGCGTGGATGCGTTTTCATTCCAATATGCTAACAAACTGGATAGTTCGTATTCGCGAAAAGTACAGACGGCCACTGCGATCAGTCCCAAGTTAAGTCTCTTCTACAATGCAACGCCTGCACTCCAACTCTATATTAAATCCGGCTATGGATTTCATTCCAACGATGCCCGCGTCGTGGTGGCGCAAGAGGGTAAGCAGATTCTTCCAAAAGCATTCGGAACCGACATAGGCTTCTTTGCGAAACCTGCAAAAAGCTTGCTTGTGAATTTTGCTATCTGGCAATTGAATTTGCAACAGGAATTCGTATACGTGGGCGACGAAGCCGTCGTGGAACCCAGTGGCGAAACACAGCGCTATGGGCTTGATCTTTCACTACGGTACCAGGCATTGAATTGGTTATTTCTCGACTTTGACGGTAACTATGCGCACGGCCGATCGGTTGACGATCCTGAAGGTGAAAATTACATTCCACTCGCACCCACCTTTACCAGTGTCGCGGGGGTTACGGCAACCCTTCGAAATGGCTTGCGCGCAAGTTTGCGATACCGCCTTGTTTCTGACAGACCGGCAAATGAAAACAATTCTGTTGTTGCGAAAGGATACTTCCTGCTCGATGGGGTGATCACCTATACGAGATCAAAGTATGAACTGAGTCTCTCAGCGACCAACATTTTGAATCGTGAATGGAACGAGGCTCAATTCGATACGCTGACCCGGCTTCGCGGGGAAAATACCGGTGTCTCGGAGTTGACGTTTACCCCCGGCGACCCGGCATTTGTCAAGACGGGTATTCGATTTTTCTTTTAAGCGTGATAAAGTGCGGGTGAGTATGTAAAAAAGAGGCTGTAAAGGCCGCTTCTTGTCTTCTTTCGTCAAAACGAAATAGTGATTATTTGATGAGTCCTGCCTTTCTTAAATCCTCCAGGGCGCGATCGGTTTGTTCCTTGAAGGGATCGATCTTACCAGCCCTCCATTGGTTAATGAAATTTTCAAATCGCTTCAGGGTTTCTGCGTGCGATTCCTTTTTGCTTTTTTTGTGCCATTTTTAGCGGCTTTTGATAGTATAAATTTGGAATTTTTGATTCTCAAAATCCATCCTCAAATTTTACTGTCTCATTCTCCAACTTAACATAATCAACATTCCCCGTTCCCTGAAACACAAAATCGATCCCAATAATTTTAGACCTCGCAATGTCATGGTCTATCTCAAATGCTAATTTCTGATTCAGAAATATTTTCGCTTTCCCCTTCGCGGATTCAACCCTCACCCGAACAAACTCGTCAAAGTCAACACCGAAGGCCGACAGATCAACTTGCTTTCCCGGCGCGTCGAAGCCGGTAAAGAACAGCGACATATCCGAGACACAGCCCTTGGTGCACAACGGTATTCCTACTGCCATTCCCTCGCAGAGCAAATAGATGTTTGTCTTCTGGCAGATCGCCGCGCCTTCTTTGTAGTCGTTTTTCAGGGATGCTTCAAAGACAAAATTGTCGGAATAGATCGCTCCAAAGTCCTGCACGTTCAGATAGCTCACCAACGGCGGCTGGGGGGCCAGGTGTATGTTTTGCCGCTGGAGCTTGTCGATGGACAAACTCATTTGGCCGTTCACCATCACATCTTCTTTCTTGAAATACACTGGCATGGGCGAAGCGTCGATGGCGGCGAGCCATCCATCGGAGGCGATCAAAATGCCTTGTTCTTTGACGATCTTTTCGTCCACCACTAGCTTGGCTTCAAAGTAGCCGGGCAAATAATAGATCAACGTGCGTTGATGCGCATCTTTCGATACTTTCGTTCTTCGTTTCACGTCCCACGATTGTTGCAGGATAACGGAATCAACGGGCGCGTTGGTGGCATCGTAGTCAAAGATGACCGAATTGGGGACGCCTTTCTCGACCGTCTTTTTTACTTGAAGAGAATAATCGTTCGCATCGATCTCCTTTTTCGATCCCGTCCCAAACCAAATGAAATAGCCCAGCACCAGGCCAATCGCCAAGGTCACCAGCGGACGCATGGGTTTTTTGCCTTTGGAACGGGGTGCCTGGCTTGGGGTGGGTGATCCGGCTACCCCGCTGGTAGTGCCGCCGTTTTTTACTTTAAAGTCCCTCCAGTTTTCATAGCCGATAAATTGCACCAGCGTGTTGAGCGTAAACGTATTGGGCAGGCTCGTATACTTGACCTTTCCCCAGATCCGCTTCAACGTGACATGGCTCACCGCGATTTGCAGTTCGTCCTGGATCTTCTGGCTCAGTTCGAGAAAGTCCTGGTTGGTCCAGTCGCGGCTATCGCCCCAGCCGAGTTTTTTTTCGATCTGGCTTTTTGTTTCTGAAATCAATTCTTCTTCGGTCACCATAAGCGGGGCAAAAGTCCTGAATAAAAATAAGGCCTGCCGCTTGAATTTCCATGTCCTGAAACTTGTACGGATTTGTACCAACATGTACAACCGGAAAACAGGGCATTTCCTTAACGACAGGCCACCTTCGCAGCAAATCTTTTTATCTATGGAAACCCTGATCAAAACCGCACGGGCCTGTTATGGCATTTTAATGATGACCATCGGCATCAATCAATTCATTTATGCAGATTTCAGACCGGCCATCCTGCCGCCGTGGCCTTCGTGGCGGGCCACCCCTGAAATGGAGGCCTACATCACTGGAGTTATTTTTATCGCGGTGGGTCTTGCCATTGTGTTCTCAAAAAAGGCCAGGCTGGTGGCGTTGATTTTGGGTTGCATATTGCTGGCGGTTATTCTTTTCTGGCATCTGCCCTATATTTTATTCATACAGCCCCACTTGATCCGGCACCTGGGGGTGTGGGGCGATGTAGGCAAAACGCTGGCATTCTGTGGTGGTGCGTTTGTGGTGGCAGGATCATTTCTCCAGGAAGACGGACAAACGACGCCGGGATTTCTAGCCCTGCCGGAAAAATTGATCCCCTTTGGCCGGATTTTCTTTTCCATCACCATGATCATGTTCGGCTTCGATCATTTTTTTTATGTCGACTTTATTTCGACGATGGTGCCCGGCTGGATCCCCGGCCATTTCTTCTGGACCTACGTCACGGGCGCGGCGCTTATTGGCTCGGGTGTGGCCATCGTTTTAAAGATCAAAATAAAACTAGTTGCGCTATTGCTGAGCATCATGATCTTTCTCTGGTTTATTTTGCTGCACATTCCCGGTGCCATCGCCAACCCGGTGGTTGATCACGGAAACCTGGTGCTCAGTGCAGCCGATGCGTTGGGGTTTAGTGGAACGGCGTTGATGATTGCGTTAACGACAAAAAATAAACGATTGTCAAATCCAGCGGGCGTTGCCAAAGAGGGCTTGGCGTTGTAAATCATTTTAAGTAAACTGCTATACCAACGTGCAAGCCGTTGTGAATAGTAATGAAAAAACATAGGAGAATAGGGCTGTGGTGTATACTGGTGATTTCCCTGGCGGCAGGAACCGGTGCCGTTATACACCGGGATACATCGACGGATAACATCGTTAGTTATGTTGTAGACCCCAGAGAACAAGATATTCAGTTCTATTGGAAAGACGACAAGCGCGAAATTCTCAAAAGCATCCAACGCCTGAAAGATCACCTCGACCAAAAACACCATAAGCTCATCTTTGCCATGAACGGCGGCATGTTCAAGGCCGACAACTCACCCCAGGGACTTTTTATTCAACAACAAACCACGGTGACGCCACTGGACACCACATCGGGCAGTGGCAACTTTTATTTGAAGCCCAATGGCGTGTTCTATATTACCGTGGATAAAAATGCAGTCGTTTGCCAGACGACAAATTTTGTGGACAGCGGCCGGATTGCGTTTGCCACACAGTCGGGGCCGATGCTGCTGATCGACGGTGCGGTTCACCCCATATTCAAAAAAGGCTCATCCAATCTCAACATACGAAATGGCGTTGGTGTCCTTCCTGACCATAAGCTTCTGTTTGCCATGTCCAAGGAACCGATAAATTTCTATGACTTCGCCGATTTCTTCAAACAAGCGGGTTGTCAAAACGCCCTCTACCTGGATGGCTTTGTTTCCAGAACCTACCTCCCGGAAGAGAAATGGATCCAAACCGACGGCAACTTTGGCGTGATCATTGGCGTCGCGATCCCTGAATGACCGTATACACAGCACCAATCCAGCGTCAAAGCATTCTTGGTTGACGGCATCGCATAATTGTGTATATTGGACACAATGATCCGGAACTCCTGTCCGGACGAGAGATTCCCAACCCAAAACTTCTATTCATGATACGCTTGTTTTTACCTCTATCCCTTTTGCTCCTGACGCTGTCTTGCGCACTTGCTCAGGATGCGCCAAAACATCTTCCCATCATCGATGTACACGTCCACGCCATGAAAGTGAACCCTGCGTTTGGCGGCGATATGTGCCCTTGGTTCTTGAAGAGTATGCCGGGAGGCGATCCCGGTCAGCCGCCGCCGGCTTTTATCAACACCGATTGTGCCGAGCCGCTCAAGGCAGCAAAGACCGACCAGGAAATGCAAGACGCCGTGATCGCTACGATGAAGCGGCTCAACATGACCATCGTGGCCTATGGCGACCCCGTGATCTTGCGCAAATGGCAGAAGGCCGCGCCGGGCAGAGTGATTCCCGGCATCGGCATCAGTTCTCCCAAAGACATGACGGCGAAAGCTTTTAAGGATTCGCTTTCATCAGGATTCTATAAAGTGATGGGAGAGGTGGCTCCGCAATACCAGGGCATCTCGCCCAGCGATATGTCGCTGGATGAATATTTTGCGGCGGCAGAGCAATTGAATATTCCCGTGGGCATTCACATGGGAACGGGAGGTAACGGCATGGCTAATCTCACGTCACCAAAATACAGAGCGTCGCTGGGAAATCCCTTCTTGTTGGAGGACATGCTGGCGCGCCATCCGAAACTGAAAGTGTGGGTGATGCATGCGGGCTATCCCATGATCGACGAAATGATCGCGCTCATGGGCGCCAATGCCTATGTGTATGTGGACCTCGCGGGTTTTATCTGGAGCTATCCGCAGGAAGAAATTCACGACTACATCCGGCGACTGGTCCAAGCAGGATTTGGAAAGCGCATTCTGTATGGAACGGATCTATTGGTGTGGCCTAAATTGACGGAGGTTTCGATTGGCATGATCGAGAATGCCAATTATTTATCGTTTGAACAGAAGCGGGACATTCTGTTTAATAATGCGGTGCGGTTTTTTAGATTGGATGAAAGTAAGTTCAAATAGTGTGCGATTGTTATTCCAACGGAACGCGTTAACCTTTTGTGCAGGTGTTCCGTTGGAATGATTATTCGTTTTTCAATGATTGGCAGATCTCTTATTTTCCTGGGCGTCCTTGCACTTTGGTCATGTGCCAATCCTGATAGCCGTTATTTTGTGGGGGCAGATACGTATTGGTTTCAACCGGACAATTATATCATTGGCGAGCGGATGGGAGATTCCATTCGCTTGCAGTACGTCACTGATGACAACTGGGCCTGCGCTTGTTTCTGGTCCCGCGATCCCGAAACGTTGCCCCTAAAGCCCGTTGTGGGAAATGCTTTCGAGATTGTGCAGGTCGGCCCGGCAAGTATTGTCGTAAAATCTCTTGGCTATCTTAGTCATGAATTTACACTGAAACGTGGACAAGAAAAAAGGTATCATCTCCTCCGGAACGAGGCGACACGGATCGAACTGGAAGCGCAATATGAAGATTCCGTCGGTAGAATCCGGCAAACAACGATCACCACCCATAACTTTCTCAGCCGGTACACGGGAACCTTGGAGCACCAGTCTGAAGAAAAAAAGATGATTCGAAATTTAACTTCCGAAGTGTTTGCCCGTGATTACAAAGCCTGCCTGGATAGCCTATTGCCCTCCGAGAAGCGTGAGGCGATGGAGAAAAAACGAAACTACGATGCGTTGATCGGAGGAAACATTCGCGTCGATTCGGTTTACGTTCAGAAACTAGTCTGGGAATATGATTACGGACATTACGACCGACAGAGGTTATACCTGGTTCTAACGCGTCACCCTGAATTGTACTATACGGTTAACTACAAAGTACTTGAAAGGTACCTGGATTGTAAGACGTCTTTTACAACGGACGAATTGCGGGCGATGTATTGTGCTATAAAACCATGGGAGCATTTGAGCCGGTCTCGAAATACCCTGTGGGCCTTTGAGCATTGTACGAATTTTCATTGTGAGAGCCCATAGGTTTGGAGACGTATTCAATCAAAACTGCAATCCAAACGTATACCCCGGCCAAACTTCAGCCTTGTGACCGAATAATTTTCCGGCATCGAATTTTTTGCTGTTGATCTTGTACGTATCCTCCGAATCTTCGATGTCATGCAAAAAATAGTTCACCGAAACGCCGGCAAACACATACAACCAGCGCCAGCGCTTCCCGTAGTCAAAATTGAGCCGTGTCAAAATATTGAAAGCTTTGTCGAATGAGAGGTCGCGGTTGAGATGAAGGAATTTCAACCCGTAGTGAATCACGCGCTTCTTGTTGTTTGTGTCCGTCGGCAGCATGCTATTTTTATTATACAACACTTTTTGAAACCCATAGCCGAAGCCCCAGGTTTTTCGTGCGGCATCGTAGCCGGCGATCAATGCATTTTGATTGTAGATTTGATTACGGTCAGCAAAGGGCATAGTGCTCTGCGTCCAGGTGCAGTTCAGACAATTGCCCGTGGTATATTCAACATTGGCGGAAAAGAGTTCGTTGTAGGAAACGCTGAGATAGGAACCGGACGATCCAAGGTTCAGCAACCCGATCGGCGTGCCCATGCGGGTGTATTCTTTTAGCGGATAGTTGTGGAAAAAATTGATGAGCGCGATCTGCTTCCCCCGCATATCACCACCAAAGTTGACAAGCCCGATCTGCCAGCCGTCCATGGCCTTGCTGGAGTTAAGTAATCCGATCTGCAGGCTGCGGGCGCGCGTGGGTGGCGTCGATTTCTTTCCCATCATGGCCCGCGCTTTATTGATGGCACCGAATTGAAAGCCGGCAAAGTTGCCGTCGGTGTAGTTGAAGAGGCTGCTGATTTGAAAGCCGCCCATCCCTTCTTTGGCAATGTTATAAAATCCAGCGATCTGGATCCCCGATGACGTCCCGCCCGTATTGTTGCCCGCACTATTGCCGATGCCCGCAAACTGAAATCCTTTTATATCACCACCCACAACGTTCAGCATCCCGGCGAACTGAATGCCTTGCGCGTTGTTTCGCACAAAGTTCAACATGCCCGAGAACTGTATCCCCTTCGTGTTGGCTTCGAAGTCTTCCGCATTGATCAGCGCCCGTTCCTCCGACTGCGAAAGATTTACATACGCATTCGCTCCCACGATATTGGCCAACCCCGCAATCTGAATTCCAGTCGACTCCTTTAAATTCACATTCACCAGCGACCCCAGCTCCAAGATCCGGTTGCCGGCCGATAGTCCTCCAAAAAGATTGAATGAAAATTTATTATAATATGAACCGCTCTCAATGCCGTTGGTGCTGATGCCCGGGAAGAGTGAGAACTGGAACACTTTTTCGTAGGAGCGGATCTTCTTTTTTACCTGACCGTATGCTGTAGGCGGAATGACCATCAGCAACAAATAGAGAACATAACGGTGACGGGAGATCATGGAGGATTTTTGAGTTTATAGCGAATACGGATCAAATGCGGTTCAAACCGAACTCCCTCCAGTAACAACTCCCCCTAATGCTCTAAAGCTTTGCGATTCTTTTCAGACGGAACTTCAATCGAGTCACACACATCCACAAGTAGCAGTTCCCATATTCCTTGTCCGCCATCTAAACGTCGCGGGCAACGGTTTATTGTCATCTCGCTTGCCTTACTGTCCAAAGGTAATGAACCCCTATGCCGGTACACCCGAACCAGGAATGGGTTCATACAAATTTTGCACGTGTGTGCGTCCTTTGCAATCATTTATTGTGAAAACGACAGCTTTTGGCCTGGTACCGTATGTAGAGTGTCTCGGGTTGTCGGACCTGCGTTACTATTTAAGGATTCTCACTGGTTTGGCGGG
Organism: Chryseolinea soli; assembly: GCF_003589925.1. NCBI lineage: Bacteria > Pseudomonadati > Bacteroidota > Cytophagia > Cytophagales > Fulvivirgaceae > Chryseolinea > Chryseolinea soli. Next base: position 1,210,847 of record NZ_CP032382.1, on the reverse strand, counting down.
AACCTGGAACGAACTGACGGAATGGTGAAGGTGGCCGACTTGTGTTAGTGGTAGTGCGGCAGGGACAGGATCTTTTTTATCTTATCGGTCAGCGCGCTGAGGTTGCTTGTTTTTGATATGACGTCGAAGGCGCCGAGTTTTAGCGCTAACTTTTTATCCATTTCGTTTTTAGATGCCGTGTACAAGACAACGGGAATCTGTTTCGCGTTCCGGCTTGCTTTCAGTTTCGTAAGGCATTCGATCCCGTCCATGCCCGGCATGATCAATTCGAGGAAAATAACATCGGCTCTGGTTTTTGAGAGCAATGCGAAGGCTTGAGGCCCGCTTCTGGCGAAGTCAATCGTGATAGCAGTAAATAATTCCTGGATGATCTGTTGAAATATCCTGCCGTCTTCGACATTGTCGTCTATGAATAAGATTCTTTTGATCATTTTAAACTACAATAATGCCGTGACCGATGTGGATCAAAGCCGGGAGGCAAGAGATGAAGAACTTTTTTGGTTGCAGGGAAAAAACAACGTGAACGTGGCGCCTTCATTTTCCCTTCCATAGGCGTAGATCAAGCCGTCGTGATTTTCAATGATTTGCTTGCATATGGATAATCCCGTACCACTTCCCTTGAGCCCCTTCTTTTCCCGGAGGCGTTGGAAGAGGGTAAATATTTTTGTTGCGTATTTCTGATCGAACCCAATGCCATTGTCGGTGATGCGAATGCAAACGTAAGCCGTTCCGGTTTTCAACCCGGTGCAGTTCGGGAATGTATAGGCTGTCCCTTTCGAAGCGGATATTTCAATGATGGCGTTTCCCCGGTTGAACGTAAGTGCATTGCCGAGAAGGTTTTGAAACAGTTGCTTGATCTGCGCGGGATCGCCCTGAATGACGGGGAGCGGGGAACTATGGATGGTGGCGTTCTTTTTTCTGGTGACCGTCTCCAAATCCGAGGTAACTTCGTTCACAACTTTATTCAAGTCCACCGTCTCAAAATTTTCCGCATCGGTCTTCCTTGCCAGCGAGAAATGCGAGAGATCTTTTAGCAGCAATGACATCCGTGCCGCTGCGGCGTTGATCTTTTCGGAATATTTTTGGGCATAGTCATTTAGGTTGGCTTGGGGGCCTGACAGCAGGTCGGAGAACATCTGAAGTTTTCGCAACGGTTCCTGCAGATCGTGATTCGATAGAAAATGGTATTGTTCCAGTAGAATCTTCGTGCGACACAATTCTTTTTCGGCCTCGATCCATGCTGCGTTTCGCCTGCGCAGCTCATCCAACGCCTTCGACAACTCCTGGCGCGTGCTGCAGAGATCTTCTTCAGACGCTTCTTTTATCTTTTGTATTTCCTGGAGGCAATCAGTTCCGATCCGATTTGCGCGGTGTTCTCCATGCTCATAGTCGAACGGCTTGGATGCCGGAATGAGTTTTCTGGATCTTCCAGGCACGCTGCGTTTCAGGTCTGGCCCGGCAAAACCCTTTTCGCGTCTTTCACCGCTCATCAACCACTCATGAGGGATGTTTAGCTTTCCAAGAGGATGGGAAAACCAAGGCTCGTTGGGCGTAGAGGAAATGTTTTGCAGGTTTGAGTTCATAGTGATGAGATTGAGGGAGTCTTTATCAAGCGTGATCAAATGACGGGCTTCAATATTGTGCTAAAGGGCAGGAGGAATTAGTTCTCTTTCGAAATAGGCAAATTGTTTCCGCTCTGGTGCATCCACAACCGCGCAGTAATAAATGCGCTGATAGTATCGCATGATTTTCAGTTTCAGTCCGGGGTCTGCTTTGGCTGTGATCAGGGTGCCCTCTGGATAGAGGTTATCGGTGTTGGTTTTGTAGCTCATGGTGAGAATTGTATTTTGAAGTTTGTGTCTTGGCAATAAAAAAAGCACCATTAACCAATTGCTAACGGTGCCCTTTCTGTCAAGTCAATTACAGTGTTCCTATAATGGCTTGAAGTTCTTTCGTAGTCTTTCCCAATTTAACCTGAAGTTTATCGAGCATCCGCGTCTTCTTGTCTTCCTCAAAATTCAGATCGGCGTCGGTCAAGACGGGATATTTTAACTTGAACTTTGCCTTTTTTCCTGCCCAATCCAGGGCGGGAGCGGGCATATTTTTTTTCGCTATCATCGCGTATTAAAATTTTGATTCCTTTTCGTTGACAAAGATCACTATAAAAGTCCACCCACCCGTTACAAAGAAAACCAATAGATTTGCATTTTTCACAGGTGGGTTCCATTGGACCTGTTCGCGTCAATACTACTAAAAGCCGTCGCGAATTTTATAGTTCTGTACCACATCGAATTTCTCCGTTACACGGGTGAAATGCGGTATAGCATTGAATTCAAAGGCGAACTGTTTTCGCAGGCTCTCCACTATTCGGTTAAGGGAATTTATAACTCCCTTGGTTACGCTTTCTGCTTTCATATGTTGTTTTAGTTTAATGCGAAGATTGTAAGGTGATCAGGCGCGTAAGACAAGAACTTGCAAGTAACGGAGTCGTTCAGAGGGGACATTGTGCCAAAACTCAGATGAATCGGTTAATCACTCAAACCAAACAGTAAAGATGGTCATTGCATCCTGGGAAACACTATAAGAAGAAGTAAAAGAGTTGCATTATTCACACATTACCGGAAACGGCGGTTTTCGAAAAATGGCTCCCAAAACGTAAATAGTTTGTTTGAGTCGCTAGAACGTGGTTTTGTGCTTGATGAAGGTTGGGGCGTGCGCAAAAAAAATATTAAACCGCGAGGACGCTAGCGACGCAAAGCCAACGCAAAGAGCGCCGCATTTCTTTGCGATGGCTTTGCGTCTTTAGCGCCTTCCTCTCTGCACGCTGAAGCTTTGGCGAAGGTGAGGCGGTTCAACCTGATTTTTTGACGGAATGAACCGGCGTAATTTTTTTCATAACAAAAAGGGCGGAGTGTGATCCGCCCTTATTCAAAATAGTTTTCTTTACTTAATCTATTTTGTGTTGTCGACACCAATGTCTTTTATGGCATGTCCCAATTCTTGCAGATCGTGATTGAATTCACGTTTGAAAGTGGGCCACGCGCTGGTTTTAACCGTACTCGCATCTTTGATCTTCTTCTTCAGATCGTTGTTCTTTTGTTCCAAAGCGATGACCCGCTTGTCGTAGCGGTCTTTGACCTCTTTGGTATCGGTCGATTTTTTTGCTTTCAGGGTAGCGATCTCCATTTGATTCTCCCGGATCTTTGTTTCTGAGGCCGTTTTGAACTTTTGATAATCGGCTGCCGAGTCCGTTTTCGCTTCCCGTAGGTCCTTTTTTGCAATCGCCAGATCTTTTCTGGCTTCCTTTGCTTTTTTATCTTCCTGCGCGAACGTTGTTAAACTGGCGGCGATCATGAGGCCTGTCAGCGTAAATGCTAAAATTTTTGTCTTCATTTTTTTTGTGGATTTTTCCATTGGAAAGCCACAAAGATCCAGGTCTACACACAGGAAAGCATTACACAACCTTTTCGATTTGTTATATCGATCACTGATTGACTACTGCATCTTGAGGGGATGAAAAGATTTTTCGGATGTAGTTCTCCAGCCCAAAAAGAAACGGGACATTTTTTTTGTACTCGGCAAACAGACGTTCAATATTTTTTGTTTCCGCGTGGTTTGAGGTGATGTGGGCAACGAGTTCCGGATCGGCAAGAACCCATTCGGACTTTATCATGTGGTCTTTTAAAAAAGAAATGACAATATCCGCTTTATGGGGACTCGGCATGCCCGAGGTCTTTTCCCGGATTCTTGCTATTTCCTGTTGAACTTCAGGAAAGTCTTGAATGCCGAACGTGCGCGTTTCGGATACGATGTATTGCCCGGCGTCAATCATATGTTGTGGTATTATGTTTGGTTTGCCGCATTTGCTCTTGAATAAAACCCTTCGTCCATATTTGTTCAAAGGCAATGCTATAAAAACGTATACAAGATGAGCATCGGGCACCTCATTGGTGTTACAAGCGAAACATAAAGAGTTGTATTATTCGCAGATTTAAACAGAAGAAACCATGCAGTCGTTGGGGAGCATCAATATGTAACATCTGTAACAAAACGGCTTTTAAGTATAACGCGCTTTAGTATTAATACTTCACTTTTACATATTGCTTCCTTGAATGGAGTACGGGGAGCGAAACCGATTGCGCTTGGCCCTGGAATTCCCGCCCGTCAAATTCAAGCTCACCAAATATTTAAGAAACCGAACCCTCTCTAGAGTATATGCTGTAGTTGGCAAAAGGGCGGGACTCAAAATTCCGCCCTTTACTTTTGATCCAACAAAACTGTCGGTCAAGACGGCCGCAGCACAACTATTCCTGCTGTTTTATCTGTATTTCCCATTCCAAACGAAATTGGAGAATGACACCATTCTCAACTGAGATTGCGGTATATTGTGTAAATTTGAAAATAGCCCCCGCTTTTTACCTGGTTTAGGCGCCTGATTTTGAGACCATGTTGACCAGACCGTTGCCATTGACCAGCCAAATTCAATTTTCACAGACACTTTGGCTCCAAAAAACCTAAACCATCTTATTGAAGGGGGACTATCCGATGATCCAGAACGTGTGGAACGGGCATGCCGCTCGCATAAACCGATTCCTATGCTGGAGATAAACACAGTGATGCTATGAAACTTTACATCAAATACATGGTCAGTCTTCGATGTAAAATGATCGTGAAGGAGGCGTTGGAGAAGCTCGGACTTCACGAAACTGCGTTGGACTTAGGGTTGGTCGAAATCCTTGAGGAGATTACCTCAGAGCAGCGCCAGTTGCTAAAAGAAACCTTGGGACGGTCGGGCCTTGAATTGCTCGACGATAAGAAAAGCATCCTTATCGACAAGATCAAAACCGTCATCATCGAAATGATTCATTATTCTGACGAGTTGCCGACGGTGAATTATTCCGACTATATCAGCGAAAAATTGGACTATGATTACACCTACCTGTCCAATATTTTTTCGGAGGTCAAGGGGATCACGATTCAGCATTTTATCATTATGCATAAAATTGAAAAGGTGAAGGAGTTATTGTTGTACGATGAGATGAACCTTTCCGAAATATCATACAAGCTTCACTACAGCAGCGTCTCCCACCTGTCAAACCAATTCAAGAAGATAACCGGGCTCTCACCATCCTTCTTTAAAAAACTCCGGCAAAAGCGCACGGCTAACCTGGAAGACTTGTGATAGAAACACGGTCGTATGGGCAACAAGCAAGAACGGAAATGTGTGAATGATGTAACTTCTTTTACAGCATCTGTAAGGCAAATCGATGGCAAGGGCCTCAATTTTACAGACTTGCAGGCAATGCTATTAAAAGAAACCGTTCATGCAAAACTTACACACAGTGGAAACCTTAGATTTTGAAAAATCAAAAATTTTTAATGTTTCTGAAGTACTGGAATATGTTCCCAATTCGGTGGTGATCAAAACCCTCATCCGGAAAACAACGGGTAATGTCAGCGCCGTCTCCTTTGATTCGGGGAAAACGCTCGAGGAGAGAACCTCACCGTTCGATACATTCATTCAGATCATTGAAGGAACCGCCGAAGTTTTGATCGACGGCAAACCGTTTGCACTCGAAACAGGACATTCCATCATCATACCGGCGCACAGCCGAAACGCCATCATCGCAAAGGAACGATTCAAAATGATTTCTACCGTGATCAAAAGCGGCTACGAAGACGTGAGTTGAAGTCCACCGCCGGTCTCCCCCCGACATTGTTCCCTGTTGGCCACCATTTTAGTTTCCGTTTCTATCGCTACCTTCGCATTTATCTTTTTTATGGAGGTTATCGCCACGGGCATTTTGGCCTTTGTTTCTTCTAATATTGACGACATTTTCCTGCTGATGCTTTTCTTTGGCGACCGGAATTTTAAACCGCGCGAGATCATCCTGGGTCAATTCGTCGGCATCGGCGCGTTGATTGGGATCAGCCTTGTGCTTTCGTTGATCGGCCTGGTCATCGGGAAAACGTATATCGGCTTGCTGGGCTTGTTGCCGGTTTATCTGGGCATAAAAGGAGTGGTTCGCCTTCTCAGCAAGGAGCCGCCGGACGAAGATGAACATCCGACAAAGAAGAAGGGAAACCGAAGCAATGCCTGGGTTGTTTCAGGCGTCACCATCGCCAATGGCGGAGATAATGTCGGCATTTATGTGCCGCTCTTTGCCACCTTGGCGTGGCCTCAAAAGATCACCGTGGTCTCCATCTTTTTTATGATGACGGCGGTCTGGTGTCTGGTGGCCCGTTATCTTTCGCGGCATCCGCTCATGGCAAAAACCATCGACAAGTATGGACACGTCGTCACGCCGTTCGTGCTGATCGCTTTGGGAATTTACATTCTGAACGAGGGCGATGTGTTGAGTTTGCTCTCGACGTAATGGCCGTCGTTAGATGCAGTTCTCGTTAATGATGAAAAAACCTTGACTGTTTTCTTAGGTGATAAAAATAAGCCCGAGTTGTCCAGTTACGCTGAGGGATTTTTTAGACAGAACTACTCAACACATGATTTCCGGGAAATTCTTCAATTGACGTCCGTCATAGTTGCGAGCGATGAGAGTTATCTATTATGACTCCAGCACATGTGCTACGCGAGAGCAACAAAAATGAGTTTATCAAAGAGCGATAGCTGCAACCCCGGTTGATCACTTTTTCTGATCCCTTGATGTTGTTATTCTGCGCAAAAGCCCACGCCCAGAACCCAATCTCTTCGTTCGCAAAATCTTTCGAAGTTTAAACTCTCTTATTTCAATTTTTCAACAGCGTAAAATGAAATTGACTTCCCTAATCCTATAAACAAGCCAAACTTTTTTGTATATTATTATACCATCCCCCAGGAGCACTCTTTCTTAAACTATATACCATTTTACCTTAAACCAAACCCTCATGAAAGCACCCTTCATCGCCTTGTTGTGCGCAACAACACTGCTGGCTTGCACGAAGCCCGCAGAGAAACCTGCTGAACCCGTCGCCGAAGTCAAGCCGACTCCGGATATTGAATTTGCCGATGCGAAGTATGCTGAGATCGGAAAAAAAGGAATGAACGCTCTGGCGTCCGGCGACATCGATGCGTGGATGGCCACGTTTGCCGACAACGCCCGCTATCATTGGTCGTCCGGCGACAGCCTCGTTGGAAAACAAGCCATTCATGACTACTGGAAAGACCGTCGTAGCAAGGTGATCGACTCCATCAGTTTTGTCAACGACATCTGGTTGCCCGTGGAAGTCAATAAACCACAACGCGGTCCCGACAGAGCCGGCGTCTGGCTTTTCAGCTGGTACATGGTAAAGGTTAAATATAAAAACAACCAAAAGCTCGCCATGTGGATCCACAACGACATGCACTTCGACGCTAACGACAAGATCGACATCATGGTCCAATACCTCGACCGCGCGCCCATCAACGCAGCGCTCGCGAAGAAGAAATAGTCTCGATTAGGAGCCCAGCAAAGTCCTCCGTCCGGGAAGCACTCCAGTCTCCCGCCTCGGGGACTTTGCATTTTAGGGCATTCCCCAGTTTTTGGATCGCTCATTAAATAAAATTCCCTATTCCGGGAACCAAATCCCCTGCGTCCACGTATTTAGACCGATCGGTTTATTTTTTCAGACGCGTTCCGAAATAATCGACCGACCGGTTTAAATTTGCACCGCCATGACAAAATCCGAGAAAACCAGGCAATTCATCATCGAGCAATCGGCGACCATTATTAACCGAAAGGGTGTTGCCGGAACCTCCATTTCCGACCTGATGGAGGCCACCAAGCTTGCGAAGGGAGGGATCTATGGCAATTTCGAAAGCAAAGAAGAAATCTGTGTGGAAGCTTTCGATTACCTGACCGGCAAGGTCTCCAGCGGACTCAACGCCGCCATCTCGGGCAAGGCAACTGCACGCGAAAAGCTGTTCGCCCTCCTGGACTACTACCGCGACCGGCTGGCCACCAGCGACGCCGGCGGCTGTCCACTGCTGAATTTTGGCACCGAAGCCGACGATACCAACCCCGACCTCAAGCAACGCGTGGCGAAGGCGATCAAAACGAGCCAACAACGCATGACGAAGCTGGTGGAAGAGGGACAAGCCAACGGCGAATTCAACAAGAACATCGATGCCGGCCTTTTCGCCGTCAAGATGTTCGCCATGATCGAGGGGGCCATCTTCACCTCCCGCGTAACGAACAGCCGGGCACCCATGAAAACCATTGTCGACGTCCTCAAAAAGGAAATTGAATCTTTCTAATTTTTTTTGAACAAAAAGAGACCGATCGGTCTAAAATATAAAACCTCAAAATTGAACCCACTATGAAAACCTCGAAAAACACCATCCTCATCACCGGCGGCGGCTCCGGCATTGGCTTTGAAACCGCCAAACTGCTTTCGCAAAAGGGCAACACCGTCATCATCACCGGCCGAAACGAAGAAAAGCTGAAAGCGGCCGCGCAACAACTGGGCAATGTACATTACATCGTAGCGGATGTAACAAAGGAAGGCGATGTCAACGCACTGATCGAAAGAATTAAGAAAGACTTTTCAGACCTCAATGTCCTCATGAACAATGCCGGACTCGTTTATCTTCACAAAGTTAGCGAGTCGCCAAACGCGGCGACCTTTGCCCGCGAGGAGATGGAGACCAACTACTTCGCCGTCGTCAACCTGACCACGAAGTTGCTCCCCCTCTTGAACAAGCAACCCGAAGCTGCTGTGATCAACGTTTCATCCATCGTTGCCTTTGCGCCTGGCCTCTCGCTGCCGACCTACAGCGCCAGCAAGGCCGCCCTTCATTCGTATACACAAGCGCTGCGACTCAGCCTGGCCAAGGACAGCAACGTGAAAGTTTTTGAATTGATGCCTCCACTGGTCGACACAGAATTTGCGAAAGACATTCCCTCCGACACAAAGATCTCGCCGCAGGAAGTAGCCGAAGACCTGGTGCGAAGCCTGGAGACCAACAACTACGAAGTGCGGGTGGCTTCGACAGAACAACTTTACAGCAATTTCCTGAGCCAATCCGACAAAGCGGTGTTGGTGCTGAACAGACTTGAACAAAACTAATGGAGCATCAGAACATGAAGACCTTGAAAGAAACTCACGTAGCGATCAGCACCCTCCTGGCATTCGCACTCATTCCCTTATCCGGATTTGCGACAGACATTTATCTTCCTTCGTTCCCTACCATGGCAACATTCTTTGGCACCAGCCAAGGCGACATCCAGTTGTCGTTGGTCGTCTTTGTGGTGAGCAGTGGCGTTGGTCAGCTTTTTGTGGGAAGTTTGCTTGACAGCTTTGGCCGTTACCGGCTCAGCCTCGCTTCTCTTGTTGTTTTTGCGGTGTCTTGTTTTGTGATCGCGAACTCCCATAGCTTACCCTTAGTGCTCGCGATGCGTGTGATCCAGGGTCTTGCCGTAGCGCTGATCGTGGTGGGCAAGCGGGCGTTTTTTATGGACATGTATTCGGGCGAGCGGTTAAAACACTACACCAGTCTGTTCTCCATCATCTGGGCAACGGCTCCGATCACGGCACCCTTCATCGGCGGTTTTCTACACCACTATTTCGGATGGGAGTCAAACTTTTATTTCCTCGGCTCGGCCACGCTGATCATTTTGGCACTTGAGCTACGGTATGGCGGCGAGACGCTCAAGGCTTCCCATCCCTTCAAGCTGCGGCACTTGCTGAATATCTACATCTCCAAACTTGAGACTGCGGATTTTAGCTTGAGTCTGGTCATCCTGGGTCTGTGTTTTTCGATGGTCATTTTGTATAGCATGGCGAGCCCGTTTATCATCGAACAGGTCTTTCATCAGTCGGCGGTGACCACGGGCAACTGTTCATTGTTGTCGGGTCTCGCGGTGATGATCGGTGGCTTGCTGAGTAAATCTTCTATGCGGCTGAGCCTGTACTCAAAGATGTCTGTAGCGGGGCCATTGCTGTTCACCTTGTCCATCATCATGATCATCGCCATGTACTATTTCCCCAGCCTGCTCACCATGATGACCCTCGTTATGGCATTGCACATTGTTTCGGGCTTCACCTTCAACACATTTTATTCCCACGCGCTCGGACGTTTCACCACAAACGCCGGGATCGTCAGCGGCATCACCGGCGGAGGAACTTACATCATAACGTCTTTGCTGAGCTATGCCCTTGTTCGTGCACTCGATGTGCAGAACCTGGTCATCCTAGGCATGGCCTATTTGCTCATCGCATCGCTGATCGGCGGATCACTCATCCTCTTCATCCAGGCGCAAAGACGCGTGGCGGTGAGGGAGCAAAGAGCCGAAGCAGCTATCTAACGATCAAGTGAACTTTCCCCATTGTCCAAGCGAAGTCTCCCGCCTCGGGGACTTTGCTTTTTAGCCATACCTGGATTCTGCTAACAGAAAATGTTACGATGGAATAATTCGACCAAAACGAATTGACATCCAAGGCCACTTCACTATCTTCACTCATCAGAAGCGCAGCTATTCTGCGTAAACAGTTTGTCCTATTTTCAAAATCCTGCCTCAGCGTTTTCTAGTTTTTGGTTATGTATTGGAATGTGGTGCTAGTCACCAAGACTACCAAACCCTCTGGTGCTTCTTCGCATGGCTATGGAGAAAAAGACCCCCTCGTCTCCAACCGGCTTTTCGTCTCGGTCCGTTCCAGGTCCAGGAAAGAATAGCGACCAAAGCAATACGTCCTTTCTGAGCACACGAACACGCTCATCAAACAAATCTTCAACTCTACTTTGCGAGACATCTATCCAATGTCAGCACAGGCATCGTCGTTAGATACAATATGAACTAAAACTGTAAATATTATGGCAACGAAAAAAAGTAAATCCGGCTCGAGGTTGTACACCTATCAGAATGGAAAAAAAGTTTTCTTGCGCAAAAAACCTGATCAGTTTGTCGTGCGGGAGGCTCCCGAGGATCTTATCGGAACCGACAAGATGAAGGCATTGGAAAGAACCTCTCCCTCCTCCACCCGCGTGACGGTGAGTCCTGCGGCACTTGACTCAGAAATGAAGAAGATGCGGAAGGAAGCGGTGACGCATCATGCCTATACACTGGAAGATAGCGATGCTGAATTTCTGATCACGGACCGGATCATCGTGACCTTCAAAAAGCCGGCCACGCATGCAAAGCTTTCCGAGTTTATGGCAAAATATGCCCTGATCCTGATGAAGAAATATTCGGAAACCGAATTTCTGTTTCAGCTAACGGAACAAACCGGTATGAACCCGGTGAAGCTTGTCGTGGCCATCACCGAAACCGAAACCAGTGTTGCCACCTGTGAGCACGATTTGAACAGGAGGGTGAAGCGCTCGCTCAATTTGCCTACCGACGCAAAGTACAATCAACAATGGCACTTGCACCGGCGACTGGTGAGTCCGGAGTTTGATCAGCGCTCTTCTTCAAACTGCGAAGACGCCTGGAATCTTTTGGGGAATTTTGGCAGCGCCGACGTAGTGATCGGCATAACCGACGACGGATGCAAGATCGATCACCCCGATTTTGATTCGCCGGGCAAATTTGCCACGTGGGGATACATGTCTGACCTCACCTTGGTGCACCGCGATGCCATCAGCGCTAATCCTCAAAAAATGTATCAGACGGGATCGGACCACGGCACGGCTTGTTGTGGCGTCGTGGCAGCGGAAGTGGACGCTTCGTTGGTCGTGGGCGCCGCACCCGGGTGCAGGCTTTTGCCCATCAAGTGGGAGAGCGACGATGAGGGATTGTTTATAAGCGACGATAAATTCATAACGGTCCTTAATTTTATAAGTGACAAAGTGGATGTCTTGTCGAATTCCTGGGGGATGTCGCCCGTGGAGACTTGGTCATCGAATGTGGTGAACAAAATAAAATCCCTCGCCCTCACGGGAGGACGCCGCGGCAAGGGTATTGTTTTTGCGTGGGCTTCGGGTAATGAAAATTGTCCGATCAGTTTCACCTCCAATCAGAACGTCCCCTATACCAGTGGCGTTGAAGTTCGTCCCGATGGCTCCGGCGTTTGGGTGGGTGTGAAGACGTCGAAGACATTTTCACATAACCTCGTTGGCATTCCGGGCGTGATCCAGATCGCAGCGCTGGCCAGTAACGCGCAACGGAGTCACTACTCAAACTACGGCACCGGCATCTCGTTGTGCGCACCGACAAACAATGTCCACGAATATCATCGTCTCTCTGTTCCCGGACTGGGGATAACCACCACATCCGGAGAAGGCCCGCTTTTTGAAGATGAATTTGGAGGGACTTCCAGTGCAACACCGCTGATTGCCGGAATTGCGGGCCTGGTGGTCTCGGCCAACCCAACCCTCACCGCATTGGAAGTTATTTCCGTTTTGCAACGCACGGCCAGCAAGGACCTCAGCATGACCGGCTATCCCAAAACTCCGCCCGCGAACTTCGACACCAACACGTCGTGGGATATTTCTCCCGTTGCGCCGTTTGACAAAGGTGACTTTAAAAATATAAATCACCCCGACGGAACATGGAGCCCCTGGTTTGGTTTTGGAAAAGTAGACGCAGGACGTGCGGTCGCAGCAGCGCTACAATCGATGCCCGGTCCTGTTACAGGAAACACCATCGTAAAATCTTCGACCCCGGGCAAAGCGATCCCCGACAATAACCCGGCCGGGATCACCGATAAGATCGCCGTGAATGAGCAAGGTACCATTGCAGCGATAAAAGTTGAATTGGATATCACCCACACGTATATCGGCGACCTTGTTGTTTCTTTAACATCACCACAAGGGACGGTCATTTCCATCCACAACCGAAATGGAGGAAGTGCTGATAACCTAAAAAAGATTTACGACGTTCAGAGCCTTGCATCTCTTGCGTCGTTGGCAGGCAAAGCAATCCAAGGAGATTGGACATTAAAAGTAGCAGACTTAGCGTTGGTGGATACGGGTGTTCTGAATGGCTGGAAACTTCATTTTGATTTATCCGCAGAACAGTCCGTGCTCCTGGAAGATGCTCCGGGCATTGTGATTCCGGATAATAATCCAACAGGCGTCGAGCGGAGTCTTCAAACGTCAACTGCCGGGACGCTCAAGGAAGTCGAAGTGGGTATTGACATTACGCATACGTATATCGGTGATCTTATTGTAAACCTGGTATCGCCAAAGGGTTCAATCATATCCCTGCACAGCAAGGCAGGCGGCTCGGCAGATAACCTGATCAAGACCTATACTTTTAACAATACCATCGCGTTGAGAACACTTCAGGGCGAGCAATTGTCAGGTACATGGAAGCTGAAAGTTTCTGACACGGTTGGGCAGGATGTTGGGAAGCTTAATAAGTGGTCGTTGAAGCTGGTGAAGTCATAGATAAAAACAGGTTTGCAAACATTGATAATTTTTAAAGCAAGACTCAAGTCTACCGATTTGAGTCTTGTTTTTCTCACCGCCACCGCATAAACGAAATCGAAAAACATGCTCCTTTCCCCGGTTCGCTCACGCATGCAATTTCCCCATTCATGGCGGAGACAAATTTCTTAACGATCGACAACCCCAGCCCCGTGGAAGGCTCGTGGTCGGTAGGGCGGGCGCTTAGCTTCTGGTATTTGCCAAAAAGTTTTTTCTTATCTTCTTCACTGAGCCCGGGACCTTGATCCCGGATCTCGCAGGTGACGCGCTCACCCCAACCCTGCAAGCTGACAAATACCTGGCGTTCGAAGGGTGAGAATTTTACGGCATTGGACAATAAATTTTCAATCACCTGTTCCAGGTAATCTTTGTCGGCCCTGACAAAAATTCCCGGATCGATCTTTCGCACGATGGAAATCCGTTTCCGCAGGGCGTCAACACTAAAGCGGTCCACCACGGCGCTGCACATGGCCGAGAGGTCTACCGCTTCGATCTTCACGTTGAGTTGTTGGGCGTCGATGGCATCGACGTCGAGGATTTTCACGATCATGTCGTCGAGACGGAGGGCGCTTTTCGCCACCAAGTCCAGGTACGTTGCGGAGGTCTCGTCCATTTTCGCGTTCATTTTCACCAGCGTGAGCAAACCCATCATCTGGCGGAGCGGGCTTCTCAGGTCGTGCGCTACCACGCCGATGAGGTTATTTTTTTCCTGGTTGAGTTGCACGAGTTCTTCATTGCTGATGCGCAATTCGTTTGTCCGCTCGGCGATGAGCGCTTGCAGGGCGATGTTCTTCTTTTTGTTGCGCGCATCCACCGCGATGAAGGTGAGGGCAACCAAGGTTAAGACACCAATAAAGCAAAGGCCATAAAACCACCACCGTTGCCAGAAAGGTTTCGCGATGGTGAAGTGAAGTTGGGAGATGTCGCTCCAGATGAACGGGCCATTCTTTTTTGCCCTGACCTCGAGGGTATGATCGCCCGCAGGCAATCCCGAAAACCGCAGTTCTGGTTCCGACGTCACCCGCCAGTCATCGTCGGGAAGAAAACGGTATTGAAAGGTCACTTCATTTTCCGGAAACGTGATGCTCGACACCTCGATGGCGAGGAAACGGCCGTAGTCGATCGGATCGTTCGTGCGCGCAACAGATTTTTTTCCATTTACGAGCACTTGCGTGAACCGGGGTTGGGGCGTTTTGCTCAGCACGGTCAGCGGCCGTGTGCTGTAGCACAATCCCTTCGCCGTGCACACCCAAACATTTTCGCGGCTATCGACAAAGATGCCCCGGGGTGTAATGGTGTTCGACAATAAGCCGGAGCTTTCATTGAACAGATCCGTGGCTCCCGTTTGGATATCATACAATGTCATTCCCAACGCATTGGCGATCAAAAGTTTGTTGCCCGCATAGGCCTGGATGGAGCTCACCGGCAGGCCTGTAGAGCGCTCCCCCAGGTTCACCCGCTCCAAACGGTGATCGTGGAATTTTAACAGTCCCTCCGTGGTTGCCAGCCAAACCGCGTCATTGGCAACAACCAGGTCCATGACATTGAAATCGCCATGTACCGCAAGATTCATCGGAACGCTGATGTTGTGAAATGCCGTGTCGCTGTTCGCTTTAAAATACAGGTAATTGTCTTTTCCGGACGACGCAATGTACATACCCTCCTTGCCCTCGCGAAGGATGTGGATCACGCCCTCCTGTCCCAACGCGACGTTATATTGGTGAAGGTTCAGATTTTTATCGACATAATAAGCTTGTGTACTGCCCGGAACCGCCAACCAGAGGTTTCCGTTCGAGTCGCGGGTTATTTCGGTCACAAAACGGCTTTGTGCACTAAAGTCAAATTGTTTTTTAATTTTTCCTTTGTTGAACAGGAACACTTTGAAAGCGTTGGCCACCCAAAGGCCCTCGGGGGCAAAGATCAGCGACTGCGAATAGCCTGTTGGAATTTCAAGCAACACTTTGTTCTTTTTTGAGATCCGATCGAAAGCGTATAACGTGCTGCGCGTGGCATAATACAAGGTTGCCGCGGTGGAATCTTCGGCAATAGACTCGATGAAGTCGGCAACATGGTCATCGATTCCGCGAAACAGATTTTCCTTCATCATCACAAGCCCCTCGTTTCCTGAGATCCAGATGTCGCTGTCCGGGCTGGTGTAGACGTGATTGATGTTGTTGACGGAATAAGAAAGCGGCGTGAATATGCCTTTGTCAAAATCGGCGACATAGTGTTTGGTGCCGCGGGTGGCAACAAAATAGTGATGGTTTCGCAGGGGCTGCACGAAAGATACAAAAGGGACTTTCAGCACCAGCGTCGGCGCGGTGACTCCACCATCGCGCAGGAGCGAAGCTTGTGACAAGCCCTCCTCCGAGCCGATGACGATTTTGTTGTTCTGCACCGAGACAAACTCTACGCCATACGGAAACTTTTTGTCAGTCGCCTCAAACGCGTCGCGCTGTGCATCGTATCGGAACAGGTTTCCCTGAAAGGATGAGATAAAGAGATCATGCTTTTGGTCTTCGAAAAAAGAAAACGACCGCAAAAACTGGGGGGAGCGGTTGGCGGCGTCGAACGTATATCGTTTGAGGCTGTGGTTGCCCAGCCTCACCACCGACTGCGACTCGCTGATCCAAATGTCGCCGTGCGCATCTTCAAAGAGCAGCTTAGGATAGGAGAGGGTCGTGTCGTTTGCTACTCTCGCCACCGGGCACAGGATTTTGAAGATCACCGTGTCGCCCAGGTTTTGGATCTCGATCAGGTCGCGATCGCCAAAAGCTAACAACCGGCCGCTGTGGGTGGTGAGGAAGCCCTTGGCATAGTTGCTGTGCATGGCGGCGCGATAGCTGGTGAATTTAACGCCGTCGTATTTGACGATACCCTCGTCGGTGGCAATCCAAAAATACCCCAGGGAGTCTTGTGTGCAGCTTTTTACGATGTCGCTGGGCAACCCATCGTTTACCCGGTAGGGTCTGTAGAAGTACTCCTGTGCCGGCGCAGCAATAACAAGCTGCAAAAGCAACAAAACGATCGTACACTTTTTCACTGACAAGGCGCGTAGATGGGCTAACCTAAGATAAGAAAACTCGATTGTTCTTTTAAGCGAAAACCCATCTTTTTTTAATGAAGCGCTGTCGGTGAGCGCATGAGGACTGATGAAATGCATAGGCAACGGTTTTTATCACAACGTATTCTCAGCAAAGCCTCCCGCCTCGGGGACTTTGCGTTCATAACGCTTCCAAGCAAAGCTTCCCGGCATGCGGACTTCGCGTTTCCATCACTCACAGGTCATCCTTCGCCCGCGAAACCCACCTGGGTGCATTATTGATATTCTGGCGTAAATACAAATTCAATTGTGCGGCATGATGTTGGACATGCCGCATGTTATAGATCAATAGTTCAAATACTGAATAATTCCGGTTTCCATCCTCCTCTACCCATCGTTCCACCAATTTCTCGGCCGTCAGCCCCAAGATCAACGCGTGGCATTTTTCGCGGGACGACTGCAGGTAGCTCAGCAATTCCGCTTTACTGTAAATTCTATCCGGGATCATATCGTCTATGGCTTCCGCGGGAATTTTGTCGGGGTCGGCGGAGGTGAAGGGAAGGGCTGGGGAAAAGTTCTTTTTCCAGGGAATGTTCAGATAGTACTCCAGAAACACGAGGCAATGATAGGCGTTATAAAAAAACTTCTTCTCGGTATTCCACTTCTCTTCGGGCCACAACGCGATAGCATTTTTTAGCATATCGATACTGGCTCCGAATTGTTTCCACAAACTTTCGTTTAAGCCATTGATCATATCCTTGCCCTGTTCGTTGAAGTCATTCCACGGTGACGCTGCTTGTTTCTCCGCATCTCTATAAAGATAAGTTTAAATTTGCGTCCGGACTTCACGAATCGCCCCAAAAGTCCACTACTAAAAAAGCAAAAAAAGCATTACATTAAGTTTCGAAACCGTACCCAAGACACAGGAAAGTATATATAAAGCAAGGTTATCGCATACCCAAAGCATACATAAGATAAGACCTACTCTATCTTGTAAAAAATTCTGCTCTCCCTGAAAATCTCATCACATAAAAACGAGAGTAGTCGAAGTGCCGCCAGTCAGAACTTAAGAACGTTCTCGACAAAGTCTTTTCATGAAGGCAACACCAATCCATACGAGCAACATATCCTAAAGTAAATTGACTTAGTAAATTGAGAGTACTATAAATGCATAAGCTTAGCTCATCGACGAAACCATTTTCTCTCCCCAACCCCGTAGGGGTTTCCCATCATAACCCCGGGTGAAACCCGGGGCCCGCAAACCAAGCGCCACAGGAAAGCTTCATCGATATTCACAATGGCCTGGCGCACATCGACGCGCCACATGCTGGCACGAACGCAGGGAACCACATTTGCTAGTGACAGATCTTTCCTTAAGAAAAACATTCCTCTTGTCGCTTTAATCCCTCCAAATGTCGCTGTCAACCCCGCCACCAAAATAATTTAAATACTACGTTTGTAAACAGACATCACCCGAAAACACAAATCCCACATGCTCCAAAACAAAAATGCCATCATCTACGGCGCCGGCGGCTCACTCGGCGGCGCGGTAGCCAAAGCCCTCGCCGCTTCAGGCGCCAAATTATTTTTAACGGGCCGCACGATCACTTCCGTCCAAAAACTAGCAGACGAAATTCGCGCATCAGGCGGCAGCGCAGACGTTGCTCAAGTAGACGCGCAGGATGAAAAAGCAATCAACGATCACATCACAAAAGTTGTTCAACAAGCCGGCACAGTAGACATATCCTTCAACGCCACCGGCGAGAAGGTTGTGCAAAACATCCCGCTGGTGTCCATGACCGCCAACGATTTTATGGACCCGATGAAGTTCATGTTGCAAACGCAATTCCTAACCACCACGGCGGCGGCAAAGGTGATGATCAAACAAGGCTCGGGCGTGATCTTATCGCTCACCGCCACCCCCGGTGGCATAGTCTATCCTTACACCGGTGGCTTTGCTCCCGCATGTTGCGCACTGGAGGGCTTCACCAGCAACCTGGCCGCAGAGATCGGTGCCTATGGTGTGCGCGTGGTGAACATGCGTTCCGGAGGCTCGCCCGATTCGCGCGTCTTCAAAGAGGCCCGCGACAAATTTCCCGAGGAAATGAAAACCGTCCTCAGTAACATGGAAGCCGACACGATGCTGAAAAAACTCCCGCTCATGGCCGACATCGCGAACCTGGCCGTATTCTTATCATCCGACCTGGCCGGCAAAATCACCGGCGTCACTGTAGACGTCAGCAGTGGAACTACCGCCGGACTAAACTACCGGGCTCCGGGAGCATTTAAGAATCTGATCCAATGATATGGTTCGGGTGACTATCTTGTGGTTGCATGACCGCATCCGCACAAAATAATCCATCGGCGGACGAGGCGTTTAAGAAAATGGCCAATAGGCCAGATCATTGCACTTTTGAACTGGC
Source organism: Chryseolinea soli (assembly GCF_003589925.1). Taxonomy (NCBI): domain Bacteria; kingdom Pseudomonadati; phylum Bacteroidota; class Cytophagia; order Cytophagales; family Fulvivirgaceae; genus Chryseolinea; species Chryseolinea soli. The sequence continues at coordinate 1,192,039 of NZ_CP032382.1, read as the reverse complement.
ATACGTATTGAATACTCAAACGGCATCTGGGCCAACCTGGTGAAATCAAAACCTCAAGGATATGTTCATTAACTATATCAAGATTGCCGTCAGGAATATCTTAAAATACAAAACCTATTCCTCCATCAACGTCTTTGGCCTGGCGGTGGGCATGGCGTCCAGCATGCTCATCATGCTTTACATTTTTGATGAACTGAGCTACGATCGCTTTCAAAAAGATGCCGACCGCGTTTTTCGTATCGGCTCCCGCGGACGATTTGAAGGAAGCGAATTCAAATCCGCGGTCTCTTCGCCACCGATCGCCGGGGCATTGCTCCGGGAAATACCCGAAGTAGAGACCACCACCCGGTTTGGATGGTGGCGGGCGATGCCGATGCGCTACAACGATAAATCGTTTATAGAAGCACGCTCGCTGGTAGCCGACGCCAACTTCTTTCAATTCTTTTCCTTTCCGTTGCTCTCCGGGAATCCAGAGACGGCGTTAAAGGGGACAAACAAGGTTGTGCTTACAGAAACTTCGGCAAAGCGTTTTTTTGGTGATGGGAATCCGCTTGGGAAAATCATTTTTCGAGGTGAAGACAGAGTAGCGACAGAAGTCACCGGCGTGGCCAAAGATCTGCCCACGCAATCACACCTCCAGTTCGACATGATTTTTTCGGGCGAGACCTGGCCCTACATGCAAAACGATCATTGGTCGAATACGGGTCTCTATACTTATGTCAAACTCCATTCCCCCACCGATGCTGCCGAAGGCAAGGTGAAATTGGACAAACTCACCGAAAAAAATATGGGCCCGGAGCTTGAAGCCATCCTGGGTCTTTCTCCCGAGGCGTTCAAAGCCAAGGGAAATAGTTTTGGTTTCTTTCTTCAGCCTTTGCTGGATATTCATTTGAAATCCGATTTGGATAGCGAGATCACTCCCCATGGCAGCATGCCATACATTTTTATTTTCGGAGCTGTTGCTGCGTTCCTGCTATTGATTGCCTGCATCAACTTCATGAACCTGTCTACCGCGCGGTCGGCCACGCGGGCGAAAGAAGTTGGCGTAAGAAAGTCGATCGGCGCCGTTCGTTCGCGATTGATGGGACAATTTTTGTCAGAGTCGATGCTCTATAGTTTTATTTCGACCTTCCTGGCATTGGCGATCATTGGATTGGTGCTCGAGCCTTTTAATGACCTCGCAGGAAAAGATCTCCAGATCACGTCGCTGTTGCAGCCCGCGGCGATCGGTGCCTTAGTGATCTTTACCATCGTCACCGGGTTGATTGCCGGAAGCTACCCGGCGTTTTATCTCACGGCGTTCCGGCCCGTGGATGTTTTGAAAGGAAAGGTTAGTGCGGGCTTGAAGAACTCCTCCCTCAGAAATTCGTTGGTCGTTTTTCAATTTATGATCTCCATGGTGCTGATCCTGGGGAGCCTGGTGGTTCACCGACAACTGAAATACATGCAGGAGATAAACTTAGGGTTCGACAAAGCGAATGTGATCGAAGTAGGCAATGGATGGTCTCTTGAGGACAAGGTCGAGGCGTTTAAGCACGAGCTGGCCCTCCATCCCGAATTCAAAAACACCAGTCTTGCCAGCGGACTGCCTCCCCGCATCACCGACAGCAATCTCTTTCGTAAAGGAGGTACGCAACAGGATATCGATCTCCACGTCGTCACCGTCGATGCCGATCACCTGGCTGCCATGGGATATGCGATGGCTGCCGGCCGGTTTTTCTCTGCCGATTTTCCATCCGACAGTATGGCCATTGTGTTGAACGAAACGGCTTACAAGCAAATGGGATTTGAACAGGTAGAAGGCAACACAGTGATTAATTTTAATGCGACGAAGCCCGTTCCATTCAAGTTGATCGGTGTGATCAAAGATTTCAATTTTGAAAATTTGAGAAGTTCGATCAAACCCATGGCCATGTTGCTGGGCGGAGGACAAAACAACATGATGGTCAGACAGGCTAATCATTCCGTTGCCGTTCGCATTGCGCCGGGCGATGCATCAAAGGCAATCGATAAGTTGGAGGCGATCTGGAGGAAATATTCCTCAAGCCCATTTGAATTCACATTCCTCGATCAGAATATCGACGCCATGTTCCGGTCGGAACAACGCATGGGCAAGATCATCCTCATCTTCACCGTGCTCACGATGGCCATTGCGTGTCTTGGTTTGTTTGGACTGGCCACCTACATGGGAGAACAGCGCGGCAAAGAAATCAGCATCCGCAAAGTGTTAGGTGCATCGGTTTCCCAGGTTCTGATGCTCTTGTTGAAGGATTTTACATTGCTGGTTGGTGTTGCATTCATCCTGGCCGCTCCCATCGGCTGGTACGTCATCCGCCGTTGGCTCCAGGAATTTGTTTATAGAATTGAAGTCGATGTTTGGATGATTCTGGCGGCCGGAATTTCCTCCCTATTGATCGCTGTGCTCACCATCGGTTTTCAATCCATCCGGGTAGCCCGCGAAAATCCGGTGGAGGCATTAAAAAGTGAATGACATGCTCGCGGAAATTCCAGGTAAGCAAGACCAGGCGGCACTGGACATAAAAAAAATGTGGCAAGTGTTGACAAAGGTGCGTTTAAGTTGCAATTTTCATTTTGTAGATTAGTATTGATCCAGGAGATCAGAACTTCAGGCATTCCGTTGTGATGGATTGGAAGTTCTGGATTTCGGAGCAACAGGATTGAAAAAGGCGTTCGGCAGCCTTTCCGTTGTTGAGCGTTTCCCCCACCTCAATGTGTGCAGGTTAGTGAAAGATCTCGGAGCCCGGGCTATTGCTGCACTTCAATTCTAAAAACGGACCTAACCGGCATGACCATGGTAAAACGAGTCGCTTTCTTTTTGTTCTTCTATTGGGGTTGTGTCCATTCCATCACAGCGCAAACCGCAAGAAATCATTATGACGAAGGTGTAGAGCAGGCTGAGCTTAAGGATTATAAAGGGGCCATTCTATGTTTCAATAGAGCCATAAGACTTGATCCAAAGTTTGTAGAGGCTTACATAGAGCGGGGAGATGCAAAAGGCAAGGTAAAGGACCACCTGGGAGCCATTCAAGACTACAGCACGGCAATCGAGCTTAGACCGACCTATGCGGCATACTTCAATCGGGCATTTGAGAAGATTGGAATCGAAGACTTTGCCGGGGGCCTTCTCGATATCGACCAGGCTATTCGTCTTGATAGGAAGCAGGAACAGGCATACAATTTGCGTGGGCTTGCAAAGTTTGCGCTTGAAGATATGGAGGGTGCCATCAAAGACTTCACGAAGGCCATCAAGATCGACCCGAAAATATGCCTTGGCCTATAGCAATAGAGGAACTGCAAAAATCAGCATCAAAGACGAACCGGGAGCCACCCAAGATCTCCATAAGGCCATCGAACTCAATCCTAAGAGTGCAGTGGCCTATAATGGTTTGGGATTGGTGAAGATGAAACGGGGTAACTATGCAGGATCGCTCGAGGACCTCGGCAAAGCCATTGAAATCGACCCAGAGGACGCGACTGCCTATAGGAACCGGGGTGTGGCAAAGATTGAACTCAAGGACTACACGGGCGCTCTTCAAGACTACAATAAAGTCGTTGCGATTCGCCCGGACAACCCCAAAGCTTATCATGATTGCGGGTATGCAAAGTACCTCCTGAAAGACTATGCCGGGGCGCTGCAGGATCTCACGAAGGCCATCGACCTGAAGCTGCAAAAATCGGATCTTTATTGTCTCCGGGGCGCGACAAAGGCAAACCTTAAAGACGATGTCGGGGCAATCGATGACTTCAGTAAAGCCATACTGCTTGACGCCAGGAACGCAGAGGCTTATAGCAATCGGGGAGCCGAGAAAAGGGAACTTAAAGACTTTGAGGGAGCCCTTCGAGATCTGAATACAGCCATTGAACTTGACCCAAAACGTGCGATGGCTTATAATAATCGTGCGCTGACGAAAGCTGACCTCAAAGACTACAGCGGGGCTTTACAAGACGAAAATAAGGCCATTGAACTTGATCCGGAAGATGAACAGTATCATTACAAACGGGGACAATTGAAATATGATATGAAAGACTGGCCCGGGGCGCTGCAAGATTTCAGTAGAGCAATGGAACTCAGGCCGGAATATTCAGATGTTTACAACGCCCGCGGTGCAACCATGGTCAAGCTGAATGACTATGCGGGTGCCGTGCAGAGCTTTGACAAAGCAATCGAAATGGATTCAAAGAATGCAGAGAGCTATTCCAATCGAGGAGCGACAAAAATCATGCTCAAAGACCCTGCGGGAGCTATCCAGGATATCAACAAAGCCATTGAACTGGATGCGAGCTATGTGATGGCCTATAACAATCGGGGAAAGGCGAAGGATGACCTTGAAGACTATTCCGGCGCGATCCGGGATTTTGACAAAGCCATCGAACTCGAACCAAAGAATCCAGCGTATGTGAGTGCCTATAATAACCGGGGACACGCGAAAGGCAAATTGCACGACTATGCGGGAGCCCTTCAAGACTACCGCATGGCGTTGGAACTCGATTCATCTCTTGTGGAGGCCTACAGCGGACGGGGATATTTAAAATTACAAATGAATGACTTCGATGGGGCAATACTAGATTTTCATAAGGCGCTGGATCTCAATCCGAGGCTCGACGGCGTGTATAATAACCTGGGCTATGCAAAGCTAAAGCTCAAGGACTATACGGGAGCCCTTCAGGATTGCAGCAAGGCCATCGAGCTAAACCCCAAGGACGCATATCCGTATAACAACCGCGCCGATGCGAAATGCGAGTTGGGAGACTACACGGGAGCCCTTCTCGATTGTTCAACATCCCTGGAACTCGACGCTAAAAACGAATATGCTTATAACGTTTTGGGTAAAATAAGATCGAAACGCAAAGAATATACAGAGGCCATGAGCGCTTTCAACAAAGCCATCGAGCTCAATCCCAAATTTGCAGAAGGATATAGAAGTCGTGGACTGGAAAAAATAGCAAGAGGTGATAGAACTCAGGGTTGCTCAGACTTGCGCAAGGCCATGGAATTAGGCGATTCCACTTCTGATGTTTTGATAAAACAATATTGCAAGTAAATAGTAACGATTGATTGATTGATATGGGTTGCCAGAATATCCGATCGGTCCGTAAAAAATTCCTGGCGCAACGCGATGATCTAAAACGATTGATCAGGTCTCAAGAGGCACATCTATAATTATAATCATAGTCATCCCCTGAATTGTCCAAAAGCCAATCGGCCAATCCTTCATTGCCCAATAAAAAAACACACATGATGCACACACCCGTGTGTTTCACGCACACACTTCAAATCACTTTTGCTTTTCATTGACGTCATCAAGTTTATGGCGCGCATCCTATAATGAACCTTGCTCAGCAAAAGAATTACCATTACTTTACCCGTATATCAATAAAGCCCTAACCATTTCAACGCGCATGAAACGAAGAGACTTAGTAAAAAAATTAACTGCCCTACCTTTTGCCGGAGGTTTTTTACCGCTCGCAGCATCGGCAAACCCGGCAGACAATGTGCAACCCGCATCAGGCCCGCTCGAACTCGGCCCCTCGATCTATGAGTCGATCGGCGTTGAGCCGATCATCAATTGCAGAGGCACCTTCACCATCATCGGTGGTTCGGTGGAGCGGCCCGAAGTTGTCGCCGCCATGAAGGCGGCATCGGGACACTTCGTTCAATATGACGAACTGGCCTATGGTGTAGGGCGCCGGCTGGCAGAAGTTACCGGCGCAGAGTGGGGAATGGTTTCATCGGGATGTGCCGCGGGAATGAAACACGTCACAGCCGCCTGCGTTACCGGTGGCAACCCGGAGAAGCTGATCCGCATCCCCGATCTGACGGGCTTCGAGAAAGATGAAGTGATCATCCCGGCCTATGCCAGGAACGTATATGATCACGCCCTTCGAAACATCGGCGTCAAAATCGTGACCGTTAATACGGCCGAAGAGCTGGAGCACGCCATCAACCCACGAACAGCACTCATCTATATCATGAGCGGCGACGAGTCCGAGCCCGGCCAGCCCCTGTCGCTGGAAGTGATCGCTTCGAAAGCCAAGCCCAAGAACATTCCGGTGCTGGTGGATGCGGCGGCAGAAATATTGACCATTCCCAATGTGCATTTGAAACAAGGAGCAACCGTTGTGGTCTACAGCGGAGGCAAAGCCATTTGTGGTCCCCAATGCGCCGGCCTGGTGCTTGGCAGCAAGGACTTGCTGATGTCGGCATGGCAGGCAAGCTCACCCCACCACGGCCCCGGCCGCGACAACAAAGTGGGCAAGGAAGAAATGTTGGGCATGCTCGCCGCGGTGGAAGCGTGGGTGAAACGCGATCACCAGGCCGAATGGAAAACCTGGCTCTCGTATACCGACTATATCGCCAAACAAGTTTCAAAAATCGATGGCATCAAGACATCCGTGGAAGAGCCAACAGGCCTTTCCAACCGTTCACCCGTCCTGAACATTTCATGGGATCCCGACAAGCTCAACATCACGGGCGAAGAAGTGGCCGAGATCTTTGCCAGGAACAAACCGAGAATTGCCATTGGAGGCAGAAGTGAAAAAGACAAGACTTCCATCAACATCACCACCGGTCAAATGCAACCGGGCAATGATAAAGTGGTAGCCGAACGCATTGTGAACCTGCTCTCGCAAAAGCGGCCACCCCGGGTGACCACCCTGGCGGCGCCGGGAGCAAAGATCGGTGGCCATTGGGATGTGACGGTGGAATTCTTTAGCAGCAAAAGCGCGCACAAACTCTACATCGAGCAAGACGGCAACTGGATCCAGGGCTCGCATACGTCCGACTTCTCCGTTCAGGAAGTGATGGGTATGGTGGAAGGCGACCAGGTGAAACTTCGCAGCAGCTTCCGGGTGCCCGGCGATGGCATCACCTACATGTTCTCCGGAACCATTTCGGGCGACGCCTTCTCAGGTTCTATCTATCTCGGCGAATATCAAACCGCAAAATTCACTGCCAAGCGCTCCACCTACAAAGCAGAACGCAGACGCGTAGTGATCCCCGGCGGCCCGCCGTTGGCCACGTAGGCAAGCGCGGTATTGTCTCGACATAATCAAAAAGTATAAATGCTTTATCGAAAGAGCATCCTCTATGGTATTTCCACCGGTCTGCTGGTGCTGCTAAGCCTGGCGCTGCACGCCCAGGATCTTGATCTGCTTGTGAAAGGCGGCCACGTCATCGATCCCAAAAACAAGATCGACGCGCGCATGGATGTCGCCATCGCTAATGGTAAGATCGTGGAGGTGGCGGCGGATATTCCGGCAAAGCGGGCCAAAAAAGTAATTGATGCTACCGGCTTGTTCGTGACACCCGGTTTGATCGACATGCACGTGCACGTCTACATGGGAAATGACGACGCCTACATTGCCAACGGCCCCACCAGTGTTGCTCCCGACGGTTTCACCTTCCGTGCGGGTGTCACCACCGTTGTGGACGCGGGCTCGTCGGGCTGGAGAAATTTTCGACAGTTCAAGACGCAAACGATCGACAAAGCACAAACCCGTGTGCTGGCCTTTTTGAATATCGTGGGCACCGGCATGGTGGGCCGCCTGGAAGAGCAGGATGTCAACGACATGAATCCCGTCATGACGGCAAACATGATCCGCCAACTGTTTCCACAGACGATCGTCGGAATAAAGTCGGCGCACTATTGGGGCGATTTCACGCAAGTGGATAAAGCAGTGGAGGCAGGCAAACTCGCCAATGTGCCGGTGATGGTAGATTTTGGCGAGCACGACCCACCCAATTCGATCGAAGCACTTTTTATGAAACACTTACGGCCCGGTGACATTTTCACGCACACGTATTCATACGGGCCCGACAAGCGCGAAACGGTAGTGGACGAACAAGGGAAAGTCAAACCTTTCGTCTTCGAAGCACAAAAAAGAGGGATCCTGTTTGATGTTGGTCACGGCGGCGGTGCGTTTTCCTGGCGACAGGCTGTGCCGGCGATGCAACAAGGATTTAAACCCGACATCATCAGTACCGACCTGCACACGCAAAGCATGAACGGCGGAATGAAAGATCTGGCAAATGTCCTCTCAAAATTTATCAACATGGGCATGTCCGTTCAAGATGCCATCTTCAGGGCCACGTGGTCGCCCGCCAATGTGATCAACCGGAAAGACCTGGGTCACCTCTCTGTCGGGAGCGATGCGGACATCGCCATCTTTGCTTTGCGAAAAGGAGATTTCGGTTTTATGGATGTGCGCGGCACAAAATTGAAAGGGACACAAAAGCTGGAAGCCGAGCTGACCATCCGCGCCGGAAAAATCATGTGGGACCTCAACGGGCTCAGCGCCCCGGTGTGGGATGCTAAATAGATCAAAAATAAAATTGAAGACCGCGATCACATTCGCCAAGATCCTGTTTTTCCTTCTCTGGACACCCGTGGCTCGAGGTCAGGCCATCGACCTTTTGTTAAAAAACGGTCATGTCTTCGACCCAAAAAATAATATCGATGCCGTGATGGACATCGCCATTGCCAACGGAAAAATTTTTAGTGTGGCAACGAACATCCCACCGGCAAACGCCAAGAAAGTAATCGACGCGACTGGATTTTATGTTTGCCCTGGGTTGATCGACATCCACACACATGCTTTTGTCGGCGGTAACCCGGAAACGTTTGCCGACGGCAGCCTGAGCATCTCGCCCGATGACTTCGCACCCAAATCCGGCGTGACCACGGTAGTGGATGCCGGCACCTCGGGTTGGCGCAATTTTCCGGTGTTCAAGGATCACGTCATCGACAGATCTAAAACCCGGATCCTGGCCTTTCTGAATATTGCCGGGACTGGGATGAGTGGGAAGCCCACGCAGGAAGATCTCAACGACATGGATCCCGATAAGACCCTGGAGACGATCCAGAAATTTCCAGACATCATTGTCGGCGTGAAGATCGGTCACTACGAAGGAAAAGAGTGGTCGCCATTTGATCGCGCCCTCACCGCCAGTGAAAACGCAAACGTCCCACTCTTGGTGGAATGCCATTTGCCCCAATATTCCCTGGAAGATCAGCTCAACCACATGCGACCGGGCGACATCATCACACATTCCTATGAGAAAGTGTCCGAACGAATGTCGGTGGTCGATGAACAGGGGAGGGTCAGACCCTTTGTAAAGGAAGCGCAACAACGCGGCATTTTATTTGACCTGGGGCATGGTGGCGCCGGGTTTTGGTTTAGCGAAGCTTTGCCGGCTTTGCAACAGGGCCTCGCGCCGAATTCATTTGGCACAGACTTTCATCGCTTCAGCATGAATGCGGGAATGAAAGATCTGCTGAATGTCATGTCCAAATACATGGCCATGGGAATGACAAAAGAAGACGTCTTGCGCCGTGCCACCTGGGCACCGGCCAAGGCCATTAAGCGCGAAGACCTGGGCAACCTGAGTGTGGGAGCGGTCGCCGATATAGCGGTGCTAAGTTTGCGCGAAGGCAATTTTGGATTTACAGACGCCGGGGGAAATAAAATCGAAGGTCATCAAAAGTTTGAGGCGGAACTGACTGTGCGCGCCGGAAAGATCGTGTGGGACCTCAATGGCATCTCTGCGCAAAAATTTGTAAAGTAACCGGCGCACCGGTTAGCCGGATCAAGCATGTGAAAATTAGAAACCTATTGAATACTTAAAATATGAAAACAACGCTCAGCCTACTGTTAATGATGTGCTTCTTCCTCACGGGAAATGCACAAACCTCTCCAAAAACGTTCAATCTAGTTGTTGGCACTTACACTAATCCCGGCAAAAGCAACGGCATGTACGTCTACAGCTTCAATAGCGGGACCGGCGAACTGACCTATAAGGCAGAGTCGGCCCCGATAAAAAATCCGTCGTACCTGACGGTATCGACCGACCGCAAGCACATCTATGCCGTCAGCGAGGTGGGCGATGGCAAGGAAAGCGTGAACGCATTTTCGTTCGATCCCGCTAGTGGAAAGATCACATTCATCAACAGCGCCAGCACCGGTGGCAACGGCCCTTGCTATGTTTCTGTGGATAGCAAAAATAAAACAGCATTTGTAGGAAACTATGGTGGCGGAAGTCTTGCGGCGGTGCCGATCAATCCCGATGGTTCATTGAGCGACAAACCGCAGTTTATAAAGCATGCCGGAAGCAGCGTGAAAAGCAACCAGGAGAAACCCCACGTCCATGCCACCGTGCTGTCCAACGACGATCGCTACCTCTTTGTCCCCGACCTCGGCACAGACAAAGTAAACATCTATCAAGTAACAGCCAATAAAGCAGAGCCGCTGACACCCGCCGCGCAACCTTTCGCGAGCGTCACCGCCGGAAGCGGACCGCGTCACTTTGTTTTTCACCCCAACGGAAAATGGGCTTACCTCATTCAAGAAATGACCGGCGCGGTCACGGCCTTTGATTATACCAATGGTCAACTGAAGAGCAAAGCATCAGTTTCATTGCCCGCCTCGGGAGCGCAGGGAAAAATAGATGCCGCGGACATCCACATCTCGCCCGACGGAAAATTCCTGTATGGATCCCTGCGTGGCGATCAGAATGAGATCGTAGCCTGCTCGATCGACAAATCGGGTGGACTTGCCGTAGTGGGCCGCCAGTCTACATTAGGTAAAACCCCGCGCAATTTTGCGATTGATCCTACGGGTAATTTTTTGTTGGTGGGAAATCAAAACAGTGACAACATCATCGTTTTTAAACGCGATCAGAAAACAGGATTGCTCAGCGCCACGAATATCAAGATCTCAATCGGCGCGCCGGTGTGTTTAAAATTTGTTGCCGTCAACTAAGACCTGACCTGAATAACCCTGGCCTTTAGGCCAGGGTTTAACGCACCCCACCCACCCGGGCTTTAACCCTGACCGCTCCTATAGCAGATCAGGACACATCTCTTGCAGACCTTCCGGATCACGATAGTTATCTAAGAAAGTGCGAACTTAACGTTGGGTTATCCTTTTCGCGTTATCGTGATACCTGGTTTGTAATTTATATAGACATCAAACAATATGGTTATGTTAAGCAACGTATTGGCAAGCTTTTACGAAAGAGACCTTCGCAAGCTGATCGAAGAAATCAAGTTATTTAAAAGCGATGATAACTTGTGGAAAACCCACGGATCCATTAAGAACTCCAGCGGCAATCTTGCCCTGCATATCATTGGGGGATCGAATTATCTTTTCGGAACCATTCTCGCCCAAACCGGCTACGTTCGCGACCGCGACCAGGAATTCATCCGAAAAGGCGTGCCCCGCGAAGACCTCGTGGCGCAGTTGGAAGAACTTATTCCGCTGATCAACAAAACCATGAACGGCCTCACTCCAGAACAGTTGGAGGCCGAGTACCCCCTGGTTTTCGATGGCGCAAAACGTTCCAAGAGCTACCTTTTCGTGCAGTTGTTGACTCACTTAAATTACCACCTCGGGCAGGTAAATTACCTCCGCCGCATGCTGGAGTAGGCCCTCCCAAAAAAAATATTCATTCTTTTCATGCAACCTTTTGGCTTTTTCGAGTACCCTATAGGCAAAGGCGAAAGAAATCGATGAAAGGAACCTACCTGGGCGAATTTGAGGAACTTGTATTGCTTGCCGTCGGCATCCTGTTCGACGATGCCTACGGGCTGTCGGTCGTGGATCAGCTGGAAAAACAGACGGGCCGGCCGATCATGATCAGTTCCGTGCACAAGGCGCTGGTGCGGCTGGAAGACAAGGGCTTTCTGAAATCGAAAATGGGCGGCGCGACACAAACGCGTGGCGGGCGTGATAAGCGCCTCTACACGTTGACCCACGCCGGTGTCGGCGCGCTGCGCCAATCGCGCGAACTCCGCAACGACATGTGGAGACAGGTTCCTCGTATCGTGTTGGACGGATCGGTATGAACACGCCACAACCGCCATCCTGGGCCACGCGGCTGTTCCGCTCCTATTGCAACGATCACTTGTCGGATGCTGTGCTGGGTGATCTCACGGAGTTGTACGAACGTCGCGTGAGTCTTCTCGGGAAAACAAGAGCCGATCTGCTTTTCGTTTGGAACGTCCTTCAGTTTGTTCAGCCTTTTGCGTTGCGAAAAAAGAAATCATCACCTCAAAATCATTACGCTATGTTCAGGAACTACTTCAAGATCGCCTTCCGCTCCATGTCGCGGCAAAAAATGTATACGGGCATTAAGATCGGCGGCTTCGCCATCGGTTTGGCTACGTGTATGATCATTGCGCTGTACATTCGCCACGAGCTGAGTTATGATAAATACTATGCAAACGGCTCACGCACCTACAGACTTTACAATCATTATGAAGGACCGGACGGCGGAAAATGGACGTCATTTCCTGCGCCCCTGATTGGCATCTTGCGAAATGAATTTCCGGAAATCGAGAAAGCCGGTCGCCTGATACCTTACAAATGGTTTAACGCAGGCAGTAACTTGATGCGTCCTGAAGACCAGACCGAAAACACTTACGAGGAAGGATTTGCCTATGCAGATCCTGAAATTCTGGATATTTTGGAGATACCGATGCTCTATGGCAATCGCGGCCACGCACTGGACAAACCGAACACCATTGTGTTTTCGCGAAAGATGGCCGAAAAATATTTCCCCGGCCAGGATCCTGTGGGCAAGACCATCGTCTTCAACGATGACACCAAGCGTCCGTATATGATTGGCGGTGTAATGGAAAACTTTCCTCCGACTTCCCACCTGCAATACGAATTTCTGATCACGCTGACCGGTGAGGAATTCTGGAAAGATGAACAAGGAAGCTGGTGCTGCTGGAACTACAATCCCTATCTTCGCCTCCGTGCCGACGCCGATCCTGTAGCATTCGAACAAAAACTTCAGTCGATCATAAAGAATCACTACGGCCCATTCCTGAAAGAAGGAGGAAGTGCGAGTCTCGAGGATGTGCTGAAGCACCACAAGATCAGGACCCAAGCTATCGGCGACATCTATTTAGACTCCGACGGCATCGGCGATATTATTCCGCATGGCGATAAGCAGTACATCCTCTTGTTTGGTGGCATCGCGGGCTTCATTCTCCTGCTGGCCTGCGTCAACTTCATCAATCTGTCAACGGCGAAGTCGGCCAACCGCGCGAAGGAAGTGGGTTTGCGAAAAGTGGTGGGCTCGGTTCGGGGAAATCTCGTGCGTCAGTTTCTCACAGAGTCTGTCCTGTACAGCCTGATCTCCTTCTTCCTGGCGGTCGTCTTGGTTTGGGTAGCGTTGCCCTTCTTCAGCGTATTTGCCGGCAAGACCCTCACCATGCCCTGGACGGCATGGTGGATGTTCCCGATCTTGATAGCTGCCGCCTTGGGTATTGGAGTCCTGGCCGGTCTCTATCCCTCGTTTTACCTGTCGGCCTTCAAGCCCATTGATGTATTGAAAGGCGCCGTAGCTCGCGGGAGCAAGAACTCTACCTTGCGTAGCGCTATGGTTGTTTTTCAATTCACGACGTCGATCGTGCTCATCATCGGCACCTTTGTGATCTACCGCCAGATGAATTTCATCTTGCATACCAAGATCGGGTTTGACAAAGACCAGGTGATCATGATCCAGGGCGCCAACACCCTGGGCGATCATCGCGAGGCCTTCAAGGAAGAGTTGCTCCGTCAATCCGCGATAGCGAGTGTCACCAGTTCAAACTACCTGCCTGTCAGCGAAACCAATCGCGACCAGAATGGCTTCTTCAAAGAAGGCCGGTCGAAGCAAGACCGGAGCATTGGCGCACAGCGCTGGAATGTTGAGACAGACTACATCAAAACCCTGGGTATGAAAATCGTTGAAGGACGAGATTTCATTCCGCGCCTGGCTTCCGACTCATCGTCGATCATCGTCAACCAGGCGATGGTCAAGGCCATGGGATTAAAACCCCCTGTCGTGGGGCAGAGGATCGAGAACTGGAGGGTGTACACCATCATCGGGGTAGTGGAGGACTTTCATTTTGAAACCATGAAAGAGAAGATATCACCACTTACGATGGTAGTTGGCAACGGCGGTTCGATCGTTGCCGTAAAAGTGAAGCCTGGAGACATGAAGCAGACGATCGCCAGCATCCAATCGACCTGGAACAAGATCATGCCCAACCAACCGTTTCGCTATACGTTCATGGACGAAAGCTACGCAAGGATGTATCAAGACGTAGAACGGACGGGCAACCTGTTTGCTGGCTTTTCGATGCTCGCTATCCTCGTGGCCTGCCTGGGACTCTTTGCATTATCGTCGTTCATGGCCGAGCAGCGAAAAAAAGAGGTGAGCATTCGCCTCGTGTTGGGCGCCACCGTCGGCAATATTTTCCGCTTGCTCACCCGGAGCTTTGTCGTCATGGTGCTGGTGTCGTTCGCCATCGCTTCGCCGCTCGGCTGGTACATGATGACCCGCTGGCTGGAAGGCTACAGCTACAAGACCGAGATCACCTGGGATGTATTTTTGATTGCCGGATCGGCGGCCGTGGTCATCGCCCTGCTCACGGTGAGTTACCAGGCCGTGAAAGTCGCCCTGGGCAATCCGGCTACAAATTTGAGATCGGAATGATCGGGATTCGAGCGGAAGGAATTTTTGAAAATCTCATGAGGCGGGTTTAACGGGCTCGTGTTCGTATGCGAATCGTTTTTCGCATGCGAACAGGACGTTTGCGAAATCCAACAAGGACAAATTCCTGGCATTCACACCCGGGAAAGAAATTCCGTAACTTGGTTGTAACCATTTCTCCTTTTTGAGTATTGGTTTAGAAGAACTCTTTCTGCCACGCTAAACCACGTCCCATGCTCAAGAACTACTTTCGTGTTGCGCTCCGCAATCTTTTGAAGTATAAAGGATACGCTTTCATCAATATCGCCGGTCTGGCCACCGGCATGGGCGTCACCATCCTGATCGGTCTCTGGGTCCATGACGAGTTGACCTTCGACCAAACGCATGATCATTACGACAGGATAGTCCAGGTCATGGAGCACGTGACGAATAACGGCGAAACTGAATCATGGCCGTCGTTTCCGGCGGTGATGGCTGAAGAGATCCGCAGCCGGTTTGGAAGCGACTTCAAGCATGTGTTGCAATCCTCCTGGACGAGCAACCACATCCTGACGGCAGGGGATAAGAAATTCAGCAAGCGCGGTAATTTTTTCGAACCGGGTATCCTGGAGATGCTTTCGGTGAAGATGCTGAAAGGGACACAGCATGCCTTAAAAGATCCGCACTCCATTGTGCTTTCAGCATCCATTGCCAGGGAGTATTTTGGGGATTCGGATCCTATCAATCAACTGATGCGCATCGATAACAAAGAAGATGTTCGCGTGACCGGTGTGTTTCAGGATTTTCCTGCGAATTCCTCATTCAAGGAAATAAAATATATTCTGCCCTGGGCACTATATCTTATCGCCAATCCATGGGCTGAAAAAATGGACGATCCCTGGGGCAACAATTTCACGCAAGTGTTTGCGGAACTGGCTCCCCATGCCGACTTGAATGCCGTGTCTCACAAGATTCACAATGTCAAATTCGACCGGGTTTCCGCCCGTGAGCGCCAGTCCAACCCACAGGTATTTCTTCACCCGATGAGCCGGTGGCATTTGTATTCGGAATTTAAGAACGGCGTCACTACAGGAGGGGGCATTCAGTTTGTTTGGCTTTTCGGAATCATCGGCGCGTTTGTGCTCACGCTGGCCTGCATCAATTTTATGAACCTGAGCACGGCCCGGTCGGAGAAAAGAGCAAAGGAAGTGGGCATCCGGAAATCGGTTGGCTCGCACCGCGGTCAACTCATCAGCCAGTTTTTTTGTGAATCGATTCTCATCACCTTGCTGTCGTTCGTCGTGTCGTTGCTGCTGGTCTATGGCGCGTTGCCGGCGTTCAACAGCGTGGCCGGCAAGGAGCTTTCGTTGCCCTTCGTAAGCCCGGTCTTTTGGATCGCGGGACTTGGTTTTAGCCTGATCACCGGATTCATCGCCGGCAGCTACCCGGCTTTGTACTTGTCGTCCTTCCAACCCGTGAAAGTATTGAAGGGGACTTTCCGCGCGGGACGATTTGCATCGCTGCCGCGGAAGATCCTGGTCGTGCTGCAGTTCTCGGTTTCGGTGGTGCTCATCATCGGAACGGTGATTGTTTTCCGGCAGATCGAATTTGCCCGTAGTCGCCCGATCGGATATGATCGCGATGGACTCATCAACATTTTCACGACGGTCCCCGACCTGCACATTCATTTCGATGCCGTGCGCAACGAGCTGAAATCCGCGGGCGCCATCGAGGAGATGACCGAGGCGGGAAGTCCCACCACGGCGGTATGGATTTCGAACGGAGGTTTTGATTGGAAGGGAAAGAACCCGGAGCAGACCGTAAATTTTCCCAACAACTACGTGACTTACGAATTTGGAAAAACCGTGGGGTGGACGTTCAAAGAAGGCCGCGATTTTTCGCGCGAGCACGCCACCGATTCGCTGGCGTTTGTGATCAACGAGACAGCTGCAAAGTTCCTGGGTTTTAAAAACCCGGTCGGTGAGACGCTGATCTGGAATGAAAGACCGTATACGATCATCGGGGTCATCACCGACATGTTGGTGGAGTCACCGTATGAACCGCCTCGGCCGTCGTTGTTTCATATCTCCAAAGAAGAGGGAGGGGTGTTTATCATGAAGCTTAACCGCAGCAAGAACGCAAAAGAAGCGCTGTCCAAAGTGGAGGAGGTCTACCGCAAGTATAGCCCCGAGACGCCGTTCGAATACCGGTTTGTCAACGAAGATTACGCGCGGAAATTTGGCAACGAGGAGCGGGTTGGAAAACTCGCCAGCTTCTTTGCTTCCCTGGCCGTGCTGATCAGTTGTCTCGGTATTTTTGCGTTGGCATCGTTTGTGGCGGAACAGCGCACAAAAGAGATCGGTGTCCGAAAGATCTTGGGAGCGACCGTTTTTCGTTTGTGGACCATGCTCTCGATCGATTTCGTCGTCCTGGTGATGATCTCTTTTGTGATCGCATCGCCGATAGCGTATTATTTTATGCAACGCTGGCTCAGCAAATATCAGTTTCATGCACCCATCGCGTGGTGGATTTTCGCTGGCGCAGGTGTGGGCTTGCTCGTGATCACGATGTTAACGGTGAGTTATCAGTCGATCAAAGCAGCAAGGGCCAACCCCGTAAACAGTCTTCGGTCAGAGTAGATCGAAGTAGTCTATCGACTAAATAGAAAATGTATTATCGAATGAGTGTGCCAACACCGATTTGACTTACATCATTATACATCAGGAAATTCAACGTCATTCTCTACAATGTAATTTTCGATTTTACTTCGGTGACGCAATCGTGTGATTTCAAATCAACGAATTTCATAGCGTCTAAGGTTTGTGTTAAGGTGTTACTTTGTTAAATTCACTTAACGTTAAGTACTCATAACCTAAACCTAAACCCAAAGCAAATGAGACATTTGTTACCCCCCCTTATTGTCCTCATGTGCGTGCTTGAGTATCCTGTGTTTTCACAAACACGACTCATCACGGGCACAGTTATCGATCAATCCTCAGCCTCGCCACTGGCGGGTGTAAGCGTTGTAGCAAAAAACAGCAGCGCTGGAACGACCACCGCTGAAGACGGAAAATTTTCATTGCAAGCGCCGTCGTCCACAACCATCCTCGTGTTTTCCTTTATCGGTTTTGAAACACAGGAGATCAACGTCACGGATTTGTCCACCGTCGATGTCAACCTGGTGCCCACCACCAGCCAACTCGAAGAGATCGTTGTGTCGGTTGGTCGCGGTTCGCAACGAACGATCACCGACACGCCGTTGCCCGTCGACAATCTGACGGCAAAGGACCTCAGCTCTACGGGGCAATTCACTTTCGACAAGGCACTTCAATACCGGGTGCCCTCGTTCAACACGGTGAATACTCCCGTAAACGACGCTACGACGTTGTTGGACCCCTACGAAATACGCAACCTGGGTCCGAGCCGCACGCTGGTGCTCATCAACGGTAAGCGTAAAAATTTGAGCTCGCTCCTGTATGTACAGTTTGCTCCCGGCCGCGGCGAAACCGGTGCCGATCTTTCGGGTATTCCCACCGACGCCATCAAACGGGTTGAGATCTTGCGTGACGGTGCGTCGGCACAATACGGATCCGATGCCATAGCGGGCGTCATGAACGTGATCCTGAAAGATAAATTCGAGTATTCCACACTCAACGTCAACGCGGGTGTCACCAGCAAAGGCGATGGCGGTTCATGTGGAATGGCGTTTAACAGCGGCAAAAATTTTGCCCGCAATGGATTTATCAACTACACCATCGCTTTCAACCAAGCCAACAACGCTGTCCGTTCCGGTGTCATCGATGTGCCCACCGAAATTGCAACCTTTGGCGATCCGACCGTGCCCACGTCAGACCCGACGAACGCCGCCATTGTAAATTATCTTAAGGTGTACCCAACGGGTAATAACATCAATGGTACGGGCACCACATCGGCGGCGAAATTTTTGGTCAACCTGGGGATACCGCTGGGCGAAACCGGTATGCTCTATAGCAACGCCGCCTTTGTGTCGAAGAAGGTAATCAGCAACGCCAACTTCCGGGTTCCCTACTGGAAGAAGGACTATGGCCTGCTCCATATTCCCGACCCGAATGGTGTGGACTACACCAACAGCACCGACCCCGCAGACATCGCCCTGTACAAGGGCTACATCGGCTACATGCCTACCTTTGAGGGCGATCTCACCGACTACAACGCTACGCTGGGTATGAGAGACAGCAACAACGGCTGGACTTACGACATGAGTTTTACCACCGGCGGGAACAGTCAATTGTATACGGTGAACAATACCGTAAACCACACCCTCCAGGAAGCAAGCCCGACCTCGTTTAAACCGGGTGGCTATCAATTCAGTCACATCGTGGGCAACTTAGACGTCAGCAAAACCTTCGCCGACAAATTTACGGTAGCGCTAGGCGCCGAAGCGCGGCGCGAAACCTATAAGATCATTGCCGGCGATGCGGCTTCGTATGAAGGCGAAGGTGCCAACTCGTTTCCCGGCATCCGCGCAGAAAATGCTACGACCAACAGCCGCTTCAACCTGGGTGCCTATGCCGACCTGAGCTGGGACATTACCGACAAATGGCTCCTCGAAGGTGCGGCCCGCGCCGAACGCTACAGCGATTTTGGCAACGCGTTTGTGTGGAAGGCGACCACCCGCTATAAATTCTGGGAAGACAAATTGATTTTGCGTGGCTCGGCTTCCACCGGCTTCAGGGCTCCCACCTTGCACCAGATCTATGCACAATCCACGCAAGCCTCGTCGGCTGGTGGCACGATCGTGTTGTCAGGTTTGTTCAACAACCGCAGCAAGGAAGCGTTTGCCCTGGGCATACCGTTGCTAAAGCCTGAGAAGTCCAACAACTATACTGCCGGTATTGGTCTCAACCCAACACCGAACCTCAGCATCACAGTGGATTATTATAGCATTACGATTTCGGACCGGATCGTGTACAGTTCGTCCATCACTTCCGACGATCCCAACACCACGCTCGGTCAAATCCTGGAGAAGGGCGGATTGGCAAGCGTGCAATTTTTTATCAACGGTATCAAGACACGAACAAACGGGTTGGACTTTGTGCTCAACTACAAGAACATCAGCTTGGGAGCGGGTAGGCTGGGTATAAACCTTGCCGGAAACGTGAACCTGACCAACAAGATCCTGGGAAGTCCCAACAATCCGCCGGCCATCAGCGAAGCAGGGTCAACGATCCTGAGCACGCAAATACGTTCGTTGCTCACCGAAGGACGCCCGCGCTACAAAGTTATTCTCGGCGGCGACTACAACGTGTCGAAATGGAGTTTTGCTTTGAACAACACTTTGTTCGGTCCGACAAAATTTCAAGACATGGACAACGGCGGCGCCATCATGGAGCACATCAAACAGGAGTTTTCGCCTGCAGTGGTCACCGACCTGAACATCGGTTACAACATCACACAATCGCTGAATTTTTCGTTTACCGTAAACAACATCTTCAACGTACTGCCGAGTTGGAAGCTGGTCGCACTGGACAGCCAAGGACAACAGGTCTTGAGCGATGCCGAACAGAAAAACCTGCTGGAAGGATTTCTCTGCTTCAGCGGGCGCTACCGGATCTTGGGTTACAACGGTTCGCAATTCAGTCAATTGGGCACCACATTTATGGCACAGTTAACATTTAAGCTTTAGTCTGTAGATTGGTTTGATACAAGCACACGCCGCGGTGATCGTAACGATCTGCCGCGGCGTTTTTTTATTTTGATTTGACGACTCGTTTTGGCTAGTCCAGTAGATCGTATGCCTAAATTGAATTATCCCTCGTGCCGGATAGCTTTGATCGGATTGGCAACGGCGGCTTTCAGCGTTTCATATCCCACAGTGATCAACGTGATGACGGCAATCGCCAGCAGCGCGCCACCAAACACCGTGGCCGACAGCGGCGTTCGGTACACAAAACTCTCCAGCCAGTTTCGCGAGAGGAGGTAGGCCACTGGCACACCCATCAGGCTGGCGATCAGCAATAGTCTGCCAAACACTTTCAGGAGCAACAACAGGATCTGGCCGTTGCGGGCACCCATCGTTTTGCGGATGCCGATTTCTTTGGTGCGTTGTTCGGCCATGAACGCGGCAAGTCCATACAGTCCGACACAGGCCACAAAAATGGCCAGCCAAGAAAACTTTTCGGTTAGTGCGGCCACGCGCGCTTCGTTCTCATACATGCGGCCAAACTCTTCGTCGATAAACCAATAGTCGAACCCATAATTCGGAAAAACCTGTTTCCACTTTTTCTCCAGGCCGGCCAGTTTCTGCTCCGTGTTCCCTTGGGGCAACCGCACATAGATGATGCGGTCTTGTCCGTGAGGTTTTGGGGCGACGCCCAGCGGATCGATTTTATAATTCACAGAGCGAAACGGAAAATCTTCCATTACACCGATCACAATGCCGTGAACGGGCGGTTGTGTGGTGTCGGGCGGACCAAAAAATTGGGACGCAATAGCGGGACGGATAACTTCCTTGCCGATGATCGCTTCGGGTGTTGTCTTTAACAAACGTACAGCCGATTCATTCAAGAGTATGGCGGTGGTGTCGGCAATATTTTTCGGGTCAAAGGTTCTGCCGGCGATGATTTTCAAGTTGAAGGTTTGGGGAAAATGATAATCGCCATTCAGTTGAAACCAATCAAACTTTTGGTCGCTCAGTTCGGGAAATTGAAATTCCATGTTCATCGCTGGAAAATTGTCCTGCCGGGGCAGGTGATTGGCCAGGGTAACGGCATCGATCTGCGGGTCTTGCAGGATGAGATTTTTGTAGGATTGATACTGCGCATCGGTGGCACTCCCACTGAACCCGCCATACCGTATGCCTACGATCTGATTTCCGGCCTCGTTCAGCTTCGAGTTGCGCATCACGTTCATTTGATTCACCACGATGAAGGTGCAGCTCAATAAAATGACCGCGACGCCAAACTGGATTGTGGTGAGCACCTGACGAAAGATATTCGGGCCTTTCCGGAAAGCGAATTTCCCTTTCAACACGGCAGCCGGTTGAAACCCGGATACAAATAAAGCCGGATAGCTGCCGGCCAGGAACGTAACCCCCAAAATCACCCCGCCAATGATCAGCAGCATTTCGGTGTTGAAAAGGTGGAGATAGGAAAATGTTTTGCGAAGGAGCATATTGAACTGTGGCATCAACAGCAGGATGAACAAAAGGGCCAGCAGCGCGGAGAGCGTGACCAGCACAAAGGACTCGATCATGAATTGGAAGAACAACTGTGCCCTCACACCACCAAACGTTTTGCGCAGGCCAATCTCGCGCGCCCGCGCGGTTGATTTAGCGGTGGCGAGATTAATGTAATTAATGCACGCCACCACCAAGATCAGGAACGCGATGGTCATGAACACGTAGATGTATTTAATGTCCACCGATTTATGCGGCCACCAATAGACTTCTTTATCGAAGTGCGCCTCCGTGATCTTGCGGATCACCGGCTTGAATTTGAATTGAAGATTTTCCTTTGCGACAATTTCGTTGGCGCGCTTCTGAAGGTCGACCTTGATGACTCCAATTTTCTCCGGATCGCTGCACACAAAGAATGACTCCGACCAAAACTGCGTGTTGCCGTAGCCCATGCTGGTGTTCAGACGGTTCTCCAGGTCTTCGTTGAAGGGCTTGAGCGCAAAGATATTGGCAATATATTTTGGGTCGATGTGCGTGTTGGAAGGGAAATCCTTTATCACCGCCGTAACCAGCATCTCCACCTTTTGTCCGTTGGTGGCAAACATGTTCGAGACGGTCAGAATTTTTCCGATGGGATCGTCCTCTCCAAAAACATCGCGTGCCGCGCTTTCTGTGAGCATGATGCTATTGACCTCCTTCAGCGGATTGGTTTTCGCCCCCTTCACGATCGGGATCGACAATACGTTTGTGATGGAAGGCTCGGCCCAGATAATGTCCTTGTCTTCCGCGAGTACGATCTTGTCGTGCTGAACATCGTGGATGCTGGTGGGCATGCCACGCCGGATAAAACTCGTGATGGCACCCACACCCTCGTAGTTGGATTGGATGTAGTTGTCCCAACCGGCAGGGGAGTAGGATGAACCACCGGCCTCGCCATTGGGGGCCTCGCGCCAAAAGCCAATGCGATACAGGTGCTCTACATCGGGATGCATGCGGTCGAACGTGAGCTCATCTCTGACATAGAGCAGTATGCAGATCGCAGCCCCCAATCCGACAGCAAGCCCGAAAATGTTGACCAGCGCATAGCCACGCTGCTTCAGCAAATTGCGCACGGCCAGAAGTGTGTAGTTAGCCATCATGAGCGGTTATCTTAGCGTGACACAAACCAGCATACAAGCATTACTTCACAGCAAAGACAATGACCGAGTTTTCCCAGGCCAGCGACACCTCGCCTTTAGGCGAAACCATGTAGGTTAATTTTTCGGCAAACGCTTTTGACTTTTTTACCGGCACACTGATCCGCAAAACATCCTCGTCCTGTTTATAGCTGAAGGCTCCCCACTTGATGGTCTTGTTAAAAATAACCGTCGCCTCATTTTCGGTGGGGATAATAAAGAATGCGTACTTGCCGGCCGATAGTTTTTTACCTTCCACCATGGCATCGGCAGAAAGCGTAAAAGCGGTGGTTTCGTTGGCGCCCGCACGCCATACCTGGCCATAGGGCACCAATTCTCCCCAAATTTTTCGACCTTTAACAGACGGTTGTCCGTAATCGATCGTGATGGTTTTGCCGTTTACTGTAGCGGATGCTTGTGCGGGCGGACTCGGGCGTGCAGCTTTATCATCTTGAGCCAGCAAAACGAAAGGGGTGAGCAGGATACAGAATAGCAATGCGTGTTTTTTCATAAGGGTTAAAATTTTGTTGGAAAATGTTTAAGAATTTGATGGGCAGATACGCATCCCCGGTGTTCAAGTTCTGTTCAAGTCTGTTCAAGCGTGTTCAATATTTTAGTACACTGATAATCAATGGATAACGAAAAGCAGCAGATCGAAAAATGCAGGCAACGCATTGAAGAAAAGGTTGGCTGGGGCCCCGGCACGGAGTGGCAAAACCAGGACTTTGAGGCGCTGAGTGCACGGATCTATAAAGAAACCAAGGTCTCGCTGAGCGTCAGCACCCTGAAAAGATTGTGGGGAAAGATCCGCTATGAGGGCACGCCCAACATCGGCACGCTAAACGCACTGGCCCAGTTTGTGGGTTACGAAAACTGGCGGGCGTTTACATCGAATGGCTTCACCCCGCCGTCGAACGGCACGGCAACGATAAACGGCGTGGCCACGAAGGAGCGAAGAAAGTTTATAGGTTCACGCGTCCTGAAGGCGGTAGGAATAATCGTGGCCGTTGGCATCGCGGCCGCGTTGCTTTGGTGGATCCAAAGCCGGCCCAAGCAGTTGAAATATGACAACATCGTTTTCAGCAGTCAGCCCGTGACCAACACCGTGCCCAATACGGTGGTCTTTAATTACAACGCCAGGGATTCGAATGCCGATTCGGTTTTTATCCAACAAAGTTGGGACCCGATGCGCAGGTTTAAGGTGGATAAAAATCTGACCGAGTACACCAGCACCTATTATTTGCCCGGCTACTATAGTGCCAAACTTGTTTTGGATGCCACCATCGTGGCAGAACACGATGTCTTCATCGAATCGAACGGCTGGCTGGCCACCATCGACCGGGAACCGATTCCCCTGTATGTCGGGGAAGACAAAATTTTGCGCGATGGCATTTTGCAGTTAAGCGATGATTTTTTTGTTGAACAGCAAATTGATCTTGAAAAGGAAAAACTGTGGACCAGTTTCTTTCGCGTGATGAAAGATGAGGTCGTGCCGGACAAAGCCTTTCAAATGGATGTAGCATTAAAGAACACGTTCGGAAAAGGCGCGTTGGTGTGTCAGAAAACCCAGATCGTGTTGTTGGGAAACACAGGGGCCATCCTTATCCCGTTAAGCATAAAAGGATGTGTAGGCGAATTATTTTTACAGACCGATGAGTCGCACGATGGCAAGACCAACGACTTGTCGGCCTTTGGGGTGGATTTCTCGGATTGGGTGACGGTACAATGCCGTGTGCAAAACAAAAAAATCTCCATCCGGGTGAACGATGTCCTGGCATTTGAAGGCGACTATCAAAATGGTATCGGCCGGGTGGTGGGTACCCGGATCATGTTTATGGGTACTGGGAAAGTGAAGGATTTTTCGTTAAAGAAAATTTGAAAGGGCATCACGGAGCAAACAACGGTAATGGTATCTTCATACTGAATACAAATTATATAAGTAACAATATCAATTATGGACGAACTGGATGAATTTGGAAAGGAGTACATACATCAAGTAAGGGATAGGGTCATTACGAAATACCTGATGACGAAATCCGGAAAAATGAAATCCCCTGAAGCTCAACTGCTCCACAAGCAAATTTTAAAGTTAAATCCAGATCAGGTAAAGGTAGTGGACCAAATTGTGTCTGACATTATTGAAACGCAATTGCATCATTGTTTATTTATGTTTGAAGCCAGCGCCAAGTGGGCAATCGTTGAGAAAGATTCGGCAGAAAACGAAGGTCTGGATCACTTGGCGGACGTGAGCGACGGACTAGCGGGGGAGTTATACTCCGATGAAGGATGGATCGCAAAATTCAGCAAATACAAACCCGATGCACTTGAGGAGAAGTAGAAATTCTACTTCGACCTCAAGCTTTCGATAGTCGAAGGCTCATTCCGAGCGAAGGCTTTTCACAGGATTCATCAAGGCCGCTTTCACGGCCTGATAGCTTACCGTCAATAAAGTAATGACTAGTGCAGCCAGGCTGGTCACCACAAAGACCCACCCGGATATGTCGGTCCGGTATTCATATTTTTTTAACCATGCGTCTAAAAAGTAATACGCCAAGGGAATGGCAATGAAACAGGAGACGACCACCAGCACAACAAAATCCCTTGACAACATCTTCCAAAGGCTAAACACCGAAGCGCCCACCACTTTGCGGATGCCAATTTCTTTGGTGCGTTGTTCGGCAACAAAGGAGGCGAGTCCGAATAACCCCAGGCAACTGATGAGTATGGCCAGCACGGCAAAAACGGATGCTAATTTTCCAACGCGTTCTTCCGCTGCAAATTTTAGCGCGTATTCCTGGTCCGCAAATTTGTAATCGAACGGTGCTGAAGGAATTAATTTCTTGAAGACGGCTTCGATTTTGGGAAGCGCAGTGCCCGCACTGATTTGCGGATTGATCCGGAGGTTGATCCAGTTTGTTCCATACTTGCTCAAGAAAAAGACGGAAGGCACCGATGGGGCATAAGGTGATTTCATCACCATATCTTTAATGACACCGATCACGGTAAAGCGGTTGAATTTGCTCCGCCATCCGCCACTCCATTGGATGGTTTCACCCACGGGATTTTCAAAACCCAAAACTTTTGCGGCGGCTTCATTGATCACAAAACCCGCTGAATCACTGGCGATGTCTCTCGAAAAATCGCGGCCGCTCACAAACTGCCAACCCATGGTCTTTCCATATTCGGGTGTTACCGTCAGGGTTGCCCATTGTGGTGTAAATGCCGGGTCCTTTCCATTCCAGTTGAAACCGCCGTTTTGGGACCAGATGTCCGTCGGCGGGCTCGACGATTCGGCCATGTCTAACACGGCGCCGGTATTTTTTAATTCTGTCAGCAGCACATCGTATTGACCATGGAATTCGGGCGCGGTCATCTGGATCATGAGCAGCCCATCGCGGCTATACCCGATCGGTCGGTCTTTGGCAAACTGAATTTGTTGGTAGACAATGATCGTCCCGATGATCAACGTGACCGATACCGTAAACTGTGTAACCACAAGTACCTTACGGGGAATGGAGGCAAGCCGGCCAACGCGTAAAGACCCCTTCAGCACCCTGACGGCATTGAAAGAGGAAAGATAAAACGCCGGATAACTTCCCGCCAGCAATCCGGTGAACAGAATGAAAGCAAAACTACTCAACCAAAAGTAAGCGTTCGTCCAGGGCATTTCCATTTGTTTGCTGGCCAAATCATTGAACCAGTTTAAGGAGGTCCACACAGCAGCAACAGCGATCACAAAAGCAAGACCGACCACTAAGAAAGACTCGCTGAAAAACTGATTCACCAATTGCGCGCGAACGGACCCAATAGCTTTCCGGATCCCAACCTCCTTGGCCCTTTTTTCAGAGCGGGCGGTGCTCAGGTTCATGAAGTTGATGCAGGCCAGCAGCAACACGAAAGCCCCCACAATACCAAAAAGCCACACTGTCTGGATATGCCCGCCGGCCACGACGCCGTTCTTCCATTCCGAGCGCAGGTGCCAATCCTTCATCGGATGCAGCGCAAGTTGTGGATGAACGGACACATAGTTTTTGTCTTCACGGACATTGTTCAGGATGGCATCCTTGATCTGATCCGAAGCAGCTTCAAAACTGGTGTGGTCGCCGAGGGTCACATAAATATTGAGAAAGTCGTTGGTAAAGGTTGGCTGTTGCATCCAGGCATTGGCCGAGACCGCCAATTCGAACGGCGCATAAAATTTCATCTCATTGAAATCGGTGTTATAGGGGAGGTCTTCATAGACCCCTGTAACCTTCACGTCCATGCGGTCGCTATGGTCGATCTTCAGGAGTTTGCCCATGGGGTTGTCGTTTCCGAAGAGGGCTTTGGCGGCAGACTGTGAAATTAAGATCGAATGCGGGTCGTTCAATCCGGACCTGGAACCCTGAAGCATGTTCAACGTGAACATTTCAGGTCCCGCCGTTTCCACGAACTCGCCGTGCAGTGATAATTTTGTTTCTCCTCCCGGCCCGTCTTCAGAGAGGGTCGAAAGGATATGGTCTCCGCCCAAAGCGGCCATCACCACCTGTTCAAATTGATTTCCGTATTTGGTTCTAAGCTCATCGCCAAGCGCACTCGGCAAGATCGTGGTGGTCAACGTTTCCCCATTCATGTTGAGGTTTCGCATGACGCGCGCAATGCGATCGTAGTGCTGATGATATTTATTGAATGCCAATTCATCATAGATCCACAGACTGATGAGCATGGCCACGGCCATACCCAATGCCAGGCCACCGATGTTGATAAGAGAGTATCCCTTGTTCCGGACGAGATTTCTCCATCCGATCTTGAAATAGCTTGTATACATAATGTTGTGTCTAAAGGTTTATGGCATTCTGCCGGCAAGGCAATGGCCAGCCTAATTTACTACAACCTTGATTGTTCGCTTGCGGACAATCACCGGATGAATAAAGACCGATAAAATGCAAGACCGTTGCTTCTACGACGATGTAAAGTTCCCATTTCTCGTCAGGGGAGCCGTAAGCGGGGTGAGAATCCAACGGGTAAAAAAATATTTTCTAAAATTTGTCGAATCCTTCAAAGCCGGTCGTCATTGGTTTTTAAACCATTAAAATTTCAAAACCAATGGGAAAAATTGTCAGTTTTATCAACACCACCCCGGATGGGTTTGCGGATAGCCAGTATGTCACGCCAGATCCGGAATATTTTGCCTTTGTTCATGATGTGTTGGCAGAGATACAAACCGTCGCCTATGGACGCAACACGTTTGAATTGTTCCAACAGCTCTGGCCGGCGAGGCTGGAAAGCGACGATACGCCCGAGTGGCAACTCAGCATGGCGAAAGCGCTCACCGACATTCCCAAGCTGGTATATTCATCGGGCTTGAACAACACGACCTGGAACAACTCGACCATTGTGAGAGCAGTTGATGTTGAAGCGATCAGCCGGTTTAAACAGGAGGGTCAAAAAGGGCTACTGACTTTTGGGAGCATGGAATTGGTAGCAGCCCTCACCGAAAAGCAGCTGGTAGACGATTATTATTTCTGCATTCAGTCTCTTCTTGCCGGCGGCGGTAGCTTCCGTCTGTTCGACAAGATCAAATTGACACCTCAACCCTTGAAATTGAAGTCTGCAAAAGTTCTTCAATCGGGCGTAGTCATTGTGCATTATGAACGTGCCCATTAAAGGAGGTTAAGTTTTCCTGTATCCTATTTAAACAAACTATTTGCTATGGAGAAAAAACTTTTTCTTACACCAGTTCAAATTATCCTGATGTCATTTTTGTGCTTCAATGGCCAGGCGCAGCAAGCAACGAGCACCAACCTGGAGGAGGCAAAAAAGGCAATCGCAGCGAGTAACGAGATTTATTTCCAGGCCTTTGTCAAAGGAGACTCGTCCCTGTTTATTGACCGCTACACAACGGACTGCTGGATCATGCGGCCAAATACCCCGGCACTTTGCGGTGTGGACGCGCCGCTTGAGTTTTTTAAAATCGGCTATCACAAGTTTGGCGTCAGAAATGGAAAATTTATCACGATTGATGTATTTGGGGATGGAGTGGAATATGTCACGGAAGTAGGGTTCTGGCAGCTGTTTGATGTTCATCATGCGCTGTTTGACAATGGAAAATTTCTGAGGCTGTGGAAGAAGACCCCGGAGGGATGGAAAATGTTCAGGGACTCATTTAGTAGTGACCGGCACAAATAAAGCGTTTGAAGATGCCGTAGCGGATATTCAGTCGGTGAAAAAAACCAAAAAATTTTGTCGAATTCTTAAAACTCAATCGTCAACAGCTTATAAAAACACTTAACATTTTAAAGTATCATGGAAAAATTTATGCTCTTATTCAGAGGTAGCGACGTCTACCAGCCAGACCAACCTCCTGAAGCCTTGCAAGCGCTGAAACAGCAGTTGATACATTGGTTAACGGACCTTTCTCAAAAAGGCCTGCATGTAGCCAGCGAACCCTTTGAAACAACCGGCAAACAGATTTGGGGTGCAAAGAAAACGGTAACGGATGGTCCGTTTGGAGAGACAAGAGAGATTGTTGGAGGGTGCACCATTGTGCGGGCCAAAGATATTCATGAGGCCGTTGAAATTGCAAAAAGCTGTCCTATTTTAGAATCGAATGCAAATGTCGAAGTGCGCCCTATCCAAAAAATGTAGACTTCATCTTTAACCATAAAATTTCGAACAAATGAAAGATTTCCTATTAGTATTCAGAACCGACTACAGCACCATGCCGAAGGCCTCCCCCGAAGAAATGCAAGCTTCCACGAAACGGTGGATGGATTGGATCGGGGGTATTGCAGCGCAAAACAAATTAGTCGACCGGGGAAACCGGTTGGTTCCCGCGGGCCAGGTTTTAAAAGCCAACAACGTCATCGCCGATGGACCTTACACAGAAATTAAAGAGTCTATTGTAGGCTATAGCCTCGTAAAAGCAGACTCGATCCAGGAAGCTACCGAGCTGGCAAAAGGGTGCCCTATTTTGAGAATTGGAGGAAATGTTGAGATCCGGGAGATCAGCGTACTCTAAACGTCATTTGGAAAATCCTGAATGCCTTTGTACTTTTTACAAAGGCATTTCTTTTTTATGGACCAGGCAGAACTCATACCCCATTTATTCAGAACGGAATACAGAAAAATAGTTTCTGTACTCTGCAGACTATTTGGTATTGAGCATATTGAAATTGCAGAAGACATCGTCAGCGACACGTTTCTGATCGCATCAGAGTTGTGGGGTTTAAAAGGTCTGCCCGAAAACCCAACGGCGTGGCTCTATACCGTTGCAAAAAATAAAACCAAAGACTATTTGAAGCGCGATACCCTTTTTGCTCAAACCATTTCAAAGGGGATAAAATACAATGCCGAGACTTCGGAAGAAATAGAGGTTGATCTGTCCCTCAAAAATATTAACGACAGCCAACTGGCCATGATATTTGTCGTTTGCCATCCCTGTAATCCGGCGGAAGCGCAAATTGGATTGGCACTCAATCTGCTTTGCGGATTTGGAGTAGATGAAATTGCCAGCGCCTTTCTGACAAACAAACATGTTATTTACAAACGCCTGCAACGGGCCAAAGAGAAACTCCGGGAAGAAAAAATTGAAATCGAACAGCCAACGTTGGTTGACATAGACCACCGGCTCTCGGCTGTGCTCATGACGTTGTATTTACTTTTTAACGAAGGATACTATTCTTCAAACCACGACGTTACCTTGCGCAAGGATCTTTGCTTTGAAGCGATGCGATTGACCTATCTGTTGGTTGAAAATGAACAAACGAATAAACCGGATGCGAATGCTTTACTTTCGCTCATGTGTTTTCAATCGTCAAGGTTTGATTCCAGACGCAATGCGCGGGGAGAGATCGTTTTATATCAAGATCAGGACACCGACTTGTGGAACCAGGAACTGATTGCCAAGGGAGAATACTTTTTAAACCGGGGCTCGCACGGCACAAAGGTTTCAAAGTATCATTTGGAAGCGGGCATCGCCTACTGGCACACCCTGAAAGCCGACACCCACGAAAAATGGGAATGTATCCTGCAATTCTACAACCAACTGCTGCTGATCGAATATTCACCCATTGCAGCGTTAAACCGGACGTACGCACTGGCCAAAGTACATGGAAAAAAGGAGGCGATCATAGAAGCGGAAAAGATAAACCTCACCGACAATCATTTATATCATTCGCTTTTGGGAGAGCTTTATACCGATGTTGATAACACAAAAGCCATTTCGCATTTTCAAAATGCCCTGGCCCTGGCCAAATCAACGGCTGACAAAGCGCTTATTTCCAACAGAATAACGGAATGCGAACAGAAAGAAGTAATGTAAGTACTAAAGAAGGCCATCAGCAGGCCTGAAATAAAAACCTCAGTGAATAATGAAAGCAACCCTCCTGTTGCTATTCGCGCTTCTGTTAAACATCATCCATGCCTATTCACAAACAACAGACTCGACAGACGTCATCCATTCCAGATCACGGGTCTTTGGATTCCCGGCACAAGAGTCGTCGACTGCATCGATAAACGGCCTGCGTTCATCCGGTTGGTGGCGCGTTGAAAGCCACCCGCACAAGATCCATCGTACGGGTGGCCTGTTTCATCCCATTAGATATTAGTTGCTGTTGCCGTTTCCCGGATGGCATCCATATCATTTTGTACGGCGCGCATTTTCTGTTCGGCCAACGCATAAGCATCGGGCCCAAGGAACAAGTGAAGCAATGCATCCTTACCTTCCGCTACCTGAATAAGGGCGGCACTTGCCTTGTCCGGATCTCCCGGCTGATTGCCATTGTAGTTGTTTTGGTGAACCGACTGCACTTCCCTCACCGACTTATAGTCTTCAATGGGGTGACTGGGAACATTCAGCGAAGCAGCATCCAGAAAATTTGTGCGGAAATAGCCGGGCGATACAACCGTTACGCGGATGCCAAACGCCTTCACTTCCTCCGCCAAAGATTCCGAAAAGCCGTGCACGGCAAATTTGGTGGCGCAGTAGATGCCAAAACCCGGAAATCCACCGGTGAAGCCTCCGATAGAGGCAATGTTAAAAATGTGACCGGACATCTGCTTACGAAGATGAGGGAGCACCTGGCGGATGACATTCAAGGAACCGAATACGTTGATGTCGAAATTGGCACGAGCCTCGGCGTCACTCAATTCCTCCAATGCTCCAGCCAGACCGTAGCCCGCGTTGTTCACCACCACGTCGATGGAGCCGAAGCGTTTAATGGTTTCATCGATGGCCGTGGCCACGCTTTTTTCATCCGTGAGATTAACGGAAAGGGGTAAGAAATTCGCGGACGTTGCGCCTACGGCGGTTTGCAGTTCACCGAGTGCTCTTGAGGTAGCGGCCACGGGGTAATCTTCCGCCAGGAGTGTTTTAACAAGCGAGAGACCTAAACCTTTTGATGCGCCCGTTACAAACCATGTTTTCTTTTTCATACTTGAAATTGTTTGTGATTGATTTTTTTGATGCATCAAAGGTATATACCGGCAGCGCTTGGGAACTTGTTGCCCTCAAACCAATACTTGCTAAATTCAAACAACGCCTTCAGGAGTTTCTTTTTCGCAAGGCAAACTCATAAATTCTGAGGCAGGAATTTTTCTGGAAAGGCGATGTGCCTGCCGGAAACCATAAAGACACCCTCGCCGCGATAATGAACCGTCTTCGGATAGCGGGGACGCAACGGCGCCTGCGCTTTCAATACTTCCAAAATAAAGAAGTTGTATTTGGGCAATAAATGCTTGTCGACAACACGGCATTCAAAATTTGCATAGCACTCTTTGATGCCCGGCGCATGAACGGTCTGGGATTCTTCTGGCGTAAGTTTGAACTTTTTGAATTTATCGATTTGCTGGCCTGTAGTATTCCCAATACCGATGATGGTGTCGATCATATCCACGGTAGGAATGTTGATCACACACTCGCCGCTTTTTTCAATCATTTTGTACGAATGATTTCCGGAGGTGATAAAGCACCCGATCAAGGAGGGAGAAAACTCCATGACCGTATGCCACCCCATGGTCATGATGTTGGTTTTTCCCTTCCAGCTTGAACTGACGAGTACGATAGGGCCGGGCTCCAGGTATTTGCGAATTTGCCAAACCGGTAAGTCCGTTTTTGAGTAGGGCTTTTTCATAATGCGAATTAAAAATGATATCGGGTATGAAAGAGAGGGACAGGATGTGATGTGATCTTCTTTAGACGGATGAGCGCGAAGGAAGAGCACTATGATGAATCTTTGTGATCAGGTGGATGAGTTCGATAAGATACGTTTTCTGAAGATGCTCGGAGAAAATGTAACCGGAGTTTCGCTCACCTTGAAGTTTTTTCAGAACGTTGAGAATGGCTTTATCCTGCTTTTCGGTTAGCAGATAAATAGTGTCTTCCGTTTCCCTGAATACATCTAAAGAAAGCATATGAAGCAGGACCCTTTCAGGAAGGAAGTCGTGAGAAAAGGAGTATGCCATCCGTTGTCCATATTTTCCGGGCATGTGATCTATGGCGTATCGACCTTTTTTCCTACGGAGCGTGAGCATGCTGAGATGTTTGACTTTTCCGTATTACATTCTGTAGGCAGACGGAGTGACCTGCGCATGCTTCTTGAAGAAGTGGTTGAAATGAGCGGGATCCTCAAAGCCCAGGCAGTAGCTAATTTCTGCGATGTTCCAGTGAGTGTGTTTGAGTAGCACTTTAGCTTCACTGGCCAGCCGTTCAGAAATATGGTCGCTGGTGGTTTTGCCGGTGGTTAGCCGTATGGCGCGATTCAGGTGATTGACGTGAACGGCAAGCTGCTCGGCGAAATCCCGCGCCGAACGAAGGGTGAAGCGCTGCGTGGGCGACTCGATGGGGAATTGTCTTTCCAGAAGTTCACTAAAAACTGCCGTGATGCGCGCGTTGGCATTCGTGTGTTGATACAACGTCTCCGTCGGCTGGATCTTTAAGGCATAGTGGATGATCTCCATCACATAATTATGCAACAGGTCATATTTATAAACATAGTCCGAATTGATTTCTTCCAGCATTTTCTCGAACACATGGCTTACATGTTTGTCCTGGGCTTTATTTAAGAGATAACTCGGTTTACTGCCAGGCTGAAACATGGGTAACTCTCCAAGTCCACCGCGGAGACGTTCGGTAAAAAAACCATCTTTGAAGATGACAAAGTAACCCGTCGGGTCACCGGACAGTTGCTCGAAGGTATACGGAACATGCGGATTGAAAAAGATCAGCGATGTGCCCGAGACCTCCAGGCTTTTCTCTGCGTAATGATAGACATGTTTGCCCCGGATCAGCGCCACCTTATGGAAATCGCGTCGGCTGTAACGCACGGGTTCTTTGTTAGGACCCACGCAATCTTCCATGCGGAATACATTGAAATGTCCGATGTCCTTTCTCAGGTTTTCGGGCATCCAGTTGAATTTGTGTTTATAGAAATCTTCGAGTGTCTCAGTCTTTTCCATACGCGATCGAAGTACGGTTTTGAATTTCAGTTTGGGCTTTGTCTTTCACGATAGAATATATACCCACCATGATGCAACGTGTTGATGTCTTTGAAAGTGCCATCGGCGGTAAAGCCCGTATCATCCCAGTAGTAAATATAGTCACCGGTGATCTCATAGCGTCCCGTGTACGCGCTTTTCTTGGGACCGCGGGCTTCGTCGTATCTACCGGTAGGCAAAAGTTCCTGCCGGATATGGCCGTCACCGGTCACCCACATGCCAAGATATTTGTTCGGAAGTTCCATAAGCGTTGATTTTTTGTCTTTTGATGGAACAAAGGTAGCGGCCACGCGTTTCCGGGCCTTGTTTTCATCAATCCAATACTTGTAAAATTCAAACAATGGGTTGTTTCCTGCCGGGTGACCGGAAGTAGTTTTCGATCCAAAATCCTGCCGCTTGCCCGAATTTGATGGTTTTGGATGGCCTGAATCCGGCTTGTGATGGTCCTTTATTGCCGGGTTTGCCTTCGGGTGGTGCGATTAGAGCGGAAACTTCGAATTACCCAATTTTGGTCGTTCATATATTTTTTGATTTTGATATATTGTATGACAGGCAATAACCTTCGACAGCGTAGCGACTATGGATCTATTATTAAT
This sequence comes from Chryseolinea soli, assembly GCF_003589925.1. Classification (NCBI taxonomy): domain Bacteria; kingdom Pseudomonadati; phylum Bacteroidota; class Cytophagia; order Cytophagales; family Fulvivirgaceae; genus Chryseolinea; species Chryseolinea soli. The sequence goes on along the minus strand of NZ_CP032382.1, from coordinate 1,157,152 downwards.
AATTTTTGCTGCTGGACTAGGTTTTACAGCCTACTCGATAGTCGAAAAAAGAGTATTGAACAACATCGCGATGGGAAGGAAAGTGCTTTTGACCTATGCTATCAAAAACGACAAAACAAAAAATGAATTGCAATGGACAGGGACCATTCAGCGCAAAGTGAGAATCGGGAACAAGTCGGATAATTTCGTGATTAAATTAAACGAACCGATCATTCAAGACCGTTCAATTTTTAATGAAGTTGTAGTTCGCGAGCGACTGTTGGGAAAGTACATTGGGTCAAACAAAGCGACAGAAGTACATTTATTTTTACCGAAGCAGAGCATGATCAAAAACAAATACAAGTGGGACGCCTTTGTCCACGTTCGTTGGTTTACCATCCAGCTGCAGTAGATGATCTGCCGATCTCTAAGCGAGCCGAACATCGGCACAACCCGTCGGCTGATTGCAAAAGTCGCGTCTAATCGATAAGTTGGTAGTGGGAATAACCTGACCCAGTAGCCCCCACCATGAGAACCCTCTTTTTCATCTTCGCGATACTGCTGTGCTACACTGTTCATGCCCAGCGCGTTCGTCAGATAGACACCGATACCGTTGTCTATTATATCGACACCGAAACCAACGAAACCACCTGGGGAGGAGCCGAGTACACGGGTAACCAGCATATCGGTACCAACACCGGAGCTTATTCCCAAACTGACGGCTACCAGAATACAAAAGCGATCGTGGCTGCACTCGGCGCGGGTAACTACCCAGCATACCGCTGCGACACGCTGCACCTGAACGGCAAAGACGAATGGTATCTGCCCGCGGGCGACGAAAGTAAGATCATCTACCAGGTGTTCAACGCCAGTGGACTTTTCGCGCAAGGCTGGTATTGGACCTCTACCGACCACGACAACAAACCCTACAACGACTTCTGGACTTTCGATGCCTGGGCATGGAAAAAATGGTTCGGTGGAGGCGAAGGCGATATCTACGAGAAAGGATTAAAGATCGATATAAACCGGAGTTTCTGTATCCTCAAAGAAACGAAAGTAATCCTTGGCATTCCTGAATCCCCTAATACATCCTCCGACACTTTCCGATGGATTGATGTGATGGGGCGCGAAACGGAACCGCAGCCTGGTAAAGTGCTGATAAAAAAATTCCGGAGCGGTAGAACAGAAAAGGTAGTCTACCTGCCGTGATGTTAATTACCCAACCACGCCATGCCATCGGGCCCCTGGCCGGTTTGGATGGTGCGGGTCACTTGAAAGGTTTGCAGATCGATCTCGGCAACATTGTCCTTCCCGGTAACGCTCACCAGCACGTGTCTTCCATCGGGCTCGATAAATATGGCTTCGGCGCCCTGGCCCAAAGAAATTTTCTTCACCACTTGTTTGGTCGTTACGTCAATGATGACTAGATCGCCGCCCGGCCAGTTGTCGGTACCCAGCAGGTATTTGCCATCCTTTGAAAATTTGAGACGCGAAAGCTGTTTGGCATCGCCGGCCTTGAAGTTGTCTACTTTTGTTTTGGTGGCCAGGTCGACCACGGCAACACCTTCCCCATTTTTCAATCCAACATAAACTTGCTTTTCATCCGGGCTGATGACAATGCCTTCGGGATTGCGACCCACCGGTACAATGGTTTCCTGCCATACACCGGGAGCTAAGGGATCTGGTTTCTCTTCTTCGTTGGACGGATTGTTCTTATCGCTTCCCCATTTTTCCTTGTGTAGATAGAAGATGGAAATCGTGCCCGAACCACGGTTGGTAGCGGCGAGATATTTACCATCCTGCGTAGCGGCCAGCGTATGCGTGCCGTCTTGACCGGTGCCGTTAAGCCACACGATCTTGTTGATCGTGGGATCGTAGGCGCCAATCGCGCGCGAACTTTCGGCGGTGAAATAAAACAAGCCGTTCATGGTCCACAGTCCGTGTGGATTCCACAGCGGACCGAGATCGACGCGGTGAATTTCTTTTTGTGCAGCAATATCGATAATAGACAATGTGTTGCCAGCCTCCTGATAACTTCCGGTGTTGCTCACCGCGGCGTATTTTTTATCATCCGATACCACCACTTCGTGCGGCTCTTTGCCCACCGGCACCGTTTTTATCACCTTGCCCGTAGCCAGATTTACAAAAGCGATGTTGCCCTCCAGGTTGCCGTTGGTTTTGATCTTGTTGACGACCAATAGATCCGCTTTTTGTGCCGTGGCATAGTGAAAGGATGCGAACACAGTTGCCGCCAGTAAAAAACTTCGGCCCGTTGCTAAGCTGTTCTTATATTTCATAAGTGCTATAGTAAGGACAAAATAATTGTGCGGAGAGGGCAATCGACCCAGCTTGACTAAAACTCGACCAATGCATCGCTTCGTGCGACCACCCTACATCAGGTCTGACACTTGATTAAGCAAACACCCTAGGCCCGTCAGCGTGAGGTGTTCTGCGAAAATCAATGCAATCGAAAGAATTAAAGCGGAAGCGTTTGGCACGGATGTTTTACTTGTGAAAGTATCGCGCAAATTCAGAGTCGATCTGAAAGTATTTAACGCCCCACGATTTCAACGTCTCAACATCGGCGGCAATGGCTTCATCGGGATTTTTTGCATCGCGATAATGAAAGCGATTGATGGCGGCCACGACCATGATGCCTTTTCGATCGGCCCATGCTACATCTTCGGCGGTCATGCCCTCGGCGTCGCTGAAAAGATAATAATGACTGGGTTTGAAACCGGGTTTTTTCTGGTTGTCTTCAAGTTGCTGCCGGGTGCAGCTGAGCTTTATTTTGCCGGTGAAATATGGGGTGGACTCATCTGTGCCGATCATCAAGGCCTGTTCCAGCAAGTTGTATTTTTTGAGAAGGCGGATCACCTGGCTGAACATGACGGTATCATTTCCTGCGATCTTGTTGTCGATCATCACTTGCATCTTGCCGCGGCACGTGCGAAGAGCATCTTCAAACGTGATCAAACGACTACCGCTCCGGGTGTCCCTCAACTTGCTGATCTCATCCCAGGTCAACGCCGTCGCCGGTTTGTCGACGCCGAAGTGATCCTTGAACGTTCGGTCGTGATGCAGGATGAACACGCCATCTTTGGTCAGCCGCAGATCCATCTCGGCCATCCAGTAACCTTGCTTGATGGCGGTCTTGAGCGCCGGTAAGCTGTTTTCTGCACGCGTACTGTCGACCACGCCGCCGCGGTGTGCGATCAGTCGATACGTTTGTGTGTACGCCTCGGCACCAAAAAATACGCAGGCGATCAGCAGGAAGATCTTTTTCATCACGCAAGTGAGCAAATTCAAAGCTGCCGCACAACACCATTGGTGTAACGGCGTATTAATTTTTTTTCACAGAAACTTAACGACATAAACTACGGTCGCAAGTCAAGACGGTTGTGTCCGTGAGGGCACCAATCTTATTGCTTTGCCAGACAAAATTACCGGGATCGGCACAGGGTTAAGTCTGTCTAAATTCCTAATTTAAGTACGTGAATCGCTTCTGGAAATATAAGCTTGATCATGGGATCTTTTGGGTGATCACCATTGGGTTTCATATGTACACCCGGGACTACCTGATCGCGGAGGCAGGTTTTGATCAGTTTCTGCTGGAGATCATTATCCGCAATGGACTACTGGCACTATTGATCTATTTTAACTGGCTGGTGCTCATCCCAAAATATGCCCAACAAAAAAAAGATTGCAACCTATGTTTTTCTGCTGGGCGTGGCGATGGCAGGATACGTGTTGTTGAAAAATATACACGATGTCTATTTACAGGGTTATGTCCTGGGCGATATTGGCAAGCGGTCCATTTTATATGATACGTACTACAATTTCTCGATTGCCCTGTTCTACCTGGCGTTCCATGTCGCCCTGCAGTTGAGCAAAGAATGGTACTTTCAACGCGAGCTCATCCGGAAAATGGAAGTGGAAAAATTGACGTCCGAATTGGAATACCTGAAGGCTCAAATCAACCCGCATTTTGTCTTCAATTCCATCAACACCATTTATTTTCAAATCGACAAGCAAAATACTTCCGCCCGTGAAACGCTATCCGCGTTTTCAGATATGCTGCGCTATCAGTTGTACGAATGCAATGGAAAGGAAATAGCCATCGAGAAGGAGATCCTCTATTTAAAGAACTATGTCGACTTGCAGCGGATGCGGAAAAATGAAAACTATGCCATTGAGTTTCGGGTTGGCGAAGATGTGAAGGGCTTCACTGTTTCGCCGCTATTGTTCATTCCTTTTCTGGAGAATGCATTTAAGCATGTGTCGCATACGCCAAACAAAAACGAAATTCGGATCCGGATCGATAAGCTTGATAACCAGATTAAACTTTCGATTTTCAACACAAAGGAAAATAAAACGCTGGCGAATCATCCTGCAGGGATTGGATTAAAAAACGTGCAACGGCGACTGGACTTATTGTACAAGGATCGCCATAGCCTGGTCATCGACAACCGGGCGGATAGCTACGAAGTAACCCTTTCGCTGCGCATTGGTTGATGCCTTTGGCAAGACAATTTTAAACAACAATTCATGAAACTGAACTGTCTCATTATCGACGATGAACCCGTTGCCCGAAAAGGTCTCGAAGAGCATGTTCAGGCGATCGATTTTCTGCGTTGCGTGGCCTCGTGTGAAGATGCTTTGAAAGCGGCGCCCTACATAAACGAACAAAAGATAGATCTGATCTATTTGGATATTCACATGCCGAAAATTACCGGCATAGATTTTCTGAAGACACTCAGAAATCCTCCCATCACGATTTTCACGACGGCCTATTCGGACCATGCCGTTGAAGGTTATTCGCTGGATGTCATCGACTACTTGGTTAAGCCGATTACATTTGAACGGTTCCTGAGAGCTTCTCAAAAAGCCATGGAGTATTTTCAATTAAAGGCACGCGCAGAACAAAATAGTGCGCCAGGAGTTGACTACTATTTTGTTCGTTGTGACCGCAAATTTGAAAAGGTTTTTTTTCGTGACATATCCTATGTTGAAGGCATGCAGAACTATGTCATTATTCACACGGGCGAGCGAAAGTTAATTACGTATATCACCTTGGCAAGCCTGGAAGAGCAAATGCCGAAAGACCAATTTTTAAGAGTTCACAAATCTTTTTTGATCTCCTTGCCACACGTTAAGGCAATTGAAGGCGATGAAATTATCCTGGAAAATGCCCGGGTGCCCATTGGCCGGACCTTGCGTGAACAGGTCGTTCAGCGCATCATCGGTGATCACCTTTTCAAGCGATAGAGTTGCAAAAAAACATCAGCCCCGGCATCTTCGGGGCTGATGAAATGAATGCGATCACACTATCTTGATGCCGTAGTCGCTGTGCCGCTGAGAACCAAATAAGCGAATTGCTGTCCTTGCGGAAAATCGTCCGATGAATAGAACAGTTTCAGGGTGTTGCTCTTCTTTGGTTTTAAGGCCAGAATATCCTTTACGGTGCACGCCATGGGTTCCTGGGCGCCGGTTGATGATCCCGCGAATTCCCACACCTTCAGCACCTTGTTGTCGTTGTCTTTTAGCGTGATTTTTCGACCGGTCACCGTTCTTCCGCATTCGCTGTATTTCACGATGAGCTGGCTGGGATTTTCGGCCAGATCGAGGTTTATTTTCGCGGCATCCACTTTCTGATTGATATACTGATCAATCACCAACTTGCTATCCAGATAAACCTGGACATTGTGTGCTCCCGACGTAGCAGAAAAACCAAATAAGACAAAGCATAGGACGACACCCAACAGGGCGTCCACCCACGGAAAGAGAATGTTCTTTTTCATGTTGTTTAAGATTTTTGTTACGAATTCTTCTTAAAGGAACGACCAAAACAGGTCGGAGTGCGGGAAGTCTGACCATCTGCAGGGATTACTTGACGAATTACCCTTAAGCTGAAGATTTGAATACCCGGATCACCATCCACATCCGGCCATAACTGGCCGCATGAGGACAATCTTTCCGGCAAACATATCCCCAAATGATATCGTGAATCGATAAATAGCACATGGCATATCGGGGTTCATTTTTTGTCATTCTGGTCTTACAATCTTCGAACCTTTTGGCGCCTCCTCAAAGGTCTTCGGCTCCAATAATTTCAAATTCTTTCCATCAAGATCAATTTCGTAAAGTGGAATGCCTGTCCCTTTTCCTACGAAAATTATTTTTTGTCCGTTTGGATGGATGTCCGGAAAGTAGCCATGGGAGGATATTTTGTATTGGTTTTGTCCATTCGAATCAATAACATAGACATTTCCATTTGCCGAGAAAATAATCTTATCTGTTTCCTTCGACCAACTTGCGCTAAAGATGTTGGTGTACTTTTTCGTCAAGGTCGTCTTTTGCGTTGTTTCAATGTTAATTTTGGCAAGTGTGCCATCATAGAAATTTCGATTGTCGATGGTTTTAGTGTGCTCTCGTACCAGAATTTCCTTTTCATCGGGAGACCAGTCGTAGAAATCAAACTTGTTGGCGTCAATCGAAAGGACCACCCGTTTTGATTCAAATTCCATTACCTCTAAAAAAACGTTCTCTGGGTTTTCTTTGAAATAGGAAAGATAGTTCCCCTTTGGGGACCATTGCGGATGAAGGTATGAGTCTGTTGGATTGGGCACAACAATTTTGCGGGTGACACCGCCCTTCCAGTAGTAGATTTTGAAGGGACTGTCTTTTGCGCTGTGGTAAGTAATTACACTATCATTTGGCGAAATAGTCGGGTAAAAATCAGGCCAATCCGACTCAAAGGACAGTAGCTCACTAACGCCGGTTTTTAAAAAGTATCGGTATACTTTAACAGTACCCATACTGTCCTTAGCGGAATAGACAATGCTCTCTCCGCTATGTGACCATTCAAAATTGTTTCGTCCCTTTCGGACAATTTGCGTAGAGTCACCAATTTTTATGACGATGCCGGCGCTTGATAAGAATGCATACCCGTCGCCTTGTGGGCGCCATTTGGGAACTGGTCCGGAAAACACATCCGTGAATTCATCGAAACTCCCGGGTTCGCCGACTTGATATTGCGCGTATAAAAATTGGGATTGAAGAATTAGAATAATTGACGATAAAATTGTTCTCATGGTCTCTCGTAAAAACGTTCGGGCAACAAACCCCTCAAAATTAAAAGATTTGAAACGCCGAACACATTTTTTTGACCTGTCCTTCAACACCTTATCCACTTGCGCCCTTAATTTTTCCGGCAGCTTACCACTTTGGGCAAGGCTTTTGTGTCTAATCACAAAAAAATATATAGCTATGCGATCGACAATCTTTTTAATCCTTTTTTTCACCGCCGTTACCACCTTTGCCCAGGATGTTTTTAAGGGTGAACATTTTATCGAAGTGCCCGGCTCGGCCCAAATGGAAATTGAACCAAACGAGATCTTTCTTTTCATAAGACTCCGGGAATTCGAAGAAAACCGAAACAAAGTTTCACTGGAGAAACTCGACCAGGATTTTATCCAAGCCCTGAAGGCCGCCGGCGTTGACCGCAAGAACCTCACCCTGGCCGATGCCGGATCTCAACTGGGCAAGTTTGGCCGCAAGGACAAGGACGCGTTCCGTGAAAAATCCTACGAACTGAAACTGACCAGCGCCGCCGAGCTCGAAAAATTTCTGGAGAAGCTGGAGCCTGTCAAAGTAGAGCGACTTGACCTGACCCGCGTCAGCCACAGCGACCTGGAAAAATTCAAACTCGATTTAAAGATCAAGGCGCTCCAAGCCGCCCAGGCCAAAGCCCAGACCTTGCTCAAATCCATCGGCGCCGAAGCCGGCAAGCCCCTCATGGTTCGCGACTGGGACAACGACCCGGTTCAGCCTATGCCTGTGTATTCCAATGTGATGTACAAAGCCGCAGGAGAAATCGCCGTAAATGATGATGCGGGGCAGGATGCCACGGCCTTCCGGAAAATAAAACTGAAGGCCCAATTGGTAGCGCAGTTCGAAATAAAATAAAATACGGCCCTGAAATGGCTAAAAATGCAGGATTCTTCCTGCATTTTTTGTTTTTCCCTCGTTCGAATGTTCGAAGAATGCTTAATTTTACAACCCTCGGGGCGTAGCGCAGCCCGGTAGCGCGCCACGTTCGGGACGTGGAGGTCGTAGGTTCGAATCCTGTCGCCCCGACTCCGCCCGCCATAGCTTTAGCGACGGCGGGCTTTTTCATTTTATAGCTTTTTGCGTGCTAGTTGAAAGTCCATCAAAGGGCTACGTCGGGCAAGCCCGACATTCGTTGTTGGTTGGGTACAATTTTAGCCGTTAGTAGTGATGTGGTTTGTTTATATTCTTCGATGCTCGGATGGGTACTTGTATACAGGATGTACATCGGATCTTGATGAACGCTTGGGAAGACATAACTCGGGTTATGTTTCAGCAACCAAGCTGAGGCTACCGGTTATTCTTATTACCTATATCGCATTTATGGAGGAGCACAAGGCCTTTGCGTTTGAGAAGTATCTAAAGAGTGGTTCAGGGAGGGCATTTATTAACAGGCATTTTCTATAGCTGTTTTCACAGCATCAATTTTATGTGACCATCCACCGCACCACCTTGTTGAAAAAATTTTAACCGTTAGCAATATGTGGTCTATCCACATTCTTCGATGCTAGGTCGGAAATTTATTCACAGGATGAACCTCGGATCTTAACGACCGATTGAAAAGTCATAGTTCTGGTTATGTTCCTGAAACCAAACTGAAGTTACCCCGTTACTCTCGTTTACCTATGTCGCATTTTTGGTGGCGGCGTGCTTGCTTTTCAATGTCATATTCAAGTAGGCGGACCGTGATCAAGCTTATCGATGCTAGGTAAGACACTTAAACGGATATAAAAAAATTATGGAAACTGTAGCAAGCAAAGTAGGAGTAGAGGAGGAAAAGCACTTGATCCAGGTTACGCTTAACGATTATCTTCAAGGGCGTCCGGTTAAGGACATCGAGAGACTCCGGGGTGCCTTTCACCCCGATGCATACATCAGGACAGTAATAGAGGGGAAATTGGTTCAGTGGACACTGCCGCAATACCTAGACCTGGTTGCCCAGGCAACATTGCAGGAATGCAAGCCCGAACTTCTTTCATTTACCTGGGATGGCGACACCGGGTCAGCCCACGTGCAATTGACTTTTGCCACCTTTCGATTCATTGATCGGTTTAACCTGATAAAGTTAGATGGAAAATGGCTGATTATGGATAAGGTCTCCTATAGACAGGAACCACTGTGAGGAATAGAACTTTTGCATCGCTTCTATTCTTTGTTACGGACAAGTCTATCAAAATTTCGTAGCAACTCCGCCCGCCATAGCTTTAGCGATGGCGGGCTTTTTTATTTCATTACTTTTTTTGCGCGCTGATTGAAAATCTATAAGGGGTAAACCTTGCCCAAAATTTGTCGTTGTCATTTGTTTCTCGACACGGGTATCCTCAACGTAATATCAAATTCGTCGCCAACGGCAAAGCCAAACATATTTCCTTCTATAGCATAGTCGTGTCGATTGATTTTAAAATCTCCGACAAAAGTGCTTTTATCGCCCGTGTTATTAAAAGTAAATGGAATTTGAATTTGCTTTTTTACACCATGAAGCGTTAATGTGCCGGTAACAATAATTTTATCGGACGATTTGCTAAAGGATGAAGAAGTAAACCGGATAATGGGATATTTCGCAACGTCAAGCCAGCTCTCACCTCGTGCATGTTTGTTTTTGGTGTCGTTCCCCGTTTTAATAGTGTTTGCATCCACAGAGACATCCATGTTTGATGCAGCTAAATCGCTTGGGTCAAAAATAATGGTTCCCTTTAGCCCGGAGAATGTTCCCTCCGCTTTGGAACCGGAAAACTTGATTGAATAGTTCGGGTCTATATTCCAATGGCCTACAATAACCGTAAATGCAGTCAAGAGCGCTAAAATAGTCAGTATTAAAAAGGTTATGCGAAGGCGTTTCATTCAGCTTAGTATGCTTTTTGATTAGTTGATTTTGTAAGTGCATGCGCGTCAACGTGTGATGACACTTTATCGGCGTAATTTACGGAATTTTCAGGTTGTCCTAAGGAGTCGTTGCATTAGGTTGAACAAAAAGTACAATAACCCTGCCATTAACGTATGGGTATGCTAAAGAAAAAAGTGCTCCCGGAACCCAACACACTTTCAACCCAAATTTCGCCACCGTGTTGTTGAATCAGTTCCTGGCACAATGCCAATCCAAGTCCTGTGCCTTTTTCGTTCTCGGTTCCAGCCGTACTCGCATTTGCCGATCCGGAAAACAATGATTTCTGCTGCTCGGGCGACATGCCTATACCGGTGTCCTTCACGGAAATAATAACGCGTTGGGCCTCCTTATGCATCGCGATATAAATGGAGTCGTTGGGCTTGGAAAATTTGATAGCGTTTGTAACGAGGTTTCTAAGCACAATGTTGATGGCGTCCCTGTCGGCGATAACCCATGCGAATGCAGCAATTTGATTGACGATGGTTATTTTCTTGTTTTCCGCACGGAGGGCAACCAACTGTATACCCTCATCAACGAGTTGACTTACGTCAAAATTTATCGGAGTTAGCGCTAATCCACTCATCTGATCGCGTCCCCAGGTCAGCAGATTCTCAATCATCATCAGGGTAGCCGACACACTTTGTTCCATTTGCTGCACGGCCCTTGCTTTGTCGGCTTCATCTATGGCGTTAAGCTTGAGAAGTTGTAAAAAACCATGCAGGGTAGTCAGTGGACTTCTGAAATCATGACTGATCGTGGAGATGATCCTGTCTTTTACATTGTTGAGCCATTCAAGGTGTTTTTTTTGCGCCATGATGGTTCTTTTTTGATCCTGGATGAGCGCGTTCCTTTCCCTGACAATCCGGTTGTAATTTTTCCACCGGATATTGGAAAAAATAAGGAACCCCGCCAGCACCGCTAATGCAATGATGCCTACACCGTAAATTGTTTTAATCAACGACCCGCGTGCAATTTCCTTCTGTTGAAGCCGGTTGTCTTTTTCCAATAATTGAATTTGAAGTTCTTTGCGCTCCAGGTTGTATTGGTTTAAAAGGTTGTTGGCCTCGCGTTCTTTCTCAATATTAAAAATACTATTGCGCAGGGCGATTTCCTGATCCCTGTAGTGCAGTGCTTTCCTGAAGTTACCCAAGCCAAAGTAACCTTGATACAGAATGTGGTATGCCTTCATTGAAAGTTCCTGGTTTGTGATCAGCTCCAGGTTACTTAGACTTTGATGGGCAAGCACTATCGCCTCTTTGAATTTGCCCTCGTTCACCATCATCTCGGCCATCGAGTTCAGGCAATAGGAAACACCATGATGATCATGGATCAGCATTGAAATTCTCGCTGATTCCTGCAGGTACAACCGGGCGCTATCGCTGTGATTTGTTGCCCGGTAGATCTCACTCAAGTTGAAGAGCGCGATAGCGGAATTTGAAGAGTCACCCTGCGCGCGGCTGATGGCCAACGCGCGCGTGGCATACTTTCGGGCCAGGGCATATTCCCCAGTTTTCGTGTGAAGGTCGGATAAATTGATTAGCGGCTCGCGGGTTGCTGCTTCTCCGTACTTTTCCGCAATCCGTAATGCCTTGTTAAAATATTCAATGGCCTTCTTTAGATTGCCATGTTGGACGTAAGCAATCGCAATATTGCCGTACACATTTCCCGAGAGTCCCTCAAGATTCAACTCCTCACTTAATTTAAGCGCTTCAAGATAATATTTGATTGCCCCCGGATAGTTGCCCTGACCGGAGAGCCCGGCGCCCATGGAAAGACAGTTGAGCGCCTTTCCTTTTTTAAACCCAATGGAATCTGCGAGTTCGATTCCTTTCGTGGCCATCAACAGGACACTGTCGAGGTTCCCGCCCCAATGCGCCCTTGAAAGGGCGTAGTATAAATTGACCTTTGCGGTATCGGGTTTTGCCTCCTTTAATTCGCGCAACCACTTTGTTGTGTGACCTTTTTGTGCGTTTGCACCAGCTGATATCAGTAATATAAACAAGAAAGCTCTTCTCATGGCGGTCCCTTCATTCGCAATCACGATGTGTACTTAATCAAATAATAGCGAAAATGGTGACCGCAGGACCCAAGGGATCCGATCTACTATCCTGACCGGTAAGGTCAGTAGGCAAACGAGCATTAGCCTGGCATAAAAGGTTCATTGACTCAAAGACAAGATCAGAATTATGGCCTGGTTTGAGAGGGCTTCAAATTCCATGGATTGACAATGGGGAAGACTCAACCCATCCCGGGCGTGAAGCAGCCGTTTCTGTACCTCGAAAGCCCCTTCAATAACGAAGATAAATTTGTGTTGCGATGTTTGATGCGTAAGCACATCTTCCTGCCGGCCCTTGAACATACCCACCTGCACCGTAACCGGAATAGATGGATCTGCTTGGTTCATCACATCGACGAGTGCACCAGCAGCGGCTTCAATGTCGAAGTCAATAATTGCCGTATGCGGCTTCCGTTCTGCTTTGATCTCCCATATCAAATAACTGATCCATTCTGATTGATACGGGTTTTTAAACTCGATTTGCAGCCCTGGGGTGATCCCCGTTTGGAGCAACTGACCTGCGTCAATGACGGTTTCATTTTCCAGATCGTGGATGACCACTTTTCCAACCAGGGGTAATACAAAGAGTGCTCCCGACGTGGAACAGGTATGACGTGCCATTGCTCCGGGCTTTTGCGTGACCTCGCAAAACACATTCAGGCTTTCAAAGGAATATACATTGTCATCGGCTTTAAAGGGAAGTGTAAACAATGCCTGGTATGTTTCAGTTCGCTCAGCACTCCGTCTGTCGCCAAGGTAGATTCGTATTTCCGGAGACTGGTTCAACATAAAATTCAAAGCGTTACGGAGGAAGGATCTTAAAAAAACCAATCCCGACATTCGGTAGAAGGATAATGGAATGCGTTTCTATCTCCTCGCCGCTGATAAGTTTTTTGTGGCCTTCCTCCGGTGTAAATATAAGATGCTTGTCGATGGTATCAATCCACAGCAGCGGATCGCTATACAAATGGATAGCGATCTTGTGAAGCGCCTTGTTTTTGACATGCGATTGTACAATTTCAAACTTAAAGTTTTTGAAAGGCACGCACGTTTTCCCAAGCGTATTCAATACGTCAGGGAATTTGTTATGAAGTTGCTTCAAATGTCCCGCCGCTGCGGTACTAACGAGGTAACTCATGTTTTCTGCCCTGGGAATGTGAGTCAGCATCTCCTGGTATGTTTCATACCGTCCCTGCTGATCGAATTGTTGCGCTTGCATGAAAAATTCACGATGTGTATCTTCAAACACATGCTTGTCCCACGCCTGGGCAGACCCTGCATCAATAACCTTCGTATAGACCAGTTTTATGATTCCTCTCATCAGGCACTTACCACGATGGTATGGGTTAATGCATATCCCGCATCTACGCTGCCTACGACCGATGACATTTCACTGGTAACACCATCGCTAAATACGTTATCGCTTGCATTGTAGGTGTAACCGCTCATGCCCTTGGTATATCCCTGGGAAGAAGCCGCATTCACCAATACCACGGCGCTGCTGGATCCTTCCGGGAAGGCGATCTGTGTCACCAAAAGTGAAGTGCCATTGGCCTTGTAAACATGCACGTGAATGTGCGTGGCCCTGCTTTGATACCATCCGGGAAAGATGGAAACAAAACCTACCTGTCCGTTGCTGTCGGTAGCTTGTCTTCCGCGAAGAAAGTGAACCGCTGTGTAATCAACCGTTTGCATGGAGGTTCCGCCATACTCTGAATAGTATCCGTCTTTGTCGCAATGCCAGATGTCAACCAAAGCGTCTTCCAGGGGATTGCAGCCATTGTTTTTGTTTTGTATCGTGATGGTGATCGTAAAGGCAACACCCGTGCGGTCTCCAACAATATTCTGACGTACTAACGAGGAGGGATCTTTAGTAGGGAAGGGCCCCTCGGTCTCGGAATTGGTGGATGTACAGGTGGCTGATGTAACCGTAAAAGATGCTGACGATGTTACGGTCACGCCGTCTACGGTTACGGCGATCAGCCCGGACGTTGCGCCTGCGGGAACGACGACCGTCAGTTGAGTAGCCGTAGCGGCCGTCACAACAGCCGTTACCCCATTAATGGTTACGGTGTTGTTGGCCGGTGTTGTGCTGAAGTTGGTTCCGGTAATGACAATGGCTGTTCCCACGGCACCACTGCCGGTGAAACTCGAAATGGTAGGGGCGGTACTGCCTGCGGTTGTTACCGTAAAATCAGCGGAAGACGTGGCCATTAGTCCGCTGGTAGTAACGGTTATTTTACCTGTTCCGCTGGCACCCGTTGGAACAGTTACTGTCAATTGAGTCGTTGTAGCGGCCGTGACGGTTGCCACGGTGCCATTGATGGTTACGGTGTTGCCGGTTATACTGCTGCTAAAGTTGGTGCCGGTAATGACAATAGAAGAACCTACTGCAGCACTGGTAGGCGTAAATGAGGTAATGGTTGGTGACTCAGCTTCTTCCTCAACCGTAAAGTCATCCGTTGACGTTGCCGTTCCTCCATTCACGGTCACAGAAATTTTACCGGTAGAAGCGTTCGCCGGGACTACGACCGTTAGTTGCGTGACTGAAGCCGAGGTTACTGTGGCGACAACGCCATTGAACATAACGGTGTTATTCGCTGCTGTTGCACTGAAATTTGTACCGATGATCGTCACCGAGGTTCCTTCAACTCCACTGGTTGGCGTGAACCCGGCAAGGGTTGGACTGGACAAAACTGCATCATCGCTACACGAAGAGATCACCGGCACCATAATAGAAGCTGTACCCAATCGCTTTAAAAATTCGGTTCTTTTCATAGGGAGGTTAGTTAATAGAAGTTTAGATGTCGCTATATCGCACCTAAAACGATCAGGTAACAGCTGTCCTTACATATTCAACAAGAAATGAGATTAATGATGCAAATGTGTCGATTAACATTCATCGACAGTTGCAGTTGCTCTTGCGACACCACGTTAGGGGGACGTCTGGTATTATCGTATGCGTTTGAAAACCGATACAGGGATAGTTCCGTCGGGCCGGGCCGGCACCCGCCAGCTTAGTGTATCACCTTTGAGCGTGAAAGAACGGACTTGTAAAGTTTGATCCAAATTCGGGATGGACGCGCGGTCGATATAAAAGGAGATGGTACTTTTGACAGTGTCTAAGGCATAGGTGCCGAAGTGACAACTACTGCTTAAGACCGCCTCCTTGTACTCTTCCGGTGTAGCTTTGGTACGATCGTCTGATGCAAATTTCTTACGTTGATTCCGGAAGATCTCCACTACATAGTTGCCGGTTGGGGTAAAGATGGCAATGCCATGAGGATCCTGTCCATAGTCGATCGTCCGGGTGCCATCCGGCAAGATCTTGTCGGCAGCAATCAAACGCCAAGCACCGACAAGCTTGTTCGATTGGGCCAGAGCGGGTACGGTAGTCACTGCGATCGCGATGCAGAGGAGGCCATTTTGTATTATCCTTTTCATGAAACTGGTTTTTTAATGATTCGTTGCGTTGGCAACAAATCTGCAAAT
Organism: Chryseolinea soli; assembly: GCF_003589925.1. Taxonomy (NCBI): domain Bacteria; kingdom Pseudomonadati; phylum Bacteroidota; class Cytophagia; order Cytophagales; family Fulvivirgaceae; genus Chryseolinea; species Chryseolinea soli. The sequence goes on along the minus strand of NZ_CP032382.1, from coordinate 1,141,631 downwards.
TCCGTTTCACCCGTGAAGTTTACATTCAACCAACAGGCACTTCGCCTCAACACATTCCGGGGATGTGCTCTTAAAAAGTTCGTTTGCGAACGAGCTGCATCAGGCTGTCCCGGAATTTTTCTCCGATCGGTATCCTTTTTTCGCCGATATGAATATGATTGTCTTGAATTTTGATCATATGGTGAATATTCACGATAAAGGATTGATGAACCCTCGTAAAGTGCATGGGCAACTGAGCTTCTATGTCTTTGAGACGCCTGTACGTAAGGATGTCGAAAGCGGCGGTCACTACGCGTACGTATTCCTTTTGGCTTTCGAAAAAAAGGATATCATTCAAAAAGATCTTTCGATGCTCTTTGCCCGATTTCACAAAAAAATACTCGTCGGCCGCTGTCCCATTTTCTTCTTTCGGGGTCGTCCGGTGTGCCTTGAAATGATCTTCTACTTTCTGCACGGTGGCCAGGAAGCGCTTCAGCGTGATGGGTTTAAGCAAATAGTCAATCGTATGATAAGAATAACTTTCGGCGGCATATTCGCTATGGGCAGTCGTAAACACAATTCCTTTCTCCGGCGATAACAATGCCGCCAGCTCGATGCCGTTGATCAGGGGCATGTTAATATCCATGAACACCAGGTCAACCTCGTCATTCTTTAAAAATGCGATCGCTTCAAGGCCGTTGTAGCATTTTGCAACCAGTTGCCAGCCGGTGGCCTGACCAATAAGAACTTCCAACAAGTCAACTGCTTTGGGTTCATCATCGACGATCATGCAGCGTAACATCATGTCAGTGGAAATTTTAAGTTGGCAATAAAATATTGGTTGTCTTCCGTTGTATGCAGGTCGAAATCCTTTCCATACAGGATCGTCAGTCGTTGGCGCAGGTTTTTTAACCCAAGCCCATGTTCCTGTCGTGGATCAGCGTGCTTGTTCAAGAAATTCTTAGTCTGAAAAATAAGCTGATGATCTTCTTCATACAGCGATAGGTGTATCGTATTGTTTCCTGAAATTTTATCGATGCCATGCTTAAAGATATTTTCCACGAAGGTCATCAACAGCATGGGCGGAATTTTTCGCTGATCGTCAAAGCTCCGGTGAAATATGATTTCGGGCTCCGGCTTTATTCGCATTTTTTCCAAAGCAATGTAATGATCCAGGAATTGGATCTCTGTTGCTAATTGAACATATTCCTTTGTGCTCTGATCTACAAAATAGCGCATGATATCGGAAAGCCTTTCGATGAGGAGGGCGGTTTTCGGGGCTTCCATATACGCCTCATAATAAATAGCGTTGAGCGTGTTGAAAAGAAAGTGTGGTTGCACCTGAGCCTTTAAGAGCCTCAACTCGAACTGGCTTCGTTGCCATGCGATCTTTTCCGACTGTTGCTTCAACGTAAAATAGGCCATCGCCAGCCGGAAGATAAAGCTGAGGATAAAGACCGTGGTCACCGAAAGCAAAAAAGTAACGTGGGTCCAGGTATCCACCCAGTGGGGTGCGGCGGCGAAAGCGGGATTGCGTATATACAAGGATACGTAGCCGCGGCCCAGCCCTGCTACGACCAGCAACGCGATAGAACCCAATAAGTATGGAATGAATTTTCTCTTTTGATAAAAACGCGGATACAGGAAGTAGATATTTCCATATACGATGAGGGCATAAAAACCACAACTGCTACAGGCCGAAAGCGCCGATCGTCCGGTGCCATCTGCCTGCAGCATTGAAAAAAAACTGATCATCAGGATAGAAGCCCACACCAGGTAGTGCAGCCACATCAATCGCAGTTTTTCGGAGAAAGGTCTAAAGGGCATCAGCGGCTAAGTTAGCTGATTTCCGCATCTCTTTTTCTTCCCTCAACACACCGGGTAAAATGCTCAACCAAAGCCTGGTATTCTTCAAAGCTGTTTCACAAATCCGGCAAGGACTTCGCGGAATGCGTGAGCTTCCTTACACTCCTCTCGTGAAATATCCGATCAGACTTGAATTATTGCAGGGATCAACCAGGTAAACCTGATAAGAACATCCGGGTGCAAGTATCGACAGCGGGATCTGTGCGGTTACTTCGTCGTCGAATGTCTTGCCCTTGTTCAGCAGCACGCCCTGGGAAGGTCCACCACAAGGCGCCACGGGCGAAAAACGGAGTTCGGTATAGTAGATATTCGTGCCTGTTATTTTCCAGATGGGATCCACCGGGTTCAAGCCTGATTCTGTAGAGGGGCAGTCTTCGCAGGAGGCCGATTGTTCCGGCAAATATTGAACGAAGAGATTCCTTGAAACCGACTTGCCGCCCACCGATAATTTGAACGGCATTTCCCGCGCGGCCCAACCATTCGGTTCCTCGCTGCAATTCATTTCACCATATTTTTCAGCAGACAAATAGAACGCCCACCCCGACTCCAGTCCGATTGTGCGGTATTTGGCAGCGGTCTGTGCGCCATTGACATAAAGTGTGATATCATTCCACAGTTCGGATTCGCGTGAGCGAAAACCCATCATGCCGCCCTCGATCATCACGGAATCGCCGATCCGGGTGACGGACGGATAATCAAACCATCCATAGTGATAATTAAAGTCGCCGATCCAAGGGAGTGCGTTGAATTTTAATCCCTCCTTCGTCGCCTTTTTGTCGTTAACGGCAACTTCGAGCGTTGCTTCCTCGGGGCCGCAGACCGGATCGCCATTAACGTTCTGCTTGAACGGGATCTTGATCTTCAGCTGCGTCGCCGTTGCGCTCACAATTTCAATAACGCCGCCGCTGGCAGAGGTGTAGTTCAGGTTACAAAAGGTGGCGGTAGGAAACACGCCCGTCAACTTGACAATATTGTCTTCTTTAACGGTGCTGAACCCCGTGCCGCTGATCACCATCTCATCGCCCCAAAACATGTGACCTCCTGACACGTCCGTGATGGTTACATCTCCTCCGGGAGGGGGTGGAGGGTTAGGGGTTGGATTGTTTTGGTCTTCTGAATCGCCTGAACAGGACATGGCCACGACCACAAATAATATGATGGCAGCATAGATCAATTTTTTAAAGCCTTCCATAACTATCGTGTTTAGGCGGGCAATGTAAAATGCTGTCACATTTTGCGGCTACCGGGATTGTACCGAAGATCGACGGGTTTGTAACATTTACAAGTTTTTACAGGGCTGCCCCCCGATTGTCAGGGAGGCGGATGGTGGGCGTGATGCAAATACTCCCGCCCGACGATGCATCAGATTTGATTTGCGGGTCGGAATATCATTTTTTGGTCTCTGCCAGAAATTCGCTCGGCGTGACACCGGCATACTCCCTGAAGATCTTTGAGAAATTTGAGAGGTTGTTGTACCCGACTTTTAGACAAACTTCGCTCACCTGCAATCCGGTATCGGTAAGCAATTGCTTGGCACGCTCAAGTCTGAAAATTCTTAAAAACTCGCCAGGGGATTGGTCGGTCAGGGCTTTAACCTTGCGATGCAACTGCATGCGGCTCATGCCGATTTCCAGACAGAGCTCCTCGACACTGAAATCGGGATGTTCGTATTTTTCTTCCACCAGCGCGTGGAGCCGCAATAGAAAGTCGGCATCCCGGGAAGGCAGGGCGATCTGTTTTGGCTGCAGGATCAATTCACGGCTAAAAAGCTGGCGCAGCTTTTTGCGTTGTTCGATCAGGTTATGGATCCGGGTCACAAGTTCACCGGTGTCGAAAGGTTTTATGAGGTAATCGTCGGCACCGGTTTCCAGGCCTTCCAGTTTACTGGACTGATCGGCCCGTGCTGTGAGCATGAGCACGGGAATATGGCTGGTGGCTTCTGTCGTCTTAAGCTTTTCGCATAGCGTGCGCCCATCCATGCCGGGCATCATCCAGTCGCTGATCACCAGGTCGGGAACAAGAGCCTGCGCGCGGTCATAAGCTTCAACACCATTTAAAACGGAGAGGGTCCGGTAGCGATCCTGCAAAAGTTCAACGACAAACTTTTGCATATCCGGATTGTCTTCTGCAATCAATACGAACGGCTTCGATTCATCGCCATGAATAGCGAGCACAGGAAGTGCCAGTTCGCCGGATGTAGCCGGTGGATCGTTCACGAGCAGCGGTTCTTTTACAGGGACTCCGGCGAAGGTTTCGCGTGTCACCGGGATAACGACCGTAAACACGCTGCCAATGCCTTCGCTGCTGGTTACTGAAAGTTTGCCCCGGTGGAACTCTGCCAATTCTTTGGCGAGCGACAGTCCCACGCCGCTGCCCTCGGATGAACGCGTCGCGGAATCGTCTACCTGGTAGAAGCGGTTAAAGATATTTTTTTGCTGATCCTGGGGGATGCCAATGCCGGAGTCCTTTACTTCGATGGTCAACAAGCCATTCATTACCTCTGCCCTGAAATTCACCAGACCGCCTTCGGGTGTAAACTTGAAGGCATTCGAGAGCAGGTTGTTGACAATTTTTTCAACCTTGTCGCGATCATAACAACCCGTGAAAACTTCGGGAATATGCTGAGTGTAAAAAATGCCCTTCCGTTCGGCAAGCGAAGAGAAACTGCTTCCGATATACCGGAGGGTTTGTGCCAGGTCGCTCACTTCCAAATGCAATTCCATGTTACCCGATTCAAGCCGCGACAAGTCCAACAACTGGTTGATCAGATGCTGCAGTCTCCGCGCATTGCGATGCATGAGTTTGAAGCTTTCCATTTCCGCGCCATGATCCCCGTTGGAGAGTTTCTTTTCCAGGGGACCGAGGATGAGGCTGAGGGGTGTTCTGAATTCGTGCGAAATGTTGGTGAAGAATTTCGACTTGACCAGGTCGAGCTCTTTCAGTTTTTCGTTTGCTTTCAATTTCACCTGGTAACGGCTGTACAGAATGATCGCCAACACCAGGAGCAGCACAAGGATCACCAGCAGATAGCTTTGCTGATTGGCTTTCAGCGCATTCTCGGCATTCAACAATTGTATCGCATCATCTTTCTTTTCGCTTTGGAACTTCGCTTCGATTTCTTTTGCTTCCTGCCGGTGTTGTTCGCGTTCCACGCTGTCGCGGATGTTGATATATGTCCTGTAATTGGACAGGCTCAGTTTGTAGTTTCCCTCGGCTTCGTAGATCTCGCTGCGCAGCGCATAGGAATCCATCCGGATGTTGACAAGATTTTTCTTTTCAGCCAGCACAATGGCCGTGTCGATGTAGGCTTCGGCGTGGCGGTAGTCCTTGGTCATCAGCAAAGCGTTTGCTGTATTGAGATGCGCAAAGGCGGTCATGAAGGTGTCGGAAAGGGATTTTCCTACGGACAACGAGTGTTTATAATGCAGGATGGCTTCGGGAAAGCTTCCCTTGTCATACTGAATATTTCCGATGCTTAATTCCGTCTCGCCGATTTCACGACGGGCTTGCAGCTCGGTGTACATATGAATGGCCTCATCGTAGGCTTTCAGGGCCTCATCAGGTTTTTTTTGATTTCGATAAATACGCCCCAAAAGACGGTAGGAGTAGGCGATCGAACTTTTGATGCCGGCCATCTTTGCCGTTTCCAGACTCTGTTTTGCATACTCCAAAGCCTTGTCGACATCGCCGATCAGGTTGTGGATGTTGCTGATGTTGGAGAGCGCCTGTGTTTGCCCCTTGAGATCTTTTTGCGCCTCGAACAACTTCAGTGACTGAAAGTACAAAGCGCTCGCTTCTTTGTACTGATTTTGTTCCCGCTTCACATTTCCCATGGCGTTGTAAAGCGCGGCTTCGACAGAGCCATTTGGATGTTGCTGAACAAGAGAAACGCCTTGCTGGAGAATTTGCATCGCCGAATCGAGTTCGGTGATGCGAAGCAATGAAATGCCTGCCTCCAGGTAGGTGTCGGCCAGCCAGGGGGACAAGGGGGGTGAGGCATTTACCGCTTCCTTAAAATAGGAACACGCCTTTGTATACTCGCTCCGGTTCCGGTAGATGGAACCGATGTTGGTGAGCGTAATGGAAATATGTTTGGGACTCTTTATTCTTTTGGCAATGTGCAAAGCCGAGTCTTCATACACCAGGGCACGATCCACATTTTCGGGGGTGGTTTTTCCGGCAAGCTGGTGATAAAGATGAATGGTCAAGGTGTCGGTCTTTGACCTTTGGAGGGCAGTCAAGAGACTGTCATAGGGTTGCGCCCATGCTTGATGTGACAACGCAACCAGCAGCAACCATAGCAGGCCTCGGCACATAGGGGTTGGGGGGTTAACTAAAAATAATACTAAAAGTAAAGAGTTGCAACGGTGGGCGCGCCGCGGGACAAATTAAGTACTGCCATGCAGACTATGCGATAATGTTTTTTTATAATTTTAGTTGACTAAGTCAACTAAAATAACATATCTTCGTTTCATGAATAATAACAAACCCATCGAAGAATTTCGCTCCTTTAACCGTTTCTATACTTCGGTGATTGGATTGCTGGACCGGCATATTCTGAACAGTAACTATACCCTGGCGGAAGGCCGGATCATGTATGAGTTATATCATGGTAAGGATCAAACCGCCAGTGACCTCATCCAGACGCTGTCCATCGACAAAGGATACCTGAGCAGGGTGCTGCGACAATTTGAAAAAAGAAAGTTCATAAGCCGCCAACGTTCTTCTCAGGATACGCGCGTGGTGTTCCTGAACCTTACGTCCGATGGGAAGAAGGAATTTCAACGGCTGGACAAAGCCTCCAACGACCAGGTGAAGTCGATCCTGAAAGAGATCCCGGAAAAAGATCTCACGCTGCTCCGGGTGAGCATGGCTGAAATTAAAAGAATACTAACACCAAAATAGATCCGCTATGAAAGGAAAAATCAACGTAGATGACGTATCGATTCGCACAACCCTTCAACCCGGCGACCTGGGCTATATCATCTACCGGCATGGTAAACTTTATGGTGATGAATATGGATACGGCGTGTCGTTTGAGTCCTATGTAGCCGGGGGGATGTATGAATTCCATAAGGCTTACGATCCCTCCAAAGACAGGGTATGGATTGCGGAACATGATCATCGCATCGTAGGATTTCTTTTGCTCATGCACCGCGAAAATAGGGTGGCGCAACTCCGTTACTTTTATCTGGAAGCCGAATACCGGGGAATCGGGCTTGGGAAAAAAATGATGTCGCTGTATATGGATTTCCTGCGGGCCTGTAACTACACGTCTTCTTATCTTTGGACTACCGATGAACTGCCCGCCGCGGCGTCTCTTTATAAGAGAGAAGGATTTAGATTAACGGAAGAAAAAGAATCCATGGCATTCGGTAAAAGGCTTAAAGAACAACGCTATGATCTTGTAGCGGTTTGATTGATTTTAATTTCTGCTGGCTATAAATAATGTACAGGGTAACATAACATTACGACTATGGTGGAGAGACATTGGAAGGGGATTGCGAATCGGGAAAAGGCGGGTCACTACATTCAGCATCTCAAAGAGGAAACGCTCCCCGGATTAAAAACGATCTCAGGATTTAAAGGGCTCTCCATTCTTAGCCAGGAAACAAAGGAAGGGACAGCATTTTTGATCATAACGCGATGGGAAAAACTAGCGTCCATCCGGCAGTTTGCCGGGGAGAATTACGAGGAGGCCGTCGTTCCCGATGCTGTCAAGGCCATGATGATCCGGTATGACCGTCAGGCGGAACATTATATCGTACAATGGGATGAGACATTTTAAGGAAGCGGATCAGTTCGGGCGTTTAAAACGTTTGATCTAGAATAGCTTCTTTATCCTGAAAGTGAGCATAAAAATAAAAAACGCCAGGACCGCCAGAAAGTGGACTCCAGAAATGACAACGTGCGTGACCCAAAGCCACCTTGCCGGCGTTCCGGTCAATGCATAGATCGAGCAACCTGCCACCGCTGTTTCAAAGGCTAGTGCAACGACCTCGCGAAGCTCAACAACATGTTGTTGAATCCGGATCTGTTTTTGCACCCAATACAACAGCAGGGACACACTTACGATTAAATTCAGATACACGATCGCGCCAAGGCCAGGAGAAACCAACGCGGTAATCAGGATGGCGGCGTGAATCAAAGCGACCAGGGCGACCGCAGCGCTAATCTGTTTGTCAGCAGTACTCATTCACCTCTGAACGCAGGAAGGCGATTATAGTTGTCCCCGCTGAAGATAACCTCCAAAGAGCGGTAAAGATTATTAAAAACCAAAACCAGGGCCGCGCCCGCCGAAGCTGCCTCAGCGAAAGCAGGCTAGTTCAAATGCCTGAACTCCTTTGGCGACTTCCCCAACTTAGACTTAAAGATCTTCGTGAAATGAGAAGGATGCTCAAACCCAAGTTCATAAGCAATCTCGCTGATCGATTTATCCGAACTCCACAACAGCGATTTGGCCTTCTCCACCAACTGCAAGTGAATATGCTCTTGCGTAGTTTTCCCCGTATACCTTTTTAATAGATCCGACAAATAGCTGGGCGACAGATTCAATTGAGATGCAAAAAACTTTACATCCGGCAAGCCCGCCTCGATGAGCGAATCCTGGGCGAAATAGTCCACCAACGATCGCTCGAACTGCTGCACGATGTCATTGCTCACTTTTGCGCGGGTGATAAATTGCCGATCGTAAAACCGGTCGCAGTAGTTGAGCAGGAGCTCGATGTTGTTTATAATGAGTCCCTGCGAATGTTTGTCGATGTTTTGGGAGTATTCCTTTTTAATTTTTTCGGCGCAATCCCGCAGCGTCGCCCTTTCCTCATCCGAAATGTGCAGCGCTTCGTTGACGTCGTAGTGAAAAAAGGAATACTGGTGGATCTTTCTTCCCAGGTCCGTTCGATACAACAAGTCGGCGTGAAAAAACAAACCCCAACCTTCATTATATGAAATATGACGCGTAGTAGAAATGGCTTGACCGGGCGCGGTAAACACGACGGTGCCCTCGTCGAAGTCATAGTGCGACTTCCCATATTTCATGGTGCCCTTCTGTTGCTTCAGATAGACCGCATAAAACCCAAGCCGGTAGGCGGTTTCTTCTTCACGAAAGTTGTCCCTGCTGATTTCTTTCAAATCAATGAACGACACAAGCGGGTGCTTCGGTCCGGCGCAACTGTATAGCTTGTGCAGATCAGAAATGGTTTCGATATCGACAAATGCGTTTGACATGATGCTCAGGATAAAGATATGAAAAATGTAAAGTCAACCGGGCGAAGCTGGGTCACGAGGCGCTGCATCGCCCAACCATTGCGGATGCGTCGCGGCATTATACCCGGATGATGCGGCCGTTGATCACCCCAAACAAAGCCCGCTCATAAGCCTTCGCCACTTTCCAGCCGTCCACCGGAATGAATCCTGGAAAATATGGGTGATAGGCCACAGACTCCGTGAGCACCGTGGGACTGATGCAATTGATGCGGATGCCGCGCGGCAACTCGTGTGCCGCCGCTTTTACAAAACCTTCTACACCTCCGTTCACCACCGTGCCCAGGGTGCCTCCCAGTATCGGCTCGTCGGTCAATACGCCGGACACCAACGCGAAGGAGCCTTTGTCGGCGATATAAGGAAGTGCCGCCCGCACGACATTGATCTGTCCCATCAATTTATTGCCCAGGGCGAAAGCATAGTTCTCGTCCGTCAATTGTTCGAGGGGTCCGGCCACCACATCGCCTGCTGCGTTGGCCACGGCATCGAATGGGCCGATTGCTTTAAACAAGATGTCCAGGCTTTGTTTGTGTTGAATGTCTGCCCGGTAGTCACCGGCGGAACGAGAGACACGAACGACTTCATGACCACCTTCCACCAGTGCATTTGTCAGGGCTTTGCCGAGGGTGCCGCTTGCGCCGATAACCACTACTTTGTGTTTCATACTGCTCTGTGTTTTGGGTTAGAAGGTGGGAATCACAGGTACATGCCACCGGAAACTTCAATGCGCTGTCCGTTGACCCACTTGGCATCGTCTGAACATAAAAACGCGACCACACTGCCAATGTCATCGGCTTGTCCGATCCGCGGAAGCGCGGTAATGGATTTTATAAACTCCTGCACCTGCGGTGTTTCTCTCAGGCGTCCGCCGTTAAAGTCTGTGGCGATCGCACCCGGTGCCACGATGTTGGCGCGAATGAAGCGCGAGCCCAATTCTTTGGCCATATACTTGGTGAGCGTTTCAACGGCCGACTTCATGCTGGCGTAGGCGCCGCTGCCCGGGTGCGTGAAACGCGTCAGCCCACTGGAGAGGTTCACGATTGCACCTCCATCGTTCAGGTAGGGCAGGGCTTTTTGGGTGAGAAAGAACACGCCCTTTAAATGCACATTCATGAGTTCATCAAATTGTTCCTCCGTGGTCGCGGCCAACGATGGTACCGAGATGCCATGCCCTGCGTTGTTGATCAAAAAATCAAAACGCTCTGCGCCAAATGTGTTTTTCAAAGTGGTTTGTAAGGCTGCAAAAAAAGGCCCGAAGCCTGACACGTTTCCGGCGCTCAGTTGCAACGCCGCGGCGCGCTGGCCGATCTGTTCGATCGCGGCTACTACCTGGAGCGCCTCTTCCTTTTTGGAGTTGTACGTAACGATCACGTCATTGCCCTTCCGGGCAAGGCTCAGGGCCATGTCTTTTCCTAATCCGCGGCTTCCGCCGGTTACTAAAGCGATTTTTTTTGTTGTTGTGTTCATTTTGCATTCGTTAATATGACATTACAAAGTTGATCACAAAGACGACAACGGATTTATACGATTTCGGAGATTCCTTATACTTTTTTCGGTTTTGATCAGAAAGATCCGGGTACCGGACTTTAATGGGGGGAGTTAATCTAGTATCTGCTAAAAACTTTTTAAGTGAAGATTAAGCCTGAACGGCCAAAGAAAGTTTTCCTTCTTTTTCCATGGTTTCCCTATGGGCATGGCCCCAGTGCTCCAGTTGTTTCCAGATCGGCGCCAGCTGCCGGGCGCTCTCCGACAGGCGGTACTCCACTCTGACCGGCACTTCCGCATGGACGGTTCGGATCACGAGGCCGTTCTTTTCCAATTCCTGCAGGTGCAGCGTGAGCATGCGGTCGGAGACGTTCGGCAGGAGCTTCTTCAGCTCACTAAAACGCAAGGTCCTGCCGTCGAGTTTGTACAAAATGAGCAGCTTCCATCGTCCGCCTAAGATATCGACAGCGTAGACCATACCGCAGAAATCGATCAGCGTTTCGCGGTTGAGATTGTTGGTAGAGGTTGATTTACGTTTTCCCATGTTTTTTTACGCTTACATTTTTGTGTGCTCCGCACAATCGGCTGTGCCCTGCCACGGATAACCCATACGGCCATAATTTTGTTCGGCCCTTAAAAAAAACTGGAAACTATTATGAACATATTGATCGTCCTGGCACATCCCGAACCACAAAGTATGAACGCCGCCATGTTTACGACGGCAATTGAAACCCTCCGGGCGGCGGGTCATGAAGTGAAAACTTCCAACCTCTATGCTATGCGTTTCAATCCCGTATCCGACCAAGGCAATTTTACGAAGCTACAAAATACGACATTCTACAAACAGCAGTTGGAAGAACTTCACGCCACCGCGACGGGCAGCTTTGCCGCCGACATCGAGAGCGAGCAACAGAAAGTGGAGTGGTGCGATCTCATGATCTGGCAATTTCCACTTTGGTGGTTCAGCGTGCCGGGCATCCTGAAGGGTTGGGTTGATCGTGTTTTTGCGATGGGGCGTTTCTATGGCGAGGGCAGACTTTATGAACAAGGGGTATTCAAGAATAAAAAAGCCTTGCTTTCGCTAACGACGGGTGGTCGTGAAGAAGCGTATTTGAAAGGCGGGCTTCAGGGTGATATCCACAACATGCTCAAGCCCATCCACCGGGGTATGTTGCGGTTCACGGGGTTCCATGTATTGCGGCCGCAGATCATTTATGGCCCCGCCCGGCAATCGCCCGCCATGCGCGATCGGGAACTTGACCAGTGGAGGAACAGGCTGGTGGAAGTGTTCAATGAAGCCCCGGTAGAAATCGGAACCTATTGATACCGATAACTGACTTCTGAAAAAGTGGACTTACTCCCGCTTCAACACCTCGGCAGGATTTGACCGCGCCACCTTGAACGTCTGTGAGCCGACCATCAGAAAAGCAATGGTCATGACGGATAGAAACCCGATCACCATCTCAGGCCAGCCGATCGGATCGTGATAGACGAAGTTGGCTAACACCACCTTGTCGAAGAACAGATAGGTGACGGGAAGGGCAACGCCGGCAGCGATGCTGAGCAACAGGATAAATCCTTTGCTGAGCAGGAAGATCAATTTACTTTCGCTTGCACCCAACACCTTGCGTATGCTGATCTCTTTCAGCCGCGTCTCGGTCGTGAACACCACCATTCCAAACAGGCCCATCGACGAAATGCAAACGGCTAGAAACGCCAGGAAGCCGATCACCTTCAACATCATGGAAAACGCACCGTAGGCCTGCTCGATCTGGTCGTCATAAAACTTTGCGTCCAGCGGATGAACCTTGTCCACTTTTCGCCAAGCCGCTTCGATCCGAGCGCGTGTGGCCAGCAAGTCATGGTTGTTGATTTTTACGTTCACATAGCCATAGTTCGTATTTGCAAAATAACGGAAGGCCATGGGTTCGATACTGTCTTCTACCGTCTCGTAGTGAAAATCCTTTACCACACCCACGATCGTCAATTTATGGCCACCGATCGTCACTTCCTCGCCAATAGCTTTGGTCGGATCGCCGTTCGCAATGTTGAATCGCTTCAAGAGGCGTTCATTCACAATGGTCTCGCTTTCCACGGCGCCTTCCGGTTTTGGCGTGAAATTCTTCCCCGCTAGAAGCGTGTGGTGGTGAAGTGGCAAATACTGCTCGTTGATAATATTCAGCCATACATTGGCAGAGTCGTTCGTCTTTTCATACTTCAGGGGCAAGCCATAGATTTGCCCCAGGCTCATGACGATGAGCGACTGCGAGGCCGCTTCCACCTCGGGAATCTCCTTCAATTCTTTTATGACCACATCGGCCTTGTTTCCCTGGAGGTTGATGTTCAGAATGTTCTCCGTGGTGAACCCCAGATCAAACGCCAGAAAACTTTTGTACTGTTTGTAGCCCACCAGGGTTGACGTGATGAAGATCAACGAAAAAACGTATTGCACCACGATCAATCCTTTGCGCAGGTTCACATGGCGGAAGAGTTTCAGCGACGACGCATCCTTCAAGACTCTGTTGGGGTTGATTCGCGAGAATAGCAGCGCAGGAATGATCCCGGCCATGATGCCCACGGCGATCGCGAATGCAATAAAGCTGAGAACAATTCCGGGTGAAAGCTTTAGGTTCGCAAGATTTTCAATAAAACTATGGAGTGAAATGAATTGCGTCCGCAAAAACAAGAACAAAAGAAATGAGACCACCAGGGCCATCAATGAAATGATCACGGACTCCATCAGGAACTGTCCTGCTACATGACCTTTTCCGGCACCGATAATTTTGCGAATGCCTACTTCGCGTGAGCGCCTGAACGCCCGGGCCACGGAAAGATTTGTGTAGTTGAAGCATGCGGAGAGGATCACCACGCCGGCGAGTCCGGCCAGTGTCCATATCGCTGCTGCATTCATGACCGGTCCGATCTGATTAACCAGGCTTTTTCCGATCGCAATGTCAGCAAGAGGCTGAAGCGAAAGGGATATTTTTGAGTCGGGCAGATTTTTATTTTCGGCCGTGCTTATCTTATCGAGGCTGGTTTGCAAAACGGAGGGGTCGGTACCTTTTTGGAGGACCATGTAAACGTAGTTCATATAGATGCTGCCCCAGCTCATAAAACCTCCATCCGTATCCGGCTTTTGCAATTCTATGGTAGAAAACGAAGCGAGCGATTCAAAGCGCAGGTGCGACATTTTAGGAATATCTTTCAACACACCGGTGATAACATAATTGAGTGTATCCATTTTCACCGATCGGCCCAGCACATCGGTCACGCCGAATATTTTCTTGGCCGACTGCTCCGTCAACACCAAAGAGTAGGGCTCTTTCAGGGCCGTGGCGGGGTCGCCATAGAGTAAGGGAAAAGTAAAAACCTCAAAGAAAGATGCGTCGGCCCATAAACCTCCGATGGGCAAAGTAGCCTGGCCTACCGTAACATCACCACCAAACCCGCGGCGAAGAAGGGTGAGCGCTTCGATACCCGATACGGTTTCGTCGATCTTTTTTCCGGCGACCACGGAGGTTGATGCACAATCCATCGTACCGTTCGTAGTGATCAGGCGGTATATCCTATCCCGCCTTTCATGAAACATGTCATACGACATCAGGTCGGAAATGAAAACGATCACCACCAACCCCACCGACATGCTCACGGCAAGTCCGGCGATATTGATCGCAGAGAATAATTTATGCCGCACAATACTACGGCCAGAGGTTTTGATGTAGCTGCCGATCATGATCCACTGAATTAAAAGGTCTACAAAAGTTGGTTTACGAACCGTATACGATCTGAAAAACTTGAAAACATCGATGACGTAGATCAGCTTGGCCCTCCGTATCCCCTTTGATCCCGCATGCCGCTGAAAATATTCATTGAGATCACCTTCCAGATCCTCAACGATCTCGGGCCGGCAATACCAATGAAGCAGTCGCGTTGCCCAACGCGGTGGACGGATATCACCTGGCTTCATAGCGCCGCTATTTTAAATGAGACATTCGAAATATTGCTCATCCCCGGTTATTAATTACGTAAATGTATGTAAAATGGTTGGCCGGATCAGATATAAGCTGATTTTTATCTTTTAGCCCTGACCTAAGCAACGGTTGTGTGATTCGTCACTACCGCACGATAAAAAAAATGAACACCGACTACCAACTCCTGGCTCCTGGCTTCTGGCTCCTGACTCCTGACTCCTCCGTGTGTTTTTCACACATCACAATCCCCACCCCACCCCAATCCTCCCTTCAACCGTTGCCATAAAAATTATTCCTCCATCATCGTATCCCCACGTGTTTTTCCATCAAGATTCCTTTAAATTCATGTGAACCTGAAAATCCTGTCCCCACCTATGAAAACGCGTTACGGCCTTATCTTCCTGATCCCTCTACTTTCCATTCTTGTTCTACTGACCCGTTGTGCGGGAAAGAAAGCCCAGGCCGAAGCCATGGAATCCACGGCAGCACCACTCCCTCACCCGTTCGATCCCCTCGGCGAAAACGAGATCAGGACCGTGAAGCAAGTGCTGCTCGCAGAAAAGAAAATCGACACGACCTATCGTTTCTTTGTGATCAACCTGAAGGAACCGGCCAAGGCCGACATGCTAAACTACAAACCCGGCGATGCTTTTCAACGGCAGGCATTTGCTGTGCTGTATGATTGGAACACCAACAAGACCTTCGAAGCGGTGGTTGATCTCACGGCAAAAAAAGTAAAGTCATTCGAATACATGGCGGGTGTCACTGCCGGTGGAATGGCAGGCGATACGTTGGTAGATAAGCTTCTTAAAAGCGACGCGACGTGGATGGCGGGATTGAAAAAACGCAACATCCATCCCGACTCCATCAAAACTTCTTATGTGTTTGCCGGCGAGATGGGCATGGCGCCGGCCGATCATCGTGAAATGATCTGCACACCGCAATATATCAACAAGAAATATCATGAGCTTTTGATCGATGGGCTCGTGGCCTATGTGGACCTCACCACGCAAAAAGTTCTCAAAGTTTTGGATGATGGTGGTAAGGGATATTACAAACCGGAAGATATCGGCTATTTCGATCCTGCCGTGGACACCGTGATCGCTCCTAAAACAAAGCCACTGCAGATCAGCCAGCCGGAAGGAACAAGCTTCACCATCGAAGGCTACGAGATAAAAAGCAATAGTTGGACGTTCCGCGTGGGCATCGACAATCGCGAGGGGTTGGTGATACGCGATGCGAAGTTCAACGACAACGGCACACTCCGGCCGGTGCTTTACCGTGCTTCCGTAGCGGAGATGTATGTTCCCTACGGATCCACCGACATGACCCACGCTGCCTGGAACTACTACGACGTGGGAGCCTACCGCATGGGACAAGGCGATCCCAAAGTGATGAATGGTCTGAAGGCCGGGGCAGATGTTCCGATGAATTCAAAATTCCTGTCCACCTTCTTTCACGACGAGCGCGGTGAGCCCATGAAGCTCGACAGCGTGATCGCCGTGTATGAAGAATACGGAGGTCCCATCACCCGCCACGGCCGCTTCTCGCACGAAGCGCGCAATCTCGTGGTCAAATATTTTACGCGGGTGTGGAACTATGACTATGGCTTGAAATGGATCTTTCACGAAGACGGCACCATCGATCTCAAAGCAGAGCTCACGGGCATTGTCGGCATCAAGGGCGTGAACCGCACCAGCGATCTGCCCGGAGGACCCGACGAAACCTTTAATGGAAATTATTACGGCACCCTCGTCGCGCCCCACGTGGAAGCCGTGAATCACCAGCACTTCTTTTCATTCCGGCTGGACCTGGATGTCGACGGAACCGAGAACCTGGTAGAAGAGATGAACACCGTGGCCGTGCCGCCGTCGAAGACAAATCCCTATGGCAATGCCTTTGCAAAACAGACCTCGCTGATCCGGAACGAAGGAGAAGGCCAACGCAACCTGAACCCGTCCAGCAATCGTCACTGGATGATCGCCGACTCCAAAACGGTGAACGCGTTGGGACAAATGAAAAGTTACATGATCATGCCAGGCTCCAACGCCATGCCGTATGCAGGAACCGGCTCGGGCCCAAGAAAGATGGCCGACTTCCTGGAGCGCCAGGTTTGGGTGACAGCCTACAAGGAAAATGAAGCACACCCCGCAGGCGAGTATCCTAACTCAAGAGCCATAAAAGACGGCATCACCCAATGGACAAGCGACAAGGAAGATCTCGTGGGTAAAGATGTCGTGCTCTGGTATAACCTGGGCATCACCCACGTCGTGCGACCCGAGGAATGGCCCATTATGAACACGCATACCCTGGGCTTCACGTTGGCACCTTTTGGGTTTTTCGAAAGCAATCCGATCATCGGAAGCAAACCTTCAAAGGCAAAAGCCGCCGTTGCGAAAGGGATAAAAGTTCCTCCCGACGTTTCGCTTTGCGTTCCTTTGCCCGGCGACAAAGCGCAGCCGGTGGTGGTGAAGCGCTAGGAATTAAATTTTCCGACCAGTTTCTTTCCGGCGGCTGCATCTAAAAGGATCTCGCAGTTGGGATGAAGCTGCACAACCGAGGCCGGTATGTCCGTTGTGACGGGGCCGAGAATGGCTTGCTCAATAATGTCGGCCTTGTGTGCGCCTTTGGCCACCAGGATAAGTTTACGCGTGTACATAATATTTTTTATGCCACGGGTCAATCCTCCCAACACGGTTTCGAGCGGCACTTGGGTTTCGCGGCGCACGCGCGCTTCAAAGTCGGGATCCATGGGCGACACCCACGTCTCGCTTTCAAAGGGAGTGCCCGGCTGATTAATGCCGATATGCCCGTTGGCACCGATGCCCAGCATTTGAAGATCGGCGCCACCGCGCTCGGCCAGCCGTTGTTCGAACAGTCGCGCCTCCGCTTCAAAATCATCCGACATCGTAGGGGGCATGATAAAATTTTCGTCCGGGATGCCCAGGGGGCCGGCGAGTTGATTCAGGATCATGGTGTAGCAACTGCCTGCATATTCGCGCGGAAGATTGGTGAGTTCGTCCACATTGAAAAGTGTGATGCGCGACACATCGAAGGGATATTGTTTGTGAATGGCCGAGACCACGGCGTGCATGTTGATGGTGGTTTGCCCGGTGGACAAGCCGATCACAGCGTTAGGCTTCTCCAGCATTTGGGCAATGATGCGCCATGCGGCAGTGACGTCAAATTCGTGTTCGTCTTTCGTGATCGTGATCTTCATGATACTGAATTTTGAAAAGTGCTTTATAAATTCTTCAACTCCTCTTTAAAAAATGTCTCGATCGCGGCGGCGGCCTCGGTTTCATCTTCGCCTTCCACGATCAGCGTAACGGTGTCGCCACCCTTTAGCGCCAGCGACAGGATGTTCAACATGCTATTGAGCTTCACCGTCTTCTCACCTTTTTTCAGGCTGGTGATCGACTTGTATTTTTTGGCCAGCCGGATCAGGTTGGTCGCCGGGCGGGCATGGAGGCCTTCGGCCGAGGTGATCAGGTAATCGTGTGTTATCATTGTTTCGTTACTGCTTGTAGATATTGGGTAATCTCGGAAGCGCTGCGCATCGACATCGCCTTTCGGCATATTTCCTGGGCGGCGGTGATGCTGGTGTTCAGGATCAGGTTCTTTACGTACGGGATCGACGCTGCACTCATCGAAAATTCCCTCAAGCCCATCCCCAAAAGCAATAGCGTCGCCGTTACATCGCCGGCCATCTCGCCGCACATGCCCATGTGATGATGGTGCTTGTTTCCTTGTTCGATCACATTTTGGATCAGCCGCAGCACACCGGGGTTGAAAGGATCGTACAGATGTTTCACCTGTTCATTCATCCGGTCCACCGCCAGCGTATATTGGCAAAGATCGTTTGTGCCGATGCTAAAGAAGTCAACCTCGCGCGCCAAGAGATCAGCCATGACGGCCGCCGAGGGGATTTCGATCATGATGCCCACCTCGATCGCCGCGTTGAAGGGCGTGGCCGTCGATCGCAGCGCTGCTTTCACATTCTCTAAGATGGCTTTCGCTTGTTCTATTTCAGAAACGTTGCTGATCATGGGGAACATGATCTTCAGATCGCCGAACGCACTGGCGCGAAGAATGGCCCGTAGTTGCGTGACAAAAATATCTTGCCGGTCCAGGCAGATGCGAATGGCGCGATAGCCCAGGAAAGGATTTTGTTCAGCGGGCAAATGAAGATAGGGCAGGGGCTTGTCGCCACCGATATCGAGCGTTCGCACGATGACGGGTTTTTGCTTGGCTTGCAGCGCTGCGTTTTTATAGAACTCAAATTGCTCTTCTTCGCTTGGCAGCGTCGTGCGGCCCATGAAAAGCAGCTCCGTGCGAAGCAGTCCACTCCCCTCTGCGCCAAAGGCAAAGGATGCTTCCAGGTCTGCAGCATTCGAAATGTTGGCCATCAATTTGACACGCACGCCGTCGGTAGTTACGGCTACGGTGTCCTTCAAAGCGCCTAAGGCATTTGCCTGACTAGTGAATTCTTTTTTCTTCGCTGTGTATTCATGCAGCATTTCGGGCGTCGGGTTCACCACCAACGCGCCCTCGCCACCATCGACAATGAGGATATCGTTGTTCTTTACGGATGCGAGTGCGTCGCCACATCCCACTACCGCCGGTATACCCCTGGCCTTTGCCACGATAGCGGCATGCGACGTTTTGCCTCCGGTTCGTGTCACCAGCCCGATCACTTTGGTGATGTCCACGGAAAGGATATCCATTGGGGTGATGTCTTCACCGACAAGCACGGTGTTTTCGGCCACGATAAGATCGCTGGGTTTCAGCGTGGGATCGAGTTCCATCAGAATCCGGTTGCCGGCTTCTTCCACGTCCATCGCCCGCTCGCGGAGATAGGCGTCGTCCAGATTGTGCAAGGTGGTCACAGCGGCGGCGATCACTTCCATCACCGCATCGTTGGCGTTTCTGTGTTCCGAAGTAATCTTTTCGACTACGTCGGAGATGATCTGTTCGTCCTGGAGCAATTCGATCTGGATCTCCAGCACTTCGGTGGAGCCATCGTCAGCAGGAAGCGTATCGATCACCGCTTTCACTTCCGCTACAGCCGAGGTCACTGCCTGTTCGAATCGCTGTACTTCCTGTTGTACATCACTTTCGCCCTGCAGGATCACACCGGTGAGCCGCGGCTGTTTTTTTTCCACGACCACTGCCTTTCCTATTGCGATACCCGGTGAAGCGCCGATGCCTTTCATGTAGTTATTGGATTAAGCCAGAATGTGGAGGATACTGCCCAAAAATCCAGCGACCAGCAAACCGAGTAACAACCACGTGGGCTTCATGTTTTTCTTTACAAAGTAAAACGTGAGAAAGGTAAGCCCCAGCGGGATGATGTTGGGCACGATCTGATCCAGTATGGATTGCAGGGTGGTGGCCGTGTCGTCGCTGCCTAAGGTGATGGGCGTGGTAATGTTCATCAGCGTGGCCGTCATCGCGCCGATGACCATGAGTCCGAGGATGGAGGAGCCTACCGTGAGCTTGTCCATCACATTGGTCTTGGCCAGGTTTTGGAGGAAGCGTGTGCCGGTGTTGTAGCCGATGAACGTGAGCTGGTAGCGCAGCACTAAATGCGGCACATTAAAGATCAGCAAAAACAAGATCGGCCCCAGCACATTCCCTTTGATGGCCAGCGAGGCGCCCACGCCGGCAGCGATAACTTTAAACGTACCCCAGAACAACGAATCGAACACGCCGGCCAACGGTCCCATGAGACCGGTCTTCACGGCGTTGATGGACTCTTCATCAAAATCTTCCGACTTACTTTTCCGCGCTTCCATCGCTGCGGTGATGCCAAGGATCAATGTTGAGCCATACGGACTCGTGTTGAAAAATTGCAGGTGACGCGTTAAGGCGGCCGACATGCTTTGCTTGGTGGTGTATAATTTTTTCAACACGGGAATCATGGAAAAAGCAAACCCACTGTTTTGCCAGGTCTCGAAATTGAAATTGGCTTCTAACGCCAGCGACCGGAAAAATAAACTTCGTATGGTTTTCTTTGGAAGTTCAGGCGCAGGCTCAACGGGACTTTCGCCTTCGTCGGCATCATCGTCTGTGGGAGCAGACTTGTGGGTGATGTCGGTAATGATGAGCGCGACGATCACCCCCAACGCACCGATGGCGATGACCGGAAGCTTCAAATAGCTCGTCAGCACAAATCCGAGGAAGAAATACGGAGCCACCTTTTTATTGAACATCAGGTTGAGTAACAAAGCAAAGCCAAGGGCAGGCAGCATGTTGGCGGCGACCTTTAGTCCGTCGTTTACCCAAGGAGGAATGCTGTCGAGAAATGATTTCATCACATCAGCTCCTAACAGAAGGGCGGTGAACGTGATAACTCCCATCAGCAATGGTTTTAATATCCCCGATAGCACGTGCAGCCGTTGTAGTTTTTGATAATCGCCTTCTTCCGCGTAGACGGTAAAGCGTTTGTTGAATACGGCCCGGAACACAAACAACCCGCTGATGGCCATCTCGGCCAGTATGGAGATGGGCACCGCCAAAGCCATGGCAATGGAAGGTCCTTTGCCTGATATAATCGCGAAGGCCGTACTCAACACACCGCCCGTGATCACATCGGGCGGAATCGCTGCGCCCACTTTGATGTTGCCCATAAAGATGAGCTCCAGCGTGGCCCCGATAACCACACCTTGCGAAAGATCACCCAACACCAAACCGACCAGCGGCCCCAACACCAGTGGCCGGCTGAGCAACGTGGTACCGAGAAAATCTTCGGAATGGCCAAACATGGCGATGAGCGTGATGAGGATGAAGGAGACGAGCACGACGGGATATTTAAGAGGTGATTTTTTTTGTTATTTATTTATCGAGTAGACTCTCCACCTTCTGCTTGCTATCCGTCGGCACTTGTCGTATTTCGAGTTCTATGTTTTTTTGAAGCATCTCTTGCAGCACGGGCACGTCGTCGTCGGTGATGGCAATGGCTTTTGAGATCAGCCGGGAGCCGGCCTTGCCGCGGATACCACCGAAGTTTATGGAGGTGATGGCCGGTACACCGGCGGCCAGCGTGGCGGCGTCTTTTATGCTGTTGATCAGGATGAGCACATTCGCCTTGCCGTTCTTTTCGTCATTCAAAAAGACAATGGCATCGGCCAGCGTTTTGATCACCAGTTTTGTGTTGGCGGGCTTGGCGAGGTTCAGCGTCATTTTCTGAAATTCGTCTTTGGCCACTTTGTCGTTGGCCACCAGCAGGCAATCGACACCGAGCGCCGGCACCCAAGTGAAGGCTACCTGTCCGTGTACCAGCCGGTCGTCTATTCTTGTGAGTTTGATCATGATGCTTCTTCTTCGTTAGCGTTGGCCATGAGTTTGGTGACGTAGGCGATCTGTTCCCGGGCGTTGACGATGGCCGCCTCGATCACTTCCGCAGCGGGTGTCTCTGCATCGGCCATCAGCACCTCGATCAACAGCGCTAGGTTGAATCCCGACACCACGTGAACCGGGTGGCCTTGCGTGTGGCGCAGGACTTGGTTGGTGATGCTGCCGCCAAGCAAATCGGTGAATACGATCAACTCGTCGTGGGGCTGCAAGTCTTTCAATATCTTTTCAAGATCGCCTTCAATGCCTTTGTTTTCTTCTACATAAGCTTCGATCAAGAACACATTGTCGGTCGCGCCGATAATAATGTCCAACGAAGACTTTATGCCCGTGGCGAAACGGCCGTGGGTGGCGATGAGGAATTTTCGTGTCGTATGTTCCATGGGTGATTCAGGTGTGTGCGGTGTGCGTTGTGTCTGATGTGCGTTGTGCTCTGGTGGGTGTGACGTGTCCCATGAGACAATGCATCAATAAAAATGGAATGTTTTTCGTGACAATTTTTGCCACTTGTCAAAATAATTGAAATTGAATGCAAATCATTGGAAATCAAAAAAGAAAAATTTACACCCTCTATATAACTTTGGTTATGAAGCATGCTCTATCTCTCGTCATCAGCAGTAACCGCTGGTTGTGGTCAGCCCTGGTTCTTCTATCCCTCCTGGTAGCTCATCCAACAAACGCCCAGGAACAATCAAAAATTAAAGTACTGGTTGTGGGCTCCAACGACCCCTACCACAACGCAATGGTGAAAGCCGCACAGCCGTTCTTTAAAGGACTAGCGGAACAAAATAATTTCGACGTCGACTTCACGCGCGATGCGGCAGCGATCACCGAAGAGAACCTGGCCCGCTACCAGGTCTTTATTCAACTGCACCTGGCGCCGTTTGATCTGACCGAACCCCAGCAGTTTGCCATCCAGCAATTCATGTCCAAAGGCAAAGGCTGGATTGGGGTGCACGCTGCCGGTCTCACGGGCACACGGTTTCTGAAGCCCGGCGAAACCTATTGGCAATGGTTTGAACAACTCATGGGCCAAGTGATCTATTCGCCACACCCTCCCCTGCAACAGGGAACGGTGGTGGTAGAAGACCGCAACCACCCCGTGACGCGCAACCTGCCGGCTACCTTTTCGATCCGCGACGAATGGTACGAATTCGACAAAAGCCCACGCCCTAATGTGCATGTGCTGGCCACTGCGGACGAATCCACCTATAAGCCCGCCAAACCCATGGGCGATCACCCCATCATTTGGACCAACCCGGACTATGACCGCGCACTCTATATTGGTATCGGTCACGACTCCACTACGTGTGCCAACGCCGATTTTGCCATCCTCATTCGCGACGCTATAAAATGGTCGGCATCGGAAATCGAAAACAAGGCCCAACACAACCTCGACGAGTCCCTCGGGCAACCGGTGACTGTTCTGGCGAATCAAGTGGCTTATTCAACCGAAGCCCCGAAAGGCGCCATCGTAAGAAGTCACAAACCGCTGCCTGAAAACATGACGTTCAACCTCATCGGTGCCCTGACATTAAAACCCGTTTATTCCGGCAAACTGCAAAAGGCCGAACAAGTAACCGACTGGCAGCCCGGCATCTGGTACAGCCGCATCGATTTCTCGGATTTTAACACACCGGGATATTACAAACTACAAGTGGAAGCCGATGGCAAACCGTATGCATCCTACGCATTCACGATCGGCGAGAAAGCACTGAGTAAAATTGCTTTACCCGCCATCGCCAATTTCTTTTATCATCAACGCGCGAGCTCTCCCGAGGAAGCCGGGGCAGACAAACACATCGTGCTCTATGGCAGCACCAAGACCGTCGACCTTTCCGGGGGATGGGCCGATGCGTCCGGCGATGTGAGCAAATATTTCTCGCACCTGGCCTACACGAATTTTATGTCACCCCAACAAATACCAATGGTAGACTGGTCGATGATCAACACCGTGGACCGGATCCCCGAGCTGCTGGACCAGACCGGTTCCAAAGAAGCACTGACAACGGAAGCGCTATATGGCGCCGACTACATTATGAGGTCCCTGTCGCCGGAAGGATATTTTTATATGACGGTGTTCACGTATTTCGACAAAGATCCCAATGCGCGCCGGGTAGTGGGGCTGCTGGCCGACAGCAAAACCACCGCTGACTATCAGTGCGCATACCGCGAGGGTGGTGGCATGGCCGTAGCTGCATTGGCCCGCATCTCGCGCTGGCATCGCGACGGCGCCTTCACCTCACAACAATACCTGGATGCTGCCGAGCGTGCCTTTGCTCACCTTCAAAAGTTCAGCACCCGCTATGCCGACGACGGCAAGGACAATGTCATCGACGACTACTGCGCCCTGATGGCCGCCACGGAACTCTGGATCGCTACGGGCAAAACCGCATATCAAACGGAAGCCCGCAAGCGCGCCGGCAACCTGAGCAAACGCCTTTCCCCGAAAGGCTACTTCATTGCAAACGATACGAACCGTCCCTTCTGGCACGCCGCCGATGCCGGACTGCCCGTGATCGCATTGGCCCGCTACCTGGATGTAGAGACCAATGCTGCCGACCGGAACAAAGCATTGGCGACGATAAAGAAAGCGTTGGACTACAATTTGTCGGTCACGCACGAGGTAACGAATCCCTTCGGATATCCACGCCAAAGTTTCTTGTATAAAGGCAAAGTGCAGAACGGCTTCTTCATCCCCCACGAAAACGAAAGTGGCTGGTGGTGGCAAGGCGAGGATGCGCGACTGGGCTCGCTCGCTGCCGCGATGCTGGTGGGTGGACGACTGGTCTATCCCGATAAAGGACCACTCGGCGTGAAGCCCGAACTTGCCACGTATGCCTCCAACCTCGTATCATGGGTGTTGGGAAGCAATCCGTATAACATCTGCATGATGTACGGCTATGGCAAAAATAATGTCCCCTACATGGCGGCCATGTATGGCCATGGTTCCGGGCGCGGAGGTATTTCAAACGGCATCTCCGGAAAGGATGGAAAAGGCGATGGCTCGGGCATCGATTTTAAAATGGAAGACAACGGCAACGAATGGCGGTGGAGTGAACAATGGATCCCGCACTCCGGCTGGTTCCTGGCGGCCGTGACGGCGATGTCTTCAAAATAGACTTGTGATTATTTCCGATCGGAGGGAAGTATCTCTTTTAAGAGGGTTAAAAAAAAGAAAAGCTGATGTCGGGAAGACACCAGCCTTTTTTACTGATCACTAAACCTTCAGTACACTATTTTGCTCACGCTGGTGATCACGGAGGCGAGGCGCACGGCCTCGAAGATCCGTTCTTCCTTGGCGCCCAGTTCGATGAGCGATGCTTCGTGCGCTTTCACACACATTTCGCATCCGTTCACCGCGCTAACGGCCAGGCTCATCAGCTCGAAAAATTCCTTGCCGCCCACGGGCCGTCCCATGATGTTCATCTTGATGCGTGCAGGGATCTCGTTGTATTTTTCCTTGTTCACGAAATGACGGAACCGGTAAAACACGTTGTTGGCACTCAACAAGGAAGCACAACCCACGGCTTCTGCAATCTCTTCGGCCGAAGCGCCCTCTTGCTGGGCGTTGACGGCGAAGAACGTGCGCAGGATAGCATTCCCTGCATTCACTGACAGCGCAACCCCTAACACGGCGATCTCCTTCTTCGTGAGGACCTCGCTTTCGAACGAGTTTTTAAAATTGATCTTCAGATCGGCCAGGTAGCGCGACTTGCCATTTTCCAGCAGGTCGAGGGCCTGGGTTTCGTAGTCCTTGCCCAGCTTCAGAAATTCCAGGAACTCCTGTGTGCTTTCGGAATACGTTGTTGCGGTTGATTCCATGATGATGTCGTTATAACTGTGAAAATGAATGAGAAAGAAACTCTAAACGGAGACTACACCTTCAACGTTTCTTTTCCTTTTTCCCAGTTGCAAGGGCAGAGCTCGTCGGTTTGGAGCGCGTCCAGCACGCGGATCACTTCTTTCACGTTGCGGCCTACGTTGAGGTCGTAAACGCTTACCCAACGCACGATGCCCTGCGGGTCGATGATGAACGTGGCGCGGTAGGCGATCTTTTCGTTCGGTTCCAGGATGCCAAGGTCTTCCGCCAATGATTTGGACGTGTCGGCCAACATGGGGAATTTCAGGTCGCGGAGATCGTCGTGATTTTTTCTCCAGGCCAGGTGAACGAATTCAGAATCGGTGGAGGCGCCGATGAGGCTGGCGTTACGATCGCGGAACTCGCCAAAATTTTTGTTGAACTCGGCGATCTCGGTAGGACATACGAAGGTAAAATCCTTGGGCCACCAGAAAAGCACCGTCCAGCGACCTTCTTCATTCAACAGGTCTTCGGAGGAGATATCGAAAAATTCTTTTCCCTTTTCGAGGGAAACTACAGCGGATTTCTTGAATGCGGGAAAGGGTTGTCCAATGGATAAAATGCCTTTTGTCATAAGTTTGTCTAGAGTTAAACGTTGTTAGTGATTGAATTTTCCGCAATGATACGATAGGATGAGTTATAAATTATATCGATATTTGTTATTGTAGTATTAATTTTATCTATGACAACGTTTTCGATATACGCCGCAATCGTATGAACCTCCAGCAACTCGAATACATCATCGCTCTCGACATCCATCGCAACCATGTGAAGGCTGCCGAACACTGCCACGTGACCCAACCCACGCTGAGCATGATGGTGAAAAAACTCGAAGACGAACTCGACGTCAAGATCTTCGACAAGAGCCAGCCCCTGAAGCCGACGCCCGCCGGCGAGATGATCGTTTCGCGCGCGCGCCAGATCCTGCAAGACATCAAGAACCTGAAAGAATTTATCCGCAACGAAAAAGACTCGATCGAAGGCGAGTTCAGGTTGGGCGTGATCCCCACGCTGGCCCCCTACCTGTTGCCCCGCTTCCTGAACGAGTTCCTGGAAAAAAATCCCGGCACGTCATTCACCGTCATGGAGTTGCAAACCCAGGAGATCATCCGTCTCCTGAAAACCAACCGCCTCGACATCGCCATCCTCGTCACCCCCCTCGACGACAAAGAGATCCGCGAACTCCCCGTCTTCTACGAACCCATTTTGCTTTACACCTCCGAAGGCCTCAAATATTACCAGCAAGACAAAGTGAACCTCAAGTCGCTCACCTACGACAACCTGCTGATGCTGGAAGAGGGCCACTGCTTCCGCGGCCAGGTAGAAAATCTGTGCTCCGCCAAAGGCAAAAAGGTGCACCACCAACTCAACTACCAAAGCGGTTCCTTCGAAACCCTCAAAGCGATGGTCGACAACAACTACGGCTACACGCTCATCCCCGAGCTCTCCGTAAACGTAAAAAGCAAACACGTCAAACACTTCACCTCCCCCGAACCCGTCCGCGAAGTGAGCCTCGCCGTACACCAGGGCTTCGTCAAAGAAATGCTCCTCTCCAAACTCCGCGACGCCATCCTAAAATCCATCCCCGCCCACTTCAAGAAAAACGAAAAGTATATCCGCGTTCGTTGGAATTGATTTTCTCCACTTCGAGATGAATGGTCTGAACGTTCTGTGGGATAGTACGTTCTGGAGCGCAGATTTCTTCGTGCATTTCATAGCTCCGCTCTGGGGCCCCCGCGGCCCGGGAGCGGGGCTATGAAATGTGCCAAAAAATTGACGCACAAAAAACGACTATCCCACAAAACGCTCAGCCCACAACGGCAGAACAAAAAGAACCCAAACAACCCTTAAAAAGCCAAACTTTCAATAACTATTGAAAGTTCCAAAACTTTTAATACCTTTATCCGTATGAAATACACAGAAGCCAAAGAGGAACTCATCCAGGCCTGGGGAAATCTCGGGTATAGCTGGGGACTCAACAAAACCATGGCCCAGATCCACGCCTTGCTGATGGTATCACCCAAAGCCCTTTCAACCGAAGAGATCATGCAAGACCTCTCGATCTCCCGGGGAAACGCCAACATGAACATCCGCGCGTTGCTGGATTGGGGTATCATCGCCAGAATATCAGTGGCGGGCGAGCGCAAAGAGTTTTTCAAGTCGGAAAAAAATGTCTGGGCGCTGGCACGGCAGGTGGCCAAGGAAAGAAGGAAACGTGAACTCGAGCCCATTCTGAAAGTGCTCAAAGAAGTGAACGATGTTCAGACCGACGGCTCGGAGGAATCAAAGGAATTCAAAAAAGTAGTGAAAGAGCTGAAGAACTTCGCCGAAAAATCCGATGGCCTCTTGGAGACGTTTATCCGGTCGGAAGAAAGCTGGTTCTGGAATACGGTGTTGAAAATGATGAAGTAGCATTAAAACTTTTTGCATATGAAACTTCAACCGGCACTGGCGGATCTCCTCCGCCAGGCATACTCCGCAGAAAAGGCGGCAGCGTTTGCCTACCATGGCCACGCGGGCTCTGTAAAAAATGACGCCGAGAAAGCGGCCATCCATCAGATCGAGATCGATGAGTGGAACCATCGCCAGGAAGTGCTGGCCATCATGGGCTTGTACGGCATCAAACCTTCACGCTGGTACGAGATCCGGTTTCATGTTGTCGGAAAAATAATTTCAGGAAGCTGCTACGTCATCGGATGGTTCATGCCTTTTTATTTTGCGGGCAGGCTCGAGAGCGGCAATGTGTGCGAATACTTCCGAATGAAACAGTACTTCAATGCGATCGGCATCCACGAGCACGACCATGTGCTTTATGAGATGGGGATAAAAGAGAAGGAACACGAAGTATACTTTGGCGATCAGATCAAGGATAACCGCTTGCTTCCTTTTTTTGAAAGGCTTTTTGGCTGGAGCCGTGCGAGCAGCTTCAACAACATCGATCTCGACCACAAGTACCCGGTGGAGAAATCCGATCCATACTGTCAAAAATAAATTTTTTTATAACAATGTTTCAATAATTCCTGAAAATACAATACATATAATATTATGAAATACGTCGATTTAGCCATACAAACCCTCCTCTTCGTTTTCGCGCTGGCGTTGCTGATACTTTTTTTTGACAACGGAGAACAGTGGTATTTTGTCGTTCTTTATGCGCAAATCCTATTGGGCCCATGGCAATTGTTAGGTTCCTTGACGTCGATTCTTTTAAAGACAAGACACTATCGGCTAAAGATTGTACACCAGGTCCTTTCCTGGATCGTACTGCTCGTGCTCTATATAGTCGCGCGCAACACCGGCCAGATGCCCCATCCCGCGTTGTTGATCCTGGTCCCCTGGATGCTGGCCTCCTATTATTACCTGATCACCTGGAATGAAGTCATCAGCAAACGAACCCAAGGCAAATTTCTTCCTCACCTCAGTTTTTAAGTGAAACAGCCATGAAAACACTAAGAGATCATATCAACCTGCCATATGCACCCATCTTCAATGTGCCGTACCGTATTGCCTATCTGGTCTTCACCTGGCTAGTGACCAGCCTGATCCTGAATGCCTACACGCAACTGCTAAGCCCACTCGTGCCCGCGAGCCATTTGACACGGGAGTTGAGCATATGCGGAGGACAAATTCTGTTTCAAAGTGTCGTGGCTATCCTGGCGAATAAGAACAAAGCACTGGCCTATTTGTGCAATATGATGACGATATCTTTTGTTGGAGCGTTGTTGTTGCTGCCGGGCTTGATATTTACGCACGGCACGTATTCTGCTGAAGGCCACCTGGCCTGGTTCATGATCGTGGTGGGCATGATGTTCTTGGCGCATATACAACGCGTGAAACTTTTGGAAATGCCTTGGTATATGTCCCTGACTTGGGTTTTGTATCGGGTTATGGTACTTTGGATCATTCTATAATAATATATATGAATAAGATAGTTCTTGCCGGAGGCAGTGGTTATTTGGGTTCCGTTCTGGCCCGTTATTTTAGTGCACAAGCAAAAGAAGTAGTTATCCTAAGCCGGAGAAGTCAACCCGACGCAGGCAATATCCGAACCGTGGTATGGGATGCCAAGCACCTGGCCGATATATGGGCGCGCGAACTGGACGGCGCCGACTTGCTGATCAACCTCACGGGAAAAAATGTGAACTGCCGTTACACCCCCGAGAACAAAAAAGAAATACTCGATTCCCGTTTAGATTCCACGCGTGTGCTGGGAGAAGCCGTCCGCCGGGCCGCTGTGCCACCCCGCGTTTGGATCCAGAGTGCATCGGCCACCATCTATCGCCATGCCGAAGATCGTCCCATGGATGAAGCCACCGGCGAGATGGGTGAAGGATTTTCGGTTGATGTTTGTCGAGCGTGGGAAAAGATCTTCTGGGAACAAGACACACCGGCTACACGAAAGGTACTGTTGCGCGTGGGTATTGTGTTGGGCATGAGCGATGGCGCTTTTCCTCGTCTGCTCAACCTGGTGCGTGCTGGTTTAGGAGGTAAGCAGGGCAACGGACATCAATACATCACCTGGATCCATGAAGACGATGTAGCCGCCATCATGCACTGGCTCTACGATCACGAAACACTGCAAGGCACCTTCAATGTGACCTCCCCCACGCCTGTGGTCAATGCAGACTTCATGCGCACGTTGCGGGAGGTTTGTAAAGTGCCGTTTGGCTTGCCTTCACCGGTTTGGCTGCTGAAACTTGGCGCTGTTTTTATAGGTACGGAGACGGAGCTGATTCTTAAAAGCCGTCGTGTCGTTCCTGCCCGGCTCTTGGCTGCCGGCTATCAGTTCAAATATTCCGCCCTACCGCTGGCCCTTAGAAGCATAGTAGCAAAGTCTTAGGCTTTCATGCGTTGCGAGGTTTTTAGCCTTCATTGTATGCAGCTATTATTGCGGCGCGGATAGACTCAAAAAATCGGCAAAAAATGACGCTGTCGGCCTATTGCTGCTATTAATCTCTTCTGAAATGCCAAAAAAGCCCCACTCCCGTGCGGCTTTTTTTATTTGCCCGAAAATCTGTAAATCTGGTTGTAACCATTTATTAACCTACCGGTAACTAACACGAAAATTGACAAAAAGCACAGAGTTGATGACAGACGAAATGATCATGGAGGCCGTAAAAAACGGTGATCTTCAGCAGGCATCGACGCTTTTTGAGCGCTATAACAAGCGCATCTTCAATTTTCTGGCCCGGTTGGCGATGGACCGCGCCCTGGCCGAAGACCTGACCCAGAACGTTTTTTTGCGGATCATCAAATACCGGGGCAGCTATAAAGAAGGAGCCCGGTTTCAATCGTGGATCTACCAGGTGGCCCGCAATGTTTTTTCGGATCACTACCAGGCGCATAAAAACAAGTACTCCGATTTTGTAGACGTGGAAAAACTGAAAGACAACATGCCCGAAACGGAAGACGAACCTTGGGAAGAAAAAGAGAAGTTGCTCCACCGTTCCATGGCCATGCTGCCCGACGAACAACGCGAGCTGTTGGTGCTCACGCGCTTCCAACACATGAAGTATGAGGAGGTGGCGCAGATCATGAACACCACCGTGGCCAACATCAAAGTGAAAGTGCACCGCGCCGTGGCCAAGCTTCGCGAATATTATTTTGAACTGGAGAAAAATTGAACGGATCCCCGCGATCCCCAAGACGATATGGAAAAGGAAAAATTGGAAAGCCTGCTCATTGACTACATCGACGGAAAACTTTCCGACGAGGAGAGAAAGAACGTGGAGCAGGAATTGGTTCGCAATGCAGAAGCCTTTACGCTTTACGAACAACTCAAGGAAGTGATCCAGGCCATGAACAACGCGGCGCGCCTGGAACCGTCGGATCACCTGAAGGTGGCCTTCGACAAGATGTTGCAGGAAGAGATGGGCAAACAGAAAACCGGTAAGACCGTGTTCTTTCAGCCCGCGCTCTATAGAGTGGCCGCCGCGGTATTGCTGTTGGTTTTGGGTGGAGGCATCGGCTTCTGGATCAGCAAACAACAACAACAGGCCGCAGAGATCACCAAGATGAAAGAGGAGATGGATCGCACCAAGCAATTGCTGATCGGCATGCTGGACAATCAAAATTCGGCAAGCAAACGCGTGGAGGGCGCAACGGTAGCCTACAAAAGTGTTGTCAAGGCCGACGACGAGATCGTGAATGCCCTGGTGAAAGCCATGAACGACGATCCGAACACGAACGTGCGCATGGCGGCCCTGGAAGCGTTGCGCAAATTCCAACATCAGCCGTATGTGCGCAAGATGTTAGTTGCCTCGCTGAGCACACAAAAAGATCCCATGGTGCAGATCGCTTTGATCCGCCTCATGGTGGAAATGAAAGAGAAAGGCGTGACAGAAGAATTGCAACGCATCACCACCGAAGAAGGCGTGTTGCCCGCAGTGAAAGACGAAGCCCACATCGGGTTGATGAGGCTCTCCTAGAGGAAGAAAAAGAAGTGAAAGCATAGTAGTAAATCAAATACGTATACGTAAGTCACACCCACACCAGCACTATTATCGAGTAGCACTTTAAATACAGTCGAAACAAACAAACAAAACGAAAACAAGCATCTGCAATGAGAAAGATAATGACAACGATCGCCCTGGTAATAACAACCTTGGGGTATATCCAGGCACAGGAATTCAAAATAGCGAAGAGTACTGGCCGGTTGGAAATCAAAGAATTGAATAACGTGGACATTGAAGGATACTCCGGTAACGAGATCATCTTCACCTCCCGAAGCGGCAAACGCGACGCCGACGATCGTGCCAAGGGTCTGCGCGCCATCAACGCCATGGGATTGGAAGACAACACCGGACTCGGCCTGTCGGTGGTCGACAAGAATGGTGTGATCGAGGTACAGCAAATGAAACGCATGGACGGCCCCGACATCACCATCAAAGTGCCCAAAGGCGTAACGGTTTCCTTCACCCACACTTCGCCCCACGGCAGCGAGGTGAACATCAAAGACGTCGAGGGCGAGATCGAGATCTCCACGGTTCACAACGGTATCAACCTGACCAACGTGACAGGCCCCATGACCATCAATACGGTCCATGGCAACATCGAAGGTTCGCTCAGCGCTACGCTGAAGAATCCTATCTCCATCGTATCCGTGCATGGCCACGTAGACCTCGCACTGCCCACCACGGTGAAGGCTTCGGTGAAAATGAGCACGGTGTACGGGGAAATCTTTGTTGACCCCGAGTTCAAGGTGGATGCGACCACGGCCGGCGGTCTCAATAAATACAGCAGCGACACCGTGACGGCCAAAATAAACGGCGGGGGAGTAGACATTACCCTGTCTTCCACACACAACAACGTGTATCTCCGGAAGAAATAACTTGAACTGTACTCCCCCGAATGGGCTTGCCTCGCGGCAGGGCGGGGGAGTACGGCTTCTAAAAATCTAACGCTATGAAAAGAAACAGGCTAGGGATTTTGATCGCGCTGGTGATGCCGCTAACAAACTTCGCGCAAACCGCCATCAACAAGACGGTGGAGGCAAAACCAGGACAGCAAGTGGTGCTGCACTTCGACTACCCCGAAATGGTGCGCGTGAGCACTTGGGATAAAAACGAGATCAGCGTGCAGGGCACAGTGAGCATCAACTACGGAGAGAACGACGATGCGTTCGAGCTGCTCACTTCGGTTTCCGGAAACACGATCTCGATCCGGAACGAGATCAAGAACATGAAGAGCCTTCCTCACCGCATCACCATCGTGGACGGCGCTAACAAAATTGTTTTCAAGAACAAAGAAGAACTGCACAAGTATGAGCAGGAGCATGGCCGGGGTGGATTTGACCGGATGTCGTATGGACTGGATATGGATATTGTGGTGGAAATCAAGGTGCCGCGAAATTTCCAGACCCGTGTCGAGTCCGTTTATGGCATGGTGGAGATCAAGGACTTCACCGGACCGCTCACGGTAGACGCCATCTATGGCGGAGTGGATGCGGCGTTGACCGAGCGCGCCACGGGTGAGGTGGCCGCCACAACAAACTACGGTGAGATCTACACCAACTTCGACGCCAAGTTCGGCTCGGAAGGTTTCAAGCAAGGCGACTTCCACACCTATGTCGTGGCCAAGCCTGGCACCGGACCGAAATATGAGTTCGATTCCAAATATGGTAACGTCTACATCCGGAAAGCGGTGCAATAAGTAGAACAAACGATTTAGAGAATGTCCCTGCGCGTGGTCGAGACCGTGCGCAGGGATTTTTTTTGTGCGTTGTTTTTGATCGGTGCGCGGTCATGCCATCGGCGCTCTATTATATTATTGTTAATTGCGCGAAAATGTTTTTCCTCGCGCATTGTCGTTGGATCATTTTCATAATTTTGCATCGTTGATAAAATTTTTTTGAGAGAAAATAAAAATCTACCAATTTGATAGACATTTAAAATTTTCGTTTTACTTTTGTCCCGTTGTCGCGCAAGAAAGGCAACATCGAACGAGTAAGGATGAATATGTTTTAGGCATTGCTGATAGAAAGCAATATTTTTTTGACATCATTTCCCACCAAAGTGAAGCTGGAAATTTAAGAAATGCTGCGAGGCATGTGCTTGTCTATTGGCCATGAAAAGTGAATCTCAAAATGAAATTGGTTGGCAACCCATATATGCGTACAATTTTCTGGTTGTAGTTAGGGTAAAGGGATGAGGGATTCAAACTCTGGTACAGTCTGAATTACCTCTCCCTTTCGTTTTCCATACGAAATAAAAGCACTCATTAACCTAAACTGGTTAAATCCCTTTTATGGAGCCTGGTCGCGAGGCCAGGCTCCGGAAGGGCACCGTTGATCAGCCACATCACACCTGCTTTGTCGGTATTTACCTCCTGTATATTTATTCCAGCGCACGGCTTATATTTTTAAGGAAATACTAAATTGCTCCTGGCAACGATGGAGATCGCCTCCATTCATCGCCCAGACCAAACGCAATACTCATGGCATCCGTGCAAACCAAAGCAATTCTTCATGAAGACTGGGCCGTTGTGGTGCTCGGTTTTGTGATCATCATTCTTTTCCTGGCAGGACTGACCGTTCCTGTGCCCGCCTATTCCTGGAACAACGCACAAGAGTTGTCGGAAAAAGTTTTTACGGCGCAAAACCTGGGAAAGATCGGGGCGCAATTTGTTTTGGTGTTTGTGTTTTCAGTGGCAGGGGCGTGGCTCACTAATAAATCGGTGAAACGCGCGGCGTCGGTCTTTCCGATCGTCTATTTACTTACTGTCGTAGCATTGATGCTGGCCGGTAACAAGGGTGTCAAAGACTTGAACCTGGAGGCCGTGATCTTCAGCCTCGCGATCGGCTTGCTCGTGGGCAACGTCATCAACTTGCCGCAGTGGTTTCGTGAGGCGCTGTCAACCGAGTTGTTTGTCAAGATCGGGCTGGTCCTTTTGGGAACCGGCGTGATCTTTTCCGATATTCTAAAGGCCGGTTCGTTGGGGCTGGTGCAGGCGTTGGTGGTGGTGCTCAGCGTTTGGTATTTTGCGTTCTGGCTTTGCAAAAAACTGAAAGTCGACGACGAGCTGTCCATGATGATCAGCAGTGCCGTTTCCATCTGTGGCGTATCGGCAGCCATCGCCACAGCCGGTGCCATCAAAGGCGATACAAAGAAACTTTCTTATGTGATCTCCCTGGTACTCATCACGGCCATCCCCATGATGATCGTGATGCCCTACATCGCACGCTACTATGGCTTCTCCCAGGAAGTGACCGGCGCCTGGCTCGGTGGCAGCATCGACACGACGGGTGCTGTGGTGGCTTCGGGCACGTTGGTAGGCGAAACCGCATTGAAGATCAGCACCATCGTCAAGTTTTCACAAAACGTGTTGCTGGGCCTTGCCGCGTTTGCCATCAGCGTGTATTGGACCTACGCCAGCAAAGGGCCGGATGCCAAACAAGATCAGAAGCCCACACTGGGTGTGATCTGGGAAAGATTCCCCAAATTTGTTATCGGATTTGTAGGCGCATCGTTGCTCTTTTCATTTTTTCTCAGCCCCGAAAAAGTGGCTGCCGTAAAAGATGGCCTCAAGAGCATCCAAACCCTGTGGTTTGTCCTGGCCTTCACCAGCATCGGACTGGAAACAAAATTCTCCGACTTGTTTAATTCCAATTCGCGAAAACCCATGTATGCTTTCCTGGGCGCGCAGCTTTTTAATGTCATCGTTACGTTGATCGTTGCGTATTTCTTGTTCGGTTGATCAAGGCTGCAGACTAATGTCTTCTCGACGGTTTATACTGTACTAGCCGATTCATTTTCACGGTAGCTTTTCCGCAGACGTATCCTATCCCCACGGCAAGCGGGTAGTCGCTGGCCCAATGCACGCCATTGTTCATCATGGCCGCGCCCACAAGCACCATGATGGTATAGCCCACGGGACGGATCCAGCGTTTTTCGGGATAGTTCTCAGCCAGCACGGTCACCGTGGCCATCATAGTGGCCATGTGTCCGGAAGGGAAGGCGTCATAGCGGGGTGTGTTTTTTGTGAACTCCTTGAACCCGGGTAGCGGCCGCCAGACACCGGTTGGCGAAGTGGCAGCAAAAGGACTTTCCCGGCCGGTGATCCGCTTGATGGCTTGGGTGACGAGACCGACCGTTAATTGCACCTGCAATAATTGTGAAGCGGTCTGCACGGCGCGCCGGTCTTGATTTATTTTGCCATAGACATATAAGCCTCCACATATCGCAATGCTGGTGAAGCCTTCGCCGATGGAGTAGAACGTAGTGTTTACATTTTGAGGAAGCTGGTAGACTGGTACATCTTTTGAACCCAGCTTAAAACCGACGATCGTCTTGTATTCCGTATCCGGACTGATGTGCCACGAATGACAAACGTTCTGCACACCCACTTCCGTTTGATGATCAAACGGCAACAACGCCAGCGTAGAACCGATAATGAGCCCCCAGGCGGGAAGCGCTTTTTTTGAAAAAGATTCTTTGCCCGCCAGCACAATATTTTTCGGAATGCCCGTAACAAAGGCAAAAGGGCGTGGTGTTTTATAGATCAGCAATTGATCCCCGTAACGCACCACTGTCGCTTTAATCGTTTTTGAGGAGTCGCTGGAGTAGAGCAAGCTGTCATACGACTGTGCCCTGCCCGTTTGCGCGAAAAGCAGAATCAAAATAATTGCAATACTCCATCTCCCCAACAAGGAAATTTTTGAGAATGGATTCATTATTTATCGATGCTGGTGTACTTATTAATATAGAGAAAAACCCAGACGAGTCAAAATCAAAAGCCGTGCGTTTGAAGACCTGGGAAATGAGGGTGAAAAGAAAAAATTAAAATAAAGTCTATAAAAACTATAGACTTTATTTGTTTTGAGAAATTTTTATATCTTTACCCCCATGAAAGGGGCTGGTTCAAGTGTTTTCACTTGGACCAACATTACACCGGTCTTCAGACTTGCGTAACGTCAACCCCAATTTTTCAAAACATGAAACAAACTCAACTGCACGCACCAAACCAGACGGACTCCACCATCCGCATGCGCCCTCACCGGCCCTTCTTCTGTTGTTGTTTGCAGTATAAAATCCCTCATAACATGAAGGACTAAAACCGGGACTCCCGGTTGACTGAAACAAAACCAAAAAGAATTTCTCATCTCACCGGATCACGACAAAAGATCCCAAACAAGGATGAGCACAATGAATTAACCAAATGGCTGGCGAATGCACCTGCTTGACAGAACTATTGGTGGTAGGTCTGTTAAAAGGGTGCATCCGTAGCCACCAATTGAAAGGAGAAAGAAAATGATGGGTAGCGCATGGAAAAGATTTCTTTTTATCGGAATGCTCCTGACAACGGGCTTGACGCTCGCGCAGGAACGTCAACAGGCAACAGCAAACGATCCATCCCCTTCGGCATCCGCCCGCAAGGCGAACACCGTTTCTTCGAGCAGGCAAGTCTATATCGCAGCTGGCGAGGCGTCGATTGATGCTGTCTCGCTTTGCAAGCAAAAACAAAAGAACGTCCGTGCCTGTGGCGTGGCCGTTGACCCGTATCAGCCGGAGTTTGATTTGTATACGAGCAAAGTCGTGTTGTTGCGGATCGCGAAAGCCCATGCGTGGCAAGACGACAAGAGTCTCCAAGGGTTAGAGGCGATTGCATCGGCAGAGCCTTGCGCGGTGATCGTGATTGCAGAAGAGGGAGCGGTGGTGAATAATTTTCCGGCGTTGCCTTTTCCGGTGGTCGCGGTGGCGGCGAAGGATTCTGCGTTTGTGATTCGGGCGGCGGAGAAGAGACAACAGGTTTCGATCTTGTTTCGGTAGTGATAAGGTTGACTCCGGAATTTTGTTGGTGAAGAACACCAACAAAGGCGGGGTGATTTTGATTCGGTGAACTTGTTGGGTGAACGACACGAACGGGGCACTGGGTTTGCGAAAAAATTTGTTGGTGGGACACCGACAAATGTGTGGGTTGGCTTGCGAAAAATTGTTGTAAAGGAAAAAGTGATGATGACAGAAAATGTGAACGCGATAGAATTGCCGAAGGTGCCGCTTTTCGATGTGGGAGAGGGGGAGCCTATTATTTTGTTGCATGGGCTGTTTGGCAACCTGAGCAATTGGGGGCAGGTGGCGTTTGAATTTACGGCTACACACCGCGTGCTCATTCCCAGGTTGCCTTTGTATTCCACGCCCCTGACGCGCGAGCGACTGGATAGTCTCGTGGACTATGTGGAGAATTTTATCGAGGCCATGGGATTGGAACGCGTTACGCTGATGGGAAACTCTTTGGGAGGGCACATCGCGTTACTTTACGCGTGGCGTCATCCGGAAAAAGTGAAGAAGCTGGTGTTGGCGGGAAGCTCGGGGCTGACGGAAAATTCTTTTGGTGGCACATTCCCGAGGGTGAAAGACTATGCCTACATCCGCGAACGGGTGGAGAACACTTTTTATAAACGCGATGTGGTGACCAAACAATTGGTGGATGAAGTGTATGAGACCGTGCAGAACCGCACCCGCACACTCAGCATTATTGGGTTGGCACGGGCAGCGCAGCGACACAATGTGGCGGACATGTTGCGCGAGATTAACACACCCACGTTGCTGATCTGGGGACGGCAGGATACGATCACACCACCGGAAGTGGCACTGGAGTTTCACGACCTGCTGCCACGATCGCAGGTGATTTTTTTAGACCAGTGCGGCCACGTGCCCATGATGGAACACCCCAAGCTTTTCAATCAGCATGTCAGAATTTTTTTGGAACAATAAGGCTGTCAACTATGCGGCGCTGGCCATCCCCGCATTCTTTTTGTTTTTGGGGCTCGAGTATGTCGCCGCCATCCGGCAACGGAAGACGCAGGTTTTCAATTTCGACAGCTCAGTTGCCAACATCAGCATTGGCATTGCCGAGCGGTTGCTAAACCTGTTTTTGACGGCTAGCTTCTATGGCGTGTTCACGTATATCTACGAGCACTTTGCTTTGTGGTCCATTCCCAACACGTGGGGCGTGTGGGTCGTCCTCATTTTGGCAACCGACCTGGTGTGGTATTGGTATCACCGGTTGGGCCACGAGATCAACTTGTTTTGGGCGGCGCACATCGTGCACCATCATAGCGAGGAATTCAACTACAGCGTTTCGGCGCGCATCACCACGCTGCAATCCATCGTGCGCAACGTGTTTTGGTCGGTGTTGCCCTTGATCGGATTTCATCCGGCCATGGTCATGACCATCCTGGTGGTGCACGGAACGTATTCTTTCTTTACGCATACACAACTGATCCGTTCGCTGGGGTGGCTGGAGCACATTCTTATTACGCCCTCGCATCACCGGGTGCACCACGCTTCCAATGAAAAATACCTGAATAAAAACTACGGCGACCTGTTTGTGTTTTGGGACAAACTGTTTGGCACCTTTCAAAAAGAAGAAGAGCAGCCGGTTTATGGCCTCACGCATCCCCTGAAGAGCTATAGTTTTATCTGGCAACACTTTCATTATTTTTTAGAGATCCTCTACGCGACAAAACAAGTAAGCGGCATCGGCAACAAACTGAGGATCGTTTTCGGCAGGCCCGAAGTGTTGGACCAAAATATCAGGCCTTTGTTGGAGGAACGTTTCATCCCAGACCGGCGCCAGGCCAATGCGTTGGTGCGGTTTAAGGTGTACCTGGTCATTCAGTTGGGGTTGGCGGTAGCGGTGCTTTTCCTGATCACGCTGTTCTATCAACAGACGCAACCGTTGGAAAAAGTGGTGGGTGCGTTTTTTATTTTGATCACACTGGTCAACTGCGGGGCATTGCTGGAGCAACGCCGGTGGATCTATTACCTGGAATACCTGCGCATGCTGGTGTTGGTGACGTATGTGTCTTATTTAATAGAGCGCCCGGAACTTTTGTCTGGCGTGCTGGTGGTCAGCCTGGCAATGTTGTGGCCGATGCAGAAGTGGTATCTGCGCCTGGTGTATGGACAGGGTTGAAAAAAATAATCTGGAAATAAAGAAACCTTCATAAGACTTGCATCGTTTTGTATTTTAGATTAGGTTTGTCTATCGATTTGGTAGAGATTAAAACAAACCAAGTCGATCATTTATAAAGAAGAGGGGAGAGAACAGGCTCTGTGAACCTCTAGCAACTTTCTGAAAGGAATAAGTGCTACATCCTGCCCGAAAACAATATGGGTATATAAAATGAAGAACATGAACACAACACAACTTTCGCACAACGTGCATCCTCATCCTTCAGCATCGTCATCTTCCATGCAACGCACGTATTGTTCCTGCTGTTGTTGCTGAGCCATCTTCCGGAATTTCCCTTTTTCTTTTTTGAAATGGCCGCCGGGTAGATCGCGGCGCTGGATTCCGACGTCTTAATTCCATCATCAACCTTTTTAAAACACTGTCGCCATGAAACGCGCCCTATTCGTGTATCCTTATCGATGCTAAGCATACCAGGCTTCTCATCTGTTCATAAATACAAACTCAATTCATCCGTCTAAGTTTTTAACCACCAAAATTCGAAATCATCATGTCAACGTATAAAAAATTCACATTTCAGGGCGCACTTACGCAAGAGCAAATTAAATTCTTCCAGGAGAACGGCTTTATTCATTTTGAAAACTATGCTTCACAGGACACCGTGCAGGAGATCATTCGCTCCACGGAAGAAGTGCAGCGGCAGTGGGTGGCCGGCGGCGTGGAGAAGGTGAATGGCATACCGATCAAATATGGCGTGGACGAGAATGGAAAGAAAATCGTGCAGCGTTTTGCCTTCACCAATCAACACAGTGAAGCCGTGCGCCGGTTTGCCGCGCATCCCAACCTGGAAGCCTTAAAGGCCCTCATGCCCAAGGGCGCGCGCCTGGGCTTGGAGGAAAAAGACGGTGTGGTGTTCAATCACTATGTGAACACGGAAGGCAGCAACTTCTTCCACATGGGCTGGCACACCGACAGCGCCCGCGACATTTTCTACGGCAAGAAAGTGGCCCCCATGCTGAACATCGGTTTCTATCTCGATGACTCCACCGCGCAAAAAGGTGGCCTGCGCATTCTGCCCGGCACACACAAACAAGGCCTGTGGGACTTGTTGTTCCGCAAAAAATATTTCGTGAACAACTACGCCGACGAAAAGGAAGTGCTGGTGGAGGCCAAAGCCGGCGACCTCGTCATCCACGACGGAAGAATATGGCACCGCGTGGCACCCTCGCCGGTGACCGGTGAAGCAAGCCGCCGTCGCGTGATGTATATCCCGATGATCGTCGGAAAATATCAACCCAAAACCGAGAAGAGCTCGACGCCTTTGTATTTGCACCTGCTTCCGTTTGTGAGCACGAAAAAACATAAGAAACTGATCCCTGCTTTTCGCAAAGCAGCCTGATGATAGGGCGTTGCCGGTGGCAACATGGGCAACGCTCACTTTTTACTAAAGTTTGTTTTAGAAATAATCAGAGACAAAGAATGTCAGTCGGTATAAAACCAAATCAAAATAGGAGTCACCGTGTCAAGGGCTTGATCCTGACACCCTGTTGTTGTTAATACACCACCTACCACCATGGCGCGACCGCGCCGCTTTTAAGTTTTAATTTTTTATTCACTAAACCGTCGCCCTAATGTTTAGCACTGTTGAAAAACCCATCGGAATTTTTTATAGTTATGAAGAATGGTTCAATCCCCTGTTTCGCGAATTGGAGCGAAGGGGCTTGCCGTATGTAAAGCTCGATCCTGCCCGGCAATGGTTTGATTTGTCGGAAACGGACGTGCCCTATAGCCTGGTCTATAATGATATGAGCTATCCCTCCTATGTGGAGGGGCCATCACAGGCCAACCTAAACCTGCAGCCCTACTTGAAACACCTGGAGCAACAGCACGTGCCCGTCATCAACGGTTCGGTAGCCATTGCGTTGCAACGTTCCAAAATGCAGCAGCTTTTGTTGCTGCGCAGCCTGGGACTGGACTTTCCATCGACCAGAATAGTGACCCACGCGAGCCAGTTGAAACCCGCCACGGCCGAATTCAAATTTCCCATCATCCTGAAAGGCAACGCCGGTCACGGTGCGGAAACCGTGCTGCTCAAGTCCACCCAAGATCTGAAAGACGGCTGGGAAGATGGAACGCTGGCCTTGCGCGATGAACAACCGTGGATCCTCCAGGAATGGATTCCCGCCAAGGGCAACCACGTGGTGCGTGCCGAGGTGATCAACGGCAATTTTCAATACGCCGTAAAACTTTATCGCACTCCCCACGACATTGATTTCTGGACGGCCGACAACGAACCCTTCCAACCCTCCCTAACGGTCGTTAAAGCCATCGAAAAAATTGCGCGCGCCGCGCAGTTGGAGGTGGCCAGCGTGGAATACGCTATCGATCGTCGTGATAATCAGCCGTATTTCTACGCCATTCATGCGCACTCCAATTTTATTGTCGGCCACCGGCCCGGGGGGCAGGATGCCTATGGCAGTCTGGCCAATCACATCGAATTGCGTCTGCAAAAAAGACGGGAAATAGAATTAATCCTATAAATCCGCTTACGTCTATTGATTTAATAGTGTTTAATGTTACATTTGCGTAAAATCCACCAAAACGATAGAGTTAATATGAATCATGTTTACCGACTGCTCTTTCTTCTCCTGTTAGCGACAAGTGCCCTGGCCCAAGACCCCGCAATCATTACCGGAAAAATTACCGACGGCGAAACCGGCGAGGAGCTGGCGGGCGTGAATATTTTAATAAAAGGTACCGTGACCGGCACCGTGACCGATCTTCAAGGTGGCTTTACCTTAAAGACAAAATCCCTTCCCGTAACCTTGACCGCTTCTTTCGTGGGCTTCAAAACACAAGAAGTTTCCGTGACGTCGCCCGGTCAAACGGTGAACCTGGTGCTGGAGCCCAGCGCCTTGTTGGGAGCCGAAGTGGTGGTAACGGCTTCGCGCGTGGAGGAATCACAATTGAAATCGCCCGTGGCCATTGAGAAGATGGATACCCGTGC
The DNA here is from genome assembly GCF_003589925.1 of Chryseolinea soli. NCBI lineage: Bacteria > Pseudomonadati > Bacteroidota > Cytophagia > Cytophagales > Fulvivirgaceae > Chryseolinea > Chryseolinea soli. The sequence continues at coordinate 1,098,430 of NZ_CP032382.1, read as the reverse complement.
CATCAAAGACTCGCCCGCGCCCAGCTTCTACGACGCGCTCGAAAATTTGAAGGGTGTTCAAATGACCACATCAAGCCTCACCTTCAAAGTGCCCAACACACGGGGCTTCAACATCCCGAACAACTTCCGTTTCATGCAGGTGGTTGACGGTGTGGATATGCAATCCGCTACTTTGGGCGTGCCGCTGGGCAATGCCATCGGTCCCACGGAGCTTGATATCGAAAGTGTGGAGATCACACCCGGTGCTGCCTCCGCATTGTATGGCATGAACGCCATCAACGGTATGGCTAACCTCATCACCAAAAGCCCTTTTCTTTATCAGGGTTTGAGCGTCTATCAAAAGACCGGCGTGAACCACGTGGACGGCATCGATTATGATCCCAGCCTGTTGTCGGAAACCGCCGTGCGGTATGCGCATGCGTTCAACAACAAACTGGCCTTTAAAATAAACGGCAGCTACCTGCGCGCCACCGACTGGCGTGGCAGTTCCACGAACGACCAAAATCCAAACAGCACACCGAGCACCGGCAATCCCAACTATCCCGAATTGAATGTGACGGATCACCCGGCGTACGATGCGTGGAATAAATACGGCGACGACAGCGGCAGCAATGCCGTAACCGTAAGCGGTATAAACTACAACGGCGCGGCGAACCAATCCTTCATCGTCAGAAGAACGGGCTATTGGGAAAAGGACCTGGTGCCCGGTAAAGTGGATAACAAAAAGATCGACGCGGCCCTTCACTACCGCATTGGCAACAACGCCGAACTCTCGTATACGTATCGCTTTGGTGAAATGGATGGCTTGTTCCAACGCGGGAACAAGATCCAATTGAACAACGCCCGCGTTCAAAACCACAAACTGGAATTGAAGGGCGCCAACTATTTTATTCGCACGTATGTCTCCATCGAAAATACGGGCGACTCTTACAACTTGAAACCTTTGTCGGACAATCTGGACCTCTCGCATCTCTCCAACAAAGACTGGACAACCAAGTTTAAGAGCTCGCTTCAAACTGAGCTGAACAGCGGCACGGACCTGGCCGAAGCCATGCGCCGTGCACGTACGGCAGCAGATGCCGGCCGTGTCGAGCCGGGCACGCCCGAGTTCAACGCGTTGAAAAATGAGATCATCAACATCAACAACTGGGATCACATCAGCTCAGTGCCTACCGGAACAGCAACCGGTGGCGCGGCGCTCTGGCAACGCAGCCGCATGTATCACACCGATGCACAATGGGATCTTTCCAAAAAGGTGAAGATCTTCGACCTGTTGGTGGGTGCCGACTTCCGCGTCTATGAAGTCATTCCGGACGGTAACAACTTTGTGGACTTCTCCCGCCCGATCGCTGAACGCACTCAAGTAGAATCCGACGGCAGCTATGGCAGCAACGTATATTACAAAAAGTATGGTGCCTTTGCACAAGTGACCAAGACCCTTTTCAAAGAACACCTCAAACTTTTCGGATCGCTGCGTGTGGACCACAACCTGGAATTCAGCCCCAAGGTCAATCCCCGGATCGCCGCTGTCTACACCGTGGCCGAGAAGCATAACTTCCGGGCCTCGTTCCAGAACGGCTACCGTTTCCCTTCGCTGTTCGAAGCCCTTTCGTTTGTGAACAACGGTAACATTCGTCGCGTGGGCGGCTTGTCTTACATCAACGACGGTTTGAACTACCTGGACAATTCCTATACCCTGGCATCCATCAACACCTTTAATGCTGCCGTCAACACCGACGTGAAAGCGGGCCTGAGCGCGAACGACGCTGCCTTGAAGAACCGTGCTTTGCTGGAGGCAACCAACCTGTCGCCTACCCGCCCGGAGAAAATCAATTCGTTCGAAGTGGGCTACAAGAGCGTGTTGTTCAATAACACCCTGGTGATCGATATCGACGCCTACACCAATACCTACGACGGTTTCCTCGGCCAGGTGGAAGTGGCTGTGCCCTACCTGAGCAGCGACGGAAAATATCCAGACGACAACCAGCAGGTGCAAGTCGGCTCCGACGATGCGGTGATCTCGATGCTGGCGGCCAACCGGACCCCGCGTCAGAAACGCTATCGTGTATATACCAACGCAAAGCAGAAGTATCACAACTACGGTTCGTCCCTGGGGCTGACCTACAACTTCTACAAGAAATACACTATAGGGGGTAACCTGAACTACAATAACATCTCTCAAAATAATCAACCCGACGTGTTTGTGACCGGCTTCAACACGCCGAATTGGGCAACCAACATCACGTTCGGCAATCGTGAAGTGGCCAAGAACCTCGGGTTTGCCGTGGTGTACAGATGGCAGCAGTCGTTCCTGTGGCAAAGCCCGCTGGCGAATGGTACCATCCCGGCATACCACACCTTCGACGCACAAGTGTCGTATAAACTGCCACAATTGAAATCGACGCTGAAACTGGGTGGAACGAACGTTCTGAACAACCGGTATATCCAGTATGCGGCGGGGCCTACGATTGGGGCGTTGTATTATTTTTCGATTACGGTGGATGGGTTGTTGAAGAAATAATCCCAAAGGGGATGAGTTGTTGGTGAAGAATGCCAACAACGGCGTCGGTCCCAAAGGGAGAGGACTTGTTGGTGGGACACCAACAAGGGATGGGATCGCTCTGTTAGAGGGCGATCTTTTCTCGTTGGGTGGATCCCATCTGAATGAATCATTACTTGAAAATATAGAACAAGCGATATGGAGGCAGCGGAAAAAAATTTGACGAGTAGGAGGACCGTGTTGGGTCTGGTGGTGGCTGCCGGGGTGTTGGTGGGGTTGGCTTCGGTGTTTTATTTTGATGTGATCGTGGATCGCGGGAGCGAGTGGCTTTCGGGAGTGGGGCCGGAGTTTTTTCTTTTTGTGTTGGGAGGATTTATTGCGCAGATGATCGATGGTTCGTTGGGGATGGCCTATGGGGTGAGTGCTTCCACCTTTTTGATGTCGTTTGGGGTGCCGCCGGCAGCGGCGAGTGCCAGTGTGCACACGGCGGAGATCTTCACCAGCGGGGCGTCGGGACTTTCGCATTTGCGGTTGCAGAATGTGAATAAGAAGTTGTTCCGGAGCCTGTTGCTGCCCGGTATTGCCGGTGCGGTGACGGGGGCTTACTTGCTTTCTTCTTTTGAGGAATATAACTACATCCTCAAGCCCATTGTGGCAACGTATACGCTGGTGCTCGGCGTCATCATTGTGCGCAAAGCCATACGCAAGCATCAGCCGAAAACGAAAACGAAAAATATTCCCGCGCTGGCTACGTTTGGCGGGTTCATGGATTCGATCGGCGGGGGTGGTTGGGGGCCTATCGTGGCGTCGACGTTGATTGCCAAGGGCAGAAATCCGCGCTACACCATCGGGTCGGTGAACCTGGCGGAGTTCTTTATCTCGTCGGCGAGTTCCATCACGTTCTTTGCGACCATTGGCGTGGGATACATTCACATTATTGTGGGACTTATTCTCGGCGGGCTCGTTGCCGCGCCCATCGCCGCGCAGCTTACCCGGAAGCTGCCCGTCAAAAAAATAATGATCATCGTGGGCGTGGTCGTCATCCTTGTCAGCGTCCGTTTGATCGTGAAAGCCTTCCTTTCCTGACGGGTTTCATAAACCAAAAAACAATTTCTGTGTTAAGTTTTTGTTGAGCTTTAACGCCTCATTCGTTTGCATGGTCGGCGGAAAGGCGTCAAACGTCGTGTCTCAAAGGGCAACGCTTGCCCTTTGCTGAAGGGTGATCCGCTTGCCCTGGAACCTTTTTCAACGTTTTCCGAGCAACGACCGTGTGTGTACGATTGAGACAAGCACCGGACGCGTTGGCATGCGCACATCACAATTGATTTTTGTTGGCATATAAATTCTTTTATCTTGCGCCCCATTTATAGATTTGTAACCGACCCGGACCTTTTGAATTGAATGGCACTACTCGAAAAGCAACTTTACGTTAAGAAGTCAACGATCCCCAACGCAGGCAAAGGTCTGTTCACAAAGAAGTTCATCCCCAAAGGCACGCTCATCGTGGAGTACAAAGGCCGCCGCAGCACCTGGGCGGAAGTAAAAGACGAAGACGGCAAGAACGGCTACATCTTTTTTATCAACCGCAACAACGTGATCGATGGCCTGCCCTATAAAAGTGCGCTGGCCCGCTATGCCAACGACGCCCGCGGCCTGGTGCGCATCAAAGGATTGCTCAACAACTCAGAATATTCCGTCGACGGCGTGAAAGCCTATATCGAATCTAAGAAAGACATTCCGGCAGGTTCCGAGATCTTTGTGGACTATGGTAAAGATTACTGGAAAGTGATCCGCGAAAACGTCAAGTTGTGGAAACAAGAGGAGAAAGAAGCCAAACAGAAGAATGGCACTCCCTTGAAATCAAAGAAAGGCGCCGGCAAAAAGAGAGCTCACGCTACGGCTAAGCGAATGGAGCACGGGCACTGATCAGCGCAACGCTTGCTCCTGTTCCCCCAAACGCTGCGCGGCGCTGGCCGCGTAGAGATCAAAACCTTTCCGGGCCGCCTCCGCGGCGTAGGCCTTTAACAGGCGTATCGAATTGCCATTGATCTGTAAGGCTTCCGCCAAAATGGTGTAGGCGCGGAATCCATTCATATCCTGGGCGCGATAAAAATCAGCCGCCGCCAGAATGCCCTCCTCAAAATAAGGATTGTATGTCGCCAGAAGGGCATATTGCTTTTCGGCCGTAACCGAGTCTGCATTGGATTCGGCAACCACTGCCGTGTACAAGAATTTCTCCAGGCTTTGTGAGTCGTCGAACGTGATGTCTTTGTTGATCTGCCGGGCCAGCATGCGCGCCTCTTTGCGGTGGGCCAGCATAAGCAACTCGAAGTGACGCACGTCGTTGTAGAGATTTTTATCCGTCAGCTCCAGTCCCGCAATACGGTTGAAGAGATTGATGGCGGGCGCCAGGCGATCCGCCTCGAAATAGCGGCGGCTCAGATCCAGGAGCGCTTGTGCCTTATAGTTGGCGTTGTCGAACGTGTTGGCGATCCGGTTGAAGTCGGTGGAATCGCGCAGGCCGATGCGGTAGCGGCAGTATTGATATTTTTCGGCATCGCTTCCTTTGAGCACATCCTGCAACGGCATGGTCAGGATCTTTTTTATTTGCACGGCGATGGCCTGCCGTGTCACATCGCGGTCGCGCGACACCGTGTCCCAGGCCATTAATGCTTCCGGAATCCGGCGGGCTTCGGTGAGGGCAATGGCGCTGTAGAAACGCGCTTCCTTGTATTCGTACGTATCGGCATACGTAAAATAACTGTTGGCCAAATCCGGGTTCTGCTGCTCCAGCGCCCACAGCCCCATGATATAATTGAATTTTCCCTGGTATTGTTGGCTCACATACACCTGCTCGGCCAAAATCTCCAAGGCCTTCGACACATTGCCCCGGTGATAGTAGGCAAACGCCAACGATGATTTGAGCGCTTCACTAAAATCGCTGTTCAACGAATCGCTCGCAATGCGATAGGCTTCGTTGATGAAAACCGTATCGACGCTGGTGGCATATTTAATAATGTAGTTGTTCAACAACGTGGCGGAATACAGGTTGAGTTGTTTTGTGGCGAGCGGATCCACCTCTGTTTTGAACTCCTGCATTTGCGCCGTGGAAAGCGCCAACGCGTTGCTCACGACTGCGGGGGCGGTAGCATCAAAAAGCTTTAACACCGAATCGGTTTTCACCGGCACATGTTCGGTGGCGGCCAGGGCGAAGAAGTTGGTTTCGGCCGAGGCGCGCGACAGGCGGTGGCCGCGGGCTCGCTCCAGGTAAAACACGGACGAGTCAAGGCGATGGAGTTTGGCGTAGACGTATCCGAGGTTGTTCTCCAGGGCGCCGTTGCCCGGCAAAACGTGGAGGCCATGTTGGTACTCGACGATGGCGCTCTCCGGTTTGCCTTCGCGCACATAAGCATTGCCGGCGTTGGCCAGCGAAAAAGGCGTGGGGCGCTTGGCGTTGGCGTAAGTATAGTTCAGGTGCGCGCCTTCAAAATCGTAGCTCGTCACCTTGAGACGGCCCAGGGCATAGTTGGAGCGGTTGTTTTGGAACGCCTGGGCGCGGCCTTGGTCGTAGAGCGAGAGCGCAACGGTGGGATTGTCCATCAGCGTATAGAGATCTCCCGCGCTGTTATAAAATCCGCCGGTTCCGTGAAACACATATTCGTGCCAGTTGGAATAGAAGACAAACGCCAGCATCGTGATCATGCCCGCAAAGCGATAGGTGAAATAGGGCATGCGGGTAGGTTGATACAACACTTTATACACTGCCATATTGCGCGCCAGCATGAGCACAAAATTCGAAAAAACGTAGATGAAGAAGATCAATCCATATCCCAAATGACTGAAGATGATGAAATCGCGAATGACCTTCAGGGCAGGATCGTTCGCATTGCCCAGCAGCTGGGCCGTTGTGGCAAACGCCATGGCGCCCAGGGCGAGGAAAAAGTAACCTCCAAACGGATGGAACGGGAGGATGTTGGCATACAAAGATTCCCGCTTGCGAAACCCCCACACGCCCAGCACGGCGGAGACCGTCAATAACAAATACAGGTTGATGTAAAGAAACTTCCACTGCACAATACCCAGCTCGTGCATGCCGGTGATCACGAGGTTGATCATATAGATCGCGCTGATGATGGAAAAATGACGCAGGCTTTTCGTTGTACCCTGGTTGGAGATGTACACCAGCGAAGCAAAAACTTCATGGGCAACAATGATGATGAACAGCACCGTCACAATGATCCCCGGCGTGTAGCCTGTGAGCGTGAGGTGATAGAACGGAAACTGAACCGTCGAAAACAAAACGATCACAAGCGCCAGGATGGCCGTGAGCGAAGTAAAAAAGATCAACCGATAGACAAACGCGATCGTCGTCTTGATGCGATTGAAAAAGAACGCCGGCGCCACGTAGAGGAACAACACGACGGCCACCGGAATTTTATCATACCGCCCAAAGAGACCCAGCACCTCCAGCCGGAGCCCGGCGATGAAAGCGATGAACAAGGCCATGCCGATAAAGAACCAGAATCGCTCGATGGTGGTGATCACCGAAACGATGAGCACAGCCGCTGCGATGAGAATGATCAAAAAAAGATAAGAGGCCGTGGTGTTGGGAACAATATCGCTGCCGTCGAGGTACTCGAAGATGACATAGCTTTCGCCGGGCACGCTCAACTCGAACGGTCCGAGGTGGAAGCTGTGCACCGTGGTCTCGACCACTTTTTGTTCCTGCAATTTCTCCCAATGCATGACGCCCTCGGGACCACGATACCAACTGTACCACAGGAAGAGCAGGGAGAAAATAAAAATGCCGCCGGCCAGCGCCCAGACTACGCGGTATTCTTTCAGCCAGTTTTTCCAGAAGTTGAGGGGTTCCCTATCCATTTTAAAATTTGTTCGATACGTACTTACAAGATAAAAAATAAAAACCCGGAAGGTGCTTCACCACTTGCCGGGTCTATCAGAGATTCAATCATACACATTACATCCGGTACAGGCGTGCGAGCCTATAACGCAAGGCAACTTACTCCAGTACTTTGGGTACGCGGAAATAGTCGGAATCTTTTTTCGGGGCATTTTTCAGGGCGCGTTCGTGGCTGAGGTGTTCTTTCACCTCGTCTTCGCGCAACACGTTGATCTCGTGGCTCATGGTGGTGAGGGGCTCCACGCCGGCGGTGTCCACTTCCTTGAGATGCTCTACCCAGTCCACGATGGCCGTCATGTCTTTCATCATTTTCTCGGCGTCCTTCTCGTCGAATTCCAGGCGCGAGAGGTGGGCGATCTTATCTAACAGGGCACGATCAATTTTCATTTTTTCAGGTGCTGTTTCAATTCTTGTTCAATGGTGGTAAATACCTGCTGTTTCAGTGTATCGATGTCCTTTGCCGTCAGGCCGGTCGTTTCCAGCGGTTGGTGAAAGATCACGCTCAGCGGATGCCAGCGCAGCAGGAATTCATCCGGCGGCAAAATTATCCAATTATATGGAATGGTGACAGGCACGATGGGAATTTGTTTCTCTATGGCCACGCGAAAGGCACCGTCTTTGAAGGGGGCCATAACCGGGTCTTTTTTCGTCACAATGCCCCCTTCGGGGAAAATGATGAGGTTTTTGCCTTCGTCGATGGCTTCCATCGAGCGCTTCACGGAGGTGTAGCGGCTTTTCAGCTTTTTACGGTCGACCGTGATGTGAAGCTTGCCATACATCCACCCGAAAAGCGGAACCGTTTCGATGCCGCTTTTGCCGACAAAGATGGCATTGTGAGGCGCAAGGCCCATGGCGGGGATGTCGAGATAAGAGAAGTGGTTGGAGCAGAAAATGTACTGCCGTTTCGGGTCCAGCGTCGCGCGATATTCCGTCCGGAACGGCACGCCGATGAAGGTGAACAGTAGCCGTGCCCACCACCGGTTCAAAATGCCCACCAACTTATACTGGCTGGGAAACACGATGGGGATAAGAAACAACGGCAGCAATACCAGGAAGAGAATGCCAAACACCAGTGATCCCCAGGCGGTGTGAATGCCTCTTAGAATTTTCATATCGTTTCCCGTGAAGGCTTGCGAGCCACTTTGTTTGCAAAGGTAAGGTTAGTCGCCATTGAATGTACTGCGCCGGGGGATAACGATCAATTCTTTTTGACGTCCGTCGATATACCGGAACTTGCCTTCACCATCAAAAAAGCCGTCTTCCTCCAGTTTGATCTGGATGTCTTTTTTCCATTCGTCGATGTGTGTGGTCACGTTCAGCTCGATGGAGTAGGCGGTGTTGTAGTGCATGGCATAGTCGCCCGATCCCGGCACTCCCTGCTGCATGTCCCACTGCCCGATGGTGGTGCCGGCCGCATGACCGTGATAGCCGATGGGGTGCGTGTAGATGGAGGGTGTCAACCCCTGGCTGATGGCTTGCCTGCGCGAGTCGGCCAGGATCTGGTTGCCCGTTTTGTTCAGGGCAAAGTTGCCGGTAAGAATGTCCTGGAGCGCGTTGCCTTGGCGCAAGGCCTTTTTCAAATAATCGGGTGCGTCGGTTTCTCCGGCTTTCAAAATGTAGGCATGCTGTTGGGTGTCCGTGTTCAGACGCAGATAAGTGATGCCAAAGTCAACATGAAGCAGGTCGCCGGGTTGGATCACAAGCGGCTGCAAACGCTTGGTGAAGATCGCATCGGGTTCGCTGCGCTGAATGGACACCGAAGGATGAAACCACGTGTCGAGTTTGAGCGCGCTTATTTTTTCGCGATACCACCACACCACATCTTCGGTGGTGGTGACCCCCGGCTGAATGACGCGATCGGAAAATCCTTCTTCGATGATCTCGTGCGCGATCCGGCAGATCTGCGGATAGATCACCATCTCTTTTTCACTCCGCGTTTCCAGCCAGCTCACCGCCAGCCGCTCGGCAGAGGCGATGCGCGGGTGTAATTTTTTGTTCAGGGATTTGAGCAGCAATTCGTAGTCGTTGGCGGTGAGGCCGTCGGCGTGGCCGTAGTGTTCCGCTTTGTTGATGCCGATCTTTTTGGGATCGCGTTCCTGGATGATGCTGGCCAGTTGAGCCCATTGGTCAGGTTGCTGGTCGGGATCCCACGCGCGTTTAAAAACTTTTCCTACGTCATAGCGCGCCACGGCGAGGTATTCCATCTCCTTGCCTTCGCCGCGATCGAACATCACCAGCATGGTTGTGCGCCGGGCGGCCATCCACGTAGCGGGCAGCAGCGTTTTGATGACGGGGTCTTCGTTATATTCCCGCGACATCACGATCCACATATCAAAGCCTTCCCGGCGCATGAGGGCAGGGAGCACGGTCCGTAGCCGGTCGTCCAGGATCTCGTCGATCACTTTGGCTTGTTCGCGTTGGGGAAGGATGAGTGGATTTTGCGCGAATGCGGGAGGAAAGAGGAGGATCCCCAGCAGGAGTAATAAATATTTCATGACTAGGTTTGTAGAATAGGCGATTCAGTAAGTTTTGAAGCGAGGAACAGTTGAACGAAAAGAAAAATGGTCATACTTCTGTTCTGATCACGCGGGCTATTCGTCGTCTTTAAAGGCGATCACGCAACGCTCTTTCTTTAACAACTCCATCGCTTCATTTACATGCAGGGTCGACTTCACATCGTCGAGTTGTTCGTTGATGCGGCTTTTGATTTCTTTCATGTGCATGGCTTCAATAAAGCGGCGCACGTCGTTGTGCGTTTCCAGGATCAGCTTGGGCACTTCTGCGGGTTTGTCGTGATCGTCTTTGGCCACCATGGTGAAGTAGCAGGAATTCGTGTGACGCACGGTGCTGTTCTTCACGTGCTCGGCTTCCACGCGAATCCCTACGATCATCGAAGAGCGCCCCACGTAATTCACCGACGCATGCAACGAGACCAGCTCGCCCACTTCCACCGGCTTCAAAAATTCCACCCGGTCCACCGACACCGTCACGCAATACGTGCCCGCGTGTTTACTGGAGCAGGCATATGCCACCTTATCCATCAGCGACAGGAGAATACCCCCGTGAATTTTCCCTCCAAAGTTGGCGTAGGAGGGAATCATAAGCTCGGTGATGGTCGTTTGAGATTTGCTGACAGGTTTGGCGGCTCCGGACATGTGAATTTGCTTTTCGAAAAGATAGGAAAAAAAATAGTGCGCTTCTCCTCTCTGCCAGGGAAGACAGGATTTATGCGACGATCATGCGGCAGCCACCGCCTGTGGGATGCGATTCATGAGCAAGCGCAATCGAAAGAACATGGCCAGTGCGGTGAGCGTAAGGCCGATGGAAAGCCCCAGCCAGATCCCCAACGATCCAAAGCCTGCTTTGAATGCCAATCCATAACCCAGCGGCAACCCAATGATCCAATACGCAATAAAAATCAGCACGGAAGGGATCTTCACATCCTGCAACCCGCGCAACGCCGAGATGCACACCACCTGCGTGCCGTCGGAAAGTTGAAACAGCCCGGCAATGATCATGAGCGATGCGGCGATGCGGAGCACTTCGGCATCGTTCACATACAACGCGGGAAGCCAGTGCCGGCCGAGCACAAAGATCAGCGCACAAGCCGACATGAACACCAACGCCATGCCGAGCAAAGTGTAGGCCGCCCGCTTCATATTTTTTACATCGTTTCGCCCGAGGAAATAGCTCACGCGAATGGTTGCCGCGGCCGCAAGCCCGGCCGTGGTCATGTAGCTGATGGTGGCGAGGTTGATAGCGATCTGATGCGCGGCCTGTGTTTTTGTGCCAAGCCATCCCATCATCACCAATGAAAAATCGAACGCGGCTACTTCAAAAATAAACTGCGCCCCACTGGGCACACCGATGTGCAGCATTTTGTTGAACAGCGCACGCGAATAATTTCCCAGCACAAACCCACCGCGAAACCGGCGGAATTCCGGTGCAAAATAAATATAACCCGCGATGGCCAACGCCATGAACACGCGCGACGAAAACGTGGCCCATCCGGAACCGACAAGTCCCATCGCCGGGAATCCGCCATGGCCGTAGATGAGCATATAGTTCAGCAAGACGTTCACCACGTTGCTGCCCACCATGATGATCATGGCCACGCGCGTATTGGATAACCCTTCGGCAAATTGTTTGAACGTTTGGAAGACGAGCACGGGAATGAGCGAGAACGTGATGATGCTCAGGAAGGGAATGGATTTATCGATCACCTCCTGTGGTTGGCCGATGTGATACAGCACACGCTTGCCCACATAGACCACCCCCGCCAGCAACAGGGCATTGATCACATTGATGACCAGTCCATGCCGCATCGTTTCAACAATGCCGCGATCGTCCTTCTTCCCATCGGCTTCCGCTACCAAGGGTGTGATGGCATACGACACACCGATGCCAAAGAGCAACAACACGTTGAACGCCACAGTGGCCAATCCGGCGGCGGCCAGCTCAGTGGCACCCACATGACCCACCATGATGTTGTCGGTGAAGCCCATGAGCACGTGACCCAGGTTGCTGAGCATGACCGGGTAGGCGAGGTGAAAATTTTCCTTGATGTGGGTTTTGAGGGTCATGCCGGATATCGGAGCAGGTTTTTGGATGGACGTTAACGACCTTTCAGCCGGGCCACCAGCAGCAGGCCGGTCATGCTGATCGCGTCGGTGATCTCGCCGCGCAACACCATGGCCACGGCTTCCGACAACGGCAGCTTCCACACTTTCATGTCGGCTTCGGATGCTTCGCGGGCGGATTCGCCTTGCGAGAGGTCCTCGGCCAGGAAGATGTAGCCCACTTCGTCGGTAACGGAGTTGGACGTGTGGATCTGTGTGAGCTCGGTCCATTTTTTTGCCGTGAGGCCCGTCTCTTCCTGCAGCTCGCGGCGGGCCGAAAATGCGGCTTCCTCGTGCGAGGGGCTGCCACCTTCGGGGATCTCCCAATGAAAGGCGTTGAGCGTATACCGGTATTGACCGACCAGCCAAGTGTTGCCCTCTGCATCGACAGGCACAATGCCGATGGCTTTGTTCTTGAAATGTACTTTGCCGTAGATCCCCTTTCCCCCGGAGGGGTTTAACACCTGATATTCAGTGACCTTGATCCACGGGTTCTCGTATTTCTCTTCGCCGGAAAGCGTGGTCCACGGATTTTTTATTTCGTTTTGAGACATGGTTCGCCGTCGGTTTTGCGGTGATGCTCAAAGCTATTCAATTCTTTTTTGCAGGAAATCATTTACGCATTAAGTTTGTGACTATGCTCAAGTCGTCTTTCACGAAAGATCTGATCGAAGCCGGATGTGACGAGGCCGGGCGTGGATGCCTCGCCGGCCCGGTGGTGGCGGCAGCGGTGATCCTTCCCAAGAAATACCGCCACAAACTCCTCAACGACTCCAAGCAACTCACCAAAGAAGAACGCGAAAAACTCCGCGAAGACATCCAACGCGACGCCATGGCCTGGGCCGTTGGCGAGATCGATCATGTAGAGATAGACCGCATCAATATCTTGAACGCGTCGTTCAAGGCCATGCACGTGGCCCTCGACAAACTGACGCTGCGTCCCGAGTTGCTGCTCATCGACGGCAACCGCTTCAAGCCTTACGGCGAACTGCGATTCGAATGCATCATCAAAGGCGATGGAAAGTATTTATCGATTGCCGCCGCGTCCATCCTGGCCAAGACCTATCGCGACGACCTGATGATGCGCCTGGCAGAAGATTTTCCCGGCTACAGTTGGCATACCAACGTGGGCTATCCCACCGAAGCCCATCGCGACGGCATACGCCAACTGGGCATCACACCACACCACCGCCGGTCGTTCACCCTGTTGCCCGATCAATTGGAATTATTTTAACCGATCGTTGTTCTTCTTTGGATCTTCGATCGATAAACATGTTTCGTATCCCAGCACACTGTTTCATATCCTCTAATTCTCCCACCCATGTGCCTCATCTTTTTAGCATTCAAAAATCATCCGGCGTATAAGCTCATCGTTGCGGCCAACCGCGATGAATTCTACGAACGCCAAACGGAAGCGGCCCATTACTGGAAGGACAAACCGGAGGTGCTGGCCGGCCGCGACCTGGTAGCCGGCGGCACCTGGATGGGTATGACCGCCAAGGGAAAGCTGGCGCTGCTCACCAACTACCGCGACCCGAAGAACATCGACCCGCATGCGCCCTCGCGCGGCCTGCTGGTGTCGGACTACCTGACGGGCCGCGACCGCCCCGAACACTATCTGCATGCCATCGCAGACGGTGAAAAAGAATACAACGGCTTCAACATTATCGTCGGAGGCCTGAACGAACTTTGGTATTACTCCAACTACACGCACGTGATCGAAGAATTGATCCCCGGCTTCTACGGACTGAGCAACCACCTGCTCGACACGCCGTGGCCGAAAGTGGTGCGGGGAAAAGAAAAGCTGAAAAGCATTTTGGACCAACCCACCATTCAACCGGAGCAATTGCTGGACGTGCTCTATGACCAGACGCTGGCGCCGGAAGACAAACTGCCCGACACCGGCTTGTCTTTGGAACGCGAAAAAGCCCTGTCGTCCATGTTCATCAAAACACCAAACTACGGCACGCGATGCACGACCGTGGTGTTGGTCGATTATGACAATGAGGTGACGTTCTGCGAACGGGTATATAATACCACCACGTTCGAGCACTCCACGGGGACCTTCCGCTTTAAGGTTTGAGGCTTTAAATTATTTCTTTGAACCCCCACCCGTCCAGGGTCTATGGGGATATACTCAGAATTTTTCTTTCCTCAACGGGGTAATCCCCAAACTGCAGCCTGCAGTTTTAGCCAACACGTAGACCGACGACAGATCCGGGAATATCCGTATGCCCATCCCGGAGCGCCATAGCGATAGCGTTGGCCAAGAAGATTTTGAGCAAGAGATCAGTCTATTCCGGGGTTAAGCGGTATATTTTGTATATAAATGGAAATAAAATAATGATAAGCGTTATTTTATGCATTAATTGCATCTCAGTGTAAGTTTTACACACTGGACATAATCCTGAAAGTTTGAAAAAGAAAGACCAATATCCCCTGCCCCTGAAAATCGCCCGGTGGCTTTTTCCAAAACTGGAGGCCTATGCGCCCGGGTTGGCCCATTGGTATTTTGAAAAGATCTTTTTCACCCCGTTGCACTACCCCGTTCCCGAAAAGGAAAAAAAGGCCGAAACATTTGCCACCCGCTTCACCGTAACGGCCGCAGACAAGACGATTCAGTGCTATTCGTGGGGCGAGGGCCGGCCCGTGTTGCTCATCCACGGATGGGCTGGACGGGCCACGCAATTCCGCCGTTTCGTAAAACCCCTCCTGGCCGCCGGCTATAAAGTGGTGGCCTTCGACGGCCCCTCCCATGGCCATTCAGAAGGGAAAAGGACCAATCTTGACGAATTTGAAGCCGCCATCCGGACAGTCTATGCCAAAATAGGGGAGCCCGTGGCCGTGATCGCCCATTCGTTTGGCGGCGGGGCGGCGTTGTTCTCGGCCATGCACGGCGTGCCCATAAAAAAACTGGTGATGATCGCTTCACCTTCCGTGGGCGACGAGATCATCAACACCTATTTGCGCACCATCAATGGCTCGCAGCCCACGGGGGAATATTTCAAGCAATTCGTCCTCCGGACCACCGGAAAGCCCTTCGACGAGTTTACCGCCCAGCATTTTGTTACCCAATTGAAAACGCCGATCGAGCTGCTGCTGGTCTACGACGAAGAAGACCGCGAAGTGCCCATGGTGCACGCCAATACCCTCATGAAGCTTTACCCCTCGGCCATGCTGATCCGCACAAAAGGCCTGGGACATACCCGCATCTTAAAAGACGACCATGTTATCGCAGCTTGTGTAACATTTGTGCGAAACGGAGCGTCGGGCTAGCGAACCTGTTTTTTAATTTGAGCCTCCCGAAAAAAATCGGTAACCTGCGCCTGTGGCAAGGGGTTTAAGGAAGGACGGGCGTTAAACTTTTATACGACCGGGCTGTAATTAAAGACAGGCACCATTAACTAATTGGGCAATGAACAAGATCATCGAAACGCACGACCTGACGAGGGAATACAGAATGGGCGATAACATCGTGAAGGCCCTTCAGGGAGTTTCCATTTCCATCAACAGGGGCGAATATGTGGCTTTTATGGGCCCCTCTGGCTCGGGAAAATCCACCCTGATGAACATCGTGGGCTGTCTGGATTCGCCCACGACGGGAGCCTACAGCCTGAATGGCAACCTGGTGAGCGAAATGACCGAAAACGAGCTGGCCGAAGTCCGCAACAAGGAGATCGGCTTTGTGTTCCAGACCTTCAACCTGCTGCCCCGCGCCAGCGCGCTGGACAACGTGGCGCTTCCCCTCATCTATGCCGGCTATGGCAAGGCCGACCGCGACGAAATGGCCATGGCGGCGCTGGAAAGCGTGAGCCTCGCCGACCGCTATCACCACAAACCCAACGAGCTTTCCGGCGGCCAACGCCAACGTGTAGCCATCGCCCGCGCGTTGGTGAACAACCCCTCCATCATCCTGGCCGATGAGCCCACCGGTAACCTGGACTCCAAGACGTCCTACGACATCATGGGCCTTTTCCAGGAGCTTCACGACAAGGGCAACACCATCATCATGGTGACCCACGAAGACGACATCGCGCACTACGCCCACCGCATCATCCGCCTCCGGGACGGTCGGATCGAATGGGACCGCACAAACGATAACGTGTCGCGCAGCAGCCCCATGGCCGCACAACACTAACATTTTCTCCCTTCCCCCGCATCGCCTACCTTTAGTGCATGAAGATCTACACGAAAACCGGAGATCGCGGCACCACATCCCTTTTTGGAGGAAAACGCGTTTCCAAAGCCGACCTGCGGATCGACACCTACGGCACCGTGGATGAATTGAATTCCTGGATCGGGCTGGTGCGCGACCAGGAAGTAAATCAAAAACGAAAAGACGTGCTGGTCGAAATACAAGACCGCCTGTTCACCATCGGCTCCATGCTGGCCACCGAGCCGGGCAACACCAAAGTGAATATTCCTACCCTCCGCGAAAGCGATATTCAATATCTTGAAAAAGAGATCGACGCCATGGATGCAGCTTTGCCGCCCATGCGGTTCTTTGTGTTACCGGGCGGCCATACAGCCGTATCGTTTTGCCACCTGGCGCGCACGGTATGCCGCCGCGCCGAGCGCCTAACCATAGCGTTGCAAGCCACCGAAGAAGTGAACGCCCTGGTGATCCAATACCTGAATCGCCTTTCGGATTACTTATTTATGTTGAGCCGCAAGATGGCCCACGAGCTAAAGGCAGAAGAAACGCCGTGGAAGCCCAGAATGGATGAATAACCGCACCCAAAAACGACATCTATCGCCAAAAACTAACATTTGTTAGTCGAATTTGAAAAATAATTCTACCTTCGGGTCCTTAATTCAGGTATCCATGGTAGAGACGTTGAAAATTGAGGTAGAGCGGGTAGCCAAATCGCGGCTTCCCCAGGTGGATTTTTCGAACCTTCCGTTCGGGAAGGTTTATACGGACCATATGTTTATGGCCGATTTTCGCAACGGCGAATGGGGTAGCCCACGCATTGTGCCCTATGGCCGCATGCTCATCAGCCCTGCCACACCGGCATTGCACTACGGACAATCTATTTTTGAAGGACTGAAAGCCTATCGTGGCACAGATCGTGAAGCGCTGGTATTCCGGCCGATGGCCAATTTCAAGCGCCTCAATCTTTCTGCCGAAAGACTCTGCATGGCGCTGGTTCCGGAGGAGTTGTTTACGGAGGGTATGCGCGCCTTGTTGGAGATCGACCGTGCTTGGATCCCCTCGACAGCTGGAAGCGCACTCTATCTCCGGCCCTTTCTTTTTTCGGCCGATGAATTTATCGGGATCCGTCCCTCGCTGGATTTCACCTTCATGATCATCGCTTCGCCGGTGGGCGCCTATTATTCCGCGCCGGTGAAAGTCAAGATCGAAACCCATTATACCCGCGCCGTGGCCGGGGGCACAGGCTATGCCAAAGCCGGCGGCAACTACGGTGGTGCCATCTACCCCACAAAGCTTGCTGTGGACCAAGGCTATCAGCAGTTGTTGTGGACCGACGGCAAAGAGCACGCCTACATTGAAGAGTCGGGCACCATGAACGTGATGTTTGTTTTTGGCGACACGCTGGTGACACCCGCCTTGAGCGACTCCATCCTGGCCGGCATCACGCGCGACAGTGTGCTGGCGATTGCGCGCCGCGAAGGCATGAAAGTGGAGGAACGCAAAGTGGGCGTGAAAGAATTGATCGATGGTTTGAAAAGCGGCCTCGTCAAAGAAGCGTTTGGCGTGGGCACGGCGGCGACCATTGCCCCCATCCAGGCCATCGGCCACGAAGGCATAGATTACCCGTTGCCTGCGGCGTCAAAGCAAAATTTTGCCGCTCATATTTATACTGTACTGGACGAGATCAAGCGCGGAATCGCTCCTGACCCCTTCGGATGGGTCGTAAAAATGTAATTTGTTTCTTTACCTGAATAACTCAACCTGAAACGGTGGACTTGATTGTTCACCGTTTTTTTTACTTTTAGAGCGAAATCGCTACAGGTTGAAAAAGACGAAAGTGCTATGGTGTTTGACGGTGCTGATGGCGTTGGCAACGGCGGGCTATGCTCAGAAGCAACTGGTGCTGCTGAAGGGTGAAAAAGTGTTGCTGCGCCTCGGCTTTGGCGACGAGATCACCTTCCGCGTGAAAGGCAGCAAGACCGTCCGGGTAAGTTATGTGAACAACCTTTTTGATACCGCGGTGATGGCGCACAAGGACATCATTCCCTTCCACAAGATCGATCGTATTTATTTCAAACATTCCAGTTTTGCCAACCGCGTGGGCGGTTTCCTGGTGATCGGGGGCGCCGGCTATTTTTTGATCGACCAATTCAATACCGTCGTGGTGCAGGGTCACAGTGCCAGCCTCGATCAAAGTGTAAACCGCGTATCCATCGCCATGGTGGCCGTGGGGCTGCCCATGATGCTGATCCGGAAAAAATCGCAGCGGATAGGAGGACGCTACCGGCTGTTCACGGCCGACTATGATTCTCCTTTCTACCAGCACGATCTCGACCGGTTTTAGACAGACCCTGATTTGTTGCCGGAATTCCTTACTTTTGGCCAAAATTTATTATTCACCATGACAACAGATCAACTGAAAGATTTGAAGGTTCGCGTTAGCGCCTTGAGGAGGTATCTTTGACTACGATCGTAAGATCGTTGAAGTAAGAGACGAGGAGCTCATTACCCAACAAGCGGATTTCTGGAACAATCCCAAACAAGCCGAAGCCATTCTAAAAAACATCCGCACCAAAAAAGTGTGGACCGACGCCTTCGATAACCTTTCCAAAGGTATCGACGACCTGGAAGTACTCTATGAATTCTACCAGGCCGGCGACGTAGGTGAAGAAGAACTGGACCGCGACTATGAGAAGACGGCCAAGGCCGTGGAGGAGTTGGAGTTCAAGAAAATGCTGAGCAAGGAAGAAGACCAGCTCAGTGCCGTGATCGAGATAAATCCCGGTGCCGGTGGCACCGAAAGCAACGACTGGGCCGACATGCTCAACCGCATGTACATCATGTGGGGCGAGAAGAGCGGCTACAAAGTGACACAGATCGACTATCAATCGGGCGAAGTCGCCGGCATCAAATCGGCCACGCTGGAAATAGACGGGCCGTTTGCCTATGGTAAACTGAAGGCGGAGATCGGCGTGCACCGCCTGGTGCGCATCTCACCGTTCGACTCCAACCAACGCCGGCATACGTCGTTCGCATCCATCTTCGTATACCCGAAAGTAGACGACTCGATCGAGATCGAGATCAATCCCGCCGACATCGAAATACAAACATCGCGTTCCGGTGGTGCGGGTGGCCAGAACGTGAACAAGGTGGAGACGAAGGTGCAGCTCACACACAAGCCCACGGGCATCGTCATCGTGTGCCAGGTGGAACGGTCTCAGCACGCCAACCGCGAGCGCGCCATGCAGATGCTGAAGTCGAAATTGTATCAGCTCGAAATGGAAAAGCGCAACGCTGCCCGCGACAAGATCGAAGCCGGCAAGATGAAGATCGACTTCGGCTCGCAGATCCGTAACTACGTGTTACATCCCTACAAGCTCGTGAAAGACGCCCGCACCGGCGTGGAGCGCCACGACGCCCAAACCGTGCTCGACGGCGACCTCGACGATTTTATCAAAGCCTTTTTACTGGGGGCACAGGAAATGCCACAGCAAGCCTGATCCAAAAAACGCGTTGCTCTTTCCATGGGGCAACGCGTTTCTTTTTCCATAAAAAAATTGACCACTCAAAAAATCTACAACACACCGTTCTGGCTCCTCTGCCTGAGCTCGTTGCTTTTCTTTGGCAGCTTCAACATGATCGTTCCCGAACTCCCGGCGTATCTCACCAGCCTGGGCGGCGCGGAATATAAAGGACTCATCATTTTTTTGTTTACCGTAACCGCGCTACTCTCTCGACCTTTCAGCGGCAAACTCGCCGACAGAATTGGCCGCAAGCCGGTGATCATGACCGGGGCGATGGTGTGTTTCGTTTGCAGTCTCATTTATCCCGTGCTCACCACGGTGATGGGATTTTTCTTGCTCCGATTAATGCACGGTTTCTCAACGGGCTTCACACCAACAGGACAGGCGGCTTATCTTTCCGATGTCATTCCCGCCAACCGCCGGGGAGAGGCCATGGGCATCTTGGCTACGGCAGGTTCGCTGGGTACGGCGGTGGCGCCTGCGATAGCCGATCCTATCGTGAGGCACTTTGGATTGCATGTTATGTTCTATTGCTCATCGGGTGCCGCGATCATTTCCATGCTGGTGGTATTGGGGATTAAGGAGACGTTGGATGAAAAACATCCCTTTGGCATAGGACTTCTCAAAGTGAAACGGTCCGATCTGTTCGAACCCCGCGTGCTCAAACCAGCCGTGGTCATGTTTCTAAGTGTATGCGCCTATGGTGCGATCCTGACGTTGTTGCCAGATTTTGGGACGTATGTCGGCATGCACAATAAAGGTGTGTTGTTTACCTACTTCACGGTGGCTATCTTGTTTGTGCGCCTGCTGGCAGGCAAGGCGTCCGATCGCTATGGGCGGGCACCGGTGTTGCTGATCGTCACGTTCGTGATCGCCATCGCGATGTTGGTGATCGCTTTTGCGCACGATCAGACACAACTCAGTGTGGGCATCATCTTGTATGGCCTAGCCTATGGTGCCACCTCGCCCACGTTGTTGGCCTGGGCCACCGACCTGAGCGATGAGCATCACCGGGGAAGAGGCATCGCGACATTGTATATCGCTATGGAGCTGGGCATTGGCATCGGGGCGCTGGTTTCGGGTTGGTTGTATGGAAATGACCACACCCATTTTCTGCATGCCTTTGCGTTTTGCAGCGCGATGTCCGTGTTGGCGTTTGTGTATCTTTTGTTTCAACGGTCCACTAAAAAAGTAAGCGTATGAAAAAAGCGGTATTGATATTCTTTGCGCTCGTTTGCCTGGGTGAATTGGCGGCGGGGTGGATGGGTTGGCTGGAAGTTCACTATGTATGCAAGCCATTGATCATGATCACGCTTGGCCTATACTACGTGATCAGCGCGACGCACCGTTCGCCGATCGTGTTGCTGGCTATTTTCTTTTCACTGGCAGGCGATGTGCTGCTGATGTTCGAGACTCGTCACGAGTTGTTTTTCATTTTTGGGTTGCTGGCCTTTCTGGCATCGCATGTCTTCTATATTTTTTCGTATCGCCAGCATCAGTGGGTGGCAGCCAGCGATGCTTTGCAGGGCATTCAGAAAATACGGGCCTCGTTTCCCATTGTCCTGGCGGGAACGGGGTTGATCATTGTGTTGTATCCGGTGTTGGGGCCGTTGCGGTTTCCGGTGATGGTGTATGCGTTGGTGCTCATCGTCATGGTGCTGAATGCGCTGTTCCGGTATGGGCGCACGGAGGCAATGAGCTTTCGGATGGTGTTTTTTGGGGCGCTCTTGTTTATGTTGTCGGATTCGCTTTTGGCGATCAATAAGTTTCTCACGCCGGTTCCGAATGGTGGGAGTTGGATCATGTTGACGTATATGGTGGCGCAGTATTGGATCGTGTTGGGGTTGGTGCGTCACGAAGAAAAAAGTTAAACCCGCTTTCGCTAAAGCTTCAGCGGGCAAGCCTCGCTTTCGCTAAAGCTTCGGTGAGCAAAGAAGGCAAACGAAATGCAAAGGGAGCAACCCAATCCTTCGGACTTTAACAATAACCCCGGCCTTTAGGCCGGGGTCTCACAGCTCTACATAAAAAGGCTTTAGCCCTGACCCACTCCACGAGTCGACCGTGCGTTACGGGAACGCTCTTCATATCCGGTTTTTGGATACAACGACACGGGATTTGGATAACTCCGTAAACGGCCATTTGTGGTCCTTTGCAGAGAACAAAATTCAAAGCTCATGGAAAACATCACGAAAGTAAAGTTAGGCAGCCAGGGATTGGTGATTCCTGCGCTTGGCCTCGGTTGTATGGGAATGACCACGATTGCGGGTGCAGATATCTACGGTAAAGCAGACGAAAACGAATCGATCGCCACCATCCACCGATCGCTGGAACTCGGAGGCAATTTTCTGGACACGGCCGACTTATACGGACCGCTGCTCAATGAGAGACTTGTCGCGAAAGCCATCCGGGGCAATCGCGCGAAGTACATTGTTGCCACAAAGTTTGGCTACGAAATTGACGACCAGGAACAGTTAACCTGGGGATACAATGGCAAAAAAGCGTACGTTAAAAAAGCAGCGGAGCGTTCCCTGAAAAATCTCGGAACAGATTATATCGACCTTTATTATCTCCACCGCCTCGATCCCAACACACCGATTGAAGAGACCGTAAGCGCCATGGCCGATCTGGTGAAGGAGGGCAAAGTGCGCTACATTGGTTTGTCGGAAGTTGGTTCCGGCACCATCAGAAAAGCACATAGCATTCATCCGTTGACAGCCGTTCAAACCGAGTATTCATTGTTTGAAAGAAGTGTGGAAGAAGAAGGTGTTCTCAACGCGCTCAAAGAACTGGGGATCGGGTTTATCGCCTATTCCCCGCTGGGAAGAGGTTTCCTCACGGGCGAACTTAAGTCGCCTGACGATTTTGCCGCGGATGATTTCAGAAGATCGCTTCCGAAATTTCAGGGGGAGCAGTTTTACAAGAACATCGAACTGGCGGATGAGATCAAAACTATGGCGCGCGAAAAGAACATCACCAGCTCGCAACTGGCCATTGCGTGGGTTGTAGCAAAAGGCCTTGTGCCCATTCCTGGAACAAAGCGGATAAAATACGTCGAGCAAAATATCGAAGCAGCAAAGATCAAGTTATCCTCAGCAGACCTGGCGAGACTGGAGTCCATTATTCCACTGGGCACGGTTACAGGCGACCGCTATGATGCCGCCAACATGGCGGTCGTGGGCAAATAAAGACCCGGATGTCACGTTCGCCGATGCTATTGCAAACAAACGTTCAAAAGATACCGGGTGCATTCACCTGGTATCTGTTTTTTTGAAAAGGAAAAGAAACAATCACTAAATTCACAACTGGATGACACGCAAACACAAATCGCCGCATGTAATTGATTCGGTGGCAGCCCTGCACAGCGCATTCGGCTTGCCTAAACCCGAACACCCGCTGGTCAGCGTCATGAAATTTTGAAAAAGTAAGCTTCACGGTGAGTGATGTATGGGATCATTTTGTGATCAATCTTTATTGTGTCGCCATTAAAAAAGGTATTAATGGAAAAATGAAGTATGGCCAGACGTACTACGATTTTGATGAGGGCGTGATGACGATGACGGCTCCCAAGCAGGTGATGTCAATAACGAATACAGATGAGATCGCCGTGTCAGGATACTTGATCTACTTCCATCCTGACTTCCTGCAGGGCTACCCGCTGATGAAAACCATCAAAGAGTATGGCTTCTTTTCCTATGAGTTGCACGAGGCCTTGTTGCTTTCCGCAAAGGAGGAAGAGTCGATCATCAGGATCATGAAAGAGGTGGAGCAGGAATATCACCAGGCTATCGACCGGTTCAGCCAGGACGTGATCATTTCGCATATCGAACTTTTGCTGGTCTATGCCAACCGGTTCTACAATCGTCAGTTCATTACACGCAAAAATCTGAATCACGATATGTTGTCAAAACTGGAAGCTCTCCTGGAGGAGTATTTCAACGGCGACAAGGTGGGGGAGATGGGATTGCCTACGGTGAAATATATTTCAGATCAACTCAATGTATCACCCGGCTACCTCAGCGATCTGCTAAAAAATCTCACCGGCCAAACCACGCAACAACACATTCACGACAAAGTGATCGACAAGGCAAAGGAAATACTTTCTACCACATCACTATCGGTGAGCGAAATAGCCTATCGGCTGGGCTTTGAATATCCGCAATCATTCAATAAACTATTTAAGAGCAAAACCAACGTCTCTCCGCTTGAATTTCGCCAGTCTGTCAACTGACAGTTCCGAGTGGTGCGATAAGAAGAGAGTTCAATACTCAAACATCTTCACCCGCTCATCGCGTTTCAAATACGTATTGAACGCATCCAGGAGTTTCTCTCTTCCATACACCTCATAAAACAACACAAACCCCTTCTCATCCTTCAAGTCGCGCTTTCGTTGAAACCCCAGCCGGAGCTTCTTCAATTCTAACTCTAACCCCACTATGAAATCGCGTTCGTCGGTATACACGATTTTGTAAGACCGCGCGTGATGAATCCGGTCAACTACCGTTTGAACTTTTTCGAAAACCGTTAGCACGATCATCACCACCACCGATCCTACCAGGGCGATAAAGTATTGCCCAGCGCCTACGGCCATACCCAACGCTGCCGAGATCCAGATCGTAGTGGCCGTCGTTATCCCGGTCACGGTTAACCCGTCTTTAAAGATCACCCCAGCCCCAAGAAAGCCGACGCCGGTGATGATGTTGGATGCGATCCGGTCCTGCGAATTTTCGCCGATGGCCATCGACACCTGGGTGAACAACGTGGATCCCAGGCATATGATGATCATCGTGCGCAACCCTGCCGCTTTGCTTCTGTACTCCCGTTCTAACCCGATGGCGGCGCCGATCACAAATGAAAGCAGCAGCTGCAAAGCCGTTTCATAGTGCGTATTCAAAATTTCCATTACCCTTGCGTTTTTCAGATCGCAAGGTAATAAAAACCTTGGCCAGGGTGATGTGGCAGTTTACAATCAGGCCAATGCCAATTCCACTTGGCGAGTCCTGAGCATGGGCTGTCGCTTCCAATAGGTGAGACTTCTCCATACCCATTCCAGCGGCCCGAATAAAAAGTACTTCAGCCAGATATTGCTGAAAGCAATTTGAAATACCCAGATCCCGAATATGAAATAAAATAATTCATACCGCTCAAAATGTCCGAAGTATCCCAACCCATAGCCATAAAAAATAAGGGTGCAAATAATGGACTGCGAGAGGTAGTTGGTGAATGCCATCTGCCCGACACAGGCGTAGAGTTTCAGAAAGCCATGAAATACACCGCTCTTATACAGCAGGCTGATCAGTCCGATATGCCCGATCGCCACGAGTGCCCGGTGAAGATCATATAAACTGAAGGGAAAGGGCCAACGTTCGATAAAGTTATAATAATTCAATTGCGCGTTGTACCAATAGATCCCTGACATGATGCCCTCACCGATGCCCAACCCGTAGCCGAGAATGAGCATGCCGGCATAAAACCCTGTAGACTTGTCGCCGGTGAGGATGCCCAATTTATACAATGCCATGCCCAACAAAATACAGATCATGACATCGAAAAAAATGTTGTCATAGAACGCGGTGGATTCAAATTTGGCGTTGGTCGACTTCACATGCTTCCACACTTCGGGATAGGATTTCAGCATGGCCTTGTTTTCTTTTTCAACTTCTTTTTTGACGTTCTCCACTTTGGTCTTCTCGACCGTTTCTTTCCATTTTTCAAGATCACCTTTTTGCTCTTCAGTGAGCGTTTTCTTTTGTGTCTCCAGTGTCATGGCCGCCAATCCTTTTTCGCGCTTCTCCAGGTTTTCCTGGTTTTTAAGATAAGACTTGAACATGTTCACACAGATGAAGAAAAGGCAAAGGCACAACAACAATTTGACAGAACTTTTTCGCAACGGGAACAGGAACAAGCCGCAGATGGCGTAGTGGTACAGAATGTCGCCGGGCCATAACAGCACATAGGCGTTGACCAGTCCGAAGACGAGCAACCAGATAAGCCGCCGGTAATAAACATCGGCTGCACCGAGACCGGATTGTTTTTCCAATCGCGAAATGATGAGCAGCGCGCCGGCGCCGAACAACATCGAGAACATGGCCCGGAAAGATCCGCCCAGCACAAAGCCGGTAACCATCCACGAAGCGATGTTGCGCATGGAGGTTTCCTGGAGGACACGCCAATCGAAATCCAACTGATAGGCTCGGGCAAAGAACGGCATGTTGAGGATCAATATGCCACAAAGGGCGACGCCACGAAGGGCATCAATCATGAAGATGCGCTCCTTTTGCTGGAGCGGCAATGAGGTTTCCATAAATGTTAGAGAGGGTTAGGGTCAATGAAGATAACATTCTGCCCTCGGGATTGCAATACCCGTAAACGGTCATAAAAAAAGCGGGTGTTGGCCCGCTTAGTTTATGTGGTCTGTGAATGGATCACAGTTTATGTACATGTCCGCTGCCAGAGGAATGGCTGTTCACGCGACTGGGATTTCCCTTGTAACCAACACTGCCGCTGCCGGAGATGCTGGTGTCCAATTCGTCTTTCACGTTGATCTCTACATCACCCGAGCCGGAGATCCGTACTTCGCATTTGCTGGTTTCCAGGTTAGCGGCCAGCACTTTTCCCGAGCCGCTGATCGTTGTTTTCACATTGCCGGCGGTGCCTGTGGCTTCGATCTTGCCCGAGCCCGTCACACCGAAGTCGGCCGTGCCGCTGACCGTGATGGCCAGGATCACTTTTCCGGAGCCGCTCACGTCGCTGTTGAAACTCCGGCATTTGCCTTTCAGGTTGATGTCGCCGCTGCCGCTCACGTCGCTTTCAATATCGCCGCTGGCTTCGGCTTCCAGTTTCAGGTTGCCCGAGCCACTCACGTTGAGGTCGAGGTCGCCTGCGATGATCTTGGTTTCGGCGATCACATCGCCGGAGCCGGCCACGCTGATGCCTTCAATATCTTTTACGGTGATGTAGACATTCACCTCGTCGCCTTCCTTCCAGCGCCAAAACTTCCATTCACCTTCTTTGCCGATCACGAGCTTGCTGCCGTCCACTTCGGTTTCGATCTCTTCCAGCACGTCTTTCCTGCCTTCGATCTCTACTTTTTGCGGACTGCCCTGGCGCAGGTAAAGCTTGCCCGGGACGCGGAAAGCGATCTTGGTGAAGGTGCTCACGTTGCGGGTTTCGCGTGTCTGGGCTTGTGCCCACGAGGCCAGCACGAGGAGCGCAAGCGCGAAGAGGAATGCATGTTTTTTCATATTTCTTGAATATTGATGTCTTACCCGTATAGACTGATCCTCCCAGACCAAGGTTGCACGGGTTGGCCTGGAATTTTTAATTCTCTTTCTTTGACGCAAAATCTCCGTCCCGGTTACATGCCCGTCTATTCGTACCTCACCCTCCAGACCCCCGCGCAGGGGAGCTATAAGGAAAAAGGAAGCAAATTCCTGGCCTTCGCCTACCCGGTGACGTCCGCCGGCGAGATCAAGGAGAAACTGGAAGCCCTGCGCAAAGAATATTTCGACGCCCGCCACCACTGCTACGCCTGGATGCTGGGCCCTGACCAAAAACATTTCCGCGCGGCCGACGATGGCGAACCCAACCACTCCGCCGGCGATCCCATTCTCGGACAGATCCGCGCCAAAGGATTGACTGACGTGCTCATCGTGGTGGTGCGCTATTTTGGTGGCATAAAGCTTGGCGTGGGCGGATTGATCACCGCCTACAAAGCCGCGGCAGACGATGCCCTACAACACGGCACGATCATTCAAAAAGACGTCATGGAAACCGTAATACTACAATATGACTATTCAGCAACTCCCGAAGTGATGCGGCTGATAAAAGATCTCACGGTTCAAATGGGAGAACAGGAATTTGCCGACCGATGCCGGATGACCATCCACTTTCCCTTAAAACAAAAAGAAAAATTCGAGGAAGCCCTGGCCCTGCTTCAGGCTTTGGGCACAGCGGTGAGCGCTGTTTGAAGTTTATCCCTGCTTTCGAAGCTCATTGATGCGCTGCGATGCTTCCGTTTCTTTCATGGACGAAAGAATGACCCACTGCACGTCCGGGATCGACAACGGCGCATAGGCGTTGAGTAGCTCTTCACCAGAAGAATTTTTTTCAATTTTTGTACCCGTCTGCCCACTCAGGGCAAGATCAATGGAGTCCATGTCAAGCTGCTCAACCAAAATGCTGGTGTTCATCCGGTCGATTTGATGAAGGGCTTTCTCGTCGTAGCCGTTTCCCTTGAGCGTGGCCAGGTAGTGCCGTTTGTTTTCGATGAGGTCGCGGGCAATGGAACGGAGCTTGTGGTCGGGACCCACCATGTAGGTCTCGCCGCTTTCGCCGAGGCCGTCTTCGCGCCAGTGATTGTCGCCTGTCAAGATTTGATTGATCTTGTTGATGGGCATTTGAAAAACGAGGATGCCTATTTTTTTGTCGTTGTCATAGATCGGACAAGCAATGAAAGATGCCGGGGCATGGTAAGAAGGTGCATAAGGCTCGAAGTCCACCAGCTTCACAAAATTTTTATCCGTGCTTTCGATGGCCGCCTTCACCACGCGTCCGAAGTTTGTGGTCTGGTATCGCCCGGTGAGCAGGCTGGTGCCAAAGTCCACCTCTTTAAAAACGCTGTACACAATGTTGCCTGTGATGGGATCGACGAGAAAAATGTCGTAGTAGCCAAACTTCTCCAGGAAGCTGAGCATCACGGGGTGATAGAGGGCATGCACCCGGCCGTAGTCGCTGTTGTCGCGCGACGTGATCATCAACGATTTTTGGCCCGTAGGGTGCGGGTTGGCTGAGATGAAGACGTATTGCAGCACGGTAGCAATGCCGGCCGGCGGCAAATAGTTCTCCACCTTTTCCACATGTGAAATATTATCCTGCAGGCGCGGCATAAATTCACTCGTGTAGTATTGTCTCACGCTGTCCTTCATCTGCGCCGGATTTTCAGGCGGCAACGCATCGAATGCATGGCCAAAGCTTTTCATGGCATCGATCACCATCTTGTTTTCCGAGAAGGTGATGATCTGGTTCCGGATGATGTCGAAATAGTACTCTACGTTGCGCTTCTTGGTGGAGGTGATGGACTTGAGTTGGTCGAAGCGGGATTGATGGTTTAGGCTGGTCAGTTGGCGGAACAACTCGTGGTATTTCCGGCTGATCTCCTCCTGGGTGGCCTGCAGCTCCTCCTGGTTTTGGCGCAACTCCTCTTCCTGGGCGCGCATATGCTCGGTCTGTTCCTGCGAATCTTGTAAAAGTTTACGCGTGTGTTCGGCCGTGCGAAAGGAGATGATGTTGTGCGCAATGGTTTCGCCGATCTTCTCCACGAAAGCGATCTCGTGTTTTTCAAATTCCTTGAACGAAGCGAGCTCCACAACGCCGACAACGTCTTCATTCATTTTCAGCGGAGCGATCAAAACAAAGCGCGGGTTGGCGTCGCCGAGACCGGAGGTGATGCGCACAAAATTGTCGGGCACATTCTTCAGGTACGTGGTCCGCTTTTCGAGGAAGACCTGACCGATAAGCCCTTCGCCCGGCGTGATGGTTTTGCTGAGATATTTCCGGCGATCGAAGGCATAGCACGCCTGCATGCTCAGCTGGGTGTCGCCCATGTCGGTGGTGTTGATGATGAAAATGGTGCCTTGGTTGGCGCGCAACAACACCACCAGATTCCGGAGGATGTCGTGGCAGAGTTCGCTCAGGCTCTTGTCGGTGCGCATCACTTCCACAAAGCGCGCCAACCCGTCGGTGGTCCAGTTGCGTTTCCGGTCCTCGTCTTTCACAGCGAGGAGGTTCTCTTTTATTTTCAGCAAGGAGAGACCCAACTGATCGTCGGCGCTCGTGGGCTCATAGGTGGCTTGCAAATTTCCGTCGCCGATGTGGTTGGCAAACGCAGTTTTGGTCTTCAACCCTTCGCCGGCCAGGTGGATAGATTGTGTGATGGCCATGAACTCGTCCTGGCCATTTTGGTGGAACGGCTCATCCAATTTCCCTTCTGCTAAAAGCTTCGACACTTCCTCCACTTTCTCAAAACGCCGGGTGAATGCCGTGAGAAACAAAAAAGCAAACAAGGCATAAGCAAAGGTCGCCACTAAAGCCCCAGTCCAAACCAGGGAGGTGGAGGCGGGAAACATCGCGATAAAAAGTACGAACAAAAGGAGTAGCAGAACAGGAACGATGACCAGGAGAACGAGTTTAACCAAAAGCCTGCGCTTTGGGAGAATAAGAGCCATGGGAGATCAATAGATTTAGGGTCCGCATGAAAATACAAATTTTCCAAATCCCAAGTGTTATGCCCCTTTGGCATTTTACCGGTAACGTTTGTGGAGAAAGAAATAAGATCGGATCAGGAGCCGACGGCGTGTTGGTCCTGCAACCCGCCAGACCGGTATCTACGGCGTTGGGATGGCTATTGAAAAAGGGTGCTCATCCTAAACCAAGGCCGGCGCTTTCAGCGCAAAGCGGGCCCCTTGCAGATTTTCGCTCAACCGGATCTGACACGCCAGCCGGCTTTGCGCGGTGGCGTTGGGCAATGTATCCAGCATGTCGAGTTCAGCATCGCCGGCTGCTGGCAGCCGGTCGCCTCCCGACACCACTTCGAGATGACACGTGGCGCACAGGGCCATGCCCCCACAGGTGGCGGCGATGGGATAGTCGGAAGCCTTCAATACCTCCATCAGGCTTAGGTTGATGTCGCCCGGCAGTTCCAGGGTTTGCACCTGGCCGGTGTAGTCTTCAACGGAGAACGTTATCATAGTCTGGCCGTAGGTTATTTCAGTGATCAAAAAGCATTCACACCGTTGACGGTCGTGTACTTAAAGCTGAGCTTTTGACTGGGATACACAAACTCAAATGCACGTTGTGCCATCAATGCCGCTTCATGAAAGCCGCAGAGAATGAGCTTCAATTTTCCGGGATAGGTGTTGATGTCGCCAATCGCGAAGATGCCTTCCACGTTGGTGGAGTAATCCACCGTGTTCACTTCAATGGCGCTCTTGTCGAGGTTCAGTCCCCAGTCGGCAATGGGTCCCAGCTTGGGGCTCAGGCCAAAGAGTGGGATGAGAAAATCGGTTTCAATTTCCTTTACAACTTTTTGCTTGTCCACCACCGACACGCTCTTCACAACGCCGTTGCCATTCACAGATTGCAGGTTGGCGCTGAGCAAAAGGTCGATCTTACCTTCGGCGGCAAGCTTCAATACTTTCTCCGCAGAATCGGGCGCACCGCGAAACGATTCGTTGCGATGGATCAGGGTGACGCGCTCGGCGATGGAGGACAGATAAATGGTCCAATCGAGGGCCGAGTCGCCGCCGCCGGCGATCACGAGCCTGCGCTGGCGAAACGTTTCAGGGTCCTTCACCATATAGGTAACACCGCGACCTTCAAAGCGCTCCAGGTTTTGCAACTCGGGCTTACGCGGTTCGAAGCTCCCCAATCCCGCAGCGATCACCACCACTTTACTCTTCACTTGCGTGCCGTCGACGGTGGTGACGATGAAGCTGCCGTCTTCCGTTCGCGTCAGGCCATCCACGCGCTCGCCCAGCGTGAACGTGGGTTTGAAAGGCTCGATCTGCTCGCGGAGGTTGTCCACCAGAGTTTGAGCGTTCACTTCGGGAAAACCGGGAATGTCATAGATCGGCTTCTTGGGATAGATCTCCGAGAGTTGCCCGCCAATCTGCGGCAACGCATCGATCAGGTGACAACGCATTTTCAAAAGCCCGGCTTCGAATACGGCAAACAGGCCCACCGGCCCGGCCCCGATAATGCAAATGTCTGTCTGGATCATAGCGTTCTGTGTTGGTATATGTGTAAATGTAGTGTAATAACTATTAGTATAACAACTATTTCTACACGAATAAGTTTCAGAAAAAGGCCTTTTTTAGCCTAAATTCTTATAGATCGTGTCCAGGATCCTTTTGAATTGGTTGAAGTCGCGCTCGGAGAGGCCCTCCCAGGCCTTGAGGCGGATGGTTTTTATTTTCGGGCTCAGTTGCTCTACTTTCTTCGTGCCTTCCTTGGTCAGGCTCACCATGAAACTGCGGCGATCCGTGGGATGCACATTGCGCACGGTGAGACCTTTGTCGCAGAGCAGGTCGATGATCCGGGTGAGTGTGGGGTTGTCTTTGAACAGGAACTCGGCCAGCTCGTTTTGTTTCATGCTGTCGTGTTCGTAGAGATGTTTCAACACGATCCATTGATCCACGGTGACATTGAACCCCAGTTCGGTGAAGCGCTGCTGGGCGTATTGCTTTACGCGCTTCGCCGTGCGGTCCAACAAGAAAGAATAGGAGCTATACTGGTCGTCGTTCATAACACTAATAATTAGTGTACAAACTTATGGATAATTCCGAAAGCTTTTTCGGCTTTCCGGAAAACCGGGAGATCACAGCAAAGCAGGAAGGAACTGGCTACTCGTTTTTCAGCGTGGTCGCAGGATTGACACGGGCCATTTTCAACGTCAGGGCGCTGAGCGTGCCCCACGCCAGGCCAATGAGGGCCAACCCGGCGCCGGCGAAGATAAACGGATTTACCTCTACCCGGTAAGTGAAATTCTGCAACCACTCGTTCATCAGCCACCAGGCCACCGGCGTGGCCAGCAAGACGGCGAACAATACGAGCTTGGTAAAGTCCTTCAACAGGATGAACACCAGGTCGGCAAAGCTTGCGCCCAACACTTTGCGCACGCTCACTTCCTTCGTGCGGTTCTGGAAGGTGAGGGCAGCAATGCCCAGCAACCCTAAGCAGGCAATAAGAATGGCCACCACCGAAAACACGAGCAGCACATTGGAGATCTTTTGTTCTTCGGCATATTGTTCGTTGAGCGTGTCGGACAAGAACGAGAACTCGAACCCGAAACGGTTGTCGAACTTTTTCCAGGTAGCCGTGACATCCTTTAGTGTCGCATCGAAATCGGAGGTGTTTAATTTTACGAGCACATAGTTGAAGTAGGCGTTGCGCACGGTGAAAATGAGGGGCTGCACGGCCTGGTGGAGCGATTGATAATGAAAATCTTTTACGATGCCGAGGATGCTTCCCGTTTGCAGATCACCGTCGCGATCCAACACAATTTCCTTCCCGACGGGCTGATCCAGGTTGAGGCTTCTGGCGGCGGTCTCGTTGAGCAGGAAGCCGGTGGCGTCGGCCGGATTTTCGCGGAGGAAGTCGCGGCCGTCGGCGAGCGGAATGTCGAGCACTTTCAGCAGGTCATAGCTCACGTCAAATTCCGACATGTCGACATCGTGGTTCGGATCGGCAACGGCGTGCACGTTTTGCTGGTTGAACGAGCGGCCCGGAATGTTGGAGGCTGCCGACACTTCCATGACGCCCTTCAATTTGCCGAGCTCCGTGTGCAACTCATCCTGGTGGCCGCGAAGGGCAGCGCGATTTTTTATCGGGATCACGATGACGGCTTCTTTGTTGAAACCGAGCGAGCGGTGCTCCACGGCGTTCAATTGTTTATAGATGATGGCGCTCACACAGATCAGGATCATGGAAGCGCTAAACTGAAACACGGTGAATCCATTTCGCAATCTCGCCCCCCGGGGACTTTGCAGCAATTTGCCTTTCAAAACCGAAGCAGGCTTCACGCCAGAAAGAAAAACCGAAGGATAGAATCCCGCCAGCAGTCCGGCTACCAGCCCAAGCGTTAGGAGCGCTGCGATGGAGTAGCCGGTAAGGTGCATTTGCTGATGGGTGGCAAAACTGAACAGTGGCGATATCAATTCGATGATCACCAGCGAAAGCACGGTAGCCACCAGTGCCACCAACACGGATTCCCCGGTGAATTGCGTCATCAGCTGCCCGCGGAAAGCGCCCAGCGATTTGCGTATGCCAATCTCCTTGGCCCGTCCCGACGATTGCGCGGTGCTGAGGTTTACAAAGTTGATACAGGCAATGACCAGGATCAGGATGGCCGCAGCGCTCATCATATACACATACTCGATGTTGCCGTTTGGCTCGAGTTCCCAACGCAGGTTTGATCGCAAGTGAATGTCGGTGATGGGTTGCAGCCGGAAGCGATAGTGATTCTCTTCGAGATACCGGAAAGTTTCGGACGGCCAGTCCTCATATTTTTTTATCCACGGCAGGAGCTTGGCTTCAAGCGCCTTGGCATCCGTTCCAGGCTTCAGGCGGACGTAATTGTAGTGGCCGAAATCTTTCCAGGTATAATATTCACTGTCCGGATCGCTGCCCGCTTTTTCGCGGACATACGGCACCAGGAAGTCGGCATGAAAATGCGATAGCACCGGCACATCTTTGAAGACACCGATCACCGCGATGGTGTTTCGGTCGTCGTCTACCGACAGCAATTTGTCCATGGGATCGTCGTTGCCGAAATATTTTTTGGCAGCCGATTCGGAGATCAGGACACCGTCGGTTCGTTTCAATACTTTGTTGAGATCGCCTTTGACCAACGAGAATGAAAATACTTTGAAGAACGTGCTGTCCACGGCCAGTACTTCTCTTTCCTCGTACTGAATATCTTTTTCCATGTTCCGGAAGGAGAACGTCCGCCGGGTGAGGCCGGGACCCCAGAGCGGGGTTAGGCTGACCGCGCTCTCCACTTCCGGAAAGTCGCTCACCATGGCCTGCGCCATGGGGTGGGGAGTGCGCGTCTGTGGATCACCGCCTTCCCAGACCACGCGGTAAATATTTTCCGCGCCGGTGTGGAACCTGTCGTAGGCCAGCTCCGTGCGAAGATACTGCAGGATCAAAAAGACACAGGTGATGCCCAAAGTCAGCCCCCCGATGTTGATGAGGCTGTAGTTTTTATTCTTGAGCAGGCTCCGGAAAGAGGTGATAAAGTAATTTTTTAACATGGCATTGGGTTAGCGCTTGGCTTTACCCAATTTACGTACCAACGCCCGAATCTCATCCTAATCCAATGGAATCCCGTATTTTAAGGGACCCGCCGGCCGTTTATGACCAACGGCGTCCAATTCCGGACTGTGGCGATGTGTTTAAATTTTCCTATTTTTGATGAGCCTATGACAATCATGGTTTCTACATATCGCCCCGTATCTGCCGGAATAATGGTGGTCTAACGACAGGCCCGTCGCATTTTTGTGATCGTCTTTCGCCTGTCGCACGGATTTCTAACATCCCTTTTATTTCCATTTTCCATTTGCTAGATCGCCTTTGCCTTTTGGTTTAGGATGGTCTGCTAAACTTTTTTTTACC
The DNA here is from genome assembly GCF_003589925.1 of Chryseolinea soli. Classification (NCBI taxonomy): domain Bacteria; kingdom Pseudomonadati; phylum Bacteroidota; class Cytophagia; order Cytophagales; family Fulvivirgaceae; genus Chryseolinea; species Chryseolinea soli. Next base: position 1,063,539 of record NZ_CP032382.1, on the reverse strand, counting down.
ATGACATCATTGGATCAGTATGGCTGGCAAGCGTATCGCTCGTCGCATCCACAACCTATAGAAATGAATGGCCTCATCCTGGGCCGCATCGTCAGCATCAAAGGATTTAAATATTATGCCCAAACCGAAAACGGCGAACTGGAGACCGAGCTCTCCGGGAAACTGCTCTACAGCGCCGAGAACACCGAGCTTCCGAAAGTCGGTGACTGGGTTTCACTTATGGCCTACGACACCATGGGCTATATCATCGACGTGCTTCCGCGCAAGAACGCACTGGCTCGCCGAAACCCGGGTGCCCCCACCCAAAAGCAGATCCTGGCAACAAACATCGATGCCGCTGTGATCGTGCAGGGCCTCGACCGTGAATTCAACATCATGCGCCTGGAGCGTTACCTGGTGCAGTTGACGGCCTGCGGCATTGCCTCCATCGTGGTGCTGAACAAAGCCGACCTGGTGACCGACCCGGCTGCGTATGTTGATGCCGTCGAGAAATTGCAACGCCCTTGCACAGTGCAAGTGTGCAGTACCTATACCGGGATGGGCTTGGATGCGCTAAGACAAAACCTATTGCAACCTGGACGCACGTATGTGATGATCGGTTCCAGCGGCGTAGGGAAAAGCTCACTCCTCAACGCGCTGATGACTTCCGTTACACAAGCCATCGGGTCTACCAGCGAAGCCAACAAAAAAGGCAGGCACACCACGACGACGCGCGATCTTTTTCGTCTCCCACAAGACAGCTTGCTCATCGACACACCGGGCATGCGCGAGTTTGGTCTCACGGGGGATGAAGATGCCGCGTCCGACGACCTCTTCCCCGTCATCCAACGACTCGCGGCACAATGCCGTTTCAACGACTGCCAGCATGTGGATGAACTGGGATGCGCGGTGATAGCGGCCCTTCAGCACGGGAGTCTTCCTTCCGAAGTCTACGACAGCTATGTGAAGCTGAAAAAAGAGCAACGCCGTTTCGAGATCGACGCCGAAGAAAAAAAACGACTGAATAAACAATTCGGCAAGATCACGCGTGAGGCGAAGAATTATCGCAAAAAATACAAGTACTGACTTTGCGTCTGCGTTTTTCGATCAAACAAAAAGCCCCGGGGAGACCGGGGCTTTTTTTATCGGAGGAGTTTATCTCGAATCTCTTTCCACGTCACCAACTGAATGGCATTATCCTTTAACAGTTTCTTACAATCAGCGCTGCTAAAAAAATCAAAGTCAGCTTGCCGCCAGGCGGCTCCGAAGTCCGGATGCCCGATGGTGACCGCCTTCATCTCGGCATTGTCATAGGCCGCGTGTAACAGGATACAGTTCAAACCCGGTTGAAGCGAAGTGAGCGCTCCGGTATAAAAATTTTTCATGCCCTTTGCATAATCGGTGGGCATGGCCATCACGATCTTATCCAGCATAACATCCTTGTCGGTGAGCAGGCCATTGAAATTGGCCGCGCCAAACATATTCACAATATCGCGATTCAGGAGCACGGGCACCTTATACTCGTGTCCCAACTTGATATAGGTCTTTAAGAAATCCAAATTGGCCAGCACACTGCCCATGTGGGTGTCGAGGTGTGTTGGGTCCACGCCAAATTGTTTGGCCCGCTCTACCTGGGCGCGTAACTCCTGTTCCACATCCTGGAGGCTCGCCATTTTTCCCAGCTCCTCAACGGAGGCCGGCAGAAAACCTTTTTGCGTGTTCAGGCTTTTGGTTTGCTGATGCGAAACCGGCCCCCATTTATAAGGATCCCACTCGGCCGTGAGCGTGAGGTGCAAGCCAAGGTCTGCATTGGGATGGGCGACTGCATAGGCCGCAATCTCCGGAAACCACGGACAAGGCACCATGATGCTCCCTGAATTCACTGCGCCTTTTTCCAACGCTTGAATAGAAGCTTCGTTCTCACTGTGCGAGACACCGAGGTCATCCGCGTGGATGATGAGGAGTTTGGTGTTTTTAGGATAGCCCAACCGTTCGGCAACGGTCTTCTGTTGCGCTCGTGCGCCGATCGACAACGAAAATAAAAACAGGAGTACAAGGGTTCGCATGGGGGTATTTGGTTAAGGTATTTGGTTTCGAAGGCTTGACCTATGGGCAAGATTTGACCTCGCAGGCACTTATGGTTTTAGCCACAGATCAATGGGCTTGTCCACCTTGGCATGGAAAGGCAGGTTTATCTTTTTGCCTTGCCCGGCGGCAGCGTAGGCAGCATAAATGACTTCCAGCACGGCGCGACCCAATTCCCCGGTAACGAGGGGTTGTTTATTTTGCTGAACGCACTCGATGAAATGTTTCAGCTCATGCGGATAGCCTTGGTTGAAGACTTCCTCAAAGATCGGAAAGCTCCAGCCGGCAGTGGTGTCGGCTTTCTCCATGGCATAGCCGTAGCCGTTCTTGCTATAGGCCAACGCTGCATTGCCAAGGAAGAGGTCGGCATAGATCACGCCTTCGGTGCCATAGACTTCGCTTTTATCGTCCATGCCTCCGTGCTTCGCCCAGCTGTTTTCGGCAACGGCCGTAACGCCATTTTCAAATTCTACGATCACCACCGAGTTGTCTTCGCCTTGCGTGCGGCCCCCGTGCAACACGGTAGCCATGCTGGCGGATACGGATTTTACTTTTGCATTGTTCAACATCCAGAAGAACCAACCAAAAGCGTGACAGCCCATGTCCATGAGCACACCGCCGCCGGCTTGCTTGATGTCATAGAACCAATCACCATGGGGTCCCGAATGTTTTTCGGCTTGCTTCAGCATATAGACTTTGCCCACGGCACCTTCTTTCACCAGGTGGCGAACGCGTTCATATTTTGGTGCGAAGCATAATTCTTCGGCATACATCAGCTTCACGTTTGCCTTCTTACACGCGTCGATCATGGCATCGGCTTCTTCCAGCGTAACGGCCAACGGTTTTTCGATGATGACGTGTTTCCCTGCTTTGGCTGCTTTCAATGTGGTTTCGGCATGGAGAAAGTTCGGCAGACAAATGTCGACCACTTCGCATCCTGATTTTTGCAGGAGCTCGTCTACATTGTCGAACCATTGGGGGATGTGATATTTTTCGGCAAAGGCCTTGGCCTTGTCTTTGTTGCGGGCATAAACGGCTACTACTTCTGCTTCGGGTATGAAGCGGTGATAGCTTTCTACGTGAATGTCGGTGATGAATCCTGCGCCAAGGATGGCTACTTTTGTTCGTTGCATGCGATTTAAATGGTGGTTTGATTTTTTTATGAATGCGATGCTCAAAGCGCCCACGCTTTTTCCCCCTCTTTATAGGGCACACAACCTTCGAAGCGGCCGGGCACCGGGAGATAGTTCAGTGCTTTTGTGGCGCCGGGTTCAGAGGTGAAATATCCCCACGTGGTGAGCTGTTTTATCAAGGTAAAATAATGTTCCGGATCTTCCTCCCGTTTGGTGCTGGCATAGGCTTTTGCTTCTTTGTTCACGGCCGCGAGCAAGGTGTTTTGTTCCTCTCCCGAAAGTTTGACAAAGTCCTTGTCATATTGCTTTTGGCTTAATGCTTTTAACGTGGCCATGCCATCGATAAACGTTTTGTGTTCGGCATCGCTGTAGCAGTCCGTAACGATCACGCGCATGAAGTCCCCAATGCGTGCAGCTTTTGCACCGGGCGAATCCGTTGTCGTGGGAATGATCACTTCGCCGACGGCGTCGAGGAACGCAATGTCGTCGGGGGAAAATGGTTCTTGTTTTTTCTCCGGTGTTTTGCAGGATGACAGAAAGATCTGCGCTCCCACAATACTGCCACCCAACACACGGGCCGTTGCGGCCAAAGCTTCTCTTCGGTTCATGATCAGAGGTTTTTGCGTTTCAGTTCTTCTACGGCATGGCTTGCGGCCCGCGCCGTCAGCGCCATATATAAAATCGAAGGGCTTTGATTGCCGGTACTGGTCATACAGGCACCGTCGGTAACGAAAACGTTTTTGCAATGGTGGACCTGATTCCATCCGTTCAGTATCGAGGTCTTCGGATCGCGACCCATGCGGGCACCACCCATTTCGTGGATGTCCAGACCCGGCGCCTGGTGCGTGTCGTAGGGGCTGATGTCAAGACATCCTGCCTTCGCAAGCATCTCGCTGCTTTGAGTTAGGAAGTCTTTGATCATCTTTTCGTCGTTGTCGTCGTATCCCACCGAAGTAACCAGGAGGGGAATGCCCCACTGATCTTTTTCCGTATCACTGAGCCGCACATGGTTCGACGCTTTCGGGATGGTCTCACCTTGCATATACATGTACGTGCGCCAGCCTCCGGGTTTGGATAGTGCACTTTTAAACGGAGCACCCAGTTCTGTTTCACTGGCATCTTCGGAGCCCCGGGGCCGATAGGCACCGACAAAGGTGGTGAAGCCACCAAAGTAGTCGGTGTCCTGTTTGTGCAGGTTGCGATAATTGGCCAGTATCGGTTCCGTTGGATTTCGACCATACGTGTAGCGATCTTCAAAACCTTCGATTGAAGCCGATACGCTTCCGCGATAGAGATGGAAAGCAACATACTTTCCGAGCACACCGCTATCATTGCCGAGCCCGTTAGGGAAGCGACTGCTCTTGGAGTTGAGCAATACCAGCGTGCTGTTCAACGCCGAGCCGTTCACAAAAATGATGCGGGCAAAATATTCGGTGGCCTCGTTTGTGTTCGCGTCGATGATGCGCACACCGGTGGCTTTTCCTTTTTGTTCGTCGTATATAATAGAGTGCACTACCGAAAAGGGGCGAACGGTGAGATTTCCCGTCTTATGTGCCCAAGGCAATGTGGACGACACCGAACTGAAATATCCGCCATAAGGACAACCTCGCATACACATGTTGCGCGCCTGGCATTTTCCTCTTCCTTGCTTCAGGTGAAGTTCTGTGGGCTGCGTCAGGTGTGCCCAGCGGGCGTGCACGAGATGGCGATCCTTATAATGTTCTTTGATTTTCTTTTGAAGATGGGATTCAATGCAGTTGAATTCAAAGGGAGGAAGGAACTCACCGTCGGGCATGGCTTCGATGCCGTCTTTATTTCCGCAGATGCCGATAAATTTTTCAACATGCGAATACCATGGCGCCACATCGTTGTAACGGATGGGCCAGTCCAAACCATAGCCAAAGCGGTCGGGGGCAGTGAATTCAAAATTGCTCCACCGTTGTGTGGCGCGTCCCCAGGTGAGCGATTTGCCGCCGACCTGGTAACCGCGAATCCAATCGAAAGGTTTTTCTTGTACGTAAGGATGATCCTTGTCTTTGATAAAGAAGTGTGCGGATTCTTCTCCGAAGCCCGCAGCTTTACTAATGAGTGGATTTTCTTCCAGAAACTTCCGGGGCATTCGTCCGCGGTGTTCAAGTTCCCAGGGCGCTTTCGTGGCGGTAGGATAATCTTTCAGGTGCTCTACATTTCGGCCCCGCTCCAGTACCAGCGTTTTCAACCCTTGTTCGCAGAGTTCTTTTGCAGCCCATCCACCACTGATGCCTGAACCGATGACGATGGCATCATAGGTATTTTTAGCCACGCCGGCGGCATTGACATTCACAGAACTACTATCTTTTTGCATGGACGCGTCAGTTGGTTTTCGAACTAAAATTGAAAACCGAATCCGACTAAAGCAAACGATTGAATTAAAAGTTGATGGATGGCTGTCGCCTTTCCATTTTATCCTTCGATCGAACGACGGATACCGAGCTCCAGTCCTCGCAATTCCGCCAGCCCTCTCAGCCGCCCGATGGCCGAATAGCCTGGGTAGGTCGTTTTGTTCAGGTCGTCCAGCATTTGGTGACCATGATCGGGTCGCATCGGGATGGACGTTTTGCGTCGTTGCATCAGGCGAACGATCTCGTGCACCACCGCGGGCATGTTGGCGTCGCCTTCCAGGTGGTTAGCTTCATAGAAATTTCCCTGCGCATCGCGTTGGGTGCTGCGCAGGTGGAGGAAGTGGATGTGATCACCCAAGCGTTGGATCATACCCGGCAAGTCGTTGTCGGCGCGGGCACCATAGGAACCGGTGCAAAAGCAAAGACCGTTGGCCGGCGACGGAGCAGCTTGGATGATCTCGGTCGCATCCTTTTCCGTGCTCACGATGCGGGGCAAACCCAGGATGGGGTAGGGAGGATCGTCGGGATGAATAGCCATTTTCACACCGGCCTCCGCCGCAACGGGGATAATTTTCTGGAGAAAATGGAAAAGATTTTCCTTTAGTTTTGACGCGTCGATGCCTTCGTATTTTTTCAACGCCTCCAATATTTCCTGCGGCGTGAATGGAACATCGCTGCCGGGAAGGCCCAACAAAGTATTTCGAAACAATTTTTGACGCTCCGCTTCACTCATGCTGTCGAAGCGCTCGCGTGCCGATTGTTGTTCGGCCGCCGTGTAGTCTTTCTCCGCGCCGGGTCGCTTTAACAAAAAGAGATCGAAGGCAATGAACGCGGCCCGCTCAAAGTAGAGGGCTTTGCTCCCATCGGGAAGGGTATACGAAATGTCGGTGCGCATCCAATCCAGGATGGGCATAAAATTGTACGTGATCACCTTCAACCCACACCGGCCGGCGTTGCGAAGACTCTCTTTATATTGTTCGATGTAGCGCAGGTAGTCGCCGGTTTGACGCTTGATGTCTTCGTGCACGGGCAGGCTTTCCACAACAGTCCATCCCAGCCCCGCTTTTTCGATCATGGCTTTGCGGAGGTTGATCTCTTCGATGGTCCACACCTCGCCCACGGGAATGTGATGCAGGGCGGTGACCACACCGGTGCACCCGGCTTGACGAATATCAGCGAGACTGACCGGATCGTTGGGCCCGTACCAGCGCATGGTTTGTTCCATCATCATGATCGCAACTAAAATTATTTGGAGGACGAAAATATACAGTCCGCTAGAACTTCACTACTTCATAATGGACTTTTTTCGATGCTAATGTTCCTCGCCTTCCTCGCTGTTCTTCAGTTTGCCCAGGATATCATACGCGCCTTTTACGACAACAGCTGCGTTTGGTGAGAATTCTTGCGGAGTGATCACTTCCGTAAACCCGTTTTCGTGGACGCCGGTTTTTACTTCGGTCAATTTAAACGTGCGACCGTTTTCACCGGCGCCGTCGGGTGTCGTGAAAATATATTTCTTTCCTTCAAAGGCCACGATGGCTTCATCGGGCAAGGTTGGCGTCTCATGGTTGCCGGTTTCCACCTGGGCGGTCAGATACATGCCGGGCAGCAGGTTGGTGTCCTCGTTGTCGAGATGACAGTGTACGCGCACGGTGCGCTGTTCGCTGATCTCGCGGCCGATGAGGTGGATGGTGGCCGTGCGTTCCCGGCTTTCATTGGCCAACACGAACCTTACCTTTTGCCCGATCTTGAGCTTGAGCACATCCTTTTCAAACACCGTGAGCTCGGCATGCAAATGCTGCGTGTCCACGATCTTGAAAATAGCGTGGGTGGGCGTGACGTACATGCCGATGTTGGCGTTCACCTCCGTGACAAAACCACTGATGGGCGAGTACAGCGGAATGGTTTGGTGGATCTCGGACGTCTTCTCCAATTGATCCGGGTTGATGTTGATGAGCTGGAGTTTTCCACGCAGCCCGTTCACTTTCGCCAACATGCCCAGATAGGCGGCCTTGGATTGCTGCAGCGTTTTCGTCGCGTTCACATTCTCTTTCGACAACTCTTCCTGTCGCTTGAACTCTTCCTGCAAAAAATCCAATTGGCTTTTTTGTTCCAGGTAGTCTTGCTGAAGCTGAATGTATTCGGTGCTTTCCATGACGGCCACCACTTCACCCTTGCGTACTGCTTTTCCCTGTAACAGTTCGGTCGATTTCAAAAAGCCCCCCAACGGCGCCGAGATGCTTACGAGATTTTGCGGCGGCACGTCCAACATACCATTTACGGTAACGGCCCCGGTAAGCGCCCGCCGTTCAATCTTTCCCCATTGAATGCCTGCTGTAGCAAATTGATCGGCCGTAAACTCTACGGCATCGCCATGAACGGCAGCTTCTTCAACTTGGGGTGTCTCTTCCGGTTTTGGTTTTTGACAAGCCGACGCGACAACCAGGACGGCCACGGGGATGATGTATTTTGCAAAATTTGAGATCTTGAACATATGTCTTTAGAATTACAATTGACCTTGAATGAATTCGATGCGCAGTACGCTTTGATTGTAGTTGTTTAACGTTTCCAGGTAGCCCACCTGGAGCGCGGTGGCGGTGTTGAGTCCCTGCAGATATTCCACATAACCGATGTCGCCACTCCGGTACGCTTTGTCGGCGTGCTTTAGGATGAGCGCTGCCTGCGGGAGTGCGCTTTGCTGATAATAGTTGAGTGACGACCGGTATTTCTCCCATTCCTGTAGCAATATGGCATACTGGCTTTCTGTGTTCTTTTTCGTTTGCGCATAGCGACTCTCTGCCGAAAGCCTTGTCATCTCCGCAGCCTTGATCCGGCTGGCCTGCGGATGAAACCAGAGGGGAATGCTCAACCCTACTTGAAAACCCTGAAAGCGATTCGCCGATGTGGCCAATTCTGTGTTCGCCACATTCAAGGGCGTGCTGATCAGGGTTTGGTTGAAGTAGCCGAAGGTGAGATCGGGCAGAAGATGATTTTTTTCCAGCGACTTTTCTTTTTCAGTGACGGCAATGTCTTGACGATAAAGACGCAGGATTGGGTTCATGGCAACGCTCGCGCTGTCGCCGGGGATGAAATCGCGTGGAGCCAATGGGTCCGACTGAATGTCTACCGGCTGATCGGCAAACAACAACGTCTGCAGGCGCTTTTGAAAAATGAGAATGTCGGCTTCGTTCTGCCGCAAGGTGGTGTGGAATTGTTGCGCGCTGGCCTCGGCTGTCGTTTTTTCCAGGAGGTTGGTTTCGCCTACGCGCTGTTTGGCCGCGGCGGCTTTCGCAAAGGCCGTGAACGTGCTGTCTTGTTGCTGGAGCCAGCGATTCAGTTTTTTCAAATAGGCCAATTGATACCACGTGGACTTCACTTCGTAGGCCAGCTCATTTTCGGTAGAGGCCTTCACGATCTCACGACGTTCCACCTGGGCTTTGCCCAAAGCGCTTTTCGCCCCGAAGACCGTGGGGAAAGGAATGGTCTGGGTGACGGTGATGTTGTTGTCGTTTTTCGCGATGCTGTTGTATTGTCCGATCGTGGCCAACACCGATGTCTTCCCAATCTCACCGGACGTTTGCTTCATGTACTTGCTGGCTTCCACATCGTAAGTGGCCGCCTTCACCGAAGGGTTTCGTTGCAACGCCAGCGCAACAGCGCTCTCCACCGTGAGCGGGGAAGGCGTTTGCGCCACAGACACTCCCGGCAATGCCAGCGCCAGGAGGAGAATGATGGTGACGATAGGTTTCATTTTTACTCTTTTTTCCAAATAGATATACAAACACGGTAACACCAGCAGCGTGAGCAACGTGGCGCTGATCAGGCCACCGATCACCACCGTGGCCAAAGGTTTCTGCACTTCCGCCCCGCTGCCTTGCGACAAGGCCATGGGCAAAAATCCCAACGACGCTACCAACGCCGTCATGATGACCGGGCGCAAGCGCACCGCGGTCCCTTTCAAAACGATTTCTTTCAGATCGCTGACGCCCTCGCTTTTCAAATGATTGAACTCTGCCAGCAACACGATGCCGTTGAGCACGGACACTCCAAACAAAGCGATGAAGCCAATGCCTGCGGAAATACTAAACGGCATGTTCCGGATCCACAAAGCGAAAATGCCGCCGATGGCCGACAGCGGGATGGCGGTGAGGATGAGGAGGCTTTGGCCAAGTGAGTGAAACGTGAAATACAAAAGCAGGAAGATCAACGCCAGCGCTATCGGCACGGCGATGCTGAGCCGGGTGCGCGCTTGTTGCAGGTTTTCGAATGTCCCGCCATAGGTCACGTAATAGCCCGGCGCAAATTTTACCTGCTGATCGATCTTCTTCTGCATCTCGGTGACGATACTTTCTACATCGCGTCCACGCACGTTGAAGCCAACAAGAATGCGTCGTTTGGCATCATCGCGCTGGATTTGGTTGGGGCCTGTCACCATCTCGATCGAAGCCAGTTGTGATAGCGGCACTTGACGTCCGTCGGTCGCCGTAATATAGAGCGTTCGCAAGTCGTCGATGCTTTGACGATTCTGTTGATCGAGCCTCACCACCAGATCAAAACGTCGCTCGTGCTCGAACACAAGCCCGGCAACCTCACCGGCAAAACCCGCGCGGATGACGCGGTTCACCTCTTCAACGTTCAATCCAAATTGGGCCAGTTTGGCGCGATCGAAATGGACTACGATCTGGGGCAAACCGGCCATGCGCTCCACATAAACATCTTGTGCGCCGTTAACTTTCTCGGCAATGGCACCCACTTGTTCGGCATAGGCCGAGAGTTGGCTCATGTCTTCGCCATAAATTTTCACGACAACGTCCTGACGTGCGCCAGTAGCGAGTTCATTGAATCGCATTTGAATGGGTTGCTGAAAACCGTAGGTAGCACCCGGCACATGTTGTTCCAATGTGGTTTGCATTTTTTCGGCAAGCGCTTCGCGGTTTTCGGCGCTGGTCCATTCGGATTTGTCTTTCAAAATGACAATCAAGTCAAATGATTCCACCGGCATCGGATCGACGGGAATCTCGGATGACCCGATCTTGGCTACCACTTCGTTGACCTCCGGAAAATTTGCCAGGATCACCTTCGACGATTGCGTGGCAGTTTCGATCGACTTCGATAAACTGCTGCCCGTCAGTATGCGCGTCTCGACGGCGAAGTCACCCTCTTCCAAGGTGGGAATAAATTCCGCGCCCAAGGTATTGAACAGGAACAGACTGAATAGGAACAGCAACACGGCGCCCACCACGACAATCATTTTTTGATGAATGACAAAACGAATAGCAGGATCGTAGAGGCGATGAAAGAAGTTCATAATCCGGTCGGAGATGGTCCGCTTGGGCGCAACGTTCTTGCTGAGGAACTGCGCGCTCATCATCGGCACATAGGTTAGCGAAAGAATGAACGCACCCAGAATGGCGAATGAAACCGTTTCGGCCATCGGCCTGAACATTTTTCCCTCAGTTCCAACCAAGGCCAGGATGGGCAGATATACAATGAGAATGATGATCTCGCCAAACGCTGCGCTGTTCCTGATCTTGGATGCTGACTGGTATACCTCAATATCCATTTCTTCTTGCGTGAGCCTGCGCGCCAGGTTGCGGACGCCCAGGTGATGCATGGTGGCTTCCACGATAATGACCGCCCCATCCACGATCAATCCAAAGTCGATAGCACCCAGGCTCATGAGATTTCCCGAGACTCCAAAAAGATTCATCATAGAAACCGTGAATAGCATCGCCAACGGAATGACTGACGCTACGATGAGGCCCGCCCGCAAATTTCCCAGGAGCAAGACCAGCACGAGAATCACGATGAGTGCACCTTCTGACAGGTTTTTCGTCACCGTGCCAATGGCGTTGTTTACCAGTTTGGTGCGATCGAGGAAGGGCTCGATGGTGACACCTTCAGGTAGATTTTTTTGGATCTGGGCGATGCGCTCCTTCACGTTGACGATGACGCTCGAGGAGTTTGCCCCCTTCAGCATGAGCACCAAGCCACCCACTACCTCGCCTTCCGTGTTGCGCGTCATCGCGCCATACCGTGTGGCGTGACCGAAATGGACGTCGGCTACATTGCGGATCAGTACCGGTATGCCATGTATGTCTCGCTTCACAACGATGTTGTTGATATCTTCGGTGCTTTTGATGAGCCCTTCACTGCGGATAAAATAGGCATTCGGTTTTTTGTCGATGTAAGCACCGCCTATGTTTTGATTATTCTTTTCGAGGGCGATGAAAACATCGTTCATACTGATGTTCATACTGCGCAAGCGTTCGGGATTGAGTGTAATTTCATATTGTTTCAGAAATCCTCCGAAACTGCTCACGTCGGCCACACCCTCCGTGCCCAGCAATTGCCGGCGCACGATCCAATCCTGCAGCGTGCGCAACTCCATGGCGGAATAAACGGAGTCGTAGCCTGGCTCGGGTCGTAAAATGTACTGGAAAATCTCGCCTAGCCCAGTCGTTACAGGTGCGAGTGTGGGCGTGCCCATGCCGGTAGGGATCTGGGTCAAGGCCTCACTGAGCCGTTCGTTCACTTGTTGACGCGCCCAATACACATCGATGTTCTCTCGGAAAACAATGGTCACCACCGAAAGACCAAACCGAGAAATTGACCGTATTTCTTCCTTGCCAGGAATGGTCGCCATGCTCTGCTCGATCGGGAAGGTCACAAAGCGCTCGATGTCTTCCGCACTATTGGAAGGCGAAACGGTGTACACCTGCACTTGATTGTTGGTGATGTCCGGCACGGCGTCGATGGGAAGCTGTGTGAGCGAATAGCTTCCCCACGCGATCAGCCCGACGACAAAGAGGCCAACGATGAACTTGTTGTGGATGGAAAAATGAATGATCTTATCTAACATAGTTTTAGCATATGGATAAAGGGCCATGCATGCACATAGCCGGTCCGCGACAAAAAAAGATGACGCCGTCTATCTTCCGTGCGAGACAGCGTGGCGGTTTCGGGAATGCCCAGAAAAGGATGGATTATGAATGCCGGGGTGGCTGCCAGACGGGCGTCTGGTTATGGACGAGGTGTCTATCCAGGTAAGGCGTAATGAATTTCGAATTGTGGCTGGGTGCAACGGTTAACAGAATGGCGTCGGCCGTGAGTTGCACGCTGGTGGCGCAGCAGGCGCAGATACAAAACGGCGAGCATTGGTCTGCGCCGGGTTGTGCGTGTTGCAGGTGAAGGGCCGTTCCCTCTTGCGCACGCTCGTCGGCATCGCTGCACGGGTAGCCGGCCAGGATGGAGAAGTAGAACGCAAAGAGGATAAGAAGAAGCTTCACGTACCAAAGGTAACAGGAATCGTCATGCAACAGGTTTTCATTTGCCGGAAATTTATGCCTTGCAGGCCCTTTTGGAGCTTTGATCAACCTAAATCAAACTTTCGTCCGCCGGTTCATGGTAAATATTTCCCCACCCTGTTGCAGCCCTCCCGGTTTCTTACCGGGCGGATAGGCCTGACAGGCCACGCGAAAACGACTTTGAGCGTGGTATGAATGTTGTCCGCGGCCTAGGGAGTTAGTACCTGTATCACCAAAATAATGTCAATCATGGAAGACCTGAAAAAATTGAAAGTGGCGATCCTCACCGAAAGCGGATTCGAGCAATCCGAACTGACAAGCCCGAAGGAAGCGATGGAAGCGAAGGGTGTGACGGTGCACATTGTGTCGCCCCAACCGAAGGAAGTGCGGGGTTGGGATGAGAAGGATTGGGGCATCACCCTGAAGGTGGACAAACACATTTCAGAAGCGAAAGCCGACGACTACGACGGCCTGGTCTTGCCCGGTGGTGTGATCAACCCCGACAAACTACGCACCAACAAAGAAGCGGTGCGTTTCATCCAGGAGTTCTTCGAAGCCGGCAAACCCGTGGCCGCCATCTGTCACGGCCCGCAATCCCTTATCGAAGCAGGCGTAGTGGATGGTCGTGAGATGACGTCGTACAAATCGATCAAGACCGACTTGATCAATGCGGGCGCAACCTGGACGGACAAGGAAGTAGTCGTGGACAACGGTTTGGTTACCAGCCGTTCGCCGGCAGATCTGGAAGCCTTCAATCAAAAACTTTTGGAAGAACTTCAGGAAGGCATTCATGCCAAAGTATGATGTTCTTTTAAAACAAGAAGGCGCACGGAGTACCGTGCGCCTTCTTCCTGTAAACTATATGGAAAGGGCTTAGTGCCCAACGTTGCTCATATCCACTTTGTTCTTCGCCGGCTTTAACAGCAATACCAGCGGCACACAGATCAGGAAGAACACGCCGATGCCCAGGAACACATCCATGTAGGTAAGCAAAGCGGCTTGCCGCGTCACCATGCCGTCAATGATCTTATGTGCCTGCAAGCTGGCTTGCTCCGCACCGCTTCCGCTGGCCATGAAGCTTGCCTTCAATCCGGCGAGGCGTTGCTGAACGTTTGTGCTGTACTCTGTCACGTTGGCCACAAGGTTGGCACGGTGCTGCACAGTTTGACGGCTGATATAAGTACTGATCAAAGCAATGCCAAACGATCCTCCCAATTGGCGTACCATACCCGTAAACGCTGCACCTTGTCCAATCTCTTTTCCTTTGAGAGATGAAAGCGCCAGGGTCGTGGTAGGAACAAACAAGAAGCCCAACCCAATCCCGCGTGTCATCAGCAACCAAAAGAAATCGCTTTCGCCGGTGAACGGCGTGATGATCGTATACGCCCACAGACTATACCCGAAGAATACGGAGAAGCCCAACGCGATGAGGTACTTGTGCGGAATATCTTTTTGAATGGCACGCCCTACAATGGGCATCATCAAACCGGTGGCTACGGAACTCGGCACGAGCATCAAACCGGATTGCAAAGCCGTCCATCCCAAAGCATTCTGGGTAAAGAGCGGGATCACAAACGTAGATCCGTATAACCCGAAACCCAAGATGAATGACAGCACGGTGCCGATCGCGAGATTTTTGTCTTTCAGCACCCGTAGATCTACCACGGGGTCTTTCACGACGAGCTCTCGCCAGACGAACAGGTATACACCGAGGAAGGCAACTACCGACAACACCACGATCCAGCCATACTCAAACCAGTCGTGCTCTTGTCCTTTTTCCAACACAAATTGAAGTGCGCCCACGGCCATGACCAGGAACAAGATGCCCAGCCAATCCACATCGGCCAGCGATTTCTTGCCGCCGTAGTTGGGGCTCTTCACATACGACATCGTCAGCAGCGTAGCAATCACGCCAATGGGGATGTTGATATAGAAAATGTAGGGCCACGAATAGTTATCGACAATATAACCGCCCAGAGGAGGACCCAGTGTAGGACCAACGATCACACCCATGCCATACAATGCCTGGGCCATACCTCTTTTTTCGGGCGGGTAAACTTCGGTAATGATGGTTTGCGAAGTTACCAGCAATGCACCTCCACCCAAACCCTGGATGAAGCGGAAGAACACCAGCTCCCAAATGTTGTCGGCGTTGCCGCACAAGAACGAGGAGATGGTGAATATGATGATGGAAGCCGCGAAATAATTGCGGCGTCCGAATTGTTGCGACAACCAACTGGTCAGCGGAACGATGATCACGTTGGCGATGGCATAGGCCGTGATGACCCAGCTCACGTCGTTGAGTGTGGCGCCCAGGTTTCCCTTCATTTCATTGAGCGCCACGTTCACGATGGTGGTATCGATGATCTCCAGCAAGGCACACATCACCGCGGTGATGGTGATGATCACTCGCTTCCAACCATACTCTACCAAAGATTCTTGCTGAAGCATAGAATTCGATTAGTCTAAATGTACGTCCACGATCACGTTCATGCCGGCGCGGAGCAGGCTTGCTTTTTCAGGTGCGTCGGTCAGCACGATCTTCACCGGCACGCGTTGTACCACTTTCACAAAGTTGCCCGAAGCATTGTCGGCAGGCAACAAGGCAAACCGTGCACCGGTGGCCGGCGAAAGCGACTCCACTTTGCCCAGGAACGATTCGTGGGGGAAAGCATCTACAGCAATCTCCACCACTTGTCCGGGTTTCATTTTTTCCAATTGCGTTTCCTTGAAGTTGGCGATCACCCATTTTTGTTTTGCGGTCACGAGCGCGAAAAGCGATTGGCCGGCTTGAACAAGTTGTCCGGGTTGAACACTCTTGCGGGAGATGACACCGTCTGTGGGCGCCAGGATGTAGGCATACGAAAGTTGAAGCTTGGCAAACTCGAGATCAGCTTCGCGTTCTTTCACTACGGTTTCGGCCAGGGCAATGTTGCGACCGCTCACGGTGCTTTGTGCCCTGCGCGAAGAAGTCTCGCGCGACAAAGCTTCGCGTTGACGCTTTGATACTTCCAGTTGTTTTAATGCCGCATCTCTGTCGGCTTCGGCTTGTTCGTATTGTTGCAGCGTGATGGAGTTGGATTTGATCAGCTCCTGGTAACGTTTAAAATCTTGTTCGGCACGACGCGCCCGCACTTCGGCAATGGAAATGCTGGATTCGGATGCTTCGAGGTTTGACTTCGCGGTCAGCACGTTTTCGGTAGAAGTAGTAAGGCCTGCCCGCACAGCATCCAGGTTGGCTTTTGCATTGTCAAGCGAGGCTTGTGCCTGCAGTACGCGCAACGCCAGGTCGCGGTCATCCAAGACCACCAATGTGTCGCCCTTTTTCACGGTGACGTTGTCGTCGACCAACAAGCGATCGATGTAGCCCGGCACTTTGGGAATGATGGGGCTGATATCGCCTTCCACCTGGGCGTCGTCTGTTTCTTCGTGGTGTTGTCCGTGAATATATTTTGTGATACCGAAGGAAGCTCCGGCAATAACCAAGACGCCTAACACAATGGCAAATCTTTTATTCTTTTTTGGTTTCGTTTCCATACGTTTAATGATGATGCTGTTTTATTGAAGTGTTCCCATTGATTCCTGAAGTTCATAGTAGGCGATCATGCTCTCCGCCCGGGTCGTAAAGTAGTCGATCTTGGTCCGCAGCAACGCCACGTCGGCATCGAGATAGTCGGAGAGAATGAGCAGGCCTTGTTTGTATTTGTTTTGCGAGATCTGGAAGTTTTCCTGTGCTTGCTCGATAGCCCGCTCGTTGATGACGAGCTTGTCCAGCATCTCCTGTGATTTCAGGAATTTTTGGCGCACATCCAGTTTCACCTGGTCGGTGGCCATTTGGTTGTAGGCCGTTGCCTGGTCGAAACGCGCTTTGGCTTCGTGCATGGAGTGCTTGGCGTGAATCGCGCCGGTGATGCTGTATTTCAATGACAGACCTCCGTTCACCGCGTTGGTCACGGTCAGTACATTCGGTATGTAGGCATTTACATAACCCGCACTCACCGCAAGGGTGGGCAGGCGATCGGCTTTGGCAATTTTATAGCCCGATTCACTGGCTTTGATTTGGAGATCAGTTGATTTTATTTCTGTCCGATTCGCCAGACCGTTTTGCAGCGACTCTTCCCACGTGGTGAGTTTTGCCAGGTCAAACATCGAAGTGGTGTCCAGTTGAATGGCGGTATCGTCGGGCAGGCCCAGCAGGATCGTGAGATTATACTCCGCCACTTTCACGCTGTTGTTCACTTCGGTGAGCGCGAGCTCTACGTTGTTGGCTTGCAACTCGGCTTTCAACCGGTCGTTGCGGGCCAGCAAACCTTGTGACTCCAGGTTTTTAAATTCCGTGACGCGTTGCTGTTCGTGCTTCAAATTTTCTTCAATGGTGCGGCGGCTTTGTTGCAGCTCATAATATTGATAGACCGCCTTGATCGTGTTGATGGCCACCTGGCTTTTAGTAGTCTGCGCGTCGTATTGTGCCGCTTGTTGCAGATAATCATTCATGATCTTGGTGTTGCGGATCTTCATGCCGTTGAACACGGGCATCGACGCCGTTAACTGCGCTAATCCGATGTCATGTAAACTGGAGAAGGCAGCCAGGGGCGAGTCCGAACTGGAACCGCTATTTGAACTGCTGGAGTTGGACATCGAAATGTTCGGTGTGTTGATGTGGAGATACGTTCCGCTCACACCTACATCCGGCAATGCCCGGTCTTTTGCTTCCGCCAATTTCGCCTGAGCTTCTTTCACCTTGGCGTTGGAAACCATCAATTGCTTGCTGTTGGTGTATCCCAGGTCAATGGCTTCCTTCAAGGTTATGGTTTTAACCGACTGCGCCTGTAACTGGAACACGGCCAGCAGGCTTACCAATCCGATACTGATTTTTCTATACATAAATTTGAACATCTATTTCTTTAGGTATTTAAGGAGTAATTCGTACAAGTACTTCTCAATGCGCGTCCGGAAGGCGTCGTCATCTTCGTCGGGGCGCCGGTAGCGTTTGCTGAAAAGGGCGTGTGTGGTCTGGTAAATGATACCGGACATGGTAGCCATGACCAGTTCCAGGTCTGCTTCTTTACGAAACACTTTTTTCTTTTGGCCGTCTTCCAAGAACTTGCGCAGTTCGTTGGTGTTTCGGTTCAGGATCTTTGTAAAACCTTCCACGAGTTCCGTTCGCGTGGTGTTGGCAAACTCACGGTGAATGAAGTGATAGAACTTACAGTTCGTGAAGATTTTGTTTACGTATAACGCGGTGACTTGTTTTAATTTTTCTTCGGGTGTCTGATTGGACGAGTTGATGTCGCTCAGTTTCATCCGGGTGGTATCCATGGAAGTCTCCATGGTCGTGAAGAGCAAATTTTCTTTGGAGCCAAAGTGATAATTGATCAATGCCACATTGACACCTGCCCGCGCAGCAATTTCGCGAACGCTGGTCAGGTCGAAACCTTTCTCTTCAAAGAGCTCGCGGGCCGCCGAAAGTATTTTGTCGCTTGTCATATGCTTGATAACGGACCCAAAATTAAACGGTTGTTTAAATTTAAACAAATGTTTAAAACAATATTGTTTAAAACGCTTTTCAGGGGGTATGCAAACGGATGAAAAGCCTAGAATTTTTTTTAAAATTAGAATGGGGGCAAACGGTTGTCGCCGTTTATGCGACAACTTTCCAAGGGGAAAATCGGGGAAAACTTGAAATGTTATTTGGCAGCATAACGCACCTGCCAAATGGTATTGGTCACATCATCGGTAATCAGCAAAGAACCATCGGGGAGCACTACAACCCCCACCGGCCGGCCGTGCACTTTTTCTTTTTCGAGATTTACGATGAATCCGGTGAGAAAATCTTCGGGCTTACCGGACGGCTTGCCGTTTTGAAAAGGCACAAACAAAACTTTATAGCCCGAAAGAATGGATCGGTTCCACGATCCGTGTTGCACGATAAAGGCACCGTTGTGATACTTTTCAGGAAATGCTTTTTGGGTATAAAACGCCAATCCCAGCGACGCGGTGTGGGAATTGAGGTTCATGTCGGGAACGATGGCCGCTTTGGCCATCACGGGTTTGTCTTTCACCCGCGGATCTTCGTGCTGTCCATAATAGACATAGGGCCAGCCGTAGAATCCTTCTTCCTCTACGTGGGTGAAATAGTCGGGCACAAGTTCATCGCCCAATTCGTCGCGTTCATTCACCACGGTCCACAGGGTTTTGGTGCCCACTGCCCATCCCATCCCAACGGGGTTGCGCAGTCCGCTGGCATATACTCTCAGGTCGCTCCCATCGGGGTTGATCTCCAGGATGTCGGCGCGTAAAAGTTCGTTGGCCATGCCGTATTCGGCTACGTTGCTGCCGGAACCTACGGCGATATATATTTTAGAGCCTTCGGCGTTGGCAATGAGGTTGCGGGTCCAGTGACGGTTGTGTTTGCCGGCGGGCAAGTCGACGATCTTATCTCCTTTTCCGGAAATCTTGGTTTGACCCGGCGTGTAAGGAAAACGCCAGAGGCCATCCGTGTTGGCTACATAAAACCAGTTTCCCAACACCAGCATGCCAAAAGGCTGGTTTAGGTGGGACAAGAATGTTTCGCGCACTTCCGGGACACCGTCGTGATTGGCATCGCGCAACAAGGTAATGCGGTCGGCACTGTGTTTCATGCTGTTGGACCGGGTTGCACCGATAAAGAGCGCGCCGATCCGTTCGAGCAGCGGGTGATTGCTGTTGCTTTCGGCCACCAGGATATCGCCGTTGGGGGTGACGTACAACCACCGCGGGTTTTGAAACGCGTCGGCATAGATCGTTACGTTGAAGCCCGCCGGGGCCATGGGCATCGCATCTTTCCAACCTACCACGTTGCTAAAGTTCATGCTGGATTTGGTGGCATATGGCGCCGCCAGGGTGTCGGAAGACGATGTTTTTTTGTAATGCGCCGCGGCCTCCCGCGCTTTTTTTTTGTGAACTGCAAGCTGCCCATAAAAGGAGGGAGACCAAGAGGATGGTTAAATTCCAGCGTGACATAATAATATAGCGTTAGCCGTGGTGCCTCATGCCCCCAATTTTTTTAGACAAGCGTTGAGATTTGTTTTTTCCTTGAGCACGCCCGCAAAGAGGTCACCGGTCTTGGTGAGTCTCTTGGCAAGGGTGGTGATGGTGAACTGGCTGGGGTGCAATCCCGGCTTCACTTCTTTCCAGGTCAGGGGAGTAGAGACCGTGGCGTCTTCCACCGGGCGAAGACTGTAGGCCGAAGCCAAGGTCTGGCCCTTGCTGTTTTGGAGATAATCGAGGTAGATGCGATTTTTTCTTTTTGATAGCGAACGCTCGAGCGTGGTGATGCGGGGTAGTTTCTCTCCTGCAAGCCGGGCAACGATCTCTGCAAAGTCGCGCGCGTGATCGTAGTCATACTGCGCATGCAGGGGAACATAGATATGCAATCCCGAAGCCCCCGAAGTTTTGCAATACCCGTTGGCTCCAGCCTTATCCAGCACTTCTTTGATGGCCAGCGCTGCCTCGATCACTTCATCGAATGTATTTTTCTCCGAAGGGTCGATGTCCAGCACGAGATAGTCCGGTTTGTCGAGGTTTTTCACCCGCGAATTCCAGGGGTTGATCTCGATGCAACCGAGGTTGTTTAAATAGAGCAGTGTAGCCTTGTCGTTGCAGAGAATGTAGTCAACCTCTTTTTTGGAGCTCTCCGAGTATAGCGGGATGTGCTTCACCCACGATGGAGCGGCTTGCCCGGCGTCTTTGTGGAAAAATCCCTTGTTCTCGATGCCATTCGGATTTCGCTTCAACGACTCCGGTCTGTCTTTCAGATAGGGAATGATGTAGGGATAGATCGTTTCGTAATAGGCAATGACATCCCCTTTAGTGATGCCGCGCTTGGGCCAATACACTTTGCCTTGATGCGTGAGACGAAGCTCGTGGCCGTCAACACGTTTGATGACACCGTCTTTTGGCTCCTCCGCTGTCGCATCCTTGCCGGAGGGAAGTTTTTTTGGTGTGCTCTTTCGGGAGACGTTCTTTTGCGATGGGCTGGTTTTTTTATCCACGGCTTTTGGGTTTGGTTTCTTCACGTCGACGTGATCGACATCCCGGGCTGCTTTGTCGATGCGCAACCCCATAAAGACGGGGTGACGCAAAATGCCGTCGTCGGTGATCTCGGTAAATTTTACCTGGCACACTTTCACGGGCTCAACCCAGGTCACGGGCGAGTTCACCGGCACGTGTTCCTCGAAAGGCGAGGTTTCGCGAACAAGAGGTTTCAGGAGGTTGTGGATCTCTTTCAATACTTTCTCCGTGAACCCGGTTCCGGTGTGACCGATGTATTTCAACTGCCCTTTCTCATACATGCCTAAAATAAGCGCGCCAAAATAACTGCGGCTGTTGCGCGGCTCCGTGAAGCCCGCAATGATGGCTTCTTGCGTGTTTTGATTTTTTATCTTCAGCCAGTCATTCGAACGTTTTCCTTCTGTATAGGTGCTGTTCTTCCTTTTGGCGATCATGCCTTCGAGTCCCATTTCCGAGACTTTGTGGAAAAAAGCGGTGCCTTCATTTTCAACATGATCGGA
Organism: Chryseolinea soli; assembly: GCF_003589925.1. NCBI lineage: Bacteria > Pseudomonadati > Bacteroidota > Cytophagia > Cytophagales > Fulvivirgaceae > Chryseolinea > Chryseolinea soli. Next base: position 1,042,102 of record NZ_CP032382.1, on the reverse strand, counting down.
ATAACGGATGATGTTGCTTTTGGGCAGCAATTTTTCCAGGATCTTCTTGCGCTCCTCAAGGGGAAGATGGGTGAGGTCTTTGTTTTTATAGCGAAGACAATCAAAAACGTAATACACCAGCGGCCGGTTGCGATTCTCGTCGTAGTGTTGCAATTTTTGAAAACTGGGTTTGCTGTGATCGTCCAGCACCACGATTTCGCCGTCGAGCATCACGTCGTCTTTTATTTTCTTCAATTCCTGGGCGACGGGTGCATAGAGGTCCAGGAAGGAAAGGCCGTTCCGCGAATACAGACGCACGTCGTTCTTGTTCACCTCGGCCACGGCGCGATAGCCGTCCCACTTCACTTCAAACAGCCAGCCGTTGTCGTCAAACGGCTTATCGCCGATCTGCGCCAGCATGGGATGATGAAAGTTCGTTAGTTTATCGCGTGCCGACCGCACGGCGCGAACGTTTTTTGGCAAGGCGCCGCGTTCCTGTCGTCGATGTGCGGTGGTCAGGCTCATTTAGGATGCTTTTTTTATGCTGGCTTTCAACATGCTCATCAGGTCTTCGGTCTTGCGGTGCGTCACTTTCATGGGCGCATGTTTCACGGGTTTCCCTTTGGCTTTGGCCTTGATGAGCTTCAGCAATTCGCTGGCATAGGTATCTTTAAACGAATCGATCTTGAACTTGGTAGTGAGCTGATCGATCAGGGAAAGGGCCATCTTCAATTCGGTGGGTTTCACCTTGGTGGCCTTGGGGACTTTTATCGAGCTGGTGTCACGAATTTCTTCAGCAAACCGGATCTTGTTTAGCAGGATAACTTTTTCGTAAGGTTTTAAAATGCATAGATGCTCCTTGCTGCGCAGGACGAAACTGCCCACCCCGGCCTTGCCACTTTTCTCCAACGCTTCGTGTAGCAACAGGTAGGCTTTCTCACCCGATTTTTCAGGTTCCAGGTAATACGGCGTTTCGAAGTAAAGGCTCTCCACCTCTTCTTCGGCGATGAAATGATCGATGTTGATGATCTTCGTTTTGTCAGGACTCGCCTGTTGAAAATCCTTGTCGTCCAACACGACATAGTCACCGTTGTATTTATAGGCCTTCACGATATTTTTCCAATCGACCTCTTTTCCGGTGTCTTCGTTCACCCGGTGAAAGCGAATATGGGCCAGGTCTTTTTTGTCAAGCATGTCCAGGTCCAGGTCGCTGGATTGGGATGCGCTATAGAGTTTCACGGGGATGTTCACCAGGCCGAACCCGATCGCTCCTTTCCAAATGGCTTTCATAGCGTTTCAATTTCATGGCCGTCATCCGGCCGTTTCTTGAATAAGTTGTTTTGATTTTGGTCTCGCACTTATTTTCTCCAGCACTTTGGCCGTTGCCCCTTTCGCCAGGAAAGGGAGCACGAACCGCGTGACCCAGTTCGACTTTGCCAAGAGCTTTTGACGGAGCAACAACTCCACCCCCACGTCGGCACCGAACTGGAGCAGGCTTTGGTTGGGCTTTCGCTGGAAAATGCCCAGGAAGGAAACCAAAGCAAAAACGGGATGGAGCTTTTCCTTGATCACGCCGACTTCCGTGGCAATGGTGGCTTTGTGTTCGCGCAACAGAGCTTCCAGGCGGTGGCGTTCGGCCAGCAGTTCGGTGTAGTTGCTAATCTTGCTCATAGATCTTTTTGATCAGCAGGTTGCGGATGTTGGGTAAAATGACCTTGCGCGCGGTCAACAGCAGGACGAGCAGCACCACGGCATAGAAGCCGCCGACGATGAAGAAGCCGGCCTTCATATTGTCGAGTGTTTCGCCGGCCCACCACGCCAGGCCAACGCCCATAAAGAGCAGAATGAAACCGGCCACCAGCAAAAGCAGGATCCCCACAATGCTGACGGATGCGCCCAAAGAGGTTTGCTCCACCACGCGCACCGTAATGAGGTTGCGGTAGGTCTCCACCAGGTCGGCAGCGGCCTCTACAATTTTCTCCGCGGATTTCTTCGGCTCTTCCATAAGGTGCCTTTACACTTTTTCGCTCAATGCTTTTGTACTTCTCTTCAATCCCGCCAGGGCTTCTTCGCCTTGCGACCGTGCCTCTTCGGCCACATCTTTGCCCATCCGCAGGAGTGCGCTCAGATCGGCCAGCCAATCTTTAGCACCGTCCCTGATCTTGGCTTGCAAGTCTTTTCCTTTTTCTGGGGCGAGTAGCATGCCAATCATGGCGCCTGCAGCAGCTGCGGCCGCTACGCTGAGAATTACTTTTGTCGCTGTTTTCATAGTTGTGGTTTTATGATGTATGACTTGGGTTAACACGTTTTGAGGGATGGTTTAGGTTGTCCATTCAATCTTTCAGATCTTCTGGTTCCGCCACGGGAGCTTGCGGCTTCAACGCCGTCTTTGCTTTCGCATGCGGTCGCGAAAAGGTTTTTACTTTCGAAAAGCTCACACGCGGATGACGCGGCGGCACGGGATCTGCGCTTTCGTCGCCAAACAGAACACCCCATGGATTGAGCTCGGGCACTTTATCAAAGATCACTTTGCAAACCGCCATCGCAGGTATGGCCAGGAACATGCCGGGCACCCCGCACAATGCTCCCCCCACCAACACGCCCACAATGGTAACCAAGGCGTTGATGCGCACCTTGTTGCTCACGATCATGGGCATGCCGATGTTGTTGTCGAACAATTGCACCACGGCCAACACCACTCCAACCCAAATCACATCGCTAAGATTGTCGGAGCTGACGAGAGTCACCAACATGCACAACATATTGGCTACGATCATGCCGACGTAAGGCACCAGGTTCAGCAACGCTGCCAGCAGCGCGAGGAAGATGGCGTATTTTATGCCAAGCACGAGAAAGCCTGCCGTGTTCAGCGCAAAGACGATGGACGTCTCGATGAGCAAACCAAACACATAATGCTGTCCTATGGTGGTGGACTCTGTCAACACCTCGCGGACCCGTTGTTCGGACCCGTTGCGAAAGACGCCGATAAGAAAGGTCTTGATGGTGTTTTTATGATAAAGAAGCAGGAACGTATAGAGCGGAAGAAAAATAAGATAACTAAGGATGCCCGTCAGGGAGATAAAGGTCTGTCCCACCAACTGCGGTACCTGTTCCTTCAGGTTCTCGGCTGCCTGGGCGATGTATTGATTTTGTTTGCGTACCGTGATGTGGGTGTTTTCATTCACCCACTTCTGCAAGCCGGTGCTCACTTCACTGATCCGGTCTTTCAACGCAGGGATATCGTCCAGGAAATTCACCACCTGACTGGACAAAACGTATAGAACGCCGGCGATAACAAAGAAGGAGAGCAGCACCGGGAGGAGAATGGACAAAACGTTATGCAGTCCCTTTCGTCTCAGGAAAGAGGTGACCGGCAACAACAGTGTCGACAACAAAACGGAGAACAGCAAGGGGAGCAGAATGTCTTTTCCCAGGAAGACCAGGAGACCCAACAACGCCAACGTCAGGAGCGTATAGCTAAGTTTCTGAACAAACGGCGCGGCGTGTGAGGTTGCGTTCATAATGTCATGCGGTAACTTCTTTTAAGCATAAGGTAATTTCCGTGCCAATAAAAAAGACAGGGTCAAGAAGATCGATCGGTTATGCCGGCAGGAGGGTTGGGTAAATATCTCCACACCCGGCCGCTTGTTATTCTACAATACTGGCCTTTTCACGCGCGGTGCGGGCACTGTTCTTTGGGAATGCTTCTTGTGCGTAGGTGAGTTGATATGAAAAAGTTTTTTACGTCAACCTGGACCATCTTAAGAAAGACAGTCAAAAATTTTATCGAAGACGATTCCTTTAGCTATGCATCGTCCATTGCGTTTTATACGATCTTTTCGTTGCCGGCCATCCTCATCATTTCGCTCGCTATCGGGTCGACGTTCTATGAACAAGAGGTGGTGCAGCGGGAATTGATCAACCAGGTGGGGCGGCTGATCGGTCGCGACAGCGCGCTCGAGATTGAAAAAATATTGGTGAACGCATCCATCGATGCCACGAGTTTCTTTGCGAAGACCGTCGGGGTGATCACCCTCGTTTTCAGCGCCACCACGGTGTTCATCTCGTTGCAGTCCAGCCTCAACAAAATATGGGGCATCAAGCCGAAGCCGTTACGGGGCATTGTGAAATATATTTTGAACAGGCTTTTGTCGCTGGCCATGGTCATCAGCATCGGGTTCGTCCTGTTGGTGTCGCTTGTAGTGGACACGGCCCTGGTGGTCTTTCAGGGTTTCCTGTCGCGGATCTTGGCGGGGCTGACCCTTTATATTTTGACGGCCATCAATATTATTATTTCCATGGGATTCATCACGCTTATCTTTGGGTTGTTGTTCAAGGTTTTGCCCGATGCCAAAATAAAGTGGCGCGACGTTTGGGTAGGGTCTTTTGTGACGACGATCCTGTTCTCGATCGGCAAATTTCTTATCGGATTTTATTTAGGAAACAGCTCTTTTAATTCGGCCTACGGTGCTGCCGGTTCCCTGGTGGTCATCCTGGTGTGGGTGTATTATTCAACGGTTATTTTTCTGCTGGGTGCCGAGCTCACCTCTGTATATGCAGAGGAATTGGGTAGTGAGATCGTCCCCTACGAGAACGCTGTGAAAGTTCAATTGGTGGAATTGGAAAAAGACGAGAAACACGGCGAAACCGTAGTGGCCAACACACAGGCCCGGCACTCGGAAGAGCCCACCCATCTTGCGGCAGACGGCCACGAAATTCCACATGCCGAAAATGCAAAGTAGCTTGTATCTTTGATGACCAGGCATTCCTGCAAATGGCACAATTCTTTCTGTCTCAATAAAAAAGAAAAGGCTATGGAAAAGAAGACGCAAACATTCGGGCCCGGTAAAAAGCAAGCGGCCGTCCGTGCCCCACGCAAGCGCGAACCCAAGGCGCCGTCGAAAGAACCGGTAACCGAAACAGAGAACGATCCGGACGAGCCTCACCTCAACCAGGAAGAGCAACGCAAAGTGGTGAATCACCTCGAAGAAAATGCTCAGGGCTCTGCAAAAGATCGCGACGAGGCAACTTGACGGACACTAAAAACCGTCGGCCTTCGTTAAACAAGATATATGGCTTCGTAGGGGACCTTCTGGCGATGCATGAATGAAGTGGTTTGTTTGTCAATCATGTGCGCGTGGAGGTACCCTACGAAGCCATTTCGCTTAAAATATACAGGAGTTAAATTTTTTCAACGATCGAGAGATCATGCGGATCATACTTTGTTTTCGTGATGGCCGTCATAAAAGTCGTGTCGCTTTTCCAGGTGATGTTCCTGAAGGTGCGCTATTTTAGGAGGGTCGCTTAATCTTTCTTTTTCCGGCCCGTTTCTTTTTCCTTCTTGGCCGGCCCGTCCAACACGCTGGACTTTAATCCCGAAAGCAACGATTTCCACCAGAGATTGAAGATGGCTTTGCGCTTGTCGCGTTCAAAATCGATAACACCCAATCGTTTGGCCTCACTCACGGTTTTGTCCTTATCATTTTTGATAAACAAGTTGATGAGCCACGTTTTGAATTCGCTCGCATGCGATTGTTTTTCTTTGGTAAGCCCGTTGATCTTCAGGTTTTCATAGTTAACCAGGATGGAACCCTTCGAATGATCGTCGTTATAATAAAAATCGAAATACAAGTCGCTCAGCTTTCCCGACACAATGTTGACAAAGGCCATGTTTTCCATCGCGCGGTTCAACGCCGGCAGCGGTAAATTCCGGACGTGACCTTCGGCGCGATAGGATTGTTGTTTTCCATAGGGCAGCAGGAACGTGGAGGTGATCAGCCCTTTTCCCATGAGCTTGGCGGAGGCGACCAGCGTCGCTTTCCCCTGCGCGGACGAGTCGCGATTGTCGACATGTGTGAGTGTAGCATTGAGATCGTCGAACTCGACCTGGCCCGTGTGAAATCCTTTTTCGGGAAACTCTTCATAGACAATCCGCGCATTCGATATTTTCACGCTGTCGATCTGCAAGGCAAAGGGAAATTTGCGGATCATGGCCACCGGCAGCGGTACGTTGTGATGTTTGACGAAGGGAAAACGTTTATCGCGAAAAACATGAAGCCGGGCAGATACAATGTGCACGGAAGACACCACGGTGCTGTCGTTGAGCGGATTGAATACCAATCCTTCCAAAGCAATTTCCGGGATGCGCAACGTGAACCGGTCCGTTTGCCGGCCCACTTTCCGGGCAAAGGCATAGCGACCATACTTTGGAGTGAGGGAAATGGAGTCGAGCGACAACTTGCCTTTTGCACTGTTGAGATGTACCGACGAAATTTTGGTGATGTATAATTTTGATGAAAGTTGAACCGAGGTAAAATCCGCCTGAACCGATTTGATTTTCAGGGCTGACAGATCTCTTTTTCCTTGCGCTGGGTCGAATTGCAAGGCGGTGAGCGTAATGCTGGCATCTCCGGACACCGTTTGGAGAGAATCGATATGAATGGTGGCCTTTACATTTTTTAAAACCAGTTCCCCGACGGAGAACATTTTGAACGGCGAAGGTGGTGCGGCATCGAGAGAAGAACGCCTTGCGCTGTCTTTTTTTACGGCCTTCTCCACGCTATAGGTGGCGTCACCCTCGGTGAGTTCGATTTTGTCTACCGTAATGTCTTTATGAATGAGCCACGCCAGCACATGAATGCCGCTCATGCGCAAGCGCTTCACGGCAATGTGATTTGGAATTTTACTCGTGTCGGGTGAGGTGGCCGTCCACGCCAGGCCATCAACGGTGACGGCGCGCTGGAATAAATTGACGTGAAGGTCTTCCAGGGTACCGTTCTTTTCCTCCAACGCGGCAATGGCCTTGGCTTTCACAATACGCGACAACACCACGCCGGCGACGAAGAGCACGATCGATAGCAGGAGAACGGGCAGTAGCACCCATCGTGTCCATCGCGAACGGAAGAACGGTTTCATGGAGAAAAGAGAAGCTGTCTTGACTCCATCCGGAATCAAGACGGCTTCACAGGGTTATATCCGCTCTCCGCGAATAAGGCGTAAGATGATGGCGACAATGGCGATGACCAATAATATATGGATAAGACCGCCTGCGCTGTACACAAAAAAGCCAAGGGCCCATGCGATGATCAATATCACGGCGATGGCATACAATAGACTACTCATAAGGTTAAAATTTTGATTCAACCGGAGAAAGTACATTTTCGTGCCAGCGCATATCGTGAGTTTGAGGTGCGCATAGGCGCTTTTTTGGCTCGAAAATGACGCTTTTTCGCACAGATGGGGAAATAATTCCCCATTGTCGGGGGGATAAAACAGGCTCCAGGGCTGGCCGGCGGGTGGCATGATTTTTACAAGTTGGATCGTAAAAATCCTTGCGTATGATCGAATTTTTAAAGTTTGTCGCACTGATGGGTGGTACCTATTTGTGCAGTATGGGATTTGCCATAGTTTTGTTTAGACTATTTTTCCCCTTGAAAACCAAGGAGGAAGTGCAAAAGATGAGAGTAGCAAGAAGCACCCAGCCCAGACCGAAACGTCAGCGCCGGGGAGTCCTAACGCTAGCCGGTCACGGTCACTAGGGTCTGGCGGATGAGAAAGGTTCTAGTGGTCGACGACGAAATGGAGATTTGCCTATTGGTAACCCAATACCTTAAGAAAGTAGGGTATGAAGCTGCGTTCGCCCTTTCCATATCGGAGGCCATTTCAAAAATCGCCGGCTCTTCGTATGATATCTTATTTATCGATCTGAATTTAACCGACGGCTCAGGCTATGATCTGATTCATGCCTTGCAGGCGTCGAACAACGCATCAAAAATTGTAGTGATCAGTGCCTATGACAGCGAACGGCAGAAAGCCTTACAAAAAGGGGCCAGCGTTTTTATGGCGAAACCCTTTTCGGTAAAGACCATTGAAGAATCGCTGCAGCAGCTGAAATTTATAAACTAATGGCCCGGAAAACCGGTCGCTATTTCTAAACCCGTATTTATTTTTTGCCTATGCCCAGAATACTAATTATAGACGACGACAAAGACATTTGTCTCGTATTATCGAAATTTCTGACGAAGAATAACTACGAAGTAGACGCCGCCTACAAAGGCGAAGAAGGCTTGAAACTGTTGCGGGCCTCGCGCTACAACCTGGTGCTGTGCGACTATCGCTTGCCCGATCTCACCGGCGTGGAAATGCTCCGGAAAATAAAACTATTGCAATCGGATGTCGCCGTGGTGATCATCACCGGCTACTCCGACGTGCGCACCGCCGTGGAAACCTTCCGCTATGGTGCTAATGATTATGTAACGAAACCGCTTTACCCGGATGAGTTGCTGGTCACCATTCGCGAGACCATCGCCAAGAACGAAAAGAAGACCGTCAACGGCGAAAGCAACGACACGGCGCAAGATCCACGCAAACCCAAATCACTGGCCAACTCCAGTTTCTTCATCGTCGGAAAAAGCATTCAATCGCAAACCGTTCAAAAATACATCGAACTCATTGCACCGTCCGATATGTCGGTCATCATCAACGGTGAGACCGGCACGGGAAAAGAATTTGTGGCGCAATCCGTACATAAATTCAGCAAGCGTTCCGACAAACCTTTTGTGGCCATTGATTGCGGGGCCCTGCCAAAAGAATTGGCAGGCAGCGAATTGTTCGGCCACGTAAAAGGCGCTTTCACCGGCGCCGTGAACGACAAACAAGGAAGCTTCGAAGTGGCCGATGGCGGCACGATCTTCCTCGATGAAGTCGGAAACCTTTCCTACGAAAACCAGGTGAAGCTGCTGCGCGTGATCCAGGAGCGAAGAATAAAACGCATCGGTGCCACGCGCGACACGCCCATCGACGTGCGCATCCTCGCAGCGACCAACGAAGACCTCATCAAATCGGTGAAAGAAGGACGCTTCCGCGAAGATCTTTATCACCGCCTCAACGAATTCAAGATCCAGCTTTCCCCGCTGCGTGAGCGCAAGGAGGACATCATCATCTTTGCCAATTATTTCCTGGAAAAATCAAACCAGGCCCTCCATAAAAATGTGCAGTCGTTCTCGCCGGATGTGGTTGATCAACTCACCAACTACTACTGGCATGGCAACCTGCGGGAGCTCAACAACGTCATCAAACGTTCGGTGTTGCTCACCATGGGCGATGTGGTGCAGATGGATAGCCTTCCACAGGAGATCATCCAAGCCAACAACGCCATGCCCGCTCCCGGTGTTGCGATGGAGGACAGCGTGGGCTTGTTAAAATCGATCGCTGGTTCGGCCGAACGCCAGGCCATCATCGACATCCTGGAAAAAGTAAACTACAACAAGTCGAAGGCTGCCGAACTTTTGAAGATCGATCGGAAGACCTTATACAACAAATTGAAATTGTATAGCATCAACGCATAGTCTAATAGTCTATAGGAGCTCAACATAGTCAATTGTAAAATCCATGGCTAGGGTAATAACAAAAAGAGAGGCTGCCTTTCGACAGCCTCTCTACCTATTTACCTACCCCTTATTTTTACTGACTGGCTCTGTTCAGATTGAGTGCCAGGTAGAGTTGTGCGCATGAGTTTTTCGAGTCGCCCAGCATTCTCCGGGCTGCGTTGCTATCGGCGATCTTCACCATACCGTAGTTGTACCGTGCTCCTACCTGGACGGCGCCGAAGTTCAGACCGAAACCACCGACCAACCCAAAGTCATATGATTTGAGGTTGTCTTTGTTGATTTCGTCGGTGCCATTGACAAAATCGCCTTTGTAGTTGATGTTGGCGTTGAGCAGGTAGCTGGCGTATGGACCAACTTGGATTTCGGCAGCTTTGCCCAATTTAAAAACGGCCAGCACCGGGAGATCGAGATAGTTGAGATTGTACTTAACGGTTTGGTTGACGATGTTGCTATAGTCTACCTTCGAGCCTTTCGTGCTGTACAACAATTCGGGCTGGATCGCGAAAGCTTCGCTTGCCAAAATTTGACCGTATAGACCCACGTTGAAGCCGTAGCGTGCATTTTCATCATTTACATCGTCTACGTACAGATTGCTTGCATTGAAACCACCTTTGATACCGTACCTCGCGTTGCTGTTCATCTGCGCCTTCGCATCATGGATGGACATGACGCCGGCAAAAGCGGTTATTAAGAAAATGGATAAAAGTTTAAATTTCGTATTCATGGTAAAAAATCATTTGTTTGTACAACACCCCCAAAACATCAGGCCAAAACCGGAAAACATCCATAATCGTCTTATTTTCAAGGAAAAAAGATATTTGTGTTGAAAACCGAACGGTGGCATTTGTACACAAGTGTAGACGAGCGACCACATGATGAAGAATAAGTACATAAAGATTTTGTTTCTCGGGATCGTGATGGTGCTCCTCGTCATCAGCGTGATCACGTATAGAAATTTGAAGCGCTATACCGATGAGGTCCGGTTGATCCGTCATTCCAACGACGTGTTTCGCTCGCTGGAAGTGGTACTGTCGACGATCAAGGACGCCGAAACCGGTCACCGCGGCTTTCAACTCACACACGACACCGCCTATCTGCAACCTTACCGTGTGTCAGTGAAGGTACTGCCGTTGCAATTGCGGGCGTTGGAGAATCTCGTATCCGACAATAAAGCACAATCCAAACAGGTGGATACGCTTCGTCAACTGGTGAGCTATCAATTTGCCATCATCCAAAAAATCCTCGCTAACGCACAGCGCAGCGCTTTGTATATGGACCGCTATGAAAGCCAGTTGCTGCTGGACGGCCGCGAGAATATGAATGAGATCCGTGCCTTGGTGCACCGCATCAATACAGTAGAACTGGGGATCTATCGCAAACGCATCGCCAGTGAGAGCGATATCAAGGCCGTGGCACCGCTGGCCATGTTGGGGTATGGGTTGGTGGCGCTGGCCGGCATCACCGTGCTGTTTGTGCGTATACTCGACGCGTTGGAAAAGCGGCGTATCGCCGAAGAGCAATTGAAAATGAACCTGCAGGAATTGCGCACGGAAGTCGGCATTCGCGAGTTCACCCAAAAAACATTGCGCAGCGTGCTGGACAATTCGTTGTCGGGCATCATGGCCCTGCGCGCTATTCGTGGGAAGGATGGGAGCATCGAGGATTTTGAATGGACATTGGCCAACGCCGTCAGCGAGAAAATGTTAGGGCTGGAGAGAAATGCGTTGATGGGAAAGCGGATGCTCGAGACTTATCCTAAAACTCGTTTTGAGGAATCGTGGACCATATATAAAAACGTAGTGGAAACCGGTCAGCCGGCGCAGTTTGAAAAATTTCAGCCCGCAGCGAACAATAGCTGGGTACACGTCACAGCCGTGAAGGTGGATGATGGTTTTGTGGTTACGGTGACGGACATCACGCGACAAAAATCACAAAGGCTGTTGTTGGAAGAGCGTGGACTCCTGCTCAACGAGGCCGAACACCTCGCAAAAATGGGCAGTTGGCGATGGACGGAAAAAAGCGATGAACTCATATGGTCCGACGGCCTCTACACGATGCTTGGCAAAGCGCGCGAAACGTATACGCCAACCTGGGAATCGTTCCTGGAAAACGTGTATGCAGACGACCGCTTGCGGGTCGAAGATTTTATTCGGGAAGTGAAATTGAGCAGAAAGCGGTTGGAGATTGAATACCGGGTTGACGAACAAGGCATGCTCCGCCATTTGTCATTGGCGGCCAAGCCCACATCACCGGCGTCGGATGCGAGCGTTATATTGGGTGCGTTGATCGACATTACAGACCGTAAACTCTACGAAAACCAACTGGAGAAATATACGGAAGAGTTGCAACGGTCAAACGAGGACCTGGAGCAGTTTGCCTACGTAGCCTCACACGACTTGCAGGAGCCCCTGCGAAAAATACGGGCTTTCGGCGACCGGCTGGCAGCTAAATATGGCAACAAGCTGGAAGGACAGGGAGTCGATTATATTCAACGCATGCAATCGGCTGCGGCGCGCATGCAAACGCTGATCGAAGATTTGCTTTCCTTTTCGCGCGTGTCGCGCGGAGTGGCCGTGCCCGAAGTGCTGGATACAGCGCAGGTGCTGAGCGAAGTCATCGAGGACCTCGATGCGCAGGTTCGCCGCGAAGATGCAGCGGTGCGTGTGGGGATCGTGCCCCCTATTCGCGGCGACAAGACCCAGATGAAGCGACTGTTTCAAAATATCATCAGCAATGGTATAAAATTCCACAAATCCGGCGAGAAGCCAGTGGTAGAGATCCGGGGCCACAAAGAAAAAGGCACGCTTCTCAACACGCGTTTTGGCCTTTCGCTGGCCGATCCGGAATATGCGGTCATTACCGTCAAAGACAACGGTATCGGCTTTGATGAAAAATACACCGAAAAAATTTTCACACTGTTCCATCGCCTCCACGGCCGCAACGAATACGAGGGCACAGGCATCGGGTTGTCGATCTGCCGGAAGATCGTGAACAACCACAAAGGGTTTATCACGGCCCACAGCGCGGAAAATGTGGGATCAGAATTTATAATTATCTTACCTGCCGGTTAATAAAACCGTTCCGATATGAAGCGCAACCTAAGCATGCCCACGATTCTCATGGCCGACGATGATCCCGACGACCGAATGCTGATCAAAGAGGCCCTGGAAGAAAACAACCTCCTCAATCCCATCCATTTCGTGGAGGACGGTACGGAGCTGCTGGATTACCTGCATCGTCGTGGACGGTTTCTTACGGAAAAAGCTCCCAAACCGGCCCTCATTTTGCTTGACCTGAATATGCCGAAGATGGACGGTCGTGAGGCCTTGCATTACATCAAAAACGATCCGTCGTTGCGGCGCATTCCGGTGGTGGTACTCACTACCTCCAAGGCCGAAGAAGACATTGTGAAAACCTATGACCTCGGGGTCAATTCTTTCATCTGCAAACCGGTGCGGTTTGATGAACTGGTGGAAGTGACGCGTGAGATCGGCAACTACTGGTTTGGTACCGTGGCGTTGCCCCGGGCATGAGACCAAGAAATTATGAAGAAAACACCCTCTGTAAAAGTTCTCCTGATAGAAGATGATGAAGACGATGTGCTGTTGGCCCGTGAATATTTGTCAGAGAGCGAATACTACCATTTTGACGTGGAATGGGAGCCCCTGCCCGAAAAGGCAAAGGACAAAATGGTCCGCGGCCACTATGATATCTTTTTGATCGACTATCGCCTCGGCAGCGAGAACGGTCTCGATCTCATCAAATTTGCCCAGGACAAAGGCGTCATCACACCTTGCATCCTGTTGACCGGCCAGGGAGATCTGAACGTGGACTTGGATGCCACGCGCTATGGTGCCGCCGACTATATCGTGAAAACCGAATTGAACCCCTCCATGCTGGAGCGCAGCATCCGCTATGCGCTGAGCCAGGCGGGAGTGATCCGGGAGTTGGATGAGAAAGAAAAAAAATACAGGTCATTGTTCGAACGCTCTATCGACCCTATTTTTTTGGCCAACAATGACCTTAAGCTCATGGACGTCAACGATGCGTTCCTCAAATTTTTTAAGTACACGAAAGAGGAGGCCCTGTCGCTAACCATCAGCCAGATCTTTGAGCAGGATGAAGACTTCCAATACTTCTTTTCATCGCTGAAGACGATGGAACAGATTCGCGATTTTGAGGTAGTGCTGCTCAACAAGGACCGCGAAAGGAAGATCTCCATGCTGAATTGCGTTTTCATTCCCGACCAGATCTCGGAATTTTGCTGCTACCAGGGCATCATTCACGACCTGACCATGCGCAAAAAAGCAGAGCGCGACATGCTGGTGGCCGAGCGGCTTTCCATGACCGGCAAGATCGCACGCACGATCGCGCACGAAGTACGCAATCCGCTGACCAACCTAACCCTGGCGCTGGAGCAGCTGAAAGACGAAATGCCCCGGAACAACGAAACGGTGAAGTTGTACAGCGACATCATCGAGCGAAACGCCAACCGCATCGAGCAGCTCATCGGTGAAATGCTCAACTCTTCGAAGCCCAAAGAATTGAACCTGCAACTGTCGAACGTCGAAGAAATACTGGAAGATACGATCGGCCTGGCCATCGACCGGATGAACCTGAACCAGATCCGGCTGGAACGGAATTTTGCAGCTGCCCTGCCGCGCGTGCTGCTGGACAAGGAAAAGATCAAGATCGCTTTCCTCAACATCATCGTGAACGCCGTGGAGGCCATGAAGCCCGGAAAGGGTGTGCTGCGCATCGAAACGCAACTGAGCGACAGCCGCATCACCGTTTGCATTGTTGACAATGGGAAGGGCATTCCGCAGGAAGATATTGAAAAACTTTTCGACCCGTTCTTCACCGACAAACAAGGGGGTATGGGTCTGGGCCTGACGTCTACAAAAAATATTTTGAACAGCCACAACGCTGATGTAGAGGTCACCAGCAAGCAAGATGAAGGAACTACATTCATCGTGGCCTTCAGGCTTCCCAACTGAGCCGGTTGCTTGAGGTCCATCCCAGACCAATCGCCCTAGAACGGATAGCCAATGGCAATATTGAACACGAGATTTTTTCCCCGCCAGGAACTGCTCCCAAAATCGATTTCATCGGTTACCCAACCCGACGTTTGACGCAACGGGAAGGCCGTATCAAACCGAAGCACAAAAAAGCTGAAATCGAAACGGAGACCGAAGCCCGTGCCGACGGCCAGTTGTTTTAGAAAATCGCTGCTGATCTTTCCGCCGGTCCTCAGGGAGTCTTCCTTCCACAGCCAAATATTCCCCGCGTCTACAAACACTGCGCCTTTCAACATACGGATGATGTCGAAGCGGTATTCCACGTTGGATTCCAATTTGATATCCCCACGCTGATCGACAAACAACGTTCCCTTATACAATTCATCTGAATTCGGGTCGGTGCGCACATTGTATGTACCGGGTCCCACCGAGCGCGCCGGGAACGCGCGGATGCTATTGGAACCGCCGATAGCAAATTGTTTTACATACGGCAGGGTGGCAGAGTTTCCAAACGCATAGCCGGCACCGAGAATGAGTCGTGACGCGATCTTGTTGTGCTCGTCGAATTGCCAATAGTACCGGAAGTCAATATCGCCCTTCACATATTGGGAATACGGCAGGCCGAAGATCTCCAGCGAACCTGTCTTTTCGCCATTGAATGCATCCTGCAAGGTGTGGAGCAGGTTGCCGGCCACATCCACGTTGCCATTGAAATAAAAACTGTGCGTTTGATACGGACGCTTCTCATATTTCTGCATCGGCGTTTCGTTGAGCTGCGTATTGATGGTATAGGAATAGCGAGTACCCAAAATGAATTGATTTTCAAAAGAGTTGGCTAACACAGGATTCTGCTCCACTAGTTCGTTGAATGCCGGCGAACGCTTATCCGTTCGAACAAAGTTGAGATCGATCGGATACAGCTCGTGCGTTCTCGAAACCGTTTCGCGCCAGTTATAGCCATAGGCCGCGTTCGCCGAACTGAGGCGGTAATAGCCAACCCGGTTCTGTAAATTAAAACCCGTCTTGATGATCGTCTTTGGTAAATATTTCCGGGAGTTGTAATTGATCTTTATAGGCGTAATAAAACGCGGAATGGTAAGGCTGGCCTCAAAGCCGAACTCGAACGAATTCAGCGGATTTTGCTGTTGCTTGCTGATCTGTACTTCGTAAGCCGTATTGAGCTTGAGCTGAAACAATTCAGCACCGCGCAGGAAATTCCTATTGGTAAACGTAAGGGTTACGCCCGGCCCCACAAAGTTGTTGGACTTGGACACGCCTTGCACTTCGCCGCGTACTGATTTTTTCTTTAACGGGGTCAGAAAAATATTGCTGCGCAGCATGGAGGAGTCGTTCCCCGCGTCGGTAAACTTGATGTTCACAAACTTGAAGACCCCCAAGCCCATGAGATGGCTTAGGGTGAGGTCTTGCGCTTCACGGCTGTAGCGGTCGCCTTTCTTCAGGTTGATCACGTCAGTGATGATCTCCGGCCGGAACGTGTTTCCCTTTTCTACATAGGTCACACCGTTGACGTGCGTAACGACGGAGGCATTTTCCAAAGAGTCTTCAGCGAGTACATAGTTTGGAAATACTTTCACTTCGCTCAAGGTATAGATCTTGCGGGCCTTGGCCGGGATGCCGGGCTCCAGCCGTAGCCGGAGATCTACCTTTCGCTCGGCCACCGTGCTGTCGGCCTCGAAGATCAGGTAACGATCATCGAAATAATAAAACCCAAAATCTTTTAGCACTTTCTCGATGCGTTCCTGCTCAGCCTGGAGGCGCTGTAAGTCGTAACGTTGTTTCGGTGCCAGCAAGGATTCGTCCTTCAACGTTCGGAAGATGGCAGCGTAAGTGCTATCGCGACCGGCGGGGAAGTTGATTTCGCGCAAGCGATACGGTCGCGTCAGGTTCACATGATAGATCACCTTGCTTTCCGTTTTTCCCGTCTTTACTTCCGGCTTCACCGTCGATTCAAAATAGCCTTCATTGTTCAATTGCCCGGCCAGTGTCTTGGCCGTACGCTCGGGTGTAGCATTCTTTAGCAATACCGGAGGCTGACCCAATTTATTTTTGATAAAGCCGCGCAAACCATTTTTCTTTTTGGGCTCGCCGGCCACGTAATAAAACCAAGCGCCGGGGCGCATGCCGAGGAGCTTGTTGTTTGGCTTGGGTGTGATGTAGGCGTCAAGATCTTTGCGCAATGCTTTTTTGCGCCCGACACGTCTTCCATGAGTGTCGAAATCAATCTCGGCGCCCGTATAAAAGGTCTCTCCATCTTTTAGATATTTTGCGCCCGTGCACCCCGAAAAAAGCAGCGTCGAACAAAGCCCCAGCCAGCAGAGGGAGGACCACAACAGCGTGATGTTATTTTTCCTTCTCATTGGCCTTGAACAGTTCGCGGAGCGTATTATAATCCTTGATGTAGATGAGGCCGGCCCCGGTTTCGATCAGCTCGCCATCGATCATGTCGTAGTTGCTGTTCCGGAAACCGGTGATGCGCAGGCGGCCATCTTCTGTGAGTTTGTATTCGAGCGCGAGGTCACCGATGTAGTCGGCAAAGGATTCCTGGCTGGACGCTTCGCCTTCCACATCCACGTTGCCCGATACTTTTACGACAAGCCGGTTGTTGAGCAGATTCTTCGACACGCCGAGTTGTACCTGGGTCTGCCCTTGTGCCGTGCCGGTGGAATAATCGTCATACGATTTTACATCAAAGGTCAGTTGGACGCCTTTGATATTTTCTGAAAGCCTGTTGAGCTGTTCTGTTAAAAGCCTGCCCACACTTCTTCGCGCGGTGGCGGAAACATCGGAGCTTCCTTCTGCGACGAAGGGATTGTCGGTGATGAAGCGCTTGAGGATCAACAAGGCAAAGACCTGTTTGTTGAGGTCGGACTCGCGCGTGTTGATATCCTTGATGATGGCATAGACGGCCGCGTTGCGCGAGTTCTCCGGCATGTCGAGCTGGAAACTGATTTCGGGCGCCAGCAAATTTCCCTTCAACTGTAAATAGACCAGGAAGGGCATGCGCTGCTTGCGATCTTGCACCGACAACTCGGCGCTCGTTTGGGCAAGCAATTCAGCGGGCGAGGTTTCCACGGTGTAAATGGCGCGTATCGCCATCGTTGCATCCAAAGGATCGCCGGCCCAGGTGAGGGAGCCTCCCTTCTCGATCTTGAATTTGCGTTTCACCAGTTTGTAGAACGAGAGATCGTATGAGCCGTCGGTGATTTCGTAGCGGCCCGTGAGCTGCATGTTACCGGTGGGATCGATGTCGAGGGTGAGCGTGGAGTTCCCCTTCACGGAAAGTTTGTCGTCGGTCACCGGGTCGATAATGATGTTGAACGTGGTTTTATCTGTCAGCTCAATATTGGCCGTCAACTCCAATCCTCGGAACCGTGACTTAATGGTGTCTTTGGGGTTGATATTTTTTAGAAAGGGATCTTTCTCGGCGTCGTTATCCACCCACCTGACAATACCTTTTTGTTCCAGCACGCCTTTCTCGGATTGCGGTACGATGTAGGTGAAATTGCTGCTATCTGTCAATCCTACGCTTGCGCGTATGTTGGGTTGATCGGCGTTGCCCGTGATCTTCGCCTCAAGGTCGATGCCCACTCTCCCATAGAACAGGTCGCTGTTATCTTCGCTGGTGTTCAACAACTGAAAATGGTTGGCGTTCAGGGTTAGGTTGAGGTCGAAACTTTTGTAGGATTTGGTTTGGATGATGCCTTTCAACGTGGCTTTGTTGCCGTTTTCGTCCAGCACCGTGAAGTTGTCGATCGTGATACCCTCTTCGGTAAACTTCAGCGTTTCATTCTTCAAGGTAAAACGGCTGTTCACAAAGGACGGAACAAAAGAAGCATCGTGAAATTCGATTTCGCCGCGAATGTCGGGTGACGATGGTCGCCCGGTTATTTTGATGTCGCCCGCGATGCCACCGGAAGACTTTTTCAATTGCCCCGCCGAAAGCGGCTCGACGATCGCCAGGTCGGAAATGTTGATGTGGCTGGTCAAATCGATTTCGGGTGCCGTTTGGTCGGGCGTGAAATGCCCCGCTACCTTGACATCGGCTTTTTCGCCATCGACCCGGAAGTCAATGACGTAGGGTTTATCCTTTCGCTCCACCGCCAAGACCAAATCGCCCCACAGTTGGTTGAACAGTTTGAAATCTTTTATTGTGAGCTTTGATTGAAAGGCGCCTTGTGCGGCCAGCTTGAAGTCTCCATTGATCAACCCCTCGGCAGGCGTCACGCCTTCCACCACATTGGTGAGGTTCGGCAAGTTCAGATTCTTGAATACAACCGACAGCGTGGAATCTTTTTCACTCTGGGTGATGAGCGAGATCTTTTCGTTGATGTTGGTCAGCGAAAAATGGCGCGCAACCAAACCCTGGCGCGTAAACCGAAGCGCATTGTCGCGCGGCGTTTCCCAGGGTGAATAGTTCATGATCACTTCGTCTTTCAGAAAATGAAACTGGAACACGTTCTCCAGGCTGTTGAACACGCCACCCCAAACGTATTTTTCTTTTTGTAATGAATCCAGCAAAGTGAACTTCGTGCGAATGGAATCGTCGGCCACCTTGCCGGTAAGCTTGATGGCGGAGATGTGCAGCGTATCGATCTTCAGGTTTCTCAAACCGAAGGCATAGTCGAGCGAATTTTTGTCGGACGTGGCCAGGAACGTGAGGGAGTCAACGCCAACGGCGTCGTACTTTATCCCGGCAATGTCCACGCGCAAATCCAGCTTGCTGGCCTCACTGTCGAATTCTCCCGCGATCTCTCCAGGGACAAATGGCTCCAGCTCGGGAAAAATGATCTCCGTGAGCAGGTCGGTATTTTTGATGACCAAATTGAACGCGAAATTTTGAGGCGCTGCCGGTTTTTTGAAGGCATCGTCTTGAAGAGAAAAATAATGATCAAAGTGTCGCCTCAAAACTTCCGGCAAACTGTAGAGGTTGATGGTGCCTTTGAAATCGCCGGAAAGAATGTCGGAACGGATGGTGATCTTGCTTTCGCCATGTTGATCGATGGAGGCGAACAGCAGGGAGTCTACTTTATACAAGGCCTCGCCGTTGAAGATGGCCACTTTGCGGATGTCGAGGGTGCCGTTGATGACTTTGAAATCGGAGGTGGCGAGATCTACATCCACCGTTCCCCTCGCGCGGAGCGGCCGTTCGGCGAGGTGCAGGGCTTTGAGGTCGGCGTTCTTCAATTCGAGTACGAATTTGTATTCGGGCACATCCTGGTTATAGTCCAGGTCGCCTTTTAGTCTCACGTCCAGGTTCTCGTCCTCCAGCTGCGCCGTGCCGGAGAAGAAATATTTTTTCATGGTGCCGTTCACCTTGAAGTCGTGATAGGTGTAGCCGGCATATTTAAAATCGGCGACGTGCACGTCCAGCCGTGCGTTAAGATCGTCGATGGAGAGCCCTGAGCCCTTCACGCCGGCCTGCATGTTCAGCCTGCCCATGGAATCCTGCTTTAGCAGTTTGCCCAATTCGAAATCCTTTACGAGCACTTGGGCCGAATAATTTTCCTTTTGCGATTTCTCCAGGTTCATGCGGCCGTCCAGCTTGACATCCCCCAGCGAAGTGGTCAGCCACGCGTTGGCCTGGGGTGCTTGCAGGGTGCCGCTCAATTTCCCGGTCAGCCTGATCCATTCCGGCAGCGCGATCGATTTTGGGATCAGCGAGTCGGGAACGACGGTCCGTACGTCAGCGGCAGTGGTGTAAAATTCCTGCAACGTCAGCAGCGCCTTGGCGTGCTTCATGTCGGGAAGCCCTACCAGGGTTCCGCTCGCTTTCAAGGATGTGTTGGAAAGGAGGTCTACGTTGAATTTCTCCAGAGAAAGGTCTTTCACCGGGCCTTTGGCGTCGGCGCTTATCGATACCGTGGCGTGTGGGGGAAGGGTCAGTGGCAAACTATCGCGTAGGGCAGGATAGAAATACAGTACGTCCTGCACGGCCACCGTCATGTGGTTTAGGTTGAGGTCGACGCGGGCATCCGGATAGGCTTTGTCCAGGGAAGCCAAAGACGCAAATTGCGCCTGGGCGTTCAAGGCTATCTGACTCTCCGTCGACTGGAAATAGAAATCCTTTACACGTAGCGACTGGTCCGTCAAGGCGAAAACGGTTTTGAACATGGTCACGCCAAACCCGCTTTTTTCCTGGAGCGACAAATTTTGAAGATTGCCGCCAATCGTGTTGCCGGCATATTTCAGGTCTTCGGCACGGACATGGAGGCGCGTGACCCACAAGTGATTAAAATCCATCCCCTTTTCTAAGAATGGCTCGCGGAAATTGTGATACTGGACATTGTCGTTGACCAGCTCCAGGTTCGCCAACGTCATCTTCCAGGGCTTGGCAGCTGTCGTGTCGCTTGATTCAGATTGGGGTGGCGTTTTACCGGAGGTTTTGGTGGCGGCCTGGTGATAGGCGAGGAACGTATCGGAAAGCGAGAGTTTGTCAATAGCAATGTCTTGGTTCTCCAGATCCATCTTCTCTATCGCCAACAAAAGTTTACCCAGGTTTAAGTGGATCATCTGCCCGGTGACCGAGTGCTTGTAGTCGGCCGCGATGTCTTTCAAAGTAATGTCCTCGACGGAAAATGTGAATGCGCCTTCGGGTTTGGAGGAGGGGGCAGGGGGAGGTGCAGCTACCTTGCTCTGTAAAATAGTGGCCTGCACGTTTTCCAGGTCGATCGAATTTATTTTTAAAACAGGACCCTCCAGATCAAACGCGTCGATGTCTACAGCGAGGGTCGCCAGGGTCACGTCGGCGTCATTTCCTTCCAACGCGTCCTGGTAGCGCACATGGATTTGGGTGAGGTCGAGGTTGCCTACGGTGAATTTCCAGGGCGTTTTCGTCGTGTCCGGTGGAGCCGTTGGAGTAGAATCGCCTGCGAAGGCTTTGACGATGTAATCGAAGTTGAAAGCACTATCGCGGGCCGAGCGTTTGATGTTACCGGAAAAATGGTCGAGGCCCACACCGCTCAAATCGATCTCATGACGGGTGAGTGCCCAAAGGTTAGTGTTCACAGACAGCCTTCCGGCGTAGAGCAAGGTGTCGGTGGATTGATCTTCGAGGTACAGCCCTTCCAATACGATTTTCTTTGGAAAAGAGAGGCTGATGTGCTCAAGCCGCACTTCCGTGCCGATCTTTTCTTTGAGAAAGCCGACGGCCTTCGCGGTGAGTTTATGTTGAACGTAGGGGATTTGAATGACCAGGGCCAGGACCAGGAGCAGTGCGATCATCGACAAGAAGATCCAGCCAAAGATCTTCAGGGTCCTGATCATATATTTTCGGAGGGGCCACTGCGTGAGCATTCAAAGTAATGTTAAACCCGGAGCTTCATTTTCAGGAGTGGACAAACCGGTGACCTATATCCTTAACCAACTATTTTTTCCACTCGCAACGCTGCTGAAACCGTTGTGCCTATGGTTTGCGTTTTGTTTTTCGCTTGCGCAATATACGATCTCCAGGGTCCTTTTCCAGCCCACCGGGCACATTATCCTCCTCCCGGCTATCATTGACGCTGTAGTTGAGGCGTGTCATCGAGGCATAGCGCGGCCGGCCGGTCTTGTCTTCCTGGTTGGGATGATGTTGTATGCGGGAAGCGTTTTTCATTTGTGTTCTTATCGTATAGAAATGAAAATCCCGGCGCACACGTGCGCCGGGATTTCAATTGTTCTTTGTCATCGCTTGAAGATGCTGGCGCCAAAGACCAGCGAGAGTACGAAGAGTACCAGGAAGATAAAGAACAAAACCTTGGCAATGGCCGCAGCACCGGCTGCGATGCCACCGAATCCGAAGATGGCGGCTACCAATGCGATGATGAGAAAGGTGACTGTCCAGCGTAACATAGTTTTAGCGTTTTAAGTGGTTATAATAATTAGAAGAATAGATTAGGCTGCGTCTTCCACGGCAGCTTGTTTTAATTCCTGTGTCAGGGGATAATGCAACACATTTAGACCGATGATGCCGAAAAACTTGTCCAGCTTCCGCAGCACCACGATTACAGAATTTAAGGCATCAACTTCCGACGAGAACAAGGCTCCGGAAGATTGCTTGTCTTGGTGATAGAGACTTTCCACCAGTTCGTCGAGGTGCTCGATGGTGTTTGCTTTTTCCTCATAACGCCAGTTGGTCACGAAGAGCAACTGAAAAATACTAGGCATCTTTTTGATGAAGAGCGACGCCTGGTCGTGCGACAAGGATTTGCGCAATTGCGAAAGCACGGCGCGCACCAGTTTCACGATCTTCTGCGTGGAGTTCGCGCCCAGATCATTCTTTATCTCGCGGAAGAACTTCACTGCTTGCTCTTCTTGTGCGGAAGTATTTTGCAATGGTGTAGTAGTCATAATGTGTATAGGTTGGGTTGAGTGTTGGTTGTTTTCCGGTAGGGGATATACATTCTTATACCAAACCTGTAATCCTTGAAATTTTGCTGATTTAGGCCGTTCAGTGAAAAATAGTGTGGAATTATATGCCCGTTGCGGGGGATAAATTGAGGATTCCAAAGCCAAACAGGAACCCGGCCTCGGATCGCCAACGATTTTGAACTTTGAGAAGATCCGATGACAGGCGCATTCCTCCGTTGCTGATTTCCCGGGTCAAAGTGTGGAGATCGCTACCCGTTCGCTGCCTGCGGAACCGTTCCATGCCTTTGCATTGCGATTGGCATAATGTTTTCTAAAGCTTATGAAAAATGTTTTGAACACATCATCACAGAAACCATCAAATAAACAAAACGTGTTATGAAGGACCCTAAGAACTTGATTGGAGGCTTTATCGCAGGCGCAGCACTGGGGATAGCCGCGGGAATGTTATTGGCCCCTGATTCGGGTCAACGCACCAGAAAGAAAATTGTGGACGGTTCCATAAAACTGAAAGACGATCTGATGAATACGGTAGATACTTCCCTGGAAAATATTCGCCGCCAATTCAATTCGAGGATCGATCAGTTGGCGCGCGCCGGCAAACAAAATATCGACGAGGCGAGTGAAAAGGTGAAGGCCTGACACTCCGTTTTTTTAAACTTTTTGTCACACACTAAACCACGGAGATCATGAACAAACTAATGATAAAAGGATCCTGGAACGAAGCAAAAGGTAAGTTAAAACAAAAATATGGAACGCTTACCGACGACGACCTCACTTTCTCGGAAGGTCAGGAGGACGAATTTCTAGGCCGCCTTCAAAAACGTCTGGGTAAAACGAAAGAAGAGATCCGCAAAGAACTGCGGTCCCTCTGATTCCTTTTACCCGACTCTTAAAAAAATAACTAAATGTAAATCGGCGGGGAAACCGTTCAGGGATTCCCTGTGTCAACAAAACCTAAAACAAAATGAAACGAATCGCATATATGGTCGCCGTGGCGTGTAGCGCGGCAGTCTTCTATCAGTGTAGCCCGTCCTCCAAGGAGAAAGTGGATCAGGCGCAGGAAGAAGTAAAAAAGGATATTAACAAAGACAAAGAAGAGATCACAAAGAATCTTCAATCGATACGCGATGACATCAATGGGCGGCTCGACAAGATCACCGCAAAGCTCGAAACAGCCAAGGCCGATTCCAAAACACAGTTGGAAGAAGCCAAGAATAACCTGACGATACAGCGCGATCGCGTCGAAAAATCATTGGATGAGATCGACAAAGCTTCCGAAACGGCATGGGACGACATCCAACAACGCGCCCGCAACACAGCCGACGACGCGAAAATCGAAGTGCAACGCTGGGGCGATAAGATTGAGGCGGCGCTAAAGGATAACTCTAAATGATCAGCCCAAAACGTACGACTATGAGAAACAGGATCATAACATTCTTTGCCGCCTTCATGATGTTCCTTGCCGTGTTGCTGACACAGCTGCTGGTAGGATGTCAGGCGTCCAACACCACAAAAGGCGGTGCCATCGGTGCCGGTGTGGGAGGTGCCATCGGCGGTGTGATTGGACACCAATCGGATAACACCGTGGTAGGCGCCATCATTGGTGCCGCGGTGGGCGGCACGGCCGGTGCGCTCATCGGCCGGCACATGGACAAACAAGCCGAAGAGTTGAGAAATGACTTGAAAGGCGCACACGTTGAACGCGTGGGCGAGGGCATTCTCATCACCTTCGATTCGGGGTTGCTCTTTGAGTTGAATTCGTTTGGCCTGCAACCGGCGACGAAAACAAACCTGACCAACCTTGCCCAAACGCTCAATAAGTATGAAGACACCGACATCCTCATCGAAGGACACACCGACAACACCGGCGAGGATGCCTACAATCAAACGCTTTCCGAACGCCGCGCCAATTCGGTGGAAGGCTATCTGGAACAACAAGGCGTGAAAGCCAGCCGCATCACCACGAAGGGATACGGCGAGAAACAACCGCTTGCCTCAAACGACACGGAGGCTGGACGACAATCTAACCGCCGGGTGGAAGTGGCCATCTATGCCAACAAAGAGATGAAGAAGCTGGCGAAGAATGGCCAACTGGGCGAATAGCAACAGTGCATTGATATAAAAGCGAAGCGCGATGCTTTCGACATCGCGCTTCGCTTATAGTCAGGTTGACGGATATTGAAACCCTAACAACGATGAGATTACGATCGAAGGAGCCCTACTGGCTATTGAAGAACGGCATCCTTCATGCCTATCCATCGTTGCGAAAAGATATTTTCTGCGATGTGCTGGTCATGGGCGGCGGCATCACCGGGGCCCTCCTGGCCTACCAGGTGGCAAGCGAAGGATACCGGACCGTGCTCATCGACAAACGCGACGTATCCCAGGGCAGCACCAGCGCAACGACGTCCTTGTTGCAATATGAAATCGATGAACCCCTGTATTCCCTCAAGAAAAAAGTCGGCGACGCCGTAGCCATAGAGAGTTACCGGCAAGGCATTACGGCCATCAGACAGCTGGGACATTTGGTGGACATGCTGGGCATTGACTGCGACTTCGAAAAACGAAGAAGCCTCTACATCGCACATACAAAGAAACATGCGAAGTGGCTGGCAGAAGAATGCCGGCATCGCGCGGAAGCGAAAATAAAGGTGCGGTGGGTGACAGAAGAAGAGTTGAAAGAAGATTTTGGCATTCACGGCAGCGGCGCCATTCTCTCCGACGACGCGGCCTGCGTGGATGGTTATAGCCTGGCCCACGGTCTGTTGACCTATGCGGTTGAACATTTGCACCTGGAAATCTACGATCACACCGAAGTGACCTGGGTAAAGTTCGATCAACACAAAAATTTCCTGGGCACCGATAGCGATCATGTGATTGCCGCGCAGCACGTGATCTATGCCACAGGCTATGAAAGCCATGAGATCTTAAAAGATAAAGTAGCCGACCTCATCAGCACCTATGCCTGTATCAGCGAGCCATTGGATACCCTGCCGGCCCTGTTGAACGACACCGTGCTTTGGAATACGCACGATCCCTACCTCTATGTCCGCAGCACCCCGGACAACCGCATCCTGGTGGGCGGCGCCGACGAACAGTTCAAGGATCCGGAGCGTCGCGACCGACTGATCGAAAAGAAGGAACGTGAATTGGTGGAGCAGTTTGGCCACTTAATGCCGGGCGTTCCGTTCATCCCCGATTTTAGCTGGGCAGGAACATTCGGTGTCACCAAGGACGCGCTGCCGTATATCGGCGGCCACCCGGATTTTCCGCAAAGTTATTTTGTGTTGGGGTTTGGGGGCAACGGCATCACCTTTAGCGTGA
This sequence comes from Chryseolinea soli, assembly GCF_003589925.1. NCBI lineage: Bacteria > Pseudomonadati > Bacteroidota > Cytophagia > Cytophagales > Fulvivirgaceae > Chryseolinea > Chryseolinea soli. Next base: position 1,016,022 of record NZ_CP032382.1, on the reverse strand, counting down.
TGGGCATGCAGATGATCTCTGATGCCCTGGCAGGAAGACCTAACCGGTTTTTGGAATATTTCAGGTTTGGAAGATAGAAACATAATCCTCAAGTGTTATGGAAAGCAACATCGAAAAATTGAAAGCGCTGGTGGGCAAGTGCCGCGTCGGTATGCTGGGCTGCTGGGAAGACGAGGAAACACCAATACGTTTCCGGCCCATGTCGCACGTCGACGTGGATGATTCGGGAAACCTATGGTTTTTTACGTCGGCAGATCCGGAAAAGATGGAACAACTCAAAAAGCATCCGGCCATTCAACTGACCTACTCGTGCGAAAATGAAAGCACGTACCTCAATATTTCGGGGGCCGCGCACCTGAGTACGAACAAAGGCAAGATGAGAGAACTTTTTAATCCCTACGTTAAGGCGTGGTTCCCGCGTGGCCTGGAGGATCCGGGGATCGCGCTGCTGGTAGTGCGGCCACTGGAAGTAGAGTATTGGGTGAGCGACGAGAACAAAATGTTGCAGAACCAACGCCTCATGGGGCGCGAAGAAGCGATAGGCGCCAAAGACCTGCACGGCAAGCTGCATGTTTGATGGGCAACGAAGGTTTCAAATTGCACCGCGACACGGCATCCTGCTCAACGTGTGGAGAGGGTACGCAAGAAAAGAACGAATATCCCAAAACAATCTGCGCAGACAGAGGGTATCCTATTGGGGTGAAGACATTTTTCACAAACTTCAAAAAAGAAAATGCTCATGAGAACCACAACAAAATCCAAGGCAGCCGTTTCCATGAAACGCGCGCCCGCCAGAAAGAAGGCGATCAAATCTTCCAAAGAAAACCTGGAAGACATTTTCGAAGATCAGTTGAGAGACATTTATTGGGCCGAGAAGCACCTCACCAAGGCCTTGCCAAAAATGGCCCGGGCAGCATTTAACGATGAGTTGAGGGAGGCCTTCAACACGCACCTGGACGAGACCCGGATGCAGATCGTGAGGCTCGAGAAATGCTTCGAGTTGCTGGAGAAAAAGGCCATGGCCAAAAAGTGCGAAGCCATGCAAGGCCTGGTGGAAGAAGGAGAGGAAGCCATTGAAGAGTATGACGAAGGCCACGCTCGCGACGCCGCCCTTATCGCGGCCGGTCAAAAAGTTGAGCACTATGAAATTTCCGCTTATGGAACCCTCCGCACCATGGCCAACGTGCTGGGCAAAACACAATGCGCCCAACTGTTGGAGGAAACCAAAGAGGAGGAAGCACAAACCGACGTGAAGTTGACACGGCTGGCGGAAAAAATAAATCACCTCGCTGCCGAAATGCAGGAGGAAGAAGTAGAGTAGAAGCGAAAAGATATTCCCTTCGCCAAACAAGAAGTCATCCTTCCGGGTGGCTTCTTTTTTTATGATCCTCGTTTGATAATCCACCTGTGTGTAGATCCCATGGTGTCTGACGCGTTTTGGGGAAACTCCACCACACCCACCACGCACGCATCGTTGAAATCGAACGTTTTTCCTGGCAGGATTTTTTATAGACCTCCACCAAAAACAAGAATCCCTATGAAAAAGGACGAACAAAATGCCACCCTGCAAATGCCGACGCTGTTGGACATTACCAACAAGGCTATCCAGGACGGATACACCGAAAATTTTAAAGTGGCGTCGGAAGGTTTGACCAACGACAAGGAAGAAAAATTTTACGCGCCCCATGACGTGTCCATCGTTAATTTTCACCGGTTCGAAGGCTATTCAAATCCGGAAGACAGTGCGGTGGTCTACTTTATCGAAACCAACGACGGCCTGAAAGGCTTGCTCATCGACGCTTACGGGGCCTATGCCGACGCGAAGCAGTCGAACTTCATTCGCGAGGTGGAGGGCATTCAAAAACATATCAAGAAAAACATCAAGAAATAACCGACGAAGATGGCCATGATACGGTTTGCCCAGACTTTGCCCGTTCCTGCTGTGAAGAGTTTACAACGCCGCACCGAACCTCCTGCCATCACCTTTCACCGGATGGTATATGCCTGTCTTCACAACGATTGGATCGCGCTGTTGAACGCCTCCTGTATTTTGACGATCACGTTGCTTTTCGCGCTTGTATCGGGTGCGCATTCCGGTAGCACCAATGCCTGACCTATGCAAGTTGTGCCGATCTCCATCACCCGCGCCGAGTCGATCAAAATTCATCGCGACCACAAGCGTGCCGCGGCCGTAGCCAGCTTGCGCTACGTGGGCGACGCCATGCCCGGCATCCGGAGACAAAAGAAGGGAGCATGTTTCAGTTACTTGCAAGATGGTCGTCCTGTGAAAGACAAGGACACGTTGCAACGCATTCGCAAACTGGCGATACCTCCTGCGTGGACAAGGGTATGGATCTGCGCGCAAGAGAACGGCCACATCCAGGCCACGGGCTATGATGTGCGCGGCAGGAAGCAATACAAGTACCACGCGCAGTGGAGCACCATCCGAAACCAGACCAAGTTCCACCGGCTTTATGAATTTGGCAAAACATTGCCCGCCCTGCGTCAACGCATCGAGCGCGATATCTGTGCCTCCAGCCTCACCAAGGAAAAAGTGCTGGCCACGGTGGTGAGCCTCATGGAACGGACGTTTATTCGCGTGGGCAATAATGAATATGAAAAGTTGTATGGGTCCTATGGATTGACCACCCTCAAGGATGGCCACGTGAACATAACCGGAGCCACGCTCAAATTTTCGTTCAAAGGAAAAAAAGGGATTTATCACACCGTGACCCTAAAAAGCAAACGGTTGGCCCGCATCGTGAAGGCCTGCCGCGACATTCCCGGGAAAGAGTTGTTTCAATACATCAACGACGAAGGCGTTCGCTGTACCATCGATTCCGGCATGATCAACAACTATATTAAGGAGGCCTCCGGCAATGATTTTTCCGCCAAGGATTTTCGCACCTGGGCCGGAACGTTGTCGATGTTGAATTCCTTCAAATCGTTGGGAGAGGCCCTGACGCCAGCCGAAACCAAGAAAAATGTCTTGCAGGCTTTGGATGAGGTGAGCGCCAAATTGGGCAACACCCGCGCCATATGCCGCAAATATTATGTACACCCGCGGATCATCGCGCTCTATGAAGAAAACGGTCTGCAGAAATATCTCTCCCAGTTGGAAGACATCGAAGCCTGCGACGGGCTGGTGGATCTCACACCGGATGAAAAAGTATTGATGCGGATTTTACAGAAGGTCTAGCACACGGGAAAGCCGGCAAGGATTTCTGGACAACGCTGAGTAATTTGGCCGTAATCGAAAATAACAACTCTACATATGAACTCAACAACGCCTTCCAGCGACGACAAAAAACTGCCGCAAGAAATCACCATCCCTGAGCCTCCTGCCAAATCGATGAAGATCTTTGACAAGATCTCAAAATACGTGACCCATGCTGCCGGTCGTCCCGCCGCGTTTATCACCGCGTTTAGCGTCATTGTGGTTTGGGGCATCACCGGGCCCATCTTTAAATATTCCGACACCTGGCAATTGGTCATCAACACCGGCACCACCATCATCACCTTTCTCATGGTGTTCGTCATCCAACAATCGCAAAACCGCGACACCCTGGCACTACAACTGAAGCTCAACGAGCTGATCGCCTCCCAGGAGAATGCCAGCAACCGGCTGGTAGACGTCGAAGACCTTACGGAAGATGAGTTGGTCGTGCTGAAGAAATTTTACATCGAGCTATCGGCGCTGGCGAAAAAAGAAAAGGATCTCTATGGCTCGCACTCTATCGATGACGCGGTGCGTGTACACACGGCGAAGAGAAAGCGGAAGTCATCTCCCAAGGGCGGTGTGGAACAATCTCCACAGTGATTGCTGGTTTATATTCGATGAACGAATGAAATAGCCGCTTTAAGAGGACCACAGACCTCCTGGAGTCTCTGGCACATTATTTCTCTGTGTCTCATTCACGTAACACAGAGTGAATGAAATTCAGGAAATTCCTTATCGTATTGGCTGAGGTCTTCAGGTTTATCAGAAGATTTTTCAAGGAGGCTTTTTATCCGCCGTTCGAAGTGAAGGAGACCTTGCGGCAATGTTTCTTGTTGGGAAACCGGTCGCTGTTCCTGATTGTGTTCACGTCTTTTCTGGCGGGCATCGTGTTCACCAAACAATCGCGGCCGTCGCTGGCATCTTTTGGTGCGGAGTCGTGGCTGCCTTCGCTCGTGTCGCAGGCGGTGGTGCGCTCCCTCGGGCCGCTCATCACAGGGCTGATATGTGCGGGCAAACTGGGATCCAACATCGGCGCCGAGCTGGCCAGTATGCAGGTGTCGGAACAGATCGACGCCATGGAGGTTTCGGGCACCCGGCCGTATGGCTACCTGGTGGTGAGCCGCGTGTTGGCCACCACCCTCATGCTGCCGCTCCTGGTGGTCTTTGCCGACATCACGGCGTTGATGGGTTCGTTTGTGATGGTACACGCCATCAACAAAACCAGTTTCACGCTCTACTTCAACGAGGTGTCGGCCGTCGTCACGTATCTCGACATCTTTTCATCGCTTGTCAAGTCGGCAGTCTTTGGCTTTGCCATCGGCATCGTGGGCTGCTATGCCGGCTATCACTCCGAAAAAGGTACGACGGGTGTGGGTAAAGCTGCCAACATTTCCGTGGTCGTTTCCATGATCTTCATTTTTGTGATCGACCTGGCCTCGTTGCAGATCATCAACTTATTCCGCCCACAATGAAACCGCAAACCGAAACCGTACTTGATCCTAAGCCCGATACGCGCCGCAAGGTAGTAGCCGAGATGCAGCACGTTCACAAAAGTTTTGGCGACCGCGACGTGCTCACCGATTTCAACCTGCAGCTTTTTGAAAGAGAAAATCTCGTCATCCTCGGCAAATCGGGCAGTGGCAAATCGGTGGCCATCAAAATTATGGTGGGCTTGCTCAAGCCGGATTCCGGTTCGATAAAGGTGTTGGGCTACGACGTTCCCCGCCTTTCCAGCAAAGCATTGAATGAATTGCGTCTCCAGATCGGATTCTCCTTTCAACTCAGTGCACTCTACGATTCCATGTCGGTGCGCGAGAACCTGGAGTTCCCGCTCAAGCGAAACCTGGGCATCTACGATCGGGCACAACTGGATGAAAAAGTACTGTCGGCGTTGCAAGATGTGGGACTGGAATCGGCGCGCGACCTGAACCCGGCTGAGCTTTCGGGCGGCATGAAAAAGCGCATCGGCATTGCCCGGACGCTCATCCTAAACCCAAAGATCATGCTCTACGACGAACCGACCGCCGGACTGGATCCGGGTACCTCGGATGAGATCAATGAATTGATCCTCAATGTGAGAGACAAATACAACACGGCATCCATCATCATCACCCACGACATCAGTTGCGCCCGCCAAACTTCCGACCGCATTGTGGGTTTGTTCGATGGCCGCAATAAAGTGGAAGGAACCTTCGAAGAACTAAAAAAACAAAATGCACCCGATCTGCAGCCATTCTTTAATTACTAAACCGTCTTGTCATGGAAACCACTGAAGTGAAACAAAATATAAAACTGGGGGCCTTCGTGTTGGGTGGCATTCTGCTGTTCATCATCGCCCTGGTCTACATCGGAAGTGAAAACACCATCTTCAATAAGACCTTTACCATCTCGGCCATCTTCAAGAACATCGAAGGCCTGAAGGAAGGCGACAAAGTGTGGCTCTCCGGTGTGAAGATCGGAACCGTGAAGCACGTGCAGATTATTTCGGAAGGAAAAGTCATCGTGGCACTTTCCCTCCGCGACAAGCAAAACGAATTCATCAAAAAAGACGCCACTGCCTTCATCGGCTCCGACGGCCTGGTGGGCAACAAGATCGTGGTCATCCGCCCCGGCAATGCCAATCATGCCATCCAGGACAACGACACGATCAATTCATTTTCGCCCACCGATACGCAGGAGCTCATCAACATTGCCAAAGATGTGGGCGCCAATACCCGCACGCTCACCGAAGACCTGAAGACCATCACGGATAAACTCAAGAAAGGCGAAGGCATCGTCGGCGACTTGCTCCAGGAGGGCCCGCTTTCGAACGACATTCGCCAGGCGGTGTTGTCCTTGAAAAATGCCGGCGAAAATACTAACCGCGCCACGGCGGACCTGCAAGTGATGCTGAGCGAAATCAAGAATGGCGATGGTTTGGTCACCAAGCTCATCGAGGATACAACCTATGCCGCCACTTTCGAAAAGGCGCTCAACAACGTGGCCGAGGTCGGAAGGAATTCCAAGCAAATGTCGGAAGACCTGAAGGCGGTCATCTCCAAGATCAACAGCAACGATAACGCTATTGGCGTGCTACTGGCCGATACCGCTTTTGCCAACAAGCTGAGGGTGACATTGGGAAATGCCGAGTCGGCGTCGGTAAAGTTGGATGCCAACATGGAAGCGTTGAAACATAACTTCCTGCTGCGAGGCTATTTCCGTAAACAAAAGAAAGCGGAGGAGAAAGCAAAGGCCGCTCAACTCAAACCATAACATCGCTATCCTCCGAGAACCTTCAACGGGTTTACGTTGGTGGTGTCCGGCTGACTGGCCCGCTGTATTTTCAGCTTGCGCTTATACAGCGTTTCGAGAAAGGTTTCATTCGGCGGCGCCTTGGACGTGTCGGCGGCAATCAGTGAATCGCGTTGCATTACTTTGCGTTTGATCTGGGCAACCAAGGTGTCGCTCAGTTCATACAAGTCGCAATCCAATTCGCGTTGCAACTCCGTCGGAAGCGTTTTGAACTTGGCGTCGGAAAGTTTTTTGAATGACGGATCCTGGTTGACTTGTTTCATAAAGTAGCCCACCATCGGCAGGGCCGTATTGGAACCCTGGCCCAGTTCGGTATAGCGGAAACGAATGCGCGGATCGTCTGCACCCACCCAGGTGCCCATCACCAGGTGCGGGGTCATGGCAATGAACCAACCGTCGGCGTTGGATTGGGTAGTTCCGGTCTTGCCCGCCACATCGTTGTAGATCCCATAACGCCAGCGCAGCCGTGAGGCGGTGCCTTCGTGCACCACCGTTTGCATCATGCGGGTAACGAGCTGTGCCGTCTCTTTCGACAGGGCCCGCTTGCCAGTGCCTTCCGGTTTGAAATCAGTATACACTTTTCCCTCCAGGTCGCGCACGCCGGTAATGTAATAAGGAAAATTCGCCACGCCTTCGTTGGCAATACACGAGTAGGCTCCTGTCATTTCGATCAACGAAATGGAAGAAGACCCCAACGCGATCGAGGGCACATCGGGCATCTCGCTGTTGACACCCATCTTGCGCGCCAAAGCGATGGTGTTGTCGACACCGGCAAGCTGGATCAACTTCACGGCTACCGTATTCACGGAATAGGCCAATGCACCGCGCATGGTGTATTCCACCTGGTAGTCGTTTTGAGAGTTGCGCGGCGTCCACTTTTCACCCTCTTTGTCGATGTAGGTCTGCTGACCAGCCGAAATCAAATCACATGGCGGCACGCCTTTTTCGATGGCCATCGCATAGACGATGGGTTTGAAGGTGGAACCGACTTGCCGTTTGGTAGAGGCCTTTACGTGGTCGTATTGAAAGAAGTCGTGTTCAATGCCACCCACCCAGGCTTTTACTTTTCCGGTTTCGGGTTCCATGGCCAGGAAACCTGCGTTGAGGTATTGCAAATGATGTTTAATAGAGTCGATCGGACTGATCTCGGCATCCTCTTCGCCTTTCCAGGTGAACACGCGCATGGGGATCGGCTTTTTCAGGACCTTCATGATCTCCTTTTCAGAGAGGTCGCGCGCCTTCAATTGGCGGTAGCGCGACGAGCGGTGGATCGCCTCGGTCACCACCTCGTCTTTGCCCTTCCAGGGTTTTTCTTTTCCCCAGTGATCAAAGAATTGTTTTTGCACATCGGCCATCTGCTGACTCACCGCCTTCTCGGCATAGTTCTGCAGCTTCGAGTCGATCGTGGTGTAGATCTTCAGACCGTCGGTGTAGAGATTGTAGTTGGAACCGTCTTCCTTGGTGTTGTTCCTGCACCACGTGAGCAATTCGGCTTTCAGGTATTCGCGAAAATATGGCGCCAGCCCCTGGTGATGCGAGATTTTATTGTACTTCAATTCGATGGGCAGCACTTGCAGCGAATCGGATTTGCGTTCGGTAATGTAGTTGTACTTCACCATTTGGCTCAATACCACGTTGCGCCGGTTAAAAGCACGGTCGGGGTAGGTGCGCGGATTGTAGTAGGTGGTGGCTTTCAACATCCCCACCAGCACGGCGGCCTGGTCGAGCGTCAGGTTTTTGGCAGTGGTGGAATAGAAGCGTTGCGCGGCCGCCTGTATGCCAAAGGTGTTGTCGGCAAACGGGATGGTGTTTAGATATAAAGTGATGAGCTCCTGCTTGGAGTAGATGCCCTCCAAACGGCGCGCGGTAATGGCTTCGCGCAGCTTGTTGATCAGCATGGAAAGGATCCAATAGCGCTTTCGCGGATAAAGGTTTTTGGAGAGCTGTTGCGTGATGGTGCTGCCGCCGCCCGAAGATTCGTCCTGTTGCAAAATGGATTTGATTAACACGCGACCCAGACTGATAAAGTCCACGCCTTCGTGCTCATAGAAGCGCACATCTTCCGTGGCGATGAGTGCGTCGAATACCCTGGGGGAAATGTCTTCGTATTTCACCTCCGTCCGGTCCTGGATATAGTATCGTCCCAGCAGGACGCTGTCGGCACTATAGACTTCGGAGGCCTGTTGGTTTTGGATGTTACGAAGTTCCTTGTTGCTGGGGGTTTCGATCCACACGACCAGCAAAAGCAGGAACAGGGCGCCAAACGGCGGTCCTAAAATAAGGGTCCATCTACGGGCGCGGGGATGGGTTCGGTAGTATTCGCTGACCCGCTCGTATTGCACGCGCAAGGCGTGCAGCAGCGGCCGGGCTTTGCGGAGCCCCAGAATATAATAGTAGCGAATATTGCGCTTAAGCTTCCTGAGTTGTTCTTCCATAATCCGTTACACCACCGACCGGGGGCGGAAGATAGTGAGTGTCGAACTAGGGCGCAAATCGTGCCCCGTACCAAAAAGTTCCATGTCCGGCAACCCGGAAAGGAAGCCGCCGAAACTCTGAAAAAAGCAGTTTATAAGACGACACAAAAACAAACTTTGAAAAGATGTAATTTGTCGGCGCCGGTATTTCCACACCCGGTTTTTTGCATCGACCCATGACACCTACCGCCACGTTCATAGATTTTCAAAAGATCAAACAAAAAAAAGTCAGAAAATTCCTGGCCGATAAGGGCATCACCACGACCGCCCAGTTTCCCATGCTCATCCCCGTTTGCACAGACACCTCCCGGCTGGCCACCTACCATCAGCACGCCAAAACATTTTTGATCCACCGGCGTTTGGCAGAAGTTTGGGAGACCTACAAAACCATCAGCCCCGAAGAAGCCTGGCGCGGCGAAATGGTGAGCTTTGGTTTGCAATACCATCGTGAAAAAGACAGGGTAACATATATGCACGATCCCTACGATGGCATGGAAAAAGGCCAGCTCATCATCCTGAACCTGCGCCTCTTCGGCGGATTGTTCAACCTGGCCGTAGCCCACGAAGTGATGGAGGTGAACGACGAAGAACATTCCTTGAAGTTGTGCTATATGAAAGGAGGCGCCTCCGAGGGGTCTCAACACATCAGCTTAAAAGAAACAGCAGAAGGTTTTACGGAGGTGTTCCATCGCACGTATTACAAAAGCGGTTCAAATTTTCGCGACACGCGTGTCTATCCGCCTTTGCACACCAAGGCTATTTCGGAGTTTCATAACAACGTGAAACGGAAAGCCGAAAGCCTATGACCCCACCGTGGCGCGGGGCATGGATGAAGTTCCATCCAGCTTTTGGATGGCTTTTTCTGCCCGCTCATGGGCGAGCTTTTTCTTATAGATAAACCACTTCTCGTCGTTCATCTTGCGCATGATGTTGTCGGTGGTCCGTTGGATGGTGAGGTTATAGACGCCCCGCATTTTCATCTGCCAGCTATAGGCCATCGTGCGCACCGACAAACCAAATCCGCCTTCGAGATATTCGATGTGATGCCAGTAACCACTGGGCATGAACAACGTATCGCCATGCTCGATCACCACCGATTGGCCTTTCACATAATTCAATCCCGGGTAGGCATCATAGTCCGGGTGGTCTACGTCTACGGTGGAGTGAACATTGAAAGGCAAGCGGTAGAGCAAAGTCGATTGATCGGGAGCAAACAAGATCACGCGCTTCCGGCCGTGAAACTGGGTGAGAAACACGTTGCTCATGTCGATGTCCTGGTGCATGCGCACGATGGATTTGGGTGGACCAAAGAACATGAACGGGATCTTGATATAGCCACCGGCAATAGACGGATAGCCGAAGTCTTTTAGCAGCTCGGGTTTGTATTTGAAAACGGGAAAGAGAAACAGGCGCAGGTCAGTAGGCTCGCGTTCGATCAGGTTCAGGTATTCGTCGAAGCGCATCTTCGCGTTGGGTACCTGCAGCGTTTTGGAAATGTCTTCGGGCCGGTTGCCGAAAAGACCCACCTCGATGTTGCCCATCGTCTTCTTGAAAAAGTCCATGGTCCACTTCGAGTATGCCGGGTACTGTTTCCACAGACCGCGCAAGACCACCGGTTTTTGAGGTCGGTAATATTGGGCATAGAATTCTTCGCGGGTAATGGTGGAGCCATCCACCACAGGAACAGGGGTCTGCACGTCTAGGGCCATATCCGGGATGTTAGTGTCTTTGACAAAAATAACCCGATATTTTTAAATAAACACGGTAAATCCGGCCGCAATGACGAGCCTCGGGATGAGTTGTTACATCCGGAGTTTTTTGAACCCGACGTAGGCCTTGCAATAATTGAGCACGATGGAGTAGTTCCGCATCACCTCCATGCCCACCGAAGCAGAGTCGTGCCATTGCGAATAGACAATGCCCGCCTTCGGCGTCATGATCTCGAAGGCGTCCACCAGCAACCGGTCCGGGTAGGCCTCGGTGCCTTCGATGTTGCCGTTCAGGCCCCGTCCCAAAACGCCTTTCGTGTAGCCCGAGGGATATTTGGTCAGGTCGGAAGTTTTCAACAAAAGCCCCAGCGACGAGCCGGTGTCGATCATCAGGTCGCACGATTGACCCTCCTGGCCCGTAAAGAAGATGCGCGAACTGATCACCGGCCGCGAATCGACCACGCGGATGGGGAGCCGCTTATAGTCGGCTGGGATCTCGGCGCGGGCAGCGGGCCGGAAGGTAATGATATGCTCCTCGGGGTTGAGCTCTACTTCGAACTTGATGAAGATGTCGTAACCAATAACCCCATGAACGTTGTCATATTCTACAAAAATATTCTGACGGGGAACCACCACCACCGGGATGCGCTCGCCGATCACGGCATGAATCGACACTTTGTTGTTCAATGAAACGCCACCCACCACCGGATGGCCTGCACCAAGCCCTGAGAATTTTACTTCCCGGTCCGGCTGGATGTCGAAGTATTTCTGAAAGCGTTTTCCAAATAGCACCAGGTTTCGGCAACCGGTGTCTAGGATGAGATTCACTTTCACAGTGTCGTTTATGATGACCGGCAGGAGGATGAGACCTTGGATGGTCTTATAGCGGAAAGTTACCTCGCGCACAGAATCGGGCATCGAGAAACCTACGTTGGCGAGTGTCGATTTGTTGCCTAGCACGGCGGCTAAAAGCAATGAATTGAAAAAGAAAATTTTGATAAAGGCTTTCATGGAAGTAGCGTTTGCATTAGAAAAGCTACTTCTCCTCTACGTCGTGGGAAACACGTGTAAAGCTGGATATTTTATCACCCTCGAAACACCGTCCTGGCGAAACGGCTGAAGGGTTTCACGCGAACTCGGTAGGCAAGTCGGTAAATATGAAGACAAACCTTCACGTCAATGACGGTATTTTTGGGTGTAGACCTGCAAAAAAAAATGCAAATGCTTGGCATTTGCACGTTTCTTGTTTCGATAGCGGACGCTTTGTGTACGCTTTATTTGTTGGCAGGTGTCGATTTAATGGATTCGGCAAGCTTCACGGCCTCGTAGGCATTGATGACGCCACCGGTGATGCTCAAATTGTCGAGTGTCACCTCGTTGGCCGTGCCCGGCTGGGTGACTTTTAGCGAGGCGAACTTGCGCGTCGACTGATCGATGATGGTCTTCACTTGGTTGGCCGTGAGATCGGGATAGTAGGAGAACAACAGCGCGGCAACACCCACAACGGTGGGACACGCCATGCTGGTGCCTTGCAGATCTTCATAGCCGTTGTCGGGAATGGTGGAGTAGATCTCCACGCCGGGGGCAAATACATCGACGGTTTTTTTGCCATAGTTTGAAAAGTCGGCCACCAGGTTTTCGTTGGCTCCCCAGGAGGAAGCGCCCACCTCAATCCAGGTTTTGGTTTGCCCGCCCTTCTGAAAGGTGCGGTTGGGAAAGTCGGGGTCCGCATCGAGGTTGTCGTTGTCGTTGCCGGCGGCATGCACCAACAGCACGCCTTTGGACTCGGCATATTTGACAGCCGCATCCACGAGGTCTTTGTTCGGCGAAAACTTCTTCCCGAAACTCATGTTCACCACCTGCGCTCCGTTGTCGACGGCATAGCGAATGGCGTTGGCAATGTCCTTGTCGCGCTCGTCGCCGTTGGGCAACGCCCGCACCGACATGATGCGCACGTTGTCGGCAATGCCCTTGATCCCGATGTTGTTTTTGCGATTGGCACCGATGACGCCCGCGATGTGTGTGCCATGCCGCGCATACGGACCGGTGACATCGTTGTTGCCATAATATTTTTCATGCACATTGTTGGGGTCGTCGCCCACGATGGTGCGCGGGTTGTAGTTCATGTTGTAACCGTATTCAACCGCGGTGCCATAGTGATCAACACCTTCTTTCAATTGCTTCAGGTATTCATCTAACTCGTTCAGAAAGTTGGTAACGGAAGTGGTGTCGTCGCTTTCCTTCAACACGCGAAGCAACGTTTCCTTGGCGAAGCGAACGGTGTCATTCTTTGGCGCGATGGCAGTCAATGAGATCTTGGTGAGCGTTTTTCCATCGCCCTGTGCGCGCAGCAGGCTGTCGCAGAAACTCAACGTGCCATAGGCATTGATATAGAGCTGATATTGCTGGTTGTATTGATCGAACTGGTCTTTGTTGAATTTGAAGTCGTGATCATACTTGGCCTTTACTTTTTTATAAAGAGCATAGTCGGCCTTGTCTTTTTTGGCGATCTTATTTTCATCGGCGTTCTCGAAGCGGGGTTTGAGGCGTGCGTATTCGCGGGTCACCTCGTAGGTGTCTTTTTCTACGTTGCCATTCTTGCCACCGATAAAATTCCAGCCATGTACATCGTCGATGTAGCCATTCTTGTCGTCGTCGATGCCGTTTCCCGGGATTTCGCCCGCGTTGGTCCAGATCACATCTTTCAGGTCTTCATGATTGATGTCGATACCAGTATCGATCACGGCCACGACGATGGTTTTGGATGGGCGGCCGCGCAACAGGGTGTTGTAGGCTTTCTCCACACTGAGGCCCTGGACGTGGTCGGTTTCGGGGTCGCGTAAGAACCAGTCCTTCGGCACCGTTGTCGTATCCTGAATTTCAGGTATGGGATGTGTGGCCCAAACATCTCGTACATGGACCAAAACGATTAAAAGAATCAGGATCCGGGCGGCATTTTTCATCATAAAGACTTGATTTTCAATGGGCATGGGGCAAGTTACGGTGGCAAAGTTTAAATCATAGAAACGTTATACGAACGGTTTTCTGGTTGGAAAACACACAAAAGTCCTGCCGATCTTACCTTCGTGCCCCCGGCCTCAATACCGCCAAGTCTACGCGTGCCCGATCAGCCATATTTGTATCCACAACACCACCACTACGCTTATGATTGGAGTCTTTACAACATTTATACTTTTTTTCACCCTACTGCTGAGCTATGCGGACCATTACAACCGCACACACCAGTCGTCGGCGAAAGAAGAAGAAAAATTCATGACTGGCGCTAGGTTGGGTCGGTCGTTTCCACGGGTTCTCGCAGGATGGTTCTAAGTTTCACTTCCGCCGTATTTCTGAAGTCAGAAAGATACACTTCCTGGTGCAGACCGGCTTTGGTAAGCTTGTGGTCCATTATAAACATCTGCATCCTCTCCAGTGTCTCGGGCTCGCGTGAAAATGACCCCGTGTGCAGCATCTGGACCACCGTTCTCTGTTTCATGTCGTGCAACCCCACCTCGTTTATCGTCACCACCTTCCTTTTTTGAAAGGCTTTCGCCGATGCCTCTGTCACCAGCGCGGGTGTTATAAAATCGGGCATACGGATCAATAGGCGATAATACCACAAGTGACGCGGAATTTTCAAGGGCGCTTCCGCCAACGATACGTCACCAAAAGCCTCCTCGTCAAACCACCACAATCCTTCCAGCTTCGGCACCACAAAGTCGCGATGATTTGCCTTGCTGAGAAATTTCACACCATACGCGACGGCATACAACGCTTCGATTTTTTTGCCAAACGCTTCCGATGACGGATCGCCCTGGCCGGGGATGGAGAGATAGGTGACCGGCTCGATCGTTGCCAGTTCGGGATGCGGTTTGGCTGTGTAGTAGGCCCGGTACTTCTTTGCCAGATCAAGTTTTTCCATGAAGATGTATTTTTTGTTGAGTGAGCAAAGAAGCGCTGCGCGGTTGACAGCGGTATGTCAGTAGCGAAAGAAGGGTTATATTTTTTAAAACCGATAACCCCTATCTTGTGCATCCTAAACCTACACAGCATCATGAAAGCCGTCTTTTGCATCGCCCTCATCGCCGGGATCTGCGCCGCCTGCAGCCACAAAGAAGTATCCGTTGCCGAACTGGAAAGCATCGTAAAGAAAAACAACACCCAATTGGGCCATTATTTTTTGACGGCCAATGCCGATAGCCTCGCGTTGTTCTATGGCACAAACGCCACCCTATGCCCGAACGGCGACGATTTTGTGAAAGGTCGCGACAACATCCGGCAATACTGGAAAGAAGACATGAAGACGAGCAAAACCCTGTCGATGGAAACCGAAACCATTTCCGTTGCCGGCACGCCGGAAGTGATCTATGAAACCGGTCGCACCCATCTCAAGATCTTCTATAACGACTCCACGTTCACCACGTCGGTCAAATACTGCAACGTCTGGCGCCAGCAGCCCGACGGTACCTACCGCCTGGAGGTAGACATCTGGAACCGGGATAAGACCGAATAATGACCAACCCAACCCAATAGCCCAAGGCCCAGCCTTGTGTAAAATTCTACACACTTTTTTTGCCAACCGAGGAGCGTTTCACACGCTGATCGTGTTTGTCCTTATAGATCAATCTGCAAGGAAAGGGGAAGTTTTCCGGAAAGGTTTGCAAACAGCCCTGTGGAAATACTCTATTCCGGCCGGTTTAGGCTGGTCGGAAGCCGAAAACCTCCCCGGAAGAGCCAAAATGGCCACTACGCTTTCAGTTTCATGACGTTTTGACGGAAGCTCTTGATCTGGTACAGAGGTTGATCTTATGGAATCAGGAAGGAGAAACACAATATGAAAAAAGAACAGTATTATGAGTTGCTTACTTCGGTAGACGTGATGAACACCTTGAACGGAGGCAGAACGGAGCCTGTGGTAAACATAAAAAAACACGATCAATTCAGGGAAATGCGTGTCAAGGTTCCTGGCATTGATCCTGAAACCATCCAACTTGAGGTGAACGACAACACGGTGTCCGTATACTATGTCCGCAATTTTGTTTCGTTCGAAAAAGAAGTGCAATTGCCCCACACGGTCTACAATCAACCGCAACCCTATTTCATCGACGTCACCAACATCAACGCCCATGTGGAGGGAAATGAACTGGTCATCCAGCTTCCTTTCAACCGCTTGGCCCAAGGCTATCATAAGAACATCCCGACACAGGAAGAGTGATCCTCCTGCGCATAAATGAAAAGGCCGGTGCATTCTGTTTGCACCGGCCTTTTTCTTTTTTAATCAGCTAAGCGTACTAAACCTTAACGTGTCCCCAGTTCTCGCCAGTTTTGATCCGGTGGATTTGCATGTCGGAAACCCTGTATTTTTTCGCAAGGGCCTTCAGTGTAGGCTGTTTCTTGGATTTGAACAGGGCTTGCTTGATGACCTTCACTTTGTCGGCCGTGAGTTTGGGTCCTTCATCGGGGTTCATGCGCACCAGCACGTTGGGATCTTTTAGTGCATGTTTGATCTGATCCTCGTGTTTCACCCAGCGAAGGTTGCCCGATTTGTTATTCTCTTTTTTGTGGTCGACGTGGATAACGAAATTGTAGAGTGTTCCGGGCTGCTTACAAAAGTATTCCGCCACCAGACGATGGATGTAGTAATTCTGGCGTGTTTCCTCCCGGCCGATGGTGATGCTGGGATAACCTTGCGTGAGTCTGGGCTTGAGGGCATAGCCATCATCCAGCTTCTCCTTGAAGCTCACAATGCGTCCTTTGTCAGAAACGGCATACCGCTTGGTGGTCGTGCCTTTCTTCAGTTTCAATTCCTTCCAGGTTTCCCCCGCCAAGGACTTGAATTTGGGTTGTTTGGTTGTTTTCGCCATAGGTTTAAAATAGTAAGGGTTCAGATAGTTTTGGTATGAGTAAATGTAACTGCTCCTGGAGGGTAGGCAGCAGATTACGGCCTGCGCGATTGATGATCGCACGGCCGTCCATTTCGGTAACCGGGGTCAATTCTCCCATGGTGCCGGTGGCAAAGACTTCGTCGGCGTTATAGAATTCGGTAAGGGAGAGGTTGCGCTCTTGCAGCGGGAGAGCAATCGAATGGCATATGTCTATCACAAGGCCTCGCGTGATACCGTGAAGGCATGCATCGGGGAACGGTGTAAATACTACTCCATCTTTTATCATAAAAAGATTGGTATCGTTAAGTTCTGCTACAAAGCCTTGAGGGTCCAGCATAACGGCAGCATCTACACCCGCTACATTGGCTTGAAGCTTAGCGAGTATATTGTTTAACAAGTTATTATGATGAATCTTAGAATCCAAGAACTGCGGGTTGTTTCTGCGTTGCGAAGAGCTAATAACGCGAATACCCCGAGTGTTGTCATACACCAATGGCTTCCACTCCGCAAGGACGATAAGGCATGAACCTTTTGTGTTCAACCGCGGGTCCATCCCCGACGTTATCTTCTCACCCCGGGTCAACGTGAGGCGGATATGGGTCTCGTCGCGCATGCCGTTGGCTTGCAACGTGTCGAAGATCGCACGCCGGATGTCGGCCTTGGATGGAATATCGGTGAAGGCCAGCGCGTGCGCCGAAGCATGCAGCCGGTCCAGGTGATGCCCCAGACAAAAGATGCCCCCCGCGTATACCCGCAGTCCTTCCCACACGGCATCTCCACCCTGCACCACACTGTCGAACACCGACACCTTGGCCTCTTGACGAGGCAATAACTTGCCGCCAACATGCACCATGATGTTGGCATTACGGACATCGTATTTCTGTAGCATATCAAATTTTAACCGGCGCGCTATCGTTCCGCAACGTGCGCGAACGTCTATGCGTCAAGACATCTTTTTTTACTCCTTTGGACTTAACAGTTCACAACCAGATCGGTTCGATAACGGGCTCCGATACTAAAGTTAAAGATTAATTTTCACTCTACGTCAAGGCTGTAACGAAAATGGTAACAGCATCTCGTAGTAGCGTTGCGCTGTGTTGTTCAGTGATTCCAGGGAAGGCGGCAACGGTCGGCTGCTGGTCGGCTGCTTCTCGAAGCCGGTAGACCGGTGCACGTTGGCATACCAATGTGGTGCCCACACACCATCGTAAGACTTGGGTCCCGCGGGCCACTGTAGCATGGATGCCTCAAACGGTAGGCCCACCCGCTCGCACAGCTGCCTTAGGATGGCCGTTGGATGCTCGACCACCCCAGCCGAATCCAACACCACCGGATCCTGCCCGCTCGCTTTTAAGCGTTTGAACAACGATGCCTGGTATTCGATGCCGATATCCCGAAGCGTGGGGGCCTCGATCACCTGCGCATAACTCGCAATGATCTGCCGCGGATTGCGAATGAGGAACACATTGGTGAGACCGGCCAGCAACGCCTCGTCCATCAGCTCCAGGTGATGGGCCATGTTCTTGATGAAGAGCACGGGCTTCTCCCATTCCCCGTAAAGCGTGGTATATACTTCCTTGTAATCCAGCGGTTGTGTTTTTAACACATCTTCCTTCCCGGGATGATATACACCGCTTTGGTGGAGATAGAAAGCATAGAAGGGTTCGTCCAACACCGTGGTGTCACTCCGTTGCGCGAAGGAGTACATGAGCGCGGTGGAAATGTTGCGGGGGCCGGAAATGAGATTGATGCGGATCATGCAGCGGCGATAGGTTTGGGCCTAGCGAAAATACAACATTCCGGGGGAGAATGTTTCAGGTTTAGGATGGAAGTTGAGCAGGGAATGACGCTTTGAAAAATGTTAACACGGCAAACGGTCGGGCAAAGGTTTTAGCGGACCGGAAGCACAAGTCTTCATAAACAACGAAGGACCTTAGCGGATCACGGCAATGCACTTCAATTCTATGGCGATCGGCGTGGGCAGCGCGTTCACCTCAACCGTTGTGCGGCAAGGTTGAGCGGTCTTGAAATATTCCGTATAGATCGCATTGAACACGGGGAAATCCTTTTTCATGTTGGTCAGAAAAACCGTTACATCCACCAGGTCCTCCCAATGCGCGCCGGCATCCTCCAGGATAAAGCGCACATTTTGAAACACCGCATGACATTGTTGTTCGATGTCGTAGTGCACAATGCGGCGTTGATCGTCCAGCGTCACACCCGGGATTTCGGAAGCGCCCCGCTTGCGCGGCCCCACACCCGAAAGGAACAACAAGTTGCCCACGCGGCGTGCGTGCGGATAGGCACCCACCGGTTCGGGCGCCTGCGAAGATTGTATTTCACTCATACAGTTTTATTGATGGACACCATACACCAGACTACCCCAATAGCTTTGCCAATCGGCGCCTTCCTGCTTGCTGGGCACCATCTTCACCACGCTCACCATCCACATCCCCGGATTGCTGACGCGCGTCTCCACCACGCCGTTCTTTTCCGTGTAGATGTTTTGAATGGTGGTGCGGCTATCGAACCGGTTCCAGATGCGCACCTTCGCACCAAACAGGGGCTTGCCGTCATACAATACTTTGAATCGGATCACATCTCCCTGCTTCAAGGCATACGGGTTTTGCTCGGGCACGATCTCCAGCGGAAAGCCGACGACCTTGCTAAAGGTGTTGTCGGTTTTGTGGCCCATCTGCACCAACAATTTGGTGTAGCGCACAAAATATTCCTTTGAAGATTCAGTCAGCGTGTTGGTTTTTTTGCGTTGGTCATACACGTCATCCAGGCCGTCTTCTTTCAGGTATTCGTTGAACTTGTCGGCTTCCATCCCGATGAACGTGTTGTCGCTTTGCATCGCGAGCAAGTGCGTGCCTTCTTCCCGGATGCGGAGCGAAAGATTGTTCTTGACACCGGGGGCGACACTGTCTCTCACACTTCTGGATTGGTTGAGATGGTGCAGGTCCAGGCGTTCGATCTTGTGCGCCGTCAGGTCCCACGGTTCCCCCGCAAAGTTCTCACCTACTTTGAAGCTCACCACCAGGTGTTCGCCAGCCTTCAAAAAAAAGTTGACAGGCTGCAGCCAGAACTCATGCGCCTGGGCGAGGCTCGCACCAATGATCAGGAATAAGAGCGTGGCAATTTTTTTTTGCATAGGCAATGATCAGGCGTTCATCAAGTCTTCGATCTCTTCCACCTCGATGGGAATGTTCTTCATCAGGTCGAGCACGCCGCGCTTTTGGATCACCACGTTGTTCTCGATGCGTATGCCCAGGCCTTCTTCGCGAATATAAATGCCCGGCTCCACCGTCCACACTTGTCCCACTTGCATCGCGTGATACATGTTACCCACGTCGTGTACGTCGAGTCCCAATTGGTGGCTTGTGCCGTGCATGAAATATTTGGCAAACAAAGGTCTGTCGGCCGGTTGATTTTTTACGTCTTTTTTATCGAACAACTTCAGACCGATCAGCTCGCTTTCGGTGATCTTCTGGACCTCCTTGTGATAGTCGTAATATTTCACACCCGGTGCGAGGATCTTCATGGCCTCGCGCTGGATGCGGAGCACGGCCTTGTAGACATCCTTCTGGCGCTTGGTGAACTTGCCGCTCACGGGAATAGCGCGGGTAAGGTCGGCATTGTAGTTGGCATATTCAGCGCCCACGTCCAGCAACAGGATGTCGCCGTCCTGGCAAGGCTTGTCGTTTTCAATATAGTGGAGCACGCACGAATTGGCTCCCGACGCGATGATGGGTTCATAGGCAAACCCGCGCGATCCGTTGCGCAGAAACTCGTGTGCCCACTCGGCTTCGATCTCGTATTCTTTTACGCCGGGCTTCACAAACTTAAGCACGCGCCGGAAACCTTGTTCGGTGATGTCGCAGGCCCGTTGGAGCAAATCAATCTCCGCGGCCGACTTCACGCTGCGCAAGCCGTGCATGATGGGGGCCAACCGTTCGTATTTGTGCAGGGGATATTTTTGCTGACAGGATTTCACAAACCGCATCTCGCGCGTTTCGATGGCCACGTCAGCGCGGTAGTGATCGTTGGTGTTGAGGTAGACATGTTCCACATCGCCCATCACCATCATGGTGTGAAAGAGCCGGGGAAACTCCGAGATCCATTGAACGGTTTCGATGCCCGTGGCTTTGCGGGCTTCTTCCTTGGTGAGCTTGTGGCCTTCCCAGGTGGCGATCTGTTCGTTGGTTTCGCGGAGGAAAAGTACTTCACGGAATTTTTTGTCGGGGAAGCCCGGGCAAAGAACCAGGATCGTCTCTTCCTGGTCAACCCCGGTGAGATAAAAGAGATCGCTGTTTTGGCGGAAGCGCATCGTGCCGTCGGAGTTGGTTGGATTAATGTCGTTGGCGTTCACCACCACGACACTGTGTGACTTCAGTTCTTTCAGCAGCCGCTTGCGGTTGGCGACAAACAGTTCTTTGCCGATGCTTTTGTATCTCATAGCGAATCCTTATTTTTCAATGACGCAATTTAATTAAAACTCAATGAAGACAACCAGAATTTCAACGTCCCGCCAACACACCAACCCTAAACCGTGGCCGGTATGTGCACTGCTCGCATGCTTATTGCTGACCATCCCAACCCTTGCACAGACCTACCAGCCTACACCAGAGAACATGAAAAACCGCGAATGGTTTCAAGATGCCAAATTCGGTCTCTTCATCCACTGGGGTGTCTACAGTGTGCTGGGCGATGGCGAGTGGGTGATGAACCAGCAACAAATTCCCGTGAAGATATACGAAAAGATCCCCACCTTTTTTAACCCGACCGACTTCGACCCGAAAGCGTGGGTGCAGATGGCCAAGGCTGCCGGTATGAAATACATCACCATCACCAGCAAACACCACGACGGCTTTGCCATGTGGGACAGCAAGGTGTCGGACTATAACATCGTGAAGCGCACACCCTATGGCAAAGACGTGCTGAAGATGTTGGCCGACGAATGCCATAAAGAAGGTATCAAACTTTTCTTCTACCATTCTCAGCTCGACTGGCACAGCCCCGACTATTTCCCCCGCGGGTCCACCGGCGGAAGCTGGACCGGCCGGCCCGAGAGCGGCGACATGAACAAATATCTCGACTACATGGATGCCCAACTTTCCGAGCTGCTCACCGGCTACGGCGAAGTGGCCGGCATCTGGTTCGACGGCATGTGGGACAAGAAGAATGCCGACTGGCGTTTGCAAAAGACCTACTCGCTCATTCACAAACTACAACCCGGTGCCCTGGTGGGCAGCAACCACCACGTGACACCCTTTGAAGGCGAAGATTTCCAAATGTTCGAAAAAGATCTCCCGGGTCACAATACCACAGGATTTTCGGGCGAGCAAACCGTGGGCGCATTGCCGAAGGAAACCTGCGAGACCATCAACAACTCGTGGGGCTTCAATCTGAAAGACGATCATCACAAATCGAAAAAGGAATTGGTGCAATACCTGGTGAAAGCGGCAGGCTACGGTGCGAATTTTTTGCTTAACGTGGGGCCTATGCCCAATGGAAAGATCCAACCCGAGCACATCGCGTCATTGAAAGGCGTGGGCGAATGGCTCAACGTGAACGGCGAAACCATCTATGGCACCCGTGGCGGCCCGCTCACCGCCCGCGATTGGGGTGTGACCACCCAAAAAGGCAACAAGGTGTATGTCCACCTCCTCAACTGGTTCGACGAATCCATCACCATCCCCTCCTGGGGTAAAAAAATAAAATCGGCTACGCTCTTTGCCGGCAAGACGCCCGTGAAATTTCTAGAGAACGACTACGGCATCACCCTCAAAGTTCCCAAAGCAAACCTCGACGAAATCGACACGATCATCGAACTGGAATTAAAATAATTTAATGACAGGTAATTAAAAAAAGGCGCAGAGATAAACTCTGCGCCTTTCCTTGCTTGCCCGCCGAAGCTTTAGCGAAGGAGGGCGCCTTTTTATTTGGCTGGTCGGTAGACTTATTTATGATTTCTTGTCAATCGGCTCATTCACCTGATCCGTATTCACCCAATTCAGCAACACGAACGTTACCAACAATCCCGAGAAAAAGCCTTCCAACACCACGATGAACGCCGACATGTAGGGGTTGAGGTAGCGTCCCATGGGTTCGTTCTTTACGATAGATTCCATCATGGATCCATCCAATTGCATGTAGATAAAAAGAAAGAGGCCAAATCCAAGCGAGCCGATGCCGGCGGTGGCCACGCCCATGATGAGCCCTCGAAAATAGTTCAAGTGATCGGAATGCTCGTTCTTGAATTTCTTCAAGGCCAGGTAAACTCCGAGGGACAGAATGATCAGATTCACCAACCGTAGCTCCACGTGATGGCTCAACCCGATAACTTTCATCAAAAGAAAATAAGCAATCAAACCGACGGCGATGCGCAGCCCATAATTCTCGGGAATGCGATTGGGATCTGTGAACAGGTTCATAGTTTATCAGACGTTTGGTGTTGCCTAATTTTTGCATTTTTAGAGACATTTACAACGTTTTCGGGAGTTATAAATTTGGTATCTTAACAACACTAACCCATAAACCCAAATAACCGTATGAAAGCGCTCAAAATCATCGGCATCGTTGTGTTGGCCATCGTGGTCATCTTTACCATTGCCGTACTCGTGCAGCCTTCACAAGCGCACATTGAAAAATCCATTGTGATCAACGCACCCGCCGCATCCGTTTTTCCGGAAGTGAGCCGGTTCAAGAATTTTACTGCCTGGTCGCCTTGGTCGAAGATGGATCCGGAGGTGAAGCAAACTTATGAAGGCGAGGAGGGAACCGTTGGAGCCAAGATGATGTGGGATGGCCCCAAGACCGGCAAGGGCTCACAAGAGATCGAAAGCATAGAAGAAAACAAATCGGTGAAATGCGCGCTGCGATTCGACGGCTATGACGGCGTTTTCTACAGTGCGTTCATCCTGGAACCCGAAGGTGAAGCCACCAAAGTGACCTGGACCTATGACGGTGCCAACGGCGGCTTTGGTGCCAAGGCCATGTGGCTGTTCATGGGGAACATGATGAAAGATCAATACGATCAGGGATTGATGGATCTCAAAAAACTGGTGGAGGAAAAGCCCAAGCCGGAACCCGTCCCTGCAGATTCTACGGCAGTGAAGCAATAAAAAAGTCGTCATGGTAAAGAAGATCCTCATTGTCGTGGGCATTTTGGTGGTGTTGATCATCATCGTCGGCTTCATGCAACCCCACACCACCACGCTATCGCGCCAAAAGCTCATCAAGGCTACTCCGGAGGCGGTCTTCGCGGAAGTGAACGACCTACACCGGTGGCCGGAGTGGTCGTGGTGGATAAAAAATGACCCCACCATGAAGATCACTTTTGGCGAGCCCGCCGAAGGATTGAATGCCTCTTATGCCTGGACCAGCGACGATGGCGACGGATCGCTTAACATCATCGAAAGCGATCCCGGCAAGTCATTAAAAACCGCTATCCATTTTACTGATTTTGGAACGGCCTACGGAACCTATACCTTCGCACCCGCCGGCGACAGCACGCGCATGACCATGGAGTTTTCCTTCGAGAACGGCATGAATCCCCTCATTCGCCTCATGAGCGCCTTCATGATGAAACCCGAGGTGGACCAGGCGTTTGAATACGAACTCTCCGCACTCAAAACGATCGTTGAAGGGAAGCCCGCTGCCGCGCCGTCAAAGTAAACCACGATAAACCCCATCATGACGTTCGACGAATTCAACGCCACCCTAAACCACAACGCACCCCCTGCGGGCCTTCACAAACTGGTAGAAGCGCTCTGGTACGACGCCAACAACCAATGGGACAAAGCCCACGATATTGCCCAGGACGTGCACACCGATGAAGGTTCGTGGGTGCATGCCTACCTGCACCGGAAAGAAGGCGACCAGGGCAATGCCTTGTATTGGTACCGACTGGCGCACCGGCCTGCCAGTCAAAAAAGTTTGAAAGAAGAATGGAAGGAGATCACTACCGCCTTGCTCCGCTAATTTTCGTGCGGCCTGGATGAGGTGGTTTGTTTTTTCCATCGTTCCAATTCCGCACGGCGCTGAGCCAGTTCCGCTTCGCTCGGCGTGTAGCCGATAAGACTTTTCAGATCCGGCTGCCCGGCGTCCACCCAGGCGGTGAACCAGAGGTCGCCCACCATTTTAATGGCTTCGCGCATGCGTTGCTCGACCATGCCCTGCAGTGCGCGGTGATAGGCTGCCGCAAACGCAGGTGCGTATACCTTTGCCGTTTGCCGGCCTTTGGTTTCGAACGTGTATTTTTTGTCGCCCATCTTTTCCGAGAGCTTCTTTTCTTCGTCCAACACCTGTCCCAGGTGACGATGAGATTCTTTTACAGCCTTCCAGGCAGCTTGCTGCGGATTGGAGATGTATTCGGCCTTGCCCACGAAAAAGTCGTAGCGATCGGAAAATAATTCCGGCAACCGCGACTCCCAAAATCCATGGATGCCCTCCTGGCCGGTGAGCTGACCGTTGTAGTTTTCGGTGGTATGCAGCGGCACATGCGCATCGGCCACATAGTGCCCCAATTCGGCCGACACTTTCAGAATGCGGGCCGGATCACGCAGTTGGAAGGCCTCCCGCAGCGCGTGATACATACGGTTGATATGCCAGGGCACGATGCCATAGGCCTGCAGCGTATCTTCGGAGTATTTCGCCACCGCCGCGTTCCAACTTTGAGGCATCTTCTGAAAGACGCTGTCGCCATAGTGATCCAGGTCGATGTAGTGGCGTGGCGCCTCTTCTTTCACGGAATAGCGCCGCCGGTCGGGGTTCACAGCCGCTTCGACAATGTAGTGCAGGTTGGCCTTATAAAATCCGATCATCTCCGGGGGAAGAATGAAAACGGCCAGGCGGTTGATGCGCTCATGCCCAAAGAAACCCCAGTTTGAAAAAAGAACAAGACACGCCGCCAGCGCGGTGGAAAGAACGATCCGCTTCATAACCATCAACGGTTTTTTAGATAGAGGAAAACGAGGGACACTTTGGTACAACTAATCTAATCAATGGCTGACCGAAATGGAAAAAATCAGGGCCTCCCGAGGGGGACGAACGGCCGCAAAAACGCACTCAGAATGCCTCCATAAATCATGATTTCTGCGTTTTTGAATGGCTCAGGGCTTTCGCAAGCCTGCTGGATGCCGGGGTGATCAAAAATATTTTGAGCCAGGTGGGGGTCGAAATCACCGAAAAAACAGCATTGGCGGGCATTTTTCTATCTTTACGACAGATTTGACGGACCCAGCCTTTTGCAAATTCCACAAATCCCTTACCTTTGCAGTCCTTATTTTTAGAGAAAGCATATGGCAAATCATAAGTCAGCAGAAAAAAGAATCCGCGCCAACGAAGTAAAGCGTGTAAGAAACCGCTATCAGCATAAGACTACCCGTACTTTCATCAAGAAATTGAGAACCTCCACCGTGAAAACGGAAGCAGAGGCGCTTTTGAAAGAAGTTTCTTCGATGATTGATAAATTGGCAAAGAAAAACGTGATTCATTGGAAAAAAGCTGCCAATCAGAAGTCGAAACTGACCAAATTCGTTAACAAGCTCGCGTAACAAAGGAGTCAATCCTTGACGATACATACTGGTAAGCCCTGTCCAACAGGGCTTATTTTTTTGTGGTTTTTTTGACTCAAATCGAGCGGGAGAATGTATCTTGGTCTGCCGGTTAGCTGCTATGAAGACAAGAGAGCAAAAGATCACCATCAAAGATTGGGCGCCCGAAGACCAACCCCGCGAGAAACTCCTCAAGAAAGGAAGACCTGCCCTGAGCGACGCAGAATTGATCGCCATTCTGTTGTGCACCGGCACCACCACACTCAACGCTATGGACGTGGCCAAGGAGTTGCTCAAAAGCGTCAATAACAACCTTCACGATTTTGGCGGGCTCACCGTCAAAGACTTCACAAAGATTGCCGGCATCGGCGAAGCAAAGGCGCTCACCCTGATGGCCGCCCTCGAGCTCGGACGCCGCCGTGTCGATTTTATCCCCGATGAAAAGCCAACGATCGCCAGTTCCCAGGCGGCCTATGACCTGCTTCAGGGCGAACTTTCCGATGCTGCCCACGAACAATTTTGGGTCATCCTTTTGAACCGTGCCAACCGGGTAATAAAAAAATGCCTGGTGAGTCAAGGGGGTGTGTCCGGTACAGTGGCCGATCCGAAGATCATCTTCAAGGCCGCGCTCGACGAGCTGGCGTGCAGCGTGATCCTCGCCCACAACCATCCGTCGGGAAACCGGGAGCCCAGCATGGCAGACCGCGACCTAACCCAAAGACTAAAAGCCGCCGGTAAACTGCTGGACATACAAGTTCTGGATCATATCATCGTGGCGGGCCGGAAATATTTTAGCTTTGCAGATGAAGGACTGATGTGAGGAGACCCCACCGTCCGGAGCCGCAGGATGAAATTGAAGCACTATATTTTTATCGGCGCCCTGCTGATCATCATACCATTTTTGATCGCCCAGGTGGCCAAAGAGAAAGCTGCTGCCGAGCAGCCTGCCCAGAAGGCCACTGCCCAGCCCAAGCCCATCAATCCCTTCCTGGCAGAAGTGCTTCAGGACTATGACGATCAGCTGAAGGTGCTCGCCGAAGCTTCGGGCACTCCCGGTGCTGCCATTGCTGTGGTACAGGATTCCACGATCGTTTTCTTGAAAGGCATGGGCCGCCGCAGTGCCGACGCTTCACAGCTCGTGGACGTGAACACGTTGTTTCGCATCGCCTCCGTGTCCAAATGTTTTGCCTCATTCCTCACCGGCATCCTGGTGCAAGACAGTGTGCTGCATTGGAACGACCGCATCGTGGATCGCTTGCCGCATTTCGCCCTGAACTCGCCGGAAGAAACCCAGAAGCTCACCATCCGTCATGTGTTGTCGCATACCACGGGGTTGCCCTATCACACCTACACCAACATGGTCGAGGAAGGTAAGCCGCTGGATTCGATGTTGTCGTGGCTCAAAAGAATTCCCCTGTCGTCGCCGGTGGGAGAAACGTATAGCTATCAGAACGTAGCGTATAGCCTGATCGGGAGGGTGATCGAATCGGCCACCGGAAAGAGTTATGAAGATGAGATGCGCCAGCGGGTGTTCGGTCCCCTGCACATGCTCACGGCCTCTATCGACTATGCCGGCATACAGCAAAACACCAACGTCGCCAAGCCGCACAAACGCCGTGGCAATCAATGGGTGCCTGCCGCGATCACGTCCACCTATTATAACGTAGCCCCTGCCGGAGGAGTGAACGCCAGCATCAGCGATATGGCGCAGTGGATGATCGCCTTGTTGGGCAACCGGCCCGACGTGATCTCGCCGGCAACCTTGAAACAACTTTATACCCCGGAAGTAAAAGCCCGTTCGAAGAACCGTAACTATGGCCGGATGCACCGGCTGAGCGATTCGTTTTATGGTTTGGGCTGGCGTGTGATCTATTATCCCGACGATACGCTGCTCTACCATGGCGGTTATGTCAACGGCTACCGCAGTGAAGTGGCGGTGAATCCCAAAGACCACCTGGCCGTGTGCATCCTGGCCAACGCTCCGGGCGACCTGGCCGACAATGGTATTCCCCTATTCTTTAACTTGCTGCAGCCCAAGCGAGATTCGGTCCGCGCCTGGGAGGAGAAAGAACGAAAACTCCGCCGGCAAATCCTGGTTCCATGAAAACAAAAAACATACTGTTACTCCTTGTCGTTGCCGTGGTGTTGGCAAGCGTGTTGTACTCGTTCATGGGAAGCCATGACTCGTCTGCGTATGTAGATGAAATAAG
The DNA here is from genome assembly GCF_003589925.1 of Chryseolinea soli. NCBI lineage: Bacteria > Pseudomonadati > Bacteroidota > Cytophagia > Cytophagales > Fulvivirgaceae > Chryseolinea > Chryseolinea soli. The sequence goes on along the minus strand of NZ_CP032382.1, from coordinate 987,673 downwards.
AAAAGAACGGGAAGAAAAAGACCGCTTCATGCGCACGTCGCCCGAATCACCCTTTGTTACCGACGGGAAGGCCTTTGAAGGCTTGAAGTATTTCCCGGTAGATCCAAAATATAAGATCACCGCCGACATCACCCCCATTCAAAGTAAAAAGATGGTGGTGCTCGCCACCAGCGACGCCAACGAGCAGCGCTATATCGAATATGCCTATGCCGACTTCGACCTCGACGGTTTCCATAACCGGCTGTTGATCCTGGAAGTGACCGACATGGGCCCCTTCCGCGGGAAGCTTTTCCTGGCGTTTGGGGATGAGACCAGTGCTTCCGAAACGTATGGCGCGGGGCGCTATCTGGATGTGAATAAGACACCGGGGAGCAATACCATTACGCTTGATTTTAACAAGGCCTACAACCCGTACTGCGCATACATCGAAAAATATTCATGCCCCTTTCCTCCGGCAGAAAACCTGTTGAAGGTTGCCTTGCGGGCGGGGGAGAAGACCTACCATTGAGAGTCATTTTGAGCCGTCTCACCTCTCGCTAAAGCTTCGGCGAACAAAGAAAGGCTCCAAGACGCAAAGATGTCGCAGGGGCGGCTTGTGTTGTTTGCGGATTGGGTCTTTTCGGTTCAGTTCTTTTACGGAAACTATTTTTACTTCCTTTCAAAGGGCTTATTTTTACACCCTTTACAGTATAGCAAATGACCATTTCTTACAATTGGCTGAAGGAGTATATCGACATCCCTGAAACCGCCGATGCCATTGGCAAGGTGCTGACCAACACGGGGCTGGAGGTAGAGAGCGTGGAGGTGCATGAAACCGTGAAGGGTGGACTGCAGGGGCTCGTCATTGGCCAGGTGCTCACCTGTGCCAAGCATCCCAATGCCGACAAACTTTCGGTGACCACGGTAGACGTTGGTGGCGGCAGGATCTTGCCCATTGTTTGTGGAGCTCCCAACGTGGCTGCTGGCCAAAAAGTGGTAGTAGCCCTCCCGGGAACGACCGTACACCCAACGAAGGGGGAACCCTTCACGATCAAGCTGGCAAAGATCCGCGGTGAACAGTCGGAAGGAATGATCTGTGCAGAGGACGAGATCGGGCTGGGCGAAAGCCATGCCGGTATCATTGTGTTGAACACGGATGTTCCCAACGGAACGCCCGCCGCTTCTTTCTATAACATTTCTTCAGACTACATTATAGAGATCGGGTTAACACCCAATCGCGCGGATGCGGCATCGCACATCGGTGTGGCCCGCGACATCAAAGCCTCGCTGAGCCGCGAGATCCGCTGGCCGTCGGTAGACAGCTTTGCCGCAGACGATTCGAGTCTCGTCATTCCGATTGAAGTGGAGAATACCGCGGCTTGCCCGCGCTATTCGGGGGTGACGCTTTCCGGTGTAATGGTAAAAGAATCACCCGAATGGTTAAAGAACCGCCTGCTCGCCATCGGGCTCACGCCTATTAACAACGTGGTGGATATCACCAACTTTGTTTGCCATGAAATGGGGCAGCCGCTGCATGCTTTTGATGCGGACCAGATCGCGGGAGGCAAAGTGATCGTGAAGACCTTGCCCGCCGGCACCAAATTCGTGACGCTCGACAACAAAGAGCGCACGCTGCTGGACACCGACCTCATGATCTGCAATGGCAAGCAAGAAGGCATGTGCATTGCGGGTGTGTTTGGCGGGGCAAAGTCGGGCATCACGGGACAATCGAAAAATATTTTCCTGGAAAGTGCGTGTTTCTCGCCGGTGTATGTTCGCAAAACATCACAACATCACCAGTTGAAGACCGATGCATCGTTCCGCTTTGAGCGGGGCACCGATCCGAACATCACCGTCTATGCGTTGAAGCGTGCGGCGTTGTTGATCAAGGAACTTGGCGGCGGAAAGATCTCATCGCCGGTGGCCGATGTTTATCCGGCACCCATTCAAAACCGGAGCATTGAAGTAAAAGACAAAAATGTTAATCGGTTGATCGGTAAGGTCATTCCACGAAACGAAGTTCACGGCATTCTCTCCAGGCTCGATATTCGTGTCATGGATGTAAAGGACGATCGATACATGGTTTCGGTTCCTCCGTATCGCGTGGACGTGACACAGGAAGCGGATGTGGTGGAGGAAATCCTGCGCATCTACGGCTTCAACAATATCGAACTGTCCGACATCGCGCGCACCGACTTCCTGGCAGAATTTCCCGTAAAGGATATCGACAAGTACAAGCGGAACCTGGGCGAGTTGCTGACCGGCAATGGCTTCAACGAGATTTGGACCAACTCGCTGACCAACTATGCCTACCAGCAAAAGCACAACCTGAAGTTTAAGGGTGAAGCCATCGAGATCTTGAATAAGCTGAGCGAAGAGCAAGGCATCTTGCGGCAAACGCTGCTGTTTACGGGATTGGAAGTTTGTGCCTATAACATCAACCGCCGGCAGAAAGACCTGAAGGTGTACGAGTTCGGCAAGATCTATTACAAAGAGGGCGGTGCCTACAAGGAGGAGGAGCGTCTGGCGTTGTATATGACCGGCAACGTGGAGACGGAGAACTGGCGGCATAAGACACAACCCACCACATACTACGACCTGGCGCAACACGTACTGCACATCGTGCTAAAATCGGGACTGCCCAACCTAAAGCAGGAATCTATTACTGATCCGGTACTGGAATACGGTGTGAGGTTGTTGCGCGGAAATGTGGAAATCGGCAAGCTTGGAAAAGTAAAAGCTGCGTTGCTGAAAGATTTTGGCATGAAGCAAGATTTATTTTATGCTGAGCTTTATACGTCCTTGCTTTTCCAATCGGCAAACCCTAAGTTAGTAATTCAGGAAGTGACGAAATTTCCCGAAGTAAGAAGAGACTTGTCGTTGGTGATCGACAAGCAGGTTAGCTTCGATGAGATACGCAACCTGGTCATGGCTACGGAGAAGCGGTTGATTAAAAACATTATTGCGTTCGATGTGTATGAAGGAGAGAACATCCCGCAAGGAAAGAAAGCGTATGCCCTGGGCTTCACCCTGCTGAATGAGCAGAAGACCCTGACAGACGAAGAGATAGACCAGACCATGGCAGCGCTGATGACGGCCTTCGAGGAGCAATTAGGGGCCGTGATCCGGAAATAAGGCAACCCTTGGCTTGGGTTGGAACGTAATGACTATAGGATGGCAGCAGGGTGGGATAGGAGGCCCGGCGTGCAGAACGGAAGGAAGGGAAGACGGGTTCTCGGATTTTATCGGGGCTGCGACAGATAAATTGGTTTTAACGGCCGACGCGTAGGCGAAGGCAAAAAAAATTCGCATGGATCAGGAACTCTTAAAAACCAACCTCAACGGGTTGGAGCGCAAAATCTTGGTGCTCGTCAACGAACACAAGAACCTAAAGGAAGAGCTGAAAAGCCTGAAAAAAGAGAACCAGGATCTGAAGGGAGCCATTCGCGCCCGCGATGAGCAGCTTGCAGGCTTTCATAATCAAGCGAAAATCACTAAAATTGTGGATAGTTTAAACCCGGAAGACGGAAGTGTTTCGGAGTTGAAGAAGAAAGTGGACGAATACATTCGAGAGATCGACAAGTGTATCGCCCATTTAAGCAGATAAAAGGAACCCTGTAAGCATATTTCATGGACGACCTCTCAATAAAAATCAAGATAGCAGACCGCGAATACCCAATGAAGGTGAAGCTAACGGATGAAGAGCGCGTTCGACTGGCCAGCAAGATCATCAATGAAAAATTAAAGACTTACCGGGAGCAATTTGGGATAGATGATAAACAAGATCTGTTGGCCATGGTGGCCTTCGACTGCCTGGTAGACAAGATGGCGGCCGAGGAAACCTACCAGGTGATCGACCAAACGGTGTTTGAGAAAGTTAGCCAAATCAACCACCTCGTCTCCCAATCCATTCTCTGATTTCTTCGCACTCCCTTTCTCTTTCCTGAGCCAAGGCGGCAATCCGGGGTTAGTGTATATATAACCCATATCTATTTTATGTCACCGACCGTCATAGTTATCGTGGTCAGCGCGATCGCAACGATCCTGCTGAGTCTGTTGATCGGGTCTCTCCTCTATAAAAGAAAACTTCAAAAGAACGAGGAGAACGCCGAGGCCAAAGCCAAGCTCATCATCAAGGAAGCCGAAATCGCCGCAGAAAACCTGAAAAAGGACCGCATCCTGGAAGCCAAAGAAAAGCTTCTGAAAATGAAGACCGAATTCGAGGAAGAAGCCAACAAGAAGAAGAGCCTTATCATTAGCAACGAGCAAAAGATCAAACAACGCGAGGCCACCCTCAGCAAAGAGATCGAGAACCTCAAACGCAAAGAAGGCGAATTAGACGACATTCGCCTCGACCTGTCGGCCCAACTGGAACACACCAAAAAACGCAAGGAAGAGCTCGACAAATTCAATCAGCAAAAGATCCAGGTGCTGGAAAACATCAGCAAGCTCACCGCTGACGAGGCCCGCGAGCAGCTGATCGCCAGCCTGAAAGACGAGGCCCAGACCCGCGCCTCCAGCTATGTGAAAGACATCATGGAACAAGCCAAGCTGTCGGCCACCAAGGAAGCCAAGAAGATCGTGATCGAAACCATCCAGCGCACCGCCACCGAGCATGCCATCGAGAACTGCGTGTCGATCTTCAACATCGAAAGCGACGACATCAAAGGAAAAGTGATCGGTCGCGAAGGACGCAACATCCGCGCCCTGGAGGCCGCCACCGGCGTGGAAATCATCGTGGACGACACTCCCGAAGCGATCATCATTTCGGGCTTCGATCCCGTGCGTCGCGAGATCGCCCGGTTGTCGCTGCACCGGTTGGTTCAGGATGGACGCATCCACCCCGCGCGCATCGAAGAGATCGTGGCCAAGACCACCAAAAATATTGAAGACGAGATCGTGGAGATCGGTGAACGCACCGTCATCGACCTGGGCATTCACGGGTTGCATCCCGAACTGGTGAAGATGGTGGGCCGCATGCGCTTCCGCTCGTCGTATGGACAAAATTTGTTGCAGCACTCGCGCGAAGTGGCCAACCTGTGTGCCATCATGGCGAGCGAATTAGGGTTGAACGTAAAGCAAGCCAAGCGCGCCGGTCTGTTACACGACATCGGCAAGGTGTGGCCCGAAGAGTTGGAGAAACCTCACGCTATTGTGGGTATGGAACTGGCACAGAAATACAAAGAGCACCCCGCCATTTGCAACGCCATCGGTGCCCACCACGACGAAATTGAGATGACCAACATCATCTCGCCCATCGTGCAATCGTGCGACGCCATCAGCGGTGCGCGCCCCGGTGCCCGTCGCGAGGTGATGGAGCAATACATCAAGCGTCTCAAAGAACTGGAACAATTGGGTCTGAGCTTCGACGGTGTAGACAAGTGCTACGCGATCCAGGCGGGCCGTGAGCTCCGCGTGATCGTGGATGCCGAGAAGGCCACCGACGAACGGGCAGGTCAACTCAGCTTCGACATCTCGCAAAAGATCGAACGCGACATGCAATATCCCGGCCAGGTGAAAGTGACCGTGATCCGCGAAATGCGCAGCGTAGCCTACGCGAAGTAATACACAACCTGCCCTGCGAAAAGGCAATGAAAAACGTTCGGTCCCTCACGGGGCCGGACGTTTTTGTTTTACGGTAACGCCTGGAGCCCCTCCTTTGACCGCCCGGCCCAACCTCATAATTCTTTTCGGTTTCGTCTCGTAAATCGTGGCGTTCGTCGCAGCCCTAACGCCCGCTCGTGTATTCAAACGATTGTATAATTTACTTTAACGGTATGGTACTTTTCGGTATTAAAAGTATTTTTAGAAACCTGTTACCTACGCTCTACTGGAAAATGACCCGTCTCCTATGCCTAGCAGGCTTCGGCCTGTCTCTCTTCTGCAGCATACACTGCGCGGCACAGCTTAAGGCTGACACCGCTTTTGTTGCCCTGGCCGACACACGTGCCAAGCAAGTTTACGCACACTACATACAAGGACAAGCGCGCCTCTTCAATGGCGTAGAATACACGGAATATGCTTCGCGAAACGACGAGTTTCCCTTTTTCTTTTCCGACGATTGGCTCATGGGCGACGTGCTCTACGACGGCGAGTTGTATGAGAATGTTCCCCTGGAATACGACATCCGCGTCGACCAGGTGGTCACCGAACACATGTTCAATGGTGCGAAGATCCAACTGATCACCGACAAGGTGGATCACTTCTCGGTTTCCGGCCACACCTTTGTGCACCTCTATGGCACAAAGACCAACGGTATCGCCACCGGGTTTTATGACCGATTGTATGACGGCCCCACCAAGGTATATGTGAAGCGCGAAAAAGATCTCCAGGAATCCATAGAGTCGCAAGTGATCGTCGCGCGCTTCGAAGAAAAGAACCACCTCTATATTGTAAAAGACGGTGTGTTCTACCCGGTAAAGAAAAAGGGATCGGTGCTGGACGTGTTGAAGGACCGGAAATCGGAGGTAAAATCTTTTCTCAACAAAAGTAAAATTCGCTTCAAGAAAGATCGTGAGAAGGCCGTGGTGCGGGCGGCAGAGTTCTATGACGCGCCTAAAAACTGAGCATGAAGACACTTTACAAGTTTATTATTTGTGGGATAGCCATGCTGACCCTGATTCAGGTTGTCAACGGTCAACAGCGGGGCCTCATCACAGTAGAGCTGAGCGGTGCGCCGTTCAAACAACTCGTTGACGCGATCGAAACGCAGACGGATTATCACTTCTATTATAATCCACGGACTACGGATAGCCTGAAGATCACCCTGTCGGTCCAAAATCAAAACGTGAACGCCGTGTTGGGACAGGCGCTGGCCGGCACGCAACTGCACTTCGCCGTGGATGCTCAAAGGAACATCTTTGTCACGGAAGGCCGCGACATTATGAGCGACTTGCCGGTAGACTTTTTCGATACCGGTGTTGCGCCATCGCAGCAGACCCTGGCTTCGGGATTTGACTACACGGCTTACGAAAAACGGGAAAAGGAGAAGAAACTGGTGGAGAGCAAGCTCTACGCCATTGGCCCCAAGACCAGCAACCTGCAGGGCAATGCCACCATGGCCGGCCACGTGCGCGATGTAACGAATGGCGAGCCGCTCGTAGGAGCCACAGTGTATATAGAGAAACCGTTGATCGGTGTGATCACCGATCAGTTTGGATACTACGCCATCACCTTGCCCAAAGGACGCCACGAACTGAAGATCAAAAGCATCAGTATGAAAAGCACCGTGCGCCAGATCATGCTCTATGCCGATGGCAAGCTGGAGATCGAACTGGATCCGGATGTTACCCCACTGAAAGAAGTGGTGGTGGAATCCGACAAGGACGTGCGTGTGATGGGCATGCAGATGGGGATGGAGAAGCTCGACATCAAGACGATGAAAAATATGCCGTTGGCCCTGGGTGAGACCGACATCATGAAGGTGGTGCTGGCCCTGCCGGGTGTGCAGAGCGTGGGCGAAGGCACGGTGGGACTGAACGTGCGCGGTGGCGCGGCCAATCAAAACCTGATCCTGTTCAACGATGCCGTGGTCTACAACCCGTCGCACCTTTTTGGATTTTTCTCCACCTTCAATCCAGATGTACTCAAAAATGTGGAGCTCTACAAAAGCGGCATCACCGCCGAATACGGCGGACGATTGTCGTCGGTGTTGGACGTTACTTCGCGGGAGGGTAACCTGAAGAAATTTCAAGGCTCCGGCGGCATCAGCCCCATCACCGGGCGGCTAACACTCGAGGGGCCCCTGATCAAAGAAAAAACCTCGTTCCTGATCGGCGCCCGCTCAACCTATTCCGACTGGATCTTGCGTCAATTGAAAAACGAACGTTTAAAGAACAGCCAGGCGTCGTTCTATGATGTGAACCTCAACGTCAGCCACAAGATCAACGACCGGAACAACCTTTACCTTTCGGGCTACATGAGCCACGACAAGTTCAAGTTGAATACCGACACCTCCTATGCCTACAGCGACCGCAACGCGTCGATCAAGTGGAAGCATATTTTTAATAACAGACTCTATGCCGTGGCCACGGGAGGGATCAGCAAATACAGCTACACCATGAGCAGCGACCTGAACCCGGTGGAGGCGTTCGATATGAATTTCTCCATCCAACAGATCAATGGCAAAGTGGACTTCAGCTATTTTCTCAACGCCAAGCACACCATAAATGCGGGCGTGAGCGTGGTCCGTTATGCGTTGCAGCCGGGTCACATTGCACCGAAAGGCGAGGAGTCGACGCAGAAAACCATGGCCCTGCAACACGAGCAAGGCCAGGAAAACGCGGTGTATATCGGCGACAATTTCGAAGTATCTCCCAGGCTCTCCATCTATGGAGGGGTTCGCTATTCGTTCTATGAATACCTGGGGCCGCGCAATGTATACCAATACGCCAACGGTGTGCCGCGTACGGAGACCTCGATCACGGACAGCCTGTATTATGGCAGTGGCAAATCCATCGCTTCCTACGGCGGGGCAGAGCCGCGGTTTTCGATCCGCTACAGCTTGTCTCAAAATGCGTCGGTGAAGTTTAGCTATAACCGGATGCGGCAATACATTCAAATGCTATCCAACACCACGGCCATGACGCCCACCGACATTTGGAAGCTCAGCGATGCCTATATCAAACCACAAGTGGGCGACCAGGTGTCGGTCGGGTTCTATAAGAACACCCGCAAGCATTCGTTGGAGATTTCGTTGGAAGCCTATTACAAGACCACGCAGAATGCACTCGACTTTAAAGGCGGCGCCGTGTTGTTGTTGAACAAGCACATCGAAACGGATGTGGTCGATTCGCGCGGCAAGGCCTATGGGGTAGAGTTTATGTTGAAGCGCGCCGCCGGCAAGTTGAACGGCTGGTTGAGCTACACCTATTCCCGCTCGTTCCTGCAAACGGTGAGCCCCTATGCCTCGGAGGTTGTCAACAAGGGCAGTTATTATCCCAGCAACTACGACAAGCCGCATGCGGTGAACTTTGTGGGGAACTACAAATTCAGCCGCCGCTTCAATTTTTCGCTCAACATGACCTACAGCACGGGCCGGCCCATCACCTTGCCGCTGGCCAAGTATGAGTTGGGCGGCAATTACCGGCTTTACTACTCCGACCGAAACCAATACCGCATCCCCGACTATTTCCGCACCGACATCTCCATCAACATCGAAGGCAACCACAAGATCAAAAAGCTGGCCCACAGTTCGTGGACGTTTGCCGTGTATAACCTGACGGGACGGGCGAATGCTTACTCGGTGTTCTTCCGTTCGGAGAATGGCCAGGTGAAAGGATACAAGCTTTCCGTGTTCGCTCAGCCGATACCCACCGTGACGTATAACTTCAAATTCTAAAATGCACCCCGGCAAACCATATGGCCTCTTCTACTACACCTGCATGACAATGATCATGTCGGGATGCCTGGAGCCCTATGCGCCGCCGGATGGCAGCACGTCTGTTGATATTTTGGTGGTGGAGGGATTTCTCGATCAGGGACACTCCTCGGCATCGGTGCATTTGACGCGCGCCGTGGCGCTGGCCTCCACGGAAACGCCCAGTCCGGAAGAGCATGCTAAAGTGACCATCGAAGAAAGCGACGGCCCCACGATCACGTTGACAGCCGACACCATCGCCGGCTCCTACATCGCAAACGATCTGACCATCAATCCCAATAAAACTTATCGCCTGCACATCACGACCCAACGAGGCAGTGAATACCTGTCGGACTATGAAAATGTCTATCGAACACCCGACATCGATAGCGTCACCTGGCACGGCACGGCCGCAGGCACCACGGTATACGCCAGCACGCATGACGACACAGGGAACGCCCGCTACTACCTATGGGACTATGCTGAGACGTATGAATACCGGTCGGCATACGCGCCTGGATATCAAATCCGAAACAAAGAGGTCGCGCAATTGCACGAAGATGAATATGTGAATCGTTGCTGGGCCACAAAGCCGGCGACGTCTATTCTTTTGCATTCGACCAAAAATCTGAGCGTCGATGCCATGCTCGACTATCCGCTGGTGTTTATGCCGGTACGCTCCATTAAACTTTCGATCCGTTACAGCATCCTCGTGAAGTTAAAGGCGGTGTCGGAAAAGAATTATGCTTTTTGGCAACAGTTGAAAAACACCACTGAAAATATCGGCGGTCTTTTTGATCCCATGCCGTCGCAGGTGGTAGGCAATGTGCACAACGTACGCGATGCCAAAGAGCCCGTGTTGGGATATTTCGCGGTGGGAGAGTTGAAGGAAAAACGGATCTTCATCAAGCACGACGAATTGCCGGACGAAATACAACTCGTGACCCCCAAGCCACCGGGTTGTGAGATCGATACGCTGCTGCTCGAGATAGTAGAAGCGCTTCCCGACAAGAGTTTTCTAATCTATCCAGTGGGAGGCAATGGCCCGGGAACCGCGGGAGGCTACACCACGGCCTCGCCCATTTGCATGGATTGTCGCGTGCAGGGCGGCGTGACGAAACGACCGGACTTCTGGGATTGAGTATGAAACAGACTGAAGAAAGAAGAATGATACGAGAAAAAATAATGATACGCCACACCGGTCCCAGGATGGAGAAACTTTTGCCACGGACTATTGAAGCAGATCGGTTTGAACTTTAAAGTATGACCTTTACAAAAAAACATAGCTTACTCTACGCGCTGGCTGCCTTTTTGTTTTCCAGCTGCCTTGATCCCTATTCACCGCCGGCCACGACCGACAATGTCGACCTCCTGGTGGTAGATGGTTTTCTGAGCGTGACATCTTCCTCCGTGTCGGTGCGACTCTCGCATGCGGTGGCGCTGGACGACAGCAGTGTTCCTCCCGCCGAGCAAAATGCCAACGTCAGACTTGAAGAAAGCGACGGCGGTTCTGTAACACTATCCGGTGACACCGATGGCAACTATACCGCTACAGGATTGACCATTGATGCATCAAAAAAATATCGTGTACACATCCAGACCCATAGTGGTAAAGAATATTTCTCCGACTACGTCGATGTGCTCAAAACGCCCGACATCGATAGCGTGACCTGGCGGCCGAGCGACAAGGATGTCACGCTGTATGCAAATACCCATGACGACACGGGAAAATCAAAATACTATCTCTGGAATTATGTTGAGACCTACGAATATTCCGCACCCTATCCCGCCGGCTATGAAATGAGAAACGGAGAGCCCACCTACATACCCAGTGAAGAACGGGTGGACATCTGCTGGAAAACGAATCCGTCGACGACCATCCTGGTGACGTCTTCGGAACGTCTTTCTGTCGACCTCATCCGTGATTTCCCGTTGGTCGTTATACCCGCCGGCAGCAGCAAAATTTCCAGACGCTACAGTCTGCTGGTGACCCAACGCACGATCTCCAAAGAGGCCTACACGTTTTGGGCCCAACTTCAAAAAACAACGGAAAGCCTGGGTGGGCTGTTCGACCCCATGCCCTCGGAGGTGGTGGGTAATGTTCACAGCGCCACCAATGCCAACGAGGCCGTATTGGGCTTCTTTAGCGCAGGAGAAGAAAAGCAACAAAGGATCTTCATCAAAAACCGCGATCTCCCCGACAATATCCGGAGGATGCCGCTTCCTTTTTGTCCCTTGGATTCCATTGAGATGTCGGTAGTCAAAACCCTTTCAGACCACACTTTTCTTGTCTATCCCTATGGCGTTCCGGTCACCCTCGGCTATGTATCGTCGACGATTGATTGTATGGATTGTCGGGTCAAGGGCGGTGTAACGCAGAAGCCTGATTTTTGGTAACAAAGAAATGCAGCAACTTTAATGAATGTAAAAAAGATCATCTCGTTTTTCCACACACGCCTCGCCCTGGCAGCGACGATGGCCTTGCTGGCATCGATGGCTTCGGCGCAACAGGCAGGCCTGGATTCGCTCCAACGGAAATTCGACCGCTATCGCATCAATCACCTGCAGGAAAAACTATATGCCCACCTGGACCAATCGCTCTACCTGACCGGCGAGACGATGTGGTTCAAACTCTACCTCGTCGAGGGTGCGCGGCACACGCCTTCGGACATTAGTAAAGTGGCTTATCTCGAAGTGATCGACAAAGACAAGCAGGCCGTGGTGCAGACCAAGGTGGCCTTGCAGCACGGTGTGGGAAATGGATCAGTGTTTTTGCCCGCATCGATCACCTCGGGAAATTATGTGGTGCGTGTATACACCCATTGGATGAAAAACTTTGCACCCGAATTTTATTTTCACACACCCATCACCATCGTCAATACCTTCCGCAAGCTGGACCTCGATAAACCCACAGCCGCTGCGCACGACATTCAGTTTTTTCCGGAAGGTGGCAACCTGGTGAATGGCGTTCCAGGCAAGGTGGCTTTCCGCATCACCGATAAAACCGGTAAAGGAATGATGGGCAAAGGCGCCGTGTTGAATCAGCAGAACGATACGGTCGCACGTTTTGAGCCTCATAAATTTGGCATTGGGAATTTTTCCTTCACACCCCTTCCGGGGATGGAATACCGCGCAGTGATCACCGACGATCAGGGGAGAAAGAACACCGCAAAGCTTCCCGCAGCCTTGGAAGCCGGCTATGCGTTGCAGGTGAAGGACAGCACCAACGACCTGTTGTCGATAAAAATAATCCAGAAGGGTGTTGCGTCATCGGCACCGGTGGTGTATTTGTTTGTCCACGCTCGCAACGTTGTGTCCACGGCATCGCTTAATTTTCTGCAACACGGCCAGGCCACCATCGCCCTCGCCAAGAAGAGTCTGCTGCCGGGCATTTCGCACATTACGCTGATCGATAGCGATCTCCACCCGCAATGCGAGCGTTTATATTTTACGCAACCCGATAAAAAACTCACACTAGGCGCAGAAATAAGTCAAGCCCAATTTGGCATCCGGCGCAAAGTCTCCGTCGACCTCACGGCACAAAATGCGCAACATCAACCGGTAACGTCGAATCTCTCGGTGGCCGTATATAAAACGGACTCGTTGCAAGGGCCACTCCAACAAGACATTTACCCCTTCCTCTGGCTTTCTTCCGATCTGAAAGGAACTGTGGAATCGCCGGAATACTACATGGAAGGCACCGATGCACTCGCGGCCGACAATTTAATGCTCACCCATGGCTGGCGGCGGTTCAATTGGAATGAGGTATTGGGCACAGCGCCGGCGCTCACGTTCGTTCCCGAGTATCGGGGGCACCTCATCACGGGCCATGTATTTGATCCGGCGGGGGGCATCGCGCGCGGTGTCACTACTTTCTTATCGTCACCCAGCCGAAAGATTCAGCTCTACACATCGGTGAGCAACAACAAGGGCGAGGTGTATTATGAAGTGAGGGATTTTATCGGCCCCAAAAAGATCATCGTTCAAACCAATACGGAAAAAGACAGCACGAGTGTTGGTCGCATGACCATTGATAATCCCTTCTCGGATAAATTTGCGCCGCTCAAATTCGCGCCGTTCACTTTTTCGTCTGCACTGGAGAAACGATTGCTCTCCCGCAACATGAGCATGCAGGTCCAGGATATATTCTACCAGGACCGTGCGCCTATCGCTAATGCCGTGAAAGACAGTTCCAATTTCTATGGCAAACCCGACGCCTCCTACCTCCTCGACGACTACACCCGTTTCACCGTGATGGAGGAGGTGATGCGCGAATATGTGCCCGGCGTGTTGGTGCGCAAGCGCAGGGATGGTTTTCATTTTATGAACCTCAACGATGCCCACAAAAGCGTATTCACCGAAGACCCGATGGTGTTGCTCGACGGCGTGCCGGTGTTCAACATCGACAAGATCATGGAATTCGATCCATTAAAAGTGAAAAAACTCGACGTCTTCACACACCGCTACTACCTGGGTAACGTCTCCATGACCGGGCTCGTGAGCTACACCACCTACACCGGCGACCTGGCCGGTTTTGTGCTGGATCCGCGCAGCCTTGTAGTCAACTATGAAGGACTGCAACTTCAACGCGAATTCTATTCACCACCCTACGACACACCAAAACAACGCGAAAGCCGCTGGCCCGACCAACGCAACGTGCTGTTCTGGGCGCCACAGGTAGTGACCAAAGATGGCAAGCAGCATCTTGAGTTTTATACGTCCGATGTGGCCGGCGACTATAACATCGTGATCCGTGGCATGACCGCAGATGGACTTTCCGGGTCGGCGGTATATCCATTCCAGGTGAAACAATTTGATCATTGATGCAAGGTGTGTGAGTGTTCTCCTGTAGATGACCTCAATAAGAAAACATAATCTGATCTTGCTGTTGCCCGCGCTTATTTTTTTCGGGTGCCTGGATCCTTATTCGCCGCCGGACGTGAAGCGTAATGTCGACATCCTGGTGGTCGATGGTTTTCTAAGCTACACCTCTTCTTCTATTGCCGTCCGCCTTTCACACGCGATAGCCCTGGACAGCGCAGGCATCCCACCACCGGAACGGAATGCTACAGTAGCCCTGGAGGAGCAGGACGGAGCGTCGTTGATCCTGAATGACACGCAAGACGGCTACTATACCGCGACCGGATTGAACGTGAATGCAGCCAAGCCATACCGCCTCCACATCAAGACGTCTGGCGGAAAGGAATATTTTTCCGACTACGTTGCCGTGATCAAAACACCCGACATCGACAGTGTGGCTTGGCGTGCCGGCGATCAGGACCTGACCGTCTATGTGAATGCCCACGATGCCACAGGTCAAACCAGATACTACTACTGGGACTATATTGAAACCTACGAACATCACGCGCCGGTTCCGGCGGGCTATATCATGAAGGGACACGAACCCCGGCCGTTAATGCCCGACGAGCAGCTGGAACAATGCTGGACGACACAGCCTTCGACCAGTATTTTTGTAACGTCATCCGAAAATCTTTCCACCGATGCCATTCGCAATTTTCCATTGATCGTTCTTCCTGCGGGTAGCATACAACTTTCCGTTCGCTACAGCGTACTGGTGCGGCAGCGCGCGATTTCCAAAGAGGCGTATGTCTTTTGGACGCAGCTTCGAAAAACAACGGAGAGCCTGGGCGGGCTTTTTGATCCCCTGCCGTCGCAAGTAGTGGGCAACGTTCATAGCACGAGCGATTCGGAGGAACCCGTTCTGGGTTTCTTCAGTGCGGGGGAAGAGAAGCAGGAGCGGATCTTCATCCGCCACGCTGAGCTGCCCGACGCTATTCGCATATATCCCCATTACTTTTGTCCCCCGGATTCCATTCGCATGTCGATTGTCAGAACATTATCCGACAACACACTTCTCGTGTATCCCTATGGGATGGGTTTACCGGAGGGTTATGTATCCACGACCGCGATCTGCATGGACTGTCGCGAGTCGGGCGGTGTGACGCAAAAGCCTGATTTTTGGTAGGCTAAGCTTGGTGCGCGCACGATTCGGCGAGCGCCCGTCCTAAAACATTTCCCCGTAAATAGATTTCACTCCAAGCCTTTGCGGGAAAATCATACCTTAGCAGTAACTGAAATATCAAAACATCAACTTCGTGCTGCGCCATCGAATCGCTGTAAAAATAACTTTCTTTGTCAACGGATTTATCCTGGCCAATTGGGTGGCGCGGCTGCCGCGCATACAGGAACTTTATGGGGCCGACAATGGCGACATTGGTTTGGTGTTGTTCTCCTTGTCTATCGGAGCCGTTGCGGCCATGCCGTTTGCCGGGTGGGTGATTATCAAAAACGGTAGCCGCAGCATCTCGTTGCTCACGGCGATCCTTTATTCCGCCGTTGTACCGTTGATCCCCCTCATGCCAAATTTTGCCGCGCTGGTGGCACTCTACTTTTGCATCGGCGTGATCACGGGCATGTACGACGTGGCCATAAACGCGCAGGCCGTGATGGTGGAGCGGGAATACAAACGCCCCATCATGACATCTTTCCATGCCTTCTTCAGCCTGGGCATGATGTTGGGCGCATGGTCAGCTGCGTTGTTTACCGACATCAGGGTCGACCTGGAATCACATTTCCTGATCGTGGCCGGCGTTTCGCTCGCGGCGGTCGCCTGGGCCAGCAGAAATCTGATACACGATAAGCCCGACCCCGGCGCACATACCGATGGACCCTTGTTCCGGCTTCCCAATGCATCCCTGATCAGCGTGGGCGTCATCGCATTTTGTTGTATGATGGGAGAGGGGGCCATGTCGGAATGGACCGTGAACTTTATGGAGAACATCGCGCGTTCCACCAAGGCGCTGGCACCGATCGCCCTTTCGGCATTTGCCACGGCCATGACCTTGGGACGATTCTTTGGAGACGGGGCACGGGCAACCTTTGGCGATCGAACGATGATCATCCTCGGCGGCATACTCGCCTTCGCCGGTCTTTCACTGGCACTGGTGATTCCCTTGCCCTATGTTTCCATTGCCGGATTTTTTCTTGTAGGCCTGGGCCTTTCCACCATCGTGCCCATCGCCTACAGCATCGCCGGCAACACACGCGAGCTTCCCTCGAGCGTGGCGCTGGCGATGGTCACCACGGTGGGGTACTCCGGATTTCTCATTGGCCCACCCGTGATCGGCTTCATCGCCGACGCCCACACCCTGCGCGTGGCCCTGACGGTGGTGGCTGCACTTTTTATCGTGATGACAGTTTTGGGAATTCGATACAAATCAAAATAAACACATGGATATAAAATTGGAAGAATCGGGCACACGGGGATATTTTTATGTAGAGGAAAACGGCAAGCGCCTGGCCGAAATGATCTTTACCAAAGCAGGTGACACCCGCATCATCATCAATCATACAGAAGTCTCTGACGCCTTGCGCGGGAAGAATGCCGGCAAGCAATTGGTCGCCGCGGCTGTCGACCATGCCCGTAAGCATAATCTGAAAATATTTCCCCTTTGCCCCTTTGCCAAGTCGGTGTTCGATCGCGTGACGGAATACCAGGACGTGCTCGATAAATGATCAGCGGTTCAGTGTGACGGCTTTCGTGCGATAGACGTTGCCGTCTTCTCCGGGCAGGAGTTCGCCGAGACGATGGTAGATGTCCACCACGGTACTGTCGTATTGAAGGGCTTCCTGGTAGAGCGGTATGGCCTTCTGCGTGTTGCCCTTTGTGTCGTAGATATAGGCCATGATATAACAAAGGATATGACTTCGCGAATTTGCATTGGCATACACGCTTTCATAGAACGGCAACGCTTCGTCAAATTTCTTTTGCGTATAGTAACAATCCCCCAGCGCCTGCCGGGCATCTTCGTAGTCCGGATAGTCCGCAACAAGCTGGCTTAGGATGGCGATGGCTTCGTCATATTTTTTTTGATCGGCGAACACCTCGGCCTTACCATAGGAAGCTTCTTTTAAATCGGGGTCGATGGCCAGCGCCTGATCGAACACGATGATGGCCGAGTCGGACTGGCTTTGCATGAACAGCGTTCGTCCATAGCCAAGATACGCCTCCGCATATTTTGGATTCACTTGCCACGCCCGCCGGTAGTTCATCCGCGCTGAATCGTATTGCTGATTGTAATATTGATTATCGGCCGTTTGAAAATAGCCATACGCCTCCATTGGACTATCATCCGAAAACAAGGACGACAGGGTGACCACCAGGATGATGGTGAACACAAAAACAACAAAGATGATCACCACCGCTGCGCTTCGGCGCTGTGGATTGGCCGGTTGATGGGGAGTCTGCTGTCCTTTCAGCAATCGCCCGAACAACACCGAGAGGAAGGTAGCGGGCGTATAGTCCCTTTGTTTTTGAAAGACCGGGCCCTCGCGTCGCGTCGTTGACGCAGGCCGGCTATTGAATGCCAGAAGAAAGCATATCGCGGCAAAGCCCAGCGAGATCGCCACCAGCGAGCGGTCTACCGACCACAGCAGCGCCATGCAAAAAAGCCCCGTACATCCCAGCAGGAAATAGAGGCGGGCTTTTTTCGGGTCCGGGCCGCGAGAGGTGCCGTCGTTCATACCTTCAAGGTACGCAGAATTTTCACTCCATGTGACGGATCACCTCGCGCTCGTCGATGCGGATGTCGTCTTCGCCCAATTCGTCGAAGGGATGTTCGAGGTGGTCCTGGATGTTGTCGAGGCTCACCAGGATGAAGCTGTACAGGACGGGCATGACATATTCCAGCGATGAGGAAAAATCTTTGAACGTGCTGGCAAAGTAAGGACCGTAGATGATCGGGAAGACATAGATGAACACTTTGCTGTAGGCCCGTAGCGTGATGGGCGTGCGGTACACGTGAATGATCTTCAGGTTGTCGAACGCAATGATCATCTTGCTCACGTATTGGCTCAGCCGCGAAAACTCGCCGCTGGGGATGCCATAGTGTTTATAGGAGATGGTGAGGGCCGAGAGGCGCGAGAAATACTGAAAGATCTTCTGCTCGTTCTCTTCCCAGTCGCGCCGGTGCGATGACGTAAACATGGTGCGCATGAGGCGGATCATCTCGGTGACGATCTCGCGGGTTTGCTCGGGCAATTCGTTGTCCTTGTCGGTAGTCCAGTCGCGCGAAGCGTAGTAGAGGGCGATGGCATGACCTTTGAAATCGGAGAAGCGTTGGAGCGCCACTTCCCTGCGATTATACGCCGACCCAATCGAGAACACCACGGGGAACACGATGGCCACGCCCACCAACATGTCGGGGAACTTGGCGATGAGCCCATAGTGAAAACAAACATACGTGGAAATGACCGATAGGGTCGTAATGATCAACGTCTTGTAGTTGATGATCAGGAAAAAGCTCTTCAATACTTTCGTCATAGTGGCGTGGCTCGGGGGAGCAAATAAAATACATTTCAAAATAAAAATTGTCCATAAATGCCAAAAGCCCTAACAGGGCTTCTAGCGGGGCTCCAATCGAGAAAAGTTTCTTATTCGTCCAGCATTTCCACCTCCACGCGAACGTTCTTCTTGGCGTTCACGCTGTTCTTGTCATAGATAGGACGCTTCCCGCCCCAGGCTTTTATTTCCATGCGCATCGGGTCGATGCCTTTGCTGACCAGGTAGTCTTTGATGACCTCGGCGCGTTTGTACGAAAGATCTTTGGCCGAGCCCGAACCTTCGTGGGCACCGTCCAGTGTGAAGAATTTCTTTTCGGGACCCACCGTCAGGATCTTGCCATGGTAGTTGCCATTGCTGTGGCCGTGAAGGCGGATCTTGTATTTGGGATTTTCTTCCATGAGCTGCAGCAAACTGCTGAGCTCATAGTTAGACTCGGGCAGCATCAGTGCCGCATCGTTGTAGAAGTAAACGTTATACAAAGTGGCGATGTCGCCCTTGTGATAGCGCACCAGGTCGAAGTCGATCACCAGCGTAGTACCCATCAGTTCGATGTAGTTTTTCACCGTGTCGGCCAGGGGCAACGGATAGTTGATCTCCTGTTGGATCTTCCGGTAACCGAAAGCTTCGCACACCAGCGTGAGTTGCCCCGACTTGCTTTTTGGATCGGGCAGCACCAGGTACTCATTTCCTTTCACACTGGTGATGAGCCGCGAACGGTCCGTGTCGACCACCTGCACATCGCCACTCACGATGCGATTGTTGCGCGCATTATAGAGACTGAGGAAAACCTCGGTGTTGCCCAAGGTCATGACCTTGTGTTGCACGATCTCGGGATTGTCGGTGATCTCGGGTTCAGTCGTTGTGGTCGTCTCTGCTGCGGGCGCGGCTTGCGTGGCTTGTGATGTGGTTGCCACCGCCGTCGTTTGAGGAGGCGCGGGCATTTCAGGAGCCGGTGCGTTGGGCACGGCGGCGTTGTGTGGCGTGATATCGCCGGGCACTACACGCACCCAGGCATCTTTGAACTCGGGGGTGTTGCGCACGTTTGTCATGTATTGCAGTGACTCCCTCAGGCTCTCAAAATATTTCAGGTAAACAAAGAAAAATCCGCGACCGGAATTGAATCCGTAGTGCGCATCGGTCCCCTTTATTCTCAGGACCTCGACATAGTTTTGCGCCACGTTCTCGCGCGACGGCGCGTAGGCGTTGATCACCACATAATAGCCGGGAGCAAGCTCTTTAGAATCCTGTGAGAACAACGGAGAGGATAGGCACAATAGCCCGAAAAAGAGGGCACTTCTGGTTATGTTCTTCATGTAAGGACTAGCGTAGATTTGGGCGAATATTCTCTAAAAATATCTAATTTTTTAGTCTAATCAAGCTAATCGCAATATTTATTGGTTTACCCGGGTGTATGATTTCTAAACTTTTCTTTCAAAAAACCGATCCCATAGCCCCACAGCTGAAGGAGTGCGGCAGGCACCGACAAGAAGGCTACGGTGAGGTCTTTACCCTGCCGGAACGAGTCGATGAAGATGGCCAGCAAATAGACCAGGAAAAAGCCAACGGCGATCCGGAACAGTGCCATGCTGATGAACGGGAGAACAAGCAAAGACACCGAGCCCAGTAAGAAAAGTGCCGGGAACCAATGGGCGAGCTTCACAGCCCCGGAATGTACCCGGCCAATCTGAATGCGGCCTTTGCCAAAGTTGGATACCTGCTGATAGAACTGGCGGAACGTGGTGCGCCGTTTGTGATACACAAACGCCTCTGGAATGAGTCCCACCTTGAAGCCCATGGTGCGCATGCGAATGCTGAACTCGATATCTTCCGCAAAACGGTCCAGTTTAAATCCCCCGGTTTGTGTGAACACGTTGCGCGAGATCCCCATGTTGAAACTCCTCGGCTGAAACCTCGCCGCCTGTTGCTTCCCGCCGCGGATCCCCCCCGTGGTGAGCACGGAAGCCATCGTGTAGCCCATCGCGCGCTGCACCGGTGTAAAATTCTCATGGGCCCGGTCGGGACCGCCCCAGGCGTCCCACCCGTTTTCCTGAAAGGAACGCTCAACCGAAGCCAGGTAGCCCGGCGGAATGATACAGTCGGAATCGAAGACGATAAAAAAATCACCCCGCGCCTGCGCATAGCCAAAATTACGACTCGGTCCAGGCCCCGAGTTGGGTTTGAAGAAGTAGTGAATGGAAAATTTGTCGCGGTAAAGATCAACGACGCTATCACAGCGCACGGTCGAACCGTCTTCTACAATGATCACCTCAAAGTCTTTCACCGTCTGCAACACGAGACTGGCCAAAAGCTCGTCTACTTCCTGCGGACGATTATAAACGGGAATGATGATGGAGTAGCGCGGTGTCGCCATGCGGCAAAATAAGCAGAACTAATCGAAGAAGCACAGACCGGTCAGCGGGATCCGCTAGTCCTGGAGCTTCATCTGAGGCTCTGGCAACCCCACCTTCTCAATGATCAGGTAGTCGCGTCTGGAAAGCGACTGCATGGCAAACATCTCCGCCAGGAAGCCCGTCACAAAAAGCTGCACGCCAATGACCAATGCCACCAACGCCAAATAGAAAATGGGCTGCGCGGTGATGTCACGCTTCACCGGGATTCGGGAGATAAAGATGGCGTCCATCTTATCGTAGAAAAGCTTGCACGTAAACAGAAAGCCCACCAGGAACGACAGTGTTCCCCACGTGCCGAAGAAGTGCATTGGCTTTTGCCGGAAGCGGCTCACAAAGGTGATGGAGATCAGGTCGAGAAACCCGTTGATAAAGCGCTCCAACCCGAACTTGGTCACGCCAAATTTGCGCTCGCGGTGTTCCACCACCTTCTCGGTAATCTTGGTGAAGCCTGCCCACTTGGCGATCACGGGAATGTAGCGGTGCATCTCGCCATACACGGTGATGTTCTTCACCACGCGCGATTGATAGGCCTTGAGTCCGCAATTGAAGTCGTGCAAGGGTATGCCCGACAGTTTGCGGGTCACATAGTTGAAAAATTTGGAAGGAACGGTCTTCGAGATCGGGTCATGGCGTTTTTTCTTCCAGCCCGACACGAGTTGAAAACCATCTTCCGTAACCATTTTGTATAACGCGGGGATTTCGTCCGGGCTGTCCTGCAGGTCGGAGTCCATCGTGATGACCACTTTTCCGTGCGCGGCGCGGAAGCCCGTTTGCAGCGCGGCCGATTTACCAAAGTTCCGGTTGAAGCGGATGCCCTTGATGTTGGGGTTGGCTTCGTGGATGGCCGTGATCTGCTGCCAGGTGTTGTCCGTGCTGCCGTCGTCGATAAAGATCACTTCATAGGAAAAGCCGTGTGCTTCCATCACACGGCTTATCCACTGACACAGTTCCGGTATCGATTCTTCTTCGTCCTTTGCGGGAACAACAACTGAGATGTCAAGATTCATTTCGTAAATTAAATAGCGGGTTCAGGCCGCGGTTTTTGTGTGACGATGGAAACGAGAAGACCGACAATGATCGTCCCGATGATTCCAAAAATAATTCCGAAAGCCAGCATGGCGCCGGGGCTCATAAACATGTCAACAAATTTCATGGCCATTTCAATTTGTTCTTCCGATTGGCCTTTGGCTTCCATATCCGCGATGGCGGTTTCGCGCATTTTGGTGATAAAACCGGAATCCACAAATTTAATATAGATGAACGTAAATACGGACGACAGCACCGAGCAGATCAAACCGATCCAAAAGGAAATGCCGACCCCCTGGCCATACGACATGAAGCCGTTGCCATTTTCCTTGAAATATTTGTGCGCCAGAAAGACAATGACAAAGCCGATAAGCCAGGTTCCGTATTTGCCAATGCCCTTCGACATGTCAAGATCGGCAAGATTGAAAATGAGGAAATATACGATGCCGATCACACCGTAGATAACGCCATAACGGATACCGGTTGATCGCGTAGTGAGGTCCTGGGTTTCTGTAGTTTCAGTCATATAGATTGGTTTTTAGGTTGTCGTCTCAATATTACCGATACGATAATGTTAACAAAAAAGCCGATGATCAATCCCTGTAGGATGTATGTCTGCGTCAGTTGCCAGATGTTAGTCGTTGGGAGTGTGTTTAAATTACTTTCATAAATTTTTTTCCCGATGCGGTCGATCTCTTCTTTTGGAAACCCTTTCAAATAGGCCGTCATTTCCGTGACGTAGCCGGGGACAAAGCCTTTTTCCCAGGAACCGAAAATGAGCAGCAACGCGGAGGTGACCAAGGTCATGATCACGACGACGGTGGTGCCGCCCAGGGAAGCCTGCCAGAAGTATAAAACGCCACCCTGGTCGTAGTCTCTGAATTCCTTCAATGAAAAGTAAACAAAGACGCCGAACAATAAAATCCGGAAATCCAGAAAAGGCGAGATCATCAGCGGGTGCCGGCCCATGTAATACATCATCACCAGCATGATAAACGCCAGCACACCGGCCACTGCGCCCCACCGCGCGGAAATGCGGAGTAATCTTGAAGTCATTTGCGTTTTTAGTCCTCTATTTTATGCCGTCCGTTGTTGAAGACCGCGATCGCTTTTCCTTTGATCTGCTGGTTGAGCCAGGGCGAGTTCTTCGAACGCGACAAATTGGCTTTTTCGTCGAAGAGCCATGTGCGCTCCGGGTCGAAGAGCGTGAGGTTGGCCTTTTCCTCCACCTCAATTTTTGGGATCTCCAGACCCAGGAGCTTGCGGGGGTTCACCGTCACTTTTTCGATGAGCGCATCCCAACCCACCGGTTCGGCCAGCACACCCAGGTGCATGGCAAACGTCTGCAGGTTGATCATACCAAAATCGGCCAGGTCAAATTCCAGGCTTTTGCTTTCCTCTTCGTGCGGGGTGTGGCCCGAGCAAAGCACGTCGATGGTGCCGTCTTTCAGGGCCTTGATGAGCGCGTCGTTGTCGGCCTTCTCGCGAAGAGGTGGGTTCACTTTGTAGTGGGTATCGAAATCCGACAGGCGGCTGTCGTCCAGCAGGGGCTGATAGATGGCCACGTCGCACGTGACGTTCAGTTTCTTTTTGGCGGCGCGGATCATGTCGGCCGATTTGCCAGTCGAGATCTTGGCCATGTGCAGGCGCCCGCCGGCATAGGCCAGCAGCTCCAGATTGCGACCCACGGCAATGTCTTCGGCAATGCGCGGCATGCCTTTCAGCCCCAGCATGGTGCTGTTGACCCCTTCGTGCATCTGGCCAAACAGGTTCAACCAAATGTCTTCGGGATGGTCGATGATGAGGCCGTTGAATTTCTGGGTGTATTGCAGCGATTTCAGCAGGATGTCGGTGTGCCAGATGGATTTCAGACCGTCGGTGAAGGCGGCTGCACCCGCTTCGTGCAAGTCGATCATTTCCGTCAACTCCTCGCCTTTGTTGTTTTTGGTGACGGCTGCCAGGGGATGGATCTGCACCAGTTGGCTGTCGTTGCCCTTCACGAGGTAGCTGATCTCGTTCTTGGTTTGCACGCATGGTACGGTGTTGGGCAACAGGGCGATGCCCGTAAATCCGCCGGCCGCCGCGGCGCGCGTCACCGACTCCAGGTCTTCTTTGTGTTCCAGTCCCGGGTCGCCGGCAAAGGTGCCCAGGTCAAACCAGCCCGCCGAAAGTTTCATGCCCTCTGCCTTGATCACTTTATCGGCCGTATAGTTCTTATCACCGATCTCGATGATGCGACCGTTGTTGATCAATACATTTTTTTCTTTTTGATGGAAGGAGGACGAGGGGTCGAGAATTTCAGCGTGTTGTATCAGTATCTTCATGCTTACTATTTTTCACGGGGTTGCCTCCGCAAGAGAAGCGTTACTACTTCATAAACCTGATCAACAGGATCTCCGCCAAAAGGAAGGTCAGGGCCAGCAAAAGCGCGTATTTCCATAATGGGGTGCCCAAATATCGCTCCTTTATTTCTTTGCTGAAAGCGTCGGCTGAGCCAACCTCGAAAATAGTGATGTTGTCGCCACCGCCCAGCAACTGCTTCATTTCGGGCCCCGAATATTGGTCCATCAGCGATTCGGCCTTGTCGAGGTTGAAAGCCAGCAGATTAATGGTGTCGCGGCGCATCACCACCTTATAGAAACCCCGGCTGATCGAGAATTTGGGGATGTCGAAAATGACGTCGTCGTTCACGGTGCGCTGCGCAGGGATCACCTCCTCGGCGCCCTCCCACCGCAAGGGCTCCTCGCCCCTCAGGCTGTCCACATGCAGGGTGATGAAATCTTCCAGCAGCGTGTAGTAAGGTTTCAGGTCGTTCTTTTTGCCGCTGGCGGCGATGCGATACATCACGGGCACAAAGATGGCGTGGTTAAAGAAGTCGGTCTGGGAAGCATCCAGGGCGCTGGCCAGCACATAGACCTTGCCGCGCTGCGGGAAAAGCGAAAGAAAGGGCTGGCCGTCCTTGAATTTCAGCAATGCCGAGTTGTCGCCTCCCCAATCCAGCCGGCGGATGGCCTTGGGCATGGCCAGGGAAACCGAGCGCTCTTCAAACACATTTTCAAAAAAGGGATTCGAGAAGTCGGGGCGGTCCAATTCCAGCGTGGCTTTGTTCTCGGTGTCTTTCAACGTGGCCAATTGCAGGAAATTTTTCAGGCTCGTCACGTCCGGCGACGTGCCGGGGGCCAGCAGCAACGTGCCGTTGTCCAGGATATAGCGGCGCAACGCTCCCCCTAAGGAAGCGTCGATGCTGTTGAGCCCATTCACCACCACCAGATCGGCCTGGGGCAACAACCCGTAGTTGAAATTGTTCACCGGGTAGGAGGCAAAATCGAATACGTCCTTGTTGCCAAACACTTTTTCAACCACCGTGGGTGCTGGGCTGCTCTTGATCTCCACCACCCGGATCTTGTCGGTGAAGTTCAGGGCAAGATAAAATTCATTGTCGAAGCTCACCGGGAAGTCGTTGAAGGTGAGCCGGGCTTCGTTCAGCCCCGATAATCCCGTGGCAAGGTCAAAGGTGGTCTCGGCAATGCCGCCTTGGGCGATGTCCAGCAGCGAGGTTCCCGCCTGCACGCCATTCAGGGTCAGCTTCAGGTTGAGTTGGGTCACGTCCTTGCGGCCGTCGTTGCGTATCTTGACGTGCAACACGTTCTTCCCGCCCCCTGCCGAAAACGGATTCTCGAGATAAGCCGAATCGATAAAAACGTTCGACAACTGGCCATAGCCAATGGGCACCAGGTGCAGGCGCGTCGTGCTGTCGGGGGCCGTCACCTGCCCCAGGGTGGACTTTTGAAAGTCGGAGATCCAAAAGATCTCGCGATCGCGCTTGGCGCCTTCCTGGCGAATCCGCTCCTGTATTTCGACCTGGGAACGGCTCACGGGCGAAAGACGGATCTGCGTGAGCAGGTCCAGCACTTCAGCCTTGGTTTTATAGGTATTGGAAAAAGGTGAAAAATCGTTTGTGATCAGCCGGTAGCGCGTGTCAGGCGGAAACACCTCCACGATGCTCCGCGCAAAGCTCACCCCGGCATCCAGCCCCCGTGTCTTGTCGTCGGTGAGGGCCGACATGCTCTGCGAATTGTCCAGGTAAAGCAAAATGTTCTGCCCTGTGCCCACTTGCTCGCGGGCCGGAATAACCGGCTGGCTAAACGTGATGACCAGGAAAAACAAGAACAGCAACCGCGCCGCCAGAACCAGGTAGTGTTTCAGGCGCCGCTTGGCCGTGGTCACCTCTTTCACCTGCCGGAGGAACCGCGTATTCGAAAAATATACCCGGATGGTTCTTCTGAAATTAAATAAATGGATGATAACGGGTATGGAGAGTGCGCCCAGCGCCCACAGAAAAGAAGGGTATAAAAAACTCATGCGAACAAAACTAATTAAAAAAGGATGCTTCCGACACCCGCTCCTATAAACGACCGAACTAACCCGACCATCAGCACTTTGGATGGCAACACCCCAGCCTTTAGTCTGGGGTATACAGACTACCCGGAAGGGCTTTAGCCCTGAACCTTCAACGACGAATTAGCTAAAAACCAGCCGTCACCTTCAAAAAAAATATCATCTCCCGACAACATTGCCCTATAGGGAGCATTAAAAAAATACAGAAAGCGTCCCACTGCAATCCATTTGCAGTAGGGCGCTTTTTCTTTATAGCACTAAACCAAAAAATGTTAATGGCTATGAAAACCAAATTGTTACTTACGTGTTTCGCCCTCGCGTGCTTCCTGGCAGCACCCGCCCAGAATTTCAAGAAGTTTAGAGTAGGCATCGGCGTTGGCTACGCCAGACCTTCGGGAAGTGGCTCTCAGGGAGGAGGCCTCGTCTATCTCGAACCCTCTTGCCGCCTCGGCGATGCCTACTCGCTGGGCTTGCGGATGGAGTGGGCCATGGTCGCCAGCGGACTTTCCGGCAGTGCCATCGATATGGAAACTTTTGATCTGTCAAGCCAGGCATCGTACACGCTGAACATGCAGTACTACCTCGGCATAAATAATTTCCGCCCCTTTTTAGGTGTCGGGCTTGGTCTCTACAACCTGTCGGCTATCAAGACCGACGTTATTGTACTCGATGGGATTGATCCGACAGGACAAGGACAACCCCAAACCCATGCGGAATCGGTAAGCCTTAGCGACGCGCAATCGAAGTTTGGATTCTATCCGCGTTTCGGTTTTGATGTGGGTCACTTCACGCTTTCGATCGATTATAATTTTATTCCAAACGCCAGGACCACGGTTTCCGGAAGCGACGCGAGCTTCAGGAACAGTTACCTCGGTGTCCGCCTCGGGGCGAACTTTGGTGGTGGAAGAAAATAATAGCGAACGTTGATCGTGGAGTCCGATGGATCATCATAGGATTTTTTTTATAAGCCTGTCACTGGTAGTTTCGTTGCAGGAGAGATTTGTTCTACTAAAAAATCAACGACACGGTTGTGGTGAAAATTCATATCTTTATCCTTCCTATACCGATGTAACTATTATGACCAACAAAATTTTGCTGGCTTGTCTTGTCACTCTGCTGTCCTTTGCTGCGTCCGCGCAGAATTTCAAGAAATTTAGACTGGGGATTGGTGGAGGTTATGATATTCCGTTTGGCGCCCGTACCGAAAGTGCGCCACTCTTTTATCTTGAACCCGCTGGTCGTATCAACGATAATTGGGTGTTGAGCTTTCACCTGGAGATCGCCTTCCCACCCAATCGATTTTCTCCCAATGACAGGACCAAGCCATCAATTCTCTCGTCCTATACGTTCAATGGCCAGTACTATATAAACCGTTTGATGTCGGGTGATCTCCGCCCCTTCGTCGGGGCCGGTCTGGGTTTTTATTATATAGCCGAACAGGATCTAAACCAGGGAAACCTGAGCACGAACTTCAGCTCATTCGGGCTGGCGATTGGATTTTATCCGCGTGCAGGCTTTGATCTTGGTCAATTCACCTTCTCGGCCGACTACAATGTCCTTCCGATGTCAGACAAAATAGATTACAACTATCTGGCTATCCACATTGGGGTAAACATTGGGGGTGGACCTAAATAGACGTTGCCTTTGAGACAGGTCCTTCCAACCTGTTGACACGAAATGGTGTCTCTAACGCTGACTAACCAGGCAACACGTTTATGGCTATGAAAATGAAAATAGGACTTGCATCGCTGGCTATCCTCATCGCGCTGGCGGCACATGCCCAAGTGTTTGAGAAATTCAGGCTTGGGGTCGGTGGCGGACTGGCTATTCCGACTGGCCCGGCTTCCGGACCAGGTGTATTGATGTATCTCGAGCCTTCCTATCCCGTTTCCAATGCGCTTCGGGTGGGTATCCGGGCAGAATGGGCCCTCGTCACTATTGGATTGCCCGATGGAGAACGATACAGGGCCTCCCTGTTCGGAACTTATACTGCCAACATTAAGTACTATCTTAACAATGGAAAGCCCGGGTCTTCGCAGGGGCCGGACTTGGCTTCTACTATGTTCCTGGCATTCATACCCGCTCGAGTTTTGACATATTGTGGTTGCTCGCCGGAGACATGGGCGGCGATGGCATTACCGCTGCCGAAACAAAGTTTGGATATTACCCCCGTGTAGGCCTTGAATTCGAACGCTTTGTGTTTTCGGTGGACTATAATTTTATTCCCTCGTCTCCGGTCATCAAGCCTGGCTATGAGGGCAGCACAAAGAATAGCTACTTCGGCCTTCATATTGGCGTCAACTTATTCGCGAAGAAACCCGGGGAGAAGTGAACCTGTATGATTTACAACGGCACAGCTATTGCAATATTAAAAACGTCTGTCTTTATTGCTTGACTTTCCATTTTACCTGCTATGAAAAATAAGTTATGGTTAGCGTGCTTGTTCCTCGTGTTTGCGTTCAAAACACAAGCGCAAACCACCCGGACAACGTCTCAGAGGATTAAAATCGGTTTTGGCGGCGGCGTCGCCATCCCACACAACAACTTGTGGAGAAGAGCGGGTGCGTTAACCTACGTTGAGCCTACATACGATCTTACAGATGTTGTGACGGTAGGTCTAAGGGCCGAGTGGCTCGTTCTCGCCAAATTTGGACTCGACGACGGCAGATCGTACGAACAGATATTTCGTGGATCCTATATGCTCACTGGAAAGTATTATCTGGGCACCGGCAAGACTCGCGTTTTCGTTGGCGCCGGTCTTGGACTTTGCGCGTTATCGCCCGTGCGCTACAACAAACCCGGGGAAAGGAACCCGAATTTGTTTAGTGGCGGCACGTCCCTCACGGCGGCCGAAAGGAAAGTTGGATTTTGTCCGCGTATTGGGATCGACCTTTTTGACCGGATCAGTCTTTCCGTCGACTATAATTTCATCCCAAGCTCCAGGGTCATCGAGCCCGGCATTACGGCGCGTGTTTCCAACAGCTACCTCGGTTTGCATCTTGGCGCGCTTTTTTTTGTGAAAAAACAGAACTAATCAGAACTATAAAAAGCCTGACGAACATCGTCAGGCTTTTGTTTACGCTCAACGGGCATTTTGGTTTATTTGCTCGCTCCTAACATTAATAGCTCGCCGACATTGATCTCGGTGAAATATCTTTTTTCTCCCGCACTGGCCTCATATTCACGGTGGATCAAGCGGCCCTCCACGGCGATCTCGTTACCTTTCTTTAAATATTTTTCGGCAATGTCGGCCAGCTTGCCCCACATGACCAGGTTGTGCCACTGGGTGTCGACTACCTTCTCGCCTTTGTCGTTTTTATACGTGTCGTTGGTGGCCAGGCTGAAGGACACCTTCTTGCTGCCGCTTTCGAAGACACGCACCTCGGGGTCCTTGCCCAGGTGGCCGATAAGCCGTACGCTGTTCTTTAGATTTTTCATAGGTGGTTTTGGTATAATAATGGATAAACATCAGGCGGAAACGATCACCCAACACCAGGGCTACCCGCCGCCAGATCGCTTCACGAAGATCAATCAAGAAATTATAGCTAGTCGTATGATAAACGTTTAATTTCGGTTATATTCGATCATCAAGTTGTTGGTTATTTTATGTCAGATCACGTTCACAAATTTTGCCAGGAATGTGGGGCACTTATTAAGGGAAGGGCCGATAAGAAATTTTGTGACGATCACTGCCGCGCCAACTACAACAATCGCATCAACAGCTCCGAAACCCACTACATGCGCTCGGTCATCCACGTGCTTCGCCGGAACCGCCGCATTCTGAAGGACCTCAACCACACCGGCAAAACCAGAGTCGATGGCAACAAACTTCGCCACCGGGGCTTTGACTTTACCTATTTCACCAACATCGACGAATCGGGAAGTGAAGGCCGCTATTACTATTGCTTTGATCAGGGCTACATTCTTTTGAAGGATGGCGATCTGCTCCTGGTGACAAGACCACCCCATTGATCAATAAGTATTTTGATTTCCGCATCGGGGATCTGTGCAGGGCGCTTTGAAACAAAAATGGCAACCCCCGTCGCGGATTGCCATCTATCAGAAATGAAGCGTTTCGCCCCATTCATAAAATATAGTGAGTTTAAGAACCTTCCGGAGTAACCCGGAGGTGCCAACGCATCGATATGCGCTGAGATTAAACCGCGAAGCTCTCACCACAACCGCAGGTGCGTGTGGCGTTGGGATTGATGAATTGGAAACCCTTTCCGTTCAGTCCATCCGAAAAGTCGAGCGTGGTGCCCAACAAATAGAGAAGGCTTTTCTTGTCGACCAGGATTTTGATACCCTTGTCTTCAAAGATCTGGTCGGCGGGCTTGATCTCATCGTCGAAGTTGAGATCATACATAAGTCCCGAGCAACCACCGCCTTTCACGAGCACGCGAATGTTGTTGTTGTCCGGCTTGCCTTCTTCGGTGCGGAGGGCGATGATCCGTTCTTTTGCTTTATCGGTTACGCTGATCATAGTCTGAATGTTCTTGTTTTATGAAATCGGATTGAGCACTACACTGAAAACGGTAAGCGTATTCATATCGCGTCCGTAGTACAGCTTTTGCAGGGCGTCGAGGATATTGCTGGCCTTGAAGTAGGACGTGTGCAATTCCGTGTCGCCTTTGGCAACCCATTGTATCGTATAGGAATTCTCTTTCTCTTTATACTGCTGCACGTAGGCCAGCATTTTCTTTAGTGCATCCACTTTGTCGGCTCCCGTTTCGTTGTGGAACAGGAAAGCCTGGTTGTGGCGCGGGTTGATGGTGATGAGGTCCAGTTTCACTTTGTGGCCATCCACCGTGCTGTACTCAAACACGAGGTCCGACGTGCGCAAGCCCAGGTAGTCCTTGATTTCTTGTTGTATGCGGGCCGCTTCTACGTGCATTTCGCTGAGTGTCTCGATCATAGATGCCAAAGTTTCACAGTTTAAACTTTCGATTTCCCCTAAAAGTTTCTTGTTTGGGGTACAAAGTTAACAATTATGGAAAAACTTGAACACATCGGAATCGCAGTTAAAAGCCTCAAAAATGCACATTCTGTCTTTGAAACCCTGCTGGGACGCGAGCACTACAAGATCGAGGAAGTGGCCTCAGAAGGCGTGCGGACGTCGTTTTTTGAGATCGGCGGGGTGAAAATCGAGTTCCTGGAAGCCACCCGCGACGATTCGCCCATCGCCAAATTCATCGAAAAAAAGGGTGAAGGCGTGCACCATCTCGCGTTTGCGGTGAGCGATATCCGCAGCAGCATGGAAGATTATAAAAAGAAGGGTTTCGAGGTCATAAACGATGTGCCTAAAAAAGGGGCCGACAATAAGATGATCTGCTTCCTCCATCCCAAAACCACTGGCGGAGTGCTGATCGAGCTCTGCCAAGACCTCTAGGCAACCATCAAGGTTTCTTCATCTGACTGGCGCTTTTGCCGCCAAATTGGATGTCGTTGTAGTATTTCGTCTTTTTCTTTCCCTTGGCGGTTTTGTAATACGGCTTCGGCGAGCTGCAAGCGCCCAATACGAAAAACAGGATGAGCAGAAGGCCGGTAATTTTTTTCATGGGGGTCGTAGTTTTCACCAGTGCATAGGTACACCGAATATAAGACTCAAATCTGTCATATTCATCGATAATCTTACTTTTGCAGGATGAATGGTTGCTTCGGACGACGAAGACGATCATTCTCTAAACAGTCATAAAAACGTATGAGCGAGAACAGATCGGAGATAAGTAACCTGGGCGAGTTTGGATTGATCGACCGCATCCACAAAAACGTCACCCTCACCAACCCCACAACCCTCACCGGCATTGGCGATGATGCGGCCGTTATTCAAGGTCATGACCAGGATTGTATCCTGGTTTCCACCGACATGCTGGTGGAAGGCATTCACTTCGATTTGTCGTATGTGCCCATCCATCACCTGGGCTACAAAGCCGTGGCCGTGAATGTGTCCGACATTGCGGCGATGAATGGAAAGGCCGAACAGATCACGGTGAGTCTGGCGTTGAGCAACCGCTTTTCCGTGGAGGCGATCGACGCATTATACGCCGGCATCCGCACGGCTTGCCAAAATTATGGCGTTGATCTTGTCGGTGGCGACACCACGTCATCCACGTCCGGGTTGGTCATCTCCATTTCCGTGATCGGGCGCGCCCGGCGGGAGAAGATCGCCTATCGTAGTGGTGCGCAAGTCAACGATATCCTTTGCGCCACGGGTGACCTGGGCGCCGCTTTTATGGGACTCCAGGTGCTGGAGCGCGAAAAGCAGGTGTTTCTCGCCGACCCCAACATGGAACCCAACATAGAAAAATATGAATACCTCGTCGGCCGGCAATTAAAACCCGAAGCGCGCACCGACATTGTTTTCGATTTAGAGGAAGCCGGCGTGAAACCCACCTCAATGATCGATGTTTCCGACGGGTTGGCGTCGGAACTTCTGCACATCGCGCGAAACTCGGGTGTCGGCATCAGGATCTATGAAGACAAAATTCCCATCGATCATCTTACGTATGAGACCGCCGTCGAATTCAACCTCGACCCTGTAACGTGCGCGCTGAATGGCGGCGAAGACTATGAGCTGCTCTTCACGATCTCGCAAGCCGACCAGGAGAAGATCAAGAATCATCCCGACATCCATTTCATCGGCTATGTGCACGACCGCAAGGATCAGAACGTGCTCATCACCAAGGGAGGTACAGTGGTACCGTTGCGGGCCCAGGGTTGGGACCATTTCCGGTCGTGATCAATCTTCGGGGAAGGGGATGAAGACGAAGTTGGTGAACTGCTGATCGACCACGAAAAGACAGCAAAACTCATCGGGATCTTTGTAGGCGGCCTTAAAGTCGTCCACCTTGTCGGGGGTGATCAGGCCGCGCTGCAGGAATTCGTCAAAAAAAGAAGCATAGTAAAACCAGGCGGTGCCGTTCACGGCGGGGGCCATCAGCATCTGACCGATGGGTTGTTCTTCTTTGCAAAGCGGGAAAATGGGATATTCAAAACCTGCTGTCCTGATCTGGTAGGAGGCTTCCTTCAAGGTGTCGGCTACCCGCACAAAGTCTTGTGAGATGGTGCCGAGATATTTGCCGCTGAGTTCGGGGTCGTTGTGCATACAAAAAATTGTAGTGTAAAGGTAAAAGATTAATGCTGACCGTTGGATAGAGGGAGTGGAAACACCGGTCCGGGTAGCGGGTCCAAAAAGGAGCGCGACATGGCAATGAGGTCCGGGAAAAACGTTTCGAACTCGGCTTTAAAGGCGTCATAAGATTTTTCTAAGTCCTGGACCGACTGTTCCATGTGCGAGTCGTGCCGGGTTCGGCTGGCCAATCCGCTGAGGGCACGCTGCAGGCCTTGCAGGTTGCCATAGTTCAGCAGCCAGTTGCCGCGTTTCATGTGTGGCAGCAAATGGCGGACCCCTTCGGGCAACACATCGCTTTGGCTTTCTAAAAAAAGATAGGCCTCGCGGGCGAAGTCGGGGAGGGGTTGTGCGTGATACTGGTCCCAGTACCGGGAAAGAAAATGGTCATAGAAAACATCGACGATCACCGGTGCGTAGTGTCTGTACTTGGGCCGCAGCCGGGTTTTGCTTTGCAGCACCACGGGGTGGCGGTCGGTGAAGGCATCGATCTCGCGGTGCAAGGCGATCCCTTTGGCAATGCCGTCACCAAATTGTTCCAGCAGGTTCCGGCCCTTCACAAAATCGCCGATGAAGTTGCCCACCATCACCGACGGATTGTTTCCCGATAAATAAATGTGCGCCAAAAAATTCATGCCGCGTAAAGGTATTGGTTATTTGTTATTAAGTTCTTAGGTTGGACGTTCATAGTGATCATGTTCAGTTTACCCTCGTCTGTCCCGTTGATACGCCTTAACCTTAACTAAACTACCATGTCTGCACTTGCCCAAATGAAATTGCTGATCAGCCTCGCTCAAATAGACGGCACCGTAGCCGACCGGGAGCGGAACTATATCATTAACATCGGCCGGGCCAACAACGTTTACCCCGACGAGGTGAAACCGCTGTTCGACAAACGCCACGACCTCATCGTCCCCGAAGACCTCTCCGACGACCGGAAGTTCGACTATCTTTTCTCGCTGGTGCAGCTCATGAAGATCGACGAGCGCATGTACAAAGAGGAGATCATGTTCTGCTCCAAGATCGCTTCCAACCTGGGCTACGATCAGCAGGTGATGTTCGAGCTGCTGCTCCACGTAAAAGCCGGCGCCATGGGCACCGATGAAATGAGCGGTTTGAAATCGTTGGTGCAGAAATACCTCCATCATTAAATTGTCATTTTTCTTTTCAAGCCTATCTTTCCCTCATTAACCTAAAACTGTATGAAGAAAATTTACCTCCTGCTTTTGTGCATGGCTTCTCTCGTGAGCTATGCGCAGAAAACCTACGTCCACTGCGGCAACCTCATCGACGGCAAGACCAACGACGTCCAGCCCCAGATGACCATCGTGGTGGAAGGCAACAAGATCACCGCCATCGAAAAAGGGTTTTCAAAACCCGGCACCAGCGACGTGCTCATCGACCTTAGCAAGAAGACCGTCATGCCCGGACTCATCGACATGCACGTCCATCTCGAAAGCGAGACCAGCAAAGACCAGGCCCTCCAGCGCTTCACACTTAACGACGCCGACGTCGCCTTTCGCGCCGCGTCCTATGCCCGTAAAACGCTTATGGCCGGGTTCACCACCGTACGCGATCTGGGTGGCTCGGGCGTGAACACCGCGCTGCGCAATGCGATCAATCAAGGCATTGCCGTAGGGCCGCGCATCTTTTCGGCAGGGAAATCCATTGCCACCACGGGTGGGCATGCCGATCCCACGAACGGCTATCGCAAAGACCTGATGGGCGATCCAGGTCCTAAAGAGGGCGTCATCAACGGTCCCGACGATGCCCGGAAGGCCGTGCGTCAACGCTACAAGGAGGGTTCTGATATGATCAAAATAACCGCCACCGGGGGCGTGCTCAGTATCGCCAAGGATGGCTCCGGTCCCCAGTTCACTGACGAGGAATTGAAAGCGATCATCGAAACGGCAAAAGAATATGGCATGCACACCGCAGCCCACGCACACGGTGCCGAAGGCATGAAACGCGCGGTGCTCGCGGGAATCACCACCATTGAACACGGCACGAAAATGACCGAAGAGATCATGGACCTGATGAAGCAAAAAGGGACCTTCTTCGTACCCACCATCTCCGCCGGAAAATTTGTGGCTGAGCAGGCCAAAGTGCCGGGCTATTACCACCCGTTGGTGGTGCCCAAAGCCTTGGAAATCGGCCCTCAGATCCAGGAAACGTTTAGAAAAGCCTACAAACGCGGTGTTAAAATAGCCTTCGGTACGGATGCCGGGGTATATCCGCACGGCGACAACGCCAAAGAATTCGGTTTTATGGTCGAAGCGGGCATGCCGCCCATGGAAGCGATCAAGTCGGCCACCATCGTTCCTGCCGGCATCCTGGGGATGTCTGACAAGTTTGGTTCGATCGAAACGGGCAAATTGGCCGACATCGTGGCCACCGACGAAAACCCGCTCCAAAACATTAAAACCATGGAAAAAGTGAGCTTCGTCATGAAGGAAGGTGTCGTGATAAAACAATAAACCACCAACCCGCCATGAACAATGGACTTTTCTTTTCCATTGTTCATGGTTCCCTACTCATTGATCGTTGTAATTCCTACTTTTGCAGTCTTAAACAAGGACAGGAGCAAACCCCCATGCGGAAATAGCCCGCGAAATGGGAATTTTGCCCGATTTAGGAGACTGAGAGCATGGAAAACATCCGCAATTTTTGCATCATCGCACACATTGACCACGGCAAAAGCACACTAGCCGACCGACTGCTGGAATTCACCGGCACCCTGAACGAGCGCCAGATGGAAGCCCAGGTATTGGACAACATGGACCTGGAAAAAGAAAAGGGGATCACGATCAAGTCCCACGCCATCCAAATGAACTATACCCTGGATGGAAAAAACTATGTGCTCAACCTGATCGACACCCCGGGCCACGTGGATTTTTCTTATGAAGTGTCGCGTTCCATTGCTGCCTGCGAAGGCGCCCTCCTCATTGTAGACGCCAGCCAGGGCATCGAAGCCCAGACCATATCGAACCTGTATCTCGCGCTGGAACACGACCTGGAGATCATCCCGGTCATGAACAAGATCGACTTGCCCCATGCCATGCCTGAAGAGGTGACCGACGAAATTGTGGAGCTGGTGGGCTGCAAGCGCGAAGATGTGATCCGCGCCAGCGCAAAAGAAGGGAAAGGCATCGAAGAAATATTGCGCGCGGTAGTCACCCGCATCAAGGCCCCTAAAGGCGATCCCAAGGCACCCCTGCAGGCCATGATCTTTGACTCGGTGTTTAACTCATTCCGTGGCATCGAGATCTACTTCCGCGTATTCAACGGCACCATCCGCAAAGGTGATAAGATCAAATTTGTGAACGCCGACAAAGAATACGGTGCCGATGAGATCGGTATCCTGAAACTCGACAAACAACCCAAGAATGAGATCAGCACGGGCAACGTAGGCTATCTCATTTCCGGTATCAAGGTGGCCAGTGAAGTGCACGTCGGCGACACGATCACAAACGTGCTCAATCCCGGCGAGGCCTTGAAAGGATTCGAAAAAGTGAAGCCCATGGTGTTTGCGGGTATCTATCCCGTGGACACGACAGAATTTGAAGAATTGCGTGCATCCATGGAAAAGTTGCAGCTCAACGACGCGTCGCTGGTGTGGGAACTGGAGACGTCGGCCGCGCTTGGCTTTGGCTTCCGCTGCGGATTCCTCGGCATGCTCCACATGGAGATCATCCAGGAACGTTTGGAGCGCGAGTTTAACATGACCGTGATCACCACGGTGCCCTCGGTGCAATTCCAGGCATTTCTGACGGATGGAACACAAATCTTTGTCAATGCCCCTTCCGAAATGCCGGATCCTACACGGATGAAAAGCATTGAGGAACCCTACATCAAAGCGCAGATCATTTCGAAATCAGAATATATCGGGCCCATCATCGGCCTGTGCATGGACAAGCGCGGAAGCATCATCAATCAAAACTACCTCACCACCGATCGCGTGGAGATGTCGTTTGAAATGCCGCTGTCCGAAATTGTATTTGACTTCTTCGACAAACTGAAATCCATCTCCCGCGGATATGCTTCCCTCGACTATCACCTCATCGGCTTCCGCGAATCCGACATGGTGAAGCTCGACATCATGCTGAACGGCGAGAAAGTGGACGCGCTGAGCGCCATCGTGCACCGCGGCAAGTCACAGGACTGGGGACGCAAGCTTTGCGAAAAACTGCGCGAGCTCATCCCACGCCAGATGTTCGAGATCGCCATCCAGGCGGCCATTGGCCAGAAGGTTGTGGCCCGCGAAAACATCAGCGCTATCCGCAAGAACGTGTTGGCAAAATGCTACGGTGGCGATATCTCCCGTAAGCGCAAGCTGCTGGAGAAACAGAAGAAAGGAAAGAAACGCATGCGCCAGGTAGGCAACGTGGAAATCCCGCAGGAGGCCTTTATGGCGGTTCTGAAAATTGATTAAATTAACCGTTGTATTACGAAATTAAACCGTTATGGAGAGAAATTATGATGAAGTCATTGCTGAAATGCTGATCCACCTGGATCGCCTCGAGAGCAACATGAAAAAATTTGGTAAGCGGTTGGATCTGACGATCCAACGCATGGTGAAAGCGGAAGCTCGTCTTGAGAAGCAAGAGGGGCGCATGGAGAAATTTGATGCGGAATTCGATTCTCGGGTGGCG
This sequence comes from Chryseolinea soli, assembly GCF_003589925.1. Classification (NCBI taxonomy): domain Bacteria; kingdom Pseudomonadati; phylum Bacteroidota; class Cytophagia; order Cytophagales; family Fulvivirgaceae; genus Chryseolinea; species Chryseolinea soli. The sequence continues at coordinate 949,356 of NZ_CP032382.1, read as the reverse complement.
AAATGGGGGCGGAATTTGAAGCCCGGTCGGCGAAATGGCGGGAAGAATTCGAAGCCCGTATGCGAAGAGCCGATGCCCGCGCAGCGAAACTCGATGCTCAGCTCGCGAAATCCGAGGCCCGAATGGAAACGTCGACTAAGTATTTTTTAGACCGATTTGAAAGAAGCGACAGACGTACCGAAAGAGGGGAGAAACTTTTCATCCAGTTGATCCAGAAAAATGGCCTGAGGCTTTGACGTTCAGAGTAAGCGCAACAGGTCGGTAGACATGTAAAAAAGTAGAATATCAGATAGAATGACGCAGGACTTGCAAACCACCACTTACACACTCATCGACGGCAAAAAAGTGTCGTCCGATATCAAGGATGAAATTGCCGCGAAGGTGGCTGAGCGCAAAACGCTTGGCAAAAAAATCCCTCACCTGGCGATCATTCTGGTGGGCGACGACGGTGCCAGCCAAACGTATGTCGACAATAAAGTGAAAGCCTGCAAAAGCGTAGGGTTCCACTACACGATGATGCGCTTTGCCGACACCATCAGCGAAGAACGCCTCATGAAACACATCGACCATGTGAACAACGACGACGATGTGGATGGCTTCATCGTGCAGTTGCCATTGCCCGCACACATTTCTGTAGAGAACATCACCGAGAAGATCCGTTCCGATAAAGATGTGGACGGATTCACCAACCATAACTTCGGAAGCATTATTTCAAAAAGCCCGCTGCTTTTGCCTGCAACACCCTACGGTGTCATGGAACTGCTGCGCCGCTACGCTATAGACACGGAAGGGAAACATGCCGTGGTAGTAGGTGCAAGCCGCATTGCCGGTGCGCCCCTCAGCATGATGTTGACCGAACAAGGTCGCGCCACCGTAACGATCTGCCACAAATTCACCAAAGACCTGCCGAGCTACACACGTTCTGCCGACATCTTGTTGACCGCTGTTGGCAAACCCGGCTTGATCACCGCCGACATGGTGAAGGAAGGTGCCATCGTCATCGACATTGGCACCACCCGCGTGGAGGGCCCCGAATATCCGAAAGGATGGGCCATCAAAGGAGACGTTGATTTTAAAAACGTAGCACCCAAAGCATCGTACATCACCCCCGTACCCGGTGGTGTGGGGCCGATGACCATCGTATCGCTCTTGCTGAACACCCTGCGCGCCACCGAGCTGCGCCATCCGTAGCACACGGACGACTTGCTGGTAAGCACGCGAAGATCATGGCTGTGGAAATCAAAGAAAAAAATCAGGTAACAACCCTTCCCCTCATGGAAGACTTCTACACCATCCAGGGTGAAGGATTCTACCAGGGGAGCGCCGCCTATTTCATCCGCCTCGGTGGATGCGACGTGGGTTGCGTGTGGTGCGACGTCAAGGAATCGTGGGATGTGAATGCGCACCCGTCCGTGAGCGTCGACACCATGATGGAACGGGCCAAAGCCAGTGGTACAGAAATCGTAGTGGTCACCGGCGGCGAGCCCGCCATGCACGATCTCACGGCGTTAACGCAAGCGCTCAACGCTAACGGCATGCGCACCCACATCGAAACGTCGGGCGTGTATCCGCTCACCGGGCAGTGGGACTGGGTGTGTTTCTCACCCAAAAAATTCAAGGAACCCCATCCTTCCGTGTTTGGCCAGGCCGACGAGTTGAAGGTGATCGTCTACAACAAAAGCGACTTCGCCTGGGCAGCGGAATTTGCCGCGGTGGTTCGCCCCGACTGCCAGCTGTATCTGCAGCCCGAGTGGTCGAAAGAAAAAGAGATGCTTCCCCTCATCATCGACTATGTGAAAGCCAACCCGCAGTGGCAGGTGTCGTTACAAGTTCATAAATACATGAACATCCCTTAGCACAAGCCCTCCATGAACATCACAACGTTCGCGGCAACCATGAACCGGTGGGGACAGGAGAAGGTCCCCTTTTTGTTTGTGGTGGATTTTGAAATGCAACAGCCGTTGCTCATGCGCCTGCAGGACGTAGACGCCACGAAGCTGCTCTACCGGATCCAGGGGATCACCAACGCCGACAATACGCCGCATACCGGCTCGGTTACGTTGGAAAAAATCCCCTTACCCCAGCAGGAATATCAGCGCAAATTCGAAGCGGTCTATGCCCACCTGGCCTATGGTGATTCTTTCCTGACCAACCTTACCGTGAAAACGGAAGTAAAGACGGATCGCTCCCTGCGCGACATCTTTTACCTGAGCCGCGCACGCTATAAACTGCTGTTTGACAACAGGTTTCTGGTGTTTTCGCCCGAGATCTTTGTCCAAATAAAAGACAAAAAGATCTACAGCTTTCCCATGAAGGGAACGATGGACGCCGCCTTGCCCCAGGCACGCGAAAGATTGCTGGCCGATCCCAAGGAAATTGCTGAACATGTCACCATTGTAGACCTGATTCGCAACGACTTGAGCCAGGTGGCCTCCGGCGTGCATGTGTCCCGTTTTCGATACATCGAAGAGATACAAACGGCCTCAAAAACCTTATTGCAAGTGAGTTCGGAAGTGGTGGGCGACCTGGAAGCGGATTATGCCGCCCACATCGGCGACATTTTGGTAAGGTTATTGCCCCCCGGGTCGGTGAGTGGAGCGCCAAAGCCAAAGACGTTAGAGATCATCCGCGACGTGGAGCAAGAACAGCGGGGATACTACACAGGCGTGTTTGGCGTATTCGACGGCGAAAGGCTTGACAGTGGTGTGATGATACGGTTCATCGAAAAGCAAGGCGACCGCTATTTCTACCGGAGCGGCGGTGGAATCACCACCCAAAGCACGGCGGCATCGGAGTACCAGGAAGTGATCGATAAAGTATATGTCCCTCTTACTTGAAACCATAAAGCTGCAGGACGGCGAATACCAGAACCTGTTCTACCACGAACAGCGCATGAACCGTTCGCTGAAAACGCTGTGTGGTGAGTTCGAACATTTCGACCTGGAGGAATTTCTAAAACACCTGGAGAAACCGGTGCAAGGATTGTTCAAATGCCGCATTGTGTATGACGAACAATCCAAAGAGGTGGAGTTCTTGCCCTACACGCCCAAGCCCGTAAACAGCCTGCGCGTGATCGAACACGACCGTATCTCGTACGAATTCAAATATGCCGATCGCAAAACGATCAACAAACTCTACGAACTGCGCCACGCCAGCGACGACATCCTGATCGTGAAGCGCGGGTTGGTCACTGATTCTTCGTATGCCAACATTGTGTTTCGCCGGGGCAAACATTGGTACACGCCCTGGTCGGCCCTGCTCAAAGGAACGCAACGTGCCAAATTGCTGGAGCACGATGTGATCCACGAAGAAGAAATCCGCGTGGAGGACATCGAGACATTCGAAACCTTCAAGCTCATCAACGCCATGCTGGAATTTGAGTCCCCGGAAATTGACGTATCCAACATTGTTTTCTAGTTTTAGGCATGAATCATGCCGCCGCCATCGTGCTGCTGTTGCTGTGTAGCACGGTAGCGTTTTCGCAACCCCAGTTAACCACCAAGTCAAAGAAGGCCTACGAACTCTATGTACAGGCCGATAATTTTCGCGTGCGCGGCCAATTCGCAGAGGCCATCAACCTGCTGAGCCAGGCCCTGGACAAAGACGACAAGTTTGTGGAAGCTTATTTCCGCCTGGGCCTCACCTATGCCAACATGAAGCAAGACACCAAGGCCATCGAGATCTATGAGAAAGGCCTTGCCCTCACCAACGACCTGCGCCTGCAAAAACTTTTCTGGTATGACCTCGGTGAGCTCTATTTGCTGACGGGCAGCTATGAAAAAGCCATGAAGGTCCTCAGTGCATTTGTGAACAACGAAAGCCAGAGCAAATCCCGGATCGACCGGGCCACGATGTTGTTCAGGAGTGCCGAATTTGCTTTGAAAAACAAAAACGAAACATCGGCGTATCACCAGCGGCCGCTGAGCGATACCGTTAACTGTTTTGTGCTCCAATATTTTCCCGTGCTAACGGCGGACCAAAAGCAATTGATCTTCACACGTCGCGAAAGCAACGATCCCAACGACACCGAAGACCTGATGGTGAGCAAAAAGGATGACCGCGGTCGCTGGACGCCACCAGTGTCGATTTCCAAAAACATCAATACCCGTCTCAACGAAGGAACCTGCACCGTCTCTGCCGATGGCCGGAAACTAATTTTTACCTCGTGTGCCGGCCGCGATGGCGTCGGCAGCTGCGACCTGTATGAAAGCCGAAAGATCGGCGACGACTGGACAGTGCCCACAAACCTTGGCCGCAACGTGAACAGCATCGATTGGGAATCACAACCCTCGCTCTCCGCCGACGGCCGCACGCTATACTTTGTCTCCGACCGCCGCGCCGGCCTGGGCCGCAACGACATCTGGGTCTCTACCCTAGGAGAAGACGGACGGTGGACCAAAGCCGTCAACGCCGGAAAAGGAGTGAACTCTCAATTTGATGAGATGTCGCCTTTCATTCACGCCAACAACCGCACGCTGTTCTTTGCCTCCAATGGGTTGCCCGGCTTTGGAGGATATGATATTTTTTATGTCGAAAAAGATTCTGCAGGCTGGTCGGCTCCCAGAAATTTTGGAGCACCGTTGAACGACCACGATGATCAATACGCCTTGTTCATCACGGCCGATGGCAAGAAAGGATACTACGCCCACGAAGAAGACCTGCCCAACGGCCATTCCCGGAGCAAGATCTTCGAGATCGACATCCCTGCTGAAAACCAGATGAAGTATCGCAGCAACTATGTGCGAGGCATCATCCGCGACAAGGACGACCAACATCCGCTGGCCGCAAAGGTGGAGTTGATCAACATCGGCAGCAACGCCATCGAATCGCTGGTGGAGTCCGATTCGGTGAACGGAGAATATCTGATGGTGCTCACGCAGGGAGCAAACTATGCACTGTACATCAACAAGCCGGGCTATCTCTTCAAGAGCTATAATTTTAATTATTCTGAGGTCAGGGATTTCCAGCCCATCGTCGTCAACATCGATCTCGAGAAAGTAAAAGAGGGTTCGGTGGCCGTCCTCAACAACATTTTTTTCGATGTAGATAAATATGACCTGCAGCAAAGGTCTGCTGCGGAGTTGCAAAAGATCGTCCGCTTCCTCAATGAGAACCCCGGCATACGGGTTCAGATCAGCGGCCACACGGACAACTCCGGCGCTGCGGACTATAACCGCCAGCTTTCCGAAAAACGCGCGCTCTCTGTTTATAATTATTTAGTCAAATCCGGTGTCGACAAAAAACGCCTTTCTACGAAAGGTTTCGGACCAGATAAGCCTGTGGCCTCAAACGAGACGGAGGAGGGACGACAGCAAAACAGAAGGATCGAATTCAGGATTGTGAAGTAATATTCTGTTCACGAAGCAATATTTCTTGTACAAAAACAACCGTTTATCCCAATTCAGCAGGGTGAGGGCCGGGCGCCAAAAACGCCAACGGAGGGCCTAATATCCCGTTTTAAATCGATTTCCGGCCCATTTTTATTTGGGGTTTGCCCTTAAAGTACCCCGTTTGTGGGGACAAAACACTGAAAATAAGTACCACATACTAAGGTACGTTAGTTTTACGATTTAAGATTTTGTTATAAGTTTGAACGCTCAACTCCCCCGCAGGGGGTTGGGTAAATAACTTCATTAACCTAAACTTAACAAAATGCGGAAATTTCTACTTGTATGCTTAACAGCGGTGTTTGCTCTCGCCAGTGGCGAGTTGCGGGCGCAGGAGCGAATTGTTACGGGGAGGCTTTTGTCACAAGAAGATGGCAAACCTCTTCCGGGCGTAAACGTCCTCTTAAAGGGCACGACAACGGGATCCGTTACCGATGCTGATGGACAGTATTCTATAAGTGTCCCCGCTTCAGGAGGAACACTTGTTTTTTCATTTATTGGTTTGAAATCTCAAGAAGTTGAGGTTGGTTCCAGAACCACTGTTGACGTTAACATGGAGTCTGACGTGACCCAGCTTTCGGAAGTAGTGGTGTCGGCGCTCGGTATCGAGCAGAACAAAGACGAGCTGGGTACTGCTACTTCGCAAATCTCGGGTAGCGCAGCAACCAAGTCAGGTGAATCTACACTGATCGCCGGTTTGGCCGGCAAGGCATCGGGTGTTAACATTGTTAAAAACAGTGGTGATCCCGGCGCTGGCGCATACATCCAGATTCGCGGTCAAAGTACAATCACCGGTAACCTCCAACCCCTCATCGTATTGGATGGTATGCCGATCTACAACTCATCGACTGGTATCAGTGCTACAGATGGTATGGTGGGCGGTACCGTTCAACAATCCCGTCTTAACGACTTGAACCCGGACGATATTCAGTCCGTGGAAATTCTCAAAGGTGCCAGTGCAGCAGCCTTGTGGGGAACTCGCGCCGCCAACGGTGTAATGGTGATCACCACCAAGAAAGGTTCCAGCCAAAAAGGAAAGATCAACGTGTCATTGAAATACACGCGTTCCGAAGACAAGGTTTACATCACCCACGACCTCACACACAACTGGGGTAGCGGTTCATTGATGAGATTCCAGAATACACCTACCAGCGGATGGAGCTGGGGTGATTATATTCCGGGTCGTACAGGTGGAGCCGATGCCTACATCACCGATCCTGCCGCAGCCGGCTACCAAGGATATTTTGAGGATGCCAAAGGAAACAAGATCTACAACATCGCCAATGGTACAGCCGCCGCGCCTCACGGAGGAAAGAACTCGCAAAACATCTATGATTACAAAGATCAGATCTTCAAGACCGGAAGCTACAATGACTTTGGTGTATCCTTGAACGGTGGTGATAAGGACGATAACTTCTACATCAGCATCGACAACATGAAGCAAGACGGTGTGATCCTGACAAACAGCAACTACGATCGCACATCTTTCCGCGTAAATACAAACAAACGGTTCAACAGCGTAGTGCGCATCGGCTCTAACTTTGGTTACACAAAGACCAAATCGAACCGTACGCAAATGGGTTCCAACACTTCCGGATTGTACCTGGGTGGTTTGAGAACATCTCCTGACTTCGACAACTCGATATTTGAAGGTACCTATACAGATGCCAACGGTGTGAAATTCCCCGATCGTCAACGGTCGTATCGCAACCCGCTGGGTATCCGGACCAACTCTACCTATGATAACCCGATCTGGTCTCAAAACCACAACATCAGCACAACGGATGTTGACCGTTTCATGGGTTCGTTCGAATTGGGCCTTGCGCCATTGAAATGGCTTGATGTTACAGCTCGTGCCGGCGTTGATAGCTATACCGACCGTCGCTACGACTTCCTCGATCCCCTTTCGGCTTCACTGCCCGGTGGTAGACTGGATCTTCAAACCATTCGCGAAACCCAGTACAACGGCGATCTTTTTGGCCGCGGTAAATTCAACATTAGCAAAGATTTCAACCTTATCGCTATGGTGGGTATGAACTTGAACCAACGTACTTTTGAAAGAATCGGTGGTTATGCCCAGAATTTTATCCTCAGCAGCCACGTTCCGTTGGATCTGACAAACGCCGGTCCTGCCACGCAGAACCCGTATAACAGCTTTCAGGTGCAACGCACAGCAGCGATCTACTCTACCATCGATTTAGCTTTCAAGGATCAGTTGTTCTTGAATTTGACAGGCAGAGCAGAAAGTGCATCGACCTTTGGTCGCGCCGTGAGCAGCACCTTCTTCTATCCCGCAGCAACATTGGCATGGCAATTCACACAGCTGATGGATTCCCGTGTCCTCAACTTTGGTAAACTTCGCGCAGGCTTTGGCCAGGTGGGTGTTCAACCTACACCTTATAATACAGCAACGTACTACGCCGCCGGTGGATTTGCCGACGGATGGGGTTCGCAATTGCTTTCTTCCGCCTACGGAAATGGTGGTTATGTTGAAAGCACGACCCTGGGTAACGCCTACCTGAAACCTGAAAGAAAAACCGAATTTGAATTTGGTACCGACTTGAGATTCTTCCAGGATCGCGTTTCGTTGAGTGCCACTTACTTTACGAACGAAACAAAAGATGCCATTTTGCCCGTAGCGACTGCACCTTCTACAGGTTTTAATCAAAAGACAGCTAACGCCGCTACACTGCAAACACACGGCTTGGAGTTTGATCTGTCCGCCACCATTCTTAAGGTGGGAGGCTTCACCTGGCAAATCAATGGCACGTGGTCGATGTATCGCAACAAGGTTACCAGCCTTGCCGGAACTTCTTCGCTGTTCTTGAATGGTTTTGCAGGTACATCCTCCAGAGCGGTTGAAGGACAACCTATCGGCGTACTGTGGGGTGTAGATTGGATGAAAGATGCCCAAGGAAATCTTATCCTGGACGAGAGAGGATATCCTCAAGCGGCCGCCAACGAATCGGTTATTGGTAACCCCAACCCGGATTGGAAAGCTGGCATCGGAAACACATTCTCCTTCAAAGGATTGTCTTTGTATGTATTAGTTGACAGAACACAAGGTGGCGACATCTGGGCAGGTACTCACGGTATCATGAACAACTTTGGTCGCTCTACCGACACCGATGTTCAGACCACAGTATCGGCTGCCGATGCGGCCACTATCCCGGTATACGGAACACTGACGTCTGGCAAGACCGTTGCACAACGTTATACTCCTAATGCAGATGGTACTTATACTTTCAGAGGTAGCCTCGCCAACTACGGTGCTGGCAACGTTGCCCTGGAACAAGGCTGGTACACCTCTACCGGTGGTGGTTTTGGTCCTGTAGCAAGCCAATTCATCAAGAAAGCAACCAACACCCGCATCCGCGAAGTGACGCTGGCGTATTCGCTGAATTCGCCCGGTTTCAGAGCAGCAACCAAGTTGACCTCCATCGACTTCTCCCTCACGGGCAGAAACCTCTGGATCACTGGTCCGGATGTGAAATACATTGGTAACGATCCTGAGACTAACCTTACCGGTGTTTCGAATGGTCGCGGCTTGGAGTACTTTAACAACCCCTCCACCCGTTCCTACTTATTCACCATCAAGATTAATTATTGATCAACCTTTAGGAATCTCATTATGAAAAAATACACGAAATTATTTAAGAGGGTTGCCCTTATCCTGATGGTGGGTGCGACAATTACCTCCTGCGAGAAATTTACGGATGGCGTAAGCGAATACGATCCTACATTGCCGACGGATGCATCTTTGGGCCAGGTAATCAACTCTGCCGAAGTGGCTTACATCGGATTTGTGGAAGGCGAACTGGCACGCATCGGAGGCATGTGGGCTGGCCAATTCACCGGAACAGACCGTCAATATGTGACGTTGAACAACTACACGTCTACTGCTCCTGACTATGACAATGCTTGGGGTAACCTGTATAGCGGCGTTTTGAAACCTTGGCGCATTGCCCAGCAGAAGGCAACCGCGTTGAACAACAAACGCGCATTGGCGTTGGCTCAGATCTTGGAAGCCCACACGATGATCACGGCAGCTTCCCTGTTCGGTGATATTCCTTATTCTCAAGCCAACAACTTGACAGAGTTTCCCAACCCGAAATTCGATGACCAGAAGGAGATCTACGCAGCGTTGTTGACCTTGTTGGATCAGGCGTTGGCAAACATTGCTGGTGCTTCTCCCGGAACTTCGTATGACGGTGATATTTTTTACTCAGCGGTTGCCGGTGACGATGCAAAATGGACTGCCGTAGCCAATACCGTGAAAGCAAAGATCTATCTTCAGTTAGGCGATTTCCAGAAAGCACATGATGCAGCAGCACTCGGATTGAGCGATGGCGCTGATGACTTGATGGCAAAACATGGTGACTCTTATAACCTGGATTTCAACATCTACTATTCGTTCCTTGTTTATGACCGTCCCGGTTACATGGGTGCTTCGGATTCTTACGCAGCCCGTATGATCGATCCTACTAACAACGCGGCAGCCTACAGCAAGAATAATGCGAAGACCGATGAGTCCGATCGTTTCACTTACATTTTCTATGGAAGCCTGGCAGATGGCTATGATCTGAACGTTTCAGGTTATGATTACGACGACGGCGAGCCGGATGGTATGTTCTCCAACAGAGCATCTTTCCCTATCGTTACCTATCGTGAAAACCAACTGATCCTGGCAGAGACTACCTTGCGTCTTTCCGGCACTACCGCAGCCTTGGATGTGTTGAATGACTACCGCGCTTACCTGGATGGAGGGGGATACCTGAATCCGGAATATGTAACGGGCGCAGGCCACTACCAAGCTTATGATTTGACGGATTTCGATCCGAGTGGAGCAGGAAACCCCGGCAATTTGGATCCTGCCGATGCTCTTTACGTGGAGATCACCAAAGAGAAATACATATCTCTTCTCTCCACAATGGATGTTTTTGTTGACCTCCACAGAAAAGGTTTCGGCTCTTTCTCAGGCAAACAAAACTGGGAAGTTTTGGGTCTTACACCCAACACCGGCTCTGTCATCCCTCAACGCTTCCTGATCGCTCAGGTAGAAGTTAACTCCAATACTTCTACACCTCGCCCTTCACCGGGTCTGTTCGATCTGCTCGAAGTGTTCCAATAGTAGAGAACAATATTTTTAAACGAGAAGGGTTGCCGCAAGGCAGCCCTTCTTTGTTTAAAAGCCCGTATCATCTCGTATTTGGCGTCTGTTCACCATCCCCCTATATTTGCAGCAGAATCCCGTACAAAATGGTCTACGTCAGTCGCAAAGAACACTTCAACGCCGCCCATAAGCTCTACAACCCCAAATGGTCGCAGGAGCGGAACGTGGAGGTCTTTGGGCCCTGCGCAAACGATAACTGGCACGGCCACAACTTCGAACTTATCGTCACCGTGAAGGGCCAACCCGACCCTGACACCGGTTTTGTCGTTGACCTGAAGCAACTGAGCAACCTCATCCGAAAGGAAGTGATCGACAAACTCGACCACAAAAACCTGAACCTGGATGTCGATTTCATGACCGGCAAGCTGGCCAGCTGCGAAAATCTCATCATCGAAATCTGGCGTATTTTACATACACACCTCCCGAGCATCACCCCACACGGCAAACTGCACAGCCTGCGTCTCTATGAAACGCCCCGCAATTACGTGGACTACTTTGGAGAATAAACCCGAAAGCCCGTACCTTACCGGCCTTACCTCGTAAATTCCATATGCGCTATTATATCATTGCGGGCGAACGATCAGGTGATTTACACGGCGGCAACCTCGTCAAGGCGCTTCGGCAACGCGATCCCCAGGCTACCTTCCGGGGTTTTGGTGGAGAGTATATGCAAGAGGCGGGCGTAACGTTGACCCTGCATTATTCAGAGATGGCCTTTATGGGTTTCGCCCAAGTGGTGCTCAACTTAAACCGGATCTCAAAATTCATCAAGCAATGCACCGCCGACATCAAGGACTTCAAGCCCGATGTGGTTATCCTCATCGACTACGGTGGCTTTAACCGACAGATTGCGGCCTTCTGCAAAAAGAATGGATTCAAAAACTTCTACTATATCACGCCTAAAGTGTGGGCTTGGGGCGTATACAGGGCCCGTGAGCTCAAGAAAAACGTCGACCGGATGTTTGTAATTCTTCCATTCGAGAAGGACTTCTTCAAAAAATTTCAATGGGATGTAGACTACGTTGGCAACCCTGTTTTGGACGCTGTCAAGGCCCATCACCGGGATGATCAGTTTTTGTCGAAATGGAATTTGAGCGGCAACAAAGAAATCATTGCACTGCTTCCTGGCAGTCGCAAGCAAGAACTAGAGCGCCTTGTTCCCGTTATGGCAGATGTTGCGCGCAGGTTTCCGGAATACCAGTTTGCTGTCGCAGCCGTTTCCAATCTGGATAAAACGCTGTACGCTCCTTTTTCAGAATTAAAAAATGTGAGCTACGTGGAGGAACAGACATACGATTTACTTTCTCATGCCCGGGCAGCTATCGTCACGTCAGGAACCGCTACACTCGAGACAGCGCTTTTTAGAGTGCCACAGATCGTCGTGTACAAAACAAGTTGGATAAATTACAAGATCAGCAAGTGGGTCATTCAGGTGCCTTACATTTCGCTTGTCAATCTCATTGCCGGAAGAGAAGTGGTCAAAGAAATGATCCAGGACGATGCTAACGTTGACCATCTTGCTGGCGAACTCAAACAACTTCTCATTGATTCCCCCCGCCGAAAAGAAGTTCTGAATGGCTACGACGAGATCATAAAAATATTGGACACGGGTTCTGCTTCTGAGAATGCGGCGGCGCTGATGACGGGGTATTTGATTCGGTAATTAGGAAGTAAACCTTCCCATCTACAATACGTCGAATAGGTTGAAAATTAAATGAGATCAAGGACGTCAAGATGAATGAACGAGAATGTGGAATAAATGGACACTGGTAAGTTGCGCGCTTGCCGTTCAGCTCCTAAGCTGTAACAAAGATGAAAGAGTAAGAGAGCGATTTAAGACGCAAAGTAAATTTCACTGTCAAATAGTGGTTGATCGGAATCAATATGAACACGATAGTATTCTTCTTGTAAAGAAATTGTCAAGTATAATTGAGGATAAGGAAGATCCTTATAATGCACTGGCTTTTGATAAAAATACAATTGTCAACATTGATACCATTTTATATGATTCACAAAAACGGCATTGCGCTATTTTTGTTATTTTGAAGATTTATGAACCCATTACAAAAGTGTGGGTGTATGATGGTTTGGTGCATTTTGCCGAATTGGATTCGAACCCGCAAGATTCTTTAAACTGGGATATATACGCCCACCATGGAGCAATTCATATCAATTCCGAGACATATGAAAAAATGTCTTATATCTTGCGTTTTCACAACTTAGCAGGCCGAAGCTATACGGGTTATCTTAATAATAGGCAAGAATTTAATCTAGATGATTGCAGATTTTGGGATAGCTTGCGTTTTAAAGATACAATTCAACAGGAAGGTTTCTATTAGCCAGTGTAACTGAGTTCTCGATTTATTCATCGTACCCTCTGCGTCCGACTCCATCTCATCTCATCTAGAAAGACCACACGCCGCAGTCAAACGACGGTCGGAACTACGGCAACGGTGACATTTTTTGCCGTGCGTAATCGCTATCATAAGGCTCGTATCACAATTAAAGTAAGTACTTCTACCTACGTATAAACGTCCTTACATCCTTGATTATCAATATGTAATTTTGATTTTTTTTGATGTGATGACTGTAAGACCGAACGGCCACAAAAGAGACCCTTCCTTCGCCTTCGATGAACTGCCCATGCCGGTGATTATCTATCGCCAGGACAACGGGTGTGTGTTGAAATATAATAAAGAAGCAAAGCGAGTGCTGGGCTTGTCAACTTCAGACAAGGCGTTGAATATTTCCAAGATCAGGCCGGAAACGCTTTCTAGACCGAAAACAGCGACATCCAAAAAGCCCGTCAATTTCGGCCCGGTAATTCATCGTACGAGCAAAGGCAAAGAGATCTTACTAGCTGTACTGCGCAAACCCATCAGCTTTGACGGCATGGATTGCTTTGTCGATTTTTTAGAAAGCGTTTGCGAAGCTGTTTCGATTAAAAATGAGAAGGCTAGCGCCAACCACAGCGAGACCCTGATTTTCGGAAAAATGGGAAGCGCCGAATTGGATCTGCAAACTTTTCTTCTGACGGTGAGCAAAGAATTATTTCAGCTATTGGATGTGGTGGTCGACGAACCTCAATCGATACCGATTGAACAATTTTTAAAGACGTATATCCATCCTGATTTTCGCTCGGAGGTGCAGCAAAAAATTGAAGAGGGTATGCGCGGCCTTGGCGCTGAGAAAAAGGTGGTAAACGTGGAGTTTGAAATGATCACGGCAACCGGCAGGAAGATCTGGATCAAAGCCCTGGGTATTTTTAAAGGAGGCACTGCCTTGGGAATTCTTCACGAGATAACGGAGCCGAAAAAGGCACAAGAAGCACTCGTTGATGCGAACGAGTTGTTCCAGCGTTTGGCGGACAACGTGCCGGGAATGATTTTCAAATACCAGCTCAAGGATGAAAGCAACGGTCAATTTCTTTTTGTCAGCAATGGATGTGAATCGTTGTTTGGAATTTCAGCCGAAAAAATAAAAGCACGGGGGTTAACCGAGATCATTCATCCTGATGATCTACCGCTAATCAGACAGGCTATGCGAGATGGATTTCATAATGATCTCCCTTGGGAAAGCGAGTTTAGGGTGATCATGCCCAATGGCTCTGTCAAATGGATAGCCGGCGCCTCGAATGCATACAAGGAAAAGAATGGAGAGCATTGTTGGTTTGGATTCATGCATGACATCACCGGGCGTAAGCTGGCTGAACTTAAGCGCAAAGAGATTGAACGTATAGCACAGGGAAATTTTAGAGCACTGGCCACCGAAATGGACAAGTTCCATTCATTGGTGGGCACCATAGATGGTATTGTTTGGGAAGCCGATGCACAGACTTTTGAATTTAAGTTTGTCAGCAAACAGGCGGAAAAGATATTAGGTTACCCGGTTTCCAATTGGCATACGGAACCTAACTTCTGGGCAAATAAAATTCATCCCGAAGACAGGGAGCGGGCCGTTAATTTTTGTAAGCTGTCCACAAGGAAATTGCGCGATCATGATTTCGAGTATCGCATGATCACCCGCGAGGGCTGTGAGGTATGGATTCAGGACAAGGTCACCGTTATTCATAAAGACGGCAAGCCCATTTTGCTTCGCGGCATCATGCTGGATATCACGGCCCGCAAAATGGCGGAAGAGGAAATAAGAAGGAGCGAGCAACGATTCAAACTCCTGTATAACAACACCCCCGTAATGATGCACTCCATTGAAGTGGATGGAAAACTGAGCAGGGTAAGTGATTTCTGGTTGCAAAAAATGGGATATTCCCGGGAGGAGGTTCTTGGAAAGCGAAGTGTGGAATTCATGACGGCTGAGTCAAGGGAAAAAGGGACTAAGGAGTTGGTAGATTTTATCCGGTCAGGCGTGGCGCGCAATTTGGAATTTGATTTTGTGACCAAAAGCGGTAGAGTTTTAAATACACTTTTATCGTCCAGTGCTGAGTATGACGGGCAAGGCCGGGTGACACGATCGCTCACCGTGGTCACCGACATCACCGAAACAAAAAAATTGGGGAAACGACTGGAGCTTGCCCATAAAGCCGCGCGATTGGGAGTTTGGCAAATCGATTTTGTGAACGACTCCTGGGAATGCGACGACAAGTTGAGGGAAATATTTGGTATCGAGGAAGGTGTGCTTACGCGCGAGAAGTATTGGGGAATCGTTCACCCCGATGACCGTGAAGCTAAAATGAAACGAGACAAGGGCTTGCTGACGTCGCCGGGCAGCCACTACTACGATGAGTACCGGATCATAAGACCAGTGGATCACGAGGTCCGGTATATAAAATCGCAGGGCTTATTTTTTCGGGATGAGCAGGGGAATCCGTTGAGTGGGATTTCTGTCGTGTATGATCAAACCCAGGAGAAATTAGCGGGACAGAAAATACTTCAATCACTGAAGGAAAAGGAGACGCTGATAAAGGAAGTGCATCACCGCATCAAGAACAATCTTCAACTGATCTCCAGCATTGTGTATCTGAAGCTGGCCACCTTTAAACAAAACGACATTCGCGAATTTTTGGAAGGCCTGCGTCAAAAGGTAAAGTCCATCGCCGTGCTGCATGAGCGCCTTCTTCAAACCGAAGAACTTGATTCGGTGAACATCGATGACTTTTTGAACAGAGTGCTGAAAGATATCCAGGTTTCATTTTATAGACCGGACTTGATCGTGGAGACGAAGAAGGAAATTTTGCCAGTTCAACTTCCATCCGACGTGGCCACGTACTGCGGCTTAATTGTGAATGAATTGGTCACAAACGCCATTAAACACGCCTTTCCCCCGGAAAGCAGAGGGAAGATCGTTGTCCGTTTCTTGCAGGAGGAGGGAAATTTTTTATTGAGTGTCTGTGATAACGGCATTGGGCTGCCGGAGAATGTTGCGCCACGGGAAACCGGTAGCTTCGGGATGTCCCTCATCTACATTTTTGTGAAACAGTTGGGAGGGGAGTTTTCGGTTCTTAGAAAAAATGGAACCGATTTTCAAATAAGATTTTCGACCGAATTTTTAACTGCTCCCAATACAGAAACAGTAACTAAACGAATTGTCTAAGAGAGATGATCAATAAGCTTAACCTATCGCTATTAGTTGTAATACTGGTATCCGCATTCCTCATTTTGATCGATTATTTCACCATCAGGACGACCTCGGCGGTGCGGGCCTACATCAACGGAGAATCGCGTTACTCAAAAGGACAAAAAGACGGTGCGAAGCATTTGATCATGTACATCAGTTCCGAAGACCCAAAATATTGGGAATTTTTCCTGAAGGAATTGAAAGTGCCGTTGGGTGATAGCACGGCGCGGATTGGCCTGGTGAACCATAGTGAAGAAGCCGTTATAAAGAATGGTTTTCTATTGGGTGAAAACCATGTCGATGACCTGGATAACATGATCTGGCTGTTCCGGAATTTTAAGGACGTTTCCTTTATGAAACATGCTATTCAGATTTGGAAACAGGCGGATGTCAAAATTGGGAAGCTTGTTTTGTTGGGGGGAGAGGTGAGGCAAAAAATAACGACCGGAAGTTTCTCGCGACAAGAAAAGGAATTGACGATGCAAGAAGTCGATCGCTTGACGTTGGAGCTAACAACGTTGGAGCGGGAATTCAGCGATGTGTTGGGTTCTGCCGCCCGCGAGATCAATGTTTACCTGTTCAGCCTCAATATTTTCCTGACGCTCCTGATCATCGGCAGCGCCGGAAGTTACTCGGTGCTCATGATTAGAAAATTGAGGGCCTCCAACGAGCAATTTAAAGAGACGTTACACTTTGGAAAAATGGGGAGCGCCGAATTGGACTTGCGGTCACTACAACTCACGGTGAGTAGCGAATTATTTCGATTGCTCGACATGGAAGTCAGTACCCCGCAGGTTATGCAGCTAGCCTATTTTCTGAAAACCTATGTCGACCCTGTATACCGTTCAGCCTTTCAGCAGAAAATAAAGGAGGGAGTGTCTGGTGTTTTGGATAAGGAGAAAAGCATGGTCGAGATCAAGTTTGAAATGACAACGCTGGCCGATAGAAAAATTTGGATCGATGCCAAGGGGATCTTTAAGGGAGATACCGGGCTTTTTATTTTCCATGATGTGATGGATGAGAAAGAAGCAGAATCGAAAATCATAAAAGAGCGGGAGCTTTCGGATTCTATTATTAATGGTTTGCCGGGTATGTTTTTTCTCTATGATGAAGACCATAAATATCTGAGATGGAACAAGAATTACGAAACGGTGACTGGATATTCGGGACAAGAAATAAGCACAATGACCCCGCTGGATTTTTTTGATGAAGCAGAGAAGGCATTGGCGGCCGAAAAAGTGAAATCTGTCTTCACCCATGGTCAGGCAGAAACTGAAATTGACCTTCTTACCAAGAACGGAATCAAGATTCCCTATTTCTTCACAGGCTGGAAGATAGCGTACGAGGGAAAGCGGTGTCTTATCGGAATCGGGATGGACATCACCGAGCGGAAAAAAGCTGAAGATGCCCTGCTCCTGAGCGAACAACGACTCAAGAAAATTTTGAACCGTTTTGAACGGCTCTCTGATAATATTCCTGGCTTTATTTATGAATTCCGTATGCGGCCCGACGGCTCTACGCATTTTCCGTTCGCGAGCAAAGGCATTCAAGAAATTTACAACCTGTCGCCAAGCCAGGTTTCGGAGGATGCGACGCCGTTGTTCAATTGCATGCATCCTGACGATCTTGGACGAATCACCAAGGAAGTAGAGCAGGCTGCCCGGGCGTTATCCGGTAATGTCAGCGAGTTTCGTGTCAACACACGGGGCGATAAGCCGAAATGGGTGAGGACACAGGCCACGATCGAGGCGCAAGACGATGGGAGTTTCCTGTGGTATGGGTACACCTTTGAGATAACCGAATTAAAAAATGCAATGTTGGTTTTGGAGCAGTTGCTCCGGGAGAAGGAGGAGCTCATTTCTGTTAAAGACAAATTTTTCAGCATTGTTTCGCACGACCTGAGAAGCCCTGTGAATACGTTACACAGTTTCATCATGTTGATCGAGAAGAATATTGACGCCTTATCAAAAGAAGAGATCAAGAAGATGGTAAGTGAGATCAACAACGCATTCCGGGACACCAAAGCCTTGATGGACGATCTCACTACCTGGGCGCAGTCGCGAATGAACGGCAATGGCACAACGGCAGAGAACATTGACTTAAAAAAGAACATCGATTCCGTTGTTTCCTTTGCCAGGGAAAGCAGTGCCACAAAGCAAATTGCAGTTACGTATAGCGGCCCAGACGAGCTTCCGGTTTTTGCCGACAGCTATCAGATCGATTTTATCGTTCGCAACCTCCTGAGCAATGCCATTAAATTTACCCCCCGGGGTGGTGAAATTGATATTTCCGCCCGTATGGACAATGGATTTGTAAGACTATCTATCCAGGATTCAGGCATAGGCATTTCGTCGGCGGACCTGAAAAATATTTTTCAAATGGGCAAGGTTAGGAGCACCAAGGGAACGGAAGGTGAAAAAGGAACAGGTTTGGGACTTGGTCTCGTAAAAGAATTTGTTGAAAAAAATGCGGGGGAGATTGCCGTGGAAAGCACGAAGGGCAAAGGAACGGCATTTCATGTCACACTGCTGCGAGGTGCTTCATCCAAGGATCGAATCACCAGCGCCTGATCATTTTAAGGACCGTTTAATTTATTCAGATAAACACACGTATGTCGAAAGCGCGGATCTTGATTGTGGAAGATTCTTTTATTGTAGCCTACCACTTGCAGGCGACTTTGGAGGGGGAAGGTTATACCGTTTTAGAAAAATTTGATTCCGGAAGTGCAGCGATTGAGTATGCCGAGCATAGCCGCCCGGATTTAGTTTTGATGGACATTATGCTCAATGGAGAAATGGACGGCATTCAAACCGCCTCCATCTTAAAATCGAGATTCAACTTGCCGGTTATTTACATTACGGCGCTGACGGATAGGGACACTATACAGCGGGCGAAAATTACCGAGCCCTACGGGTATCTGACAAAGCCTTTTGAAGACCGGGAGATTTTCACGGTAATTGAAATGGCACTCTATAAACACGAGATCGAATCGAAACTCAGACAAAGCGAAGAAAAATATTTTGCAACGGTCAAATCGATCAGCGATGCGATTGTGATCATAGACGACCAGTACACCATCTCCTACCTGAACCCCAAGGCAGAATCCATCACCGGCTACGCATTGCCAGATGCCCTTGGAAGGAATGTGGCTGACATTATGCACCTCCGGAATGAAGCCACCGGTGAATTCCCGGTTAACCCCATTCAATGCGACATCGTTTCTCAGCACAATGCCCTGCCTGAAGGCTTGCTGCTGGGATCCCGGCAAAATGTGTGGATCCCCATCGGGGAAGGAAGTTTGAGCCCGGTTATCGACGCGCGGGGCAGGCGGATTGGTTTGGTCATGATCTTTAAGGATTTGTCGGAGAAGCGAGCCAACGAAAAGATGGCAAAAGACTTTGAAAAACAGCGTCTCAGCGCACTCATCGAGGGGCAGGAAAAAGAGAGAAGCCGCATCGCCAAAGACCTGCACGATGGATTAGGTCAGATATTAAATGCTGTGAAAATGAACGTGAATGTATTGGTGACGGACAAACGTACGGCGCAGGATCTATACCAGTTATTGGATGAAGCGATCATGGAATCCATACGGATCTCCGAGAATCTTTTGCCTTCCAAGCTAAAGGATTTTGACCTGGCTACCTGTTTGAGATCGATGTGCAGACAAATGAACGAAACTGTGAACATCCCCATTTCGTTTCAATCTATGGGCGTTCCCGTGCCGCTGGAACAGGCCCATAAGGTGAATTTGTATCGAATAGCGCAGGAAGCGGTAACCAATGCCATCAAGCATGCTCACGCAAGTTCCATTACCGTGCGGTTGAGCGAAAGACCACAAGCCGTTCGCCTCAGTATTGAAGACAATGGAAAAGGCATCTGTCCAGCAAAAGATGATCGCAATCACAGTGGATTAGTAAATATGCGCGACCGTGCAGAAATTCTGCAAGGTAAACTTTCCGTTAAACCAGGCCCTGAGGGAGGCACCATTGTTATGATCGAAACACCTGTTCACCCCAACTAAACCGATATGAAAAAACATAGAATAATGTTGGCCGATGACCACGCCATGATTCGGGCCGGCGTGAAGAATTTGCTAAAAGAGTCCAAAGACATAACGATTGTAGGGGAGGCGGAGAATGGGCGTCAGGCTATCGATCTATATGAAGAATTAAAACCCGATCTGATCATCCTGGATATCTCTCTTCCCGATATGAACGGCATGGAAGTGACGCAAAAGATCCTGGCATTCGATGCCAACGCGAACATACTGATGCTTTCGATGTATGATGATGAAGATTATGTAGGCCGTTGCATCGAAAATGGAGTGAAAGGATATGTGGTGAAAAATGAAAGCGGGCAGGAACTGGAATATGCCGTTCATACCATTTTAGAAGGCAAAACATACTTTAGCCAACAAGTACATAAAGTAATCCTCAATAAATACAAACGGGGCGTAGTGAAGAAGAAAGAACGCCACGAGGATATCAAACTTACTGCCCGTGAAATAGAAATTGTCAAGCTCATTGATGATGGGCTCACCAGTGTGCAAATGGCCGACAAGTTATTCATCAGTCCCCGTACGGTGGAAACCCATCGGGCAAATCTCATGAAGAAATTTGCAGTAAAAAATTCCATTGAACTGGTTAAGAAAGCGCGACAGATAAATATTCTCACATAAGCACGTCTATTCGTACGTAGTTTTGCCTACTGCCCCTATGTAGTTCTACGAATCGTAATTCAATAAAAACATGTATTGAGCCAAGTCTTCCTTTTTCCAACCTTGGCGTGAACTAAGGAGGAGGATACGTCATGGATCAAAAAAATGGAATCAATAGATCCAAAGTGGACAGGGGGACAAAAAGGCAAACGCCTGTATTGGAAAACCCAGGTAAACTGTTTTTTGATAACACATTTGAAATCATTTTTTGGTCTTCCCCCGGTGACAAGATCCTTTTTGGTAACAGACTTTTTTTTGATGGTTTTGGGTTTGGCAATGACCACAGCTCAAAAGACTTTCCAGTCTTTGATTTGTTTGTGAACGTTGATGATTACCAACGCATAAAGCGGAAATTGTTGGGTGGCGAGCAGGTCCGGCAGTATGTCGTTAACTTTAAGAAGCTAAACGGAAAGAAAATTGTGGCATTGTTAAATGCCCAGAAGCTGGTCAATGAAATAGGAGAACTGGTTCTTCATTGGACCGCCCTTGATATTTCTGAACGGGTAGAATTTGAGCGGAACCTGGAACAAAAGAATCTACAGCTGGCCAAGATCAACAGCCAGATGGAAAAGTTTCTCTACAGTGCGTCGCATGATTTGCGATCGCCTCTTACGTCGATCATGGGTCTGGTGAATCTGACCCGACTGCACACCAGCGACCGGACTGTCATGGAGTACGTTGAAAAGATCGAGTTGAGCGCCGAACGCCTCGATGCGATTATCCGCGACATTATTAGTTTCTCAAAAACTACGTACAAAAATATCCACAGCGAAAAGATTGAATTCGATACACAGATCTGGAAGGTTGTCAATGCTCATCGCCATAATGAGAATTTCAATCGCTTGAATGTGGAGATAGTGATCCGGGGAGGGGCGGCCTTTTATAGCGACCGGGATCGGTTGGAGATCATACTGGAAAACCTGATACGGAATGCTATTCAGTTTTCGGATGCAGCCAAGGTCCGGCCGTTTCTTCACATCCTGGTGAACATGGTGCCGGAGCATGTAACCATTGAAGTCCATGACAACGGGATCGGTATCGCCCGCCAATATTTTGATCAGATCTTCAACATGTTTTACAAAGCCTCCAGCCAGTCGAGGGGCGCAGGGTTGGGCCTCTACATTGCTAAGGAAGGAATTGAGCAACTGGGCGGGGACATTTCTGTGCAATCTGAAGTTGGATTCGGTAGCGTGTTTAAAGTTTGTATTCCCAATAGTTTAAAGGGGAAACTCATCAATAGAAAGAATCAGCTCAAAAATGAGGCGGTAGAGCATTAGGTACGTGTAACTACTGAGTTTGCGTCCGTAGAACATCTGAATTCAAAATACAAGATTCTTCGGAATGTTTCTCCGCGCAGGTCGCAATACATTTATGAAAAAGTGGAGTGGTTTAATAAATGATGTAGTACTAAGAAAGAAAGGCAAAAAACATGATTATTCAAATCGGAGCGATGGATGTCTGGGATCACAGTTGGATAGAAGAGAAGATCATGCTGCGCCTTGGAGCTTCGGTTTTGAAAGTTCTACGTCAGTTAAACGAATGATGACGACCATGGATTCAGAACAAGTCGAAAACGAAGAAACCAGTCCAGCGCGGACACTAACAGCGACTCAACCAGAGCGAGGAAACGCAAATAAACCGAAATCTAAAACACCGAGGAAAATGAACAAGAATTTGTACCAGGAAAAGGAAAATGGAGCAAGCGGTGGTTCTTCAACCGGAGCAAGTGCTTCTTTAGTGGAAGATCTTCAAAAGCGCCTGCTGGAAATTCAACAGCTGGCCGATCGGAACGTGCAAGCGCTCAGTGCCGCCGTAGATGCTGTCGTTCAAATCGATGCACAAAGAAATATCATTTTCTATAACGATTCGGCGGAGAGGATGTTTGGCTTCAGCCGCGAAGAAGTGATGGGTAAAAACGTGAAAATGATCGTTCCGGTAGAACACCAGGGGGCACACGACCAATATGTAGAGAGTAACGTAAATACCGGTGTTAACAAAGTGGTAGGTATCGGGCGCGACCTCGAGGCTACAAAAAAAGATGGAACCAGATTCTGGATCAATCTTTCACTGAGCAAGACGAAAGTAGGTGATGAAATTCAATTCACAGCCTTCATCAAAGATATCACCCAGCAGAAGAACTCGACACTTGAAATTGAAAACCTGCAGCGTGAGTTAAAAAGCCGCATGGATCAGATCAACGTGGCCTGCGTGGTTTCCGAATCTGATCTGAAAGGCGATATCATCTACGTGAATGATTTGCTTTGCGAAATATCGCAGTACACCCGCGAAGAATGTATCGGGCAGCCGCATAGCATGTTCCGGCACCCGGATATGCCAAAATCGGTCTTCAAGGAGTTGTGGGCTACGATCGGTAAAGGAAAGATTTTCAGAGGCGTAATAAAAAACCGAAAGAAAGATGGAAGTCCGTATTGGGTTGATGCGTTAATCGCTCCGGTGTTGGGACCCAACGGGAAACCCATTAAATATATTGGCGTGCGGTATGTAATTACCGAGCAAATCGTGAAGCAGCAGGAGTTGGAAGGGCAAATGAATGCCATCAACGCATCCACCGCATACATCGAATTTAACAATGACGGCACAGTAATGAAGGCCAACGAGCTGTTCCTTAGAACGCTCAAATACTCACGGGAGGAAATTGAGGGAAAGCACCATCGTATTTTTTGTGACGCTGCCTACGCCAGTTCTCGCGAGTATGAACAGTTCTGGACGAATTTGAGGAATGGCAATGCGCAGGTAGGGGAATTTAAACGTAAAGCAAAGGACGGTTCGGAAGTCTGGATACAAGCGAATTATACGCCGGTAAAAGACGAAAAGGGAAACGTCGTCAAGGTGATCAAGCTGGCCAATGACATCACCGGTCAGAAATTGAAGAATATTGATTTCCAGGGACAATTGGAGGCAATTGGCAGATCAAATGCGGTTATAGAGTTCAACATGGATGGCACGATCATTACAGCAAATGAGAACTTTTTAAAGACCGTTGGCTATTCCTTAAGTGATGTCAAAGGAAAACATCACCGCATGTTTGTGACAACAGAGCATGGACAGAGCGCGGAGTATAAAAATTTTTGGGATGCACTGGGGAGAGGAGAATTTTTTGTGGGAACCTACACGCGTGTCAACAGACAAGGCGATGAGATCTATCTCCAGGCTTCGTACAATCCCATTGTGGATTTGGATGGCAAACCGGTCAAGGTAGTGAAATACGCTTTGGATATGACAGAAGTGATCCGCGTAATTAAGGCGATGGCGAAAGGTGACCTGAGCTTGCGCTGCGACACATCCGTGGACAACAGCGGACTCACGGCGGAGGTCAATAAAACGCTGGTAAACCTCAACAACGTATTGGCCAATATCAGTCAAGGCTCGGATGTGGTCGCCAAATCTTCCGATTTGCTACAGAAGAAGACGGATGATATGAAGCGCAATACCACCGAAGTGGCCTCGGCCATTTCGCAAATGGCGAAAGGCGCACAAGATCAGGCCTCACGCACCGATGAGTCGTCCAAGCTGATCAATCACGTGATGTCTTCCGCGAATGACATGGAGAAGAAAGCCAACGTGATCAACAAAGCTGCCGAACGAGGGCTTGAGGGTTCCAACCAGGGAATGCGTACCGTCAAAGTGCTGGTCAATAACATGGGCGACATAAAAGAATCAGCAGCACAAACATCCCAATCCATTGGTGTGCTCACGAAACGTACGGAAGAAATTGGCCGGACGCTGAATGTGATCACCGACATCGCCAGTCAAACAAATTTGCTCGCCCTGAATGCCGCCATTGAAGCGGCGCGCGCGGGTGATGCCGGAAGGGGCTTTGCCGTAGTGGCGGAAGAGATACGCAAGTTGGCGGAAGATTCGCGGAAGTCAGCTGTCGAGATCGAAAAGATCATTAGCGATGTGCAGCGCGATACGCAAGCCGCGGGAAAGGCGATTGAAACCATGGAGGCGAGTGTGAAGGAAGGAAATAAATCGAGTGTTGAGGCGGAAGTAATTTTCCGGGAAATTGCCAAGTCCAGCGAAGAGACGTTTGGTGCTTCGAAAGAAATCCAGACCGCCACGATGGCGCAGAAGGAATCGATCGGTTCCGTTGTAAAAAATTTCGAACAGATCGTGGTGGTATCGGAAGAAACCGCAGCCGGCACACAACAGGTGGCCACTTCCAGTCAGCAAATGAGTGGCGGCATGACCGAGATCGCCAAGGCTGGTGATGAACTGTCGGCCGTTGCCGCTGAACTTCAGGCCGGCATCCAGCAATTTAAACTTAAGAAATAACGGTTGGTCCGGTGCCGGGTTTTTCGCCTGGCCCGGCATTTCCGCTAAATCCTATGTCGTTTCAAAGCAATACGTATGAAGGAAGATATACATACAGAAAAACAAAAAATCGGTTCTCAGCGCTCGCTTCAGATCGTGGTGTTCAAATTAGGCAATGAAGAATATGGACTGCACATCGATCAAATTAAAGAAGTAGTGATCACCCCCACGATCACGCGAATGCCGCAAACCCCTTCGTATGTGAAAGGTGTGGCCAATATCCGCGGCAACGTGATCGCGATTTTTGATCTGGAAGATCGGTTCAACCTTTCCAGCACCGTGCAAAACCAGGGAAATAAGTATACCCTTGTGGTGGAAAGCGAAGATGTGAAATTAGGACTGCTCGTGAATGAGGTTCCCAATACGGTTTCGGTAAACGCTTCCGATCTAGACGAGTCAGTGGGTATTATTAATGATGCCAATGCCGAAACGAACTATATAAAAGGCATCATCAAAGCGGGCCATCGCCTGATCATTCTCATCGATATTTTCAAAGTGATTGACCAGGAGTTGGCCAACACGCTGAAAAAAACAGCGGTGGCAGCATGATGGAGTATACACTAACGATTGGTGACGTGGCCATTTCGCCAGGCCCGGCAACCTATACCTGCTTTGGATTGGGTTCTTGCATCGGTCTCTTTATTCAGGATCGGGTCACGGGCATGTCGGGTGGTGCGCATATCCTTCTTCCAGAAAATGAGAGGGGGCCAGGCGACTGCGCGAAGTTTTATAGTGTCTCCGCGGCCCTAGAGGAGTTGCTCAGTCGGTTTAGGCTGCATGGCAATAGTCTCGCTTCGCTGCGGGCGAAAGTTGTTGGGGGCGCCAATGTCATTGGTGTAAATACGCAAGCCGGCCGGAGAAATTCGGAGTCTGTGGTGAGCCGTTTGATCGCAAATAGAATTTTTATTGCTGCCCTGGATGTGGGCGGAAATTGTTCAAGGACGGCAAAGTTCTGGAGCAGTTCGGGACAGCTGCGCGTTCGCATACCCGGAAATGATCAGTGTAGAATTTATTAACAAAATCGTACTAAACATGACAAAGAGTGTATTGATCGTTGATGATTCCTTGTACATGAGGACGCTCATTAAAGACGCTCTCGAATCGGGAGGGTACAGCGTGGTGGGGCAGGCTGCGAATGGTGAAGAGGCAATTGATCTGGCTTTTGAGTTGCAGCCGGATGTGATCACCTTGGATAACATCCTTCCCGATATGATCGGAACAGATATCTTAAAAGTATACCAGGAAGAAGGATTAAAATCAAAAGTGGTGATGATCAGCGCGGTGGGCCAGGAGTCTGTTGTAAATGAGGGATTGCGGCTTGGGGCCAAAGCCTACATCGTGAAGCCTTTCACAAACGATCAATTGGTGGAAGCCATCAACAAAGCCTAACCTACATGGCAGTCACTCGCATTCGAACCGTTCTGATTGATGACTCGGCATTTATGCGAAAGGTCATCGGCGACATGCTTAACGGCGATGAATCGATTGAACTTGTGGGTGTGGCAGCAAATGGGCAGCAAGGGGCTGCAATGGCATTAGAGTTAAAGGTAGATGTTGTTGTTACGGATATGGTAATGCCTGGCTATGATGGGTTGTATGTGATAAATGCCATTATGGAGAGCAGCCCCAAGCCCATTATTTTGCTGAGTTCGCTGGAAAAAACGGACTCGCGGATTTTTGATGCACTGAAGCATGGTGCTTTTGAATTTATTGACAAGCCCACCGGCATGGAGCAGCTGCGGGTGGGTGACTATCGTTTATTGGATCTGATCAAAGAAGCCTCCCGGATCGACTGCACGTTGCTGAGGGAAAAACAGAAGGCCCACGCGAATAGCCATGTTCATAGTTTTGGTAAAGCCTTGAACTATGAAATTATTGTGATCGGTGCTTCTACTGGTGGCCCGGGGGCCGTTGAGGCCATCATCAATAATCTGCCGAAAAATTTAGAGATCCCCGTGGTCATTGTTCAACATATGCCCACGCGGTTTTTGGAGACGTTCACGGAACGCTTAAATGAAAACAGTCCCCTTCCGGTTCGCCTGGCCCGCAAGGGTGAGGCCGTAAAAGGTGGAGTGATCTATATCGCGCCCGGCGAATCCAATATGCGCATAGAAAAAAATCACCTCACCAAAGCCCCGATGGTTACGTTCACGAGCCGGAAATACAACGAATTCAACTACCCTTCTGTGGATTGTCTCTTTGAATCAGTAGCGGAGACGTATGGTAAACATTCGATCGGCGTAGTCCTCACCGGCATGGGAAAGGATGGCACCATGGGGCTACTGAAAATAAAGGAAAAAGGTGGCTACACGATTGCGCAAGATGAGGAGTCGTCTGTGGTGTTTGGCATGCCCAAGGCGGCCATCGAAAGAGGTGCCGTGAAGCAGGTCGTTAGTTTGAAACAGATACCAGGTTTTATAGTGAGCTGTTTATAGTCCAACGAAAAATCAATGCACATGAAAAATAAAGAAGACGAATACGAAGAGATTTTTCTGGCAGAGGCAATGGATAATTTCGAAGAGATCAACCGTTTGCTGACTCACTTGGAGAGAAATAAAAGTGACAAAAATACAATTCATGCTTTGTTCCGCATCACGCACACCTTGAAGGGAAACGCTTCCGGAATGGGCTTTACAGGGATCTATGAAATAGCGCATGTTTTGGAAGATTTGTTTGGCGAAGTGCGCGATGGGAGAATTGCATTGGACGAAAATCTGTTTACCTCGATGTACAAAGCAGTAGACATACTGGGCGGCCTCATCAACGGCATTAAAGATAAAACCGAAGTAAAATATAAAGGGATAAAAACCAAATTAGAAGTATTGATCAAACGCGCAAAAGAGCGCACAGCCGAAGTCCAGTATGTAGAGGGTAACGCCAACAATGCGTTTACGCAGGAATCGCCTGAAAGTGATGAAGCTTCATTCCTGTCGGACGAAGCGGCTCCAGGTGAGTCAGACAGCAAAATTTCTTTTTCCGACCTGGTGCAGGTCCCGGTTCGCAAGCTTGACAATCTTCTTAACCTGGTCGGGGAATTAATTATTGAAAAGGACAGAATACTCGCCTCGCAGGCAGGAAGCGGTTTGCGTGCTTCGAATGAATATGCACGGTTGAGTAGAATCAGTTCGGATCTTCAATATTCGGTCATGGATGTGCGCCTGGTTCAGGTTGGATTTCTCTTTAATAAGTTCCATCGCGTGGTGCGGGATGCGGCCTCCGTGGAGGGTAAGGATGTGGTGTTAAAGCTGGAAGGAACTGACACCGAAATTGACCGAAACGTGTTGCAGGTGATCAGCGATTCATTGATTCACTTGATCCGGAATTGTGTCGGCCACGGCATTGAGGAACCCGAGGAACGATTGAAACGGAACAAGCCAAAAGACGGCGTGATAACGCTCAGCGCCCGCAGCGAAACGGATGCCGTGCGCATTGAAATTAGCGATGACGGAAGAGGATTGAATTATCAAAGGATCAAAGCCAAAGCCATCAGTAAGGGATTGATTACAGCCGAAGATGCTGAAAAACTGGGTAATAGCGATTTGAGCATGCTCATCTTCGAACCTGGATTTTCAACCATGGACGAAGTAACGGCCATTTCCGGCCGGGGCGTTGGCATGGACGTGGTGAAGAAAACGCTGGACTCCATCGGAGGAACCATCCGCCTGGCCAGTACGGATGGAAAAGGAGCCGTCATCCAACTGACACTCCCATCTTCCATGGCCGTGAAATCGTCGTTGTTGTTTGAATTGAAACATGAAGTATATGCCATACCACTCGCTTACACGGAATCGGTTATTTCCCTTTACAAGACCGACATTCACAAAGCGGGCGGGGGATTGGTGGCTACGCACTTGGGCAAAAATATTGCCGTTGTTTTTTTGAATGATGTCTTTGAGCAGCCCGCTGAAAAATCAGGTGGCAACGCCAACGTTTTTCAAGCCACTTTCGACGATATCCACCCCGAAACGAAGCTGGAAATTGTGGTGGTGAATTTTAATAATCGAACCGTAGGCATTGTGGTAGATAAACTGCTGCAGCAAAAGGAAATTGTCGAGAAACCCTTGATGAAGCCGGTTGACCGGATAAAGTTTATCAGTGGCTTTACGATCCTGGGTAGTGGTAATGTGTGCCTTGTGCTGAACGTACCGTATGTGCTGAATTTTATATTTAGCCTCTCCACGCAGCATAAATCTTCTAAGAATTTCAACTTAAACTAGACAGACTATGGATAGTCGGAACCGTGAGAATTTCTTGATCCATGTGATGAACACCGGTTTTGAAAGAGCTGCAACATCTTTTTCAAAACTGATCCATAAACAGGTTACCATCAGCAGTGCTCAATCCATTCTTATTCGCCACGATGATAATTTTTCGTGTATGTCGGAAGAGCAAGGCGAATTATATATACTGGTCACCCAGATTATCGGGGAAATATCCGGAAAGAGTTTTTTGATTTTTAATCAGGATGAGACCCTTGAAATATTCAGAGCTGTCGGTTTGAATGTGGACGATACGGTACTGAAGGAAGCTTTTCTGTTGGAAATGGACAATATCATGTCGGCTTCGGTAATCTCCGAGCTATCCAATGCGCTTGGTCTTGAGATCTATGGCGATGTGCCGCAGTTGACAAAAATACACTCCCGGGATTTACAGAAATTTATGGACGGTGAAGTGAACAAGGACAATCCGTCGAGCATTATTTTTTCCAATACTACTTTCCAGTTTGAAAAAAGGGGAAGAGCTCATCCACAGTTTATTTGGAAAATGAGTAATAAGATCTTTGAATTAGTGCCAGCAACGAAAATATGAAAGGCAGAATAATAGCCGCTTGCATTTTCTTCCTGGCTGCTTTTGCAGGCACTGGGGTGATGTGTTTGGCTGGGAACCCTGTCAGTTATCGTTGGGTGGCGGTGGGCTTCGATATGGTGATGTTGTTATCGGTAGTGCTCATACTCAACAGCGGGGTGGGATATGTCTTCGAATTATTGGTAAGATCCGACAAGACATTGAATCAGGAGGAAAAGCAATATTCCCGGTGGTCGTTCAATAATCTCGCGCGTTTGCGACAGAATCAGGACCTGTTGCATAAGAAGTTAGAGGTCACGGCAGCGTTGATCGCCAATCTATCAAACACAACATTGGCCGGCGATGGCATGGCAAACGATGCCATCGGAAAAGCCCTGCTAAACATTCGCGCCGAGATGCTGCGCATAAAAGATGAAGAGGATAAGCGTGCGTGGATCAGCGAGGGCCTTGCTCGGTTTGGTGAACTATTACGAAGTAAGACGGAAATGGCGGAATTCGGCAACCAGGTCATCAGCCATTTGGTGAAATACACCAACGCCAATCAGGGTTCATTATTTATTGAATATGAGAATTCAGAAGGCGCAAGATATTTGGAATTAACGGCGTGTTATGCATACGAGAAACGAAAGTTCGTAGAAGGAAGAGTTTTTGAAGGGCAGGGGTTGTTGGGGCAGTGCATGCTCGAGAAAGATTACATTTTCATCACGGATGTGCCGAAGGACTACATAAAAATTACTTCAGGCCTTGGCTTCGCGACGCCTAGGAACATTGTGATCGCGCCCTTGATGGTCAACGATGTCTTTTGCGGCGCCATTGAACTGGCCTTCTTTGAAGTGATGAAACCCCACCAGGTGCAATTTTTAAAGAGCGTATGTAAAAATATTGCGTCTGAAATAGCCTCGATAAAAGGCATTCAGCGTACGCAGGCGCTTTTACAAGAGTCGAATGCGCTTACTCAGGAGCTGCAATCGAGAGAGGAAGAGACGAAGCGAAATCTTGCGGAGTTGGCCACGGCCCAGGAGGCAATGACGCATCAGCAAACTGAACTTTCCGGTATCGTCAACGCCATTGATATGACGTTAGCAACCGCCGAGTTTGATATTGCGGGAACCGTGAAGGGAGCCAACGATATTTTTCTGAAAGTGATGGGCTTTGAATTGGCCGAGCTCGTCGGAAAGAGCTCCGGACTCTTGATGGGACATGATCAAACGGTGGAAGTGATGTGGGAGAGCCTCAGGCTCGGGAAATCGTTTTCAGGCGAGTTCAAGATGAAAGACCGGTCTGGGAGAGAATTGTGGCTGACAGGAACCTTCAACCCGATTGTTGTCCGGGGGAATGCCCCAAAAAAGATTGTGATGTTTGCCCAGTTCACCACGCAAGAGAAAGAGAAGATGAACGATTTGAACGGGATGGTCCACGCCTTGAAATTGACGCTTCCCGTCGTTGAGTTTAACGAACAATTTTCCTGCAAGACCGCCAATGAAAAAGCCTTGAAATTGTTCGGGGTATCTCGACTGGAGCTTAAGAATAAAACGATGTTGGATTTCATTTCGCCGTATTATCACTTTGCCTGGGGGAAGAAACAAGGTGAGGCTTTAATGGATGAATTTTCAACGGTCATACTTCCGCTCGTCACACCGGGCCGGGAAATGTCTTATGAAGCAACGCTTTCGGTGATCCGGAACCCGGAAGGGAAAGTTACGAAGGTGGTTGTGATTTTTGTGAAGGAAGCGAAGGAGAGAGTATCTGTTTTAGCAGCCATGTAGTATGCCCCTTGAAAATGTAAGTGAAGAAGAGATACAATCGTTGGTGCAAAGCATTCTCACGCGCTATGGTATCGATTTCACCTGCTATGAGCGCAAGTCCCTGCGGCGTAGGATTATCCGCGTGATGGGCCTCTTCGATCTGTCCAGCATCCATGATCTATGGGTAAGATTTTTGCGTGACCCGGGGTTCATTCATGGTTTTATGAATGAGATCAGTGTCGGAATGACCTCCATGTTTCGTGACCCTGTTCTTTGGAGAAACCTAAGCGGCTTGTTAACAGAGGAATTTAAGGCGCGGCCCTCGGTTTCTGTTTGGCATGCCGGGTGCTCAACGGGGGAAGAGGTCTATTCGCTTGGAATTCTTTTAAAGGAATCGGGATGGCAAGGGAAGACCACAGCCTTGGCGAGCGATTTTAATACCGCGGCGCTGGAAGAGGCCAGAAGCGGGGTATATCATAAGATCAAGATGATTGAGAATGAAGCAAATTATCGGCAGTTTAATAGCCATCTGGATTTTTCAAAATACTTCACCGCCGATGGAAAGTATGCCACCATGGATCCAGATTTGATAGCACACGTTGTCTTCCGGTATCAAAACCTGATCACTGATTCGACGCCAAGGCATTTTAACATTATATTTTGCAGGAACGTGATGATCTATTTTGATGCGATCGCCAAAAAAAAATTGCTCGATAAGTTCTATGATGCCTTAACCCCGGGCGGCTATTTGATCATCGGTTTTTTTGACACGATGAATCACCTCATCAATAACAAAAAATTTTTACTGGTTGACGAGGAAGCCAAGATCTTTCGGAAAATTTAGATCACCGGGACGGGTTCGTTTTCACCATCCTAACGCCTGTTACCCGCACATTCCTGCATCTGCCCCAGCGCCCCAAACCCCGAAAAAACAAGGCGGTACTCCCCCTTATCGAAGGATCAACGGAAGGCAACAGCATACTTGGCACATTTTTTACAGTAGTAAGTCCAATCCTTCTAAAATTGCCGTGCTTCTCTTAATTACCACCCATGACCGAAACCCTCGGATTTTGCGAAGAACCCAAAGAAGTCTTGTCAAGCCTTCTCACCAGCAAGGAAAATAATTCCATGATCGGCATAACCTCCCCAAGACTCGATCCCCCAACTTTGGTCACCGTGGTCAAAGAGATCATCCTGGACAACGAACTGCTCTTTTTACTGGCCCCCTTCGACGCAACAGGCCATATGATCAATTGCACGGCCTTGAAGTTTTCTGAAATCGAGAGCGTCCTTCCGTTCACATCAAAATTTGTAAACCCCTTCATGAAGGAAATTGAAGGCAAGGGTGCCTGGCAGCGACAACTTTACGTCTCGCTGTTTCCCACGGACTAGTTTCATCATGATGGATCAATAACGCTGCGGATGGGTGCCCATCCCTGAAAGTGTTCAGTGCGCATTTTTTTCTACGCGGTGGGTATTTTTATGCTCAATTCCACAGATCAATTCGCGCGATTTTGCCGATTATCTTAAAAGATAATGGGGATTTCGCTCCAAACGTAAAAATATAAATTTACTTAAGTAAGGGTCGGGAGTGACAAAGTAGCCTTAACGTTTACCCATGGAATTTTTTCGGTGCTGAAGACCCCATTTGACCATCACATCCAACACTTCATTAAACGATTCGCCCGATCTGGTTAATTCATACTCCACCGTCACCGGGATCGTGCCATGTACGGTTCGGGTGACGACGCCGTTAGCCTCGAGGTCTTTCAATTCTTTTGAAAGCATGCGGGGCGTTATTTTGGGGATCTCCCGGGCAAGCTCTTTAAACCGTTTTTTTCCAAAATGCAGCGATCCGATAATGGGCAACTTCCATTTGCCGTTGATGACGTTCAGGGTGTCATTCACCGCTAACACAAACGTTGTCGAACATTTTTTTACCTGTTCCAGTTCTGATATTCGTCCCATGCACTTTGTTTTTTTACAGTTGCTATACCGAAGTATACCGGTATACTTTAGTATAGTGGTTACTTATGTATAGCAAATGTAGATAGTTTTGGGCCACTAAAAAAACAAAACGTATTTATGAAAAAGAACATTGCATTTTTCGTCCTTTTGCTATCGCTTTCATCTCAGGTGTCCTTTGGACAAACCTGGTCACTGGATAAATCGCATGCTAAACTGGGATTCAGCGTAACCCACTTGCTTGTCTCGAATGTAGAAGGCAATTTCAAATCGTTTGACGCCAAGATCACCTCGGCGCAGGACGATTTCTCAAACGCCGTGATCGAACTGACCGCCGACATCAACTCCATTAATACCGACGACGACCAGCGCGATGGCCACCTGAAGAGCCCCGATTTTTTCGACGTAGCGAAATTTTCAACGCTCACCTTCAAGAGTACCTCCTTTAAAAAAGTAGCCGACAAAAAATATAAGGTGGAAGGCAACCTGACGATGCACGGGGTAACCAAAAAAGTCGAACTGGATGTGACCTTCAACGGAACGGCCGTCCATCCTTACACAAAAAAGACCATCGCCGGATTCAAAGTAAGCGGGATCATAAAGCGCTCTGATTTTGCCATCGGTGCCGCTACGCCTGGAGCCGTGGTAAGCGATGAAGTAGAAATTAACACCAATGCAGAATTTGTGAAGGGATAAGAAACGAATACAATTCGTTGGAGAAGTAATGACGATATTTCACTGGACGGGCCGAGTGCCCGTCCTCTTTTTTTTGAAGACGATCGCTTTCCAGCGTGGTGGCGACCAGTTGTCCCTTGCAATACCAGACTAGAAGCAAACACCGGATTTCTCCCGGATGTCTTGGCCTTCCTCCCCTCCAGTCATTTCTTCTTTTCAAAGGCATGTAAGAATTTGAAATAATCTAAAGTAATTCAACGGTGATATTGCTATTACTTTATGAGCATTCAACGTCGCATTCCCCATGAAAAACATCAGTCTGAAAACCGTCTTACGATACTTGTATGACCAGCTCACAGGCAATTTCGCCGGCTTCCTCATCGGCGTCTCGGCAACCGGCCTGGTCTCCCATTTCTTCGAAACCCGGAGCATCAAAAATCTGTGGGGACTGACGGCAAAAAAGACGATCGTTAACAAAGAGACCTTTCACCAACTGGAATGGATCATATCGATCGTGTTTGGGTTCATCGTCTTCGAAATTGTTACCAAGGTGATCAAAGAGAAATTGGAGAAAAATTTCCCAAAAGTTAAGAGGACAGCCTATCGGTGGATCATTCGAAACGATCTCCATTCCAAAGTAAGGTCCTTCATCCAGGTGACAAAGGGCAAGAGCCTGGTTTTCTATGCAGGCGTTCATCAGGGAGTGAAACAATCTTTTAGAAATCGCTTCAAATCCTAGTCAATTTTGTGTGGTATGGCGTCTGTGACGCGGGTCATCGCGCTACATTCGCGCGCAGGAAGCTGAGAATCCCCGGAAGGAACTGTGGAGATCTGCTCAAATCGTTATGATGACCACCGTCCACAGCAATCAATTGCTTCTTACCGTCGAACGCATCGTACAGCGCCTGACCATGTGGAAAGGGAATGAGGTCATCGCGCCGGCCGTGGATCACTAGCAACGGGGCCTTCACGGCGTTGATCCTGCTTAGGTTGTCAAAATGATAACGAAGATAGAGCGTTGGAAAAAGATAACGATATTTTTCCGTTGCCAATTTCTCAACGCTTATATAAGGCGATTCCAAAATCAATGCCGCGATTTGCCGATGGGTCGCCAGGTGAACAGCGACACCCGAGCCGATCGATCGTCCGTACACCACGATATGGTC
Source organism: Chryseolinea soli (assembly GCF_003589925.1). Lineage (NCBI taxonomy): Bacteria > Pseudomonadati > Bacteroidota > Cytophagia > Cytophagales > Fulvivirgaceae > Chryseolinea > Chryseolinea soli. Next base: position 913,813 of record NZ_CP032382.1, on the reverse strand, counting down.
GGCCTCGAAGCCTCTGGCCAGCAAGAAGTCATAAGCCGCCTGTGCATCTTTGTAAAAGCCCGCTTCCGAGATGTTGCCGGTGCTCTTTCCATAGCCACGGTAGTCGACAACGAAAAAGTTAAAGCCCGTTGAATCAAAGTCGTCGCAAACAAATTGCCAATCTTCGAGGCTTCCTGCATTGCCATGAAAACACAATATTACCTTGTCGCTGGGCGCAGAGAAAAACAGCCCGTCGATCTTTTCGCCGTCGGATGTGTTCAGAAAAACTTCTTCGTGTCTGCGATCGGTGCGGAATTTGAAATCGCAGGGAAGCCTGGTGGGATAAAAAAGCAATTTCTTTTGCAACAAGAAGGCCAACAAAACAACGAGGAGATAGGCCAGCACCAGGAATACGGCGGTGTTCAAAAGGAATCTCATGCGTGGTGGTTTTAAAAAAAAAGGGAAGCTGGTTTCAAGAAACACGCTTCCCTCTCTATGCGGTAAGATGACTGCTACGCCACCTTCAACTTGCTGTATTGCGACTTGCTAAATTTCTCCTCTGCATACGCCCGTGTAATCACCAGGCGATCCAAATTCTTCTCCGAAGGCAACTCGAACATGGCATCGTTGATGATCGCTTCGCAGATGCTGCGCAAACCGCGCGCACCCAACTTGAACTCCATTGCCTTCTCGACAATGAAATCAATCGCGCCATCTTTGAACTCCAGCTCGATGTTCTCCATATCAAACAACTTCTTATACTGCTTCATCAAAGCGTTCTTCGGTTCGGTCAGGATCTTCCGCAACGCTTCACTATCCAAAGGATTCAAGAAGGAAACTACGGGAAGGCGTCCGATCAACTCAGGGATCAAACCAAAACTCTTCAGATCTTGAGCCGTGATGAACTGCAACAAGTTGTCTTTGTCTAATCCAGGATGCGCGTTGTCGCTGCCCGCCACAAAGCCCAGCGGCCGTGTATTCAAACGGTTGGCAATGAAGCGCGAGATGCCTTCAAACGCACCGCCGCAAATGAACAGGATGTTCTCTGTATTCACGGTGATCATTTTCTGATCGGGATGCTTCCGTCCGCCTTGAGGGGGAACGTTCACCGCCGTGCCTTCCAGCAATTTCAACAAAGCTTGTTGAACGCCTTCACCGCTCACATCGCGGGTGATGGAAGGATTGTCCGATTTGCGCGCGATCTTGTCGATCTCATCGATATAGACAATTCCGCGTTCGGCCGCTTCCACATTATAATCAGCCGCCTGGAGCAGACGGGTTAAGATACTTTCAACGTCTTCGCCCACATAGCCGGCTTCCGTCAATACGGTAGCGTCGGCGATACAGAAGGGCACTTGCAGCAGTTTGGCCAGGGTGCGGGCCAGGTAGGTTTTCCCGGTACCGGTTTCGCCGGCCATGATGATGTTCGATTTCTCGATCATCACATCGCTGTCCAGTTTCCGTTGCATCAACCGTTTGTAGTGGTTGTAGACGGCCACCGACATGATCTTTTTGGCTTCGTCCTGGCCAATCACGTACTCATCCAGGAACTTCTTGATTTCCATGGGTTTGATGAGTTTGAAATTGGGGGAGAAACCGGCTTCGGTCTTGCTTTTCTTTTCCTCGCCCAGGATCTGGTTTGCCTGGGTGACGCACTTGTCGCAAATGTGCGCATGGATGCCGGAGATCATCAGGTCAACGTCTTTCTTGCTTCTGCCGCAAAATGAACAGGTAACTTCAGCCATAACTTAAAGGATTTTAAAATAAAACCGATGTGCCAAACTCACCACAAAGGTAGCGAATATTTGGCACATCGGTGTGAAACGGATACGAGGCGAAAAGGATCAGATCTTTTTGCGCTCCAGCACTTCGTCGATCAGGCCGTACTCTTTGGCCTCCGAAGAACGCATCCAGTAGTCGCGATCCGAGTCTTTTTCGATCTTTTCGTACTTCTGGTTGCTGTGCTTGGCGATGATGTTATACAGGTCTTTTTTCACCTCCAACGTTTGTTTCAGGCTGATTTCCATGTCCGACGCCTGACCCTGCATGCCGCTCATGGGCTGGTGGATCATGATGCGGGAATGGGGCAGACCCGATCTTTTCTTGGCCGCACCGGCGGTGAGCAACACGGCGCCCATGGAGGCAGCCAGACCCGTACAGATGGTGGCTACGTCGGGGTTCACATATTGCATGGTGTCGTAAATGCCCAAACCGGCATAAACTGACCCACCCGGGCTATTGATGTACATAATAATGTCCTTCTTGGGGTCCGACGACTCCAAAAACAGCAATTGGGCCGTGATAAGGTTGGCGATCTGGTCGTCGATGCCCATGCCTAAAAAGATGATCCGGTCAGAGATAAGCCGCGTAAACACATCGATGGCGCGGAAATTCCCAGGACGCTCTTCGATGACGTACTGGGTCATGTTTTGGATTTTTTGTGCGTAACTGTCGATCGTATTGCCGCTCATGCCCATGTGGTGAACAGCATACTTTCTGAATTCATTGTTATAGTCCATAATTTGAGGTTTATGATACGATTTTTTTTGAGGTAGGATGCCGGCGTGCTTGCTCGCCGGTAGAACAATCATAGGCATCCTGATGCTAAAATACAACCCTATAACCCGCTTAAAAAGAAAATGGTTTTAAGTTGCCTTAAAACCATAGTCGTGTAAACTTATTATTTTATTGTACCCCGGCAGACACTGACCAGCCGGGTGCCATTTTCTTAGTGCTTGTGTTCTTCGACGATCTTCTTGAACTCGTCCACGGTCACTTTCTTCTCTTGTACCGTGATGTGCTCGCGGATGTATTTCAGGATCTTCTCCGAACGCAGTTGGTTGTAGAGCTTCATGAAGTTCTGGCCATTCTCGTTCTGCAGATAGTTGTCGGCAATGGCGTCGAGCTTGTCGCCGAGCTGTTCAGCAAATGCGTGGCCGCCAAACTGCGAGATGATCAGGTCTTTGGCTTTGGCGCGAACCTCGTCGGCTTCCACGGTGATCTTGTTGTCGTCGGCGATGCGGTTCTTCACCAGGTCCCACTTCAGACCGCGTTTGTAGGCTTCAAATTCCTGGCCCAGCACCTCGTCGGTCACCTGACCCTGGCTGCTGGATTTCAACCAGGCTTTCAGGAAATCGTCGGGTAGGTTAATGGACGTGTTGGCCACGAAATGATCTTCGATGTGGTGCTCCAGGAAGTGGTCGGACTCGCGCTTGTAGTTCTCGCCGATCGTTTCCTTGATCTTGGCAATAAATCCTGCCTCGTCGGTCACAACATCTTTTCCAAACACGCGGTCGAACAATTCGATGTTCAATTCGGCGGGCTCGGTGCGGCTGATGGTCTCCACGGTAAGAATATATTTTCCTTTCACCGCTTTTGCTTCTTCGGGTGACAATCCCAGCACTTGGGCTTTCAGGTTGTCGTCGCCAAAAGCTTTGTCGATATCAAACTCGATGGCATCGCCTTTCTTCGCGCCGATAAATTTCTTCTGCTCTTTCTTCTCTACTTTCTCAACGGCGATGAAGGATTGCTCGCGGGCAAAATCACCTTCAGCAGTTTTCAGGGGACCGAATAAGTTGTCGTCGGCTTCGCTCACTTCGGGATAGTTCACTTTGCCAAAACGCTTCTTCAGATCGCTCACGGTTTCGTCGATGGTCTTTTGGTCCACTTCGATCGGGTACGATGGTACTTTCACTTTGGAAGAAAGTTCGTACGGGAAATCATCCACCATACCGATCTGGTATTCGAACTCAAAATTCTTTTGAACATCCCAGTCGATGGTCAACGCCTTTTCCTGGTTTGGCAGCGGCTCGCCGAGGATCTTGAGATTATTTTCTTTGATATAGTCGGAAAGCTTGTGCGAAAGCAGATGATTGATCTCGTCCACGAGGATGGATTTGCCAAACATTTTCCGGATCACGCCGGTAGGAACCTTTCCTTGACGGAAACCTTTGATGTTTGCTTTGCGAGCGTAATCTTTTACTTTTTCTTCAACGTTGGGTTGATAATCACCTTCGGTTAATTTAATTTTAATTAAACCTTCGGTGTTGTTCTTTTTGTCTAATGTAATTTCCAAAGTTAAGTTGTTTATTGTTTTACCAGATAAACCAAGAACCCTCAACGCCCGTGCTGATTAAAGAAACGAACATCAAGGGTTCAGTGGTGCGGATGGAGGGACTCGAACCCCCACGCCTTTCGGCACCAGATCCTAAGTCTGGCACGGCTACCAATTACGCCACATCCGCAAAAGGAGGGCGCAAATTTATGGAATATTCACAAATAAGAAATAGTTTGTATTTGTTATCAGAAAAAAGTCATTTTTACTTTTAACGACTTACAAAAACCGCTCAAACACACCAAATCTGCCGTAAATAATGGTAATAGACGCCGAACTGGAGAAGAAAGAGATCATTAACCGTTACAGGAGATTACTGCGCAAAGCCAAGCCCATCCTCAAGGACGGCGATGCCAAGCTGATAAAGAAAGCCTTCACCATCTCGCTGGAAGCCCACAAAGACATGCGACGCAAGTCGGGCGAGCCCTTCATTTTCCACCCCCTGGCCGTGGCCGAAATTTGCGTGGAAGAGATCGGCCTGGGAACCACTTCCATCATCGCCGCCCTCATGCACGACGTGGTGGAAGACACCGACATCGAGCTGACCGACATCGAAAAGATGTTTGGCAAAAAGATCACCCGCATCATCGACGGCCTCACCAAGATCCGCGGTGTGTTCGAGTACGGCACCTCCCAGCAGGCCGAGAACTTCCGGAAAATGCTCTTCACCCTGTCGGACGACGTCAGGGTGATCCTCATCAAACTCGCCGACCGCCTCCATAACATGCGCACCCTCGACAGCATGCCCCGGAACAAGCAGCTCAAGGTCGCCAACGAAACCATATACCTCTACGCGCCCCTGGCCCACCGCCTGGGACTGAATGCCATGAAAACCGAGCTGGAAGACCTGTATTTGAGGTTTACCGACCGGCCCGTCTACAACGGCATCGCCGAAAACATCGACGCCACCCGCGCGGTCCGCACCAAGTTCATCAAACAATTCATGGTGCCCATCAAAGACGAGTTGGACAAGCTCAAGATCGAATACGAGATCAAAGGCCGCCCCAAATCGATCTATTCTATCTGGAACAAAATGCGAAAACAGAACATCCCGTTTGAAGAGGTGTTCGATCTGTTCGCCATCCGCATCATCCTCGACACCACCGTGGAGTATGAAAAGGCGCTTTGCTGGCAGGTATATTCCATTGTCACCGACTATTACACACCCAACCCCGACCGGCTCCGCGACTGGATCAGCACGCCCAAATCCAACGGCTACGAGTCGCTGCACACCACGGTAATGGCCAAGAACGGCCAGTGGGTGGAGGTCCAGATCCGTAGCAAGCGCATGGACGAAATTGCCGAAAAGGGCTATGCTGCCCACTGGAAGTATAAAGACCGTGACACCACCGCCGAATCCAACCTCGAAAAATGGCTCGCCCGCGTCCGCGACCTGCTGGAACAGAACAACCACTCGGCCCTGGACTTCGTGGACGATTTTCGCGGCAATCTCTTTAGCGAAGAAGTATTTGTTTTTACCCCGAAAGGAGAACTCAAAACCTTGCCCTATGGGGCTACGGCGCTGGATTTTGCGTTCGAGATCCATACCCAGGTGGGCTCCAAATGCATCGGTGCCAAGGTCAACAACAAGCTGGTGCCCATCAACTATGTGTTGAAGAACGGCGACCAGATCGAGATCCTCACTTCCCAAAAACAAAAGCCCCACGAAGACTGGCTGCGGTTTGTGGTGAGCTCCAAGGCAAAGGCCCGGATCAAGGACGAGCTGAAGGAAGACAAACGGAAATCGGCGGAGGAAGGCAAGGAAATCCTGGCCCGGAAGCTGCGCCAGCTCAAGGAAGAGCCCACCCAGCAGTTGCTGGAACAAATGCGCGAATATTTCAAGGTTCCCGCCAATTTCGAGCTCTACTATAGAGTGGGCCGCGGCTTCATCACCTCGGCCGACATCAAGAAATTCGCCGAAAACAAGCCGGCATCGCCCATAAGGGCCCGTCCCAATGCCCAGGTGGCCGATGCCAAGTCCATCGAGCAGGAAATAAAACAGGCCAAAGGGCGCTATGAGGATATCCTCCTGATTGGCGAGGACATGGATGTGGTGGATTACAAGCTGGCCAAATGCTGCACGCCGATCCCCGGCGACGATGTTTTTGGTTTTGTCACCGTCAATGAAGGCATAAAAATACACCGCACCAACTGCACGAATGCCCCCGAATTGCTCTCTCACCATGGCAACCGGGTGGTAAAGGCCAAGTGGACCTCCCAGCACGAAGTGGCGTTCCTCACCGGCCTCAAGATCCTGGGCACCGACCGCGTCGGCCTCATCAACGACGTCACCAAGATCATCTCCGAAGAGCTGAAGGTGAACATGAGTTCCATGTCTATCCACACCGATTCCGGTATTTTTGAAGGCGAAATCATGCTTTATTTGAACGATACGCGGCATATGGAGCAACTCATCGAGAAACTGCGCAACGTAGAGGGCGTGGTAAAAGTGAGCCGATTTGATTCAAAAGAATAGGCTGTAAATTATTTTATCCTGCTATCTTTGCCCGTTATTTCAAATGGCACTCAACACCAAGATATACGACGAGGTAAAGAAAATCTTCACAGCCTACCTGGAAAATAAGGAGCTGCGCAAGACCCCGGAACGCTATGCGATCCTGGAAGAGATCTATTCCCGCGACGGCCACTTCGACGTGGAATCCCTGTATATCAGCATGAAAAACAAGAACTACCGCGTGAGCCGGGCCACCGTCTACAACACGCTGGACCTGCTGGTAGAGTGCGACCTGGTGAGCAAACACCAGTTTGGAAAGAACCTGGCGCAATACGAGAAGTCCTACGGCTACAAGCAACACGACCACCTCATCTGCACGGAATGCCACAAAGTCGTGGAGTTTTGCGACCCGCGGATCCAGAACATACAAAACACGGTGGAGGAGATCCTGCATTTCAACGTCGTGCACCATTCACTCATATTGTACGCTTCGTGCACGCGGGTGAATTGTGAGAACAAGCGGGAAGCCGCCGCCCACAACAACTTAAATGGAGTATGAATTTCAAACACGAAATAAAGAACAATAGCCTCATCCTGAGGCTGTCCGGCGATCTCATCGGAGAAGACACCGGCGCCTCGGTAATCGAAGTGGTGACCGATGCGATCCAGCAAAAAGCGTTGACATGCATTGTCGACATCTCGGGTCTCCGCTACATCAACAGCAGCGGCATTGGGGTGCTCATTACCATTCTCACCAAGTTCAGAAACAAGGGCGGAGAAGTGTATTTGATGAAACCCTCCGAAAGCGTCCAGAAATTATTGGTGATCACGAAACTGAACGCCATTTTTCAAATCGTTCAGACGGAAGCAGAAGTGATTAAGTAATCCAAGAAAATTTAAGAATCAGGAGATGTCTAAGGTAGATGTATTATTGGGCCTTCAGTGGGGTGACGAAGGCAAGGGAAAGATCGTGGATGTATTGGCGCCCCAATACGATGTAGTGGCAAGATTCCAGGGCGGTCCCAACGCAGGCCATACGCTGGAGTTCGACGGCATCAAACATGTGTTGCATCAAATTCCTTCCGGCATCTTTCGCGAAAAGACGAAGAACATCATCGGAAACGGCGTCGTGCTGGATCCCTTTGTATTTAAGACAGAAATAGAAAAACTTCAGAAGTATAATCTGAATGTAAACGCCAACCTCTTCATCTCGAAGAAAGCCACGTTGATCCTGCCCACGCACCGTCTGCTCGATCAGGCTTACGAAAAAGCGAAGGGAGACGATAAGATCGGTTCAACGCTGAAAGGCATTGGCCCCACCTACCAGGACAAGATCGGCCGCCAGGGATTGCGCGTGGGCGATATTCTTTCGGATAAATTCCAGGAGAAGTTCAACAAGCTCACCGACATCCATTTTAAGATCCTGAAAGATCATGACATTCAGTATAATTGGAATGAACTGAAGGAACAGTTTTTAGAGGCCATTCAATCGCTGAAGACATTCAACCTGATCGAAAGCGAATATTTTCTCAATAAAGAATTAAAGGCCGGTGCCACCATTTTGGCAGAAGGCGCTCAAGGTGCTTTGTTGGATATCGATTTTGGAAGCTATCCTTTTGTAACAAGCTCAAACACCGTAACCGCCGGAGCGTGTACCGGTCTCGGTATTGCCCCGCGACACATTGGTGAAGTATACGGTATTTTTAAGGCGTATAGCACCCGCGTGGGAAGCGGACCTTTCCCCACGGAACTCATGGACGATGAAGGCGAATTGATGCGCAAGGAGGGAAGAGAATTTGGTTCCACCACGGGAAGACCTCGTCGCTGCGGATGGATTGATATTCCGTCGCTCAAATATTCCATCATGATCAACGGTGTCACACAACTTTTGATGATGAAAGCCGACGTGCTCAGCATTTTTTCGACCATAAAAGCGTGTACAAAATACCAGTTAGCCGACGGATCCATCACCGATATGGTGCCGTATGAATTGGTGAACGAAAAAATTACGCCGATTTATACAGAATTAAAGGGCTGGAGCACCGATCTGAATTCCAACGGAGTTTCGAAACAAAATTTGCCGGCCGAGCTCGATACCTACATAAAATTCCTGGAAGCCGAGCTCCAGGTGCCCATTACGCTGGTTTCTACGGGTCCCGACCGCACCCAGACTGTATACCGGAAAGAGAAAAATCTATAATTTTTTTTGATCACCCCTTGCGCAGGTGGGGGTGAAAAGATACCTTTGCATCCCCTTTCAGAAGGATCGGGCGAAACAGAGTGAAATCAGGGTACTCGATAAGAGATTAGAGATGTAACCCCACTTATCTGCCCCATGGCGGATAACACGTTCTTTGAATGGATGATAATTGATAGCGGACCCATGAAAACTACAGCCGCGAGGTTGGGGTTTTTGTGATTAATTCTTTTAATAAGAAAAAATAAATGAGAGTCTAGGAATTCAGACAATTATTGTAGTCTGACGAGTATTTGATCTGGAGAGATCTGGGTGAAGAAAGTCGAGACGTATACTGGACCGAGCAATTGGGAAGGTATGAAAGTTTATTACAATGGAGAGTTTGATCCTGGCTCAGGATGAACGCTAGCGGCAGGCCTAATACATGCAAGTCGAACGGTAAATATTTAGCAATAGATATGAGAGTGACGTACGGGTGCGTAACACGTATGCAACCTACCCTTTACAGGCGGATAGCTCGGGGAAACTCGAATTAACCCGCCGTAACATCACGGAGTGGCATCATTTTGTGATTAAATCTACGGAGGTAAAGGATGGGCATGCGTCTGATTAGTTAGTTGGCGGGGTAACGGCCCACCAAGACGATGATCAGTAGGGGAACTGAGAGGTTGATCCCCCACACTGGCACTGAGATACGGGCCAGACTCCTACGGGAGGCAGCAGTAGGGAATATTGGTCAATGGATGGAAGTCTGAACCAGCCATGCCGCGTGCAGGAAGAAGGCCTTCTGGGTTGTAAACTGCTTTTGCCAGGGGATAAAAGTCCCATGCGTGGGAAATTGAAGGTACCTGGTGAATAAGCCACGGCTAACTACGTGCCAGCAGCCGCGGTAATACGTAGGTGGCAAGCGTTGTCCGGATTTATTGGGTTTAAAGGGTGCGTAGGCGGCTTATTAAGTCAGTGGTGAAATACTCTAGCTCAACTAGAGGGGTGCCATTGATACTGATGAGCTTGAGTACAGATGAGGTAGGCGGAATTGACGGTGTAGCGGTGAAATGCTTAGATATCGTCAAGAACACCTATAGCGAAGGCAGCTTACTAGGCTGTAACTGACGCTGAGGCACGAAAGTGTGGGGATCAAACAGGATTAGATACCCTGGTAGTCCACACTGTAAACGTTGATTACTCGCTGTGTGCGATATACAGTACGCGGCCAAGCGAAAGCGATAAGTAATCCACCTGGGGAGTACGCCGGCAACGGTGAAACTCAAAGGAATTGACGGGGGTCCGCACAAGCGGTGGAGCATGTGGTTTAATTCGATGATACGCGAGGAACCTTACCTGGACTAGAATGCCCTTGACCGATCCAGAGATGGATTTTTCCGCAAGGACAAGGAGCAAGGTGCTGCATGGCCGTCGTCAGCTCGTGCCGTGAGGTGTTGGGTTAAGTCCCGCAACGAGCGCAACCCCTATTTTTAGTTGCCAACAGGTTAAGCTGGGGACTCTAAAAAGACTGCCCGCGCAAGCGGAGAGGAAGGAGGGGACGACGTCAGGTCATCATGGCCCTTACGTCCAGGGCTACACACGTGCTACAATGGCGTATACAGAGTGTTGCAAACCAGCGATGGTAAGCCAATCACAAAAAGTACGTCTCAGTTCGGATTGCAGGCTGCAACTCGCCTGCATGAAGTTGGAATCGCTAGTAATCGCGCATCAGCAATGGCGCGGTGAATACGTTCCCGGACCTTGTACACACCGCCCGTCAAGCCATGAGAGTCGGGAGGACCTGAAGGCAGTTGCTGTAAGGCGCTGTTTAGGGTTAAACCGATGATTAGGGCTAAGTCGTAACAAGGTAGCCGTACCGGAAGGTGCGGCTGGAACACCTCCTTTCTGGAGTTGTGTTAGCCTGAGGAGTCTTTAAAGACGAATCACAAAAGGCGCACAACGAAATGAAAACCGACGACTCTTATTGGGGTTCGCTATCAATTACATTTATTCGAGTTTATTAGGTAAAGAGGACAAAATCCGGGCTTGTAGCTCAGGTGGTTAGAGCGCTACACTGATAATGTAGAGGTCCGTGGTTCGAGTCCACGCAGGCCCACGGTAAAAATGGGTTTGGTGGAAGAGAGGCCCAGGACTTTGTAAGTATTAGGGGGATTAGCTCAGCTGGCTAGAGCGCCTGCTTTGCAAGCAGGAGGTCATCGGTTCGACTCCGATATTCTCCACTTGGCCGCCGAAGCCTTGGCGAAGGAGGCCGAAGTTTAGAAAAGACAAAAAGAAAAACTGATTAGCGGGATGCGCTTGTCAGACATTGAAAAGTTAGAAAAGGTAAACAGATCCGAAAGGACTGAAAAAAGTTACCACGTTATCAATCCCTTTGGGCGGGCTGTATGAGATAAGCCATCTCGATGCCACCTGGTTGGAATAAGATTGATGAAGGAGTTCATTGACATGCTGATGAAAGAGTAGTAAAAGAGTGTGTATGGGAGACGAAGTGATTCGTCAAACAATACATATAACTAAACGAGCACATAGGTGAGTCCTGCCAAGTAATTGGACAGGACGTCGTTGAAAGAAGTAAATAAGGGCGTATGGGGAATGCCTAGGCTCTCAGAGGCGAAGAAGGACGTGATAAGCTGCGAAAAGCTACGGGGAAGCGCAAATAGCTATTGATCCGTAGATGTCCGAATGGGGCAACCCAGTGTGTTGAAGACACATTACCACCCGTAAGGGATGGAGCAAACCCAGGGAACTGAAACATCTAAGTACCTGGAGGAGAAGAAAACAATCGAGTGATTGCGCAAGTAGTGGCGAGCGAACGCGTAAGAGCCCAAACCGATTCAGTTACGGCTGGATCGGGGTTATAGGACCACATAATCTGACTAACATGAAGTTGAACCGGGTGGGAAACCGGGCCATAGCGGGTGATAGCCCCGTAAGCGCAAGGTGTTAGAAGGAGGTGGTATCCTGAGTAGGGCGGGGTCGGAGACGCCCCGTTTGAATTTGCCAGCACCATCTGGTAAGGCTAAATACTCCTGAGAGACCGATAGTGAACCAGTACTGTGAAGGAAAGGTGAAAAGTACTCCGAATAGGAGGGTGAAATAGAACCTGAAACCATACGCTTACAAGCGGTCGGAGCTGGGAGATCCAGTGACGGCGTGCCTTTTGCATAATGAGCCTACGAGTTATTGTCACTGGCGAGGTTAAGCAGCTGAAGCTGCGGATCCGAAGCGAAAGCGAGTCTGAATAGGGCGCTTAGTCAGTGGGAATAGACGCGAAACTTTGTGATCTACCCTTGGTCAGGATGAAGTTCCGGTAACACGGGATGGAGGTCCGAACTAGTAAACGTTGAAAAGTTTTTGGATGAACTGAGGGTAGGGGTGAAAGGCTAATCAAACTGAGAAATAGCTCGTACTCCCCGAAATGTTTTTAGGAACAGTGTGGAGGTTGAGTTTGTTACAGGTAGAGCTACCAATAGGACTAGGGGGAGTCACATCCTACCAAATCCTGATGAACTCCGAATGGTAACAAATATACTCTGCAATGAGGGCATGGGTGCTAAGGTCCGTGTCCGAGAGGGAAAGAACCCAGACCTGCAGCTAAGGTCCCAAAATCTACACTAAGTTGAACTAAGGCGGTTCAGTTGCTTAGACAGCCAGGATGTTTGCTTGGAAGCAGCAATTCATTTAAAGAGTGCGTAACAGCTCACTGGTCGAGCGACAGAGCATCGATAATAATCGGGCATCAAGTGTAGTACCGAAGCTCAGGATTTAGCAGCAATGCTAAGTGGTAGGGGAGCATTCTGACAGCGGCGAAGTCGTCTGGTAATGGACGGTGGAGCGGTCAGAAAAGCAAATGTAGGCATAAGTAACGATAAGGCAGGCGAGAAACCTGCCCACCGATAGACTAAGGGTTCCGCGGCAATGCTAATCATCCGCGGGTAAGTCGGGACCTAAGGAATAGCCGAAAGGCGAATCTGATGGCCAATGGGTTAATATTCCCATACTACCGTATTGAGCGATGGAGAGAAGGAGGAGTGACAATTCCGCGCCCTGACGAAATAGGGCGTTAAAAGATGTAGGTATATTTTCTGTAGGCAAATCCGCAGAGAATGCTGAAGTCCAACAGTACCAGGAGGCTCCGGCCGAATGGATAGAGAATGTAAGCAGACTTCCGAGAAAATCTTCTAAGCATATTGATACGGTACCCGTACCGCAAACCGACACAGGTAGTCAAGGAGAGAATCCTGAGGTGCTCGAGTGAGTCATGGCTAAGGAACTAGGCAAATTAAACCTGTAACTTCGGGAAAAGGGTTGCCTCTCTTTAGCAATAAAGAAGGTCGCAGAGAAATGGCCCAGGCGACTGTTTAACAAAAACACATGGCTATGCGAAATCGTAAGATGAAGTATATGGCCTGACACCTGCCCGGTGCTGGAAGGTTAAGGGGGGACGTTAGTCGCAAGGCGAAGCGTTGAACTGAAGCCCCAGTAAACGGCGGCCGTAACTATAACGGTCCTAAGGTAGCGAAATTCCTTGTCGGGTAAGTTCCGACCTGCACGAATGGTGTAACGATCTGGGCACTGTCTCAGCCATGAGCTCGGTGAAATTGTAGTCACGGTGAAGATGCCGTGTACCCGTCACGGGACGGAAAGACCCCATGCACCTTTACTATAGCTTCGCATTGACATTGGGTAGATGATGTGTAGGATAGGTGGGAGGCATTGATCCTGTGCCGCTAGGTATAGGGGAGTCAACGGTGAAATACCACCCTTTATTTATCTGATGTCTAATCCGCAAGACCTGCGGAGACAGTGCGTGGTGGGTAGTTTGACTGGGGTGGTCGCCTCCGAAAGTGTATCGGAGGCTTTCAAAGGTATGCTCAATACGCTTGGTAACCGTATGTGGAGTGCAATAGCATAAGCATGCTTGACTGTGAGACTGACAAGTCGAGCAGGGTCGAAAGACGGATATAGTGATCCGGTGGTTCTGTATGGAAGGGCCATCGCTCAAAGGATAAAAGGTACGCTGGGGATAACAGGCTGATCTCCCCCAAGAGCTCACATCGACGGGGAGGTTTGGCACCTCGATGTCGGCTCGTCACATCCTGGGGCTGGAGAAGGTCCCAAGGGTTAGGCTGTTCGCCTATTAAAGTGGCACGCGAGCTGGGTTCAGAACGTCGTGAGACAGTTCGGTCCCTATCTGTGATGGGCGTAGGAAGTTTGAGAGGATCTGACCTTAGTACGAGAGGACCGGGTTGGACCAACCGCTGGTGTACCGGTTGTGGCGTCAGCTGCATCGCCGGGTAGCTACGTTGGGACGAGATAAGCGCTGAAAGCATCTAAGCGCGAAACTCACCTCAAGATGAGACTTCCATTAAGGGACGTCAGAGACTATGACGTTGATAGGCTGCAGGTGTAAAGGCAGAAATGTCAAAGCTGAGCAGTACTAATTACCCGAACGCTTCAGAAAAGATAAAATACAATTTTATTCAGACGCACACTGTGTGCTCGTTTAACTCTTCTACACTGCTCTTTCATCAGGCCACATGTCAACGATATTAAGTTTGAGCGTTGTTCAGTAATGAATAACAATCAGCTATGAACATTAAGACCGGCGGTAGTAAAGACTACAGCAGGCAAATCTTAAGGTGACTATAGCGGCGGGGATCACCTCTTCCCATTCCGAACAGAGCAGTTAAGCCCGCCAGCGCTGATGGTACTTGGATAACACCCGGGAGAGTAAGTCGTTGCCTATCTTTTATTTTAAAAAGCCTTGTTGAGTCATCAGCAAGGCTTTTTTGTTTTATATACCTTTTACAAAATCAATCACCTCTTCCGGCACCCGCCGAAGCCTTGGCGTAGGCGGACCTCCCGATAGCTATCGGGACCGAACAGAGCAGTTAAGCCTCCGACTATGTCGGACTGATGGTACTTGGATAACACCCGGGAGAGCCCACCTACGCTAAAGCTTCGGCGGGTAAATAAGTCGCGTGTCTCTTATCTTAAAAAGCCTTGTTGAGTCATCAGCAAGGCTTTTTTGTTTTATATACATTTTACAAAATCAATCACCTCTTCTGGCACCCGCCGAAGCCTTGGCGTAGGGCGGGTTTACCGGCAACATCACCCTCCCACAATAACCATACGCCCCCAATTCCTGTTTAATAAACAAGGCAACATCCCAACCCCGTTGCCCCGCGTCCTTGCCGATTGATTTTTTGACGCCTATATTCAACTTTTGAAACGCATGATCTGCCCGTGAAAAGACTCCCATTACTCATCACCATCGGTTTAACCCTGGTATTGGCCGGCGGCTACTTTTTATACGACACCTTCCTGCGAAAACCCGCTGCCAGCGTATGGGACCTTGTCCCCACCGAAACCATCCTCGTCTACGAAGGAAGCCCCTGCGAAACCTGCGTCGACCAACTCAAACACTCGCCCATCCTCAGCATCATCAATAAAGCCGTTCTCCCCACCGAAGCCGACTCCCTCCGGAAAATGACCGACTTCGTCCTCAACCACATGGCACCCGGCGCCCTCGTCTCGCTCCACGTCACCAAAAAAGACGACTTCGATTTCGTGTTCTACATTCCCGCCACCCCCACCGTGGAGCAGGAATTTAACATCGCACTCGAATCTTTAAAAAAAGGTAAAGCCACCATCGATCTCTCCGAACATGAATACGGTGGGGTTCGTATCTATGAATTGTCCATGAAAAACAGAACGTTCTCGTGGATCAAGCTGAACCATGTCTGGGTGAGCAGCTTCGCCCCCATGTTGATCGAAGACGTGATCCGGACCTACAACGCCGACAAAAATTTCAGAACAACCCTCGGCACGGTCTACCAACTCCCCAAAGTAAAAAGCGACGGTGGAAACATCTACCTGAACCTGAAAAACTTCACGCAATGGTTCTCCCTCTTCACCAACGAAACGCCATCGGCCCTCGTGCAGCAATTCGGCCACTCCGCCATGCTGGACGTGAAGATCAGCGACAACGACGATTTCGTGCTAAACGGCTTTAGCATCGACAGCGCGAGCCGCCCGAACTACATCTTGTCGTCTTTCAGCAGTCAAACGCCGGTGCCGTTCACCCTAAAGCAATATGTGTCAAACCGTGCCCTCATGTTTGCCAGCTACGGCATCAGCGACGGCGCAAGTTTCACGCGCGACCTGGAAGCGTTCACAAAAAAGAATACCTACATCCGCGACACGCTCCAGCAGATAGCCCGGTCGTTGAAAGTGGACGCCAACAAACTCCGGAGCAACCTCTCTGGCGAATTGGGCGTTTGCTGGATGGAATCCAAGGGGCAGGGCACTTCCAAGATCTTGATCATCAACACGCAGAAAGGATCCGAAGAATGGATCGGAGCATTCAATTCCTTGTCGCAACAGCTCAGCATCGACACCGTCTTTTACGAAAAATATTCCGACTACGAAATTCGTGAACTTCCTCTGTACCGGTTCCCCGAAAAGATCTTCTGGCCATTGGTCTCTGGATTTAACACCAGTTATTATACCAAGCTGGGTAACGCCATTTTTGTCGGCGAAGACCTGGAAGAGCTCAAGCGTTTTCTCGAAGACATCGACCGTGAAGATACCTGGGGAAAATCGGTGGCGCAGAACAGATTCCTGGAGTCTACGTTGTTGGAATCCAACGTAAGTCTCTATGTCAACACGCCCCGCGTATGGAGCGTTTTGGAGAATTCGCTGCAGCCGCGTTGGAAGACATTTATCCAGGAGAATCGCACACTGTTAAACGCGCTGCAGATGGGAGCGATCCAGTTCAGTCACTTGAACGATAGTTACTACACTAACGTATCGTGGTCCTATAAAAAAGCTGCCGGAAGCAAACCGGGCAAAGCCGAAGCGCCGACTACGGCCGAGGCCGAAACCTCATCCAAGTCCATCACCAATTTCAATCAGGCCGTATCAAAATTCTTTGTCGTAAAAAGTCACGTGAGCCGGGAGAGTGAAGTGCTGGTGCAGGATTCCTCACGCAACGTGAGCCTGGTCACCCCTGCGGGCAAAGTGCTTTGGAGTCTGCCCCTGGATGGACCCATTCTTGGAGATGTGCAACAAATCGACTTTTTCAGCAATGGCAAATTGCAATATTTCTTTGCCACTCCCGGCGAATTGCACGTCGTGGACCGTTTGGGAAAATACGTGCAGCCCTACCCGGTAAAGATCAAGGAGCGCGACATCGAATTTGTGAGCATCGTCGACTACGACCACAGCAAGAAGTATCGCTTCCTGGTGAGCGGCAAGTCTGGCCACCTCTGGATGTTCGACAAGGAAGGAAAGAACCTGGAAGGATGGCAGCCGAAGAACCTCGGAGGATCGCTTTCTTCTGCAGCAAACCACCACCGCATCCGCGGAAAGGACTACATCGTTGCCGTTCAGGAAGATGGAAATGCTTACCTCATGAACCGCCGTGGCGAAGTGTTGAAAGGCTTCCCGCTCAATCTCAACGCGCGCCCCGCAGGCGACTATTATCTCGAGTCGGGCAACAGCCGTGAGAATACGTATTTTGTAGTGATCTCCCGCGATGGCTTCCGCATCAAGTTCACCATGGATGGCAAGATCCACAGCCGCGAAACGTTGCTGAAAAATGTAGTCGACGCCCAGTTCAGGCTGGTGCGCGAAGAAAACTTCAAAGGCTATCTCGTCGTGCGCCAGGAAACCAAACAGCTGACGGTCTTCGACGAGAATCTGAAGGAGGTCGTGGTAAGCGATTTTATTGCCAACAATCCGACCGAGATCCAATACCTCGACTTTGGTGCCGGCAAGTCTTTCATCGCCATTACCGACAAAGGGCAAGAATTATCTTTCGTCTACGACGGCCAGGGAAAATTACTCTCACCCCTTCCTATCGAGAGCAGCCGGGTAGCGGTAAGGCCATTGGATTTGGATAAGATATTGATCTTCTCAGCGCTGGGAAAAGCGCTCACCATAACACCCATGTAACACGGCCTTGCTATACGCCAACGGTTTCCAGGAATGACTCGATCGCGCCATAAATAGAGCGCAGCTCCTGTGGCGTGATGACATACGGAGGCAGAACATAAATCGTATTGCCCAACGGCCGCAGCAAGATGTCTCTTTCCAGAAAGTAAGGGTAGATGGTCTTGCGGAGCGCGTTGGCATACGAACTTCCTTCGGCCGTGTTCAACTCTATGGCGAGGATGGTGCCCAGCGACCGGGCCGCCTTCACATTTTTATGTCCCTTCACCTTGTCGCGGAACGAAGCATGCTCGTTGCCGATCATGCGGATCTGCTCCTGGCACGATTCCCGCATCAACAGACGGAAGCTGGCGTTCGCAGCAGCGCAGGCGATCGGATTGGCCGTATAGGAATGGCCGTGAAAAAATGTTTTATCGAATGCACTGGTGGCAAAAGCAGACACAATTTTTTGTGAACAACTCGTCACGCCCAACGCCAATGTACCCCCGGTAATGCCCTTCGAGATGGCGAGAATGTCGGGTTGATGTTGGAGGTGATGAGATGCAAATAATTTTCCGGTTCTTCCAAAGCCGGTAAACACCTCGTCGGCAATGCAGATGACATCGTGGGCTTGTGCTTCACGGATAAGGACGTCCAAAAACTCGGGCGAGTACATGCGCATGCCGCCCGCGCCCTGCACCAACGGCTCAAAAATAAATGCGCCGACTTCATCGGTAGCCAGCAGGTTTTTAAACTGCGCAAGAACGGCTTGCTGGTTGTCGGTTGTGGGAAAATCAATAAACGACACATCGAACAAGTAAGGCGCAAAAGGATCCGTGAACATACCTCTTTCACCCACCGACATCGACCCAAATGTGTCGCCGTGATAGGCACCATCGAGTGCAATCACTTTTCTTTTTTTGATGTTCTGGTTATGCCAGTACTGGAAGGCCATTTTCAAACCCACCTCAACCGCCGTGCTGCCGTTATCTGAAAAGAATATTTTAGCTTGATTGGAAGGTAAGATGCTTATCAAATTTTTCGCCAGGGTAATGGCAGGCTCATGCGTGAACCCGGCGAAGATCACATGTTCCAGCGTCGAGGCCTGCTGCGCCAGCGCTTCAGCAATTTCCTTGTTCGAGTGCCCATGAATGTTCACCCACCACGACGACACCGCGTCCATGATCTGGCGGCCATCATGGGTATGTAAATAAACGCCTTCCCCGGATGTGATCAACAGCGGATCGTTAGCCCCTAGCAAGGGCGTGAAGGGATGCCAGATGATATTTTTATCGGATTGCAGTAGTTCGTTCATAGCAGCGTTGATCTTAGTTGATCGCTATAGTTTGAAATCATGGCCTGGTCGATACGGTTCTCTTTGGCGATCCGCAGCAGGCACCGTAGACCGGAGCGGTGAAGGATGATGCGTTCGCTTTCCGGATTGGATTCGCCATTAAAAATAATGCCTTTTACCGGAAGCTTCCTTGCGGCCAATGCTTCACACGTCAACAGGGTGTGATTGATACTGCCGAGATACAGATCGGCCACCAGGATGATCTCGGACTGAAAGCGCGCCGCCAGGTCGATCACAAAATCGCGATCGTTCAAGGGCACCAGGCACCCTCCGGCACCTTCAATCACCAGGTGGTTGTTCGTAGCGGGTAGCGTGAAATGCTCCAGTGTAATGTCAACGCCATCGATGCGCGCTGCAGCGTGTGGCGAGGCAGGGGTATGCAGCAAATACGTTTCGGGATGAATGACTGTTTTTTTGTTGGACAGAAGGCTTTTCACCGTCTCGCTGTCCTTTGGCAAACCGGCTTGAACAGGTTTCCAGTAATCGGCTTCCAGCGCTTCGCAAAGAAGGGCGGACACCAGCGTCTTTCCGCTGTCGGTGTCAATGCCCGTAACGAAATAGTTCATGCCGGCAAGTTAACCGTTATTCCTCATTCCGGAGATGATAATTTTCTCAGTTCCTCGGCCAGCCCAAGAATCTGTTCGCGGGTGTTGTACGTATGAAGACAAATCCTCAACCGCTCCGTACCGGCAGGCACGGTGGGCGACAAGATGGGCCGTACGTCATATCCCTTGGTTTGCAGGTGACCGGCCACGCGCCGGATGTTGTCGTTGCCCGGAACGATCAAAGTTTGAATGGCACTATGACTGATCGTGCGATGCGACAAACCTTCCACGGCATTCACATAAAGAGAAATTTTTTCGCAAAGGACCTGCTGTAACGAAATGTTTTCCTTCAAATAATCAAAAGCACACTCGATCGCTGTGAGGTGGTGAAACGGCATGGCTGTGGTGTAAATGAACGGCCTGCTGAAATTCACGAGATACTGCATAAGTGCTTTCGACCCGGTCACACAAGCGCCGTGCAAACCCATGGCCTTTCCGAATGTATAGACGCGCACCCCGATCCGCTCTTCTAAGCCCAGCGACACGGCCAGGCCGCTTCCATCCAAACCCACCACGCCGGTGCTATGCGCCTCGTCCAGCACAACAATCGCACGATGTTTTTCGGCCAGTGTCACCAATTCGGCCAGTGGGCACTGATCGCCGTCCATCGAATAGATCGACTCCACGACAATGAAGGCCTGGCCCTGCGCATGTTTCAGTTTTGAGGCCAGGTCATGGAGGTCATTGTGTTTGAAATTTAGCCGCTTAGCCAGACTCAATCGTGCACCGTCCTTCAGGGAGGCATGCGACAATTCATCATACAATATGGTATCGCCACGTTGGGGAAGCGCAGAAAGCACCGCGAGGTTGGCATTGTATCCGGAGCCAAACAAAAGCGCCGACTCACTCTTAAAAAGATGGGCTAGTTTCTTTTCCACCGCTTCGTGTTGCGGCGAGTTTCCCGACAACAACCGCGACCCCGTGGCACCGTTGGGTGAGGATGGTCCGGAGCGTTCGTGGATCCGTTCGGCCAGCGGCATGGAGCGCGCGAGGCCCAGGTAGTCGTTAGAAGTAAAATCGATCAGGCTAGGATCGTTATAGCGCAGCGTTCTTAGCAACCCCATTTCCGTCCGGTCGTCCAGGCGTTTTTTGAGCAGGGCTTCCAGCGTGTTCATCACTCGTTTTTATTTTCCCCTGCTTTTCTCCAGCATATCCCACAGGGCATCGGGGATCAATTCCAGGTGACTGAACTCGCCGCCGTTGCGTAGCCATTCGCCACCGTCGATGGTGATGACCTCGCCGTTTATATAGGCGGAGTAGTCCGACATCAGGTAAGCCGCCAGGTTGGCCAACTCTTGGTGTTCGCCCACGCGTTTGAGGGGGATGCGATCGGCGGGATCGAATTTCTTTACCAGGTCGCCAGGGAGCAACCGGCTCCAGGCGCCTTCAGTAGGAAAAGGACCGGGAGCGATGGCGTTGCTCCGGATTTTATACTTGGCCCACTCCACGGCCAGCGACCGGGTGAGCGCCAACACGCCCGCCTTGCTGCACGCAGAAGGCACCACATAGCCCGAGCCGGTCCAGGCGTAGGTTGTGACGATGTTCAAAAAAGTGCCGGGCTGTTTTTTGGCGATCCAATGTTTGCCCGCCGCCAACGTGGTGTAGTAGGTGCCTTTCAAAACGATGTCCACCACAATGTCGAAGGCGCGATGCGAGAGCCGTTCCGTAGGACTGATGAAATTGCCTGCGGCGTTGTTCAGGATACCGTGGATCTGTCCGAAGGTGGTTTCGGTTTGCTGGATCATGTTCTCGATCTCTTCATACTTCCGGACGTCACACGAAACCGCCAGCACTTTTCCTCCCGTTTGTTTCATCAGTTCGTCGGCGGTCTTTTGAAGGACCTCCAGCTTGCGGCTGGTAATGACCAGGTTGGCACCCAGCTCGAGAAAATACTTGCCCATCGATTTGCCGAGGCCTGTGCCGCCACCCGTAACGATGATGGTTTTGCCTTTTAACGAATCCGGTTTTAACATGCCTTCCATGCGGGTGTCTATTTTAGGTAGGAGAGCAAGTTCAGTTTTTTTGAAACGGTATGCAAATGGTTTAGGCTGCCCGTTGAATGCTAGTAAAGCCCGGAGAGCCCTTCCGGAAACAGCCTGCGGAAATGATGAAGCAACAGTTCCCGGACCTCACACTCCCGCCATACGTTCATTCTTTTCCGGCTCATCGACGCGAAGTCAATATAAGTCTGCATGACCGTAAGCTCTTTCCTCAAATTCTTTATGCCAAAGACCAGCCCGCCCGGCGTCTGTTTGAGGATTGGAATTTGGGTCAGGAGCGTGTTGTTGTCCACGTGCTCGCATTCGGTTCCCGGGCGTCCGAAGAAGAACTGCCGGCCAATGCAACGCACGTCTTGGTTTTTTTGACGAAGATAGCGCTCCGAAAACCGTTCGAAGAGATGCGTTTGATAAAGCGTGATCCACCCGTTGTCCATGTGGGCGTAACAATATCCCTTCGCATCGCGGTACCAGGCTCCTAAAATAAAATGACGCTTATAGGCATTGCAGATGTAGAGGGTGATCTCCAGCTGGCTCCGGCTGATCAATTTTAACACGTGCCGCTTTTTTTGCACGCGTTCCTGCCTGCGGAATGTGGCCTCCAGCATCTCGCGGATGCGGGGCATTTCCCGTAAAATCTCCCGGCGAAGAACCCCGGCGATCTGTTCGTAGCTCATGTGGGTCAAGACCATGACGTTGATTTTTCGTCATGCCTCACAAATCAATACCCAAACCAAATCGCATCAGAATCACCAAAAATCAAGGTCTCAATAAAAAAGCCAACGATATTTCGTTGGCAGCGACGAAATATCGTTGGCCATGGATTAAATCAAAGTTCGGCCATGCCGTGGAAGGGTGCTCGCTCGCGTTAGTATTCCATCAATTCGATTTTGCGAAAATCGATGGGATGGCTATTGGATTGTAAGGAGATGTATCCATCCTTCACCTTGTCGTCGGTGCCCTTGATCAGGGTTTTGGCGATCTCGTTGGTGGGATCGTAACGCGGGTTTTTAAATTGAAGGATCTCTTCACCATTCACAAAATGTTTGATCTTGCCATCGCGTATATCGATTTCCAGGGTAACCCATTGATCGCCGTGGAAGGTGCGTTTCACCGTAGGCTCGGTGCAAAAAGATTCGTTGCGTTTGCCCTTGATCTCCACGTATGTGCCGTTGGCACATAGCTCACCCGTTGGGCGATCATCTTTGCCGTTTCCACCATGCAGGTTATACTCCAGACAGATGGGAAATGGCTGTGTCAGGCCCAGGGTCGTGGGTGCCTGGCAGTGATATTGCACACCGCTGTCGCGGAAACCCCACGAAGGTGCGCCGGGGGCTGTCTCGCCCACAAACCGGTACTCTACCTTGAGGCGATAGTTGGTGAGCTTCTTGTCGTAGTAAAGCGCGCCGAACGTGTTGTCAAAACTTTTATATTGATCGTAGCGAACGCTGATCATCCCATTCTCCACCCGGAACGTGTTGCCGAAATTTTCCCCCAGGGGATGGCCCACGATCTTCATCTTCCATCCGGTCAGATTTTTGCCGTTGAAAAGACTAACCCATTTTCCTTCTGTCCTTGCCGGCCGGTCTGCGTCGGGGCGGAAGGCAAACAAGAGAAAGGGAACTACAAACAGAAGGAGTTTCTTTTTTGACATACGGTGTCGGGTTTTTGGGTGAAGATGTAAGTTAACAAGAAAGGGCCACACGGCCAGTTTGATTTAGGTTGGACGAAATGGTTTACCTGCAAAAGGCCGGCTCAGCGCGAACGTCTCCACATTCAAAATAAAACTATTCATTATCAGGGATTTACAAAGAGACCAATGTGCAACGGACAAACTGCAATCCCATTGCAGTGGCTCAACCTATACTAGCGGCGATTTTCCGAAGACATTCCAGCTAAACATTTCAATCATGAAGAGCCCCTGCCCCGTGCCTGCTGCCCGTTTCCATGGTCTATTGTGGATATTGCTGTTCACGATTTTTATACATCAGAAGGCCATTGCCGTGCCGCTCACCAATGCCAGCTTTTTCAACATCCTTCCCTCCACCTATTGCCCCGACGACCGGTGGTTTGTTATCAATATTCTCAGCCCTTCCGATGCCGTAGGGCCGGCGAAGATCCATGGAGAGAAGTACGAGGTGCTGAACAACTTTTCTCCCTCGGTGGAAGCTCCGTCGGGAACCACTGTCAACTTTTATGAAGACAATGGACTCCAATGGAAGCCTGACGTCTTTCTGATGAATCCATACCTGTTGAGTCAGCGTGCCGGGTTTGGTCAATTTATGCTCTCCGCCACGTACAAACGGACCGCTATTCAATATGACCCCACGGCACCGGGCAACATAGCGGAAGGAGCCACCACGGTGGTTATGTTGTCTTTTAACTTTGAGATCCTGACGAGTCCGGTCACATTCAATTTTCGTACGCTGAACAATGTAGATGGAGGTACGATCTGTAACAATACGTCCGTCATCGAACTGAAGGCCACGCCGGCGGGGGGTGACTACAAAGTGAATGGTAGTTTGTCCGGTCTGAGTTTTGTCGGCAACAAAGTTCTGCTCGATCCTAAGATCCTGGACTATTCCACCAGTGTCACCTATCAATATGGCGGCGGCACGTGCTCCAAGCTGGAGACGGAGCTGACCATCCTTCCGGTTCCCGACATCACCTTTGGTATCAGCGATGGCTGTCTGGGAGAAGAGATCCCGTTTGCCATCGCTGTTCAAGCGTCTACACCACCGCCCGGCACCTACACCTGGCAGTTCAATAATTATTTCTGGGAGTTTGGCGACAGTCCCGCACAGTCCTCCAAGGCATGGCCCCCAAATGTTCCGGATCGTCATGCTTTTCAACACACCGGATACTATACAGTAAAATTGAATTTTCAAACGGAGTTCACATTGGGTCCCGATCACCCCTTTGGGTGTGCCGGCGTTTATGAAAAAGGAGTGGTCATAAAGGAAGCACCCGTCATCGACTTCGCATGGGAAAATGTATGCGTCGATCAAGCCACGGCTTTTAAGGGAACCATGCAAGGCCTTACGACCACCAGCGTAAAAGATATATTGTGGGATTTGGATGGCACCGGCTATCAACCCGGAACATTGAATGCAAATTTCACCTACGCCACGTCCGGCCTTCACACGGCAAAGTTCAAAGTGACGACCAGCAACAACTGTTTCCAGGAAAAAGAAAAGGAAGTGTACAAGATGCCCGTCATAGCCGCGTCTCAACTCCCGTATATTGAGAACTTCGACACCGGCAACGGCAATTGGCTGGAAGGTACAAACGAAAACCTTTCGACGTCCTCGTGGACTTGGGATGCTCCGTCGGGCTTTGTTCTCCAGGGTGATGCCTCCGGTTCAGGGAAAGCATGGTTCACACAATCTTCTGCTGCGCCCAACCTGCATTATGGGCTAAACGAAAAATCGTGGGTACACAGCCCCTGCCTTGATTTAAACGAGATGAAAAGTCCCGTGCTCAGCCTAAACCTTCGGAGCTTGCTCCAGGAACAAATCGACGGCGTGGTCATTCAAGTGGACTCCAGCGGAAAGGCCTTCGATGATGCCGAGTGGGTCACGGTCGGCACTATGGACGAGACGCATGGCTGGTACGACCACCGCGGGATTCCTGGCAACCCGGGCAACCAGGTCCTCAATCAATACGGATGGTCCGGCAAGAGGGATGACGCTGCGTGGCGATATGCAGCCGTACCGTTGGACAACTATTTGCCAGCCCTTCCGGCCAACCGGAAGCGAATGCGTTTTCGCGTGGCCTTGGGAAGCCAGAATACCAACCTGATGGCGCCGCTCGATGGTTTTGCTTTTGATAACTTCGCCATCACCGAACGCGATCGCATTATCCTGGCGGAATGGTTCACCCATGTGTCGCTCAAGACTCCAAACGATTTGTTCAATACCTTTTCGTTGATCCCGGGGACAGACGAAGTGAAGCCCAGCATGGTGCGGCTGGAGTATCATTTGAACGCGGTGAAAGTCTCCGAAGAAGATCCGCTGCATGAACAAAATCCTTCGGTCCACAACGCGCGGGCGGCCTACTATGGTGTGACCAATGATCTGCCCCTGCTGGTTTTGGATGGAACACCCATCGCCAATCCCTTTCAAGCCCCGGCGCAAACCACTTTCGACAACCATGCACTCGAGATTTCGAAGGTTCGTTTCGATGCGGTGACCGCGCAGCAAAACGCGGGTGGTGAAGTCGACGTGGTGGTGCATTATACCGTTCTTCAACCCATCGCACCCGACTCCCGGATACGCGTGGCTGTTGTCGAGAAAGTAGTGAAGAACAATTCCACGGAAAGTTACTATGTCGTGCGCGCCATGCTGCCTGATGTGGTCGGAAACCGCGTGGGTGATCAGGACCAAATGCCGGCTACAAAAATGCTACACATCACGTGGCAGCCCGACGCCTCCCAATTCAACGATGCTGCTGCACTCGCCCTGGTTGCTTTTGCGCAAGACGATAATACACGGCAGGTCTTTCAAGCCTTGTTGATGGACAATCTCTCCATCGTCCAGGCAACCATTACCGCAACCGAGCGGGGGGCAAAAACGAAACCCAATGTCTATCCTAATCCAGCCGATGCGTTCATCCAAATCGAAACCAAAACACCGGACGTGAAATTATACAATACGGTGGGTGAGGAAATGCCGGTAGCCATTACGTTAAGCGACAGGGGCCCGAACATGGATGTGAGGCAGCTGCCAGGCGGTGTGTATATCCTTCGCATAAACGACCGTGAGCAGATCACCCTGCAGAAAGTGCTGGTTGTGCACAGCCGCCCCTGACACACGGTCTTAAGGCTGTGGAACAAGTTTGACCGTCAGCGTGCTTTTTTGATTGGCTTTCAATTCTGTTTCAAAACCCACCAGCGAAATCCCGGGATTCGGAGCGTCATAGGCATGCTGGGATTGCGCGGGCCAGGTTTTCAACTCGACGCGTTTGGGCGACTCGATGACAAGGAGTGCTCGCTTTCCACCGGCCGACAATTCGATGGTGTTTGCATTCAGGAATTTTGGCGTAGCCGCCGTTACCAGCGTCCAGCGGATACGCGCCGGCTGGTTCGTGGTTTCGATCTCGTCCTTCACCTGCAGGTATTTTTCTTTTATAATGGCGATCTCACGACTGGATCCTTTAAGATCGTCTTTGAAGATCTCCGTCAGGTCGATCACGGCGCCCAGTTTATCATCGCCCGTAAATGTTTTGACAATCGGTGCGAAACCTTCAACGCGGTGAAGCTTCCCGTTTACGGTGAGCGTGTTGTGCGCGAAATTGTTGTACCGGAAAACTTCCCAGCGTTGTCCGGTCTGGCTCTTGTTCCAGATATCGACGTTTTCTTTTTCGAGCGAGTAATACTCCTGCATACCGAGGTCCATGGCCCATCGCACGCCCGCAGCTTCAAACACAAACGAGCCGGCATCCATGTGGGCATGATTGGTGGATGCGCTGCCGCCTTTGGCGCCCAGGTATAGTCCTTCGCCTTCGCGCCAGTTCGTGCGCGCCAGCGCGACGGGCGTTTTTCCATGACCCACCCAGAACTTGGACTGGGGTGGGGCAATACCGCCGGGCTTTATGCCCGCTCCGAAAATGATCATGCAGGGGAGCAGGCGGTCTTCCGCAAAATCCAGGGTCTGTTTTTTTAAGTAGGATTGCTCCACCCACAGCAGCGACGGGTCATTGGTTTTTTTTGCAAACCAATACATCATGGCGTCGGCCTGACCTTTTTCGCGTGCGTCGGAAAAATTGAAGCTGGCGCCGGTGGGGCCCGTCATGTATTCCATAAACCTGGCCGAATTCAGAAAGCCCGGCAATTGTGACAAGCCTTTGTCGGTCCCCAAGGCAGATTCCAAACCGGCATTTAACATCACTTGAAAACCCGTGCCATAGCCCCAGTAATTATAACCCTCCGGGTAGGCGCCATCTGGGTCGTAGGCTTTCATGGAGAGACCGATGGTTTGCATGCAGCGTTCCAACATTTCCGTGGCCAGTGCCGTGTCGGTTTCGTAGAGCGCCAGGGCGCCATAGACCATGCCGGCATTGCACACCTGGTTCCAATTGTGATCGGCTTTGAGAAACCAGTTGTATTGCTCGTCTTTTGAAGGCATGAATCCTTTTTCAATGATCGCTTTGCGGATGGTTTCCTTTGAACTGGGTTGGAGCACATCGAAAAGCCAGTCGTAGCCCAGCGCCAGGGCCATGGTCATTTCACCCACGTCAAGAAAGTGCGACGGGTTCCAGTCGGTGAAGGCGCTGGCGGCCAGCATTTCCTGTTCTGCCCGTTGGCTGTAGCGTTTGTCGCCGGTCATGCGGTAGGCGTAGGCCAGATAAAAGATGCGTTTCAAGGCCGCGCGCGAAACACCCAGGAGCCGCTTACCTTCCAGTTTTCGCTCCACGGTCGGTGCGATCATAAATTGGTCACAGGCATCCAGGATGTAGCGGTGCACCCGGAGCATCGGTTCGTATGCCTCCAGATTTTTGCGTATTTCTTCAGTTTCTCCTTTTTTTAACAATAACCTGGGATGGGGCGCCATGCGGGCGTAGTCAAAAGATTGGGCATGCGCCAGGCCGATCATGAACGTCAGAAAAAAGAAGAGAAGTATTTTCATAGGTATGACTATTTTCCCGAAAGCGCCATCCGGCACTTGTTCTCTAAAATAACATTTATATCATCGCGAAGCCCGGAATCCATGACCGCAGCCGGCGCTTATTATTTCTGTGGAGATTTATCACCAGCGCATCTCGGGATCATCATTCTTGTATCTACAGGAATGGTCGTGGAAACGCGAGGCGTTGGGATGAGGGCGTGCTGGGGAAATTTCAGCAGGTAAGATTTTAGCTGGAAAGTAGCCGCTTTTAGGAGCGATACCCCACTGTGGCGATGTTTCGCTGGTTTGGGATGGGCAGTTAACGGGGATGATAGGCAAAAAGAAGCCTCCGGCGGTGAAAATCCAATCAGGCCTACGCAGGTAGGAAAATGTGATGATTGTAGTGGTGCTCGGGGGGGGTTATGTATCATCTTTGAGTCGTTCTTTAAGAGCAAGCTTAATCGAAGACATCAACCCGTCGGCCGTCTTGAGCACCGGCAGCCAGGTTCGATGCAAACCAGAGATGAGCGTGTTAGAGAGGGGCTACCAAACCAAAACCTTTAACCAACCAAGAAATTTTACTCCCATCATGAGGCGGTGATGGCAAAGACGACAGGGAAGTAAAATCCCCTGTCGCTTTACAAAAGCAATAAGACTATTTTTTAAGCGCAACATTTCCCAAAAGGAAAACACTAATGCAATAACGGCCGTGTAATCCTAGAACATTACATTTTTTAGCGGTACTTATCAAAGAGGGGTCAAGGGGACCTCTCTTTTGATTTTATAGGGATTCGAAGGGTTTCGCGAAGATTTCAAATTTTAATAGCTTTAACCTTCCAACCCTCGCGACCATGCTGGAATCCTTCATTGTATACCTCTTTCTCATCCTGGCCATCTTGCTGCTAGTGATGCTGGCGCAAAAATTAAAGATCGCCTATCCCATTGTCCTGGTGCTCGGCGGTCTGTTGTTGAGCGTCATCCCAGGCATTCCCCTCATCAGCATCAATCCCGAACTGATCTTTGTCATTTTCCTGCCCCCGCTCCTGTACGAAGCGGCGTGGGCTACCTCGTGGAAAGAACTTTGGCGTTGGCGGCGGGTGGTGTCGAGCTTTGCATTTTTGATCGTCATTGTCACTTCGTTTGTAGTGGCGATCGTGTCGAGCGCTGTCCTTCCCGGGTTCACGCTGGCGCTGGGATTCTTGCTGGGCGGCATTGTGTCGCCACCCGATGCGGTGTCGGCCACGTCGGTGTTAAAATATGTGAAAGTTCCTCAGCGCGTGACGTCTATCGTGGAAGGAGAGAGCCTGTTGAACGATGCGTCCAGCTTGATCGTGTTTCGCTTTGCGTTGATCGCTGTCGATACGGGGCATTTCATTTTTTATGAGGCGGCCATGAGCTTTGTCATTGTCATCGTGATGGGGATCCTGGTCGGCATTGGCATCGCGCTGATCTATTACGCCATTCACCGGTGGTTGCCCACCACAGTGAACATCGACATTGTGTTGACCCTCACCGCGCCCTACATGATGTATGTGACGGCGGAATCTTTTCATTTCTCCGGGGTGCTGGCTGTCGTGAGCGGTGGATTGTTTCTGTCCATGCGAAGTCATATGTTCCTGAGCTACCGAAGTCGCTTGCGGGGAAGTAACGTCTGGTCCACTTTGGGCTTTGCGCTAAACGGGTTGGTCTTTATGCTCATCGGACTCGAGTTACCAACCATTGTTAACGAGTTAGGTTCTACCAGTATCGCCGCCGCCATCGGTTATGGTGTGCTCATTTCGGTGGTGCTCATCATCACGCGTTTGCTCAGCACGTTTGGGGCGTCGGTTTTCACGGTCTTCATCAGCCGCTATATTGCTACGGCCGACAACCGGCCGGGCTGGCGGGGGCCGTTCATTTTGGGCTGGGCCGGCATGCGGGGTGTGGTGTCGCTGGCGGCGGCACTGTCCATCCCGATCCATCTGACCGATGGATCCGTGTTTCCGCAACGCAACCTGATCCTGTTCATCACCTTTACGGTTATTTTGCTCACCCTCGTCATCCAGGGATTGACGCTGCCGCTGGTGATCCGTTGGGTGAACATGGAGGACCCCGACCATCCTTTGCCCATACCGTTGCAAGAGCAATCCCTACGCGAAAAGCTGGCCGAGAAAAGTCTGCTCATTCTGAATACGGACCATGCTGAAAAATTGAAGACAAACCGCCACCTGCAGCATCTGAAGACCCGCTTCGAAAGCGACAAATTTCACTGCGACAATGCAGAGCAAGAAGACTACCGGCAGATCTATCTCAATTTGTTGGAAAAACAAAGAACTCTATTGGACGAGTTGAACAAGGGGAATGATACCGACGAAAGTGTTGTGAGAAGGCATCAGAACCTGCTGGACCTCGAAGAAGAAAAACTGCGCTCCCGTTTTGACGGTGAAGAGTAATAGAAACAGGATGACGCATTTATGAGCGGACAAAAAACCATCGACCTGTTAAGCGCCTTGCAGGAAGTACGAACGTTGTTGACGACGATCGAACTCATGGAGATGAAACATCATGCACAGTCGGGCGACCCGGCGGATGCTTTTCACAAAATGATCACATTGAGTTACGATGTTCTGAAATTGAAATTATTCATCGATAAAAAATTGCCAAAGCAGGAAGGGCATTCACCGGCACTGTATCTGCAAGTGACATTCGAAATAAGCGGAAATAAATTGGAGCACACCGGTTTGTATTGCGAAAAACGTGACCGCGAACCTGAAATTATTCAATTCATACAACACACCAAGCCACCGGGTGGATTTTTATGGGGCACCGAAAAGCGCGACGTTTTCTATACCGACCGTGTGATGCAATACCTCGCCCTTGCCGACACCATCGCCCTGCAGGCGCAACATTGCAGCGCCGGAGATGACTACCGGCCGGGATATTACAGTGAGATCGTTTTGGAAGACGAGCGCATTCACCTCAAACAAATCAATCATTGGAATGCCAGGTCCATCGACCACCGCGACGACTACTTCATGCGAAATCTGGAATTCGATATTCCGTTGCAACCCGTCGCGACACAGTCTTCCCAACTCTATGACACCCTTGGCGATATGCAGATCTATTTCTCCGATCGATCGTCCGATAACAATAAAAGTTGTGGTCATAAAATACAGGAGCAAATTCAGAATGCTAAAATGAAATTTGCCGAAAGCTCATCCTGAACAGAGAGACATATCGTGTTATACGGCGTCATCGCTTTTTAAACAATTTTTAAGTCCGTATGGTATGCGGAGATGCTAGAGACACCGTTAGATGGTCGGCTTCCGGCATTCACATGCTGAAACAGCTTCTCATTTTAAATTCGAGAAGGAATTCGGAGTTTACCCGTACTTTTAAGTCGTGATCCGGCGCATCTGCGTACGCTGATTCCATTCTCGCATCATGGCAAAGCTTCAAATTTTAAAACCGTTTCAAAGTCGCAACTACCGGTTGTATTTTTCGGGACAATCCGTTTCGTTGATCGGCACCTGGATGCAACGAACGGCAGTCTATTGGCTGGTCTATGAGAAAACAGGCTCGTCATTTATGCTGGGCGCCGCGGTCTTTGCCGCACAGTTTCCTTCGTTCCTGTTGTCGGTCTTGGGTGGAGTGGTGTCCGATCGGTATAACCGGTACAGGGTGCTGCTGTTAACACAGGTGGCGTCTTTGGTGCAGGCGTTGTTGCTCACTGCCCTCGTGCTATCGGAGCACTATGCCGTTTGGCAGATCCTTACGCTGAGCGTGGTGCTGGGTGTTATCAATGCATTCGATGTGCCGGCGCGGCAGGCGATGGTCTACGATATGGTGGACCACAAAGACTATGTACCCAACGCGATCGCCCTCAATTCCTCTATGGTGCACCTGGCACGCCTCATCGGCCCGGCCCTTTCGGGGATCGTATTGGAGAAATTTGGGGCACAGGTTTGTTTTCTCATCAATGCGTTCAGCTTCCTGGCGGTGATCACTTCCCTGCTGTTCATGAAGCTGCCACCCTACAAACGATCGGAGCGGGTGAACACTGCGTTTGCCGACATGAAGAATGGGTTCATCTATCTGCGCGACACGCCGGCCATCGGCAAGGTGATGATCATGCTTGCGCTCATCAGCCTGTTGGCGTTGCCTTATGTTACGCTGCTGCCGGTATATGCGCGTGAAATATTCCACGGCAGCGCGTCCACTTTTGGCTACCTGAATAGTTTTGTAGGACTGGGTGCGATTGGCGGTGCCATTTTCCTGGCCTCGCTGAGAGCCGGCACCGATCTCAAGAAGATCTTGTTTGTGAACACGATCCTGTTTGGTGTGGGGCTCTTTGCCTTTTCGCACATGACCTATTTGCCCGTGGCGTTGTTCTTCCTGGTCATCGCCGGGTTTGGGATGATGTCGCAGACCACCATCAGCAACACGCTCATCCAACTCACGGTGACGCCGGCGATGCGGGGGCGGGTGATCAGCTATTATGCCATGGCATTTTTTGGAATGCAGCCGATTGGGAGTTTGCTGTTGGGTGCACTGTCGCACTACATCGCGGCGGCCAACGCCATGCTTGTTCAGGGTGTCGTCACGATCCTTATCGCCCTGCTCTTTATGCCATTTCTGCGAAAGCGCGAATTGAAGCCCAAAGACAAGATGAAGATCGAACAGTTGAAGGAGCGTTCGGTGGAAACCACGGGCTAACCCCAAAGCCAGCGATTTTTTAAACCGCGTCAACCCAGTTCAGCCCCTTGGCTTGTAAACGGAAAAGTGACATGTCAACAGTTGGTATTGAAGTGTTTATCGGGCGCGTGAGTGTTACCTTTTTAGCGATACACCCGCGGTTCTTTCGTAAATTCGTGGAGACGCAAATTAAGTGTCAAAATCCAGGCAACCTTTTGCAAAGGGGCTCCGTCTTGGCAAACAAAATAAGAAACCCTTGGAAGATCCTTCACAGCTAACCACCATCATCGATGGTTGCATGCGTGGCAACCGGGAAGCTCAGAAGATGCTTTATCAGCATTACTATGGGTATGCGATGAGTGTGTGCTTGCGCTATTCGAAGACGAGAGAGGAATCGAGGGAAATTTTGAATGACGGATTTATGAAAGTGTTCACCCGGCTTGGGCTCCGCGACGAGAAGAGTTCTTTCAAATCATGGTTGCGAAAGATCATGATCAACTCCGCCATCGACCATTATCGCAAAAACAGTAAGCACTATAAATTGGAGGATGGCGACCAGGCCATTGCCTGGATGCCTTCCCACGAAAGCGATGCTATCGGCGACCTTTCACACGAAGAACTCATCGGCATGGTCCAGCAACTGGCACCGGCCTACCGCGCTGTCTTCAACCTGTTTGTCATCGATGGCTATTCGCACGAAGAGATTGCCAGCCGCCTAGATATCTCCGTAGGCACATCCAAGTCCAACTTGTTTAAAGCACGGGAACATCTGAAGGCAGCTTTTAAAAAAAATAATATCAAGCGGTATGCGTAAGGTCACAGATAACGAGCTCGACAAAATCTTCCGGGACGCCGCCGACCGGAATGAGCCGGAGTTTGATCCGAAGGATTGGGAGGATATGGCCAAGCGACTGGACCAGGACGATAAGGCTGCGCTGTCGCGAAGCAAGACACTGTATACCGTAGTAGCCCTGTTGGTCATCTCAACATTGTGGCCGCAATTCAATGGAAAAGACAAGACACAAACGGCATCGGTGTTGGAATCCTCTGCGCCGACGGAGTTGAATGATCAAACGAAGACGAAAGATGCTTCCGTATCGGAGAAAGATCTATCGGTGACGGATATGACCTCCGCTTCGGAAGACAACCAGTCCCTTAAGGAAGAGGCGACCGCTCCCGGAAAAGGTCAGTCGCTTAAGAAAGAATTTCCTGCTTTAGAAAAAAAAGATCAGTCTGTTGAGGATGTCACCGCTTCCGGAAAAGATCAGTCTGTTAAGGAGCATGTCTCCGCTTCCCGAAAAGATGAGCCGGCAAAGACGGAAGCCGCCACGGTGAGAAAAGATCAGACCGGTAAAAAGAAGATTTCGGTTGCTGCAAAAAATCGACCTGTGGCCTCGGTAAAGAAAAGTGGAGCAGCAAAGCATGCATTGACATCCGCAGCTCCCGGGCAAGATGGTTCGTCGACGGGTGGTGCAAAGGAAGGCTTGGATCCGGATAACGTGGGGTCGAGCAAAGCGGCAACGACGAATGAGCAATCGATGAAAGCGAGAGTGATCATTTCTGAGAAAGCGAACAAAAACATTTCGAATAAGTCACCGGTTGATCAGGGGCAGCACCAGGCCGTGCCTGGAGTGGGAAAACAATCTGCAGGTTTGCAAACGGCAGGGTCAGCCACGGCAAAGGATGGAGCAACGCAGACAATAAAATCGGAACCGGGCACCGCGAATGAAAACAACGTGGCCGGCGACAAAGAGAATACAGATAAAACATTGACTTCAGATAAAACCGCTAGTAAAGAACAAAACATTATGGGAGAGGCTGCGGCAGCAGGCGATGATCGGTTGCCGTCATCCGCAAATGGGGAGATAATTTTGATGAATGACGGACAATCGCAGTCGCAGGTTAAACCGCAGTCGCCTCCCATTATTTTAGAAGGAATTCAAGAAACGAAAAAAGATGGCTCCCCGGGCACTGCCGTATCGAGCGAAAGCAAAACGAGCGGCAATGAAGGAACTTCAGCAACGCCGAACCTGACCACACATCCGGCCGACCCTGCCGGACCTGCTGCGAAGGACTCGACACAACAAGCTGAAAAGAATATCGCGCCGGTTCAAGCGGCTACTGATTCGGGCACTGTTCAAAAGGATTGGAAAAATGAAAAACAGGCAGCTTCGCATTCATGGTTTGTTAAGTTGCTTGTGTCGCCCGACTTTAGTTCGATCAACTATACCTCGCCAGGCAAACCGGGGATTAACATAGGATTGTTGGGAGAGTATAGTTTATCGAGGCATTTTTCCGTGAGTACCGGCGCGATTTATTCCAAGAAATTGTATGATTCGAAAGACCCCGACAAGTCCTACAGCTCTGGGGGCTGGACGGCCAAAGCCAGCTCGCTCGATGGCGATTGCAGGGTGTTGGATATTCCCATCAACGTGACCTACTACATTTTCCCGGAGTCGAAGACCAATCTCTTTGTGACGTTGGGTTCTTCTTCCTATCTCATGCTGAAGGAAAAATATGTGTATACCGTATGGGCTAACCACCAAGACTACCAATACGAAGAAAATTTTTCTCATAAGAACAACGAATGGTTCAGCATGCTAAACATCTCCATCGGCGTACAGCGCCGTATCGGTGAACATTTTTTTGTGCAGGCCGAACCCTTCCTGAAAGCACCGATGTCTGGCGTAGGCGAAGGCAAAGTGAACCTGGTGAGCACCGGTGTGTTTTTCTCATTAAAGTATAAGCTTGGTAAATAATCTGCGTTTTATGATTTTAAGAAAGGACCCTCATCCTTATTTGCTATTCCTTTTGCTGGCGTTTGCCGGATGTACCTATCGCACGGATGCGGACTTGGTGAATTGTGAGACCAATCACCCGGTCATTGCGATCGATGCCAAAACGGACCCCACGGGTTGCAACACCCTGGATGGCGACATCACCGTCTCTGCCACAGGCGGGAAGCCGCCGTATCAATTCAAGATCAACGATGGCGAATGGCAGAGCACGGGCACATTCACGCAGTTGAATGGCGGCTCGTTTACGCTCAGTGTCAGTGACGTAAACGGCTGCGGAAGTGAGTCAACCGCGGTGTTGACAGTGGCTTCCAGCGATCTGGCCGCAACCTATACCGGCCAGGAGGATAACGAGTGTCTTAGTGGCAACGGCACCTTGTCGGTAACGGCCACGGGCTCGCATGGTCCGTTTCAATATAAATTGGGAACAGGAAGTTTTGGCGACAACAATGTGTTCACCGGATTGGAACACGGTTTGTACACCATTGTCGTAAAAGATTCGGAAGACTGCTCCCTTTCGCTTAGCGCCAGCGTTGGCCGCGGGCAAACCGGCGTGAGTTGGAGCGCCGACATCAAGCCGATATTGGAAGCAAACTGCGCGATATCGGGTTGTCACGTAAGCGGTTCACAAAGCCCTAACTTATCGGATTTGGGCAGCGTGATGAACAATGCGAGCCTGATCAAAGCGCGCACGGGTAGCAGGGCAATGCCACCCGACGGGAGATCGATCACGCAGGAGCAGATCAACAAGATCGCTTGTTGGGTGGACGACGGTGTGAAGGACAATTAATCATCATCAAGAGGCGGAAGTAATCAGCATCTCAAAAAGAGGTGCACGGGAATCTTATGTTCAAAAAATAACCCCAGTAACCATGCACAAAAGTTTCGTCATCATTTTACTCGCCGCGTATTGGATACCGGTACACGCGCAAAAATTCACGACAGAAAAAACTTCCGTAGTGTTCTATTCGCATGCCACCATCGAAGACATCAAGGCTACCAACCTGAAGACTTCAGGCTTGTTCGATGCGGGTACCGGCGACATCGCTTTTGTGGTGCCGGTCAATGAATTTCAATTCGCGAAGTCGCTGATGCAAGAACACTTCAATGAAAAATATATGGAAACGGAGAAATATCCGCGTTCCACATTCCAGGGAAAGATCACGGGCTACGACCCCAATACCACGGGCGAGCAAAAGGCGGTCGCCAAGGGAAAGCTCACCATACACGGCGTGACGCAAACGGTGGAGATACCGGGCACCATTACAAAACAAGGCGACGGCCTGCTCATGAACGCCGTCTTTGTGGTCAAGTTGGAAGATTACAAAATAGAGATCCCCAAGTTGCTGTGGCAAAACATCGCCGAGCAAGTAGAAGTGACGCTAAATTTTTCATTCAAACCTAACAATAAATCGTAATCGCTCCCCATGAAGAAAAACCACACCCTTGCGTTGATCCTATTTCTATTGCCCCTCTTTGCCTCTGCGCAGGATGACCTGCTGGGCGAATTGGAGAAAAACACACCGGCCCCGGCCTATATCGCTCAAACTTTTAAAGGCAGCCGTCTGGTGAATGGCCACACGGTGGAGACCACAGGCGCTGGAACCTTGGAGTTTATTTTTGCGCACCGTTTCGGCCGTCTCAACGGAGGTGCCTATGAGTTGTTTGGCCTCGACGATGCGTTTGTGAGGATTGGGCTGGAGTATGGCATTACCAACAACCTCAGCGTTGGCGTGGGACGCAACTCGGTCGATAAAACCATCGACAGTTACTTGAAATATAAAGTGCTTCGTCAAAGCCAGAATGGCATGCCGATCACGGTTACGGCTTTTGGCAGCGCGGCGTATCAGACTTCCCCTCGGAAAGAAGATGCCCCGGAGGGGTTTCAGAATTCCGACCGGTTGGCCTACACCGGTCAGTTGCTGATCGCGCGCAAATTCACATCCAATTTTTCCCTGCAACTCATGCCCACCATCGTCCATAAAAATTTCGTTGCCGACAACACGGGTGCCAACGATCAGGTGGCCATTGGGGTGGGAGGAAGAATAAAAGTTTCGCGCAGTGTCTCCTTGAATGCGGAATACTATTACCGTGTCAACCCGGATGCGGCTACGCCTTATAAAGATGCATTGGGTTTTGCCATCGACATCGAAACGGGTGGTCACGTGTTCCAGATCGTGCTCACCAACACCCGCGGCATGATCGAGCGCGCCTTCATCACCGAGACCGACGGCGATTTCTTTGACGGCGACATCCATCTCGGTTTCAACGTGACGCGTGCCTTCCAATTGAAGAAAAGAAAATGATCCAAAAAAATTCCTGTCTATAGTTCAGCAGTCTTTTAATCTATGTTCCACATTAAATAAAACAATCCATGAAATCAACATCAGAAGTATCCAAGACCCTGTTTAGCCCTTTCGCGCGGCTAGGCATGCTGTGCCTCATCTTTGCTGCGGCGAGTTGTAGCAAGAGCGACGACGCTCAGCCCTCGTCGACCATAAAGATCAAACTTTCCAACAGTGCCACACTCGGTAACTACCTGACCGACGGCGATGGAAACGCACTATACTTTTTCTCTACCGACGTAGCCGGTCAAAATACCTGCACGGGCGGATGCGCCACCGCTTGGCCAATCTTTTTCCAAGACGGACTCACAGCAGAAATGTTAGGCACCGGTTTGACGCTTAGCGATTTCGCCACGATCACCGCCGCCGCCGGACAACAGCTCACCTACAAAGGCTGGCCACTGTATTACTATGCACCGAACGGAACGCGTGAACCGGCCAACCAAACCACCGGCGAAGCCGTGGGCGGCGTGTGGTTTGTCGCCAAGCCCGACTACACGATCATGCTGGGCAAGACACAGCTGATCGGACTCGATGGAAATCACTACAAAGGTGATTATACCTTGGGCGACGGTGCCGTGACCTACTTCACCGACGCAGAAGGCAGAGCGATCTATTCCTTTACGGTCGACAAGAAGAACAAAAATAATTTCACGAATGGCGATGGTGCCCACGATGCGAACTGGCCTATCTACACCGAGACCTTGGCCAGTCTACCCTCTGTCCTTGACAAAACCCTGTTCGGTACCATCGATGTATCGGGTGCCAAACAACTTACGTACAAAGGCTGGCCGCTTTATTACTTCGGTCACGACGCTGTGCGCGGAGATACCAAAGGCGTGAGCGTACCGAGCCCCGGCATATGGCCAGTAGGCATTAAGGATGCTGTAGAAGCCCCGGTGAACTAGCCGGCGCGAAACGTCCGGATATTTTTAAAGTGCAACAAACGTTCCTGGGGAGAAAGATCTTCTGCCTGGGAACGTTTTGTTTTTTACGGCATTTCGTTCGTGCATGAGGATTGGGATGGTTCACAGCTTCAGCGTCACCTGTGCACCTTTTCTTAAGGTGTTGTGTATTTCAGCAATGGAATCAACGAAGCGGATAAGATCGTTTATTTCCTGCGAAGAGTGTGCGGGCGCCTGCACGTTTACTTGATACGTGATGTCGGTAGCGGACTCGTGCTCGCGGGCAAATGTTCCGGTGACCGTAACATCGACTGATTGGATCACCATATTTTTACGAGCCCCTTCGCGGTATATATCGTTGCAAAAACAGGTAGCCAGTGCCAGGAGCAGCAATTCACCTCCATTTATGGAAGAGCCGAAACCTTCAGCCTTGCCGGGAATGTTTACCGTCTTGCGGTTGCTGTCGGTTTGAACGATGATATCGTTGGTGTCGCGGCGATTGTGAATCGTGGCCGAAATGATCATGAGGCATACGTTTAAGGTGACAGATTTTTTTCGACGCATTGGCACGTCGTTAACAAATTACAAAAAAAACGCCCCGAAGGCCTGCATGGCCCATCCAAAACCAAGGGAAAGGCAACGCACCGGTGGGAAAAGCGATCCTCATGATGCAACCTTTTGCTTTGTCCGGGTGTCTTTCTGACCAGATAAGACCCTATCCCTATGTTGCACCATTATCTCCTCCTGTCCTTCCGCAATTTCAGAAGGTTCAAAAGCTCCTTCCTCATCAACCTGACAGGCCTTTCCAGCGGCATGGTTTGCGCACTGCTCATTTACCTTTGGGTGAGCGATGAACTGGCCATCGACCGCATATTCAACAACGACGACCGCCTGTATCAGGTGATAAAGACCTATCCCAATGCCGATGGCACGGTCAGCACGGGCGAAGAAACACCGTCGCCGTTGGCTGCTGCATTGCTGGACGATATGCCTGAAGTAGAGCATAGCGTAGCCACCATTGCAAGAGATCCGGGCATTTTAAGCGTCGGCGAGAAACGCATGAAAGCGCGGCCGCAATATGTTGACAAAGATT
Organism: Chryseolinea soli; assembly: GCF_003589925.1. Classification (NCBI taxonomy): domain Bacteria; kingdom Pseudomonadati; phylum Bacteroidota; class Cytophagia; order Cytophagales; family Fulvivirgaceae; genus Chryseolinea; species Chryseolinea soli. The sequence continues at coordinate 873,752 of NZ_CP032382.1, read as the reverse complement.
TCTTCGAAGTGCTCCCTTACCCCGTGCTGCAGGGCGACAGGAAAGCCATGTTGAAGGATAAATACGGTGTTGTCATATCCGACAAGCTGGCCTTCAAATTATTCAACACCACCGAAAACATAGTAGGCAAAACCGTGGCTTGGGAAGGTGAGAATGTAGAGTTGAACGGAGCCTATACCATCGCCGGTGTTTTTCAATCTCCACCGGAAAACGCCACCTGGCAGTTTGACATTTTATTTACCCATGCGGTTTACTATGACACTTTTCGGGAACGCTTTGGTCTTGCCTATTGGGGAAGTAACTCGTCGCATACTTACGTTGTCCTAAAACCTGGGACGGATATCGTCCAATTCAACGAGAAGATAAAGGACTATAGCAAAGCCCAATACAAAGCCCGCCATGGCAGTGAAGGGCTGGAATGGGAGGGACGCATTTTCTTGCAATCCTATTCTTCTAAATATTTGCACAACGCTTATGACAATGGTGTGCCTTCCGGTGGACGCATCGAATATGTGAAGCTGTTTTCCATTATCGCGGTGTTTATTCTTGCCATTGCTTGTATCAACTTCATGAACTTGTCGACGGCCCAGGCCGCGCGACGCATGAAAGAAATTGGCATTAAGAAGGCGATCGGCGTGGCGCGTCAAACATTGCTATACCAATACCTCTGCGAATCCATATGCATGGCGCTGCTGTCGCTGGTTTTGGCGGTGGGCCTGGTGTTGTTGTTGTTGCCGGTGTTTAACGACATCACGGGAAAGGGGCTCGCGTTGCATTTCACCGCTGGCCTGGTGTGGACGATGGTAGCTGTTACGCTGCTCACGGGCGTGTTCGCGGGCAGCTACCCGGCGTTCTATCTCTCGGGTTTCCGCCCGGCAACCGTGCTGAAGGGCAAACTGGATGCGAGTACGGGCGAGTCATGGGTGCGAAAGGGATTGGTGGTATTTCAGTTTGGCATTGCGCTGTTGCTCATCGTGTCGGTGCTGGTGGTTTATAAACAAATGGAATTCATCCAAAAAAAGAACCTCGGGTATAACAAAGACAATATCATCGTCTTCACCAACGAGGGCAAGCTGCGCGCACACATGGATGCTTTTATCACGGAGGTGAAACGCATTCCCGGTGTAGTGAATGCTTCCAGCATGGGTGGAAATTTTCTAGGCAACAACGGCGGCGGCGGTGGCATTGACTGGGAAGGAAAGCAACCCGGTCAGGGTATCGAATTCGATGCGGTCTATGCCGACTACGGGCTGATCGAATTGATGGATCTGAAGATGAAAGAAGGCCGCGCGTTCTCCCGGCAATCCGGCTCCGATAAGGACAACGTGATCTTTAACGAAACCGCCATCGCGGCCATGAACCTGAAAGATCCTGTGGGCAAGACAGTGGTGATGTGGGGAAAGAAAAAACAGATCATCGGCATCGTAAAAGATTTTCATTACGAGTCACTCTATGAAAAAGTAAAACCGTTTTTCTTTCGCATGGCCGAGGAGGAGGGCGACAACCAGGAAGTGCTCGTAAAGATCAAGGCCGGTACAGAGCCGGTCACCCTCGAAAAGATCAGGCAGTACTACCAGAGCTTCAACGAAGGCTTGCCCTTTACTTACCGCTTCATGGACGATGACTATCAAAAGCTGTACGCTTCCGAGGAGCGCGTGGCCCGGCTGTCGCGTTATTTTGCCGGCATCGCTATGTTGATTTCCTGCCTGGGGTTGTTTGGCCTGGCCGCCTACACAGCCGAACGCCGCATGAAAGAGATCGGGATCCGAAAAGTGTTAGGTTCTTCGGTGGCGGGCATTGTGTACTTGCTGTCGGGAGAGTTTGCCAAAATCGTGGCGGCAGCCATTCTCATCGCGCTGCCGTTGAGCTATGTCCTGGCGTCGCAGTGGCTCAGCAGCTTTGCGTTTCGCATTGCCCTCGAGCCGTGGTACTTCTTGACGGCCGCGCTGCTCACCTTGCTGGTAGCCTGGTTCACGGTCGGAGCGCTGGCCATAAAAGCAGCAAAGCTCAATCCGGCAACGATTCTGCGAATGGAATAGATCCGGAAAGTCTATTTGGAAAAGCTTTTGGTTTTGTGGCCTCCTGGTCTATTTCAAAGCATTCGGATGAACGCAGGCCAACCAATATTCCATGATGCAATTCAAGGTGGCTTGCATTCCCTGCATGGAAAATTGTTTTAAAAAGAAACCCTGGACGGTGAGCGTGTAGGCCTCATTCACCTGCTCTGGCATGGCCGATGTGCTCAGGAAAACAAACGGGATGCTCTTTTGGCGCAGGTATTCGCTTTCGTTGATCTCCCTTCTGAATTCCAGGCCGTTCATGCGGGGAAGGTTTATGTCACAAAGGATCACGAAGGGTTTCTCCGGGGTATGTTTCAGGAATTCAAGCGCGTCGGGGCAGTTGTCAAACAACCGGACTTCGCCGATCCCCAGTTGTTGCAGCACTTCCACCAATATGGCCTGGTCGTCCTTGTCATCGTCGATCAATACTACCGGCCCGGGGAGGTGCATGGGAAATGGGTTTACTTAAACTTACAAAATTACCGGGGTGACCCACAGTATTTTGAGACATTTTTGGCATTCCCTGTGGCAATTTTTGATCTCATCGCAATCCAACGGAGAGATGCTGGGAGGCCGTTTTTTGAGTCCTCGCTTTTCAGGATTTGAAATGGATTATTTGTTTCTATGAATTAAGGTGGGGAATCCCGGCGCCTTAAGAAAACCGACGAAGACCCGATACACTACAGACGGCCCAGCGCGTGGTCAAGTAGTGCCGTTTCCATCCGCATCCGTATTTCTTCCCAATCGATCAGCGGCATATTCAAATTTGTTGCCTGTGCGTCCCAGCGGCATAGTAAAACATATTGCTGAAAGAAAGGGTCCTGTTCAAAAGCCCGCGCTTCTCCCCGCGACATCGGGCCACCTTGACATTCCAGCGCTTTCCGGTTGGCCTCATTTAGCGTGTTGTAATATTCGCAGCAAGAGAAACTCAGGTATCGGTTTGCCTGAACATGGCCTTCGACCAATCGCGCCAGTCTTTCGGGGAAGCCGCAGTGTCGAAGAAAATCGGCGCCGATCTTCTCATGGCCTTTTCGTCCATGGCCGTGGAGATCGCAGGGCATCACGCAAAGCCGGCCGATGTCGTGAAAGAATGCCGCGAGCACCATCTCGTTGCAAGCTCCGGCTGCGATGGCGCATTGTGCGGTTTGCAACATGTGTTCCAGCGGTGACAGGGCATCGCGGTGGCAGACGGTGCCATACGTGCGATAGAGGTCTAGCACTTCTTCAACGACGGGATCGAGCGTTGTTTCCATGGGGGCGAGGATTCACCCGAAAATAGATACATTTATATTACGGACAGGTTATCTTTTCAGACGGTCTTTTTTAAGCCGAATTCCCGGGCAATGGCCTTCTGTGGGCGATGTTAACTTTGTTTAGTATAAGTAAAACATAAAGAAATCTTCACATGCATTTCTATTCCCGCCTATTTTTGAGGCCTTACTTTGCTGGATAATTTCAAAATCTATGACCATCGACCTAGTTGTATTCGATCTGGCAGGCACCACTGTAAAAGATAACAAAGACGTTCACCGTGTGTTGCAGCAAGCCTTGGCGGCCCACGATGTCACGATCTCCCTGGAAGATGCCAATGCCGTGATGGGCATACCCAAACCCGTGGCTATCCGCCAGCTGCTGGAAAAGAACTATCCCGGACCGCTGCAGATCACCGACGATTGGATAGACCAGATCCACCGCGCGTTTGTGAAGACGATGATCGACTTTTACCGGAACGATCCCTCCGTAGGCGAGAAACCGGGCGTGAGTGAAACGTTCCGCAAGTTGAAAGCGAATAACGTGAAGGTTGTGGTAGACACCGGGTTTGATCGCGCCATCACCGCCCCGTTGTTGGATAGACTGGGATGGGAGGAGCGCGGCCTCATCGACGGGAGCGTCACCAGCGACGAAGTGGAGCGCGGCCGGCCTTATCCCGACCTGATCTTCCGGGCCATGCAACTGACCCACGTCACCGATGCCGCCCGCGTGGCCAAGGTAGGCGACACGGCTTCCGACCTGCAGGAAGGGAATGCTGCCGGATGCGGCATGGTTATCGGGGTGACTACAGGCGCCTTCACCCGCGAGGCCCTACAAGAGGAACTCTACACGCACCTGATCGAAAATATCCCCGAAGTGTTGAATATTCTGCCCTCGCGCGGTTGATCTTGTGTTAAGAAAATATTAACTTCAGGTTACCCCAAGGTAACGTGAAGTGAAAAAGCTATTCTTCGTTTTATTGGTGTTGACCACCCCGCTCGCCGCCCGGGACCTCGAGTGGCACGATGGCTCGGTGGTGTTGGCATCACGCAACGTGCTCACCGGCAAGATTGCGATGGAGCCCGGCTTTGACCTGGTGTTGCTGAGGACGGCCGATAGCTGCCTGGTCTTGCCCGCGCATAAAATTTTGTCGCTCTATTTCTATGATGCCGACGAAAACATCAATCGCAAGTTTGTATCGCTAAAGGAAAACGAAAACCCGCGCGCCCCGCAACATTTTTATGAGGTGGTGCTCTATGGCAAAGTCAATGTGGTTCGTCGCCTGCCGTTTATCAAGTCGCGCAGTAAGGGCGCGGATGCCCACGACTATGTATACTTTGTGCAACAGGAAAATGCGTTGACCAAGCTGGATCGGTTTAACAAAGATATTTATCCTTCTTTGTTATCCTCTTCCGGTAGCCTGTTGGCGGACTTTGTTTCGGCAAACCGATTAGATCCCACCGATGCAGCACAAGCCATCCGGATCATTGAATACTACAATCACACCCAAGTTGCCGGAACGCTGGCCAGACACTAAGCGCTTTGCATCTTCCACTGCCGGTGCTTCAGGTGAAAATAAAGCATCGACCCACCGATAAGCAAACAGCCCGCCGCCGAGATAATATAGGCACACGAAATAAAAAAGTCGAGCCATCCTACCGTTGCGTAGCCGAATTCCTTGAAGAACAACACGCTCACACTGCCGAGGTATCCGAACGAATCGGCTACATACATGATGAATCCTACCGTGCCCACATATTGAAAGGTGGCCAGCATCCGATCGAAAAAGATGCTGTTGAACGGAACATAACCCAGGTACAATCCAAGCCCGATCAGGATCATCCACAAGGTAGGAGAGATCAACTGGTGCTGGAAGAGCAGCGTGCTGACACCAATGAGAGCCATGCCAAAAAAGATGATGATGTGATTGACCATCAGCGCAAGCTTGTTACTCTTGATGATCATGATGCTGCCCATCACGACGAGCACGATGATCGAGACGGGGACTTCGGTCGTGGTAAAGATCTCGGGTGAATTCCCTTGACCCAGGGCGCGCCACACTTCTGCGGAGAAGTTGTCGCGAAAGTCGCGGAAGGCCGTGAGCAGCATGTAGCTTAGGGTGAACAGTACGATGCCGGGCCAGAAGGTGAAGATAAATTGCGAGCGCTCGGCGGCATTCATGGGCTGGCGACGCGTGCGCAACTGTTCGTCTTCCGCAGAAGGTGGAGGGAGTTTGTCCAGTAAGTACAGGAAAATCAACAACGGCACCAGGAAGAGACAGCAGGTGACAAAGGGCATCCATGTTTCGGAAACACTCCAGTCGCGAATGATAAAGCCACCAATCGATTTGGCAAAGCCGGCCGAAAAAATGAAACTCACGGAAAGTCCGGCGCCCAGCACTTCCGTGAACCGCCGCCCTTCGAGATAGCCAAAGACCATGCCCCATACCAGTCCCAACGGAAATCCGTTTGTGAAAAGGAAAATGATGTTGTAGGGCGCGGATACCCAGGCAAACAGCAACCACGACACGCCCGCGATGCTCACCATGAGCAAAATGCCCGAGGCCCGCGACGCCGACTTTAGCTCCGATATGATCTTTATCCCGGCAAATTTAGAGCACGCATACCCAACCACCTGAAAAGTGACCAACCAAACCTTATAGCTGATGCCGGCATACACCAGCCCATCGAACGTGGCGACGGAAAATGTTTTGCGAAAAGCATACACACAGGTATAGCAGCAAAAGGCCATGAGCGTCGCGTAGAGCGCAAACGAAAATCCGTTGACGCGTTTCAGCCAACGTGTAATGGGCGACTCGGAAGATGGCGACATGAGGGTGTGGGGAAAGATTTTTTCGGCTACACACAAAGAACGGTTGCGACTGTTGTGGCCCTGTTGACCTAGTGTTAAGAAATTAATAATAACGTAAACGATGCTTTCTCAAGCGACAAGGTTTTCACGATATCTTGCGACAGCAATGATGCATTGCATCTAAAAAAATATACTGCATTACGAATGGAAAAGAAAGCAGACATCGCCATCGTCGGCGCCGGCATAGCAGGATTGGCACACGCCTACATGGCCTTGCGTAAAGGATACAGCGTCGTCTTGTTCGAACGCGACCAATTTGCCGTGGGGGCATCGGTTCGAAATTTCGGATTGTCATGGCCCATAGGCCAGGAGCCCGCCGTGGGGTTGGAGTATGCCTTGCGGGCGCGTCATCATTGGCAAGAAGTGGCGCGGGAGGCCGGGTTTTGGATGAAGCCCAACGGCTCGCTTCATGTGGTGTACAACGATGACGAGTGGGATGTGTTGCAGGAGTTCATGCGTCTGTATCAGGATGCTTCTTATGATTGCACGTTACTTTCCCCGGAGCAAGTAAAAGAAAAGTCGGGCGTGGTCATACAAAAAGGGTTGCGTGGCGGGCTGTGGAGCCGTACGGAAGGCACGGTGAATCCCCGCGAAGCCATTCGCAAAATTCCGTTGTGGTTAAAGGAGAAATATGGCTTGGTGCTGCGCTATGGACAGGTGGTCAGGGAAATTGCTTTGCCCCACGTTCATACGGCACGCGAGACCTGGGAAGTGTCGAAAGCGTTTGTTTGCAGCGGTGCCGATTTCGAGACCTTGTATCCGGAGGTGTTCGACAATCATCCCGTATCGAAATGCAAGCTGCAGATGATGAAGGCTGTGCCGGAGAAACCCATTGATCTTGGGCCGACGTTGTGCGCAGGGCTTACCTTGCGGCACTATGCTGCTTTTGGTAAGTGCCCGTCGCTTCCCAAAGTAGACGCGCGCTATGATGCCGAATCCGAGGCCTATAAAGACAATGGCGTGCATGTGCTGTTGGCGCAAAACCAAGCGGGCGAACTGATCATCGGCGATTCGCATCACTACAGCCGCACCGTAGAGCCTTTTGACGACGAAGAGATCAACGAGCTTATCCTGAACTATCTGAGATCGTTTGCCGACCTCGGTGCGATAAAGATCACGGAACGCTGGCACGGGGTATACCCCAAACTCATGGGCGACATTCATTTGATCGTAAGACCCCAACCCAACGTGACGGTCGTGACCGGCCTCGGTGGCGCGGGCATGACGCTCAGCTTTGGCATTGCCGAGAGATTAATAGACGCGCTCTGATCCGGGCGGACCGGAAGACCCACTATACCTTTTTTATTTTGTTTCATCCGCCGAATGATTGGCGGTCATCTTTCTATGGGGTTATGGCCGCAAAGTTCGCTCAAACCTCTTTTCCAGCGTGTATACAAGGAATAAACAATGTATATATAGAGTGAACGTGTAAAAGACGCCAACGACAAAGAAGTTGCAACACGTTAAATTAATATGATGGCCCTATCCCCCTGCATGACAAGCGATAGCGTCGTTCCGTCATGACGTTTGAACAAAACCTTCACTCAATTTTCATCTTCTGTTTCATTTTTTAATGGAGAGGTAACGCCCCTCTAAACCTGGGGTGACGCCGAATGGTAACCTTTGCCCAGCGTTGAGAATCTGTAGTGACGATGGATTGGTCTGTAGCGTGTTGAACGTCAAGTGGGGGAGAGCAGATCTGAGGATAAGATTTCTGACGCCGGTTAAAGCAGTTAACCCCTAACCCCCCGAATATATGAACAGGACTCTACAAAGAACTAAAAATTCTTTGGCCTATCCGGCGTTTCGTGCCGCGTTGGCAGCCGTGCTGCTGCTCCTTGTTTCCGTTGCTGCCATGGCGCAGGTAACGGTATCTGGCAAAGTCACCTCAGGCGAAGATGCCTCGCCAATTCCCGGTGTGAACATTGTAGTGAAAGGTTCCACATTGGGCACCATCTCCGACGCCGACGGTGCCTACACGATCAACGTTCCCTCCGCAGACGCTACCTTGATATTTACCTTTGTGGGTTATCTCCCGCAGGAAGCATCGCTCGCAGGTCGGACGACGGTGGACATTGTGTTGGCCACGGACTCCAAACAACTTTCGGAAGTAGTCGTAACGGCCTTGGGTATTCAGAAAGAAAAGAAAAGTCTGGGTTATGCCGTACAAAGCGTGAGCGGCGAGAACCTCACCACAGCGCGCGAGACAAACGTTTCGAACCAGCTGGCGGGAAAGATCGCCGGCGTCACCGTGGTGGGGAGCAACTCCGGCATTGGTGGTTCCGCGCGCGTAACCATTCGCGGCGAGCGTTCCATAGACCTCAACAAGAACCAGCCGCTCTATGTGGTGGATGGCGTTCCCATCAGCAACGGATTTACCGGGGCTTCGGGCCGAAACAATCTTGAAGTAGACTTTGGCAATGGTGCCGGCTTTGTCAATTCCGATGACATCGAATCGATGACCGTGCTGAAGGGCGGCGCGGCTACGGCGTTGTACGGATCCCGTGCGGCCAACGGTGTGATCGTGATCAAAACCAAATCCGGCAAAGGCACGAAGGGTATCGGCGTGGAGGTGAACTCCAACACCACGTTCGAATCGGTTCTTCGCTTGCCGAAGTATCAAAATGTGTATGGACAAGGCAACGGTAACGGCGGCGACTTCGCGTTTGTGAACGGTGGTGGCGCGGGCCTCACCGATGGCACCGACGAAAGCTGGGGCCCTGCATTTAATGGCCAACAATATCCACAATTCAACTCCCCCCGCACCCTCAATGGGCAGACCATCCCGTATCGCGGTGGCGACATGAACGCGCCCGCGGGAAGCGTCATCACACCCACCGCCTGGCTGAACGACAAGGATGGTGTGAAGAACTTTTTTCAAACGGGAAGAACACTCACCAACAACGTGGCCCTCGTCGGCAGCAATGCGCACGGCGACTTTCGTCTTTCCTACACCGGCCTGAACGAGACCGGCACCGTGCCCAACACCGACCTGAAACGCAACACCGTATCGTTTGGTGGCGGCTACAACCTGACCCCGAAGTTTTCGGCTCGTGCGTTTGTGAGCTACATTAAAAGTGAAAGCGGCAACCGTCCGTCCATCAGCTATGGTACGGAGAACATCATGTACCTCTTCAACTGCTGGTTACCCCGCTCCGTGGATGTTGGAGCGCTGAAGGACTATTGGATGGATGGCCAGCAAGGTCGCCGTCAATTTAATTGGAACTACAACTATCACGACAATCCCTACTTCACGATGTACGAGAACACCAACGGTCAGTTCGTGGATCGCATCATCGGGAACCTGAGTTTGAAATATGATTTCACACCGTGGCTGAGTCTGCAATTGCGGACGGCTACCGATTATGCCAATGATCGCCGCCAGTTTCGGCGAGCTTTCAGCACACAACGTTTTCCGTTTGGACAATACCGAGAAAACAACATCGTCACCGAAGAGCGGAACTCCGATTTCTTGCTGACCTTCAACAAGGAGATCGTCCCTTCCGTGTTCACCCTGACGGCATCGGTGGGTGGGAACCAACTGCGTCAGAAATCGGACTTCCTGGAAGTCAATGCGCCGCAGCTGAACATCCCCGGCATCTACAACCTCACCAACTCCCGCGCACCGTTGCAAACAACGCAGACCGACACGAAGAAACGCGTGAACAGTTTGTACGCCTCCGTGCAATTGGGCTACAAGAATATGCTGTTCCTCGACCTTTCCGCACGCAACGATTGGTCCAGTGCACTGACGTTGCCCCAGGAGTTGAAGACGCTCGGCATCGGCACCGAAGACAACAGCTATTTCTATTCATCCGCAGCCCTCAGCGCGGTGGTGACGGACATGGTGCAATTGCCGGAAGCTATTTCGTTTGCCAAGGTGCGGGCCAGCATTGCCCAGGTGGGTAATGATACCGATCCGTTTACGTTCACACAATCGTATAACCCCAGCGATCCGTATGGCTCGTCACAAGTGTATGGTGAGAACGACCGGTTGGCAAACTTCAGCCTGAAGCCGGAGATCAGCACGGCCTATGAAGGCGGACTTGATCTGCGGTTCTTTGGCAACCGGCTTGGGGTGGACGTTACGATGTACGAATCCCGCACGCGCAACCAGATCCTGAACATTCCGCTCTCGATTACCACGGGCTACAACAGCCGGTCTATCAATGCCGGTGAGATCAAGAACCATGGTATTGAGATCATGTTGACCACCGTACCGATTCAAACTACCTGGGGATTGCGCTGGAACTTTGATGTTAACTTCTCCAAGAACAGGAGTGAGGTGTTGTCCCTGTCGGATGGCCTCAACAATTTTGTGATGGCCAGCCGCCGCGTGAGCATCGAGGCCCGTGTTGGCGAGCGCATGGGGGATATGTACGGAATAGGTTTTGCCCGCGTGCAGAACACTGATCCGACCAAACCCTATTACGACGCATCGGGTCAATCCGTCGGTCAAATGGTATACGACAGCCAAGGCCGTCCCATCGCCACAACCGATCGCATCAAACTTGGAAATTACAACCCTGACTGGCTCGCGGGTATCAACAACACCCTTACCTACAAAGGCGTGAAGCTGGGCTTCCTGTTCGACGTTCGTCAAGGTGGTAAGGTATATTCCGAGACACAAACCGTGGGACGTGAAGGGGGCATCATCCAGGAGACCTTACAAGGTCGTGAGAATGGCTACTATCCGCAAGCTTCCGTACAAAACGACCCTCAATTGCTGAATGCGCCGGCAGGCACCTATGTGGTGGGCGAAGGTGTCAACCAAAATGCTGACGGCTCGTTCCGGGTCAACGACCATCGCGTGCTGCCGCGCCAATGGCATTCGGCATGGACGGGTGGCAGAAGCATCGCCGAAGGAGTGATGTATGATGCTTCTTTCGTGAAGCTTCGCGAAGTACAGCTTGGCTATACCTTCCCGGACAAATTTTTTGGTAAGGTTCCTTTCCGCAGTGTGAGCATTGCCCTGGTGGGAAGAAATCTCGCGTTGTGGACCGACGTGCCGCACATCGATCCTGAAGTGATGTCGTATTCGGGAGGCACGGCCCTGCCCGGTATCGAATACATGTCTATACCGTCGTCGAGAAGCTACGGTTTTAACGTGAGCCTCAAATTTTAATTTTGCCGAACCACTTAAAAGATCATGACCATGAAAAATATACGAAAGATCACTTTGCTTTTTGCCGCGATGCTCGTGGCAGGAGCTTGCGATAAAGACTTTGAAGATATCAACACCAACCCCAACGTGCCCACGGTCGTCACACCCGATCTGTTGTTGTCGGGTGTCATCAAAAATACTTTGAATGACCAGGTAAACGAGGCGTGGAGCATCGGCAACATTGTGGTGCAACACACGGCCAAGATCCAGTTTGTGAATGAAGACCGCTACCTCTGGGGCGAGCGCACCAGCGTCTGGAACAGCGTCTATGGAAACATGCGCAATGTGAAAAACATCATCGACATCGCGGAGAACACCGTTCCGGTTCAGAACAATTACCTCGGCGTGGCGTTGGTGATGAAGTCGTGGATGTTTTCGCTGGCTACCGACGCGCACGGTGATATTCCTTATTCGCAGGCGACGCAGGCAAAATCCGACGCTGTTTATCTCACTACCTACGACACGCAAGAATCGATCTATGCCGGCATCCTGGCCGATCTGAAAAAAGCGAACGAGATCCTGGGTACCAGCAACGAAACCGTGGCGGGCGACCTGTTGTTTGGTGGCGCACTTGGCAAATGGAAAAAGCTGGCCAACTCGCTCCGCCTGCGGTATCTCATGCGCATCTCCGATAGAAAAGATGTGAAAGCCGAAATGCAAGCGATTCTCGACGATCCGGCCACCAACCCCATTTTTGAAAGCAACAGTGACAATGCGGCATTGGTCTACCTGGCAAGCTCCCCGAACCAATGGCCGTTGTACACTTCCCGGGTTGGGTCGTTTGATGAATTCAGGCTTAGCAAAACGCTTGGTGATGTGTTGACCAACCTGAACGATCCGCGGTTAAAAGTGTTTGCGCGTCCCACGGAAAAATCCGTAGCGGCCGGCACACCGAAGATCGAAGGAATTCCCAACGGCCTGGAAGATACGCAGGCGTTGAGCTACAACGGCGGTCCACTGGCGGTCTCACGTGTTGGTCTTGTCTTCGCTTGCCTGGTGTGCAATGATGCGGGCAAGCCCGCGCCGGTTGCCAATGCCTCCCGCGGATTGTTGATGACGTATGCTGAACTGCAATTTATCTTGGCCGAAGCACGCGAAAAAAATCTCATCTCCACCGGCAATGCCGAAACGTTTTATACACAGGGCATTCAAGCCAACATGGATTATTATAAAGCGATCACCCCGGCTGAATATGGAATAGATCTCACCGTGCCGGCCGACTATTTCACACAAGATGGCGTGGCCTACACCGGATCGCAAGCCGAAAAGCTCGCGAAGATCGGCACACAAAAATGGATTGCCCTTCTGTTCAATGGACTGGAGGCCTGGTACGACTGGCGCAGAACAAACCTGCCGGTGTTGGTTCCCGGTGCGAGCAACCTGAACAACAACAAAATACCGGTCCGTTATATCTATCCCTTGGCAGAGCAATCGCTCAACGCCGCCGGTCGTGAAGCCGCGGTGACACGCCAAGGTCCCGACAACCTGAATACCAAGGTGTGGTGGGATTTCAATTAGCGCGTAATTAGTTTGAGCAAGGGAGATCGCGAACATCCGGGTAGCTTTCTCCCTTTTTTTACTTTTATACGAACCGAAAACTTCTATCCTATGATCAAGCTTTTAAGATGTGGTGTAGTCATGCTGCTTCTGTTGCCGGCCATGATCGGCACAGCGCAACAAAAAATGAAGACGGAGAATGTTTTTATCATCACCTTCGACGGTTATCGTTGGCAGGAATTATTTCATGGCGCCGACAGAGCCCTGATCGGCGAAAAGAAATATGTGGAAGACACCACGGCATTGAAGAAAAATTTCTGGGCCGAAACGGCGGTGGAGCGACGCCAGAAACTAATGCCTTTTTTCTGGTCGGTGATTGCACAAAAAGGTCAGCTGTATGGCAACCGGGAATATGGCAACCTTGTGAACTGTTCCAACGGTATGTGGTTTTCTTACCCCGGCTATAACGAGATCCTCTGCGGCTTTGCAGACGACGCGCGCATTCACAGCAACGATAAGCTTGAAAATCCAAATGTGACCGTGTTGGAGTTTCTGAACAAGCAAGCGGCGTTCAAGGGGAAAGTGGCGGCCTTTGGCTCGTGGGATGTTTTTCCTTTTATCATTCATGAAAAGCGAAGTGGTGTGCTGGTCAACGCCGGTTATGAACCGGCCAGCGGTGCAAATCTTTCGGAGCGAGAGAAATTTTTGAACGTGTTGCAAAACGAATTGCCCCGGCCCTGGAGTGAGGTCAGGATGGACGGTTTCACGCATCACTACGCCCTGGAATACATAGCCAAACAAAAACCGCGGGTCATGTTCATCTCGTTTGGCGAAACCGACGACTTCGCCCATGGCGGGAAGTATGACGCTTACCTCACATCGGCGCATCAAACCGATAAATTCATAGAACTGCTTTGGAACGAGCTTCAATCACAAGCAGCCTACAAAGACAAGACCACCCTGATCATCACCACCGATCATGGACGTGGCACCGAGCCGCTGGATAATTGGCGTAGTCATGGAACAAAAGTCACAGGGTCGGATCAAATATGGTTCGCCGTGTTGGGACCCGACACGCCCGCGAAAGGAGAAATGAAAGAGGCCGGTCAATACTACCAAAATCAAGTAGCGAAGACAGCCGCTACGCTTTTGGGGGTGACCTATGAGAATGAAAAGAAAACCGGCGAGGCGATAAAGCCTGCGCTTCCTGGCAAATGAGAAGATTGATCTTTCTTTTGGCTGTGGCGATGATGGCCTGTGGCAGGCACGATACGGCGGCGCCCGTAACCTATAAATCCTACAGCGCATTGTTCGCACCCGACGACGATGTGAGGCGACTGCAGCTTGTCGCGGAGTTTAATAAATGGGATGCCCCGTCACTACCGGCGACAGAAACGTTCGACAGCAGTTGGACGTACATGCAGGGCGATCCGAAAGAAGGTTTGCAAGCTGTTTGCAAAAAAGTGGAAGGCACTCGCGTCGATCTCCCTCACCGCCTGACGCTGCCCAACACACCGATGTGGTATTCGAAAATGATCGACCTACACACACCCGGTGTCCTCACTATCCGTGCCGACGATGGCGCGCAACTCTATATTAATAACAAGCCCCTATCGCGGTTGCACAACAACGAATTTCCCGTCGATACCAGTGGCCGCCTGACCCTTACCATCCGCGTGCTGAACAATGCCATGGCTGGCGGTTTGCGGCACGTTTCGTTTGCCACGCGCGAACAATACAAAATATTCAACGAGCAATCGGCGCTGCACATTCGCCGGAAGCGTCTGATGGAAAAAGTGCGGCTGCTGACCGTTCCGGTGGAAGGTGTGTTTGAAAAAATGGAAAACGCGATCCGGCAAAAAGATGAAGCATCACTCCGGGCGGCCGAGGAAACCTTGAGTGCCTATCCTTATTTCACCGGTCCCTGGCTGCAATGGAACGACCCGCAGCGCATGACCGTATCGTTGGAATTGGATGGTGATTTACCGGTGGAATTACGTCTGCAGTTGAAAGGCGACCGTTGGCAGGAGCCGATGATTCAAAAAGGAAAGAAAGTATCATTTGTTCTAACGAACCTGTTGCCCGATACGGCCTATTCCTACACCTTGACATCCGGGAAGACGCAATCTTCCGTTTTCACTTTTCGCACTCCGGCGCCCGATCGCCCCTTCAGCTTTAATGTTTGGGCCGACAGCCAATCCGGCATCGACAATTTTCGACAAAACGTGAGCAACCTCTCCGGCTACGACGATGCTTTCGGAGTTGGGGCGGGCGATATTGTGAGCAACGGTGCGACGGCGGAAGAGTGGCGGATGTTCTTCAATGTGCTTGGCGCGTCATCGGCCGAAAGACCGTATTTCCTGGTGCCGGGCAATCACGACTATGATGGTTACTACGATGACCTTCAACCCGAACGATACAAACATTATCTTCCCCAGATACCACAAAATTATTTCAGTTGGCGTTATGGCCCCTGTGCTTTTATTGCGCTGGATCCAAACGAACGGTTCCCGATCGACATCCCGTCGTCGTCCCGCCAATATCAGTGGTTTCGTGAACAACTGGAGTCGGAACAGTGGAAGACCGCTACGTGGCATTTTGTCTTTCTGCATCAACCGCCCTATTCTCAAGGCTGGGCCGGCTATCAAGGCGACGAAACGATCCGCCGGTTGCTCGAACCGGTCATCGAATCTTCTTCTATCGACTTTGTCGTTGCCGGTCATACGCACGACTATGAGCGCCTCACGAAAATGTATGGGCGTCAGCAAACCACGTTTCTGATTGTA
The DNA here is from genome assembly GCF_003589925.1 of Chryseolinea soli. Classification (NCBI taxonomy): domain Bacteria; kingdom Pseudomonadati; phylum Bacteroidota; class Cytophagia; order Cytophagales; family Fulvivirgaceae; genus Chryseolinea; species Chryseolinea soli. The sequence continues at coordinate 858,123 of NZ_CP032382.1, read as the reverse complement.
GGGGGTGCGGGTGGTTCGCTAGAGCCCGAGGAATCGTCGGCCACACCGCAGATGGACACGGTGCTGAAGGTGCACCACATGGGAAGGTTTTATGTTGCGGGAAGGTCGTTGCGTTTTGAGGCGATCGACATTTCCAAAAAGGTTGTCGACAGCTTTCTGCGGACAAAGTAGAGGCAGGACACTGCGACGGCAGACAATCTTATCTTCCTGTATAGACTGGGTAAGCGACGGTCCCTGCGATGGCTGGGGCTACCCGGTGGGACGGCGAGAAATCAACACCCAGTATATTGGCCATGGTTTGCGCCAATTGCTTTTGATAGTAACGCGTTTTTGTCTTGAGCTCCCCAAGCGGCGGTGTGTCCGGTCCCATCAAAGCGAACCAGGTCTGCCCGGAGCCCGGCGTAAAGGTTCCATGCCTGACCCAGGATGATCGCGAATTTTTTCCACGACCGTGGTCGGTGGTGATGAGCAGCGAGGTTTTCTCCCGGTAGTCTTCCTGCGACCGGGTCCAGGTCCAAAGTGCTGCGATCATCCGGTCTATCCGGTGAGCGGCCTGTAAGTATTGATCATAGTGTCCTCCATGTGCAAAGGCATCGGTCGCATCGAAGCTGATGTAGAGCACTTTGGGATGGTTGCGTTTTAGATAGTCGAAGGCTTGCGCGAAAGTAATGCTGTCGCGTGTGGAGGAGGTGCCGTGGGAATAAGCGCGAGGCGAATTTGTGGTGATGTGGTTCCGGTCCGTGCGCAAAATATAGGGCACCGCGTCCCACGTTGAAAAAACACCAACCTTGTCGCGAAAGTCAGGCCGGGCTTGCACGGCTTCAAGCATATTGCTGTTTGGATTTTCCTTCTTTTTGTTCGACATCAGAGACTTGTCCACAAAGCCGGTAAACAGTTCGCTGTAGCCTGGATAGGAAGCTGAGTAGGGATTGGCGCAAACCACACGATTGTCGAACGTGCGGTTGCCGTAGAGCTGGCCTTGGTTGGCCAGTACCTCCCAGAGGAAGGGCATCAATTTCTCCCGGCGCGCTTCAGGGGAGTCGTCCCAGAATGCCGTCCTATTGAAATCAGGGTCGCTATATCGATTGCTAAAGAGCAACGTGGAATCGGCGCCGGCAAATACTTCCTGCCACCGGAATCCGTCGAGGGTGATCACGATCAGATTTTCAGTTTTTCGCTGTTGGGCGGCAGCGCCCACAACGATCAGGCAAAGAAAGAGGACAACGCGTATTCGCATAGGGACGAAGGTCGGGTGATGAAATATCCTTATCGTTATTACGGTGTTATCGTTTTGTGTTGTGGATGGTGGTGATGTATTTAACGGATAAATTTGTGGTGGCGTTGACGTGATCGATAGCGCGTCAAGCCTGTCCGGCTACCTTCCGGATATCAAATTTTGAATTTTGTAAAACTTCATCCACGGTTGACAATCCGTCGATCGTGGATGATTACTTTTAAGGGAACATATGCTTAACATGAAAAACGTATCCGTGAAATTTCTCGTCTTGCTGGCCGGCGCCATCCTCGTGGTCTTTTCGTTGCAGGCCCAAACCGGCAAGGCAATCCCCGCCCAAGTCCAGGTGAACCCGCAAGCCCTCAATTTTATCCTGATGGGCGACTGGGGCCGCGTGGGCGCTGATCATCAAAAGGAGGTGGCGGCACAAATGGGCAAGACCGCCGAAACGGCCGACGTGGATTTTGTCATCACTACCGGCGACAATTTTTATCCCGAAGGCGTGGTCAGTGAATTTGATCCGTTGTGGAGATATTCCTTCGAAGACATTTATACGGCCTTTTCGCTCCAACGCGATTGGCACCCCGTGCTGGGCAACCACGACTATGGCTCCAACCCGGACGCAGAGGTGGCCTATTCGAAGATCAGCCGCCGGTGGCGTATGCCCGCACGCTACTACACCGAGGTGTTCAACCTTGGCGGCGACACGACCCAGCAAGCGCTTTTTGTCTTTATCGATACCACGCCGCTCATCAAAAGCTACTACAAGGGCAAAGGTCACAAGGTGCATGACCAGGACAGCACGGCCCAGGTGAAATGGATCGAGCAAACGCTGGCCAAGGCATCGCCGAATGTGAAATGGAAATTTGTCGTGGGGCATCATCCCATGTACACCGGCGGCGGCCGCACCGAAGGCAATGACACCCGCGCCATCCGCCGGATGTTGGAGCCTATTTTTGAAAAATATAAAGTTGACGCCTTCCTCGCCGGACACGAGCATAGCCTGCAACACATGGTGGCGGCCAACGGGCTAAACCATTTTATTTCCGGCGCCGCTTCGGAACATACCCCGGCGCGTATGCTGCCCATTAGTAAATTCTCTAAATCCGAATATGGCTTTATGCTGGTTTCCCTCACCCGCGAGAAATTCCTCGTGCAGGTGATCGACTACAAAGGAGCCGTTCTATATACAACTCAACTGGTAAAATGACAACAAGACAATTATTAGGTATCTGCGCGATAAGTTTCGCCGCCGTGAACGCATCGGCACAAGAATTTAATTCATCGGCCATTTTTTCACACAACGACTACAAAAATCCGGTTCCTTTTTTTGCCGCCTACGACAAGCAAGTGGGCTTCATAGAAGCGGATGTATTTCTCAACAATGGCAAGCTGCTGGTGGCGCACGAAGCAGCGGAGCAAGACACCACTAGAACATTGCAGGCCCTTTATCTGCGACCGCTGCAAGATAAAATTGCCCGCAACAAAGGAAATGCCTATGCTGACCAAGGCAAATTCTTGACGCTGATGATCGATCTGAAAACAGAAGGGGCAGCCACATTGGATGCCCTGGTCAATAGTTTGAAGATGTATCCTTCACTGATCGGGTGCCCCACATTGCGCATCACGGTGAGTGGAGATATGCCCGCACCACAATTGTGGTCGCGCTACCCGGAATTCATTCACTTTGATGGCCGGCCCGGTGTTGCCTATACCGAAGAGCAATTGCGTCGTGTAGCGCTAGTGAGTGCAAGTTTCGGGTCGTATAGCAAGTGGAATGGAAAAGGTGTGATCGTGCAGTTGGAACGCGACCAACTGAATGCCGTGATCAAGGATGCCCACAGCAAGGGCAAGCCGATGCGTTTCTGGGGCACGCCCGATATGGTGAACGCCTGGATCAAATTTATGGATCTGAAAATCGATGTCATCAATACCGATCACGTACTGGAGGTTTCGGATTTCCTGATCCGTTTCCCGAAGAACTCTTTTCGCAACGCGGAAGTGCATACGGTATATACACCTCAATATAACGTGAAGCGTTGGAAGAAAACGCCGAAGAACGTCATCCTCATCATTGGCGATGGCACCGGTCTGGCCCAATGGTACAGCGGCTATACGGGCAACCACGGTCAGCTCAATATTTTTCAGCTCACCGACATCGGCTTCTCCGTGACCACTTCTGCGGATAACTACATCACCGACTCCGCTGCAGGAGGTACGGCCATGGCCACGGGCACCAAGACCAACAATCGCTTCATTGGTGTGGATCCCAAAGGCGCGAGCCTGACCACCCTTGCTGAAAAATGCAAGCGCAACAATTTCAATGTGGCCATCATCTCCAACGGTGACATTACCGACGCAACACCCGCTTCGTTCTATGCCCATCAAAACGAACGCAGCAAAAGCGAAGCGATCGCCCAGGATTTCACCTCGAGCAATGTTGATATTCTCGTGGGAGGCGGAGAGAAAGCATTTCAAAGCCGCAAAGACAATCAAAACCTGTTGACCGCGCTGGCGTCGAAAAACTACGCCGTGAGTACGTCGTTTTCGTCGATCGACACCGTGAGATCAAATCGTTTTGTGATCCTGGAAGACGCTGCGGTGGTCTCGAAGATCAAGGGACGCAAGGATTTTGTTTCCCGCTCGCTGACGAAGAGTCTGGCGCACCTTTCTGGTCAACGCCAGCCGTTTTTTATGATGACCGAAGGAGCGCAGATCGATTGGGGTGGTCATGATAATAATATGGAGTATGTGGTTCGCGAAGTGCTCGACCTGGACCAGGCGGTGGGAGAGGCGATGAAGTTTGTGGATCAGAATAACGAGACGTTGCTCATCATCACAGCCGATCATGAGACGGGTGGTTTGTCATTGCTGGACGGCAATATTTCGGAGGGGTCGGTGTTGGGTAATTTTAGTACGAACGATCATACGGGGATCGCGGTGCCGGTGTTTTCTTATGGGCCCGGGGCGGAGATGTTTAGGGGGGTATATCAGAATACGGAGATTAATAAGAAGATTGAGAAGTTGTTGTCGCTGCGATAACGGGAGCGTGCATTCTTATTGAACCGCAAAGGCGCGGAGGCGCTAAGAAAGGCGCAAAGTTTTCTCTACTGAAGGCTTTGCGCCTTTTTGTTTTTAGACTTTTTTTTGGTTGTGCTATGCCGATTCCGTGGCTTTGAATCGTTTGCAATGGGCCTTCTCAAATATTTTTTGGGATATTTTGGTTTTCTATATTTTTTGATATTCCTTTGTCTATAGAATAAGTAGACATTTCAACGCCCACCAACATTGACTTGTCCGTAATCAATTCCCACCAGATTGATTTTATAGAAGCGAAGGGAGAGAACAGGAGCTCGACGATCTTCCGGCAACCGTCCCCACCAAGACCATGCCATGACATCCTGAGGTAACATTTTTTTTACGGGACTATAAAATCACTGCGATGAAAACACGTAGGGCGTTTCCATGCTTTCCATCATTCCACACCGGAACCGGCAACAGCTGTTGTTGTTGCTGTTGATTTTCTCCAGGGTATAACGCCTATACCGCGCGTGCCATCCGTCTTCGGGTGCACGAATATTTAACATCACATACATGGCTTCGGATGCACCCGTCTTAACGAGAGACTTGGTGGTATTTCATTACGCGTGGGTGCATTCCGTCGCCGCCCATCTTTTTCACAAACATTAAAAACATTCCACCATGAGATCCTTAATTTCTGTATTCATTCTCTATTTCCTGTTGCTGGGCATCAGCAGTGCTTTTGCACAAGAGGCCTCATCCAAAAAGATCGTGATCACCGGCGTGCGCTTTGCCTATCCGTTGGTTGAGAAATGGATTGAGGCCTACAAAACAGCCAACCCCGATGTAGATATAAAGATTGAGCCCCGCACCGTGACCGACCCAAGTCAATATGATTTGCTGATCGAAGCCTACGAGCCCGACGATAAAATAAAGGATAGCCGCGACTTTGTTTACCTGGCGCGCTATTCCCTGCTGCCGGTGGCCAATGCGAAATCAAGTTTTGCCAAAACCTATGCTGACAAGGGCCTTACCAAAGACAAGATCATCCAAACCTATTTCAACGACGTGACGGCAAGCCGCAAAGATGACAAACTGGATCCGGCGTCGTATACCTTGTACACCCGTCTTCAAAAAGCAGGAGCACCCATCACCTTTGCGCACTATTTTGGTTATCAGCAAGCCAACATCAAGGGCCGTGCTATTGCCGGTGCCGACGAGCATCTGATCAAGTCGTTGCTAAAAGATTCCACGGGTGTGTCCTATGGTGTGCCGGGATTGCTGTATGATGTGAAATCGCGCAAACCGCTAGAAGGGCTTGTCATCTTGCCGGTTGACGCCGACAACAACGGCCGCGTTTCCGACAACGAGAAATTCTACGACAACCTGGACGTCGTGCTGCAGAAAATTGAAGATGAAGCGCCCAAGAACATCCCGGTAGAATACCTGCATTTGTCGATCGCGAAAAACGGCTCCAATCCCGAGGCCCTGAAGTTTCTCAAATGGGTGCTCGACAACAGCCAGGATACGCTGCACGATTTCGGTTTCCTGAAACCGGAACCCAAGCGTTTTTTACCCAGCAAGGAAAAGTTCGACGGCGTCGCCATCAACTAATGTAATCAAACAACCATCCCCTATAATCCATTTTTATGAAGAGAATTTTACTGGCAACATCGTTTCTGTTGCTATCGCTTGGGTCGGCCCTGGCCCAGGAAGTCATTAAAGGAAGTGTGAAAGACGAAGACGGCGGTCCGCTGCCAGGCTCTTCGGTCTATATAAAAGGTACTACGAATTCGGTTCTGGCCGATGCCAACGGCGAGTTTTCGTTGAAGGCTGCCAAACAATTTCCCTTTACGCTTACGGTGAATCTTGTCGGCTACAAAGCGCAAGATGTCGACATCTATGAATTGCCCGAAGAACCCCTGGATGTGACGTTGAAGATCGACAACGTGTTGGACGAAGTGGTGGTGGTGGGCTATGGCGAGTTGAGACGCAAAGACATTACCGGCTCGGTCGCTTCGGTTCCCGTGGAGTTGAAAGCACAGCCGGTGAGTTCGCCTGAGCGTTTATTGCAGGGTGCTACGGCCGGTGTCACGGTAACCCAAACCACCGGTCAGCCGGGCGGGGGCGTTAGCGTGCAGGTGCGTGGGAACAACTCCATCACGGCAGCATCCGATCCCTTGTATGTCATTGACGGTTTCCCCATCAACAACGACTATAGCGTCAACGACGCCGGTGTGGTGGACGGACCCAAGCTGAACCCGCTTTCTTTTTTAACCCCTAACGACATCGCCGACATCGAAGTGTTGAAGGATGCTTCGGCCACGGCCATCTACGGTTCGCGCGGCGCCAACGGCGTCATCATGGTCACGACCAAGAAGGGAAGCAAGACCGATCGTTCGTCTATCGTGTATGACGGGTATTATGGTGTGCAGGAGGTGATCCGCACGGTGCCGGTGTTGAATGCCCGGCAATGGTGGGAATTGCGCAAGGAAGCGTACGTCAATACACCCAATGGAAAGGCCCCGACACTTCCGGCCGCAGGTGCGTTCAAATACGATACCATCGGTGAAGGAACCGACTGGCAGAAGGCGGCGTTCACGCAGGCTGCCGTGCAAAGTCACAGTCTCGCCATCTATACCGGTTCCGAGCGCACGGCCCTGGCCATTTCCGGCAACTACTTTAACCAGGACGGCGTGTTGAGGAACACGGGATTCAAACGCTATGCCATGCGCTTTAGCATTGATCATGAGGTCAACGAGAAATTCAGGATCACGTCCTATGTCACCGCGGCGCAAACCAATGGTAAGGTCGCTCCCAACGCTATAGTGCCCAACCTGCTCCTGACATCACCGGCCATCCCGGTGTATGATACGCTGGGCAACTTCGTGAAAAATACATCTACGGACTCGCCGTTGCAAAATCCCATCAACTCGTTGCTGAACCAGGTCAACGAATCGCGTACATCGCGTTTGCTGGCCAACGTAGCGGGTGAATATAAAATTGCCGACGGCCTGGCGCTGAAAGTTTTGTTGGGAACGGATATTGTCTACAACCGCCAGAACCGGTACCTGCCCAATAGCACCTATGAAGGCAATCCCTCTGGTGGCGTAGGCACCGGCGGTATCGCTACCATCGGTTCGCAATTTACCAGCAGTTGGTTGAACGAGAATACGCTTACTTATAGCAAAGTATTCAACGACAAACACAACCTGAACGTCGTGGGAGGCTTTACTGCCCAAGCCTCAAAGACGCAAGGCGAAGTTGCTTCCGCCGCCGTCTTTGCCTTCGATGATCTCACCTACAACGCCCTTCAAAACGGAACGGGAGCACGGACGCCGAGTTCTTCGTCGGTCAATTGGCAGCTGGCATCTTTCCTGGGTCGCGTGAATTATGTGTACAACGAAAAATATTTGCTCACGGCCACCTTGCGTGCCGATGGCTCTTCGCGATTCGGTTCCGGAAACAAGTGGGGCTACTTCCCTTCGGCAGCCTTAGGATGGAATGTGAATGAAGAAGATTTCCTCAAGGACGTACGCCAGATCAGCTTTTTGAAACTTCGCGTCAGCGTGGGTACCACGGGTAACCAAGGCATTCCGCCGTATTCTTCCTTGGGACAGATCGCACCCAACCGCTACAATTTCTCCAACACCACCGTGCAAGGCTATGCGCCGATCACGGTGAACAATCCTTCCCTGGGTTGGGAGAAAACATTCCAGACCAACGTTGGCTTCGACCTGGGCTTGTTCAATAACCGGGTGAACGTGATCGTCGACGCCTACAACAAGAAAACTACTGACTTGTTGCTGAATGCGGCTGTTCCCGGCACATCGGGCCTGTCGTACTACGATCCCAACACCAACCCAAGCCAGCAGTCGACGGTTTACCAGAACATTGGCGAAGTGTCGAACAAAGGGATTGAAGTTGCGCTGAATACGCAAAATGTCGTGACCAATAATTTTCAATGGAATAGCATCCTGATCTTCTCGAAGAACGTCAACAAAATTGTGAGCCTTGGCCCGGGCGTGGACCGTATCATCCCCACGATCAGCCAGCCCTCCGTGTTGCAGGTAGGCGCTCCGGTGGGCTCCTTCTACGTATACCAGACCGACGGCATTATTCAAGCGGAAGAAGCCGGTGCTTCCGCGCTCACACCCCAAGCCAATAAATCCGCCGGCGGTCAGAAGTACAAGGACATCAGTGGGCCTGACGGCGTACCCGATGGTGTGATCACGCAAGCCTATGACCGCGTGCTCATCAAAAATCAACCGGGCACCAACATCGGTTTTACGAACACAGCGAGTTATAAAACTTCGTTCGGCGACTTTGACCTCACGGTATTTTTTCAATCAAACCTGGGCGGCAAGTTGTACAACAACAACCGCGCAACATTGGAATTGGGAACCGGCTATTACAATGGATCGGCTGATATGCTGAACCGGTATACGTCCACGAATACGAACACCGATGTCAAGGAAGCTTACCAGGATCCTGCCGTGACGATCTCCGACCGGTTTATCGAAGACGCATCCTATTTGCGATTGAAGAATTTGACAATAGGCTATACGTTGCCCACCACCTGGACGTCGCGCATCCACATCCAGCGGTTGCGGATCTACGGGTCGGCACAGAACATTGCCACCTGGACCAACTACACCGGCTTCGATCCGGAGGCGAGTTTTTCGGGCCAGTCGCTCGTGAATCGCGGCATCGACAACGGTGTTTATCCTAACTCAAAAACCATACTGGGTGGCATCAGCCTTACCTTCTAAATCATTGCCAGACATTATCCACAAGAAACGATATGAAATCTCTTAACTATATTTTTGCACTGGGAGGATTGGTTGCATTGCTCACCTCCTGCAGCAAATTCCTGGAAGAAGATCCGAAAGGATTTGTCACTACCGACAATTTTTACAAAACGGAGGCCGATGCCGTGAATGCGGTCACCGCAGTATACTACCTCCTAAACCAAGGGGGCAACGGGGTGCAGACACCGTATAACACATTGTTCAATACCGGCCTCAACTTCGAGTGCGACGACGAGTTTCCCGGCCCCGGTGCTACAAACCCCGATGTGCGTTCCATGGCCAACTTGCTGCACACGTCCACGAATCTCCGTGTCTATGAGCTGTGGCAACAACATTATGCCGCCGTTAAAAAGGCCAACCTGGCGATTGACAATATCCCGGCCATGACAACGGTGGGTGATGCATTGAAAAGCCGCCTTATCGGTGAAGCTAAATTTCTCAGGGCCCTGTGGTACTTCAACTTGGTTCGCCTATACGGCGATGTGCCGCTCATTACGCATGTGCAGAATGGGGTAACGGCCACCGACTATGCCATCGAACGCACGCCATCGGCGCAAGTGTATGATCAGATCGAGCAAGATCTGAAAGACGCGGCCGACGCGTTGCCAAATTCTTACGCGGCACCCGACGTGGGACGTGCCACAAAGGGCGCCGCCATTGCCTTGCTGGCCAAAGTTTATCTGACCAAAGCTTCCCTGCCGCTGAACCTAACAGCACACTACCAGGATGCTGTCACCACGGCAGAGAAAGCACTCTCGCCGGCAGAGGGTGGCACGGGCACATTCGGTTACGCCTTGCAGACGGACTACTCCAAAGTTTTTCTGCCTGCGTACAAGAACAACTCCGAGCACATTTTCTCCGCGCAATTCAAGTCTGGTTCCAGTTCCAGCTTTCTCACACAAGGGAACAACCAAAACCCCAGGTCTATACGCACGCAAGTTCCCGGTCTTGCCGGCTCCTATGCCGATCAAACCTGGTTCTACACCGTGGACGATGCCACGAAACCCGGTGGTAAAGACAAATTTTTCAGCGTGTTCAAATTGTATACCTCCAAAGACAAACGCAGGGACGTAACCTTCGTGACCAACTTCAAAAGCCCAACCAACGGCAAGAAATACGGCGGGCTGAACGACCCGACCATCTCCGGGCACAAGGTTGACTCCATTCCCTACTTCAATAAAACATGGGATCCGGGTACGACGGCCTTCACCAGCGAGTCGGCCGCCAACGTGGCCATTATACGCTATGCCGAATTGTTGCTGATCCACGCGGAGGCCGAGAACGAATTGAACGGTCCCACGGCAAAGGCTTATGCGTCGCTGAATAAAGTGCGCAAACGGGCCGGGCTGGATGACCTCACCGCGGGTCTGTCGCGTGATCAATTCCGCGATTCACTTTACCTGGATCGTCGTTTGGAATTGGTGTTCGAATACCAGCGGTGGTTTGATCTCGTGCGTCAGAAAGATGCCGGTGGCAACTCGATCTTCGTGAAAACGCTACAAGCAGCCGGCAAGCCGAACGCCCAAGACAAACACCGGTTGCATCCTCTGCCGCAGCAAGAAATTGAATTGAATCCTAAACTGGAAGGTCATCAGAATCCCGGATACTGATGACGGATAAAGAAACTGAAGATAAAGATTAAGACGTCGTGAAAAACGACATCCTGCTCCTCCGTTGGTGGCGGAGTGAGCAGGAGCTTAATCTTGCCACATCAAACAAAAAAAGTATGACCGCTTCCGACATAACCCTTTTAGCCCGGAAGATCCTCGTGGGGATCATCGTAACGCTTGTTCCTTTCCTGATCCTGTTCGGTGGACTTTGGTTGACAAAGAACGTGCTGAACAAGAATCGTCACGAGGGAAGTTCTGTTCAAACGACAAAATAAAACGCATCGTCCTATGAAAATGGAACCCCGCATTGCCAACCGGATTGTCAGAAATATCCTGTTGAGCCTTTTCATCTACGCTTTACCCGTATTGCTCATGTTGCTCACCTTCTACTTCACCGGCCAGCGGCCGTGGGAGAAGAAGCCGGTTCCGGCTGCTCAAGTCTCAAAATAGTGCTATCAACCTAAATCAACCCTATGATCAAATTCATCGAAGCCATTTTTCAAAACCTCAGCACGTGGGGTCTGCCCGTGTTGATGCTCATCCTGGGTATAGTCGAATTTTCGTTCGGCTTGTACAAGAAGCATTGGAACACCAATGAAAAGATCCTCGACCTCGTGTGCTACACCATACCGCGCGTTGTGGTGCGGCCACTGGTGACGTATTTCGCATTGAAGTTCCTGCCGTATGCGCTGCCGGGTTTGAAGGATGCGTTTACGTGGGTGCCCTTCTGGTGGGGCTTTCTGATCCTTTGTGTGGCCGATGATTTGACACAATACTGGTATCACCGGCTGCACCATGAAGTTCCTTTCCTGTGGCGCTTTCATCGCACGCATCACTCGGCACCCTATATGGGCATGGCCATGGCCAGCCGTCAGAATGTGATCTACACGATGTTCTTTTCGCAAACGTATCTCACCACGGCACTGGTTTACCTGGGATTGGGATATCCAGCTTTATTTGTGAAAGGCATCAAGTCGATCATCACTACGCTGGCGCACTCCAGCATTCCCTGGGACAAACCTTTTTATGAGAAGAAATGGCTTCATCCCGTCGCTTGGGTGTTGGAGCGTACCATCTCCACGCCGGCCACGCATCACGCGCATCATGCCGACAGCAACGACGACGGTATCGGACATTACAAGGGAAACTTTGGCAACATGTTTTTCTTGTGGGATGTGATCTTCGGTACGGGACTCATCACCCGTCAATACCCCAAAGCCTATGGCATCAAGCATTATCAGCAGGAGGAATGGTATGCCCAGTTTCTCTGGCCGATCCTGAAATCTAAAAAGGAAGGCAGCGAGCTGTCGGCGAATGGTCCGATGGTGAAAGAGGATGATGCCGCTGTTCCGGCAACGACGGAAGAGACGACCTCTAAGATCGCAGTGTCTTCCGAATTGAAATTGACCTAGTACAACCTTATCAACCCCAAAATAATCTTCAATGAAAACCCCATTTCGTTCCGGGTATAGAAACTTTAAGTTTTTGTACCTGGCCTTGGTAGCGGCGCCGTTCCTTTTGCCGTCTGCCTATGGACAACAAAATCCGGATGCTGCCTGGAAAGGAAAGATCAGCAAGTCGGCAAAGGACTCGCAGCCATATAAAGTCGAGTATGTGAAAAAGGCCGCCGCCGGCTCGCCCAACATTGTGTGGATCATCCTGGATGATGTGGGCTATGGAGCCACCAGTGCCTTCGGAGGACTTATCCAAACGCCTCACTTAGATTCACTGGCCAACCAAGGTCTGCGCTATACCAACTTTCACACCGCTGGCATTTGCTCACCCACGCGTTCGGCGCTATTGACAGGCCGCAATCACCATTCGGTAGGCATGGGCTTGTTCCCGCACTTCTATCTCTCCGCCGACTATCCCGGCTACAACGGTCACATCCTGCCGCAGAAAGGAACCATTGCTGAAGTACTTCACGAAAATGGCTACAGCACCTACCAACTGGGCAAGTGGCACCTGACGCCCGATGATGAATCGACCGACCTGGGTCCGTTTCTCCGCTGGCCGTCCGGCAAAGGTTTCGATCATAACTACGGCTTCCTCGGCGGCGCAACCGACCAGTACAATCCAGACCTGGTCGAAGACAACCAACACATCAAACCCGATGGCCGGCACCTGAATGAATTGCTGGCCGACAAAGCCATCAGTTATGTGAAGCGCCAGAAGGAATTGGCGCCGGAAAAACCGTTCTTCATCTATTATGCTACCGGCGCCGGCCATGCCCCGCACCAGGTAGATAAAGTATGGTCCGACAAATACAAAGGCAAGTTCGACGAAGGATGGGACGTCTACCGCGAGAAAGTGATTGCCAACCAAAAGAAATTGGGTGTGATTCCCGCCAACGCGCAATTGCCCCCTCGCGATCCTTATCTGAAGGCATGGAAAGATCTGCCGGCGGAAGAGAAGCATTTGTATGCCCGCTTCATGGAGGTGTATGCCGGCTTCCTGGAAGAAACGGATCATGAGATCGGCCGCTTCATCAACTATTTGAAAACCTCCGGTCAACTGGAAAACACCGCGGTGTTTGTGATGATCGGCGACAACGGCGGAAGTAAGGAAGGGCTTGAATACGGTGTGACCACCAAGTCCATTCGCTTTGGCGCCGATGCGATCACGCGCGATGAGTACAAAAAATTTATCCTGGGTGAGTATGATAAGATCGGTACCAAGGAAGTCGCCAGCGTAGCCAACTATCCCCTGGGCTGGGCGCAGGCCACGAACACGCCGTTCCGGTTGTGGAAGAGCGATGCCAATGCCGAAGGAGGAACACACAATCCGCTCATCGTATATTACCCGAAAGGGGTAAAGGAAAAAGGCGGCATTCGCGAGCAATACTCCCACCTCATCGATTTGTTCCCGACAACGCTGGAGCTGACGGGCATCAAGCAACCGGAAGCCATACAAGGCATCAAGCAAGATCCACTTCATGGCACCAGTCTCGCCTTCTCGCTTAACGACAAGACTGCGGCTACGCGTCATACACAACAGTACTATTGCATTTTCGGCAACCGCGCTATTTACAAAGACGGCTGGAAGGCTGCTGCAGCACACCATCCTAATTCATTGGAGTTGTTCACCTACAAGGGAGAAGCCAAACCGGCCATTGAAAATAACCCTGAAAAAGAAGTATGGGAACTCTACAATCTGAACGAGGACTTTAACGAATTGAAAGATCTTTCGAAGAAGTATCCCGAGAAATTGAAGGAACTGAAAGACCTGTTTGATGCGGAAGCGGCGAAGTATAATATCTACCCGCTTATCGATATCGAGCATGCCGCGGAGCGTTACAAACTTCAACCGCCGCCAAAAGTGCCCGTAAAGACCACGGCGTCGAAATAAAAAAAGTGCCTGACGGGCGGAGGTTATGCCATTCCTTCGCCCGTTATGGATTTCATACCGGTGGGTTATGTCAAAACAGGAAAGCCCGACCGGATTCTGAACAATACACCTTAGAGAAATTCCTTTCCACACGAACATAACCATGAAAAATATATTTGCCACCGCGCTGATGGTCACCACCAGCGCTACCCTACTGAGCGCGCAATCGGACCCGCAGCAACCCTACCAGGGAAAGATCGGAAAGACCTTGGCGGAGACGCAACAATGGTGGCCCGAAAAGAAGAGGGCCCCCGAAGGAGCACCCAACATTGTGTGGATCCTGCTGGACGATATCGGCTACGGCGCCATCAGTACCTTCGGCGGACTCGTCCAAACCCCGACCCTCGATTCACTGGCCAACCAAGGCCTGCGCTACACCAACTTTCACACCACCGCCATTTGCGCACCCACGCGCGCGGCGCTGCTCACGGGACGCAACTCGCATTCCGTGCACATGGGTTTGTTCCCTGAAAATGCCGTGGGCACACCCGGCTATGATGCGCGCATGCCGTTTGAGAAAGCAACCGTGGCCGAGCTCTTGAAGGAGAATGGCTACAATACCTATGCCCTCGGAAAATGGCACATCACACCGCTGGCTGATCTGACTGCCGCCGGACCATTCAACCGTTGGCCTACCGGCCGTGGCTTCGAACATTTCTACGGCTTTCCATATCGCGGAAGCCAGGATCAATTTCACCCACAACTGTGGGAAGATACACGCCGGCAGTACGAAGACACCAAAGGCAAACACCTCAACACGCTATTAGCCGATAAGGCCATTCAATATCTTACCGAACAGGAATCGTCGGCACCGGATAAGCCGTTCTTCTTATACGTCGCGCCGGGAGCGGGTCACGCGCCGCACCAGGTCGCCAAGGAATGGTCGGACCGCTACAAAGGAAAATTCGATGCCGGTTGGGATAAGTACCGGGAGGTGGTTTTAGCAAACCAGATCAAGTTGGGCGTGGTGCCAAAGAACACCGTGCTGCCCCCACGCAACCCGGGCATCAAGGATTGGAACACGCTCGGAGCGGATGAGAAGAAATTGTATGCGCGCTTCATGGAAGTGTATGCCGGGTTCCTCACGCAGACAGACTATGAGATCGGAAGAATTATCAAATACCTGAAGAAAACCGGTCAGCTCGACAACACCCTCATCTTTGTTTCTGTGGGCGACAATGGTGCCAGCAAAGAAGGGACCTTCGTGGGCGTGGTGAACAACACGGATCCGTCACTGACGCAGGAGCAAGTGCTTCAAAAGAATATTCAGAACATTGATCTGATCGGTACGGAGTTTTCTAAAGTGAACTACCCGCTGGGTTGGGCCATGGCCGCTAATACGCCTTTCCGCTATTGGAAACAAGATGCCAACACGGAAGGCGGTACGCGCAACCCACTTATTGTTTTCTATCCAAAAGGAATTAAAGACAAAGGCGGTGTTCGTCATCAATACGGTCACGTCATCGACGTGCTGCCGACCACGCTGGAGCTGATCCACGCGCAAGTGCCCGCATCGATCAACGGCTATAAGCAAGAGCCGATCGAAGGTACCAGTCTTGCCTATAGCATCAACAATGCCACCGCTCCTTCGCAGCACACCGTTCAGCACTATGAAGTGAAAGGTTCGCGCTCTATTTACAAAGACGGTTGGAAAGCCGGCGCACTGCACAAGGATGGCGAGGACTTCAACCAGGACAAATGGGAGTTGTATAACCTCAATGAAGATTTCAACGAACGAACCGACCTGGCGACAAAGCATCCCGAAAAACTGAAGGAGCTGCAGGAACTCTTTGACAAGGAGGCGTACAAATACAACGTCTATCCCTTGAAAGACTTGACGACGCCCATCATCGGTCCCACCCTTTTCGATGGCAGAAATGTGATCGTGTTCTATCCCGGGATGTCCACCATCGTTGAACTGGCGGCGCCCGATCTGAGAAATAAATCGTTTAGCCTGACGGCGGATGTGGAGATCCCTGCAAAAGGTGCGGACGGTGTATTGTTCTCGACCGGTGGTCGCGACAACGGCACGAGCTTTTACGTGCAGGATCAGAAACTGAACTTTACCTATAATTTAGGATGGACGAAGTTCAACGTCACCTCGTCGGCCAAAGCGATCACGCCCGGCAAGGCCCAATTGAAATTTGATTTCAAATACGACGGCGGCCCGAGAAACTCGGGAGGCACGGGCACGCTGTATGTGAACGGCACAAAGGTAGGCGAGGCACGCATCGAGAAAACGTCCAACAGCATCTTTGGTCATGAAGGATTGAATGTGGGTTTTGATGACCTCACACCGGTGTCGGACACTTATAAAGTCCCGTTTGCTTTCAGCGGCACGTTGAATAAAGTCACCGTCGAATTGAAACAGCCCGAAACGGCTACGGTTACCGGAGGAAAATAAGTATGAAGAAGAATGTGCTGTATGTAGCTGTGCTCTTCGGATGTGTTGCGATCACGGCTTTCGGGATCGCCGAGGGAAATGAACGCGGATCGCATGAGATCGACGCCAAGGTGAAAGCGGAAGTGTATAAGGTGTTAGACGACTACATGAACACTTTCAATGCGAAGAACTTGAGTGCGTGGGAAGCCACGTATCAGTTTCCACACTACCGGCTGGCCAGCGGCAAAATGAACGTGCTGGAGAAGGCGGGGCTACGCGATTCGGTCAGTGTGTTTGTCCCGCTGCAAAAAGGCGGGTGGGATCACAGCGCCTGGGATCACCGGAATATCGTTCAGGCATCCGACACCAAAGTGCACGTGGACACGCGCTTCAGCCGCTACAAAGCCGATGGCACCAAACTGGGTGTCTACGAATCGCTCTACATACTCACGAAAGAAAACGGACGCTGGGGCGTGAAGATGCGCTCCAGCTATGCCGAATGATGCTTGTTAAAAAGATAAATGATCCCATGAGAACCATAACGCACAACGTATTCGTATAATTTTCTATGACCACAACCCAATCGCCGCCGCGCTGGAAAAGAGTACTCTACATTTTTCTTGCCCTTGCCGTTCCCTTGGCGATCGTGTTTTCCATTGTGCTCAGGCCTTATGCATCGCATGACTGGGATATTGTTTTCGACGAAAAAGGCATGGAGCAAAAAAAACAATTTTTATCCGCGCCGGTGGTTCGCGATGCTGCAGAACGCCCACCCAACATCATCGTTTTGGTGGCCGACGACCTGGGGAAAACAGACCTCCCGCTCTACGGAACTACCCCGGTGAAGACACCTTACCTCGACAGCCTGGCGGCGACGGGAGTGAAGTTCACGGAGGGTTATGTGACCGCTTCCATTTGCAGTCCGTCGCGGGCCGGACTGTTGACCGGTCGCTACCAGCAACGCTTTGGTCATGAGACGCAGCCCGTGAACCGGTACATGCGCAATTACCTGGAGCGCGCACTGGCCAACACGTTCATCGACCGGCAGCAACTCGAGTTTGCCGACCTGACAAAAACACCGACATCCGAAAGCATCGCGAAACAAGGGCTGCCGCTGCAAGAGATCACGCTGGCCGACTTGTTGAAACACAACGGCTACGCTACCGGCATCATTGGGAAATGGCACCTGGGTTCCGCCGAAAGTTTCCAGCCACTGAACCGGGGTTTCGATTATCATTATGGATTTTATGAGGCATTTTCCTGGTATGCCGATACGACGGACCGCGCCTTCGTGAACGTGCGAAATCGCGGCATCATGGACTCGCACGTTTGGGAGTTCGGACGCGTGGGAAATGCATTGATCCGGCGCAACAACGAGATCCTGGACGAGAAAGAATTTCTCACCTACAAGATCGCCGGCGAGGCCATAAACTTCATCGATCAGAAGAAAGACAATCCCTTTTTTCTCTATGTTCCGTTCAATGCCCCGCACACGCCTTTCCAGGCACCAAAAAATGATGTAGATAAACTGGAAGCGCAAGGGATCGATCGCCGGAAGGCTGTGTACTATGCCATGATCGAAAATCTGGACAACGCGATCGGTGCGATCCTGAAGAAAATAAAAGCTTCAGGGCTTGAGGAAAATACATTGATATTTTTCATCAGCGACAACGGCGGAGCAACCTATACCGGCGCCACCGACAATGCGCCGCTGAAAGGCGGAAAAATGTCGCTATACGAGGGAGGTATCAACGTTCCTTTTATCGTGCGGTGGAAAGGCCACTTGCCCGCGGGCCGGGTTTATGACAAGCCGGTTTCGTCGCTGGATATCTTTGCTACGTCCGCGGCAGCAGCGCGTGCCGAACTCCCGCCCGGTCGTGCGTATGACGGCGTAAATATCATTCCTTACCTCACGCAAGCCGATTCGACTGCTCCGCACGAAGCGCTGTTCTGGCGCGCCGGATTTAACAAGGCCGTGCGCAAAGGCGACTGGAAACTGGTGATCAACAACAAGGACAACATCACGGCGCTGTATAACCTGGCCACGGATAAATCCGAGCACAATAATGTGGCCGGCGCGAATCCCGCAAAAGTAAAGGAATTGGAGTACGCCCTGGCCGGCTGGGAAAAGCAGCTCGTGCAACCGCTTTGGCCCAGCAATGGATTTTTTGTAAACGAATTTGATGGTCAGGAAGACCGTTTTACTTTGTAGCTTTGATAAACCACCGAAAAGAAATGAAATCCCGCTCCCGAAAAATAGTTATTGGCGCATTACTGCTGGCGTCATTGGCCCATGCGATCAGCACCGGCGCCCAACCGAAATCAGCCTCCAAAAAAACAAACTTCGTCTTCATCCTCTGCGACGACATGGGCTACAATGACGTTGGCCCGTATGGCGCCACCGACATCCGTACACCCAACATCGACAAGCTGGCTTCGGGTGGACTCAAGTTCACGTCCTTCTACACGCCCTCGCCGGTATGCAGCCCGACGCGTGCCGGTTTGCTGACCGGCCGTTACCCAAAGCGGTTGGGGATCGATCACGTTTTCTTTCCCGAAAGCTTCACCGGGCTTTCGCCGGATGAGGTTACCATCGCGGAAGCATTGAAGACACAAGGTTATGCCACGGGTGCCATCGGTAAGTGGCACCTGGGCCATCACCGCGAATACCTGCCGCTGCAACAAGGCTTCGACGAATACTTCGGCATACCGTATAGCAACGACATGCAAGGTGTGGTGTACCTGCGCGGCAACACGGTTGAGAATTTTTCGGTCGATCAGCACTATACCACAAAAACCTATACCGAGGAGTCGGTCAAGTTCATCAACAAACATAAGGACGGTCCTTTCTTTCTCTACCTGGCACACTCGATGCCACACGTGCCCCTGTATGCTTCGCCCGCATTCGAGGGCAAGTCGAAGCGCGGATTGTATGGGGATGTGATCGAGGAGATCGATTGGAGCGTAGGGGAGGTGGTGAAAGCGTTGAACACGGCCGGCCTAGCGGAGAACACCCTCGTGGTTTTTACCAGCGACAACGGGCCTTGGTTGATCTTTGATATAGAGGGCGGCTCGGCCAAACCTTTGCGCAATGGGAAGGGCACTACGTTTGAAGGAGGTCAGCGTGTGCCGGCGATTTTCTATTGGCCGGGAACGATCAAGCCCGGAACGGAGAACAATGACCTGGCGCTTATGTTCGATATTTTTCCCACGTTCGTAAAATTGTCGGGCGCTGCGGATTACAAATTTAAAAATCCAATCGACGGCGAAGACATCTCCGCTGTGCTCACCGGTAAGGCCAAACGCAAAGGCGACGAGTTCATCTACTACTACAACGGCAAGATCGAAGCGTTTCGCAAGGGCGACTGGAAAATCATTTTTCCGGCGACAGCCCCTCCAAACCAACCCGTCACGGCCGATAATGCTCACGATACGCTGCTCTTCAATCTGAGGACCGACGTGGGTGAGCAACAAAACGTCTTAAAAGAAAAACATGATGTTGTGCCCGGTTTGCTAAAAGCGCTGGAAGCGGCGACAAACAAGCTTGGGAAAACACCGCCGCCGTTGGTGCAGCGTATGCCATCAGACGACAGTCACATTGCGAAACGAAAGCAACGCCAAGGGAGCAAATGAGGAGTGAGTGACTGATTGCAGATAGACCGCCTTTCGTTTCTCTTTGTCCGGAGAATAGAAAGGCGGTTTGAATATGCAGACTTGTGCTGGCTGTTAATTGCTGGCCGCAAAGGCGGCCGCGAATTCCTTGGCAAATTGCTCAAGTTTGGTCGGTGCAAGAGCGGGAAGATGTTTCAATAAATCTTCCTGCATCCTTCCGGTCCGGAGCGCGGTGCCCATCTCGACAAAAGGAATAGCGTGGCTAGCCGGAATACCGGCCTGCAAAAGCCCTTTCAAATGATCTTCGTCGGAAAAAACAACCCAAGGAAATTTCTTGCCAGTGGCTTCCCCCAACACCTGCGCGATCTCGTCGCCCGTACGCAGATCGCTCACAATGTAGCGTACCGAATGAGCGGTGAACTGAAGTTGTGTCAACTCTTCCAGTGCAACTTCGGCAATATCATTCGTATGGACCATGGCGATCTTTTGACCACCGTAGTTATTTCCCATAATGCCCGCCGCCTTGATCATGCCGATTTGGTTTAAAAGATTGTAGTAGAACGAAACGGGTCGCAGATGTTTTACATGCAGACCGTCGATGCGGTTGAGTGATGCTTCGAACGCGTGCAGCGCATTGACCGGACCACACCCTTCGCTTAAATGTGCGCCAACGCTGCTGAGATTCACAACAAAGGGAACGCGATTCGTTTTGATAGAATCCGCATACGCATGACCCACTTCGTCTTGGGCTTGCCGCCAGTTGTCGGTTTGCCAGAGGGGAGGGATCATAGCGTAGACCACCTCAGCGCCACGAAAGGCACGATTGACAAAAGCCTGGTCCGAGACGGACCCTACCAGCGCTTTTGCCCCTAACGCTTCAATTTCTTTGACCTTACCCGCGTCGCGGGTGATGACGGTTACGTCCTTCTTGGCTTGGATCAATCCGGCGACAAGCGGTTTGTTGATGTGGCCCAGGGATCCGGTGATAACATATTTTTTCATGACAGAATTTTTTTTGGGTGAAAATTGTAAGGCAAGAGTACCGCTTCGGTCTTTAAAATGTAAGTAGGTATCAAAAACGGATGTAGTCAGTTTTTTCTTACTCAAGCTGAAAATGAAAGCATTATGAAAATAAGTTTAGACGATGTTGAACACTGCCCGGTTGTGTCAACCATGGCCGTGATCGGGGGGAAATGGAAAATCCTCATCATCCACCTCATCAACAACGACATTAACCGCTTCGGAAAGCTGGGCATGATTCTGAAACACATCAGCCGCCAAATGCTGACGACACAGCTTCGCGAGCTGGAACGGGATGGTATCCTCGAACGCGTCGTCTATGCCGAGATCCCGCCACATGTGGAATACTTTCTCACGCCCAAAGGAAAGGCCCTGATCCCGGTGCTGACCGCGTTGAAAGACTGGGGCTTCGAATATGCATCGGAAGGAACGGGCGCAGCATCCCAAAAAGCGAGTCCCGCCATCCCCGTCTAGCGCCAAAAAAATAATTCCTTTTCGAGGCTATTGCTTATAGGCAATACATTGCTATTTTTGTCTATAGGATTAGTAGAGATCAATGCCACCAGATTGATCTCCGCCTGCTCCGGGAGCGATTTCCGGGCAGTTTGCCTGTCACTCAACATTCCTTCACATGGTGGAAATCATCACGCGTATATCCATTGTCGCTGCGATAAACCTTTCGGCAGCGCCACGACATGCCCCCGCCCCGGGATGTTGTTGTTGACGCTTTCCCTGCGCCAAACACGCATCCTGATCTATCTCCACCACATTTTGAAATCGCCTTTTGATGAAATTGCATCTGTATTTTCTGTTGATCGTTGTCCTCGAAACCGCGGGCATCGCCAGCCAAGCCCAATCCGTGGGGGCTACACGCCGTCCCAACGTCGTGCTCATCCTGGCCGATGACCTCGGATACGGTGATTTGTCATCCTTTGGCTCCCCGGGATGGCAAACACCCAACATCGACAAGCTGGCCGCCGAGGGCGCCAAGCTCACACACTTCTATACACCCACGCCTTATTGCGCGCCGACGCGAGCGTCCCTGCTCACGGGCCGGTATCCGTTGCGTCACGGCCTTATTCTCAATCCCAATCCTGAGAAAGTAAACAGCAGCTTTCAGACCTTCCGCGGCGGCGACGACATCGGCATTGGCGATGATCAATTGTTGTTGAGCGAAGTCTTCAAGACCTCGAGATACGCCACCAAGATCATCGGCAAATGGCACCTCGGCCATAAACCCCGGTTCTTTCCCACGCGGCATGGCTTCGATGAATATTTTGGTATTCCCTACTCCAACGATATGCGACCGGTGCTGCTCATGGAAAACGACAAGGTTGTCGAATATCCCGTCGTTCAAACCACGCTCACCAAACGCTACACGCAGGCCGCTTTGTCGTTCATCGATCAGCACAAAGACAAACCCTTCTTCCTGTATCTTCCCCAGGCGATGCCTCACAAGCCGTTGAGTCCTTCGGAAGAATTCTATACACCGCAAACCAAAGATGACGTGTATGCCGACGCCATGCGCGAACTGGATTGGTCGGTAGGAGAGGTCCTGAAGAAGCTCGCGGAAGCGCACCTGGAAGAAAACACGATCGTCATCTTTCTCTCCGACAACGGCCCCTGGTTTGGAGGCTCCACGGGCGGACTGCGCGGCATGAAATCGCAGAACTGGGAGGGAGGCATACGCGTCCCCTTGTTGGTGAAATGGAAGGGCCACATTGCGCCGGGACATGTGAGCGCCGAAGCCGCCGGGGTGATTGATCTCTTTCCCACGCTCGTGAAAGCAGCGGGGCTGAGTCTTCCGAAAGATCATGTGTTGGATGGTCGCGACATTTTCAGCTTGTTCACCTCTTCTGCAAAATCGCCACACGAAGCGTTGTTCTCTTTTTACAACGACAAACTGCAAACCGTCCGGAGCGGCAAGTGGAAGCTCCACGTATTGTCGCCGGAGTCGGCGCAGTTGCCATCCGATGAAAATTGGGTCGATCCGCGGCTTCCCGATGGCGTGACCATCCTGGCACCGTTTGAGCAACCCAAAGCAAACCGTTTTCCGGGTGTGAAGACGGGTACACCAGCCGTAGCGGGTTTGTTGTTCGACCTGGAAACCGATCCCGCCGAACAGCACGACGTGGCGTCCGAACATCCCGACATTGTGCGGCAACTCAAAGCAAAGGCAGATGCCTATACTTTTAAATAATGAATGCGTACCGGAGCCTTAACATGAACATCAATCAAAAGAAATATAAACCCTTAATCAAAGTCAATATGAAAAAATACGGAATCCTGCTCTTGCTCCTCATGAGCATTTCGTTTGCCTTTGGGCAACAAAAAGAAAGCGGCATCGTGAAAATTCGCGGCACGCGCCTGGCCTATCCGTTGATCAATACATGGATAGCGGAATTTAAAAAAGTGTATCCCAACATCCAGGTCTCCATTGCCCCCTCTGCGCCGGCCGACAGCATCGACTTTTCGATTGCTGCCTACGCATTAACCGACAAAGAGCTGACAGAGACCCGTGGCGGTGTAGCGTTTACGCGCTACGTACAACTGCCGGTAGCCAACAGCAAACGCGCCGATCTTGCGCAACTGCAGGCGCGCGGATTTAGTGAGGCCGATTTCAGGAAACTGTACTTCACCCCGGAAACGCCAACGTTCTTTGCGTCGTCACAAAATCCTTCGCCCATCACGCTGTACACACGCGAAAAACCTGCCTGCGCTGCAAAAACGTTTGCCGCCCATTTCGATCACGACCCCAAGACCATTCAAGGTGTCGGCGTGAAAGGCGACGACCAGGACCTGGCCAAGGCGGTGAAGGCGGATGTGAACGGCATCTCGTTCAACAACCTCGGCTTCATCTATGATGTGAACACCCGCAAGGTCGTGGAAGGCCTGGCGGTCATTCCCCTGGATTTGAACGAGAATGGTAAAGTCGACAAAGAAGAACAAGTGTATGGCTCGCTGGACGAAGTGATCGCCTATGTTGAGAAAACCAACAACGATAAATTTGTGACCGAAAATGTAAACTTCCTGTTCAACAAAAACTCATCCAACGTGGCCGCGGGAATTTTCCTGCACTGGGCGCTCACCCAAGGTCAGCAATTCAGCCACGCACTGGGCTTTCTCTCGTTCGATGACCAAACGCTCCAGGCACAACGCGCGCTTGCCGGCGCGACCTTCAAGACGCTGTCGGCTTCTTCGTGCGAAGGCGCTGACAACCTGATGAAGACACGGCGCACTTCCAAGACGGCCAGCAACAACCCTTAAAATTGATTATCTTAGTCAGACACGCATGAATCTTTCATTCAAGAAGCATAAGCAGCCAAACGTGGCCCTTTTGTCGGTGGCAATCCTGGCCGGCTCCGTTCTTTTCTTTGCCTTCACACGGCTTGAAACAAAAGATATGGCCCTTGTAAAAGGCGGAACGCTCTACACCACCGACCCGGTCACCAAAGCCAACAAAGAAGTGAAGATCAAATCTTTCCTGCTGGATAAAAACCTGGTGACCGTTGCGCAGTTCGACGAATTCGTGAAGGCCACGCACTACGTAACGGAAGCGCAGCGATTTGGCAATGGCGGTGTCTTCGATGCCGCTGCCCATGGCTGGACACTGATCGATGGCGCCGACTATCACTATCCCTTTGGAAGAGACAAATCCAAGGCACAACCCAATCATCCCGTGACACAGGTCTCCTGGAACGACGCCGTAGCCTACGCCCGGTGGAAAGGCAAACGGCTCCCCACCCAATGGGAGTGGGAGCACGCGGCCAAGAACGGTGAGAACTCGCGGCAGCAATACACCTGGGGACAAGATCTTGTGGTGGCCGGCAAATACAAAGCCAACACCTGGCAAGGCAGCTTCCCCGCCTACAACACCGTGGAAGACGGCTATGCCACAACGTCACCGGTAGGCGCATTTGGCGCAAACAAGATCGGCCTCACGGACATGGGGGGCAACGTTTGGCAATGGTGCTCCGATGACATTCAGCCTCAGGGACGCGACGCCGAAATGGATCCGGCCCTGCGCAAGGTCACACGCGGAGGTTCTTTCCTGTGCGATCCCATGGTATGTCATGGCTTCCAGGTAACGGGACGGTCATCGTCAACGCCCGAATCGTCTATGGTGCACATCGGCTTTCGATGCGCGAAGGATATCTGATCATTAACGCTCTTTTTTGAAACCCACTATGAACAAACGCTTTGCCGCCTCCCTTTTCATTCTATTGTCCTGCGCTTTTGCACACGCACAGAAAACCCAACCGCCCAACCTGATCCTTATCATGGTGGACGACATGGGCTATTCCGATATCGGCGCATACGGATCGGAAATACAAACTCCCACACTGGACAAGCTGGCGGCGGAGGGCATTCGTTTTCGAGAATTTTATAACAACTCCATTTGTGCGCCGACGCGGGCTTCTTTGCTCACGGGCCAATACCCTCACCGTGCGGGCATGGGTTATTTCGATGTGAATCTTGGGTTGCCGGCCTATCAGGGTTTTCTCAATAAAGAGTCGCTCACCCTGGCGGAAGTGCTGAAGGCCAGCGGCTACAGCACATTGATGTCGGGCAAGTCGCATTTGGGCAAGGACAGCCTGGCGTGGCCGAACCAACGCGGCTTCGATCAGTTCTACGGATTCATTCCCGGCGCCAGTGACTATTTTGATATTGGCACCTATGGAAAGGCCGACCCGGTGGTGTTGGTCAAGAACAATAAGAAGGAAAAGTTGAAGCCCGGTGAATACCTCACCAATACGATCACCGACAACGCGCTCGAATTTTTAACCGAACAAAATAAACTGAACAAACCGTTCTTTTTATACGTGGCCTTCAACGCGCCACACTGGCCACTCCAGGCATTGCCGGAAGACATCGCGAAGTACAAAGGCCGGTATGACATCGGATGGGACTCCTTGCGGCAACAGCGCATCACGCGTCAACGCGAACTGGGCATTTTGCCCGCAGGCCAACGCGTGGCCGACCGCGATCCGGATGTGCCCGTGTGGGACAATCTTACCTACGATCAGAAACAACTTTGGAAAGCCAAGATGGAAGTTTATGCGGCGATGCTCGACCGCGTAGACCAAAGCATCGCGCGGTTGCTGAACAAATTGAAGGAACTGAAAAAAGACGACAATACCCTCATCGTTTTCATTTCCGATAACGGCGCACAAGGCGGTTATGCCAGCAACGCCCGCAAGCCAACGCGCAACTCAGGCCCGATCGGCACACCCGGTTCATACGACTACCAGGAGCAACCCTGGGCCAATGTCAGCAACACACCGCTGCGTCACTACAAGAACAACATGCACGAAGGGGGCATCAGCTCGCCGTTCATTGCCTGGTATCCGAAAAAAATCAAAGCCGGCACGTTGGTGAAAGGCACCGGACACCTCATCGACATCGCGCCAACCTTTTATGAATTGGCGAAGGCAGCCTATCCCGCCAACTATCACAATGTAAAATCCAACGCGTTGGTCGGCAAAAGCCTGACGCCGGTTTTGTTTGGACAAGCCACGGAAGTGAATCGCGGTGAGCCCCTCTTCTGGGAGCGCGCCGGCAACCGCGCCGTTCACAAAGGAAAATGGAAACTGGTGTCTACTTTTCCCAGCTACACCTGGGAACTCTACGACCTGGAAACCGACCGTGGGGAAACCACCGATGTGGCCGCGAAATTTCCGGCGGTGGTCAACGAACTGTCGGTGGAATATTTCCAGTGGGTGGAACGAACGGGTGTGGTGGACTATGATAAGATAAAACCCGCACAACCCATGAACATCCCAGGTCAAAGCGCACCCTCCCGGGCGCGAGGGAATTAAAGGCAACGGCCTGCAGATGACATAACGTCGCGGCGCTTGAAGGTGAGGTGCGATCGGTATTTTCAGTATATTTCCATACCGATAACCCTCAACCCTATGCGTCGCGTCTTCTTCGGAACCGTCTGCTGCTTCCTTTTTGCTGGCCTTGCACATGCCCAGACCAGCGGTATCCGCGGGAAGGTGATCGACGGAGAAACGAAAGAACCCCTTCCTTTTTCCAGTGTATACATCAACCAAACCACGATAGGCACCTACACGGACGTCAACGGAGAATTCGTACTGCCGTTGGAGCCGGGCGACCATGAGGTAGTGGTGTCGTTTGTAGGCTACAAGCCCCATCAAACTTTTGTGCACGTGACCGAAGGTGCACTTCAGTATATGCGGTTCTCGTTAGCGGCTGCCGTGCTAAAAGCGGTTGAGGTGAACACAACAAAAGACACGGAGTGGCCAAAGCAATTGGCCAAGTTCACAAAATTATTCCTCGGCACGGGGCGTCAGGTATCTCAAACCAAAATATTGAACCCCTGGTACCTGGAGTTTTCCGAAGGGAAGAACGGCATGCTCAACGCCTCCTGTCCGGTCCCTCTCCAGATCGAGAATCTGAACCTCGGCTACATGCTCACCTACGACCTCCGGAATTTTGCCGTGAGTCCCAAACAGTATGTCATTGCCGGCTATGTGCGTTACACTGAGATCGAAACGGTGGACTCGTTGCTGATGAAGCGCTGGAAAAAGAATCGCGATGCCGTCTACAAGGGATCGGTGCGTCATCTCTTGGCGTCGCTTGTTGCCGGGAAGGCGAGAGAGGAAGACTTCAACCTCTTCCTGGACAACTCCAAGGCAACCGACGCACGAAATGCAAACTTTATGGGCAACGTGGATTGGCTGGTCAATATTTTCAAGACCGACAGCATTGTTAAGCCCAGCAAAACGCCGGGATGGTACATCGTGAAACTGCCGCCCCGTCTCGAGATCCACTACACGCACAAACCCGCCGTGGCCAGAGTGTATCGCGACATTCCTTATCCGGTGAGTTGGATAGAAGTGAAGGGCGGATCGTTGGAAGTTAATGCAGACGGCACGGTGTCGAACCCATCAAGACTCACGGTGTTGGGCGAGATGAGCAATGCCCGTGTGGCCCAAACGTTGCCCGCTGATTATAAACCCGAGAAAACCACCGAGCACTATAAAAAGATCTTGCCTAACGTCGTGGGCCGGCTCGCCGTGCTCGCCGAGATGCCCTACTTGCATACCGACCGGTCGTATTATTATCCCGGTGAAACGATGTGGTTCAGTGCGCACATGCAATACTACTCGCCACCCATGCGCGATTCCCTGAGCCGGGTTTTGTATACCGACCTGGTCGACCCCACGGGCAAGAGTGTCATGACCCGGATCTTTCCGCTTTCGCGTGATGGAGGTGCCGGCCAACTCGAACTTCCACGCACGTTGAAGAAGGGAAACTACCAGCTGCGGGCCTACACGCGGTGGATGCTGAATTTCGACAAACAATTTGTTTTTGTAAAACCCATCCGCATCCTCGACGAGCAGGAATGGGTGCACTACCCGAAGACGGAGTTGCCGATGGATACCACGAACGTGATCATACAAACCGATCGGGACGAGTATCATATGCGAGATAAAATCACGGTGACGTTAAGGATCACGCCATCCGAACTGCGCCTGGCCACAGGGTTGTCGGTGTCCGTCACCGACCTGGACCAGGCCGTGCCGGCGACGAATGAGACCACCATTCTGGCGGCCCACATGCCCGATGTGGTCATGCCTGATACGCTCGAACGAAAGACCATGTATCCCATTCAATATGGCATCGATATAAAAGGACGCTTCACCACGAATCGCGGCAAAGCGGAAGCGGGCTTGCTGGTCTTCACACAAAAAGCATCCCGAGACGTGTTCACGGTCAAGACCGACGAACTTGGAAATTTTTATGTACCGGACTTACTGCTCTACGACACCGCGAAAATTTCCGTCCATCCGAAAACAGCCGGAGGAGGCCGCGGGGGAAAAGTAATAGTGGACACGTTGGTGGTTTCCGCGCCGCCTACACCGTCCGATACGCTCGGCGTTGATGCCTACCGGGAGACGGCCACGCGTTTGCGCGATCGCGCCACGAACAAACAAACGCGGGTGTTGAAAGAAGTGGTGGTGACCAGCACACGCATCGCCGACATTGCGCCGACCAAATTGGGCTTTGCCGATGTTTCCGTGGACGGAGAATTTTTCAGATCCACCGGACTCACCGACATGCTCATGGCCTTGCAAAGCAAGGTGCCCGGTTTGCACATCATCGCTTTTCTAGGGCCCGATGGGGATCCCAAGAAGTATATTGCTTTTGGTGGAACGTCGACGTTGCAAGGATCGCCTGAAGCGAAAGAACCCGTAGTGCTCATCGATGGTCTTGTCGTCAACGCCAGCGGTGGGGGCACGGCCGACCGGATATCGCAACTCAACCCCAACGAGGTAGACCGCATCGATGTCATCAAGTTTGGCAACGGCGCGGCTTATGGTGCCCGCGGGGGAAATGGGGTGATTGCTATTTATACGCGCAATACGTATAAGATAAAAGGCAAAACGCGTGCTCCGCTTTACAAGGAAGAAAAATTGGTCACGTTGAATCTACACGGCTATGCCTCACCCCGAAACTTTACGGCTCCCGATCATTACGTTGGCGGCGACGTTCAAGGCGTTCCAGACTATAGGGCCACGCTCTACTGGAAACCGTTGGTGACTATCGACGAACATAACCAGGCCACGATCACGTTCTTTGCCGCCGATCTACCCACTCGCTATCGCATCGTGGCAGAAGGATTTACGGCCGAAGGTGTGCCTGTGCGCGGGGAGAAGACCGTCACCATCAAAGACCGGTAGGGTAGCACGTACCCCCAGTCTCAACCTAAACCAGCCCTTTTTCGCGGTTCTGGCCAGCGAACTCCCGCGGATGGGGGGTAGGGGGGCAACGCTTGTGGTAGGCGTTTTGAATGTTTCCCGTTTTCCAGTACTTTTATTATCTATTGCCCGGACCTGCGTGAAAAGACTCTTCTCGATAGTATTCTCCATCCTCATCCTCATTCATGTGATCGGATACTACGGCCTGTTTTGGGGGCTTACCTACCAGCACGAACGGGCCATGATCGAAATGCTGGATGCCGGGGAATACACGCCATCCGAAACCATCCTCATCAAAATTCCCATTGCCATTCCCTATATGGCCGACGCCAGCCGCTTCGAGCGCGTGGACGGGACCTTTGAGCGCGGCGGAGAATTTTACCGCCTGGTGAAACAGCGCTATTCGCGCGACACGCTTTTCATGGTGTGTGTGAAAGATCAGCAACGCAAATCCATACAGGAAACCCTCGCCAGCTTTGTAAAGACCTTCACGGGAAAACCGACGAACACACAGCATGGCAGTTCCAAGATATTGCCCACGCTCATCAAAGATTATGTGGCCCAAACGTTCGCCATTCACTCCGTGTCTCCAGGTTGGGCACACAATGTGGTGAAAGCCACACCCGTTATTTTGCCGACCTCCGATCATTATTCCTCCATCATCCATCCGCCCGAGCGAGGATAACCTTCACAAATTCTCTTTGTGGAATTAGAAACTGTCCGTTCTAAAAAGGAAGGGCGTGCACAGCGTCGTGTTTTTGTTTAAGATAAAAACACCCGGCGCATGGGCATGCAAGCTTCTCCTGATCGGATAGATCCATCCGTCTTTTTGCGTTTCCCCCCATCAACCCCGGCATAACAACAGGCTTCTCCTGTCACGTTGGTTTGGGTTGATGTGAACCTGAAAGCCGGGTGATCCTTTGATCGTTAACCCTCGCGTACCTGGAACAAACCCAAACTATGAAACGAAATTTACCTGTATTACTACTCTCCGTGATGGCGATCCTGAACGTGGTGTCGTGCGCAAAGAAAGATGCGTGCCACGACGAAATGGTGACCATCCTGGATCGCGTGCACAAAGCCTCTTATAAACCCGCCAACCAGTTCTACCCTGCGGCGGGCTTACCCTATATGGACTCCCTGCTGTCCCTGCCGCACAGCACACCCAGTCAAATCCGCTATTGCCAATATTTAAAAGCCAACATCTATCTGGAGTTGGGCGAAGAAGATAAAGCCGTCGAACTGCTCGAAGGCGTCGTGAATGACGATCCTGAACTTCAGGTGGAACTGGCTTGGAAGGATTTGGCCGTGGCCTATTTGCGTCAAGGCGAAAGAGCGAATTGCATTTCCAACCACGCTTCCGAATCGTGCATCATGCCCGTGAAGGGCATGGGCATCCACGACGACCCCGCGGGTTCGCGGAAGGCCATTGAAATTTATCAGCGCCTGCTGGAGAAACATCCCAACGACATGGAGTCGCGTTGGTTATTGAACCTGGCCTACATGACGCTGGGAAAATACCCATCCGGTGTGCCGGAAAAATTCCTGATCCCCAATATGGAAGGCGACACGACCGTGAAAGTAAGACCCTTCGACGACATCGCCGCCGACCTGAAACTCGACGTGAAGAACATGGCCGGCGGAGCCGTCGTGGAAGACTTTGACAACGACGGCTATCTCGACCTGCTCACCTCCGGCATGGGCACCGAAGAAGCGATGCACTATTTCAAGAACAATGCCGACGGAACGTTCACCGACCTCTCCGACAAGGTGGGCCTCAAGGGCATCACCGGCGGCTTGAACATGATACAAGCCGACTACAACAACGACGGCTTCAAAGATGTGCTCGTGCTGCGCGGCGCCTGGAAAAAACAATTCGGTGAAGAACCCAACTCCCTGCTGCGCAACAATGGCAACGGCACCTTCACCGATGTAACCACGGAAGCCGGCCTCTTGTCGTTTCACCCCACACAAACGGGTACCTGGAACGACTTCAACAACGATGGTTGGGTGGACTTGTTCATTGGTAACGAAACGGCTGTCGCGCAATTTGAAAAAGGTCACCCGTGCGAGCTGTACATCAACAACCAGGACGGTACATTCCGCGAGGTAGCCAGAGCCGCCATGTGCGACATCGAGTTGTATGTGAAAGGCGTGACCTCGGGCGACTATGATCACGACGGATGGAAGGATCTTTTTCTCTCGACCATGAACGGCCAACGCGTTCTGCTAAAGAACATGGGGCCGCAGCAAGGCAAGGAGATCGCCTTTGCAGATGCCACCCACGTGGCAGGCTTGGATCATGAACGCGGCAACACGTTCCCCACCTGGTTCTTCGACTACGACAACGACGGCTGGCTCGACATCTTCGCTTGCGACTACACGTTCCGGCATTCGTTGGCCTACTATGCTGCAGCAGAAAAACTTCACGTCCCCGAGGGCAGTCCGCAAAAAATGTTGTTATACCACAATAATCACAACGGCACATTCACCAACATGGCCGACAGCCTCGGCCTGAACAAGGTAACCTTTGCCATGGGCGCCAACTTCGGCGACATCGACAACGACGGTTGGCTCGACATGTACCTGGGCTCGGGCAATCCGGATTACAAATCCCTTGTTCCCAACAAAATGTTTAAGAATCTGGGAGGAGAAAAATTCGCCGATGTCACAGCGTCAGCCCGCGTAGGCCATCTTCAAAAAGGCCACGGCGTTTCTTTTGCCGACATGGACAACGATGGCGATGAGGACATCTATATTGAAATGGGCGGCGCCTTTACCGGCGATGCATACCAAAATGCTTTCTTCCTCAACCCAGGTCAAAGCAACAACCGTTGGATCTCCCTGCAACTGGAAGGCACCAAAGCCAACCGCGCGGCCATCGGCACCAGCATCAAGATCACTTTCACCGAGAACGGTAAAAAACGCAGTGTGTACCGCGACGTAAATTCCGGAGGCAGCTTCGGTTGCTCACCGTTGCGACGCGAGATCGGTGTAGGCCAGGCCACCAGCATCGATGAGATCGAAATTAAATGGCACGGCAGCAACACCGTGCAGGTTTTCAAAAACGTAGGCGTCAACCAGTTCTTCAAGATCACCGAAGGCGACGACCAACTGAAAAAGGTCGACCTCAAGTTGTTGATCTGGTCCTTGCCCGACAAGTTGTGTTTGCCACTGGCATACAATAAGCCATAATCCGTTGGCTCAACACCGATAAGGAGGTGGCATGCTTGATGACTTGGGCGTGCCCCTCCTTCGTCGGGTCGGGCTGTCCGCTATAGTCCTCGCCCCACCACACCAGCCCACGCTGCTCCGGGCTGCCGCTTCCATCCCTCACGCAGGGGGGAAGACAAAATGCTTCAGATCTAGCGATTCCCCTCCTGCCGTTGTTTTTGTATTTTGCAGGATGAAAAAGAAAGAAATACGTTTCCGCTGTTGGATTGAGATCGATGGCGTAAAATTCTTTGGTCCGGGCCCCGCCGAATTATTGGAGCATATCGAACAGGAAGGCTCCATTGCAAAGGCGGCAAAACAAATGGGCATGTCCTACAAAAAAGCCTGGGACATGGTCGATGATCTGAACGCCCGTGGCAAAAGCCCTTACGTAGAATCCCGCAAAGGTGGCGAAAAAGGTGGAGGGGCCTCGCTCACCAAGGCCGGCAAAACCGTGGTCGCCCACTACCGGCGCCTGGCAGCCAAACTGAATAAGATCGTCGAAAAAGATGTGGCCATTCTGAAACACATCTGACTTTTTTTCGTCAGGTGAAGTCCGCCGTTTGCAGGCATAGCCGGTAATTTGGTCCGGTACACGATTCTCCCACCATAATCTGATCGCCCCATCGGCGTCGAACATAGCAAAATGCGTATCTTTCGATATATATGACCGTATATATCGAAAAATCGAAACCATGAAAAGACTTTTACTCCCCATTGCGCTCTTCACATCCTTTGCCGTTTTTGCCCAAGTGCCCGACAGCCTCGCCCAACGCGACCGTGTGTTCACGTTAGGGGAAGTGCTGGTGGTCGGATCGCCCATCGACACCGCCAATGCGCTGTCGTTCAAGAAAATTGAAAAATTCAACCGGACCGATGTTTCCAATACGCTGAACATCTTGTCGGGCGTCACACTGGCCAACGTGGGTCCGCGTAACGAGTCGGTGGTCTACGTACGCGGCTTCGACCTGCGCCAGGTGCCCGTGTTCATCGACGGCGTGCCGGTGTATGTTCCTTACGATGGCTATGTGGATATGGGCCGCTTCACTTCGGTAGATTTGGCGCAGGTGAATGTCTCAAAGGGATTTTCCTCTATCTTATATGGGGCCAACACCATGGGCGGCGCCATCAACCTGGTGTCGCGCAAGCCGCAGCAAAAATTTGAGCTGGGCGCACGGGTCGGCGCCTTCAGCGGCGAAGGATTCCGGTGGAATGTGAATGCCGGCTCGAACCTGGGTAAATACTATTTTCAATTGGGCTTGTCGCAATTGAAACAGAACTACTTTCCCCTCTCGAAAGACTTCACCGCCATGCCCAACGAAGACGGCGGCGAACGCGGGAACTCCTATCGCGACGACATCAAGTTCAGCGTGAAAGCAGGCTTCACCCCCAACGCCACCGACGAATATGTGGTGGGCTATGTCACCCAACACGGGGAGAAAGGAACACCACCCTACACCGGCACCGATCCGAAAATGCAAACGCGTTTCTGGCAGTGGCCCAAGTGGGATAAACAAAGCCTGTATTTTATTACCAACACCGCGCTCGGCACAAAAAATAAGTTGAAGACCCGCTGGTACTACGACACCTTTGTGAACGAACTGTTCAGCTACGACGACGCCACCTACTCCACGATGACCAAAGGCTACGCCTTTCAAAGCTACTACGATGACTACACCGTGGGCGGAAGCGCGGAATTGGAATCGCACGTGATCAGCAAAAACACGTTGAGATTGGGTGTTCAGTATAAGCGGGACATTCACCGCGAGAACAACCTGGGTGAACCACAGCGAACGTTCATCGACAACACGCTTTCCATCGGCCTGGAAAATACCTACCAAATCATGCCCACCGTGGCCATCGTACCGGGCATCAGCTACAACGCCCGCAACAGTTCCAAAGCGCAGGACTACAACGCCACCACGAAAGAAATTTCCGATTTTCCGTCCAATAACAACAACGCCGTGAATGCCCAACTGGGGATCTTTTGGGACGTCAACCCAAACCATA
The DNA here is from genome assembly GCF_003589925.1 of Chryseolinea soli. Classification (NCBI taxonomy): domain Bacteria; kingdom Pseudomonadati; phylum Bacteroidota; class Cytophagia; order Cytophagales; family Fulvivirgaceae; genus Chryseolinea; species Chryseolinea soli. The sequence continues at coordinate 823,093 of NZ_CP032382.1, read as the reverse complement.
CCCTGAAGGGAAGTGTGTCGCGCAAGACGCGCTTTGCCACCATCAAGGACCGCTATTCCTATCGCATGGGGCAGGCCATTCCCAACCCGGATCTGTCGGCCGAAGTGGCCGTTAACTACGACCTCACCTACACCGGAAAATTCTTCACCAAACTGGTCGTCACCGCCAGCGCCTTCCGCAGCGATATCTCCAACATCATCCAACAGGTGGACAACGTGCAGCCGGGACGCTTCCAGCTTCAAAATGCGGGCGATGCTTTGTTCTATGGCTATGAGGCCAACGCTGACTATAATCTCGCGAAAGGCCTGAACCTGGGTATCAACTATACCTATATGCGCCGGAAAAATGAGACAAACCCCGCTATATTTTTCACAAACGTTCCCGATCACAAAATTTTTGGATTCGTAGACTACAGTTTCTTGTCGCGGGTAAATATTCTGGCGAGTGCCGAACGCAACAGCAAGCGCTATAGTACCAGCTATGGAACATCGGCCGGTGGCTACACGCTGGTGAACACAAAGGCTTCGGTGAAGCTCATCAAGAACCTCCAACTGGAGGGTGGCGTAAACAACATATTTGACACCAACTATGCGCTGGTAGAAGGATTTCCGGAAGCGGGCCGTAATTATTTTGTTAGCCTGAGCTTCCGCAATTTTTAAAAGAAAAAAGGGAAATGATGAAACGAAAGCGGCCATCGGTAGGGATGCTGGCAATCGCCACGGCGGCGTTGACGATGCTGCTTTCGTTTCAAACGCCCGATCCCGCACCCCAACCCTACATCCTCAACTATCCAGCCTATTTCGGCGGCCGGTTCACCATTCCGGAGAATAACCCGATGACCCGGGAAGGGGTTGCGTTAGGAAGATTATTGTTCTATGAACCCAAACTGTCGGGCAACAACCGGGTCACCTGCGCCACCTGCCATCAGCAGAAATTAGCGTTCACCGACGGAAAGGCCTTTAGCGTGGGCGTTGACGGCACCTTGACCAAACGCAGCTCGATGTCGCTGACAAACCTGTTGTGGGTCCGGAACTTGTTCTGGGACGGACGGGCAAACGGATTGGAGGCACAAGCCGTAGTGCCGCTAACCGACCCGCACGAGATGGGGCAGTCGCTGGAAACGTCGGTGGCAAAGTTGAAAACCGATGCTTCGTATCGTGAAAAATTTGCCCAGGCGTTTGGCACGGGCGACATCACCGGCGAAAACCTGCTGAAAGCCCTGGCACAATTTGAACGCACGCTGATCTCCGCCGGTTCGCGTTACGATAAATACTTGCGCGGAGAATATCAACCGACCGCACAAGAGTTGCGCGGCATCGACCTCTTCATGACGCCGCCCTCGCCACAACGAAGTATACGCGGCGCCAACTGCGGCCACTGTCATGGTACACCGAAAACTTTTATCGAACTTTTTCACAACAACGGCCTGGATACGTTGCCCAAAGACGCAGGTCGTGAAACCATCACAGGCCAGGCGATCGATCGTGGACGGTTTCGCGTGCCCACGCTGCGGAACATCACACTCACTGCGCCGTACATGCACGACGGCCGCTTTGCCACGTTAACAGAAGTTTTGAATCACTACAACGAACACGTGCAGCCAAGCGCCACCCTGAGCCCCTTCATTGCCGAAGCCACCAACGCGGTGGGTGGTAAAAGCCTTATGCTGACGGAAACCGAGAAGGGCGACCTCCTGGTTTTCTTACAGATGCTGACCGATTCGACCTTTATCAACAACCCCGATTTTTCGGACCCTCGTTTTTTAAGAAGTGCAAAACCGTAACTTTACCCTATGAGCAAGAAACTTTGCAATCCCTTTTTGCTGGCGGCCCTCGTACTGGCGTCGATCGCGGGCCACGCCCAACCTAAACCATCGTTCCGCGTGGAAGGCGAGGTGCTGAAACCGCGCACGCTGACGCAAGACGATCTCTTGAAATGGAAGACCGCAGAAGTAAAGGGCAAGGACCGCGACGGCAAGGAACACGTGTTCAAAGGTGTGCGCCTGGTCGATGTGCTGGATTCGGCTGGCGTGACGCTCGGCGCAAAATTGCGCGGCGAGAACCTGGCCAAATACGTCCTCGTGAAAGCTGCTGATGGCTATGAGGTGATCTTCTCGCTTCCCGAAATCGACCCGGAGTTCACCAGCCAAACGGTGTTGCTGGCCTACGAAGTGGACGGCCATCCGCTGGCAAAAGGCGAGGGACCGTTTCGCATGGTGGTGCCGTCGGATAAAAAACAAGCGCGCTGGATTCGCGAACTCACGACGATAAAAGTGGTATTTTCCAAGGACTGATGCCGTCGCGTGAAAGTAGCGGCCCAATGATTATCTTTAGAAACATGAACCGGATAAAATTCAGTATCGTAGGCTTCGTCATGATGATCGCCAGCCAAGGGTATGCACAACCCTCCGCCAAGATCCTGATAGCCGCCGCCTCCGACCTGAAATTTGCCCTGGACTCCGTGGCCGCGACCTTTAAAAAAAATCATCCCGGAACAGTAGACATCACCTATGGCTCGTCGGGAAAATTGTTCGAGCAAATTGCCAACAGCGCGCCCTTCGATATTTTCTTCTCGGCCGACATTACCTATCCGCAACAGCTCAAAGAAAAACAACTCACCCTTTCCGAGATCTATATCTATGGAAAGGGACGCATCGTGTTGTGGAGTAAAAAGATCGATGCGAAAAAAGAAGGTATGAACGGGCTGTTGTCGCCCGTCGTTATGAAAATCGCGATAGCGAATCCGCAGCATGCGCCTTACGGCAAACGCGCGGAGGAGGCGTTGGACTACTACAAAATGACAGAGCATGTGAAATCGAAATTGGTGTTTGGTGAAAACATTTCACAGACCGCCCAATTTGTGACCAGCGGCGCGGCCGATGCGGGCATTGTCGCGTTGTCGTTGGCCCTTTCGCCAAACATGAAAAAAGAAAAGGGAAGCTATTTTCTCATTCCCGAAGAAAGCCACAAACCGCTGGAACAAGGAGCGGTCATCACAAAACATGCACAGGGCAACGACTACGCCAAAGCTTTCCTGGACTACATGAAGAGCGACGCGGCCGGTGCCATTCTGCGCCACTTCGGGTTCACCAAGCCCTAGCCGCTATGCTCGACCTCGCGCCTTTCTACCTGACGTTAAAATTAGCCATCGTGTCGACGGCGATCCTCTTTGTGATCAGCGTCCCGGTAGCTTATGGCCTGGCCTTCGCGCGCTGGCGTGGCAAAGTAATTATCGATGCGTTGGTAGGCCTGCCGTTGGTGTTGCCACCCTCCGTTTTGGGATTTTATTTATTGCTGGCGTTCAGCCCGCAAAATGCATTTGGCCGGTTCCTGGAGAATTACTTTGACCTGCGACTCGTGTTCACCTTCCCGGGACTCGTAGTGGCGTCGGTCATTTATAGTCTGCCGTTCATGATCCAGCCTATTCAAAATGGATTCCGGTCAGTGCCCGTGGCCCTCAAAGAGGCCGCCTACACGTTAGGCAAAAGCCGGGTGACCACCCTCACCAAAGTTTTGATCCCCAACATGAAGGGCGCACTGCTCACGGGCTGCATGCTCACCTTCGCGCATACCATTGGCGAATTTGGGGTGGTCTTGATGGTGGGAGGAAATATCCCGAACGAGACGCGGGTGATTTCCGTGACCATCTACGATGAAGTAGAGGCCATGAACTATCACCAGGCGAATGTGTACGCCTCCATCCTGCTGGTGTTTTCCTTCCTGGTGCTGATCAGTGTCTACCTCGTAAACAACCGGGCATTTAAAGTGGACCCTTATCATGATTGAACTCGCCATTGCTCGAAAGCTGCACGGCGCCAGCGGTGCGATCAACCTAAACCTCGACGTCAAGATCGAGACCGGCGATTTTGTGACGCTCTATGGACCTTCGGGCGCCGGCAAAACCAGCATCCTCCGCATGCTCGCGGGCCTGCTGACTCCCCATGATGGACGCATCGTCTGTGAACGTCAGATCTGGTTCGACAAAAGCAAGCACATCAACCTGAAGCCGCAGTACCGGAACCTCGGCATGGTGTTCCAGGACTATTCCCTCTTCCCCAACATGACGGTGCAAGGCAACCTGGAATTTGCCCTGCAAAAAGGCCAACCTAAATCAAGAGTAGAAGAGCTTTTGCAGTTGACGGAGCTGGATCAACTTCGCGACAAAAAACCGGCACGCCTTTCCGGCGGACAAAAACAACGCGTAGCCTTGGCGCGCGCATTGGTGCGCCAACCCAACCTGTTGCTGCTGGACGAACCTCTGTCGGCGCTGGACATGGCGATGCAAGCAAAACTGCAAGACTATATTTTACACCTACACCGTCAATACCATCTCACCACCCTCATGGTGAGCCACGATCTCAATGAAGTGATCAAGATGTCGAAACGCGTTTTAGTTCTGGAGGATGGCACCATCAAAAAAGACGGTCCGCCGCTTGACGTTTTGCCGTTGGATAATTTGAAGCCGTTTATAACGGGGAACCTTTCGCATTGAATGCCAGCGATGGGTCCAACGAAGCGTTAGGATTTTAGCAATTCAAATGAAAATACGCTTCCCTTTCCGATATGGCTCTCCACTTTTATCTTCCCACCTTGCGCTTCGATGAACTCTTTGGAAATCGCAAGTCCCAAGCCGGTGCCCGAAGGTGTGCCGGGCACCTGGAAGAATTTTTCGAAGATCCTGTTCAGGTATTTCTCCTCTATTCCAGGACCGTGGTCTTCTACGGAAAAAATGATGGCGCCGTTCTCCGATTTACACCGTACCGTCACCGTTTCATTTTCCGGGCTGTAGCGGATGGCGTTGGTGAGGAAGTTCACCAGCACCCAAGTCGTTTTGTCCAGATCGGCTTGCAGCGACGGAATATCGTTGAACGGCTCCACGGTTATGGCCACATGCTTTCGCTCGGCTTGAAATTTTACAGCTTCTTCAGCCAGATGGATAATATCCCCGGCGTCGGCCTTTCGGATGTTGAGTTTGATATTGCCGGTTTCGACTTGCGAGAGGTCCAGCAATTCGTTCGTGATCTTTGACAGACGGGTGACCTCGTCTTCGAGCGTATGAATGATATTGTGCTGTTCTTCGTTCAGCGTGCCAACCCGTTTGTCCTGCAAGAGGCGCGTGCACATCTGCAACGAGGCGATGGGCGTTTTCAGTTCGTGCGAGATGGTGGCGATGAAATTCGTCTTGGCCAGATCGAGTTCTTTATAGGAGGTGATGTTCTTTAGCAAAATCACCTGGCCGATCTTCATCGTATCTGTTTCGCCTGTAGGCGTGTGGTGTATGGTGATGGATTCTTTTGAAAAATAATTTTCCTTGCCACCGACCACCGCTTTGATCAGCGCGCTTTCCGCCGGCGGGTTATGCCGGATCAGGCTTCTGAACAAGTCGTTGTTTACCGCCACGTCGGGTGCATAGCGATCCATCACGTCGGCGCTAGAAAGATTGAGCAGGTTCAACGCGGGTTCATTGGCAAAGATCACTTTGTCATGTTCGTCAAGCCCGATCACCGGGTCTGTCATACGGTTGATGATGGTTTCGATGCGCTTTTTCTCAAATAATATTTTGGCCAGGTTGCTGTGCTCGTATTCGTCGAGCTTTTCGGCCATCTGGTTAAACGCTTCCGCCAACTCTTCAAACTCATCCTTCCGGTCGAAGTGCAGCCGCTCTTCGTAATTCTTGCGCGCGATGGATTTGATACTACTCGTGAGCTGTACAATGGGGTTAGCGATATAGCCTGGGAAATTGATGATAAACGTAAAAGCCGCCAGCGTGCAAATGCTCCCGATGATGATCAGGTAGGTCGAAGCTTTGGTGGCCGTCTTTTGAGTAACTTCATTCTTCCGGATGATGGCTTTCATATTCATATCCTGAATGGCAAGACAAATGCTGCGGATGCGCACGATGTTGCTGTCGCCCAGCGTCGTGTTCTTCAGTCTTTCGAAAGCCACGCGAAGGGCAAGCGTGAGTTCGCGTTCGCCTTTCTCGGTGACATTGGCCTCTTGCAGTTTGAGGTTGGCTTCCATGGCTTTCAGGGCCTTGACGGAATCGATCTTGAGACTGTCGCAATTTTCGACAATGCTTTTGGTGTACTCTAACGTTTCGTAGTTGTCGGTCAATATATTTTCCGAGTCGTTGGAGAGGGCTTCGAGATAATACAATCCCAACCCGCCGATCGTAACGATCACCAGGAAGAGGAAGATAACGCCCCACGCCACTTTGATCTTGATGCTCATGATAGTATCACTAAGTCGATGTCCGAATCTGAAAGCCTGTTCAGCAATTGGTTGAAGACGTTGGTCTTCAGGATCACTTGCCACAGCCGCAAGTGAGGCTTGCCGATGCACACGGTGGTGATCTTTTTTTCTTCCGCCACGGAGGCGATCACTTCCGGTACGCGATTACTTTTCACCTGGATCACTTCGGCCCCCAGCTCGGTAGCCAATTTGAAATTGTTGATCAGGTGACGTTGCACGGAGAGCTTGATCCGGTTCGAATCTTCCTGCGGCGTCTGAACATAGAGCACATGCCATTTTGAATTGTAGTACCCCGCCAGGCGGGCGGTCTTGCGAATGATCATCCGGGCGGTATCGTGGTTGGTGCTAATGCACGCCAGGAACCGCTCGTGCCGGATCCTTTTGTCTACCGTAACCTCGCTATCTACTTTGCGCTCGACCTGCGAAGCCACTTCCTTCAAGGCCAGCTCGCGCAGTTGCAGGATCTTCTCCGCCTGGAAGAAATTTCGTAAGGCGGTCTCGATCTTGGAGGGATGATAGATCTTTCCTTCGCGGAGGCGAACGATAAGCTCGTCGGCTGTCAAGTCGATGTTCACGACTTCGTCGGCCAGTTGCAGGATGCGGTCGGGTACGCGTTCGCGCACTTCGATGCCGGTGATCTGCTGCACTTCCTCGTTCAGGCTTTCGATATGCTGGATGTTCATGGCGCTGATCACGTTGATGCCCGCGTCCAATATTTCCAGCACATCCTGCCAGCGCTTTTCATTTTTGCTGCCTTCGATGTTGGTGTGCGCCAGCTCGTCGACGATGACCACTTCCGGGTGGATATTGAGAATGGCTTGCAGGTCCATCTCCTCAAGTTCCTTGCCTTTGTAGAAGACCTTTTTTCGCGCGATCATCGGCAGGCCTGGGATGAGGTCGTGGGTCTCCTTCCGGTTGTGCGTTTCGATGAAGCCTACCTTCACATCCACATCGTTCTTTAACAAGCTGTGGGCTTCCTGCAACATGCGATACGTCTTCCCCACACCGGCGCTCATGCCGATGTAGACCTTGAATTTCCCGCGCCTGGATTTTTTGATCAGGTTCAGAAAGTGTTCGACCGATTTCTCTTTTTCTTCCATGTAAAAAGGTATACGAGGCGTTTAAGGGCGGCGTCGTGCAGGGAATTGGCGGATATACGCTCCGGTAAATATCCACACAGATCGCGAAAGCCCCCAGTTTTCTATTTAATATTTAAAGAAAGAAGCCGTGCCGGGGCACAGCTCTTTTCGTTGTTTCAAAAGGTTGGGTGTGAGCCCTTCAAATCAAACCCCCGGGTAGTGTGGTGCACGATAAAGTGCAGGCGCGCCGCCGTGAGGAAGAATCTCCAGGGTGTATATGTTTTTTTCATGGTGTGAATGCAGGGTTAAAAACTAATCGCCAATGCCGTGGAAATAAACGTATCGTTTTTCGTGGCGCGCTGTTCTCTCGTGAAAACTTCATCCTTGCTATTCAAGTGACGCACCTCGATCCGCCACAGCGCATTCGGAACGATCTGGTAGTCGAGGTTGGCCGAAATGCCGGTCGTCTTGAAGCCATGTGGTGTACCCGTGGCGATGATCACGCCATGGCCATCGCTATAGTATTCGCCGCGTGCGGCCACCGTAAGTTTATCGCTCAACGCAAGCCGGGCAATCACAACCGGTGAACACCATGCATTGGTAGAACTGCTTTCAGGGCTCTTCTCTTCCACACCGTAGTCAAATCCAACGATCAAACCAAAGGCCTTCGTCACCTGGAAGGTGCCATAGAAGTTGTGGAAGTAACGCATTTGCCGCGCGCTATCGGGTTTGTCTGTGCCGATAAACGAGCTGCTATTGAGGGTTACGTTGGAAGAAGGTTTGAAGGTGATCTGGGTACCAAACGAAGGAAGTGAATTGCCGCTAACCCGTTGAATGCGTTGCCAGCCGTTCAATACAAGCCCGGAGAAAAACCATTTGCCATTGTCGGTGGTGTACGAGATTTTGGCTCCTGCTTCATAGTAGGGTGTGTTGTCGGCCAATATGCTCCGGGTCAGGTTCCAGCAATCTTTGCCAATGGCGCTCTCAAAACCGATGTGCGAAGCGAAGATACCCGCGTCGACCCACAGATTTTTGCGGGCCGAAAGTTTTATACCGGCATTGGCCTCATAGATATTTTTCAATACACCCGGTTCGGCGGCGAGGTTCGCATTGGCATAGGTGCCCGTCATCACCGCCAGGTTGGCGCGCACGTTGTCGGTATTGTATGAGCCTTTGATGAACCCGAGGTTGAGGTTCACTTCATTGTGACGATTGTAGGCATAGACAAAACTGGGTCGCGTGTTATCTGCAGGTTTATTGAAATCATAGACATAGTACGTTTCCAGATAACCGCTTACCGTGAAGGGAGAAGGTTTTTCTTCCTCCTGGGAAAAACAAAGAATAGAAAAGGATAGGGATAAGAGCGTCAGGATTATAGTTTTCATAGTGTAGTTCTAAGTGATAAAGGGGATGCGCGGCAGGGGCGACAAATATCGCCCTTGCCATACACACAAAGTGATGATATTATTTCAATTCATCCAAGGCCATGTTGAGTTTCAGGACGTGTACTTTCGAGGGACCGAACATGCCAAGGAAGGGACCCTCGATGTGTTCGTTCACTAAGGCTTCCAGCTTAGCCGCGCCGATGTTTCGAACACGCGCAATCCGTGCGATCTGAATTCGGGCCGCCTCGGGTGAAATATCCGGATCCAATCCACTACCCGATGCAGTGACCAGGTCGGCCGGGATCTGTTCTTTGATAATACCAGGGTTGTGCACGAGAAATGTATCGATGCGCGCTTGCACCGTGGCGAGATAGTCCGGGTTGCTTGGCCCTTTGTTGCTACCGGCCGAACCGGCGGCGTTATAATCCACGGCAGAAGGTCTTCCCCAGAAGTATTTGTCTTCCGTAAATTTTTGCCCTACGCGGGCGTAGCCTACTACCTTGCCGTTTACCGAAAGTGTTTCACCTTTTCCACCACCCGGCGCAGCCTTGCCAACGCCCGCCATCAGCAGCGGATATAATCCCGCGGTGATGATCAGCAACACCAGGGTAAGCTTGAGAGATATGATGATATTCGTTTTCATTTTATTTGAATTTTAAAATCAGATAACAAAACCCAGCAATGCATCGATGAGCTTGATGCCGATGAAGGGGACTATGATCCCTCCTAAACCATAGATGAACAGGTTCCTTCTCAGCAGTGCCGATGCACCGATCGGTTTATAGGCCACACCCCGCAAGGCCAGCGGAATGAGCATGGGAATGATAAGCGCGTTGAAGATAATGGCCGAGAGAATGGCCGACTCCGGGCTTTTCAAGTTCATGATGTTCAGACTCTGCAGGGCTGGGATGGACGTAATGAACAGCGCCGGCACGATGGCAAAATATTTTGCCACGTCGTTGGCAATGGAAAACGTAGTGATCGTTCCGCGCGTGATCAGCAACTGCTTTCCGATTTCCACCACTTCGATCAGCTTCGTGGGGTCGCTGTCCAGGTCCACCATGTTGGCGGCTTCTTTGGCGGCTTGCGTACCACTGTTCATGGCCACGCCCACGTCGGCTTGAGCCAGGGCAGGGGCATCGTTGGTGCCGTCGCCCATCATGGCCACCAGTTTGCCGTTGGCCTGCTCTTCTTTGATGTAGTTCATTTTGTCTTCGGGCTTTGCCTCGGCAATGAAATCGTCGACGCCTGCCTTTTCAGCAATGTATTTTGCGGTGAGCGGATTGTCGCCGGTCACCATCACGGTCTTCACCCCCATCTTGCGCAAACGTTCAAACCGCTCGGCGATACCGGGCTTGATGATGTCTTGCAATTCGATGGCGCCCAGGGCTACGTGGTTCTCGGCAACAACCAGGGGTGTTCCACCATTGGAAGAGATCTTGTCGACCGTAGCTTTTATTTCTTCCGGGAAACGGTTGCCGTTTTTCTCCACCAATTTCCGGATGGCGTCATAGGCGCCTTTGCGGATCATGCGACCATCCAAATCGATGCCCGAGGTGCGTGTATCGGCAGAGAATTTTATCACCTTCGAATTGGGCAAACCATACGAAAGATCTTCGGGGCTTCCCATCGTAGCGGGATGCCGGTAGCCTTTTGCCGCGGCAAGCTCTACGATAGATTTTCCTTCCGGCGTTTCATCCGACAGGGAAGCCAGTGTGGCGCTTTCGATCAGGCTGTCGACGTTAACGCCTTTGCCCGGGTGAAAGTTGGTAGCCTTGCGGTTACCAATGGTGATCGTTCCTGTTTTGTCCAGCAGCAGCACATCCACATCGCCCGCCGTCTCTACAGCCTTACCACTCTTGGCAATCACGTTCGCGCCCAGCGCGCGATCCATGCCGGCAATACCGATGGCCGAGAGCAGGCCACCGATGGTCGTGGGGATCAAGCATACGAAGAGCGAAATGAAGGCGGCAATCGTGATGGGCGTGTTGGCGTAATCGGCAAAAGGCTTCAGGGTAACACACACGATCGTGAAGATCATCGTGAACGCTGCGAGCAAAATGGTCAACGCGATTTCATTCGGCGTTTTTTGACGCGTGGCGCCCTCTACGAGCGCGATCATTTTATCCAGAAAGGTTTCGCCTTGCGAAGTGGTCACGCGCACTTTGATGCTATCGGAAAGAACTTTCGTTCCACCGGTCACCGACGACTTGTCGCCACCAGCTTCGCGAATGACAGGAGCAGATTCGCCCGTGATAGCCGATTCGTCTACCGTGGCGATGCCTTCCACAATTTCGCCGTCCATAGGAATAATATCGCCGGCTTCACAAATGAAGATGTCACCTTTCTTTAGCTGTGAGGAAGGTACCATCTTGATGCGATCGGAGTTTTCGGCAAACACTTTGGCTTGCGTTGTTTCCCGGGTTTTGCGAAGGCTCTCGGCCTGCGCTTTTCCACGAGCCTCGGCAAGCCCCTCGGCAAAGTTGGCGAAGAGCAGGGTGACGAAAAGAATGATGAACACGGCCACGTTGTACCACAGCGCACCTTGCGAGGCGTCTCCCGTAAAGAGTTGGTTGGCGATGACGAACAGCATCACGAGGGTGCCGAGCTCCACGGTGAACATCACCGGGTTCTTGATCATCAGCCGGGGAGAAAGTTTTACGAACGACTGCTTGAAAGCGGAGCTTACCAATGCAGGTTCGAATAATTTTATATTGCGTTTTCTAGTCATGACTCAATTATTTAAAGAGAGAAGTATTCGGCCAAAGGACCAAGGGCCAGCGGAGGGAAGTAGGACAAGGCCGTTACAATGATGATCACCGCAAAGGTCATCATACCGAATGTGAGCGAGTCGGTTGGCAACGTGCCGCCGCTTTCCGGGATGAATTTTTTGTTGGCCAGCAAACCGGCAATGGCCACGGGACCGATGATCGGAATGAAACGTCCCAGGATCAATGCAAAGCCGCTGGTGACGTTCCAGAAGATATTGTTGTCGCCCAGTCCTTCAAAGCCGCTGCCGTTGTTGGCATTGGCGGAGGTGTATTCGTACAACATTTCCGAGAAGCCGTGATAGCTGGGATTGTTCAGCCACCCCGAAGGTTTCACAGCCCACGCGATGTCGGGATGATGTGCTACCATGTAGGCGGCTAGTGCCGTAAATCCTTTTGTGATCAGCGCGGTAAACAGTGTCACGATCATCGCGATCTTTACTTCGCGTGCTTCCACTTTGTGACCCATAAACTCGGGTGTGCGCCCTACCATCAGGCCGGAGATGAATACGGCAATGATGATGTAAATGTAATAGTTGAGTATACCCACACCACAACCACCGTAAAATCCATTTACCATCATGCCCAATAATTGCATCATGCCCGAGAGCGGCATCGAACTGTCGTGCATCGAGTTCACGGAGCCCGTTGAAATGATCGTGGTTACTATGCTCCAGTACGCAGACGCGGCCGGGCCGAATCGAACCTCTTTTCCTTCCATCGCCCCGGTGCTTTGCGAAACACCCATTTGCGCGATGGCCGGGTTGCCGTGCAGCTCCGTGATCACTGTCGGGATCAGCAAGCACAACATGCCCACGGTCATGACCAGGAAGATCACGTAAGCAAATTTTTTCCTGCGAATGTAAAAGCCCAGTGCGAAGAGCATGGCCACGGGGATGATCACCTGCGCCACCATCTCCAGGATGTTGGTGAAGTAGTTGGGATTCTCCAGCGGGTGAGCCGAATTGGCACCAAACCATCCGCCTCCATTGGTACCCACGTGCTTGATGGCGATCATGCCGGCCGCAGGTCCGCGCGAAACCTGCACGGTGTCACCCTGCATTGTGGTGATGGTGTCCTTGCCGTCGAAGCTTGTCGGGCTGCCGTTGAAGGCGAGCAATGTGGCTACCACGATACAAAGGGGGATCAGGATGCGGGTATTCGTCTTCACGAAGATGTCCCAGAAGTTTCCAAGATTGTTTGTGGTCTTTTGCTTCAGCCCGTTGAACAGGGCCACCAGGCAGGCGATGCCGGTGGCGGCGCTCACAAACTGAAGAAAGGTGATCACCAGTAATTGTGTCAGATACGTAAGACCTGACTCACCGGAATAGTGTTGGAGGTTGCAGTTCACCAAAAAGCTGATGGCGGTGTTGAAGGCCAGATCCGGTGTTTGCCCGGGATTGCCATCGGGGTTGAGCGGCAACTTGTCCTGGTACATCAACATGAAGAAGGCATAAAACAGCCACACCATGTTGATGGTCAGCATGGCTTTAAGAAACTGTTTCCAGTCCATGCTTTCTTTTGGATCGATTCCACAAATGCGATAAATAAAGCGCTCCAACGGATTCATAAAATCGGTGAAGGTGCGCTCGCCGCCAAAGACTTTGGCGATGTATTTTCCCAAAGGGTAGGCCAGGGCCACCGTGATGAGGAAGGTGAAGATGATGCCTGTGATTTCTGTGTTCATACGATTCGGCATTTAAAATTTTTCCGGTTTTATCAAGACATATAGCAGGTAGCAAAACACGGCTATGGATACGATGAAGAGTGCAATGATCATGGTGGTGCGTTTTATATTTTTTCGAAATAGTCCACTGATTTAAAGAAGAGCCAGAAGCACAACAGGAGCGACGCGAGATAGATGATGGTTAGCATACTGTTTTATAGATTTGGTATAGTAGAATTTCAAAAATTAGAGGCTCGAAGCGTGGTGCAACTGCGCATAGGTAATCCGCAGCTCACCCGGCATAAAGGGCTCAATCCACTTCCGCGCATTGGGTTGTTGGTCGAGTGAGTGAGAAAGCGTGTACAGGTAGATGTCCACGATGCCGTTTTTCACAGTCTCGTTTCCTTCCTTAAAAAGGCGAAAGGCGACTTTCAAAAACTGTTCGAGCTTTTTGAACTTACCTTCTTCGCACAGCTTCAGCGAAGCGTTGGCAAAGGCCTGGATCGATTTGTAAAACTGCCGTGTGTAATGAGGGTCGTCTTTCCTTTCGGGAACTTCGCCGTCCAGCATTACCAGGGCTATTCGTTCGGTTATCATATAATTTTATGAATGATTTACACCCCTCTGGGCAACACGAATGCCGGAAGTGTTAAGGGATTCAATTACAGCTACTTAATAAAATCGTGCTCGGCGTGTACCCTACGGAATCCGTAGGGTGTTTCCGGAAATCAAAGGGCACCCAAAGCCGGACCTGGGCAAATAGCGCAAGGGCGTCGTATGGTATGGATGTTGCTTAGGACACGTACAAATAACCGGATCACACCAAAATGGACGAAGACAGTAGTCATCAAAATTTCAGCATTCAACAAGCCACTACCGAACATCTCCACCTGGCCCCGCACATCGCGGCAACGATGGAGGAAAGTGCAAAGGCAAGGGGCACGGGCATCGGAAAACGCTCACCCGAAACCATCGCCAACTATATACGGGAAGGGAAAGCCTTGATGGCCTTTCACAGTGATGGCCGGTGGGCCGGATTTTGTTACATGAACGACTTCGACAATGGCGCCATGGTGTCCAATTCAGGACTGATCGTTGCCCCGGAATTTCGTGAACACGGATTGGCCACGCTGCTTAAAAAAGCATTGTTTGATTTGTGCCGTGAAAAATATCCCGAGGCAAGCGTCGTGGGCATTACCACCAGCGCGGCCGTGATGAAGATCAACACAGCCCTGGGCTTTTACCCGACTGCATTTTCTGAAATGCCGCACGACGAAAAATTTTGGAAGGGTTGCGAACTGTGTGTCAACCATGACATCCTGAAACGCACCGGCCGCAAGTTTTGTCTCTGCACGGCCATGCGATTCGATCCAACGGTAAAAGCCGCCGTCGCGGAAAGGCGATTTAAATAAAAGGCTTACAGGTTGTACTCTTTTATTTTTTGATACAACGTGGTTAACGCAATGCCCAAAAGTTTTGCGGCCTGCGTTTTATTGCCTTGTGTATGGCGGAGTACTTTTAGGATGTGGTGTTTCTCGGCCACGGCCAGTTCAAGCGAATCGCTGCTTTCGTCAATAGCAAAATCGGAAGGGAGCACCGATTCCGTGAGTTCATCATCGGCAAGGATCACGCTGCGCTCGATAACGTTCTTGAGTTCGCGTATGTTTCCTTTCCAGGGGTGTTGCTCCAGGGCCTTGAGAAACGCGGCGTTCATGGCGGGCTCGCGTTTATTGGTTTTGATGGAGAATTGGGTGATAAAAAATTTGGCCAGCAACACGATGTCGTCTTTCCGTTCGCGAAGCGAGGGAAGGGCGATGGTGAATACCGAAAGACGGTAATACAGATCCTTGCGAAAGTGTCCTTCATCCGATTCCTTCTCCAGGTTTCGGTTGGTCGCGGCAATGAAACGGGTGTTGACCTTCCGGGGCTTGCTCTCCCCCACGCGATAGTATTCGCCGGTCTCGATCACGCGCAAGAGCTTGGCTTGCAGGTCGATGTTCATTTCGCCGATCTCATCCAGGAACAAGGTGCCTTCGTGCGCTTCTTCGACATAGCCTTTTTTGGATTTTGTCGCGCCGGTAAAAGCACCTTCTGCATGACCGAACAATTCACTTTCCAACAAGTCTTTCGGAAAGGCGCTGCAATTCAAGGCCACGAACGACCGTGATCTGCGCGGGCTTTCATAGTGAATGGCTTGTGCAAATACCTCTTTCCCCGTTCCGGTTTCGCCCAACAGCAAAACGTTGGTATCGGTGGCAGCGACTTTTTCAGCGAGGGCAATACAGTCCTTCAAATGTTTGTTGGCGCCGAGAATATTGTTGAATCCAAATTTCTTTTGAAGAAGAGATTCCAGCGTACTCACTTTTTGTTGTAGCAGGGCTTTCTCGGCGGCCTTGCTTAACAAGGGAATGATGCGTTCCTGGTGATCACCTTTTGTGAGGTAATCGAACGCGCCGTTCTTTATCGCTTTCACACCGTCTTCAATGGTGCCGTAGGCCGTGAGCACGATAACTTCCACACCGGGATATTCTTTCTTGATCCGGGCTGTCAGATCGATGCCGTTGCCATCGGGAAGTTTTACATCCGAAATGACCACCTGGAACAAATCGTGTTGCAGCACCTTGAGGGCCTCTTTGACCGACGCGGCCTGTGCAACCGAATAGCCTTCCAGCTCCACCACACGGGAGAGCAACTTCCGAAGATTCTCTTCGTCGTCGACAACGAGTACAGATGCTTTCATGGATCTTAAATAACGCGTTCAAAGGTAAGCATTGCGGGCATTCGCGCTACCGGCCACCCATAAAAGCGTTGGGGAATATTGTTGATCGGTTGATGTGGATTCTCCACATTTTGGTTTGCTCAACAGGGTTGGGATGCTGTGCAGAACTGGCACACTTTTGTTGCAGGTCAGTCAGGCGTTAAACCGCTTTGAGTTAACTTTGCGTTCTTGGCGCCTCCGCGGTTTAAAGTATTTTTTTTAAATCAAAAGATCATGGGCCTAGCAACGTACAAGAAGAAAAGAGTTTTCAATGAAACCCCGGAGCCCACCGGCGGAAAGTCTGCCGGTGCTGCGCACACGTTTGTCGTTCAAAAGCACGCCGCGTCTCACCTTCATTACGACTTCCGCCTGGAGATGGACGGCGTGCTCAAAAGCTGGGCAGTCCCGAAAGGTCCGTCCATGGACCCATCCGTTAAGCGCCTCGCCATGATGGTGGAGGATCATCCCTATGACTACCGGACATTTGAAGGAATCATCCCCGAAGGCAACTACGGTGCCGGTACGGTCATGGTTTGGGATGAGGGGAAGTATGCCGCAGCCGATGGGCCCTTCGCTTCGAAGAAAGACGAGGACAAAGCGTTGCTACACCAACTCCACGCCGGCAAGCTAAAGTTTGTGATGCTTGGCGAAAAATTGAAAGGAGCGTTTGCTCTTGTAAAAACCAGTGCCCGGGGCGAGAATGCCTGGCTGCTCATGAAGACCCAGGACGAATATGCAACGTCGCATGATATTCTCGTAAAGGACCGGTCAGCCAAATCAGGAAAGACATTGGCCCAAATCCAAAAGAAACGAACACCAAAGAAAACGGCAGCAAAGAAGTCCACGGCAAGAAAAACAACGGCCCGAAAAAAATCCTGATCACGCGAGCCTCTAGTCCATCCGAGGCCCGCGCCTCCGGGTCTCGCTCACAATTTGGTTTCCCAGCCCGACTCTTTCAGGGCCTCGTCGTTTTCTTTTTTCAAGAAATCTTTTTCCGAGAACGACTCCGTCTCCCACTCCATCAAGGCATTGTCCGGAACGATCTCCAGGGGAACTTTCCACGCCGAAGACGGCTCGTTGTAGGCAAGGTTGGATTCGGCTGAGTAGCAGGAGATCACCGACCACCGCGAATTCTCCGACA
Source organism: Chryseolinea soli (assembly GCF_003589925.1). Lineage (NCBI taxonomy): Bacteria > Pseudomonadati > Bacteroidota > Cytophagia > Cytophagales > Fulvivirgaceae > Chryseolinea > Chryseolinea soli. The sequence continues at coordinate 806,045 of NZ_CP032382.1, read as the reverse complement.
GGTTGGCTTCGGAACGGTGCAACAGGTTGCTGTGAAAGAAGAGCGCGTCGCCGGGATGCAATTCGCAATAGACCAGCTCCATGGTTTTCAGCGCATTGTTGACCATTACCATATCGGCGCCCACTTGTTCGCCGGCAAAACCATGATTGACACGGCCAAGCTTATGCGAGCCCTTGATCACCTGCAGACAGCCGTTGCCTTTGTTCGCCGTCGTCAGGGCTACCATCACACTCATCAATTGGTCGGGATACATAAATTGGTTCTTATACCAATAGCCATAGTCCTGGTGCCATTCCCACGCACCGCCCACGCGAGGTTCCTTTTGCATAAGCTTCGAATGATAGTGACAAATGCGCCCGTTTCCGTCCATCAATTGCGCCACGCGGTGTACCATGCGCTCGCTTCGTGTGAGATAGCCAAAGGGATTGTTGCCCGGCGTATACCAAAGGGAAAGCTTTGTCTTTTTACCCGTCTGGTCGTCAAGATCCCAGGCGTTGGAGCGGATGTTCTTGTCCTCGTAGGCGATGGTCATGAGCCGGTCGATCTCTTGCGGATAGCAGAAGTTCTCGACAACAATATATCCATCGGTGTTGTATTGGGCCAGTTGTTCGGGCGTGAAGAGTGGTTTCATTGCGCGGTTGTTTTGAATGACCAAATTACTGCTCATTCAACCAGGAAGGCTACACCGGGGATGGTTAAAACTGGTACTTTTTTAACATGGTGGAACAGGAGCCAGGAGCCAGTAGAGCGTGTGGGAGTTGGGTGTGGGTGTGTGAGAGTGTGCGTGTGGTGTTTGACGTGCGAGTTTGGTCAAATTATTTCGTTCAGTGCGGAAATAAAAGTATCGATCTCAAGCTTCGTATTGAAATAGTGGGGCGAGGCGCGAATGGCCCACGCTGCCTTTTTCTCGTCGAAGTCGATGACGGCAAAATTCCGGAAGCTGGGGACGACGTTGATCTTTCGTTTCAGCAGTTCGTTCACGAGGTATTTTGGATCGGAACCGGCCACGGTAAAGGTGACCAATCCGCAGGTTTCCGGACCACGGTCGAGCATCCGAAGGCTGCTCAATGAAGCGAGCTCCTGGCGCATGTAAGTAGAGAGAAGTTTCACTTGTTGCCAGATGCGCTCCTCGCCCAGGTGCAGACAATATTCAATGGCCATCCGAGTCCCCAGGACCAGGGCATAGGCAAACTCCCAGTCTTCGAAGCGCATGGCATCTTCACGGGGTTTGTAGCGATCCTTTTCGATCCATTCCGCACCGCGCATATCAATGAACAGCGGTTCCAGTCCTTGTTGTAAGGCTTTGTCGGAAATGTAGAGAAATCCTGTGCCGCGGGGGCCACGAAGAAATTTGCGGCCGGTTACGCTCAGGAAGTCGCACTTTAAAACCTCCACGTCCAGTTTCATTTGTCCAACCGATTGGCAGGCGTCCAGCAGATACCAGGTTTTGTCGCCGTGCTGTTGCGCATAGCGTCCATAGATCTCGCCAATGGCGTTCACCGGTTGAACTAGGCCCGAGTTGGTGGGGACGTGCGTGATGGCCAGTAAGCGGGGTTGCAGGGTGTGTAACTTATGATCGAGATCATCAAGGTCAACGCCACCGCCGGGAGAATTCCGGATGTGTTCGATGCGAACGCCAAACCTTTTTTGACAGGACAGGAATTGGATTTGGTTGGAGATGAAGTCGTCGGTATCGGTCAGAATAATATCACCCGCGCGGAAGGGGATGGCAGACAGCGCACGGGTATAGGAGTCGGTGGCGCTTGCCGTAAAGGCGATGTTCGCAGGCTTACCATTGAACAGCTTGCCCGCCACATCATAGAATTGCCGGATGGCGTCGTGCCGCAGCGCAGAAGCTTCATAGCCGCCAATCTGTGACTCGAGCTTGATATGATCCAGGATACTTTGCGTCACTCCCCGCGGCATCAGGCTCGCACCGGCGTTGTTGAGATGGATGACCTGCCCGCAGCCTTCGGTGTCGTTTCGCAAGGCGGTGATCTCTTCGGGGGAGAAAGGACTTTCGTTCGTGCTTTTCATAGCGGAAAAATGTTTGATAGGACGCTGCAAAATTGCCACCGCCTGCCTGCACAATTTCTGCAAAGAACAGGGAATAGCAGTTTTTTCCGGTAATTTTAAATCCCAAAACGCATAAAACATGCAACCCCTGGACGAGTTCGACAAAAAATTATTAAGACTGTTACAACGCAACAACAAGACCACCGCCGATGAACTCGGCGAAGCGGTGGGCCTGAGCCCGTCGGCCGTGCAGCGGAGGTTGAAGCGGCTTCGCGATGAAAAAGTCATTGAAGCGGATGTGTCCATCGTTTCGCCCCAGGTGGCAGGCATCGGCATCACTTGTGTCGTCGATATTGTTCTACAGGATGGCAACTCGCGTGCCCTGGAGAAATTCAAGACCACCATGCGCAAATGCCCCGAGGTGATGCAATGTTATTTCGTGACCGGTACCTACGACTTTGTGATCCTGGTCAATGCCAAAGACATGCAGCATTACGAAGCGTTCTCCAAGAAATGGCTCATGGATAATAACAATGTAAAACACTTTTACACGCACGTGGTCATGGATAAGGTAAAAGTGGGCTATAGCGTTGAGGTTTAAGAGCGTTAGGCGGCAGCAAAGACGATCATATCATCCTTTCGTTCGAATCCGGATTCACTGGCGGCTGTGAACAGGCTCAGCCGCGTGGAATCCAGCATCAATCCGCAGGCCAAAAAATTAAATCTATTTCTATAGCAAAAGTGAAAATAATCTATTTATTTCACATTCGTTAAGTAAATAGATCGCTATGAAAACTCCATCGCTCGGAGAATTTGAAGAATTGGTCTTGTTGATGGTTGGCGCCCTCCACGACGAGGCCTATGGCGTGGCCGTGCTCGAAAACCTGGAAGGCCACCTCAAAAAGAAGCTCAACATCAGCGCCGTGCACGTCGCCCTCAAACGCATGGAAGACAAAGGGCTGGTGCGGTCGCGCTTTGGCGGCATCACCGAAGATCGGGGAGGCCGTAGAAAAAAATACTACGTCATGACCGCCCTGGGCAAGCGGGCATTGGATCACCAATACGCCCTGCGCAACAGCATCTATAGCCTGATCCCCGATATATCCTTTAGCAAATGAAACCTCCGAAACGAGCACTACAATTCCTGCGGTGGTTTTGCCGTGAAGACTATCTCGAGGAGATCGAAGGCGATCTTATCGAGGTTTTTGAAAAACAGTCTGTCTTCTCGCCCCGTCGGGCCCGGTGGAGTTTTATATGGAGTGTTTGTAAGTATCTGCGGCCGCAGTTCCTGCGTGCCTTTAAATTCAATGTTCACCAAAATGCCCGCGCTATGTTCCGCCACAACGTCACCATCACCTACCGGAATTTTTTGAAATACAAGAGTTCCTTCTTTATCAACCTGGTCGGATTGTCGTCAGGGTTGGCGTGCACCATACTGATCTATCTTTGGGTGAGCGACGAATTGAAGGTCGACCATCTGCATGCCGCCGGCGATCGCCTGGTGGAGGTGATGGAGCGTCAGGTAGACAACGGGCAGATCACCGTACAGAGCGGCACACCCGGAATGCTAGCCGAGACCATGGCGCAAGAGCTTCCCGAAGTGGCGTATGCTACCACGGTATCCTGGACCGATAAATACGTGCTCTCCGTCGACGACCACAACATGCAGGGTACAGGTGTTTATGCAGGCAAGGATTATTTTAAGATCTTTTCGTTCCCGCTGCTGCAAGGCGATCCGAACAAAGTGCTGACTGATAAAAAATCAATTGTCCTCTCCGACGAGATGGCGATACGCTTGTTTGGCACGGCCGAAAATGTGCTGGGCAAGACCGTGACCTGGCAGCATGAAAAGCTATTCAATGTGTCGGGCGTGTTCAAAAAAATGCCTGCACAATCCACACAGCAGTATGACTTTTTGCTCACCACAGACGAAATGAAGGAAGCTCACCCGTGGACCCTGCAGTGGACGAACAACGCTCCGTCGACTTTCGTGGTGTTGCGAGAGGGAGCCACCGTGGAGGCATTCTCGGCCAAGATCGTCAACTTTGTCAAGGATCATGGTGGAGAGAAAGGCACCACCGTGTTTGCCACTCCCTATGCTCATCTTTACTTGCACGGACGGTTCGTGAACGGCGTGGAAGCCGGCGGTCGGATCGAGTATGTGCGCATGTTTTCGATCATCGCATTTTTTATCTTGCTCATTGCGTGTATCAACTTCATGAATTTGTCTACCGCCCGTGCATCGCGCCGCATAAAAGAGATCGGAACGAAGAAGGCCATGGGCGCAAGCCGGCGTGCACTGATCATCCAATACCTGGGGGAATCCATGCTCATGGCATTGCTCTCGATGGCGTGTGCGTTTCTGCTGGTTATTTTGCTGTTGCCACAGTTTAATCTCATCACGGGAAAAACATTGACGGTACCTACCGACTACTCCACGCTGTTGTCGCTGGCGGGCCTTGCCGTTTTTGCAGGATGGGTGGCCGGCAGCTATCCCGCCTTGTATCTTTCCGGGTTCAACCCCGTGGCAATACTGAAAGGCCAACTTCATGGATCGTGGAGCGAACTATGGGTGCGCCGCGGATTGGTGGTGTTTCAATTTGTATGTTCCGTCGTGCTCATCGTGTCGGTGTGGGTCGTGTATGAGCAGATGCAGTATACACAAACCAAGAACCTCGGCTATAACAAGGATCACTTGTTGTACTTCGAGGGACAGGGCAAGGTCACCCAAAACCTGGAGACGGTTATCGCCACGGTCAAGAATTTTCCCGGTGTGACCGACGCCTCCAGCATCGGCCATAGCCTGATGGAATTTGGCGCCGGCAGCAGCACCAGCTCCATGCAATGGGAAGGCAAAGATCCCGACCTGGTGGTGGAGATGGAGAACGTGAGAGTGAACTATGGCATGATCGAGATGCTGGAGGTGCAATTGCTGGCCGGCCGCTACTACTCACCCCGCTTTGGCACCGAAGATACCAACATCATCTTTAACGAAGCCGCCATCGCCGCTATGGACATGCAAGATCCCATCGGCAAGACGGTAACCCTCTGGGGCAAGCCCCGCACCATTGTAGGTGTGGTAAAAGATTTTCATTTCCGGTCGTTCCATGAGAAAGTGAAACCGCTCTTTTTTAACCTCGCTCCCGACGGAACGTTTATGGTGATGATGAAAGTGGAGGCCGGCAAGGAGGCAGACGTTATCGCGCGTCTTGAGAAATTTCATAAGGAATACAACCCTGGTTTTCTTCTGAGCTATCGTTTTCTTGATCAGGATTATCAGGCACAGTATGTTGCTGAACAACGCGTGGCTACGCTTTCTAAATATTTTGCCGGCCTGGCGATTCTGATCTCCAGCTTGGGACTCCTTGGACTCGCGGCATTCACGGCAGAGCGCAGGCTTAAGGAGATTGGCATTCGCAAGATTCACGGTGCAACCAATGTTGGCGTCGTGTTTTTGCTGATGCGGGATTTTACGCGGATGGTGCTGGTGGCGATTGTTATTTCTTTTCCGGTTAGTTACGTTATCAGTAAGCAGTGGCTTGATGGGTTTGCGTATAAGATCAACTTACAATGGTGGTTTTTTGCTAGCGCCGGCTTAGCAGCGTTGATGGTGGCTTGGTTCACCGTGGCGTTGCAGACGTGGCGGGCGGCCAAGGCGAGCCCGGCAAAGACGTTGCGTAGTGGAGAGTAACGGGATGGCTACTTCACTTTGATCCTGAAGTTGAGCTTGTTGAACCCTGTCTCAGCTTCCCAGACCTCATGATTGGACAGCCTGATCGAATACTCCGCGCGCTTTGCTAACGCGCTATGAGCGTCAGGGAAATTCAGCAATAGCTCGTATGAGCCCGCAGGTATTGTACTAACCGAAAAGCTTCCGATCAGCGCCACATTGCCACTGTACCATTTTCGAATATCCGTGCGAAACGTAAAGGTGTGGACAGATTTGTCATCCACATTCCTGAGGATCAATTCCACCGGCCGGGCGTTGACGGGGGAAGCATAGCCGACATTTTCCAGCGACAATTTCACTTTCAAAGAATCCGATACGGCAGAAGGATAAACTCCCGTTTTTAGTACGAACCGATAGCCCAGATTTCTCTTAATGCTTTCCATACATCCACCCGTCACCCAATCGTTGTTCACGTCATTGTTGTAGCTGGTGTTCAGGTAAGTGTAGTGCATGTCTTTCATCTCCTGTTCTGCATGTCCGGCGGGGCCGCAGTCATTTTCGGGACTGTAGTCGTCGCTGCAGGTTTCGCCGCCAACAACGACAAACCGGCTGTCGGCGGCAAAATATTTTCGAAGCGTCGCGGTTTCGGATTTGCGGGGTGTGGCGGAATTGCCGTAGTCGTCGAAGGTTCCATAGTCGTCGGGGCTGGAGATGAAGCAGTCGTTGTGGAAACCGATGCGGGCTTTGTCGGTTCCGTTGAAGGCCTCATTTTCTGTGAGGGGCTCGGAGGTGACGGGCGCCTGGATGCCATAGACCTGTCGTTGTTTGATCTGGGGTGTTCGAACCTGTACCATGAGCTCGGGGGGTGTGGCATCGAGTAGGGCTTTCAACACGTCAATGCGGTCCTGCCAGTTGGCGTCGAGCAATTTCTTTTGATGGTTGTTGTTGGAGGCATCGCCGAAATAATCGGTGTAATAATTTTCTCCCCAGATTCCGATAAAGCCCATTTGCACAAAGGCGATCACGTCGGCATTCTCATGGAGAACAGGTTTGAGTTGGGCGATGTGGCCCAGTACGATATTTTTTGGTGCGTCACCATAAGGCGGGCAGATGGAAACATCCGGGCAGTTCCCTTTTTTTGTTTTGACGATATACGTGAATCGCGGGATCAGCTTCACGCCGGCGGTGCGCGCTGTGCTGAAATCGGTTTTTATTTGCGTGAGGAAGTCCTCGCTTAAGGGCTGGGTGGTGAAATTGTCCAAAACGAAATCCCGGTAGATCAGCGTGCTCACCACATCGTATTCGGCTTTGCCTTTGCGTGTGGGTGACCGGTAGCCTTTCAAAACGCCTTCCGACAATGGCTCGAACTTGCTCGCGAGCGCATTGGTGGGGTGATAGAATCCGCGCTCGGGGTTGGGGAAGTCTTCGGCAGACTCCTGGTAGGTGACGGTGATCTCCTGTGGCGTGGACTGGCACCCCATAATAACTAGCAAGGCAAAGCAGAGTGTTCGGCTCATAGATCGTTGGGCTATTGGATCGATAGGAAAGTTGATATTTTATGATGACAAAAATGCATTGGTTTTTACGGACGGTCATTTGAACGGGACAACACCGGTTCCGAAGGGTATATCACTCCTGGATTTTTAAAATGACATGATCAACGCGTCTCGGATCAACACATCGAACTTTTTGAAAAGTTTTTATTTCCACTATCTTGATCTCCGAATAAGTTCCATTTATTTCCGTTACACAGACCTATGAGAATCTATCGCCTGGCCAAAGGATGGGCCATTTTTATCTACATCTTTTTGTTTCTGGCCATTGCTGGATTGGGTTGGGCTATGGCGAGCGTATTAGCCGAAGGGAATCCCGATGAAGTAGTGTATTGGCTTAAGATCGGTGGGGCGTTGACGGGCATCGCGGTGTCGATCTTTTTCATTGGGGAGGTTAAAAAAGATACCTTCGTGATTGCGACGGACAGGGTTTATACGACCGGTACATTTTTTAAACGCGCTTTGAACCTGGATGAGATCCGCGGGTTTTCCGTGGATGAAAACTACATCTTTATTGAACCCACGACGGAAAACAAAAAACGCATCCGGGTGAGTACCTATTTTGGATCCACAGACGACATTGTCGATTGGTTAAGTCAGCGGTACCCCAACCTGGACGAGGTGACCATCCAACAAGAGCAAAATGAAATACTCGCCAATCCGGAGTTCGGATGGTCGGAGGAACAGCGCGGGGAAAGGCTGCAACGGGCACGCCGTCTGGCGCTCACCGTGAATGTCTTTGGTGGGATTGCAGCTGTCGTAGCATTCTTTTTGCCAGGGCCCAATTTGTGGTCCATGACAGCCGCCATAGCAATGTTCATGATCGCCTTGCTCGCGTCCAAGCTTTCGAATGGCCTCATACGACTGGATGAGAAAAAGAATTCCGCCTACCCGACAGTTTTTTATGCGATTATTTTTACCGGTGCGAGCGTTATGGTGAGGACGCTGATGGATTTTAACGTGCTGGACTTTCGTCAGGCGTGGATATTGACCGGCGCCATCACGGCCCTCCTCATTGTGCTGATTGTCTTTAAAAATTCGGAACTAAAATTTAGAACAGGCAGCGAGATCTTTACGTCGATCTTCATTGTGGTTGTGTTGATGGCCTATAGCTTTGGCACGGCAGTCGCGTTGAATGGCTTGCTCGATACCTCGACGCCGGAGATTTTCACCGTCAAAATTGTGAGGAAACATGTCAGCAGTGGGAAGACCAGAACCTATTATCTAACCTTGGAACCCTGGGGCGGGCAAAAAGAACAGAAGGACGCCAAAGTATCTTCGCGTTTCTATCGCAGCGTTGAGCCTGGTGAATCGGTAAGCCTGTACCGCATGAAAGGAAAATTCGGCATCCCCTGGTTTTTCATTGCCGGCGATAAGATCCCGGGGGCAAAAGCCAACCCATGACCCCACGGCCAATAGGCGTTCTTCGGGTGATGAAAGGCCAATCAATGGATGCACGAAAGCATTTCCGCACAGCGATCAATTCCCAGTCAACGTAACCGTTAGATTTTGGAACAAACGGTTTTGATCGCCCTCAACCCGGATCTTTAAAAAAGATGAATTTACAAATGCCATGGAGCGGGCCTTCTTGAATGACAACGAGTCGAAGCTCAATGACGTCCCCTCGTGATCGGTAAAATGATAGGCTTGAATGATTGTCGATATGGCACTGATGTGGGTGATCTGGGTATCCTTGCAAGTAAGTTCAGCGCCACTCGAAAAATCAAGTTGAACCGTTCCATAGAGGCCCGTCAGGTGAAACGTATTGAAATCGACATTTCGCTTCAACGACAGCGTAGCCATTTTCTGTGTGGCGTTTGTCGTGATGGCACGGATGGAGCACTCTTCAAACGTGAGGTCGCGTACCTTGCAATGAATGGCTACCGTTTGCGCGTTACCCGCGCCGCCAATATTGAGGGTTGTAATCACCGGGGAGGCGTCTGTGGTGAAGGAATTGAAATTGGTTTGCGCACCGGCCAGTGTAACGATATCGATGTGGGTGTTGCCTTCGATGGCGATGGAATGCAAGGGGCAATCGTTAAAAAGAAGCGACACCAATTTACAGTTCTTGATGGTAAACGGACGTTCAAAGGTTGTAAACATCGTGTTTACTGGTTCGCTAACTTTCTTGTTTTCGATGATGCCACCAGCGATCATCAGCGCTCTAAACTCGTCGGCCGAAATGGAGACCATATTTTTGGGGGTTAGAATGTTGCCTAAACGGAGAATGCGTCCACGGCCCGCAGGTGGGTGGCCTTGGATAGCTATTGATCTAAGATAATAGGGGTCGCTGTCTATTCCTATCCTTCGGATGTATAAAATTATTTACCGGGTGCGCCGTTCCGCTCCGATGAGAGTACAAATAAGAATAGCAACCGTAAAGGAAAATCAGTACATTTCGAATCACGACAGTAGCCGGTCACGCCAAACGCCCTCTGTGGCATCCGTTGCATGTCAGCATAAAATTAAACCAGAAAAAATGAACATCGAACCCGTACAAGTTCTGACTGTCTCCAGCCGGAAAAGGAGAATTGCCGCTTTTTTGATTGACCATTTCGTGATAACGTTTTTAATGGTAGCGCTTATTTTCTTGATCCTCGGGCCAGGTTTTATGGACAACGACAATTTCTCGAAATTCATGACCACCCTGTGGTTGGTCGGAGTTCCCGGATTTCTTCTCTACTTCGCAAAGGATTCTATACGGGGCATTAGCGCAGGTAGATGGATCATGGGTATTATGGTCAGGGATGCGGACAATCCTCAGGAAGTTCCTTCACCGGGAAGATTGGCAATCCGCAATCTGTTTCTTATCCTGTGGCCGGTCGAGTTTATCGCGCTCGCCGTCAGTCCGGAAAAAAAGCGATTGGGCGATAAATCCATGAAGACCGTTGTTGTTAAAAATCCCAATAAGGCGGCGAAGCTTCCGCGGGTGTTGGCCTTGGTAGGCGTGGGACTCGCTTTCTTCGTCTTTTCATTTTTATTTGCCGGGAATGCCCTGAAAAATTCCGACGCTTACAAAATAGCCGTGAAGGAAATAGAGCACAATGAGGAGATCCTGGAGGAGACCGGAGGAATCAAGGGTTATGGAATGATGCCCAAAGGAAATATAAGTATTGTTAATGGAAGGGGGGAAGCACAATTGGAGATCAACGTAACGGGTAATAAAAAAGATATCACCGTTAATGTCTTTCTGACAAAAGAACCGCATGAAGAATGGAAGCTGGTCGAGTTCAGTAAAGAGTAAGGATCAGTCAAGCACAGGTGTAAAAAGCTGACGTGAAGAATGTCTTGGGTACGCATCAAACATTGAATGGCAAATGTCGGGTCTAAAAAATATTCTCAGTGACTTTTCAGTAAAAGAAACCCTCGACCGGCTTGCGGCCCTGGTGTCATCCCACGGCCTCACCGTTTTTATTTGTATTGATCACGCCGCGAATGCAGATGAGGTCGGCCTTCCACTTCGGCCGACAGAAGTAATAATTTTTGGAAACCCCAAAGCAGGTACCGTGCTGATGCAGGACAAACAAACCGCGGGACTCGACCTCCCGATGAAGGCCCTGGCGTGGGAAGACGAGAATGGAAAGGTATGGCTCACCTATAACGAGGTCCAGTGGATTTCACAACGGCATGGGTTGACGGATAAAAGCGCCGTCGTGGTAAAAGCCATCGAAGACGGGATGACCATGGTTTGCAACGCAGCAACAAAAAAGAAGGAGCTGTGACCGGCACAACTCCTTGATCTTTTGCACTAAGGTGTGCGGATGGTCAGGTTTGCAAAATCGCCCTCCAGTGCATCGTTCCACAATCCTATTTTTCCGCTCTTTCGGGTATTCAGCTTTTTCACCTTCAGGGAAGGCGTCGCTGCATTATTTACATATACCCTGATCTCGTCTTCCGTCACTTCGATCTTTGCATGGAACCAGTCCGTGGCTTTTGGTGCGGGGTCGATGCCTTTTTCATAAACGCCGTTGTGCTCATCTCTCAGTTTATTCCAAGGAAAATCGGGCATGGCCATATACTGAACGGCGTGAATTTTCCGGATGGGATCCGGATGTTGAAAATTAAACGGCCGGAAATAGACGATATCATAGGTGTTGCTGTCGACGGCATGGAATGCGATTCCCAGAAAACTCCTTTGAAGCACATCAAGACCCCGGAGGTCGACTTCAATGGTCCCTGTTGAAAAGTCCACTCCGTTCAACCAGGCAACCCCGGCCAGGGTTACGCCCTTTTTGTCGCCGTCGGTGATGGGGTACGGTTTTGGAGGAATTAAGGTGAGCTGCTTTTCTTTAAGAAGCTTTTGGAGATCATAGGTCTTCGTCGATTGTGCGTTGCCGGTGAGTGACAGTGTAAGGATCAATAGAAGAATGGAGAATTTTGCATTCATAGTTTTATGCTTTAAGACTTATATGAACGCAAAGATTTGGCGGCCAGGGAAAAAATCGGTGTCCATTTCGCGCTCGTTTTCCGTTCAATTCCCATTTTTCTGTCGGCTTTTAAAAATAGAAGCTTGCCGGGCATCTCGATCGCTGTCAGGATCTCGTTCCGGCAGTCAAAAGCTTATTCGGTAATTTGTATCTTGAGACCTAATGCAAATGCTTTACGACCCTCAGAACAAGACCATCCAACGCTGTGCTCAAGGCATGACCCTGGAAGGGGAGGGCCGGGGAGAGGTTGCCGCAGTGATTTTCCGGCAGGCCTGGGATGAGGCCACCACCGATCTTGAAAAATTCATCGCTGCCCATTACGTGGCCCGCCACCAACCTGGAGTATCAGGCAAACTCCAGTGGGACAAAACCGCCCTCGACCACGCACAACGTGTGCCCGACGTCCAGGTGAAAGGCGCCTATCCCTCGCTCTATCTCAACATCGCCAAAGACTACGAAGACCTGCAAGAATTCATTCTCGCCCGGGACAATTACGAAACAGCCCTCTTTTATACCCAATTCCTGAATGACGATGGCTACGGCGGAATGATACGCGCAGGGATAGCAGCCGGAATAGCAAGAACAACGAATCGGTGAAGCGTCGCGAAGCCCCTGCATTTCTTTGCGTTGACATTGCGCCTCTGCGACTTTGCGGTGAAAACTGATAGAACCTATGCCCAAATTCAAAGCAACCCTCTACAAAACCGGCATCAACACCTGCGCCGATGTTCCCGATACCATCACTCGCAAGATGAAATCCCCCAAGGGGAGAATCCACGTAAAGGGCACTGTCAACGGCTTTGCTTTCACCAAAACATTGGTACCCGTGAAGGACAATCCCTACCGGCTCTTTGTGAACGCACCCACCTTGAAAGGAGCAAATGCTTCCGTAGGTGAAACGGCCAACTTTGTGATCACCCAAGACCTGCACAAAATAAAAAAGCAGTACACCATGTCACCGGTTTTCCGCCGGCAGCTGCAGCGACACAAAGTACTGAAAGATTTCAACGCCCTCACCCCAGCCCGGCAACAGGACATCCTGAAATACCTGAGCTTTGTTACAAGAGAAGAAACTCTGATGAAGCACGCCGGAAAGATAATTGAAAAGCTAAAGGCGGGTGAGAAGAACATTCGGATACCCTGAGAAAGTAGGGTGCAGCGAATTACGTGTATGCCTACAATGCTGTAGCCCAAAGGACTACGATGTTTGATTTTTGTACAAATAAACATAAGATTACATAACATTACTTTTGGTGCCTTTATGAAACCCCTGTTAGCTCCATCCCTGATCCTGATTGTACTGCTGACGGCATGTGGCGGAAAGGTTGAGATCCAAGCGGAGTATGTAAACGACCCGGAAGGCAAGGAATATAAAGTTCTCGAGTACGAGTATGTTCTCACAAAAGCCAGCAACGGAAATGAAATTAAGCAACGGCATGGTTTTATGCGGATGTATTATCCCAATGGAAAAATTGAGAAAGAAGAACATTATGAACAGGGTGTCTTGCAAGGGGAGAGCAGGTCGTATACCGAGCGCGGAATTTTGTTTCATGTTAAGAACTGGTCAAATGGCGCCCTCGAGGGTAAAGCGACTTTATACAATTCGACAGGAATGATTTCTATGGAAGCGAATTATAGGAACGGCCAGCGTGATGGAGAGGAGCGACTCTACCATAAAAACAGAAAAGTCGAAGCTATATTTATTTATAAAGATGACAGGCTGTGGCAGAGCGTTGCAAGTTATGACAGTACCGGAAAGAAGCTAGACGAGCATGCTGTGGTGGAAGGCAATGGCGTTTTGAACGTCTGGAGCGCTAATAATACCCTTTCGGCAAGCACGGAGATGAAGAATGGCTTGTTCCATGGCAAAGCGAGGCGATACTTTGCCAATGGGAAACTTGAAAAGGAATATGATTTCAGAGAAGGCCGGAAATATGGTTTGTTCAAAATCTTCTATCGCAACGGGGTGCTTGCGCGCGAATCGACCTACGAGAATGATTACTTGATCGGCGTCAATAGATTGTATGATTCCAGCGGCGTGTTGCGGGAAGAGCTCTCCTATAAAGACCATCTGACACCATTGGACATTATCCAGCTCAGCGGAAACATCGTGAAGACGATATCCAAAGGTTTGGACCTCGACCTAGGGGTGTTGTCTGGTGCTCACAAGACGTATCACGAAAACGGAAAGCTTCAACTCGAGGAATACTATTTTGACAACCAGCCCGACAGTATTGCCAGGGAGTATTATGACAATGGCCGATTAAAGACAGAAATTTTTTACGATGGCGATTTCGAACGGGCCAGACGATATGAAAAGACCTTTGAAAGAAATGGGAAACTCGTTAAGTCCGTCACCTATGCAAAGCGGGAGCCCGGTGCAGAACCTGATACGGTTTCTTCTTTTTTGAAGGATGCTCTGGCGCCCGATAAGCCGTAGTCATATCACGCCATCAAATCCCGTTCTTTTAAAAAATCAAAGATCAAAATATCGACGGGGGCAACTTTGTCCTTATCACCAAACCGCAGCCACCGCATTTCCTCTATTTCCGCTGCCGGCGCCAATGTGCCGGAGTAAGACGCGCGATAGCAGGTCATCCGCACGATCGTGCCCTCCGGCTTGCCATGCGCCTGCGCCTCGAACACACCCACGAAATCAATACTTCCTTCATCCAATTGGACGGAAAGCTCTTCCCGGATTTCCCTGCACAAAGCGTCCACGTCAGACTCGCCGGCTTCCCGTTTGCCGCCGGGGATATAATACTTGTCTTTGCCAAAAGACCTGGTGGATAGGATCTGTTTGTCTTTTAATTCAATCCAGGCAAGCTTGTCGATTACTTCCATCAATAGCAGAATTCAGATGTGTGAATGAAAGTTAAAATATAAAGGCTAAGTGAGGCAAGCTTTATTCATCTTTCAACACATCCACCGGATTTGTTAACGCAGCTTTCACAGCATGATAGCCGGTAATGGCCATGGCCAGTAAAAGTGTGCTAGCCCCTGTCACAACGAAGATCCACACCGATGGTTTGATCGCGTAAGCAAAATCCTCCAGCCAAATGCCCATCATCCAATAGGATACCGGCGCCCCGATCACGAAAGCAACGGCGATCAGTTTGGTATAGCCTGAGGATATCAACACCAAGATATTGAATACGGAAGCGCCTACCACTTTGCGGATGCCGATCTCTTTGGTGCGTTGCTCTAGTGAATAGACGATCATTCCCAACAAACCCAGACTGGCGATCAGAATGGCCAGGGAGGCCATCACGCGCAGCACTTTTCCGAATTGTTCATGGGTAGCAAAAGTTTCCGCAAAGTTCTTGTCGACAAACGAATATTGGAAGGGCGTGTCGCCGGCGTGTTGTTTCCAGACTTTTTGGAGACCGGCCAGCGTGGCTTGCCAGGCCTCGCTGTTTTGTGGCGCTATTTTCAGGACCATGAAATCGTTGCCGTCGTCTTCGATCATTTTGTTTTTCATGTTGAAGATGCCGAGGGGTTCGATGGGACCATCCAGGCTCCAGTAGTTGAAGTCGGCCACCACGCCAATGACCTCAAAGGTCGCGTCGACGCCGCTGTTGGGATAGGCGAGTTTCTTTCCGATGACGGATTCATCCAGCGTCCAGCCAATCCGGCGTACAGCGCTCTCGTTGAGGATCACGCGGTTGGAATCGGCGGGGATCCCTGCGTCAAAATTCCGGCCGAACTTTACTTTGATGCCCAATGTGGGAATGTAGTTTTCATCGCCACCGGTGTAGTTCAGCGGAAACTTCAGATCGGTTTGTCCTTCGGCCGAAAACGAGTCGCCGCCATAGATATACGGTGGCGCCGATGCACACCAGGTGGCGCTGACGGCACCCGGCACACTTTCGGCATCATGCGCCAGGTTTACCCGGTTGTTCGCGTGTTCCACATGGTGCAACACCAACAGATTTTCCCGGTCAAAGCCAATATCTTTTTCGGATACATATTTCAGTTGTTGAAACACGACGGCCGTGCAAATGATGAGAATAATAGAGACGCTGAATTGAAATACCACCAGCACATTGCGGAACGATTTGCCCTCACGGCCCACCCTTGATTTTCCTTTGATGGCCTCCACGGGATTGAAGGTGGTGAGGAACAGCGCCGGATAGCTGGACGAGATCAAGGCCATGAAGAGCGCGAGTGCCAGCAATCCGCCCGACATCCAGAGGTCGCCAAAAAATGAAAGTGCAAGATGTTTGCCGGTGATGAAGTTGAACGCCGGAAGCAAGAGTTGCGAGAGGACGATGGCCACCACCAGGGCCAGCAGACAAAAGATGAGCGCTTCAAAGAAATAGCTGAGGCCCAAGTCTTTTTTGTTCAGCCCCAATATTTTTCGAATGCTGGCTTCCTTGATGCGTCGCGTGAATTGTGCGGTAGAGAGGTTCATGAAGTTGACGCACGACAATAGCACGATAAAGATGGCGGCGCCGATAAAAGAATAGATCACCGTGATGTTGCCGGTGTCTGGAAACGATCCGACAACGGGATATTCCGGTAAGTGAAGCGTGTTGATCGGTTGCAGGAACAGTTCCCACTTTTTTCCCGAAGCAATGTATTCATCATACGTCATGCCCATGGCCGCCTTGATCGATTCTTCGGCGCGTTTGCGCGGGATGGTCTGTAGTTTTTCGCGCACGGCAGCGATGTTGGCATCGGGTCGCAGCAGCACAAAAGTTTCCAGTTGTGTCCAAACCCAACTCCATGCCATCCGCTCCAGCGGAAATCCTTTTGAGGATAACAACACGTTGAATTGCATCGTTGAATTTTCGGGGGTGTCTTCCATCACACCGGTCACTTCATAGGTTTGTTGGGCGTCGGTATTCGGAGCCCCCAGGCGCACCATTTTTCCGATGGGATTTTCGTTGCCAAAATATTTCACGGCGGTCGATCGCGTCATCACCATTGTGTTGGCTTGGCGGAAAGCCGATGCTGCGTCGCCCTGCAACAGGGGGAAGTTGAGGACCTTGAAAAAATTGGTGTCGGCCGACAGTATTCTGTTCTCTTCAAAGGTTACCACTTCGTTGTTCGGCTTCACATAAGAAATAATGAAATCACCGGGAGTATGCAGACTCGTCGTCATTTCCACTTCGGGAAGTTCTTCGAGCAGCGCGTGGGCCACACCCGGGCCGGTTCGCGAAAACTGGCTGTTCCGGTTCTCGCCCCAGATAAAGGTTTGATTGACGCGATACAGGCGTTCGCTATGTGGATGAAAATTGTCAAAGCTAAATTCCTGCCGCACGTACAAGTAGATGAGTAACGTACTGGCCATGCTGACCGACAGCCCCAAGAGGTTGATGGATGAGAATAATTTCTGGCGCCTCAGGTTGCGCAAAAAAAGCAGGGCATAATTTTTTAGCATAAGTATAGGTCTTGGATGAGGTACTGACAAACGTCATACCACCCTCAGAAACCAAAATTTAAGGCCATTTTTACCACTGGCATGTTCACTTATGATGACGGGTGTCCGTTTCTGACCGCGGTGCGCAGGGTCGAATCTGCGTCGTCCGGATCATCTCCTCCATATTAACAGTCATAACATTCCGGTAAACCTGACAAAACATTGCCCCTCTATTTTTACGGCATCCATCGCATGACACCGTGAAAAGCAAATTACGCTACGCCCTCACCGCCCTGACGACCATCCTAACCCTGCATGTTCATGCCCAGGATGCCGCCATCCAAAGCATCGACGCATCGTATCGCCGCGCGGAGGCGATGCTTTTCACCCGGCCCGATTCCGCTTTTGTCAGGGCGCAGGAAGCCCTTCGCCGGGCGCAAGACCAGGGCTACACCGAGGGCACGGCCTACGGTCACTACCTGGTGGGTGAAATTTTTTATCGCCAGGGGTTTTATGAAGAGGCCCTTAACCACTTGCTCAAGGCAGAAACTTTATACGAATTGTCGCGAAATACGGAGGCGCTGGCCCGGAACCTGAACCAGCTGGGGTTGGTCTACTACACCATCCGCCAACCCGACCTGGCGCTCGAAAAACACAACCGTGCGTTAAAGCTCTACCAGGATTCAGAAAATCTGAAAGGCATCGCCGACACCTATGGCAGCCTCGGCCGGCTCAGCGAAAAAAAACAACAGTACCCTGAAGCACTGGAGTTCCAACACAAGGCGCTGTCGTACTATGAACATGCCAACGATGTGCGGGGAACGTCCATCATTCTCGAAAACATCGGCAGCATCTATGAAGACCTGAATCAGCTCGACACGGCCCGTTATTATTTTCTCCGGTCCCTCGGGCTCAACGAGCTCACACGCGACAGTCTCTCGATGATCGTGAACCTGAACAACCTCGCCGATGTGCACCGGAAGAAAGGAGAAAACGAACCCGCCATTCGCTTTTCTACCAGAGCGCTCAACCTCGCCCTGCGCCTCAATGACAAATACCAAGCCACCAGCGCCTACAAAGATCTGGGCAAAGTCTATAACCAGGCCGGTCTTTATCAGGAGGCCTATGCGAACCTGGAGAAGGGGCGCACTTTGTATGAAGAGATCTACGGCGAAGAGACCCGCCGCCAGTTGGGGCTGTTGCAAACGTTTTTTGAATTGGAGCGAAAGAATGGCGAGATCAGTGCATTGGAGAGCGACCGCCAGTTGAATTCAGTGGTCAAGATCTCGTTGGCGTCGGGCATTGGGCTGGTGTTGTTGCTGGCGGCAGCCATCATCAGCCGGCAGCGGTTGAAGATCCGGCAGGACAAGGAACTGATCGAGTTGAAAGAATCACAACTGGAATTAAAAGAGTCGCAGCAAAAGCTCATGCACGTGGAGTTGGAAAATGCCCACCTGCACGAACACCAGCTTCAGCATGCGCTGGAGAACCGGTCCAAATCGCTGGCCGCTCACACGCTGCACATCATCAGCAAAAACAAAATGATGGACGACATCAAGGCCAAGCTCCAGGAGGCCTTGCAGGAAGATCTCAAAGACCAGCGCAAAAAGATCACCAACCTGATCAAGCTCATCGACCACAATTTTGTGCAGGACAAGGATTGGGATGACTTCCGCCACATTTTCGAGCAAGTACACCAAAATTTCTTCGACCAGCTCCAAAAACTCTCTTCCGACATCACCGCGGCCGACACGCGCCTGGCCGCCCTGATCCGCCTGAACCTGCCCTCCAAAGATATCTCCACCATTCTGGGCATTTCGCCCGATAGCCTCCGGATCTCCCGGTATCGCTTGCGCAAAAAGCTGAAGCTAAACCAGGGTGACAGCCTCTCCAATTTCATCCTGAGCCTTTGAAAAGAGCGAAAATTTTTCGGTGCGTCGGCGCCCAGGAGATTTTTTTGTAAAAGAAAAGAGGCTGACTCAAAAGCGAGCCAACCTCTTTTTTATCCTGATACTTCTCTGAGTAAGTTGGTGTTTATAGGCTTACAAGAGATAATTTACTTGGGTCCAAATGCCCCAAAATAACTTGACGGCTTTGGGGAGGCGTATGTCTTTCCGCCGGCAGTCAGGGAAGCTGCATTATAGGGGCTGAAATTTGTGTTGGCGCCGGTCAATGCCGGTGAACCTGCCTGAAGATGAAAATCAAATGCGGCAGGGAAACCTTCATTCGCGGGTTCTTCCGCTGCAACCGCCGCCGCCACGTCAAATGTGGTTACGGCAAATTTTACAAACAACGGATCGTGACCAGCTGCTATTGTTGCAACTTTATCAAATACGTTATTGGTGTACACGGGAGCAGGAACATCATGTGCTGTTTCAAAAGTAGAATCTACGCTGGCAGGACCGGTCTTGCCATTGCCATAGATGGTAAACCCATCGGTAGGATAAAATTCAGGAGTAAAATTATCGGTACCAACGGGGCTGGTGATACTGAGATAATGGAAGTTAAATCCGTTGGACAAATGCGCCACATCAGCCAGTTTTCCGTTAGAGAAGCGAACACCGCGCGTGGAGTTTACGATGAGGTTGTTATACACCACGCCTTTACCTCCTTGTTCAACATTGAACGAACCGCCGTGATCGGAGTGCGACGTTTGTCTCCATCCACATTCAACCGCTGTATTATTGTAAACGTGCAGTTCAGTGGATCCGCCCTTGGCGTTAAACTTCACGCCGTTTGTCGCTGCTTTGTAGAACAAATTGTAGGCAATATCGCCATACGTGCCCACCTTGAGATCAATGGCTTCGCCACCGGCCTTTCCATTTAAGATGAACGCGTTGTTGCTGACCAATATTTTTCCCTGATCGATTTGTACGGCAACATCCGCTGAATACGCGAACGTGGAATTCTGAATCACACAAACACCATTGGGGTTGTTGAAGAACAAGGCATATTCGGGCGTATTCGTATCGGCCACTTCACCCAGCTTCACAATATCCTGCCAGGCTTGGCCGAGCATTCCGGCGTATTCAACGCGCGTGTATTGCACCACCATTTCATCGGCGGCAAAAGTATTGGTGCCATCGGTGTTGGAAGACATAATACCTCCCCACAAGCCCGCAAAAATATTGGCTTTCGTCCGTTGCTGCGCCGGCACTGTGAACACCACGGAATCCGTTGCTGTGCCGTAGCTGTAGAAGTTTCCTCTCACGGTGAACGAATACTGGCCATCCACAATCACGGTTGTTCCTTCCAATAGCGTCAGGGATCCGGTTGGCTCAACAAAGACGTTGCCCGTTACGTGATAGGTGAGGTGAGGCCCCCAGGTGGTTGCCTGCGTGATATGGTACTCCTTTGTTGCGGTTGATCCTACCGCGCCCGAAATTTCAATGGGAGGATGATCGGTAACATCAACGGAAACCGCAGCGGTGGACGATTGTTGGGCATTGTCCGTTACGGTAATCGTAATGTTGGCAGTTCCCAAAGTATACGTCGAGGTCATCTTAATGTTTGCCGTGCCTACCGTTTTGCCGACGAGATCCGCTTTGTTGGTGATCTCCGCTGTTAAGATGGTGGCGTTATCGATCGTAACGGTAATGTCCTTAATGCCTGCTGCTGCAGATACATCCGCGGTAAAAACTCCCGTAGTGTCCTGTATAAGCGTCAGTGCCGATGACGTTGTGGTGACCACCGGTCTTGGTTTGCTGTCATCGTCTTTGCTACAGCTTGCCAGAAGGGCGACAGTGCCCAAAAAGGCGATGACTGCCAATCTGCTTGTTAGTTTTTTCATAGTGTTTTGTTTTTTCATTTGAAGTTTATTCATTGATTTTTATTCTTGCTGAAATTGATCCGAACGCCTACTCGGAACGACTGATAGTATTCATCTCTACGGGTGAGCGTTTTGTTCTGTGGATCCTTCTGGTAGGGATATTCATTGTCCTTTTGATACACCGGGTTCTTGATATACATTTGATAAGCCGAGTTCAGCAGGTTGGTTGCCTTGATGAACACATCGACGGTACTGGATACTCTTTTCTCCAATGAGAAATCCAGAATGGCGATCGGTTTGCCATATAGGTCGTTGTTTAAATAAGGCGAAATGGCTTCCAGTTTTTCACCGGTATACACCAGCGAAAGCTGCGACTCCCAGCCTTTGTCGAGGTCTTTGTACAGCAACGACACGTTGCCAATGTGGCTTGCCTGGCCTTGCATGGGGCGCGTTTGGTTTACATAATAGGTGGTATAGCCTTTCGATAAATCGTTCGGATCAACCGGGCCGGGCAGTTGTTTTGTCGTGGTGATCGTCGAGTGGGTGAACGTGTAGTTGGCACGGATGCCGAACTTGTTGAAGTAGTGTATGAAATCAATTTCGGCGCCCATGTTCCGCGCGTTGCCAAAATTGTTGGGCTGCAGGGAATTTTCGTTGGCTATGCCGAATTTTGTTACCGTATATTCAATGGGGTCGGTAATGGATTTGTAAAATACACCTACTAAAATCTGATCGGTTACATTGGGGAACACTTCCAATCGCAGATCAATGTTTTGTGCCCGTACGCGTTGAAGCTTCGGATTTCCGCGTTCAGGATAGCCGTCTTCCGGATAGAGGTAAGGGACAATTTCAAAAAAGCTGGGGCGCGAAATGCTTTTGTAATAGCTGAACCGCAGGTTCATTCCCGGTTTGATCTTGTATTTCGCCATCAGGCTCGGCAGCACGTCGGTGTAATGCTCACTGGTGTCACGGATCACACCCGGCACAGGATTTTTTAATGTAAATCCCTGGTTGGTCTGCTCTGCCCGCACGCCGGCATTCACCTCCCATCGTTCAACATCCAGCTTCCCCAGCACATAAGCCGCATTGATATATTCGTGTGCCTTATAATTCTGGGCATCGCTTGTGGCGCCCAGCGGGTTGGTCAATGACCAGGTAACATCGCTGACGGTGTTCCAGTTGGTGCCCTGAAATTGCTGGGTGGGCTTCGGCATGAAATTGTAGATGTCGTAATTGCCGTCGCGGTCTTTATGCCGTGCCATGCCTCCGGCCTTCAGTAGACTTCTGCCCCACGATTCGGGCTGCATGGTCAAGTTCAGGTAGCCTGTCAGATCGTTATCCTTGTTGTTCAGCCATTGGCGTGAAAGCCCTTCCGCTCCTTGTGGTGTTTCTTTAAAATCCTGCATCGTGCTGCTGCGCGTAAACTTGGCATTGTCAGGCTCATTGTTGGATGCGGTCGAATAGACAGCCGACCAAGAGAGCGCCAACGGCCCAAGTAATTTGTGGTTGCCTTGCAGCGACGACGTCAAAATACCTTGATTGGTGGTTTTTGTGCGTGTGGTGTAACCCAAAGAGGCATCTCCCTGAAGTGAATTGTAACCGAGCTTCAGGGAAGTTGACCTGATCTGGCGTGTTTCGTTATTGTTTAATGCGTAGTACCCGGCATAGAATTTAATTTCATTTCTATCATTGAATTTATAATCCAGCCGCGCGTGGCCCGCGCTGCGCATTTGATGGATCGAGTAATGCCGCTCTTGCAGCGAACCCAGCTGGGGAAGATCTGAACCATAGGGGTCAACATCATAATCAAACCAAAGGCTCTTGGTAGCACGGTATGAATTTTGAAAACTGCCGCCCACCAGCACGCCCAGCTTGTTATTGAAAAAACGGTTGCCGATCGAAAGCGAACCGATCAGGTCGGGCATCGGCTTGTTGTTTTTCACTTCCAGGTTCTTCTGCGTGAAGTCATCAGGCTGCGCCGCGTAACCCGTGCCATACTGCTGGCGCGGCGAGTTTTTCTCAATCCCTGAAGCATTGTAATGATCAAATCCGTACAGCGTGTTGATGTAGTTATATCCCGTTTGGAAATCGGCCTTCACTTCGAAATGATCGGGCGCGCTCTTCATGACCAGGTTCACGGCGCCGCCAATGGCGTCGCCTTCCATATCGGCCGTCAGGCTTTTATATACTTCCAGTCTTTCCAATAACGTCGCAGGAAAAATATCGAGCGGCAGATAACGGTTTTTGTTGTCCGGGCTTGGTATTTTAAAACCGTTTACCAGCGTGTAGCTGTAGCGTTTGTCCATGCCGCGCACAATGACATACTGCGGATCGCCATTGCTGTTGCGCTGCACCGTCAGGCCTGACATGCGCTGCACCAGATTGGCAACGGAAAGATCGGGTAAAATAGAAATTGCTTTTGCCGACATCACGTTTACGACCTGAGAAGCATTTCGCTCCGTGAGGCGTGCTTCGGCATCTGAGCCCGCTTCGGCTTTTCCGGATACGACCACTTCATTCAGAACCTTTGAATCCTGCACCAATTGAAAATCAATCGTTGCAGCATCCGATTCGCCTGTCATCGTAATTGTTTTTTCTTGTGTCAAATAGCCAATGAACGAAACGGTGATGGTGTGCGTACCTACAGGAACATTTTTGATGATGTACGTTCCATCCAGTCCGGCAAGGGCATAAAGACCCTTACTGGCATCCAATAGAATAATCGCGCCTGTCAGCGGCTCTTTATTTTCATCCAGCAATTTTCCTTTGACCGTTGCTGCCTTTGCATAGCAGCACATCAGCAGAAAAATGACAACAAGTGCAATTTGTTTCATCCCGTTATTTTTTTACCGATCGGATTCCGTTCTGCGCAATCGCGAGGTCTTTTCCTGCCAAATCCTCCCAGCGATAGAGCTGAAAAGTCTTGTCCGTAGACATACCCACAAACAATCCTGACTTGAATTCTCCAGGAAAAGAAACGCTCGTCACTTCAGAGCCATCGCTTTCCAAGGTTGATGTCGGAATGATCTTAATAAGCGGATGATCATGAGGTCCTTTTGCCGAGCCTTCACGCGGATAAACATTGAAATGATTTGCGCCCTGATCGGAAACCAGGATGTAACCTGTTCCATCATTAATTTTGTAAATCGAAATGCCCTCGTGATCGGCCGCAAAATGGGTTGTGGCAAACAGCGCAAGTTCCTCATCTCCCCTGGCCGGATCAGCATAATATTTGTGAACACCAACGCCTTCGTCGGAATAATAGACATACCCCAGCTCATCATCCACCGCAATCGATTCGATTTCCTTTTTGCCACTGTACTTCCCAAACTTGCGCACAAGCGTTGCCTTCACCTGGCCGCGGCCGTTGTCTTCCAGCTGGTATTGCCAGAGATAACCTCCTTCGTGCGGCCCGTTCTTTCGTCCCACAATGGCGTAGATTTTCCCGTCGGCCGGATTTTTATAAAGCGCGATACCCATCAACTCGCGGAAGCCGTCGCCCGTTTCGCCTTGAAACACCTCAATCCCGCCATTGTCAACAGGTTTCACGTCGGGCAAGCTGAAGATGCGTAGCTTATACGTCAACCGCTCGGTAACCACGGCGATGTCTGTCTGCTGGTTCTTCAGCGACAATCCATATTCAATGTCCACATTGTTAGGGCGCTTCAGTGCGACCGTTTTTTCGGGAAGGATTTTTCCGGCAAGATCAAACACATACAAGCTGCCATTATCATCCTTGTTCGTACCGACGATCAGGCTTTTAGCCGTGTCGGCACGATTGATCCAAATAGCAGGATCGTCCGTATCAAACGGCACGGGCTCGGTAACAACCACAGGTTTTACAACCGCCACAGCGGTGGAGTCGTTAGTTGTGTTGGCAATTTCTGCCGATCCGGTCTGCGAACATTGCACGCTCATAAAAGCGAGCACCGCAAGTGGGAATATATTTTTTATCATTGGGTCAGAAAAAAATTCGATGCAAAGATCACCTGACCGGACGTGTGAAATCAATGGATTTACGTTATCAAAAAGGCAACAACCGCCGGGAAGGGCGTTATCAAAAGGGCAACAAAATACCAAAAACTGTAGCTAAGGATTTGTTTTTCAGTTTCTTGCGAAGTGTTATGGGTACATTATTTAATTGTTGCTTCAAGTTTTCTGGATCAACACCAAGCCACTAACAGCATCCGGAAAAAAAGAAAGGGTTGTCCTCCAAAAGGCAACCCTTTTTTATTCCCACCCAACCCCACCCCCGCACGCTGGCTACTGGCTACTGGCTACTGGCTACTGGCTACTGGCTACTGGCTACTGACTACTGGCTACTGACTACTGGCTCCCAGCTACTGACTCCTGACTCTTAATATAACGTTAACACCCCCGCCCCCCCTCATCCCAACCCGAATCCTTAAATTGAATTTTTAACCATCCCTATCTCTATTTTTTATATGAGAGCTTTTCTCTACGGGCTTCGCATCCGCATCAAGCTGCTGGCCGCCTTTGGATCGATCTTGTTACTTTCTGTGGTTTTGATCGTGCTCTCCGGGGGCGCCATTGAAAAGATCATCTATTTTAAAAGCGTCAACGAAGAAGTAGACATGCTGAAGCTGCGTTTGCAGACAATGGATCTGGCCACGAAGGAGTTTGTCTACGAAGGCTTCAAGTCACCATCGTTTCTCGAAAAACAGGAAGCGGCGGCCATCACCACCTTCAACGAGAACCGTGATGCTGCAAAGGGTCTTCTGGGAACACTTCGGGACGTTCAGTCGGATAAAGACAAGGGCGCTCAGCAAACGGTGTCCCTCGACCTGACCCTCGACAGTCTCCAGACCAATTTCGAAAAACTGGTGGACCTCCTGAAACAACGCGGGTTCAAAGACTATGGACTGGAAGGTTCTTTGCGCACGGCCATTCACGCCGTAGAGAATTCGGGATTTGAATTCGACAAAGTGTCGATGCTGATGTTGCGCCGGCATGAGAAAGATTTCTTCTTGCGGAAGGATTTAAAATATCAGCAGGAGTTCAATGCCCGCTTCGAAACGTTCAAGGGTCAACTGGAGGCCACGGCAAATAAAGAACTGATTGCCTTCCTGGATAATTACCGGAACGAGTTCAATCGCGTGGTGGAAATTGAAAAGCAGATTGGATTGACCGAAAGCGAGGGCATTCGCGGCCGGATAAAAAATCTCTTTATCAAAATGCGCCCGCAGATCGAAACGATCCATGCGTCCATGAAAGAACAGAATGAAACCCAGATCAGCCGCACGCAATGGTTGCTGTGGACGGTCTTCATCATTCAGACCATTGCCGGATTTGTGATGGCCATCGTCTATGCAGGCTTGCTCACGAAGGCCATCAAAGAGATCCGGGACGGTGTGCAAAAATTAGCCGCCGGCATTTTCCCTGACAAATTAGTGGTGAAGACCTCGGAAGAGATCGGTCAAACCAAGATAGCCTTCAACCAGTTTATCGACCGCCTCCGGGCCGCTACGCAATTTGCCGAACACCTTGGCGCGGGCAATGGCAACCTGAAGTACGACGAACAATACAACGACGACGTCCTCGCTAAATCGCTGATCAGCGCCCACGATAAATTGCAGACCGCTGAAAGCATTCAGAAGCGGGCCAATTGGATCAATGAAGGAGCAGCCCAATTCAACGAGATCCTCAAGAATGATGCGGAGGACATCAAGGTTATGGGCGAGCGGATCATTCATATTCTCGTTACTTATCTGAAAGCCAATCAGGGCGCGTTATACGTGGTGAACGGCGCTGATGGCTCACTATACCTCGAGCGCATCGCTACGTATGCTTATGGCAAAAAGAAATTTGTCGAAGAACGTATTGACGGCGATGCGGGCTTGCTGGGCCAATGTGTGTTGGAGGGCCAGACCATTTACCTGAAAGATATTCCAAAGGATTTTGTAAAGATCACCTCCGGTTTGGGTGAAGCCACACCCCGCAATGTGGTCGTCGTTCCGTTGAAAACACGCGAGAAAGTGATGGGCGTGGTGGAACTGGCATCGTTTGGGATGTTGGAAGATCATCACATCGAATTCATCGAACGCGTAGCCGAAAGCATCGCCTCCATTCTATACAACAAACAATCATCAACCGAAACCAAGCGACTCCTCGAAGAATCACAGCAACGTGCACATTCGCTTGCCCAGCAGGAGGAAGAGATGCGTCAAAACTCGGAAGAGCTGCAGGCTACCCAGGAAGAAATGGAACGGCAACGTCTGCACCTGCAGCAGGAGATCAAGGCGCTGAAGCAAAAACTCAAAGAGACCGTACTAGAGACTTTATAAAGAAGCGGTGAAGGAGATCCTTCACCGCTTTATGGCCAATTAATATTCGCCTCCAATTTTCCGCTTGTCGAGCCTGGCATCGTTGAAAGCTGGCAAGGATGTCGGCACGTTGGCGAGCGCCGAGTTGTCGGTCAGACTTTCCAGGAAGGCGATGATCTGCGCCTGTTGTTTTTTACTCAGCAGAAGTTTATCGGGAGGCAACGTTTGGTTAGGAAGATCAATGCCGATGCCCGCGCCCCCACCGCGATTGTAAAAGTCGATCACCTCGTCCAAAGTTTTGAACACTCCGTTGTGCATGTAGGGCGCCGTGAGCGCTGCATTGCGTACGGTAGACGTTTTGAATGCGTACGCATGCAGCGATCTGTTGTAGGTAACGAGTTTCCCTTTGTCGCTGTCGACTTTTGCGTGAACGGTATCCGGGCGCGCGGGTACCCCCAGCACTTCCGACTCGGTTTCGCGATACAGGGGAGGGACTGTGCCGTTGAACAGTGGCGCAAAATGACAGGTGCCACACTTGGCCTTGCCCATAAACAAATTAAAACCAGTCACTTCATTTTGCGAGAGGCTCGATTTGCTGCCCCGCATGTACTGATCAAACCGTGAATTCAAACCGGAGAGCGAACGGATATAACTGGCCAGCGCCGTCTGCATGTTCCGTTTGGTGATGGTGTCTTGCCCAAAGGCATTTTTGAACATCGCGCGATACGCAGCGCTCTTCATGAGTTTCAATGCCGAGGCTTCCATATGCCCATGCATTTCGATCGGGTTCGCGATCACGTTGCTCACCTGGTCTTCAATGAAACTTACCCGCTGATCCCAAAACTGAGATTGCTGGAAGCCGGCGTTGATCAGCGTGGGCGCATTTCGCGCAACGGCGCCCTGAAAGTCAAACGCAACGCTCTTCACCTTGCCATCGGTAAATGCTTTGGAGGGCACATGACACGAAGCGCAGGCCCGGTGATTGTTGCCCGACAAAACAGGGTCAAAGAAAAGTACCTTTCCCAGTTCAGCTACCGCCGGTTTCAATCCGCGGTTGAACGTGGGCGCAAAGTGATCGACGTTGAATACACCGGGCTCGAAGAAAGTAGACTTCTCCAGGTTCACCGCCGTCAGGAAAGTGTTGTTGGGGACATGTGCGGCGTGTTGATACTGATGCAATAACTTTGACAACGGATTGAGATGATCTGCAATGAATGTCGCGCGGTCGAAAGCATTGAAGTCAACGGGCTTGTCCAGGTAAGCATACGCGGATTGGAGTTGGTTGTGCCAGGCCGTCCTTATATTCTCGTCCGTCAATCGGCTATCATAGAAATCTGTCAGCGCGGCTACACCCTGAAGCGAAGCCTTTGCTTCGGCGATTGACTGAAAGGCGATGGGCGAATCAAAACCCGATATACCCATGGCCATGACGGTGAGCAACTCGAGACGCGCGCTTTCAAAGACGTTGGCATCCGTGAGCGTGTTGGAGTGAATGGTATTTTGCAGATTCCGGATGATGACCTGAAGTACTTTCGTTTCGTGTTGCACCGTGGCATAATCCAAGGAATCGCTAAACACTTTTTCTTCCAGCACCTGGAAGCCCGTGGGGATAATGATCTTGTCTTCGTATTCTTCCATGCGTAGCAAGGCCGGGCCGTTGATGCGCGCATACTCTTCCGGGAAATAAAACTGCGTCAACGACTCCATGTGTTTGAAATAGCGTCGCGCGCGCGCAAAATAATCTTGCAGGACGGCAGCTTCTTCGTGGCGTCCCGCCTTTTGAGACAGACTGTCCAGCGAGCTTTGTACAGAGTCGGCTTGGCCGAGCCAATAGGCGTTGACATCAGTCAATGGGCCGGAGGTTGTCTCTTTCGACTGTTTTGTACACGCAGCAAGCAACAAAACAATGGACAACCCCGTGAAAATTGATCTGGTTTGCATCTTCATAGCATAAAGAAAAATGAAAACTGCCCGGAACACGCCGGGCAGTTGAAAGAATCTTGAATAATGGGAGAGGGAACTAGCGCGGCAAGCCGTGAATGACCACGATCTGGCTGCCTTCATCGAAGTTTGTGGCCAGTGTTCCGCCGTCAGCATTTTTAAACTGTGGCGACTTCCAGCTATGCACCTGAATGTTCAGTGTGAAAGTGTTGGGAATGCCCACGATGTCGGAGATGTCGACCATGGCACCGTATTCCCAGCCACCGATGGCGGCCACACCGTAGATGGCTTCGGCCTCTGTATTGCTACGGAAGTGGTCAAGTTCGAATACTTTTCTCAGCGAGCCGGTGGTGAGGTTGTACTGGTACAAGTAGGCATCGTGATCGAAGTCGGCATAACCGTTGGGGTCTTCGGTGATATAGGCGTAGTTCTCCGTTACCATGATGTTGTCAGGGCTTTCATACGTGCCGGCTTTGCCAGCGCGGTTGTCGCCGTCCAGTACAAGTTTGAGTTTGCCTTTCAGCGGGTCGGTGGCATCGAGGACGAGTTTGTAGGTGCGGCCGTATTTCGTGCGGTCGGCATTGCCGGGTTGGCCCGTGACATTGAAATAAACTTCACGACCAACGCCATCTTTGCGATAGTCGATGTCTTCCACACGGCCAAAAGCCAGTGCTTTCAAAGCAGTAGCGGCCTGGTTCGTAGCGTCGCCGGTGAGGTCTTTTTGGTTGTCGATCTTTGCAAATTCAACATTTACTTCGGTGTCTACCATCAGGTCCATTTCGCGGGGGTTCTGATCGACCGTACGCATCACGTAGACGCTACCGTTTTCCAGGTCGCCTACCGTCGATGATACATACATCGCTACTTGTCCGCCATACGTGCCCGAGTCGTCGTCGCCAATGATGATCACCGTTTTGCCGGTGTAGGCTGTCTTGGGGAGGGGTACAGCGTTTTCTGCGTACCAGCGTCCGAGGGCAGGAAGGAATTTGGGCGTAGTCTTCACCTGGTCGTTCACTACCACCAGGGGATCCAGTCCGTGGATCTGTGCGCTGGCGTTTTCACTGCACGTGAGAAAGAGCGGGCCAAAGCCGTGTTCTTCGGGAGTGGCCAGCGTGGCCGAGCAAAGACGTGCCATACCACCGTCGGAGTTGAGAATGTATTCGCCTTTCACAGGACGGAAGGTTTTATCGAGCGTGATCCGCGATACGGCAATATTGTCTTCGTTGTTAACCACCATCACAAAGCCATCAGCGGTTTTCAATACGCCGGTTCCGTCGGCGGCGCCACCAAATACATAGGCGGGAGATTCGGGCAGATAGTCGGCGCTGCCAATCAGCGAGAATGCGTCAACGCTTTCATAGCCGGGGAATTTTTTCAGGAAGGTTGTGGTGGTCGAGTGGTTTGCCAGGACAACCTCGTTGGCGTTTTCACCGTCGTCACCGGTGTCGCCTTTGTCACCCTTGTCGCCTTTGGTGCCGTTCGTGCCGGCGGGGCCTACGTCGCCTTCGGGACCCTTGCAGGCCATCAGGGTGAAGGATGCTACTACCAGCATGCAGAGGATTTTGGTAATGAGTTTGGTCATGTGAAAATAAGGGGGTTAGATTAGACTTGTACCAAAATTATCCCGTGGGTTTTCAATGGGCGTCAAGTCCGTATTACCAGTCCGTTACGGTTTAGGGTGGCTTGTTATTGTCGGGTTATGGGCTTAATATTCGACCCGGGAGCACCTTGAGAACGAAACGATTAGTGGAATGCGAAACGCTCTCGCCTCGGGCGGGCCGCGTACACCTTACGATGGATGGTATGCTTGACCTATGTTGAATACTCAAGATGGCACGGCCGCCGCAGACGGGCTTATCATTTTGATGTATCTCGGAGCAACCCAATCCAGCAGCATGTCCTATGAAAAAGTTCGATGATGACTATCCCAATGCTTTGAAATTGGTCGCCCGGAAATCGCGGTCGAAAGGAAAATAACAACCGGGGTCGAGCCACCTCATCCTAACCCAACCTGGAAACCTTGAAGTGGCATGATAATTTCTGTGCTCTTGCCGAACGCTTTCAGGCGGGCCATGGAATTGGAGTGCCTATGCCCTCCAGGGGGCCGGTTTTACTCAATTAAGATGAAAATGTGGTAATTTTTCAACACTTTGTGTAATCCAAACCCCAAAAAACAGAGCCTGTGGATATACTATTGGAAGCTGGAATCGTTTAAAAAAACTAAAACCAAACAAATGAACGCTATTCGAAATTCGTCACGACTGATCATGATCCTGATGGTGGTCATGAGCTGCGCCATGAGTTGTAAAAGTAAAAAGAAGGCTATGGAAGCGCAGGCTGCCGCTGAAAAGGCAAAAATGGAACAGCAGGAAGCCGCCTTGCGTAAACAACAGGAAGAAGAACAACGAAGGAAAGAAGCCGAAGCCCAGGCCAAACTCGATGCCGAAGCCCGCGAACGCGAGCGCCAGGCCAACGCCGCCTCCAGCGCACCGGCCGCCCGGCTGTCAAAATATTTTGATGCCATCTCCAACGCGGGTAGCCCGACCTCGGCCAACGCCAGCATCAACGAAGCCCTCAGTTTGTTCTCGTCGCCCGACACCCCGCTCCTCATCGTCATCAGCGAAGAAAACGGACAAAAAGACTATGACCGTCCCACCACCATTCAGAAATATCTTAACTATCTGAAAGACCAGAAAAAGAAAGCAGACAAAATCAGCAACCTGCAATTCGATGGCTCCGGTAAGATCACCGAAGTGGAGTTAAGAAAAAATTGATCAACCCTTAAAAACAACAACCATGGCTACTTACCGCTATACATATTGCACACTCTTGCTTCTTTGTCTTTCCCTCACGGCCCCGCTATGGGCCCAGACCGCGGAGATCAGCAAAGAAAGAAAACAAGCCATCGACTCGCTGGCCCTGGAGAAAGTGCGTGACCTCAGCAAATACATCAGCATCATCGGCAACAAAAAAACGGCCTTCTCGGAAGCGAACCGGGTGATGGACCGCGCCGAAGAGCTTTTCGCACCCGGCAGCGAAATGGGCGTATCGTCCCTGAACCGCAAAGAGGTGAACTACTACAAAGTGCGCAAATATTTCGAACGCCTCATGGCGCTCAACTACGACCGTGTGACGATCCAGTGGTATGACATTCACTATATCAGCGACCTGGAACGCCAACCCGATGGCCGGTATGTGGGTGTGGTGACCGTGTACCAACGCTTTGAAGGCACGTCCGACGATGGCATGAAATACAAGGACACCACCAAGAAAGATATCACCATCTATGTTGAACGGAAAAAGACGCAGATCGCAGGCCGGACCGTCGAGTTCTGGGATGTGATGCTCGGCGATATCCGCGTGACTGAAACGAGTGCATGAAGCTAAGCCGTCTTTTATTTTTTATACTGCTCCTCGCATCCTCCACGTCGCTCCGAGCCCAGATGGTGGGCGACTTGGAGGATGAGAGCAAGCTCTACGCCTCCTCCAAACAGGTGAACCAATTCTTCCGGCGCTTCAACGGCGAGGAGGATGAGAAGGGAAACCGCTACTACGAGGGCGACAAACAATACCGAAGCACGAAGCTCCGGAAAAAATACCTTGGCATCCTCTTCGATGCCAGCAACAAGGGCATGACGGATGCGGTGAAAACGGACTTTGCAAAAAATGTATTGGATAAATCGCTGCTCCTGGATTTTCACGGGGGCAACTGGTTTTCGGAAGTGCACACCACATTCACCCAGAACGGCAAGGACCAACCCGTCACGTTGTTCATGGCTTTGGAAAAAGACCACCTCGGTTATAAATGGGTGATCCAACGGGTTTATGCCGA
This sequence comes from Chryseolinea soli, assembly GCF_003589925.1. NCBI lineage: Bacteria > Pseudomonadati > Bacteroidota > Cytophagia > Cytophagales > Fulvivirgaceae > Chryseolinea > Chryseolinea soli. Next base: position 773,188 of record NZ_CP032382.1, on the reverse strand, counting down.
TATGTTTGTCCCTTACTTTGCACGCGACACCATGAAGGTAGGGAAGTTCCTGCACCCGCTGAGTCATGAGTTGGATTTTATGAACCTGCGCAAGGCGTTCCTCAACAGCGACAGCGTCAGCCAATTTGCGGCTAAGAGTTTTAAGCCCGACCACCTCTCGCTTTTTTTGTACGAGATCAAAAAAGGCACCTTGAAATTCAAAACGGTGACCGACGTGAAATTTCATTTCTTCCAGATCGACGGCTGGTATTTCGAGCTGGCGCAATTTAACCGCCCCGGCTACAACACGGGTTGGCTCATCTCCAACCTGGCCAAGTTGAACACCCTCGCCGATATGGACGCCTTACGAAAGTATTTGTACTATGAAACGAAGTAGATCGCGCTGGCCCCTTCTTTTTTTACTTTGCCTGCTGGCGGCAGGAACGTTTGCGCAGCAATCGAAAACGAAGAAGCCTGCGAAAAAAACGACTACCCAAAAACAAGCGCCGAAAAAACAGGCTCCCCAAAAGCAAACGCAGAAGCCTGTGCAAAAAACGGCCACCCCAGTCCAACCCGAGGAGACCGTCGCGGCAGCGCCCTCCAGCGCGGCCGATGACGAAAAGAAGGTGCGCGATATGGTGGCGTTCCTCGAGTACATGCTAAACACCCTGGGCAGCAGCGGCACTTCCGCCCGCGACAAGGAAGTGCTCGTGCGCGAAAGCTACTCGAAAGTTTTCCGCGACGGCAAAGTGCAAGTGGAGGACGACCTGGACACCGAGCGCAAGACGATCACCAACAAAGATGTGGTGGCCTACCTGAAAGATGTGGACTTTTTCTTCACCGACGTCCACTTTGAGTTTATTATCGAAGGCATCAAAAGCGGAACGATGGCCGACGGGAAGACTTTTTATAAGGTGTCGCTCCGGCGCAACCTGAAAGGGACCAACTCGGAAGGCCTGCCGGTGAACAACACCGTGCCGCGGTATATGGAGATCAACTACGATCCGCAAGACCGCGACCTCCGCATCGTCAGTATTTATACCAACCTGATCGACGAGAAAGGAGCCATCGAACAATGGTGGACCGACTTGTCGTACGAGTGGCAGGAAATTCTTTTGCGCGCCGGCAATGTGTCCGATAGTGCCACCTACCCCGTCATCAAAAAGATCATGGCCATCGAGCGCCTTGACCTGAGCAACAACACGTACATCCAAAACCTGGAGCCGCTCACGGAGTTTACGAACCTCAAAAAATTGAATCTCTCGCATACGGCCATCAGTGACCTGAACCCCATTCGCTCCCTCACCGACTTGCAGGAGTTGGACGCGTCCTTTACAACGGTGCATGACCTGACACCCCTGAAATATTCCAACCGGTTGGTGAAACTGAATGCCAGTCATACGTTCATTGACGACATCAGTGTGTTGGAAAGAATGCCCCTGTTGCAACAGTTGGATCTGAGCTACACGCCGGTGACCGATTTTACGTTCCTGCAAAACAACACGGAGTTGCTCACCCTGAACGTCGAAACCACAAAGATCGCTGACCTCACAGCGCTGCAACCCCTGACCAAGCTCACCACGCTCGACCTTTCGCGCACGGCCATCAGAGATCTGTCTCCCCTGAAGGACATGAAGGGGTTGGTGAATTTGGATGTCGACAGCACAGCGCTGCAGAACATTGCTCCCTTGAGTGGACTGGATGCCCTGCAGGTGCTTTCGTTGAATGCCACACAAGTGACCGATCTTCAGCCGCTGCAGAAATCGACACATCTCCAAAGGATCTATGCCGACCATGCGGCCATCCGTCGCGAAACCGCCGACGCTTTTATTGCCGCCCATCCGCGCGTGCTGATCGTATTCGACTCACACGATCTCAAGACCTGGTGGGATGCCCTGCCCGGTGCGTGGAAAGAAGTGGTGAGCAAGACGATGAAGTTTGGCCCGACACCCGCCAAAGAAGAACTCGCCAAATTGGACGTCGTCGACTCTATAAATTTCCGCGGCAATGTGGAGATCCTCGACCTGGAGCCGCTTCGTAAGATGAGAAGGCTCAAAGTGATCATCGCCGCGCACACCGGCATCCGCGATCTTTCTCCGCTACAGAATCACAAGGAGGTTCGCTACCTCGACATCAGCGAAACGGAAGTGACGGATCTTTCGCCCATCGGCAATTTTTCGAAGCTGAAAATATTGGTAGCCGACAAAAGCAAGATCGAAAAGATCGATCCGCTTTTTGGTTTGACCAACCTCGAAAAGTTATACACCGACAATACGATGGTACACGATATCATCGCGCAGGAATTTTTTGAAAAGAATCCACGCTGTCTCATGGTGTATAAGACGATCCACCTGAACCGCTGGTGGAGAGGTTTAACACCCGAATGGAAAACGGTGTTCAGAGGCTTGATGGGAACCGACACCACCACGACGCGCGAGAACCTTCACGTGTTGGTGGAGCGGGAAAAAATGCACATCAAGGACGCGCCGGTGAGCGACCTGACCGCCCTGAGTGAATTTGTAAGACCAAAGGAATTGCATTTCTCCGGCACAGGCATCAGTGATGTTACCCCCTTGGCAAACTTTAAGATGCTGACCTCCCTGCGCATCACCAATGGTCCTTTGCAACAGATTGAAACGCTGAACCAATTGACCAACCTGGAGGACCTCGACATTTCGAATACACCCATTGCCGAGATCAAACCCCTGGAGGCGTTGACAAACCTGAAAACATTCAATGCCGCCGGCACACAGATCAAACGCCTTGACCCCTTAAAGAATTTGTTGAACTTGACCGAGCTTGACTGCAGCAACACCAATGTGGGCAAACTCGATCCGGTGGATGCCCTTCCGCTGAAAACGTTGAAGTGCTACAACACGAAAGTCTCCAGCCGGGCGATCGAGAACTTCAAACAAGCCCACCCGGAGTGTAACGTGATCTACTACCGCTGAGCAACCCAGCCTTGCACTGTCGTTTTAGCTTGGGTTTCACGAAAGACAGTGCTAAGGCAAGGGTTGGCTTATTTCTTTCTTTCCGAGATCCCGGTGAGTGCAAAAAAGAACCCGGCAAAAGCAAACGATTCACACAGGCCCATGCGATCGCTGGGATCGTTCATGTTGGCGAAGAACCGGGGAATGTGTAACAGCAGGAACCATCCAAAGACCATGATGCCCGAGAGCAGCGCAGCCAATCTCCGCGTACCGGGAATGAGTATCCCAATCCCACCCGCAAAAAGACAGATGGCGCAGAAGTAGGTGAAGAATGCGTGAAAGGGAATATAGGCCGGAATGAAGCCTATCACGAATTCGGCATACAAAAAATGCGAATAGCCACCGGCAATAAAGAATGAAGCCAGGAAAACACAGCCGGTATAAATCAGCACATCCCAGTTTTTTTCACTCAACGTTTTGAGCGCACGCTGTTCACCAGCGTACGTGGCGGCGATGATGATCGTGCCACCAACCATAAAAAGTGACTTCAATGCGCTAAGCCATTGACTTGCAAAGCTGGGCACTTGGCGGAACAGGGCGGAGATCAGGATCAATAGCCCGATCACGAGCGCGCCATACGCAGCATATTTATGATTCACAAGGATGGCGAGCGCCGAAACGGCAACAATGCCCGCCCCAACATAACCCAAAAATGGCGCCATGCCGATGAGTTCGGCAGGCAAGGCCGGTGGACGACCGAAGATGAAATCCTGGGCAAGAATGCAAATGAACGCAAGGCCGAGCATGCCAATGGCAAACATCAAGCGGCCGGCAGAAATAAGTTTGGGCATAGGGAATGTGATTCTGCATTTAAATTATACAAAACTTATGGATGCCAGAATCGCCTTTAACCCAAGCGGGGTGAACGTCTTTTAGTTTTTTACAGAATTTTTTTTGTGGATCGAAAATTCTTCAGCAAATGACATGCGATCCGTCAGATAAATAAGAACAACGCCGCGGTGCGCAACGTCATTTTGTGACCCAGGGATAGTGTTGTCAAAGTGTCGAACTTCAACAGATTGGATATGGCTGGGGTTGATGGCCTTCAATAGATCGGCAGTGATGACTTCCGAGCCGTGGATATTGCGAGGCTCGACGACGATATAGAGAGGCTCCGTCTTTTTTGGAAGCTCAAACGGCAACGGCTTGTTAGACGCCAGGCTACTAGCATTAGCGGTAGATGACCGATAGCCTTTCAGATAAATCAGAACGACTCCGGCCTGTGTTCCGTCATGGTGTCCAACGACATCATTGGCATAGCGCCAGACCGCGACGGATTGGATCTGCGCAGGGTTGATAGCCTTAAACTGCTCGGGGGTGATGACAGCCGAGTCGTTGACAATGTAGAGCGGCTCCTTTGGTTTGGGAAGCTCAAACGCAAGGGGCGTTTCAGAAGCCACGCCGCTTTCTTTCGAGGAAGGGTCCTGGGCGTAAACGAATGTCGATACACATACGGAAAGGAGGAGGGCCGGTATTTTTTTCATGGGTCTTATTTTTTATATAACGACAGCCATGAAGTTAACGAAGAGCGGCTTGATCTCCTATGGAAAGAACCGGTATTCGGGGCGGCAGGTTTAGGATGCGGGTGTTTTGTTTTTCATGATATCTCCCGCTTTTGCAGGGAGGCTCAGGTCCCCGCTTTGACCCACCAGGTGCAAGACCAGTTTGGTCACGCGCCACCGGCCGTTTTGCTGAACGGCCTCGGCATCGTAAGAACCTTCCACGGTCCAGGTTGCAGCCCCGATGAAATGATCAGCCTTTCCGGAAAACCGGACCTTTGCCAATGACCCTCCCAGGTCAACTTCAAAGTGGGAAAGCTGGTGATGGGTTTTGTCAAACCCAGGGAGGAATGCAGCCCACGCGTTGGCAATTTGTTGGCCGGTCAACAACGCGGGTTGTCCACCGGCGAGGGAAGTATAGTCTAGCCAGACCTGGTCGGCCAGGGCGTTTTGCACGGCGGGCCAGTCGTGCTGGTCGGCGCCGTGGAAGATGGTGGTGATGGTTTGAATGACGAGGTCTTTTTCCATGATCGATTAGCGGTTTTGAAGGGGTACTGTATGGCGATCCGCCCAATATCCCAGCGCTACAAAGAGCCACTGAAATTGTGCAGACCAGGCCAGTGCGGTCACGTTCTCCGGTGGCGGACCGACAAGGCCAGACACCTGCACCGACAGCAGCAAAACAATGAGTACCCAAAAAACGATCCGCGCGGTTTTATTTTTTGCGATGGTGGAACGCAGGTAAAGATAAACGCCGGTTCCAAAAAGCAGGCCCTCAACAACGTTGGTGATCGCCACCGAACCCCACAATCCAAAACCAACCTTGACCGATGCCCAGGGGAACAAGGGGAGGTCATGAAAATGAACAACCAAGTCCAGCAACCAATGACTCAAAACGGCCACCCCCAGGATGAGCGCGCTCCGCCGGTCTTTTTTGATAAGCCAATATACGCCGCCAAAAAGTACGGACCAGCCAATGGCCATCAGCAGGCTATGCGTGATCGGGTAGTCACTAAACTCCAGCGTACGGGTGCTACCCAATTCCGGGTGAATGACCACGTGTTCAACGTTCAGCAACAAGAGGGTAGGCCATACCAGGTCAAGAAATTGTACGGCCATGAGGGAAGTTCCCAGTGAAATGTTGGGAGCGATCTTTTTGGTGGCAAGTCCTAATCCGAAGTGTCCGATGAACATGGTGCGAGGTTTAAAATGAAGCGATGACTTTTGGGTCGCGCAACAAAGATGCTGATCGCGAACGGAAATCCAGCTTGACAAAAATCAAGAAGTTGTCGCTTGCCAGCCGAAGCTTTCGCGAAAGCGGGCCGCCTTCGTGGTAGAAGTTGAACGGCGACGACACAGGGCTCGCAAAGAAAGCGGAGCGTTTCTTAAATCACGAAAGTGATGTCTGCTTCTTGCGGATGCGGCTCAGCGTTTCGGGCGTCATGCCCATCATGGAGGCCAGGTATTGCAACGGCACCTGGTTGAAGAGTTCCGGGTTTAGGTTGAACAACCAATGGTAACGCTCCTCCGCCTTCATGGAGAGCAGCGAAAAAATACGCTGCTCCATAAACAAAAAGCATCGCGCAATGAATAGCTTTTCGAGATGATGCCATTGGGGAAGACGCTCGCCAAGCCGCACATAGTCCTGTTGCTGGATCGTATAGAAATCGCTGTCGGTCAACGCCTGAATGTGGGACCGCGAAGGCAGGTTGAAGATCAGCCCGGAAAGATCCGTCACAAAGCCATCCTTCCCAGAGATCCATTGCGTCACTTCCTGGTCGCCGTCATCGATATAAAACCGCGCCAGTCCGGAGCGCTGAAAACTTAGCGTGCGACACACTTCTCCCGGCTTTAGAAAAAAATCCCCCTTCTTCAGCTTCGTCTGTGAAAAGTGCGAAGCAATCTCCTGCATATCCGACCCCGTCAATCCAAAGTAGGTGGAGATATAGTGCTCAAGTTCATTCATAGCGGGAAAGTTAACCGCAGCGTTGCAGAGACGCAAAGAAAATCCGTGCATTCCTTTTGCGCCAACCTTCGGCCGTGTTCTGTGATTCGAATGTCCCTGCGCGCACACCAAAAGCACACACCCGGAATCAGCAATTCACCCGTCATCCCTACCGCTTAAATTTTTTTCACAGGCGCTATGGATTCATGAGGTCCGCTATTTCTACCTTCCTTAATATTTTCGATCACAATCGTATCATGAAACTAAAGATTTCCCTGCTCCTTGCTGCCGTCGCGTTGTTGGCCTTCCAATTTATTCGCGAACCGATGGTGGCCAACTTCAAAGACTCGGCGTCCTACCGCTGGCTGAACAAAACCGTTCTCAACAGCCGTGTGCTGGATGACATGGAAGACCTCCAACACTGGCATTCCTTCACCACTGCCGGCGGCGAAGTGGTGGATGCCCGCAAAGTGATCAAGATTGTCGATGCCAGTGCGTCGGCAGCGACGATCCAACTCACGAAAGAACGCACGCACCACGGAAACCAATCCCTGCTCATGACCACCCCCACGCGCCTGGAAGGACCCGCACCCACCAGCGGTCGTGGATGGGGCAGGTCTGGGGTGAGACGCCACTTCCCGGACGAAGACTGGTCGTCGTTCAACCGCATCTCCATCTGGATCTATCCCAACCTGCCCGGCTTCTACACGACGGCGCTGGACTTTCGCCTGTATAACGACGGCGTCGAGAAATTGCCGGCGCTCTTTGGCCAGGAAGGCGAAACCTCGCTCATCCTGCGCAACCACGAATGGAATCACATCGTGTGGGAGATTGGCAACGTGGCCCGCGACAAGGTCACCAGTTTCGAAATGTCCTATGGCCTGTCGGGCAACACCCCCGACGAGGCCGACACGATCCAATTCTACTTCGACCAACTGGAACTCGAACGCGTCGACCCCGACAAGATCGAAGGCTGGGATGTGTGGCCGGGAAGAATTTCGTATAGCCATACCGGTTATCAGACCGGCGCGCAGAAAACCGCGGTGGCCAACAACATCAAGGCAACGGATTTTAAATTGATCGACCAAACCAATGGCGAGATCGTATTGACAAAACCGATCGCGAACGTTAGCTCACACATCGGCAGCTTCCAGGTGATGGATTTCTCGGAAGTGCGGCGGCCGGGAAGCTATATCCTTCAAGCCGGCGAGGTCACCTCACAACCGTTCCGCATCGACGCCGACGTGTATGAGCGAACCCTCTGGAAAGCCCTCAACTTTTTCTACGCCGAACGCTGTGGCGCGGAGATCCCCGGCGTCCACGGGGTTTGTCACCGCGATTGGACATGCGTGCATGGCGACAAACGCATGATCATCAACGGCGGCTGGCACGATGCCGGCGACCTCACCCAAGGCATCGAGAATACAGGCGAGATCACCTACGGTCTGTTCAGCCTCGCCGAACAACTGAAATTGCGCGGCGACCATCCCGATCTATACGAGCGTGTGCTGGAAGAAGCACGATGGGGACTCGACTGGGTGACGAAAACAAGTTTCGGCGACGGCTATCGCAACGGTGGCTCGATCAGCAGCAGACGCACCAACAACATCATGGGCGACTTCGACGACATTGCCGCCACCGCCCGCAACAGTCCCATGACCAATTTCCAGGCTGCTGCCGTGGAAGCCATTGCGGCCCGCGTCGTCAAAGACAGCGACGAACGCCTGTCGAAGTTTGCCTTGAAGATGGCGGAGGCCGACTGGAACTTTGCCGTAGCCGGCATGGCCAACGTGAAACCCTCCAAGGAAATATGGAGAGGATCGTTCGACTCCGACAATGTCCAGCATGAACTCGCATCCCAGGCCATCATCGCCTCCATCGATTTGTGGAAAGCGACCGGTAACAAAAAATATGCAGACAAGGCCACCGAGCTGTCGGCGGTGATCACCGACTCCCAGCAGCGGAAGCGCACGGATTGGGATACGCCCATGACCGGGTTCTTCTACACTACCACCGCCAAGGAACGCATCCTGCACTACTGCCATCGCGGCCGCGAGCAAGGCCCGACGCTGGCGCTGACCGCATTGTGCGATGCCTTTCCGGACCATGCCGATTGGATGAAGTGGTACGCCAGTGTAACGCTCTACTCGGAGTATTTGAAAACGATCAGCCAGTACACCGCCCCGTATGGCGTACTTCCCGCCTCGGTCTACACCGACGATGAATACATCAACGTGCCCGAAAGCCGCAAGGAATCTTTCCGTAAACAAGTGCTCAACGGCGTACCCCTCGGCAAAGGACATTACCTGCGGCTGTTCCCGGTGTGGATGGACTATCGTGGACATTTCGGCACCATCCTGCCCCAAGCGCAGGCGTTGGCCAGCGCGGCGCATTTGCGTGGCGATCTTCCGGCGGCACAATTATCACAACACCAATTGGAATGGATCATCGGCCGGAATCCTTTTTCACAAAGCACCATGTGGGGCGAAGGATACGATTTCGCACCCATTTACACGCCTTCATCGGGCGACATGGTGGGCGGGCTTCCCGTGGGCATTCAAAGCCGGGGAGACGCGGATGCGCCCTATTGGCCCGTCCAAAATACGTGGACGTATAAAGAGATCTGGGTACACCCCGTCGCGCGCTGGGTTTGGCTGCTCAAAGACCTCGCCGGCCCCTCGCTGGTGGAAGGTCAGGCCGACGGCCCCGTCAACTTCAAAGAGTCGACCACCGGACAGGTCATTCCCGTATTACCCGACAGGGCCACCGGCCACTTCCGGATTTTCCTGCCGGAGGGTAAATACACCATCACGGGCAGCGGCCCCGGGCAAACGCAAACTTTTTTGCCGGGCGGTTCTTATCAATTGGATTTGCGTACGGCCCATGCGTTGAGTGTGGAACTCTCGTCCAAGACGTCCAAGGGGGAAGTGATCCTGACGCTAAAGGCCCGCGGGAATGGTCCACACAAGTTTAGCATCCGGGTGGATAACCTCACCTTGCCGGGTTCGGCAAAGGAAATCAACCTGAAGCCGGGCGCTACAGGGTCGTTGGAATGGCGTGGACGCATCACCTCGGCCGACACACCGTGGGTGGCCGTGATCGTTCCGGACAACGACATGTCGCTGCGAAAAGAGATCCGTGGCGCCGCGTGGGAAACGGTAACGCCGCGTTAGGATCAATCCTTCTTGACGACCAATAAATTTTTGGTGCGCGCTTCCAGGCCGGCAATGGCGGGGAGCGCGTTTGCCGGTTTGTCGAGATAGAAATAGGCCGTGGCCGACACATCGTCTTCGCGATAGTAGTTCGTCCAGCCTTGCGGAAAGTCATTACTCATGAGGTCGGGAACAGGATTCATCTCCAGGATCTTGTGAAATTTGTCAGCGGCCACGCTCACCGGTTTTAGCACGGCGCCTTTCTTCTTTAAACGCCGCACAAAATCGGTGGACTCGCCGCCGATCTGCTGGAGCGTCACCTTGCATTGTGTTTGAAAATAAATGGGATCGGGAACATGATAGCGATAAAAGCTCCACTGCCTGTTCTTCGCATCCGCCAAAGGGCAACCTTGATAACGGTTGGCATACTGGCCCTGACCCCACGCCGTGCCGATGTAATCTTCCGTGCCGGTTCCCGTCAGCGTGGGGAACTGCGAATCGCCATCGAGGAAGACTTTTACTTCGCCTTCGCCCCACCAACTGGTTTCGTAGACGCTGTCCGCAATAACGCCAACATTCATTCCCAGAAATCTTCCTTTGCCCGCCACGGGTGGAAGCACAACAAAGTCATGCTCCAGCTTCGTCTTGTTCTCGCGGTTCCAATAGGCGTGAAAATAAAACACGGACTTATCGTGTTTCTCCACCGTCGTAAAGTCGACATCATAAAAAAGCATAACGGGAATCGTTGAATCGTTGATGATCACAATTCTTGCCGCGGTGCTAAACGGCATGGGAATGTTGCAATTGAAAGACCTGCCCTCCGGGTCGGAGAAGAACTCACTTTCAAAAGGAGTCCTCCGGCCTAAACCAATGCCGAAGAAATCCCCCAGGGGTGCCGACACCGCCGGTGTTTTAGCATTGTCCCAATACATCTCCAGGCGCAACGCGCGCAGCATCACGGGCGAGCGCTCGTTCACCGTGAGCCAGATGCGGCGAACGATCCCCGCGCCTTTAAAGTCGAGCATGGTTTTGGAGCCCTTGGGATCGATCATGTCGAACGCATGACCCTTGGCCGTTTTGTTCTCGCGTCCACCCATTCCTTTTTCCGCCGCCGGGTTTTCAAAACTGCTCCACCGGGTCTTTGTGTTTTCCGGTATTTCATACAACGCCTGGGATAGTGTATGTTGAAGAGAGCAAACAAAAAATAAGGTGAGCAGTCGGTGGGCTTTCATACGATGTATGGGAATAGGGTTGAACAAAGCACGCAGGGGACCGGAAAATATCCCGGCCTGAAATGAATTTAGTAAGTGTGATGATCTTTTCCTACTCGGAGTATTCCAGCGCGTGCTTCAGACTTTCCGGCGACAAAGGTTTTGTCAGATAATGATTGGCACCCATAACCCTCGCCTTGTCGATATCTTGTTGATTGTCGGAAGAGGTGACGACAATGATGTTCACGTGTTCTTTTTCTTTGTCCGGCAGGCTCATGATCCTGAAGGCTTCCAGGAAGTCAAAGCCGTTCATGATGGGCATATTGAGGTCCAGCAAGATCACGTCGGGGACCGACGACGTCTCGCGGTAGCTCTCGTTCAAGTAGTCGATGGCTTGCTTGCCGTTCAGGGCCGTGTGGATCTCGCTGGCCATACCGGTCTGCTTCAGCATCTGGGTGTTGATGAAATTGAAGATCTTGTCGTCGTCTACCAACAGTACATTTTTCATGGCGAGATCCTTGTTGTGGTGACCGAATAAAAAAAGCCTAATACATTCCTCCTTGGGGAAATATAGCAGGCTTAGGAGTGATTAAGTTATACCTTTTTCCAGCGACAAGCAAACGGGGATGCCTTAGTTGACCATCAATACGGTCTCACTGCTCTCAAATAGGTCTTTACTGCGGTAAATAATTTTTAAAGGAATGTCCTTCGGCAACTCCTCCAAATACTGTGCCCGGGTGATGACCACGACCTTGTTGGGGCTTTTGGCCAGCGAGTCCAGTGCTGCGGGTGTGTGATAAATGTCGAGGGTCTTTTTCAAATTAAAAGCGTATGCCGGGTTGAATAAATGAAAGGAAACGACCTGGCGGTCAGTGTAGGTGCCTACCAATTCAGGCATGGAGCGCGACACGGGGTTCTTGTTGTCGATGGCCGGGTAGGCCACATAAAAGAACAGCACCACCACCAGCATCCAACCCGCCGACCAGCTATAGATGAGCGACCCGATCTTGCCCTGTTGATAGAAATACCACCCGAAAAGGGCGCCTACAGGCAAGGGTAAAAATATCCACACCACCGGGAGCAAGTCTTGCAATTCTTTTTCTTGTCGAAGTGCAATAATGCCACCGATCAGGAGCGCCACGGCGATGAGCAGGTGGACGGATAGACTTGCGATCAACCCGGTTTTCGAGAAAGGATGCGACTGGGTCAGTGTGTATAAAAAATATCCCAAAACAATCGCGAGGAAAGGAATGGCCGGCGCGGGGTAACTGGGGAGAACGGTTCGGGAGAAGGAAAAGAAAACGCCAAAGGCCAGTGTCACCACGAGGCAAAACAGCAGAAAAGGTTTCTCCGTTCGCTCACGCCAGGCCAGCTTCACGGCCTGCACAATAAATACCGAGAACGGCAACACCGCCGCCAACAGGATCACAAAGGGCGCCAGCGGAAAGGCGCCGTGGCCTTCCATCGTGGAGGTATATCGCTCCAGGTTGTGGCCGATAAAAAAACCACGCAGCCATTCGCCGTGTGTTGCATTGCCCACGGCTACATACCACGGTAAGGCTAGGGCACAAAATAGCAACGCGCCGGGCAACAGCTTCAAACGTTTTATCGAGGCAAACGTGAATTGCCTGGTGACGAGGAGGTAGACAACAACAATAACTCCGGTCATAACGATGGCAATGGGTCCCTTCGTGAGAAAGCCAAGGGCGCCCGCCACATACATCCACCACAGTTGTCCGGGTTGACCGTGAAAGCCCCGGAAGAAAGAAAGCAGGCACCAGGCGATGCAAAGAATGAGATAGGGGTCCGGCACCGCCAGGTGAAATTGAATGGTCAGTTGGATGGAACTGAGCATGACCAGTGCCGAAAAAAACGCCACGCGTTCGTTCACGATGCGGGTCACCTGGACATAGATCAGCAGGATAAGCAACAACCCGGCAATCGCCGAGAAGAACCGCGCACCCCAGGCCGACACCCCGAAAATGTTGTAGGACGTCATCATGAAGTAATAGTGAAGCGGTGGCTTGTCGGTACGGAGTTCACCGTTGAAGGTGGGCACGATGAGGTCGCCCCGGTCCATCATCTCGCGGGCACAGCCGGCATTTTTGGCTTCATCGAGAATGTAGATGGAAGGGCCGCCCAGGTTGGCGAAATAGAGAAATGCGCCGAGCAGCAGGAGGAAAATAAGCGGTCGCTTTGGAACAATTTGCATGCCGAAAACTAAAACCAATCCCTTATAATTTGGTTATGGTAGTATGAATTTATTCAATTTAAAGTAACGTTGAATTAATTGAAAAACGGGCGGGATCAAGTTCCTTTGCATGGATTATGGAATTATCGGTAGTAGTCACATTGTACAATGAGGAGGAGAACATTCAGCCCCTGCTGAAAGCGATCAACAGTGCCCTCACCCATTACAAATATGAGATCATCCTGGTCGACGACGGTTCGACGGACCGCACCGTGGCCGAAGTGAAACAGCACGCCGACCATCGTGTAAAGCTCGTCATCCTGAACAACAATTATGGCCAAACCGCTGCCATGGCATCCGGGATCGCTACGGCGACCGGCGACTACATTGTGACCATGGACGGCGATTTGCAAAACGATCCCACGGACATTCCGTTCATGCTGGAAAAGTTGAAAGCCGAAAATTGGGACATTGTTGCCGGCAACCGCAAGAACAGGAAGGACGGCGCACTGCTGCGCAAAATTCCCAGCAAGATTGCTAACCGGCTCATCCGGAATCTGACCGGTGTGACCATCCGCGACTACGGCTGCACGCTGAAAGTTTTCCGGAAGGAAACCGCCAAGCACCTGGGCTTGTATGGCGAATTGCACCGTTTTATCCCCATCCTGGCCGTAATGGAAGGAGGCCGGATCGTCGATGTGGACGTGAAACATCACGCCCGCCAATTCGGCACATCAAAATATGGATTGGGGCGGACGTTTAAGGTGATGAGCGATTTGCTCCTCATGGTGTTCTTTAAAAAGTATTTCAGGCGACCGATCCATTTTTTTGGCCCGCTGGGCATCGTATGTTTCATGCTGGGTTCGGCCATTAGCCTGTACCTGCTTGTTCTTAAAATTCTGGGGAACGACATTTGGGGAAGGCCCATCCTCATCCTGGGCATCACCCTCATCTTGGCGGGCATCCAGTTCCTGACGTTTGGATTGATCGCCGAGTTGATTATGCGTGTGTATTATGAATCGCAGCACAAAACAACCTATACCATCCGCGAAATTTTCACCAAATCCGAAGCGTTTGAACTGGAAACTGCTCATTAAGGTCCTGCTCACAGGCCTGGCAGTTTATCTGGTTTCTACTCGCATTGATTTCCCTGCCCTGGGGGTTTGGATCGCGGCCGTGCCGGTGCCGCTCATTCTGGTTGCCTTTCTGCTGTTCAATCTTTCCAAGATCACGGGCGCCCTGCGGTTGAACCTGTTTTTTCGAGCCGAGAACATTCAGCTCACGACACTACAAAATCTGTTGCTCTACTATAAGGGCATGTTCTATAATCTCTTTCTGCCGGGCGGCATTGGGGGCGATGGCTATAAGATCTACCTCATCAGCAACACGCTGGGTAATTCATGGCGCTATGTGTTCAAAGCCGTGATGTGGGATCGGGTGAGCGGGGCTGTGGCGATACTTTTTCTGTCGGCGGTGTTGTTGTTGCTTGTCCCGGTGACGTATGCCTACAGCCTGGTGCTGTGGCTCACCGTGGCCACGGCGATCTTGGTGTTCCCGGTATTCTATGGCATCACGCGGTGGATCTCCCCGGCGTATGCGTCGATCACGATTTCCGGCAATCTATTGGCCATCCTGATTCAACTTTTGCAAGCCGCGGTGGCGCTCATCATTTTTCGCGGGTTGGATATAGCCCCGGCTCAAACAGGCGAATACATGGTCGTGTTTTTTATTTCTTCCCTGGCCACCATCGTGCCCATCACGGTGGGAGGTGTCGGCATACGGGAACTGATCTTTTTGACGGCCGCACGGTACACCGCCATAGATCCCAACAAGGCCGTGGCCTTTTCCATTATTTTCTTTGCTTTGAATGCCGTGAGCGCATTGGCCGGCGCCTTTGTGACCGTACACCTGCAAAAGCCTCAACCTAAATCTGAGGTGGTGTCGTAAAAGGACCTCCCTGGAAACGTGCGAAGACGCTTTGATGAAGGCCGGCGGAGATTTCCCGCTAGTGTTTGAACATTTTCTCGTTGAAGGTATGATGATGGCCGGTGCGGACGCGGATATGTAAATTCCGGTCCATCCAGGGAGCATACTTGCGATGGGCAAAGACGGAATAGATCAGTAACGCCGTTACCGTTCCCAGGATCGCTCCCACGGTGACATCGATCAGGAAATGCTGGAGCAGATACATCCGCGAATACCCAACGAGCAACCCGATGACCAGCAACAACACCGACACATTTTTGCGGCCGCTCAACAACGAAAAGAAAACCACAATACCAAAGATGGTGGCCGTGTGCCCCGAAGGGAAAGAGTGATGCGAATGGACCTCGACGCCGGGCACGAAGTAGAGCAGGGAATTGTCGATCTGGGTGATGGGCCTGCCGGCGTCGGCATAGATCAAGCGCTTCAAAACAGACGTGATAATGGCCAACACGATGGCCAGCGCAGTCGCCGCCAACGCATCATAAAAGCGTACAAAAAGCAGGAGGAGGATGATCGGCACAAAGACAACACCGTCACCCAAATAGGTGATGACCCGGAAGAGGTTGTCCTGGAACTCGCTGTGCGTGCTATTGACCAGCAGGATGTCCTGCGTCTTGGGAATCAGTATGGAAAAAAAGACCATCGTACCGATGACCACACCGTACAGGTACGATAGAAATTGGATATGTTTCTGATGGGGTAGGGGCAGTCCCATGTCAAGTCGTTTTTATAACACAAAGTTATTTCGCGACGAAGAAATGCGGTTGAAATTAAGGTCATTGTATTATTAAGAATTTCATCGCCGTGTTACTGTTTTGATAACGAAATCCGAATGAACGTTGTTCACTTTCTACCATCATTTTTTGCAGGTGTGTTGTAAATTTTTTACGGTGAAGCATATGCCAGATTGGCAAGGACGATCGTGAAAACGAGCACCGAATTCACCACGCGTCCAACCCAGGCTTGCCGCTTGATGAAGGGATGTTCCTGAAAGATGGAATATTCATAACATCGCCTTAACGCAACGATAATTTAAATCGATTTCGAACTTTCTAACAAATACACAACGATGACCCTACCAGCCGCGATGTTGTTCCCCGTGCTTCCGATCGTCCGATAAACTAACCGGTGTCAAAATGGCGTATAGCCCTGGTGATGAACGGTAATACGGAAAAAACAAAAACATCCCCTGGAGAAACCTTCCGGCCTCCTGTATAAAGTCTGCGGCATGGCGATGGCGTATTTTCCACATTTAAATATCCAACCCCATCCACCCGTGCTCCAACCATCCCAGGCCGACCCTTTCCCGGCCGGCTTACCCCAAACCAGATGCATCAGTAGAAAGATCAGAATGTGGGCCTATGCCTTATGCCTGGCCGTCTCTTCTTGCATCGGCGGCGATGAGCGCATTCCCTCGGACGGAGCAAAGACCAAACTTCCTGTTTCGCAAGGGGTGGAAGGCGCATGGGAAATGTTGGGATATCATCAGGGTGACACCGTGCCCGACATCACGTTGTATTCCGGGGAAGGTCAACCCTTTCACCTCTACGCTGAACTTCAGAAAGGAAAACCCGTCATGATCATCAACGGTAGCTATACCTGCGACATCAGCCGGGGGAATCTTCCTTCCATCAATGCGCTCAGTGAACGCATCGGCAAAAATATGGAGGTGGTGATGGTCTACACGATCGACGCCCATCCCAACGACATGATGAGCCCCTACTCGCCGGACAGCGACATCTGGATCCCTCCCAACAATGTTCGTGACAGCGTTTCGGCACGACAGCCAAAAACATATGGCGAGCGCGTGGAGTTATCGAAAACCTGGATCAAAGAAAACCAGATCCACGTGCCGGTTGTGATCGACAAACCCGACAACGAATACTGGATGGAATTTGGTCAGGCGCCCAACATGTGCTACATCATCGACGCCGACGGTGTGGTGGAGTACCGGCAGACGTGGTTCGACGAAAAGAAGCTGGAGGAAAAGATCAAGCACATCACCGAATAGGGATTACATCCGCTTTTTCTCCACCGCCGGAACAATGCCCATATTGTACCAGGCAAATGTATATTGATCGGCAACCGTCTCGATGGCTTTCGAAAGGTTGGAGGCGCCGTGTCCGGATTTTGTGTTCACGCGGATCAACACCGGGTTGGATCCGGCCTGCGAAGCCTGGAGCGTCGCCGCAAATTTGAACGAGTGTGCCGGCACTACCCGGTCATCGTGGTCCGCTGTCGTGACGAGCGTTGCCGGGTAAGCGGTGCCTGTCTTGAGGGCGTGAACCGGTGAGTAGCGTTTCAAGTATTCGAACATCTCTTTCGAGTCCTGCGCCGTGCCATAGTCATACGCCCATCCGGCGCCGGCGGTGAACACATGGTAGCGCAGCATGTCCATTACGCCCACGTCGGGGAGAGCAACCTTGGCCAGGTCGGGTCGTTGCGTCATGGTGGCGCCCACCAGCAAGCCGCCGTTCGATCCGCCGGAGAGCGCGAGATAATGGCTGGACGTATACTTTTCTTTGAAGAGGTATTCGGCGGCCGCGATGAAGTCGTCAAATACATTTTGCTTTTTTTGCTTGGTGCCGGCCAGGTGCCATCGCTCTCCATATTCTCCACCCCCTCTTAGATTAGGTTGAGCAAACACGCCCCCGTTCTCCAGCCAGACGATACGCGACGTGTTGAAGTTTGGCGTAAGGCTCACGTCGAACCCGCCATACCCATACAGCAGGGTGGGATTCTTGCCATTCAAGACCAGCCCTTTCTTGTACACAATGAACATGGGCACTTTCGTTCCGTCCTTGCTGGAGTAAAAGACCTGCTTGGTTTCGTAGGCCTCGGGGTCAAAATCCACCTTGGGTCTTTCGTACACCGTGGAGGCGCCTGAAGCAATATTGAATTTGAAGACCGTTGCGGGATAGGTGAACGACGTGAACGTGTAATACACATCGCTGTCTTTTATTTTTCCATCGAACCCGCTGGCGGTGCCAATGCCCGGCAGCACAACGTCGCGTTCGGGTTTGCCGTGGTAATCGAATTGCCGGATGAGGGTGCTGGCATCCTTCAGATAATCGACAAAAAGTTTTTTGCCCGCGATGCTGACGCCTTGTATCACATTTTCAGTTTCCGGAATGAGGTCTTTCCAATGTGCGGCCGTGGGATTGGCAAAGTCAACCTCCACCACGCGGTTGTTGGGTGCCTTCAAATTGGTGCGGATGATGAGGCGCGAACCGTCGTTGTCCACCACGCTGTGATTGTTGTCGAAGTTGTCGGCCAGGGCCACCAATTTGCCGTGGGGGTTGTGCAGGTCTTGCACGTACAATTCGTTGCCGGTGGTGCTGTTGGCGGCGTTCACTACGAGGAAGCGTTCGTCTTCCGTGAGGCCGGCGAAAATATAGCGGCGTGGTGTTTTCTCGCCTCCGAAGATCAGCACATCCTCGCGCTGTGGTGTTCCCAGCTTGTGATAGAACAATTTATGGTGCTGTGTTTTCGATGACATCTCACTGCCCACAGGTTTGTCGTAGCTGCTATAGTAGAAGCCTTCATTTCCCTTCCAGGAGATGCCCGTGAATTTCAAATCTACCAGGGTGTCTTCCACCACCGTCTTGTCTTGGGTGCGGATCACGATAGCCTTGCGCCAATCCGAACCACCTTCAGACAAGAGATAGGCTGCCAGGCTTCCGTCTTTGGTGAACGACAATCCCGCAAGCGAGGTGGTGCCATCGTGCGAGAAAGTGTTCGGGTCCAGGAATACTTCGGGTGTCCCGTGTTCTTCTTTCTTTCGGTAGACCACACTTTGATTTTGGAGGCCGGTGTTCTTGGAGAAATAATAATAATCGCCCTCCCGCGAAGGCGCGCCGAGGCGTTCGTAGTTATAAAGTTGTTTCAGACGTTCCTTGATGGTTTCGCGATAGGGAATTTGTTCAAGGTATCCGAATGTGATTTTGTTTTGATCCTTTACCCAGTCGGCCGTCGCTCGTGCCGTGTCGTCTTCCAGCCAGCGATAAGGGTCGCTCACGGGTTCGCCAAAGTAAGTGTCGACGGTGTCCGTCTTTTTTGTTTCGGGATAAGTCATGTGGATCGCGGATTCTTTCTTTTGCGAACATGCTATAACAAATCCTGTGATGCAAGCGAGAAGATAAAGTTTCTGAGGTTTCATAGGCAACAAGTCTTTCCGAAATTTAAAGGCTAAGGGCAAAGACGCCAATAGGGAATGCGATTTTATCTGCATAATAACACTGGGGGTATCGGCGTGTTGTGAGAATTTTCATTTTGTTACTTCTCTACTTTCTCTTCCAGGGCTTGTATCTCCGTCCGCTCCTTTTTGATATCCATACGGATCAATCCGAAGAGACTCATGTAGATGTTGGCCACCCAAACCAGCGAGAATCCGGCCAACAGGTAGCCGCGCCAATCCTGGAGCAGCAGCGTGTAGTCGGTGAGGAAAAGAAAGGCAATGGTGACATAATGACTGAAACAATATTCGCAGGTGAAAAGGTAAAAGAATTTTCTTTCCCCCAGCGAGCGACCTTCCTTGCTTCTCCGGATGCAGTACTCCCGGGGTTCGCGAAACACTTCCTCATGGGTAACGGTCCACGCTACACAAGCAATAGGGATGGCCAACACAAAGAGCCAAAGGATTTGCGTTTGGATAGTCATAGACCATCTAACAACAAACACAGCGATTGGTTAGGGACTTCAAGGTTCCCCACCGATAATAAAACAGAAATAGGATTGGACTAACGCTTCGGAGCGGACTTCTGTTGCGTGAGCCGGTAGAGAAGCACGGCCGTGCGTTTGCTTTGCATGGCCACCGTCCGCGGGTCGGCGATCTCATGGATCGTGTGTCCGCCGGCACTGCCCAACCCAAGTCCATCGATGGCCATGTCGACATACCCCGACGTGAACGAGATGTCGGCGGCACCGGCGTCGCGGGGTTTGTTGGCGGTGACGGGCCCATAGCCCAGGTCTTTGCTCACCTGGTCAAAATATTTTAACAGTTCATAATTTCCCGGCGAAGGGGCGAGGGGAGGATAGCCTTCGTCGAAAGTGATCTCAGCTTGTGTCTGGGGAAGGTGGCGTGCCACGATACCCTTCATGGTTTCCTGCGCTTTGTTGAGTTGTTCGGGAGAGATGGCGCGGATATCGCCTGTGACGGTGACCTCCTTGGCCACGATGTTTTCTTTGCCAAAAGCCGAACCCCCGTTCTTGTCGAAGTCATGTTCCACCGACGAGCCACCCAGGATCACGCCGGGGTTGAAGGTGAGGTCGGGCTCTTTGGAGAGATCGTTGTAAAAACTATAGAGGATGCGGCTGGCTTCATAGATGGCGCCGGCACCGATTTTGTCGGTAAAGATCTGCGAAGAATGGGAGGGAACACCCGTCACTTTGAGGACCCAGCCCGAGGCGCTGCGGCGCGAAATGTTGGCGGTCTCCGTAAGACCGTCGCCATCTTCGAAGCCGATAGCGATGTCGGCTTCCTTGGCGGCCTCAATAAGATCGTACTTTGATTTCGACAACGGGTCGCCGCTCATTTCTTCATCGCCCGTCATCACCACCAGGATGTTCATGTCTTTCAGAAGCCCGGCATCGTTCAGGGCTTGCAGGGTTTGGATGATCACCACGTCGCCGCCCTTCATGTCGCCCACGCCGGGGCCATGCACGACCGAATCATTCTCCACCGTATACTTTTGGAACGGGCTCGACAATTCAAATACGGTGTCGAGATGGCCGATGAGCAGAATGGTTTTTCCTTTGCCGGTGTGGCGGGCCACCAGGTGGCCTGCGCGATTAAAAGGCGTTCCGTCTACCCACTGGGTTTTGAATCCGAGTGCGTCCAATTTGGTGCGAAAGACCTGCCCCACTTTGCGCACACCGTCAAAATTCATGGTGCCGCTGTTGATGTTCACCACTTCTTCCAGGAGTTTCAGCGCCTCGGCCTGGTGCGCATCCACATAGGCGGCGAGTTTCTTTTCGGTTTTGGAAAGCTGGGCTTGAGCGGTCATGACCATGCCGAAAAATAAAACCAGAACCCCCGCCGTGCGGGAAAGAACAAACGATAACGAAGTTGATTTGGGGTGAGCGATGGTCAGCATGGCATTTAGGGATAGGATGAGTCAATGGTGTCCAAATTAAGCATCTCCCGACGATTTACAAATACATTTACCGTGAAGCGGATGCCGCAGGCCTGACAAGCCGCTCTACTGGCTGCGATCAAAAAAATAAAAAAGCGTTGCATGGAAATTGGCTGAAAAGTATATTTATGTAGTCAACTACATAATTTGAACAGACCGGAAAAACATATGCCTTCTTCACCCGAACTTCTCCTCCGCCCGGCCACCCCGGCCGACGTGCAAAGCATGCTGGACATTTTCAATGAGGCCATCCTCAACACCGCGGCCGTCTACTACTACGAGCCCAACACGCTCGCCATGCGCCAGGCCTGGTACGACGACAAAATAAAAAACGACATCCCCGTACTCATCGCCGAAGTGAACGGCCAGGTGGCGGGCTTCGCTTCCTATGGCGAATTCAGAACGCGTCCAGCCTATAAATACACCGTAGAACATTCTGTCTACGTTCATCCCGGCTTCCGGAAACGCGGGATCGCGCGCAAATTGCTGGAAGCGCTCATCGACATCGCCAAACAAAAGGACATCCACTTATTGGTGGCCGGCATCGACGGCGAGAATACAGTCAGCATTCACCTGCACGAACAACTCGGCTTCGTCCATGCAGGCCACATCCGACAGGTAGCGTACAAATTTGGACGATGGCTGGACCTCGTGTTTATGCAACTGACCTTGGAGGGCCCACCCCATCCCAACGAATTGACGCCATGAGCAACCTCATCAACGAACTCGGCGAACTCGCCTTGTCAACACGCCTGATGCGCCTTAGCGAAGGCATGCGCAAAGATGTGACACGCATCTATCATGAGCATGGCATCGACTTTGAATCCAAGTGGTTCCCGGTATTGTATGTCCTGTCGAAACGATCGCCGCTTAGCGTATTGGAACTGGCCAATGAAATTGGCTATACCCATCCTTCGGTGATTGCCCTCGTGAAGGAGATGGAAAAAAAGAAACTCGTCAAATCCGTACCCGGCAAAGACGACGGGCGAAAGCGCATGCTCCATCTGACCCCGAAAGCCCTGGATATGGTGAAAGCGCTGGAGCCGCTTTGGTATGTCATGCGGCTGGCATCGAAACAAGTTTATAATAATGGGAGCAGTCTGCTGAAGGCGGTGGAGGATGCGGAGGCGGCGTTGGACGAGCAGGGGTATTATGAACGGTACAAGAAAGTGGAGTTGGGGCTAGGTGCCAGAAGATCGAGTGATGGGGATCAGTCTTCTGGAGGCAGATCGAAACAGGGTAAAAAGAAAAAATAATTTTTTTGTATCCTTTTTATAAGGAGTGGGTATTGAAGGTGTTCAGGATGTGCTTTCCATTTGGGAAGGCATTTTTTTGAATGATTTTATACTAAAATGTAGAACAAATTGGAAAAAAGGCTATATTTCCTCTACAATCTAGTAACATAAAGGCATGATAGAAACACGATTGGGAGAATTTGAGGAGGTTATCCTGCTCCTGGTGGGCATCTTGGGAGCGGAGGCCTACGCGTTCAACATTGCGGAGGAATTTGAGTCGCAAGCCGGGCGGCCGGTATCGATCGGTGCCGTTCATTCGACGCTGACGCGTTTGGAGGAGAAGGGATTTCTGACTTCGCAGATGGGAGAGTCCACCGCGGAAAGAGGAGGACGGCGAAAACGCATTTACACGATCACCGCCTATGGACGCAAGACGCTTAGTGCGGCGCGCGACTTCCGGATCGCTTTGTGGAAACAGTTTCCGGGGTTTGCAACAGGCAAGCTGACATGATGGTCTTTAAAATACATGGAGAATAAACAACACACACCACCCCGCCTCGCCCGGCGTTTCCTCCTGGCTTTTCTTCGTCACGACCTGGCGGAAGAGGTGCAAGGCGACCTGGACGAGAAATTTCTGACCATGCTGCGAAAGGCAACGCCGGCGCGCGCCAAGCTGCAGTATTGGTACCAGGTACTGCACTATGTGCGGCCGTTTGCCATTCGTAAATCGACAACGTCAACAAATCACTACGCTATGTTTAGAAATTATTTCAAGATCGGATGGCGCAACCTCGCCAAACAAAAGATGTACTCCTTTGTGAAGATCGGCGGCTTTGCACTCGGCATTGCGGCCTGCTTGCTCATCGCCTTGTTTATCCGCGACGAGTTGAGCTATGACCTTCACTACGCCGATGGCAACCGGATCTATCGGGTCGTGGAAGTGTTTACGGAGAAGGGTGAGACCGACCGCGGTGTTTGGATGGAAGCGCCCTTCGCCGCTGCGGTCAAGGCCGATTTTCCAGAGATCGAGAAGGCCGGCCGGTATAACTCCGGTGAACTTTTCGGTGCAGGAAGCAACCAAATCCGGCGCGACGACCAGATGGACAATACCTACGAGGAGGGGTTTGTGTTTGCCGACCAGGAGTTGCTGGAGATCCTGAAGGTGCCGATGGTATACGGCAATCTTGCGCATTGCCTGGATCAACCCAACACGATGGTCATCACCAAAAGCAAGGCTGACAAATATTTCCCGGGAGAGAATCCGGTAGGCCAGTTGATGGTGGTGAACGATTACACAAAACAACCTTATAAGATCGGTGGCGTCATAGCGGATTTTCCGGCCAACTCACATTTTAATTTTCAGTTCATCATCACCATGAAAGAACGCGAGTTTTGGAATGGCGAACAAAACTATTGGGGTGCCACCAATTACCCCACGTATTTGTTGCTGCGCCCTGGCACGGACGTAAAACAATTGGAAGAGAAACTCCTCAAGGTCACCGAGAAATACCTGCTGCCCCTTTGGATAGAACAAGGGCGCTCCGATGCAAAACAATTGGCCAAAAACATACAGTATGAATTGCAACCTATTGCCAACGTTCATCTTCGCAATGCAGGGATTGGTGATCCGGTGCCAACGCATGGCGACATCCGTTTCGTGTGGCTGTTTGGAGTGATTGCCGCTTTCATACTTGTGATTGCCTGTATCAATTTCATCAACCTGTCTACGGCCAAGTCGGCCAACCGGGCCAAGGAAGTGGGGCTGCGCAAAACCGTGGGATCTTTCCGCAGCAACATCATTAACCAGTTTCTGATTGAATCCCTGTTGTTCAGTTTTCTGTCCTTCGCGCTGGGACTGCTCCTCGCATGGTTATTCCTGCCCTACTTTAATGTGCTGGCTTCCAAGTCGCTTTCCTTTCCCTGGGGTGAGTGGTGGTTGGCGCCGGTCATGCTGGTGTCTTGTGTCTTGATCGGTTTGCTGGCGGGTTTGTATCCGTCGTTTTATCTGTCGTCGTTCAAACCCATCCAGGTGTTGAAGGGCAACCTCAGCCGGGGCAGCAAGAATGCAGCGACGCGTAGTGTGTTGGTCGTCTTCCAATTCACCACGTCCATCATCCTCATCATCTCTACGTTTGTTATCTACCGGCAAGTGCGTTACATACTCACCAAGGACGTGGGCTTCGATAAAGAACAAGTGTTGCTCCTCCAGGGCACCAACACGTTGGGCGATAAATTGCAGACCCTCAAGGACGAACTGCTGCAATTAGCGGATGTAAAAAGTATCAGCGCCAGCGATTACCTGCCCATCAACGGTACAAAACGGAATGGTAACATGTTTTGGTTGGAAGGCAGAAACAAGATCGACAAATCGGTGGGTGGCCAGTTCTGGCAAGTGGATCACGACTATGTGAAGACCATGGGCTTAAAGCTCGCCGCCGGCCGCGACTTCTCCCGCGACATGGCCTCGGATTCCTCGGCCGTTATCATCAATCAGAAAATGGCCAAAGAACTCGGCCTGACCGACCCGATTGGCAAGCGCATGATGAATTATGAAGTCTTTAACATCATTGGTGTGGTGGAGGATTTTAATTTCGACAGCTTCCGCTCAGATATAAGTCCGCTGGTACTAAAGCTGGGGATCAGCCCCAATATCATTTCGGTGAAGCTGAATGCTAAAGATGTGACCACAACCCTCGCCTCCATCGAAACCGTGTGGAAGCGTGTGGTCCCGCATCAACCCATCCGCTATTCATTTCTCGACGAAAGCTTCAGCCGCATGTACGACGACGTGCAACGTATGGGCCACATCTTCACCACCTTTGCCGTGCTGGCCATCATCGTAGCCTGTTTGGGATTGTTTGCCCTCTCGGCCTTCATGATCGAGCAGCGCGGAAAGGAGATCAGCATCCGGTTGGTTTTGGGTGCTTCGCTGGAAAATATATTCCGGTTGCTCACCGTCAATTTCGTGAAACTGGTCCTCATCTCGATCGTTATCGCGGCGCCGGTGGCGTGGTATATGATGGACAAATGGTTGCAAGACTTTACTTATAAAACAGAGTTGAGCTGGGATGTCTTTGTGCTGGGGGGTGTGATGGCGGTAGTGATCGCTTTGATTACCATCAGCTACCAGGCCATCCGTGCCGGCCTGGCAAACCCGGCGGCGAGCTTGCGGTCGGAATAGGTTGGACCATGATCGTTTTCGCACAACGCTTGATTGGATGTGAACACGATTCAGGCCTCGTAATCGATTTTTTTGGGTATACGGCTGCATTTCAGCATGGCATAGGATTGGTATATCGCGACAGGGTACGTCGTGTTTAATACATAACCTCTAACGTCATGATCAGAAATTACCTGGCCGTTGCCCTGCGCAACCTCCGAAAAAACAAAGGATATTCCGCCATCAATATCGGTGGCCTGGCTGCGGGGATGACCGTGGCCATGCTCATCGGTATGTGGGTGTTCGACGAATTGTCGTTCAACACCTATCACGATAATTACGATCGCATCGTGCAGATCATGAAAGGGGGTACCTTTGAGGGTAAGACCTGGAAGGGCCAGCGCCACCTTCCCCATCCGCTGATCGAAGAGCTGAAAACCAATTATAGCAACAACTTCAAACACATCGTCCCTACCTGGGGAGGCGACTATGTTTTGTCTTTTGGTGAAAAGATCATTTCGCAAAGTGGTGGTTATGCCGGCGAGGGAATTGCTGACATGCTGACGTTACACATGGTGGAGGGCACACGTCTGGGATTACAGGATCCGCATTCGGTTTTGTTATCCGCTTCCACAGCGAAGGCGTTGTTTGGCGACGCCGGGGAGGCGATGAATAAAATTATCCAGGTCAATAGCAAGATCGACGTAAAGGTCACGGGCGTGTATGAGGATCTTCCGTATAACACCCAATTCAAAGATTGGAAATTCCTGATGCCCTGGTCGCTGAATGAGATCAACAACACGTGGATGAAGGAGCAAAGCTGGGCGAACCACTTCCTGCTCATCTATGCGGAGATCGCGCCGAACACTACCATCGCCCATGTAAACGAGAACATTCGTGAGGCCGAGATCAGGGCGATCCGCAACATCCCTGCGATGCAGGCTGAATTGGCGTACAGCCCATCGGTGATGGTCCATCCTATGTCCGACTGGCATTTATACTCCGACTTCAAGGATGGTGTGGCCCAGAACGGACCCATCCAGTCGGTGCGCATCATCGGCATGATCGGAGGTTTTGTACTGCTCCTGGCCTGCATCAATTTCATGAACCTGAGCACGGCGCGCTCTGAAAAAAGAGCCAAGGAAGTGGGCATTCGAAAATCCATAGGGTCCATCCGAAGCCAACTGGTATGGCAATTCTATTGCGAATCGTTCCTGGTAGTAGGCCTTGCTTTCTTGCTGAGCCTGGTGGCGATCACCCTGGCCTTGCCTTGGTTCAACGACCTCACGTCGAAAGAAATGCAGATGCCCTGGACAAACCTGTTGTTTTGGATGGGCTGTATTCTCTTTTGTATCGTCACGGGTGTGTTGGCGGGCAGCTATCCGGCCCTTTACCTCTCGTCTTTCAATGCCATCCGTGCCCTGAAGGGTACCTTCCGGATGGGAAAGCTCGCCTCCTTGCCGCGCAAAGTATTGGTGGTATTGCAGTTTGCCGTCTCCGTATCGCTCATCATTGGAACGATCATTATTTACCAGCAAGTGATGTACGCCAAAGCTCGCCCTACCGGCTATGACCGCGAAGGGTTGGTGATGGTGCAACGCAAAACCGATGAATTCTTCACCCAGTCTGAAGCACTCCGGAACGAATTGCTAAAAACCGGCGTCGTAAAAGAAGTGGCCGAGTCCGGCGGACAGGTCACCGAAACATGGTCGGGCAACGGTGGCTTCGACTGGCAAGGCAAGGACCCTGCCTTCGAAGCAAATTTTGCCACGCTTTCCGTTTCACATGCCTTCGGACGAACCGTGGGATGGCAATTCGTCGACGGTCGCGACTTTTCCGAGGAATACGCATCCGACTCCAGTGGATTCGTGCTCAACGAGGCGGCTATCAAATACATGAATATAAAAAATCCTGTCGGCCAGATCATGCATTGGAAAAATGATGCTTATGGCGTGGACCGCGACTACAGAATATTGGGCGTGATCAAAGACATGGTCATGCAGTCACCCTTCGAGCCGATGGAACCTGCTATTTATTTTGTGCAGGGTTATCACGGCTGGTTTGTAATGAAGATCGATCCGAATGTAAGCGTTAGCGAAGCCATGCCCAAGATCGAGGCTGTGTTTAAAAAGATAATTCCCGCCGTTCCGTTCGATTATAAATTCGCCGATCAGCAATATGCGCTGAAGTTTGCCTCGGAGGAACGCGTGGGCAAGTTGGCTTCGGTGTTCTCGGTACTGGCCATTTTCATCAGCTGTCTTGGACTTTTCGGACTGTCTTCTTTTGTGGCGGAACAACGCACCAAAGAGATTGGGATCCGTAAAGTGGTGGGAGCATCCGTATTCAACCTCTGGCAAATGCTGTCCAAAGATTTTGTGGTGCTCACCGTGTTGGCTTGTGGCGTGGCCATTCCTATCGCTTACTATTCGCTGGACAGTTGGTTGCAGAGCTATTCCTACCGGATCACCATTACCGCATGGGTATTCCTCTACGTGGGGTTAGGGGCTGTGTTGCTCACGTTGATCACGGTGAGTTTCCAATCGATAAAGGCAGCGTTGATGAACCCGGTGAAGAGTCTTCGCTCAGAATGAGCTTTAATTTTGAAGGCGCTTGCGGTCGGAGCAGGATGATGTTCTTGCTTCCGGCCAACCCAGGCTAGTGCTTGATATCGTTCAGCACAAAAGGAACCTGGATCTCCACCGGATTTCCCGACGTACCCACCCAAGGCCCCATAATGCTCATGGCTTCCTGGATCTTTCCCCTCAGGTATTTCAGGTTCAGTACCGTGTGGTCTATCCGTTGCAATTTTCCCGATGGATTGGTCGACACGATGTAGGATAGGGATGGCGTCTGGGGATGGTATTCCGCTTTGTCTACAAAAAGCACGTCGATGGTCTTGACGGCGTTGGCTTCAACGCTCACGCTCACCTGGAAGTTGTAGTTGGTATAGGTATCCATCATCACGGCCGGGATCGTCATGTACTCCACAAAATAGTCGTTGGCCAATAAAAAGCCACCCAAGGGCTGCACCTCAGCGCGGGGGGTGCGGTCAGGGTAGTAGAGGAGGACGAACTCTTCACTTTGATCATCGTGAAGCATGGTGTTGTTCTTGTAATACGGGGCGAGTGTTTCGGGCGCGACGGATTTCTGATCAAAATTGTATTCCATCAACACCTTCTTGCCAAACTTGTCGTAGATGGTCCAAACGCCTACGGGGGTCCCGTTTTTATAACTCCCGGTCTTGATGACTTTGGTTTTTGCGTTGAAGTATTGCCAGCTGCCTTCCGGGTTGCCATTCACAAAGCGCGCCACCAGCTTGGGTGTGCCGTCGGAGTGGAAGAGTTCGTAGGCACCATTCAATTTTCCATCGGTATACTCGATCTGGCCGATGATGACACCCCGTTTGCTTTTGCTGATCCACGCGCCGTCTTTCAAACCGTTTTTGAATTGGCCCGATTCAATCACCACATCGTTGCAAACCCACTCGTAGGGACCGTCCGGCCTTTTGGGTTCGGTGCTGGAGTAGGTGATCTTTTCCTGGCAATTGCAATGCGGATATTTTATGATGGTCTGGCCCAGGGAAAGGGAGACGATCAGCATATTGAACAAAGTAACTAAGACGATTTTTTTCATAGTTCCGTGTAAATCCATTACGGGATGCTGGCGCAAAATACGAGTTTATCGACAAATGATCGATGTTTTTTAACGGGACGGGGTTCCGACGCACACCAACGGGCGTTGTTTTCCCGCCATATTTCAAAATAAATAATAAAGAATTATTTCAATTCGGTATTTTACCTTCCCATATAGCCCGCCCCCAGATGCTCAAACATTATTGGAATACCGCCCTCCGGAATCTCATTCGCCACAAGCGTTTCACGATCATCAACATGATCGGCCTGTCCATCAGCATGGCCGTGTTCCTGGCGCTGACGAACTATGTGGGCTACCAGCTTAGCTACGACAAATTTTACCCGGGCGGCGACCGCATTTACCGCGTCGACTATTTCGAGTACCAACAAGGCCAGCCCGTCTTGCAAAGTGCACGCACGCACGATCGCACAGCGCTGCTGATGCACGCCTACGCACCCCAGGTGGAGGCCGTGACGCGGGTGTATAATGAGAAGGCCTATATCTTTACCGAAGATGTGCGCATCGTAGATCAGAACATGCTCTACGTCGACAGCTCGTTCCTGAAAGTTTTCCCCCTGAAGCTCATCAGCGGCTCGGCAGATCAATCGCTGACGCCGCCCAGTTCGGTAATGATCTCTCAATCGCAAGCCCGCGTCTATTTCGGCGACGCCGACCCCATGGGGAAGATCCTGTACTTCAACGAGCGCCTGCCGTTCACGGTGACCGGCGTGTTTGAAGATATCCCCGCCAACACCTCCCTGGAATTTGACTTTCTCCTCTCCTGGTCGACCATGCCCTACTATGGATGGATCTCGCGCGACGGTGACTTCAACGCACCATGGACCTTTACCTACGTGAAGCTGAAAGACCACGTGACCGACATCGGCGCCATCGACCGCGAACTGACCGAGATGGCCAACAAGCATATTACGACCTTGGAGAAGCGGGGACACACGGCGCGCTATGCATTGAGCGCCTATGAAGACCTGCACACCTCAGCCGGCGCGTTGTCAGGCGAGGCCAAACCGGCCATCAGCAAGACGATCTTGTTTGCATTGATCTCGCTGGCGATCTTCATTGTGGTGGCCGCGTGGATCAACTATGTGAACCTGTCGCTGGCCCGCTCCCTGGAGCGTGCGGACGAGATCGGAGTGCGCAAGGTCTTCGGGGCTTCGCGCTCGGCCATCAGCGGACAGTTCCTGCTGGAGGCCGTCGTGCTTTCCAGCGTCACCTTTGGTCTGGGGGCAGGCCTCTACCTGCTTTTTTCGGGTCCGTTTGCCAACTTGCTCTTCACAAACATCGCCTTCCGTCCAACCGAACCCACTACGTGGGCCCTATACTTTGCGGGTTTTGTGACGGGCACGACACTGATTGCTTTTTATCCAGCCCTTTTCATTTCGCGCTACAAACCGGCCCTCATCCTGAAGAACAAACTCAGCATTGGCAGGGGCAAAGCGAACGTGCTGCAGCATAGCCTCATGGTCTTCCAGCTTTTCCTGGCCGTCGCCATCATTGGCATCACGCTGATCGCGGGGCGGCAGCTCAGGTTTATGCGCAACTTCGATTCGGGTTTTAACACCAGCCACACCATCACCCTGCGCGCACCCGCCTCAACCAACTCCGACTCGCTGCGGCGTTCACGCTATCGCTCTTTCCGAAACGACGTGATGCAGCATTCCGCTTTCCGGTCGGGCACCGCTTCCATGAATATCCCCGGAC
This sequence comes from Chryseolinea soli, assembly GCF_003589925.1. Taxonomy (NCBI): domain Bacteria; kingdom Pseudomonadati; phylum Bacteroidota; class Cytophagia; order Cytophagales; family Fulvivirgaceae; genus Chryseolinea; species Chryseolinea soli. The sequence continues at coordinate 742,354 of NZ_CP032382.1, read as the reverse complement.
AGGAGATCCGCTTCCATGACGAAGACATTCACGCCGTGGGGTCTTCCAATATAAAAAAGCAATCCTTCTGGGTCATGTGGATCGACGAAGGCTACCAGGAAACCTTCGGCCTCACACTGCTTGGGGGGCGCAACTTCCAGGAAAGTGAAACGGGCCTCACCTGCATGATCAACGAGACAGCCGCGCGCGCCCTGGGCTACGACAATCCGACCGATGCGGTAAACACCAGCATCATGAACGCCGCGCACGACAAGGCAACGATTATCGGTGTCTGGAAAGATTATCATCATGAATCGGTACACAAGCCCGTAGACCCGATCGTGTTCTACCATCGCCATCCGAATGAATATGGCTATTACACGTTCTATGTCCAGTCACGCCAGGGTGAATATCTCCAGAACTTACAGACGCTGTGGCATAAACATTATCCGAACGACCCGTTCATTTATTATTTCATGGATCGTTTTTTTGGTGAACAATTCCAGGCCGACGAGCTTTTTGCCCGCCTGCTGAATCTTTTTAGTATCATTTCCATCGCCGTGGCCAGCCTGGGACTTTTTGGTATGGCGTCGCTGGCGATGGTGAAGCGCACAAAGGAGATCGGCGTGCGCAAAGTATTGGGCGCCTCGGTGTGGAATATTTTGGTGATGCTTTCGAAGACCTACATCAGGCTGATCGTCATCAGTTGTGTGCTGGCCTTCCCGCTGGCCTACTATTTAACGCGGCAGTGGCTGCAAACTTTTGCCTATAAGATCGACGTGCAGGTTTGGATGATCGTGTTGCCGGGGGTGATCGTGCTGGTGGCTACACTGGCCACCATTGCGGGGCAGTCGATTCAGGCCGCGATGGCCAATCCCGCAAAGAGTCTTAAAGATCAGTAAATAAAAAAGAACCGGCGTGGATACCGGTTCTTATGTCGTGTGATGCTTGAATAGCGAAAAATTATTTCGATGCCGCCATCATCGTTTCTCTCCGGCGATAGAAGTAATAGGAAATAAACCCCAGGGCGACAAAGATGAACATGAATGCAGCGCCTGCTTCGCCGATCGCGAATGCCGAATAGGTTGCGCCGATCAGGTCGAACATCAACCCTGCATAGGCCCATTCCTTCAGTCGCGGAAAGCGGGGAATGAGGATGGTGATGGCGCCCAGCAATTTGGCTACTCCAAGAAAGGGAATGATATAAGTGGGATATCCCAATTTTGCTTTTATCAATTCCACAGCGTCGGGTGCCGTGACGATATTGGAGAAGGAGGAAAAGATCATCAGGGCGGCGAAGAGCCCGGTGAATACCCAATACAGAATGTTGATTGTTTTCATGACAATAAGGTTTTTTGAGTGTAGTTGATAAGAAAGTTAAGCATTAGATTTTTTTTCAAAATAAAGGAGCCAGTGGTTGCCGAATTTGTCGGTGAGATCACCAAAGACGGCGCCCCAAAACGTGTCTTCCAGGGGATGCGTTGGTACGCCATCGGCCGCGAGACGCGAATAATAGGTGCGGGCCTGTTCTTCGCTGTTGCAGTGGAGCATCATGGAAATGGAGTTTCCCCGCGAAAGCCCGGTCTCCGGAACCATGTCCGAACCCATCAGCACCAGCGTGTCGTTGGTGAGCGTGGAGTTGAGCACATAGTGTTTCATATGCGACGGCATGAACGCAGCAAAGGGTGATTCGCCTACGGTTTGCAAGACCAACTCACCGCCCAGGCACTCCTTGTAGAAGGTCATCGCCTCGAGGCAGTTGCCGGAAAATGTGAGGTAGGAGTTGATGCTGGCCATATTTTTTCGCTGTTTGGATCAGTCTCTGTTGATGATACAAAGTTGGGGCGTCATGACGGGAATGAAAAGGGGGGATTCCGTCAATTGCAAGGCGAATCCCGACAGGATTGATTTAGGGACGAACATTGTTTTATCTTTACTATCATGAAACACATATCCATTCTCGTACCGCGTGGCCATACCAGCCTGGTGAACATCGAAGGGAGTCACCAGATCTTTTCAGAGCTGAATGTTTTTCTGAATCAACTCGGTAGAGCGCCCCTGTTTACCGTGCAGTTGGTAGGCGTCGAAAAAGGAACCAGTCAGCGCAACGGACTTTTTACCATCGCACCCGATGTGCTGATCCGGGATGTAAAGAAGACCGATCTCATTATTATCCCCTCTGTGCATGGCGACCAGAAGCAAGCCATGGAAATGAACGCCGAATTTATTCCCTGGATCAAAACGCAATACGCACAAGGTGCGTCGGTAGCCAGCTTGTGCCTGGGCGCATTCTTTCTCGCCTTCACGGGCCTCCTGGACGATAAGCCCTGCGCCACCCATTGGATGATGGCCTCCGCGTTCCGGCAAATGTTCCCGCAGATCAACCTGATGGACAATAAGATCATCACCGAAAAAGATCGCGTCTATACCAGTGGAGGAGCGTATTCATACCTCAACCTGATCCTCTATCTCGTGGAAAAAATGGCTGGCCGCGACGTCGCCGTGCTTGCTTCCAAAGCCTATGCGATCGACATCGACCGTCAAAGCCAATCGCCGTTCATTATTTTTGAAGGACAGAAGTCGCACCAGGACGAACCCATCAAACAAGTACAGGCGTTTATTGAAGGCAACTACCAGGACCGCATCACCGTGGATAAACTCTCTCATCAATTTGCCTTGGGCAGAAGAAGTTTCGAACGCCGGTTCAAGAAGGCTACCGGCAACACCGTGATGGAATACATTCAACGCATAAAGATCGAAGCCGCAAAACGCGACTTTGAAACGAGCGGTAAAAACATCAACGAAGTGATCTATGATGTGGGCTACACCGATACGAAAGCGTTCCGCACGATCTTCAAAAAGATCACGGGACTAACCCCGGTGGAGTATAGGAATAAGTACAATAAACTAGAGGTCACGGTGTGATCTTGCTTGACCATCCTGAAAGCCCATACCATGAACATTATCCCTTCCATGCGATGCAGTGACATGAAGCGATCACTGGATTTCTACACCACAGTGCTCGACTTCAAGCACCATGGAACGTGGCCCGACACCGGGTCGCCTTCCTATAGCATTCTCAGTCGTGAAGGCGCCGAGTTGCACCTGTCTAGCTATTCCGGCGATGGTACCTTTGGCAACGTAGCATGCATTCTGATTCAAAACATCGATCAGCTTTTTCAACAGTATGTAGCGCGCGGGTTGAATGCGAAAGCAAAAAGGGATTCACCGGTTCACCAGGGCCCTACGGATCAAACCTGGGGAACACGGGAGTTCTATGTGGATGATCCCGATGGGAACACGCTGCGATTTGTCCAGCGTTAACGGCTTTCATTCAACTTTCAGGAATGGTTACCGTGAATACCGTTCCTTTAGCCAATTCGCTGGCGACCGTAATTTTTCCCCCTAACAGATGGGTCAGTTCTTTGGCGATGGACAATCCCAGACCGGTTGAGCCTTCACCACCGGTAGGTTTATTCGAAAGCTTTTGAAATTTTCCGAACAGGTAAGGAAGATCTTCTTCCGGGATCCCGGGCCCTTCATCCGTGACCGCGAAGCGAAAGCCATCGGCATTTTTTTCTGCATGCAATTGTACGACCCGGTGACGCGGCGAAAATTTGATGGCGTTGGAAAGGAGATTTTCCAACACGCGCGACAACGCATCGGCATCCGTGTTGAGCAGGCCCGAGATCGTCCCGGCCTTGAAGTCAATGTGTTTCAGCCGGGCCTGGTGCGAAAATTCATTTTCCAGTTTGGCCATAAGCTTACCCACATCCACCGGTTGTTTCACGATGGGTGTGGCCCCGCGTTCGATCCGGTTGATGTCGAGCAGGTTTAGGATGAGGCGCAGCATGTCGTGGCAGGCGTCCTCCATATAGTTCAGGTATTCCTGGTCTTTTTCTGCGCGCATGGACCCTTCCAATTTCAGCACCTCAATGAGACGGAGAATCCCCGACAAAGGCGCCTTCAGATCGTGCGATGCGATGCCGAGGAAATGGTCTTTGGCGGCATTGGCTTCCACCAACTGCTTGGTGCGTTCCTGCACTTTTTCTTCCAACGCTTCGTTGGCCCGGTTTAGCGTTTCGACAAGATTTTTGATGCTTCGCTGCCGTTCGATCAACGCGATCAGCGCCACCAGCGAAGTGAGGCCGATGAGCGAGAAAGCGATGAAGCGCACGGTGTCCTCCACGCTCATGTTCTTCTCCAGCGTCTCATTTTGCCGCGCCAAAAGCAGACGTTCCCGGCGCACCAGGTCTTCCACCAAAATGCGCAGCGCGTCCATGTGGGTCTGCCCCGTCTTGATGTTTATGCGGTGATCGGCGCTGTCTTTGCCGTGAGCATTATAGATGCGGATCCCATTGTCCAGGTCTTCCGATCGCTGTCGAATGACCTGCAGGATCTCGCCTTCCAGGAAGCGGGTTTGCTCCTCGTTGTCGTTGATCAGCTTCTTGAGGATGCTGGTTTCGGTTGAGATCGCGCCCTGGGCCTGTTGGTACGGCGTAAGGAAAACGCTGTCGCCGGAAAGAATATAGCCCCTTTGCGCCGACTCCATGTCATGGATCAGCGAAAGCAGCTTCGTAGCCGACTCGATGGACCGGTAGCGACGGATCACCGTTTTGGTCGACTCTTCTTTTTCAACCGTGTTGTAGTGCGTGATGTAGGCACTCACGATCACCAGTAAAATGGAGAGCACGAGCAATACGTAGATGCCAGTGGCCTGCAACCGGTTGGGTTTTATCTTCATGCGGGGGTTCTCGATTTTGCTGTCTAAAATAGGGAAAATATACACCGGAAACGGCACGGCGGGCACTCTCGCATACAAACGGTCAATAAGAAAATTAGCTGGTGCTGTGACTTTTTCCCCGGTGGGCCATCAAAAAGGAAACAAAGGGCGTTAACGAAAATACGAATGCGCCCGAGAAAATAGGAGACAGTTTTGCAGGGTTAGGTAGGGTAGAGCCACTCAGGGATGAGTGGCTTTTTTTTCGAAGGAAATTATTTTCTGAAAAATGCCGCAATGGAATTGAAAAGGCCCTGGTCTTCGCTGATGGTGACAAAGAACGATGCGGGCACGTTATACAGGGCAACGTCTTTCAACATGCCGATGAACCATTGTGAGCGGTCTCTCCGCGTAGCGGGGATTTCCGGGTTTTGGACAGACGGCAGCACGGCGAGCGGCTGACCGGAAACGATGTATTCTTTGATGACATCGCTGGGAAAAATATGGGAGGGCAGGACCAGGATGTGTGGTAGATCGCGGCTTACGAAGTCGCGAAACGTGGGCAGGAATTCGCCCTTTAGAAAATTTCGTTCCGACCGCACGGGTTTGAGCCGGAGCTGCAGCAGCTGGAAATTTTTCACATAAAAACCCTGCGCATCGGCCAACGAATGGTAGACCTCCTCCAATGATTCCCCTGTAGATTCAGTCACTGTGGTGAATAGCGACAGACGGCCTCGCAGCCGGCGCGCCAATTCGGCAGACCAGGCATAGCCCATGCGAAAATCATGATCGATCCGGAAAGGATAGAGAATGGTCTTGGTCATACTGCCATTTTTCTTTAGAGCGAGAAAAGCAAGAAAGTCACATTATGCCAACATGGCCAACGCTTCCGCTAGGCCAACGCTAAGGGCTACCACATAGACGTTGTTCAGTTTTTCCTTGGAACGCTTCAGACGCATTTTGATGGCGCTGGTGGAAAGCTGCAATTTTTGTTGCAGCGCTTCGATGGATTCGCCTTCGCGGTATTTCAGGAAGAGCAATTCTCTGTCGGCTTCGGGCAACTGGTTGATGAGGCTAAACATGATGGCCTCCGATTCGATGCGATGTTCTGCTTCGTCGGTGTTTTCGGCAAGACGGTCGGCTTCGTCATCCAACACTTCGTTGGATTGCACGCCGTTTTTATTTTTCTTTCGCAGCGCCAAAAGGCAATGGCGGTGTGCGATGATATATAACCAAGTGGAGAAGGAAGAATCTTTCCGGAAATTCTTGAGATGGTCGAATGCTTTCAACAAAGCTTCCTGCGCCAGGTCAAACGCTTCGTCGGGATCTTTTACCAACGAGAGACACTTTTGAAAAACTTTTTTGTAGTAGCGGTTATACAATTCGCCAAGGGCATCGGTGTCGTTTGCCAGGATGGCGGTGATCAATTCTTCGTCGGATTTGCGGACCTCGGTCTTCATACGCTGGGGGTTTGAAATGATGCCTAAAGTTGGCTCATCCCAATCCAACAGGGTAGAGTATAAAAGCGTATTTTAAAAAACCGGTAAAACGCTTAGCGCACTACGCAATTCTCTTAGCGACTGCGCATTTCTCGTAGCCCACGAGGAAAAACAGCCTAAATAAGCGCTTTTTCGATAGCGTACTTGACAAGCCCCGCCGTATTCTTTACCTGTAATTTTTCCAGGATGTTTCTGCGGTGTGTATCCACTGTCCGGATGCTGATGAAAAGCTTTTCTGCGATCTCGCCGTTGGAGTGTTCCTGGGCGATGAGCTTGAGCACCTCGATCTCGCGATCGGAGAGGGGCGACCCCGAACTCTGTTTGGATGCAGAAGAGGGCTTGCTTTTCAGATCGGTAATGGCCTTCAACAATGTAGCCGACACCGTATGACTGAAATAACTGTTTCCCTGTACAACGGTACGGATAGCGGAAAGCAATTCGTCACGTCCCACATTTTTCAGCAAATACCCGCTCGCGCCAGCCTCCAGCATATAGATGATATGCTCCGCCTCCTCATGCATCGTCAGGGCCAGCACCCGGACATCCGGAAACATGGCCCGCACCTTCCGGGTAGTCTCCGTTCCATTGCTCCGCCCCATGTCGATGTCCATCAACACCACATCCGTCACGGTTTTTTGAAGCATATCCAACACCTCGCCCCCGCTCTCGGCTTCCCCCACAACCTCCATATCCTCCTCGCGCTCCAATATCCCCCGCAACCCAATCCGGATGATCTTATGATCATCCGCCAACAATACCTTGATCTTGCTCATAATCCTATTTTACAAAAAATAAACGGCACTCCCCCAATTAAATTTCACCACCCCCAAAAAACTCCCCCCAATCGCACCCCAACCCGCACCCTGACTACTGGCTACTGACTACTGACTACTGGCTACTGGCTACTGACTACTGGCTACTGACTGCTGGCTCCTGGCTTCTGGCTCCTGGCTCCTGGCTCCTGACTTATCCCCTCACGACAAAACTCTCACAATGCTCCACCCCCTCCTCAAACTCCAACAATATCCCCTCATCCTCCGGATAATACTTCGCCTTTTTATAATCCTCTCCTGCAAACTTCTTAATCGCCTCGATGTCCGTCCATTCCGTTACCGTCCAAAAATGACAGCAATCGGCGTCCATCTTTTGCCATACTTTGACCGACAGGTTGCCGGGTGTTTGCAGGTATTCCCGTGTGCCCTCGTTGAGGAGAAATTGAAGATAGGACGCTGCGTTCTTCAGAGCGGTTCGTCCATGCCAGATTCGGGTGATCATTTATCGGGGGTTTTGCGGGTGAAAGTCCGTAAATAGTTCATGCGATCAAACCAAAATGTATTTCAGAAATACAAATTATTCGACGGCCGGTTAGCCTGTGGGCAAAAATACCCAGGGCGCCCGGAAAATTTGCCCCAGCGCCACAAGAAAAGCGCGTCGTTGAAGCCGGCTTTGAGGATCAGCATGTGGCATGAAATTGTGGTAAGTATCAAAGACCCAATTTCACGATCACCATGAAAAAGGCACCTAAAAATCCAAACGATCACCAACGCGTGACGCCCTCCACCAGAGGAAGCAACGACGACCGGAAGTTCACCTCCTACGATACCCGGCGCCAGGAAACATCGACACCCCAAAACGTGCGGGAAGGCAATGAGTCTGCCGCGGAACAAGCTCGTCTGAAAAAAGCCAGAACAAAGTCTTCCTAGAGCCGGGCTTTATCGATTGCAGGTGTTACAGCGACCGACAATTGTTGTATCTACAGGACTGGGATGATTTATTTATTCAGGTATAGATTTGGTCGGCACTAGATTTCCGTTCGCGAAAATATTATTTTTGCAGGGAAAGGAGAGAACCCCCGTCTATAGTCCGTTCTCTGGTGTCGAAAAAATGGAGAAAAAGATCTGTGTGTTGTATGCTGATGATGATGCAGACGACGTCGAAATGTTTCAAGAAATTTTGCGCGAGATCGATCGCTCCATCCTGTTCCTGTATGCCGCCGATGGCCTTCAGGCCCTGAGGGTACTTCGAGAAGCGATCGTCCTCCCCGATGTTGTTTTCCTCGACATCAACATGCCCCTCATCAATGGCAAGGAATGCCTGATGGAGATTCGCCGTGACGAGAATTTGAAAACGATCCCCGTGGTGATGTATTCCACCTCCAGCACCGAGCACGAAGTCGTGCAATGTTTGGAACTGGGCGCTTCAGACTATCTCTGTAAAGCCGCAAACTATAAAAAACTGCGCGAGGACATTGAGTCCATTTTGAAGAACCTGAGGTCTACACAGGCTTATAAAATCAATTAGTCCAAGGGAACACGGCTGCTCTGCGCCCATCCCAGACCCGCCCGTAACAAAAAAACGACGGGCTGATTTTTTTCAGGACCCAATTTCCTACATTTCATATCCATAACCCGTATGCATATGAAACCGCTTTTCCCTGCTTTCGTCTTCTTTTGCATTACCCTAAACGTTGTCGCGCAGCCCGACCGGATAAAATCGATCTTCCCCGCGGGTACGGTCATGCATCAAAACATCGCCTACGCGAACGATACACTGAAAAAGCATTTGCTGGATATTTACCTCCCCGCCAAAGCCACTGCCAACACGCCCCTAGTGATCTGGGTGCATGGTGGCGCGTGGATGTTGAACGATAAATATGCGGACATGGGATATATGAAAAACACCATCCGCACGATCCTGGAAAAAGGCTATGCCCTGGCTTCCATCGACTACCGGCACAGCACGACGGCGGTGTTCCCCGCACAGATCCAGGATTGCAACCAGGCGGTCGAATACTTGTACAACCATGCGGCGACCTACAAGTTCGATAAGAATAAATTTGTACTGATGGGTTTCTCTGCCGGTGGACACCTGGCATCGCTGTTGGCCCTGTCGAACAACCAAAACCAACCTGGTTTTTATGCCGGGAATAAAAAGCCTTCGTTCCCGATCAAAGCGGTGCTGGACTTTTATGGCCCCAGCAACTTTTTACTTTTCTACGGAGGCGCGGATCCCAATGTGCCCGACGAAACGCCTGTCGGAAAACTGCTTGGCGCTTCGCCGGTGAAACGTCCCGATCTCAGCAACACGGCCAGTCCCGTGACCTATGTCGATAAAAACGACCCGCCGTTTTTTATTGTTCACGGCGAAAAGGACCAGGACGTTCCGCCTACGCAATCGTATCTCCTCAAATCCTATCTGGACCTGGCACATGTTAGAAACGAGTTGACGGTCGTGAAAGGTGCTCCGCACTTTGGTGAAATGTTCGACACGGAAGAAGTGCGCACAAAATTATTTGCTTTCCTGGATAGCGTCATGAAATAAAAAAAAGGCACCCGTCGTGGTGGATGCCTTTCTGCTTATTTCTTAATGATGCGATGGCGCTCGTACGGATCGTGCGCGGCCACCGGTTGCATGCGGTGTTGAGGCGTGTGATCGGCCGCCGGTTCCGTGAACGACCGTGGTTCGTGTCCGGCCGTTGGTGACATGGACCGGTGCGGTTCGCGTCCGTCCGTTGGTTGGGTGAAACGTTGTGGTGCGTGTCCGCCCGTTGGTTCCCTGATAGGTAGTGGTTCGTGTCCGCCCGTTGGTTCCCTGATAGGTGGTGGTTCGTGTTCGACCGTACGTTCCGTGGACGGTGTTTCGCGTGTTCACGTAACGGCTACTGGCCGGATGGTAAACCGCCCGCGTGTAGCGATAGTGCGTGACCGCCGGCCCCGTACGGGTTCGCACGATAACCGAGGTCGACCGCATTGGCGAATACATGCGGTGAGCATACACAACCCGGTGATAATTCACGACGCGATAATACGGACGGTATGGCGAGCAATACGCATAGAATCGATGCCAGCCCCACGGGCGCCAAGGGTGCCACCACCCGGGCCATCCACCCCAACCCCACGGCGAAGCCCACACTGTATACGAGGGGCCATAGATGTATTGCACGGCAGGCCAACCCCAAACATTGACGACTACCGGCGGCGCTACCGCTGCAGCCGGCTCAGGCTGGCTGGCCTGGGTTGATTGGGGCTCCACGATCAATTGCTCACCGTAAATATCTTCGTCACCGACGATTTGGAGCACCACGTCTTGATTTCCCTTTCGCTCCACTTCCACCACGGCAATGTCCTGGCTCTCGGTTTCGGATATGGCATCCTGGAGAACGAAGGCGTGATTATCGCCATCGCGTTTATCGATCACACGGATGTAGTCGATGTCGCCGTCGCCGTTCAGGTCCAGGTTGTTCACCCCGTTGTTTTCGGTGTTGATCAAACGCTCGAATTCTTGCGGCGAACCGGCTTTTTTGAACATTTCCAAGGCGCCTTCCAGGCTGAAATTGTCGCCGGGCAGGCCTGTGGAATCTTGCGCCACGCTGTTCTGCGCCGGGAGTGCCCCGGCGGCAAGCGTATAGGCTATGAGGCATATGATCTTCGTTACTTTCATGGCTTCGCTATTTATGTCTTCTTTATTTGCGTCTGCACTATTTTATAGGTTAGACTGGGTTGAAGGGGCGAGGTTTAAGCAGATCAAATCAAGGATTCTGCCAATTTTTCGGTTGTATTCCGAAATCCGGAGAAAATTATTCCCGTACATTATATTTACGCATTCGATGCCTTTTTGATGATTGTCACGCGCTATTTTTTAACTCCGCTATGTTCGCCCAGGTTGAGCACCCCGACCATTTAGATCCGCAAGCGCTGGACGCCTACCTGGCGCGGGGCTGGTTTAGGATGGGCCAAACCATCTTCACCACCAACTTCCTGCATTTTTCGGACCAAATGTACAGCGCCATATGGCTGCGTGTAGCGCTCGACGATTTTGGTAAAGACAGTGCCCAGGCAAAATTGTTCAAACAGAACAAAAATTTTCAAACCCGCATTCAACCGGCGGTACTCACTTCCGAGCACGAAGCGCTCTACCACCGCTACCGGCAGCCGCTGGCGTTCGAGCCTTCCGCCTCGTTGGGCCAGTTGCTGTTTGGCAAGCGCGCGGTGAATACGATCTACAATACCTATGAGATAACGGTACACGACGGTGAAAAGCTTATCGCCGTTGGTTTTTTTGACCTGGGCTTGCACAGCGCCATGGGCATTACCTCCGTGTACGATCCGGAATACAAAAAATACAGCCTGGGGAAATACCTCATTTACCGGAAAATGGATTTCTGTAAAATGCAGGGGCTCCGCTATTTTTATCCGGGATATTTTGTTCCCGGCTATGCCTATTTCGACTACAAGCTCACCATCGGCCGCACGGCACTTCAATTTCTAAAACTCACCACCCAACAGTGGGTGCCCATCGCCCAATTCAACGATGACGATGTGCCCTACCAGGTGATGTTCAACAAACTTGAAAGCCTCAAGGCACTTTTGCCCGCCGGCCAGATCCTGAAATATGAATATTTTGACGCGAACCTCGTACCCGACTTGAAGGATTTCGAGTTGTTTGATTTTCCGTTGTTGCTGCAATATTCGGATCCTTCGGAGAACGGCATTCTCCAGACGGTCACGTTTGATGTGCGCGACGGAGAGTTTCACATGCTGCTTTGCTCACCGGCGTTCACGCCAAAAGAACCCACGAGCGATCCGGACTTTTACTCGCGCCATCTCCTCCTGGTAGAACAGGAGCTCTTTTCAACGCCGTCGCCACACGACATGGCCGAAGTGATCCTGAAATTTGTCAGGCCCTTATCATAATTTTTTTAACGGGAAAAGAGTGAAGTGCCCGATCAGTCGGGCAGGGGTTTCACCAGGATGTCTTTGTAATAGACTTTGCTTTTTGGATCGTGTCCTTGCAAGGCGAACGTGCCGGAGGAAAGCTTGCCATTTTCGCCTTCGGTGTATTCGTTGATCACTTTATCGTTGATCTTTATCGTGATCTTTTTGCCTTGCACGGTAATGCTTTGCGTGAACCACTCGTTGTCTTTTGCTGGCGCAACTTTAACATCCTGGATGCCATAGACACTGCCGGTCTTGCGCCAATCGGTATGGGTATTGTTCACCTGGATCTCGTAGCCCTTGGAGGGCCATCCGTCTTCCTGGTAGGTCGTGTGAATAAAGATGCCGGAATTCGACCCGGGTGTGGTCATGACCTTCACTTTGAATTCAAAATTTTTGAACGTGTGATTCATCACCGGCCCTTCATAGAACAAATGTGCACGATCGCCATTCACCACGATCGCGCCATCGGCGATGGTAAACGTACCCGGATGTTCGGCGACTTTCCAACCGTCGAATGTTTTGCCATCCCAGAGACTGATCCATTCGCTCGCTTTATTTTCAGGAGGTCTATGCGACGACAAGGTGAGCAACAAGAGGAGGGGCAGGCAAAGGGTGACGAAGGTTTTCATGGCTGAGTTTTTTGTGAAAAATAAAGATACCGAAATGTTTCTAAAGGGAATCGCCTTCACAAACGGAATACACGAGAGGCAAGGCGGAATGGATGTGCGGTAGCTGCGCGGCAAGGTCCGCTGAATAAGTGCGGCGGGTCATTTGGATTGCTTTCGATTTTTGCATCTTTGTTAATGAAGACCGGTCTTCCAAGCTTAAAAGAGTACACCCATGGATAAACGATCATTTCTGAAAGCATCAACCGCTTTGGTGGCCGGCACGGCTTTATCGCGCCTGGTAGCTTGTTCGCCCGATAAAAAACCGCTGTCCAACTGGTCGGGCAATTTGGAGTACAGCACCGGCAATGTGTTCTATCCTAAAACCGTCGAAGAAGTGCAGGCGGCGGTGCGGCAATGCGACAAGGTGCGTGCCTTGGGTTCGCGCCACTCCTTCAACCGCATTGCCGACAGCACGGAAAACCAGATCTCGCTGCGAGACCTGAACAAAATCGTTTCCCTCGACAAAACAGCCGGTACGGTCACCGTGGAGGCTGGTGTGAAATACGGCGAAGTATGTCAATACCTGCATGAGAATGGGTTTGCATTGCACAACCTCGCATCGTTGCCTCACATTTCTATTGCGGGTTCCATCGCGACGGCCACCCATGGCTCGGGCGTAAAAAATGGAAACCTGGCCACGCAGGTTATCGCGATCGAATTTGTGAACGGCAATGCCGAGATCATACACCTGTCGGCCGAAAAAGATGGCGACGTGTTCTACGGCGCTGTGGTGGGGTTAGGCGGGATTGGGGTGGTCACGAAGGTGACGCTGCAACTTCAACCGACGTTCAACATGCAGCAAGTGGTGTATCGCAACCTGCCCATGCAGGCGTTAGAAAATAATTTTCTCGAGATCATGTCCAGCGGCTATAGCGTGAGCTTGTTTACGGATTGGAAGAACAAAAACGTGAACGAGGTCTGGATCAAAAGCCGCGTAGAGGATGGCGTACCCCCCGCGATAGCACCGGAGTTTTACGGGGCCAAACTCGCGACGCAAAACATGCACCCCATCGAAGACCAGCCGGCGGGAAATTGCACCGAACAAATGGGCATCCCAGGCCCGTGGTTTGAAAGGCTGCCCCACTTTAAAATGGGGTTCACACCCAGCGCCGGTAAAGAACTGCAGGCCGAATATTTTGTGCCGCTCGAACACGGCTACGAAGCCATGATGGCGATGGAAAAGCTTCACGATAAGATCGCCCCGTACATCTTTATTTCCGAGATCCGCACCATCGCCGCCGACAACCTCTGGCTAAGCCCTTGCTACAAACGCGATGCCGTGGCGTTGCACACCACCTGGAAGCAGGATTGGGATGGCGTGATGAGCGTGCTGCCGCTCATTGAAGAACAACTCGCACCCTTTGGCACCCGCCCGCATTGGGGCAAGCTGTTCACCCTGGCACCAGCGGTGTTGCAGTCGCGCATCGAAAAGCTGGATGACGCCCGGAAACTTTTTAACCGGTATGATCCCCAGGGAAAATTCAGAAACGAGTTCCTGGACGTCAACCTTTACCCGGCGGCGAGTTAGCAGAGTATGCAGGCCTTTACCCAGCATACCCGTTTTCGTTGTATTTTTAGACGTTTGTCCAGCCCAAGCTGAATCCCTTGCATTCTATGAAGGACGACCATCCTCAATTGAGAACCGTAAACGTAACCCGCTACGTCACGCCGTTGCGCGAAGGCGGGTCGCTGCCGGCCATCGCCGAAGCCGACGACCAGTTTCTTTATGTACTGAAGTTTCGGGGCGCGGGCCAAGGCTCCAAGGCCTTGATTGCCGAACTGGTCGGCGGCGAGATCGCGCGCATCCTGGGCCTGCGGGTTCCCGAAATAGTTTTCGCCAACCTCGATAGCGCCTTCGGACGGATTGAAGGCGACGAAGAAATACAAGACCTGTTAAAAGCCAGCGTGGGTCTGAACCTGGCACTCCATTATTTGTCGGGCTCCATCACATTCGATTCGTTGGTGATACCGGTAGACACACGGCTTGCTTCCCGGATTGTGTGGCTCGATAGTTTGCTGATGAACGTGGACCGCACCGCGCGCAATACCAATATGCTGTGGTGGCATAAAGAACTGTGGCTCATCGACCATGGCGCATCGCTGTACTTTCATCATTCCTGGAATGGTTGGGAAGAACCTGAAAAACCATTCCCGCTGGTCAAGAATCACGTGCTGCTGCGCCAGGCCAAAGAACTGGACGCGGTGAACGCCGAGTACGCGGCGTTGCTTACCGAAGCCCGCATTCGCGACATCGTGGCCCTGATCCCCGACGAGTGGTTGGTGGAGGGCACACCCTTTGAAACACCTGAGAAACACCGCGAGGCCTATACGCAATTTTTGACCACGCGCATTGCCCATTCCGATTTTTTTGTAAAAGAAGCCCAGTATGCAAGAGAGTCACTTGTTTGAGTACGCCGTCATCCGCGTGGTGCCCCGTGTCGAGCGAGAGGAGTTCGTCAACGTGGGCGTGATCCTGTATTGCTCGCATGAAAAGTTTCTCGATACCCGCTTCATCCTAAACCCGGATCGGGTCAAAGCCCTGTGCGGCGAAGTCGACCTGATGGAATTGAACAATCACATCGAATCTTTCGAACGCATCTGCCGAGGAGGTTCCGCGGCCGGTCCCATTGGCGCGCTCTCGATCGCCGAACGTTTTCGCTGGCTTACGGCCACACGCAGTACGATCCTCCAAACGTCCAAGGTGCACCCGGGACTGTGTGACGACGCAAACAAAACCTTGTTGCGTTTATATCATGAGCTGGTCTTGTGAATGAATAGCCGCGTATGAAACGTCCCTGATCCATGGGGGCTTTTTGAGTTCTATTTTACTTCTTCACGCCACCCCAGTGAAAAAGTGTCGCAAACAACCCCTCTAATTGCCGCGTTCAGACACCCTCTGTTGCAGCGGACGCCAATATCTTTGTATCGCTATCACGCATAACATTTCTGCTTTGGAGCGGTTTGTGAATACAACGGCGTGTAACACCATTCGTGATCCATCAACCTAAAAATTAATACCATGGTAATCTTAAATCCCTATCTGAATTTCCAGGGCAACACGGAAGAAGCTTTCAACTTTTACAAATCGGTGTTCGGCGGAGAATTTGCGTTCATACAACGCTTCAATGAATCGCCGGCTGGTGCAGGCATGTCGCCCAAAGAAGCCAAAGGTCTGATGCACGTATCCTTGCCGATCGGTGGCAACATGCTCATGGGAACCGACGCCGTGGAGTCGATGGGGCAAGTGGTGAAACCGGGCAACAACATTCACTTGTGCCTGAGTCCCGATTCCAAAGCGGAGGCCGATAGACTGTTCAAGGCACTTTCGGCAGGAGGCACGCCCGTGGTGCCGATGGCAGATCAATCCTGGGGCGCATACTTTGGGATGGCTACCGACAAGTTCGGAATCTCCTGGATGATCAATCAGGACAACAATAATAACAAAGGATAGAGGGAAGCGAGCTGCCTGTCGGCAGCTCGCTTTTACTTAGGTTCAATTTTCTTTTGAGATCACTTGTAACGCCAAGAAAATGATGATCGAAGTTTTTAAAACCAACGTCCGGCATCGCGCCATCGCCAACATGTTGATCGAACACATTCATGAAACGTGTTCGCACTACAAAGCCACCTTCGACCTGGAAGATTGCGACCGGATCCTTCGCGTGAAATCTTCAACAGACGAACTGGAACCGCAGGTGCTGATCGACATTCTGCAGGAGTTTGGATTTCATGCCGAGGTCCTGCCCATGGAGGACCAGCCGGCCGATCCGTTGTTCCGGTTGCTGCCTTAAGATTTTTTTGCCTCCGGACATTGTTCCCCCAAGGGAAGCCAAACTTTTTGTTTGGCACGAACGTTTCTACGACATTGCATTTCGCATGAAGGTAGAAAAATACATTCCCTCCCCCGCATTGAGGCCTTACATCAAGGCCTTTATGATCGTGGCGAGCGATGGGGGGATGGAAAACCGGATTTTGCCCAGCACATCCATGGTGATGGCTTTCCGCCTTGCCGGGGATATTACGATTGCTGAACAGGATAGCACTGCACCCTTGCCCTCGTCCATCATCACAGGCTTGCGAAAAACACCCCGGCTTGTCCGTTACGAAAAAGGTGCGGCCACGCTATTGGTCATCTTTGAAGAGGGCGGGGCATCGGCTTGGTTTCGGGAGTCTTTGCACGAATGGTTTGGAGCGAGCGTTGACCTGGAGGATATTGTGCGCCGTGACCGGCTGCGGGATTTGGAAGAGCAGTTGATGGAGGCCGTAAGCAACCGCCGCCGTATTGCTTTATTAGAACAATTTCTTTTGTCCACAAAAAGAGAAACTCCGCACGATCCCTTGGTGCTTCATGCGGTGCAAACCATACAACAGGCAAAAGGCGACATTCGCATCGCCACCCTCATGGACACGTTGCCCATCAGCCGGGATCCGTTCGAGAAGCGTTTTCGCAAAATTGTCGGTACTTCCCCCAAACATTTTTCGTCCCTCGTGCGACTGCGAGCGTTGATCGATAATTATTCCACCCATAAAAGCCTGACCTATGCCGGTCACGCGGCTGGTTATTTCGACCAGGCGCATTTCATAAAGGATTTTAAGGTATTCACCGGCCTCACGCCACACGACTTCTTCAAAGTGCCGCCACATTGGTAAGCTTGCAGTTGCATCGTTTGAAGCGCACCACCCTGCATGTTAATGATGTTGGTTTGCGGAAGAACGATTGCGAAATATTTACCCACTACATTAGTTTTGAATTTTAAAGCACAAAAGATGAGTAAACCAAAAGTAGGATGGATTGGGCTGGGCAATATGGGCACACCGATCGTAAAGAATTTGTTGAAAGCCGGTTATGGCGTCCAGGTCTTCAATCGCACGAAAGAAAAGGAAAAGGAAGCCGTTGCTGCCGGGGCAGTTTCGGCCACAAGCCCCGCCGCGATCATAGAATCATGCGACATCATCTTCACAATGGTGTCGGATGATGTGGCCGTGAAGGCGGTATTCGATGGCAAAGACGGCTTGTTGGAAAAGAATCACACCGGC
The DNA here is from genome assembly GCF_003589925.1 of Chryseolinea soli. Lineage (NCBI taxonomy): Bacteria > Pseudomonadati > Bacteroidota > Cytophagia > Cytophagales > Fulvivirgaceae > Chryseolinea > Chryseolinea soli. Next base: position 724,734 of record NZ_CP032382.1, on the reverse strand, counting down.
AAGCTGGTGATCGATATGAGCACGGTTTCCCCTGAAACTTCGCGCTACTTGGCCGACCGTTGTCTGCAAAGAGGTATCGCATTCCTGGAAGCGCCGGTGTCAGGCAGCGTGAAACCTGCGCAGGATGGCACGCTTATTATTTTAGCGGGTGGTGAAGCGGATGCCTATGCCAAAGCAAAACCACTTTTTGATGTTATTGGAAAACTATCATTGCACCTGGGTGGCCAGGGCGCCGGCAGCTCGGCAAAGTTGGCGATGAACTATTTTGTAGCCCTCACGCTGCAAGGCCTCGCCGAGATGGTGGTCTTTGCCGAAGAGAACGGAGTGAAAAAAGAAGACATGCTCACGATCATGAATGAGGGATCGTTTGGCAGTCCCGCCTTGAAGCTGAAATCGTCATCCCTGGTCGCCAATACTTTTTCACCTGCATTTGCCTTAAAGCTCATGGCCAAGGACCTCCGTCTGATGAAAGACGCGGGATTGGACACGCCCATGTTTCCGGCGGTCCACGACAGCTATCAGCAAGCCTCACAGACCGCTTTCGCGGAAGAAGACGTCATGGCCATTTTCAAATACCTGGAAAAAAAATACAGGTAATGCAACAACGGAAATACCGCGGAGAGAAAGAAAAAAAGGTTGCGCAAGAAGCGAAGATAAAAACCTATGACACCCGGTCTTTTCGCGACCGTTTCATGCAGCAGGAACAAGCGTTGGACAATATCCTGAAATCGGATTTTGGAAAATTCTTTATCGTGCGTGTAGAGGACATGTTGCGGCTGATCAAACTGCCCGTGCCACCGGCGCGCTCGACGGCGCACACGCTCATCTACCTGACGTCCGGCGAAGCCAACATGACCATCGGCAGCGAGTCGTACACGATCTATAAGGATGAATGTCTGGTTGTGCCGGCAACCCAGGTTTTTTCATTCCGGCACCGCGATGTGAACAAAGGATATTTGTGTCATTTTCGGGACGACAGCCTGCTAGGGAAGTTTAGCAAGCATGCGTTGCTTAAAGACTTCGAATTCCTACAGCCCTGGAACGCGCCACGCATCGCACTGGACGGCGAGACGTCACAGCACGTTGAGCATCTTTTCAAAAGATTGCTCAACGAATATTCCAAACATGGACTGGATCACATCGATGTGATCCAGTCGAACTTTATCGCGTTGTTATGTGAAATCAATCAAGCGCGCACGAACGTGTCGGTGGACAAACCATCGCCGGCGGGGCATCTCACAAATCGTTTCAAAGCACTGTTATTTACGCATAGCAAATCGCATCACCGCGTAGGCGATTATGCGGCTTTGCTGAACATCAGCGCCAATCACCTCAACAAATCCGTTAAAGCCGTCACGGGCAAATCGCCAACCAAATGGATTGATGAGGCGCTGGTGTTGGAGGCGAAAGTGTTGCTGCACCAAAGTAATTTGTCGGTCAGCGAGATCGCCGCGGAAGTTGGTCTTTTTGATCCATCCTATTTCAGCCGCTTGTTCAAGAAACAGGAAGGCGTGACGCCGCTGCAATTCCGGAACAGGATTGAAAAATCCTAAAAGAGTCCGCATTCATCCTAATCCAGCAGCAGGTTTCGGTCTTCTTTTGTGAGGAACAAATCGACGCCCCTCATGTATGCCTTTGTCTTATGGTTTCATTCCCTTTTTCGTTGGGCGGTGTTGGCCGGCCTGTTGTATGCTCTTTATCGCGCCTACCGTGGATACCGGCTGCAAATGGATTTCACAAAACACGATGAAGCCGTGCGCCACTGGACGGCTACGCTGGCGCATATTCAATTGACGGCCGGTTTCTACTTGTATCTGATCAGTCCGTTTGTGAAAGCGTATTTTTCTAGCGCTAAATCCGCTGGATACACCGAAGGAACATTTTTTGGGTTGATCCACATCACGTGCATGCTGATGGCCGTGGTGATGATCACCCTGGGCTCTGCGCGGGCAAAACGAAAAGCTTCCAGCCGCGATAAATTCCGGACCATGCTGGGTTGGTTTGGCGTGGCGCTGCTCGTTATATTGCTGGCCGTTCCGTGGCCCTTTTTGCCATGGGCCCATCGTCCGTATATACGACCATTTTAAAATATGAAACAATATCTCCAATCACCGCTCGGCCGGTTGCGCCTCGTAGCATTTCTCGAAGGTTTATCGTTGATCCTCCTGGTATTTGTCGGTGTGCCGGTCAAGTATTTGATGGGCAATCCCATGCTGGTGAAGACCATCGGTCCCGTGCACGGCGTCTTGTTCGTGGTGTATGTCATCATCACCCTGGGCGTGGCCGTGGAGCAGCGTTGGAAATTTATGACCACCACCTGGAAAGTATTGCTGGCCAGCTTTATCCCCTTTGGAACATTTTATATCGACAAGACCATTCTGCGCAAAGCGACAACCGCGGAATAACGCCGCGATGCGTTTCCAAGCGTAGGGTCAAAATATCGCGTAGTTACGGAAGATATTCCTCCGCTTCGTATTCCTCCGCCTCAGGAAGGCGCGGTTCCCCGGGCCTCACCCGTGCATCGATGCGGGCGATGAGTCCCAGCATGGTCATGAAGATAATGGAAAGCACCTGGGAAATGAAGAACACTTCCTGCGGATATAGCCCGACGATCATCATAAAGAAAACCGTAAGCGCAATGATGACTACCGATCGCCACACCGGGTCACGTGTTTTGAAGTAGATGGAGACACCGTACCCGAACATGATGGCCGAGATGGCACACCATAAGAGCAGCCCAACCCAGCCGGTTTCAATAGCGATCTTCACGTACTCAGAGTCGGGCGGGAATGAACCGATGAAGGTGTTGGGTGAATATTTCATCCCCAGGTAGCCGGTGCTACCCAACCCAAAGCCTATGGGATTGGCACGAATGTAGGCCCGTATGGTTGCCTGGTTTCTCAGGCGCACCGCCATGGACGGATCGTCGGTGCCGGAGAAAGCAGTGCTCATCACATACAACGCTCCGGATGAAGGCCCGACCACTACCGCCGCGCCGATCAGAATAAAACACCCCACGACAATCAGCACTTTGCGATGCAACGTGATGGCGGCAAAGATAACCATGCCCACCGGCAGCATGATCATGGCCGTGCGCGAACCGGTATAGAGCATTGACCAAAAACAAACAAAGCACGTAATGACCGAAAGTATGCGCAACCTCAATTTCGTTTCGTAGAAAAAGACAATGAAAGCGGCAACGCCGGTGATGGCCATCACCATCCCAAATTCGGAAGGAGAGAAGAAGAATGAGAATTTGCGCAGGCGGCCCCAGGTGAACAAGGCCCCATACAAATTCTCATCACTGCTGGCCCAGGCATAGTCGAAGGAGGGTAAGCCGGCAAATTCCTGGAACAATCCGTACATACCGCAAAGCAATCCCAGCGAAAACCAGGCGATGTAAAGCGCGTGAATATCCTTTTTGCTTTCGATCGAGGAATAAACAATGAAGAATGCCGAGATCAGGGGGATGTATCCACGCAAGGCCAGCGCTCCGGCCACACGCGAGGTGGCGGCAGGGTTGAGCAGTTGGAGAAACAGGTAAAAGACCCAGAGGGAAAGCAAAATGCCCGGTAAAGTTTTCAGACCACCGATCCGGCCGTTGAGGATGAGCGTGAGCAAAATGACAAAACAAAGCCCCTGAATGGCCTCGCCCACCGGTATGCCAAACAATCCGAATGCTTTGATAAAAAACGGGATCAGAAAGCTACTGGCCAGCAGAAAAAATATGTTATAGCGCGGGAACCGGTACGAGATGTAAAAAACGGAAACAAACAAGATGATGCCGACGACCAGCACATTAATGACAATGCCGAAAAGATTCGCGAGCAACAGGACGCCGACGTTGAGCGCGATGAGCAGGATGCCCATGAGCCACGAATTCCGGAGGGAAAAGACAGGCGCAGGCATTATCCAAACAGAATTTTATAGAAGAAGAACAAGGAGGTGACCGCGCCCAGCAAGATCAGGGCAAACCTGTGAATTTTTTCGAAGCCGATTTTATTCTCATCGTCCATGCGCTGCAGCATTTTGGGGCATTCGCACCAAAGATAGCGAATTTGACGCTTTCCCGGATCGCCCGATTTGTGGATTTGGATGGTCATTCTGCCAGCCGGTTCAGGCTGGACGCTTCATCCTCCTCGCCCTACAAGGTGCTGCGGGTCTTGGAGGATAGCAGGTTGATAACCACTTTGGGCCAATCCTTGTTCATGAACGGCTTCTCGAACAGCAGGTAGCTGATCACGCTCACCACAAACACCAACGGTAGGAAAATAACCGCTTGCACGATGAGGTTCACTTCGTAATAGTTCGTGATCTGCAAATTACGGGTCAGGATCATCAGGAACTCTGCGAGCGGCAAGTGAACGAGATAGATCGTGTAGCACATGCCACCAATGGACATGATCCAACGGTTGGTGACAAAGCGGTTTGCATAGTTGCCACGGAAAACAGAATAAAAGAAAACAAAGAACAACACCGCTTCCGCCAAACGATCGGGGAAATTGAATTCCCAATCCCAAACGAGAATGACCAATACCAGCGAAGCCAGCGCCAGGAAATCGAAAAGCGTATTGCGCCGGGGGCGTACCTCTTTCCAATCCACCAGGTAAATGTCGGTGAGGATAAAGCCGATGAGGAAATAGTGAAGATATCCCAGCACGGTGAGGTAATAGGGCAGGCGGAAGAATTCAAACTTCTGCTGCACGATCATGAAAAGAAAAATGAACAACGTCATGCAAATGCGCCGCGTCACCTTGTTGCGGATGGAGAAAAATCCCCAGGCGAGGAAAGGCGCCAGCACATAGAACTGGACTTCGACCTCTAGCGTCCACGTGGCGGGGTTGATGAGCGACCAACCTTGATAAATAAGCCCGTGGGTGTAGGTGATATTGGCAAAATAATGCGGCAGGTATTCGGCAAAACTTTGGTGCTTGAAAAGGACAAACGCCACAAACATGATCGACATCCAAATGATGTAGGGTGGTTCCAGGCGGGTGAGCCGGCGGATATAGTAGTTTTTCAGTTTCATTTCCGTTTGCCCGGCCAGACGCTTGGCCGCAAACGGTAGCGCCAGGATAAAACCGCTGATGATGAAAAACACATAGACCCCGATAAAACCCCGCGTGGCCACAAACGCCAGGACATTGTCTTCCACCGGGCTGGAAAACTCGATGATCGTATTCCGTACAAAACGTTCGTGCAGGTGCTGGATGAGAACGGTAAAAATGGCAATGAAGCGAAGGCCGTCGATTTCCCGGATGAGCTCGGCACCGGTCGTGATCCGTTTGAGCCGATCGGGCAATCTGTTCAAAAATTCAAACATTGAGGCAAGGGTAGTTTTATCAGCTTTAAAAATAACCGTTCATTCTTGATTTTTACCTATTGACCAACCTATTTCTAGTGAAATTGTGGAATTCAAGGTAATGTCTTATCTGGCGGGGTGGATTGGAATGTTGCCGATGCGTTTTTCAAAATCTGGTTATGGTAGTATGCCCAGAAGTTTAAGTTTATTTTAAGCGTTCACACATTCATGGTAAACCTGGATGTGTAAAATTTTTCACAGTTCCGTTGGCAACTAAATGGGGCGTGCCTTGGACTAGCGAGCATCGTCCAGCACCACCTCCGCCGACTCCACCACCATTCGGACAAACGCCGTCTCGGTGAACGTGTCCACCAGCCGTCGCTGATACGCCACTTCCTGCCCCGGTTTTATCGGCTCGACAATCGTGAAGCGCGTGACGCGAGTGGCGTCAGCAGATTTTCCATACGTAACCAACAACACGACATTTTTATAAGTAGTCAGCGAAGCGGTGTTCCGGAGACGTCCGTTGATGACCGTTTGACGGATGGGATTTTTCTTCCACGTGTGATGGTGATGAAGAAACGTTTTGGCGTTCCGTGCCTCTTCTTCGTAGACGGGGTTATTCTTTTTACGCCACGACGAAAAACCCATATCGGTGACTTCGGTTTTTGTTACCGTTCGCTGTCGCGTACTGAAGGTGGCGTGTTCGTGGGTGGTGACGAGCACTTCGCTTTCCGGCTCTCCCGTGGCAGCAAATTTTACTTTCCCTTCCGTAACGGAAAGTGTTGTGAGGGTATCCTGCGCCTTCACGTTAAAGGATGTTCCCAAGACGCGCGTGGTGGTGGCGCCGGTGACCACCTCGAAGGGGCGGCTTGCATCGGGAGTCACTTGAAAATAACCCTCGCCTTCCAGCGTCACCCGCCGGAGGTTGCCGTGAAATTCTTTTGTGTAGGAAAGCCGGCTATGTGTATTCAACCAAACTCTGCTGCTGTCGGGGAGATAAAAGCTGGCGACCTGATCGCCGGTGGTCCGTTCGAATTCAGCAGCCGGCGTCAGGGTGAAATAAGCGTACACCGAAAGCATGACGATGAGCAGACAAGCAGCAACCTTCAGGAACAACGCCCGGTCGGGAAACGCGCGGCTGATTTTTGTGCGGTCCGTTTCGTCTTTTTTGATGCGTTCCAGGAGGCGCGTGAGTTCGGTCTCGGTATCGGGATTATAGAGGACAAGTTTCTTTCCGGAGTTTTTCCAAAGCGCCTTCGCTTCCTGGAAGATACGGCGGTGCTCATCCGATTCCTGCAGCCAGGATTCCAGCGCTAAGCGACCGGCCTCATCCAGCTCGTTGGACAAATAAGCGATAATGGCTGCTTCCTGAGACTGATGGTCCTTCATAGAGTATCTTCTGCACGTCTTCTCTCATAGCACACAACAGGCCAGGAACCCCCAAAGCGACCAGAAATAATCATTGTAATAGTAAATAATAGACTATCCATCCGGCCAAAGCCAGTGCCACAAACGATTTCACTGTAATAAACGGCTTCAGCGCCACGCGAAGCTTTTCCAGGGCAATGCCCATTTGGTTCTCCACGGTTTTTGGCGAAAGCCGCAGCACGTCGGCGATCTCCTGGTATTTCATACCCTCCTGGCGATTGAGCATATAGATGGTCTTGCATTGGGGTGGAAGATTGTCGATGGCCAGGCGCACGTGGTGTTCCAGTTCCGTGAATTCCACGCGGTCGGTCCCGGGGTGGGCGTGGAGGGTGTCGTCGGTCACGTGGTCCCGCAGGCGAAGGATCTTTTTCTGGAATCGCAGGTGGTTATAGGCGGTGTGGGCGGTGGCTTTAAAGAGATAGTGTTTAATGGGGCCATCCAGGTCCAGGTGGTGGCGGCCGGTCCACAGTTTTGCAAAAACTTCCTGTACGATGTCTTTGGCAGCGTCTGGGTCGTTCACCAGGTTGTAGGCCATGTTGCAGAGTTCCCGATGGTGCTGCCGGAACAGGTCCTGAAAATTCTTTTCGGAGAAGTCTTGCATGAGGGTTCGGGTTGAGCGTTTACAGCCGGCAAATTTCCCAATCCTGGATAAGATTAGTTCAGATTTGGGAAAATCAGTTTTCTTTTGGTCTGGGTTGGGGGTTGAATAAAGCTGGCGTGCTATACCGTTGAACCCAAAAACCTAGACCATGAACGACCCTTGACTCAATCAACCGTACACGGTACAATTTTTGAACCTGTTTGTAGTGACAGGTGAGAAGGACGCCTGATTTTGATTAGAAGCCCAACCCTACCGGCCGCTAATTAAAAAGAAACCCAAATGAAACAACTCATTCGTAAACGAGACTTGATAACGCTGTTGGACGGCAGAGAGGCCAAAGTGCTTGAGCTGATCACGCAAATGCCGGCCAAAGTGTTTAAAGTGGAGATCACCGCCGACAAGCATGTCGAGTATTTGGATGAATCGAAGCTTAAGTTGAAAAAACAACACTTGATCAACAAGTGGAGAGACATGATCCGTTAGCCTTTAGCAGTATGTTGCACTCCGATCCTTAACCCGGACGAATGTAACATCGTGGTAGCCCCGCACGGTTTTCCGTCGCGGGGCTTTTTTATGAATACTGGAAAAGAGAAGGTCACAAAAAAGGCACAGAAAAATCACGTTACGCAAAAACACTTTTGCGTTAACCTTGTTTCGCTATGCCTTTACAAATAAAATATACGGCGAGCGGTAGCCAGCTTACTTCTGCAACACCAGCCAGCTCAACGCGTCATTATAAGAATTAAAAGATTTTACAATACCGGAGGAAGGCATGGCCTTCTTTGCCGATAGTTCAGAGAAGATGTTCGGAGAAAAGATCCACGCAAAATGTTTGAGACCGTTCTCGATCATTTGCGGGAACCACACCGTAGCCGTCCATTCGGCCGCTTCTTGCCAAGGCCCGGTCACTTGCGAGTTGTCATTCAATACCTTGCTTACTTTCTTTTGCTTGAGCAAGTCCAGGATGATGAAACCGGATTTCATGATCGACTCCTTGTTCTGGAATCCAAGCCAGTTACAGTAGAGATACTTGTGCTCTGGATCGTAACTGATTTCAAGATTCTTTTGTTTGGATAATGACTGCATAATTTTGGGTTTGGGTTGCGGCTAATAACATAATGGCCAAATGATGAAAGAAAGTAATGAAGATAGCCGATGTAATACAAACATCAAAAGCATGCTTCAAAAAATTGATGCTTGGACTGGGATGGACGAGTGCAGGGAAAAGGGTGCCGGCCTCCCGGCGGTGAGATCAAAACACCACCACATCGATTTCAAACGATGAGGCATTTTCGGGAACGGCAACATGACAGCTGTATCCTGGGATAGCGTGGCGATGCCACACGCCTGTATGAATGGAAGCATTAGCTGTGATAACACCTACCGTATCCAACACCGTCACCTGTGTCAGGGGAACCTGTAGCCCGAGACCATGCATCTTGAGCAGGCTTTCTTTCTTTGTCCACAAGGAAAAGAAAGATTCGATCTTGTTGTGATCTTTCATAATGAAGGACCACTCATGCTCCGTGAAGCTGGATTGATATTCCTCCAACGGCACATCGCGTATCTTTTCAACATCAACGCCCACAGGGCCCTCATCCGAAACCAGACAAATCACCACGTCGAACGAATGCGCGATAGAAAAATCCAACGGCAAGGAGAGACGGGGCTTGCCATGATCATCGGGAGTAAGGTGTAACTTTTCGAGGGAAACTTCTTTTTTTTCCAGTAGACGCTGCAGCAGCCATCTTCCGATCAGACTGTTAAGTAACTCACTTTCAAATACGTATTTCGTAGCAGGCAACAACGCGGGCGCGATTTTCTTTTTAAGCGTTTGAAGGCCTGGTGTTTCTGAAAAGCCTCTTTTGTCATAGCGTGCGCCGGTGATCATAGAGAATGGTGCGTTGGGTTATGCAATGGTTTGGGATGGTCATTGATATACCCCTGATTCCGGGGAGTACATCCGAAAAACTACTTAGATCGCGCGCAATTTTCGAAAAAGGTTTTTGGGTAATGTTTCAACGGTTGTTCAAAAGTATGCAGGAATACTTCATACTACATTCGATTATTATTTCACGATAGCAATATTTTTTATGAAGACACCTCACAACAACCCACAATCCCCAGTTATGAAAGAACCCATCGCCATCGTCGGCATGTCGTGCCGTTTTCCCCAAGCCGAAACCTTGCAAGCTTTTTGGAAACTGCTCAGTGAAGGTAGGGATACCATTACAGAAATACCAAAGTCGCGCTGGAACAACGATGACTATTACGACTCCGACCCGCTCGCACAGGGCAAGTCACACCAACGTCACGCCTCCATGCTGGAGAATATCCACGACTTCGATCCGCTCTTCTTCAACATCTCGCCCGCGGAAGCTGCCGAGATGAACCCTTCCCAAAAGCTGATGCTGGAGTTGGTTTGGGAGGCTGTCGAGAACTCGACCATTCCCATGCAGTCCGTGCAAGGAAAGAAGGTGGGCGTGTATGTCGGCAACATCTGGAACGACTTCGAACATTTGCGCAAACACAAGAATGCCCCCGTCACGTCACACTCGGCGGTGGGACAATCCTCCAATATTATTGCTAACCGCGTATCGTTCGCGTTCGGCTTCACGGGACCCAGCCTGGTGATGGATACCGGTTGCTCTTCGTCGCTGGTAGCGCTTCACCTGGCGTGTCAAAGTCTGTGGGACGGCAGCACGGAGATGTCGTTTGCTGCGGGCATCAACCACATCCTCGACCCCGACCAAAACGTTCTGCTCGCCAAGTTCGGAGGCCTCTCCAAAAAAGGAAAGTGCAGCACCTTCGACGAGGCCGCCGATGGCTTCGTGCGCGGCGAAGGCGCGGGCGTACTCTTTCTAAAACGACTCTCGGATGCCGAGCGCGATGGCGACACGATCTATGCCGTTGTCAAAGGTTCGGCCATGAACAACAACGGCTACAACGTCAACCTCCCCGCGACCAGCACGGAAGGCCAAAAGCAAGTATTGCGCGAAGCCTATGCAGGCTCGGGCATTGCACCCAAAGACGTGCATTACGTAGAAGCCCACGGCACAGGAACCAAATTGGGTGATCCCACGGAGACGCGCGCGCTGGGAGAATTTTTTGGCCAGGGTCGCACCACCAAACTTCGCGTGGGCTCTGTGAAAACAAACATCGGCCACCTGGAAGCCGCGGCCGGCATGGCAGGCCTGATCAAGGTAGTGCTCGCGATCCGGCATAAAATGCTCCCCCCAAGTCTCAACTTTAAGAATCCCAACCCAGCCATCGCTTTTGAAGAATTAAAAATTCAAGTGCAAAATGAACTGGGCCAATGGCCGACCGGCCACGGCGAAAAGTTAAGAGCCGGTATCAACTCCTTTGGTTGGGGTGGTACCAACGCGCATACCGTCATTGAAGAATACAGGCCGATCGTGGTGCAGTCGGCACCCACGCACAGTGTCACAAACCGCTATGCGCTGCCGTTGTCGGCCCGCTCGCAAAAAGCATTGAAATCCTATGCAAAGGAATATGCCGACCGCATCAAGGCGGGTAACGAAGAAGCATTCGCGAATCTTTCGGTGGCTACGGCTTTGCTGAAACCGGGCTTCGACTTCCGCGTTCTGCACACGGGCACCAACAAAGAAGCGGTGTTGAACAGCCTTGAAGATTTTCTGAAAGATGAACAAGAATTGACCCCGGCAGCACCGTTGTCGGCGCGCGAGAAAGTTGTTTTTGTATTTCCAGGTCAGGGATCACAATGGCTTGGCATGGGCAGAGAACTGATGCAAAAGGAAACGGTTTTCCGCAAGGCCATCGAAGCCTGCGACAAGGCCTATCGTCCGTATACAGACTGGTCGTTGCTGGAGCAACTTCAATCAACGGACAACACCGGTCGGTGGAACGAGATCAACGTCATTCAACCGGCCATCTGTGCGATTCAAATTGCGCTGGCCAAATTGTGGATGGCTTGGGGCGTTCGCCCGCAGGCTGTGGTTGGTCACAGTATGGGGGAGGTGGCGGCCGCGCACATTGCAGGAACCATCAGCCTGGAAGATGCAGCCAACATCATTTGCACACGCAGCAAATTAATGAAGCGCGTCAGCGGCCAAGGCGGTGCCATGGCCGTAACTGAACTGGATCAAAACGCTGCTGCAGAAATGATCAAGCGCTACCCCGGCCTTTCGGTAGCCGTATCCAACAGTCCGAAGTCTACGGTAGTCGCAGGAGACAAACAGGCGATCGATCAACTCCTGCAAGAATTGGAAAGCAAAGGTCTCTTCGGCCGGTTGGTTAAGGTGGATGTAGCCTCTCATAGCCAGCAGATGGATCCTTTGAAGGAAGACCTTCGTCTTGCCCTGCAAGGCATCACGCCGCGCGAGGGCGAGATCGCATTGTACTCTACGGTACAGGCACGACAAATGGAGGGCAGGGAGATGAATGCTGAATATTGGGTGAGCAATCTCCGGAACACCGTTCAGTTCTCGACCATCATGCAACAACTGATGGACCGCCAGCACGTCGTGTTCATTGAAGTGAGCCCGCACCCCGTGCTGACCAATGCGGTCAACGAATGTGCGGAAGCTGGGAAAATGAAAGTCATCACCGTGCCCTCGCTTTTCCGCGAGAAGCCGGAACAGGAATCACTCCTCAAAAACCTGGGAGATCTTTATGCCAAAGGGTTCGATGTGTGCTGGAAAGATTTTTACGGTATCGCCAAGGCACCCATCGTTTCCCTTCCGGCTTATCCGTTTCAACGGGAGACCTATGCGCTGGAAGACCGCTCGGCCGAACAACGCGATAAAAGCACCGGCCTGCGTTTCCCTTTGCTGGGACAATCCCTCACACTCGCCGGCCTGGATGAAGTGCGCTACTGGGAATCGCAGATCGGGCTCGGTAAATATCCCTATCTCGCCGATCACCAGGTAAATGCAACGCCTGTATTTCCTGGTGCCGGCTACGTGGAGATCATCCTGGAGGCAGCCCTGGAAATTCATGGGGCAGGTGTGCCGATCATCCGGAAGCTCAACTTCATTCAATCTATCAACCTGGCGGAGGGTGAACTCAAGCGCGTGCAGTTGCGCATGGTGGAAAACGAGAACGGTCGCAATGATTTTAAATTCTTCGCCCGCGGCAATGCAGAAGATAAGTCAGGATGGACATTGTTGGCGGAAGGCGTGCTGACCATGTACACCGGTTCACTCACGCATACCGATCGGTTTATCAACACGACATCGGCGGCGGTTTCTTCTGTCGATACAAAGGAATATTACCAATCGTTGCAAGGTCTTGGATTGCAGTATGGAAAACATTTTCAGGGACTCCAAACCTTGTCGATGGAGCGCCGTGGTGCCAATACGTATGTGTCCTTTGAAGTGCAGCCCGAAGAAAGCATTCGTCAGAACGCAAACCGCTATGCACTGCACCCGGCTTTGCTCGACGCTTGCTTCCAACCGCTGTTCCTCACCATCGCGCAGCAACCCGACGCATCGTCCGATCGAACCACCTTCCTCACATCGGTGGACGAAGTGCAGTTGCTTGGAAAAATAGACTATTCGCAACCGGTTCGCGGTGAAGCCCGGCTCTACCCGGCGCGCACCGACAGCGAACGGGGAACGATCACCGTGAAAGCCGACCTCATCATTTTCGGCGCCCACGACAACGTGGTGTTGAAAGTTTCGGGATTGCAAGGCAAGATCCTTGACGCCGACCTCATCCGTCGCGAAAGTGAAAAGATCAAGAGTTGGTTGTATGATGTCGAGTGGAACGAGCGTGCTGTGGCAGAAAAGAACAACGTCAAATCAGAACTGCAAACGTGGCTGTTGTTCGGCGATGTTTATGGACTGAGTGGCATCCTCCTGGAGAAAATGGAAGCCGCCGGCATCCGGTTTATCCACGTCACACCCGATCGGGAATTTGGCAGAGTGGAGGATGGTTCCGGCCTGCTGCAATACAAACTCGACTATGCAGACAAGGACGGTTATGCACGACTGGCCAAAGACCTGGCGCACCATGTGCCGGTTTTGGATGGCGTGTTGCACATGGGCGGACTCTACTACCCCTCCAGCGAGCGGGAGCTGACGTCCAATGAAATGGAAGGGGAACAAGTATATGGCAGCATCAGCGTGTTGTATGCCCTCCAGGAAGTGATGGCGCGTCAAACATCAAAGGCGCCGAAGCTGGCAGTAGTCACCAACGGTATGCAAGTCGTCGGATCTGACAAACATCAGCCCCAGGTAGTTCATGCAGCGTTGTCGGGACTGCTGCGCGTGGTGAGCAATGAGTTACCCCAGTATGAAGCCAAGCGCTACGACCTTAGCTTCAATCCCATGATGGAAGAGTTGGATCAGGTTGTTCAAATGATCCAGGAATCCGACGTCGCCGATCGCGAGATCACGTTGCGCGGCCGGATGCAATTCACACCCCGGTTGAAAGCATTGTCCAATACGGAAACAGCAGCCAAGGCGTTGCAAGCCCGCTATTCGGATCAGGCCACCTACCTGGTGACCGGTTTCAGAGGCCTGGGATTTGTTTTCATCGAATGGATGATCCGTCGTGGTGCCCGCAACTTCGCACTCCTGAGCCGCACGGGTAAAGCCCCCGATAGTGTCCTGACAAAGATCCTGGCGTATGAGTCGCAAGGATGTCGCTTCACGACCTTCCAGGCCGATGCGAGCCATGCAGACCAATTGCAAAACGTGTTGGAAAAAATTCAAAGCTCTATGCCACCCTTGAAAGGGGTGATCCACGCCGCCGGTGTGATCGAAGCAAAGTCCATCGACAAGATCTCGGAGATTGAATTCATGGAAACGCTGGCGCCGAAATTGAAAGGAGCCTGGAATCTCCACCTGCTCACCCAACACCTCACCCTGGATTGTTTCGTCCTGTTCTCATCAGCCTCTTCGCTAATCGGGCTCAGCGGACAAGCCAGCTACGTGGCGGCCAACAGTTTCCTGGATGTGCTGGCCCATCGCCGTAAACAAAAAGGACTCACGGCGCAAAGCATCAACTGGGGCGTGATCAAAGACGTGGGCATGGTTGCCAATGAAAGCGAGTTGGAAAAATATGCACGTGCCGAAGGCTTCGAACCCATCGTGATGAAAGAGGCGATGGACGTATACGATACCATCGCCATGCAAGACTTCACGCAGATCGGCATCATGAAAATTGACGCGACGCAAATGGGCTCTTATTATTCGGCCATGTCCCGTACGCATTATTTCAAAGGCTTGTTGACGATCGACAAAACGACCGCGGATGAAAAAGAGGTCAGCTTCCTGGATACCTTTGCCGGCCTGACAGACGCCCGTGAACGCAAAGAGGCGTTGGAACAACTCATCACCCGCCATGTCAGCAAGATCATCAAAATGCCGGTTGCACGCATCAACGCTTCCATGACCTTTAAGGGTTTGGGTGTGGATTCGCTCATGGCCATTCAGCTGCGGAATCTATTAGAGAAAAGTGTCGACCTGAAGCTTTCCGTGGCGATGTTCTGGTCGCATCCCAGCATTCGCGAATATGCGGTCTATCTCTTTGATAATCTTCGCCCGCAAACGGCAGAACAAAGACTTATCATTGCCCTGGAAAAACAGGACGCCGCCGCCGAAGCTACCGTGGACAACCGTTGGTTTGTGACCACAAAAGTAAACGACAAGGCCATACGCCGACTCTTCTGTTTTCACGACGCCGGCGGAAATGCTTCCCTCTATCATGATTGGGAAAATCGCCTGGGCGATGGCGTGGAGGTTGTGTTGGTGGAGCTTCCGGGTCGTGGCACACGTTGGGCCGAACAGCCGTATCGCAAACTGGAAGACCTGTTGAAAGACATGATGCCCATATTGCTCGACAAAATGGATAAACCATTCTCATTCTTTGGTCACAGTATGGGAGGTCTCATCGCGTTCGAAGTGATCCGTTCCCTGCGGCGCATGAACAAGGCCTTGCCGGACAAGCTATTCGTGTCGTCCACCCCAAGCCTGTTCTCTTATGACAAAGGGCAAGTTGACCATCAACTTTCCGACGAAGACCTGACGGCCATGTTCCCCCATGTGTCGATCGAGAACAGCAAGGACGCCGAACTTCAACAGATCCTCATGCGCATATTGCGTGCCGACCTGGAGTTGTTGAACAACTATCAATACACGGCGGAAGAACCGATCCCGGTTTCTATTGTTGGATTCCATGGCAAAGAAGATGCACGCGTCACCCGTCAGCAGGTGGAACAGTGGCAGAACGAGACCACAAAATCTTTCCAACTGGTTTCCCGTCCCGGCGGACACCGTTACATTGAACATGAAGCGGCGTTTGTGACGGCGACGATCCTGGATGCCATTGGCGATGAGGAGGCGGTATTGTCCGTTAACCAACCTTCTTGATGCCTATGAAAGCCTCCGTAAAAGATAAAGTCGTGGGCACATGGAAATTGGTTTCCTGGACCTATGTGAATGAAAAAAATGAATTGATCGATTATTTCGGGAAAGATGCCACCGGCATTTTGATGTACGACACAGCGGGGAACATGAACGCCCAATTGATGAAAGCGGGCCGTGTGCCTTTTGCCTCCGACTCCATCAACAGTGGCACGGCGGAAGAATCGAAACATGCCTTTCACAGTTACCTCGCCTATTTTGGAAAGTACTATGAACGCGCTCCCGGAGAGATCATTCACTTTGTAGAGGGGAGTTTATTTCCGAATTGGATGGGTATGGAGCAACTGCGCTATGCCGTGCTCACCGGCAACGTCCTGCAGGTGAGCACGCCACCTGTACCAACCCAAACCGGCGAAACGGTGTTCACCGTAACCTGGGAGCGAGTGGTCTGACTCTAGGTGGCAGGTGTTGCGTTCAACGCGATCATGAATTCGGTTCCTTTTCCAGGCTCGCTGGTCACACGGATGTCGGCTTGATGCAGTTGAAGGATTTGTTTGGTGATGGCCAGCCCGATGCCGGAGCCATGCTTGCGCGTGGTGTAAAAAGGAATAAAGATCTTTTCCAGGGTGAGTTCATCCATACCCTCGCCGTTGTCGAGAATGTGAATGATGGTGCTCCCGTTCGGGTGGCGTGACGTGTTGATTTCAATGCGTGGACCGGGTGTGGACGCCAAAGCGTCAACCGCATTAAGAATAAGGTTGATCAGCACATGCTCCATCATTTCCGGGTCTGCGAAAATGGTTAAGTCAACGGCAGAGGTTTGCAGGACAATGTTATGTTCCTGAAGCTTGGTTTGTAGCAACAGGTGTACGCGTTCAACGATGTCTTTCAGATTCGTTTTTCGAGGCGCGTGTTTGGGGATACCGGTCAGTTTTCGATACGTCTGTGTGAAATTGTAAAGGCCTTCGCTTCGTATTTTGATGGCCTCCAATCCTTTGTCGAGGGAGCCATAAAGCGATGTGTGATCGTCGCCAAACGCAGGTTGGTTTGCGGTAACCATACCGTGGAGGGTGGCGCTCAGGGACGTGATGGGCGACACGGAGTTCATGATCTCGTGACCCAGCACCCGGATCAGTTTCTGCCACGCTTCCACTTCGCGCGCATCGAGTTCGCTGCGGATGTCTTGCATGGAGATCAGTTTATAGTAGCGGCCCTGCAGTTTGAACTCGGAGGCATGGATAGACAACTGCAATACGTCGTTTTGTACACGGAGTTTTTCCAACCGCGTTTCCCCCGAGCGTATCTCCCGCAAAGTCTTGACAAAATGTTCGCCGAATACTTCCAGTGCTTTCAGGTTGGGAAGAATGCTTTTCTGAAGCATATTTTTTAACGACGGGTTCGCCAGGTGGATCTTCCCCTCTTCGTCGATGCTGAGAATGCTCACGCGGACGTGTTCCACCAGCATTTCCAAATAGCGATACTGCGTTTCTTTTTCCGTGCTGATCTTTTTAAAGGCTTCGGAGATAGCGTTCAATATAGTGTAAAGCTCATCCAAACGTTTGCCTCTTCCTGTTGATTGAAAATGCGTTGTGAAATCCTTCTGCATCAGGCTCACCATAAACACCTTCATATCGCGGTTGAAACGGTCGACATACCAAATGAATTCCCCCACCACGATGCAGACAGCGGCGGCTAGGTAAACGCTGCGGAGGTATCGCTCATGCACCACGCACCACGCCAGCAACCCGATGCTCACCACCAGCAAGAGCACTCTGAAAATAACGTTGATGCGGAAATTTTTAAATACCATACGTTTCCATTCTCCGGTAAAGCGCCCCGCGTGAAAGCCCTAGTTCTTCTGCGGCGTGACTGATGTTTCCCTGGTGTTTGGCAATGACCTTGCGAATGGCCCACGCTTCCAGTTGCTCGAGGTTGAGGTGGTCGAACCTGAATTCACCCGACGGGGTTTGCTGCACCGATCCGAAATCGTCGGGCATCAATGCTTCGCCTTCACACATGATGACGGCCCGCTCCACGGCATGTTGAAGTTCGCGAATGTTTCCGGGCCACCGGTAGCCACCCAGTTGTGACAGGGCCTCTGCTGAAATTTTAAGATAAGGCTTTTGATATTTTGATGCGAATTTTTTCAGGAAGTGTTGCGCCAGCAGGGGAATATCTTCAGGCCGGTCGTGCAGGGTTGGGACGGTGAGCTCTACGGTGTTGATGCGGTACAAAAGATCCTCCCTGAATTTTCCCGCCTCTACCATCGCATGCAGGTTGCAATTGGTGGCACAAATGATGCGAACGTCCAGGTCGATGGGATCGTGCGTTCCCAGGCGGGTCACTTTTTTGCTTTGCAGCACCGTGAGCAGTTTGGCCTGAAGCGACAAGGGAAGGTTCCCGATCTCGTCCAGCAACAACGTGCCCCCGGCCGCCGCTTCGAACCGGCCGACGCGATCTTCTTTGGCGTCGGTGAATGCACCCTTGCGATGACCGAACATTTCGCTTTCAAAGAGATTTTCACTCAAGGCCCCCACATCCACCGTCATGAAGATGCCTTCGGCGCGCTGAGACTTCTCATGGATCTCGCGGGCGATCACTTCTTTCCCCGTGCCGTTCTGGCCTAGGATGAGCACTTCCGCCTCGGTGGGTGCCACTTTCTCGATCGTCTTGCGAATGGCCATGATGCCGGAAGATGTGCCCACCAGTGGCTCGTTCTTTTGACGTAGCGCCGACACCAGCGAGCGTTGCTGTGAGCGCAGCTGTTTTACTTTATTTTTTTCCTGGCTCACGAGGTTGGCGGTTTTCACGGTGGTGAGCAGTTTTTCATTTTGCCAAGGTTTGACAATAAAATCCAGCGCGCCTTCCTTGATAGAATCCACGGCAAGCTGAATATCGCCATAGGCGGTAAGGAGGATCACTTGCGTGTCGGGGTGCCGGCTGAGGATTTTCTTGAGCCAGAAACGTCCCTGGTTGCCGGTTGTGTCGCCGCTTCTGAAATTCATGTCGAGCACCACGACATCAAATCCCTCGTGGTCAATTAATGCGGGGATGCGCTCGGGGTTGTTCACGGTCTTCACCACGGCGAAGTGCGGCTCCAGCAACATTTTCACCGAAAGCAGCACAAACTCATCATCGTCTACCAACAAAATACGGCCCAGGGGTTTACTCATTTTCTGACGCTACATTTATAAAAGAGAATTTAAAGCTATCCATCGGCCATCGAAAAACCATAAAAAGTGCCCAATATTGGACAGTGACTTTTCTACGGATGGGCAGTTTTGGATGGGGAACGTCAAAAAAATGGCTTTCCAGCCTGGAAATGGGCTTTCGCATTGTGGCACAAGCCCTGCCATAGGAAGGAGCGAGCAACCTAATTTAACTGGATCGAGCATCATGATACTACACTATTTACTCCTCGTCTTTCGGAATTTTAAACGCTTCAAGAGTACGTTTCTCATTAACCTGATCGGATTGTCCACCGGGTTGACTTGCGCGGTGTTGATCTTTCTTTGGGTGAACGATGAACTGTCTGTCGATACATTTCACAAAAACGATGCGCGTCTCTTTTCGGTGATGACCTATAAAAAGTTAACCGAGGGCATCGACACGTCTCCCTCCACGCCGGCGATACTTCGCGAGGCATTGATCGCGGAGGTTCCGGAATTTGAAAATGTGGCCACCTCGGTTGGTTTCAATGAGCCCTACGAGTTTTCGGTTTCCGTGGAAGACAAGCACGTGAGTGCCGTGGGTCAGATGATCAGTGAGGATTATTTCAAAGTGTTCTCCTATACTTTCCTGCAGGGCGATCCTGCCAACGTGCTGACCGACAAAGGTTCGATCGTCATTTCGGAAACCCTGGCAAAGAAATTTTTCAATACCACCCGCAATGTCGTGGGAAAGGTGGTGTCGTGGGAGGTGTTGAACATCAAGAAACAATTTGTGATCACGGGTATCTTTAAAGAGCTTCCCGCCTCGGCTTCCGACCGGTTTGACTTTGCTTTGTCGTTCGAAGTATATAAGGAAATTGTGGGGAAGGATGCGTTGACGTATGGAAATTTTGGAACAAACACCTATGCCGTATTGAAAGAGGGTGTGCGTCCAGCCGACGTCGACGCGAAGATCGCGGATTTTATAAAACGAAAAGATCCCTCGTCGCACGTGACCTTGTTTTTGCAGCGCTACTCCGACCGCTATCTGCATGGGCACTACGAGAACGGCGTGCAAGCCGGCGGTAGGATTGAATACGTCCGGTTGTTCTCCCTGATTGCCATTTTCATTCTCATCATCGCCTGCATCAACTTCATGAACTTGTCGACGGCCAAAGCCACGACCCGCATCAAAGAAGTGGGCATCAAAAAAGCGATCGGTGCGGGAAGGAGAACGTTGGTTGCGCAGCACCTCGTGGAATCGCTGTTGATGGCGTTCTTGTCGTTGGCCGTGGCCGTGTTGCTGGTAGATCTTTTACTTCCGCTGTTCAATGACGTCACCGGCAAACAGTTGACGCTGAACTTTACCGGTCGCTTTGCGCTGGCTTTGGTTGGGATTGCCACAGCGACCGGGTTGCTCGCGGGCAGTTATCCTGCCCTGTACCTTTCGGGATTCAACCCCGCGTTGGTATTGAAGGGGCGGTTCGTCAACTCGGCCAACGAAATGTGGGCGCGAAAGGGACTGGTGGTGTTTCAATTTGCGCTGTCCATCGTCTTCATTGTTTCGGTGATGGTGGTGTACAAACAAATCGAGTACGTTCAAAACAAAAATATAGGCTTCGACAAAGACAACATCGTCTACTTCAAGCCCAGTGGAAAAGTGGGCGAAAGCCTGGAAACGTTCCTGGCAGAGGTGAGACGGATGCCGGGAGTGATCAATGCGTCCAGCAGCGCTCATGCGATGGTGCGAGCTGAAAACAGCACGACCGGGATGGAGTGGGAGGGAAAAAATCCCTCGGACATCATACCCTTTGAAAATGTCGGCGTCAACTACGAGATGATCGAGACCTTGGGTGTGCAGATGCTTGCCGGGCGCACGTTCTCCAACCGCTTTGGCGACGAGCAATCGAAGATCATCTTCAACGAAGCGGCCATCGACGTGATGGGCCTGAAAGACCCCGTGGGAAAAGAGATCACGATGTGGGGCAAAAAAATGCAGATCATCGGTGTGGTCAAGAATTTCCACTTTCAATCACTGCACGAAAATGTGAAGCCACTTTTCTTTCGATACGTTCCCGACGAAACCCTGCACGTGATGGTGAAGATCGAAGGGGGCAAGACAAAAGAAACATTGGAGCGCCTCGGTCGATTCTACACGACCTTCAATCCCGGCTTCACTTTCGACTATAAATTCCTTGACCAGGACTACCAGGCGCAATACGTGGCGGAAAAACGCGTAGCAATTTTGTCGCGCTATTTCGCGGCGCTCGCCATCATCATTTCATGCCTGGGCCTGTTTGGACTGGCGGCTTTCACCGCCGAGCGCCGTTTGAAAGAGATGGGTATTCGCAAGGTGTTGGGCTCCAGCGAAGCGGGCATTGTCTACCTGTTGACAAAAGATTTCACCCGCATCGTGTTGGTGTCGATCGCGATCGGTTTGCCCGTAAGCTATTTCATCGTGCGCTACTGGCTCGATACGTTTGTGTTCAAGATCGATCTGTCCGTCTGGTACTTTGTCGGTGCGGGCGGTCTGTCTTTGATGATCGCCTGGCTGACGGTAAGCACGCAGGCGTTTAAGGCGGCCCGGATCAATCCATCGAAATGTTTGAAGGAGCAATGACCGTTAATCCCGGGTACAATAAGCACCCTGAATCAAATAATTGCTAAATAAAATTAATCAGACCGAATCACTATGATAAAGCATAATCTCCTTTTGCTCTTCCGCAATTTTCTTCGGTTCAAAACGACCTTTTTTATCAACCTCGCCGGACTCACTGCCGGCCTGGCGTGCTCGTTGCTCATTTATTTTTGGGTGAACGACGAATTGGCGTTCGATCAATTTCACGAGAAAAAGGATCGGTTGTACCAGGTGATCGAGAATCGCATGAGGCCTAGTGGCATCTGGACAGCCTACACGACGTCGGGTCTTTTAGGCGAAACACTGTCAGGAGAAATGCCCGAGGTGGAGTATGCCATGAACACGTCTTCGGGTCAAGGTGCCACGCTCACGATAGGCGATAAGAATATGAAGGCGGAAGGTCGCTTCGTCGGAAAAGATTTTTTTAAAATGTTCTCCTTTTCCCTATTGCAAGGCGACGTCAACCAGGTCCTGCTCGACAAGAGTTCCCTGGTGATCAGTGACGAGTTGGCCCTAAAACTTTTCAACACGACCGATAATGTGGTGGGCCGGACCGTTGAATATGATCATCACGATTCGTACGTGATTTCGGGTGTGTTTAAGAAAGTGCCCCAGCAATCGTCTTTGCAGATGGATTTTTTAGGCTCCTTCGAAAAGTTCAAGGACGGAAAGGAATGGCTTCTGGATTGGGGCAACACGGGAACCTATGCTTTTGTGTTGCTCAAACCGGGCGCGGACGTGGCGGCTTTCAATGCAAAGTTTGCCAGCTATATCAGCATTAAAACAAAAGATGAAGATCGCTACCGCACGCCATTCCTGAAACTTTTTTCGAGAAACTACCTGCATGGTAACTATGAGAATGGCGTTGAAACGGGTGGAAGGATCACCTACGTAAAACTGTTTTCCATCATTGCAGCCTTTATCCTGGTCATCGCCTCCATCAATTTTATGAACTTGTCTACCGCCAAAGCTTCACGACGCATGAAGGAGGTGGGTATCAAAAAAGCCGTTGGCGCTGGACGCAAAACACTTGTTATTCAATACCTCGGCGAATCGTTATTCATGAGCTTGCTCTCCCTGGTGCTGGCCATTCTCATCGCGGATCTGTTGTTGCCGAAATTCAATGAGATCACGAGTAAACACATTGCGCTTCACCTCGATGCCGTCACGGGATTGCAGTTGATGGCGATCACGACGATCACGGGTTTGCTGGCGGGGAGTTATCCTGCGGTATACCTTTCGGGGTTCAACCCGGCCACGGTACTGAAAGGTCAATTCAGCGCTTCATGGGGCGAGCAATGGGCGCGGAAAGGATTGGTGATCTTTCAGTTTACAATCTCCATCATCTTTATTGTTTCGGTGGTGGTGGTCTATAAACAAATCGAATTCGTGCAATCGCGCGATCTTGGATATGACAAAGAGAACGTGATTTTTGTGCGTCGCGAAGGAAATATTTGGACCGACGCCTCTCTGGAAACTTTTCTGTCGGAAATAAAAGCGATCCCCGGCGTGGTGAACGCGTCGAGCCTCGGTCACAATCTTATGGGGCACAACAGCGGCACCTCCGGCGTAGAGTGGCCCGGAAAAGATTTGAAAGATAAAACCGAGTTCGAGAACATGAGCGTTAATCATGACCTGATGGAAACGATGGGCATAGAATTGAAAGAGGGCCGGGCTTTTTCCAAAGATTTTTCCGATACGGCGCGAATCATTTTCAACGAAGCCGCCATCCGCTTTATGGGCATGGAGGATCCGATTGGGAAGGTGGTGAAGTTATGGGGCGATAATATGGAGATCATCGGCGTGGTAAAGGATTTTAATTTCGAGTCGTTGCATCAAAAGGTGAAGCCCTTGTTCTTGCGAATGTATGCGGGCAACACCTGGCACATCGTGATCAAACTGGCACGGGGACCGCAACACGAAACCATAAAGCGCATTGAAGATACCTTTCGCAAAGTCAATCCGGGGTTTATTTTCGAATACAGCTTTTTGGATGAGAACCAACAGGCACTCTATGCCGCTGAACGCCGCGTGGCCGTGTTGTCGCGCTATTTTGCCGGTTTGGCGGTGCTCATTTCATGCCTGGGGCTTTTTGGTTTGGTGTCGTTCACGGCCGAGCGCCGTTTGAAGGAAATTGGCATCCGGAAAGTCTTGGGGTCAAGTGTGTTTCGCATCGTGTTCCTGTTGTCGGGTGACTTCACCAAAACGGTGCTGATCTCCATCCTCGTGGCCTTGCCGTTGAGCTATTTCTTATCGCACTATTGGTTGGAAGGCTTTGCCTACAAAACGCCCTTGGAGTGGTGGTACTTTGTGGCGGCAGGCCTCATCGCTTTGTGCATCGCCTGGCTTACGGTGAGCGTGCAGGCTTTCAAAGCGGCCCGGGTCAATCCGGTCAAGTGTCTGAAGGAACAATAGACAGTGACCATCCTAACTTAACTGGCTTTCGACAAAAACAGACGACATTATGATAAGGCATGCCTTCCTCTTACTCTACCGGAACTTCAAGCGTTTCAAAAGCACTTTTTTCATCAACCTTATTGGATTGTCCGCAGGCCTGTCGTGCTCGCTATTCATCTATCTTTGGGTAAATGACGAGTGGCACGTAGACAAATTCAACGAACACGACGAGCACCTTTACCAGGTGCTGCAGAATTTCTACAACGAGGGTAACATCGGAACCGGGGAAGGCACACAAGGACTCCTGGCCCGCGCCTTGGCCGATGAGATGCCCGAAGTGGAATATGCCGCCTCGGTTGTTCCTGCCGATTGGTTTTCGGCGAAGGGCATCGTTTCTTTTGAAGGCAACAGTGTAAAGGCCGGCAGCCAGTACGTGAGCAAAGACTACTTCAAGATGTTCACGGTTCCTTTTAAAGAAGGTGACCAGAATCTTTTGTTTGTCGATAAATACGGGATGGCCATTTCCGAGCAATTGGCCATGAAGCTTTTTCAATCACCGGCGAATGCGATAGGCAAGATCGTGGATTGGACCGGAGATCAGTTCAAAGAGCCCGTTCACATCGTTGGCGTTTTTGAAGACCGACCGGCTAACGCGACCGATCAATTCGATATTTTATTCAACTACGAATTGTTCTTCTCGAACCGGGAGGGATTGCAATATTGGACGAACAGCGATCCCAGCACGTTCGTGTTATTGAAGAAGGGCACCGACCCCAAGGCGTTCAGCGCAAAAATTGCCGGGTTTATCAAAACGAAAAATAAAGAGACGAAGAATACGTTGCTGCTGCAACGCTACTCCGACCGCTATTTACATGGACGCTATGAAAACGGAGTGCCTGTCGGAGGGCGCATCGAATACGTCCGGTTGCTTTCCGTCATTGCCATTTTTATTCTGGTGATTGCCTGTATCAATTTCATGAATCTTTCCACGGCGAAGGCTTCACGGCGTATCAAGGAGATCGGCATCAAGAAGGCCGTTGGCGCGAGCCGCTACACGCTGGTATTGCAATACCTCAGCGAATCGATGTTCATGACATTTTTGTCGCTGGCGCTATCGATACTCTTGGTCGACATCGGCCTGCCGCAATTCAACGTCATCACCGGCAAACACCTTATCCTGCAATTAACGCCCAGCTTTATGCTGACGGTGTTGAGCATCACCTTCATCACCGGGCTGATTGCCGGCAGCTATCCGGCCTTATACCTTTCAGGATTCAAGCCTGCTGCCGTGCTGAAGGGAAAATTGAACAGCTCGCTGGGCGAACGTTGGGCACGCCAGGGACTGGTGGTGTTTCAATTCACGGCGTCGGTGATTCTCATTGTGACGGTGCTGGTGGTGTACAAACAGATCGACTATGTGCAGTCGAAAAATCTGGGCTACGACCGCGATAACGTTATACACTTCGAGATCCAGGTGAAGAACACCGGCGACCCGATGTTTTTTGAGATTGGAGGAACGCTGGACCATGCAGTGGCGTCATTCCTGAATCGCGTGCGAAGTCTCCCCAACGTGGTGAATGCGGCTAACTTTGATCACGATGTCGTTGGCCATCACGGCGGCCTTGGCGGCGTGGACTGGAAACCGGGTGACGAGGACAGTAAAAAAAGTTTTTCTAACCTCGAGGTGGGTTTTGATTTTATTGAAACGCTGGGCATTCAAATGAAAGAAGGCCGGTCGTATTCTAAAGAGCTCAGCGGCGAAAAGCAAAAGATCGTTCTCAACGAAGCCGCCATTGACATGATGGACCTGAAGGACCCTATCGGAAAGACCATTCGGGTTTGGGGTGAGGAGAAACAGATTATCGGGGTGACGAAAAATTTTCATTTCGAATCCCTTTTCGAGGAGATGAAGCCGTGTCTGATCCAACTGGAGCCAAGAGTTCCCCGAATCATGGTAAAAATGAAAAAAGGAACGGAGGCCGAAACACTCCCGCAGATCCAAAAGCTCTATCAGGAACAAAACCCTGGCCTGGCGTTCGACTATAGATTTCTTGACGACGACTACCAGGCGTTGTACGCCGCCGAGCAGCGTGTTTCTGTGCTGTCGCGTTGCTTCGCGGTGTTGGCCATTCTCATTTCTTGTCTGGGCCTCTTTGGCCTGGCCGCCTTCACGGCCGAGCGCCGGTTGAAAGAGATCGGCATCCGGAAGATCCTGGGCTCGAGCGAAATGGGTATCGTCTATTTGTTGTCGGGCGACTTTACAAAAATTGTGCTGGCGGCAGTCGTGATCGCTGTGCCCGTGAGCTATTTTATAGTCACCGTATGGTTGCAAAGCTTTGCCTATAAGATCGCTCTGAATGCCTGGTACTTTTTGATCCCGGGCATGGGTGCACTGATCATTACGTGGTTGACCGTGGGGAGTCAGGCCATCCGGGCTTCACGTGTCAGTCCAACCCAATCCTTGAAAGAAGAGTGATGCCTAACGCTTGTGCCGCGCGTCGATCTTAAAGAGTTTTCGCGACCCGTTTTCACCCTGTGATGAAATCGTTTTTTTTGAGAGACTACTGGTTCTTCAGCGATTCCTGTGTTTGTTGCGCCATACTCAAATGGTGCTCCAACACAGGCACCTTTCCCTGGGCCCAGGATTGCAAGTCTTTGTCGTTTCCTTTTTCTGCTTCTTTTTTGAATTCGTCAATGTCTTGCTTATGGTCTTTCACCATGAAGTCGGCATAGGCTTCGTCGAACTCCTTGCCCTTCATTTGCTGAAGTTCGTCATAACGTTTCTGATTTTTCTCACTTAGCGATTGCGGAAGCGTAATATTTTTTTGCGAAGCCAGGGCCGACAGTTCCTTGTTGGCCCCGCTGTGGTCGTCGATCATGCTTTGGCCGAATTTTTTCACCTCGGCAGACGACGCGTTGGTAAGGGCCAGGTTTCCCAATTGAATTTCCAGCAAGCCGCCGTCGGCGGCGGCAATGGCAAACTGCACATCATCTTCCACGCTGGTGGTATCGAACACGGCTTTGTTTTGCGCTTCCGCCACGTCCTTACTATCGGGCGGGGATTTCTTACAGGAGTTGATGCTAGCTACAACCACCAGGGTAAGGAACATCACGAACACTATGTTGATTTTCATATCCGTTGAATTTAAGGTGATGATTTGAAAGGATACCACCCGTTTTTATTCGAGCCAATATTAATCCCCGGTTCGATGGAAAAGCGCTCTCAACTCGTCCTTGGCTTTTTCGAGTTTTGCTTTTTTAGCGGGGGTTAGATTTTTTCCTGCCCGGTTGATGTAGAAGTTCAACATCGACATCGCGGATTGATAGGGCGTGCCTTTCCTGCGTTTGCTTTGCTGGGCCGACCGCTTCACCGACCGGGCGATCCGTTTAGGGTCCGACAAACGAAAAACATTTTTCCGGAGGTCCATGGCATCGCTGGTTTGGGTTACCTGCGCGGACCACTTGCGGGGTTTGCGTGGTCGGTGGTGCGGGGATGGGGTGGTGTTTTTTCTTTTGGTCAGCATAGCCGTTCCGGAGATGTTGTTTCTTTTGCGAAGACGCGAAAAAAATGCCAGTTCGTGCCCGTGTCGTTCTGGAATGTAACGCAGCTTTTTTATTGGATGGAACGAACCTGTTTTGCGACTTTGAGTATTCAAGTCAGCAAAAGAGGGAAAGAATTCCACAGTTTCGGTGTGGCTACACAGTTGCCCTTATGTATGTGGCGGGAGTGGAACTTGACTTTTTCGGATCAATGCCAACGCCTGCACCGGACTCAACCGCTTCAACGATTGATAGGTTTTGCCACGGGCAGCATTATACGCAACAAAAAATTGTTCGACCTGGGTGAGAAATGTTTTGCTGATATCGCTCAACGACTGAATATTCTCATACGACCGGCTGGCTACCGGCACAGCCCACACCCGATCGTTGCGCACCCATTTATTTCGATCGCGCTGCCGGGCAGTGACGGCTCCAACGACACGGCACTCCATCAGGCATCCGCTAATGGCCGGCGTTTCGCTCATGACCAACACGTCCAATGGATCTCCATCACCGGCCAGCGTATGGGGGATAAAACCGAAGTTGATCGGAAAGGTGAATCCCTCGGGCAGTTCGTGACGAACCACCAGGAGATCAACATTTTCCTCGTAAGCATATTTGAAGCGACTACCCTTGGGAGTTTCGATCACCACATGGATATGCTGATTAACAAAGGTGGGTATACGGGATAGGTTCATAGACGCGATGATGAGTCAACTGGGGATGGTCTTTCATTATTGGCACTGTCCTAACGCAACCCAGATCAGGATAAAAACGATGATGGTCCCCAGGCATCCGCCGCCGAGTTTTTTTGCGCCATAGCCGGCAATAAGTCCTCTCAATAAGTTATTCATAGGGCTCCGGGTTAAGTGAATTAAAGATATGCAAATCCCCGTGGCTTTCAATCTCATGCCAATGCATACGGAGCGAAGTGTGGACATTTTCTCACGCCAAAAGGGTGTAGAAATAATCGCATGACGGGGAAAAAGAATCCACATAACATTTTCCGATCTGGCAAAAATGGATGTGAAATCTATGTCTTCTGTTTTGGTACGAATCTTTAGGTTGATTAATCGTTCGTATTTTTAAATGAGATCCTTATGATAGACTATAGAATTATATTGAACATCTTGCGGAGCAACCTTCGCGACAGTTCAGCCCAGCGCTACAACAAAGAACGTTGTGCCTGGATCGCAGACGAGAATTTTATTGTTGTCCGACCGGGCACCAACGAATATCCAACCAAAATCAACTCGCTCAATGCCCTGCAATACATCGACCGCATCCGGCTGTTGTATTCATCCATCAGCAATGAACAATGATGATGGGAGGTGGCAAGATCAATTTTACCCGGGTATAGGTTTGAGCGACTAAACGTTGTTGCTGGACTCTTCTTTGTTGTTGTTTTTCTTCTTCTCCTTTTCTTTCTTCTTTTTCTCCTTTTCTTTCTTTTTTTCGGCTTTGCCTTTTTCTTTATCCTTATCGTCTTTCTTGTCAAAAATCTTCTGCAGGAAATTTTTCTTTTCTTCTTTCTTTGTGTCTACAGAAGCAATGTTGATCTCGTGATCGATGGACGGTTGAAGGGCCTGAATAAAGGCGTTTTCCAACACGTTATAGATCGCGCTCCAGACGTTGGTATCCGGATTCTTGAGGCTTCCTTTAAATTCAACCTTAGTGGCTACCTGGTCTTTTGGCTGATTTCGAAAGACCTCACCAACGGTTCCAACAAATCCTTCCCACATTTTTTGAAACACATTGTCTTTTCGGTCTTCCTTACCGAGCACGTCCAGGTCTTGGATGAGCGGCTTCACATAACCGGCGAAGTTTCCTTTCTTAGCGGCCACTTCGGCATATAGGCCAAAGTCGCCTTTGTTCACGTCCACCTTGGCGTAGGCCTGGAAGAACTCGTTCAACTTCACCAGGTTGGTGTGCTTCAGGTCGGCATTCATGTCGAAGGTGGGATCGTCGGCGAGTGGGTTCAGTTTTGCATTCAGGGAGAGCTTGCCTTCATAGAGGTCTGCCCGAATCGTGAGAGAGGCAGGCAAGAGGGCGGCGGAG
Source organism: Chryseolinea soli (assembly GCF_003589925.1). Classification (NCBI taxonomy): domain Bacteria; kingdom Pseudomonadati; phylum Bacteroidota; class Cytophagia; order Cytophagales; family Fulvivirgaceae; genus Chryseolinea; species Chryseolinea soli. The sequence goes on along the minus strand of NZ_CP032382.1, from coordinate 695,267 downwards.
TCGTAGCTGTTCCGGAGATTGAGTGCCTGGGCATAGGTGTGGGTTAGCGCGAGGTCCACTTTCGGTTTTGAGAATTCATCCTTGTACTGGATCTCGCCGTCGTTGATCTCGACCCGGTTCACTTTTAGCGGCATGAAATCGTCCAAAAGGTTTTTAAACCCCGTCGAATCGTTGCGCACTTGTTTGGGTTCAACTTTGTCTTTTGTGAAGCGGATCATGGGCCGTTCAAAAATCATTTCACCAACGATGGATCCGTGAAAGAGGGCCTTCCACTCTACGGAAAGGTCTACGCTGGAAGCGGCAAAGAACGGCGTCTCTTTATCTTTTGCGGTGTCAACTTTGTGGAGATAAATGCTATCGATTTTGTAAGCGCCCCGTATCAGTGCGATGTCCACGTCTTCAATATGACCCCGGTAGCCTTTCATGTTGGCCAGGGTTTTATTGAGATAATTTAAAACAATGTAAGGCAATAGGAGCCGGCCGGTCACCAACAGCACTACAAGACTGATGGTGATGATAACACCTGTTCTTTTTTTATGTTTAGTTTTCGCCGTGGTCATAAAATTCTCTTTGGAGGCTTAACCCGCGCTAATGGCCAGACCTGCGATTGATCGTGGTCGAAACGGATTTACCTTTTGATAAGACAGTGGAAAATTCATGCCAAAGGGTATCCCGTGGTCACTGCGGAATTTTATCTACAAGATTTGCTCCGAGGTCTCTTGACGCCTTCCAGGTCATCGCATCTCTGGCAATAAACCGGGCCTTCATTGTTCCGAATTTTCTATATAGATTTGAACAGCGCCCTGTGGAATCGTCTCGCCCTCTTTCTTCAACACGCCTGCCTTGTCAATCGACGATGCACCTATAGAAGGTTTCGTCCTGGAATATTTAAAACAAATTGTATGGAACAAAAAAAGATGCACTGCCTTGTGCTGGATGCAGTACAAGGTCATTCGCTGTCTATCGTGGAGATCTTGTCGATGGTGAAAAAAGCTATCGGGGGAAAGAATGAGGATCAGCTGGTGAATGCCTTGATTGGTTCAATGAGTTTTTTGTTAACGGCGAATTACATCCGTGTCTTTGAGGGCTACAGTTTTACGGGCGAAGAAACGGCCCTGGATAATTTTGAGGTTAACGTTGAAAGGCTCATGGGCTATGTAGACGATTGGAAGAAGTCGGATTATGTGGGAGTGAACTACAAGATCGCAATCACAGACGAAGGCATCGGTTTCTTTATGCGGAGTTGTAAAGTTCAATGAGCGGAAAAAAAACGGGGAGGAAGGCAAACGGACGTGCAAATACTGAAGTGCTCACCATTTTTTACTGAAGCTGTCACCATTCTGAAGAAACCAGGATCCGCCAGCTTTGTAGCACTAAAAAATGAATTTGCTTATGGAATCAAAAAACAAAATCGCCCTGGTCACCGGCGGTAACCGGGGATTGGGAAAGAACATGGCTATAAAACTGGCCGAAAAAGGAAACGACGTGCTCATCACCTACAACAACAATAGACAGGAAGCCGAAAATGTGGTGGCCGATATCAAAGCACTGGGAAGAAATGCTGCCGCACTCCAATTGAATGTGGGCGACAGCAAGACCTTCGATGATTTCTTTAAACGCCTGTCTGCTCAACTGAAGGAAAGCTTCGGCACCGAAAAGTTTGACTTTCTTATTAACAATGCGGGCATTGGCATTCACGCTTCGATCGCGGCAACAGAGGAACAAATGTTTGATGAATTGATGAACATCCATCTCAAAGGCGTTTTTTTCCTCACGCAAAAAGCGCTGCCGCATTTAAACGACAACGGCCGCATCATAAACCTTTCCACGGGACTGGCGCGTTTCACCACACCGGGTTATGCCGCCTATGCTTCCATGAAGGGTGGCGTTGAAGTGTTCACGCGCTACCTGGCAAAGGAAGTGGGATCCCGGGGCATCACGGCCAATGTTGTAGCGCCGGGCATTATTCAAACGGATTTTACGAAAGCCACCTTTGAACATGCACCCCAGGTCATAAAACATATCGAAGCCAACACCGCGCTGGGAAGAACCGGCGTGCCCGACGACATCGGTGGTGTGGTGGCCTTCCTTTGCACGGAAGAGGCACGCTGGATCAACGCACAACGCATCGAAGCTTCAGGTGGGATGTTCTTATAACCGCTTGGTCAACTGCGACGGGGGATCTCGTTGCAGACGCCTTCGTAGTGAACAAAGATATTGATCCACAACACCCGCGATAACCGGAAGGTGATGGGCAGGAACCCGAACACCACGGCCAGCAAGGTGACGACCATGAGGGTGGTGCTGATCTCGCTAACCAAAACCGAGAGGGCTACCCATACGGCAACAAAAAGGGCGGTGTTGATCGCATAGCTCACGAACATGGCCCCGTAATAATACCCGGGTTCCGGCTCGAACGATTGTCCGCAGCAAGCGCAGGTCTTGTTCATGGTGGTGAACTTGGTGGGATGATAGAGGGTGTCGGAGGGAAACATCTTGCCCTCGTGGCAACGCGGGCATCGGATGGCCAGCATGCTGTAGAATGTAGAACGGCTGAGGTCCATGGCGTTTTTTGTTTGATCTATCAAATAAACGTATCCGGAGCCTCCGTTGCACAGGACGGTTTAGCTATTCTATAGCACGAATCGTGGATTCTTTAAACTGTTCAGGCGTCAGGCCTGTCTGCTTTTTGAAGAATCGTATAAAATAGGACGTTTCCGTGAAATTCAGGGCATGCGCCACCTCGTTGATGGTGAGATCGGAATATGCAAAGTACCGTTTTGCTTCCAGGACCACACGCTCGTGGATCAGGTCGCTCAGGGTCTTGTTCAGATTCTTTTTGCAGATGTTGTTGAGATAGGATGCAGAGAGGTGCATGTGTTCGGCATACTCGGAGGGCTGCTTTAGGGTGGCGTAATGTTGGTCGATCAACGCCTCCAGTTTTCGAAGCTTAAAGGTCGTGCCTTGTGCGGCCTGCCCTTTCACATCGGTGGTGTAGTGACGGGCCACCTTCAACAGCACGATGTCCAGATAGCTTCGCAGGAGGCGCAGGTCTGGGGGGATCGGACGGTGAAATTCGGCTTGCATTTCCTGGAGTACCCGGTCCAACATCGGTTCGGCCTGCGGGCCCAGTTGGATCAATGGATTGGGGTGGAGCGAGTGAAAGAATGGAAAATCCAGCAAACTGTTTTCCGTCAACCCCATCCGATAGAATTCGGGTATAAAGAAAACGATATAGCCGTCGGTTCCGGGGGCCAGGTTCCAGGCATGCACCTGGCCGGGCGTCATCACAAAAATGGATCCGGGGCCAAGGTCATAAGCAACAAAGTCGATGTGGTGTTTGCCCGAGCCTTGGGTGATGTATAAAAGCAGGTAAAAGTCATGGCGGTGGGGCTTGCTGACAAACTCGTGTTGCTTCAGGTGGGTCTGAAGCTTCTCGATGTAGAAGAGGCTGTCGTCTGCCTTTTTGCTAAAGGTGTCGAGGCAATACACCGGGGTATGGTTGGAAGAGGAGCGCGTTGCCATCAATGCCGGGCTAGGTTAGAAGGATGCCTGCGGCAAAGCGTCCGGCGTCTCCCTTGCGGGCCGAGAAGAAATGCGCGTTGTTTTTTACCGAGCAAAGATTGGAGATTTCGATGACTTTGTCGTGCACACCGAATTCCTGCAGTTGGATTTGGTTGGCCTTCCAGAGATCGAGCTTTGCCTTGTCATCCGGCTGGGGGATCATCAGTCCGCTTTCTCTCCCAAACGCGTGGTGTACTGACTGCACGACTTCCTCGCCCACCTCATACGCATCCTGGCTCACCGACGGCCCAATGCCGGCGATGATGTCTTTTCCTTCCGTACCGAAGGCATCATGCATGGCGTGCAATGTTTTCTCGAGGATGCGGGCTACTGTTCCGCGCCATCCTGAATGCACGGCAGCGACAGCTTTGTTTGTTTTGTCATAGAGCAAGATCGGAACACAATCCGCCGACATCACAGCAATACACAAACCTTTCTGATTGGTCATCAGCGCATCCGTTTCCAGGAGCTCCGCCAAAGGCGTTTGTGACGTGACCCGAACGATCCGGGTCTTGTGCACCTGCGAGGGAAAGAACAAATGCCCATCGTCCACGCCCATGGCCTTCGCCAACAGGTGCCGGTTGCGCCGGACCAATTCTTTATCGGGTGTACTGGAAAAGCTCAAGGTAAATTCTTCGCCTGCCTCGTGTGTGCTGCGGTCGGTAACGAAATGTCTTATGCCGGGCGTCGCAGCAAGGTCATCAAATTGCCATAGATGAAGATCGTTGATCTGTGTTCTTTTCATGCTTGTTCAAATAAACAGCGTATCCAAAACCTGGTTCCAAATATATCCATAAAAACGGAAACGATTGCGCTCATACGAGTGAGCGTTCGGAAGCACGGGGCACAGGAATGGACGTATCTTAGCATTGGCAACGATGGAAATGCAGAGGAAAAATCTATGCTGTTGTCGTCATTTTTGCCTCTGAATTTATCACATTTTCGAAATCTTATCGTCGACGGAAACGTTTATATGTCGGGTGCTAACGCAACGTCTATGGAACGCACGAGCATCACCAGATTTTATTTTGCCTGACGCGATTTTCGCAGCAGGTTATGGACTTCATTCCGTGATATATGAAAGAAAATAGCAAGCATGTTGTAGTGGTCGGCGGCGGTTTTGCCGGCATCAACCTGGCCCAACAACTCTACAACAATCCTCACTTTCGCGTAACCGTCGTCGATCAGAACAACTACAATTTTTTTCCTCCCTTGCTCTACCAGGTGGCCACGGGTTTCCTGGAGACATCGAATATCAGCTTCCCTTTTCGAAAGCTTTTCCAGGGTAAAAGCAACACCAGTTTCAGACTGGGTGAACTACAGAAAATTGTTCCCGAAGAAAAAAAGATCGTCCTCTCCACCGGCGACCTGGGCTACGACTACCTCGTGTTGGCAACGGGCACAGAGACGAATTTCTTTGGCCTCGAGAACGTGAAGAAACATGCACTGCCGATGAAGACGGTGAATGACGCCATCGAAATGCGCAACTATCTCTTGCAAACGGCGGAGAAAGCTACGGTGATCTCCGATCCCGGCGAACGGAGAAAATTCGGATCGATCGTCATTGCCGGCGGCGGTCCCACCGGTGTGGAGATCTCGGGCATGTTGGCCGAAATGAAAAAGTATGTTTTTGCCAAGGACTATCCCGAGCTTAACATTTCTCAAATAAAGATCTTCCTCGTGGATGCATCCCCCACACTGCTGTCGCCGATGAGCGCGAAGTCGCAGCGTTATACGCATGACACGCTCACCGAAAGCGGCGTGACCGTGAAGCTGGATGTATCGGTGAAGGACTATGTGGACGATACGGTGATCTTAAGCAATGGCGAAAAGATCGAAACAAAAATTCTTATTTGGGCCGCCGGTGTTACGGCGAGGCTCTTTGAGGGAATACCCAAAGAAAGTTATGGTCGCGGCCGCCGGTTGCTGGTCGATGAACATAACAAGGTAAAAGGTGTGGACGCCATCTATGCTATTGGCGACACCTGTCTCCAGACGACAGACAAAAATTTCCCGGAAGGTCATCCGCAGTTGGCGCAAGTTGCCATCCAGCAAGGCAAGCTGTTGGCGAAAAACCTGGTGGCGCAAGAAACACAAAAACCGATGAAGCCTTTTGCTTACTACGATAAAGGGTCCATGGCCATCATCCGCCGTAACAAGGCCGTATGTGACCTTCCGAAAGGCTTGTTCTTCCGCGGTTTCATTGCCTGGGCGATGTGGCTTTTCATCCACTTGTTGTCGCTCATCAATTACCGGAACCGGATCAAGACCCTTTATAACTGGACCGCCGCTTACCTCACCCGAGACCAGTCCTTGCGGATGATCATACGGCCCAGCCGCAAAGAGTAAGCGTTCAAACCTGCATTTAATGAACGGCAGGATTCCACCTAAGCGAAAATGCAGGTGAAGGTGAACAATCCATGAGCAAGGTTGTTCCGTAAATGTTGTATCTTCGGACTCGGTTTTTAGGATCGCGAATCTTTACAGAAGTTCCTATGAGCTGTATCAGACACCTGCTCACAATTCACCAAACGGATTGGTCGGTCTACTCGGCCCTGACCACGGTAGAAGGCTTGTCGCGTTGGTGGACACCCCGCATAAACGGCGACCCCGGTGAAGGCGGCACCCTCCGGTTCTACTTCGACAATTATTATAAGGAAATGCAGGTCGTGAAAGTTGAACCCCCAAAAATGTTGGAATGGCGCTGCACGGAGGGAGTACCTGAATGGATCGATACGGTGATCACGTTCGAGGTCATCAAACGCTCAGAGGATGCATGCCAGTTGTTATTCAATCATGATAAATGGCCACCCTTTACCCGCCTGTTTTACCAATGCAACTACGATTGGGCCATGTTCCTGAGGAGTCTAAAAAAATACGTGGAGACCGGCAACGGCCATCCCTATCCAAATCAGCACGCCTGGGATGTGTCGGAAACGTTTGTCAGCTAATCGGCAACTTCAATCAAAAACAGACTATACTAAAATCTCGAGGGCAGCGAGCTTGAGTTGCTTGCGATATTGCGACGGGCTGATGCCGGCATATGTCTTGAACCATTTTGTAAAATTGGATGGATCGTAGGTGAGCCTGCGCGCCACTTCGTTGATGCTGTTGTTGGGATCCTGCAAAAGATCTTTGGCGATATCCAGGATCTTGTGTTCGTAGAAAAAACAGGGATGTTTTCCCGTGAGGTCTTTGATCACATTGCTCAAGTGCGTGGGGTGGATAAAAAGAAGGGCCGCAAAGTCGCGTAATTCCATCATTTCCTCCGCGGAACCGTTCAACACGTCCTCGAGATGCCGGTCCAGGAGGCGCAAGTAGTCTTTGAAGATCTCTTCGCTGCGTTGCATACCGTTTGGGGTTTAAAATATATCGTTAAAAATTCCAACACCGCTCGCGGGCCTTTCGTGCCTGGGTAAAATTGAGGCAAGGAAAGTCGCCGTCAAATTTTCGGGAGGAGGGCCGTCCGTTATATGGTGACTGCTTCAGTATTTTTGGGCTTTCCCCTGAAAATCCGGGTTCAAAGCCCATCCTAAGTTAAAGACGCAGGCGTCCGGGTTTTATTTTCCGCCGGTGAGCTTTGTTATTGGCGTCAGCTCCACTTTCCGGAATTCTACCTCGGCGCCCTCCGCCTGCAGGGCGATCTGTCCTTTGCTGGCCGTGCAGTTGGTGCCGTGGTTGACCAGGTCGCCGTTCACCCACACTTTGATAGCGCTTCCCAGGCATTCAACCACCATGGTGTTCCATTGGCCCAAAGGTTTCTCGGAGTTGTCGGTGAGATTCTTGATGCGGCGTTCTTTGCCCTCCGTGATGCCCCAGTCTTTTTTGGGGCCTCTACGCTTCTCCATATCCGGTACGGAAATGTCTTCGACGATACACCAGAAGTCGCCGGCGTTTTCATGCATCATCTGCGCCTCGATAGATTTTGGAAACATCTTGTATAACGAGCGCGGTGTTGAAGCATGCAAGAGCACCCCGCAATTGCCGGGCTTGCCGGGAAAGCGGTACTCCACCTGCAGCCGGTAATTCTGATAGATCGAGTCGGTAATAATGTGTCCTTCCGGGTTGGCCAGGCTCACCAGCATGCCCTGGCGAATAATGAAAGGCGTAGGCACGGAAGAATTATTGTCCATGTCGGGCACATCGATGTGCCACCCCGTAAAATCTTTCCCGTTAAAAAGCGAGTGCGTTTGGGCGTCGGCGGCAAAGGTTGAAAAACATAACAGGGCAAACAGGGAAACAGGAAGGAATTTCATATGGGGTCTGATTTCAGGTTGAAACGTTGAGGGATAAGATTTTTTTTGTTTGATCAGGCAGGTGAAGATAGCATTTTGTGAATAAATCACCGGTAGGGATATGCCGGTGAAACATTTCCGGTGAAGAATGGAAACCGGCCGATTTGATTTTTTTAAGTCGTCGCGATTGAACAATTTTAAGCTATGATACGGAAACCACCCGCCCTGGACCCTTATCCAAAAATATACCTGTACCGCCGCCTCGTACAAGCCAAGCTTTTCATCGACGATCATTACGCCGAAGCGATCGACATCGACAACATGGCCGACGAAGCCACCTTCTCCAAATTTCACTTTATCCGGCTCTTCAAAACCACCTACGGCAAGTCGCCACACCAATACCTGACCAGCGTCCGCATTGAGAACGCGAAACAACTTCTACAAACCGACATCACCGTAACCGAAACCTGCGAGCGCGTGGGCTTCAATAGCATCACATCTTTCATCGGACTATTCAAACGCGTCACCGGCCTCACGCCTTCGGCCTATCAGGAGCAGCAACACCACCGCCTTGCGGCCCTCCGCCAAACGCCGCTCCACTTTATCCCCAATTGCTTCGCCGAAAAGAAAGGCTGGACCTCACCCCATCCCAATCCTTAACACACGGCCGAAGCCCGAGGTCTGAAAATAGCAATTTTCAAGAGCCCTCTTTCCACGCATTGCCCCACCTTTACAACACAACAAACGCAAAAAAATATGATCACCAAAATGAACCACGTCAGCATCTTTGTGCTGAACCAAGACAGTGCGTATGACTTCTACGTAAACAAACTCGGCTTCAAAGTCCACACCGACGCACCCATGGGTCCGGGAGCACGCTGGCTCACCGTCTGCCCCCCCGAACAACCCGACCTGGAAATTTCCCTGATGCCCATCGAAGAAGGCATGATGTTCAAGAACGGCACCGCCAAACACATGCGCGAACTCGTCAAACAAGGCACCTTCGGTTTCGGAGTCTTCGAATGCAAAAACCTTCTGGCAACCTATGAAGAATTGAAAGCCCGGGGAGTGGAATTTACAAAAGCACCGACGAAAGAATTTTATGCTTTTGAAGCGTTGTTTAAAGATGATTCAGGAAATTGGTTTTCGTTGGGGGAGAAGAAATAGCAACCGGGAATCAGTAGCCAGTAGTCAGTAGCTTGCTCTCGGTATTCTGCAGCCAGAGTCTTGCTTCCTTTTTTCTTCATGCCCCAGCGCCGACTCCCAAATGCCAACGGCTGGCTACTATCCACTGACCATCAAATTTTTGGCTACTGACTACTGGCTACTGGCTACTGACTACTGGCTACTGAATTCTGGCTACTGGCTTCTGGCTCCTGACTACCTCCCTCAAGATCTCCACCGCCCGATCCTGTTCCCTCAACTGCAACGAAGCAAATCCCAACCGAAGTGCGTTATAATTTTTCGTGTGTGTATTATAAAGCGCCCCGTCACCAATAAGCAATCCCTTTTTCGCAGCATCTGCCGAGACCTTTTTGAGCTCGACATCATGAAACGTCGTCCAAATCGACATGCCTCCGTCGGGTAGCCTGAAGGTGATGTGGTCGTGGAGCTGGTCTTTTAGCAGTGCGGCAAAGTGATCGCGGCGTTCGTGATAGAGCTTGACTACTTTTTTGATGTGGCGACCCATGACACCGTTTTGATAAAGGGCTGCGATGGCGGCTTCCATCATGCTGTCGCCTTGCCAGTCCATGGAGCGGCGGAGGTGTGCCACGGCGTCGATGAAATTTTCAGGCGCAACGATAAATCCTACGCGCACGGAGGGGGCCAGCGTTTTGCTGAGCGTGCCGATGTAGATCACGTTTCCGTGTTGGTCCAGGCTGGCCATGGGCAGTATGGGGTTGCTCGCGTAATGAAAATCATAATCGTAGTCGTCTTCGATGATGGCGAACCGGTAGCGCGCGGCCAGATCCAGCAGGCGAATGCGCCGTTCGGGGGTTAAGGTTACCGTGGTGGGATGATGGTGGTGGGGGATGACGTAGATAAGTTTGATTTTTTTCTTTTTACACAAGGCTTCGATCGCGTCGACGTCGATGCCTTGATCGTCCACGGGCACGCGTTGGATTGTGGCGCCGGCCTGGCGGAACGTGAGGGTGGCGGCGAAGTAGCTGGGTTCTCCCACGATCACGGCGTCGCCGGGTTTGATGAGGAGTTGGGCGGTGAGGTAGATGCCCATTTGTGCGCCCTTGGTGATCATCACGTTGTTGGCCGTGATGGGCAACCCGCGCGTGTCGCTCAGGAATGGGGCGAGTGTTTCACGCAGGTAGTCGGGGCCTTTCGGCGAGCCGTATTGATAATATTTCCGGAAACCTCTCGACCGGGCCAGGGTCCGGAATTCGCGCAAGAACAAATCTGTCGGCGCCAGGCGTGTGTCGGGAAAACCGTCGTTGATGGCGAGCAGGTTCGGATCGCGGAATTGTCCGGCGGGGAAGGGAATGATCTTTTTCTCGTCGATGTGAAAAAATGTTTTCCCCGGATATTGTCCGATCTCTTCGCCCGGTTTGATCTTTTTTGGTTTGATGTCCGGCAGGTCGCGCACCACGAACGTGCCCTTACGCGGAAGCATTTCGATCCATCCCTGGGCCATCAATTCGTCATAGGCTGCCAACATGGTTTTTCGATGGATCCCGATGACCGCCGCCATTTCGCGCGACCCGGGTAATTTAAGCCCGCGGCGCAACGTGCCCCGGCGGATGTGGTGAATGATGGCGTTGGTGATCTGCAGATAAACCGGCGCGTCTGCTTTCCGGTCGAGGTGAATAAGGTCCCGTAAAACATGCATAGCTGGACTACCTTTGTTCTTATTTCTGGACTAGTATAATAGTCCAATAAAGATAGACTTTTGATGCACTAAATCGGATTCAACATGAAAAAATATCAAGACTTGGCCATCCTGCTGCTGCGCCTGGCCACCGCAGCAAATTTTTTGTCACCCGTGGCGAGCCGGCTCGGGTTTTGGGGTGAGCAGGGGAGTGGGTGGGATGCCTTTGTGGTGTACACCGGCGAAGTGAATTCATTTGCGCCGCCCGCCATCGTTCCGCTGTTGGCGATCGTCGCCACGACGTTGGAAACTATCCTGGCACTGATGCTCCTGGTGGGATGGATGACGCGCTGGGCGGCACTCGGCGCGGCTGGACTAACATTTATTTTCGCCTTGGCCATGACGTACTCCTTTGGCATAAAAAGTCCCCTGGACTATGCGGTGTTTGTGGATTGCACCTCCGCTTTTTTGTTGGCCACGATGCCCGCGTATCGTTGGAGTGTCGATCAACTATTGGATCGTCCATGAGCAAAGAATCGGATACACCTGGAGATTTATTGCCGGAATAAAAGGAAATTGATGAACACGCTTAATGCTCACCCCATGAAGTCAAATGAAGATGTGACCGATCAGCTTGCTGCACTGGAAAAGATGGCCCGCCAACTGGAGCCTTCTTCTTCCCAGCGACAAACCATCGCTCAACAGGCCTTCGGCTACATCGATGAATTTATCATCGCTCTACCCGATACTCCCGGCTATAAAGAAAAGCCCTGCGATGCACTTAAAGCGTTGACGATCGACGATCACGGGAAGCCGTTCGATCAACTGCTCCACCTTTTGCGCGACGAAGTAGACCAATCCGGCATTAACTCAGCAGCCGGAACCCACATGGGCTATATTCCTGCGGGAGGATTGTGGACGAGTGCCGTGGGCGATCTGCTGGCGGCGGCCGCGAACCGGTATGTCGGCATTTTTTATTCCAGCCCTGGCGCCGTGCGCATCGAGAACCAGTTGATCCATTGGCTTTGCACGGTCATGGGCTATCCCGCCACGGCCCACGGCAACCTAAGCTCGGGTGGTTCCATGGCCAGCCTCATTGCCATTCAGACGGCACGCGAGGCGCACCGCATCGATTCGACAAACGTCCGAAGGGCAGTTGTCTATTTCACGGCGCAGGCACATCATTGTTTACACAAAGCGTTACACATAACGGGATTGCACGAAGCGCAGCAACGCATCATCCCCATGAACGAGCGATATCAAATGGATGTCGGGGCACTCGCTGAAACACTGCGTCAGGATAAAGACAACGGCCTGATGCCATTTCTTGTCATCGGCACGGCGGGCACCACCGACACAGGCGCTATCGATCCGTTGAACGCCATCGCCGACCTCTGCGAGCAACACCATGCGTGGTTTCATGTGGATGCGGCGTATGGTGGATTCTTCAAGTTGCTCGGGGACATGGCCGTAAAATTCAAAGGCATCGAACGCTCGGATTCCCTGGTGATGGATCCACACAAAAGTATGTTTCTTCCCTACGGCACTGGCGTGGTGCTGGTCAAGGATGCTCAGACATTGCTCCGTACGTACGCCCACCAGGCGGCCTACATGCAAGACGCCTATGGTTTCGACGAGATCAGTCCCTCCGATTGCAGTCCCGAGTTGTCGCGACATTTTCGGGGTTTACGCATGTGGCTTCCATTGCACTTGCACGGCGTCGATGCATTCAAAGCCAACCTGCAGGAAAAACTTCTCCTCTGCCGCTATTTTCACGAAGCGGTAAAAGAGATGGGTTTCGAGACCGGCCCTGACCCGGACCTGTCGATCACCCTCTTTCGATATCCGTCGAAGGACAGCAATACCTTCAATCAACAATTATTAAAAGCCCTGCATGCCGACGGCCGCTGTTTCTTTTCCTCCACCCAGATCAACGGCCAGGTGTGGATCCGTTGTGCGGTGCTGAGCTTTCGAACCCATCGCCAGGAGATCGATCTTGCGTTGGGCATGGTGAAGGAAAATCTTGAAAAAATAAAAGCCTTGCCGGGAAGCAAGGCGCGATAGTAGCGGGTTTTTAAAGGCGCATCAGCGATGGAATAAGAGTCTGAAGTTTAGTAGCTTTAAATGACGGGCTACTCCTGCAATAGGACGGCCATACCTTACGTTACTAAACCGCTATACCTGTTCCCCATGAATGAGGATGATGCGTCGCCGGAATTGAAATGGTATTCGATCGGGAAATTGTGGCCGCTTTTGGTGAGCCTGGGCAGCGCCATGGTCATGCTGCTGGCATTTTTTATACCGTCGGTCCAGGATCAATGGGATCGGTACCAATCGCGCGAAGTCATCCAACAATACGAGCACCTCGGCGATCAGTTCTTTGATGAAGAACGTTTTGACATGGCCGAAAAGGCTTACGAGAAAGCATTCGAGATGTCGGAAGAAAAACGCCTCGACATTGAGGTGAAGCGACTCAACGCCAAGGTCAACCGGGTGAGCCTCGAACCGAAGTGGGGCGCCAAACCACCGGAGGATATCCAGGACATCGATTTTCAATTTCTTCTCCATCTCCAAAAAGACAAGACCGATCCGCGACAGCGCGTCTTCATCCTGAACAGCTATGGCATCTACCTCTCCGGTGTGGGCCGCACGGCCGACGCGCGCGCTGCCCTGGAAGAAGCCCTGCAACTTGATCCAAACGATGTGCTGGCCTACGTCAACCTGGGCAACCTGTTCGATCAAATGAAAGAGAAAGCGGAGGCGGAAAAATATTACCGGAAGGCATTGGCCTTGCAACCCACCAACATCCAGGCCCATTATAACGCAGGGCTTCTCTTTGCCGAGCAGAACCGGTGGCCGGAAGCGGTAAAAGAATTTGAAAGCGCGCAACAGCAAGATCCCGAGGACGTCGACATCGCGCGCGAACTTGCCAATGCGCGGCAGCATAACGAAGAAACACAATCCCCCCGACAACCTCCCGGCAATAAATAAGTAACTTACTTTAACGCCAGTCCAACATGTCAGGCACGACACACGCTACCAAAAGGCAGGTATGGAAGAATATCTTCCGCATCATCATCCCCCATCGTAAAAGATTTCTCATCGTGGTGGTCATCGGCTTGCTCAGCACCGGTGCCAACCTCATCGAACCACTCGTTTACCGTGAGGCGATTAACGATGTGGCCGGTTTGTTTGTGCAGCGCGCCAAAGACGAGACACGCAAAACGTTTTCCACCGACAGTCTCGACACCGACGACGACGATCCGATCAGCAAACTCATCGAGAAGGCAACGGCCCCGGCTGTAAAAGAATCGCACGGCAAAAATTATGTGGCTGCGCGCACGCCGCAACAGGCGTTGGAAACGCTCTTGTGGGCCGTCGCTATCATCTTTGCCGTGAACCTCATTGGACACATTCTTTGGTTGATTGGCGACAATATGAATGTGCGGTTGTCGTGCAAGATCGAGCAGGGGTTTATTCAAAACACATTTGCGCATGTGCTAAAGCTTCCGTTGTCCTTTTTCAGCAAGCGATCCAGCGCTGCCCTCAGCAAACAGATCAACCAGTCGGAAGAAGTGTCGGCAATCGTAAATGGATTTTCACAGGAGATCTTGCCGGAAGTGATCAGCCTCGTGGGCATCTTGATCATTATGTTTTGGCAAAATGTGCAGCTTACATTGATTGCGTTATCGATCATACCGTTCTATCTGCTGATCGCCTGGCGCTCGGCCAATCGGCTGGAGACCGGTCTGTCAAATTACTATGAGCGGTGGGAAGAAGTCTCTTCCCGCATGCAGGATGCTTTGGGTGGGATCAAGACCGTGAAGCTTTCAGGCGCAGAGGATCGCGAAGTGAAAGCCTTCCATACCATTTCAGACAAGGCCTACCGCGATTATGTAACGCGCAGCAAGCTGGCCAACAAGTATGTGTTTTGGGAAAACATTCTCACCAAATTTGCCAGCGCCCTGGTGCTGGGCTACGGCGGCTACCTCACCCTGGAAAATCAGTTGACCCCGGGTGATGTCGTGATGTTCGTGGCCTACCTGGACCGTCTCTACGATCCCATCGACACGTTGTCTAGCCTCTGGGTGAATCTCCAACAAAACGTGGCCTCCATCGCCCGGGCATTCAATCTATTGGACAACGGACACGGCGAGAAAAAAGGAAAACCCCTGATGATGGAACACGGCCGCGTAGAGTTTCGCGATGTTCACTTTGGTTATACGCCGGAAAAAGAAGTGCTGAAAGGCATCTCCTTCACGCTGGAACCTGGTAAAATGACGGCCTTGGTTGGAACATCCGGTGCCGGGAAGACCACCACGGTGGACTTGCTCATGAAACTCTACGAACCACAGGGAGGTGCGATCCTGATCGATGGTCACCCCCTGGCAGACCTGGATCCTTCGTCCGTCCGTCGCCACATCGGCATGGTGGCCGCCGATGGCGCCATTTTCCGCGGCACCCTCGCCGACAACATCCGCTACAAACGGCACGATGCCACGCTCGACGAAGTGAAAGCTGCTGCTGTAGCCGCCGGCATGCAAAGCACCTTGCAGCGTCTGCCCGAAGGATTAAAAACCAAGGTTGGAGAAAGCGGGTTTGGATTGTCGGTGGGAGAACGTCAACGTGTACAAATCGCCCGCGTGTTGGTGGCCAAGCCACGCATCCTGGTCTTGGATGAGGCCACGGCAAACCTCGACTACGCCACGGAAGCCGAAGTGAAGCGAACGATCAACGAGATCCGGAAAGAAAACACCGTCATCGCCATCGCCCACCGCTACTCCATGATCCGCGACGCCGACCAAGTGCTCGTGCTCTCCGACGGCCAGGTGATCGAATCGGGCACGCCCGATGAATTGATCGCCCAAAAAGGATGGTTCGCCCGCTTTGCCCAGGCACAAAACGACCCCGAACCGGAGGAAGCAACCGAAGATGAGGAAGTGGAAGACGAAGAGACCGAAGACGAAGAAACGGGAACCGACGCGTCATAAAAAAACCTGGCGGATTCCGCCAGGCTTTTTCACAAAACAAAAACAAAGATCCGTATCAGGTCGCTGCCCAGGCCCTATCGCCTTTCTTGTAAGGATAGGCGCCATCGTATCTTCCGGGCACGGGTAAAAAGCGCAAAGCCTTGGTCGATCCAACTTCCGACGTGAAGTAGCCCCACAACGTGAGCTGTTTCATCAGCGTGAAATAATGCTGGGGATCTTCTTCTTTTTTGGCGTCATGGTAATCCTTAGCGTCCTTGTCGACCTCTACCAACAGATCGTGTTTTTCTGTGGCGGAGAGTGACATGAAATCCTTGGAGAATTTTTTGTTCGAAGCTTCGTTCAGTTTGCCGATGCCGTCCATGAAGATCTTTTGATCTTTTTCTTCATAGCAGTCGGAAACGATGGTCTTCATGAACTCGCCGATCTTGGATTCTTTTGCGCCGGGCGAAGCCGCGGACGTGGGGAGAATGGTTTCGCCTACTTCGTCGAGGAAGGAAATGGTCTCCGGCGTGAAGGTGTTACCCGTTGCGGCCACTTCCGATTTTTTTGCGCATCCGCTCAGGAAAGCCTGGGAGCCAACAACGGTTCCCCCCAGGATCAGGCCTACGCGTGCTATAGCATCTCTTCTATTCATAATGCTTTACAAATTAGATGTTCATTTTCTTTAATTCGCTCACGGCGTGCTCTGCGGCGCGTGCCGTAAAGGCCATATACGTAAGCGACGGGTTCTGACAGGCAGCCGAGGTCATAAACGATCCATCCGTGATGAACACGTTCTGAGCATCCCAAACCTGGTTGAACTTATTCAGCACCGACGTTTTAGGATCTTTACCCATGCGGGCTGTTCCCATTTCGTGGATACCGCGGCCGGGTGTGCCGTCGCCGATGTGACCTTTCACGTTCTTTACGCCCGCGGCTTCCAGCATTTCGACGCCGTCGTTCAACATATCCTGGCGCATTTTGTTCTCATTCTCCTTAAGTTCACAGTCAATAGCCAGTACGTTGAGACCCCATTTGTCTTTCTTGGTCTTGTCGAGCGTGGCTTTGTTGTCGTGGTAGGGGAGGATCTCGCCGAAGCCGCCGATGCCCATCGTCCAGGGTCCGGGTTCACTCAGGGCTTCCTTGTATTCTACACCGATACTGTACTCAGGCACGATGCGGCCCCATCCTTCGCGGCTGGCACCACCCTGGTAGCCGAAGCCACGGATGTAGTCGCGTTTCTCGCCGAACATGTTGCGGTAGCGGGGGATGTAAATACCATTGGGGCGATTGCCATAAACATATTTGTCTTCATAGCCGTCCACATGTCCGTAGGAATAAACCCCCAGGTGGTGGTCCATCAGGTTGTGGCCCAGCTCGCCGCTGCTGCTACCCAAGCCCTCGGGCCAGATGTCGGTAGCCGAGTTCATGAGGATCCACGAGGTGTTCAGGGTGGAGGCGTTCAGGAAAATGATCTTGGCTTTGTATTCGTAGGTTTGGTTAGTCTGTGCATCCAATACTTCTACACCCGTAGCTTTCTTCTTGTCTTTATCATAGAGCACTTTGGTCACGATGCTCCACGGACGCAGGGTCAGGTTGCCCGTCTTCACGGCGGCGGGCAAAGTGGATGACTGTGTGCTGAAGTATCCACCAAACGGGCAGCCCAAACCACACTTGTTGCGGTATTGGCACTGTGTACGGCCGGCGAGCGGGCCTGTCACGTGAGCGGCGCGGCCGATGATCATGTGGCGTTTGCCTTTATAATGTTCTTTGATGCGGGCGGCGACGTCCTTTTCTACGACGGTCATGTCCATCGGCGGGAGGAACTGTCCGTCGGGGAGGTGTTCGATGCCGTCTTTGTTGCCGCTGATGCCGGCAAATTTTTCTACGTAGTCGTACCACGGCGCAAGTTCTTTGTAGCGAACCGGCCAATCTACGGCGATGCCTTCTTTGGCGTTGGCTTCGAAATCGAGGTCACTGAGGCGGTAGCTTTGCTTGCCCCACATCAGGGAACGGCCGCCCACGTGATAACCGCGGAACCAGTCGAAACGCTTCACTTCCGTATAGGGACAATCCTTGTCGCTGGCCCACCAGTCGGTATTGATTTCGTTCAGCGGATAATCACGCTTTAGCACCGGGTATTCCTCAACCAGTTTCAACGGTGCTTTGCCGCGATGCGGAAATTCCCACGGTGCCTTGTTGGTCTGGGTGTAGTCCTTCACGTGTTCTATATTCTGGCCACGTTCCAGCATGATTACCTTCAACCCTTTTTCACAAAGCTCCTTTGCTGCCCAGCCTCCGCTAATTCCCGAGCCGACAACAATGGCATCATAAACATTCTCACTCATAGATTAGACATTTAATGAGGCATATTACGAATTGTTTGTCATTGTTGCATCCTGACCGAGCCGTAAATGCGTATGATTTACACTTAAGGTATTCTTGAAGGAAGAAATCGACCGCCAAATAATAAGCGTTCTAAATAAGTGAGCGTTGCACAACGTATACCTTGATAAAATATGGGGTGAGGACAAACGGAAATGTTTGGCCTGGGATGGATATTTCGCCCGCGGAAACCCCTACACCGTGATTTCCCGGAGAACGATCTCGTTGTTCACCACCGAATAGAACGACGTGGGGATTTCCTGGCGCGCTTTGAAGTAGTCGGTGTACTCCGGCGAAAAGGTAATGCGGTTCTCCAGTGCCTCATTGTAGTTCCCCGTCAGGGCCATGAACAGCTCGCATACTTCGCGTACCCCAAATTGGGAGCCGTCGTGCGCTGTAGCGTAGTCGGCCAGATTATTTTCCACCACATAGTTCCGGAACATGGGGTTGGCCTTGCGGCTGATGAGCATCCGCACCCCGCAGATGCGGGCCAAGGACAGGTCCAGCACGTCGTCGAACACAAACAGGATGTTCTCGTTCTTCAACCCGAAGGTTTCCTCAAAATGTTTCAGTGCGATGGTCTTGTCTTTCACCTGGTAGTAGACCCGGTGAAAATGCTCGCGTGCCCCATACCGAAACGAGATCCGGTTCTCTTCCCCCGACAGCACGGCGCAGTAAGGCATTTTGCCGGTGGCCATCCAACTGCTCAGCCGCAACAGGTTGGTGCCCATGGCGTCGGTTTCGCTGAAGGTGCTGCTGCCGTGTTCATTTTTTGATCCGTCGTTGAACACGCCGTCCCAATCGAACACAAAGGCCCTGATGTGTTTTAATTTCTCCGCCAGGGTCTCGATCGGCGTAACAAACTGGCCTCCGGGGGCGGTGAAAATTTTTTCGATGTTCTTCATGATGGGTTGGATCAAACAAATAAAATAAAAAGGGCCTGTATCGAAAAGCATGGGATGCTCATTTGATACAGGCCCGGGATAAAACCGCAAAAAATTATTTGGCGGCGTTTGCGCGCATATCTTGAATATCAAGCATGCCCACGGGCTTACCGTTGTCGGTCACCAATAAAGTGTCTACGTTGAATTTCTTGAACAGTGCGTTGGCATCGTTCAGCAACGCATCGCCTTCGATGGACACGGGCTTGCCGTATTCGAAGTCCTTCAAGTTCTTCTTCAACACGTCACGGCCTTCTTGCTGGATCTTTCTGCGGAGGTCGCCGTCGGTGAATACACCCACCAGCGTGCCGTCCTTCTTCACGACGGTGACTGCACCAAAGCCGAATTCGGTCATCTTCACGATGGCGTCTACCAGCGGGGTGTCGTCGGTCACGGTAGGGTTCACGGTATCCACCACGTTCTTCACCTTCACGGTCATGAGACGGGTGTGTTCCACAAATTGTTCTGTTCCGACCGTGGTGAAGTTGTTCTCGGTGAGTGCCTTCATGATCTTCCAGGGCGCTGTGATGGTGTGCACACCCAGGTTGAGGGCGTTGCGCACGTGCTCGGCGGTGCGCACCGACGAGAACATCACTTTCGTGTCATATCCATAGTGGTCTACGGCAAACACGCATTGTTCCACCAGCGACAAGGCATCGTGACCTTGATCTTGCAGACGGCCCACGAGCGGGCAAACATAGGATGCTCCGGCTTGCATGGCCATGTAGGCTTGTTGCAGCGTGTAGACCAGGTGAACGTTCACCAGCAATCCTTCGCGGCGCAGCATGTTGCAGGCGCGCACCCCTTCCAATGAAACGGGAATTTTGAACACCGTTTTCTTGGGGTCGAGGCCGAGGTCGAGCTGGCGCTTTGCTTCGGCCAGAACTTCTTCAGCGGTGTCGCCGAGGGCTTCGATCTGAAGCACGGGAACGATCTTGGAGAGCTTTACGATCAATGAATCGACGTCTTTCACACCACCGCGGTGCATGAACGTGGGTGTGGTGGTAAGTCCGGTGAGAAAGCCGAGCTTGAACGCTTCTTCAATCTCTACGATGTCCGCTGAATCGAGGTATAATTCCATACTTGTATGTTGTTAAAGATAGATGGTTTAATGGTTAAGCGAGTACAACCTCGCGACTGCGATATTTAACTTCCACGGCGTGCATCTCCAGGATGGGTTTCATGAACTCTTCCAGGTCGTAAACACACAGCTGGCTGGCGGCATCGCACAAAGCCTTTTCCGGCTCGGGGTGCGTTTCGATAAAGACACCGTCAACACCCGAAGCCACGCCGGCACGGGAGAGCACCGGCAGGAACTCGCGCGCACCACCTTTTGCATCGGCACTGGGAATGCCATACTTGCGGATGGAGTGCGTCACGTCGAACACCACCGGGTAACCGATCTTGTTCATATGATAGAAGCTGCGCGGATCAACGATAAGATCGTTGTAACCGAAAGTGTATCCGCGCTCGGTCAAAATGATGTTGTCGTTGCCGGCTTCCAAACACTTGCCCACAGGGTGCTTCATGTTGTCGGGCGACAAGAACTGGCCGTGCTTGATGTTGATGGTTTTGCCCGTCTTTGCTGCGGCTACCATCAGGGTAGTTTGCATACACAGGTAGGCAGGGATCTGCAATACATCGACTACATCACCAGCAGCTTTGGCTTGGTCTGGATAGTGAATGTCGGTGAGGATGGGAAATCCGAATTGCTCCCGCACCTTGGCCAGGAGCTTCACGCCCTTGTCCAGTCCGGGACCATCATAATATTTCACGCTGCTACGGTTGTCTTTTTGAAAAGACGACTTGTAGATAATCTTAATATTCAACCGCTCGGAAACTTCTTTCAGCTTCTCGGCAGTTTTCATCATGATCGATTCGTCTTCAATTACGCAGGGGCCGGAGATGAGAAATAACTCATCCGCGCCACACTCGATGTTTCCTACTTTAACTATTTTCTTACTCATGGTCTGCGAGCTTTATGGTTATAAGATTATAAACGTTTGAACAATTCTTTGATCGTATCCAGGGTGATCTTGTCTTTCCAATCCAACCCGATGGCGTGATTCCACATGTGCGGAAGGTTGTATGACACTTCTGCCATTTTCGTGATCGTCTCGTCCGACCACTCCTTCGCCAGCCCTTGTGGCAACGTGATGTTATGCTTCTTCAGCATTTTCTTGAAGTCGGCAACCCCTTGCGGATAATAATCGTGGAGGTGATTGAAGGCAAGACAATTGGCGTAGCAATGGCGCGTTCCCAGGATCTTTGAAAGTC
This sequence comes from Chryseolinea soli, assembly GCF_003589925.1. NCBI lineage: Bacteria > Pseudomonadati > Bacteroidota > Cytophagia > Cytophagales > Fulvivirgaceae > Chryseolinea > Chryseolinea soli. Next base: position 674,074 of record NZ_CP032382.1, on the reverse strand, counting down.
CATAGGAAAGTGCGTGACATACGCCGACTTCGGAGTAAGTAAGGCTCAGGCCACCCATCAGCGAAGCGATCATCAGCTTCTCGTCGTTCTCGGGAGTTTGCCCGCTGCCTTCGTTCAGGTAAACGTCTTCACAAAGTTTCATCGACTGTTCCGCGAAGGCGTGGCTGTACACATTGTTGTAGATGCCATTCTCGGATTCAACACAATGGATGTAGGTATCCATGCCGGTGTAGAACCACCAATCGCGGGGCACGCTGGCAATGAGATCGGGATCCAACACCACCTGGTTGAATACGGTCCACTCGCATTTCAAACCGAGTTTTTTTACGGGACCGGTCAATACGGCCGTCATCGAAACTTCGGCGCCGGTTCCGGAGATGGTGGGAACACCCACGTGATAGATGCCGGGTTTCTTGATCAGGTTCAATCCTTGATACAGGGTGGAGGAACCTTCGTTGGTAAACATCAACGACGCTGCCTTGGCAATGTCCATGATGCTTCCGCCGCCAATGCCTACAATGCCCGCGGGCAAGCCATGTTTCGCCAGCACCTCATCGCGCATGGCGTCTATCTGTTCCGTGGTGGGTTCGTGTTTGTCCACATCGATGAACATGACGACGTCGCCAGGTTTTTGCGGGATCTGGGAGGCCAGGGGTTTGCCTTTAAAATATTGATCCACGACGAAGACCATGAATTTGTCGTTGTCACCGCGTCGTTCGTTGAGAATGTCGCCGAGTTGTGCAAAGGCACCCCGGCCGAAAACCGTTTTTTCTATTCCTTTGAAATTCTTATGCATGCACAGTAGATAAAGCTTGTGTTACACTTTTTGAAATGCCATCGGCCAGGGCGCTCAATTGTTCGGGCGTCCAGGTGACGCGGATGCCGAAGGAGATGAGGCGGCCCACTACATTTTGAGATACGGGCAACTTCAGGTTCTTGTAATCTTGAGGTGCACCCAACACGTTGATGGGAAGGTTGGCGGCGACGCGGAGGTCTTTCAAGTGATCCCACTGATTGATGAAGTGGTACATGTTGGTGAACCAGTAGTTGAAACCACCGATGCCGTTGGCGTTCAGGGCGTCAACGGTACGCTTGGCGGTTTCCGTGTCGGGCAACAACAAGTTGAGGAAGGTTGCTGAATCGCCGTCGGGATCGGCCAGTGTAGCGAACCCGATGCCGGGCGTTTTGCGCAGTGCTTCGGTGAGGAATTTTTTGTGCTTGCGATTGGTCTCGCGGATCGACGGCACGCGGCGGGTTTGGGCTGCTCCCACGGCGGCGTGCAATTCGCTGATGCGGAAATTGAAGCCGATGATGGGGTGATTTTCCATGCCGCGATTCGAACCGATGTGGTCGTGGCCGTGATCGGAATACGTCTCGGCGTGATGATACGCTTGCTCGTCGTTCGTTACCAGCACACCGCCTTCGCCGGCCGTGGCGATCTTGAAGAAGTCGAACGAATAGCATCCGGTCTTTCCAAAGAGTCCCACGCTGGTTCCCTTGTAGGATGCGGCAAAAGCCTGACCGGCGTCTTCCACCAGGGTGAGGTTATGGTCTTTGCAAACTTTCAGGATCTCATCCATCCGCGCCATGCCACCGCACATGTGCACGAGCAGGACGGCTTTCGTTTTTGGGGTGATGGCCTTGCTAATGCCCTCCGCGCTCAGGCAGAGGGTTTCATCGATTTCGGCAAACACGGGAAGAGCGCCGCAAAAAAGCACGGCTTCCACGGAAGCGATAAAGGTAAAAGGCGGCACGATCACTTCGTCGCCTGCACCCACGCCGGCTGCTGCCAGCGCGCAGGCCACAGCCGTGGAACCGCTGGACACTGCGTGGGCAAACTTGGCGCCGGTGATCTTTTTCACTTCGGCCTCGAAATCGCGCGCCTTCCAGATGTTATTCCGGAGGTTTTCGTGATTGTAGCGAAACAAAATGCCGGTTTCCAGCACGTCATTGATCTCTTTTTTCTCTTCGTAACCGAATAATTCAGTTCCTGGCATATGGTTGATTAATAAGGTTTTACTATGAAATCAGACAAGTATTTAGAACGAATGGCCATACCCCTCAAGGGCTTCACTATAGACGAGAAGGAGGCCCCTTATCAAGGCCTCCAAATTTTCCACAATAATATTAAACTTTCAGGTCACCCTTGTCATAAAAGGCCAAATTTTGAGGTTTGGGGGCACTAAAGCCTGGTGACGGCGACCATAGACGACGCCGCGACAAAGTCGGCGCTAAAGCCTTGTGAGATGGTGATCTTTTAACCTGCTCTAAAAGGCTGGGTTTAGTTGTGAATGCGGGTTTTATGAAGGCCGAGTGTTCCCTTGTTGCCAGGTCAGAGCTAAAGCCCTTTCGACGGTTTAGGGCTGCCCCGGCCTAAAGGCCGGGTTAAATAGTAAAATGCAGGGATTGGTTTGAGAAAACGAATAACCTAGCCCTTAGGCTAGGTTAAGTGGACGCCAATGCATTGGGCTTTAGCGCAGATCTCGATCAGAGGAATACTAATCAGTGTATTGTACTCATCAGCTTCGCGTCCTCGGCCGTGATCTTTACGATCGCAAAGTGCTGGACATTGGCGAGGTCGATTTCATCCAGGATGTCGATGACGTTTTGATAGCGCGACTTGGAGGAAGGCTTGATAAACACAAAGAGCCCTTTCACCGATGCATTTTTTTCCAGCAAGAGTTTGCGCACGCCATGTGCAGAGTAATCCGTCACCTTCATGGCCGCACTGGGCTGCCCCATATACGTGTAAATTTTGTTGTACTCACCCAAAACCAGCGTCAGCGCTTTGTCGTCTTGTATGGGAGGTGCGGCGTTGGTGTCGGTTGCCTTTTCGGGCAGGGTCACATCCAGCGAATAGGGTTTGAAGAACGAAGTGGTGAGCATAAAAAACGTAAGGAGCAGAAACGCAAGGTCCACCATGGGAGTCATGTCGATGTGGGTGGAGGCCCGGACACGGCGCACTTTTCCTTGCGCCCCTTCGGACGTGTTGATCATTGCCATAATCGTAAGTGTTTGGTGAGATTTAGAAGTATAATTCCAGGCACACCGAATAGTCACAGGAAAAAGCGTCACAAAGTTTTGGTAAAATTTTAATCGCAGCGGAATGATTATCTTCCGGCAAAAAAAGTAACGTTCAAATGTCCACGCAACGCCCCATCACCGCTGCCTTACTGGGCAGCGAACTTATGTTTACCATGTCCCGCAGCAGCGGCCCCGGCGGACAAAACGTGAACAAGGTGAACACCAAGGTGACCTTGAAGCTGGATGTAGCCCAATCGTTTGTGCTCACCCCCGAAGAAAAGGAGATCATCCTGCGCAAACTCGCCTCCAAAATCACCACGGAGGGTATATTGGTCATTACCGCGCAAGACAAACGTTCACAACTTCAGAACAAAGAAGCTGCGTTGGCAAAACTTGAACAGTGGATGACCAAGGCCTTTGCAAAAAAGAAAGCGCGCAAAGCCACCAAACCCAGCAAGGGGGCCGTCCAAAACCGCATCAATAAAAAGAAAAAGGCATCCGAAAAGAAACAATGGCGCCGCAAGATCGAATGAGGAACGGTCTGTTTTTGATGTAGACTAAATGCAATAGTGTTGCAATTGTGAGACTGCCTCCCTATTTTTGTCCGGAACATTGATTTCATTGTTCCGATTTTTAAAATGCAACATCGCCCCAACCATAAGCTTAACCACACGGGAATAAAGACCTGGGCTGTGCTTTGCTTGTTGGTATTGTATGCGTTGGGTTCGCTGCCCATGGAGGCTGTGCATCGCATGTTTCATGCCCATGCACCGGCCGTCGTGCATACCGTTAAGGCTGAAAAAGATCCCTGTCACCGCAGCCTCTACCACCGCGATAAGGCGTGTGATCATAAGACGCACGTGACAAGTTTGAAGAAATGCCCGTTATGCCAATTTTCTTTTCATGCCGATCAATGGATGAGTGTTGCTTCGCCCTCGGAGCATCATCCTGACGCGACGTCACCCCAAACCCGCGTTGTTCAACGTTATCTTCATCCGTGCGCACTTCCCGGATCTTCGCGCGCACCGCCCGTGCGCGGATAAGCATCGCGGCGCGTTTCTGAAGAAATGAAATACCAAGGTTTACAGAAGGTATTTCCTTATTTTTTTTCATCCGTCAACGAAATGCGTGTAGCCTTTTGGCCGTCTGCGATCGCGCGCCGTCTCATTCTATTCTTCTTCTTATTAACCTGAAAAACCATCATGAAATTTCATTTCTTTTCTATTCCCTTTTATGCCCTTGCCCTCTTGGTGATCGTTAGCGGATGCCACAGCGACGATCCTCAAAAAGAAGATACGCCAGAGCTGATCACGAAAGCCACGCTCACCTTTACGCCCACGGATGGCACGGCAGCGGTAGTGGCCACGGCCACCGATCCCGACGGCGAAGGTTCCAAAGACATTACCATGGACGGTCCTATCAACCTAAGCCTGAACAAAAGCTACGTGCTCACCATTCAACTCATCAATGAGCTGGCCCAGCCGACGGACGCGGAATACAACATCACCGATGAAGTGCGCCGCGAAGGCATCGAACACCAGTTCTTTTTTTCGTGGACGAACAACGTATTTTCCAACCCGGAAGGAAACGGCAACATCGACAATCGCACCGACCCGCTCAACTATGCTGGCGGCACCGATTCGCGTGACGCCAACAATCGTCCACTCGGTCTGACCACGCAGTGGACCGCGGGAGCCGCCACGGCCAGCGGAGATTTTCGCGTGTTGCTAAAACATCAACCCGATCTGAAGTCGGACACCTCCGATTCCAACACCGGGGAAACCGACCTGGACGTTACGTTCACGATCAATGTGAAGTAAGCGCGGTCGCGGCATCAGGTCATCCGGAGCAACCGCTTCAGCCGGTGTTTAAAACGCTGAAGGTGATACTCCGATTTCAATTCTTTCATGCAGGCGGCGCACAGGCAATCGGCAAAGCGCTCCTGCAGAAAGCGCCGTTCGTCGTCGTTCAGTTTCACGGCGCTGCACTGACATAGGGTGATGGAGCCGACCTTGCATTCGAAAGGCGTGCGGCAGCGAGGGCAATGTTTTTCTTCGTGCTTCGTCATCGTTAAAAATAAGCAGGCCGGTACAGTCCGGCCTGCTTTTTATTTTAAGTTATACACTCAATTCTTTCACGCCGGCTCTCAACTCACGAGCGGCTTCCACCATTTCCACCAGGGCTTTGCGGGTTTCATCCCAATGGCGGGTCTTCAACCCACAATCAGGATTCACCCAAAGCTGAGCGGCGGGCACCACCGCGCTGGCCTTGCGCATGAGCGACACCATTTCCTCACGCGAAGGCACACGCGGGGAGTGAATGTCGTAGACACCGGGCCCGATCTCGTTGGGATAGTTGAAGTCTGCAAAGGCGTCCAGCAACTCCATCTGCGATCGCGAGCACTCGATGGTGATCACATCGGCATCCATATCGGCAATGTTCTGGATGATGTCGTTGAATTCGGAGTAGCACATGTGCGTATGGATCTGTGTTTCATCACGGACACCACTCGCGGAGATGCGAAACGCCTTCACCGCCCACTGCAGGTAGGATTGCCAATCGACTTTGCGCAGTGGCAAGCCTTCGCGGATGGCGGGCTCGTCGATCTGGATCACCTGGATGCCGGCTTTCTCGAGGTCCACCACTTCTTGGCGGATGGCCAGCGCAATTTGAAACGCGGTCTCGGACCGGGGCTGGTCATCGCGCACAAACGACCATTGCAAAATGGTGACCGGACCGGTGAGCATGCCTTTCACGGGTTTATCGCTCAGCGATTGCGCATATTGAGCCCACGCCACCGTCATGGGTTGGGGCCGCGACACGTCGCCAAAGATGATGGGAGGCTTCACACAACGCGAGCCGTAGCTTTGCACCCAGCCGTTCTTCGAAAACACATAGCCAGCCAGTTGCTCACCGAAATATTCCACCATGTCGTTGCGCTCGAACTCGCCGTGCACCAGCACATCGAGGCCGATCTCATTTTGCCAATGGATGGCGTTTTGCGTGGCCGTGCGCAGCAAAGCGTCGTATTCGGCCTGCGTCAATTCGCCTTTCTTCCATTGTGCGCGCCAGTTTCGCACTTCGGCGGTTTGCGGAAACGAGCCAATGGTGGTTGTGGGGTAGAGCGGCAACTTCAAGGCGGCTTGTTGTTTCTTTTTGCGAACGGCAAAAGGATGGGCACGCTGCGCATCGGCGTCCGCAATGGCAGCCACCTGGGCTTTTACCGCGGGATTGTGAATGAGCGATGACGTTCTCCGGGTCTCCACCTTGCGTTGGTTTTCGACGAATGCCTGTGAGGAGCCTTTTCCGAGCGTAGCCAGTTGCTTTAGGATGGACACTTCATGCAGTTTTTGCCGGGCAAAGGCCATCCAGCTTTTGATCTCCGGCAGCAGCACCTTGTCGTTGGTTTCCAACACCAGGTCGCAGGGAGAATGCAGCAATGAACTCGAGGGCGCGATCATGATGCGGTTGTGCGGCAGACTCGCCAGTGCTTTCTCGATCAGCGCGAGCGATTTGGCAAAGTCGTTGATCCAGATGTTGCGGCCATCCACAACCCCGAGCGAAAGCGTCATCTTGTCGGGAACATGATTCAACACGGCTTCCAGTTGTTCCGGGGCGCGCACCAGGTCCAGGTGCAGGGCACAGACGGGAAGGGAGGTGGCCAACACTACATTGTCGCGCAGCCCTTCGAAGTAGGTGGTCACGATGGTCTTCAAGGCGGGGAACTCTTTCCGGATCTCACCATAAGCGTAGAGGAAAGCTTTCTTCTCCTTTTCGGTCAGGTCCAGCGACAAGAAGGGCTCGTCGAATTGGACCCACTGTACGTCCAGCTTGTCGAGTCGCTTTAACAACTCGATGTATACGGGCAGCAGGTTTCGGATGAGGTCGATCCGGTCGAAGCCGGCTTCCTTTTCTTTGCCCAGGAGCAAGTACGAAACGGGGCCGATCAGCACGGGCTTCGTGAGAATGCCCAGTTGACGCGCTTCGTAAAATTCGTCGATCACTTTGGTCGAGAAGAGTTTGAACGGTTGGTCCTTGTGAAATTCCGGAACGATGTAGTGATAGTTGGTGTCGAACCACTTGGTCATTTCCATCGCGGTGATGTCGAGGCCATCCTTTTGAAATCCGCGGGCCATGGCGAAGTAGAGGTCCAGCTCGGCGTTGTTTTTGTTCAGGATCACTTCATGATAGCGTTCGGGAATGGCACTCACCGTGAGCGACATGTCGAGCACCTGGTCGTAGAACGAAAAGTCGTTCGAGGGAATGAGGTCGATGCCGGCTTCTTTCTGCAGTTGCCAGTTTTCCTGCCGCAGGTTGCGGCCTACCTGGTAGAGGTTTTTCAACGTAGTCTTGCCGGCCCAGTAGAGCTCGCAAGCCTTTTTCAATTCGCGCTGGCTACCAATGCGCGGGTAGCCAAGATTGTTGGTAAGCATGAGTTTGCTTTTTTAAGGTTGAACAAATAGTTAAACCAGCAAGCCCTTCGGCAGCTAAACGGATGCTTGTGCGAAATGAAAGATCTACAGGAATAAAATACAGACACAGCCGCCTTCACGGAGGGGCTGGGGAGGATTCAATGCCTGACAAAATGCTTCAGTGCGCGAAAGCAAAGTCAATGCGTTACAGGCAAGTCTCCTGGCTTTCCCGACCCTTGTTCGCCTTCTCGTTCCGACGGATCGGGACAATGGCATGCTTGAACAAGCGCTGACCTTCACGTTCATGAAGGCGGGATTACAGTTGCGCGACAGCTCGTGATTTACACACGATTCCTTATTAATTCCCGCGTACGGGAAACCAGCAACGGCGATGATTGTTTAAAATGCAAAGAACAGACTGATGCGGTAAAGGTAGTGTAAAAGATCGGTGATTGAAAAAAGGAAGACAACGGTGCCCGCGGGTGGATCTCTTGAACGGCGCCTGATCACGAAGAACGACGGCGATATACGCCGGCCATGCAGGGCTAGGATGGTCAGTACAGGTTGGAACGCGTTGTTTTTTTAAATCCCCGAAAACCCTTAACTTATCCTAGTCGATTGCGGTTTAGAGATATAATAGTAGAACCTAGATAGCTGATATACCCGATTAAGTTATGGTACTGTCTCAAAACGTAAAGAGATGGTCGCACTATTTTTCAGGAACGTGCCTTCTATTAGCCACGTTGGTGTTGGTGGGATGGCAATTTGACGTTGAAATTTTTAAGCGACCGATGGCTGGACTGGCTGCCATGAACCCCATGACGGCCCTCTGCTTTTTATGCGCCAATACAGCCTTGTGGCTTGTGCAGTCGTCCCATAGAACGCGGCGATATGTGGCCTATGGCTTGGCTGCATTTTGTTTTCTCGTCGGCGTCTGGCGCGTGTTGTCCGAGCTGTCGCACAGCATCATCCCGGTGGATACACTTTTGTTTTCCGGCCAGCTTCAAAACGATTTTCCAGACAAAGGTTCCGTGCGCATGGCCGTGGCATCGGGTCTCAATTTTATGGGATTTGGCATCCTGCTGATGCCGTTCCGCGCCATCCGGAATGCTTACGTGACCCAGGCGGCCGTGAGTTGGATCGGCCTGGCGGCCTGGTTCTCGGTGTTGGGCTACGTTTTTAGCGTGCCCGAATTTTATGGTGACCTTCCCTTCAACCCCATGGCCATTCACACGGCCGCATGCTTCTTGCTGACCTCGCTGGCGTGGCTCATGCTTCGCCCGGACGAAGGCTTTATGAAAGAGGTACACCGCAAAGGACCTGGCGGCACGCTGGCCCGGGCGCTGCTACCCACGATCTTCCTGCTGCCCCTGGCGATAGGATATCTCCGCCTTCAGGCACAGGCGCATTACCATTTTTCTACCGAATTCGGCGTGGCCATTCTGGTGTCGAGCATCACGTTCTTTTTAACGTTCATCACCTGGTTATGCGTGAAGATGATCAACGTCCGCGACGAGCAGCGCGAGGAGATAGAAATGGAACTCTGGGAATTGAACATGGATCTGAAAGAAAGGAACGACGAGATCGCTGCCTTGAACGAGGAGTTGAATGCCTCCAATGAAGAGATCTCCGCTACCCTCGAGGAGGTGACCGCCGCAAATGAAGAGCTCACCCTGCTGAACGAACAGCTGAGCCTGGCATCCGAAACCATTCGCGAACAAGCAGAGGTCATCCTTCAACAAAAAGATGAGCAACTCAATCGCACACTCGACGCCATGGACGTGATGGTGTGGTCCATCGACCTCACCGATAAGCAAAAACATTTTATGAGCCGCACCATCGAGCAAATCCTGGGCGTGAAGGGAGATGAACTGCTGCAAAACAATGGCCGGAGTTTTACGAATTGGGTGGTCCCGGAAGATCGCCACCTTCGTGAAGCGTCGATAAAGGAATTAGAGACCCAACCCACCTCCGAAGTTTCCTACCGCATCCGCGACAAGGATGGCAACCTCCGCTGGCTCGAGGTGCGAAACCGCCTGTTGCGCGATGAGTATGGAAAACCCCAGCGCCGCGAAGGGGTGGCCATGGATGCAACGCTCAAAAGACAACAGGAGGAAGCCATCCGGCAATACAAGGAAAACCTGCAGATCATTTTCAGCAACACCCTGGAAGAGATCTTGTTGCTCGACTATGAGGGGCGCATCGTGATGTTCAATGAGGCGCTCGAAAAGTTCATTGCCTACAGCACGGGCAAGAAACCCGAGGTGGGGATGTATGTGTGGGACATGACCGTGGCCGAACGCCACGACATTGCCAAAGAACTTTTCTTCCGCGTGCGCGGAGGGGAGGATGTCACCGTCGAGGCGCCCATCCACCTGGCCACCGAAGACCTGGTGCATGAGTTGCGCTATAGCCCGGTCGTGATCGACGGCCAGGTGAAGTACGTCACCATCATTTCCATCGACATCACCGAAAAGAAAAGACAGGAGCAAACCGTGCTCCGGTCCGAAGCCAACCTCCAGGCGATCTTCAACCACACGAACGATATTTTTACGTTGCTCGACGAGCAATACAACATCGTCATGTTCAACCAGGCGAATAAAACCGCCTTCACCGAATATTTCCAGGTGGGCGCGAACATCATCGACCTCCTGCCCGAAGAACATCGCGGTGTCTTCCTGCTTTCGCTGCAACGCACCGCCGGGGGCGAGTTTATCGAATATGAAATGGAATACGGCATGGCGCCGGCCATCACCTGGTATCGTGTGACGATGGAAACCATCTACACCGATAACCGCCTGACGGGCTATTGCATCACCGCCCACGACTACACCGATATCAAACGCGCGGCCATCACCTTGCGCGAGAGCGAAGAACGTTTTCGCGCGCTGATCGAAAACAGCGAGGACGTGGTGGGCATGATGGAACCTGCCGGTCGCATGATCTATGTGAACCCCGGCGTGGAGCGCGTGACGGGCTATTCGCCGGAAGACTTCCTGGTCATGAACCTGGAAACCATCATCAATCCGGAAAGCAAGAACGAATACCAGCGCTTCTTCGACGATGTTCGCCACAACCCGCACAAGCTCATCAGCACCAGCTTCCGGTCGCGGCATAAGAACGGGCACTGGCAGTGGATGGAGGGCACGGCCATCAACCTCCTCGACGTGGAAGGCATCCAAAGCATTGTCACTAATTTTCGCGACGTCACCGGCCGGCGCAAGTCGGAAGAGGAACGCAGCCTTTTGTTGTCGCAACTCATCGAGCGCAACAACGATCTGCTCCAATTTTCCTTCATTGCCTCCCACAACCTGCGCGGCCCCGTGGCATCCATGCTGGGTTTGATCAACCTCATGGGCATGGAAGAAATGCCGGACGATACGCGCAGCATGTTGAGCATGGTGCGTCACTCTGCCAACCGCCTCGACGAAGTGATCAAAGACCTCTCCGCCATCCTGGAAATGCGAAGCCACGAAGTGCATGCCAAAGAAGACGTACCCATCCACGAGATCACCGACAGCATCTGCCAGGCACTTCAAACCCAGATCGACGAAAGCCACGCCCGCATTGCGATCGACGCGAAAGAGACTCAAGTCTTCTACACGATCCGAAGCTATTTCTACAGCATCCTCTATAACCTGATCTCCAACGCCATAAAATACCGGTCGCCCCGGCGCAACCCCGTCATCGAGATCAGCACGTTTAAAACACCCACCACCACTGGCGTCCGGGTGAGAGACAACGGTATGGGTATTGACCTGGACCAGTTTGGCGACAAGATCTTTATGCTCTACCAACGCTTCCACCTGGAAGTGGAAGGCAAGGGCATGGGCCTTCACATGGTAAAGACCCAGGTCAATTCCCTCAACGGCTCCATCGATATAAAAAGTACGCCTGGCGTCGGCACGACGTTCACCATCCATTTCCCGGTTTAAAAACGCACCGGGAGAATCGCCGTGTTCATGACGCCTTTGTGGAGGCGATCAATTTCCATAAAAGAAATGCTCCTTGGCGATAAGGCCATCTTTCCAGTGTTGCACCGACACTTGTATATAATTGCGCACGCCCCACTCTTTGTGCGTGTAGTCATATCGCCAGACCACAAAGGAAATGTCGTTGTCAGCGGCAACCCCGTGAACAGAGGCGTCCCTGAACTCGGTGATGTTTCCCAGGAACTCCTGTTCGCGACGACGGTTGGCTTCCTTGCCGAATGTGGGTGCGTTTGCATTTTCCTGCATCTGCACATCGTTGTGATAATACTTTTCGAAAGCTTCCATGAGCTTGCCGGAGATCACGAGTTGGTTCAGGTCTTCCAGTTTTTCTTTGATCGTGTTCATAAAATTTTTGTTTTGTGTTTAATTGTTGACACAAAATTGCTCGAGGCCGGGGAGCTGTGCATTGATCTGACGCAAGAAAGAAGATTGATTTAGATCAAGTATTTCTGGAGTAAGAAATGAAAACGAATAAGGTGGACTATTTTTTAGCCTGTTGCTTTCGGATACGGCTCAAGGTTTCGGGTGTGAGACCCAGATAGGAGGCGACCTGGTTCTGCGGAATGCGTTGCTCCAGTGTCGGGTATTTAGTGATGAAAGACGTGTATTGTTCTTCTGCCGTTTGACTGATCGAGCCGATGATCCTTTGTTGTTGCGCTACAAAGGCATTCTGCAACAGGATCCGGAACATCCGGTTGAATTCGGGGACCTGTTGATAAAGTTTCTCCAGGTCGTTTTTTTCGATGGAGAATACTTCCGTGTCTTCCAACGCGTCGATGTTTTGTGTAGCGGGTGTGCCGGCCAGAAAGCTGTACAGGTCGGAAACCCACCATCCTTCCACGGCAAACATCACAATATGCTCGGTGCCATCAGGGTCTACGGTGTAGGCCCGGAGACATCCCTTCAAAACAAAATTCTCATAAAGGCTCACGTCACCCGCCTGCAAAAGGTATTGACGCTTTCGCAATTTCCGGTAGCGAAGCACGCTCTTGAAGCGCTGAATGTCCGGCTCCGACAACATGATGTGCCGCGAAATGTGTTGAAGGATGAATTCGTGCGGATCGCTCAAAGCGTGGGGTGAATGGTTTGCTGTTCAAATTAAAAAAGGCAGGATTAGTCCGCAAGCATAGCTAGCCTTGCGTCAACCGGCGCCATGGCATTATAGCTCCGGGCCGTTTTCTTTTTGTTTTAATAACAAAAGTAATTTCTTGTTGAAGTCGTGCGTCTTTTCACCCAACGGACCAAAGAAGGTCGCGTCGAATTTTTCAACCGTGCGCACGGCTTGCTTGATGACTTTCTTTCCGCTTTCGGTGAGGCCCACGGTTTTGGCGCGGGTGTCGGTGGCATGTTCCTGGCGGAAGAGAAAGCCCTTGGCCTGGAGCGTGCGCAACACGGTGGACGTGGTCATGGGATCGATCTTGGTATGTGCCGACAACACGATCTGCGTCACCTGTTCATGGTGCAGGGCGAGCCAGTGAATGCTGGCCATCAACACATATTGGGCGTGGGTGAGGTCGTGTTTTTCGAGCGCTTTTTTTAGCTCGCGCTGCCAGAGGAGGGTGACTTGCCACAGCAAAAAGCCGGGGCTGTCTTCCGCCTTGTCGAAACTGAATGTGTTGTCGGCTGTTTTCATTTGGGAAGGAGGGTTGATCGGATCCGGATAAAGTCTTCTTCTTTGATCTCAAAGAAACCAAATCGGAAAGGAAATCCCCAGGACTTTTTGTTGGTAATAAATTTCAGGTCGTCCACCAACGGTACGATGGGGGCTTCCTGGCAGGGATAGAAGTGCACGTTCCGCCGGAAGGGATGAAAATCGCTGGTCATGCTCACGGCGTAGACCTTGTCGTCTACGGCCTGGCCGATAGCCGTGAAAGCCTGGAGCTTGGTGCTGCCCTCGAAGGTCTCTTTGGGAGAGTAGACCATGATCCAATCGTTTGGACGGATGCGTTTTAGCGGGCCTTCCTTCCCATGGTTCGCCTGGATGAAACCACCTTGCACACCGCGGTTGGCGTGGTCTTTCGAGGCCACGACGACCCAATATTTTTCTGTTGTCATAAGGGGTGTTTGTATTTAATATGTATAAATATAATATGTTAACATATTAAATGCAACACAAAAGAAGAAGCCCGGGGTTTCCCCCGGGCAGCTCTAGATTAAAGCGCACACAACAAGATTTTTTACCGGCCACCGCGTGCCACGATGGGCCGGCTGGTTTGTTTGTTTGTTTGTTAGTATTGTCTGTTTTCCTCTACCACGGTAGAAGGAATGAAGTGCATCATGCCGAACATGCCCACCACCATGATCGATACCAGGCCGATAGCGAATACCGAAGGATTGCTTTCCACAAGTTCAGGAGAGAAGATGTAGATGGCTGCAAATACCAGGGTGGCCGCGATGATGATAAAGAAGAAGATGAGGGAAATGGGTTTCATAAAATGGGTTGTTTGAGTTGGTTTGTTGATGGGGTAATTCCAAACCACATGCCACCGGCCCGACCGTTGAAAGGAGCCTGAAAACGCACTTTTATTTCCGCAGGCTTCCCAAAAGGGGATAGAAAAATCTCGAAACGGTAGGATGAGGCTGATTATTCCGCGTAGGCTTAGGCTGAGACCTGCTCCGTGGATCGACCTACCCGTTTCGGGGGGTAATGTGCCGGCGATGCCCGCTTCAGCCATAAAATCAACCGGAATGGTGTCTATTTAGACGACTATTAAATTAGGCTGTGGCACCGCTTCGGTGTCTCACGGTTCCGAAAAATGGATTTACTTTGACATTCCATTTTTTTATTTGCCATGTCCAGTAAACGCCCCGCCCTAGGATTCATTTTTGCCACGCTGCTGATCGATATTATCGGTCTGGGGATCATCATCCCGGTGATGCCCCAATTGATCGATGAACTTTCGGGCAGCACCAACAGCGAGGCGGCTGCCATCAGTGGTTGGCTCTATCTCGCTTATGCCTCCATGCAATTTTTGTGTGCCCCGATCGTCGGCGGATTGAGCGACCGGTATGGCCGCAGGCCCGTGTTGCTGGCCTCGTTGTTCGGGTTCGGGGTGGACTATACTTTTCTAGCGTTCGCACCGACCATCGGCTGGCTTTTTATTGGAAGAATTGTGGCGGGCATGATGGGAGCAAGTTTCACGACAGCGGGAGCCTACATTGCCGACGTGAGCCCTCCGGAAAAACGCGCTCAGAATTTTGGCATCATCGGGGCAGCTTTTGGATTGGGATTTATCATCGGCCCCATGCTCGGTGGGGCGCTCGCCGTGTTTGGTTCCCGTATGCCGTTCATGGTTGCCGCAGGCCTCTCCATGGCGAATTGGCTGTATGGCTTTTTTATTTTGCCAGAGTCTTTAAAGCCCGAAAACCGGAGAAAGTTCGAATGGTCGCGGGCCAACCCGGTAAGTTCGCTATTGAATTTGAGACGTTACCCCGTCATCCTCGGATTGGTGGCTTCGCTGGTCCTCGTCTATATTTCCTCTCACGCCGTGCAAAGTAATTGGTCTTTTTATGCCATCGAAAAATTTAAATGGGGCCCTGGAATGATCGGCATTTCGTTAGCCGTTGTGGGGCTTGTATTCGCTGTTGTGCAGGGAGGACTTATTCGCATCATCATCCCCAAGCTGGGGCAAGCCCGCAGCGTTTACGTCGGTCTGGGATTCAACGCGCTGGGCTTTGTGCTCTTTGCCCTTGCCACGCAAAGCTGGATGATGTTCGCCTTCACCGTCGTGTATTGTATGGGAGGCATTGCAGGTCCCGCGCTGCAGGGCATTATATCCACGCAAGTTCCCGCCAATGAACAAGGCGAACTGCAAGGCGCCTTAACAAGTCTCATGAGTGCCACCGCCTGCATCGGTCCGGTATTGATGTCAAACACATTCGCCTATTTCACCAACAGCCACGCCCCCATCTACTTACCCGGAGCACCCATGCTACTCGGAGCAGTATTAACTATCACCGCAACCCTGATGGCACGCGCCTCCCTCAAAAAAAACATGCCCCACCAACCCCCAACCCCCAAACCCGACCCCACCTCACACTCCCTACCCGACGACTCCTCCATCCTAACCCCCGGCTCCTAACATACTGCCAGACCAAAAATCAGATTCGGCACAGTTGATTCTGCTTGCACTCAAAAAAAAAGATGTGTCACAGTGGTGTTCCCAACAAGACGCGCTGCCAACGGCTGGCTACTGAATGCCGAACACCTGTGATTCCGGCTACTGACTACTGAATGCCGAGCATCTGTGATTCTGCTCCTGGCTACCGACTACTGGCTACTGAATGCCGAGCCCAAGCTTCTGGCTCCTGGCTACTGACTACTGGCTACTGAACGCCGAGCACAAGCTTCCGGCTCCTGGCTCCTGGATTCTGGCTCCTGGCTCCTGACTAAAGTCCCAACACCGTCTTCAACTTCACATACCCCGTCTTACTCAGCGGAATCTTCGCCCCATTCTTCAACAACGCCAAATGCGTATCCTTTTCCAACGGCTCGATCCGCGTGATCTGTGAGACGGCAACAATATACGACCGATGCACCCGCACGAACTGATCGGTATCCAAACTCTGCTCATAAAAACTCATCGTCTTCTTCTTCAACAGCATCTCCTTGGCCGTAAAAATTTTCACATAATCATCATACGCCTCCAGGTACACGATCTCGTGCACGGGAATGATGCGGATGTTGCTTCCTTCTTTCACCACGATGCGATTGCGTTCCTCGGGCTGACGCACTTCCTCGTGAATAAGGGCGTTGGTGGCTGATTTGGTGCCGGATGTTTGATGGTGAGCCAGCCACTTTTGAACGGCTTTTGCAAATCGGTCTTTGCTAAAGGGTTTCAGCAAATAATCGATGGCGTGGGCCTCGAAGGCTTTGATGGCATATTCGTCGAAGGCCGTGGTGAAGATCACGGCCGGGGGTTGTTCGATCAGTTCCAGCATTTCGAAGCCGTTGATCTTGGGCATCTGGATGTCGAGAAAGATGAGGTCGGGCTTGTGCTGGGCGATGGCCTTCACGCCCTCGAAGCCGTCGTTGCATTCCTGCACTACGGCGAGGTCGGTGAAATCGCGAAGGTATTCGGCCACGATGCTGCGGGCGAGCGGTTCGTCGTCGATCAGTATAACGTTCATCATGCGGGTTGAGGAATTTTGATTTCGGTTTTGAATAAAGGGCCTGTCATTTTTGTAGACAAGAGGTCCTGGCGCGCATAGAGCAGGTAGAGCCTCCGTTGCACGGAGTTGAGCCCGAAGCCGGTGCCCTGTCGCGGGCGCGAGGTTTCGGGGTCGAAGGGGTTTTCTACCGTGATCACCAGTTGTTTATCGGCCGCTTGGGCCTCGATGCGGATGGTGATCTCGCCCACGGTGTCGTACAAACCGAATTTAATGGCGTTTTCCACCACGGGCTGCAACAGCAACGAGGGCAGGGTGAGGCCGGCGGTTTCTTCGTCGCGGACGATCTCGGTTTTGAGGCGGTGACCGAAGCGCACTTTTTCGATCTCCAGATATAGTTGTAAATGGTTGAGTTCTTCGTCGAGGGTGACAAACTGCAGGTCGTCTTTTTTGATCGTGCCGCGCAGAAAGTCACTCAGTTGTTGGATCATCAGGCGGGCTTGTTCGGGTTTGGAGCCGGCCAGGGCGCTGATGGAATTGAGGCTGTTGAATAAGAAGTGGGGTTGAAGCTGTTGCCGTAAGGAGGCGAGCTCTGCTTCACGCGAAAATTTCAGGGTTTCCTGTTCGCGCTTTTCGTTGGCGCTTTGTTCCTGCATATAAAACCAGATCCAGCTCTGCATGCCGATGAGGGCGATCATGAGCCAGGCAAACAATCCGCGGATCACGTGCGATCCGGCGAGGTATTCCTGGTAAGGGATGTTGTCGTGAAAAAAGTAGGAGGACATCAGGTAGCGATGCAAAACAGCACAGAGGCTGGCCAGGGCAATGCTCCAGATGACGAGATAGATCGCCGTTTTGGGACCGGCCTGGTAAAATTTCAGCGAGTTGAACATGATGAAGCCCGCTGTGGCTACCAATAAGTTGAAATTCACTGCATCTGCCAAGGCCACGTTCCATGCAAAGCCGAAGGTACTGACCAAAGCGTAGGTCTCGAACAAGGCCAGCATGCTCCACCAGGTGGACACGACCATGAATACTTTTTTTACAGATACAGTAACGTGCATACGTATAGAACTTTTAGAATAAAGGCATCGCGTTCAAACGGAGCGCGATGGCCTTTTGGTGGATAAAGTTAATGTACGGAGCGCCTTCTTCCATCTCGTGGATGCGGGAATATACTTCCGTGCCATCTTCGAGGTTCTTCAGGCAGATAACTTCCGACACATTGATGAATTCCCACTTCACCTTTTTCATGTTGTCGTTGTAGAAGGTGTCTTCCTCGTGCAGGCCGATCATGCGGGCTTTGAGGAAGGCTTCTTCTTTGGTTTCGGCGGCTACCAGCCGGAGTTGTTCGTCGAACTGTGCTTTCGAGCTTTGTTCGGCTGAAATGTTGAAGACGATTTTTGTGATGTACCAGTTCATAAGGATTACTTGTAGGATGATTAAAATGGTTTGCATAGGAATAACGATCGAGGGGTTTGGAATTGGACAGGAATCCGGTTAAAAACTCCTGATCTCAATACCACCGAACACACACGTGCCTTCCAGGACCAGGACCTTGGTTTCGTCATAGACCATGCCGGGCTGGATATGACGCTTATCTTCTATAGAGCCGAACACGGTCACCAGTTCGTCGGCTTGGATCTTCCAGTGCGGGGGTACCACCAGTTTGGTGCCGCCAAAGACTTGCACCACTTCCAGGTTCACGCGGCCGTTGATGTCGGCTTGACTCATGTTGAGTTCCAGGCCGCCGAACATGCACACGCTTTCGCCGCCTTTAAAGTCCTTGCTGATCACGTTTTTTTTTGTTCCACCGAAGATGGATACTGAATCGATGGTGTCGCCTTCTACGGGCTTGCCTTCGTGGTAGTAGTTATATTGACGTTCCCACTTTCTTTTCCAACGCTCCTCGTTCCACCGTTGGTGGCGGAAGCGACGGCGGGGCTTGAACATGATGCCGATACCGATCAGGATGATCACGGTGGGCCAGAAAAATCGCCACACATCAAGGTCGATATGCTCGCGGCTGAGCAGGAATGCACCGATAGCGATCGGAATGAGCCAGCCAAAGCTTTTGAACGAATGACGGGCGCCTACATACAAGCCCAGGACGATCAGGAGCGAGGGCCAGGTAAAGATCCATTCAGGAATATCGGCACCGACCTGGCGGGCCAGTAACAAACCACCGACAACCATCACCACGATGCCACCGAAAATCCGGCCCGAACGGTGACCTCCCCACTCGGGGCGGTTGTCTGTAACTTTTTTATCTTCTTCAGTTTCCATTTTGTTTTCCATTTGTATTTGATTTCTGATTCAAATAACGGCACGATTTGGCCCTGCGGCCATCGTAAAAAGGCCGGTTCCGGGCGGGGGTAGGTGAATGACGGATGGGCGTCGGTGAAAATTCCAGGTCAATTTTGCCCGGGGAGGGTGGGGTCGGCGAACCCGGCGGTGAACTTGCCAGATTGACCCGAAATGCGTTACCTTAATCGAAATTTCAAACGTCGTATGACCAACGAGGAACGCTTTACGAAAGTTATCGCCATGTTCGATGACTACAATCAGAAGGACCCTCATCTGGAATCGTGGCAGGGGCAGCAGATTCCGAAGGAACTGTTGTATGCCCAACGCATGAGCGAACGGTTGAAAAGCTATCTGCCCGATGCGCCCGAATACCTGGTGCTGGCCGCCCGCTGCCAACACATCGGGCGGTGGGAGATCCCACGGAACACCTATGCGATGGATCGGAAGGGCTACCTCCAATGGCGCAACCAACTCAAAGTGCACCACAGCAACATCGCCGACCGCATCATGCGCAGCTATGGCTATGACGACGAGACCATCCAAAAGGTGAAGTCATTGCTCGCGAAAGAACAACTTTTCCACCACCGCCCCGACATCCAGGCTTTGGAGGACGTGATCTGTCTCGTCTTTATTGAATTTTACCTCGAAGAATTTGCCACCAAACACGACGACGTGAAACTGGTGGAGATCTTGCGAAAGACGCTGCGCAAAATGTCGGCAAAAGCCATCGAAGCCGCGGGGAAGATCCCGGTTTCCGAACGGGTGGCCGCCCTCATCGGGCAGGCCGTAGCCAACAGCCTCTAGGCCGGCAGGTTTTTCTCCAGGTGCGTCAGCAGGTTTTCGGTGGAGCGGTCCAGGATCTCGAATACTTCCTGGAACTGCCGTTCGGTCCCGTAGTACGGGTCCGGCACATCCTCGCCCGGAGCAGTAGGGTCAAAGTTGCGCATCATCGCCACCTTGTCGCGATGGGCCGGGTCCTGCAAGAGGCGCAGCACATTTTGATGGTTGCTGCTGTCCATCACGAAGATGTGATCAAAATCCAGGAAGTCTTTGGAGGTGAACTGCCGGCCCAGGTGGTCGATGGCAATGCCGTTCTTTTTGGCGTTGGCGATGGTGCGGGGATCGGGCGTATCGCCAATGTGATAGTTGGCCGTGCCACACGATTCCACCAGGAAATGCTGATCCAGGTTCCGGCGGCGGACCTTATCCTTGAAAATGGCTTCCGCCAGGGGCGAGCGGCAAATATTGCCCAGGCAAACAAAAAGTACTTTTACTTTATTCATAGTCAAAATCAGCACAAAAACCGGTTATTTCAGTAAATCATCCCAAAATAAACACCCGGGTGGTTACGAAAGAAACGGCTGCGCTATTAATCGGTGCATTAGTATACTTTTTAAGTAACCTTTTGATTTGAAAAGCCCCTCTCGCTCAGGAGGAGGCTTTTCTATTTTTAGGGCCTGGATTCTTTTTAGCTTTGTCTGAAACACAACCCGCTATGGAATTCATTATCGTCACCGAGCAATACGCTCCCGCCGTCGCCCTCATTCAACTCAATCGTCCCAAAGAACTCAACGCCCTCAACCGCCAGCTCATGGAAGAAGTGCGCGATGCGTTGAAGTTGTTGGATGCCAACGCGAACGTGAGAACCATCATCATCACGGGCAACGAACAGGCCTTCGCGGCCGGCGCCGACATCAAACAAATGGCCGATATGTCGGCCATCGATATGTTGCTGATCGACCAGTTTAGTACGTGGGACCAGATCCGGAAAACGAAGAAGCCGGTCATCGCCGCAGTGTCTGGCTTTGCCCTGGGGGGAGGATGTGAATTTGCCATGACTTGCGACATGATCGTCGCTTCCGAAACGGCCACCTTTGGCCAGCCCGAGATCAAGATCGGCACGCTGCCCGGAGCAGGTGGCACGCAACGCCTCACGCGGGCAGTAGGCAAAGCCAAAGCCATGGAGTTGATTTTGACCGGGCGCTTTATGCCGGCAGAAGAAGCACTGGCCCACGGGCTGATCAACAAGATCGTCCCGGTTGAAATGTATTTAAAAGAAGCGGTGGCATTGGCCCAGGAAATTGCCCGCATGTCGCCGGTGGCCGTGCAGTTGGCGAAAGAAGCCGTGAACCGTTCGTTCGAAACGTTGCTGGATGAAGGCCTGGCGTTCGAACGCAAGAACTTCTACTTGTCGTTTGCCTCTGCCGACCAAAAAGAGGGCATGAAGGCGTTCATCGAAAAACGGAAACCGAACTACACAGGAAAATAAAAACGCTTAGCGAACCGTGACGCCTAGCCCTACCGAAACGGTGCTAAACTTTTGCAAGGTATAGTCGCCCGAGAGATAGATGGGACCAAGATTCAGACGCATGCCGGCCGTGGCGCGGAAGCTGTTGTTCTTGAAACTCATGGCCACCGGGTCTACACTGGCCGGGGTAACCGGGGTGACGGGGACGAATGCATAGGAGCCTTTCACATCGGCCGTGGTCTTCACGGCGTTGTAGCCCAATCCACCATAAAAAGTAACCATCGCGATCTTCTTCGAGATCAAGGCTTGCATCAGCCAGGCGTTCATGTTGTAGTGCAGCTCCTGTGGTTTGGTGGCATCGCCCGAAGCCACATAGCCGGCAATGTTGGTTTTGCCTTTGAGGTTGGTGTAGCCCACCATCACCGAAAGGTCAAAGGGGAGATGTTTGATCCCGGGGATGTGTTGTTTGATGTCGTGCAACACGCCGAAGCCGAGGTATTTCACTTTGGTGTCGCCGGCACTCACTTCCGGCATCCACCGGATCTTCAGGTCGGTGCTCTTCACGATGCCGATACCCAATTGAACGGTGGGGGCCAGGGCGCCGCTGATCTTGAAATTATCTTTGAAGTCCAAGCCTTTGGGACCACTGAAGGTGACGGATTGTCCTCCGTAGGTCGAGGCATAGGTCGTGGCATCTTTGGGACCTACCAGGGTCGGGGCGTTGCCGCTGGTGGGAGAGACGAGGGTCGTGGTTTTTAGTCCCAGCTCGGAGGGCCGGAAGTAGTTGTTGGAAGAGGGAATGAACACGCCATTCACCGAAACCCCCAAGTCGAAGCCCAAGGTTTTGTGTGCTTTGGCAGTGGTGAACCAGCCGCCGTTGAAGCCATAGGAGGCAGCCGTGATCATGGGCGAGAGATAGGCACCCATGAGCTTGCCCGCATCTTCGGGGCCGGCCTTCAGATAGTCGCCGATATCGGTTTCGCTTTGGGCATAGAGGGAAACAGAAACGCTTATGGACAGTACGAGAAGAAAGCTCTTGCGTGCAATTAACTTCATAGGATGGTTTTTAAATTTAAAAATAAAGATTTTATAGATAGTGAGGGCCCTGGGGTTGAAATTTAAGTGTCTTCTGGCCGCGCCATGGTCTGGGTTCTCCCCAAGTTGTCTATTTTTGATGCTGCATGATCATACTGTATAATCTCGTCCTTTTAGTGATGCGCGCCGGCTATAACATAGCCGCCCTTTTTCATAACAAAGCCCGGGCATTTGTAACCGGAAGAAAAGACGTCTTTACCAAACTCGGCGACTACTTTCGTCAAAACCACGCCAAGGTGGTTTGGGTGCACTGTGCATCGCTGGGCGAATTCGAGCAGGGCCGGCCTCTCATCGAGTCGATAAAAAAAGAATATCCGCAAACAAAAATATTGCTCACCTTCTTTTCACCATCGGGCTATGAGGTGCGCAAGAATTATGACCAGGCCGACTTTATCGGTTATCTGCCCTGGGATTCGGCCGCAAACGCGGAGCGATTCATTTCCATCGTAAAGCCAACGCTGGCCGTATTTGTAAAGTATGAATTCTGGCATCATTATGCCAAGGCGTTGAAACAACACCAGATTCCGCTGCTATCCGTATCGTCGATCTTTCGCGAAGAACAAATGTTCTTTAAGCCTTACGGCGGATTTTATCGCGGCATCTTAAAGAACTTCTCTTACTTCTTTGTACAAAACGAAACGTCGTTGCACTTGCTGAAATCCATTGGTATTGATGCCTGCGCGGTGGCGGGCGACACGCGGTTCGACCGGGTCTATGCCATCGTGAAGCAAGGCGGTGAAATTCCGGTCGCCCGGCAGTTCAAAAGCGATCAGAAAACCTTCGTGGTGGGAAGTTGCTGGCCGGAAGATTTCGAAGTGCTCACACCCCTCATCAATGAAAACCGGATCAAGTTCATCATCGCCCCGCACGAGATCACCGAAACCTTTATGGCGGCGATGGAAAGCTCCTTACAGGTGAAGTCCGTTCGTTTTTCGCAAGCGGCCGGTAAGCCGTTGGAAGACTATCAGGTGCTCATCATCGACAACATCGGCATGCTTTCGCGATTGTATCGCTATGGAGAATTCGCCTTTATTGGTGGTGCCTACGGCAAGGGACTGCACAACATCCTGGAGGCCGCCTGCTACGGTGTGCCCATCTTCTTTGGGAACAAAGACTATGAGAAATACCAGGAGGCCGTGGACCTGATCAACCGCGGTGGTGCGTTCGAAGTACGCGACTATACGGACCTGAAAGCCAAATACGAGATGCTGAACTCGCCTGAGACTTTTTTGCTGGCGTGTGAGGTGACGCGGCTCTACGTGGAAGAAAACCTGGGCGCTACGGAAAAGATCATGCACTATTGCCGAACTTTACTGGCATGATGGAAGGCCTGGTCCTACGCTCCACCGGTTCATTCTACGAGGTGCTTGCCCCCGATGGAAAAATACACACCTGCAGGGTGCGGGGCAAGATCCGGTTGGAGGGCATCAAAGAAACCAACCCCGTGGCTGTGGGCGACCGCGTGTCGGTGGACCTGGAACACAACATCGGCTCCATCACCGCCATTCTCGAACGCAAAAATCACATCCTTCGGCAATCCGTAAAGAAGACGGGACACTCGCACGTGCTGGCGGCCAACGTGGACCAGGCACTGCTGGTCGTGACGTTGACGTTTCCCAGAACATCGCTCGGCTTTATCGACCGCTTCCTGGTGAGCGCCGAATCGTTTCGTATTCCACAAGTGATCTTGTTCAACAAGAAAGACATGCTGGATGAAGAGGGGAAGCAAAACGTGCAGGAACTTATGGAATTGTATATGGGCATTGGTGTCGCCTGTTTTTCGATCTCGGCATTACATGAAGACCAGGACGTGCTCCGGGATATTCTTCGCGATAAAGTGACGTTGATCGCCGGCCACTCCGGCGTGGGGAAGTCAACCTTGCTCAACAAGATCGCCCCGCATATCAAACAAACCGTCGGCGACGTGTCCGACTTTTCATCCAAAGGAACCCACACCACCACGTTTGCCGAAATGTTCCCGCTCGATGAGAAGACGTATGTGATCGATACCCCCGGCATAAAAGAATGGGGTTTGGTGGATATGAATGCCCAGGAGATCTCTGATTATTTCCCGGAGATGCGCGAGGTTCGGCTGGAGTGTAAATTCGGTGCGCGCTGCATCCACGTGAACGAACCGCAATGTGCTGTGGTCGACGCGATACGGGCGGGGAAGATCGCGTTGAGCCGCTATGAAAATTATCTGAGCATGGTGATGGGACAAGATAACCGGAGGTAAGCCGTGATTGTTTCTCAAGAACAGCAGGCAAAATGAAATACACCGTAAACAACACAGACCTTTCCTATGAAATCACCGGTCCACGCGCCTGGGGCGAAGAACGCGTCTTATTGAATGAAGCGGTCAACCTGACAGCAGCAACACCGTGGAGCGCCACAGGTTTTTCGATTGAACCACTTTTTGACGCGGCAACCTATTCTACGTTCACCTACAACACGCGCATGTTGTTGCTGAAAAGCTGGCGTGAAGGCGGGCTGGCTTTGGACGATGATTTTGATTTGGAAAAATATCACACCCAGGTCAGCGATTTTGACGCGCATTTAAAAGCCATAGAAAGGACCAAGCTGCTCTCCACAAAAGATTTCCCGGTGCCGGTGCGCATGGTGGAGGATCGCATCTCGGAACTTTGCCAGGTGTCGTTAGAAGCAAAAAATCCGTTTGACGGCCAATCCATTTTTCACTTTCGTGTGATCCGTCCCCAGCAAGCCGACAACAATCCCCTGCACCGCGATGTTTGGCTGGAAGATTATGATGATTGCATCAACCTCTATATCCCGATCGCCGGCAGCAACGCGCAGTCGTCGCTCATTCTCGTCCCGGGAAGCCACCGTTGGCCGGAGTCTCGCATTGAAAAGACAGTCGAAGGAGCGGTGATCAATGGCGTGCGGTTTAACGTGCCGGGGGTGACCGACATCCGCGGTCCCTACCAGGTGAAGCGCCCCGATCCCGGGGTGAATGAAGTGCTTGTCTTTTCGCCCTATCTCATCCATGGCGGGGCCATCAACCTAAACCTGGATCAAACCCGGATCTCCATCGAAATGCGTTTGTGGAAACGCTAGTAGCGCCACCGTTGATAGAAGAGGCGCAATTGCGCGAGCGGTAATTTGGATTTCATCAGCCCCAGCAGGAGCCGGTCGCCTTTCGAGGGCGGTTCGAGGGCCGCGAGCAGGTCGTAGAAAAGTTTAGCCTCTTTATGGTTCTCCGAAAATACCGATTGCCGCAGCTCGTATCGTACCCGTTTTAACAATGCCTGTTGGTCACCGGCATCGCGGTTCAGGTGTTGCGCTTTCCGGCAGACGAGGTAGGTCGAGTGCAATTGCGGATCGCCCCGCCGGTACCATCCCGAAGAAAGCGACTGGTGTTTGCGCCGGATGTGGGTGAGCCGGTCGGGGAGGAATGCGTATTTATAGTGACGCGCCGAACGCACCCAAAAATCAAAATCTTCATAGGCCAGTGTTTCGTCATAGCCCTGCAGTTCGTCAAACACTTTTTTGCGGACCAGCATCGTGGGAGATGCGATGAAATAGGTGCTCAGCACATCGCGATAGACATCGCCTTGCGGAATATTCGTCAGCAATTTTTTGGCGAAAAGATAGTCGTAGTGCTGGCGAAACACCTGGCCCCGGGGGTCGATATAATTCGCGTCGGTGAAGATCACGCCGTAGGACGGATCGAGTTGGGAGAAAAGTTGTACTTGTTTTTCGACGCGCCCGGGGAGCATCACATCGTCGGTGGCAAAATCGACGATGTATTCGCCGGTGGCCAGGCGCAGGCCTTGGTTGAAGGCTTTGCAGTTGCCCAGGTTTTGAGGGAGGGCCAGCAGTTGGACGTTGGGATGTGGGGCGATGGTGCGGCGGATCACGTCAACGCTGTTGTCGGTGCTGGCGTCGTCTACAACAATGATTTGAACATTCGGGTAGGTTTGGTCGAAGACCGACTTCAGGGCTTCTTCCACATAGGCAGCGTGGTTGTAGCAAAGACAGACAATGGAAACCAATGGCCGTTCCATCAGGAGAAAGTTTTCTCGAAGGTAAGCTTTGGCGTGGGGATGCCACCCAACCGCATTTTAAAATCCAGCAAACCGAAATTGGGCTTGCCTTCCACAGCTGATGTTCCCAGGTCCAATAGCGTGAGGTTGTACAGCGTACAATACGAATACAGGCCTTCGATCAGGAATACCACCGGGCTGAGATGGTCATAGGCGCTGTCGTGAGCCGAATAGAAATTATACAACACGCGATCGTTGACCACGATGGAAATTCCTGCTGCTACGAGTTGATCGTCCTGGTACACGCCAAACAAAAGGTAGCGTTCGGGGAATCTTTCGGCCACGCGTCGGATCTCTTCCAGGGGCATGGAAAGTGAATAGCCTTTTTGTTTTCGGCTGGCCAGTATGAAGTGGTAGAGCGTGTCCAGGTTGTCGGGTGTCAACTGGCGGCATTGCAGGGCGGAGGCCAGGGCTTGTTTGAGTTTCCGCTTTTCCCAAGGGTCGAGGTGTTCTTCAAATTTTCCATCCACGGGAATGACCGCACCCGTCTCTGCGTTGGCCGCGCGATAGCCAAGGTTTAGGAGGAATGTTTGAAGCAGGGCTTCGCGGCGGGGCGCATAGGCGGCGGGCGAATGTTTGATCACCACCTTTTGAACGCCTGCTTTCTTGATCTCCCCTTCGACAAACAGAAGAAATTCAAATAAAACTTGGGAGGGCAGATCGTCTGCACAGTCCACCGAACCAAAGGGTGCGCGCAACGGGCTTTGTGCAACATTTTCATCCACGTAAAAATGAATACCCGCTACCGCCGTTTTTTCTTTTGCGTGGATGACAAAAAAGGAATGCCAGCCCGACGGCGATTGCAGCAGCCGGTAGGGTGCGGTGTTGAATAACGATTCGTCGAAATCGAGGCGGATGTTTGCGGGTAGCGGTCCGTTGTGAAAAATGTAGTCTCCCAATTAGTACGGTATTCCTAGGCGTTTATAAATAAAATGCATGAGCCACGCCGGTCCGATGAGCAGGAATTGTATGTCTTTCAAAAAGGAGGGCTTTTTGCCTTCCACCTTGTGCCCGTAGAACTGACCTACCCAGGCCACAAAGAAGGTGACCAGGCTCACCATCCACAGCGGCGCAATGTCGACGCTCACAATTAACCGGATCATGAACAGGCACAGCAACCCAAACAGGGCCATGCCAATGGTCAAAGGTATGGAAAGCGTCACATAATACAGAAGCACCAGCACCAGGCTCACCCCAGCCCAATTCGCATACGGGTTGCCCTGTCCCAGCACCGACTGCACGGCCTGGGAAGGGATGGAGGCAATGAGCCCCACCACGCTAAAAAAGATCAGGGGTACGCAGATCCAGTGAATGGCCTTGTTGGTGGCATCCTGGTGGCTTTCGCCGTATTCGTTGAAAAGCAGGTCGATCTTGCGCATAACTTTCAGGTTTGGTTATAGGCAATTTACGCGATTACCAGGTTTTTTCAAACGATTGCAGGCTAGGCGACGACCTTCGTTTTCACGCTCGCCCACTTCTTGATTTGCCAGTGGATCCTGCCCGTGGTGAGGTGTTTTCCCTCCAGATCGTGAATTTTTACTTCGCAGGTAACGACAACGGCCTCCTGTCCGTTGAGAGGGGCGGTGATGTTCTGGGCGATCCACTCGGGCGTCAAAGCGAAGTCGGCCACCGCATCCATCTTGCCCTGGTAGTGATACTCCATCTCCAGGCGCTGCATGATGACGCGATAGGTGTCGAAGCCCAGGCGTGAAATGAGCAGAAAGCCGGTGGCGTATTCCGACAGTGTGGCCAGCGCGCAGGCATGAAGCCCGCGAATGTGATTAAAATTTTTCCGCTTGTACGGTATGCTGATCCGCACGCGATAATCTTCGAGGTGCGTGACCGTGAAAGCGTGGGGTTTGTTGAAGGGGATCATGCGGAGCAGGCCTTGGTTGAGCACCCACAGGTGAAACGAAGATCGTTTTGCACGCTCCAGATATTTGCTGATGTTCATAGGTGAAAAAAAATTGACCTCGGAAGTTAGCTGAAAAATATATTCCTTTAATAACCCTTTCTATCATGAAGAAGCCCTTTCTTTTGTTCCTGCTGCTGGCCCTGGCCATGTCGCTCTGTGCGCAGGTGGAGGTATGGGAACAAAAGTTGAAGGACATGCCCCGCGACACGCAGCGGGTGAATTTGTTAAACCGCCTGGCCCGGTTGCACTACAACACCGCCCCGGAACGCACCCGCTATTATGCAGAACGCGCCCTGAAGCTGGCCGATTCGCTTCACTATACACGGGGTTTGGCGGAGGCCTATAAAAACCAAAGCCTGCTGTTTCGTTTAAAGGGAGAGAATACGCGCGAGCTGGAAACCTTGCTGCATGCCTTGCAATTGTTCCAATCACTCAACGATTCGCTCAGCATCGCGCAAACCTATACCGACATGGGCGCGGCCCATCACCAGGAAGGGGACTTCAAAGCCGCCCGCGATCAATACATGAAAGCCCTCGACATGCAACGAGCTTTTCGCAACACGGAAGGCATCGCGCTCACGCTTCGCAAGATCGGTGTCCTGGAAACGGACATGAAAAATTATGCCCAGGGTCTGGAAGCGTTCGAGCTTGCCCTGAAACTGGAACGCGAAGGTCACAACGCCGAGGGCATCGCCAATTTGCTCAACAATATTGGTGTTGTCTATTATGAAATGGGCGAATACGGCAAGGCGTTGCAACACTACGAATCGTCGCTGGCGCTGTTTCGCGAGACAAACAACCTGAACCGGTTGCCGGCAGCCTATCACAATCAAGCCCGCGTGTATCTGGCGCAAGGCAACGTAGCACGGGCTTTGCAACTGGCCAGCCTGGGCCTGCCCATCGCCGAGCAAACCGACAACCGCATGGCGTTGCTGGAGTCTTATCAATTGCACACCGACATTTATTCGGCCCGCCATGACTACGAAAAAGCATTCGACTACCTGCAACGCAGCGAAATCTTGAAGGACTCCCTCGCCGGCGCGCGAAGCCATATCCGCTATGCGCAATTGAAAGCGCTCATCGAGACCGAGCGCAAAGAGCAGGAGATCGACTTCCTGAAACAAGAACGCGCCTGGACCCTGTTCCGGCAAAAGATCGCCTATGCGGGCCTGGCGTTGGCGTTATTTATAGGGGGCATCATCATCTATTATCAACGCAACACGATCCGCACCAAAAAAGAGCTGCTCAAGAAAAACGACCAGGTGCATGCCGCGCGACAAGCCTTACTCACGCTGGAACTGGAAAATAAAAAGCTGCAGGAAGGCCAGCTGCAACGTGACCTGGAGTTTCGCCATAAAGAACTGCTCACCTACACGCTCAATCTCGTGCAGAAGAACACCATCATGGAAAATCTTCGAGAGGGCATCCACGAGCTGCTGAGCACCAGCGACAAGAATTCCAAAGCCAAGATCTCCAAACTCATCAAGGTGATCGACTACAGCCTGGAAACGGAGAAGGATTGGGATGAATTCAAGATGTATTTCGAAAAAGTGCATTCTTCTTTTTTCGAACGGCTCAAACAGCAATACCCCGACCTAAGCCAGAGCGACCTGAAACTTTGTTCGCTCATCAGCCTCAACCTGAGCATGAAGGAGATGGCCGAGTTGATGGGCATTTCGCCCGAGAGCGTGAAAATGGCGCGACACCGGTTGCGCAAAAAGCTGAATATTCCCACCGAAGAGAACCTGGCAGATTTTGTGGCTTCGTTTAAAAGTAGTTGAATATCAATTACTTGTGAGATCTGTAAACCAATTGTATACGACCTTTTCTTTTGGTAAGCCCAACTTTCTTTAGCGTCATCCAGTAGAAGGATGCAGAAACTAAATCCCTTTCAACCATCCTTATTTATTATGACCGAAAGACAAATCCTTCTCGTGAAGAACTCGTGGAGCTATGTGGTGATCAACTCCCAGGAAGCCGGCGAGCTCTTCTACAACCGCCTCTTTGAAGTGGCACCTGCCGTGAGGTCCATGTTTAAACACGATCAAAAAGAGCAAGCCCGCAAGCTCATGAACATGGTGACCCTCATTGTGACCAAGCTTCAAAAGCTGGACGACATCATGAATGAAATAAAGCAGCTGGCCCAGCGTCACGGAAAATATGGCGCCCAACCCCAGCACTACAAGGTAGTGGGCGAATGCCTGTTGTGGACGCTCGAGCAGGGCCTCGGCGATAAATGGAACGATGAATTGCAAGAAGCCTGGACAACCGTCTACATCACCTTGTCGGCGGCCATGATCAAAGGACAGTTGGCCGCGGCCTGACCGGGTTCGTCACGGTCAGCCTGTCTGAAAAAAAGAATCTCTCGAAAAAAACCTCTCTAAATAACCCTCCTAAGCCTGCACGGGAATTTTCCTGTACAGGCTTTTTTTTACCCATGAAAAAGAAATTTAACTTCCTCGACCTCGTATTGATGCTTCCTGCCTTAATCGCATTAATTTACGGCATCATTTCAATTCACTAAGGCATGAAAAAAGTAATTGTACTCGGTGCCGGCCTCGTTGGAAAGGCCATGGCCATTGACCTTTCTAAAACCTTTGACGTTACCTCGGCCGACATCAACGAAGAGGCCCTCGGCTTTGTCGCGCAACACGGCATTAAAACCCAAAAAGTGGATTTCACCAACCTAAGCCAACTGGCCGCCGCGTTGCAGCCGTTCGATCTGGTGGTGGGTGCCGTTCCCGGATTCATGGGGCTGCAAACGGTGCGCACGGTGATTGAAGCCGGCAAAAACATCGCCGACATTTCTTTCTTTCCGGAAGATCCCTTTCAACTGGATGAACTGGCAAAAAAGAAAAACGTGACCGTCATCACAGACTGTGGCGTGGCGCCCGGCATGGGAAACATCATCCTGGGTTATCACTATCACCGGATGAAGATCACCGACTACGAATGCCTGGTGGGAGGTCTACCGGTCGTGCGGGAATGGCCGTATGAATACAAGGCTGTTTTTTCGCCCATCGATGTCATTGAAGAATATATCCGGCCGGCCCGCTATGTGCAGCAAGGCGCCGTGATCGTGAAGGAAGCTTTGTCGGATCCTGAACTCATCCATTTTGACGGCGTGGGTACGCTGGAGTCATGGAACTCGGATGGACTGCGGTCGCTGATCAAGACCATGCCGGGTATTCCCAACATGATCGAGAAAACGCTGCGCTATCCCGGTTGCATCGAATACCTGCGCGTGTTGCGCGAATCCGGATTTTTCTCCTATGAAGCCGTAGACATCAAAGGCGTGAAAGTCCGCCCGATCGACGTGACGGCGAAATTACTTTTCCCCAAATGGAAATTAAAACCCGGCGAGGAGGAGTTCACCGTGATGCGCATCCGCATTGTGGGCGAGGAGAACGGAAAACCGAAGACCTATCAATATAATTTGCTCGACCGCACCGATAAGGCCACCAACACCTTGTCGATGGCACGCACCACCGGATACACCTGCACGGCAGCATTGAACCTCATTGCCAACGGCACGTTCGATCGCAAGGGCATTTGCCCCCCGGAATATGTGGGCGAGAAGGAAGAGAACTTCCAGTTTGTGGTGAACTACCTGAAGGACCGTGGCGTGCACTACGGCATTCAGCAGCAATAAGCATAGGGGAGAAGATCAGGCCTTCGCTTTGTTCGCGAGTTTGCTCTTCCAATAGCCGTAGCTGAAATAGATCGCCAGTCCAAAGGCCATCCACCCGAAGAAAACTTTCCAGCTGAAGACGGGGATCTCGATCATGAGATAGCAGCAGCACAGCAACCCCAACACGGGGATGAGGGAAAGCTTGCGCAGAAACGAAAAGAGGGTGATCGCGGCAGCGATCAGAATGAAAATAAGGAACAAGATTTCCTGGTGCGCCTCATGGGTTAGGTTGGTCACCGAGCCCATCACGCGCTCGCGAAAGCCGTAGATAAAAATAATGAACAGTACAGGCACCACCCATTGACCGTTGATGTAGGGGAGGTTGAATCCATTTGTTTTTTCACGCCGGGGCAACATCAAAACGCCGCCACACACAATGGCAAAGGCGAACAAGGTGCCAATGCTGGTGAGGTCGGTCATCAATGCACTGCCTACGAACAGGGAAGGAATCGCTACAATAACACCCGTGATGATGGTGGAGAACCCCGGGGTTTGAAATTTAGGATGGATATTGCCAAAGCGTTTTGGCATCAGCCCGTCGCGGCTCATGCTCATCCAGATGCGGGGCTGTCCGATTTGGAAAACCAGGAGCACGCTGGTGGCGGCCACCACGGCGCTCACCGAAATGAAGAAGCCGATCTTGCCTTGGTTGATGTGTTCAAATACATAAGCCAACGGATCGGCTACCGCATCGAATTCCGAGTAGTTCACCATGCCGGTAATGACCAGGGTCACCACCACGTAGATGATCGTGCAAATGATGAGCGAGTAGATCATGCCCCGCGGCAGATCGCGTTGGGGATTGGCACATTCTTCGGCCGTAGTCGACACGGCATCAAAACCGATGTAAGCAAAGAATACCGCGGACACGCCTTTCAATACGCCGGTAAATCCATTGGGAAGGAAAGGTGTCCAGTTATCTGTGTCGATATAAAAAATCCCGATGCCGACGATGAAGGCCAACACCACCAATTTAAGACCCACCATAAAATTGGCGCTGCTGCGGCTTTCGCGGATGCCGATAAACGCGAGGATGGTGATGAGGATGATGATCACAAACGCGGGGATGTTGCAGATGATCCGGTAGCCGGCAAACAACGGCGCCGTAGTCCACGCCAATCCATCGGTGGGGCTACCGGCTTTCACCGCTGCATCATACATAGTTTCGGCGGTGAACGGATCGGTGGCCAGCCAGGTGGGTAGGTGCATTCCCACGCCTTCCAGCAGGTTCACAAAATAGCTGCTCCAGGAAATGGATACCACCACGTTGCCAATGCCATATTCCAAGATCAATGCCCAGCCAATGACCCAGGCCGTGATCTCACCAAACGTTACATATGAATAGGTGTAGGCGCTGCCGGCCACGGGCACGCGCGAGGCGAACTCGGCATAGCAAAGGGCCGTGAACCCGCAGGTGACGGCCGTGATGAGGAAGAGGAAGATCACCCCAGGCCCGCCGTCGAAGGCCGCCTGGCCGATGGTGGAAAAGATGCCCGCGCCAATGACCGCCGCAATGCCCATCGAAGTGAGGTCTCTCACCCCCAGGATCTTCTTCAATTCCGGTGCGCTATGGCCGTCAACGGGTCCGGAAGTATCGTTTAGGATGGAGGTTAGAGATTTTTTTCTAAAAAGGGAATTCGACATTCAATTTGAGTTAGGCGGCCTCAAAATAGTTGATTTTTTTGACTTAACTTAGGGCACCCATGGCGGGTATTTTTTTGGCACCGGTTTTATCACGATTTTTTGATGCATTTACCGAAAGAAGAGCACCCGGATGTATCGGGTCACCAGGGACCCAAGGTCACCATCACATCGGAGGAGGTTAACCAGCTTCCCTTGCGCGCTTTTGAGGGGAAAGTAAGCGTCATCACCGAGCCCTCCAAGCTTTCAGCCATGCAAAAGGAAATCGAGAAGCATGATGTGCTGGGCTTCGACACCGAAACACGCCCCAGCTTCAAGCGCGGCCAGACCTACAAGGTAGCCCTGCTTCAACTGGCCATCCCAGGCAAGGTCTTCCTCATCCGCCTCCACCAGACCGGCTTGCCCGAAGAGATCGTGTCCATTTTTGAGAACACCAACATCATCAAAGCCGGCGTAGCCATCCACGACGACATCAAGGCCCTGCAAAAACTGAATCGCTTTCAACCCATATCGTTTATAGAACTGTCGACCATGGCCAAGGCTTCGGGCCTGCAGGTGGAAAGTGTAAAAAAACTGGCCGGCTTGCTGCTGGGATTCCGTATCTCCAAGAGCGCGCAAACCTCCAACTGGGAAGCTCCCACGCTCACCGAAAAGCAGATCGACTATGCCGCCACCGACGCCTGGGTGTGCCTGGAAATATATCATCACCTCCTGCGCAACTACTTTCACGTGAAAGCGTAAACAAGAGCTTAACCGCTTTTGCATGATCGCCAAAATCCTCGAAAAACAAACGCTCTCCGCCAACTGGTACAAGCTCTACAAATACACCTATTCTTTTACCGATAAACACGGCAACGAGCTCATCCAAAGCCGCGAGGCCTACGATCGTGGAAACGGCGCCACCATCCTACTCTATAACAAAGCACAACACACCGTGGTGCTGACACGCCAATTCCGTCTGCCCACCTTTGTCAACGGCAACGACGACGGCATGCTCATCGAAGCCTGCGCCGGTTTGTTGGACCTCGACAATCCCGAAGACTGCATCCGCCGCGAAACCGAAGAAGAAACCGGCTATCGCGTAGCCCACGTCCGCAAGATCTTCGACGTCTACATGTCGCCCGGCTCCGTGACAGAGATCCTCTACTTTTTTGTGGGAGAATACACGGCCGATCAAAAAGTAGCCGAAGGCGGCGGCGTAGATGAAGACGAAAACATCGAAGTACTCGAACTGGATTTCGACAAAGCCTACAACATGATCGCCACCGGCGAAATCAAAGACGCCAAAACCATCATGCTCCTCCAATACGCCAAACTGAACAACCTCGTTTAGCTCAACTCAACATCACCGCAACGGAAATAATCTTGAGTTCGTGGTCTTTGTACTGACTACTGACTACTGGCTACTGACTGTCAACAGGAGAGTACAGGTTAGGTCGATTCGCGAATATTATTATCTTGGTTCGCATATAACCGACAACCCACCATGCGAAGCATCTCCTTACTCTTTCTGCTGCTGGCCGCAACGCTAAGCCTGCAGGCCCAGACCCTCACGATTCGCGACCTCACTTGCGAACATCAGAATAATCCGCTCGGCCTCGACGTAGCCGTCCCAAGATTTGGATGGAAGCTCGTCTCGGGGCAACGCGGCACGATGCAAAAATCCTACGAGCTGCGCGTCGGCACGGACGACAAAGCGCTTGTGAGAGGACAAAAAATCCTCTGGCAAAGCGGGCCCGTAGCTTCCGATCAATCGGTGCTTGTGGCCTATGCCGGTCCGGCACTCACCTCACGCCAACGTTACTACTGGCAGGTGAAAGTTGCCGACAATAAAGGGAACTCCTCCGCGTGGAGCGAAGTGAAGTATTGGGAAATGGGTTTGCTGAAATCTTCCGATTGGACCGCGCGCTGGATCGAATCCGATCTTCCCGGCGACACCGTGAACAGCCCGGCGCCGATGTTGAGAAACAATTTTACGCTCAAGAAAATGGTGAAATCGGCTAGGCTGTATATCACCTCGCATGGTCTTTACGAATGCTACATCAATGGTCAACGCGTAGGCGATCAATACCTCACCCCAGGTTGGACCAGCTATAACAAACGCCTTCAATACCAGGTCTATGATGTTACCAGCCTGGTAACAAATGGTGCGAATGCCGCCGGCGTTATCCTCAGCGACGGATGGTACAGAGGCAATCTGGCCTGGGAAAACAATCGCAATATTTATGGCAAAACGTTAGGCCTCCTGTTTCAATTGGAGGCGACGTATTCCGATGGCAGCAAAGAGATCATCACCTCCAACGAACAATGGAAAAGCTCCACCGGTCCGGTGACCCGTGCGGGGATCTACTACGGCGAAGCTTATGATGCACGGCTGGAGAAAAAAGATTGGGCGATGTCGGGTTATGCGGCAAGCGATTGGCATGGTGTGCGCGCGGTCAATGTATCGAACGACAACCTGGTTGCATCGTATGCGCCCCCGGTAAAAAAACACGAGACCTTCAAACCAAAGTCATTGCAAGCGACGGTGCAAGGGGAACAGATTGTGGACTTCGGACAAAACCTGGTGGGTTGGGTGCGTTTCAAAGTGAATGGCAAGGCTGGCGACAAGATCGTTGTCCATCATGCCGAGGTATTGGATAAGAAAGGAAATTTCTACACCGACAATTATCGCGCAGCCCAGGCTGAGATCGTGTATACCCTGAAAGGTGGAGGCGAAGAGATCTTCGAACCTCATTTTAGTTTCTTTGGCTTTCGCTATGTGAAGATCACGTCTCCCAGCAAACTCACGGCCGACCAGGTTACAGCCGTGGCTGTGTATTCAGACATGGCGCCCACGGGTAACTTCACCTCCTCCAATCCACTGATCAACCAACTTCAACACAACATCCAGTGGGGACAAAAAGGAAACTTCGTAGACGTGCCCACCGATTGCCCCCAACGCGACGAGCGCCTGGGATGGACGGGCGACGCGCAAGCTTTCTCGCGCACGGCAACCTTCAACATGAACGTGGCGACCTTTTTCAATAAGTGGCTGAAAGACGTTGCGGCCGACCAGGTGAAGAACGGACGCGTTCCGTTTGTGATCCCCAATGTGCTGGGCGATAGCGCCTCGGCGTCCACGGGTTGGGCCGATGCGGCGACCATCATTCCTTGGAATGTCTATTATGCGTATGGCGACAAGCGCATTCTCGAACAACAATACGAAAGCATGAAGGCCTGGGTTGGCTACATGGAAGCCCGCAGCCGGAATGATCTTTGGAACCGGGGCTTCCACTTTGGCGACTGGCTCTTCTACCGCCCCAACGACGACACGGATGGCCGCTCCGCCGTGACCGACAAATATTTGATCGCACAATGTTTCTGGGCAAACTCCACACAGATCATGCTCAACACCGCGAAAGTGTTGGGCAAGGAAGATGATGTGAAGCACTATACCGAATGGCTAAAACGCGTCAAAGATGCCTTCCTCAAAGAATACATGGCCCCCAGCGGACGCCTTGTGGCTGGCACACAAACGGCCTATGTGTTAGCGCTGAACTTCGACATGCTACCAGAAAACCTGCGCGCCCAAGCCGCCGAGCGCCTCGCGCAAAACGTGAAAGACTATGACAATCACTTAACCACCGGTTTCCTGGGAACGCCCTATCTCTGCGAAGTGCTGACGCGCTTTGGTTATACCGATGTGGCGTATAGCCTGTTGCTCCAGGAGACCTATCCTTCGTGGTTGTACCCGGTAAAGATGGGTGCCACCACCATCTGGGAGCGCTGGGATGGCATCAAGACCGACAGCACGTTTCAAACGCCGGGCATGAACTCGTTCAACCACTATGCCTATGGCGCCATCGGCGATTGGATGTACCGCCGCGTGGCCGGCTTGCGCGAAACGGCGCCGGGCTACAAAGAGCTGATCATCGCACCCCAACCCGGCGGCAATTTGAAAAACGCCACGGCCGAACTGGAGACATCCTATGGCCCCGCCAAGTCGGCATGGAAGCTCGAGAATGGAGTGTTTACGCTCACGGCCGTGATCCCCGCCAACACCACCGCACAAATCGTCCTGCCCGATGCAGCGGATGCTTCGGTGACCGAAGGCGGAGTTGACGTCGGCAAAGTAAAATCCGTTACGGCCATGACGAAGGAGGGTACGAGTGTGCGGTTAACGCTGGGGTCGGGAACGTATACGTTCACCTATGGCATGAAACAGTAGCCCTGATCTTCCCACGCTACAACTGAATGAAATAACCCCGTCCGCCAGCTGGCGGACGGGGTTGATGTATTGCCTTGGCCGTGACCCAAAGGCCACGGTTATTCGTTGTCGGCTATATATTGGGTTACCGGCTTTTTTCGTTTCTTTTGAATAAAAGTCACTTCAAATGAAATTACTCCGGGGAGTAGGCTGTCTCCTGGTCATCCTGTTGGTCTCAACGCGTTGTTCGGATGACGATCAGCCGAAGGTCGATGTTTCCAGCGGCAAGCTGATCGAATCCATTAGTGCCGGCACGACAACGGCGGCGTCACTTAAACTCCTGGTGACCGTCTCCGGTTATAAGATCGACGCTTCCATTTTCAAACACGACGTTGAAGTATTCCAAGTCAAGTACCACACCACGTTTCAAGGGGAAGACATTACCGCTTCCGGCCTGATCATTTTGCCGCAAACCGATGCGTCGATCAGCATGCTGAGTTTTCAACATGGAACCACTACGTTGGCCAGCGACGCGCCCTCGGTGCAATCGACGGGGAGTTTCGATGTGCTGTTGTACAGCGCCATATCCTCGGCTGGTTTTGTGGCGGTGATCCCCGACATGATCGGCTTTGGCAGCAGTAGCAATACTTTTCATCCTTACTACGTGGAGGAACCCACAGCCCGCGCCGTTTCAGACCTGATCGTTGCCGCCCAAGAATTGGCCGACCAAAAGAAACTTGCCTTTGACGGAAAACTGTTTCTGGCCGGCTATTCCCAGGGAGGCTACGCCACCATGGCCGCACACAAGGCCATTGAATCCGAACCCATCGCGGGCATGACCCTTGTCGCTTCATTTCCTGCAGCGGGAGGATTCGATTTGAAGGGGATTCAGGAATATCTGTTTTCGCAGAACGAATACGCCGACCCGTATTACCTGGCCTACTTGGTGAACAGTTATCAATTGTACTATAAAGAGAACAATCTGCTGAAAGATTTTTTTAAAGAACCGTATGCCTCTGCTATCCCGGGTCTTTTCGATGGAGAACATGCGCCAAGTACAATCGATGCGCAGCTTACAACGTCAATGAAGGATCTTGTTTCGGGTGATCTGCTCACGGGGATTGGCACCGAACCGCGTTTTAATTATATCGTTACTTTGCTTAATAAAAATTCGCTGGTCAATCAATGGTATCCTAAGAGTCTGATGTATGTGTATCACGGGCTTGATGACACAACGGTGCCGTACAATAATTCTGAATCCACTTATCAAAAGCTGATCGCCAACGGGGCTTCCACAGAACAACTTCATTTGATCTCGCTTCAGGGAGATCATGGATCAGCTATAAAACCGTATGTCGAGGATCTTGTGCCAAGACTGATGGCGTTGCAATGAGAAGACGTGGTTGTGGCATCCCACAAATTTAACCGCAATAGCGCCATAACTTATTGATGTTCATAATGGGAATCAACTACCTCCTGACCTGTATAGTTGGGGCCAGCCTGATCATCCGCGCCGACGTATCTGAATGGAATATTTAAGGAACGATGTCCTCTTACAGTGAGCAGGTGTCGCTTGTTGTTATAATCTAATTCATTGTCGCGAAGCCAAGCCGATATGTCCTTGTAAAAATTTTTCTGCGACGGACTTTTGAAATTGTGGAGATCCAGATTGGCAATAAATGTTCCATCGGGCGTTAGTAAACTACATGCTTTTTGAATGCCGCTTAGCTTATCACCTATATAGTGTAGGCCATGTACACAGGTTACCAGATCAAATTTTAAATTCGTATCAAGACTTAAAAAAGACCCTGTAAAAAGTGTAATTGAGTTACAGTCGGCGGGTATCGGGTCATAGGTATCTACCAGGTCGATACCTGCCAAGTGAAAGTGATGATCAGGAAATCGAGTTTTTAGATGCTGCGCGGTTTGAATGAGTGCCCTGGCTCTACCGCAACAGATATCCATCCATCCCACGGAACTCAGTTTTTTAGAGCGTTCAGTCAGAAATTCGATAGGGGATAGCCAGATATCGCGTTCGTAGCTATTTACCCCTACGGCATTGCGTTCTCTGTTCATTCGGTTATTGGCTACAATAGGCGAAAGTTCGAGACGATCATTGAGGAGGAGGCTCATGGCAGGCTTAGCAGTTGAACAGGGATAATGAATGGGGCATGATGGATGAGTGTGATCAACGAGATTAAATCTAAGAACAATTGGCGAAGGCCGTGTTCATCTAATTGCTATTAAATCTATTGAACGACCTCCAATACTTGTCCTTGTAGATGTCGTACTGGATATTAATAGAGGGATAGTCCTTGGTCAATTGGTGTAAAACTTTAGAAGGTTTTCGGAAATCCTTACAGGCAAAATAGACTTCTCTCGAGTTGTCGGCTGTCTGCCGCCCGATGTTCAAGTAACCGTCAGCGTCTTTCAGCTGTTCAAGTGCCTTTTCCTCAATTTCATTGAGTAGCTGATAGGTTGTCTCGTCTGGCATACCCTTGAATTGTCCATCATATTGTATTTCCAATGTTGCGATCCAAGGATGCGATGCTTTCTTGTCCCAGTTGAGTATGTCTCTGTTAATGGTGGCAATGAGTTTGTTGCCGTTCTCCAATTCAGCTTCTAGAATTGCGAATTCAGCCGTGTCGGTGTTTTGTAATGTCCCTTCATATTTTTCAATGAACTCCTTTTGCCGCCAGAGCAAAAAATCCCTTAGTTTTTCGATTGGTATCAGTGCCTTTTCTGCCTGTCCCCTTCCAATTACTTTTACATTATCAATTGTGGTGACTAAATTCAATTCGCCAATGAAATTGTCTAGAAAGATATATATTCCATTGGTAATGGAGGATTTGTCGTCTTCATTGTAGTCTTTGTGAACGATTGTAATGTCTATTTCATCCGGATAGTCTTTCACGTCATTGGGATAAAAGGATAAAGAATCACTGTCATGCGTGTAACCGGCCATGTCAAGTTGAACATTCTTTATGTCCACGGGAGGTTTTAAGGATGTAAAGGTCCAACCAGGAATAGCGGGTGCGGCGTGTACTAACTCCTCAACAAAAACAATATTCTTGATATTTCCATCCGGTGTCAGAATTAATTCAACTGTATTGTCGTCTAACATCCCTGTCAGATAAAAGAAACCGTCTTGCAGTTCGTTGAGTTTTGGCGATAACTTATCAAAGAATTCCTTCTCGATATTCTTATGATTCTTTACAGCTTTGAAAAATCCTCGTTCATTTTCTTGAAACCACTTCCAAAAGTCATTGTATGTTCTTATGGGCTCTTGCTTTGTTCCGAATAGTCGTTTTAGTATACTCATTTGTTGATCTTATTTCAATAGGACTAGTTCAATTTTTTTACGAAATGCTGAAAATAAATCGAACGAAAAACCGGAGGCTTTAACTAAATTCTGAATTTGTTTGTGATTTCTATTTAGAATGTGCCGGCAGACCAAATTAGTAATTAATTATCAAACGTTTTCCAATCCAGATCTTCACAGTGCCATAAATAATCCCCTGCTTCGTTTAAAATTCCTTCAATGCCTTAAGTCCTTCCAGAAAGAGCGTGGAGAGCGGATGGGGGGACAGGATATAATAAGAGGTGGTGGCCCGTCAACTTTGTTGGTGAAGAACACCAACAAGGGCGGTGGATAAGAGGAAGGACGAGGTGATTTTACTTACACTCAACAATGTAGTATAATAAGCCCTCATATAATGTAAATGAACCATCACCATTCTCTAAAGCATTCAATCGAAGTATAAATTTGCCCTTTCGATCGATCGTCAAATTAATGAACCCTTTCTGAAATGCTCTGTCCTCGACATTGGTGGGTGAAAACCATTCATCTCTGTCAAGATCGTACAACTTCGCTAGCCAAAGATATTCTTTTGTTGTACTCAAGTCGATGGTAACCGTATTATCCGTTGTTCTGTAATAACCCTTTTGAGGGTAGCTTTTGACGAGCTGCATTTCAATAAAGGACCTTGTATAAATTGGTAAATTTTTAAATTCAGTTAGGCTTATATTCTTGCCGAGCAGTGTCCACTTGGAATTTTCGGGATAGTGACTTAGTATAAAAATGTCCGGGGAGGTCTGGAACCAGAAGTCAACTACCTTCTTTGATAGGTCAGAAGCCCATGTAACATCAAACAGATACCACTTGTCATTTAGCTTAACAGCGTTCCATGCGTGATTAGCCTCTTCAACAATAACGGTCTGTAAATCGCCCCTTCCATAGCCACCGACAACCTCGCTCTCAATTTTAGTTTTTGTCAGCATGTACTTAAATAGATGCGAATATCCACTGCAAACTCCCCGCCTGAATTTATACGTGTCTGCTATTATAGCTTGGTCTGAGGGGTACTTTTTCCAAAAACCAGTTTCAGATCCGGCATAGTCATACTTAATATTCTTGGCGATCCAATAATAGATCGCCCTGGTCTTCAAAGTCGGACTAGCAAAAGGCTTTGTGAGCGTTATAACGAGCTTCTCTATCGAAACATTCTTGCGTAACTGAAGTCCGTCTACATAGGAATCGACCTCATCAAATCCACCGTCTTGCGAAAGTGTCTGTTGGGAAATAAGTATTAGTGCTGTTAGAATGATTATTCTCATTGCAAAATTGCCGCCAACGCGATATAGGCGCAGTTTAATTTTATTTCAAAAAAGACACCTAATTTGCAACAGCGTCTGTACATTTTGCTATTATTAAAGAAGTTTTTACTTCGCAATTGTTTTGTCGTCAAACATTCGCCTAATCCAGAGATAAAGTTGTTGTTTGTTAACGGTGTTTGTTACATCATTCTTATTTTCATCGACTACATTCGTAAGTTGTCCGCCCCCAAAGTAATACGTTAGTTTCCGGGTCCTGTTATCGGCCGTTGTTATGCTGTCGACGATCGCGAAAAGTTCTGATCGTTCGTTGAAATAATATGTTCTTTTGATTTCTCCAATCTTAGTCCTTGAGTTCTGGGTCAATTTGCCTGAAAAGTTACTCTTGCCTTTTCTAGCGTAATGGGTCAGCTCAGTTATTTTGGTAGCGCTGTCGCTAAGTAATTTTAAGTCGTCCTCGTTGTTGAATTTAGTTACCTCATAGTTTTTGAAAGACTCAATCTCTGCTATTCTTTTGTCTGCTGTTGCCATTTGTCCAAAAAGCGAGAACGTGGAGATGCTTAATGTAAAGGAGAGAATTATTTCATTTTTCATTGATGTCTCTTGTTTCGGATTCGTGGAGGGCTCTATAACAAGGTGAAGTGCTGCGTTTGGTCAGCAACGCAATCTTATCATCTTTCTCCTTCAAAATCAACTTGCTTGGCGAAGAACAACAAGGGCGAGGGGCATTTCCTCGCGCAGCATTGATCGGATTGGCAGCAACAGGCCGGCACGGTGTGTCGCGCCTGGAGATTGTTTTTGATTTAGATGAACAGGAAATTTAAGAGCGTTGTCGGTGTGAACACCGACAACTGAGAAGAGGATATTGAATAGACCAACAAGGGCGATACCCTTTTTCATTCATCGCGCAGCGCCTTAATAGGATTGGCAGACGCGGCGCGATAGGACACGATCCCCACCGTCACCAAAACAACCGTCATAATCACAAACACTCCCGCCAAATAAGGAAACACCCCCGGCTCAATACGATACGCAAAGTTCGCAAGCCACTCCTTCATAAAATAATACGAAACCGGCGCAGCGATAAGAAAAGCAATCCCAATGAGGTACATGAATTCCTTCGAGAAAAG
Organism: Chryseolinea soli; assembly: GCF_003589925.1. NCBI lineage: Bacteria > Pseudomonadati > Bacteroidota > Cytophagia > Cytophagales > Fulvivirgaceae > Chryseolinea > Chryseolinea soli. The sequence continues at coordinate 630,643 of NZ_CP032382.1, read as the reverse complement.
CGCCATGATGCTGGCCACGCTGGCGCCTAACGTCTTGCGGATGCCGACTTCCTTCGTCCGGCGCGCAGCCATAAACGATACCAGGCCGAGCAACCCGATCGATCCGATCAGAATAGCCACTACGGAAAAGATCGAGATCAGGCCGGACGTCTTCCGTTCGGCATCATAGAACTGGCTGATCGTGTCGTCCAGGAAGGCGTATTCGAATACGTAGTTTGGAAAGGTTTGCTTCCAGACTTTTTCAACGCCCTGCATAGCCGTTTTTACATCCGCCGTCTGGAGCTTCACAGCGCCGACATAGGAGACATCAATGCCCGTCATCATGATCAGCGGCGCGATGGCCTGATGCAGCGATTCGCTGTGATAATCTGCGATCACACCGGAGATCATCGCATTCCGCCCCCACATCTCCACCGGCACGCCCACAGCATCCTGTGCGCTGACGCCCATGGCCCGTGTAAAGGCCTCGTTGACGATAAAACCGGTGACGGAATCTGAAGAAGCCAGATCCTTGCCGGCGATTAACTTCAAGCGATAGGTTTTTAAAAAATCCGGCGAGATGAACTTTACTGCTGTTCCAGCCGTAACCTTTTTTCCGTTTACGACCGCGTCAAAATCGCCGCTCCATTGGTTGTTGCCCGTTGCACCCGTATTGCTCATGGCCGAACTTTCTACCCCGGGTACGGCGTTGAGGCGGCCCAAAACGTCGTGGAGATTGATCTTTTCCCTTTCGGGGATCCCGAATTCAATGACGGCCGTTGTGTCCAGTCCCATGGGTTGATTCGCAAAAAAATCCAGTTGTCGGGCGATGATGATCGTTGCAATCACCAGCGTCTGCGAGATCACCAGTTGCACACCGATCAGCGTGCGGCGAAGGCCGAGGCGTTGGCCGGCATTGCCCGTGAGCTTGCTCTTCAGCGCGTCGACCGGCTTGTAGGACGCGAGCGCCATCGCCGGATACAACCCCGCCGCCAGCGTGATCACGAAGGGAATAGCCAACAGGAACAATCCCGTGACAGGATCGGTGAAAGGTTCAAACTGGAGCTTGAATCCCAGCACCGGCGAAAGGCTTGCCAGTACAAGATCAATGACCCCGGCGCAAACGACCGTGGCCAGCACGGTGATCAGAAAAGTCTCACCGAGAAACTGAAGCACGATATCCTTGCGCACACCCCCCAGCACTTTGCGCACGCCCGCCTCCTTGGCGCGGCTGATGATGAGCACGGTGTTGAGGTTGATGAAATTGATACAGGCGGTGGCGAAAAGCAGGAATCCGATCAGCGACAAGGTCAGCAACTTCGCAGACGATACGGTGCGGTTGTTGAAGTTCTGAAACCGCGTGTCGAAGTGCACATCGCTGAGGCGCTGAAGAAAATAGAACCGGCTTTCCCCGGTTTCCTTAGCATCGCCCGAAAAGTATTTCAGGTGCCATGTTTTCATTCTTCGCTCCAGGTCGGCCTGGCTCACATGCTCCGGCAGTTTGATATAGCAATTCAGTGAAGCCGAAGTAGACCCCCAGTTGTCCCATCCGTGCTTGTTGGCGCCGAGGCGGTTTGAAATGAAAACGGTAAAGGGCAGATCGGTATTCAGGGGTGGATCCTGCACGACACCGCTCACCGTGAGGTCGAACTGGTTATTGCAGCTGATCACCTGGTTCATCGCCGGCGCATCGCCGAACAGCTTTCGCGCTTCGCTTTGTGTGAGCACTACAGTTTTTTCGCGGGTGAGCGCATCGGCGGGATGGCCTTCGATCCAGTGATAGGTAAAAACTGAAAAGTAATCCGGATCAACGAAGGCGGCCTTCGTTTCCTTGAAAAGCTTCTTCGATCCATCCTTGTCAACAATGCCGAATACGGGCGACGTCTCGTTGGCGTCGACTATGGTCACGCCCGCCAGCTCGGGGAAATCATTTCTGACGGCTTCAGGAAGTGGATACGTGATGCCGGCCGTGAACCCGATCTGCCCATGCTCTTGCTTTTCCGTGACGATGCGGTAGATGCGGTCTGCATCGGCATGGTAGCGGTCGAAGCTCAGTTCAAAGTGAATGGTCAACACGATGACGAGCGTGCTCACGATGCCGAGGGTGAGCCCCAGCAGGTTGACGGAAGAGTGGAGTTTATTTTTCCAGAGAGCCCTGAAGTTGGTGTGCCAGAAATTGTACATAGCGCGGTTTGAGGTTTATCGTGTTGCTTAAAAATCGTTCCAAACTTCCAGGAGGCGATTGGACTCCAAATGAATGTATTTCCGGTGTGTGATGTCCGGGACCGACCGTATTCGTCGCGGTTTCGGACGGAGGGATCATCCTTGATTTTTTGGCTTGATGATTTGCCGGCTATGCCTTCCCTTCTTCCTGTATCAGATTTTTAATTTTAGCCTCCACTTCATACCACATTTCAGGCCCTCCAATGATTTTATAGTTCTCGCCGTTTTTAAAGTAAACCCTCACGGCGTTTACAAAAACAAGATTAAATCTGGATACGTAAACACGGTCAAACAAATCCGATTTCAGCACGGTTCTTTTGTTTAGCATATTTTCAATGACAAACTCCCCTTGCTCAAAAGTTATGTAGCTGTAACTCATTTTTCGAACGAGTTGGATCACGGTCGTTGCAAGGACTAACCCCAAAACGCCAAGTATAGTGATGTCGATAAATGCCCATATCGAAAGCGCAAGGATGAATACGCCGGCTACAAAAAAGGCATTTCGATCAAACCGCTTGTCACCTATCCCGATGCGCATCTTTTGTCTTGATTTGTGTCAGTTGAAATATACCACCACAAATTGGTCTAAAAAATATTTCTTCACCCTCGTCCGCGACGTACGGCGTAAAATGTATTTCATTCACGCTGCGCCTCTTCGGCATTCGAAAGATCATATTAAAAAGGCCGCGCCGTTCGAATCCGGACGGCTTCGGTGTGCTGAAGGTTGATTAACTAGTTGTTATGCAGTAATTTACGGGTATGGCATATCAGTTGATATGACTTCCGATTAAAACACGCATCATGTTTACAAATTTCTTTAAAACCACTTTCAGAAACCTGCGGAATAATAAAGTCTATTCCTTCATCAACATCGCGGGCTTAACGCTAGGCATGGCTTGCGCGATGCTTATTTTATTGTATGTAAACGATGAGGTAAGCTATGATGCGTTTCAAAAAAACACCTCGGTATTGTATCGCATCAACAGGCAAATCACGAGACCCAATGGCGACATTGACAAGAGCGGTTATACAGGCTACCTGCAAGGTCCAAGGTTTGCCGCCAATATTCCCGAGGTGCAGGCATTTGTGCGTTACCAGCAGGGCGAAATGAATATTCAAAAAGGCATCGACATTCACGCACAAGAAGTTTTTTTAGCAGATACCAATTTCTTTTCTGTTTTCAGTTTCCCGCTTATCGCCGGTAATGTGCATACGGCTCTGCAGCAACCCAATTCCGTTGTGATCACGGAAGATATGGCAAAGAAAGAATTTGGCACAACCGATGCCGTCGGCAAATTGATCATGTTTAAAGACGGCGATAATTTCAGTCCTTACGAGGTTACGGCGGTTGCCAAAAATTGCCCGCAAAATTCATCCATACAATTCGACGTCATCATGCCGCTGAAAGTTTCAAAAGAAGATGCGGGGAAGAATGAAAACTGGTTCAACTCGTTCCTGAACACGTTTGTCGTGTTAACACCACAGGCCGATGCAAAGATGACGAGCGAGAAGATGCAGCACTTTTTTTTAAGCGATGCCGCAGAAACCATAAAGGCCATTCAGCAACAGTATAATATTAAAGACATTGGCATGTCCTTCTATCTGCAGCCTTTCGGGGCTATTCATTTAAGCAAGGATGCCATGGCAGAAACGCCATTGTTCAATGCAAGCAATCCTGTTTATTCCTACATACTCTCGGGCATAGCCGTTTTTATTTTGTTGATCGCCTGCATCAACTTCATTAACCTTACCGTGGCACGTTCCGTAAAGCGGGCAAAGGAGATCGGCATACGCAAGGTGGTCGGGAGCAGCAGACGGCAACTGGTGATACAGTTTCTCGGAGAATCTTTCGTGTTCTGCCTGGTTGCTTTTACTTTATCTATCGTGGTTGTACAGCTTGTGCTGCCGGTGTTTAACCAGTTATGCCATAAATCACTTTCACTTGCTTACCTGCTGGATATAAAACTTGTGTTCGGCTATGTGCTGCTGCTCGTGAGTACAAGTTTGTTGGCGGGCGTGTACTCGGCCGTGGTGTTGTCGGGCTATCAGCCCGCGCAAACATTGTATGCGCGTTTCAGTTTAGCTGGAAAAGGTTACCTGCAAAAATGCCTGGTTGTTTTTCAGTTTGCGCTGGCTTCATTTTTAATCATTGCAACGTTCGCTATCTTCCTGCAGTTTGATTATCTCACTACCCAGCCGTTGGGTTATGATGATGAAAATGTTGTAACGGTCGAAAAGCCGGGCATAACGCGCAATGAAGCAGCGCTGTTCAGACAAAGCTTGCTGCGCCATGCTGATATTATTGACGCTGCGCCAAAGAATAGCGGTTATTCGGGCAATACACTTAAAGTGAACGGCGATGACCCGATAAATACAATTTTGCAGACGGTGGATACATCGTACCTGCCGATCTTAAAGATCTCCATCGTGCAGGGAAGAAATTTTTCTTCACAGTTTCCGTCCGATTCAACAAAGAGCGTGTTGGTAAATGAAAGTTTTGTAAAGCAAGCCGGCTGGAAGAGTCCCATTGGCGAGCAGATTTCAAATTATGACAACAATGAAAAAGTGACGGTTATCGGTGTTGTAAAAGATTATCATTTCAAGCCGCTTACCCATGCGGTTGAGCCCGAATTGTTTACAATGAGTCCGCAAAATAATTTTGGGATGATGTATATAAAAATACGCCCGGGCAGTGAGGCGCAAAGCCTTGCTTTTATACAACAAACGTTCAGGCAACTGTTCCCGCTCGATGCTTACGCTTACCATTTTCTCGACCGGCAAAACGCAGCCGCTTATGAAGCTGAAGCCCGGTGGAAACAAATTATTTTATTCAGCGCCACGCTCACCATTTTCATTTCCTGCATCGGTTTGTTTGGGCTATCGGTTTTATCGGCTGAGAAAAGAACAAAGGAAATTGGCATACGCAAAGTGTTGGGCGCGTCGGTGAGCAGTATTGTTTCTATTCTTTCAACCGATTTTTTAAAGCTGATCGTTATTTCACTGGCCATCTCCATACCGCTGGCGTGGCTGGCCACCCATAACTGGCTGCAGCATTATCCTTACCGCATCACGCTTAGCGGGTGGCTATTTGCTTCAGCAGGATTTTTGGTGATGTTGATCGGGTTGCTTACGGTCAGCTTTCAATCTATCAAAGCGGCGGTTGCCAACCCGGTAGACAGTTTGAAAACAGAATAAAAACAAATCACTTATAGATCTCGTTCAAAATGCCGGCCAGGCGCACGCCGGCCATCATCAATCTTTCCCGTACGAGGGGCATGTTCACGTAGGAATATTTATAGCCCAGCTTACCGTTTCCGTAGGCATACACCTGCTTGCGATAGGAGATGCTTTCGTTTGCCCAGTCGCGCACCGTTGCTTTTTGCAGCGTGGCGACTCGGGTGGCGTCCGGTTTGTCGAGCGACTCGGCCAGCTCGGTGTAGCTCAGGCGGGTGAAGTCGATCATGTCGCTGTCCCACACGCGGTGCAGGTTGCTGTCTTCTCTGAACCAGTTTACTTTTACCAGGTTGCCTCCCTGGTCGTTGAGGCCCACGTGCAGGGGCTGGTGGATGTCGCCGACGAGGTGGATGAGCATTTTCACGTGCTCTTGTTCATCTTTGGCGCTCAGCTTCTTTGATTTCAGTTCGGCGATGAGACGCTCCAGGGTTTGGATGACGTCACCATGCGGGTTTTTTGTACTTTGCTCGTAGGTCTGGCCGTCGAGTATGGTCACCCAATGCCAGTCGGAGGCGTAGTCGTAGGTGGAGTCGGAACGGATCTCGTCCATCCAGGTGCTGGCCATGGCCAGGGATTGGCCGTGGAGGACACGCTCCAATTCTTTGAGTGCTTTTTTAGTCAGGTGTTTTTCGGCAATGAGCCCCGTGGCACGGTGGCCCGTGACACCCCAGGCCCAGGCGCTGAGGCAGAGGAACAGGAAGAACGGCGTGAGTATGATCTTTTTCATAAACAGGTTAAAGGGCGACAATTTCTCACATTTCCAACAAACGGATATGAACTGCTCATGAATTTAAATTTATATCTTTAGTGAAAGGCTGATCTATGCCCCAAACGGTTAAACTCTGCGCTTTTCTGGTAGCCAATCAATTTGATATCAAAGGAATAAAGACCTTCCTCGATATCAAGCCCCTGGCCGATAGCTCGTCAGAACTTTTCTATTTTTTTGACGGGCAGAAATTTCAGTACTATTTCAATTTTGGCGTGGTGGTTTTTTCGGGCTATTCCGAAGACGAGATGAAGTGGGCCATCAAGACCGTGCAGCCCTTCCAACGTAACCAGGTGGTGCCCCCGTTGCGCGACGACCACACGATTAGCGCCAACCCCGGCAACGAACTGCGGTTTGGTTTTGACGAACTCATCCTCGACAAGATCGACGACAAAGTGATCCGCATCACCATGTTCAACCTGGCCCAATCGGTGGCCCTGGACCACTATCACGCCGTGACCGAGAATTTATTGACCGAGGTAAAAGTCTTCACCAACCAGTTGGAGACCACGGGCAAGCTGAAAGTGAGCCGCAACAACATGATGCGCTTCATGGGCCGCGCCCTCAACACGCAAAACGACATCGCCGAAAATATCTACATCTTCGATGCCCCGGACCTGGTTTGGGATGATGCCTACCTGGACAAGTTGCACCAGGGACTGATCAAACATTTCGACTTGCGTGTGCGTTTTAGTGAAATAGAGTATACGTTGCGTATCATTGAAGATAATCTTGGCGTTTTCAGGGAGGTCATCAACCAACGGGAGAGCAGTTTATTGGAATGGATCATTATCATTCTTATTCTTGTAGAGGTTTTCGATCTCTTGATCACAAAACTCCTCAAACTTACCTAGCCTGAGCCCACAGACCTGATATGAAAAAAGAACTTGTACTCGGTTTCGATATTCTTGCTCAACCCGATGATGTAACCTGTGGGCCCACGTGTCTGCACGCGCTCTACAACTATTACGGCGACGAGCTTCCCCTCAAGGAAGTGATCAAGGAGGTGAAGCAGCTCAAGTTCGGTGGCACACTGGCCGTGCTCCTGGGACATCATGCGTTGAAGCGCGGCTACAACACGCATATCTATACCTACAATCTCAATGTATTCGACCCCACGTGGTTCAAAGCATCATCTAAAAAGATGGTCCAGCAGTTGAAAGCCCAGATGGAGTTCAAGATAAAGCGCCGGAAATTGCAGGTGGCCTCCAGGGCCTACATCAATTTTCTCCAAGCCGGCGGTGAGCTGCGCAACACAGAGTTGGATGAGAATCTCATCAAAGACTATCTGAACCGTTCCATTCCGTTGCTGGCCGGTCTCAGTGCGACCCACCTGTATGGCACGGCCCGCGAAATTCCCCAGTTCGACATCTACGACAGCATCAAGGGCGAACCCTCCGGGCACTTTGTGGTGATCACGGGCTACGACGAAGCCAAGAACTGCGCCTACATCGCCGATCCCATGGAGCCCAACCCGCTGGGAAAGGGACAAGTATACAGCGTAAGTTTTCCGCGTCTCATAAACAGTATCATGCTCGGCATCGTTACCTATGATGCCAATTTGATGGTCATTGAACCGAAAGAAAAAAAGACCCATGCCAAAACTCATCATCGTTGAAAATCCCAGCCACTGGCGGTTCAATCTCGAAGACGTCGAAGTCATTTCGCCTTCGCGGTATATCGAGGGGGAAGATTACCCGGCCCGTGGACTGAAGGTGATCAACCTCTGCAAAAGTTACCAATACCAAAGCCTCGGCTATTACGTGTCGCTCCTGGCCGAAGCCCGGAAACACAAGGTGCTGCCCGGCGTGTCGACCATCCAGGACCTGCGCTTCCCGTCAATCCTGCGGGAAGATTCACAGGACTTTGACGACCTGATCCAGGCGTCGTTCAAGGGGGTGACCACCGACAAAGTGGAGTTCAACATTTACTTTGGCAGCAGCAATGAAGAAGATCTGAACCCGCTGGCGAAGCAACTCTTTCAATACATCCAGGCACCGAGTTTGCGGGCCACGTTCACGAAGCGAAGCAAGTGGGTGCTGCAAAGTATCAAGCCGTTGAGTTTGGGTGAGGTACCGGAAGAGGATCAGTCGTTGCTGCGTTCGTCGGCAGAGCGTTACCTGCTGCGCAAACGCGAAGTGCGGCCCGATAAAAAGAAATATGACATGGCCATCCTCGTCGACCCGAAGGATGCCAATCCACCTTCCGACGAAAAAGCCATCCAGAAATTCATCAAAGCCGGCGACCAGGCGGGCTTCAACGTGGAGTTGATCACCCGCGACGACTTCGACGAGCTCATCCAATACGACGCCCTCTTCATCCGCGAAACGACTTACGTGAACCACTACACCTTCCGCTTCGCCAAGAAGGCCCAGTCGTTGGGGCTCACCGTGATCGACGATCCGGAGTCCATTCTCAAATGCACCAACAAAGTTTACCTCAACGAATTGCTGACGGCCAACAAGATCCTCACGCCCAAGTCGTATGTGGTGAGCAAAGAAAACTATAAGACCCTCTCGGAGAAGCTTCCCTATCCCTTCATCCTGAAGCAACCCGATGGCGCGTTCAGCAAGGGCGTTTTCAAGATCAAGGATGCCGAGGAGTATAAAAAAGTGTGCGCCGAGATGTTTGTGAAATCGGAGCTACTCATTGCCCAGGAGTTTTTGCCGACGACCTTTGACTGGCGTGTCGGCATTATTGACGGCAAGCCGTTGTATGTTTGCAAGTATTTTATGGCGACGGAACATTGGCAGATCGTGAACTGGAATTCGGAAAAGCAAAATCGCGAAGGGGATGTAGAGTCGGTGGCCGTAGACAACGCACCGGCCGGACTGATCCGGACGGCACTAAAAGCCACGGCTCTGATCGGCCGCAGCCTCTATGGGGTGGACATGAAGGAAGTAGATGGAAAGTTCTATGTGATCGAGATCAACGACAACCCCAACATCGACTCCGGTATGGAAGATAAAATTTTAAAAGATAAGTTATACGCCACCATCATGGATGTTTTCTTAAACAAGATCAAAGCCGAAAAATGATGCACCAACCGTCACGTATTCACCTCTTCCAGGGCTACGGCGTAGAACTGGAATACATGCTCGTCGACCGCAGCACGCTACAGATCAAACCCATCACCGACGATCTGTTGAAGCACGAGTTGGGGCACTACGGCAGCGATGTGGAGAAAGGGATGGTCACCTGGTCGAACGAGCTGGTGATGCACGTGGTCGAATTGAAGTCCACCAAGCCGGAATCCGATTTTGCTACATTGGAAAAAGAGTTCGCTGCCAATGTGAAAAATATCAACACCATTCTTTCGCAATGGAACGCCATGCTATTGCCTACGGCAGCCCACCCGTTCATGAATCCCATGACGGAAACCAAGCTGTGGCCGCACGAGAACAACGAAGTCTACACCATCTACAACAAGATCTTCGATTGCAAAGGTCATGGCTGGTCCAACCTGCAAAGCACCCACCTAAACCTGCCCTTCTACGACGACGAAGAGTTTGCCCGGCTGCATGCCGCGATCCGGCTGGTGCTGCCCTTGTTGCCGGCCCTTTGCGCCAGCTCGCCGATGTTGGATGGAAAGTTGACGGGCCTGATGGATACGCGGTTGAAGTACTATAAGACCAATCAATCCAAGATCCCTTGCATCACGGGGAAGGTGATCCCGGAAGCCGTGTTCTCGCGACGCAATTATTTGAATACTATTTACGAAAAGATCAAGACCGAGATCGCGCCCTATGACCCCGAAGGCGAACTGAATGCCATCTGGGTGAATTCGCGCGGCGCCATTCCCCGTTTCGATCGCGGCTCTATCGAGATCCGGATCATGGACATCCAGGAATGTCCTGCGGCCGACCTGGCCATTGTGTCGTTTGTGATCGGGCTCATCAAAGCGTTGGTGAACGGCAAGATCGCCGACCATGAAGCTCAGATGAAATGGAAGACGGAAACGCTGGCGCAGATCCTCGATCAAACCACCGAGAAGGCACAAGAGGCCGTGATCACACAAACCGAGTACCTGGCCTTTTTCGGAATGCAACAAACCACGGCCACGGCGCGTGAAGTCTTGCAACATCTCGCCGCGAAAATGGCCACATATGACCCGCAGCCCGAGCGATGGAAAAAACCGGTGGATCTGATTTTGAAAGAAGGCACATTGTCGCAACGGATCATCGGCGCCATGGGGAAAGACCCTTCCCATGAAACGATCGTGGCAACCTTCAAGACGCTCGCCACCTGCCTTGCCGACAATAAAATGTTCAGCCTGTAAGCTGTGTATTTGCGCCTTTACGGGAAGTCCCGCAAAGACGCCTTACACAACAGTCCAGGTTAATGAATGGACGACACGGCCGTGGAAGGCTCGCCTTCGCGAACGGTCAGCATGAGCGTAGCACCTTTTGTTTTGTGTTCCATGGTGCCATTAAGAATCAGTGTATAACTTCCAGGCTTTGCCGTTTTGGAGACCGCAATTTTTGCGATGCTCTCTGTGGTTACATCGGTTGCCGGTTCAAAGGATACGGTTATGCCCTCGGGCAAGCCGGATGACACTCCCAACACACCTTTTGATTTTGAATAGCTCTTGGACCGGTTCAAATGCACCGTGACGTCACGTGACTCACCGGTTTTGATTTCGAGAGAGGAAGCGGAAAGCTCAACAGCAAATTCCGAACGGGGGGCGGGTTTTTCCTGGGCCGAAGCACTGACAACACATACGGCCCAGACAAAGAGGAGGAGGAAAGTTTTTTTCATGCGCGTAGTGTTTTGCTAAAGGCTAACGCGAAGAAAAAGGATTCGGTCCGGCCGTGGATCACAATGAAGCGAATGGTGGCGATCTTGTGGCGGGCCGTGCAGGCTTGGGGTGAGTCGACGGCGTTTGGGGTAAATGGCCATCAAGCCATTTCCATCGCGTTGCGCAAATGGTGGATCTTTTCGATCACTTCCTTCCCTTTTGTGCGCGACACCGGGATGGAAATGTCTGTGTCCAGGATCTGAAGCTTATAACCGTTCGCATTCCCACTGATATTGGCAATGGCGTTCACATTCACCAGGTAGGAGCGGTGGCAACGGATGGCAAAGTCGTTGTTGATCTGGCTTTCCATGCTTTTGAGGTTGGCCCGCAGCAGCTTTTTGTGCATGCCCTTGCTGTCTTTCCACACCACGGTAGAATAGTTGTCGTCGGCCTCGATGAAGAGGAGGTCGGGGAGGTGAAAACTCAGGGTTTCGCTGGTCTCTGAATGCAGGGTTAGGTGGTGGTTTTGACCGTTGCCGGCGTGATTTTCCCGTTTCAGGCTCTTGATCTCGCTCAATTCCCGGTTGGCCTGGGTGGCGCTGCGCAGGTTTTGTTTCAACACATTGTTTCTCAGGAACAGCGTCATGATGGTGATGGTGATCACACCCGTTTGCGCAACCTCCCGGTTTGCTCCCACCACCAGGTCCCAAAAGGGCATATCCGGAAAAAGGAACAGTTTCTCAATCAGCGAGCTGGCGGCCCCGATGACCACGCAATGCCACAGCGTGAGCAGTATATATTTTTTTATTGTCCACTGAGAAGTGTCAAAGGCCTGCGGAAATAATCGGGGCAATACAAGTATATTGAAGAAGAGGACCACAAACGTGACCCCACCAAACAAAAATTTGTGCCCCAGGGTGAGCACATGTTGGTGATGGGAAGTGCGGTAAACCTGCAGAAAGAACACCACAAAAAGGCTGACAAACAGTATGAAGATGACGTTTTTACGCTCATCATTCAGATAGAACGGAAAGGGAGAATTGAGTTTTTCAGCTAAACGCATCTTCACATTTTCGTTTATGGCAAAGCTAGGAGGTCAGGAGCCAGAATCCAGGAGTCAGGAGCCAGAATTTAGTACTCCTGATTTCTGAACTACACCAGGCGCCCAGGGTTTCCAATTGTACGCAGGATGTGGTAAAAGGATAAGGATTGGGGTGAAAAGTTAGGAATTTGGATGACCGGCGACCCATTTTTAAACAAAACGGATAGCATTGCTGTATTGTGTAGGTCATAATTTTGAACCATCGTGAACATCATTTTTACATGCGAACACGCCGGAAATACAGTGCCGCCCTCATATGGGCATTTTTTTAAAGGTCAGGAAGACGTGTTGCAGTCCCACCGCGGGTGGGATCCGGGCGCGGTGGAGGTCGCGCGTTATTTGTCCGATCAATTGGCGGCACCCTTATGGGTATGCGAGACCACCCGGTTGCTGGTGGAACCCAACCGGTCGTTGCACAACGATGCTTTGTTTTCCGAATATGTGAAGGCCCTGACGGACGCGGAAAGAGAACACATTTTGCAACAGTACTATCACCCACACCGCGGCGCCGTGGAGGACCTTATTGAACGGGCAACCCAACCCACCCTTCACCTGGCCATCCACTCCTTCACCCCAGTCCTCAATGGGGTCACGCGCACGGTCGATGTGGGTTTGTTGTTTGACCCCTCGCGGAAAAATGAAACCGAATTCTGCCGGCGCTACGCGGAGGCGCTGGAACAATACCTGCCGGCGATGTCCATCCAATTTAACGCCCCCTACAAAGGGATCGACGACGGATTCCCAACCTACCTGCGCACAGTCTTTCCCGACGAGTGCTATGTGGGCATCGAGGTGGAGATCAACCAGAAATATATCGGGACAGAAGAATGGGGGGCGATCACGCACGCGTTGAAGAACGGCATCGCCAAAGTCCTGGACGAGCTGCCTTACTTGTGATTTGATTTACAACATTCGCACAGGCCTCACCACATAGCCGGCTTTGCGCAGCAGCGCGACCAACCCATTTTCGCCTGCCAAATGCAGCGCGCCCACGGCAATAAAGGTTTGCTGTTCTTTCATCAGCCCGGGAAGTTGGATCATCCATTTACGGTTACGGTCGTTGACCAGCACGTCTGTCTCTTTTTCAGAGAACACTTCGCGGGTCATCATCGATTCCAGTTGACTCAGGTTGCCCTCGCGGTAGTAGCGATTCATGTTGACGACGTCGCTTTTTGCGCGGTCTTTCTCCAGCACGTAGTCCATGAGCATATCGGCCTGCCGCTTGTAGCTGAATTGATTGTACAGCGCGTTGATTTGCTCATCGAACGATTCGAGGCCGATCATCTTTTTACCCTCGGTCTTTGCGCGTTGCTGGAAATAGAGATCCATGGGGCGGTCGTTGGGCGGGGCGGGGAAATATTTTTGTTGGAGCGTGCTCATGATGAGGATCTCGATCATCATCGGATTCATCTTGTTGAACATCTTCAGGTCATAGCCCGTCAGTTCTTTCAGCCAGGAAGCCGTTTGCTGGAAGTGTTCGCGGCTCATCAACATGTCGAGCGTGGTGTCTTTCATGATGGAGGCGGTCATCACCTTCATGGTCATGGTGCTGTCGAAGAGCAATTCGCCCACGACGGTGCCACTGCCTTTGAACTTATCGATCACTTGCGTGAGGCTGTCCACATAGGTGGAGCCTTTCAAATGAAAGGTTCCAAAGAGATAAGAAGGCTTGGAGAGACCGTTGGCGCTGATCTCCCAAAACACGGCATTCTCTGCCGCCGGCGATTGCGCCAAGGCTTGAGGGGAGAGGCCGCACAAGGTGAGCCAGAAAAATAATCGTGCGCAGGATCTCATGAAGTGACCGTTAAGCGTGGAATAAGGTTGAATAATGATGGCAGGAAAAGCCAGCCAAAAAATTTTATTGCTCCAGGTCTTTCAATAAACCCTTCAGTTTATCGAGGTGGTTGCCGTATAGTTTTTTCAAATACCAGTTGGTGAACGACGTGCAGAGAAAGAACACCATCGCGGCCATCGACAACAGGTAAGCAATCGTTTTTGGTTTCGACAAATGTTCCAGGAATTGCGTGGTGCCCCGTTCGATCGCCCCGAGCAACAATACCAATCCAAAATAAAGCGGATACAGAATGGAGTAGCTGCGCCGGTAAAATTTCAGGTATCCCGTCAGGCTATCGATGAGGGCCACCAGGTTCGCGTGAACATTTTCGTTGGCTGGGTTGAAGCGGTTCAGGAGCATCAGCTTTTTGATGTAGTAGAACGTGTAGGCCAGGCAGATCACCAAAATAGAAATGAAAGACCACTTCAGCATCCCCGACGTAAGCGCGAGGGCGTAGATGAGCAGCGCTACGCTCACGACCAGCGTGAGTATCAATTCAAACCAAACATTGCGTTTCAGTTTTTCGATAATGGAGCGGCTTCGTCCGGTTAACATGGAAGCGATCTCCGTTTCATTCTTAGGCTGAAACGCAGGTTCGCTGCTCTTCCAAATGCTTTTTAAATCTTCGAGTTCCATGGTTAGGGACACATAAGTTTTTTGAGTTTTTCACGAATGCGGTTCATCCTGACCCGCACATTATTTTGGGTGATGCCAATCGTTTCGGCGATCTCTTCATAGGGCACTTCTTCCAACGCCATCATGATCATGGCGCGCTCGATCTCGGAGAGCTGGCGTATGGCCCAGTGGAGGCGTTGCACTTCTTCTTCGCGATCGTCGGCCCAGCCATCGGAAATGTTGAGGTGAAGCTCTTTCAGGTCTTCTGTCTTTACATTCCGCGTTTGCTTCCGAAAACCGGAGATGGCGGTGTTCAGCGCGATACGATACATCCACGTGGTGATCTTGGCCTCACCCCGAAACGTTGAAAATGACTTCCACAATTGGAACACGATCTCCTGGAACAGATCGTTGCGCACATCCGGGTCGTTCTCATACATGATACAGACCTTGTGGATGAGCCCCTGGTGCTCATTGATCAGGTTAATGAATCGCTTTTCTTCCGCTATCGCCAAGGGGTGCCTTTCGTTGATGAATATGTCGAAGGTAAAAAAAGAAAATTACAGGCAAAGCATATGAAATACGGATCCCGTCATAAAGCAAGGGCTGGTCGAAGAGGTCTTTTGTTCTTTTCATAAAAACGTGGAGTACCGGAGGGGGAGAAACTACAATGCCCGCGGCACCGCTTTTGCAGAGGTGCCGGGGCATGCAGCGAGAAGGTGAGATTATATGCTCTTTAAATAGAGGTGAAGCGCTTTCAACTCCACATCCGAAAATTCTTTCGTCATCGTCCAGGGCATTTCTTCCGGGTTCAGGGTCTTGCCCTCGGGGGTCACACCCGTGCGCAGGGTCTGGATGAACTGTTCGTCGGTCCATTGACCTGGATGTCCCGAGCCACTGATGTCGGCTACTTCAGGATATCCCGGCGCCACAGGATCACCACCTTTCAAATTCTCGCGGTGACATCCCGTGCAGGAGGTGGACAGGTATTTGCCATACTCTGCGGAAATCTCGGCCTTTACTTCTTTCACCATTTTGCGATCATGGTCGATCATCTCCGCGGGCAACAATGGCAGTTTGTCGAGGTCGGCCAGCACGCGGGCCAGCGGTCCGATGTTGGTTTTCGGAAATTCGCGGTCAATGGGCTGCAGGTTGGCACAATAGGAAATGATCGCGGTCATGTCTTCTTCGCTCATGAGGGTGAACTCATGGGAGGGCATGAACAGAAGCGGTGTGCGATCGCGGCGCAGGCCATGGCGCAAGGCCAGCGACCAGTCTTCGGCATTGTAGTCGGCCGGGCGTCCACCTTTTCCTTTTGTCAGGTTGGGGGCGATCAGGAGCCCGAGCGCGGGATCGTCCACAAATACTTTACCACCCATGTCCTTGCCGTGACAGCCGTTGCACGACTTGATGCGCGTGAGGTGCTCGCCACGCGCCAGGACGGCCGAATCGTTCAGGATGGGCAATATCTGCGGGGTAACGGCATAGCGCTTGTGCATGCGCTGGTTGGTGCTGATGTGCGCCTTGGTATAATAGCCGGCGATAATGACCACCAAAACGCCGAGTACAAGGCCAGTAACTTTCAGGATCTTCTTTATCATAGAGGGTTCAATCGATTTTCCATTCTTTTACGGTCCAACCAAACCCCGAAGCCTACGTTAAACGGAGCATCTCATCCGCGAAAAGGAATTTTATGAATCGAAGTAACTGTATTACGGTAGACTACACCCGGATTTTGCCCCCCGCATGGCCCGTCTCGCCTGTCGCTGAAACAGAATTCGTCGCCCATACACCCATTGATACGGAATGGGGCCGCCTCGCCCTGCAAGACCTGGTGCTGCCCGAAATACACCTCGTGAAATTCGAAGGCCACGTGAGCCAAAACCTCCACCTCCAACAACGCGAGTCATGGGAATCGACCACGGTCGACACCTGTATTTTCCTCGAGGGCTCCATTGAGTCTGATTTCGCCGGCCTGCAAAAACGCCTGCGCATGGACAAAGGCCAGCACAACTTCGTGTACAAACCTGAAGTGAACCAGGACCACTACATGGATGCCCAGGACAGCATCGACATCCTCCACCTTTCCATAGACCGTCTGTATTACTCCCAACTGTTGTGCGACAAAGAAAGATGGCAGGCGAACCTCAAAGAAAAATTGCTGAACAAACAACCCGTAAGCGGCAGCCTCGACAACATGCAGATGACACCCAAGATGTTTGGCGTGGTGCACGACATCCTCAACTGCTCACTGAGCGGTAACCTGCGCAAGATCGTGATCGAAGCCAAAGTACTGGAGCTCGTGGCCTTGCAACTGGACCAACTCGTAAAACGCGACCAAGCCTCCACCGATCAAAAAATAAATTCCAAAGACCAGGACGCCTTCTACGCCCTCCGCGATTTTCTCCACCAACGTTTCACCGATGATCACTCGTTGCGCACCCTCAGCAAAGCCTTCGGCCTGAACGAATTCAAACTCAAAAAAGGCTTCAAAGAAATTTTCGGCACCACCGTATTCGACTACCTCCACGATCTCAAAATGGAACACGCCCGCCGCCTGCTCCAAGATGCCGGAGCCTACGTGAACGAAGTCAGCAGCCAGGTAGGCTACAAAAACCCCAACCACTTCTCCACCGCCTTCAAACGCAAGTTCGGCATCAACCCCACGCAGTACAGAAACTAAGAGAATTTCCTTACAATAGCCCCAGTGAAACTGGGGGTAAGTGTAATTGTCTATATCAATAAACCGTTTCTACACCTAAGCCCTACGGGCTTGAGTACAGAAATGTTTAGAAGATAGAAACCCTTGATGAGACTCATCAATATTAGTGCTATAGCCGTAGCAAAGTTCCCACCGTCTTTGTCAAGTAAGACATTAACAAAGACACAGGGATCTGTGCCCTACTTATAAAAACATTCTCCGTCAAAAATTACTTAGACTTCTCCGGATGACCCTCCAGATTGAAAAGCTCGTTCAAAACTTCAGACAACGATTCGGCATCGCCGCGGCGGCATGCGGCTTTTAATTGGAGTACGGGATACTTCAATATTTTTTGCATCAGCGATTTGCTCATCTCTTCCAGGCGCTCGGCTTCTTCGGGCTTGGTGTTTTTCAGGAATCGCGCCAACTCTTCCTTGCGGATCTGCTCCAGCGTATTTTTCAATTTCTGGATGGTGGGCGTCACGATCATTTCTTTCGACCAATCTTCAAAGTCGTTGATCACTTCTTTGATGATGGCCTGCACGTGAGGGATGGAAGCTTTGCGTTTCTCTACGGCTTCGTTGGTCTTCTCGCGGATGTCGTCGAGATTATAAACGATGGTGCCGGGGAGTTCTTCGATGGTGCTCTCAATGCTGCGGGGCATGGAGAGATCGATGAAATATTTGTGGGAAAGAATTTTTACGTTGCTCATCAGCTCACGGGTAATGAGCGGAGTGTTGCCCGACACGGAACTGATCACGATGTCGGCTGCGGCAATTTCGTCGGCCAGGGCGTCGATGCTGCCGGAGGTGAAGCCGCATTTTTGAGCCAGCTTTTCCGCCTTTTCAACGGTCCGGTTCAGGATCTTTACCTGGTTGAGGCGCGAGTGGGCAAGGTTCAGGCAAACGTCTTGTCCAATCTCTCCAACGCCGACCACCAGCACTTTGGGCGAGGTCAGACCGGCGGTAAGATCTTCGGCCATTTCTTTGGCGGCATAGGAAATGGAGGCGGCGCCATCGCGGAACGCGGTTTCCTGTACGACGCGTTTGTTGACAAAAAATATGGTGTGCATCAACCGGTGAAGGAAAGGGCCGGCCATATTCTCGTCGGCGCTCCACTGGTAGGCATTTTTTACTTGTCCGGAGATTTGAAGGTCGCCGATCACCTGGGCATCCAGGCCGATGGCTACGTCAAAAAGGTGCTGCACGGCCTCAGGGCCCTGGAAAAACGTGAAATGTTCTTCAAAACCGGCGTCGATCTGCTTCAGCAGGGAAAGGCCTTTGAAAATTTCAGCGGAAAAGTCCTTTTCGGCCAGGTAATATACTTCCGTACGGTTGCAGGTAGAGACCACCAGCACGTCTGACGCCGTGGTATAGTCGCGGATGAAATTTAACAGCTTTTTAGAGGCCTCCTCGGTCAAAGAAACCTGCTCGCGGATGGCTACCGGAGCGGTTTTGTAGGTGAGCACTAATGCTTTAAAATTCTGTGTCATGGCGCGTTACAAAAGTATAACCTAGACGAAATCGAAGGGTGACAAAAGTCAATTAATCAGTAATTTAGAATCGATATAAATAACAATTCAGCTTCGTCTGACACTATTACGGAGGGAACCGGATTTTAGTTCTTCAAATTTCAATCGATTTACTTGTCAACGATATCGGATTCCATGGGGGTGAGGATCGCCAGCAGGTCGTTCTTCTCACGTTCGGCCACTTCATAGTAATCCAGGGCTGCCGTCAGGTCGGCCGTAAAGGCGCCGAACTCGGCGGCGGTGATTTTCATGCCGGCGTGGGCATCGAGCATGGTTTCTCCCTTATACTGGCAGGGGCCGCCCGTGCCGGCGCAGATTTGGTCGATCAGGTTGTTGCGGAGCAATTGCAGGCGATAATGATTGCCCACCGTGGCCTCGAACCGGCTGTTGATGAGGTCATCGGCCGCTACGTTGGTCAGAAATTTATCGGTCACCTTCGAGATGGTTTCGATGCCGCCGAGCCGGGTATAGAGCGTGGGCTCGATCTTCTCGTCCTTGTTGTCGTCATTACAACTCGTAAGGGCCATGGCGACGAACGTCAGAACAGTAAAAAATATTTTCGTTTTCATTTTAGAGGGTCAATTTTTTTGGAGGGAATCAGTTCCGGAGATCGAGCACGGAAATAAAAGTATAGAGCGTTGTGGTCATCCCGTGCACCGGACAGCCGCCTGAAGCTTGAAGCGTTTTTTGAGCCACCTGCCATTGCCCTTTGTTCGAAAGCTGACGAGCCAATTGCGCTTCATTTATTTCCTTCCGGTGAAAGAGCACGGAAGCCACGCGGCCTTCTTTGTTGACTGAGCAAGCGGTGACGCCGGGGAGCGCGCTTATTTTTTGTTCGAGCGCCGACCGTTCAGCCGGTGTCATCGTGCCTTCCAATCGATACGAGGCAAGGTCAACCGTTTTCAATTTTTCGGTGATGGACAATGGCCGCAGATTGGCATAGGCAAACAATCCGGCAAACACCACCACGAGCGATAGTGAGAGGATCTTTATTTTTTTCATGGGATTATCGAATTTTTTTGGTGCGTGAGACTACACTGCTTTAACAGTTCAGCGCTTTATCTGTTTTAAAGATAGTTTCACCGACATTCGAAAGATTCATCCCCTTGGATGCTGAAAAAATTTTGCCATTTTAGGTAACCGTTATCTGCTATCCATTATGAATCGAATACAACGTTGGGTCAGAGATTACTTTGGATTTTCCCGTTCGCAGGTGAATGCCTTTCTCATTTTACTTCCGTTGATGATGCTGATCGTTTTTGCACCGGCGGTATGGAAAAATTATGTGTTACCACGTCCATACGACGACACGAAAGATCGCGCGATGCTCGACAGCCTTGTGGGGGTCTGGGAGGCCGGTTTAGAGAAGGATAAAGTTCGAGCACCGGAGGCGGTGGAGCCGTCCGTTTTCAGGTTCGATCCCAATACGGCCACCGTTGAGCAATGGCGTGCATTGGGTTTATCGGCAGCCTCGTCGACCCGTATTGCACATTACCGGGAGAAGGGTGGAAAGTTTAGGGTAAAGGCCGACCTCCTTAAAATTTATGGCATCGACCCGGCGTTCTATCACCGCGTGTTTGCTTACATCGCCTTGCCGGAGAACAAAACGGGGGCGGAGGAAAAGAAGGATCTTTGGGATAATCACCACAAAGAAAGCAGGGAAAGCCGGTTCAAAACGAACAACGCCCGCTTCGATATCAACGCGGCCGACACCGCGCAATTGAAGAGCGTCTATGGCATCGGCGAAAAGCTATCGCAACGCATCTTGAAATACCGTGACGCACTCGGAGGATTTGTGACGCTGGAGCAACTGACGGAGATCTACGGATTGGACACGGCCGTAGTGACCCGGCTCAAGACAAAATGTGTCGTGTTGCCGGATTTCCGGCCGGATCGGATCAATATTAACCAGGCAGACGAAAAAAGGCTGGCCGCCCATCCCTATTTAAAGAGCGGTGTGGCCCGCATCATCGTCGCCTACCGATTTCAACATGGAGAATTCAGGTCCGTGGACGATCTTCGAAAGATACAAGGCCTCGACCCTAAAATCATTGATAAAATCGCACCATATTTAACCCTGTAAGACCAACCGATAAAAAACCGGTGAGGGGCTCTTGCTGTTCTTCAGGAGAAGAAAATTTTATATACGCTCATGTCGCATCCTGTTAAAAATATATTGCCATCCTACCTGCGAAGGCTCACCAACCTTTCGGGAAACAACCGCTCGCTGCTGTTGCTGCGTTTGCACGCCGAACAATTGATCGATGTGCACACACTCAGTTTTCTCAATGGCGAACCTTCGTTCGAATTGATCAAAGCGCTCATCGCTAACAAAAGCAAAAAGGTTTGCCAGGTGCTCGACAGCCGTCTGGAAGCCAACAACGAAAGCAGCCGGAGGCTAAAAAAACTTCAGCGCATCGATCATTTTATTTTTGAAGAACGCGGGTCGAACGATCTGCACGTAGGCTGGCCGTTTGTGCGTGGAAAATTTTCAGACGGCTCGATCGTGCGTTGCCCGCTTTTGTATTTCCCCGTCAGCATTGTGCAGGAAGGACAACATTGGGCGTTGCAGCCCCGGAAGGATGCGGGCATTACGTTCAACAAGTCGTTCTTACTGGCATTTGCTTTTTACAACCAGGTGAAGCTGGAAGAAGAACTGTTGGACACCAGCTTCGAAGATTTCGACATCGACAGCACGGTGTTCCGGACCGAGTTGTATGAGTTGCTGCGCGACCGCTTGGAGATCAACTTCAACCCCGACAATTTCCTGGATACACTCGCACCCTTCGAGACATTCAAAAAAGAGACGCTGGAAGAAACCCTCCGCAACGGCGAGTTGAAATTGTATCCTGAAGCCGTGCTGGGAATTTTTCCTCAAGCCGGGTCGCAATTGGTTCCCGACTATTTGCAGCTCATTGAAAATGATACCGTCACCGACCTGGAGGAATTTTTCGTGGAGAAAAATACAGGAAGCGACGGTCTCACCGCCCAGGGTGCCGTCATGAACAATGCCATCAGCGAAGAAAAGATCTTTGCACCGTTTGTGATGGATGCCTACCAGGAAAACGCCATCAAGGCCATCAAGCACGGCCATTCCATCGTGGTGCAGGGCCCGCCTGGCACCGGCAAGTCGCAGCTCATCTGCAACCTGCTGGCCGACGCCATTGCCTCCGGGAAAAAAGCGTTGTTGGTTTGTCAGAAACGCGCCGCCCTCGACGTGGTGTACGACCGCTTGAAGGACATCGAGCTGGGCGACTTCCTGGGATTGGTACATGATTTTCGAAACGACCGGAAAGAAATTTATGCCAAGATCGCCCGGCAGGTCGAGCGCGTGGAGGAATTCAAAACACGCAACCGCGGCATCGACGTGATCCAGACCGAACGCAAGTTCTTCCAACTGTGCCGCCGCATCGACCAGGTGACGGAAGAACTGGAAGAATTCAAACACGCCTTGTTCGACGACAAAGAATCGGGCCTTTCCGTGAAAGAGCTCTACCTCACTTCGGAGTTGAACGGACCATCCATCAACATAAAACAAGAGTATCCTTTTTTCAACTTCGGGGCGCTGCATGATTTTCTGCGCAAGCTGAAGATCTACGCACAATACGCCGCGCGCCTGGAAAACGATCACTATGTATGGCGCGAGCGGCGCTCGTTTGCCGGCTTCAAACCATCGGATGAAAAAAAGATCGCCCAAATCGTCGCCGACATCCCGAGCTATCAAAACAAGGTGGCCGGCGCCATCGAAAAACTCATCGGCATCCGCCCGCACCTGGAAGATTGTGAAACACTGGTCGCCAAAGAAGACGACATCCTGGGCATGATCAGCGTCATAAAAGACGACGACACCTATTTTTACTTCCAGTCCATGATGAACGAAACCGACGACGAGACCAGCCTCCTCTGGCTCTTGAACATGGAACGGGTCATCATGAACTGCTACGACGACGAGATGCCCGAGACTACCTTGCCCTCGAACGAGTTGGGCAAGTTCCAGGAGGCGTTGCAACACTCGCAAGCCGCCCGGACAAACCTGGTCCGCCTCATCCGGTGGCATTTGTTCTCGAAAGAAAAATTCTACCTCCGCCGCGTGTTGGTCGCCAACCAACTCACCTATAGCAAAGAGGGCCTGCGCATCATGGAGCGCCGCATCGATAGCCGCCTCAACCTCGAGCATCATCTCACGGCGTTGAAGAACAAACCCTGGCTGGTCGAATTGCCCACGAACTACGACAAGGACGCCTTGCAACGGTGGTTCGATCGCCAAAAACTGGCGGTCCGCGCCAAGCTCATCTTCAACACCCTCCGGGAAGTGAAGGACGCCGTCAGCGTTCATAAATATTCGCGGCGGGAGTTTGGGAATTTATTCAAGGATATCCTGTCGGCCATTTCGGGTGTGCGGGAAAAGAAGGCGGGTTGGTTGGTGTGGCTGGTACCCTACCAGGTAACGCAGCTGATATTGGAACCTGCACGGGAAGAAGAGTACCTGAAAACCTTGCACCGCGACTTTGATACCCTGTGTGAATATGACACCCTGAAGGAATCGCTCAAATTCTTTGAACGCGACGTCACCCTAAAGCTCTACGATCACCTGGGCACGTGGGACGGCGAAGCCATGGAAGGACTCTTTCAAAACAGCTTGCGCCTGGCCTGGATCGACCACATTGAAACGAAGTATCCCATCCTGCGCGCCGTGTCGTCGATGAAGATCGACACGCTGCAAGACGAGCTGCGGTCGTCGCTCAAGGAAAAGAAAAAGCTGAGCAAAGAAATTTTGTGGGTACGCGCCCGTGAGCGGGTGTATGAGAACCTGGAGTACAACCGCCTGAACAACATGGTGACGTATCGCGATCTGTTGCACCAGGTCACGAAGAAGAAAAAGATCTGGCCCCTGCGCAAGCTCATCGAGTCGTCGCCGTACGAGCTCTTTCAGTTGGTGCCCTGCTGGCTGGCGTCGCCCGAGTCGGTGTCGGCTATCTTTCCCATGACCACGGGGTTGTTCGATATTGTCATCTTCGACGAGGCCTCCCAGTGTTTTGCCGAGCGTGGCATTCCGGCGATGTATCGCGGCAAGCAACTGGTGGTGGCCGGCGATGACAAACAGTTGCGCCCCAGCGAGCTGTACCAGGCGCGGTGGAGCGAGGGCGAGGAGGAGAACCCCGACCTGGAAGTAGACTCCTTGCTGGAATTGTCGGCGCGCTATCTGGCCACCGTTCACTTGCAAGGCCACTACCGCAGCAAGTCGCTGGCCCTGATCGATTTTTCGAACACGCACTTCTACGGAGGACGGCTGCAGTTGCTGCCCGACCGCGAAGTGATCAACACCGACGACCCGCCGATCCAATATCACAAGGTCGATGGCATTTGGGAAAACCAGACCAACGCCGTCGAAGCCCAGGCTGTGGCCCGGTGCGTGCTCGACATTTTGCGCGACCAGCCCGAAAAAGAAATTGGCGTAGTCACCTTCAACGCACCACAACAAATGATGGTGCTCGACGCCCTGGAAGCCGAGGCCCTGTTGGCCGGCCAAACGTTGCCCGAGTCGTTGTTTGTGAAAAATATCGAGAATGTGCAGGGCGATGAAAAGGACATCATCATTTTTTCCATCGGCTATGCGCCTGACAAGAAGGGAAGATTGATGATGCAGTTTGGAAGCCTTAACATGGCCGGTGGCGAGAACCGCCTTAACGTGGCCGTGACCCGCGCCCGCGAAAAGATCATCCTCTTCACCAGCATCACCCCGGAACAGCTCAAGGTAGACGACATCCGGAACGAAGGTCCGCGGTTGTTGAAGGACTACCTGGCCTTTGCCCGCGAAGTGAGCGCCGGCCGCTACCGGCCCCAGTCAGCCATCCCAAGCCAGCACACGAAGGCGTGGTTCCTCAGCCGCCGTCTGCAGGAGTGGAGTGCGAGCCGCTTGCCCGAGTTCATCTTCGACACGGAAGCGCTACCCTTCACCGACATCAACGTACTGAAAGACGACCAATACCTGGGCGTGATCCTCACCGACGACGTGCGCTATTTCTCCGCGCTCTCCGCCAAGGACGTGCATGCCTATACCCCCGCGCTGTTGACGCAAAAGAAATGGAAGCACCTCATGGTGTTCAGCCGGAATTTCTGGAAAGACAGGGAAAAAGTGGAAACCGAACTAATGCTCTTCGTAGGCTCTCAGGCCGTTCAGAACGGGTAGGCGATCTTCGGGGAGCGCACCTTGATCTGCTGGGCTTCACCGTTGATGCGGCCATGTTGCGGGCAATAGCAATTCAGAATAGAGTCCATCTGCTCTTCGCCGGCCGACACGCGCTTGGCCTTGGCCACCGTGTTGAGGTCCAGGATGTGGAGCAAGGGTTGTTCTACATCTTGGAGGCGGGCAAAGGCTTCCAGCAACTTTTCATCCCAAACGTGATAGTAGCGCACCAGGTCGTCGGGGTAGATGATGACGCGGTCCGTGCCTTCCTCAGGCACCACTTCAAAGGGCTCCTCCAAGTTCAAGTAGCCATAGTCGTCGGTGAGTTGCTCGCCGGGGTAGATGTCGCGGATGGCGATCTCGAACTCATAGGCGGTGGTGATGCAGTTGGAGTTGGAGCTGTGGTTCACAAACCGGGCGTTGTCCCAGCAGAGAATGTGGTTGCCTTCCGGGTTTCGGTAGGTGTATGTGTCCAGGACTTGCTGGTAGAGCGGGTCCATGGCCCGGACTTGCGCCGGTGTGAAAATTCTGTCGAGTTTGTCAAGCGCCCAGGTGATGGTGCCTTTCGGGATGAACTTGGTGGCGACAACTCCGTAACCTATTTTGTCGCTGATGAACCTGAGTTCGGTATGAGGATGGATCATGATTGCTGGACGTTAGCGTAACATAATCTCAAAGTAAAAAGAAGTTTATGTTACTATCAAGTTATTCGTCAACATATAAAAAAAAGAAGCCGGACATTTCTGCCCGACTTCAAACTACAACCAGACGCCCTGAAAATTTTTAAGTATTAGTGTCCGTTCACCGTGGCGTATTCGGGAACCGTTTTGACTGTCTTGATGATGCGTGCAGCCACCTTGTAGGGATCGGCCGCGGAGTTGGGACGGCGGTCTTCCAACCAACCTTTCCAGCTGTTCTCCACCGTGGCGATCGGGATTCGGATGGACGCTCCGCGATCGGAAACTCCGTACGAGAACCGGTCGATCGACTGTGTCTCGTGCTTTCCGGTGAGGCGCAGGTGGTTATCGGCACCGTACACGGCGATGTGTTCCTTCACGTAAGGAGCAAAAGCCTGGCATACCGTGTCGTATACATCCTTGGAGCCGGCGGTTCTCAGCAGCTCGTTGGAGAAGTTGGCGTGCATGCCCGAGCCGTTCCAGTCGGTGGCGCCCAGCGGCTTGCAGTGCCAGTTGATGGCCACGCCATATTTCTCAGCCGTTCTTTCCAGCAAATAGCGGGCTACCCAAACCTGGTCGCCGGCGGCTTTCGCGCCCTTGGCAAAGATCTGGAACTCCCACTGGCCGGTGGCCACTTCCGAGTTGATACCCTCCACGTTGATGCCCGCATCGAGGCAAAGGTCAAGATGCTCTTCCACGATCTCGCGGCCGAAAGCATTCTTGGCGCCCACCGAGCAATAGTAGGGTCCTTGAGGAGCGGGGTAGCCACTGGCGGGGAAGCCGAGCGGCTTGTCGGTCTCGGGATTCCACAGGAAATATTCCTGCTCGAAGCCAAACCAGAAATCATTGTCATCGTCGTCGATGGTAGCGCGTCCGTTCGAGGCGTGTGGTGTGCCATCGGGGCTCAGCACTTCACACATCACGAGGAAGGCATTCTTACGAGCAGGATCGGGAAACAAGGCTACCGGTTGAAGAAGGCAGTCGGACGTGTGTCCGTCGGCTTGCTCCGTAGAGCTGCCGTCGAAGGACCATCCTGGGCAACCGTCGAGGGTGCCATCGAAATTTCTCACGATCTTGGTTTTGCTACGCAGGCTCTGAGTAGGCTTGTATCCATCGAGCCAGATGTATTCAAGTTTTGTTTTTGACATAAGGTTGCAATTTTTTGGTTAAGGAATTAGAATTTATAAACTGCTGCGAAGGTGGCGGAGACCATAGAGTCTTTCGCCTCGCCGTCGCTGTTGACGAAGCTGTCTTCGGAAGTTTTGTCAAAGCGGAGTTCAGGGATCAGCGTAAGTGGTCCAACCTTCGCGTTTCCGGAAAGTGTGAACTCGATCACGTTGCCCTTGTTGTCGCCATCCAATCCGATAGGAGAAGCGAGCGGGTGGGCGCGGAAGCCGGGGAAGTTACCCACCGTGCCACCTTTCACGCCGAAGTACTCAGCACGCAAGGCCAGCGCAAAATTGTCTGATACGGTAACTTTCGGATACAAGGCCACACCGTAGAAGGAGGTGGATTTGCGCGTGCCATCGATGACATCGCCGGCGGCGTTATACTCCTGACCTTTGGCAATGGTTTGGTAAGTAGCATTGGCACCCAGGAAGAAAGCGTCGCTCAACGTCCATCCTGTCGTGAGGTCGACTTGGAACAGATCGCCGTAGGAAGCAGCGGGCTCTCCGCCGAAGTCGGCCTTCTTGAGCTTGCCGTCCTGGTCACCATACAACACGTTGAACCAGATACCGCCTGCATCGGTGGTCTTACCGATCTGACCGCCCAGGGTGTACGTGTTCACTTTGTTGAATTCCAAAATATCCGTCGGGTTCATCACGGCCAGTTTCGCTACCAATCCGCTTTCGGTCGCAAAGTCTACGCGCAAGCCGGTGTGATTGAAGGGACCGTTAGAGAACATGTATGAAGTGGAGTAGTTGGCGTTCAGTGTGGGAGAGATCACTTCATATCCCACGAAGGTGTTGAACTGACCAAGGTTCACCGTTACGACATCCGACAGTTTAATATAAGTATACAATTGGTTCACGATCTGACCGCTACCGGCGGCGGCAACGTTGCGATATCCACCCGAGTTGAATACGGCATCCGAACCACGAGGACCGAATACGAGATCTGCAACGAATCCTACTTTCTGACCTTGATAGGATGCGATCAGGTTCGCCATGCCGAGTGAAAATCCTTTCAGGTTACCGAAAGAAGTGGTCGGTGCGGCGGTTCCAAACGCGGTGTTCTTCATGCCGAGTGCGGTGTGTGCATAGACGTCGATGGAACCCGATAAGGTGAAGGTTCGCGTCGAATCCTGGCTCATCGCAGAGAAGGCCAATCCTATTAAAGCCAAAGAAAGTAAAAGTCTCAGTTTTAGAAATTTCATAGTTTTGTTGTGTGTTTTAGTAAACAATAAGCTAGAGTAATCCCGGGGGAGTATCTCACACTCCCTGGGATGCTTTAGTGAATGACGCGGAGATCAATAGGCTAATAACAATCTCTTTGTTCATCGGCTGCTTTGCATTTCCCGGACAAAGCACTCCTGAAAAATTACAGCCAGTGTTGTTTAGAAATCGTGTGGGTGAGAACTTGTAGACTTTGTCATAGATCGTGGGGGTTAGTAGTTAAGGAAAAGGTTAGGTTTAGGTTAGATAAAGGTTCGGTTAGTATATTTTTTAAGAAGTCCCGGCACTGGTACTGCCGGGACTTCTTTTTGTATTAGGCCATTTCTTCTTTCAGCGAGCTGAAATCGGCTGGGTAAAGATTCTCGCCGTGCTGGCTGAAATCGGAACCCAGTTTCTTTTCTTCCGCCGATACTTTCAGAGGCGAGATGAGGTCGGTCAGTTTCAACAAGATCAACGAACCGAGGAACGTGTAGGCGATCACAATCACCAGGGCGATCATGTGCACTTGGAAGAGGTGGAACTCGCCAAAGAACAGACCGTTGCCGGTAGTGTTCAGGCCGTTCACCGCCGTGTTGGCCAGCAAGCCGGTCATTACCATACCTACTGCTCCACCCACACCGTGGCAAGGGAATACGTCGAGTGTATCTTCCAGGGAAGTTTTTGCTTTCCAATGCACGACGATGTTACTGATGATCGCAGCGAACGTACCGATGAACAAGCTCGAAGGGATCGTTACGAAACCGGCAGCAGGGGTGATGGCCACGAGACCAACCACGGCACCGATACAGAAGCCAAGGGCAGAAGGTTTCTTGCCACGGGCAGCATCAAACAAGATCCACGCAAGACCAGCAGCAGCCGAAGCGGTGTTGGTAGTAGCAAAAGCAGAAGCGGCAAGTGCACCGGCGGTCAATGCGCTACCGGCGTTGAAACCAAACCAGCCGAACCACAGCAAGCCTGTGCCCAACAATACGAAAGGAATGTTGGCGGGAGCGATCGATTTTTTTTCTTCACCCTTTGTTCTCAGGTAAATAGAAGCGGCCAAAGCAGCGAAACCGGCAGACATGTGCACTACGGTTCCACCGGCAAAATCAAGCACACCCATTTTAAAGAGGAAGCCGTCAGCATGCCAGGTCCAGTGTGCCAGGGGAGCATAGATCAACAAGGAGAACAACACCAGGAACAGGATATAAGACTTGAAGCGGATACGTTCAGCAAAAGTACCGGTGATGAGCGCAGGGGTGATGATGGCGAACTTCAATTGGAAGAAGGCAAACAACACCAACGGAATGGTACCCCACAGCGGAGCATCCAATACGTTGCCGAACATGAAGTATGTAGACGGGTTGCCTACAAATCCCCCAATATCTTCGCCAAAGGCAAGGCTAAATCCTACAACGATCCACAACACCGAGATCACGCCCATGGCGATGAAGCTCTGGAGCATGGTGGTGATAATGTTTTTGGTGTCAATCATCCCGCCATAGAAATACGCCAGGCCGGGAGTCATGAGCAATACTAAAGCGGAAGCCGCCAACATCCAGGCCACATCACCCGAATTCATGCCCTCGGTGTTGATGGTCGTAGGGACGGCCGGCATAAAGACTGCCAGAATGCTTACCGCAATCAGCAGGACGAGAAAGACGATTGATTTTTTCATTTTGCTTGTAGTTTTAGGATATAGGGGTAAAATTTTACTGGTTGTGATTAATAATTGGACGAATATTTTAACAATAGGGTAATAAATGAACCACTTTTGAAAAAAAATTCACGGAAACGTTGTAGGTAGGGTCTGTTTCTAACCGAAAACGGGTAAAAATTATAAAATTTTTAAAAGATCGGGTCCGTCCAAACCTTATTGGGAAATAGAACGAATGGCATTGGTTTTATTCTGAAAAAGGGTACCGGGATAGATGAATCGAATACCCGGTAAGTGATTGCTAGAGAGGATTTTAGACACCCGGATCCGGGGATAGTCCGTTCGTTAACAAAATGTGATGCCCACACCGTGAGAGCACCATCAGGCGGGCTAAGCCTTCTTTTTACGCTTTTTGCCGGCAAAGACCTTTCGCTCCAGGCCGATCGAGGCCTTGCCGGTGCCCTTTAGGATGACCTGTATGTTTTTTCGCGTGATCACCAATTGCTGCGGGACCAAATCAAGCCGGTCCACAAAAACATTGATCTTCTCACCCGACTTGCCCTTTTCGATGCCGTTTTCAATGAGATCCGGCACCTGGTCAATGAGCGGTTGAACATCGATCGAGAGCTTTTCCTGGACAAAGCCCAGCGCGTTGTCGTGCAGCATCCAATCGGCTGTCGTGATCAGCGCATTTTCAGAATCCACATCAAACCGGAAGTCTTTTACCGAGAACACGGCCTTTGTAGTGTCATAATAAGGAGTACCCCGCAGGTAGACATTGCCTACCACATCGCCCTTCACCTGGATCTTCAAGGCCAGGCCATCGTCGGTGCCATAGGCCGATACATCTTTTACCGTTGCCGAGTAGCCCTCGGCGGTAATGGTCTTTCCCTTTAATTCTTTTTCCAGGATGGCGTTGATCTTTTCAAAGGGCAGCGTGGCCAGCACGAAGATCTTCAAACTGTCGGCGGCCGAGGTCTTGGGTTTGTAGGCGGGCAGGGTGGTGTTGGACGGGAGAATGTCTTCGTCTTCCAGGATGGTTTGTATCGTCGCCTCCAACTCCACCTCCAGCACCATGAACGAACCACTTTGCGAGAGTTTCGCTTTCAGGTCGTGCGCATAGGGCTTGAGCCACACGGGCATACTTTTCTTATTGATGCGAATTGGCTTCTGCAGATCGTTCCAGATTTTGACAATGACCTTTCGCGTGTTCAACCGGTCGCGCAACGCGTCGTCCATTTTTCCGATGAGTTGCTCCTGGTGTAAGGCGATGGCCTCCTCCACTTTCTTGCGCAAGTTCACTTTCACCATCGCCACCTTCAGCACCGGGTCTTTCACCCAGCGGATGAGTTTCAGCTTCGACTCCAGCTTCAGGTTCCAGTCTTTGCCGATGCCCACCTGGGTGACCAGGTTCAGCACAACCTCCATTTCCACGGGCTCTGAATTTTTTATCACGATGCCCCCGAGGTGCTTGATGAACTTGCCCGAGACATGCAGTGGGAACGAACTGGTGAGGGCATGCTTGTCCCAGGCGATGTTGATCCGCCCGGTGCGGGTTGTTTCCAGGTAAAGGCTGTCGCCCTTTTCATTCAACACCATCCATTTCTTTAAAAAAGTGCCCTTCACTTTATTATTGATGGTGGCTTCCAGGCTGTCGACATGATAGTATACCGGTATCACTACCGTGGAGCGTGGCGGTGTCAGTTCTGTTTCCAGCCGGGTAGGTTTGGGAGGCTCGGGTCTCACCCGCTCGCATTGAACAAGGAGCGTCGCCGCCGCAAGACCACAAAATGTGACGATAGCTCCTAACTTCATTTTCATTTCCCTTATACTTGTGTAGATTCACTATCAACACATAAGATATGAAGAAGTTACTACCCGTCCTGCTCGCCCTCATGGCCTTTTCCATCCATGCACAGGAAAAAGTTGAAAAAGCGCCCATCGTAAAAGAAGGAGAGGGGCCATATACGCAGCTCATCATCCGCGGCGTGATGCTCATCGACGGCACCGGTGCGCCGCCCATTGGGCCCACCGACATTGTGGTGAAGCAAAATAAGATCGTTTCGATACAAACCGTGGGCTATCCGGGTGTTGCTATCAACAGCGAAAAACGGCCCAAGCTGGAAGCGGGAGGGAAAGAGCTGAACGCCGAAGGCATGTACCTCATGCCCGGTTTCATCGACATGCACGGCCACATTGGTGGCTCACAAGCGCCCAGTGCCGAATATGTTTTCAAACTGTGGATGGGCCACGGCATCACTACCATACGCGAACCTTCGGCCGGCAACGGGCTGGATTGGGTGTTGGAAGAAAAAAGACTGAGCGCCGAGAACCGCATCACGGCACCACGCATCTGGGCCTACACGGTTTTTGGCCAAGGCAGCAAAGATCCCATCAGCACACCACAGCAAGCCATCGACTGGGTGATCTTAAATAAGAACAAAGGCGCCGACGGCATCAAATTTTTTGGTGCCCGACCCGAGATCATGGACGCTGCCCTCCGGAAGAACAAAGAGCTGGGTCTGCGCTCGGCATGTCACCACGCTCAAGTGGATGTGGCCCGTTGGAACGTAGTGAACTCTGCGAAGGCGGGACTGACGTCGATGGAACATTGGTACGGTTTGCCCGAAGCGCTCTTCACCGCACGCACCATCCAGGACTATCCCCTCGACTACAACTATCAAAACGAACAACACCGCTTTTCCGAAGCCGGCAAACTTTGGAAGCAAGCCGCACCACCGTATAGCGAGCACTGGAACGAAGTGATGAACGAATTGCTGTCGCTTGACTTCACGCTCGATCCCACCTTCAATATCTATGAAGCGAGCCGCGATCTGCACCGCGCCCGTCGCGCCGAATGGCACGAAGAGTACACGCTGCCGTCGCTGTGGGCATTTTATCAACCCAGCAAAATTTCGCACGGCTCCTACTGGCACGAATGGGGCACAGAACAAGAGGTGAACTGGCGAGAAAACTATCAGCTCTGGATGACCTTCGTGAACGAATATAAAAACCGCGGCGGACGCGTTACCACAGGATCCGATTCTGGTTTCATTTTTCAACTCTATGGTTTTGCCTACATCCGCGAGTTGGAGTTGTTGCGTGAAGCAGGATTCCACCCGCTAGAGATCATTCGCTCAGCTACCTTATATGGAGCGCAAGCCCTCGGAAAAGACAAAGAGGTTGGTTCTGTTGAAGTAGGCAAGCTGGCTGACTTTGTTATCGTCGAAGAAAATCCCCTAAAGAATCTACAGGTGCTCTATGGCACCGGCGCCATAAAGCTGACCGAAGATAATAAAGTGGTCCGTGTTGGCGGTGTCAAATACACTATCAAGGACGGCATTGTCTATGACGCCAAAAAGCTTCTTGCAGATGTTCGAAAAATGGTAGCCGACGAAAAACAAAAGAGTGGGTTTGTCCTAAAACAGCCCGGCACCAACTAGGATTTTTCTTTACATCGCCTTGCTTGCCCGCCGAAGCTTTAGCGAAGGCGAGGCGGTTCAAAATGATTTCATGGCTCACTCACATTTTTTGAGTGCCACCTTGCTGTCGGTGAACGTCACTTTCTTCTTATCTGCATAGAAGGAAGTGTCGTTTCGCTCGATGTGTTCGCCAATGCCCTCTACCAATGAATTGTCGACCCACTGAAAAATGACCTCACGTACGCTGGTCACCCCTTCAGACGTAAACGTATAGTAAGCATCCAGCATGTTGCCTCTCACGGTACCCCGGATGGTACCGGTGTTCTTGTCTTTTTCCTCCAATGAATAAAGCAAGTCCCCGGACGCAGCATCGCCGTTCACCGCCAGTTGAAGCTCGATGCTCGACCCACCTTCATGAAACGCGTAGCACCCGGGTTGCGGACCCCCTTCAACGCTGGTTTCGGATGATTGTTCTTTGCCGCGATGACAGGCCGCGAGCAGCACGATGGCTGCGATAAATGATAACGTTGGTTTCATGATCCCGGGGGTTTGAGGTAATAACAACTCGGAGGGGCTAAGGTTTTAACCCTCCGCTCATACGCCATCCCAGTCAAGTTTATTTTTTTGGAGCGGGGTCTAACCGGCTCAAGATGTCCTGATAATAGGCTGCCCCGTCTTTGTTAATTTTTTCCACGTTCACGCCCGTGGCTTCGAGGAGGTCCAGTTTATGTTTGGAACCGGCTACGAATTTCTGCGGTGTGTAATATGTGATCGTGTTGGGCACAAGTTTGGGTTTCTTGATCTTTATGCGTGCCCGGTAAGTCAACAACCACCAAAGGTCGGTTTCCACAAAGCCGAGGGTGAGCCCGATGATGTGGATATCGGTGGTGAAAAAAAGATCCAACCAGGAACTGCCATCCAGTGCACCGGTTTCCAATCGTTTGATGAGCGGGAGTTGATATTTTTTGGACGCATACTGTGTACCCGTAGCCACATAGTTGCGAATGTTTTGCAGTTGCCCGCTATAGTGTTCAAAACCCAGGTTCACAGAGTTGGGATGGAGTCGGTCGCCATGGACGTGCCACACGCGCTTGTTGCCGGCGCGGTAGTGCCTGAAAACACTGTAAAGCATTTCCTTGACAATGCCTTCGTTTTTTTTTGGGTCGAATCCCTCGACCGAAAAATCGTAGTTGGTGGTGATGATGTCGTCGGTGGGAAGGGCGCGGATCACATCGTAGAGCGGGTGCTTTTTGATTTGCGAGATGTTGTCGCAGATCGATTTTTTTAGTTGGGTTTCGGAAACTCCTTTTTTCTTTAAGTTGGCGCCAGTGAGAAAGATCTCTTCGTACAAGAGCGGAAATTGTTTTTTCTTTTCTTCGTCGATCGTAAAGCCGATATCGGCGGCGAGCCGCTGCAGGAGGTTGTCCCAGCTGTTGTCGGCGTCGAGGTTATTGATGCCGTTGCCGAGCAGGATGGAGAATTTTTTCATAGAGAGGGTGCTTTCTTATTTTCAAAATTCAGTTAAAACGGTAGCGTAAAGTTAGTGGATTGAACGCAGATCCTATGGGCTGGGGTTTCGCTTGCCGTAAAATGAAAAACGCCGGTAGGGGCACCGGCGTTTTTAAAACCCTGTAAATGTGATTATTGTACTTTCTTGAAAAAATATACCTGCACGTCGAAACTCAGACTGATGACAGGAGTTTGGAACGGACCACCGAGGGAATGGTGAAAGTCATAAGGGGGCGTAACGACTAAGTGCCTCGTTAAGGCATCACTTACTTTTTATTCTTGGCAAAGTATATCTGCACACCCAGACCAAAATTAAAAGAAGGCTCATCGATACTCTTTATGCCGTAGGATTCCTCTTCGTACCGGGTATGTTGAGTCTGATAAAACGCCCTTCCTTCGATGCCAACACTTTGGGTAAGAAAATAGACCAACCCCACACCACCTTGGAAACTGCTCATCTTCTCTGTCGACTTGGTATAGACCACCGAATAGGGATTCTGCGAAATGATGTTCGGATACTTGTCCCAGGTCCACCCATAGCTGTAGCTTACTTCCGGGAAAATGGCCCATTGACTTCCCAGCAGAAAATAGTATCTCACGGTTGGGCCAACGGAATAGGTTTTGGTGGTCGAGATCATTTCGGTGCTCAAATTGGATTTGGAATTTGTTTTTGCATAACTGTAGGGCGTGATCAGCCCAACCGTTAGCCGGTCGATGATAAAATACGAAACACTGGGCTGCGCGGCGATCGAGAACCACTTGCTTTCTGAAATGATGTTGGAATTGCTTGTGCCGTAGGTCGTATTGGCATTCCGGGTGAACCCGATAGAGCCACCCAGCAAGAAGCTTCCTTTGTCGGTTTGGCCATAGCCTGCGATGGCGATGAAACAAGAATATAACAGGAGTTGAAACGTAACGTTGATTTTCATAATGCGAAAATTAAGAATGGCGATTTGAGTGTTGACTATTGGGTATTTCTGAAGAGGTATACTTGCAAACCTATCGTGAAGTCAAAGGCATTGTTGTCGGTATGATCCAGCCCAACGTCGGTGCGATTGTAGGTATCGCGCATGGACTGATAGCGAAATTTTCCTTCCACACCAATGTTGGGGTTGAGAAAATAGACCAATCCCAGGCCGCCTTGTAAATTTCGTGTGTTCCCGCGATACGTAACGGGGACTATGTCGCCACTGAGATAGGAGTAGCCTTTGGTCACCGTCCAGCCATAGCTATAACTTGCTTCCGGGAAAATGGCCCACTGGTTTCCCAGGTGAAAATAGTACCGGATCAGCGGTCCGACAGAATAGGACGTGTACGTTGTTTTTTGATCGACGCCTTCAGTTTTATACCACCTATACATAAATGGGGTCACCACGCCAACGCTCAGGTGGTCGATCACAAAATAGGAAACGTTGGGATCGACGCCGATTGCTGATTGCTTTTCCTTGCGGGAAATCGCGGGGTAATTATAGGTCGTGTTCGTGTGCCCGCTGGAAAATCCCAGGGAACCGCCTAATAGAAAAGCGCCTTTTGAAGTTTGTGCAAAACTCGAAGAAACGGCCAGGCAAAGCCATAGCACTGCCAGAGAAGTAAATAGGTTTTTCATGGTAAAGGAAACTGCTGTTGGATTATGGTTACTTATAACTGTTTAAGAGAGATCGCAAAAATAAGAATGTAAATGAGGATTTTCAGTACAACGTTGTCGGGCTGGATGAGATTTCTTTCCGCCTGAATAAAATTTTATTTTACACCTTTTCTCGCAAAGTACATTTGTACTTCACAGTGAAGTTAATTGACGATTTGTCATCACGGCTCACTATTGGATCGCTCAGGTCACCGCGCCTATAGAAATCGTTGTTAGATAGAGAACAAACCTTTTCTATACCAATACTCGGTTTTAAATATTTCCGCCGGACAAGGGACCGGTGGTAGTTAGAATGCGATGAGATTTTTTTATGGGTTTGCTTTCCCGGCAAAGTATATCTGCACACCCAGACTAAAATTAAAGTTCGGCTCATCGGAACTCCTTCCGCGGTAAGCGCCGGGAACGTCTTCATAGTTGGTATGTGCATTTCTATAAAATGCCCTTCCTTCCACACCAACACTTTGATTAAGAAAATAGACAAGCCCGACGCCACCTTGGAAAACCCTTGTCTTATTGGTCAGGTCGTTGTTCCACGTCCATCCATAGCTGTAGCTTGCCTCCGGGAAAATGGCCCACTCACTTCCCAGGGGAAAATAGTACCTCACGGCCGGGCCAACAGAATAAGATTTATCCGTCGACGTCGATTCGCTTCCAGCATACTTGGATTTTATTTTGGAATAACTATAGGGTGTGATCAACCCGACGGCTAGCCGGTCGATGATAAAATATGAGATGCTGGGCTGCGCGTCGATCGTGAACGACCTGGTTTCTGTAGAGCCGGAGTTTGTAATGTACGTTGTCGTGTTATTGTGGGCGAATCCGATAGAGCCGCCCAGCAGGAAGCTTCCTTTATCGGTTTGACCAAAGCTGACACTGGCCATAAAACAAAAACACAGGAGGAACTGGAGCGTAACGTTGATTTTCATATGCAGGGAAGTAGCGATTTCGAATGTTATTTATTGTGTATTTCTGAAGAGGTATACTTGCACACCGATCGTGAAGTCAAACGAGTTGTTGTCGACGTGGTCCAGCCCGGCGTGATTGTAGGTATCGCGCATGGACTGATAGCGGAATTTCCCCTCCAAGCCAATGTTGGGGTTAAGAAAATAAGTTAAGCCCAGACCGCCTTGCAAATTCCGCGCGTTCCCGCGAAACGTTTGCCTAAAGACATCGCCGTTGATAGAATAATGTCCCATGGTCTCCATCCAGCCGTAGCTATAGCTTGCCTCCGGAAAAATAGCCCAGTGGCTTCCCAGTGGAAAATAATACCGGATGAGCGGTCCAATCGAATAGGATCGGTACGTTGTTTTCTGATCGATATCCTCCCGTTTATACTGCGTATACGAAAGTGGCGTCACGATGCCAATGCTCAGACGGTCGATCACAAAATAGGAGACGTTTGGGGCGAGACTGATGGTGGATTGTTTTTGCTTGGAAGGCGTGCTTAGATAATCATATGTACTGGTCGAGTGCCCGCTGGAAAAACCCAGCGAACCACCTAATAGAAAAGTGCCTTTTGAGGTTTGAGCCATGCTGGAAGAAACGGCCAGGCAAAGCCATAGCGCTGTCAGGGAGGGGAATAGGTTTTTCATGATAAAGAAACTGCTATTGAATTATGGTTACTTGTAACTGGTTGAGAGAGTCCGTAAAAATAGGAACGTGAGCGATTTCGTCAAAACCACGGCAGCGCCGGGTAACATTTCTTTTGTAACGATGAAGAACAGCAATTTGATATGGGGTGGACAACTTAAAGTTATAATATCTGAATAGCGGCCAGCGATTCGACGAATAAGAGAAGCGATAAGGAGGCAGGAGGTTGCCTCCTTATCGCGCTGGTTATTTTGCGTTTCGCGCAAAGTATACTTGCAAACCAACGCTAAAATTGAAGGACGATTGGTCGATGCCGGTCGGAACGACTCCCGTGCGCTCGCCGCGTTCCTCGGAATCGGTCCGGTTCTGGTAATAGACTTTTCCTTCTATGCCAATGCTCGGGTTCAGGAAATATACCAGCCCCACGCCGCCTTGGAAAATACTGGTGTGCCCATTTATCTTGAGACTTTCGTAGTCGCCCGTGGCAGGCACGAAATTGGGGGTCTTGGTCCAAAGCCATCCGTAGCTATAGGCTACTTCCGGGAAAACGGCCCATTGATCCCCCAAGGGGAAATAGTAGCGCACCACGGGACCGATCGTGTAGCTCGACCCAGTCGATTGCACGCCGTCTGATTTTATTTTGGTGTAGCTGTAGGGCGTGACCACGCCTACGGCCAGTTGGTCGATAACGAAATAAGAAATGCTGGGACGGATCGAAAACGTGGTGCTTTTGCTTTCAGAATTAAAGGTGCTGCTGGAGTAGTTGTACTTGCTTTTGCCACTCTGGAAGCTGAGCGAGCCTCCCAGCAGGAAGCTTCCTTTTGTGGTTTGGGCATGGACGGCAGGGCCGAGAAGACATAGGCACAACGCGACCTTGGAAATAGATCTGACTTTCATGATTTGAGGGGTTGGTTAAGGATAAAATAGGACTTACAATGGCGATAACTAGTTCAGGTAGGACCTTTGACGAAAATAATGAATGCGAGGGATAATTCCACTCGGTCGAGCGATCAAAACGGAATGGCGGAATAAAACGTCCATGACCGGTCTGGCGCGCTTTGCAGTAGGTTTAGGATGATGGTCGACATTTGTTATCTTTGATCCATCAAGAAGTACTAAGCACCATCCGCATGTCCATCCCCCGCGCTTTGCGCAGGCATGGACTTCATCACGGCATTCCGGGATCACGGAATGCTGAAATCCATTTATCATTTATCCTGATTACGTGAAGTCAAAACATTTCATTGCCGTGGGGCTATGCGCATTTGCTTGCCTTGCCACACGTGCACAAATCCTAACAGATCACATCATGGAAACTCCGATATCAAACAAAGAAATCGTACTCGATTTTTGGAAACGCGCCATTGGTCAAGGCGACCTGGAGGTAGCCGGGCAATGTATAGCTGAAGATTACATTCAGCACAGCGCATCCGGCAAACCGGGCAAGGCCGCATTACTGGAAGCTTTGGCCATGTTCAAGCAAATGCCAAAACCCGAAAATCCTCCAAAGCCTTTCCTGCGCATCATCGCCGATGGCGACTACGTTGCGCTTCACATGCTCATCACCTTTGGCGGCCACACGATGATCGTGCTTGACATGGTGCGTCTTCAAAACGCCCGGTTTGCCGAGCATTGGGATGCCATCCAACCGATGAGCGAGGCCACGGCACATGCCGCCATCGATGGCCCAACCCAAATCAATGACCTCGTGCAGACCGAATCCAACAAGCAGCGGATAACAGACTTTGCACAAACGGTGCTCAAAGAAGGGCAGTGGGAGCAGGCGGCAGATTTTGTGTCCTCCGGGATCGTCACACATGACCCGGAGGCGAAGTCCGGGTTGCCCGGTTGGAAAGAGATGCTTCGACGCTGCACGTTTGAAAAGACATACCGTATCATCGGGGAAGGAAATTTTGTAATGACGCAATCCCGTGTGCTTCAAAACGAAACGCCTTACGCCTGTTATGATCTCTATCGTCTTGATAAAAGTAAGATCGTCGAGCACTGGCGCGTAAAGCAACCGATACCCGCAACACTTCTTCACAACAACGGCATGTTCTGATTCATCGTCAAAATTTTTTGTGGCTAAGGACCGGGGTAACGAATGGTAAATTAATTTTATCTTCACCCGGTCCAAAGCCCGAAAGATCCCATGAAACAAAACCTGATTCAACTCGCCCTGGTGGTTGCCGACTACGATGAAGCCATTGCCTTTTATGTCGACAAACTGAAATTTACTCTTTTGGAAGATACTACGCTAAGCGAGACAAAACGCTGGGTTAGGGTGGCGCCGCCCGGTTCGGAAGGATGTTGCCTGTTGTTGGCGAAGGCTGCCAGCGATGAACAGAAAAGCAGGGTAGGCAATCAAACCGGTGGAAGGGTCTTTCTGTTCCTTCACACCGACGATATCAAAAGAGATCATGAAAACCTGAAAGCGCAAGGCGTCACCATTGTCAGACCACCGCAGACCGAGTCTTATGGCACGGTGCTGGTCTTCGCCGACTTGTATGGAAACCTGTGGGACCTGATTGAACCACCAACAAAATGAGCTATTGGCTTTAGCTTCAGCAGGCGATTCAATAGCTATCGATTTTTCTTCGGTTCCGGAAGCCACCCCAAATGTGTGTGCTTGAAGTGATCCGGATATTTCAACCCATAGCCGAGGATCCTGTCGAGGGCGCTGTGTCCGAATAAAAGTAGTCCTGTAAAGGCCACCCAGGGCATTTGAAAATAAACTCCCGCCACATACAACGCGATGGCCAGTCCTTTGTGATGCGCTACATTATAGCAGGCCGCGCCGATCCGTGTATTAACGATATAGCCCAACATGCTCAGGTCGGGCGCAAGAAAGAGTATGGCGTATAGCCATCCCGGCTGGGGAAGGGACTGGAGGAGAAAAATGGCGAGAAAAAATTCCAGGGCTTCTTCTAACCGGAGCAGATTTTTCATAGCAATGCGAGTGATGAGAAATGTTTATCTTTCCTGTAAAGATAATGTTTTGAGCGAGCGAACAACGCCCACCCCTGCCTACCACACGAATGCTACCCGAACGACCGAGATCGTCGCCGTTGTGCTGACCGGCTTTGGTAAATTTTTGTTCGTGGATTGGCTCCATCTGAAATTCTGGTATGTCACGACGGCGTGCCTGTTGTGGATCGCCTACATCCTGTATCGCATCAAAACAAACCGAGATGTTCCGGCGTACTGGGGTTTCAGAAAAGAAGGCTTTCGAAACAGCCTGCGCTGGATCGGGCCGGTGTCGCTCGTCGCGCTGGTTGCTTTCATCGTTCTTGGCACCGCGAGGGAAACATTGGTTTTCAATTGGCATATCCTTCCCATCATGATCCTCTACCCGTTGTGGGGAACGATCCAACAATTCCTCATCATCGGGTTGATCGCGCGAAATATGGAGGATTGGGAGGGACGTAAAGCGGGGAAGGCCGCGATCGTTGTGGTCAGTTCAATCGTGTTTTCGATCGTTCATTTCCCGTCGATACCTTTAGTGGTCGCCACAGCTTTGTTAGCGATCGGCTATACGATTATTTATCTTCAATACAGGAACCTGTGGATACTGGGACTCTTTCACGGATGGCTGGGGTGTTTCTTCTATTTCTTTGTCTTGGGAAGAGATCCCTGGTTGGAATTTGTGAGTGCTGTGCTATGACGATACGTTACGATTTCTTTACCGTCATATATTTTCGCCACCACCATTGAAACACGATCAGCCCCCAGATGCGCGCATGCACATCGCCGGGATTGGATGAAAAGAGCTGACGCTTCAGTACGGCGATTGTGGGATAATCAAAGATCCCCTGCTCTGAAATAAATTTCTCCGATAAAAGCTCTTCTTCAATAAGCGACCGCATTTCCCCCCTGAACCATTTTAGCAACGGCACTTCAAATCCTTTCTTCGGCCGGTTATAAAGTTCCACGGGAAGGATCTCGCGAAAGGCATCCTGCACGATCCGCTTCCGCATGCCGGCGTTGATCTTATACTCCACGGGCAGGCTGAACGCAAAATTCGCCACCTCGTAATCAAGGAAAGGCACGCGCACTTCAAGACCATTCGCCATGCTCATCAGGTCGACTTTGGTGAGCATATCGTCCGGGAGCACAAGGTGCATGTCGGTGAGCAAAATGTCGTTGATGTTTTCTTTTTCGGGGAGACCGCGAAGAATATTTTGCTGGCGCGATGCAAAGTCGCTCAATCCGACGTTGGCGCGCACCTCGGGTTGCAGCATGTTCATCGCTTCATCTTTGCCGGCATAGCCAGCCCATTGCCAGTAGCGATCGCGGGACGAGAGCTTCATGCCTTCGCTGAAACGGGAGAGCTGGCGGATTTTATTTGTGATCGCGCCGCTACGGGACTTTGGCAGGACTTTCCATAACGAACCGAGCGCGCCCACTAAATTTTCCTTCCAGCCTTTGTCGGTGATCTGCCGGAACGCGGCGTGCTTGTTGTAGCCGGCAAACATTTCATCTGCTCCATCGCCCGAGAGTGCTACGGTGGCGTGTTTCCGCGTTTCCTTGCTGAGGATGTATACCGCGATGGCCGAGGAGTCGGCGAAGGGCTCATCAATATAATTTAGGATGGAGTGTACGTGCGTGTAGAGGTCATTGTTGGTCAGCGAAAAGACCGTGTGCTCCGTTTTGATCTGTTTGGCGACCAGCCGCGCATAATGCGTTTCGTCAAAGAACTTTTCATCGCGATAGCCGATCGAGAAGGTGTGCAGATCGGGCTTGTGTTTACTGGCCAGTGCTGCAACAATGGACGAGTCGATGCCGCCGCTGAGGAAAGAACCCAGAGGCACATCGGCCACCAACCGGCGTTGCACGGAGGCTTCCAGCAGGCGCTTGAATTCTTCTTTCGCGGTGTCGTAAGATAGCGGATTGCTTTCGGCTTTCTCGCGATCATAAGGGATCTCGTAATAGCGCGCCATGTCCATCTTCTGACGGCTGATCTTCAAGTAATGCCCGGGCAGCAACTTTTTAACATTGCTGAAAATCGTATCCGGCGCGGGAATATAGTTGAGTTGCAAGTAGGTGTAGAGCGACGTGTGATCCAGGTTGCGTTCGATACCAAACTGCAACACCGATTTCATTTCGGAGGCGAAAATAAATTTGTCTTCGTCGAAAAGATAAAGCAACGGCTTGATACCAAAACGGTCGCGCGCCAGGAAAAAGGTTTGCGCTTGGCGGTCGTAGATGCAAAAGGAAAAAAAGCCGTTGAGTTTGGGAAGACAGCTTTCTTTTTGCTGGATGTAGAGTTTGAGCAGTACCTCTGTGTCGGACTGCGTGAAGAAGGTCACTCCCTTGGCTTCCAGTTCCGCGCGCAGCTCGCGGTAGT
The DNA here is from genome assembly GCF_003589925.1 of Chryseolinea soli. NCBI lineage: Bacteria > Pseudomonadati > Bacteroidota > Cytophagia > Cytophagales > Fulvivirgaceae > Chryseolinea > Chryseolinea soli. Next base: position 587,511 of record NZ_CP032382.1, on the reverse strand, counting down.
TGAAGATCTCGCCGTTGAACACGATGCAGTAGCGCTTTTCGTCGTCCCACATCGGTTGGTTGGCCACGTCGCGGGTGTCGATGATGGAGAGGCGGCGGTGGCCCAGGCCGACCCATTCATCGATGTAAATGTCCTGGAAATCGGGGCCGCGTTTTTCCAGGGCCATGGTGGCATTGGTAATATGGATCTTGTTGAATTTGCCGACGAGGTTGAATGCGAAAATCCCGGTAATGCCGCACATGCTGGTAAAGCGATTGAATTTTTTGGGGAAAGTTAGGAAAGTTTGGGGATTGTCAGGTGTGGGTTTGGGAGTGATCCCCTATAAGGTTTTTCGTCGCTTCGCGTTCGCTAAAGCTTGGCGGGCGGGCGCAAAGGATGGGATTTTAAACAAATCGGCGTTTTGGGCATTATACAGATAACAAAGAAAAGAGAGATGAGCCTTGTTGATCACATCCGCGTCCAAAAGAAAATGACACGACTAAAAAAGCGACTTGAATTTAAACCGAGCGCCGAGGCACTTACCCTTGGGGTGGAGCTTGAATTGCAGGTTTTGGATGGGGAAAGCCTCCTGCTGACCCCGCGCGCGGCCGATGTGATGGAACGTGGTGAGGACGAAAAACTGAAGCCTGAATTTTTCCAAAGCACGCTGGAAGTGATCACCGACGTTTGCCACACCCTTCATGCCGTGGAATCCGATTTGAAGCATTCGTTGCAATTGGTATCGGCCAAAGCGCACACGTTGAACTTGAAGATCGCCTCAACGGGCACACATCCCTTGGCAGACTATCGCGAGCGGCTCATCACACCGTCCAAACGCTATGAAGAACTGATCGACCGCAATCAATGGATCATCCGCCGCATGGCGGTGTATGGCATGCATGTGCACATCGGTATGCCTTCCGGCGATACCTGCATCCGCTACAATTATTTCTTTATGCATTTTCTCCCCCATATCCTGGCGTTGTCGGGCAGTTCACCGTTCTGGCAAGGAAAATATACCGGGCTGTCCTCCTGCCGCCCGACTACCTACGAAGCATTGCCTACTGCCGGCATGCCCTACCTCGTGCGGAATTGGGATGAATTTCAGAAGCTGTATCGCTTCCTCATCCGAACCCAAGCCATCGAAAGCATGAAAGACCTTTGGTGGGATTTGCGCCCGAGTCCGCACTATGGCACACTCGAATTGCGCTTCTGTGACGAACCCGCCACCTTATATGAGACCATGGCCATCGTCACGTTCATTCAACTCCTGGCCCACTGGTTTCGCGACCACGAAGAAGAATGGGCAAAATCATTTACGTACCTGCATCGCTGGATCTTCCGTGAAAATAAATGGCGCGCCATCCGCTACGGCCTCGACGCCGACGTGGTGCCCACACGCCGCGGCAGCCCGAAACACATGCGCGACGATATCCACGAATGGATCCTGAAACTGGAGCCCTATGCGCGGGAATTGAACTGCGTAGAATATCTATCGCGCATCACCGAGATCACCACCAAAGGCAACAGCTCCCAACGCCAAACCCGCGTCTTCCAAGCCACCAACGACCTCGACGCCGTCATCCGCCACAACGTCGCCGAATTCGACAAAGGCATGCCGCTATGGTAGCCTTGTATTACTTCGGAGCCGCGACCATCATATCCTCCAAAATCTTTTTCATCTCCGGTATCCCTTTCTTGGCGATCAAATAATGCCGGTTTCCTTTAGAGACCACCCAACTATTCTTCCCATCCTCTGTGATCTGAGGGAACCCCGTCCCCAGCGTCCAATAATCACGCACCCCTCTCACGGCATACAGCACCGCGGTCTGATCCCAACTATGCCGGTTCTTTTTTGCATCCAACCCAGGATTGGTTCCAAAAGCAATGCGCACCGGGTTATTTTCCGGCGTCTCGGTGAACAACCGCTCGCCGGTCATGATCGCTATGCCGATCTCCAACCCGGAATACACCACCGGGGTTGGCCAATGCTCTTCTACGTACTGCGCCGCATCCGGACAAATGCGAATGTTCCACTCGTGACCTTTCGGATAGGCCGTCCCCATCACCACCAACTGCAGCACTTTTTTCTTCACCAACGCCGTGCCGTCCAACGGGCTGAGCGAATCCGCCTTGGATTGAAGCAGGTCGGCCACTAAACGCTGGGGACCCACCACCACAATGGTCACGCCCTGATCGGGTTGCGCGGCAAGGATCTTGCGATATAAAGCAACGGCATCCGGCGCATTCTTCCCCGACTTCAGATCGTTGGGCAGCTCCGCCAGCTTGCTGTTATAAAGATCGTTGTGCTTGTCTTTGTATTCATAAGTTCCTTTGTAGGTGCCCACGGGAATATTGGGTTTCCCGTAATATGTATTTTCGGCATCGATCGCCGGAGCACCCATGTCGTCGTTCATGGGATAGACTACGCCCAGAATTTCGGCCTCGCCGTGGTAGGCCAATTGATGCAAGACGGCCAAAGCGGCCGCGTCGTCGCAGTCATTGCCAAAGTCGGTGTCGAGAATGATCTTGACTGTCTTTGTTCTTTGCGCGAGGGAGGAGACGCTGATCAGGAGAAGCAGGAGGAAGGTGAGTCTCATAAGATGGGTAGATTAAAGCGTGAATGAAAATGAAAGCATAAGCAAAATCGACAGGCGAAAAGACTACGCTGTTTTGGAGTAAACCAATAAACCAAGTCCAAAGAAAAAGCAAACGAACATCACCAACAGGAGGGTGTTCACACCTTTGGGTGCAGTCTTGAATTCTTTCCAGATAAAGACACCCCACACGGCCGCCACCAGCACCGCTCCTTGACCCAGGCCGTATGAAATGGCCGGCCCCGCCTTGTCCGACGCGAGGATGCTGAACGACATACCGATGCACCAGATCACGCCACCCAAAATGCCGGTGATGTGACTTTTGAAATTGCCCTTGAAATAATCGTCATAGCTCACGGGCGCGCCTTCCACCGGCATGCGCATCAACACGGTGTTGAACAAAATGTTGCTGACAAAAATACCCGCCGCGAAAACGACGATCGCCGTATACGGTGTGAGCTTACCTGCCTCGGGGTTCACAAAGTCGTGGGCCATCCCCGATACGACGAACCCATAGAACTGCGCCATGAGCACACCCGCTACCACAGAAATGATCAACCCTTTTGACGAGACCTTCTGCGCGCTGCCGGATGATTTTTTATAGGCCACCGCATTCACAACAATCCCAATGGCAATGAGCGCAACGCCCGTAAAAATAACGGCCGGATTACCCGCCGGTACTTTCAAATAATTATCCAACACACCCCAGATCAACGCGATGCCAATGCCTACTGGAAACGCCACCGACATCCCGGCAATAGAAATGGCGGCGATGAGCAGAATGTTTGCCAGGTTGAATATCACACCGCCCAAAAACGCTGAACGAAGGCTCGCCACGTCGGACTGTGCAAAGTCGGCCCGGAAGCTGCGTCCGTGTTCGCCCATGCTGCCCAGGGTGAGCGCGAAGAGGAGCGACAGCAGGAAGATGCCCAATACATAATCCCAATAGAACAATTCAAAGCGCCATGACTTTTCCGCCAGCTTCTGCGTGTTGGCCCACGAGCCCCAGCAAAGCATGGTAATAAAACAGAACAGCACGGCGACGGTATAACTTTCTAGAATGAACATAGGCCAGGGGTTTGGTTATGGATGGGTTGTGTTCGCAGGCTTATTGTCGTACACGATGAATTCGTTCAGGTAGACCGGGCTCTTTTCGTCAGGGTTCAGGATCTTTACGCGCACCGTATGTTTTTGACGTGGCAGTTGATACTTCCAAAACAATTCATACCGCCGCGTCGTGAAGCTGCCCGGGAGCTCCACGTTCTCGACGAGCTTGTTGTCGATGTAGAGTTCGGTCTTGGCCACATAAGACGACGTGGCTTGCCAGCGCGCCGATTCGCCACGCACCACAAAGCCGATGCCTTCAAAGTCGAACGTGTATTCGTCCGTGAGCGTTTTGCGGATCTCCATTTTGTCTACGGGGTGATGACCTTCAAAGCTTTGCTCCAGGCGCACGGCTTTAGGTTGCTGCACCTTGATGTACACCGACTGGTCGTCTGCCGTGCCACCGTTGCGGGCGATCATTTTTAGCGCGTGGTTGTAGCCAATGGTATACACGTCGTTTAGCGACATGGTGGTGTATTTGAAGTCGAGCGGCTCCGACTCCTGGAGTCCCATCTTCCAATAGGGCGGAATGTTTTTGTAACCCAGCACGGTGCCGAGTATGCCCCCGGCCGAAGACGGATTGCAATCCGAATCCTGACCCGCCCGCGTGGTGATCTCCATCGTCTTCGTGAAATCACCTTGTCCATACAACAAACCCAGCACGACATAAGCTGAGTTCACCGTGGCGTCGATGTTGAAAGGAACAAATACGCCTTCGGGACAGCCGATGTCGTTCGTGTATTTCTTTTGGATCTCGAACCAGGTTGCTTTCCAGTCGGTGGGATATTGCTGGTGCCACTGAATAACATCCTGGATCACGTGGTGAAACCGGCTTTCAGCGGGAATGGTCTTCAACGCCTCCTTCACAATAAAGGGAATATCAGACGATGTGAATGCCAGCGTATACATCGCGCCCATATACACACCGCCATACCAGCCATCGCCATAGTTCATGATGTGACCGATCTTGTCACTGATCTCCGACGCCGTGTTGGGCATGCCCGGCGACATGAGTCCGGCAAAGTCAGATTCAATTTGATAGTCGATGCAGTCGGCATGCGGGTTGTTGAGCCAGTGGCCGGATTGGGGTGCAGCGATGCCGTGCAAAATGTTATAGCGTCCTGCCTGGTTGGCGTGCCATAGTGCATAGCCTGCATTGGCGTAGGCGTTGGCAAATTCGCTGAGAGGTGCATCCAACCCTTTACGTTCGAACACGTCCACGAAGGTGAGGTCCATGTAGATGTCGTCGTATAGCCCGGGGTTGTTTACCATAGTATTTTTCAAATAGCCATCATACCATTTAATAGGTTGATAATCCTGGATCATCGTGCCACAAAACCTGAATTCGGTCGGACCACCGAACGTGACACCCACCGTCTGGCCGGCCCATCCTCCCATGATCTTGTCTTTCAACACTTCCTTGGAAAGTTTATAAGACCCGTTGGAAGGCGGATTGATTTTTTTCTCCTGGCACCACGCCGTCACCGAGAGCAGCAACAGTAAACATAGAATGGATCGTCGTATCATAATAAGGAGGTTAATTCATCTCGATAAGGCGCCGAGGCTTGTGCACCCATGCGCGTGACGGAAAGCGCCGCCGCGCGATTGGCAAACTGAACGGCTTCGTCCAGCGAAGTGCCTTCTGCCAGGGCAACGGCCAGTGCGCCGTTAAACACATCGCCAGCGGCTGTCGTGTCCACTGCATTCACGCGCGGTGCGGCGATGTAACGGCCGCCGCGTTCGTCGTGAACATACGCGCCTTCGCCGCCGAGGGTGATCACCACTTTTTGAACCCCCTTATCCCTGAACCATTTTGACACGGAGCTAATGGCCGAGGCGTCGCGTACGGACAGACCAGTGAGCGTCTCGGCTTCCGACCGGTTTGGGGTGATGAGGTAAAGATCTTTGAAGACCGTCTCCGGCAACGTCGTGGCTGGAGCGGGATTGAGTATGACTTTCTTTCCGGCCTTCGCGGCAAGTTGCGCGGCATGGACAACGGTGGGGATGGGGATTTCCAATTGCAACAAGACCGTATCCGCCCGCTCGAATTCTTTTCCGGCTTTTGCCAGATCGTCGGCTGCGAGTGTGCCGTTGGACCCTTGGGCTACCACGATGGTGTTTTCGCCCTTTGCATCCACCGTGATCAATGCTACGCCGGAGGGATGCTGGGGGTCGGTCAATATAAAATCGGTGTGAATGCCTTCTTTCTGGAATTGCTGCAGGGCCTGTTGTCCGAAAATGTCGTTGCCCAGTTTGGCGATGAAGGTAACATCGCCACCCAATCGCGCGGCAGCCACGGCCTGGTTAGCACCTTTGCCACCGGGGAACATAAAAAAAGTGCCACCGAGGAGGGTCTCGCCGGGGTCTGGAAATTTGGCAGTCTTGATCACCATATCGGTGTTGGAGCTGCCGACGACGAGAATGGATTTTCCGGGCATGGTCAGGTAGGATAGAAAACGTTTCCGATACTAGCCTTTTTTTGCCATTCCATCATCCCGGAATGGCGGATTTTACACGAAAAACTTTTATATCAAACTAAAATTGTTAGTTATTATATACTAATATAATTAGTTTTATTACCTTTGAGCCATCAAACGCAAATCCGCCATGAAAACAGTAAGAACCACCTCCGGAACACGCAAAATCGAAGATTGGAACGCCAACCTCATCCCGCTCCAGCTTCGCGAGATCCTCCAGGACCAGCGCAAGACATTGATCGACCGCCTCTTGAACGAGAACGGTTTGCAGGTATATGTAGACCACAAAATGGGTTTGAAAATGACCTCCGCCCAAAACGGCAAAGTACGTGGAGGATTAGGCCGCCTCATGAACGCCGGCATCGACATCGACAACTACCTGCCCATCCTTGAAATGGTCCTGCAAAACGAAAACACCTACATCGACTCCGCCTTCTTTTACAGAGAGATCGACAGCTGCATCCGCCGGTGCATGCAAGAGTCGCAGCTCACCCTTCCCCATATGGATATGACCCCTTTCGAAGGGATGGGGATGAACCTTATGGACGTGCTAAACAGAAGAAACTAGGACCGCAAATGTCCGGGGCCGGGCCATGAAGGCAAGCTGTGCAACCCTTTAAGCCCGGCCTTTCCAAATGACTGGCGCAAGTGAATACACTTGCGCCTATTATAAAGTCAGTCTTCAGGCTGACGAAAAGAAAATTAAAATATCTTCCCTGGATTCAAGATCCCCCTGGGATCAAACACCCGCTTAATCCCCCGCATCACCTCCAAATTTGCCTCCTGCATCGCCAGGTGCATATACGGCCGCTTCGCAATCCCAATGCCATGCTCCCCCGAAAGTGTCCCCCCCAGGCTAACCGTTAGCTTAAAGATCTCCCCGATACCGTCTACTACTTTGGTATTCCAATCCTCTTCGTTGATGGATTCTTTCAAAACATTGATGTGCAGGTTGCCATCACCCAAATGCCCATAGCAAACGGAGTTGAATCCATATTCCTGCCCGATCGCTTTAATGCCCACGATAAGCTTAGGCAGGTTGGCGCGCGGAACCACCACGTCTTCTGCCCGTGTAAGCGTGTAGGCATTCACAGCAGGGGAGAGGTTCTTGCGGATCTTCCACAGCTCTTCTTTTTGCGCAGCGGTGTCGGCAAACAGGATCTCACCCACCTGGAAATTCTCCACTACCCCCATCACCCGCTCGGCGTCGCGCATGAGCACCTCGTCGTCGTTGCCGTCGAGTTCGCAGAGGAGGTAGGCGTTCATGTTTTCGGAGAAGGGTGTGGTCACTTTGGCGGCGTAGATCTTTTCGCAGTAATCAATCGTGAGCATGGCCCCTTCGCGTTCAAAGAACTCCATGCCGCTGGGGGTTACGCCGGCGCGGAATATTTCGGCGATGCCTTTGCAGGCTTCTTCGTTGGTGGCAAACGGGATGAGCAGCAACACGTCTTTTTGAGGTAGGCCACGCAGCTTGAACACGATCTTGGTGATGATGCCCAGGGTGCCTTCGCTGCCGCACATCAATTGAGTAAGGTTATAGCCGGTTGAATTTTTCAATACGTTGGCCCCCGTCCAGATGATCTCGCCGGTGGGCAACACGACCTGGAGGTTCAGCACGTAGTCGCGCGTCACCCCATATTTCACGGCCTTGGGCCCGCCGCTGTTTTCCGACACGTTGCCGCCGATAAAGCAGGTGCCCCGGCTGGCAGGGTCGGGGGGATAGAAAAGGCCTTTGGCTTTTACGGCATTCTGGAACACTTCCGTGATCACCCCCGGCTCGACAGTGGCCTGGAGGTTGAGTTCGTCTATACCAAGAATACGATTGAAACGTTCCATAGAAACGACCACGCCCTTCTGCACGGGGAGCGCCCCGCCGCTGAGGCCCGTACCGCCCCCGCGTGGGGTGACGGGGATGACGTGTTCGTGACAGAGCTTCATGATCTGGCTGATCTCCTCGGGGGTGCCCGGTTTCAGGACCACGTCAGGAAGGAATGAATAGTCTTCCGTTTCATCGTGCGAGTAGTTGTAGCGCTGCGCAGGATCAATAACAATGTTCGATTCGCCTACGATGGCGGCAAACTGCCCGATGATGTCGTTGGAAACTTCTGCAAATGCCATGAAACAAGTATATTTGGATAATTATTTTTTAACCTTTTGCTGATGCGATTTTTTCAACTCAAAATTAGTCAAAAGCTTGTTCTTCACGGGGTAATCGCTGCAACACTTTTTTTGTGTTCCTGTGCCGCCCACAAGGTGAGACAAGCCGACGCTCGCGAGATCAAGGTTGACAAGGTGATCTCCACAGCACGCACCTTCATCGGTACACCGTACAAGTATGGAGGAACTACCCGGAACGGCATGGACTGCTCGGGGTTGCTCATCAATTCGTTTCAGGCCGTGAACGTCGCGCTGCCCCGAAGCAGCGAGGCCCAAAGCAAAGTAGGCGAAGAGGTGACGATGAAAGAACTGGAGCCGGGCGACCTCGTGTTTTTCGCCACCGGTAGAAGAAAAAGAGAAGTAACACACGTAGGGCTGGTCACAGACGTGAGGGGAAAGGAAGATGTGAAATTTATCCATTCTTCCAGTTCGCTGGGAGTGGTGGAGACCAACCTGTATGCCGAATACTATCAAAAACGTTTCCGCGGCGCACGCCGGGTGATCATTGAATAAACGCTAGTCCTATCTATACCATGAAAAAAACACGCAGAGATTTCTTGAAGTTGTCGGCCTTGGGTGCGGGCATGTTGCCTATGGCTCAAAGCCTGGCCGCTACACCAGAGGCCACCAAGCCCATCGTACTCTCCACCTGGAACTTCGGCCTGGCCGCCAACGAGGCCGCCTGGAAAATACTCTCTGCCAACGGCCGTGCCCTCGACGCGGTAGAGGCCGGCGCCCGTGTTCCCGAAGCCGACCCGAAAGAAACTTCCGTTGGTTTAGGAGGGTTGCCCGACCGCGACGGCCGCGTCACCCTCGATGCCTGCATCATGGACGAGCATGACGGCTGTGGATCCGTGGCTTTCCTCGAGCACATCGTCCATCCCATCTCCGTGGCGCGTTTGGTGATGGAGAAGACTCCTCACGTCATGCTGGTCGGTGAAGGGGCACTACAGTTCGCTTTGGCCAACGGTTTTAAAAAAGAGAAACTGCTGACAAAAGAATCGGAGCAGGCGTGGAAAGAATGGACCAAAAAATCGGAATACAAACCGGTAGCCAACATCGAGAACCACGATACCATCGGCATCATTGCCCTGGATGCGAATGGTAATTTATCCGGCGCTTGCACCACTAGTGGCATGGCCTACAAAATGCACGGTCGTGTAGGTGATTCTCCCATCATCGGCGCAGGGCTGTATGTCGACAACGAAATTGGCGCCGCCACCTCCACCGGTGTGGGCGAAGAAGTGATCCGCATCGTGGGCTGCCACCTCGTGGTAGAATTGATGCGACAAGGTCACTCGCCCCAGGAAGCTTGTCAGCTCGCCGTCGAGCGCATCCTCAAAAAAAATCCCGCGAAGGCGAAAGAAGTACAAGTTGGTTTCCTGGCCCTGAACAAGAATGGTGAATATGGCGCCTACTGTTTACAAAAAGGATTTACCTACGCCAAGTACGACCCCACCGGAAACAAACTCTTTGATTCTAAAAGCAACTTCTAAATGACTGTAGAGATCGTAGTATACAACATCGCCTCCGCCCTGAAAGCGCAGGAAGGCGGGGCCGACCGTGTGGAATTGTGCGACAACCCCGGAGAAGGAGGAACCACACCGTCGTTTGGAACGGTGGAAGTGGTGCGCGCCAACCTGGGCATCGACGTCTATGTGATGATCCGTCCCCGCGGTGGTGACTTCTGCTATTCAAGTTATGAGTTCCACGCCATGAAACGCGACATCTACCAAAGCCAGAAGCTGAGCGTGGATGGCGTCGTGTTGGGCATTCTCAACCCCGATGGCACTATCGATAAAAAGCGCTGCAAGGAATTGATCGACAAAGCGCGACCCCTGAAAGTGACGTGTCATCGCGCCTTCGACATGACCCGCGATCCCTTCCAGGCATTGGAAGATTGTATCGAAGCGGGCTTTGATCGCATCCTCACGTCAGGTGGACAAATGCAAGCCATAAAAGGGGCCACGTTGATCGGCGAATTGATCAAGCGTGCCAACGGCCGCATTGCCATCATGCCCGGATCGGGTGTGAACGAAAACACCGTAGAAGAGCTCGTAGCCAAAACCGGCGCAACGGAAATACATTTCTCCGCTGCTGCCACCACCGACAGCCTCATGCAATATCGCAACCCCGACATTGCCGGCATGGGCTCCGACGAAGGCTCCGAATTCAAATTGAAAACGGTAGACCCGGAGCGCATCAAAGCCATTCGCGCGTTGGCCGAAAAGAAATCATCGTAAGCAAACGCTGTCAACAACGTAGCACCTGATAAGAAATTCCAGACGCTCCTAAAAGAAAACGTCCCAGCCTCTTGCGAGACCGGGACGTTTCTTTTATCAACTAACTACTCGTATTATTTATTGTGCTTTCGTAGCATTCAGCGGGAAGGTTCCGAATTGACCCACTGTGATGTTACCCGTCATCTTGCTGTCTTCGATGATGGATTTCACTTGCATGGTCATCGTGCCGTTTGGGGTGTTGAAGTCGTAGTGGAAGCTGAGCTCGTTGCCGTTCACTTTCACATCCGACAATTGGCTGGTACCGCGACGGCTGGTGATGGTGCCGGTGTATCTGTCACCATCTTTCAGGATCACGATGTTTCCTTCGCCGCCTTGAGGCGACTCAACTTTATAGTTCCAGGTACCGGTAGCATCTACAGTTTTCGTAGCATCGGCCGGAGGTAATGCAGGGGCTTTCGTTGCCGTTGCACCCGTGGCAGCTCCAGCGCCAGGAGTAAATCCACCACTGCGTTGTCCGCCACCGCGTTGTCCACCGCCGCCACCTTGTCCACCGCCGTTGTCTTGTGTGCCGTTGTCACCACCTTCTTTCAAGTCGTCGTTGTTGATGGACTTTCTGCGTTTCGGTGCATCCACCGACATCTTGCCGATGCGATAGCTGAACGTGATGCGGAGGCTCGTCGTGTGCATGATGTTCAGGCTCTTCTGCTCGATGGTAGGTGAAGTGATGTTGCTGTGAATTCTGAAATTGGGTGTGAAGAAGTTTTCTGCACCAAAGCCAATGCTTCCTTTCTTCTCGTTGAAGTCTTTCTTGAGACCCAGGCTATAGATACCAAAGCCTCCCTGCGATCCTTGCAACTGCACCTGGCGGCCGCGATAGAAACTGAAGAACTGGAAGCCCCAGCCTTTGGTCAGGTTGTAGCTACCAAACACGCGACCACTGGCCACCCAACCTTCGTTGCGTGTGTCCACATGGTTGTCCAGCTTGGTATAGTAGATGTCCGAGCCACCATTCAGCGACAGCTTGCCGATGTTCACATTCGCAAAGATGCTGAGACCGTAGGCATTTTCAGTACCGATGTTCTGGTACGTGGTAAGGATCTGGCCCGGCACGTCAGGATTGCCTGTGGGCACACGGACGGCCTGTATCGAACCGGTGGTGTTGCGCATAAACGATGTGAAATTGAGCGACGTTCCACCAATGAAGGTGTTATATCCCAATTCATAGTTGTTGGTGTATTCCGGATTCAAGGTAGGATTACCCTGTGTAATGCTTAGCGGGTTACCGCCTTGAATGTTGGGATTGAGGTATTGAATGGAGGGCCGTTGAATGCGACGGTTGTAGGCAATCTTGACCATGCCGCCATTTTTCAATTTTTTCGAAAGGTTTACGCTGGGTACCAACACGCCATAGGAGGGGATCGTGATGTTATTTTCTTTTGTATGGGCGGTGATGGTCGTGTACTCATAACGCGAGCCGGCCTTTAAGCTATAGCCACTCTTGGCGGAATAGGTATAAGAAAGATAGCCCGACGCGATGTTCTGATCATAGTTCAGGTTGTTGTTCTTCAAAGGATTGGTGTCCAACTCGTAGTTGTAGTCGCCGTCGACGTCGTTATAGTAGGTGTAGTTGCTATACACTTTGCGCATAATGTCCTTGGCGCCGGCTTCCAACATTTGCGTCGTGCCGATGGGTGTTTGATAGTCGCCCTGGAAAGTCACTTCTTGGTTGTAGCTGTCATTGAAGTTGCGTGTGCCGCTGGGTGCCGGTGCGGTGTTTATTTCGTCAATGCGTCTGTCGAAGTTGTTCGTCCGGTTGTTCTTGCTGTACAAGGCCAGGAAGCTGAGCTCGCGTTGCGGCTTGTCGTACAGGTGCGTGTAAGACAAGTTCATATCGACCGTGTTCGAAACGTCTTTCGTAAAGATCTGGCTCAACGAGGTAGAGTCAGGCACTCCATCACGTCGAACCCCCGTCAGCAGATTATCCTGGTAGCTGTTGTTGTTGCGGACGCCGAAACGGACCGACGCAGCCAGCGAATTTTTCTTGTCGATGTCATAATCCCAGCCTAGTGTGTAGTTACCGAACAACCCGTGCGAGCGCGTGTCGGCGGTTTGTTGGTTGGTTGAAATAACCTTGCTGTCAGGATCAGGCGTTTTCGTAATCTGCGAATTGTCAAAGCTTCCCGTCACGTTATACATCGCGCGTCCGAAGCCGCCCAAATTGAAACCCATCTTTCCTTTGCGATAGCTGCCGTTCAATCCCAGGTTCGATCCGCGAAGACCAACACCGGTGTCGACGTTCAGCGTAGCGCCTTGTAATGTATTTTTCTTGAGTACAATGTTGATGATACCCCCACTACCTTCTGCATCATACTTAGCCGAAGGCGATGTGATCACTTCCACCGTCTTGATCTGGTCGGCCGGAATTTGTTTCAAGGCATCGGAGATGCTGCTGGCCATGATGGTGGAGGGCTTGTTGTTGATGAGCACCTTGATGTTGGAGCTTCCGCGCAAGGTCACGTTTCCATCCATGTCTACCGAAAGCATCGGCACGCGCTTTAACACATCGGTAGCATCGCCGCCGCGGGTAGTGGCGTCGTTCTCGGCGTTGTAGATGGTGCGGTCAACGCGTTCTTCCACCATTTGCTTCTGACCTTCTACGACAACTTCGTTCAATATCTTTGCACCTGTGCTCAATTTGATAATGCCCAGGTTCACGTCCGATTTCTTATCTATCTTGATGTTATTGATGGTCTGTGTTTCATAGCCGATAAAGGACACGGCCACATTGTATGTTCCTTCTGCAACTTTGTTTATGGAGAAAGCACCTTTGTCGTCACACACGCTGCCATCGACGGGCTTGCCGGTGGCGGGGTCGAGCAGCGCCACGTTGGCGAACTCCACCGGGGTGTTGTCGTCGGCATCCATGACGGTGCCGCTTATTTTGGCATTACCGTGGGGCGTTGTCGGGGCTGCGCCACCAGGGGTTTGGGCCCAGGCGCCGGCAGAAAAAATAAAAGACGCAAAAAGAAGTACTGTTTTTTTCATGTTTAGGATATACATATAAGATTCAACTACACAAGGGTCAGTGACGGGGGCAAGGGCTATGGTATTGTAACTGCAAAAGAAATTCTTTTGTTGGCATAAGCGGCGGGAATTATACCATCGGCTTCATTCTCTCGACCGATAGGGCGTTTTATCGACCGGCCCGCAAGGTAGGCGTTTTCGGGGGCAGCCATCGATCAAATTGTGCAAACGGTAGAAAATCCGTGAGAATGCCGGTTCGTTTCTTTTGGAAGGACTACATTTAGTCCCGTAAAAATACCGCTCATCATGTCCTCGTTTATCAATAGAAATAGGGTGTTGCTGTTGCACTTGTCGTTCTGGTGTGTATACCTGTCGTTCAATGTATACCAGATCAACTTTTTCCAACATGAGCGCGGCCTGGACTGGGGTGAGCTGATCTCGTCGCTGCTGGTGCAACTGGTGTTTACTTTATTCATCGCCTATTTTAACTATTTCATTACCTGGCCCCGGTTCCTGAAAACCAAAAATATCTGGCGCTACCTGCTGGAGTTCCTCATTCCATTTGCGTTGATCATCGCTGCACGGGTATACCTCCAGCGTTATCTCGTGGAACGCTTTTTTCAGCGTCATGTTGATTTCTTTTATTCCGATTTCTTTATCGTTCAGATCACCGCGGTCACCTTGCTCATCGTCTTCTTTGTGGGACTGCTTCGCTTTGCTGTGGATTGGTTTGAATTCGAAGCCAAGAAGAAGGCGATCGAAAACGAAAAGCTCACGGCCGAACTGAACTTCCTCAAAGCCCAGATCAACCCCCACTTTTTGTTCAACACGCTGAACAACTTGTATTACCTGGCCTACACCAAATCGGAGAATACCACCGAAGTGATCGCCAAACTTTCGCAGATGATGCGCTACATGATCTACGAATCCAATCACGCAAAAGTGTTGCTCAGCAAAGAGATCGAATACATGCAGAGCTACATCAGCCTGGAGCGGCTGCGGTTGAACAACCAGATCCCCATCAACTTCAACATCCAGGGCAACCCGGAAAACATCTGGATTGCTCCCCTTATTTTCGTTACTTTTCTGGAGAATGCATTCAAACACGGCGTGAACAACAGCGATCCCAAAGCCTGGGTGAACCTGACGATCGACATCGCGGGAAAAGAATGCATCTACACCGTAGAGAACAGCAAACCCAGCGTGCCCCAAGGCAATGAGAAGTCGGGCATCGGGTTGCAGAATGTGCAACGGCGATTGGAGTTGAGCTATCCCGGACAATATTCGCTGGATGTTACGGAGAATGCAGAACAATATCGGATACAACTAAAACTTACCCTGGCGTGAAATACAACTGCGTGATCGTGGACGACGAGCCCCTGGCCCGCAACCTGATGACGGAATACGTACGCAAAGTGCCCACCCTCCTGAACCTGGTGGAAGCCTGCTCCAGTCCCCTGGCCGCCCTGGAAGTGCTGCGCAACAACAATGTTGATATCCTCTTCCTCGACGTGCAGATGCCCGAGATCACCGGCATCTCGTTGCTAAAGGTGCTCCAAAAAAAGCCCCTCGTCGTCCTCACCACCGCCTACTCCGAATACGCCCTGGAAGGCTACGAACTCGACGTAGCCGATTATTTATTGAAACCCATCACCTTCGAACGTTTCCTCCGCACTGTCGACAAACTCATCCAACGCCTCGAAGCCAGAACAACACCCGCGGCAGTACCGGAGCGCGCTCCATCCGAACCCAGCCCCGCCTTCGTCTTCGTGAAAGACGGCACCAAACTCGTCAAGGTCCGCCTCGACGACATCCTCTACGTCGAAGGCCTGAAAGACTACGTCACCATCCACACCCGCACCCAAAAAGTGATCAGCCTCCAACGCCTCAAAGCCCTCGAAGAACAACTCCCCGCCGACAAATTCATCCGCATCCACAACTCCTACATCGTAGCCCTCGACGCCATCGAAGTCATCCACAAAGGCGACGTCCAAATCGGCCAAGCCGTATTGCCGATAGGAGAGACCTACAAAAAAGCCTTCAAGGAATTCATCGACCGAAATCAAATGCAGTAGCCAAAGGCGAAGCCCTTTGCGCCAACTTTGCTTGCTTGCCCGCCGAAGCTTTAGCGAAGGAGGGCGCCCTTTGCGCCTTTGCGGTTCAATATGATTCGCCGCCAAGCGCAATCCACGTCCCCACCTTTCTACGTAAATTGAAACACATCATAAAAGCAAACCCATGGCACTATTACCCGGCCAAAAAGCCCCCGATTTCACCCTCGCTTCCACCACCGGAAAAACCTTCTCCCTCAGCACCGACCTAATCCGAAAACCCTGTATCCTCTATTTCTATCCCAAAGACTTCTCCACCGGCTGCACCAACGAAGCCTGCGGCTTCCGCGACACCTTCGATCTCTTCGAAGGCCTCAACATCACCATCCTCGGCATCAGCCGCGACGACATTCCCACCCACCACCGCTTCAAAGAAGCCCTCAAACTCCCCTTCGACCTCCTCTCAGACCCCGACGGAAAAATCTCCAAACTCTACGACACCACCCCACCCTTCATGGACTTCTTCACCAAACGCACCACCTACCTGCTGGACGCCGACCACGTGATCCAGGCGGCGTACGAAAACGTTTTCTCTGCGCGCAAGCACATTAAAGAAATGGCGGCGAAGGCTTCGGGTGGCGTAGTTGTGAAATAGGGATCATTCGTGCCGATGGGTATCCGAGAAGCTTTGTTGGTGAAGAACACCAACAAGGGCGAGGGGGATTATTAGAGCGGATGGTATCCGAAAAACTTTGTTGGTGGGACACCAACAAAGGCGATTGCACTCAAATAAAATATGAAATAAGGTTTTGTGCGCAACGCCATAAAGGACCCCAGTACATAAACCCCGAAGGGGTTTCCCATCATAGCCCCCAGTGAAACTGGGGGAAACAAGTCATTGTAAAACAAGAGCGCCATTGGGAACACTCGGATTGGGCCTCGGACAATTTTGGCGCGCATTCAATCCCCCAATCCTGGCGACAAAAGCCGCACGTTACCCAAATGTTGACCCGCTCCATGCACGCACCCGCGACTTTAATTTTTCTAAAAAGGCGAAGCCCTTTGCGTTCAACTTGCCTGCCCGCCGAAGCTTTAGCGAAGGTGAGGCGGTTTAAAATGAATCGGGCTACAAACATTCCAATACGCATTCAGACTCTATGCACACGTATACTGATTTCCGAATGACCCCAAAATAAAAAAGCCGGACCCCAAGTCCGGCTTTACATATTTAGTGGAGAATATCGGAGTCGAACCGATGACCTTGACACTGCCAGCGTCACGCTCTAGCCAGCTGAGCTAATCCCCCTAAATAGGACGGCAAAGATAATTGAGTTCTCTTAATTGTCAACATAAATTTAGCACGGCTTTCTATCGAAGAAAATAGACTCCACCCTATATTATTGCGCCCTCACCCCCCAAAGCCTCCCGTTTGCGGTGCGGACGGGTTATCTGGTTAAATTAGCGTACCTTTGCCCCTTAATTAATCTTTAATGAAATCTTTTGAATCCTTGGGCCTGTCCAAGGGACTGGTAGAGTCGGTGCTGCAAATCGGCTTTGAAACCCCCACTCCCATACAGGAAAAAGCTATCCCTGTCTTATTAAAAGGAAACCGTGATTTTGTAGGTCTCGCACAAACCGGAACCGGCAAGACCGCCGCGTTTGGTCTGCCCCTGCTCGATTTAGTGGACGATGCCCGTCGCGATACACAGGCTTTAGTACTGGCACCCACCCGTGAGTTGGGCTTGCAGATTGCTAATGACCTCGAAAATTTCTCCGAAAAATTCAAGGCCTTTAATATCGTAGCCGTATACGGTGGCTCCAGCATCAGTGAGCAAATACGGAAAGTGAAAAAAGGAGCCCAGATCATCGTGGCCACCCCCGGTCGCCTCATCGACCTTATCGACCGCAAGGCCATCAACCTCGGCACCATTCAATACGTGGTGCTGGACGAGGCCGACGAAATGTTGAACATGGGCTTTAAGGAAGACCTCGACAAGATCCTTTCCTTCACCCCCGAAACCAAGAACACCTGGTTGTTCTCGGCCACCATGCCCCGCGAAGTGAAGTCGATCATGAAGAACTACATGAGCGACCCCTTCGAGCTGACCGTTGGCGAGCAAAACACCGGCAACGTCAACATCGAGCACAACTATGTGATGGTGCAGGAGCGCGACAAATACCCCGCCCTGAAACGCATCCTCGACGACAACCCCGACATCTTCGGCCTCATCTTCTGCCGCACCCGCATCGACACCCAGCGCATCGCCGAAATGTTGATGAAGGACAGCTACAACGCCGACGCCCTGCACGGTGACCTCACCCAACAGCAGCGCGACCGCGTGATGATGAAGTTCCGCTCACGCACCCTCCAGATCCTGGTGGCCACCGACGTAGCCGCCCGCGGCATCGACGTGGAAGACATCACACACGTGATCCACATGAACATCCCCGACGAAATGGAGTTCTACACCCACCGCAGCGGCCGCACAGCCCGCGCCGGTAAGAAGGGTATCAGCATCGCCATGATCAGCCGCCGCGAGCTGGGCAAAGTGAAGCAGATCGAGAAGACATTGAAGTCGCCTTTCAAGCGCATGATGGTGCCCACAGGTGCCAACGTATGCCAGAAACAATTGCTGGCCCTCATGCACAAAGTGCGCGAAGTAAAGGTGAACGAAGAAGAGATCGCCGAATTTTTACCCGCCGTATACGAAGAGCTGAAAGACCTGACCAAGCCCGAACTGATCAAACGTTTTGCTTCCATAGAATTCAACCGCTTCCTCGACTACTACCGCAACGCGCCCGACCTGAACCAGGACGATCGCGGCCGTAGCAGCAGCGATGGCGAAGGCGAGCGCTACATCACCGGCAGCCGCTTCTTCATCAACCTCGGCAAAATGGACGGCATGGAAAAGGGCGACATGCTCTCCCTGATCGACGAAACCAGCGGTGTGAGCAAACAACACATCGGCCGCATCGAACTGAAAGGCGCTTACTCTTTCTTTGAAGTAGAAAAAGAAAAAGTAAACGACATCGTCAACGGCTTCCAAGGCATCGAATACAAAGGACGCCAGGTCCGCGTAGAAGTAACCGAACGCAAAGACGGTGGTGGCCGCGAAGGCGGCACCCGCGATTACAAACGCGGAAAGCCGTCGACGGGTGGGTATGCAAAGAAGAGCAACAATAAATACGCCGAGCAAAAGCGCAAGCGGTATTGATTGACCTGTAACGACACGCAGCTGAAAGATGTTGTTGGCGGAACGCCAACAACGGCAGTTGATGGTCGTTGGAATATCATTGACAAACAAAAAGCCACCTGTTTTAGCAGGTGGCTTTTTGTTTATATGAATACCGTGCTTGTTGGATCACCACTAAATTAGTGGCACCGTCGATTGATAGACACACGCCCAAAATGTTGTTGGTGAAGAACACCAACAACGGCGACTGGCGATTTTATTGGTGGTCACAAAAAAAGCTCCCACCCTTGGTTGCCAGGCATCGCATTTAGTATTGCAATGCATTATATGACCCGCTCACTCGTCCTTGTTGGTGTTCTTCACCAACAAGTTCAGCTGTCAGTTATTAAACTATTGCAACGAATTATATGACCCGCCCTTGTTGGTGTTCTTCACCAACAAGTCAGCTGCCAGCGATTAAACTACTGCAACGAATTATAATGCTGCACCAACTGACCCGCCCTTGTTGGTGTTCTTCACCAACAAGTTCAGCTGCCAGTCATTAAACTACTGCAACGAATTATAATACTGCACCAGCTGCAGCATCTCCTTCTCCTTCTTCGGCGAGATCTTCTCCTTCTTCGCAAATGCAGCTATCTCTTCTTGTTTGTCAGGGAGGCCCGAAACAAACGATTTTATGGTGCCCACTTCCTGCAGTTGACCATCGCCGATCTTGACAAAGAATTCATCCGGTGAAGGTTTGTATTCCGGAGCTTGGTCGCTGCCGTCCAGGGCGCCGCCCTTTCTGCCGGGGAGAAGCGTGATCTTCTTCTTGACGTACAAAGACATCTTGCCGCTGTCTAACAGCATAAAGTAGCCAAGCTTCTTGTCAAAGGCCTGGGGAACGAAGACAGCGCTGCCGAATTGTACTTTTTTAATGGTGAGTTTGGGATCCAGCACCAGGGCTTTTCCATTTTGCTGATATTCGATCAAATCCTGGAAAGCATTATAGCGCACCGGAACCGTCAAACTCTTGTCGCCATAATAAACCACACCATCCTGGTAAGCTTCATGCAGGTAGGGGGTACCTTTCACGGTAACAGCAGTCGTCGCCTGACCGGTTGCCATCATGACACTGAAGAGGCCGACAACGCACAATAGAAATTTGAATTTGCTCATCATACTTTTTTATTTGTGTTAAGTGGATAGTTTGCTCAAGTGCATAGATTACTCACGACTCATGAAATGGTTACATGAGCACATTGTTAAAAACGAAATAGAGCGATAGCGTTCAGGTAGGTGAAAGGGCACTAGCGAAAATGCTGCCAATCGATACAATGATGGAGGAAGAGTGAAGAAGGTTGCAAAAAAGCGTAAAAAAAAGTTGCAACAAGGCAGTGTCCGAAATTGTACTGTCCGGAATTCGTATACAACTGATCAAATTCGTTCAGTGATATACATCAACATGAATAAAAGATTTTTTTCTTGATGTGTGCTGTAACCTTTTTTACTTCGTGAAGTATCACGCGTGGCGATCATCACCCACGATGGTGTATTTTGTGACTAACGAATTACCGAGATCCAACCTTGAAATTTTTGTTTCTCGAACTCTACTTTGAAAAAGTATGTGCCCACCGATGCGTCACCGGGTGCCCACTGGAAGTCGCGGTTTGAATTTTTGTACAACACTTCACCCCAGCGGTTGACTACGGTCACCTGGCGGAAGTTGCCCAGGCAGTTCTCGGAACCAAAGGTGGGGATAAGGAAGGTGTCGTTCTTGCCGTCGTTGTTGGGTGTCACGATGTTGCTGAGCTGGATGTCGTCGGGTGAGAAGAGACGGATGTCAACGGCGATGGTTGTTTTATCGCTCTCACAACCTTTTTGTGATTGCGTCGCAGAAAAAATGTAACGTCCTGCATCTGGAAATTGTACGGTGTAGGTGTTGCCGCTCGCTTCGGACCATGTGTTTTCATCGCGATACCATTTTATGTCATCGCCCGTAGCCTGAAGTTGCAGGGGTATCGATGCGCAGCCCGCCGCCGGTTCGACAACGGGAGGTGGCGGTTGCGGGTTCACGGTAATGTCAACGCGCTTGGAGGCGCTTTCGCATCCATCGTTTTTTTGAGTGACATACAGGGTGGTCGTTGCCTTCGGTGGGTAGGTGTTGCCCGTGGCAACGATGGTTTGCAGGGAGGGATCGGCGTACCAGGTTACATCGCTGCCGTTGCTGACGATCGCTGGTGCATGGTCAACGGAGTTAGAGCAATAGTTCGTGAGGCCACTGATAGCCGGCTGTTCTGGCTGGGGTGTGCGATGGATGGTAATGCGTTTGCTGTCGCTCACGGCACAGTTGCTCACAATCCATTCCAAAACCGTTTCACCATAGGCAATGTTGGAGATATTGACAGCGTTGGCCCCGGCAGGAGTAAGGGTGGGTTGGGTGCCTTTTGTAAGCGACCATAATTTTTCAATAGCGGTCGTAGCCGGTAGTGCTATCGTAGTCTCGCCCGTCTCGCAAAGCTCAACGACAACGTCGTCGCCGGCATTGGGTTGATCGAAAAGTGCATCGGAGATCGTGCCGATAAAGACATCGTTGTCCTTTGATAGTATAGGCGGACTGTCAGCAGGAAGGAGTGTGCCATTGAATTCGCCACCCGCCGAAAAACAATGGTCGGAGATCTTCAGTAGCTGGTAGCCCTTGCGATAGTAAATGTCAGTATAGAAGAAGTCCACCGGACCAAAATCGTGGAGCCAAACCACGTCACCATCTTTTGTGAGCTTTGCGGCGATGGCCCGTGTCTCTGTGACGTTGGTGAGTTGTGAGCCGTCCAATGTAAAGTCGCCCATGATCATGGCCGTTACCACCAGGCCATCGGAGGTCAGTAACAGGTAGTCACCTTTGTCCTGGCCTGCGCTGCCACTGTTTTTAATCCAGGTTACGTCTCCTGTGGGAGAGAGCTTGGCCACATAAAAATCATAGTCGTCCTGGGTGGTTAAAACATGACCATCGAGCGTTGCTGTATGGTTGAAGCCTCCCGTGATGTACATCGATCCGTCGGTATCAATCACAAGGTCTGCCAGCTGGCAGTGGCCGGCGTTACCACCGTATTCGCGCGCCCATTGCACGTCTCCCGCGGGTGAAAAGCTGGCGAGATATGCCGAGGTCCAGCCGAGATGCGACGGCATCGTGAAATTGCCGATCTTCATGTCGTAAACATATTGACCGGCCAGCACGATGTTTCCCTGGGGGTCGAAGGCCAACGCCCGGCCGTAGGTGTACTGATTGAGCGAGGAGGCACGGCACCACAATAGCTTTCCGTTGCGATCGAATTTTACAAGGAAATCATGATCGGGGCAGCAAACATCTTCCAGGAGGATGCCAAACAATCCCGATGATCGGGCCGTGCCGGTAACGTAACTGTTCCCCTCAGCGTCGACGATCACATCAATACCCCAGGCGCCACCCATAGTGCCTTCGGTATAGCTCCACAACACCTTGCCATCCGGGTCGACCTTGTAGAGATAAAACGAAAAATTATAGCCGCCGGTCATCATAATATTGCCATCGGGGGTAAAGGCCATGGCTTCTATGTTACTATCGAAGCCCGATGTCCAGACCAATTTGCCTCCTGGATCGATCTTGGCCACAAACGAGCCTGAGCCATATCCCACAAGCGTATCGTTGGCAATAAGTAAGGTGGAGCTTCCTACGACGACGCTGTTAGTGGTTGAGAAGCTTATGTAAATATTGCCTTCCGCGTCTCGAAGATGTGTATGGTAGAGTTCGGTTAGACGGTCCGTGATCGTCTGAACGCCAGTTAAAATTTGCGCCTGGGCACGGCAAGCACCAAACAAGCACACAACAACGGCGATGAAAAGAAAATGTCGCAAAACTTTCGGTTATGAACGATTCAAAGATAGCGTATGCGCATGATAATTTCATACGTCCGTTTTACAAACCCTCGTCCCGCCCGCCCTTGTTGGTGTTCTTCACCAACAAGTTTTGAACCCCACACCACCGTGCAACCCAAACCAAAATGCGCCCACACAACTTGCACGCTTATCACGATGCGCCACGTTAAACCCTTTTGTTGGTGTCCCACCAACAAAAATTTTAAGCTCCACACCCCATAGCTACCCGAAATTCAATGCGCCCGCCCATCTAGCCACTCACACAATTTCCATACCCAACCCTTGCCCACCTCCCATTTCCCTACTATATTTTCTACACTAAATCCGCCTCAGCCATGACCTTCAAACCTCTGAACCACCTCCTGGCCCTCTTCACCCTTTTCATCACCCTCCAAACCCAAGCCCAGAAAGATTTCACCGTCACCCTCAAACCTGAGCCACTAGTACTCCCCAACCGCATGTTCTACATCGACAGCGTAGTAGACGCGCGCGCCGTGAAAGGCAGCATCGGCATGGCGCAAGTGGGTATGAACAACCGCCAGGTCGATGCCTCGTTCGACAAACCCTTCGACGCCGCGTTGCTCACCTACTTCAAACAAGTGACGCCCCTGCAAGCCAACCAACAGCGCATCGTCGCCGTGGTGAACGAACTCCGCATCGGCGAGCGCACCTATAAAATGAAAGAACGCGGCACCGCCGACGTAGAGATCACCTTCTGCCGCCTCGACAGCGGCAGGTTGCGCGCCGTAGGTACTTACAGCGACATGCAAGAATCCGGCGGCATGGACGTGACCGCCGCGCACCCCAAACGACTGGCCACGGCATTGAACACCTGCATCACAAAATTCAACGCCTCCGACTGGCCCAACAACCCCGGCACCCTCTACGAAGCCGCTGCCGAATGGAACGGCACCGACAATGCCCACAACATCGTGCGCAGCATGGTACGCAACGCGGGCATCTACGAGAAGTTCACACAGTTACGTTCCAACAGTCCGGTGAGTCAAAACGCGATACCGATCATACAGCGGCTGGAAGGCGATTTGTTCCTGGTACGGGACAAGGTCACGGAAAAGAAACTGCGTGAACCCTTTGGTGTGAGTGACGGCACTTCTGTATTCATCAACACCTTTTTCTATAATGTCAATTCGGGTAAAGGCGTCTTTGCCCGCGTCACCGAGGAAGGCCGGTACATGGCTTGGTTCGATCACTACATGACCGCCACCGAAAAAGGGCTGTGGGCCGGAGGGTTTGGTGCCATCGGTGGGGCCGCCGCCTCGGCAGACCTCGATCTTATTGTTTTGGATCTGAAGACAGGGGTGATCAGCCCGGTGAAGTTGTATACGGTGGATGAGTTGTTTAAGGATGATCCGGAGTTGCTGGCGAAATTTCAACAGGACCGGAATAAGCGGGATCCGGCGGTGATGTTGTCGTATGTGAAGATGTATAATGCGAGTCATCCGTTTTGATGGAACGCGGGAAAGTGCTGTGGATGGATATTGAGTTCCCCACGCGATGTTGTTGGTGAAGAACACCAACAACGGCGACAGGACCGGAATAAGCGGGATCGGGCGGTGATGTTATCGTATGTGAAGATGTATAATGTGAGCCATCCGTTTTGATGGAACGCGGGAAAATGTTGTGAATGGATATTGAGTTCTCCACGCGATGTTGTTGGTGAAGAACACCAACAACGGCGACAGCTTCGTATGTGGCCCAAGGAATCCAGAGGATAGCGCATTAGATCGGTGTGGTGTATTTTCAATCGGGCCTGCGACTATCGGTGTTTGCCGGTGTTCGTTTTAGTCTGTGTGCGGGTTATCCAGTTTTTGTGCTCTCGAAGTTCGGGATGTCTTGAACTTCTGGCGTAGGTTTTTAGAGCACTCGTGCCTGCGACATGACGATGCCTGCGACACACTACTCATCCCGCAAACTCTTCACCGGGTTCATCGTAGCCACACTGAACACCTTGTACCCAATGGTGCCGACAGCGATCACAAACAACAACCCGACTGAAACAACAAATGTCCACACAGTCACGCCCTGGTAGTATTTCCAGATGCTACCCATAATCGTATTGCACCAATTGAATCCCGCCCACGATCCTACGACCGAGGCCAGCGCGAGAATGATGATAAATTCTCTATTGACTGTTCGCATAATGCTCGACACCGACGCACCCACAATTTTGCGAATGCCGATCTCCTTCATGCGCCGGATCATATTCAGCGACACCAACGTATACAACCCCGTAGCTGAAAACAACATCGCGATCGCGCCCAGGAACGCATAGCCATAAACGATGCTCATGTTCAATGCAATCGTCTGTTCCAATTCAGCCGACAACATGTAGCCGTTATACAACCGGTTCGGAAAAACCTTACCCCACTGCTCCCGCATATAGGCATTGACCGACGACACCTTCTCCGCCTTCGTGCTCACCACCACCTGGTTGTATTCCGCCGGCAACACATAGCGGATCATCATCGGCTCCATCTCTCGCCACAGCCCCTGCGTATAAACATCCTTCACCACGCCCACGACATACAACTTCAGCGTGTCCTTCCAGATAATTTCCTTTCCCAAAGGCTTATCCCACTTGAAGAGGTTGGCCATCCTTTGGGTGATGATGATGGACTCGCGCTGGTCGGTCTCGGAGTCTTTCATAAAGTCGCGGCCCTCCAGAAGTTTCAGGCCGAGGGTGTTCAGGTAGTTGTCGCCCACTTCGATGATGTCGACTTCGGCTTGCAGCGATTGGTATTTCACCGGTTCGTGTGCGCGATTCGAGAAGATGCCGCTGCGTGCGCCGGCAAGGGAAAGTATTTCAGGATTTTTTTGCAACGCATCGCGATATGTATCGAACTCGCTTTGATCATTCACCGTGGCGATGACCGAACCGTGCACGTCAAAACCAAGATCATATTTTTGTTGGTAGCGCGCATTTTGGAGAATCCCGAACGCACTCACGATGGTGATGAGCGAAATGGCAAATTGCAGCCCCAGCAACGTGCGTGTAAAATAGTTGGTGCCCCCAAACTTGAGCTTGCCTTTCAAAATGGTCACCGGCTTGAAGCGGCTGATATAAAGCGCGGGATAGCTTCCGGCCAGCAGGCCGGTGAAGAACAACACGCCAAAAAGAAAAGCCAGGAACCCAGGGCTACTGAAATAATGCGGTTCAAGATGAATGTGGTTTGCCGTCATGATGTTCCACCCCGCGATGAGCAAGTCGGCAAAACCCAGGCCCACCACCAGCGCCAGGAGACAAATGAAAGTGGTCTCTCCGAGAAACTGGAAGACCAATTGCGCCCGCATGGACCCCATCACCTTCCGGATGCCGATCTCTTTCAGTCTCCTGGAAGAAATGGCAATCGCCGTATTCGTAAGATTAAAGCACGCAATAAGCAAGATCAACACGCTCATGATCATAGAGCCCACAATGGCAGCCTGCGGAGGAGCGGCCCACGTATAGGCCTGCACGTTTTCCGCGCGGTCGCGATGCGCCATCGTGGCGAAAGGGTCGAGTGCAAATTCTTTCACCTGGAAATCTTCCCGCACTTTATTATTGTTCGCGATGTAGGCCTGCAGTTGTTGGTGCACCGTGCTCACCCGCACAGGATTGTTGACCCGCACAAACAACGTGCTCTCACGCCGCCAATCGTCTTCGTGAATCGCGGGAAATTCATCTTTATAGTTGTCTGCATGCATGAAGGCCGAACCTTCGTTTTTGTAGAAGCTCGAGTTCATGGGCTGCTCGCGGAACACGCCGGCAATCTTCACTTCCTTTTCCTCGCGGCCATACACCTGCGTCATGGTTTTGCCAAGCGCCTCTTCCGGCGTGCGGAACAAGCGGACGGCCATCGTCTCGCTGATAAAGACACTGCTTTTGTCAGACAGATCCGAAGCCCCGCCCGCAATAAAATCGAACGAGAACATCTGGAAGAAGTCGGGGTCCACATAGCTGAGGTTGGACGCAAACAGATCGTCCCCCCGTTTAAAGTTCGACGTCGAAAAAAGATAGCGCGACGACTGCTCCACATCCGGGAGAGTCTTGTCCACCACATCGCCCAACGGCAACGCAGCATACCCAAAACGGGTGAGCGCCCCTTCAAACTCACGCACCGCGCTGACCCGGTAGATCTGCTCCCCGTTCTGATGCACGCCATCAAAGGTCACATCATAGTCGTAAGCAAAGTATCCAACAATACAGCACGCAATGGCCACGCCCATACCAAAGATGTTGATGGTGACGAAGAGGCTGTTCTTCATCATGCTGCGGAACGTAATGAGAAAGTAATTTTTGATCATGCCGGTAGCGTTCCAATAAGTATGCCAGGCAACAAACAGCTAAATGGGGTGATTTGCAATCCTTATCGGCATTTTTTCGCCCGCGGGTGAACGAAGGCGGTCGGAGGCGAACAAGGATTGGAGGGCATGAGGAAGTACTTCTGCACGTTCAACAAAACTCGTCGTTCCGCAGGCGCGCCCTTCCTCTGGCTTCGCCCGAGTTCAAGGAACCCCGTGGATAGCTCACTGAATCCGTGTGATGTATTTGAGATGGGGCGACGGGTCTATCAGGTTTGCCGGTTTTCGTTTTATCAGATGCGAAGCATCGCCTCTTTTCGTGCTCTCGAAGTTCGGGATGTCTTGAACTTCTGGCGTAGGTTTTTACAGCACTCGTGCCTGCGACATGACGCATGACGAAGGAGCCCGGCCCACGCGAAGTGCTATCAAACAAACCTGCGCAGCCTGCGGCTCCTAAATCAACGAAACAAACCTGAATCCCAATCCTTAGTCCAATCGCCTGAATGAAATGTTCCTTATGCGCGTGATCGCGCTCTGCGGAGTGTCTTCAGTCGACATGATATAATCCTTTACAGCCATCACGATATCATACAAACCCGCACCGTTTTTATACAGCAACGCATCGCGCTGCTGGCGCAGGTTAGAGAGCGTGACGTAGGCTTCTTTCGATCTTTGGTTTTGAGCGTCCATGTCGTCGACCAGCTTGGTGAGGGTCTCGACCTTTAGTTTTTCTTCGTTGGGTTTATAGAGGGGATTGATCTTGAGACCGTCCACCAGTTCGCGGAAGTGTTTGATTTGGTTGTCGAAACCCTTTTGAGAAACAGAGACCGTCGCCGGTGCGGCCACCGGTTCGCCGTCGGGCGGGGTGGTGGAAAGCTTGGCTTCTTTTTTTGCTTTGGTCACTTTGCTGTTGGCCCGCGTACCCCTGATCTTGCGAATATGCTCCTGCATATCCTTCAGATCTTTGTCCGAAAATTTAGCCGAACGCGCCGCTCTGAAAATGCGGGTGATGAGCTTGGGCAGACCCTCAAACAGTGTGGTCCTCATGTTGACCGCCATGTCAAGCTCCGACTTGGCCGTGCCTTGCGCCAACAGTGTGGACTTGGCGCGTGTGGCAAGTTCGGTGAGCTTGTCCACGGTGAGGTCGCCGTTGGAGGGAACATAGAGTGCTCCCAGGCTTTTGCATTCGGAGATGAGCAGATTGAAATTGGCAACGTTCTTTTCGTGACCGTATTCTTTGGAATTTTTCATAACGACCTTGTTTTTGTTTTGGTAATGATTTAGAAAATTTCAAATCCCTATGGCAAGGTCCAGGCCAAAACAAAACCGCCTTTTTACCCCCAGCAAGGCCTACTCATCCCTACCCAGCCAACGATATTTCGTCGCAGCGACGATATATCGTTGGCTGGGGATGGAATCGTGCCAGAAAAAATATCAAGCTGAAGGTGAAAGTGTTGCTGACGTCTGTGTAGCGGTTGCTGCGCTTACTGAAAGAATTGCCGGCGTGATTGAAGGCATTGCTGACGCGACCGAGGGAATTGCTGGCACGATGGAAAGAATTGCCGACGCGACTGCAGGCATTGTTGTGGCTACCGAGAACGTTGCTATCGTTTCTGCAGCGGTTGCTACTGTCATGGTAGGGCGCGCTGGTGTGACTGAAAGTGTTGCTGTTGCAGTAGTGACGGTTACTGTCGTATGGTAGAGCCTTAGTGGTCTTTCTTGAATAGGATACAGGCCAGCATAAGGACCTCCTGCGGCGATGATCCTTTTTGGATAGGGAAAAACTTGATTAACTTTGTGACATGTTTTATCGGAGAAAGATCGTTTTAGGGTTACTCCAGTTGTATAAGAACCGGTTAGACAAGATCAGCGTTCAGAAGCTGGTGTTCCTCGTCACGCTGGAGCAGAAGAACCCCGTATTTGAATTTGTTCCCTTTAAATACGGCTGCTATTCATACTCCCTCACCGCCGACATCGCCGCCATGGCAAGACGTGGACAGGTGGCCGAAGACAAGACGCATATTTCAAAGATTGATGAAATAGATTATCTAAGTGAGCTCAAAGCCGACGACAAAGCGTTTTTGATGCGTGTCAAAAATGCTTATGGTCATTTCAATAGCGATGACCTCATGCGGCACATATACCTTACGCATCCCCTTTATGCCATCAACAGCACAAAGGCCCCGGAGCTTTTAACGAAGCAAGAATATGGCCGGGTTGAATCGTCCCGCCCCATGGGACATGGCACCACGCTATTCACGATTGGGTACGAAGGGATTTCATTTGAAAATTACCTCATGCGCCTGGTGCAAAACGATGTGAAGGTGTTGGTAGACGTGCGAAACAATCCCATCAGCATGAAGTTCGGGTTTTCCAAAAGCCAATTGAAGAGGAGTTGTGAGAATCTGGGTATTCTATATGTCCATGTGCCGGAAGTCGGCATTAAATCCGCCAAAAGGCAGACGCTCAATTCGCAAGCCGATTATGATAAGCTGTTTGCTGCCTATAGATGCGACGACCTTCCACAAACCGGCAAATTCCAGGACAACATTCTCGAACTTTTAAAACAACATAAGCGAATAGCCCTCACATGTTTTGAAGCCAATATTTGTCAGTGTCATCGTAAACCGTTGGCGGAGGCCATTGCAAAACGTTCTGGCTTTGAATATGAATTGAAACATATTTAAAAAACATATGGCCGTTACCCGGGTTCTTATTGCCGTTAAAACATATCCAACCCTATCAACAAAATACGAAGAGCTCGTCTGCACTGCGGGTTTCCGTGAAGATGGCACTTGGATTAGAATTTACCCCATTCAATTTCGTCAACGGCCATACGCTCAGCAGTACAAGAAATATCAATGGATAGAGCTGGACTTGGTGAAGAACGAAAAGGATTTTCGCCCCGAGAGCTTCAGGCCACAATCTCTTGAAACCGAGGTAAAACCAATCGTCAAAGTGCCAGCTGACGGTGGCGCTTGGATGGAGCGAAGGAAATTGGTGCTTCGTAAAGTTTATTACAATCTCACTGAACTAATTGCGGAGGCTAAAATAAAAGGCATCAGTACATCGCTGGCCGTATTCAAACCTGCGATCATCAAAGATTTTCTCATTGAGGAAGTCGAGCGCAATTGGGATGGAGATAAATTGGCAAGCCTCCGGCAGCTCAATATTTTTGCTACAGCAACGACCACCGAGGCCGAAGTTGTGAAGAAACTTCCCTATAAGTTTTCGTATACATTTGAAGATAACGACGGTAGAGAAAGTACCTTGATGATAGAGGACTGGGAAATAGGAGCCTTGTACTGGCGTCAATTGGATCATCATCACGGTGACGAGGCGTTGGCAAAGGCGGATGTTAGGGCAAAGTATCTTGATGACTTTGCCAGGACCAAAGATTTGCACCTATTTCTGGGAACTACTCTTGAGTTTCACGCTAGGAACATGCCAAATCCGTTCGTTATCATTGGAACTTTTCATCCTAAGGCAATTTCACAGCTAGAATTGTTTTGATGCAATTGTTTGTGGCCTGTAGTTCAAATTAGTGTTTTATGGAAATATTGTTCGAAGGATATTGTATATCGCAAGGGTTTTGGCGTCCGTCCTGTCATCCGGATTGGCAATATTGGCATCTTGATCTATTACATAACTAGAGGCATTGGGTATGAGATGTAGTTTGCTTTGAATGTTTTTGATGATAAGTTCTGCGTGATTTTCCCATTTATACTTGATGAGAAATAAATGCTTTTCATAGTCAGCAAACATTTCATCATTTAGTAAATGGATGAAATTATTGTTGTTTTCCAGAGATGGACATAAGGCTGTGAACAAATTCCAATTTTCATTGTGTTGGTTTTTCTCTACCTCCTTAATTCTGGCTTGCAATTGTTTAATCCAATTCTTCCCAACATAGTCGTCATTAGAGTGATTCTCCACGATAAATTCTGAGTTTATACCGTTGATGCGGCAGGTCTGACCCCATTTATAGTTTCTTCCATTGAATAGATTTGCATGATTGATAATTCTTGTTTTTCCCCAGTTATTAAATCCGGTAATGAGTATGGCTTTCTTCATAAGTTTTTTTTGTTAAACTATGAACAAAAATCTACATAGACCGGGATTCCGACGTAGTACAATTGTACCATTCATCTCCTCGATCTTTGTCGATATCGAGCGATTCGCTTTACTTTTAAAATTTGGAGATTAATTCGAATTGAAGTTCCCTAAATTGAAAATTCAGGCATCGTTGATCACTTCATTTCGCGAGCCAACATTTCAATTGCTGGAAATGCACAATAAGGGGTTTGCCTTACGGCATCCTCAATTAGAACTTTTTTGAATATTCAGTAGATGAGAGAATGGATTCTATCGCACAACCCGATTATCAGGCTGATCTTTTAGGAATTAAATTTCAGTGGTTTGTTTATACGTACCTGTTGCTAATGTTATTTTATAGATGCTTTTGAATCTCTCATATTGTATCTCTAGAGGAGTGCCTATAGGAGTATACATTCGTCCTCCGCGTAAAACATCTTCTCCGGGTATAGTACGATATATATATCCATTATATCGATCAGATTGAAGGGTCATGACTTCATTTGCTGTAAGGTTTATAGCATTGTTTTCATCTACCATATGCATTCCTTTCTTAGTGAAAATCAGAAACAGACCAATGTATGACTAATTTGATAATGAGCAAATTTCTTTGCTTTTTTCATCGAAAGGCCGCAAGATATTCTCACAGAGGATATTAGGGTTGGTGGAAAATTCAAATTATTCTTAATAATTCGAGTGATAAGACTATCCCCACAAGCACCAAAATACCACCAACAGAAAAGTTTAAGGCTTTTTCATAATAAGGCCCGGCCCCCATGATTAACTTCAGTGGTCCTGGCCTGGCGATGCCTCTAAACTTTTTATTCCTAACCCCATCTACGAGATGTACGGTACCCCAGACTATGGAAAATAGGCAGACAACAATTTTAATCCAATACATGATTTAAAACTCGGGATAATTCACAGTTTTCATTCGCAAAACTCACATAACCCTTCTCCGTAACGATGAAATGATCCGACACCTCAGTTTGACATTCATCGGTAATTGTGGGATAGTTTTCAAATGTACAGAATTTTGTTTTCGGTTTCGATCGTGTATCAACAAGATCGCAGTGTGGTGGTCTACGATAGCGTACAGGGAAACCTTTTCATGGTTATTGATGAACATCGCCATACGCTCAATAAATATCGGTTCGCGGCGCACGCTCGTCGATGAGTCGGTTAACCCCGGGTCTAAAGCCTTAGTCTATGTACGCCTCTTTCGAAGATGATAGCATAAATGAAAAGAAAAACCCGGACTTTAGTCCGGGGTACATAAGCCAGATCCTATCAAGGTCCGCCAACTGGCGGACTGACCACGCCGATGATTGGGCTGACGGCGATACATACGGAGAGGAAAGTCAGGGCTAAAGCCCGTCATAAGTAGGTGTCTGTACCCTGGACTAAAGTCCGGGGTTATTCAAGATTTCTGATCGTAAGGCCCGCGTCCTATCCCGACGTTGCAGACATCGTTTCATTTCCGATAAAGAATCGTTCAGTTCTGAACAGCAGCGGGGTTGATAAACCGCCTTCCTGCCCTCAAATTCTCATGCTTTAGATTTGGCATCATTATTATTCCTTCTTTTAGAAAATATTATTCCTGTTTATGCGGAAATACTTTCTCGGCGAGTTTGAGGAGATCGTTTTGCTGGCTACCGCCATACTGCACAAGTCCGCCTATGGTGTTTCCATCAAGGAGGAGATTGAGGCGCAACTCGATCGCGAGGTGAGTATGGGCGCGCTGCATGCGGCGCTCCTGCGGTTGGAGGAAAAAGGTTATATCCGGTCCGCGAACGGAGAGGCCACCGAGGAACGGGCGGGTCGACCCCGGAAATATTACGAGATCACGGCCATGGGAAAAAAGGCGATCGCATACGCCAAGGAAAGCCGCGAGAAAATGTGGAAGGCAATTCCAAAGGTGGTGTTTGAACTCAGCGGTCTTTTTTGAAAATGAAACCACTGCCGCCGCGCGTCTTCCTGAGTTTTTTCCGGGGCTATTGCCGTCCCGCCCTGGTGGATACGATCGAAGGCGATCTGATTGAAGTCTATCGAAAGCGTTTGACGAGAATGTCAAAGCGAAAAGCAGACTTCAAATTTCTCGTCGACATACTGCTGCTTTTCAGACCGGGTATCGTCCGTCAGCCGCAGGGGTTTCAAGATTTAAACCGAATGGGTATGTATAAAAATTATCTGACCATAACCTTCAGGGTCTTCAACCGGGAGCGACTCTATAGCCTCATCAATGTCTCGGGGCTGGCCTTGGGGTTCACCTGCTGTCTCCTGATCTATCTTTTTATTTCCGATGAGCTGAGTTACGACAGGTTCCACAGCGATGGCGATCGCATCTACCGGGTTTCTGCCGCCTACATGCGACAGGGCGTATGGGAGCCTTACGCCTCCAATGCCTGGAAGACCGCCGAGCTCATCAAGAATAACTATGGCGAAGTGGAAGAGCTCGTCCGGATCATGCCGGATAATAATACCTTATTCGAGTATGGCGACAAAAAAATTGTAGAAGAGCGGTTGGCCTGGGTGGATGATAATTTTTTCAAACTGTTCAGCTTCCCCCTGATCCAGGGAAATACAGCGGAAGCCTTGAAAGGCCCCAATAAAGTGGTGATCTCGGAGTCGATCGCGGGCAAATACTTTGGGACCGAAAATCCCATGGGCAAGATCTTTAAACTAAGCGATTACCCCATCGAGTTGCAGGTGAGCGGGGTGATGAAGGATATGCCTTCCAACGCACATTTTCATTTCGACTTTCTGATCTCCGGCGAAACGCTGAGGCAGGTGGTTGGCGAGGGACTTTTCACCAACGTCGGCTGGGACTCTCAATACCTCTACGCCCGGCTGGCACCCGGTGCCGATCCCGCGAGGATAGAGGCTACTTTTCCGGAGTTCATCAACAAGAACCTCGACTTCTGGAAGTCAACGACCTTCAAGATGTTTCTCCAGCCCCTTCGATCGATTCACCTTCAATCGAACATCGGGCGCGAATTCGAAGCCAACGGAAGTCTCACCCGCATCTATACCTTCTCGGTGGTGGCGGTATTCATCCTGATCATCGCGTGTGTCAATTACATGAACCTCACTACGGCAAGGTCGATGCGCAGAGCAAAAGAAGTGGGGATGCGCAAAGTGCTCGGTGCAAAAAGACCGGATCTTATGGGTCAGTTTTTCGCAGAATCTTTTGTGATGACGGCCATCGCGATCTTGCTCGCCATCTTGTTTTCGTTCCTGCTCCTGCCGCAGTTCAACCAGTTTGCCGGGAAGGAAATATCCCGGAATGTCTTGTTTAGCCCCGGGATAATTTCAGGTCTTTTGATTTCCCTCGCGATCATCGCGTTGGTTTCCGGATTCTATCCCGCCCTGGTCTTGTCTTCCTTCAAGCCCTTGAACAATATGAAGAACAGTGGTGGTGGCGGAAACTTTGGCCTGGTGTTCAGGAAGGGGCTTGTATTGTTGCAATTTGTGATCTCGATTGGCCTCATCGCCTCGTCTGCCATCGTGCTCAAGCAGTGGACGTTTATGAAAAACAAATCGTTGGGCATTAATGATGACATGCTGATATCCGTCCCCTTACAAACGATGGATAGACGCCGGATCGATGTGTTCACCCAAGAGCTTCTCGCGAACCCGGCGATCAGGAAGGCAGGACTCTCCAACATGAGAATGCCCGGGTGGATCGGAAACAGCACCGGCTACACGGCCCAGGATGTGAATGCCGACGAAGAGGTGAACAAGTCCATGAAGATCATTCGCATCGACTATGATTTTCTGACGACCATAGAAGCAAAGATCGTGGAAGGCCGAAACTTTTCAAGAAACTTTCCGTCCGACACCCTTTCTTCGATCATTCTGAATGAATCGGCCGTGACGCAGTTGGGATGGAAAGGGGCCGTTGGCAAGTGGATGCAGCTCGGCAATACCAAGTATACGGTGGTGGGTGTAGTGAATGATTTTCACTTCGAGTCGCTCCATCGCAAGATACCGCCGATCATCTTCGTGTTTAATCCAAGAGCGTTTAATTGGATCTATCTGAAGGTAGATAAAGCAGACCTGACGTCGGCACTGGCACATGTTGAGAAGATCTATGGGAAGTATGTTACCAATCGCGAATTTTCCTTCACCTTCCTCAATGATGATATTGAAAAACAGTATGTGGCCGAACAGAAATTCACAGAAGTGTTTAGCGTATTCACGGGTCTCGCCATCATCATCGCGTGCCTCGGCACTTTTGGATTGATCTCGTTCTCGGCCGAACGCAAATCAAAGGAAATCGGAATTCGAAAAGTGTTGGGAGCGTCCGTGGGCCATGTTTCTTTCCTGCTCATCCGGGAGTTTGTCGTGTTACTCCTTATTGCCAGTGCGGTGGCATGGCCTGTTACCTACTACTTCCTGAATGGCTGGATCCAGGAGTTTACCTACAGAACATCCATCGGTACCATGCCTTTTATTCTGGCGACGACGTTGGCTGCGTTTATCGTTGTACTCACCACAGGGTTCCGGGCGGTGAAAGCAGCGTTGGCCAATCCGGTCGAGTCGTTGAGGAGTGAGTAGGAACGCTGGCCAACGCGATCCCATCGGATGAACATTGCCATTGAGTCTCGAGTGGATGAATTCACAATCGGGGATTTTTTTGTATTGAAGCCTGAAAGGCTTTTCGAACAATGGCCGTCAGTGAAACTGACGGGACATTGGACCCGCACGGCGTTGAACCCTGAAAGGGTTTCCCAAGCAGGGACCGGTCGTGCGAGGGTGCGCACGTTGGAAAGCAGTTGGAGCGTTTCGTGCCGTGCGCGTTCGCACGTTGTAGTCCGTGCGAGCGCGGCACGTTGTGTTGGCGGTTTGCTTTACCCCAGGCTAAAGCCTGGGGTTAGTATGAAATGCAAAATCAACATAAAGTTAACCCCTCGGATATTCTACTTGACGGCGAATTACCGATTCGTTTGATGTCGAGGATTTTCTTGTTTGATTTTAGCGTCGAGCCTTGGTTATTATCGAAACCCTCGGGCCATGGCCCTTAACTTCTGCACTAGGCCGCAAACGAATAACCCCAGGCTTTAGCCTGGGGTTTAAGATCACAACGCGCGCTCGCGCCAAGCTCGGGCTATCTACAAAGTGCACGCGCTCATGGCGCGAAACCGTTCAAAACGAAGTCCCGAAGTGCACACCTTTTTGTGTGAGTACCATCCGGGAAGCAAAAACGCTTCTCAGTGCTTCCCTTTCACCATCATCAAGTAGAAGTTAAAATCCGTCATCGGCGCATCTGTGAAGCCGAGTTGGCGCCCGATGGTCACGACTTGGCCTCTGTGATATGTGCTGTGGTTGAGAACCTGGTGGATGAATTCGAAGCGGGCTTGGGTGCCCTTCACCCAGGGAGAGTCGAAGTTGACCGCTTCCTGCAGACCTGCATCATCGAGCGATTGGATGAACGTGGTG
Source organism: Chryseolinea soli (assembly GCF_003589925.1). Classification (NCBI taxonomy): domain Bacteria; kingdom Pseudomonadati; phylum Bacteroidota; class Cytophagia; order Cytophagales; family Fulvivirgaceae; genus Chryseolinea; species Chryseolinea soli. Next base: position 550,955 of record NZ_CP032382.1, on the reverse strand, counting down.
AGTGCTTTGGAGTTTTCCATGAGGCCTTCGAATGCTTCTTCTGCCGTGCCTTGGAAGGGCTCGAAGCGGAACGAGGTGGGAGGGGTGGTTTTTTGGATCACGCAGAGCCAGAAACGTTGGGTGTCCCAGATGTGCTCTATCGTTGCCTTGAGACCGGGGAAGCTGGAGGCTACTTCCTGATAAAGAAGTTCCTCAGGCTTTTGACGCAGATAGTCTACCAGGGTTTGGTTGGCCCATTGGTTGTAGACGGCCATGTCGTGCACGAGCGTTGACAGGATCTTGGTTTGCGTGGGAGTTTCCATTTCGGTTGTCATATGCGTTAGGGGTTAATTTCGGTTTTTGTTGTTTGTTATACAAAGAAACTCACACGTACTGACAACCCTATGACAGTGGATTTTTATGACGATAAAATAATTTACTTTTTTTTCATTTTCCCCCGGGAAGCGGGAAGAAACAGGTCGTTTTTAGAGTCGCTTTTTACCCTTGAGGACTGCTTTGCGAACGCGTTTTTTTCGAATGGCTTTACGGACTTTTGATTCTTTTTTTCGGTGGTGTTTGTCTGGCTTTCTACGCTTGGTGTTTCTCTTTTTTTCGTTGTTGTGTTTTCAGCTGGTGGACTTTCTCTTGTTGTATTTGGCAGCAGGTCTCTCTGTGATGATAGTGTGTTGCTTTGTCGTGCTTCTTTTTGATCTTCTCGTTGGTGAAATATTAAACAATCGCGGCAAGTCAATTCTTGGTGGAGGTATGATAGAGGGTTGGTAAAGGGAATGATGTTGTTGGTGGGACACCAACAACAGTGGCGGTGGGCATCAATGGGGCTTCGGCCAGGGATAGGAGTGGAAAGCCCGAAGTGGGTGGGGAACATGGGGGGATTTTGTCGGTGGGGGTGATGCTTGATGAAGGAGTGGCTTTTCGTCGTGGGGTTGTGCGCGTGGACGGACTTGGAACGGATAGCCCGGCCCCGAGGTCTCCGAGGGGGGCCGCCAAATGGGCATTGATTCGGTGCTGTATAAACTTTTATCAAGGGCCTGCATCATGACCGGATTGGACGATGGGAGGTATTGCCAGTGGGGGATGAAGTGTGAGAGGCTTGGTGGTTTTTGCTAACGGGAAAAAGCGTAAAGGATTTTACGCTTTTGGGTGGACCGTGTGTGGTCCGGGTATGGTGGATGGGCTACTTCACGAAATATTATTATCCAATTTGTACGTGGTGCTCGGTTTCGGAATCAGGGTAAGGTGAGGGAGAGTGCTTTAGATAATTAAATTCTTCAACCTTCGATCCTTTAATGATCTTGATGGTGTATTCGCCGGGTTTTTCGAAATAAAAGTCGATCAGGGTTTTGCGATGCACTAACGTGTCGGTGAAGATCAGTTTGCCGAAGGAGTATACTTCGATGGTGGCGCCCGTGAAATCTTCGGTGGATTTGAAATAGAAGATGTCGCGTTTTATGGAGAGCACCTCGATGCAGGAACACGTGTTATCTTTGGCTTGAACGAGTTGCGAACCGGTGATCAGGGCTACAAGAAGGACAAGAGTTTTAAGCGTTTTCATTTTTGTTTTGTTACTGTTTTCTGAGTTGCAGTATTGCCAAACCAATGCCAACGGTCAAAATGCCTTATTTAGGCTGTTTCAGCAGTTCCATGTTGAGCCAAATTCTTATTTTGAGAAAAGTGATTGTTGTAACATGTACAGCATATAGTCATCCGGACTCCTATAAAGTTTTGCCCATGCCGGCAAATGCCGCAGAAAATTAGGATTGGGTTGATCGGGGTTAAAAAAAAGCAATTCGGGATGGCTTAAATCACTCGCTCTCAAATCAGGACGGTTTTTATTCTGTATAATCGGCGCATGGTTGTGATAAATGGATGAATGAGCGAAATGTGTCGACGAATATTTTGGGTGGGGTGGGAATAGAAAAATTTTGTTGGTCTTACCGTCCTCCGAATCGGAGCTATAATGGCGAGTGCGCCTATACATTTAAGAAGGCTGGACCGAGTGACGAGGTCGTCTCATTACAATTTTTGGGATTTAAGCCCGCCGTCGCTCCGAAGCGGAGCTTTGGCGGGCGAGCCCGCCTATACATCTAAGAAAGTGAGATTGGCTGACGAGGTCGTCTCCGTACAATTTTTTTGGGATTAAAGTCGGGCTTGCCCGACGAAGCCGTCGTGGCAAGAGGCTGGCCAGAAAGGGTATATAAAAAAAACGCCCGCTCATCCCTTTAAGGAAAAGCGGGCGAAGTCGGGGCGAGAAGATTCGAACTTCCGACCCCCACGTCCCTAACGTGGTGCGCTAACCGGGCTGCGCTACGCCCCGAATTTTTCCTGATCTTCAAATCAGGGCTGCAATAATAGGGAATAAGATTTTAACCGCCAAAAGGGTAGGGCAACAGAAAAATTTCGGTCGTGTCATTTTCTACCTTGGTCTACACATCCGGTCCCGTTATCTATTCCTTTTCGTCGGTTACCCTGAAACCCCCAAGTTCGTGGTTCAATCTGTATTATGCGGTGGCGACTTCATATTTTCTTTATCGGTTTGCTGGTCATTTGCCTTGGGTGCGACCACGATCCGGGTGTGCTTGGTTTAGGCAGCAATTTCAGCAGCGATTTTGGAATGATGGTGGTTGACACCACGACCGTCCAGGTATCGACCGTGTTGCTGGATTCCATTCCCACCTCCTCTACCGGTTCCCTGTTGATGGGAGGCTACTCCGATCCGAAACTGGGCAACCTCACGGCCAAAGGATACATCCAGGTAACGAATCCCACCTGGACGCCGGCCACCGTGGCCTTCTTCGATTCACTGGTCTTGAGGATAGCGCATTCCGGCTACTACTATGGCGACACCACACAGGCCCAGACCATCGAGGTGCACCGTGTGACGAAAGATTTCAAGACCTATGCTTTGCCCTTCTACTGGTACAACGAAGGACAGTACTCTGCTTTATATAAGGCAGCCAGCTTATACAACACCACGAAGACGCCGGTGGAATCTACCCCCTTGGGAAGCCGCCAGGTGATCTTTCGGCCCAACGCAAAAGACACACTCACCATTCGCCTCAGCGACGCCTTGGGCAAGGAATGGCTCACGAGCGCGCAAGCGCAAGCTCCGGATTTAGTGGAAACCGCCCGGTTCCTGACCTACTTCAAGGGTGTCTCTATCGAGAACGCCTCGGCTCAGCCAGCGGTCGTGGTAGGGTTGAATACCGATGGGATGAAGATCCGGTTGTACTATAAAGAATATTCGGCGGACAAGCTCACGCAGAAATACCAGGACTTTGCTTTCAGTTCGTCGCTGTTCAACTACTCGAGCATCACGGCCGACCGGTCGGCCACCAAATTGAAAGACATTGCCACTACCGGTGAGGTGATCTCGACCGCCTCCGACGATCAGGTGTATGTGCAGGCGGGCACGGGTTTAGTGACCAAGATCCGGTTTCCCCACGTGCACAAAACCATCGACGGCAAAGGGACCTTGTTGGTGAACCAGGCCCAGCTGTTGATCGAGCCGGTGAAAGATTCGTTTGATAAAAACCGTCCCTATCCGAAAACGCTGACCATCTTTAAAACCGATCGCAGCAACTTGCCGCTTGCACAACTCTCGGCCGACTACAATCCGAGCGCGGGACAGTCGGCATCTTACACAGAGGATAAAGAATATCAGACTTCCAGCGGCTACACCTTCAACATCACGCAGTACGTGCAAAACCTGGTGGGCACGGAAGGCAATACCGACAACGGTTTGCTGCTCATGCCTCCCGGAACGGAACTCACCACCAAAGTGAACAAGATCTATCTCGGTGTGAACAACAGCGGTACGAAGTACCGCGTCAAGCTCAAGATATGGTATACGCGCAAGAGTACAGAACAATAACCAAATCCAAATTTTTCATATCATGAATCGTAAACGTGTAGAATTTCCAAGAGTGCTGAAAACGGGGGCTACGTTGCTCGTGGTCCTGCGCATCTGTATGTCCCTGATGGGGTGCGGCAGCTCCTCAACCGACACCACTTACCTGGGGGAGTGGTACAAAAAATCTTCTTATGAAGGAGTGGCACGGAGTGGCGCCGTGTCGTTCGTGATCGATGGCAAGGCTTATGTGGGCACGGGCTATGATGGCGACAAGTGGCTGAAAGATTTTTATATGTACGACGCCGACAAGAACAACTGGTTCAAGCGTGCTGACTTCCCCGGTGTTGCGCGAAATGCGGCCGTGGCCTTCGCCGCGAATGGCAAGGGCTATGTGGGCACCGGCTCCGATGGCACGACCTTCCTGAAAGATTTTTATGAGTACGATCCGGTTGGCGACACCTGGACACAGATCGCCGACTTCCCCGGTTTGCCGCGTTATGAAGCCGCCGCCTTCGCGATCGACAACGTGGGCTACGTCACCTCCGGCTACGGCGGTGCCGATGCAGGTACCAGCGGAAACTATTTGAAAGATATGTATGCCTACAATGCCGTCTCGGGCGAATGGTCGCAGAAAGCCAGCTACAGCGGCGACAAGCTCGTGAACGCCTTTGCTTTTGCCATCGACGGCAAGGGTTATGTGGGCGGCGGTATGAACAACGGCGTGTTGAACCAGCAGTTCTGGGAATACGATCCCCTGAACGACATCTGGAATGTGAAGAACGACTTGCAGGATGATGCAGTAGACACCGACACCAACGACTCGGGCTACACCATCGCACGGCAGTTGGGCGTCACCTTCGTCATCAACGGCAAAGGCTATGTGCTGCTGGGCACACGCGCTACACTGGATGCCGGTGTGTGGGAATACAACCCCTCGACCGACACCTGGACGCAAAAGAATTCCTTTGAAGGTTCCGTGCGCGATTCGGCCGTAGGATTTGCCTTGGGCGACTATGGCTACGTAGCCACGGGCCGCAGCTCCAGTCTCCGTTTCGATGACCTGTGGATGTTCGATCCCACGGCCGTCGATGTGGACTGAGCCGGCGGCTAAAAAATTAGTACTTTGTGCGAAATGGCAGCATGGTAAACGTGAAAAATCAAGTGCTCAACCGCTTGCTCATCATCTCCCTTCACGTGGTGGGATGGGTCACGTTTGTCCTGTTGCCGTTTCTTTTTATGGGCGCCCCCCGCGGCAATCGCTTGCGGCACCCTGAACGCATCAGGCTCCACACACCGGGCAGCGGCGGACCTCTACCCGGGGAGTTCGATATGCACAGCATGCGGCTACACACGCTGGTGTTCAATGTGTTTTTGGTGGCCTTCTTTTACCTCAACATGTACGTGCTCATTCCCCGGGTGCTCACCCGCAAGAGCTGGGTGCATTACATGATTTCGATCGTGTTGTGTTTTGTCGGGGTGATCATGGCCAGCGAATTGGTGAACGATTTTGTGTTGGGCAATGCCTTCCGGCCCGGCCGGCCTTTTTATTTTACATTGTTGAATTTCCTGCTGGTGTTTGGCCTGAGCACCGCGCTGCGGCTGACCAGCGACCGTGTGCAGTTTGAGCGCGAGCGCAAAGAACGCGAGAATGAAACGCTGAAGTCGGAATTGAGCTTGCTCCGTTCGCAGGTGAGCCCGCATTTTATGTTCAACGTGTTGAACAACCTGGCGTCGTTGGCGCGGAAGAAATCGGACCAACTGGAGTCGGTGATCATCCAACTCTCGCACCTCATGCGTTATATGCTCTATGAGAGCAGCGAAAAGCGCGTGACGCTCGACAAGGAGATCGAATACCTGGAAAGCTATATCGATTTGCAACGCCTGCGCTTCGGCAAGGATTTTCCCGTGAGCTTCGAGGTGAAGACGACACGCGGCGACCTGCCGGTGGAGCCCATGTTGCTGATCCCGTTCGTAGAGAACGCCTTCAAGCACGGCATCGGCATGATGAAAGATCCCATGATCCTGATCACGCTGACCACCGAAGGCGAGAACTTACTGTTTAGTGTGCGGAATAAATTCAATGGAACGGTATCGGAAACTAAAGACGCCAGCTCGGGCATCGGCATACAGAACGTGCGCCGCCGGCTGGATCTTTTGTATAAGGATTTGCACGAATTGCATATCTATGAATCGGATCCCTGGTATGTGGTGGAGTTGAAACTGATCTTACAATGATGCGCTGTATTGCCGTAGATGACGAGCCCCTGGCTCTCGACCTTTTGGAAGACAACATTTCGAAAGTGCCCTTCCTCACCCTGGTGAAGCGTTGCAAAAACGCCTTCGAGGCCCACGAAGTCCTGATGAAGGAACAGGTGGACCTTATTTTCCTGGACGTGCAGATGCCGGGCATCAGCGGCATACAATTCCTCCAGACCGTGAAGGCGCCGCCCATGGTCATCTTCATCACAGCCTATGAGCATTTTGCGCTGGAAGGCTTTAACCTGGATGTGGTGGACTATTTGTTGAAACCCGTCTCGTTTGAGCGCTTCCTGAAGGCTGCCAACAAAGCGCACGAGCTTTTCAACCTGAAGAATCAACCGCCCGCTGCGGTTTCTGTGGCCGAATATCTATTTGTGAACGCGGAATACAACCTGGTGAAAGTCAATATCCGCGACATTGTCTACATCGAAGGGTTGAAGGATTATATCAAGATCTTCCTCGTCAATGTGTCGCGCCCCATCATCACGCGCATGAGCCTGAAGTCCATCGACGAAAAGCTGCCGGGGGATAAGTTCATTCGTGTGCATAAGTCTTTTATCGTGTCGATCGACAAAATGGTGTCGATCCGGAAGGGAAAGATCAGCATTGGCAACGTGCAGGTGCCCATCAGCGAGCACTACAAGGAAAATCTTCACCGGTTCATCGATCCGAAAAATCTGATCTGATAAGTTTTGGCCGTTTGGAGCCCGCATTCATCTTTTTTGGTCCCGGTTTCATCTCACAATCTCCCGGCTTGGTCTAACTTTTTTTTAAAACCAGCTTCGAGTACCTACTTTTGGGTCATGGGAGCGGTAACTCCCTTATATTTTAAGTTTTGGTATTTGGTTTAACGGACACCGCCGGACCTGTTTTTCTTTTTTCGGTTACCGCCATCACAACTGAAAGAAGCAAGAACAGCCGGTAGTGCTCCGACCATTGCGTTTAAAAAAAATAATGAAGGCAAAAAAAATTCAACACAAGACGGGCAAATTACGGAATGTGGGGTTGCTCGTTGGTATGGTGATAGCATCGCTATCGACTGTGAAAGCCCAATCGCAGGGCGCTATAATCGGTCAAATCAGTGATTTTCAATCGGGAAAGCCTGTTAAGGCCTATGTGCTGCTATACAACGATTCCACGTTGCTGGGCGGCGTGGCCAGCGACAGCGCGGGGCATTTCAAGCTCGACCATGTGCCACAGGGCATGTATTCGGTCCATGTGAAGCTCATTGGCTATCAAACCGAGGTGACGCCCATGTTCCAGGTGCACACGTCGTCGACCAGCCTGGGGCAGCTCAATCTCAATAAGATCCCCCGCCGCCTGTTTGGCGCTGCGCTGTGGCGCAAGCGCAAAGTGGCCAGCATGTACCTCTAAAAGCTTATTTCTTTTTCTTATCCTTCTTCAGGGAACTGAAGAACTTGGCCCAGTTGAAAGGGTTCAGGAAGGGGTTTGAAACGGGTTGAAAGCGGTTGTTGGCCGATCCTGCCCATTGGTCCAGGTAATAGCGCTGGTTCTGATAGCCATCCATGGGGGTGGTTTTCAGCATGAGGGCCATCAATTCCTGGTTAAAATTCCGTTTGTCGATGCCGTTGTTGTCCACGGGCATGTTCATGGCCAGCACGGCTTGTTTGAAGACTTCTTCGGTGGGAAAGGGCATAAAGACCACTTCTGGCAAATACGTCGTGTCCAAGGTCATCGTGATCACGAGGGTTTGATATTCGGGAGAGCCTTCCGGCACCGTGAAGGTGTGTTTTTCAAAACCCACGATGCTCACCACGATCTCGTCCTTCTCCAGCACGGGCATCGAGAAAAAGCCCATGTTGTTGGTGGTGGTACCGCGACCGGCTTTGGGCACATACACGTGCACACCCGCCAGGGGGCGGCTATTATTAGCGGCTGAATCTTCTTCCAAAACAACGCCCGAAAGCTGTATCACACGCCTCTTCTGCGCCTGGGCAAAAGCGGTGTCCAGGGCCCCGAATACACATGCGATGACGAGGGCAATTCCGGCGGCGTTCTTAATTGTCAACTTCACTAAAATAGGTTTAATAGTCACTTTCAAATATAAAGATAAGGCATTTACCAGCCTAATTTCCATACCTTTGGGCCGACACAAATCGTGCCCCGATGCGGCTGAAAAATTTTAATCTAACGCTGGGTTCGCAGATTTTCAAGGCTTGCGCCGACGAATCTCGACTGCGCATCCTGAGCCTGATTGTGATGAATGGCGAAATGTGTATTTCTGATCTGGAAAAAATCCTGGATTTCACCCAAGCCAAAACCTCACGCCACCTGATCTACCTGAAAAACTCAGGTATTCTCAACACCCGCCGCTACAATCACTGGGTGTTCTACCAGATCAAAGACGGCGTGGAGGACATCATCAAACAAGTCTTTCAATTTCTCCGCAAGGATCCGCAATTGCAAAGCGACCAGCAGACCTACCAAACGCTGTTCACCAACCGCGAGCTGGCCGTAAACAAATTGCAGATCCAGGAATGGCAAAGAGAAAGACTTAGCGACCCTAAAAGACCTTGATGCGATGACGCCGGAAAAAGTTTTACCGAACAAAAAATACAAAGTTATTTTTTTCGACCTCGACCACACGCTGTGGGATTATGAGACCAACAGCAGCGAAACGTTGAAAGAACTCTACACGCAATACGACCTCCAGGCCAAGGGGGTGACCAGCCACGAGCATTTCCTGAAAGAATTTCGCGAAGTCAACGCCGCGTTGTGGGTGCTCTACGACCAGGGGCTGATCGACAGCGAAGTCATTCGCAAAGAACGTTTCAAGAAAGTGCTGACGCCGTTTGGCGCCTACGAGGAAAAACTTTGCTACGAGATCTCGCACGAATACCTGAACACCTGCCCCAAAAAAGGAAACCTGATGCCGAATGCCTACGAGGTGTTGGCCTATTTGAAAGAACACTATGCCCTCAGCGTGATCACCAACGGTTTTGAAGAGATCCAACACCTGAAACTCGCTTCGGGCAACCTGCAGGGTTTTTTCGATCACATCGTCACCTCGCAAAAGGCAGGGCACAAGAAACCTGCCCCGGAGATTTTCCATTATGCGCTGGGCCTCAACGGCATCGATAGCCACGAAGCCATCATGATCGGCGACAACCTGGTGACCGACATCGGCGGGGCGCGCAATGCGGCTATCGACGCCGTTTTTTTCAATCCCGAAAAGATCCCCCACGACCAGACGCTGGACTTCGAGATCGAGGACCTGCACGAATTGTACGACATTCTCTGATATCAAACCCTTGATTGAAGAGAAGACGAACCGTTATCTTTGCTTTTTAGTTTAAATCTGGAAACTCATTAACCAAACAGCTATATGTCAAATGGATTTTTCGACGTTCCCCACCCGCGCAACGAGCCCGTGCTGAGCTATGCCCCTGGCAGCAAAGAGCGCGCTGTCTTGAAGCGTGCCCTCGAAGACGCCCGCAGCAAAGTACTGGACATCCCCATGTACATCGGCGGCGACGAAGTGCGGACCGGGAACACCCGCCCCCTGACACCCCCACACGATCATAAACACCTGCTCGCCAATTTCCATGAAGGCGATGCCACCCACGTAGAACAGGCCATCAATGCCGCCATGGGCGCCAAGGCCCTGTGGTCGGAGTTGAGCTGGGAATACCGCGCGAGCATCTTCCTGAGGGCCGCCGACCTGTTGGCGGGACCGTATCGCCCCGTGATCAACGCGGCAACCATGTTGGGGCAATCCAAGAATGCTTACCAGGCGGAAATTGATTCGGCTTGTGAGCTGATCGACTTCCTGCGGTTCAATGTCTATTTCATGACGGAGATCTACCGCGAACAACCCGCCTCTTCGCCCGGCGTCTGGAACCGGATGGAGTATCGCCCGCTGGAAGGCTTCACCTTTGCCTTGACGCCGTTCAACTTCACCGCCATTGCCGGCAACTTGCCCACCTGTATGGCCATGATGGGCAACACGGTGGTGTGGAAGCCCGCCTACACGCAGATCTATGCCGCCAACGTGATCATGCAAGTATTGAAAGAAGCCGGTCTGCCCGACGGCGTCATCAACCTGATCTATGCCGATGGCCCCACCGTGGGCAACATCATCTTCAACCACCGCGATTTCGGCGGATTGCATTTCACCGGAAGCACGGCCGTGTTCCAGGGTATGTGGAAGACCATTGGACAGAACATACATAAATACAAATCGTATCCACGCATCGTCGGCGAAACCGGAGGCAAGGATTTTATCATGGTGCACAAAAGCGCCAACGCCAAAGAAGTGTCGACCGCCATTTCACGCGGGGCGTTTGAGTTTCAAGGACAGAAGTGTTCTGCTGCATCGCGCTGCTATATTCCCTCCAATTTGTGGGAAGACGTAAAGAAATATTTGTTGGAGGATCTGAAGACCTTCAAAATGGGAGGCACCGAAGATTTCGGCAACTTCGTCAATGCCGTGATCGACGAAAAAGCGTTCAACTCCATCACGGGCTATATCGAAAAGGCACGCCAGAATCCGTTGAACGAGATCATTGCCGGAGGCAAATCCGATAAATCGAAAGGCTATTTTATCGAGCCCACCGTGATCGTTTCAAAAGACCCGCTGTCCATCACCATGTGTGAAGAAATTTTCGGACCGGTGATCACGATCTATGTTTATCACGAAGAGAACTTTGAACAAACCCTGGAGCTGGTAGACAGCACATCACCGTATGCGCTCACCGGTTCCATTTTCTCCAAGGACCGCTACGCTATAGAACTCGCCACGAAGAAGCTGACGAACTCCGCCGGCAACTTCTACATCAACGACAAACCTACGGGGGCCGTTGTAGGCCAACAACCCTTTGGTGGCGCCCGCGGCTCCGGAACCAACGACAAGGCCGGTGCAAAAGTGAACCTCCTCCGTTGGACGTCCCTGCGCACCATCAAAGAAACCTTCGTCACCCCAACCGACTATCGCTATCCCTTCCTCGACAAAGAATAGCATTTTCTTTTGCGCCTGCCCGCCGAAGCTTTAGCGAAGGAGGGCGCCTTAGCGCCTTTGCGGTGAAATATTTCCGCAAAGGCGCACCAGCGCAGACACTACTCCACAGCCTTCTTATACCAATTCACGTTACGCGAGAAGTACATCAACACACCCACGATACAGAAGAGCCCCAGGCTACCCAACAGCAACGAGAAATCCTGTTGCAAAATGATCACAAAAATAAACGTATAGAAAATCGCCAACACGAGCGACAACAACACGCTCAGCTTCCGGCTCTGCAAGAAGGAAGTCGAATACAACGTGATCAACACAACCGTGAGCACAGAGGATACGCCATAGGCCATGTTGTACCCAATGTGCTCCGAGAAACTTAACAACAACGTGTAATAAATGATGAGTGCCGACCCGATCAAAATATATTGAAACGGATGGATGCGGATTTTTTGTGTGATCTCCACCAGGAACAACGCCACGAACGTGAGCAGGATGATGAGTATACTATATTTCGACGTGCGCATGCTCTTCTGATATTGGTCCACCGGAATCAGCAACTTCACTCCGAAGCTACCGCCTTTTAGCTGCTGGTCGGTGCCTTTCCATTGTTGGGCGAAGGCGCGGTTGAAGTGTAATATTTTCCAATTCGCAGTAAAACCATCTTCTGTGACCGTGCGCGGTTCCGGTAAAAATTCGCCTTCAAAGCTGGGATCTTTCCAGGTACTGCTCAGCGTCACATGGGTAGTTTTTCCAACAGGAAGAAAATCGAGGTGTGAACTGCCGTTCAGGTGAAGCTTGATATCCACATCGCCGTTGAACGACTCGGCCGATGTCCAGTTCAGCTTCGTGGTGACGCCCAAGGTCTTGGAGCCCTCGTTTTCGTTGTCGGGGACGTAGCGCTCTGTGTCTGCGGATTTGCGTGTGGCGCGATGGTAAACGCCGATGTTGTCGGAGGGCTCGGCGGCCAAAGAAACGCCGCCTACTGAAAATACAGGATTGTCGCTGATGCCGCGCAAGTCAGACAGGCCGAAGACCAGGTAGGCCTGATCCCACAACACCATGTCGTCGGCAATGGCCAGACTCTTGAAATCGGGTTTGGCAAAGGTGGACTTGATCGACATGTCGGATTTGTAGACACTCACATCGAATATGCCACGGTTCCGGACCTCGGGCGATACTTTGCCGTCGATCTTGAGTTGCTCGGGTAAGAAGAATGCTTTGTCGACATGTTCCACGATCTCCTTGGCCTCTTTGCCGTCTTTTCCAACATCGAAAGTTTCGATCCAACGGTAGGGGATGACCAGCAGCGGGCCGTATACGGTTTGCGGCCCTGACCATTTGTCTGACACTTCGTCGATCACCCTGTCGGCACGCTGTTCGCGTTCATAGATCATTTCCTCGATCAAATGCGAGGGGAGGAGCAGCACCAGGATGAGAAAGCCAATCGAGAAAAGTTTCACCATGATGGATTCCTGGATCCACCGGTTGATGCGTTCGAAAATGTTAAGGGTCACGGTTGTGGGTAGTGTGTCCATGGTATTATGATTTTGGTTAAAGGATAAGAAGACCTGTTGTTTATTATTTGAAAGAAAGGATCTCACCCGCGCGGGCTAAAGGCGAAGCAACCTCGGGAGTGGCCTCCCGCATCTCACCAGTTGCTTCAGTTCTTTCCCGTATGGCTCCTGGCTCCTGGATTCTGGCTCCCGGCTCCTGACTCCTCGCTCCCGACTTCTTCACCTTCGACAAGATCGACTCCAGCAGCGGCAACATCGCGCCGAGGTTTTTTGATTTGATGACAAAATTCCAGACGGGCTCAAATTTTTTCCAACCCCCGCTATACAGGAAATGTTTCAGCATATGCTTGGCCGAATCGTGTGTGAGGCTGGCGCTCGCAATGTTGGACCAGGTGTAAAATTCTTTATAGGCCCAGTGGTAGCCTTCCTCCAATTCTTCGGCGGATAATTTTTTTGTTTTGTAGACGACATGGCGTGTGTCGTACAGATCCCAATTATCGGAGGCGATCCGGTCTTCCCGTTTCATGTTGGCGTAGAGTGCCGTGCCGGGATAGGGTGTGAGGATGTGATAGGTCGAGGTGGTGATCCCATTTTGAACACCCCATTCCACGGTGCGCTTGAACACGTCGCGGTCATCATCATCCAAACCAAAAACAAACGAGCCGTTGATCATGATGCCCAGCGCATGGAGGCGGTCCACGGCCTTGCGATAGTCTTTTTGAAGATTCTGTTTCTTGTTGCTTTGCTTCAGGTTTTGAGGCGAGAAGGTTTCAAACCCCACAAACAAGCTGCGCATCCCCGCGTCGGCGGCTTTTTCGATGAGATCGCCGCGCAAAATGGAATCGACCGTGGCGGCGGATTGAAAGACGCGGTTCATGCCCTTCATTCCTTCGAAAAGGGCCGACGCGAATTTGGCGTTGCCCAGCAAATGATCGTCGAGAAAATACAGGTGACGCCCCGGCAAGCGGTCGATCTCCGCCAGGGCATCGTCGACCACTTGCGTATAGAATGTTTTGCCCCCTTCGAAAAAAGCATCCTTATAACAAAAGTCACAGTGATGCGGGCAACCGCGCGTGACTACAATGGAATTGGGCACGAGGTAGAGGTGGCGCTTGATCAGGTCCCTGCGGATCGGCGGTATGTTCACCAGCGACCGGACAGCAGAGGCGTATTGTTTCTTTGGTCGCTTTGCTTTGAAGTCTTTGAGAAACGCTGGAAAAGTTTCTTCACCAGGTCCCAGAAAAATGGTATCGGCATGTGGCGCGGCTTCTTCCGGCAAAGAAGTAACGTGCAGCCCACCGAGCACGACATAAATGCCGCGGGACCGGTAGTGATCGGCAAATGAATACGCGCGATAGGCATTGGTGATGTACACCTGTATCACCACCAGGTCGGGCGTGTCGTTGAGGTTGACTTTTTCGACATGCTGATCTTGCAGATCGATCTCATCGTCGGGCGAGAGATAGGCCGCCAGCGTGGCCAGACCCAGCGGAGGGAAAAGGGAATATTTTATCGGCCGCCAGAAAGGACTTTCGGCTTCGGTGAGTGCGGGTAAGATCATTTTTACTTTCATCGTGATACGGATTAAGGAGGACGTTATTTCAGGAGATCATGCCGAGAATAATTTTAGAATAGGCAATCAGAAAAGGGATGAAGGCCTGCAGCGTGCCGGAGACGCTAAAGCCATTCACGTGCCGGGCATATCCTACGTAGGCATACAGGAAAGGAGAAACTGTGACGAGCAGGGAAAAGAAGTAGCCTTGTGTAATTTTTTTCATCCGCAAAAGAACCACCGAGAACACGCCGTGCACGACCGACAAAACGATCACCACCCATTGAAAAATAATCCACCACGAAGAGGAATGAATGGAGTGAACACTGGCCGGAACGACGAGGGTGCCAAAGTAAATCCAACCCAGGGCGAAAAGCGGGACGGCGTTGATGAGTATCAAATACAACAAGTAGCGGGAGAGCAGGCTTTTAAAAAAACCGCGGAGAGAAATGCGTTTGAGCCTTGCAAGAAGCCGGGGGAAGATTGAAGATAAGTAAGCTTTCAATCCCCTCATTTTTTGTGTGAATTTCATCCACATCAACAAAGCCTTCATGCCGGCGAGGCGGGCACTGGGGAGTTTGGTTTTTACTTTTGAGAGAAGTTGAGAAACCATGGTGTGTGGACGTTCCTTTAGTGTAGTCACACGGCTCTTGAATTTCATCCAGACCAACAGCGCTTTTATCGCGAAGAGGCTGACACTGGGAAGTTTGCTTTTTACACGGACGAAAAACTCAGAAGCGATGGCAAGGACACGATCTTTCAGTGCGGCCAGGCTGTCCATGACCTTCATCCACAGCAACAGGAAGTGTATCGCCAGGAGCCGGATGCTCCAGAACAACAAAGCCTTTAGGGCGTGCAGGCGAGTGTTTAATTTCTTTGTCATTTTAAAAGTACTTTCAATTTCAAAGTAACTACCTAAAAAAATTTTATTTCTGTTGTTTCACCACGGCCTCCAGGGCATCGAGGTGTTTCTTAAAGGCCGTTCGGCCGCGCTCGGTGATCTTGTATTTGGTGTTGGGCTTTTTCTCGACAAAGGACTTAGACACGGTCAGGTATTTTTCGCGCTCCAGAGCCTTGATGTGCGAGGCCAGGTTGCCATCGGTTATGCTCAGCACTTCTTTCAGTGCGTTGAATTCATAGCCGTCGTGCGTGACCAGCACCGACATGATCTGCAGGCGGACGCGGTGTTCTAAAGCTTTATCCAGATTTTCGAAAGGGTTCTTCACTTGTCGTACTTGTTATGCATGATGGCGCCGTACACGATGTGCAGCACCCCGAAGCCCAGCGACCAGAAAATTAATCCATAGCCCGGGAGCATCGCCGAAACGAGACCGAGGATGATCTGGGAATACCCCAGGTAACGGATCTCATCGAAGGTGTTGGCGCTTCCCTGGATGAGGGCCAGGCCATAGAAGATGAGGCTGGCCGGAGCTGCCAATCCGAAGTGATCGGTGGCCAACATGATGAGTATAAAAATGCCCCCCGAAACGAGCGGGACAGACACATTGAGCAGCATCCGCTGGCTGGCGGCCGACCAGAGTTTGACGCCTTGTTTTTTTGCTTTTTTGGAGCTCAGGAAAAGGCCGGTGGCCAGCGAGGCGATGATCACCAGGGTGGCGATGAGGATGAGTCTCAGCAGGGTGTCGGGCTCGCGGACGGAGTAGATCCGGAATTTGAGGGGCGAAATCGGGTAATGTACCGTGAAATAGGCCGCCGTGGCCCCTGCCAGCGCGTACAGACCGGCTAAAACACCGGAAAGGCCGGTGAGGGAGATGAATTTGGCCGATCGCTCCATCATGTCACGGATGGAGGCGATGTCTTTTTCGTATTCCTGGATCTCTTTCATCTAAAAGTACTTTGAGTTACAAAGTTAATGAACGGAACCACTTCTACAAGGTTTCGCACCCTCAGGAACAAGTATTTTTGCCTTGAAGGAACCCTGGCAAAATATTTTCACACCGGGGTTGGAAGTTTCCCACACAAGTCCTTAATATTGCACTCCTTTTTAAGCATTCCTCCTTAGCTCAGCTGGTTAGAGCATCTGACTGTTAATCAGAGGGTCCTTGGTTCAAGTCCAAGAGGAGGAGCAAAAGGTCAGCCACCCGCGCCAACAGCAGGTGGCTTTTTTTATGGACTTCCGTTCCCGCAACGGTATGCCTATTGATCGCTCAGAGACGCTCCTTTTCCTCCTTTCTTCACGGTTAAAACCCACCAACCCGTATTTGCGCCCCTCCCGACATTTTGCATCACATGGGATTTGACGTCATTCCCACCTTTTAAGCATTCTCCTAAGGTGGATTTGTGTCATTATGACTTGTTTTTATTGCTTAAAAACGCCTAAAATAGACATAATGGCATTAAAAATGCCCTAAAATCGCTCCGGCACACTTTTCCCTAATACCAGGTCAGTGATTCAAAAACGAATGTCAAACCAAAAAAAATAATTCTATGAGTATCGTACGCTATAGCACCGCTAATGATTACACACCGACATCATTCAGCAATTTGATCGACCGTTTCTTCGGCGATTCTGTGGCCCGCAGTGGTGGCTCTTCTTATTCTTTCGTGCCCAAGGTCGACATCGTGGAAACCGATAAGGCATATGAAGTGCAAGTGGCCGTTCCCGGTCTTGCCAAGGAAGACTTCAAGATCGATTTGAACGAGAATCATTTAACCATCAGCGGAGAGCGCAAGTTTTCCAAGGAGAGAAAAGAAGCCAACGTTCACGTGGTAGAAACCCAGTATGGCAATTTCCGCCGCTCGTTCTCTTTGCCTGAAAACATCGACGCTGCGAAGATCGAAGCAAAATATAACAACGGCATCCTCGAGATCGCTATCCCCAAGGACGAGAAAAAGGCCGTGAAGACAACCATCAAGGTTAACTAAGGGTAAGGGTTTAGGTTAGGTGGTTAGGCGCTCCGAAAGGAGCGCCTTTTTTTGTTTCCGGACAGTTGTACCACTTTCGTGAGGCCGTCACCTTTTACCGCCGGTAACCTGGGTTGAGTGATTAACGGGGGAAAAATTCAGCTCAAAGAAAATCTTTGGTTAAGGATGGACGTTCCCATCGTTTTTGAAAAAGAAACGTTAACTTTCTTACTCTCTCCGCAGAAGTTTTCAGAGACAGAAAAAAGGGCCCGGTATGAAGCGATCAATTCTAATCCTTATCGTCATGTTGACGGCGTGTATCGGGGGCGTCCTCGGTTCCATCTTCACGCTAAAATTTTTCAACCTTGCCGGACCGGCCTATCCTTCCATTGCCGACAGGCAGCAATCGGTGCTGGCCGCTTACGCGCCGGACACTTCTTACAAAGTCCCCGAGGGAATGGATTTTCTCAGCACTGCCAAGCAGGTTACTGCCGGGGTGGTGCACATCCGGACCTCGTATGGCCCCGGCGACTTCAGTGTCAATCCTTTGGAGTTTTATATGGATGCCCCCGCGCGATCGTCCGGCTCGGGCGTGATCATTTCCGACGACGGCTACATCGTGACCAACAATCACGTCGTGGAGGATGCTAACAACATCGAAGTGGTGATGAACAACAACCAGCGCTTCTATGCAAAGCTTGTCGGCACCGACCCCACCACAGACCTGGCGTTGCTGAAGATCCACGCCAGTCATCTGCCCTTTTTGCGTTATGGCAATTCCGACCGTATCACCCCCGGCGAGTGGGTGCTGGCGGTGGGCAATCCGTTTGATCTCAACTCCACCGTGACGGCCGGCATTGTCAGTGCGAAGGCCCGCAACATCGGCATCCTGAGAGACCGTAACAATTTGCAGGTGGAAGCTTTTATTCAAACCGATGCTGCCGTAAATCCCGGCAATAGCGGAGGTGCGTTGGTGAATTTGCAGGGTGAACTCATTGGCATCAACTCGGCCATTGCCACGTCGTCTGGCAGTTATCAGGGATATTCGTTTGCCATTCCCGTGAGCCTCGTGAAAAAGGTGATGGACGATCTGCTGGAATTCGGGCAAGTGCAGCGCGGGTTGTTGGGCATTCAGATCACCGACGTGAACGCCTCGATTGCTGAGGACCTTCATCTGAAAGTGAACCAGGGTGTGCTGATCAACCGTGTGAACAGCGGCAGCGCCGCCGAACAATCCGGTTTGTCCAACGGTGATGTTATTGTGGGCATCGACGACCACTCGGTGAACTCAGTCTCCGAACTGCAGGAATGGGTTGCTCGCAACCGCCCGGGTAAAGAAATAAAGGTGGCTTTTTTGCGCGAAGGCGATCGCCGCGAAGTGAAGGCCCGTCTGCGCAACAACGAGGGCAACGAAACGGTGAAGAAAAAAGAAGTGAAGTTCGACCTCAGCGGCGTGCAGATCGAGGACGTTCCCTATAAAGAATTGGCAGCCCTGCAGTTGGAAGGTGGTGTGCGCGTTACGTCCGTCGCCACTGATAAATGGAAAGATACGGGCATCAAAAAAGGTTTTGTCATTGCCTACATCGACAAAATACCCGTCGACAACGTGGAGGACCTCAACCGCATTCTCGATTTTAAAAAAGGCGGTATTCTCATCGAGGGCTTCTATCCGGGAGGCCAAAAGGGCACCTATGGCGTAGACTGGTGAGCCGCGCGATAACGTCCTAACATTTTCTTAGCTTTACGCACTTTTGGACTTTGGACCCTTTGCGGGGTCCTTAAACGATCTCTTTCGCATGAAAAACTTTGGTATAAAAGAAGCGTTGGCCGAATTGGGCCTCAAGAAAAACAATCCGGGTGTTTCCACAGGCTCGAAATGGTATCGCTCCACCGGCGGTCTCATCGAGTCCTATTCGCCGGCCGACGGAAAACTGATCGGCTCGGTGCATGGCGCTGACGAGAAGACTTTTGACAAAGTAGTAAAGCAATCGGAGGCAGCTTTCCAGGAATGGCGTACGTGGCCGGCGCCAAAGCGCGGCGAAGTGGTGCGCCAGGTGGGTGTGGCCTTGCGAAAATATAAAGAACCGCTGGGCAAGCTGGTTTCCTATGAGATGGGCAAGTCCCTCCAGGAAGGGCTCGGCGAGGTGCAGGAGATGATCGACATTTGCGATTTTGCCGTGGGCCTTTCCCGGCAATTGCACGGTCTCACCATGCACTCGGAGCGTCCCAACCACCGCATGTACGAGCAGTGGCATCCCATCGGCACGATCGGTATTATTTCGGCTTTCAATTTTCCGGTAGCCGTGTGGTCATGGAATTCCATGCTGGCCTGGGTATGCGGGGATGTTTGTGTGTGGAAGCCCTCCGAAAAGACGCCTTTGTGCAGTGTTGCCTGTCAATTGATCACGACAAGAGTTTTTGAAAAGAACGGCGTCCCCGAGGGCGTATCGTGCCTGGTGAACGGCGATGCAACGATTGGACAACTGATGGCCCGGGATGAGCGCATACCGCTGGTGTCGGCCACGGGATCCACGCGCATGGGCAAGGCTGTGGCGCGGACGGTGAGCGAGCGGTTGGGCCGGGCGTTGCTGGAATTGGGGGGAAACAATGCCATCATCATCACCGAGCACGCCAACCTCGACATGGCGATCCGCGGCGCGCTGTTTGGTGCGGTGGGCACGGCGGGCCAGCGTTGTACGACCACCCGAAGGCTCATCATTCACGACAGTATTTTTGATGAAGTGAAAGACCGGTTGAAAAATGCCTATGCCCACCTGAGCATCGGCAACCCGTTGGATACCGGAAATCATGTGGGCCCGCTCATCGACAAGACGGCGGTGAAGCAATACCAGGATGCGTTGCGGAAAGTAAAACAAGCCGGCGGAGAATTTGTTGTAAAGGGTGGTGTGTTGCAGGGGAAAGGTTATGAATCGGAATGTTATGTGAAACCGGCCGTAGCCGTCGTGGAAAATGAATACGAGATCGTGCAGCAAGAAACCTTCGCGCCGATCTTGTACCTGATCCGTTATAAGAGCCTGGCCGAAGCGATACAAAAACAAAATGGCGTGAAGCAAGGCCTGTCGTCATCGATCATGACCACGAACATGCAGGAGATGGAGCGTTTCTTGTCGGCGGCCGGATCGGACTGCGGCATTGCGAACGTGAACATCGGCACGTCGGGTGCGGAGATCGGTGGTGCGTTTGGCGGTGAGAAAGAGACCGGCGGTGGACGCGAGTCGGGTTCGGATGCTTGGAAGGCATATATGCGGCGTCAGACAAACACCATCAACTTCGGCGACAACCTGCCGTTGGCGCAAGGGATAAAATTTGATATTTAGGGATTTGCAAATAAGGATCAAAGGCTTATTTTTATACAGCATTCATACCAAAATTTAACTATGGCCGCAAGAAAGTACAGAACTGTCATGCTCATTGACGACAATGAAATTGACAACCTTATCAACCAGAAGATGATCGAAGCGGCTGCCGTTACCGACAACATCTACACGCACACCGGCGCAAAGAGCGCGATCGAATTTTTGAAGAACATGGAAAAGCTGGATGTGGCTGACCAGGTATTGCCGGACGTGATCTTCCTCGATATCGACATGCCGTTGATGGACGGTTTTCAGTTCCTGGACGAATTCGAAAAACTCACCAACATCGCCAAGAAAAAATGCAAGATCGTGATGCTCACGTCTTCCATCAATCCCCAGGATTTCAACCGTTCGAAGAAATACGAGAACGTGCGGCTTTACCTCAACAAACCGCTGTCGCACGAGAGCATCGTGAAGCTGGAAGTCTGAGCGGACAATCGAATAATAATCGTGATTTGAAATTCCTGATCTGTTCTGTCAGATCAGGACGCTGCTAAAAGTCTGTCAGCAGATCTACAAACTTCTCATCCAATTTAATGAGCATGGTAGGGGCGAAGTAGTCCATTTTCATGCCGGACAGGCGCGGGATCACGCTCTGGATCTTTTTGGCTTTTTCTTTCTTGGCTTCGCTGGTGGCGATCTTCAGGATCTTCAGGAAGAGCTGGATGTTCTCGCAGTTGTCTTTTCCCGACAAGCGGATCTGGCGTTGGATGCTGTTGGAAAGTTGGTTGAACAATTCGAAGTCGCGCAGGAGCGTGTATTGCAGGGCCAGCAATGATTTGATTTCCAACTGGGCGTAGGGATACTTCTTCAGGCTCACATCGTTCAGCAGGCCGTTGATGAGCTTGGCCGCCTCTTCAAACTTCCCGCTGTAGTAGCAGGAGATGGCGCGGTAGATGACGTAGACGATGTGCTTGGGCACGTCCATCATGTCGACTTCATAGTCCAAGAAGATGCTTTCATTTTCGGCATACAATTCGACTTCGGTCCCGTTGCGCAGGTGGCGTTCGATCTTGGAGATGAGGAACTGCGTGGGGAAGGTGAAGGTGGAATAGTTCACCAGCAAATTCGCGCAAGCGTCGTTCACTTCCTCGAAATATTTTTCGGCCTGGCGGTACACTTTGTAGTGATTATAATATTCGAGTTTCAGGAACTCGAACACCAGGTTCATGTGATAGTAGATGGAGTCGAGGTGATAGCTTTCGAAGATCTTCTGCACCTTGTCGAAGATGTCTTCGATGGACTCGCCATCCTGTTGCATGTTATCGTCCACTTCCACGAAGAGGCGGTGGAAGATGTACATACAGCTTTGGTATACGTAGAGGCGGTGTGACTCGTAGAGCTTGGCCACATTCAGCATCTCCTTCATGAGGAGGCCCAGGCCGAGTTTTTCCACTTCGCCGCCGTTGAGGAGGTAGTCGCCGTATTTTTTGAAATAGTCGGCCAGCAGGTCTTCGGCCTTGTCCACGGCCAGCATGTAGGCCACGTGGCGGTTATAGAGCTGGGAGTATTGGAAATAATCCGGGGAGTTGATATTGAGCTTCTTGAGCGATTTGTAGATGATGGTCAGCTCGTTGGCCAGGTCGTAGTCCAGCAGCTCCTTCTCGAGCTTCTTGAGGGTGGCCACGGAAATTGCTTTCTTTTTGGTAAAAAGTACCTCATTAATGTTGGCCACTTTACGCAGTACATCGGTGCGGGGGCTCTCCAATTGACCCATCAGGTACTCCTCGATCTTGAGGTTGAGGCGCGACCGGAGGGTGTAGTAAGCGTTGGCGTTGACGTCCAGTTCGGTCATGATTTTGTTGTCCGAAAGCTGGCGTTCCCGCAAGGAACGGAGCAGATAAGCGGATTTCTCGGCGTTGCTCTCGATCAGCGAGTCGTAGATAGCCTTGAAATCTTTTTCCGAAAGTTGCTTTATAATGTTCTTAAGCTTTGCCATGTGTACGCTGTTAACAATCTGAAAATTTACAAAATTTATTACATCATCCAACAGGCTTAGCCATAGTTAAGGCTAAATCTTATTGTGAAGTTTGTAGTTTTACAGCCACCCAAAGGTAATGCGGTCGATCTACAAATTTTTACCATGCATCACAGCGCTTCTCATCACCGCCGGGGTTGTGGCACAGGGCGTGGACCAGGCGAAGAGCAATATCCGAAAGCAAAAGTGGGATAAAGCTTACGGGCAGCTTCGAAAGGCGATGACCAAGGACAGTCTCAACACCGCTGCCGCCTATGTGATGGCACAGTACTTTTTCACCCCCTCCAATCCCGCACACCAACTCGACTCGGCCTACGAGTATGTTCAGCACTCACTCGTTGATTTTCAGAAGACTACCGTCAAGCAGCGGGAACGATTGAAACGTTTTCCCCTGGACAGCCTGGTCCTGATCCGCCTGCGGCAGCAGATCGACAGCGCCGCCTTTGTGCGGGCCAGGACCCTTCACACCGAGCGGGCCTATGTGGAATTCATTGCTCATTTCACCACGGCCCAACAACGCGACCAAGCCGCGGGCCTTCGCGATGAAGTGGCCTATCAGGATGCGCTTTTACTGAATACACATCAGGCGTTTGCCGCCTATCTCGACCGGTATCCCGAGTCGTCCAGGGCCCGCGAGGCCCGCGCCCGGTATGACCGTTTGTTCTTCGAAAGCGCCACGCAAGACCAACGCCTGGCCAGCTACGAAACCTTTCTCAAAGAGCACCCCGACACGCCCCACCGGAGGGAGGCCGAACAAAATATTTTTCAGTTAAGCACCGCCGCCGGATCGGTCGAAAGCTATGAAAACTTTCTCCGGAATTACCCCGAGAGCACCTTTGCCGGAAGGGCCCGGAACATACTTTTTCACCTGCTCCCCGAAGAACAACGCCAGGGAAAATTCAAGAGCGATTCCCTTCGCGCTGTGATCGACCTGGAACATAATTACCTGGTGCCGTTTTTGCACGCCGGTCAGTTCGGGTTCATGGACAAGGATGGCCGCGAGATCATTTCCGCCGCCATGGATGAATTGGCCAACGACTACCGCTGTGGCAACGTGACCGACGACGTGCTGGTGCTTCCTCACAACGTGGTGGCCCTGAACGGCGCGATCATTGCCAACGAAACAGTGGTTTCAGTCGAAGACATCGGTGTGGGCTTCTTGTTGATGGAACAGGAAGGCTGCTCCCGGGTGATCCACAAAACCGGGTTTACCGTGGGCGACGGCTGCCTTGACGACGCGAAAATTCTCAATGGAAAGTTACTGGCCCTACAGCAGGATAATCAGTGGTCAACATGGACGTTGACAGGGCGGAGACTGATGCCCTATGCGTGGGACGAGATCCATGCCCTGAAAGACGTGATCGTCCTGAAGAAGCAAGCCACTTTTACGCTGGTGACCATCGACCATATCGCTACATGCGCTGAGCAACAACAGCCGGTTGCCGGAAACGAATACCAGGAGGTGAAGCCCTGGCCCGGCGACAAGATCGCCGTCACCACCACGGAGGGGCCGGGGGTCGTTGATCAGTCGCTCCATAATTATATACGACCTGCCAGACAGGTATTGACACCGGCCTACTTTGGTGCCACCCTTGCAAACGAGGCCGGTACCCGTACCGTTAACGCTTCCGGCGAGGTCTCAGCCCCGTTTCGCCGGGTGATCATGCAGGATCCCTGGACGGCGGTACACGACGGGACGGCGTGGCAGTTGTTTGCCCCTGCAACAATGACCCACCAAAGTCCGGCATTTGATTCGATCGCCTTCGCCGGACCCTTTGCCCTGGGCATGAAGAAGGACAGTCTTCGCATTTATTTTTCACCTCGCCGTTACATCACGTTGCCTCAGCCTTTGCGTACCGAGTTTGTTCCCGGCCAGGACTCCTCCAGTTTTTTAATGGTGGAGCAGGGCGATAAAAAAACCATTTATAACCGGTTGGGCCAAAAGCTTTTCACCACGCCCCTGGAAAAGATCCAATATGCGGGCGAAGGTTTTTTTGTGGTGCACAAGCGCGATAAAAAAGGACTGCTGAGCATCGATGGCAAGCCCGTCTTGCCCGTGGAGTACGACGCCATTGGCTCGGTGAGCCGGGGCGTGGTATCGCTGTTAAAGGCCATGAAATTTGGACTGTTCGATTGCAAGCGCAAGAAGCTGATCGCCCCAGGGTACAGCAAAAACCTGGTGCCGTACAATGACAAGGTGGTGGTGGCCTATAAAAATGGAGCGTACGGATTTGTGGCTTGGGATGGTAAACCGCTCGATCCCCTCGAGTTCACGGAAGTGCGCTATTGGAACGACACGGCGGCTTTTGTAAAAAAGGGCGGACTATGGATGGTCTATGAGATCGGCAGTAAGCAAGTCCTTTTGGATAAGGTCAGTGCGTATAAATTGATACAGGACAACCCCGGCGAAAAGCTTGCCATCGTGCAGCGGGACCGCCGCTACGGGGTGATCAACAGCCGGAAGGGGACGGTGATCCCGATGACGTTCAGTGATATCATCAATGTGGGATCGCCCGGGGAGCCCCTCTATTTCACGGAAAAGCATGTCGAGGAGGCGTCTATTTTTGTGGTGATCTATTACACCGCCGACGGCAAAATGCTCCGGAAAGAGGTGTATGAGCAAGACGACTACGACCGGATCTATTGCTCAGATAATTAACATACCGTTCAGCAAGAATTCATTTTCTATTCACCCTAATCCGTAACTTGCGGCTCAAACACTGGACTATGCAAGTGCGTCACATCTCTGGAATATTGCTTATCTTTTTTGCTGCCCTGTTATCGACCGCGGTAAGCGCGCAATCGGCAGCACCCGACCGCCCTAAACTGGTAGTGGGTATCGTGGTGGACCAGATGCGGCAAGAGTATCTTTACCGCTACTATTCCAAGTTTGGCGCCGGCGGGTTCAAGCGCCTCATGAACGACGGCTTCATGCTGCGCAACGCGCACTACAACTATGCGCCAACGGTTACGGGCCCCGGACACGCTTCCGTTTATACCGGCTCTACGCCTGCGATACACGGCATCATCGGAAATGATTTTTATGACAAGCAGGCCAGGCAGATTGTGAACTGTGTGATGGATCCCCGTCAAAAACCGGTCGGCAACGACGCCGGTAATGGTGATGTTTCGCCATGGCGGCTGCTGTCTTCCACGGTGACCGACGAGTTGAAGTTGTTTACACAAAAGCGATCCAAAGTGATCGGCATATCTTTCAAAGATCGCGGTGCCGCTTTGCCTGCGGGACACATGGCCGATGCAGCCTATTGGTATGACGCGCTCTCCGGAAAATTTATTTCCAGCACCTACTACATGTCCAAGCTTCCGGATTGGCTGGTCAAATTCAACGCACAAAATCTGCCCAATCAATACCTGAACGAGGAATGGAAAACACTTCTTCCGATTGAACAGTATACCGAGAGTGGTCCGGACAACAGCCCGTATGAACGCAAGATCAACGGCAAAGATCGACCGGTGTTTCCCTATGCGCTCAGTCAGCTACGCGGCAAGAACAACAACTTCGAATTGCTGCCGGCCACGCCATTTGCCAACGACTATCTCACCGAGATGGCCAAAGCTACGCTCACTAATGAACAGATGGGCAAGCACGACGACCCTGATTTCCTCTGTATTTCTTTCTCCACTCCCGATGTAGTAGGGCACATGATGGGCCCCAACGCTGTTGAGCTTGAAGACATTTACCTTCGTCTCGATCGCGACCTGGAAGACCTGTTGAAGCATCTCGATCAACAAGCCGGTGCAGGAAACTACACCGTGTTTCTCACGGCCGATCACGCGGTGGCCGATGTGCCGCAGTATATGAAAGACAGCAAAATGCCGGCGGGTTATTTTAACGAAGAGTTTGTGAAAGCAAAACTCACCGAATTTTTGGCGACTTACTATCCCGGCCGTGATTTCATCGAGAACATTAGCAACCAACAAATTTTTCTCAACCAGCAGGCCTTTCAACGCGATCCGAAAACGTCGGGTATCGATATGTTGATTGTTACGGAGTTGATCGGAAAATATTTGATGACCGTGGATGGCGTGGCCAACTACTATACGGAATCCATACTGCGCCAGGCCAGCTATGATGAAGGCGGTCTCCGGGGATTGTACGTCCGCGGTTTTCATCCCAAGCGCTCTGGCGATATTCTGATTTCATTAGAACCCGCGTGGCTGGAGTCCGGTGCGGTGGTGGGTACAACGCACGGGTCGCCTTATAAATATGATACGCATGTGCCGATTTTGTTTTATGGCTATGGCATTAAAAAAGGATCCTCCATGCGCTATCATCCGATAACCGATATTGCGCCGACCATTTCAGCCTTGTTAAAAATAAAATTTCCCAGTGGTGCCACAGGACAGCCGGTAGTGGAAATCTTCGAATAGGCCCCCCGGAACCGGGTGTATTGGATTAGGATGGATGCTGAATGCATGCATTCGCCGTTTAACCTTGAAAACGCCATTCTAAAAAAATCTTGTTCGCGACAATCCGGCGTTCGATTCTACATCGTATATTTAATTTTACGGAGCCCATCCATGAAGTGCTGAAGGAGTCCTGACCATCGCACTTCGTCTAAAATTAAGTCAGGTAAGGATACATTGATTTTGTAATGTATTCCGAAATAATAGCTGAATGTCGTTAGGCATCGGTGAATGGTTATAACCATCTGGAAGTACATGAAAGTATATTTCGAAAGGAGAATACTGGTCGGTTTTATCGTTGCGTTTGCCATCCTGGCCCTGTTGGGAGTGTATACCTATCGTTATGACAGAGAATCACGGGTTACCACACTGCTGGTTGCCCACACTAATGAAGTGTTGTACCACATTGAACAACTTAACTCCACCGCGTTGCGGCTCGAAAAAGAGCTGCATGAATTCGCCCTTACCGGCGACACCGCATTTAATTCTATTTATAAAAAGGAATTGCTAACGGCTGCGCACCACGCCGGCATGTTGGCAAAACTCATCGACGACAACCCGGCACAGCTTTCGGGCCTGGACAGCGTGCGGCTGCTGGGTCGCGAAAAAGTGGGACTCATCAAGAAAGTGATCGCCGCGGGAACGGTCTCGGTCGCGGAACGGCGCACGCTCATCCCCTCCGAAGAGAACACCCGCATCAGTAATCTCCTCGCGGGCGTGATCGCCCGGATGAAGGACCGTGAAAAAATATTACGTCAACAGCACGTGGAAGCCAGCCGGGAAGACGAATCCAAAGCGATGACGACGTTCACGTTGCTGCAGTTCGCGTCCGGCATTCTCCTGATCCTGGGATTCTTTGCCATCAACTTTTCGTTCCGCAAGCGGATGTTGGCTGAGCAGTCATTGCAGGAAGCCTCCGCCGAAGTCCGCGATCTGTATAACAACGCACCGTGCGGATATCATTCGTTGGATCACAAAGGCATGATCACGGAAATGAACAACACAGGTTTGCAATGGCTGGGGTATACGCGCGAGGAGATCGTGAACGTGAAGCCTTTTACCGAATTGCTCACGCCCCAAAGCCAGGTTGTTTTTCAACAGGAATTTCCGCGATTCAAAGTGCTGGGATATGTCAACAACGTGGAATTTGATATGATCCGGAAAAACGGTGAAATATTCCCCGTGATCGTAAACGCCGCGGCTATGAAAAACGAGAAAGGTCAGTTCATCCGAAGCCGCTCCACGGTGTTCGATATTACCGAAAGGAAAAAAGCAGAGGAAAAAGTAAAACTTCTCAACAACGAGATGGAGGCCTTCACGTATTCGGTGTCTCACGATCTGCGGGCGCCGTTGCGTTCCATCGACGGCTACGCCCGCATCCTGAAAGAAGATTTCGGGCCGGGCATGGACAAAGAGGCCAACCGTCTGATGGATGTGGTCATGCGCAATGCCCGGCGCATGGGGAAGCTCATCGACGATATGTTGGATTTTTCCCGCGTCGGCCGCAAGGATTTGTCGCGCAACCGCATCGATGTGGACATCATGGTCGACAGTATCCGGCGGGAGTTGGTGGACCAGGAGAAAGGTCGCGACATCCGTTTTGACATCCAGCCCCTGGCCAGCGTGGAGGCCGATAACAACCTGATGCGACAGGTATGGACAAACCTGATCTCGAACGCTTTAAAATATACCAGCAAAAATCTGCTGACCGAGATCACCATCGACAGTCGCCACGAAAACGGCAAAGTCGTCTACTCCATCCGTGACAATGGCGTCGGTTTTGATATGAAGTATGCCAACAAGCTCTTTGGGGTGTTTCAACGCCTTCACAAGATCGAGGAATTTGACGGCACCGGGGTAGGGCTGGCGTTGGTGCATCGCATCATTTCCCGTCACGGTGGCAAGATCTGGGCCGAGTCGGAGGTGAATAAAGGGGCAACTTTTTCATTTTATATACCTGCAGAAACAAATAATGTACGTCATGACAAACAAATCAGCGGTTGAGATCCTTTTAGTAGAAGATAATCCGGATGACGCGGAGCTGACCATACGGGTGTTGAAAAAACACAACCTGGCCAACAACCTCGTCCACCTTCACGATGGCGAAGAGGCCCTGAAGTTCCTGTTCGAAAATGACATGAACATCCCTAAGATCATCTTGCTGGACCTCAAGATGCCGAAAGTGGATGGCATCGAAGTGTTGCGGAAGATCAAAATGGACGAGGCGCGGAAGATCATCCCGGTGATCGTGCTCACCTCCTCCAAGGAGGACCGCGACATTATTGAATCGTATAAATTGGGTGTGAATGCCTACGTGGTGAAGCCCGTGGAGTTTGACAAATTTATGGAAGCCGTGGCGCAACTCGGATTGTTTTGGCTGTTGCTGAACCAGTCTCCGAAGTGAGATGAAGTGAGCAAAGAAAATGGAGAAGTGACAATCGTAAAACTGATGTGAGTATGGAGACAAAACCGTTGAGAATTCTTGTGCTGGAGGATGTTGAGGATGACGTGGGATTGATCGCCCGGGTGCTGCAAAAGGAAGGCATTTTGTTTGAAACGAATCGCGTAGACACCCGGCAGGAATTTGTCGAGGCCCTGCGATCGTATGAAGCCGATGTGATCCTTTCCGATCACCGCTTGCCACAGTTCAACTCCTTCGACGCGCTCAAGCTTTGCCGGCGCGCCGGAGTGCAAATCCCGTTTATCCTGGTGACCGGATCGGTCTCCGAAGAATTTGCCGTGAGCTGTCTCAAACAAGGGGCCGACGACTACGTGTTGAAATCGAATCTCATCCGCCTGCCCACGGCGATCATCAACGCTTTGAAACAAAAAGCGCTGGAACGGGAACGAAAAAAATCCGACGGTGAGCTGCGCAAACAAAATGAAGAGCTGGTCAAGATCAATAAAGAACTGGACAGCTTTGTCTACAGCGTGTCGCACAACCTGAGGGCTCCTCTCATGTCGGTGCTCGGTTTGTTGAACCTCGCCAAGATGAACGACCAGGACAACGAAAATGTCCTGGAGCGATATTTCACCATGATGGAACACAGCATCCAGAAGCTCGACGAAACCCTGAAAGAGATCCTGGACTATTCGCGCAATGCCCGCAACAACCTCAACATAAAACGCGTCAGCCTCCACGAGATCGTCAACGACAGCATCGAACGCTTGCGTTATATGGAGGGTTCTGACCAGATCATCAAAGAGATCCAGATCAATGAGACGGTGCCGCTGTACTCCGATGGGTACAGGCTTTCCGTTATCTTTAATAACCTCCTCTCCAACGCCATTAAATACCGCGACCTCCAGAAAGATGAGTCCTATGTACGCTTCGCGATCACGGTGGACGAGCGCAAGGCCTCCTTTTATTTCCGTGACAACGGCATCGGTATTTCCGAACATCTTCTTCCCAGGGTATTCGATATGTTCTTCCGGGCCACCGAACGGAGTGAGGGCGCAGGGTTGGGTTTGTATATCGTGAAGGAGACGGTGGAGAAATTAAGAGGAACCATCGTCGTCGAGTCCACGTATGGTCAGGGCACTTCCTTCAAATTTGAAATCCCCAATATTCATTTACCAGCCGAATTGGACTAAACGGATCTTAAACATCGCCGGCGTTATGAGGCAAATCCACGGGGAACTTTCCGGGGGCTTTTGAGCCCTTTGCCGGGCACCTCTTTTCCCGGATTTTTCCATATCTTGAAAACTTATTCGTAATGGAATCGCTGAATGAGTGAGACAAAGTTCAAGCCCGTGCTGGGCTTATGGGACGGCACCATGCTGGTGGCCGGTTCAATGATTGGTTCGGGAATTTTTATCGTAAGCTCCGACATTCTTCGCAATGTGGGAGGATCGGGATGGCTAGTCGCTGTCTGGCTGATCACCGGCTTTATGACCATCACGGCGGCGGTTAGCTACGGCGAACTTAGCGGAATGTTCCCCAAAGCGGGCGGCCAGTACGTTTATCTGAAAGAAGCCTACAATCCCCTCATCGCTTTCCTGTACGGATGGAGTTTCTTTGCCGTCATTCAAACGGGGACCATCGCTGCCGTGGGGGTCGCGTTTTCAAAGTTCATGGCCTACAAAGTTCCGGCCGTCAGCGAAGACATTGTGTTGCTGGACCTGGGCTTCCTTCGCATTTCACCGGCGCAACTGGTTTCTATTTTCATCATCGTGTTGTTGACCTACATTAACAGCCGCGGGGTGAAAGGAGGCAAAGCCATTCAGACCACGTTCACCGTGACCAAATTGCTCAGCCTCTTTGGGCTTATCGTTTTTGGATTTTTCATGATGAATGGCTCCGTGTGGGAAGCCAATTGGAGCGCCGACGCCTGGGATCTGCACAAGCTCAACGCCGATAACACCATTGAAACGTACACCACCATCGCCGCCGTTGGTGCCATTGCCGCTGCCATGGTGGGCTCGATCTTCAGCAGCGATGCCTGGAACAATGTGACGTTTATTGCCGGGGAAATGAAAAATCCACAGCGCAACATCGGGCTCAGCTTGTTTCTTGGAACGCTCATCGTTACCATTATTTATGTGAGTGCCAACGTGATGTATACCGCCGTGTTGCCGTTACATGACATTGCTTTCGCGGAAAAAGACAGGGTTGGGGTGGCCGCCTCGCATGCCATCTTCGGTGCCGAAGGCACGACCATCATCGCGCTCATGATCATGGTGTCGACGTTTGGTTGCAACAATGGGTTGATCCTGGCGGGAGCCCGTGTGTACTACACGATGGCCAAGGACGGGGTCTTCTTCAAACAAGCCGGCGAACTGAATCGCTTTGCCGTTCCTCAGCGCGCGTTGTGGGTGCAATGCATTCTCGCCTCCCTGTGGTGTCTCAGTGGAAAATATGGCGACTTGCTGGATATGGTCTCTTTTGTGGTGGTCTTGTTTTATATGCTTACCATCATCGGTATCTTCATTTTGCGAAAGAAACAACCCGACGCACCGAGACCCTACAAAGCTTTTGGTTATCCCGTGTTGCCCCTCATCTACATCCTGATGGGGACGACCTTCTGCACGCTGCTGATCTACTACAAACCGCTTTACACCTGGCCTGGGCTGATCATTGCTCTGAGCGGCGTGCCCCTCTATTATTTCGCTATGCAGCGGAAAAAGGTATAAGCTTATCTTTTTAACTGACCCGCCACCACGGCCAATCCCTCCTGGAAGGAGTGGGGCTCATAGCCCAATACCGTGCGTGCTTTGTCGATGATGAAGCCCGTGCGCTGCGGACGGCGGGCAGGCTGTGTAAATTGGCTCGCATTGGTCTCTTTGATCAGCGAAGCATCTAATTGAAAAAAGGCTACCGTGTGCAACGCCATCTGATAGGGTGTGAGCCCGTCTTTACCGGACACATGAAAAATGCCCGTAGCTTTTTTAACGGCCGCGAGATAACAGCCTTGCGCCAGATCTTCGGCCAACGTGGGGGTGCGCCATTGATCGTTCACCACCTGCAGGGTCTTGCCCTCTTCCAGATTCTTCTTTACCCAAACGATAATGTTAGAGCGGCTCATGTCGGGCGTGATGCCGTAGACGAGTACGGTGCGGATAATGGTCCACGCCACGTTGCTTTCCTGCACCAATCGTTCGGCTGCCAGTTTACTTTCGCCGTAAAAATTCACGGGATTAGGCTGAGCCGTTTCATCTAATGGGCCATGGCTGCCGTCGAAAATAAAATCGGTAGAGAGGTGGATGAAATGGATGTTGTATTTTTCACAGGCCACCAGCAGGTAGCCCACCGCATCCACATTGGCTTTCCAGCATCCATCCTTATCCTGCTCGCATTGATCAACCTGGGTCATCGCCGCCGTGTGGATGATCACGTCCGGTCGCACCGCCGCCACCATCTTCAAGACGGCTTCGGCGTCGGTTAGATCCGCCAGGAAGAATCGGTCTGCAGGCAATGGAACGATCGCCGCCCGCCGGGCCGTGGCGTATAATTCAATTGACGCGTCGCGTTGGAACAACTCCACCAGTTTGGTGCCCAACAATCCATTCGCCCCGGTAACCAGAATTTTCATGAGGAATCAGAATTTTATATAAACGTCGTGTGGCGACTTTGTTGTACTTATTTTTTCTCGGGGTAATGATACCCATACAATTTCTCGATCTTCTTTACCGGCAACTCTTCTACGGTCACGGTCATCCGGATGTCTTCTGTCGGTCTGTCCGCGGGATCTTTTGTTACGGCAGCGATCTTGTCCAGCACATCCAACCCTTGGATGACTTTGCCAAACACCGTATACCCTCCATCCAAAGTCGGCGTGCCGCCCACCGTGGTGTAGACCTTCAGGCGCTCCGGCGAGATCTCCTTGCTGAGGTTCACATTCAACTCTTTCTCTACACGGGGTTTCAATTGTACCATCAGCTCCTGAAGCAGTTTCATGTCCTGCACCTGGAACGCTGCAGCCAGCGAATCGTAGGCACCCCGGTTGGCGGGGTTTTGAAAGAATTGCCCTAACATGTTATTCATCTTTTCGAAATCGGTCTTCAATTCACCCTCCGTCATTTTCGTGCCCTGCACGACATAGAACTGGCTGCCGCTGGAGGCCTTGGATGGATTCTGTGCGTCTGCGAGCCGTGCTGCCGACAACGCACCCCTTTCGTGGAAGAACTTCGGGTTGAACTCTGCATTGACGGTATAACCCGGTCCACCCAAACCCAAGTGCTGGCCAGGCGTTGCTTTTTTCGAATCCGGATCGCCCCCCTGGATCATGAACCCCTGGATGACGCGGTGAAACAAGGTGCTGTCATAGTAATGCTCTTTCGCCAGCTTGATGAAGTTGGCTTTGTGAAGCGGCGTTTCATCGTATAAGATCGCGACCATATTTCCATAGCGCGTCTTAATGGTGACCACGTAGTCTTTCTTTTGAGCACACCCGGAAACCATGACTAAAAGAATCAGCGTAACAAGAATGGAAATTCGTTTCATAACTGGCGTTAAAAAAAAGTAAATGGAAAATGGCTGTGCCTCGATATCCTTTTAGGCAACAAGATTCTTTATTTCGCTCAGCAGCGTAGCGCCGCCGTTGATGAGCACCTCGTTGGCTACGCGTTCGCCCAGGGCTTTCACGTCCGCGGGTGAAGCGGAGTGCTTTGCTTTGATGATGCGTTGGCCGTCGAGCGAGATGATGCCTCCTTTCAAGGTGATCGCTCCCCCTTCGTGATGGGCATAGCCAAACGCTGGAATGCTACAGCCGCCTTGCAGGGTTTTCAGGAACGATCGCTCGGCGCGAATGCAATCTTCTGTCTCGGGGTGATTGACCCAGCGTTCGATGATATCTTTTTTGTCGAAAGGCAGCTTCTTGTGACACTCCACGGCAATGCTTCCCTGCCCGACGGCGGGAACAAAATAGCTGGTCTCGATCTTCTCCACGATCAGATGATCGAATCCCATGCGGTGAACGCCGGCGTAGGCGAGCAACAACGCATCGTAGTCGCCGGCCTCCAGTTTGGCAAAGCGCGTCTGGAGGTTGCCACGGATGGTCAACGCTTCCTGGTGTGGATAAAAATGTTTGAGGAACGCCACCCGCCGCGTGGCCGAGGTGCCAATCCGCAGTGTGTCTGTGGCCAGGTTGATATTCTTTTTATGACTCACGATCACATCGTTGGCCAGCTCCCGCTCGGTGAAAGCCACCAGCTCCAACTCGTCCGGAATTTCGGAGGCCAGGTCTTTGGCGCTGTGCACCGCAATGTCGATGGAGCCGTCCAGCAGTTTGGCTTCGATCTCTTCCGTGAACACGCCCTTGCTGCCGATCTTGGCGATGGAAACGTTCAGGATCTTGTCACCCCGGGTTTCGATGGGAACAATCTCGGTTTGATAACCCGATGGTTTGATCAGGCTGGCGACATGTTCCGCCTGCCACAAGGCCAATTTGCTTCCGCGGGTACCAATGCGAATGACTTTATTCATAGGTTACGGGTTGATGATCTTTGCCAGTTTTAAAGAAAGGTCCAGGAAAATCATCTTGGCGCTTCCATTGCGCTCGAGGTGATAACTGGCGTCGTTGATCAAGGTAAACGATTTTTCGATTTTCTCCACCGTCATCTGCTTGCTGAAACGGCCAATAAATTCAAGTTCTTCGCCCCTCGACCGGTTCATCGCGGTGGCGCCCGAGATGAAGAGGAGGGCTTCGCGCATCACGAGCATGCTGTAGGCCAATAAATTCTTTTGACTCAGTTTGTCCTTGGCATGAAATTGCTCAGCCGTGGCTACCAACAAGCCGTATCTTTTTTGCCAGCACTGGCCCATCCAATCCCTGAATTGTTTGGTGTTGTCGTCTTCTTCGTTTTCGGTGAGCTTCAGTGCATAGTTCAGATCGCCCTCGGCCAGCGGGGTGATCTTCTTCGCACGGGCAGCCTCCACGTTATGTGCCGTGAGATACGATTCGACCTCCTCATCCTGCAGCAGCGGCACGGTGACGATCTGCGTACGCGAAATGATGGTGGGCAACAATTTATCGGCGGCATTGGTCACCAGGATAAAGAACGTGTGCGGCGCAGGCTCTTCCAATATTTTCAAAATGCCATTGGCTGCCGAGGGGTGCATCAGTTCCGGCTGCCAGATGATCATGACTTTGTTGGCGCTTTCAAAGGGCTTTAACGAAAGCGTTTTGATGATCTCG
Organism: Chryseolinea soli; assembly: GCF_003589925.1. NCBI lineage: Bacteria > Pseudomonadati > Bacteroidota > Cytophagia > Cytophagales > Fulvivirgaceae > Chryseolinea > Chryseolinea soli. The sequence continues at coordinate 515,521 of NZ_CP032382.1, read as the reverse complement.
CGGCTTTCTTCGCGCGAAATGAGCGCCTGCTTGTCTTCGCCGCCATAATAGTTGGTCCAGTCATTGAGATTTCCGTAGGGCTGCTCCAGCAGGAAGGCGCGCCATGATTTCATGATGTCGGCCTTGAAACGTTCTTCGTCTTTGTCGCCCTTCACGTTGCTGAGGGGGAAAACGAAATGCGTATCGGGGTGGATGAATTTGCTGTTCTTGGAGCAGGCCGGACACACACCGCAGGAGTCGTCGCCGCGGTTTTCGCAGTGCAGGTAGGTGGCGTAGGCCAGCGCCATGGGGAGATTCAACGCGCCGGCGCTGCCCACAAAAAGCTGGGCGTGGGCAATGTGATTGCTCTTCACTGCCGCGGTGAGCATCGCCTTTACATCGTGCAGGCCTGGGATGGATGAAAACTGCATATCATTTTTTTTCCCACGTGCGACTGTGCGCCGTGGTGTTGTACACATGAAGAAGAATCTCTCTGTCGAGGTCGCTCAGCACCTGGTCCCGGCGTCCCACCACGCGTGCGGCGGTCTCCAGGGCTTTGTCAAGCTGGTAGGTGGTGAGTCCCGCAGCGCCACCCCAGGAAAAGGATGGAACATAATTGGGGGGAAAGCCCTCGCCAAACACGCTGGCGCTCACATCGACCACCGTGGCCGTGTTGAACATGGTGTTGATGGAGCACTTGCTGTGGTCGCCCATCATCAGCCCGCAAAAATATAATTCTGTCTGCACATAGTCCTGTTCTTTGTGCCGCCACAGTTTGATGAGATCGTAGTTGTTCTTGAGGTTCGAGGTGTTGGAGTCTGCCCCGATGTTGCACCACTCGCCCACCACTGAATTGCCCAGGAAGCCGTCGTGGGCCTTGTTGCTGTAGGCGATGATGACCGAGTTGCTGATCTCGCCACCCACTTTGGAATAAGGGCCTACCGTTACATCGCCCCGCACCTTGGCGCCCATGTTGATCTGGGAACCTTCGCACAGCGCAAAGGCCCCGCGAATGAGCGCGCCTTCATGAAGCTGGCTGTTCTTTCCCAAGTAGATAGGTCCGTTTTCGGCATTGAGGGTTGCGGCACGGATGGAAACACCTTCCTCCACAAAAATATTCTCCGCGCCATACACGATCGTGTGCCGGTCGGCAATACCCGCCGATGTTCTGCCGGCCGTGACCTTTTTAAAGTCGGCGCGGATCTGTGCCCCATTCTCGCGAAAGATCTTCCAGGGCGTGTCGATGATCGTGAGCGGTTCGCGGTATTCGATGGTGTTCTGCTGGTTCATTTCCTGCACCGGATTCCGCGCGGCCAGGAGCAGGGAGCCTTTCACGAGGAAATACCCTTCGGGAAGCGATTTTACGGTGGCTGCCAGGAGCTCGTCCGGGCAAAGGGCACCGTTCACCAGCAGGTTGTCGGCCGTGGAAACGGTGGGATATTTTTTTTGGAGGTACGGTTCGGTCTTGAAAGAGGCGGTGGTCCCCAGGTATTTCTCCCATTTTTCGGCGATTGTGAGGATTCCCACGCGCAGGGCGCCAATGGGGCGTGTGAAAGTGAAGGGGAGGAGTTCTATGCGGATGGAGGGGTCATCGAAGAGGATCAAATTCATGTTCCAAAAATAGTGGCGTATGGCTAATGATAAAGGGTATTGCGGTATTTATGATGGCCCGCCCCAAAAAAAAGGCATAAAAAAAGCCTTTGTTACCAAAGGCTTTTCTCTCCCATTTGAAAAAAGAAGTATTAAGCTTTCTTCTGATACTTGTTCTTGAATTTTTCCACGCGGCCTGCGGTGTCGACAAACAGCTTTTTGCCGGTGAAAAATGGATGAGATGCCGAGCTCACTTCGACCTTGATCACAGGATATTCCTTACCATTTTCCATTTTGATGGTTTCTTTGGTATTGGAAGTCGAGCGGCTTATGAATTTGGTGTCGCTGGAAGTGTCCCAGAAAACAACTTCTCTGTACTCCGGATGAATGCCTTTTTTCATATCAATTATGCGTTTTTTCCTCTAAAAAGGACTGCAAATATACGGGGATAGAACGGATAAGCAAACTTGGAGAAACAAAATTTGGCACAGAAACAAGAGCAGGGTGCCGGAATTGCCAAAATATACCCGACAGGATAGCAGCTTGGCGTCCCCCAAAATATGCCCCGCAAACGCGTTTGCCCCAAATCCCGTATTTTTACCCCCTTAACTTCCCCAACGCATGAAAATAAGGCTACTGGCTCTATTTCTCACCGGTTTACAACTCTCGGCTTTTGCCCAAAGCAGCTATGCCCCTCTCAACGAAGATTACTACCACAGCATCGACCGCTATGAGGTAAAGGCCGGCAAAGTGCTCCCCAACATTTTCACGGCCGTGAAACCCTACAAACGGTCCGACATCGTGGCTTTTATCGATACCCTCCATGCGCAGGGCCAGTTTGTCTCCAAGGCCGATGCGTTTAACTACGAATACCTTCAAAACGACAGCTGGGAGTTCTCACGGGCCGAAAGCAGCAACAGCCGCAAGCCCATTTTGAAGGGACTTTACAAAAAGAAATCGGATCTGTTCTACGTGGACGAGGAGGCCTTCGATCTGCACGTGAACCCGGTGGCATACCTTGGCGCGGGCAGCGATTCGCGTCGCGACGAGCGGTTGTTCATCAACACCCGCGGGGCCGAGATCAGGGGGATGGTGGATAAAAAGGTGGGCTTCTATGCCTATCTCACCGACAACCAAATGGTGCTTCCTTCCTATGTGTGGGATCAGATGTCGCAAAACCCGGTCATCCCCCACGAGGGTTTTTGGAAGGACTACAAAAATGGCAAGGGCGTGGATTTTCTCCAGGCGCGGGGCTACATCACCTTCGAAGCTACCAAGCACATCAACATACAATTTGGCCACGACCGCATTTTTATCGGGAACGGCTATCGCTCGCTCATTTTTTCGGATTTCTCGCCACCCACTTGGTTCCTCAAAGGCACAGTGAAGGTGTGGAAACTGAATTATATGTTCTTGCTAAACCAAATGACCGCCGATGTGAACGGATCGCTGGGCGGACTCACGGCCGCGACCGGGGGCTATCCCAATAAATTCAATGCCATGCACCACCTAAGCCTGAACATTGGCAAGAAGCTGAACATCGGCGTTTTTGAGTCGGTCATGTTTAGCGTCGACGATTCGGTGGGCACGGATAATTTCCGCCTCGACTACCTCAACCCGATCATCTTCTACCGCGCCATCGAGCAGCAGAATGGCAGCAGCGACAACGTGTTGTTGGGATTCGATTTCAAGTGGAATGCGGTGCGGAAGCTGTCGTTCTATGGCCAGTTTGTGCTGGATGAGTTTGTGCTGGACCACATCAAGTCCGGCGATGGCTGGTGGGCCAACAAGTTTGCCATCCAGGGTGGCGCAAAATATATTGACGCGTTTGGCGTCCCTAATCTTGACCTGCAAGGGGAAGTGAACATTGTGCGGCCCTATACTTATTCGCACAACACCACCTATGGCAACTACACCAGCTACCGGCAGCCCATTGCACACCCCCTGGGGGCTAACTTTAACGAGGTGGTAGGCATCTTGCGCTACCAGCCGCTGCGCCGGCTGAACCTGGTGGGCAAACTCATCGTGGCAAAGATCGGCCGCGACACTACGGGCGTGAACTGGGGAAGCAACTTGCTGAAGAACAACTCTACACGCCAGCAGGAATATGGCAACAAGATCGGGCAGGGCATCGCCAACGATCTCGTTTACGGCACGTTCACGGCGACGTGGATGCTGCGGCACAACATATTTATCGATGCGTCGGTGGTGGTGCGCAGGAGCAAATCGGACGTTGCTTTTTATAATAACAATACGAACGTAACTTCCTTAGCTTTGCGATGGAACATACCGAAACGACTTTACGAGTTTTAACCAGTTAAATGAAAATTTATTTCCGCATACTTCATTATGCGCCGCACCTCGTGCGACGACTGATTGAATTTTTTCTTTACTCCATACCCGGAAGCATCTTGAACCTGGTGAGTGTGGCGCTGATGGCGCCCCTGTTGAATGCGCTCTTTGGCAAGGCAGAGAGTGCTAAAGTGACGGCCATGCCGGCGTTTTCGCTCACCATCGACTATGCTACGGATGTGTTCAATTATTATTTTTTGAGCATTGTTCATGAGCAGGGCCCCACACGGGCGCTTTTGTTTGTTTGTGTTGCCATCGTGACGACCCGGTTTCTCGGGAACCTTTTTGTTTATATGGAGCGCATGGCGGCATCGCGCATCAAAGTGGATGTAGTACGAAACATGCGGATGCACATTTTCAGAAACGCCACGCTGTTGCACATCGGCTACTTTAACGATCAGCGCAAAGGCGATCTGATATCACGCTTTACAAACGATGTGGCAGAGGTAGAGAACTCCGTGGTGAACAGTCTCAAATTCGTTTTGAAAGAACCCATCACCATTGTCCTTTCGTTTGTTGCTCTTTTTGCCATATCGCCACAGTTGACATTCTTTTCATTGTTGCTGCTCCCCGTCATGGGTGGATTGCTGGCAGAGATCGTAAAGCGCTTGAAGCGCAAAGCTGTCCAAAGCCAGGAGTCTTTAGGCAGGATCGTCAATATTTTGGATGAAACGCTGGGTGGCATGCGCGTGGTGCAGGCTTTTAATGCGCGCAATTTTATCTTAAAAAAGATCGACGCCGAAACGGCGCACCATCGCAAGGTGAATCTCTCCATCTCGCGGAAGAACGAATTGGCCTCACCCGTGTCGGAGATCCTGGGCGTGATGATCGTTGCGGCCATTCTTTACTTTGGTGGTTCCCTGGTGTTGTCGGGCGAGTATGATCTGGACGCCGGCAGCTTTTTGGTCTTCATAGGTATTTTTGCCAACATCATTCAGCCTGCAAAGAATTTCTCCAACGGTATAACATCGCTGCAAAAGGGCACGGTATCGGCCCAAAGAATTTTTGCGCTGATCGATGAAGAACCTGCAGTGAAGAACAAACCCGGTGCTCAAATGCTTTCGTCCTTTGAGCGCGACATCGTGTTTCGCGACGTAACGTTTGCCTATGACCGCGAGCCTGTATTAAAAAATATAAACCTCACCATCGCCAAAGGAAAGACCATTGCATTGGTCGGTTCTTCGGGGGGAGGAAAGTCGACGCTGGCCGATCTCGTCCCGCGTTTTTACGACCCCACCGGTGGCGACATACAATTGGATGGCGTTTCCTTGCGGGACTACGATCTTGAATCGCTCCGGAAACAGATTGGCGTGGTCACTCAGGAATCTATTCTTTTCAACGACACCATCTTCAACAACATTGCGTTTGGCATGGACGACGCGCGAGAAGAAGATGTGATCAACGCGGCCAAGGTGGCCAACGCGCATGAATTTATTACACAGACCGAACACGGCTACCGCACCGTGATCGGCGAACGCGGCTCCAAACTTTCCGGCGGACAGCGGCAGCGCCTGAGCATTGCCCGCGCCGTGCTTAAGAATCCCCCGATCCTCATCCTGGACGAAGCCACCTCCGCGCTCGACTCGGAGTCGGAACGCCTGGTGCAGGATGCGCTCACCAACTTGATGAAGAACCGGACTTCCATCGTCATCGCCCACCGCCTCAGCACCATTCAGCATGCCGACGAGATCGTGGTGATACAGCAAGGACAGATCCTGGAGCGGGGCCCTCACGACGTGCTCATCCAGGGTAACGGACTTTACAAAAAGCTCATCGAGATACAGAAAGTGAACTAGCGCTCACCTCCCGGATTGAACCGCTGAGATATTGCGTTTTATGGAATTACCATGCATGGATTGTCCATTTCAGATTTTTTCATTTACCTTTAATTAACGAACCCGTTGTAGCCGGCTCGTTTTAACCAGACCCCGCATGAATAAGAAGAGGATTATTTTTTATTTGGTTTTTGGCGCGTTTCATATCGGCGCTTTCATTTTCACCCTCCTTATTCAGGATTTTAGCTTTCTGACCAAGATATTCAGTTATATTGGTTTGTTTAAGTACATTACTTTTTTTGGCATCGTGCTCATTGTAGCCGACGTTATTTGGTCATGGATCGTTAGCCGGGATGGTAAAAAAGAAAAAGACGCGCTCACCCACGAGCTGAACATGTTGAAGGCAAAGCTTTTTGATCTCCAGGAAACCGCCAAAGATTCGAACGCGGCAAAGACCACGCCCAAGAACTAGACAAGAGTTCAGAAGTCATTAACCCGTTACCTGTATGGTCGCTAAAACATTTGGCGGTGCCGTACACGGTGTGGATGCCCGCACGATCATGATCGAAGTGAACGTGGGTCAGGGTACAAAATTTTTCATGAGCGGCTTGCCCGACAACGCCGTGAAAGAAAGCCAGCACCGTGTTGAATCGGCGTTGAAGCATGCACGCTTCTTCATGCCCCGCAACAAAACCGTTGTCAACCTCGCCCCGGCCGACCTGCGCAAGGAAGGCGCCGCCTATGACCTGTCCATCGCCCTCTGCGTGATGAAGGCTTCAGGCCAATTGACCACCGACAAACTGGACCAGTACGTGATCATGGGAGAGCTCGCCCTGGACGGAACGTTGCGTCCCATCCGCGGTGTGCTCCCCATCGCCATCCAGGCCCGCAAGGAAGGGTTCAAAGGTTTCATCCTGCCCACCGACAACGCCGGCGAGGCGGCCATCGTGAACAACCTCGAAGTGTATCCCGTCGCCAACCTGCGCGAGGCCGTGGATTTCCTGGAAGAAAAAATACAAATCCCCTCCGTCCACATCGACGCCCGCGAAGCGTTCGCCGCACAGTTGGATCGATACGATACCGACTTCCGCGATGTGCAAGGCCAGGAGAATATCAAACGCGCATTGGAAATTGCCGCGGCCGGTGGTCACAACGTGATCATGATCGGTCCGCCCGGCGCGGGAAAAACGATGTTGGCAAAACGCTTGCCCACGATCCTGCCACCGCTCACGCTACAGGAAGCTTTGGAGACCACCAAGATCCATTCCGTAGCCGGGAGGTTGACGCGGCAAGCTTCGCTGCTGACCACGCGCCCGTTTCGTGCGCCCCACCACACCATTTCCGACATCGCGCTCGTTGGCGGAGGTGGCATTCCCCAGCCGGGCGAAATATCGCTGGCCAACAACGGCGTCTTGTTCCTGGATGAATTGCCCGAGTTCAAACGCTCGGTGCTGGAGGTGATGCGTCAACCGATGGAAGAGCGTCGCGTCACCATATCGCGGGCGAAAGTTTCGATGGAGTATCCCGCCAACTTTATGCTCATCGCCAGCATGAATCCTTGTCCCTGTGGTTATTTCAATCACCCCGAAAAAGAATGCGTGTGTGGCCCGGGCGTTGTGCAGCGCTATCTCAGCAAGATCAGCGGCCCGCTGCTGGACCGCATCGACCTGCACGTGGAAGTGGTGCCCGTGAGCTTTGACGAAATGACGGCCAACCGCCGCTCCGAAACCAGCGAAGCCATCCGCGAACGCGTGGTGAAAGCCCGCGAGCGCCAGGCCCACCGTTTCACCGACCACCCGTCGATCTACTGCAACGCCATGATGCCCTCCAACATGGTGAAACGAATCTGCGCCATCGACGACGCCGGCAAAACCTTGCTCAAATCGGCCATGGAACGCATCGGCCTCTCGGCCCGCGCCTACGACCGCATCCTCAAAGTGTCGCGCACCATCGCCGACCTCGCCGCTTCCGACACCATAAAAACAGAACACCTCGCCGAGGCTATTCAATACAGGAGCCTTGACCGCGAAGGGTGGACAGGGTGAATACCCTGGCGTTTCCTTTGCGCCTTAGCGCCTTAGCGGTTAGATTTGACCCGTGCGTAAAACCATTCTCCTATATGCCCTGCTCCTTGCGTTCCTGATCTTCCTGCTTAAAGTGCTGGAATACAAATTCTTCGTCCGCGACCTTTCTCTGGAATTTTACCTCGGGGTCGTCTCCCTGCTTTTCACAGGCCTCGGCATTTGGGTTGGATTAAAGCTCACCAGAAAAAAGAATCCCATTCCACCACCGGCGGGTGGAAATTTCGTCCCGAATGAATCCGCCCTGCAACAATTCGGCATCAGTCCCCGCGAGTATGAAGTGCTGGAGGGCATGGCGCAAGGCTTCTCCAACCAGGAAATTGCCGATAAACTTTTCCTGTCGATCAACACGGTAAAGACCCACACCTCCAATCTTTTTCTCAAGCTCGAAGCCCGCCGCCGTACCCAGGCGATCCAAAAAGCAAAAGCGCTCGGGCTGATCCCCTAGCGGCGGAAAGGAAATCTCCACCAGCCGACAATTCTTCGTACTTCTTTCGGGTGATTTTCCTATTTTCCATCAGAATCATACTTTCGGGTGAAGGCATTTTGCCGTTCCGGACCGTCATTTCGAAAAAAATCAAACACTATGCAAAGAATCATCCTCATCTACGGTCTCATCGCCGGCGCCATTGTTTCGGGCATGCTGGTGATCTCTCAGCCCCTGCTGAGCCAGGGAATTATCACCTACGACAACAGCATGATTGTCGGGTACACGTCCATGGTCATCGCTTTGTCATTGGTGTTCTTTGGCATCAAGACCTTTCGCGACCAGGAGGGCAAGGGAAAAATATCGTTTGGAGTGGCCTTCAAAATTGGAATTCTCATCACGCTGATCGCTTCGCTGATGTATGCCGTGAGTTGGGAGATCTATTATAATACCGCGGGCGGCGATTTTATGGAGCAGTACACCAGCTACCAAATAAAGAAACAGCGAGAGGGCGGTGCCACGGAGGAAATGATCAAGGCCACCCAAAAAGAAATGGCCGATTTTACCGAGCTATACAAGAATCCCGTGATCCGGTTTGGCATGACCCTCCTGGAGATCTTCCCGGTGGGCCTCCTCATCACGCTGATCTGTGCCGCGCTGCTGCGCAGGAAAGAAATTCTTCCCCAAAACGCCTGACGCCATGCCACAGCCCTACGGACAATGGTCGATCGAGAAAGCGGAACTTGGAGGTGCTGATATTACGGCATCGTTACACGACTACATCCTGGAGATCCACGACGGCAACGGGTTTGTTGTCTATGTTCAGCAAAAACGCGTGGATGCCGGCAATCTTTTGTTTGCGAACGGGAATGGCGATGCACTGGACATCACCAGCACAGAAGGACCGGGCAAGGGCAATACGCTAAAGGCCATCTATCAACAACCCGATGCCGTCACGTTGATCATCTGCTACAATCTTGACCTGGCCGGAGCGCGTCCGGCAGCCTTTCATTCCCCGCAAGGGACCAAATTATTTTTTGTCACCTATAAAAAAAGATCGAAATGAAACGAGTCACCGGTATTGGCGGCGTGTTCTTCAAGTCCGAAGATCCGAAGCAACTGAAAGAATGGTATCAAAAGCACCTGGAGGTAGGCGAAATATTCCAATGGATCGACCCAAACCAACCCGATGCCAAAGAACCAGCCCAAACCGTCTGGAGTCCCTTTAAAAAAGACACCACCTATTTTGCCCCCAGCGAAAAGCCGTTCATGTTCAACTACCGCGTACACGACCTGGACGCCCTGCTGGCGGTGCTTCGCGAGGAAGGCGTAACCATTGTGGGCGAGGTACAGGAGTTTCCCTATGGGAAATTCGGGTGGATACTCGATCCCGAAGGAAACAAGATCGAACTCTGGGAACCCAAAGATTAGAGAGACATTCGCAACTTTCAGCGTGGGGCTGATGAAGAAAAACTTCAGCCCCGGTGTTGCAACTTGTTTACCATTCATAACCGCCAGCGAAAATTTGCGACGCATAAATGTTTTTGTAACACTTGCTAAAATAAACGGGCGTATAGGTTACCGTTGTTTTCACCTCAATGAGGTCAAACGGCACGAATATGTTTTTGATGGAGGAAAGAGAAAGCCGAACCGGTGCACCCGGGTATCGACCCCGGTGTTCAAGAGAATGAGCCAACACACGTTAGCATATCACGGTCTGGCACCATTCGTGTAAAAGGACTTAATAAACATGATGTTTGAACTCATTTTTATACCGGAAATGCTGAACAGACGGTTCTTCATTTCCGATCCTTGGGGTTCAGCCAGCTTTTTAACTCATAGGTTTAGGTTAAGGTTTCGGTTGAACCCTTTTTTATGCCCTTTCGGGTCGTTCGCAAAATTGATTGATTTTTTTACTCCTGAGAAATACCAAACGCGACGGTGAATGTCGTGCCTTCGCCCACCTTGCTTTCCGCATGAATGGTTCCACCCAACGCTTCGATCTGGGTTTTGATGAGAAACAACCCAACGCCCCGCGCGTCTTTGTGATCGTGAAAGGTCTTGTGAAGACCAAATAGCTTATCGCCGAATTTATCCATTTCAATACCCAGTCCGTTATCGCGCACGATCAGCTCCACGGAATGATCGCGCATGCGGGTGAGCACATGAATTTCCGGCGCCCGGTCAGGCGAACGGTATTTGACGGCGTTGCTGAGCAAATTTTGAAAAATACTTTCCAGGTAGGTGCGCGAGTAGTGAATGACCGGGGCGGCGTTAAAGTCAAAGGTGATGGAGGCGCCGGTCTGAATGAGTTCTCCTTGCAGGGACTGCACCACTTTGTCGAAGATCTCGTGAAAACGGATATCCACCCGTTCGATGTCGGTTTCTTTTTTGGCCTTCAACGTCTCCATCAGCTCGTTCATGGTTTCCCCCAGGTTGTGCGCTACGTTCTTGAGCTTTTCGAAGATCTGCTGATACTCGGTGATGGAGCTGGAAGGACTCAACAGTCCGATGAGCGCTTTGATGTTGCCGATGGGCGAGCGCAGGTTGTGAGAGATGATGTGGGCAAATTCGTCGAGTTGCCGGTTCTGCTCTTGTAATTTCACGGCAAACGACTCCATGCTTTGCTTGGAGCGGAGCAATTCGTCTTCTGATTTTTTGCGTTCGGTGATGTCCACCGCGCTGGCATAGATCAACTGGTTCTTCACATCGCTGGCCGACGTCCACAACAGCCAGCGGTAGGTTCCGTCTTTGTGGCGGTAGCGGTTTTCGAAGGTCGGAATATGACGCCCCACTTGCAGGTGTCCCACCGCATTTTTGGTCGGGACAATATCGTCGGGGTGAACAAATTCAATGAAGCGATGATTCATCAATTCCTCTTCGGTCCAGCCCAACAGTTGGGTCCAGTAGGGGTTCAGTTTCAGAAAATAACCATCGAAACTGGCAATAGCGATCAGGTTGAGGGCATTGGCGAAAATGCGGTGGTTTTCTTCGGCGATCTTTTCAAGCGCTTCTTCGGCGATCTTTTGGAACGTGATGTCGCTGATGAACCCCTCAATCATAGCAGGTTCGCCGGGTTGCAGGATCACGCTTCCGATCTCTTCCACCCAGCGCCACTCGGCATTGCGATCTTGCAGGCGATAGCGGAGGTGAAACTTTTCGTGTGTTTGCACGGCCTTTTCCACCACGGCGAAAATGCGCTCGCGGTCTTCGGGATGATAGAGGTCGGTCATGCTCACTTTACCCGAAATAAAATCGGCGGGATCGTAGCCCACGATCTCTTTCACCTGGTGGTTGATGTAAAGCATCTCGTGGCGTGCATCTTTTTTGCAGAGGTAGACGGCGCCGGGGATATTTTCCGTGAGGGCCCTGAATTTTTGTTCACTTTGTGCGAGCAACAACTCCGCTTTTTTCTTGGCGGTGATATCGCGCACGAGGATGAGCACTTTATTCTCGTTGATATAAGAGATCTTGCAAGAGCTCCAACGTTTTTGATGGGGCACGGGATATTCCAGCGATTCGGAATTTTGCGTGCGCAACACTTTTTCGATGGCGTCCTGGTATTGCTTGAGCAGGTCGCCGCTTAGCACGTCCGTTATTTTTTTGCCCACGTATTGTTCGCGCGGGCTGGCGAACAGCATATAATCTTTCCGTGTCCAGATGTTGGTGTACTCGCCATCGCGGCCGATCTCGAAAGCAACGTCGTCGATGGAGTTGAGGAGGGCCTGCAGATGGGCTTCGGAGTCGCGGAGTTTCTTTTCGGCCAGTTTGCTTTCGGTGATGTCGGTGGCGATGCTGGCAAAACCGGTGAGGGTGCCTTTATCGTCCCACAGACCCGTGAACGAAACGAGCACGGGGAAACGGGTGCCGTCTTTGCGGATATAGGTCCACTCTTTGCGATCGGCAATTTTTTTCAGCCGCGTTTTAGTGGCCAGTACTTCAAAGTTCGGTTCGATCTCCTGGTGGAGTTCGTTCGATAATTCGTCGGCGCGTTCAATAAGCTGGATGTTGTCGTGCAGCAACACGGGCGTTGCCTTGCCGATCATCTCGTCGGCCGAGTAGCCTGAAAGCGTTTCCGCGGCTTTGTTAAAGCTGGTGATGAGGCCTTCGGGGGTGGTGGAAATGACGGCCAGTTCGGTAGTGCTGATAATAGACTCCTGGAGCCGATAAGCATCGGCTAGCGCGTTTAGGAAGGTATCGTCTGACGCAGGTTTCTTTTTCAATGGAATTTTTTCCATTTGCACTCTTAGGCTCTGCGGCTAAGTTACGGGATTTGCCTTTAGGTTAGGTTGGACGTTTGTAAAAAATTGTGTTTCTCACCGCCGGAAACCACGCTGCCGCACCGCTTCGAACACCACAACTGCCGCTGCCGTGGAAACGTTCATGGAATCGATGGCCCCCTGCATGGGAATAATAATGTTTTGGTCGGCCTGCTTCACCCAAAGGTCTGATAATCCGGTAGATTCTGTGCCCATAACGATGGCGGACGGCTTCCGGAAATCGACGTCGTAATAGGGGCGGGATGCCTGAAGATAGGTAGCCAGAATGGCGATGTTATTTTTTTTGAGCCAGGCAATGGTTTCGGCAGAAGTAGCCGACGCCACGGGGGTGGTAAACACACAGCCTACGCTGGAGCGGATAACATTGGCGTTATAGAAATCGGTTTGCGGGTCGCAGATGATCACGGCATCTACCCCGGCAGCATCGGCTGTGCGCAAGACAGCCCCGAGGTTACCGGGCTTTTCAACCGATTCCAGCACCAACACCAAAGGCGTTGGACGAAGCTGGAGGTCTCCCAGAAAATGGGTCTTTTGCCGGGCAACGGCCAGCACACCCCCGGTGCTTTCACGATAGGCAATTTTTTCGAATACGGCTTTTTGAACGGGAATGAGCAGGTGCTCGTCGCCAACCAGGGACAAGACCTTTTCGGTGTCAATAATATCCGGACAAAAGAACACACTGTTAAGCACGTATCCGCCGGTCACAGCCAGGGAAAGCTCTTTCAAACCCTCGATGATAAAAACGTTCTGCTCCCGTCGCTCGCGGGCCTTCTCCAGGGCCAGCACGTTTTTTATTTTCGGATTCTGAGGGCTCGTGATGAGGGGATGCATGGAAAAATGAAAGCGTAATGTTAAGCAATCAGGAGCCAGAATCCAGGAGCCAGGAGCCAGAATTTGGGAGGCGGGAATCAGTAGCTAGTAGCCAGTAGCCAGTAGAGTGCGGGAGTGGGGGTGAGTGTGAGTGAAGGGATTTGTAGTATTATGTTGTCCAAAATCAATATCAGAAGCAATCGACTTGTCAAGCCATTGATTTCCCGTCGGCCAACAATGACCTCCTGACAGCTAACATCTAAACAATGGCTACTGACTACTGGATTCTGGCTCCTGGCTCCTGGATTCTGGCTCCTAAAAGATCCCCGATAATTTTAATAGTTTTGCGGCTGCATAAGGCTGCGTATTGCATAAAAGCCCACATCCATGAAACTGCTCCACCCCGCCTCCTGGCACGACTATGAACTCCTCGATTCCGGCAACTTTGAAAAGCTGGAGCGTTTTGGGAAGTACGTGCTCATTCGTCCCGAGCCCCAGGCGCTCTGGAGCCGCTCGCTGGCGGACGAGGTGTGGAAGAAAACAGCCCACGCCAAATTTGTGCGCGAGCAAACGGACAAGTTCAGGTTTACCGACGATGTGAAAGGGGGCTGGTCCAAAGACCCCGCCATGCCGGAAAGTTGGAACGTGCAATACAATTATAATGGCCTCCGCCTGACGCTGCGCCTGGCATTGACGGGCTTTGGTCATGTAGGCGTTTTTCCGGAACAAGGCAGCAACTGGAATTTTATTTACGACACCCTCACGCAATGGCAATTGCAGCGCCCCCGTGTGCTGAATTTGTTTGCCTACACGGGTGCCGCTTCCGTGGTGGCGCGTTCGGCTGGCGCCGATGTCACGCACTGCGATGCGTCGCGCCCCGGTTTAAATTGGGCCAGCCAGAACATGCAGATGAATGGCCTCCAGGACATCCGTTGGGTGTATGAGGATGCCTTTAAATTTGTGAAGCGTGAGGTGAAACGTGGCAACAAATACAACGGTGTGATCATGGACCCGCCACCGTACGGTCGCGGACCGGAAGGCGAGAAGTGGACGTTGCAGGAACAATTGGACGAGCTCCTGGCGCTTAGCAGTGCGCTGTTGGAAAAGAAAAATCATTTCCACATTCTGAGCATGTACGCTGCCGGGCTTTCCCCGATCGTGGGATTGAACGTGGCGAAGTCGCATTTTCCCGAGATGAGAGAGCCCGAATACGGAGAATTTTTTCTGAAATCCGCCCAGGGAAAAGATCTGCCAATGGGGACGTTTTTGAGATTTCGCTCGTAGCCTCATTTTGCTCTAGGGGTTTAGTTGTATATTCAGGCATGCACCCCGAAAATGCATCCGTATCGCTGGGCATGAAGGTCTTCAAAAACCTGATGGAAGGAACATTGGTGGAGCTCATGGAAGGAAAACTCTTTCCATTTGCGTCGCGAACCCTTGATCGTCAGCACGTGGGGTCGTCTGCTTACGACGTTGAATCTCTTTATTAAGAGAGCACAAACGCGGATTTGCTCTTTATGCTTCCTCTTGATCTATTTTGGATGAAAAGCGAATGTGTTGCTTCCCGACCTGATGGTGATCGCCAAAGCCAACCGGACTATTATTAAAGAGGATGCAATCCATGGCCGGCCGGATATGATTATCGAGATTTTTTCTCCGCGCGAATCTTTTCATGAGGCCCGGAAACGGGTCCTTTATCAACGGTTTCAGATTCCGGAGTATCACATGGTCTCACCAAAAACCAAAGAAACCGTAAGTTTTATCCTGAAAGACGGAAAATATACCATGTCAGCATATGCCCACGGCAAACTTCATTCGGCCTTCCTGGGGAATCACACGTTTGAATTCTAAGATTCATCCCCGACCACAGAAACCTTTACAATGGGATAACCATTACCCGGCGAAAAGTCGTATCTTTGCGGCTCAATTCAGAAAAAAACAGAGGATTTTGAGGATTTATGGAGGTTAACAAGATCAGGAACATCGCTATCATTGCCCACGTCGATCACGGTAAAACTACCCTGGTAGACAAATTACTCATGGCCGGTAAGCTTTTCAAGGACCACGAAACCCCTGGTGAGCTCATCATGGACAGCAATGACCTGGAACGCGAACGCGGCATCACCATTTTGGCAAAAAACGTATCGGTACGATACAAAGACTATAAGATCAACGTCATCGACACCCCCGGCCACAGCGACTTTGGCGGTGAAGTAGAGCGCGTATTGAACATGGCCGACGGCTGTTTGCTGCTGGTGGACGCTTTTGAAGGCCCCATGCCCCAAACCCGTTTCGTGCTTCAAAAAGCCCTTCAACTGGGACTGAAGCCCATCGTGGTGATCAATAAAGTTGACAAAAAGAACTGTACCCCCGACGAAGTACACGAACAGGTTTTCGACCTCATGTTCCAACTCGACGGTACCGAAGAACAATTGGACTTCCCCACCTTCTATGGCTCTGCTAAACAAGGCTGGATGAGCACCGACTGGAAAACGCCTACCGACAGCATCACCCCGTTATTGGACGGCATCATCCAATACATACCTGCCCCCGCGGTGGAGGAAGGATCGACCCAAATGTTGATTACCTCCCTGGAATATTCAGCCTACATCGGCCGCGTGGCTATTGGCCGTGTACACAGAGGCTCGATCAAGACCGGTCAACCCATCGCCCTGGTGAAACGTGAATCACGCGCCGTGGTGAAGTCCCGCATCAAAGACCTGTACGTATTCGAAGGTTTCGATAAACTGAAAGTTGAAGAAGTAAAGGCCGGCGAGATCTGCGCGCTGGTAGGTTTGGAAGGTTTCGATATCGGCGACACCGTTGCTGACATCGAGAAGCCCGAAGGCATGAAAGCCATCTCGATCGACGAGCCGACCATGAGTATGCTCTTCACCATCAACAACTCGCCTTTCTATGGTAAGGAAGGCAAGTTTGTGACCTCGCGCCACATCAAAGACCGTTTGGAGAAAGAACTTGAAAAGAACCTCGCCCTGCGCCTGGGAGAAACCGGCTCTGCCGATAGCTTCATGGTGTTTGGTCGTGGTGTACTCCACTTGTCGGTTTTGATCGAGACCATGCGCCGCGAAGGCTATGAACTCCAGATCGGCCAACCCCAGGTGATCTTCAAGGAGATCGACGGCGTGAAATCCGAACCTATGGAAGAGCTCACCATCGACCTTCCGGAAACAGATGCCGGCAAGGCTATCGAGACCGTATCACAACGCAAGGGTGAAATGTTGAACATGGAGCCGAAAGGCGATCGCATGATCCTGAAGTTCATGATCCCTTCACGCGGTATCATCGGTTTGAGAAATTACTTATTGAACGTAACAGCCGGTGAAGCCATCGTGACCCACCGCTTCAAAGAATATCAAGCCTTCCGTGGCGAGATCCCCGGACGGATCAACGGTTCACTGATCGTGATGGAACAAGGCGAAGCCATTGCCTACAGCTTGCACAACCTGCAAGATCGCGGCAAGTTCTTTATCAACGAAGGCGAGGCCGTATACGAAGGACAAGTGATCGGCGAACACAGCCGCAGCGGCGACCTCGTGATCAACGTCACCAAAACCAAAAAGCTCACCAACATGCGGGCTTCCGGTTCTGACGAAAAAATGAGGATCGCACCCCCCATCATCTTCTCTTTGGAAGAGGCATTGGAATACATTCAGTCGGACGAATACGTAGAGGTTACCCCCAAATCCATCCGCTTGCGGAAGATCTACCTCAACGAAACCGATCGGAAGAGAAACAGCAAATAAATCGCGGCGCAATGCCAAAGCATTTTCGCGCATATTCTACAGGGCTCATCGTCATTTTGGCGATGAGTTCTTTTTTTGCTTCAGCCCAACTCAAAACAGACAAAGGGCCGTCGCTCAAGGCACAGGCCGACACGCTGATGGCGCACGAAGATTATGCCGGAGCCCTGGTGTTGTATGATAAGATCATTCAAGCCACCAAATTCAAAGCGCCCGAAGACTACGCGGTGTTTTACAATCGCGCCTATTGCAAATATGGACTGGCGCAATATGCGGATGCGTTGAAAGATGTAAATCAATACCTCGATAAGGTCCCCGACGAACAAGCCCGGCTCTTGAGGCTCTATATCAACCAGGAATTGGGAGACACGGCTGCCCAGTTGGAAGATCTCGATATTTTTATGGCGGCCAACCCGGCCAGCACCCAGTTGCTGCGGTGGCGCGCATCCGTTTTGATGCAAGCCGATCGTTATGCGGCAGCAAAGAAAGACATCCGTCAATTGCTGGTGTATGAACCCGGCCCGGAAGTGAAATCTTATCTGGGTCTGTGTTATTTTTATGAAGACGACCTCGACAGCGCGTTGGTGATCTTCGACGAGGTGATCGCGTCAGACCCGGCGTTTATACAAACCTATTTGTATGCCGGCTCGCTGTGTTTGGACGAAGACCAATATGATGCCGCCCTGTTCTATATCGACAAGGGCTTGAAACAAGAACCCACCAACCGCACGTTGATCTTCTACAAAGGCATCGCCCTCGTAGAAAAGAAAAACACCACCGAGGGCTGCCGCTGGCTCACCAAAGCGTTTGAGGCCGGGGAGGATGATGCGGCCGCCTATCTGAAGCAATACTGCTACGGCGACAACTGATCGCAAACCGCGTTTTTTCCTGTTTTTTTTGAAAAGGATGACGTAACTTCGGAGAAGGAAGTTCACAGAAGAAAGCAATACGCGCATTCGCAACTAAAAGGATCAGTGTATGCAAAAAATTCTTGTGCCTTGCGATTTTTCCGATCAGACCTACCAGGCGTTGACCCTGGCGCTTGATATAGCCCATCACTCCGGCGGCCGGATATACCTCTTGCATGTAGTGGACCCGCCGGTGATGCACGACACCCTGATCGCCACCTCGCTGACGTTTGAGAGCACGTTGCTGAGCGACCTGGGCGAACAATCCGAAGAACGCTTTGCTCAACTGACGGCCCGGTACGGCGACGACAAACTCATTACACAAACTGACTTCGGTCCGCCGGTGGGCGTGATGATGAACTACATCACCGATCACGACATCGACCTGGTGGTCGCCGGCACAAAGGGAGCGAGCGGTTTGAAAGAATTTTTTATTGGATCGAATGCGGAGAAGATCGTGCGCAATGCTTCGTGTCCCGTTATTGCCGTGAAGAAAAATGAAACCCTGGCATCCCTTCGCGACATCGTTTTTCCCAACGCCCTGGAAGATGGCCAGGAGGATCTCCTGCTGCATGTGAAAGCCCTCCAGCATTTTCTCGACGCCACCCTTCACGTGGTCTGGATCAACACCCCGGAACGTTTCATCAGCGACGATGTGACACAGGTTCAGCTACAGGACTTTGCCCGTTACCACATGTTGAAAAATTTCTCGCTTCATGTCTATAACGACAAGGACGAAGCTTCGGGCGTGATCAACTTTACACACAGCATTCATGGAGGTATGATCGCCATGGGCACGCACGGACGCCATGGGATCCAGCACATGCTGAGTGGCAGCGTGGCGGAAGATGTGGTGAATCACGTGGATTGTCCGGTGTGGACGTATACCATTAAGCGGAAGTAATCAGGAGCCGGGAGCCAGAATCCAGGAGCCAGGAGTTGGGAGTTGGGAGTTAGTATTCAGAATCCAGTGTCTTCTTTTTCGATTACATATTTCTTCTGTATTGGCCGCCTACTTCGAAGAGGGCTTTGGTGATTTGGCCCAGGGAGCAGGTTTTGCCGGCTTCCATGAGGGCTTCGAAGATGTTTTTGTTTTGGATGGCGGCGTCTTGCACGTCATGCAAGGCTCGGGATCCTTCTTTCTGCTGGGCGTGCAGGGCGCGAAGCATGTTGATTTGATATTCTTTTTCTTCCGAGGTGGCGCGGATCACTTCGCGGGGGATGATGGTGGGTGATCCTTTTGAGCTGAGGAAGGTGTTTACGCCGATGATGGGATATTCTCCCGTGTGTTTCAATGTTTCATAGTATAAACTTTCTTCCTGGATCTTGCCGCGCTGATACATGGTTTCCATGGCACCCAGCACACCGCCGCGTTCGGTGATGCGGTCAAATTCGGTGAGCACCGCTTCTTCCACGAGGTCCGTGAGTTCCTCGATGACGAAGGATCCTTGTATCGGGTTCTCATTTTTGGCGAGGCCCAGTTCTTTGTTGATGATCAATTGGATGGCCATGGCGCGACGAACCGATTCTTCGGTAGGCGTGGTGATGGCCTCATCATACGCATTCGTGTGAAGCGAATTGCAATTGTCATAGATCGCATACAGCGCTTGCAGCGTGGTACGGATGTCGTTGAAGTCGATCTCTTGGGCGTGGAGGGAACGGCCCGAGGTTTGGATGTGGTATTTCAACATTTGAGCGCGGGCATTGGCGCCATACTTGTTCTTCAGGGCCTTGGCCCAGATGCGCCGGGCCACGCGGCCGATGACAGCATACTCAGGGTCGATGCCGTTGCTGAAAAAGAAGGAAAGGTTGGGCGCAAACTCATTGATGTCCATGCCCCGGCTCAGATAATACTCCACGTAGGTGAAACCATTGGCCAGCGTGAACGCCAGCTGCGTAATGGGATTTGCACCGGCTTCTGCGATGTGATAGCCGGAGATAGACACCGAATAAAAGTTACGCACCTGGTGATCGATGAAATATTGTTGAACGTCACCCATCAGGCGCAACGCAAACTCGGTGGAGAAGATGCAGGTGTTTTGGGCCTGGTCCTCTTTTAGAATATCGGCTTGTACGGTGCCGCGTACTTGTTTGAGCGTGTAGTCTTTTATTTTTTGATAGACCTCGGCGGGAAGCACTTGGTCGCCCGTAACCCCCAAGAGCATCAATCCTAAACCATCGTTTCCTTTTGGCAGCGGTCCCTGGTAGGCCGGCCGTTGCGACTCGTGCCCTTTGTAGAGGGCGGCGATCTTTAGTTTGACTTCTTCTTCCAGGTTGTTCTGGTGGATGTAGAGTTCACATTGCTGATCGATGGCGGCATTCATGAAATAGGCCAACAACATCGGGGCAGGACCGTTGATGGTCATGGAGACCGATGTTTTGGGATCGGCCAGGTTGAAGCCGCTGTACAATTTCTTGGCGTCGTCCAGGCAACAAATGCTCACGCCCGAGTTGCCGATCTTGCCATAAATATCCGGACGATAGTCGGGGTCGTTGCCATACAGCGTCACGGAGTCAAACGCGGTAGACAGACGTTTGGCCGGCATGGTTTGGCTCACATAATGGAAGCGGCGGTTGGTGCGCTCTGGTCCGCCTTCGCCGGCGAACATGCGGGTGGGATCTTCGCCTTCGCGTTTGAAGGGATAGATGCCTGCCGTGTACGGGAATTCTCCGGGAACATTTTCTTGTAAGTTCCAGCGCAACAAATCGCCCCAACCCGTGTAGCGGGGCAGCGATACCTTGGGCACTTGGGTGTGCGACAGGGATTCCGTGTGGGTTTGAATGGCGATCTCTTTGTCGCGCACCTGGAATTTGAAAAGCGGTGCTTTGTATTGTTGCACTTTCCCCGCCCACGTCTCCAACACTTTCCAGTTGCGGGGATCGAGGTTCAGTTTGATATGGTCGAATTCGGCGAGCAATATTTTTTTGATGTCTTCGTGCTCTTTGCCGAGTGTATCGCGCGTTTTTTGAAGAGCATAAAGTTTTTCGGCGACGTCGGCTTGTTGGGTCACCCAGGCGTCATAGGCGCGATTGCTTTCGGAGATCTCGCTCAGGTAGCGCGTGCGGTGTGGCGGAATGACAAATATTTTTTCCGACATCTCCGGTGTGATGTGGAAGGAAGATTGGAGAGGGGCGCCTGTTTTTTCGGTGATGGTATCCATCACTTTTTTGTAGAGCTGATTGGTACCGGGGTCGTTGAACTGGGAGGCGATGGTGCCGAACACGGGCATGTCGTCGGCTTTCTTGTCCCAAAGCTGGTGGTTGCGTTGGTATTGTTTCTTCACATCGCGCAAGGCGTCCAGTGCTCCGCGCTTGTCGAATTTGTTTAGCGCAATGATGTCGGCAAAGTCCAGCATGTCGATCTTTTCGAGCTGGGTGGCGGCGCCGTACTCGGGCGTCATCACATAGAGCGACACGTTGCTGTGATCCAGGATCTCCGTATCACTTTGACCGATGCCTGACGTTTCCAGGATGATGAGGTCATAGTTTGCGGCCTTCAGAATTTGAATGGCTTCCTTCACATAAACAGAAAGTGCCAGGTTGCTTTGGCGTGTAGCCAGCGAGCGCATGAACACGCGCGGGTTGTTGATGGCGTTCATGCGGATGCGGTCACCCAACAGGGCGCCCCCGGTCTTGCGTTTTGAAGGATCAACAGAAATGAGGCCAATGGTCTTGTCCTTGAAATCGATGAGGAAGCGACGCACGATCTCATCCACCATAGAAGACTTACCCGCGCCTCCGGTCCCGGTGATGCCGAGCACGGGAGCCTGCGATTTTTCCGCCATCGTTTTTAGGGTGTTCAATACATCCTGATGACGATCGTGGAAATTCTCTGCAGCGGAAATAAGCCGTGCGATGGCTACGGGATTTTTAGAGGCCAACTGACGGGCTTCATCGCTGAGGGTTTCTCCGGTGGGGAAATCACTTTGTTCCACCAGGTCGTTGATCATACCTTGCAGGCCCATGGCCCGACCGTCGTCGGGGGAATAGATGCGGGTGACACCATAGTCCATCAGCTCCTTTATTTCTTCCGGGAGAATAACGCCTCCGCCACCGCCAAAGATCTTGATGTGGCCTGCGCCTTTTTGTTGAAGCAGGTCGTACATGAACTTGAAATATTCCGTGTGCCCGCCCTGATAGCTGGTGAGGGCGATGGCTTGGGCATCTTCTTGTATGGCGGTGTTCACCACTTCTTCTACACTGCGGTCGTGGCCCAGGTGGATCACCTCCACGCCGGTGGCTTGAATGATGCGGCGCATAATGTTGATGGCCGCGTCGTGACCGTCGAAGAGGCTGGCAGCGGTTACGATCCTTACTTTGTTTTTGGGCTTATAGGGAGCTGGGGCCTGGTGTCCGGCCAAAGTCTGTTTCTTATCCGAGGGAGCTGCCTGCATCGTTTCCGTGCTCATGAATTCATTCGTTTTAAAGCCCAAAAATACGGAGAAGGGCAGGATTTAGCTAACACTTATTAGGATTCGGTTGGGGTGTTCAATTATTGATAGCCGGTATCGCTTTCGGACACCCAGGCCCTTATCTTGCGCCTCTATGCGACTTAAAAAAGTCTTTCGTTTTGTGCTTATCTCCCTTGCTGTTTTTATCGGGGTGATCGTTGTGTTCCTGGCCATTAGCATCGCCCCCGTAGACCGTACCATCGACCGTCGTTCATTATACGAAGCCATGCTGGCGCGCATCGATACCTTGCGTGCCGTTGGCAATGAAGACACCCTTACCTTTTTTGTTGGCTATGCCAAAGCGAACATCACGCCGCGACATCGCACGGCCACGGCGGGCTATGGCACACGGCGGGGAAAATTGTTCGAATCGGTGCACGACTCCATTTATGTGCGCACGCTCGTGGTGAGCAACGGCAAGCGGCGTGTCGCCATTGTGAGCGCCGATCTTTTGATCGTGCCGCCCGCGGTTACTACCCTGCTGGAAAAAGAGCTTCCGGAAATAGGCTTCACCTTGAACAATACCTACCTGGGCGCCATCCATTCACACAACAGCATTGGCAACTGGGCCAAGGGAGCCACGGCTTTGTTGTATGGACCCTACAACGATTCGATCGTGCATTTCCTGGCCGACAAGATCAAAGCCAGCATTCAAGAAGCATCCGAAAACATGCTTCCCTCCAAAATAAGGGCCGGCTTCATTCCCGTGCCGGCGGTAGCCAACCGGTTGATCGACAACGGCCCGGTAGATTCGCTGCTTCGCGTCCTGGAAGTGCAGCGCAACGACAGCAGCAAGCTGGTGTTGTTGAGCTATACGGCGCATGCCACGTGCTTGCCTGATGAGGATCTTCACTTGTCTCGCGACTACCCGGGGCAACTGGTCGATGCCCTGGAAAAAAATAAGTACACGTTTGCCATGTTCATGGCCGGTGCGGTCGGAAGCCATTCGGGCAAAGCGCCGGAGTCGGGGCAGGCTTGTGTGAACTGGATGGCCGATGAGATCGCGCAAAATTTTGCAAATCATTCTGCCGCGCTCACACCGCTAAGAGGCGGCGCGTTGGCCATGCATCGGGTGCCGCTGTTGTTGAGCGACCCGCAAGTAAAAGTTTTGAAGAACTGGTGTCTCCGCCCCAGGGTCTTCGAGTCGGCTTTTGGAGAGTATCCCGAGTACCTGACGGCCCTCCGCATCGGCGACTTGGTGATGCTGGGAACGCCTTGTGATTTTTCAGGACAGTTCGATGCCACGCTGGATTCGGTGGCTCACCACCAGGGCCTGCGCGCGATGGTGACCAGCTTCAACGGCGGCTATATTGGCTATGTCACGCCAGGAAAATATTACGACAACGATCACTATGAAACCCAGTTGATGAACTGGTATGGAAAGGGCAACGGCGAATACATGACACAATGTATGGAGCAATTGATCCTGGCACTCAGCAAATAGAGGAATTAGACTTTGTCTTTTCGCTGCCCGATATAGAGGGCTGTCATCACTAACACGGTTCCTCCCAGCGTATAGACCGTGAGCGGCTCTCCCAGGAAAACAGACGAATATAAAAAGCCAAAGATCGGGCATAGGTACAGCCACAGGGAGGCTCGCACGGCATCTGACTTGAGCAGCCTCAGCCACAAGTTGACCGCCACCACCGACACGGGGATGATCAGCCAGGCGAGTGACAGCCAGAACGTGAGATTAAAAGAATTCTCGGCCTTGTGCATGAACAGAGCCAGCGGTAGGATAAGCAATCCTCCGATAAAAACCTGCCAGGCATTGATGGTGATGCGCGACAATTCCCATCGGACCGCCGCATAATAGACCGCCCCGAACGAATACGTGAGCATGCTCAACGCCAGCAGCGCCAAGCCACCGGGTGTAGCGTAACTGGTTTGCAGCAGGGGATAGGCCGCCACAAAAACACCCAAAATGCCCAGCCCGATGCTGATCCATTCATTTGCCGGGATCCTGCGCTTCATCCACACGGCCGTCATAACGCTGATGAAAAGCGGATTGAGGGCAATGGCCAGCGTGGTGATACCCGGGGTGATGTACTGCAGGGCGATGATGAACAGACCCAGGTAGAGGGCTGTGTTGAATGTGCCGAAGATGGTGATCTGTTTCCATTCGCGTGCGCGGGGTAGAGGATTTTTCTGGAAACCATAAACGTAGGCCAGCAGCAGCACGCCGGCCAGCAGGAAGCGAACCGTGAACAATACCAGCGGTTCGGCCACGCGCAAACCGAATTTCCCGGCTACCGAAGCCGATGACCACAGCATCGAAAAAAGTAACCCTATAAAAATGTCGCGGGCTGAGAATTTGTGCATACAAAGAGGATCGATCCGAAGGCTTCGGACCACGTTTTAATGACTGTAAATTAAGCACAGTAAACGTAAACAAATCTTATTCCGCGCATCTTTAGTTTTGAGGGCCATGCAATCGACTTCGGAGTATGTTTTTTTTTCATGTTGATCTGCTGTGTCAGCTTCCCAACGGGAGTTGATTTTTTTATACGCTAACACAAAAGCAAAACCTGACGATAAAAGGCTTCCTCCGTTCCCTCCGCTCTTGATAATTTTCAACGTTCACTGGTCTTGTCTTAGCACCTTACATGATGCATCGTGAGCACTTTGACGAGCCGGCGTGTTTTACACTTCTGATCATGCCACGACTTGAAAAAGAAACAATCATCACAAAAATCTTACGACTGAAAATCATTTGCAGTACGTGCCGATAGGTTTGCGCCCATCAAACCGAGGACGAACTACATGCTTTTTAAATTCAAGATCACCCAATGCTCCATCCTAATCCTACTTGCGAGCAACCTCCCGTTGAATGATCTGCGGGCACAACAAAGAAGTCTTAGCGACTTGCAAGCGGCGATACTACTGAATGCCATCAAATACATTGACTGGCCCGACGGCCGTAGCAGCGAACGCTTTGTCATGACCATATCGGGCGACGACAATTTATTTGCCGCCCTCGAACAGGCCGTTCAAAGCAAACAAAAAGACGGAAAGAAAATAACCGTCAGTAAGCTCGATGTGCAGAAGGTCGATGCTACGGCCTGTGACTTATTCTTTCTGGGCAATGACGCCATGACGTCGTTTGAAAAAGCGAGGGACCTGTTCAAGGCGAAGCCAACCCTGTTCGTGACCAGCAAGGAATCCTATGCCAAAAAAGGATCGGCGTTGAATTTTGTGATCGTCAATGGCAAGATGGTCATCGAGATCAACGAGCCGGTCATCAAAGAAAGCGGATTCAAAGTGTCGGGTGCATTGCTCTCCATGGCCACCATCATCAAGTGAAAACAAACAAAAAAATGAGAACTATATTTTTGATTTTTGCGATCAGCAGTGCCGTGCTCCTGCCTTGCTTTCGATCGGATGCCCAGGAGCAAACGCCTGAAAAGGTTGTCGAAGCGAACAGCGATAGCTTGTTTACGATGTCGTTGGAAGAACTGATGAACGTTAAAATTGTGAGCGCATCAAAATTCAGTCAAAGTATCAGCGAAGCGCCCAGCACCATCTCGGTCATTACGCGGAAACAAATCCAGAACTACGGTTGGGTCAGTGCCCAGGATGTTCTCAATCGTCAGCCCGGCTTTGCACCGTCGCAGGACTACGATCGCCCGACGGTGAGTTCCCGCGGCGTATTTGAATCCTGGAACAGCAACCACATGCTCACTTTGGTGGACGGTGTACCCATGAACGTGACATTCACCGGATCGGCCATGACCTATGAAGCGACACCGCTGGCCTTCACCAAATCGCTCGAGATCATTCGAGGACCGGGATCGGCGTTGTATGGTTCCAATGCCACAAACGGCGTGGTCAGCTTCAATTCTGCGTCTGTCAAAGATCTCGCATCACCCGTAGAAGTAAGATACAGGAGAGCCAGTTGGAACACGAACATTGCCGACATCACCACCGGGTTGTCGGGGAAAGATGTTTCCCTGGTTTCGTCGTTCAGCATATACAACACCAAGGGGTTCACCTACAAGGGCCTCGATGGCAGCAACACGCAATATTTTGACATCAAGCAAGGACAGAACAACTTCTATCTCTTTAACAAGATCGAGGGTCAGGGAAAATTCGCAGGATGGTCGTTGCAACATCATGAACAGGCCTGGAGTTTCGACACAGGGCATGGCTGGTACATCAACGTTCCCGACAAGCCCGAAAGCATGAACGAACGGAGACGCATCTTTGTGTTGAAGTATAAAACACCCAACCCGGAAAAGCGATTCAACCAGGAGTATGTGCTGAAGTACCAAAATCACGCGGAAGACTATAACATCCGCTTCGTCCGGAACAACGATGCTGCGTATCCCTATGGCTTGACGGAAATATTGAAGACCAATTTTACCGACTATTTTGGCCGTGCACAATACAGCTATAACCTGCAGGGCAATTCGAACTTGCTCGGCGGTGTGGAGGTATCACGCTTTCATTATGGCGGAGATGCTATTCACCTCTCCAATGTCAACTTGAATACGGACTTCACGCCCACGGCTGACAATGAACTGGTGGATGCCGGCACGTCGCTGCCGTGGCTTCATGGAAAAGGATTTGGTTCCTTTGGTATCTATACTCAGTATAATACGCCAACCGTCAATGGATTTACCGCTACGTTGGGTGCCCGGCTCGATCATACGGCATACCAATACAACGACCTCACTTCCGAAGGAACGCCGGTGGTCGGAAAGCGGTTCACCAAATTCAACCCGAGGATAAGCCTTGTATATGCGCTTAACGACCGGGTCACCTTCAAGCTTATGGGTGGAACTGCTTTCCGCGCGCCGTCGGCAGTGGAATTGTTTATGGGCAGCACTTATGTCGCTGTCGCGAACCCCGTGCAGTTGAAACCCGAGACCATCCGAACCTACGAGTTTGCCGGTGATGCAAAATTGCATAAGCACATTACCTGGAGGTCCAACGTGTTCTATACCGATTTCAGAAACGCGACAGCCTACAACAGCGCAACCGTATTGATCAATCTTTTCTCTGTAAAATCGGCAGGCGTCGAGAACGAACTCTTGCTTTCATTTTCGAAACTCGATGGCTTTGCGAATTATTCCTATACGAAGCGGATAGATGAGGAGAGTACTGACGCTGCGATCAGCGTGAGTAGAAAAGACATGGTCTGGTACCCGCAACACATCGCCAATGCCGGACTGCGCTATTCCGTCACAGACAAGCTGTTGGTTTCCGCGCAAGCGCACTATCAGGGGATGGTGAAGCGGAGAGAATCCGATCGCACGGCGGAGCTTGATCAATTGCGTGGCGCGAATGTTAAACCCTGGACGACCGCCGATCTTAAGATCTCTTACGCCTTATCAGGCCACGTCGACATCGGGTTGCAAGGCAACAACCTTTTCGATACGAAGGGTGCGTTGTTCAAGACCTATGCATCGCCGTACGATTACCGGATCAACGGTCGGAGGCTCATGTTGGATGTCACGTTCAGACTCTAGGAGCTGAAAGCAATAAAGTCCGGAAGCATTTAAACTTCCGGACTTTTATGCTTTCTTTGGATCACCATACCCATAGAACGGTGTATCCAAAACTACCATGACAACCGCTTCGCTCAGCGACATAAAAAAAGAACTGGCCTACCTGGAACCCAAACAACTGCAGGACATTTGTCTTCGCCTGGCAAAATATAAGAAGGAGAACAAAGAACTTCTTTCCTATCTTTTGTTTGAAGCACACGACGAAGCGGCCTATGTGTCGCAGGCAAAAACGGAGATGGACGACCACTTCGAAACGTTGCCGAAAACCAACCTCTACCTGGCCAAGAAGGTGCTGCGCAAGATCCTGCGCATCGCCAACAAACACATCAAATATTCCGGTATCGCCCAAACGGAGCTGGAGCTGCGCATTTATTTTTGTGCCGGCATAAAGCAGTCCGGCATCAAATTACAAAACAGCCAGGTGCTGGTGAATTTGTTTGTGGGTCAGCTGAAGAAGATCGATGCCGCCCTTGGCAAACTTCCGGAAGACCTGCAATACGACTATGAACACGAGATCGAACCCTTACGGCAATATGGCGGAAACGCAAAAAAATAATCCCCTTCACGGCAAAACCCTGGAGATGATCCTGAACGAACTGGTGGCGCACTATGGCTGGCAGACCTTGGGTGAGGTCATTCCCGTGAACTGCTTCCTGAACAATCCGAGCATTAAGTCGAGTCTCACCTTTTTACGCAAGACGCCGTGGGCGAGGCAAAAAGTGGAGACGTTTTACATCGAGACATTCCACGGCTAACGCTTTTTAAGTGCGCGAGACAGGCGACCATTATTGATATGGCCGATAAATTGCTATTTTAGGATCGCTTATGCTTAATGCTTACAAAAAAACTCGCCCATGAATGAAGAAGCACACTGGAATACCATCGCCAGCAAATACAACGACGAGATCTTTGATGTGTTTAAAAGTGACAAAGACAAAAAACTCCCCCGCTATTTTACGAAACACGCCAACCTAAACCATCGCGCTATTGATTTTGGCTGTGGCACGGGAAAGGCCTTTCCGTATTTGTCGCCCATCTTTAAAGAGGTTTTGGCCATGGATATTTCCGGTGAGTGCCTGGTCACCGCGCGGCAGCGACCCTTCACCAACATTGTGTTCAAGCGTGCCGATCTTTCTCAACGGAGTGTGAAATTCCCCGAGGTGGATTTTGTTTTTTGTTGCAATGTGATCATGCTTCCCGAGCGGGAAAAGAATGTGAAGATGTTCCAGAACATCGATCGGGCGTTGAAGCCGGGCGGTACGGCGCTCATTGTGGTGCCTTCGCTGGATTCGGCATTGTTCTCTTCTTTGCGACTGATCGACTGGTACAAAACAGAAGGCGTCAGTGTAGAAAATATCCCGCCTTCCGACATCGACTATTTCAAAAATAATAAACGCGAGTTTATTCAAGGTATCGTGTACATCGACAAAGTTCCTACAAAACATTACACAGCGCCTGAATTGGAGATGATCTTCCAGCAAACGCGTCTCGACATCACAGCGCTGGAAAAACTGGAGTATGAGTGGGATACGGAATTTACATCACCACCGTCGTGGATGAAGGCACCCTATCCCTGGGACTGGCTGATTGAGTTGAAGAAAAGATAATGCCCTGGCGCAGGGGCTCATAAGTTATTCAACGTAGGAGACTGTAGCCAGACCTTGATCTGCTCGAGGAAATGTGGAAGAGATTCCGGATAGAGGACGGCCAGGAACACAAGCCCGAATAATGCACCATACAAATGCGCATCGTGATTGATGCCGTCGTTGGCTTTGCGGCCTTGATAATAAGAAAACACGATGTACAATGTCCCCAAAATAAAACCGTGTAGACAGAGTACCGCATAGAGGCAAATGTCGGACATGGGGCGCAAAAGGATGGAGGCAAAAATAACGGCCGACACGCCACCGGAAGCGCCCAGGGCATGATAGGAGGGATTGTTTCTTTGTTTAAAGTAGGTAGGCAGATCGGACACTACGATGCCCATGATGTATAACAAGATAAAGTAGAGACTGCCGCGGCTACCAAAAATGCTCTTGAGCATGATCTCCACGCTGCCGCCAAAAAAATAGAAGGAGAACATGTTCAGCAACAAATGGGCAGTACCATTATGAATGAAACCGGAGGAAATAAAACGAAAATATTGCTGCCGTTGACGGATCAGATAGGGCGTCATCATCAGGTCGGTCGTCACTTGTGGCCGGCTGAAAGCATAGTAGCTGAGGAGACAAGTAAAGCCGATGATGGCGTAGGTGATGTAGGGCTCGATGTGAGTCATAAAGATTTTTAACGATACATGCGCGGCGCTTCATACCTTTGTGAGGTACCCGCACCCGAACAAAACACAAGTATACAGGAAATTTTATCTGCCCGCTGAAAATGAAAGACTATAAAAAGTATTATACCCTCGCTGCCGCACCCGAAGAGGTATACCTGGCGCTGATCACGCCCTCGACGATCCACCTTTGGTCTGGCGAACCGGCGGAGATGTCGGAAGAAGTGGGCGCCGAATTTTCGTTGTGGGACGGCAGCATTGTGGGCAAGAACCTGGAATTTGAGCCCGGGAAGAAGATCGTGCAGCAATGGTATTTTGGCGAACAGGAAGAGCCGTCCATCGTCACCCTAAAGCTCCATCTCCATGCGCAAGGAACCTCGGTAGAGCTGCGGCACACCCATATTCCCGACAACGATTACGATGACATTGTGGACGGTTGGGACAATGTATATTTTGCTTCCCTGGAGGACTTCTACTCGTAAAGCGCTACCGCACGAAAATATTTTTTTCCGTTTGTTGAATATCCTGGGGTCCCTTTAAACCGCGAAGTTTGCCTTGAAAACCGGCCTTTTCGCGTTGAATTAGGGTGGTCAGGGGAGCGGGTTCACCCTGGGCCAACGATCCAAACAGCATATTCCCTGTTGAAATACTTCCCGAAGTAACCGAACTTTGTGGTGGTGAACTTATGCTATGACAGCATTCCGATTCCATCCTGCCCCATTTAACCGGTCGAAGACCATGAGCAAACCTGCCCCGGCCATTGCCCGGCCCACGGTCGACCCGGAAGTGATGTTGTCGATTGCGCCGGAAACGCTCAATGACTCCTGTGTTTATGTTCACTGCTATTTTCAAAATCAGTGGAGCGATGCGTTGGTCAGGATCTGGAAGACCACTTTCCTGGTAGACCACTCGACCGGTGCCAAGGCCGGATTACTTCACGTTGAAAACATTTCCATCGCGCCCCTGTGGACAGCCATTCCCGATAATCACGTTCACTCCTTCTTATTGATCTTCGCCGGCTTGCCCAAATCGTGTACGCTGTTCGACCTGATCGAAGAAATTCCCCAGCCCGGTGGATTTCATGTGCAAGACATTCCGCGCAACCAGCAGGACGTTTATCACATCGATCTCTAAACTGAAATTTTTTCTTCCGCGCCGACAACACCGGAGGGTTATGATCCGGTGATACAGAATGCGTATTTTGCGCCCATGTCGTATCCCGTAGAGGAGATTGTCCCGCAACTGAAGGAAGCCTTGCTAAAGCACCCCGTGGTGATCTTGCAAGCGCCGCCCGGTGCGGGAAAAAGTACAGTCCTGCCGTTGATGCTATTGGATGAGCCGTGGTTGCAGGGCAGCAAAATGATCATGCTGGAACCGCGACGATTGGCTGCCCGATCGGTAGCCCAGCGCATAGCCTTCTTGCGCGACGAAGAACCTGGCAACACCATCGGGTATCGCGTGCGCTTTGAAGCCGTGGTAAGTAATCGCACCCGCTGCGAAGTGGTGACCGAGGGAATTCTTACGCGCATGTTGCAGAACGACAACGCACTCGAAGGTGTGAACCTGGTCATCTTCGATGAATTTCACGAACGCAGCCTTCATGCAGATCTGGCGCTGGCGTTGTGTCTCCAGGCGCAGCAGGTGTTGCGGGAGGATTTGCGCATTTTGATTATGTCGGCTACGCTGGATGGCGAGAAGATTTCAAGCCTTCTGAACAATGCGCCCATCATCACGAGCCTGGGCCGTCAATATCCGGTGACGTTGAACTATACTGCGCCGGATAAAGATGTGTACCTCGCGCCTTCTACCGCGCGCGTTATTCGCAAAGCGCTGATAGAACAGCAAGGGGATATACTCACCTTTCTGCCGGGTACGGCGGATATTCACCGTGTCGCAGAATTGCTGGAGACCGGCGCTATGGAAGCCAGCATTCATCCCCTGTACGGTGAGCTTCCTTTCAAGAAACAACAAGAAGCGATCCTTCCACATCCCTATGGAAAACGGAAAGTGGTGTTGGCCACTTCCATTGCCGAGACCTCGCTGACCATCGAGGGCATCACCACCGTCGTGGACAGCGGCTATGCGCGTGTTCCGAAATTCGATCCACGGAGCGGTCTCACCCGGTTGGAAACCATTCGCGTTCCCCGTGATGCTGCCGACCAGCGTTCGGGCCGCGCGGGCAGGCTTG
Organism: Chryseolinea soli; assembly: GCF_003589925.1. Classification (NCBI taxonomy): domain Bacteria; kingdom Pseudomonadati; phylum Bacteroidota; class Cytophagia; order Cytophagales; family Fulvivirgaceae; genus Chryseolinea; species Chryseolinea soli. The sequence goes on along the minus strand of NZ_CP032382.1, from coordinate 483,134 downwards.
GGCCGGGCGTTGCCTATCGCATGTGGGCGGAGAATGTGCACCACCAATTGCAACCCCACCGCCAGCCGGAGATTCTGGAAGCTGACCTGGCACCGTTGCTGCTGGAGCTGATGAATTGGGGGGTGCAAAATATTTATGACCTCACCTGGATCACACCGCCGCCCGTTGGCGCGATCAACCAGGCCAAAGAACTATTGGAACAGTTGGGTGCCATCGAAGGGAATGTGATTACGGCCCGGGGAAAAGAGATGCTCCGGTTGCCAACGCATCCTCGCATAGCACACATGTTGTTGGAAGGAAGAAATTTAACGGCATTGGCTACGGATATAGCCGCGCTGCTGGAAGAACGCGATCCACTGGCGAAGACGGCGGGTGCCGATCTTTCCCTGCGCGTGGAAGTGCTGCGCAAGTGGCGGGCCGGAGAACGGGTGAATGCAGAACGGTCCGCGTTAGAACGGATTGAGCGTGTGGCCTCATCGTGGCGAAAGATCTTTAAGATTGGGGTGGACAATGCAGGACCGATAGACTCAGATGTGGGCAAGCTTTTGGCCGAAGCCTACCCGGAGCGGATTGCACGGCAAATGGAGAAACACAGTGTACGCTTCAAACTGGCCAATGGCCGTGTGGTGCGGCTGCCGGATCACGATCCTCTGATGCGCGAAACCTGGCTCGCCGTGGCCCAGCTCGACAGCGGCAGCGGCGAAGGTAAAATATTTCTTGCCGCACCATTGGACGAAGAAGACCTCGTGCACCGCGCAGAAGAGACAGAAGTGGTGACCTGGAATCGTGAAAAGGGAATGATCACCGCAGCATTGGAAAAGCGCGTGGGTAACGTGATGCTGTCCAGCAAACCCTTGGCTAAAGTACCTGACGACCTGCGCATCGAAATTCTCTGCGACGCCGTGCAGCAGGAAGGTATAAAGATGCTGCCCTGGACCGACGTGCACGACGCCTGGCAAGCCCGTGTGATGAGCTTGCGTACCTGGCGTCCCGATGAAGAATGGCCCGACGTGAGCGAGGCACATTTGCTGCAGACCACACACGAATGGCTGGCACCGTATCTGACTGCGGTGACGCGCCAGCAGGATTTCAACAAGCTCGACCTCGATGCGATCCTCGCAGGACTTATCCCATGGAACCTGAGTAATCGCCTCGACGTTCTTGCCCCCGCGAAACTTTTGGTGCCCAGTGGCTCGATGATCAAATTACACTACGGCGCGGACGGAAGACCGCCCTACATGGAGGTGCGCCTCCAGGAAGTATTTGGTTTGACGGAGACGCCCGCAGTAAATGAAGGTAGAAACAAGATCATCCTTCACTTGCTCTCACCGGGATTTAAGCCCGTGCAGGTGACACAAGACCTGAAAAGCTTTTGGCAGACAACGTATCATGAAGTGCGAAAGGAAATGCGTATGCGTTATCCGCGTCATCATTGGCCGGAAGATCCTTGGACAGCGGAGGCTGTGCGAGGTGCAAAGCGGAGACATTCCGGCAGTTGAGTGAGTTGTGTTTAGCGGCTTAGGGCTTGCAGGTATTTCTCGACATAGTCGTTTACGAGTTTGCGTTTATACTGCATAATGAACCGGGGATGCGCCAAGGGTACGATCTCGTTGAAGATCTTAAGTTCGTCGTTCAAGCGGCTTATATATTTGAAATTCTCACCTTCTCCGAGACAGAACGCTATCCGGGTGTTGATGCCGAATTTGAGTTGTTTTTTTAGCGAAGCAATGATGTAGTCGCGCAGGCTTTCTTGTAGTTCGCGGATGTCGTAGTAATTCAGATTTTTCCCGTCTTTGATAAATCCCAGGGGGCTTACAGCGCTGAAGAAAAATTTTTTGTAAAACGTAGCAGGGCCTCCGTAGGCGTTGATCATGGTGTAGATAAAGTCCGCCGATAGCTCAGCTTTTTTGGGAAACGCGTTGGGGATGCCGCATTGAATTTCCAGCTTGATCGGATCAGTGAAAGGAATGCCCGTGAGCCCGGCGCCATTTCGCCCGGGGTTGATGCCGATGATGACGGTTCTTTCTTTTTCGTCGCCGTAGTATTTGTGATAGAACAAGTGGCACAACGCCATGGTCTCTTTGTTGCGATAGGGATCGAGGATCTCGACGCCTTCGGGCAGGGCGCTTTTTATTTTTAAAGTGGCGTAGAAGCGGAGGATGTTGTCGGCGAACGTCATGAGGTTAAAAGGAAAGCGCCCGCGAATTACGGGCGCTTATCACGGTTTTATTTTTTTGGCTGACGAAGGGACTTGAATTCGGATGAGGGTTTCCATTGCGGCCAGGCATCTTCAAAGGAGAGGCGCTTTCCGATCTGGAACAGGAGCTGTGCATTTTCCACCGCGCCACTCAAATCCCAGTTGGGATTGAATTCATCCGTGGGTTGATGATAACGGTTCTTGGTGTATTCGGCTTCCTGTGCGTTGCCAAACTCTTTTCCTTTCTCGATGTGATCCACGCCATTGCCGACAAACAGCGCGGGGATGCCCACCTTGGCAAAGTTGAAATGATCGGACCGGAAATACATGCCGGCCACTGGATTTGGGTCGGGCGCTAAATAGCGGCCTTGTTTGGTGGCTTCGGTCTTGAGGTAGTCGTCAAGTTCCGATTGGCCCAGGCCAATCACGGTGACGTCTTTCATCTTACCGATCACATTGGTAAAGTCGATGTTGATGTTCGCCACGGTCTTGTCTATAGGATAAAGGGGATTTCGCGCATAATAGGCCGAGCCCCAAAGTCCTTGCTCTTCGGCCGTGACGGCCAGGAACAGGATGGAGCGCTTCGGCTTTTGCTTCATGCTCTTAAAACCTTTGGCGATCTCAAGCATCGTGGCCACACCACCGGCATTGTCTACGGCGCCATTGTAGATGGAGTCACCGGCTGCGTTGGGTTTGGCAATGCCGAAATGGTCCCAATGCGCAGAATAGATGACGAACTCATCGGGCTTCTCGCTCCCTGTGATCTTTGCCACGGCGTTATACGATTTGTTGTAAGTAGATTTGAATTTGATCTTCGTGCTGATCCTCGACTTGAGACTGAAACCCTTGAAGCCCGGCTGCCGGGCCTTGGACTGCCATTCGTTGAAGTCGAATCCCGAAGCCTCGAAGAGTTTCTCCGTGGCCGGCATAGACGTCCATCCGACACCTTCACAGAAGTAGTCATTTTTGCCACGCGGATCGAGATATAAATGTGGCGCATTCCAACTGTTCTGCACCACCCAAAAGCCATACCCGGCCGGCACCGTGTTGTGAATAACCAGACAACCCTTCGCCCCTTGCCGCGCAGCCTCCTCAAATTTGTAGGTCCAGCGGCCATAGTAGGTCATCGTGTTGCCCTTGAAGAAGGTTGTGTCGTTGCCGCCAAAGCCCGGATCATTCACCAGCACCAACACGATCTTGCCTTTCACATCCAAGTCTTTGTAGTCGTTCCAACTATATTCAGGAGCCACCACCCCAAACCCGGCAAACACAAGCTCCTCATCCTTCCAGTTTAACAATGTATCGGTACGCTGCGACCACAATACGTAATCCTTAAATCCCGAAAGCTTGATATTTTTCTTCGCACCCTTTACGGTCATGACCGTGTCAGCATCGGGCACGATCTCCACCATGGGCACTTCCTGAAGATAACTTGTACCGTTTCCAGACTCTAACCCAAGGGCTTTGAATTGCCCCTCCAGATAGTCCAATGTTTTCTTCTCCCCACTCGTAAAAGGCCGCCGTCCCTCCAGTTCATCCGAAGCCAACGACTTGATGTATTGAGAAATGCCATCCGCCGTGATCGTGGCCACCCCGTCATCCGCATCATCAGCGTTATTTGTACAAGCGCCAACCACCAGCAAAGCTAGCAGCGCCATCCACCGAAACATAGTCTTCATACAAACAGGTTTTGAACGTGAAAATAAATATTTTTTCCCCTCGCCCACAGACCGGACAAAATAATCCACGACCAACTAGCTACCGGCTCCTAAACCCCTCAACCCATAATTTCAAACGCACTTTTATAAAACCCACCCTCTTGAACATATTCGATCAAATCCAAATAGAACGGGTGTGATCCCAAAGTAGCGCTGTCGCCGATCATGATCAGTTTCTTTCTCGCACGGGTCATCGCCACATTCGTGCGGCGGATGTCTCCTAGAAATCCCACTTCGCTTTTGTCATTGCTGCGAACAAAGCTGATAGCGATCACGTCGCGTTCTTGTCCTTGAAAGGCATCGACCGTGTTGATCGTAACGAGTCGGTGCAACGGCTCCAGTGTCGCAGAGCTTTCGGCTAGTTTATGCAGGTAGTCAACTTGTGCGCGATAGGGCGTGATGATTCCCAGCGTAAGGCCGCGGTCCATCCATTGATCCTGGCCAATCCCTTCGACCAGCGCCTCCACCTGGCTCATCAGTAAACGTCCTTCCTCTTCGTTAAAGCGGCTCAGGGTTTCTTCGTCTTGTTCTTCCGTGAAGCCACAGCCGGCGGTGTCGATGAAATCGATGGGAGCCTCATTGGGTCGTAGCAATTCGTGTTTCACGCTGTCGTCGGCAACGAGTTCGTCCTGGTAGAAATAGGTTGACGAGAACTTCATGATGGATTCGTGCATGCGATATTGCACGGTGAGCATGGTGGATGTTTGCGGCTGGCGGCCCATGCCTTTTTCGAAAAGCGTTTTGGCAAGGCCTTGCTTCGCCGCCTCGTTGGATTTGATGGTGGGCGGAAGCTGTTGATGGTCGCCCGCAAAGATCACGCGTCGACTCCGCAGGATGGGGATCCAACACGCCGGTTCCAATGCCTGGGCCGCTTCGTCGATGAATACGGTCTTGAACTTCTTGCCCCGCAGCACAGGGTGCGACGAGCCTACCAGCGTGCAGCAGATCACTTGCGTGTTTTGCAGTAAGTCGTTCACAATATAGAATTCCAGTAAGTCAGCGTCGGCTTTCAACGCTTTGGATTCCTGGAGCAGCATCTTGCGTTGTTGACGTTCCTGGTAGCCGAAGTCGCGCTTGAATTTTAAGGCCGAGCTGCGGAGTTGCTCCATTTTTTTTCGCAGGGCGCGAAGTTCCTGGTAGTGGGCATGCTCGGAGATGCGTACGTCGAGCGTTTTGCTGAGCGTTTGTTCGGTCACGCGGGCAGGGTGGCCGATGCGGAGGACACTCAGTTGCTGTTCGCTCAATTTGTCGGTGAGCAGATCCACGGCGGCGTTGCTGGGTGCGCAGACCAACACTTGTTGCTCTTCCCTGACCGTGCGCGCGATGGCCTGCACGAGGGTTGTTGTTTTGCCGGTTCCGGGTGGTCCATGAATAAAGCCGACATCCATGCCATCGATGCGGTCGAGGGCTTGCTGCTGGCTGGCATTCAGCCCGGGCGTGGGCGCGGGCTTTTCAGGGCGTTCTTTTTCGCGCTGGGCCGTAGCCGTTCCCAAAAGGATCTCGCGCAGTCCGGCCACGCGATCTTCTTCGGCCTTCATCACCTCTTTCAAGGCGAACTCCATTTCGCGATAGGTCATTTCCTCGAACATCACGTCCACGCCGAGCAGTGTGTCGCCAATCCAATCGGGCAACTCTTCGGCATTGAGAGTGATGACCATGTTGTCGTCGCGCACATAGTTGATGACACCGCTGACGTGGTCGCGGTCCGGTTTGCCGGAGCCGTTGGAGAAAACATTCACCGATTTTCCGCTTTGGAAGGCGTGGGGTTGTTCACGGTGAGTGGTGCGCTCTACTTCGATGATGAGGCGTTCGCCCGTGCCGATGTAGTCGCGCTTCAAACGCAGGGGATACCAGGTGGTGCCATCCTGGGTACGTTGGTGGAGCGACCGGAGTAATACTTTCTGCCGGTAATATTCCAGGTCGGCCTGGCGCTCGAGTTTGATGAGCTCCAGGGTTTTCTGCAGTTGTTCGCGCGATGACGTCATGAGCCGGCAAAGATAGAGGCATTTATGTTGGCATAACTGCCGGTCATCCCTTATTTTCAATGCGTACAAAACCTAAACGCCATGCGCTCGCTCTTCCTGTTTCTTTCTGCTTTTGTTCTGTCCGTTGCCCCGCTGGCCGCGCAAACGTATGATCTGCTGCTCATGGGCGGCAAGATCATCGACGGTTCCGGCAACTCCTGGTTCTATGGCGATGTGGCCATCCGCGATGGGAAGATCGTGGCTGTGGGTAAGCTCAATGCCGCTCAGGCCCGCAAGGTGCTGGACGTGAAAGGGCTGGTCGTGGCGCCGGGTTTCATCGATGTGCACACCCACATCGAAGGCAATGACCTGACGGTGCCCACTGCGGGCAACTTCATTTATGATGGTGTCACGTCGGTGGTGACCGGCAATTGTGGCTCATCCAACACCGAGCTGGCCCGCTACTTCGGGCAACTCGATAGTGTGAAAACGTCTGTGAACGTAGCCACGCTCATTGGTCACAACAGCGTGCGGCGTGCCGTGATGGGCGATACCCAACGCGACCCTTCGCCCGAAGAACAAAAGAAGATGGAAGCCTTGGTGGAGCAGGCCATGAAAGATGGCGCCGTTGGTTTTTCCACGGGTCTCATTTATGTGCCCGGCACCTATTCCAAAACACCCGAGGTGATTGGCTTGGCGAAGGCTGCGTCGTTGTATAACGGCGTGTATGCGTCGCACATTCGCGATGAAGGCGACCATGTGACACAGGCCATCGAGGAAGCTATCAATATCGGACGACAAGCGCATATGCCCGTGGAGATCTCGCACTTCAAAGTTACCTACAAACCCAATTGGGGACGCTCGGCAAACACACTGGCACAGGTGGAGCAAGCGCGGCGTGAAGGCATTGATGTTACAGTGGATCAATATCCGTATGTGGCCAGTAGCACTTCGTTGAACACCGTTTTGCCTACGTGGGCTTTTTCCGGTGGCACCGACTCACTTCATTTTCGATTGAACAATGCGACGATCCATCAGAAAATAAAAACTGAAATGCTGGCAACCTTGAAAGGCAAACAATTGAAAAGTTATAGCTATGCCGTGGTGGCGCGCTACAGCGCCGACACCTTGATGAATGGTAAAAACATTTCGGAAGTAAATCTCGCAAAGGGACGCAAAGCCAAAGCCGTGGAAGAAGCGGAGACCATCCTGGAGATGATCGACAAAGGCGGCGCACAAATGGTGTTCTTTAGCATGAACGAAGACGATCTGAGGAACATCATGAAGTATCCCTTCAACATGTTTGCTTCCGACGCCGGCATTATTCGTTTTGGTTCGGGCGTGCCCCACCCCCGTGGATATGGCACAAACGCGCGCGTGTTGGGACGCTATGTCCGCGACCAAAAGGTGATCCCCCTGGAAGAAGCGGTGCGCCGCATGACCTCGCTGCCCGCCCAGAAATTTCAACTTCGCGACCGCGGTCTCTTGCGCGAAGGCATGGCTGCCGACCTGGTGGTGTTTGATGAGAAGACTGTGGGCGATGAAAGCACATTTAGTATGCCACACGTTTATTCAACCGGGTTTCGTTATGTGATCGTGAACGGTCAACTGGTAGTGGACGAAGGAAAACATACGGGAACACGAAGTGGTGTGGTGCTGCATGGGCCGGGCTTTGTGATGGCGCGATAAAACATCATTGAACGTAAAGAAATATTTAATATCGAGCGGCCTATTTGATTTGACGCTCTTGTTTATATTGGAGCCCTGAACACATTTACAGATGAGAAAAACTTACCAATCAAAAGTTGGATTGATCCTATGTGCAGCGATCGCCCTCCCCATTCTCCTGCCTTTGATCATAACACCGTTCGACCCGAATGGGCTTATCGTGGGATTGATTCTCGCCTCGGTCATTGCTCTTCCCTTTCTTTTTGGTACGCATTATAGAATTCAGGGTCATGTTCTTGAAATACGATGTGCGTTTATTATCCGTATCGACGTCGACATCTTAAGAATCACCAGGGTGAGCAAGACACGGAATCCGATAAGCGCTCCTGCCTTGTCGTTGGACAGGATGGAGATCATCTATGGGAATGGATTGCGTCACGTCATCATTTCCCCGAAGGATAAGATGGGATTCGTCCATTCACTGAAAGCGATCAATGATCGTATCACGGTTTCCGGTGTAAGCGACCAGGCCTCCAGCATCCTTTGAGCGATGCGTTAGCAGACACGAAGAGAACGTCTCCGTATTTCTGACACCGTCGTGTAAACTCTGTCGGAGCGCGCCGTTGAAACTGCTATATTGCAAGACTCCATGGTAAAGAATTATCTGAAAATAGTGATCCGCTTCATGCTGCGGCATAAGGGATTTTCCCTTATCAACATCGCGGGCCTTACCATCGGGATCACCAGCACGCTACTCATCATCCTTTACATTCGTGACGAACTGCGCTACGACACCTTCCATCCCGACGCGGCCGATACCTACCGGCTGGGGTTTTCGGGCGCATTGGAGGGACGCTCGTTCAGCTCAACCCAAACCGGCAGCCCGGTGGCGGACGTGTTGCGTAAGGAGATCCCGGGTGTGGCCGGCACCTTGCGCATGGCGTGCTGGGCTACTTTTCCGGTCCGCTACAAGGACCGGGCGTTCACGGAACCCAAGCTGCTGCTGGTAGACGACAATTTTTTCCGCTTCTTTCATTTTAATTTGATCGAAGGTCACCCGGACTCTGTGTTGAGGGGCGAGCGCAAGATCGTCATCACTGAATCCACGGCCCGTCGTTATTTTGACTACAAAGGTCGGGGCGATAAAACACCGCTTGGGAAGACGCTCGCGCTGGCCCAGGGCTACAATGCCCGAGTGAGTGGCATCGCCGAAGACCCGCCGCTCAATTCGCATTTCCGCTTCACGATGCTGCTCTCCCTGTCGTCGTGGGACGAAGCCCATGCCCGCGACTGGCTGACGCGCCGGCTTGTGACCTATTTCAAACTCAACCCGGGAGTTCCGGCCGAAGAGGCCATGCGCCGCCTGAATGCCTTGACGGAAAAGAAAGTGGGCCATGAACTGGGTCACCAGAATCATTCGGATTGGGTTGCTTTCACATCGCGGGGCAACCGCCTGCATTTCTTTGCCCAGCCCATGCTGGACATTCACCTTCACTCGCAACTCGGCGACGAGATCGAGCCCAACAGCGACATTCAATACATCTATATCTTCGGGTCGGTGGCTTTGCTGGTGACCGTGCTGGCGTGTATCAATTTTATGAACCTGTCCACCGCCCGCTCCGCCACACGTGCCCGCGAGGTGGGTGTGCGCAAAGTGATCGGGGCGCCCTACCGAAACCTGGTCGGGCAGTTCCTGGTGGAGTCGTATAGTTATGTGATCGTGGCGGTGTTCATTTCGCTTTTTTTGGTGATGGTCGCCTTACCGGTGTTCAATTATTTTACTGGCAAAGGGCTGACCTTGGATACGCTTTTCACGCCGGCGTTCTTTGGGGGATTGGCCATTTCTGTGGCGATGGTGGGGCTGCTGGCCGGAAGTTACCCGGCCTACTACCTGGCGCGGTTCAACCCCGTGGAGGTGCTCACCGGGAAAATGCGGTTGCCGCGGAAGCATTTCAGCCTGCGGAACCTGTTAGTGATCTTCCAGTTTTTTATTTCGACCGTGCTCATCGTTTCCACCATTGTGGTATACCAGCAACTGCGGTTCATACAAGGCGCCAACCTGGGGTTCGACAAGGCCAATGTGATCAATCTCCTGCATACGAAGAACCTTCGGGCAAACGGTGTCGCTTTTAAACGGGCGCTGATGGAATACCCCGAGATCAGTTCGGCCAGCTATGCCAACCGTCTGCCGCCGCAGGTGGACTGGCAATCGGTGTTCAAACCGGTGGACTCCGACAATGAATACCTGCTGGCCCTTTACGAAATGGATGCCGACCACCTGGAAACCATGCGTTACAAGATGGTCAAGGGCCGGTTCTTCTCTGCGCAGATCCCCGGCGACAGCAATGCAGTCATCCTAAACCAAACGGCGGCAAAAAAATTGGGGTGGGAAGAATTTAACGGCAAGAAGCTCGTTACTAACTACGATCACGACGGGCGGCAGCGCGAAGTGATCGGCATCATACAGGATTTTAATTTTCAGTCGCTCAAGGAACCGCTGCAGCCCCTGGCCGTGGTGCTGGGACCGGAGCCCAACTGGGAAATGGCGATCCGCATAACAAAGGGAAACACCGAGGAAAAGCTGGCCCTCATCCGGTCGTTCTGGAAAAAATATGCACCGGACGCCCCGTTTGAATACGAGTTCCTGGATTGGAACTTCGAGGCCAAACAACAAGCCGAGAAACGCCTCGGTATGATCTTCACGGTGTTCACCTCGCTGGCAATTTTTATCGCCTGCCTGGGTTTGCTGGGGCTGGCCACCTTCAAAGCCGAACAGGCCACCAAGGAAATCGGCATCCGCAAGGTGATGGGCGCCACGGTGGGCGACATGGTGTTGATGATCAACAAGGATTTCCTCAAGTTGGTCGTCACGGCGAACCTGTTGGCCTGGCCCGTGGCCGGGTGGGTCATGCACCGGTGGTTGGACCAGTTTGCCTTCCGCATCGCTTTTCCCTGGACAGCCTTCCTCATTGCCGGGGGGATCACATTGGTCATCGCCTTTGCGTCGGTGAGCTTCCAGGCCGTGAAAGCGGCTTCGGGCAATCCGGTAAAATCCCTGAGAAATGAATAGGGTTGGTGCAACCTTTCTTTTTCTTTTTTAGTCTACATAGTATCCAGGCCGGCCGGAAAAAATCCGGATAGCCAATAGGGGTAAGTCAGGGGAGGGTTGTCTAAGAGCAAACCCCTTCGAAACAAAATTGAAAACGCATTAATACAAGCTTTATGAAATTTCCGAAAAACCTCCTCTCCCTCGTGTTGTTTGCTGCCGCTGTGCAGGTGGCCTGCGCCCAGGAAGCCAAAGAAATCACCAAAGATCTGAAGCCCTTCCGCAAAGTGGTGGTATCGCCCCGCGTGAACCTGATCCTGGAACAAGGCGACCACGAAGGCATCCGCCTGGTCTACAACAACGTGAGCGCCGACAAAATCAACATCACCGTACAACACCACACCCTTCGCGTTTACCTGGACGAGGCCAAAGTGACCGAGCCGAACGAATATGTGAACCCTCACCACAAACGCAGCATCTACCGCGATGTGAGCATCACGGCCTATGTGACCTATAAAGAATTGGAACATCTCGAGATCCGAGGCAACCAGGAACTGACCTGTACCACCCCGCTGCGCGCCGAGAAATTTGTTTTGAAAGCTTACGGCGAAAATGAGATCACCCTCGCCTCTGTAAAAGCCGAATATATGAAGACCAGTCTGTATGGTGAGAACAAGCTCCGGATCAAAGGTGGTAAAGCCGAATATCAGAAATATAAACTCTTTGGAGAGAACAAGATCGACACCCAGGAACTGAAGAGCTACTCCACCACCGCCAACATTTTTGGCGAAAGCAACATCAAACTGAACACCCAAGACCAACTGAAGGTGAATGCCTTTGGCGAGTCTCAAGTTTCCTATCAGGGCGATGCCAGCGTAAACCGAGGCCTCATCTTTGGCCACGCCGAGATCAACAAACTGAATTAACGACTCATTGTCGTGAGGAGAGTAGCCTTTGCTGCGATGCGGCAAGGGCTATTTTTTTGAGTGTCTTAGAAACCGAGCCCCAACTGCTTGTCGTCTATTTTGCGCACGGCCTTTGGTTTGCCGCGCGGCACGGAAATGACTTCGCCTTTCTTGATATAGAGCAAATGTCCGGAGATGTCGGTGAAATTCATTTGCCGGAGGATCTCCATGTATTCCGAAACTTGTTGCTGATCGGCCTTGGCCGGCTCGCCCGTTTTGAAATCGATGACCACGGCTTTCTTGTCTTTGATGAGCAGGCGGTCGATGCGATTCTCCGCGCCGCCGGGCATGAGGATGGGAATTTCTGTGCGCACGTCCCAGGCTTCGCTAAACCAGGAGGCGATCTGGTCGTTGCGCATCAACTCTTGCAGTTGTTCGTAGAGCACTTCTTTTTGTTCATGGGTGATCAGGCCTTCAAGCACAATGCGATCGAGGGTATCGGGAATGTCTTGCGCATACGCGATGCGTGAAAGGACCGTATGAAGATAAATGCCGTACGAAATCTTCTCTTGTTGCTCGGAGGGCGTGTCTTCAAAAAACGTTTTCGCCGACTGGCGCATCACCAGTTTATCGCGCCAGCGAAATGAAGTGTAGACAGGCAGCCCCAGCGCACTGTCGTCGTGTCGGGTTGGGGTGGAGGAGGTGGTCCAGGTGCCGGCGTTAAATTCCTGGTGCGCCTCGTTCCATTGCTTTTCGTCTTCTTTGGGTAAGCTATTGTATAAGAGCTGCGCTACATTTTTCTTGCGCACGTCGGGATGTGGAGCCATCACCATGAGCCCCGCTTCCGCGCGGGTGAGGGCGACGTACAAAAGGTTGAGGTTGTCGAGGTAGCTTCGCGTGCGCTCGGTTTCATAATAGCCGGCGAAATAGGTTTGTTGCAGCGTGCTCGAATATTTTACGGGCATGAACCCTGCATCGGCAAAAGGTTGTTCGGGAGCCGTCACCCAGAGATGCGGCGCCCGCAAGCTGTCGTGGTCGAGATTCCAGGAACAGAAGGGGATGATCACGTATTTAAATTGCAACCCCTTCGATTTGTGTACGGTGAGGATCTGTGCCGCATCCACGTCACCCGAAACCTGCACCGATTTTTTTTGTTTGTTGGCTTCCCACCACTCCAGGAACGCGCCGAGGTCGTTCTTTTCGCGGGTATAAAATTCCAACACCAGATTTTGAAAGGCCAGCAAGTAGGCGATCTCACCGCTGATGTTGCCGATCTTAAAAATGTCGACGAGCGTTTCTGTCAATTCGAAGAGCGGAAGTTTTTTCAACGCCGCCTTTTCTTTTTTGAAGGCGTCGGGAAGATTGCCCTCAAAGAACACCTGGTTGGTCACGGCAAACACATCGGTGAGCGAACGTTCCGGTTCGTGCAGTTTTGCAAACTCATAGCCCAGCTGCGCGCGCGCGATGGCATCGTCAGGGTTGAGCAGATATCGCATGGCTCCCAGCAACAAGTTCACCGACGCCGCACCATCCAAACGCAACGACTCGTTTGACACCACGTCGTAGGAGCATCCCGGCTTGGCGTGGCCGGAGTTTTTGTATTGCAGCAGGTGTGCCACGATCTCCTGGCCTTCTTCGTTCTTTCGCACCAGGAAGGCAATGTCCTTTAGCGGCACGCCCATTTCCTGGAGCTTCTCCAGGTAGCGGGGCACTTCCTCCAAGGCCTGGTCTTTCCAGCTTACATCGGCCTCTTCCTGCAGGAATTTTACCTGTACAAACCCTTCTTCCGTCCGCGAAATTTTTTGGGTGATGTCGTGATAGGCTTCCTTCGGGATGGACTGGCCGGTTTCCAGCGCCACCATGGCCGAGGCTTTTTCAAATACTTTGTTGTTGAAATCCACCACCACCAGCGCACTCCTGAAATTGCTGCTCAGTTCTTTCACCGAGACGCGCGCCGGTCCAATATGTTGTTCGATCTCTTGTTGCAGCAGCTTGAGGTCGCCACCACGCCAGCGGTAGATCGCTTGTTTCACATCGCCCACCACCAGGCTGGTGTAACCTTGGTCGAGACTGTTTACCAGGAGGGGTAGAAAATTTTTCCACTGCATCGCCGATGTATCTTGGAATTCGTCGATGAGATAGTTCCGGTAAAACGAGCCAACTTTCTCGTAGATAAAAGGCGTGTCGCTGTCCTGGATAACGCCATTGAGAAATTTTGGAGCGTCGGCCAGCAGCATGAGGTTGTTCTCGTCCTTGTATTCGCGCAGCTTGCGTGAAATGTCGGAGAGGAGGCCAAAGACGTATAGATTTTGCAACGCCACTTCGGCGCTGAGACTCTTTTTATAGTTCAGCTCATAATCTTCCATGAGCTGGCGCAGGATTGGGATGAGCTTTTGCTCGGCCACGGCGATCAGTCCGCGCCGGTCGCGGCATTTTTTGCTCGGCCAGTTTTCGGCTGTCAGGTACGTGGGCAGACGGTCGCCGGGAGGCCGGATCTCTTTTAGTTTTTTCTCGGACGCAAATTGCTCCAGGAACCCATAGATGCCGGAGCCTTTACCATAGTGGATATCGGAAGGATCCCACTCCGACAGGATCGCCACCGCTTCCCGCGCCGGGCCCGTCACTTTGTTGGTGAAGAAATTTCGCTGTTGCCACAAGGTGGCGCGCAAGGTGTTGAAGAACTTCCGGTCGCCGGTGGTTTTGATCACCTGATCCTCGATGTCTTTGAATTCCTCGCGAAAGATCTCATTGCTGAATTCCAGGAGACTTTGTCGCACATCCCAGGCCCGCTCGTTTTCCAGGTTCTCCTTGGCAAACTCGACCACCCAGTCCGTTAGTTCTTTGTTGGCACCCAGTTCGTCGATGAGGTTGTCGATCACTTCCTCCAGCACGGCATCCTGCTCGATCTCCAGGCGGTAGTCGCCGACCAACCCAGCCTCGCGGGTGAAGGAGCGGATCACTTTCTGGAAAAAGGCGTCGATGGTGCTGATGGAAAACTGGGCGTATTTGTGAAGGATGGCAGCCTGTGCTTCCTGGGCGTATTGTTGAAACGTGTTGTCGTCGAGTTCGAGTTCTTTTTTTATTTCTTCGGCCAATTCGTTGGCACGACCATTGGCGAAGTCGTCGAGGTAGGCCAGGATGCGGTCTTTCATTTCCTGCGTGGCCTTGTTGGTGAAGGTCACCGCCAGGATGTGCTTGAAGTAGTCGGCCCGGTAGCGCAGCGCCAGCAGCAGATACGCCTTGGCTAGCGTACGCGTTTTGCCGGAGCCGGCGGAAGAACGATATATCGAGAAAAGCTTATCCAGAAAATGCGAAAGGTTAAAGTGACGAAAGGCTAAAAAATGAACCTGAAACTTACGGAACAATCCGCGACAAACGCAACGAACCGAATGGATATTCCGCGAAAGCGGTTTTTTTATCATCGCAACGCCGCCAGTGGGGAGGTATTACCTGGGAATGCCGTGTCGTATTAAATGATAGCAAAATTCCATACCTTGAAGCGGTCTATGAGAAAACTGTATTTTTTAGTTCCAAGGCTTGTTTACTCTTTTCCGGCGCAGTTGCTCTTGAACAACATCAAACGCAACCATGTGTTGATCTTGTGCTGGATCATCCTGTTTGCCATGGTCACCGGCAGCTTTGGCAAATACCTGGGCATCCCCTACCTTTTCCTGGACCCTGAATATCTCAACAAAGTAAACTTCCGCAGCTTTTTCATCATTGGCATGGTGTCGGCGGGGTTCATCACGGCCTTTCACATTACCTGCTACATCACCGACGGCCATCGCTTTTCGTTTGTGGGTGCATTGAGCCGGCCTTTTTCAAAGTTCGTGATCAACAACAGCATCATTCCCGTGCTCTTCCTGGTGGTCTATGTGACGGAGATCATCCAGTTTCAAATCAACAACGAATACAGTCGCGCCGGCGATCTGGCGTGGAACTTGGGTGGTCTCATTGCGGGCTACCTGTTTATGTCGGGCATATTCTTTGTGTATTTCTGGCTTACGAACAAAGACATCTTCCGCTATGTGGTTTGCCGCATCGACGAGAAGATCAAACAAAACGTGAAAGTGACACGTGCCAGCGCCATGAAGAAGCTGGACATCGCCCGCAAGAAACAGATCCGCGTCGACAACTATTTAGATTTCAATTTGAAAGTGAGGCCCGTGGAGGACTCGGGCTTCTATGACAAGGCGACCATTTTGCAAGTGTTCGACCAAAACCATTTCAACCTCGTCATCATCGAGCTGTTCATCTTCGGGCTCGTGCTGGTATTGGGCCTGTTCAAAGATTACCCGGCGTTCCAGCTTCCCGCCGCCGCGAGCTTCATCATCTTCCTTACCATCTTCGTGATGATGGCCGGCGCCTTTTCATACTGGTTTGGCGGATGGTCGGCCACGACCGCCCTCATTCTTTTCCTGGTGCTGAATCACCTGGTGGGGGAGGAGTATCTCACCCGGCGCTATGAGGCGTTTGGGTTGGACTATCTCAAACCCGCTTCCGAATACTCCGTGAACTCGCTAAGAGTGCTTAACGACACGGCGCATCTGCAACGCGACTGGCGCGCGAACTATCCCATGCTGGAAAACTGGCGCAAGAAATTCCCGGCCGACAAAAAACCAAAGATGGTGTTCCTCTGCGCCAGCGGCGGCGGCAAGCGTGCAGCTCTCTGGACCCTCACCGCGCTGCAAACGGCCGACAGTCTTTCCCACGGTGCGCTCATGGAACAAAGCATCCTCATCACGGGTGCATCCGGCGGCCTCATCGGTGCGAGCTATTTCCGCGAGCTCAAACTCCGCGAGAAACAAGGCGAGAACCCACACCCTTATTCTGAAGTTCATCGCCAACGCATCTCAACCGACAACCTCAATCCACTTATCTTTAGCCTGATGGCCAACGACCTGTTCGTAGGCTTCACCAAGTTTGAATACAACGGCAACTATTATTATCGCGACCGGGGCTACACCTTCGAGGAACAATTGAACCAGATCACCGAGCGCATGATGGACAAGCCCATCAAAGCCTACGACAGCGTGGAGCAACAAGGCATCATCCCCATGGTGATCCTGGCGCCCACCATTGTAAACGACGGCCGCAAACTCTACATCGCCGCCCGGCCCGTGTCGTTCATGAACTACGACATTATGAGCTATCCCAACTATGACCTTTCTAAATATGCGGGCATCGATTTCTTCACGTTGTTCAAGGATCAAAATGCGGGCGATCTCCGATTTCTTTCTGCCCTGCGCATGAGTGCCACGTTCCCCTACATAACGCCCAACACAACCCTGCCCACGGAACCCGCCATCAAGATCATGGACGCCGGCATCTCCGATAACTTCGGACTGACCGACGCGGTACGTTTTGTCTATGCCTATAAAGACTGGATCGCCGAGAACACATCCGGCATAGTCTTCGTATCCATTCGCGATTCACCCAAGCTCGGCGCCATTGCCCCCAAGGTCGGGCAAACCATCATCGACGACATGACACAGCCCATCAGCAGCGTGTATAATAACTTTGAGAATTTCCAGGACATCAATAGCGATATGTTCATCAACCAGGCGAAGTACTGGTTTCATAATAAGATCGACCGGGTCGACATCCAGTACCAGTCCGAGTCCTACACCCCGATACTACAAAAGATGGACAGCATCCGGCAGAACAACTCTCGCGCTTCGCTGAGTTGGCGGTTGACGACGCGGGAGAAGTATGGGATTATTTCTTCGATTAATTCTGATGATAACAAGGCGGAGTTGAAGCGGTTGGGGGAGTTGTTGAAGTGATGGTTCCGAAGACTCTTGGTGGGTTGAGGACCTGCGGAATTTGTTAAGGCAACGGGTGACTCGATCTGTTGTTGATCATGTCAGCACCTTTCGAGAATGTGAAGGGTATCATTCCGATCAAGTACATACCATCGATTGTTTGCATATTTCATTTCAAGAATTTGTGCGATCCCGCTTTTTTCTATTTCCAATTCATGGCTCCAAACAACTTCTTGTCTCTTTCGATCAAACACGCCGATTTTTCCTTGGCGATCGTCGCAGAAGTAAATAAAATTTGCGTTTAGAGGGAAATCGTTGTTCCGGTAACTTGAAATGATTTTATGAGTCGCCATACTTTGGCCCACATTTAGGTACTCTCGCGCGGGATTCGACTGATCCAAATTAACTTTCATGAGGTATTTGTCTCTTAGCCCTATGATCTCTCCTTTATTTTTATCCAACTGCATCATATCTCCAAAAGGCAGATAATCTCCCTCCTTTATATTGTAAGAAAATGGGGTAAGATCGCTTTCCTTGAAGCCCACTTGGTGCTCTAAGGCACCCGTTTTGATATTTAGCCCTAGGATTTTTCCAGATAAAAGACCAAACCACAATCTGGACCCGTAAACACCCAGTAGATTTTTCACACCGTCACTAAATTGATCGCCACTCGCGTTATTGTATTTCCCGAAATCCTCGAATGACCATAATATTTCTCCGCTATTAAGAGATATCGCATTTACGGATGATAGCGTGCCCCCCCAGTTTAGGCCTAATTGCAATTCTGGAATCGCAGTGCTTATTCCCTTTCCTTTTCTTTGAAAGGATTTAGACTTAAAGTCAAATAAGCCATACTCTTCATTTTTGTCAATCTTTTGAGTTGCGTAAATAGCAATGCCATTCTCTAGAGAGGTGCGAGGATCAATAAATAATTGAAATTCATTTTTGTCATTCTCAAAAATACATTCCTTCTGCTCGACATCAAACACTTGTAACTCCCCTCGATAACTTTGTCTAAATAATTTATTCTGAAGCAGATAAAGGGAGCCTTTTGTATTTGCACTATATTCAAATCCATTAGAGCAAACAATACCCTTCCCCGTGTGTAAATAACAGAGGTACTCTCCAGCTTGGAACGCTTTTACATTATCTATTTGTTGATCTTTCTTGAACATTATTTGATCTCAATAAAATCATAAAATTTCGAACCGGTATCACTCACTAAGTCTTCAAATAGATCAAGTCTATCATCATTTCCGGCACCTAATAGGTTCTCTCTAAGACTTGATGGCATTGCTTCGAAAATATCATCCAGGTTGTCTGACAAGAGGTTCTTCATCTGGCTTTTGATGGCACTAATATCAGATGTCTTAAGTTTGTTGAAAACATACTTAATGTCCGTTATGGTATTGGCACTTCTAAAATACTCCGTCAACTGCCTTATCGAAAGGTTAGGAATATTTTCTAAGCTCCAACTTTTGTACTCGATCAGCTTTGGGGTATTTCCTGGACTAAGCTCTACATCAAATCTACACTTGACGCAGGCCACCTCATTCCCGTCAAATTCATAATCGAATTTCTTGATTTTGCCCTCGGGAAAATTCTTTACATGGCCGAGCATGTGGGTAACACCATCCTGCATGGCAAATGACGGGTTTTTTAAATCAGTCATTAGTCTGTCAAAGCCATCTACACCAGCGTGCTTCTTGACTACTTGCCTTACATTTTCTAAGTGATCAGAGAGTTTTGCCAGTTTTGATGCCGTACCTCCATCTAGTGGATTCTTAACAGCGTCAATAATTTCATCCAAATCACTCCTTCCGTTGGGGAGCTTGCCAATGAAATCAGCATCGTTTAATAGATCTGATACTTTCTCTAACGAAGGGACGTGCCTCCGAATATTGACATGCGTGCTGGTGAATTCCCAGGCGTCAAGCAACCCCTCACGCTGATCAAATTTAGCGAGCATTTCTGCATTTCCTACAAAGTCCTTTTCAAATTCGCTCACCAGACCGTCGCTCCACCCTTTCGTGTGCAACCGGCTTTTCAAATTTTCGAGAACGGAAACGGCATCTTCGACCAACTCCCAACCCTGAGCTGTTTTCTTCAAAATTTTCAACCGCTTGACCACCGTCCGAATGACTATCGCGCCAACGGGTATGGCTAGGCTGCTGGCATAAACAACTTTACTATTGGTATCCTGGTAATACGATGCTACTAGAAAACCAGCACCATCTGTTATCCAATCCAACTCGGCAAAGTTCAAAGCCATGCCCAGGTTGTCGAGCGCGTCGTAGTATTTTTCGAGCTTAACAGGATTGACACCCGTAATGAACACGGCGTCTGCCGGTGAGTCTACGCTGGCGTCGAGATTGTTGGCTGCGCTGGCCCACGCGGTGCCTTCTGCTTGAGCAGCCTGACCAGCAACGAACCATTTCACAAATTGTTCGCCCGCGATGCTGTTCAAAGTAGACCCCGATCCCCGTGTTTTGATCAGTGCACTCTCTTTTATACCGTGTTTCAGCAAGTAGGCGGTGCCGGGCTCGGAGGGCAGGGTTCTAAGGATCGCGTAGTTTTCTTTCAGCACATCCGGCAGCTGTTCTTTGGCGTCGAACTGTTTTTTAATCGCCGCCTTGGCCTCGATGTTTTTCCGCAGCCGGTTATCCACTAGGATCTGCAGATCGCATATTTCCTTATGACCGGCGCCCGTGCTTACGACTGGCTCAAAACGCTTGACGATGAAATCATAGGAGACGGCGTATTTGAACAGATAATACTTCTTCGGTATGTAGCTAAACGCCTGGTTAAAATTCGCTTCCCAAGTATTGCCCGGCCCGATCATAGCAGCATTCATTAAGGCCTGCAGACTTTGGTCGGCACAAAACACACCAGGCATAAAAAGACCGGTGCTCTGGCTGGTGACGATCCAAGTTTTGGCGAGACAAGAAAGTTTGTAGTAGGGCACCACGACCACGATCGTGTTCGGCGTTTTGGTGGTGACGGATTTGGCGGCCACGTCCAGCGCGAAGGTTTTCCAGTCGGCACCAGGCATGAGGAAGTCGATGGCCTTGAAGACGACGTAGACTTTGTAGTCGGAGTTGCCGTTGGCCAGCAGGGTGAGTTTGTCGGGGAGGATGGTGGTGGTGAAGAGGTCTTCGGCGGCAAACCCGGCCGGTTCGTCCACCAGAAGATACTTTGATCCTTTTTGATGGGCCGTTGCTTTTACGTCCAATAGGGTGGCCGTTTCGGTGACGGCGGTGGCGTAGTGTTTTGTGCGAAGGTCTTTGGTCTTGTTTACCAGATCTTCCGTGCTGTTGCTGCAGTCCACGGCGGGTTGGCTGTCGTCGGCCTCATCAACGACCACGTGAATGGCGTTGATGAGGCTGGTCACGGCGCCTTGCACAAATTCGCCGGAGTTGCTGGTCTTTGTGAAGGTTTTCTTGGCGCTCTCCCTCAGCTTGGACTCTGCCGACTTGAGGTCGTCGCCTAGAAGGGTCAGATTGTCGTAGCGGTAGGTCCTTTCTTTTTTGTCCAGCTTGAAGAGACGGATGAGGCTGAAGAAATAGATGACGCGGTTGGTGTACCCGGCTTTGAGCATGGCGTTGGCAATACCGGCCGGAATGCGGGCGATCTCTTTTTTGCACCGGTCGTATTGAGCGTTGACATCGGGCAGCTGTACCAGTTGACTGAGGTTGGTGACGCGCGCGGGCAGCTTGCTGATGTCGATGGTTTCGTTCAACAGCATCTGGTAGTCGTTCACGACGACGACATAGAATCGCAGATCGTCTTTGCGCAGGTCATTGAAATCTTTCAGCATCTTGCTGAGTGCCTCGTAGCGGCCGGCGAGCACTTTTTGAGTCTTGCCCTGCTCTTCGATCCAGTCGGGACTGAGATGCCAATCGGGCTCTAGTAAAATGATGTATTCATTTTTGGACTCCCGCCCGAGTCGCTCATTGGAAGCATTGTATTTCTCGAGCACATTGTACTTGAAGAGCGCTTGATTGACCATGGCCTCCTCGGGCGGAGATGCGAAGCAAGGTAGGGTGAACACCCAAAGCAGGAAGTGTAATGCGTGGGGAAAGAACGTGGTGTTGGATAGATAACGGTTCGTCTTTGTTCTCATAAAAAAATGATTAAATGGAAATGATATACGGCACGCGCTTCTAGCGAATGCGTTCAAATCAAATAATCAGAAAAAGCCGAGGGTGAGAATAGAGGGGTCTTGTTACTTACATAACAACTGTCACTTTCAATGACTGAATGAAAGATAGTTTAACGAAGTTGAAAAGTAAATCATGAAGAATAGAAAAACGATAACGGATACCGATGTCACGGAGTCTAGTGTTAAAACACCAACGACATTTCGTGGTTTTCGACGAAATGTCGTTGGTAAAATTGGCGCAACATTCCTGTGCCACAAAATCATGTTCACATGAAGTGCGTGGATGCTTGAATGATCGTCACCCGATGCTTGTTGGTGAAGAACACCAACAAGGGCGGCGGGCGGCGGTGGGACAGTCGAGCGATCAGAGCTGTTAAGCGCTGCTCACTCCGTCCGCAAAGCATCCGCCGGATTGCTGAACGCAGCCTTCAACGCCTGGAAGCTGATCGTTAACAAGGCGATCATCACTGAGGCCGCTCCAGCCAGCGCAAAGATGCCCACGCCGATTTGGATGCTGTATTGAAAATCTTTCAACCATTGTGTCATCACAAAATAGGCTACGCCACTGGCGAGCACAAACGCCACCAGGATCAGCACGATGAACTCGGCCGATAGCTTATAGAATATCGTAGCATTACTTGCTCCCAACACTTTCCGGATACCGATCTCCTTCTTGCGCTGCTCCGCCGTAAAGGCCGACAGTGCGAACAATCCCAAACCGGCGATGACGAGTGCCAGCACAGTGAAGTGTGTAAACATATTGGCGAAAGCCTGCTCGTTGCGATAGAGGTTCGCGAATTGTTCATCAAGGAAGGCATACTCGTAGGTGGTGCCAGGATTCACTTTTTTCCAAGTGGCTTCCACATAAGCCAGCGTGTTCTGGATGTCGCCGGCTTTTATTTTGATCGACAAGGCGTTGTTGTCTTTGTTATAGAGCATGAACATGGGCTCCAGCTTGTGGCGGATGGTAGCAAAATGAAAATCCTTTACGACGCCGACGACGGTGTATTGGGTTTGGTCGGCGACAGTGGCGCCGGATTGCAAACCGATCTTTTTGCCAATCGCATCATTCCACTTCAAAAGCCGGAGCATTTCTTCGTTCACGATCATCGACAGGGAGTCGGCGAAGTCGACGGAGAAGTTGCGGCCGGCGGCCATTTTCATGTCCATGGTGGGAATGAAATTTTCGTCGGCCACCATGACGCTGGTGATGATGTTGGTTTCGCTGGTGGAACCTTCGGGGAAAATATTGGTGCGTCCCAATTGTTGTCCGACGCGTGCGGAGGAGGTGCCTGCGGAAATAATATTTTCATTGCGCATCAACTCGGTCTTCAACGCGGTGGCGCGATTCACGGCGTCGCCGTTTTGTTGAATGGTGATCACCTGGTCGCGGCTATAGCCCAGGTCGGCGCTGTAGATGAAGCGCATTTGCTGGTAGACAATGCCCGTGCCCACCATCAGCGCGATGGAGATGGTGAATTGCAGCACCACCAGGGCCTTGCGCAGTTGTATGCCCCGCGTCGAATTTTTGAACGATCCTTTCAGCACCAGGATGGGCTTGAAGGCCGATAATACAAATGCCGGGTAGATTCCGGCCAAAACACCCACTACCAACACCAATCCGCCCAGCAGCAGGAGGCTTGATGGACGCAACAGGATCATGACGTCGGCAAAGCGTTGATAGGTACTATTCAGCACGGGCACTGCCGCAAATACGATCGCCACCGCCAGAATAGCGGCCACGGCTGTTACGACGATAGACTCGATCAGGTGTTGTCCGACGAGTTGATATTTCACCGCACCAATCACTTTGCGCATGCCCACTTCCTTCGCCCGTCCAGCCGATTTTGCTGTGACAAGGTTCATAAAATTCACGGCCGCCAAAATCAGGATGAGGGCGGCAATGGTAGAGAGCACATACACATTGAGAATATCCGATTTGTTTGCGTTTGTTTCGAACAGGATCTCCTTTGACTTCAAATGAACATCGCGCAGTGGCTGCACATCGGGGGTAAAAAACTGGTAAGCGTTGTTCTTTTTGGTGATGGCCTGGAGCTTTGCGTTCAGGTCGGGAACATTGGCAGGTTTGTCCAGCAGGAGATAAGAAAAAGTGAAAATCCCTTGCCAGGTTTCCAATGCCTGGCGCAGACCGTCCTCATTTTGGCCGGGTACCAGCGAGTGAAGAAGGTCGAATTGCAAATGCGATGTTTTAGGGACGTCGGCGATGACGGCCGTCACAAACAGGTCGGTGGTTTGATTGAGTTTCACGGTCTTGCCCACCGCTTCTTCGGTACCAAAGATTTTTTTTGCCAGGGTCTTGGTGATCACGATGGAACCCGGTTTGTCGAGCGCGCCTTTTTTCTCGCCTTCCAGGATGGGAAAGTCGAATACGTCGAACACGGAAGGGTCCACACGGAACGCGGCTTCGCATTTCAGGATGTTGTCGCCATAGCGGAGGTCGTAGCGGCCGCCGCCCGTGAAGCGCACGCTTTCCGTCACTTCAGGCAGTTCCGCTTCGGCGGTGGGCGCTAGCATGGGTTGGGTCACGCCGACGTGCTTGCTGCTCACCCCTTCGGCGCTATCGATGGTGAGGAGGCGCACGATGCGATCGTAGTTGTGGTGAAACGTGTCGTAACTCAGGTCTTCTTCGATGTAGAGATAGATCATCATGCTGGCGGCGAGTCCAAACGCGAGTCCGATGATTTTGATGAAGGAATAGGCCTTCTGTTTCGTCAGGTTGCGCAGGCCGGTGATGAAGTAGCTTTTGAACATAAGGTAGCAGATTAGTCGTTCACGCTAAGTCAATTCCAATGCCATGCGTAAAACGTTGAATGCAGGTGATTTGAGCCGTTGGCGCGAAATTAGGTTGGACGAAGACGTGCAGAATCGTCCGCCACCGGGCGACAAGGGGTTAAACACTTCGCTAAAATTCAGTGCCGAAGCCGTTACTTTTCGGCGCGTTCTGCGTAAATTTAGATAGACACCAGACCGCGTTAGCCGGTAATAAAAAGCACATATTTTCCTGCCATGTTATTCATCGTCGGCGAACCATGATGAGGAGTGTTTGTATTGCTTTGAATACTGACCAACTCAGAATATGAAAGGTTTAGCTTTAATGGCCATGATCATCATAGTGATGAGCGTGACCTCGTGCGACAAACCCACCGCTGCCCCCCAAAAAGACGAAACGGTTAATGCGGCAGAAGTGGGTGAACGGAACAAAGCCATCGTGAATCAATACATCCAGGCCAGCCTGGTCGGCGACGTTGCCACCATGGAAATGTTTATGGCCCCCAATTTCAAAGACCACGGTCCTGTGAAGGGCGATACCACCAGACGTGCCGCTTACCTGGAAAGGACACGCAAGAACTGGGAAAATGTCTACGGTTCCATGAAATACGACCGCATCACCGCGCTGTCACACACCGAAGCGGAGGGCCCGCTCAAAGGTGACTGGGTGCTGGAGTGGGGCTCGCTCGGTGTGACGTATAAAAATGGACGCCCGCCAGTGTCGATCAAGATCCACGTGGTGTACAAGGTCATCGATGGAAAGATCACCTACGCATCATCGTATTACAACGAAGCCGATGCCCTGAAGCAACAAGGCTATACGTTTGTGCCGGTGGAAGACAAAGTGAAAGAGCGGGTGATCAATTGAGTCCCGCCTCGCCCTTGTGGTGTTCTTCACCAACAAGCATCGGGTGCTAATCATTCAGGCCGCAAGCGCTTGATGTGAATAGCATTAACAACATGGGCATTTCCCTTGCAGTATGTATTCGATCCGTCAATGATCTATCGCCTTAATTCTTGTTGGTGAAGAACACCAACAGGGGCGGGTGAATTTGAGGAATTCGTGGGCAACAGGTGGTGGAACATAAAACATGTTCCCGCCGTCAACTTTTTGGTGAAGAGAAACATCCCTAAGGACCGGCGAAAACACCATCAAAGCGTGAGCGTGGAAGTTGCGTGTTTGCGCCTTTGCGACTAAACTTACACCATGAAAAACTTCTTCCTCATTTTCCTTCTCCTCGCATCACTGAGCACCCAAGCCCAATATCAGGCCGAGGAATTCCAAACGGCCAAGCTTAAAGCCCGTTACGGTGTGATGGTCGTCTACAATGGCCACACCAACTCCTTTACGTTCCGCATCGAGGCCGATTCGGTGAGAAACACCGAGAACCCCGACTTCCTCTGGGTCGACGGCAGGCTTCTCCAGGCGACGATCATTCCTTTCCTCCAAAACCCAAAGGCCCCCGACGAAGCCGAACAAAAGCGCCTCCTCGAAGCCTATCGGAAGTATGAACAAACTTACATCGAGAAAGAATTGAACGCAGGCCCCTTAAAAGGCAAAGCGGAATACCTGAACATCAACAACAAACCGATGCTGCTCTGGACTTTGAATATGCCGAAGGATAATCAAACGATCAGCAAGCAATTTTACGTTTTTGCCATCTGTTTCGACCAGATGCTTACTTTCAACGCGCCGGTAGAAAAGGGAAAAGATGAAGCGGACATAAAACGGATGATCCTGCGCTGTGCAGAAACCGTGGAGATCTTCCCAGGTCAGTTACAGGACCTGAACAAATTATATTATGAAGTGAAATAGAAACCGGACGCTTCTTAACATCCACTCAATCGCCGCGCTATTCGTTGCGCAGCGATTTCACAGGGTTGGCAACGGCAGCCTTAATGGCCTGAAAGCTTACGGTGGCAATCGCCAGCATAAAGGCCACACCCCCAGCACCCACCACGATCCACCACGGAATGGAGATCCGGTAATAATATCCCTGCAGCCACTGGTTCATGGCCCACCAGGCCAGCGGTGCTGCGAGCACAAAAGCCACAATAATAAGCCTCGTGAATTCTTTAGAGAGCAACACCACCACACTCGACACCGTTGCGCCCAGTACTTTGCGAATGCCGATCTCTTTCGTGCGCTGCTCGGCCGTGAAGGCGGCGAGTCCAAAGAGCCCGAGACAGGAAATCAGGATGGCCAAGCCGGCAAACAGATTGGCCAGGCGGCCGATGCGTTGAATGTTGGTGAACTTGCGATTGAACTCGTCTTCCGTGAAGCGGAAGGTGAATGGATACGAAGGGTTGTATTTCTTGAAGATCGCTTCCACCCCGGCCAAGGCTTCCTGTGTATTTTTATTTTCCGGCAACCGGAGTGTCACGTCGCTCATCCAATTGGGGTCGAAGAGGAGTAGGGTGGGATCGATCTGCCGCTGTGGCGAATTCATGATCACATTCCCGGTTACGCCGATGACGGTGTACTGGCGATCGTTCAGGGTCACGGTTTCCCCGATGGGATTCTTGAGGCCAATATAGTCCACGGCCGTCTGGTTTAGGATGATCGAGGAAGAGTCGTTGTAGGCATTGGAAAAGTCGCGGCCCTGGAGCATGTTCACTCCAAGGGTTTTCGTATAGTCATAATCCGTCCCGATGACGGCAAACGACGATCGTTGATCTTCGCGCTTGCCGGCCCAGTTCAATTCCATGAACCCATAGATGGCCGTGATGGGACTCGACGATCGCATGACGCTTTCGGCCAGGCCAGAAGCCAGCAGCTCTTGTTTGATGGTGTTGTAATTCTTGGGAATGTCGCCTACGGAACCAATAGTGACCAGGCGTTCGCCGTCGTAGCCGGTGGGACGGTTTCTGAGGTGGTTGAGTTGTTTGTAGATCACCATCGTGGAAAAGATCAGGACGATGGAAAAGAAAAACTGGAGGGTCACCATCATCCGGCGGGGCGTGGTGCCGCTCTTGCCCGTCTGCATTTTTCCTTTCAGCACAGCGGCCGGCTGGAAGGAAGAGAGGTAGAGCGCGGGATAACTGCCGGAAATAAAACCGGTCATCGCAATAACGCCAACCGAAACCAGCCACAACAAGGGGTTGGCATAGTCGATGAACAGTTTTTTGTCCACCAGGTCGTTGTACAGCGGCAGCAGGCCTTCCACCAATCCCAGCGCAAGCATGAAAGCAAGGATCGTTATGAAAAAGGTTTCACCAAGAAATTGCATCACCAGATCTTTGCGTTTGGAGCCGATGCTTTTGCGGATGCCCACCTCGCGGGCACGTCGTTCGGAGCGGGCTGTGGCCAGGTTCATGAAGTTTATGCAGGCGATCACCAGGATGAAGAGGGCGATGATGGTGAACATGCGCACATACACGATGGTGCCCGTGGTGCTCTTGCCGTTTTCAAATTCGCCAAAGAGGCGCCAGCGCTCCATGGGCAGGAAGGTTACTTCCTGGGTGGTATTCTCGCGGTGTTTTTTGATGATGTTCTTTGCGCGGCTTTCGATGGCCTGCGCATCGGCGCCTTTTGCAAATTCTACATAAAGGTTAAAGGAGTTATTGGACCACTGCGTCAAGGCTTCCTTTGTCCAGGGCTCGCGGGTGGTGTAGGTGCTGAAGGGCAACAGGCACTGGAATTGAAATGTCGAGTTGGAGGGAACATCTTTGATTATGCCGGTCACGGTGAGGTCTACGGTGTTGTCTATGCGGATCACCTTACCCATAGGGTCTTCGTTGCCAAACAACGCTTTCGCCGTGCTTTCGGTGATGACCATGGTGGATGGGTCCGTCAATTGGTTTTCGACCGATCCCTGCACTACCGGAAATGAAAACATCTTCAGGAAATCGTCGCCCACGTAATACCCAGCCTTGTACAATCGCTTTTCACCATAGGTTAACAAAAACTCCCGGCCCCAATCGGTAGGGGCCACATGGACGATGTCGCGTTCATGCTTAAGCTCTTCCCACAGGGGCAAGTTCACGGCCATCTGCGTTTGCACGCCGTGGTCGCCGAGCGCGTTGATGTAGACGCGGTTCAGCTCATTTTTCTTTTCATGAAAATTATCCCACGATCGCTCGTCGGCCACCCACAAAAAAATAAAAATGCTGCACGCCAACCCAATGGATAGGCCTGCGATGTTGATGAAGGAATACACTCTGCTTTTCAGCAGGCTTCTCCAGGCGATGACAAAATAGTTGCGCAGCATATCGGTAGGTTTAGGGTGAAGGTTGTCGGGGTTATTCGTTTCGCAAGGCATTGACCGGGTTGGCGATCGCCGCTCTGATTGACTCAAAGCTCACGGTTGCCAGCGCGATGGCGAGCGCCGCCAGGCCGCTATACACAAAGATGAGTACGTCGATGGTGGTCTTGTATTCAAATCCTTCCAGCCACCGCGACATGGCATACCACGCCAGCGGCACGGCAATGACAAAGGCGATGAGCACCAACTTCACAAACTCCTTCGACATCAGGGCCACGATCTGGCGCACATCGGCGCCCAGCACTTTGCGCACGCCGATCTCTTTGAAGCGGCGCTCGGCCATGAAGGTGGACAGGCCATACAAGCCCAAACACGAAATCAGCATGGCCAACAGCGTGAAGGTGGTAATGATGGCCGACACTTTGCGATCTTGCGCATAGTTCTTGCGAATGTTTTCGTCGAGGAAGGTGTATTCAAAGGGGGTGTCGTCGATCATGGTCTTCCAGACTTTTTCTACGTCGGCGATCGTTTCTTTGAAATGCTTGGTATCCGTTTTCAGCAGTACATAGTCGGGACTCCGGGTCTCAAACAATTGAAAAAGCGTCGGTCTGATTTTTTCTTTCAGCGTACTCTGATGGTAGTCTTCCATCACTCCAATAACATGGAAGGTGTATTTAACCCCCTGCCACTCGGTGTACAACTCCTGGCCTACGGCCTTTTCGGGTTCGAAGCCCAGGGTTTTGGCGCCGGTGCGGTTGATGACAAGATTGCCTTCTTTTTCCTGTGCCGTATCTTCGGAGAAGGTGCGGCCGGCGAGAATCTTAAGGTCGAGGATTTCGGTGTAGCCCGGGCCCACGTGAATGTTCAGGTGATCGACCGCGTTGTCCATGTTGCCGCCCTGGGCATACAGCGAGAAATCGCTCCAGACTTGCGAGCCCGGTACATAGGCGGCCGAAGAAACTTTTTTCACATGCGCCACACGCTGCAATTCAAGTTGCAGAGCCTTGGCATTCTTCAACGCGTTGCCACTGCGCATCGGCAGCACGATGAGCGCGTCGGAATTGAAACCGAGATTTTTGTTTTCAATATACCGCAGCTGACTTCCGATAACGA
This sequence comes from Chryseolinea soli, assembly GCF_003589925.1. Classification (NCBI taxonomy): domain Bacteria; kingdom Pseudomonadati; phylum Bacteroidota; class Cytophagia; order Cytophagales; family Fulvivirgaceae; genus Chryseolinea; species Chryseolinea soli. Next base: position 453,601 of record NZ_CP032382.1, on the reverse strand, counting down.
GCATGCCACAGACCAACGCAATGGCGATCATGAACTGGAACACGACCAGCGATTGGCGCAAGAGCCCGGAGCCTCCACTCACGACGGCCTTTCCTTTCAACACCTGTGCCGGTTGGAACGAGGAGAGATAGAACGCGGGATAGCTGCCGGCCAGCAAACCGGTGACGACCGTAAGCGCCGCCAACGCGCCGATCACATAGGTGGCGTTGCCGGAATTGAACGAGATATTTTTTTCCGTCAGGGCATTGAAGAGCGGAAGGGCAAGCTGCACCATCACCAGGCTGATCAAAATGGAGATGACCACGATGATCATGGCTTCGCCCAGGATCTGTCCGATCAGCGAACTGCGAACTGCACCCATCGCCTTGCGCAACCCGATCTCGCCCGCGCGTTTGGTAGCTTTGGCTGTGGAGAGATTCATGAAATTGATACAGGCGATCAACAGGATGAACACCGCGATCGAAGCGATGATGTAGATATAGACGATGCGCGGGCTTTGGTGTACATCCGAATACAAGTAAATGTCCTTCACCAGCTCGAGCGAAAGCGTCTTCGGGATACCCAGTGCCTTCATGTCCTCGGCGCCGTGACGCTGCAGCATTTCATTCAACTTCTTTTCGACGTCCTTCAGACGGTGACCGGGGGCGAGTTTGAGATAGGAAGGCACAAAATTCTGCCCCGCCCATTCGCCTTGCGCATCATCCGAGCGCATGTATTCAGCCCAACCGGTGCTGGTCATGGAGGTGAAGAAGTGTGGCATCACATGACTCTTGTGGTTGTCCATGAATACGCCCGTGACCCTGAAATCGGCGGCCGGACCTCCCTGGCTGATGCTAATGATCTTGTTCAAGGCTTCGCTGTTCCCAAATAATTTTTTGGCCATCGTTTGGGAGATCACCACACTGTTGGCGTCTGCCAACGCTTTCTTCGGATTGCCTTCCGTGAGCGTATAGGTCAGCACGTCGAACAGCGTCGAGTCCGCCAGGAAGCCTCCGGCTTCGTAAAAGATATTGTCTTCGTATTTGATAAGGCTTTCGCCCACACCGGGAGGACTGACCAGCCGCGCGGCCGACACCACCTCCGGAATTTCGTCGTTCGCCGTCATAGCGATGGGGGGTGAGGCCGTGCCGCTTTCGTCGATGACCATCTCGCTGTCGAAATGGGTGACAATGCGATAGAGGTTGTCGCTATCGGCCAGGTGCTTGTCGACGCTGAATTCGTCCTGGATATAGAACGCCAGCAATAAACAACAAGCCACACCCAGCGACAATCCAAAAATGTTGATGGCCGAGTAGGCTTTATTCCGGCTGATGTTGCGCAGGGCGATCGTGATATAATTTTTGAGCATAGCGATTAGATAGATTGGAAACGTTGTACCCAATATCAATGCCAGTACGGCAAAAGCGGCTTTTAGAGGCTTAAAGTGCGATTTTGATTAAATCTCCGGCCATAACCGAACGAAGGTGTCCGCAATCGGATAAGCTTATTCCGTCTTGCAGAGCCACCATTGGTTGCCGAAAGGGTCCTTGAATCCGGCGCTGCGGCCGTAGTCGCGGTCGCCCGGCTCTTGCGAAGATGTTCCGCCATGCGCCAGGCCCTTGGCATACAAGTCGTCCACCTGAGACGTCACTAGGAACATTCCGCCCGGGAAGGCCTTGTAGTCTTTTGTCGAATCGGTGAACATGATCACAGCTTTGCCAATGCTGAACTCAGCATGCATCACGCTGCCATCGTCGTGCTTGTGGAGAGATTCCTCCTTGGCATTGAACACGTTCTTGATGTAGTCGATGAATGCCCCAGCGTTGTCAACGATAAGATAGGGCATGATCGGAAGATAATAGCCGGGAGTCTTCATGATGTGAGAGGTTATGGGGGATGAAGATCGAAGTAAAACGCCAGGAAAGCAAAGAGCCCTCCTTCGCCAAAGCTTCAGCGAAGGAGGGCTCTTTACAAATTTTTTTGTGCTCGCCGAGGCTCTAGCAGAGGCGAGGCGATTAAAACTGAATTAAACGTCGGTCCGCTCCCGCTTGATCTTCACCTTCGCCATGGGTCCCACCTGAATCGGAACCTTCTCCACCTCCAGGTTGGCGGCTTCTATTCCATAAAGCTCCTCCGTCGAAAGACTATGTTCCTTCAACAGACGGTACCCCTGGATCACCACCCGGTCAAAGCTCGAGATCTCGCTATCCGACGAGGCCCACGAATGCAAGATGATAAACTTAAAGTCCGACATCATGCTGTACTTATGCAGCGAAGGATACGGACTGGTGAGATCGATCTCTCCCGAATCGGCCATCTCGTGAATGATCTTGTTGAACAAAAGATTCACCCGGTGGTCAGTCTTGAATCCCAGCTTGATGCGCACAAAGAAGCACTTCTTGGGAATGATGGTGTCCACCACATACTTACTGCTGAACGGACTGTCGACCGTTTCAACATGCAGGAACCAAAACACATCCGCTCGCTTGGGTCTTTTCTTGAAGATGGAATAGATGATGTTCGAGTCGATGTAGCGCTTGCTGTCGGCCATGGCGAGATACACCAGGTTGGTAGATTCCTTGGGCACCGAAACATCGGCCTGCAGATCCTGGAGCATGCCCACATAATGTTTCAAATCCACAAACTCCGTATGCCGGTCGCGCAGGCCGCGGGCGTGGAGGAGGATGTACATCATGATGAAGAACAGGAACGCAATGGAGAAGGTGAACCAGCCGCCGTGCTGGAACTTGTTGAGGTTGGAGATGAGGAACATGCCCTCGAGCGAGAAGAACAAAAATGCCAATGCGCCGGAGCGGAACGTCGATTTTTTTGCCGTCATGAAATAAAATACCAGCAGCGATGTGGTCATCAACATGTTCACGGTGATGGCCAGGCCATAGGCGCCTTCCATGGCCGACGACTCCTGGAAGATGAGCACCACGGCGATGCAACCGACCAGCAGGATCCAGTTGATGGCCGGCACATAGATTTGTCCCTTCAGTTTGCTGGGGTAGCGGACGCGCGTACTGGGCCACAGCTTCAGTTTCATGGCTTCGTTCACCAGCGTGAACGTGCCGGAGATCAACGCCTGGCTGGCAATGATTGCCGCCATGGTGGCGATGATGATCCCAAAGATGAGGAAGGGCTCGGGGATGATGGCGTAGAAAGGGATCTGGTCACCCAGCGGAAGGCCCTGATGCTCCAGCAACCATGCGCCTTGTCCGAAATAGTTGCAAAGCAACGACACTTTGATAAAACCCCATCCGAAGCGGATGTTCTCTTTGCCACAGTGACCGAGGTCGGAATACAATGCCTCTGCTCCCGTGGTACACAGGAAGACAGCGCCCAGCAACCAGAAGCCGCCAGGGTATTTGGTGACGAGATTAAATGCGTAAAGCGGGTTGAAGGCTTTGAAGATATAGGGATGATCGTAGAATTCGTGTATGCCCACGGCGGCGATGGCCGCGAACCACACCAGCATGATCGGTCCGAATGTTTTGCCCACCACACTGGTGCCGAACTGCTGAAAGATGAACAGCGCCACCATGATCACGATAACAATGGTGACGGTGGGAATGGACGGATTCAAAATGCGCAATCCTTCAATGGCCGACGACACGCTGATGGCGGGTGTGATGAACCCGTCGGCGATCAGCGTGCAGCACCCAATGACGGCGGGGAAGATCACCCACGCTGCCTTGTAGCGGCGCACCAAAGCATAGAGTGCGAAAATTCCACCTTCACCTTTGTTATCGGCGTTGAGGGCGAGGTAGACGTACTTGAGGGTGGTGATCAACGTCAGGGTCCACACGACGCAGGAGAGGCCACCGAGGATCAGTTCCTCGTTGATCACCTGCGTGCCGACGATGGCCTTGAAAACGTATAGCGGCGAGGTGCCGATGTCACCGTAAATGATTCCCAGGGAAACGAGGACCCCCCCGAACGATAGTGGGGTCTGATATTTTTCGTTTGATATGGCCATGCTTTTATACCCCGCCTTTCGAGGGGGTTGTCATGTAGAAGGAGTTGCGTTGCTTAAAAAAGAAAGCGGAGCTTAATCGCTTTTCGAGTTGCGTTGAAGAAGTGTGAGGTATAGCGAGAAGTTCGAGAAGGGGCCGGACTAGAAACACGATGAGGGAAAAGCCGGGTGCCAGTGCCAGGCTTAAGGAACTTTCCCCGTGAAGCATATGGGGTTTGCCCGGGTCAGCAATACGCATACGCGTGGTTATTTAGTGGGGGCATGAAATGGCTCTAAGTATCGTTCTAAACGTCGCAAATTTAACTTCCTTTAAATAATACCAAAAGTAAAACAAGATAATGTTGGGCTTGTTCTCGCCCGCTGGGGTGGGTTAACGGCTCAATACGCACCTTAACCGTTAAAAAAAATAATTTGCCAGACCGCCTCTTTTAGCATCGAAATCAATGGTATTTTTGTTCAATAACCCCAAAACCAATCCTTTATGACTAGAAAGCTTGCTTTTATTATACCTGTAGCTGCCCTTCTTGCTGGCTGTGGAGCCAAAGAAAAGGAACAACTGCAATCGCAGGTAGATTCCCTGAAAATTGAACTGGAAACCAGTCAAAAGATGGCGCAAACGTTGACCGAAGTCGGCGCCATGATGGATTCTATCGATGCCAGCCGTCAACTGCTAAGGGTGAACATGGTGGAAGGAACAACCTACGATGACTACAAGACCCGCATGAAGGACATCAACGGTTATGTGCGCGATACCCAAAAGAAGATCGACGACCTCGAAAAATCATTGAAGACCTCCAAGTCTAACGCCAACGCCTTCTCCAAGACCATCAAGAAGTTGAAAGCCGACCTGGAAGCAAAAACACAGGAAATTGCCGGCCTCCAGGAGCAGGTAGATAAATATCGCAACGAGAACGCGAACCTCATCACCACGGTAGGGATGCAGGAAGCTGAGCTGACCGACAAACAGACCCAGATCGAAACCAAAACGCAGGAGCTTGCCCTCATCGAAGCCCGCGTGCAAGAGTTGATGATCCAAAGCAAAATGACGGAAGCCGACGCCTACTACGCCCGTGGACAGGCTGTGGAAGAAGCTGCCGCCCGCACCAAACTGGCTCCCCGCAAGAAAAAAGATACCTACAGAGAAGCGATCGAGCTTTATAAGAAAGCCCTGTCGCTCGGCAAAGCCGAAGCACAGGAAAAGATCACCACGCTGGAGGCGAAATTATAATCACCCCCAACCCCAAAAAAAGACCCCTGCGATGTTGCAGGGGTCTTTTTTGTTTCTACTCCCCAAAGATCCCTTCATAAAAAATATCGCAATACAACCCTCAGTTTCTTACTACCTTTGCAATTCTCAATCCCTGTATGGCCTTTGATGTTATTGTAACCTTACTCCTCGTTTTATTAAATGGTTTCTTCGTGGCAGCCGAATTCGCCATCGTGAAGGTGCGCTCTTCGCAGATCGCGCTGGAGAAAGGAAACTTGTCTAAACGGGCCGCTCAAAACATCATCAACAACCTCGATGGCTACCTGGCGGCCACGCAGCTGGGCATCACCCTGGCCAGCCTCGGTTTGGGCTGGGTAGGAGAGGACGTGATGTCGCAAATCATTTTAAATGCCATGTCGGGGCTTGGATTGACACTCAGCGAAGCGTTGGCCCATCGCATAGCGTTGCCCGTTGCGTTTGCTATGCTCACCATTTTGCACATCGTGTTTGGAGAGCTGGCACCCAAGTCGCTGGCCATTCGCTATTCCACCTCCACCACGCTGCGGGTATCGGTTCCTTTGCGCATTTTCTATTACGTGTTCCGCCCCTTCATTTGGTTGTTGAACGGCATGGCGAACATCATCCTGAAAGTGTTTGGCGTGAAGCCGATCACCGAACAGGAGATCCACTCCGAAGATGAATTGAAACTGATCATTGCCGAAAGCGAGGAAGGCGGTGCCATCGAACCCAACGAACGCGAACTGATCCAAAATGTGTTCGACTTCGACGACCGCGTCGTGCGCCAGGTGATGGTGCCCCGCGTGAAGATCACCGGCATGCACGCCAGCCTGTCCATCCAGGAAGCCATGGACCACGTGCTGAAAGAAGGCTATTCGCGTTACCCCGTCTACGAAAGCTCATTGGACGAGATCATTGGTATCGTACACGCCAAAGACATCATTGCGGTGTATGTGCAAAAAGGCAGCAAGGGCCTGAAGGATGTGATGCGTCCGGCGCACTTCATCCCGGAAGCCAAGCCGATCGACGTGTTGCTCCGCGAATTCCAGCGGCGCAAAACACAAATGGCCATCGTGGTGAGCGAATTTGGCGGCACCATCGGCATTGTGACCTTGGAAGATATCATCGAAGAATTGGTGGGCGAGATCCAGGACGAACACGATCACGAGGCACAGATCGTGACCCCCCAGGACAAGGGCGTGTACCAGATCGTGGCCCAGTCGTCGTTGCACGATATCAATAAATTTGTCGAAGATCCATTCCCGGAATCCGAAGAATACGAGACCCTGTCGGGCTTGTTAACCTTTCACAAGCCGTCGTTGAAAGAAGGCGATACGTTTGTTCTTTTCGGTTATAAATTCAAGATCCTGAAATTGAACAAGACCCTGCCCGAGTTGGTGGAAGCCACCTGGGAAGGTGAAAGCCCCGTCGACTAGAACCATTTCTTTTTTCGGAAGTAGATCATCATGGAAATAAAAATAAGGCCCATGATGCCCCACACAACATAGTAGCCATACTTCCAATCCAGCTCCGGCATAAATTTGAAGTTCATCCCGTACACGCCCACGATGAAGGTCAACGGCATGAAGATGGTGGAGATCACCGTGAGCACTTTCATGACCTCGTTCATCTTGGTGTTCATGGCGTTGATGTGAATGTCCATGAGGCTGGAGGTAAGGTCCTTGAAGGTGTCCATGGAATCGATGATGTGAGAAACGTGATCATAGACGTCGCTGAAGTAGCGGATGTTCTCCTCTTTCACGTATTCCGATTCACCCTTCACGATCTTGCTCAGTGCGTCGCGCAGCGGGTAGAGGGCCTTGCGGAGGTAGATCAATTCCTTTTTGAGGGATTGGATCTTGTAGAAGGTTTCGTTGCTGGGATTCTCGTAGACGGTCTCTTCGATCTCGTCGATGATGTCGCCCACGCGGTCCAGCACGTTGTAGTAGTTGTCGACAATGATATCGATGAGGCGGTAGAGCAGGTAGTCGGCGTGTTTCTTTCTCACTTTGCCCAGGTCCAGCCGGATCCGTTCGCGGAAGCCTTCAAAGAGGTCGCCCTCTTTTTCCTGGAAGGAAACCAGGAAGTTGCTGCCCAGCACAAAGCTGATCTGTTCGTAGTCGATGGAGGTGCCATCGATCTTGTAGAGCATCTTCAGGGTAAAGAACAGGTAGTCGTCATATTCCTCGGCTTTGGGGCGCTGGTCGGCCAGCACATCGTCCACCAAAAGGGGGTGCAGGCAGAAGTAGGCCTGGAGCTTTTCGATGATATCGATGTTGCCCAGGCCGTCGAGGTTGACCCAGTTCACCTGGTCGGGTTGGAGGTGGGTGAGCAGCTCGTCGGGATCGGTGCTGTCGATCTTGTTATATTTTTCGCGATTGTAGGAGATCAGTTCAAGGATCACTCCGGGCTTGGTCGTGGGAGACATGTCGATTGCTTTGGTCACCATGGGTCTTATGCTTTAAAACAGGTATCTATGAGGGTTGTTTTATGGGGGCCGGGGGGTAAAAGTTCTTCTAAAATAGTAAATATAGGCACGGCGTGGTATTCTTTGTTTTGGGTTTCCGCCGGGGTTAGGTTGGGCGATACTTAATACACTAAAATACTTCAACGCTTTGAAATCAATGCGTATTATTGCGGCGATGCCTTTACGCCTGGATGATATTAAGATTCCCATCGCCCGTGAGATGGAAGAATTCGAACAAAAATTCCGGGCCTCCATGAAAACCCGTGTTCTCCTGCTGGATAAGATCATGGGCTATATCGTGAAACGCAAGGGCAAGCAAATGCGCCCCATGTTCGTGTTTCTCAGCGCCGGCGTGAGCGGTACCATAAACGACTCCACCTATCGCGGCGCCTCCCTGATCGAGCTCCTCCACACGGCCACACTGGTGCACGACGACGTGGTGGACGAGGCCAACTACCGCCGGGGGTTCTTTTCCGTAAATGCCCTTTGGAAAAACAAGATCGCTGTATTGGTTGGCGATTTCCTGCTCTCCCGAGGCATGATCCTTTCCCTGGAAAACAAAGATTTTAACCTGCTGAGCATTGTCACGGAAGCCGTACGCGAGATGAGCGAAGGAGAGCTTCTGCAAATGGAAAAGTCGCGTCGTCTTGACATCAACGAAGCCGTCTACTACGACATCATTCGCCAGAAGACGGCCTCCCTTATTGCCTCCTGTTGCGCTGTGGGCGCTAGCTCCAGCGGCGCCCCCGACGATGTGGTGAAAAGGATGCACCGCTTTGGCGAAAACATCGGCATGGCCTTCCAGATCAAAGACGATTTATTCGATTATGGCGAAGACGAGATCGGCAAACCGCTGGGTATCGACATCAAGGAAAAGAAGATGACTTTGCCCCTCATCCACGCCCTCAGCAAAGCCGATTGGCTCACGAAGCGCCGCATCATCGGGATCGTAAAAAACGATGGCGACAAACCAAAAAAAGTAAAAGAGGTCATCGCCTTTGTAAAAAAATCAGGCGGCATCGATTACGCCCAACAGGTCATGGACCGCTATCACCAGGACGCCCTCAACCTTCTGAAAGACTTCCCCGAATCGCCCTACAAAACGTCGCTCATCCAACTGGTCCAATTCACGATCGACCGCAGCAACTGACCCGCCCGTGTTGGTATTCTTCACCAACAAGATTCAGACACCACACACTACACTAGTACTGCCCATTGGTGACTCGCCACCCATTCACATACACGCACACCAAGGACACCTGCCCACCCTTTGTTGGTGTCCCACTAACAAAGATTCACACAACCCACCCCAACACTATCCCCCAAGTATCACCACACCCTTCTCGGATATTTCGAATATCTCGATAACTTTACCTCCGCCGCAGGCTTTTAGATCCTCGAAATCATGCCGGAAATCATCAGCCAAAAACAAGTGTTCTCGCTCCTGGAAGTTGCTCAAAGCATCCAGAAGACGTTGGCCGAGCGCTACAAAAGCACGTTCTGGGTGAAAGCCGAAATGAACAAGCTCAATCATTACTCGCACTCCGGCCATTGCTACCCGGAGTTGGTGGAGAAGAAAGACGGCAAGGTGATCGCCCAGATGAAATCCATCTTGTGGCGAACGGACTACCTGCGCGTGAACGCTGCTTTTTTAGAGACCCTGAAAGAGCCCATCAAAGACGGCATCAAGATCTTGTTTTGCGCTTCGATCATCTTTGATCCCTCGCATGGACTGAGCCTGAACATCCTCGACATTGACCCCGTGTTCTCGCTGGGCGAACTGGAAAGGGAGAAACAAGAGACCATCGAAAAGCTAACCCGCGAAGGCATCTTCCACCAGAACAAGCGGCTCAATTTTCCACGCCTTCCACAACGCATTGCCGTGATCTCTGTAGAAACCAGCAAGGGGTATTCCGATTATCTCAAGATCATCGATCACAACCCCTGGGGCTATGCGTTTTTTAACCTGCTCTTTCCATCGTTGCTGCAGGGCGATAAATCGGTTTCGTCTATCATCTATCAGTTGAGGAGGATAAAAAAAGTGCTCCACCATTTTGATGTGGTGGCCATCATTCGCGGCGGTGGGGGCGATGTGGGGTTGTCGTCGTTTAACAACTACATCCTGGCGCGGGAGATCGCTTTGTTTCCCATTCCGGTGATCACGGGCATCGGCCACTCCACCAACGAGACCGTAGCAGAGATGGTGTCGCACCGGAATGCCATCACCCCGACAGAGCTTGCCGATTTTTTGATCCAGGCCTTTCACAATTTTTCGGTGCCGGTGCGCGAAGCGGAGAAGCTGATCAGCGAACGGGCCATCCGGATCGTGAAGGATGAAAACCAGCGGTTGCATCATGCGGTGCGATATTTTCAGTCGGTGACGCACAACCGGTTGCTTCGCAGCCACCACGATATTGAAGGCCAAACGAAATCGCTGGTGCAACAATCAAGGTTTCTCATGAAGCAGGAAGCCCGCACACTCAGCGCAGCTGCGAGCCGGATGCAAGGCGACGCCTTGAATGGCTTGCACGAAAGCGGCGAAGCCTTAGCGCGGACAGCAGCCAACCTGGTGCGGCAAACCCAAGCCAGTCTGAATAAAAACAAAGTGTCGCTTCAACACCTGGAAGCGCAAGTGCGCATATTGGACCCGATTCATATCTTGCGTCGTGGCTTCACCATCACCTTGAAAGATGGCAAAGCCTTGAAGAACGCTGCCGACGTCAGACCCGGCGACGTCATCACCACGCAACTGGCGGAAGGCCAAATTACCAGCACGACGACCAGCTCAACTCAACCCAACGCGAACCCATGAGCAACAACACCAGCTATACCGACGCCTTTGATGAACTGCAAGTCATCGTCACCGAAATTGAAAGCGGCGAGATCTCTGTCGACGAACTGTCGGACAAAGTAAAACGGGCCACCGAATTGATCCGCATCTGCAAGACCAAGCTCACCACCACGGAAGAAAACGTGAACAAGATCCTGAAAGACCTGGAGGGGACGGAAGAATAGAGAATGGCCTTCTCTGTATTTCCAGCTGGCTCGAAACAATTTATTATGGGTAGAACCTGACGATCCAAACGGATTTGGTCGTTATCGACTGCGCACGTTATTGCACCGTATCGATGTGTGTGATGTGCTTTCGGGCATTTGCCACTCAATCCTTACTTCTAACCATGCAGAACAAAAGTGCAATGAATTTTGGCATGGGTTGCTTATCTTTTTCGAATATATCATATTCGTAATATCAGCTTTTGATGTTTAGACTTTGCTTCTTACTGCTGACGGTGTGCGTGTGCGATGCGGGGCACGCTCAACTAACGTACCGGGTGATGGTCACCCATGAAGCGATCACGATCGATGGAAAATGGGACAAGCCCGCCTGGAAAAAAGTCGAGTCTATAAAGATCGAGAACCATCGCTTCCGGCATCCATGATCATGAAACCATCCAATCAACCCTATGAACAGAAGAGATTTAGTTAAAGGCATTACCCTGTTCCCCCTCGTGGGTGGATCGACGGTATCGCTCGCCGCTTCAACGGCCACGCCGCCACCGGAGCGCGATTTTTTTAAAGAGCTTGGCATTCGGGTATTTATAAACGCAGCGGGTACTTATACTTTCATGACCGCCTCGCTGATGCCACCGGAAGTGGTCGAAGCCATCCGCGTAAGCGCGAAACAATTCGCCATCCTCGATGATGTTCAGGACAAGGTCGGAGAACAGATCGCAAAGCTCTGCAAAGCCGAAGCCGCCATGGTCACCGCCGGATGCTGGTCGGCCTTGGTTCTCGGCATGGCCGGTATCCTCACAGGTGTGGACGACAAGAAAGTAGCCCTGCTGCCCTTCCTCGAAGGATCGGGCATGAAGTCGGAAGTGATCGTACAGAAATCACACGCAAACGGATATCACATGGCTTTGACCCACACGGGCGTGAAGATCGTGACCGTGGAAACGCGTGAAGAACTACGAAAGGCTGTGAATGAAAAAACAGCATGCCTCTGGTTTCTCAACCGCGAAGCCCCGGTGGGCGCCATTAAGCATGAAGAGTGGTTAAGCCTGGCCAAAGAATTTGGCATTCCTACCATGATCGATATTGCGGCCGATGTGCCACCGGTTGAAAATTTGTGGCGGTTCAATGAAATGGGATTTGATCTCGTTTGTATTTCCGGCGGCAAGGCGCTGCAGGGACCGCAAAGTGCGGGCGTGTTGATGGGTAAAAAACAGTTGATCGCCGCTGCCCGGTTGAGCGCTCCGCCGCGTTCGGGCATCGCGAGGGGCCATAAAGTAAACAAAGAAGAGATCATCGGCATGTATGCCGCCCTTGACCGCTACGTGAAACTGGATCACACAAAGGAGTGGAAAGCGTGGGAACAAAAGATCGGTGTTATCGACACGGCGGTGAAGAAAGTGAAGGGGGTAAAGACGGAAGTGATCGTGCCGCCGGTTGCCAACCACACGCCGTCGCTGAAGATCACCTGGGACCCGAATGTCACCAAGCTCACCAGCGAAGCACTGGGTAAACAACTGCGCACGGGATCACCGTCGATAGAGATCGTTTCGTGGGAAGACAAGGACAGCGTGAAGGTGACGGTGTTTATGTTGAAGACAGGAGAAGATGAAATTGTGGCGAAGAGGCTCAGAGAAGAGCTCGAAAAAGCGAGTAAAGCGTAATACGAGTTTTAATGTAATGCTGAATCCAAAATACTTCCAGACCTATTATATGAAGCGATTCTTTTTTTCAAACCTCCGGCGTATAGCCTACGCAGGCGCCGGCATGACCCTGCTGCTGCTGTGCAGCCAATGTAAACAAAGCGATGCCCTGGCCCCGCTTCCGAAAGGCGATCCCGACAATGGAAAGCTCACGCTGGCCGACGGCTTCGAGGCCGTTGTCGTAGTAGACAGCGTGGGAAGGTCCAGGCACCTTGCCGTAAACGAAAATGGCGACATCTACGTGAAGCTCCGCGGCGTGACACCACAGGGCGGCGCAGTGGCCCTTCGCGATACCACCGGCGACGGCAAAGCCGATATCATAAAATATTTTGGCACGTACCAGGACCGGGGCTCATACGGCACCGCGATGCGCATATACAACGGCTACATCTATTATAGCACGACGGGTGTGGTGTACAGGAGCAAACTCATTCCAGGACAACTCTTACCCGATACGGCAGCCGAGGCCATCGTGATCGATGATGCATACCGCCAAAATCCCCGTGGAACAGAACACATCACCAAGCCTATCACCTTCGATGACAAAGGACATATCTACGTGCCCTTTGGTGCGCCCGGCGACGTGTGCCAGGTTGAAAACAGAACGCCCGGATCTCCCGGCATGCTTCCTTGTCCCCAACTCGATCTTCACGCGGGTGTATGGCAGTTTGATGCCAACAAGCCCGGCCAGATCCAGTCCGATGGAAAGCGCTACGCTACGGGTATACGCAGTCTGGTGGCGATGGCCTGGAATTTCGAAGACGGAAACCTGTTCGCCGTTCAACACGGACGCGATGATTTTTTTCGCACCTGGCCTGACCTTTACACCGCCTACCAAAGCGCCTTGCTGCCCGCCGAAGAGTTCTTCCGGATCACCGAAGGCACCAATGGTGGCTGGCCCTACTTCTATTTTGACCAGATGCAGAACAAAAAAGTTCTGAACCCGGAGTATGGCGGCGACGGCAAGAAGAACGTCGGCGCCGATACGGTCGCCATGCCCCTCATTGGTTTTCCCGGACACTTTTCGCCCAATGATCTCCTTTTCTATAAAGGCGACCAATTTCCCGCGCGCTATAAGAATGGCGCATTCATAGCGTTTCACGGATCGACTATACGCGCGCCCTACCCGCAAGCAGGATATTTTGTGGCCTTTGTACCCTTCAAGGAGGGAAAACCCTCTGGCCCCTGGGAAGTATTTGCAGACGGATTCGCGCAGCAGGACACCATCGTCAATACCTCCGACGCAAAGGCACGCCCCATGGGACTTTCGGTGGGACCGGATGGTTCGTTGTACGTCACAGAAAGTGTGAAGGGAAAGATCTGGAGGATCATGTTCAAGGGCAACAAGGAGGAGTTTGGAGCCAAACAGCTTGCCGGAATGGAGCAGCGAAAGATGCGCACCAACGTCAAGGATCCCGACCAGGTGAAGGACAACCTCTTCGAGGGCAAGGAATCTACAGGGTCTGTAGCCTACACGCGCTATTGTTCTTCTTGTCACCTCCCGGGAGGACAAGGCGATGGGAACCGGTATCCTCCGTTGTTCGGTTCACCTTGGGTGAGCGGTCCAAACCAGCGACTGATTGAAGTGGTGCTGAAAGGGATGTCGGGCCCGATAACGATAAGAGGCAAATCGTACGATGGTGTGATGCCATCGCATGCCTTCCTCAGCGATGAGCAAGTCGCGGAGATCCTCTCGTATGTCAGAACAAGAATGACACACGGGGGAGCACCGGTTTCCGCCGAAGAAGTGCGGACCGTGCGCTCGCAACAATGACCGGACCATTGCGTTAGGCGATGTTGAAAAACTAATTCCTGTTTTTTCTTTTTTTGCTGCGATCTGGTTACGGTGATGTTTCGCATCACACGGCAAGATTTTTGAATCTTCAGTAACCCGATTTGCGGCAAACTTCTCAAATGCAGACCTGATCAGCATCTTGTTGTCTGTTATTCTCGTATTAAACTGTATTTTACTTTCGTTTTGATCACGTTTAGATCTGCTGTTCAGAGTAGATCTGGTTTGTAAAAAAAAAGAAGAGACAATTCCTAAATATTAAATTCTACGGATATGAAATGGTATTCTGTCATCAGCTTGGCTACGGTTGCCTTTATCGGTGTTACCAGTTTTACGTACGATGAGCCCATCGACAATGCGATACCTTATCCGGAAGGATATAGAAGGTGGACGCACATTAAATCAGGCATTGTTGGCCCGGAACATCCCAACGTAAAATATCGCGGTTTCAATCACGTGTATGCAAACGACAAAGCCTTTCAAGGGTATGAGTCCGGAATTTTTCCGGAAGGATCGGTAATTGTTTTTGATGTGATCGAAGCGGCTACAAACGACCACTACACTGCCGAAACAAAGCGAAATCATATTGATGTCATGGTGAAAGATGCTGCTAAATTTGCGACCACCGGGGGCTGGGGCTACGCTCAGTTTGAAGCAGACGGTTCGGCAAGAATACTAACGGCCGAGACGACAACAAAATGCTACCAGTGTCACCTGAAGCAAAGCGATCACGTGTTCAGCGAGTTTAGAAAGTGAAAGCCTCAGAAAGGATAGCCAATGGCAATGTTGATCGTTGGATCCCAGAATTGAATGTTGGTGGCCCACCGTTCTCCCGCCGGCAGGTAAGGCGTACGCAAGGTGTAGGCAAAATCAAGACGGGCCACGATGAAATCGAAGTCCCATCGCAATCCCCATCCTGAACTAACGGCAATGTCTTGCAGAAAAGTGTCGAGGTGAAAAGCACCGTGGGGCCGTGCCTCGTCGTCGTTGAATAACCAAATGTTGCCTGCATCCATGAAGAGTGCGCCCTTGAGTTTTCCGGAAAGATCAAACCTGTATTCTAAGTTTCCTTCCAGCCGGATGTCGCCTGTCAAATCAGTGTATCCGGTGGGTGGTGCTTCGCTTCCGGGTCCCACCGATCGCGCCACAAACGAGCGCAAGCTGTTGGTTCCCCCCACATAAAATTGTTTGATATACGGCATGGTGGTTGAATTGCCTACGGGCACCCCCACGCCCACAATAAAGCGCGTAACAAGTTTTGAGCGTTGATTGAAATTAAAGCTATAGCGCAAGTCGACGCGCGTGCGGATATATTGGGAAAAGGGTACGCCTAATAATATATATCTCCCCAAGGAATCCTTGGAGGCCTTTGATGCGGAGTAGATGCCATTGAGCAGGTTGCCGGCCATGTCGATGCCGGCTCTTAAAAAGAGATTGTTGCGTCCGTGGGAAGGGTTGTAGGTGAATTCATATCCGGACCCCACCATAAATTGTTCATCAAAGCTTCTTTGCACGCCGGGATTTTCGGCCAGGTAGTCCATGAACGCCTCCGATTTTGAAGACTCCGGAACGGTAGTAAAAATAACTTCGAGCGGATGAAGGGAATGGGTGATGCGATCCTTCTGGCTCCACAAGTAGCCAAAGTTTATGAAAACGGAATTCATGCGATAAAGATCCAGCCGGTTAAAGAGATTGTATCCGGCGGAGGCGTTGGTTTTGGGCAAACGTTTTTCGCCCAGGCCAAATAAAAATCCGGGATAAAATCGGGGTACGATATAGTTGAACTCCAGCCCTAGCTCATAGGCGGGATTAACGTTGCCCTGTGAGATCTGCACTTCGAACCGGCCCCTCAGATTTATCTTCAACATTTCGGCGCCCTTGTTCAGGTTGCGGTCGGTGTAACTGAAGATGATCCCGGGGCCAAAGTAATTGGTGGAGCGGAAGACGGTATTAAATTCCGCGCTGTAAGCCAATCGTTTTCGTTGCGTGAGATAGACGGTAGCATCGAGTTCGCCTTTCCGGCCACGCGGCACGAACTTCATATTGGCATTCCGGATGATGGGGAGTTCATTCAGGTAGCGTACGGAGTGCAAGTAGTTGGAGCTGGTATAAAGCTCGCCCGGCTTGAGGAAGATCCCGTTTTGAAGCGCTTTAAAAGTAAGGTCGTTGTTTTGAGAGATCAAAAAATAGTTTCCGACTTGAAGTGTATCCGTGGCGGCATTCTCGCGCACATGGTCGGCATGGATATAGACGTTCCGGATCGTATAGGGTATTCTGGATTCGGGTGGTGTTTCAGGCTTCACGGTCACCTCGGCACGAATGTCGTGATCGCCTGTTACCGTGTCGGCTTTTATGGAAATAAAATCGGCGTTAAAAAAGATGTAGCCATTTTCCTTTAAGCTTTCATCAATCCGGAGTCTTTCATTTTTTGCCGTTTCTAAGGAGTAGATGTCTCCTCTCTTCAGCAACGAAGCGGTGCGTGAGGCTTGTATTTTTTGTGTGAGATCATTGACCGGTTTTGGAAAGGCAATGGAATCAAACCGGTAGGGTGTATGGAGCGTGATGGTATATTGATACGCTGCTTTTCGTTGACCTATCATTAAGGTATCGAATGTAACGGTGTTGTTGAAGTATCCATTGTGGAAGATCCTGTTTTGAAGGGCCGCGGAAACCTGGCCGGGTTTTGTTTGTGAGAGCAGTACGGGTGCCGTGATTTTATTCTTCCAAAACTTCCGGGTTCTCCCGGAATCCGACAGCATATTGTACCGGGCCAACGCCGGTCGCATCCACAGGAATTTCGTGTTGGGTTCGGGTCTCGGCACATCGGCAACGCGGGGCAGCATTTTTTTTCGCTCGGATGCGGGGCCGACAACTTTTATGCTATGCCCGGTATAGAGCGGATCATGTGGCGAAATATTTTTCATCCCGCTGCAACTTGCCAAAGCGGGCACAAGAATCAGGATCCATCGATATGTTGTTGGCCTGGTCATTTATCCTCGTCCTTAGGCTTCTTATTGAATTCCCGAATGAAAATCAAGGATATCCCCGTGTTCTTCACTTCCTGATAAATGATATCGAATGTTTCGTTGTTAAAGAGTTTTAACTTCTTATTTCCGTTTCCGGTGAGGTCGTAGATGATCGCAATATCACCTCTGAAATTTTTATCGCCGGTGTTGGCACCGGATTGATCCTGGTTGATATTAAAATCGCCACCGATCTCAAACGACAACCGCTCATTCATCATACGCTTCGTTACCCGGAAATCCATCGCGGTTTGTGTCTTACCGCCCGGTGCGGTGTAGTCGCTATACGATTGTATGCCGACATCAATGTCGACCCCCTTGATATAGCGACTGGCAAAACGGTTGAGCTGGTTGGAAAGCAAACTGTTTACACTGTTGGATAAAGCGGTGGTGGCCACATTTTGACTGATGTCGGCACCGCTGGTTTCGGGTATGAATCCACCCAAGACCAGGATCCCAAAAACTTGTTTGTTCAGTTCCGATTGAAATTCGGGCTGCTTCAAACGGTCCAGCTTCGTAGCCAACACCGGATAATTGACTTTATCTTCTTGGGGCAGATCTAAGGAAAAGGATACCAATGGTTTTTTGATCGTCCCTTTTATGGTGATGCCAACTTCGTAAGGCAAAGGCCTTTTGTAGATCGATTGTTCGCTTTCGCCAATTTCATTTCCGATGAGACCGATGGAAGACGATCGGATCGTGTGCACGGCCCTTATATCCAAGTCCCCATTCTCCGGGCTTCCGCTCCAGGTGATGGTAGATCCCGGAACCAGGCTAAAATTCTTTTTTGCCAGCTCATAAAAGGACACACGATAAACACCTTTTTTTATAGCATAACTTCCCGAGAGACGAATGTTGCCGGTTCGGTCATAGTCCATTTCCAGATTTCCTCCTCCCGAAGCTTCAATGAAATCGCCCGACTGCGGGTCGATAACCACGCGGAGGGTGGCGTTATCCTCGATCTTGACCGTTGAATTTAAATTGAAGTCGGGGAGCGTGGCGATGAGTGAATCATAAAAAGCTGGAGATTGTCCGCTGGAGGTGCCGTCGGTGAGCAGGGCGGGATCAATAAAGTCGACAATGCCGTTGCTGGTGAGCAGCTTGATTTCGTTTGTCGTGGATTGAAAAATGAGAGATGTTTTGTCCTTGATCGTAACATCCGCTTTCACATACGTATCTTTTTCAGTACCCGTCAATTTCATGTCGCTGGCAACGACCAACAACCCCCTTAACGGGCGGTCGACAGAATCACGGTTGTTAAGAAGGGCGTAGTCGTCCGTATGCAGTTGCAGGTCGTATCGAAGCGATCGATAATCTTTTGAAACGATCGAACCGTTGACGGTGAGGGGATGATGTTGCTGGTCATAGACTTTAAAATCTTTAAATACGATCACCGAATCATCCAGCGCGATGACGTCGTCCTGAACCAGGAACGTGAGCCTCGGATTGGACGTGGTGAAGACCGCATCCGGGAACCGAAGATGCCCGTCGATGTCCGGTTTTTGAATCGAGCCACCGATCGTTGCTTCACCTTTCACAGCGCCCCGCATTTGGTCGATGATGCCCGACAACAGGAAGCCAAATATTTCAAGGTTATGAATGTCTACCAACATGGAGGCATTCACCTTATCGCTTCCGAACTGGTATTGCCCGCGGATGTCGATCTTGTTGGCTTCATTGGTGAGCAGGAATTCGAAGGGAACATGCGTTTTGTCGCTGACGGCCGTTGCCTCGATCGTCAAGGGCTTGGAATTGAAAAGGCGAAGGCTGTCCACGTTGGCCTTTAGGTTTATTTGCTGGCCTTGGATGTATGAAATAGTGGCATTCAGACGACCTTGGTTGATGATGGTGGAATCTCCAGCGAGTATGGTGTTTAGGGTTTTAAGATCCAGATTAGTAAGCGCGAGATTAAAAGCCTGGAGATTTCCGTCGCCCCGGATCTGCATGGTGTTGCGACTGATCATGAAATTCTGAAACACCACATTTCCGTTTTCAATGTAAACGGGATTTCTGTGGTCCATGGAGTAGTCGTTGCCAAATGCCCAAAGGTTGTCGGGATACAAAACAATGCCGTGGCCGGATCGCGAAACCCGCGAACGGAATGCCAGTGTCACGGAAGAGTCGTTTGATAGACGCAGTTGGGTGATGGCGGTGTCCTGTTTTGCGAGCATGTCAAAATCCACATCACCGATCGCTGCGTTTTCATAATACAAGTTCCGGGCATTCAAATGGAGGGTTTGGTTGTCGCGAAGAAAGTGAAGCGTGGTAGACAACGTGTCGATCGATGCGCCATAGCCTTTAAATTTTCCCGAGGAGGCTTGGAGTGTGGTGGCTTGTTTTTGCTCATCATATTCCCCGGCCACGGTCAGCGACGAAAAATCGTCGATAGCGATGCCCAGGAGTGAAAGGAGACTGGCTTTTTGTAGCTGAAGATCAAAGCGGACCATCCTGTCTTTCGTGGGACGATAGTTTGAAGTGTCAGAATTTAAAATGGTCTTTGACCAGACCTGCAGGATATCGGACGATTTGCGGATATCGTAGTTTGCAGCCAGGCTGCCCTTGCCGTCGTCTGAAAAATATTCGACGCGACTAGCCGTTGGTGAAATCATCACCTGGGTGGCCAACGTGTCTAACGAATAGTCCAGGGTGTGATTTTTAAATAAGATCCGGTTGCCTTTCAGCTCTCCTTCCAGGATCGATTGATCGATTTTTAGCTTGGCGTTGAAGTCTCCTGAAACCGACAGCGTGCTGTCGCCGTGCAAGAGCCTGCCGAGACGAAAACTATCCAGTTGAATATGATTTACGGTAGTCAACGGACCGGCATATAAAATTTCGGAAGTAATTTTTGCGCGGTAGCTTGTGTCGGCGACGGTGAGGAAGGTGACGGCTCCCGATCGTTTGAGTTTGCTCTGAAAGGCTATTTTGTGAATAGGCTCTTCCTCAATTTCAACATAGTCGACCAATCCCTTTACATCGATATCCGGATCGCGGCCCACCACCCCGCCGGCATGCATCGATAAACTGGTGGCACCAAGCCACGGCATGTCTATAAAATTTCCACCGATCACCCTTCGCCCCGTGAGGTTCATGTCGACTTTTACATCGTTCGTCCGAAGCGATGCGAAACCTTCTGTGTTTACATTGCCCCATGACGAGTAGAGCTTTCCGTCTACAAACATTTTCTCCGCGTTCCCAGAGCTTGCCACGTTGACATCGATGCGCGGCGGCAGTTTCATGGACGGAAGAAAAGGAACTAGTGTTTTCTCTAGGTCCGGACCTATGGAGGCATTGATCGTAACATCGTTCCAGCGCAGCTTTTTATAATCCCGGACATTGTGTGCCATGCCTTTTGCCTGAAGCTGACTGTCTTTTGTTTTCAAGCCGATCATTTTGACGTCGCCTTTTCCGTTGACATAATTTCCTTCAAGCATCAACTCAACGGCACCCCAGTGGGCAAAATGATTCAAGAGCGAATCGCTCATAAAATAGCGCAGCGCATTAGGATCCACTCGTGCCCGTGCCTTGCATTCTAAATGATCATCACGAAGCGAGCTATCAGACCATCCTTTAAATTCTGCCTGGAGATCATTATCGTTCGAGCCCACATGAAGACCGGAGAGCGCCAATGTGTTGTGATTCAGTCGCACGGTTGAGCTGGCCTGCGTGAGCGAAAACCCAGGGAACTGGGAAGCGACCGATGTAATAACCGCCGCGAGGGTGTCTTCACGAACGAGAATGTTTGCGAGGTCGCCCGTGATGTGCGTTAACTCAATATGCGCGGGATCAAATTTTGGGGTATGCACGAGTTGACCTTTGTGAAAGGAGAAATCATTGTCCTTCATCTCGATCGCTGTGATGGCCAAATTTATATTTAGTCCAAGGCCCGGAGCGAGCGAAAAGACTTGCCCGGTCGTATCGTGCGGGCTAGCGATAGCTTGTTGTGCAGTGGACAGCACGCTCACCGCCGTGTGTTGAAGCAAAGCATGATCGGCCGTGATCGCATTTGGATCATTAGTGAATACGAGATGCCTGATGGTAAATGTTCCGAGGTCCGTGGTAACCGTTGTGCCGTTAACGATAGATGAATAGAAAACAGAAATGTTCTCCAGGGTAATACTATTAAATTGAAGCTCAAGATGTTTTGGACTATCGCTTTTGTTCGTCGGTTGAAAGGCATCCAGTATGGCCTGAATATTCCAGCCGTCTTCGCGCTCAACGAATTGACCGCGCACACCGGATAGGCGTATCGTTTCAAAAATGTAATGACCTAAAAGAAGGTCAATGCTATTGGATGTGATCTGAATTTTTTTGGCAATGAGGATCTTATCGTTGTCCGCTCCCCATACCGTGAGGTCCTCTACACCAATATCGCCCAGCAGCGAAAATTCAAGGCGCTCAATCTCTACACGGGTGTGAAGCTTGGAAGATAAATAGTCGGAGATGAAAGGAGTGACGAGACGTTGTATAGGGGGAAGGTGAAGAAGGACGATGGCGATCAATAGGAATGCGAGCAAGCCGGATATCGCTTTTGCTGAGAATTTTAAAGCTCGTAAAAGCGTGCTCCGCGCAAGCATCAATTTGCATTTTGATTTTTTTGACGCGTCATCGTATTTCAAGTTACCGTAACCATTTTTGGTGTCGAATGTATATCCGACCCCACTGTGGTATCTGCGCTCGCGGAAGTGCGAATAAACGGTTCCCTAAACGCCGGCTTCACCCAAGCCGGCCTGTTTAAAAACTATTTCAATCCCTTATAATAAGCACATGCGGTTTTCATTACACAATCTGCATGTTTGGGATTGGTGGGGCGGCAGGTTTCTCTTCCCAGGAAGGAGATGGCCATGCCTACTTCGCCCCAGGTTTTGGGATCCAACACCTCCATCATTTGTTTTTCTATTTTTTTCGGATCGGTGCCCGTAGCAATGCCCAGGCGCGGAGCTACTCTCACCACGTGAAGGTCGACAATGATCCCTTCTGCTTTCAAACCCGACTCGCGCATGATCACGTTGGCCGACTTCCTGCCAATGCCCGGGAGGGCGGTCAGCTCGTCCAATGTTCTGGGAATGTTTTTATCTTCTTTGAGCTGGGCCGCAATGGCCAGCAACCATTTTGTCTTGTTTCCAAAGTTGCGCACTTTGCCGATGAGGGGATACAGCGAGGTGTCGTCGGCTTTGGACAGCGCTTTCATGTCGGGAAAGGCTTTGAAAAAATCGGGCGCAATTTTGTTTATGTGCGCGTCGGAGTCTTGCGCGGAAAGCACCACCATCACGAGTAGCTCATACGTGTTGTGATACTCCAGGGGGTGTTTCTTTCCTTTGTATTTTTTTAACAGGGGTTGGATTTCTTTTTGCCAATCGACGGCTGCCATGTCTTTTTTTCTTTTTGGTGAAATAAAGATAGGGATTTTAAGAGGCGGGTGAAAGGAATCGGGAGTTTCTGCGAAAAGATACTTTTTGCGTCTAGCCCCGGATCTGGAGCGGGAGATGCTCAACCGTCGCTATTTCTAACTTTCTTTTGCCACAATTCTCTGATCGTCAGTAACGCTTTTGCTTTTTGTTCCGTTACTAAACGGATCGCTACTTGTAAATCTACAGAACAAAACAACGCATGATGCAACTGACAGAATTAATAGACACGATCACCGCAGGCTTTGAAAAGACACGTGTTCAGGAAAAGGACGGGGATTACTTCTTTTTCTATGGGTCGGAAGAGAAATTTCCTTTTGCGACCATTGTTACCAGTGATAACGAATACGACCATGTCTCCAACCTGAATCGGGGAGGACTCTTTCGTCTGAACATCGGTATTGACAAAGGCACATTTGCCGCGATGTTTGGATCGATACCGGCTAAGGCCGGTATCGGTGGGTATCTCGATTCTGGGATCGACTTTACAGAAAAGAACAAATTGTTTCCTCATCCGGTATATGGAAGTATGTATTGGGTCAGCATCATCAATCCGGAAAGGGAGACGTATGCGCAATTGAACGCCCTGCTTTCCCATTCCTATCAAAAGGCTGTGGGCCGCCAGCGGGAAGTCTAGACGGGATGAAACCCATGAAGGACAGCGTGCCGTTCGAGCAAAAAGGGGGGGCAACGCGTCATTCATCGGGGGAATTCCTTTTTAATGAGCTCCTGTTCTTCAATGGTTAACTGAACTTTCGCAAGGTCGACGAGCGTCCTTTGCTGGAGATCGACGTCATTCATCAGGAATGCCAGGTCCGCTTTTACATGAAGTGCCCTGGCAAAATCAGTTGACTTTTCATCCTGAGCTTTGCGCAGTCCATTATTTATTACTTTGAACGACGCCGGGTAATCAAGTTTTAAATCCCTGAGCCGGATCGCCAGGGCCAGGGACTTCTGCAGGGGAGTCAATTCTTTCCGGTCAGCATTCGTATAAACTTCATGGTCCTCGCCACCACGTTTGATAAAGATCACGGCATTGTGGGATGGGTCGATGACCGTAAACCGAGTCTGGCCGGGCTTCATACGTGAAATGCGCGGAACGCCGGCGGAAAGCACTTTGCCATAGAATTGCTTTAGCCGTTGCGTAAACGCTGCATGTATCGATTCTACGTCGGTAACGATCATCAGGCAGGTAACACCGGTTGCCGAGTCTTTTGCGCCTTGGAAATGAATCTCATAGTCGCCTCGCTTCATAACGCCATACTGGTAGGGACTCTTTTGTGAATAGGTTTTTGTAAACCCAAGGTTCTCCCAAAATAGAAATGTTTGCTCCAGGGGGCCACAATTAAGAACAGGAATGGGTAACCATTCCCTTGGCTTCATTTGCATGATCTTTTTTTGCAAACATAGCGCAGGGTAAAGTCAATTTCGTTTTACATACTTCTTTGTATGTAAAGCACGGCAACGAAAACTTATGAATACATTTAGGGATGGCAGACTTCAAATATCAAGGGCGTATCTATTATACTCCAATAGAGTTAACCATGACGTTTATCGGAGGCACTTGGAAAATGCCCATCATATTGTCGCTGCGCAAAGGTGCGCTCCGATACGGTGAGTTAAAAAAAGCGATTCCGCATATCACGGATAAAATGTTATTCTCCCAATTGAGGGCGTTGGAAGAAACGGGAATGATTGACCGGAAAATTTATAAAGAGAAGCCGCCACGTGTCGTCTACAAACTTACCCCACTGGGGAAGCGATCATTAAAAGTAATCGATTCATTGCATAGGTTTGGCAAGCACTTGATAAAACAGAAGTCTATAACGGTGCCAAAATAGTGAACGTCGGAAAGTAGCCGTAACGATCGCTCTACACTACTGTTTTGGCTAAACTTCCGGATTCGTCTTCAGCGATTCGCCCCACCAAAATAAAAGAAGCCGCTCTTGTGGAGCGGCTTCTTTACCTAACCTAAACCTAAAACTACTGTAAAACTATTCTTGACCGGCCGGCTTCGAGCACGGCGTAGTCTTTGAGATCCTGATATGTCTTGGGGTCTAGCGCCAGCGTGGCGGGACCGGAATTTTCGGGGTTGAAGTTGCCTTCGTTGGCCCACCATTTTTTGGCGTTTTCGCGCGCCGAGCTTTTGTCTACTTGTTCGAAAAGGTTGATGCAGGAATCGGAGATCATCCAGGGTTTTTCGATGCTGCTATATTTTTCGAAGATCATGTTGCGCATTTGGGTGCCGCTGGACTGGTTCTTGAAGTGCGACACCGTGTACGACATGGTTTCGGGTTCGGTCATCACCATATCCCAGTATTTCTTTGAAGTCACTACCTGGGCCGTTGTGAGCATGAAGCCAAAGCCCTCTTCGATGGGTTCTTTGGTGATGGGACACTTCGCCTTTAGTGTCGTCTTTTTCTTTTTGCCGAGAAGTTTATCCAGGAATGCCATAACTTATATTCGTTTAGTTTCGGTTCACGTTTCTTTCCAATAGATACTCACCGAGGGGTGAATAGTTGCATATTAGACTGATAATTCTTATAAAATGTTACAAAAGGCGATTTTTGGCCTAATTTGGGCCCTCTCGCTCTCCAAAATCAGGCGCACTGTACGATTCTGTACGCAGCGATGTCCGGTTATGACTTCGTTGTGGGTTTCGCCTTTTCTGCCGGTTTGGTCTTGTGGAATTTCTCGTATTGCGTGAGGAATTCGTCCAGTTTTTCGACCGGGATCTTTTTGCCGATGATCATTTTCTTATCGTCGATCACATACAACGAGGGCGTAGTGATGGCGTCGTAGAGGTCGCCGTAAGGTCCCACGTACGTACGCGGTCCGTTGACGGTGATCCAGGGCATTTTCATTTCTTTGATGTAGTCGCGCATTTTTGCCATAGACGTGTCGGCGCTCACGGCATATACTTCAAGGTTGTATTTTTTTAGTTTATAGAAGTCCACCAGCTTGGGCGTTTCTTCGCGGCAGTGGCCACAGTCGGGATCGAAGATGAAGAGGATAGTGTATTTGTTCTTGATGTCATACATCGACTTCGGCTTGAAGTTGCTGTCCTGCATGATGAGGTTAGGCGCTTTGCGGCCCACGAGGCTTTTGCGCAGCCGGTCGGCGTGGTCTTTCAGGTCTTTCTTGGTCTTGGCGTTGATCCAGAAGTCCATTTCGCCGGAGCCAAAATATTTGTCAAACACGTTCACATACACTTCGTCGAGGCCCATGATCTCGGGTTGCTGATATTTCATGAGGAGGATGAAGCTGATGTATTTGTAGGTTTCCTTGTTGCTCTTGGCCTTGTCTACCATCGGGCCGATGGCCTTGGTGAGGGTGTCGGGGTTGGGAGCGTAGAGTTTTTCGAGGTATTCGTATACTTTGTCGCGATACAACGGTCGCGGCATGCGGAGCAGGGCACTGTCGGCCAGGTCGAAGTTGTCGAAGAAGTGCTGGCGATACCAGCGCAGTTGGAAGGTGGAGTCGATGGTGCCGTCGGACTTCTTGGGGGCGTCGGGCACTTTGAGGATTTGGCTGGTTTTGAGGACGGTGGCCGTGATGGTGCCGGGGTATTTTTTGATGACATCCATTTGATAGGCCGTCACCTTGTCGTTCACTTTGTTGAACGCTTCACGGGCGGTGGTCTTCTTGTCGGGGGCCAGTGTGCTGTCCTGGAGCACTTTGAGGAAGGGCTCGGCTTCGTGATGGCGGTCCATGTTGAAGAGCATGTTCTCGAAGAAGAGCTTGTTGTCCACATCGCCCGTCACCTTCATGTTCTTCACGTAGTCGTCCGTGCTGGTGACCATGCTGAAGTGCTGGTCTTTGCCGATGGCCAATTCCATGACCTTCATTTTATTGAGGACCAGGAAGTAGACGCCGCGTTCGAGTTTCTTTTTGCCTTCGAACACGAACTCGCCCTTGCTGTTCACTTTGGCGGTGTCCTTGATATAGGTGCTTTCGCCAAAATAGTTGCCCAGGTACATGGTCGTGTCCTTGAGGCCGGCGACCTGGAATTTTATCTGGTAGCCGCCCTGGCCCAGGGCCAGCGTGGACAAGAAAAGACAGGTAATGAAAACGGTGAGGCGCATAATCGTGTGTTTCGGTGCCAAATTTCAATAATTTATGGATACCATTCAATGCATTCATGCCCAATGACCACCGCAAGTAATCCCTGTTAACAACTTTTTAACAGGCCCATCCCGGCCAGGGATCGTAGTGGAAAGCCCGAAGTGCGCAGGTCTGGAGCGCGGACGGACTTGTAGCGGAGAGCCCGACCCGAGGTACGAGGGGGGCCGCCAAAGCTTTTGGGGTCGTCGCTTTTCGGTCGGGCCGGATCGCTTTTGGTGGTAAAATTCAAAGTTTCGGCCGTGATCATTCGCGTTTCCGGGCGCAATCCTCTAAACTTGAAGTCGGAACCCAAGGCCTCAGTTTAAACGATCTCCATGTCGCTTGTCATACAAAACCTCACGAAAATTTATGGCGAACAGAAAGCCATCAACAACATCTCGTTCACGGTGCAAACGGGCGAGATCGTGGGTTTTTTGGGACCAAACGGAGCCGGAAAGTCGTCGACCATGAAAATCGCCACCTGCTACCTGCCTCCAACCTCGGGACGTGTGCTGGTGGGGGGATTCGACGTGGTGGAACAACCCATGCAGGTGAAGCAGATCACGGGTTATTTGCCCGAACACAACCCGCTGTACCTGGACCTCTACGTGCACGAGTATCTGTCCTTCATCGGCGGTCTGTATGGACTGCGCGGCGCGCGACTGAAGGACCGCACGAGAGAGATGATCGAACTTTGCGGCCTCACCAACGAGCAAAACAAAAGAATAGAAACCCTGTCGAAAGGCTATCGCCAGCGGGTAGGACTGGCCCAGGCGTTGTTGCACGACCCCAAGGTGCTGATCCTGGATGAGCCCACGTCGGGACTGGACCCCAACCAACTGGTGGAGATCCGCAAGCTGATCAAAGACATTAGCCGCAACAAGACCGTGATCTTCTCCACCCACATCATGCAGGAAGTGCAGGCCCTCTGCGACCGCGTGGTGGTGATCAACAAAGGCGAACTGGTGGCCGACGACACGCTGACCAACCTGCTGCGCCGCGACGGCAAGGGCACCATGCTGCTGGCCGAATTTGAAGGGAATGTGACGGCTGAGCAATTGAGCGCGCTCAAAGGCGTGCGCCAGGTGACCGTGGTGGAAGGTTTCAAATTCAGGATCGCCACCGACGGCGAGACCGACCTGCGCCCGGAAATATTCCGTTTTGCGGCAGACAATAATTTATCGCTCATCGGGTTGAAGCAGGAGGAAAGCTCGCTGGAGAACATCTTCCGGGAGCTGACGGCCCAGGATCCTACTATGCCATAAGGAAATAAAATCTATTTTTGCGCCACGACCCCCGCGGTATGCTTCAGGTACTCTCAAAGGAATTTAACAGCTTTCTCAATTCGCTCATCGCCTACGTGGTGATCGGTGTGTTTTTGCTGAGCATGGGATTGCTCGTGTGGGTGTTCCCCGAAACGTCGGTGCTTGACTATGGCTATGCCGATATGGAAACGCTGTTCAGCGTGGGCCCCTATGTGTTTGTGTTCCTGGTGCCGGCCATTACTATGCGCAGTTTTGCGGAAGAAAAGAAAGCCGGCACGATGGAGCTGTTGTTCACCAAACCACTGACCGATTGGGATATTCTGTTGGGGAAATATTTTGCCAGCCTGCTGCTGGTATGGTTCGCGTTGATCCCGACGCTGGTGTATTACTATTCTATTTATCGCCTGGGCAATCCCGTGGGCAACGTCGACACGGCGGGGGTGATGGGTTCCTATATCGGGCTGGCCTTGCTGGCGGCCGTGTTTTGTGCGGTGGGTATTTTTGCTTCCTGCATTACGCCTAACCAGATCGTTGCGTTTATCGTGGCGGCCTTCCTCAGCTTCCTGTTGTTTTCGGGTTTTGACTCGTTGTCGACGTTGGAGTTTTGGTCGGCCAATGCCTTGCGGGTAAAGCAACTGGGGTTGCTGTTTCATTACGACTCCCTGAGCCGCGGGTTGATCGACGCGCGCGATGTCGTGTATTTTATCAGCGTGATCTTCCTCATGCTGTCCGTTACCAAACTAATCCTGGGCAGCAGACAATGGTGAACTGGAAAAGTAGAAAGCTGGGCGATGTGCTGTGGTTTGCCAACGGCGTGGTGGCATTGGTGCTGATCAACCTCCTGGTGTCGCAATATTTTTTTCGCTTGGATCTGACCGAGGAGAAACGCTACAGTATAAAACCGCAGACCAGGGAGATCCTGAACACGCTGGAAGACGAAGTGTATGTGGAGATCTTTTTGTCGGGGGATTTGAATGCGGGCTTTACGCGTTTTCAGAAAGCGATACAGGAAACATTAGAAGAGTTCCGGATCTACTCGCACAATAAAATAAAATACCGCGTCACCGATCCTGGTGTGGCGTTGAGCGACAAGGCCCGGCAGGAATACATGGCCGACCTGGCCGCCCGCGGCATACAACCCACCAATGTGATCGACAATAAGAATGGCCAGCGCGTGGAGAAGATCATTTTCCCCGGCGTGGTGATCTCCTATGGCGGACGCGAGAAGGGCGTGATGTTGTTGAAGGGAAACAAGGCGGCAACGCCGGAGGAGGAGATCAATCAGTCGATTGAAGGCATTGAGTATGAAGTGGCCAGCGCCATCCACGAGCTTACCAACGAAGATAGAAAGCGAATTGGTTTTGTGACGGGTCACGGTGAGCTGGACTCTGTGCACGTGGCCAGCCTGAAGAGCGCATTGCGTGAAGCGTATGATGTGGGACGGGTGAGACTTGATCAATCACAGTCGTTGCAAAATATAGACGTGTTGGTGATCGCCAAACCGACATCAACCTTTTCAACCCTGGATAAATTTGCGCTGGATCAATACATCATGCGGGGCGGCAAGGTGATGTTTCTCATCGACCGGCTGAACGCCAGCATGGACAGCGCTTCGAGCGAAAATTATTTTGCGTTGCCTTATGATCTGGGGCTGGATGACCAATTGTTCAAATACGGCGTTCGCATCAATCCCGATCTCGTACTGGACCGCACGTGCGGCTTGTACCCGATCATTACCGGACAAGTAGGGGGGAAACCACAGGTGCAATTGATGGAGTGGCCCTTCTTTCCGTTGTTGAACCGCTATGCGACGCATCCGGTTACACGCAACCTTGACGCGGTCGTAACGAAGTTCGTGAGCAGCATCGACACGGTGAAAGCCTCCGGCATCCGGAAAACTTCGTTGATGACCACCTCGCCCTATTCGAGAAAGTTCACCGCGCCGGTGAAAGTGAGCGTGAACGAACTGCGAAAGAATGTGAGACCGGAAGATTTCTCGGACGGCGATGTTGCCGTTGGTTATTTGCTGGAAGGAAAATTTACCTCCCTCTACAAAAACCGTTTGCTCCCCGAGGGTGCTTCGGAACAGGGATTCAAAGCCGATGGCGTGCCCACGAAACTGATAGTGATTGGCGACGGCGACCTGGCGCGCAACGACATCAACCCACGCACGCGCCAGCTCCAGGCGTTGGGATTCGACCCGTTCACAAACCAAACCTTCGCCAACCGCGACTTTCTGATGAACGCCGTGACCTACCTGGCCGAGGACGACGGCTTGATCCAGGCCCGCAACAAGCGGGTGACGATCCGGCCTTTGGATAAAACAAAAGTGACCGCGGAGCGCACAAAGTGGCAGATGGTGAACCTCGTGGTTCCCATCTTGCTTTTGATCGCCTATGGCGTTTTTCGGGCGTATTGGAGAAAGAAGAAATTTGCCAAGTTCTAGCGATGCAGGAAAAAAGAAATAAACGGCTGTTGATCCTGTTGGTGGTGCTTGTGGCGACCACCGCAGCCACCGCATGGCTGACCAGAGAAGAGCGCACGTTCGAGGTGGACAAGAATCTCTTCAAAGGCTACGACCTGAAGACCATCGATGAGGTGACGCTCACGTCTAAAACCGGCACGGTACAATTGAAATACAATGGCAGCCGCTGGAAAGTGAACGATCGCTACGATGCCGACCGCAACATGATCGAAGTGCTGCTGGCCACGCTGTTGCAAGCGGAACCCAAACGACCGGTGGCAGCAGCATTGAAAGATTCCGTGAGCGCTTTGGTGAAAGACCGGGGGGTGAAGATCGCGTTACAGGCCGGGGGAAAACCGGTGGAGACGTTTTATTCGGGTGGCATCCAAGCCAAAAATCAAACCTATTTCAGCAAGGAGAACGGCGAGCCTTACCTGGTGACCATTCCAGGCTACCGCGTTTATGTGGCGGGAATTTTTGAATTGCCCGAAGGTGGCTGGCGCAACAAGTTTGTGTTTGGCTTTAACTGGCGCAATTTCCAGCGCCTGGAAACGGAGTTCCCTTCGAAGCCTTCCGATAATTTTGCCGTGGCGTTACAAGACCGCTTTTTTACGGTCCAGGGCCTTTCGCAGGCCGATACCACGAAACTGAACAACTATCTGGACGCCGTTTCGCTTTTGACCGTCGACGAGTTTGTGCCCGCTACCAGTGCGCTGAACAGTCTTGCGCAAACGCCGGCGGCGATGACCGTGCGGGTGAAGGACATTGGCAAGAAGGAATACGTTTTGAGCCTCTATGCGCCACGTACTGCACGCGGGCCGTTCCGGGGGTTGATCGATGGGCAACAGTGGGCGTTAATCGCTGAGGATAAGGTGATTCCCATTTTCCTACCCCGCCATTTCTTTGGGAAATAGTACCGATTTCGAAGCACCCTTTTTGACCCAAAAGGGCGGTTTTATTTTTCGGTTTTCTTTCTAACTTTACCCCGCTTTAAAAACCAACCACTCTTTCGAATGAAGTTTATTGTAAACTCTGCTTACCTGCTTAAGCAACTCTCCAATATTAACGGCGTGATCACCACCAACCCCGTAGTGCCGATCCTTGAAAATTTCCTTTTCGAGCTGGAGAAAGGCGGCCTGACGGTGACGGCTTCGGACTTGCAGACGTCTATGATCACCGAACTTCAGGTTGAATCCAAAGAAAAAGGCAGCATTGCCGTGCCCGCCCGCATCTTGCTGGATACCCTCAAAAACCTCCCCGAACAGCCCGTTACGTTCTCGATCGATGAGTCTACCTACAGCGTAGAGATCATCTCCGACAACGGCCGCTATAAACTTTCCGGCGAAAACGCCACCGACTTCCCCAAAGTGCCCTCCGTGTCGAACGACTTCACGGCCGAGATCAGCACCGAAGTGCTGGCGCGCGCGGTGAACAACACCATCTTTGCTACCAGCAACGACGAGCTCCGCCCCGCCATGACCGGCGTGTATGTGAACCTCGGCGAAAAGAATACAACCTTCGTAGCCACCGACGGCCACCGCCTGGTGCGCTACAGAAGAACGGATGTTAAATCCGAGAATGGCAACTCCATCATCATTCCCCGCAAGGCCTTGAACTTGTTGAAAGCCACGTTGCCATCGGAGAACACGGAAGTGAGCCTCAACTTCAACATGTCGAATGCCTACTTCAAGTTTGGCAACATCAAAATGATCTGCCGCCTCATCGACGAGCGTTTCCCGGACTACGACAACGTGATCCCTACGGTGAACAACATTAAGATGACCATCGAGCGCAGCGACCTGTTGGGTGCCTTGAAACGTATTTCCATCTACGCCAATAAGACCACGCACCAGGTGCGTTTGAAAATAACCGGCAGCGAACTGCAGATCTCCGCAGAGGATTTGGACTTCTCTAACGAAGCCAACGAACGCCTTAGCTGCGAACACGAAGGCGAAGACATCGAGATCGGCTTCAACGCCAAGTTCCTCATCGAAATGCTCACCAATATGGATTCCGACAAGATCAAACTGACCATGTCGGCCCCGAACAAAGCAGGTGTGATCCTTCCGGCAGAAAAAGACGCCAGCGAAGACATCCTCATGCTGGTGATGCCGGTGATGCTGAACCAGTACGTATAAGCACCTAACCTGCTTGCTATAGTTATGAAACGTTGCATGGCTTTGATTGTCCTGCTCAGCGTATGTGCCACCGCACAGGCTCAGTATTACCGCGCCCTCGGCGCGGCCCAGAGCACAGCTGTAGTAAGTCCCCTGGTTCAAAAAAATACGAAGCGCATCCTCTATGAAGCGAGCAAGCCTCCGGGCTTGCGCATGCGCGGCGCCGGAACGATCATGACCATTTGCGGCGGCGGCCTCATCATTGCCGGAGCGATCATCGCGGCCAACGCAGATCCCAATTCAGGTCAAACCTATGTAAATTCCAACGGATCGACCTACACCGACGGCGAAGTGGATCAAGCGATGGGCGTGCTCGGTATCGTGGCCGGAGTAGGTCTCACGGTTCCCGGTGTGATCCTCTGGACCAAAGGAAACAAGAAATACCAACGCTACCTCGAAACGCAAACTGCATTTAACTTTACAAAGAACGGCGTGGGGTTGACGTATCGATTCTAGTACGTCCTGTCAATCAGAAACATTTGATTTGAAATGCTGAAAGCCTCGTCGAAAATGTTCGGCGAGTTTTTTTTGTTATGCGACGATGGCGCCGCGTTTGCCCAACTCGATCACTTCCATGTTCTGCACTTTCCCGGCAGTGATCTCAAACCGCACAATAGTTTTCACCAAATGAAATCCATGCTGGCCCGCAGCCCCCGGGTTGACATAAAGCATGTTGTTGTATTTGGGGTCGCGTTTGATGCGCAGGATGTGGGAGTGGCCGCAGATGAAGACATCGGGTGGATCGGCGTTTAGAAATTTCTTGACGCGTGGATTATAATTCGGTGGCGCGCCGCCGATGTGTGTCATCCAAACTTTTACACCTTCGATGGTGGTGCGCATGTCTTCGGGATAGTCGGCCTGCAAAACTTTGTCGTCGACATTGCCAAAAACGGCGCGCACGGGTTTGAACGCCTCCAGTTGCTCGATCACCGCACGATCGCCGATGTCGCCGGCATGCCAGACTTCATCACAATCCTTGAAATACGAAAAGACCTTGGGGTCGAGATAATTGTGTGTGTCCGAGAGCAGACCGATTTTCATGTCGCTAAAATAATATTTGCCCGATAAATGCCGCAGCGGTGTGAGTCGTCTTGGTCGTTGGACCATGATCTTTTTAACAAAGCAACTTGAGCTATTCAACAAAACAAGAGGGCGACCCCCGGCCATACCTTTGTCTCAACAAAAAAACAAAATCATGACAAAAGTTTGGTTTATCACCGGCAGCGCCCGTGGATTGGGACGCAGCCTGACAGAAGCCGTACTGGCCCACGGCGACAAAGTGGCCGCCACCGCCAGAGACCCGAAGCAATTGAACGACCTGGTCGAAAAATATCCGGGAAAGATCATCGCCCTAAAGCTGGACGTGACCAGGCGCGAAGAGATCCGCAATGCCGTAGCCGAAACCATCGGGCTTTTCGGACGGATCGATGTGCTGGTGAACAACGCCGGTGTGGGCATTGTCGGCGCCACAGAAGCGTTTACCGACGAACAGGTGCGCAGTCAACTGGATATAAATCTATACGCGCCCATCGAAGTGTCGCGTGCCATACTGCCGCACATGCGCAAGCAACGGTCGGGAAGAATTTTGCAGATCAGTTCGGTTGGCGGACGTGTGGCCGGTTCGGGATTGAGCATGTACCAGACCGCCAAGTTTGGCTTAGGAGGATTTAGCGAAGCGTTGGCCAAGGAAGTGGCGCCGCTCGGCATCCGGGTCACCAGCGTGGAACCGGGTGGCTTCCGGACGGATTGGGCTGGAGCCTCCATGAGCTTTGCTCCATCCATAGAAGGCTATGAAAATACAGTGGACCGGGCGCGTAGCTTTTTGACGAGCGGTAGCTTCGTACCCATGGGCGACCCCGACAAAGCCGCCCAAGCCTTGATCGACCTTGTCGACCATCCCGAACCTCCCGTGCACTTGGTGTTGGGAAGTGAAGCGGCCGGCATTGTAAAGTCCGGCGAGGAATTGCGCAGGGCGGAATTTGAAAAATGGCTTCCCGTAACCGTTTCCACCGATGCCGACGACGCGGTGAACTTCCTGGAAACAGAAGCTGGTAGGACATTGATGAACTTAAAGGCCATCGATAAACGTTAGGGACTTTATACCGCAGAGGCGCCAAGATCGCTAGGACTAAACTTCCAGACTTTGCGCCCTCAGCGCCTCTGTGGTTCAAAACATTTGAAGACCCATGGCTGAAAAAAAATCAACATCTCTCCCGCACATCCTCTATTCGTGCTACTCCCACAAAAGCAGTGAAGGCGAACAATTTGTACCCGACCATATTTTCGGCTACACTTTGTCGGGAAGCTCGGACCTGTACCAGGAAGGAAAGACTTATAACTTTAACGAAGGCGACTTCAGGTTCCTGCGACGGAACCAACTGGCCAAGTACACGAAGCGCCCACCGGCCGGCGGCGAATACCGGTCGATCTCCATCGCCATTGACCAGGAAACCCTGCGCGCCATCAGCATGGAACACGACCTGCACGCCAGCAAACCCTATGAAGGCGAGAACGTGCTGAAGCTGGACCCCAGCCCGCTTTTCAAAAACTTTATCGACTCGTTGACGCCCTATCTGAACGCCACGAGCGATCTGAACAAGAGCATCACCGTGTTGAAAGTGAAAGAAGCCGTCATGCTCCTCCTGCAAACGAATCCGCAGTTGAAAGACGCACTGTTCGACTTCTCCACGCCGGGCAAAGTGGACCTCGAAGCCTACATGAACGAACATTATAAATTCAATGTCGACCTCAGCCGGTTTGCCTATCTCACGGGCCGCAGCCTGGCTACCTTTAAGCGCGACTTCGAACGCATCTTCCACACCTCACCCAACCGTTGGCTGCAACAACAACGCCTCAAGGATGCCTATTATCTCATCAAAGAAAAAGGACAGCGCGTGAGCGACGTCTATCTCGATGTGGGCTTCAAAGATCTTTCGCACTTTTCGTTTGCGTTCAAGAAAGCCTTCGGTGTGGCACCGTCAAAGGTGGCCAGCGAACCGAACGCAATCCCCGTGAACGCATTGGCGAACTGATCTCAATTTGACGGTGAACGCCGCGCTGTTCGCTCAGCGTATTCTGTTTCTGTTTATTTCGCGGCATAGTGCATAACGGTCACGCCACAGGCATAGCCTTGGCTGCTGACCAGTTTCAAATCGCGACGCTCGTGAAAGATTGCGAGCCCTTCGCCGACGGCCGTGGGGTTCACAAAGAGCAGGAACTCGTCGATGAGGTTTGCTTTGATGAGCGCAGAGACAAAGGAGGCCCCGCCATAAGCAATAATATCTTTTCCTGGCATGTTCTTGAGTTTGTTCACTTCGGTGATCAAGTTGCCTTTGGCCAACGTGGTGTTGGGCCATTCCGATTTTTTCAAAGTTTTTGTGAATACGACTTTGGCAGCATCGGTGATGCTTTTTGCAAAAGCGTATTGAGGGTCATTCGGGTTCGAAGCTACATTAGCCCAATGGTTGACAAAACCTTCTTCGGCCATGTTTTTGCTGAGCAGCACGGTGTCGATGGAGGCATGCAGGTCTTTGAAATAGGCGCGGAGCTCCTCATCCCAGGTCCATTCCGGACCCCAGCTCCAGATCATCCAGTTGCCAATATCTTTTGTGGCGGCGATGTAGCCGTCGATGGAGATTTGTACTTGCAATTTTAATTTTCGCATGATGTCGCTTTGTTGTTTCAGACAAACGTAGGCGACCAATCTTATTTTTTTAGGGTGTTATTCCGACTTTGTGAAGGGGGGATTGTGTCAAGCAGGAGCCTTGTGACACTAGTAGGGGGAGCTGAGGGGGTCAGTCGGAGTGGATATTTGAATCCATAAAATATTCCACAATAAAAATGGAAGCCATTGCAAAGACAATGAACATGAGGATAATGTACTCGACCCGCAGTTCGGGAAAGAATATAGCACTAATGGATGACGCCGTGAGCACCAACCCCGAGTAGATGGAGCAAATTCCCAAGAGCTTATTCGCCATTTTCCAATCCTCTTCATTTTGCAAGGTTCGTTCGGTCCGGTAGCCAAACCAGAAATTTCGCCGGGGCGTGAAGAAGCGGAGCCAGATGCCCAGGGGGATGAGGCAGGAGAAGGCGATAATGTAGGGTAGCATAGTGGTGATAGATTGGTGGGCGACTATGCTTCAATGTAATCTTGCGTACTGAAATGTTTTTGCAGTTTGATAGATGCCCGGAAAACAGGGCGTAACACTTTAGAATACGGTCCGTAGAACGAACACCACAACCAAGACCGCGCAAAAGTGAATGATCAATGGGAAAATGTGTGATCGGTTGCCTTTTACGACCATGGTGCAAGAATGGATAAAGGCAACAATGGAGATTGCCACGATGCAAAGGGCCATAAGCACCATATGATTCAAAGAGAGATCCAACGAATGGGAATGATTCAGGAGATAGACGACCAGAGCATAAAGAAGCGCATAATAGACTATGGTACCGATTGCTCTTTTCATTTCAGGGTGTAGGTTTCATAATTTGTTAAGGCTGATCAATATGCTCGCCAATCGAAATCGACTTTACAACGCGTTCGATATCGAAGCACAATGGGGATCGGGCGTCCTGCTTAAAAACCAGGTTATGGCGTTGTTGAACTCCTCCATTCTGGAATGAGAACGATACAGCAGATCTAACTGTTGAGTAAACTTTTTTAGTTTGCGCTATTCGATACACTCCTCGATCGCTGCTTTAGCCCATTCGATATCGCTTTCCGTTGGGGTTTTTGAAGATAACAGAAACGTGAAGAGGGGTAGTTCTTCCCGGTCGGCAGCTGCTTTCCAGGCCGGAAACTCGTGAGACATCTCGCTTATTTGGGCGCCAGTAAAATCTTCGATGTTAGACAGCACGTCGTCGATGATAATAATCTCCTCGACATTGAATACGTCGACTTCTGGTTCTCTTCTGGCTACAAATCTTTTCTGAAGCCGACCAAAGAATTCGGATTCGGTTATTTCAATGTCTCCCGACGCGACCATGGTGTCTCTTAGGAACAAAAATTGTCGGGGCTCGGGAGTGGGGCCAAAAGTTTGTTTAACATAGGTGAAATTGGAAATGCCCTTTCCCCTTTTTAAATAAGATATGCTATCGATAAAGTATAGGCTTTTATTCAGGAGCGTGAGGCCATAGTTATTCTTTGATGAAAGCCGATTGGCAATGTAAAGAATAAGCTCTTTGGTTTTTCGGGATTGCGTTGAACCTAACATACTGACAATTTACAAATAAGAGGCAATTTTATCAAACGGAGAAAAGCCAAAGAGGTTCGGCTGATGATGGTTCGTTACCGAACAAAACGAAAAAGCACTTTCAATTACTCTTGATAAACGCCATAAGATCCGCCATCTCCTCCATCGAAACAGCGCTCTCAAGGCCTCTGGGCATGGCGGAGGTTTCGATGGCTTCAAGTTTGGTGATCTCGTTGCGGGGAACGGTTGTTTCGTGCCCGCTGGCGAAGCGTACGGTGAGCGTCGTTGATGTTTCGGAAGATATAATTCCGGTCAAGGATTCGCCGTTGGTGCGTTCTATTTTCCAGAGTTCGTAGCCGTCGGCGATGGAACGGTTGGGATCGAGGATGTCGGCCATGATGAATTGTTTGTCGCGGTTTCTGATCGTGGCCAGGTCCGGACCGAAGGCGCGGCCGTTTGCGCCGTTGATCTGGTGGCAAAGCGAACAAACATTTTTAAAGACAATGGCTCCCTTCGCGGCGTCGCCTTGTAGTGAAAGCGCGGGCTCGTATTTTTTAAAGATCTCATTTCGATCCGTTTGTTCATTCGCCAATAATGCGCGCGCACGTTTTTTGATTTCCGCATCGTCGTTGTTCATCAACTCGACCATGCGCGGCCAGCCGATCGTGGCGGGTTGGATTTGTTTGCTTTGAATGGCATCCAACAAAATGACCGCGCTTTGCGAGGAGGAAAGAAAGGCGTCCATCGCCACGTCGCGAAGGGCGGGTGTCAGTGTCTTCCAGTGGGCAACGAAATACTTTCCTGCCGCTGTCGCGTTAAATTTTGCGTAGACCTTGACGGCAATTTTCTGGAGACTTTCGGGAGTAGAAGGCGATATGACCTTTTGATATAAAAGCGAATCAGCGTCGGCGTCCAGGACTAAAATGCCAAGGGCATCTTCGCGGAGGGAAATGTCTTTTGTTTCATCCACGGCAATGCCGCGAGCGGCCTGGATGATTTTCTTTTTCAGGGTTTGATCTTCAATTCCTTTTTTGCAAAGAAGTGCGACTTCTGCTTTTCTGCGTTCGGAGGGTGCAGGATCTTTGAACGATGTCAACAGCGACGTTGCCAACCCGGCGGTGGGAATTTCAACTTCTCCTCCCGCGCCGGCCACGCCCTGGAGGATGGCGGCTTGCCACCACACATCGGCGGCGGCGTTGGTTTGTGTAGCCAGGGAAATCATTTTCCGGATGTTGTTTTCATCTTTAGACAATGCGGCAACCGATGCACAATTCACGATGAAGGACTTCCTGCCCGGAGTTTCTTTGCCCGCCAGATCTTTGACAGCTCCCTCGAGCATTTCCAATTCATGACCACGGGTCGCACTGAGCGCGGCCACTTGCACCCATTCGTCTTCGATGTCATGACGTAAAATGTTTTGACGTGCGCTCGCCGAGGGTTTGGTGTTCAGATCCCCCAAGGTGCAGAGCAGTTGAAACCTCACCTTGGCGTCCGCATCGTTTTGTAGCGGTAGCAAATCATTTTCAAGCGAAGGCATGTCTTTCAAATGAAGCTCCGCGATCTTGATGGCATTTTCACGAACACCGCCAACGGAATGCTTCAACGCTTTTTGCAAATAACCCACATCGGTCGCCCCAAGTCCTTCCATAGCCCACAAGGCATGAACGACAGCCGGAGCAAACTTGGTTGTATCGATGACTTGCTTCAAAAAAGGAACGGCCGACACATCATGCCGGTCCATCAACAACCGCTGGGCCGTCCTTCGCCACCAGATGTTATGACTCGCCAGCTGTTTCACCAATTCCGACGTCGATGCGTCGCCCAATTTAATTTGACCGCACCAACTAAGCGGCGATGTTCCCGTCGGCGTCACACGATAGATCCTTCCTTTGTCAGACCCCTCATATAATTTCCCGGAAGCGGCCACTTCCTCGCTCATCCATTCGGGATGTTCGATGATCTTTCGGTAGTAGTCGATGATGTAGAGCGCGCCGTCAGGCCCTATATAAAAATTCACGGGCCGGCACCAGGCATCCGTGGAGGTGAGAAATTCTTTTCTTTCATACACCCGGCTTGCTGTGAAGGTTGCTCCTTTGTCGGCGAGCTTGTCTGTGTGCACCAGGTTGTGAACCGGCTCGGCGATGAAGGTGATCTCGTCGAATGGTTTGGGAAATAATCCTCCTTCAGACCAGGTGACACCGCACGACGACGTGATCACACCCACATCGGTGAGCAACTGATGTTCGGGATTCAAGGTCGTGGGAAAAACTTCGCAGGCGTCGCCGTGGTCGGGAAGCATTTGAAGGGAAGTTGCCAGGCGCAAGTTGGGGTTTCGATTCAGGTAACGGGCGGCAATCACCTCGTGAAATAAATGATTGGCATTGGCGGTACCCAGCAAATGCCCCCAAGGATCAAACGCTTGTCCATATTGCGATTCGCCCGACAGCATTTCGATTTCTTTTGCATCGGGTTTGAACCGGATGCTTCGTCCGTTGGCATTCTGTGGCAAAGTTGGCGCACTGGAAAATTGAGGGAACCGTATGGCCGCCCCGATGTCGCCAAATTCTTTTATATACACTTTGGGTGTCACTTCTCCCTGGTGGGCGATGTAGATCCAATTGTCGAGGCCAAATACCGGGGTGTTGGCGTTGTGTTGTGGGTTGGACAAGGCAAAGCCTGTCAGAAGAATTTCTTTGTGATCGGCTTCTCCATCGCGATCCGTATCTTCCAGGTAGATCACATCAGGAGAATCCACCACGATGATGCCCTTCTTCCAACACATCACGCCCATGGGCAACACGAGACTGTCGGCATACACGGTGCTCTTGTCGGGAAAGCCGTCGCCGTTGGTGTCGGTCAACAATTTGATGACACCCGAGCCGTGGGTGTCGAGCGGGTAGCCATGCATCTCGGCCACATAAAGGTTGCCGTGTTCGTCAACGTCCATCGCCACGGGGTCGGCAATCATGGGTTCGGCGGCGACAAGTTCGATCGTGAAGCCGTCGGCCAGGGTAAAGGTTTTGAGCGCGTCTTGGGGAGAAAGGCCTGAATTGGTTTTATCGGTGTTGCAACTGAAGAGGAGAAAAATGAGTGCGGGGAAAACAGGTTTCATAGGAGCGGTGGGTTGAAACCAATATACCCATAAAGTTTTGCATTTTTAGCCGTCCTTGTTCTGCGATAAAAACCCAAACGAACTATCGGCACCCCGGATGATTCCCCCAAAAAAATCTTGTCATTCCTACAACAAACGACAGTTACTCCTCGCACAAAAAAACTCAAGCTGCATTTCAAGCCGATACAAATGAAACTCAAACTGGATTTAAGCCCGTAGGGCTTCCCCATCATAACGCCCGGTGCAACCGGGCGAAACGGCATTTGTGCATTTCAACCCTGTAAGGGTTACCTTTTTGGGGATGACCACCACGGATTCGGCAATGCATTATGTTTATGATTAAATCTCAATAAATGCTTTAATACCCTTCAACTCGAATAGACCTGAGGTTGCAAATAGAGCTACCGGCCTAAGGGGTAACCTCTTCGAGGTTGGAAAT
Source organism: Chryseolinea soli (assembly GCF_003589925.1). Classification (NCBI taxonomy): domain Bacteria; kingdom Pseudomonadati; phylum Bacteroidota; class Cytophagia; order Cytophagales; family Fulvivirgaceae; genus Chryseolinea; species Chryseolinea soli. The sequence goes on along the minus strand of NZ_CP032382.1, from coordinate 412,257 downwards.
CATTTTGATCTACTTCCCCCAGCTTCGCTGGGGGCTATGACAGAGAAGCCCTTTGGGCTTGTGGGTTCAGAAGGATTAGCTTTGCCAGTTCACCAAATACTTATACACTTTCCATTCGCCTTCCTGCTTCTCCACAAACACAAAGACCCCCTCTCCATACGGACTATCACCATGATATTCGCAATAAAGCACAGCTCGCGTTTTGTTAGAATTGAAGACAGGCATGGAAAGACTTATCGAGCTATAGAGCACGCGCCTTTTTTGGGGCGGAGGCTCGATTTGAAGAAAATCAATATTAAAATCGGATGCGTGAAGACCGCAAGGGATAAAAAGGGAGTCGAGTGCTTGATCGCCCGGGAAGGTTTGTTGGAACGCGGTGTCCGTCACTAGTATCTGTTGCAGTTCTTTTTTTGCTACGTCGGGTATGGTGTGTGCGCTGTAGGAGCGGCCCAGGTCGGGATGGAACGTGATCTTGCATTTTTGGTTCATATTCTTTCGCTCCCTTTTAAGGGCAGCTACAAGCCTGGAGAACGTTGACACCGAAACGGATCCTTTCCAATAGGCCGAATCAATTTTCATTAAGTTTTTGTCTCTTAAGAAGGTGTCAAGACAGGAATAGTACCGGTCATAAACGATTTGCCCGAGGATGGCGTCGTAGAAGGTGGCAGGTTGTTGCTTTATTTTTTCGGTCTGGCAAGTGGCGAACAATGTTAAAGTACAAAGACCGATGAAGCAATGCGTGGCAATTGGGTTTGGTTTTATGGGCATACGGCAAAGTGTTCCTTATCGAGGAATGCAACGCGATGCTGAAAGTCACAGAAAAATCATTTAAATGCCCACTTGGCGATTCTAAACTATTGACACTTTGAGAAGATTTTGTATAGGCAAAGGTTTATAGTCGCTACCATTTCACGATCGGGTTTGCCCACCAATCATCCTGACCGTTTTCACTGTAATACAAGCCGAAATACAGAGGTGAATTGTCGCGCGGATCAGCAGGACGTTCGACTCGCAGCGCATACTTTCCGCTGCGGAGCGGCAATATGATGGCCTGCCGCGTGTGCGCCGTTTTTTCATCGATTTGAAGCAGCAGTGAATCGTTGAAGAAAAGCTTTGTGCCTGCCGGTGGCGTGAGTTGAAATACGTAGTATCCGTCTTTGTCGATCTGCACCCACCCGTCCATCAGGCCGGACGCATTTGCTTTGAAAGTTCCGGCCAACCGGCGATCGGCTTTAAATTTCGCGGCCGCTTTTTTGGGACGCAGGTAGTCGCCCGACCGAAGTTCCACCGGGATTTCGTGGTCATAGCGTCCGCTCGGTGAAAAGGAGTAGAGTTTTAGTTTTTCCGGTTCGCTGATCTGCAGGTGATCATCCATTTTTTTACTCGACCGGCTCGGCGCAGTTCCATCCATCGTGTAGCGGATGTCGGAATTATCGGTCGGCACGAAAAGTCGCACGGGCCGATCCTTCAATACGATCCCGTGGTTGGGATAGCATCGCGCGTTGCGGACAAAGTATCCGAGGTAACTATATTTAAGGCCGTCGTAGTTGGATTTGAATACACTGGAGCCGTGTGTTTCATTCGGGTAGAGCATCGATTGCCAGTGTAGTCCGGCAGGCGCCGAGGTCGTTAGCACACTGTCCATGAGGTCCCGGGCCATTTCAGGATAAGAGATCCCTTCGCGTCCGCCGATATTGAGCACGGTGTTGGAGAACGTCATGCCGGGAAACCGCTGCGCCGCCAGCCGGGGAATCAGCTGTCCATCATTATGCAGCGCCGGGTCGGCCGTTGTATAAAAACGAAACAGTGAAGGTCTTTCGAGCATCGCGTAGATCGTGAACAGGCCGCCAAAGGACGATCCGAAGATCCCACTCTCGCCGCTGACGCGGTACTTGCCGTTGATGTAGGGCATCAGCTCCCGCTCAAAAAATGATAGAAAGTTTTTGGCACCACCGGAACGATCCACGTAGGCAATGGGAGTGGGCGTCAAGTCGCGGTCGCGCAGATTGAAACCATTCTCGTAACGGTTGGGTACGCTCACAAGGATGGCGGGCGGCGCGAACTGAATGGCCACCAGGAAGCTGAAAATATTCGTAAAGGTATGGGTGTTCCACTCGCCGTCCAGCACGTACCACACGTCGTAGTGTGTTGTGTCGTTGCCGTAGTTCGCGGGCAGGATGATCTCGATGTCTCGTCGTTCGTCCAGGACTGTGGATTGAATCGAATCTTTCAGTGGTGTGGCAAACTGGGCGTGCAGGGGACTGCAAAGAATGGTCAGTATAACCATCGCGGAAAAACGAAGGCGCATAAAGTATCGGTTGAAGTATGGTTTTGTGAATGTATTAATTTCTTCGATGAGGCTCGGGGCTAACGCCCGGATTAATGTCACTCAACTCCAAAAATGTCTAGGATCGGACACCGTCGCCATATGCGCAGTGGCTTTTCTTTTTTGATGCGGCGACATTTGAACGTCTTTTTTTCGCAGCTCTTTTTTGGGTAACAGCCACCAGGATGGCCAAGTAGACAAACATAGCCATGTAGATGACAGGAAACAGAAATAGATAGTTTGCGTTCATTTTTTTCCTTTTTGAATGAGTTGATTTGCGGTCGTAAAAAGGTAACAAGCCACACTTCCCATGCCTGTAGTGATTGACACTGCACCCCAAAACGTGATGGGTCGCATGACGTGACCCATTTGCTGATAGTCAAAGTAAACCGAGGCCCCGATGGCCAGTGCAACGGTGGTACAGAGATTGCCCAACGTTTAGTAAATAGTCTATTTCCTTCTCTTCCATATAACGGTTATTTTGTTAAAAGGGTATCGTTCCATGAATCTAACGGCGCTGCTCGTTTGGCTTGTTCTGGCAACGGCTAGCCTGCATGTTTTCGATTAATAAAACAAAAAGCATGAGGGAAAACGTATGCCTTTTGGTTTTTGGGCGTGGAGATGGATAAATTTAATAAATTTTCAATTCGTAGGCGACTTTGAGATGATTTTTTGAGCGACGTGGCGACCACCGTCAGGTTAGAATGGCAACGGTCCACACCAGGAGAAACCACACAAATCCCAAGCTGCTAACCCTATGAAATTTTCTGGCGGTAATCCAGTCGTACAGGAAAAGAGAAATGAAAAAAAGACTCCAGATCCCGAAGAGCGTAACATCCCAAGTGATCGGGGCCGTTACGGGGATCAATGTGTCCAGGATCGAGTGGCCCATGGCCCTGCCCAAGATCGGAGCCAGCATGTACAGCGATGCAACATACATGAGCCGTTTGTGTGTTTCGGCATGCTTTCTATGGCGGTAGCCCAGCCATACCAGTAAGGCAAAGCTCGGCAAAAGAAACCTGTTGCACCGGGCGGTGTAGTCCAGCTTGTGCCACCCGTCATAAATAACAATAAAAATGTAAACCGTTGTGATCAACACGCCGATGGCGGCCACCATACCGGCAACGCCCAGGCTGATGTGTGCGCGATAGCTCCCTTTCGTGATGTAGGTGGTTTGAATGACCAGGATAATAAACCAGGCAAAACAGAATAGGCCGTGTATGATGAACTTTGGATCGCTATTACTTTTCTGACCCACATCGGTCACCAGGTTGTCGGAAAAGCCCCACAGCGATAGGAAAAGAAGCACGATGCTGGCGAGTAAAAAATAGTACTTCTTCATGCTTAGGAATAGCTAAGTTGTTAATTCACGGTCAACTGGTCGTTGTAAAAAATCGTCAAATTATGGCTAACCTAATTTAATTCATTCGCACCTGGCCTGCAATGAGACAGGAAAAGAAAATACAACCAGTTTTCAGTGACGTGCCGGTTCAAGAGGCGGAATGAGCACCTGAATGGATAGGGCCGTTGTTTGTTTAGGTTGAATGCGCTTGGCCGGTTTGTGATCGCGGATTTGCCGCTTAGATTCGAATTTATATATTCGTATACCTGATTCCTTGAAGTGCTTTGACTTGTCATTATTCGCCTACATCGAAAGACAGCTTCAAATTTCTACTTTCAAGGAGCGGACTTTAGTAGTTGTTGAATATGTTTTGTTTATCGGCGACGTTATCCTATTTATCTGGTTCTTTCTAAAATCTTTATGGAAAGCGATAAAAACAATATAACCCCCCCAACAATTTCGACACTGATGTCGGTCACAAATGAAATGGCCAAGGATGCTTTAAAATCGTATTTTAAGCCACTTTCGGCCCTCATTCATTTCGTTGGACATCTGTTCAAAACGAACACCAATAGAAGAGCCGCCGACTCATGAACATCCCCCAATCCCTCATCCTCTTCCGCTTCCTCTGTGCCCCGGTCATTTTAGGGGCAGCTTATTTTGTAGGAGAAGAGGCCAAGCCCCTCATTTTGGTGTTGATGTATTTAGGCCTGATCTCCGACATCTTAGACGGCATTGTGGCGAGGAAGACGAACGTGTCTTCGGCGGCGCTGCGAAGGTTGGATAGCCAGACCGATATGATCTTTTGGCTCTCCATCGGTTTTGCCACCTGGATGCTCTATCCCCAGTTGATCCGCGACAACGCCCTGGCGATCTACACCATTTTGGCGATGGAGGTCGCGGTCTATGCCATCAGCCTCCTGAAATTCAAACGCGAAACCTGCACCCACGCCTTTCTCTCCAAACTTTGGGGCATCACACTTCTAATCGCCTTCACCTCCCTCATCGGCTTCAACCATGCCGGCATTCCTTTTTTTGCGGCGATAACAATGGGACTCATCTCGCATGTGGACCGCATTCTCATCACTTTGATATTGCCTGAATGGACACATGATATTCCTAGTACCTATCATGCTTACCTGATCAGGAAGGGTGTGAAATTTAAAAGGAACGAATACCTGAATGGATAACCCCGCCGTTGTTGGTGTTCTTCACCAACAACAGCAGCTTGGGATTGCAAATTGACTTGGGATCATTTGTGACCGCCCTCACAATGACTTCAATATATCCAAAAAAATCAAAGCTGAGACAAAGCATTTTTCAACCACTTCTCCATGTTGCGGTTCTCTGCTCGTTCCTCAATTTTTTTAAGAATCCGTTCATAATCACTTTCATTCTTCGCGTTGCGTAGCTGCAAAGGGACGTTATGCACTAAATCGCTCAAATAGAATATTTTCTTATTCTCTTTTAGGTGCGCTTCTTCGCGAATCTCTATCAAAACCTGGTAAAGTAGTTTGTATAGTAATTCTTTCTCTCTCGCGTTGTCCATCACGATGCTTTGTAAATCAGATCATAGTCGTGTGCCGTCACCAGCACGGGCACCTTCACCCACTTCATGCCTTTTGCCTTCCCGGTCTTTACGGCTGCTCTCAGAAGTTCTTGGAGCCGAAGGATGATGATGAGCTCGCACGTCTCGTTAGCGTCTCGTTGGTGTTCGTCTTTGTATTTTTTTTTCTTATGGTAATCTTTATAGGCGTTTTGCAGGTCTTCGAAGCCGGTGAGGACGAAGGCGTCTTCCGAGTAGTGTTCATAGTCGGCGAGCCAGTCCAGGTCGTCGAGGCCTTCGTAGGTGTCGTACGCGAACATAAGGAGGAACCAGAGGTCGGGGTTGATGGTGAAGCCGTTCATTTCGCCATAGAGGGCCTTGATCTTCAAAGTGGGTTTTAAGCTCTTGTAGAAGTCTTCCATGAAATCGGCCAGGGGAGTGGCGAGGTGCAGGAGGTTTTTGCCTAATATCGAATGAAAGGCGGTTGATGGTTGGGCCTGAAGTTTGCGTTCTGCCAGGATGATGGCGTCGTCTAGTTTGTCAAGGCTGATGAGATCTTTTAATTCATCTTGGAGGTCGAAGTTCATAGGTTTATGATTTGAGAAAATATTTGAGGATTATTCTGAGGCGGTTTTTCTGCTATCTTTTGCAACATGCTAAACGGGAGTTGGATCCACCCAAGTCGGTAAATTTAATAACCCCAATTGATTTTCAAGTATGCCGAAAGGGCTTCCGATATGATTTTTTTAAATTTCCAGATGTATAAAATGTCGATTTTTGAGAAATTGGTTGTAACCCGGTTGGGATAAGTGTATTTGCATTTTAAATCCGAATTTATATATTCGTAAACTCGATTCCCTGGATGTGTAAGGTCCTCTTGCGCATCAGCCCACTCGGAATCTGGAAAGAACCAGATATTAATTTTTTAGGAGTGGGCTTGTATAATCAATTATTCGCATCGTCGAACTGTGCTTCAAATTTCCTGCCCCAGGAGAATTCTATCCTATTATACCTTAACCAGACAGTTTATGGATTTCAAAGATCAGATCAAGCAACTAGGCGATCGTGTTGCTAAATGCTTCCTCAAATTCAAACAGACGAGGCAATCAAGACCTTGCTAACCTTACCCAATCAAATTCTTAAATATGATGTCTTTAACCCGCAGAGCTGCTCTGGAGTTCATTTGGAAGTCAAGTCTTTGAATTCGTTGATATTTTGGAGATTTGCAAGTACCACAATTTCCGATTAGGATTAGTCGGAGTTCTTTAATCAGAGTTAATACTTATAAACCTGACTGTAAATGCAAAAACTGGATTTTGTTAACGGATTGTTGGACATAGCAAATGAGCTGGAGTCAAAATCTTTAGTGGAGAAATTTGACAGTTCGTTTGCAAAACCTGGAGTGGCTTTCGATTTTGGCCAACTGGTGCCTATTTTGTTTCGTTCGAAGAGCAATTATGACAGACTAAAGCAGAACTCAAGATACAGCGCAATGCTAATGCTTTTAAGCGCTGACGAAATCTTTTCTGAGAAGAATTTGCACTTATTGACGGTACATTTAAGGAGTCAACTGGCTAAGGATATTTTGATATTTCCTGCTGTGATTAACCTTTATAATTTTCATAAGAGTCTTTTGTCGACCTTACAGCTATCTAAGGAGATGTTGATCTCTGATGAGATTTTAAGGGAATCACGTGGCGATATAAACGACGGGGTTATTATTTTTCGAATAGCCATCGAAGGGGAGGGACTAGAACCTGAAAAATATATCAACATATTGACGGCTCTCCAAGAGCTTATTGCAATTGTCGAAAAAATCCTGAGTGAAGAACAGAACAAGACGGAAGTGATTTTATTTGATAGTGGAAGCGATACAAACTTAGGCGTTAAGACCGGCATAGAGACAGCTAAGTCCCTTTTTATGATCTTTAAGGAGATCTGGGATTTTATTATCAGTAACAGACATTATAGATTTGAACAGAACAGTAAGACTCTCTTAAATAGCCTAGTTATTAGGACCGAGATAGATAAGAAAATTAAAGAGGGGGTAATAACTGAAGATGAGGGGAAGCAATATATGCATATCATTAAAACAAGGGCAGATAGTTTAATTGGTCTTAAGGTTCTGCCAAAGAAGATAATTGATGAAAAAAATGTACATGAAAACGCAAAGCTTTTAGCGGAATACGAGAACTTGAGGATGATTCAAGGTAGAGATTTTATCGGGGAATTGTGAGATTTGTCATAAGGATGCGGGAATGTCTAAGTAAGGGTGACGAGGAGATTCCTATCTAATATTGTCTACCTATTAATACTCACTTTCGCTGAATCTCTGTGGCCAGAGATGCTGGCTTCACGTGAGGACCTAAATGGGCTCGTGGCGTCAAGTGAAAAAGGATTAAAATAAATAGTTCTTTAATAAAATTAGCCCTGCCCAGAGAAAAATAACGAGGTAGAAAGAAACGTAATAGGCAATGAAACTGAGGATCACTGCCCATGGTGGATCCGATAAACTTCGATCATGCACTATTCTAGCCGACATGAAAAATTGACTAAGTAGCATAATTGCTAAATAAATTGCGTGGAGCGAAATAAGTAAGTCAAGCGCCCAATGCTTATTTAAAAGTAGTCTCGAAAATAACAGAATACTGAGCAGAACAAAAACGCCGCCCACGTTATATGCGCAAACTTTAATAGTCTCAATGGGTTTCACATTTTTATCCCTTAGAAACTTGTTGAGTATGAATCCATAAGGTACAACGCCGAGAAAGACCATGCCAAGAACAATGAGATATGATTCTTTGGGGACATCTAATTTCAAAAATCCCTCTAATTTGAATCCGTCTTCGCCGAGAGTAATGGTAAGGAGAGCAAGGGCAAAAGCAAGGGTAATAAATGTCATCGGTTTGCTTATACCTGAATAGGAATGATCTCTTATTTTGTACCAAATTTCAGGATCCTGGTTTTCTTTAGGATAAAAGTAGAAAATAATAGTTCGAAAGAATTTCACGATTTTATCAATACCCAGGCCTTCGAAGTCGTCTTCCCAGTATTTTTTTGGGTCACTGCTATCGTCTGAAGGAGACTCCATTCGGTTTGCCTATTGAGGTGACTTAAGTTAATGAAAATAACTATGAAATGCCTGTCGAAGGATAACTATACAAAAAAGGCGCAAAGGGTGTTACCCCCCTTGCGCCTTCACCGCTCCAGTGTCGTACGCCGTTAAGCGATAAACTTTGTCAATACCTCCGAATAGACAATCGTAGGATCAGACCCCACCGCGCCGATGCGGAAGGCATATTCTTTGCCAATTGTCAGGTTGTCGATTGTGATCGTGCGGGCGGTGGCCGCCTTGGTGTGCCACAGCGACGTGGGTAATGCGGGGGCTTCCACATATTGAAAGATGTAGCTGTCGGCACCCGCGATGCGCTCCACCGAGATGCGCACCGAACCCGGGTTGGGACCGGGCACGATCTTCACCGCCACCGGCTTGGCCAGGATGCCGATGGGTGTGCTGGCTTTTCGGAGATCGAACCCCGAGCTCAACAAAACGGTGCTGTTGTTCTTGCCCGTCACCTGCACATAGGCCGCCAGGTCGCGCAACAGGGCTTCCAATGCTGCGCGCTTTTCGCGTTTCAGTGAAGTGGCTTCTTTGGTGCCTCCCTTGGCGTGTGCCAGGGCAGCCTGGTAGTCTTTGAGTGATGTTTCAACGTCGGCCAGCGCCGGCGCGGGGGTGACAAAGTTTGTGTTGCCGGTCATCTTGTTCAGAATGTTTTGTGTGAACGTGTTGAGGTCTTCATCTCTCAGACGAGCAAACCCGGTGATAACTTTTTGAATGGTCATAACATTTTAAGTTTTGGTTTATGCCATCCAAAACGGCAACTGCAATGCCGTCGTATTCACCCGTTGTTGCGCAACGGCAATACGCTATGTATTAAAACGCCAAAAAAAATAAGCAATTTCTGTGTTGACAGTATGTGCATGGTCCATCAACATTCGATGACCACTGTAAATGCATAATGCACTGTAGTAATGTATACTGAAAAGACAGCAAACACATAAAATAACGCAGGATCACGAATTCATTTTATAGCAAAGCATTATAACTCCATAGCAAATGCAACGCACTTTTACTTGCTTTGAAACAAACTTCGCCGTGTGGTTCCCTAACAATTCCCAATCGAGCACGAACGGAGGAACAAAGTTCATGAACAATGCCCAGCTGTTTGTTGACGGTGCCCCGCTCACGACAAAGTTGGTATCAAACCTCATGGCAGACGATCGCAAAGTCAATGCAAAACACCCATTGTTTGTTGCCGACGCCGGACATTATTAAAACAATGGCGCATTGCTTATGAACAATGAAGCCTCGTCGACGGACTGCAAATCAAAACTTACATGCGCTGCAACGGAATGCATGAACAATACTGCAATGCCATTTCAGTATAGCGCGTATCTTTTTCTGAATGAACGTTAGAATAGCAGTGAAATTTTTGTGAGCCTGGATTTGAGCAGCATGTGATCTGCAGTGTGAAATTCCAAATTGGTCCATCAAAAGTTTCAATGTTGGACTGATACTGCAAAATCTTTCAGTAGGGAGGGCCTTACCTTTCGTGCGAATTGCTGCAATTGCGTATATTCGGCCGTTGTGTGTAACCACGCTTTATGGCCTTACTTACCTTTTTTACTGAAACCATCGCTGTTGACCCCGGCAGCTACGCTTTAAGAATTGCCGCGAAGGACGGATTGGTGTTTAATGAAAGAACACAAATTTCCATAGACCAATCCGCCAATGCCGTTTCGGGAATTGGGGACTCCGTTTCGAGGACTGAACGCGATTTGCTTTTTGAGCCAGTAGATTTTGTGATTGGCGATTTTAACGCGTTCGAAATGCTGCTTCGTGGTGCCATTAAGAAGGGCCTCAAGCAGCGGTCGTTTCTTCAAAGATCGCTCAAAATATTTTTTTGCATCCCGTCAAGCGCAACGACGGTAGACATGAGGGCCTACCGGGACTCGGGTGAACACGCCGGCGCTGTGGAAGTCTACATGATGCACCAAAGTTGTTGCGCCGCCATCGGGTTGAACATCCTCTTTGAGGTGAGAGACTTCATTTTAATAGACTTTGGCGGAAGCAAAGCGGAGATAGCAGTTTTTGTAGAGAGCCGACCCATTTCTGTCGGTGTGTTTAAAACGGGTACCAAAAAGATCTTCCACATGGTGAAAAGCTACCTGCTTCGCCAGCATAAAATTAATGTGAGCGACCAGGAAGTTGCCGATATTTTTGAAACACTAGGCAAAGATGCAACGCACGAGAGCATCCGGGTGCAACATATCACGCTTAGCCCAGGCGAAATTCACGAGGTGCTCCGCCCTTATTTCACTTTTGTCAACGACGAGATCCGCGAAACCATCGAGCGTGTGACCAACCAAACGGAAGTGGGAAAAGCCCTCGCCAATGGCGTGTATTTTACAGGCGGGGGTTCGGCCATTCCTTACCTGCGACGACAGATCGAGCTTGGCGGAAGGATCAAAACCACCGTGAGTTCAACACCGCAATTAGACTGCATCAATGGTGTTGCGCAGGTCATGGCAGATAAGGAGAAGTTTAAGAGTTACCTCATGACGTGACCCATTCGGGTCGCTCCAATTATTCACGACACTAAAAACAGGCCATCGAAAAACGAATGACGAAAAGCAAACTTACCTTATGGGCTGCCGTTGGTGTTTTGGCCTACATGGTTTCTGATGTCGCGCACGAAGTAATAGGCCATGGCGGAACTGCCCTGCTCTTGGGAAGCAAGATCACGCTGCTCACGTCCGTCTATTTCAAAAGCGTTCCGGGAAACATCTTTGTTGACCTCGGTGGACCAATGGCCAGCCTACTGACCGGTGTTTTGGCACTCGCGATGCTGAAAAACAGAAAGCAGCGGTTTGCGATTTTGCTTTTCGTGCACATCTCAATCTACAATTTGTTTTGGTTTGCCGGGACGGTTCTGCAATCGTCGGTAGGTCTAAACGGAGATTGGACCTTTGCCATCAAAGAATTGAATGTGGAAGCCTATCAAGGATTTATTCTGATCGTGGCTGGAGTTTTATGCTATCTTCTCATCGTGCGCCTCTTCAGCAGGACCTTGGCGCCGATGGCGAAAGAAAGCGGCCTTTCAAGGCAGGATCTTGTGATGCCATTTTTGTTTGCGGCTCTTTCCGCATTTGCGGCCGGCCTCTTCTTTCAGCAAGCCCGATGGCAAGCAGGAGTGGAGGGGCTGCTTGAAATGACGGCTTCAGTTCCCATTTTGTTTTTACAACTCAACTATTCCCCCATAAAGCGGAATGACGACATACATTATGGTTACGGCCTCGTTGTTGGGATCTTGTACCTGATCTTTTGTTTGACGCTGGGACAGGGAATCAGATTTTAATTTGCATAGTTTATGACGTTAACGACCGATTACGTGAAGTTTGGAACCAGATTTTGGGAAGCGTTTTTGCCGCGGTTCCTGCTATTAACAGCTGCGGGGGTAATCTCCCATTTTTCAAAAGCACAAAGCAACCTTGAAATAACGGCATGGGCGATCGCCGTCATTGGTTTAGTAATAGGTTTCTTTGCCGTTGTCCGTGCAAGGACGTTTATTTATGAGGTGCGGTTCCTGGATGGTAATTTGCTAGTCGCCGGATCGCATTATAATACCCGATGGGAGAAACAATTCGATATCAGGACAACCGTTGTTCAAATTAAATCACAGGGTAGAGGGCCGGGCAGGGTGAATTACTTTTTAAGAATGGTATCAGGCGGCAAAAAAGTCGACATAAATCGTTCCTTGAATTGGGATTACACAGCGCTCTTAACCATATTCAATGAGTTTAAAAGGAACAAAGGAGAAAAGATAATATTTGATGAGAAGTATTATCTTGAAATAATGGAGAAAAAGGAAAAAGCACGCAACACTTCATCCAATCCTTAGATTTGAAGCACGGAGTCAATCACCTCCTTTCAAACTGATGAAGCATCACCATCGTGCAATTTGACGTTGACTTATGCCTTAAGTCGATGAAGGCCTGGTATTCCGGATCGTTGTAAAAATTATTCACGGCATCTTCCGATGGGAATTCAACGATGGCATTCATGGTTTTGGGTGTGCCCTCTAATGCTCTTGGGTTTGTTTCCATGGCAAGAAGTTTTGCGCCATGCTTTACGAGCAACGGCCCTACTTGAGGCGGATATTTACTAAACGTTTCAAAGTCGTGGATGTCGTAAGCGTTTACAATGTATACTGCCATTTTTTTGTATTGGTTACTTATGCTCTATTGATCAGGCCGATATAATTCAAAACGGTGGGAATGAGGATTTGTTCTTTGGTTTTTTAATTGTTTGAAACGCCTGGTTTGTTTTTGCCGCGCTTTGCGTTAGTTTTATTTCAGGAGCCATTTAGTTTTGAGCTAAATATCCTAAACCGATCTCCCTATACCTATAAAGGAATGATGAAACAGATATTTGAAGTTTTATTGACCATTGGGATTGGTCTAGCTTTTCCCCAGACTGCACTAGCGCAAACCTGCGAATGCCCCATAAAGGGAGGGCGTTTTAAAGATTTTAATGCGCAAAGTTCACATCATAGTCCTGAGTACAGCGCTGTAATTAATTCGCGTGACACCGACTCCGTTCGATCGATTTTAACGGGTAAAGTATTTAGAATTTTTACCTATAAATATGATAGTCAGATTAGCGTTTTAATCAAGGTCAACGACACCACCGTCGTTGCTTATAGAAGGCTTTTTAAAATATTCGTTAAGGAGGGCGACATTTTGGCGATTGGAGATAATTTTGGGTTGGCGGGTAAAAATGAAAAAGGGGAATTTGAAATTGAATTTTCGTATCACGAGAAGCTAAAATCAATCAACCAGGAATCGATTTTAAAATGCGAGAAGAGGTGAAGGAAGTGATAGGGATGGGTTGGAATAGTAAGGCGAAATGTGAGGAATAAAGGGTGCGAAACAGGAACAATATGAAAGCAGGAAAGTTTTTGGCGATTTTGTTTGTTATCACGCTAAGCATGTCTAATGCTAACGCTGAGAAGCTAAAGGTCTCCATCGAATATCAATTATTGGAAAAGGAAGTGGTATTTACCATCCAATACCTAAATCCTTCCTCGGATACGCTCGTTTTCTGGATTCAAAATTGGCGATTAGCAATATTGAAGGACCTGAAGGCAAAACTCAGGGGCTTTCCTTATATGAGCAAGCATGTAAATTTTATGGTTTTTTCGGAAAAATCGATCAATCCAATGGAGCAGCTTTCGGGTGAAGAATACTATTCGTCTATTGAAGGCGAGATGGATGGTGTCTGCATGAAAAAACTTGTCCCGAAGGATACTTTTGTAGTGGAAGTAGTCTCGAGAAACCAAGACTTAATCAACTTTATTAAAAAACAGTCCTTTAAGATTACTTTGCTTGTAAGCTGCGCAAAGATAGCCGACCTTAAAAAAAATGGCTCGTTCAGTGAGGGCCTATGCTTTGATTCCAGTCTGGCGAAAATAGAGGATATTCCGATCCCGGGAGATGGATCTAATGACTTCCGCACTTGGAATTTTGGATTTTCAGACCGGGTGGTCGATCCACCGGTCCTGTATCACAATTTTGGTGAGGGATTTAATTTATATATGATTGCACAAGTGCCTTTGCGTAAATAGATAATTGAATAACCCTGGAGAGTCAAATTTTTGGTTATGCATTTTGTCCTTGTCACTTCACAATGTCCGTGATTCCCAAATACTCCAGAGAAGAGAGCCCCATCCCAGCAACCCCAGCAACGATAAAAAGCAAAGGCAATATTCTAAGTTGAAGGATGGAGTGAATTTCCACTTCAGTAGGATTTTCAGGATCATAGATCACCCGGAGTTTCGCGCCCTCGCGTTTTTTGGGATTGTATCCTACACTCAGCTCCTCCGTGATCCATTCTTGTTTATCGGTAAGAAAACGGACCACGGGATAGTAAAGTCCGCTGCCGCCCTCCAGGTAGGTTTTGAAATTGTTTCTAAAGACGACCGCCGTTGCCGTCTTTCCATTTTTCACCAAATGATTTCCGTCTTGCCAGAGCTTCGCGCCAACAATGAGGAGAACAGAAGATAGAATGACGATAAATAACTCGAAATCCAAAATCGAAGGCATTAACAGTGGTCATCCACCCCGGCGATTTGCAGTTCAAAGATCTAAATTCTTTGACGGAGCCTTTTAAAGATACGAAATAGCTAGTGTGTTACACAGCGTTGATATTTATATATACGACATGCGTGGATTTTTACGTCCAAAGATTAGTAGCGTTGACTTATGCCCTAAGTTGAATGAAGGCCTGATATTCCGGATTTTAAAATATAAACCTAAACTCCAACCGTCTCGACCTTTGCGCTGTCCTTTACAAGCCGCTGATACTTCGCTCTGATCACAACCGTCCCCGCCATATAATCATGTATGGCTTTTCTTTTACGATTCGTCAGCAAAACCAGGAATTCGCTATACATCCAGATATTCGTACAAACAGACAGAAAAAAGGAGAACTTCGGATAAACTCCCGAAATGGCCTGACTGCGTTTCATGAGATTTGACGCGTAATAAACGTCGTTGGGAACCTGGTAAATGGAAATTATCGTCACTACGGCAGTGATCAACGTGAGGGCGAGCATCACCACATGTCTCGTCACGGCCTCGTCCCAGCCAACATCCTCCCCGTTTTCTTTTACGATCTTCAATCCTAGCGCTAGCTTTCCAGGACTGCCGCCCCACTGCTTCACGCAATAAACATGGAAGAACAGGACAAAGGCAAGATTCGGCAGCACGAACGCGTAGTACAATATCTTGCTCACGCTTAAAAAATAAAGGCTAAGACTGGCCACAGGTATAATCACCAGGAAGTCGAGAGCGAAAGAACCTAACCTGATCCAAAAGCCTCCATAAATTTCTTTGGGCGACAACGGTGTTTGCTCAATAGTGGACATGGGGCGAATGGCTTCTTAGCGGTTAAATTTTCGAGGAATGTTTTGTGGCCGTCAACTTACGGTATCGTATTTATGATCTCTAAGACCTCCAAAGTAACGAACACCAAACCCATCACGCCAAGCGCAGCGAAAATTCGGGGGAGTATTTCGAGCATAAAGGTAGAGTCGATCTGTACCTCGGTTGGATTTTCGGGGTCGTAGATCACCTGGAGTTTTGTTCCTTCGGGTTTTTTGGGGTTGGTTCCAAAGTTGAGCTCCTGTGTGATCCATTCTTGCTTGTCGGTGAGAAAACGAACCACGGGATAATACACGCCGCCGTTGTCGGAGGCTTCAAAATTATTCGAGAAAACAACAGCCTGCGCCTTCTTTCCATGTTTTAGTAAATGACTTCCCTTTTGCCAGAAATAGACCCCCATAATAAGAAGAACCGTGGAGACGAAAAGAATTATCAATTCAGGTGACACTGCTACAGTTTTTAACAATGAATTACCAATACGAACAAGGGTCGCTCAAAAATGTCGAAAGATTATGCAAGACGCAAGGGTTGCTTCTTAAAAACGTGAACTCACCCGGCTGATGCCAGAAACGATCATGATGGGAAAGTTTGACGCAGGCAAAGAGAGACCGGGATTTTACGCCCAAGGATTAATAACGCCCAAAACAGCTAAAACAACAAACACAACCCCCGTCACGGCGAGTGCTATGAAAAGCCGGGGCAGCACTCCCAGCATAAAAACAGAGTAGATTTCAACATCGGTTGGATCTTCGGGGTCGTAGATGACCTGGAGTTTTTTTCCTTCGCGTCTTTTGGGAAGATAGCCAGTGTCAAATTGATAGGTGATCCATTCTTGCTTGTCGGTGAGAAAACGAATCACGGGGTAGTACACGTCGCCGTCATAATAATTTGAGATGATGACAGCCTCGGCCCGCTTTCCATTTTTCAGGAAATGATTTCCTTTCCGCAAGAGGTATGTGCCAACAAGAAGACAGACCCCCGAGGATAAGAGGAGCAGATAGGCAACTTCAATGAACACCGTTAAAAATCTTTAAAGTCATCAAGAATGGTGAGGACATATCAGGTTTTGTAAAAATGGCAAAATATAATGCCGGGCGCAAGGAATGGACTAGGCCTCCTTAAAACTAAACTCCGTCCTGCTGCTAAACTCATCCCCAGGCAACAACGTCGTCGTAGGAAAATGCGAATGATTCGGCGTATCCGGAAAATGATGCGTCTCAATACACAACCCACCCCGGTGGTGATATTGCCTCTTATTTTTTCCATCAAACGCCTCCGCCAAAAAATTCCCTGCATAAAAATGAAATCCCGGCTCGGTGGTCTCAATGTCCATCCGCATACGCGAACGTGGCTCGATGACGGTCACGGCCGGTTTGAGGGCCTTCGTATGTTTTTTCTCCAACACAAAAAAGTGATCATATCCACTCGCTGCCCGAAGCTGACTGTGATCCGCATCGATTTGCTCGTCGATGAAACGGGCTTCCCTGAAGTCGAATGGCGTGCCACGCACAGACGCAATTTCTCCGGTAGGAACAAGTCTATTCGTTGCCGGCAGATACCAATCAGCATGGGCTTCTAATAAATGGCCGCCGATGTTTCCATGATCGTGACCACCCAGGTTAAAATAACTGTGCTGCGTCAGATTCACCAAAGTAGCGCGATCGGTGGTGGCAAAGAACTCAACACTCAAACGGTTGTCAGGATGCAGCGTATACTTCACACGCGTAGTCAGGTTGCCGGGAAAACCTTCTTCCAAATGGGCGCTCATGTATTGAAGCGTTATGCCCACTGTAGTGGCCGTGCTAAAAGTTTGCGCCTCCCACACCTTTTTCCCAAATCCAATATGACCTCCATGATGATGAAAGCCTCCGGCGGTCACCGCCAATTGATAATCCCTTCCTTCAATGGAAACCTTCCCCGTCTCGATGCGATTGGCTACGCGGCCTACCACACAACCCATATAGAACGGGTCATCGATATATTCCTGCAACGTGTCGTAGCCGAGCACAACGTCAACCGTCGTGCTGTTTGCTCGTGGCACCAGCAGCGATTGAATGATCGCCCCATAGTTGGTCACCCACACCTGGAAGCCGTCGGCGAGCGAAAGCTTGTAGAGCCAGATGGCTTTTCCGCCCACATCGCCCCAGTAGCTTTTTTCGATCGTGTGTCGTTGTGTGGGAGTTGCTGCGGGGGCGCTCATGAAAGGGTGAAGAGGTTGTTGCGTTTCAGTTCGTCGGCGATGATCTTTTCGAACACGTCGGTTTTTTCTTCGAGGCGTTTCAACAAGATCAATTGGTTGCTGGCGCGCACAAAGTTGTGGTCTTCATATTTGGCGCCGTAGTAGGCGTCGTTATTGCAATAGTCGGCCAGGAAACGGATGGCCTGCATGTAGATGAGAAACCATCCACTGTAGAGAATGAGTTCGCGTTCTTCGGGCATCAGTTCGTTGCCCATGCTGCTCACATAGCCGTGCACGATGGCGCGGAAGAAGTCGTCGCGCACTTCAATTTTGGTGAAGTCGGTTTCTTCTTCGTTGGCGGGCGAGAGGTAGGTGCGCATCATGTCGCCCACGTCGCTGATGAAATAGCCGGGCATCACCGTGTCGAGGTCGATGATGCAGAGGCCTTTGCCTTTTTCGTCGAACAACACGTTGCTGATCTTGGTGTCGTGGTGCATCACGCGGCGTTTGATGCGCTTGTTCAGGCGCACGGTCTCGAACTGCTCCACGATGTGCAGGTGTTTGCGCGCATCTTCAATGATGGCCTTGGCGCGCTTGATGCGTTTGGCGTTGCCGTATTTTGACGAGTCGTCAAACTGGTAATAGCGCAGCGTCAGGTTGTGGAAGTCGGGGATGGTGTCGTGCAGCTTGCCGGCGTCGAAGTTCGACAGCAGGCGCGCAAAGGTTCCGAACTGCAACGCGGCCTCATAGGCCTCGTCGGGACTGGACACGACGTTGATGGTGTGCGACCCTTTGATGTAGGGGAACATGCGGAAGTAGCCATCGTTTTTGTCATAGACCATGTCCTCGTTGCTCAGCGTCTTCACGGGCGCCACGAATAGATAGTCGGGATGGTGTTGGGCCAGGTATTCGTCTACGAGGCGAATGTTGGTGGCCACTTCATAGGGCTTCTTGAAAACAAAATGATTGATGCGCTGCAGGATATAATCCTGTCCCGCGCTGGTCACCTTCCAGGTCTTGTTGATGAGTCCGCTCACCAGGGGTTCCACCACACTTTGCTCATCGGCAATGCCATAGGCTCTCAGAATGGAATTGATCATGTTGTTTGCTGCCGAAAGATTAACGTCTTCATGTATGTATAAAAAGCCGGGGTTCTAGAATGATCTTGTTGAACTTCTCGTGCTGTTTTGCTGTGCGTGGCGCGTTCAGGATGTCGAGTAACATTTCTGTGGCGCGCTGTCCCTGCCGGTAAGGAAACTGTTCCACCGATGCCAGCGGCGGATTTTCCATGTAGCTCCACACGGGCAGGTTGGCAAAGCTCACAAAGCTAATGTCTTTGTTTATTTTAATATTCATTTTTCTCGCATACTGCATCGCGTCGAGTGCCACATAATCGTTGAAGGCGATCACGGCGCTGGGCCCGGGCTTGAGCGTGAGCAGGTGTTGCATGGCGCGGCAGGTGGCGTCAGCCGACAAGTCGCTATGCACCACAAACTGGTTGTTCATGGACACGTGCAAACTCTTGAGTGCGTTTTCATAGCCGCGCAAACGTTCGCGGGTAGCCAGCAGGTCTTTGGGACCGTTGATGAACGCGATCCGGGTGTGGCCGTTCTTCACCAGGAACTCGACGGCTTCCTGCATGGCGGCTTCCATTTTACACGTCACCGTGTTGGCTTCCTTCCGGTCGGGCACGCGGTCGAAGAACACGACGGGGATGTCGTATTTTTTCAGGTTATCAAAATGGGTAAAGTCTTTTGTGTTCTTGGCGATGGAAACCAGGATGCCGTCCACGCGGTGGTTCTTCATGGCTTCGACGATCTTTTTTTCGCGCTCGGTGTCGTCGTGGCTTTGGCCCATGAGCACGTTGTAGTTGTGCTCGCTGGCAAAGTCTTCGATGCCGCTGATGGCTTCCGAGAAAAAGGCTTCCGACAGGTGGGGGAGGATCACGCCGAGCGTGAGGGTCTTCCCCGATTTCAGGAAGAGCGCCGTTTGGTTGGGCTCATAGCCCAGCTCATCGGCTACCTCCTTCACGCGTTTGGTGGTGGCCGGACTAATGTCTTCGCTATTGTGTAAGGCTCGCGACACCGTCGAGATAGATAAATTTAACATCCGGGCAATTTCCTTGATGGTGGGGGCCTTCTTCATGGAAGCGTTGATTACGTTGGGGGGTAAGGAAAGGTGGTGTGCCCGTGTGTGTTTGGCGGTTCCCTCGTTCCTCGGGCCGGGCTATCCGTTTCAAGTCCGCCAGCCGCTGCCGTCCAGCGCGCTTCGGGCTTTCCACTTCTATCCCTAACCGAATAGAGGCACACAAACACGCGTTCTCATCGCCTTCGAAACACGCAATAACTTAAAGTTAATAAATCCCCCGCATGGTCAACGCTGCAACTCCGTAATTGAAGAAAAACTATGGCCCTTTTAGATCACCAAAATCGACTGCCATTTATGGGACAATGTTACGGCAATACCGAATTATTTTATCAACAAAAATCTAGCGAAACGTTTGCACGATTTTGATTCACAGGCAAAATGCCAGAAATCGAAAAGAAATTGAATAGAAATCGAATAGAAATACACCTATCTTACTCCTATGATGACCGTAGACCGCCGAAGATTTATCAAGCAAACGCTCATGGCCGGCGCCGCCCTCACCCTTAGTGCTGCCGACCTCAAAGCCTACGCCGAAGAAAAGAAAACCAAAGTACGCCTCGGCTTCATCGCCGTAGGCCTCCGCGGCCAAACCCACCTCCACGAAATGCTCAAGCGCACCGACGTGGAAATCATCGCGATGGCCGACCCCGACAAACAAATGATGGCCATGGCCCAGGCCCTGGTCGCCAAATACAACCGGAAAGCCCCGGTGGAATACACCAACGGCCCCAACGACTACAAAAATCTCCTCAAACGCGACGACATCGACGCCGTCTTCGTGGCCTCCCCCTGGGACTGGCACTTACCCCACGGTGTCGACGCCATGAACGCCGGCAAGATCGTGGCCATGGAAGTGTGCGGCGGCATGAAACTCCAGGACAGCTGGGACTTTGTGAACGCCTATGAAAAAACCAAGGTGCCCCTCATGGCCCTCGAAAATGTTTGCTACCGCCGCGACATCATGGCGGTGTTCAACATGGCGAAGAAAGGCCTCTTCGGCGAACTGCTCCACGTGCAGGGCGGCTACGAACACGACCTGCGCGAAGTGCTCTTCAACGGCGGCGCACCCCACACCGAAGGCGTCGAGTTTGGAGAGAAAGGATTTAGCGAAGCCAAGTGGAGAACACTGCAACACCAGGCTCGCAACGGAGAGTTGTATCCCACCCACGGCCTCGGCCCGGTGGCGAACATGATCGATATCAACCGCGGTAACCGGCTCACGCGTTTGTCGTCCATCGCCACCAAGTCGCGGGGCTTGCACCGCTTCATCGTCAACAATCCCAAAGGCGGCCCCAACCATCCCAACGCCAAGGCCACCTTCAAGTTGGGCGACATTGTGACCACCCAAATCCAAACCGCCAACGAAGAAACCATCCTGCTCACGCACGACACCTCGAGTCCGCGTCCCTACAACCTGGGCTTCCGCGTGCAAGGTACCAACGGCATCTGGCAAGACTTTAGCGCAGGCGAACCCGAGTCAGGCTTCATCCACTTCGAAGACAAGAGTCCCCACCACGAATGGGAGAACCCCAAGAAGTACATGGAAGAATACGACCACCCGCTCTGGAAAAAATACGAAACCAACGCCGCCGACAGCGGCCACGGCGGCATGGACTTCTTCGTCGACAACGCCTTCATCGAATGCATCAAACGCGACATCCCTTTCCCGCTAGACGTGTATGATTTGGCGACATGGTATGCCATCACACCACTGAGCGAAAAATCTATCGCAGAGAAAGGACAAGTGCAGGACATCCCCGACTTCACGAAAGGTGCGTGGAAGACGCGGAAGCCTGTGTTTGGGTTGGAGAGCGAGTATTGACAAAATACATTTCACCGCAAAGGCGCAAAGAGCGCAAAGTAAACGCAAAGAAATATAAACCTCCTTTGCGTCTTCTTTGCGTCCTTTGCGTCTTTGTGGTTTAAAATGAATTCAACGCCCGCGCAAAGGACAGCGCATTTCCTTTTTTTTGCCTTCTTTGCATCCTTCGAGCGGATTGGAGATTGAGGTTTCCTGGAACCAAAGCTTTGCCGGTTTAATGATCTCTCGCGACAGGCAAGGATTTGTCCCTGTCCTGCTTTGCCTTATGATGCCCTTATTTATATATTAGCATGGCGAGCCCCTACCGTTACACGTTGTGAGGCATTTAGCAAGAATTCAGCATGAACGAATTTCTCAGGAAGATCGGGTTAATCGACAGCTTTCAGATCGAGTTGCCCATGGATAAGTCCGACTTTGTAGAAACACTGATCGTAAACCTGGACGAACCGGGCCCCGGCTTTTTTGAAGCGTTCTCCACGAACAACAAGGCCTACAAAGGGACGGTGAAAAACGACGGATTCGAAATGAGACAAAAACGAAAACTCACTGCCAGAGCAACGTCGCTATCCATCCGTGGCAAATTTCAACAGGTCGGAAAGAACTTGATCGCAGAGGTCACGTTGAATGGTTTTCATTGGCTCATGATTCCGTACTACATTATTCTGCTGATCGTCTATTTTTTTGCTTTTGGCTTTTTCTTTTTCGCAAGCGCCGCGGAGGAATTCCGCATGATTGGATTGCTGTTTCTGTCAGTTCATGCCGCGCTTATGCTCGTAGTCCCTTATTTCCGTATAAGGCGGGGCATGCGCAAAACAAAATATGACCTTGAACGCGATCTGCATTTCATGATGAAAGATAAGTTTACATCAGGCAATTAATAAACCATGACCGCATTTCTCAAAAAAATCGGCTTGGCCGATAGCTTTCAAATGGAGCTCCCCATCGACAAGACCGACTTTGTCAACACCCTCGCCGCCAACCTGGACGAACCGGGATATAGTTTCTTTGAAGTGTTTTCGAGCAGCAAGAACCGGTACAAAGGAAAGATAAAAAATGACCGGTTCGAGATGGCCCGGAGAGTGCGTTTCTTTGAAACCAATTTCAACAACGCCAGAACAAACGGCAGCTTCAGCCAAACCGGCGACAAGTTGATCATCGACATCGAGGTGATTGGTTTTCATAATGTCATGATCCCATTTCTCATTTGTTTTGTCATCATCTACGGCATTGCCTTTTCTTCTTTTTTCCTTTCCGGAGGCCCCGGAAAAATGGATGTCATCGCCCTGCCATTTCTCATACTCCACGCAGCGTTCATGTTGGGCATACCCTACTTACTACTCCGCAGGAGCGTGCGGACGGCGAAGTATGAAATTGAACGCGATCTTTTTTTTATGATGCGCCACAGCCCAAGGATCATGTCCTGAACTTATAAACCCACACCAATGAAATTATCAACTATCCTTCTTCTAATATCGATTTGGCCGGGGTCGCTGCTTTGCGCACAAACCAAATTGACGAATGAAGAATTTAGCCGCCTGATCTGTAGAAAATGGACAATGACGGAGATGCAACTTGGCAGTATGAAAGTTCCGTCATCGGAACTTGGAGAAAACACCACAGCATTCGAAGCCAATGGAACCTACAAAGCAGTCGAGCAGGGCGAAGCCTACTCGGGAAAATGGACCTTTGATCCGGCCACCCAAACACTGACAACGAATGACAGGGATGGAATCGAAAAGTCCAAAGTTATTAAGTTAACTGAAAAAGAATTAGTCTTCGAGATGACCGATTCCGATGGGATTTGGAGAATGACGCTCAAATCACCCTAGACAAATAAGACCGCTGCTCACTCATCCGGGCTTTTCAAGCCTTCACCAACTTAAAAGCATGCGACCACTCATTCCGCAAGAATCCCGGAATGCACCACAACACACACAACGGTTCAATCGCCCGCGTGCCTTCAATGGCACCCATATCCACCGTCTCCCAGCCAAACAGGTCCAGGATCTCTTTGGCTTCCTTCTTTGCAGCTTCACTATTCCCAGCAATGAACATAGAAGGCTTGCCACCCGGCAAAACAGGATTCACCATCAACGTATTACCCACACTATTGAAGGCTTTCACAAAGTTTGCTGCCGGCGCGAGTCTTTGCAACCGCTCCATCAGCGACTCATCCAGGGTAGTGAAGCATTTCAAGACGCCGTTCACAGGAGGAGCGTCAGCGATGGGGTTGGTGGTGTCCAGCACGGTTTTGCCACTCAGTGCCTGCGCCACAGATTTCACCAACGGTTCGGCGCCGGTACCTTTCACGGCCAACACGATCAACTCCCCAAACCTGGCCGCCTCTTCAAAGCTCTCCACTTTGACGGCAGCGTGCTCGCTTTTAAAATCTGCAAGTTTTTTCGGGTCGCGTGTACCCAGCGTAACTTGAAATCCGTGTTTCAGAAATCCTTCCGCAAGCGACTGCGCCACTTCGCCAGAGCCGAGGATGCCGATTTTTTTTGAGTTCATAGAGAAAGGTTTATAATTGAGAAAATTGAATTTCTCTAGTGAAACTAGAAAGAAGGAGGATAAGTTTTGAAACGAGTATTAATTTTAGCTTATCTATTCGTCCGCACAGAACCAATAAGCCCAAAGGGCTTCCCTACCATAGCCCCCAGCGCAGCTGGGGGTAGATTGACGATTGACGACAACCCCAACGGGGTTACCTTAGGGGCACGTTTTTGGACGGAATCCCAAGAAATCATTGACGCGACACTTTCGGTTGCGTCAAAGTTCACCGCCCGAAAAGGTAACTCCTTCGGAGTTGTGACAATGCATTTCTTCACGCCCGGTTTACACCGGGCGCTATGGTAGGGAAGCCCTTTGGGCTTAAGTCATTTAGAACAAATATCGGTCATCGTAACGTATTTGATGCTCTTTTAATAGCCGCTTATATTCTTCTTCTAAAGACTCGGTGTTGTGGTGGACCTTTTGATTTAGAACATAGCGGACCAACGTGGATTTTTCGCGTAACGAATAGGTGAAAGCACTATAACCTTCTTGCCATCCATCAAAGAGCGGAAACTTGCCACTCTCTTTCATCCAGGCATTGCTGGCGATTTTTATCTCTTTGACAAAGTTGGCGAGTGAAATGGAGGGATTTAGGTCCGACAGAATGTGGATATGATCACCCACTCCGTTGATTTCATAAGGTATGGAATTCCTCTTTGCGATTACTCCGCCAATGTAGCGGTACAACTCTTGACAATGTTGTTCACTAATTGTTGGTTGTCGATTGATCGTGGCAAATACAATGTGATAGATTACGCGACGGTAGCTGCTCATGGAAACGGTTTTTAATGTAACAGGTAATAGCGTTTAGAGAACGAATACTCTGAATTGAAAAAACCGAAACGTACGACACTAAAAAAGTACAAAAATATTTTCAGACATGCAATGCTGACAAGATCAGCGTGCCGCCCATCATACGCTACGCTGCCTTTGTGGCCCGCGAGAGCAGATCGAACCTCTAGGGTGAAATCTACTTCCGATATGTGTAAAATGCAATTATCTTAAAACCGCGCATTGGTTTGCGGGAACAACCTCAGAAATTCGCGGTAGGGTCATACTATACCTGATCAATCAATCCGCCATCCGACTTAGCATGAGCTGAATATCGATAGAAAAAGTATGTGCTATTCTTTGTCTATAAACAAAGGGCGATTTTAAGTTGTCGCTATGTATAGGTCAGGCGTTGACGGAAGTAAATTTTCCTTGGTGCTGCCCTAGACCTTAAAAAATATCTTCTTCTTAAAAAGCCAATAACACATCCCCCACTCCAGCGCAAACAACACCAACGACGTGATGAATCCCATCAACAACACGGGCGTGTTTACGAAGCTCATCAGTCCGTTGGTGATGGCGCTGATGTAGCCGTTGAACCAGCGGCTGGCGACGATTTCCATGAAGAGGTAGATGAAGAGGGAGTTCATGCCCACGATGGTGAAGAATTGGAGGTGGTTGCGATGGCCTTTGATGTCGATCCACCAATAGAACAATGCCAATGCGAGCAGGCACCATCCGCCGGAGGCGAGCACGAATGAACTGGTGGCGATGCGTTTTATGATGGGGGTGATCGT
This sequence comes from Chryseolinea soli, assembly GCF_003589925.1. NCBI lineage: Bacteria > Pseudomonadati > Bacteroidota > Cytophagia > Cytophagales > Fulvivirgaceae > Chryseolinea > Chryseolinea soli. Next base: position 386,768 of record NZ_CP032382.1, on the reverse strand, counting down.
GAAGTCCATCGCGAATCCCAGCACGAGTGCAACAACGCCTGCGGTAACAAGCCATTTCAATTTTTGTTCTTCAGATTTGTCCGAAAGCAATAATTTTCCGGCGATGGCGCCCCAGATGGTGTGGGCAGCGGTGGGCAAGCAATTGATGGCTACCCAGCCGCCGTCGTTTATTTTGTTCATCAACAGGAGGTCGACATAGTTGCCGAAGTTGTGTTGGTCGGTGAACGGTTGGTCGAAATTGGGCACGTTGGTGTAGCGATAGAGTATCTCCGTCAGCAACAACAATCCGAAACTGAACACCAGTTGTGCCGACATCGACCACCTAAAAATTAAAAATGCCACTAGTGTAGTGAACGAGAGTTGCGTGAGCACATCCCAAAGCTCGAACGCCAATCCTTCCTTGCGAACAGCATAGTCCAGGACGCCCCAGAAGAAGAGCCATGCTGACCGCTTCAATGTCTTTTTGAACGATTCGCTCCACGCCATGCCTTGTTGTTGCTGGCGGTGCAACGAATAGGCCAGTGCCGTGCCGGCCATGAACATAAAGCCGGGTTGGATGAGGTCCCAGAAGCGCAAGCCGTTCCAAGGGTGGTGGAAGAATTGAATAAACACGTGCGACAGTGCGGTGCCCTCGGTGGCTTCAAACAAATGTTCATAGAGGCCGATGCTTTCGCCCATGAGGAAAATCATGATCAAACCGCGCATGAAGTCGAGCGAAAGCAAGCGGGAAGGTGTCTGGGGCAAGGTCATTTATAGCGGGTATTTAGAATACGATGGTAAGCAGAAGTACAAGCTTCGACAAATCCCGGCAGTGTTAGCGAAACGTTTGCACTGCATTTTGTGGATAAATAGATCGATTGATTTCGATGTTCGCGCTGATCTTTACCTAACTTCAATTGACTGAAAATAAAAGTCCGTCATTTTGAATCACTCTAACCCTCATTTTAATGAAACATTTTACCCCTCAAAAATGGCTTTGGCTATTTTTTATGGTGGTGGCTACCGCTGCGTTTGCGCAGGAAAAAACCATCACTGGAAAAGTTACCGATGCTGACACGGGAGATGCATTACCCGGCGTAAACATTGTTATCAAGGGAAGCTCCGTCGGCACGACAGCCGATGCCGACGGTAAGTATTCGCTTGCAGTACCAGGCAACGATGCCGTGCTCGTCTTCAGCTTCATTGGCTTTCAAACTATTGAAATGCCGGTGGGAACGCAAACGGTGATCAACCCCTCCCTGGCTTCAGACACAAAAGCTTTGGAAGAAGTGGTTGTGGTGGGTTATGGAACCCAACGCAAAGTTGATCTCACCGGTGCGGTGGGATCGCTCCGTGCCTCAGACATTGACATTGGATCCAAACCCATCACCAGTCCCGACCAGCTTTTGGCTGGACGTGTAGCGGGGGTGCAAATCACCAACCGCAGCGGTGACCCCGGCGCCCCGATCGATGTGCGCATCCGCGGTGTGGGCACGGCCGGTGTGAACTCTCCCCTTTGGGTGATCGACGGTGTGCCGATCGTGCAAACGTCTAACATCACCGTAAACACATCCTCCACCACCGAATCGAACCCCTTGGCCGGCATCAACCCCGCCGACATTGAATCCATCGACGTGTTGAAGGATGCATCCGCTGCCGCCATCTATGGTGCGCGCGCTGCCAACGGTGTGATCATCGTTACCACAAAACGCGGTAAGGATGGCAAAGCCACATTAACGTATGATGGCTACACCGGTGCCGGCACGCCCTGGAAAAAACTCGATGTCCTCAACACGAATCAGTATATCGACATGCAGGCGCAACTGGATCCGGTCAATCGCGACTTTAGTAAATTCAAAGGCATGCCCGATGTGAACTGGCAAGACCAGGTGTTCCGCACTTCCAAGGTGCAGAGCCACAACATCGGCGTGAGCGGTGGCACACCCAACGCCAACTATTTTGTGGGCGTGGGCTACATGAATCAACAAGGCCTTGAATTGGGTCAGGGCTTCAAGCGCTACTCAATCAAAGCCAACACGGATGTGAAAGTGGGCGACCGTATTAAGATAGGGGAGTCCTTGCTGTTGAGTTCGGTCGATCGCATGATCCAGTCCGAAGACGCAATCTATGCGGCCTTCAACTCCGCGCTTAACCAACCCTTCTTTAAAGTATACGATCCCAAGGGACCCGGCGGCTACAATGCCGAAACGGTGGAGAATCGGGGTTCGGCAGGTAACAGTAACAACTATGTCATGCGCACCGATCCCACCTACAGCTACACGACGGTGTTGAGCCGTAAGGTGTTGGCCAACGTGTACGGTGAACTCGAGATCATCAAAGGATTGAAATACCGCATCAGCGGTGGTGTGGACTACAACGTGGGCGATGGTAACTTCTTCCAGGGCGATGTGGGCTTCAACGGCTTGCCCAAGTCATCGCTGCTCGTGCAAGAGCGGCCCATCGAAATGACCACGAACTTTAACAACACGCTGACCTATATAAAGAACTTTGGCAAACACGATCTCACCGTGCTGGTAGGTCATGAAGAAACCAACTTCCGCTATGACAAATTGCGTTTGCAAGGTAACGACCTCTTCAACACGGCGATCAAATTCGCATCGACCGGTGTGCAAGTGGCCGGCGCCAATGAAGCGGACCATTGGGCGTTGCGCGGCTATTTGGGACGGATCAACTATGCCTTCGCCGACAAATATCTGTTCACGTTCAACATTCGGAAAGACTTCTCTTCACGTTTTGCAGAGAGCAAGCGTTCACAAGCGTTCCCTTCGTTCTCGGCAGGATGGCGCATCAGCCAGGAAAACTTCTTCCCGAAAGGCGGCATCTTCGACGATGTGAAGATCCGTGCCGGTTGGGGACAATCCGGTAACCAATTCACCGGAACCAACTTCCCGTACCTCACCACCCTGCAACCCACTATATTCTATGTTGTGGGCACCGGAAATCAAACGGTGGTGCGCGGACCGGCCCCCATCAACCTGGCCAACCCCGATGTGAAATGGGAGACCGGTACACAGTTCGATATCGGTACCGACATCGCATTGCTGAGCGGCAAAGTAGATTTCACGTTCGACTACTATAATAAAACATCCAACGGCATCTTGCTGGGATTCCCGCTGCCATACACGTCCGGTTTCTTCCTTCCCACCGACAACAACATCGGCAAGATGGTGAACCGCGGCATCGAAGCGGCGGTGACCTACAATGGTCAAGTGGGCCAAATGAAATATAGCATAGGCGGTAACATCACCACGGTGCACAACGAAGTGCTCGACCTGGGAACCATTCCCGAGATCATCGCCGGTGTAGGTGGAGCTTCCACGCACCGCACGAAGGTGGGCGAGGCCATCGGTAGCTTCTACGGCTACAAGACCGACGGTATTTTTCAAAACCAGGCCGAAATCGACGCGGCTGTGCCCGACCGGATCTCTTCCGATCGCAAACCCGGCGACATCCGTTTCAAGGACGTGAACGGCGACGGCCAGATCGATGCCAACGATCGCACCAACCTGGGCAGCTACATCCCGAAATTTTATTACGGTATCAATGCCTCGGCGCGCTTCCACAACTTCGACTTCTCGTTGCTGCTGGCCGGTGTATCCGGACAAAAGGTATACAACCAGGCAAGATCGCAAGGCGAAGATCTGCGGAGCGCGACCAACTTCTATGCGTCGACATTGAACCACTGGACGGGTGAAGGTACGAGCAACTCCATGCCGCGTCTTTCTTTGAACGACGACAATCAGAACAACCGGTATTCCGATCGTTGGATCGAGAGCGGAAGCTTTATGCGGATCCGTAACATCCAGATCGGCTATGCCATTCCGGCTGTGCAACTGAAGAACTGGACCGGTGGCTTGATCACCCGTTTCCGCGTTTACGTTGCAGCGCAAAACCTGTACACCTTCACGAAGTACACAGGCTTCGATCCGGAAGTGACCCGTGGTCAGAGCTTCCAGAAAGGTGAAACACCGTTGGCTACCGGACAAGACGGTGGTAGCTCACCCCAGCCTCGCATCGTGCAATTCGGATGGCAGGTATCGTTCTAACCCCGTAAAGAAAAAAGTATGAAACCAATTAAAATACTATACCTGGTGGCGGCTTTCCTGATTTGTAACTCCTGTAACAATCTGGACTTAAAGCCCCTCGACAAATTGACGGCCGATGCGTATTACAAGACGGCGGCCGAGTTTGATGGTGCCATGTTTGCTGCCTACTCTTCGATCCAGGATTTCTGGGGAACGAGTACGGAAACCCTCGGTGAGTCGGGCGAGTTCTGGAAGATCACCGACGTGGTCACCGACGATGTGCGCGCCCAACCGGACGCCGACAACATCTCCAAGGATGCCGACAACCTCAACATCCGCGCCAGCGACAAACCTTTCGCAGCCATCTACACACAGCTGTACGAAGGCATCTATCGCGCCAACACGGTGCTGGAACACATCGACCTGGAGAACGATCTGACGGCCGACGAGAAGAAACTCTATACCAGCGAAGCAAAATTCCTGCGGGCCTTCTTTCACTTTGAAGCGTTAAAACTTTTCGGCACACCGCCCATCGTGACCAAAACGTTCAAGGACCTCACACAACTCTCGGTGCCTAATGCCACCAAGGATCAGCTGTTTGCACAGATCCTCGGCGATTTCAACGATGCGTTTGCCAACCTTCCCGAGGTATGGGGCGACGAGAACACGGGCCGTGCCACCAAGTGGGCTGCCATGGCCTACATCGGCAAAGTGAACATTTGGAAAGGCGATATGCCGGCCGCGATCACCGCGTTTGAAGATGTGATCAACAACGGCGTAGGCCATGCCGGTAAATACGGACTGATCGACACCGACGATCCTGCCAAAGACCTGGAAGATGTTTTTGCGTTCGACAACGAGAACAACAAAGAATCGATCTTCGAAGTACAATTTGGCGGACCACACTCCGACGACAACGTTTGGGTGTTTGATGATACCCACTCGGAAAGTTTCAAAGCATCGCAAGGAACAGGCCGTTCGATGTATTGGGATGCCGGGAACTACACCGCCGCGGAAACCGCTCCCGGTGGAAAGAACGGATGGTGGGTGCCCACGCAAGACCTGGTGGACCAATTTGAAACCGGCGACGCACGACTCAATGCCTTCATCTACCAGGACGGTGACACCTATTACATCTGGAACAGTGGTGTGGAATCGCTTCCTTACGATCCGCAATGGTCGGAGACGGGCTATGTGGTGAAAAAATATGCCGGCCAACGCAACTCCGTGGGTGGAGATTTCTCGGGCAACAACCAGGGTAACTTCAACAACGAGCGCACGTTCCGCTTTGCCGAATTGAAGCTGCTCTATGCTGAAGCCTTGCTGGCCCAAGGCCGTGCAGCAGAAGCCACCACCCAGATCAACGACATCCGTGACCGCGCAGGGCTTGCACCCCTAGGTGGCGTGGCAACACTGGCGGACCTGCAACACGAGAAACGCGTGGAGCTTTGCTTTGAAGGACATCGCTGGTATGACCTCGTACGCTGGGGCCTCGGTCCCACGATCTTCCCTACCGATTGGGACGACAAGTATGTTGTCTATCCTTTCCCGCAAAGCGAAATTGACCGTACCCGGGGAACTGCAGGCGAGATCAAGCAAAATCCCAACTACTAGGATACCCGGTGTCTATAGTGAAATAAAAACAGCGAAGGGCGATCACCCTTCGCTGTTTATTTTCAGGGTTATCCATTACCTTGCTGAAAGGCAAAGCGATCGACTTTGCACAGGAAGTGAAATGCCCGCGGATCATGCAGGCATTCATTTTTTTGTTTGTATAGTTTTCCGGTAAACGAAAGTTCTCATGAAGCGCTATGATGCGATAGGTGGAATTTTACTTTTGATGATCGTTTGTTCCTGCGGACGCAAAGCCGACGCCGTGTTTGAAATGATGTCGTCGCGTCATACGGGCATTCATTTCAACAATGTGCTGGAGGAAGACGAGCAGGTGAACGTGAACAACTACATGAACATCTACACCGGCGCGGGCGTGGCAGCCGGGGACATCAACAACGATGGCCTCACCGATTTGTTCTTTAGTGGAAATACCACCAGCAGCCGGCTGTATTTGAACAAGGGCGATCTCACGTTTGAAGACATCACCGAATCATCGGGCGTGCTCAACCACCGGTGGGCTACCGGCGCCGTCATGGCCGATGTGAACAACGACGGCTGGTTGGACATTTACCAATGCGTTTCGGGCGGTGGACCGGAATCGGAGCGGGGAAACCTGCTGTTCATCAACAATCAAAACAAAACCTTCACCGAATCATCCCGGTCCTACGGGCTGGCCGATAAGCGGCAAGCCATGCATGCTTCCTTTTTTGATTATGACGGCGATGGCGACCTCGATGTGTTCATCATCACCAACCCGGCATCGTACGAAAACATGGTGAATCACATTCAGCCGCGCAAACTCGACGGCACAGGTGTGAGCACGGATGTGCTCTACCGGAACAACGGTGACCACACGTTTACAGACGTTTCAAAAGAAGCCGGCATCTTGGTGGAAGGCTATAGCCTCGGCCTCGCCATCAGCGACATCAACAACGACGGCTGGCCGGACATATACATCTCCAACGATTTTATCGGCAGCGACATTCTCTACGTCAACAATCAAGACGGCACCTTCACCGATCGCGCGGCCGAATATTTGAGACACACCAGCTTTGCCGGCATGGGCAACGACGTGGCCGACCTGAACAACGACGGGTTGGTGGACATCGTGGAGCTGGACATGCGTCCGGAAGACAACAAACGATTAAAGCTGATCATTCCACCCACGGGCTACGACAAGTATCAACTGTCGTTGCGCCTGGGATATCTCCCCCAATTCACGCGCAACACCTTGCAGCTGAATAGGGGCAACAACACGTTTAGCGAGATCAGTTTCCTTTCCGGTGTGAGCAGCACCGACTGGAGCTGGAGTCCGCTACTCGCCGATTATGACAACGACGGCGATAAAGATCTTTTTGCCACGAACGGCTTTCTGCGCGACCTGGGCAACATGGACTACATCACGTATCAAAATATTTACAACACGCCGCTGGGAACCGTGCAGGCCAAAACGGATAAAAAACTGGAAGCCATCAAAGCATTGAAGGGCGCAGCACTAAAAAATTATATCTACTCCAACAACGGCGACCTCACCTTCACCAACCAAACCCAGGCCTGGGGCTTGCAGGAAGAAGGATTTTCGCACGGAGCAGCCTACGCCGACCTGGACAACGATGGCGATCTCGACCTGGTCGTGAACACGATGAACGAAGAAGCCCGCGTCTATCGCAACCACAGCGAGGCACTTTTTCACCGGAACTATCTCCGGATAAAATTCCGCGGCAGCGAAAAAAATGGAGAAGGTATCGGCACCAAGGTGTGGGTGTTTTGCAAAGGACAGGAACAGTACATGGAAAACTTCCTGAACCGTGGCTATGAGTCCACCATGGATGGAGTGATGCACGTGGGATTAGATTCGGCAGAGGTTGTCGATTCGCTGAAGGTGATCTGGCCCGATGGAAAGCACGAGACTTTAACTCAGGTAAAAGTCAATCAATTGCTCACGCTGGATTATGCTGCCGCGAAAGCGAAAACCACGGAGCTGCTCGTTGCCAAGCAAGCAACCTTGTTCAATGAAGTATCGCGCGCACTGGGAATCGATTTTGTACACCAGGAAAATGATTTCATCGATTTTAAAGTACAACCCCTGTTGCCGCACATGCATTCGCGAAACGGGCCGGGAGTTGCCGTGGCGGATGTGAATGGCGATGGGCTGGAAGATTTTTATGTGGGAGGTGCTTCCAGTCATGCCGGTGCACTTTTCAGGCAAGGGAAAGATCGAAAATTCAAGCGGATGGCACCGGGCGTCGACAGCTTGGGCGAAGAATTAGGTGTTTTGTTTTTTGACGCCGATGGCGACAAAGATGATGATCTATACATCGCCACGGGAGGGTCGGAGAAACCAAAAGATTCGCCTGCCTACAAAGACTACTTATACCTGAACGATGGCAAAGGAAAGTTCACCCTCGCGAAAGACGCATTGCCCGAACATCTTCAAAGTGGCTCCAGCGTAATCGCCTCCGACTACGATCGCGATGGCGACCTCGACCTGTTTGTAGGTGGACGGGTGGTGCCGGGAGAATACCCTTTGCCGGCCGCCAGCTATATTTTCCGGAACGAATCAAAGCCGGGTGAATGTCACTTCACAGATGCCACACAAGAACTGGCACCGGGCTTGTTAAAAGCCGGTCTCGTCACCTCCGCGCTATGGACAGACGTGGACAATGATGGCTGGGTTGACTTGCTCATCGCCGGCGAGTTCATGCCCATCACGTGTTTAAAGAACCAGAATGGAAAATCGTTTACATCCTTTGCAGCCGATGCTTTCCAGCACACCAGCGGATGGTGGAACAGCCTTGTGGCTGCCGACTTCGACCAGGACGGCGACATGGATTACATCGCGGGAAATCTCGGGCTCAATTCGCGCTATCACGGAACCCCGCAGGAACCGCTTTGTATCTACGCCAATGATTATGACAAAAATGGTTCCATCGATCCGGTGATGACCTATTATTTGCAAGGCCGGAAATACATCGTGCACACCCGCGATGAACTCATCAGCCAGATCACGGCCATGCGCCACCGGTTTGTCCACTATGCCGAATATGCCGAGGCCACGTTTGACGATTCATTCTTGAAATCGGAAATAGAAAATGCTTATACGGTGTGCGCCGAAAATTTTCAAACCAGCTACATCGAAAATCAAGGCAACGGCAAATTCGCGGTCAAGGCCCTTCCCATGGAAGCACAGTTCGCCCCAACGTATGGCATGACCACCGCCGACGTTGATGGCGACGGCTTTACAGATGTGCTGATGACGGGGAATATGTTCTCCGCCGAAGTCTCCAGCGGCCGCTACGACGCCTCTGTGGGTGTGTTTCTCCGCGGCGATGGGCAGGGCCATTTCAAGTTGGTGAACGCCCGCGAAAGCGGCTTCTATGCCGACGGCGATGCCAAAGGCGCGGCTTTGCTTCAGCAACCTTCGGGCAATACGTTGATGATCGTGGCCAACAATTCGTCGCGGCTAAAGGCGTTTGCCATAAAACAAGATAAGCACTACGCGCCGCGTGCCGACGATGCCTATGCGATCATCACGTTAAAGGACGGCCGGAAATACAAACACGAGTTTTACTACGGCTCGACGTACCTCTCGCAGTCGTCGCGTGTCCTCTTGTACACCGGAGATGCCGAACATATAGAAGTTTATAATTTCCGGGGTGAAAAGCGATGAGGTGGATAAGGTCCCGGGCTCTGGAGAGTAAAACGGCTTGAGGATATTCGTCTTTAAAAAATCGTGATTATGAAAAAATATGCTGCCGCGTGGTATGCGGCGTTCGTTATCGGTCTGGGCATGACAGCCTGCGAAAAGGAATACTATACCGTCGACGATTTTGCTTCGGTAAAAAAGATCGACACGCACACGCACCTCAACGCCAACAACGCCGCCATCGGCGAGCAGGCCAAAGCCGACAATTTCACGTTGCTGGCCGTAAACGTGGATGTGCCCGACTATCCCACGGTGCAGGAACAACGAAGCTTCGCCCTGCATCAAATTAAATCCGTACCCAACACGGTGAGCTTTCTCACCGCCTTCACGTTGCAGGGCTGGGATTCGGCATGGACGAAGCGCACCATTCCCTGGCTGAAAGAAGGATTTGACCAAGGAGCGCTGGGCATCAAGATCTGGAAGAACATCGGCATGACCTACAAGGACGCGACCGGTAACTTCATCATGGTGGATGATCCTAAATTCGACTCCGTCGTTCAGTACATCATCGACCAGGACAAGACCATCATGGGGCACCTGGGCGAACCCAAAAACTGCTGGCTCCCCATCGAGCAAATGACGGTGAACAACGACCGTCATTACTTCAAGGAACATCCCGAATACCACATGTTCCTCCACCCCGAATATCCCTCCTACGAAGACCAGATCAACGCCCGCGACCACTTCATCGAAAAACATCCCGACATGCGTTTCGTCGGCGCCCACCTCGGCAGCCTGGAGTGGAGTGTGGACGAACTCGCGAAACGTCTTGATAAATTTCCCAACATGGCCGTCGACATGGCCGAGCGCATTTCGCACTTGCAACACCAATCACTCACCGACTATGATAAGGTGCGCAATTTTATCATCAAATATCAAGACCGCCTCATCTACGCCACCGACTCCGAGATAAGAGATAGCTACGATGCCGAGGCTGTGCGAAAACACGTGCATGACATCTGGCTGCACGACTGGGAATATTTTGTAACCGACAACCAGATGACCTCGCCGGAAGTGAATGGTGAATTCAAAGGGATGAAGTTGCCGCGCACGGTGGTGAATAAGATCTTTCACGACAATGCCGTCCGATGGTTCAAGATGCCGGGCTAGAGATGGTTTGGCGGTTTTTATTTAAATTACGCCCTGTAATTTTGATATCTCCATGCGAACCGTTTTCGGGATAGCTTTTGTCGCTATTCATTTCCTTGCCACAGCCCAATCCGACTCATTTCCTTTCGGCCAGGTCACCTACCGCGATCTGGACATGAAGACTTACGCCAAAGACACAGCCGCCATTGCCGTGGTGTTGCGGGAAGAAGGTGATACCCACATCGAGGATGCCGACCCGAACTACCTCGTGTTTCACTATCATGTTAAAATAAAGATCCTGAAAAAAGCCGGTCAGGCGCTGGCAGACTTTGTCATCCCGTTGAGAAAGGGCGATGGCATATACAAGGAAGCTATGCGTTCGGTGACCGCCTCTTCCTTCAACTTCGAGAACGGAACGATGAAGGAGACCAAGTTGAACACCAAAGACCAGTTCACTGAAAACTCCAGCAAGTATCGCGACTACCGGAAATTCGCCGTGCCCAATGTGCGCGTGGGAAGTGTGATCGAAGTCGAGTATACCTTGGAGTCGCCATTCAAATTCACTTTCCGCTCGTGGGAGTTTCAGTCGGACATACCAAAAATTTCCAGCGCTTATAAGGCCACGATCCCGGCGAACTACCGGTACAATATTTCCCTTCGCGGCTATTTGAAGCTTGCCAAAAACGAGAGCAAGATCGAACGTGATTGCTACAGACCGAGAGGCTATTCGGCCGAGTGCACCGTGATGGATTTTATGATGAAGGATGTTCCCGCTTTCAAGGAAGAGGAGTACATGACGGCGCGTTCCAACTTTTTATCGGCTGTGTATTTTGAACTCTCGGAGTACCTCTATTTCGACGGGCGAAAAGATAAGATCACCAAGGAATGGAAGGACGTCGAAGATGAAATGAAAAAGCAGACCAATTTCGGCGTGCAACTCCGGAGAGGAGAGGACATCGTTGACCGGGAGGTGAAACAAATTATTGCCGGTGAAACCGACGAGCTCGTCAAGGCGCGCAAGATCTACGATTTCATCAAGGGTTGGTATCATTGGAACCACGTCTACGGTCTCTGGAGTGACCTGGGCATAAAGAAAGCCTTCGACGCCAAAACGGGTAACATCGGCGACATCAATTTGTCGTTGGTGGCGGCGCTGAAATATGCCGGCCTCAATGCCGATCCCATCATCCTCTCCACGCGTTCCAATGGATTGGTGAACGAGCTCTACCCTGTTATCACCGAATTTGATTATGTGGCGGCCTACTTATCCATAAAGGACAAGGTCTATTTGCTGGATGCCACGGACCCGTTTCTGTCGTTCGGCATGCTCCCCGAGCGCTGTCTGAATGGAAAGGGACGCGTGTTGGGTGAGAAACAGTCGTTCTGGTACGACCTCAAACCTTCCGAGAAGAACCGCAGAGTTTCTATTTTCAATTTGAAGCTCAACAAGGAAGGGCTCCTGTCGGGTACCGTGCAGGTCTCCCACTTTGGCTACAGCGCGTTGAACGAACGCAAGAATGTGGCCAATGAAGGCGATGAGAAAAAGTATCTGAGCAGCGAGTATCCCGGCGTCACCATGACTCAACCGCACATCGACAATTTAGACGATCTGAAAAAACCATTGAGCATAAAGTTTGAAACGGAAGCCGAACTGTTTGATCAAGCCACGGCAGAGAATTTTCTGTTCAATCCCTTCTTCCTGGACGAGGAGATAAAAAATCACTTTAAGTCACAGGAGCGGTTGTACCCGGTCGATTTCGGGGCGCCGTTGGAACAGACCGTGGTGATGATCCTGGAGTACCCCGAAGAATACGAAATCACCGAAATCCCGGCCAAGGTTGGACTGACATTGCCGGATGCAGGGGGTCGCTACATGTATAGCGTCCAGAATGTGGGCCATACTGTGACCATGAACAGCTCGTTCACCATCAATAAGACCGTGTTCAGCTCGCTGGAATATCACTACCTGAGAGAACTCTACGACCGGGTGGTAGCCGTCCAGAAAACCGATCTCGTGTTCAAGAAAAAGACCTGAAGGGTTTTGCCTTTAATCCCCGCAAACGGACGTTAACCGAATAATTTTGAGATTAATATAGGAATCGTAGACCTTTCCCGGGGGCTTGCCTTACCTTTGATATATTGTTAACTTACGTATAAACGCTCAGCTATGAAAAAGTCATTGGTGTTGTGGGTATGCTTGCTGGCCTCCTCCATAACCTTCGCTCAGCAAGCCACTGAAATTCAGGGAAACTATACCCTGAGGGATCGCTATCTGCTGATGAAGAGCAAATCGCAGAACTATAATGACTATAAGGTGATCAAGGAGACGGTTTTGGATGGAGTATGGAAGATTATCAATGACTCCCTGAGCGCCAAAAATGCCGCTATCCGGGGTGCCCAGGCCAATATTAATGGTCTGAAAGGCCAGTTGGCCAAGACGGAAGACGCCCTGAAAGCCAAGGAAAAATCCATGGCCGATATTCTATACGCCAGCACCCACATTACCGTGCTGGGCATCGATTTCACAAAAGGCGTGTTCCTGACGGTGATCACCTGCCTGTTGGGCGGCCTGATCGCCTTTGTGGCCGTTATTTTTGGCCGTATGCAACTGCAAAGCAAGTCCCTGAGCGAGCGAAACCTGGCCGTGAGCGCCCTCACCAACGAATTTGAGGAGTATAAGCACCGCGCCATGGACAAGCAAACCAAACTTTCGCGCGAATTGCAAGACGAGCGGAACAAGCTGGCGTCGATGCGCCATTCCTGAGAGGCCTTTCAGGCCCCAAAAGGGCATCTATATACATTCAAGTGCCGGATTTCTATTCCTGGAGCGGGAGTTGGACAATGAATTTGGCGCCGCCGTTTTCCTCGCTTTCCACCACGATGCTGCCGTTCAGCGCGAGCACCAATTCTTTTACAATCGACAGTCCCAAACCGGATGAAGTTTCGCCACCGGTGGGGCGGGCGCTGAGCCGTTGAAATTTCCCAAAGAGCTTTTGTTTGTCGGCGGCCGAAAGGCCAGGACCCTGGTCCAGCACTTCAAAGCGGATGTGCGTCTCCGTGCGCACCACGTTGATGGCGACTTCTTTGTGGGCGGGCGAAAATTTGATGGCGTTCGAGATCAGGTTCTCCAGGATGCGGCTCAACATCGCGGGGTCGGTGTGGATATTGAAATCGGGTACGTGGTCTTCCAGGATCAGCGAAATATTTTTCTTCTCCGCCGTTTGCTTGAACACGTGATACTGTTTTTTCAGTAAACTGTTGATGGCGATATATTCTTTATTGATGCCGTTTTTGCCCTGCTCGATACGGTTCACATCCAACAGATTTTGGATCAGCATATGCATGTTCACACACGAGCCCTCCATGAGGTTGAGGTATTGCAATTGGTCGGGCGTGAGGTTCGAGTGCTGAAGCTTCATCAGGTTGACCAATCCCAACACACCGTTGAGGGGACTCTTCAGGTCGTGGGTGGCGATGCCCAGGAAATGGTTCTTTTCTTCGTTGAGGCGAAGCAGCCGCGCATTGACATCGCGCAGCTGTTGCTCCAGCGTTTTTCGCTCGCTGTTATCGACGACGATGCTGCGGCTTGATACGAATTCTCCCCGCGTGTTGTAGATGGCCGTGGAGTTGAGCAATGCGGGAAAGGTCGTGCCGTCTTTGCGTTTCATGTCAAACTCCAGGTTGTTTAGATGACCCTCCTTCACAAACCGGGGAAAGTTCTCCGCGAAGATGCCGACGCTCTGCTCGCCAATGATGTCCCTGACCTTCAACTTGCCCACTACTTCCTCGCGGGTGTAGCCTAGCCAGCGCAGTTCGGTGGAGTTGATGCGCGTGATGGTGGTGTCGGGTGCGACGGAGTGATAGCCGCACGGCGCGTTGTCGTATAGGTCGCGGATCTCCAGGAGCGCTTCTTCGGCGCTGGCGCTGTTGGTTTGGAGCACGTCGTAAAAAGATTGTAGCTCTTCAAAATTATCCTGCAGGTCCTGGTTCAGTTTCTCGGTCTGTTGGGTTTTTCGTTCCAACTCCAGCGTGCGGTCCTGTACTTTTTGTTCGAGGGTCCGGTTGACGTCTTGCAGGCTGGCCACCAGTTCGTTGTTTCGTTTGCTTTGTTGAAGCAGCACATACAACGCATAGCCCGATACGAGACAGATCAGGGCGAAACTTATGTAGTGGATCGTATCATTAATGACATAGATGGTGCGCAACCTTGCGTCGCGTTTTTGCAGCATGGCTTCATGATACTGACGGAATTCCTCCAGCAGGCTGCGCAAATGCTCCATGCTCAAACGCCCCGTGCCTTTCTTAACAAAGACAGTCGCGGGGACCTGCCCTTCGCGGGCATAGATCTCGAGCGATCGCTTCAGCTCCTCCAGCTTTTCGTTGACGACGGGGGCGATTTTATCATTCACCAGTGCGCGTTGAGATGCATTGTCGGAAGCCAGCAACGTGAGCGCCTTTAGCTTTTGATCGACGACGGCGATGGAGTTTTGATACGGATGCAAATAGGCCGAATCGTTGGTGAGGATAAAGCCGCGCTGCCCGGTTTCGGCATCGAGCATGCTGGTGAGCAGGGAATAAGATTCGCGGATGATGTTTTGCTCGTGCATCAGCAAGTATGTCGTCTCTTTTTTCTCCGAGACATTATAGTATTTAATGGCACCACTCAGCAGGGTGAGTAGGATCGATACTACCAAATAGTTGGCAACACGATGCGGTGTTTTCATACAATGGGCTCCTTTTATTAAGTTAAGAAATTTACAGACCCCATGCTATAAAACCGTGCCGTTTCGCGCCCGGCCATCTGGCTTGAACGGGTTTTCAGGTTTTGGCCGATAACCTTACACTCAAAGGTTAATCCCTGTCTCCAGGTATTTCTTTGCGTCAATTTCGTCTGCCCGCAGACGCTTCAGCGAAGGAGGGCGCCTTTCTGGTGCCCGATGAAGCTTTAGCAAAAAGTAGGGACCGTGAAAAAAGGCTCCTGCCTATTCGCTCTTCTGCCAGGGAAATACCAAAAACACCCCCTGTCCGCAGAATTTCAGGAAACCTTACCTTTATCCTGTAACCATCTCGAAAACCCGAAGTTTCCCATCTTGAAAACTTTACCTCCGGAATTGGAAGCACTGACCGACAACGCCTTGATGCTCAAGGTCAAGGACAACGACCTCGACAAGCTGGGACTGCTTTTTGAGCGCTATAAGAAGCCTTTATACGGTTTTTTCTATGGCATGAACAAAGATGCGGACCTCAGCGAGGACCTCGTGCAGAACGTCTTCCTGCGGATCCTGAAGTATCGTTACCTCTTTCGCGGCGAGGGCGACTTCAGAACATGGATGTATCACATCGCGCGCAATGTGAACCACGACCACTTCCGCAAGAACAAACTGAAGGCAAAGGATTCCCTGGAACACTGGCAGGAACGGCTGGGCAGCGACGAGAACCGGTCGACCGAGTATCAGAAAGATGAAGAATTGCAACTTCTCTCCATGGCCATGGACAGATTGCCGGACGACAAACGGGAGATCTTGCTGCTCAGCAAGTTTCAGGACAAGAAGTACAAAGAGATCGGCGAGATCCTGGGATGTTCCGAGGGCGCCGTCAAAGTAAAGGTCTTCAGGGCCCTGCAGGATCTGAAGGCGGTTTATAAAGAACTGGAAAAACACATGTGATTATGAGTACGGAAAGAATACAAGAACTGATCGAAAAATACAACGCCCAACAGGCCGACCCCGCCGAGATGAAGCTCATCGAAAAGCTCATCGAGGAAGGACTCGTCGACATTGCCGAGTTGCACGGGTTGCAGGAAATGGAAGATCAGCTGGTGCGTATGGACCTTCCCCAGCCTTCCCTGAAGTTGGACGACGCCTTCTATCACATGCTGGCGGAAGAAAAAAGAAAGAGTAGCGGCTTTTCGTGGAAGGCTTTCTTTGCCTGGCCGGAGTTTGCACCACGCCTTGCCTTTGCATCGGTGACCTTGTTGTTGGGATTGGCCGCCGGATTTTTCCTGCGAGCTCCTCAACCACAAAAGGACCAACAGATTGGAGTACTGACACAAGAAGTAAGTGACCTCAAAGAGATGATGATGTTGTCGCTTCTGGAAAAAGAATCGGCCACCGATCGTCTCAAGGCCGTGAGCCTGAGCGAAGACATGGGACAAGCCAGTCAGAAAGTGACCAGCGCCTTGTTGCAAACGCTCAACCACGACGACAACGTGAACGTGCGCCTCGCCGCCCTCGATGTCTTGAAGGCCTACAGCAAAGACAGCAAGGTGCGCGAAGAACTGATCCGCTCCATCAGCAAACAGGACTCGCCCCTCGTGCAGATCTCGCTGGCAGAGTTGATGGTCGAATTGCAGGCGAAGTCATCGGTGAAAGAATTGGAGAAGATCCTTCGCAACGAGAACACACCGACCGATGTGAAGAAGAAGATCCGCGAAAGCATCCAGGTGATCATATAGTAATGGCTTTAAAACGTAAACCAGAAAGAAAATGAAAAAGTATTTGACCATAGCCTTCCTGTTCGTTGCAGCACAGCTGGTCGCACAGAGTTTTTCGGAAAAGATCGTGAGGGATTTCACGTTCGAAAAGAAAAGTGCCGACAATGCACTGATGATCGCCAACATCAACGGCAACATCTCCGTGCAGGGCTACGAGGGCGACAAGATCATGGTGGAAGTCACCAAAACCATCAACGCGAAAACGCAGGCCCGGCTGGAGAAAGGAAAGACCGACATTCAGCTTGGCGTGATCGACCTGGCCGATTCGCTGATCCTCTACGTGAGCGGTGAGTGCGGAAATTTCACAAAACAAACCTCCCGCAACGGCCACCACAACCGGAGATACTGGGGCTATAGCTGGAACAACGGCTGCCAGGACTGTCACCAGGAATACAGCTACAAAATGGATTTCACGGTGAAGATCCCCAACGGCGTGAACCTTACCGTGAGCACCGTGAACGATGGCGACGTGCAAGTGGAAAATGTGAACGGCGTGGTCATCGCCAACAACGTGAACGGCAGCATCCGCATGAAGAACCTGGTGCGCGGAACCGAAGCCAGCACCATCAACGGTGACGTGGACATTGAGTACGCCAAAAATCCCCCGCAGGATTGCCGCTTCTACACGCTGAACGGCGACATCAATGCCTGGTTCCAAAAAGGTCTTGCCGCCGACCTGAGCTTTGAAAGCTTCAACGGCAGCTTCTACACCAACATCGACAAACTCGAGTCGATGCCCGTTACGGTGGAGAAAAAAGAATCCAACAAAGGCATGAAATACAAAGTGAACGACAACCGCTTCAAAGTAGGCGCAGGCGGCGCCCTGCTGGACTTCGAAACGTTTAACGGCAACGTGTATCTCAAGGAAAAAACAAATTGATTGAATCATCGTGCTTCCTATCATGCTCGCCTTTCGGCGGATGAACAACAAGAAGGCACACATCAAAAAATATTTTTAACACAAAAAAATGACCTCGCTTGTCTTTCGCCCTTCGGTGGATGGCAAAGAGGACACTGGTAAAGAAACGACAACATTTTTAAGATAGAACGTACTATGAAAAAGCAATTGATAATCGCGATCACCCTCGTAAGTCTCGGGCTCCTGCTCATCACCACATCGATCACATCGGCGCAAACGCAAGCCTCGAACGAATTCACGGTGCCGTTGGGTGAGCCCGGCAAAAAAGGAAAATTGAAAGCCCAGATCAACTTCGGCTCCATCACGGTGAAGGGCACGGCACGAAAGGACATCCTGGTGAAATACACCGCCCCCAACAATGAGGAGCAGGACAAGAAGAGTTCCACCAAAGACGGCATGCGCCGCATCGGTGGTGGGGGCATGGACCTGGAAGTGTCGGTGAGCGGCAACACCGTGAAGGTGGGCTCCGACTCCTGGAACAACAAACTGAATCTGGAGATCGAGATCCCCTCCAACATGGACCTGGAAGTGAAAACCTACAACGACGGCGACCTCATGGTGACCAACGTGCAGGGCGAATTGGAGCTGACCAACTACAACGGCGAGATCACGGCGCTGAACATCTCGGGCTCCGTGGTGGCCACCACCTACAACGGCGACGTTAAGGTGACCTTCGACAAAGTGACGGACGGAACACCGATGTCATACTCTACCTACAACGGCGACATCGACCTGACTTTCCCCGCCGCGCTGAAGGCCACGCTAAAAATGAAAACAGAACAGGGCGACATTTACTCCAACTTCGAAGTGGATTTCAAGAGCACCGGCCCGGTGCAAAAGAGCGACTCGAAGTCGGGTGTCTACAAAGTGATCGTCGACGAATGGAAACGCGGTGACGTGAATGGTGGCGGCCCTGAGATCACCATGAAGAACTACAACGGTGACATCTACGTCCGCCGGAAATAGCATCAGCCTTTAAGCTTTGCGCCTTTCCTTGCGCCTTTTCGTCTCCGCGGTTCAACTTCTACCGCAAAGGCGCAGAGGCGCAAGGAAAGGCGCAAAGTTTTTTTATTCCCGTGAGATGCCGAATTCTACGCGGCGGTTCACCTTCCGGTCTTCCTCGTCTTTTTCGTTCACGATCGGTTTCGCGCTGCCGAAGCCATGGGCTTCGATTCGCCGCGATTCGATCTTGAATTGGTAAATCAGATAAGCTTTGATGGCATCGGCCCGCGCCTGCGACAACCGGAGATTGGCTTCTTCTTTTCCCTGCGAATCGGTGTGACCGGAAATGTCGAGCTTGAATTTAGGATGGTCGATGAGGAAGTTGGCCAGCTTGTCGAGGTCCTGGTGCATCGACGGGAGAATATCGGCCTTGCCGTTCTCGAACTCCAGCGACTTGAAGGCGATCTTGCTTTCGATCGGTTCGGCTTCCCGGTTCATCTCCGTGTCGCCGTCCATGAAGAAAAGCTCCTCGATGCGGAAGAAGTCGTCGCCCTGGATGATGAGCAAATAGTTCCGTTTGTTGATGAGGTTAAAATCAAACGAGCCGTCTTCGCGTAAAAATTTTGGCGCTACCTCCACACCTTTATCCAAATCGATCACAGACACGATGCCTTTGAAAGGCTTTTTGGTTTCCGAATTGATGAGCGATCCCTTGAGGTGCGCCGTGGCATTGGGTTGTGCCTCCATGGGCACGGGGAAGGAGTGAAGATCGAGATTGTTGATGCTCTCTTCTGCCGACCGCGCGTAGTATAGATAGTGCGATTCCGAATCGATGGTGAAATAATATTCGCTGCCCGGTCCGTTCACCAGCGGCCCAATGTTCTTCGGTTCTTCCCAGGCTGGACCCAGTTTGCGCGACTTGTAGATGTCGAAGTCGCCAAAGGTGAGGGGCTGGCCATTGGAGCTGAAGTAGAGCACGTTGAAAGCATGGTGAAAGAAAGGACTCACTTCAAAGCCGCGTGTGTTGATGATCGGTCCCAGGTTTTCTGCTTTTTGCCAGAGGCCCGTTTTTTTATCTTTTACGGAAAAATAAATATCCGAATAGCCAAAGCCTCCAATGCGGTCGGAGGCAAAGAACAATGTGTCGCCGCTGTGTGAAAGCGAGGGTTGCGAATCCCAGGCATTGCTGTTGACGGCGGGCCCGAGGTTTTTTACGTTGCCCCACGTACTGTCGGACCGGAGCACGGCGACAAACAGGTCGCAACTGCCATAAGAATCGGGCGAGTTGCAGCGGGCGAAGTAGAGGAGCTTGCCATCCTGGCTAAGACAAGCAGACCCCTCATTGTAGGGCGTGTTCACGTTTTTGAAAGGCTCGGCAAATCCCCACGTGCTGTCGCTCTTGAGGGTGTAGAACAAGTCTTCGTTATAGGATTTGTTCATCGGGTCGGCGTTCACGTTGCGCTTGGACGTGAACAGCAGCACATTGTCGACGTTGCCGATGGTGGGGCCGTAATCTTCCTTGTCGGAGTTGATCGCTTCGCCCATGTTGAGCAGCACACCCTGCGGCGGGCGGAGCGTGTCGATCTCTTTTCGATACGCCACAAGCTCATAATATTCTTTGAGTGGTACGTAAAGATCCTTCTCATTTCGCGTCAGCGTGTCGAATTCCCTTTTCACCTCCTTGCCGTCGAGGGTTTGAGGGAGGTGTTTGAGCACGAGTTTGTAGAGCAATACCGATTCGCCGGGAGGACCCATTTTTTGGGAGAGGCGGGCCAGGTCCCAGAGCAATTGGGCGTCGCGGGAAAAATTGTCGGGGCCGAAATTCTTGACAAAAGCCTTCAATTCGGCGTACTCCTCTTCGTAGGCCCCCACGGCCGCTAATTGCTTGATGTGCTGTAACTTCTCGTCGTTTTTGTAGTATCTGACCGTAGTGAGGTTGGGGAATAGGAAGATGTCAGATTGGCTGTAGCTTGTCAGGCTATCCTCCAACTGAACAACCCCGCCCTTCTTGAATTTTTTCTTTGGCTTTTGGGCCATCAGGGGGGCGTGCGCCAACAGCCAAAAGGCTGTGACAAAGATCAAAAAGTAGGTTTTCACGTAACCTCGTTTGGTAAAAAATTCACGCCAACCGGATAAAGTTGAGACAATTTTGCTTCTTTTACAACTCTGTTGGCACTACTATTGTCCTTTACCCACGCCTGTCAAACACCCGGCAGCCCCGTGTAAGTTGCGTCAGTTTGACATAAGAAGGAGACCATGTTTAAAAGTTTGCCCATACAACTCGTACAAGAAGAATCGGACGACCTTATTCAAATGATCAATCCGGAACAGGATTCGGACCTCAAACCCGAAGACCTGCCCGAAGAACTTTCCATACTTCCCATCAAAAACACCGTATTGTTCCCGGGCGTGGTGATTCCCATCACGGTAGGGCGTCAGAAATCCATCAAACTGGTGAAAAAGGCTTACCAGGGCAACCGGATCATTGGTGTGGTGGCCCAAAAGAATTCCCAGGCCGAAGAACCGACCGTTGAAGACCTTTATCGCGCCGGCACCGTGGCCCGCATCATCAAAATGCTCGTGCTGCCCGATGGAAACACAACGATCATCATCCAGGGAAAGAATCGTTTTGCTATCAAGGAATTTGTACAGGAAGAACCGTACCTCACGGCCCGCATTCAGCTTCAATCCGAACCCAAGCTCAACGCCAACGGCAAGGAAACCAAAGCGCTGGTGCAGTCGCTGAAGGATGCGGCCACAAAAATATTAAAGCTCAATCCCGAAATTCCCATCGAGGCGCAGGTGGCATTGGACAACATTTCCAGCATGGCCTTCCTGGTCCACTTCCTGGCATCGAACCTCAACGTGGAGGTCGCCGAGAAGCAAAAGATCTTAGAAACACAAAACCTCGTCGACCGGGGCACGCTGCTGTTGCAGTACATGCTGAAAGACATCCAGATGCTGGAGATCAAGCATGAGATCCAAAAGAAGGTGCACACCGACATCGATCAGCAACAACGCGACTATTTCCTGCGTCAGCAGATCAAAGTGCTGCAAGACGAATTGGGTTACGACGGTCCGGATAAGGAAGTAGAAAAGCTGCGCAAGCGCGCCGAGAACAAATCGTGGCCGCAACCCGTGGCCGACCACTTCAGCAAAGAACTCGACAAACTTTTGCGCATCAACCCAATGGCCGCCGAATATCCCGTGGCCATGAACTATGTGGAGTTCATGCTCGACCTGCCCTGGGGCGAGTATACGCTGGACGATTTTGATTTGAAACGCGCCAAGAAAATTCTGGACCAGGATCATTTCGGTTTGGAAAAAGTGAAGACGCGCATCCTGGAATATCTGGCCGTGCTGAAATTGAAACAAGACATGCGCGGCCCCATCTTGTGTCTCTATGGCCCTCCCGGTGTGGGCAAGACCTCCTTGGGACGCTCTATAGCCAAAGCGTTGCAGCGCAAGTATGTGCGCATGTCGCTGGGCGGTGTGCATGATGAAGCGGAGATCCGCGGCCATCGCAAGACCTATGTCGGCGCTATGCCCGGTAAGATCCTGCAAAATTTAAAGAAAGCACAATCATCGAATCCTGTATTTATTCTCGATGAGATCGACAAAGTGAAAGCCGATTTTCGTGGCGATCCTTCATCGGCCATGCTGGAAGTATTGGATCCCGAACAAAACAATACCTTCGGCGACAACTACCTGGAAGTGGAATACGATCTCTCGAAAGTATTGTTCATCGCCACCGCCAACGCACTCGACACCATCCATCCCGCGCTGCGCGATCGCATGGAAGTGATCGAAGTGTCGGGCTATACGCTTGAAGAAAAAGTAGAGATCGCGCTCAAACACCTTGTTCCCAAACAACTGAAGGAACACGGCTTGAAAACGTCCGATGTGAAAATATCGCGGGCTGCCATCGCGAAGGTGGTGAATAGCTACACGCGCGAGTCGGGTGTGCGCAACCTCGAACGCAAGATCGGCACCTTGGTGAGAAGCATTGCCAAGTCGGTGGCCATGGAAGAGCCGTTCGACAAAACGGTGACCGAGGAAACCGTAACGAAGGTGCTGGGCGCCGAAATTTTTGACGAAGAATTATATCAAGGCAACGACATCGCCGGCGTAGTGACCGGCCTGGCATGGACGCAAGTGGGTGGCGAAATTCTTTTTGTGGAATCGAGCCTCAGCAAAGGTAAAGGCGGCCTCACGATCTCCGGACAGTTGGGCGATGTGATGAAAGAGTCGGCCATGGCTGCGCTTTCTTATCTCAAGTCCAATGCCGACGCGTTGCAGATCGATCACCGCGTGTTTCAGCAATACGATCTCCATATCCACGTGCCGGCCGGTGCCGTTCCCAAAGACGGACCCTCGGCGGGCATCACCATGTTCACGTCGCTGGCCTCGATCTACACGCAGCGGAAAGTAAAAGCCAAGCTGGCCATGACGGGCGAAATCACGCTCCGCGGAAAAGTGCTGCCGGTGGGAGGCATCAAGGAAAAAATACTGGCGGCTAAGCGCAGTGGCATAAAAGAATTGGTGCTGAGCTCCAAGAACCGCCGCGATATTGAAGAAATCGAAAAGCATTATCTGAAAGGACTGGTGTTCCACTACGTCGATTCGGTGGAAGAAGTGATGAAGATCGCACTGCTCAAAGACCAGGTGGACAAGCCCATGAAGTTTGTTTTTGCCGAGCAAAAGATTCACGCCTGAAATGCCTATTTTTGAAGGTGATAACCCCTCACTCATCGTAAAATCAAGGCATACCCGTGCGGAGAAAACTTTTGCTTTATTTCTTGATGGCCGTTCCTGCAACGGCCTTCGCGCAGAACGGTGTTCGACAATCCTTTGAATTTCTCAACATGCCTGGCCATGCCCGGTTGGGTGGCCTGGGGGGAGTGAATACATCCCTGGCCGACCGCGACGTCAATTTCTTTTTCAGCAACCCGGCATTGAACAGCGATTCGCTGGCAGGAACGGCTTCGGCCTCCTACCAGTTTTATGTGGCCAGCGTTGGCCAGGCGTCGGCAGCCTATTCCCACCAATTCAAAAAATGGGGAACGCTGACGTTCGGTCTGCAGCATCTGAGCTACGGCACCATCAAGGGCTATGACGCTACCGGGCAGGCTACGCAGGATTTTAAATCGGGAGAAACGGTGCTGGCCGTGAGCAAAAGTCACCAGGTATCGCATTTCAGAATTGGTGTGAACCTGAAAATGGCTTTCTCCAACATTGCCGGCTATCGCGCCAGCGCGCTGATGGTCGACATCGGTGGATTATTTGTTCACCCCACACAGGATCTGCGCGTGGGCATGGTGGTGAAGAACCTCGGCGCCGTGCTGTCGCAATACACGGAGACCAGCCGCGCCAAACTTCCCTTTGATGTGCAGTTGGGTGTAACGTTCAAACCGGAGCACATGCCGTTGCGCTTTTCCATTACCGGCTACAATCTGGCCCGCACAAACGTTGACTATGCCGTTCCTCCCGATCCGGCCCCCGGTGCATTTGATAAGGTCATGCGGCGTCTTACCTTTGGGGCCGAGGTGCTGCTGCACCGGAATGTGAATGTGCTCGTGGGATATAACTATCTCGTTCACCAGGAGCTGAAACTGGCCAACGCCGGCGGAGGCGCGGGGATAACATTCGGCTTTTCTGCCCGCATAAAGTCGTTCGAATTTGTGTTTAGCCGTGGCGGCTATGTCGTGGGCAATGCAGGGTACACGTTTACCCTTTCCAAAAATATCGATACACTGATGAAGCGAAGACAGTTATGATGGATCCGAAGTATTTGACACCGAAACAGATCGTAGAGGAACTTGATAAATATATCATCGGCCAATACGAGGCCAAACGAAACGTGGCCATCGCGCTGCGCAACCGCTGGCGCCGCATGAATGTGAAGAGCGACATCCAGGGTGAAATTGTTCCCAACAATATTCTCATGATCGGAGCCACCGGCGTGGGTAAAACTGAAATTGCGCGACGCCTGGCGAAGATCGCCGATGCTCCCTTTGTGAAAGTGGAGGCTTCGAAATTTACGGAAGTGGGCTACGTGGGCCGCGACGTCGAAAGCATGGTGCGCGACCTGGTGGAGCAATCCGTGAACCTGGTGAAAGCCAAGAAGAAAGAAGAAGTGAAAGAAAAGGCGGCCAATGCCGTCGAAGAAATAATCCTGGATGCACTTATCCCGCCCATGCGATCGTCGTCGCCGAAGTCGGCCGGATTTGCTACGGGCAATCACGACGTGACCGATGGCGAACCGACGAGCGATGTGGAGTTGAACGAGCGCACGCGCCAGCACTTTCGGGAGAAGATCAGAAACGGTGAATTGGAAGACCGCAAGATCGACATCAACATCAAGGGCGCGTCCGGTCCCAACATTGGCATGGTGGGCGGCGGCATGGTAGACGAGGTGTCGATGATGAACTTGCAGGAGATGATCAACGGCATGATGCCCAAGAAAAGCAAGAAACGGAAAGTGACCGTGGCCGAAGCCCGTCGCATTCTGCTGGAAGAAGAGGCCGCCAAGCTCATCGACATGGACGAAGTGAAAGAGGAAGCTATCCACCGCGCCGAAGACGCCGGCATCATCTTCATCGACGAGATCGACAAGATCGCTTCTGGCAAAAAGGGTGGTGGCGGCGGACCCGACGTGAGCCGCGAAGGCGTGCAACGCGACCTGCTGCCCATCGTGGAAGGCAGCACGGTGAACACCAAACACGGCGTCATCAAAACCGACCACGTGCTGTTCATCGCCGCAGGGGCATTCCACATTTCAAAACCATCGGACCTCATCCCTGAGTTGCAAGGACGGTTCCCCATCCGCGTGGAATTGAATAACCTGACCAAAGAGGATTTCATCCGGATCCTGAAAGAACCCCGCAACGCACTGACCAAACAATACCAGGCGCTCTTCGCTGCAGAAGACGTAGACGTCACGTTCACCGACGACGCCATCGAAGAGATTGCCAGCACGGCCTTTGCCATCAACACCGAAATGGAAAACATCGGCGCGCGACGCCTGCACACGGTGATGAGCAAATTGCTGAACGAATTCCTCTTCGACGTGCCCGACAAGATCTCCACGAACGCGCATATCAGCATCAATGCCGACATGGTGCGCACCAAGTTGAACGACCTGGTGAAGAACAAAGACCTGAGCCAATATATTCTCTGATGTCATGACTTCCATTGATCACTTTCCAGATGTTTGCTACAGGAAGCCTTTTTCTCTTCTGAACGGTAGCCTGGTGTGCAGATGAAACTTTGGATTGGAATATTATTTTGCTGTCTGGCCTACGGCACTTTCGCGCAAACCGACGCTGAAGTTTCCGTGGTGCCTCCACAGCGCAAATACGATTCCATACGGGCGATCAACATCAAACCCTATCCCGATCATTTTTTTGTATGGCCCGTACTGAAGCAGCGCCGTCTCGATTTCGAAATGGAAGACCTGCCGGCACGTGACCGGAAAATTGCCTACCGCTCCAACCGGCCCTATGGGTTTGGATTTGGCGTTTATCTTTTTGAAGTGGCGGCCGAGCTGGCCTTCTCCATCCCGGTAGATGAAAAACAAAAAGACCTTTACGGCGAATCGAAAGCCCGCGACCTCCAGTTGAACATGCTGGGTAAACAATGGGGATTGGATGTCTATCACCAGCGTTACGACGGCTTCTACATCGACGACCCTTCAGCGAAAGTGCCCGCCGGCAAGCCCTATCCCCAACGTCCCGACATCACGACGCGCAACCTCGGCTTCACCGGGAACTATGTTTTCAACAACAAGAAATTCTCTTTTCGCTCGGCCTACAACTTTGCCGACCGGCAACTGCACAGCGCGGGATCGTTCCTGTTGTTCACTTCCATCAGTTCCTTCAAGGCGCAAGGCGACTCGGCCATTCTCGGCAAACACTACGCGTCTGAATTTGGTGGAGACTCGGGCATCCAACAGATCAAGTCCACCACGTTTGCCATTGCACCGGGCTACACCTACAGCTTCATCCAGCGCGGTTTCTTTTTGAACGGAACGCTTGCCGTGGGGCCCGCACACAACTGGTTATACTACCGGTTGGAGAACGGCGGCACAAAGAACGATATCAAGTTCTCGGCCTTCATCGTGGGGCGTATCGCCATGGGCTACAGCGGCGATCGTTTTTTTGGAGGGCTTAGCTTTGTGACACAAAACAGCACGGCGCAGTTCGACCACGTAAAGCTGACGAGCTCTACGGGCACGTTCAAAATTCTTTTTGGCTACCGCTTCAGGGAGTTCGGCATTTTGACGAAGCGCGTGCGTGATCTGCCCAAAGCGCTTGGCTTCGGCAACTAGTCTTCCTTGCTTTTGGGATAATCAAAGAAAAGCATCTTGCCTTTGCCCCATGCGGCATCTTTCCAATGATCGAGATCGAGTTCAAAGGCCACCACACCACAGGTGGGCACATTGTCGATGTCCATCTCGCCATCCATGAGGGAGTTCACAAAATCGGTCAGGCCGGGATTGTGACCAAACACGATCGCTACGTCGTGTTTGTCGTTGATGTCTTGTACGGCCGAGAGCATGCCTACTTCGTCGCCGTGATACAGCGATTTCTCTTTTTTGATCTTTTCCTTGGGGTAGTCCAGCGCTTCGGCGATGCGTTTGGCGGTGCCGAAAGCGCGTTTGGCCGGGCTGGAGATCATCACGCTGGGGTGGATGGCTTTTTCTTTGAGGCGTTTACCCATGCGGGGCGCATCGCGTTTGCCGCGCTCGTTCAACGGGCGGTCCAGGTCGCTCATCATCGGGTTCTCCCAACTGGACTTGGCATGACGGATTATGTACAGTGTTTTCACCGGGTAAATTTACTTCCAAAAATCTTAATCTTATCTTAGCGGCTTCATGGCGAATGCTAAAGAAATAAGAAGGAAAATCCGGTATGCCATCGTTTACCGATTTGTTAAGTTTTTGATCTCCCTCTCCCGGGCCATGCCCCGCACCTGGTGGCTGGCATTCTGCGGTGGCCTGGGGAAACTGGCCCGCGTTTTCGCCACCAAAACCCGCAACCAGGTACTGGACCATCTTGCCTTCGCCTACGGCCCCGAAATGACCCCGAAAGAGGTAAAGAAGCTGTCGTGGAGCGTTTTTAAAATGCTCGGCACCAATACCGGTGAAATGCTCCGCGCCACCCGCGTAAAAGACCTCGCCGGCCTGGAAGAATTCTTAAAAACCGAAGGTCTGGAGCACTATGAAAAGGCCATCAAAAAAGGAAAAGGCGTCATCTTCCTCACCCTCCACCTGGGCGCATTCGATCTGCAAGTGAGCAACATGGCCTTGCGCGGCCTTAACCCGAACATCATCGGCACACCCCTAAAAGACGAACGGCTCAACGCCCTGTTGTGGGACTATCGCAATAAATATGGCGCGATCGCCATCGAAAGAGGGAGGGAAACCTTTCGGCTGATCAAAGTCCTGAAGTCGGGTGGTTCCGTGGCCCTGCTGATCGATCAGGACACAAAAGTGAAAAGCCGTTTTGTGAATTTCTTTGGAAAACCGGCAGCCACCCCGGTAGGTGCCACCGTGTTAGCACTAAAGACCGGCGCGGCCGTCGTGCCCACCTACGTTTATCTGGGCGAGGACAAACTGCAGCACATGCACATCCTCCCGGAAGTCCCCATGGTCATCACCGGCGACGACGAAGTGGACATGGTCTACAACACGCAAGTGCTCACCAACTTCATCGAAGCCACCATACGCAAACATCCCGACCAATGGGTGTGGATGCACGAGCGGTGGAAAACAAAACCGGGAGAAGAAATTGCCTGATGGATCGGTTGATTCAACCGGTCACTTCTTGAAAATAAAATACACCGCCAGGATCAGGAACACAAACCCGATGAGGTGGTTGAGCCGGAAAGTCTCCGTTTTAAACAACAGCAACGAGAAGCCTACAAACACTACCAGTGTGATCACCTCCTGGATAATCTTGAGTTGCAACAACGTGAAAGGCCCGCCATATTCCTTGAATCCCAACCGGTTCGCCGGCACCTGCAGCATGTACTCAAAGAACGCGATGCCCCAGCTGATGAGGATCACCGTGATGATGGGCAGATGCTGGCTCCATTTCATCTCCTTGAATTTAAGGTGACCATACCAGGCCAACGTCATAAACGTGTTGGAGAGGACGAGAAGGATGATGGTGTAGATACTTCGCATAAAATCATATTAAACCGCAAAGACGCTAAGGCGCAAAGTTAAACGCAATGTTCTTTGCGCCGACTTTGCGCCTTTCTTTGCTCGCCGAAGCTTTAGCGGAGGTCAGGCGGTGAAAAATTACTTCACCAGCTTCTTATACTTGATCCGGTGCGGCTGCTCATCGCCAAGCCGCTTCCGCTTATTCTCTTCGTATTCGCTGAACCCACCCTCAAACCAAAACACCTGAGAGTCGCCTTCAAAAGCGAGGATGTGCGTGCAAACGCGATCCAAAAACCACCGGTCGTGAGAAATGATCACTGCACAACCGCCAAAGTTGTCCAATGCTTCTTCCAACGCACGCAGCGTGTTCACGTCAAGATCGTTGGTAGGCTCATCCAACAAAAGCAGGTTGCCGCCCTGCTTCAACGCAATGGCCAGGTGCACGCGGTTGCGCATGCCCCCTGAAAGCTCCTTCACCTTCTTCTGCTGATCCGTGCCGTTGAAGTTGAACTTACCCACATACGCGCGGGAGTTCGTTTGTTTGCCGCCAAGCTCCATCAACTCGTTGCCCCCGGTGATGGCCTGCCAAACGGTGTCGTCCGGTTTCAGGTCGTCGTGCTCCTGGTCCACGTAGGCGATCTTCACAGTTTCGCCCACTGTGAACGAACCGGCATCCGGTTTCTCCTTGCCGATGATCATCTTGAACAACGTGGTCTTACCCGCACCGTTGGGGCCGATGATGCCCACAATGCCCGCCGGGGGCAGGGAGAAGGTGAGGTTTTCGTAGAGCAGCTTGTCGCCATAGCCTTTGGCCACTCCGTTGGCTTCGATCACTTTGTTACCCAAGCGCGGTCCGGGCGGGATGAAGAGTTCCAGTTTCTCTTCTTTCTCGCGCGTTTCCTGGCTCAATAATTTTTCATAGGCGCTGAGGCGGGCCTTTCCTTTGGCTTGCCGTCCTTTTGGATTCATGCGCACCCACTCCAATTCGCGTTCCAACGCTTTTTGGCGTTTAGACTCCGATTTCTCTTCCTGAGCGAGGCGTTTCTGTTTTTGTTCCAGCCACGACGAGTAATTTCCTTTCCAGGGAATGCCTTCGCCGCGGTCCAGTTCAAGGATCCAGCCGGCCACGTTGTCGAGGAAGTAGCGGTCGTGGGTCACGGCGATGACGGTGCCTTTGTATTGTTTCAAGTGTTGTTCCAGCCAGTAGACCGATTCGGCGTCCAGGTGGTTGGTGGGTTCGTCGAGGAGGAGCACGTCGGGTTCCTGCAGCAACAGGCGGCACAGGGCTACACGGCGTTTTTCACCACCCGAAAGAAATTCCACTTTCGAATCGGGAGGCGGGCAACGGAGGGCATCCATGGCGCGTTCCAGCTTGTTGTCCAGTTCCCAGGCGTTGGTGGCATCGAGCTTTTCCTGGATCTCGCCTTGTTTGGTGATGAGCTTGTCCATGGCGTCGGGATCGTCCATGACGGCAGGGTCGGCAAATTTTTCGTTGATCGCTTCGAATTCTTTCAGCAGCGCCACAACATCCTTCACACCTTCTTCCACGATCTCCTTCACGGTCTTGGTCTTATCGAGCAGTGGCTCCTGCTCCAGCAGGCCCACGCTAAAGCTGAGGTCGGACACCACTTCGCCCTGGAATTCCTTGTCGATGCCCGCAATGATGCGCAGCAACGACGACTTACCGGAGCCGTTCAACCCCAGCACGCCGATCTTGGCGCCATAGAAAAAAGAGAGGTAAATGTTCTTAAGTACTTGTTTACTGGGCGGATAGATCTTGTTGACCCCCGCCATAGAAAAGATAATTTTTTCGTCGGCCATTGTTATCGGGTTGTTGAAAATGATTGCAGGGAGAGCGCAGGGCAATACGCGCGAGGTCTCAAACGTTCAACCAGCATATGCCTTGGTGGGCGCAAATATGGCAAAAAAACATTCTCAGGTGTAACACAGGCGGCAGGAAATGCGCCTCTCGCTTGCCCGCCATAGCTTTAATGAAGGTGGGCCCGCCGTCTTGCCCGCCGTCTTGCCCGCCGTCTTGCCCGCCGTAGCTTTAGCGAAGGCGGGAGCTTTAGCGAAGGCGGGAGCTTCAGCGGAGGAGGTTACCTATGGAAGAAGAAATCGATTTAAAATTGAACTTTTGGGGCCTGGATAACGATAAGGGAAATAAAGTTTGTTTTGATCAATTAAATTCTATTTTTGCGGGAAATTAACGGAGGACTAAAACTATGTATTGGACGCTTGAACTTGCCTCTTACTTAGAAGATGCGCCTTGGCCGGCTACAAAAGATGAGTTGATAGATTATTCCATCCGCTCCGGCGCGCCACTGGAAGTTGTCGAAAACCTCCAGGAACTTGAAGATGACGGACAACCCTACGAAAGCATCGAAGAGATTTGGCCCGACTATCCGACGAAAGAAGACTTTTTCTTTAACGAAGACGAATACTGATCCGCTCCACGGGAGACAACCATAACAAGAAAGCCGGCGATAGCCGGCTTTTGTCTTTTCTAGCCCCGCCCTTTGCGGGACAGCAGCAGCGCCTCGGCCACCACCAGGTCTTCCGGCGTAGTGATCTTGATGTTCTCGTAGCTTCCCTCAAACAAGGAAATGGCATGTCCCGCCCGTTCGGCCACGCTGGCGTCGTCGGTGAGGGTGTCGTCTTCTTTCAGGGCGTATGCTTTTTTGATGAGGTCCACCTGGAAAGTCTGCGGCGTCTGGATGAGCCGGAACCGCGACCGGTCCATCGCCTTGGTCGTGTCCTGGTCGGTCATCCGGATGGATTCTTTCAATCTCACCGCCGCCACCGCCGACTTATGAACGGCCGCCAGCCGGAACGAGGCGCCGATAATGTCTTCATGGATCAACGGCCTCACCCCGTCGTGGATGGCCACCAACCCGTCGCCCTCGATTTTATCCAGCCCATTCTTCACCGACTGAAAACGGGAATCACCCCCGCGCTGGAGAAGTAAGGGCTTATGGAACTTGTGGCGGGTGCACAGCATCTCCCACGTGGCAAAATCGTCGGCGGGGAGCACGAGGATGATTTGGATGTTTTTGCTGTAGCGGTAGAACGCCTCGAGCGTATGCATCAGCACCGGCATCCCATCCAATTCCAGGAATTGCTTTGGCGTGTTACTTTTTATGCGCGTGCCTTTGCCACCGGCTACGATGAGGGCGTATTCTTTCATGATCTCCTAAAAATAAGAAAACAAAAAAGGATCGTGACTGAGCACGATCCCCGAATTATGAACAAACAAACAAAACCGTAGTTAGATGATCAGCATGGCATCGCCATACGTGAGGAACTTATACTTCTCCTTCTTGGCCACTTTGTAGGCTTCCATCGCCAGGTCGTATCCCGCGAAAGCGGAAGCCATCATGAGCAGCGTCGACTCGGGCATGTGGAAGTTGGTGATCATGGCGTTGCAGATCTTGAAGTCATAGGGCGGGAAAATGAACTTGTCCGTCCAGCCTTCGCGGGCCTTCAGGCGGTTCGTGGCCGACACGGCCGATTCCAATGCCCGCATCGTGGTCGTGCCAATGGCGCACACGTGATTTTTGTTGTCGAGTGCCTTGTTCACGATGTCTACTGCCTCCTGGCCGACGATGAAGTTCTCGGAATCCATTTTGTGTTTGGTGAGATCTTCAACATCTACGGGACGGAATGTTCCCAAGCCGATGTGCAGCGTCACGTATGTCATATCCACACCTTTGATCTGGAGGCGTTTCAGCAACTGACGTGTAAAGTGCATGCCGGCCGTCGGCGCCGAAACCGCGCCCTTATGTTTGGCGAAGATGGTTTGGAAACGCTCTTTATCTTCGGGTTTGATCTTGCGTTTGATGTATTTGGGGAGCGGCGTTTCGCCCAAAGTTTCCACCACTTTGTCGAACGCGGCAGAGTCGCCATCGAACAGGAAGCGGATGGTGCGGCCGCGGGAAGTAGTGTTGTCGATCACTTCGGCCACCAGGTCGCCGTTGCCAAAATAGAGTTTGTTGCCTACGCGGATCTTGCGGGCAGGGTCTACCAGCACATCCCACAAATGCATTTCGGCGTTGAGCTCGCGAAGGAGGAATACTTCGATCTTGGCGCCGGTCTTTTCCTTGCGTCCATAAAGGCGTGCGGGGAACACCATGGTGTCGTTGCCGACCATCACATCGCCTTCTTTGAAGTAGTCTACCACATCTTTGAAGATCTTGTGCTCGATTTTGCCAGTATCCTTATGCACCACCATCAGGCGCGATTCATCCCTGTTTTCGGCAGGGTCGAGGGCGATAAGATTGTTCGGGAGTTCAAACTTGAATTCTGATAACTTCATATTCGTGAAAGCAAAAGGAGCCCAATAAAGGGTAATTTTTTTTATGAGGGGCAAAAATAAGTCAAGAATTGGCCTTTTCGACAAAAGACCCCTCTTTTTTCGGGGCTGTAACAAAAAAGCGGTTTTTAAGTCTATAAGGCGTAATTCGAGCACAAAACTGCCGACAAACCCAAAGTCTATCAACCGCGTTAATAGTTCCTGAATGAAGACCTTAGCCCAGATTTACGAAAGTTTTCGCTTCGCCTGGAGAGCGCTCAAATCCAACGTGCTGCGCACCATCCTTTCTTTGCTGGGGGTAACCGTCGGCATCTTTGCCATCATTGCCGTGCTCACCATCGTGGATTCGCTGGAGAAAAACATCAAAGACAGCCTCAATTTCCTCGGTACAGGGGTTATTTATATCGAAAAATGGCCGTTCGTAGCCGACGCCGATGGCGAATACCGGTGGTGGGATTTCTGGAACCGGCCCAACTCCTCTTATGCCGAATTCAAATTTTTGCAAGCCAACCTCAAGCACGAGAGCGGCATGGCCATCTTTGCCATTAAGGGTAACGTCGTCCTGAAATACGGCAGCAACAGCATTAGCCAGATCCGTCTGCTGGGTGGCAGCGAAGGCTATGATGCGGTCCAGGAAGTAAACATCGAAAAGGGCCGATATTTTACCCTTGAAGAGATTGAATCAGGGCGCAACGTTGTCATCCTCGGCAATGAAGTTGCCGCAGCACTATTTACCAACGGCAAGGATCCGGTCGGCGAGTTGGTCAAGATCAAGGACCTGAAATACACCGTGATCGGTGTTGTTCGCAAGGAGGGCCAGAGCTTCCTGGGCACGCCCAGCAAAGACTACATGGCCTTCGTTCCTTATCAGTCCTTTCGGAGACTATACCAAACCGGCACCGGTCTCCCCCAAGAAATTACCTCGCGCATCGGCTTGAAAGGCTACGAGTCCGATGTGGGCCTGGTGGAACTGGAGAACGAAGCCCGGGGTATTCTGCGCACACGCCGCGGGCTGAAGCCCAGCGAGAAAGATAACTTTGCCATGAACCGCCCCGAAGCCATTGCCAGCGTGATCGGCCAACTCTTCGATATCGTGGGCGTCGCCGGCTGGATCATCGGGGGCTTCTCGATTTTGGTGGGCGGATTCGGTATCGCCAACATCATGTTTGTGTCGGTGAAGGAACGCACCAGCATTATTGGACTACAAAAATCATTGGGTGCAAAAAACTATTTCATTCTCTTCCAGTTTTTGTTCGAGGCTATCTTTCTGAGCTTGATCGGAGGGCTCGCGGGATTGTTCCTCGTCTTCCTCATCACCTTCATCCCGATGGGAACTCTGGTGGTGACGCTCACGATCAAGAATATTGCCCTCGGCCTTGGCGTGTCATCCGCCATCGGGTTGATCTCGGGGATCATACCGGCCGCCCTGGCTGCGCGGTTGGATCCCGTGTTGGCCATTCGTGCAAACTAGAAAAGTAAAACCGGCAGGTATAAAACTTTTAAATCCCGGAAGGCAAGAACCTTTCGGGATTTCTTTTTTTATGGGCTTCGCGGGATGCATGCCCCACTTGAATCCTCCCCAACCTTTTCTATCTTCAAGCCTAGTAACTCATTAACCCTATCCGAATGAAAGTATGGTTTACCCTCCTCGTCCTCCTCGGAGGATGTTTGCCGTTATGGGCACAGGACAAAGACAAAAAATGGGACGTGGCCACACCACCCGCCGCCGCCCACACCAAAGAGATCAAGCTCACCACCGACGAAGGCACCTGGCTGAACGTTGACGTGAGCCCCGACGGAAAAGAGATCGTATTCGACTTGCTGGGCGACATTTACACGCTCCCTATCCAGGGCGGCACCGCCAAAGCCCTGCGCAGCGGCTTGCCCATGGAAGTGCAACCCCGCTTTAGCCCCGATGGAAAATTCATCGCCTTCACCAGCGACGCCGGCGGTGGCGACAACATCTGGGTGATGAAACGCGACGGCAGCGACGCCCACCAGGTGACCAAAGAAGACTTTCGCTTGCTCAACAATGTGGCGTGGACACCCGATGGAAACTATCTCGTGGCCCGCAAGCACTTCACCTCGCAACGCTCGCTGGGCGCCGGCGAAATGTGGATGTATCACATCGCCGGGGGCACAGGGCTTCAACTGACAAAACGCAAGAACGATCAGCAGGACGTGAACGAACCTTCCGTTTCTCCCGATGGCCATTATCTGTATTTCAGCGAGGACATGTACCCCGGGGGATTCTTCCAATACAACAAGGACCCCAACAGCCAGATCTATGTCATCAAGCGCTACGATTTTCAGAAAGGCGAAACGGAAGTGCTAACGGGTGGCCCCGGCGGCGCGGCCCGCCCGCAGGTGTCGCGCGATGGATCGAAGCTGGCCTTTGTGAAACGCGTGCGCGAGAAATCAGTGCTCTACATCCACGACCTGAAAACGGGAGAGGAGTGGCCCATCTATGACGACCTCAACAAAGATCAACAGGAAGCGTGGGCCATCTACGGTGTGTATCCAGGCTTTAGCTGGACACCCAACGATGCCGCTATTGTGATCTGGTCGAAAGGAAAGATCAAAAACATCGACGTAGCCTCTCAGAAAGTGACCGACATCCCTTTCCATGTGGAGGCCACCTTGAAGATCTCAGAAGCCTTACATTTCAAGAACGCCGCTTTCGCGGATGAATTTACAAGCAAGGCTATCCGCCACGCGGTGACATCATCCGATGGAAAAACTTTGCTCTTCAATGCCGTAGGTTACCTCTGGCGCAAGGAACTTCCCAACGGAACACCCCAACGCCTCACGGCCTCCAAAGACTTTGAATTCGAGCCGGCCTTCTCCGCGAATGGCAACGACATCGCCTACGTGACCTGGGGCGACGAAACATCGGGCGCCATCTACACCCTGAACCTGAAAACAAAAGGTGCCGCCCCGAAAAAGGTCACCACCGAAAAGGGGATCTACCGCACACCTGCTTTCTCGCCCGACGGCAGTAAGCTTGTTTTTGCCAAAGAAGAAGGCAACGATCATCAAGGCTATACCTTCACAAAAAATCCGGGCCTCTATTGGATGCCCGCAGGAGGAGGGGAGATGAAACGGATCGTGTCGCAGGGAGAATACCCGCAGTTCAACGCCAACGGTACGCGCATCTTCTACCAAACCGGCGGATACCTCTTCGGAGACCTCACCAAAACGTTGAAGAGCGTTCGTCTCGACGGCGGTGACGAGCGCACGCTGGTCACTTCCAAATATGCCAACCGCCTGGTGCCCAGTCCCGACGAAAAGTGGATTGCCTTCACGCAACTCCACAAAGCGTTTGTGGCCGCCATGCCGGCCGTGGGCCAAACGATCGACCTCGACTCCAAGTCCACCGGCTTCCCGGTGACACAGCTTTCCCGCGACGCCGGCATCAGCCTGCATTGGTCGCGCGACAGTAAAAAAGTTTTCTGGACACTGGGTGAAGAATACTTTGGCAACGACCTGAACAAGCGCTTCAAGTTCCTGGCCGGCGCTCCCGACACGTTGCCTCCCGTGGACACCACCGGTATTAAGATCGGTCTCAAAATAAAATCGAACACACCCGACGGCCGCGTGGCCTTCACCGGCGCGCGCCTCATCACCATGGAAGGCGACGGCGTGATCGAGGACGGCACCATCGTCATCAACAAAAACAAGATCGAAGCCCTCGGTAAGAGCGGTGAGGTCTCTATTCCAGCAGGGACAAAGGTGATCGACGCCAAAGGCAAGACCATCATGCCCGGCATCATCGATGTGCATGCTCACCTGGGCAACTTTCGCTATGGCCTGAGCCCGCAACAGCAGTGGGAGTATTTTGCCAACCTCGCCTACGGCGTGACCACAGCGCACGATCCGTCGTCGAACACGGAAATGATCTTCAGCCAAAGCGAAATGATCAAGGCCGGCAACATGATGGGCCCGCGCGTATTTTCCACGGGTGTGATCCTCTATGGCGCCGATGGCGACTTCAAAGCCGTGGTGAACAGCCTCGACGATGCCCGCAGCGCCATCCGCAGAACCAAAGCCTTTGGTGCCTTCTCGGTGAAAAGCTATAACCAACCCCGCCGCGAGCAACGCCAACAGATCATCCAGGCGTCGCGTGAATTAGGTATCGAAGTGGTTCCTGAGGGAGGATCTACTTTCTATCACAACATCAGCATGATCATGGACGGCCACACGGGCATCGAGCACAACATTCCTGTGGCGCCGCTCTACAACGATGTGATCACCCTTTGGAAAAACAGCAAGACCGGCTACACGCCCACGCTCATTGTGAACTATGCGGGCCTCACGGGTGAATATTATTTCTATCAAAACAACAACGTGTGGGAAAACACCAAGCTGCTCACCTTTACGCCCCGCGGCATCATCGATGCGCGCTCGCGTCACCGCACCATGGTGCCTCCCAAGGAATATGAGAACGGCCACATGCTCACGTCGCGCGCCTGCAAGACGCTGAGCGATGCCGGTGTAAAGATCAATCTTGGCGCGCACGGCCAGTTGCAAGGCATGGGTGCGCATTGGGAATTGTGGATGCTGGTGCAGGGAGGTATGAAACCGCTCGAAGCCTTGCACTCCGCCACCATCAACGGGGCTGCCTACCTGGGCATGGACGACCAGATCGGCTCGCTCAAAGCCGGCAAACTCGCCGACCTCATCGTGCTGGACAAAAATCCCCTCGACGACATCGCGAATTCAAACACGCTGGTGTACACCGTGATCAACGGCCGGGTTTATGACGCTAACACCCTGAACGAAACGGGCAACTACACCACGCCGCGGAAGAAATTCTATTGGGAGCAAAACAAATACAGCCAGAATTTCCCCTGGCATGAAGAGACGCACAGCTTCCAGTCGTTGCACTGCAGTTGTCAGACCATGCACTAAAATTCAAAGTCAACAAAAAACCTCCAGGATTTCCTGGAGGTTTTTTATTTGGGATAGTATAATAATTAATCCTTCACTTCCTTCAATTCCTTGCCCTCCAAAACCTTCGCGGCTTCCGGACCTGCAAGTTTCTCTTTGATCCGCTTTTCCAAATCTTCCATCAGTTCTGGATTGTCTTCGATCAATTGCTTCACGGCGTCGCGGCCCTGGCCGAGTTTATTGCCGCTGTAGGAAAACCATGAACCGGATTTCTGGATCACATTCAATTCAACGCCAAGGTCGACGATCTCGCCCGACTTGGAAATGCCGCGGCCATACATAATGTCGAACTCTACCACTTTGAAGGGGGGCGCAACTTTATTCTTCACCACTTTCACCTTTACACGGTTACCGGTGATATCGTCGGCAGCTTCCTTGATTTGACCAATGCGGCGAATGTCGAGGCGCACCGAAGCATAGAATTTCAGGGCATTACCACCGGTGGTGGTTTCGGGGTTTCCGAACATCACGCCGATCTTTTCGCGCAACTGGTTGATGAAAACGCAGGCACAGCCGGTTTTGCTGATGGTACCGGTGAGCTTGCGCAGGGCTTGAGACATCAGGCGGGCCTGAAGACCCATTTTGCTTTCGCCCATTTCGCCTTCCAATTCACCTTTGGGTACCAAGGCCGCTACGGAGTCGATCACAATAATGTCGATGGCACCGGAGCGGATCAGGTGGTCGGCGATCTCCAGGGCTTGCTCGCCGTTGTCGGGCTGGGAGATCAATAAATTTTCGGTATCGATGCCCAGCTTTTCGGCGTAGGCTTTATCGAAAGCGTGCTCGGCGTCGATGAAGGCCGCCAAACCGCCGGCTTTTTGGGCTTCGGCGATACAATGCAGGGTTAGCGTAGTTTTACCAGACGATTCCGGGCCGTAAATCTCCGTCACTCTTCCGCGGGGAATTCCACCGATACCCAGGGCAATGTCCAGCCCCAGGGAGCCGGTGGAAATGGCAGCGACGTCGGCAATCTTGTCGTCGCTCAGTTTCATGACCGTTCCTTTGCCGTAGGTCTTATCCAATTTGTCGAGGGTCAATTGAAGCGCCTTCAATTTTTCTTTTGCATCACTCATTCTATTCGTTCGTGTTTAATAGTTACAAAAAATGATTTGGGGTAGCAGGATAAACGTGGAGTTAAACTCAGATAACTCCCTCAGGGTTACGACCAACTTGCCAAACGTTTACAGATGGGTGAAATTACGACTCTGACCCTAATTTAAAAACGTCATGCACAAGTATATCAACAGAAAAAATGCGCTGATGTTTGCTTTGCTTTAAGGCGATGGAGCTAAGCAAATTTGTTTCAATGAGTTGACGTTTTTCAGGAATGCCGTAATAATTCTCCAAACCCTTTATATTGCAGGGTTGATCCGATAGGATAGTAGTGAGTCCTGAGTCTTTAGTCCTGAGATCAATGGTTGGACGAAGGACTAAAGACTCATGACGAAGGACTAAATTCCGAATAAATGCGAAAGCGCGTTGGTAAAATAATCAAGTGGACTCTCCTGAGTCTGTTGGCCGTGATCACCGTGTTGGCGGTAGTCTTCTGGGACCTGGTGCGCTATGGCGCCGAACAAGGCTATGGCCAGTGGCACATCGTGTGGAATGCCCGGCCGGTGGAGGAATTTCTGACCGACCCTCAGTTCCCCGATTCGCTCAAAGCACAGCTTCACCTCATCGAAGAGGTGCGCAAATACGCGATCGATTCGCTGGGATTGAAAGACACCAAAAACTACAAAACCCTCTACGACCAAAAAGGTGAGGAGGTGATGTGGGTGGTGCTGGCCTGCGAACCGTTCCAGCTGAAGCCCAAGGAATGGACATTTCCCGTGGTAGGCGCGGTGCCCTACAAAGGATTCTTCGACAAGGCAAAAGCGCTGGCCCTGAAAAAGGAACTGGAGGCAGAAGGGTATGATGTCATCATTCGGAATCCGGGTGGATGGTCAACGCTGGGGTGGTTCACCGACCCCATCCTCAGTAAAATGCTGAACCGTTCGGAAGGCGACCTGGCCAACCTCATCATTCACGAAATGTCGCACGCCACCATTTTTGTGAAAGACAGCATCGAATTCAATGAAAACCTGGCCACGTTCATCGGCGACCGCGGCACAGAGAAATTCCTCATCGACAAATACGGCGTCGAGGGGAAGGAATACCGCACCTACATGGACGAAGACGAAGACTATCTCAAGTTTGTCGACCACATGCTGCGCGGCGCACTCGCACTGGATAGTCTCTACAGCACCTTTCAAAAAACCGATTCGCTGGCCTATAAACGGATGATGAAGGAAAACGAGATCCGCCGCATCGTCTTCAACCTGGACACGCTTTCGCTGGCGTTGACGTCCCGGCCCAGCCAGCGCTACAAGGACCGGTTGCCCAATAATGCCTATTTCATGAATTTCAGACAATACCAGGCCAAACAAGACATCTTTGGCGATGAATGGCGCACACGATTCCATAGCGATTTGAAGGCCTACATCAAATTTCTCTCTGAAAAGTATCCGTTTCTGTAGAAATCAGAAAGCGCGCTACGTTACCGTTCACGGAACTTTAGAACCGGAGGAGCACGTTTGAATGTTACGGGAAAGCGCGACCGGTTAAGGAATTGTTAAGAAAGGTGGCCGCGTTTTTAATGCCCTCTTTTATGGCTAATTTTGTACCAAAGAGTGAAAACTATGGGAAACAAGCAAATGCACAAAGTGCTTGTCGTTGATGATGAAGAGCCGATCCTGGAGCTTCTGAAATACAACCTCGAAAAAAGCGGCTACGAAGTAAAGACGGCTCTTGACGGCAACCGGGCCGTAGACATCGCCCGCAAGTTTGTTCCCGACCTGGTCCTGCTCGACATCATGATGCCCAAAATGGACGGCGTGGAAACCTGCCGCCTGCTGCGCGACATCCCCGAGCTTCAGAAAACATTCGTGGTCTTCCTCACCGCCCGCTCCGAAGAATACTCCGAAGTGGCCGCTTTCGACGTAGGAGCCGACGACTACATCAATAAGCCCATCAAACCCCGGGCCCTCATGAGCCGCATCAGCGCCCTGTTCCGCCGCGACTCCAAGAAATCATCGCCCACCAGCACCATCACCATCGGCGACCTCACCATCGACCGCACCAGCTATACCATCAATATCAACGGCCGCGAGATCAATCTCCCGAAAAAGGAATTCGAGCTGCTGTACTTCCTGGCCCAAAACCCCAACAAGGTGTTCAGCCGCGAAGACCTGCTCCAAAACATCTGGGGTTCCGATGTCTATGTGCTGGCCCGCACCGTGGACGTTCACATCCGGAAGGTGCGCGAAAAGATCGGCGAGGATTATATCACCACCGTGAAAGGGGTGGGATATAAGTTCAGCCTGAACTAAGAACCGCATTTCCACAATACCGCAGGGGTTAGCCAAGGGAAACTAAAAACTATCGACTACCTTACAGCATGGTTTACAGTTCACGGGGAATGGCCCTTTTGCTGGCACTCTGCATCGCCCTGATCACGTCTTTATTCCTATCGCTTTTTAAAAGCGTCGACCTGAGCGCGCTGTTTGTCGCGTTCGGCATCAGCTTCTCGGTTTCTTATATTCTGATTTTTGTGGTCCTCGAGTTTCTCATTTTCCGCGAACTCGACAAGGTCTACAAGCTGATGGGAAAACTGAAAAAGAAAGAGCTTTCACGCATCGACAAACAGAAATCGGCTCCCCTCAATCCACTGCGGACCATCAACGAAGAGATCTACTCGTTTGCCGAACTAAAGCAAAAGGAAATTGACGAACTGAAAAAACTCGAAGCTTTCCGCCGCGAGTTCATCGCCGATGTATCGCATGAGCTAAAGACACCGATCTTTGCGGCCCAGGGCTTTGTGCACACCCTGCTCGACGGCGCCGTGAACGACAAGACCGTGCGCACAAAATTTCTCAAGAAAGCCGCCAAAAGTCTCGACGGTCTGGACATGCTCGTGCAGGATCTGCTCACGCTCTCGCACATCGAGACCGGCCAGATCAAAATGCATTTCGAGAACATTGACCTCTACAAACTCACGGAAGAAATTTTTGAACAGTTTGAAGAGAAAGCAGACCGCAAAGAGATCAAGCTGTCCATCGAAGGCTCGCCGCGCAAAGTGTTGGTGTATGCCGACTGGCAGCGCATCAACCAGGTGATGACCAACCTGGTCTCCAACGCCATCAAACACAGTTTCGATGGGGGCGAGGTGAAAGTCAGCTTCGACATCAGCAAGAAAAATATCGTGACCAACATCTCCGATACGGGCGAAGGCATCGCCCCGGAGCACCAGGCCCGCATCTTCGAGCGTTTCTACCGCGTCGACAAAAGCCGCAGCCGCGAAAAAGGGGGGACGGGATTAGGCCTCGCCATTGTGAAACACATCCTGGACGGTCACAACTCCAAGGCCGAGGTGGAAAGCACACCTGGCAAGGGTTCGACTTTTAGTTTTAAATTGCCGCGTGTTAAGCCGCTGGAAGGTGGCGAGACCGAAGCATCCAAAAACTGAAATTGAACTCATTAACCTAATTATGAACCGTATTCAACGCGTTTTCACCTTTTTCCTGTTTGCCGTTACCGCGGCCCACGCCCAGGAAAAAACGCCCATTGTGGCTTCCGATCTCATGAAAATCGCCACGGCGAGCCAGCTTTCGGCCTCGCCCGATGGAAAGAACGTGGTGGCGTCCGTCACCCGCAAGGCCACAAAAACCAACACGTCCAACGGCAACACGGAGTACTATTACACCCAGCACCTCTACCTGCTGGACCCCACGGGCAAGAAAGACCCGGTGCAGCTCACCTTTGGCGACCGTCGCGACGGCCAACCGGCGTGGTCACCCGATAGCAAATCGCTGGCCTTTGTCCGTGCCGATGGCGATGCGGCCCAGATCTGGATCCTGCCCCTCACCGGCGGTGAGGCCTATGCCATCACCAAAGTGAAATACGGCGCCAGCCGCCCCATCTGGTCGCCCGACGGAAAGAGCATCTTGTTTTCTTCCGCCATGCCCTTCAGCGCCATCGAAGGCGAAGTGCCCTGGACCTATGAAAGACCCGGTCGCAAGCAACGCGATGAACCCGCGTGGAAGCTGATGAAGGACGACGAGAAAAAGAACACCCGGTCAACTCCGGATGGATCCTTAACGGAGGTGCGCGCCTGGTTGGCAAAGAACGCCAGCGAAAAAAATCCCCGCGTGTTGACACGCCTCGACCTGCAGGACGAACAAGACCTGGAAGCCGAAGAAAAATATACCCACCTGTTCGTAGTGCCCGCCCAGGCCGGTGCCGAAGCCAAGCAAATCACCACGGGCTACCAAAGCTTTAACAACGCCGACTGGAGCATCGACGGCAAAACCATCCTCTGCAACTCCTGGAAACTCACCACCGCCCCCGACTACACCCGGAACAGCAGCCTGTGGACGCTGGATGCGGATGGCAAGAACCTGAAAGAACTTTTGAAAGCAGACGGCCACCCGATCAGCAATCCCGAATACGCACCCGATGGAAAATCCATCTTCTTCATCATCGGAACCACCGACGGATTTATGGGAAGACAAAATGATATCGGCATCGTACCCGCCACCGGCGGTGAATACATCAATCTGACACAAGCTTTTGATCGCGATGTGCAATCTCTCGCTTGGTCCGACGACGGCAAAACCATCTATTTCAATGCAGAGTCCGATGGCGATGT
The DNA here is from genome assembly GCF_003589925.1 of Chryseolinea soli. Classification (NCBI taxonomy): domain Bacteria; kingdom Pseudomonadati; phylum Bacteroidota; class Cytophagia; order Cytophagales; family Fulvivirgaceae; genus Chryseolinea; species Chryseolinea soli. Next base: position 342,864 of record NZ_CP032382.1, on the reverse strand, counting down.
GCCGTTGTACAGCCTTCCGGCGAAGGGCGGCGCTGCCCCGGTAGAGGTGATCGGCAACGACAAAGGCGTGATGAACTTTACGGTGAAGGCCGGAAAAATCGTCTATGCTCAAACCGAAACGGGCAGCCCTTGGGAAGTCTTCACCCTGAACCTGAAAGACAAGACCACGACGCAGATCACAAAGTTGAACACCGCGTGGATCGGGGGCAAGAAACTCATCTTCCCGAAAGAATACTGGATCACCCGTCCCGATGGCGTGAAGGTCCAATATTGGGTGCTGGAACCCGTAGGCCGCAAGGAAGGTCAGAAATATCCTACTATCCTCAACATTCACGGTGGCCCCACAGCCATGTGGGGACCTTCGGCGTTCAGCATGTGGCACGAATTCCAACTGGAAGCCGCTTGGGGCTATGGCGTGGTGTTCTGCAATCCGAGAGGCAGTGGCGGTTATGGCGATGCCTTTAAACGCGGAAACTTTAAGAATTGGGGAGCAGGCCCTGCCGGGGATATCCTCGCGTCGTTGGAAGATGCCGAGCAGCAACATCCCTGGATCGATAAGGATCAGTTGTTCGTGGAGGGCGGAAGCTACGCGGGCTACATGGTAGCCTGGCTCATCGGCCACGACAACCGTTTCAAAGCCGCCAATGCCCAGCGCGGTGTCTACGACCTGACCACGTTTATGGGCGAAGGCAATGCCTGGCGCCTCGTGCCCGATTACTTCGGGGGCTATCCATGGCAACCAGAGACAAAAAAGCTGCTCGATGCCGAGTCGCCGTTGACGTATGTCGATAAGATCAATACACCTTTCCTGATCATTCACGGTGACCAGGATTTGCGGACCGGTGTGGTGCAATCGGAAATGCTCTACAAGAGTCTGAAGATCCAGGGCAAACCCGTGGAATACATCCGCTATCCCAAGGAAGGCCACGAACTCACCCGCAGTGGCAATCCCGGAAGAATGATGGACCATTTGCTGCGCGTGATCGAATTCTTTGAGCGCTATGCGCACCACCCCGAACCCCCTGCGGCCTCCAGCACCACGAACTGAGATGAAATCGTCCAAAATAAAATTTGAAGAGATCATTCTTTTCGAGGATGACGACTTTGTGGTGGTAAATAAACCACCCTTTCTCTCCACGCTGGAAGACCGCCACGAGAAGGTGAACCTGTTGGGACTGGCCCGCGAACACGTGGAAACGGCGCAAGTAGGCCACCGCCTGGACAAGGACACGTCCGGCGTGCTGGCCATTGCCAAAAATCCGGAAGCCTATCGCCACCTGAGCATCCAGTTCGAAAAACGCCGGGTGTCGAAGGTCTACCATGCCCTGGTCGATGGCATCCACAACTTCGATCACCTGTTGGTGGATATTCCCATTTTAAAGCAGGACGACGGTGTGGTAAAGCTCAGCCGCCGCGAAGGCAAGCCCGCGCAGACCTATTTTACGTCGTTGAAGCCTTATAAGCAGCATACGCTGGTGGAATGCCAGCCCATTACGGGACGGATGCACCAGATCCGGGTGCATTTGGCCTCGCTGAACGCCTCCATCAGTGGCGACGAGATGTATGGCGGCAAGCCCTTTTTTCTTTCGCAGGTGAAACGGGGTTTTAATCTGAAAAAGGACACCGACGAGCAGCCCTTTATGAAAAGGATGGCTCTCCATGCGTTTTCGCTGACATTCAATGATTTATCAGAAAATGAGCACCGGATCGAGGCCCCTTATCCCAAGGACATGTATGCGTTGATGCGGCAATTGGACCTGAATAACTAGTCGGATATTTGGTAAAATCGTCGAAAACTGAGGGTGTTTCGGGTTTTTGGATTTTAGGGATGGCCAATATTTTCAGAATTTCGGCCGTCTTTTTAAATTTGTACCCCCGCCACCAAAAACCTTCATAAACAGCCCGTTATTGGGCAGAATCCCTGAAAGGAGATGGCAGGAGTGTCCTCAAAAAACCGGGATCGGCTTGCATTTCAGATAATAGCGATTTACCTTTGTGTCCCTTTTTGAAGGGGGTAGTGTATTTAATTTAGTTTATATCAATAAAAAATGGATCATAATAGCTATAAAACAGCCTACGCAACCAAAGCCACAGTAGAAAAAGGCTGGGTCGTGGTTGATGCAAACGGTCAGGTTCTCGGTCGCGTAGCGAGCCAGATTGCCCACATCATTCGTGGAAAGCACAAAGCCAGCTACAGCCCGCACGTAGATTGCGGTGACAATGTTATCGTTATCAACGCCGAGAAAGTGAGAATGACTGGCAAGAAATGGACCGACCGCGTCCTGTTCACGCACTCGGGCTATCCCGGTGGACAACGTGAGCATACGCCCACAATGATCCGTTCCAAGCACCCTGAGCGCCTCATCGAACATGCCGTTCGCGGTATGCTCCCTAAGAACAGACTGGGCAGCGAGCTTTACAGAAGCCTCCACGTTTACGCCGGAGCAGAGCACCCTCACACAGCGCAACAACCAAAAGAAATAAAGTTCTGATACATGCAGATTGTTAACACCATCGGTAGAAGAAAGACCTCCATCGCACGGGTTTATGTAAAGCCGGGCAAAGGAGATATCAAAATAAACGACCGCGAGCTGAAGGAATATTTCCTTTCCGAAATTCACCAGACCCTGGTGAAACAAGCTTTGGCAGCATTGAAACTGGAGGCCAGCTACGATGTTACTGTGAATGTTGAAGGCGGTGGCATAACAGGACAGGCCGAAGCCGTGCGCTTAGGCATTGCGCGGGCGCTGGTAGAGATCAGCCCCGAAAACAAACCTACTCTCCGCAAGGAAGGCTTCATGACCCGCGACTCCCGTATGGTAGAGCGCAAGAAGCCGGGTAGAAGAAAAGCAAGAAGAAGATTCCAGTTTAGCAAGCGTTAATCGATTAAAGAGAATGGCTGAAAAATTAACATATCAGGAACTGTTGGATGCAGGTGTACACTTTGGTCACCTTACCCGCAAGTGGAACCCGAAGATGTCGGAGTACATCTTCATGGAAAACAACGGCATCCACATCATCGACCTGAACAAAACCCTGGCGCGCCTCGATGAGGCAACGTTCGCCCTGAGAAACATCGTTCGCTCCGGTCGCAAGATCATGTTCGTGGCAACGAAGAAACAGGCGAAAGACATCGTAACCGAAGAAGCAAAACGCCTCAACATGCCGTTCGTGACCGAACGCTGGTTGGGTGGTATGCTCACCAACTTCGCTACGATCCGCAAGTCGCTGAAGAAACTTTCGTCGATCGAGAAACTCATGAAAGACGAAGCGTTCACCAACCTGGCGAAACGCGAACGTCTCATGATCACCCGCGAGAAAGCAAAGCTTGAAAAACTGTTGGGCGGTATCGCCGACCTGAACAGACTGCCTGCAGCCCTTTTCGTGATCGACGTAAAACGCGAACACATCGCTGTAACCGAAGCTCAAAAGTTGAACATCCCCGTGTTTGCACTGGTGGATACCAACTCCGATCCTTCCGGCGTGGATTTTCCGATCCCGGCCAACGACGATGCTTTCAAATCGATCTCGATCCTGACCAAACACGTTGGCAAGGTGATCGAAGAATCGCTGATGGAGCGCAAGAAAGACAAGGAAGATGCTGCGCACAAGAAAGACGAGGATGAAAAAAGACGCGTTGACGAAGCAGTAGAAGAAGCAAAATAATTTCCATTACGATATTAAGCTTTTGGTCGTCCTGCCGCTTTGCAACACAGAAGCTGGTAGGACGATTTGTTTAAAGCCGATCCACATTCAACCACTCGTAAATCAAAAAAATAATTATGTCAGCAATTTCAGCACAAGATGTAAACAAGCTTCGCCAAATGACCGGCGCCGGCATGATGGATTGTAAAAAAGCCCTCACCGAAGCCGACGGCGATTTTGAAAAAGCTATTGAAATCCTGAGAAAGAAAGGACAGAAAGTTTCTGCTTCCCGTTCTGATAGAGATGCCAAAGAAGGTTCGGTATTCATTAAAGTGAGCAACGACAACAAAGAAGCCGTGCTCATCGCCCTGAACTGCGAAACCGACTTCGTTGGTAAAAACGAAGAATTCCAATTCCTCGGCAAACTGATCGCCGAAACCGCTTTCGCCAACAAGCCCGCCGACAAGGAGGCGCTGTTGACCCTGAAAGCTGGCGACCTCACCATCAACGACAAGATCGTAGAGCTGGTGGGCAAGATCGGTGAGAAGATCGAAGTGAGCGAGTATGTTCACATGAAAGGCGAAGCCATCGTTCCGTATATCCACGCTGGTTCCAAACTGGGCGTGCTCGTTTCGCTGAAAGGCGTGAACGGCAAGGACGTGACTGAAGCCGGCAAGGACGTGGGCATGCAAATCGCAGCCATGAACCCTGTGGGCATCGACGAGAAGTCGGTCGATACCAGCATCATTGAAAAAGAACTGGAGATCGCCAAGGCACAGATCCTCGCCGAAGGCAAGCCTGCCAACATGGTGGACAAGATCGCACAAGGCAAGCTGCAGAAGTTCTTCAAGGACAACACCCTGCTGCACCAGATCTTTGTGAAAGACAATTCCAAAACGGTAGCCCAATACCTCGACAGTGTGACGAAGGGATTGACGGTCGCCGAATTCAAACGCATAGCCATCGGATAATTTTCCGCTGTTAATCGATAGAGCAAAAGCCAGGTGATGAACCTGGCTTTTCTTTTTGCTGTTAATCTTTTTGAACGCTCAAACGTTAATTCCACCATGCTACGATCCATCAACCCTTTTGATCAATCTGTCGTTGGAGAATTTCAGCCCATGGATGCCTCCACGGTTCAAAAAAAACTTGACACCGCCGGCAAAGCCTATCAAAGCTGGAAGCGCACCACCTTTGCCGAGCGCACAACGCTCATGCAGAAGGCCGCCGCCTTGCTGCGGGCAAACAAAGAAGAATATGCCCGCACCATCACGCTGGAGATGGGCAAAGTGATCGGTGAGGCCCGCGCCGAAATCGAAAAAAGCGCCGGCGCCTGCGAGTTCTTCGCGAACAACGCCGAGAAATTCCTTGCCGACCAGATCATCGCCACCGATGCCCGCAGAAGCCTGGTGTCGCACCACCCAACGGGCGCCATACTCGCCGTGATGCCGTGGAATTTTCCGTTCTGGCAAGTCATCCGGTTTGCTGCCCCGGCGCTGATGGCGGGAAACGTGGGCTTGCTGAAACACGCGTCGACCGTTTCGAAATGTTCACTGCTGCTGGAGCAGGTGTTTCGTGAAGCAGGTTTCCCCGAGGGTGTGTTTCAATCGCTGTTGATCGACAACAAGGTCATTGAGAGTGTTATAGAATCCGATATCGTTCAGGGCGTGGCATTGACGGGAAGTGAGTTTGCGGGCTCGCAGGTGGCGGCGATTGCCGGAAAACACATCAAGCGAACAGTACTTGAGCTGGGAGGCAGCGATCCCTTTATTGTGTTGGCGGATGCCGACCTGGAGAAGACGGCAAAGATCGCCACGCAGTCGCGGATGCAAAATGCGGGGCAATCCTGTATCAGCGCCAAGCGGTTTATTGTTGTGGAACAAGTGAAGGAAGAGTTTATGAGCCGCTTTGCCGAAAATATTAAAGCCTTGCGCCAGGGCGATCCTTTTGATGGCAACATTTCGATGGGCCCCGTGGCGCGGGTTGACCTGGCGGAGACGCTGGAGAAACAATTGAACGCGTCGGTGAAATTGGGTGCCAGGATAGTCACCGGCGGGCAACGCCAGCAAGCGAACGTCCAGCCTATATTATTGGATCAAGTGAAACCCGGCATCCCGGCGTTTGATGAGGAGACCTTTGGGCCCCTGGCGGCCGTGATCACGGCGCGCACGGAAGAGGAGGCGGTGAAATTGGCGAACGCCAGCCGGTATGGGTTGGGTGCTTCCATTTGGACAAAAGATATTGAAAGGGGCGAACGCCTGGCGCGGGAAGTGGAATCGGGGTCGGTATTTATTAATGCGTTGATGAAATCCGATCAGCGGTTGCCGTTTGGGGGAACTAAGAAGTCCGGTTATGGAAGGGAGCTTTCGGAAGCAGGGATCAAGGAATTTGTGAATGTGAAGACGATTTCCATCGCCTAAGAAATCAGGTTCTGCATTTTTTTCATTCAGCATAGGGGTAACTCTAATCCCGGTTGTCCTAACGGGGAAACCAAATGAACCCCCTTATGCAGAAGTACATCAAAACGCTCTCGGTCTCACTATGTCTCCTCGTGGTCGCGCTGACGGGCTGCAACCATACCGAGGATCCCGGCCCTCTGCAGGAATCCACGGAAACCTACTCCCTCGTAGACTTCGATCGCCTGGAAATGGGTAGTGCCTTCAACATTCGTGTGGAGCAAGCCAACACGTTTAGCATCGAAATCCGCGGCGATCGCCGCAACCTGAACGACCTCGACGTATTCAAAAGCGGCAGCACGCTCATCATCAAATTCGATGACAACGCCAACCGCCATCACGATACCTACATCACCATCACCATGCCCACGCTGAAGGAAGTGAACTTCTCCGGCGCTACCGAATCCCGGATCATCGGCTTCGAAAGCGACGAGGATCTGAACATTTACCTTTCGGGCGCATCGGTATCACAACTGGACGCGGGCTATCGCAAGGTCAACCTCGTGCTGTCTGGTGCCTCCAGCCTGCATCTCTTCGGGTTAGGCGATGAATTGAAAGCGGAAGTGTCGGGTGCATCGGTTTTGAGTGCGTTTGATTATCCCGTGGGCAAGGCCGACATCAATATATCGGGGGCCAGTAGCGGGAAGGTTACGGTTTCGGATGAGCTCAAGGCCGTTGCCGGAGGTGCCAGTTCTATTTTGTATCGCGGAAATCCTTCGGTGAACTCCAATGTGTCGGGTGCGAGCAGCGTTCAAAAGGATTAATAAGGAATCAACATAACCCGTAAATGAAAAGGCCATCTTCGGGTGGTCTTTTTCTTTTTTATGGAATTTTGGATCGTGGAGGTTAACCGTTCGGGCCTCCGGGACTGAACTTATTTTGAAATTGTTCCGGCGAAATCCCAACCTTTCACCGCGTTTTGACGTAAGCCAATGCAAGCGCAATCATTACGCCTATGAACACCCTCGCTTTCTCCATGACGGATATGGTCCGTCCCCTTCTCTAACAGCCCCGCTACGGGAGGCTCGTCTCTTTTTTATTTTTTTTTTCTCAATCTTTTAAAGTCATTTCATGTCATTTACTATAAAAGTCAATTCCTTTTTTCGACTTTTCAAACAAGCGATAAGAGGAGATCAACAGGATTATACTGTCTTAAGCATCGACAAGGCCATTCTTCTTTTATCCATTCCGATGGTGCTGGAGATGGCCATGGAGTCGCTGTTCGCTGTGGTCGATGCTTTCTTTGTCGGCCAGTTGCACGATAACAGCGCGATCGCTACCATCGGCTTGACCGAGTCTTTACTCAGCTTGATTTACTCTCTGGCGATGGGCCTGGGCATAGGTGCCACGGCCATGGTCGCGCGCCGCGTGGGCGAGAAAGATATTGAATCAGCCAAGGAAGCTGGGGCTCAGGCAATTTTGCTGGGGGTAATGTTGTCGCTCGCGATCAGTGTGGTTGGGGTCTTGTTTTCGGAGGACTTGCTGCGCCTCATGGGGGCCAGTGAATCGCTTATTGAAAAAAACTCCGGCTATACGAAGTGGATGATCACCGGAAACATGTCGATCATGTTGCTGTTCCTGATCAATGGTGTTTTTCGCGGTGCGGGTGATGCCTCTATCGCGATGCGATCGCTGATCCTGGCGAACCTCGTGAACATGATCCTCGATCCGATTTTCATCTTTGGATTAGGGCCCGTCCCAGCCTTTGGTGTGGAGGGTGCTGCCATCGCGACGACCACCGGCCGGAGCATTGGCGTGCTTTTTCAACTCTATCATTTGGTGAAAGGGAACGGGATCATCAAGCTTCATGCAAAACACCTGGTGGCCCAGTGGCAGATTGTTTGGCGCCTCATGGTGATATCTTCCGGTAGCACGGGCCAGTTCCTAATCGGGTCCGGCAGTTGGATCTTTTTGAATCGCATCATGTCCAGCTTTGGAGAAGCTGCTTTGGGAGGCTATACGTTTGCGATTCGCGTAATCGTATTCGCGATCCTGCCGGCGTGGGGAATGGCCAATGCAGCGGCAACCTTGGTGGGGCAAAATCTGGGGGCAGGTCATCCTGAACGTGCAGAGCAATCGGCATGGAGAGCGGCCTTCTTTAATATGGTTTTCCTCGGAAGTGTTACGATCGTGTTCTTTCTGCTGGCGCGGCCGATCATTGGCTTGTTCTCCATAGATCCCATCGCGATTGAACAAGGTGCAGAGTGTCTGCAAATTGTTTCACTGGGCTATGTCTTCTATGCGTTTAGCATGGTGATAAACCAGTCGTTCAACGGAGCAGGGGATACGCGCACACCTACGGTGATCAGCTTTGTGGGCTTCTGGCTTTTTCAAATTCCGTTGGCCTATTTGCTGGCGGAGAGATTCCATGTGGGCACGAGAGGCGTGTATGCTGCCATCGCCATTGCCGAATCGCTCATGGCGATTGCCGGCATCATCATTTTTCGGCAGGGAAAATGGAAATTGGCAAAGGTGTAATAACCGGGTATGAATAGTAGATCGTTGCGCCTATACAGGGCGCAACGATTTTCTTTTTAGGGATGTGATCACTTCGGATCTTCCTTCTTCTTGAAGGCCGCCTTGAAGGCGTTGCTTAATTCGTCGCCGGCCTTTTTCAGACTGGCTTCCACCTCGCGCCAGCGCTCTTTGTTCTCGGCGTCGTTGCGCATTTTCTCGGCCGACACTTTCAGTTCTTCGTATTTTAGATGGAATTCCTTTTGCAGTCGTTCGCCGGCTTCGTTGAGCTCGACCATGAAATCGTCTATTTTTTTGCCGAAATTGTTGAAGGTCTTTTCGTTTTTGCCTTGATCATTCGTTTCCATTACACCTTGTTTTTTTTACAATTTACTAAAGCACACCGGTAAAAGCATGGGGTATGCGGGTACAAACATCTATTTTTCCATCCCGGACCAACCGGCAGGGTGACGGCGGGCGGTGTGCGGAAACGCGCCGGCAGGGGCTGGATTTTGGCCAAGTGGTCAAAATAAAGTGTCGGAGAGAAAGGTTTGTGGCATCATTTGCCCTATTTTTGGTCCAAACAATAGCAACACTGTGAAGAGAATTATTCGTTTTTCCCTCCTGATGGTGCTGGTACTTCTGGTGGAAGCCTGCTCGTCGTCGCATCATGCCAAAAAGCATAAAAAGCTGAAACCCGGAAAACCGATCCCTTGTCCTCAAAAGGATTGCTGATGAACTTTCGTAAAATCGTCATCGCCATCGACGGATATTCGGCTTGCGGAAAGAGCAGTACGGCAAAAGAGGTCTCCAATATTCTCGGCTATCGCTACATCGACACCGGTGCCATGTACCGCGCCGTCACGCTCTATTTCCTGGACCACCATGTGGCCATGACCAACCCCAAGGAGGTGGCCCGTGCGCTACAGGATATTCATATTACCTTTAAGATCAGTACAAAAAACAAATCGGAAACCTATCTCAATGGTCTCAACGTTGAAAAGACCATCCGCACCATGCGCGTATCGGAAATGGTAAGCCCCGTGAGCACCATCAAAGAAGTGCGCGTGGCCATGGTGGAGCAACAACGACGCCTGGGAAAAGAACGCGGCGTGGTCATGGACGGCCGCGACATCGGCACGGTGGTGTTTCCCCAGGCCGACCTGAAGGTCTTCATGACGGCCGACTTGTTGACGCGCGCTTTTCGAAGACAACGCGAACTACTGGAGAAAAACCAGATGGTCGACCTCGACGACGTGGTGGAGAATATTTTACAACGCGACAAGATCGACACCACCCGCAAGGAAAGTCCACTCCGCCAGGCAGACGACGCGCTCGTGCTCGACACCACGCACGTCACCCTGGAAGAACAAGTGGACGAGGTGGTACGCCTGGCGCTTGCCAAAATGATCGTGCTGCACTGATCAGTGGATTTTTTTTGAAGGAGTAGGAGAGTAGTGTAAACGTAACCCCATGGATAGTACTTTCAGGCGTTTTATTCGTTACTTTTTTAGCGGTACGCTTTTTATCGTACCCCTTGTTGCTACGGCCTATTTTATATACTTCTCCTTTCAAAGTCTCGATAAACTACTGAATCTTCCCTACCCGGGATTGGGATTTGCCATCATCATCATTACGATCACCGGCTTTGGATACCTGACCACCAACTTTGCGTTCAAGACGGTGGCGGATTGGTTCGATCACGGGATGAACAGAATTCCTTTGGTGAAATTGATCTACTCGGCTGTAAAAGATTTGCTGGGCGCCTTCGTGGGCGATAAAAAGAAATTCAACAAGCCGGTGCTGGTGCGCATCAACAAGGATAATAATCTATACCAGATCGGCTTCATCACCCAGCCCGACCTGACGGAACTGGGGTTGACCGATATGGTGGTGGTTTACTTTCCCCATTCGTATGCCTTTTCGGGCTTTCATTATTTTGTCTCGAAAGAGAACATCAAGCCTTTGAATATCTCGGGGCCTACAGCTATGAAGTTTATTGTTTCCGGTGGGGTGAGTGGATTCAGAGAATCTTAGAAATGGAACCAGGGCGGAACCATCAGGAAGAACAGCAGTACCGGCATAAAGCAGTTCATATAGTTGACATAGGAATACTTTCGAAACAAAAGTATCATAGTGGTCACAATCAGAAGGATCAAGGGGCGTGCGATGCCATCGGAAAAGGGTGAACTGAGAACACGATAGGTCTGCGTTGACTCTTTACCGGCGAGTGACACGGTTGTTGGTATTCTGCAAATCTGGGTTGCCTTGACCACGAGCGGCTCTTTCTCCTTTGCGTCAAAGTCGTAGCGTTGGAGAAGTTCGTAGGAAACGGTCAAGGTGAAGTGCGTCGTTTCCATGAAGCTGTAGACAAGGTTTCCCTTCCCACGCCTTCGACCAAAAGTCTTCTGCCAGCCGTCCACGCCTACTTCCTGGTAAACTCTAGCGGGCAAACAATAGTCGATCGTCAAGAGAACCGCATAAGCGAGAATAACAAAATTGACTCGTCGCATGATCCGGAAAATGTTCTGTCGCTGCCGATCCAGTCGTCGCTCTTCCTCTTGTTTTTCGCGTTGCTTTCGTTGAATGTATTCCCGGCGATAAACGCCTCGCGGATCCTCTTCATACTCCACAACAGGCTGTGGTGGGGGACCATAGAGACTATGATCGTATTGCTGTTTTCGAACGGGGTCGGAGAGTACGCCATAAGCTTCTTTCAACTGTACGACCGCATGGTTCACTTCGTTAGGGTGTGTGCTGATCAACCTGCTATAGGCAGTCTTGATCTCTTCGATCGATGCCGCGCCGGAAATGCCAAGGATCTCGTAGTAGGTCACGAATATAATTTCCCTAAGTTATCGATAAAATTGCTCGCCGTGGTGTCCTGAAAAAGACATCCAGGCAAACAACAAAAGACCGAGCGAAACAAGCGCAAGCTTATAAGCGGTATCCGTATAGTCTTTACAAAACAGAACAACCACGGAACATAACAAAGAAAGCATCCACCAAAATGGGGTGCTTTGATAATCCGTTGAGGTCAACGGAATTTGAACGAGCCTGTTACCATCTTTGATCACTACCGATTTGGCGACGTGGCGCACGGATGAAATGGTGAATTGTACAGGCATGCGCAGTGAATCCCGATCGTAATCATAATTCACGCGAACGCCTTTGGGCAACTCGAACGCAAGGTGGTTGTCGCGTAAAAAATCCACGGTATCTCCTCCGGTAAGGCCCACACGCCAGCCCGCTGTGATGCTGCTGTTGCGGGTAACCGAAACGTAGTTGTCCAAAAGGAAGAGTAACGAAACTATTGCAACTGCCAGGTTGAGCCATCGAATGACCGGATAGATAGCCTGTCGCCGTTGGTGTTTCCCCGCCTTTGTCTCCTCTTCCTGTTTTTGCCGGTAGCGTCTCCACGTTTCCGCTTCCCGTTGCCGTCGCGCCTCAGCTTCTCTACGTTCGCGGTCGCTGGTTTCACGATAAGCGTCCTGGTAAGCATATCGACTGGAGGACGTGTAGTGTCGTTGTGTGTCGTATTGGGCACGTTTCAACGTGTCGGACAACACCTCGTAAGCTTCGTTAATCTTTTTTGAGAATTCTGCCGCAGCTGCCGTCGAATTTTTGTCGGGATGGTAAATTTTCATGAGCTTACGGTATGCTCGCTTGATTTCGTCGTAACCGGCATCTTCACGCACACCCAGAATTTGATAGTAATTCATGTTGCTAACGGGTTCATTGGCCTCGGCATATTTCTTACGCCTCGCGGCCGATCGTATTCATCGAAAAGAGTGTAATGGGTATTTTGAAAGTTACGAAATAACACCCGATCCAATCAATTCCTCGCCATCATACCATGCGGCGAATTGTCCGGGCGTAATACTTTTTTGAGGGTTTTCGAACGTGATGTATAGCCCTTCTTCTCTCTTGTGCAGCGTGCACCCCATCAAGGGCTGACGGTAACGGATGCGCGTGAGATAATCTTTTGACTCACCCACCGCTAAGGCAAGATCTTTGCGAATCCAGTGCTCGTCGCTGTTCGGAATAAACAACGCCTTGCGATAAAGTCCGGGATGATCTTCTCCCATGCCGGTGTAGATCACATTCTTTTCAGTGTCTGTGCCAATCACAAACAACGGCTTTTCAAAGCCGCCGAGGTTGAGGCCTTTGCGCTGCCCGATGGTGTAGTAATGAGCGCCTTTGTGTTCGCCGATCACTTCACCTTGTTCGGGTGCCAATTCGTAGTGCGCAGAAAGCGAACGGAGATCATCGGCCGCATAACCATTTTTGAAAACGGCGGCTTCCGCATCGATCTCGATCACCTTGCCCGTTTTGGGTTGCAGGCGTTGTTGTAAGAAATCAGGCAAGTGCACTTTGCCCACAAAGCAGAGCCCTTGTGAATCTTTTTTATCGGCCGTAACCAAATCGATCTTCTTCGCGATGGCGCGCACTTCCGGCTTCAGCAATTCGCCGATGGGGAACAGCGCCTTCGATAATTGTTCTTGCGTGAGTTGGCAAAGAAAATAGCTTTGATCTTTGTTGGGATCTTTGCCGCTCAGCAACCGGTATACGGTCTTGCCGTCTTTCTCAAAAGAATCTTTGCGCGCATAGTGACCCGTGGCCACATATTCGGCGCCCAGTTTTAAAGCGGTCTGTAGAAAAATATCAAACTTGATCTCACGGTTGCACAGCACATCGGGATTGGGCGTGCGCCCGGCCTGATATTCGGCGAACATATAGTCGACGATGCGCTCTTTATATTCCTTGCTGAGATCGATGGCTTGAAAAGGAATGCCCAGATGCTGTGCCACGATCATGGCGTCGTTGCTGTCGTCCAGCCAGGGGCATTCGTTGCTGATGGTCACGGTGTCGTCGTGCCAGTTCTTCATGAACATGCCGATCACTTCGTAGCCCTGTTCTTTCAACAGGTACGCCGTGACGCTGGAGTCCACTCCTCCCGACAAACCGACAACAACTCTTTTCTTCATATCCCTATAAAATTACGAAACTATGGTGTAATCGTAGAAGTCGCATCTTCCCGTAAAAGTTCATTTACGGTTTCGTTAAAATGCTGTACGAACTGTTCGTAATAAAGTCCCGTGCCTGGTCCGGAAAACCCGGTGTGAATTTTCTTCACTTTGCCGTCTTTACCGATGAATATGGTGGTGGGAAATGCTACCACGGCATTCAGCATCGGCAAGGTTTCCGAGGCAAGGGCCTTGTCGTTTGTGCCACCGATCACAAAGTCGTATGTCACGCCCAGCTTCTCGGCCATTTTTTTCACGCGGCCGCTGGCATACTCGAAATCAGGTTTGCGCTCATACGCCATGCCGATGATCTCGACGCCGCGCTTGTTGTTTTCTTTATACCACGGTGCCAGGAATTTTGTTTCGTCCATACAATTGGGGCACCACGTTCCGAAGAGTTGGAGGATGACCACTTTGTTCTTGTACTTGTCGTCGGTCAGGCTCACTTTTTTGCCGGTCACATCCGGAAAGGTGAACGCGACGGTCTCGTAGCCTTCTTTCAGGAAGGTGAGTTTCTCGGCGTCGGGGAGTGCGGCGTTGTCATTTTTTTCGCCTTCCCAGAATTCCATCCAGGTCTTGCCGGAGTAGTATTCGCCCATCAGTTTGCCCTCGGGTGTTTTGATGGCGGTGAAGATATAGGCGTGGTTGCCATCGAATGTGCTCAGTTGCATCATGCCATTGGCTACGTTGCCTTGCAGGTAACGGTAGTCGCCTGTGGGGGTCAGGAACGTGCCGGTCACGCTATCGCCGATTTGTTTGAAGATGCCTACCGCTACCGTGGTGTCGGTCTCGTGAATGAAGTTCACGGCATACTTGCCGCTGAAGTCGGGAACGCTGTCCTGCTTCAGACCTTTTTCAAAGCGATAGGTTTGTCCGTATACCGCCAGGAAGGGAAGGTTATAATCTTTCTCGTAGTTCTTGATGAACTCCCCCTGCAGCGTATCGCCTTTGATGCGTGCTTTGATGTCGGCGTCGAACACGTGAAGGACGATATCGACTGAATCGCCGTTCACCGTCACTTCATCCAGGAGCAGACGTTCTTCTGCATTGCGCAGGTACACATCGTAGCCGTCGGCGTTGTCTTTTTCAATGTCGAGATTGAAGGGCAAGGGCTGGCCTTGTATTTCGATGGTGGCGCGCCAGGTGCCGGTCTTTAATACTTGCTGCGTTTCTTTTTTTGCGAGGCATCCCGCCAGGCTGACAAGGGTGAGTGCAGCAATAACAATTCGCTTCATTTTCAATGTTTTGTAATGGCCAAAACACAAAAATGCGAGAAATGATTTACAATTTGAGCCGAAGTAAGGATTTTGCCTTTAATCGTCTCTTTCAAACGATATAGATACATGTTTGAGCACCTGAGAATATTGGAATTGGCCACTGTATTGGCCGGCCCCAGTGTAGGCCAGTTTTTTGCAGAGCTCGGCGCGGAAGTGATCAAGGTCGAAAACCCCGCATCGGGTGGCGACGTGACCCGCACCTGGAAGGCCGCCGGCGAACAAACCGACGACCGCTCGGCCTATTTCTGTGCCGTGAACTTTGGCAAAAAGTCCATCGCCGTAAAGCTCGACACCGACGAAGGCCGCCGGACGGTCCACGCCCTGGTCCGCCAATCCGATATCGTCATTGCCAGCTATAAACCCGGCGACGCTGCCCGGCTTGGGGTGGACTATGACACCCTCAAAACACTCCAGCCCAACCTGATCTATGGTCAGATCACCGGTTATGGCTCGCACGATGCCCGTGTGGGCTACGATGCCGTGATCCAGGCAGAGGCGGGTTTTATGTATATGAACGGGATGCCTGGCGGCGAATCGTTGAAGATGCCCGTGGCGTTGATCGATGTGCTGGCCGGACATCACCTAAAGGAAGGCATTTTAGTGGCCATGCTGCGACAGCAAAAGACCGGCGGCAGCCAGTTTGTGGAGGTGTCGCTCATCCAGGCGGCCGTGGCTTCCTTGGTAAACCAGGCTACCAACTGGCTGGTTGCCGGCCAGGTGCCGGAGAAAAAAGGGTCGGCGCACCCCAATATTGCTCCGTACGGCGATGTGTTCAAGACGGCCGACGGTGTCGAATTCCTGCTGTCGGTGGGTAACGATCGCCAGTTTTCGGATCTCTGCGCCGTGCTGGGCATCGCGGAAACGGCAAACGACCCGCGCTTCGTGACCAACCCGGCCCGGGTGGCCAACCGGCCGCAGCTCAACACGGTGCTCCGTGAAAAGATAGGTCAGCAATCATCGGCCAACCTCGTCCAAGCCCTTCGCGACCGCAAGATCCCGGGCGGTCGCATCAGCACGGTGCAAAATGTATTCGAAACCCCCGAGGCACAGGAAATGATTCTCCGTTCGGTAGATCGCCTGGGCGTCAAGACCTATGCGGCCCAGCCGATGTCGGAAAAATCCACCCACCTTCTTCCGCCGCCGCATTTGGGCGAACATACCGTTGAAATCCTGGCAAAATTGGGTGTGCCTCAAACGTAAATAAAAATTCTTCCAGCATGAAGCTCATGAAACGTGTCTTGATCGGTTTGGTAATTCTTGTGATCGTTTTGGTGGCCGGAATATATATCTACATGAGAACCACGGCACCTGACTACGAAGGTACCTTGAAGGTTGCCGGTCTGAGATCGGAAGTGGAGGTGTTGTTCGACGATTATGGTGTCCCGCACATCTATGCGCAAAATGAGGAGGATGCCTATTTCGCACTCGGCTATGTGCATGCACAAGACCGCCTCTTTCAAATGGAAATGCTTCGCCGGGCTGCAGCCGGAAGGTTGGCGGAAATATTAGGCCCGGAGTTGCTGAAGGTAGACAAACTGTTTCGCACACTGAGCCTTAACCAGTTTGCCAAGCAACATGCGCAGAAGTTCTTATCATCCGACACGTCCGCGTTTCAACGGGCGGCATTGGCGTATCAAAAGGGGATCAATCACTACATTAAAACGGGGAAAACTCCCCTTGAATTCACCCTTATCGGTATTCCGAAAACGGAGTTCACCCCGGAAGATATTTATCTCGCCGTAGGCTTTATGTCGTTTGGTTTTGCCGAGGGCTTGCGCATCGACCCGGTGTTGCAAAAAATCAGGACCGAACTGGGAGATGAATACTTGAAAGACTTTGCCGTTCAGAATCCAGCCGATGCCGTGTTGATCAGGAATTTCGCGGGGCAGGGCAAAACGCGTGGGCGCGATTCGTTGATCTCGTTCCTGAACGAAAGCCTTGAAAAAATTCCCGTAGTGATGTGGCAAGGCAGCAACGGTTGGGCTGTATCTGCTGAAAAATCAAAATCCGGATTTCCCATCTTAGCCAACGACACGCACATTGGCTTTGGACAACCCGCTGTATGGTACGAAGCGCACATCGAATATCCGGGCTTCCGGCTTTATGGTCACCACCTGGCCGGTGTCCCCTTCGGCTTGCTGGGCAACAACGATTTCTGCGCCTGGGGACTCACCATGTTTGAAAACGACGACACCGACTTTTTTATCGAGACTTTGAATCCCCAAAATGCAAACCAGGTGAAATTCAAAGATGCCTGGGAAGATATGGAGGTGCGCAAGGAGATCATCAAAGTGAAAGGTCAGCCCGACGAGATCCTGGAAGTGAAAACCACGCGGCATGGCCCGGTCTTCAACAGCCAGCTCACCGAAAACAAAACCGATGATCCCGTGGCGTTGTGGTGGCTTTTGCTGCACGAAGAAAACGAAGCGTTGCAGGCTGTATACCGGCTCAATCACGCAGGGACCTTCGCGGATGCCCGGAAAGCCGCATCGATATTTTCGGCACCGGGTCTCAACCTGATGTACGCCGATCGCGACAAGAACATTGCCTGGTGGGCGGTGGCGAAGTTGCCCATCCGTGCCAAACACGTTGCTTCGAAATTTTTCCTCGACGGCAGCAGCGGCAGTGACGAATATTTAGGATTTTATGATTTTTCGAAAAATCCCCAAGCCATAAACCCACCGTGGGGCTATGTGTATTCGGCCAACAATCAACCCGACAGCGTCGAGGGTGTGTTGTACCCGGGTTATTATTATCCAAAGGGAAGATCGGGCAGGATCAAAGCATTGCTGGAGCAACAATCCACCTGGGAGCCCGCCGATTTCAAAAAAATAAACCTGGATCATGTGTCGATCATGCACCCTGACGTGGCCAAGGAAATTGCTGCGGTGCTCAAGCAATCGTCGAACCCGGCATTTGAACCACTCGTCAACGCATTGAATGGATGGGATGGCAGCCATAAGACCACGGACATAGCGCCCTCGATCTATTACAACATGCTTTCGCAGATCTATTTTCTGGGCATGAAAGACGAATTGGGTGACACAGCCTTGCGATCGATATTGGCTACGTCGATCACTAAAAATTCGTATGGCATCCTGATCTTACACGATGCGTCGGCCTGGTGGGACAATGTGGATACAAAAGATAAAAAAGAAACACGCCAGGATATTTTTGCCCAGGCGGCACAGAACACCATTGCTTTGCTGACAGAGTCCAGTGGAGTCCACCCTGCGGGATGGACCTGGGGCAAAATTCACACGCTCAAACACAACCACCCACTGGGCAAGGTGAAATTGCTCGATCCCCTTTTCAGCGTGGGTCCATTTGAAGTGGAAGGCGGCATGGAGGTGATCAATAACCTGCATTTTTATTTGGACACCACCGGGTATTTTCCGGTCACCGGGGGGCCGGCGCTTCGCAAGATCACCGATCTGGCCAACGTCGGTTCGGGCGAAACGGTGTCTCCAACCGGCAATTCGGGCAACGTGATGAGCCCTTTTTATGCCGATCAGGCCGGGATGTTCGCCACCGGCAAATTCCGCCAGATGCTCATGGATCGAAAGGAGATTGAGGCCCGGTCGAAGCACAAAATGGTGTTGAAGCCTTAGATCCCTGAAAAGTCCTCCCACTTTCTCCCACCGCATTTCGGGAAGAACATACGGTTGAAATTCTCTCAAAATTCAGTGTAAGGCAGGTTTAATCCAGGATTAACCTTCCCGAAACGTCCCTTTCGCTTCATTTTCGAACGTCTAAAAGTGCCTTTTGTGGGCATTTTATGTCAGATTGTGCCAAAAAGTGAAAAAAGGTGGCGTAAAGTGGTTGAAAGTGGTATAAAATTACATATGTTTGCTTAGGAGAAAAAGACAACCACTACGTCTATGACCTTCTTCACCAGTGAATTTGAGAGTAAACTCGATACCAAAGGCAGGCTGGTACTGCCTTCGCGGATCAAGGCTCAGCTCCCCGAAGGGGGTGGCAATGAGCTGGTCGTGCGCCGTGGTTTCGAGCCCTGCCTCATTATTTACCCCATGGTGGAGTTCAAGAAGGTCTTCTCGAAAATCTCAGGCTTGAGTGAGTTCAACGAGGAATACCGCAAACTCCAGCGGAATTTCTTTTCGGGGACCGCTACCGTCGAGTTGGATGCCAACGGCCGGTTTGTGATCCCGAAAAACATGCTCACCTATGCCCAGCTCGACAAGGATGTGATCCTCATCGGGATGGGCAACAAAGTCGAGGTTTGGAATCCTTCCATCTACGAGAAGCATTTGATCCAGGATCCGGGTGAGTTGTCGAAGCTGGCTGAAAAGTATTTGAATGAATAACAGGTGCATCACCGGTTATCAGGATAAAATACGAGTCGCGTGTGAGAGAAAAGTGTCTTCTGGCTTAAACGGCCCGAGGTCGCTTGGAGAAAGATTATGGTAGAGAAAAAGAAAGCGTGACGGGATCCTTGAAATGCTGAGACGGAAGAAAAAAATAGTGATCAACCGCTTATCGCCAAAGTGAAAAGACGATGAAAGAGAAGATCACACCCAACGAAGGAAGCTATCACCGCCCCGTGATGCTGAAAGAGTGCATCGAGGCGTTGCAGATAGACCCGGAAGGGATTTATGTGGATGTGACCTTTGGCGGTGGCGGCCACAGTATGAAAATTCTGGAGCAGCTGAAAGGTGGACGATTGATAGCCTTTGACCAGGACGAAGATGCCCGGCAGCAGGCAGACCAGATCAAGAGCCGTTCTTTTACATTTTGTCAAACCAACTTCATGTACATGAAGCGGTACCTGAAACTGAATGGCGTCACGCAAGTGAACGGCATTCTGGCCGACCTGGGCATCTCATCGCACCAGATCGACTCGCCGGCGCGGGGATTCTCCACGCGCTTTGACGGACCGCTCGACATGCGCATGGATCAGACGCAGTCACAGACTGCAGCCGACGTTTTGAACGACTACAGCGAAGACCAGCTCCACAAGCTCTTTGGCATGTATGGCGAGTTGAAGAACGCGAAGACGGCCGCGCGCATGGTGGCGCAGCAGCGGGTGAACAAACCCTTTGCGCGCACGGAAGATTTGAAAGCAGCCCTCCAGTCCATCGCCCCGCGGGGAAAGGAGAATAAATATTTCGCCCAGGTGTTTCAGGCGTTACGCATCGAAGTGAATACGGAGATGAAAGCCCTTGAAGATTTTTTGCACCAATGCGGCGAAGTGATGGCGCCGGGCGGCCGGCTGGTGGTGATGTCGTATCATTCGTTGGAAGACCGGATGGTGAAGAACTACATGATCAAAGGGAAAGTGTTTGGCGAAGTGGAAAAGGATTTTTATGGGAACGAGATCAAGCCTTTTCAAACCGTGGGGCGAAAGCCGGTAGAAGCCACGGAGGAAGAGATTGCCCGGAACAGCCGGGCGCGGAGTGCAAAGTTGAGAATAGCAGAAAAGATTTGAACAATATCACGGTAAAGGTGTATGATAGAAAATAAGTTCAAGATCAGAACGGAACCTTCCAAACGGAACAGCAGCACACAGCCGTCGGCCACGACAAGCAACGGCAGCAGCATGTTTTCCGGTCTCGAAAAACGGCTGAAGCTGGAGAGCTATTTCGAAGAAGGCTTTCCCGTTCAATATCTCCCGAAGATATTGTTTGTTATGGCGTTGGGATTGATCTATATCAGCAATACACATTACGCCGAGAAAACGGTGCGGCGCATCAACAGCATACAGGCGGAGGTGGAAGACCTTCGCGCGGACTACACCACGCTGAAGGCCGACCTCATGTTTGCCAGCAAGCAATCGGAAGTCGCCCGCAAAGTGCAGCCCCTGGGATTGAAAGAAAGTTTGACACCACCCTATAAGATCGAAGTAGAAGAAGGTGAATATTAAGAAATCCATATTATTAAGAGTACGGGTCGCATTCCTGTTTGTGGTGCTGTTTGCCATCGCTGTGGTGGTGAAGACAGGCCACATTCAATTTGTGCAGGGGGAGAAGTGGGCCGCCATGGGCGAACGGATTTCTTTTGATTATAAACGCGTGAAGGCCACCCGTGGCAACATCTATTCCGACAACGGAAGCCTGTTGGCCACGTCGCTGCCGTTCTACAAGATCGCCTTCGACGCCACGCTGCCAAAGGATGAAGTGTTTTCCAAAGGACTGGATTCCCTAGCCTATCACCTGGCGCGCTTCTTTGGCGACAAGTCGAAGACAGACTATAAGCGCATGCTGAACGACGCGCGCTCCACAGGAAAACAATATGTGATCTTAAGCCGCAAGCACATCGACTACCAGGAAAAAAAGGAGATGATGCGCTGGCCCATTTTCCGCGAGGGACGTTTGAGAGGCGGCGCCATCTTTGAAAAGATCGACGTGCGCTACCGCCCGTTCTCGACCCTCAGCGGCCGCACCATTGGCTATATCAATGAAAACGACAAAGGGGTGGGGTTGGAGTACAGCTTCAACCAGCAGTTGGGCGGACAAGATGGTTATGCTTACTATCAAAAAATTGCCGGCGGCATCTGGAAGCCTGTGTTCGATGCCAACAATGTGAAAGCTGTAGACGGTCTCGATCTAC
Source organism: Chryseolinea soli (assembly GCF_003589925.1). NCBI lineage: Bacteria > Pseudomonadati > Bacteroidota > Cytophagia > Cytophagales > Fulvivirgaceae > Chryseolinea > Chryseolinea soli. The sequence goes on along the minus strand of NZ_CP032382.1, from coordinate 321,438 downwards.
AAACCACGCTCGATGTGAACTTGCAGGACGTAGCCGAAACGGCCTTGCAAAAAGCCATGCGCCAACACAATGCCGACGATGGCCTCGTAGCGGTGATGGAAGTGGAGACGGGCAACATAAAAGCTATCTCCAACCTGAGCAGCGACGGAAATGGAAATTTTTTAGAGCGGTTCAATTTTGTGACCGGCCAATTGTTTGAGCCGGGTTCGACCTTTAAGCTGGTAACCATGATCGCCCTGCTGGAAGATAGCCCGGTGGAACTTAGCGATAGCATCGACACTGGAAATGGAGAGGCCACGTTCTACAATAAGACCGTGCGCGATCACGAAGACAACGGCTTGGGAAAAGTTTCCGTGCAAGTGGCCTTCGAGCATTCTTCCAACGTGGCCATGGCCAAGTTGGTGGATAAACATTTTGGATTGCGTCCGCAGAAGTTTGTGGATTATGTAGATAAGCTCAAGTTATCACAACCCCTTGGCGTGCAGATCGCCGGCGAGCCCACCCCGAAGATCAAACGCCCCGGACAAAAAGGATGGAGCGGAATCAGCCTTCCGTGGATGGCCTATGGCTATGGTTTTGAGATCACGCCGTTGCATACCCTCGCCTTGTACAACGCCGTGGCCAATGGCGGCAAGATGATCAAGCCTGTGTTTGTGAAATCCATCCGCCGGGCCGATGAGGAGGAAGAATCTTTCGATACGGAAGTGCTCAACAAAAAGATCTGTTCCGACAAAACGCTGGATAAGTTGCAGACGTTGCTGGAGGGTGTGGTGGAGAGAGGAACAGCATCGAACATCAAAGGAACGCACTATCGCATTGCTGGAAAAACCGGAACGGCCCAGATCCTCGATCACGGCCGCTACACGAAAAAGTATATCACCTCTTTCGTGGGTTATTTTCCGGCACATGCGCCCAAGTATAGCGCCATCGTCCTGATCAAAAATCCAAGAGGCTGGTATCAATACGGAAGCAGCGTGGCTGCGCCGGTGTTTAAGGAAATCGCCGACAACATCTACGCCCGCGATTTGAATCTTCACCAGCCCATGGATGTGAAGAAGTTTAAAAAACAAGACGTGCTGCCCGTGATCCGTGCGGGCAACCAACAGGAGCTCACCATGCTGTGCAATGCGCTGGGCGTGTCGAACCATTCGCTGACCGAAGAGGAGTGGGTGCGTTCGTCGCGCGTGGGGAACGGCGTGGATTGGAAGAAGAACATCGTCGGAAAAAATGTAGTACCCGACGTGATGGGGATGACCTTCCGGGATGCGATCTATTTATTAGAGAGCTCGGGCCTGAAAGTGTTTTACGAAGGCAAGGGCCGTGTGAAAGAGCAATCCCTTGCACCCGGTGGACGTGTGGGACATGGCAGCCGGGTATTTATTAAATTAGGATAACAGGTATTTAGAGTAGAAAAAAGATAGAACACTACGTGCGCGAACTGAAAGACATATTGTACAAGGTATCCCTCACCTCCAGCTATGGCAACATGAGCGGTGAAGTGAAGGGTATTTGCTTTGACTCGCGCAAAGTGCAGGCAGGTTTTTTATTTATCGCCGTGAGAGGCACGCAGTCCGACGGTCACGCGTATATCGCGAAGGCCATCGACCTGGGCGCCTCCGCCATTGTTTGCGAACAACTGCCGGATAGCATCAACGACAAGATCACCTACGTCACCGTGAAGAACAGCGCGCAGGCGTTGGGGATCATTGCCTCGAACTACTATGGCAACCCCAGTGAGAAAGTGAAGCTCACCGGTGTGACGGGTACGAACGGCAAGACCACGGTGGCTACGCTATTGTACAAGCTTTTTATTGCGCTGGGCCATCCCTCCGGGTTGTTGTCGACGGTGGAGAATAAGATCATGAAGGAGGTGGTGCCGTCCACACATACCACGCCGGACCCTATCCAGTTGAACGAGTTGCTGGATCGCATGGTAAAAGCCGGGTGCACACACGTGTTCATGGAAGTGAGCTCGCATGCCGTGGACCAGGAGCGCATTGCCGGGTTGAAGTTCGTGGGTGCGTTGTTTACGAACATTACCCACGATCACCTCGACTATCACAAGACGTTCGAGAACTACATCAAGGCCAAGAAAAAATATTTCGACGAACTGAGCAGCGATGCCTTTGCGTTGGTGAACGCCGACGACAAACGCGGTATGGTGATGTTGCAAAACACAAAAGCCTCCAAGTATTCTTTTGGATTGAAGAAGATGGTGGACTTCAAAGGAAAGATCATCACCAATTCGATCGAAGGGCTGGAGTTGGAGATCGGTGGCAAGAACGTTTGGTTTAGGCTGATCGGTGATTTCAATGCCTACAACCTGCTGGCCGTGTATGGCGCGGCTATTTTGTTGGGAGAGGAATCCGACGAGGTGCTGACGAAGCTGTCGTCGTTGGAAGGCGCTGTGGGTCGCTTTGAGTTGGTGATGCCGGGATCGAAAGTGACGGCCATCGTAGACTATGCACACACTCCCGATGCGCTGAAGAACGTATTGGAAACCATTGCCCAGTTCAGGACCGGTGCCGAGCAGGTGATCACCGTAGTGGGTTGTGGCGGAAACCGCGACAAAACAAAACGCCCGTTGATGGCATCCATTGCTTGCCGTCTCAGCGACAAGGTGGTGCTCACCTCGGACAATCCCCGCGACGAAGACGCCATGGAGATCATCCGCGAGATGCAGGCCGGCGTGATGCCTACGGAGGTGCGCAAGACCCTGGTGATGGCCGATCGCGAAGAAGCGATCAAAACCGCGTGCATGATGGCCAAGGAACACGACATCATCCTCATCGCGGGCAAGGGACATGAAACGTATCAGGAAATAAAAGGGATAAAATATCCGTTCGACGACCGCGAGGTGGTGGAGCGCATGCTGAAACTTTTTGAGAATTAAGGAATGCTGTACTATTTATTCAACTATCTCGATTCACTAGACGTACCCGGAGCCGGTGTATTCCAATACATCTCGTTCCGCGCGGGTATGGCAGCGTTCCTGTCGTTGTTGATCACGATCACGTTTGGTAAAAACCTGATCCACGCGCTGCGCAAAAAACAAGTGGGCGAAGACATTCGCGACCTCGGCCTGGAAGGACAAATGCAAAAGAAAGGTACCCCCACCATGGGCGGGATCATCATCATTGCGGCCATCCTCATTCCGACGCTGTTGTTTGCCAAGTTGGACAACGTGTATGTGGCGCTGTTGATCATCACCACGTGCTGGTTGGGGTTGATCGGATTTTTGGATGACTATATCAAAGTATTCCGCAAGAACAAGGAAGGATTGGCCGGCCGTTTCAAGATCGTCGGTCAGGTAGGCATTGGATTGATCGTGGGGTTCACGCTCTATTTCAACGACAACGTTGTGGTGCGCGAAGTGAGTGCAGGGACGCGATCCAGTGTGCAGGTCCAGGACGCAGACGAATCGCTTGAAAGCCCCGCAGGCTATCAAGATGTGAAGTCCACGACAACGACTGTTCCATTTGTGAAGAACAACGAGATGGACTACAGCAAGATCATCCCCTTCTTGCCGGCCAAGTATACGTGGATCATATACGTGCTGGTGGTGATCCTGATCATCACCGCCGTGTCGAATGCGGCGAACATCACCGACGGCATTGACGGGCTCGCGGCAGGGACCTCAGGCATCATCGGGTTGACGTTGGCGATCCTCGCGTATCTCTCGGGTCGTATCGACTTTGCGAGCTACCTGAACATCATGTACATCCCGAACCTGGCGGAGCTGGTAATTTTTTGTACGGCGTTCGTGGGTGCATGCCTGGGCTTTCTTTGGTACAATGCATACCCCGCGCAGGTGTTCATGGGCGACACAGGAAGCCTGACCTTGGGGGGGATCATTGCCGTGTTGGCCTTGGCGGTGAGAAAGGAATTGTTGATCCCGGTGTTGTGTGGAGTATTCTTCGTTGAAATACTCTCCGTGATGCTGCAGGTGTCGTACTTTAAATACACGAAAAAGAAATACGGTGAAGGACGGAGAATATTTTTGATGTCGCCGTTGCATCACCACTATCAAAAGAAAAACATCCACGAAGCCAAGATCGTTGCACGGTTTTGGATCGTGGGCATATTGTTGGCCATACTGGCCCTGGCAACTTTGAAACTGAGATGAGCGAACGCATAGTCATATTGGGAGGAGGCGAAAGCGGAACGGGAGCAGCACTGCTCGCGAAAGCGCAGGGCTTTGACGTTTTTGTTTCAGACATGGGGCCTATCAAAGACAAGTACAAGGCCGAGCTGGACAAGGAGAACATCGCCTACGAAACGGGCGCGCACACCGAAGCGAAGATCCTCAATGCCGCATACATCATCAAGAGCCCGGGCATTCCCGACAAAGCGCCGATGATCAAAGCAGCAAAGGCAGCGGGAATTCCGGTGATCGATGAAATTGAATTTGCTTTTCAGTATACAGACGCCAAGATCATCGCCATCACAGGAACAAACGGCAAAACCACAACGACCTTGCTCACCTATCACCTGATGAAGGAAGCCGGTTTCAATGTGGGACTTGCCGGTAATGTGGGCAAGAGCATGGCGCGCCAGGTGGCCACCGAGTCGTTTGATTGGTACGTGCTCGAAATGAGCAGCTTTCAGTTGGACGGCACAAAGACATTTGACCCGGAGATTGCCGTGTTGCTCAACATCACGCCCGATCACCTGGATCGCTATGAATACACCTTGCAGAATTATATCGATTCCAAATTCCAGATCGTTCGCAAAATGAAAGCGTCACAGCATTTCATTTACTATGCCGACGACCAGGTGATTGCTACGGAGTTGAAGAAGCGATCGATCGTTCCTAAGCAAACACCAGTGTCGTTAAAGCGCGATGCTGCCGTGCCGGTATATGCTGATGGACCGACCATGCATTTCAAACTCAAGGATGAATTTCAGGTCGCGCAACCGGACACCACCTTAAAGGGGCCCCACAACCTGATCAACACGATGGCCGCGGTGTCGTCGGTATATCTGGCCGGTGTGGGCGTAGAGAGCATTCGCAAGGGGTTGAAGACTTTTAAAAATGCACCCCATCGTTTGGAGAGTGTGGCCGTTATTCGCGGGGTGGAATTTGTGAACGACTCCAAAGCAACCAATGTCGACTCCGTGGTGTATGGATTGGGCAGCTATGAAAAGCCCCTCATCTGGATCGCGGGAGGAGTAGACAAGGGCAACGACTATTCGTTGATTGAAGAACAAGTAAAGAAGAAAGTAAAAGCGCTGATCTGCCTGGGAAAGGACAACGAGAAGTTGAAACAATTTTTTGGCAAAACAGTAAAGCGTATAGAGGAAACGCAAAGTGTGACGGAGCTGGTGCACAAAGCGCTGGCCATGGCAGAAGCCGGCGATGTAGTATTGTTATCGCCCGCTTGTGCAAGCTTCGATCTCTTCAAGAACTATGAAGACCGGGGAGATCAGTTCAGACAAGCTGTATTGGATTTGAAGAAGGAAACGGAAGGCATAAGCGCTTAAAAAATAGGGAGCAGAACTATGCAGAAAATAAAAACATGGGCCGATAAGAACCTGCAAGGTGACAAAGTCATCTGGGCAGTGGTGTTTGCGCTTTCGCTGATCAGTATCCTCGTGGTGTACAGCTCCATCGGAACGCTGGCCTACAAGCGCACACAAAGTCCCGAAAGCTTTTTGTTGAAGCACACGTTCACCGTGATCGTGGGTCTTGCCGCCATGTGGTTTGCACACCGGGTAGACTATCGCTACTACTCCAAGCTTTCCAAGATCGGGTTGTTCGTCAGCATCCCGTTGTTGATCTATACATTCACAAACGGTGTCAGCCTCAACGACGCCGCACGTTGGATCCAGGTTCCTATCGTTGGATCGTTCCAACCTTCGGACTTCGCCAGCCTTGCGTTGATCGTGAACCTGGCGAGCATGCTCTCCAAACGTCAACAAAACATTGACGACATAAAGGAATCATTGATCCCCATCTTGTTTTGGTGTGGTATCATCTGCGGATTGATCGCGTTGACAAACTTGTCGACCGCCATGCTGCTGTTGGTGACGTGCATGCTCATCATGTTCATCGGCCGCGTGCCTACGAAATATTTGGCGATGCTCGTTTTTGTAGGAGCATTGGCCGGATCGCTGGCCATTGCGTTTGGGGTTCGTGGAGAGACGGCAAAACATCGGATTCAAAGTTTTATCGATGGTTCGGAGCTCCCTTTCCAGGCCAAGCATGCGCGCATCGCTGTGGCGACGGGCGGCCTGTTTGGCAAGGGACCGGGCAACAGCGATCAACGCAATATTCTCCCTCACCCGTATTCGGACTTCGTGTATGCGATCGTGATCGAAGAGTATGGTATGGTCGGGGGCATTGCTGTGTTGGGACTATATCTTCTTTTATTACACCGGGGGATGAAGGCCTCTTATAATAGCGACCGCGCTTTTGGCGGATTGCTTTCTGCGGGACTAAGCTTTGACCTGGTATGCCAGGCCATGGTGAACATGGGTGTCGTTGTGGGGTTGGGCCCCATCACCGGGCAGCCACTTCCCTTGATCTCTATGGGGGGAACGTCGATGGTGTTTACCGGACTTTCGTTGGGGATCATCCTCAGTGTGAGCCGCGGTGAGCAAGACCAGAAATGGGAGCAAAGCACAACGGACGAATCGAAGGAAACGAAAAACATGCCAACGGCAAAAGCAGCGTGAGTTCAAGCACACCATATCGTTTGATCATAAGCGGTGGCGGCACGGGAGGACACATCTTCCCCGCCGTTGCCATCGCCAACGAGTTCCGCGAACGCCATCCGGATGCCGACATTCTTTTTGTGGGCGCCAAAGACAAGATGGAGATGACCCGCGTGCCCGAAGCCGGCTACAAGATCATCGGGCTGTGGATCACCGGCCTGCAACGAAAGTTGACCTGGTCGAACCTGTTGTTCCCGGTGAAGGTGGTGGTGAGCTACTGGAATGCCCGCAAGATCGTGCGCGAGTTCAAGCCCCACGCCGTGATCGGCACCGGAGGTTTTGCCAGCGGACCCGTGATGATGGCGGCCACGCGCGCCGGTATCCCCTCCGTGATCCAGGAACAAAACTCCTTTGCAGGACTTGCCAACAAACAAGTGGCCAGTAAAGTGAGCAAAGTGTGTGTAGCCTATGAGGGCATGGAAAAATATTTTCCTAGCGAAAAACTGGTGCTCACGGGCAACCCGGTGAGAAAGGATATGCTTTCGATCGCTGTCAAACGCGAACGCGCGTTGAATCATTTCGGATTTGATGCCGGCACCAAAACATTGCTCATCGTGGGCGGCAGCCTCGGCGCCCGCACGATCAACGAGAGCATCATCCAGGGCATCGAGAAATTGGTCGATGCCAAGGTGCAGGTGATCTGGCAAACGGGCAAGGGATATTATGAAGGATACAAGGCACAGTTGGTGAAGTACGATCTGCGCAAGATCCGCGTCCAGGATTTTCTAAAGGAAATGGACCTGGCCTACGCCGCTGCGGATGTTGTCATCTCCCGTGCCGGAGCATTGGCGGTCTCGGAGATCTGCATTGCGAAGAAGCCGGTCATCCTCGTGCCGTCGCCAAACGTGGCCGAAGATCACCAGACCAAGAACGCCAAAGCGCTTGTCGACAAAGACGCCGCCGTGCTGGTGCTGGATAAAGACGCCGGGGTTAGGTTGGTCGACGAAGCCTTGAAGCTGTTGTTCGACAAGCAACGCACCGACAAGCTGACCGAGAACATCGCCAAGCTTGCCAAACCGGATGCCACGGCATCCATCGTGAATGAAATTGAGAAGCTCATCGTAGCGAAGTCGGCCGACAAGGATCAGCCGGAGCACGGTGAACAATTGTATTATAAATCAACAGGGAACAACCAGCCGATTGACACCAGTCGGCTGCAACCCGTAATGGTGAAACGATAAACGAACGTGACGTTAGAAAAGTACGATAACATCTATTTCCTGGGTATTGGCGGGATTGGCATGAGCGCCCTGGCACGGTGGTTCATGAAGGAAGGACTACGTGTTTCCGGCTACGACAAAACGTCTACCACACTCACGGACGAGTTGCAGAAAGAAGGCATGCGCATTCATTTTGAAGATAAGCTCGAGCTTATCCCCGAAGAAGTGAAGCAGCAAAAAGATAAAACGTTAGTGATCTTCACGCCGGCCATCCCCAAGGATCACGTCGAACACAACTACCTGAAGCAAAATGGCTATACCATTTTGAAACGCTCGGAAGTGTTGGGCTTGCTCACAAAAGATTACAAGACCGTAGCGGTTGCCGGCACACACGGCAAGACGACAACGTCTTCTATGGTGGCGCACATTCTGAAGAGTTCAGGAAAGAGCATGGTTGGTTTTCTAGGAGGTATCACCACGAATTACGCATCCAACCTCGTGATGGAAGGTGATGTGAAGAAGGACACCCTGGTGGTGGTGGAAGCCGATGAATTCGATCGGTCGTTCCTTCGGCTTTTCCCGCAGATCGCTGTGGTCACGTCGGCCGATGCCGATCACCTGGATATCTATGGCGATCACGAGAGCCTGATTGTTTCGTTCAAAGAATTTATTTCACAGATCAATCGCGGTGGCGACCTGATCATCCACGAATCGATAGCCGAACTTTTGGCCGATAAAGTGGACCACGTGAAGAAACATATTTACAGCATGAGCCGGGGACAATTTTTTGCCGGGAACATTACCGCAAGGGGCGGATTTTTTCAGTTCGATCTCCATGGATTTGGAAAGGTCGAACACGTGCAGCTCGGTGTCCCTGGTTTTCATAACATTGAAAATGCCATCGCTGCGTCGGTGGCCGCAAACTTGTGTGGTGTGGGCCTTCCCACGATCGCGAAAGCCCTCGAGTCGTTCCGGGGCGTGAAGCGCAGGTTTGAGTATGTTTTAAGAGGAAAGAAAGTGGTGTTCGTAGACGACTACGCGCATCACCCGACGGAGATCGAAGCGTTTCTGCGCTCCATGAAGTCGCTGTACCCGGGCAGGAAGCTGACGGCTATTTTTCAGCCCCACTTGTTTACGAGAACGCGCGATTTTGCAGCGGGATTTTCCAAAAGCCTGAGCCTCGCCGACGAGGTGTTGCTCATGGATATATACCCGGCGCGCGAACTGCCGATACCGGGTGTGGATTCGGATATGCTGATGACCGACATCACCAGCGCCGTGAAGATCCGTTGTAACAAAAAGGATTTGATGGAAAAGCTGGAGAAGATGGATTTGGATGTGGTGGTCACGGTTGGAGCAGGCGACATCGATACGTTTGTAAAACCCATTGGGGAAATGTTGAAGCGGAAGTATGAAGATTAATTTTAACATAAAGAAGCGTGTTAAGATCATCATCGCGGTGTTGATTGTGTGCGGCATTATTGCCTTTGCCGAACGCCATCAGAGCTCAGCGTCGATCCGGGACATCACCATCAAGATGGTGAACGTGAACGAAAATCACTTCCTGGATGAGTCCGACATCGTGAACCTCATGCAATTGAACAAGGAGACCTTGAAAGGCGCTACGCTGGACCGTGTCAACCTGAAAGACGTGGAGAAGAAGATCAAGAGCGAACCTTTTATCAAGGATGCGCAGTTGTATAGCGACCTGAAAGGAAATCTCGTGGTCAAGACCGAGCTTCGCCGCCCCATTGCACGACTGGTTCGCAACGATGGCCCCGACGGCTACATCGCCGAGGATGGAACCGTAATGCCGGTGTCGGATAAGTTTACAGCCCGGGTGGTTCTGATGAGTGGATCGTATGTGAACCAACTCCTCAAACAAAACAACGTGAACGACACCGAAGACGGCAAGAACCTGATCGCCCTCCTGAACGTCATCCGCGAGGATGATTTTTGGGCCGCGCAGATCGCACAGCTCGACGTCGATAGCAAAGCGCGCATCACCTTGTTTCCCCAGGTGGGCGACGAGAAGATCGAATTCGGGAAACCGGAAAACATAGAAGCCAAGTTTAAAAAGCTGATGATCTTCTACAAAGAAATTCTCCCGCGGATGGGATGGAACAAGTATGGAAGGGTCAATCTGGAATACGAAGGACAGATTGTTGCAGAGTAAAAAGACAACGAAGCGTGACAAAATAAAAGCATTACAACAACCACTATAAAAGATCTATCATCATGGAACACGAAAAAATTGTAGTCGGGCTCGACATAGGCACAACAAAGATCTGTGCCATTGTAGGACGCAAGAATGAATTCGGCAAGCTAGAGGTGCTGGGTATGGGCAAGGCCGAGTCAGAGGGCGTAGTGAAAGGCATCGTTTTCAATATTGACAAGACCGTGTACGCCATCGAGAAAGCTATACGCGAAGCCGGCGACCAGGCGGGCATCGACATTGGTGTGGTGAACGTGGGCATTGCCGGTCAGCATATAAAAAGCTTTATCCAGCACGGTGGCATCACCCGCTCTTCCAAGGAAGACGAGATCACCATCGACGACGTGGAGCGCCTCACACAAGACATGTATCGCATGGTAGTGCCGCCCGGTAGCCAGATCATTCACGTGATGCCGCAAGATTATATGGTGGACTACGAAGAAGGTATCAAGGAACCTGTGGGCATGTCGGGTGTGCGCCTGGAAGCCGACTTCCATGTCATCACCGCCCAAACCAACGCCATCAACAACATCAATAAGTGCATCCGCCGGGGCAGCCTGGAGATCGCCGATCTTATTCTTGAGCCCCTTGCGTCCAGCCTGGCCGTGTTGAGCGACGAAGAGAAAGAAGCCGGCGTTTGCCTCATCGACATTGGCGGTGGCACGACAGACATCGCGATCTTCTACGACAACATCATCCGTCACACGGCGGTCATTCCGTTCGGAGGAAATATTGTGACCAACGACATCAAGCAGGGCTTGATGGTGTTGCCACAACAGGCCGAACAACTGAAGACGCGTTTTGGCAAGGCCATCGCCGAAGAGGCCAGCCCGAACGAGATCGTATCCATCCCGGGCATCCGCAACCGCGCGGCGAAGGAGATCTCGGTGAAGAACCTGTCGAATATCATCCAGGCCCGGATGGAAGAAGTGATCGAGATGGCGCACGCAGAGATCATCAGCTCCGGTTTTGAGAATCGCCTGGCCGGCGGCATCGTGATCACCGGCGGCGGGGCACAGTTGAGCAACCTAAAGCAGCTTGTTGAATACATGACCGGTATGGACACCCGTATCGGTTACCCGAACGAACACCTGGGCAAGAGCAAGATCGAATCGGTGAAAAGTCCGATGTATGCTACTGCCGTTGGCCTGGTGCTATCGGGTTTCCGCTCTCTGGACGAAAGAGAGGACCGTTACAAGGAGGCGCGCGAAGTGGTGAAAGCCATTAAAGTGAAGAAGCAGCCGGTAACAGCATCCAAGAATTTCTTCAACGACATCCTGAACAAAACCAAGAGTCTGTTGATCGATGACCTGGATGGAAAGAACGAATATTGAGTATTTCGGAACAGTGAGCGCGGGCGTTCGTGTAGCGTTGGCCACCCTGATCCCAAACCAAAAAAGACAACCACTAAAAAAAATCTAATCATGTTTGAAGCAGGATCATACAAATTTGAGATCCCCAAAGCCAACAACCGGTCCATCATCAAGGTGATCGGCGTAGGCGGTGGAGGGAGCAATGCGGTGAACCACATGTATAAGCAAGGCATTAAAGATGTCGAGTTCATCGTTTGTAATACCGACAACCAGGCGCTGATGAGCAGCCCTGTGCCGAGTAAACTTCAGATCGGCACCAACCTCACCGAAGGTTTGGGGTGTGGCGCCAACCCTGAAGTGGGCAAGAACGCGGCGCTGGAAAGCAAAGAGCAGATCCGCGAAATGCTCATGGGCACCAAGATGGTGTTTGTCACCGCCGGCATGGGCGGTGGCACGGGTACCGGCGCAGCTCCGGTGATCGCCAAGATTGCCAAAGACATGGACATCCTCACCGTAGGCATCGTCACCGCGCCGTTCTCTTTCGAAGGAAAGAAGAAGATGGCCGCTGCCGACCTGGGGCTCGATGCGCTGCGTCAAAACTGCGACACCGTGCTGGTGATCCTCAACGACAAACTGCGCGAGATCTTTGGAAACCTTTCCATCGGCCAGGCCTTTGCCCAAGCCGATAACGTGTTGACCACGGCCGCCAAAGGCATCGCCGAGATCATCACCCTGGCGGGCTACGTCAACGTCGACTTCCAGGATGTGCGCACCGTCATGCTGAACGCCGGCGCTGCCGTCATGGGCTCAGCCGAAACCCGCGGCGATAAACGCGCACCCAAAGCCGCCGAAGGCGCCCTCGCTTCACCGCTGCTCGACAGTCGCGACATCATGGGAGCGAAACGCATCTTGTTGTCCATCATCTCGGGTGTAGAAGCCGAATTGCAGATGGACGAGCTGACGGAGATCACCGAATACATCCAGGATCAGGCCGGCGAAGAAGCCGAAATGATCTTTGGCCACGGTGTAGATCCGGACCTCGGCGACCGCATCCGCGTCACCGTGATCGCGACAGGCTTTGCGACCGAAACAAGCCACTTGCCGGCGAAGAAAGAAGAAAAGAAAGTTCACAACCTCGATCGTTCCCAAGGCTGGCTGTTCTCGCCGGATCATTCCGTAACCGAAAACAACGACATGGGCTCGCGCCGGACACCCGAAATAAAAACGAGCGCATCCGAGGAAGAACCTGTTGAACGCGAACAAGTGTTCACCGGTCCTTTCAATCGCGTCGAACCCGTCCAACCCGAAAACACCGACGACGACGGCGAAGAAAGCCTCTTCAAAGACGACGACTTCGACGACGTCACCCCACGCTATGGCGACCAGGTGATCAACGACGAGGGTATGATGGAACTGCGCTCCACCAAACAACGCCTGCAACAGCAGGCAAAAGAGCGCCAGGAAAAAATGAAGCAGGCCCGCAAGCAAGAGATGACCAAAGAAGAATTCAACGAAAAATGGTCACTCCCGGCTTACTTGCGCCGCGGCGTGAAAATGCAGGACGTGCCCCATTCGGCCGAACCCTTCATCTCCAAATACAACTTGAACGACGACAACAATCTGTTGGGCAACAATAAATTTTTGCACGACAACGTAGACTAGACTAACTTAATAGAAAACAATAAAACACAGAGAAAGACATGCAAGACATGGCATTTCCGGCACGACAGGTGATTTACTCCATTCGTAGTGGTTGTTGGTGGTAAATATTTTTTGCCGGTGCCGGAGTGCCAATTTTTAATCGGTTGATGCGCCATTTTTTATTTGCAATTTTTGGTTTAAGCAAAGGGCGCAGTAGTTATGTAAAATGCCGGACGTGGATAACGTCCGGCGTTTGTTTTTTTGCGGGATGATGTGACGGGAAACGTTTACAAAACGATTTGAATAGTCTATTCGGGAAGTGCCCGGTTTGGCAGCATCGGCCAGTGGTTGAGGGAGATAATCTTATTCTATTCCCACCTCTTCCCCTCCCGCTTTCTCAGCATTAAATTCCCTTTTTATGACCGCATGGAGCATGAGTCCGATGACAAAACCGCTTGCCAGTCCACCGACGTGTGCAGCATTATCGGTTCCTCCCGCCAACCCCATAAGTAAGTTGTACCCTACGAAAATGAGTGTGCTCAAAAGGAATGCCTTTCCAAATTCCGATGGAAACGCCTTTGTCAGAATAAAGGCAAGGAACACACCATAGAGTCCGAATATTGCGCCCGATGCTCCAACACTTATCGTGGCGCTATACCACAAGATGCTGGCAACACTGGCGAGTAGTCCTGTCAGCAAGTAGAGGATCAGGAACTTGCTTTTGCCAAGCCAAGGTTCTAAAAAGATGCCCACGAAGAGTAGTCCGTACATGTTTGCCAGAACATGCATGAGTCCGCCGTGCAAAAAGGTGCTGGTAAGAAGTCGCCACCATTCGCCACTTTTGGTTAGTGGCCCATAATTAGCCCCCCAATTCAATAGATCTTGTCCCTTGAATGAAATAAATCCATGGCCGGAAAGGGCCATGAAGAGGTAGATCGCGAGATTGGCATAGATTAGGATGGGCGTAATAAAATATCCATCTCTTGGTTTTAAAAACTCGATGAAGTCTTTCATCTCTTCCTGGGCCACCTTGTCGGGTTTTCCCTCCATAATTCTGTTCAAATGGGTCTCATCTATTTTCGGGATCAACAACATGAGGAGCCAAATGGAGAGGCCAACCAAAGAGGAACCTAATATCCACGATAGCTTATGGCCGTTCCTTGCATTATAAGGTTCAGTTACCGGTACGAGAATCGTTTCATCGCCCTTAACAAGAGAGTTCTTCCGGGCGGCCTCGACCAATCCTTCCTTCTTATCGGAGTTTCTGATTCTATCCAGGTAGACAAACTTTGAAACGTCCTTGCTATCGAAGTCACGCTGGCTGCCGGCTACAAAGTCCTGGTACTTTTTCTCCTTCTCGGATGCCTCTAATCTATTGCTTATCGTTTCGCGGTATTCTATTCCTAACCAAGCTGGGGTTTCTGATTTTGTTGTATCGGCTGCACTGGAAAAGATGGGTAGCGCAATATAAAGATGCATATTCAGGTGTTCGTTATGCTTGCCGGAAACGTCAAAGTCAGGATGAACACCGATGGCTTTTTTGTCGATGTAATACTTTTTTAACGTGTAGAATTTCGTTGCCTCGGTAGCCCTTATCTCGTCAATTGAATTTAATTCAGTAAGTTGTCCGGAGGCGGTGACGACATATTCCTGGGCGATTATCAGGGGAATAGTGAGTACAATCCACAGGATGAAGCTATAGAAGTCTCGCCAGTTGCCACGTTTCGCCTCCAGGGCTAGTATTTTAAGCTTGGGCCTTACTAGGACCCAGGCGGCCAATCCCGTCAGTACGAGCGGAATGCCGAAGTTTGTGACGATGTCTTTTAACGCAAACAGATCGAGCTTTATGAACAGAATCCAATGTAAAAATGTGTAGCCGATGAGTAGTCCGATGAAGGTGAGTAGCGTCGGAATGAAAATAATTCTGATTTTGTCTTTCATAACGTTGGCCTGTATCAGTTAAGGTTAATGGCTGCCAAACAATTTTTATGTCTTCCTCCTGTGGACACGAGCTGCCAATTCGGTTGCGTTTACCCAATATCCGCGAAATTTAGTGTATCTCAAAAGTTGGATATTTTTTTTCCAAGCCACGGCTTGGGCGGGTGTACGCATGGCGACGTTGTCACTCCAATAGTACTTTGAATGTACCGCCCATTGCCCCCAACGCCACCGCAACAGGCCCAAAATCCTGGCCTCAAACTTGTAATTCTACCGGTAACACCAATGTTCAAAGTTATGAAACGGTCGTTGCCCTATGTTGCTGTGTTTGCCTTGTTCAGCCTTTTCGCTTGTGATGTTTACACCGTGGAGCCTCGCTACGACGTGCGCGATAATCTGACCGGCAATTACGAGATGGAAGAATATAGCGACATGTATAACGATCTCTCTTACTATCAGATCTATATCCGGAAGTCTGCCTATGCAGGGGAGATTTATATCGATAACTTTTATGCATCCGATGTTTTGGTACATGCCTCGGTATCCTACGACCGCGTCATCATCCCTTATCAGGAAGTGAACGGCTACGCCATAGAAGGCACGGGTACCGTTTACGGGAGCACGCTTTCCCTGACCTATAGCGTCAAGGACCTCTACAATCACGCCCCTGCCGACTTTTGTAAATCTACCGCCAACCGGTATTGAGGCGTTGATTTATTCAACGGGATAGCCGTTCTTTCAGGATTGATTTAGCATGAAGCCATTCCTGTACGAACTCGCGGAAACCCTCTATAAGAACTACCGTCCCTTGGATGCGTTGACGGTGATTTTTCCAAACCGCCGGGCCGTGCTGTATTTTCGCAAACACCTGAGCGTGTTCCTGGAACGGCCCACGTTTGCGCCCAGGCTCATCACCATCGAAGACTTTATTGCCGACCTCACGGAGCTGAAAGTTCCGGACAAGCTCGAGCTGATCCATCGCCTGTTCAAGACGCATTTTGAGTTGCTGAAAAAATCGCCGGAGACCGCCAGCGAACCCTTCGACAAATTCTATTTCTGGGGCGACATGCTGCTGCGCGATTTCGACGAGGTCGACAAATACCTCGTCAACCCAGGCCAACTGTTTCAGGACCTGAGTCACCAAAAAGAACTCGATTCCAGCTTCGACTATCTCACCGACGAACAACGCGAATTCCTAAAGACCTTCTGGGGTAGCTTTGAAGAACACTTAACGGGAAACAAGCGAAAGTTCCTGACCGTATGGAATCAACTTTTCTCCCTGTACACCCGCTTCGGTCAGGCCTTGTTGGCCGAGGGCCTCGCCTATGAGGGCATGTTGCATCGCCACGTAGCCGAAAATCTATCCGAAGGCATGGCGCAACGCGTGAAGGGAAAGTCGTTGGTGTTTGCGGGCTTCAACGCACTCACCAAAGCCGAAGAAAAGATCATGTCCTTTTTTGTGGACCGCGGCATGGCCAACATCTATTGGGACTTGGATGAGTATTACGTCAACAACAACACCCAGGAAGCCGGCAAGTTTTTCCGTGAATACCAGCAACACCCCGTGTTGGGAAAGACCTTTTCAAAAGATATACCGTCGCATTTCACAGCCGTGTTGCAGTCGGGTAAGGATGCCGGACAGCCGAAATCCATCCGTGTCTTTGGTGCCGCGCAGCCGGTGGGGCAGGCCAAGGTGATGGCGCAGGTCTTGCGTGAGCAGCTAGCAGCGGGCATCGACCCGGAGGACACGCTCATCGTGCTGCCCGACGAAAAGCTCCTGCTGCCCGTATTGCATGGCCTTTCGGCCGATGTGGAAAAGCTCAACATCACCATGGGTTTTCCCGTGAGCAGCACACCGCTGTACAACCTGGTGGAATTGTTGATCGAGATGCAGATCGGCGCCCGTCACGACCAATTCAATCACCGCCAGGTGCTGGCCTTGCTGGGCCATCCCTACGTGGTCGCAGCCGATGCTGCCGTGGCCAATGCAAAGCGCAAGGAGATCCTGAGCAACAACTGGGTGCACGTTCACCGGAACTTCCTGGCGTCTGCCGTACCCCTTCATCGCCTGATCTTCACCATGGCCGATGCGAACATCATCGGCTATCTCCAGGACATCGTCATGGAAATCGGACGCATGACCGGCATCACGACCTTCGACAAGGAATATGCGTTTCACTTCGTGAAGCTGTTGAACCGGATGGAAGATGTCATGGGCAATGACATGGAAGAAGAACATTCCCCCTCAACTTCTGAGGAAGAAGCTCCGGCGCGAACCCGCACCAAGTCTGTCGTGCTGAAATCTTTTTTGCGTCTTTTTCGTCAACTCATCCAGGCCTACAAGATACCCTTCACAGGCGAGCCTTTGAAAGGCTTGCAGGTCATGGGCGTATTGGAAACGCGTAACCTGGATTATAAAAACGTGTTCATCCTCTCGCTCAACGAGGGGGCTTTCCCTTCGTCGGCCGGCAAAGGATCCTACATTCCGTTCAACATCCGCAGAGCCTATAGTCTGCCCACCGTCGAGCACCAGGATGCCATGTATGCGTATCTTTTTTATCGCGTCCTGCAACGGGCAGAGAACGTCTTCCTGTTCTACAATGCCGAAACCGATGTGCTGGGGCAAGGCGAAATGAGCCGCTACCTGCAACAACTGATGTACGAAAGCGGCCTGCACCTCGAAAAGAAAATACTGCACAACCCCGTACAACCCACACCCATCACGCCCATCACCGTAGAAAAAAATGAAGACGTGATGCAAACCCTGGCGCGCCTGAGCGAAGGCAACAGCATGTTCCGCGGCCTGTCGCCTTCCGCCCTCAACACCTACATGGAGTGCCGCCTGCGCTTCTACTTCCGCCAGGTGGCGCGCATCCGAGAACCCGACGCCGTCGAAGAAGACCTGGATGCCCGCATCCTCGGTAACTTCCTGCACGACGTCATGGAACATTTCTACAAACGCCTCCGCGAACAAAAGAAAAGCAAGCATATCGAGGCTGCGGATTTTGATCACGCCGGTTTGCGCATCGATCAACTCATTGACGAAGTATTCATAAAGGCCTATGGACTGGAGCCCGGCAAGGCGGTCGTCTACGAAGGCCAACGTCTCGTGGTGCGCGAAGTGGTAAAACGCTTTGCCCACCGCATCATCGAAATGGACAAGGCCTATGCCCCGTTCACGATGGAAGCTGTGGAGCAGGAGGGCATGTTGTATCAAGTGCCCATTGGCAAACCTCCGGGCCATGTGTTGCTCAGCGGAAAGATCGACCGCGTAGATCGCAAAGACGATGTCTTGCGCGTGATCGACTATAAAACCGGTAAAGACAAATTGGATTTCGACAGCGTGGAGTCCCTGTTTGTTCGCGACGGCAAACGCAACAAGGCCGCTTTCCAAACTCTGCTCTACGCCCTGCTCTACCGCGCCAACGCAAGTCACCGCGGCACACGCATCGTCCCCGGCCTCATCAACCGGATGAACCTGTTCGATGATGATTTTAAATTTGGATTGAAAGTAGGGCGGGAGTATGTCACCGATGTCGACCCCTTGTTACCGGAATTTGAGCAGCGACTGAAAATAACATTGGAAGAGCTTTTCGATATTGAAACTCCCTTCGATCAGACCACGGATCCGGAGATTTGCCGGAATTGTCCGTATCAGGGGATTTGTTATCGGTGAGGGTATTGTCTTAACAATGTTTTGTGTGATGCGAAGCGTGTCGTTCTTAATAATGTTTCCGTGATGCGAATGTTGTTGGTGAAGAACACCAACAACGGCGGGTCGCCCATATTGGTGTTCTTCAGCAACATGAATTGGACACAAATCAATCCCTCATCAGCCGAATTTTGACATCCGGCGCATAGCTGCTTCGCACCATTAGACCTTCGTCTCCAAAAGTTTCTGAATCGCCATATATTCATCGCGCAACTTCGCCGCCTCCATGAACTCCAATTCCTTGGCAGCCTTCTCCATCGCCCTCCGCGTACGGTCCGCCATTTTTGTAAGCTCATCCTTGCTGAGATAAGCCACCACCGGATCAGCAGCCAACGTAGCCTCTTCGTCCTCCACATAATATTTGTGCGTCTTCTTGGAGTCGGCCACTTTGGTTTGGCCCAGGATGTTGCCCTTCGATTTCAGGACCGTGCGTGGCGTAATACCGTTTGCTGTGTTGTAATCCCGCTGGATCGTGCGACGGCGATTCGTTTCATCAATGGCCAGTTGCATAGATTCTGTGATGCTGTCGGCATACATGATCACGCGGCCTTGGTCATTGCGGGCGGCGCGGCCAATGGTCTGCACCAGCGAGCGTTGGTTTCGGAGGAAGCCTTCTTTGTCGGCATCCAGGATGGCGACGAGGGAGACTTCGGGCAGGTCAAGTCCTTCGCGCAGCAGGTTCACGCCCACGAGAACGTCGAAGACACCCAAACGCAATTCGCGCAAGATCTCTACGCGATCCAGGGTGGTCACTTCCGAGTGGATGTACCGGCATTTCACGCCCACCCGGTCCATGTACTTGGTCAACTCCTCGGCCATGCGTTTGGTGAGGGTGGTCACCAGCACGCGTTCGTGTTTCTTCACGCGCTCGTCGATCTCTTCCAACAGATCGTCGATCTGGTTTTTGCTGGGGCGCACATCGATCTCGGGGTCTAGCAAGCCAGTGGGGCGAATGATTTGCTCCACCACCACACCTTCCGATTTGCGCAGCTCGTATTCCGACGGCGTCGCGCTCACATAAACCGTCTGGTTGAGGAGTGTCTCAAATTCATTGAACGTGAGGGGCCGGTTGTCCAGTGCCGAGGGCAAGCGAAAACCATAGTCGACCAGGTTCACTTTGCGCGAGCGGTCGCCGCCCCACATGGCGCGGACCTGGGGCACCGTGACGTGACTTTCGTCGATCACCATCAGGAAATCGTCGGGGAAATAATCGATCAGGCAGAAGGGGCGATCGCCGGGTCGTCGCCGGTCGAAATAGCGGCTGTAGTTTTCGATGCCCGAACAGTATCCCAGCTCGCGCATCATCTCGATATCAAACTCCGTACGTTCTTTCAAGCGTTTTGCTTCCAGGTGGCGGCGATCGGCTTCAAACATATTCACTTGCGCCACCATGTCGTCCTGGATCTCGCGGATGGCTTGATGCAACGATTCCTTCCCCGTCACAAACAAGTTGGCCGGGAAGATGGTGACGATGGATTCGTCCGAGATCTTTTTGCCGCTCACGGGGTCGATGCGCTGAATGGATTCGATCTCATCGCCCCAGAAGTAAATGCGGATGGCATAGTCGGCATAGGCCAGAAATACGTCCACTGTATCGCCCTTCACCCGGAAGGTGCCGCGTTTAAATTCGACTTCGGTGCGGTTATACAAAATGTCCACCAGGGCAAACAAAAGCTTGTTGCGCACAATGGTCTCGCCGGTTTTTAGCTTGATCACGTTCTTGCCAAATTCTTCCGGGTTGCCGATACCATAGATACAGGATACGGAAGCTACGACGATCACATCGCGCCGGCCGGTCAATAGCGAAGAGGTTGCGCTGAGGCGGAGCTTTTCGATTTCTTCGTTGATGGAAAGATCTTTTTCAATATATAATCCGGAAGATGGAATGAAGGCCTCCGGCTGGTAGTAGTCGTAGTAGGAGATAAAATACTCCACGGCATTTTCGGGAAAGAACTGTTTGAACTCCCCGTACAACTGGGCGGCCAGCGTTTTGTTGTGACTGAGGATCAAGGTTGGGCGGTTGGTGCGGGCAATCACGTTGGCCATCGTAAACGTCTTGCCCGATCCGGTAACGCCCAGCAGGGTCTGGTGTTGCTCACCGGCCTCTACGCCCTTCGTTAGTTGTTCGATGGCCCGGGGTTGGTCGCCGGTCGGTTCGTATTCACTGCTGAGCTTGAAATCCATAGGCTGAAGATAATTTCGGGGATTGATGTTTGGGATAACTTCCTTAACGCATACGTCAACGTCAAGTTAGTGGTTCCGGTCAAACAATAAAAAAATCGCTTCCGTTGCCAGAAGCGATTTCATTTTTTTAACCGGGTAGGTGTCAGTTATTCCAGATCGTCCACGATTTTTCAGCTTGGACGTGCAGCATTTCCAGACCATTCTTGATGGTGGCGCCGCGCATCTCTGCTTTTTGCAAAAACATGGTGCGTGCTGGGTTATAGATCAGGTCGTATACGTAATGGTCGGGACCGATGTGCTCGTTGTCGATCGGCGGCATGGTCTCGGTGTTGGGGCTCATGCCCAGGGGCGTGGTGTTGATGATGAGCAGCGACTCGCTGATGAGTTTGGGGTTGGCTTCCAGGTCGGCGTAGGTGTAGTTTCCTTTTTTTGCTTCACGCGAAACCACCTTATAATCGATCTTCATTTTTTTCAGCGCCTCTTGAACCGCCTTCGAAGAGCCGCCAGTGCCCAGGATGAGGGCTTTAAATGTTTTTCCTTCGGGAAGCCATTTCACGATGGTTTCATAAAAGGCATCCGAATCCGTGTTAAAGCCTTTCAGCTTGCCGTCTTTGATCTTGATCACGTTCACTGCGCCGATCTTTTTAGCAAACCCGTCTACTTCGTCCAAGTACTTCAGCACCTGTTCTTTGTAGGGGATGGTCACGTTCAGGCCGGTGAGGCCTTTGGTTTCTTTTAACAATGCTTCAATATCCGTGATGTTGGAGAGGGGGAACAATTCGTAGTGATAGTCGCGAAGTCCTTCGCGGAAGAATTTTTCATCGAAATAAGCCTTTGAAAACGAGTGGCTAACGGTGGCACCGATTAGCCCGAATACTTTTTCCATGTTCAGAGTTTTGTTTTAAGTCTTGCTGAAATCTTTTCTACTAATACCATGATGAAAACGCCGATGGCCATCATCAAAATGGCCTGAAAAACCTGTGGGTCCTTGCCGGTAACTGCCACATAATGCCAGGGCAAAATGCTCTTATCCCACACGGGTACTTGCTGGCCTCTGTTGTTGGTCACAAATTCCATGACCTGGCGCCACGGCCACAACTTGTTGAGGGTGCCTAGCATCAACCCGGCCAGCAAAGCTACGGTTGCGCCATGATAGTTGTCTACTACCCACCCCAAAATTCTGGAAAACCCCAATAGTCCGGCAACGCATCCCAGGCTGAATACCAGCAACATAGGTAATTGGAAGTTGGTAATGGCGTTGATGATATACCGGTATTTCCCGATAATAAGCAGGATAAACCCCCCGGAAATTCCAGGCAACAACATGCCACAAGCGGCCACCATTCCTGCGAAAAAGGCGAGCCAGAGGGCGTCGGGGGTGTGAAACGCGGGTAAAATCGATAGGCCATAGGCGATGGCGGTGCCTGCTGCGAGCGCAATGACGATGCCGCCGTTCCATTTCTTTATCTCCCTGAGCATCAGGGTGACCGAAATGGCAATCAGGCCAAAAAAGAAGGCTGAAGTGGCCACAGGATGGCGCGTGGAAAGGTAGATCATGCCCTTGGCAGCCGTAAAGATGCTGGTGATGATGCCCAGAAAGATGGTCAATAAAAAATTGCCGTTGATTTTCTCCCAAAATCCCGCAAAATCGCGGTTTTTCAACATTTGAAGGGCTTTCCGGTCGATGGCCTGCAGCGAGGCGATAAGCTCGTTGTAGATGCCCGTGAGCAAGGCCGTGGTGCCGCCGGAAACGCCGGGTATAACGTCGGTGGCTCCCATACTTATGCCTTTCAAGTAAAGGAGGATATAGTCTTTGGGTCTTCTCAAATCGGTATGCTTAGTCTACCTCGAAGGGCGGCGCCGTGTTGGTGTTCTTCTTTTCTATACCGAGGAAGTGCAAGAAGGTGTCACCTCGTAGACCTAATCGTATGGTTTCCAGGGGAATAACTTCTTCTGGAGAGATATTGCCCAGGTTCACGTTGGCGCCCAGCAGTTTGATGAACCACACTTGTTGTGCCTTTTGGGGAGCTTCCCAAATGATCTTTTCAAAGGGGATTTTCGTGAGAATTTCTTGCACCAGACCGGAACGTACCTCTCCGGTGGACCGGAACAGGCCTACATTTCCGCCTTCGCGGGCTTCGCCGATCACTTTCCAGGCGCCGGCGTCTAACTCTTTCTGCATCAGCTCGATCCACATGTAGGGCGGGATGATCTTGTCCGCGTCCTTAGACCCCACTTCCGAAAGCACGGTTACCTGGTCGGCCAGCTTCGTGATGTAGTCGCATTTCTTGTCGTGGTCGATGTCCATCGAGCCATCCGACACTTCTGCGAACGACATCTCATATTTATCCAATAAACGACGGTAATCTTCGAATTGGTCGCGGATCACGAAGGCTTCGAAAAGCGTGCCTCCGAAATAGACCGGCAGACCGGCCTCTTTGTATACTTTCAGCTTATCCTTCAGGTTGGGCGTCACAAAGGAGGTGGCCCATCCCAACTTCACGATATCGATATGATCTGCACAAATACTGACAAAATCCTCCGTTTCGCGTATACTCAAGCCCTTATCCATGGCCATAGTAAAGCCATATTGCCTGGGCTTGGTCGTACGCTCAGGCAGGTTTTTAAGTTCGTAGTTCATTAGCTATTTTCTTTTCTAAACTGCTCGATGATCTTGTACAGCGCCTTTTGCGTCTCGATCTTAGGAAAGAAATCGAACAGGGCGGTATGTCCATCGAAGTCCAAAATTAAAGCATTTTCCAAATAATTAAAGGCTTCTTTAAAGCGACCAGCTTCGATGAGGTATACCGTCATGCGGTAGAAAAATTCGGCATCATCCGGAATTTCGTCAAATCCCGTCAATAAGGTCTCTATAGCCTTGTCGTGATCGCCTTGTTCGTAGTAGATAAACGACCAATTCAGCCATATTTCCTTGTCGCCGGGTTCCAGTTTCGAGGCCTCTTCATAAGCGTCGATGCTGGACACGGTGTTGCCCACTTTGAACTCGGCATGGGCCACCG
The DNA here is from genome assembly GCF_003589925.1 of Chryseolinea soli. NCBI lineage: Bacteria > Pseudomonadati > Bacteroidota > Cytophagia > Cytophagales > Fulvivirgaceae > Chryseolinea > Chryseolinea soli. Next base: position 297,538 of record NZ_CP032382.1, on the reverse strand, counting down.
ACTTCCAATATTCCGGATTTTCAGTGTTGATTTTCAGGGCTTTATTATAGAAATGAAGGGCCTGATACCATTTTTCCTGTTTTTCCAGGCAAGCGCCCGCCCCAAACCAAGCTTCGTCGTAGAGCGAGTCGAGTTTGGTGGCTTTCTGGAAATATTTCAGCCCGAGCTCGTATTGCTCCAGGCTTTCATAAGCGGCTCCCAGGCAGCAATACACTTCCGGGCTGGGGCCTTCGATCTCCACGGTCTTGCGGAAGGCATCCAACGCTTTGGTGTACTCGCTCATGTTCATGTAGGTGTTGCCCGTGTTGAAATAAGCGGAGGCAAACGACTCGTCGATGGTGATCGCGTAATCGTAGGCGTTGAGCGCTTCCTGGTATTTCTCGAGCTTGTTGTATACAATGCCGAGGTTATACCACGCCGCGGTGGAGTAGGGATCTTCGTCGATGAATTTCTGATAATACTCGATGCTGCCTTCCAGTTGCCCGGTCACGTCCAGACAGAAAGCAAGTTCATACAACGAGCCGTCGTGATTGATGTTGATCTCGATGGATTTCTTGTAGGCCTCGATGGCCTTCTCATAGTCTTCCATGCTCTGATGTGCCAACCCGATGCTGTAGTATACTTCATCTTTGTCGTCGGCCAGCAACAAGGCTTGCTCGTAGTTCTCGATGGCCTCGGCGTGGTTGCCTTGCAGGGATAGGATGGACCCTTTTGTCAGGAAAATTTCAGGGTCGTTCGGTTGCAGGGCGTGCGCTTGTTCCAACAGCTCGAGCGCCTGGCCGAATTCCTCCAGGTTGGAGAGAATCTGTGCCTTGATGGTGATCAGTTCTGTGGAAAAGGGATATTGACTAATTGCTTGATTAACGGCTTGAAGGGCCTTGCTATGTTTGCTACGCAACATGTAGTGATCAATGATCTGTTCGTAGGCATCTAAATCAAAAAACTCTGCTTTCTTTTTCCGGAGATGGTCTTCAAATCGTTTAATCAGCTCGTTTCCTTCTTCTCTTTTACGATATTCTTTAGACATGGACTAAAAGGTTTTCCTAAAATAAGTAAAACTGGTGTAAAGCTAAGACCTTTCGAATTAATTTTTAGTGTGGATTTTTCTCCATGTAATATCCGCAACACCATTGCAATGTTTCATCAATCGGTTGAAATTCAAAATTGAGCGTGTTGCGGATTTTGGTGTTCTCGTACAAGAATTCCGTGCCTGCCAAACGCGCCCTTTCGTGGGTCACCAGCGGCTCTACACCCGCAATCTTCGCACGCACTGCCTCCACCGCCGCCATCACCGAAAGCAGGCCTTTGGAGACTTTTATGCCCGGTGATTTTTTGTTGAATTTCCTTGCTATGCTGGAAAAAAAATCCGAATACGAAATCTTCCCTGCGCTGGCGATAAACCGCTCGCCTTGCACGGGATGGTTTAGCAATCGATAACTCAAATCGGCAACGTCACGCACGTCTACATAGTTCAAAAAACCATCCATGTAGAACGGCTTCTCGTCCCATACATACTTAAACAACTGCGCGCTGCTGCGGGTCCAGTCGGCCGGTGCGAGGATCAGCGAGGGATTGAGCACGACACACGACAGCCCTTCTTCCTGGCCCCGGAAAACTTCCAGCTCTGCGAGGTATTTGGATTGTGCGTAGACGGTGTTCAGAGGATTGTCTATCCACTTATTATTTTCGGTGATGCGTGTCTGATCTTTTTGCCGTCCCAACGCCGCCACGGAGCTGACGTGCACCAATCGCTTTGCGCCGTTCATCAGCGCCGCATTCACTACGTGACGGGTGCCCAATGCATTTACATTCAACACTTCTTTCGCGCGACGCGGATTGAATGAAACTGCGGCGGCCGTGTGAAAGATGTGTGTCACATCGTGAAGGGCTTCGTCTATGGCCTGCGCGTCGAGCACGTCGGCATCGCGCCAGGTGATCTTGTCGGCAAGGTCATTGAGCAGGGACGTGTCGCTGCCTTTTCGTTTGAGGGCCACGAACACTTCATTTTTCTCCACCAGTTTTCGAACCAGGAAGCTGCCCAACAAACCGTTGGCTCCGGTAACCGCGATCATAATAAGGGCTGTTTATGCATACGGCGACAAGGTAGTGAAAAACGCAGGTCAGAGTGAATTATTCAGGAGCGGTAAAGATAAAGCTTTTTGAAAATGCTTCATGCTTTGCGCCACGCCCACCAGTTGCACATGCTGCCGGGCATGGCAATCGCTTCCCAGCAAATGAACCCAACCCCGGTCGATCAGCTTGTGGGCCGTGCGCTGTGCTTCTTTGGAGTAGTAGCCGGTGATCGAACTGATGTTGACTTGCAACAACGCGCCGCGATCCATCAGGTCTTGTGCTTTCTCGATGTTGCTCTGCAAATAGAGATAGCGCTCGGGATGTGCCAGCACGGGCCGGTAGCCTTTTGTGTTGGCCATGAAAATAAATTCTTTCAGGTTAAACGGCTCGTTGAGGAAGTTGGTCTCAAAGAGCAGGAGGTTCTTCCCAAAGGTGAGCAGCGGTTGATTGTTTTCGAGCATGCGAAAAACGTTCTCATCGAGGTAGTACTCGGCAGCGGCGTCCACCTCCATCGTGATGTTGCGTTCTTTGAGATGGGTGCGCAGCTTTTGCAAGGCGTCGGAAATTATTTCCGGCGTGTTCCGGTAGGCGTCGCTCATCACGTGGGGTGTGGTGATCAGCTTGCGGTAGCCGAGTTGTGCGAAGCGGGTGATGATGTCTTCGGCATCCGCGTAGGACTGCACGCCATCATCAAGTCCCGGTAGCAAGTGGGAGTGAATGTCGGTGTGCAAGCTTGCCGCGTGGGCAGAGGGCTTCTTTTTTTTGAACCAGGAGAACACTAAGTATTAAAAATTTTCTTTAGCCAAGGTCGGTTTCCGGGCTCTTCGTAATAGCCATAGCCATAACTCTGTTCGCCCGTAGATGGCAACGCATTGAGCAATGTGGTGATGTTTGAAAATTTATTGATGTTGATGATGCGTTGCAGGTTGAGAACAAAATCTTTCTTGGAATAGTTGGCCCGGAAAATATAAATCGAAATGTCGGCACGCTTCATGGCCATAATGCCGTCGGTCACCAACCCCACCGGAGGCGTGTCGAGGATGATATAGTCGTATTGGGTCTTCAGGTTGTTCAGCAGTTCTTCAAACTCGCCGTTCAGCAACAGCTCGGAAGGATTGGGAGGATGGGGACCGGAAGGAATGTAGTCGAAATTGGCCAGGGCCGTGGTGGATACACATTCCTGCCAGGTATTTTTCCGGATCAACACCGTGCTGATGCCCTTGGTCGTGTCGTCTACATTGACCGGCAAATTCTGTTTGGGCTTGCGCATGTCGAGGTCGAGGAGGACCACTTTCTTTTTCGATAACGCCATCACGGCACCCAGGTTGAGGGCGATGAAAGATTTGCCCTCACCCGAGACGGTAGAGGACACGGCGATCACTTTGCGCTGGCCGTTGATATTGAAAAAGTCCAGGTTGGTGCGCAGGGTCCGGATGGCTTCGCTGACCATTGATTTAGGATGGTCGAGCACGTGCAATCCATTCTTGGTGAAGTGACGTGACGACGGCACCACGCCCAGCATGGGCACACTGGTCACCCGTTCGATATCCAACAGGCTCGTGATCTTGTTGTTCAACACATAGAGCAAGCCCACCACCAGCAGCATGGCCACGACGCTTCCGACAAACCCGATGCCCGTAATCATCAGCTTGTTGGGCGAGATCGGAGTATACGATAAGTTCGCCGGGGAAAGTATTTTATAGTCCGGAACGCTACCGGCCTGGGTGATCTCGAACTCGGACTTCGATTGCATGAGCGACAAATAGAATTGCTCATACAGTTTATAGAAGCGGAGGTTCTTGGAGAACTGCGTGCTCTTGTCGGGAATGTTCACAAATTCGTGTTCGAGTCGCGCCTTCTTTTGATTGATCTGTTCCAGGCGCTTGATCCATTCTGCGCGCTGCTCCTCCAACTGCCGGCCCGATTTATCGCGGAGTGTCTCGATGTCCTTTTGACGTTGACGATAGGCGAAGGTCACTTCCTTATAGGAGAGCTTCAGCTTTTCCTGGTCCCTGTAGAGGTCCTCGAGTTGCTCCAGGTTCTTGGCGATGGTGGGGGGCAGTGCGTGAAGCTGTGTCAACGAAATGAACAGGTCACCGGTCTTCAGGCCTTCCATCAGCGTGTTCACTTCCACGATCTTGTTGGTGAGTTCATACCGCTGCGAATCCAGGCGGTTGATGGCCGAGACGGTTTTCTTCAGGTCCTCGTCCAGGTTGTTGGTCTTGTTCTGTAGCGTGAAATTCTCGAAGTAATTTTCGAAATCTTCCATCTTGTGCTCGATGTTGACGAGCTCGTTCGAGACCCAATCGATCTTCTGCTTGTTCGCGAGGTTCTTTTGTTCGTAGCTGTAATGCAGATAAATGGAATCGATCTTGTTGAGGATGGCCGTGGCCTTCGATGGGTTATTGTCTTTGAAGGAAATGCGCAGCGTATTGGCGTTGAAGTTCAGCGGCTCGGCCGTCAGATTTCGCAGCAGGTAGCCCAGCAAGGCATCGCGGGTATTGAGCACAAAGAAATAGCCGATCTCATCGCCTTTTTTGAACGCTTCGTTTTTTTCAATGTAAAGGTCCACGCCGTTCAAGCTCACTTTCGAGTTGTAGCGGCCCGCTGCTTTCTGTCCTTCGTCGCCCACCTGAAGTGTGAACTCGTCGTTCCCCGTGTCATCGAGGTGGATCGGGGCGTTGAAGCTACTTTCATTTTGAGCTTTGTAGCGGACCACGAAGGGGGCGCTCTGGAACAGTTCGTCGTTCAAAACGCGGCCCACACTGAAGTAGCTCACATTGAGATCGGAGGAGTCCAGCACACGTCCCAAAAACAGGCGCGACTCGATCAGTTCGATCTCGCCCGATAGCAGGTTGAGATTCGGGTCTTCCACGGTCGGCTTGATGCCAAATTCCGTTGCCTCCTTTTTTATATCCAGTTTCAGTTCCGACGACGACTCGTAGACATTTTTGGTGTAGCGCACCTTGAGATACGCGATGCTGTTGATGACCAGGAATAGAACGACCAGCCAAAGCCAATTGCGCTTGAAAATGATCTTCAGCTTATTGAGATCAAGGGGTTCGTTGGCCGGTGATTGCTGGGGCGGTATGTTTTTTGGTATCTCCAACATTTCTTTCGTTAAAGGCTCAGGATAACGACCAGCAGGGTGGTGAGGCTGGTAAGGACACTGACGATCGGTCCATAGTCGCGAAAGGCCTCCGAGACCGGCCTGCGAATAGGTTCTACATACACCACATCACCCGGCTCCATGGCAATGTTGTTCTTCAGATATCCGTCGAAGGTGCTGAGGTCGGTAACAAACACTTCTTTGCCGCGCAACACCCGGATATTATGCGCCTTGGCATCATTGCCTACACCTTTGGCCAGGGCCAGTACCTCTACCAGGTGCATGTTCTCATTCGCCAGGGGAATGACCTGCCCACCGGGAGCGCCCAGCACCACTACGCGCTTGTTGGTGTATCTCAGCTTCACAAAGGGTTGCTGATAATAGACGGCGTAGGCCTGCTGTAATATTTCTTCCGCCTGGCCGATGGTGAGCCCTACCACTTTGGTGCTGCCGACCATGGGAAATTTGCTGACGCCATTCACGTCTACCAGGTAGGTTGGTTCAGATTCTTTTGTGCTTTTCTGATCCGGGCTGTCCGGCGACAGCTTGCGGTCGGGATCGATTAGGCGTTCGCCGTTGCTGGTGTAAACCTCCAGTTGCAATTGGTCATTGATCTGGATGACATAGTTCTTTTCGGCAGCTTCGGTCTGCTGTTTCAATACGGTCCCCTCGGGTACTTTGAACATGATGTTCTGCTTGTACGAGCTACAGGAAGTGAGGAGGACGCAAAAAAGAAGGAGCGCGCTGTTAGAGGCCCAAAAAAATAGTTGTTTCACGTACAAGGCGTTGGTTCATTACCGTGAAATTACGGAATTTCCTAACAATTCGTCCATCGTGGGCAATACCATGTCCTTCTCGGAGATGATGGGATCTTGTACGCGCCAGTCAATGTTCAATTCAGGATCGTTCCAGCGAACGCCGATCTCGGAGGCTTTATCGTAGAGGTTGGAGCATTTGTAGAAGAAGACGGAGTCTTCCAGGGCGGCAAACCCGTGGACAAATCCCTCGGGCACCATCAGCATGTTACGGCGCTCTCCGTCCAGGATATAGTAATACACTTGTCCGAAGGTCTTCGAACCGGAGCGCAGGTCCACCACCACGTCGAGCACTTTTCCGGAGAGCACGGTCACCAGCTTGGCCTGGGCGTATGGCGCCCGTTGCATATGCAATCCGCGGATGACGCCTTTTTTTGAAAAGGAGGTGTTTTCCTGGACAAACCGATAGTTGAGGTTGTGCTTGCTGAAGGTATCTTCTTTGTAGAACTCGTAAAACCAGCCTCGATCGTCTTTGTAGAGGGTAGGAATAATTTCCACCAGACCTTCTATCCCGGTTGCTTTGACTTCCATGAAGGGTATCGTTGGGTTAGGATGCTTGCCGAAAATCCGACAAGGCCGCAAGATACTTGTTTATGACAAGAGATTCATCATATTCTGCCTCCATCTTTGCCCGTCCATTCTTGCCGAAGGCCTTCAGTTTCTCATCGGCCAGACCGGCCATGCGCTTCATTTTTTCGGCCAGATCGTCGGCATCTTTCAGGCGGCAGAGGAATCCGTTGAAGTCGTCTTTGACCACGTGATTACATCCCGGCACGTCGGTGGCGATGATGGGTTTGGATGAGCTCGCGGCTTCCAGCAGCGTGCGGGGCGTGCCTTCGCGATAGGAGGGCAGCACGACGCAGTCGGCATTGTTTATAAAATCGCGTACATCATTGGTAGTGCCCAGGTATTCTATGGTGCCGCTGTCGATCCATTCCTGGATAACATCCAGTTGAATGCCGCGCTTATGCAAGGGGTCTTTCGCGCCCAGCACCTGGAAATGTGCATCGATGCCCTTGCCCTTCAATTTCCGGACCGCGTCGATATACTCGATCACACCTTTGTCGGTGATCAGGCGGGAGATGAGCAGGAACGTGAATTTTTCATTTCGTTTGAACGGCGTGGGTTGGAAGCGTTTCAGGTCGATGCCCGAACCGGGCAGGATGTCGACGGCTTTGGCAGGCACGAGTTTTTTGTCGAGGAAGAGCTTCAGATCGTCAGGGTTTTGGAAGAACACCTTGCCGGCGAACCGGAAACTGATCTTGTAGAGCAACATGGCGATGGCCGACACGATGTTATCTTTCAGGAAGACCGTGCCCAGACCGCAAACGTTATTGATGACGGGAATTCCAAGCATACTGGCCGCCAGGGTGCCGTAAACGTTGGGTTTGATGGTGTAGTGGAGAATAATATCCGGCTTAACCTTGCGATAGATGAAGAAGAGCTCGGCGATCAAGGCCGAATCCTTTATGGGGTTGGCACCCCGGCTATCCATTTTTACCGGGTGATGAATGCAACCGGCTTCGGTAAGCAGGTGCGTGAATTCATCCACCGGGGCTATGGTGTGTACTTCGTGGCCTTGCATCTGCAGGGCGCGCACAAAATTCATCCTGAAATTAAAGATATTCCAGGATGTGTTTAATACGATCGCGACTCTCATCCTCTCTGGGCTCTGATTGTGAGAATTTTATCCGATCCTAAATCCGACTAGTGGTCGAAAAATCAGGTTTTCTCTAAATATCTCTGGTTTAGATTCACCAAAGGTATGAAAAGTAACAGGCGCCCTAAAACTTACTTTAAAATTTATCCGTTATGTTTGACGCTAAGTAAAAAACGAATGACAGTTAAGGAAAAAACAGCTGTAATGGTAGCCCTGGGAGGGGCACAGGATCAGGAGGTTACGCAGGAACACCTGGATGAGCTCGCCTTCCTGGCCGAAACGGCTGGCGTGAAGACCATTAAACAATTTGTGCAAAATCTTCCCCACCCCGATTCCCGGACGTTTGTGGGCAAAGGCAAGCTGGCGGAGATCAAGGAATTTGTGACCGTAAAAAAGGTAAACAATATCATTTTTGACGAGGATCTCACGCCCTCGCAGCTACGCAACCTGGAAAAGGAATTCAATACCAGCGACGCCGACGAACCCAAAGTACGGATCTACGACCGCAGCCTTCTTATTCTCGATATTTTCCTGTTTCGTGCGCAAACCGCGCAGGCGCGCACCCAGGTGGAATTGGCCCGAAACCAATATTTATTGCCCCGCCTAACCCGGATGTGGACCCACTTGGAACGGCAACGCGGGGGAACGGGAACCCGGGGGGGTGCCGGTGAGCGCGAAATCGAGACCGACCGCCGGAACATCCGGAACCAAATCAGCATCCTGAAAGACAAGCTGGAGAAGATCGAAAAGCAAAAGATCACCCAACGCAAATCGCGCGGCAACGTCGTGCGGGTGGCGCTGGTGGGCTATACCAACGTAGGCAAATCCACCCTGATGAATCTGCTGTCGGGCTCCGGGGTGCTGGCCGAAAACAAATTGTTTGCGACCGTCGATGCCACCGTGCGCAAAGTAACGTTTGGCAACGTACCCTTCCTGCTTTCCGATACGGTAGGATTCATCCGCAAGCTGCCCCACCACCTGATTGAATCATTCAAATCCACGCTGGATGAAGTGCGCGAGGCCGACTTGTTGCTCCACGTCGTGGACTTCGCACATCCTTTTCACGACAACCAGATCGAAGTAGTATCTAAGACATTGCAGGAGATCGGGGCGGCGAACATCACCACGATCCTGGTGTTGAACAAGATCGATCTGTATAAAAAACAACATCCCGAAGTAGATCTCGAAGAACGGAAAGGCTACTATCGCGAGATGGGGTATGAGCACGTCATTTTTGTGTCGGCCACAAAAAACGAAAACATCACGGGGTTGAAACGCATGATGTTTGAAGAGATCAAGCAGAAGCACGTCCAGATCTTTCCCAACTTTTTCAAAAGACGGCTATGAGTTCGCGCCGTGGCCGCAGGAGCAGGTGTAGGCCATTCGTGGAGGACTGATTTGTAATTTCGAGAGAAATTTTTCACCGCCTCACCTCGCTAAAGCTTCGGCGAGCGAAGAAAGACGCAGAGGCGCAAAGTCAACGCAGCGGAACCTTGCGTCTTTCTTTGCGCCACTGCGGTTCAACTTTCGAGTTCCGCGACTTGCCTTGTCAATCCAGCCCGATCATCATGAAGGCACCCCAATAGATAGGCTCGGGATACTCGACCCGGATCTCTTTTTTTGCATCAATAAAGCTTTGACGGAGGTTGGCGGAGTTGAGCCATTTTTGGTAGAACTTTAGCATCAGCTTTTGGGTGGCGTCATCGTCTACTTTGAACATGCTCATGATAAGTACCTTGGCGCCGGCCACGAGGAAAGCGCGTTGCAGGCCATATACACCTTCGCCCGCCTCGAGATCACCTAAACCGGTTTCGCAGGCGCTCAGCACCACCAGGTCGGTCTTGTCGAGGTTCAGGCTCATGGCTTCATAGGCGGTGAGGATGCCGTTTTCCATGTTGTAGTTGTATTCTGTCTTCTCCATCAAGTCGCCGGCACCGCGCAGCAAGAGGCCGGTGCGCATCAGCGGGTTTTGATTTAGGGCGGCTTCGCTGCCTTGTAGTTCATCCTCCAATGTTGCCTGCACGGTAGGACGGTAAAATCCGTGTGTGGCAATGTGAAAGATCTTGGGGCTGTTCATCTCCTTTACATTTTCTTCCGACGCGGTTTGTTCCACATATTCGGCGGTGATCCAGCCTTTTTGTTTCAGGATGAATTGCAACTGCGTCACTTCTTTTTCCGTGCCGGGTAGCGATGAAATGGATTGGTCGCCCGTGGCTGCTGCGTAGAAGGTGGGGTTGCCAAACATGGAGGCGGTGTTTTCGGAGGGGCTTTGTTTTGATTTTATCTTCCGGATGTAAAGATCTTTCGTGTTGCTCACCAGCACGATGTTGGCGTTGTCGATCACGTATTTGCCATCGGGTGTGGGAATGGCTTCGAGGTTGATCTGGTTGTAGATGCCATCGGCAGAAAGATAGATGGTGGCCGATTGGCCGACCTCATCCTGAATGGGTTTCCAGAACACGCCATACGAAACTTCGTCGGGCACTTTGCCGGTGATGGCGTTGCGATAGAATTTGAAATAGCGCGTCTCCAGCTTTTTGCCGTCTTTGATCAGGATGGCCTTAGGTCGGGAGAAGTCGGGTTTCAGGTATAACGCCGCATAAATAACCGAGTCGGTGAAGTCGTGATTAAAATAACGGTAGCGCACCATTTCGATGGCCGCTTCATTGGGCTTCAGCGCTTTCTTCACATCATCGTAGGTGACGCGCTTGTTCTCAAAACTCTGGCCGAACAACTCCGAACGCTGGCTGAGGTCTTTCTCCAGCCGCTCCACTTCCTGTTGCAGCGCCGCGGGGTCGATGCCGTTCTCTACCAGTTGCGTGGCGCTCATGGACAATGCCAGGGTGAGGAGTTCCTTCTTTTGTACCCACGTGCTGTATTGCATCTTCAACTGGTCGTCGGTGCTGTTGAGGATGCGTTCGCGTATTTTGATAGACGAACTGAGCAGTAGGGCCTTCGTGAGCAATTGATAGTTGTATACTTTCCCCGACAGGTCTTTGAAGTCGTCGAGGTTGCTCAGCGCAAGCGTGTTGTAGAATTCGAAGTCGCCTTTGATGGTGTTCCAGTACTTTGCCTTTTCGCGTTCACTCAGGGCGGGGAAGTATTGTTTGATAAAGCTTTCGTAGTTGGTGAGCGATTCTTCGATGAGGCGTTTTGAGCGCTTGTAATCCTTCTGCATGTAGGCCACCTTGCTCAATTTCGACATCACCTTCACATACTCGGGGTGGGTAATGCTGAAGAATTTCTCGTACAGGTTTTTCGATTGGTTGTAGAATTCTTCCGCCTTCTTATAGTTCTTCAATTGATAGTAAACATCGCCGGTCAGCGTATAGATCCCGGCGGCGTTGATGTTGTTCTTGGTGCCCGTCTTTGTGCGCCAAATGCCTTCGGCCACCGTGAGCGAGTTGAAGGCGAGATCGAATTTCTTTTCGGAGATGTAGAGGACGGCAACGTTCTTCAGGATCTCGGCATACTGGGGGTTGTCCTTGCCCAGCTTGGCCGCCATGATGTCGCGCGACTCCAGCATGAGCTTTTCAACTTCCTTCGGCTTGTCGCCTTTGTAGAACTTGATGAGGGCCAGTTGCGAGAGCGATTTGGCCACCTCCACGTGATTTCTTCCAAATTGTTTTTCCTGGCTGGCGACGGCCTTGATCACATTCTTTTCGGCTTTGTCGTAGTCGCCCAGCGTATAATAAATGTCACTGAGCAATTTTTGTGTCGGGGCGGTCTTGGTCGAGATCTCGCCATAGGATTTCGTGGCGAGTTGGTTGGCGCGCAGGGCAATGCGTTCGGCCTCGGTGTAGTCGCCTTTGGCCAGGGCGAGGCGTCCTTTGTTCACCAGGGGCTCGATGAGGCGCAAGGAGGTGTTACCATAAAGCAGTTCGTATTCGGGGATTTGCGTGTTCAGCAAACGGTCGGCTTCCGAATAGCGTCCCAGTTGGATGAACAGTGCCGTCAACTCTTCCGCAGTGCTCAGCTCGCTACCCACGGCCACTTTCGCTTTCTCGATGAGTCGTCGCGACCGCTCCAGGTTATCTTCGGCTTCGTCGAAGAGGCCTTTGATCCCGAAGAGCTTGGCTTGCGTTTCGATCACGTGCACATAGTCGCCGATGCGCGCGTCGTCTTTGCGATATTCTTCCAGGATGGTCAGTGCTTTTGCCAGGTTCCCTTCGGCTTTTTCGTACTGTCCGAGTTTGATCTGCAATCCGGCGATACGGTCGAGTTCCACGCCGTAGTCAGGATCTTTGTCGTCGAACTTGGAGCGCGCTACGTCCGAAGCCTTGTCGAGCGTGGCGCTGGCGAGTGCGTACTTGTCGGCGTATTCATACAACGTTGCCAGGTGGTTCAGGATGTTGAGGTTGTCTTTGTGCCAGGGGCCGATTTCCTTCGAGACGATCTTGGCATAGCTTTCTTCATAGATCTTGGAGGCTTCGTCGATCTTGTTGGTATAGTCGAGATAGAAACCGGCCAGCCGGATCAGGGAGAGATGATATTCCGGCGACGTTTCGCCATAAAGTTCTTTCTGAATTTCTGAGATCTGTGTGAGGTAGCTCTCGGCGTTGGTGTAGCGTTTCTCGCGCAGCGCCACTTCATACAAAAAATTCAACGTGCGTTCGGTGGTGCGATAATTTTTGGGAAGCGATTTCGATTTGATGAGGGCGATGGCGTCTGTTTCCAGGTCTTTGGTTTTGTCGCGCTGAAATTTTGAATCAAACTCTACCGCTTTCAGGTTGATGCGCACGAGGCTTGTTTTCGGAAAATACTTGTCGATCATCTTCTCGTACTCGAGCTTCACGTTCAGGTAGCGGGCGCGATTTTCTTCTTCCAGCATTTGGTGGAGATAGGCGAGATAAATGTCGTGGCCCAGGGTGTAGGTGGGATTGGCGCGGCGTTTCAGATCGTTCAACAGGTTGTCGAATTCGAGGTCATTCTCGCGATGCTCGTTGCCGTTGTCCACCAGCATGCGGGCGTAGAGGAAATTGTTTTGCACCAAATACAGGCTGGTCTCGCCCATGAAGCGTTGGTTTTTTCGGATCCACACTTGCGCTGCTTTAAAAGCGGAGTCGGCCGAAAGGAGGTTTCCTTTTTTGGCGTAGGCGTTGGCGGTCAGGGTGAGCAGGCGTGCATAGCTGGTGTAGCGGAACAATAATTCTTCGTCGGGTACCCGCACGGTTTTGATGGTTGCGCCATCCACCTTGGTCTCTTTCTCTACCGCGCGACCTGCGAAATAGCTCTCCACGCTGCGCAGTGTAGCCACCGCGTCGTTGCAAAAGCCCTGGCCTGTCATGGCTTCGGCTTCGGCCAATGCCACGCGTCCTTTTAGCGCATCCGAATACTGATTGGTCTTTGTGAGCAGTTCCTTAGCTTTTTCCAGGTATTCGCGGCTTACCCGAAAGTTGCCGTATTCGTTGTAGATCTCGGCCACGTCGATGAGGTTGCCGGCATAGGTTGCGCTGTTGTCGCCATACATGGTCTGGCTGTTGGCCAGGGCATCCGCCAGCGTTTTGTCAAAGTCGGTGAGCATGCCCGAAGCCAGGTTGATGCGGGCTTCGCGCAGCAGCAAGCCGGGCATGTAGGCATTTTGTTGCCCCATTTTTGCCACGACGGATTTCTTTAGTTTTTCAAGCCCGCTAGAAGCCTTCGCAAAACTTCCGGAAGCGTAGCTGGCATCGACCTTTTTGAGGCTTTTGTCAAACTTTTTGTTTTGGGAAAACAAGGGCTCAGCGGCGGTCACACACATCACCACTAACAGGAGCAACCTGGCAAGTTTCATGGAGCAAGTATTTGAATTGGACTACTAATGTAATGAATTTTAAACAGCGAGGGAAGGCCGCTTTTCGGCAGCGAACCAAAGCTAGGCTGGTCGTTCTATTCCGGCATGAGGCGTTCCAGGATGTCGCGGGCGGCCGTCGTGATCACGGTTCCCGGGCCAAAGACAAACGAGACGCCCGCGTCGTGGAGGAACGGATGGTCTTGCGCGGGAATAACCCCACCGGCGATGACCATGATGTCGGGTCGTCCGATTTTTTTTAGGGCTGTGATCAGTGCCGGAACGAGTGTTTTGTGGCCCCCGGCAAGGCTGGAAGCGCCTACGACATGCACGTCATTTTCCGCAGCTTGCATGGCCACTTCTTCCGGTGTTTGAAACAACGGGCCGATGTCCACGTCAAAGCCGAGGTCGGCAAAACTGGTGGCGATCACTTTGGCCCCGCGATCGTGACCATCCTGACCCATCTTGGCTACCAGGATACGGGGGCGCCGGCCATCGCGTTCGGCAAAGCGGTCGGCGAGTTCGCGCACTTCTTCAAAAATCTTTTGATCCTTCATCTCTCCCGAATATACACCCGAAATTGAACGGATGGTGGCTTTGTAGCGGCCAAACGATTTTTCCATAGCCGCCGAAATCTCTCCCAGCGTGGCACGCAGCCGCGCGGCATCCACGGCCAGAGCCAGCAGATTACCCGTGCCGTTGGCCGCGGCGTCTGATAATGCTTGCAGCGCCATCTCTACTGCGGCGGTGTTTCGCTCGGCTTTCAGTTGGATCAATCGCTCAAGTTGTTCTTGCCGCACGGCCGTATTATCCACTTCCAAAATATCGAAGTCGGGTTTTTCGTCGGTGGCATATTTGTTCACGCCCACGATCACATCTTTGCCCGAATCGATACGGGCTTGCTTGGCGGCGGCCGCTTGTTCGATGCGCATTTTCGGAACACCGCTCTCGATGGCTTTCGTCATGCCGCCGAGTCGCTCCACTTCCTCCATTAATTGCCAGGCATGAGTGGTCAGTTGCGCCGTGAGACTCTCCACGTAGTACGAGCCGGCCAGCGGGTCGACGAGGTGGGTGATCCCGGTTTCTTTTTCCAGGTACAGTTGTGTGTTGCGTGCAATGCGTGCCGAGAAATCGGTGGGCAGTGCAATGGCTTCGTCCAGCGAATTGGTGTGCAGCGATTGTGTGCCCCCCATCACCGCGGCCATCGCCTCGATGCACGTGCGCGTCACGTTGTTGTAAGGATCTTGTTCGGTCAGGCTCCATCCCGAAGTTTGGCAGTGCGTGCGCAAGGCCATCGACTTGGAATTTTTGGGATGGAATTGTTGCACCAGCTTCGACCACAAAAGACGGGCGGCACGCATCTTGGCGACCTCCATAAAGAAGTTCATGCCGATGCCCCAGAAGAATGAAAGACGCGGTGCAAAATCGTCAATGGCAATCCCGGCGGCTAAACCGGCGCGAATGTATTCCAATCCATCGGCCAGCGTATACGCCAGCTCCACATCGGCCGGGGCACCGGCTTCGTGCATGTGGTAGCCGCTGATGCTGATGGAATTGAACTTTGGCATGCGCTGTGAAGTATACCGGAAGATGTCGGCCACGATGCGCATGGAGTGGGCCGGCGGATAGATGTAGGTGTTGCGCACCATGAACTCTTTCAGGATGTCGTTCTGAATGGTGCCGCTCAGCTGCGCAGGCTTCACACCTTGTTCTTCTGCGGCGACAATGTAAAAGGCCATGATCGGAATGACCGCACCGTTCATGGTCATCGATACCGACATTTTATCGAGCGGGATCTGATCGAAAAGGATCTTCATGTCCAGCACCGAATCAATGGCCACCCCAGCTTTGCCCACGTCGCCCGACACACGCGGGTGATCGGAATCATAGCCGCGGTGTGTGGCAAGATCAAACGCCACCGAAAGGCCGCGTTGCCCGGCGGCGATGTTGCGCCGGTAAAATGCGTTGGAGTCTTTCGCGGTGGAGAAGCCGGCGTATTGACGGATGGTCCACGGCTTGGTCGTATACATCGTGGCATACGGCCCGCGAAGAAAGGGGGGAATGCCCGCCGAGAAATCGAGGTGTCCTGCACCGTTGAGATCGGCTGACGTGTAGCGTGCAGGGATAGCAATTTTTTCAGGGCTGTTCCATGAACCCGTGCGCGTGTTGTCCGGTGCGGGCGGGAGCACAAAGGCGCTCGCGGGGATGCGTGAGAAATCGGGCTTCATGGCTGTTGCAGATTTTGTTGAAGCAACGTCCACGCCGCATGCGCCAGGGCATGCGTCATTTCTTGCACGGCATAGGTACCGGCCAACGGATCGGCCACTTTGTCGAGGTGCGATTCTTCGCGTAAAATGGAAGACACATTGCGAGCCATGCGCGTCATCGTCATGTTGTTTGCATCTTCGGCGTGGATGGTCAGCGCGTTGCAGCCGCCCATCACGGCGGCCATAGCGGCCGTCGTTGCCTTCAACAGATTACCATGCGGTTGAAATTTTTCGTTGATCCACGGCGCAGAGCGCACGTGAAGATGCAGGGCCATGCTATCGATGGGGGGTATACCAAACGCATGCGCCAGCTGAGACCAGAGTAGACGCAAGGCTTTTAGTTTTGCAATTGAACAAAAAAAATCGGTATCGACCGGTATGGACAATGCGAGGTTGCGCCAAGCCATTTCTTTTTCAACGCCTTCTTCCGTGAGCGCATCCATCAACCGGGCTGCTTTTGTTAAGACGTTCGCGAGTTCCTCTATGGGTGATGAAGCTTCGCCTACGATGCCCCAGCGCCTGAAATGGGTGAGGTGTGCGAGCGATGAAAGTTTGGGAATATTTTTTTCAGGGAGATTATTCCACCATATCGTCCCGGAAAGGGAATGTGGCTCATAATTTTTTTTCTGAACATGGGTCGCCAACAAGTTTTCCAGGAATGCATCCGTCACGAAAAAAGAGACGTTGCAATAGGGCCACTCCACTTGATTCAACAGGGCGGCTATATCAACCGTTTGGCGATTTCGAAGATCCAGTAGGATGCCGTCGGCGCCATTGTTTAGTTGATGCAGGAGTGTAGCATTGTCTTTTTTTTCATCCGTTACGACAAGCTGTGGCAGGTTTTCCCAAAAGCGTGCACCAGCATGCGCGTGCGGTGAAGGGGATAGTTCAAAATTTTTGAGATACTGTAGTGGCGCGACATCGGCGCGGTCGTAATACGGAGAAAAAGTTAGGCCGTCAAGCTTCCAGGCCAATATTTCGGCGGGATCTTTTCCCTCGATCTCCGCAGCAGCGGTCCGCAACCAATCGGCTTTATTCGAAATGGGGAAAGATTGCCGTAGCAGGCTGTGGATAGCGGATTCAGACATGCGGGTTCTTTATTATAATCCAATTTTAGTCAAGTTTTCCGAACTGGTGGTGTTTAATTTTCAAATTTTTCTAATCACATATTTTTCTGAAAAATCAAGGATAGGTCGGCTTGTTTTGTTTATCTCTTTTTTTACATCTTTGTCTCCCTTTCTCAAACAGAGTCTGAAATCACACTGAATTTGGAGATCAACCATGGAAGTTAGCTGCAGTACAGTATGGAACGATTGTCTTGAAGTGATTCGGGAAAATGTAGGAGAGGAGAACTTTAATACCTGGTTCAGGCCGATTGCTCCTTTGCGGGTAGACGGCGACGTGCTGACGATACAAGTTCCTTCTCAATTTTTCTACGAATGGCTGGAAGATAACTATGTGCCCGTGCTGAAGCGTGCCATACACACCGTGCTGGGACCTACCGGCCGGCTGGAGTATTCCGTGGTGGTCGACAGTGGCAATCAGCAAGCGCCTGCCGTATCGGTTAACTATCCCGCCAATGGTGCAGGCAACCGCCGCAGTGCTGTGAACGGTTTTGGTTCCGACGACTATTCACCTTTCTCCATTAAAGCCTTAAATCCGCACACCGTCAACTCGCGACTCAACGCGGCCTATAGCTTCGATAATTTTGTAGAAGGTGATTGTAACCGCCTGGCGCGTTCGGCTGGGGTCGCAGTAGCAAAGAAACCCGGTATCACATCATTCAACCCGTTGATGTTGTATGGCGGTGTCGGTGTGGGAAAGACACACTTGGTGCAAGCCATCGGAAACGAGATCAAAAACAACATGCCCAACAAGGTGGTGTTGTATGTCGATCAAAGCGATTTCACCAACCAGTTTCTCAACGCGCTGCAAAATCACAAGCTGCAGGATTTCCAGAACTTCTATCAGCAAGTAGACCTTCTCATTCTCGATGACGTGCAATTCCTTGCCGGCCGTGAGAAGACACAGGAGATGTTCTTCCATATTTTCAACCAGTTGCACCAGTCGGGCAAGCAGATCATCATGACCAGCGATTGCCCGCCCCGCGACATGAAAGGCTTCCAGGAACGCCTGCTCTCCCGTTTCAAATGGGGATTGACGGCTGACCTCCAGGAACCCGATTTTGAAACCAAGCTGGCCATCATCAACCGCAAGATGCAGGCCGACGGCATTCAAATTCCCACGGAAGTGTCGGAATACCTGGCCTACAGCGTAGACACCAACTTGCGCGACATGGAAGGGGTGCTGAACTCGCTCATTTTCCACGCCACCCTGCTCAAGAAGGAGATCGACCTGGAATTGGCAAAGGAAGTGTTGAAGAACATCATTAAGGAAATCCAATCCGACGTTAGCGTAGATTTTATACAAAAGACTGTAGCCGAGTCATTTAAGGTGGACCTGGACGCCATGAAAGGCAAAGTGAAGAAGCGCGAGATCGTGATCCCCCGCCAGGTGGCCATGTATTTCTGCAAGCGCTATACCCAGCTCACCCTGGCCCTCATCGGCGAGAACTTTGGCGGTCGCGACCACAGCACGGTGATCCACGCCCTGGAATCTGTTGAGGACATGATGAAAACCGATCCCAATTTCAAGGCTACTGTAGACGACCTGGGCAAAAAGCTCAAAATGCGCGTCAGTTAGCCATTTAGCCACTTTCGGCGTACCTCCCTCAAGTTTTTGCATCAAAAAAAATTTCAGGAAATCTAAAACATTCTGTAACTTAACACCGTTAAGTAAAATATCAGCAATGCAATGACCATATCAACCCGTAAAGAGCGCCAAAAAGAGGAATTGAAAGCCAAGATCCTGCAAACCGCCAAGGCGTTGTTCATGGAGCGTGGCTATGAGGAAACGTCCATCCGCAACATTGCCGAGCGCATCGAGTATTCGCCCACCACGATCTATCTCTATTTTAAGGATAAGGATGACATTTTCTACGCCCTGCACCGTGAGGGTTTTGTGTTGCTCAACCAATATTTCCGCGCCCTGGGGCATGTGGAGGATCCGTTTGAGCGCCTGAAGGCCATCAGCAAGGCTTATGTGACGTTTGCCCTGGAAAATGGGGAATTCTATGATCTAATGTTCATTATCCGGTCGCCCATGAATGCCCTTGAGAAAGAAAAAAAGGATGAGTTGGATTGGGAGGAGGGAGACCGCGCCTTTGGCTTTTTGGTGAATACTATAGAAGAGTGTATCGCCAAAGGTTATTTCAAAGACATGAACGCCGAGGTGCTGGCCTTCACAACGTGGTCGATGGTGCATGGCATTTGTTCGCTCGAGATCCGGAACCGCTGTTCCGTCGTCAGCGAGTTGAACCAGCCCAATTTGGCCATGAGAGCCTGTGACATGGTCAACGAGATCCTGAACCGTATGCACAACACGTCGCCTGCTTAAAAAATTTTGCCATAGTAATTAACAGTGTAAACTAAATGTTCAATGAAAACTAATCTACCTTACCAACTGATCCGATATGGCCTTGCGATCGTGCTGACCACGCTTTCGGCAGCCTTAACGGCGCAAACCGTTTTGGATGGCTATGTCTCCGAAGGGTTGAAGGACAACCTGGTGCTGCAGCAAAAAGACATCACGCTGCAGCAGGCACAACAGTCCCTGCAGATTGCCCGCAGTTACTTTTTTCCCTCTGTAAATCTCCTGGGTGACTACACGTCGGGCGAGGGGGGAAGAAGTATTGCCATTCCGGTAGGCGACTTGCTCAACCCGGTGTATGCCTCCCTCAATCAACTCACCCAAGGCGACAAGTTTCCGCAGATCGAGAACGTGAACCAGAATTTTTTTCCGCACAATTTCTATGATGCACGGGTGCGCACGTCGCTGCCGTTGGTGAACACCGACCTGTATGTGAACCGGTCCATCCAAAGCCAGCAGATTGTGCTCAAGCAATACGAGGTCGAGCTGTATAAAAGACAGCTGGTGCTGGATATCAAGTCGGCCTACTTTAGTTACCTGGCGGCGGTGGCGGCGGTGAAGATCTATGAGAGCGGGCTTGGGTTGGTCAATAAGAACGTGGAAGTGAATGAGTCGCTGCTGCGCAATGGCAAGAGCTTGCCCGCGAACTACCTGCGCAGCAAGAGCGAAGCCGAACGCGTGAAGGCCGACTTGAACAGTGCGGAGAACCGCGTAGTCAATGCCCGCAAGTATTTTAATTTTTTATTGAACAAGCCCTTGGACCGGGAGATTGAAGTCTCTTATACTTTCTCGGACGCCACGGCTTTGGATACGGCGTCAACCGACATCGCTTCCCGCGAGGAACTGAAAATGATCAAAACCTCGCGCGACATCAATGCCGCTTCCATTCGCCTGAACAAACTCACCCGCGTGCCAAAAGTGAATGCCTTCCTCGACCTGGGTTCGCAAGCATCCGATTGGAAGTTCAACGACAAGTCGAAGTACTATCTCGTCGGTGTGCAACTTTCGCTCCCGTTGTTTCAAGGTTTTCGAAACAACATCAGCATCCGTCAGAACACATTGGAGATGCGCAAAACAGAGTTGAACCTGACGCGCACCACGGAACAGCTTCAGCTTGCTGCGGATGTGGCCAAGAACGATTTGCAAACCACCATACAAAACTATGCCGCAGCGCGCGAGCAATTGAAATCGGCGCAGAGCTACTTCAACCTGGTGGAAAAGGGCTATCAGCAAGGTATCAACACGCTGATCGAATTTCTGGATGCACGCAACCAGCTTACCTCTTCACAGCTCCAACAAAACCTGAGATTGTTTGAAATGCTCACGGCCGAAGCCCGGCTGGAGCGCGAGACCGCTTCTTATACTTTCTAAAAAAAATATCAATCCGAATCCATATGAACACTATCCAAAAGAATTTTCTGTTTGCCGGTGCCATCCTGTTGACGACTGTGGCGCTCCAAGCCTGCACCGACAGCAAGGGCGAACGCAAGGCGATTCCCAACGCCGCCGAGCCCGTGCCGGTGAAAGTCATGTCACTGGAAAAATCGACCAGCCTCACCGACATCAAGGCTAGCGGCCAACTCACCACCGACGATGAAACGACCTTGAGTTTTAAGAGCGGCGGCGTGGTCGGCGCCGTGTTGGTGAAAGAAGGTGAAGCCGTAAAAAAAGGACAACTCCTCGCCACGCTCGACCTCACGGAATTGAATGCACAAGTGGCCCAAGCCCGCTTTAGCTATGAAAAAGCACAACGCGATCTCCAACGCGTCACCAACTTGTATCGCGACAGCGTGGCCACCCTGGAGCAACTGCAAAACGTGCAGACCGGCCTCGACATCGCCAAGCAACAACTGGAAGCTGTGACATTCAACCGGACCTTTGCCGAGATCCATGCACCGGCCAACGGCTTTGTGTTGCGCAAGTTTGTGAACGCCGGCCAGGTGGTGAGCACGGGCAACCCCGTGTTGGAGACAAACGGTGCAGCGAAAGGTGACTGGATCCTTAAGGTTGGGGTGAGCGATAAACAGTGGGCAACCGTGAAGAACGGCGACAAGACCAGTGTGCAGATCGACGCCTTCCCGGAAAAGACATTTAAAGGCACTGTACTGAGAAGATCGGAAACCTCCGATCCGCAGACCGGCGCCTTTACACTGGAATTGAAAGTGGATAACGATGGCGTGAAGCTGGCGGCCGGCATGTTTGGTTCGGCTGTGATCCACTCCGGTGTATCGGTCACTTCGTGGAGTGTTCCCTATGAAGCCGTGCTGGACGCCAACGGAAACGAAGGCTTTGTGTTTGTGACCGACGATTCACGCACCGCCCGCAAACAGCCCGTCACCATTGCTTCATTTGATGGGGCCACCATTCGCATCAGCGCGGGTCTCGAAAATGCCACTGCGCTGGTCATTGCCGGCAGCGCCTATCTCTCCGATCGTTCGCCCATCCAAATCCTTAAATAAGCGGTTATGAAAATTTCTGAATATGCGGTAAAAAATTATCAGTTCACGCTCATCATGTTTTTGATGGCCGCCGCCGTGGGCATCACCACGCTGCTCACCATGCCGCGCAGCGAAGACCCGGATGTGGAGTCGCCGCAGTTTGCGATGATCATTGTGTATCCGGGCACAAGCCCCAAGGATATGGAAGAGTTGGTGGTCGATCCCATCGAGGATAAAGTGAACGAGTTGGAAGACATCAAACGGATCCGCACCACCATCAGCGATGGTCTGGCCGTGTTTCGTGTGGAGTTTAAATATGAGAGCGACCCGGATGAAAAATACCAGGAGCTGATCCGTGAATTGAACAGCCTTCGATCGGAATTGCCCAAGGACATATATTCAATGGAGGTGAATAAATTCCAGCCTTCGGATGTGAACATCCTGCAGATCGCCCTCATTTCGGAAAACGCTTCGCGTACCGTGTTGAAGAAACAAGCGGAAGCCTTGCAAGACGAGTTGGAGAAAATTCCGATGTTGAAGAACGTGGAGATCCAGGGCTTGCCGGAACAGATCGTTCGCATTGAGTTGCGTTTGGAAAAGATCGCGCAGATGCACATTCCGATGGACGCCATCATTGGCAGTTTGCAAAGCGAGATGGCCAACATTCCCGGGGGCAGTGTCATCGCCGGTTCCAAATCGTTCAACATCAAAACGAGCGGGAACTATACGAACCTGGATGAGATCCGGAATACGATTGTCTATACCGCAAACGGTAAAAATATTTTGTTGAGCGATGTCGCCGACGCATCCATTACTTTTGAAGAAGCTACGCACATTACGCGCCTCAACGGTCACCGTTGTGTGTTTGTGGTGGCAGCTCAAAAGCCTGGACTCAACATCACACAAACGCAAAAAGTGTACAAACCGGTGTTGAAGCAATTTGAGGCGACACTGCCGTCGAACATTGCCATGGTGAACCACTTCGATCAGGCTGACAACGTGAATGGACGTTTGGCGGGATTGGGTAAGGACTTTCTCATCGCGATCCTCCTCGTGTCGATCACCCTTCTGCCCTTGGGTGGACGCGCTGCCACGATCGTGATGATCTCTATCCCCTTGTCGCTGGCCATTGGATTGGTGTTGTTGAACTTGCTCGGGATCAGTTTGAATCAGTTGAGCATCGTGGGGTTGGTAGTGGCGCTGGGCTTACTGGTGGACGATAGTATTGTGGTGGTGGAAAACATCGAACGATGGATGCGCGAAGGTCATTCGCGACTGGACGCCACCATCAAGGCAACACGCCAGATTGGGTTGGCCGTTGTGGGCTGTACGGTGACGCTGATCATCGCCTTCATGCCCCTGGTGTTTTTGCCGGAAGGCGCGGGAGACTTTATCCGCGGGTTGCCCCTGGCGGTGATCATGGCCGTGCTGGCCTCCATGCTGGTGTCGTTGACGATCATCCCGTTTTTGTCGAGCCGTATTTTGAAAGACAAGGGCGATGATCACGGCAACATTTTCCTGCGCGGTTTGCAACGATTGATCCACGGCAGCTATTCGCGACTGTTGGACAAGGCTTTGCAGAAACCCGTGATCACGCTGGTGGCTGCCGGTATCATTTTCTTTGCTTCGTTGCAGCTTTTCCCCATCATCGGCTTCGGGCTTTTCCCCGCATCGGAAAAACCACAGTTCATCATCAATACCATCACCCCTTTGCAAACCAATTTGGAAAGAACGGATACGGTTTCCCGCTATGTGGAGAGGGTGGTTTCGGCCATTCCTGAAGTGTCGTTCTTTGCTACCAACGTAGGCAAGGGTAATCCCCGGATCTATTACAATGTGTCGCAGGAAAACGAGCACACGGATTTTGCACAGACCTTTGTGCAGTTGGACGAACATGCTTCCCCCGAGAAAAAATTGGAGATCATCAATGCGTTGCGCGATCAGTTCAACCAGTATCCTGGTGCAAAGATCGAGGTGAAGAACTTTGAACAAGGCCCGCCCGTGGCTGCGCCGATAGAAATTCGCCTGATTGGCGACAACCTGGATACACTCCGAGCATTGGCGGGTCGCGTCGAACACATGCTGAAACAAACCGAAGGCACGTTGTACGTGAACAACCCCGTCAGCAATTTGAAGAGCGACATGCGCGTGGTCATCAACCAGGACAAAGCCCGGATGACGGGTATTAATACAGTGGATATCGATCGCACCGTTCGGCTTGCCGTGGCCGGCCTGGATATGGGAAGTTTCTCCGACGCAGAGGGAGAGGACTACAGCATTCATCTGACCACTCCAAAACAGGAACGCGCCACGTTGGCATCGCTCGAAAATCTTTTTGTGAATAATCGTCAAGGCGCCGCTGTGCCGTTGGCGCAGATCGCCGGGTTGCAGTTGGAGACATCGCCGCTCCGGATCGATCACTACAATAAAAATCGCATGGTGTCTGTTTCGGCCTTTGTGAAAAAAGGTTACCTCAACGATAAAGTGATCCGCGAAGTGGTGAGCAAGATGGAGTCGACCAAATTACCTGCCGGCTACAGCTTTATGATGGGTGGCGATGTGGAGGCCGGCAACGAATCGTTTGGCGGATTGGGAACGGTGATCATTGTGACGGTCTTCATGTTTGTGGCGGTGTTAGTGCTCATGTTCAAAACGTTTAAGAGCACGCTGATCGTGTTGAGCGTTATTCCGCTGGGGGTTGTGGGCGCGGTGATCGCGTTGTTCCTGACGGGTAACTCGTTGTCTTTTGTTGCCATCATTGGGTTGATAGCGCTGGCGGGTGTGGAGGTGAAGAACTCGATCTTGTTGGTGGATTTCACAAATCAATTGCGGGCGCAAGGGAAATCGATCGACGAAGCGATACGGGAAGCAGGGGAGGTCCGGTTTTTGCCAATCGTGCTTACTTCTTTGACGGCGATTGGTGGCTTGATGCCGATTGCATTGTCGGTGAATCCTTTGATCTCTCCATTGGCGATCGTGTTGATTGGTGGGTTGATCAGCTCCACACTGTTGTCGCGGATTGTGACGCCCGTCGTATATAAACTTATTCCTCCGAAGGTGGTGTAGGTCGTCAGATCATCTTCGCTAGAGCTTCGGCGAGCAAAGGACGCAAAGAAAGGCGCAAAGGCAGTGCTTCTCTTTGCGTTCTTCTTGCGTCTCTGCGCCTCAAATCTTGAGCCGCCTCGCGCTACCTTTCAAAATCAAACTTCGCCTCCTCCGTCACACCTTTCCAAGTATCGGTCCGGAACGGACCCGCCGGAAATCCTTCCTTATTATACAGATTATCATCGCCCGCATCATCCGCCCATCCATATCGCACAGCGATGGGCGCTCTCACGTCATCGCTAGACACCACTACATGATCCCCTTCGATGTACGCCTTGGCATAGTGAAATACATGATCTTCTCCCGCTACCTCAAAGCCTTTTACATAACCATACCGGTCTTTCACCATCAACCCACTGCCCATCGAATTAAACGCGAGCTCGACTTTTCCCGTCCCCAAGAGCACAGTTTTGCACACGGGCCCGGTGTACACGACGTTCTTTCCATACGTGTCGTGCAACGCAATCGCGGCTAATCGTTTTCCGACATCCTGCTTGTTCCGCGGATGGATGTCATGCGACTCGCCGATGTCGGTGGTCACGGCCATGCCTGTGCGGGGCAGACTTAGGGTGAGCGTCTGTGCTTCGCGCAGCTCGGCCCAGCCGCTACCGTTTTGACTGTTGCCGTGGTTGGCATCATAGCTGGCAAGCTGGACGAAATAGAACGGGAAGTCGCCTTGTCCCCAATGTTTGCGCCAGTCGGTGATCATCAGTGGAAAAGCTTTTCGATATTGATACGACCGTCCCGCGTTGGATTCGCCCTGGTACCAGATGGCGCCCGTGATGGTGTATTGCAGCAGCGGGTGAATCATGGCGTTGTATAAGAGTGTGGGGTAACTGTTTGGTCCCACACCATTCCCTGTCATCAACGACTCTACGCGATAGGACCAGGGACCCGTCAACGGGAACGCTGCGTTGGAGAGGGAGAGGTGCATGTCCTCAGGATTTCCATTCACACCGCCTCCACCGCCCGTGTCCTGTACCCGGATGGCAATCACATTTTTTCCTTCTCTTAAAATATTTGGAGCGATGTTATACACCCGCTTGGCACTGTAGGAGTTGGTGCTCCCCACCAGGAGGCCGTTCACGTAAGTTTGATCGGCATCGTCTATAGCACCCAATGATAGTGTAGCGGCTTTGCCGGCCTGTTCGGCGTTGAGGGTAATGGTTTTGCGAAACCACACATAGCCATCGACGTCGCCAAGCGCTTGCGTTTCCCACATCGTGGGGAGGTTCATGGTGAGCCAGGAGGCATCGTTGAAGTTGACGTCTTTCCAGGTGATGAGAACGGCTGTGGACACATTGAGGCTACCTTGAAGTTTCTCGATGCGCGCTTGGGTGGCGGCCGCTTTTGCATTGGCGACGCTGTCCAGGTTTAGGTGGGGCATGGATTGGATCATCGACCGGAATTCGTCGCTGCCTTCGAAGGCACTGCGGCTGGTCCAGGTTTCGGAATGTGTGCCACCCCAGGATGTGTTGATCAGGCCGATGGGGATGTTCAGTTCCTTATACAAGTCGCGTGCAAAGAAATAACCAACGGCCGTGAAGTCGCCCACGTGCGCGGGATCGCAGACATTCCATTCACCACCGGTCACGTCGTCGCTGGGGGTTGTGGCGATGGTGAGCGGTACTTTGAAGTGACGGATCTGCGGGAAATCGGCTTGCGCAATTTCGGAGGCGGCATTGTTGGTGTTGCGCACGACCCATTCCATGTTCGATTGCCCGGAGCAGATCCACACATCGCCTACGAGCACATTGCTGAGGGTGATGTTATTCTTTCCCTTTACCGTAAGGTCGTAGGGGCCACCGGCGGGCTCATTGGCGAGGACCACTTTCCATTGGCCGTTTTTTCCGGTCGTGATGGTCTTGGTTTGGTGATTGAATTGAACGGTGATCTTCTCTTTGGCATCGGCCCAACCCCATACCGTGATGGCATGGTTGCGTTGCAGGACCATGTTGTTGCTGAAGATCCGGGGAAGTGTCACATTGGCGAGAGCCGATCCGGTGAGGAAAACGAGCAGGGCGCAAAAATTCAATGTTCTCATAAAGACGGTTTTGGGTGATCGTTGAATGCTACAAAGGCAGCGATGATCAAGTTTAGCATAACCCGTCAATTTATCAAGCCCTTCATGGAATTCGGCGACGGGTTTGTACAGCATCGTTTCGGCGGAAAGATTATAAATGTTATTTTAGGTGCATCCTTGTGTGATCCCGGTTTGTGCTGACCTGTTGCGTATGGCTTTTGTTTGATCTTTAAACCTGAAGAACATATGACCAAACCTATTCTCTGCATCGCCCTGCTTTTAATGGCCACCCTGATCCAGGCGCAGGAAAGCCACCACGACGATCCCCCGACCTTGGCCATCGGCGCGGCAGCCCCGGATTTCAACCTGAAAGGCATCGACGGAAAATTCCACGCGCTCCAGGAATACACGGCCGCTAAAGCGTTGGTCATCGTCTTCAATGCCAACCATTGCCCTACCGCGCAAGCCTATGAAGACCGCATCATGGCCATCACGCGCGATTATAAAAGTAAAGGTGTCGACGTGGTGGTGATCTCGTCCAACAATCCCCCGGCGCTGAACCTGGCGGAGTTAGGATACACGGAGTTTGGAGACACCTATGACGAAATGATCATTCGCGCAAAAGACAAATCGTTTAATTTCCCCTACCTCTACGACGGCGACGATCAGAAAGTGGCGCTGGCCTACGGCCCGGTGGCCACGCCGCATGCTTTTGTCTTTGACAAAGACCGCAAGCTTCAATACACCGGCAGGCTCGATCAGCACGAAAAGCCAGGAACGGGCAATGGCGAAGACCTTCGCAACGCCATCGATGCGGTGTTAGCGGGTCGAAAACCGGAGCCGGCCACCACCAAAGTGTTTGGCTGCAGCATGAAGTGGTCGTGGAAAAATGAATACACCGAAAAGCTGCTAAAAGAATGGGCGGCCATGCCGGTTTCGCTCAACGAGATCGACGTTGCCGGTGTACAAGAGCTTTTGAAGAACAAAGGCGACAAGCTGCGTCTCATCAACATTTGGGCGACCTGGTGCGGACCGTGTGTGCAGGAGTTTCCCGACTTCATCACCATCGACCGCATGTATCGCGGGCGTGATTTTGAATTCATCTCCATCAGTGCCGACAAGATCGCCAGCAAGGAGAAGGCCCTCAAATTTTTGAAATTGAAGCAAGCCGCCAACACGAACTACATTTTTAATAAGGATAACATTTACGACCTGATCGAAGCCGTGGATCCGAAATGGCAGGGTGCGTTGCCCTATACGGTGTTGGTAGAACCGGGAGGCAAGATCATCTACAGCCAGCAGGGACCCATCGACCCGTTGAAAATGAAAAAACGGATTGTGGAGAATGCGTTGATCGGGCGGTATTACTGAGGCGCCCATCCCAGGTCTGCATTGGGGGAGCTTTGATTTCGAGGTTGGCTGCCGGCCAGCAGTGTTGGCTTCTTACGCCCAACTCCTTACCTTGTTCCTTTTACGTGAAGATCATGAGAGCACTTCTTACCATCGGGTTCTGCCTGGTGCTGTTGGCAGCGGGGGCGGAATCGCGGACGGATAGTTTATTGCACGAACTCAACGCCACCATTGCCAGACGGGAGGGATATCTGAAAGAAAAGCAGGAACGCATTGCCCGCTACACCGCGGCGACACATCAGGCGAAGGATGCGGCGTTGTTTGATCTTTACCTGAAGATCTATGAAGAGTACAAGTCCTTCATTTATGACTCAGCCTTTACCTACGCCCGCAAGCTCCAGGACATCGCTTATCGAACAAAAGACCCCATTCGCATCACCCAGGCCAAACTGAAGTCGGGTTTTGTGCTGGTTTCGTCCGGGCTCTTTCTGGAGGCCTTGGATACTTTGCGGAGCATACGCTCGCGTGGTCTGCCGGATAGTACGCGCCAGGAATACAATTACCTGATGGCCCGCACGTGTTATGATCTGTCGGATTTTGACCGCGATGATTTTTACAGCCGTCAATACACCGACCGCGGTAACCGGTTTATGGACTCCGCGCTGTTGCTGACACCTCCCAATTCCGCCCACTACAAATTGTTGCAGGGATTGAAAAGTACACGGCTCCGCGACATGCGTCAGGCGCAGCAGGCGTTCGAAGAGATGATCGGCCGCTACAAAGTCTCCGACACCGATTTTGCCGTGGCGGCCAGCACGCTCAGTTTTATTTACTTCTACTCCGATCAGCTCCAGAAATCCAAGGAAATGCTGATTCGTGCCGCCATTGCCGACATCCGGGCCAGCACCAAGGAAACACTGGCCACCCTAAACCTGGCCGACATGTTATATAAGGAGGGTGACATCGAAGGCGCCTACAAATATGTGAAGGTGGCCATGGAAGACGCCAACTTCTACGGCGCCCGCCACCGCAAGGTGCAGATCGCGGCGGTGTACCCCATCATCGAGGGCAAGCAGCTCAACATCATCGAGTCGAGACGAAGGATGCTCTTTTTATATTCTACGGCGATTACCGTGCTCACGCTGATGACCATTGCGTTTGCCGTCATTATCTACAAGCAATTCCAGCGCTTGCAGGTGGCCAAAAAAACCATCACCGAAGCCAACGACGTGTTGACGGAAACCAACCATCAACTGGGCGATGCCAACAAGATCAAGGAGGAATACATTTGGTATTATTTCACCACCACGGCCGAATACATCACCAAGATCGATGTGTTGAAGAAATCCCTGGAGATGAAACTGATGACCAAAAAGCTCGAAGACCTTCGCTTTACGGTCGAAAGCATCAACATCAAAAAAGAGCGGGAGGAATTGTACCACAACTTCGACATGGTGTTTTTGAAACTGTTCCCCGATTTTGTGACCATCTTCAATTCCTTTTTTAACGAGGAGGATCGCATTCATTTGAAGGAGGACCAGCTGCTGAATACCGAGTTGCGGATCTTTGCCCTCATCCGCATGGGGATCCACGACAATGAAAAGATTGCGAAGATCCTGGACTATTCCGTTACCACCATCTATACCTACAAGACCCGCATCCGCAACAAATCGATCCTTCCCAACGAAGAATTCGAGAAGAAGATCATGGCCATCCGGGCCATTTAGTGATCTCAACGGATTGGTTAACGGTTGAAAAGCTGAGAAACCGTTGAGATTTTCCGACCATCCCAATCCAGCCAATCCGTTGTCGGTCAATTTGTTGACGCCGAAACAGCCATAAGATTTTCTAGATTTTCACGGGACAAATTGATCGTGCCGTTGGCACCTGCTTTCCTTTGTTATGCCCGCAAACGTTTGAAGGAGCCTTCTTTCACAGACATTGTGGCGGCAGATTTTAACAGCTCAAACCAACAGCATATGATGAAACTCTATTCAATCGCAAGGGGTATGGTCTTGCTCTGTTTCCTGGCCACGACGGCCTGGGCGCAAAGCCGCACCATCACGGGATCGGTGAAGTCGGCAGACGACGAAAACTTTCTTCCCGGTGTAAACATTCTGGAAAAGGGTACCAGCAACGGCACGGTGACCGACGCCCAGGGTAACTATTCCATCCTGGTAAAGGAAAACGCGACGCTCGTTTTTTCTTTTGTAGGCTATGCTTCGACGGAGGTGCCCGTCGGCAACCAGACCACGATCGCGGTGACTTTGTCGCCGGACGTTTCCACATTGGAAGAAGTTGTGGTCGTAGGCTATGGTACGGTGAAAAAGACCGATGCCAGTGGATCGCTTGCCGTGGTCAACTCCGAGACGTTTAACAAAGGCGTGGTGAACTCACCCCAGGAATTGATCATGGGGAAGACCGCCGGCGTGTCGGTCACCACCAACAGCGGTGCGCCCGGCAATACATCGACCATCCGCATCCGGGGTGGCTCTTCGCTGAGTGCCAGCAACGATCCCCTCATTGTGATCGACGGCGTGCCGGTGAGCAACACCAACCTGGGCGGGTCACCCAATATACTGGCCACCCTAAACCCGAACGATATTGAAAACTTCACCGTGCTGAAAGACGCCTCGGCCACGGCCATCTATGGCTCACGCGCTTCCAATGGGGTCATTATCATCACCACCAAACGCGGTGGCAAAGACTTCAAAGTAAACTATAGTGTAACCGGCACGATGTATACCGCGCCGAAGAAAGTAGATGTGTTCTCGGGCGACGAATACCGCGCCCTGATGAATGAGCAATTTGCCGGCAACAACGCCGTTCTGAAACTTTTGGGAACGGCCAACACCGATTGGCAGAAAGAGATCTTCAGCACCGCCTATGGGCAAGATCACAACCTCAATCTCTCCGGTACCGCCAAGAAAACGCCGTATCGTGTTTCGGTTGGCTACAACAATACCGACGGCATCCTCAACACCTACAACTTCAAACGCACGACAGCCTCCATCGGTCTCGACCCCACGCTCCTCAACGGTAATCTCAAGATGAACATCAACGTGAAGGGGATGTACAACCAGAACAACTTTGCCGACCAGGCTGCCATCGGCAACGCCATCGCCTATGATCCAACGCAACCCGTTTACAACGGCAACAAGCGCTGGCGCGGCTACACCACATGGACCACAGGCGGTCCTGAAGGCAACAGCATCAACCTGGCGCCCGGCAACCCCGTGGCCCGGCTCGACATGACCGACAACACGTCGACGGTGAAGCGCAGCATTGGCAACGTGAAGTTCGACTATGCGCTTCCGTTCCTGAAAGACCTGCACGCCAACCTAAACCTGGGCTACGACTACTCCGAAACCAAAGGCCACAACAACGTGCGCGACAGCACGCAATGGATCTATTTGCCCACGGTTGCCGGAGGACAGATCAATCCTTACACCGCGACCGCCAAAAACCAACTGCTGGATTTTTACCTGAACTACTCCAAAGAACTTCCCAGCATCAACAGCAAGATCGATGTGATGGGTGGATATTCGTGGTCACACTTCTATAGCTCCGGTGCCGATTCAACAATGAATCAGAAGAGTGAAGCCGCTACGCGCGTCAACATATATGAAACGGAATACTACCTGCTTTCTTTCTTCGGAAGACTGAACTATACCTACAAAGGAAAATACATCCTCACGGGAACCTTGCGCGACGACGCCACATCGCGTTTTGCACCAAAGAACCGTTGGGGATTGTTCCCCGCCTTTGCCCTGGCGTGGAAGATCAATGAAGAAGACTTCATGAAGGAGAACAAAACGTTTTCCGATCTGAAGCTGCGACTGGGCTATGGAGTCACCGGTCAACAGGATATCTACGGTAACGACTATCCTTACATTGCCACCTATACCCGAAGCGACAATGCCGCCCGTTATCCCTTTGGCAGTTCATTCTACAACACCTTGCGTCCCGATGGATACGATCAGAACATCAAGTGGGAAGAGACCACCACCATCAATGCGGGGTTGGATTTTGGGTTCTTCCAGAACAGGCTCACGGGTTCGTTGGATGTGTATGAAAAGAAATCCGATAACCTCATTGCCTACATTCCCATTCCTGTGGGCACTAACTTCACCAGCTCGCTTACCACCAACGTGGGCAGCATGAAGAACCGCGGTATCGAATTGAATTTGAGCGCCGACATTATTTCCACCGATAACCTGCAGTGGACGTTGGGCTGCAATGTGACCTACAATAAAAATGAGATCACGCGGCTCAACCTGAGCAACGATCCCAACTTCATCATTCCACTCGGGGGCGTTGGCGGTACAACTTCGGGAACCATTCAAGTGCAGAAGGTCGGGTACTCACGCGCTTCGTTCTACACCTATCAACAGATCTATGATTCCAACGGTAAGCCTATCGAAGATGCCTATGTCGATCGCAACAAGGATGGCGTGATCAATACCAGCGATCTGTATGTGTACAAGAAACCGGATGCCACTGTCTACATGGGTATCAACTCGCGATTGAATTACAAGAACTGGGACTTTGCTTTCTCCGGGCGAGCCAGTTTTGGCAACTATGTGTACAACAACGTGGCCGCGAACAGCACGTACCGCACGCTATACAATTCTATGGAATACCTCAGCAACGTGAGCAAACTGGCCAACGAAACAAAGTTCACCACCGCCCTGAACACACGCTTCAGCGACTATTACGTCGAGAACGCCTCGTTCTTCCGCATGGACAACATCAACTTCGGTTACAGTTTCAGGGAATTGTATAAAGAGAAGTTGAACGTGCGCATCGGCGCCGGCGTACAGAATGTGTTTGTGATCACGAAGTACAAAGGTCTTGACCCCGAAATCTCCGGCGGCCTGGATAACAACTTCTTCCCGCGCACGCGTTCCTTCTTCCTGAGTCTGAATGCTACCTTTTAATCTAAAGACAATACGATTATGAATCGCTATACAACATCAACCTTTGCTGCGCTGCTCGTGGGAAGTGTGCTAACTTCTTGCTTCAGCGACCTGGACACGGAGCCCTTGAACAAACGCATTACAACTTCGGCGTCGGTGTACAAAGATCCCGCGTCTTTCAAACAATTTCTGGCCAAGCTTTACGGCGCGATGACGCTGACCGGACAGCGCGGCGAATATGGTCAGCCCGAGATCAACGCGCCGGATGAAGGGACCACATCTTTCTTGCGTACGTATTGGAGTGCGCAAGAGATCACGACCGATGAATGCATCAGCGCTTGGGGCGATCCGGGTCTCACCGAGTTTCATGGTCAGAACTGGTCGGAGCAGAATGGCTATGTGCAACTGCTCTATCAACGCGTGTTCATCAACATTGCATATTGCAACGAGTTCATTCGCGAAGTGACACCCCGCATCGATGGGCTTTCGTCAAGTGAACAGGCCGAGGTGAAGATGTTTGTAGCCGAAGCCCGCTTCTTACGCGCCTTGTATTATTATTTCGCACTTGACCTGTGGGGCAATGTGCCATTTGTAACGGAAGCGGACGCGCCAGGCGCATTCCTGCCAAAACAAATTTCGCGCGCCGACCTCTTCGACTACATTCAAAAGGAGTTGGAGGCCATTGAACCCGCGTTGGCTGCGCCGGGCATGAACGAATATGCCCGTGCCGACCAGGCGGCTGCCTGGATGCTACTGGCCAAACTAAACCTGAACGCTGAAGTATACCGGGGTGCAGGCAATACCCGGTACACCGAATGTCTCACCTATTGCAACAAGATCATCAGCACCGGTAAGTATTCGCTGACCGGTCAATACAAAGACTTGTTCCTCGCCGACAACGACAGGCTGCGCAACGAAGTCATTTTTCCGATCGCGGAAGATGGGAACAGCGGCCGGGGTTATGGTGGTGTGACGTTCATTATTCACGCAGCGGTAGGCGGCTCGATGGATGCTGACGGCGGCTTTGGGATAGCTTCCGGTGGATGGTCAGGCAACCGCATGACCAATGCATTTGTCGACAAGTTTGCAGATCCTTCCGGCGACACTGATCACCGCGCTATTTTTTACACCAATGGACAAACGCTGGAGATCGATCATCCCACGGTATTCACCGAAGGCTATCTGTGCGCAAAGTTCAAGAACCTGACCTCGACCGGGGCAAAAGGCCAGAACCCCACATTCGTGGACACCGACTTCCCGTTGTTCCGCCTGGCCGACGTCTACCTCATGTATGCCGAGGCGGTGAAACGCGGCGGCAGCGGTGGCGACCTGAACACCGCCGTCGACTACGTCAACCAACTCCGCACGCGCGCTTATGGAAACACCGACGGTAACATTGTATCGGCCGACCTAACCCTGCCCTTTATTTTGGATGAACGCGGCCGCGAGTTGTATTGGGAAGCACAACGCCGCACCGACCTGATCCGCTTTGGCGTGTTTAGCGGCGACGTGTACCTGTGGGATTGGAAAGGAAACGTAAAAGATGGTGCCAGCACGCAAACGCACTATGCCATCTTCCCGATACCGGCATCGGATCGTGCCGTGAATACTAACCTGGTACAAAATCCTGGATACTAATGAAGAACAAGATGAAACCCATATCTATACTGGTACTCGCATTTCTCCTGGTGATGGGATGCGAAAAAGATGAAACGAAAGCCGTATTGAATCCGAATGCCACACCACCCCAGATCACGGAGGTGAAAGAAGGCTATGTCGGTGTGATTACGGAAGAAACGACTACCGACACGTTAGTTTTCGAATGGAACAAAGTCGACTACGGGGTGAGCACGGAAGTGAGCTATGTGCTGGAGTTGGATTCGGCTGGTCGCAACTTTGCCGCGCCCATCGTGCTGGCCACCACGGCGCTTGATTCCGTGGGTTTGATCCTGGGCGATATCAACACGAAGCTGATCGATCAATTGAAGGTGACGCCCAACGTGGCGTCGTCCCTGGAGCTTCGCGTTCGGGCGTCCGTGAACAGCAAGTTTCCGGCGGTGTCGCCGGTGGTGAAGATCAAGATCACGCCGTGGAAAGCAGCCAAGCCCGCCACGTTATGGCTACCCGGTGGTTACCAGGGATGGAACCCCGGAAATGCGCCGGTGATTGTAGCGGTGAGCGACTTTGTGTTTGAAGGTTATGTGTACATCGGCAGTGGCACGGCTTTCAAGTTCACCTCTTCACCGGATTGGGACCATATTAATTATGGCGACTCGAAAACCCCGGGCAAACTCACCACCGACGGTCTTGCCGACGGCTTGTCGCTGCCCGTGCCCGGCTATTATAAATTTAAAGTCGACACGGACCAGCTCACCTATCAGATCGACCTCATCCAGACATGGGGTGTAGTCGGTGACGCCACACCGGGTGCATGGGCGAGCTCTACCGCCATGACCTACAACCAGGCGAAAGACACCTGGAGCGTCACCCTGAATCTGAAGAACGGTGCGCTGAAATTCAGGGCCAACGACGGTTGGGATATAAACTACGGCCCGGCCAACAGCAATGATTTTGCGGGAACGTTGATCCAGACCGACGCTGCCATCAGCATACCGGAGGAGGGTAACTATACGGTGACGATCGATCTCAGCAAGTCGAAGGCGCCATACGCGTACACCTATACCGTAAAGAAAAATTAATTCGGGGAGAGCGATCGCGTTTGTTGCTGACGAAGGCGATCGCCCCCTTCCATAAACGAACTGAGTGAAGGCCTGCGGAAGGTAAACGTCCGCGTGAAGGCTCATGTGCTTTTTGTTCGTTACAATGACTTTGTAAAATGCTTAACTTTATTTCTGCTTTTATCATGATGAAGAAACTGTGTGTTATCGTGTTGATGATGTTCTCGTGCAGCACGGACAAAACCGATCCCGCGCCGGTAACACCGCCTGTTGACGACTCGCCCAAACAATACGGCGTTCCTTTCGCCAACGTACCCACCACACAAAACATCGTGATGTATGAAGTGAACCCGCGCGCATACAGCACGGCGGGAAATTTTCAAGGCATCATCGACCGGCTCGACAACATCAAGGCTCTTGGTGTGAACACGATATGGCTCATGCCGATCTATCCCGTGGGACAAGTGCGTTCCGCGGGTGGATTGGGGTCGCTATACGCGGTGCAAAATTATCTTGAGGTAAATACGGAATTTGGAAACCTCGACAAACTGCGGGAGCTCGTGCAGAAAGCGCACGACCGCAACATCGCCGTGATCCTGGATTGGGTGGCCAACCACACCTCGTGGGACAATGTGTGGATGAAGAACAAAACGTGGTATACGCAAGATGCCTCCGGCAACATTATCATTCCGCCTGGAACCAACTGGCAGGATGTTGCCGAGCTGAACTACGACAATAGCGACATGCGCAAAGCGATGATCGCGGCTATGAAGTACTGGGTACTCGAGGCCAACGTGGATGGCTTTCGCTGCGACGCCGTAGATTTTGTGCCGACCGATTTTTGGAAGCAGGCCTTGGATGAGTTGAAGGCCATCCCGAAAAGAAACCTGATCCTCTTAGCCGAGGGGGGCAAGGCGGATAATTTTACGGCCGGCTTCCAGATGAACTATGCGTGGGACTTCTACAACAATCTAAAGCAGGTGTATGAAGCGAACAAATCGGCCTCCTCCATTTTTGCGACACACCTTGCCGAATACAACAGCATTCCTGCTGGCGGGCGCAAGCTGCGTTATACTACCAATCACGATCAATCTGCCTACGATGGTACCCCTGTGGAATTATTCGGCGGAACCGGTGGAGCATTGTCCGCTTCCGTGGTAACGATCTTTACCAGCGCCGTGCCCATGCTCTATGGCAGCCAGGAAGTAGGGCAGGCTGAAAAGTTGCCGTTCTTTACCCGTGACCCGATCAACTGGACGATGAACCCCGCCATGCTGGCAGCCTATGAAAAGCTTCTGGGGATATACAATAGCACAACGGCTTTCACTTCGGGTGCACTGCAATATTATAGCGACGACAACATCGCCGCGTTCAAACGCACCAGCGGCACCGAAGAATATCTCATACTTGCCAACGTCCGGGGAGAATCGAAAGAATATGTCCTCGACGCCAGCCTTCAAAACTCAACCTGGACCAACGTCCTGGATAACTCTTCCGTTACGCTCACAACTAAGGTGACCCTCGGTGGCTACGGGTATCTGGTTTTGAAGAAGTAGCGCGTGAAGGTTTGAACCGCCCACCTTCGCTAAAGTTCCCGTCTTCGCTAAAGCTGCGACGGGCAAGTCGGCGAGTAAAGAAAGGCGCCAAAGAATGCAAGGGAAATACAAGAACAGCCTTTGCGGCACCTTTCTGTACCCGTTGAAGCTTTGGCGAAAGCGGGGCGGTGAAAAATGCTATCCGTTTGTCAGCTTTTCCGGCATAGATTCTCCACCTCAATCCAACGAATTCAGCGTCACCCAATACCGGAATGCCACCAAAGCCTTATCGAGTTTCGACAACCGGGTAATATCCCGCTGGCTATACCGGGGAAGGATCGCCTTGTTGATGCGGGCGAGGAGTTTGAAAAAAGACTTTTTCATGTGGACGAAATTAGCATAGAATATTTTAATAAACACCGGCCCCGGAATAGGAGCCATCGATAGTCACGATTTCTTGACGTTGAATGCTACAAAAAATTCCGGACAACGTCTATCTTTGGTTGCGACAAAAGAACCTCTATGGCCTACAATGAAAAACTTGCGGATAAAGTACGGGAAGCCCTGGCCGATCAAAAGAAGATCGAAGAAAAAGTAATGTTCCGCGGCGTTTGCTTTATGGTAAACGGAAAGATGTGCATTTGCGTAAGCGAAGATGAATTGATGTGCCGCGTTGGCCCGGACGCCTACGAAGAAGCCCTGGATCAACCCGGATGCCGCCCCATGGTCCACGGCACCCGCACGATGAAGGGATTCGTATTTGTAGGCGATGAAGGATTCCGCACAAAAAAGAAGTTCGACTATTGGGTAAACCTGGCGCTGGCTTTCAACAAGGAAGCGAAAGCGGCCAAGAAAAAGAAGTGAACCAGGAGCCAGAATCCAGGAGTCAGAATCCAGGAGTTTTTATTTAAAACATTTTTCAACTTCGAACTACTGTGCTTTCAACTTTTGATCTCTGACTACTGGATTCTGACTACTGATTACTGGCTACTAACTACTGGCTCCTGGCTCCTGACTCCTGACTCCTGAATACCGCCTCCCAACTTTCCCAACATCCTCGTATCTTCGTCCAAGCAACCCCCATCCCATGAAGCTCACTGACATCGCTCGCTTGCGTCTTCATCATCAACAGATCTCCCAACAATCTTTCACCAAGCCGCAAGACGTTGTCCGCTGGCTGGTTGCCGTGCAGGCGCAGGACTATCTCAACTCGCTGTGGGCCGTGGGACTGCGGTTAAAAAATGCGCGGGATCAGGACATCGAACAAGCTCTTGTCGACAAGACTATCGTACGGACGTGGCCGTTACGGGGAACGATTCATTATACGTCTCCCGAAGACGTGCGCTGGATGCTGAAGTACCTTGCGCCCCGCGTCATCACGCGGTATGGCACCGTGCACCGCCAGGTTGGGTTGGACGCTAAGACGCTTACTAAAGGCATGAAGGTGTTTGCCAAGGCGCTGGAAGGTTCGGCGCCACTGACCCGTCCGGAATTATACGACGCTTTGGGTCGTGCAAAGATCAACACGGGCGAGCAACGCGGTCTTCACATCCTGGTCTACAGCGCGCTTAAAGGTCTGATCTGCGTGGCGCCTCGCCGGGGTAAACAACCCACCTTTGCGCTATTGGACGAATGGCTGCCGGCTACGAAAATGCCGGATCGGGAGGAGGCGCTGGCTTCGCTGGCAAGACGGTATTTTTCCAGCCACGGTCCCGCTACCGTGCAGGACTTCGCCTGGTGGTCGGGTCTCACCGGCACCGACGCACGGAAATATTTGGATGCCGTAAAAAAGGAATTCGAAGAAGCCACCGTGGAGGGACAAACCTATTGGTTCAAACCCGTGGAAGGAAAATTGAAATCGGCGACGGGTGCTGTATTCTTGTTGCCGCCCTATGACGAATATACTGTTGCTTACAAGGACCGGAGTGTTGTGTTGGAAGATGCTCAGGCGGCGTCGACCGGCAATGGGATCTTTCGCCCGGTGGTGATCTCGGGCCAACGCGTGGTGGGAACCTGGAAGCGCACCCGGAGCAAAAATCTATTCACCGTAGAGACCGACATCACACCGCCGTTTCCCAAAGCAAAACAAGAGACCCTGAAGAAGGCCCTCAAACACTACGGCAGGTTTGTTAGCATCGACGTAGAGCTGTCCTGAACGTTGCCCGGCAGCGGACGTTCCTGGCCGGTAGTGCGCAGCGGGGCGGGTGAATTTGGCTGAAAAGCCGTTTTCTTATCTTGGCATACTTTTGTCTCCGTCCATCCTAAACCTGCTGTCCTATGCTGAAACATTATCTTCTCATCTCCTGGCGGAACATTGTCCGGAACCGGTTTTACTCCGTCATCCTCATCATGGGCCTGGCGGTGGGCATTGCTTCATCGCTGATGTTGGGTATGTATGCGTACGACGAGTTGACCTACGACAACTTCCACGAAAAGAAGGACCGGCTTTTCCTGGTAGGCGTCGACAGCAAGGAGGGAAGCGACGAAGGGAGATCAGGATGGACCACACCTCCGACCGGACCGGCCCTAAAAGAATTCTTCCCCGAAGTAGAAGTCGTTACCCGACTTTGCTTTTGGTTTGACGACGTGGTTGTTACCCGCGGCGATCAAAAGCATGCCGAAGATCATATCCTGGGAGCAGACTCCACCGTGTTCGACGTGTTCACCATCCCATTCCTGCAAGGCAACCCGAAGACCGCACTGCGGGAACCCAACACGGTTGTCATCACCGAGAAAACCGCGAAGAAATATTTTGGGAACGAAAATCCAATCGGCCAAACCATTCTGTTCGATCAATTCTTCCATGAATGCAAAGTGACCGGCGTAGTAAAAGACTACCCGACTAACAGCCACTTCACGTTCGACTTCCTGATTTCTCTCAGCTCCTTCAAGAGCATCGGCTTCGATTTTACCGACAGCTGGACCAATCATACCTTCAGCACCTATGTCGTGTTGAATAAAAATGCCAACCGGCAGCATGTTGAAAGCCGGATGCCCCAATTTATAAAAGCGTATTATGAGCCTTACCTGGTGAAGCGCTATGGCAAGACCTTGAGCGAAATATACCGGGGCAACGATCACTACGATCTTTTCCTGATGCCGTTGAAGGATGTTCATCTCAGCACGATGATCTTCGAGAACCAGGAAGGAAAACAGATGCTCACCTATGCGTTGGTGGCCATTGCCGTGATCATCCTGGTGCTGGTAAGCATCAACTATACCAACCTCGCT
Organism: Chryseolinea soli; assembly: GCF_003589925.1. Lineage (NCBI taxonomy): Bacteria > Pseudomonadati > Bacteroidota > Cytophagia > Cytophagales > Fulvivirgaceae > Chryseolinea > Chryseolinea soli. Next base: position 257,076 of record NZ_CP032382.1, on the reverse strand, counting down.
ACGGCGCTTTCGCTCCAGCGCACAAAAGAAGTAGGCATTCGCAAGGTGACGGGAAGTCGCAGCGGTGCATTGTTCATTCAGTTTCTTTTGGAGTCGGTGCTGATCGCGTTCATCGGGTTGCTGCTGGGGATCGCGATACTGGAAGTGAGCTTGCCTTTCTTCAATGCCCTTTCGGGGAAAAGCCTGCACGTGAACTACGGCAATCCGCTGATGCTGCTGGCCTTGGTTGGGTTTGCTGCGATGCTGGGGATTTTGTCGGGTTTCTACCCGGCGCTTTCGTTTGCTTCGTTCAACCCGGTTCGCGCTTTGAAGGGGCGTGCCATGATCAAGGGCAATCGCGAATGGCTGCGCAGCGGGCTCGTTATTTCCCAGTTCACCATTTGCATCGTCATGATCGTGTGCACCATCGTGGCGTATAAACAACTGCAGTATATGACCAGCCGAAACCTGGGATTCGCAAAAGATCACCTGGTGGTATTGAAACGTCCCGGCGGTCTGGGCGACAACCGGTCGGCATTCAAAAATGAATTGCTAAAACAACCCGGTGTGCTAAACGTCAGCTATGTGAATACCACACCCGGCCGCCACTTCGATGGACACGGCCAGCATTTCGCAGGCACGCCGAAAGATGAGACCCCGACGGTGTTCCCGCTGGTGGCCGACGCCGACGTCCTGGAAACGCTCTCCCTGAAAATGGTCCAGGGGAAGACCTTTACGGCCGGCGAAAAACCACAGGCCATCCTCAACGAGGCTGCTGTAAAAGTCTTGGGCATGAAAGAACCGCTGCAAGAAACGATCGACCACGGGACACTCGGTGACATGGACGTTAACATTGTGGGTGTGGTGAAAGACTTCCACTTTCAATCCTTCCACCATGCCATCGAACCCATGGTGATCTTTTTCCGCAACGGCGATCTGCGCAAAACGGAGAACGACGCCAATTATATTTTGGTGAAGGTCAAAGGCACCGACTTGAACGCCACGTTGCAAAGCATTGAAAGGACCTGGAAGCAATTGTCGAACGGCTATCTTTTTGAATATTCCTTCCTCGACGAAGACTTCAATAAATTGTTTGCCCGCGAGCAAACGACCGCCCATATCTATACGGCCTTCTCGGTGATCGCCATCGTTATTGCCTCCATCGGCTTACTGGGTCTGGCTTCTTTTTTCACGGCGCGGCGCACAAAAGAGATCGGCATCCGCAAAGTGGTGGGCGCATCTATCCTGAGCATTGCTGCCCTGCTTTCGCGCGATTTCATGCGCTGGCTGGTGGCGGCCACTTTGTTGGGGTCGGCGTTGTCGTTTTATTTGATTCAACAATGGCTTAGCAATTTTGCTTATCACACACCCCTACAGTGGTGGGTCTTCGTGGCGGCCGGTGCGTTGGCTCTGTTCGTCATGATCGTGGCGCTGGGTGGGCATATCTTCCAGGCGGCCAAACGCAATCCAACCGAAGCCTTGCGAACGGAATAGCGCGCGATTGATTATATTTAGCGCGTAAACCCCACAAACTCTCTTATGAAAATTCTTTCCGCGATCGCCGGCCTTTCGGGGCTGACCCTGATTTGCTTTGCCTGTCAGGTAAAACAAACAGAAACTTCAACGGCTACGACCGATACACTCGCCAACGACACGGCGATGACAGAAGCGGATATTGCCGAGCTCGTTGAAAATGATACCACTGCGAACGATTGCGTCCGCAGCGAACCGGAGCCTGTATTAAAGAAAGCCGTTTACCCAAATGAAACTTTTCAGCGACAACCCAACGGCAACGCTATAGAAGCAACCGACCTGGCAAACAACGATCGCCTCATCATCTATCACAAAGGATGTGAATATTACTGGCTCACGTTCCGCTTTGAGACCTCACGCTTTCAAGCCGACACGACGGACGTTCCCTACTGGATGGACAAGGCTGTGGGCTTTATGCGGGATATCCGCAAAGGCCTGGACGCCGGCGTTGACACAGACAATGGCACGGAGGCCATCGCTCGTTTGTTAAAAGAAAAGAAAACCGCTGAACTGACCGAAGAAATTGTTTTCCAGGAAGGATCGATCCGCAGTGCCGCCACCCTCGATCGCATACAGAAAATAGACGATGGCCACTATGCGATCGAGCTCTCGTTCTTTACAGGCCCCCTATGACCATCCTAAACCTACTGCCATGAAATTGAAGCTATACCAGATCGACGCCTTTACCGACAAGGTCTTTGGCGGCAACCCCGCAGCCGTTTGTCCCCTGCCACAGTGGCTTCCGGAGGACTTGATGCAAAAGATCGCCATGGAGAATAACCTGGCAGAGACCGCCTTCCTTGTGCCGGAGAATGGCCAGTATGCCATACGTTGGTTTACGCCTTCGGTTGAGGTTGATCTCTGTGGTCACGCCACGTTGGCGTCGGCCTATGCTTTATTTCACTATGAGGGGCACGCCGGCGATGAGATCCGTTTTCATTCCCCGCGCAGCGGACCGTTGAAGGTTACCCGGAAAGGCGCGCTGTTAACCCTGGATTTTCCAGCCGATGTTTACGCACCGGTGGCTTTGACGCCCCAACTGACGGACGGACTCAGCATCCGCCCCCGAGAAGCCTTCAAAGGCAAAACGGATTTTATGGTTGTGTTCGATTCGGAGGAGCAGGTGAGAAACGTGAAGCCGGATTTTCAAAAGATAGCGACCTTGCCGGGAAGGGGCGTGATCGTTACGGCGAAAGGCGACACCGTGGATTTTGTGTCACGGTTCTTTGCGCCGCAGGCCGGTGTGAACGAAGATCCGGTCACCGGCTCGGCACACACGACCTTGACACCGTACTGGGCTGGAAAGCTGGGCAAGACCACCTTGACAGCGCGCCAACTGTCGGCGCGGCAAGGTGATTTGCAGTGTCGCCTGGCCGGCCATCGCGTTGAGATCGGCGGATTTGCCAAGCCGTATTTGATAGGTCAGATCGACATCGAATAAACAGAATTCATATACAGATAACCTGGAGGTATCGTTAAGATAACCTAACGGTACCCTATACGCCGATGAGCGGACACGCACGGTATCACCCAAACGAAACCTTTACCGCAGAAAAAAGAATTTCACTTACGTCTCCGAGTTAAGATTATTGGTATATAATTATCCCGATTATATCGTAATCGTTTTCTAAGGCGCTGTGTTGGGCGATAATTTATGCCGGTGGTTATGCGTTCTACGTATAACTCTCTAATTTTACCACCGAATATGGAAGCGGAACTGGAGCGGACTATAACTACTTTGAGGCCGGATGGCAAGAAGGGGTTTACCATGAAACAACATTACTACGAATCGTTGTCGGCCTACATCCTGGGCAAGATAAAAGCACACGAAAATTTGACCATGCCCCAATTGCTGGAGTATGCCCAGCACGATCTTCCATGTGAGTCGCAAGACATGAAAAGCTGGTACGTGTTGCAGGTGAAGCTCGACCTCGAAGCGCGTGATCTGATCCGCACCACCAAGCTTCCTTACGACAACCGGGCGTATTTCCTAAAGATCACCCGAAAGGGTAAAAAACAAACGCTGGTCGCCGTGTAGTCGATCCCGGCCCATCGCACACGCACATACCCGCCCGCTACGTTACCCGTTAGATGTCATCGCCCACGGATTGGAGTTTTATCCATTGCTGATGAGAAATTGAAATCGCCTGGCAAAAAAATGTGCCTTCCTGCAGTGAATGGCCAAACTTTTTTGAGGTAAAACCGGTTGCCATCACCAGGACCGGCAACCTGCTTTGTGTTTTCGCCGGCCGTTAACATCTACTTAACCACCTTTACACATGACCTCCGAACAACTGATTCTGGAACTGACGCTCACCGCCTGGAAGGCACAATTGAAACGCGCCGACCAACTCTTTCAAAGCTTCACCGACGAACAACTGCAGAGCGACATCGCGCCCGGCAAAAACTCCGGCTTCTATCTGCTGGGCCACCTCACAGCCACCCACGACCGCCTCTTCGAATTGCTGGGCCTGAGCACCAGACTCCATCCCGAATTGGACGCCGCCTTCCTCTCCAATCCCGACAAGTCCGGTCTGCCCGTCCCTCCCGTTGCCGAGCTGAAGCAATACTGGACCGACGTGAACACAAAACTGAACGATCACATCGCCAAACTGCTGCCTTCCGACTGGTTGCAGCGCCACACGCAAGTGTCGGCCGAGGATTTTGTGAAAGAGCCGCACCGTAATAAATTGAATGTGATCATCAGCCGCACCAACCACGTGGCCTATCACCTGGGCCAACTGGTTTGGCTAAAAAAATAATGACAGCATAAGAAACTATGAATTTGGACTTACTGGAACAAAACAAAGCCGTCGTACGGCGCTTCAACACCGAGCTCATCGAGCAACTCAACGCCGAAACGTTTAAGACCATCATGCACCCGGACTTTATCAATCACACAGCCGCGCCGGGCGTCGATAAAGGTGTTGCCGGTATTTGGTACACCTTCGAGAAGGTGTTGCACGCCGGGCTCTCCAACATCAAGGTCACGATCTATGACCAGATTGCCGAAGGCAACAAAGTGACGACGCGTAAAACGATTAGTGGAAAGCACACCGGTACCTTCATGGGGGTGTCGGCGACGCAGAAGGAGGTTGTCATCAATGTCATTGATATTGTGCACGTAAAAGATGGGCAGTATTTTGAGCATTGGGGCATCAACACGCTGGGTGCCGTTGCAGCGATGCTGGCGAGCGAAAAATAAATTCAAATAGAAGTTGGAAGACGCAAGGTGAGCGCCATGAAGGGCGTTGATCTTGCGTCTTTTTTTGGCCTGTGGATGAACTGAAAATTTAAGACTGCACGTTATTCCGCCAGTAGAGGCACCGTTATTTTATAGAGAAAAGCAATCTACAACCGATGATGGACTACATCTGAATGCCTAGTTTAACACAAACCAGCAGATACTAACCATCCCAAGCTAGCCTCTGCGTGTTGTCCGCCTAGCTATGCGAAGTTAGCGGCATCCCCTCTACAGGGTATTTTTAAATGTTATTTAGAAATATTCCAATTTATCCCGATTCGCTCTATCATCTTTGAGCCGTTGTCCCAATTGCGTCAGGTTGGGATGGACAGTAGATTTTCCCATAAGGTTAGACTAGGGGCTCCGTTGGTCGCGGAGTCCCTTCTTTTGATCACGGGATGAGTAAGAAATTTGTGGAACGAAATCAACATGGTAAATCAATCTATCGATATGAAATCTGTTTATCTCTTTTTCTTTTTTATGACATGTGCACTCAGCACCTGGAGCCAATCGACAGGCTCGGTGCAGGGGACCATAAAAACTTCGGATGGCAATCCTGCGGAGCACGTGAACGTGAGTTTGAAGGGTACGGCGAAGGGCGCTGTGGCAGACCGGAAGGGCGGTTATGAGATCTCTCACATTGCGCCGGGAAGTTATACAGTGATCGCTTCGTTTGTGGGGCTAGAAAGTCAGGAGTCGTCCATTGAGGTGAAAGCGGGCGAGGCAACACGCGTTGATTTTATTTTGAAGGAAAACGCGCATCAATTGCAGGAGGTCGTGATCTCGGGCAGGCCCAAGCAGGAGAGCGTCTATGTTTCCAAGATGCCGCTGAAGAATATCGAGAATCCGCAAGTGTATAACGCGGTGTCTTCCGATATTTTAAGACAACAGGCCATCACCAACTTTGACGACGCGTTGAGGAACGTGCCGGGCATTCACAAACTGTGGGAATCTACGGGCCGAGGCGTTGGTGACGGGGCATCGTTTTATGCCTTGCGCGGCTTCGAGGCGCAGGCGACGATGGTCAACGGTTTGCCCGGCTTGACCAACGGCAGCCTGGATCCGGCGAACATCGAGCGCATCGAAGTGATCAAAGGTCCTTCGGGAACACTTTTTGGTAGCAGCCTCATTTCGTATGGGGGGTTGATCAATACCGTTACGAAAAGACCGTATGCAGGCTTTGGTGGCGAGGTGGGTTACACCGCCGGAAGTTTTGGACTGAACCGGGTGACGGCCGACATCAACACGCCCCTAACGGAAGAGGGCAACGCCATCCTGAGAGTGAACACGGCCTATCAATCGGAGAACAGCTTCCAGGACGCAGGCTTTCACAAATCATTTTTCGTAGGCCCCACGTTGTCGTATAAGGCCAGCGACCGCTTGTCGTTTCTCATTGTCACCGAGTTCATGCAAGAAGAAAAGACCAATCCAACCATGTTGTTCCTGGGAAGAGACACACCGCTTCAGTTTGCCAACCTGCAAGCGCTGAACTATAACCGGAATCTTTCCCTGACCAGCAACGACCTTTCGATGAAAAATCCGCGCTACAATTTGCAGGCGCAAATGAATTACAGGCTTTCTGATAAATGGACCTCGCAAACCGTGCTCTCCCGCGGCGTAGCAAAATCGGAGGGATATTATTCCTATTTGTATGACAACGAGAATGGCAAGGGTGAATTCGGCTTTTGGATCAGCAAACAACAAGCCCAGACGATCACGACCGACATTCAGCAAAATTTTGTCGGCGACTTTACCATCGGGGGGCTGCGCAACCGCCTGGTATTCGGCTTGGACTATTTCGATCGGAATATCATCAACGATGGATCAGGGTATGCGTGGGTGTACAACGTTACCCCACAAGGTGTCGTCAATTATGTTGATCCCTATACGGGTGTTGAGGCTGCACCCCGCTATTTAACGCGGCCGTCTATCGACTCAATTCTTGCTCCCTCCGGGACGAGCACCAGCAATTCCAAAGACGCAACCTACAGCACCTATATTTCCGACGTGATCAACCTCACCCCGGAGCTGCTCGCCATGGCCAGCTTGCGCCTCGATTATTTTGATACCGAAGGCGACATTGGCACCGACCAGGACGACTACAACCAAACAGCATTGTCGCCCAAGTTCGGGTTGTTGTATCAGCCCATTGTCGACCGCCTTTCGGTGTTTGCCAACTACATGAATGGTTTCAAGAACGTGGCCCCCATGCAAGTAGCCGATGCCGACGGAAGCAATCCGCACATCAAGGCGTTTCAACCTGAGCATGCCAACCAAATGGAGTTTGGGGTGAAAACAAACTTTTTGTCCGACCGGCTGAATGCGACGGTAAGTTACTATGATATTAAAGTAGACAACCTCGTAACGGGCGATCCGGCCAACATCAACAACAGTCTTCAGGGCGGCAAAGTGGAAAGCAAAGGTTTCGAGATCGACCTGAACGCAAACCCGGTGGAAGGCTTGAACATCATTGCCGGGTATAGCCACAACGAAAGCGAAGTGTTGGACGGCGACAAAGCCAATGTATGGTTGGAAACCGGCAAGCGCCCGATCTATTCAGGCCCCAAAGACCTTGTCAACGCTTGGGCTACCTACACGTTTAACGGTGGCGATTTGAAAGGTTTAGGGTTTGGCTTTGGCGGCAACCGCGTCAGCGACATGTCCGTTCTGGACAGTGATGTGACGGGAAAATTCGTGTTGCCGGGCTATACCGTTCTGAATGGGTCTGTTTTTTACAATGTGAACGGCGTGCGCATCGCCCTGAATGTAAACAATATCACCGACAAGGCGTATTACACGGGTTATTCTACCGTGAATCCTCAGAAACCAAGAAACGCTGTCATTAGCCTCTCCTACAAGTTCTGATGTCAAACACAAATGGATCTAACGTCGCCTACCCATGATCTTGACGGCCGCATGGACGCAATTGCTCGGATGCTATGCACTCTATACAACTTCCCAACGCGCGGTGTTGCCCGCTGACAAACTCAGCGTATGGTTGCAGCAGCATCGCCGGGTCGCGCGTTGGGTTGGGATAGTCTTTTGTGTCGCGGCGTTTGCGCTTTTTGTCGATGGACTGGGTTGGGGTGCGGGGATCGCGGCCGGTTGCGTGCGTGGATGACGGCGATAAGCTTTGTGGTCATACTTTTTCCCCGGCTTGTCAAACCGAAGCATGACGATAAATCTTAAATGATACACCGCATGACGACGAGAGACCGATCGTAGATGATGCCGCTATCACATCATTTTGCCGCCGCCGTTTTTTCCATCTTCAGGGCATACAGTTTTCCACCCAGCAGTGTCGTTGGCAGGGAGAGCACAGCACCGAGCAGACTATACCAAAACGGTGCGTAACCTTTCATGGTCAATCCACCTACCAGCCAGATGGCAGCACCGAGAATTCCCAGTGTCCATACTGCGGTGTTGGCGCGGTCCCTGGCGAGGAGTGCGGCCAGGTAGCTGCCGATGACCTGGTAGATGGCGCGGTAACTCGTAGCCAATAGTAAAAGACCGGTATCCATGAGCGGTTGTCCATAAGGCGGCAGGATGCCCGCCGATTCAAAAGCGAAATCAGTGCCGGTGGAAAGAATGGCGGTGACCACAAAACCGGCCAGGATGGAAAGGATGAGACGGATCATAGCGATAGGGGTTAGGATTATTATTGATTCAAAATTCAGGACTTTCGGGGAAACGGAAAGTATACTAAAACGACAATCTTCGGGGCATTCCCGACAAATCGAAAACCTGCTGACACGGCGTAAAAACGTGTTTGCCATACCGCGAATATTTTTTTTCGATAATCGATGCAACCATTTCACCCTTTCCACTATCTTTAGACAAAGGTGAAACAAATATGAAAGGAACATACCTTGGAGAGTTCGAAGAACTGGTATTGTTGGCGGTGGGCATTTTGTTCGACGATGCGTACGGTCTGGCCATTGTAGACGAACTGGAAAGAAAAACCGAACGACCCATCATGATGAGTGCCGTACACAAGGTGCTGGTGCGGCTGGAGGACAAGGGCTATCTCAAGTCCAGGATGGGCGGTGCCACGCAGGTTCGGGGTGGGCGCGACAAGCGGTTGTATACGCTCACGGCGGCGGGCAAGAAAGTGCTCAGCCAATCGCGCGAGTTGCGCAATAGTATGTGGAGAGAAGTTCCGAAGATCGTGTGGGAGGCAGGTGCACTATGAAAAACAACAAACCTCAAAACGACGGTCCACCGCGATGGGCCGTGCGATTCTTTCGCTGGTACTGCAACGATTATTTGTCGGAAGCAGCGCTGGGTGATTTTATTGAGCTCTACGACCGGCGGCGTGTTTCGCTCGGCAAACGCAAAGCCGACCTCTTATTTATAGGGAACGTGCTGGCCTTTCTCCAGCCGTTTGCACTTCGAAGAAAAAGAAAATCATACGGTTTAAACGAACTAGCCATGTTTGAAAATTATTTTAAGATCGCCTGGAGAACCATGGCGCGTCAAAAGATGTACAGCAGCATAATGGTTGGAGGCTTCGCGTTGGGACTGGCCACCTGCCTGGTGATCTTTCTTTACATCCGCCATGAATTGAGCTTTGACAAAAGCTACACGCAGGGCGAACGGATCTACAGAGTATTTAACGACTACCGCGGTCCCGATGGCAGCCGGTGGACGTCGATGCCGCCGATGGTCGCCCAGATCATGAAGACCGACTATCCGGAGGTAGAGAAAGCCGGCCGGCTCGTGCCGCAGAAATGGCAGCAAGCCGGGAGTAATTTGTTCCGTCGCGAAGACCAGGCGGAGAACCTGTATGAAGAAGGATTTGTCTATGCCGACAACGAACTGCTCGATATCCTGGAGATACCGTTTGTGAGCGGCAGCCGGGAAACGGCGCTGGCCAAGCCCAACAGCATCGTGCTGTCCAAACGCATGGCCGATAAATATTTTCCGGGCGAAGACGCCGTAGGGAAGACCGTCATCCTCAACGAAAATAAAACGACGCCTTATGTCATCGGCGGTGTGATGGCCAACTTCCCCTCCAACACGCACCTTCACTATGATTTCCTGCTCACGCTCACCGGCGTTGAATTCTGGCCTGGCGAACAAACCAGTTGGTGTTGCTGGAACTACGACACCTATGTCCGGCTCAAGCCCGGTACCGATCCGGTCGCACTGGAGAAAAAGCTGCTGACGATCCGCGATACCTACATGATGAACTATCTCAAGGAAACCGGCGATCCGGGAGCAGCCGAAGCCAAAACACGTTACTTCATCGGCCTGCAGCCTGTGAAGAACATCCACCTCGACCCCGAAAAAGTGTCCGACGATATGCACCGCGGCGACGTGCGCTACATCTGGCTTTTCGGGAGCATTGCCGTGTTCATCCTGTTGTTGGCGTGCATCAACTTTATCAACCTCTCCACGGCCAAGTCGGCCAACCGTGCCAAGGAGGTAGGTCTGCGCAAAGTGGTGGGATCGGTGCGCGGGTATTTGATCCGGCAATTTCTGACCGAGTCGCTGGTGTATAGTGTGGTGTCTTTTGTATTTGGTGTTTTGATCGTGACCCTGGCCATACCGTTTTTCAATTCTTTAGCGGGCACGGAGCTGTCGATACCTTGGCGCACGGTGTGGTTCGCTCCATCGCTGGCGGTGGCGGCTTTGGTGATCGGTATATTCGCTGGGCTATATCCCGCCTTCTACCTGTCGTCGTTCAAACCGGCCGAGGTACTGAAGGGAACCGTTAGCAAAGGCAGCAGAAGTTCAGGCCTGCGCAGCGCACTGGTGGTGTTTCAATTTGCCACGTCCATCGTCTTGATCATTGGTACCTTCATTATTTACAAACAAATGAATTTCATCTTGCATACGAAGGTGGGATTTGACAAAGACCAGGTGGTGATGATCCGAGGCGCAAACACGCTTGGTGAACAACGGACTACATTCAAGGACGAGTTATTGCAACTTTCGGAAGTCGAAGATGTGACGCTGACCGATTATTTGCCCGTGATGGGCACAAACCGCGATCAGAATACTTTTTGGAAGGAAGGAAAGACACGGGAAGACAGGGGAGTCCCCGGACAATTCTGGTTCGTCGACACCGACTACATCCGCACCCTAGGCATGAAAGTTTTCGAAGGTCGCGACTTCGATAAACAACTGGCTTCCGATTCACAAGCCGTGGTCATCAACCAAGCCATGGTGAAAAGTCTTGGACTTAAAAAGCCGGTTGGCGAGCGGATCACCAACAGTTATACGGTGTTTACGGTTATCGGGGTAGTGGAGGATTTTAACTTTGAATCCATGAAAGGAGCGATCGGACCTATTTGCCTGACGCTGGGCAAAGGAGGATCCATCGCGGCCGTAAAAGTAAACTCGCGCAACATGGGTGGTGCCCTGGTGTCGTTGACAAAGGTGTGGAACAAATTCATGCCCCATCAACCCTTCCGCTACTCCTTCCTCGACGAAAGCTACGCCCGCATGTATGAAGATGTTTCGCGAACAGGGAAGATCCTCACGTGCTTTGCCTCACTGGCCATTATCGTAGCCTGTTTGGGGTTGTTTGCACTTTCTTCGTTCATGGTAGAACAACGCGGCAAGGAGATCAGTATTCGCCTGGTGATGGGTGCCACCACCGGCAGCATCTTTCAACTGCTAACTGGAAATTTTGTAAAGCTCGTGCTCATTGCACTCGTCATTGCCGCACCGCTGTCGTGGTATCTCATGCAGCGTTGGCTGGAGGATTACACCTATAGGATCAACGTAACCTGGGATGTCTTTGTGGTGGCGGGTGTGATCTCGGTGTTTATCGCTTTGATCACGGTCAGCTATCAATCGATCCGCGCTGCCCTGGCAAATCCGGCGAACCGGCTTCGGTCGGAGTAGGCGTTCTTTAGTCGTTAGTTATTAGTCCTGAGTAATTGGTACCAGATACTCAGGACTAACGACTAACTTATCGCGTACCCGCCAGCATCGCATTGATTTGAGCATACGTCCGGGTGCCCTTCGCAAAACCAAATGTTCCCGTTTTCAAGATCTCTTCCGATCCGTAGATAAAACCGCTATAGGCCGTTCGTGCCAGCGACGACCCCACGCTTACCCGCTTCACGCCCAAGGCCTGAAGTTCATCCAATGAGAAATTGGCGTTGTTCAAGCCCATCACCACATTCACCGGGCGGGGTGCAACGGCCTTCACCACGGCTTCGATCTCCTGACGGGTTGTCAGTCCCGGAGCAAAGAGTACGTCCGCCCCAGCTTCGGCATAGGCCACCAATCTTTTCACGGTATCGTCGAAGTCGATGCGACCATGAATCAAATTTTCAGCACGTGCCGTCAACGTGAAAGGGAAGGGTAGTGACCGCGCCGCTTTCACAGCCGCCTTAATGCGTTGCACCGAAAGATCGAAGCCATAAATGGGATCGCTATCACGACCGGTGGCGTCTTCAATCGAACCACCGACCGCCCCCGCCTTCGCAGCCAGCAAAATAGTTTCTGCGCACGCCTGCGGATCATCCCCATACCCATTCTCCAGATCCGCCGACACCGGCAGCGATACCGCCTCCGCAATATCCCCCACATTTTTTATGGTCTCTTGCCGCGTGAGCAGACCTTGCCCATCCGGTTTCCCCAACGAAAACGCCAACCCTGCACTCGTCGTCGCCAACGCCTCAAACCCTAAACTAGCCAACATCTTCGCCGACCCCGCGTCCCAAGGATTAGGCACCACAAAAATTCCCTCCCGGGCATGAAGCCCCCTAAAAGCCACCGCCCTCATTTCTTGCCGATCATCTTTCATATTCATAAAATTCGAGTTTAGAAATCATACAAAAAAAATCACGACCCCAAGCTCCTCACGGCAGAACAGTAATACTGGCTCCTGAAGACTGGCACCTGAAAACCGACTCCTGGCTCCTGGCTCCTGGCTTCTGGCTCCTGACTCCTGACTCCTGACTCTAAATCCCCTTCTCAACCCCCTCCTCATCTACCACCATCACCCTCGGATTGTTCTGCCGATCACAATAAATTTTAATCCGGATCCTTCCCTTGTCATCACGAATAAAAAGCCCCACTTCGCCCTTGTCGTTCTTACCGGCAAACATACGCTCCACCCCCAACAATCCTTTCTCGCGTAAAGCCTTGAATTGCTTGTTCAGTTCATCTTCCTGTTTCAGCCGTTGCAGTGAATCCACGAGCGCCAGTTGTTGGGCCAACGTAAAATCGTCGGAGCGATCCCAGAGTCTGAGACCGTAGTTGCGTCGAATGCTGTCGCCTTGGGTGCGCTGTCCATATTGAAGTTGCATGAGTTGATCGTTCCGGAACTGGTCGAGCGAGAGCACCATGCCCGCCTCATCGCGGGTGCCGTCGTAGATGAGACCGCCGCATTCATCGCCCGACGAGTTGAAAAAGATCATACCGGCTTCGCGTTCGCGCGCGGGCATGGGTTTGAAATTAGCGAGACCGGGATGCTGACGTTGCTTATTGCTGATCACCATTTTCAGGGTGCCGTCTTTCTCCACGACGTTGACGCGCTCCACATCGAGCTCTTCCAACTGCAGCCGGGTTGATTTAGGTTGGAGGGATTGATACAGCAGAAAAAGAATGGCCACGGTGGAAACAGCGGCATACCATTTTAACAGGCGGAGGTCTCGGGTCGGATTTTGTTCCATGCGATAAAGTTTAGGTTGGAGTAAAAACGATTGCCACATGCATCACGTTGTGGGAGCAAAATATAAAAAAATAAGCGACCCTTTTGGGGGAGGATGGCAGTAAACGTCGTTGATGATCTTCAGAAAGTCGCAAAACCCCCGCTAAATGACTTGCTCACCCCCGTTCGAAATGCAGCCCCGGCTGTACTTTTACGTTATGTAAATCAGGAACACCAAACTTTTATGAGCAGGTCAAAACGCATACGGTTCAGTCAGCTTTTCACCATTCTTACGGCATGGTTACTGATCGGCGTTGTCATCTCGATCTACGATCACCTGGTGTTGCTGACCCACAGTTCGCAGGGTCTTTCCGCTGACTATACCTTTTTTGCATCGCTGAAGCAAAACCTGATCTCGGCCCTGATCGGTGGTGTGCTGGGGGGAAGCCTTTTGGTATTCTATGTTAATGTGCGTTTTCAAAACCGACCCTATGGACATACCATCATGATCGTGATCCTTTCTTTTGCCTTGATCATACTGATCATCATCCTGGTAAAGGGCGTGATGTTTTCGCACCATAGCCCCACGCGATCGCTGGCGTATTTTCTCCAGGATACTACCCGTGTAAAGAATATTTTGGTGTGGTTCATCGTCGTGGCGCTCACCCAATTCCTCCTCCAGGTCAGCAGCAAAGTCGGACAGAAAGGACTGGGCCATATTTTGCGCGGGAAATATCACACCCCGCAGGAAGAAAACCGGATCTTCATGTTTCTTGACTTGAATGCATCCACGACCTTGGCCGAAAAACTAGGCGATGAATTGTATCACCAATTGCTTCGCGACTTCTTTGCCGACATCACCGATCCCATCCTGAACGCGAAAGGGGAGATTTACCAGTACGTGGGCGATGAAGTGGTCGTGGCGTGGGACCATGAGGCGGGCGTTGCCAACAACCGGTGTGTGCGTTGCTACTTTGATATCCTTCAAAACATTCAATCCAACAAAGAGAAATATATCCGTCGCTATGGTGTGGTTCCGGAATTCCGCGCCGGGATGCACAGTGGCAAGGTGGTGGCGGGTGAAGTGGGTGTTTTGAAACGCGAGATCACCTATTCGGGCGATGTGCTCAACACCGCGTCGAGGATCTTGAGCAAAGCTAAGGAGATCGGGGCGGGCATCGTTTCTTCTTCGGCGCTGTTGGGGGAATTGAATTTCGATCAACACTATACCGTGCGCAGCATCGGCCCGATCAAGCTCAAGGGAAAGGAACGGGAAGTTTGCCTGACGGAGATCTTGTTGTCTTAAGCCCTTTTTAGAATAGTAATCACCCATCAAAGATCGCCTGTCCGGGTAGCGTCCAGCATTTCGCGAATGGAAAGCGAGCCGGGCACGTTTTCCAGACCCCAATCCTGGAGCTGTTCCATCAACGGAAGCAGGGATAATCCTTTCGGCGACAACCTGTATTCTACCCGCTGTAGCTTGCTGTCGAACAACACCCGCGTTAAAAGACCATCCCGTTCCATTTCGTCCAGGTGGAGCGAGAGCATTTTGCGGCTGATGTTGGGAATGGCGCGATACAGGGCGTTGTAGCGCAAGGGATGTTCGGCGAGGAAACAAATAATGCAGGGCTTCCATTTTGTGGCAAATAATTTCAGGGCGGCGATCACCGAGCACTGTTCGTTCTCGTATACGCTTTTGGACTGGGAAAGCGGTAACCTTTTTGTTACTTCTTGTTTGGTCATGGCCGATCGTTTAGTATTACCTGTAAAATAATCCGAATGTTTATGGAGCACCATCTGGCACAAGTCAATATAGCAAAAATGCTCGGCCCGATCGACACCCCGGTCATGGCCGATTTTGTGGCCAACCTGGACCGTATCAACGCCCTTGCCGAAAGCAGCCCGGGCTTTGTGTGGCGGTTGAAAGACGAAGGCAACAATGCCACATCGTTCAAAGTGTATGACGATGCACTCATCATCATCAACCTGTCGGTCTGGAAAACCATTGATGACTTGGTGGCGTATGTTTACCGGTCGGACCATGCCGCCATTTTCCGGCGGCGGGAAGAATGGTTTGAAAAAATGACGCGGCCGCATACGACCCTGTGGTACGTGCCCAGCGGTGTTGTCCCTTCCCCGAAGGAGGCTGTCGAACGGTTGGATCATTTGCAGGCCCACGGCGAAACACCGTATGCTTTCAGTTTTAAAAGAAAATTTACAGCAACGGAAGCGCTGGACTTCCAAGCCAACCGATAGCCCTACAGATATTTTACTTTCATTGGAGGTTTTCGTATCTTTTGTTCGTTGTTCCACCAGGACACCGCTATGATCCAGACCTCCGACAGCAGCACGCTAAAACTTCTTGTCATCACTGTACAGGAATTGTCTTTGGCACGAAACCTTGAAACCGTGATGAAAATCGTGCGCACCGCCGCACGCCAACTCACGGGGGCGGACGGCGCGACGTTTATTCTGCGCGAAGGTGATCTTTGCTTCTATGCGGACGAAGATGCGATCAGCCCGTTGTGGAAGGGGAGCCGTTTTCCCATGAGCCGGTGCATCAGCGGCTGGGCGATGCTCAACAAGACTGCGGCAGTCATCGAAGATATCTACAAAGACGACCGCATTCCCCACGATGCCTACCGGCCCACGTTCGTAAAAAGTTTGGCCATGGTGCCCATCCGGACGATAGCGCCCATTGGCGCCATCGGAAATTATTGGGCCACTCCCCACAGGCCCACGGCGGAAGAAGTGAGCCTCTTGCAGTCGCTTGCCGACATCACGGCCGTGACCATCGAAAACGTGAACGTCTATGCCGAGCTCGAGCAGCGCGTAGCGGACCGCACGGCGCAATTGGAAGCGGCCAACAAAGAGCTGGAAGCATTTTCCTATTCTGTTTCTCATGACCTGCGCGCACCGTTGCGCTCCATCCTCGGGTATTCCGACATCCTGAGGGAAGATAACTTCGATCAGCTCAACGAATCCGGAAAACAGATCCTGAACACCGTGCAACAAAATGCGCGGAAGATGAACACCCTCATCGAGGACCTCCTGCAATTCTCGAAGCTGGGCAAAAAGCCCCTGGAGAAAAGCCAGGTGAACAATCAAAAACTGGTGCGGCACATCATCGAAGAAATGGACCCGGCGCTCACGGCCAAAGCCAGCATCTCCGTTTCTGAAATGTATCCGATCGAGGCCGACATATCGTTGCTGAAGCAGGTATGGATCAACCTTATTGGCAACGCCATCAAATATTCTTCCAAGAAGGAGCATCCGGTCATCGAGATCGGGTCCTACAAAAGTGGAAATGAGATCACGTTCGTGGTGAAAGACAACGGCGCGGGTTTTGATACCCGCTACGCCGATAAACTCTTTGGCGCCTTTCAGCGGCTGCACAAATATGCAGAATTTCCCGGCACCGGCGTAGGCCTTGCCCTGGTGCAGCGCATCATCAACCGCCACGGCGGCAGGGTGTGGGCCGAGGGAAAAGTGAATGAAGGCGCCGCGTTCTATTTCACTTTGCCCGCGTGAAGAAAATTACATTCGTCGTAAATCCCGTTGGTTGAACTGAAAAAACATCGACGTTAGCCGGCGATACAACACCATCGCCGATAAATAATTTTGAGGTCATACTCATTTCATACACAACGGATAGTTTCGTGTCAAACAAACCCATCTCCGTTATGAAAGGAAAATTTACTGTCTTTCTTCTGGTTGTCTTGTGTGCACTGCAAGTCAACGTCATGGCACAGATCGCGTTGCCAACCCTGAACACACCGTATCAACAAAACTTCGACAGCCTCGCATCGAGCGGTACGACAAATCCTGTGGAAACTTTTCCACACGGCTGGACATTCGTCGAGACCGGCACCAGTGCCAACACCACCTATGCCGCCGGCACGGGATCGTCGAACACAGGCAACACCTATAGCTTTGGCACCACCCCGGCAGATCGCGCGGCGGGCAGCCTGCTTTCGGGTTCCGTAACGCCCACCATAGGCGCTGGATTTGCCAACAACACGGGTGGAACCATCACCGACCTCCTCATTTCGTATCACGGCGAGCAATGGCGACTCGGCGCCACCGGCCGGGCAGACCGCCTGGATTTTCAGTACAGTGTGGATGCGAGCTCACTCTCCGATGGATCGTGGACGGATGCGGATGCACTGGATTTTTCATCCCCCATCACCACCGGCACGACGGGCGCGCTTGACGGAAACAACCCGCTAAACAGCACTACACTCACCTTCACCATCACGGGTCTCAACCTCGCGCCGGGAGCGACTTTTTATATCCGGTGGCTCGACTTCAACGCCGCCGGCGCCGACGACGGTTTGGCGATCGATGATTTCGCACTGACCGCCAGCGGAATTGCCGCCGGCACACCCATCATTGCACTGGCGCCCGCGCAATTAAATTTTGGCGATGTGAACGTGGGAACGTCCGATACGCTGACGTATGTCGTCACGGGTTCCAACCTCACGGATCCTATCGCGGTGAGTAGCGACAATGCTTACTACACACTTTCGACAGACGGCAACACATTTGCTTCGTCCCTATCGCTGGCCAACACAGGCGACACGGTCTTTGTGAAATTTGCACCGGTAGCTGGCGGAACAAGTTCCGGTTCGGTTCTTCATCAAAGCGGAAGCACATCAAAGCTTCTGGCGTTGACCGGCAATGGCTTCGACCAGGTAGCCTCTATTATTCCGATCGCCAGCGCACGGGCTCATGCGCTGGGCGACCGGGTCACCATCGCCGGACGCGTAACCGTTGCCAATGAGTTGGGCAACCCGGCGTATGTTCAAGATGCCTCGGGAGGGATTCCCGTGTTTGATTTTAACTTTGCGCATGGCGTGACGATCGGAGATTCTGTTATTGTAACGGGACCGCTGGGCGTATTCAACGATCAAAAGCAAATCAGTGGAAGCGGAATATTTTTTACCAAGGTAAACGCCACCCCGCGCATCCTGGCCCCGCAAACTATCGCCATCGCCGACCTGGCGGCCCACGAAGGTGAGTTGGTGAAAGTAGTCGACGTGTCGCTGGTGAATAGCGATTTTGTGTTTTATCCGCAAAGCACAGAGACGTTGCAAAGCGACGGCGCACAAGTTGACTTGCGCATCGATGGCGACACCGATATTCCAGGTCTTGAAAAACCCGAGGGCAGCTTTGAAGTGACCGCCGTGGTGGGACGTTTCCGCACCAGCATCCAGTTGTTGCCCCGGTTCAGTGCAGACATCCCCGGTCTCCAGGAACCCACACCCACCACCGACAGCATTCCGTCATCCAAGACCTTCGATGTCGTGGACTGGAACCTTGAATTTTTTGGTGCGCGCAAAGAGGACTACGGAAACCAGGAATTTGGTCCTGAAGATGAAGCCCTGCAGTTGCAGAACGTTAAGACCGTGATACAATCGTTAAACGCCGACATCATCGCGGTGCAAGAGGTTTCGAACGATACGCTGTTCCGCGTGCTGGTGTCACAGCTCGGCCGTAGCTATGTCTGTTCCGATCGGTATTCGTATTCTTTCAATGGCCCCGACAATACCTTTCCTCCGCAGAAAGTTTGTTTTATCTATGACACCGCCACCGTCAAGGTAATTTCTTCCCGTGTTTTGTTCGAATCGCGCTATGACTCTGCGCGCCTGATAGACCCGTCGCTGTTGCCCGGTTATCCTTCCGGTGATCCTTCGAGCTTTTACTCCAGCGGAAGACTACCCTTTGCGGTCACGATAAACGCCACGATCAATGGAGCGATCGAAAAGATCACGCTCATCGACATCCACGCCAAGTCGGGCGATGCTCCGGAAGATCGCAACCGCCGGCTCTACGATGCCACGGTGCTGAAAGACAGTCTCGATGCCCACCACACGGGTGAGAAATTTATTATACTGGGTGACCTTAACGACGATCTCGATCAATCCATCGTGGTAGGAGAGGCCACGCCCTATGCGGCCATCGTGAACGACACGGCACGTTATGTGGCCGTGACAAAAGCCCTGAGCGATGCCGGTGCACGTTCCACCGTGAGCTTCCAGGATGTTATCGATCACCAGATTCTTTCGAAGCCGTTGAAGGATGACTATCTGAAAGCTTCCGCGCAGGTGATCGCTCCTTTCCGGCTGATCCCGGGATATGCCACGACCACCAGCGACCACCTTCCTGTGAAAACCCGTTACTTGTTCAAATTGCCGGAAGTAAATTTCGTACAGCAGAGCCTTTCTGCTTCCGAGAAAACGGCAGCAACGTATACCGTTTCTTTGACCCTGAGCGAACCCCTGCCAGCGCCGCAAGCCATCACCCTTGCACTTGGCGGCACGGCCGTCTATGGCAAAGATTTCACAACGCAGCCCGCCTCCTCACAAGGAAAGCTCACGGTACAGGTACCCGCTCATACGACGCAGGCCACATTTAAGATCACGGTCGTCAATGATCGCGAAGACGAATTGGATGAAACGGCGGTGTTCACGGTATTGAATGCCGGAGGAGTAGACGGGGGCGCACGGGGTGTGTTTACACTCACCGTGCAGGACGATGACGTTCCGGTGATTTCATTCGTGCAACTGGTACAAAGCGCGCAGGAAGGATCGGGTGACCAGCAAGTCTTTTTAAAATTGTCCATCGTACCGGTCACGAATCAAAAGGTCACCCTTTTCGTGCCTGAGGCGCTTGGCGCGCAGTATAACGTTGACTACACGACCGCGCCGCAGGTAGTTCAAAATAAAATGGTGGTGGATGTGCCGGCCGGAAGCCAGCGCGTTTCGTTTACACTCACGCCCCTGGCCGACAACAAACGCGAAGTGCTGGAAGCGGTGCCGTTCTATATTTCGGAGGTCACCCCAGGCCTGCAAAGCGGAGCACCCCAACTCAGCATTTTCACCATACTGGATGCCCATCGCCCGATCCAATTCCAGGTCTATCCCAATCCTTCGTCCGGGCCATTGGCACTGCGGTCGGACGATATAGCGGACAGCGAAGTGATGCAGGCGGAACTGAGAAGCCCCCAGGCGGAGGTTGTGTACAAAGGATCGGGAACGCTCTCGGGCTTGAATCAGGCGTTGTCGACCCGAATGCAAAACGGCCAGCGGGGTGTGTACGTCCTAACCCTGCGCATAGACGACGAAGCTTACCAGGTGCGCATTTTACGCAACTGATTCAATAGCAAAAAAAATACGCCCAGCGGGCCGCGGGAAACCCTCCCGGCGGCCCGCTTGTGTTTTGGTCATATAGGGATAAAATTATTAATAATATCTTAACCCCTTTGGCAGCGTTGCCCCGGGGAGAAAATCTCATTTTTGTCTGCACTTTATCAATTTTTTAGGCAAGCAATGCTGAAATTCTTCGAACTCAATTCCATACGCAGCCGTATGGTTTCGGGCTTTCTTTTTTTAACGTTCCTCATCCTCGTGCTCTCCCTGGTTTCGATCTACATCATGGAAAACACGAGCCGTGTGGCCGGCATTCACAGCAAGATCAGTCAACTCGAGATCTATACGCTAAGCCTCATCAAATCGGACAATGATTTTTTTGACCTCGAGGCAATCAACGAGGACTATTTCAAGACCCGGAAAAGTCATTACCTGAAAGTTCGCGACAGCCTGAATGCCTTTATTAAAGTCGAGTTGTCGGGCTTGCTGCAAGACATCCGCCGCAACGACTACAGCATCCAAAGCAATCTGCTCTCTCTCGATAGCACGCTGACGCTCTACAACCGGAAGTTCGACCGGTTGGAAGGCCTTGTCTATCAAAAAGGATTCAAGAACTATGGCTTGGAAGGGGACATGCGGCTGCATGCCCACGCGCTGGAGGAGTCGGATGTCGACAACCACAACATTGTGAACATCCTAAACCTGCGTCGGCACGAGAAAGATTTTTTCCTTCGCCACGACACGACCTACATCGATGCATTCCAGGGGCGGTATGCCGCATTACATGCGGTGCTGCAAATGGGCAGAACCAACGCCGAGGCGATCAACCACCTCGATGAATACCGCCGCATCTTCCTCCAGCTTGCGGCCATTCAAAAGGCGATCGGTTTGAGCGGCTACGATGGTGTGCGTAGCGAACTGAATACGCTCACGTCGTCGCTCAGCGACCAGTATTATCGGCTCTCCAATTATTCTTATGACAAATCCCTGAGCGCACAGGACAATGGGAGAATTTTTTATTTCATCACACTAGTGGGCGCCATATTTTTTTCTTTGTTGTCGGGGTATTGGATATCCAAGCGGCTGTCAGAACCCATTGCCCGTTTGTCGCGGTTGGTAGACGACGCGCTCAACTCCCGCAGCGAGAAACGAACCGATTTCACCATGCGCAACGCCGCTAACGAGATCAATACGCTCACCAGCTCGTTCATCCTGTTGATGGATCAGGCCCGCGACCAGATGAAAGACATTCGCGGTAAATCGAAAGAGCTCAAAACGAAAAACAAGCAACTGCGCGCACTGAACCGCGAGCTTGACAATTTTTTATACTCCACTGCTCACGATTTGCGTTCGCCCCTCTCGTCGTTGCTCGGGCTCATCAACCTGATGCGCTACGAGAACAAGGATGGTAGCTTGAAAGAATACCTGGCCATGATGGAGAAGAGCATTCACCGCTCCGAATATTTTATCAGCCAGATCGTGAACTTCTCCAAGAACAAACGCATGAAGATCGCGCCCGAGCCCATCCACCTCGATGTTTTGATCGAGGAGATCTTTGAACAAAGCAGTTTTGTGGAAGGATTCGACCGTATCGAACGGAGGGTGAACATCAATCACAACCACGTTTTCTATTCCGATAAAAACCGCGTCACCATCCTGTTCAACAACCTCATCTCGAACGCCATCCGCTATGCGGACGTCACCAAGGAGAACTCCTTTATCGAGATCAACGCGCGCATTTCTCCCACGGAAATTGCCATCGTCTTTGGCGACAACGGCATTGGCATACAACCCGAACACCTCGATAAAATATTCGACATGTTCTACCGCGCTGACTACAATTCGAAGGGTACGGGTCTGGGGCTTTTTATTTTCAGGGAAACGATTAAACGCCTCAACGGCGACGTGCGCGTGGAGTCACAACCGGGTGTGGGAACAAATTTTTTTCTAAGGCTGCCAAATCTTTATCGGCCCGTTACCTCGGATGCAGAAGCCGAGATGTTGTCGAGAATGCCTTTGGAAAGTCAATCGAATTGAAGAATGTTTGGCAGAGAGGTTCAGTCACATGCCCTAGCGGTAAGCAAAGCTGGTGGGTTTTATGGGCGCTGCAATCCGTAAGATAGCACCAAGCCTACGAGTGGATCCTCGTTGGGAAAGATGGGGAGATTTTTGGCAAGGGTACTGAATTGTTTTTGGTATTCGTTTGGTGACATGCCCGAGAATTCGCGAAACGTACGGATCAGGTGCGACTGGTCGGCATACTCGTTTTCATAGGCAATGTCGGACAGCTTGTCGTGCTTGAGGTTTCGGATTTGATTGAGTGAAGATTGAAACTGGCAGATGCGTGCAAACAGTTTGGGCGACAGGCCCACGTATTGTTTGAACTTGCGCTCCACACTTCGCTCGGAAAGACCCAGCTCTTTATGAAGCGCTTTCAGCGACACGCTACCACCCGACTGCACGATCTGCGTAATCGCATGCTCCATTTTGCGATCGGTAAGGACGCTGTTTTTTTGGACGAGAAAAAACAAATACGCGGAGAGCGCCTCCACCCGTGCTTCCAGGGTTGCGGCAGCAGCCAGTTGTTCCGAAAGACGGTGGCCTTGTTTGACGGCCTCGGCATTCAGATCGAGACAAAGGTCGGTGAGCTCGTGTGCATCCAATCCAAAAACCGATTTCAGCGCATGCGGATAAAATAAAACACCAAGAGTGGTGAATGTTCCGTTCAGACACGTCTCCACGTGGGTAGTGGATTGGCCGTATAGAAAAAGCTCGGGAAGCAGTTTATCACTCTGCGTGTAGGTGCCCTGCTCGTGTGGCTGAAAGAGCAACCCAGGCCCACCGTCGGCAATGGTTCGGAAGGTATATACGGAAGGCTTTTGATCTTTCGTTTCCAAGGCATAGAAATACCGGACATAATTCTTCAGATAGGCGGGAGGCGGTATCTGTTGATATTGCATTCCGGATAAGTCCATGGACGAAGATGTTAAAAATTTGCCAGTCGAATCTTTAGCATAAACGTGCAGGGTGGGTTAAGGTTTTGCGCGATTCAGATCACATAGTATCCACAAGGACGGAGCGAGCACGTCATAGTTATTGTGCCCGCTCCGTCGAGTGATTTTGAGATCGTGACCATAAAATAAACGTCCGTCGACGACCAAGGTGTTCGGTCGAGCTATGCAACGGACTACTATTCTTGTCAGGCGTTAAAGCCACCATCGATGGTGAGCGATGAGCCCGTAATGAACTTCCCTTCATCGCCCGCCAAAAAAGAGACCAGCCCGGCAACATCGTCGCCTGTGCCGTAGTCGGCCAGGGCCATGCGACTTCTTAGGAAGTCGGCGAGTTCCGTGTGCGCCGGATTCATGTCGGTATCCACGGGGCCGGGTTGGACCAGGTTGACGGTGATCTTTTTTGGTCCCAGGTCTCTGGCCAGTCCGCGCGTAAAGCCTTGCAGTGCGGATTTGCTCATAGTATATAAAGTGGTTTGTGGCCCTGTCGAGTTGTCGGCCATGTTGCTGCCAATGGTGATGATCCGTCCACCGGCGCCCATGTGTTTCACCGCGGCCAGGGCGGCAACGTAGACCGCCCGCACATTCACCGACATGATCTCCTCGTATTCTTCCAGCGTGTGGTCTTCAAAGGTCTTGCCGATGT
Source organism: Chryseolinea soli (assembly GCF_003589925.1). Classification (NCBI taxonomy): domain Bacteria; kingdom Pseudomonadati; phylum Bacteroidota; class Cytophagia; order Cytophagales; family Fulvivirgaceae; genus Chryseolinea; species Chryseolinea soli. The sequence goes on along the minus strand of NZ_CP032382.1, from coordinate 232,898 downwards.
AAATACCTGCGTTGCTAACAAGGATATCGATACCGCCAAAGGCTTTCACGGTTTGGTTCACAGCATCCGATACGTCGCCCGGAACGCCGCTGTTCGCTTGGATGGCCAAGGCTTTGCCACCGTCTTTGGTTATCGCAGCGGCAACGGCTTGCGCTTTTTCGCCGGAGCGATGATACGTGAAGGCTACGTTTGCGCCTTCCCGGGCGAGGCGTTGTGTGATGGCGGCGCCAATGCCGCGACTGCCGCCAGTGACCAAAACAGTTTTGTTTGCAAATTTTTTCATCTGTTATTCTTCGTTGTTGGATGAACCAAAAGTAGGGCAGCGGCATTTATATTTGCAGGTACTGTGTGCATTGTTAGGTACTAACAAAAAAGTAAAAAATGAGAAAAAACAGCTCAACGAACGCTTTCAACGAAAAACAACTGAAGGCCAGTTGTGGTATGGCGTATGCTCTGAACATCGTGGGAGGACGATGGAAGCCTGCCATCCTTTGCCGGTTGATCTATGGAACCATGCGCTATGGCGAATTGAAAAAATCCATCGAAGGCATTTCCGAACGTATGCTGGTGGCGCAACTGAGAGAATTGGAAAAAGCGCAGATCATCGAGCGCGTGGTCTATCCTGAGGTGCCGCCGCGCGTGGAGTACAAGTTGACAGCACTCGGTCATACCATGCGGCCTATGCTGCGAGCGATGTCGGATTGGGGGAATATGCATCGTGAGAAAGTGGAGCTTGTTTCGTTGTAGCGTAAACGGGATGAAAAGGATGCGACGGTTTTGAAACGAACTGTCCGGACTTGCTCCTGGAGCGTAAAAAATATCTTCCTTGTGGAGATACCATTTTAACACTCGGTTAACGTTACCCCATTGCTTTTATAATTATTTTTAAAACGTACCAACAGAAGCATTAGCAATGAAAGCAATACTCCTCTTTAGCTTGGTCATGGTTTTCACATGCCAGCTTCATGCACAAAACAAATCCGTAGAGACTTTGAAACGGATGAACGAAGACTGGATCCGTTCCTATCCGTCAAAAGATTCGGTCACGCTCGAACGGATCTTTGCCAACGATTTCATATTGATCTCACCCGATGGCAACAAGATGACGCGGCGCGACGTCATTCGCAATTTACGACGGCAAGAAATACTGTCTGTGAACATCGACAGCGCCGACGTGCGCATGCTCGATGAAAAGATCGGTGTGGTCACGGCCTACATGACTTTTGTGTTCAAGGAAGCTAATACGTTAAAGACGGGGAGAGTTTGCTATCAGGATATTTATATGCAAAGAAAGAAACGGTGGGTAGCGGTGGCAGCACATGTGTCGCTTTTGTCGGTTCATTAGGTTTATACAGGTTAGTGGTCGCGTGGCGTGACGGACCGGTAGCATATCATGTCATCGCATCATAGCTGAGCTTTGTGCTTTGACGCGTTTCCCGCGTTGGAGCTTGCACCATAAAATTTTTACTTCCCCGGATGAACACTTACCGATAAAACAATCAAATTAAACAATTTCGTCGCGTCACTGCCGTTAGTATAGGCAGAGAGTGGACTTCATGAACGATTTGCTGTTTTGCATCCACCTTTACTGGGTGAATTCATGTCTCGCTCGGCCGACGCATGAGGCGAATGGAAATAAGATGCGCAGGGAATGGTTGGCTGTCGACCTCATGACTGACAAAATTCATGTGTCGTGTTCATTCTTTCTAATCCAACGTTAAACAACGCTGACCCTAGATATTGATTTGACGCGGCTTGTCAAAATGTAAACAGTTAAGGATCAGTGCTAACGAGTGGCCTAGCAGGAGGCAGATTGAATTTTGTAGCGGCTGCTAAGGAACTGATTTAAACCATTGGGAACGATTGCTGATGGCTCCTATTTTAATGGAATTGCGTGACAGCTAGCGGCATATCTATCTTCATTTAAATGCAAAGTTTTACTAAAGTGAAATAAGATGATGAATTTAAACTGAGGTCACGTCACATCAAGGATTTCCTTTCTGATCTTTTTAATTAGGGAATTGATTTTGAACAACTTACAATAAATAGATTGCGTTGGCTGGTGATGTTAGGTTGAAAAGTGTAACAATCTGTTTAAAAATTACGCTTCCCCGTAGTGGCTATGCGTCAATGTTTTACGGAATCGGGTAGCAGCAAAATCGTTTTCCGGTTGTTGCGCAGGCGAAACGCCTTCAGGAGGGCCTTGGTTCGTCGTGCAATTTGAAGCGATAACTTACAAAGTGTTCGTTCGTCTAAAAAAAATTGAATTAGACGTCTATATTTGCACCTCCGTAGTGTGAGTTGTCTGCTTAGCCAAAGCGTTAAAAGAATTATAGCTACTATGAAATTGTGTATCACTCGAATTTTTCGACGAGAAGTTCAAAGAATTGCATCACCCAAGCTTAAAGCGTTTACCCTGACTGAGCTCCTGGTGGTGTTGGTCATTATAGGGATTCTTGTTTTAATGGCGCTGCCGGTGTTGATGCCCCTGATTTCACGAACGCGGAGTGTGGAAGCCAAGCAAGGCCTTAAGCATATCTATACGTTGGAGAAAACGCACTTCTACGAATTTTCCAAATTCTCAAATGACTTGGACAAAATTGGGTTTGAACAAGAGAAATTAGTTTCAGAGGGAGGCAAATCAAACTACACTTTTGAAGTGGTTACCGCCGATACAAAAACATTCGTCGTGCGCGCCACCGCGGTGGTGGATTTTGATGGAGACGGTGAGTTTAATGTTTGGGAGATTGATGAGAATAGCAATTTGAATGAAGTTGTGAAGGATTGAAAGCACCACACCCCCCGTCATGTCAGCAGCCATTATTGTAACCTTGTGTATTCTGGGTTTTATATTTTATCAGGATTTGAGATTCAGAGAAATTAGTCTGATCGTGTTCCCGTTGCTTTTTGTGGCCATCGTGAATCTATCGCTTCATATGTATAGCATGGAAGAGATTTTGATCAACGGATTGATGAATGCGCTGTATGTTGCTTTTATACTGGGCATTGGATATCTCTACTTTTCTTTTAGACGTCATAACTTCAAATGGTCGCAGGCCATTGGCTTGGGCGACCTGATCTTTTTAGGTTGCATTATCTCCCTGTTCGATTTTCCGCATTTTGTTGTGTTTATGGTTGTTGCCTTGATAGCATCCTTACTGCTTCATGTTTTGATGAACAGGCTTTTTGCTTTTTACAGGGTCCACCAGACGATTCCGTTAGCAGGCTACCTAAGCCTTTGTGTTGCATTCAGATCGATTGTCCTTTTTATCAACTAGCATACGAATAAGGATGACCGGCGAGCTGATACTTGATCCCCAAACAAAAAAGTACATTTCTTCGGAAATTGCCTGGACCTATCGCGTCTTGCCGGGCAAGTTTGATAACCAATCACTGGAGGTCTATGTCGACGAGAATGTGTTTGAAAAAAGGCACCGGGATGAACTTGAGATTGTGCTCGGCTATGCCCTCAATGTTATTCCGAGAAATCCCGCTGAGATAGAAGAGGCGTTGACCAAGTTCTATTTGCGCGAGACCGGCAATCGTCCGCGGGAGAGCCGCGTCTTTGAAATCTCTGATCGAAACTTTCTGGATCAACTGCTGAAGGAAGCGCGGCTCTTGGGAAGCAGTGATATCCATATTGAAATTTATGATCAAAAATGCAGGATAAGGTTGCGGATCGACGGCAAGCTCATCGAGAAAATCCGAATCAATAAAAAGGACTACCCGGCGCTGATCAACAAAGTTAAGATTATGGCGGGTCTGGATATTTCGGAGAAACGACTGCCGCAGGATGGTCGGATTTTCTTTCAGAACAGCGAAATGAAATTTGATATCCGGGTGTCTGTTTTGCCTACCCTGTACGGTGAAAAAATAGTGTTGAGAATTTTGGGGCACAGCGCCACATCGGTTGATATTGAACAATTGGGATTTTCGGCACTGGACATGTCGCGGTACAAGGAAAGTATCCGGAAACCCAATGGGATCATATTGATCAGCGGACCAACGGGATCTGGCAAGACAACCACTTTGTACGGCACGTTGAAAGTCCTGAACAAAGAAACCGACAACATCCTGACCATAGAGGACCCCATTGAATATACCCTGGAGGGCATCAACCAGGTGCAAGTCAAAGAGGAAATCGGTCTTACCTTTTCTGCAGCGCTAAGAACCTTTCTGCGACAGGACCCTGATATTATTATGGTGGGGGAGATTCGAGACGCGGAAACGGCAAGTTTGGCTATCCGCGCGGCGCTGACAGGACATTTGGTTTTATCAACCATTCACACCAATTCGGCATGGGGTACGATATCGCGACTCATCGACATGAATGTGCCTCCCTTCCTGCTATCGAATACCCTGAATGCTTCCATTGCGCAGCGACTGATTCGCCTGCTTTGCCCAGTGTGCAAGGAAAGGATGGAGGCGAAAGACGCCATCTTCCCTTCCGGTTTCAAAAAGCGACATTTAGTAAAGGAGCACTATGTGTCTAAAGGCTGCAAGGAATGTTTGTACACCGGGTACAAAGGCAGGAAAGCTATTTACGAAGTGATTCAGATCGATGCAGATGTTGCCGATCTCATCGTGAGTAACGCGAAGGATGTCGCGGCAAATTTCAAATCCAAAGAAGTAAAAAATTTGCAGGAAAGCGCGCTCGAAATTTTAATAAAAGGAGAGACCAGTGTCGAAGAAATATATCCGTTGCTGCTGAATGATCAATATTAAAAAAATATTTCCCATCTTCTTGATGCTTTTCCTGATAACACTTTCGGGGAGGGCGCAAGATGGTTTTCCAGCGCGGCTGAATTTCATTAAGCAGCAACTGAGTCTGCTGTCTGATTCTTTGTCGCCTGGCCTCCGGGAGAGTGCAAGTCTTTCGGTGTCTAATCTGCCGATCCAGTCGTTTTTAAGATCGATTGCGGAAGCGCATGGCTTGAACGTCCAAATTGATCCCGCGCTGAACCTGATGCTCTCCAATAACTTCACGAATGTGGAAGTGAAGGACCTGCTGTATTTTATTTGCGAGGAATACCGACTGGACATTCGTTTCACCAATACCATTTTGTCTTTTTCAAAGTACCAGGAGCCTGTCAAGGTTGAATTGCCGCCGCCAGCCAAAAAGCTGGACATTGTGTATGATCCGGGCACCGGAAACGTTTCATTCGATCTTTCCAACGACAGTTTAAGGGCCTTTGTCAAGCAGATCACGAGGATTACGAATCGGAACGTGATCGCTACGGGAAATGACTTGGAAAATAAACTGGTTCGTGGGTATATCAGGGACCTGCCGCTTGAAAACGCTTTGGATAAATTGGCGTATATCAACGGCTTTACCTTTAGCAAAACGAAGGATGGTGTGTTTCTTTTTGAAGGCGCCCCGGTCTTAAGTTCGAACAACGTTTCAAACGGACTTCCCGCCATGAAGCGTGTCGTGCAGGGAGACATTACCGTTAGAGATTCGCTCATCGATCTGGATGTAACCAACGTTCCTATTTTGGACATCATTCATCAGGTTTCGCCACAACTCGGTAAAAACTATATTCTTTTTTCCGAGATCACAGGAACCACCACCGTGAAAGTGAAAAAAGTGCGCTATGATGAGCTGCTATCGTTTCTTTTTCAGGGCACAAATTTCACCTATAAGAAAAAAGGAAACGTCTATCTTTTAGGGCAAAGAAATTTGGAAGGTTTTAGGACCTCAGAAATCGTGAAGTTGAATTTTCGTCCGATCGACGGCATCGATAAAGAGCTTCCCACTGAACTGACCAAGGACATGGAGATCAAAGTTTTTAGGGAATTGAATTCTTTGATCATTTCGGGAAACAAGCAGCGCATAGACGAACTCACGTCGTTCATCAAACTCATTGACCAACCGATCCCCAATATTCTGATTGAAGTGATCGTGGCGGATGTCCGCAAGGGCTATTCGTTGACAACCGGGATCAATGCCGTGCTCAGTGATTCCGTTCCCAAGACCGCCGGAACTGTCTTCCCGGGATTGGATATGACGCTGAGCTCCAAATCGATCAACAATGCATTAAGCTCGCTTGATTCGAAGGGCATTGTGAATCTTGGCAAGGTTACTCCCAATTTTTATGTCACGCTGAAAGCGCTCGAAACAAACAACAACATCCAGTTGCGCTCAACACCAAAGCTGGCAACGGTAAATGGCAGCAAAGCAAGTCTGGTGATCGGAAAATCGGTTTACTACGTGGAGCAAACCCAGAATATTACAGGCGGCGTGACCCCCATTACGACCACCGCCCAGCGTTTCAATAAGGTCGAGGCCAATCTCTCGATTAACATTAGCCCGGTGGTCTCCGGCAACGAGCACATTACCTTGGAAATTTCAGCGGAATTTTCCGATTTCATCCCGTCGACCATCCAAAATGCGCCGCCAGGTAATGAGACCCGGAAATTCGAATCCAAGATTCGTGTTCGAAATGAAGAGATGATCATTTTGGGTGGACTTGAGGAACTAACCAAATCAGAAACAGGATCGGGCACGCCCTTGCTCTCGCGTATCCCGGTATTGAAATGGTTGTTCAGTTCAAAAACCAAAGCAAAGACCGACAACCGGTTGATCGTGTTTATTAAACCAACCCTGGTCTATTAATATGTCGATCCGATCCATCATAAACTTTGAAGAAGCTTCGAACACGTCCATCGGAGTCAATTTCTTGTATGGAGCTTCGGAGACATTTATTTCATATTGTGTGCTGCAAAAGCAAAAAGGTGAAGTCACGCTTGTTAAAAGCAAGGCCCAACTGGAGTCGACTGAGCAGCTTATCAGCGAACTGGGTCCTTACCTGTTGCAAGACATCAGGATCCATGTAAACGTCGAAGGTCGTGGGGTTCTTACAAAGGAGGTCCCCAAGCCAGCGAACCAACAAGCGCAGGACCTTTTCTCAATTTTTCCCGGTGTTAAAGAACAGGATTTTATTGCGCAAGGGTATAGTGGAGCGGAGACCGAGTTCTGTAGCTTGCTGAGAAAGGAATTTTTGGAAAGCAATGTGTTTTATAAGCGCTATGGTAAACGCGTTGTTTCCATCTCCCTCGGAAAATTCATTTTTGGTGCTTTGATTCCGTTCCTGGAGAAAGGCCCCACGGTCTCGCTGCCAGACGCCACCATTCATATTTCAGAAAACAAGATTCAAAAGATTGACTCAGCAATCTCCACAACCTCATCGTCTATTCTCGTGGGAACACAACAGATCGATGGCGAATGTGGTGTGGCATACGGTGCTGCGCTGAGTATATTTTTGGGAACCAGCGAGCTCGTGTTATCGGGAATCACGGAAACGGACTATGCGACGGAACTTTTCGATGCGAAGAAATCCGTCTTCAAGACGGCGCGCCTGGCCCTATTGCTGTTACTGGGTGTTTTACTTTGCAACGCGCTCGTTTTCTTTAAACTCAAAGGCGACGTTTCAGAGATGACCAGCGAAATATCGCAACAAGAGGTCATGGTCAGCGGTCAGCATAAACAGTTGAAAGAAGCGGCTCAAATCGAAAAGATCTATAATGGTCTGGGGTGGAGCGAAAACAGCCAGCCCATATGGTATGCCGATCAACTGGCGTCCACACTGACGAATGAAATCGAGTTGAGCAATCTCCAGATTGGTGTTGTCGATGCAGGCAGGCTCCGGAAAGACAAACAGTATTTTTTTCAGTCGGCACAAATACTGGTCAGGGGATACTCCTCGGAAGCGGCAGCGGTGACAGCGTGGCTTTCTAAGGTTGAGACATTGCCCTGGGTCGATCACGTCGAGGGCCAAACCTATCGATACGATGGGAAATCGAAGATGGGACTTTTTGAATTCGCAATTCATGTAAAATGAATATAGACAGTATCATTCACGGAAAAAGAAGTTGGATCAACGCAGGGATGATCGGCGTGGTGGCATTGTGTTTAGCCATTTCGGTTGCGCCCACGTTTCGACTGCTGCAACAGGCCTGGAGTCTTTCCGGTAAAATAAAGGAACACGTTCCCTACCGCGAAATGCCCGATGTGAGTAAATGGGAAACACCCGAGCTAAGTAAGGTGGAACTCGACAAGCAGACTTTTGGTGCGTTGGCGAAGGTGGTGGATCGGTATCGTGTAACCATCGAAAATGCACAGGCCCCAATCCTGTTTACCGACCAGGGCTATGAAACGGCAACGCAGAAAATTGTATTGCTCGGGGAATTCGTTCCCTTGTTGAAATGCTTGGATGAAGTGGGGCGTGATCTGTCGTTCATTAAGATCGCATCCATAGAATTTAACCGGGAGGAACGGAATAAATCCCTTGTCCTTACGGCCAATGTATACTTTCAATCGGCTAAACCAGAAGAACATGAAGCGAAGTAGTTCTCTTGTCATGCTATTGACCGTGGCAGCACTGGCGATGATCGCTTGCGAAGATGTCGTGGTCAAGGATATATCGGATCGGGAAGTCGTGTTGCTTTCGCCGCAAGACAGTGCCACATTCAACAGCGCATCGTATACCTTCTGGTGGAATCCTGTGGAATCGGCGGACGGTTATCAGTTGCTGATCGTATCGCCCGATCTTCAACAACCGGCGTTTGTTGCTTTAGACACGACGATCACAAAAGATAAATTCACGATTGATCTGGCCAATGGCCAGTATCAATGGTGTGTACGGGCGGTCAATTCGTCTTATACAACTGCGTATACCTGCCGGGTGGTAACGATCAAGAAATAAGTGGATAAAAATAAGAAGAACATATTGCTAATCACATTGGCCCTGAGCATCTGGGGGTTCATCGCTTTCAAGATCATTTCGGGTCTTGAAAGCGATTCAGAACAAACGGCCCGGCCGATGCCCATGAAAAGAAAAGCTGCGAAGGATTCGACGAAAGTTTACGCTTTCAGTTTCGCGTACCCCGATCCCTTTCTGAAAAAGAAAACTCCCGTACGGAGGATCTCGGTAGGATCTGCACCGTCAAAAGTTAGAGTAGCGCAGAAAACATCGGTCTTGAAGCCGGTGACGTCAATTAAATGGGAGCGGCTTAAATACAAAGGAGCGATGTATAACGCGTCGCGAAAGACATCGGTGGCTTCCGTGACCGTAGACGACAGCGATTATTTTGTACGGCAAGGCGAGATCGTCGGAGATTTTATGATCGAAGCCATCGCGAACGACTCCATCCGGATCTCCTGTTCGGGGCATATGCATTATGTAAAACGAGAAAAATAAAATATATGATAGGGCAAACGAATAAGTTTTTTTTATGGTCACTGTTGGCAGCGTTGAGCTTGCTGGTAGCAATTAATCTGTTCCTGATATTCCGATCTCAAAACGTTCGCATCGCCTACGTCCGTTCCCACGACTTGATCAACGGCTACCGGGGTACGCTGGACGCCCGGACGGAGTTTGAAAAGAAAAAATCGACCATGACCGCCAACGTCGATTCGCTGCGGGCCAATGTGGAGCGGGCAACTGCGTCGTTTCGCGAAAACGGAATGACGATGCCACTGCGCGACCGGCAAAACAGGGCGCATGAACTGGAGACGCTCCAACAGCAGTACCTGCAATACAGTGAGGCCATTGAAAATAAAATTCAAGAGGAAGACAATAAAATGATGTCGGCCGTGCTGAGCCAGGTCAATAGTTTTGTAGAGTCGTACGCTAAGGAGGCAAAGCTAAATGTCGTGATGGGCACCACGCTTTCCGGTAGTTTACTTTACGGCGATCAGGATTTGGATATCACAGACGCGCTGTTGCGCGAATTGAACGATCATTATCAAGGTAAATAACACCGATATGCGAACTTTTTTGAGAATAGGCCCATCGCTTATGATTTTATCGTTGTTCGTGCTACAGGGGTGCACGAAACCGGAGTCGCTAGAACCGGCCAAATACCTGCCCTGGATTGCGGCAGAGGACAATGGTTTGGTAAGGACAAAAGCGGTTAACCATGTCACTATGCGCGCGCGTTTTTTGCCGGCGGATTACTTGGCGTACCGGGAGTTCATGAACTCCGACAACGTTAGCTTCGATACGGTTCGAAAGAGCTATGCTTGCGGTTTGTCATTTCAAGTGAGCCTCCAGGCCGATAAAAGTGACAAAGTGTACGGAAATCTGATACAGTACGGCCTGCAGGGTGACCGTGATTTTCTGAATCGCTCGACTGTATTAAGTTTTGATATTCAGAATTTTATCTCCCTCAAGTACAAGTCAAAAACTATCTTACCGGTCTTATCTCAGTATGAGGGATACAACGCTATCGCTAACAGCCTAAGTTTTCAAGTTGTTTTTCAACTGCAAGACTATGGCTGTGGGGATGTTACGAAAGATTTTGATGATGTAACATTGGTGTTTGAAGACCCATATTGGAACTTGGGGGTGAATCAATTTTTATTTCAAAAAAATAGTTTGACTTCCATTCCAAAATTGAAATTCTAATTTTTACTTTAGTGTCACGAGGTTGACAGTTATCAAAATAGATGTGCGATAGAAAAAAAATTTAATAGTTGCGAGTGATTTAGAAACCATCTTCTCTGTATAATCAAATAAGTATTCAAGAAACATTTTTGTATAGATCATGATCAGAAACCGTAAAATTCTCAGAGGCATAGCTGTGTATCTTGTTGTGCAGTTTGTGGTGCAAACCGTTCTACCAACGGTGAGTTATGCATTGACTTCCGGCCCAGGGCAACCGGAATTCTCCAGCTTCGAACCTGTGGCCACCACCAACATGGTGGACGAGTTCACGGGTGACTTCACGTACAATCTCCCTGTGCTAGAAGTTCCTGGCCCCCAGGGCAGCAGTTATCCCATTTCCTTGTCCTACCACAGCGGCGTGACGCCGGAAGAGGAGGCAAGCTGGGTTGGATATGGATTTACGCTAAATGCCGGTGCGATTAACCGTGCCACGCAAGGGGTTCCCGACGATTTTAATGGCCAGGATATTATTTTCCACAACAAGCAGCCAACGAACTGGACCGCCACGGTGGGTACGGCGTTTTCATTTGAGATCGCCAGCGTTGACTTCCTGAATTTTAACACATCCTTGCGATACAATAATTACCGGGGATTCGGATATAACCAGGGGATTGGTGTAAGCCTGGGCAAGGGGATTGTGAACCTTGGGTATAATCTTTCCGATGGTACAGGCAGCTTTTCTCTGAGTACGAACATCGCCGCGACCGCTTTTAATACTTTCGCATCGCGTTACCCTGCAAAAGATAAGATGAAATTTATGACCAGGGCTGGAAAGCAACCAGACCTATATGCCGCTGGTAGCCAGTACGGGATTTTTTCGTTCAATGAATTTGCTAAACCGTTGACTGTCCCGCACTATGACGGGGCTTCCTTCAATGTTTCCATTGCATTTCAGGGGGACCCGGGGCCATTTCCCGCCGGTATAACGGGAAATTTATTTGGTAGTTATGCGTATCAGACGAACGAGGCTTCGGAAACGGCACACGGATACGGCTACATGTATTCTGCCAGCGCGCAAGCCGCGGACGTGATGGACTACCATATGGAAAAAGAAACGGACTTCAATAAACGCGATGTTTTCCTGGGTGTGCCTTTTAGCGATGCCGATAATTTTTCGGTGACGGGCGAAGGGCTTGCCGGCGGTTTCCGGTTGCGGAACCAAACCGCTGGACATTTTAGTCCCAGGAAGGTCTCTAGCAGCACCTTTATCTATAACGTAGGTTTTGAAATGGCCGCCGGCTGGACTTTTGGGCCCGGCGTGGATTTAGGGGTGGGAACCTATAATTTAGATATGGACGATTGGAAGCGTGGGTTGTCATCGTTCTCCGATCTAAACTCGGCTGTACCTCAGGATGAACCCGTATTTTTTAGATTTAACAATGACCTCGGGGGAGAATGGGGAGCAGCCGTTACGGACGCTCCTGAACAAGCTAGCATTTCGGGCAAGCAGCCAAGCCAGATCCCCTTTCAAAACAAGGGGTTTGCCTACAATGGAAATCAGCGAGGCGGTCGTTCGTCCTATATTGGCTATCACTTCTACAAAGATATGTTCTTCGTACAGGATGGACCGAATGGTACGAAGACGGTCAAGCCGAGTGGGCAAGCCTTTAACCGCAGTAAATTCATAACCGATCAGGCCTATCACGGCGTCGACCCCGTCTACCAGAATCTCATCGGCGAGATGGCGGTAACCAACGAATCGGGGAATCGCTATGTGTATGGCTTGCCCGTTTTCAACAAGGAGGAGAAAAATTTAAGCTTTAGCGGGAGACGTGTCGATGCGGCCCACATTTCTAAAAATTATATAGCTTATCCAGGGTCAGCCCAGGATCCGACGGGAGGCGATGTTAAGGTGGGCCAGGAACAAATGGCTCCGTATGGATCGGCCTACTTGTTAACCGAAATCCAGACACCCGATTTTATCGATCGGAACGGGGATGGTGGCTCGCCGGATGATCTTGGAGGATATACGCGCTTTAACTATCGCTCGCAGACGGCTGGCCAGGACTGGTATCGCTGGAGAGCGCCTTTCTCGGGATTTTATTTTAATGCCAACTCGCAGTCCGACAACAAGGACGATCAACTTTCCTATACGGAAGGACAAAAGGAAATCTATTACCTGGAGTCCATTGAGACCAAAACGCACGTAGCCATATTTTCAACAACCTCGGATCCCAAGGCGCTAGACCATACTGGAGTCGATGGCGACCGCATTGATTCGAAGGAGGCTTCGGCAGTTGCGTTGGACAAAAATGTGACACCCGATCGGAACTTTGCGTTGAAGAAACTCGTCCGAATAGATCTTTACGCCTTAAGCGACTGCGAAACGGATGTTCCCGGCAGGAGTCCCAATGGCAGTCCAACACCAAAAACGGATGTAAAGCCGATCAAGACTGTATATTTTAAGTACAACAATGATCTGGCTAAACCAGACGGCAGTCGACCGGATGACGTACTTCCTAACTCCAGTTCCGGAAAACTAACCTTGGAGAGCGTTTATTTTGAGTACAACGGCATACAGACTTCCAGAATAAGTCCCTATGTTTTTACCTATAACTATCCTGATTACAGCAAATATCCTGATAAGTACACCGACCCCAATCCCACCAACCCTACCAACAAGGAGGATGTAACCAAGAACTACGAAGGTCTGACGACGCTTGATCAAAATCCTCCCTATAGTGTCTTCAGTTCCGATGCATGGGGAAATTATCAGGCCAAGGGAGAAGAGCAGTTTGCCGCCAGACGGCATTGGCTGAATCAACAAATGGCCTCAAACGTAAATGGATTTGATCCGGCGGCCTGGCACTTGAAGGGGATCAAACTCCCTTCGGGCGGTGAGATACACGTGCAGTATGAGCAGGATGATTACGCCTATGTACAGGATCAGGAAGCCCATGTGATGGCGCCTTTAATCGATCCGGGTGGCGGAGATCCTGGTACAGGAATTATTTACCAACTTAACACCAATGCCATCAACGTGACCACGGGCAGTCAGAAAAAAAGACTTAAGGCTTTGATCGATGAGCGATATGTGAATGGCGACAACAAAATCTATTTCAAGCTGCTCTATACATTAGTAGGAAACTCCACCCCGGATCTGTCAAAATGTAATGCCGATTTTATAACGGGATATGCTTCGGTGGGATCCTGCACCTACGATAGCAGTGGCTTTTACATCTGGCTGAAACCAGGCCAGCCACGCTACCCGAAACAGGTTTGTGAAGAGTTTGTGAAGACCCAGCGTTTGGGGATGATCGATCAGGATGGAAATTGCTCCCCCGGGATGAACGACTCCAACACGGGCGGTGGCGCGGACCAGGCGCTCGCCATGGTGCGTCAGCTCCATACTTGGGTGCAGGGCATTTCTCACCCGGAGATTCTCTGCGGTCGCATCAGTTTTGAAAATTCATATTTGCGTGTGCCCGTACCGGTAGCCAAAAAGGGTGGTGGTGTTCGGGTGAAGCGACTGTTGACCTTTGACCAAGGGATGGAAGGGAACAAAGTGCTGCTCGGAAACGAATACATGTACAAAGTGCGAGATGAGAGCGGTATCGACATCAGCTCCGGTGTGGCAACAAACGAACCGCCCGCCATGCGCGAAGAAAATATCCTGGTCGATTTTATTGCTCGCAAGCATCAAGGTTTCTTTAGCAAGATCATCGCTGGAAAAGACAGGAAGCAATCGGAAGGGCCTTTGGGCGAAAGTATTTTGCCCGGCGCCTCGGTGGGGTATTCCAAAGTAATCGTCCGTAACATTCACTCCGGCAAAACTTCACCAGGATATAGTGTCACCGAATTCAACACGGCCAAAGATTTCCCAGTTCGATTTGCAGATCCAGGCAATTCCCGCACAATGACGGAAATTAAAGCGGAGCATGAAAAGCAATATATCCTTGGAATTCTGGTCAACAAGATCACCGACAGGACGTTTGCCACGCAAGGGTTCAGCTTTATCCTGAATGCCATGCACGGCAAAATAAAGGCGAGTTCAAGTTATCGGGGTACTTATAGTTCATCGCCAGCCGACGACGATAAGGTGGCATTTGTACAGTATGAGTATTTCAAGCCCGAAGAAAAGATTCCCGTCGTCTCGTCTCTTTTTGGAGAACTCCAAATGAAGAACCCCGGACGCGAAGTGGAGGTTACGTTTTCACAAAAAAGGGTGGATGAAAAATCATATGACGGAAACATGGAGATCGATGTTGATTTGACTCCGGCATTTCCTTTCATCTTAGTTTGGCCTACGGGTATGCCGTCATTCAATTTTACCGAAGGCACCATTGCCAGCCACACCACTTCAAAAGTGGTACGTTATCCGGCCATCCTCAAAAAGACGGTGACTTCCCAGGACGGTATTCTACACACAGAAGAAAATGTCGCCTTCGATGCGTGGACAGGGCAGGTTGTAGCGGTGAAAGCAAACGACGAGTTCGCGGGAGCCTATTTGTCGAATCGGGTTCCGGCCAGTTGGGAGTATCCTAACTTCACAGCGAAGTATGTCACAGAAGGCAAGAAGCTAGCCCATAGTACGACGGTAGGCCAATCATTGAATTTCACCTATTCAAAAACCGGCACCGACACCTGGCTTAAGTTCACAGGAGATGTGGGTTGCCAGCAGCTTGCCCAAATCACCACAGGAGATGTTTTATACCTTGGCGAGAATTTTAACTTTCAGGTCAGTGCATTGGACTATAGCCAGGATAGAGTGAAGCTCGTGCCGGTAACAGGAACGACTGGCGATCCCACGTTCGTGGAGTACGTCACCATTGTTTCTACCGGAAGAAACAATAGACTCTCGGAAGACGCCGGTTCGGTGACCTTCCACAATCCTACAGCGAATTCCCTTACGGCAACGTCGGTGCACAAATCTGACGCCGACCGTTATACCACCGAGCCTACCCCGGGAACCGACGCGGGTACGGGAATTTTAAACAGCCGACTTGATGGCAGTCAATTTGTGAAGGATATGAACTGTGGCTATCAACTCTTTCAAGGCAATCAACCCGATGCAAACTGTAACGTTCAGCTTGCTGGAAATTCAGTAATCCTTCCGGGACCGTACTATCACTTGAATTTGACACAGTATGTTGATCGCCTGCCTGAAGGTTGTACGGCAGACCTCAGCGATGCCACCGTTAAAAACGTCACCATCCAGTTCAAGATCGTGGGAGGTAATACTTCTATTGAGTTAGGGACCTTCGACGTGGATTGTGGTGGAGGAAGTTTTAAAACAGTAAAAACGGAATACTAAGTAAGACATTAACGTCTAGAAGCAATGATCAAAAAAATTAATTTTCTCTTGTTACTGGTTGCCGTTTGCGCGAAAACGTCTTTGTTATACGCGGGTGAAGGAGCAGTCGTGGTGGATCCGGAGATTCAGGCGCTGCGCGATTTTTATAATAGCACTACGGGATTGCAATCGAGATGGAACACGGTCAAGTTGTTCGATGACGCGGTGCCGTTGTCTGCTTTTTCGAGTGCCGATTTGCCAGGCATCACATTCACTAGTGGTCACGTTACGTCAATTGACTTTTCCACTGCCGATAATGTTCAGGGTACTTTGCCGGCAACGCTAAACAACTTGGTATATCTTCAAAGATTGTCCATTCCATCGGATTACACGAAGAGTAATCGTACGCGGATTTCGGGAACTATGCCAAACCTGTCGGCGCTCACCAGTCTTTATTATCTCATTCTTAGTAGCAATGAGTGTACAGGAACGGTTGACTGGCTGGGAACTAGTTCAACGGGGAACAGTCCATTAACATCGGTGGATATCTCAAGCTATAGTGGATCAAACCGGTTGACCATTTACACTGCCTATTTTGCCAACCTCATAAATCTTACCTACTTAAACCTCTCTTACAATTCGCTGACAACGACCCCGGGTACAACGGATAATATTGTGACAGGCGACTTTAATAATCTGGATCAACTGTCGATTTTAAATCTTTCTTATTGCGGACTAACGGCCTCGTCTTTCGGCCCGCTCGCCGCCCCAGGTTTTGGCATGACTAATTTAAACCAGTTGGACGTGAGCGGCAATCCTTTAGGAGCTGTCCCCCCAGCATTCAAAGGATTCTATACTGTGAGAAATTTGGTTATGCGGAGTGTAGGCCTCTTGAGCTTGCCGCTCGAATTTGATGGATTCGACGCCATGACAAACTTGGATATTTCATCAAATGCATTTGGTAACCTTTCCGATAATGATCAGAAAGCAATCATGACGAGACTTTCAAACTGCCTTGTACTTCGCATTTTGTCGATGCGAAGCAATAATATGCATGATGTTCCAGATAATTTTCCAACACTAGCGGTTCTCCAGTCTTTAGACCTTTCTTTTAACCCGATTACCAACTCCAGCCTCGATCATTTAGGATCGTCCCCCATTAGGATATTATCGTTGAGGTGCTGTCAGCTCACGACCTCGCTTCCAAGTCACCTGAATAGCATGCCATCTTTAACAAGTCTCTATGTAGGCAATGAGAATGAGGCGTCGGACTTTGGGGGCGCATTTCAAAACCAAATCGATCTCTCTAGCGGAGCTGTCAAGGCGCTGTTATCTGATGCAAACTTTGACGTAACTGTGCTATTCATGAACAACCATGCCATTGCCGGATCGGGAACCCTTCCAGACGATTTTGGGACAGGAGGGATGAATACTTACCTTCAATACCTCGATATCAGTAATAATGAATTTACACAGTTACCAAATTCTTTTTCCGATCCAAATGCCGCTGTTTTTAACAATTTAACACAATTGGATGCCCGTAACAACCCTCTCGGCCGCTTTAGTGTCGGACGATTTCCTATAAAGGCATTGAAGAAACTCGAGATTGTTACGTTGAGTAATCCAAACATGACTGTTTCCGATAAACTCAAGTTTGCGCCCGATTTCACGGCGTTAAAAGGAACCTTGTCAAGTGTTGATCTTTCTAGCAACAACATGAGCGGAACGCTTCCGGACGACTACGTTCAACTGACACAGTTGACGTATCTGAACATCGCCAACAATAACTTTGACGCGATGCCCAATTTCAGCGTCATACCTAATTTGGACCTGGATGCTACCAGCAATGCATTTGATTGGGTGGATTTTGATCCCCTTCTGAATCCAAGCGCTCCTTGTTCCAAAAAAATTGCGTCTTTGGAATACCTCGGGCAACGCCAGACCAATCCCATGGGATTGCCGCAAATCATCAAGGCCCCGGAGGACATGTCGGTTACACTGAAGTACACGGCTTTTTTTGGACAGCCGACCTCGATCGATCCGGTGTCCAGCAATTTTAACTATTTGTATGCCTGGGACCGTCAAAACGGTTCGCAATGGCCCCAGGTGCAAGGGCAACAGCAGAGAGACAGCGAGGGCTTTACGAGTTACCCCATCGCGCAAGCGGTGGCAAATGTTTATCGGACCAGAATATTCAATGGTTGTTTGCCCGGCCTGTCGTTTTATAGCGACAACATCACATTGATCCTTATCCCGCCGCTTTGTGAGTCTGAAATTCCTACAAGGTCCGGAAAATTCAAACTGGATAAAGTAACCGGCGGCATTGTCTTCGAACGCGACGATTGCCCCACGGATGTTCCAATCAGCTGTGCGTTTGGTCCATCCATGACATTCAATGTGGTCTCGGCATCGGCCGTGACTTACGCCGATAACTGGAATGTTCAATATGCTACACCGGTGCCGGCGATAAATCCTTTTGAGACCGGCGAACGAGGCAAGTGGCGGCCCAAAGCAAGCTATACCTTCAACACCAAGGTCGAACAAAGTCAGGACAAGAATTTTAATGGGGGTACGTTCAAATATAAGGCCTTCAACTGGAAAGGAGCCGAGAAGTCGAACAACCCCGGCTGGCTCAAGGTGAATGAAGTAACAAAATATTCGCCCCATGGCGACCCCGTTGAGGAGCGCAATGCGCTCAATGTTCCAAGCACGGCAAAATTTGGCTACAATAACGCGGTCCCCTACCTGGTGGCACAGAATGCCGACTTCAAATCCGTGCTTTTCGAGAGCTTTGAATATGGTACCGGGGGACACTTGGAAGATGGGTTTAACTATACGTCAACACAAGGCACGATCGATGGTAGTGCGCATCACTCGGGCGCTCAATCGCTTCACATCAACAGTTCACAAATAATTCCTGTACGGGATTTTCTTTACTCGAAGCAAATCAAAGGGAACGGCCTCCAGGTGAAGGTATGGGTAAAAGGATCGGGGGCTCCGAATCTGGAGCTTCAGGTCTACAAAGCACAGGATTATACGGGCCTGCTAAGTTGGAGTGTTGAACAACAGCAGGCTGCCACCTTCGTGCGCGTTAGCCGAAGCGGCGAATGGGCATTGTATGAAGCCAGAATTTTGCCGGCAGGGCTCGGAAACGCGCAGCCTTACGATCAGGACGATTCCCCGTTTTGGCTTGCCATAAAATGTCAGCCAACATCTTCGATTTGGATCGATGATCTGCGCATTCAACCCACCGATTCAGAAATGACGGCCTATGTATATGACCCCTCCACGCTGCGGCTACTGGCAATGTTCGACGATCAGCACTTCGGACTATTCTATCAGTACAACGCCGAAGGAAAACTGATCCGCAAGATCATTGAAACAGAACGGGGCGTTAGGACCGTGCAAGAGACCCAGTATAACGTTCCTAAAGTTGTTAAGTAGTGATGAAAAGAATTGTTGTCCTTATACCATTTCTTTTTTGGGTCGCGTCCGTGGTTGCACAGGATTGCGAGGCGCTCTTCCAGGAAGCTTATGCGAGTTTAAAAAAAGCCTCTCTGCAGCCGACACACGGTTTGATGATGAAATATGAAGTGAACGTTCTGGCCGTAACGGGAGAACAATACACCGATGTCATTAATCTACAGATGAAGGGCGGAAGATTTAAAATTACGTCCGGCGATTTCACGCTCTATCAGGATGATAAGACAATGGTGGTCATCCAACCCAAGGCTGAAACGATTTTTGTGACGAAGCCCTCGGGGATGGACAAAAATAAACTCCAGGAGATGATGGCACTGCAGGATTCACTGGCACGATACATGACCATCAAAAAATGCAGCAACGTTTCCGATTCCAGGATCGCTGACGGAAAACCGTGTCGCAAAATGGACTTCATGCTACCGGCAAATATTGAAAAGCGCATGGGCGTGAGCGCGGTAACGTATTGGATAGAAGAGAGCACGCGGATCATGCGAAAGGTCCAGATCATCTACAAGAAGCGTAGCGAGCAACCTTTAGCCCGGGTGGATTTCGACTTCCGGGAAATGGTCGTTGATTATAAATCACAGCCGTTCGATGGAACTGCGTTGAGTAAAGTGATGAAGGGAAAGAGCAATCCCAAGCCGGAGTATGCCCGATATAAGATAATTGATAAGCGATAATTGATACAACACCAGGTTGGATACTAAATTTTATACACCTATGTCAATGGTTTTGCCGTTTGCTAAATTCAAAATTGTCAGTCGGAAAACGCAAATGCTGTCGAGAAGTTTGCGTGCTTCCGGAAAGGCGTTTGGCTGTTTACTGACCGTTATACTGTCGTTGTCGACATTTTTATCGGCCTATTCCCAAACAAGCGGAGGCACGACGGCTGTCACCAACCCCTGCCAGGGAGAACCGGTGACCTATAACACGGGGATCGATACACAGAATTGTTTTATCCAGGCGCTGGATAAACCCAATGAAGCCACGTCCATCAGCATCAATGGGGCTAACGTCACCATCACCTGGAGTGCTCCGGGCAGTTATAGTTTCCGACCCATCGTGCGATGTGGTTCGACAGTGACGCCGGGATCGTATATTAACGTTACAGTGAAGGCCTCACCTGCCGCCGTGATAACACCGACTGGTGCTGCGGAGATCTGCTCCAATGGAACGCTTTTTCTTCTGGCCACTCCCAGCAGCGGCTACACCTATCAATGGTACAAGGATGTCACTACGCCGGTAGGATCCAACTCCCCCAACTACGCAACGTCCAATAGTCCTGGTACGCATAACTATACGGTGAAGCTCACGGGAAGCAATAGTTGTTATACGATCTCCAGCCCCAAGACGGTCACTCAAAACGCCGCACCGACGAGCGCGGTGCTGTCAGCGTATCAGGGATTCCAAAAGATCTGCAGTGGCCAGAGCGCGTATGTGAGTTCGAATATTTCGGGAGGCACGCCGCCCTATTCGTTCACCTTAAGCAATGGGACGGTCGTGAACAACTACTTTTCGCCGCAACCCATTATGGTAAACCCGAATACGACGACCACCTATACGTTTGCCAGCGGTGTTACCGACGCCAAAGGCTGTACAGTGAGTGGGACCGGTAGCGGCATCGTTTATGTGCAGCAGACGTTGACGGCGAGTTTTGAGAATAATCCATCGACAAGCAGTTGCGTTGGTCAGACGCAGACCTTTACTACACAAGGGGGTATGGTCAGTTATTCGTGGAGTATCCCGCCTGGAGCAACGGTAGGTGGAGGAGGGAGCTTAGACAACAGCATGACGGTGACCTGGACCACACCAGGGACGAAAACCATCAGGGTTTCCTATATAGACGGAGATGAGTTTGGATGTCAATCCACAGAGGCGAGTCTAACGGTGACGGTAGGTCAGGGATTCGTCCCAACGATCAGCACGACGGCTACCGATGTATGCGTAGGCACGACGAACAACGTGTATACGACCGAGAGCGGTCAGGGCAATTATCAATGGAGTGTTTCCGCAGGAGGTACGATCACCGCGGGCGCAGGTACATCGAGCATCACGGTAACGTGGAATACACCCGGAGCGCAGACAGTGACGGCGAGCTATGGTGCATCAACGAGCTGCACAGTGCCGGCGACCAAGCAGGTGACAGTGAGCGCGCCACCGGCGCCGGTGACGGACGTGCTGGGGCTGAAGGTGAATTTTGTTGGAGAACCCAGTCACCTGCAGGCTGTAGGGGCAGCGGATGCGACGTCGTTTGTGTGGGACGATGGCAATAGTGGCGTGAATTTCACCAACCAGGGCACGGGTATTCCCGGCCGCGATGTGTGGGCGGAAGGCAGTAGCGATAATTGCAAAACATTGACGGTTCAACCGATGAACCATGGATGTGCCGGAACGACGTATAATTTTCCCTTCAGAGTACTCCCCAAGAGTTCCACGCCCGATGTGTTGCCGCCGCTGAAGCAGGATGCGCTGTCGTGTACGTCGGCGAACGGAGCCTGCGTTGATTGCGAGAAATTTTTGTTTTTACCCAAGCACAGCAACCACTATGTAGGTTGCATCGACGACTACGGCCTTGTAACGCTGAAGTTGAAGGCGGACTTTGGAGAGCTTTACAATCTTGGAGAACGACCCTTCACGGTGAGCTTCAAGGCGACGGTGACAGCGTACTATGATCTTCCGGGTATCAACCAGACGTTCGAAGTAAATTTTAAACTGACGACGGGCGCTCCCGAGCAGCTTTACCTGAAAGAACTGGCGATGAACCCCCAGTTGCTCAAGTTCATCGGCATCAAGGTGAGCGGGTTCAGCTCAACCGATGCGGTAGCGAGCAGTTTTGTGGAACTGGTGTCGAGCTTTGAGGAGAACGAAGATGCGATCTCGGCGGCCACGGCCACGGTATTGCCGACACCGGCCGCAATCGACAACACCAAGTGGGAGCAGACCTTTACGTGGACCAGTTGCCCGGATGTGACCAACTATCAATTTCAATTGCTGCGGATCTACGGACAGGACGAAGCGGCGGAGATTGCTGACTGGAATAAAGCCTGGGACAAGGCGTTGAATATTTATACGGAGAGCGACGAAACGAGCGTCACCGTGTCGATGGCCGAAGGAGGCAATGACAGCAAATATTATTGGCGCGTGCGTGCGATCGGCAACTTGGAGGATGGGCTGGCCAATCCGGAGAACTTGAAGGCGATCTGGTCGTCGGAGACCTCGGGTGTGCAGGGTTTTAACTACACGCACCCGGAAGACAACAAGAACTGGATCTACAGCCGGACGTTCACGGAAGGCAACCACGTGAGCGAGCAGTTGACGTATGCGAACGGTTTACAACAAGTGAACCAGCAGCAAACGCGCCTCCAGGATGTGAACCAGGTGGTGGCGAGCCAGACGTTGCAGGACTATGCCGGTCGCAATGCGGTGAGCAGCTTGCCCATCCCGGTAGCCGGTCGGACCAAACTGGGCTACATCAGTAACCTGCTCAGCAATGGAGCGTCGTCGTATAGTACGGGAGATTTTGATTTTAATGACCTTACCACAGATAAGGTATCCAACCCCTCGACGGCCGTTGACCTGGGAGGTTATTACAGCGGTACGGATAATGGACAAAATGCGGGCGTGGCGAATGCGGAAGGGTATCCGTATACACGGACCATTTTTACCAACGACGGCACAGGCCGTGTGAAAGAACAGTCAGGCGTAGGACAGAAGCACTCGCTGGCGGGCGGCAAGACGGCGAAGACGGTGTATTCCAATCCGGCGGCGGGGGAGTTGATCCAATTGTTTGGCAAGGAGGCTCCCAATGTGAACAGCGTACAAAAGATCACGACCTACGATGCGAACGGCACGGGGAGTGTGGCCTATAAAACGAAGGATGGCAAAGTGATCGCGACGGCGCTGGTGGTGACCA
Organism: Chryseolinea soli; assembly: GCF_003589925.1. Classification (NCBI taxonomy): domain Bacteria; kingdom Pseudomonadati; phylum Bacteroidota; class Cytophagia; order Cytophagales; family Fulvivirgaceae; genus Chryseolinea; species Chryseolinea soli. The sequence goes on along the minus strand of NZ_CP032382.1, from coordinate 209,821 downwards.
CGGATATCACGACGACGCACCTGACGGCATTGGCCTCGCGAGCAACGGCGGCCAAGACGATCGTTGACGAGGTGAAGTTAAACACGCGCGAGAATGCCTACACGGCGGTGTCGCGCAAACCGCTTGTGTTTTCGGCCAACACTTCGGTGACGGTAGACTATGAGATCACTCCGGCGCAGTTACTGGAGTTGTGTCCGCCCAGTGTGAACAGCACAGGCTTGGTGAGCTACTATCCCTTTGACGGCGATGCGACAGACGCCGGCACGAAAGGCTACAACGGCACTTCGACCGGGGCGTCAGTAGTTCCGGATGCGTTTGGTGGTCAAGCGCTTGCTTTGGATGGTGGCACGGGCTACATCGACATGGGCGACAATGCGGACTTCGACTTTGGAGCGGATGACTTTACGGTATCGTATTGGGTGAGGAAGAATGTGAACACGCCGGGCAACCTGGAGAACACACCGGGGGTGAACAAATGGGCGAACACCGCTTCGAAGGGTACCAACGAGTGGGCGCTAAACCTGAGTACAGGTCCCAATAGCAATAGAGCGATCTTCCAGATCGAGAGCGGGCAAACGATGTATAACGTTGCTTCGATAAACAACCTCACGCTGGGGGCATGGGCTCACTTGGTAGGTGTTCGCCGGGCTGGCAAGATCTATTTATTTGTGAACGGCGTACTGCAAGGCTCCACGACGGTAAATTCCGTACCGGTGAACAATGTGGGCCGGCCGTTGTGGGTTGGCAAGATCGGAGCGGGACTGAACACGGCGGGCTACTTTGATGAGCTGGCGATCTATCGCCGGGGCTTGAGTGATGACGAAGTGAAACAGTTGTATCAGCGGAGCGGTCCGCTGTGCAAGACCTGTGATTATAAGGTAGAGTTCTTTTTGCACAAGGACGGTGATCCATTGTATGTGAATGCGGGGCTACCCCCGGCACAATTGATCCAAGCGGGCGAATGTGCCGATCAGACATCGTTGAAGTGGGACCCTCCGGTCTTTACACTGGCGGATTTAGAAGCGGGCGTGTTGTATCAGTTAGAGAAACGCATCACCATCAACAACTTGGATCCGAACACAACCAATCCGAGCAAGACCTATCTGCAGGAACATGAAGATCAGCTACGGACTTATTATGAAGGCCAGGCGTATGCGACAGGAAGTGTGCTGAAGACGGTACAGGATATGCTGGCGCCGCCGAGTCCCTCGGACCCGAACTGGAAGCCGAATCTGCAGGCCTTGAAGATTTACCTGGACGGCAAGGTCACTGACAAGACGATCACCTTCGATCCGGATAACCAGCAGTACGTGATCCCGGTGAGCACGGGTACCAATGGTTGCCGCGACTATGTGTTCATTCAGGCGATCACACTTTGCGCGACGAATATGGGTGACGCGTGCGCTTTTGGGACCGGTTATGAGAATGATTATGAGAGATATTTTAAGGACGAGATACTGAAAAGGGATCCACAATTTGTGTTAACCACCACACAAGGTGGGGTTGTTTATCTGAACTATGCCTACTTCACTAATCGTCTGGATAACACAAAGCTCTACTTTGCCCAAGGTCAACTCAACACGATGATCGCCAATTTGATTGCCGACAACAGCGGGCGAGTGACTTGCAACACCGCATGGGATGTTTTCCAAAGCGAGACGGAGATGTTTTTAGCCAAGGGTGCGATCGACTATACCAAGGAGTCGCCCGACAACCTGGAAATATTGGGGCCGAACATGTTGCCCACCAACACGGACAACAATTTGTACGACAACTTTGTGAAGGCGCTGGACGGCCGGATAAAAGAAGCGATGAATACGGGCCAAACAGTCAACGAGAATGATCCGGTGCCCGATGTGTGCAATGGCGATGGTTCCAATGGCTACTTTGTTAAGAAGTCGGATTGGTATGGTTGGATACAAGGCGCATCTGTCCAACCGGATCTATTGCATGCCTACCGGCTGGTGTTCATGGATGATCGCGTGAATGGACTGGCGGATGCGTTGCGTTATTGTGCCGGGGTGAGCAACACCACGCCAGTGACCGCGAGCATGTTGATGGGGCTGACGTTTTGCAAAAAATATCAACTGAGCCAACTGACCCAATTTGGTGATCAAGGCGTGAACGATGAGCAGACCAAAGCTGCGGCCTTGACCAAAGCGATAGATTTGATGCGCAAGCAATGTGGGAAGGCGTGCGAAGCCCGGTCGGAAGAGTTCCGGCAGGCACTCATCAACGACATCATGAACAAGAACAACGCGGCCAAGATCGAGCACTACAGCACGCGGAAGGACATGTGGGGTAACCGTTGGATCGGTTTGTATGACGGGACCGCGAATACGACGGGATTTGATTACAGCGAGTGCGAGATCGACGCGATGGTGGAGGCACTGATAGAAAACTGCAAGGGCTATTGCAACACGCCGCTGACGCCATGGTTAGACGCTGCCACCGGTGTAACGGTCTACGGCACACAAGGTGAACGCGACAAGCTGAAGAAGGCAATGCTTTATGACTTTGAAGTAAGCATCAGTTCGCCCGGACAAAGCTGCCAAGCCGGTTGGGATGAAATCAAGCCGAGCATGAGTTCAGAAACTGTAAACTGTCTCATTCCGGCCGCCGCAGCCGACGCTTATCTGGAGAGTTTCATCGACAAGGCAGGGAACGTCTATGTGATGGGAAGATATAGGTTGTGGGTAGATTTGAACGATGGAACCCGTCTGTCGAACGCTGATCAGACCATTCCCGATTTCTTTCTGGCCAAGTTCTCACAGGAAGGTGTTTTGCAATGGTACAGGAAATTCAAATACGAAGAAATTCGAAGCACGTTGACGGGTTCTTTGCCGGTCTATACTGCCACGGAGAATTCCGGAAGCTCCGACCCGGCATTTACGATTGTGAATCCTATTAGTAGCCTGCAATCCGATTACGATTTGGTCCTGGATGGAAAAAAGATCACGGGAATAAATCTCGGAGAAGCAGTATATCATCTCTTTCGATTTGATGCCAATGGAAATCTGCTTTGGGACGAAGTCGCAGCCAACGTTAATGTCAAAAACCTGTTTTACCCGGAAGTAAAAAATATTGAGTACGACAATAGCTTTTTGCATTTAAGATATCCAGCGAATAGCACGGATTTAGGCTTTTCTGTGTTGAAGCGCTCGGGCAGCAACGGCAATATCATAGGGACAGGTTCTACGCTGACAACGACATACAGTCAAACCGGAGGGATACCGACTTTCAGATTTGAAAACTTATCTCGCGATCTTAATGGCAACCTCTTTCAAGCAGGCGAGGTCAGCCCCAAGGCAATAAATTTCATTTTTGATGGGGTATCAAGATTTCAAACCTCCGCGAGTTTGTATTCCTTAGTGCTGTCCGTTTACAATAGCAATGGAATTTATCAGGCTAGTAATGTACTTACCTTCTCCATCGGCGGCGGAGTTTCAGGATTGCCCAAAATTGATGTGCAATTCATTCACTATGCCAGTCAAAACAAGGTCATTATAAAGAACGGTACAGGAGCAAGTTCCCTAACCATACTGGGGAATAGTATAAGCGGAGGACAAATTTTAACAGCGGATATCGACAACAGCGGACAACTCTCCAATGTTCAAAAAGTTCTGGCAGCGGACGCCTACTATTATATTCGATCGATCGATCTGAGTCACGATGCAAAAGTGCACGTTACCTCTTCAACGACCTCGACGGTAACCGTGGTTAACAGCGCCGATGGAAATTCGCCAGCTACCTATGAGCTGAATGATTTCTACGATTTGTATAGGGCTTCGGAAACCGTTTTTTATGCCATCGCGGGGAAAAGCGGCTGTATTTATAATTTGGAAAAGTTCAGTACGTCGGGGGCCTGCTCAAAGGACTTGTGCTTTCACTTCACCAGCGCTCCAGGCTCAGTCACCATCCCGGATGGCCTTGAAGACGTGGTCAACAAGCCCCAAAAACAAACCTGCGAGGCGGCCACAGCAAATACCATAACCGCCTCGATCAACCAACAGGTGGAGCAGGCGATCAATCTCCGCATCGAGAGCTTCCGCGAAGTATACAAGACCTGCGCCGAGCCCAGCCGCATCAACGATAAGATGGTGCTGAGCTATAACACGGGGTTGCATCACTTCACGCTCTATTACTACGACCGAGCGGGCAACCTCATGCGCACCGTGCCACCTAAGGGCGTGGTGTTGCTCCCTGTGAATACCACCGCGGCAATTGCTTCCTCGAGCAATCTTTACCCGGCTCACACACTGGTGACTGAATATCAGTACAACAGCCTAGGCCAACTGGTCCGTCAGCACACACCTGATGCAAACCCTGCGGCTACTGTACGCCCAGTTAGCACATCCACAGAAAGTGTCTTCAACGCTTCCGACTACTTTGCCACCAGCATCTACAACGATAAGGGCAAAATCCGTTTCTCGCGCAACGCCAAACAAAAGCAGGCGTCCGAAAACAAGTATGCCTACACGAAATACGACGAGTTGGGCCGCATCATTGAGGTAGGAGAAGTCGATAACTACAACGAAGCCATGCTCTATAGCATGCGCAACCAAAACAGCAGCTTCCCGTCGACTGGGCGTTTTGTAACGAAAACATTTTATACGCAAGAATATGACCCTGCCACGTTTGCGACCGGCCACGCACTTCCCACGGGCTACGAACAGAACAACCTGCGCAACCGTGTTAGTTATACCTTGACCGATGAGGATGGTGATTTGACTATGGACGACGACCAGGTCATTACGATCTACAGCTACGATCCGCACGGTAACATAAACTGGATCTTGCAACAGATCCCCGGCATGCAAATTTCGGATCCCAATCACTTGGCTACAGGTATTGGAATTCGTTATCAATACGATCTCATCAGTGGCAAGGTAACCCAGGTAAGCTACAACCCAGGCCAAGCCGATGCCTTCTACCACAAATACGAATACGATGAGAATAATCGCATCACAACGGTGTTCACCTCGCGCGACAGCTACCTGTGGGAAAAAGAGGCGGAGTACAGCTATTATTTGCATGGTCAAATGAAGCGCACGGTCATCGGCGAAGACCAGGTGCAAGGCATGGACTACACCCACACTATACACGGCTGGTTGAAGGCGTTGAACAACCCGCAATTGGATAAGACCAGCGATCCCATGAAAGATGGGGATACGGGTTCGCTTACGGCGCGCGATGCGTTTGGAATGGCGCTGACTTACTACAGCGGCGATTACAGACATTCGGGCTCGACACTGGATGCCTCATCACCGGATGTCCTGTCCGCGAACGGGCTAGACCTTTACAATGGCAACATCGCTGCCTGGGCGAGCAGGAACTATTACAGCGGGAGTATCAACAGCCCGTATGCCAATGCTAGCGTGAATTACAAAGACAATGTGACAGGCTATCAATTCCAATACGACGAATTGAACCGATTATTGCAAAGTAATTTTAACTATCTGAGCGGGACCTGGACTTCAGCAGGCACGGCCTACAAGAGCACGAATGCTTATGATGCGAACGGGAACATCACCAGCGTTGTAACCTATGACGGATCGGCATTGGTGGACAACGTTCCTACGACAGCACCGATGGTGTACTATGCCAAGACTAATCAATTGAGTCACGTGCCGGATCTGGTAACAACACCGGGCTTTGGCCAGGATGTGGAACCCCAGGCGGCAGGAAACTATCTGTATGATCAGGTCGGTAATTTGACCCGTGATCAGAAGCAAGGGAATAGCATCAAGTGGAGTCCCTATGGAAAGGTGCTGAGGGTAAATAACGATGGAGGAACGTATACCCAATTCCACTATGATGCGTTGGGTAATCGTGTGAGCAAACGCAGGACAAATACAGCGGGGCTCTCAACGACGACCTACTATGTTCGTGACGCCGCCGGCAACATTATGGGTGTTTATGAGCGCACAGAGGGCGGTACGACTACAGAGTTGACGTTGCTGGAATTGCCGATCTATGGCAGCAATCGCCTCGGGCAATACAACAAACCGATTACTGTTCCGACGCAACCCATAGAAGGGTTGCAGTCAGGTGAGGTGCGTATCGATGCCGACGCGAACAAAAATACTTATGAAGGAATATCGTATCTCATAAATTCGACGGTGACGCTCACCCTGGGTCCAGGCTTTACCAATGTCGGTTCGGATGGAAATGCGACGCCGCTCACGGTCCGAATAGGAGAATCCGGCGGAGTGCCGTTGCCGGGTACAGGTATGTACACAAGGGAATTGAGTAGCCGATTGTATGAGTTGAAGGATCATTTGGGCAACATACGAGCGGTGATCACGGACACGAAACTAAGTGTTGTGAGTTCGGGAACACCGGTAGCATTTGAACCCAAAGTGACGAATGTCTCGAACTACTATCCATTTGGAATGGATCAGCCGGGAAGGACATGGAGTGCCGATTTGAAGTACCGGTATGCGTTCAATGGGAAGGAGAAGGATGGTAATGGAGAGTGGGGATCTGCTAATTATGACTATGGCTTTCGTATCTACAATCCTAGTATAGGGAGATTCTTGAATATTGATCCCTTGGCGGATGATTATCCAATGCTTACACCGTATCAGTTTGCGTCAAATACTCCGATACAAGCAATTGATCTTGATGGATTGGAAGGTCAGTATTATGTGATAGATTTGAATTCTAAGGAGCCAAAACTTAAATTCAACAAAACAGTTGACTACTGGCTCATACCCAATTCAATCGAAACAGATTACGTTACAGTAGAGGCTCCGGGTCCTAACGGCTCATATATATCGTATACTTTCACAGCAGCAGCAGGTGACTGTCCTGGATGCGGAACAGGAAATTACATAGAGGACTTTAAGAAATTTAAAGAAGACCCCATCCAAGCAATTGCCAGCGGAGAGTATCGTACTGATCAGGAAATTTTGGGAAATATGGTCAAAGAGGCGGCCTTGGCATTATTGTTTAAGCGAGCGATAAAATTGCCAAAGACCTCAACTACGAATACACTTGGTATTACAAGAAAGCTTACGGCCAAACAAAATGGTAAGGTGTTTGCCTTTACCATTAAAGATGGTAAAATAAAATTTGCAGATAAAAATAACGGTAAAGGGCTTTATGATTTCGTTATAACAGAGAAGGGGGAGTTTAAAATTGGCCGTGGCCATTACACTTTGTCAGGTGAAGCGGCTAGCGTTAAGGGAGCTGGTCAAATCCATATTGATAGTGATGGTAAAATTGATTACATAGATGATTATTCCGGGCACTATCAGCCAAATAAACAAGAACTTATTCAACAAGCCGAGGCCCTTAAAGCTGCTGGTCTTACGGCTGAAAAATTGGACGTAGTAACCACCCATTCGCCATGAAAGGAAGCATCGAAACTTTATCGAAGGAGGTATTTAACGTTTTGGAGGAAAGTGAAGTTGGGAGTCTCCTCAGTTTCAATAAGGAACTTGAGAAAGTAAACTTTAGCGAGTTTTTGACTTACAATTTCGGATTCTATTCCCCATCGTACCTTGATCGCCTAATGTTTGCCACCAAAGAATATTGGGAGGGTTTTTCTCTTGACAATTGGATTGATCTGATGCACAAAAACTCCAATCACGAATTAGGAATTAGATATTGCCTGTCATTTTTATATAAATATGTCGGCATTGATTCTTTAAAACTATTTAGTGATTTTACTGATATTGACAATGTTGTCAAGACCAATATCTTGACATATTTTGAGAGTCAGAAAGGCACGCTTGCCGTCTTTGATAGGATATACTTATCGGAGTTACAAAAGTTTGATTTGCGACCATCAGATTTTGAGACCGTGAAGGAGAAATTGATAAAAGAGGGGGCAAGTGCGGCTGTAAAGATTCATCCAAGAAAAATTAATCTATAAGGCCCAATTGAGAGCTAAAGTAAATCTGATGTTGGGCGATTTAGGTTATTGCGAAAGATAAATGCCGAGAATGATGAATGTGAGATCCGCTTTTAATCTAGTGGAGAAGAGTATCGTAGATGAGCTCGCTTAGTTAAGGCGCTTGAAGGTTTTCAAAAGAAGTCAAGATTGCCATGGAATTAGTTAAAAAAAAGGAATAGCAATGAATAGCAAAGTAAAAGTCACGTTAGAGTTAAAGAGTATGAGAAGAATTATTTACCTGGTTTTTCTCATTGGAAGCTTTCAAGCGTCTATCGCCCAAACCACCTACCCCATCGTTTGGACCGACGTGAACAACCTCACCGTAAACGCCAACAACACCCTCACAGCCCCGGCCACAGGCCCATCGTGGACGTCTGGAGCAGCCAGTAAAAATATGCTCTATCCTGCCACGGATGGCTACGTCGAATTTGTTTTCGCCGGAGGCACCTACATGGTCGGGTTGTCCAAATACAACACGGACCCCAGCTATGCATCGAGCGATATCAGTCTGTACATGCAGGCGACGACATTGCTTCCTTACAAAGGCGCCACATCGCAGGGAAGCGCGATCGCGATTGCGGTCGGAGACGTGATCCGCCTGTCGCGCGAAACCAGCACTTGCAGGGTCTATAAAAACGGCACCCAGATTTTCGCGTCATCAGGGTTTAATACCGGTGATGGCTTTCGGGTCGACGTCAGTATGGCAACCGGCACGACCACACCTGTTTTTAATACTTCCTTTCAGGTTCCCTTGCTGGCAAGCCCCGTGATACAAAATCCATCGACCGCGAACAACGACGGCAGCATTTCCCTGACACTGGACGGCCAGACCGCGCCGGTCACCTACAGTTGGTCGAGCGGTGAAACGACCTCCTCGATTTCCGGCAAAGCCCGTGGTACCTATACCGTAACCGTCACCGATGGCGCTGGAAAAACGCTTACACGAACCTATACCCTTGGCTATGCCGTGGCGTGGACGAATTTGAAAAATGTCAACATAACGGGAAACAATAGATTGCAAAAGGCGGATGCGATAGGGTCCTGGACGGCCGGCGCTTCGTCCCTGAACTATCTGCCACCCAATGTGAACGGATACTTGGAATTTGTCGTCGAAGATCCGGGCGCTATGACGATGATTGGGCTCAGCCGCATTGATATTGACGAGACATATCCTACGATCGCATTTGCCGACAATATCGCTGTGAATAATAGTCTCTCGTATTATGAACTAGGAACGAACTGGAGCAACGCAGCAACAACGACGTTGATTAAAGGAGACGTCATACGCATTTCACGCGAAAGCACAGTTGTAAAATATTATTTGAATGGGGTTTTGAGGAGGACCTCACCGACCATGCCCTTCCTTGCTGGCCTGGTCGTAGATGTTTCTATCGGCAGTAACGCTGTACCCATACCACAGATCACCGCGTCTTTTGATAAACAGATCCGCGTGGCCCCCACCATTACTCAACCCAATAGTGCAAATCAAAATGGGAGCATATCCTTGAGTGTTCAGGGTACTTATGCGCCCTACACCCTGACCTGGACGGGGGGAGAAACCTCCAGCATCATATCCGGTAAGCCACGAGGTTCCTATACGGTAAACATGACGGACGCTGCCTCCCACACGTTTTCAAGGACCTATCGCTTGGGCTACCCGGTGAGCTGGACGGATTTGCAAAATGCGACTGTCAATCCCGATAATTCAATTTACAAGACGGTGGATGGGACTGGCCTTTGGGATGCTTCAGCATTGTCGTCCAACGCGCTGGCGCCGACCACCGATGGGTGGATTGAATTTACCCTGCCCCCGGCTACCAGCACGGCCATGGTGGGGTTATCGAAGTTCAATACGGTCACTGCTTATGCGTCGCTCGATTATGCCTTCTATTTCACCAATGGTTTCGTATACGTTTTTGAAGCAGGTACAAACATCTCGAACCCGGCTTCGCAGGTAGAAGGAGCCATATATAGTATTTCAAGAGAAGGTGGTTTTATAAAATACTATATCAATGGTACCGCCGTCCGCACGGTGGCCACCACCGCTGGGAACCAACTTTTTGCAGACGCAGCGATCTACAAAGGCAAGTTGCCACCGGTCACGGCCTCCTTCGGCCGGACGCCGCAAACCTTCTACGCCATCGCGGACGGCGCCTGGAATGCGCCGGCCACATGGTCGCTGGCAGAGGGTGGAGCACCGGCCACGGTGTACCCTGCAGACCAGGACATCGCCGTTATAAAATCGAACACGGTAACGGTAAACTCCGGCATCGTCAGTGGCGGAGTAAGAATATATCCTCTCAATGAGAATGGCGTCTTAAAGGTAGACGGCATCGCGGCCAACTTAATAGTGAAGGGCGACGTCCAATTGAAAGGCGAAACGAATGCCAAGACAACCAAGTCGCTCATTCTCCAAAACAATGGAAGGATCAATGTGCAGGCTCCCTGAGTCCTGGTAAATTTTTAGAAGCAAGAGAGGTTCGTGTAATTATGGAAGTTATGTGGAGAGTTTATGGTGTCATTTTCGCGTTGACCATTTCTACGGTGCAAGCACAACGCATGTACAACGATCTGGAAGTCACGAACATCATCACGAAGACCATCAGCGACACGGTGTGCACGTTTCATATCCAGGCTCAGCAGGAAGATGTTTCCCACGATCACCACAAGCGGTATTACTGGTTTCACCAGGGGGAGCTGAGAAGCACCGTGGGGAATCATACCGGTAAATTGCTGCACGGAGAGTTTGAGAAATTTGCCCGCGATGGAACGCTCCTCGAAAAAGGAGAATACAACGCGGGACTGAAAGTTGGGCAGTGGACAACATGGTATCCAAACGGAAACATCCGAAAGGAAATGTCGTGGAAAGACGGTCAGCGCGCCGGGCAGTACCAGGAGTTTTATGCGAATGGAACCTTGGCGCAGTCGGGATATTACAAAAATAATCAGGTCAAAGGTTCTATAAAATTCTACAATCTCAATGGCGAGCTTTTAAAAGAACAACGCTATAAAGATGGTAAGCCCGTCATGCCACGCGAAAAACGGAGCCGGAAGCATAAAAAAGATAGCCTGCAGACGGTGAAACCGGCAGATAAAAAAGAGCGTAAGTCTTCATCGAAAAAACAAAAACAAGATGTAATCGCACCGGCCGGAACGCTCGTTCAGCCTGCTGCACCACCCGACACCCTGAGCAGGAAAGAGAAACGAAAATTGAAGAAAGCAGAAAAAGAAAAGAATGAACAGCTGAAACCTGCAACAACGCCTACAGCGCCGCCCCCCAGCACCGAGGAGAAAAAGCGTAAGAAGAAATCAAAAGAACCAGCGCTCCCAAAAAATTGATTTCATGAGTATGCTGGAAGGCCTGAAAGAAACTGGGAATTGTGTTGGTGATTGATCTCCTGTGCGATTCATTAATTTATACGATACAAAATAAATAATACCCTACAATGGCAGCCGATAGACCGGCTACTAAAAACTTTATACTCTATGTCAATAATTTCGTCGTTTGCTAAATTGGAATTGGTCAACAGGAAAGCGAAAATGTTCTCGGGAAGTTTTCATACTTCCGGGAGGTTGTTGAGTGGCTTGCTGACGGTTGTGTTTTTACTGTCGGCCTATCTGTCGGGTTATGCGCAGAGCATAAACAACTGGCCGAGCACGGCCTGTGTTGGGGTAGAGGCGACGCAGGCGTATAGCATCGTTGGGACGTCGGGCTGCAGCTTTGCGGCATTTGAAGGTTTGAGTCAAGGAAGCGTTACCCACTCGAGTGGTGATGACTATTATATCACCTGGAATAGTGCGGGCACGTTTTCTATCCGTGCGGTATATCGTTGTGGTCAGTCCATGACGATAACGTATACCAATTATGTGAGCACGACGGTGAATGCGTCGCCGCCAACGGCGACGCTTTCAGGATCGACGGTGTATTGCTCCAACACAACGGCGGGCACACTGTCGGCCAGTCCCAGTAGCGGCTACACGTATCAATGGTACAAAGATGGTAGCACAGCGGTAGGATCCAACTCGCCTAATTACACACCGTCAAGCAGCCCCGGAACGCATAACTATTCGGTAAAGCTCACGGGAAGCAACGGTTGTTATAAGACCTCTTCGGCAGTAGCCGTCACGGAGAACCCGGCGCCGAGCTCAGCCACATTATCGGGTACAAGCACCATTTGTTCGGGTCAGAGTGCCGCTCTGTTTGCTAGCATTTCCGGTGGCACGGCACCGTATTCGTTCAGCCTAAACAATGGCCCGGTCATCAACAATTACGTTTCAGGAAACTCGATATCGGTAGCGCCGAGTTCGACTACGACGTATTCTTTTTTGGGAAGTGTATCCGACTCCAAGGGATGTTCGGTTACCGGGACGGGGAGCGCGACGGTGACGGTGAAACCCACGCCGACAGCGAGCTTTGTGAACAGTCCGCCGTCGACGGCCTGCGTAGGGCAAACGCAAATGTTTGTCACGCAAGGAGGCATGAGTAATTATTTCTGGCAAATTCCAGCGGGAGCCACAACGGTATCGGGAGGCACCAGCACAGACAACACCTTGACCTTGACATGGAACTCGCCGGTCACCCAGACGGTGAGTGTCAGTTATGCTAATTCGGGATGCCCATCTAATGTGGCCAGTGTTTCAGTCACGGTAGGTCAAGGATTCGTCCCCACGATCAGCACGACGGCTACCGATGTATGCGTAGGCACGACGAACAACGTGTATACGACCGAGAGCGGTCAGAGCAATTATCAATGGAGTGTTTCCGCAGGCGGCACGATCACCGCGGGTGCAGGTACATCGAGCATCACGGTAACGTGGAATACAGCGGGAGCGCAGACAGTGACGGCGAGCTATGGTGCATCAACGAGCTGCACGGTGCCGGCGACCAAGCAGGTGACAGTGAGCGCGCCACCGGCGCCGGTGACGGACGTGCTGGGGCTGAAGGTAAATTTTGTTGGCGAACCCAGTCACTTGCAGGCTGTAGGGGCTGCGGATGCGACGTCGTTTGTGTGGGACGATGGTAATAGTGGCGTGAACTTCACCAACCAGGGCACGGGCATCCCGGGCCGGGATGTGTGGGCAGAAGGCAGCAGCGACGACTGCAAGACGTTGACGGTTCAACCGATGAACCATGGATGTGCCGGAACGACGTATAATTTTCCCTTCAAAGTACTCCCCAAGAGTGCCACGCCCGATGTGTTGCCACCGCAGAAGCAGGATGCGCTGTCGTGTACGTCGGCGAACGGAGCCTGCGTTGATTGCGAGAAGTTTTTGTTTTTACCCAAACACAGCAACCACTATGTGGGCTGCATCGATGAATACGGCCCGGTAACACTGAAGATGAAGGCCGACTTTGGAGAGCTTTACAATCTTGGAGAACGTCCCTTCACGGTGAGCTTCAAGGCGACGGTCACAGCGTACTATGATCTTCCGGGGATCAACCAGACGTTTGAAGTAAATTTTAAACTGACTACGGGTGCTCCCGAGCAGCTTTACCTGAAGGAACTTGCTATGAACCCCCAGTTGCTCAAGTTCATCGGCATCAAGGTGAGCGGGTTCAGCTCAACCGATGCAGTAGCGAGCAGTTTTGTACAGCTGGTGTCGAGCTTTGAGGAAAACGAAGATGCGATCTCGGCGGCAGGTGCCACGGTATTGCCGACGGACCCGACGATCGACAACACGAAGTGGGAGCAGACCTTTACGTGGACCAGTTGCCCGGATGTGACCAACTACCAGTTTCAGTTGCTGCGCATCTATGGGGATACCGAAGCGGCAGAGATTGCGGACTGGGATAAGGCCTGGGACAAGGCATTGAATATCTATACGGAGAGCGCCGAACCGAGCGTGACCGTGTCGATGGCCGAAGGGGGGCATGACAGCAAATATTATTGGCGTGTTCGTGCGATCGGCAACTTGGAGGATGGTCTGGCCAATCCGGAGAATTTAAAAGCGGTCTGGTCGTCAGAGGCCCACCTGAAGAATTTTACATATACGCACCCGGAAGAAGATAAGAACTGGATCTACAGCCGGACGTTCACAGAAGGCAACCACGTGAGCGAGCAAGTGACGTATGCGAACGGTTTACAACAAGTGAACCAGCAGCAAACGCGTCTCCAGGATGTGAACCAGGTGGTGGCGAGCCAGATGTTGCAAGACTATGCCGGTCGCAATGCGGTGAGCAGCTTGCCCATCCCGGTAGCCGGCCGGACCAAGCTGGGCTACATCAGTAATCTACTCAGCAATGGAGCGTCGTCGTATAGCACAGGAGATTTTGATTTTAATGATCTTACCACAGATAAGGTATCCAATCCCTCAACGGCCACAGACCTGGGAGGTTATTACAGTGGCACCGATAATGGACAAAATGCGGGAGTGGCGAATGCGGAAGGGTACCCGTATACGCGGACCATTTTTACCAATGATGGCACGAACCGTGTGAAAGAGCAGTCGGGCGTAGGGCAGAAGCACTCGTTGGCGGGAGGCAAGACGGTGAAGACGGTATATTCCAATCCTGCGGCCGGGGAGTTGATCCAATTGTTTGGCAAGGAGGCTCCGAATGTGAACAGCGTACAAAAGATTACGACCTACGATGCGAACGGCACGGGGAGTGTAGCTTATAAGACGAAGGACGGCAAAGTGATCGCGACAGCGCTGGTGGTGACCACGGACATCACGACGACTCACTTGACGGCATTGGCCTCGCGGGCAGCGGCGACCAAGACCATCGTTGACGAAGTGAAGTTGAACACGCGCGAGAATGCCTACACGGCCGTGTCGCGCAAACCGCTTGTATTTGCGGCCAACACTTCGGTGACGGTAGACTATGAGATCACGCCGGCGCAGTTGCTGGAGTTGTGTCCGCCGAGTGTGAACAGCACGGGATTAGTGAGCTACTATCCCTTTGACGGGGATGCGACGGACGCCAGCACGAAGGGCTACAACGGTATTGCGAGCGGGGCGACGGTAGTTTCGGATGCGTTTGGCGGGCAGGCGCTCGCCTTCGATGGAAGCACGGGCTACATCGACATGGGGGACAATGCGGACTTCGACTTTGGAGCAGACGATTTTACGGTATCGTATTGGGTGAGGAAGAATGTGAACACGCCGGGTAACCTGGAGAACACGCCGGGGGTGAACAAATGGGCGAACACCAACTCGAAGGGTACCAACGAGTGGGCGTTAAACCTGAGTACAGGACCCAACAGCAACAGAGCGATCTTCCAGATCGAGAGTGGCCAGACGATGTATAACGTTGCTTCGATAAACAACCTCACGCTGGGGGCATGGGCTCACCTGGTGGGCGTTCGCCGGGCTGGCAAGATCTATTTGTTTGTGAACGGTGTACTGCAAGGTTCCACGACGGTAAATTCCGTACCGGTGAACAACGTGGGCCGGCCGTTGTGGGTTGGCAAGATCGGAGCGGGGCTGAACACGGCGGGCTACTTTGATGAGCTGGCGATCTACCGCCGGGGCTTGAGCGACGACGAAGTGAAACAGTTGTATCAGCGGAGCGGTCCGCTGTGCAAGACCTGTGATTATAAGGTAGAGTTCTTTTTGCACAAGGACGGCGATCCATTGTATGTGAATACAGGCTTGCCCCCGGCCCAACTGATCCACGCGGGCGAATGTGCCGACCAGGCATCGTTGAAGTGGGATCCTCCGGTCTTTACACTGGCGGATTTAGAGGCGGGCGTGTTGTATCAGTTGGAGAAACGCATCACCATCAACAACCTGGACCCGAACGCGACCAATCCAAGCAAGACCTATCTGCAGGAACATGAAGATCAGCTGCGGACTTATTATGAAGGCCAGGCGTATGCGACAGGAAGTGTGCTGAAGACGGTACAGGATATGCTGGCGCCACCGAGCCCATCGGACCCGGAATGGAAACCGAATCTGCAGGCCTTGAAGACTTACCTGGATGGGAAGGTAACCGACAAGACGATCACCTTCGATACGGATAACCAGCAGTATGTGATCCCGGTGAGCACGGGCACGAACGGATGCCGCGACTATGTGTTCATCCAGGCGATCACGCTTTGCGCGGCGGACATATCGACGACGTACTGTACCGACGGAACAATCCATAGCTATGAGTCCTATTTTGAAAGCAAGGTGCGGGAGAGGGATCCAGATGTTGTGCTTCGAACCGCGGACGGCCATTTGAGCTATGCCTACTTCACCAACCGGCTCACCAATCCGGCCACCAAGATCTACTTTTTGCCGGGCCAGTTCGATACGATGATCGCCAATTTGATTGCTGACAATGGCACGTATGCCGACAATAGCCCGAAGGTTGATTGCAAGCTGGCCTGGGATGTGTTTGCCAGCGAGACGGAAATGTTTTTAGCCAGAGGGGCGATCGACTACACGAAGGAGTCGGCCGACAATCTGGAATTGCTAGGGCCAAACATGTTACCCAATAACGCAGACAATAATTTGTACGAGAACTTTGTGAAGGCACTGGACGGCCGGATAAAAGAAGGCATGAATACAGGACAGCCTGTCAACGAGAATGATCTGCCGCCCGATGTCTGCAACGGCGATGGCACCAATGGCTACTTTATCAGGAAGACGGATTTGTATGGCCAAATTGGCGGACAGACCATTCAACCGGATGTGTTGCATGCGTACCGGTTGGTGTTCATCGACGACCAGGTAAAATCGATGGCCGACGCCCTGCGCTACTATGCTGGAGTGGCCAACACCACGGCGACAGACCTGAGCCTGTTTACGCCTTTGACCTTTTGTAAAAAATATCAGTTGAGTTTGCAGACCCAGTTTGGCAACCAGAACGTTGACCCGGATGAAGCGACGGCCACAGCCAAGACCATCCAGTTGATGCGTAATGGATGCGGCAAAATGTGTGAGGCAAGATCTGAGGAGTTCCGGCAGGCGCTTATCAACGACATCCTGTCGAATAACAATGCGGCGAAGATCGAACACTACACCACCACCGCCAGAGCATTTTTTAACAAGAACACGAATGAATGGGACGAGCGATGGAGTGGTGTCTATGACTTGACTGTGAACACAACGGGTTTTGATTATTCGGAGTGCGAGCTTAACGCCATGGTGGATGCGTTGATCCAGAACTGTATAAGCTATTGCAATACACCGCTCACCCCCCATGTCAATGGCACGCCGCAATATGGCACCGATGCGGAGTTGTTGAGATTGAAGCAAGCCATGGTCTATAATTTTGAGGTCAAGGTCAATGAAGATGCGCAAACTTGCGAGACGGGATGGGATAATCTTAAATCCTCTGAAGCTGCGGGAACAACTCCTGGCTTTGGCTGGAATTTCTCGAAAGCGCTATTTACTACAGGCGGCACCATCAAGAGATTGGTGCGACATGACGATGGAAATTATTATGCATTTGTTTCTTTGTCAAGTACACCGACAGGCCGTGATAAAGTGAGTTTGAATGATAATTCAGTCATTCAAAACAATGGAGAAGATGATTTTGTTGTCTTGAAATTTGATCAAGATGGAAACTTGTTATGGAAAAATCATTTTGAAACAAGATACGTGTCTGGTGAATCACGGAACAATCAAACTGCTCGTTTGAAGTTTGCGATCGACCTGAATGGCGACGTTATCCTCGAAGCAGTGGCAAAGGACAATTACAATAATACCTCTTATGTCGTTGATATTTATTTAAATGGCCTAAAAGTTCTTGGCCCATTAGACGCAGCAATTCCTTCGCAATTAAATGCAGGATATATAACAAGAATTAAAGCCAATGGAGATTTAGCATGGATCAAAGAGAATCATAACGGCTTCCCTTATGATTTCTATTATGATGCGGCACATCCCGTGCCCACCTGGCAAATTGTTGTAAAAAATGGATATGTTTTTCACTTAAACAGCGATACGAACGGCAATTATAGACTTGTGAAACGTAATCTGACCAATGGCGAAATTGATCCTACATTTGTTTCGGACAGTTTTCGCTTTCCGTTTTATTCGGGAACGGATTTTGTTGAAATAAATAATGAATTTTATATTAGACACAATGGTTATGTTGCGAACACCCACGGTAATAATAGTATTTACATTAATAATAATGTTGCAGCAAGCTGGACGCCTCATGCTTCTATCACTATTGCCCTCACGAAATTTAACAGCGAAGGAAAATTTGTATATACCCGCTTTTTCGATTCAAATGCGGGGATACATCATTTGGATGATTTGAATAAAGGCAATGGATTTTTGTCCTTTATAGGTAAGTCAGCGGATTTTGGAAATTTTGAAACTGATACTTATAACGTCGTAATCGATGGGGTATCGAGAGATGTACAAGCTAGCCAATTTTACGTTGTTGAGATGCAGCCGGATGGAACATTTAATTGGAAAGGGGTTTTTCCCTGGACTGACCCATGGAATCTCCCTTTTATCAATTCGGGTGACTATACATATGGTACTCAATCTGATCCTTCATGGAAACTGTTGAGGTATTCTGTTTCGCAACACACCTCTGAAATCCTTGAATTTCCATCGGGAGTGCGCACCGGCACGTTATATTTCAATGGATTTACTGACTATGGAAGTCAAAAAGAGGTTATAGGATTCTATACTCAAACCTACGCCAAGCCCTTTGGCGATATTACGATAAATCAGCTCAATACTACAGGGATAGGAATTGTCGGGGCAGGCACCGCATTTATTGCCAGATACGGAGATATCCCTTGCCGATACAACCTCTGCTTCAAATTTACAGACGGGCCAACGTCTGTGGAAGTACCCGATGGCCTTGAAGACGTAGTCAACAAGCCACAAAAACAAACCTGCGAGGCGGCCACAGCAAATACCATAACCGCCTCGATCAACCAACAGGTAGAGCAAGCGATCAACCTCCGCATCGAAAGCTTTCGCGAAGTATACAAGACCTGCGCCGAACCCAGCCGCATCAACGATAAGATGGTGCTAAGCTACGCCACGGGTCTGCACCAATTCACCTTGTATTATTACGACCGTGCGGGCCACCTCATGCGCACGGTGCCGCCCAAAGGCGTAGTATTGCTTCCCGTTAATACCGCGGCAGCCGTTGCTTCGTCAAGCAATCTTTACCCGGCGCACACGCTGGTAACGGAATACCAGTACAACAGCGTAGGCCAACTGGTACGTCAGCACACACCCGATGCAAACCCTGCAGCCACGACACGCCCGGTCAGTACATCAACCGAAAGCATCTTCAACGCTTCGGACTACTTTGCAACCAGCATCTACAACGACAAAGGCCAGATCCGTTTCTCGCGCAACGCCAAGCAAAAGCAGGCATCCGAAAACAAGTATGCCTACTCGAAATACGACGAGTTGGGCCGCCTCATCGAAGTGGGTGAAGCCGATAACTACGACGAAGCCACGCTCTATAGCATGCGTAACCAAAACAGCAGCTTTCCCTCGACGGGGCGCTTTGTTACGAAGACATTTTACACGCAGGAATACGACCCCGCCACATTCGCTGCCGGCCATGCACTTCCCACCGGCTACGAACAGGCCAACCTGCGTAACCGGGTTAGTTATGCTTTGACCGATGAAGATGGTGATTTGACTAAGGGCGACGATCAGGTCGTTACGATCTACAGCTACGACCCACACGGCAACGTGACCTGGATTGTACAACAGATCCCCGGCATGCAAATTCCGGACCCTGATCACCCGGCCACCGGAGTGGGCATTCGCTATCAATACGATCTACTCAGTGGCAAAATCACCCAGATAAGCTACAATCCCGGCGCAGTCGATGCGTTCTATCACAAATACGAGTACGACGAGAGTAATCACATTATCGCGGTATATACTTCGCGCGACAGCTACCTGTGGGAGAAAGAAGCTTGTTACAAATATTACCTGCATGGCCCGCTCAAGCGCACGGTCATCGGCAAAGATCAATTGCAAGGGATGGATTACACCTACACCATCCATGGCTGGCTTAAGGCATTGAACAACCCGAAACTGGATAAGACCAGCGATCCCATGAAAGATGGGGATACGGGTTCGCTCACGGCCCGCGATGCGTTTGGTATGGCGCTGACTTATTACAGCGGTGACTACAGACATTCGGGTTCGACACTGGATGCCTCGTCACCGGATGTCTTATCCGCGAATGGCCTGGACCTTTACAACGGCAACATTGCAGCCTGGGCAAGCAGGAACTATTACAGTGGTAGTATCAATAGCGCTTATGCCAGCGCCAACCTTAATTACAAAGACAACGTGACGGGCTATCAATTCCAATACGACGAACTGAACCGGTTGTTGCAAAGTAATTTTAGTTATCTGAGTGGAGCCTGGACTCCGGCAGCCACGGCCTACAAGAGCACGAATGCTTATGATGCAAACGGGAACATCACCAGTGTCGTGACCTATGATGGATCGGCGTTAGTTGACAACGTTCCGACGACTGCACCGATGGTATACTATGCCAAAACCAACCAATTGAGCCATGTGCCGGATCTGGTAACAACGCCCGGTTTTACCCAGGATGTTGAACCCCAGACGGCCGGGAACTATCTGTATGACCAGATCGGTAATTTGACTCGTGATCAGAAACAAAAGAATAGCATCAAATGGAGTCCATATGGAAAGGTACTAAGTGTGGATAACGATGGCGGAACGCATACTCAATTCCGCTATGACGCTTCTGGCAATCGCGTGAGCAAACGCAGGACAAACACAGCGGGACTTTCAACGACGACTTATTACGTTCGTGACGCTAATACCAATGTTATGGGTGTGTATGAAAGGACTGAAGGTGGCACGACCACCGAGTTGACTCTGTTGGAATTGCCGATCTATGGAAGCGAACGTCTCGGACAATACAACAAACCGATTGCCGTCCCGGCGCAACCCGTAGAAGGATTGCAGTCAGGAGAAGTGCGTATTGATGCAGATGTGATGAAAAATACTTACGAAGGGATATCCTATCTTGTGAATTCAAATGTGACGCTCACGCTAGGCCCAGGCTTCACCAATGTGGGCTCCGATGGAAATGCGACGCCGCTAACGGTCCGTGTTGGAGAATCTGGGGGAGTGCCGTCGCCAGGCGCAGGTATCTACACACGGCAGTTGAGTAGCCGTCTCTATGAGCTGAAAGATCACTTGCATAACATGCGAGCGGTAATCACGGACACAAAGCTGAGCGTAGTGAATTTGGGTACACCGGGGGCGTTTGAGCCAGAAGTGACGAATGTGTCAAATTACTATCCATTTGGTATGGATCAGCCAGGTCGGACGTGGAGTGCTGATTTGAAATATCGGTACGGGTTTAACGGTAAGGAGAAAGATGATAATGGGGAGTGGGGTAGTGCCACGTATGACTATGGCTTCCGAATATACAATCCTAGTTTTGGGAGGTTCCTGTCCGTAGATCCATTGACAGCTTCGTATCCTTGGCTCACTCCGTACCAATTTGCGTCAAATATGCCCATTTCAGCAGTTGACCTTGATGGATTAGAGGCGTTGTTTAGCATAGATTATGATTTGTTGACAACCAAAAAAATTAAGGTCACGCGCTCAACTGATATTTTTGGCGTTATTACAACGACGGTTGCTCACAAATGGAGTGATACACAATCAATCGAAACCTCCATTTCTAATGACGAACTGTCAGAGACAGAAGCCGGGGAGATTAAGGATGGTTCATGGCTAGATAAATTCCTAGGCGGCCTATCCTATCCCAACGCGGCAATCAATAAAGGCGAACTGGACAAGATAAAAAAGGTTGTGCACGAGCCTGCTTGGTCTGGCTCGGGTGGCGCGTTAACATTTGCAATAGCCATGAAAATGTTTAGTAATTTGAAGAAGGAACAGCGGGACGCTAGCACCGAACTTGGATATAGATATGAGAACACCTTTTTGCACTTTACTGGGCAAGCCCTCGCGACTGTTCTTTATGGCGCATCTGCGGCGACAATAGCTGCGAACGCCCACGAGGTCGAAGCTAAAGGCCTGTTTAGTGGAGATCCAAAGGATATGGCGATCGATCCATCGGCAGGCATATTTACACAAGAGCAGGCAATGGTTGATGCTTATATAGATATGGTGAACAATGCCTGGGCAAGATCATTTGGCGAAGCATGGAGGAAAAAAAATAACGTTAACTCTAAAACTGTTTGGACCGATGAACTTACTGGAAAGTTCCTATCAGACGTCCAAGATTATTTTAGCAAAAGTTATAAGAAACTGACATTTGAGAAATTTGAACCTGATTTCGTTAAGAATGTTACAGGACGAATCAATGAAATCAATGGAAAAGGTAAGAAGAAGGAGTAGGGCATATGTCTATTGCCTGATTTTTATGGCGCTCGTCTGTTGCGAGCCAAGAAGGAGCATTAAAAAAAACGGCGCGTCACATAAAAACAGACTTTCCATTGAAATCTGCGCATTTGATGAAATGATTTCTCTCAATGGAAAATGGAGTGAGAATCATCTCAGCGATTTGTATTGTTCAAAAGATGAGTATAGCGACAACAAGTGGTGTGAATCATCTAAGTATGTTCAAGTCAATGGTAATGACTATGAGTTGTCGCGTTACTATTTCTACACAGACAGCACTCTTTCTAGGTTTGACGTGAAAATGGTCAAACGATACAAATATTCGTTCAGAAGTGAGGCGATGAAAACGGCTTTTATAAATAAATTTATTTGCAAGGACAGCCCCTGGTTGCAAAGAGGAATTTTAACCGCCGATAAGTTTGATACGCTAGTATTCGACAAAGTCCATTTTGGATACGGATTTTACGAAGGGGAGACCACTGATGGCGATCGATACAGTAAATTGACTTGCTCATGGTGGATTGATCTAGACAGTTTAAGTCAATAACAGCCAGGTGGATAGTTGATGATAGCAAACATGAGTGTTAAAAATGAAGTATTACTTGCCTTACCCTACCATTATCCTAATTTTTGGATCAACTTAATCAACGCTTGCTAACAAAAGCGGATAACGGACCCTCATTGGTGTAATCGGATGGCGTTATCGGTTCTAATAAATAAGTTTCAGTTATATCAATTTGATTCTCAGAGGACATATGCACAAATTTTCATCCCTCCGCCTCCCCGGAGGCGTTCTCCAATTATCCATAGGCATCGCCCTGGTAATCAGCATCCTTTGCTCCTCCATCATCCTACTAGCCTACTACACCCGCCTAACCACTAAAAGATCCGAACTCCTCTCCATCCTCCGCGACAACACCGTCTCCGGCATCCAATACGGAATGGCCCACCGCGAAGACATGCCTTTCCACACCATTCAAAACGTTGATCTTTTTGGCGAAGGAATCGACTCGGTGCGCATCGTTCGAAGACCCTGGGGCGTCTTTGAATATTTAGGTGTTGACGCCCACCGCGGCCGCTTTCACGACATGACCTTTGCCTTGATCGGAGCGCTCCCGGATACCCTGGGAAAAGCTGCCATATTCCTCCCCGGCGACAACGGCCAGCTGAGTCTCGCTGGCAAAACAAGGATCGAAGGAAATGTATATTTACCCGGAAAAGGTCTGGCCATGGGGTTCCTGGATGGCAAATGGTATGAAGGCAAGCAGTTAATAAAAGAAGGAAAGATTCTCAAAAGCGGGAAGCTCATGCCCGAATTGGATACCGCCGCCCTCAAGGATTTCGCGGGTGTTGCGGAATGGACCGGCCACCGGACCCTTCCGGATTTAAGACGCAAGCACTACCCCTTTCACATGGACTCGGTTTTCGTATTTCAATATGCCGGGGAGCTTGTCATCGATGACTCACTCTCCGGTAATGTGGTAGTAAAATCCGATCAACGCATCATCATCCGGTCCACCGCCCGGATTGAAAATGCGATCTTCATGGCACCCGAGATCCGTGTGGATGATGAATTCATAGGGTCCCTGCAACTGATGGCCACGCGTTTGATTGTTGTGGGAAAAAAATGCAAACTCAATTATCCAAGCAGTTTGTCACTCGTCGGACATAAACGCGATAGTTTGATCAGCGTGGGTGATTCTAGCAAGGTAGAAGGCATCGTCGTGCTGCCTGGATTAGATCGCACCACTTCCAGCGCCGGCAAATTGCGCATCCATAAAACGGCCGTCGTAACGGGATTTGTCTATGTCAATGGAAATACAAACCTGGAGGGGGCGCTGTGGGGACACATCACCACCGCGCGGTTCGAGACGCAGGAGAACACAAACTATTTGTTGAACGCTTCCATCTTGGCGACCAAGCGACACCCGGCTTTGCCGGCGTCCTTTTTGTGGGGCGATTCCAAAACATTAACCATTGCAAAGTGGCTCGATTGAAATTTTGGCAACATAAAGTCGCGGGCTCTTCCCTGATCGAAACGATCACGGCCATGATCATCATCTCGATGGTTTTCGCCATGGCCGTCACAATCTATTTGAATGTTTATAAATCGAATGGTCAGTTTAGAAAAATGCAAGCCGGCCTGGCGATCGATGACCGTTGGGCGGAAACGCAACAAGCGAACGATTACACAGAGAAGTCCTGGCCGTATGAAACGTTTACCTTGTTCCGCCTGGCGTTACCCGCGGCGGACAGTAAGGAGCTACGGGTGATCCGTTTCGAGATTCGGGATGAGGATGGCAGGCTTTTGGCGGAACGTAAATTTCTAAGGTATGTTGCTCCGTAAGATCCCATCCTTTTCGCTCATCGAAATGCTGGTGGTCATGGTCCTCAGCAGCATGGTGGTAACGGCCATCTACTTTGCCTATCTTACGGTCAATACCTATCAAATGTCCCTCACCCGGAAATACAGCGCCCTGGAGGAGATCATCGCGCTCAACGACAGGCTGGAGGCAGACATCCGTAATGCCGACGAGGTGCTGAAATCCGACTCAGGCTTGCAATGTTTGCAAACGGAGGTGACCATCAGGTATGGGATCTACCGGAATTACGTTGTCCGGCAACAGAACAGCGTTATCGATACGTTTCACTACCGTGTATCGGAACAAGCTTTCATGTTCCAAGGCAAAGTGCAGGCGGAACGTGGCGCGGCGCTGGATGAAGTTGTGCTGGAAGGACAAATCGCAAATCAATCGATTCGCTACCACATTTTGAAACGCTATGACGCGGCGTCTTTAGTGAGATTTATAAAGCCTGATTCAATACCATGAGCATTCGCATCGAAGAAATCGAGAAACGGAAAAAGAAGAAGATGCAATCCTCTTCGATAGACTTTAAGGCCTTGCTGGAAAAAGACATCAAGCTGTTCCCGGTTAAATTCAAGGATAAAGATAAAGAAGCTTTTTACCTGGAGCTGTCCACACTGTTGGTGGCCGGTCTCGACATTCGATCGGCATTGGAGCTGATCGAAGCGGAGCAGACAAAACCTAAGCATGCCGAGATCATGCGGAGCATCATCGAAAACCTGATCAACGGCGATTCTTTATGGGAAGCCTTACAGAAAACAACTTATTTCACGCCCTACGAATATTACAGTGTCCAGATAGGAGAAGAGACGGGAAAGATCCATTTGGTGTTGGATCAACTCTATCATTTTTATTCGAACAAGCTAAAGCAACGCCGGCAGTTTGTGGGCGCGCTTTCCTATCCGATCATCATCTTGTTCACGTCAATCGGCGCCGTGGGATTTATGCTTTTGTTTATCGTGCCCATGTTTAGTGATGTATTCAAACGGTTTGGGGGAGAGCTTCCCTACCTGACGCATTTGATCATCCAATTTTCGGAAGCCGTTCAGTCTAATTTCATATGGCTAACGTCGGTTTGTGCTCTTGCAGCCGTAATGCTTTACCGAAGCAGAAATACACCGTGGCTGCGAAAAAATTCTTCCCGGGTGGTCCGCCATATTCCCGTCATCGGCAAGATCATCTATTCCATTCAGCTCGCCCGGTTTTGCAGTTCCATGAGCTTGCTGTTGGGGTCTAAGGTCCCTTTAATCCGTTCGTTGGATTTGATCAGCCAGATGGTAACATTTTATCCCTTGCAAATTACGTTGAGCCCGCTGGCGTCCGATGTTATGAATGGTTCGCCGCTTCACATTTCGATGAGTAATTTCCCGGTCTTCAACAGAAAAATGATCTCCCTGATCAAAGTGGGGGAAGAAGTGAATAAGTTGGATACATTTTTTGACAAGCTGGCAAAACAATACAGCGTGGAAGTAGATCATCAAACCGGCCTGTTGAATACCTTTCTCGAGCCGGCCATGATCATTTTTTTGGGCGGTGTCGTGGGATTCATTTTGCTGGCCATGTACCTGCCCATGTTTCAATTGTCCACGAGCATTGGAGGATAGTGTAACGAATTCTTGGGCTTGATTGGCCAAGTCTCGTCAATGTTTGCAGGATTAGGATGCTCGCTAGGGTCTCTCGTGGCTTTGACTACAGTCTTTTTTTATTAAATTGACATAAGCGCAGTTCGGGCGCCAGTAAAGGAGCGCGAAGGTTTTGAGGC
Organism: Chryseolinea soli; assembly: GCF_003589925.1. Lineage (NCBI taxonomy): Bacteria > Pseudomonadati > Bacteroidota > Cytophagia > Cytophagales > Fulvivirgaceae > Chryseolinea > Chryseolinea soli. Next base: position 183,507 of record NZ_CP032382.1, on the reverse strand, counting down.
TTTAGACACGGCTGGAGGAATGGGATCGGTTCTCGAACACTTAACGCCAGACTAAATCACTACCCAATGGATAAGCGTCAATCCCTCCTAAATTCCGTGGCTCTCGCTCGCCATCAATTCATCCAGGCCGCATCCGGCCTGACCTACGAGCAATCACAATTCAAACCCTCGGCCGACATTTGGTCGGTTGTCGACAATGTCGAACATTTGGTCTGGGCTGAAATGGGAGGGATCAATGGCATGTGGAAAACGCTGGATGGAATTCGAAAGAAGAAACCCATCTGGTCCGGGGTAGCGATCCATCACGGTCTTCCCATCGAAAAGATCATTGAAATGACCTGGAAGGAAAAAGAACAAGTTCCCGAAATAGCCAAACCCCGGTGGGGTGGATCGGTAGACTACTGGATTGAAGCACTCGCCAATTGTCAGAACCTGCTTGAATCGCTGTGTGATGAAATGGATGGGTATGACCTGGAGCAAATCATTTACCCACATATCATTTCGGGACCGCTCAACGTGGTGCAGCGGCTGGAGTTTTTGCGATTTCATTTGAATCGCCACCAACGCCAGATCGAAAATCTGAAGACTCACCCGGATTTCCCGTTGGCGAAACAGACTGTCGCTTAGTCATACAGGCAAGTTTTATTCCTGTCGATTGGCAGAAGGCTACAGTTTCAGTTTCACGTACCTGATCTTGGAGCGATCGGCCGTATAGGTGATGTGAATGTTGCCTTGATCGTCATAAATGATCGCGGGATAACTGTACTCTCCTTTTTGATGTTCTTCCAGCGTATAGAGGTCTGTCCATTGCACGCCGTCAGCCGATGCGGCCAGCGTTAATACGGAACGACCTTCCCACCATTCTTTTCCAGCGGCCAAAGGATTGTAAACCAACAATTGCAAGGAGCGATCGGGCTTGCTCACGGCGTCGATGCCGGAATTGGGGTTGGGCAAATTTGTTGCCGTAACGCGTGACCATGTTTTTCCATCGTCTTCCGACCAGCTCTGCACAATCACATTCTCCTTGCTTCGGGCCAGCAGCTGCATCTTGTGTCCCGGATAAAAAAGAAGGGAGGGTTGGATGGCGTTGAACGTATCGCAATCTATGGCGATCTTTTTCCAATGGTTCAGTGCAGGGTCGGACTGCTCGAGATGAATGGCCCATTTTTTTTCATCGATGCTTTCCGTACTGGAAGGATAAAGAATGTTGCCGTCGCTTAGTGGCACGGCTTTGTTTTTTATTGGCCCTAACATTCCCTTGGGCAGCGGTGTTGGCTTCGACCATGTTTTTCCAAGGTCGCTGGAGACTTTATACATCGCCCACCATTCGCGGGGATTGGGTCCAACTTTGTAGTGGAGATAGAGCTTTCCATTTTTGCTTTGAAAGAGCACGGGATTCCAGCAAGGAGATGGTTTGCCGTCAGCCTGAAAGCCCTCGGCAACGCGCACGGGTTTCGTCCAGCCTGCGTTTTCTTTTACCGACATCCAAATGCACACATCGGGACTTCCCTCTTGCGTGCCACCAAACCAGGCCGCCACCAATTTTCCATTGGCCAATGGCACCAGGGTTGACGCATGACAAGATTTAAATTCAGCCTGATCGAAAATATAACCCTCCTCCAGTATTTGAGGTTTAGAAGTTTGTCCAAACACCGGGGTTTTTGATAGCGGTAAAATAAAAAAGAGAAGCCCTGTAAATAGTTTCCGGGATCGATTGAAACGCATAGTGAAGAGCATAGAAACTGAATCTTTAAAATAGGATATGATGGATCAATAGATCCTGTTCGAATATCGAACCTTTTCTTGAAGATTTACAAGTTTCCGTTGATTAACCCTCTGATCACGGGGAATTCGGCGACCGCTCAACCCAGTTTAAGTGCAAGATTGAATCGTTCGGCAGCATTGTCCCAATGGATGATGGGAAACAGATTGTCAACAAATTCTGCTCTCCTGTTCCGGTATTTCAGATAATAGGAATGCTCCCACACATCAATAACAAGAATGGGAATAACTCCCCACTGCGTGAGTTTTTCATGATTTTCACATTGGAGCACGGTGAGCTTTTGCGTGTAGGGTTGGTAGCCCAGAATGCCCCACCCGTTGCCATCGACTCCCTTGGCGGTTTTGCTGATCAGAACTTTAAGTTTATCATAAGAACCAAAATCCTTTTCGATCTGCTTCAACAAGGCGCCGGACGGGTCCGTTTTTTTATTGTTGAGGTTCGTCCAGAAAATGGTATGCAGAATATGAGAAGACAAGTGAAACGATAATTTCTTTGTCCAATAGTCCACGGTATCGAGATTGTTCTCATCGATTGACTTTTTGATCATTTGCAGGTCTTTGTTCGCAGCCTTCACCGCATCGCCATGATGGAAAGTATAGTGCAGGTGCAGCGTCTCCTGGTCCATGTGCGGTTCGAGGAAGCTTTCGTTATAGGGAAGCGGTTGCAGGGCAAAGTTGCCGTCCTTGTCGGTAAGTTTATCCAATCCGCTTTGCTGAAGGCTTTGCGAGAACGCGTTGTTTGCGGGCAATAGACTGGCCCCACCCAGGATGGCCGAAGTCTTCACGAAATCTTTTCTGTTCATAATACTATTTTTAGAAGGATGCCAATAGCGGCAGCGATGATGATGATAAGGGGTTCGGGAATTTTCTTGAAGCGGAACAACACGACGGCCACGGTCAAAGCGATGAGCACCGTCGGCAAATCGCTCAACGTCCTTTTTCCCAGCACTAAAACAGCCCCGGCAATTGCGCCAATGGCCGCCGCCGTTACGCCGTCGACAAAGGCTTTGATGCCAGGATGTTTTCCGTACTTCTTGAAGTAGGGTGCAGGAATGACGGTGAACAAATAACAAGGGACAAAAGTAGCCAGCGCGGCAACGCTTGCACCGGGAACGCCGGCGACAAGGTAGCCAATGAATCCTACGGTGATCACGATGGGTCCCGGAGTGATCATAGCCACAGCAACCGCGTCGAGAAATTGTTGTTCGCAGAGCCACTGATATTCTTTTACTAGTCCGCCATACAGAAAGGGAACGATCGCCAGACCACTGCCGAAGACAAAGGCGCCTGCTTTTGTAAAGAACCACGCAATCTGCCAAAGCCGGGATTCCACGACGACGGGTTGTAGTTGCAGAAAGAAAACGGGGGTTATGGCTTGAACTGACCCAAGCCACTTCGGCGGCGCTTTGGCAAACCAAACGGCAACACCGGCCAACAGCATAAGCCAGAGTATTTCTTCTTCCTTAACAAACGTGATGATCGTCAGAACAATGAATATCACCCACAGCAATTTGTCTTTCCCGATGCTTTTCGTGGTGAGTTTATAACTGCCGATGGCAATGATGCCGATCACAGCGGAACCTACGCCATAGAAGATCGCCTGCATCCAGGGCAGTCCACCGAAGGAAACATAAGCGTACCCAATGCCGAGCACCATCAGAAACGACGGCAACACAAAAGCAAATCCGGCAAGCGTTGCACCCAGTAGATGATAGTGAACATAGCCAATGTATATGGCAAGCTGTGCGGCCAATGGACCGGGAGCCAGTTGCGAAAGCGCAAGGCCTTCTTTGTAGTCGTCTTCACCGATCCATTTTTTATCTTCCACCAGGTCGCGGTGCATATAGCCTACCAACGCTACCGGACCGCCGAAGCCCCAGGTTCCAAGTTTTAGGAAGTAGATAATCAGATCTTTTAAAGAATATGCGGGTGTCATGAGCAACTATTGGATTTAAGATAATTTGGTGTGCAGCAAAAAAGCATGACGCACCACGGTATAAACCAAAATTAAAAGACAGGATCACACCATGGCAAGGTTATCCAATCGCCGGAAGGAAGTATAGAACGAAATTTACTTTTGGGAGTATTTTTACTTTTTGACCTGCGATTTTCGATAGGACAGCGGGCTTTGCCCCGTAGTTTTCTTAAAAATCCGGGCAAAGTGGCTTTGATCCGAAAAACCAGTGAGATACGCGATGTCAGCAAGGGAATGCTTGGGATCCTGGAGCAAAGTCATCGCTTTTTCAATGCGCAGCTTCCGGATGTAATCACCGAACGACAGATCGTCAAAATATTTCGAGAACTCGCGCGACAAATAGGAGGGATGTACATTCAGGCTTTGTGAAATTTCCTTCAGACTCAGGGCAAGGTTGGTATCGATCTGATCCTGGATGATTTCTTTAAGCTCCTTCGCCCACGCGGGAGCTTTGCCGGATTTCTGCGTAAGAAATTTTTTATACACATCGAGGAGCATGTTCTCGATAGGACCTTGTGTATGCTTTTCATTTTGCAAATGTTTGGCCCAACTGTACAAGGCATCATAGATCAACATCCCTTTTTCCAACAGTTGCTGATCATCGGTAATGTTGTATGAGAGCCCGGCCGAAATAGCCCACAATCCGGAAGCCTGGGCAGCAAGATCATGCCGATCCGTATCCGCACCCCGCACAATTGCCGCCAATACCTTCAAAGCAGGGTCATCAAGCTTGTGTTTCTGAATGATAAAATCAAACGTACACTGATCCCCATAATGCGTATACTCCACCCCGGGCAAATCAAATGGCACTGCATCCAATTCCTTCGCCTTCTCGATAACCTGCTCAAAAGGAACGTAGATAATTTCTGCGTTCACATCTACAAACCGTCTGATCAACCAGGGACAAGCAATACGATCGATCTTCGGACGCTCTCGGGTTATCCATTTCATAAACTTACCCCGCGATATCGTTAGGGGCAAGAAAGATACAGGACTTTCCTTGGTTATTCAAAATCAGGAACAACGAGCCGATATCCAATAGTACTACTGGATACTAACTACTGGCTACTGGCTACTAACTACTGGCTCCTGGCTTCTGGCTCCTGGCTCCTGACGCCCGTCTGATTCCCGAACAATCATCCCCTTATGAACCATCGCCCCTGCGTGATTCCGATTATATCTCAATGCCTCTTCAAAATGTTCCCGCGCCAACGTATCCTTCCCTAGGCCCAAATAGCCGAGTCCCATAATATAATGGCAATGAATTTTATTCTGTAGATCAAGGTCCTGGTCGAACACAGCCAGATCGGGAAGTGACACGGCGAAATAATCCAACTTGATGGTGTCGTCCATGTGCGAAGATCCAAACGCGATCAGGTTATTAAAGATTTGCTCAGCCCTTGTCAGATTGCCGAGTTTTTTATGTGCCAGTCCCTGGTAAAAGATCTTGTCAGGTTGTTGGTCGTTGTAGTAAATGGCTTGGCCGGGCTCGCTCAGTCCTACGCTGGCTTTTTGAAAGTAATCTTTTGCGAGCGTGACATCGTTCAAGGCTTCGTAGGCGCAACCCTTGAGATAGTTGATGTCATTTTCCTGGGTGCCGTAGATTTTTCCTTCGCCAAGAAAGTGTGGGTAGTGCGAGGCGGCTTCCAAATGTTTCAGAGCTTTTTGGGGTTGACCCCCGTCCAGGAATTTTTTTGCCAGAGCAATATTCGAGATAAGATATTGTCCAACCACTTTGCCTTCGCCTCCTTCCCACGGATGAAACTGTCGTGACGCTAAAAGACTTAACGCTTTCTCATGATCATTCAAAAGATTGTATAACGTGATGCGTTCCAGGTAGAGATCATCGCGGTCCTCGGTCAAAGTGAGATGCGCTTCGAGTCGTGAAAGACGCTCCTCGTGTGGCTTGTTTAATTTTTTGTAAAGCTGATCCAGCTCCATGAAGACACGAGCGTCTTGAGTATTCAGGGCAAACGCCCGTTCTAAGAATTGCAACGCCTTGGCGGGATTGTTTTGTTTGTTGTGATAGGCAAGCGCCAGGTTCCGGTTGACGGTGGGAAAATCAGGATTTAGTGTTGCAGAGATTTCCCAACATTGAATCGCCTCCGCGTACTGCTTGTGCGCATACCAGAAATTGCCCAGATAGTACGGCGCTTTGGAGTCGATGGGATTCGCGTGCATCACCTCTTGTAGTACCAACACATCTTCCACGCGATTCGGAAAACAATAGTCGGGTTTCCGGCGCGCACCTTGCTGGTAGTACTGATGGGCAAGGGCCGGTTTATTATTTTTAGAGGCAAAATAGCCTTTATAATAGTCCATCATGGGGTACGCATCGTCGTCGATCTTGCAAACGTCCAGGAGTTGGATCGCTTCCGTGTATTGCCCAGCGTGTGCGTAGTCGAAGGCATATTCCGTGTACGTATGCGCATTGTCGCGCGCCAAGGTCTTCAAGCCATCGAGTGGATTTTCGTTTTTATTCGAGGTCGATGTATTTAAAATGAGGAATGACTCGAATAAAATTCCAAAGTTGAATTTATCGAGCGCCAGCGATTGATCGATGAGAACTTGTGCATCCTTCAGTCGGTTGAGTTTGCGAAGGATGATTACCTTCAGATGACGGGCCGTTTGACTGGTGTAATTTCGGTTCAGCGATTTGTCGATGAACTCCAGCGCTTCTTCAAAGTTTCCCTTTAGCGTGGCAATCCTTGCAAGGTTAAGATATGCCCCCGCCTGAACCGGTGCATTCCAGGCCGACTTAAAAAGGGCGGCATAGGCTTCCTCATGGCGATCCTGGAAAAAAAGACAAAGGCCCAGGTTGAAATAAGGTTCGCCATCATAAGGATTGGCGTTTCGTTCGGTGAGCGTGGCGATGGCGCGTCTGAAGTGTGATTCGGCTTTTACAAATTGTCCCCGCCGCATAAACCAAAGGCCCATCGCCTGGTTGTTACGGATATCCGTTGGTTCGCGGCGCAGGGCTTCCAGGTAATAGTCTGTCGCCAGGAACGTGGCATGACGATATTGCTCGATGTGAAGACCCGTTAAAAAAAGTTCTTCGATGCTGGCAATGCGTTCCGGATCAGCAGCAGCCTTCGCCGGTTCGGGAATCGGTTTTGAAATTTCCTTTTCGGATCGATAGTGCACCAACACTTTACCCGATGCATCGCGCAGGGAAGCGATGAGGTCTTCTGTGGCAACCGGGTGGGGTAGAAGAACATGATGTTGATACGGTCGTTCAGGCGAAATGTCGATCACTTCGGTATAAAGCTCCGTCGTATCGGTTCGCAGGGTCACCAACGCTTTTTCATAAGCAGCCGTGGCGTAGAATTTAAGATTGACGTGATCACCTTGAACTTCCACATTGACGAGTGCGTCCCGGGTGGCATTTTTGACTACGCCCAATTCACTATACGGCATGAAGTATTGTGTGAACGCTCGCTCCTCGTCGGGGAGTATCCAGGAGAAATCGGGTTGATTGTCGGTGAAGACACCGGTCATAATTTCAACATAAGGCCCGTCTTCATCGGTCAGGTTGCGATCCCACGCAAAGCCGAACTCGCCATTGCCCCAGGTCCATTGTTTTTTTCCGGGAGACACGTGGTGATTGGCCACGTGTAAAATTCCGGCGTGGGTGTCGTGCTCATAGCCTCCTACAAAATCGTAGTTGGACTGTTGTGCCATGTAAGATGTGGGCACAGGAATATTTTTATAGCGCGAGATGTCTACCCCGGCGGAATAATCAACCTTATAATACTCACCTCGGGCAATCGGGAATTCGGAGACATCTCTTCTTCCATGATCAAAGACAGCCCGCACGTCCGGTGGAAATACAGATTGATAGTCGTCGTTCACTTTCAGGGCGGGGTTGGCCCACCAGAGAAAAGTCTGGGGAAACGGTGTCCGGTTATAGAGCTTCACGTTGATCTCTAAGTAATCTTTATCGGGGTAAAGTCTGAACCCTGCCATCCCTTTGGTGTGAAACATTTTTTCTACTTCACTCACCCAAATGGTTTTGCTTCCGTCGTCATGTTCTTCGATGGTGAAGTCGATGGGATCGAACGTGCTGGGGCGGTGGTGTTGTGGCCAGTTGAATTCAATTCCACCGGAGATCCAAGGCCCTGTCAGACCCACCAACGCTGGTTTGATCACCTGGTTGTAGTAAACGAAATGCCGCTGTCTTATTTTGTCATACGCCATCTGCACTCTTCCCCCGATCTCGGGAAGGATCATGATTTTGATGTATGGATTTTCGAGGAAGACGGCGTGATAGCGTTTGTCCGTCTTTTCGTCGAGTATCTTTTCAATGACAGGATTGGGATAGACGACACCGCTGCTTCCCTGATAAACACGCTTTTCGGAGAAAATTGGATTTTTTTCTGGTTTTCCGATACCATAGGTCGGAATCGAGACCTTCTCCTCCCAAACCACAACAGTGCTTTTGCTTTTCATTTCTAACGAATGTTTTAGCAAAGTTACCTGCCTTCAAATTGTTGCTAATGGATTAATTTTCTCTTTTGATGGATTATTCTATTTTTATGGCCAAGATGCAAGCCATACGAAAACGCGAAGGTTTTGAAGGACAACGTGCCATTGTCCTGCCCAAAAAAATATTGGAGGTGTGTGGCTATACATTGCCCATCAATAGTCTCTACCTGACCGACATTGGCTTTTACCCGCGGGCCCAGTTTCACTACCGCGAGCGACCTTCGGGAATATCGGCGCACATTCTCATCTATTGCCTGGAAGGAAAAGGGTGGGTGGAATTGCCTTCCGGAAATGTGAACATCAACCCCAACGAGGTCCTGATCATTCCCGCCGAGATGCCCCACAAATACGGAGCCGACGACAAAAATCCGTGGACTATCTATTGGGCGCACTTCAAGGGACTTCAGAGTGCTTATTTTGTGAACTTGTTGACAAAGCAGTTCAAAAGTTTTGTCAACGATAATATCTTCCTGGAAGAGCGGATCAAGATCTTTGACATGATCTACCGGAACCTCGAGTCTGGCTATAGCCTGGACAACTTGTTTTTCGCCAGCACTAGCTTTCAATATTTCTTAACGACGCTAACCTTCTCCGATAAGTTCGCGTCGGCCCAGCATGCGGTGGAGAAGGATGTGGTGGACCTCTCCATAGAATACATGCAAGATCACCTCGACACGCCCATCAAGCTGGAGGCGCTTGCGGCGTCGGTCAATCTTTCCCTGTCACATTACTCCAACATTTTCAAACGCAAGACCGGCTATTCGCCCATTATTTATTTTAATCATTTAAAGATCCAGCATGCTTGTCAGTACCTTCAGTTCACCTCCCTGCGTATCAACGAGATCTCCTCTAAATTGGGCATTGAAGATCCCTACTATTTCTCGCGGTTGTTCACGAAAGTGATGGGGCTGTCGCCGGTGGAGTATCGCCATAAAAAACGCTGAGGATACAGCCAGCGCTTTCCGAAAACGGAATAGTCCATTCTTTTCAGTCGATTCTCCATTTCTGAATTTTCATTTTACAGCACCTTTGTTTTGTATAGATACAGGTTTATGGCTCAGAGATCGTATGTTTTTCTTATCAGCTCCGTCGCAGCGTTCGGAGGTCTCCTTTTTGGATTTGACATCGCTATTTTTTCAGGTACGATTCCCTTTATTGAACCGTACTATCATTTGAGCAAAGCGCAGTTGGGGTGGACCGGCAGTTCGTTGTATGTGGGCTGCATCATTGGAACTTTGTTAACGGGGCCCTTTGCCGAGCGTTTCGGTCGCAAGCTTCCCCTCATCATTGCCGCGGGCATCTTTATGGTATCCTCCATCTTTATGGGCTGGTCTTCCACGCACTCGGCTCTGATTGTATGGCGAATCATTGCCGGCATTGGCGTGGGCGCGGCTTCGATGCTTTCGCCGGTGTATATCGCCGAAGTAAGTCCCGCCGCCATCCGCGGTCGGATGGTTTCCATCAATCAACTCACTATTGTTTTGGGCATTTTGCTGGCCTACTTCTCCAATTATATTCTGGCCGACGTCGAAAACAACTGGCGATGGATGTTTGCCTCGGGAGCCATTCCTTCCTTGCTGTTTTTTGTGTTTGTTTTTATGGTTCCGGAAAGCCCGCGGTGGCTGGTGAGCAAAGGTCATATCGAGAAGGCAAAGACCATTTTGGCAAAGATTTCCGGTGGAGACACCACGGAAGAAGTGACGCTCATTCAATCGCGTATGCAGCGGGAAGTGAAAGGAAAATTTTCGGACTTGTTGGCCCCTGGCATTGCGTTTATTGTCTTGCTCGGGATCACACTCGCTGTCTTTCAACAAATTTCTGGAGCAAACGCTGTCTTTTTTTACGCACCGATCATTTTTGAAAAGGCCGGGATGAACGTGAAGGATCAATTGTTTCAACAAATCATGATCGGTGCCATTAATTTAATTTTCACCGTGGTGGCCATGATGTTAGTGGACAAGTTGGGCAGGAAAAAACTGATGTTGGCAGGTTCCTTCCTCATGGCATTGTGGCTGTTCCTGGTAGGCATTTGCTTCCACTATAAGCTACTGGATGGATACTTACTTTCGTTCTTTGTGTTGGCCTTCATCGCCACCTATGCCGCCACACTGGCGCCGGTGACGTGGGTGCTGATCTCCGAAATTTTCCCCACCAAGGTCCGGACGCGAGCCGTCTCTATCGCCACCGGTATGCTTTGGGTTGCTTGCTTTTCGCTGGCCTACGGGTTCCCGGTGCTCATCGATCGCCTGGATGCTCCGCAGACATTCTTCCTGTTCTCTTCTGTTTGCCTTATCTACTTTTTTATCCTTTTGAAGTTTGTTCCTGAAACAAAAGGAAAAACGCTCGAACAATTTGAAATGGAAATGATGCGGCATTGATTGCCGTACAATATTTTTTGAAATCGGTCTACGCCCTGATGCCAAACTTGTAGACAATCCTCTCGTCGTAAGTCTGTCCGGGCTCGAGGATTGTACTGGGAAAATTGTCGTGATTGGGGGCGTCGGGATAGTGCTGGCATTCCAGACATAAACCATCAAACGGATGGATTTGCTTGAACCGACTGCTGAGGTGTTTTGAGTCCAGGTAGTCGCCCGTGTAAAGTTGAACGCCGGGATAGGTGGTAAAGATCTCGAGACTCCTGCCGGAAGAGTTCTCCTTTAATAGGCCCGCGCGTCGCATGCCGGTTTGGCCATCATTCTTCAAGAGGAAATAGCGATTCACGCCGGTTTGGGATGGCCCGGAAAACTTCACCCGGTTGCGGATGCGGGTTTGATGGAAATCTTCTCCCGCGACATGAGCGATAACACCGGTTGGAATATAGTAGCGGTCGGTCTCCAGCATTTTATCGGCATGAAGGGTAAGTTCATGTTCGAGGATGTCGCCATGACCGGGCGCCAAGTTGAAGTAGGCATGATTGGTAAAGTTGAGCACCGTCTTCTTATCCGACGTGGCATTGAACCGGATGCCCAGTTCATGATCATCGCTCCAGGAATACGTGACCCGGAAATCGACCCGCCCGGGAAAACCCCCTTCGCCATCGGCGCTGGTCAACGAAAGCGAAAGGGAATCGGTGCCCATCTGAAAATCAAACACCTTTGCATGAAAGCCGCTGAGACCGCCGTGATTGTTGTTTTGATTGTCGTTTTTATCCAGGTCATACACCACTCCATCGAGTGTGAAAGCGGCACCGCCGATCCGGTTGGCATAGCGCCCGATGGTAGAGCCGATATAACACCGGTCGTCCACATAACCCTCCAAGGAGGGAAAGCCGATCACGACATTCTCCAACTTCCCGTTCCGGTCTGGAACAACAATCGAAACCACCGTGGCACCGTAGTTTGTAATTTCAACAAATGCACCGCTGGCACTTTCCAGCCTGAAAAGGAAAACGCTTTTGTCATCGTGCGTTCCCCAGGGTTTGTAGGAGATCCGATTTTTTTTTAGATCACTCATGCGTGGAGAATCCGATGTCATTTTGACGAGAGTTGAAATACGATGCTTTCAAATTCTTCCGACATGAGGTAGCGTGCGCCATAGGTCATCAAAAACGCTCCCGTAAATTTTTTTCCTTCCAAACCCGTGGCGTGTGATGTTTTGCCTGGTGCTTTATTGACTTCCATGAACGTATATTCCAGGTTGGGATCAAGACCCTGCAGGTACAAGACCTGGTCGTCGCCCATGATTTCTTTTTTCTTGAGGTAAGAAAAAACAAGTGCTTCCTTTTTATCGGGCGTCACGTATTGCAAAGCGACCCGGTTGCTTTCATAGGGCGATAACAATCGGTACAGATCCCCAAATTGGACAATGTGTTTGATGCCTTTGTAGATTTGAATGGCGTTCTGGGAGAACTCTTTTTCTTCCGGGCTCATGTCTTTCGGTTGCAGATCCATTCCGAGCTTTGCCGACATGGCAACGTCGAATCTGAACTTCAACGGCGTGATACGCTTTGTAATGTGGTTTGGAACCACCGACACATGGCTGGCCAACCCGATGGGAGGGAAGAAGTAGCTCGTTCCCCACTGAATGAAGATGCGGTCGAGGGCGTCGGTATTGTCGCTGATCCAGTACTCGTCAAAGAAAGGCAGGGTCGCATAGTCCATTCGGGCGCCACCACCGGAACACGCCATAAGCACAACCTCGGGATACTTTTGCCGCACGCGTTTCAAAACGTCCAGCAGCCCTTGAGTATATTGAATGAACAGGTGCGATTGTTTCTCCGGCGGCAGATACGACGACCCGACGTTGGTCATGTAGCGGTTGCAATCCCACTTCATGTAGGCCACATGGGGATTTTCAGTCAATATCCTGTCGACGACCGAAAAGACGTGATCTTGCACTTTAGGATTGGAGAGGTCCAGCACGAGTTGGTTTCGGCTGGGGTCTAGCGGACGGTGTGGAGCCGTGATCACCCAGTCCGGATGTTTCTCGTACAACTCACTTTTGGGGTTGACCATTTCGGGTTCGATCCAGATCCCGAATTTGATTTTCTTCGCTTCGGCGGCGGTAACCAATTCGCCGATGCCGTGTGGCAATTTCTTGATGTTCACATCCCAATCACCCAGCCCAGCATCGTCGTTGTTCCGGGGGTATTTGTTGGCGAACCATCCATCGTCGAGCAGGAACAGGTCAAAGCCCATGTCGGCGCCATCGGCGATGATCTGCTTCAATACCGTTTCGTTGAAATCAAAGTAGGTAGCCTCCCAGTTGTTCAGCAGTGTCATGTGCGGTCTTTCGCTCTTATACATGCCATAGGTTCGTGCCCACGCGTGAAAGCGCCGCGAGATCTCGCCTTTCCCGGCATCGCTAAAGGTGAAAAGCATACCCGGAGTTTTGAATACTTCCTTGGGTTTCAAAGTGTATGGTGAAGCAAAGGGGTTAATGCCGGAGAGGATGCGCAAATTTTTTGTTGGATCAACCTCAAACGATAACCGCCAGCTTCCCGGCCACGCCAACGTGCCACCGATCACATTCCCCTCGGTTTCGGTGGCTGCTCCTTCAATACCCAATAAAAAACAAGGATGCGAGAATTGGTTGGACCGAACGCCAAGTTTCGATTCGAGGACTTTGCGACCCTCGGAAAGCTTTTCTTCGTTCATGTTCATCTCCGAAGCCCAGCCGCCATAAAAACTGGTAAGCCAATAGGACGAAGCTTTGACGGAAAGTTGTGACGAAGCAAAATCGTTCAGTGTGATGTCTTTCTTTTCACCGTGCGTGATCTCGGTCCATTGCTCCACGATGTCTTCGGCTGCGTAGGCTTTTATACAAAGGAGAACCGTCAGATCATAGAATGCATCCTTCAGTTGGATTCGGGTGAGCGTGGTGTTTTTATCCAGCGTGCTGATTTCCTTTTTAACGTACTTCAGTTCGGTAGTGAGGTTGCCGTCGGCATGCACCGCCTGAAAAGCAGGTTCAAAGACAAAGGCTTTGCCGTAGGTGGAGTACGCTTCTTGTGGGGTGATCTGGATGTTTTTGATTTGATCGGCGGGCAGTCTTTTTCCGAAATACGATTGTACGAGGGTCCCCTCTTTGTTCACCTGGAAGACCAGGCTCGTGTGGGCGGTTTGAATGACAATGGCTTCTGATTCGATTTGTGCCAGGGCTGTCGCCACCGCCGCGAATAAGAAAAATGCGAGACTTAAATTCCTTTTTGGGTTCATCATGGGGGATGTGATTTCAGCAAAAGTATGCCAATGCCGCAACCGTTTGAATGGAGAATCCGGTCTTTTTCATGGATTTTATTATGATCGGCTCAACTCCGCATTCTCGTGCAGTGGTGGTCGGGAAAGAGAATGCTCCTGCACGCTCCGGACTGGACAATTTTACTTATTTGAGGTTTGACGGTTAGACTTAAAATTCAAAATAACCCCTTTTTTTAGCGGATTAGCCCACTTTGATGTGCCAACAATGAATCCCAGCAGGAGAATAATCCAGTTTTAACCGTGTATAGTCCATCAATTTTGCAATCGATTCCGTAAAATTTGTGTGTTTATAATTTCACCTAAACTTCTATGGAAGACAACTACAAGTCACTCACAAAATTACTGGTGGTCTTTTTGGGCATCCTGCTGGCAACGCAGGCCTTTGCGCAAACAAAACTCTCCGGCAAAGTAACGACAACGCAAGGCGACCCCCTTCCTGGCGTAAACGTCTTAGTTAAGGGGACTGCGCAAGGAACAACTACTGATTCACGCGGGGTGTTCCAAATCGAGGTGAATCAGGCGGATGTTGTTCTCACCTTCAGTTTTATCGGTTTCAAAAATCAGGACGTTGTCGTAGGCAACCGTTCGACGATCGATGTAAATCTGGAAGAGGATATTAAAAGCCTGGAGGAGGTGGTGATCGTGGGCTATGGCACTGTAAAGAAGAGCGATCTCACCGGATCGGTTTCTTCCGTGAAGAGCGACGCGTTCAAAGACATGCCCGTTATGTCGGTGGAGCAGGGTCTGCAGGCCCGGGCGGCTGGTGTTCAGGTAACACAAGCTTCGTCTGCACCCGGCGGCGGTTTGTCCGTGCGTGTTCGGGGTGCGAACTCACTCATCAGCGGCAGCGAGCCACTCTATGTTATTGACGGCCTCCCGATCTATCCCGACAACGCCGCTTATGGCACTGGCGGCGACCGCCAGGCCAAGAATGCGTTGGCATCGCTTAACCCCAGCGACATCGAGTCGATCGAAGTTTTGAAAGATGCGTCGGCGACCTCCATTTATGGTTCACGCGGAGCCAACGGCGTGGTGCTCGTCACCACCAAGCGTGGAAAAGACGGCCAGACCAACGTGAACTTTGAAACTTCCATTTCCTCACAAAGCATCTCACACAACATCGACATGATGCCGGCTTCCGACTACGGAAGATACCTCAACACGCTCGATGTGAGCCAAGGCGGAAATCCCCGCTACACCGACGCCCAGATCCAGGGCTTTGGCAACGGCACCAACTGGATGAAAGAGATCACGCGCACCGGAAGCATCTGGAACAACCAGCTCTCGATCTCGGGTGGAAATGCCAATGCGAAATATGCCGTGTCGGGTAATTATATGGACAATGAGGGGCTCATCATCAACACCGATTTCAAACGCTATGGCCTTCGCCTGAACCTGGACAACAACCTGTTCAACGGCAAGGCTACGCTGAGCAACAGCTGGTCGTTTGCCCGCACCACGTCCAACAACGTTCCCACCGATCGCGGTGGTCCCGGCGGTATCATCATCACCGCGCTGGGACTTGATCCAACGGTTCCGGTATACGACAACAACGGGAACTACAACTACCCGCTCTATGATGGTCGCTTCACCATAAACCCCGTAGCGGAAGCCAAGGAAGGTGTCGACAAGGATGCGACCAATCGCTTCTTTGGTACCACGGCATTGACCTTCAACATCACGAAAGACCTCAAGTTCAGAACCAGTCTTGGTCTGGATATCCTCAACGCCACGCGCAATACGTTCTACAACAGCAAGACACGCCTCGGGCGCCAGAACGGCCGCGAGCTACAACGCTTTGACCGCAACCTCGTCAACCTGCTGAACGAAAACATCCTCACCTATTCCCGGACGATCGCGGAAGGTCATTCACTGGAAGTAACGCTGGGTTATACCACGCAGCGGGAAGACAACCAATCGGCTTCACAGGCCATTCGCGGACTTGATTCAGACGATTTCAAGTCGCTGAATTTTCAAAACGGAACCTTGCCGCAGATCGGAAACTCGACGCGCGTAGATTGGGGACTGCGGTCATACCTGGGAAGAATCAACTATAATTTCCAGAACCGCTTTTTGCTGACGTTGACGGCCCGCCGCGACGGTTCCACCAAGTTCGGTCCCAACAACAAGTGGGCAACGTTCCCTTCGGCTGCTTTGGGATGGCGTGTGGTAAACGAAAAGTTTTTTGAGAGCGCCGGCCTGTCCCGCATCTTCGATGACCTTAAAGTTCGGTTGAGCTATGGTATTACGGGTAATTCGCAAATCCCGGCCTATCAGTCAACGTCCGACCTAAGCCCGCGTAACTACATCTTCAACGGCGTGCTGGTCTCTGGCTATGCGGCCACCCGCATGCCCAACGCCGATTTGAAATGGGAACAAACCCGCATGTTCAACTCCGGGATCGACATGAGCTTCCTCGGAAACCGGCTCAATGTGACCGTGGACTATTTCAACAACCTCACGACCGACCTGTTGCTCTATGTATCCATTCCGCAAAGCACGGGCTTCAGCACCTTGTTGAAGAACACCGGTTCCCTCAGCAACAAAGGCTTTGAACTTTCGGTCGACACCAAAGTCATCAACCAGGGTGCACTCACCTGGGATGTCGCTGCCAACGTATCGATCCTGAGAAACAAAATTGAAGACCTTGGCGAAAGCGCTCCCTTCTATGCCACCAGCACCAGCGGCCACCTTGGCGTGGACGGAAGCTGGGTGGAAGCGGGCAATGCCATTGGCGTGTGGAAAGGCTATAAATTTATCGGCGTGAGCGAAACGGGAGCTCCGGTATATGAAGACAAAAACAAAGACGGCAGCTACACGGCCGACGACTATTCCATCATGGGCAATCCCAATCCCAAATACACCTGGGGTCTGAACTCTACGGTGCGCTTTAAGGGATTTGACTTTTCCGTGTTCTTCCGCGGTGTGCAGGGCAACGACGTGCGCAACCTGCAACAATCCGAGATTGGTGACGGCGCGCAAAAGATCAATGAGATCGCCAACATCCTCACCGATTCGTGGACGCCGCAACACACCAACGCGCCGCGTCCCGCTGTGGATGCCAAGCGTGACTTCGCGTCCTACCGCCGGTCTTCTTTCTTTATTGAAGACGGATCCTTCATCCGCCTGCAAAATGTTTCGCTGGGCTACAACTTACCTGTGCCGAAATTTATTCGCAAGGCGCGTGTTTATGTGAGTGCACAAAACCTCTTCATCATCACCAAATACACGGGCTTTGATCCTGAAGTGAACAACCAGGGACAAAACAACCTGAACCGCGGCGATGACTACGATGCTTATCCGCGCTCGCGCCAATTCACCGCGGGTCTTAACGTCGGTTTTTAATGGGAGTGCAAGTGAATAACTTTAAAATGAAAATGACCATGAAAAAAATAGTTAGAAAAAAACTTCTCCTCTCGATCATGACCTCCCTGTTGCTAGTGGGGATGAGCTGCTCGGACCTGGACGAGACGCCGGATTATATCAGTCCGAATAGCTTTTACAAATCGGCCAACGAATTGAAGCTTGGGGTCAATGCCATCTATGATGATTTGACCATGGGCAATTCGGACTGGTTCAATTACTTCTACAACCGCTATGTGTTCGAATGCCTCGTGGGCTTTCAGGTGGGTTGGGAAAAACAACCCCTGCAATACAACCTGGGCAACGTAACGGCACAAGACGACGTGATCGAAGCCTATTGGGGCCAAAGCTACCGGTCGATCAACCGGGCCAACGAAATTTTGGCCGTGGCAGAAACCATTGTCGATCCGGCCAACGCTGAGCTTATCGCGCGCCTGAAAGGTGAAGCGTATTTCCTGAGAGCGTTTTACTACTACGGTTTGTTGAGTTATTTCGACAACGCACCGCTCACCATTGAAGGCACCAAGGATTTGAGCAACCTGGCATCCAACAGCGGGGGCACACGCGCCATCATCGATCTGATCTATGCCGATTGTGCAGCGGCTATTGCCGTGCTGCCCAACGCCTACACCGGCGCCGACCTGGGAAGAGCCAACAAATGGGCCGCGAAGACTTTATTGATGAAGGCCCAGCTGTGGGATAAAAAATGGGCAGAGGCCAAAGTCACGGCCGAAGACATCATCCAAAACAGTGGTCTCACCTTGTTCAGCGACTTCAGCTATAATTTCGACACCGATCACGAGAACATGGGCGAGCGAATTTTTGAAGGACAGGTTTCTGCGAAGGCAAACGCCAACGAATACAGCAATCACTCCGCCCACTTCAATCCCGAAGATTTGCCAACCGATGACGGTGGTGCAGGCTGGAGCTGGTTGAGCGCTACACAGGATTTCAGAGCAGCATACGACGACGGCGACAAGCGGATCGCGGGCACATTCGTTGAATCGTATCCCACGGCCCGCACAGGGAAGACCGCCGCCGGCGCTTACCCTATCGTGCGCTGGAGCAAGACTGCGGCCTATAACCTGTCGCGCTTTGGTGGCATTGTGGATCCCAACGCAAATCCTGAAAATCCGACCGAGCTTGTTTTTGGAAAAGCATGGTCGGGCAAGATCACCGAGATGAAGGTAGGCGGTTCGTGGACCACCACGGAAAAGAACACGATCTATCTGCGTCTCGCAGATGTGCTCTTGGGGCACTCTGAAGCGTGCAACGAAAGCCAGACGGGCGATGCCACCACAGGCATCAACGCCGTGCGTGATCGCGCGGGGCTGGCGCCGGTCGGGGCACTGAGTCAAAGTGATATGCGCGACGCCATCGTGGCCGAACGCATGCAGGAGTTTGTGTTCGAACAGGTACTTTATCCCGAGCTGCGACGCAAAAGCACCTTTGGTGGTACACCCGATTACCTTGGCGACTACATCACCCATTATTCAACGCTCTACAACGTAGGACGTACACCCAAGGCAAAAGATTATGTGTTGCCGATCCCGTTGAAGGAAATTCTGGGCAATAAGAACGTGACGCAGAATCCGCAGTGGCAATAAGAACAATTGTTTAACCCAAATGAAAGTGGCCGGCCGGTTTAGGCTGGCCCTTTTGTTTTTTATTAAGATCTTTGTCCATGATAAACGCCAGGAGATACTCCGCATCACAAGCCTTCTATTTATTTGCGGGACTTTTATCCCTCATGGCCTGCCGCCAACCCAAACCAGAAACGTTGTTCACCTTCGTGGACCCTGCTGACTCCGGAGTGGATTTCAAT
The DNA here is from genome assembly GCF_003589925.1 of Chryseolinea soli. NCBI lineage: Bacteria > Pseudomonadati > Bacteroidota > Cytophagia > Cytophagales > Fulvivirgaceae > Chryseolinea > Chryseolinea soli. The sequence goes on along the minus strand of NZ_CP032382.1, from coordinate 164,378 downwards.
AACACAATTGCCGAGGACGACACCTTTAACATTGTGGATTTTTATTATGTCTACAACGGTGGGGGTGTGGCCATTGGCGATCTCAACAACGATTCACTGCCGGATCTTTATTTCACGGGCAACCGGGTCGGTGACCGGCTTTATCTGAACAAAGGCGATCTGAAATTTGAAGACGTTACGCAAGCTGCCGGCATCCGGAAGCAAGGATGGAGCACGGGTGTTACACTGGTGGACATCAATGCCGACGGTCTGTTGGATATTTATGTTTGCAAGTCCGGCAACTATCCAGCCTCCAAACGGGCCAATCAACTCTACATCAACCAGGGCAATATGAGGTTTCGGGAAGAAGCACAATCGTGGGGATTGGCCGACACGACCTACACCAATCAAGCAGCGTTCTTCGACTACGACAAAGATGGTGATCTGGATGCTTATCTCATGACCAGCACCAACACCGTGCGCAATCCCAACAAGGTTACCCCCGTCATCGACAACGGCAGAGGAGCGTCGGTCGATAAGCTGCTGCAAAATCAGGATGGTAAATTTGTGGATGTTTCCCAGGCGTCGGGTATTCTTCACGACGGATTCGGGTTGGGACTGGCCGTTCACGATCTCAACGGCGATGGTTGGGAAGATATATTGGTGTCGAACGATTTTCTGGCCAACGATCACCTGTACATCAACAACCACGACGGTACGTTCACCGAATCGGCGCGGAAATATTTCAGACACCACAGCCAGTTCTCGATGGGAAACGATGTGAGCGATTTTAACAACGACGGCTTGCCCGACGTGATGGTGGTAGACATGCTGCCGGCGGATGCGGTGCAGCGGAAAAAGATGGCCGGTCCGGCCAACCCCAACACCTTTGAAGCCATGACCCGCGCGGGCTATCACCCTCAGTATATGCGCAACATGTTGCAGGTGAATCTGGGGAAAGATGAGTCAAATACTCCTGTCTTTGCAGAGATCGGGCAACAAGCCGGGGTGCACAGCACGGACTGGAGTTGGGCGCCGCTGTTCGCAGATTTTGACCAGGATGGATGGCAAGATCTGTTCATCACCAACGGCTACCTGCGCGACATCACCGATATGGATTTTATTATCCACAACAATCAAACGGCAACAAAAAGCACGCCGTTGGAAACAGACCGCAGCATGCGGGAAGGCGCTAAGAACATGCCTTCCATAAAAAAGAACAATTATCTTTTTAAAAATACCGGAGCCAACTCGTTTGAAGACAAGTCGGCGATGTGGTTGGGAACAAATGAGTCACTTTCCAATGGCGCGGCGCTAGGTGATTTGGATTTGGATGGAGATTTGGACATCGTGGTGAACAACATCAACGCACCGGCTTTCATTATGCGAAACACCATTCAAAACGCGCACTTTCTGAAAATTAAATTGAGCGGCTCCCAGGGCAACACCAAGGGACTGGGCAGCACCCTTACCCTCTACACAAACGGACAGTTGCAAAGGCAGCACATGTCCGTGACCCGTGGCTATCAATCATCTGTTGACTACACACTTCATTTTGGCCTTGGAGAACACGCGGTCATCGACTCGCTGGAAATTATTTGGCCCGATGGCAGAAGCCAGGTGATGCGAAACCTGAAGGCAAACCAGACGCTGACATTAAAATATACTGAAAGCGGAACGGGGACATTTCGCAACGAGAGCACGATCCAACCACTGCTGCAAAGAGCAGACAGCTCCAGCCACCTGAAACACATCGACCGCGAAAAATTTTATATGGACTATGATGTGGAGCCTTTGCTTCCACACAAGCTATCGCAGCAAGGCCCCTGCCTGGCGGTGGCTGATGTGAATAAGGATGGTCTCGATGACTTTTTTGTGGGCGGTTCCTATCAATTTGCAGGGAATCTTTTTCTCCAACATACGGATGGGACGTTTACAGGGAAACCCGTTCCTTCAGCAAAAGATAAAAATGAAGAAGACACGGGGGCGGCTTTCTTCGACGCCGACCAAGACGGCGATGATGACTTGTATATCGTGAGCGGCTCCAATGAGCATTACGACAACTCGCCCTTTTTTCAAGACCGATTGATGCTCAACGATGGCAAGGGCAACTATAGATCGGACACAACGCGCCTGCCCGCCATGCGCCACAGCGGATCATGTGTCGTCCCCTTTGATTTTGACAAAGATGGTGACCTCGATATTTTTCGCGCAGGCCGCCTGATATCGCTGGAATTTCCAAAATCCGGCGTGAGCTATCTGCTGCGAAATAACCATGCAAAATTTTCCGACGTCACCAATCAAGTCGCGCCGGGTTTGCAAAGCATCGGCATGGTAACCGATGCGGCATGGGTAGATTTGGATCAGGATGGGTGGCACGACTTGATCCTGTTAGGAGAGTATATGCCCATCACGGTTTTCAAAAATGAAAAAGGAAATTTAAAGCAGCTACAACCCGAGTCGTTGACATTTTCTAATGGCCTGTGGAACACGTTGGCAGCATTGGACATCGATCGCGACGGCGACATGGATCTGGTTGCTGGAAATGTTGGCCTAAATTCCCGCTATCGATTCACCAAAGACAAACCCTTTTCCATTTACGCAGGCGACTTTGATAACAACAACCGGTGGGACGCCCTTCCGGCTTACTATGCAGGCGAAGTGGAATACCCAACGTCATCCTGGTTCGATGTAGTTCGACAGGTGCCGATGTTCAAAAAGCGATACCAAACCTTCGAGGCCTTTGCCAGGGCATCTCTTGACGATGTGATCGCCCCGGTGAAAGAGCAGGTGAAACTAACCGTGCGAGCCTATCAGCAACAAAGCCTGATCCTGGAGAACGTAGGGAACTTTGAATTTAAGCTTATACCACTGCCGGCCGTAGTACAGCAAGCGCCCGTGAAGGATATCCTCGTGAGCGATATCAACCAAGATGGTCAAGACGATCTTTTGATCGTAGGCAATGATTTCACCATCGAGCCTGTAGAGGGCCAACACGACGCGAGTGTAGGGTTGGTCTTATTGGGAGATGGAAACGGGAGACTCCAACCCCTGACGCCCCAACGCAGTGGGTTTTGGGTGGAGCATGACGCCCGGCGTATCTGCAAGGTGAAACAAAAAAACGGCGATCTGATCGTCGTCACGCAAAATAGCGGGCCACTTTTGGCTTTCAAAAAAAAGGAGTGACGGAGCATCAGCTCGTCCGGGATCCTTTTTATTGTCTCGGTCATTTTCACGATGAATATTTCAAAAGCATGGGACAGCAAGACAACGTATTGTTGTCGGAATTCCAATAAATTGCGCAAAAAACAAACTGCTTTGCAATCGACGACCCCTAAAACATATATTGTTCGACGCATGGGGCATTACACCCCAGCGGAAGTTATCGCACATGATTCGGCGTCGTGGGCGCAAGCCAACGCGTTGGAGGACTTTGTCTTTCCGTGGGAACCGGGGAAACCTCCGGCTGCGATAACCTTTCGGGCGCTGCACGACGACCAGGGATTGTATTGGCAATTCAGAGTACAAGACCGAGACATCAAAACCTATGTGAACAAGAATGAAAAGTCGGAAGTCCTCCATGGTGATCGCGTGGAAATTTTTCTCTGCACCGACACCACGTTGTCGACCTACTATGGCCTCGAAATAGACGCGCTGGCCCGCGTGTACGATTACCGCGCCAGCTACTACCGGAAATTTGACAGTCACTGGCAGTGGCCTTCGGGTCAACTGCGGGCGAGTGCCCGCCAGGATGAAGACGGCTATGTGGTTACGGGCAGGATCAGTCTGCAATCACTTGCCGATCTGGGGCTGCTGGCCAATGGCATGTTGCATTGTGGCTTGTACCGTGGTAGATGTATGGAGATCGATCTGGAGAAAGAGGCGATGCAATGGATCAGTTGGGTTACGCCGGCATCGGCCACGCCCGATTTCCACATCCCCTCATCCTTTGGGATACTTCAATTGGAATAGGACGCCATGGAAGAAAACCAGGCTCCCGTCATCCACAACGTTGCGTGAGCATCTCCTCGGCGCAACGTGCTTCGCCGGCCTTCATCAACTAAAAAATCATTAACACTTCAAAAAATGCTCGACTTTAAGACCTTTATACCGACGCTGATCTTCCTGCTCACCTTCGCGCAGTTCGCCGCTGCCCAAGTCGCGGGCGCAAAGAAGGACAGCGTCACCACCGTCACGTACCGGGATTACATTCTCACACACAGCCTGGTGCCCGCCGGTTCGGTGCCTACGGCCCTGGATCCAAACGGCGTTTATCCGTACGTGAGCTATGTCGAGACATCAAACCGCCCGGTGTTGAAGCCCTATCAATTTGTGGTGTTGGAAAACAGCCACATCAAAGTCACGATCTGTCCCGACCTGGGCGGCAAAGTGATGTCGTTGATCCATAAACCTTCCGGAACTGAAGCGTTGTATGTGCCGAACGTTGTAAAACCGGTGCGCATATTGCCCCGTTTCTATTTTGTGGCCGGAGGGATCGAAGTGAGTTTCCCCATATCCCACTCGCCAACCCAGAACGACTTCGTACCCTACAAGATCGACAAAGCCGCCGGGCGCACTTATGTAACGTGTGGTGAACGCGAGCGCCGGTTCGGCATGCAATGGGTTGTGGAGTATTCGCTGGGTCCCGACGATAATTTTCTTACACAACGGGTCGTCTTTCGAAATCCCGGCACAAAACCTTATCCGTGGATGTCGTGGTCGAACGCCGCGCTGCCCTCAGCGCCCGACACCGAATATCATTTTCCAAAAGGACGCGTACTCTCGCATGCATCGACCGTCGATACCCTCGACTGGGTCACGCAAGGCCCGCGACGCGAAGCCGACATCCGGGAGATGACCGGATATTTTTGGAAGACCAGCGACGTGAACGCATTTGGCGTTTTTACACCTTCGCTCAAGTCGGGATTGTATCACTTTGCCGACAGGACCGTAGCGCCCGGAATAAAATTGTGGAGCTATGGTGTAGGGGCCGACAGCGCATGGGCTACGCTCAGCACGGCCGCGACCAAACCTTATGTGGAGATCCAAGGTGGACCCATTGGCGATCAATCCATCAAACTTGAATTGAAACCCGGCGAAACGCGAACGCACACCGAATACTGGATGCCCACGAATATGCCGGTGGACATCTATGCGTTGAAAGTGCCCGGCCATAAACTCCGTGCGTTGTCGTCCATTCCGTGGTTTGGATGGCGAGTAGATGCAGGGACAAAACCGTGGTTGGAATTGTCGAAAGCCTTCACAAAAAAAGGCGAGGTTCCTGCGCCGCCCGCCATAGACGAAAACATCTGGGCGCCGTCGGGCATGGAGGCCATGCAACCCGCGTTCGAGTGGGCCATCGCAAAGAGCAAGGGTGAGCAAACCTCGTTGTGGAAATTTCACTATGGCGCGTGGCTGGCTGGTAGCGGCGACATTCAGAATGCAAAAAAGCAACTGACAGCCTGCAGCCTGGGCGTGGCCAACGTATTGCTGGCGCGAATACTGCGATCGGAAGGCGACAATGAAGGTGCGGCGGCAGCGTTGCGGTCTGTTCGTGAACCGTGGCTGCAACTCCATCCGCAGGTCGTGATCGAACGCGACAAGGCGCTGCGCAGCCTCGGAAAACAAACGCTGTCGGAGCGGGCAGCATGGCTGGCAAAAGTGGATGCCCTGCAAGACGAGTGGGTACTTGAACGTCGCGTGCAGCTGCTCATCGACCAGGGCCAGTTCAAAACAGCCAAGGAATTGTTGTTGTCCATTCCCTTTCAAAAGGTGCATCAAACCTACACCCGCACCAATCTTTGGAACCAACTATGCGAAAAGCTCCACGATCCCTGTTTGCCGATCCCTGCATCGCTGGGCGAAGACCGGCTCGCGACGTTCGGCGCCTATCGGGAATTTGAGAAGTAGCCGACTTTTGCGTCTGATGTATTTGTTGCCTGCGCAAGGCCTCGCTGTCAAAGCAGAGTGGGTCAACAAGGAACAATTTCAAAAAGAGTACGAATAATTGATGGTGCAAGTCAACTCCGCATACACGGGCTGTTGTTCAACGCTTTTCAACCGATTCAAGATGTTTATGCCCAACGAAAATGAATGGGCACTTTTGCTATCCAGCTTCTCCGCGACGGGTGAATAATTCAGACTGATTCGATTGTTGAGAATGGGGCTGATATCGGTGTTGCCTGAAGTTTGATTATAAGCGCAAGCCCAGGAGCCCCTGAGCGTTTTCTCCAGCATGGCTTTCGTGATGCTTAGCGTTGGCCCAAAGTAATTGCTCCGCATGCCCGCTACACGATTGGCAAAGGCGTTGGCGGCTACCGACAGTATGGTGTTTGAGGCAACAATCGAGTGGTTATAGGCGACATTCAGCGTCACAAAATCGGATTGCTGCCCATGGTCATGGCTTGGCCGGTCGTTCGCTTTTTGGTAGCTGCCGGAGAGTGTTACGCTTCGCGGTTTTTCCTTGTCTCCGAGATTTCGCATCACTGTGCCGCTCATGGTTTGACTAACCTGGTAGAAGTTTAGCGTGTCCATGGTATTTTGATAAAAAGGATCTTGCCGTGGTCTCAGGTTGGTATAGGATGAGAAGTTGGAATAGTTCACCCCAAAATTCCACTGGTCGGAGGGTGCGTACGTAGCGTTGAGGGCTCCTGCAACGCGCTTGGTGACTGATGCCCTGCTTTTATCCAGGTTATTTTCCTGAACCCCTGCATTGAATCCCAGGTTCAGCCTGTTTTGCAGTAAGCGAAAAGCCGGGGCGATGGTGATGTTGCGCATATCATTGTTAAAATAATAGGCGCCCAATGTCTGATACTCCGGAGCGATCCGCTCGTAGCGAAGCTGAATGACAAACCAATTCCCCTGATAGCCGGCGCTTGCTCTGACAGCGTCGTAATAACGACTAATGGCGTTTTCGGGAAGCAATCCTTTGACGAGGTTGTGCGTGGGGGTGATGGCGATCGTATCGCCTTCGCCGTTGGCCTTTGTATTGTTGTTGAGGACGGAAATGGCATATTCACTTTCCACGAAGAAGCGCTTTAGGAATTTCTTTCGAACGCTCAGGCTCATGGCCACATTTTGCTTGGGGGTAAGCTGGCTGCCGGGCAATACGTACGGTAGAGAGTGGACATCGTCTTTTGCTGTGAAGATATTCGCGGTGATCGCATCGCCGTTGCTTTCATATCCTATTTTCACCCCATATCCCATCCGTTTGTAGGCGGCGTTGCTATTTTGCAAGGTGTCTTCCGGGTTAAAGAGCACCGCTTTTTTTAATCTTCCATACATCGCTGCAATTCGCCACTTGCCAGGGGTGAGTTCCATCCCACCTCCCAGAAACACATGGCCCGCCAGGGTGTAGGACGAAAAGGTCATAGCGTTGTATCCGACATAGGCTTTGACCCATTTGTATTGTGGCGTAAAACTGAATTGGTTGAACGGCTGACTATAGCTTTTATTCACGTTGCTATAACTGAACGAGAAAGGCGCATTGTAGCCAAATAAATTTACGTTCAGATTGCCCGCGGCAAACCAGTTAAGCGGGTCCCGCCGTTGTTCGATGCCCCGGGCGATGTAGCCAATGGTATTGATGTTAACGGAGCCGTTGATCTTCACACCCTTCTTTAATCCCAGTTCTTCCAGATTCTGTGCGATGAGCTGGGTATAGGGGAGTGCAATAAAGGACAACGTGAGCAATAGATGGTTCATCTCATGAAACGATTGTAAGAATGATGCTAGCGGGGATGCAGTTAAAGGGTAATTGAAATTTCCGGCGTCTGCGGAATGGCAACATAACGCGGACGCCGGACATGGCTATAGAGGCAACTCCTGACGGTGTTTTTCAAAATTCCACCGGGTAAAGGGGCGATGAGGTCTGAGTCTTCCACCGGTGGTGGGCTTCAAATAGAGAATAGATGTATGGTTTATTCCAACACCATACAACTCGGATAAACTTCGGCCCGACTTTCTGATAAAACTCTTCAGGTCTTCATAACCAGTCATATTCTCATAATCCTGAACGATGTGGGCAAAAGGGATATCGATGGCTGGAATTGGATAGCTTTTTAAAATTGCGGGGATGTCGAACATTGGAAGAACGCCGTTTCGCTCGGGAAGAGCAAACTGCCAAGGTGAGTCTGTTGGACCGACTAAGATGGTAAAGAAGTCAAAATCCCCGCTGGCTGAATACGTCAGTTTATTTTCATTAAAAGTAAACGATATGTCGTTCTTAATTAGGTCCAGTTTGAGCAGGTCGTGAGTACTTCCTTTTTCATAGAAAGTATTTTTACTATTGGCGTAATATTCAGAGTAATACGTTGGAAAGGTGGAGCCTGGAAAATATAGCTTTTGGGATTGCTGTTGGTTCGGAAGATCCCGGACATAATAATATCGGCTAAGGGAATAATATTCATCAAAATTATTGGCGTCTGGTAATCCATAAATGCGTAAGGATGACCAATCAAATTCGTCCGAGAAAGTGAAATCTTGAGTAGAGAAGTCCTTCGTGACCTGAGCCAAATCTATTGTGTTTGCGCCAGCGGTGATACCGGAATAGAAGAAGTACTTGAGAGGGGTTCCTTTATCGCGGTCGTATAGCGTCACGAAAAGATCGGTGGGACTTTTGCGAAGAGAAGCCATCGAGGTGATGTGATCTTCATCAATAGTATAGGTTACATTGCCGTTGGGAGCTGCGTCGTAATAATATGTAGGGCTCGGTTTTGCATTTAAGAAGTTTAATGTAGCGCTCTCAGCATAATTATCTGGTAGGGGATTGATAAGGACCCAATTTTTACCTCTTTCTATTTGGGCAAAGGTGGCCAGTGAGATGCCAAACGTGTCTTTAGATACCTCCGTCAAATAAAAATATTCGCCATTGAAATCCGGATTTTTGAGTGTCACCTTGTCACTGTTTTTGTATTCCGAGACGGAAATTACCTTCCCATTTTCGTCTGATAGGAACACAAACCCCCGTTCCCTTATTTTGATGTCAGTTGAAAGCTGATCGGCAGCTATGTTTATGCTTACCAGGATATTTTTTACGGTCACTGAGACTACTTTTTCCGATTTGTTGCCAGAATTGTCGTAAGCAACCCCCCTGATACTGTGTGCGCCATCCGTGACGTCATTAGAATTCCAGGATAGCGCATAAGGAGGTGCCGTGAGCGTTGAGACAAGGACACCATCGACATAGATCTCGACTTTGGCAATGCCTGTCGCATCGGCGGCGTCTAACGTCAAGGGTACGGTATTCCAAACAGACGACTGGTCGGTGACACCGACTAGGGAGATTTCGGGTGAGATGACGTCTTGTGGTTGCGGATCATCTTTTTTACACGAGCCGAAAATGAGAAGAGGGAGAAAGAGCAAACCCGTAACGGATTTGGCTGGGAAGCTGGTGGTGATGGATGACATAGCTTATTGTTGTTTCGTTGGAAATGAAAAAGAAATTTTAACGGGTGGCCTGTCTGTCGCTAACCGTTATAAACAAATATGCCTCTTGCTACTGCAACAGAATTGCAGTGGTGATTTTTTATAGATTTTTTTGTGGAATCGGATGACCTGAGAAATAGACGTGTTTGCTCGGCCGGAGATGTTTGCAAAAACCGATGGAAATAAAGTAATCCCTTTTTTTGGGGATGCATCGTTAATCAGCTGGAGATCAGCTAATGCGCTCTTAGATGCGTGAGCGATGTACTATAGGTTTTAGTAATTTCGTTTATTCCGTTTCGAAGACGTGTAGTATCCTTTCAAAAATCGAGCATATAATGCTTTCCTGAGTGTGCCATGCAGATGATCCGAGCTGTAAATTTTTTTATACACTAGCGGGGGTCAAAATTTTATTGTTCTCTCTTTTTTTCATGGCGAGATGTGTATGCCGATCTATGTCATAGGAGCTCTATTTGATTCAGGTTTTTCTAAAGTCAACGTTGTGTCTGGCTCTCCTCTAGTTTTAAAAGTCCATGCTTAAAGTCTTCGTAGATGGAAAATGCTTCTTTTAAAATTTCATTGAGTTCTTCATAGGAGCCGAATTTTGGTTTCCGGGATTCTATATTTAACAATTCTCGGGTAATGGACTCCCACATTCCCCACCCTAAATTATATCTCTCTTTTCCATTCTTAACATCCAGTACAAATTGAAGAAACCCATTTTCGGGTATTGTATTGAATTGGATTTTAAACTTCCCAACGGTGTCCAAAACTTTGAAAAATCGTTCTCCTTCAACAAAGGATACCTTCAGACCTTTTCCATCATAAAAAGCTTGAATTCTATCGCGATCATATTCTTTCATTCGAGCATTGAAATCAGAGTATCTTTCACACAATGACTTGTATCGGGAGGCAAAGTTGATTTGCTGTAGAATGGGGACTAAGTTTGAGTGTATATCCATATTTTAGCGTTCCCTCTCTAGCATTTTCTTAGTGCTCTCTAATATCGTACTTAGAAAATTGCCGCGCTTTCTGCTGAATAGAGCTGTTAAAGTATGATACGGGCTAAATGGAGGGAGTGGACTCTCTTTTATTTTAAGAATAGGGACGCCGAAAAATGCCTGTTGTTCATCGTCCAATTCTATATCCCAAAATGAATTTTGCCAATTTCTCTTGCATGTTGTTCCTAAATAGCTGGCCAACTGATCCAAAAAATATTTGTTTTCATTTTTGCTAAAATCCTCCCTCGTATATTTATCAAGTAGGTATCTTTCAATAAGATCGAGAGACGAGGATGAATAATCCAGATTCTTAGAAATTTCAAAGGGAAGCGCTTCCTTCAGTACGATAATTTTATCGGGCATAAATGTAATCCACGATTCAAAATCCTCTTTTCGTCTTTCTTTTTCTGTCCTGTCCATATTTTTTAATTGATCAACGTAACTTTTATGCCAGCTTCTTCTAATAGCTTCTTTAGTGGGCCACTCGGTTCGCAGTTTTTAAATATCCATTCCAGTTCCCAACCGCCTGTGTCAACAAGCAGACTATCAAGTTCAACTTCTTTTCGAACCATTTCAGTGGCATATACTTTCCCCTCGGAATATTCCTTAAATTCTATCCCTTTCAAATCACCTTCGTCAGCGATATCAAGACGTCTCATTTGTCCATTGACATCTATTGTAACTTCTCGTCTCCCCCAACCAACCGAGGCAAAATAGTCATCGACACCTTTCTTGGCAGCCGAGGCCTTCTTAATATTCCCGTCATAAACATTGCTCCATGATTTGAAGTCTAACCCAGTATTGCCTTTTTCTTCTTTGTACTGTGCCCAGCGCTCTGCCTTGTGTTTGGGTGTCCATGCATCTAGGTCAAATGGAGGTTCATTCTTGAAACTACTATAAATATTATCCAGTTCGCGTTCAGGTATCTTCATGTCAACCCAATTACGGGCATCGGGCGTGTTCTTGAAGCTCTCGATTAACTTTGTTTTTTCTGCTCCAGCTTCCTTTATGAAGTTAGAGAGTTTTTCCAAGTCCGAGGGATTTTTCCGGAGGACATTGTTAATATTCAACACTTCCCACGCATCAACCAACCCCTCATGCTCACCAAATTTAGCGAGCATTTCTGCATTTCCTACAAAGTCCTTTTCAAATTCGCTCACCAAATCGTTGCTCCACCCTTTCGCGTGCAACCGGCTTTTTAAGTTCTCGAGAACGGAAACGGCATCTTCCACCAACTCCCAGCCCTGAGTGGTCTTCTTTAAAATTTTCAACCGCTTGGCCACCGTCCGAATGACTATCGCGCCAACGGGTATGGCTAGGCTGCTGGCATAAACAACCTTGGTATTGGTATCCCGGTAGTACGATGCTACTAGAAAACCCGCACCATCCGTTATCCAATCCAACTCCGCGAAGTTCAGAGCCATGCCCAGGTTGTCGAGGGCGTCGTAGTATTTTTCGAGCTTCACAGGATTGACGCCCGTAACGAACACGGCGTCTGCTGGCGAGTCTACACTGGCGTCGAGATTGTTGGCTACGCTGGCCCACGCGGTGCCTTCTGCTTGAGCAGCCTGACCAGCAACGAACCATTTCACAAATTGTTCGCCCGCGATGCTGTTCAAAGTAGACCCCGATCCCCGTGTTTTGATCAGTGCACTCTCTTTTATACCGTGTTTCAGCAAGTAGGCGGTGCCGGGCTCGGAGGGCAGGTTTCTGAGGATCGCGTAGTTTTCTTTCAGCACATCCGGCAGCTGTTCTTTGGCGTCGAACTGTTTTTTGATCGCCGCCTTGGCCTCGATGTTTTTCCGCAGCCGGTTATCCACTAGGATCTGCAGATCGCATATTTCCTTATGACCGGCGCCCGTGCTTACGACTGGCTCAAAACGCTTGACGATGAAATCATAGGAGACGGCGTATTTGAACAGATAATACTTCTTCGGTATGTAGCTAAACGCCTGGTTAAAATTCGCTTCCCAAGTATTGCCCGGCCCGATCATAGCAGCATTCATTAAGGCCTGCAGACTTTGGTCGGCACAAAACACACCAGGCATAAAAAGACCGGTGCTCTGGCTGGTGACGATCCAAGTTTTGGCGAGACAAGAAAGTTTGTAGTAGGGCACCACGACCACGATCGTGTTCGGCGTTTTGGTGGTGACGGATTTGGCGGCCACGTCCAGCGCGAAGGTTTTCCAGTCGGCACCAGGCATGAGGAAGTCGATGGCCTTGAAGACGACGTAGACTTTGTAGTCGGAGTTGCCGTTGGCCAGCAGGGTGAGTTTGTCGGGGAGGATGGTGGTGGTGAAGAGGTCTTCGGCGGCAAACCCGGCCGGTTCGTCCACCAGAAGATACTTTGATCCTTTTTGATGGGCCGTTGCTTTTACGTCCAATAGGGTGGCCGTTTCGGTGACGGCGGTGGCGTAGTGTTTTGTGCGAAGGTCTTTGGTCTTGTTTACCAGATCTTCCGTGCTGTTGCTGCAGTCCACGGCGGGTTGGCTGTCGTCGGCCTCATCAACGACCACGTGAATGGCGTTGATGAGGCTGGTCACGGCGCCTTGCACAAATTCGCCGGAGTTGCTGGTCTTTGTGAAGGTTTTCTTGGCGCTCTCCCTCAGCTTGGACTCTGCCGACTTGAGGTCGTCGCCTAGAAGGGTCAGATTGTCGTAGCGGTAGGTCCTTTCTTTTTTGTCCAGCTTGAAGAGACGGATGAGGCTGAAGAAATAGATGACGCGGTTGGTGTACCCAGCCTTGAGCATGGCGTTGGCGATACCGGCCGGAATGCGGGCGATCTCTTTTTTGCACCGGTCGTATTGAGCGTTCACGTCGGGCAGCTGTACCAGTTGACTGAGGTTGGTGACGCGTGCGGGCAGTTTGCTGATGTCGATGGTTTCATTCAACAGCATCTGGTAGTCGTTCACGACGACGACATAGAATCGCAGATCGTCTTTGCGCAGGTCATTGAAATCTTTCAGCATCTTGCTGAGCGCCTCGTAGCGGCCGGCGAGCACTTTTTGAGTTTTGCCCTGCTCTTCGATCCAGTCGGGACTGAGGTGCCAGTCGGGATCTAGTAAAATGATGTATTCATTTTTGGAATCCTGTCCGATCCGCTCATTGGAAGCATTGTATTTCTCAAGGGCATTGTACTTGAAGAGGGCCTGATTGACCATGGCTTCTTCGGGCGGAGATGCTAAGCAGGGTAGGATGAACACCCAAAGCAAGAAGAGTAATGCACGTGCTTTCATTTTTGAGAATTGCTATAGGTGATGAAGATCTGACGCAGGAGGGCCACGATTTCGGTTTTCACTTTGTCGGTGATCTGGCTCTCGGGTGTGTTTTGCGCTTTTTGCGCAGCCGCATAGTCGGAAACCGATTGGTTGTCGATGCGCAGTTCATGGCCAATCATTTTATAGTCGTCTTTGGTGTCGAGGTCGCGGGCCACAAATTGAATGAGCGTAGCCTCGTTGAATTCCAATTCTTTGTCTTTGAGGACAGCGGATTGATTTTCAAAGGCACTGTTTTCCGACGCATCTTTCGCTTCGAGAAGATCGTACTTCGAGAATATGGACGGTCCGTCCGGCTGACCTGACGCGGTCAGGTTGGTGACAATTTGATCATTGTGCTTTTGAATGGCGGTCTGCAAGTCTTTATTCAAGGCGTCGATATTTTCTTTCAGGTCGTTGATGGCTGCATCGGAATAGGTCTGCCTCAGGGCCTTTAAGGCCTTCTTCAAAATATCCAGCGCTTCGCCGCTCACCATAGCATTGGAGCCCAGACCGCCTCCTTCCACCTTCATCACTTTCGTCTGCCCCGTGGCCTTATCCTTCTGCACCACCCACTGATCGCCCTTTTTGTCTTCTATGATAATGGCTTTTGTGGGCGCTGAATTGAGCACTTGCATCAATTCGGCGTTGGCCGTTACGTTGCCTTGCGCGTCGGTGATGTTGATATAGCTGGCGTTATCGACGGTGATGGTTTCGATGTCGAGCGCATCGTACTGAAATATTTTTTCATAAAAGTCCGTGCCGTTCCAGGCGGCACGGTTTTGTTGCTGCACTTTCTCTTGTTCATTTTTCTTTTGGTTCTGTGCCTGCTGCTGGAGCATGAGGGCTACACCGCGGGTGATGAAGTCGACACGGCCGTTGCCGGCAATGCGGTCGGCGTCGATGAACAGTTTGTCGAACTTCACTCCGTAGGCACCACCCAGGTAAGGGATGGTCACTTCGCCCACGCCCTTGAACCAGCCATTGCCCAGAGGTTCCACGACGGTCAGCATCATGTCGATGCCGTCGACGTCGATGGCCATGTTCGGGATGGCGGAGAGCAGCGGGCGACTTTGGTCAGCAGTTGTCGTGTTATTCTCCTCGCCACAATGTGCGATGCGTCGCGGCGGCATTTTGAATTTTACCACGTCGCTATACGGACCGAAGAAGCCATCCTTTTTTGCCTGGATGCGGGTTTCATATTCGACTTCGGCTTCCAGGTCGAAGAGTTTGATAAAGCCTTCCGTTGATGCTGTTAGCGACTCCGTGGTCACGTCGCTATAAAACCATTCCCACTCGCCGCTCGATTTTCGATAGTGAACCCGGTAGGCGTCTACCCCGGCTTTTTCCCACCAGATCTTTGCGCGGTGCTCGGTTTCGCCTTGTGCCTGGAGATTCTTTATGACACCGATGTTGATGTCGGGATTGACGCCGCCATAAGTAAAAGTGCACGCCTCTGAGTAGCCATTGTTCCGAAAGGAATCGGTGCCTTTGGGGTCGATCGCGCGAACGCGCCACACATAGGTCATGCCGTCCAGCAACATAGGTTCGCCGGGGCCGTAAATAAGTTGCGTCAGTTCTGTGGTGGTCTTAAAGACCGGCGGCGTACTGAGCACCACGTCGTTGGGGTTACGTCCCGGCGGGCGTGTTTCGTAGAGCGCGAACTCATATTGCGTGTTGCCGGCGGAGTTGGGAGAGGAAGTATTGCGGGCGAGCCAGGAGAAGATGACCTGCTGTGGTGTTCGCAGCGGTATGGCCGAGCCACAGGATGGATAATTGACCAGGGGTGGTTCGCTTTTGGCCAGGTAATAGAAGCTGGTGCCGGCGTTGCTCACCTGCACGTCTTGCCGCCGGTAGTCATAGGCGGTGAAGGTGATCTGGTAGCTTCCCTCGGGCAAGGCGCGAGTCCGTTCATATTCCGCTCGGTTATAGCCGATGAAGTCGATATTGCGGCTGTCGAGATACGGAGAAAGGTCGGCGCCGGAAATGACGGTCGGTATTCCTGCGTTCAAATGAATCGGCGGTGGATTGAAGGTGCGTGCTGTGCGCAGGATCAGTTGCCCATTCAACTCGACGCTCATCACCAGGCGGAGTGCATAGGAAGGTTGTGTAAGATCATGTTGCACCAGGATGACGCGCAATTTTTCGTTCCCTGGTTCGGCGTAGTCGGAAAGATAGACCGAGTAGGGTGGGATCAGCTGCGTGGTGGACTGCACGGGAAAGACCTGACTCCAGGATGGCAGCGCAGTGACAAGTCCCATCAAAATAAAAATTGCTATCGGAAAGACTGATGTTTTTCCGGAGGACGTCCTCCTGTCAAAAAGTAGGTTAGACTTTTGTCCCTTGGAATATTTCATGAGGACTTCGTTAAAACGGTTTCCAACTTTGATTCTTGAATATATCGGGTCAAAGGAAATAACGCTAAGGATGAATGATCAGTCGCACGTCCCTGGCATCAGACTCCGTGATGAGCCTCACCACATATACTCCATCCACGGGATTATTGAGCCTAATTTTTTCGGACAGACTGTCGACTAATGACCAGGTTCTTTCATAATGAAGAATCCCCAGCATGTCGTAGACTTTTACCGCGAGGTCATACTTTTTATTCAGCTTAGCCTCTACGTTGAATTCACCACCGGAGGGATTGGGAGCTATCGCCACACTTTCAATGGGCTTGTATCCGGGCACTCTTTCTTTTTCGATGTCCGGGTCGTAAGGGTTGACGGTGATGGTTTTGGTGACGGTGTAATCGCATCCGGTGAAATAGCTGGTCATGCTCACGGTGTAGGTGCCCGGCTCGGTGAATCGCAGTTCGGGCGACTTCGGATCCTGGGACACCACAATGGCTTGAGGGTCGAATTGCCACACCGAGGAATCGGGTATGGGCACGCTGATTTCGGTGACGACCAGCGTATCCAGGGCGTTGCGTTTTGTAGCCACCAGGAAATTGGCCTCGGGCTTATCGTTCCGCTGAGTAATGGTCGCTGACAAGGAAATAAGACAGCCCTTGCTGTCTTGCGCGGTAACTACATAGTCTCCCACGTCTTCTTTAAAGCCCGGGTCAGTCTGATAATGCAAGGGGTCACCGATAGCGTATTGGTACGGCGCCGTGCCACCCGAAACCTGGGCCGTAATGGAGCCATTATTTTTTTGGTAACACACCGGAATAGTGATAAGCTTCATAGCAAGTGCTTCGTTGGGCTGCTGCACGGTGGCGGTGTGTTCACGTGAACATCCAGCCTGGTCGGATACCGTCACCGTGTAACTGCCGGCTTTGATCCCATCCAGCACGGAAGATGTGGCGTTTACAGTCGCCGGTACCCACCCATAGCGCAACGGGGGCACGCCGCCTAGCACGAGGGTTGTGATGGTCCCATCGGAGCCGCCGAAGCAACTGACCTCTTTGACGATCGTTTCGATTTGAATTTCGGGATTGATGCTGGTGATCTCTTGGGATGAGGCATTGTCGCACCCATTTTGATCCATCACGGTAATGCTATACGTCGATGCCTGTAGTTTTGTGAACGTGCCGCTCGTCTGGAAGGGACCTCCGTTTAGGCTGAACTGGTATGGTGGGAGGCCACCCGATCCGCCTACGGAGAGTATGCCGGTTTCGTCGCCCATGCAGGTCACATCCTGTTTTGAGGTGAGTGTCGCAAAAAGCTTTGCCGTAGTCTGTATGAAGGCAAGGGTTTTCGAGACGACGCAGCCCCGGCCGTCTTTTACCCTGATGGTGTGTGTTCCGGCGTTTATTCCCGTCAGCGTTGGCTCGGTCTGGAAAGGGTTGTTGTCTGCTGCATAGCTGTACCCCGTATAGTGATTGCCGTTGCCGCCAGTAGCGGTGATGTATGCCGATCCATTGCTTCCCCCGAAGCAAGAGATGTTGAAGCTGTTAAAGTCAGAGAGTTTTTCCTGGAAGGTCAGGCTTGCGGGTGGGGCGGTGAGGAGATGCATCTCCGGATCATCTGCGCTACAACCGTTATGGTCTTTCGCGCGAACGGCATAGGAGCCCGGCAACAGTGGCGAAAGGCTGGTGGCTGAGAAGAAAGCGTTGCCGTCTTGGGCATATTCAAAAGAATAGGGCGCTACGCCACCTTCGGCAACAACGTCGATCGATCCGGTTCCTCCAAAGCAGACGACATCGTGGATCTGAACGGAGACAATGTCTACGGGCAGGGGCTCAACCACGGTGACTTCGTTTGAGATTCCGTCGCAGAGATGATTGTCTTTTATTTTTAGCCGGTAATCACCCTGAGGCTGC
This sequence comes from Chryseolinea soli, assembly GCF_003589925.1. Lineage (NCBI taxonomy): Bacteria > Pseudomonadati > Bacteroidota > Cytophagia > Cytophagales > Fulvivirgaceae > Chryseolinea > Chryseolinea soli. The sequence continues at coordinate 146,457 of NZ_CP032382.1, read as the reverse complement.
TGCGTCAGTGTGGGAAGCGTTATGCTGAGTGGTGACCATGAGTTACCAATTCGGGTTTCCCAGATGTAGGAATATCCGGTAATGCCCGATGTGCCTCCCAAGACGGTTGAAAACACTTTGCCGTCGGTCAGGCCGGCACAGGTAATGTCTTGCTTGGTGATTTGGGCCGTGATGCTGGTGGGGCTGTTCACGGTGATGCGCTGAACGAATTCATCCCGACAGGTGGAATTGTTCATCACCGTTGCGTCATAGTCTCCTGGCACCAGGTCGGTAAAATTTCCTGTCAGGCTGGATAATGATGTTCCTCCAGTTGCAGGAATCAGTTGGAAAGTGTAGCTCCCATTTCCCCCGGCGCCCGTTAAGTTGACGATCCCGTCTGTTGCTCCAAAGCACGTAACGTCGATGATATCGAGTGTTGAAAAGCCCAGCGATGGTGGGCCGCCAATGGCAAAATTCTTGATCAGGGCATTGCAGTCCATTCCGCCCGCCTCTTTTACATAAAGCTTATAATTTGGATCGGGTGGAAGATTGCTCCACATAAAATGGTCATCGGCAATCTGTTGCTCATCGAAGAGGACACCACTCTTAAAAAGCTGGTAATGCAATAGAGGCGATAGCGATTGATCGAAAGCGCCGGTTGACCGCGCGATTTTAATAGAAGCGATGCCGTCGGCGGGTGTGCTGCAGGTGGCATCTGAAAGCTGAAATTCAACTTCCTGTATGGCTATGGGCTGGATCAAAACAAATGGCTTCACAACGGATGGCGTGCACTGATCGGCTGCTGTCAGGCGATAGCTTCCTGCCGGTAGTTGAGCAAATGAGACGCCGGCGTTTCCAAAGGTTATATTGGAGTTAAACGATTTGTTGTTTGTCAATTCCAGGAGATCGTAAGTCAATGTTGGCGGTCGACCGCCGGTCAACGTAAGCGTGCCGCTCCCGGTGGGGATATTGTGACAAGGAAGCGTGGTGTAGTTGAAATTTTTTATCCCAAGGTTTTCGACGGGATCCACGGTTACCGATCCTACTTTGCGCGGACAGAAACCTTGCGTACCGGCATCATTAAGGAGAAAAAGTGTATAGCTGGCCGGCGTCAACCCTGAAATTTCAAAGCTGGCTCCTGAATGAGTGCCTGAAACATCACCTTGTTTAAGGCAACTATTGCTAACGTTGGGATTGCATTCTAACGTAACGTCCGGGCCTTTTTTTAGAACGAATTTGTAGATTGAAAACTGACTGGTAACTCCGGTTACTAGGATCTTCCCTGTTCCTCCGTTTCCATTTCCATTTCCCGAGACAGTCCCACGCAATGAACATGAAGTCTCTATGGCTACTGGCGGGTTCGCATTTGGTGGCGGTGGCATAAAACTAAATGAACTGGCATCGCTAAAAGCCCCTGTCAGTTGGGGGCCTACCGCACGAACGCGGAAATTCACTGTCGTTGTACTGGTAAGTCTTCCTTTGAAGATTGCAGACATGGGGTTGAACGTGATGTCCTGGCCGGAAATTGTTCCAGAGAGGGGCTTCCAGATGGGAGGAGGAGTTGGATATTGTGTGGTACAATTCGTCTCGCAAGTGTGTTTGTCACTGTCGCAAGTCGGTCTACCATGCATATTGCAATCTTGAAAGGCCATGCGACAGTCCGATTCACAATTAGCGTAACCCGGATTAGTTGGGTCGTTTGCAGGTATATTAAATTCCCATTCATAAGACAGCCCTGTGGTATTGGTCATACCCGTTGTGGGCTTGGGAGTTGTTAACGTAAAAGGACCATCTGAACATTCTTGAGAAGTTCCTGTCGGCCGCTGGGGTTTAACGGGGGTATAGCGGATTTGCATGTACGTATCCACGGTAGATGGCCCGCTGAGGGTGGCGACATAGAATATGGGAGAAAAGACTCCGGGGGTATAATCGTTCAAGTTGATCGCCTTCTTAGTACTGGCCTGAAAATCGTCGGAACCGGTCGCGGTACAATCTTCTGAGCGATAGTGCCCGGCCTGATGCTCTTCATGTGTGACCACGATAAGGTCAAACGCGCTGGAGGTCACAAAAAAAGAAAAGTTTTTTTGAACGCTTACCAATCCGGTCGCCGTGTTGGGTAGTTTAATACAATTGTCCTCAAGCCAGGGAGCGTGGTCCGAATCATCTTTCCAGTCATCATGGTAGATCCGTATTCTAGGACCGTAGCCATCGCCATGATAGTTGTTTATGAAGGCGTTTTCTACGTGTATCTCCACTGCATATTGAGCCCGGCTGTTGGCTGAGATCAGACAAAATGAAATGAATAACCCGAGACACTTTAGAGATTTGTTGATAGTGACCATATCGTTTTTTGTAAAGCCCATCAGCGCTTCCGACATGCGTCTTAAGGCATGTCATTGAAGGTCAATGAAGCATCCTATAAAAGTATCCCCACTCCGAAACCGAAAACGAAGCCCGATTTTATAAACAGCGCCCATGTATGGAAAATAATTTTGGGCGAGGTTTTGAGTTTCTGATAATCTGGTATTAAGTCTATTTTGACTAATGAACTTAAACCGGTCTATTATCATGTTAGCAAAAAAGAATCTCTACGTCAGGACTACTGCTCTCCTGTTGACGATTACAACGCTATCGCTAGTGGCTTTTGGCCAGATCCCTGACCGCGGGTATGAAGTAGTTTCCCCTTTTCAGAAATATGTTCTCTCCCGGTGTAAGAATGTTGCCGATAGTTGTAAGATCACCGACCGGTTAGAACAACAATCCTTGTCAACCCTACCTATCGGGATTTCGCCCCAGGGCTGTTCGGGCACTACCATCATCGTGATCGACAGTGCACAGCGGGTAGACCGCCGCTCCTGGTTTTTCAGTGCCTATGCCTCCGTCATCATTCCCGGTACGAACGATCCCCTCGCCTTCGCCGCAAAGAACATCGGCTTTGGCAAGGGTGGGTTAAAAGCTACTTCCCAGATCAAACTCGTCCTGGTTACACCACAACGCATTCGCATCAACGACAACCTCACACTGGAGCTACCTGCCGACGGTCACAATTATGTTGAATTTGATTGCAGTGGTTTCAAAGCCATTAACCTGAAAGGAAATTTTGTTTTTTCGGATGGCCTGCTGAAACCGGATAAAGACCTGGCCAAGGGTGCCACCACCGTAACGGCAAGTTTCGAGATCAATACCCATGACCTCAATAATATCATGGCGACGGTAAACATCACACCCTTTACCATCAGGGGATTGGACGACGTCTCTTTCGAAGTGAGAAATGCCGTGGTGGACTACAGCGACCTGATCAATCCCAGTGGTTTTATATTTCCACAAGGCTACCAGCAAACGTTTGGCGATAACATCAATCTCTGGCGTGGATTTTACCTGCAGGATCTGGCCGTGCGCATCAAAGGTTTTTCCGATAGCACAACATCGGGAAAGGACCTGAAGATCGAAGCCCGCAATCTTCTGATCGATGACCTGGGTGTGTCTGGATTATTTTCTGTGTCCAATCTCCTCAACCTCAAGGAAGGCTCCGCCGGGGGATGGCCGCTGTCCATTGAGGAGCTTTCGGTGAAAATCCAGCTTAACAGACTTACCGGTGGTGCGATGTCGGGCGAGGTAAGTCTTCCCTTTCTGGGCGAGAATCCCATGGGCTATAGCGCTATGGTGGAGCAGGATAACGAGGGCATGAACTATCGCTTTAGCGTGGCTACATCGGAGGATAAGAAATTCGGTACGCCGTTCGGCGGGGAGATCACCCTTAGTAAAGGCTCCATCATCGGTCTTGAGAAAAAAGGCAATGGAGGGATTGCGGCTTCTGCGTTGCTAAACGGAAAGCTCAGTTTGGACGGAAAAATGAAAGTGAAGGAGATCCGTTTCGAAAATCTGGGATTGATCACCCGGAAGCCCTATGTGGTGAGCGGCAATTTTTCAACGGTGGGCAGCGGCCAGTCGTCGTCTTCGGGTTTTCCGGTACAGATCAACACGATCACATTCAAAATTCTCCCTGGGCAGGTGGCGCTTGGCTTTACGGTGATGCTGAACTTTATGAACTCGGATGACAAAGGTTTTGCAGGATCCACCCATCTCGATGTCATCGCCAAATTGGAAGAGACCTCGGATGCGATCCAGGTGGGCGAGCAGGTAGTGACCCGAAAATCGGAGCACTGGAAATTCGACAAGGTTGTGGTGAGTGAAATTTCGCTCGACTGTAAAACGCAAGCCTTTACGCTCAAGGGCAAACTCAGCATCTTCGACGACGATCCCGTTTATGGCGATGGGTTTCACGGCAATCTGGCCTTCACGATCAAGAAGATCCTGGAAAATGGTGTTAAGGTGAACGCCTATTTTGGGAGCAAAGATTCGTATCGCTATTGGCACGTTGATGCTTACGTTCCCTTGGGCCGCATCATGATCGTTGGGCCGTTGTTTCTCACGGGCATCATGGGGGGAGCCTCCTATCACATGGTGCGGCAACAGCCGATGGTTCCGGATTTTTCGAAAATGAGCGAAGAAAAAGCCAGCACGCTGGGCACGGGAAATTCGGAAGAAGCACTGGTGTATATTCCGGATGGCACAGCGGGACTGGGATTTCTGGCGGGTGTTACCTTGGTAGTCGCGATTGAAAATGCCATCAATGCCGATGTTATGCTGGAAGTGATGTTCAATCAGGGGGGCGGCCTGAAGTATGTTCAGTTCAATGGCTCGGCATTTTTTCTCACGGCGATCAATGGTCGCGGAAGGGTAAAAGACGGAAATGTTCCCAAGGTTCCCGTCATGGCCACCATGAGCATGCTGTTCGACAACGACAACAATGTGTTTCATGCCAACATGAGAACGTATATCAATCTCTTTGGCATCTTGCAGGGCGTCGGTGAAAATGGTTTGGTAGGGGAGGCCGTGATCCACATCGATCCACACGATTGGTACACGTACATCGGACGCCCAACGCAAATGTTTGGCCTGAATATTTTGGGTATCGCCACGGTGGAGACCTATTTTATGGTGGGCACGAAAATAGAAAACCTGCCGTTGCCCCCGCCCGAGGTACGCGAAATATTTAAAGATATTGACCTTCGGCTGATGCGCGACGACCTGGCGGCTGCCGGCGGGAAAGGATTTGCATTCGGTCTTCATTTCAAGATCGCATTTGATTCAAAAGACAAGCTCCGGCCTTTCTATGTTATGCTCGCTGTGGGAGCGGGCGCGGACATCATGCTGCGCAATTATGGAAATACGCAATGCGAAGGTCACGATGGCCGCATCGGTATCGGTGGATGGTATGCCTCCGGTCAGGCCTATGTATTCCTCATTGGAAAAGTGGGCATCCGGGTTAAGAAAAAATCGTTCGACATCATCAGCCTGGGCGTAGCCGCGTTGCTGCAAGCCACATTACCCAATCCCACATGGATGCGAGGGATGCTTGCCGGTAACTATTCCGTTTTAGGGGGATTGGTGAAAGGCAAGTTTAACCTCGATTTCACCATTGGCGAGCAATGTGAGATGGTGAACCCCGGCGCAGAGATTGAAGATGTGGTGGTCATTGCCGACATTAAACCCGACAACAATGGAATCGACGTCAATGTCTTTGCCGCGCCACAGGTTTCATTCAACACGGCCATCAACACGGATTTCAGTATGATGGACCTCAACAACAACCTGAATGCATACCGCATCCAACTCGATGAGTTCACACTGACCAGCAACGGCGTCGTTGTCGATAGCAAACTTCAGTGGAACGCAGCAAACGATGTGGCCATCCTTAAAACGCACGAGATTTTGCCGCCGCTAAGCACCTTGGACGCGCGGGTGAAAATTCATTGGGAAAAGAAAAACGACCGCGGCATTTGGGAGGTGATGAAAGACATCAATGACCAGATCATTTACGAAACCAAGGAGACCCATTTCACCACCGGCGAGGCGCCCAACTTTATTCCCGACGAAAACGTGGCGTTCAGCTATCCGATCAAGAACCAGTACAACCTTCATGTGAATGAATCCGGAAAAGGCTATGTGAAGTTGAACGTAGGACAGGAATACCTCTTCAAAGCTGCCGACGAAACAACACAATGGAATTATGTTGCACAGTTCAAAAAAGCCGGCGGCAGCATTAGTGAAATTCCGATTATTTACAACGCCCCCGATGCCCGGGTGGACTTCGATTTTCCGCAGCTTGAAAAAAAGTCCATCTATACCATCAGATTTATTAAACGACCCCAGTCCGTGAATGCCATCGATCAGAACGTCCAGCGCAGTGAAGTGCGTCTTGATGGTGGCAAGGACAATGAAGTGACCGTAAACTCAAACGCGCTGGAGGGCACACTTTCGCAGAATGTAGACAAGGATATTTACACGTCGGCATTTCGTTCCAGCCAGTTTGGAACGTTTGGCGAAAAATGGGAGAGCCTGGGTCGGGGGCGAGATCAATTTGATGTGGCCCTTGGCCATGTGGCCGTGATCGGAAAGCGGGTGGACACGGAAGAGGCTTTCGACGAATTTGAACTCACTGAAAAGGAAACCTCTCCAGCCCTGGTTCAATTTGTGGCCTCCCCCGAAAATGAATGGTTCAAAAATATCATTTCGCCGTTGCTGTATGACCTCTATCCCTACGATCCCGATGTGAGCATTCACTGGAGAAAACCTGAGGTGCTGGGCATAAAACCTTTGAAGGGCGTGGACATCAGCAATAGCATTGAAAGCTTCCGCCTCACCGACAACGACATCGCTGCCGGCACCGCTCCGGGCAAGCGAAGTTCCGTCTTAATGGCCTACTATCTGTCCTTCTATTGCTATGGAGACTATCAGGACCTGGTCGATGCAGCGTCGGCTAAATACCTGGACAATTGGAGTGCGCGACCCGAGGGTGTTAAAAGACTGCTGGCGGCCACGGGTTATACGGATTTGCTGGAGGGCAACTATCCCGTAAATGTGTCATACACGTTACCCGGCGCACAGACACCTTCTTATCAAAATCAAGTTTCTATAAAGTTTTGAACCGATGAAGACCATTGCATCCCTTGCCGCCATTTGTTTTTTGATAACCGGAACGCTTTCCGCGCAGCGCAAGAATTCCATCATCGTCCTGTCGAAACCCCAGCCGGACGGCGTTTGGCTGAGGTGGGCCCCGGTCAATGTGGCGGTCTGGCAAACGGGTAATCTGAGTGGCTATACGATTGAACGATTCACGATGCGAGCCGATGGCGAAATGGAATCGAATTCGAAAGTGGTCTTGACCCCTTTGCCACTGAAGCCTCTTCCACAAGATGTCATGGAAAAACGGGCTGAAACGGTAGAGGAGGTGGGCGTGCTCAGCGAACTGATCTATGGCTCTGAATTCAATACCGCTGCCACACCAGGAAATAGGTCCGCGATATTGTCAAAAAACAGGGAACTGGAAAACCGCTTTGGGCTCTCCTTGCTGATGTGCGATCTCTCCACCGAGGTGGCCGAAGCGGCTGGACTCTTTTGGAAAGATAAAACAGCACAGCAGGGAAAGCGATACATCTATAGAGTCAAACAGGCTGGGCAACAGGCGAACTTTCCCGTGGAGCCTGCGGTGACCGTTGTTAGCGTTGCCGAACCGAAGCCTTTGCCCCCGATAAAAGATCTCAAGGCCCAATTCAACGACCGGAAAGTCACCCTCCGTTGGGCAACCTTGCTTCATAGGGGTGTTTATTCTGCCTACTATGTGGAACGTTCGTCCGATGGAAAGAATTTTACAAAGCTTTCGGATATCCCCTATGTCTCGATGAGCGAGAAGCAGAATGTCCACGAAGCCTATTATGTGGATTCGCTGGCGGTGAATGGTGTGCCGGTTCATTATCGGATCAAGGGCGTAAGCCCCTTTGCAAAAACGGGGCCGTATTCGAATGTGGTGAGCGGAACAGGAAGGGAAGATCTCACCGGGTTGCTGATCATACGCGAAGGAAAGGTTATCGGTGGAAATAGTGTCAGGATCGCCTGGGAATTTCCCCCGGCGTTTGAAAAACAAATCGAAGGCTTTTTGATCAGCAGTGCCGGCCGTCCTGAAGGGCCTTTTGTGGAACAGGCGAAGAAGCCTTTTGCGAGAAATGTCCGGGGAGCCGTGGAGACCACGCCCCATTATAATACCTACTACATTTTGCGCGCGGTGGACAGTAAGGGTGCAGAAGTGGCACGTTCATTTCCATACCTCGTTCAAATTGCCGACGACACGCCGCCGCTCGTTCCGGCTACGCCTACCGGTACGATGGATAACAACGGAGTGGTTCGCCTGTCCTGGGCTGCCAATAAGGATAAGGACCTTCTGGGTTACCGCGTGTTCCGTCGCAATGCTGCGCACGAGGAATGGGTGGAAGTAACCCAACAAATCCTGGGTAGATCCGCTTTTATCGACACCGTCAATATTCATGTTCTGAACAAAAAAATATACTACTCCATCATCGCGGTAGACAAGAACTATAACACCTCCAACTACTCAAACCCGGTGCTGCTCTACCGTCCGGACGATATTGCTCCAACCGCACCGGTATTTTTAAAGACAGATGTTTTCAAGGATTCGATCGTGCTGGCGTGGCAAAACAGCGCGAGCGAGGATGTGGCCTATCATGAACTAAGCCGCGTGGAAAAGGATGAGCGACTGGAGCGGGTTATTCAAACCTGGAAGCCTCCCGTTTCCATAGAGAAATTCAAAGATGAGTCTTTAGAGCAGGGTAAAACCTACGCGTATCGATTGACCGTATACGACAGCGCAGGGAACAAAAACGGCACACTTTCGAAGGAGATATTTTTTGAATCGGGTATCCGGCGGGCGGTCTCCGTGAAGGCTGAGCCGGATAAAGAGAAGAAGTCAATAGCGCTGTTGTGGAAGAACCAGGAACCGGCGATCAAGTGTGTTGTTTATCGTAAAATAAACGATGACCCGCTAAAGCTCTACACCGTGATCGAGGGAAATATAGAAGTGTACACCGATAAGAATCTCAAGATCAACAATAGCTATGTGTATAGGATCCAATTGATCATGCCGTCGGGTGTGAGGTCTGAATTGTCGCAGGAAGTAGTCGTGAGATTTTGATTCAGGAGATCAGGGAAAACCTAGAATGGCTGTTGTGGTCCTACGTATCTGATAACCGGCCTTCCGGGACCTCGCATTCCCGGTACGGTTCCCATCCGGAGTTTGGTGATCAAACCCCGCCGGCTGAAAAGGATGAGCATATTCGACAGCGTGGCACGATCGACTTCAACGGCTCTCTGCAGATCGGTCTTCACCTGCTCGATGGTGAAGGCCCCGGCATATCCCAAAATGCAGTGTAACACGTACAGGCGAAGGGGTGTTACAGTAATTTTTTGTGCGTTCAGCAGTGTCTCTAAAAATTCCTGGCGCATAATGATATCGTTGGTCGCTAACATTGGAGTGACCAATTACGAGCCGTAAACTGAAATGGAATTGCAGTATTGGGAAATTTTAAATAGATCGAAGTGATATTCTTTCAGGGCAGCGGGTCAGCTAAACTGGTCGAGGCGACCACGACGTCATTAGCGCTTTCGAGACGTTTCGTTTATTTGCATCGCTCGCTTTCACCCACAAAATACCGGGTACCTTTGATGTAGATCTCTTCGTCTCGGGCCTCCAGTTCGATGTCGACGTCGGGAAGTTTTTTTTCGAAGGTAAAGGTGATGACCGCTTTTTCGCCGTGGCTGGCTACATGCCATGAACCGCGTTTTTTACCCTGATACCCTTTGGCCTGTCCCTTGAAAATTCCGGTGCGCGTGATATCCGAACGGAAAGAACCGTCCGCACACAAATCCACTTCATCGATGCGTTTGCTGTTGGCGTCATATCCCATGGCCAGCAATATTTTTCCATCCAAAAATTTCTTCCAGTTGAAACGAGCATAGGGCGACTCGTTGGACGGTTGTTGAAATACCGTGTTGTCGACAAAGGTCTGCAGGGCAATTTTTACATTTTCAATATGAGCGGCGTCTGAAGTAGCCAAGTAGGTCACGCAGAATCCAACGGGGCTGCATTTTGCTTCGGCATAAATTCTTGCCTGCTGGTTGGCGTTGGCTCCCGTGACTTTGCCAACCACCGTGATGACGTCCGTTCCACGGTTGGTGATGCCATTCTCCGGTTGCAGCCTCAGCCCTGGCGATAGTTCCGTGCCGGCTTCCCAGCGCTTTTTTTGTCTTTCAAGATCCATATTTTCGTTCACGGCCACATAGATCTCCCCCACGGTGTTGCTTTCGGGCATGAGCAGAAAGATTTCCGTGTCGCGAGGCAAAACGCCACTCCATCCTGGAGGGATCTGCGTTTGCAACCCAAGTCGCGGCGAACGCACGGTGTCGCCGCCATGGTACATTGTTGCCGGCTTAACACGGTTTGAGGGCAATTGTTGCTGTGCAGGTGCGATGAGGGATATAAAGAGTCCCACGCAAGCAAGCGTGTGGGTTAGCGGTCGGCTCATGTGTAAGGATGATCGCTTCATTTCTTATCCATTTCACCAATGAGCGGAATATTTTCCATGATGGTGGCGCGAATTTTACTGAGGATATAGCCTTCCAATTGATAGAACTGGGCAGCTGCCTTTACGCCGGAATCTTTTTTGATTTTTTTGTAGTAGTCAACAATCAACTTGTCCGTCTGCGTTTGCAGGGAGATCATCTCCTTCACGATTTCATCCGTGCCGGCGTCGTCGAGCGTGGCATAGTTGGCGGCGTACTTGTTCAGGAGCGCAATCCGCTTTTGGCCGAGTGCTTTGCGCTCGGCTTCGTAGCTGTCATAGGCAGTCCAAAAGGCGTCTTTCTGAGCACCTTCCAATTTAATAAATTCGGCCACTACTGCTTTCTTTTCCATGCCAAACACGGACTGAAACAGATCAACTTCTTCTTTGTTGCTTTGTGCAAATACAAAACAACTGAGCGTCATGAGCGCGACAATCGCCAGGAGCTTTTTCATGTGATTTGATTTTTTCATTGTGAGTATAGAGTATCTATTTCGAACAGATAAAATCTGAAGACGTAACAACGTCTGCAGGGCTACGACTGTAGTCCATCTATATTGAATACGTTGCTACTCTTTCGCGCCCACCTTAAACACCAGACCTCCGCCGAGACTGAACTGATAGATGGTGGAGTAAGTGGAAACCCCTGCGCCGCCGCCACCGGTTCCAAAATAGAAGCCGCCGCCTGCGGATTGCACGGCCGAAAGAAGTTGCGCCTGCAGCTTGATGCCCACCGCTTCAGAGGCCCACGCGATGCCACCCAGACGCAGTCCCCAGGCGAATTTTGTCGCGCTAGCTGAGCGGCCCGAGTCCGGATCCTTGAGGTCTGCAATGACCATCCCCAACATCAGCCCACCAAAACCTTCGAACTTGTCGTTGCTGCTGAGTGCGCGACGCGAGCCGGCCAGCATGATGTAGTTCAGGCCCAGGTCAAAATTAGTTTCGTTCGAGGTTACGACGGAGGTAGCGTAAGAGGTCGGTGCGTGTGTGCTTTGGCGTAGATATAACAACTCCACGCCATATTCCGGCCGCAGCGAATATTCGATGCCACCGCCCCACTGAAATCCACCTTTTATCTTGCCCTCATAGTAGCTGGAGCTGCTATAGTAGGAATCGAATTTGTCGTCGAAGACGTAGGCGCCGTATAGATTCACTCTTATTTTTTGAGCATAAGCGGCATGCCCCTGCAGCAAGGCGCAAAGAGCAAGTATGAAGAAGATTAATTTTTTTGACATGGGAAAAATGGTCTATGGTGACAGGTAGCTTTTTTTGATTTATAACGATCATAAATCTAGGCTGCTCCCCGCCTTCAACCTACAGAATGGAGGGTTAAACGGTTACAAGGGAATCGTTTAACCGTTAAACACTCCCCACAGCATTCTCCAGGTCATTGATGAAGCACAGGAAAAATCAAAGGGTACAAAGGCGTCATAGCGTTTGATGAAGATGTGTTGGCAGGGTCGCCCAACAGTCGATCTCGCGCACGCTGGTGCGGGCGGGGCAACGATCGCGAAAGCCAGATTTGCGAAGCGTCGCTTAACCGTTAAGTAACCGTATAACCCTTGCCGTGCCCGAGAGGTGGGTATACCTTTATTTAAAATCAAAAAAGGATTGGCTCAAAAACTAGATTCGATCATTCAACTATTTCCCGATCGTGAGGACAGGATTCATGCGCTATTCTTGAGTAACGAATCGTTCCGTGAAGTTTGCATAGAACATATCCTGTGCACGAGCAAAATCCTGGAAATAAAAAACGGCAATAAAAATGATGCGAGGCTGAGCGAGTATGAAGATTTGCAACGGGAACTTGAAAACGAGATCTTAAAATTTTTGGCATAGCAAACCGGTCAAACGAAAAAAAAGAGTAAAGGATGAACCCATTCTATGAGACGTATCCATGTGTCAAACCCTAAGTCTATGAAATTTTACGCAACCACCTTGAGCGCGAAGAAGAAAGTATGGCTTTTTCTGTTGGCTTCTGTGTTTGCCGGGTGCAAGGAAAAAGCGGCGGTAACCTTGCCACCGATCAAAGTGAACGTGGTGAAGGCTGTTGTTGAAGATGTGCCGCTGTATGAAGACTTTGTGGCGCAGACGTATGGACTATCCGACGTCGAAATTCGCGCCCGCGTCGAGGGGTGGGTGACGTCGGTCAATTTTAAGGAGGGATCGGCCGTAAAGAAGGGCGACCTGCTCTATGTCGTCGACGATGTTCAATACAAAACACGCGTCGACCGCGAAGCCAGCGAACTCGCGCGATCGAAAACCGAGTTGGTTCGCTCTCAAAACGAACTCGGCCGCGTGAAGCCGCTCACCGAGCTCAACGCCCTCAGCAAGAAAGACCTTGATAATGCCACCGCGTCGTTTGAGGCGGCACAAGCGCAGGTGAGCGCCTCCGAAGCGTCGCTGAGCAATGCAAAGATTGAATATGGCTATACACGGGTATACGCACCCTTCGATGGCATTATTGGTATTTCGAATGTGCGCGTGGGCGACTATGTGAGCCGTGCGGGATCAACCTCGGTGCTGGCGACCATCTCGAGCGTTGGTTCGGTTCGCGTTCGTTTTCAAATCAGCGAACGCGAATATCTCCGGATCGCCAAAATGTCGAAAGAGGAGTTGGCTGCCGCCAGAAAAAATGTCCAACTCATCCTGGCCGATGGCTCCCCTTACCCCCACAAAGGCGAAGTGAATTTTGCCAACCGTGAAATCGATCCGAAAACCGGAACGCTCACCATCGAAGCTGTCTTTCCGAATCCCGATGCGTTGCTGCGCCCCGGCCTGTTTGTAAAAGCCCGCGTGCTCCTCAGCACGTCCCCACAAGCGATCCTGGTGCCGCAACGCGCGGTGCTTCAATTGCAAAATCTTTCGCAGGTGTTTGTTGTGACGGACTCGAGTGCATTGAAAACGAGGATCGTCGAAGTGGGGCAGAAGGTCGACGACGCCTATATCATCACGAAGGGACTAAAGGCGGGCGATAAAGTGGCGGTGGTTGGAACGATGAGCCTGACACCCAACTCGAAAATTGAAGAAGTGGAAATGAAATGGCGGGAGGACACTCCTAAAAAATAGGTTAAGCTATAAAATTAAACTCCTCCCTTTTCTATGAGCGAATTTTTTATCCGAAGGCCGATTGTAGCAATGGTAATCTCCATTCTGATGGTCATCATGGGATTGATCACCCTGGGGAGTATTCCCATATCCAAGTACCCCGAAATCACACCGCCCATGGTTCAGGTAACGACCACGTTCAATGGTGCCAATGCCGTGAACGTAGAGCAAGCCGTGGCCACACCGATCGAGCAGCAAGTGAATGGTGTGGAGGAGATGCTGTACATGCGATCCATCAACGCCACCGACGGATCGCTCACGCTGCAAGTGTCGTTCGAAGTAGGCACGAACCTGGACAATGCCAACATGCTCACCCAAAACCGAGTGTCGCAGGCCAACGCCAAGATGCCAACGGAAGTAAAAGCCTTTGGCGTGACCACAAAAAAATCGTCGGGCTTTCCCATCGTGCTGGTATCGCTGTCGTCGCCCGACTCGACCTACGACGGTTTGTTCCTGAACAATTTTGTCAACATCAACATCTTCGATCAGATCGCGCGCTTGAAGGGCGTGGGCAATGTCATGCTTTTGGGAGGTTCGGACTACTCCATGCGTATCTGGCTTCAACCCGACCAACTGACCAAACTCGACCTCACTGTCAACGACGTGGTGAATGCGGTGAAGAAGCAGAATGCCATTGCACCGGGTGGAAAATTTGGTGCGCCACCCACGCCAAAAGGCGTCGAATACACCTACAGCGTGCTGCTGCAGGAGCGGTTGGTCACCGAGGAGGAATTTGGAAACATCATTGTGAAGTCGGATGAGAAGGGTTCGATCATCCGGCTGAAAGACATCGCCCGCATCGAGTTGAGCATGGAGAATTATAATTCCTTTAGCCGGCTCAATCGAAAAACGGCCAGCACCCTGGCGGTCTATCAAATGCCGGGATCCAATGCGCTGGAAGTGGCCGACCTGGTGAAGAAGACCATGGCGGAATTGGAAAAGCGTTTTCCGGAAGATTTGAAGTACGATATCTCGCTCAACACGACGGAAGCCGTTTCGGTGGGTATCGAAGAAATTATACACACGCTGTTCGAAGCGGTCGTGCTGGTGATCCTGGTGGTGTTCCTCTTCCTGCAAGACTGGCGCGCCACGCTCATTCCCCTCCTTACCGTTCCCGTGTCGTTGATCGGAACGTTTATCATTTTTCCCTTGCTGGGGTTTTCGGTCAACGTGCTTTCGCTGTTGGGCTTGGTGTTGGCCATTGGTTTGGTGGTGGACGATGCCATCGTGGTGGTGGAGGCCGTGATGCACAACATTGAACATGGTATGAACCCGAAGGAAGCCACACAAAAAGCTATGAAGGAAGTGGGCGGACCGGTCGTGGCCATCGCGTTGATCTTGGCTGCTGTGTTTGTGCCGGTAGCCTTTGCCGGGGGTATCACCGGAAGGTTGTACCAACAGTTTGCCATCACCATCGCCATCTCCGTGTTGTTCTCCGCCTTCAATGCCCTCACGCTTAGTCCCGCCTTGAGCGCGATCCTTTTGAAACACAAGAAAAAATCAACCGGGTGGCTGCAGCGGTTCTTCGATGGATTCAATCGCGTCTTCGATAGGTTCACCCTGGGCTATACGGGCGTGGCCGGCGTTGTCGCGCGGAAATCTATTCGGTCGATCATCATCATCGGCGTCATTATCGGCGTCACGGCGCTGTTGGGCAAGCGAATACCAGGTGGGTTTGTGCCCGAGGAGGATGAAGGCTATTTCATGGTCAACGTGCAGCTCCCCGATGCGGCGTCGTTGGAGCGCACCGATGACGTGGCCCGCAAAGTAGAAAAGATCGTGAGCGAGACCGAGGGCGTTGGCTACACCACCGTGATCATTGGCTACAGCATGCTCACGTCTTCTTTTTCACCCAACAACGCCTTTGTGTTTGTTTCGCTCGAGCCTTGGGACGAGCGGAAAGAAACGGCCAAAGACATGATCCAACACGTTAACCTGGCGGTTCGCAATACGATTTCGGAAGCCACCGTGTTTGCGTTCGGCCCGCCTGCCATCGAAGGTCTGGGAACTTCGTCGGGATTTACGCTGCAACTTCTGGACCGGTCGGGCAGCACGCCGCAGTATTTGGATGAGCAAGCCCGGAACTTTATTACCGAAGTGCGGAAGCGACCCGAAATTGGAAATGTCTATACGTTGTTCCGGTCGAATGTACCCCAGAAACAAATCGTCATCGACTACGACAAAGCCGAGAAGCTGAATATCGACCTGGCGGAAATAAATTCCACCGTCTCCACTTACCTGGGGAGCAGCTACATCAATGACTTCAACCGGTTCGGCCGGCAGTATAAAGTATTTGTACAGGCCGAAGCCCAGGACCGGCTCAAGCCCGAGGACATCGCGCGCTATTATGTTCGAAGTCGCGCGGGCACTATCATTCCTTTAAACACATTGGCGAGTGTGGTCGACATCACCGGACCTTCTTATACCAATCGGTTCAATATGTATCGTGCAGCAGAAATTTCCGGCGCGCCTGCGCCAGGCTACAGTTCTGGTGACGCGCTGCATGCCCTGGAGGAAGTAGCCGCGACTTTGCCAAAAGAACTGGGCATTGCCTGGAGCAACATGTCCTATCAGGAAAAGGCTGCTGAGGGAACGGGGGGCACCATGTTCCTGATGGCACTGGTCTTTGTGTTCCTGATCCTGGCGGCGCAGTATGAAAGTTGGAAGCTGCCGTTCAGCGTACTGTTGGGCGTGCCAGCGGCCATTTTTGGAGCCTTCTTTGGCTTGTGGTTGGGCGGACTTTGGAGCCCGACTTATGTGAACAATGTTTTTGCCCAGATCGGGTTGGTGATGCTGATCGGATTGACGGCGAAAAATGCCATCCTCATCGTGGAGTTTGCCAAGATGCTCTACGAACAAGGCAAGCCTCTGTATGAATCGGCGCTTGAGGCAGCCAAGCTCCGGCTCCGTCCGATCCTGATGACTTCCTTTGCTTTTATGTTGGGCACCGTTCCCCTGCTCACCGCCGCGGGTGCAGGTGCCGAGGCCCGGAAAGTGATGGGCATGGCCGTGTTCATGGGCACGTTGCTCGCCACCATCATCGGGGTGATCATTGTTCCGGCTTTGTTTGTGTTCATCGAAAGCATCGGAGCAAAGAAGAAAGATACCGAGTCGTCTGTGTCACCCCCGGAACCTGCGCATTGATATGAAAAAGAATATTTTCATCGCAGTTCTCTTGATGACCTTGGCAGCCTGCGCCGTGGGGCCAAAATATACAAGGCCTGATTCGAAAAAACCGGCGGCCTATGTGCAGAGTGCTGTGCAGACGGATTCCATCACCAACTTAAAATGGTGGGATGTGTACCAGGATTCGGTTCTTCAATCGTTGATCAAAACGGCCATCGAACAGAATTTGGATTTGAAGATCGCGGTGGCGCGTATGGAACAGTCAAAAGCCATACTCGGTTTTAACAAGGCCAACCTTTGGCCATTCCTGGATTATTCTGCGAGAGCGCGCGTCAATAATTTTGGTAACCTTTCGGAGGGCGCGGGTGTGATCTTCAATACGAATTCCTATTCGTTGCTGGGCAATGTGTCGTGGGAAATCGATTTATGGGGGAAACTCCGTCATGCCAACCGTGCGGCATTCGCCGATTTGTTGGCGTCGGATGAAAACCGGAAATCGTTTTACATCAGCATGGTGGCACAGGTTGCTGAATTGTATTTTCAACTGCGGGGATTGGATGAGCGGCTGGTCATCACCCAAAAAACTGTAGAGAGCCGGAGGGCCTACCTCAATATTATCACGCTCCGTTTTCAAAACGGTGAAGTGGCCGAGTTGGATAAATTACAGGCCGAGCAACTGGCGGCTTCCGCCGAAGCTCAATTATACGCCATCGAACGTTTCCTGATTGAAACCGAAAATGCGATCAATGTTTTGATGGGACAACCGTATTCACCCATTGCACGCGGCCTGTTGAACGACGCCCAACAGTTGCCGGCAGAGATCCCCAGCGGGCTCCCTTCGCAATTGCTGGAACGAAGACCCGACATCCGGTCGGCCGAACAACAATTGATCGCGCAAACAGAAAAAGTTGGTGTCGCGGTGGCGTTGCGTTTTCCTTCGTTGAACTTAACGGGATTCCTGGGGGTGGCCAGCCCGGAGATCTCTAACCTGTTTCAATCCGATGCTTTTATCGGGTCGGTAGCGGGACAATTAACAGGCCCGATATTCCACTTCGGACAAAATAAACGCCGGGTGGAAGCCGAGCGGGCCGTAGCAAAGCAAATGAGCTACGCTTATGAAAAGACGATCCTCAATGCGTTTTCAGAAGTGGAGAATTCGCTGGCGCAGATCCGAACCTATCGCAACGAATTCAATGCACGGCTCACGCAAGTGGCTGCCACCGAGAAGTCGTTGATGCTTTCAAAAGCGCTTTACGATAATGGGTACACATCATTTTTGCAAGTGCTGGATTCTGAACGGGAATTGTATAACGCTCAGCTTGAAAAATCGATCGCTTTGCAAAATCAATTGATCTCTACTGTGCGTCTATATAAAGCGTTGGGTGGAGGTTGGTAGTCAGACCCTGTCTTGAAATCAAATTTTTACAAACATCAATTAAACGTAAATGTTATGAAATCAATCTTCGCTATTCTTATCAGCCTCTGCTCTCTTGGCTTATTTGCACAATCCAAACCCACTAAACCTGCCGCGAGTGGCGATTGCTTTAAGGAATGGTACACCCTGTTCAAAGAGCGAGGGGCCAATGCTGTTCCCGATGGCACACAAGATGTGATCATCACGCTTCGAAGCCCTGACTATTCACAGTGTTTTATGGGCAAGGTTGATGTGTCGGGTGGAAAATTAACCGGCCGGCTCCAGGTTCAAAAAATGGATGGCAGCTATGACGAGTTCGACAAAAAAGTAAGTTCGGCCTATCAGAATTCCGAAGGCGTGTTAAAGGAAGAGTTGCGCGACATCAGCAACGGCATGAGCGCATCGGTTACGTTAACTGACGGCGAAATCATCCGTTTGTTTTTTTACAAATCACTGGCCGACAAACCCAAGGCAAATAAGAAAGCACCCCCGCCGGCTGCGCTGGTGAAGAACTGAGGATGAGCGCTGACCGCGTCTTTTCCGGAATGACTATAGAACCGGCATAAACCATCGCGAATCCAATGGACAATACATCAGCAAAAAAGGATATTAAATACATCGTCCAGGTCGTCCTTCAGTTGGGCGTGCTCGCGTTTATTCTGGGCTGGTGTGTCAGGATCCTGTCGCCTTTCCTTATGCCGATCGTTTGGGGACTTATTATCGCCATCACGGTCTATCCCATGTTTGCAAAATTGAAAACGAAGTTAGGAGGCCGCGGAAAGTTGGCCAGCACGCTGATCACGATTGTTTTTCTGGCGATCCTGCTCGTGCCCACCATCCTGCTGTCGGGATCATTGATCGACGGCATGCGCGAATTGAAGGCCATGATCAACGAAGGACGCAGCCCCATTCCACCACCCGGTGAGCGTGCCAAGGCAATGCCGGCTTTCGCACAACCTTTCGTCAATGTTTGGCAAGAGACTTCCGAGAACCTGCAGGCGTCGGTGAGCAAACATCCTGAAGGGTTCAAAAAGATCGGTGTCGTTGCGCTTTCGTTCATTGCGAAAACAGGTGCGGGCATTTTGTCGTTTTTGATTTCCATTATCATCGCCGGTGTGTTTCTCGCCTATGCGAAGGAGGGCGGTCATACCTTGAAGCGGATCTTTGTCAGGCTGGCGGGCAAGCAGGGAGAAGAACTGGTCGCCATCTCGGAAGCCACTATCCGCAGCGTGGTGAAAGGCATTTTGGGTGTGGCGATCATTCAGACACTTTTATCGGGAATCGGATTCGTAGTGGCCGGCATTCCGGCAGCAGGGCTGTGGACGTTGTTTTGTTTGATCTTTGCCGTCATTCAAATTGGGGTTGGCCCGGTGATGATCCCCATGATCATCTATGTGTTCAATACGGCCGACCTGACCACGGGCATTCTGTTCGCGATCTGGGGTGTTATGACGCTGGTCTCCGATAATATTTTAAAACCCATCCTGCTGGGACGTGGAGCACCCGTTCCCTTGCTGGTCGTGTTCCTCGGCGCTATTGGCGGTTTTATAGCCACTGGATTTCTGGGCCTGTTTCTGGGCGCGGTCATCTTGTCGCTGGGATATAAACTTTACGAATCGTGGATGGACGATGGGAACAGTGAGAAATCCGACTTGGCCGAAATCGTCAAATTTAGCGAAAAGGAATAGTGTCATATAAATAAATCATTAAACCAACCCAATATGAAAAAGATAATATTTATTCTGCTGCTGGGATCAGTAGCTGTATCCTGCAAAAAGAGCACAGAGACGACGGAGAGCGCGACCGTGACCGCCGACACGAGCGAAACCTCAACGGCGTTTGATGCGCAACGAAAAATGTTCTTTAACAACCTGATGGCGCCGGCGGAAGTCGCTGCCCAAATCCAGTTTACGGCAGCCGAATTCAATCCGAAGCTGATGAGCGACCCCAAGAGCTTCGTGCAGTACACCGGCAACGAAGTGAAAGCCGCTGCGAACCTGGGCGTATACCTGTCGGACTTGAACTATAGCATTGCCTATAAGCAAGCGAAGACAACAAAAGAATACTTCGGGGCAGCTCACGAATTGAGCAAAGCGATCGGTGGCGAAAAGAGGGTCCTGGAATTTTTAATGAAACGCTACAATGACAACATCGCCCAAAATGACTCTGTGAAAAGCGTCGTCACCGATCTATTACAAAAATCGACAAGCCAGCTGCAGGGAACGGACAAGGAAAAGCTGGCCGGCATCGCCATGGCCGCTTATCAGATCGAAAACCTTCACCTGGTGCTGGGTACACTGGAGTCTTACCCGAAAGACATGCTTCCCGGCGATGCCCGGACGGTGATTTTGGTTCCTTTGTTCAAAGTCGCATTGAATCAACGGGCCAACGTGCAGAATATCTATAATTTCCTGAAAACCTACAGCGACCCGAACGATCCCGATAAAAATCCGAACTATCCTTACTATGCCAATGCGTTTGAAGAATTGATAGGGGTGTATCAAAAATTGAATGTCGAAGAGAAGATCGCATCCAACAAAGGGCTGGAGATCATGAACGATGCGGTGGTAAAAGAACTGAGCGAAAAAGTGAATGCCATCCGAAATAAAATCGTAAGCCCGACATAAGTCGTACGCCCTGGTAGTGGCAGATCTTAAAAAGCTTCGGCGAAGTTGAAATAGAAACCGCTCACGCCCCCGGGGCCAAAACCCATGTCGAACCTGAGGTTGGTGTTGTTCTTCGTGTCGACACGGACCCGTATGCCTCCGCCAAACGAGAGTCTGAAACCATCGAGCGAGAGGTTTTTGTATTGATCGGCCACACGGCCTGTTCCGATCCAGGTAGTGATACCAAAGATGTTCCACACCGGCATGCGATACTCTATTTGGGCATCGAACAAGATCTTGTCGCGCAGCGCGCCTTTGTAGTAGCCGCGCATTTTGTCTTCGCCGCCCAGTTGCGCGAGATCATAAAAAGGTACGTCACCCGTGGTGTACAGGGTCGTGGCCTGGACGGCGATGACATGTCTGAACCACGGGTTGTAATATTTACGGGCGTCTACTTCTATGCGCGCAAATTGAAAGGAGCTGCCCAGCCATTCGGGATAAAACAAAACGGTGGCCAACAGGAGCTCGCCTTTGTAGGCATTGTAGCGGTTATCGCGGCTGTCCAAAGCAAACGCTCCGCCAATACCAACATCGGTTCCCCCGTGAAGGCCCGTCACCTCGTCGCGAATCAGAAAGCTGTTGCTGTCGGTCTCGACTTTGAAATAATCGGCCACATCCAGGGCAATGCCCGCGTAGACGAATTTCTTTACCCGGATCATGGCCGTTGAAAAAAATTTGATCCGGTCGATCGTTACCTGTTCGGCGTTGTGAATGGATACATCGTTGCCGATCCCCAACAGGTATTCGGGTTGTTTCTTGTAGTTGAAATAGCTCAAGATCATGTATTTGTTTTCACGAAAGATCAAATCGTTCGAGATGGAGACGTTCACTCTTCCCTTGGTCGAAAAACTTACCACTTCCGAGAGTTTAGAGGGCCGGGAGATCGTGTCTTTTTTTGAAAGATGAAAGAGATTGAATTTTGCCAACCCAAAGATGTTACCCGCTTCGGATGAATACGTGATGATGGGCACGGGAATGATCTTGAAAAGCGCCTCCGCCTTTTTGTTGAACTTGTCGAATTTGGAAACCGTGTCTTGCGCCGTAGCACTCGATTGGGCGACAGCCGCCTGCCACGATAGCAGGGCAAAAACAAGAAGGCAGATGTTTTTGAAGATCAGACGAAGTTTAGCCTGGCGACTAAGAACTCCCGGGGGGAATGGATATAGCGTTTGCAATACCTTGAGGATTATACTTAAAGGTATAGTCAGAACATCCGTAGGGCAAGGGTTATACGGTTACTTAACCGTTAAGCGGAGGAGACCTACCGGATAGCTTCGTGGGCTTCGCGGACGCCCTCGAGGATTTCGTCGACCAGGGCTTTGTCGAGCAAGAAGTTGCTGAGGTATGTTTTTAAGTGTGAGGCAATGAAAGAATAGTTTTCTTCCAAGGTGTTCAGATAAAATTTGGCTTCCTTGGGCGATCCGGATTTGGTTAACAAAACGATCTCTAACAAGTCTACCAGGTAAACGTCGGTGACGCTGATCCGGTCGATGATTTCCAGGGCTTCGGCATAGCGGCCATCCTTGAAGCAGAGCAGGCCCAAGGCCAGGTCAAAACTCCACGGATAGTGGGGGTGAAGCCTGATCGCTTGTTCCAATAACGTCTCGGCGCCGTCGTAATGACCACCCCAAACCAACAGCGTGGCGAACTTGGCGGCGTCCAGGGTGGCAGGAGGATTTTGATTCAGGAGTTGATCGATCTCGTGTTGAATGCTCTCGTTCCCTTTCGTATATAAGGAAGCCCATAAAAAAGAAAAGCAGGCGTACTTAGAGAGCGGGTCAATATTCCGGGCTTTGTGTGCCAGGCGCAAGCTTGTCGAGACCGGGTCTTCCACCGTGGGGTATCCTAACATGTGACCCCAGAGATAGAGCTCCGACAGCATGCCGAGGGCTGTCGGGAATTGGGGATTGCTTTGCAGGATGACCTCCAATACTTTGCGCGTCTTGGCATAGCTGAAAAAAGAGAAGTTGGTTTGAAATTGATAATTGTAAAGCGCAGCATCGAACGCGATGGAGTCTTCGGAGATCGTTTTTGATGTGAGCGCACTGTGGCGGACAATAAAACCGAACGGCCCACCCAACGCGGTATAAACATCCTGGATCGTTTCATCCTGAACCTGCAGGAATCCTACTTTGGTTTCATATTCAAAGACTTTCGACCACAACTGTGTCCGAAGATCGGTCTCCAGCAACCCGACCGTGATGCGAAAATGGTTTTCGTCTTTCATCACCGTACCGGTGATGATGTATTGCGCATGAAGCTTTAAGCCGATGGTATGCAGATCGGTATGCAGCTCCGCGTGTTTCAAGGTGGAGTGATGGCCGATCACCGAAAACTCCTGCGACGCACTAAAGACGCGCGTAAATTCTTCACCCAGTGCATCGGCGAAATATTGGTGATCGCTGGTAGGGCACAGATTGCGGAAAGGCAGGATCGCTACAGAGACTTTCGAAAGGGTGATGTGCCGGATCTCATTCAAGGAAGGCGAGAGGATCATGGGTAAGTCTTCCCTGGAATGTCGCTGACTGAAAACCGGGACGTAGGAACCTTTGACCACCTCGATCAAGATCCTGTCCTGAGCGCCCGGTCCATTATAGTATTCCGCCAGCAGCCGCCGTAAGCGACCGGCGTGGATGCGCACGATGGCATCGATCTGTGGATTGAAGTCGGCCTTTTTGCCAAGGCCATTCACGCCAATCGTATATTCCTTTAGCGATTTGAGATTGCCGGCCAGCGTTTCTTCAACGATATACTTTAAAAAATTGGAAAGTACCGCGGAATTGTTGAACAATTCATGAGAGAGGATCAGTTTCAACTGGTTGAGAACTTCCAGCGACGAATAACTTGACTCCACATCTTGCGTTAGCGATTTGGGGGACATAGGGGGATTGTTTGATTTTACAGATACGACCGGGAGACAACATTTTTACGCGTGCATTTCAACAACCTGGTGGAGCCAAATGAATTTAGAGAAAATGTGATGTTGAACAAAGCTTTTCGAGCGACACCGCGATTTGCAGCGCGGCAAGGGCATATTTAACCGTTAATTAACGTTGTGAAAAATGCTGAATGAAGCGGGATGCAGGTGTATTTGGATCTGGCAATGGTTCGAACCATGACCCGGGGTTTAAGGCTATCATTCGCGATCAAGGAATGATGATCGATAGAACATGTTAACCATTCCGGTGGCCCTTTGCAGGAACAAGTTGGCAGGCAATTTTTAAAGGGCAAGGGGCACCAAGATCGCCGCGCAAAGTAAGGTGCCCAGCACAACACCCCGGTCAACCGCCCGCTGATTTTTTGTCGTGGCCATCACCCGGTAACCCAATTTGTATCGCTCGTCCTGCGCATAGGTGGGGTTTACATTGGGAACGGGAATCTCATTTATATGCCTTAAAGCTTTGTTCACTTTCGACACCCCATAGATCATCCCTGGGAACAATATCAAACCCGTACCGGCGAAGGTTGGCCAAAAGAAATTCCGGGGCTTGTAATACTTTTTAGCATCAAAGATCCCTCTCATCGCGACAAGCGTGTCGGAGGCGGCAAGCGGTGTTGCGGATTTTTGGAACTTCCATTCGTGATAGGAATCGATAATGAATTTATAGGACAGGGGAAACTCTTTACGTTTCACCAACGTCGATAACAAGGCGTAATCAGAGACCAGGTTGCCAAGCCACTTTCTGTATTTTCGCGCGCCAGCACCCACGGGGTAGGGTACATAGCGACCATCTTTAAACGTGAGGAGATCGCGGTGTAACCATTTTATCGGTAGGGGACTTTGATTGGACGTTGGCACTTCAAAATAAAAGTAGTCATAAACCTGAATGCCATCCCGCGCTCCAAAAGCTTCCTTGGCAAAGAAGGAGAAGTCTTTGTCTATCCCGAGGCTTGTAAAACTTACATAGCCCCGCTGTGCGCTTAAAGAGTCAAACAGATCAAGTTTGCTTGGGCGGCTCAAGGAAGAAAGCTCCCCGGCGAGGAGTCCCCTTTGAGGCTCCTTCGGATAGATCTTATCGAGCGCGTAGTTGGAAAAATCGATGAGCTTGAGGTTCGTATTTTTGTACAACGCAAACCCCTTGATGTCCTCCGGATAGAGAAGCTCTATGCCACCCCGGGGAGACTCAACCCGCAATACCTGCTGCAGATTGAGGATATCGATGTAAAAGATTTTAACTTGTAGGGTGTCGTCCTGCCAGGAGATCACATAACCGTTGGTGGGCTGCGCCTTGCAAAGCAGGCAGGAGAGGAACAAAATAACAAGGAGCAGGAATTTCTTTTTTGGCGATGTTAACGTCATAGGTGTAAACAAAGATTCGGTTATCCACGTTGGCCGGCTATCGGATCGACCGCATGCGTGCTGATTATTCAGTACCTCAGTTTGAACTGAGCTATGATAAGTTCACGATTTGGCAGTGTCCGACAAATGGCCAGAAAAATTTTGGAGGCGAAGATTCATTGATAAAAGATTGAATACCAGTCGCCGCCTATGTGGGCGCCGCTGATTTTACAGTTGCGGGGGTGATGAAAGATAGAGCAGAAAATTTACACTTCCATGCAACTGCGAATGAAATATTCCATGTCATCTGCCGGTGAGCGGTATCCGCTCCCTTGGAGTGAAACCCATTGTCATTGGGATTCAGTCGGCTATTTTATTAGATTTATATATTACGGATATGCTCCACCGATCATTTATCTATGAGACCGCGGCAGAAGTGCTGGTAACAATCCTACTGGTGCTCATGTTGGTGTGCATCTACGCGGGCTGGAAAGTGGGGTTGAAACGCATGAAGACGAATGCTGAGCGCGAAGGGAGTGCAATGGGAACCACGATCTCGGCCATGCTCGGCTTGCTGGCGTTTCTGTTAGCCTTCACCTTCGGCATGAGCGCGAGCCGGTATGATACCCGGAGAGAAAATATCGTTGACGAAGCCAACGCTATCGGCACAGCCATCCTGCGCGCCGACCTCTATCCGGAAGAGGAGCGCACCGCTTTCCGGAACGACTTCCATCACTATTTAGAAGCGCGCATACGTTATTTTGAAGTCGGCCAGGATATTGTAGAAGCAGAGAAAGCCAAAAGCGAAGCCGACACCTATGGAACGCAGTTATGGGCCCGCGCCGCAAAATTGTCGCACCAACCCGACCGCTATGCCGCCACCCTGCAAATGATCCCCGCCTTGAACGACATGCTCGATATCAGCACCACTCGGCTGATGGCGGAGCTTGCCCGAGTCCCCGACTCCATTGTAACGATGTTGTTCGTGCTGTCTCTGGCGACGGCTTTCTACCTGGGCTATTCGTCTGCAGGGAAAGAACGCTTGGATTGGTTTGTTGCCGTCGGCTTTTGTGTGCTCACCTCGGTGGTCGTCTATATCACCCTGGACCTCGACCGTCCCCGGCGAGGACTCATTCGGCTGAACACGTCGCATCAGGCCATGATGGAATTGCGGAAGCTTTTTTAGAAATTATAATTTTTCGTGACCATTGCCAGCCACTATCGCGATTGCCGGATCGCCTAATCATTCTCAAATTTATTATCCATTAAATTTTCTTTGAATGAAGTGCCAAACGTATATCCAAAGGTTATCAAAACAGCCCGGGTATCTATCTTGACGTGTCGGTTAGACTCGAAATTGTAGTCGGAGGTGATAAATCCGTATTGCTGTGTGTTGAAAACGTCCGTGACGACGAGCCCCAATCTTCCCTTCCCCTTCATGATGCGTTGTTGAAATCCAATGTCCACAAAATAGACTGCGATCGACTTGCCCTGTGGAACGGCGGAAGGTGACGTGTAGTTCCCAATGACTTGTAGCTTGCTTTCCTTGAAGAGCGTGAAATTTTGAATGAGTTTTGAATACCAGCTTACGAGGTTGGTGGATAACTCCGCGCCCGATTCGGTATTGTCGATATGCGTCTGATAGGCGGAGAGACTGAGATTCATACTCCAGAAGGAAAATGGATTGTAAGACGCGATCGCTTCCATGCCAAGGGTAGAAGCCGTGCCAAAATTCATCGGCAAGGAAAGGGCCACGCCGTTTTCGTCCAGTATCGTATAGGAGAATATAGCGTTCTTTCTCAGTCGATAGAACGCCGATAGCGACAGCGATGCTTTCGGCAACGTATAATTATAACCCAACTCAAAGGCATGAATGATTTCAGGTTTTAACCTGGAATTCCCGGAATGTTGATTTAAGGAATCCGTGATATCGGTAAAGGGATTCAATTGGCCCAGGCCGGGTCGTGCAATCCTTCGGGTGTAGCTCAGCTTGAAGTAGTTTCGCTGGGGTGTATAGTAAAAAAGATTGGCCGAGGGAAATAAGTTGAAGTACTCATTTTTAAAGGCCTCGGAGTCATCGCGCGTCTTTCCATTGTTCCAAACCTTCTCTGCGCGAAGCCCTGCATTGTATTTCCACAAAGGTGCTTCTTTTTCGCCAGTCCATCCTGTAAACTGTGTATAGACAGCGTGGATTTGCTCATGGAAGTCAAAGATGTTACTATTCAATGGGTCTGTGATGTATTCCTCGTTCGTAAAATTTGCTCTTATAAAATCTGAATTCAGATAACGGAAGATGCTTTTATAACCCATTTCCAGTGTGCCATTTTTTGCGATAGGCTGCGCATAGTCAAGGGCTATATTGGCGAGGTTGGTTTTCTGGTACACGTGCGTTCGTTGTAGTGAAATGTCACCCGATGCATCGTCCTGTTCCGTAAGCGGCTGTGTGTCGATGTCCGTGTTTTCTTTCTCGATGTTGAACGTGTTGCTGACGTTGACAGAAAGCAATTTTGCGGGGTTGTCAAAATGCCGGGTATAGAGGAGAGAGAGTTCCAGGGCATGACTTCTCCGGATCTCGTTGGAATGACGCTGGTTTCGGCTTGTAAATTCGTTTTCGGAAGTTGTATAGGTGTTCTTTAATGTCTCGTTATTGTTTTCGCCAGGAAAGGCCCAGAGCGCTTCAAAATTAAAACTGTTTTTCTCGTTGGGGGTGAAGTCGACGGTGGTCTTTGCGTTTTGATAGAAGATCAGGCGCTCGTCAAACCTTCTTTGGGCAAGAAAATGCTCATCGGACAAATCATAGTTGATGCGATCACCCGTTACCCGCCGGGTGCGTGTGGTATACCAGTTGTCATAGGCCGCACCAACATTCCATTTTCGGGTTTTATGATTTAAAAGCATGGACGCGTTGAGCCGGTAGCGGCTGCCCCGTCCCATGCCGACAGCGAACGCTCCGTTCGTACCGCGATCTTCATTTTTCTTTAAGACAATGTTGATGATACCCCCCTCGGCATCGGCATCATATTTAGCCGACGGATTGTTGATGATCTCGATACGCTCGATGCTGCTGGCGGGAATTCTTTCCAACTGTGCGCTGCGGTCGATCCCGGCGATGCCGGAAATACGACCATTGATTAGTGTCAACGGAGTTTTGCCACGAATGGTCACGTCACCGTCGGAATTCACCAATACACCCGGCATGTTTTTTAACAGGTCGGCAGCCGACCCGCCAATCTGTGTGATGTTTTCGGAGGCCTTTACCACATAGCCTTCCTCCGTTCGCTGAATGAGATCACGCATGGCGGTCACTTCAACAGCATTTAACTGATGGACATCGGCTTCGATGGCTATTTCATGGAGATCAATGTTTTGTGCTCCCGGGCGAATAGAAATGGGGAGTTGTTTCAGCGTGAAGCCGATCATCCGGATGTTGAGCGTATAGTCTTCAGGCGGCACGTTATCCAGAAGGAACCTTCCGTCGCTATCGGTCACAACGCCGAGGACAATCTTCGTGGTGTCCCGCGGGAGTGTTAAGAATACGTTAGCAAACTCAACGGGCTTATTGTTTTCTTTGACAACTCCCTTTATCCAACCGAAGTCTTGGGCTTGCAACGAGATGCTGACGGTTAGAACCAAAAGCGTGCATAAGATATGTATTGAGAATGCCTTCACGGGTACAATCTTCAAAAAAAACAGGATAAATCACCTGCGAATAGCTTAATGTTTCGCCAGCGAGTCTACGAGCGGCGCGATCCTGGAGACGATATCGCTCCGGAGTTTTTGAAAGTCATCGTTCACGGCATTTACTTCCCAATGGCTGGTCTTTCCCTTCCCTTGAATAGTTTGCGGCAGGCTGCAAAAAAGGATGACTTGCCGGGTGGTATCTACATCGTCCTGGGTCAGCTTTTTAGGAATGAAGGACGTATCCAGCAGATCATCTTCGAGGAGGAGTTTTTTCGTCTTTGGCGAAATCTCAGAATCCGGATGCGTGCCGCGCGACACGGCTTGCCAAGGTATATTTTTTTCTTTGGCGAGCTTGTTAAAATAAGTTGCTGCAATGACACTCTTGGCCGATCCGTGCTCACAGACGAACACAATGGTTTGTACCTGGGCCCGTGCTGCGGCGAAGAGGAAAAATCCGAGACAGAGAAATCCGACGGTTTTCATAGATCCTTTGTTGAAGTTAAGCTACGCCGACATTCTGGAGAGAAACTGGATTTATTTGTCAAATTTCACAGCCACCCGCTCTTTTGCCTTCAGCTCTTCATTTCCCTTAACGACCAGCGTGTCACCTTCTTTGAGATTGCCAAAGATCTCGGTTTTGTCCGGCAGGTTCAACCCCTGCGAAACGTCTATCCAATGCGTAGAGTCTTTTGATACTTTGATCACAAACTTTTTCTCCAGCGTCGTCACGACGGCCGAGAACGGGACCAGGTATGAATCTTCTCCGCGATAAATGTTCATGACCACGTTGGTAAAGGAGCCCGGCTTCAGGAGGTTCTTTTCATTCTTGGCCTCAAACTCCCAGATCTCAGTTCGCGTGGCGGCATCGATGCTTCCTGCCTTCCGCATCAGGGTGGCATCAAAGAGCTGGTTGGGATTACTTTTGGCAGAGAACTTCACTTGGTTGTCTTTCAGCAAGACGCCGGTCATCGCCTCCGGCACGGCCACGCGCAATCTTAGCTTCGAATTATCCTCAATGACAAGAATGGGTTTTTCATTTGGCGAGCCGACATAGGCACCCTCGTTGACATTGCGTTGCGTGATGATGCCGTTGAAAGGTGCCGTAATGGCCAGGTAGTTCCCGACCTGCTGGAAGGATGCCGCCGAAAAGCGGGCGGCGCTATAGTCCGCGCTATCGGTTAGCATCTGATTTCTTGCTTTTTGCAATTCATTGGGAGAAACCACGCCTTCTGTTCTTGCGGCATCTTTTATGCGGTTGTAGGTCTCCAGGCTGGTTTGAAACTTTGCTTTCGACGCCTGAAGTTTTCCGTTGGCTTCTCCCAGTCGCGATTGGATTTCGGGCGCATCGATGATGGCCAATACCTGTCCCTTCTTTACCGTCGAGCCAATGTCCACTTTCAATTGCTTGATATAACCGTTTACTTTCGGATGGATCTCCACATGCTCAAAGGCCAGGAGTTCACCAGGCAAGGATGTTTGCCGCTCCACTTTTCCTTTTTTCAAAGACAACACGTGGAGTGTGTCTATTTTTTTTACTTCACTCGCGGTAGATGGCGTTCCATGAGGTTTTCCGCATGACGAGAGCAGTATAGCAAAGGGCAAAACGATTACAAAGGATTTCATGTAGCTGTTCAATTGAAGTTAAAACTATTGTCCGAAATTTTTACTGGCCTCGTCATCCGGATCAAGGGATGCACTGATGTAGGGTTTGTTTCCTGAGATCTGATTATACACGACGGGTAAAACAAACAATGTGGTCACTGTGGAAAAAAGCAAACCTCCGATCACGGCAATTCCAAGGGGCGAGGTTTGTTCTGCTCCTTCTCCCAAGCCGACGGCCATCGGGATCATCCCGGCGATCATGGCGATGCTGGTCATCAGAATCGGACGCAGGCGATTCCGGGCAGCTTCCAGTCCTACGTTCACGCCGGCCATAGGCTGCCTTCGCAGCGATTCGGCGTTTGTAATAAGAAGTATTGCATTGGCGACGGCAACACCGATCGCCATGATCGTTCCCATGAACGACTGAATGTTGAGCGTCTTCCCCGTCGCCAGCAAAAGCAGAAATGATCCGGCAATGACCGCCGGCACCGTGGCGAGTATCGACCACGAGAGACCAAAAGATTGAAAGTTGGTGGCCAGCAATAAGAAGATGATACCGACAGCTAGGAGCAATCCGATGCCCAGCTCGCGCAGGGTTTGGTTCAGCATTTCAGCCTGCCCGCGAAGGTAGATCTTCATGCCCTGGGGGATCTCGCCAATATTCTTTATGGCCTGGTTGGCATCTTTGACCGCGGACCCCAGATCTTTTTGGTTTAGGTTGGCCGTCACCGTAATGTAGCGTTGCTGATTGAGGCGGTCGTATTCCCCGATGGTGTTTGTTTTCTTCCAGTCGGCCACGTCGCGCAGGTAAATGTTCTGGTCGCCTTTGCTATCGATGGGGATCTGCTCAACTTGGTCAGGGCTGTTCATTCTGAATTGAGGATATTCCACTTGTACCTGGTAAGCATTACCGGCCGCTTTGTCGAGCCAGTACATGGGTTGGGTCAAACGGCTGGAAGACGTTCCGGCTTGCACCGATTTGGCAGCCTGCTCTACCGACACGCCCATCTGCCCGGCGCGCACGCGATCATAGTTGATCTGCAGACTGGGATAATCCAAGGGAA
Organism: Chryseolinea soli; assembly: GCF_003589925.1. NCBI lineage: Bacteria > Pseudomonadati > Bacteroidota > Cytophagia > Cytophagales > Fulvivirgaceae > Chryseolinea > Chryseolinea soli. The sequence goes on along the minus strand of NZ_CP032382.1, from coordinate 115,063 downwards.
GACCATACTGTATATCTCGCAGGTATGGAATTTTCTCTAACTCCTTCTTGACCTTTTCTGCATAGGCGCGGCCCTCTGCAAGGTTCTTGCCCTGCACGGCGATTTCTATTGGCGTGGTTGTGCCCAGGCTCATGACTTGGTCCACCAGGTCGGCCGGCTCAAATGAAATAAGCGCGGCAGGTATTTCTTTTTTTAAGCTGTCGCGAAGTTGTTCCTTGAACTTTTCCAGGCGAATACCCGAGGTGGTTTTGAACTTCACTTTCAGCAGCGCTTCATGCGGGCCACTGGTCCACAGGAAAATCGAGTTGATGGCATAGGTTTGGGGCTGTAACCCGGCAAAGGAAGAAGTGATCTCGATGTTGTCTTTTCCCGCGATCCGGTCAATAATTTTCAATACATGCTTAGTGGCCGTCTCTGTGCGCTCAATGCGCGTGCCGGTGGGCAACCGCAGGCGGACTTGAAATTGTCCTGCGTCCACTTTGGGAAATATTTCGGTGCCGATAAATTGATAGCAAACCAAGGCAGTTGCCAGCGCCAGGATTAAAAATATGGGCGCCAGAATTTTTGAACGCTCATATTGCTCGCGGGTGAAACGGACATACCATACCTTAAACCGTTCAAACCTGGAGTTACTGGAGTTGGTCCCCGCTTTCAATAGCCAGTTGGAAACTACGGGAACAAAAGTTTGTGACAGCAGAAAGGAAGCGATCATGGCAAAGCCCACAGCCATGGAGAGGGGAAGGAACATCGCCTTCGGAACACCTGCCATAAAGAGCGCAGGCACAAATACAGCAAGGATACAGAGCAGGATCAAAAACTTGGGCCATGCGATCTCTTTACAGGCATCGATGATGGCCCGGGCCTTGGACTTTCCAGTTTCCTGGTGATGATGAATATTCTCAACCGTAACGGTAGCCTCGTCAACCAGTATGCCCACAGCCAGCGCCAGACCGCCCAGCGTCATAATATTGATAGACTGTTTAAAGAGGTGTAGGAACACCACCGCGGAAAGCAACGCGAGGGGTATGGTAAGCACAACAACGATCGCGCTGCGCCGGTCGCCTAAAAATAACAATACCATTAACCCCGTCAGGAGGGCACCCAGTCCTCCTTCAAACATAAGGCTTCGGAGAGAATTGATGACGTATCCGGATTGATCCAATTCATACGATACTTTGATGTCGCCGGGAACCGCCGCCTGCATTTCGGGCAAAGCCTTCTTTATGTTTTGCACGACATCCCATGTCGACGCATCCGCTCTTTTGGTGACAGGGATGTAGACGGAACGTTTTCCATTGATGAGCGCATATCCTGACGTGATGTCCGCTCCATTCTCGACACTGGCCACATCGCGTACATAGACCGATGCACCGGTTCCCGGTTTGAGCGGGATGGACTCGAGTTCTTTAAAATTGTCGACTACACTGTTGGAAGGGGTGATCAATGCAAAGTCGCCCACGCGAATATTTCCAGCAGGGGAGATGGTGTTGTTTTTGGCAATGGCGGTAACCAGGTCGTCCGGGCTGAGGCCATAGCTTCTCATTCTTTCCGGGTCGGCTTTTATCAAAACGGTTCGCTGGTTTCCGCCAAACGGTGGCGGCGCGGACACACCCGGCAGGGAAGCGAACATCGGTCGCACTTTGAACAAGGCCAGGTCCTGAATTTCATTCAATGATCTTGTCTCGCTGCTAAACACCAATTGACCTACCGGGACCGACCCCGCATCATAGCGCATAATAAAAGGCGGGAGTGTTCCCGGCGGCATGAACGAACGGGAACGGTTCACATACGACACCGTCTCCGCCATCGCCGTGGCCATATCCGTTCCCTCGTGAAATTGCAACTTGATCAACGCCACCCCTTGAACGGATTTGCTCTCCACATACTTGATCCCGGTGATATATAAAAAGTGGTATTCATAGTACGACGTAATAAAGCCTTCCATCTGTTGTGGAGAAAGCCCGCCATAGGTTTGGGCTACGTAGATGGTGGGCAGCCCCAATGTTGGAAAAATATCGACCTTTGAATTCCGGATGGCGACGGTTGAGAAGACGAGGATAGCAATGATCGCCACGATGACGGTGATGGGTTTGCGTAAAGCACCTTGGATTAAATTCATACGGCTTACTGGACTTGATTTAAAAATATAGCGATGTCACCCTGAACCGCTGCTTTGTATAAGAGTGCCTTCCAGGCTTCCAGGTAAGATTGTTTCAGCTCTGTTTCGGCTTTCACCAAACTGTATTGCGCCTGGATCAGATCGGCATAGTTGGTGAGTCCCGAGTTGTAGCGGGTGGTCAAAGCGCGGAAAGAGAATTCGGCCGACCGATAAAACACCGGGCTTTCCTTTGCCACTTCCAGCGCGTTCCGGAAGGTGAGGTCTGCGACTTTGTTTTGTTTGTTCAGTTCGAGTTTCACCTGGCTGAGCCGCTCTTCTTCTGCGCTGATCAAAGCGCTTTGCTGACGAAGCTGGGGCCGGACTTCAAGAAAGCGGAGCAACGGCACACTAAGCTGGAGACCGGCACCATAATTATACCGGCTAAAAGACAGGCCATCACTTGAGTTGACAACACCATCGTAGCGAATACCGGAACCACGCGCATAGCCGGTGGCCCATACGGAGAGGTTGGGATTGAGCGTTCGCCGGATGGATGTTTGTTGCTGACGCCGGATCTGGAGCTTACTCTCGGAAAGACTCAGTAAGGGATGACCTGAAGCCAACGTGTCCCCGGAATGTGAAGGGAGCTTGTGAAAATAACTGCTGTCGGGTGTATAGCCAGGGGCATCACTGGCCAGTAGTTCCGACAAGGTAGCTTGTTGTGTTTCAAGATATTTCTGATGATTGAGCAACTCGATCCGGGCGCGCGACACTTCTCCATGAAACAGGGCTGTATCCACACCGGGATGCAAGCCGCTCACGGTAAGGGTACGCACAGCCCGTAGATTCTCTTTTGAACGCTCCAGGTTTTTTGAATAAACCTTCATGAGTTCGTGCGCCATGAGCACATCGAGATAGGTGTTAATGACCGTTACCTGATGTTTGAATATTTCGTTGCGTGCATCGGCTTCGTTGTATTGGACACCCGTTTTTGCCAAGTCGATACGTGAACTCCGCTGACCAAACGTAAAGGGTTCCCATTTTAACAGCAGACTACCCACGCTGCCAAACACGCCACTCGAAGTATTGTCAGATGACGGCGGCCCACTGATGGGTACAAAATACTGCGGCATCGCCATGCCGGTGATGTTGTTATACGTGGCATAGTTCACCTGGTAGGCCGCATCCAATGATGGGAGCGCAGAACTTTTTACCGTGGCGATATTATTTTGACCGGCTTGTACTTCAAGCGATTTTGCCTTTAGCAACGGGTAGTTGGCTTCAGCTTGTTTCAATAACTCATGAAGGGTCTGACTGTTTGCGGTGGTAGCGGTCAATAACCCGATGGCGAACCAAAATATTTTCATCGGTTTTTTTGTGTAAAATACAAGTCAATTTGGGAGAGAAATGGTGGGTTTCGCTAAGTTAGGTCAATTCAGTAAAAGTTCTCACGGTGTCAGGGCGCTACAATCCTTTTTTTTACGGCTACGGTCAATTGGGTAAAGCAACGGGACGGCCCAAGTTCCGCACTGGATTTGCAATGCTTTGCTTTAACGTGTGCGGGGATGGCATACTTTAAAGCGCTGGGCTCCAGTTATGTTTCTCACCCTGCACGTACTTTGCCCAACTGTACAGCGCGTCATAGATTTTCATCCCGATCACAAGTTGCTCCTGGTCGTCTTTAACATTATAAGACAGCCCCGCAGAAATAGCCCAAAGCCCGGCAGCCTGTGGCGCCAGTTCAAAGCTATCGGTATCCGCCCCGCGCACGATCACCGCCAACTGATCGATGGCCGGATCGGCAAGGTGATGCTTCTTGACGATGTAATCAAAAGTGCAGAAGTCCCCCTCATGCGAATATTCCGCGCCAGGAATGTCATACGGGATAGCCTCCAGTTCTTTTGCCTTGCTGAACACCTGCTCCTTAGGAACATAAATGAATTCAGCCTCCCGGTCAACAAAATTCTTGATCAGCCAAGGACAGGCAATGCGATCAATCTTCGGACGTTCACGCGTAATCCATTTCATGGCATTTGTTTTTTTTGACCACGTAATGCTACAAACCCGGAACGACGAAGTATAGAACAGAATTTACTTTTAGAACAGACTTTACCTTTTACCCAAACTTTTTTCACGATGACACAAATCAATTGCCCGAAAGACGATAGACCACCGACTATCAGGATATTGGCTACTAATTACTGCTACTGATTACTGATTACTGATTACTGATTACTGACTACTGGCTACTGGCTACTGAATTCTGGCTCCTGGCTCCTGGATTCTGGCTCCTGACCATCACATCGAATTAAATACCCCCTCAAACTCCACCGGATAAACGATCTCATAATTCCAATCATTCTCCCCCGTCATAATCCGTTTTGTGACCAATACGTGTCCCAGCAATCCTTCGTCATTCAATACTTCCAGCACCAGTTCAGTGGCACTGTCCCAGTCGTCGATAAAGAACAACATATTTCCGCCGGCCCCCATATCTCCCGCAAACCATTCCCCAAGATTTCCGCGCTTCAAGGCCTCATCAATTTTGTCCTCTACGGTTTGTCTCAAGTCCACGAATCCGAATGCTTCCAGATTGGTCATGGTGGAGTCTGGAACGATTTGAATGAACATGACATCCCTTTCTTTTCCCAGTTTTGGGACCCATCCTTCTTTTTCATAGAGCAGCGACAGGGAGTCGATGACGTTGGGTCTGTTTTTGAATTTTAGGATCGAGCCAAAGCGTTGATGCGTCAACGCATATTCGTCGATGTAGAGTTGTCCGCTTTGCAGCACGATCTCCGTGTCGCTGGCCAGGATCCGGCGGAAGGCAATGGTATCATTTGGCTTTTTGTAGAAGGTCCTGAGAATTAGTTTGTCGCTGTTCCTGGACTCGCCCAGCCGCTTCTGTTTGGGATGATAGGTGCAACTGAAACAGGTGATGATCCCAAGAAAGACAAAAAAATAATGGAAAGAGGATTTCACCCGTTGATCTTTAACTGCCATGGCCTGGGCCTGTTTGGTAGGGATAAGTTTATTTCTTCGAACGAATATCCAACTTTTTCTTGAAAGACCCGGCGGGAATCAGGGATGGAAGTCTACATTTTCAGGGAAGCGCAAGGTCAACGACAGGCGGGAACTGAAAATATCCTAAATTGGCTGGTAAGAATAAAAAGAAGTAGCCATAACCACATGAAACACGCAGCAAAATCGATCCGGGCCTTTATCGGCGCAAAGAACTTCGAGGAGTCGAGGCAATTCTATAAAGAACTGGGATTTGAAGAGTCCCCAATCGATAAAACCATGTCTTACTTCCGGGTTACGGACACGTTGGGATTCTATTTGCAGAACGCTTATGTCGAAGACTGGATAAACAATTTGATGCTGTTTCTCGAAGTGGACGATGTGCATCGCTACTGGAAAGAATTGCAAAGCCTGGGGCTCCATCAGAAATATAAAAATGTAAAGCTGACTCCCGTCCGGGAAGAAAGCTGGGGAAGAGAATGCTTTATGCACGACCCCTCGGGCGTGCTCTGGCATTTTGGGGAATTTCACGAAGCGAAATAACCGGGTGAAAGCCAGGTTATCGAACCAAAATGCCTCCCAGTAGAAAAAAATGTTGGAGATACTGAATTATTTGTCTGACAAAGAAATTTCTTTTCCCTTCATGAATGACCGATAAACGGCATCTAATGCGGATAAAAGTTATTTTTTGTTGAATGACACTTTGCCGGCCGCATGATGCTTCGCAAGCGATGATGTGTAATTGAGCATGATCTGTTAAATTTGTTGATGCTCAAAGTTCTGGTAATACATATTTTTCTCCCCGTTTTCTCTTTCCTTCCCCCGGTAAAGAATCGATTCCATCACCCCATATCACTGGCAACGAGAGATCACTATAAAATCGCCGACACGGTGCGAGTTCCGTTCGGTAAGCCTGCTGAAAGTGACATGGTAAAGAGCAAGGCGGAGGAACTTATCACCTTTGCACAGACCTTAAAAGGAACGCCTTATAAATACGCCTGCTCCGACCCGAAAAAAGGATTCGACTGTTCCGGGTTTGTTCAGTATGTATTCCATCATTTTAATATTACCGTTCCGCGGAGCTCTATTGCTTTCACGAACGTGGGTAAAACAGTAGACCTCAAAAACGCCATGCCCGGCGATCTGATTCTATTTACAGGCACCAATAAAAAAGTGCGAAAAGTAGGTCACGTCGGCATCGTCATACAAGCCTCCGACACCATCAAGTTTATACATTCTTCTTCCGGGAAGTCATGGGGTGTGAACGAGACAACATTAGGCTCCCACTACAAAGCGAGGTTCATAAAAGTGGTCCGGCTGTTGGAGTGACCGGCACGCACCGGCGATCCGCTGATGACAATACTCATCGACCACCCAAATCCATACATAATGTCTTAGCCGTTTTGTGAAGGAGCAGGATGGAAGACATTCGCCTGATCATATTCAGACGATTCCGTCCGACCGCGGACAACCCGCAGTGGCTCCGGCTGTGGAGACAGACGGCTTTCGGCGTTTTACATCTTGGCACAATTCTTCATGTCAAAAAAGCGGTCACATAGCATCACCTAACACCGGGATTTATGTATAAGAGCTACTTTCGCTACGGATGGAGAAATCTTGTCAACGGTAAAGCCTATTCGCTTATCAACATCACGGGATTGGCCACAGGCTTGGCCTGTTGTTTGGGCATTGGGCTTTTCATCCATGATGAATTCAGTTTTGATAAGTTCCACCGGAACCTGCCCAATCTCTATCGCGTAATCGAAAAACAAAAACAAGCGGGCGTGCTCTATGACGTGGCCTGTACCCCCGGCCCGCTAGGCCCGGCAATGAAAACGGATTTTCCAGAAGTGCAGCAGAGCTGCCGGCTGGGCAGGACCATGGGCATACTGGAGGTGGGACAAACACACCTGGAGCCCGCCGACATCCGCCTGGTGGACAATAGTTTTTTTTCGATGTTTGATTTCAAATTGCTAAAGGGCAACCCCGCCCAGGCATTGCTCCGGCCCGACGAGATCGTGCTCACCCGGTCGGTAGCGTCCCAATTGCTGGGGCCGGACTGGCCAACCAAACCCAACCTCCTGGGAACGACCATCAGCATGACCAGCTACGGCGGGAACTATACCCTGACACTGACCGGCATTGTTGACGATCCTCCCGCAAACTCCCACATCCGTTATGGTGTGTTGCTATCGATGTTGACGGTGGAGAAGTATGATTATTTCAAATGGGACAACAACTCGTACTATACCTATCTGTTATTATACCCGTCGGCCGACCCGGTAGCATTCGATCACAAGCTAAAAACCTATATCGACCGCTATTCCGACATCGGTTCAAAAGACGAAGCCCGCACGCTCTTGCTGCAGCCCATGAAAGACATCTACCTGCACTCCCACTTTGATTTCAACAGCGACGACGCGCTGACGAGCGACATCGTGTATGTGCGCATCTTTTTTGCCGTCGGCCTGATGGTGTTGCTCATCGCGCTGTTCAATTTTGTGAACTTGTCCACGGCGCGGGCCACGCATCGCGCCAAGGAAGTGGGCGTACGCAAAGTGATCGGTGCGATGTATAAGCAACTCGTCGCGCAGTTTCTGGTGGAGTCGTTCTTGCTCACCGCGCTGGCCGTGGTGGTGGCACTGGCCGTGCTGCAACTCTTCTTGCCCTTGCTGAACGAGATCTCCGGTAAATCACTCTACGTACCCTTTGAAAAGACCGGGTTCCTGGTGGCCGTGCTGCTGGCCACGGTAGTCATCAGTTTATTGGCCGGGCTTTACCCCGCCTTCTTCCTCTCGAGTTTTTCTCCGGTCAAGGTGTTGAAAGGCTTTTTGAAAGTCCGTTCAGGCATCACGTTCCGGCGCACGCTCGTGGTCGGGCAATTTATGTTTGCTGTGATGCTGGTGATCGCCTCGATCGTGATCTACAGACAACTCCGTTTTATCCAGGACAAGCAGCTCGGATTTGACCGCGAACAATTGTTGTACATCCGGCTTAAAAATAAACTCAACGGCAAGGCGCTGACGTTTAAGAATGAATTGGAAAATCAACCCGGCATTGTCTCAGTGGCTCCGGCAACCAACAACATGGTCGATGTCACCAATTCCACGTGGTCGATAGCCTGGGAGGGACAGCCGGCCGACGATAAGTTTCTGATCACACAAGTCAATACCGACGCCGATTTCCTGCGCACCATGGGCATGACGCTGGCTACGGGCAGAAATTTCGTGCCGGGTAGATCCGATTCGAGTGGGTACATGCTCAACGAGACGGCTGCACGCCGGATGGGATGGACCGCCGCGCAAGCCATCGGCAAACAGGTTACCCTCTGGGGCACAGAAGGCACCGTGGTGGGCGTGGTGAAAGACTTTCATTTCCGCCCCATGACGGAAGCCATCGAACCCTTTATTTTCCGCTATTGGGCGAACCGGGATTATTCTGGCGTTTTTGTGAGAACGCAACCTGGGCAAACGCATGAGGCCGTAGCCAGCGTCGAGAAGATCTACAAAACACATGAAGACCAGGCTGCCCTCCAATACCAGTTCATGGACCAGGCCCTCGACGCACAGTATCGCACGCAACAAAACAGCGGCACCATCATTTTGTTCTTCTCCGCGCTGGCCGTGATCGTATCGTGCCTGGGCCTCTTTGGTCTGGCCACCTACGCGGCCGAGCAACGCACAAAAGAGATCGGCATCCGCAAAGTGCTCGGTGCCAACATGGCCAGCATCGTGCAACTCCTTTCCAGCGACTTCATCAAACTGGTCCTCGTGGCCATCGTGCTGGCGATGCCCATAGCCTGGTGGAGCTCGAACCGCTGGCTGCAGGATTTTGCCTACAAGATCGACCTGGACTGGTGGATGTTCGCCACCGCGGGGGCGGTCACCGTATTGATCGCGCTCGTTACCGTATCGTACCATTCCATCAAAGCCGCGATCATGAACCCCGTCAAAAGCCTGAGAACGGAATAAGCATCTTTGCCAATCCCGGACCTGCGGGCATGTTCAATGCAGGGATAACCGCGTTGGAATGAAATCATCTCAATGGGTTGACTGGGACGTCGGAAAAGGCAAACTTAGCGCGAAAGAAAAACAGAACATCGAACCGACGCATAAGTTGGCCACAAACGGATTGGACCTCGGCAACCTTCGCCTTCCATCCCCCACGGGCATCTCCGAAATGAAGACGTGCCTGGAGGCCATCGGAAAAAATCCAGCCCTCTTCAGCGAGGACAACTTTAAAGACAGAATGGACGCGATCGAATTCATCGAGTGCCAGGTTCTCGGTCAGCTTGAATTAATGCTGCAAAAAACAGACGACCCGGATCAACTGACTGTACTGAAACAAGGCGCCGAGAACGTCAGGTCTCGCCTGGAGAAAACGAATGTTGCCTTGTTTGAAAGGCTCCGCGAAAACATCCGGAGCAAAAGATATACTGAAAATGATTTCAGAAACCTGATTCACGAATACGTCGAATCTGATTTGAATCCCGTGGGACAACGGGAGGCGATTGGCTACGATAACCTCGATATTTTTCTCAATGGGCTATCGACGTTTCTTCCTATGCCTGAACCGACCAAGCACCTGGAACCGGAAATGGTGCATTATCAAAAGACACCCGCCCGGATCATCCTGGAGTTGGCGGAAAAATCTACGTTCACAAAAGAAGATGTTTTTTTTGATCTGGGCTCGGGCTTAGGCCAGGTAGCCATCCTGGTAAATCTTCTCAGCGGCGTTCCGGCGAGGGGCGTTGAATTTGAGCCCGCGTTTTGCCAGTATGCCAGCGCATGTGCTAGCCAGCTGAACCTATCAAACGTCACCTTCATCCATGCAGATGCACGTGAAGTTGACTATTCGGAAGGCACGGTATTTTTTTTGTATACGCCTTTTGAAGGTAAGATGCTGCAGACGGTATTGGGGATTTTGGAGAAGGAATCGCGAGACCGGAAAATCAAGATCTTCACGTATGGGCCATGCACCATTAAAGTGGCTGAACAAGGTTGGCTGGATTTTTTTGGAACCGATGTTAATGATCTATACGCGTTGGGTGTTTTTCATAGTCGTTAAATTTCGCTGCCGACCCGCCGCCCTTGTTGGTGTTCTTCACCAACAAGCGATGCGGGGGAATGCGTTGTTTATAGGTGAGGCGCAACAAGGGCAGACATAAATTGGAGAGACATCGCCAAAATGTTGTTGGTGAAGAACACCAACAACGGCGTGGAGCAATGTGGTGCATGAAGAGAACGCCAACAACGGCGTGGGTGAAGAAGCGAGCCGGTAAACTTGCCGATATAATTGATTACCTTGTTTATTCAACAAGCGTACCATGAACCACATCCAACAACCTCGTCGAAAATTTCTCCGGGTAGGAGTAGTAGGATTTTGTACTGCTTTCTTTGCCCAGCTCCCAAAACTCAGTTTTGCAAGGCCAACGTCCAGTGGCGACAAAGGTATTGTCGTACGGGAAGACGAAGGAACCCATATTTTAACGAGACGCAAAGTGCCGATCACTATAAAAATATCCAAAGCGAAGCAAGGCATAGAGGGTATTTCATTTTGCGTTGAAGACATGGACCCCGGGCGCAAGATGCGTGTTCATAAACATCTGAATAATGATGAACTTATTTTTATCCACAAAGGAGAGGGCACGCTGACATTGGATGAAGAGACCATTGCCGTAAAGACCGGAGATGTTGTATTTGTTCCCAGAGGTATCTGGCATGGCCTTGACAACACCGGCACAGAAAACCTGCGCATGGTTTTTCAATATTCACCCGCGGGATTTGAAGAATATTTTATAGAGAATGGCACGCCGGCCGGAATGCCGGCCAAAGAAAGAAGTGACGAAGCGTATGCGTTGACGGAGAAGAAATATGGGATGGTTTATAGGGATAAGCCGTGATCTTATCCTTAGCCCTTGTTGGTGTTCTTCACCAACAAGCGACGCGAGGGAGCGCATGGTTTGTAGAAAGAAGCCAGCAAGGGCAGGCATAAAATAAATGACATCGCCGGAAATGTTGTTGGTGAAGAACACCAACAACGGCGGCTTCCCATAATCAACAAAAAAAACCGCCCGCTCCGATATATCGATCGGGCGGGCAGTTCACCCTAAACTGCAAGAGAGGCTCCTGCTATTCCTTATCCCACCAGATCCGGGTGGTCCATAGATCCGGGCCTTGAGAGTCGATGGCGGCTTTGTAGTTTTCTGTGTTGATGCTGGCTTCCGATTGAGGGTAGGGGATGCGGCGCGGGATGGTTCCGCCGGTTTCGTTGCCTGGATAATTTGTCGGGGTCAGCTTGGGATAGCCCGTGCGTCTCCAGTTGGCAAAGATCTCCATGTTGTTCATGAATTGGGATACCCAGAATTGCGTGTGGATCTGTTCCATTTGCGCTTCGAAAGTGCCGCCGGTGTACGGGTTGTCGGCGAGGTATTGATCGATGGCGGCCTGTGGAATACTAAACGATCCGGGATAAAGCGGTCCCATCTTCATCGACGCGTTAACGGCTTCTTCATAGTACGTCTTGGGATCGCCGCTGTCCCAGCCGCGGAGTGCGGCTTCGGCCAGGTATAGTTTCACTTCGTTGTAGCTGAGGAAAATGCTTGGCGTGGCGTCGTGGGCTACCGTATGCAAATTGATCTCGGAGTATTCGGCATAAGAGTCGTCTGTCCAGTCGGGGATGATGGATTTAATGGACGAGGCGTCGTAGCCGGAGGGCAGTCCTTTTTGATCTGCAGGATTGGTGCTGGTCGGAAGCAGGGAAGGATCAGCATTGCCGGGCCAGAGGGTGATGTAGAACGGAAGCCTGGGGTCTGCTGTATTTTTCAAGTGCGACACAAAAGTTTGCGCCATCTTGCCATAGCCCCGGCCTTCTTCCGAAGGAGGCACGCCTTCGCCGCCCTGGAGCTCGCGCCCATCCCAATAGTAGTTCAGTTCGCCGCCGCTGGAGTGATTCAACCGGGCAATGTCGGCGTTGCTTTGCATGACGCCGCCGGCGATCGCTTTCTTCACCCAGGTTTCGGACAAGGCAAGATCAACTTTGGTGAGACGAAGGCCGAGGCGCAGCATCATGGAATAGGCGAAGGTCTTCCATTTGCCCACGTCGCCGCTGTAGAGATAGTCGGCCGATCCGAAAGATGGCTTCGAAGGATTAAGGTTCTTCGCCGCTTCGTCGAGTTCCTTCAACATGTCGGCATAGATGTCTTCCTGTTTGTCGAACTTTGGCTTGTAGTTGCCTTCGGTGTAGCCTTGGCCCGCTTCAAAATACGGAACGTCGCCATACATGTCGGTTGCCCGGTGCATGATGTAGACATGCCAGATGCGAGCGATGTTGTAGTAGTTCACCATTTCCGGATCGTCTTTCGTGAGCGTCAGGATCTGTACGTTCTCCTTCAGCTCGACGCCGAACACCGCGTTGAAAAGGCCGTCGGTATAGCCTGCTTTTTTCAGGTACTTGTCGCCGGTCCATTGGTACGGATTCAGCGAAGCAAAGATCTGCATCATGGCTCCTGCGAGTTTGTCGTTCGGGTATAACGTGTTGTCGTCGCTGGAACCGGCGGTGCGGATGAGGTTGTAAGAAAACAAGCTGCCGATCACAGGCTCCGTAAACGCGTTGGGATTCTGGTTCATTTCTTCAAAGCCGCTGTCGCAAGCGGAGGCCAGTAAGATCATGATCAAGCTGCCTTGGAGGATCAGTCGGGTTAATTTCTGTTTTATAGTCTTCATGATTCGTTCTCTGATTAAGGTGGTTACTTCCATACGCTAGAATCTTACCGATAGATTGAAACCATAGCTCCGGGTGGTCGGTATCCCGAAGTTTTCGAGGCCTTGTCCGTTGCCGTTGCTGTAGTTGGACTCCGGATCGATGTTCGGCACATTGCTGTAGATCAACAGGAGATTCCGCGCCACAAACGATAAGCTCAGCGCCTGGAAAGGTGTCTTCGCGAGCAACGGACGGGGCACGGAGTAACCGAATGTGAGCTGACGCAGCTTGATAAAGCTGGCATCATAGACAAACTGATCCGTGATCGAGTAAGCAATGCCCTGGTAATATTCCTGTGCAGGAACGACGGCATCATATTCCGCTCCGTTCTGATCTACACCATGTACAGCAACTCCGTTTTCACGGATGTGATTATCTGCCGTGACCTTTGATAAACCAAAGTATGCACCGTAGGCATTCGCTGAAGAATAGATCTTCGAACCAAACTTGCCGTCGAAGAGGAAACTCAGATTGAAATTCTTATAGCTCACGCTGTTGTTCAACCCCATGGTGAGGGGCGGCACGCCGCGGCCGAGGGGTGTGATGTCACTTTGCAGGGGAATGCCGTTGGCATTGTTATAAACAATGTTGCCCTGGGCATCGCGCATCATTTTGTTGCCGGCGATCATGCCGAACGACTGTCCTTCGTAGTGGTAGATATAGGCATTCTCTGTGCGGGGAATCGCTCCGGGAATGGCCAGGCTGGTGAGACCGTCGGCGATCTTGATGACCTTGTTGTTGTTGTAGGCCATGTTAAAGCTCACATCCCAGGTGAACCCGTTGGAAAGCGTCACGGGTGTGCCGGTCAGCAACAATTCAATTCCCTGGTTGCGCATTTCGCCCACGTTGAGTAACACGCTCTCATAACTGGATGAGGTAGCCACCGAAGCATTCACGATATCGTTGGTCGTTGTTCTTCTGTAGAAGGTGAGGTCTACGCCTACGCGGTTATTGAACATCCGCGTCTCGATACCCGCTTCCGCCGTGGTGGAGGTGTAAGGCTTGAGGTCTTTGTTCGGGATCGTGGTCCCGGTGATGGCCATCAACGGCTGACCGAGGTGGTTCACCGATTGCGCCGTATAGCTCAACCCCAGTCCATAGGGATCGGGCGCGCCGCCACCCACTTGCGCGAGCGATGCACGTACTTTTCCCAACGACAACCAGCCGGGCTTGGTGGTCCAGGCGTCGGAGAACACAAAGCTAAGTCCGGCCGAAGGATAGAACTTGCTGTTGTTGGCCATCGACAAAGTAGAGAACCAATCTTTGCGGCCGGTGAGACTGAGGTAGAGGTAATGGTTGAACCCGATGTCGACGGACGCGAAGATGGAGTTGATCGCCGACTCTTTGAACACGGGTGTTTTGAACACCTGGTTGCTTCCGTTGCCGATGAAATATTTGAACGGAACGATCAGCTGGCCACTCTCCAGTCCACCGGACGATACCTCGTTGTGCATTTTATTTCCGCCGGCCAGCGCTGTGACCGAGAACTTGCCAAAGGTTTTGTCGAAGCCCATCAACACTTCGGCATTGGTTTCGGATGCCTGGTTCTGCGTGGTTTCATAATCGCCTTTCGGGTTCCAGAGCAAGCCCGTTGGGTTGACGCTATAGCCGTCGATGTTGTAGTAATCAATTCCCAACCGGCCGCGCACATACAACCAGTCGGTGATATTATAGCGCGTGCTAAAGGACGAGATCAGCCGGTGACGTTGGTCTTGATTTTTTACTTTGGTGACGGCGAAATACGGATTGGTCACGAACACATAATCGTTCCACGGCGTCTCATAGCCATCGGCATCATAGCCCGGGGCCAACGTGCGCACATCCAGGCTCGTGGCCATCACCCCAACAGAGGCATTCGGGTTGCTGGTGAAATCGGAAATCGACGTGCGGTTTTTGTTGAGCTCGATGCTGTACTGCACATTGGCTTGAAGCACAACCTTCTTGGCAAGCGTGGAGTTGACGCTCAGGTTGAATGTTTTTCGGTTGAGGGTGGAATTCGGGATGATCCCCTTGTTGTCCATGTTGGCTGCCGAGAACCTGAAGCTGGCGGCTTCTGTTCCTCCGCTCAGCGCAAGCGTGTTGGAGAAGGTGCTTCCCACATCATAGAAATTCTTGATGTTATTTTTTTGAGGTGAATAGGGACGCGAAACACCATCGGGCTGGATCACCGAGGTGCCGTCCATCGGTGCACCCCACGACATTCTTCCATTGGCAATGGCGTCGGCTTGCGATGTGGGCTTTAGTCCACGCGAGCCCGAGCCATAGGCATACTGCCAGTCGGTGGCTTTGAGCGGACTCTCCATCGTGTAGGTAGAGCTGAAGTCAACGCCGATACCTTCCTGTGCTTTGCCCGACTTGGTGGTGATGATGATCACACCGTTTGCTGCGCGCGAACCATACAGGGCTGCGGCCGTTCCTCCTTTCAACACCGAGATCGATGCGATGTCGTCGGGGTTGATGCTGTTCAGTCCATCGCCTTTGTCGGTTCCGCCATAGGTGCTGACGGTGCTGTAAGTAGTGTTGTTAATGGGAATGCCATTGACCACATAGAGCGGCTGGTTGTTTCCCCCAAGCGAACCATTGCCGCGGATGATGACACGGCTTGAACCGCCGGGGCCTGTAGCCGTGCTCGTCGCATTCACACCGGCAATACGACCCGACAGTGCGCTACCGAGGTTGTTTTCCCTGGCTTTCGTCAGGTTCTCGCCGGGCACTTCCGTAACGGCATAAGGCAGCGCTGCCTTGTCGCGCGTGAGACCCAAGGCGGTGACCACAACTTCATTCAATGATTGGGTATCTTCGCTCAGGATGACATCGAGTGTACTTTGATTGTTGACGGGTACTTCCCGGGTAGCAAATCCAATAAAAGAAAAGACCAGGGTCGCATCGCCGCTGATGGCGTCAATGTTGTAAGCGCCTTTCGAATCGGTCGTTGTTCCCACCGTGGTTCCCTTGATCATGACGTTTACGCCGGGCAACACTGCGCCGACACCATCCGTGACCACACCGGAGACCTTGAAGGCATAAGCAAATTTTTTCGTAGCATCCTCTTCTTCAGCACTGGCGGGCGGATGCGGAACTAAAACAATCTGTTTGCCGATCACGCGATAGCGATAGCTGCCGCCCAACAAGGCCGACAGCGCGTCGGCCAGCGACACTTCGTTGAGAGCCAGCGTGACCTTTTTCTCTTTCTTAACGATCTGGGGACTGTAGACAAATTTGACTCTTGCCTGTTTCGCCAGGTATACGAGCACGTCTTGAAACTCGGAGTTCTTCACATCAATCGTCACTTTGCGCTCCAGCGTCTCCTGACCTGCGCTGGTATGGGCCGTGGCCATAGCGAGGGAAAAGGATGAGATCAATATGGAGAACATTGTTACTTTCATAAGAAAAAGCAATCCATGTTGAATAGGTTTAGGTTTATTCATAAATTGGGATGTTTTTGTTTGTAAAAGGGCAAAGACAAAGCTGTTCCGGGATTCCGATCCCGGCGCAGGAAAGGGCTGATGGTGCTCGTAACACCGTCGGCCTCATTTTTTTTGTAAGGGTCTTACTTCATAGGCGATTCTTGGTTTAGGTTCATCATTTCATTTACAGCCTTCCGCCTCAATGACAATGGAAGACGCTGACTTTTCATATCGCGCGCCAAGCGCGTTACAGATGATCTCGATTTGTTCATACAATCCTTCTTCCGTCAGATCGGCATAGGTGATCGTGCAACCTGACAACACCTTCGGATCAAATTGAATGGGAATGCCATACCGTTCCTCCAGCGCGTGAAAGATCTCCGGCACGGGTACGTTGGTGTAGCTCGTTCGCTGTGAAGATTGCGGTGTGATCACCTGGGGATCGCTCACCAGCATTTTTACGGTCTGATCTTCATTCCTATGATAAACGATCTGTTGATTTGGCGTGAGGATGATCTCCTGCCGCTGGTCGGTTTTGTTGCTGGCATGTTCCGTGTAGACGGAAACCTTCCCGGTCTTCACCGTCACGGTGATGTCTTGTTCCAGCGCGTAGGCTTTGATGAGGAAGCTCGTGCCCAGCACTCGGGTGGTCACTTCATTGGCGTGCACTAAAAAAGGACGTTGCACATTCCGCGCCACTTCAAAGAGGGCCTCCCCGGAGAGATTCACCTCCCGCTGGGTCCCAAACACAGATGGGAAACGGAGCTCACTGCGCGGCTTTAATGTCACCACGCTGCCATCGCTTAGTTCCACTCGTTTCTCGAGGTCGCCAGAGGTGACGACGACAGGTGCGTTGGCATCCGCCATCGTTTGCTCGTGAGGAAGGTTAGGGGTGAAATATCGGTAGAGGTAAAATGTACTAACGGCTAACAAGACGATCGAAGCCGCCACGCGGACATATTTAGTATAACCTTGCCGCTTTGACTTCTCAACATTGAGGGACGACCAGAGTCTTTTTTGGATGGCCTCCCGGGTGGCGGGTTCAAGCTCTGTTTTTTCTTCTCCTATGGCATCGAACCAGCGCTCCACCAGTTGCTGCTCCTCTGGCGTGGATTCATAGTTCAGATAACGTTGTAGGATCTTGTCAATTTCCTGAGGCGACATGGGTTCGTATGATTTAGGTCAATACAAAGACGCGTTGCCCCGGTTTTTCCGCAAAGAATTTGGAAGTTTTTTGAAATTATTTTTTGCTCGCGAATCGGAGCGGCCGAAAATGACATCTACTGCAGGAGCAGGCTCATGACGAGAAGCGGCATATAGTCCTTTAAACGCAGGCGAAGTTCCCGGATGGAAAGGGTAAGATGATGCTCGATGGTTCTGCGGGGCATTTTCAAAGTTTCGGCGATCTCGGCAATGGAGCGGCCGAGGAGGCGATTAAGCCGGAATACCTGTTGTGACTTCTCCGGCAACTGCTGGAGGGCATTTTCAATGACAAGACTCAGTTCCTCAAAATCAAGGGCTTCTTCGGTGGTCCTGGAATAGCACGGAAAGAATTTCAGATAGTATTCCTGGTATTTCTGATGAACCAGCCGGGTGCGGATCTTGCTGATCACACCCCGGCGGACGGCAGCAAAAAGATAGCTGGGCAAATCCGCGATCAACACCGTTCGATGATTCTTCCAAAGGCTTGCAAAAATGTCCTGAACAATTTCTTCGGCCTCTTCTTCTGAATTTATCCGGGCCCGCGCGACGTGATAAAGGCGCTCCCAGAAGCGTGAGAAAATTTCTTCAAAAGCCTCACTATCGCCCAGGTGCAATCGTTTCAGGAGTTCTTCATCACCGTGGTGGACAGTTTTCATGTTAAGAAGCTTTCATAACAAGTTTAAGTTAAATTAATATCAATTTCAAGCACTGTGTTGTGTGTGATAACGCACATTGATTTATGCGGCTCGCCCGCCGCCCTTGTTGGTGTTCTTCACCAACAAGTGATGCGAGGGAATGTATTATTGTTGGCCAAACGTCAGTAAGGACAGACATAAATAGGGCACGTCGCCGGAAACGTTGTTGGTGAAGAACACCAACAACGGCGAGACATCGCCGGAAGTGTTGTTGGTGAAGAACACCAGCAACGGCGAGACATCGCCGGAAGTGTTGTTAGTGAAGAACACCAACAACGGCGAGACATCGCCGGAAGTGTTGTTGGTGAAGAACACCAACAACGGCGAGACGTCGCCGGAAATGTTGTGGTTGAGATCACCAGCAACGACGAGGGAACCGCCCCTCAAACTCTCCTTGCAGAATTGCATAAATTTCAACATATTCGATCGAATGCGATGCTGTACCGCATTTTGTTTAAACAGTCGAACTTGAAGCTATTCCCCTCTTTTTTTATTTGACTCCAAAAAAAAATATTCAAAATGAAGCAGTACATCCTCCTGGCGTTTTGCCTTATCGCATTTCATTATTCGAATGGCCAGGCCGTCACCGGAAAGGTCAAAAGCTTTTTCATAAACGCGAAGTCCTTACAAAACACAGGCGGTGAAAATCCAAATCGGAAGGTGTCCGTTTATCTTCCACCCAACTATGAGGGGAGCAGCGAGCGCTACCCGGTCATTTACTACTTGCACGGCTTCATGGGCAAGGACAGCATTTTCTCCACCATGAAAGAGATCCTGGACGAAGGCATCCGCAGCAAAAAGATCCGCCCGTTCATCCTGGTTCAACCCGATCAATACACGCTTTTCGAAGGCAGCTTCTACAGCAACTCCTCCCTGACCGGCAACTGGGACGAATTCACATCGAAAGAGTTGGTGGCCTATGTCGACAAGAATTTCAGAACGATGGCCCGGCGCGAAAGCCGCGGCATTGCCGGACATTCCATGGGCGGCTACGGCGCGTTTAAGATCGCTATGTTGCATCCCGACGTCTTCAGCAGCGTCTATGCGATGAGCCCGGGACTCCTCGCCATGGTAAAAGAATTTGGCCCGAATAGCACTTCTTATCGTGACGTCCAGGCCGTCAAGACCCATGACGAGTTAAAGAAGACCTATTATCCAAAAGTGCTGGTAGCCGTGGGAAGAGCATGGTCGCCCAATCCCAACAAACCACCCTTCTACTGCGACTTCCCCTTCACCTACGAGGGCGACAAAATGATCATCAACCAACCCGTCTTCGAAAAATGGGAAGCCAACATGCCCGTCTACATGATCGAGAAATACGCCGACAACCTGCGCAAACTCACCGCCATCAAAATGGACTGGGGCAGAAATGACGCACCGAGGTTTCCGGTTCAAATTGGAATGTTAAGCCAGCGATTGGAGAACCTGGGGATTACCCACTATGCCGAAGAATACATCGGGGACCACACCAACAAGATCTGGGCGCGCGACGGAAGAGTGCTAAACGATCTGTTGCCATTCTTCAACGATTACCTGGATTTTGATTGATCAACTTATAATAATTTCTATCGCGATCCCGATAATAGGGGAGATACTACAGACGCTGACAAAGGAAATTCAGCGAGGACCGTTGGGGAATGCCGAAGATTGGCGTTCAAACTTTTATCACGGTGACAAATGTTGCGAATTCTTGTCGGGCTAAATTCCTTCGACAACGAAGTCTGCAAATAAACAGGTCAATGGATTGCCGAGATGCAAAAATAACATAACTTAGATGTGGAGCCCATCCGTATTGCCTACATGGCAGTTGGATGGGTTTTTTCGTTTGAATAACCTGCCACAAAAAGATATTGTCGAAACACAAACCAATTACATGTATGGATCCGATCAGTATCATTACGCTCATTAGCTCAGGATTAAAGCTAGTGGATCAATTTCGCGAAATGGCCTTGCGCATAACGGGCCATGACGTAACCCCGCCGGGTTCAAAAGCAGAGCAATCCGGTACGGCTCTCGAGATAAGCCACCGGGGAAAGACTTATCAAAAAATCGAAGCAACGGAATTAAAAATGGATCAATGGGACTCCGTTCGATACCAGGCTTTGTATGCACGGATACAAACCAACTGGAATATTCTTAATGACTTGTTTTCCCAGGAAGCAGGGCTGTCAGTTTCGGAGGGAGCCCGGGTGAGGGAAGACATGAGAAAAACAAAGGAGACCCTTTGCAAGGACTTTAAAGAGATGGTGGCGCTTTATGAACGCGCGCTCGGTATTAGCCTGCCTGATCATTATACGCTTTATGAAGTGTGTTCGCCCCAAGTGAAGAGCGTGTAAGGAAAGAACACTTTACTTTCTTAGCTCCCGTGCCTTTTCGTCGCATGCACGGAAAAAAGCATCCCGCAGAAGCGGGATGCTTTTTGTTTTTTTATCGATGGAGTCCATTATGCTTTTTTCAGAAAGACAAGCAACCCCAAAACGCATACCGTGAGCAGCCCAAAAGCCGATAGCATCATCGTAACATCACGAACATTTTTACCCGCCCAATCCATCAGCAGATATTTGTGAAAGATCGCAAAAGAATAGCCTTCCACCCGGTCCGTTCCATTGATGGTGGCGGCCAACCGCGAGGTAGCCGTTTCTACATAAAGCGTCTGATCATCGGGAGTATCGTAGGCCAGTCTTACCACCGGAAGACGTTTAAAAACAAATCCATATTCACGGTTTTCAAACTTGGGAACGAGTTCGGCCTTTAAAAGTGTGGCATCTTCACCAGCACTTGCGTTTCCAGCGCCCATCTCTTCACAGCAGGCTGCCGTCATGCTGGTCTTCTGGCTAAGCACCTCCAGGAATTTCTTGCCTAGGAACTTGGCATACACCAGATCGCCGTTTTCCAGAACATGCCCATCCGCCGCATCGATGTAGAGGGTTTGGGGCGGTTCGTCTTCGGTCTTGATATAAAATACCTGGAAGTAGTCATGCTTGCTTTTTCGCACGACAGAGAGATTGTACAAGCGCTCCCAATCGACATTCAAGGAAAGCGAAGCTGTGTTTAGCTCGCTGGTTCGGATGATGGGTTCATACACCATTTCAGGCAACACGTTGGGCTCCAGCTTCCGGGTGGCATGAAACGCCCCGCTCATGGTAAAGGTCAACGCAATGAAGGCTGTAGCAATCCCAATTTGCCGGTGATATTTCCGGAGTCCCTTCTTTTCGTTTGTGTTGTTCAACTTTTTGAACCGCTTCCAGAAAAGGCCATAGATCACGATCCCGCTGACGGCCGAAGTGAGGATGATGCCGAGTAGTAACACCATGATGCTGATCCGTAACGTATTGTTCGTGATCCGTTCCAAAAAGGACCAGTTGTGAAAATTATCAAATACCCATAGAAACGCCTTGCGCGCACCGGTATTAAAAGTTCCCATCCGGCTCGACGAAGTTTCGATGTATACATCCATAGCATCGGGCCGGTCAAAACTGATTTTCCAAACGGGGAGGTAGCGGTTGATGTATTTGTATTGCTGGTCAAATTCCGTTTGCAGGGTAATGGACTTGATCTTGCTTTTCTGATCGTCCAGGAAGTAGCGTGCCATGAATTCCGCGTACTTCACGTCTCCGTCTTTCAACCGGTCGCCGGTAGCGGCATTGTAATAGCGCAGGCTGCCATCGATTGATTTTACCTGGTAGAAGGTCTGCGCATCAAAGACCACCAACCGGAAGTTCTTAAAGTCGGCGATGTCATTTTTCTTCAACACCTCTTGCAAGGAAAGCTGAACCTGACTTCTGTCAAGCACTTTGGGTTCCATGAATTCCCGGGCGATGACGGGTTTGAACCAATGCGAAAGGAAAGGATGCATAAGCCCGGAGAGCGTCCAGAAAATGACCGGGACAAGGGTGATCAATCCAATGGTTCGGTGCCACTTGAAGATGTTTCGTTTGAGCATTCCGGAAAGTTTGCCCGGTGCGGCAGCCGCATCCGGTTTAACATCCGTTGATTCCACGGTTTGGAAGGTTGCTATTGATTTATTTTCCATATCACGTTAGAGCAGGATTATTTTTTGCCAGTAAAGTTGTATTGAATGCCAAACACAAACGTGCGCGGTGCCGCCGGGGTGTAGGTCGTGCGGTCGGTGGCGTTGTTCCCCCGCGTGGCGTTGGCCGAGTAGAGCGCGTCGGCTACGTTGAGTACGTTGCTGTAGACTTCTATTCCCTTCCACTGATACCCGATGCGATAGTTGATCACGTTATACGCCTCATAGCGCACCGTGTTGATCTGGTTCTGAAAATAGCTTCCAACATGTTGCCACTCCACAGAGGTGCGCAGGTTCTTGACAAACCGGGGATAATAATAAAACTCCGTGTTCCAGGTCCAGCGCGGCGCCGCCGGCATGTCAAAGCCGCTCAGGTTTTGGTATTGATCGGTCGATTTGTTGCTGATCTGAAAATCTTCAAAACGGTGCAAGGCCGTGGTGCCCCCAAAACGGAAGAAAAATTCCTGCGTGGGTTTAACCGTCAACCCCAATTCGATACCGCGGTGTAACGTTTTTCCAGCCGACTGGTAGTCGGTTGAATTATCTGCCTGACGAATACTCAACAGTTCATTGGTGCCATACATTTGGTAAAGCGCCACATCGAGGTAGCCTTTGTTTTTCCAGAAGGCGGCCCAGCCACCAATTTCATAGTTCTGGAATTGGGCGGGTTTCAAATTGTAATAGAATTCCGCCGGATCACTATTGGGCTTCCTGCGAAAGATGGCGGTCAATGCCGGCGGTGAGAATCCTTGGGCGTAGTTGGCATAGAGGCCTTTGTCTTTGCCAAGGTCATAGGTCAACCCAACCTTGGGTGTAAACTTGCTGTAGGCCTTGCTGCCGCTGGACTGATCCAGGTAGTTGTCGTACGTGAACGACATCCGGTCGTAGCGAACACCCGTGGAGAATCGGAGGTCTTTCAGCGGCGAAAAATCATATTGCAGGTAGCCCGCGGCGTTCCGGATCTTGGCGTCGTAGTCGGCCAGCTTGATGTCGGGTCGCTCCTGGTTGATGGTGTATTTCTCTACGGATTTTCCATCGGGACGAAGTTGTGCATGGAGATCGATCTGATAGGACCAGTAGTTGTTAGGAGAATAGTCATACATGCCTCCCGCGATCAGACGGGAATCCAAAAAAGAAAACTGTTGGCTGTGCTGGGCCAGGACCCCATAGCTTGTAAAATTATTGGAGTTGATCTCGCCTCTTGCAGTAGTGGGATCGTTAGTGGCACTGGGCGTAGGATTCCAACGAATGCCATAGGCAGGATTCTGCCCGTGCTCATTGGTCCTGTTGAATAAGGTAACAAAAGTTTTTGACCCCTTACGCCAATCGTGCTCCAGGGTGAGGCGGGAACGCGAGGCTTCCGATTTGCGATAGGTAAAATCTGTAGTGCTCACGTATTGGCGACTGTAGAACGCCACGCTGTCTACACTTCCGGCCGTATTGGAGAAATATTTGCCATAGATAATATTCCCGATCAACCGAGTAGTCGGCGTAAAGTGATACTCCAGCCGGGCATTCACCGTCGTCTTATCATAATCCGAATTTGCCATCCAGGAGTTGGTCTGCTCACTTCTCAAGCCCCCGATGTAAAATCCGAATTTTCCGGTTCGGGCACCCGCGCCGAACTGTACTCTACGAAATCCAAAATTGTCGAATTGGATCCCCACTTTAGCGGTAGGTACTACCGGGGGACGTTGCATGATAAAATTAACAGCGCCGCCAATAGCCTCGGCCCCATAGATCGAAGAGACGGGGCCCTTCACGACCTCTACGGAACTGAGGGCAAACTGATTGATCTCGAGCAATGCGTTGTGATTGAATACGCCCAGTGGCCGGATCGGTACGCCGTCCTCCAGGTAAAGGAAGTAGCCATTCGTGGTCATCGGTTGGCGTATAGCCATGAAGTGTTGTTCGTTGTTGAGGTTCACCATCAATACACCGGGCACTTTGTTGAGCGCTTCATAAAGTTGAGTGGGCTTGGTTTCGTCGATGAGTTTGGCAGAGAGTTTGGAAATGGCCACGGGCGTTTCGGTGCGCAGGCTGGCTTCCCGGTTGGCGGTCACCACTACCGCCTGCATTTGTTCCGTCCGTGGCACCAGCGAAATGCGAAGGGGTTCGTTTGTGGTTTCCACCTGTTGGCTTTCGTAACCCACCATCGAGATCTTTAAAACCGGATGCTGCTCCGCGCTGCTGAGTTGAAAGAATCCTTCGGCATTGGTGATGGTGCCTATATGGAGGTCACTGGCAAGCTGCACCGTAGCGCCCACGGCGGGCTCTTTGGTTTCAGCATCATAGATTTTTCCCTGGAGGATCTGTTGGCTGAAGACAGCGGTATAGCATAGGCAAAGCCATAGCATGATATAGATTTTTTTCATGTACGATTGAAATGAAACGTAGAATTTGAAATACAATTAGCAGCTGATCACCCTGCCGGTAGACGACGGGAGAAACAGGCAAGCAGATTCGCTTGGATTAAGACAGGTGTGCCGGGGGATGAAAGACAGATCGCAGACAGCCATTGAGCGGTTTGCTCCAGCGTGGAGCGTGTGCCCTGTCGATGCGGATCTCATTCAAGTGGGGAACTTGAATGCTATGGGAAACAAAGAATAATTTGATCTCTAAAGCGATGGGTAATGTACGCTGGCTGGCCCCATCCTCATCGTTGGAGTGGACGGTCAGGCCATCGTTAAAATCATAGTCACTGCTGCAAAGGGCGATGGGGATCTCTGCAATAAGACCCAACCGGTAGGCGATCTCGTGCCGTTGGCTGTAGAGATAGGAAAGGAACCCTACACGGCTGGCACAATGCAGCATCATGCTACACAGGATTACCAGAATGACGGCCCTTCTCATCATGCGCGAAAGATAGTGACGAAAAGGGAGACATTCCAAGCCGCTACAAATTGGAAAGCATATAATTTGGGCGTTTTGACCTGATTCAAGCGGGGTTTATGGGTATCTTTAAAGGACAATTAGGGGGCATTTATAATTTTTTCTAAATTCGTGGGTCATTCAATCAGAATACGCATTTTATGTATCGTCGATTTTCTTCAAACACCCCTCCTCCGGTAGCTTAAAAAGCTAAATAACCGGATTCTTATATTAGTCAGTCCCCACATTCTTGCGGGACTGCTTCGCCATATTTTAATATTAGCATTTAAGGTTGTTTAGCCTGTCACAGGTATTTTCTTAATCATCATTAAACAATCTTAACATGAAGAATTTGACGCATGTCGTCATGGTACTGTTTGGTGCAACCTTGTATGGCACCATGTCCTCCTTTGTAAAGCTGTCGTACGCCCAAGGCTATAATGCCGCTGAAATATCCTTTGCACAGGCCGCGCTGGCAGCACTCCTTCTCGGTATTTGCACGTTGGTTACGCGGGAAAAATATAAAGAAAGGCTCACCCGGAAACTTCTCTTTTCATTGTTGTTAACAGGAAGTTCCATTGGGCTGACAAATTTCCTCTACTACGAGTCTGTACACTATATTTCAGCTTCGCTATCCATTATCATCCTGATGCAGTTTACCTGGTTCAGCCTGCTGTTGGAATGGATCCTATTTAAAAAACGGCCATCCGCTGTCGAACTGTTCACGGTTGTCCTTATTCTCATCGGTACGGTGATCGCCGGAAATATTTTTTCTCCGGAAGAGCGTTCCTTTTCTATAAAAGGCGCTGTACTGGCATTACTTTCTTCGCTGACATATGCCTCCTACATCGTAGCGAATGGAAGAATTGATACCGGCGCGCGATGGCAATCAAAAAGCACGTTGATCATGATAGGTTCAGCTTGCACTATTTTTCTGATAAACTGCAAGACCATCCTTGCGGGCAATCATTTTGACAGTGAGTTCCTGCTGTGGGCAGTATTCTTTGCCGTGATCGGAACAACGATCCCGACGGCATTGTTTGCGGCCAGCATCCCGAAGATTGGGGCAGGCGTTAGTTCCATTCTCATGACGGTGGAGCTTCCGGTGGCCATTATCTGTGCAAGCCTGGTGCTGAAGGAGTCCATAGGCCCGTTACAGGTTGTCGGGATAGTCATTATGCTGGGAGCCATAGCTGCCATGAATTATTACAAATCGTTAAAGTCAGAAAATCAGAAGGGATGAGTTGGGTCGTGCGCATGGCAGGGGCTCGAATAATGGTACCGTGAAGCCGGTATGTTAAAATCAATGAAGCCATCAAATTCAGGTTTGATGGCTTTTTTTATCGGGAAGGATAATGCGTCCAGGCATCATCTGTTGTTAGTCAACGTGTAGTATTTCCTCTATTAATTTGTCATGCTTTTTATTCCACTCGGCTTCCCGTCTGTCCTCACTAATAGAATAGTGATGGATGATGTCTTCTATTTTGCGCTTGAACAAATCGAAACACTTTTGTGCTTGGGCCAGATCCAAAAAGAATTCGGTGTGGAACAGCAGCCCATAAATTCCAATCGTGATGGAAAATGGGGCAACATCGCCTTTACCTTCTAATGTCACGCGAGCGCCAAATGTATTTTCTTCGTCCCGTAGGATGGTTCCGCCTTCTGATCCAGTTTGGCGAATGGATTTTCCGTTATCAAAATCTGTCCACGTATAGTTCATAGTCCTTTTGTTAATCCTAAATTAAGGCTTTTCATCATGACAAAAGCGTTTTAAAAAATCAACTGACATGAAAGCAAAAATCAGCATCCTCGTGGCCGTCCTCGGACTTTTAGTGGGTTGTCAGCAAACTAAATCGACGGAGACCACCAAAATAAAAAAGGGCATGATCAAGGTAGCCATCTTCTACCCAAACGGCGAAGGCAAAACATTCGACATGGATTATTATGCCAGCAAGCATATGCCCTTGGCTGCAAGTTTATTTGGCAATTCCTTAAAGGCATTGTCCATCGACAAAGGAATCGCTGGAGGAGGGCCGGATGCGCCGGCCCCGTATTTAGCTATCGGCTACTTTTATTTTGAGACGATGTCATCGATGCGAAACGCGGTGGGACCAAACTCAGAAAAACTTAGAGCAGATGTTCCAAACTACACCAACATTCAGCCTATCATTCAAGTGAGTGAAGTGCATACGGTTGAGTAGGCAGTGGCTTTTTTACATCTGGCTCATGACAATTCCATCAAAGAGTCTGTCTCCCAGGTAGATTCTCATCCAAACCATAGGCTTGGCAAATTTTCCGACCCGGTACCGTGTCTTTGGTTTTTTACTGCTGACAATTTTTGAGACGGTGTTTGCAATAACAGAGGGGCTTGAGGAACCACCTTTCTCAGCGGCTTTTTTAGTGCCTTCAATGATCTTATTGATCATAGCCGAGTAAGCGCTTTTTGTCGCATATTTTGATATGCCGTCTACCAAAACATGACCAAATTCCGTGGCGATAAATCCTGGCTCAAGAACGACTACCTTAATATTGAATGGCTTTAATTCCAGCCGCAGGCAGTCACTCAATCCTTCAACGGCATGCTTGCTGGCATGATACCATGCGCCCATCGGAAAATACATTTTACCACCCATAGACGACGTATTGATGATCGTGCCTGCCTTCGCTTTACGCATATACGGAACCACAACCTGTGTTACTGCCGCCATGCCGATCACGTTAACCTCCAACTGCCTTCTGGCCTCGTCCAGTGCGACATCCTCGACAGAACCATACAGGCCGTATCCCGCATTGTTCCAGAGCACATCTATTTTACCTTCTTTCTTTATGATCAGGTCTACTACACTTCGGATGTCTTCGATATTCGTGACATCCATTGGCACCGGAAATCCGCCCAAGGCTTTTAAGTCCTGCATTTGATCAATTCTCCTGGCGGCTGTGTAGACCGAATGACCTTCCTGGATAAGGGTTTTAGCGGTTTCTTTTCCCATTCCGGAGCTTGCTCCTGTAATTAAGATGACCTTTTTCATGTTTCTTTTGGTTTGAATACTTACGCCAAAATTGGCATGATCCATTCGCCTGCATGAACACAAATTCGGGATACTTATACACTTTTCCCGAAGATACCATAGCCGTAAAAAGTGTTCAAATAAGGGTGATTTATGTTATCCCAGCTTGACAAGATCGCATACTTTTATCTGTCGATATAAGAATTAAATTGAATAGGACTTGGTAGTTTAGTCCAAATTGACTTCCATATCCAAAATAAAGGATAGAGATGAAAGACATTGTGAGAGTAACTTCAATAACCCAATTGCATCAGGCTTTTGGACTTGCCAAGCCAACGCATCCCCTTATTTCAATATTGGATGTGTCCAAGTGGGTCATTGGGAAGGAATGGGTAGGCGTAAAAGCAACCTCTGACTTATATTCCATTGCATTAAAGGATGCGAGTTGCGGACTGGAATATGGACGAAACAGCTACGACTTTGGTGAAGGCGTGTTGATCTTCACGGCCCCCCATCAGGTATTGATGAAAACCAAGGAACAATCACAAGGAGAAGTCAATGGATGGATGCTTTTCTTTCATCCAGACCTGATCCGCAATACGACGCTTGGGCAGAACATCGATCACTATCATTTCTTTTCGTATGATGTTCACGAGGCCCTTCACCTTTCCGATGCCGAGCAAAAGATCCTTACGGATTGCATCAATTTGATCGATAAGGAGATCAAGGAACGGATTGACAACCACAGCCAGCGCGTGATTGTGTCAACGCTTGAGCTACTCCTCAACTACAGTCAGCGGTTCTATGAACGCCAATTCAATACGCGTTCAGCACAAAACAAGGATGTCGTAAGTCAGTTTGAACGATTGTTGAAGGAATACTATAATTCCGGAAGGTTTACAGAGACGGGCACCCCTTCGATAGACTTTTTTGCTGAGCATATCCATCTATCGGCAAATTACCTGAGTGACCTGCTAAAAAAAGAAACAGGGTATAGTGCCAAAGACCACATCAGTAATTTCGTCGTTGAAAAGGCAAAAACACTTTTATTAAGCGACAACGATTCGATCAGTGGAATAGCCTATAAGTTGGGATTCAATTATCCACATTATTTCAGTCGCCTGTTCAAATCAAAAACAGGGATGACGCCACAAGAGTATCGCGAGATAAATTGAACCGATGCGTTAAGGAGACTTGCCCGGCCTCCTTTTTCATGATGATGCAACATTTCTGTGATTTGTGTTTATCCTCCTGCCTTTGGTGTTAAAGTTTGCGCAGCAGCGGTTCCACTTTTGTGCAAACAAAAACGCGATACTATGAAAGCACTAAATCTTACATTTTTCTTGTTGCTTGTTGCCGCCATTGGTGCGAGCGCACAAGTAAATCAGAAGGCCATTATGGGGACCTGGGAATCCGATGAAAAGGACGTTCGCATGGAGATTTTCAAAGAGGGGGAGGAGTACAAAGGAAAACTGTTGTGGGGGAACAAAGTGGTTGAGCCAGACGGAAAGACTTCAAAGAAAGACTTGCAAAATCCAGATGAAAAGCTTCGGTCGAGACAAATCCTCGGTATCGTAAGTTTGACCGGACTTAAATGGGATGGTAAAGAATATGTAGATGGCAATATCTACGACCCGCCGAGTGGCAAAACGTATGAATGCAAAGCATGGGTGGAGAAAGATAAGTTTTATTTACGTGGCTTCATGGGCATTTCTCTTCTAGGAAAGACCGTTGCTTGGCACCGATACGAGTCTCAGTAGGTATTCAGGTATTCGTTCGGGCAACAACTCACGATCAAATCTCACAAAGGTGCCTGCGCCGTCCAAATTAGGATGGGAAAGGGTGAGCCACCTAGACAAGTAAATTGAGCCATGAGAGAAATGAACTTCGGAGCACAACGCAGATCTTTGTGTCGTTAATCAATAAAATATTTGCTATGACAACGACAACAACGATAACAAAAATAGCTCTCGGTAAAAATGGTCCGCTCGTATCGAAGCTCGGCCTGGGCTGCATGCGCATGTCTTCCGTTTGGGGAGGCCCGGTGAATGACGAAAGCGAAAGCATTGCGACCATTCAGATGGCATTGGACAGCGGCATCAATTTCCTGAATACCGGAGATTTTTACGGCAGTGGCCATAACGAATTGCTGGTAGGCAAAGCCATCAAAGGCAGAAGAGACGATGCCTTCATCAGCGTCAAGTTTGGTGCGATCTTCTACGGCGGTCATTGGCTTGGGTTGGACCTCCGTCCGATGGCCATCAAGAACTTCATCAACTATTCGTTGGTACGTTTGGGTACAGATACCATTGATCTTTATCAGCCGTGCAGACTGGATAATAGTGTTCCGGTGGAGGATGTGATCGGAACGGTCGCCGACCTGATCAAAGAAGGAAAGGTCCGTTACCTCGGCGTGTCTGAGATCACAGCCGATCAACTTCGCAAGGCGCATAGCGTGCACCCGGTAACGGCATTGGAAATAGGCTATTCGTTGGCCGATCGCCAAATAGAGCGCGACCTGCTTCCTGCTGCCAAAGAACTGGGTATAGGGGTTGTAGCCTTTGCCAATACGGCCGAGGGCTTACTGACCGGTGAGATGAAAGCACCCCTGGCCGCGAATGACTACCACAACCACTTCTCGCGTTTTCAAGGTGACAATCTGATAAAGAACCTGGCGAAAGTCGAAGTGTTAAAAGAAATGGCAACAAAAAAAGGACATACGCCGACACAACTGGCGATCGCATGGGTGAATGCACAGGGTGATGATTTCATGCCCTTGGTAAGCATGAGCCGGAGATCGCGACTGCCGGAAAATATACAGGCCATGGAGATCGTCTTCACGCGGGAAGAGATGAATGCCTTGAACACGCATTTTTCGTTGGGGGCGATCGTCGGCGGTACATACCTGCAGCGGTAGTGCGACTTGGCCGAAAATCCATTTTTCATACCTTTACGCAGTGACAAATCCAAACGAAATACTTCCGGGGATTATCTTTTTCTCGTATCACTCGTCCGTGCGAAAGGAGAAAGTAGCATTCCTGGAGCACAATACCCTGGTCTTGCAGGTTTCCGGTATTTTTACGTTGGAAACGGCTGGCCAAAGGATCTCCATGGGACAGGGTGAGATGTTGCTGATCCGAAAAAATCAATTGGGAGAGATCACGAAGACACCCGTCAATGGTGAGGATTACCAGACCATTGTCATTCGCCTGAAAGACGACCTGCTCAGGACGATTGCGCTGGAAGAACGCATAGAGATCGGACAGAAATACAACGGTACACCCAACATCCTCATTCCCGGAAACGATTTTCTGCGGGCGTTTTTTCAATCCGTGATTCCCTATGTGCGGCATCCGGAAGAAAAGATAACGCGTGCGCTGGGCCTGTTAAAAGTAAAGGAGGCTGTACAATTGCTTCTGTATACCAAGCCCGAACTCAAGGAATTACTGTTCGACTTTTCCGAGCCTCATAAGATGGATCTTGAAAGATTCATGCTCAGCAATTTTCATTTCAATGTTCCCGTTGAAGAATTTGCGCGGCTCACGGGAAGAAGCCTCGCCGGGTTCAAGCGTGACTTTCAAAAAACATTCGGTGGATCCCCCCGGCAATGGCTGCAAGAAAAACGGTTGACGGAGGCCCGGCATCTCATAGAGAAAAAGCACAAGAAACCCTCGGCCATCTATCTCGACTTGGGATTTGAAAGTCTTTCTCATTTCTCGCATTCTTTTAAGAAGCGGTTTGGTAAGGCGCCTACCGAGCAGTAGCAATACAACCCTAATGGCTATCTTTCAAAATGCACCAAGAATTTGAACCTTCCGAAGCGCTACAGGATACCATAAAATGCTTTTGGTATGACCGGAGAGACTATGGAGAACAGCAATCAAGTTTTGAGGTAGTGCCGGATGGCTACGCTGAAATTATTTTTCATTTCGGAAGCCCCTGCAGCATTGCGCACGAGGGAGGCTTGCAGCCCCTGCCATCACCGTTCATGGTGGGGCTGCTCGATCAGCCGGTTCTCTTTTACTCAAAAAACCGTTTAGAGATCATCGGTATCCGGTGCTTCCCTTGGACCGTGTTCGATTTGCTCGGACTGCCGTCGGGTAAAGTCGGCGTGCACACCTTTGAGCATCCCATCGCGCAGCTTCAACCCGCGTTGAATACATGGATGGAAGCGGGCAAGATAGAGGAGGCGGTGGCACAGGTTAAAGCGTATTTCTTGAATGCACGGTCGCAGGTGGCTGTAGACAGTATGCTCTTCAAAGCGGGCGTTGCCATGCGCGAAGCCAACGGCACCCTGCCGGTGAGTCAGGTAGCGGCGGCGGCACATGCAACGGTTCGTACATTAGAAAGGAAGTTCAAGCAATCTTCTGGCCATACGGTGAAAGACGTGTCTGCTCTCATGCGCTTTGAGCAGGTGCGAAACCGACTATGGCATGAGCCAGATTCCAGCCTTGCCGGGATAGCGCATGAGTTAGGCTACACAGATCAGTCCCACCTCAGCAAAGAATTCAAACGTTACAGCGGCACCACGCCGGCAGCCTTCGCGCGAAAAGCAAAGAAAAGGAAACAGGCGGTGAGCAGCGATTTTGTCGCGTTTGTACAAGCCTAACGCAAAAGCGTTCCGGAATTTTGTGTTTCAATCATTCGATATGAAAGAGACACTTGAAAGCAAAAAATCCACACACGATCATTTTATTCACGATGTAATCATTTCCGGCGCAGGGCCTGTCGGACTGTTCCTCGCCTGCGAACTGGCCTTGGCCAACTGTTCCGTCCTGGTACTGGAAAAAGCAGAGGATCCTTACTCACCTTTAAAACGACTTCCTTTCGGGATCCGGGGACTTTCGGCGCCGACGATTGAAGCGCTTTACCGCCGTGGGCTGTTAAAAGAACTGGAAGTACATAAGCGTCTTAAAAACCCACACCAAAATGCCAAACAAGGAGCGCAGCGTCAGGTAGGGCACTTCGCCGGCATTCCCTTTCTGGAAGGCCATGTTGACCCATCTCAGTGGACGTATCGCCTGCCAAGCTCAACCGACGCCAGTTTAATTTCTGAAATGGAGGAACTTGAAACGGTGCTGGCCCGCCGTGCAGAAATCTTGGGTGTAGCGATCAAGCGCGGAGTTGCGATCACGGACTTTCATCAAACCGGGAATGGAGTAACGGTGCAGACGAGTGACCAAACTTTTCAAAGCCAGTGGCTCGTGGGGTGCGACGGAAGCCGCAGCGTGGTTCGCAAGGTGGCCGGCTTTGATTTTGCCGGCACAGAACCGGAATTTACCGGCTACACTACGCAGCTCGACATGGCCGACCCGGAGAAGCTCAACCCAGGCCGAAACGTGACGGCTACCGGCATGTACTTGCAATCCCAACCCGGCTACGTGATGATCCAGGATTTTGATGGCGGCGCATTTCACAGTTCAGGGAAGCCCATCACGCGTGAACACGTGCAACAGGTGCTGCGCCGCGTCTCGAACACCGACGTCACGATCAACACCCTCCATATCGCCACCACCTGGACCGACCGCTCGCGGCAAGCCACAACCTACCGCAACGGACGGATCCTTTTAGCCGGCGATGCTGCACACATTCACGCACCCTTGGGAGGTCAGGGACTCAACCTTGGCCTGGGCGATGCCATGAACCTGGGCTGGAAGCTCGCCGCCACCATCCACGAGAAAGCGCCGGAAGGTTTGCTGGACAGTTATTATACCGAACGGTATCCCATTGGCGCGCAAGTGCTGGATTGGTCCCGTGCCCAGGTCGCCATCATGAAACCCGACCCTCATGCCCGCGCGCTGAACGCCATTGTCCGCGACCTGATCAACACACGCGATGGTGCCACCTATTTTGCTGGACGCGTGTGGGGTGTTCACACACATTACGATCTCGGTGGCAGCCACTCATTAGTAGGCCACAGCGTTCCCAACTTTGAGTTCGATGACGGTGCAAGCATCGGAGAGTTCATGCACGATGGGCAAGGGGTGCTGCTTGATTTTGATGGGAATGCTTCGCTTAAAGATTTGGCGAGTGAGTATGGCGACCGGATCAAGTATATCGCAGGCACTGCAAAAGATCGATTTGCGCTAAGCGCAGCATTGATCCGCCCTGATGGGATTATCGCCTGGGCCGCTGACAACGCTATTGATGGCAGCGAACTTCAAAAGGCTGCTGCGCGGTGGTTTGTTTGCAATTGAGTTTTCTTAGTATGAAATTGTATGGAAATCGGATTGAATAGTATGAAGAAATTTATCGCACTTCTATTCTTTGCGCCGATCCTATCGATGGCGCAAAACAAACAGGACAGCGTTTGGCTTCCACTGAAGTTCATGATCGGCAAATGGCGTGGAACGTCCGAAGGCCAGCCGGGAAAAGGAACCTACGAGCGCAGTTATGAGTTGGTGCTTAATAAAAAATTCATTGAAGTAAAGAACAAATCGACTTACCCGCCTTCAAAAGATAATCCAAAAGGGGAAGTTCATGAAGATCATGGATTCATCAGCTATGATAAGGGCCGAAAGAGCTTCGTGTTGCGGCAATTTCACATGGAAGGATTTGTGAATCAATTTAAGAACGAATCCATCTCACCCGATGGAAAGACCATAGTGTTCCTATCGGAGAGCATCGAAAACATACCCGCTGGATTTCGGGCAAAGGAAACGTACCAGGTGATAAGTGAGAACGAGTTCATCGAAACATTTGAACTTGCTGAGCCTGGGAAAGATTTTGAATTGTATTCAAAGGCGACGCTTAAAAGGGTAAAGTGAAGAGTAATCTACTTCCTACTCGCAAATTCCATTTGCCCCTTCCAATTATCCTTGCTCACGTGAATAAGAAAGAACAGCGAAATCGAATTGCGCCTTTCATGTACGACCAAACTGTTATCGGCCGGCCCGACACGGAACCGCTGGAAGTTGTAGTGAAAGAACAAAGGAAAAAACGGAACGAGGACCATCTTTTGTCGGGAATAAAAATAACCGTGCTTATATTTCCCATGGATCGTCTTCGAACGCACTGGGCCCCGCTCGTCACAGAGGTTAAACGTGATCTCATCCTTGCTGGTGGGATTGACGTCGATGTATAAACTGTCCCACGTCACGGTCGCCCGCGTGTCGCCTTTGCGCAGTGAACCTTGATAGGGGGCGACAATTTCCCACAGCAAGGGTGCGTAGATGTCGGGTGTTTTGTTTGTGTATTGGCCGGCAAGGGATGCAGGGGTATCGCGATAGGTAGCATGTGCCATGGGTTGACCGATCTCGCGAAGAGGTGTGCAGGCGGCGAATAGCAGGGGGGTCAGGAGCCAAATACACCGTGTAAGTCGAGTGAGGGTCATTTTGGTGGGCGATGTCAGTAGTGAAGATCGTGAAAAAAGTAAAAAATTAAAAATGGGGGACTTTGGTTTTTCATCTTAACTTTTTACCCTAACTTCTTTTATGAAGCATCCCGGATCAGTTATGAGCCGGAGCCAGAAATAGATCGAGACAAATATCACTTGCTACATTTAGTTCGTTGATCTCTGTGACGCTATTAAAAAGGATATGATTAAGTTAACGGCGATAGTCATTCTATTTTTATTTAACCTCAGTTTGTTGGCACAAACCAATGCCCGTATA
Source organism: Chryseolinea soli (assembly GCF_003589925.1). Taxonomy (NCBI): domain Bacteria; kingdom Pseudomonadati; phylum Bacteroidota; class Cytophagia; order Cytophagales; family Fulvivirgaceae; genus Chryseolinea; species Chryseolinea soli. Next base: position 79,356 of record NZ_CP032382.1, on the reverse strand, counting down.
AGGTTTAAGGTATCAATCGTTCAGGATGGTGATACATGCGTGGTCGACAACAATGTTATTAGACTAAAAAAACAGCCGTTCTTCTTTGAGGTAGTTATGAATGATCTTGTGGATCTTTGTGTGCAGGCAAGCTTTGACTCTTCCGTATATATCCAAGCTAAGAAGGGCGTGGCGTCGAAGAATCTAAGGGGCTTTCGATACGGTCAAGCGATGGCTTTTGGGGTAAATAATAAGGAGAAGAGTATTGGCGTCACCAACCAAGCACATAATGGTTGGTACTATGAAAGTGATTCAATCCAAAGTTTTACGGAGTCTAAGTGGAATCTAGATATGGTCGAAGGGAAGATTCAAATCGATACGTTGAGTATAGTCATTTATCCAAACGTAGGGGATCCTAAAGTTATAAACTTGCCGATTGAAGGAGTTAAAACAGATCTATTTTTGGTATTTGTGGATCGTATTTGTGGCAGATACGCGAATAAGGATCACTACTATTGTCAAACTAGTCATTTAGTTGACCTGTACAGGACAACTTGCAAAATCGTTTGGGAGTGATCGCATTTGCGTTGGCCGTACGTCTAGTCGCTATCGTCGACCTTGTCTTTCCCCTTAGCTTTGTCTTTATCCTTATTCTTATCCTTATCACCAGACTTGTGTTCCTTTTGTTTTTTCACCGTGCCATCGGGCAGGAAGACCACTTCCAGTTTTTTTCCTTCTTTCTTCAATTTCATTTTGTATAACACGCCCTCGGGCGACTCGACTTTTTCAGGATCGTCAATCTCGTAGCCGGCGAAGTTTTTGGAAAGGGACGACTGAATGGCGGCGGGGAGGTCGGTCTTCTTGATGTTTGTTTCGGTGGAGAGCCAAGTGCCGTTCTCATCGAAGTTGGCCGATTGCTTGTTGTTGTCCACCATGAATTTCGCCTCGTAGGCTTTTTCATCTTCTTTTTCCCAAGCCACTTGCTTGGCTGCGGGGAAACGCTTGGTCAGGGACGCTTTTACAGCAGCGGGCACTTTGTCGTCGGTCAATTTCTGCGCTTGTGCCGTCAGGCCCAGCAGGGCGACAAGGGTTAAGGTTAAGAGTTTTTTCATGTTGTAGTTATATTTTAAGCCTACAAAAATAGCGACTGATGTTGTGGGATTTCTGCGTGTGGGGACGATGTGTGAAAAATTTTGTTCGTGAGAAACGCGACAAACGGCAAGCCTATGAATGCTGCGGTTGGTTTTTCCTGACCGGCAAGAGATGCAGTGCCTCTACCGCTTTGAAGATCGGAATAAATTCCAAGCCCAATTCGGTCAGGTGATATTCGACGTGCAGGGGCTTTAGTTTGATCACTTTTCGTTCGAGGATATTGCTCTCCTCCAACTCGCGAAGCGCGTTGGTTAATCCTTGGCGGGTTGCTTCGGGAAGCAGCTTCACCATTTGTCCGAACCGCACGGGGCCTTCTGTCGCGTAGCGAAAAATACAAGGCTTCCATTTTCCGGTCAGCAATTTTAATAAATACTCTTTCGGGCATTCGGCCAAGGTGTTGTTCGCGGTGGTAGTCATATTTTTTTGACTTATTGATAAGGTCTGAAACTGGCGTTTACTTGCATCGAAGTTAAGCTTTATTACATGAAACAAATAATAAAAATAACGCGTGCCTTTTTGACGCGCCGATCACATCAGGTCGTAATGATCGTGTTGACATGGGTCGTGACCAGTGTCCAGGGTCAATCTGTTCAAACGTATGCGGAGAGGTTGGGTTGGAAGGAGAATGACCGGGTAATTATTTTTCATGTTGACGATGTGGGGATGTCGTATGAGTCGAATCAGGGTGCGGTGCAAGCGCTGGAGAAGAACCTGGCAACTTCGATGAGTGTGATGATGCCTTGCCCTTGGGTGCCCGGCATTGTCAGCGAGATCAAACAACATCCCGGATGGGATGCGGGACTGCACTTGACCCACACCTCGGAATGGACAACGTATCGTTGGAGCCCGTTGTCCGGAATAAAAGCAACACCGGGACTGGTGGATACGGAAGGTGCACTATGGAATAACGTGCCCGACGTGGTGGCGCATGCTTCTGCCGATGAGATCGAGATGGAAATACGGGCGCAATTGTCGAGAGCAAGAAGGATGGGGTTTGCGCCTACGCACTTGGATACGCATATGGGAACATTGTGGTCTACGCCGGAATATCTTGAGCGTTACAGTAAGATCGGCATCGAAGAACATATTCCCATTTTGTTGCCGGCCGGGCACAACACCTTGTTGCTGGAACAGATCCATTCCGGCCCACTGCAGGGATTGAAGAAGCTAACGGCAGGGGATGCTCAGGCACCGGACAACTCCTTTTTCTTAAAGGCGATTCAAAAGGCCGGCGAAAAACTTTGGCAAGGTGGCCTGGCGGTGGCCGACGATCTATATATCTCAAGCTACGATTGGGAATTCCCGCCCGGCGTCGAACCTACTGATGAGAACCTTCGCAAATTCAAACGCGACAAATACAAGGAATTGCTGCAGTCGACAAAACCGGGCATCACGGTCATACTGCTGCATTGCTCCGATGCAAAAGATACCTTCAAAAATATAAGCGACTCCGGTCATACGCGCCGGGCAGATTTGCTTGCCATGACGGACCTTGGATTGAAATCGTTTTGTGAGAAAGAGGGATTTATTCTCACGACATGGAGGGAAATGCAACAGCGAAGAGATGAGATTTCTAAGTAAGCTAATGGATAGCGATAGGGTGGAAAAGAAAACAACAATAGGATTGGTTCTATTTCCTGATTTCAATATGCAGGATATTGTCGGGCCTTATGAGATCTTTGGGCGGACCAGCAAATTTGTGATTTATACGATTTCCGAAAACACGCAGTGCTTGAGAACTTCCGGCGGGTTATCGGTAAACGCTGATTTTTCATTCGATGAATGCCCCTTACTCGACATACTTTTTGTGCCCGGAGGAAAAGGCATCAACGGGGCCATCGAGAGGGGAGCCTACAACGGGTTTCTGCAGGAGCAATCCAAACACGCAAAATTTGTCGTGGCGGTTTCCCTCGGTGCCGTGTTGTTGGCATCTTCCGGTGCGTTAAAGGGCTATAAGGTGACTACCGCCATCCCGTCCCTTCCGTCATTGGTGGAAATGGGTCTCGTGACGGTGGAAGATCCGATTGCCATAGACGGGAATAGAATAACAGGAGGTGAAAAAATATCGGGGGCAGACGTGAGTTTAGCACTGATGACCTTGATAGAAGTGGAAGAGAGGATTAGAGTCGACAACTATCGCAAGCGATTGGTTGAAAGAGCTGGATGGTGAGCCATGTTACCTTGCCCTTCGTTGTGGAGAAAACTTCTGCAACGTGAGTAACAACGAAAGCTGCAATAATTTACTAATACTGAAGCTCACAGCACTTCGCATATACTCCGTGTTCATCCGCTTTATAAAAAGTCACCACACCGCTATGCGCTTCTTTGCTGATGGAGTCGCGAGCTCCAATGTTATTTTCGTGGATGAATTTCCCGATGTCCAGCTCATATTCAAAAATTTCACCCGTTTGATATTGCTTAATGGCTAAGGTAGAGCTCCCCCGGCGCAGTCCTTTAACTTCCACCAGTACGCCGCTGAACTTCCGGCTCATAAAGTCGGCGGTTTTTTCCATCGCTCTGTTGGTGTTGATGATGAGGGACGTGATGGTGTACACCAACAGGAGAACCGACGCGATGAATAGGATCTTGATCGGATTTTGAGAAGGAGTCATAAGTGAACGGAATTTATAGGCCCACAGGATTTCTGAAAGGTTTCTAATTTCTCCTTCCTCTTCCACCGCGGGGGCCGTGTCCATGCCATCTTTCTTTTGCATGCTCATCGAATTTCTCGAGCCGGCTCCACTGCTCCTCCGTGACGATGGGATGAAGTTGCGTTTTCACAGAGTCCAATACGCGCTTGGCCTCGGCGTTTGCCGATTGTTCGATAGAGTCGAGCCGCGCGGCAGCCCAGTCGGCTATGGGTTTGAATTTGTCTTGTTGCTCGCTGGTGGGTTGCACAACCTTGTTGAGTGTTTGGACAAACCAATCACCCTTTCGTTCGGGCATGGGGCCACCGCGTCCCATGCCTTGTCGCCGGTCGAATTTGTGGAAGAGGCCCGGCACAAGTAGGCCAAAGAAGACGCCGATGATGAGGGTGGCAATCAAAATGCCAATGGATTTCATACGTTCAGTTGTCATTTATAGATCATTTAATGTTTCATAAAAATCGAAGGGCACTTGTTGTTCCGGTGGCGTGCTGGTTTCCTCTTCAATGCCCAGCACCGATTTCCAGCTGCTCTGTTCCGAAAGGGCCACGTTCAAAATGAGCAACGCCACCACCACACCGACGGCGGCGAGTTGAAATTTCTTGAACATGCCAAAGAGCTGCCGGTCGATGACGGCGCCGGTGTTCTGAAGTTTGTGCATCAGCCGGGAGGCAAAGTATGGCCCGAACGTGGCGGGACTGCTCGCGCGAAGAACATCCCGGGTGGTTTTATATTGCGCCAGCGAACGGGCCCAATCGGGATGTTCCCGAAGGGCGGTCAGCAACCGGTCTTCATCGGCGGGAGCCAGCTTCTGGTCGAGCGATAAAATATAGAGGTCTTCCGTTTCTTGTTTATTCATAACCTTCCTTTCTGGCAATGACTTGTTTCAATTTTTTTTGCGCCCGGTAAAGTCTCGACATCACCGTACCGACCGGGATCTCCAATACGGCCGCCGTTTCCTGGATGGAATAGCCTTCGATCATTCTCAGCGTGACCACCGCCTGAAACTCGGGGTCCAGTTGTTGAAGTTCGTGATAGAGCATTTCCTTCAGGTCCGTCGCAGATTCTTCCGCTTGGCTGTTTTCACCTTCTTTCAACGGACCAAACAATTTGAATTTCCTCTTTCGCTTCTTGCTTTCGTTGAGCGATAAGTTGATGGCAATCCGGGTGACGTAGGTTGAAAGCGATGCGTCGCCTCTGAATTTTTCCAGCGATTCAAAAAGCCGGATGAACACTTCCTGTCCCACGTCGGCCGACTCGGGGGTGTCGCCCAGGATCCCTTTCACGACACCGGCCACACGGGCTTCGTGTCGTTCAACGAGGGTTCGAAAAGCTGTCATGTCGCCATTTCTTGCTTCTTCGATCAGTTGAATGTCTCCTTTGCGTTGCTCCATTTTTTCGGCCAGCGGTGGAATTACCATATTGCCCTCGCCTGATTATTTCTTGTGATGGTCGCCGTTTCAAATAATGATCCCTTAATGCCCAGGCGTCTTTTGCCGCAAGTGCCACGATGTGACTTTGGGTAGCCTGACCGCAGAATTTAAGGCCCATTTTCCATTAGACAACTCAACCGGGCTAAATATTCCCGGCCTTTTGGAGAACCTTATATTTATTCAAACCCCCTGCCTGTGAGTTTATAAAATAATTCTACCTTTGGGCGCGATTTGAATTGTTGGATGTCCTCTCCATCCATATCGATAGCAGTAAGTTGTATTTGGCGCTATGAGGTTCGTTTTTGTATGCAGAAGCTTATTTTTCCGGGACTAAGGCGCATAGCAGCCCCCGCTTTGTATTGCTCCGCCTGCCCTTTCGGCCTTGCCGACCAACCTAATCCAGCCTGCTATGCGCCGGGCCCTATTTCCGCTGCCGGCGGGCGTGTCTTTGATTGCATTTTAAGAGAACCAAAACCAGTCGCATCATGAAGCGAAAAATACTATACGGCATCTGTCTATTGGGATGGATGGCCGCGTGCAAGGATGAAAGAGAAGAGCGTATGGTGAAGCTCCCGGTCAACGTGAAGGCGAGTGTTTCGCTATATGATCAATTCGGAAACTATAGCTCCGACGCCCTTGGTGGAACATCCGTGGCGATGAAGGCAGGCGCCACCCCCGTGGCCGACGCGGTGACCGATGCCGACGGCCTTTGCAGTTTGCAAGCCACCACGGGAACCTATCATTTCGAATGCAGCAGAAATGGGTATGCAACGGTGGTAACGCAACCCTATCAACTCCTGGGAGGCAGTAACGCTTACCCCGTGTACACGTACCTGCGCGAAGTGTCGACGACGCGCTTTGAGGCCGTGGCCCTGTCGATGTTCGGCGGAGAGCTCACCGTGATTGCTACAGTATATCACGATTATCCTTATCCCATACTAGGAGGCAATTACTATCCCATCGAGGGCATTGCCTTTATGAGTACTTCACCCGATGTGAGCTCCACGAATTACATGCAAGCCATGTCGTTTCCCGTGCAGGTGAACAGTGGCGAAACCTCTATGCAAAGTTATTATCCCTCGTCCATTTACTTTCCCAGTGGCTCAACCATTTATGTCCGGGTTTATGGCTTGGCCTACAACGACTACGGCACTTACGATGCGCAGACCCTAAAGCGTACTTACACCACGCTTGGCCCTGCATCGGCCACGGCCGAAATCCTCGTACCCTAATCCTCCGTTATGAAATCGAACTATTCCTATATTCTTTTTACCCTCCTTCTTTTGTTTGCGGCCTGCCGCGAGAAAGAGATCGTCGAGATTGGTGGTACAGGCGTGTTGAAGGGCACGGTGGCGTGCTATGACAGCCCTTACTACGGAAGTAACGGCGACGGCTTTGTGAACATCACCGTGGAGGGAACCGAACCGTTGCGAACCCTGCAAACCGACGCGGCGGGAAATTTTCAGATCGACAATCTTCGCATGGGTACCTACAACCTGGTTTTTGAACGCGCGGGCTATGGCACGAGTCGGGTGCAGGGTCTCGCCTTCGTCGGGGGCGATGAACCGCTGGTGACGTCGTTCGTCCTCTACAAGCTTCCCGCAGTGGAGATCACCGACTTTAAGCTGAATGTCATCAAATACAATAACGTGTGGCTGGACGCAACCGTGCAGTTCGATTCCCCCGATAACCCGGTGATCCGGTCAGGGTTCATGCGCTTTTATCTCAGCGACGCGCCCGATGTATCGCCAACCCGCTATCGCGAGACCATGACCACGCCTTTCGATATCAGCAGCGGCTATGCGCGCACGAGTTTTACATTGAATACCAATGTATTCCCGTCGGGCACAGACCTCTATGTTGTAGCCTATCCCTGCGCCGACGAAGCACAGAATTACATCGACATGGACACCGGCACCAGGATCTTTACGAGCGTCGGTCCGAAGGGGTCGTCTGCTATCAAAATACTGGTTCCCTGAGAAAATGAAGACTGACAACATGAAAAAAATATCCATACCCTTCGTCCTGTTTCTGGCCCTTGCCGCGTTTGCCATGCCGGGCTGTGAAAAAGAAAAGACGGTGTCCCTTCGGGGCGATGTGATTGGCTTTGTAAAACTGATCGATGAGAAAGGCAATCCGCAGCGCGACAACGGCAATGCGAAAGTGACCGTGGGTGAAAACGTTGCCACGTCGACCACGGAAGCTTCGGGTAGATTTGAAATGAAAAATGTTCCCGTTGGGACCTATACCATGACGTTTGAACGCGAAGGCTATAGCGTGAAAAAGCAATTCAACCAACTCCTCGCCGGCGGCAACGAGCCTGCCGTGGTGACGGGCATTACGCTGGTGCAATTTCCGACCATAGCAGCCTCCGATATCAAAGTCACTTCCGACGGGTACTTCGTCACGGCCACAGGAACCCTGAACCCGGCGGTTGATTTTTATCTCATCCGTCTGTATGTCAACGACAGTTCCAATGTGTCGAATGAGCACTACGATTTTCAAGGCGGATCGCAAGGTTGCTGCGGTAGCCTCAAGGGATTTCAAGTATCGGCCAGTTCCTACCCCGTAGCTCCTCCCCGAAATACCAAGCTTTACGTCGCCCTGTATGCCTCATCCCAGGCCAACTCCGGTGGCACCTACAGCTACTACGATTACACGTCCAACCGGTGGATCGATCCTACAGAGAAAAAACTCGGCGATCCTATCGAGGTGATTTTTTAAGCGATGGTGCTGGCAAACGAAGGGTGGGAAAGATATGCGGGCATGAACACGCCCGGTCAAGAGAATTGATCTACTAATGTTTTTTCAGCGCTTGAACCATCGGCTCCGGAAAAATGATTTCCTTCAATTGGTCGATGCGGATCGGTTTGGTGAAAGACATGATCTTGTATTTTTCATAACCGTCCAGTGGAATGGGATCGGCCGAGGTGCTGACCAGGACGATCTGGATGCGTTCCTTTCCGGGGAAAATCAGCGTCCGGAAAGCTTCCAGAAATTCTTGTCCATTCATGCCCGGCATCTCCGAGTCCAGGAGAATATAGTCGGGTAGATTGCGTTCGCCCGCGATGCAGGCGTGGATGTCCTGGAGGGCTTGGGAGCCGTCTTCGGCCATGCGGATTTCAAAATCGGGTCTAACCGCCAACAATAAACGCTCGTGCATGAACCGAAAAAATGGATCGTCATCGACCAGAAGAATTGTTCTTTTCATCAAGGTGATTGTTGTGTAGGACTTTTGAGTAGAGTCGAAAAAATGCATAAGGTGCGTAGTCCAACTCCAAGTTACGAGGAATTTCGTTAATTCAGAAGGATTCTGTAAATAAAAGTGCGACGCCATCCCAGTCCAAGTGGGAACCATGACCTTCACGAAGGACAACGATGGTCATAAGGGCCCATAGCAAATTTGAATAGCCACCGCGGAGTACTACTCCACGCTCACATACCCCCACTTCCCATTTCGCTTCGCAGGCATCAATCCTTCCGATGCTTCACCCACCTCCTGGGCGCCGGGAAAGCGCGGATCGGTCTTGGGTTGGGATGCAGGTTTGTCGGCGGCCGGTGGAGACGTTACAAATTTTCCGGTTTTGTCGATCGTCTTCGGTGTGCTGCTGCCATCGTACACGGTGGCATAACCTCCTTCGAAGGGGTTTCCCTGGTTGAACGTGTGGGGGATCACCGTCTTCCCGGTCTTGTCGATATAGCCTGCCTTGTCGTGGAGGTACACCGCGGCGAGGCCGTCGGAGAAGGGCTCTGCACCAGGAGCATTCTTCAGGTTGTCGTAGAGGAAGGGGATGACTTCTTTCCCGGTCTTGTCGATGTAGCCCCACTTCTTGGTGGTGGCGCTCTGGGCGGCGATCAGTCCTTCGGAGACATCGAGCAATGAAAAATATTTGAGGGGGAAAACATAGGCTCCTGTTTTGTCGATCAATCCCATCAGGTTCTTGTCCACTACGGTGGCCACGCCATCCACAAAGTCGTGGGCGTAGGAGAACCGGGGCTTGATGGCCAGTTGGCCGGTGAGATCGAGATAGCCATATTTACTGTCGGGCATTTTGATGGCGGCCAGGCCGTCGGAAAATCGGCCGACATCGTTCTTGCGATAGCCGCGCAAGATCTTTCCGGTCTTGTCGATAAACAACAAACTGTCGCGCAGCGTGACGTGCGCCACGCCGTTGGTGAAGGCGCTGGCGTCGTCGTAGGTCGGCTTAATGGGCCACTTCTTTTGGGCGGCAACCGGGACGAGGGAGACCACAACGAGTAAGAGCGATATCATCTTGCATTTCATGGGATAGGAGGATGGGTTGGGAAATAGATCTGTATAAAGATAAAAAAGCCCGGCGCATTTCTGATCATACAAAACGAGCCGATCCCTCCGGATCGGCATGTCTGATCCATTTTACGGAAAAATGAATTGTTTATAAGTCGCTTATTTTCAATATGTTGCGAGATTTTTAGAAGAAAAACGCCACCCTGCCAGTGGAGCGGATGGTTCTCGGTCTTGCCTCCTGTTGGATTAGGTTGGTCTCAAAAGGATTTTTAGCCGGGCATCCGCCGAAGGGCCTGAAAGGAGGATTTGTTAAAGCGATGTACTTCAAAATAGCGTAACTTAAACTCTTAACCGTACAAGTTGAACAAAATGATAGTTTGCTTGCTTATTGATGATGACCAGGACGATCAGGAAATTTTTTCCATGGCCTTGGAGGATATAAACCGCGACATCCAATGCATCATGGCGAGCAACGGTATTTTAGCATTAGAGAAATTGAAGGCAAAAAAGCCTCTGATCCCCGACTATATTTTCATCGATGTGAACATGCCGAAGATGAATGGTATAGAATGCTTGCAGGAGATCCAAAAGCTAGACCATTTGAAGCATGCCGACGTGTTTATGTACTCCACCTCCTCGGATGAAAAGATGATTGAGAAGAGTAAAGCCCTTGGAGCAAAGGACTTCATCGTCAAACCCCCCGGGTTGACGCTGTTGACCGAAAAATTGTTACAGGTTTTTAGCAAGCGAGCCGGATGATGAGCACCCCAAAAACGTCTTCTGTGGGAACGAACCTTGAACAGGTGATCGAGAAGTTGAGAAAGAGCGAGGAGCGGTATCATAAAATGATCGCCGAAGTGGAAGACTATGCCATCATTCTCCTGGATGTGGACGGTATCATTCAAAATTGGAATCGGGGCGCTGAGAAGATCAAACAATACAAGGAGGCGGAGATCGTCGGAAAACATTTTAGCACCTTCTATTTACCCGAAGACATCGAGAATAATCTTCCGGAAACCTTATTGGGGCTTGCCCGGGAAAATGGCCGAGCCGCACAGGAGGGGTGGCGGAAGAGAAAGGACGGGACAAGATTTTGGGGAAGCATCACCATCACCGCACTGCACGACGATGACGGTGTCGTGATCGGATACTCAAAAGTGACACGCGACCTGACGGAACGAAAAATCGCGGAGGACCAGCAAAACCAAGTCACCGAACAACTGAGGGCCCTGAATACTGAATTGTCGCTGAGCGAACAGCGCTATCACCAAATGATCGCCGAGGTTCAGGATTATGCCATCATTTTTCTTGACCCGTCGGGTAACATTGTGAATTGGAATACCGGTGCCCAGGTCATCAAGGGATATTCCAGTGAGATCATTGGAACGAATTTTAATGTATTCTACACCCCCGAGGACCGAAAGCGAAAATTGCCGGAGACGCTGCTGGAGCATGCTAAAACACACGGCAAGGCAAACCATGAAGGATGGCGTGTGAGAAAAAACGGATCTACCTTTTGGGGCAACACCGTGATCACGGCGCTGCACAACAAGTCGGGTGAATTGATCGGATTTTCGAAAGTGACCCGCGATTTGACCGAGAAGAAAATGGCAGAGGACCGGCTGGTTGCCTATGCCAACGAGTTGGAGATCCGGAACCGGGAACTGGAACAGTTTGCCTATGTCACGTCCCACGATCTGCAGGAGCCTTTGCGAAAGATCAGGACCTTCACCGAGATCATTCAAAAAAATGCCGGCGACTCCGCCGTGGTGAGTCGCTATTTTGAAAAAATAAACCGGGCGGCCGAGCGGATGACCAACCTCATCAAATCCGTGCTGAACTATAGCCGTTTGTCGAGAGACAATGCAGGATTTGTCGATGTGGACTTGAACGAGATCATGGTGCAAGTCCAGGCCGACTTCGAACTGCTGATCGCGGAAAAAAATGCCACCGTACACGTCGGCAAGTTGCCGGTCATCCAGGGGGATTATCAACAGCTTGAACAATTGTTCTCGAATCTGGTGAGCAATGCGTTAAAGTTTACGGATAGTGATCCCGTTATTCAAATTCAATCCAAATTCGTCAACCAGGAACAGATCGTTGGCGGTCCCGATCATCTCCCGGAAGAGCGGTACGTGGAGATCCTGGTCGCCGACAACGGGATCGGATTTGAGCCGAAGTATGCGGATTTGATATTCACCATGTTTCAACGCCTGCAAGACACGCAGGACTATGCCGGCACGGGCATCGGTTTAGCGCTTTGCAAAAAGATCATCGAAAATCACCGCGGGTTCATAACGGCCACCAGCGAACAAGGAAAGGGAGCAAACTTCTATGTCTATTTTCCCTATAAAGCCCAATCCTGACGAGGGATGCTGCACGTATTTTTAAAATCCCTATGGAATAAGGAGCGATATTATTTTCTGTAAAAAGTAAATCCTATTTTCCACCCTACACGTTATTAAAATTTGAATTATTAGTCGCGGCCTGTCGCGCCCATCCAAAAAGTTGTTAATTCATCGCATGGACAAAGTCATCCTCACCCCATCCCAAGCCCGGAAAATCATTCTTCACGCCACGGGACTATCAAAGCGCGCGCAGTTTGGCAAAGGCAAGGAGGCGGTCTTTAAGCTTATCGACCACCTTGGCTTTGTTCAGATCGACACCAACTATGTGGTTGAGCGGGCCCATCATCACAGCATTGTGTCGCGGGTGCCCGACTACAAACCGGAGTGGCTCGACCAACTTCAGGCCGACGGACGGATCTTCGAATTCTGGACGTTTGCCACCGGCTACATCCCCATGCGCGACTTCCGTTTTTCGCTGCCGGTGAAGGAAAGTTTTGCGGCCCGGAGAAAAGAGTTGACCACAACAGAAGTCAACCTGATGAAGAAAGTGCTCGACCGGATCTCGCGGGAGGGGCCGCTCATGGCGCGCGATTTTGAGAATGACCGCGTCACCAAAAGTTCGGGCTGGTGGGATTGGCGTCCTTCGAAGCTCGCCCTCGAACGCCTTCACCTCGACGGGCGACTGGTGACCACCCGCAAAGATAATTTTCAGAAAGTATATGACCTGCCCGAAAACATCCTCCCGCCCGACGTGGACATGTCCCTGCCCACCGCCGAAGAATTTGCCCGCCACATCATCTTGCGTGTGTTGAAAGCGTTGGGCATTGCCTATGCCAAAGAGATCGCCTGGAGCGCCCGGTTTGTGAAACACTCCATCAAGACGGAATTGGAGAAACTTGTTGAAACCGGCGAGATTTGCCGCGTAGAGATCGCCGGTCTGAAAGGACCCCTCTACATGCTTCCAGAGTATAAAAAGAAGAAGATCACCGTGTCCGGCGAAGCGTTCATTCTCTCCCCGTTCGATGTGTTAAATGTTTTCCGGCATCGCCTGAGAGATTTTTTTGACTTCGACTACCAGGTCGAATGCTTTGTGCCCGCCCCCAAGCGCAAGTATGGCTACTTTTCGCTGCCGATCTTGATCGGCGACACCTTTGTGGCCCGCATGGACTCAAAGGCCGACCGAAAGCAGCGGACATTGACCATCCACAACCTGCACTTCGAACCGCTCAAGCTCACCAAACCGATGGTCGCCAAGGTGTGCGATGCACTGCAGGCCTTTGCAAAATTCAATCAATGCGATGCCATCGTCATCAAAAAATCAAATGATGCGTCGCTTTTGAAAACCGTTCGGAAAGCGGTGTCGTGAGTTAGGGCTTGAGTGTTTTCTTTTTGTAGTGCGCGGTGCGCTTGTCGTCGATCACACCTTTCCAGTTTAATCCATACGCAAAGTCATAGGCGTTTCCTTCGCTATCGACATGCACTTTCATGTCATGAGGCACGTCTTCCTGTTGTTGTTCCACCGTCTCCATGTTCAGCGGCATTTGCACGGGAAGCAACCCCGAGGGTTCGGCGGCGCCTGTCAACAGGTCGAGGATCGCCTGGTTCATCACGCCAAAGCCGTAGACAATACCATCGACCTGGGGTTCGAATTCCTGAAACACCATCGGCTTGTTGCCATCCACCACAACGATGACCGGTTTGTTGTTCATCGCCGTCTTCGTGTCCAGAATGGATTTGAGATCGGTGATGTTGGTGGCCGTGGATGCTTTTCCTTTATAGGAACGATTGGTGATGGTAGGATCGATCACCGGGTCGCCGGCGGCAATACTTTTTTCACGCGAGGCGGTGGAAGTGTAGGGGCCATATTGAAGGCTGATGGGCACATAGCCATTGCCGCCATTTTCGCGATCAGCTTTGTTGTAGCCCACACCACCTTCCGGACTCTTCACAAAGACGATGGCGACGTCGGCTTTTGCAGGATCATCGATAACAGTAAAGTATTTTTTTGCCATGTCCATACTCACCGGGTATTCGATCTTCTCCGGCGTAACGTTCCCAAACCAATCGCGTCCGGCGGGGACCGTACGTTTCGGGATATATACGGCCGTGTTCTTTTTCAGAGGCAAGACGTGTCCTTTGTTTTTCAATAAGATGAGCGATTTCAGTTGGGCTTCATACCCTGCCGTCATGTACTCCGGACTGCCGACCACGCTTTTTGACAGCTGCGGATCCAGGTATGGATTTTCAAAGAGCCCAACGTTGAAGATATTCTTCAACAGTCGCACGGCCGATTCTTCAAAGCGTTTGCGCATGAACGGTTCACCATGTTCTTTCACGCCCATCTGGTAAGCTTCCAGCACCGGGCCAACGGCGTTGTTTCCTCCAAACTGATCCACACCGGCCATGATCACTTTGTAATGGCGCTGTGCCACGGTGAGCGACTCAACACCCCAGGATTTGCCGGCAAAGATGTCGGGTGTTTTTCCTTCGTCGCCCGTGATCAGCCAATCGGTACACACCACGCCGTCGTAGTTGTATTTCTTTCTCAACAAATCGGTGATCAGGTATTTCGAAAATCCGTTGCCGACATTTTCGTGGTTGACATGATCCTGATCATAAGAAATCGTGTAATAGGGCATGACGGCGGAAGCCATTTTTGTTTTACCCGATAGATTGAACGCTCCCTTCACGAAAGGGACGAGGTGTGTTTCAAAATTCTTTCCGGGATATACGGCAAACTTTCCATAGGCAAAATGGCCATCGCGTCCACCTTCTTCCGGTCCGCCACCGGGCCAATGTTTCACCATGGCGTTCACGCTTTGGTATCCCCAGCCATCTTTTATTTCTGCACTTCCCGAAGAGGTCTGGAACCCATCGACATAGGCTCGCGCCATATCGGCCGAGAGGGTAGGGTCTTCTCCGAAGGTTCCGTTGATGCGGTTCCAGCGGGGTTCGGTACCCAGATCGATTTGTGGCGACAACGCTGTCGCGATGCCCAGTGCCCGGTATTCTTTGGCGGCGATGGAACCAAATTTTTGAACCAGTGCGGGATCGAATGTGGCTGCCAGCCCAAGCGATATCGGCCACATGGAGATCTTGCCCCCGCTACCAAGATTATATTCCGTGTTGGCCACGGCGCCGTGACGCGGATCTGAACTGGTGTTGGCGGGAATGCCAAGACCCATGCCCTCGACGAAGGATTGTACGTTGTTGTTCCACCTGGCGGCAACCTCGGGGCTTTCCACGGAAGTGATCAGGATGTGCCTTAGGTTGTCGGTGGTGAGAAAAGTTTTTTGCTGGTCCGTAATGTCGGACGACAGCAGCCCGCTCTCGGCGAGGGGTTTGCCATTATACGTTCCGGCTCTGAAACCACTCGACTGTGCAGGGATGGACTGGTGCCCGCTGTAGAGCATCAACCCGGCGATTTGTTCTACCGACATTTTTGCAGCAAGGTCCTTTGCGCGAACATCGGCCGGTAGCCGCCAGTCTTCGTATTTGTCGAGCACATTGTTTTTATTCAGATCCTTGAACGCTAACCCATCGACGGTCAGCAGCTTCACTCCGGAGTTTAAAGCATATCCCAGGGTTTGTCCTTTCGGGTTAGTGACCAGGGAAAATCCGTCGTTCTTTTTTTCGGTCCAGGTTTGTCCAACCGAAACCAAAGCCCACAAAAGGGCGGGGAGTATGAGAAGTCGTTTCATAGGGGTGAGGGCATAGCCCGCTTATCAATGTGTCGAATTTACACAATATATGGAAGGAAGCCCCGGTTTGAGGCTGACATTAGATCGATCCGGGAAAAAATTCGACGAATCGGTGCTTTTTAGAATTTTTGAAGTGCGCGCACACAGCGCCCAAGGTGTTGCGATCAAACGATTGTTGCGTGGTCGTACGCATGAATAAAATCAAAAGAAAAATTCACGCCAGTCACCGTGTATAAAAGCAAACTGACTTGGAAAGGAATTCTCCCGGAGGTGCGCATCGAATTTGTTAACGAAAAGTTAACGATCATTGCCCGCGCAAACTTTCAGAAGTCTTCGTGTTACATTTACACATTAAAAATCAATCTATGAAAAAATCTATTATTCTTTTTGCTTCGCTTTTTTCCACAACGTTCATGTTTGCCCAGACCACCTGGACGATCGACAACGGCCACTCCAAAATTGGTTTCAGCGTAACCCACATGGCGGTTGCCGAGACAGAGGGGAAATTCAATGAGTACAGCGGAGCCCTGGTGTCTAGGAATGAAAACTTCGACGGCGCCGAAATAACTTTTTCCGCAAAAACGGCTTCGATCGACACCGAAAATGAACGCCGCGATGGCCACTTAAAGTCGCCCGATTTTTTTGACGCTGCCAAATATCCCGACATCACCTTCAAAGGCAACCTCGTAAAAAGCGGTGCCAAGTATAAACTGAAAGGCGACCTGACGATGCACGGCGTGACAAAGCCGGTTGAGTTTGAGGTTAGCGGCGGCGCCACGGTGAACACCGGACGCGGATTCAAGTCGGGTTTTAAATTCACCGGAACGATCAGCCGCAAAGACTTCGGCTTGACCTGGGCCAACACCACTCCCACAGGAGAGATGGTCGTGAGCGACGAAGTGGAACTGAACATCAAAATCGAATTGGACAAGAAAGCCTAACGGCGACACAACGCTATAGAAAAAGCAGCAGGAATTTCCTGCTGCTTTTTTTATGGAGAACAAATTGCCACGACAAACACAATCGATTGTGGAAATCCGCGGACGACACGCGTTGCATCAGCAGAATCGCGGATTAACGTACATCCCTCTGTCCAATAGCCCGGGTTGTAATACATTTGTCAGCAACATGTATAGTTGTTCATACAAAAACGCGATTTCTATGTCAACCCGAAATGATATCGAACGGAAGGCATCTATGTTCACCATGAACGGATTGGTGGACCCCAGGTTGATGCCCGATGCTGTAGTGCACCAGACGACAAGCCGCCCCGGAAATTCAAACACCGATGCCTTTGGCATGTGGCGGGGAATGGTTCAACGGCTCTTCGGCCGCGTGAGCAAAGGCAATGCAGGGCTTTGATCAAACCAGACTTCTTACCCGGTGTTGCTATGACGCCGCGGTGAAGCGCTTCTAAAACTTTTATGCTTTGTTCAAATGGAGGGGTGCAGTGTGCCCTGCCGGGAGCTGCTGTTCTTCAGACAAGCTTGATTTAGGTTGGGCGCCGCAGGCATAGCATCTGTCGGGTTTGCAGCGGACCGCGTTTCGCTGCTAATTTTCACCCGTTTTTTGCGGAAAACTTAATATTTATCGGCAAATAAATAAGTCGTAAATTATAAGGCCAACAGCGATTTGAATTCGGATAACGAGACTTAATGGTTAGCGGAAATGGAATTTAAAGTATTGAGGGCAATCACCCGGATAGGAACGCGTCATTTAGACAACGCAGACGACGAGGAGGATATCATACTTTCGAACAAAGTGAGTATGCTGATGTCCACATTGCCCTTGATCTACATTTTTGCGAATGTCTATGATCAGGGATGGTCCCGGATCACACTGCCCATACTTTTGCAGCCGTTCTTGTTTTTGATTCCCGTTCTGGTGAACGGGCTGGGATACACAACGTTCAGCCGGGTGTTGCTCAGTTGGAACATGCCTTTGCAGGCCTTGATCTTTTCGATCTACAACAAATCGTCGGGAATAGATTTCCAGACCTCCCACTACATCGGCATACAGTTCTCGATCATGGCGTCTTCGGTGGTGCCCTTTCTGTTGTTCCGATTGGAAGACACTTTTCTCATGTTGTTCTCGCTTGCCGGTCCTTTTCTCGCCTTAACCTGTTTTGATCTCGTTCACAATTTCTTTGGCGTGGGCTACCATCAAAAAGGCCTGAGCGAAAGCGGGTATGCCTTAACGAAGATGAGGGTGTTGATCGGCTTCATCATCATCACGGGCAGTGCACTTTTTTTGAAGCGATCGGTCGGGAAAAAGGAGCACGTCAACAAAGGCCTCATTGCCGACCTCGAAGAAAAGAACCGCGAGATACTCGGTCAGCTGGAAGAAATTTCCGCGCAAAATGAATTCATCTCCCTTCAGAATAACCAGTTGGAGGAACAGAAAAGGACCATCGAAAGTCAGTATCACTTGTTGCAGATGGCCAAGTCGGACCTGGAGAAAAAAGTAAAAGAAAAGACCGCCGACATTCTCCAGGCGAGCCAGGAATTGGAAAAGCAATACCTGCAATTGGAACAATTTGCGTTTATGGCTGCACACAATTTGCGCGGCCCCGTGGCGCGGATCCTCGGCTTGCTTCAGCTGCTTCAGTTTCCAGAGACCGACCCATTGGAAAAAGAAAAGGTGATGACCCTCATCGGGAGTTCTATCCTGGATTTGGATGAGGTCATTCGCGATCTCGTCTCCGTGGTCCAGGTAAAATATCAAAATGCGGATAACAACAAGAAGTTAAAGGCGTCGGATATTATGCGGAAAGTGTTGAGTCAGTTGCAGCAGGATCTGGATAGCCAGGGGATCGTTATCTCCAATCAAATAAATCCGCAGCACGAAATTGCCGTGAACGATGCTTTTGCCCATTCCATCCTGCACAACATCATCAGCAACAGCATTAAGTATAAAGACGTGTCCAAGACACCACATATCTTCTTGCGTTCGGAGGTGAACGAGACCGAGTGTATTCTCGAGATCACCGACAACGGCATTGGTTTTGACTCCGAGGCGCACCGTGATAAGTTATTCAAACCATTTTCCAGGCTCAATACCCGTTTTTCCGGCAAAGGTCTGGGGCTCTACCTGGCCAAGGTTCAGGTGGAAAGCGCAGGTGGGCACATCTTTGCCCGCAGCAAGGTCAACGAAGGAACTACGATAAGGCTTCAATTCCCGACCGGTGCCGCAATGACCAGCCCAAACTAGTGACTTTCATCGTGCCTTTGTAACCTCTGCGAATAACGACGTTGCCCCATCTAAAGGGTTCCCACAGCAGGCGCCTTTACAATCGTTCAACGACGGGTAATATATCCTGAAGTATGGTGAACAACGATTTTTGTTTCGGTATCTTTACAGTACTGTTCGATACACGTCGGGGTTGACAGTATCATTTTTTGATGTCCTTGTCCTGCACACCATTCTTTTTTTTCAGCATTCTAGCTTTTCAACTCCCACCGTACTATCCAGGTTGACGATCGTTCAGAGCGCACAGCAGATCTTGTGCTTTCTCCACCATCACATCGTAGCGAGTATAATCCGGTTTTTTTATGAAAACGATCCTGATCAGTGTGTTCGTGTTGATCCTTTTTGCAGGAGCCATTCTGTTGGGAGCCTACTATTATCTGCGGTGGAGGCTCCAGCGGATGATCACCTTGAAATATGCGGTGGTGGGACCGCTCATCCGGAAGCTGGCCGCGAGGGAGTCTGTTACCCGGACCGAGATCTTGTTCATGGCCAAAGATCCTTCTTTACGACATGCGGTGTATCGTGTGCTCGAGGCCTATAACCAATCCGATCTTTTTCCGGTGGAATTCTTTACGATCGAAAAAGGTGCCGAAAGTTTTTTGGTGACCTGGTTGGAATTCCCAACCGAACTGGGTCAGGCCCCACACGAGATAGAACTCTATACCACGGTGGCTTTGGAGGAATTGGAAGACCAAACCTACTATGTCTTCAAATACCGGATGACCGGCAACCACTGGGCAACCGAAAACAATTGGATGCTCGGCGTGGCCGGACCCTACGGCGACGAAAGCATGCCCTACGACATACCACGAAGAATCTTCAGCCGCTTTTATTCCCTCGATCGCATCTCGGCAAAGGGAGAAGTGCAATGGGTGCATGAGAATATCTAGCGATCACGTGTCACGCTTCACCCATCTCGCATCCACGGGATTAAAACCACATTAAATCCACATTAAAATGAAGGTCTAGGGTCTGCAGGCAGTCTGAATGGAACTAATTTACAATCCGCATGAGACTTTGCCATAGCCCAGCGTCCCGGAGATCCATTCGCCCTAAGGCGAGGATCTTCTGTGGTGCGGCATGTATTCTTGCCTTGACAACATGAAGATTTCGAATATCATACTGATCAGTTTTTTCTCTATCCTGCTGTTGTTTTCCATCACTACCTACATCAACTACAAGCAGTCGAAGTTGATCGCCGAAAACAATGAAGCGTTTTCACGCTCGTCCATCATTTTGCGAAACAGTCACCGGTTTCAGCGAAATTTTCTTTACATGGTCAGCGGCCTTCGCGGCTACCTGCTCACCGATGATCCTTTTTTTATTCAGACGTATGATTCAGCCATCCTGGAGAATGAAAAGATCTTGAACGAATTGATTTCTATGGTGAATACAGCGTCCGACCAACGCATCTTGCTCGATGATATCAAATTGCTTCAGGGCTATTGGATCGATGAGTTCGCGATGCCGCTTTTGGATGCGAAAAAACAAGCCACGGCCTCGGTTAGCGATCGCGATGTTTTTGACCGGATCTATCGCACCAAGCTGGGCAGTGGTTTGGAGAAAGACGTGCAGCGGAGTCTTCAAAAGAAATTTTCGGACTTCACAAATTTCGAATACGGTTTTCGCGACTCGCGCAAGGAGATCATGACGGCCTCGCTTCGTTATACCGAGAACGTTTCGTTCTATCTCACGGTAATTTCCGTGGTGGCCGGTACGATGATCGCCTTGTTTATCGCGTATTATATTTCTTCGCGGATCGTGAAGATGGTCACGATGGCCAACGCCATCGCCGCCGGCGACTACCAGGTCCATGTCAGCGAAGAAGGGAATAGTGAACTGAGCCAGCTCGGCAGGGCTTTGAACGAGATGGCTGGCATTCTCGACCTGAACATTTCGCTGTTAAAAAAACAGAAGGATGAGCTCGACCAGTTTGCACACACGGTGTCGCACGATATCAAGGGGCCGCTGCGGGGGATCGACAACGTGGTGACCTGGATTGAAGAGGATCACCGTTTTGATCTGCCGCCAAAAGTGAATGAATACCTGGCCATCATCAAAGGGAGAGTGGCCCGGGCGGAAAATCTGATCAAGGGAATTTTGACGTATGCCCGGGTGGGCAAGGAAGAGAAGATCAGGGAGCACGTAAACATCCGGGAGTTGATCAGCGAAGTCATGGAATACAGCATACCGCCCAGGCTTGGGATCACGCTGATCACCGCTCCGGATCTGCCCCTGTTATATACGGAGCGCCTGCCGCTGCTTCAGATCTTCACCAATCTTATCGGAAACGCCTTCAGGCATCACGACAAAGCGGTGGGCGAGGTGAACGTGTATTGCAAAAGCAGGGGAGACCTTTACGAGTTTTTTGTCAGCGATGACGGCCCGGGTATCGAAGTCATGTATCACGAGAAAATTTTTGAGATGTTTCAAACCCTGAAAGAGAAAGACGCTTTTGAAAGCACCGGCGTTGGGCTGGCCATTGTGAAGAAAATCCTCCACGACCGGAAACTGGAGGTGCATATGTATTCCGAACCGGGAATGGGTTCTACATTTTCATTCACCTGGCCAAAATCACTATGAAACGAGTCATCAACATCATGCTCGTCGAAGACGATACGCTCGACCAGATCGAAGTGAAGAGGACGCTCGACAAGCGCCACATCCTCTACCGGCTGCAGGTCGCAAAAAATGGTGAAGAGGCCATGCGCCTGCTCAGTGGCGAGCCGGCGGGTGTTTCTCCCGAGATTCCCGATTTTATTTTGCTCGACCTGAACATGCCCAAGATGAACGGCTTCGAGTTGCTGCGCTGGATCAGAGCGAATGCGCGATGGAAAGACATAAAAGTTTTTATCCTGACGACGTCGGATGAACCCGAGGACAAAGCGGAGGCGCTGCGGCTGGGCGTTTCCGGGTTTATCACAAAACCCCTCAAGCTTGACAGCTCTTCTTCGATGGATGCGTTCAACCTGATGATGGACCTGATGAACATGTGATGGGGCAAAAAAGACAAGAACCCATGGCCACCCGCCAATGGGTTCTTGAAGGTTTGTCTAAAACCTTATAACCAATCCCGGTTACTCAGTGCATCAAAAGTAAAATCCCGGCGCCTCCGGTGTCCTATAAAAGCCATTAAAAGGGCATTAAAAGTGTATTAAAAAAGACCATCCCATTTTTGTTGACAATGGAGAGAATAGAAGAAACTTTAGGGAATATTAGGGCGCCGAGAGCACCCTCGCGCCTGCCAAAAAATTGATCCACTATGAAAGTCCTGGTCATCGAAGATGAACAGCAAGTGTCGTCCTTTATCAAACAAGGTCTGGAGGAGCAATCCTTTGCCGTAGATGTTGCCTTTGATGGGAACATTGGTGAACGGCTTGCCCTGAGCCGGGACTACGATGTGATCGTGCTGGATATTGTCATCCCGGGGATCAACGGATTTGATCTTTGCAAGATCCTGAAAAAAGAAAAGCCTTCCACTCCCATCATCATGCTCACCACCCTGGGGACCACGTCCGACAAGCTCTCGGGCTTTGATGCCGGCGCCGATGATTATTTGCTGAAGCCCTTTGAGTTTGAAGAGCTCGTCGCGCGGTTGAGGGTGCTCATGCGAAGGCGTTCGACCATGACAGACTATGGCAACGTGCTGCGGTTTGAGGATCTCAAGCTGGACATCGAAAAGAAGGTGGCCCATCGCCAGGACAAGGTCATCAAACTCTCGGCAAAGGAATTTGCGTTGTTGGAATTCTTCTTGCGGAATCCGCAGCGGGTTATTTCCCGGAGCGAACTGGCGGAAAAAATATGGGACATCAAATTTGAGACCGGCACCAATGTGGTGGAGGTCTATATGAATATGCTGCGCAATAAGATCGACCGGGAGTTTGAACCCAAGCTCCTGCAGACCCGGATTGGGTTGGGCTATGTACTGAGCAAAGAAACATGAACATCCGGGCAAAGCTTACCGTCATTTTCTTCAGCATCGTCATCATCGTGCTCACGATCATCTGTGTATCCATCTATTTTCTTTCGGCCAACTACCGCCAGGAAGATTTTTATCGAAGACTAAAAAACAGGGCGATCAACACGGCAAAGATCCTGACGGAAGTGGAGGAAGTAGACGCGCAACTGCTTCGTCGCATGGAGCGGAACAATCCGGCCAGCCTTCCCAATCAGTATATCGCCATATACAATGATAAAAATGAAGAGCGGTACAGTTCGGACGGGACCAACGTCATCGCCATGGACTCGGCGTTATTAAACCGCATACGCCAGCATAAAGAGGTGCGTTATGCCTATGAAAATTTTGAGGCGCTGGGCTTTTTGTTTACCGACCGGCAGGATCATTTCACCGTGGTGGCCGCCGCCACCGATGTGTATGGTTTGGACGCCCTGCGGAATCTTCGAAATATTCTCATCGTCACGTTTTGTGTGAGCATGGTGTTTGTCTCCATCCTGGGTTGGTTTTTTGCGGGAAAGGTCCTTTCACCCATTTCAAAGATCGTTGACCAGGTGGGCAACATCACCGAAGAGAACCTCAACCGGCGGCTGGACGAAGGCAATCAAAAGGATGAACTCAGTAAACTGGCCCATACCTTTAACCGGATGCTGGAACGCCTGCAAAGCGCCTTTGCTTCACAAAAGAATTTTATAACGAATGCCTCGCATGAAATCAAAACGCCCATTACCGTGATGGCGGGAGAAATTGAAGTAGCCTTGCTGCAGGATCGCGACAAAGAATATTATGTAAAAATTCTCGGCTCGGTCCTGGGCGGATTGAAAGGACTCAACAGCCTGTCCACACAGTTATTGTTGCTGGCACAAACCAGTACCGAGCAACCCGATAAGCATTTCGCGCCCATTCGCATCGACGATGTTTTGTGGGAAATAAAAGACGAACTGATCAAGGCATTTCCGGCCTACCGCATCGACATTCATTTCGACCTGGCCCTGAATCACGAATCCCTGCTCATGGAAGGCGACGAGCAACTGATCAAAGTAGTCATCCTAAACCTGATGGACAACGGCTGCAAATATTCCGACGACCATCAGGTCATCATCACGTTGGATACAAACCACCGGGGGTTCATCACCCTTAATTTTCAGAATAACGGTGTAGGTATCGATCCGGACAATGTCCATCGCATTTTTGATCCCTTCTTCCGGGGTAAACGCCACCGGCAAACCAAAGGGTTTGGCATCGGCCTTTCGTTGGTCCGGCAAATTGTCAAACTTCACGGTGGCGATATTCGCCTTGAATCGGCACCGCAGCAGCAAACCCGGTTCAGCGTCTATTTTCCTGTGGGAAAATAGCATCGCTTTCAGGTGAATTCAATTAAACCCTGGCCGGCCGCGATGGTCTAATGCGCGCTCGCACGCAAGGCGAGTGCAAAAAATGTTCACCCCAACCCATACCAACACAAACTGCGAGGCTGAAATTTTAGCCGGTGAAGCGTACAAATCCGCACCTGAAAGAGCAGGCCATGTGCTCCTGCCGGCAGACCTTTGTCGGACCATGAGCGGGAAATACAAAATCATGATCAGCCTCTCGCTGGGCCTGGCCGTCTTTTTTTCGTTGCCCTGGATCACGTTGAACGAGCCCTCCCGGCTAACCAGCAATTTGTCGAAGCTGGGGCTTTCGGATGCGCGGATTGCATTCCTGTTTGTCAGCGTGTTTCTCAGCAGCATCCTTTTCTTTCAATACAATTTCTTCTGGAAAAGGCGGCTATCGGCCCGGAGAAATGGCTTGATCGCCAAGGGGCTAAACGTGCTGATCAATATCGGCCTGGTGGTGGTGCTGAGTGTCATAGTGATGTGGGTCGCCGACGGCATCTTCACGATCGCGGCGAAGCGTCCGTTCTTTATTTTTTATCTTTTGCGCAATGCGTTGATCGCTTTTGTGGCCATGCTGGTGGCGCATGTCATTGAATTGTTGGAACATCTCCGGCACGAGAAAATCAGGACACTCACCCTGCGACACCAGAATGTGGAAACGGAACTGGCAGCGTTGAAGGCCCAGATCGACCCCCATTTTTTCTTTAACTCGCTTAATTCGCTCAATGTGCTGATCCGGGAAAATACCCAGGAGGCGCTGGCCTTCGTCGATCACTTTTCGCAGTCGTTTCGCTATGTCCTCGAAAATAAGGAACAAAAGCTGGTCACGGTTCGCGAAGAGCTTGTGTTCCTCGAATCTTACCTCTTCATGATGGAGAAAAGATTCGCGAGCGGCCTGGTGGTCCAGATCCGGATCGCGCCCGATCTCTACACGCGAAAGATGCCGCAATTTGCTTTGCAGCTCCTGGTGGAGAATGCGGTGAAGCACAACCAGGTTTCTGCGCGTCATCCGTTGACGGTCGAGATCTATAGTGAACAAGGGCATATTGTGGTGAAAAATAACCTTCAGAAAAAACAGTCGGCAAAGGGCTACGGCATCGGGCTGGCCAATCTATCTAAACGATACCAGCTCATTCACAACGCAGAGATCACGGTGCGAACCGGCCCAACCCATTTTGAAGTAAAACTTCCTGTGCGATGAGAGACACCCGTGTAATTATTGTCGAGGACGAGCTGAACGCTGCAAAGAACCTGAAATATCTCCTGGCCGAGCATGCGCCCGACATGGGCGTGATGGCTACGCACGCCAGCATCGAGCAAGCCACAGACTGGCTTCGAAAGAATCCACCTCCTTCACTCGGATTTTTCGACATTCAACTGGAAGACGGATTGTCTTTCGAGATCTTCAAATTGATCAACATCGACTTTCCGGTGATTTTCACCACGGCGTTCAACGACTATGCTATCGAGGCCTTTAAAGTAAACAGCATCGATTACTTGCTAAAACCGGTCCATGCGGCCGATCTCCAGTTCAGCCTGGAGAAATTCAGAAAGCTTGCTCAACCTAAACCAGACAAAGACCTGATCTATAACGTGCTGAACACACTATCCCGTCAGCAAGAAACGTCCACACTCCTGGTCCATTTCCGTGACAAGATCATCCCGGTGCCCGTCGGCGATTTTGCATTCTTTTTTATTCGGAACAACCTGGTTCACGGCTGTACACACAAGAACCAAATCCATCTCCTCGATTTCACGTTCGAAGCTTTGGAACAAAAACTCCCGCGCCGGCATTTCATCCGCGCCAACCGGCAGTATATCGTCAACCGCACAGCCATTCAGGAGATGGAGCTTTTCTTCAATGGCCGGTTGTCGCTGAAACTGTCGCCGGCCCCCAGTGAGACCGTGCTTATCAGTAAAGCCAAAGTGCCCTTATTCAAGCAGTGGATGGAAGCTTGAGATGTACCGCCATGCGGCCACCCCGATAACTTCAATCCTCGCAGGGATGATTTCAATCCCCATTATTTCAGCCTGACCCGATCTTTCAAGCCGCGCTGGCTTGCGTCGCGTTTCTTTGTCATATGAATTTGTTTAACCATAAAAAAATTTAACATGAAAAGAAGCGTAATGATGATCATGGTTTTGGTCACACTCATCGCCGGGCCCCGGGCGGTCCATGCCCAAAACAAATTGGATAAGCTCATGACGGAGACGACAGCAGAGGAGCGGGCGGAAATGCAAACCCGGAACATGACCGAGAAATTGTCGCTGCGGGATGATCAGAAACCAACGGTACAAGAAATCAACTTGAGATACGCGCGAAAAATGCAAAGTGTTTACAACGCCGGCGGTGGTAAACTACAGCGATTCCGGAAAATGAAAGGGGTTAGCGAGGAGAAGGACGGTGAGTTGAAGAAGGTGCTGGACGCCTCCCAGTATGCAGCCTATGAAAAGAACAAGGAGGAGATGAAAAGCGCGATCAAAGAGAAGGCAAAAGAAAAAAGGGATAACCAGTAGTGCCCGGCATCAGCTTAAGAACCGTTTGGAGTTTTTTGTATGAAAGCCACGCAAACACTACACGGCATGGAGAGAAAAAATATTTTTCTTGTGCCTCCATTGTATTTCGAAACACTGGCCACCCGTATCTGGGAGCGCATTCAATCCGGCGACAAGAGAAGGTGATGCGAACGCCGGTCGTTTTTTTACTTCATAATTTTCAATACCCAAAAATTTTATTCGCTATGACAAAGTTTCATTTTCATATATTTCTTTTATGCAGTATCCTATGCGGCTCATGCCAGGATGATCCTGTGGCCGCACCAGATGATCACCTGAGTGACCTGAATGGCCCGATCTCAAAACCGACTTCCGGCTATGGGGCGGACGGCTCTTTTGCGGTGGCGCGAATCGCCTTCCCCAATCCGGCTTACACGACGATGCAACCTGAACTATTTTATCCGGCAAACAGCACAACTCCCAAGCCAACGATATTCTTCGCCCACGGCTACGGCGGAAATCGCAGCGGCATCTACCAGGGCGTTTTGGATTTTATTGCCAAAAAGGGTTATGCCGTGGTGTTCGTACCCTATCCCACAAGGGGAGGTAGTGTCGACGACCGGTACGACATTCTTTGGGCCGGCTTTGAAGAGGCGGTACGCAAATTTCCATCGATCATCGACACCACGCGGGTGGGCTTCATGGGCCATTCCTTTGGAGGTGGAGCCGTTGTCGGCCTGGCGCATCGGGCTTTTACGGAAAAGCATTGGGGAGAAAACGGTCGCTTCTTGTTTCCCCTGGCGCCGTGGTATTCCTACCAGCTCACCGACGACCAACTATCTTCTTTCCCCGACAACACCAAGCTCCTGATGCAAGTCTATCAGGAAGACACGATTAACGACCATCGCATGGCTATTGATATCTATAAACACATCAACATCTCCAATAGCGAAAAAGACTATGTCACCGTCACGTCCGATGAGGTAGACGGCTATCGCTACCTGGCCGGTCACTCGCTGCCCACCACCGTTGGACAGGGTGATCGATCACTGGATGCCTATGACTACTATGGTGTCTACCGTCTACTCGACGCGTTGATGGACTACACATTCAATCACAATCCGTCGGCGAAGAACGTGGCGCTTGGCAACGGTTCTGCCGAACAGGTCACGATGCCAACCTACAACCAGCAGACGCTGGCGCCGCTCCTCGTGACGGACGACCCGCAGCCAACCCATGCGCAGGATTTCTATTTATTTTACTGTAGTCACGAGCGAAACCCGCGAAGTGCCATGTGCGAATGAAAAAAATGGAATGTGCTCATTGCCTTGTGCTCCGGATATCGCGACCGGCTGATATTCGAGCATCAAGGCGCTGTTTTTTATGGGTAAATAATTCCGGCGGGGTTTAACAGGATGCCGTTGCCGGGGTAGGTAGCTAGAAATGGTCACGTTAAATATCCGTGTCGCGGGGATTTGGATGTGTATTAAATTCTGGGCAATTGCTTATTTTTGAAAAATGTTCCGGTTCCTCCCAAAACGGTATGTAAGGTCTCTCTCTCTTATTATTGGGGCGTTAGCGGTCAAATGAACAAATTTCAAAACCATAGAAACATGAGACGGATTTTAGTTATTTCCTTTTTGGTATTCATCGTTAGTAAGGCGTTTTCACAAGATTACATGGATATCATCACCAAGAAATCTTGCGACTGTATCGACCAGGTTTCCGATACACTAAAATCGGAACAATTTAATATGAGCCTTGGCATTTGCATGATAGAAGCTTCGATGCCCTATAAAAAGCAAATAAAAAAAGATTATGACATTAATTTGGATAAGATCGAAACGGAAGGGGCGAAACTGGGAAGGATATTGGGTGTAAAAATGGCTTCCGTTTGCCCAGCCACGTTGTTGAAGATGACACAGAAAGTAAAAGGAAAGACAGTCCCGCCGAAAGTGGAGCAAACATCAGAGGGGATCGTGACAAAAATTGAAAATGATTTTTTCGTTGTGCTTTCATTGAAGGACGACCTCGGCAAGATCACCAAATACTACTGGTTGACCTTTATTGATTCGGAAGTCGACTTGGCGAGTTCCTATTCAACGCTCATGGGTAAGTCTATTAGCATTGATTATGAATCCCAGGAATTTTTCGATCCCAAACTGCAGGAGTACCGGCAATTCTTGATCATTAAAAAAATCACGATAGACAATTAAAATCGACTACGCCAGCAATAGTTACTTACCGCAGCGATGGCCCTTTGCTGCGCATCGGTGAGTAGCGAGGCAGAGTCATGCATTGGATCAAAGCGATATCAGAAAAATTATGAACTTGCTAATGGGGTTTTTTATGTTTTCAAAATTATTTTTTGGGACAACTCAAGATGACAAATATAAAGTTGGGCAGGTTTGGGAGTATAACACCAGAAAGGGTGAAGAGAAATCAACGTTGACCATTGTTGGGGTTGAGAAGCATAAAAAACTCGGTGTTATCGTAAATATCTATGTGGGTGGGCTAAGCGTTAAGAACCCTAACGCGGACAATGGGTTTTTCGATGAAATTCAACACCTCCCGTTTTCCAAAGAAGCGATGGATAAAAGCGTTATTAAATTACTTGGAACCTCTCCAAAACTCCCAAAATATAAAGAAGGATATAATGCCTGGAGATCCGCCTTTGATCGAGGAGAAGCGGGAGTTTTTACGATTACCGTGAAAGAATCCATTGACGTCATGGAAAAAACGTTAAGCCAAGGCAAGTGATGTCGCGCTGCGCCGTAGATTTTCGTTATTATTTTATTTCTAGCTGATACAGAGACCTTTAAAATATTGCCATTGATTCGCTGACTCGCGCTACTTTAAAAAATTTGAATGTATTTTAGCGCCGGTCTTTTCCCGGCGGACAAACGTTGTGTTTCACGCAGGAGAGACCTTTACATTAAAAAAAACAAAAATTAATTTATGGCTAAGGAAAGTATCGCAAAAGAAAACCCAGTTGTGGACGCACTAAAAAAACTAAAAGAAGAGGAAGCCGAGTTGTTGGTTAAACTAAAACCCCTCCAGGAAGCTATCGGCGCGCTTGAAAAAATTGTTGATAAATCTGTAAAGAAAGTAAAATCATCTTCTGGTGCGAAAGATAGCTCTGGCGAGCTTGTGGGCGTTGAAGAAGGTGCGCAGGAATCAAATGACGATTCACAATAAGATTAACGTATAAGGAGAGCTTTGTAACACAGCAAAGCAACCCATGGGTACAAAGTTGCAGCGTTTAAGAACGTTGCAACTTTTTTATTTAAGCCCATTTTAAGCGGCACCTGTAGAAAATTTTCAACACTCTCTGCCGAATTTTTCTTCACCGCGCAACTGGCGTGACGGCAACGGATGAGCGCGCGCCCCGTACAAGTCCAAAGAAATCACCTGGCGCAGGATAACTGGCGGGATGCACGCCGGCATCCGTCGTGGCAGCGAATTTGTCGCCCGCTGTCAGTATGAAATCTCCCAAAAACCTATCCGCCGCCTTTCCCTCCCTCATTGCGTCGTTAAAAGGATATGATCTACAACCACCGCCACCCACAGTGATCGCCCTCAACCGGGTGACGTATGGCGCTACATCCGCGCTGACAGAACAGGTGACCAAGCGAGGCCTGGGTGACTATCTTGAAGAGCAGCTCCATCCAAAGAACGAAGATGAGCGGGTGGTTCGAAAGCTTTCAGAAGCCACCCTTCCCATAAAGTACAATGATAAAGATGGAAATCCCCTGGTCGACGAAGTACGATCTTTGCGCCTCATCGACGCGCCGTTGAGCGAACTCTGGAAACTGAATAACAAAGACGCCAACCTTCCTTATGCCGAAAAGATCAGGGCATTGGAAGAAGTTCGCGTGGCATCGTGGTTGCGCGCGGTCTACAGCCCCTGGCAACTGCGCGAAGTGATGACGGAGTTCTGGCACAATCATTTTAATGTCAATGCGTCCGATCAGAAGATCAGCACGGTGTTTCCGGTGTATGACCGCGATGTGATCCGCAAAAACTGTTTTGGAAATTTCCGTGTGTTTTTGGAGGACGTATCGAAAAGCGCCGCCATGCTGTATTACCTCGACAACTTCACCAGCAAGGCCAGCCCCGCCAATGAAAACTATGCGCGCGAACTGTTTGAATTGCACACGCTGGGCTCCGATTTTTATTTTAACAACTTATACAACCGCTGGCGCGATGTGCCCGGCGCCACGGCGGGAAAACCCGTGGGCTATATCGACGAAGACGTCTATGAAGCGGCGCGTGCGTTCACCGGCTGGACAGTAGCCGATGGCGCCAGCAGTGGCAAGGACAAACTTCCCGACACGGGCGAGTTTTATTACTACGACGGCTGGCACGACAACTATCAAAAGCGAATTCTGGGCACCGAGATCGAGCCCAACCAACCGGCGTTGTCCGACGGGCACTTGGCGCTGGACTTGGTTGCTCATCATCCGGCCACGGCCAAGCACCTTTGCAAGAAACTTTGTATTCGATTCATCTCCGATCAGCCCCCGCAGTCCGTTGTCGAGGGTGCCGTGAAAGTGTGGATACAGCACCAAAAAAGTCCCGATCAGATCGGGCAGACATTGCGCTACATCCTAAACACCAAGGAGTTTGCCGCCACGTGGGGACAAAAGGTGAAGCGTCCCTTTCACCTCATGGTGTCGATGTTGCGCGCCACGCAGGCGGAGATCACCCCAAACCAAGGCCTCACCGGGCAATTGAGCCAGATGGGATACCTTCACTACAGCTGGCAAACCCCCACCGGGCATCCCGATGTGATGGATTATTGGCTCAGCTCCAACAGCATGATCGCCCGTTGGAATGTGGCATCGTCGCTGCTCTCGGTCAGTCCCAACAACCGGATTGCTGCCTATGATTTTGCGAGGTTCGTGCCACCGGGGATGGACAAACCGCAGGACCTCTCGCGCTTCTGGATCGACCGGGTGTTGCAGAAAAAAAAGACACCCGACTTTGAGCAAGCCATGATCGATTTTCTTCGGGGCGACGGCAAGGCGGACCAATCCATTCCGGCCGACAAGCTGAACAATCGCCTGAGTGGATTCATCGCCTTGCTCACGATGACGCCGGACTTTCAATTGATTTAATGACCAACCTAATCCACACCAACATGAAACGAAGGGAATTTATCATCGGATGTTCCGCCGCGATCGCGGCCATGGCCGGCAGTCGCATCACCGGGTATTCATTTGCTCCCGATGGCAGTCCGGGAAATATTTTGATCTATGTGTTCCTTCGCGGTGGGTGCGACGGACTCAACCTGGTGGCTCCCGTGAACGACCCCAACTACATCGCCAACCGCACGGCCGACGTTCGTGTGACCGACAGCGGCGACACGGAGGGCCTGTCGCTCGGCAACGGACTGGCCGGTCTCGATTTCCGTCTTCACAAAAAAACTTCCGCGTTGAAAGAGCTGTATGATTCCAATGCGCTGGCGATCATTCATGCGGCGGGCCTCACCAACGGCACACGCAGTCACTTCGATGCGATGGATCTTATCGAGCGGGGTTCGCTTCAAAACAAAACCTTGAACGAGGGGTGGCTCACCCGTTTTTTGAAAAGTGTTCCTGCCGCGCCGGAGGGAAACAACATTGCGTCCGTGGCGATCGGCACGGTGATGCCCACGTCCTTTTTGGGAAGCAACGGCACACTGGCCATCAGCAACCTCAACGACTATAAATTGCGTGGCGATAAACGCTATGCTTCCATCCTGCAAAGTTTATACACCGGTAATTCGTTGCTGGATGAGGCTGCTCAAAATGCTTTGACGTCGGTGGCCGAGATCAACAACCAGTTGCCCAAAGATGTCACCAACACACCGATGCCTTATGTGCCCGAAAATAATGTGAAATATCCGGAAAGCCCGTTGGCAAAATCGCTCCAAACCCTGGCGCAACTGATCAAGATGGAAACCGGCTTGCGCGTGGCGTCGGTAGACTATGGTGGTTGGGATACGCACGAGCACCAGCAAGGCGCCTTTGCCAATCTCGCCGACGGGTTATCGACCGCGTTAGGTGCATTCTATAACGACATCAGCCATCATCAGAAACGCGTCACACTGTTGGTCATGAGTGAATTTGGACGCCGCCTGAAATCCAACAAAAGCAACGGCACCGATCACGGTCATGGCAACGTCATGCTGGTTTTGGGTGGAGAGGTAAAAGGAGGGAAGATGTATGGCACCTGGCCCGGGCTCGAAAACGAACAACTGGATAACCACGTCGACCTGGCGGTCACCACCGACTATCGTCACGTGCTGAGCGAGATCTTGTTGAAGCGAATGGCTAACCCCAAACTCGGGTATATATTTCCCGGCTACAAGGACTATAAGCCGCTCAATTTTCTCAATGGCAATGCGCTGCAAATCGACTATAATAACGCGAAATAAGCCCATCAGGATTTGGACAAGCCACACGGGATAAGGGTTCGAACGGGATCTCCGAACGACCTAAAATGCTTTGATAGCAAAGTGAAAAATAGTATATTGTTTACTCGCGGGTAAATCATGCCTGCGGAGATCCTATGAGTTCGCGCGTTCCGGGTTCATGCACGAAATGCAGAAGCCGGTGCTCGTGGAGTTGTTATTAGCAGCATTGATGGTTACTTCCTGCCTTTCATAGACTCTGATGAGAGTCCTATATTCTTTCCGCCAGGCAAGTAAGCATGGGAATAGAGGGGAACAATATCCACAACCCATATCGGGACGCGGCACTTTGATCTGTTGGGAAAATTATCAGGAATCAGCGAATCGCCACCAGATACATTTTAATCGAGTTGAAAAGATACCGGAGATGACCGTGCATTAAATGAATACAGTTATGGAAAACGAGAAAGAATTGAAAATCCTTATGCTTGAGGATAGCGATGATGACCGTGGCTTAATTGAGTACATTCTTCGAAAGGACAAACTGTCATTTGTCGCCAGGTGTGTCAATACGCGGGATGAATTTAACGACGCCATTCGAGGCTTTAGTCCCGATGTGGTATTGTCCGACCACGGCTTGCCGGGATTCAATTCTGCCGAGGCACTGGAAATTTGTATCAAGCAACAAGCCACCATCCCCTTCATCCTGGTGACCGGAACGGTTTCGGATGAATACGCTATTTCCTGTCTGCGGAATGGCGCCGACGATTATATTTTAAAGTCCAACCTCTCCCGCTTGCCCACAGCCATACGCGGTGCCGTGAGAAAACGCAAAGTTGAAAAACTAAAACGCGAAGCCAGACATGCGCTGAGAAGACGGAACGAGGAATTGGTAAAGGTCAATCAAGAGCTCGACAATTTTGTGTACAGCGTTTCGCATAATCTCCGTGGTCCCCTGGCGTCTGTTATGGGCTTGCTCAATGTCGCAAAAGAGATCGAGAAAAATCCGGAGCTGGCCGGAATTCACGAGATGATGGAATCAAGTGTTTTGAAGCTGGACGATACGCTCAGGGAAATCATCGACTACTCCAGAAACGCACGAAATGAAATCGACTATGCGGAAGTGAACTGGAAGGCGCTCATCGAAAATGCATTCCGGAAACTTGAGTATCTGCATGCCGAACACTATTTGAATAAGTTTATCGATCTGGACATCGCGACACCCTTTTTTTCCGACGCGGGCCGGTTGGCCGTGATCCTGAGTAATCTTTTATCCAACGCCATAGCCTATCGCGAAAGCCATCGGGAGCCGATCATTGGCATTGACATATCGACGACGGAGAAAAACGCTGTCATTGTGATCAAGGACAATGGCATTGGCATCAAACCTGAGATCTTACCCGAGGTCTATAAAATGTTCTACCGGGGAACCGAGAGAAGTCATGGATCGGGACTGGGTCTGTATATCGTCAAGCAGATCCTTCAAAGACTGAACGGGACGATTGCCATCACCTCCGAGGTAGGCGTTGGCACCACCGTCACGATTGCACTCCCGAATATGCGTCATCAAAGCTTTGGTTGATTTTTTGCCAGATCGCGATAAACCCGAGTGTATTCTCAAAGCGCCGGAAGCGCTCTTTCATTCATTTTTTAATATGCCTATGATCTACCAGGAAGTTGAAGTGCTGATTGTGGAAGACAACGACGAGGATGCGGAGTTGGCCATCCGCGCACTGAGGAAACACCGTTTAGCGAATAACATTGTACATCTTAGCGATGGCGAGCAAGCCTTGGATTTTATTTTTGGGAGAGGAAAGTATTCGGACCGGATCATTTCACAAATGCCCAAAGTAATTCTCCTGGATATAAAAATGCCAAAGGTCAGCGGACTGCAGGTGCTGCAAGCCGTGAAGGCCGATCCGCAAATGAAGGTGATCCCCGTAGTGATCCTCACGTCGTCCGAGGAAGATCCCGATATCAAAAAATCGTACGAACTGGGTGCGAACAGCTACATCGTCAAGCCTGTTGAATTTGATAATTTCTCCAAGACCGTCGCCGATCTGGGATTGTATTGGATGGTCGTCAACCGCGTGTAGTCCAGTGCGTATGACAGGTCTTTATTTTTTTGTCAAATCGTTGCCTATGAAAAATATATGCATGCCCTCAACCGGAAAGCATCATCGGATGCTTTTGATCGCGCCCCTTCTTTTTCTGATCACCGGCATCGTGCTATTCCCTCAACGCACCTGCGCACAAGGCAATTCCTTTCGCGGGGATACTTTAAAAAGATTGAGTCTGGAAGAACTGCTCAACGTGGAAGTGACGTCCGTTTCGAAACGGCCCGAGAAATTGAAAGGGGTGGCTTCGGCCATCCAGGTGATCACGCAAGAAGACATTCGGCAGTCCGGGGCCACGAGTGTGCCCGAGGCGTTGCGGCTTGCCCCGAACTTGCAAGTGGCCCAGGTAAATTCCAGTCAATGGGCGATTAGTGCGCGGGGATTTAGCAACGTACTGGCCAATAAATTATTGGTGTTGATCGATGGTCGCGTGGTCTACACCCCGATGTATGCGGGTGTGTTTTGGGATGTACAAAATCTGGTGCTGGAAGATGTCGACCGGATTGAGGTGATCAGTGGCCCGGGGGGAACCCTGTGGGGGGCGAACGCTGTCAACGGCGTGATCAACATCATCACAAAAAAAGCAAAGGACACCCAGGGCCTTTTTGCCGAAGCGGCCGTGGGCACGAAACTTCGCGGCTTGGGAAGTCTTCGCTATGGCGGCAAGCTGGCCAAAAATCTTTCTTATCGCGTCTACGGAACGGCATTCAAACGCGGCAGCACGATCTTCCATCCCGACAGTGTGGAGACCAAAGACGACTGGACCATCGCGCAGGGTGGTCTGCGTCTTGACTGGGAGGCAACCGAAAATGATGCCGTCAGTTTTCAGGCGAACCTGTACGACGACCGACCTAATCCCGACGGCAACAACCCCATTGTTGCCCGTGGAAGCAACGCCGTGGCGCGTTGGACGCATACCACCTCCGATAAATCCAATTTTCAGCTCCAGGCCTACGTTGATCATACCTGGAGAGATTTTAGAAATGGATTTACGGAAAAAATAAACACCTACGATGTCGAAGGGCAGCATCGTTTCCGGCTGGGCCAGCGACAAGAGGTGATCTATGGCCTGGGCTTTCGGTATATGGACCACGACGTGCATAATCTTGAACTGTTTGCTTTTGAGCCCGCGAGAAAATCGCTTTACCTCTTTAATGTATTCGTTCAGGATGAGATTGCCCTGGTGGAAGAAAAATTGCGGTTGACGTTGGGCATAAAGATCGAGCATAACTCCTACACCGATTTTCAATATCAACCCAACGTGCGTCTCAACTGGACGCCCACGCCCACGCAAACCGTATGGGCGGCCGTATCGCGCGCCGTGCGAAATCCTGTCCGCATCGACCGGGAGTTTTTTCTTTACGCTGTTCCGCAGGTGCCCGTCATTGCCGGGAGCAACTTTCAATCGGAGGAAGTATTGGCCTATGAATTGGGTTGGCGTATACAACCCCAAGAAAGTCTGTCGGTCTCACTCGCCACATTTTATAATGTTTATGACAACCTCCGAAGCTTTGAGCCGGGTCCTCCGCCCCTCGGCATTCCCTTCACGTTTGGGAACGGCGTAAAGGGCGACACTTATGGTGCGGAGCTTTCGGCTACATACCAGTTGAATGGCTGGTGGCGTCTCCGTGGTGGCTACACGTACCTGGAAAAGAATTTGAAAGTCAAAGGAAACAGTGAGGATGTCAACCAGGGGTCGGCAGAGAGCAATGACCCCAGTCACCAGGTTTTAATTCAATCGATGATGAAACTTCCCGGGCGCATGGAATTAGGAACCGTTGTTCGTTATGTGGGAGCGCTTCCCAAGCCAAAGGTCTCCGAATATGTTGGCCTCGATATCCGGCTGGGATGGAAATTGGACAAGCGGATTGAATTGAATCTTGTCGGACAGAACCTGGTGAAAAGCAGTCACACCGAATTTATACCTTCGTCGGGGGTGGCAAAGGACATCCAACGAAGTGTTTACGCGAAAGTGGTATGTCGTTTCTGAAGATAATAAAATATCCGGAAGCGGGCCGCTCGAAAGCAAACGTATGGCTGATCCTGTTCGCGGGTCTGCTGTCTTTTGGCGCGCACGCGCCATCCCAGGGCGAAACTTCAAAGGAATACCAGGTAAAAGCTGTTTTCCTCTACAACTTCACACAATTTATTGAATGGCCTCCCGATGCCTTTGATCAACCCGACGCCCCGCTGGTGATCGGCATCCTGGGACCAGACCCCTTTGGAAAATATTTGGACGAAACGGTGCAAGGCGAAAAAGTAAATGGCCATCCACTGGTCGTTCAGCGCTTTCATACACTGGCGGACGTTGCCCATTGCCAGATCCTTTTCATCAGCACGGATGAAAAAAATCAGTGGAAGCAAATCTTTGAGTATGCGAAAGCCAGGCACGTTCTCACGGTTGGGGACGTTACAAATTTCTCGAAGCAGGGCGGGATGATCCGGTTCTTTCCCGAGGAAAATAAGATCCGCATCCGCATCAATTTGACGTCTGTTAAAAATGCGGATCTAAAGGTCAGCTCCAAATTGCTGCGGCTGGCCGAAATAGTTGAACCATAACCTGAATTGATGATGAGAAGCAGGAACACTCCCATTCAGCAAAAGCTCATGAAGGTTATCATGCTGACCAGCGGCGCGGTATTGTTGTTGACGTGCAGCTCGTTTTTTGCCTATGAGCTTGTTACGTTTCGCCAGAGCAGCATCCGTCAGCTCTCCACGCTGGGAGAGATCATTGCCACCAACAGTACGGCGGCGCTGGCCTTTGATGATTCTACCGCGGCCAATGAAATACTGTCGGCATTGAAGGCCGAGCGCCACATCGTTGCTGCTAGTTTGTATGATGCAGAAGGAAAACTGTTTTCATCGTACCGGGCCAACCCAACTCAAGGCGCTTTTCCCATCGTTCCGGAGGCTGACGGATATCAGTTTACGGGCGCGTATTTTGGAGGATACCAGCCTATTGTGCAAGGTGACAAGAGACTCGGAACACTCTATTTAAAATCCGACACCGGCGCAATGTATGAACGCCTCAAACTGTATGGCAGCATAGCCTTGCTCGTGGTCGCCTTGTCTTTCCTGCTGGCCTACCTGCTTTCAAAAAATTTACAGCATGGCATTACCACACCGATCCTGGCCTTGGCCGAAACGGCAAAAGCCATTTCCGATCGACACGATTATTCCGTCAGGGCGGTCAAGCAGGTTGACAACGAACTCGGTGTGCTCACCGACGCCTTTAACCAAATGCTGACGCGGATCCAGGAACAGAATTTGGCCCTGAACGAAAGCAGTGCAAAAATAGTCGCCTTCAATCAACGGCTCGAACAGCGGGTGGCAGAACGTACGGCCGAGTTGGAAGCCTCCAATAAAGAACTGGAATCCTTCTCGTATTCGGTTTCCCACGATTTGCGCGCGCCGATCCGCTCGATTCATGGATACGCCAATATTCTCAAGGAAGAATACGCCAGCGTGCTCGACGCGGAAGCCATGCGATTGATCCAGACGATCTTGAGAAATAGTAAACGCATGGGACAACTCATCGACGACCTGTTGGCCTTCTCCAGGCTGGGGCGAAAGGAGTTGATGCGATTTGAGGTGTCGGTGCAGGATATCGTCCACACCATT
Source organism: Chryseolinea soli (assembly GCF_003589925.1). Taxonomy (NCBI): domain Bacteria; kingdom Pseudomonadati; phylum Bacteroidota; class Cytophagia; order Cytophagales; family Fulvivirgaceae; genus Chryseolinea; species Chryseolinea soli. Next base: position 40,620 of record NZ_CP032382.1, on the reverse strand, counting down.
GTGGAGGAACAAAAGAGCATCGAAGGCGATCGCCTGATCGAGGTCAAGATCGACAACTTGCCAAACGCTTTTGCCGACCTCACCACGTTGCGGCAGGTATGGATCAACCTGGTGTCGAATGCCCTGAAGTATTCGCGCGACAGGGAAAGGTCGGTAGTTGAGATCGGGTCTTTTGAAAAGGACCAAGCTTTGATCTATTACATCAAGGACAACGGCGCGGGATTCGACATGAAATACTATGACAAGCTCTTTGGCGTCTTTCAGCGTCTGCATTCACAAAAAGAATTTGAGGGAACGGGCGTGGGGCTGGCCATTGTGCAGCGGATCATCGCCAAGCATGGCGGAAGAATATGGGCCGAAGCAAAACTGAATGAAGGTGCCACGTTCTATTTTACCTTGAACGCCATGTCTTCTCCTTCCATCGCCGTCAATGAAAATTAAGCAACAATTTTGCGGGCTTGGGTTGGACGCGCTTCAGGGCTTTCCGGCTTCCCGTGCGTTTATCGCTCCGCGAATGGCCGAGGGCAGGGAAGAGCCCAAATCAATTTAAATTCGATTGCGTTCTCCCCGGAAAGGCATTGGGAATTTCCAAACGGAACGTGGTACCTTCTCCAAACACCGTGATCACCTGGATGGTGCCACCTAGTTTTTTTGTCATTTCTTTCACAATGTATAAACCAAGGCCAGCCCCTTCACTTTTTTCGGTGGCACGGAAGAACATTTCAAAGATTCGCGGAACAAGCTCTTCCGGGATGCCGATGCCATTGTCTTTGAAAAGAATATGTGCCGCGTTTGCCGTGATCTCGGCTTCAATGGTTAATGTCGATTGTTTTTTGCGGATGTCGCGATAACGGATGGCATTGGAGACGAGGTCATCAAAAATGACGCTGAGGCGATGGCTGTCGGAATAAAACGGTGTCTCTTCGTTGCGAATGAATACTTCTTTTTTTACCTGGTCATAGCCTTCAATAAATTCCGAGCTCTCCAGGCACGTTTGGATGATCGGCGCAAGATCCACTTTTTCAATGTTGATATCGCCCCGCGCATTGCGGGAGTAGTTCAGGATCTCCTTCAAGGTAGCGTCCAGCTTCCGGATGCTCTTTTCCATCATGTCGAACAAGGGCAAAAAAGAATCTTCCCGTTTGCCGTCTTCCAGGCGCCCGATGTTGACGAGACCGAGAACGGAGGTTAAGGGAGCCCGCAGGTTGTGCGAAACGCTGTAAACAAATTTGTCCAGCTCCTCATTGATTTTGACCAGCTCTTTGTTTTGTCGTTGTAACGCTTTCTCGGCCTCCTTTCGTTCTGCGTCGATCTTTTTTTGTTTGATCGCATTGATGATGGCAGAGGAGAGCCGGGTGAGGTTTAGTTTCAATACGTAGTCGTCGGCGCCTTCCTTCAGACAGCTGACGGCAAATTCTTCCGACATCGTGCCGGTCACGAGGATAAAGGGAATGTCGAGACCCTGCGCGCGGCAGAGCTTTAAGGCTTCCATGGAATTGAACTGCGGCAGGGAATGATCGGATAAAATGACGTCGGGATTGAACTCGTGCAACGCGCGGACAAACAGTTCCTGGGAGTCCACTTGCTGCGCCTCAAATTGAATCCCATCCTTTCTAAGCGCATATTCAATGAGAACAACATCGTCTTGAACATCCTCGAGAATCAATATTCTTAGAGTTGTATTCATGGTCATAGCATTTCGCGGTCATTCACGCTATCGAAACAATCAGGGGACGGCGATTAAGCCTTTCTATACATTGATTTTACTGCCAACTAGTTGCTCTTTCGCTCTCGTTTATTAGTTCATCAGGTGTATCAGAAGCGAAAGAGCCCGTTTGGGTCACGCGACCGAAACGGATGGATCATTGAATATAGGCATATTTTAGGTTAAATGAAACCTCATGACGCGCCACACGCCATGGGCGCGTCATGGCCGGCTATTTCATCTTCGCCTTTTTTCGTACTTTTAACGCGCACGAACCGACCGAGAGATGAAGCGCTTTATCAGTGTCTTGTGGATGGCCATTCTTGTTTTTGATGCGACGGCGCAAGCCAACCGGGAAAGCCGCGTAAAAAAATATGGGATCAAAGACGGCCTTTCACAAGCAGTGGTCAACAGCATCTCGCAAGATAACCAAGGGCTCATGTGGTTTGCGACGGAAGACGGGCTCAATCGCTTCGATGGCTATTCCTTCAAGAGTTACAAGAACGATCCCGACAATCCCAAGAGCCTTGCCGATAATTTTGTTCAGAACATCTTCAGAGACTCCGAAGGATCTTTTTGGGTGTCGTCGCGTAAAGGGCTGCACCACTTTGATGAATCGCGCGAGCAGTTCACGCTCTACCAGCACGCCGTCAGCAAGCAGGAGCTCACTTCGCCGCAGAATGATGTAAGCTACATCACCGAGGGAAGGGCCAACAATTTATGGGTCGCATGGTATGGCTCCGGTTTCGCGTCGTTTGATAAGAAGACGAAAACCTTCACGCCCTACAACCCGCGCAATCTAAAAGGACTGAGCAGCACACAAACCATTGTGCTGCACGAAGATAAATTCGGATGGCTTTGGATTGGGACACAGAACGGAGGACTCAACGTCTACCGGGTCACCAACGGAAAAGTGGCCGAACGCAACGAGCAGCTGTCCAACACGAACGCTATTCAATCCTCTAACATCCGCTGTTTTGCCGAAGATGCCTCCGGCAATATTTGGATCGGGACATCCAATGGATTGGTAGTATATAAGCGACAGGCCAATCAATTTCACACGTTTGATTTCAAAGCGCTGGCCGGGCAACGCGGCAATATTTTCAGCCTGTTGATCGACCACCAGGAAAACCTGTGGATCGGCATGCAGGGGGTTGGTCTTTTTTTATTGGACCTGCGCCAATTTGCGGACCGTCCACTGGAACAGGCTGCGTTTCGTCACATTGAAGTCCTGCGCGACTATGACATTTCCCATGGCACGGTACAGTCGCTCTATGAAGATAAGGAGGGCAACCTTTGGCTGGGCACGTTTGGAGAAGGCATCTACATGAAGAGCAGCGCCGAGGAGAGGTTCACCAAAATACAAACCCGTCAATTTTTCAAGACCGCGTCCAACGTGGTGCAGTATCATGGCGTGACCTACGACGAAAATGGATACTTGTGGCTGGGCACCGAGGGCAATGGCATCTATAAATCAAAACTCAACGGTGAAGTCATCCGTCACTATAACGTCACCGACAACTCCGTGCAATGCGCTTTGCGCGACCGGGCGAATAACCTTTGGTTCGGGACCTACTCCAAAGGCATTTTTCGCTACGATGCCCGTCGCGATGCATTTGTAAACTATACCTATAAAGGCCGGCATACCGGCAGCGGCGCCCACGATGTTCGCGTGTTGTTTGAAGACGAAGACGGCAACCTCTGGGTCGGCACCAACCGGGGAGGCCTGTGCCTGATCGACACGAAAACGCAAACCTATGGCAATCCCCCAGGCCTCGGTGGCACGTTGCTGGATGGCGATATCCGCGCGATCGAAAAAGGCGGGGATGGAAAACTCTGGTTAGGAATGTATGGCGATGCGCTTTACGAATTCGACGTGCGCTCCAAAAAGGCCTCGCAATTATTTTATGCGACCGAAAAAAACAGCGGACTCAACAGCAACGTGGTCTTTGCCCTTCGAAACGATCATCACGGCAAGCTGTGGATCGGCACGGGCGGGGGAGGACTCTATGCCTATGACTACAAGACCAAGGGCCTGATGCATTACGACGAGAAGATGGGGCTTGGCAACAACACCGTCTATGCCATCCTCGTCGACAATTCCAATGACCTGTGGATGGGTACGAACAAAGGCCTTTCCAAATACGAACAGGACAAACAGCGGTTCACCAATTTTGACGCCAACGATGGGTTGCAGGAAGGTCAATTCAACGCGGGCGCGGCCGTCTACAACGACATCGCGGGCTACATGTGCTTTGGCGGCACCATGGGCGTCAATGTTTTCTTCCCCGAACGCGTCATGCGCGACCTGAAGGAACCCGAAGTGTTGATCTCCGCCTTTGAGCTCTTTAACAAGCCGATCGAAGTAAACAAAAAAAATGACACCGAATTTGTACTCGACAAAGTCATTAGCCGCACGGAACACATTACGCTGAGTCACGATCAATCCGTATTCACTTTCGAGTTTGTCGGTCTGAACTACAGTTACCCGGAGAAGAATCAATATGCCTACATGCTGGAAGGTCTTGACGATGACTGGAACTATGTGGGGCACCAGCGCTCGGCTACCTACCGGTATTTATCCGCCGGGAACTATACCTTTAAAGTAAAGGCCTCCAACCAGGAAAATACCTGGGGCGATGAATATGCCAGCATCGAGATCACGGTGTTGCCACCCTTTTACCGCACGTGGTGGGCCTATAGTTTATATGCTGCCATGTCGCTGGCCATTGGAGGCACGGTGTTTTTGATCCGGCGAAAACAAGACCGCTTGAAAAAACGGTTGAAGATCGAAAAGGCGCAACGCAAGCGCGAACGGCAACGCGTCCGGGAAAAGTTGAGTTTCTTCACGGAGGTGTCGCACGAATTTCGCACGCCGCTCACGCTCATCATCGGTCCGTTGGAAGAGATGGTGAACCAGGAAAGCAATCCGTCTACCGTGCGGAAGCTGAAACTGGTGAATCGCAATGCACACAAGCTGTTGTCGCTGATCAATAAGTTATTGGAGTACCGCAAGATCGAGAGCGGGCATGTGACGCTCAAGGTAAGCGAAGAGAACATCGTTGCGTTTTTGGAGGAGATCCACATCACGTTTAAAGACCTGGCCGTGCAAAAGAACATCGACTTTGTTCTCAACACTCCCGAACCTTCTGCCCGGGTTTGGTTCGACACCGAACGCATGGAGATGGCGGTGACCAATATTCTGTCCAATGCATTCAAATACATCGGCCAAGGGAATCGGATCAGCATTACGTTGCTCGAAGAGGCAGACAAAATGGTGCTGCAGATCAGGGACAATGGTGTGGGCATACCCGAAAAACACTTGTATAATATTTTCCATTGGTTCTATAAGGGCACCGACGCCGGGCCGATGAGTTCGGGTATTGGGTTGGCGCTGGCGCGCAAGATCTTGCATTTGCACCATGGTGAGATCACCGTCGAAAGCAAAGAAGGCCAGGGCTCTACTTTCCATATCGTGTTGTTAAAGGGCAATGCACATTTCAAGCCCGAAGAGATCGTATTGGAAAAAGACCGCCAAAAGCTGGTGGCCGAGAGCCTGCAACTGCCCACATGGCACGCGCCAGCCCAGGCCGACGAGGACGGCGCCGTGCACAAAGGTGTGCCCGGCGTACTCATCGTGGAGGATGATGAAGACATCCGTTCTTTTCTGAGAGAATATTTCGAAAAGCGCTACCGCATCATGGAAGCCGCCGACGGCAAAGAAGCACTGGCGATAGCTTTGGAGTTTCACCCCGACCTCATCATCAGCGACGTGATGATGCCCGAAATGGATGGCGTCACGTTGACGCGTCATCTGAAAACAAATTTGCGGACCAGTCACATTCCCATCATCCTGCTCACGGCCCGCAACTCGCACAGTCACCACAAGGAAGGCATTGAAGGCGGTGCGGATGCTTACATCACCAAGCCTTTTAGTCCGGAGATGTTGTCGGTGACCATCCAAAACCTGCTGCAGTTGCGCGAAAACCTGAAGCGGTTCTATCGCAACCTCTTCACCCAGCATGCCGACCCGCCGGCCAATGTTCAAACCGGCCTGGAAGAAAAGTTTCTGCACACCATCCACGATACGTTAAAAGCCAACATGGACAACCCCGGCTTTAACGTGAACGAACTTTGCGATTCGCTCAACATGAGCCGCACCTTAGTATATAAGAAGGTGAAGATGCTCACCGGCCTCACACCGGTGGAGTACTTGCGGTCGTTGCGTTTGCAGGAAGCCGCACGCCTCCTAAAAACAAACCAATACAAGGTGTTCGAAGTGGTTTACATGGTCGGGTTCTCCGACCTGAAATATTTCCGTCAGTGTTTTATAAAGGAGTTCGGTCACCCGCCTTCGGAGTATGGGAAGAGCACTTCCCCGTCAACATAGCCCTGGGAGTCTCCAAACGCGTTTTTTCTAAAATGAACAAATGACCCCTGTCATCGGGAAGAATATTGTCGTTACCGGCATTTTCAAAATTTTATGCCGTTTCCAGCCTGAATTTGATGCTTTTATGATGTAAAAACATCTGCCCCCTACGAATTCTCATTTTACCCCTCATGCTAGAAATCGTTTCCGGTAACCTTTACACAAAGGTTTGCGGCAATCGCAGACCAGCCCTTTAACCTTTATAAATCCTATGAATCGCTACAGCCCACCCAACCTCAACTCGGGGTAGAAAAGGCAACGCCTTTTTTCGCCCACATGCTACAAACGAATCCTTGTTACAAACTAAAACCTATGAAATTCAAACATCTACTAAACCGTATGCTGTTCCTGGCCGTGATCGTCATGATCACACCGGCTGCAGCATTTGCAGTACCTGGCCTGGCGGACATCATCATCCAGGGAAAAGTTACTTCTTCGGATGATGGTTCAGCCCTGCCGGGTGTCAACATCATCGTGAAAGGCACTACCGTCGGCACGACCACCGACGCCGATGGTAGTTATTCCATTTCTGTTCCCAGTGCGGAATCGGTGTTGGTCTTCACCTTCATCGGCTACAAGACGCAGGAGGTCGCTGTCGGAAACCTAACGTCTATCGACATCTCGCTCATCACAGACATGGAAACCTTATCGGAAGTGGTCGTCGTGGGGTATGGTGAACAAAAGAGAGAGACGCTCACCGGTTCCATCTCGCAGGTGAAGGGAGAGGATCTTGTGAAGAGCCCTCAACCGAACGTTTCAAACTCCCTCGCGGGACGCTTCTCGGGGATCATTGCCAACAACCGCAGTGGTGAGCCCGGCACAGACGGCAGCACCTACAGCATCCGCGGACAGGCAACGACTGGCAACAACGACGTGCTGGTGGTTGTCGACGGCATTCCCGGACAGCTCGGTGGATTGGAGCGATTGAATCCCAACGACATCGAAAGCATTTCTATCTTGAAAGATGCCTCCGCTGCTGTGTATGGCAGTCGCGCGGCCAATGGCGTGATCTTGGTTACGACCAAGCGTGGAAAAAGTGGCAAGCCCACCATCTCCTATAGTTTCAATCAAGGCTTCTCATCGCCCACGCGGATGCCCAAGATGGCAGACGCACCCACGTATGCTACTATCCAAAACGAAATCGACTATTACAACAACCCCGCCGGCGGGATGAACCAACATTATTCTGCTGCGGAAATTCAAAAATTCCAAGATGGCTCCGATCCCCTGGTTTACCCCAACACCAACTGGGCAAAGGAGACGTTGAAAAGAGTAGCGCTTCAGAATCAACACAACTTGTCGATCAAGGGTGGTACTGACGATGTCCGTTACTTTGTGTCGCTGGGAAAAACGTACCAGGATGGATTGTATAAAAATGGTGCCACCAAATACAACCAATACAATTTCCGCTCGAACATCGACGCCAACGTCACGAAAGATTTCAAAGTAAGCATTTCATTGTCGGGAAGGCAGGAAGACCGGCGGTATCCGGTGTATGGCGCCAACGATATTTTCCGTTCCATCTATCGGGCCTACCCGACCGTCGTGGCTACCTATCCCAACGGGCTTCCTTCTACCGGTGTAGAAAATAACAACCCTACGGTGATGGCCACCAGCAAAGGGGGCACCAACGTGAAACCGATGAATGTGTTCAACGGTATCCTGCGGGCAAGCTATGCGATCCCCCAAGTAAAGGGCCTTTCGATCGATGGCTTCTATGCCGTGGATAAGATCTGGGATTTCGGAAAGTCGTTTTCATCGCCCTATACGCTGTATCGCTACAACGCTGCCGACGGCACGTATTCGTCCGTCATCACCGGTGGTTCATCCGGGTTGGGCAAGCTTGTGGAGTCGCAAGAGAACACCAGCATGATCACCGACAACTTGAAGCTCAATTATGAGAAGCAGATGGGCAATCACTATGTGAGCGCCTTTGTGGCCTACGAGCAGAGCAAGACACACCGCGAAACGTTCAATGCCACCCGCATCAACTATCCGACCATCCAAACCCCCGAGCTCTCGCAAGGTGGTTCGGCGGCTTCGGATCGCGACAACACCGGAAGCAGTTATAACTACACGCGTAAAAGCTATATCGGCAAGGTGGCCTACAACTACAAAGAGAAATATTTATTGGAAGTGCAGATGCGCATCGACGGCTCGTCCACGTTCCCGAAAGGAAAACAGTATGGTTACTTCCCGGCAATCTCGGCCGGATGGAGGATCTCGGAAGAAGACTGGTTCGACAACGTGACGTTTATAAACGATTTGAAGATCCGCGCATCGCATGGTCAACTGGGTAACGACAACGTGGGACAGTTCCAATACTTCAACAACTATTCGTTCAACAACACCTACACGATCGGCAGCGACAAGCACGCCGGCATCGACCTGACCAAGCTGGCCAACCCCAACATCACTTGGGAAGTGTCGCGGAAAACCGACGTGGGCTTGAATGCCACGATCTTTAGAAACGTCACCCTGGAATTTATCTATTTCAGACAAGATCGCTCCGACATCCTGGCCGCGCGTAACGCTTCCATCCCCGGCGTGTCGGGAATTGTGAATCCTTACAACGACAACAGTGCAAACTACGTTCCGTTGGTGCCGTTCGAGAATATCGGGAAAGTGAAGAGCACAGGTTTTGAAACCACGTTGGGCTATATGAAACACCAGGGTAATTTCTGGTATGGTGCTTCGGGGAACATGACCCTGGCCAAGAGCCAGATCATCTTTATCGACGAAGCTCCCGGTGTCCTGGACTACCAACGCCAAACCGGCCGCCCGATGAACACGTATCTTTTGTACAACGCGATCGGCATCTTCCGCACCCAAGCCGACCTCGATGCAAATCCTCACCTGTCGGGTGCACAACTCGGCGACCTGATCTACGAAGATTATAACAAAGACGGCAAGATCACGGCCGACGACCAGGTGCGCACCAAGTATGGCAACATCCCGCAGATCACGTATGGCCTGACACTGAACGGTGGCTGGAAGAACTTCGACATCTCGTTCCTCTTTGCAGGACAAGCGCGTGTGAGCCAGTATGTGTTGGCAGAATCGGGAACGATCGGAAACTTTTATCGCACCTGGGCCGACAACCGCTGGAGCCCGACGAATCCAGAGGGAAGCTATCCCCGCGTAGATGCGCGTGCATCGTCGTCGATCAACGGCGGCTTGTATAAGAATAATTTCTGGCTGAACAATTCAGCGTTTGTCCGGCTCAAGAATGTTTCCATCGGCTACAACGTGCCTGCGGCGTTGCTTTCCAAATATCGCGTCAGCGGGTTGAGATTGTATGCCAATGCGTTCAACCTGTTCACCATCACCAAAGTGAAAGATTATGATCCCGAAGGAAGCAGCGAAAGCGCACAATTCTATCCGCAGCAGCGCATCATCAATCTTGGTGTAAACATCCAGTTCTAAAAACGAAAGATCATGAAACTAAAATTCAATTACATACTACTGGCAGGCGTGATCTCGCTCGGCGGACTTGCCGTGAGTTGCAATAGCGACCTGCTCGACGTGCAACCCACCGACCGCATCTCCGACGACGCCATCGCATCGGACTCCTCGCTGTTCGAGGACTTTGTGATCAACCGGTACATGGGCGTGCGCCTGATGGACAAGGAAGCCGAAGGCACACCGCCGGGTTTTGGCCGCGGGTTTGAATACGCCATGTGGGCGTCGCTCACCGACGAAGCCATCTACAACAACGACGACAACACCTGGCTGGTCCAGCGCGGGCAACTCGCACCGGAAAACACCGGCATTGCCGGCACCCTTTGGTCGCGAAGCTACCGGAGCATCCGGGAATGTAACTATGCGTTGAGCATCATTGGCGATGTGATCATGACGGAACAACGCCGGGCGCGGCTCACGGCCGAACTGAAATTTATTCGTGCCTACCGCTATCACGACCTCGTGCGCAACTACGGCGCTGTGGTGCTGATGGGCGACAACGTATATGACCTGGACAACGATTTGACGGACGCCGCGTTGTTTGTGCGCTCCTCGGTGGCCGATGGCATACAATACATCACCACTGAATTGACTCAAGCCGCAGGCGACCTGCCTGCTGCGAACGACAGCAACTGGAAGCTTGGACGTGCAACAAAAGGCGCTGCATTGGCCTTGAAGTCGCGGATCCTGTTGTATGCCGCCAGCCCGCTTTACAACGCCGGCACCTGGCAGGCCGCAGCAGATGCTGCCAAAGAAGTGATGAGCCTGGGCTATTCCCTGCATTCCGACTACCGGAACTTGTTTCTCACATCGTCGAGCAGCGAGATTATTTTCGAGCGGCTGTACAGCGTAGGAGCACGTCACGTGTGTTTGGAAATTTCCAACGGACCCAACGGCTATGGCGGATGGGCCGGCAACTCGCCCCTCCAAAACCTGGTGGATGCCTACGAAGTGAAAGTGAACGCCACCACGGCCGTGCCCTTTGACTGGACCAATCCCACGCACGTTCAGAATCCGTATGTCAATCGCGATCCACGTTTCTATGCCAGCATTCTCTACAATGGCGCGTCGTATCGCGGCCGCCAGATCGAGACCTTCCTCCCCGGCGGGCAAGACAGCAAAGACGGACGCGACAACTGGAATGCTTCCAAGACAGGCTACTACCTGTTGAAATTCCTCGACGACAAACTTCCCATCGACAACCCGTGGGATGTGGCCGGTGTACAGCCCTGGATCTACCTGCGCTACGCCGAAGTGTTGCTCAATTATGCAGAAGCCCAGAACGAAGCTGCCGGACCCGACGCAACCGTGTATGATGCCATCAACAAAATTCGTACACGCGCCGGCATGCCCAATCTTCCTGTGGGGCTGACCCAAGCCACCATGCGCGACGCTATCCGCCGCGAACGCCAGGTAGAGTTGGCCTTTGAAGAGCATCGCTTCTATGATGTGCGCCGCTGGAAGATCGCCATCGACACCGAGAACGAACCGGCCTATGGCGTGAACATCACCAAGAACGGCAGCACGCTCACCTTTGAAAAGAAGGTGGCCTTGGATGGACGGAAATTTGAGGAAAAGCACTATTGGCTCCCGATTCCCCGTGCGGAGATCCTTTCGTCCGGGAACAAACTCGAGCAGAATCCTTCGTATTGAAATAGTCTTTAAGTCCTGAGAACAAGGCAGCGCGTTCTCGCAAAGACGTGCTGCCTTTTCTTTTTACACCCCGACCGCATGCATCTACCTAACCGCTTCATGGCCACGTGGCGACTATACCTCGGCGTAGCGTGTTGTTTGCTGTCGTGCAGCGAGCGGAGCGATACTTTATTTACCGCGATGAGCCCTTCCAGCACCGGCGTGACCTTTGTCAACGCGGTGGAGGAGGACGATGCATTCAATATTCTCACCTATGAGTACTTGTACAATGGGGGAGGTGTTGCGGCAGGGGATTTGAACAATGATGGCAACATCGATTTGCTGTTCACCGGCAATGCCGTGCCCAATAAGCTTTACCTGAACAAAGGCGAATGGAAATTTGAAGACGTCACGCAAATGGCCGGCATCGCGGGAAGACCGCGTTGGAAAACGGGCGTTACCCTGGCCGACGTGAACGCCGATGGCTGGCTCGATGTCTATGTTTGCTACTCTGGTCCCGGCGAGGCAAGCGATCGTTGCAATGAACTCTATATCAACAAGCGCACAAAAGTACCCACCTTCGCAGAACGCGCGGCCGAATATGGACTCGACGCATGTGGCACGTTCTCCACGCAGGCGTCCTTCTTTGACTATGATCTCGATGGCGACCTCGACATGTTTTTACTCAATCATGCGCGACTCACTTATAACCCTTTTTTTAATTCAAAAAAACTTCGTGCCATGCGTCACCCGGAATATGGGAACCGGCTGTACAGAAATGACGATGGCCAATACAAAGATATTAGTGCGGAAGCGGGCATCCACGGCAGTGGTGTCAACTTCGGCTTGGGTGTATCGGTGGCCGACATGAACGAAGACGGCTGGCCCGATCTGTATGTCACCAACGACTACGAAGAACAAGATTTCTTTTATATCAACAATGGCAACGGAACATTTCGTGAAATGCTGAAAGCGTCGTTCCGTCACATTGCCCGCAACGGCATGGGTTCGGACATTGCCGACTACAACAACGATGGCCGGCCCGACGTGATCGTGGTGGATATGCTGCCGGAAGATAATTACAGGCAGAAAATACTCAAGGGCCCCGATGATTTTGACCGCTACAATTTGCTCCGCGACAGCGGCTATCATCACCAGAACATGCGCAATGTCTTGCAACTGAACATGGGCCTGCGCGACGGCGTTCCCGTGTTTAGTGAAGTCGGGCAACTGGCCGGCGTTTCCAATACCGACTGGAGCTGGTGCCCATTGCTGGCCGACTTCGACAACGACGGGTATAAAGACCTTTTTATTACCAACGGTTTTTTGCGCGACTTTACCAATCTTGATTTTGTAAAGTATGTCTACCAGGACAAGCAAAAAAATCAGCGGCCGTATGAGATCGTCAAGCAACTTCCTGCTACACGCATCAGCAACTATGCGTTTCGAAATAACGGCGACCTCACGTTTCAAAATGCTACGGAAGCGTGGGGATTGTCAGAAGCATCGATTTCGAACGGCGCTGTGTACGCGGATCTGGACAACGACGGCGACCTGGACTTGGTGACCAATAACATTAATCAACCCGCATTTTTATATCGCAACAATGCAGACCATGAGCAATCGCATTACATTAAGATCAAGCTCAAGGGTTTCGCAAATAACACATCCGCCGTGGGGGCGAAAGTGGGCATACGTGTGGGAGGTCAGCTGCAGGTACAGGAGTTGTATCCCACCCGGGGATTTCAATCCTGTATGCCTGCAGAAATTATTTTCGGAACCGGACCAAACACAACGATCGATTCGCTCTGGGTGTTGTGGCCGGATCGAAAGATCGACGTGAAGCGAAACGTGAAGACCGATACGATGTTGGTATGGAGTGAGACCGCGGATGCACCCGATCATCATCCCATCGATCACAACGGCCCTCCATGGTTTGAAGACGCGACGCGCGAGTCGGCCATGGCTTACCGGCATGTGGAGAATGATTTTATCGATTTTAAAACACAATACCTGCTTCCTTACCAACTTTCCAAATATGGCCCAAGCCTCGCTTCGGGCGATGTGGACGGCGATGGCAGCGACGATTTGTTTATCGGAGGTGCCAGTGGACATCCCGGCCGGTTGTATCTCAATACATCAAAAGGCTTCACGGAGGCTGCCACCCAACCTTGGAAGGATGATGGTTTGAGTGAAGATACCGGTGCTTTGTTTTTTGACGCCGACAATGACGGCGATCGCGATCTTTACCTGGTACACGGTGGTGTGGAATTTCCGGCTTCGGCTGCTGCGCTGCTGCAGGATAAATTATTTGAAAATGATGGCAAGGGAAATTTCAAGCCAGTCACCACGGCGTTGCCACGGGAGGTGTCGAATGGAAGCTGCATTGCTGCCAGCGACTTTGATAAGGACGGTGACCTCGATCTTTTTGTCGGCGCGCGGTCCATCCCCGGAAACTACCCGTTGCCCTCGATAAGCCTGCTGCTGCGCAACGATTCGCGCCCGGGCAAGATCCTGTTCACAAACATCACACCCGATTTCTTGCGCAAGCCGGGGATGGTAACGTCCGGAGTTTGGATGGACTATAATCATGATGCATGGCCCGACCTGTTGCTGGCGGGTGAATTCATGCCCGTGATGCTCTTTGAAAATCGCAACGGCACATTCACCGACCAGACGGCTTCTGCCGGTCTGAGCAACACCTCGGGCTTGTGGTGCAAATTGCTCGCGGCCGATGTGGATAACGATGGCGACCTGGACGTGATCGCAGGAAACGCCGGTTTGAATCTGCCCTTCAGAACATCGGAACAGGAGCCCATAGCCCTTGCGTATGGCGATTTCAATGGCGATGGCCAGGTGGATCCGCTAATGACCACTTATGTACAGGGGAAACGTTTCCCATATCCATCACGCGACGAATTGCTGGAAGTCATGCCCGCATTAAAAAAGAAATTCGTAACGTACGCGTCATACGCCACAGCGACAATGGAAGACGTCCTTTCGGTCGAAGCTTTGCGACGTGCCGGCCATCTCGAAGCCGCCGTTACCCGCAGTTGTTTTTTGATAAATTCGGGTAATGGAAAATTTGATGTGGTACCCCTTCCGGTGGAGGCCCAGTTTAGCATGAACTCCGCCCTGGCGTTTGAGGATTTTAATGCCGATGGCATAAAAGATCTCGCGCTCGCCGGCAACTTTTATCCTTATCGTGTTCAGGCTGGCCGTTGTGACGCATCCAGCGGGTTGATCCTGAAGGGAGCGGGACACGGCAAATATGAACCGCTATCTTTTAATACGACCGGCTTCTATGCCGCCGGCGACGTGCGGACGATGGTTGTGTTAAAGGCAAACGGAAACGAAAATCAAGTGGTGATCGGGGTGAACGATGCGTCGCCCGTGGTGTATCGCTATAAAACAAAATAATTAACCCTAACGAACGGTGAGCATTCGATTCAAAACCTTTTTTGTGTTGCTGGTGGTAGTCTCCGGCAGTTGTTTCAAGCGTGATACAGAGCAGCCGGTGACGGCTGATAATGAAACGGTCATCACGATCCATCTCGACAATAAAAAACAAATGATCCGCAATTTCGGATCGTCCGACGCCTGGGCATGCAATTTCATTGGTGCGTGGCCCGATCAACAACGGAACCAGGTGGCGGATTGGCTCTTCAGCACGGCGATAGATGGGGAGGGAAGACCTAAGGGCATCGGGCTGTCGTTGTGGCGGTTTAACATCGGGGCAGGCAGCGCGGCACAAGACAACATCACCGACGAGTGGCGTCGCACCGAGGGATTTCTAAAAGACGATCTCACCTACGATTGGAACAAGCAAGCCGGCCAGCAATGGTTTCTCGATGCGGCAAAGACAAGAGGTGTCGATCAGTTTGTGGGTTTTACCAACAGCCCGCCGGTGCAGCTCACCAAGAATAAGAAGGCGTTCTCAAGCGGTGGAGAGCACGCGAACATCGCGCAAGAAAAGTATGATGCGTTCGCCGTTTTTTTGGCCACGGTCGCGAAGCATTTTCAGGAGAAGGGAATTGTATTGAATTATCTCAGCCCATTCAACGAACCGCAATGGGATTGGACCGCCGGCAGCCAAGAGGGAACACCCTATTCCAACCAGGAGATGTTTGAGATTACCCGGAAATTGGATTCCGTAATCACCAAAGAGAATCTTCCTACAAAAATACAAGTGGCGGAAGCCGGCTCCATGGTGTACCTCTATGGCCTTTCCGATAAACCTACACGCGCCAACCAGATCGAGGAATTTTTTTCAAAAGGATCGACCCGGTTTCTCGGTGGATTTAATTCCGTAGACCGGACGATCTCCGGACACAGTTATTTCACGTCTGCGCCGGTGAAAGACATGGTCGCGGTGCGCCAGTTGGTGAACCAGAAAATAAAGTCCGTCTCCGTGCCCCTGGAGTTTTGGCAAAGCGAATATTGTATCCTCGGCGACCAGGAAGAGGTGCCGGGCCCCGGCAAGGATACGGGCATGGTGCCCGCATTGTATGTGGCGCGCCTCATTCACCACGACCTCACCGTGGCCAACGCCAGCGCGTGGCATTGGTGGACTTCAGTGTCGGTTTATGATTACAAGGATGGGCTCGTCTACGCCGACAAAAACAAAACCACCGGCAAGGTGGAGGACACAAAGCTGTTATGGGCGCTTGGAAATTTCAGCCGGTTCATCCGGCCGGGTGCGCAACGCGTGGAGGTGACGGCGCAAAAGGTAAACATCAATAATCCGGTGGGGTTGATGGCCTCATCCTATGTCAACGCGGAGGCCAGCGAATTGATCACGGTCGTCATTAATTATAGCAATAGCGACGAAACGATGCGGCTCGATGTGCCGGCGGGTACGGTGGGAGAGTCACGGCTTTTTATTACGTCGGGTAAAGACGGGGAAAACTTAAAGCCTTTGGATAAAATGGAGGGTGCCGGCGCGTTCCTGGTCCCCAAGACATCCATCATTACGGTGGTGACAAAACTTCTTTAACCTCACAATTTTTGAAAATCAAATGACACGATTTCATAAACTCATTCCAGTTGCTCTTTTTCTTTTATTCGTTAGCTTGGATTTGGCCGCACAGCATGCGGGCACGATCTTATTCAACTCGCAATGGAAATTTCACAAGGGCGATATGCCCCAGGGCGAAAAGATCGCTACCGACGAGTCGTCCTGGAAACTCCTCGATCTTCCGCACGACTGGAGCATCGAAGGACCTTTTAGCGATGCCTGGGCAAGCGGCACCGGCTATTTGCCCGGCGGCATAGGATGGTATCGAAAAACGTTTGATTTGCTTCCGCAACAACAGGGCAAAACGATCTACCTCTACTTCGACGGTGTCTATAAGAATAGCGAGGTATGGGTAAACGAAAAGTATGTGGGCAAGCGACCCAACGGCTATGCGTCGTTTTACTATGACATCACGCCCTATCTGAATCCGAAAGGAAAAAATGTCGTGGCCGTCAAAGTGGATCATACCGATTTTGCCGACTCGCGCTGGTACAGTGGGTCGGGCATTAATCGTAATGTTTATCTCATGGCGGTCAACCCCACGCACATCGCCGTGTGGGGCACGGTCTTTACAACGCCACAAATTTCCCAACAACAAGCCACGGCGTCGCTGAGGGTTTCGGTTGTAAACGTTTCAAAAATGAAGACCGAAGTTATCGGCGAGATCACCGACGGCCAGGGAACCGTGGTGGCACACCAACAAGGACTCGCCCATGAGGGAAAAGAAAGCGATGTTGCGCTGTCGTTCACCGTTAAAGATCCGAAGCGCTGGTCGATAGAGAAGCCAGTGCTCTACACACTAAAAACAACCTTGATGGTAAACGGCAAGGCGGTGGATGAAGTCACCGAAAAGGTTGGCTTCAGGGAATTTCACTTCGACGCCAACAAAGGTTTTTTTCTCAACGATGAGAACACCAAGTTAAAAGGCGTGTGTTTCCACGACGATGCCGGTGCGCTGGGTTCGGCTGTTCCAAAGGCGGTGTGGAAACGAAGGTTGCAAACCTTAAAAGAATTAGGATGCAACGCCATCCGGATGAGTCACAATCCACACCAGGATTATCTCTACGACCTTTGCGACGAAATGGGTTTCGTGGTACAGGATGAAGCGTTTGATGAGTGGGCCATCGGAAAAAACAAATGGATCAAAGGGTGGAACGTCGGGCAACCGGGGAAGGATGGCTACAGTAAATATTTTGCGGAATGGTCTGACCGCGATTTGGGCGACATGATCCGGCGCAACCGGAACAGGGCGTGCATCATGATGTGGAGCATCGGCAACGAAATCGATTACCCCAACGATCCCTACACGCACGAAATACTGAACACGGGTCGCAACCCCCAGATCTATGGCAAGGGTTATCAAAAGGACAACCCGCCCGCCGAACAAATGGGACCCATCGCCAAACATCTTGTAGAGGTAGTTAAGTCATTGGACAAAACAAGACCGGTCACCGCTGCACTCGCCGGCGTGGTCATGTCCAACCTCACGAGCTACCCCGATGCCCTCGATGTGGTGGGATACAATTACCAGGAATATCGCTACGAAGACGACCACCGGCAATTTCCAAAACGCATCATCTATGGCAGCGAAAACGGAAAATCCTACGAAGCCTGGAAACCTGTGAGTGACCTCGATTACATTTCCGCTCAGTATTTGTGGACGGCCTTTGATTTTATAGGCGAAGCATCCGTGTGGCCCGTGCGCAGCAGCGGGGCTGGCGTGATCGACCTGGCGGGATTTCCGAAGAGTGAATTTTATTACAGAAAAAGCTTATGGTCCGAGGCACCCACCACATTTCTTTCCGTGGCCCCGGGCGCCAGGAGAGAACAGGGGCGCTCACGAGGGTTTGGTGACGCACACTGGAATTGGACATCGGGCGACTCTGTGAATGTTTATTGTTTTACCAACGGCGATGAAGCCGAGCTATTTGTAAACAGCGGATCACTTGGAAGAAAGGTCGTCGAGTCAAATGGATACATGCATTGGCGCGTTGCCTACCAGCCGGGTGAATTGAAAGTAAGGTCATTCCAGAAAGGAAAACCGTTTGGAGAATTTCTATTGACGACCGCAGGCGAAGCAGCAACACTGGGCGCCGTGCCCGATCGGAATACACTCAAAGCAGACAAAGATGATGTGATCCACCTCACCGTTTCGGTCCTCGACAAAGACAACCGGGGTGTTCCCCTCGCGGACAACGAAATAACATTCTCCATCGAAGGACCCGGACGTCTGCTGGGTTTGGAGAGCGGCGACTTGCGCAGTCATGAGGATTATAAAGCCAGCAAACGCAAAGCCTACAAGGGCAAAGTGCTGGCGTACGTCCAAGCGACCGGGCCGGGAGCCATTACCGTTACGGTGAACTCGCCGGGATTGAAGCCACAAACGGTTCAGTTGGAATCCCTGGCGGCAGACAACCCTTGAGTTGGTCGGGATTTTCTGCGGACGGCGAAACAATACGTTTCAAAAATCGTGAAACCCTTTTGAAATACGATCTTGGCGGTTGCCATACTCGGTATTTCAACCCACCAATTACAAAGTACATGAAAGCATTCTTTAAAGAACTGTTTCAATACAACCACCACTATAATCAAGCGCTCATCACGGTCCTGGCAGAAAACCCAGAGCGCGCATCCGAAAAGAGTATAAAACTGCTGAGCCACATCCTCAACTCGCATCGAATCTGGAATACCAGGATCGAACCCGGTCTGCCTACTTATCAGCGTTGGGAAGCCCACCAAATTCAGGATGCCAGGGAGATCGATGAGAAGAACTTTGGACAGTCCATGCACATACTGGATACGATGGAGCTAAGCCAACCGATGCCATATGTCATGGGTGACGGACGGGCCTGTAGTAATAGTCTTCACGAAATTTTATTCCAGGTGATCAATCACTCCACCTACCATCGGGGCCAGATCGCCACCGAATTCAGACAAAGCGGCCTTGAACCGCTTTTGACGGACTACATTGTTTATAAAATGAATAACGCATAGCGGGTGGATCGCAAAAGGCATTTTCACAGCTCATCCGAATCCATAAAATAATCCATTTTATTAGTCTAATTCTCCATTCAACGTTTGTCGCAATCCCTGACTTTTGTAGCAAACGACTTTGACATTTCATGGGGAAAGACTTACGCAATTTTTGGATTGACCTGCTACAGGGCTTGCAGATCACAAGGATTTTCAAACCCGCGAGCATCGTCTTGGTTGCGCTGCTGTTCTTTGCTCCATCCGCGAAGGCGCAAAACGTGTATTCTATCGAATTGCCATCGACCAGCAAAAAGATAGTAAGAGGCCACCTGGCCTTGGGTGGTGTTGATCCGAAAGGCGATAGCATCGCGGTGAATAGTGATTACATTGAAGTCAAGGGCAAACCTTTCGTTCCCATTATCGGTGAGTTTCACTACTCGCGCTATCCGTCGGAATATTGGGAAGAAAGCATTTTGAAAATGAAAGCCGGCGGCATCAATGTGATTGCCACCTACATTTTCTGGAACCTGCACGAACGAAAGGAGGGAACCTTCGATTGGTCGGGTAACCTTGATCTGAGAAAATTCATCATATTGTGTCGGAAGCATGCGATGTGGGTCATTGTCCGCATAGGCCCATTTGGTCATGGCGAGATTCGAAACGGTGCTTTGCCCGATTGGCTATATGGCCGTCCATTCGAAGTACGCTCGAACGACGAGGGATACCTTCAATATGTAAAAATCTTATACGGCCAGATTGGTAAACAGCTTCAAGGCTTTTTCTATAAAGAGGGAGGCAACATTATTGGTGCACAGCTTGAAAATGAATTCCAGCATGCGGCTGCACCTTGGGAAATTTCGTACCCGGGCAGCGCAAGAGAATATACCGTGGCCCGTCGCGATATTGGCGTGATGCACGAAGGCGTTAGTGTAAGCCATGCTAAAAATGAAAACTCCGCATACGGCAACGATCACATGGCCACGCTAAAGAAGATCGCCAACGATGCGGGTATCGACGTACCGATCTATACGGCCACGGGCTGGGGGAATGCGGCCATCCTTCAAAAGGGGAGCGTTCCCGTCACGGCCGGCTATGCGTATCCAACCTGGGCGCCAAAGGGACCGTCGCCGTTCTACTTGTACAAAGACATACATCATAACCCCGACTACGCACCGGTCAGCTACGACCCTGATCTCTATCCCTCAGTGCCCGCCGAGTTGGGGAGCGGCATCATGATCACGAACTATCGGAGGCCGACTGCGGTTTGGCAAAGTATCGAGCCGATGATCGTGCGAACACTGGGCAGCGGATCGAATGGCATAGGCTACTATATGTATCACGGAGGATCCACGCCGGTATTCGATCATTTTTATAGCGAAGAATCTACCGGCTTGCCGAAGATAAGCTACGACTTCCAGGCGCCTATCGGCGAGTTTGGCGACACGAGGGAACACTACCGCAGCCTCAAGTTGCTTCACATGTTTCTGGATAGCTATGGTGATAAGCTCGCACCCTTGCAATCGGTGGTGCCAGCCACCAACCCCGAAAAAGCCGACGATATAGCAACCTTGCGGTATGCCATACGATCCGATCAAAACGCTGGCTTTGTCTTTATGCACAACTTCCAGGATCATATGGAAATGAAAGACATTGCTGATGTTCAGATAAAAATAAAAGCGGCAACGGAAACCATTGTTATTCCCGCAAGGGGCTCGTTCACCTTGAAGGCAGGCACGAGCGCCATACTCCCCTTCAACCTCGACCTGGACGGCTTGCTGCTAAAGTCGGCCACGGTTCAGCCGCTCACAAAACTTGAAAGGGCGGGTATTGCGCACTATGTTTTCTTCTCCAACGAAGGATTCACCCCGATACTTGTTTTCGGCGACGTCAAAAAGGTCAAGGGCGAAAATTGCGTGATCTCGACCAGTGGAAATACAACGCTGGTGCAGGGCGTGGAAGGCAAAGTGTTTTCATTTAGCGTGGACGGAAGGCAGTTCTTGGTGATCCCCCGCTCACTCGCGCGCCAAGCGATAAAGGTAAACGACGCACTGCTGTTTGCCGACGCAACATGGCTACCCCAGGGCGATTCTATTGAATTGTTAAGCCGAGGGATTGATCAAGTGCCGCTGAGTATTTATCCGGCCATCGCCAAAACGATCATGATCAAGGGCGCGGAATTGGTAAAAACAACACCCCCATCAAAATTATTTTCTTCATTCTCCATTAAATTTAAAACCGTGGCGCCCGCAGTGAGATTTGAGAGATTAAGCAATCAGAAGTATGTGCTCAAAGCGGGCGTATCGCTAAACGGCCTGAACGATCTAACGCTTAGGATATGCTACAAAGGCGACCGGGCAATGGCCTTCTTCGATGGCCTTTTGGTAGCCGACCATTTTTACTATGGCAAACCCTGGGACATTGGGTTGAAGCGATTTCTCCCCAAACTTCAACAACAGGACATGGTGTTTATTTTTCATCCGGTCAGCAAGACGGCTCCATACCTGGCTGATTTCGAACCATCTGAAATTCCCGATTTCACAAAAGAGGACAGCGTGCTGCAGGTTGAGAAGGTGGACGTTATTCCAGAGTACAAAGCGAGGCTCTCGATCAAATGACCAGAGGGAAAGAGATTCCTGTCGGCCTTATTGCTCCGGTAAGTACCCACCAAAATAATACCCACTTTCCTCCTGGCTAAAAAATCCCGCCACCACATTGAAGCCACCACCAACGTATTTCACAGCGAATGTGTCGTTGTCGAAGTGATTTAATATTCCGATGAAATCACCATACAACAGCCCTGCATTTTGGTCTCTGCCTTCCAATTTGAATTTCAGTATCCCGCCATCGCGCAATTGGTAGGAGTAGGTGTACTGCGCGGAAAACAGGTTGACCGAACCATTTTGTCCCGGCTGTGTGAACGTCACCACAAATTGCATGAGACCGGTATTGGGAGGAAATACAATACGGATATCGCGAAGTGTTAGTCGATAGGGGCCGTTGTAGATTGCAGTAGCGATATCGTTGTATAGCGCCGTGAATTCATCCGACTGACCCGGTAAAGGATAGACCCCTGCACCCTCGGGCAAGGTGGCTGTAATGAGCTTTTTATCCAGCAAGCTGTAGAGGGGTGTGGCTGGTTCGAAAATGAAAGTGTCGTCCGATGCGATGAGGGGCACGCCGTCGGCTTTGTTTACAGCATATGAATTCGTGTCGTCGTTCCAGAACAACGAATGAACGGTAGAACCTTGGATCGTGATCGGGTCTTTCAACACGATCCCATCAATGGAAAACGTATAGGACGTGCGCGGCGATTTGATCGTGGTGCCGTCGCTATCGATATATTGAAACGATAAAAGTTTTTTCGAAATGCTCAATGCCATCGGCACCTCGGTGTGGTCGGGCAGGGTGAGCCGGTAGCCTTTTGCTGCGGCGAGATAGGCCGAGGTCTGTTGGAGCAAATGCTGGATGCGATCGCCCAGGATGGCCGACTGCTCCGCGGCACTGGCCTTGATGAGGACGAGCTCAGCGGCATGTTGCACGCCTTTCATGATCACACTGTCTCCCGAAGTACGGAGGACTGCAAATTCAAAATCAGATAACAGTCCGCTGCCGGGTACGCCGTTGTTTATGTTGCCATCGGGATCGGCTGGTAAATGAATGTAGGAATAGGTGGTGAAGCTGAGTGTTGCGCGTTGAAGGGATTTCAACGTCCACGTGGTCTCCATGGGCTCGCCCGCCGTTTCCTCATTAAAGTCCGACAGCATCGTTACGTGGCCTTCGGCATTAAAATCGAAATAATAAAAGTACCCGGCCCCGGTACCCGTGTAGAGCGACGCTTTCCATCCGTTGGGGGCTCCCATGAGCAAGGTGTTGTATTGATCCAGCACAGCCTGTGCCCGCTGGTCGGGTGTTTCGGCAAAAATGGCCTCGTAGTTCCGGTCGCATGACGTCGCCAACAACAATGCGCAAAGGCATGTCAATAATAATGTTGTGCGGTTGAATGTGTTCTTCTTGTTCATCGTGGCGATCTTATTTTTCCAATACTCCAAAACTGAAATTCTCGGGCGAGTCCTGCGGATAAAGTCCGACGAACACATCGCCGCTGCACGTTTTCACCCAATTGAACCGGAAGGTGCGGTTGGCAAAAAACGCATTCAAAGCGCCAACACCCAGGTCATTGTTAAGATAGTTTGCGTTGTCATCGCCACCGCTGAACAGGAGGTCGATGGTTCCATCGTCATGACGGTTGAGAAAATAATAGAACACGGCCTGCTGATACACCTTGGCTTCGTCGCTCATATCATAATAGTATAACTTTAAAGCCAGTTCGTCTTCGGATGTATAATAGAGCTTGAAGTTGTAGTCAAGGGCAAAGCCGGCATTATGGATGATGCGGTTGTCTTGAGCAAAGCGCCGTGAGAATTCAGAAGGTTCATTCATCATGGTGAGGTCGAAACGCACGGTAGTATTCTCTTTGTCAAATCCCCATTCGTCGGCAAGAGGCGGCAATTCCTCAGGCCCCGGGCCAGGCGGCGCGATGGCGTTGATCGCTTCCTGTACTTTTGTTTGCAAGGCGTAGAAATCGATGCTGAACGATTCGCGATAATACTGAACCACAAGGGCTTCTTTCTTGCGCAACAAGGCGAGGCTTGTACTGTTTGTTTCGCAAGCGAGTATGGCTTCGTAGCCTTCTTTCCCCTGGATGAGCATGGTGGCAATCATCTCTACAAAATCCTCGTCGGGTGAAGCCATCGCATAGTTGGTGATGAAGCCGGCGGCGCGTGCCTGGGCCACGGAGTTGAACCGCCAGTCGCTGGTGTAGGCACCGGGTGTTACTTCGCGGAACGCCGAAGGATAAGAAACCTGCTGATTGAGAATGTGCCCGAACTCATGCTGCACAATGTGCATGAGTTGCTGCACAGCAGCGCGTTGTGTGGGATCGAAAGAATTCACCACGTACAACATCACCTTGCGGCCGCCTTCTGCGGTGCCCAACGTGAAGGTTCCATCGGGATTATACCGCGCACTGCCGATCATCAGGAATTGCTTCGGGCAATATTTTTTGATAAAGGTGCCGCCCGCCAGGTCGGTGTAAGGATCGATCCACACTTTTTTCACCACCTCCATCACCGGTTGAACCTGCGAAACTTTTGGTGGCACAAGCGTTCGGTACAGATCGCCCTCCGACGCGTCCCAGTGATACTTCACTTCGATGTTGTAGGGGTAGGTGAAATTGGAAAGGAGCCATTTGTCGAGCTCGGAATTGGGATGGTTGTTGTCGTTGGTGACGTAGTCGGTTTTCGAAGGGTCGACTTTGTCGTTATAAACATCCTGGCATCCCAGCGTGAGCACCACGGGGATGAGGATGGTCAGTAAAGTTCTTTTCGGTGTCTTCATGGTCAGATCGTTTATGCGTTACCGGGGATTGGGGCGAAGACCGCCGACGGAAATCGCCTCGGCCGGAATTTGCAGGATGCGTCGTGGATCGCCTGGCGCGAGCGTTTTGCTTTGGCCGTCAAACGAAGTATGTGTTACGGGAAGCTTGTGCCGCAGAATATCAAACCACCGGAGGCCTTCGTGCAAGAACTCAACCCGTCGCAGCTCCAGGATCCCACGCACGATCGCTTTCTTATTGTCGGTCTCGTGATAGAGATTGTACAACCGGTTGAAGGTCACGTCGTGAACGTCCGGATCATAGTTGAGCACGCGCGTGCTGATAAACAAATTCATTTCGTCCAGCGCTTCGTGAAACTGTACTTGCATGGCATAGGCCTCTGCGCGGTTCAACAAAACTTCTTCGACGCTGAACAAGGGAATGATGGTATATGAATACCCCGTGGTGGCATTCATACCGATGCGCACAAAATGCTCCCGGAATTTGAAAACAAAGTTCACCCCCGTATTGGTGTAGTAAGTGGAGTAGGCATAGTTGCCTTGGGCGGGATTATTGATAAAAAAGATCTCCTCCCTCCGGGTCGCGCCCGTGGAATAGCGAACCTGGTTAAAGCTCGTACCCCAGTTGGATTGCGTGTCGCATAACAACAGGTTGGCTTTTTCGGTCGAGCGCGTATAGGTCAGCGTCAACTCATTTGAGGTGAGCGTGCGATAGGTGGTGTTCCAGGGCCGCAGCAGGGAAGGAATGTCGTGACCATCGAGCACGGCATTGGCATGCTCGATCACCTTCGCATAGTCTTTCTTAAACAAATAAAACCGCGACGCAAAAGCGTGTGCGGCTGCTTTTGTAAAATGAAAGCGCGCCAGGTTGGCGGCGTTGGTTCCCGATCCTCCGTAGGCCTGGTCGTCGATGAGCGGCAGACCTTCGGTCAGGTCCTTTTCAATCATTTCGTATACGTAGGCCACCGTTTTGCGTTCGTATGTTTTCAGCGACACGGTTTCCGGGTCGGTCACATAGGGAATGCCCGGGTCGCCGGGAGCAGTTTGAGGATCATACATGTTGGCAAACAGGCTCACGAGCATAAAGTGGGAATAGGCCCGGGCCAAAAGGGCTTCACCTTTTTGTGCGTCAAAGAAGGAGGAGTCGCTGCTTTGCCCGATCGCGCGCAACGCATGGTTGGCCGCGGCGATGGCGGTGTAGCATCCATTCCAATAAAACTCCGGCGAGTCCTGCCACGTCGCCGAAGCGTCCCTCCAAAACCAAGGGTCGGCGTTGGTCACATTTTCGGTGCCGCCGAAATTATCTTCCACATTATCCGAAAGCGCTTCGCAAAAGGGAATATAGTTCGCTTCCGGATAGGCCGTCACCAGCAACTCCGCGATCTTCTCCTTCGAATCGAGACTGGCCCGGTTGTCGGGTGTTTCCGATAAAAAGTCGTCGCAGCCTGTCATCATCATGACGCCGGCTGCAAACAGGATCGATACTTTCTTTTTCATCCGATTACTTTTTAATAATTCGATATCCAAAAATTCATTCGTCTTCATCAGAGCACGAGCTTCACCGAGAGGGTGATCTGTCGCGGCACCGGCAAGGCCACGCCACCCGAACTAAAGAACTCGGGGTCCTGTCCATACAATTTCTTGTCGGCATACACCAGCCAAAGGTTCGTGCCCGTCAGGCTGATGGAAGCGCTGGTGAACGTGGTGCCCGCAACAATTTTACTCGGAAGCGTATAGCTGAGGGCGATGGTGCGCATCCGCACAAACCCACCGTCGGCTACACGCGCCGTGGAATAGTTGTACGTGTTGTAGGGATAGGTCGAACCCAGGCCGGCCAGTACGTTCAGGTCGGCAATGGCGGGAACGTCCGTGTATTTTTCGTCGCCCGGTGTGATCCATCGGTCAAGGAATTCGCGAGGCATGGCGTCGAGATCGGAGTAGCCGTTTTTGAAAGCGGGGTTAAGCCGGATCTTGTTGCCGCCCTGGTAGGTGAAGAACACATTCAACGAAAGTTGCTTGTAGCGGAAGGTATTCGAAAACCCTCCCGTATAGGTGGGGTCGACGGGGCCTTCATATTTGAGATACTGTGTGTTCAGGCTTTGCAGAAAAACATTGGTGCCCAGTTTTCCATCGTGATCGATAAAGGTAGGCACACCGTTCTCCGGGTTGAGGCCCTTGTAGTCGATCGAAAAAAGTCCCCGCACCGGGTAGCCTTGCTGTGCCCCACCATCCTGGAACACCAGGTTGTAGATGCGCGGCAGATTCTTCAGGTTGGTAATGCGACTCTTGTTGTGACTAAAAACAAAGTTGGTCGTCCACGTCAATCCTCGCCGGTCATAGACGGTGGCACCGATGGTAAGATCGACACCGTGTGATTTCATGTCCGCATAGTTAATGGCCTTGTAGGGCTCGCCACCAATGCCCGATGTTTTGATGACGCTGATCAGATCGAAGTGATTGCGTTTATAATAATCGAAGGCCACCGTGAACCGGTTGAAAAAGCCGGTACTTAACCCGACGTTCAGCTCATATTGTTTTTCCCACGTCAGGTCCTGGTTCTCGAGGCCGTCGATGATGATCTGCGATTCGGTTTCATCAAAGTGCGGGTGAGGCGTTGTGCCGCTGCGGTACACCACCGACGAGTTTGTGGCATTCCCAACATTTGCCGTCAGCCCGTAGCCCGCCTTGAGTGTGAGGTAATCGATGGCGCGAACCGCCGTCATAAAGTTTTCGGCATCCAGGTTCCAGGCGCCACTCACGTTCCAGGTGGGCAGCCACCGTGCCGTGCGCGCTTCACCGAGTTTGTTGGAACCGTCCATCCGCGTGGTGGCATTCAACACATATTTATCGTTGAACGAATAGTTTGCCGACGCGTAGAAGCTTGCATACCGCTCTTTGGTGTAGCCCATGCCAAAGTAGTTGAAATTACCTTCGAGCAGTTGCTTGATAATGAGATAATCCGTGAAGGCGATGCCGCCCTTGTTGAACTGGTAGCCATAGCCGTTGTTGTAGGAATTTTGACGATCGATCATGCGCAATTCGTGACCACCCACCAGGTTCACATGGTGCTTGGTGCCGAACGCATGCTTCCACGTGAGCTGATCTTTCACATAATAGCTGCGCATCTGATCGTCGGAGCGATTATAAAAACCCCCCTCAGGCAAGACGACTACCGGATCGAGGTTTGGAAAATCGGGATTGTAGTAAAGGAATTTGTTCCCCTGCCGGATCACCTGCGAACCTGCGGCGCGATAGGCTTCGGCCATATTGGAATCGTCGCCCACTTTGTGTTCCGTGGTGGTGCGCACGTCGCGCACGGCGCCGACAAACTCATACTTGAGATCTTTGGTGAGTTGATAGTTAAAATCGCCTTGCAGACGAAGATCCAGCAAATTCAGATCGATGTAATTTGTTTGCGACTCCTTGATGATGTTGAACGGCGCGTAGTTGCGCGTGAAATACTCCAGGTTGCCGGCTTCATCTTCGGCGGTGAGCACGCGGCTGGTGTTCAGCGCAAAGCTAAAGGGGTTGATATCGAAGTCGCGGTTGTAGCGACCCTCCACCACATCGACTTGGCGTGCCACCGTACCGGGCACACGCTGTGTGCGTGATGAACCGTTGGCCGTGAGGCCGAAGCCGACCTTGTCGGAAAGCTTGAAGGTGGCGTTGGCATTGAGGGTATAGCGATCCACATGGTCGGCAATGGTCCAGCCATTGTCGTCATAGTAGCTGGTGGAAAAATAGAGCTGCGATACTTTTGTTCCCGACGAAACACCCAGCGAATGTTCCTGCACAAACGAGTTCTTGAAAAGCTTGTCAAACCAGTTCGTGTTGGCCAGCGCATAACGCTGCAAAAAGGCGCGCCGCTCTTGCGGGGTGTTCAGCAAATCGAATTGGTCGGTTTGTTCGTTGTAGGAGCTGTTGATGATGTCGTACATTTTTTTGTATACACCGCCGTTGGCCTGCGACACCATGTCGGAATGGTTCAGCAACCCCTTGCGTTCCATTTCGGCATAGACCGACATCTGGTCGACGGAATTCAGAATGTTATAGTTGTCGTATGAAGGCTTCAGGTAGGTGGAGAAGTTTCCGGTATAGCTAATGACCGGTTTGCCCACCCGCCCTCTTTTTGTTTTGATGACGATCACCCCATCCTTGGCGCGCGCGCCGTATAGCGCCGTAGCCGATGCATCTTTCAGGATCGTGATGCTCTCGATGTCATCGGAATTCAATCCGGCCACCGACGAACCGATGAGCGTGTTGGGATCGCCCGTGGTCAGCTGTTCCGCAGAAATGTTCACCACATCTTCGAGCACCACATTGTCGACCACCCATAAAGGTTTGTTGTCGCCGGTAATGGACGTCGCGCCGCGCACCCTGATCTTGGGCGCTGCACCAAACGTGCCCGACACATTTTGCACCGACACCCCGGCAGCGCGCCCCTGCAACATGCGGCTCACATCGATGGTGCCATCGGTCTTGAAATCTTTTGATCCTAATGTCACCACTGCGCCGGTGAACAATCGCTTGTCAACTTCCTGGTAGCCCGTAGAAACAACGGTAACCTCGTTCAGCGTTTTGGCTTCCACCTCCAGTTCAATGTCGATCTTGGTTTCGGTCGTCACCTTTACCTCCGTGCTGATGTATCCCACAAAAGAAAAGACCAGTGTGGCACCGGGATCCACATCGATCACATATTCGCCATTGGTGTCTGTCACCGTTCCGGTTGACGTTCCCTTCACGGTGACGTTCACGCCGGGTAACGATGATTTTATATCGATGCCGGTCACTTGCCCGTGGACCCTGATTTTTTCGGGGGCGTCTTTCAATACGATCACGATCAGTTTCCCTTCCAGAAATTTGTGGGTGAGCAACGTATTGCTGAGCACACGTCCCAGCACGTCAGCGATCGGTTCATTCTGTGCGCTAACGGAGATTTTTTTCTCCAGGTCCTTGAACGAGTCGTTGTAAAAAAAGGAATACCCACTTTGCCGCTCGATGGCATGCAAAGCCTGGCGGATGGTGACATCCTTTAGCTCAAGACTCAGGTTTTGAGAGCGTGCCGTACCCGCCAGCGCAACCCCCATGGGAATCAGTAGTAGTAAAAGCCAGATTTTCATAACCAACGCCGTTTTAATTAATACTGGCCATAGGTTTCCTTGGCCGTATCCGATTTTTTTCATAGAATTCGCTGGGATTAGGTAAAATAATATCGTTCCACTCCGTCACAGGGTTGGTAACTATTTTGTCTGTCCTAAGGGATCAGGAGATGTGTCAGCATCTTTTGATCCTGCTTTTTTTAGACGATGCGTAGGGTTATGTGCTGTGGTATTGTTTTTTCATCGTGTAAGGGTTAAGGTTCTATATATATTCAAAGTCGTCAGGGCGTGGGTAAGGTTTTGTATTTTGATTTCGTGTTTTTGTTCTCGCGCAGCGTCACGCTCTTTTCGTTGATCACAAAGTCGATCGGTGAGGTCAGGGCCAGCGCTTTGAGCACTTGCTCCAGGCTGAATTGTTGAATGCGTCCGGTGTATTTATAAGCCTTCAAACTGTCGTTTTCAAAATGGATGGTAACGTTGTAGAGCCGTTCAATTTTTTTCGAAAGCTCGTTTAAGGACTCGCCGCGCACGGTCAACCAACCATCTTTCCAATCGGCCTCCGCGACCGCATCAATATTTTTTTGGAGCATCAACGGGTGGCCCGATCGTTCCGCGGGCAATCCCTGCAGGGTTATTTTTTCGTTGGGATGGAGCAGTATTTCTTCCGTCACACCGGAAGCCGTGATGCGATTGACTTTCAAAGAACCCCGGATCAACGTCGTGCTCATCACATCATCGTTACGATAGGCCTTCACGTTGAAAGCCGTGCCCAGCACCGCGATGTTGAAGGCTACTGTATGTACTTCGAAGGGAACTTTGCTTTTCTCCACATCAAAGAAAGCTTCTCCCTCCAGCGTAAGGCTGCGATTGTCGGTTCCAAAATGCTGATCAAAAGAAATCAGCGTACCCGCATTGAGCCACACGTGCGAACTGTCGGGCAGGGTCACATAGGTGCGCGCTCCTGCCGGCGCTTCGATTTTAGTGACAAAAGCAGTCTCCCGTTGCTTCCTGAAATTCCAGGCCACGTAAGCACTCGTTACAAAAAGCGCTGCCGCCGCTGCGTAACGCAGCCAGGGTGAAAAAGCAAACCGCTTCTCCGCCTGTGGCAGGGCCCTGATCTTTGCGCGCACCGTTTCCCAATCTTCGCTAACGTTGATTTGTGCATAGACCGACGACCCCAGGGCGTGCCAGTGCTTTTCGAGTAATGCAAAATCATTTTTGAATTTTTCGTCGCGCAGCAAAACCTCCCACTCCAATTGCTCGGCATCGGAGAGACCTTCGGTCAACCGTTTCGAAGCCAGGTACCAGCTTCTGTCGTCATCTTTGTTATCTTCCATCGTGTTTTTAAAAATGATCTTTTGAATGTTCCATCAACGCGCGTCTGCATCGTTCACCACAATTAACTTGTGGGCCGTGTTGCTGCTTCCGCGCATGCGCACGAAATAGGGACCCGCCGGAAGCGCCGTCACGTCGAGCGTGACGTGTTCATATTTTCCGGCATTCAGGAAGCCCTCGTCCTGAACTTGCACGGTCTGTCCCATGAGATTCGTTACTTCCAACACCACGTTAGCGGGACGATGAAGCACCAGGTCTACATTCACCTTTCCGTTGCCGGGGTTGGGATAAAGTTCGGAGAGCTCATAGGAGAACGGCCCTTCCACCCCCAGCGGAACTTCAAATGTGAAATCCAGATTCACCACGCCGCTCGCGGCATTGGGATCCTCCGGGAATCCCCCTTCACCCGTCACGCGGATGTACAGTTCCTGCCCTTCGGCAACCGGAAAATTTGAAATGCGCGATTGCAACACAAGCGCAGATTCGTCAATGTCTTTGCTGCACGCCAGTTGGTCGCCCTTCTCATCCTGAATGAGCAACAGGGTGTTGAAACTGCTTGTCGAGAGATCTGCTGTGATGAGGCCGGCGCTTGGCGCTTTGAAATGCCACCATACGGAATTGCAGCCATCCATCGCCGATTGATAGATCGGCGTGGCGCAATAGGCAAGCCTCTCCACGCCAATCCCGGCTTCAACCGTAGCCTTATAGTTGTACGAGCCCAGGCGAACCGTACCGGTCGCGGGAGCGATATCAATAGCATCGGCATAGTTGTCGTTCACAGGGGCATCCGGCACAACCGGATGCGTTGCTGCGGTCGTGCTTAGCGTCGTGGCGTGTTCGACATTATTCACCACCACACTCTCGAATGTGGCGTCGACTTCGGGATAGGGGTACGTGAGCACAGCATCATCGGCCTCCAGCGTATACATGAGCCAGAAATAGTTGTCACCCCGACCGAGGTTTTGAAAACCTTCAATAGTGAACGCATCTCCGGGGTCTGTCACGGAACCGAACAAATCGGCATATATTTCACCCGTGTCTTCGTTGGTGGACAGAAAGGAATCACCGTAGGTCGTGTAGAGCGAAGCTTCTTTAATTTTAACCTTCGGCGACGATCCCGCGGTAGTGAACGACAGCGCAGAAATGTCGGCGCTGCCGTTGTCGCCCGCGGTGCGCACCACCACGCTGATGATCACCGTGGTACGCGATTGCACGACACGGATGACGTTGTCGAACGAACCGAATATTTCTCCCGCGCTATAGTCCATCGGCTGTACAGGTCTCACCCAAACATTGTCGAGGTACCAGTTCTCCACAGGAGGCTCGGGATTGTCGGGATCGGTGGACTCGCCGGTCACGGGATTTTTGTGAACGAAAGCGATATAGATGGGAGTATCTTTGTAGGCTGCGAGGTCCAGCAGCAGGCGTTCGGAATATAAGTACCCGGGGAATTCCGGTTCTGTGTAACTCTTCAGTAGTTCAGTAAAATCGGCGCGGTTGTCGGTCTTGGTAGAGATCCAGATCTCGAACGTCGATCCCCAATCGTCCCACACAAATTCCTGTCCCGAATCAAAGATCAAAAAGTCGTTCTCCTGGGGTGTGATCTGCGGCGTGACGAGCCAGTCTTCATCGATTTTTCCGGGCAGTGCATATTCCACCCCGCTGGTCATCACCTTGGGACCAAAAAATCCATACACGGAGCGCACCCAGTTATTGCCGCGGTCGCCGTTGAGCGAATACGTCCGCCATCCCTCGGGCACCTCGCCCATGGGCGTGCTGTCGAACGTTTCATAAAAGGTGGGGTCTTGGGCTTGCGCCTGAAACAGGCCACACCACAAGGCCATCACCAGGAATCCCTTCCGGAATTCACCGCCAATCCTACACCTGCCAACGCGAAAAAGAGAGACCGTAAAAATTCTATCCATAGAAAGCCATTAGGTAAAACTCCGTTTGAATTACCGTACAGACAGCAAATGGCAGGGGACCCCTTAAAAGGGCGAAGGATTTTTTTTGAATTATTTTGGCCTACCCAGAAAGGGCTCGGATTTTAAGGAAGGTTCCTTAGGTTCTAGTCGCAAAAAAACATGACGAGGGTGATCACCCATTCGGCCAGCCGTTTCAAGGCAATCGAGATCTGGGCTTCTACCGTTTTCACGGAGAGGTTTAATTGGGTGGCAATGGCTTGGTGTGAAAGCCGGTTCATGCGGCTCATGACAAATATTCGGCGGCACTTCTCCGGCAGGTTGTCAATGGCCCGCATGAGGAGCTCTTCCTGCTCGGCAGCCATCATGTGTTCCAGGGCATTGTCGTTCGAGATCTGGGGATGCTGGTACCCCATCATCCGTTTCTTTTCCACTTTGTCGGAAGCAATAAAGTTGAGGCAGGCATTTCGGACGCTGCGGTACAAATAAATGCGAAGCGAAAACCGGATCTCGAGCGTGTCGCGCTTTGACCACATGCGTACAAAAAAGTCTTGTACAATTTCCTTGGCGTCCTCCACTTCGCGTACATACTTCATCGCGAAGAGCGTCAGCGGACGGTAATAGAGATCGAACACGAGCTTAAAGGCTCGCTCATCTCCATCATTTATCCGACGAATCAGGTCCTCTTCCAGGTTTTCTTTCACAGGCTATTGCTCCATTCTCCCGGGCATCGACGGGCTGGTATCGCTAGACTGGGATGGTCGCGAGGGATCCGTTGGGCTGGGGGTCCCTAAAAATAGTAAAAAAGTTTGTTGCCCAACTTCAAACGATTGTTCAGACGTTCATACCTGGGATCGCGCGGTTGAACGGGTCGGGGACGAAATAACTAAGTCCTTCTTGGTCTGATTCCGGTGTTTGGAGCCCCAATCACTTAATTGTTTAAAAATAGGCCCCAGCTCCAATGCCATCTCCGTGAGTTCATACTCCACCCGGGGAGGAACTTCCGCATAGACCGTCCGTTTCACCAGCCCATCCTGCTCCAACGCCCGCAATTGCAAGGTGAGCATGCGTTCCGTTGTAAAAGAAAATTCTTTCTTTAGTTCGCTAAACCGGAGTTTTTTCTCTTCCAGCATACTTAAGATCTGTAGTTTCCACCGGCCTCCGATCTTGGAAACAACATAGGTGAGATCACATTCAATGATGCATTTTTCGTTACGGGAATACGTCGAGTTTTTCTTTCTGTCCGTCATTACTTACATATTTGATAGTATCCTACAATTAATTCTACAACGTGTAAAATCGGACGCCGGTGGCTACTCTTGCGAAGAATTTTTTTAAACCCACAAGAGAAAAATTATGGATCTGTATGTAAAAGGAAAAACGGCCGTAGTGACCGGCGCCAGCCAGGGACTTGGCCGGGCGATCACAAAAGAATTGGCGATCGAGGGCGTGAAAGTCTTTGCCGTAGCAAGAAACGAAGCATTGTTAGACGGGCTCAAAGATGAAATTTCGGCGGTGGGCGATGTAGTACCCGTCACATTCGCCCAGGATTTCGTTGCGCCGGATGGACCAGAAAAGATTGCCACCATGGCCCTATCGGCGCTGGGTCATGTCGACATGCTTATCAACAATGCCGGCCGCAGCCGCCCACTGGATGTCAACGGACCGGAAGACGAGTGGAGCGCAGCCATGACGTTGGACTTCGACCGTCATCGTCAACTCACGCAGCAACTTTTGCCCCACTTTATGGAGCGCAAACAAGGCGCGATCCTGAACATCACCAGCACCTATGAGCTACGCGCAATCAATGCGTCGGCAGTGGCCAAAGCGAGTATTGTCGTGTGGTCCAAACAACTCGCCGGACAACTGGGGCGCTATGGCATCACCGTCAATTGCCTGCAGCCGGGCCTCATCGACACGGCAAATATCCGTCGCGTGTTTTCGGACGACGAACGCACAAAATTTGCCGAACGCGAGATCCCACTGGGTGATTTTGGTGAACCCCAGGACATCGCCAACATGGCCACGTTCCTGGTGTCGCCTCGCGCGCGCTACATCACCGGCTCAGTGGTTGTTGTCGATGGCGGGATGCGTCACTACCCGTTCTGATCGGTGCTCTGAATATCTACTTTGTTCATCCATCCTGATGCTTTGCCCAGCAGAGCGGGCGTGAAGTCAATGTTGCCACGCAATCCCAATTGCGGGCACCGCCGTCCGTTGGAGAGCATTTCCGATCAAACGATCCCTCAATAACCGTCATTTGGGCATCTTTAGTGGTGGCATAGTTTTGGAAACCTTGCCGTGCGTTCCCTGTTCGAGTCCAACCTGGACGATCAATTACCTTGGGAACATAACGCTATGTAATCACTTTACCCTCTCGATTATGTTACAGCATTATTTTAAATCCACGCTCCGCAACCTGCTCCGGAACAAGATCTATTCTGCCATCAACATCGTTGGATTAAGTCTCGGCCTGGCCTCCGCCATGCTGATCATATTATATACGAACGACGAATTGAGCTACGACCGGTTTCACGCCAACGTATCCAACATCTATCGCATCGGCCACAACCGTGTCAACCCGGATGGCAGTATGGAGAGCAGGGGAGGAAACACCGGTTATTTTCAGGGCCCTAATTTCCACGCCAGCGTGCCCGAAGTGGAGTCTTTCGTGCGTCTTACGGGCTATGTCACGGAATTGAAACAAGGAAGCGAGATCACCAGCGAACTGGTGTATGCCGCCGACAGCACTTTCTTTTCCGTCTTCGACTTTCCATTGATCAGCGGAGATCCCCGAACCGCGCTTGGCGATCCACGCTCCGTCGTGATCTCCGAAGCAACGGCGATGCGGATCTTTGGAAAGACGGACGTGTTGGGCATGGACCTTTATCTGAAAGCGAACAACACGTTCGAGCCGTATGCGATCACCGGCGTGTCCCGGAATTGCCCCGACAACTCCTCTATAAAATTCAACATCCTCGCGCCGCTAAAAGTCGATGCGAACGATGAATCGTGGGCAGATTTTTTCCTGAATACGTTTGTGGTGCTCCGCGCGGGTGCAAACGTTAATGACGTCGAAGCCAAGATGAAACAAGTGTATGAAAAGGAAGCGCGGGAAACAATTTTGAATTCCGCCCTGAAATACAACAATAAGACTTCGATCGTTCACGTGCTGCAACCCTTCACCGACATACACCTGAGCAAGGATTACAAAGCCGATAATGGCCTAAAGGATGCCAGTGATCCGATGTATTCCTATATTTTATCGGGTATCGCACTTTTTATTTTACTGATTGCCTGCATTAATTTCGTGAACCTCACAATCGCGCGCTCCGTCAAGCGGGCGAAAGAGATCGGCATCAGAAAGGTTGTCGGTGAAGATAAGCGACAGTTGATGATCCAGTTTCTGGGTGAATCCTATCTGCTGTGCACGGCGGCTTTCTTGCTGGCGATCGTTCTTGTTCAAGCCGTCCTGCCTT
Source organism: Chryseolinea soli (assembly GCF_003589925.1). Taxonomy (NCBI): domain Bacteria; kingdom Pseudomonadati; phylum Bacteroidota; class Cytophagia; order Cytophagales; family Fulvivirgaceae; genus Chryseolinea; species Chryseolinea soli. The sequence goes on along the minus strand of NZ_CP032382.1, from coordinate 4,173 downwards.
TCTTCAACCAGCTCACGAACAAGGTTCTGTTCCTTTCCTATCTTCTAAATGTCAGGATGGTGCTGACGTATGCCGGGTTGTTCATCATCACCGGAATGCTGGCCGGATTTTATCCCGCCATGATCCTTTCCGGCTATCACCCGGTGAGAGCACTTTACAACGGTTTGAAACTGGGAAAGATAAATTTGCAAAAAGGACTTATTGTACTCCAATTCGCGCTGTCAACGTTGCTGGTGATGGCGACCATCATCGTGTATTCACAATTTGACTACCTCATCCATACCGATCTTGGCTATGATCAGGACAATGTCATCATCATCCGGAAACCTGGATTGACGCATGGCGACGCAGGTTTGCTGAAAATGGAATTATTGAAGAATCCCGATATCCTTTATGTCTCTGCCCGGAATGGCGGCAGGGAAGGCACGTCGGCAAAGATTAACGGTGACATCGAGATGGACTTTGATTATGAAACCATCGATGATTCCTATTTTCCGCTCTACAAGATACCGGTAGTTCAAGGTAGAAATTTCTCTGCGAAGTTCACGGCAGACTCTAGTCACGCTATTTTAGTGAATGAGACTTTTGTAAAGAACGCCGGCTGGAAAGAGCCCATCGGCCAGGAGGTGAACTTCTGGTACCGGAACGAGGAAAAATATACCGTGGTGGGTGTGGTCAAGGACTATCATTATCTTCCCTTAAATCAGGAAATAGGTCCGCAAATATTCACCATGAGTTCCTCAAGAGATTATGGACTCGCCCTGGTGCGAATCAACCCCGACCATGTCGCGAGCGCCCTCGCCTACATTCAAAAGACGTTCAACAAAGTGTTTCCGATGAGTTTGTATCAATATGAATTCAAGACACTCGAATATCAGAAAAGCTACAATGCCGAGGCAAAATGGAAAAAGGTCATGACGTTTGGCGCGGCGTTTACCATCTTTATTTCCTGCATTGGATTATTCGGCATGTCGGTGTTGGCGGCAGAAAAGCGAACAAAAGAAATTGGCATACGCAAAGTGTTGGGCGCTTCTGTAGCGGCCGCGGTGGCGCTGCTCACCAAAGATTTCCTGAAACTCATTATTCTTTCCCTGCTGATCGCCATGCCCGCCGCATGGCAGCTGGCGACACAATGGTTGCAGTACTATCCATACCACATTCACCTCAATGTGTATATGTTCGCGTTTGCCGCCGTGTTTGTGGTGGTCATCTCGCTGGTGACGGTGAGCTTCCAGGCATTGAAAGCCGCTTGGGAGAATCCCGTAAAGGCATTAAGAAGTGAGTGAACTTGATTTTGTCAGGCGTTCTGCGTTGTCCATCGGAACAAGTATACACTCAATGCAAAGAAGAAAAGGCCGCTGCCCAGTGTGATGGAGACGGGCAATACCAATTCGCTAAACGTACCACCTGTCCACAGCACGATTTCCATCGCCTTCACGGCCCAGGTCACGGGATTAAAATTCGTGGCAGTTTTCATCCACGAAGGCATGATCATGATCGGGAACATAATGCCACTGAAACACGCCAGGAGCTGCGCCAGCGACCAACTCAACGCCCCCGCCGCGCGCTCTGTGCTCACAAAGTTGGCCAGGAAGGTTGTCAGCCCGGCAAAGAACACGGCGTTTGAAAATGAGATGAGGATCAGGTTCAAAGGAGAAGCGGTTTTGATACCGAAAAGCACGGTGGTAAACGTCCACGTCAAAAAGGAACTGATCAAGATAACGCTGACACAAGCCAGCGCCTTTCCGGCCAATATTTGAAATTTATGAACGGGCGCCAGTTGGATCCGGATGATCGTGCCCGAATGCTTTTCGATGGCCAGCGATGCCACCGAGGAAGCCAGGCCGCCGAACAATCCCCAGAACATCACTTTCGAAAACGCATAGTCATAGCTCGTGATGCCGGAAGAAGGAGGAAACGAACCGGCGAAGACACTCCCGATCAACGCCACCAGAACAACCGGTAGCGCAAAGGTGACGATGATGCTGGTCTTGTCCAGGAAAAGGAGTTGCAGGTCTTTTCGGATGAGGGTGATGATTTCTTTCATGATCAATCTCTTAAATGTTTTCCGGTGATATTCAAAAAGGCTTTTTCCAGACTCGGGCTTTCCATCTTCAGGGAAATGATCGGCTCTTCCGCATGGATCCGGACGATCTCCTGAACGGGCTCATGCGTTTCAATTCTTGACTTGCCCTTGCTGGTCTCCACCGTCAGGATGCTTTGCCCTCCGTGAAGGGCAATCAATGCCTCAACAGTTCCCTGGGCCACCAGCTTGCCTTCGTCCAGGATGGCAACCGTGTCGCACAGTTGCTGTGCTTCCTCGAGATAGTGGGAGGTGAGCAGGATCGTGCAGCCTTCTGCTTTCAAATTTCTCAGGGTGTCGAAAATGGCGTTTCGCGACTGCGGATCCACACCCACCGTTGGCTCATCCAGGATCAACAGCGAAGGACGGTGAAGGAGCGCGATGGCAATGTTCAGCCGCCGCTTCATGCCGCCGGAATACGTTTTGACCCGGTCCTTGGTGCGGTCGGTAAGATTGACGAGCTCGAACACGCGTTGAATACTCGACGTCAGCTCGCTTCCCTGCAATCCATACAGCCTGCCAAAGAAGTTCAAGTTCTCGTAGGCCGTCAAGCTCTCATAAACCGCCAGGCTTTGGGGTACGATGCCAATCAATCTTTTGATCGCTGGATCCTGCGGTGATCCTGATCCTTGAAGTGTGATCGCACCCGCGTCGGGAAGCAGACCGCCGATGATGATGTTGATGGTGGTGGTCTTGCCGGCACCGTTGGGACCCAGCAACCCGAAGAGCTCGCCGCGTGCAATGGTGAGCGACAGGTCATCGACAACGGTCTTTGCACCAAAACGCTTTGTTACATTTTTGAGATTTACCATGATGCTATAGTTTAGGCTTGTGCCCATCCAGGTTTATTTCCCTTGACGGCCAGGGAACGCTCTTTCATTTTTAATCCAAACAAAGGTCTTAGAAGGCTCACACGGCGGATGATCTCGAAGGCGCCAAAACATCCCGAAAAGGTGAAGACCAGCACCATGACAAATTTAAGTTGAACCGGAAGCGCCAACGGAAAGATCAACCACGACGCCAGGGACAGGAAAATCATATGGAGAATATACACCGGGTAAGCCGCCTGACTTAAATACGACAGCGTCTTGCCGGGGTGATTCAAATATTTGTGTCCAAACGCCAACACTGAAAAGATCCAGCCATCCGACTCAACAACCAACAGATACCCCGGCGTTTTTAACCCCAGCACCAAGAGGCGCACAAGGAAGAGTCCGGACGCCAACGCCACGAACAGCCAGCGCCATTTCACGAGCATGTTCCAGAACGAGTCGCCGCAGAGCACAAAACAAAATCCAACAAAGAAAGCCAGGAACCCCAGCACAAAGCCGTGCCAGGTCATGGCGTACAATTCGTAAGGAATGGGTTTCACCACCAACACTTCGGCAATGAAAAGACCGACGACCGGGATCAGGCCGAGTGGGTTGCTCAATATTTTTTTCAAGCCGGTGACAAATTTCCCGTTTTGATTTTTCTGCAGATAGTAGAACAACGGCGACAGCAAAACCACGTAAGCAAAGATGTTTCCCAGAAACCACAGGTGCCCGGCATTCACGGCATAGCTAAGGTCCCACTGGTAATAATGCTGAAGGATCAACACGCTCACCGGGAAGATGCAGATCATCCCAAACACATAGGGGACGAGGATGCGAAGCGAACGCTCCTGGAGGAGCGCTTTCCAGTTCCGGTGTTGCATGGAAAAGTAAACACCCATGCCCGACACAAAAAACAAGAACGGAATACGCCAGATGTTCAACATCGTCATCGGTGTCCACAACGACATCCATGACGTGCCGTTGGTGATAAAGCCGATCATGATCCCCCACGGTTGAAACCCGATGGCAACGTGGTAGATCAACAACAACCCGATGGCGATCACGCGGAGCCAATCGATATCGTATCTTCTGTTCAGGGTCGACATAATGCTGGTCTTTTTGTGTGGATTATTATTATTTCAACATTTCCGCGATCTCGGGACGTGTCTTCTCGATGTAGGCGTAGTCGAGCTTCAACCCCATGGGTTCAAGTGCTTTCCCCATCATGTCATATACATTTTTTGAATCGGCAAAGGAGCCGGCCACGGTCAGGGC